>CAVRUJ010000002.1:657500-2073937 GCA_963724385.1 uncultured Alphaproteobacteria bacterium | reverse complement strand
TCGCCTGATGTGCCCCCGTCCGCCGGGGTGCTGAACCCCGCCACTCACCGGCACGGCGATCTCGCCGTGCCGGTTTTCCTTACCGGGTCGGTTTGGAAAGAAGAGTTGAGGATGCCGCGTGGAATGCTTGGCGGCGCCAGTGTCGTCGTGCAGGATTGGGACAAGAGCAGACCGACGGGACCGATAGATGAACAAGACACCGAACGCCGCGACCGGCGCGCACGACCCTTTGATCGTCGAGCTTGTACAGGTGCTCGCCCGTGCAGCGGCGGAGAGAGACTATGCAAAAATGCGCAAAAGCGAAAAGCCCATCAAGCGCCGGCCGCAAGACCGGCCGGAGAGTTGAGTACCGGGTCATTGCCGATTTGCCGGACCCGTTGCCGGTGACGGAAGCCGAATTGGACCTGCTCACACGCGAGCTTGCCGACTTCGTTGAAGAGCTGTTGGGAAGGTAACCTCGAACTTACGTCGGGAGAAAACACCGGCGCGAGGAACGCGCGAGGAAAGCTTGCCTTGCCAGCATCCACAATGGCGCCATGAACACAAATATTCATGGCGAGTGGACCGGTTCGGAAGTCTTGCTTCTGGACTATGACGGCGCGGCGAGGGCGCTGTCGATGTCACGTCCTGCCTTGCGCGATCTGGTTTACAAAGGGCGCGGCCCGCGCGTGACGAAGATCGGCAGGCGGACGTTTTTTGCGGTCAAGGACCTGGAAGCTTTCATCGATCGTTACCGCGAACCGGCGACCATGGAAATCCGGGGACCTGTAGTCATCGCCAAACGCAAACGGGGCCGTCCGACTATTGCGGAGCAAATGGCGACGAGGAACCTCTCGGCCTAGAAGCCCCCGAATTCTAACTTTCGCGTACCTCAGATACGCGAAAGCTTAGACCCTCAGAACGGCGCAGCCGTTACGACTACAAGTGAATCCTGCTGCACGATTACAAGTAAATTCTGCTGGCGCGAACCTAAGCGACGGAATTTCAAAGGATTTTCCCCGAGGTAGGGGGGTGGGGGGTCTACCTCAAGGCTGTCTGTGGCTAATATTGCGTGCTCTTGATAGCACAATAAGTCTTCTAATGTGCTCTTGAGAGCATATTTCTTGCGCTGAGAGCCAAAGTGCTATATGCTCTCAAGAGAACCCTAAGCCGTTTAAAGCGCTCTTGAGGAAACCATGGCCGCCAGAAACCAGCTCTTGACGCCCCGCCCTACCCCGTCGAACAGGCGCTCACCCGCTCGGCCTGACCTGCGCACGGCCCGCATTCGGCGAAACCTGACCATGGATGAAGTCGCCGACGAAGATCGGCACAGGACGCGCGCGCCGTCATGGATGCCGAAAAGGGGAAGGCGTCAACGGGCATCGGCGTCTACGTCGCCCTGCTCTGGGTCTATGACCTGCTGTGCGCCCTTGAACGAGGTGGCGAATCCGGCCCTGGATGAACAAGGGCTGACGCTGGCCGCCGCCAAGGAGAAAACCCGCGCACGCAAAAGCGCGGGCCTCGACCATGATTTCTAAGGAATCCTCCGCGGAGTGCTTCGTCTACATCACGCTGCCCGGACAGGTATCTCCCGTCACGGCGGGACGATTCGGCTACCAAAAACGCACACAGCGACGCCCTCGGGCGCTTTGTCTACGGGCGCTCCTATCTGAAGAACCCGGACGCGGTCGAGTTCGACCCCATCGAGCTCAAACTCTCGACGCGCACCTACGAAACCACTCAGCTTGCAAGGGCGTCTTCGGCGCGCTGCGGGATGCCGGACCGGACTATTGGGGCCGCCGCGTGATCGAAAAGCACGCCGGCAGAGCCCAACTCGGCGAGCTGGACTACCTGCTGGAATCGCCCGGACGACCGGGCCGGCGCGCTCGGCTTCGGGCTCGACAGACCCCGCCCGCTCCCGCTGCGGAAATTCAACAAGACGATCGATCTTGAAAAACTTCAACCGCTCGCCGCCGCGCTGATCAAAGATGAGATTCCGAACGACCCGCAAGCGCAGCAGGTCCAAGACCTGCTGCTGCTCGGCACGTCGATGGGCGGCGCTCGCCCGAAGGCCGTGGTGCAGGACGGGGAGGATCTGTGGATGGCGAAATTCAACCGCGACGGACGATCGCTGGAACAATACGCGGGTCGAGCACGCGATGCTGCGGCTTGGCCCGCGAATGCGGACTTCACGACCGCCGAAAGCCGGATCGAAACAGTCGGCGGCAAGGATGTCCTGCTCGTCAAGCGCTTCGACCGCGAAAAGACGGCGAAAGGCTATACACGCGCGCGCATGGTGAGCGGCCTGACCTGCTGCGCGCCGATGAAGCGCCGCGAGGCGAGACAAAACTGGTCCTATGTCATTGCTGGTCGAAGAGCTGCGCCGGATTGTCGAGGATGCGAAAAGGGATGCCCGCGAACTCTTCCGCCGCATGTGCTTCAACGCGCTGATCTCGAACCTCGACGATCATCCGCGCAATCATGCGATCATCGCCAAGGAGAAGAACTGGAAGCTCTCACCCGCCTATGACCTCACGCCGTCGGTGCCGGTGAGCGTTGAGCGCCGCGATCTTGCGCTCGACTGCGGCGATCAAGGCCGCTACGCCAATGCGAAGAACATTCTCTCGCAGCACGCCCGTTTTCTGCTCGACAAGGGCGAAGGCGAAAAGATCATGAACGACATGAAGGCACAAGTGCAGGCCACCTGGTATGAGACTCTTGCGGGCGAGCGGCGTCTCCGAAAAGGACGGTGAAACGATCCGCGGCGCGTTCGTCTATCCGGGGTTTTCCCTGTGAAACCGACTGGAAGCAACGGCAAATATCGGTCAATGAGGCATCGCCGGGATCATTCGTCGATCTCCGGAAGGTGCTGAACCGCGACGCGCCAGCGCTGGTTTTTTTCGGCCAATTCTTCTGACGCAATTCTGTTCTTGCGTCTTGCAGGATCAAGCTTCACCCATGAAACGCCAGGCTGCGCGAACAAACTCTTGTGCAGAGGCTCCGTGACCGCGGAATATCCAAGGTGGTCGAGAAGATATCCCAGCCGTTGGACGGTTGCGCGCTCGAAATGGACTGCGGTGGCCGCAAGCTTTTCGCCGTCAATTTTTTCGCCAAGATCGTTCAGCGCCGTGGCGACAGTGTCGAGGCCCCCAGCGGCATGTGCGTAGCGGATCAGGTCAATGGCCGTGAGTTCAACCGACGAAATCTTCATGCTGCCGGTATCCGTCTTGCGGCTTTCGACTGCGGACAAAACAGGCTGCAAGTCCTTGCGGAAATAGAAAGCGATGAATGATCGCCCCGCGCGGATTCTGGGGAGCTGTCTGTCCGTCATGACCTGAAATTCCATGACGGCATGATGCGTGGCGCCGTGAAATTCAGCCGCCTTGAGAAGGCCGACGTAATATGGCCGTCCCTCGTGCCGCATCAGATCGTCGATGTACCAGTTCGGCGGCGGCGCTCCCCATGAATGGTACTGAGGCGGCACGGCGACGTAAAAGCCGTGTCGGGGATTCAACAGCATGTGCTTACGGCGGAGCCGCGCGGCGGCCTTCAGGAGAGCGGCATCGGAAATCCGCAGGGCCTGTCTGGCCTCGGCTCTCGTGAAAGAATGACGCCCGCTTGCCTGAAGGCGGATCAAATAATCGGAAAAGCTGGTGCGGCCATCTATCATCATATTCAAATCTAGCACATAAGTGTCCTATTTTCAGTATGACGGAAGCCATATTGAAGCATCATATTGAAAAAGCGACTATATATGTCCAAAAAGCATTATAACGCTCGCTAGATTGGTCGAGGCATTGCCGCTGCACCTTTAGCCCATCAACCGGCTCTTCGTTGCTCCAGCTTGGCGAGCTCTTCGGCAAGAAAATCGCCGGTGAGATTCGCGTAGCGCTTGACGGATTTGGGGTCTCTGTGCCCCGTCTGCGCCATCACCTGAATCATCGACCATTTCGCCTCGAACAGGCTCGATATGCGCTCATGGCGCGTGTCGTGAAAATGGAAATGCGGCACACCGGCCTTAGCCCGCGCTCTGTTGAACGCCAGCCGGAAGGCATTCTCGGTCATCGGAAACACGCGACTGTCCGTTCGGTCCAGCGCCTTCAGGATTTCGACCGCGCGCGGCGTGAGGCCGATGACGTGGTTGATGATTTTGTCGGGGCTGCGGCTGTTCTTGATGCCGCGCAAGAGCGCCGTCTTGCGCTCAAGATCAACATCGTCCCACGCAAGGCGCAGAAGACTGCCGCGCCGCGCGCCGGTCTCGAACCCGAGTTCGACAAAAGCGCCAAGCCAAGGATTGCGCGCATCGCTGCAAGCTTGCAGCAGCGCCTCACGGTCCTCCGTCGAGAGCCGGACATCGCGCTCATCATTCACGGCGGGGCGTTTAACGTCCTCGGTATTGACCGGGTTGACCAGAAGACCGAGCCGCCGCTTGCGGTAGTCGATCACGCGCTTAAGCGTTGTCAGCTCGCGCTTGACCGTACCGGGCGCAATGGTTTTGCCGTTCTTCAGCCTGTGCTTCAGGCGCCGGTCACGGTAATCCTCAAAATGCTCCGGCTTGAGATTGACAGCCGCGTAGGAGCACAGCGCCCGCTCCTCACGCTGGAAGCGCCTCAGCCGGGCCGTCTCTGCCACCTGCGCATTCGCGCTCGGGCGATGGGCCGTCACGCCGGTCAAATAAAGTTCGATCAGATCGCCGAGCGTGGTTTCCCGTCCTGCCGATTGATCGACGAACAGGCCACGGTCCATTTCGGCCTCGGCCTTTCGCGCCCACGCCTCGGCGTCCTTTTTTGTGCGGAAGGTTGCGTTCTGATTGGGCCAGCCCATGCGGCGGATTTGCACCTGCCATTGATACGGGGCTTTCTCGCGGATCGTCGCCATGTGGCACTCTCTCCAGTTCGGAGTGTGCCAAGATTGTGCCAAGAATGATTCCTGGCCTTCCTCGCGGAAACCTCGTCTGGCTAAGGTGCCGATTTCATTTAAGAAAAATGGCGCACCCGACAGGATTCGAACCTGTGACCTCTGCCTTCGGAGGGCAGCGCTCTATCCAGCTGAGCTACGGGTGCTTGGGCTGCGAGCCGGCGGCACCATAGCCAATGCGCCCCAAAGGGTAAAGCCGGGCCTGCGGCGCCCCTCCATCGCCCCCGCGGACCGCGCTAGACTGCCTGCCATGCCGAAGCACCCGCCAACGAACAGGCCCGATCCCGAGACTCTCGCTCTCAGAGCGCTCGCCCATATCGTCGGGGATGAGGTGCTGCTCCCGCGCTTCATCGCCCTTTCCGGGCTGGATGGGGCGAGCCTCAGGGCCGGCGCCGGCGATCCTGCCGTGCTGGGCGGAGTGCTGGATTTCGTGCTGGGCGATGAAAGCCTGGTGACGGGTCTGGCGGCGGAATTCGACGTCCCTCCCGAATCCTTCGCCTGGGCGCGGCGGCGACTGCCCGGCGCGGCGCCGGAAGCTTAGAGCCCTAATTCACCGCGGCGAGGCCCGCGTTGGGCTTGGCCAGCAGCTTCTGGGCCAGCGCGTCGGCGCCCGAGGGAAGCGGCGCCCCGGGATGGAGAATCCAATCGGCGATGTCGCGGCTCACCACCTGGCCGTTCAGGTCGCGCAGAAGCATGTGATAGCCTTCGGCATAGAGGGCGACGCGCGGGGCCGAGGGCCCGCGCGGCAGCCGGTGCAGCATCGCGGCGACCGCGGCGTCGTCCAGCACCTGCTCATGCTCGCCGTAGAGCACCAGGGCGCGGGCCGGCAATTTCGGCGCCGCGGCCCAGGCCCGGTCCATCAGCCCCACTAGGCCATAGACGGTATCGATGCGGGTGGCCTTGATCACCAGGGGATCGCGGCTCAACTTCTCCAGCACCGCGCGGTTGTCCGTCGGCTCGATATGCAGGCCCTGGCCCGTCACCGTGTACCAGGGCATCGTGTGGGCGAAGAACCAGAGCGCGCCGCTGGCGACCGGTCCCATGGACTGGCGCCCCCAGATGGCCGGCGCCACCAGGATGAGGCCGTCGGCCCGGGGCGGATCGCCGTCGACGGCCGCGCTCATGACCACGGCACCGCCCATGCTCTCGCCCAGGATATAGAACGGCAGGCCGGGATGCCGGGCCGCGATCAGGCGTGAGGCCTCCCGCAGGTCCTTGATCATCCGCTCGTCCCCGGCCCAGAGCCCGTGATAGGCCGTGCGCCCGAACCCGCGCTGGTCATAGGCATAGGTCTCAATGCCGAGCTTCGCCCACTGGGCGGCCGGCTTCTCGAAGGCCTCGCTGTAATCGTTGAAGCCGTGGATCGCCAGGATCGCGGCCTTCGGCTCTCCCTCCGCTGCCCAGTGGCGCAGGGGCAGCGCGACGCCGTCGTCCATGACCAGGCCGGCATCGCCGATGGACGGGGACGTAACGGTAGGTCCAAGCGGTTGCAGTCTGGGCGCGCAGGCAAAGAGAAGCATGGGCAGGGCGAGAATGGCGAGGGTCCGGGAAAGGCGCAACCGCATCAGCGTTCGTCCGCCCGGGTGAGCTGGAGGAAGATGTCCTCGAGGTCGGCCTCCAGGGTGGTCAGGTCGACGATCTCGAGCCCTGCCGCGTTGACCGCGGCCAGGATCTCGGCGACCCGGGTGCGGCTCGGCTGATAGCGCACGACCAGGCGCCGCGGGCCCTTGAGCTGCGCATCGAAGGCGCCAAGGGCGGCCGGCACGGCATCGAGGTCGTGATCGACCAGGAGCGATAGTTCCTTGGCGTCCAGCCGGCGAAGGAGTGCCGCCGTGCTGTCGCAGGCGATCAGCCGGCCGTGGTTGATGATGGCGATGCGATCGCAGAGCTGCTCGGCCTCTTCCAGATAATGCGTGGTCAGCAAGATGGTGACGCCCTCGGCATTCAGCCGGCGCACATAGCGCCAGAGCTGCTGGCGCAGCTCCACGTCGACGCCGGCCGTGGGCTCGTCCAGTACCAGCACGGGGGGATTATGGACCAGGGCCTTGGCCACCAGAAGGCGCCGGCGCATGCCGCCGGAGAGCGTGCGGGCATAGGCCTCGGCCCGGTCGGTAAGGCCCACGGCTTCGAGGATCTCGGCGGTGCGCCGTTCCGCCTTCGGTACGCCATAAAGCCCGGCCTGGAGCTCCAGCAGCTCCCTGGGCGTGAAGAACGGATCGATGTTGAGCTCCTGGGGCACCACCCCGATGGCGCTCGCCACGTCCCGCGGGTTCCGGTCGAGATCGAAGCCCCAGACCCTCACCTCGCCGGCGCTCTTGATCACCAGCTGGGCCAGGATGTTGATCAGGGTCGATTTGCCGGCGCCATTGGGCCCCAACAGGCCGAACAGGCTGCCGCGCGGGATCGCCAGGTCGACGCCCTTCAAGGCCTCCTTGCCCGGGCGCTTGCCGCTCGCCCCATAGGTCTTGTCGAGCCCGCGGACGGCGACCGCGTCGGCCGGGAGCGGGGAATTGTCGCGCATTTGACTTTCTGCCGATCGACCGCACGGGTTGATCCCGGCGCCGCGCCATGGGTATCATCCGCGCCGTTTTGCGGTCAACGCCGGACGAAGAAGATCATGCAGCCACCCGAGACGATCGAAATCGAGACCGACAAGGTCGGCTGCGACGGCGGCCCGGACCCCGCGGCCGGCCACCCTCTGGTCTATCTGACCGTCGATGCGACGGGGAAGGTCGATTGTCCCTATTGCGGCCGCCGCTACATCCGCCGGGCCGGGGCCAGGGCCGACGCCGGGCATTGAGGTCCGAGCCTACAGCTTCGGCTTGAGCGGCCGGTCGGGAACCCAGACATAGCCGTCGGGATCGGCGATGTAGCATTCCCGGAGCCCATGCGGCTTGTCGGCCGGCGCCGCCAGGACGGTGTAGCCGTGGCGCGCCGCGTCGGCCGCGGCCTTGTCCGGATCATGGTCGTGCAGGCGCAGCTCCACCCCCGCCCCGCGCAGCGCCCCGTCGCCCGTGAGCGCCAGGATCGGATGGTCGCCGTAGGTATGGTCCGCATGGAGCATCCATTCGGCCGTGCCATGGCGCAACACCGCGAAGTCGGGGTCGTCATAGACGACGGTGGCATTCAGCACCTCGCGGGCGAAGGCGACCGAGCGCGCCACCTGCTTCACCAGGAGGTTGACGTGGAAGCCGCGCAGCGACCGGCCATAGTCCGGCGCCGCCATCCAAGGTTCCCGCTCGCCCCTATGCTTGGCCATCGCCCTCACCTCTGCGTTGCGAACGGCCGGCAGGAAAGCAGCCTCGCAAGCGCCTGACAAGCCGCGCCTGCTCTTGTGGCCGGGTCCAGGCTCATCCATCTTGCCGCGATGCCCGCCCGCCCGAGTATCGGATCGCAGAAATTCCTGGCTCGGGCTTTGTCAGGAATTTCTGCGTGAATCCGATACTAAGACATTTAATGAGGCACCGACTTTCTGCGAAAGTCGGTGCCAAGGGCCTTGCCGTCACCGCCCTCCTGACCGCGATGGTGGCACTGGGGCCGCTCTCGACCGATCTCTATCTGCCCTCGCTGCCGGCCCTGCGCCACGCGTTCGGTGCCGACATCGGCGAAGTGCAGCTGACCTTGAGCGTCTTCCTGGTGGGCTTGGCCGGCGGGCAACTCATTTATGGCCCGCTCTCGGATCGCTTGGGGCGCCGGCCGGTCCTGCTGGCGGGGGTGGCGATCTACGTTGTCGCCAGCCTCGCTTGCGTGGCCGCGCCTGGCATCGGCAGCCTCATCGCCGCCCGCTTCGTCCAGGCCGCCGGGGCCTGCGCCGGTCCCGTCGTCTGCCGGGCCATCGTGCGCGACGTCCATGGGCGCGAGGGCGCGGCCCGCATACTTTCCTACATGGGTGCGGCCATGGCGCTGGCCCCGGCGCTGGGACCTGTGCTGGGCGGATTGGTCCAGGCCTCGCTTGGATGGCGGGCCAATTTCGCCATCCTCGCCGTCTATGGCGTCGCCGGATTGGCGCTGACCTACATGGTCCTGCCCGAGACCGTGCCGGATGCGGGGCCAGCGGGCACGACCCTCGATGGCCTCGCGCGCGGCTATTTCAGTTTGCTCCGCGAGCGCTCTTACATGGGCTACGTCTTCTGCTCGGCGCTCGCCTATGGCGGCATCTTCTCCTTCATCTCCGGCTCCTCCTTCGTCTTCGTCGAGATCGTCGGGCTTTCGCCGCCGGTCTATGGCCTCTGCTTCGGCGCCATCGTGCTGGGCTACATGGCGGGAACGCTCGCGGGCGGAAGGATGACCCGCCGGCTCGGCGTCGAATGGATGGTCCGCAACGGCGGGCTCGTCTCGGCGGCAGGCGGATTGGCGCTCCTGCTTTCGGTCCTGGCCTTCGGCGCCAGCGTTCCCGGCATCCTGCTGCCGACGGTTTTCTACATGGCGGGGACCGGCCTCGTCCTGCCCAACGCCATGGCCGGCGCCATCGGCCCCTTTCCGCTGCTCGCCGGCACCGCGGCGGCCCTGCTCGGATTCATCCAGATGGGGGCTGCGGCCCTCATCGGCGCCGCCATCGGACATCTCGCTGACGGCACGGCCCGGCCGATGGCGGCAGCGATCGCGCTCTGCGGGCTGCTGCAGCCTCTCGTCCACCGGCTGCTTATTGGCCCTGGTGGCTCCCCTTCAGCTTCTCGATGATGCTCTGGATTTCGGGCGAAGGGGTGTTGTCGCCCAGGGGCTGGATGGGTGCGGCGGCGCCCGAATCCGCGCTCGGCGTCAAGGGCGTCATGGGATTGAGCGCCACTTGCGGCAGCTCGCCGCTCGGGACCGGCAATGGCGTGGGCATCTTGCCCGCCTCGGCCTGATCCATGAAATCATGCCAGATATGGGTCGGGATCGACCCGCCGACGACCTTGTTCATGGGCGTGTTGTCGTCATTGCCCACCCACACGCCGGTCACCAGGTCGGCGGTGAAGCCGATGAACCAGGCGTCGCGATAGTCCTGGCTGGTGCCGGTCTTGCCGGCGACCGGCCAATCGCCAAGCTCGGCCGCCCGGCCCGTGCCCGACGTCACCACCTCCTGCATCATGTCCAGGAGCGCCGAGGCGGCGTGGCTTCCCACCACGAGCCCGGGGCCCGAGCCGCTGCGCTTGTAGAGCACGTTGCCCTGCGCATCGAGGATCTGGGTGATGCCGTAGGGCCAGACCCCGTTGCCGCGATTGGCGAGCACGGCATAGGCGCCGGTCATTTCCAGGAGCGACACGCCGCTGGCGCCCAGCGCGACGCTGGGCACCTCGTTCAGCTGGGCGGTGACGCCGAGCCGGCGCGCCGCGTCGATCACCTTGGCGAGGCCGACGCGCTGGGAGATCTGCACGGCGACGCTGTTGAGGGACTGGGCGAAGGCCTCATGCAGCGTGACCTGGCCCAGATACCGGTCGTCGAAATTCGTCGGCCGCCAGTTGCCGACCGAGATCGGCGCGTCCACCAGGGTATCGTCCGGGCTCATCCCTGCTTCGAGCCCGGCCAGGTAGTCGAACAGCTTGAAGGTCGATCCCGGTGGCCTGAGCGCCTGGGTCGCGCGGTTATACTGGCTGCCGGCGTAATCGCGCCCGCCCACCATGGCGCGCACGGCCCCATCGGGCGACATGGCGACGAGTGCTGCCTGACTGGCGTTCTTGGCTACGTCGGCGTTGGCGAGCGTCTTCTCGACCACCGCTTCGGCCGCCTGCTGCACCCGGGGGTCGATGGTGGTGACGACCACCAGATCGCGGTCGCTGTAGTTGACATAGCTCGACACCTGGTCGAGCACCCAATCGGCATAGTATTGGCCGCTTGCCGCCGGCGCCGGCTTCATGGCGGCCTCGCCCTGGGCCGATATCCGTGCGGCGTCCGGGGCGACCATGTAGCCGGCATCCACCATGTTGACCAGCACCTGCTTGGCGCGCTCGGCGGCGCGCTTGGGATCGACGAGCGGATTGTAGTGCGAGGGCGCCCTCACCATGCCGACCAGCATCGCCGCCTCGAAGGGCGAGACTTGCGAAGCGGGCTTGCCGAAATACTTGTGGGCGGCGGCATCGACGCCATAGGTGCCGGCGCCGAAATAGACCCGGTTCAGGTACAGGGTCAGGATCTGCTCCTTGGTCATCGTGTGCTCGAGCCAGAGGGCGAGCATGATCTCCTGGCCCTTGCGCCGGATCGTTCGGTCGGGCGTCAGGAACACGTTCTTGGCGAGCTGCTGGGTGATGGTGCTGCCGCCCTGCACGACATGGCCCGCCTCGATGTTGGCGATGGTCGCCCGCAGGAGCCCCCTGAGGTCGAGCCCGAAATGGCTGTAGAAGCGCCGGTCCTCGGTCGCGAGCAGCGCTTCCGGCAAATAGGGCGGCAGCTGATCCAGGCTGACGGGCTTGCCGTAGAGATCGCCGTAGCTTGCCAGGATCTGGCCGTCGGCGGTGACGAGCGTCACCGACGGCCGGCGCACCGCGCTGGTGAGCCGGCTCAAATCCGGCAGATCGTAGGCGAGCCAGGCGATGAAGCAGAGGCCTATGAAGAAGGTCCAGACCGCGGCGACCGCGCTCCACTTGGCGAGCTTGACGCCGAACGCGCGCGCCTTTCGCCCGCCGGCGCCGCGTTTTTTCCTGCGCTTACGCTTGCTCTTTGCGTCGTCGGTCTTGCTCATGCCGGACGCTTCTTTAGGCGATTTGGCGCGCCAGCGCCATCGTCCCTTGCCGACATTGCGGCCTGCCGACATATTGCGCGGCCATGACCGAAACCGTCATTCGCCGCGCGCGCGTCGAGGATGCCGATATCCTCGCGTCTTTCGACGCCCGGCTTTCCGAAGCGGAAGGCAGTCCGCCGCCACGCTTCGATGCTGCCATCTGCCGGCGCGACGGGTTCGGGCCCAATCCGCGCTTCGCAGCACTTGTCGCCGAGGTCGATGGCCGGCCGGCCGGTTACGCGCTCTATCATCCATCCTACGACACGGATCGGGTCGTCCCGACCGTCTGGCTAGCCGATCTTTATGTCGAAAGCTGGGCGCGCGGGCGGGGCATCGGCCGGCGCCTCGCAGCCAAGGTCGCGAGCCTCGCCGCGGCTGAGGGAGACCAGGGCATGCACTGGTGCGTCCTCAGGAACAATGCCACGGCCCGCAGATTCTATGCGCAGTTCGCACATGAGGATGACGCGCTGCTCCATTGTTTCATGCCTCAAGCGGCCCTCGGCCGGCTGGCCGAATCATCGCCGCGCTCGCGGGCGATCCTTCGCCCGGCGAAGCGTACCGACGCGCCGATTCTCGCGCGGTATTTGAACGCGCTCCTGATTTACCTCGGCGAAGGTCCGCTCGGCTTCGACGCAGGGCCAAGGCTTGCGGCCGACGGGTTCGGCGCCGCGCCTCGTTTCAGCGCCGTCATCGCGGAAATCGGGCAGGAGGCGGTCGGCCACGCTGTCTTCTGGCCGGTCTATGACACCGATACCGGCGGGCCGCTCACGTTTCTCTCGGACCTGCTGGTGGAAGAGAAATTTCGCGGCCAGGGCGTGGCCGAAGATCTGATGGCGGCTGTCGCGGTGCAGGCTGCGGCGGCTGGCCATCTCGGCATGTCCTGGGAAGTCATGCGGCGCAATGAACGGGCGCGGGCCTTCTACCGCCGCATTGCCCAAGAATCCGACAGGGACCTCACGGTCAACTGCTTCGGCGAGGACTTCCAGCGTCTCGCCGCCGAGGAGACGCCGACCCTGCCTTAATGCCCGGTCTCAGAGGTCCGCGACAGGGGCAGCGCGCGCATGCGCACCTGCTCGCGGTGCAGGATGTAAAGGCCGCTGGCGACGACCACGCCGGCGCCCAGGAACACGAAACGGTCCGGCACCTGACCCCAGATCGCGAAGCCGAAGCCGGTCGCGAACAGGAGGCCTGTGTATTCGAAGGGTGCCACGATGGAAACCGGGCCGATGCGATAGGCGACCGTGAGGGCCATCTGGGCGAGACCGCCGATGAGCCCGATGACGATGAGGCAGGCGAGCATGAGAGGGTCCGGCGTCACCCATTGCCAGGGCAGGCTGGCGCCGCCGACCGCGGTCGCGATCAAGCTGAAGAAGAACACCGTGGTCGCCGCCGGCTCGCTCGCCGGCATCTTGCGGATCTGGACAATGGCGAGCGCATAGAGCGCGGAACCGGCGAGCGCCAGTAGGGCGCCGGTGCCGAACACGCCCATTCCCGGACGGGTGATGATGAGGATGCCGAGGAACCCCGCGATCACCGCCGCCCAACGCCGCCAGCCGACCGTCTCGCCCAGCAACGGCACCGAGACGGCGGTGAGGAAAATCGGCGCCGACATGCCGATGGCCACGGAATCGGCGAGCGGCATCAGGGCGAAGGAGAGGAAGCCGCAGCCCATGCTGGTGATGCCGAAGAACGCCCGCAACAGGTGCTGCCGCCAATGTCGCGTGCGCAGGATCTTCAGGCCTCCGGCCCTGCGGATGAAAATCGAAAGCGGCAGGAAGGCGAAGGTGTTGCGGAAGAAGATGATCTGGCCGGTGGGGTAACGGGCCGAGGCGAGCTTGATGAGGGCGTCCATGCAGGAGAACAGCAGGACGGCCAGAAGCATGATCAGCACCCCGCTCAGCTTGTCGCGGGGCGGAGCGGAAGCGGTTGGGGAAACCAAGAGCGAGGCCGCCGGATTGGAAAAGGGCGCGGATGTCCACAATAGCGTGCTTCCCACGGGCTCGCCAGGACGGCGTGGATGCACGGCATCGACGCGCCGTTCAAATGCCCGTGGGGGGCTTGGCGGGAGGCGTTCAATCTCCTAGATTGCCGGCCGGTTTGGGAGGCTTACTATCGGGAGATCGCCATTTTGGCGGATATCGCAGCGGTCGAAGCGCGCGGCGTGACCAAGATCTTCGGGCAAGGCCAGGACGGCGTAAGGGCCCTGGACGAAGTGTCCATCGCCATCCAGCAGAACGAATTCTTCACCCTTCTCGGCCCCTCGGGCTGCGGCAAGACGACACTTCTGCGCCTCATCGCCGGCTTCGAACAGCCGACGACCGGCGAAATTCTCCTCAAAGGCAAGCCGGTCGAGCATCTGCCGCCCTATCAGCGCGCCGTCAATACCGTGTTCCAGAGCTACGCCCTGTTTCCCCACATGACGGTCGCCCAGAACATCGCCTTCGGGCTGGAAATGCGCGGCAGCCCCAAGGAGAAGGTGCAAGGCGTCGTCGAGGAGATGCTGGCGCTGGTCAAGATGACGGGGCTGGGCGGGCGCCGGCCGGCCCAGCTTTCGGGCGGCCAGCAGCAGCGCGTGGCGCTCGCCCGGGCGCTCGCCAACCATCCCGACGTGCTGCTGCTGGACGAGCCCTTGTCCGCCCTCGACCTGAAGCTTCGCCAGGAGATGCGCAGCGAACTGAAGAACCTGCAGCGGCGCACCGGCATCACCTTCGTCTTCGTCACCCATGACCAGGAAGAGGCGCTCACCATGAGCGACCGCATCGCGGTCATGAGCAAGGGCAAGATCCAGCAGCTGGGCTCGCCCATCGAAATCTACGAGCAGCCGGTCAATCGGTTCGTCGCCGATTTCATCGGCGATACCAACTTCGTCGAGGCGTCCGTCGACGGGAACGCCGGCGAGTTCGTCCATTGCCGTGCCGTCGGCGGGCTCGATTTCCTGGCCAATCCCACCGCCAACGCCGCGCCCGGCGCCAAGGTCACGCTGGCGATCCGGCCGGAGAAGATCGGCCTCAGATCCGGCGGCGAAGCCGGCACCGTCGCCCAGACCGTCTATGTCGGCACTGACACCAACTACGAGCTCAGCCTTGCCGACGGAAGCCGGCTCGTCGTCCGGCTGCAGAACGCGGTCGACGGCCGGGCGCAATTCGCCGTCGGCGACAAGGTCGGCATCGAGGTGCCGGCCGGGGCCGCCCGCATGCTGGTCGATTGAGCCCGCCCATGTCGGTCTCCACTCCGTCCCTCGCGCCCTCCGAGCGCGTCGCCCGTGCCCAGGCGCTGATGCGCCGGCGGTGGCTGCGCTCGCGCTACGGCCTGGCGGCGCCGGCGCTCGTCATCATCGGCCTGTTCGGCGTGCTGCCGCTGGTGATCATGGTGATCTATTCCTTCCTCGAAGCCGGGGAGTACGGCGGCGTGGTCTGGAACTTTTCGACCGAGGCCTATGTCTCGTTCCTGTTCCAGCGCGACATCTTCGACGGGCACCTCATCTTCTCGCCCGACTACCTGATCATCTTCCTCCGCTCCATATTGTTCGCGGCCGCGACCACGGTCATTTGCCTGGCGCTCGGATTCCCCACCGCCTATTTCATGGCCACCCGCCCGGCCCACCAGCGCACTTTGTGGGTGTTCCTGATCACGATTCCCTTCTGGTCCAACCTTCTGGTGCGCACGCTGGCGGTGATGCTGATCATCCGCGACGAGGGCTTGATCAACGACGTTCTCATGGCTCTCGGGCTGATCCGCGCGCCGATCGTCATGCTCTACACCGACGGCGCGGTCCTGCTGGGCCTGCTTTACAGCTTCCTGCCCTTCATGGTGCTGCCGCTCTATGCCAGCCTGGAAAAGATGGATTTCCGTCTCGTGGAGGCGGGCTTCGACCTCTATGCCACGCGGGGCAGGGTGCTCCGCCGGATCATCATCCCGCTGGCCAAGCCCGGCATCGTCGCTGGCTGCCTGCTGGTCTTCATCCCGGCCATCGGCGCCTATGTGACGCCGCTGGTGCTCGGCGGCGGCAAGCATCTGATGATCGGCGACCTGATCGCGCTCCAGTTCGCCTCGTCGCGCAACTGGCCGCTGGGCTCGGCCCAGGCCCTCATCCTCATGACCGGCGTGCTGGTGGCCCTCCTGTTCTATGTGCGCTCCACCACCGGCAAGGCACAGGCGCTCCATGGCTGAACAGACGATGACCGCGGGCGCCGGCGTCCTGCCCAAGGCCGGCGAAACCAGGGGTCCCAAGAAGGCTCTCGACCTGCGCTACCAGCCGGGCTTCGCCACCGTCGCCATGTGCTGCCTGGCCATGCTCTATGCCCCGATCCTGGTGCTCGCGATCTTCTCGTTCAATGGCGGCAATTCGGTGACGCGTTGGGGCGGCTTCGGCCTCAACTGGTACGTCAGCGCCTTCAACAACCAGGGCTTCCACAACGCCGCGCTGACCACCCTGAAGATTTCCGTCACGGCCACCATCGTCTCGACCCTGGTCGGCACCGCCGCGGCGCTTGCGACTACGCGCGCGCGCCGCTGGCCGGGTCAGACCGCCGCCTTCACGGTCATCAACTTGCCCCTCATGGTGCCGGAGATCATCACCGCGGTTGCGAGCCTCTCCTTCTTCGCGCTCGTCGCCTCCGTCGCCCACATCAATCTCGGGCTTGGCAACCTGATGCTGGTCCACACGGTCTTCTGCATCCCCTTCGCCTACATGCCGATCCGGGCCCGGCTCGAGGACATGGACCTGACCCTGGAGCAAGCGGCGGCCGATCTCTACGCCACGCCGTGGCAGGCCTTCCGGCGAGTGACCCTGCCGCTGCTCATGCCCGGCATCAGCGCCGGCGCGGCCCTCGCCTTCATCGTGTCGTTCGACGATTTCACCATCACCCAGATGGTCGCCGGTCCGGGGCAGACCACGCTGCCGCTGTTCATCTGGGACCACACGCGGATGCCGCTGACCCCGGAAATCAACGCGATGAGCACGATCCTGCTGGGCGTTTCGGTCGCCTTCGTGACGACGTCCTTCCTGATCGCGCGCCGTCGCCGCAGATAAGAACGCTGGAAGAAACCAACCACTCCGAATCAACGCAGAAGGGAGAAGCTTTTTATGAAGCGCAAACTGTTGGGGCTGGCGGGCGCCGCCGCCCTGGTGCTGTCGGCGCTTCCGGCCATGGCCGGGGGCGAGCTGCATATCTACAACTGGGGCGACTACACCAATCCCAAGCTGATCGACAAGTTCACCAAGGAAACCGGCATCAAGGTCACGCTGGACAACTACGATTCCAACGAGACCATGCTGGCCAAGGTGCGCGCCGGCGGCACCGGCTATGACATCGTCGTGCCGTCCGACTACACCGTGAAGATCATGGTCGAGCAGGGCATGCTGGCGGAGACCCATCCCAACCAGATGCCCAACTTCAAGAACGTGAAGCCCGAGTTCATCACCGTCTACTGGGACAACGGGCGCAACTACACGGTGCCCTGGCAGACCGGCACCACCGCCTTCACCGTCAACACCGCCAAGTACAAGGGCGACATCGATACCTACGCCATCCTGTTCGACCCGCCGGCCGAGCTGAAGGGCCGCATCAACATGCTGGACGACGAGATGTCCGTGATCCACGCCGCGGAGCGCTATCTGGGCGTGCCGCGCTGCGGCGGCGATCCGGCCAACCTGAAGAAGGTGAACGACCTGCTGGTGAGCGCCAAGCAGAACTGGCGCACCTTCAGCTATGATACCCAGGTGAAGATCACCTCGGGCGATGTCGATGTGACCCAGGATTGGAACGGCGACGCGCGGCGCATCCGTCTCCAGCTGCCGACGGCCAAATATGCCTATCCCAAGGAAGGCATCGAGGGCTGGATGGACAATGTCGCGGTGCTGAAGGACGCTCCCAACATGGAGAACGCCAAGATCTTCCAGAACTTCCTGATGGATCCGGAGAACGCGGCCCTGATCTCAGCCTTTGCGAGCTACAACAACGGGATCATGGGCAGCGACAAGTACCTGCCCGCCGATTTCTCGACCTCGCCGGAGATCTTGCCGCCGGCCGGCTCGCCGACGCCCGAGTTCGTTCCGCCCTGCTCGAAGGATGTCGTCGAGATCTACAACAAGATTTGGACCAACCTGCGCAAGTAGCGCGGGGCTTTGCGACCCGGGCCGGGCGCTGCGGTGCCCGGCCTTTTTCTTTGTCCGAAATTCGACGTTGCCGACTTGTCACCAAGCCTCGCGTTGACAGCCGGCACGGCGAAGGGTAAAGCGCCGGGGCGAGCGGGCGCCGGAACGTCAAGGTCGGGCGCAGCATCTAAGCCCAGGAACGTCAGGTGCGCCCATGCGCTGGTCTACGCCGACCATCTCGGTCATCCCGCGCGGCTTCGTCCCCAACCGCTGGGACCTGCTGGCCCTGCCGCTGATCCTGAGCCTCCTGTTCCTGTTCGGCGGCGCGGCGCACCAGATGGCACTGCCGATCGCCGCGCCCCAGGCGGTCGGGCTCTCCCTGAACCCAAGCCATCTGCCCGGTTATGCGCTACGCACCACGCTTCGGATGCTGGTGGCAATGGCGGCCTCGCTTCTCTTCACCTTCACCTATGCCACCGCGGCGGCCAAGAGCCGGCGCGCCGAGCTGATCCTGGTGCCGGTGCTGGACGTGCTCCAGTCGGTGCCGGTGCTGGGCTATGTCTCCTTCACCGTCACGTTCTTCCTGTCGCTCTTCCCGGGCAACGTGCTGGGGGCCGAGTTCGCGGCCATCTTCGCCATCTTCACCAGCCAGGCCTGGAACATGGCCTTCAGCTTCTATCAGTCGCTGCGCACCGTGCCCCACGACCTGAACGAGGTCAGCCTCAGCTTCCGCTTCACCGCCTGGCAGCGGTTCTGGCGCCTGGAAGTCCCCTTCGCCATGCCGGGCCTGATCTGGAACACGATGATGTCCATGTCGGGCGGCTGGTTCTTCGTCGTCGCCTCGGAGGCGATCGCGGTCGGCACCCACACCGTGCGCCTGCCGGGCGTGGGCTCCTACGTGGCGCTCGCCATCGAGCAGCGCGACCTGGGCGCGATCGGCTGGGCCGTGCTGACCATGCTGATCGTGATCCTGATCTACGACCAGCTGCTGTTCCGCCCGCTCATCGCCTGGACCGACAAGTTCCGCTTCGAGCAGACGCCGGGCGAGGTCGCGCCTGATTCCTGGTTCCTGATGCTGTTGCGGCGCACGCGCCTCATGAACACGGTCCTCGGACCCGTTGGCCACTCGCTCCGGCGCCTCGCCGTCTGGCCCGGGCCCGGCTTCGCGCGCGGTCCCGCCCGCCCGGCGCCCAGGAGCCTGCGCGCGCTCGGCGAGGCGCTCTGGTATGCGGCGGTGGGCAGCATCACCCTCTATCTCGTCTGGCTCGCCGCCAGCACCGTCTCCCAGACTCTCGGCTGGCGCGACCTGGGCGTCGTTTTTGGGCTCGGCGCCCTCACCATGCTGCGGGTCGCGATACTGGTCGGGCTCGCGACCCTGGTCTGGCTGCCGCTCGGCGTGCTGATCGGCCTCAAGCCCCGGCTTGCCCAGACGGTGCAGCCGGTGGCCCAGTTCCTGGCTGCCTTTCCGGCCAATCTGCTTTTTCCCGTCGCGGTGCTGCTGATCGTGCGCTTCGGCCTCAACACGGATATATGGCTGAGCCTGCTCATGATCCTCGGTGCCCAGTGGTACATCCTGTTCAATGTTGTCGCCGGGGCCAGCGCTTTTCCGACCGATCTGCGCGATGCGGCGGCGAACCTGCATATCCGGGGCTGGCAATGGTGGCAAAAGGTGGCGCTGCCCGGCGTGCTCTCCTACTACGTCACCGGGGCCATCACTGCTTCGGGCGGGGCCTGGAACGCCAGCATCGTCGCCGAGGCGGTGAGCTGGGGCAACACGAACCTAACGGCCCACGGCCTCGGCGCCTATATCGCCAAGGCGACCACCAACGGCGATTTCCCGCGCATCGTGCTGGGGATTGCTGTGATGTCGGTCTATGTCATCCTGTTCAACCGGTTGCTCTGGCGCCCGCTCTATCGCCTGGCCGAGCGCCGTTTCCGCTTTGACTGAGGCCCCTGCGACTGAGGTTCCTGCGACTAAGGCCCCTGCGATTAAGGACTACCGCCATGATCTCCGCCACGCTGTCCGCCACGAGCGCCAACCGGAACCTGCTCGAGGTCCGCGACGTCCGCCAGGGTTTCGCGCGCCCCTCGGGCGGCGAACGGGTCGTTATCGAGAATGTCAACATGACCCTGGCCGACCGCGAGATCGTCGGCCTGCTCGGCCGTTCGGGCTGCGGCAAATCGACCCTGCTGCGCATCGTCGCCGGCCTCATCCGGCCGACCGGCGGCGAGGCGCTCTATCAGGGCAAGCCCATCACCGGTCCGGCCGAGGGCATCGCCATGGTCTTCCAGACCTTCGCCCTCTTCCCCTGGCTGACGGTGCTGGGCAATGTCGAGGCCGGGCTGGAGGCCCAGGGCGTACCCGAGCGCGACATGCGCAAGCGGGCGCTCGCCGCCATCGACCTCATCGGCCTGGATGGCTACGAATCCGCCTATCCGCGCGAGCTTTCCGGCGGCATGCGCCAACGCGTCGGCTTCGCCCGCGCGCTCGTGGTCAATCCCGCCATCCTGCTCATGGACGAGCCCTTCTCGGCCCTCGACGTGCTGACGGCCGAGACCCTGCGCACCGACCTGGTCGAGCTCTGGGGCGAGCACAAGCTTCCGATCCGCGCCGTGCTGATGGTGACCCATAACATCGAGGAGGCGGTCTTGATGTGCGATCGCATCCTGATGCTGGCCGGCACGCCCGGTCGCATCGCCGCCGAATTCAAGGTTGACATGCCGCGGCCGCGCAATCGCCTCAGCCCCCATTTCCGGGCCCTGGTCGACGACATCTATGCCAGCATGACAGCGCGCGTCGCCCAGGTGGCGACAGCCGCCGCGGCCAAGCCCACGACGCAGATCGCGCTGCATATGAGCAGGGTCTCGGCCAATACGCTGTCCGGACTCATGGAAGCGCTGGCGGCCGAGCCCTATCGCGGCAAGGCCGACCTGCCGGAGATCGCCGGCGAGCTTCAGCTCGAAGTGGACGACCTTCTGCCCATCGCCGAGGCCCTGCAGCTGCTGGCCTTCGCCGAGCTCGCCCAGGGCGACATCAAGCTGACCGATCACGGGCGGCAGTTCGTCGAGTCCGACCTGGAGACAAGGAAGCGCCTGTTCGCCGACCACTTGCGTCGCTATGTGCCGCTCGCGGCCCATATCCGCCGGGTGCTGGACGAAAGACCCGGACACCGGGCGCCCCGGGTGCGCTTCGAGGCTGAGCTCGAGGACCAGCTCAGCGAGGAGGACGCCCAGGAGACGCTGCAGACCGCCATCTCCTGGGGCCGCTTCGCCGAGCTCTTCTCCTATGACGACCAGGCCGAGGTCTTCAGCCTGGATAATCCGACCTGATACCCCTCTCCGCCAAGCGGGGGTCGAGCCGCCAAGCGGATCGGCGACGGACCCTGGGCAATTTGCCGGCAGCGGCTTTCCGCAGCCGGCGGTCGGGCCACATGATGACTATCAGGACCGATCCATGATCGACCTTGGGCGGGCGGTCGAGCAGTTCCGGCGGGCGTTCAGTGGCGAGCCGCGACTTTACAGGGCGCCGGGGCGCGTCAACCTGATCGGCGAGCATACCGACTACAATGACGGCTTCGTCCTGCCGGCCGCCCTTGAACTCGCCACCTACGCCGGCGTGGTGCCGCGCGGCGACCGTCGCTTGCGGGTCCGTTCGCTGTTGATGGAGCAGACGGCGGAGTTCGATCTCGACGAGCCCAACCCTCGGCCGCGCAAGGATTGGAGCGACTATGTGCGCGGCGTGGCGATCATGCTGACAGGGGCCGAACGCCGGATCACCGGCGCCGATGTCATGATCTGGAGCGATGTGCCGCTGGGCGCCGGCCTCAGTTCCTCGGCTGCGCTCGAGGTTGCGGTCGGCTATGCCCTGCTGAGCGTCGCGGGCGCGCCGATCCAGCTCACCGACCTCGCCCTTGCCTGCCAGCGCGCCGAGAATGAGTTTGTCGGCATGCGCTGCGGGATCATGGACCAGTTCGTCGCCTGCCGGGGCGCGCCGGGCAAGGCGCTGCTGCTCGATTGCCGCAGCCTCGACTGGAGCCTGGTTCCCGTCGATCGGCGAGCGCGTCTGGTGATCTGCAACAGCATGGTGCGCCACGCGCATGCCGCCGGGGAATACAACCTGCGCCGACGCGACTGCGAGCGCGGGGTGACGCTCCTGTCGGCCGCGTTGCCGGGGATCCGGGCGCTGCGCGACGTCAGCCTCGGCCAGCTGGAAGGCCATGCCGGGCTGCTTTCCCCCGTGGTCTACCGCCGCTGCCGCCATGTCATCACCGAAAATGCCCGAACTCTGAGCGCCGCATCCGCGCTCGGAGCCGGCGATCTTTCCCTCTTCGGACGCTTGATGGGAGAATCCCATGCGAGCCTCCGTGACGACTATGAGGTCAGTTGCCCGGAGATCGACAAGCTCGTCGAAATCGCTGCCCCCCTGCCCGGCGTATTCGGCACGCGCATGACCGGCGGCGGGTTCGGCGGCTGCACCATAAGCCTGGTCGATGCCGACGCGCTCCAGGGCTTCAAGGAGAGCGTGGCGAAGGCCTATGGCGAGGCAACCGGGCTGACGCCGGCCATCTTCACCTGCTCGCCCGGGCCGGGGGTCGGCGCGGTGAACCTGTAGGAAGGTATCGAGCCCATGGACGTCCTGGTCGTGGGAGGGGCCGGCTATATCGGCAGCGCCGTGACAGTCGAGCTGCTGAGGGCGGGTCATCACCCCTTGGTGCTGGACAATCTCAGCCATGGCCATCGCCGGGCCGTGCCGCCGGGCGTGCCGCTCATCGTCGGCGACGCCGCCGACGGTCCCGGTCTCGACGCGCTGTTCCGCCGGCATCCCGTGGACGTCGTCATGCATTTCGCGGCCCTGATCGAGCCCGGCGAGTCGATGGCGGTGCCGGAACGCTATTTCCGGAACAACACCGCCGGCACCCTGACCCTCCTGGAATCCATGCTGCGCCATGGCGTACGCCGGCTGGTGTTCTCCTCCACGGCCGCTGTGTTTGGCTCCCCCGATCGGTTGCCCATCGCCGAGGAAGCGCCGCAGCATCCCGACAATCCCTATGGCGAATCGAAGCTTCAAGTCGAGCGCATGCTGGATTGGCTGAACCGCGCCCATGGTCTGCGCTTCGCCTGTCTTCGCTATTTCAACGCCGCCGGCGCGCTCGGTCCCGACCAAGGCGAGGATCACCGGCCGGAGAGCCATCTGATCCCGCTTGCCCTCAAGGTGGCCCTCGGCCAACGCGAGTCGATCGCGATCTACGGTACGGACTACCCGACCGGGGACGGGACCTGCGTGCGCGACTATATTCATGTCGCCGATCTGGCGGTCGCGCATCTGCTGGTGCTGGGGGCGCTCGAGCGGGCCGACCGGCTGTTCTACAACCTGGGCAACGGCGAAGGGTTCAGCGTGCGCCACGTGATCGAAACTGCGCGCAAGGTCACCGGCCACGGGATCCCGGCCGTCGCGGCGCCGCGCAGGCCCGGCGATCCGCCGGTCCTGGTGGCGAGCTCGGCGAAGATCCGCGCCGATCTCAGCTGGCAGCCCCGTTATCCGACCCTCGAGGGTATCTTGCAAAGCGCTTGGGAGTGGCATCGCCGCCATCCCGAGGGCTATGCAGACTGAATCCATGCTCGCAACAGAGACCTCTTCTCACCGCCGCCTCAACCCGCTGACCGGCGAGTGGGTGCTGGTATCGCCGCACCGCACGCAGCGGCCATGGTTGGGCGAGATCGAGAAGACGGCGACGCCGGCCGCGGCGGCCTATGATCCGCAATGCTATCTCTGTCCCGGCAACCGTCGCGCTCATGGGGAGGTCAACCCGGCCTACCGGCAAAGCTTTGTCTTCGACAACGACTATCCGGCCCTCGAGCCTGGCGCCCGGGAGGACCAGATCGACCGCGCCGGCTTGATCGTGGCCCGCGGTGAGCCGGGCCTGTGCCGCGTCGTCTGCTACTCGCCGCGCCACGATCTCGCGCTGTCGCGGATGGCCGTTGACGATATCTGCCAGGTCGTGGCGACCTGGAGCGAGCAGTACAGGGAACTCGGCGCTCGGCCCGGCATCCAGGCCGTGCAAGTCTTCGAGAACAGCGGCGCGCTGATGGGAGCGAGCAACCCGCATCCGCACGGCCAGATCTGGGCGACGCTGAGCCTGCCCAACGAAATGGCCAAGGAACTGGCCTCGCAGACGGCCTACCGCGAGAAGCGCCGATCCTGTCTGTTGTGCGACTACTTGCGCCTGGAGCGGGAGAGCGGCGAACGCCTGGTCTTCGAGAACGACCATTTCAGCGTGCTGGTGCCGTTCTGGGCGGTCTGGCCGTTCGAGACGATGGTGCTGCCGCGCCGCCATGTCGGCGCGATCGGCGAATGCAGCGCCGCCGAGCAGCGCGGCCTGGCCGAGGCGCTGAGCTGCCTCGCCATCCGCTACGACAATCTGTTCGAAACGCCGTTTCCCTATTCCATGGGATTCCATCAGAGGCCGACCGATGCGGCTCGCCACCCGGAATGGCATCTCCATGCCCATTTCTACCCGCCGCTTCTGCGCTCGGCGACGGTGCGCAAATTCATGGTCGGCTTCGAGCTGCTGGGCTCGCCGCAGCGCGACATCACCGCGGAAGCCGCGGCGGCGCGGTTGCGCGGCCTGTCGCCGACGCATTATCTGGAGAAGGCCTGATGCCGCCTTCGGCCGGCGCCGTTCGTCAGTCCCGCCGGCGCAGCATCAAGGCATAGATTGCGACCGAAACGGTGATCAGCAAGCCGTAGATGAACTCCGTCCAGAAGCCGGTCAACCCGATGGCGATAATGCCGGGCTCCAGCGAGGCGATGATCAGGACGCCGACAAAAGTCCCGATCATCGTGCCCTTGCCGCCGAACACCGAGGTCCCGCCAATGAACACCGCCGCGAGCGTGGTCAGGAGATAGCCGTCCCCGGTCGAGGCCCAGAAGAAGAGCATCTGGTTCAAGATGAACACGACCGACAGCGCGGCGCTGACCCCCATGAGCACGAAGCAGAGGATTTTCACCCGGTCCACATGGATGCCCATCATGCGGGCGCTTTCCTGATTGTCGCCGGTGAACAGCACATGGCTGCCGAAGCGATGGCGCCTGTAGACCACGCCCATGAGGATCGACGTGCCCACGAACCAGATGAATTGCGCGGGAATGATCCCGAAAACCTGCCCGACGAGCAGCGCATGCAGGGGCTCGGCGGTGACGGCGGAGATCGGGATGCCCCGGCCCTCGGTCAGGACGTTCACCAGGCCGCGCCACAGGAACATCGTTCCGATCGTCGCGACGATCGAGGGAATGCCGAGCTTGGTGACGAGAAGGCCGTTGATGAGGCCGGTGAGCGCGCCGACCAGCAGGCACAGAACCAGCGCGGCCAGGAAGCTGCCGCTGTAGACATAGGAGGCCGAGAACACCCAGCCGGAGAGGCCGGCGATCGAGGGGAAGCTGAGGTCGATTTCGCCCAGCGTGACGATGAAGGTCGCCGCCATGGCCATGATCCCGAAGAACGGGATCGAGATCATGAAGGACCGGTAGATATTGAAGGCGAGATAGGTGCGCGGGTCCCCGACGATGAAGACGGCGTAAAGAACCACGAGCAGCGTTATGATGCTGATTTGGAAACGGTAGGTGTGGAAGAAGGAAGGCCGGTGAACGGGCGCGGGGTCCGCGCGGTTGCCTGTCGCGGTCGTCACATCTAGCTCGCCTTCTCCGCCTCGTGGAGGGCGATCATCGTCTCGATCAGCTTCTCGCGCGAGACTTCGGCCTTGCGGAAGCGTTCGGCGATCCGGCCGCGGTCGAGGATGATGAAGCGATCGGCCACGTCGTAAACGTGAAAGATGTTGTGATCTATGAAGATCGCCGACTTGCCCTGGTCCCGGATCGAGCGGGTGAAGTTGAGAACGCGCTCGGTTTCGATGATCGAAAGCCCCATGGTGGGCTCGTCCAGGATGATGAGTTCGGCGTGGAAATAGAGCGCGCGGGCGATCGCCACGCCCTGTTTCTCGCCGCCGGAAAGCTCACCCACCTCGCTGTCGACGGTGACCGCGCGAGAGGTCAGACCGATGCTCGTGCGCATGAGCCGATCGGTTTCCGCCTTCTGCGCCTTCAGATCGAGGAAACCCAGGGCGTTCGTCCGCTCGCGCCCGGCGAAGATGTTGCGCCAGAGTTCCTGCTGCTCCGCCAGCGCGCGCTCTTGATAGACGGCCTCGATGCCCAGAAGCCGCGAGGCGCGCACGTCGCGCAGCCTGATTTGGCGGCCCTTGAAATAGATTTCGCCGGCGCTGGGGGTGTAAACGCCGGTGATGATCTTGATCAGCGTGGACTTGCCAGCCCCGTTATCGCCGATGAGCGCGACGATTTCGCCGTAGCCGATCTCCAGATCGATGTCCCTGAGAACCTGGACCCGCCCGAAGGACTTTTGGATCCCCTTCAGCTGCAGCAGCGGCGCGGTGGAATTCATCGGCGGAAATACTGGCAGATCGGGATCGATCGGGAAAGGGCGGGGCGGCGCCATGGCGCCGCCCCGATGACTGGCGTCCGACTAGCGGATGCCTTGCGCGGCCAAACCGGCAACCGCGCCAATGTTATCCTTGGTGATCAGCGCCGCGCCGGTATCCACGTTGATCCCGGCGAAGCCGAACTTCGAGGTCAAATAGAGCTGGATGATCGGCAGGTAGCCTTGCAGGAACGGCTGCTGGTCGAGAACGACCGCGATCGAGCCATCCTGCAGACCCGTGACGATGGGAGCGGACAGGTCGAAGCCCGCGCCGCAGATTTCGCCCGGCTTCTTGCCGGCCGCGTTCATATAGGCGGGAATGGTCGCCGTCAGCGCGCCATGGTCCGTGATCACGGCCTTGATGTCAGGATGCGAGGCGATGTAACTGGAGAATACCGGGATGCCCTGCGAAGCGTCGGCGTTGATCGCATCGGAGATCTCCAGGTAGTCGACATTCACACCGGCCGCCTTCAAGGCGTCGATTACGCCCTGCGTGCGCTGGCCGCGCCCTTGCTGACCGAGCAAGCCCCAGACGAAGGCCGTGTCGCCGGACTTGAGGCCGCAGGCCTTGACCGCCCCGGCCCCGAGTGTCCTGCCCGCAGCCAGCAGCTGCGCGCCGATGTAGCCGAAGCCGTCGACCTTGTATTGCGCCTCCTTGTTGGGCAGGTCGACGTTCGAGGTCGTCACGATGATGCCGGCGCTCTCGGCCTGGTCGATCAGCGGGCCAAGGGCGGCTTCGCCGGGATGACCCATGATCGAGATGCCCGTCGGCTTGCGCGCGATGGCCTCGCTGAACTGCTGCACCATCTTCTGCGGATTCCAGTCGGACCACACATAGTCGACATGGCAGCCGGTCTGCTCCGAGGCGAGCTTGGCGCCGGCATAGACGATCGAGGCGAAGCTGTCGCCTTCCGCCCCGCCCGGGAAGAACACGAAGTTCTTGCCTTCGCATCCGAAATCTGCGGCATGTGCCCCGCCGCTAGCAATGAGGGCGCAAAGCCCCGCTGCAATTGCCCAATTGCGCATGTTCCTCCTCCTGTCCCAATGTTGGTTTCTCGGCACCCAATTCCTATCGAGTATCATTCTCGCCATTCGGTGGCAAACTCATTGCGCTGGATCAATTTCCCGCTTTCGCCCACGGGCCGATGGATCCTTGGGGAAACCAGCAAGGCGCCCGGAAACAAGGCTGCAACCAGGCGATCGATGCGCCTGGGCGCTGCTTCCCAACCAGGTCATCCGCGCGCAAGCTGCCGCAGCGTCGGCAGCACATCGCCGAAGTTCGACCCAGCCTTCGGCCTGCCGAAATCGAAATAGATTCGCCGGAACAGCCCGTAGAGATCGTCATAGGTCCGCCGGCTCTCCGGCCGGGGCGTGAACAGCCTGTAGGTCGGGCAGACCCGGCTTTGCGCCTCCTCGATGGTCGCAAAGGCACCGGCGGCCAGGAAGGCGAAGATGGCCGAGCCAAGGCCCGTCACCTTGCCGGCGGGCACGAGAATGGGGCGGTCGAGCACGTCGGCGTAAATCTGGTTCAGCACCGGGTCGTTCTGCGGCACCCCGCCGCCATTGATGATCCGTTGCGGCGTAACGCCGTGCTCTGTCATGTGGTCGAGGATGACGCGGGTGTGGAACGCCGTGCCTTCGACGGCCGCGAACAGCTCGTCCTGCGGCGTATGTTCCAGATTCCAGCCGAGCGTGATGCCGCCGAGATCGGCGTTGACCAGCACGGTGCGATCTCCGTTGTCCCAGGTCATCCGCAGCAGCCCGGTCTGCCCGGCGCGATAGGCCTCGAGACCGCGGCTGAGGGCGTCCACGGTCGTTCCGGCGCGCCGTGCGATGGCGCTGAAAATGTCGCCGGTCGCCGAGAGGCCGGCTTCGATCCCGGTATATTGGGGATGGACGCTGCCCTTGACGACGCCGCAGACCCCCGGCACCAGCTCTTCATGCCGCGCATAGGCGATGATGCAGGTGGACGTGCCGACGACGTTGACGATGTCGCCCTCCCTTGCGCCGGCGCCGATGGCGTCCCAATGCGCATCGAAGGCGCCCACCGGCATCGGGATGCCCGCCTTCAGGCCGAGCCGCTCGGCCCAGAAGGCCGACAGCCGGCCGGCGATCTTGTCGGAGGTGGCGTACTCGCCTTTCAGCTTGGCGCGGACACCGGCGAGCAGCGGGTCGACCTTGATCAGGAATTCCTCGGGTGGCAGACCGCCGAACTCCGGGTTCCACAACCACTTGTGTCCCATCGCGCAGACGCTGCGCTTGACCCGGTCCGCTTGCGTGATTCCGCAAAGCGTCGCCGCCACCATGTCGCAATGCTCGAACGCGCTCGCGAATTGGGTGCGCTTCCCGGGATTGTGACGCAGCCAATGCAGCAGCTTGGCGAAACCCCATTCCGCCGAATAGACGCCTCCGCACCATGCGATGGCCGGCAGCCGCTCTCGATTCGCCCACGCCGTGATCTCGGCCGCTTCGGCCTTCGCCCGGTGATCGCACCATAGGTAATAGTCGTCGAGCGGGCGCAGCCCCTCGCCGACGGGGACGACGCTGGAGCCGGTGGTGTCGATGGCGATCGCCGCAACCGCCTCGCCTTGGATCCCCGCCGCCGCCACTGCCTGCCGCGTCGCCTGCGTCAGGGCCCGCATGTGATCGTCGTGCGACTGGGTGGCGAAGTCGGGATCGTCGTGCTTGCGGTGCAGAGGATATTCCGCCGCCGCCGAGGCCAGCATGCCGCGAGCGCTGTCGACGATCGAAACGCGGACGCTCAGCGTCCCGAAATCCACCCCGGCGACGATGGTCATGGCTTCACCCGATCGGCCGCCTCACGCGCGATGCCAATACATGTCCCAGCCGAGATAGCGGGTGGCGGCTTCATGGACCGCGCTGGCCGAATGCGACAGGTTGGCCGCCACGTGATGCTCGAAGCCGTTCTCGCAGATGTGGTGCAGCAGATCCTGCAACCGCGGAATCTGCACCACGCCCACGCCGCCGAAAGTCGTCAGCGGATCGTTGGTGAAGCTTCCCTCGCCCACATAGCCCCGCATCCTTCCGGCCGTGTCGTCCGTGGAAAATCGGGCGAAACTCATCGGTCCGGCCTTCACCCGGCCGACCACGGTCCCGCGGGTGTTTTCCTTGCCCACCGTCCCGGCGATGATCTCCTGGTAATCCATCCGCGCCTCCACGAAGAAATGCTTGGGCAGGTTGCTGCAGTGGAAGCACACGGCCTTGTCGGGATCGTCGCCGTAGTTGTTGTTCCAATCGAGCAGGGCGCTTGGAGACTCCGAGGCCAGGACCAGCGCATGCATGGCGATCGCACCGCAGATATCGGCCTCACAAGCGCTCGCCAGCAGGTCGTTGCTCATCATGCTCATGATGGTACAGGGCACGACGCCGAAATGCTCCTCCAGAGCCGTCCAACACTGGATCGCGCTGACGGACAGGTCTGCCGCCGCCATCCAGTCGTTGATGACGTGACCCAGCTTCGCCATCTTGATCAAGGCGCTGTCCGGCGTGCCCTTGGTCGGCACATAGGCGCGGATTTCCGCCAGTTTGGCCTGCACGCCGGCATCGTCGTCGGAGAGCTTGGTGATGCGGCCGAGAACGTCGGACAAATCGATCGTCTCGGTCGAAATCCCGTTCGCTTCCAGGAGTTTCTCGCTGTAGCGCACGGTGTTGAAATTGGTCGGGCGGGCGCCGATGCAGCCGACGCGAAGCCTGCGCAACCCGTTGACGACGCGGCAGGTGGCCGCGAACCAGCGAAGATCGGCCTGGAAGTCGTCCGAGTCCGGGCTCACCGTGTGCAGCCGCGTCAGCGAGTACGGGATGCCGTATTGCCGAAGGTTGTTGCAGGCGGACATCTTGCCGCAGAAGCTGTCCCGCCGGTACTGGATCGTCATGCGTCCCGCCGAATCCGGCGTGGCCTGCACCAGCACCGGGACATCGAGCCGCGCCAAGCGCAAGGTATCGGCGATGGCGCGCTCGTCGCCGAAGTTCGGCAGGGTCACGATGACCCCGTCGATGCGGTCGCGGTTCTGCTGGAACAGGGCCGCGCAGCGCTTGGCCTCATCATGAGTTTCCACGGCGCCATGCCGGCTCTGTTTCGGATCGAGGACGACGCATTCGATGCCGGCACGCTCGAGCGCCTGCATCATCTCTTCGCGTCCGGTTCGGGCGAGTTCCGCGGGAAAGAAATTGCGACTCCCGACGATCACGCCCATCGTCATCTTGCGGCTTGACATGGCTGCCTCACGCTTTGAGGGAGGGGGTGGCAGGGGCTTGGCCGTAGTAGGCGCCGGGCCCGTGCTTGCGCAGAAAATGCTTGTCGTGCAGCGCCGGTCCGATCGCCCGGGCATTCGGGTTGATCGCCAGCGTCGCGCTGGCCATGCGCGCGAGATATTCCAGGATCACCGCATGGTGGGCGGCGGCCGTAGCGCTTGCACCCCAGCAGAAGGGGCCATGGCCGGCCACCAGCACGGCCGGGATCTCGTCCGGATCGAGCGACGCGAACCGGCGGCAGATCGCCTGACCGGTAGCCCTTTCGTAGTCGCCGGCGATCTCATCCTTGGTGAGCGGCGGCGTCACCGGCACGGGCCCATGAAAGTAGTCGGCATGGGTGGTCCCGAAGCATGGAATCTGGCATTGCGCCTGGGCCCAGGCCGTCGCGTGGTCGGAATGGGTGTGGGCGACGCCCCCGATGCTGGGGAAGTGGTTGTAGAGCTCGAGATGGGTCCGCAAATCCGAGGACGGATTCAGCGCGCCGTCGACCACGCTGCCCGCGAGGTCGGTGACGACGATGGCTTCCGGCGTCAACATTTCGTAGGGCACGCCGCTCGGCTTGATCGCGATCAGGCCATCCCTGCGGGCGATGCCGCTGACGTTGCCGAATGTGTAGAGCACGGTGCCGTGGCGAACGAGCTCCAGGTTCGCAGCCAGAACCTCTTCGCGTAGAGTTTGGAGCAGCATTGCCACAGGAATCCTCGTGCAGCCTTCGCAAGCACTATCCGGGATCTAGCGGCAATATTAGGTAGGCATGGGCGGCTCTCACTTGATCCAAGTCAAGATTGGCCGAGGTTCCGAAAGGCCCCGTCCGGCCGGCTTCGCATCGAAAACGGAATTCAACGCGTTTGCCGGCTGGACCGAGGATCAGGGGCTCGTCATTGGGCGAAATGGATCGGGCGAGCGCGGCCACAAGGCAGCGCGGTCGCTCGCCCTACGCCCATCCCCCGTCGACGGTGAACTCCTGGGCACTGCACATGCGAGAGTCCTCCGAGGCGAGGTAGAGGACCATGCGGGCGAGGTCGACGGGCATGACCCGCCCCTTCAGGCATTGCATCTCATCGATCAACTTGTGCGACTTCTTGTCCACCCAGAGGGCGAGCTGGCGCTCGGTCATCACCCAGCCCGGCACCACGGTGTTGACCCTGATGCCGTGCCGTCCAAGGTCGCGGGCCATGGTCCGGGTCAGGCCATGCACCGCCGCCTTGGCCGTGGTGTAGGCCGGCATGTTGCCCTGGGCGAGCTTCCAGCTGACGGAGCCGAAATTGACGATGGCGCCGCCGCCCAGACGCTTCATCTGCGGCGCCACGGCCTGGATGGCGAAGAACTTCGGCCGGAGATTGGTCGCCATGCGCTCGTCCCAATAGGCGAGCGTCACCTCTTCCCATTTGTGGCGCTGGTCGTTGGCGGCGTTGTTGACCAGCACGCCGATGTCGCCCAGCTCGGCCCTGGTCCTGGCGATCGCCCTGCGCAGTGCGGCGATGTCCTTCAGGTCGCAGCGTATGAACAGCGGCGCCCGGCCGTACTGTTCCTTCAGCGCCTTGCACAGCGCCCGGCTCGGCTTGGCGGCGATGTCGACGAAGGCGACGCGGCTGCCCTGATCGACGAAGCATTCGACGATGGCGGCCCCGATGCCCGAACCCCCGCCGGTTACGAAGACGGTGCAATCCTTGAGGCCGGGGTAGCGGGCGTATCGGGAGAGATCCAAGGCCGCCCCTTCAGTGGGACTCCCGCGGGACGGCGGCGCCGCGGCTGCCCACCAGGAAGTCGAGGTCGCAGCCCTTGTCGGCCTGGAGCACATGCTCGACATAGAGCCGCTGATAGCCGCCCGCCGGTGCCGTCTGCGGGCTCCAGTTCTTGAGGCGCTCCCGGATATCGGCGTCGCTCACCAGGAGATCGAGGCGCCGGTTGGGCACGTCGAGGGAGATCACGTCTCCGTCGCGCACGATGGCGAGCGGCCCGCCGGCCGCGGCTTCGGGCGCGGTGTGGAGCACGACGGTGCCATAGGCCGTGCCGCTCATCCTGGCATCGGAGATGCGCACCATGTCGGTGACGCCCTTGCGCAGCACCTTGGCCGGCAGGCCCATGTTGCCCACCTCGGCCATACCGGGATAGCCCTTGGGGCCGCAGTTCTTCAGCACCATGACCGAGGTCTCGTCGACGTCGAGCGCCGGGTCGTCGATCCGGGCCTTGTAGTGCTCGATGGTTTCGAACACCACGGCCTTGCCCTTATGGGTCATGAGGGCCGGCGTGGCGGCCGAAGGCTTCAGCACGGCGCCCAGCGGCGCCAGGTTGCCGCGCAGCACGGCGATGCCGCCATGGGCCGTCAGCGCCTTGTCGAAGGGCCGGATCACCTCGTCGTTCCAGCATTGGGCGTCCTTGTTGTTGTCCCAGATGCTGCGGCCGTTGGCGGTGAGCGCGTCCTTGTGCAGCATCCCCGCCTCGCCCAGGCGCCGGATCACCGCCGGCACGCCGCCGGCGTAATAGAAATCCTCCATCAGGAAGCGCCCCGAGGGCATCAGGTCGACGACGGTCGGCACCTCACGGCCCAAGCGGTCCCAGTCGTCGAGGTTGAGATTGACGCCGATCCTGCCGGCGATCGCCAGCAGATGGATGACGGCGTTGGTCGAGCCGCCGATGGCGCCATTGACCCGGATCGCGTTCTCGAAGGCTTCCTTGGTGAGGATCTTCGAGAGCCGCAGATCCTCCTGCACCATGGCGACGATCCGGCGTCCCGCCATGCGCGCCAGCAGGTTGCGCCTGGAATCGACGGCGGGGATGGCGGCGTTCTGCGGCATGCCGACGCCGAGCGCTTCGACCATGGAAGCCATGGTCGAGGCCGTGCCCATGGTCATGCAATGGCCGGCGGAACGGGATTGCGCGCTCTCGGCCTCTTGGAATTCCTTCTCCGACATGGTGCCGGCGCGCACCGCCTCGGAGAACTGCCAGACCGACGTGCCCGAGCCGATGAGCCGGTTGTGAAAATGCCCGTTCAGCATCGGCCCGCCGGAAACGCCGATGGTGGGCAGATCGCAGCTTGCCGCCCCCATGACGAGCGATGGCGTGGTCTTGTCGCAGCCCATCATCAGCACCACCCCGTCGATCGGGTTGGCGCGGATCGATTCCTCCACGTCCATGCTGGCGAGGTTGCGGAACAGCATGGCCGTCGGGCGCAAGTTGGTCTCGCCCAGGCTCATGACCGGGAATTCCACCGGCATGCCGCCCGCCTCGTAGACGCCGTTCTTCACATGCTCGGCGAGCTGGCGGAAATGGGCGTTGCAGGGGGTGAGCTCGGAGAAGGTGTTGCAGATGCCGATCACCGGACGGCCGTCGAAATTGTCGTCCGGGATGCCCTGGTTCTTCATCCAGCTGCGGTGAATGAAGCGGTCCTTGACCGGTCCGCCGAACCAGCGCTGGGAACGCAATTTCTTCGTCTTGTCGCCCGACATCGCTTCCGCCTTTCAATCTGCGCCCGAGAATCCCGCCGTCGCAAACGCGAGCGGCAGGGTCGAGGATGGCCTCGACAAATCGCCTGTGATAACTGTGGCAAGAGAATCCCGGCTACGGCAAGGGCAACTTCCGGACGGGCGAAGAACATGCGTCTCATCCAATTCGAAGGCAGGCACGGCCGCGGCGTGGCGCGCGTCGATGAATCGGGCGAAGGCCGCGCTACGGCCCTTCCCGGCGTCGCCAGCATGGTCGAGCTTGCGAACCGCGCGATTGCCGCCGGCAAGACGCTGGCCGAGACGGCGGCGGGGCTTGGCGCCGGCGAGGCCCTCGACTATGCGGGGCTGTTGGCCGAGGGCCGGGTGCTGCCGCCCTTGGACCATCCCGATCCGGCCCATTGCCTCGTCACCGGCACGGGGCTGACCCACCTGGGCAGCGCCGAAGCCCGGGACAAGATGCACCGGAAGCTCGCCGGCAAGCCCGAGGACCTCAGCGATTCCCTGAAAATGTTCCGCCTGGGTCTCGAGGGCGGCAAGCCCAAGGACGGCAAGCCCGGCGTCCAGCCCGAATGGTTCTACAAGGGCGACGGTGCCGCGCTCGTGCGTCCCGGGGCCGAGCTTCCCATGCCGGACTTCGCGCTCGACGGCGGGGAGGAGCCGGAGGTGGTGGGGCTCTATCTCGTCGGGCCCGACGGCCGGCCCTGGCGCCTGGGCTTCGCCATCGGCAATGAATTCTCCGACCACGTCATGGAGCGGCAGAACTACCTCTATCTCGCCCATTCCAAGCTGCGCGCCTGCGCCGTGGGGCCGGAGCTCCGCGCGGGCGCCCTGCCGGAGACGCTCGAAGGCGAGAGCCGGATCCGGCGCGCCGGCAAGATCATCTGGCGCAAGCCCTTCCTCAGCGGCGAAGGCAACATGAGCCACTGGATCGCCAATCTGGAATTCCACCACTTCAAGTACCCGCAGTTCCGCCGGCCGGGCGACGTGCATGTCCATTTCTTCGGCACCGGCACCTTGAGCTTCGCCGACGGAATCCGCACCGAGCCGGGCGATCAGTTCGAGATCGAGATGGCGGCGTTTGGCCGGCCGCTCACCAACCGATTGAGCCGCAAACCGCCCGGCTTTACCTATGGCGGCGTCGGCGCGCTCTGACTTGGGCGGGCCGATCCGCTGCATCGTCGCCGACTGGGGCACCAGCAATTTCCGGGCCTGGGCGCTGGCAGGCGACGGCGCCGTGCTTGATAGCCTCAGCGATCCCCGCGGACTCCTGTCTATCGAGAATGGGCGCTTCGCCGAAACCTTTCGCGCCGTCTGCGGATCATGGCTCGAAGGTGCGGAGCGCCTGCCCGCAATCCTCTCCGGAATGATCGGCAGCCGTCGGGGTTGGAGGGAAGCGCCCTATCTTCCCGCTCCCGTTTCGCTTGATTCCCTGGCGAGCAACCTTTGCCCGCTCGGTGAGGTCGCCGGCGCCATGGTCAGCATCGTGCCGGGCGTTTGCCTCGAGGATCCCGCCGAGCCGGACGTGATGCGCGGCGAGGAGGCCCAGATCCTGGGCGCCCTTCATGCGCTCGGCCGCGGGAGCGGAAGCTTCCTTTTGCCCGGCACCCATTCGAAATGGGCGATCGTGAGCGAAGGCCGGCTCATGACCTTCCGCACCTACATGACCGGCGAGGTCTTCGGCCTGTTGCGCAAGACCGGCACCATCGCCCAGCTCATCGAGGGCGAGGCAATCGACCCTGCCGCCTTGCGCCGGGGTGCGGCACGCGCCAAGGCCGGCGACGGGCGCGATCTCCTCCACACTCTCTTCGGCACGCGCGCCCAAAGCCTGCTGGGCCGGCTGCCTGGCTCCGAAGTCGCTGGCTATCTCTCCGGCCTTCTCATCGGTAGCGAGTTTTGCGACGCGCTGGATTGGCTCCAGCGTCGCGGCAAGCAGGAAGAACTGGTGGCCGTCGGCGCGCCGGCGATGCTCGAAAGTTACCGCCTTGCGGCGGAGGTCTTCGGCATCGACCTTGCCGTGCTCGAAAGCGCCGCGGTGTTGCCGCCGGCGCTTTTCGCCATCGCCGTTTCGGCCGGCCTGCTCGACGCGGCACCGGCAAGGAAAGCCGTCCCATGAGCCTGCGCCGGCATCTCGCCGCCCTGCCGCTCGTGGCGATCCTGCGCGGGCTGACACCGGAGGAAGCGCCCGACGCCTTCGCAGCCCTGGTGAAGGCGGGCTTTGGCATCATCGAAGTGCCGCTCAACAGCCCGCAGCCCTTCGAGACCATCTCCTATCTCTCCGACCGTGCCGGCGCGGACTTGCTGATCGGCGCCGGCACGGTGCTGTCCGTGGAAGAGGCCCGCGCGGCGGCCCAGGCCGGCGCCCGGCTGATGGTGGCGCCCAATTGCGATCCCCCCGTGATCGCGGCGGCCAAGGCCCATGGCATGGCGACCCTGCCCGGCGTGGCGACGCCGAGCGAAGCCTTCGGCGCGCTCAAGGCCGGCGCCGACGGACTGAAACTCTTTCCGGCCGAGCTGCTGCCGCCGCCAGCGCTCAAGGCTTGGCGCGCCGTCTTGCCGACCGGCACGCTCCTGCTGCCGGTGGGCGGAGTCTCCTTGGCCAACATGGCCGACTACGCCGCCGCGGGCGCCGACGGCTTCGGCATCGGCAGCGCGCTCTATAAGCCGGGCATGCCGGCGGGCGAGCTGGAGGACAGGGCGCGCGCTTTCGTGAAACGCTGCCGGGAATTGTTTCCCGCGGTCCCGAGAAGCTAACGCGAGAAATCCACCGCCATCGTGTTCGCGCCGCAGAGGAGCACGCCGACCCGCTCGCCCGGCTTCGGGATGTAGACCGCGCTCAGCAACGGCGCGAAGGCCGCTGCCCCTCCCGGCTCGGTCACGACATGCAGGCCGCGCCACAACGCCTCCTGGGCGGCGCGGATCGCAGCGTCGGGCACAAGGATTACCCGCTCCACATGGCGCTCTGCGATGGGGAACATGAGCTTGCCCACCTGGCGCGGGGCCAGGGAATCAGCGGCGATGCCGCCGGCCTCGGCGTCGACGGGCCGGCCCGCTTCCAAGGCCTTGAACAAGGTGGGGGCCGCTTCCGGCTCGACGCCGATGAGGCGGACGCGGCCCGCGTACCAGGCGGCGATCCCGCCGATGAGGCCGCCCCCGCCCACGGCGACGAAAAGCGTATCCAGTTCCGGCGCCTGACGCTCGAACTCGAGCCCGACCGTGCCCTGGCCCAGCATGGTCTCGACCTGGTCATAGGCATGGATCTGCAGCGCGCCAGTTTCGGCCGCCACCCGCTCGGCCTCGGCCAGGGACTGGGCGTAGCGCTCGCCGGCGACGACCAGCTCGGCGCCGTAGCTCTCGATCAGCGCCTGCTTGGCCGGCGAGGCGACGCTGGGCACGAAGATCCGCGCCCGCACGGAACGCTTCATCGCCGCATAGGCGACGGCGGCGCCGTGATTGCCGCCCGAGGCCGCGATCACCCCGGCCGCAGGAATGTCGCGCAAGAGCAGATTGGCGAAGGCGCCCCGGCTCTTGAAGGAGCCAGCATGCTGGAGCAGCTCGAGCTTGAAGCGGATCGGGAAGGCCGCGAGGCCGAAATCGGCGCCGTCGGTCTCGACCACCGGCGTCATCCGCACATGGGGCCGGATCAGCTCATAGGTGGCGGCGATGCCGGCGCGCTCCAGCGCCGGCGTTCGGGCTTCGCTCATGGGCATTGATTCCCTTGGATCGACGGGCAGGCGTGTCTATTTATCTTAGCCGGCCTTGGCGGTCGCGGCCACCGGGCCCTGGCCGGTATTCCTTGCCCTGGCCCTTCATCACTATGTCATGGGGCTCGGTTATGAGGGTCCGGTCCCTTCTTCCATCGCCCAATCCCGGAGCAACCCGATGATGAAAATCCGGCCCGCCAAGCTCATCGCGCCACTCGCCATCCTGCCTGGCCTTCTGGCCGGAGTCGGGGCTGAGGCCGCGGAGGACACCACGACGCCGATCAAGCATGTGATCGTGATCTTCCAGGAGAACATCTCCTTCGATCACTATTTCGCTACCTACCCCAAGGCATTGAACGGCCCCGGCGAGACGCCCTTCCATGCGGCACCCGGCACGCCCAGCGTCAACGGCCTCAATGATGCCCTGCTGAACCACAACCCGAACAAGGCCAATCCCTTCCGGCTGTCGCCCAAGCAGGCGGCGACCTGCGACATGGACCATGACTACATGCCAGAGCAGCAGGCCTTCGACGGCGGGCTCATGGACAAGTTCGTCGAATACACCTCCGCCTATCCGGGAGAGAAGGGCTGCGGACCCAACGACGTCATGGGTTATTTCGACGGCAACACGGTGACGGCGCTGTGGACCTATGCCCAGCATTTCGCCATGAGCGATAATTCCTACGGCACGACCTTCGGGCCTTCGACGCCGGGCGTGCTCAACCTGGTCGCCGGCCAGACCCACGGCGCCGACCCCGCCGACCTCAACGATCAGGGCTACGTCGTCAGCATCCAGGGCAGCGTGATCGGCGATGACGACCCGCAATTCGACGATTGCTCCGCAGGCGGCAAGCTCCTCGCCGTGTCGGGCCGCAACGTCGGCGACCTGCTGAACGCCAAGAACGTCACCTGGGGTTGGTTCCAGGGCGGCTTCCGGCCCACCGACAGCAAGGACAGCAAGGCCGTCTGCGGCGCCAAGTCGACCAACCTGGTGGGCAAACCGGTCGCCGACTATAGCCCCCATCACGAGCCGTTCGAATACTACCAGCAGACCTCGAACCCGCATCACCTGGCGCCGACGTCCGTCGCCATGATCGGCAAGACCGACCAGGCGAACCACCAGTACGACCTCGCCGATTTCTACGCCGCGCTCGCGCAAGGTCATCTGCCTTCGGTCAGCTACGTCAAGGCCAAGAAGTACCAGGACGGCCACGCCGGCTATTCCAACCCCATCGACGAGCAGGCCTTCCTGGTGGATCTGATCAGCAAGCTCGAGAAGTCGCATTACTGGCGCGACACCGCGATCGTCATCTCCTACGACGATTCCGACGGCTGGTACGACCATGTCATGCCGCCGATCCTGAACGGCTCCGCCACGCCCCAGGACGCGTTGAACGGCCCCGGCAAATGCGGCACCGCCGGCGCCGGCGCCTATCCGGCGCGCTGCGGCTATGGCCCGCGTCTGCCGCTCCTGGTCATCTCGCCCTATGCCCGGGTGAACTTCGTCGATCACAGCCTGACGGACCAGAGCTCGATCCTGCGCTTCATCGAGGACAACTGGAACCTGGGCCGGATCGGGGACCAGTCCTATGACGAGCTGGCGGGATCCCTCGACAACATGTTCGATTGGCACCGCGCCGGGGCGAAGCCGCTGTGGCTGGATCCCAAGACCGGCCTGGCGATGCACTGAGACAGGATCCCGGAGGCGCTATTCCCCGCCGCGCCAGGCTTTGACGCGGCGGGGGTTCTGTCTCTGATCTTGGCCTCGGCCGGCTTCCCCGCCTATGATGGGGTGGCGGGTGGCAAGGGGCCTTTCAACTCATGGTAGCACGGGTCAAGACCGTCGCCTTCCAGGGCATCGATTGCCAGGAAGTGGACGTGGAGGTGCAGGTCGGGCCCGGGATGCCGGCCTTCGCCGTGGTCGGCCTCGCCGACAAGGCGGTGGGCGAAAGCCGCGAGCGCGTGCGCGCCGCGCTCCACGCGATTGGCCTCGCCTTGCCCATCAGGATCACGGTCAACCTGGCGCCGGCCGACCTCTTGAAGGAGGGCAGCCATTTCGACCTGCCGATAGCCCTTGGGCTCTTGATCGTCATGGGCGTGCTGCCGGCCGAGGAGCTGGCCGATTTCACGGTGCTGGGAGAGCTCGGCCTCGACGGGCGCATCACCGCGGTCTCGGGCGTGCTGCCGGCGGCGATCGCCGCGTCGGCGGCCGGGCGCGGGCTCATCTGCCCGGCGGCCCAGGGCGGGGAGGCCGCCTGGGCGGGCGATCTCACGGTGCTGGCGCCGTCATCGCTGATCGCGCTGGTCAATCACTTCAAGGGCAGCCAGATCCTGGGCCGGCCCCAGCCCCAGATGCAGGATCTGGCGGAGCACGCCCTCGATCTCGCCGACATCAAGGGCCAGGAATCGGCCAAGCGCGCGCTGGAAGTGGCGGCGGCCGGCGGCCACAACCTGCTGATGATCGGCCCGCCCGGTTCGGGCAAGTCCATGCTGGCCCAGCGCCTGCCGGGGCTGCTGCCGCCACTGGAACCCGCGGCCGCGCTCGAGGTCTCCATGATCCATTCGGTGGCGGGCCAGCTCGCAGGCGGGCGGCTGATGCGCAACCGGCCCTTCCGGGATCCGCATCACTCGGCCTCGCTCCCCTCCCTCATCGGCGGCGGCCTGCGCGCAAGGCCCGGCGAGGTGTCGCTTGCCAACCGCGGCGTCCTCTTCCTCGATGAGCTGCCCGAATTCGCCCGGGCGACCCTGGAGGCGCTGCGCCAGCCCATGGAAAGCGGCCGCGCGGTGGTGGCGAGGGTGAACGCCCATGTCACCTACCCCGCCCGCTTCCAGCTCGTCGCCGCCATGAACCCTTGCCGCTGCGGCCATCTGGACGACGCCTCGCTCGCCTGCGGCCGGGCGCCCAAATGCGCCCAGGAATACCAGTCGAAGATCTCCGGGCCGCTGTTCGACCGCATCGACATGCATGTGGACGTGCCGGCGGTGTCCCCGGCCGACTTGGCGCTTCCGCCGCCGCGCGAGGGCAGCAAGGAAGTGGCGGCGCGCGTGGCCGCGGCGCGCGAGCGCCAGGCCCGGCGTTTCGGGGCCAAGGGCATCGCCAGCAACGCCGAGGCCGACGGCCAGCTCCTGGACGAGATCGCGACACCAGACGCGGAAGGCCGCAAGCTCCTGGCCGATGCGGCCGAGCGGTTCGGTATTAGGTAGCAAGCTTCGGAAGGTCCCAAGCGTTAACCACAGGTTAATAAAGTCCAGCTTTTGCCACAGGCTGCTTGGCAGTTTGCTTGACATGCCAACCTTGGAGGGCGCATAACCTTCCGCATGACAGCCAGCAGCCTCACTCTTATTGCCAAGCGTCGTGCCGCCATAGAGCAGGAACGCCTGCGTCTTCAACAGGCGCTTAAGAGTTTAGACGCCGAACAGGCGAAACTTGCGGCCGAGGAACACGAACTCGAAATCGCGGAGCGCGTGCTTGGGCGCTTGGGCGATACCCCAGCCGAGCAGACTGCGGCAATGAACCGCATCATAGACGAGGTTGAAGAGGTTGCGGCCGCAGCCGCAAAAGATCGCATCCCTAGGATCGGAAAACCACGGCCCGAAGGCATTCCGACCGTTCGCGCGATGATCGACCAGTTGCTGATGGAGGCGGAGCGCGAAGGCAAAGATGGTCTTAAGGGACGCGCCCTTGTGGTTGGTATAGGAAATCGCTGGTGGCCTGGCGTCGGATGGAATTCCGTTTTGCCTACGGCAATTCGACTAGTGAAGTCGAAGCACCTTGGGCGATCAGGCGATCTTTACATTCGTGTCGATGAAAAAGGGCACCTACGAAGCAAAATGCCCCTGCGAGGTGTCGCATAGTCAAAGGGCCACGGCATTGCCGTGGCCCCTAGAATGGAGGTGTGGCTGAGTGGTTTAAGGCTCTGGACTCCTAATCCAGCGGGCTCTGGCTCCAACCGAGGGTCCCGTGGGTTCGAATCCCACCATCTCCGCGCAACGGCCCCCTCCACAAGGGCCACCTAACGGCCGGCGTTCCCCTCCAACAAGGCGTCGGCCGTTAGGCTTTTTGACTATCAGAGTCAGCCGACTCGTGTCTACACCTCATCAAGCCTGAGCGTTTGACAGCCTATCGCCTTTAGCGATGCGAGCATGAACGTAGCGGGGAACGCCCCCCTGCTGAGTTTGCTGGCAACCGAAGCCTTGGTTTCTGGCATCCCCATTTCAGAGAGCCGGCGTGCCAATTCCTCATATGTGACATCAGCCCGCTTTAGCTCGGCCTTCACGAAACGCTTCGCCCTATCGGCCCATTCCTCTTCCATATTCGCCCGCTAGATGGCACATTCGCGTATGAGATAGCATATTCGACATTTCCCCTATTGACAAGCAAAGCTGTAGATGTCATATTCGCTACTAAGGTAGCGGATACGAGATCAATGGCCCAGCACTTCCTACTTTCAGCCGCCGCTAGGTCCCTGAGCCTCGCTCAGGTAGCGCGCATGAGCGATGAGGAAGCCCTAGAGACTTTCAAGTCCATTCGGTGGTCCGCCAACGAGGGGCGCCCCTTCTGCCCAAAATGCGGTTGCACAGACCCCTATCCTCGCAAGTCCAAACCATTGTGGGAGTGCAAAGGCTGCGAACACGTCTTCAGTGTCACGTCCGGGACCATCTTCGCCAGCCGCAAGCTGCCGATACGGGACTATCTCCTAGCCATTGCCATCTTCTGCAACGGGGCGAAGGGGCATAGTGCGTTGCAGCTCAGCCGGGATCTGGATTGCCAATACAAAACGGCTTTCGTCCTGGCGCACAAGTTGCGCGAGGCAATGGCCAACCAAGTCATCGGCCACAAGCCGGCCGGCGATGTCGAAATCGACGGTGGCTATTTTGGCGGCTACATCAAGCCGAGGAATTGGAAAGAAAACCGCCGGGATCGTCGGCTAGCACGCAATCAGACCGGCAAGCGCCGCGTTGTCGTTGTCATGCGCGAGCGTGGCGGCAACACATTGCCGGCGGTGTTTCAGTCTGAGGATGCTTCCGTTCCGACGATCCGCGCCACAGTGCGACCCGGCAGTACCATCTATGCCGATGAAGCTGCTCATTGGGATGCCTTGGCCGCAAGGCACCTCACAAAGCGGATCAATCACTCGCAAGTCTATAGCGACGGCGAAGGCTGCATCAATCAGGCTGAAAGCTTTTTCAGTCGGCTGCGTCGGGCCGAAGTCGGAACGCACCATCATATCTCCGGGCCATATCTCGCTGCCTACAGTAGCGAAATGGCTTGGCGTGAGAATAACCGACGGATCAGCAACGGCGAGCAGTCCCTAGCTGTCACGGCCGCATCCCTACGGGCTGCGCCATCGAAGTCATGGAAAGGCTATTGGCAGCGGAGTTGGAGCAATGGGCAACACGTCGATTGATATTCTGGTCAATGAGCTGGTCAGCAAACGTGCGGAATTAACCGGCGCCTTGGAACGCAATCAGGCAGAACAAGCGCGGCTTGTCGCCGACATTGGAACGGTGGATGCTGCCTTGTTCATGTTCGCGCCGCATGTCTCCGTCGGAAAGATCGCGCCTAAGCAGTTGCCTCCGATCTATGCGGCAGGCCGAAACGAAATAACTATGCTGGCGCTAAATTTCCTGCGCGAAGCGAGAGCGCCAATCAGCACGCAAGACTTGAACCGGATGATTATGACGGCAAGGAACCTAAACACTAACGACACGGCGTTAGTGGACAAGATGCGCGAACGGCTGCATTCGTCACTGCGCAATCAGCGGGTGCGCAAGCGGGTCCGGTCGATTAAGAGCCAGGACGGAAAATATTCACTTTGGGAGATCGCGGAATAAATTACCTAGAAGTCCCCTGCTGCTCGGCAGAAGGGGTGGCCGACGAAACATTGAGTACCACTTCTTGGCTCTCTTGGGAGAGTTCAGAACGACGATAGAGCGCCCTACCGCCCGTTATCAGGAACAATAACAGGAATACAATGAATGCTGTTCCCCATGCTGGTGCGGACGGTATTTTTGCGTCTACTGCTTGCTGCCACGCTACGCCACACCCCACAAACGCACTGGACAGAATGGAAGTCATAAACACCCAAATTTCGTAGTCTTGAAGTACGCTTGCATTGACCATCTTGATTTTGATGGTTTTGGGAACCAATACCGTGATGCTAGCTGGCCCGAACGGATTCTGAGCCGGCTTGCCGCTTGCCTGTTCTCCAGTGATCTGTTTTGGTTGGTCTGTCATCGAGAATTTACGTCGATCTTTTGTTAATTTCCGGCCACAAATCGGCCTTCAACCATCCCTCATATCGGCCGCCGTTCATCGGTGGACTGACCATAAAGTAGAAGGCATCTGCGTGCCTTCTGGCGACGGCCGTAAGATCGTCAATTATCTTTCTGTACTGCCCATCTTGCGTACTCTCGACAATGTAGAAATCCGTTAGTGGGCGCACCCAAGAATATGGCTTTAGAACAGCCGACAATTCCTGGCCGATGAGCCCTCCAGAATCGGGCACGTTAAAACGCCACGCTACGATGAAGTGCATACACCGGCCTCGCTTTGGTCGGTGGAATATAGCCCACAGCCAAAGCCATCGCAGAGTCCATTTTGGAATTTTCATACCCGAGTTCCTCGGGCATTAGGCGCATTCCGAAGTCTGCTACCTAATGCCGGAGCGGTTCAAGCTGTCGGCGCGCGGGTATCACCGCGTGCTGAGAGTGGCGCGGACCCTGGCCGATCTGGCGGGAAGCGAGACGGTGCGGCGGCTGCATGTTGCGGAGGCGCTCAGCTATCGCAGGATCGCGCCGGCGCGGAGTTGACCAACACAAGGGTCAGAAGCCGAAGCAGAGACCTAGAACAGCCCGGCGCCGGAGATGCCGCCATAGACGCCGAGGCCACCGGTCAGGGCCGAGACGGCAACCACGACCCACCGGTAAGGGCCGCGCAGGCGGTGCTCCTCGGGGAGCGCGCGGATGGCCAGCAGGACCAGAAACCCGAGCACCAGCGGCAGCATCAACGCGTTCATGACTTCGACGCCGATGTTGAGTGTGACGAGGTTCGGCACGAGCGCCACGGCGACTGCGCCCCCGAGGACGGCGACCGTGAAGACGCCATAGAACCAGGGCGCCTCCAACGGGTGGTGCTCAAGCGAGTGCTTGTAGCCTGCGACTTCGCCGAACCCCCAGGCGGAAGCCAGACAAACGACAATGGCGGCGACCATCGCCGCACCGATCGTTCCTAAACCGAAGACCAGGCGCCCGATCTCCGATCCCAAAAAAGGCGTGAGGGCATTTGCGATGTCGCCGATCGTGTTGAGGCTCGCGTCCGAGTTGGTCTTCCCGATGGTGGCAGCCGCCGCCACCAGGATCGCCGCCATGACCAGCTGCGTAATGACGGCACCGAGTGCCGTGTCCCACCGGGCATCCCGGTAGTCCTCGGGCCGCAGCTTCTTATCGGCGACGGCCGATTGCTGATAGAAGATCATCCACGGCATGATGACGGCCCCGATGTTGGCCGCAACAAGGTAGAGATAGTCCCTGTTGCCAAGCGGCATATGCAGAAGCCCGTCAGCCAACTCGGTCCCATTCGGATGTGAGGCGTAAGCGACCCAGAAGAAGGCGAACTCGAATAGGCCGAGCGCGATGGCGATCCTCTCCACCCGCCGGTAGGACCCCGTCCAGACGACGGCCAGGAGGAAGGCCGCGGCGAGCACGAGACTCACCGCGCGTGGCACGCCGAACAGTTCACCGACGCCCGCGACGTCGGAGAACTCCGCGAGGAGTGCGCCAGCAGTTGCGACACCCAGTCCCGCTACCGAGACCCAGGCCCAGCGCTTCCCGAAAACCTCCCGGATCAGCTCGCCATGCCCCCTGCCGGTGAAGATCCCGAGCCGGACTGTCAGTTCCTGCACCACATACAGAATGGGCATTAGGATGAATTGCAGGAGCAGCAGCCTGTAACCCCACTGCACGCCGCTCTGGCCAGCGGTAATGATGCTGCCGACATCGGTGTCGGCGAGCATCACCACGAGGCCGGGGCCGAGAACGGCAAGGAACCTGCGCCAACGGGAAGCGTGAGGCCGCCCCACATCGAGAGCCCGAATGGTCATTGAGCGTGCGCCCCTGGCATTATATGCAAATGATATTCATTCGCATTTCATGCCGGCCTCCGCGCTGCGCGTCAAGGGACTCGGAAGTTTGACCAATCCTAGGGCCATTTCGCCCTTAGCCTTCGCGACCGGCCCCTCGCCACAAAGGTCCTTGGAGAAGCCGGATGCTGGCTGCACGTGGCCGAGGCATTGAGCTATCGGTGCATCTCGCCTGCCCGGAGTTGACCAACACAAGGGTCAGAAGCCGAGATTCAACTCGGTTGAGCATTGTGTCCCCGCAATTCGAAGGGCTCGCGCCGAAGCTGCGTGACAATCACGCCGCTGGTTTCAGCGCCCTGGCTCGAGCGCTTCCCGCTCCTCGAACGACGAGCAGCCCCGCCCCGGCGATCATCGCCATGCCGAGAGCCGTCGGGGCGTCCGGCGGCTGGGAGAAGATGACAAAGCTCCAGAAGGCCGCGAACAGCAGGTAGCTGTAGTCGAAGGTCGCGATGATCGCTGGCGGTGCCGACTGGTAGGCCTTGGCGAGGCCCAGGCTGATCGCCACCATGAGGGCGGCCAGCAGGCCGATGATTCCCCATTCGCGCGGGCCCATGGACACCCAATAGCCGAAGAGGAACGGGTAGAACGACGCTTCGGACGGGGTGGGCCGCCACAGGGCGATGGCCGTCGTCGCTGCCGCTCCCACCGCGAGAAGCGAGAAGTTGAGCGCGAGCGCGAGGACCATCGGTGGCTCATCGGCGCATTTGGCGCGGGTGATGATGGCGGCGAGCGCGTAGAGCACTGCCGCGACTATGGGAATCAGCGCCAGGGGGGAGAAGGCATCGGTTGCCGGCCGGAGGATCACCAGCACGCCCAGAAAACCCAAGGTTATGGCGGCCCACCGCCTGGGGCCCACCGGCTCACCGATCAGAACCGCCGAGAACAGGGCGATGAAGAGGGGTGCGGTGTAGAGGGAGGCAGCGATCACGGAGAGGCTTAGAACCGGCACCGCCGCATAGATCGCGATGTACATGATGGCCAGCAGCAGGCCGCGCAGGAAGGCCCAGGCCTTCGCCTTCGGCCTGATGGGCATTGGCCGAGGGCCCACCATCGCGACCGCGGTCAGGATCGGGATCACGACGAGCGATCGCACCACGTAGATCTGCCACAGCGGAAAAGCGGCGCTGACGTATTTGACCACGGCGTCGGCGAAGGACATGGCGAAGACCGTCAGCACGATCACGACCACCCCCAGCGCGACGTTCTGTGGACGCTTGATTTCTTCCTGGCTCATTCGCTGGTGCCCTTCTTGGCTGCCGATCGGCAGAGATCGAAATGACCCGCTGGTGGCGGGGGACGCTCGTGCCAGTCCACTGTCCGCGAAGCGGCTGGCAAAATACACTCACTAGTGAGTATACTTTGGGCGTGACGCGAGATTCCTCAGAGACCCGCCGCCGCCTGATCGCGGCGGCCGACGGGCTGTTCTACGGCCAGGGCATTCGGGCTGTCGGCGTCGACGCCATCGCCGAGGCCGCCGGCGTGACCAAGCGCACGCTCTATTACCACTTCGCCAGCAAGGACGAGCTGATTGCCGCCTATCTGGAGGGGCGCGATCTCCCGACCCTCGGCCGCTACCAGGGCCTGATCCCGGAGCCAGGAGAGCCGGCCGCGCGTCAGGTCCGCCGGATCTTCGAGCAGCTGGGGAAGAACGCCAAGGACCCTCGCTGGCGAGGCTGCAGCTTCCTGCGCGCGGCGGCCGAGTTCGCCAATCTGCCGGGCCATCCAGCCCGCGTCGTCGCTGCGGGCCACAAGAAACGGTTCGAGGGCTGGCTGAAAGGAATTCTCGCCGCCGACGGATATGCCGCGGCGGCCGGTCTCGCTCGCCAGCTCATGATCCTGTTCGACGGCGCCGTCGCCCAGATCCTCATCCACCGTGACCCGAGCTACGCAATTTCGGCCGGGGACGCCGCCTCGACACTGCTCAACCGCATGAGCAAATCGAAGAGGAAGCCCAGCCGCTCATAGCGCGCGACACTACGGTGCGGCGGCTGCGCGTCGCGGAGGCGCTCAGCTATCGCAAGATTTCACCGGCGCGCAGCTGACGTCATGGCTCCTCGGCCGGCTGGAACAAGGCGTAGCCGCGGCCGGTCCAGAAGAGGGCCGTATCGATGCCCGCTTCCGTGCCGACGACGATGATGTCGTTCCTGATCGGCCCATCCTGATGGCGGAAATCCTCGAAGGCTATCGAGCCGCGCCTCTCCACCCGGATCGGCGCCGTTGGACCCTGCCAGATGGGCGAATCGAAATAATCGGTCACGCCTTCGCCTTCGTAGCCGGTCAGCAGGAACTTCTTCCTGCCGCCGTCCTGGACGATGGCGAGCGCCAGGTTCTCCGGCCGGGCGCCCAGCGATTCCTGTCCGAACAGCGAGCCGATCACCGTGACATCGCTCGCCAGCCCATGCCCGGCCGATTGAGGCAGGATCGTCACCAGATAGAGCATGTCGGGCTTGCCGTCGCCATCGAAGTCCCCCGTGGCGAAAGGCGCCTGGAAGCGGCCGTTCGCTTGCACGCGCGAGCCGAACAGCTTCGAGACTTCGTCCGGGCCGCCCGCCAACGCCTGGCCGGCGGCCAGGCCAGCCAGCAAGATCGCGCAGCCCGCCAGGGAACGCAGCCAGCGCAAGCCGTGGCGGAGCCGTTCAAGCGGCATGGCTTCGCGCCTTCATGGCCTCGACGAAAATCCTGAGGATTTCGAGCCGCGCGTTGGCCTTGGGATAGTAGAGAAAATATCCAGGCCGTTCGATGGCGAAATCCCCGAGCAGGCTTTCGAGCCGTCCCGATCGGAGATCCTCCGCGATGGTCTGCTGGAACAGCCAGCCGATGCCGAGCCCGCCGCGCGCGGCATGGATGACGGCGCTGGTGCTGTTGACGATCAGGTTGCCCTGGACATGGACGCTGGCAGCGCCCTCGGCGCTCCGGAACGGCCAGGCGGCAATTCTCCGCGAGCCGATGAACCGGTAGAGGATGCAATTGTGGTCCAGGAAGTCGCGCGGGTGCTTCGGCCGCGAGCGCCCCTTGAAGTAGGACGGCGCCGCGAAGAAGGCTTCCTGCAACGGCTGGGTCAGGCGGACGGCCAGCATGTTTTCGTGGATCTGGTCGCCCATCCTGACGCCGGCATGGTAGCCCTCGGCGACGATGTCGACGAAGGCTTCATCGAAAGACAGGTCGAGCTGGATATCCGGATATCGCTTCTGGAACGCGGCCAGCTTCGGCGCGATGGCGAGTTCATAAGCGACATAGGGAAGCGTGATCCTGATCCTGCCCTTGGCGGTCCGGCCGATCGCTCGGGACTCCTCGAGCGCGCTGCCGAGCTCCGCCATCGCCGGCTGGACCCGCGTCAACAGGGCGCGGCCCGCGTCGGTCAGCCGGACCGAACGCGTGGTCCGGGCGAAGAGGCTGACGCCGAGCCGGTCTTCGAGCGCCTTCAGCCGATAGCTCACCGCCGGCGGCTCGACGTCGAGCGCCGCCGCCGCGGCTCGGAGCGACCCTTGTTCGGCGACGGCGAGGAAGACCTCGAGACCGCCGAAAGGCAGCTTGGCCATTAATCGAAATGCCTTATCTGTCTGTTCATATTGCAAAGACTATACGGCCTAATAGTCCTCGTCTATAGATCGTCCCGGAGCGCCGTTGGCGCCGAAATCCCGCCTTGCCATTGCCGAGGAGGACCCGTTGTCGAAGATCCACAAGGGCGGCTGCCAATGCGGCGCCGTCAGGTATGAAATGCGGGCCGACCCGGTCATGGTCTACGCCTGCCACTGCAGCATCTGCCAGCGCCAGTCGGGCAGCGCCTTCGCCATGGCCGCCGCCTTTCCCAGCGCCGCTTTCACCCTGCTCGGCACCCCGCCCGCGCATTTCATCCGCCCGGGCCATGGCCGGAAGTTCCGCTGCTATTTCTGCCCGAATTGCGGTTCGCGCATCTATCACCAGTGGTTCACCGAGGAAGGCGACGTCCCCTTCCTCAACATCAAGCCCGGGACCCTCGACGACAGGAGCTGGCTCCGGCCCGGATGCCATGTCTGGACCGAGAACGCGCAGCCCTGGGTCCGCTTCTCGGCCGACGACGTGGTCTTCGCCCAGCAGCCGAGCCTCGACCAGATGCCGCGCTTCCAGGGCTCGTGAGCACGCCGGCTTCCGAGCCGCGCGACAGAACCCGGCTCGGCATCCTGGTGATGGTCGCAACCGCTCTCACCATGGCCTTCGGCGATGCCCTGGTGAAGCGGATCAGCGCCGATTTCTCGGTCTGGCAGATCTATGTCGCGCGCTCGATCTTCGCCATCCCGCTCATCGTCGGCCTGGTCAAGGTCCGCTCCCGGCTCGCGCGGATCCTGCCGCGGTCGATCGCCTGGGCCTTGCTGCGCAGCGCGTTGCTGGTGGCGATGTGGATCGCCTTCTACGCGGCGCTGCCGGTCTTGAGCCTGTCCACCGTCGCCACCGCCTATTATTCGGGGCCGCTATTCATCGCGCTCATTTCCGCGCTGCTGACGGGTGAGCCCGTTGGGCCCCGGCGCTGGATCGCGATCGTCGTCGGCTTCGCCGGCGTGCTGATCATTGTGCGGCCCGGCAGCGAGGCGTTTTCCTGGGTGACGATCCTGCCCGTGCTCTCGGCGATGTTCTATGCGCTCGCCGCGGTCGTCACCCGGACCCGATGCGCCGAGGAAAACCCGCTCGTCCTGTCCCTGACCTTGAATTTCTGCTTCCTGGCCGCCGGGACGATCGGCTCCGCCGCGATCGCAATGCGGGGCATGACGGCTGAGAGCATCGCCCATCCGTTCCTGCTCGGGCCCTGGTCGTCCATGGGCCTCGGCCAATGGGGCCTGATCGCGCTGATGGCCTGCCTCATCGTCGCGACCAGCGCCGGCGTGGCCAAAGCCTATCAATCCGGCCCGTCGTCGGTCATCGCCACCTTCGACTACAGCTATCTCGTCTTCGCGGTGCTGTGGAGCTTCCTGTTCTTTTCGGAACTGCCTCGGCTCTCGACCGTCATCGGCATGCTGTCGATTGCCGGCGCGGGGCTGATGACGCTCGCCGAGCCGCGTTCGATGCCTGGTCCCGGCGCCGCGGCCAATTCGCTGCCCATCGCCAGATAGGACGATCCGCACGCGGCACAGTGGAGCTTGCAGAAGCCCTTAGCTTGCGCTATATGTAAGCGATCGTTCACTTACATAGAGCGGCCATGAGCAAGCCGGGTGCGGCGACCAAGGCGCGGATCGAGGCAGCGGCGCTCAGCCTCTTCGTCGAGCAGGGCGTGGATGCGACCGGCATCCGCGACATCTCCCAGGCGGTCGGCCTTTCCGACGGCGCCCTCTATCGCCACTTCCGCAGCAAGGATGAGCTGGTCTGGCGCCTGTTCCGCGAGGGCTTCGCCGGTTTCGCGGCGGAGCTCGAGCGTCTGGCCTCGACCGAGCGCCGGGCACCGCACCAGGTCGAGGCCATGGTCCGCGGTCTCTGCGCCCTTTACGATGCCGACAGCCTGCTCTTCCGTTTCCTGCTTCTGGTCCAGCATGGCCAGCTTCAGCGGGTGAAACCCGGCATGGCCAACCCGGTGGAGAGCGTGCGCGCCGTCATCGCCCGCGGCATGAAGCAGGGCGAGATCGCCTCGGGCGACCCCGATCTCGCCACCGCCATGGTGATGGGCCTGGTCCTGCAGACCGCGACCTTCAAGGTCTATGGCCGGATCTCCCGGACGATGACGGCCCTGGCACCTGCCCTCGCCGAGGCCTGCCGCAGGGTGCTGGGACCGGGGCGCAAGCAAGACCGGGTGAGGAGAGGACGGCCATGAGCAGCCAACATCTGGAGATCCTGGCGCGCCGGCGTTTCCTGCCGCTCTTCGTCACCCAGTTCATGGGGGCGCTCAACGACAATCTCTTCAAGAACGCCCTCGTCATCCTGGTCACCTTTCGCCTGGCGGCCGAGAAGGGCGTCGACGCCGGGATGATGGCGACGGTCGCTACCGGCCTCTTCATCCTGCCGTTCTTCCTGTTCTCGGCCACGGCCGGCAGGCTTGCCGACAAATTCGAGAAGCAGCGCCTCATCGCCATCATCAAATCGGCCGAGATCGCCATCATGCTGCTCGCCGGCCTCGCCTTCTCGGTTGGGAACCTGACCCTGCTCATGAGCGTGCTGTTCCTCATGGGGACCCACTCCACCTTCTTCGGCCCGCTCAAATACGGCATCCTGCCCCAGCATCTCCCGCCCGAGGAGCTGCTCTCCGGCAACGCGGTCATCGAGGCCGGCACCTTCCTCGCCATCCTCATCGGCACCATCGCCGGCGGCCTCCTGATCCTGACCGCCAATGGCATCCTCCTGGTCGTAGCCCTGGAGATCGTCATCGCCGCGGCCGGGCTGCTGGCCAGCCTGTTCATTCCCCGGGCGCCCGCCGCCGCGCCGGAACTGAAGCTCGGGCTCAATTTCCTCGCCCATGGCTGGGAGATGATCCGGGAGGCCAAATCCCAGCGCGTCATCTGGCTCGCCATCCTCGGCATCTCCTGGTTCTGGCTGGTGGGCGCCACCTTCCTCGCCCAGTTCCCGGCCTTCGCCAAGACCGTGCTCGGTGCCGGCAACGGGACGGTGACCTTGATGCTGGTCGCCTTTTCCGTCGGCATCGCCATCGGTTCCATGCTGTGCAACTGGCTGCTGAAGGGCGAGGTCAGCGCCCGCTATGTGCCGCTGGGGGCACTCGGCATCAGTCTCTTCACCTTCGATCTCTATGCCGCCACGGCCCACATCCAAGGCGAATCGGGCGTGCTCCTGGACGTCGCCGGCTTCCTCTCCAGGCCGAGTGCTTGGCGGGTCTTAAGCGACCTCACGATGATCGCGGTCTCGGCCGGCTTCTACATCGTGCCCCTCAACACCCTGCTCCAGGCGCGAAGCGAGGAGAGCCACCGCTCGCGGGTCATCGCCGCCAATAACATCGTCAACGCTCTCTTCATGGTGCTGGGCGCGATCGGCGCCGTGGCCATGCTCGCTTTCCATTGCAGCGTGCCGCAGATCTTCCTCGCCCTTGCCCTCGTCAATCTTCCGGTCGCCCTCTACATCTGCCGTCTGCTGCCGGAAACGGTGATCAAGGGGCTCGTGGGCGGGCTGCTGCGTCTCGCCTATGGCGCCGAGGTGCATGGCATCGCCAATTGGCCGGGACCGGACGAGCGAGTGGTCGTCGTCGCCAACCATGTCTCCTTCCTCGATGCCGTGCTGCTCGCCGCACTCCTCCCCGGCCGGCCGACCTTCGCCGTCAATTCCTTCATCGCCAAGCGCTGGTGGGCGAGAATCGGCCTTTCCCTGGTCGATTCCTTCCCGCTCGACCCGACCAAGCCGCTCGCCGCCAAGTCGCTCATCCGCGAGGTCCAGGCGGGGCGCCGGTGCGTGGTCTTCCCCGAGGGCCGCATCACGGTGACCGGGGCCCTGATGAAGATCTACGAAGGGCCGGGGATGATCGCCGACAAGGCGGGCGCCCGGATCCTGCCGGTGCGCATCGATGGCGCCCAGTACACGCCGTTTTCGCGGCTGCGCGGGAAGTTGCGCCTGCGCCTGTTCCCCAAGATCACGCTTTCGATCCAGCCGGCCGAGACCTTGGCCATCGATCCGGCCTTGCGCGGCCGGCCGCGGCGCCAGGCCCTCAGCCTCGCCCTCTACGACTTGATGACGCGCCTGGTGTTCGAGACCTGCGACTGGCACAAGACCCTGTTCCAGACCCTGCTGGAGGCGCGCAGCCTCCATGGCGGCCGGCGCCCGATCATCGAGGACATGCGCCGGCAGACCATGACCTATGACCGCCTGATCGCGGGGTCGCTGGGGCTCGGCCGGCGCCTCTCCCGCCTGTCGAAGCGCGGCGAGCGCGTCGGCCTGCTGCTGCCCAATGCCGCCGGCACCGCGGTCGCCTTCTTCGCTCTCCAGGCCTATGGCCGCGTCCCGGCCTTGCTGAATTTTTCGACCGGCTTCGCCGGCATGAGCGCCGCCTGCCGGGCAGCGGAGCTGAAGATCATCGTCACCTCGCGGGAATTTCTCGCTGCTGCCCGAATGGGAGAGACAGCCGCCAAGCTGGGCGAGAAGGCGAAGCTCGTTTTTCTCGAGGACATCGCGGAGGCCATCGGACCGCTCGCCCGGCTGGGGGCCCTGCTCTCGGGGCAGCTCGCCCGCCTCCGGCCGCCGCGTCAGCCGGCCTCGAGCGCGCCGGCCGTCGTGCTCTTCACCTCGGGATCGGAGGGTGCGCCCAAAGGGGTGGTCCTCAGCCACGAGAACCTGCTGGCCAACCGGTATCAGATGGGGGCGCTGGTCGATTTCAACCCGACGGACATCGTCTTCAACGCGATGCCCATTTTCCATTCCTTCGGGCTGACCGGCGGGCTGCTGCTGCCTTTGCTGGCCGGGGTGAAGACCTTCCTCTATCCCTCGCCGCTCCACTATCGGATCGTGCCGCTGCTCGCCTACGATTCCAACGCCACCATCCTCTTCGGCACCGACACCTTCCTCGCCGGCTATGCCCGCGCCGCCCATGGCTATGATTTCTACAGCGTGCGTTACGTCTTCGCCGGCGCCGAAAGGGTGCGCGAGGAGACGCGCAAGGCTTTTGCCGACCGCTTCGGCCTGCGCATCCTCGAAGGCTATGGCGCGACTGAGACCGCGCCGGTGATCGCCGTCAACACGCCCATGCAATACAAGCCCGGCACCGTCGGGCGCTTCGTGCCGGGCCTTACCTGCAAGCTGGAGCCGATCGCCGGCGTGAGCGAGGGCCAGCGCCTGCTCCTCTCCGGCCCCAACGTCATGCTGGGTTATCTGACGGTCGACCGGCCGGGCGAACTGCAGCCGCCGCCGGGCGGCGTCTACGACACGGGCGATATCGTCAGCATCGACGCCCAGGGCTTCATCACGCTCAAGGGCCGGGTGAAGCGCTTCGCCAAGGTCGCCGGCGAGATGGTTTCGCTCGCCGCCGTCGAGGAGACGGCCCTCAAGCTCTGGCCGGGACATCAGTTCGCCGCGGTCGCGGTTCCCGACCCCCGCAAGGGCGAGCAGCTCGTGCTGGTGACCGACCATGCCGGCGCCACGCGCGAAGCGCTCCAGGCCCATGCCCGTACCCAGGGCCTGCCGGAGCTCTTCCTGCCGCGCCTGCTGCTGGCGGTGGAGCGGCTGCCCCTGCTCGGCAGCGGCAAGCTCGACTACCCGGCGATCGGCAAGCTCGCCGAGCGCGCGGCCCTATCGCTCACCGCCTGAGGCCACCTGCGCAGCGACAAGAGTCACTGGGGTGACAAAGGGGACGTGGGACCGGTGTCTCGGAAGGGAAGATTCACCACAGAGACACAGAGGCACAGAGAAGAAAATTCAATGTGAGTCTGCGGCCACGAAGCGGCGAAGTGTGTTCGCTTGCTTCTCTGTGTCTCTGTGGTTCAAACTTCGCTTCCGCGGGGGTGACGATAGGGTCAGTCCCGCACCCAGGCCTCGTCGTTGCGCTTCGCCATCCTTTCGTCATTCCCGCGCAAGCGGGAATCCAGGGCGACAAAACGTCTGCCTGCCCCCTGGACCCCCGCTTCCGCGGGGGTGACGAGTGGAATGGTTCGACAAGCTCACCATGAGGATCAAACCAAACCACCTCATCCTGAGCTTGTCGAAGGATGAGCTTGCCTGGCCTCAGTCCCGCACCCAGGCCTCGTCGTTGCGTCCGGAGGCGAGCGCCGTGTTGATCTGATCGACGCTGCCGGCGGCGGGCTCGTCGGGCTGGCCGAACACCGGAATGAGCCGGCGAAGCTGGTCGTGATAGCTGCGCACTCCCGCTTCCAGATCCGAGAGGATGAAGCCAGCGAAACCGCTCGACTGCATCGATTCCCAGGACCAGACGATGAGCTGCGTGTCCTCACGGCCCGTAACCCGGTCGATCCGCTTGGTGAGGTAGCGCGCGAGCTTCATCTCGCGGCTGGCGTCGGGCAGCGCGTAATAGGCGGCGCGCTGCACGGTCCTGTCCACGCCCAGCGGGAACTCCTGATAGAAGCCGATCTGGTCGGGATAGAAGCTCAGCACCGTGTTGGGGAAGAGCCCGATATAGAGCCAGGCGCGCTGGTTCGCCTCCGGCAGGTGCTCGACCTTGGGCAGGATCTTGCGGTAGTGGCGCACGCTCCAGAACCGGCCAGGCCCTTCGTTCAGCGTGCCCAGCGAGCGCGAAACCCCGGCGCGGTGGGTCTCGTCGTGATAGCGCTGGCCGTAGAGGTCCTGAAGCGTCGGATGGGCGACGGGCACGTGGTAGCCCTCGTTGTCCACGTCACGCACGGCCTTCCAGTTGACCGGCAGCACTTCGCTGTTGAAGCCGGAGAGCGGCTTCATCTGCTCCGGCCGATAGCGGGCGATCTCGGGCGCGTGCTCGGCCATGAGCGCCGCCATGCCCGGCTGCCGGCTCGGCAGGAAGCGCACGAAGATAAAGCCCATCCAGATCTCGCTCTCGAGCGGCACCAGGCCGTGCTTGTCGGGATCGAGTTCGGGGAAGGACTTGCGCTTGGGCATGCCGCGCAGCCGCCCGTCCAGGTCATAGGTCCAGCCATGGAAGGGGCAGACGATGGCGCCGCGGCAATGGCCCTGGCCGTCCTTCACCACGCGCGAGCCGCGGTGCCGGCAGACGTTGTGGAAGCAGCGCACCTGGCCGTCCTTGCCGCGCATGACGAGCGCGCGTTCGCCGACCACGTCGAGAGCGAGGTAGTCGCCCGGGTTGGGGATGTCGCTGACATGGCCGACGACCTGCCAGCAGCGCCGGAAAAGCTGCTCCTTCTCGATCTCCAGGAGCTCGGGATTGAAATAGGTCCACCAGGGCAAACCCTCGCGCTCGCCCTCGCCGAGAACGGTGCCGGTTTCGGCCAGAAGCGGGCGGCTCGCCTCCAGGGCGGTCATGGTTTCGGTTTCCGATATTGATTGAATGTTCATTCAATAGACTACCCGAACCGGGGGCAGTTTGGCAAGTCCAGATCGGCGAAAGTTACTCACAGGAACGGGGCGAACCAACGGGAGCGGCGTTACAAATCTGTTTCATTTCAATCGCTTGATTGTAGCTATTGGACCAGGGCGACCATGGTCTCTTTGACGGACTGTCAGACCAGGGAGGGGATAAGTGACCCTCCGACACGCCAGCGCGATTTTATCGTTCGTAGTTGTATGCGGGGTCGTTCAGTTGAGCAAAGCGGTTGTTCAGCTGGTCGAGCCGCCAGCATGCGCTTGTTTCATGGCCCCGGCTGAACGGCCCGCGATAGCGAATTATGATCCAGAAAAACAGGTCTTCGTTGTCGGGCACGTCCAGAATGATTTCCTCTGTCGTACTCGGCTTTGTGGGGATACCGCCGGGCAACGTTTCATCGATGTCGTCTCGTCTCTCGGCAGGGGCAAAAACGGGATGACGCACGAGCCAATGTGTTCCTTCCGGGTGTAAAAGGTCTTTGGGTCTACCAAGGGCACTTGTGCTGATCCCCGCCAGCACTTCCTCGATAACTCCCGGTGTCTTCCCGTAGTTGGCCACGGAATAGCGAATAAACGGGGTGTATCCACCGACTACAGCCTTATCGACTATGAATTTATAGACGCCGAAGGCATAGATATATGGACGCTCAGCATTAACCAGTGTGTCATTGGCAATCCCAGCCAACCGTCGCGTTGCCTTCGCACTTTGGGCCGAAACCCAGATAGATTTCCGCAGCAGACGCATCTGCTTCTGACCGTCAATGCCGAGCTTCCTAGTGGATCGCCACAGAGTAAATGTGAAGACCGCGATCACGAAGGTAGAGGCAGCGGCAATGTCGTCATGGTTGGCATCAGCCCAGCGACCAACACAGCTGAGACCGCGCCTCGCATCCCCCCATGCGACTACACGAAGAGAGGGATAGCGCTCCTTGCCGTAATGGGGGGCTCCTTGCTGGCTACCGCTATCGCATGCGCCAACCATGGGGGAACCAAGGGCGACCAGACCTTCGCCGAGCAAGACTAATACTAAGAAAGCAATTGCCACCCAAATTAATTTCTGCACGCTCTGATCGCTTCCCCGAAAATGCCCTCGTTCTCCCGGTTGTTATACCGGAATTGGAACTCAGCCACATAGAGCGGAACGCATTTCCGGCTGACCTCGTGCAACGTCCCGACCATGCCGCGCTCAACCGGGCATGCGGAACAGGCCTTGTCTTTTGGGCGGTGTCCGGCCTCAAATGGCGGGAAGGATAAACTTGCCAGCATAAGGAGGCTTCATCCCGTGAAGTACAACCCCGCTTCGCTCAGCGGCAGGCTCGCTTGCGTCGGCTTCGCCGCTGCTCTCGTCACCCTCGCCTTCGCGCAGGCCGCCAGCGCCGACATGATCGGCAATTGCGAACTGACCGGCCAGAAGGGCTCGATCCCCATGACCCCGGCTGTGGCCGGCCAGCTGACGGTGGAAGTCAATCTGCCCGCACCCGGCTGGTGGAACGGCGACACGCCCGACAGCATCAAGGACGGCTACGAATACTGCATGTCTGCGAACATCGCCAACCGCGCCGGGCTCAGCACCGTCAAGGTCGTCAACGTCGCCTGGGATGCGCTGGTCGCCGGCCAGACCAAGGATTTCGATTTCGCCCTCTCGGAGATCTCCATCACCGACGAGCGCAAGAAGGTGGTCGACTTTTCGGTTCCCTACTTCCATTCGGACATCGGCGTCCTGGTAAGGAAGGGAACGTCGGTCGACGCCAGCTCGATCAAGGGGCTCAGGATCGGCGTGCAGCAGGCGACGACCGGTGCCGATTTCGTCACAGGCAAGCTGAAGCCGACCCAGCAGGTCAAGCAGTTCCCCGATACGCCCAGCATGTGGGCGGCACTGGCGGCCAACCAGATTGACGTGGCCATGACCGATACCGCGATCGTGCTTGCCCAGGCCGGCGCCTCCAACGGCACGCAGGTCGTGGTCGGCCAGTATTCGACCGGCGAAACCTATGGCGCGCTCTATCCGAAGGGCTCGGCCAACGAAGCGACGCTCGACAAGATCATCCAGGCGCTGATCGACGACGGCACCCTGGCCAAGCTTTCAGCCAAATATCTGGCCGCGGCCTGGGGCGCCGATCCGTCGACAGTCCCCTACTTCCAACAGTGAGGACGATCTCCAGCCTCGGCGGGCAATGAGCCCCGCCGAGGCGAGAGGGCCGGGCGAGGGAAGCGGCCCCGGCGTCGGAAGCCCAACGGAGCGCCGCTTCTACGCCGGGGCGCCGCCCAAGGACGCGACCAGCTGGGCGACCAGCTCCCTGCTTGTCGGGGTGATCATCATCGGCCTCGGCTGGCAGACGCTCGGGCGGGTCCGCTGGGCGCTTCAGACCCTCGGCGTCGACAGCCTTCCCTACGACATCCTGCTTGTGCTGCTGGGCCTCGGTTTTCTCGGCCTCTTGGTTCCCGCCGGCCGCAGCCTGGCGGCGGCGCGAACCGCCAAGACGGCACTGGGGCAAGGCGACCTCGTTGGCGCGCGCGTCGCCATGGCAAGATCGCGCAGCCTCGCCTGGATCACTTTCGGTTTTGCGGGAGCGCTGGCACTCCTGCTGATGGTCGCGCAGTTCATGATCGCCAACGACCTGGCGGTCAGCCGCACCTTCTTCCGCCTGCCCCTCATCATCAGTTCATTCGGCCTGGTGCTGGATGCCTTCTGGACCAACGTCTATATTTTCTGCGTTGCCGAGGTGCTGGTGCTCGTCTGGGGCCTCGTGGTCGCGATCGCGCGCCTGGCGCCCGGGCCGGCGGGCCAGCCGATCAGGCTCATCGCCACCTTCTATGTCGACGTCTTCCGCGGCCTGCCGGCGATCATCAACATCTACCTCATCGGCTTCGGCATTCCGCTGACCGGCCTGCCGATCGTCAACGATTTCTCACAGAACACCTTCGCCATCCTGGCGCTCACCCTCACCTACGGCGCCTATGTCGCCGAGGTCTACCGAGCCGGGATCGAAAGCATCCATTGGAGCCAGACGGCCGCCGCGCGCTCGCTTGGCCTTTCCTTCATGCAGACCATGCGCTTCGTCATCGTGCCCCAGGCCGTGCGCCGGATCATCCCGCCGCTGCTCAACGACTTCATCGGCCTGCAGAAGGATACCGCGCTCGTCAACGTCATCGGCACCATCGACGCCTTCAACCAGGCCAAGATCATCGCCAGCAACCATTTCAACCTGTCGGCGGTGACCACGGTCGCGATGCTGTTCGTCGTCATCACCATTCCCCAGGCGCGGATGGTCGACCGGCTGATCGCACGCGACCAGCGGCGCATGCGCGCCGGCGCCGGCTAGCAGAACGCCCCCATGGCCCTGATCGAAATCCGCGACATCCACAAGCGCTTCGGCCCCCTTGTCGTATTCAACGGCCTCAGCCTCGAGGTCGAGGAGCATCAGGTCGTCTGCCTGATCGGCCCCTCGGGCTGCGGGAAATCGACCCTGCTGCGCTGCATCAACGGGCTGGAGGAAATCCAGTCCGGCGAGATCCGCATCCACGGCGACCGGATGACCGGGCCGGGCGTCGACGTGAATGCGCTCCGGCGCGATGTCGGCATCGTCTTCCAGGCCTTCAACCTGTTCCCCCACATGTCGGTGCTGGAGAACGTGACCCTGGCGCCGCTCCAGGTGCTGCACCAGGACCGGGCCGAGGCCGAGGCGAAGGCCATGGCCCTGCTGAAGCGCATCGGCCTGGAGCACAAGGCGAAGGACTATCCCGACCGGCTCTCCGGCGGCCAGCAGCAGCGGGTCGCCATCGTGCGGGCACTCGCCATGGGCCCCATGGTCATGCTGCTGGACGAGATCACCTCGGCCCTCGATCCCGAGCTCGTCGCCGAGGTCCTGAACATCGTGCGCGATCTCGCGGCCGAAGGCATGACGATGCTGCTGGCGACCCACGAGATGGGCTTCGCCCGCGAGGTGGCGAGCAAGATCTGCTTCCTCTTCGCCGGCAAGGTCCATGAGGAGGGCCCGCCGGCCGAAATCTTCGGCGCGCCCAAGGACGAGCGCACCCGCGCCTTCCTGAAGCGCATCATCGAGGCGGGAAGGCTGTAGCAGCGAGCAATTCGTCATGGCCGGGTGAAGGCTCGGCCATCGGACGATTCCCTCCCCCCTTGCGGGGGAGGGTTAGGGAGGGGGAGCCAGAACTGCACCATCGCGCCTGTGTCCCACCCCCACCCCAACCCGCCCCCGTCGAGGGGGCGGGGGAGAAGGTGTTTCGCCGCTACTACAATGTGGATGCCCGGGTCTTCGCCCGGCCATGAAGAGAAGTGGCCTACTCCGCCGCGCGGCCCGCGCTCTTCTGGCCCTGGACCGCGAAGAAGGAGGCCATCTTGGGCTGGGCCGGCAGCTCGATCGGGCCCGTCATCATGCGCGCAAACCGCGTCGCCTTGCCGCGGACGATCCGGCCCTCGTTGGGATTGGCCATGGGGTTGCGGGCGAGGGGAAAGGCATCGGCCGCGCTATAGACGCAGATATAGAGGCCGCGGGGCCGCTGGCTCCGGTTGGCTTCGGAGCCGTGGCAGAGCCGGGTGTGCATCAGGCAGACGCTGCCTGCCGGGCCGATCGCCGGCACCTGCTTGGCCTTCAATCCGGCCGCCGTGCCCTCCTCGATCGAGCCGGTGAAGCGGTCGTTCTCGAACAGGGAATGGATCGGTCCCTTGTGGGAGCCGGGCACGACCATGAGCGCGCCGTTCTCCGCCGTCACCTCGTCGATGAAGATGAGGGCCGTCACGATGTCGTCGTTGGTGTGGGGCGTGTAGGCGAAGTCCTGGTGATAGCCGACCTCGGTGTTGGTGCCCGGCAGCTTCAGGTTGATCTTGCAGTGATGGAACTTGACGTTCGGGCCGATGACGTCGGCGACCATGTCGGCCACCCGCGCCTCCCAGGCGACATGGGCGAAGGCGGGCGAGATGTCCGAGGGATTGTTGACCCGGCGCAGCGCCGGCCGGTCGGGGCGATGCTCCTCACCCATGTCGAAGCGGGGACGCCCGTCCAGGGTGGGCGGACCGAAAGGCTCGCTGTGGCCCCGGCTTTCCTCGACCCAGCGCGCGATCTCCGCCCGCATGGAGGCGAGCTCCTCGGCCGTCACCGCGTTGGGGACGACGAGATAGCCGTCGCGATGGAACTGGTCGATTTGCGTTTTGGTCAGCATGGCCTCAGCCCTCCCGGCAACACCCCTACTATAGCACCCACCCGATCAGCCGTCGTCTGGTCCCCTTGGCGGATCAGGGTCCCCAGGCGAGTTCACCGGCAGAAAGCAATTGGCGCAGCGACCCCGTTCGCTGCCAGGGCGGTTCGGAGGAGAAAAGTAGAAGGACAGGGATCGCGGCAACGCATCATCCCGGTTACGCCAATACCCCAGGTGCTTGTTCTTGGGATTGCGTGCGACGTAGTAGAAATTCTCGTCGCAGCGAGGACATCTGAATTGATTGAGATGGAGCTGCGCGAAGATACCGGGGATCAACCAAACAATGGCGGCCAAAGCGAACAGGCCGAATGCTCGAAGATGTGTTGCGAAAATCGCGACCACTGCACTAAGCGCAATTCCGGCAAGAGTGGAGAACCACACCAGCCTCACTCGCCGGTGCCGATCGCGCCAAGCTGCGGCGTAGCGTTGCTCCTCGGCAGTTGCGGCGCTCTCCCTGCGTGCCACGACTTACTCCCGCTCCGGGTTCTGCAGGCGATCGATCGCCCGTCGGTCCGACTTGGTCGGCCGCGGGCCGCCGGATGTCGCTTGGCTCGGCCCGGCGGGCGGCGCCAGGTCCTCGTACAGCGCTCGGGCTTCCGGCGCGGGCCCGCGCCTTTCGCCCAGCGCCAGCACGCGAACCGTGCGGATATGGGGGCCGAGCGGAAAGGTCAGCACGTCGCCCGGCTTCACCGCATGGTGAGCCTTGAACACCGGGGCGCCGGCGATCCTGACCTTGCCGGCGCCGGCGAGCTTGGCGGCCAAGGTCCGGCTTTTGCAGAACCGCGCATGCCAGAGCCATTTGTCGAGGCGCAGGCTGGGCTCGCTCATCGTTGCGGCTTGGGCGCTCTGAATTTGATGGCGCTCAGCGCCGCGAAGGGCGAATCGGTTGCGGGCGGTCCCTGCCTGGCGTGCCGGCGCCTGGCCGAGCGCGCCGCCTTGGGCGGAAGGTGGAAGCGCAGCTCGCCGTCTTCTTCGGCCGAGCGATAGCCCAAGGCCGCGATCACCGCAGGCAAGGCCCCGGCATCGCACTGGATCGTGCGGCGAAGCGCCTCCACCGCCAGGAAAGGCCCCTGCTCGGCCAGGCGCCAGGCGGCAAGGGATAGCCGCTCCAAGGCATCGGCCCGCACCGCCAGAGGCCCGGCCAGGCGATAGCCGACGGCGTGATAGAACTCGACCGGCAGGGCGGGGTCGCGGACCAGGCTCGCCGGCCGGCGGGTCGGCAGCGGAGCCAGCGCGCGGCCCGCCTTGATGCACCACAGAAGTCCAGTGAGGCTGGCCGCCGGCGCCAGGGCCGGGAACCAGACCGTCTCCCGGCCGAGACGAACGCCAAGCCGGGAAAGCGCCTTGATATCGGCGAGCGGCAGCTGCGCTGCCAGCTCGCGCCGGGGCAGCAGGCCCAAGGCCTCGATCAGCTGGAACAGCACGCCGCGGGTCGCGGCCTCCGCGGGTGCTGCCATCGCCGCGCTCAACGGGGCGAGGCGCCTGGCGATATGCCCTTCCAGCCAGAGCGCCAGCCTCCGGCGCAAGCGCTCGCGCTCAGCGCCTTCGATGAGGTCGCTCGGCAGCGGATCGACCCGGGGGCCGAGCACGGTTTCGCCGGCGATGAGCCGCGCCACGGGCGCCCCTTCCCAACTGATGATCCCGGCCTGGGAGAGCGCGAAGCTCGCCTCGCCGGCCTTTTCCAGCCGGGCGAGGCGGGCCGGGATCTCCTGGGTCAGCGCCCTTCGGGCGGCCGCCAGCAGGGGCCGCGACTCCTCGGCCCCGCCGGAGCCGTCGGGCACGAAACGGAAGCCCGAGAGCTGGCCGACCGAATGACCCTCGACGATCACCTCGCCCGCGCGGGTCACCACGCCCGACAAGGCGCCGCCGCCCTTCATCCGGCGCAACAGCAAGGCCTGGCGCCGGTCGACGAAGCGCTGGGTCAAGGACCGGTGGAGCGCGTCGGACAGCTTGTCCTCCACGGCGCGGGTGCGTTCCTGCCACTCCGCCGGATCGGCCAGCCAGTCGGCCCTGTGCGCGATATAGGTCCAGGTGCGGATATGGGCGATACGGGCCATGAGCGTATCGATGTCGCCCTCGGCGCTGTCGAGGCGCGCGACCTGGCCCGCGACCCAGTCGTTGGGCAGCCTTGCCGCCGCCGAAGTCAGATGCCGGAACACCTGGCCCAGGAGCCGGGCATGGGCGTCGCTCATCACCTTGCGGAAGTCGGGGATCTGGCAAACGTCCCAGAACAGCTTCAGCCGTGTCCGCCCCGTCAGGCGCTGGAGAATGTCGGGGTCGAGGGCGAGCTGGGCCAGCGCCAGCTGGTCCTCGGCCTCCCGTGCCCGGCGCAGCGCCGGGTCGGGCGAGGGGCGCTCCAGGCTCTGGCGCAGCGCCGCGAGCGAGCGAAAGTCGAGGTCGCTGTTGCGCCACATCAGGGCCGGAACCGCATCGAACCGGTGGTTCTCGATCGCTTCCACGATCTCCGGCTGCAGCCCGCCGACCTCGGCGGTGGTGCCGAAACTGCCGTCGTTCATGTGCCGGCCGGCGCGGCCGGCGATCTGGGCTAGCTCGGCGGCGGAGAGCCGGCGCGGCGCCCGGCCGTCGAACTTGCTGAGGCCGGCGAAGGCGACATGGACCAGGTCCATGTTGAGGCCCATGCCGATGGCGTCGGTCGCCACCAGGTGGTCGACCTCGCCCGCCTGGTACATCTCCACCTGGGCGTTGCGGGTGCGGGGGCTGAGCGCGCCCATCACCACGGCCGTGCCGCCCCGCTGGCGGCGCATCATTTCGGCGATGCGGTAAACCTCGGCTGCCGAAAAGGCGACCACGGCGCTGCGCGGCGGCAGGCGGGTGGGCTTCTTCGGCCCGCTGTAGTTAAGGGTCGAAAACCTTGGCCGGGTCACCAGCTCCAGCCCCGGCAGGAGCCGGCGGAGCAGCGGGCGCATGGTATCCGCCCCCAGCAGCATTGTTTCCTGCAGACCCCGGGCGTGGAGCAGCCGGTCGGTGAAGACATGCCCGCGCTCGGGGTCGGCCGCCATCTGGACCTCGTCGATGGCGAGGAATGCGACCGGCCGGTCCAAAGGCATGGATTCGACGGTGCACACGAAATAGCGGGCGCTCGCCGGCAGGATCTTCTCCTCGCCGGTCACCAGCGCCACGGCCCGGTCGCCCTTCGATTTCCGGATGCGGTCGTAGTTCTCCCGCGCCAGCAGGCGCAGCGGAAAGCCGATCATCCCGCTCTCATGGCCCAGCATGCGCTCGACCGCGAGATAGGTCTTGCCCGTGTTGGTGGGCCCGAGCACGGCCGTAAGCCTGGGGCCCGCTCTCCCGATCATGTCTTCAGAATCGGGTGCCCGCGCCGGATTTGCAAGCCGGCCTCGCCCCTTGATGGCCGCCCCCCATGTCCCCATATGCCGCAGGGGTTTGTCATGAAGGGGTCAAAATCCATGCGGGACGAGGCGCTAGTCGAAGAGAAACATGGGGGCGAGGAGAAACACGGCTTCCAGGCCGAGGTCGGGCGCCTGCTCGATATCGTCGCCCATTCGCTCTACAGCGAGCGGTCGATCTTCCTTCGGGAGCTCATCTCCAACGCGTCGGATGCCTGCGACCGGCTGCGCTATCTGGCGTTGACCAACCCCGCGCTTGCCTCGGGCGGAAGCCAGTACCGGGTGAGCATCGCCCCCGATGCCGCGGCCCATACCCTCGCCGTGGCCGATAACGGCATCGGCATGAACCGGGAGGAGCTGGTCGCCAATCTCGGCACCATCGCCCGTTCGGGCACCTCCGCCTTCCTCGCCCAGGCCACCGGCGATGCGGCCAAGGACCTGTCCCTCATCGGGCAGTTCGGGGTCGGCTTCTACGCCTCCTTCATGGTGGCTGAGAAGGTCGAGGTCTTCAGCCGGCGGGCGGGCGAGAGCGAGGGCTGGCGCTGGGTCTCCGATGGCAAGGGCGAGTTCGCCGTGGGGCCGGCTGCCGAAGTCGAGCGCGGCACGCGCATCGTTCTTCACCTGCGCAAGGATGCCGAGGAGTTCCTCGATCCCCTGCGCCTGAAGACCGTGGTCGCCCGCTACTCCGACCATATCGCGCTGCCGATCCTGCTCAAGACCGGCGCCCAGGAGGAGAAGCTGAACGAGGCGGCCGCCCTCTGGATGCGGCCCAAGAGCGAGATCACCGAGCGCCAATACGCCGAATTCTACCGTCACGTCTCCCATGGACTCGACCAGCCGCGGCTCACCATCCACTGGAAGGCCGAGGGCAAGATCGACTACACGGCCCTCATCTTCGTGCCCGGGTCGCGCCCCTTCGACCTGTTCAATCCCGAGCGCAAGCATCGCCTGAAGCTTTACGTGCGCCGCGTCTTCATCACCGACGACTGCGCGGACATCCTGCCGGGCTACCTCCGGTTCCTCCAAGGGATCGTCGATTCCGAGGATCTGCCCCTCAACATCAGCCGCGAGCTGCTGCAGCACAATCCGCTGCTCGCCAAGATCCGCGCTGCCCTAGTGAAGCGCAGCCTGGCCGAGCTCGCCAAGCTGGCCGAGAAGGACGCCGAGACCTATGCCGGCTTCTGGACCGATTTCGGCCCGGTGCTGAAGGAAGGCCTGTACGAGGATGCCGAGCAGCGCGAGCCGCTGCTGAAGCTCGCCCGCTTCCGCTCCACCAAGGCCGAGGGCCTGACCACCTTGGCCGACTATGTCGGGCGGATGAAGCCGGGGCAGGAAGCGATCTACTACATTGCCGGCGAGAGCGTGGAGACGGCGGCCAAGAGCCCGCAGCTCGAGGGCTTCGCCGCCCGGGACGTGGAGGTTCTGCTGCTGGCCGATCCGGTGGACGAGTTCTGGATTCCCGCCGTCGGCGCCTATGACGCCAAGCCCTTCAAGTCGGCCACTCGGGGCGGGGCCGACCTCGAGAAGATCGCCCTGCCCGAGGACAAGAAGAAAGCGGCCGAAGAGCCGCAGGCGGCCGGCACCGACGCCCTCATCGCGCTTCTGAAGCTGACCCTGAAGGACGCGGTCAAGGATGTTCGCGCGTCCAACCGGCTCGAAGCCAGCGCCGTCTGCCTCGTGGCCGATGAGGGCGACATGGATATCCATCTGGAACGCCTGCTGAAGCAGCATCGCCAAGTGGACGGGACGATGAAGCGGGTGTTGGAAGTGAACCCGCGCCATCCCGTGATCGCCTGCCTCGCCAAGCGCCTGTCCCAGAACGGCGGCGCCGACGCGGTCACGGAAGCGGCATGGCTGCTGTTGGACCAGGCCTGCATCGTCCAGGGCGAGCCGGTCTCCGACGCTGGCGCCTTCGCCCGCCGGCTCGATTCGGCGCTGCTGAAGGCGGTGGGGTAGCGGATGGCTGATTGTCCGGGCTACGCCCGGCGGAACGGGTTGGCGAGGCGCAGCCTGCCCTCGATCTTCAGCCCGTGCTGCATGTCTTCCGACCAGAGCCGGTCGCAACCGGCGTCGAGAGCGGAAGCCGCGATCATGGCGTCGTAGATCGAGAGACCATAGCGCTCGGCCAGCGCCAAGCCGCTTTCATGGATTTCGACCGTGACGGGGTGGACGGGCAGCAAGCCGCGGATCATCGATAGAAACGAGTGGGTCTCGGCCCACGACAGCTGCATCTTGCGCCGAGCGACGTTCGCAAGCTCGTTCAGCACCTGGACGCTGATGGCGCCGCCGCCGGCGATGAGCCTTTCCGCCCGGTTCGCCTTTGCCGGGTTGCCGGAGGCGACATAAATCAGGACATTCGTGTCGAAAAAATCACCGGGCATTGGCCTCGTCCCGGTTGAACTTGAAATCGGCAGGAAGCCGTCCCCGGAAGGCGCGAAGCCGCTTCAACAATTCCCGCCGTCCGGGCTTGCGCGCCACGCCGAGTTCGCGCGCGTCGGCGACGTGGATTTCGATCTCGTCGCCTTCCTTCAGCGCGAGAACCTCGACCACGGCGGCGGGAAGCCGAATGGCCAGGCTGTTGCCCCATTTTGCGACCTGCATGACGTCCTCCATGGATATACTTTGGATGATATGTATATCCGATGGCCGTCCCGATCAAGGGAGACTGCACTGACTCCAGGGGATGGCGCTGCGGATGACCGCGTGAAGGAAGTCTGACCGCAGAGGCGCAGATTCATAGAAACGAAGAACTTTGGGCCGCGAAGCGGCCCAGGGCTCTCTTCTGCTTTCTTCTCTGTGCCTCTCGTGTCTCTGTGGTTGACCTTCCCTGACTTCTACTTCTTCCCCGGCTTGCCCATGGCGGCCATCGCGGCCTTGCCGGCGGCGGCCATCTCTTCGGGGGTCATGTCCTTCTTCTTGGTCGCGATCGACCAGCGGTGGCCAAAGGGATCGGTCACCTGGCCGTACCGGTCGCCCCAGAACATGTCGGCGACCGGCATGACGACCGTGGCCCCGGCGGCGACCGCCTGGGCGAAGACCTTGTCGGAATCGGCGACGTAGAGATGCACGGTGACGGGCGTGCCGCCCAGGGCCTTCGGGCCCTTGCCGCCGTATTCGGGAAAGGCGTCGGCCAGCATGACCACGGAATCGCCGATGCGGATCATGGCGTGCATCAGGCGCTTGCCGTCCTGGGCCGGCATCCGTCCCAGCTCGACGGCGCCGAAGGCCTTCTTGTAGAACTCGATGGCCGCCGCCGCGCCCTCGACGGCGAGATGCGGGGTGACCGAGTGGAAGCCTTCGGGAATTGGTTTAACCATTGGTGTTGCCTTCTGAGGGTTCGCTGGATGGCTCGTCCTGTGCGCCGCCATGCTTCTCCATGCGGAAGGAGGCGGCACCCCGGATCGGACCGTTGCCGCCCAGCTGCACCAGCACGGCGCAGGCATCATACTCGTCGGATTCCGGCGTGAAGTTCAAGGCGATCTCCGTCGGCTTGCCGTCCCACAGGCCGATCTTGCGCCATTCGCGCACGATGTTGTACTCGACCAATGTCTGCCCGGCATTCTCGCCGCGCTGCACTTCGGTCTTGTGCGCATGGTCGAAGAGGGCGAGCCAGACGGTCGCCGGCCCATTGCCCGGGTCGCCCGCTGGAATGTCGACCTTGTACCTGCCCTGATCGTCGCGCAGCACCACCAGCTTCAGCTTCGGCTGCGTCGCCGCCGAGGCGATGGCCGCGCTCACCGCCGCCTGGTCGGAGCCGACCGCATCGTGGGCGCCGTCGATCACCATCTCGGGCGTATAGACCATGTTGAGGCCGAGCGCGTGGCTGTAGCGCTGCTGCCGGTCGGTCGCGTCCGGAGAGCCGAAGGGATCCTTCCAGCCGATGTAATCCCAGTAGTCGACGTGGAAGGCGAGCGGCAGAACGTCGTGGCGCTTGGCGAGCTCGCCCAGCAGGGCTTCCGCCGGCGGGCAGGAGTTGCAGCCCTGGGACGTGAACAGCTCCACCACCACCGGCTGGTCGCTGACCGTGCCTGGCACCGGCTGATCGCCCGCCATCGCCGCCACCGCGAAGAGGATCGGTGCCGCCATAGCCAATGTGCCGATGGGACGGGTCATGAAAGGAGAACTAGCGCAGGGCCTGGCCCGGACCGAATCACGTTCCGGTGATTCCTGGCCGGCAATTCCTGGCCGGCAATTCCCGGCCGGTGATTCCCGGCACGAATTCCCACTACCCCTCAGGCCGCCTTGCCCCGCAGGCTGCGCAACACATAGGGCAGGATGCCGCCATGGCGGAAGTATTCGACCTCGTCCAAGGTGTCGATCCGGCAGATGGCGGCGAAACTCTCCTGCCGGCCGTCGGGCCGGTGGACCGTCACGCTGACCGCCATCCCCGGCTTGAACCCGGCCGAAAGCCCGGCCAGGTCCAGGATCTCCTCGCCGGTCAGCGCGAGGCTCTTGCGGCTCATCCCGTCCTTGAACTGGAGCGGCAGCACCCCCATGCCCACCAGGTTGGAACGGTGGATGCGCTCGAAGCTCTCGGCCAGCACGGCCTTCACGCCGAGCAGAAGCGTTCCCTTGGCCGCCCAGTCGCGCGACGAGCCGGTGCCGTATTCCTTGCCGGCCACGACGACCAGGGGCATGCCCTCTTTCTTGTAGGCCATGGCCGCGTCGTAGATGGACATCACCGCGCCATCGGGGAGATGGCGGGTGACCCCGCCTTCGCTGCCCGGCACCATCTCGTTCCTGAGGCGGATGTTGGCGAAGGTGCCGCGCATCATCACCTCGTGGTTGCCGCGCCGGGCGCCGTAGGAGTTGAAGTCGACGGGCGCCACGCCATGGGCGATCAGGTATTGCCCGGCGGGTCCGTCCTTCTTGATCGAGCCGGCGGGCGAGATGTGATCGGTGGTGATGCTGTCGCCGAGCAGGGCCAGGAGCCTCGCGCCCTTGACGTCGCCGATGGCGGCCGGCTCGGCGGGCATGCCGGCGAAATAGGGCGGGTTCTGCACATAGGTGGAATTCGAATCCCAGCCATAGGTGACCCCGCCGCCGGATCCGACCTTGCGCCACAGCTTGTCGCCGGCGAAGACGTCGGCATAGCGCTTGCGGAAGCTCGCCGGCTTGACGAAGCGCCGCACCGCCGCGGCGATCTCCTGGCTGCTGGGCCAGAGTTCCGACAGAAAGACGGGCTTCCCCTTCTTGTCCGTGCCGACGGGATCCTTCAGCAGATTCACCTTCATCGAGCCGGCCAGCGCATAGGCCAGCACCAGCATGGGCGAGGCGAGGTAGTTGGCCTTGGTCAGCGGGTTGACCCGGCCCTCGAAATTGCGGTTGCCCGAGAGCACCGAGCAGACGGTCAGGTCGCCCTTGCCGATGGCGGCTGCGATCGGCTCGGGCAAGGGCCCGGAATTGCCGATGCAGGTGGTGCAGCCGTAACCCACCAGGTTGAAGCCGAGCTTGTCGAGGGGGGCCTGCAGGCCGGCGTCCCTTAGATAATCGGTCACCACCTGGGAGCCCGGCGCCAGCGAGGTCTTGACCCAGGGCTTGACCTTGAGCCCGCGCTTCACCGCGTTGCGGGCGATGAGCCCGGCCCCCAGCATGACGGTGGGATTGGAGGTGTTGGTGCAGCTGGTGATGGCGGCGATGACCACGTCGCCGTCGCCGAGATCGAAATTCTTGCCCTCCACCGGAATGCGCGGCGCATCGGCCGGCCGGCCGAAGGCTTCGCCCAGGGCCTGGGCGAAGGACGAGGCCGCAGCCGAGAGCGGCACCCGGTCCTGCGGCCGTTTCGGCCCGGCGAGGCTCGGCTCGACATTGGCGAGATCGAGTTCGACGGTGTCGGTGAACACTGGATCGGCCGTGCGCGGCCCGCGCCAGAGGCCTTGCGCCTTGGCATAGGCCTCCACCAGCTTGACCTGGCCGGGGCTGCGGCCGGTGCCCTTGAGATAGCGGATCGTCTCCGCGTCGATGGGAAAGAAGCCGCAGGTGGCGCCGTATTCCGGCGCCATGTTGGCGATGGTGGCGCGGTCGGCGAGCGGCAGCTCGTCCAGCCCCGGGCCGTAGAACTCCACGAACTTGCCGACCACGCCCTTCTTGCGCAGCATCTGGGTCACGGTCAAAACCAGATCGGTCGCCGTGGCACCTTCGCGGAGCTTACCCTCGAGCTTGAAGCCCACGACTTCGGGAATCAGCATGGAGATGGGCTGGCCCAGCATCGCCGCCTCGGCCTCGATGCCGCCCACGCCCCAGCCGAGCACGGCAAGCCCGTTCACCATGGTCGTGTGGCTGTCGGTGCCGACCAGGGTGTCGGGATATGCCAGCGTCGCTCCCTCCTGCTTGCCGGTCCACACCACGCCGGACAGGTATTCCAGGTTGACCTGGTGGCAGATGCCTGTCCCTGGCGGCACGACGCGAAAATTCGCGAAGGCCTTCTGGCCCCAGCGCAGGAAGGCATAGCGCTCGCCGTTGCGCTCGTACTCCCGGGCGACGTTCTCGCCGAAGGCGGCGCGCGAGCCGAAGCTGTCAACCATCACCGAGTGGTCGATCACCAGGTCGACGGCCGAGAGGGGATTGATCTTGTCGGGGCTCGTCCCCATCGCCTGCATGGCGTCGCGCATGGCGGCGAGATCGACCACCGCCGGCACGCCGGTGAAATCCTGCATCAGCACGCGGGCCGGGCGAAAGGCGATCTCGCGCTCGCCCCGGCGCTTCTTGGTCCAGCGGGCGAGCGCCTTGATGTCGGCCTCCTTGACCGAGCGACCGTCCTCGTTGCGCAGGAGATTTTCCAGCAGCACCTTGAGGGAGAACGGCAGGCGCGAAACATCGCCTAGTCCCTTCTTCTCCGCTGCCTTCAAGCTGTAATAGGCGAAGCGCTTGCTGCCCAGGCTCAGCGTGCGGCGCGTCTTCAGACTGTCCATGGCGGCGGTCACGGGCGGCTCCATCTCTAGCGAGCGTTCGGGGGGCGTTTTCATGATAGCACCGACCATCCGAAAAACCACAATTTCAGGTTTGGGCAAGCCTGTGCGGAGGCAAGCGGCTCCCATGGCGGATGCGGCCGATTGAGGCGGTTGAAGCCCACTCACTCAGCTGATACCGGTGACGATGCGCTTGACAGCAATGGGGACATATGTAACCTCAGAGGTAACGTAACCGGATAGGTTACAGATAATTATGGGAGGAGACGTCATGAACCACGTTCTAGCATCGGGAGATGTGAACCTATGCCGATCAAACAAGGTTCCTTTACCCACAAGGGGGTCGAGGAAGTTTTTGTCACTGGCAAGTGTCGGAGAATTGGCGATCGTTATCTAAAGCGGATGAGGCTCGTGCTTGACGCAATGAATGCAGCGACCTGCGTAGCCGACTTGAGAAGCGCCTATGGCTTTCACATTCTGCATGGCGATTTGTCCGGATTCTACGCTATGACCATAAGCCGAAACTGGCGTCTCATATTCAGGTTCGAGCATGGCGAGTCCGGAGACATCGTGGACATCGACTTTGTCGATTATCACTAGGACCTTCCTTCTTGGTACGGAAAGCGCCGTGTGCCCCACTGAAGGCCTTGCAGATGCATGATTCAAAGAGGCGTCGTCCGACATCCCCAGGCGAGATTTTGTCGGAGCTTTATCTGCGTCCGCGCAAGATCTCGATTGCCCGGTTTGCGGAGGCTGCTGGGCTAACTCGGAAGCACATGAGCGCCATTGTGAACGGTCGCGCGGCGATAACGGCAGACAGTGCAAGCCGCATTGCGTTTGTGCTGGGTACCACTCCGCAGTTCTGGTTGAACCTCCAGAACGCAGTGGACCTATATGAAGTAGCGAAGTCGCTGAGGAAAGTGCGGAAACACCTCAAGCGCCTTGCGGACATCCCCGAAGTACGGGAAGCGGCCTAGCTTACGAGCTGATTGAGATAGACCAGAGGTTGGGGCTTCCGATCTGGACGATCGTCGCCGGCGTTCAACGCACAGGCTCATCTGAAATACCACAATTTCGCCATCATTGCGGCCCATTGCCGCCACAGCCCGCGGCCAGTCTTCTCCCGTCAGCGAACCTCCCTGTCCTGACTTGAGGCCCCCGACCGACCTCTGCAAACCCCCAAAGATGGTCGGGGACTGGAAGACGGCACCTCGCGACCCCCAGCGGCTCGTCTTCCGACCTCGCGCGCCGCGTCCCGCTCACATCCCGGCGGGACGCGGCGCAAATATTTTTGGCCCCAGCCTCCTGCTTCGCAGGGTGGTGACGACCGATCATCCAGGCTAATTTCGCCCGCGATGGGAGGGGATTCCGAAATAGAGCGGCCCGCCGCCTTCGCCGGCCAGGCGCTTGCTTGCCGGCGCGGCGCGCGGCTGGTGTTCGAGGGCCTCGATTTCGCCTTGGAGCCGGGCGGCGCGCTCCTGCTGCGCGGGCCCAACGGCAGCGGCAAATCGAGCCTGCTGCGCCTCATGGCTGGCCTGCTGCAACCGGTCGAAGGCGCGCTTTCCTGGGCCGGCGCGCCAATCGCTCCAGAACCGGAGCGCCATCGCCGGCGGCTTGCCTTCCTCGGCCATCTCGACGCGGTGAAGCCGGCCTTGACCGTGGCGGAGAATTTGCGCTTCTGGTGCGGCGCCGGCGCGGTCGAGAGGGGCCTCGAGGCCTTCGGCATCGAAGGCCTCGCCCGGATTCCCGCCCGCCTCCTCTCCGCCGGCCAGCGCCGGCGCCTCGCCCTTGCCCGGGTGGCGGGCAGCAGCGCCCCGCTTTGGCTCTTGGACGAGCCGGCCAACGCGCTCGACGCCGAGGCGCAAGGCCTTTTCGCTCACGCGCTCGCCCGGCATCGCGCCGAGGGCGGGCTTGCCGTCATCGCGCTGCATGGGGAGAGCGAGCCGCCCGGCGCGGCCGTTCTCGACCTCGCCCGATATGCGGGATCGCCCGCGTCATGACCGGCGTCGGGTTCCTTTCGCTGCTGCGCCGCGATCTCCTGCTGACCCTGCGCCAGGGCGGCGATGCGCTCATCACCCTTGCCTTCTATCTCCTGGCGGTGATGACCTTTCCCTTCGGCGTCGGGCCGGATCCGCAGCTTCTCGCCCGCATCGCGCCGGGCCTGCTCTGGGTCATGGCGCTTTTCGCGGCCCTCTTGTCCCTCGACCGCCTGTTCCAGCAGGAGCTGGAGGACGGCGGGCTCGAGCAGCTGGCGCTGGCGCCCCTGCCCCTGGAGGCGAGCTTCCTTGCCAAGGCCTTGGCCCATTGGCTCGCGACCGGCCTGCCATTACTCGTCATGGCGCCCCTTCTGGCCCTCCTCCTCGGATTGCCATGGCCTGCGATCCCCGTGCTGGCGCTGGCGCTTGCCCTGGGCGGCCCGGCCTTGACCTTGGTCGGCGGCGTCGGCGCCGCGCTGACCCTGGGAGCCCGGCGCGGCGCGGTGTTGCTGCCGCTCCTGGTGCTGCCGCTCTATGTGCCGGTGCTGATCTTCGGCGTCGCCGCGGTCGATGCGGCAGCGGGCGGCCTATCCGCCCGATCCGATCTCATGCTCCTCGCAGCGTATCTGCTGGCGGCCGTCCCGCTCGCCCCCTGGGCGGGAGCGGCAGCGTTGCGGCTTGCCTTGACCTAGCGTCCTGGTGCCGCGCCCCGTCCCTGGACGTTAAGTAATCCCCCTGACTTTGCCCCCACCTGGGCGATGCTCTATATATCCGCGCCGTCATGCATCGCTTCGCCAATCCCGGCCGGTTCCTGCGGCTGACCGCGAAACTGCTGCCCTGGACGACGGCGGCGGCCATCCTGCTGCTGGCCGTGGGCCTCGTCTGGGGCCTCGTCTTCGCGCCGCCCGACTACCAGCAGGGCGAGAGCGTGCGGATCATCTATGTCCATGTGCCGGCGGCCTGGATGGCGCTTTTCGTCTACACCATCGTAGCATCGGCCAGCGCCAGCGCCCTCATCTGGCGCCACCCGCTGGGCGACCTGATCGCGCGCGCCGCCTCGCCGCTCGGCTGCGGCTTCACCTTCATTGCGCTCGTCAGCGGCTCGCTCTGGGGCAAGCCGATGTGGGGCGCCTGGTGGGTGTGGGACGCCAGGCTCACCTCCATGCTGATCCTCTTCTTCCTCTATCTCGGCCACATGGCGCTGCTCGGGGCCTTCGACGATGCCGAGCGCGGCAACAAGGCGGCGGAGATCCTCGCCATCGTCGGATTCATCAACGTGCCCATCATCAAGTTCTCGGTCGACTGGTGGAACACCTTGCACCAGCCCGAAAGCGTGTTCCGCCTGGGCGGGCCGACCATCGATCCCTCGATCCTGATCCCGCTCATGATTATGGCGCTCGGCTTCACCTTCTTCTTCTTGAGCCTCCTCATCCTGCGCGTGCGCTCGGAGTTCCTGGCCGCCAAGCTGCGCAGCGCCGCTGCGGCAGTCGGTCGCTAGTCCGAAACCGGCCGCCGGAGTAGATAGGCCGCCATGGAAAGCCTTCGGACCTTCTTCGCCATGGGCGGCTATGCCGTCTATGTCTGGCCCGCCTTCCTCGTCGCTGCAGTGGTCATGGCAGGCCAGGTGGCGACCACCTTGCGGGCCTTGCGCCGGCGCGAGGCGGCGCTGGCCGAGCTCGAGGCCCGCGGCTCTCGACGAGGGGCGAAGTGACGCGCAAGCGCCGTCGGATGCTGGTCGTGCTCGTCGGCCTCGCGATGCTGGGCAGCGCCACCGCCCTGGTGCTCAATGCGCTGCAAGGCAGCCTCGCCTTCTTCTTCGGCCCGAGCGAGGTGGTGGCCAACCATCAGCTGCCGAGCCATTTCCGCCTCGGCGGCCTGGTGGAGAAGGGCAGCCTGGTCAGGGACGCCGACGGCCTCACCGTGCATTTCCGCATCACCGACCTGAAGAACGCGCTTCCCGTCACCTATCGCGGCGTGTTGCCGGACCTTTTCCGCGAGGGCCAGGGCGTGGTGGTGGAAGGCGGGCTCGAGCCCGACGGGACTTTCCTCGCCACCACCGTGCTCGCCAAGCATGACGAGAAATACATGCCGCCCGAGGTCGCCGCGGCCCTGAAGAAGGCCGGCGAATGGCGGCCGGCCGCGGGGAGCCAATGATCCCCGAACTCGGCCATTTCGCGCTTGCTCTCGCCTTCGTCGTCGCGTTCCTGCAGATGACCTTGCCGATGCTGGGCGCGGCGCGCAACGACGGCAGGCTGATGGCGCTCGCCAAGCCTGCCGCCATGGCCCAGCTCCTCTGCATCCTGGTCGCCTTCGGCGCCTTGACGCAGGCCTTCATCGTCTCGGATTTCTCGGTCGCCGTGGTTGCCCGCAACTCCAACTCGGCCCAGCCCCTCATCTACCGGATCGCTGGGCTCTGGGGGAATCACGAAGGTTCGCTCCTGCTCTGGGTCGCCATCCTCGCCATCTACGGCGCCGCCGTGGCCGCCTTCGGCGACAATCTGCCGCCCCGGCTCCAGGCGAGGTCGCTGGCCGTCCAGGCCGCCATCGCCTTAGGCTTTCTCGCCTTCATGCTGTTCGCGTCCAACCCCTTCGCCCGCCTCGACCCGGCGCCGCCCGATGGGGCCGAGCTCAACCCGATCCTCCAGGACCCCGGCCTCGCCTTCCATCCGCCCATGCTGTACCTGGGCTATGTCGGGCTATCCATGGCCTTCTCCTTCGCCATCGCGGCCCTGATCGAAGGCCGGGTCGACGCCGCCTGGGCGCGCTGGGTCAGGCCCTGGACCTTGGCCGCCTGGCTCTGCCTCACCGCCGGGATCTGCTTCGGCAGCCGCTGGGCCTATTACACTTTGGGCTGGGGCGGCTGGTGGTTCTGGGATCCGGTGGAGAACGCCTCCCTCATGCCCTGGCTGGTGGCGACCGCCCTTCTCCATTCGGCGATCGTGGTGGAGAAGCGCGACGCGCTCAAAGGCTGGACCATCCTGCTCGCCATCCTCGCCTTCGGTTTCAGCCTGATCGGCACCTTCCTGGTCCGCTCGGGCATCATCACCTCGGTCCATGCTTTCGCCAACGATCCGCTGCGCGGCCTCTTCATCCTTGTGCTGCTGGCCATTTATATCGGCGGCGCGCTCGCTCTCTTCGCCTGGCGGGCGCCATACTTGAAGCCGGGCGGACTTTTCGCGCCGCTCAGCCGCGAGGGCGCGCTCGTGATCAACAACCTGTTCCTCGCCACCGCGGCGGCGACGGTGCTGCTGGGAACGCTTTATCCCCTGATCCTGGACGTGCTCGGCCTCGGCACGGTTTCCGTCGGTGCGCCCTACTACAACGCCACTTTCATGCCGATCATGCTGCCGCTCGCGGCGCTGACCGCCATCGGCCCCTTGCTCAGCTGGAAGCGCGCCGATGTCCCGGGCGCCCTTTCGCGGCTGAAGTTCGCCGGCGCCGTCGCGGCGGCGGCCGCACTCCTCGCCTGGTGGCTGGAGGGCGGTCGGCCGCTGCCGCTCATCGCCATCGCGGTTGCCGGTTGGCTTCTGGCCGGCGCGATCGGCGAGCTCGCGGGCCGCGCGCGGGTCTTCGAGGCCGGCGCGCTTGGTCGCCTCAGGCGCATGCCGCGCTCGGCCTGGGGCATGACCTTGGCCCATGGTGGGCTCGCCATCGCCATCCTCGGCATGACCGGAAGTGCTGCCTGGAAACAGGAAGACATCCGCGACCTGAAGCCGGGCGAAAGCGGAACCATCGCCGGCTACGTCTATCACCTGGACAGCGTCGGCGCCGCCGAAGGCCCGAACTATCACGTGACGCGGGCCCGCATCACCCTTAGCCGCGATGGCGACATGGTCGCGATCCTCGAGCCCGAGAAGCGCTTCTATCCTGTGTCCGAGACGACCACCACTGAGGCCGCGATCCACAGCACGGGCCTCTCCGACGTCTATGGCGTCATCGGCGAGCCCGACGGCAAGGGTGGCTGGGCGGTGCGCTTTTACTATGAACCGCTGGTGCCCTTCATCTGGATCGGCGCGCTGATCATGGCTTTCGGCGGCGTCGTTTCCTTGAGCGACCGGCGCTATCGCATCGGCGCGCCCCGGCGCGCGCACGCCACAAGAACAATCGCGGCCGGCAAGGGAGCGGCCGAATGACCAGGCTGCAGCGCCTTCTCTTCGCCCTGCCGCTCGCCGCCTTCGCCGCGCTCGCTGGCTGGTTCTGGATGGGCCTGGCGCCCAGCCGCGATCCCACCCTGGTGCCCTCGGTAATGATCGACAAGCCGGTGCCGTCCTTCGACTTGGCGCCGCTGGAGGCCGGCAAGCCGGGCCTGAAGAGCGAGGAGCTCAAGGGCCGGGTGACACTCATCAACTTCTTTGCCTCCTGGTGCGTGCCCTGCCGGGCCGAGGCGCCGATGCTCCTGGACCTCGCCAATGACAAGCGCCTGGAGCTCGACGGCATCGCCTACAAGAACAAGCCCGGCGACACCGAGGGCTTCCTGGCCGAATTCGGCAATCCCTTCGCCCGGGTCGTGGTCGACGATACCGGCCGCACGGCCATCGACTTCGGCGTCTATGGCGTGCCGGAGAGCTACCTCGTGGACAAGGACGGCGTGATCCGCTTCCGCGAGGCGGGGCCGCTCACCCCCGACGTGATCGAGACCCAGCTGAAGCCGTTGCTGGCCAAGCTTTCCCAATGATCCGCGCCGCGGCTTTCGCCCTTGGCCTGCTGCTGGCGGCGGCCGGCGCGGCCCTCGCCGTTGAGCCCTCGGAGATGCTGAAGGATCCGGCGCTGGAAGCACGTGCGCGCGCCATCAGCAAGGAGCTGCGCTGCCTCGTCTGCCAGAACCAGTCGATCGACGATTCCAACGCCGATCTCGCCCATGACCTGCGCCTGATCGTGCGCGAGAGGCTCTCCGCCGGAGACAGCGATGAGCAGGTGAAGGCCTATCTCGTCGCCCGCTATGGCGATTTCATCCTGCTCGACCCGCCCTTCAAGGCCAAGACCCTGCTGCTCTGGGGCGGACCGGGGCTGGTCCTGCTCTTCGGCGCCGGCGCCATCCTTTTCGCCTACCGCCGGCGGCGCGGCGACGCCGCCCCGCCCCTTGCCTTGAGCGAAGACGAAAAGAAGCGCCTCGCCCGGCTGATGGACGAGGGCGCCTGATGCTCTGGCTTCTGATCGCGCTTCTCTCGGCCGCCGTCCTCGGCCTCTTCGCCTGGCAGCTGCGGGGTGCGGGCCGCGGCCAGGGGCCAGCGAGCGATCTCGCCGTCTATCGCGACCAGCTTGCCGAGCTCGACCGCGACGTCGCCCGCGGCCTGATGCCCGAGGCCGAGGCGGCTTCGGCCCGTCTGGAGATTCAGCGCCGGCTCCTCGCCGCGGCGGAACGTGACGGCAAGCCAACGGCCAAGGCCCGGTCCATGCCCTGGCCGGCGATCCTGCTTCTGGCCCTGGCGCCGGTGGCGGCTCTTGCCATCTACGCTAACCTCGGCCAGCCGCTGCTGCCCGGCCAACCCTTCGCCGGCCGGGCTCAGCCGAGCGAGGTCGATCCGCAAATGGTCGCCCTGGTCGATCGCCTGGCCCAGCACATGAAGGCGAAGCCCGAGGACATCCAGGGCTGGCTCCTGCTGGGCCGCACCGAGGGCGATCTCGGCCGCTATCAGGAGAGCGCCGCCGCCTATGGCGAGGCGATCCGGCGCACGCAGACCGCGGGCGGCGTGCCGCCGGCCGATCTTCAATCGCACTACGGCGAGGCGCTCGTGGCGGCTGCCGGCGGTCAGGTCACGCCCGCGGCCGAGGCGGCCTTTGCCGCGGCGCTCGCCATCGACGCCAAGGAGCCGCGGGCACGCTTCTACCTGGCCCTCGCCAAGGCCCAGGCCGGCCATGTCGACGAGGCGCTCAGCCAATGGGTGGCACTGGAGGCCGAGAGCCCCTCGAACGCGCCCTGGATTCCCATGCTGACGTCCCAGATCGAGGCGGCAGCCAAAGAGCTCGGCCGCGATCCCGCGACCCTGCCGGGGCGGAAAGCGGGCGGTATCGCCTCGCCGTGACGGCCGCGAGAGGCGACGCATCGCCCGCTTGGCAGCGCGCGCCCGGCGCGGCAGTATTCCAGGCGCCATGAACCTGCCCCAAAAACTCGAACCCCGGCTCTCGCTCCCCGCCGACTGGTATCACCGCGCCGATATCTATGAGCGCGAGCGGCACCAAGTCTTCGCCCGCGATTGGCAGTTTCTCGGGCCGGCCTCGCATCTGCCCGGTCCCGGCGACTATCTCGCCGCCGAGATCGCCGGCTGGCGCGTCTTCGTGATCCGCGACCGCGAAGGGGCGCTCCGCGGTTTCCACAATCTTTGCCGTCACCGCGCCGGCCATTTCTTCGACGATGGCCGAGGCCATTGCGACGTGTTGCGCTGCAGGTACCACGGCTGGGTCTACGACACGGCTGGGCGCCTCAAGGCCACCCCCGCCTTCGGCGAGGCGCCCTGGTTCGACAAGGCCGACTACCCCTTGCTTCCGATCCTGGTGGGCGAGTGGCGCGGCCTGGTCTTCTTCAATCTCGACCTCGCTGCCAGGCCGCTCGCCGAATGCCTCGGCGACCTGCCTGAACTGACGGCGCCCTATCCGATGGAAAGCTTCGCCTGCCTGAAGCAGGTGGAGTTCGAGATCGCCTGCAACTGGAAGACCTACACGGACAATTTCGTCGAGGGCTATCACATCCCCTCGATCCACAGCTGGCTCAATTCCAAGATCGACTTCACCCGGTTCGAGGCCTACCGGCGCGAGAATGTCGTCGTCATGAAGGCGCCCCAGCGCGAAGGCTCGATCTATGGCGGGGTCTGGCTCTGGGCCTATCCCAACATGACGCTCTCGGTCTATCCCGACGGCATGAACACCTCGCGCATCCTGCCCGTCGATCGCCAGAAGAGCCGGCTCGTCTATCACTTCTACTTCCGCGACAGCGATCCTGCGGGCGAGACCGCAAGGGCCGAAGCCATCGAGCGGAACTGCAGCATCGTGCGCGAGGACTTCGGCATCTGCGAGATCGCGCAGCGCAATCTCGAGGCCGGCGCCTTCGCACATGGCCCCTTGAGCCCCCGGCAGGAGGATGGCGTCGCCTATTTCCACGAACGCCTGCGCCGTTCTCTCGGAGAGAACAAGGCTTAGGCCCCAACGCCCCATGGGCCGCATCGCCGGTCTGGCAATTCTCGCGGCCTGCGTCCTGCTTCACGCTGGCGCCGCTCAAGCCCTGAGCAAATGCGACAAGTACCTCAACCGCCCCGTCATCTTCCCCGGCTGGTATCAGCCCGTGCCCTGGGGCATGGCCTATAACCAGGACAATTCGGCCGAGTTCCTGCTCAAGACCGACTGCGAGGGCGAGCCTGTCAGCATCGACGTGCTCGCACCCGCGGGCGGCATGCCCATCTGCCGGTTGACTGGCAAGGTCGTGGTCCAGGGCGTGCTCAGCGCCGCGGGCGCCGGCCGCTTCGGCAGCTTCATGATCCAGGACCCTGTCCTGGTGCAGTGCCGGTAGCCTCGGCGCTCGACTAAATCTCCGTCATCGGCACCGGCGGCGGGTTGCGGTCGCCGAACACGCTCCACTGGTGCCAATAGGGATAGATGGGCGGCACGGCGCTCGCGGCATCCAGGCGGGCGATCTGCTCCGCCGACAACTTGAATTCGGCGGCGCCCAGATTGTCGCGGAGCTGCGCCTCGTTGCGGGCGCCGATGATCACGGTGGAGACGCTCGGGCGACCCAGCAACCAGCTGAGCGCCACCTGGGAAACGCTGCGGCCGAGCTCGCCGGCGATCGCCTCCAGCACGTCGACGATCCGGTAGAGATGGTCGAGCGGGAATTCCGGTCCGTGGCCGCCCTGGGCCGCGAACCGGCTGCCCGCCGGGGCCGGCCGGTTGCGGGCGACCTTGCCGGAGAGACGCCCGCCCGCGAGCGGACTCCAGACCACCGTGCCCACCTTCTGGTCGAGGGCGAGCGGCATCAGCTCCCACTCGAATTCGCGGCTGATCAGGGAGTAATAGGCCTGATGGGCGACGTAGCGCGACCAGCCGTAGCGGTCTGAGACCGCAAGCGACTTCATCAGATGCCAGCCCGAGAAATTCGAGCAGCCGACATAGCGGACCTTTCCGGCGCGGACCAGGTCGTCGAGCGTTCGCAAGGTCTCCTCGACCGGCGTCATGGCATCGAAACCGTGCAGCTGCCAAAGGTCGATCGTTTCGGTTCCGAGCCGCCGCAGGCTCGCCTCGCAGGCGGCGATGAGGTGCTGGCGCGAGGAGCCGCGCTCGTTGGGGCCATCGCCCATGGCGAAGCTGGCCTTGGTCGAGATGAGGACCTTGTCCCGCCGGCCGGCGATGGCCTTGCCCAGGATCTCCTCGGCCAGGCCGTTCGAATAGACGTTGGCGCTGTCGAACAGGCTGGCGCCCGCCTCGAGCGCGATGTCCACCAGGCGCGTCGCTTCCGCCACCTGGGTATTGCCCCAGGCCCGGAAAAAATCATTGCCGCCGCCGAAGGTCGCGGTGCCTAGGCCGAGGACGGGCACCTTGAAGCCCGAGCCGCCGAGAAGCCGGTATTCCATGTCTCAATTCCTCGTTCTGCCGGCGGCCGCCTCGGCGCCGCCAATTTCGGGCGAGCAGTATGATCGGGGAATCGGTGGGCGCAAGAAGCAGCGCTAATTTATCTCTCGCAGCTCCGCCCGGCGCTGCTGCAGAAATCGTCGGACGGCGGGGTCGGCCTCGAGGCCTATGGCGCGGTCATAGGCGTCCTCGGCGGCCTCGGTCTTCCGGGCGGCCGCCAGCAGGCCCGCGCGCGCCGCCCAATAGGGCTGATATTCGCTAAGGCGCCGGTCATCGGCCAAGGCATCAAGTTCACGGAGTCCAACCTCCGGGCCTCTGAGCTCGGCCAGCACCACGGCCCGGTTGATGGCTACCACCGGCGAAGCGGTCTCGGCCAGAAGCGCGTCGTAGAGCTCGAGGATGGCGGCCCAATCGGTGCGGCCCGATTGGCGCCGCGCGGCATGAGCCGACTGCACCGCGGCCTCGAGCTGGAAGCGCCCGATCCGGCCGAGCTGGCTTGCGGCCATGAGCAGGCGTTCCGCCTCGCCGGCCAACTGCGCATCCCACAGGGCCGGGTCCTGCCGGGCGAGCGGCACGAAACCGCCCGCCGGGTCGCGCCTCGCCGCCCGGCGCGCTTCGGCGTGGAGCATGAGCGCCAGGAGGCCGAGCGCCTCCGGCTCGTCGGGCAGAAGGGACGCAACCAGGCGGCCGAGCCAGATCGCCTCCTCCGCCAGGTCGCGCCGGCGCAAGACCGTGCCCGCCGGATCGGCCCAGCCCTCGGTGAAGACGGCATAGATGGCGTCGAGCACGGATTCGAGGCGCCCGCGCAGCTCGTCGGGCTCGGGAAGGCGGAAGGGAATGCCGGCCTCCTGGATCTTGCGCTTGGCCCGGACCAGGCGCTGGCCCATGGTCGCCGGCGCCACCAGGAAGGCGGACGCGATGGTACCGGCATCGAAGCCCAGCACCGCCTGGAGCATGAGGGGCGCGTGCACCTCCGCGGGCAGCGCCGGGTGGGCGCAGGCGAACATGAGGCGCAGGCGATCGTCGGGGACCTCGGCGCTTTCGCCGGCGGCGCCGAGCTCCTCGGCCAGCAGCAGCAGGGACTGCGTCGCCTCGCTCCGCGTCCGGCGCCGGCGGGCCGCGTCGATCAGGCGGCGCCGCGCGATCGCCAGCAGCCAGGCTTCGGGCGAGCGCGGCACGCCCTGCTCCGGCCAGGTCGCAAGCGCGGTTGTGAAGGCGTCGGCCAGCGCATCTTCCGCCCCGGCCAGATCGCGCGTGCGCGCGGCGAGGAAGGCGAGGAGCTTGCCGTAGCTCTGGCGCGCGGCCAGCTCGATCGCCCGGCGCGCATCCTCGCCCGCCTCCGCCACGGCCTTCTCACATTGGCCTTCTCACATGGGCCTGATCGGCCTGACCTCGAGCACGCCGGCCTGCGCCCCGGGACAGCGCGAGGCCCAGGACAAGGCGGCATCGAGGTCCGGCACGTCGATGATGTAGTAGCCGCCGAGCTGCTCCTTGCTTTCGGCATAGGGCCCGTTCAGCACCTTGCTCTTGCCGTTGGCGACCCTGACCGTGGTCGCTGTCGTGGACGGCTGCAGGGGATCGCCTGCCACGAAGGCGCCGCTTTCGCGCATCGCCTTGGTGTAGGCGATGTAGGCGCCCATCACCTCGGACATCTGCTTCTCGCTCGCTCCCTGCATGGCGGCTTCGTTCCGGTAGATCAAAAGCATGTATTTCATCGGTCTCTCCTGGGGTTCCAGTCCGGCCGGCCATATCTGCCGCCCATAGGGATGTCGCTTCGGCCGGGGCGATTTCGACATCGCCCTGACCGAGGCGTCTAGATTTCCGGATTCACCCTAACACGGGGCCCAGGGCTTCAGCCGTCGAGGGCGACGCCGAAATGCCGGCGAAGCGCCTGGCGGCCGCCGGGCGTGACGGCAAGCGCGCGGGTGCCGGGGAGGCGCCGGACCCAGCCTTCCGCGAGGCTATGGCTGCAGATGGCGACCCCGAGCCGCCCGGCGACATGGACCCGTCGCTCGCTCCAATCGAGGCATGGCCGGCAGAGGGGGGGCGCCGGGCGCCGGGCTCCGGCGCCGGTCTCGGGGAGCAGGATGCCGAGGGCCGCGAGCAACCGCTCGCCGCGGCGGGTGAGCTGGCCGCCGTCCTCCTCGAGCTCGATCGCACCCCGCTCGACCAGGGCCTCGGCGATGGCCACGCCCAGGCGCCCGGCCAGATGGTCGTAGCATGTGCGCGCCAGGCGCATCGCCGCGTCCCTTGGGCCAATCGCGACCGCGCGCCGGGGCTTGGGCAGCTCGACCGCCGCGATCTGCATGATGCCTTCCAGCATCCGGGCGACGGCGGGCGTGGCGAGGCGGTGATAGCGATGGCGCCCCTGCTTTGCCATCGCCAGGAGACCCGCCGATGTCAGGCGCGCCAGGTGGCTGCTGGCGGTCTGGGGCGTGATCCGGGAGAGAAGAGCGAGCTCGGTCGCGGTGAGGGCGCGCCCGTCCATGAGGGCGGCCAGCATCGCCGCGCGGGCGGGCTCCCCCACCAGCGCGCCGATTTCGGCGATTTGGTTCGGCGTGGTCATGGCGTTGCGCCTCTCTTTGGCCGCCTCTCTTTGGCTCGACCCTAACCCAGGCTCGTCGCGCGATGCTTCGAGCCGGATCGTAGCATCGGCGGGCCTGCAGGGTCGATGCTCGCCCCATGGATGGTGGTTTGCAGACAGGATCGCCGGCGGTTGCGCAGGCCGCGGCGCCGAAGTTCTTCGGCTGGCGCGTGGTGGCCGGCGCTTTCATCCTCGCCATATTCGGCTGGGGCATCGGGTTCTATGGGCCGCCGGTCTTTCTCCATGCCGTGGTCGAGCGATCCGGCTGGTCCGTGGCACTGGTATCGAGCGCCGTCACGTTCCATTTTCTCGCCGGGGCCATCGTGGTGGCGAACCTGTCCCGGCTCTACCGGCGCGCGGGCCTCCCGCTCATCACGAGCCTCGGCGCCCTCGCGCTTGCCCTTGGCATTCTCGGCTGGGCCGAAGCCGACAGGCCGTGGCAGCTTTTCCTGGCGGCCTTCTTCAGCGGGATCGGCTGGGTCTCCATGGGTGCTGCGGCGGTCAACGCCATCGTCGCGCCCTGGTTCATCCGTTCCCGCCCCGCTGCCCTGATGATGGCCTATAACGGCGCCAGCATCGGCGGGATCGTCTTCTCGCCGCTTTGGGTCGCCCTCATCGCCCGGCTCGGGTTTGCCGGCGCGGCCGTCCTGGTCGGCCTGGTGATGCTGTCGGCGATCTGGCTGCTCTCCTGCCTGGTGTTTTCGCGGACCCCCGAAAGCCTCGGCCAGAAGCCGGACGGCGATACGCCCGGCAAGCCTGTGGCACGCGTGACGGCGAGACCGGCTCGGCCCCTGCCGGGCAGGCTGCTCTGGCGGGACCGCCGGTTCCTGACCTTGGCCGCGGGCATGGTTCTCGGCCTCTTCGCCCAGGTCGGCCTCATCGCCCACCTGTTCTCCTTGCTGGTGCCGGCATTGGGGGCCGAGGGTGCCGGCCTCGCCATGGGCATGGCCACGGCCTTCGCCATCGCCGGGCGGAGCCTCGTCGGCTGGCTGATGCCGGTCCATGCCGACAGAAGGCTCGTCGCCTCGGCCAGCTACGCGGTCCAGATCCTGGGCTCGCTGGTCTTCATCCTCGCCGCCGGGAGCAGCATCCCATTGCTCCTGGTCGGCGTCGCCCTGTTCGGTGCGGGCATCGGCAATGCCACCTCGATGCCGCCGCTCATCGCCCAGGTCGAGTTCGCCAGGGAGGATGTCCAGCGCGTGGTATCCCAGATCGTGGCCTTCGCCCAGGCGAGCTACGCCTTCGCCCCGGCTGTCTTCGGCGCGATCCGCGCCTTGGCACCGGCGGTCCCGGTTTCGGCGCCGGAGCATGCGACGCTGTTCTTCGTCCTTGCCGCCGCGATTTAAGCGGCGGCCATCGCCAGCTTCATGCTAGGGCAAGATCGGATCAGCTTCTTCTTGAGCTGACCCGTGAATCTTGCCCTACATGTTAGGATTAGAGACTGATTCACGTCTCAAGCCGAGCAGGCTTGAGACGATCAGGCTCTAGGTGTGGAGCCTCAATAGGTTGTTCCCGGTCAAAGGGAGCCTGCTGATCGGTGGCATTGAGCCGATACTGCCATGGGGGCGATGCCAGTTGTATCGATGAAGCCATCGCGGCAGTTCGGCGGTGCGCTGGTCTGAGTGATGGTAGGCCCTGGCGTAGGCCCACTCGCGTAACGACGTTCGGATGAACCGCTCGGCCTTGCCGTTGGTCTTGGGGGTATAGGGTTTGGTTCGGATGTGCCTGAGGCGGAGCCGTTTGCAGGCCCGCGCGAAGGCGAAGGATTTGTAGCACGAGCCGTTGTCGGTCATGACGCGTTGCACCTGGACGCCGAGGCTTGCGTAATAGGCGATGGCGGCCCTGAGGAAGGCGACGGCACTGCCCTTCTTCTCGTCCTTCATGACCTGGCTGAAGGCGACGCGCGAGGCATCGTCGATGCAGACATGGACGAACTCCCAGCCGAGGCCTTGGCCCCGGCTTCGCCGGCTGCTCTGGCCTTTACGGTCGCCCGTGATCCGGTGGCCGACGCCATCGATCCTGCCGAGTTTTTTGATATCGATGTGGATGAGTTCGCCGGGGTTTTCGCGTTCATAGCGGCGCACCGGCTCGGCCGGCTCCAGGGCGCTCAGCTTGTTCAGGCCCAAGCGCTTCAAAAGCCGGCTGACGGTCGCCGGCGAGACTCCGACCTCGGCCGCAATCGCCTTGCCGGTCAATCGCTCGCGCCGAAGGGTTTCAATGCGTTCGACGATCGCCTGCGGCGTCGGCCGATACAGCCGTCGGGGCCGCGAGCTGCGGTCCGCCAAGCCGGCAAGTCCTTCAGCATCGTAGCGTTTCACCCATTTGCGCACCGTCCGCGGGCAGACACCTACGGCTTCGCTGACGGCCTGCAGCGTCTGCCCGCTCGCCACCCGGGCCACGATCCACTCTCGACCGTGCGCCGTGAGACGGGCATTCTTGTGAACGTTCATCCGGTCTCTCCCTGAGATCACTGAGGCTTCGACACCTTCAGCTTCTCCCGGCAGGGGCCGGATGGACAACCTGTTGAAAGCTCACATCTAGGCCGGAATCGAGGGTGAACAGCTCCTGAGGAAGGCCGACGCCGCGCAGCGCATAGCGCCCGACCGAGACCAGCCGCGGCCCGGCGTCGCCCAAGGCCGCCGCGAAGCCGGCGGAGACCAGCAGCGGCTGATCGACCGAGCGGCACATGGCGGCGATCCGGCTGACCTCGTTGACGGCCGGCCCCACGACGGTGAAATCGAGGCGGTCCCGGCTGCCGACATTGCCGAAGAAGACCTTGCCGACATGGAGGCCGAGATACATGTGGGTCGTGGGCAGGCTTTCGGCCCCGCGGCGCTGGTTCAGCTCGACGATGGCCTGGCGGGCCGCCGTGGCGGCTTCGATGGCCGAACGGCAGGCCTCGGCCCTGGCATCGGCCCGGAAGATTGCCAGCACCCCGTCGCCGATCAGCTTCAGCACGTCGCCGCCCCCGGCCTGGACGGCGGAGACCACGGCTTCGGCGTAGTCGTTCAGCAGCGGGATGATCTGGTCGGGCGAGGCGGTATCGGTGATCCTGGTGTAGCCGCGCAGGTCGCTGAACCAGAGCACGGCGTCGATCTTCTCGGCCACGCCGCGGACAATCCTGCCGCCCAGCACCAGCCGGCCGGCATCGCGTCCGAGATAGGTCTCCGCCAGCGCCCGGGCGACGCGCCCCAGCGCGGCGCATTTCATGGCGATGGCGAGGAAGGGGAAGAGCCGGCCGATGGCGGCGACGTTGGCGTCGCTGAAGCCCTCCGGCCGGTCCGTGGTCCAGCTGGAATAGATGCAATCCATGTCGCCGATGACGCCCACGGCGGAGAAGCGCGTGAGCAAGGCGAGATACTCGGTCCCCCCTTCGCGCCGCGCGGTGGCGAGCAGCTCGAATTCGCCGTCCCCTTCCGGTGTCAGGCGCCGGCGCATCATCGGCTCGCCCGATTGGAGCAGAAAGTAGTAGGGGCTCCGGCGATAATTCTCGGCCGCCTCGCCCTCGTTGGTGCGGCCGTACTCGATCCGGACCACCCGCTCCTCCCTGTCCCGGCTCCAGCGGATGGCATGGCCCTCGTACAGCGGATGGAGGGTGTCGACGACCACGATGGCGTCGGCGATGGGAAGCCCCGCGGCGAGCGCGCGGGCGCAGAATTCGCTCATCATCTCGGTCTCGGGCTGTCCCGCGAGGCCGGTTTCGGTGATCCAGGCGGCGAGCTCGGCGAGTTTTTCCTGATCCATGGCGCTGCATATTAGCGGGCGGAGCCGGCATCTTAACTCCGCCGCGCGGCCATGGCATCAACGCCGCTGGCGGTTGCTTTTCCCCTTGCGCCTGCGGGGCAAAGCCGCCAAAGCTGAGGCCGACGGCAAAGCCGGCCCTGAGCGCGACCGCGGGCGGGCGGGCCGGGGAAACGAGGCTCGAAGCATGGGGGAGAATCCCGCCGCTCTCGTCGTCGAGGATTTGCACAAGCGCTTCGGCGAGCTCGAGGTGCTGAAGGGCATCTCGCTTTCGGCCAATGACGGCGACGTCATCGCCATGATCGGCAGCAGCGGCTCTGGCAAAAGCACGTTCCTGCGCTGCATCAACCTGCTGGAGACCCCGGATTCGGGCCGCGTCTATGTCGCGGGCGAGCTCATCCGCATGCGCCCGACCCGCGACGGCCATGCCGTGCCGGAAAACCACAAGCAGGTGGACCGCATCCGCTCCGAGCTCGGCATGGTGTTCCAGAGCTTCAACCTCTGGTCCCACATGACCGTGCTGGAGAACGTCATCGAGGCGCCGATCCACGTGCTCAAGGTCCCGCGGGCCGAGGCGGTGGCGCGCGGCGAAGCGCTGCTGGCCAAGGTCGGCATCGCCGAGAAGCGCAACCACTATCCGAGCCATCTCTCCGGCGGGCAGCAGCAGCGCGCGGCAATCGCGCGCGCGCTCGCCATGCGGCCCAAGGTGATGCTGTTCGACGAACCCACCTCGGCGCTCGACCCCGAATTGGTGGGCGAGGTCCTCCGCGTCATGCGCCAGCTGGCCGAGGAAGGCACGACCATGGTCGTGGTCACCCACGAGATGGCCTTCGCCCGGGACGTCGCCTCCCATGTGGTCTTCCTGCACCAGGGGCGGATCGAGGAGGAAGGCCCGCCCGCCGAGGTCTTCGGCAACCCGAAATCGGACCGGTGCCGACAGTTCCTGACCGGCAAGCCATGAGGCGCGCAAGCCGTCGCGGAGCCGCCGGGGCCGTGTGAGAAACTCGGGCTGGTCCCCATGCGCAAGCTGATCGCCGCCATCGTCGTGCTGGCGCTCGGCGCCGGCGGCTACCTCTGGTATGTCCGGAACATCGAGGCGCCGCGCACCCTGCGGGTTGCGGTGGAAGGTGCGGACCCGCCCTTCAACTACGTCGACCAGGACGGCAAGCTTGCCGGCTTCGATGTCGATATCGCCGATGCGCTTTGCGCCCAGCTCCGGATGCGATGCGAGCTCATCCAGCAGAATTGGGACGGCATGGTGCCGGGCCTGTTGCTGGGCAAATACGACGCCATCGTCTCCTCCATGGCCATCACCGACGCCCGCAAGCGCGTCATGGGTTTCGCCGGCCCCTACTACGGCTCGATCCCGGCCCGCTTTGTCGCCCGCAAGGGGCTCGCCGTCGAGGCGACGCCCGCAGGGCTTGCGGACAAGCGCGTGGGCGTGCAGCGGGCGACGATTCAGGAGAAGCTGTTGCGCGTCCATTTCCCCGAGGTCGTTCCGGCGCTGTACGACAGCCAGGCCGAAGTGGAATCGGATCTCGTGGCGGGGAACATCGATCTCGCCTTCGCCGACCAGGTGAGCTTCGCCTCGGGCTTTCTCAAGTCCGACGTCGGCAAGGGGTTTGCCTTCTTCGGCCCGCCCGTCGCCGATCCGGCGATCACGGGCGCGGGCGCGGGCATTGCGCTGCGCCTGGAGGATACGGACCTCCAAGCCGCCCTCAACCGGGCGCTCGCAGCACTGCGCGCCGACGGCACCTACAAGAAGCTCGCCGACAAATATTTCGATTTCGACATCGGCGGCTGAGCCCGCCCGGCTTCACCCCGGACTGGACTGCTTCAGCCCCGCCGCGAAGGCCCGCCAGTCGCCCTTGGGCGACTGGCAGCGGTTCTCGCCGGCTGTCAGCGAGATGCCGACGAAGCCCCAGGACTTGCGCCAGAGCTTGAGGTCGGTCATGGCCTTGGCGATGAAGCGCCGGCGCATGCGGGTGCGCACCACCTTGCGCCACCAGAGGTAATAGAGCCCGCCCAGCAGCAGGATCGCGGCCCCGAAGCCGGGCCAGCCGCCGAACCACCAGGCCACACCCACCAGGACGATTGCGGGCAGGATGAACTGGCCCTTGTCGGTCTCGCTGTTGCCCGGGAAGTCCATGTGGCTCTCGAGCCCGGAAGAAAAGGCGATTTCCACCCGGCCTTGGTTCACGGCGGCTACGATCTGGGACAGGAGCTCGGCGTCGGTCATGGTGCTGGGGGCATGGTGCTGCGGACATGAGGCTTCGCCGGCAGATGTAGCCCGGCCCGATCGGGCTGCCAAGCCGCACCGGCTTCAGGCCACGCCATGCTGGGTGAACCAGGCCCGCATCTTCTGCCAGGCATCCTTGGCCTCGACCGGCCGGTAGCTCGGCCGGTAGTCGGCATTGAAGCCGTGGCCCGCGTTCGGATAGACCACGATCTCGCAAGGCTTGCCGGCAGCCTTGAGGGCGGCCCTCATGGCCTCGATCTGGTCCATGGGAATGCCCAGATCGGAGCCGCCATAAAGGCCCAGCACCGGCACATCGATCTGCTGGACCAGCTCGATGGGATCGAGGGGTGTGTTGGGGCTCTTCGGCCATTGCAGCAAGCCGTACCAGGCGACCGCCGCCTTCAGCTTGGGGTTATGGGCGGCGTAGAGCCAGACCTGGCGCCCGCCCCAGCAGAAGCCGGTGATGCCGAGCCGGGCGAGGTCGGCCTTGCCCGTGCTGCCCGCCCATTCGGCGGTCGAATCGAGGTCGCTCGCGACCTGCGCATCGGGCACCTTGAGAACCACCTTGGTGATGATCTCGTCGCTGCTGGTCATCTGCGACACGTCGCCTTCCCGGGCGTAGAGCGCCGGCGCAACGGCGAAATAGCCGAGCTTGGCGAGCCGTCGGCAGATATCCTTGATGTGCTCGTGGACGCCGAAGATTTCCTGCACCACCAGCACGGTCGCGAAAGGCCCGCCCTCGGCCGGCATGGCGCGATAGCCGGGGATGCTGCCGTCGGCGACCGGGATTCGGACTTCGCCGGCCGTCAGCCCGTTGCTGTCGGTGGTGATCGTCTGGGCCGAGACCGGGAGCGTGGCAAGCGCGAAGCCCGTGGCAAGCCCGCCCGCCATGAAGATGCGGCGCGAGACGTCGCCGACCGGGGGTTCGAGACTCTCGATATGGCTTTCCAGCAGATTCATCGTTCGGTTCCTCCTCACTCGAGGGCAATGCCTACGCAAGTCTAGCGAGCGACGATGGCGGCGAGGCATCTCCCTCGCTTGGCTCACGAGAATTTGTCACGGGGGGCGCCCCGCCGCAGGCTTCGGTTCGACCTCGTCCGGCAATGATATGAGCGCGGCCGGTCGCATTGCAGACATATCTTGCTCCAGGCTCGTGTTGCCGGTCCCGGTCATGACTTATTTGTGAGGGCCATGGCCAAATGCCTGCACCGGCCGCATTTTTGGACGGCAGAATCCATGCCGCCTCAAGCGGAGGAGAATGGCCATGCTTCGTCCACTGCGGAACATCACCTTCGGCGCGCTCCTGCTCGCCGCCGCCATCCCGCTGGCAGCGGGCGCTGGCGCCGCCGAGAGCGGCGTCAAGGCCGGCTGGCTCAAGTGCGACGTCGCCGGCAATGCGAGCTTCATCTTCGGCTCGTCGCGCGACGTCACTTGCCTCTATCAGCCCGACGCCTCCAAGCGGCCCGACAGATATATCGGCACGATCAAGAAGTTCGGGGTCGATATCGGCTTCGAGACGGCGGGAGTCATCGTCTGGGGCGTGATCGCGCCAACCGACAATGTCGGGCGGGGCGCGCTCGCCGGCAACTACGGAGGTGTCGGCGCTGATGTCGCCGCCGGCTACGGCGTGGGCGCCAACGCGCTGTTCGGCGGTTCCCAGAATTCCATCGTGCTGCAGCCCGTGAGCGTCGAGGGAATCCAGGGTCTCAACGTCGCCGGCGGGCTCGCCATGCTCAGCTTGACCGCGGTTCCTTAGCGCAGAACGCACGCTGCGATCGAGGGCTAGGGACGACATGACGGCATGGTGGAGCCGAGGGGGATCGAACCCCTGACCTCCTCATTGCGAACGAGGCGCTCTCCCAGCTGAGCTACGGCCCCATGCGTCCGGAATCGGGCGCGACTATGTTGAGGGCCGCCTAGACTGTCAAGCTGGAGGCCCTGGCAAACCGCCGGCCCGGCAAGCCTGGCCAGCGCTGCTGCCCCTGCTTGCGCCCGCGCGCGCCTGCCGATAACCTCCGGCCCGTTCCGGCCTGTTCCGGACAGCGAAACTCTCCGCGGGATCCATGGTTTCTCTGGGCTACCTCCTTGTCGACGTGATCTGGATCTACACCTGGGTGCTGATCGTTTCGGCCGTGCTCTCCTGGCTGCTCGCGTTCGGCATCGTCAACCGGCACAACGCGATCGTCAGCCAGGTCGGGCGGTTCTGCTACAAGGCGACCGAGCCGGCGCTGCGCCCGATCCGGCGCTTCCTGCCGCTTATCGGCGGCGTCGACCTGTCGCCGCTGGTCCTGATCCTGCTCCTGCTGTTCCTGCGCAATCTTCTGTTTGAGTACGTTATCACCTGAGCCCTTCGCGCCCGCGGCCGGAGGCTTGCGCCTGCGCGTTCATGCCCGGCCGGGCGCGAAGCGGGACGCGATCGAGGGCTTCAAGGCCGAGGCGGATGGGGGGACTGCCCTCAAGGTGACGGTGAGGGCGAAGCCGGAATCGGGCAAGGCGAATGCAGCCATCGTCAAGCTTCTGGCCGCGACCTGGCAGCTGCCGAGAGCCGATTTCACCTTGATCCTGGGGGCCGGCAACCGACTGAAACTGTTTCACCTGGCGGGCGAGCCGGCAGCGCTCCTCGCCAAACTCGAGGGATGGCGACGACAATGGACGGAGCGGCAATGAACGGCAGGATCATCGACGGCAAGGCCTACGCCGAGGGCCTGCGCGGGCGCGTCGCGACCAAGGTGGCGGCGCTCAAGGCCGGCCACGGCTTCGTGCCCGGGCTGGCCGTGGTCCTGGTGGGCGAAGACCCGGCGAGCCAGGTCTATGTCCGCAACAAGGCCAAGCAGACCGTCGAGGTCGGCATGGCCTCCTTCGAGCACAAGCTTTCCAGGGAGACGAGACAGGCCGATCTTCTGGCCCTGGTGAAACAGCTGAACGCCGACCGGGCCGTCAACGGCATCCTGGTCCAGCTTCCCCTGCCCAAGCAGATCGATCCCCAGGCCGTGCTCGACACCATCGACCCGGCCAAGGACGTGGATGGCTTCCATGTGGTGAATGCCGGGCGGCTCGCCACCGGCGGCGAGGCCCTGGTGCCCTGCACGCCGCTCGGCTGTCTGATGCTGCTGAAGGATCGGCTCGGCGACCTCTCGGGCAAGCGCGCCATCGTGCTGGGCCGCTCCAACATCGTCGGCAAGCCCATGGCCCAGCTGTTGCTGGGCGAGAACTGCACGGTGACCATCGCGCACTCGCGGACCCGCGACCTGCCGGGCGAATGCCGGCGGGCCGAGATCGTGATCGCCGCCGTGGGCAAGCCCGAGATGGTCCGCGGCGATTGGATCCAGCCGGGTGCGGTGGTCATCGACGTCGGCATCAACCGGGTCGAGCGCGAAGGCAAGGCGAGGCTCGTGGGCGACGTGGCCTATGCCGAAGCGGTCAAGGTCGCGGGCGCCATCACGCCGGTGCCCGGAGGCGTCGGCCCGATGACCATCGCCTGCCTGCTCCAGAACACGCTCACCGCCGCCTGCCGCCAGCGAGGGCTGAAGCTGGCGGGCTGAAGCGGGCGCGGATACCATCCTCGCCGGCATGTGAGGCAGATGGCGAGCGAATCGCAGGAACGCGAGGATGGCGCGCGGCCGAGCGGCGGGGGCAGGCGGCTTCGGGACCTGGTCCTGGTGGCCTGGATGATGGCCATGCTGTTCGGCGGGGGGATGCTCTATCCCACGGTCATCCTGCCCGCGCTCACGCCGGTCAAGGGCGTGCTCAACGCCGCGGGCAATCCCGTCGGCCTCGACTTCCTCGTGTTCTACGGCGCCGGCAGCCTCGCGCGCGACGGGCGGGCCATCGCGGCTTACGACAATCGGGCATTTTCCGAAGCCGAGAGCCTTGCCGCGGGCAGGAAAGTGGCCGGGCTCTCCTGGCCTTACCCGCCCGGCATGCTGCTCCCGGCCCGCGCCATCGCGAGCCTGCCCTATCTCTCGGCCGCGGCACTATGGATGGCGCTGGGGGCCGTCCTGCTTGCCCTCACGGTCTGGCGCGTATCGGGGACGGCGGCCCTGCTGCTGCCTCTCGCCCTCTGCCCGGCGGCGACTTATGCCGGCATGCTGGGCCAGGTCGGCCTCTACGCCGCGGCGTTCGCCGGCGCCGGCTTTCTTCTCCTGCGTACGCGCCCCGCGCTGGCCGGCCTTCTGCTCGGCATTCTCACCCTCAAGATCCAGCTCGCGACTCTCATCCCCTTCTGCCTGCTGGCGGGCCGCCACTATCGGGCTTTCTTCACCTTCCTCGCGGCGGCCGCGACCCTCGAGATCCTGGGCGTGGCCTATACCGGACCCGCGGTGATCCACGCCTTTCTCGCCAATGCCAATACCTCCCTCGGCCATGTCGCCGGCAGCATCGAACTGCTATGGCGCCATCCCACGGTATTCAGCGCCGTGGTCTTGGCCGGAGGGCTGCCCATGGCGCTGCCGCTCCAGATTCTGGCCAGCCTCGCGACCATTGCCGTGGTCTGGAGCATCTGGGGCAGAAGCGAAGACCTCGGCGCCCGGAGCCTGGCCTGGGCCGCGGGCCTGCCGCTCGCCGTGCCGTATTTCTTCGATTACGACCTCGCGGTCTTCGTCCTGCCGCTCGCCGTTCTTGCCGGACGGGACAGGACCGCGGACATCGGCTGGCTCCAGGCGGGTACGATGTCCTTGCTTTGGGCCCTGCCGCCCATCATCAAGCCCATTGCCGCCGCGATCGGCGTGCAGCTTGGGCCGCTGGCCGCCGCGGCCCTTCTCGCCTATGCCGCCTGGCTCTCCCGCCGGCCGAGGCCGGCAGGCGCCGTCGCCCTCGAATCCCGTTGAGCGCGCGCAGCGCCATCGTCATCGGCGCCGGACCGGCCGGCCTCACCGCCGCCGTCGAGCTGCTGCGCCGGACCGATGTCCGCCCCATCGTCCTCGAGGCATCGCAGGACGTGGGCGGCCTCTCGTGCACGGTCGAGTACAAGGGCAACCGGATCGACATCGGCGGCCATCGTTTCTTCTCCAAGTCGGACCGGGTCATGGGCTGGTGGCTCGACATGATGCCCGTGGAAGCGGGCAAGGCCGAAGAGGAGATTCTGCTTCGCTACCAGAACCGCGAAAGGCGCCTGACCTCTCCGGGCGAAGGCGCCGATCCCAAGACCAGCGATGCGGTCATGCTGCTGCGCCGACGCGTCTCGCGCATCCTCCACCGGGGCAGGCTGTTCGATTACCCGCTCAGCCTTTCCGCCGACACCTTGTGGAAGCTGGGCCTCGGCCGGACCGCGAAGATCGGCTTCAGCTACCTCGCTGCCATGGCCCGGCCGATCCGGCCGGAAAAGAGCCTGGAGGATTTCCTCATCAACCGGTTCGGGCGCGCCCTCTACCAACAGTTCTTCAAGGAGTACACCGAGAAGGTCTGGGGCGTTCCTTGCACGGAGATTTCCCCCGAATGGGGCGCCCAGCGCATCAAGGGCCTGTCGATCCGCAAGGTGCTGGGCCATGCGCTTCGGCGCTTGCGGCCGGGCCGGGCCGACCTCGGCCAGAAAGGGACCGAGACCAGCCTGATCGAGCGCTTCCTCTATCCGAAGCTGGGGCCGGGCCAGATGTGGCGCCTCGCCGCCGCCGAAGTGACGCGGCGCGGCGGCGAGCTGCGCTTCGGCCAGAGGGTGGAGCGCCTGCATCTGGCGGACGGCCGCATCGCCGAGGTCGAGGTGCTGAAGCTCGCCACCGGCGAGCGCTACCGCCTTTCCGGCGACGTGATCGTCTCCACCATGCCGGTGCAGCAGCTCGCCGCCGGCCTCGCCCCGGCGCCGCCGGCCGCGATCGCCGACATCGCTGCCGGCCTGCGCTATCGGGATTTCATCACCGTCGGCCTGCTGGTCGACCGGCTGGAGCTGGGCGGCGGCGCCACGGGCCGTGACCTGGCGGAGCGCGTGCCGGACAACTGGATCTATGTTCAGGAGCCCGGCGTCAAGGTCGGGCGGCTGCAGATCTTCAACAACTGGAGTCCCTACATGGTGGCCGATCCGGCGCGGATCTGGCTCGGGCTCGAAGTATTTCTGCCGCGAGGGCGATCAGCTGTGGACCGCGAGCGACGAGGCCTTGAAGGCCTTGGCTGCCCGTGAGCTGGAGCAGCTCGCCGTTGCCAAGGCCGCCGCCGTCAGCGACGCGGTGGTGGTGCGCATGGCCAAGGCCTATCCAGCCTATTTCGGCAGCTACGGCGAATTCGGCCGCTTGCGCGACTATCTCGACGCCATCGAAAATCTCTATCTGGTCGGGCGCAACGGCATGCACCGCTACAACAACCAGGACCACTCCATGCTGGCCGCCATGACCATGGTGGACAACATCGCCGCCGGCATTCCCGGCAAATCCAATATCTGGGACGTCAACACCGAGCAGGACTACCACGAAGAAAAATAGAGCATTTTCCGCCGAAGTGGGCACCGGTTCGGCGCAGAAAATGCGACCAAACCAACGATTCCAGAGCATGTTCCGATTCAATTGGATCGGAACATGCTCTGGTCAGGTGTTGGCGTCGCCGCCGCCCGCGCCCTTGAGGCGCGAGACCTCGCTCGCCGGAACCTGGACCCGGGCCGCCGCGATCGAGAGGCGCCGCCAAACCTCGTCGTCGACCGCCACGCCCTCATCCAGGGCGCGGTCATAGGCGCGACCAAGATCCGCCACGCTCAGGGCCGCCTGCGGCCCCGAGCCGGGCTCGGCCGGCATTTCCCCCTGCCCCAACGCGAGCTCCACCGCGCAAGGTCCCCTTTCGCCCAGTGCTTGGGCCGCTGACCGGCCGGGCGCGATTCGGATCGAAAGGCTATCTGACCCAATCTCTGCCGCGACATCGCCCCAGGCGAGCCGGAGACTCGCGCCCGCGGCAGCCACCGCCGCCGGCAGCAAGAACAAGGGCGAGCGGCAGTGCTCGATCGCGAGCCGCCCGCGACCGTCCGGCGACCGAAGCGCCAACAGCCTCAGGAAATCCAACGCGGCGCCCAGAAAGGCCACGGCCGGCCGGCCGCTGGCATCCAACTCGGCCGCGCCGCCAGCAGCGGCCATCGGCGGCGTCATTCCAGCGAAGGCGTCGGGCTTCGCCAAATGCTCCAGATCGGCCGCCAGGAGCGCCAGTCCCGGCAAGCCGCGTGCCTCCAGCCAAACGGCGGCTTCGGCTCCGTCGCGATCGACCCCATAGGGCGCGCCCAGGCCTTCGAGGGCGCGTTGGCAGATGCGGTAGATCTCGAATTGGGAAACCCGCATCTTATTACGGCCGAAAATAAGGAAAGGCCCAATCGTCGGCATCGGGCCGGCCCAGCTCTTCGATCGTCGGCGCGCCCTGGAACAGGGTGATCCGCGTCCAACGGTCGGATTTGGGGTCGAATTTGGCCGCGCCGAAGATCGAAAGCTTGCAGCGCAGCAGGTCGATGGGCAGGCACTGGTCCCCCAGCGTGTTGTCCCTGATTTCGCCATAGGGCAGATCGGCCAGGCTCTGGACCCGGCGCAGGATGCCGCGCCACTGGGGATTGGCCAGCAGGAATTCGGCCACGCTCGCCCGCAACTCCCGCTCGGGCAGGCGCCTTAAGGTCCGGTGAAGGCGCGCGGCCATGAAGCCGATGCCGAGCGGCAGCTCCAGCGCCGCGCCAGGCTCGTTGAAGCGCTCGCCCAGGCGCGGCTCGTCCTTTTCCGCCGACCGGTACCAGAAGAAGTGGCGCTCCCTCGGGTTCTCGTAGTCGGGCGGCAGCGCCCAGCCATAAGCCCGCTCGATCAGGGCCTTGAGCTCGGCCAATGTCATGGCCGGATCGATCCGCTCCTTCTCGTCCGATCCGGTCGAATGCTCGAGATCGTCCACCAGCTCCGGATAGAGCTCGATGACGAGGCTTGCCAGCAGCTCCGTGGTTTCCGGGCTCATGCCGGTCTCGGCCCAGGCGATCAGCGCGTCCCACGGCCTCGGTCGGTCGAGCAGGTCCGTGCTGTCGTCCAGCCGGCCACGAAGCGCCGCCAGCTCCTTGGCGAGGAGCGCGATGCGGCCGGCCTGCCGTTCGTCGTCCGTGGTCCATTGGCCGACATGGCCGATGGCCCGATCCAGCAGCTGCCGGAACCGCTTCGCCTTGGCGCGTGACAATTCGGGTACGGCGCGGGCCCGGGCCAGCGCCGTCTCCCGCGCCGCGATCCAGTTGTTGAACAGCTTGGGATGGCCGATGAGGAATGGCGCCATGCCGAGGCCGGTGGCGTTGCCGATGCCGAGCGCCCGCTTGATCCCGGCGGAAAGGGCGACGGCGCCGGCCGGGTTGCGCCGGCGCGCGATATGCTCGATGAGGGCGAAGCTGAATTCGCGGATCAGGTAGACGGTCAGCATTTCCGCCTCGTAGGGCAGCGCGAAGATGCCGTCGCGCCAGACCCGTGCGAGATCGCCGAGGCCGAATTTGCCGTTGCCGTAGACCGCGGTCGTGCGCATGAGATAGCCGACGCGAAGGACATCGGCGAGATCGGGCTGGCGCCCGGCGGCGAGCGCCCGGGTCGCGGCCTCGAACAGCCTGACGCTCTTGTTGGCGCGGCTCAGCACGAGATCGCCGGCGCCGTAGCGCCCCGCTTCCTGGCGTGGGGCGGCCGCGGCCAGCCGGGCGAGATCGGCCTCGCCGAGGTTCCCGGCGGAAAGCGCGAAGGCGGCGTCCCATTTCTCGGCGATGACCCGGTCGGTGCGGTCCTCGTCGGCGAGGTAGTTGGAGAACCCGGCGAAGCTGAGGCGGCCCTTGGGCGTCTCGATTTCATAGACCATGCGCCCGAAGCCCTGGTCGTCGAGCTCCGTCAGGCGCCGCGTGAAGCGCCAGGCCTCGCGCCCCATGCGGCGGATGAGCGAGCGCCCGAAGCTGAGCCGCGTGGCGTGGAAGGCGCCGAGCCGCGCGAAGCGCATGACCGTGGCGGGCGGGCGCATCAGCGCCAGCACCGATGCCGGCTCCGCCGCCGAACCGGGCGATGTCTGCCTGTCTCGGATCATTCTCGAAGGCTAAGCCGCCGCGGCGGCTTGCACGAGGGGGTAGTGGCAGGCGACCGTGCGGCCGTCGCCGAGCTCCCGCAAGACCGGACGTTCCTTGCGGCAGAGATCGGTCGCGAAGCGGCAGCGCGGGTTGAAGCGGCAGCCGGCCGGCGGGTTCATCGGGCTCGGCACGTCGCCGGTGAGCACGATCCGCTCGCGCCGGTTCAGCCGGTCCACCTCGGGAACGGGAACGGCCGAGATCAGGGCCTCGGTATAGGGATGGGCCGGCGCGTGGAACAATGCCTCGGTCGGCCCCATCTCGACGATGGCGCCCAGATACATGACGGCGATCCGGCTCGAAACCTGGCGCACGACGCTGAGGTCATGGGCGATGAAGATGTAGGTGAGCCCCAGGCGCTCCTGGAGGTCGGCGAAGAGATTGACGATCTGCGCCTGGATCGAGACATCGAGGGCCGAGACCGGCTCGTCGGCGACGATCAGGCCGGGGTGAAGGGCAAGCGCGCGAGCGATCCCGATCCGCTGGCGCTGGCCGCCCGAGAATTCGTGGGGAAAGCGGTTCAGGTGTTCGGCCTCGAGGCCGACCAGGGACATGAGCTCCTTCAGCCGGCGTTCGATCTGGTCCCGGCTGGCCGTGCCATGGACGTGCAGCGGCTCGGCGATCAGATCCCCCACCCGCCGGCGCGGATTGAGCGAGGCGTAGGGATCCTGGAACACCATCTGCATCTCGCGTCGGATCGGCCGCAGTTCCCGCAAGCTCAAGTTTCCGATCTCGCGGCCCTTCAGCAGCAGCCGGCCGGCGGTCAACTCGTAGAGCCGCACCAGGCAGCGCCCGAGGGTCGACTTCCCGCAGCCCGATTCGCCCACCAGGCCCAGGGTCTCGCCCGGGAAGACCTTGAAGGAGACGCCGTCGACCGCATAGACGGTGCGGCGATGACCGGGCAGCAGGCTGTTACCGACGCTGAAATGCTTCTTGATGTCGATCGCCTCGATGAGAGGCGCTTGCTTGTTCGGAGCCTCGGTCACGACGCCTCCTTGAGCGGCCGGCGGCGCGCGGCGCGCGCTTGCTGGCGCTGTTCGGGCGAAAGGAAGCAGGCGGCCTGATGGCCGCTTGTGCCGGCGAGCGCCGGCTTTTCCGTGCAGCGCGAGAACCGGTGCGGGCAACGCGGCGAGAAGGCGCAGCCCGGCGGCAGGTCGAGGAGCGAGGGCGGGCTGCCGAGGATCGATGCCAGGCGGCGCGGCCTGGCACCCTCCATGGGCGGGATCGAATCATGCAGGCCCCAGCTATAGGGATGCCAGGGATCGGTGAAGATCTCCCGGGTCGTGCCGCGTTCGACGATCCGGCCGGCATACATGACCATCACCCGGTCGGCGACCTCCGCCACCACGCCCAAGTCATGGGTGATGAGCACGATGGAGGAGCCGAAGTCGCGCCGGAGCCGCTTGATCAGCTCCAGGATCTGGGCCTGGACGGTGACGTCGAGGGCCGTGGTCGGCTCGTCGGCGATGAGCAGCGAGGGATTGCAGGACAGCGCCATGGCGATGAAGGCGCGCTGGCGCATGCCGCCGGAGAGCTGGTGCGGATACCGGTCGAAGGTGATCGACGGGTTGGGGATCCCAACCTCGGCCAGAAGCTCGATGCCACGCTTGCGGGCGCCCCGGCTGGAGAGCCTGTTGTGGGCGCGCAGCTGCTCGGCGATCTGCCAGCCGATGGTATAGACCGGCGTCAGCGCGGTCATCGGATCCTGGAAGATCATGGCGATCTCGTTGCCGCGCACGGAGCGCAGCTGGCGCTGGCTGAGGCCCACGAGCTCGCGCCCCTTGTAGAGGATCGAGCCCTCGATCACCGCGTTGGGGTCGTTGACCAGACCCATCACGCTCATCTGGGAGACGGTCTTGCCCGAGCCCGATTCGCCCACCACGCCCACGATCTCATGGGTGTCGACCCGGAAGGAAATGCCGTCCACGGCCCGCAGCAGGCCCCGCTCGGTGCGGAAGGAGACCTTGAGGTCCCGCACCTCGAGCAGCGGCGCCTTGGCTTCAGGCGACGCGGACGCGGGGGTCGAGGATGCCATAGAGGATGTCCACCAGCGCGTTGGCGAAGACGACGAAGAAGGAGGCGTACATCACGGTCGCCATGATGACGGGCAAATCGAGATCGAGCAGGGCCTGATAGGTGAGCCGGCCGACACCCTGGAGGGCGAAGACGACCTCGGTCAACAGCGCGCTGCCGCCGACCAGCGCGCCGAAATCGAGGCCGAACAGCGTAACGAAGGCGATCAGCGACGTGCGCAAGGCATGGCGAATGAGGATCCGGCTCTCGCTCAGGCCCTTCGAGCGCGCCGTGCGGATATAGTCTTCCTGTCCGGCTTCCACCAGGCTCGCTCTCAGTACCCGGCCGTAAAGGCCGATATAGAGGATGGCCAGCGTGATCCAGGGCAGAAGCAGGGATTTGAACCAGAGCCAGGGATCCTCGGTCAGCGGTGTGTAGCCCAGCGGCGGCACCCAGGAGAAGATCCAGCTGTCGTGCAAGCGGCTCTGGGTTATCAGGTTGACGATTTCGCCCAGCCAATAGACCGGCATGGATATGCCGATGAGGCCGAGGACCATCAGCAGGCGATCGAGAAAGCTGTCCTTGGTTGCGGCCGCGATGAGCCCGATGGCGATGCTTCCGAAAATCCAGAAGACGGCGGCACCCAGGACCAGGGAAAGCGTGACCGGCGCCGCGCCCATGATCTCCGGAACCACGACTTCGCCGCGGTTTACGAAAGAGGTGAGGTCCTGGTCGACAAAGAGGCGCTTCATCATCACCGCGTATTGAACCGGCAGGGGCTTGTCGAAGCCGAAGCTCTTGCGCACCTCGGCCACGACCTCCGGGGATGCATTCCGGCCAGCGATGCGCGCGGCGGGATCGGCGCCCGGCGTGGCGAAGAAGATGAGGAATACCAGGATGCTGATGCCGATCATGACGAAGACCATTTGGGCAACGCGGCGGATCAGCAGGCTGAACATCGCCTCAGGTGATCCTCAGCTTGGCGCGCGGATCGAGCGCGTCGCGAACGCCGTCGCCCAGGATGTTGAGGGCCAGCACCGTCAGCACGATGGCGATGCCCGGCGCGATCGCGACCCAGGGCCTGGTATAGATCAGGTCCTGGCCGTCCTGGATGATCGTGCCCCAGCTCGCGTCCGGCGCCTGGACGCCGATGGAGAGGAAGGACAGGGCCAATTCCGTCAGCATGTTGATCGCCATCAGCAAGGGCACGAAGACGATGATGGTGGTCATCACGTTGGGCAGCATGTCGCGCCAGAGAATCCGCCAGTCGGGCACGCCCAGGCCCTTGGCCGCCAGCACGAACTCGCTCTCCTTCAGCGACAGGACCTGGCCCCTTATCGGTCGCGCCACATAGGGGACGTAGACGATGCCGATGATGAAGATCGGAAGCGAGAGGCTGCCGGACGTGATCTCGATGGGACCTATGCTAAAGCCGTGGCTGATGAGCACGATGGAAAGCGAGATCGCCAGCAGATAAATGGGAAACGCCCAAAGCACGTCGAGCAGGCGCGAGATCAGCATGTCGGTGATGCCGCCGAAAAAGCCGGCGATGAGTCCGGTCAGCGCCGCCAGGACGAGGCAGATGATCGTCGAAGCGCCCGCGATGAGGAGCGAATTGCGCCCGCCGTAGAGCAGGCGCGCCGCAACGTCCCGGCCTTGCGCGTCAGCGCCGAGAAAGAAGTTCCGGATGTCCCAGGTCGGGCCGAGAGGAATTGAACCCAACCCAAGGCCCTCGGTCGAGGGCTGCACCAGCGCCACGTCCTGGCCGTCGATGTTGGTGGTGCCGTCGATGTTGGAGCTGAAGGGGTCGGTGTGGGCGATGTAGTCGGCATAGAGCGGTGCCGCAAGGCAGGCCAGCACGATCAATATGAAGAGCCCGAGCGCCGCCATCGCCGCCCGATTGGCGACGAGCTTGCGTGCCGCCCGGGCCCAGGGACCGAGGGCCGGCCGCACCATGGCGGCCGGTCCCTCCCTTAGTTCAGTCGTTGCCGGCAGACTGTCGCTCATCGTGGTGCACTATAGCGATGAAGCCTTTGTCTAACCGGTGCCTGGTCGCTCGCTATTGCACCCAGGCCAAGTCGTGCACCCAGTAGTACTGGGCGTTGAACACGTAGTTCCCGACCCGCTTCGACAGGAAGTCGATGTACTTGGGCGTGAACAGCGTGGCGATCGGCGCCTGGTCGGTCGTCAGCTTGTCGATTTGCGCCCACTCCTTCGCGGCAGCGGCCGGATCGGTGATGCCGGTAGCCAGAGCGTGATCCATCTTGGCCTGGATGTCCTTGTCGCAGAAGCCCGCGATGTTGGGCGAGTTGTCCGAGCCCGGATGGAAAGTATTGCAGCCCAGCAGCACGTTCAGGAAGTCCGACGGCGCCGGATAATCCTGGTACCACTGGGTGACGCTGATCTGCACCTTGTTGTTGGTGTTCTGGATGTAGGTGAACTGGATGTTCTGCGAGAGCGCCTTGACGCTGGCATCATAGCCGATCGACTTCAGGACGGTCTGCAGATAGGTGCCGACGGATTTGTCGACCGTCAGGTCCTGGACGATGATGGTCACCTTCTGGCCCGCCGTGCCCGATTCCTTCACCAGCCGCCTGGCCTTGGCGAGATCCGGCGCGCTCCACTTCGTGCCGGGATGCTTGGTATAGGGGCAGTACGGTTCATAGCCAGGGAAGCCGGGCGGCAAGACCTGGCAGGACGGCTGGGCCAGCACCTTCCCGCCGAACAGCTTCACCGTCACATTGCGGTCGATGGCGTAATTGACCGCCAGGCGCGCCTTCAGATTGTTGAAGGGCGGGATATTGACGTTCATCGGCACATACCACATGGCCGTCAATGTGTTGATGTGCACCTGGTTCTTGTACTTGGTGCCCATCTCGGCCAGGCGGTCCGGCGGCGGCTGGTCGAGCGTCCAGTCGGACTGGCCGTTCTCGATGGCGGTGATCTGCGCCTCCTGGGTGAGCCCGAAATCATAGCGGATTTGGTCCGGATAGCCGTCGGGCTGGGCATCCTTGCTCCACTCCTGGAAGTAGGGATTGCGAACCGCCACGAGGTCCTTGTTGGGATCGTACTCGGAGAACATGTAGGGCCCGGTGCCGGGAATCGGCGTGTTGCCCATGTCCTTGTCCGGCGTATCCGCCGGCAGAATCACGCCATGAGGCACGGCGAGCTTGTCGAAGAATTCGGCATCCGGAGCCACGATGTTGATGGTGACCGTGTTGTTGGCCTCGTCGGCGACCACGCCGCCGTCGAGCGTGCAGGTTGCCGGCGTCTTCAGGCAGGCGTCGGCGCCGACGATGCCGTTGTAGAAGGAGCCGGCGGTCGGGGTCGAAACCTTGAAAATGCGCTGGAAGGACGCAACCACGTCCTTGACCGTGACTTCCTGTCCGGTGGAGAACTTGATGCCCTTGCGCAGCTTGAAGACATAGGTCTTGCCGCCATTCTGGGGCGCTGGCATCTCCTCGGCCAGGTCGGGCACGATCTTGAAGCCCTCATCGCCGGCCGCATGCTTGAACGTCACCAGCCCGTCATAGACGTACTGGTACATGGTCCAGTATTGCAGGGTGTAGTTGATCTTCGGATCGAGGCTTCCGCCTGCCGACTGCGACACAAGACGGAGCGTTCCGCCTCGGTGCGGGTCGGTGGCCGAGGCCGGCTGAGCGGCCGCGGCCAGCAGGCCTACGGCGGCCGCGGCACCGACCAACCATTTCATTCGACGCATCTTTGCCTTCCTTTCACATCCCACTGGCGTTGATCTTGTCGTATCAGCCGTCATGCGCGGCCAGGAACGAGCCGACGGTTTTGAGGCAGAGTTCGGTTTCTTCGAGATGGGGCGTGTGGCTGGAGTTCTCGAAGATCTCCCAGCGCGCCCCTTTGATCCTGTCTGCGTAAGGCTGCACCGTCGCCGGCGTCGCCTCGTCGTAGCGCCCCGAATAGATCAGGGTCGGCGCCACGATCCGATCGAGCCGGTCGATGATGCTCCAGTGCTTGAGGCTGCCGATGACGTGGAATTCGCTCGGCCCGTTCATCGTGTGATAGACGGTCGGATCCTGTTCCATCACCGCGAAGCTCCGGTCCAGCTCCTCGGGCCAGGGCTTGGCCCGGCAGAGGTGGCGTTCGTAGAACACGCGCACCGCCTTGGCGTAGTCGGGAGAGCTGGTCGTTCCGGCCTTCTCGTGCTTGACCAGCGTGGTTTGCACGTCCGGCGGCAGGGCCAGGCGCAGGCGATCCGCCTCCTCGACCCAGAGCTCCATGGAGGCCGGCGAATCAGCGATGACGAGGGAACGAAGGCCTTTCGGGCGTCTGACCGCGTGCTCGGCGCCCAGCATGCCGCCCCAGGACTGGCCGAGCAGGTGATAGCGCTTGTCGATGCCGAGATGGGCGAGGAGGTTATCGAGCTCGTCCAGGAACAGCGCCACGGTCCAGAAATCGGCACCCTTGTCGCTGAGATGCGTCGACCGCCCGCCGCCGATCTGGTCGTAGAGAATGACTGCCCGACCGCCGGTTGCGAGCCTGGCGAATCTCTCCAGGTAGTCGTGCGAGCCGCCCGGCCCGCCATGCAGCGTGACCAGCGGCGGTTTCGGCCCGCCGAGATCGCCAACCACCCGGTACCAGGTGCGATGGCCTCTGAACTCCGCGTAGCCCTCGCCGGCTTTCAACTCTGTTACGCCCGACCCGGTCACACCAACGTCACCCCGATCCCCCCTCGCTTGCAGTTACGGCTGCGGCCTCATGGCGGGCCGCTTGCCTGTGATTTTACCTGTCATGGGCCGCGAGGAAATCGCCGACCACTTTGAGGTAGCGCTCGGTTTCCTCGACATGCGGCATGTGGCTCGAATTCTCGAACTTCACCCAGCGCACGTTCTTGATGCGGTCGGCGTAGGGTTGCACGCAGGCCGGCGTCGCCTCGTCGTATTTCCCCGAGATCAGCAGGGTGGGCGCCTGGACCAGGTGCAGCCGGTCGACGATCGACCAGTGCTTCAGCGTGCCGAGGACGTGAAACTCGTTGGGGCCGTTCATGGTGACGTAGACGGTCGGGTCTTCCTCCAGGGCGGCGAAGGTGCGCGCCACCTCCGGTGGCCACGGGTTCACCCGGCAGACATGACGGTCGTAGAAGACCCGCGTGGCCTTGACGTATTCGGGCGAGTTGGTCGTTCCGGCCTTCTCATGCGCCAGCAGGGTCGCCTGGACCTCGGCCGGCAGCGCCTCGCGCAGCTTGTTCGCCTCGGTGACCCAGGTTTCCATAGAGGCCGGCGAATCCGAGATGACGAGGGCCTTCAGGCCTTTGGGCCGAAGCACGGCGTGTTCGGCCCCCAGCATGCCGCCCCAGGATTGGCCGAGGACATGGTAGGCGCCCGCGATGCCGAGATGGCGCAGGAGATTGTCCAGCTCCTCGACAAACAACGGCGGCTGCCAGAAGTCCGGTCCCTTGTCCCGCAAATGGGTGGAGCGTCCGTTCCCGATTTGATCGTAGTGGACGACGGCCCGGCCGTTGCCGGCGAGGCCCTTGATGGAGTCCACGTAGTCGTGGGTGCAGCCTGGGCCGCCATGGAGCACCACGAGCGGCGGCTTGCCGCCGGCGAGATCGCCGGTCACGCGGTACCACGTCCGGTACTCCCGGAAGGGAGCATGCCCTTCCCGGACTTCGACAGCTCCTATGGCCATTGCCTCGCCTGACGCTTCCCGGAGTTTATGCCGTGGCGCGGCGGCTAAGCTAGTTCATCGGTCGTTTGGCTGTAAAGGTGCCGTAAGAACCAAATTCCGGGTTGCCTTTGAATTCCCGACTTTGTGAACCGCCGGCCGCGGGGTGAAGCAGCGAACTCCTTGGCCGGCCAGGCTTGCGGGCATCTCTTCCTGCCTTCTAGATTGGCGCCGGGATGGATTACGAACTTTCGGTCATCGTTCCGACATTCAACGAAGCCGGCAATGTCGAGCCCCTGGTCCTGCGCCTGGAGGCGGCGCTCGAGGGGATTTCCTGGGAAGCCCTGTTCGTGGACGATGATTCGCCCGACGGCACCGCCGAGCAGGTGGCGAAAATCGGCCGCGGCAAGCCTCACGTGCGTTGCCTCAAAAGAGTAGGGCGCCGCGGCCTTTCCTCAGCCTGCCTGGAGGGCTTCGCTGCCACCCGTTCGCCCTTCGTCGCCGTCATGGATGCCGATCTGCAGCACGACGAGGCCCTGCTGCCGCGGATGCTGACCCTGCTGAAAGCGGGCGATGCCGAGCTCGTCTCCGGCAGCCGCTATCTCCCGGGCGGCGGCATCGGCGAGTTTTCCCTCGCGCGCTCGCTCATCAGCCGGACGGGCAATCGCGTGGCCCGCGCGCTGCTGGGAATCGGGCTTACCGATCCCATGAGTGGGTTCTTCATGTTCCGGCGCGGGATTCTGAGCCGCTGCGATCTCGAAGGGCTGTCAGGGGCCGGCTTCAAGATATTGCTGGAGCTGCTCGCCGCGGCCGATCCGCCCATCGTCTTCCGCGAACTCCCGTTCGTCTTTCGCCCGCGCCACGCCGGCGAAAGCAAGTTCAGCCCGCGGATCGGCTGGCTGTTCCTGCTCTCGGCTCTCCAGGCACGCCGACGCCGGCACTGACCCGCGCCCTTAGCCGATTTTCACCGCTTGATATGCCTACGGTCCTTGGCCACGCGCGCTTCAAGTGCATTTTTGGCCCGCCTTGCATTTGGATGAAGGCGGCGGTGGCGGTGGCGGCAATTTTGGCGCCGTTCCGGACTGCACATTGTGGCTGTTGCCGAGCTGACCCTGGCTTCCGGTATTGCCATAGTTGCGGGGCTGTACATTGCCCGATTGGATTTGCCCATTCTGCGGGTTCAAGTGCTGTTGTCCGCTCGTGCCGTTGCCGGCATTCGAATTGAACGCGCCGTTCTGACCGCCTTGCGTGCCAGCGTTGCCGCCTTGGCCCGTGCCGAAGTTCTGATGGAGCGTGCCGCCCTGGCTGCCCGCGTTGCCCGTCGTGCCGCCCTGGTAGTAGTTCTTCGGCTTCTTCGACTGGTTGCCGCCGGTCTGGCTGTTCTGGCCGGCCTGCGTGCCGGTCCCGTTGTTTGTCGGGATCGTCGGGCCGGGAGTTCCCGTCACGATACTTTTCGGCTTCTTCGACTGGTTGCCGCCAGTCTGGCCGTTCTGCCCCGCCTGTATGCCGGTCCCGTTGTTGGTCGGGATCGTCGGGCCGGGAGTTCCCGTCACGATACTTTTCGGCTTCTTCGACTGGTTGCCGCCAGTCTGGCCGTTCTGGCCGGCCTGCGTGCCGGTCCCGTTGTTCGTTGGGATCGTCGGCCCCGGCGCCACCGTTCCTTTGTAAAGCTGGGTATTGCCGCCGTTGTTGGGTGTCGCGGGGCCGGGCGCGTTGGCGCCCTTGATCGTGGTTCCGGTTTTTGGCGGAACGGTGAAAGTTGTCGTGCCGTGGCCGGTTCCCGTCAGGTTATTCTGACCGCCGGCCTGGCCCTGGCCGCCGGTTTGTCCCTGGCCGTTATTCCCGCCTTGGCCGTTCGCGCCGAGCCGCTTGTACTGATGGATCTGAGGGCCCGGCGAATGAGTGCCGGCGGGCGGCGCAGTGCCGACGACGCCGATCTGGCGCGCCGTGCCCGCCGTGACGCCGACGGTCGCATAGCTGGGCTTGATCGGCGCCTGGCCGCCATAGGACTTGGCATGCTGCCATGGCGCGCTCGATCCGCCCTGGGGCGTGCGCTTCCACGCCTGGCCGATGGACCGCGAATGCAGCATGTCGTCGCTCGAGACCATGGTCGCGCCGCGGACATGATTCCGGTACTGGCCGAAGTCGGAGCCGCGCGGGGCGTTGTAGTAGTTGTAGTTGATGATCGTCGTGTTGTGGATGTAGGCGACGTTCATGCGCCTCATGTAGTCCGGGCTCGCCCGATAGCCGGGATAGCAGATCTCTCCGGGACCGAGCGGAACCCAGCCCACGGCCTGGCCGATGGCGATCCCGACGCCGATGCCGCCGAAATTGCCGAAGAAGGCGACGAGGGCCGGCGCATAGACCGGCGCCCGCTCGTAGGCGCCCGGGACCCAGCCCCAGCGCCCGCCGTAGTCAAGCCAGCGGCCGTAGTGGAAAGGCGCGAAGCCCCAGCGGGCGTCGTCGATCCAGGTCCAGCCCCAGGGCCAGACATAGGCCCAATGACCGTAGCGATAGGGCGCCCAGCCGGCGGCCACCTGGGGGTACCAGACGGGGCCATAGTCCGGGGTCGATTGCCAGGCGCCGTACTGCGCGAGGTCCTGATAGCCGGTCATCCCCGGCGAGCCGTATTGCTGGGGCGGCTGGGCCGGCTGGTTGGCGTAGGGCCGTTCCTCGTCCTGGACGAATTGGATGAAATCGTCCAGCGGCGGCGCCTGACCGATTGCCCCCTGAAGCTGGTTGTCCTGCCCGGTGATGCTGGCGGATTGACCCGGTCCGACTGACATATTTCCGGCCTGCCCGGCGACCTCGGCCAGGCCCTGATAGACCGTCACCGCCGTCGGATGATCGGCGTCGCCGGCGATGATCTCGTAGTTACCCGGCTGGCTGATCTGAACCTGGCCGCGCGGCGTATCGATTTCATACTGGCCGCCGGCATCGGCATAGACCCTCACATAGACCGCTCCCTGGGGCAGGGATGCGATGAAGTGCTGGTCGTCGAGTGTACCGATGTCGAGCTCGGTCGAGCCGTCCAGATAGAGGCGGCTCGAGCCGACGTCCACGGCGGCATGGGATCGCGGCTCGGTCCAGAGCGAGTTGCCGCTGGTGATGGGGTAGTTGAGGGTCGCAGCCGTCCACTGATTGTCCTGCGCCGTGTGGAAGGACACGGTGCCGGAGATCTGCGCCAGGCGGCCCACCCGACCCGGCGGGTCGCCAGCACTCTGGGCCATGGCCGTGATCGACGCACCGAGATAAAGGCCGGCCGCCGCCAGGCCCGCCAGAATGTTCGCGCGTGCAGTCATATCGGATGAGGCTCCCGCCCAGAGATTCGGGTGGGCGAAAATGTAGCCCCGCAAGGTGGCAGGAATAAGGAAACTTGTCGCTACTTATGAAATTTTCATGAAACCAGCAGGGCCGGCGCTAGAGTGAGATCGGTTCAGGTTGAAGCAACCTGAACCGTGAATCTCACTCTACTTATTTGAATTAGCGGCTGATTCACGCCTCAAGTTGATTCAACTTGAGGCGATCAGACGCTAGCCGCGCCGGCCCCCATGAACCTCGCCGCCGGAGGAGTTTTCCTATGCGGCCGCCGACTGCGGCAGCAGCGCCTCGATTCGCTCGTGCGCGCCGGCGAGACTCTTGGCCGCGGCCTCGGCGCTGATGGCCAGGCCCTCGGCATGGACGAAGGTGACGTCGTCGAGGCCGAGGAACCCCAGCATGCCGCGCAGGTACGGCTCGTGGAAATCGAGCGCCTTGGCCGGCCCCTGGCTATAGACGCCGCCGCGGCTGGCGACGATGAAGACCCGCTTGCCCTTGAGCAGGCCGACGGGACCCTTCTCGGTGTAACGGAAGGTGCGGCCCGCCCGGGCCACGTGATCGATCCAGGCCTTCAGGGTCGAGGGGACCGAGAAGTTGTACATCGGCACGGCCAGGAGAATGGTGTCCGCCGCCTCGAGCTCCTCGATCAGCCGATCGGCAAGCCCCACGGCCTCGGCCTGCTCGGAGCTGCGCTTTTCCGCCGGCGTGGCGATCGCGGCCATGGTGGCGCCGGTGATGTGGGGCAGGGGCTCCGCCGCCAGATCGCGCTCGACCACGATCGTCCTCGGATTCTGCTTCACGAACTTGTCGACGAACGCCTGACCGAGCTGCCGGGACTTCGAGTCTGCGCCGAAAATGCTGGAAGTAACGAAGAGAAGCTTGCCCATGAATTGCCTCCTGCGGATTGCCCTCGAAAGGGCGGTTGGCCGATGGCGGGAAATTGGGCATTGCCATATATCTACAGAAGTGGGAAAAAACTGCACCCATCCATCTACTTTATTGATAATAGATGCTTGAAGCCGTCACCCTCGACCAGCTCCGGATGCTCATCGCTATCGCCGATGCGGGCAGCTTTTCGGCCGCGGCCCGCCGGCTGAAACGGGCCCAGTCGGCGGTGAGCCACGGGATCGGGCAATTGGAAGCAGCACTGGGGCTGCAGCTCTTCGATCGCGCGGCGCGCAAGCCGCGCCTGACCGAGGCCGGCCAGACGGTGCTGGCCGACGCCCGCTCCGTCGTCGCACGGGCCGCCGAGCTCAGGGCGAGGGCGCGCAGCATCGCCGAGGACATGGAGCCCGATCTCGGCCTCGTCGTCGACGTGATGTTTCCCGTGGCGATGCTGACCGAGCTGCTGCGCGAGCTCCTGTCCGTCTTTCCCCTCTTGCCGGTGACCCTTCACTCGGAATCCCTCGGCGGCGTGGTGACGCGGATCAGCGATGGAAGCTCGCGCCTCGGCATCGCCCCCAACTGGCCCGAACAGCCGGGCGAGGAGATCGAGCGGCGCTATCTCACCAGCATCACCATGGCGAGCGTCGTCGCGGCCGGCCACCCGCTTGCCGCCTGGGACGGCGCGGTGCCGCGCCGCGAGTTCGAGCGCCACACCCAGCTGGTGCTGACGGATCGCAGCCAGCTCCAACCCGGGGTCATGCGCGGCGTCATCAGCCCCCATGTCTGGCGCTTCGGCGATTTGAAAATGCGTTACGATTTCCTGCTGGCGGGCTTCGGCTTCTGCAACATGCCGCTGCACATGGTTCGCGAGGATCTGGCGGCCGGCCGCCTCAAGCGGATCCAGGTCGAAGGCTGGGGCGCCACCGATTACAGGCTGCCCCTCTACCTGGTGTCCCGTCGCGGTTTTCAGCCCGGGAAGGCGGCACGCTGGCTGATCGGCCAGATGGAAAACCGCTTCGCCTCACCGGGCGAGACCGGGGCCTAAGCTCGGGCTAAGACCTGAAATCGGCCGGCCGGAGCGGCGGCTGGAAGCGGCGCGGAGTCTTGCGCTCGACCACGACCCGGCGTTCGGTTCCAGCCGCCCCCCGCAGCACGAGTTCCCGCACGGCGCCGCGCGGACTGGCCTGAGCCCGGACCCGCGGGCCCACCTCTTCGGCGCTGAGACCCATGAGGGAGGCGGCGATCTCGATCTGCTCGCTGAGTTTGTCCGAGAGTCCCTGGGCCGCGAAAATCGCCTCGTCCAGGGTGGGCGGCTCATGGCGCACCCTGAGAGGGGGTTTGGCCTTGGCCCCTGCCCTGGCCTTCTTGCCTGGCTTCATGCTGGCGGTCCCCGCATTCATGTCGAGCCCTTGATACCCTCCAAGCTTGGAATTGTGCAGCGCAAAAACAAGAAGGCAGGCCTGCATCGCCGGTGGAAAACTTTCCCAGGCGCTGATCGTTCCACCGGCGAAGCGCAGGATTGGAAGCCCGACCTCGTGGAAAGCCTATCGAAGCCGATCGAAGGGGGTTCCCATGCGCCTGTTACGCGGAGCGATCCTCGCCCTGGTGGTGGCCAACGCGCTTGCCGGCTGCGTCGTGGTCCGTCCCGGGCCCTATTATTGGCATCCCTGCTACCGCTGCTGGTGACGGCGCGCTGCTGAGCCCGGGCTGGGCACAAGCCGTCACAGCCGCTTGCCGGTCTCCGGATCGAACAGCTTCGCCTTGTCCATGTTGGCCTCGAAGCGGAAGACCGAACCGACGGGGTCGTGATCTCCGGGTGCCACCCGCGCGATGGCCTCGATGCCGCCGAGCTCGAAGACGATCATGGTATCGGGCCCGGTGGGCTCGACCACGTCGACCCGCCGCTCGAAGGCTGAGAGTTCGGGACCGGGTTTCTGGCTTCCGGCCTTGGTGATGATCTCGGGTCGCAGCCCCAGCCACAGCTTGCGCCCGACATGTTTGTCGAGGGCCTGGGTCATGCGGCTCGGAAGGAAGAAGCGGGCGGTCCCCTGCCGGTCCTCGACTTCCAGGCAAAGCGCGCCGTCCCGTCCGCTGTCCCGGATCAGCCGCCCGGGCAGGATGTTCATCGGCGGCGAACCCATGAAGGAGGCGACGAAGACGTCGGCCGGCTCCTCATAGACCGTCTCCGGTGCGGCGAACTGCCGGACATGGCCGTTGTCCATCACCGCGATGCGGGAGGCGAGGGTCATCGCCTCCACCTGGTCGTGGGTGACATAGACCATGGTCTGGCCGAGCCGGGCATGGAGCTTCTTGATCTCCGTGCGCATCTCGACCCTGAGCTTGGCGTCGAGATTGGACAGCGGCTCGTCGAACAGGAAGAGATCCGGGTTGCGCACCAGCGCGCGCCCCATGGCCACGCGCTGGCGCTGGCCGCCCGAGAGCTGGCCGGGCTTGCGGTCCAGCAGCGGCTCTATGTGCAGGAGCTCGGAGACACGGGCCAGCGCCTGGTTCTGCTCGGTCTTCGGCACATGGCGCGATTCCATGCCGAAGGTGATGTTCTGCCGCGCCGTCTTGGTCGGGTAGAGGGAATAAGACTGGAACACCATGGCGATGTTGCGGTCCTTCGGCGCCACCTCGTTCACCAACCGCTCGCCGATGAAGATCTGCCCGTCGCTGACGGTCTCGAGCCCGCCGATGAGATTGAGCAGAGTGGATTTGCCGCAGCCCGACGGGCCCACCAGGACGAGAAACTCGCCGTCCGCCGCCTCGAGGCTGATGCCTTCGAGGACGCTGGCGGGCCCGAAGCGTTTGTAGACGTTGTCGAGGCGGAGCTTCGCCATCCTCAGCCTTTCACCGCGCCCGCCGAAAGGCCGCGCAGGAAGTAGTTGCCGGCCACCGCGTAGACGAGGAGCGTGGGCAGCGCGGCGATGATCGCGGCGGCCATGTCGACGTTGTACTCCGTCACCCCGGTCGAGGTGGCGACCAGGTTGTTGAGGGCGACCGTCACAGGATTGCTGTCGCCGGCGGTGAAGGAGACGCCGAAGAGATAGTCGTTCCAGATCTGGGTGAATTGCCAGATGACCGTGACCACGAAGGCCGAGGGTGCCAGCGGCAGCAGGACGCGGAAGAAGATGCGGAAGAATCCCGCGCCGTCGATCTTGGCCGCGTCCACGATCGCCTTGGGCACGGTGATGAAGAAATTGCGGAAGAACAGCGTGGTGAAGGGGATGCCGTAGATGACATGGACCAGCGCCAGGCCGGAGAGCGTGCCGGCGAGGCCGAGCAGGCCGAGGCTGCGCGCCATGGGCAGCAGGATCACCTGGAAGGGGATGAAGCAGCCGAAGAGCAGCAGGGCGAAGATCGTGTCGGCTCCGGGAAAGCGCCACTTGGTGAGGGCGTAGCCGTTGATGGCGCCGATCATGGTGGAGAAGAAAACCGCGGGAACCGCCATCAGGGCGGAGTTCAGGATATAGGGCGCCAGCCCGTCGCAGCGCACGCCGACGCAGGCCGTGTTCCAGGCCTTGCCCCAGGCATCGAAGGTCACCTGGTGGGGCAGGCTGATGAGGGAGCCGGTGAGGATCTCCTGCAGCGGCTTGAGGGAGGTCGCGACCATGACCAGGAGCGGCAGCAGGTAATAGAGGACGAAGAGACCGAGCACGGCGAAGAGAACGAGCCGGAGGAGCGCGCTCGCCGCCGTGCGCGGCCGGACGATCCCCTCGCCGCGCGGTCTCATTGCCGGCCTGCCCGGAGCTCGGACCAGAGATAGGGCACGATCACCGCCATGACGGTGGCCAGCATCATCACCGCGCTGGCCGCGGCCATGCCGAGCTCGCTTCTCTGGAAGGCGTAGGCGTACATGAAGGTGGCGGGCATGTCGGTGGAATATCCGGGTCCGCCGTTGGTGAGCGCGACGACAAGGTCGAAGCTCTTGATCGCGAGATGGGCGAGGATGACGAAGACCGACAGGAACACCGGCCGGAGCATCGGCAGCATGATGCGGAAATAGGTCCTGAAGGCGCCGGCCCCGTCGATGGCGGCCGCTTTCACGATCTCGTCGTCGATGGAGCGAAGTCCCGCCAGGAACAGCGCCATGGCATAGCCCGAGGATTGCCAGACCCCGGCGATGACGACGGTGAAGATCGCCATGCGGGAATCGACCAGCCAGTCGAAATGGAAACCGGTGAAGCCCATGGACTGCATCACCCGCTCGATGCCGAGCCCGGGGTTGAGGATCCATTTCCACGCCGTGCCGGTGACGATGAAGGAGATGGCCATCGGGTAGAGATAGATGGTGCGGATCACGCCCTCCGCGCGCACGCGCTGATCCAGGAGGATCGCCAGCAGGAGCCCGACGGCGGTGCAGCCGATCATGAACAGGCTGGTGAAGATCCCGAGATTGGCCAGCGCCACGTACCAGCGCGGCGTGTGCCAGAGGCGGATGTACTGGGCCAGGCCGTCGAAGCGGTAGTTGGGCATCACGCCCGAATGGCTGAAGGAAATGTAGAGCGTCCACAGGATGAACAGATAGACGAAGACCAGGATGACCGCGAAGGAGGGCGCCACCACCAGCCTGGGCAGCCAAGTTTCGGGATTGGCGAGCAGACGGCGCCCATCCGTTCGCATGAATTCCCCCCGGGGCAGGAACAGGCCGGGACCGCGTTCAGGCGGTCCCGGCCGGGTCTCATTGCTGCTTCGCGCGCTCCATCGCCGCCGCCAGCTGGGTCACGGCATCCTGCGAAGACATGTCGGAATTGAAGTGGTTGGTCACGACATCAAGGAACTCGCCGCGGATCGCCCGGGGCACGGCCATCTCGTGGGCCACGCTGGGCAGCAGGGTATTGGCGGCGATGGCGGCCTTGAGGTCGGCCGCGGACTTCTTGCCGCAGTCGTCGAACTTGTCCAGCGGCACATCGATGCGGGCCGGGATCGAGCCCTTGGTCAGGTTGAAGGTGGCCTGGAAGTCCGGCGTCATGATCAAGTGGGCCAGCTCCTGCTGGCCTTCGATCTTGTCGGCGCCGCTGACCTTGAACATGGCGAAGGAGTTGGTGTTGAGGATGAAGCCGTTGCCCGGCGCGGGCACGCAGAGGAAATCCTTGCCCGGCACTTTGTTGGCGGCCAGGAACTCGCCCTTGGCCCAGTCGCCCATGATCTGGAAGGCGGCCTGGCCGTTCATCACCATCGCCGTCGCCAGGTTCCAGTCGCGGCCCGAGAAGTTCGGATCGACATAGCCGCGAATCTTGCGCATCTCGTCGAACACCTTGATCATGGTGTCGCTCTTGAGCGCGTTCTCGTCGAGATCGACCAACGCCTTGCGATAGAAGTCGGCGCCGCCGATGCCGAGCACGACCGTCTCGAAGATGGTCAAGTCCTGCCAGGGCTGGCCGCCATGGGCGAGCGGGATGATGCCCGCGGCTTTCAGTTTCTCGGCCGTGGCGTTGAACTCATCCCAGGTGGTGGGGACCGAGGCGCCGACCTTGGCAAGCACCGCCGGATTGACCCAGATCCAGTTGATGCGGTGGATGTTGAACGGGACCGCCACGTACTTGCCGTCGTACTTCATGATCTTGGCGATGACCGGCGGCAGAACCGCATCCCAGTTCTCGGCCTTGGCTACCGCGTCGACGTCGGTGAGGGCGCCCTGCTCGGCCCATTCCTGAATGTTGGGACCCTTCAGCTGGACCGCGCTGGGCGGGTTGCCGGCCACCACCCTGGCGCGCAACGCCGTCATGGCCGCATCGCCGCCACCGCCCGCCACCGGCGAATCGATCCACTTGCCGCCCGCGGCCTCGAATTCCTGCTTCAGCACGCCGATCGACTTGGCCTCGCCGCCGGAGGTCCACCAATGCAGCACCTCGACCGTGCCGCCGGCCTTGGCCAGGCCCGGAGAAAGGAGCAGGCCGGTTGCAAGAGTGAGCGCCGCCGCTCGTCCGCTGAACCTCATTGTTGCCTCCCCGGTGAGACGCGATCTGCCGCGTCGGGTTGTTTCGCGAGGGGCGCGGCCGCCTTGCTTTGCCCCTCTTTGATCATTCTGGGGCGCGGGATCGGCTACCGCAAGTGGCCGTGCTGTGACGGTTTGCCGAAAGCATGCGCGATGGCGATGGCCGTCGCGCTGCGCCATACTGGCGCCGTCAAGGTTCTCGCGCCCGGAGTGGGAAGGGCGAGGGAGGCCGAAACCACGCATTGGCAAGGAGCAGACCCATCTCTCGCAGCTGGATGGAGATCCAGGTGGAGGGGGAACCTGAAAGCAGGCGGCATAGCGAGCCGATCGGCCAGGGCCTGGCCTGCTCGCTCGCCTTGCATGGCGCGCTGGCCCTGCTGATCGCCTTCGGCTTGCCGAGCCTGGTGCAGCTGCCGCCCCCGGCAGCGTCGCTGATCCCCGTCGACCTGGTGCAGTTCGCCGCCGTGACGGCCTCGCCCGCGCGCCAGGCGAAAGCGGATCTGCCTCAGGCCAAGGCGCCTCCCGCTACAGGACTGCAATCCCCTGGCCCGGTGCCGGTGGCCGACACGCCTTTGCCGGTCCCCCAGGTCGCCCGGCCGCGCCTCAAGCTCGGCACCGGGGCCGACCGGCAGCTGGCGCTGGTCCTGCCCGAGACCCACAAGCTGCCCGCGACGACCAGAAAGCCCAAGACCGCGATTCCCGCTGCCGTCGCCCCGGCCAGCAACCCGCCGCCAGCGACCCAGGATTTGAGCGCCCGCCTGCAATCGCTCACCACCCAGCAGCAGCTCCAGGCGAGCACGCCCCGCAACGACTGGCAGCAGGCCGAAGCCGGCAGCTCGACGGTCAACGCGAGCAGCGCCAACGCCATCCTCGGCCAGCAGGCCACATACAGCGTCAAGGATTTCATCCGCGCCCAGATCGAGCGCCACTGGTACATGGACAAGAGCGCGCTTCAGGCGAGCGACTTCGTGGTTGCGATCCACATGACCCTGAACCGCAACGGCAGCGTCGAGGCCGCCGAGATCCTGGCCGATCCCAGTTATGCGACCAATGCCCTGCATCGCGCGCTCGCCTTCAGCGCGCGGGATGCGGTCCTTTTGTCCTCGCCCCTCCAGCTGCCGCCCGGGACCTATGACCTGGTCAAGGACATCACCTTGAAGTTCAGCCCGCGGGACGTCTTGCAGTGACGGCCGGCGCCGCGTTGATTCAGGGAAGCGTGCGGGCGACCCGGAAACCGGCATAACTGGCGTAGTCGAAATCGCGGCCGGCGGAATTGCCCTTGCTGCGCGTGGCCGAGCGGACGAACTCCGGCAGGTTGCTCCAGGAGCCGCCGCGCAGCACGCGCCGGCTGCAGTCGCCCGTGGTCCAGGGCCTGCCGTCGCCGGGCGCGCCGACATAGCTCTCGTTCCAGCAATCCGCCGTCCACTGCCAGGCATTGCCCAGCATGTCGTAGAGCCCGAAAGGATTCGGCCCGAAGCTGCCCGATGGCGCGATCAGAACCCCGTCCCACCGGCTGCCGCAGCCATTGCAATTGGCATTGCCGACGCCGATCGCTTCCCCCCACCAGCGCGCGGTCGCGGTTCCGGCCCGGGCGGCATATTCCCATTCGGCCTCGCTCGGCAGCCGGTAGGGACCTTCGGCCGGGCCCGAGACGCGGCCGTGGACCCGGGCATTGAGCCAGGCGATGTAGGCTTCGGCGTCGTACCAGTTGAGGCAGATGGCCGGCTCGTCGAGAGAATCGGTGTCGCTGGGCGCATAGGCGATTCCTTCGCCCGGCGACCGCCAGGTCATGTCGAGGATCGGGTCGCAGGGTGCGGGCTGGTAGCCCGTCTCCTTGAGGAAGGTCAGGAACTGGCCGACCGTCACGTCGTATTTGCCAAGCGCGAAGCCGTGAACTGCGACCGGATGCTGCGGGCCCTCGGAATCGAAGCGGCCCTTTTCCGTGCTTGGGCTTCCCATGACGAAATGGCCGGCGGGGATCGCCACCATCTCCGGGCAGTCGGGGCAGTCCTGGAATTCGCGGGCCGGAATATCGCCGGCGAGGCTGGCTGCGGCCAGGATCAGCGGGGCGCCCAGCAGAAGGACAGCGAGCAATGCGTGGCGGAGCGGCTTCATCGGTCTCTTCGGCATTCCTCGCTCAGAATCTGGAAGGTCGCTTGGGGATACCGGACAGGTCCCGGCAGCCGCAAGGCCGATGCGATTGATCCCTCGGCCGACCTTGCAACCCATTGTTGCAAAAGGGACAAATTGGAGAAATTCGATTGCTGGACCTGGGCCGCGACTTGCTTGCCTTCTTCAGGTCCGCCCGCTAAACCGCGATGCAACATGCTCCAACGATCCATGACTAGGTGGCGGCTTGCGCGCATGAACCGAACGGCGCCAAGCGGACGGCGATAGCGGCCTATGCAATCGACGACCAAATACGAGACGGAGGTCGCGCGGCGGAACTCCCCGGAGATCGCCTGGGCGACGATCGCGCTCGCCCTCGGCTGCCTGGCGCTGTGGGCGGTTTCGAGCTGGCTCGCCCTTGCGGGCGACATCCCGCTCGCCGTCGCCATGGTCATCAACGGGATCGTCATGTACGCCATCTACACGCCCGTGCACGACGCGTCCCACAGCGCCATCGTACCGCGCCAGAAGTCGTTGCGCTGGGTGAACGCCTTCATCGGGACGATCTCCGCCTTTCCGATCTTCATGTTCTTCTACCATCATCGGAAATCGCATTTCATTCATCATGCCAAGACAAACGGACCGGAGGACCCGGACAAGTTCGCCATGGGCGGCTTCCTCGAGGTCTTCTTCCTCAAGACCCCGTGGTCGCTGATCAACCAGCTGAACGGCGTGAAGCTCTACCAGGCTTGCAAGTCCCTCAATCTGCCGTCGTTTCAGCGCCGGTCGACCATGGTTCAGTATGCGCTGATCGTCGCGCTCCTCATCGGTCTCCCGGCCGTCGGCTATGGCTGGGCGTTGCTGACCCTTTGGCTCATCCCATGGTTCGTCGGCGAGCTCCTCATGGAAGTGGCGTTCGGCTGGTTCCCCCACTACGACAATTCGGAAACCGGACGCTACCGCGACACGCGCATCTCGCTCTTCCCCGGCGGCGACATCCTGTACCTGTATCAGAACCTGCATCTGATCCATCACATGCTGCCGGTGGTTCCGTTCTACCGCTATCGCGCGGTGTTTGATGAATTGCGGCCGACGCTGGAGCAGCATGGCGCGCGGATCGAGGGCTTCTGGCCTTATTCCAGGCCCACGGCGGCCTGAACGCCTCATGAGCGAAGCGCCCGGCCTTGAAGCCATCGTCCGCCAGGGTCTCTGCGCCGGTTGCGGCCTGTGCGAGAGCATCGCCGGGCAGGAGCGCGTCGAAATGGCGATGACCTCGGCGAGCTACATGCGGCCGCGCGTCCATGCGACGCTGGACGAAGCGACGCTGGAAAAGATCCGCGCCATTTGTCCTGGCCTCACCCTCGTCGGACCGGACCCGGCCCAGGTTGCCGACAAGGGCGTGATGCATGACATCTGGGGGCCGATCCGCAGCATTCATCGGGGCTGGTCCGCCAACGAGGAAATTCGATTCCACGCCGCCGCCGGCGGCGCGATGACCGCGCTTGGCTGCTATCTGCTCGAGAGCGGCAAGGTCGATGCCATCGTCCATGTCCGCGCTTCGCTCGAGCACCCCATGGAGACCGACGCCGTCGTCAGCCGTACGGCCGCCGAGGTACGCGCCGGCGCTCAATCGCGTTACGGCCCGGCGGCGCCGCTTCGCCATGTCGAGCGGCTTCTGGAGGAGGGGATTCGCTTCGCCGTGCTGGCCAAGCCCTGCGACGTGGCGGCGATCCGCAACCTGGCGAGGCTCGATCCGCGCGTCGAGAGGCAAGTCCCCTACCTCATCACGATCTTCTGCGGCGGCGTGCCGACCTTGCAGACGGCCGAGAAGATCGCCGGCTATCACGGCGTCGCCGCCGACGAGGTCTCCCTGTTCCGCTGGCGCGGCGACGGCTGGCCGGGGCCGACCCATGTTGAAACCCATGACGGCCGCGTCTTCGACCTCAGCTATGACAAGGTCTGGTACAGCCATGATGTGCCGTGGACCTACGACATTCAGTTCCGCTGCAAGATCTGCCCCGATGCCATAGGCGAACTGGCCGATGTCTCCTGTCCCGATTCATGGGTCATGGTCGACGGCAAACCCATCCATGACGAGGCGCCGGGGGCCAATCTCTTCATCGCCCGGACACAGCGCGGCGAGGAGCTGGTCGCCGAGGCCGCCGCGGCCGGCGCCATTCACCTGGAGCCGTTTTCGATCGCGGAGCTCGATGCCCAGCATGCCGATCACGTGACGCGGAAGATCGAGAATCCCGCACGGGTCCGAGCGCTCGGATTGGAAGGCCAGCTCCAGCCCCGCTTCGAGCGGTTCCGCAGCGAGCGGATGGTCGCGATCGCAGGGCCGGAGCGGGACGCGGCCGCCGAGGCGGGTGCCCGGCGCCGGATTCGAAAGGGCGCCCATCGGGAACCCCTCGCCTGACGGGGTCGGGATGGGGTAAAGCGGATCGCCGGGCGCGCCGGCAGCCGGCGTCGGAAATCTGGGAGTGGGGAAAATGAAAGCCGCGATTCTGCGTGAAGTGAACAAGCCGCTGGTGGTCGAGGACGTGACCATCGACAATCCCAAGGCCCATGAGGTGCTGGTTCGCACAGCCGCCGTCGGCGTGTGCCACAGCGACCTGCACTACATCGACGGATTCTACAGTACCCGCCTGCCGACCATTCTCGGCCATGAATCCGCCGGGATCGTGGAAAAGGTCGGCTCGGAGGTCCGCTACGTCAAGCCGGGCGATCACGTCATCACCTGCCTGTCGGTCTTCTGCGGCCACTGCGAGTACTGCACCACGGGGCGCCCGTTCAGCTGCGAGAACCCGGAGACCGCGCGCGAAAGCGGGGAGCCGTCGCGCCTCTCGCAGAACGGCAAGCCCATGGCGCAGTTCTACAGCCTCTCGTCCTTCGCCGAGCAGATGCTGATTCACGAGCATGCGCTGGTGAAGATCCGCGCCGACATGCCGCTCGACCGGGCGGCGCTCATCGGCTGCGCGGTGACGACGGGCTTCGGCGCCGTCATCAACACCGCCCGCATCGAGGTGGGCAGCACCGTCGCCGTCATCGGCTGCGGCGGGGTCGGCCTGTCGGCCGTCAACGGTGCGGCGGTCGCCGGCGCCGGGCGCATCATCGCCATCGACATCAAGGGGACGAAGCTCAACCTCGCCCGCCATTTCGGCGCGACCGATGTCGTCAATGCCGCCGAATGCGACCCCGTGGAAGCGGTCAGGGAAATGACCGGCGGCGGCGTGCACTATTCGTTCGAGGCTCTCGGCCTGAAGAAGACGGCGGAGCAGGCCTTCCGCATGCTGCGCGCCTCCGGGACCGCGACGATCATCGGCATGGTGCCGGAGGGGCAGACGATCGAGGTGAGCGGTTCCGACCTGCTGTATGACCGCAAGCTGCAAGGCTCGAACATGGGTTCGAACCATTTCCGGGTGGACATGCCGCGTTTCGTCGATTTTTACCTGAACGGCAAGCTCAAGCTGGACGACATGATCTCGCGGCGCCTCAAGCTCGCGCAAATCAACGAGGCCTTTGACGACATGAGGCGGGGCGAGGTCGCCCGCGGCGTTGTCGTATTCGACCACTGAACGACCGCGCGGTCGGCTCCGGCCGCGCTCGACTTCACAAAGCGGGATGTCCGCCCGGATTCCGAACCGGACAACCCGAGCGCACATTGATCGGCCAGCCGCGGCGGCACCGCCATGCGGCACACCGATGGCGATGAGCGCGGCTTCTCGGGGGCGTTTAGCCGCCTACGATGCGGTTAACCGCCACCCACCTGGATGCCGATCTCGACTTCGCTGATCGCTTGATTGACGAGATTGAGCGCGCGTGCGCGATGGCCGCCCTTGTCATGCGCCGCTCGCATCAGCGAATCTTGGGCGCTTTGGAGATAACCGAGTGCAGACTGCATGTAGGGCTGGTCGGCCTTGGCTTCGCCCATGACTCCCAAGACCGCGCCGACGCCCAGGGCAGCGGCACCCGCAATCAGAATTTCCCGCCTGTCTGTCTTCTGCGAACTGTTCATGACCCCCTCCGCTTGGTTTGGATGTTTAAAGTAGCCGCCTCAGTCCGGACCGCCCAGGATCGCGATGACGATCGGTGCGACCGGTTGTTTCCATGCCGAGCACGCGTCTGCGGCAAACCCGCAGCAATCCAACGCCGGTGCATTCGCAGGCCGTAAACCGGCTCATTGCGAACTTCCGCTCTGGGCGCCGCCGCTATCGCCGCCGTTGCCATCATTGCTGCCGCCGCCATCGTCGGCACCGCCTCCATCTTCTGTCTGAGGCTCCGTCGTGCTGCTGCCAGCGGCACCGGAATCGTCTGCGACGAGCAGCGCGGCCGGGGGAGCTTGTGGAATCGTCGAGGAAACGCTGACCCCGGCTTGGAGCGGACGAGTGCCGAGCCCAGCGTTGGCGAGAGGCGCGATGGCGAGCAAAGCGACCCCTGCCAGCCCAATGATGACGTTTTTCAAGCTTGATTCTCCTTGGCTGACGGTCATGTCGCAGCGCCGCCCGCTATTCCCAGAACGCCCACACGATGGTCTTGTTGTCGTCGCCGAGCACCAGATTCAGACGGTTCATGTTGTGGGTGATGCCGGCCACGCCCTTGGTCGGCGGAATGACGCGGAAATTGCGCGGCAAATCTTCCTCGCGGACGACGCCGGCCGTGCCGGCCGCCGCCGTACCCTTGGGCGCGAAGCGCTTGCCGACGCACTTGCCGCAGTCCTCGGTCACGATCTTGGCATGGGCCACGCCCGGGAGCTGCGTCACTTCGATCACATTGGCTGCGGCGCGAACGCGAACGCCCTTGAAGTCATGACCGGGCTCGATCGGGAACTCGGCCTCGATGGGCACGAACCCCTGGGCCTGCTCCGAGGTCTCGGGCTCCTGGGCGATGAACTGGAGGTCGAGCACGCCGTCGGCAGCGAGGCCGAGGAACAGAGGCACCACCTCCGGCTGGCTCCAGCCGATCGTTCCTGTCAGTCCGCGTACCAGGACGATGTCTTCATGCGGCTCCGTCGCGGTCCGAATCACCTCGACGCTGGTGACGTAGAGGACGGGCGAGAATATCGGCGTGGATATGGGCTGCGGCGCCCCGCTTGGTGAAGCCTGGGTGACGTCCGGCGATGGCTGGTTCCCGTTGTCACCAGCTCCTTGATCACCGGGCTGGGACTGGTCGCTCTGGGCAACTGCAAGACCGCAGAAGCCGGTCTCTAGGGCCGCGACGAGCACAAAGGCCGCGAGCCATGCGGGAAGTTTTTTCATTGCATCCTCTCCTGTCAAACCTGCGATCGCCCTGGGGCTGAACCCTGTTACATCGTCGCCAAACTGATCGCTTCGAGCATTTCTGCGGCTTCCGCCGATCCGATTGCCGAACGCCGCTCGGCCAGTTCATTCGGGTCCAGCCGGTCGATGGCGTCGAGAATGAGATCGGTCGCGCACATCCTGGTCAAACGGCAAAACGCGGTTTCCGTACTGATGAAGCTGCCGTTTTCCGTAAGCTTGTTCACCGGCTCGCCGCCGCCGCAAACGCTGAAATACTGGCAGCGCTCCCGGCAGAGCGCGACCCCTGCCGCGACGTCGGCCTGCATGCGCTGCAGCACGGGCGAGGCGGCGAGGTCGGCGAGGTTCTCGCGGTTGACGTTGCCAAGGATGAAGTCGCCATACTGTTGGTTCTTCAGTCCGAGCAGTTCCGGCGAAAATGTGGATATGTTGCCGGCCCAATCCATGCTCGTCACGGCGAAGGGCTCGACCAGCTCGTTGAAGAACGTCCCTTCCGCCGGACGAAGAATCACGCTGAGCGCCTGCTCGATCTCGCGGATGAAGGAGATCTTGCCGGGCGCCGCACCGGCCAGCCGCCAGAACGACTCGAGGAAGTTCCGATAGGCGGCGCCGGCGTCCGAGCGGCGGAGGGACGGCGAGGCGTGGCTGCCCTCGGACTCCTCGACGTTGAAGCACACACGCTCGATGCCCTCGCTGACATAGAAGTCGAACATGGCCTCCGGCGCGCCCATGCTGGCTGTCGTCAGCACCGAGATGACGTGAAACGGCACCTGGCGGCGACGCAGCAGGCGGATGCCGGCGATCACCCGCTCGAAGGTGCCTTGCCCAGACCGCGTGCGCCGGTTCAGGTCATGGAATTCCATGGGCCCGTCGACGCTGACGCCCAGGTTGACCCGCGCTTCGAGGAAGAAGTCGCACCAGGCCTCGTTGATGAGAGTGCCGTTCGTCTGGAAGGAATGGGTCAGGTGGAGACCCGCCGGTTTCAGCCGGTCGACCAGGCGGAAGGCTTCGGCATAGAAGGCGACCGGAAGGACCATGGGTTCGCCCGCGTGCCAGACGACCGTCAGGTGGTCGCGTGCCCAGCCCGAGGCGAAGACCTGGGAAAAGAGATTGGCCAGGGTTTCGCTGGCAACGACGTGCTTGGAGCGCCGGTCAGGGAGATAGCAGTAGGCGCAGTCGATGTTGCAGAAGGGCGTAGGCTGGACGATCAGCAGCTGGATCTTGGGCATGGCAGCCTGCCCGCTCTGCTTCCCAGGGGATCAGTCAGTTCAGTAATTGTGCCAGTTGTGCCAGCCGCCGTTGCCCCAGCCGCCGTTGCCCCAGTTGTTGCGAAAGCCGTTGCCCCAGTTGCTCCAATTGTTCCAGCCGTTTCCCCACGGCGCGATAAAGGGAATGAAATTGCCCCAGCCGCCGTTGCGCCAGCCGCCATTGCCCCAGCCGTTGCCCCACCAGGCAAGGCGCTCCGGCTCGCCGGGCAAGGCGGCCGAGCCGGCGACGCTCGAAACCGCGTCGCGGATTGCAGCCAGCCGTTCGGCAACGGGCGCCGGGCCGCTGTTGACGTCCCGAGCGTTCGCGGATTGCGGTGGGAGCGCTGCGAGGGCGGTGGTCGACAGCAGAAAGGACGCGCCGATCACTCCGGCGGGCAACAGCACAGACAGTATTCTTCGGTATTTTTCGAGGGCTGACATGGGAACTCCCCGTGGCACATGACTGTGGTCACGCAACCCCGGCCCGCAAGCTTGTCCGCCAACTTCTATGGCAACTCGCCGCGCGCCGCGAAATCGCCCCCGATCAGGTGAGTTTGAGGATTTCTCCGGCATTAGGCAAGAGCAAACACGGCAGGGAACCACTTGGTCAGCGCCGGCCGGCTTTTGTCAGGGCTCCTGGCCGCGGTGAAGCGCGCACGCCATTTGCTGGTCCGCTCGCTTCGGCGTTAGGCTATGCACCGGTCGCAGGAATGAGGGTCGCACATGTCGCAACGTCATGAGCATGACCACGAGCATTTGCTGACCCAGGTCCCCTCCGACCCCGCCCTGCGGGTCAAGGCCCTGGAGAGCGTCCTGATCGAAAAAGGCCTGGTCGATCCGGCCGCCATCGATGCCTGGATAGAAGCCTTCGAGAAACAGATCGGCCCGCACAACGGCGCCAAGGTGGCGGCTCGAGCCTGGGTCGATCCGGTCTTCAAGCAACGCCTGCTCGCCGATGGGACCGGTGCGATCGCGGAGATGGGGCTCCTTGGGCGCCAGGGTCAGGACATGGTGGTGGTGGAGAACACGCCGGCCGTGCATAACCTGGTCGTCTGCACCTTGTGCTCCTGCTATCCCTGGCCACTCCTCGGCCTGCCGCCGCGCTGGTACAAGTCGGCGGCCTATCGGTCCCGGGCCGTCCATGACCCGCGCGGCGTGCTCATGGACTTTGGCGTTGAGCTCGGCCCGGACGTTGAGGTTCGGGTGTGGGACAGCACGGCCGAGATCCGTTATCTCGTCCTGCCGCAACGTCCGGCCGGCACCGAGGCGATGAAGGAGGAGGCGCTCGCAGCACTGGTCAGCCGCGACGCCATGATTGGCACCGCCAGGATTGCGCAGCCCGCGGCGGGAGCCGGATCATGAACGGCATCCATGACATGGGCGGCATGCATGGCCTGGGGGCAATCCTGCCCGAGGCCGATGAGCCGCTGTTCCGCGAGCCTTGGGAAGCGCGCATGTTCGGCATCACCGAGGCGATGACCTATCCCCCCGGTTTCACGATCGATCGCTTCCGCTTCCTCGCCGAGCGAATGCCGCCGGCTGCCTATCTGTCGCAGAGCTACTACGAGCGCTGGTATTTCATCTGCGCCTTGGCCCTCCTCGAGGCCGGCATGGCGACGGCCGAAGAGCTGTCGACCGGGCGAGCGGCCCGCGGCTCGGTGAGGCGCAACGACGCCATGCGAGTCGGCGAAGTGGGCCCTGCCTTGGCAGACAGCGGAAAATCCTCTCGAAAAGCCGAAAGCCCGCCGCGCTTTGCGCTCGACCAGCGCGTCGTCACCCGGAACATGCATCCCGTCGGCCATACCAGGCTGCCTCGCTATGCGCGCGGCAGATGCGGCGTCATCCAGCGATGCCACGGACCCCACGTGTTCGCCGACACCAGCGCGCGGGGCGATGGCGAATGCCCGCAACACCTCTATACGGTCGCCTTTGCTGCACGCGAACTCTGGGGGGCCGACGCCGCGCCCAAGGACAAGATCTATCTCGACCTTTGGGAAAGCTACCTTGAGCCAGCCTGAAACGCCGCAATTCGAGGAGCCCTGGCAAGCCGAGGCGCTCGCCCTGGCGGTTGCCATGCAGCAGGCGGACTGCTTCACGGCCGCCGAATGGGCCGAGGCGCTAGGTGCTGCGATCGCCCGCGCCCAGGCCTCGGGCGACCCGGATGATGGGACGACCTATTACACCCACGTCCTCGATGCGCTGGAGCGGCTTGTGTTCGAGAAATCCTTCTCGACGCGCGACTCGATCGCCGCGCGCAAGGAGGCCTGGCGCGCGGCATTCGCCCGCACGCCTCATGGGCAACCGGTCACGCTCGACTGAACGTCCGCGACGGGTCGCCAGCATCAGAGGCCCATACGCCTGGTGAGCGAGGGTGTGCTCTTTTGAACATCCGAACCGTTGCCAACGGCAAAAGATACAGCCGCCGGGATCTTACGTCGAAGAGAGGCGTAGGAGGCAGCTATGGATGCGCAGCTTTGGGCCGCCCTCGTGACCGTCGGCCATTACGAGCGTCTGCTCCTCATGGAGCGAGACGAAAAGAAGCAGAAGGAGCTCGCCAAACGACGGTCCGAGTCATTGAAGAAATGGGCCGAGCTTTACCTGAGACCGAACTGACGCCGGCATTACGATGGTCGCGGTCACGAACTCATCCTTCCGCTCGAACTTTACCTCACGGTCCGTCTTGCGCGAGCAGGTCCGTGGGCTATTGGACCAAGCCAATGGGTTCGCGCACCCAAGACTGAAGGGGCATTTGCGCCGGCGCGCTTTCGAACTCGCGCAGCACCTGGCCTTGCTGGAAGCCGGGGAACATTTGCCGCCCGGCTCGCCGGGTACTGGATAGTCTCAAACGCCGCGGCAGGTGCCAGAAGCAGCCGCAAGAGGCGGCCGGCCGGTCGGAGTAGCACAGGCTTCACTCTCGCAGTCCACGATATTGGCCGGATCTGGAAACCGTTCATCATTTGCCAAGGGGAGAATTGCCGTGGATCAGGACCTGTGGCTCGCTGAGACCAATATCGAGCGTTACGAACAGCTGCTCCGCAGGGAACCAGACGAAGCAAAGCGGAAGGGGATCGTCAAACTGCTCGCCGAGGAGCAGCAGAGGAAGGCCGAGATGGAATCGAGGCGACGATAGGCTATTCGTGAATGACGACGTTCAAGAGGCCGCTGTGAACATGCAGGCCGCCGTTATATTCGATGAATCCCAGCTTGCGAAATTTGTTCATGAAGAAGTTGATGCGAGAACGCGTCGTTCCCACTCTTGCCGCCAGCATTTCCTGGCTGATTCTCGGAATGACCGGCTCCAGCTTCCCGTCCTTGCCGAAGTTGGCGAGAAGCAGGAGCACGCGAGCGAGCCTCCGCTCGCTCGAATTGAACAGCTGGTCGACCAAGTCTGCCTCAAACTGGACGTTCCGGGACAACAGGAAGCTCATGAACATGCTCGAAAGGGTCGGTTCGTCCTGAAGCAGGCGAATCATGGCCCGCTTTTCGATCCGGACGATGGCAGAGTCCGCCAAGGTCGCGGCCGTGGCCATGTGCAGGGGCTGGCCGGCGAGGCATCCCTCGCCGAAGAAATCGCCCGCGCTCAGGATCGCGACCACCCCTTCCTTGCCCTGTCGGGATACGACGCTCAGTTTGACCTTGCCTCTTTCGATGTAGAAGACAGCGTCGGCCGGTTCGCCTTGCCGAAACACGACGCTATTCGCCTTGTACTTTGCCGCCACGCGCCCAGAGCCGACAGACGTCATGAACGCCATGGGGTCGAAGCCCGTGGCGGCGGTCTTGCTCGCCGACCTCCGACGCCTACCGGGAGATCCCTTCAAATTCGTCGGCGCTTGTTTCTTCTTAGGTCTCGGCATCGCCAGTTCCCATTGGCCTGCTGAGGTCGGACGAACCCATAAATTACCATCTCGCGGGCCTGACCGAAAATAGGGGCGGGACCAGGGCGCAAGTCAGGTCGGCCAATCGTTTTCCCTTCAACCGACTTCCGTTTCGAATCAAAAGCAGCCATTCAGCCGGTGCCCCTATCGGCCGACGAGCGTGATCGCCAATCCCGCCCGGGTATCTGCGCCCGGGCTGGAAGGCTGGCTCCAATCTCGCTCTGGGAGATCGTTTCCAAATTGCAATTGCGAAGCATTCGCGTTTAAGGCATCCTCCCGGCCCCTGGCGCATGCCAATATCTGCTGGAGATACCCGGATGTCCTTTCGTCGCCTCTGCAAACTAGTCCCATCCTTCGAGCGAGCGATCACCGTCGCGCTTGTCGGATCATGTATAGCGGCCGGCATTGCCGGGCTTCCCAACGCCCGGGCGGCCGATTCGACCGTCCTCACCCTCTACAACGCGCAGCACGAACAGATGGTCGACATGCTGGTCGCCGCCTTCACCAAGGAGACCGGCATCGAGGTGCGCGTCCACTCGGGCGAGCCGCCCGAACTCGCCAACCAGATCATCCAGGAGGGATCTTCCTCGCCCGCGGATGTCTATTTCACCGCCAACTCCCCCGAACTGGTGCTGCTGGACGAAAAGGGGCTGCTGGCCAAGGTCGATCCCGGGACGCTGGCCAAGGTTCCCTCGCGCTACAGCGCGCCCGACGGGAGCTGGCTTGGCGTGCTCGCCCGCGAAAACGTGCTCGCCTTCAACCCCTCGATGATCCAGGAAAGCGAGCTCCCGGCCTCCCTCCTCGACCTTGCCAAGCCCGAGTGGAAGGGCAGGATTGCGATCGCCCCCACCGACGCCGACTTCCTTCCCCTGGTCGGCGCGGTCGAGGCGCTGAAGGGCAGGCAGGCCGCGCTGGACTGGTTGAAGGGTCTCAAGGAGAATAGCCAGGTCTTCGATGACAACGAGGGCGTGATGGCGGCGGTCGACCGCGGCAGCGTCGCCACGGGTATCGTGAACAACTACTACTGGGCTCGGCTGCGCACGGAGGAGGGGGCGGACAAGCTGCACAGCCGGATCCACCACTTCTCCAACGGCGATGTCGGCGCCCTGATCAATGTCTCCGGCGCCGGCATCCTTGCATCTTCGCCTCGCCAGGCGGCGGCGCAGCGGTTCCTGGCCTTCCTCGTCAGCAAGCCCACCCAGGAGCTGATTGCCGAGACCGACGTGAGCTTCGAGTACCCCCTCGTCCCGGGCGTGGCCCCGAACAAGCTGCTCATGCCATTCGACCAGCTCCAGCCGCCTCCGGTTGGCGCGGCTGAGCTCGGCGATGACAGGGAAGCGGCCGAGCTGCTCCGGGAAGCAGGCCTCCTCTAGTGTCTGCTGCAAGCGTATCGGTGGCGGGCGCTCGCCCGGTCCTGCCCTCTCGCCCGCCACCGCCGCTTGGCCTGACCGCGACGGCGAGCGTCGCCGCCTTGCTCGTCCTGCTGCCGATCGCCTACACGGTCGTCGAAGCCGCGGGCGTGAGCCTTCCCGAGGCGACCGCGTTGCTGTTCCGCCCCCTCGTCGGCGAGCTTCTGTTCAACACCGTCAGTCTCGTGCTGGCTGCCACGGCCGCTGCCGCGATCGTCGCCACGACCGCGGCCTGGTTCGTCGAAAGAACGCGGATTCCGGGACAAGCCGCATGGGCGGTGCTGGTGGTCGTGCCGCTGGCCATCCCCCCCTTCGTCACCAGCTATGCGTGGATATCGCTGGACCCGGCGCTCCAGGGGTTTGCCGGCGCGCTGGTCGTCGTCACCTGTTCCTATTATCCCCTCATCTATCTGCCCGTCGCCGCCGCCTTGCGCAGCATGGACCCGGCGCTCGAAGAAACCGCCCGGTCCCTGGGTCACGGGCCCTGGAGGTGTTTCTTCCGCGTCGTGCTGCCGCAGCTGCGGCCCGCCTTGCTCGGCGGCATGCTGCTGGTGGCGCTCGATACGCTCGTCGAGTTCGGCGCCTTTGCCCTGTTGCGGTTCCGGACCTTCACCACGGAGATCTATGCGGAATACCGGATCGGCTTCGGCGGCCCTTCGGCCTCTCTCCTGGCCCTGGTTCTGGTCCTGCTCTGCCTGCTCTGCCTGGCGGGCGAGGTCGCGGTGCGCGGCAGGAGCAGGTATGCGAGAATCGGCCGCGGAACGCGCCGCCGCGCCATGCGGTATCAGCTGGATTGGCGACGCTGGCCGATCCTCGCGGGCTTTGTTGTCTTGACGCTGCTCACTCTCGGGATGCCGTCCAGCATGATCGTTTACTGGCTGACGCAGCACGCCTCGGAAGCGATTTCCCCGGCGGCGGTGACGGCGGCAAGGCTGTTGAGCGCCACGGCTTCCTCGATCGGGCTGGGCCTGGCCGGGGCCGGCCTGACCATGCTCCTGGCGCTCCCGCTTGGCTTCCTGTCAGTGCGCTACGAAGGCCGGCTGGCTACGCTTCTCGAGCGGACCGCGTACCTGGCGCAAGGGGTTCCCGGCATCGTGGTGGCGCTGGCACTTGTCTCGCTGACGGCGCAAGTCCTGCAGCCGCTCTACCAAAGCGCCGCCCTGCTGGTGACAGCCTACGCAATCGTCTTCCTGCCCCTGGCGCTGGTCAATGTGCGCGCCTCGCTCCTCCAGACGCCGCGCGGGTTGGAGGAGGCCGGACGGTCGCTTGGCCTCGGCTGGGCGGGCGTTGCCTGGCGGATCACATTGCCTCTGGCCGGGCCGGGGCTCGGCGCCGGTGCCGCCATGGTGTTCGTGTCCGTGGTCACCGAGCTCACGGCCACGCTTCTGCTGGCGCCCATCGGGACGCGGACTCTCGCAACCCAGGTCTGGGCCAATTCCTCGGCGCTTGCCTATGCCGCGGCAGCGCCCTATGCGGCGCTGATGGTCGGGATCTCGTTGCTTTCCGCCTGGCTGCTGGCCCGGCGGTTCGGGGCCGTCGGCGCCTTGGCAACCAGCTAGCCCGCCCATGGCGGACCTTCACATCGAGGGGCTGGTCAAGGCCTTCGCCGGCAATCCGGTGCTTGATGGGATCGACCTCGACGTGCCGTCCGGCAGCCTGGTCTCGATCCTGGGAGCGTCGGGCAGCGGCAAGACCACCTTGCTGCGCCTGCTCTGCGGCTTCGAGCACGCCGACGCGGGCACGATCCGGATCGGCGGCCGGATCGTTGCCGACCGCACTCTCCACCTGCCGCCCGAACAGCGGCACATCGGCTACGTGGCGCAGGAGGGCGCTCTCTTTCCGCATCTGTCGGTGGCCGACAACATCGTTTTTGGCCTGCCGCGCCGGCTGCGTCTTCAGCGCCATCGGGTGGCCGAATTGCTGGACCTTGTCGGCCTCCAGCCGGCCTTCGCAAATCGTCTGCCCCAGGAGCTCTCCGGGGGCGAACAGCAGCGGGTCGCATTGGCCCGCGCCCTCGCCCCGGAACCGAGACTGGTGCTTCTCGACGAGCCATTCTCCGCGCTCGATGCAGCACTTCGCATCGAGACCCGCCAGGCCGTCGCCGCGGCGCTATCCACCGCCGGGGCGACCGCGCTTGTGGTGACCCATGACCAATCGGAAGCGCTGTCGATGGGAAACCAGGTCGCCGTCCTGCGCCACGGCAGGCTGGTTCAGGTCGCGAGCCCCGAGATGCTCTATCGCCATCCCGCCGACGCCGAGTTGGCGCAGTTCGTGGGCGAAGCCGTGCTGCTGCCGGGCGTCTCCGCCGGCGAGACCGTGACCTGCAGCCTGGGACGCCTGCCGCTCGCGGCCGCCATGCCCGAAGGTCCCGTCGAGGTGCTGATCCGGCCGGAGCAGATCCGCCTCACGCCCGGTCCCGAGGAGGGCGCATCCACGGCAGGCGGCATCAGGGCCCAAGTCATTGAAGTGGAATTCTATGGCCATGACGCGAGCGTGAAATTGCGCGTGCTCGGCGCATCACAGCCGCTCGCCCTCCTTGCCCGCGTGCCGGGATACATGGCCCCTCGGCAAGGCGAGGAAGTGTCGCTCTTCGTCAGGGGCCAGGTCGTCGCCTACGCGCGGAAGTAACTGAGGCAGGCACGCGCCGGCGCGGCGGCTACCCCCAGGGGTGGGACGCGCTAGATTGATGCCTGTCGGTGGATGCGACCCGCGCGCCAATCCGCGAAAGGAACAATCATGGAAATCAAACGCAACGGCTCCCAGACTTCCTTGAAAGGCTCGCCGGAGAATTTCACCGGCAACGTGCGTGTCGATCCCTTGTTTCAGTCGCCCGGGCCGGCGACCTTCGGCGGGGTTAGCGTCACCTTCGAGCCTGGCGCGCGTTCGGCCTGGCACACCCATCCCTGCGGCCAGACCCTGATCGTCACCGCCGGCTTCGGTTGGACGCAATGCTGGGGTGAGCCGAAGGTCGAAATCCGTCCCGGGGATGTCGTCACCTGCCCGCCCGGCAAGAAGCATTGGCACGGCGCGACCGACAGGACCGCGATGACCCACATCGCCATCCAGGAATCCCAGAACGGCAAGGCCGTCGACTGGCTGGAGAAGGTGACCGACGAGCAGTATCGGAGCTGACAGCCATTCGAAGCAGCCCACGGCGAACGACCGCCGCGGAGGCTTCGGAGGGGCTTTGGCTCGGCTAGATACTGGTCGCACCAGCCAGAGCGCTGCCATGGATGCGACCGAGAGGCCGGGACGTCCGCGCCGCCGGGACCACTCTCTCGCCTGAAGAAGGAAATTGTTAATCCCGCGACCACATGATTGTGTGGCCAAAATGAGGCGCCGCCGATAATCTCCATTCAATGCTGGCTTGTGGTAAATAAAGACGGTCTACGCAAGCAAAAGTTACCTTTCGATCGAGTTATTTGTGCTGGGACAGTCTTGCTGCTCGACCTGCTTTCCCGAGCCCACCGTCATCTTCGGGGATGGTGCAGGATCGGGTGCACGAGGCCGCGAGAGGGGACGGGCCCGATGAGCGTGCTGATCGTCGGCGCCGGAGGCATGCTGGGCCATCAGCTCGTCGCGGAACTCCGAGGCACGGACGAAGTCCTTGCAGTGGTGCGCAGGCCCGCGCCGGATCTGGGCATTCCCTGCCTTAGCGTCGACCTTCGCGACCCCAACCCGCTCCTTGCCCGGATCGCGTCAGCGCGGCCGAGCCTTGTCATCAATGCCGCCGGCGTGGTGAAGCAGCGCCAAGTCGATCCCGCCGAGCTATGGGAGGTCAATGCCCGCTTTCCCCATCGCCTCGCGGCGGCTTGCGCCCAGGCGGGCTCGCACCTCATCCATCTGAGCACTGATTGCGTCTTCTCCGGCGCCAAGGGAGGCTATCGCGAGGCGGACAGTCCCGACCCGGTGGACGACTACGGCCGGAGCAAGCGCGACGGGGAGCCCGCGGGCGATCACGTCATGGTGATCCGCACCTCCATGCTCGGTATCGAGCGGACGAACTTTCTAGGCCTTGTGGAGTGGTTTCTCAGCCAGCAGGGCGAGATCGAGGGTTTCACACGCGCCATCTTCAACGGATTGACCACGATCGCGCTTGGCCGGCTGATCCGCCGCCACTGCGCCAAGCAAGGCTTTTGCGCCGGCCTTTGGCATATCGGGACGGCGCCGATCTCAAAGTTCGATCTCCTGACCCGGCTTGCCCGCGCGCTCGGCCGGCAGGATCTCGCTATCCGGCCGAGCCCGCGCGTGCAATGTGACCGCAGCCTCGACTTCACCCGCTATGCGGGCGAGACTGGTTATGAGCCGCCAGCGTGGAACGACATGATCGACGAATTGGCCGCCCAAATCGAGCGACGCAATCGAATACAGCGACGGGGACAAGCATGACGCCATTTCAAGGCAAGAAGATCCTGCTGCTCGGGGGAACCGGGTCGCTGGGCGGTGCCCTCTTGCGGCGCATGATCACCGGGCAGAACGGGTCGCCAAGCCGGGTCACGATCATGTCGCGCGACGAAGAAAAGCAGAATGAGCAAGCCGTGCGCTATCGCAGGTTGTTCGGTCAACTGTTGCTGCCCCGGGGGACTCGTATCGAAGACTGGCTGCGCTTCATCCTGGGCGACGTGCGCAATCAGGCCGATCTCGAACGGGCCGTCGGGGACCACGAGATCGTTATCTACGCCGCGGCCCTGAAGCAGGTGCCAAACTGCGAGTATTTTCCCCATCAGGCCTTGCTGACCAACTGCATCGGGGCGACGAACCTGATCGCCGCGCTGCGCGGCCGCGCCAACGCCGTCGAGACCGTGGTCGGAATCGGCACGGACAAGGCCTGCGAGCCGATCAATGCCATGGGCATCACCAAGGCGCTGCAGGAGCGAATCCTGATCGCGGCCAACATCGAGCTGCCTGGGACGCGGTTTATCGGCGTGCGCTATGGCAATGTCATGGGCTCCCGCGGCTCGGTCATTCCGCTGTTCCTCGACCAGATCGGCCATGGCGGGCCAGTCACGGTCACCGACGGCACGATGAGCCGCTTTCTATTGAGCCTCGAGGATGCGGTGGACACGATCGTTGCTGCGGTCGAGCACGCCCTGCCTGGTGAGATTGCCGTCCCGAGCGCGCCGGCGGCAACGGTCGCGACCATCGCGGAAGCGCTCATCGACGGGCGAGCCATAGACGTCACCGAGATCGGCATCCGGCCGGGCGAGCGCCCCCATGAGATGATGATCTCGGCGGAGGAAGCCAAACGCAGCGTCCGGCGGGGCAAATACGCCTATATCCGACCGATGTTGCCCGAGCTGCGGCGTCTCGGCGGGGATGAGGCGACCGGGCTTTCGGGCGCCATAAGCTCGATCGATTACCTCATGACCCTCGAGGAGACTCACAAGCTCCTCAAGGTCAACGGTTTCATGGGCGAACTAGGCCCCCGGACGATGCGCGCGGTCGCCTCGTAATGGCGTCCTCGGCGGCCTGGCCGACGGTGATGACGGTTCTCGGCACACGGCCCGAACTGATCAAGCTCAGCCGGATCATTCCCGAGCTCGACCGACACACGCGCCACGTCCTCGTCCATACCGGCCAGAACTATGAGCCCGGATTGAGCGACGTATTCTTCGACGAGCTCGAAATTCGGCGCCCGGACAACTGGCTCGCCGCTGCGCGACCGAGTGCCGCCGACACCATCGCCGAAGTCATCCGGCGGTGCGACGGCTTGTTCGAGGCCATCAGGCCCGATGCGGTGCTGATCTACGGCGACACCAATTCCGGCCTTGCGGTGATCCCGGCGAAGCGCCGCCGCATCCCGATCTTCCATCTTGAGGCCGGCAACCGTTGCTTCGATTTCCGTGTCCCGGAGGAGATCAACCGCCGCATCATCGATCATCTGAGCGACGTCAACATGACCCATGGCGAGCATGCCCGCCGGCTTCTCCTGGCCGAGGGTTTGCCGGAAAACCGCATCTTCGCCATCGGCTCGCCCATGGCCGAGGTCCTGGCCCATCACCAGGGAGCCATTGAAGCCTCCGGCGTTCTGGGACGACTCGCATTGGAGCCCAAGTCCTATTTCATCGTCAGCGCGCATCGCGAGGAGACGGTGGACGATCCTCCGCGCCTGCAACAGTTGCTGACCTGCCTTGGCGCCATCGCGACGTTGTTCGGCAAGGCCGTGGTTGTCTCCACCCATCCGCGAACGCGCGAGCGTCTGAAGGGAATGACGCTCGATCCCCGGCTCAGATTCCTGCCGCCCTTCGGCTTCGTCGACTACGTCCAAATCCAGCGCAACGCCTTCTGTGTCGTCTCCGACAGCGGCACCTTGACCGAGGAGGCCTCGATCCTGAACCTGCCCGCGGTCATGATCCGGGACACCCATGAGCGGCCTGAGGGCATGGACGAGGCCACCGCCGTCATGGCGACGATGCGGCCCGATCGGCTGATCGCGGCCGTGGGCCTGGCGACATCCCATGCCGCGACCCACCAGCGCCCGGCCACCCTCGTCAGCGCCTACGACGTTCGAGCAGATTTCGCGCAAGGTGGTGCGTATCATTCTCAGCTACATCGATCCGATTCGCCGAGACGTCTGGCGCGAAACCGCGTAGGCGACCGTGCTGGGAGGCGTGACAGGCCCGAGCGAACGGACTGCAGGGGAGGCCGGCAGCGAGCCGGCTTTGGTCTCCATTGTCATTCCAGCGTACAACGCGGCGAAATATCTGCGCGAGGCGATCGACAGCGTCCTGGGCCAGCGATACCGGCCGATCGAGACGATCCTGGTCGACGATGGGTCGACCGACGGGACGGCGGCGATCGCGGAAGGCTACGGCGCGGACATTCGGCTTCTGCGTCAGGCGAACGCGGGACAGAGCGCCGCCCTCAATCGGGGCTGGGAGTTCGCGCGCGGCGACCTGCTCGGCTATCTCAGCGCCGACGACCGGCTCCACGCCGACGCAGTCGCCAGCCTGGTCGAGGCCCTCGGCCAGAACCCCACGGCCGTGCTCGCCTACCCGGATTTCGCCTTGATCGACGAAGCCGCACGCCAGATCCGCGAAGTGCAAACCCAGGCTTATGACCAAGAGCTTCTCATCGCCGGGGGGATCTGCCTAGCGGGCCCGGGCGCGCTCTTCCGCAGATCTGCGTTCGCCGCCGCGGGTGGCTGGGACACGGGTCTCAGTCAGATCCCCGATTACGAATTCCTGCTGCGCCTCAGCCTCCTTGGGCCCTTCGTCAGGCTGCCTCGCGTTGTCGCCGATTTCCGCATCCACGAGGAATCAGCGACCTACCGGGCCTCTTCTATCGATCGGGCGGATGAGCCGGTCCGTGTCATGCGGAGCTTCTACGCCCGCGCCGACCTTCCCGCCACGGTCGCCCGATGGCGCCGCACGGCCATGGCCAATGCTTGCACCCTGTCGGCTTACCGTCATGCCAGGTCTGGCCGATTCGGCCGGGGTGGACGACTCCTGATCCAGGCGCTGCTATGGAACCCTTTCGTGGCCTGGTCGCGCCGAACGGCTTCCCTCGTTCTTCAGATGCTGCACGAAGGGAACCGGCGTTGAGCACCGGCACAATGGCGGCATCCTCGATCGCCGGCGGCATCGCCGGGAGCCGCGTCCTGCGGCGCATAACGACCGTGATTGCCGTGATCATTCTCATAGGATCAATCGTGACGGCGCCGCTATATCCCGGCAATACTTCGCTGTACCTGCTGTTCGGGGCCGTCTTCTCTGTCGCGATCGCGGTCTCGGGAATCGGCCGACTGTCCTACTTCCAGCTATTTCTGACCGCCTTCCTCGCCCTCGGATTCTGGGCCAAGCTCGTGCTGCACCTCATCAGCCGGGCCGCCTTCATCGAGCCCATCGGCCGCTTCGCCCGTTCGTCCGAGGCCTGGGACCACGCAATGCTGGCGCCCATGGCGGGCGTCGGGGCCGTGGCTCTCGTCGGCGGCTTGCTGAAGTTCGTGGACCGCGGAGCGCTGAGGCCCGATTTCGCTCTGGCGAAATCGAAAATCTTCCGGCATGTCGGTTGGCCCGTTTTCTGGCTTTCGGCCAGCGTCGCCGTTGCCCTCTTCGCCCTGAGCCTGCGCTTCGCGATCATCCAGATCGGGATCAACCCGAAGATCGAGCTATCGTCCGATCTCTACGTCATCATCGCATTTACCGTAAGCTGGGGCGCGGCGCTCTGGCTCGATGCCCTGGGATTCTGGCTGTTTGTCGCGGGGCGGCTCTCGGCCGCCTCGGTCATCTATATCGCGGCTTTGGAAGGCGCCCTCGCGGCGGTCGCCATGGGAAGCCGGGCGCAAATGATTCTGCACACGCTGCCGGCAATCGTTGCCGTGCTGATCTGGGCGCCGCGCATCGGCGGCCGGACCAGCGGCCGGAGCCTGGGGTCGGCCGTCGCGGCGAGCGTCGCGATCTTCGTGGGCTCGCTGCTGCTGGTCTCCGGTGAGCGGTTGATGACGTTTCCGGCTACTACGTCTGTTGCGCCCGCGGTGCCTGGCGAGGGAGTGGTGTCTCAGGCCGTCCCGATGAAGGCGCCCTGGCCGAGCCCACTGGTGCCACCTTTCGCCGCCCAGGGACCCGTCTTCACCGCCAGGGCGATTCAAGGAAGTGCAAAGGAGCTCTCCTCGCTGATCGTCGATCGATGGGTCGGCCTAGAAGGCGTGCTCGCTGTTTCCAGCGATCCAGACCTCGGGCCCTCCTTGTTGGAGGCGGCGGCGGCCGAGAAACCGGAAGTGGGCGTGGACGCCATCTATCAGAAAATTGCCCATTCGCAATATGTCAGAATGAACGGCTACACTTTCATGACGATCCCAGGCGCGATCGCGGTCCTGCTCTATTCCGGAAGCTTGACCATCGTGGGGCTGGGGATGGCGGCGATCTTCTTGACGGGCTATGGGATTGAGCGCTTCGCGGACCTTTGGGTCAGAAACCCGATCGCTTCGGCGATTGTGGGATCGGCACTTGGCTATCTTGTCGTCCAGCTCAATTTCCCGTGGACCTTGCTGATCTTCTGCCTCGAGCTGATCCTCGCCCTCGGCCTAGTCGGCTTGGCAAGGGTCGCTGTCGGCCGTTGGGCCCGCCCGCCGGGCTAGCCCCTCGATATGTGTGCGAAGCTTGGCAGCAATGGCTGGCCAGGTATGGCTCTCACGCACCAACCGACGCAGGCGCTCGCCCATGGCAGGCAGGCTCTCCGCCTGTGCCAACATCGCTTCAAGACCGGCGGCAATGGCCCCGGCATCGGCCGGCACTACCAGGCCGCCGCCGCTTTCGGCGACTTCCGCGAAGCCGCAGCGGTCCGTCAGCAGCACGGGCGTGCCGAGGATGCCAGCTTCAAGCGCCACCAGGGACATGGCCTCGGAGCGTGACGGGATCGCCAGCAGAAGGGCGCTGCGATACGCCGCCACGCGCATGTGCTCGTTGATGAAGCCGAGGAAGCGGACCCGATCGGAGATCCCGAGTTCGGCCGCCCTCCGTTCGAGCCCGGCCCGCATGCCGAGATCGGGACCGGCAAGAACGAGTCCCACATCGGGGAATTTGCCGGCTATCGCCCCGAAGGCCTCGATTAGAAGATCAGGTCCCTTAATCGGCGCCAGCCTGCCCATGAACAAGACGAATCGGCCCTCCGGCAGCAGAGGATCGCGTTCGGCCTCCAGGCTGGGATCTGGCTCGCCGACGCCATTGCTGAGGACGAGAAGGCGCTCCGGCGGAATCGCAAATCGGTCGCGGAACTCCTGGGCCTCCAAGCCGGTGATGGCGATAAGGGAGGCTGCGTGCGCGATCATCTGCCGTCCCAGCAAGACATGAAACAGCCGCGGCACTGGACGCGGCCGATCAATAGAGCTGAACTCGCCTGCGGGGTTGAGAAGATAAGGCCGGCCACGGAGCCGCGCGACGAGGCAGGCCATAGCCGCCAGGAGGTACCAATAGCCCATCACATGAACGGCGTCGGCACTTGCGACCTCACGCCAGAGGCGAAAGGGATTGGCCAGGGGGACCGAAAACCGCCGTCCCGCTTTTCCCGTCAACCATACCCTTACGCCAGCGGCTTCGAGCTCCCCGCGCCAGCTCGTTCCCTCGAGTGCGACGACGGTACAAGCCGCCCCCTGGCGAGCCGCCGTCAATGCGAGATGGCGCGTGCGCTCGGCTGTTCCGCCGCCCCGCTCGGCGTCCATCGAGATGGTCACAAACAGGATCTTCATGGGTGACGAAACGCGCCCTCTGAGGCGAGCTCAACGGCATAGGCCCGGAGCGCCGTGGCGAAGTCGATCGGCCTCACGAAGCCGGTGGCGTCGAGACGCGGCGTGTGGAAGCGCCTGAGGGGATCCGCATTGCTGCGTCTCCGCAGCGTCAGCGCGGCGCGGAGCAAGGCAGGCGGAAGCTCGGGCACCCATTGCAGGCTAGGGCGCCTGAAGCTTTCGAGAAGCCTGTCCTGGACGTAGGCGAAGTTGTTCTCCGGAGCGTCGTCATCGGTCAGCACAAAGAGGCGGTGCGGCGGTCTTTCGCTCACCGCGAGATGCTCGACCGCCGCTGCGGCCGTGTCGACGGGCAGGAGATGCATCCGCCGTCTGCCATAGAGGCTGCGTCTTAGCGCCAGGCGCCAGAGTGGCGCCCTCGCAGCTTCCTGGGCGATGGTCAGGATGTTCTGTCCGCCCGGCCCGAACAGGGCGCCGAGGCGAAGCACCAGCCCGTCGACGGCGGAGGCGCCGAGCACCGCCTGTTCCGCGGCGAAATGGGCGCGCTCATAGGCACTGACAGGATTGGGCGGCGTGGACTCGTTGATGGCCGTCCGGCTTGAAGTGCCGAACACGTCGATGGAGCTGCAGTGGATGAAGCGGCTGGCCCGGCCGGCATGGCGGAGCAGGTTTTCGACGCGCGCCTGGTATAGGCCATCCGCGCCGGGCCGCATGAGATTGAGTACGGTCGCACCCGGCTCGATCAGTCGGTTGAGCAGCGCGGGATCTTCGGCATTCCCGACAACGGCCTCGATGTCGAGCCCATCGAGCCAGCCGGGCCGGGCCTGATGCACCAGCAGGCTGACCCGATCGCCGTGGCGCCGGCAAAGCCGCATCACCAGCGCGCGGCCGAGAAAGCCGGTTCCGCCGATGACAACGAGCCGCCGCATCGCCCTCCAAGCTCGAACCACCAAACCGAAACGGGTGTAAAATAGCCATCATCGCAGTGAAAGTATAAGGCAATCCCCGTTGCGAATCCTCGTCGTCAGCCAGCATTTCCACCCGGAGCCTTTCCGCATCACCGACCTCGCCCGCTGGCTCGCAGAGCGCGGCCATGAGGTCGCGGTGCTAACGGGCTGGCCCAACTATCCTTCCGGCCGGCTCTATCCGGGCTATGGCTGGATGAAGCCACGGCGCGACCGGCTCGGCCAGGTCGCGATCCATCGCGTGCCCGTGATTCCGCGCGGGCGCGGCGGCGCCCTCGGCCTCGCCGCTAACTATCTCTCCTTCCTATTCAGCGCCTGCCTGCTCGGCCCCGCGATGGGGCTGGGCAAGCCCGACACGATCCTCTGTTTCTTGCCCTCGCCGGTCACGGCGGCCGTTCCGGCGGTGCTGCTGCGCAAGCTGAAGCGCGCGCCGCTGGCACTCTGGGTTCAGGACCTGTGGCCAGAGAGTGTGGTTGCAGTCGGCATGTTGCGCTCACCGCTCGCACTCAAGATCCTGGATCGGCTGGTCGGCTTCATCTATCGGCGCGCAGAGGCGATCTGGATCTCCTCGCCCGCCTTCGCGCCCGCCATCGCGCGTTATGGGATCCCGACCGGCCACATCGTCTATGTGCCGAACAGCGCCGAGTCGTTCTATCTGACGCCGTCGGCGAGCGAGACTTCCAATCGAAGGCACGTAGGCGGCTTCCAGATCGTCTATGCTGGCAACATGGGGGAGGCCCAGGGGCTCGAATTCGTGCTCGACGCCATCGCCCAGATTCCCGTCTCGCAGCAGATCCGTTGGATCTTCATAGGTGCCGGGCGCCGGCGCTCCTGGCTCATGGCGGAGGTGGCGCGCCGCAAGCTTGGGCAAGTGTCTATCGGCGAGCCGCTGGCGCCGGAGAATATTCCAGAGCAGCTTGGCGGTGCCGATGCGCTGCTGGTGACCCTCAGGCCCGATCCGCTGTTCGCGCTCGGGATCCCCTCGAAACTGCAGTCGGCGCTGGCGTCGGCCAAGCCGATCCTGGCGACGCTTGCCGGCGCCGGAGCCGCCGTCGTCCATGAAGCGGCCGCCGGCATAGTCGTTCCGCCGGGTGACGCTGCGGGTCTGGCCCGGGCGGCGATGGAGTTGGCAGCCTTGCCGGCCGAGCGCCGGCGCGAAATGGGCAAGGCCGGTCGGGCCTATTACCTGGCGCACTTTGACCGGGAGCTGGTCTATCGCCGAATCGAGGGCGAATTAGAGGACCTGCATCGGCGCGCCGTTTACTCCGCCGCCGGATAGGGTTCTGTCCCGATTGTCCCCCAGGCTGTCTCGCCGCTTCTGGACGTGGGGCGAAATGGTGCGAGATGGGCCTGCCAGTGGCTTTCGATACGCAGGTCGGCCAAGCCCGTGGGCGGAAATTCCTTCGGTCCCGGCCTGTGGTAGGTGCCGAACAAGATGTCGAAGAGGGGGAATATCCCGCTGAAGTTCTTATTGAGGTGCTGAGGCAGGAGAGAGTGATGGATACGGTGATACTGCGGCCCGCTGACGAGCGGGGTCAGGGCCCCGAGATGCAGCCGGATATTGGCGTGATTGTAAAACCCCACGGCCATATAGGCGATGAGGAGCCAGAGCGGCAGATCGAGGGCGCCGAACATGAAGGTCCCGGCCACGAGAACAGTCAGCATATAGGTGATGTTCGAGAGCCAGTGGTCCCGCCGCGTCGAACTGGCATTCACATGCCGGTCGCTGTGATGAACCCTGTGAATCCGCCAGAGCATCCCAATCCGATGCTTCGCACGATGTTCCCAGTAGGCGAGAAAATCGATGACAAGCAAATAGAGCGGGAATCGCCAGGCAAGCGAGATCGGCGAAAGCCGCTGATTGATGAAATTCGTGGCTGCCACCCAATCCTGGCGCAGGGACAAGAGCAGGGGTAGCAGCTTGCCGAAGAGATACGCCTCGAACGTGATGAAGGCGTACGTGACCAACGCGAAGACGAGGTTGAAAGCGACGGCCTGCCAGGGCTGCCGTTCGACCGGACGGAACCGCTCGAGGATCAGAACGACCCCGACGATCCCTCCCGCGTAGAGCAACTGATCGAGTTGCCCGCGAAGTAATTCCGCCAGCATCGTCCCCCGGTCTGCCGATGTCTGAGACTTACCAGACGTAGGGCCGAGCGTCCATGCCGCGGCACCGCCGCCGGCCGCTTTAGCGCGTAGTGGTGTCCCCGGGGTGACTTCGAGCACCCGACCCACAGTTTAGGAAACTGTTGCTCTATCCTGCTGAGCCACGGGGACAGCTTGGCGCGGCAGGGGCGGGAGTATAGCGAGGCGGGCGCGCGCCGAAAGCAGGCGCTCTCAGACGCCCCTGCGCCACCATGCGCCAGTCGCGCCGGGGCACCGCCTGAGCGTCGATTGAACGGCAGCTTCTATCAAGCGGACCGCTTTGTGCTGCTGCGGTCCACGGCCCATCGGGCGGCCTTTTCGAGTTCCCTCATGGCGACCGGATCCTTGCCGGTCCTCTTGAAGAAGCCGTGGTCCTCGCCCTTCACCAGGACGAATTCATTGGCCGGGTGACGGGGTGCCAGTCCTTGAAACAGGCTTGCCGAATTGTCGGATACCGCGTCCAACTCGGCGGCCAGGACATAAGCCGGCTCGGTGATCTCGCCGGCAAAACCCAGCGGCCAGATCGAGCCGCTGCCTTTTCCGTCGGTCTTCGCGACTCTGCGGTACATGATCGACAGCGTCTCGGAATCGAGCCCGTTTTGCGGTGTGCCGTACTGCCGGATGCTGTCCCCCTCCATGAGCCCGTACCCGCCATAGAGCAGAACCAGCCCTTTGACGAGAGCTCGCATCGCCGGGTCCAGCCCGCGCAATCCCCAAAGGGCCACGCAGGCGCCGGCGCTGTCGCCTGCGAGGATGATTCCCGCATTATCGTCGGATGCCTTGGCCATCTTGATGGCCGCAGCCGCGGCCGCGGCCGCGTCCCTGGCCTGCGCCGGGAACACATGCTCGGGCGCCAGGCGGTAGCGCGCGGACAGAACGCGCATGCCCGAAAGCCGCGCCAGCCAAGCCGTCATGCAGCGGTGCGTTTCGGGACTTCCGGCGACGAATCCGCCGCCATGAAAATAGACGATCACGGCGTCCCGGATACGAGCGCGAGGGGTGAAGAGCAGGCCGCCGCGGAAGGCGCCATCCTCCTTCAGCGGCGTTTCGACGACATCCTCGGGGAGCTCGCCGGCCAATTCCAAGGCATCGCGCGCGTGATGCGCCCGCAGGTCTTCTGGCTTCGAATGGGCCCATGAAATGCTCATGGCGTTCGGCCTTGGCGATCGGGCATATCGGCGTTGACCCAAGTCTCTCCTCGGGAGAACTATCGAGGGGTGACAAGTGATAGAGCCACCGAAGGCACGGGCGCAATTTGATTCAGGCCGCGACAAGGCAGGGACGAAGCAAACCGGAGGCCGCGAACGCGACGCCGCCGATCTCCTTCGCGGTCCTCATCTTCCCCGGCTTTCCCATGATGGCGTTCAGCTCGGTCATCGAGCCTTTACGGGCGGCGAATGTGCTGGCGCGCCGCCAGTGCTATCGCTGGAGCACCGTCGGCCTTTCAGGCGACAAGGTCGAGGCCTCCAGCGGCGTCGCCTTCGAGCCGGACTATTCGGTCCATGATGCGCCGGTCGTGGACCGCATCGTCGTCTGCTCGGGCGGCGATGCCGATCACCTCGTCGCCGATCATGCGGTGGCATGGATCAGGAGGAACCTGCGGGCCGGCGCCCATCTCGGCGCCGTCGCGGACGCCGCCTTCTTCCTGGCCCGGGCCGGCCTCCTCGATGGTCACGCCTGCACGCTTCACTGGACGAGCCAGCCGGCCTTCGTGGAAGCCTTTCCCGAGATCGAGCTCCGGCGCGATCTCTACGTGATCGATCGCAAGCGCTTCACCTCGGCCGGCGGCGTGGGCAGCCTCGACATGATGCTGGAGATCATCGCGAAGGACTGCGGGACGGAGCTGGCGGCGGGCGTGGCCGAGTGGTTCGTCCATAGTCCGCTGCGCTCCAGCGTCGACCGCAAGATGATGCCCTTGCGACTGCGCACCGGCATCCAGAACGAACTCGTATTGTCGGCGGTCGCCGTTATGGAAGAGGCGGTGGAGGAGCGGCTCAGGATGGCGGATCTGGCGGCGAAGCTCGGCGTCTCGGCCGACAAGCTGGAGCGCCTGTTTCGTTCGCAGGTCGGAATCGCGCCAAGCGCCTATTACCGCCGGCTGCGCCTGCGCCGGGCCGCCGATCTGCTTGCCCATTCGAGCCTGCCGGTGCGCGAGGTCGCGCTCGCCTGCGGCTTCGCCAACATGTCGAGCTTTGCCCGGGCGTTCCGGGGGTTCAAAGGCCAGTCGCCGGGCGCCGCCCGTCGGGGCTGAAGGCGAACCGGCGCACAGGGTCGCGGAATCCCGCACAGTAGTCGCGGAAAACGGCACAACACGGCGGTCCCGAACTCCCATGCTTTTTGCTCAAGAGGAGGCGCGCGCGCCTCTGGCAACCGCTGTGGGAGGCAAATTCCAATGTCGCTGGCAAAGAAGGATCTCGAGCAGGTCCATGTCGCTCTTCCGGGGCTGGTCGACCAGTTGAAGGAAGGCAAGGTGGAGCGTCGCGAATTCCTGCGTGTATCGACTTTGCTGGGTCTCTCGGCCACGGCGGCCTACGCGCTGGCCGGGATACTTGAGCCCGTGGCGCCGGCCGAGGCGGCGACGGGGGGAACGGTCACCTTCTCGATGCGCGTGGCCAAGATCGACAACCCCGCCACGTTCTCCTGGGTTTATGACTCCAACGTCGTCCGGCAGGTCTGCGACTACCTGACTCGCACCACCGCCGACAACGTCACTCACCCCTGGCTGCTCGAGAGCTGGAAGCCGAGCGACGATCTCAAGACCTGGACACTCACCCTGAAGAAGGGGATCAAGTGGTCGAACGGCGATGAGTTCACGGCAGACCACGTGGTCTGGAACATCTCGCGCTGGCTTGACGAAAAGACGGGGTCCTCGATCCTCGGCCTCTTCAGCTCCTTCATGATGGTGTCCTACGACACCGGGACGAAGGATGCGAGCGGCAAAGCCGTGATGGGCAGCAAGCTGTGGTCCGACAGCGCCATCCAGAAGGTCGACGACTACACCGTCCAGCTGAACGGCAAGCAGGCGATGCTGGCCGTGCCGGAGAGCCTGTTCCACTACCCGGCCCTGATCCTGCATCCGAAGGAAAACGGCGTTTTCGGCGTCGGCTCCATCGGAACGGGTCCTTTCACACTCGCGGAATACGAATTGGGCAAGAAGGCGGTCCTGAAACGCCGCACGGATTACTCGGGCGCCCATCCGGCCAAGCTCGACCAGGTCGTCTTCATCGACAATGGCGACGATCCGGCTGCGGCCGTGGCGGCTCTGTCTTCTGGCCAGGTCGATGGCATGTACGAGGCCTCGACGACCCAGTACGCCGCCCTGCAGAAGATTCCCGGCGTGGCCATCCACCAGGTGACGACGGCGCAGACGGCCGTGGCCCGCATGCAGCAGGACAAGGATCCGTTCAAGGACCCGCGGGTGCGCAAGGCCATGCGTCTTGCGGTCGATTCCAAGAAGGTCCTGCAGATCTCCTACCTCGGCCTTGGCGCGCCGGGCGAGCACCATCACGTGGCGCCCGTCCATCCCGACTACTACAAGCTCCCGCCCATGAAGCAGAACATTGCAGAAGCCAAGAAGCTGCTCGCCGACGCGGGCGTTCCCAACGGCTTCGACTGCACGATCTTTTGCAAGAAGGACCCTGACTGGGAAGCGATCTCCGTCCAGGCAATGGTCAACATGTGGAAGGAGATCGGCGTCAACGTTGCGATGAACGTCCTGCCTTCCGCGCAGTATTGGGACCACTGGACGATCGAGGCCTTCGCCTACACGCCCTGGACCCATCGTCCGCTCGGCACGATGGTGCTTGATCTCGCCTACCGCACGGGCGTGCCGTGGAATGAATCCCACTACGACAATCCGAAGCTGAATGACCTCCTCGACAAGGCCGACGCCACCGTCGACGTCGCCAAACGCAAGCTCGTCATCAAGGACATTGAGGAGCTGATGCAGGAAGACGGGCCCATCGTGCAGCCGGTCTGGCGGGCAGTCTTCGCGGGAATCAGCAACAGGGTGAAGGGCTTCAAGATGCACCCGACCCTCTATTTCTTTTGCGAGGAGTGGTACGTCTGAGACCCTGGGCATAGGAAAGACGGTTGCCGTGTGACTCGACCATTGGCTCAAGGCCGCAGATTGAGGGCCTGATCTTGAGTTGGGGGGACTTGAGCGACACAGAATGGCGATTGCTTCAGGAACTGTTGCCTCGGGTAAAGGGCCAGCGTGGACGGCCGTTGTCAGATCCGCGGTTGACGGTGAATGGCATCCTGTGGCGACTGCGCACAGGGGCACCCTGGCGCGACTTGCCGGCGCGATACGGCGATTGGAGCTGCATCGCGAGCTGCTTTCGACGATGGAGGGCCGCTGGAATCTGGCAAGAAGTGGCGGTGGCCCTCACCGGCAGGAAGGCAAGAACACAGCCTGACAGCATCGATTTGGCATCTGCCCGGCGCAGGGGCTGGCGGAATCCCGCACAGTAGCTGCGGAAAACGGCACAACACGGCGGTCCCGAACTCCCATGATTTTTGCTTATGAGGAGGCGCGAAGGCCCCTCTGGCAACCGCTGTGGGAGGCAAATTCCAATGTCGCTGGCAAAGAAGGATCTCGAGCAGGTCCATGTCGCCCTTCCGGGGCTGGTCGACCAGTTGAAGGAAGGCAAGCTGGAGCGTCGCGAATTCCTTCGTTTGTCGACCTTGCTGGGCCTGTCGGCTACGGCGGCCTATGCGTTGGCCGGGGTGCCCGAGCCTATCGCGCCGGCCGAGGCGGCGACGGGGGGAACGGTCACCTTCTCGATGCGCGTGGCCAAGATCGACAACCCGGCCGCGACCGACACCGACTACTGCGCCAACATCGTCCGGCAGGTTTGCGACTACCTGACGCGCACCACCGCCGACAACGTCACTCACCCCTGGCTGCTCGAGCGGTGGAAGCCGAGCGACGATCTCAAGACCTGGACGCTCACCCTGAGGAAGGGGATCAAGTGGTCGAATGGCGACGAGCTCACGGCAGACCATGTGGTTTGGAACATCTCGCGCTGGCTGGACGAAAAGACCGGGTCATCGATCCTCGGCCTCTTCAGCTCCTTCATGATGGTGTCCTATGACACCGGCACGAAGGACTCCGCCGGCAAGGCCGTCATGGGCAGCAAGCTGTGGTCCGACAGTGCCATCCAGAAAGTGGACGACTATACGATTCAGCTGAACGGCAAACAGGCGATGCTGGCTCTGCCCGAAAGCCTGTTCCACTATCCTGCCTTGATCCTGCATCCGAAGGAGAACGGCGCTTTCGGGGTCGGCTCCATCGGCACGGGCGCCTTCACCTTGACCGAATTCGAGCTGCAAAAGAAGGCGGTGTTGAAGCGCCGCGACGGGTACTGGCGCAAGCCCGCCAGGCTCGACCAACTCGTCTTCATCGACAACGGCGACGACCCGGCGGCCGCCATCGCCGCCCTCGCCTCGGGTCAGGTCGACGGCATGTACGAAGCCTCGACCCTGCAATACGCCACCTTGCAGAAGATTCCGACCGTCGCCATTCACCAGGTGACGACGGCGCAGACGGCCGTCGCTCGCATGCAGCAGGACAAGGACCCGTTCAAGGATCCGCGCGTGCGCAAGGCCATGCGTCTCGCCGTCGATTCGAAGAAGGTGCTGGAGATCTCGTACCTCGGCTTGGGCGCGCCGGGCGAGCACCATCACGTGGCGCCAATCCACCCCGAATACTACAAGCTGCCGCCCATGAGCCAGAATATCGCCGAGGCCAAGAAGTTGCTGGCCGATGCCGGCGTGCCCAACGGCTTCGACTGCACGATCTTCTGCAAGAAGGACCCGGATTGGGAGGCGATCTCGGTCCAGGCCATGGTCAACATGTGGAAAGAGATCGGCGTCAACGTGGCCATGAACGTCCTGCCTTCTTCGCAGTATTGGGACCATTGGACGACCGAAGCCTTTGCCTACACTCCCTGGACCCATCGTCCGCTCGGCACCATGGTCCTCGACCTCGCCTATCGGACGGGGGTGCCGTGGAATGAGTCCCACTACGCGAACCCGAAGCTCGACGCCCTCCTCGACCAGGCCGATGCCACCGTCGATGTCGCCAAGCGCAAGCTCGTCATGAAGGACATCGAGGAGCTGATGCAGCAGGAAGGCCCGATCGTGCAGCCGGTGTGGCGCGCCGTCTTCACCGGGGTGAATAAGCGCGTGAAGGGCTTCAAGATGCACCCGACCCTCTATCTCTTCGCCGAGGAGTGGTCGGTCTGAAGCCGCAGGGATAGTCCGATGAGCATCGTCGCCTTTGAGCCCGGCAACGCGGAAGCCGCGGATTTAGCCGGCCCAATGCGCCATCCGCACGCGGCCGATCCGGCCGGCGGCATGTGGCTGTCGGATACCGAGCCGCCCTTCGTCGACACGGTCGCCTTGCGCAGCGGGCGCCTCGGCAAGCTGCGGGCCTGGATGGCCGAAGCCGGCTATGGCGCGGTCGTGCTCTTCGACCCCTACAACCAGCGCTACGCAACCGGGTCGCGCAACATGTTCGGCTACTTCCTGCGCAATTCGACCCGGTATTTCTTCGTACCGACCGAAGGGCCGATCGTCCTGTTCGAATATCCCCAGAGCTACCACGTCTCCTCCAGGCTCGGCACGGTCGCGGAGGCCCGGCCATCGAAGCTCGTCTGGTCCTCGGTCGGCAATCGCGACCAGGAGACTGCCGGCGCGTTCGCCGGCGAGATCGCCGATCTGCTGCGAACCCACGGCGGCGGATCGATGACGATCGGGCTTGACCGCTGCAACCACCTGCAGGCGCTGGCCCTCGAGAAGCGGGGCTGCATCGTCACGGATTGCCAGGGCGAGATCCTCGCCGTCCGCGCTGTCAAGACGGCCGAGGAGATAAGATGCCTGCAGGTTTCCATGGCCGGCGCGGAGGCGGCGGTCGCCGTCGTCCGCGAGGCGATCAAGCCGGGCGTCTCGGAAATCGAGCTCTTCGCCGCCATGTACCACGAGGTCATTCGCCAGGGCGGCGAATTCATCGAAACGAGGCTGCTCACCTCCGGCCAGCGCACCAATCCATGGTTCAGCGAGGCGAGCGGGCGGAAGGTGAGGCCGGGCGAGCTCGTCGCCCTCGATACCGACACCATCGGCTGCTACGGCTACTACTCGGATTTCTCCCGCTCGTTTCGCTGCGGACCGGGCAGGCCCACGGCTCAGCAGAAGACGCTCTATCGCATGGCCTACGACCAGGTGCAGCACAACATCGGCATCGTCAAGCCCGGCATGGCGTTCCGCGAGGTCGCGGAAAAGGCCTGGAAGATTCCGGCGCGGTTCGTTGAGCAGCGCTATACCTCCGTCATGCACGGCGTGGGCATGCATGGCGAGACGCCGTTCATCGCCCACGCCATGGACTACGAGACCTATGGCCGGGACGGTCACTTCGCCCCGGGCATGGTGGTCAGCGTCGAGAGCTACATCGGCGAGAAGGGCGGGCGCGAAGGGGTCAAGCTCGAGGACGAGATCCTGATCACCGAAACGGGCAGCGAGCTCCTGTCGCGCTTCCCCTACGAGGACGAGCTGCTGGGGGGAGCCGGGTGAGAGGCCGCCTCTCGGTCGCGCCCGGCAAGGCAGCCGCACTCTTCATCGACTTGCAGGAAGAGCATCGCCGGGACCGGCGCTATCTCGTCGAGGGCTTCGATGCCGTCTTGGCCAATGTCCGCGGACTGCAGCAAGCGGCGCGGACCGCGGGCATTCCCGTCTTCCACGCCGCCTATGTCGTCGACATGGCAGCGGGCAAGCCCGGGCGGTTTCATCCTCTGAACGCGGACGGGACGTCGGCATTCAGCGACAAGGGAAACCCGCTCACCGCCCTTTGCCCGGAAACCGGTCCGATCGGAAGCGAGGAAGTGCTCGTCAAATCGGCAGCCAGCGCCTTCGACGGCGGGGACCTGGCAGCAAAGTTCAAGGTTCTCGGCGTTGAGTGGATCTTCGTTGCGGGAGTTTGGACCGAGGCCTGCATCGCAGCGACGGTCAAGGATGCTATCGGCCTCGGCTTCCGGGTCATCCTGGTCAAGGACGCCTGCGGCAGCGCAAGCCTCGCGATGCACCAGACCGGAATCCTCAACCTGGCGAATCGTCTTTATGGCGGCGCAGTCGCTGACACGAGCCGGGCCTGCCGGTTGATGGCCGGAGGAACGGTCGACGCGTGGATGGTGGAGGGTTCGGTCCCGCTTCGCTTTACTTATGAGAACGCGGCGAGCCTCTACGACCAGCTTTGACGACGGGTCCCAGGGCGACCGGCCGCAGCAGGGGCTTCGAGGGGAATTGGCCTGGCTACATTGCGGCAACACGGGCTCGTGCCGATGCTCGCCGGCCTCCTGACGGTTTTTGTGAGCGCGTCATGGGCGCCCGGCTGGTCATTGTGATCTTAACGCACAGGGCAATTCTGGGCAGATATCAGGGCAGCTTCCGCGGTAACCGTCCCAAGATTGACCTGCAGGTCCATCTTGGCGTAGCGTTTTCTCGGCGCCGATTTGAACTCAGCTTGCGGGCGCTTGAAAAATGCGGCTAAAGCGAGGCGGTCCCCGCCAGCTTTCGCTGCGCGGGGTTTTTTGTTGCCTGGAGCAAGAACGGGCTCTAGCGGAGGGCGAGACACATGGCACATGAGATCGGCCGGCGCATCGCCATCATCGGCGCCGGGTTCAGCGGCTCGCTGCTGGCGGTGCATCTGCTGCGTCGCTCATCGCCGAGGGACCGCATCTACCTCATCGAGCGCGACGCGGCGTTCGGGCGCGGCTTGGCCTATGGGACCGGCAATCCGCATCACCTGCTGAACGTCCGCGCCGGCAACATGAGCGCTTTCTCCGACCGGCCTGATCATTTTCTCGACTGGATCCGGGCGCTGCCGGAGGAGGAGCGCGCGGTCGTCAGCGTCACCGAGGACCGGCTCACCTTCGTGCCGCGCCGGCTCTACGGTTCCTATGTGCAGAGCATCCTCGCCCGCGAAATCCGCACGGCCGAGGGAAGCCAAAGGCTCTATCTCGTCGCCGACGAAGCCGTGGCCTTGCATCGGCGCGAAGATGGATACGCTGTCGAGACCGGCTGCGGCCGGCTCTACGAGGTTGACGCGGTGGCGCTCGCCACCGGCAACCTTCCGGCCGCGGAAGCGCCGGGCTACGCGACCAACCCCTGGGACCCGGCCGCGCTCGACAATCTTGATCCCGATGCTGACCTGCTGCTGGTCGGGACCGGCCTTACCATGGTCGACGTCGTGATCTCGCTTCTCGACCGCAGGCATCGCGGCTCCATCCTCGCCATCTCGCGCCGGGGCCTGCTGCCGCGCACCCATGCGGCGACGACGCCCTTGCCTCGCATCCTGCCGGCCGCGGACGCGCCGCGGAGCGTGCTCGGTCTTCTCATGCGCCTGCGCCGGGAAATCCGCCGCCATGCCACCTCCGGCCGAGACTGGCGGGCGGTCATCGATTCCCTGCGGCCGGATACCCAGGCGATCTGGCGCCAGCTTCCGATCGAGGAAAAGCGCCGGTTCCTGAGACATCTTCGGCCTTGGTGGGACGTTCACCGCCACCGCATGGCGCCCGGCGTGGCCGCCCGGATCGAGCGCGCGAGAGAGCGCGGCCAGCTCGTCGTGCAACGGGCCCGGCTCGGCGCGCTCGAGCCTCGGGGGAAATCACTTGCCGTCCGCATCCGCCCGGTCGGCGGCGGACCCGAGCGCGAGATTCTCGTCGGCAGGGTCGTCGATTGCTCCGGTCCGCTGGGGGCTTTCTCCAAGGCCGCCTCGCCCCTGCTCCAGGGGTTGCTCCAATCCGGCGATCTAAGGCCCGACCCTCTCGATCTCGGCCTGGACGTCACGGCCGAGGGTGCTGCGATCGACCGCGAAGGCCAGCCCTCGCGGCGCCTGTTCGCCCTGGGGCCGCTGACCAAGGGCGTGTTCTGGGAGACCACGGCGGTTCCCGACATTCGCGTGCAATGCGAACGTCTGGCGGAGCGGATCCTGGCCTTGGTCGAGACCGAGGCCGGCGAGCCGGTATTCTCTTAGGCCCCGCATAGTCTTTGCACGAGCGCGTTCGAAGTTCGAACGCAGTGGAACACGGAACTCCAAAGTCGCGCGGCGCGGCTTTGGTTCCTGGCCATCAGCGGCTGTAGCCGAGAGTCGTATCAAGGTCCGACAGGCGCCGACAGCCGCACGCCAGCGTTGCCGCCTGCTGCCAAGCCTGCCCGGCCGGTCTTGGGCCAGAGGGCCGTAGATTCTATCCTGGGCCGGCCCAAGTTCCGGGATACGGCCAAATGATGAATGGATTCTACCTATCGATCGATGTGACTTGGGGCTCAGGTCATACGCCACGCCGTATGCGAAGCTTATAGTTCGCCCACAAACGCGCGGTCGAGGGTGGACGGGAGCAGGGCATCCAACTCGGCGGCGGTCTCGGCTTGCAACTGCTTGAGAGCGTCCACCTGGGCCTGCAATGCGTCCAGCTCAGCCACGATGCGGCGTTGCTCGGTAAGTGGGGGGACAGGGATAATGAGGTCTCGAATTTCCCTCAGAACCAAGTGGCGTATCATGTCGCCGCGTGAGCGCACCGCTATTTGCTCTTGCATGTACGGAGCGCGGATAACCCAGGTGAGAAACTCACCGTCTAGCAGCTCCCGGTTTGGCTTAACCAATGCAACAGAGACAAAAAAGCTAAATTCCCTGTCGGTGTCTACGAAGCACGGAACGCCTATCGTTCCGTCCTTGCTGATCAATACATCGCCCCGCTCTGCTTTTGCTCGCTTCTGAAACTGCGAGTGATCTTCTCGCGTCACGAACTTGTGGGCGCCAAATTGGATCCGCCCTGAGGTGATGTTGAGAACGGTAATGAAAGGCACGCCCTCAGGAACGTAAGTGGGCGTTATGTGCGGTCCATCCGCCACGTCCTGAGCGACGTTACCCAATCGTTCCCATCGTTTGATCTGGCGCTCACCAGTGCGGCCGGAGTAGTAGTCCCCGAATACGCTGTTAAGGTAGGAAAGGGTTAGTCCGCTGGATTCCTCGGCCACCCGATGTCGCAGTGCGTGCGCTTCCCCGATTTGAGCCGCCAGGACCTCAATCCGCGCCACCACCCGCCGCTGCTCCGCGAGCGGCGGCAGCGGAATTTCGTAACCAAGCACATGCGCGGGACGAATCGCCGCATAGTTTGTCGATCCCTGAGCCGCAACCTGCTCGCGGAATGCTGGCGTGCGAATAAAGAAGCCGAGAAAATGACGATCAACCTTGTTCTCGTCGACCACGAAAAGGAAGTAGTGGCTGCTGACGATTGAGCCACCCAAAGATTCCGGCACGATGCCGAACCCGCCCACTTTTGCGTCGATCTCAGCGACGAGGAATTCGCCAGCGCGGCAGACCTGCTGACTCTTGGTCTTAATCAGTGCGCCCGGCACTTCATCCCGGAGGACGATGCCTTGAACGTGAAGCTGAACCCGCGGGCGTTTGTAGTCGGTCAGGTCATCAATCGTGGTGAACTCTTTCCGATGCCGAAGCACCTCCCCCAACTTAACTGTCGGCCAATTGCTCATTTTCCGTGCTTCGCAAGCAGGTCGCGGATGTTGCCCATGATCTCCGCGATCCGCTGCTCCTTTTTCAGGATGTCGGCGGCAATCTGTTCCGGCGGCAGGTGCGTGATGTCTTCCTTGCCATGCGGGTTCTTGCGGTCAAGGTTGCAGTTGTTCGCGAGAAGCTCGGCCGCAGGCACCCTCCACGCGCGCTCATTTTCTTTGCGCTTCTTCCACCAGGCTATGCAGTCCGCAAACTCGTCAAACTGGATGGGCGCCGTCTTGGTGTAGTTTTTGCGGCTCTCCGGCAAGGGCTGTTCGTAGTACCACACGTCCTTCGTCGGGCCCGAGCGATCGAAGAACAGCAGGTTCGTCGGGATGCTGGTGTAAGGCGCGAAGACACCGTTAGGCAGCCGCACAATGGTATGCAGGTTGAACTCCTTGAGGAGTTCCTCTTTGATCCGCGCGCATACGCCATCGCCGAACAAGGTCCCGTTCGGGACGACGACTGCCGCTCGCGCCGGCCGACCGGCAGGTGAGCCCCGCCGGTGGAGCTTACGCATGATGAGCTGAAGGAAGAGGAGAGCCGTCTCTGCCGTTTGCCGGTCCTCGGGGAAATTCCCTTGGATGCCTTTCTCTTCCTCTCCGCCGAAGGGTGGGTTGGTCAGGATCACGTTCACGCGGTCTTTCTCGCCGACCTCGGAGAGCTTGAAGCGGAGGGCGTTACCCGCGTCGATCTGCGGCGCGTCGAGACCGTGGAGGAGCAGGTTCATGTGGCAGAGCAGGTAGGGGAGCGGTTTCGGCTCGAAGCCGTAAAGCGAACGGTCTTGAAGCGTGCGCCGGTCGCCCACGGTCTTCACCTGCTCCGACAGGTGATTGAAGGCCTCGACCAGAAAGCCACCGGTGCCACTTGCCGGATCCAAAACCGTCTCCCCGAGGCGCGGGTCCGTCATCCGGACCATGAACCTGACGACGGGGCGGGGCGTGTAGAACTCTCCCGAGTCGCCGGCGGCATCCCGCATTTCGCGAAGCATGATCTCGTAGAGGGCGCCGAGGGTGTGGAGCTCGTCGCTTGAGGTGAAATGAATGCCGGCGACTTTGTTGATCACGTCCCGGAGCAGGTAGCCACTTTTCATGCGGTTATCGACGCCACGGAAGACGGTCGCGATCACGTCGCGCCGGTTGTCGCCATTGCTGCTTGAGAGGGCCCGAAGGTACGCGAAAAGTCCCGGTCCACGCGTGCCATCCGGGCGCGTCGCCTCGTCCTGGTTGATAAATGAGAGGAGCTCGTCTCCAGTCACGCCTTGCGCATTCGACGCCCAATCGCGCCAGCGATAGGGGGGATCGATGGCTGCCCGGAAGCGCTTCCCGGAGAGTGCCACCTCCTCCGCCCGCTCTGCCTCCAGATCGTCCAGAAATTTGAGGAACATGATCCACGTAAGGAGAGGCAGGCGATCCAAGTCCCCATTGAGGCCCTTGTCTTTCCGCATGATGTCGCGGGCGGACTTCAAAAGGCTCCCGAGCGATTGGGCAGTCGTCGGCTGCGGCGCAGGCTTCAGGTTCTCTTTACGCTGCATACAAATGTCCTTGTAACTCGCTTACGGCTGCCCGCAGCGCTTCGGCTCCGCCGAATAGCCGGACGATGTCGCTCACTTGGCCGTGCCGCGATATCGGGGGAACCTTCAATACGTCCGGCAGCACAAACTGGGCGTCGCCGAACTCAGCATACTTCTCTAAGAGTTCATCCAAGATCGCCCGCGCTTCGGGCGCGTATCGCGCAAAAAGGTCCTCACTCTTCGAGCGCAGGGCCTCGGCGCGCTCTCGTCTCGTTCGTAGCGGCGCATTGAAGGCCAAGTGGCAGAGCAGATCAAACGGATCTGCCTCAGGGCGCCCTATCGCCTCCGCAAGCTTCTCGAATTCGATGCCCCTTTCCGCAAGCCGATCGAGAATAGCTCCGCGCCGCACCGGGTCGGCCCACTGGCTTTTGAGCTCTCTGGGGTCAGCGCAGAGCGACCGCACGGTGTCCGCTGCATAGTCAGTATACCGGACGACCCGAAGTTGCTTGCCCTCTGGATCGAGCTCGTAGACCAGGTGGGCGGCGATCTCCACCTGACCGCCGTCAAAATAGAATTTCTTCCTCTCCTCCTCCGGCCGCTCGATCACGGCCGGACCTGCCTCATAAGGCGGCGGCTCCGTCTCTGACACAGCCTCAGCAACTATCTCGCCTTCTCTGTTTATCTTCTCTTCCGTGACCCGAGCGGGGTCGCCATCGAATGACGGATCTGCGAACATCCGGGTGGCCGACCCCGTGTAGTCCAGGATGTTAAACCAGAGTTTGCCGTAGTCGTCCCGGACCCGCGTTCCGCGCCCAATGATCTGCTTGAACTCGCTCATTGACCCAATCACGCGAGCGAGAACGATGTTCTTGCACGTCGGCGCATCGACCCCAGTCGTCAGAAGCTGAGAGGTCGTCAAGATTGTCGGCGTCTGCGTCTCCACGTCCTGGAAGCGGCTCAAATGTCCCCGGCCGATGTCCCCTTCATCCGCCGTCACTCGGCAGACGTAGTCGGGAAAGGATGCTCGAAGGTCGGCATTAAGGTTGCCGATTGCCCTCGCCATCTCCGACGCGTGCTCCTGGTCCACGCAAAAAACGATGGTTTTCGCGAGCCGGCCGTTCTTTTTCATAAAGTCGGTCAGGTGGCGGGAGATCGCTTCCGTCCGCGCACGAAGCGCGACCACTTTCTCGAAGTCCTTGGTGCCATACTCCTCGTCCGGAATGGCTCGTCCGTACCGGTCGAGCTCATCCTTGCTCGGGCGCCATCCGGCTGCATCCCATTCGGTGACGACCCGATGCACCCGGTAGGGAGCGAGGAAGCCGTCCTCGATGCCCTGGCGAAGGCTGTATTCGTAAACCGGGTTGCCGAAGTACACGTAGGTATCGCGGCTTTCATCCCGAAGCGGCGTCGCCGTCATGCCGAGCTGAAAGGCGGGGCTGAAGTACTCGAGGATGCTCCGCCAGGCGCTATCCTCCCGAGCGCTCCCGCGGTGGCACTCGTCGACGATCACGAGATCAAAGAAGTCCGGCGGATACTCTCTGAAGACGCCGATGCGGCGCTCGTCCTCGGCGAGCGCCTGGTAGATGGCGAAATACATTTCGCGGCTCTTGACGACCTCACCCGATTCGATCTTGTGGCGGGCGTCGCCAAACGCCGCGAATATCCCGTCCTTGGGCTGGTCTATGAGGATGTTTCTGTCCGCGAGGTAGAGGATGCGCGGGCGGCGATATTCCCCGGTCTTGTTCCAACGCGCCGTCCAGAGCTTCCAGCAAATCTGAAAGGCGACGACCGTCTTGCCGGTGCCGGTAGCCATGGTGATGAGCACCCGGCGATCCCCTTTAAGAATGGCCTCGATCGCGCGGTTGACCGCAATCTGCTGGTAGTAGCGCTCTCCCTTCCCGACGGCGTAGTTGGATGGGCTTAAGAGCCGCTCGACTTGGGCTTCGGTCGCAATCCCGCTGTGCGACTTGTATCGCTGCCACAGCGCCTCCGGCGCCGGGAAATCCGAAAGCAGGTTCTCCGTGCCCGAAGCGTAGTCGTACTCGATGATCTCATGGCCGTTCGTTGCGTAGGCAAACTTGAGGCCCAGCATCTCGGCGTACTGCTTCGCCTGCTGAAGTCCTGCGGCGGCGGACTTGTAAGCTGCCTTCGCCTCAACGACGGCGATAGGGAAGTCGCGGGTGTACCTGAGGAGGTAGTCCACCCGTTTCGGGGGCTTCCTAACGAAGCCAGCGCCCACCGGAACGATGCGCCCATCGGTGATGGATCGCTGCTCGGCGATGCTATGCGGGTCGTTGTCCCACCCGACTGTCTGGAGTTTCGGGACGACGAATTTCCGACAGGTATCAGCTTCGGTCATGCCTCTGATTCTCGGTATGAATCACAGCGCACACTTGCTTAAGGCAAGACATTTGCCGAGCGGACATCGCCATCAAGAAAGAACGCGGAAGGCCGGTCGACTGAGAGATTTTGCATGCCAAAAAGAAAAGCCCAGGCCGGACTCCGGAGCGGCCACACCGCCATCTCATGGACGGTCCGTTCGCATCGCCGAAGCGCGTCTCCTACCGAAAGCGCAGGCACGTCGGAAGCATGATTGTGACATGCACATCGTCCGTATCCGCACGCTAGCCCACCGAGATATTCAGGGGGCTGCCGCGGCAGTGGTGAATCAGCGTCGGGACTTCAGGGTTAGGCGACCTAGTTCAGTTAGCACCCAGCGCTCTCCGCGAGAGGTACTTATCGCGCGCACGAGTGAGTGCGCCTGCAACTTCGACAGCGTGGCCGTTACAGTGGCAGCACCATCTTGCACATCGACAGAAAGGCCTTCGACCGATCGAGCTGGGATGTGACTCGTCTCCATCGCCTCCAACACTTTCAGCTCTGGGCCGGGAGCTAGCGAGAATGTCTGGCTACTTGGAGACAGTTCAGCTGAAGGGGGGATGGGAGATTCAATCACGATATCTTCCAAGGTCGTGACCTCGTGCGCCGTTTTATTGACGTCTTCCTGCGCCCGATCAGCCTTGGCCTCACTTTTCTTGACGTCTTGCTCCAACTGGAGAAGTTTTGATGAAACGGTGTCGAGGAATCGCCGTGAGTATAGAGCCGCGACTAACGCAAAGCCGATAAATTGAAGGATAGCATAAGGTCGCGGCAAGGAAGGCGATGTCGAAGCGCTGGTCAGATCGGGTATCAGCTCGTTCCCTATCATTGAAAGGAACAAGGGAACTATAGCTGCGGCCAAGATCCCTTCCAAGAGCCTCTGGAGAAAGAGAACGCATCGATAAGAGGAGCTGGGGTAGTCCGAGAGGAAGTTGCGGAAGCCGCCGAGGAGCCCACAGGCGAGAACGATGACGGCGATGGTGTCCAAACGTACCTGGACCTACTCGGATAGGTACACAAAGAAGAGGAGGAAGGAGTCCTCAGAGGGCGACCGGTAGCGCATTGTGTACAAAATCATGTTCAGCATTTTTGCAGAAAATGCTTGCTCGAGATCGATCCTGAGAATCCCCGACGCGACGTACAGCGCGAACTGCTCATTTACTAGGAGGGCGAATTTGCCCCGCTCTTCGGGGAGCGCGGTGATATCAGCTTCCACTCTGACGGGGCGAAGGCGCTGTATCCATTTGACCAGATACGCGGCTCGCCGGGCCCGGTCCGGGATCTGGAGCTCATGGAAATGAGCGTAACGGTTCAGGTCGTAGACTTGGCTCTGACCGATGTTCCAGAAAGCGGAATGGTCAGCGATCGGCTTTAGGCCGACCGCCGAGGCGAATTCGTCTGAAAAATGGTCAAAAAACCCATCGAGCTCTTGGTAGATCGCTGCGGCGTCACCCACCGACACACTTCCCCCAGGCTCCTCAAAAAAAGAGGACCCTATCTTGGATAGGGCCCGAGACTACTCGTGCGTGTAGTACGCAAGCAAGTCAGTCTTTTTTTGCGGTTATCAGTTGAAGCGCGCTGCGTACCGCACGGAAGAAGCCCGTGCTGTTAGCCTTCGCGAACTCGATGCTTTCGGCCGCCTTATACTCCCCGTCCGAATTCGGAATGCGCCAGCGGGAAACCTTCTGCAACGCCGGCGTCGACGACAGCGCTTCTATCCGCTTTGCGGTGTCACGAGCGTTGGCCATGCATCACCTCCAGTAGGATGCAAGATCTAGATAGAAGACCATTGGCATCCACAAAATATAGTACACCCTCAACGCCCGCGCGTGAATCCCTCCCGGGGGAGCTGCCCCAGGATGGGGATTGCCGATACCGCCCAAGCTGTCCTCGGGGTCAAGACCGACTACCAACGCCATCCCCCACGGCGCCTTGTGCTCCTGACTAGGCTCGGGCTGGTTCGGATGTCCGCCCAAAAGCCAGACCTTTAGTTGGGCCGGCAATTGGTATGCCCCCGGTGCTCTCAGGTCAAGTCACGGAAGGGCAGAGTAGCGGACCTTCATATAGGCTCGAAATGCAAGAATTGAAGAGGTCCGGGCGAGGACGCTCCTCCCGCCAAGGTGGCGCCATTGAGCGCTTGAACGCCGCTTGCCATCGAGCCCCACGGCACGTCCCGAGGCTCGTTCGCGCCTCCAGGTAATTCACTCGATCCCGAGGCATCTCAGCCGCTTCGGCGCACCGCCACCTCGGTGGCGCGTTTGCCTCGCGGTCAGCAGGCTGCGGAAAAATGATTTTTTGCAACCGCTGACGCAAGATTGATTCGCCGAAACGGGCACCTACGCAACATCGATTCTCTGAACCCGCTTGGCCGATTCTTTTCTTGCGTAAGCATCACCGGCCTCCGAGTTTTTCCGCAGCCTGCTAGATCGGAAAATCGGCAGGCAAAGGTTCGCGTCCAGGGGCGTCGTGCAAATCCGTTGTGAGTGCGCGGCAGGCGGAATAGCGCCTGCTAGCTGCGGTAACGCAGCGCCTGGATTCCAGGAACACAATTCGCAATTGCCATCGGCGCAGCCGCCCCCGCCCGCCGCCTGATGTTTCAGCGCATGGTGGCGTCCCCGGGGTGACTCGAACACCCGACCCACAGTTTAGGAAACTGTTGCTCTATCCTGCTGAGCTACGGGGACAGCCTGGCGCGGCAGAGGCGGGAGTATAGCGAGGCGGAGCGCCAGCCGAAAGCGGGCGCTCTCGCCTGGGTCCCACGCTTCCATCGTCTCCGAAGCGCTCGCGCCCGCCGCGGCCACCGGCCGGCCGCTTTCGCCCTAAAAGCTCGAGCGCGGCTCTTTCAGGAATTCGGCTTCCTCGGGGGTGATCGCGCGCCCGAGCGCCGCGTTCCTGTGGGGGAAACGCCCGAAGCGCCGGATGATCTCCTGGTGGCGGAGCACATATTCGAATTGCTCCAAGGCCTTCGCCTTGATCGCTTCGGGCGCCGCTTCGACCCAGGCGTGGAACAGGGCGACCGACCGGTCCTGCTCGGCCGGGTCTTCGCTGTGCTCAAAGGGCAGATAGAAGAAGAACCGCCGGTCGCGGTGGAGCATCAGGTCGAAGCCCCGCCCGATCGCCCGGCCGGCGACCGCGCGGGCGAGCGGGTCGCAAGCAAAGGCCTCGGCCCGGCCGCGATGCATGTTGCGCGGGAACTGGTCCAGCAGCACGACCAGCGCAAGCGCCGACTGCGGCGCCTCTTCCCAGGCGGTGAGCCCGCCCCTGGCGCCTTCCGTGGAAAGCGGGCCGAAGCGGCTGCGGATCTCCTCGTCGAAGGCCTCGTTCCGTTCGAACCAGAGCTTCTGCGCCCGTTCGGAGAACCAGAAGGCGAGCAGCTCTTCGGCCGCGGCCGGCAGCCGGGGCGAGGCGAAATCGTCGGGCGCCGTCACGTCAGGCGGCGGCCTGGTTCTGCTTCAGCACCCGGCCGATGGCCGGCCGGGCCGAGACCAGCTCGACGAGGCGCCGGATATGCTTGTTCCTGTCGAGCACGTCGGCCCTTGCCTGCTGCCAGCCGGTCAGCATCAAGACCGGCAGGTCGGCAGCGCTGAACCGGTCGCCGGCCATGTAGGGGCCGCTCGCCGCCAGGGCCCTGTCCACCTTTTCCCAGGCCGCGGCGATCGATTCGCTCGCCTTGGCCTTGATCTCCTCGACATGGGCCGGGTTCGTGGTGCAGCGCTCCGGGTAGTAATACATCATGTAATGGGGCTGGATGCTGTTGGTCAGATGCACCATCCATTGCAGGTAGCGCGCGCGGGCCGGGTCGTCCATCGCCGGCGCCAGGCCCGATGCCGGATGCCGGTCGGCGATGTAAAGGGCGATGGCGCAGGTCTCGAACATCGCCCGCTTGCCGTCGATCAGCAGGGTCGGGACCTTGCCGTTGGGATTGATCTTCAGGTATTCGGCCGACTGATGCTCGCCCTTGTCCATGTCGACGAATTTGAGGCTGTAGGGCGCGCCCGATTCCTCCAGCGCCATATGGGCGGTGATGGAAGCGCTGCCGTTGTTCCAATAGAGCGTGTACATGGCATCTTCTCCTGGGGGCGTTTTCTCCGGGGGCCGCGGCGGATTGATTCTTGGCGGCCGGATGCTACCCGGCTCGCGCAGGGGAGGCCAGGGCCCAAAAGCAGAGCGCCCGGACCAGATGGGTCCGGGCGCTCGGGTTTAGCCTCGCGGCGACGGCGCTCAGCGCCGGTTGCCGAAGAACTGCAGGAAGTACAGGAACAGGTTGATGAAGTCGAGGTAGAGCCTGAGGGCGCCCAGGATCGCCTTCTTGGTGCCGATCTCCGCCGCGTCGCCGGCCGCATACATCTCCTTGATCCGCTGGGTGTCCCAGGCGGTGAGCCCGACGAACACCAGCACCCCGATCACCGAAAGGGCGAACTGGAGCGCCGTCGACTGCAGGAACAGGTTGACCAGGCTCGCGATGATGAGGCCGATCAGCCCCATGAACAGGAAGCTTCCCATGCCCGCGAGGTCGCGCTTCGTGGTGTAGCCGTAGAGGCTCATGCCAGCGAAAGTGCCCGCGGTGATGAAGAAGACCCGGGCGATGGAAACCCCGGTATAGGCGAGGAAGATGAAGCTGAGCGACAGCCCCATGACGGCGGCGAAGACCCAGTAAAGCGCCTGGGCGGCGCTTGCCGACATGTGCTGCAGACGCATGCTGAAGAAGAAGGAGATGCCGATGGGCGCCAGCATCACCACCCAAAGCAGCGGCGTGCCGTAGATGGCATGCAGCATCCCGGGGCTCTGGGAGACGAAAAAGGCGACCAGCCCGGTCATCACCAGGCCGCCCGTCATGTAGTTGTACACCTTGAGCATGTACTGCCTTAGGCCGACGTCGATATCGGCCGCGGCAGCCGCGGCACCGGACATGTACCGCCGGTCGATCGGATTGGCCATGGCAGCCTCGTTCTCCAAAGGTTTCAAGATGGCCTGAATATTGGCGCAACCCGCCGGCGAATCAAGTGAGATCGCGGTTACAGTCCCCCTGCCCGATCCCTGTTGATCCTAGAGCCTGATCGTCTCAAGCCTGCTCGGCTTGAGGCGTGAATCAGGCTCTTATTTCAACATGTAGAGCAAGATTCACGGGTCAGCTTGATTTAAGCTGACCCGATCTTGCTCTAAAGGCGCTAAGCGGCGATAAAACGGCGGAAGGGCAGAATCGGACCGGCCGAAACCACCCTCTTCGTCACCCCCGCGCAAGCGGGGGTCCAGGACGCACTGGATTCCCGCTTTCGCGGGAATGACGGTGAAATGTTGGCGCGGCCGAAATGGGGCCGGCCTTGCTTCGTGGCGAAGGGCAATCAGCTTATGGCGCGTATCTTTTCCGGCGTTCAGCCGACCGGCAATCTCCACCTGGGCAATTATCTGGGGGCGATCCGCAATTGGGTCCGGCTCCAGCGCGACTACGACTGCATCTTCTGCATCGTCGACATGCATGCCATCACTCTGTGGCAGGAGCCTGCGGAGCTGCGCGCCCACACCCGCGAGGTGGCGGCGGCCTTCCTCGCCGCCGGGATCGATGCGCGCAAGCATATCGTCTTCAACCAGAGCCAGGTGCCGGCCCATGCCCAGCTCGCCTGGGTCTTCAACTGCGTCGCCCGGGTCGGCTGGCTCAATCGCATGACCCAGTTCAAGGAGAAGGCCGGCAAGGATCGCGAGAACGCCTCGGTCGGGCTCTACGTCTATCCGAGCCTGATGGCCGCCGACATCCTGGCCTACAAGGCGACCCATGTGCCCGTGGGCGAGGACCAGAAGCAGCATCTGGAGCTCGCCCGCGACATCGCCCAGAAGTTCAACAACGACTTCGGCCGCGCCTTCTTCCCCCTGCCGGAGCCGCTCATCTTCGGCGCCGCCGCCAGGGTCATGAGCCTGCGCGACGGGACCAAGAAGATGAGCAAGTCGGACAGCTCCGACTACAGCCGCATCAACATGACCGACGACGCCGATGCCGTCGCCCAGAAGATCCGCAAGGCCAAGACCGATCCGGCGCCGCTGCCGGGCGAGGAGGCGCTTAGCCCCGACGGCAGCCTCGATCCGGCGGCCGTTGCCAAGCGGCCCGAGGCCTTCAACCTGCTGTCGATCTATGCCGCGCTCAGCGACCAGGAACCGGCGGCGGTGTTGCGCGAATTCGCCGGCAAGGAGTTCTCCTTCTTCAAGAAGGTGCTGACCGATCTCGCCGTGGCCACCCTCGGGCGCACCGGCGCCGAGATGAAGCGCCTGCTGGCCGACCCGGCGGAGATCGACGCGGTGCTGGCCGACGGCGCTGCCCGCGCCCGGGCGCTGTCGGCGCCGATCATGGCCGAGGTCGAAGAGATCGTCGGCTATCTGCGGGTCTGAGGCGCGCCATGGACCTCATCATCAGTCCCGCCGGCGAGGCTCGTTGGGGCGAGCATGTCTGGCGCTGCGCCCTTGGCCCGGCCGGCGTTTCGGCCGCCAAACGGGAGGGCGACGGCGCCACGCCCGTCGGGCGCTTCCCCCTGCGGCGCCTGCTTTACCGTCCCGACCGGCTCGAGCGCCCGGCCACGGCCTTGCCGACGGCACCGCTTTCCCCCCGGGACGGCTGGTGCGACGATCCGGCCGACCCGCTCTACAACCGCCTGGTCCGCCTGCCCTATCCCGCCCGGCATGAGCGGCTGTGGCGCGAGGACCGGCTCTACGATCTCCTGGTCGTGGTCGGCCACAACGACGATCCGGTGGTGCCGGGCGCAGGCAGCGCGGTTTTCCTGCATGTGGCCGGTCCCGACTATGCGCCGACGGGGGGCTGCATCGCCCTGGCGACGGGCGATCTCCTCGCCTTCCTGGCCGATGCCGGGCCGGGCGACCGGCTTTCGGTGCTGGCCGGCTCTTAGGCCTAAGGCTTGGGCGCTTTCGGGCGCTGGCGGAGCGTGGCCGTCAGCAGGGAGCGCCGGCCGGAACCAGGCGGCCTGATCTCGGCCAGGAGTGCTGCGGAAAAGATCAAGGCCCCGCCGGATGCCGGTCGGTAGACATGCGGGCCATATTCCGGGAAGGCGAAGCCGCCGCCTTCATAGGCGCCGGCGTCGAGTTCCAGGATCAAGCTGAAGAAGCGCTCCCTGCCGACGATGTCGACGATATCGTGCCGGCGCTCGATACCCGCCTCGGGGCCGGCCGCATCGCGGCGGACCTTCACCCCCTCGATGACGATGTCCTCGAAATCGAACACCTTCTCGACCTCGGGCCCGACCCGGCGCAGCATCACCTGGGCGACCTCGGTCGCAAAGGCGCCCTCCTCGACCGCGCTCCCCTCGGCGCCGGCGCCGGCGGCTTCAAGCTGCTCCAGAAGCCGCCCGCAGAGCCTGCTGTCTAGGACCGCCGGCATCACCAGCACCGGGGCCGCGACCGAGAGCATGACCGGCTCCGGCTGGGGTTGCTCCCACAGGGTGGCGAGCGCCCAAGTCGCATGGCCCGGCTCCGGGCCGCGCAAGGCGACCACCCGCTGGTCGGCATCGAGGAGGAAGCTCAACAGGCCGGTCATCTCGAACTTGGCCGCGCCCCGGATGCCGATATTCACCATGCCCTGGATGTCGGCGAACCAGACCGCCGGCGCCGGCACCGCCTTCGATACCATGGCCAGGGACTCGACACCGTCGTTGGAGACGATGAAGAGATCGAGGCCCGCGGCTTCGAAATCCGGCAATGCTGCGGCGAGCGCCTTGATCTCGTCCCACTGGTCCTGTCGGGCGGTGTTGGCAACCAGCACCAGGAGCGCCGCCCGGCCTTTCATCAGGGCGTAGAACTCCCGCGAGACGTCGTCCGGGCCGGGCAGGCGGAAATTGGCCATCCGGTCGCCGGGCAGCAGGCGCGCCGGGCCTTCCATCACGGGCACCCGCATGGGCCGGTCGAGGCCCATGCGGCTCAGCAAGTTGGTGGGCGGCGCCTTGGTTTCGGTCATGGGATCCCGGCTATCGGGTGCTTCGGCGGCCGGTCAGGCGTTGGCGGCGGCGGGTGCGGGCAATGGCGCCCAATCCGCCACCGGCCAGTAGCCGAACCGGCGCATCTGGGGCTCATGCGCGGCGACGATGGCCTCGACCTGGGCCGGCGTCAGCTGCTCGCGCCAGCCGCCCGCCTTGCCGCGGCGGAAGAAACGCTTCTGGGACTTCGAACGCTCGATGAAGCCCTGCTCCTCCTCGAGCTTGCGCAGCTTGTCGAAGGAGGACAGCTCGATCGCGCGGCGGATACGCTCGGGCTCCGCCGGCAGGCGCAGGAACTGGACGAGCCCGCCGAAGGTTTCCGTCGGCCGGGCCAGCATGTCCTCGTAGCGCATGACGTGGAGGGCGCGATGGGGCTGGACGGTCCAGCTCTCCACATGGCGCGACCAGGAGCAATGGATCTCGTAGACGCTTTCCTCGCCGGTCACCACCACGGCGTCCTCCGTGGCGGTGATCCGGATCGACTCGTCGATGGAGCGGCCGTAGTGGTCGGCATGGCTGATCACCATGTCGAAGGGATTGCGCACCACATAGATGGCGCCGGCCGTCGAGGCCATGTCGATCAGCGGCAGGTCGATGTGGTTGACCAGCGCGTTGTGGGTCTTGACGAAGATGTTGTCGGGCATGACCTCGGTCAGCATCTTCTGCACCTTGGGCCGGATGACCGAGATTTCTTCCGGCGTCATTTCCTTGACCGGCTTGCGCAGGAACTTCTGGTACAGGATCCCGGTGGAATCGCCGAGCGTGAAGTCCGACATCTTGTTGAGGTCGTAGGCTTCCTTGGGATTGCGCAGCAGGTTGTGCAGGAACGCGCGCAGCCAGGTGTTCCCGGACTTGGGGTAGGAGGCGAGCCAGATGATCTTGCCCATCGCCCTTCTGCTCTCCGGCGGACCGGCGTCACGAAACCGCTTGCCGGCCCCGTTTCCGGCCGGGCCGGCCGCTTCAATTGGCCCCAGCTTGATATGGCATGGAACGCCCCCTGGCAACGCGAAATCCGCGCTTGGCCGAATGGCCGCGCCGCCTCTTGCGGGTGCGGCGGCTTGATAACTTGACCCGCCCTGTGAGTTTTGCTTACTTCCCCCGCAGAAGGGGCGGCGGAAACCAACGCCCCGACAAGGAGAGACGAGCCTCGTGCATTCATGCCCGCTCGGCGGCCGCAGAGTCCGGCGGCTGCGTTTCGTCCTGGCCGCTTCCTGCTTCGCGGCCTGCGGGTTCCTCGCCGCCTGCGGCGACGTGCCCATCGACCAGAAATACCCGCAAGACCGCCTGCCCGGCGACACCAAGCCGCGCTACGAGGACCCGGAAAGCATTTTCGGCGGCAAGGGCCTGTTCCTCGGCGGCGACCAGACGGCGGCGGCGGGGGGGGCGCAGGCCGGCACCATCGGCGTCAACAGCCTGCTCTGGCGGGCGTCCCTCGATACCCTCTCCTTCATGCCGCTCTCCTCTGCCGATCCTTTCGGCGGCGTCATCATCACCGATTGGTACACGCCCGCGTCGAGCCCCGGCGAGCGCTTCAAGGTGACCGTCTACATCCTGGGGCGGGAGCTCCGCGCCGACGGGCTGCGCGCCGCGGTCTTCCACCAGGTGAACCAGGGCGGAAGCTGGACCGACGCGCCGGTGTCGGCGACGACGGCGACCGATCTGGAAAACGCGATCCTGACGCGCGCGCGCCAGATGCGAATCGCCGGCATCCAGCAATAGGCGCCCGCTGATGCGGGAGGCAGGCGCCGGTCCGGCGCGCTACAATTTCCACGAAGCCGAACGCAAGTGGCAGGCCGCCTGGGCCGAGCGCGGCTGCTTTGCCGCCAAGCCCGATCCGGCGCGGCCCAAGTACTACGTCCTCGAGATGTTCCCCTATCCCTCGGGGCGCATCCACATGGGCCATGTGCGCAACTACACGCTGGGCGACGTGGTCGCCCGCTTCAAGCGCGCCCGCGGCTTCAACGTGCTCCATCCCATGGGCTGGGACGCCTTCGGCCTGCCGGCCGAGAACGCGGCCATGGAGAAGAAGATCCATCCGGCAAAATGGACCTATGACAACATCGCCGCCATGCGCGGGCAGCTGAAGTCCATGGGGCTGTCCCTCGACTGGGCGCGCGAGATCGCCACCTGCGACCCCGACTACTATCGCCACGAGCAGGCCATGTTCCTCGACTTCCTCGAGGCCGGCCTGGTCCATCGCAAGGAGGCGAGCGTCAACTGGGACCCGGTCGACCAGACGGTGCTGGCCAACGAGCAGGTGATCGACGGCCGCGGCTGGCGCACGGGCGCGCCGGTGGAGCGGCGCAAGCTCGCCCAGTGGTTCTTCCGCATCACCGCCTATGCCGAGGAGCTGAGGCACGCTCTCGACCGGCTCGAGCGCTGGCCGGCCAAGGTCCGCCTCATGCAGGAGAACTGGATCGGACGGTCCGAGGGCGCGCGCGCCCTGTTCGGCCTGCACGGCCGCAAGGACAGGCTGGAGATCTTCACCACCCGTCCGGACACGCTGTTCGGCGCCGCCTTCGTGGCGCTCGCGCCCGACCACCCGCTGGCGGGCGAGCTCGCGGAGGAGGATGCCGGCCTTGCCGCCTTCATCGAGGAATGCCGCAAGACCGCGACCACGGCCGAGGCCATCGAGACGGCGGAGAAGAAGGGCTACCTGACGGGTCTCGAAGCCATTCACCCCTTCGATTCCGCCTGGCGCCTGCCGGTCTATGTCGCCAACTTCGTGCTCATGGAATACGGCACCGGCGTCATCTTCGGCTGCCCGGCCCATGACCAGCGCGACCTCGACTTCGCCCGCAAATACGATCTTCCGGTCAAGGTGGTGGTGGTGCCGGAGGGCGCCGACCCGGCGCGCTTCGCCATCGGGGATGTCGCCTATGACGGCCCGGGGCGGATCGTCAATTCGGACTTCCTCGACGGGCTCGAGGTGACGCCGGCGATCAAGGCGGCGATCAAGCGGCTGGAGGCGATCGGCGCCGGCGAGGGCCAGGTGCATTACCGCCTGCGCGACTGGCTGGTCTCGCGCCAGCGCTATTGGGGCTGCCCCATCCCCGTGATCCATTGCGCTGCCTGCGGCATCCTGCCGGTGCCACGCGAGCAACTGCCCGTCACCCTGCCCGAGGACGTGAGCTTCGACCGGCCGGGCAACCCGCTGGAACATCATCCGACCTGGAAGAACGTCCCCTGCCCGCGCTGCGCCAAGCCGGCTCGGCGCGAGACCGACACCTTCGACACCTTCGTCGATTCCTCCTGGTACTTCGCCCGCTATTGCTCGCCCAGGAGCCCGCGGCCCTTCGAGCCGGACGAGGCCGATTACTGGCTGCCGGTCGACCAGTATGTCGGCGGGGTCGAGCACGCGATCCTGCACCTGCTCTATTCGCGCTTCTTCACCCGGGCGATGAAGCGCATCGGCCTCCTCGACATCGAGGAGCCTTTTTCGGGCCTCTTCACCCAGGGCATGGTTTGCCACGAGACCTATCGCGACCCCGACGGCGCCTGGCTGACGCCCGAGGAGGTGCGCCGGAGCGCCGAGGGCGGGCTCATCGCCGCCGACGGACGTCCGGTGGAAACCGGACGCTCGGAGAAGATGAGCAAGTCGAAGAAGAACGTGGTCGATCCCAACCGCATCATCGAGACCTACGGCGCCGACACCGCGCGCTGGTTCATGCTTTCCGACAGCCCGCCGGAGCGCGATCTCGAATGGACCGAAGCGGGCGTGGAAGGCGCCTGGCGGTTCTCCCAGCGCCTGTGGCGCATGGTGATCTCCGCCCTGCCCGGCCTGCCGCCGGCGGGGTTCCACCTGAAGCCGGCCGAAGGCGCTGCCCTCGCGCTGCGCCGGGCGACCCACAAGACCATCGCCGGCGTCGGCGAGGACATCGAGAAATTCCGCTTCAACCGGGCCGTCGCGCGGCTTTACGAGTTCGCCAATGCCATCGAGGCCGCGGGCGAGGTCGAGGCCTCGGTCCGGCGCGAGGCGCTCGAGACGCTAGCCCGGCTCCTGTCGCCGATGATGCCGCATCTCGCCGAGGAGCTCTGGCAAAGGCTGGGCCATCAGGTCATGCTGGCGGAGATGCCCTGGCCGGAGGCTGATCCGGCCTTGATCATCGATGAATCGGTGACCGTCGCCGTGCAAGTAAACGGCAAACTCCGGGCGACCCTGTCCCTGCCCCGCGACCTGGCGGATGCCGCCGCGGAAGAGGCGGCTCTGGCCGACCAGCATGTCCAGAGGGCCATGGCGGGCAAGGCGGCGCGCCGGGTGATCGTGGTCCCCAACAGGATCATCAATGTCGTGGTCTAGCCGCAGGCGTTCCCCGCGCCGCGGCCTCGGGGGCTTGCGCCTCCTGGTCGCGGCTTCGCCCCTGCTGCTCGCGGCCTGCGGCTGGCATCCTCTCTACGGCAGGCTCGACGACTATGGGGGCGCCGGCCAGGAACTGGCCAGCGTCCACATCCAGCCGATCGCCGACCGGACCGGCCAGAACCTTTACAACGAGCTGCGCGACCGGATGAACTCTTCGGGCGTGCCGGGGGACCCCCACTACGACCTGGTGATCGGCGTGACCGAGCAGGAGCAGCAGTACCTGGTCCAGCAGGACCAGACCGCGACTCGCGTCGATCTCACCCTCTACGCCAATTTCGCGCTCTATCAGCGGGGCGGCACGGAGCCGGTGATGATCGGCCAGAGCCGGTCGACGACGTCCTACGACCAGCTGACCAACCAATACGCCTCGGTCGTCTCGGCGGACGACGCGCGCCGGCGCGGCGCCGTGACCCTGGCGGACGATATCGCCAACCGGGTCGCGGTCTATCTCGCCGAGCCGCCGGACCAGCGGCCGGCCCCTCCCGCCGTGCCGGCGCCGACGCCGGCCACTCAGCCTTCCTTCCAGCTGTTCGGCGGGCAGACCACCACCCCGTGATGAAGGCCGCCTGGTCATGACGGCCGCCTGGCGATGAAAATCGCGCCGCGCGATCAGGCCCGCTTCCTCGACAAGGCCGAATTCGACGGTCGCCGCGGTGCTGTTCTATGGCCCTGACCGGGGGCTGGTCAGCGAGCGCGCCGAGGCGCTGGTGGCGCGGGTCGCGGGCGATGCGGCCGATCCCTTCCGCGTCGCCGAGCTCAGCCTTGGCCAGATCAAGGACGATCCCGCCCGCCTCGCCGACGAGGCGGCGGCGCTGTCGCTGTCCGGCGGCCGGCGCGTGCTTCGCCTGAAGGACGCGGCCGATGCGCTCGCCCAGCCGCTGGCCGATCTCTTCGCCGGCGCGCCGACGGCCGCCTTCCTGGTCCTGGAAGCGGGCGAGCTCGGGCCGCGTTCGGCGCTACGCGCCGTCTTCGAGCGCGGCGACAAGACGGCGGCCATCGCCTGCTACCTGGACGACGAGGCCGCGCTCAAGGGCCTGATCGAGGCGACCTTGAAGCAGCACGGCCATGCGATCGAGGCCGAGGCGCTGGCCTTTCTCCAGGGGCGCCTGGGCTCGGACCGGGCGATCACCCGCAGCGAATTGGAGAAGCTCGCTCTCTACGCCGGGCCAGAGGGCCGCAAGGTGACGCTTGCCGACGCCGAGGCGGTGGTGGGCGACAGCGCGGCGCTCTCCCTCGACGATCTCGTCTTCGCGCTCGGCGACGGCGACGGCGCCGCGCTGGATCGCGCCTATGGCCATGCCGTGGCCGAGGGCAATGAGGAGATCAGGATCTTGCTCGCCGCCGGCCGCCACCTGGCGCGTCTTTCACAGGTCGCGGGCGCGGCGGATCCGCGCGGGGCGATGAAGTCACTCCGGCCGCCGGTATTCTTCAAGCTGGAGAACCGGTTCCTCGGCCAGCTCAAGCGTTGGAGTGCTTCCAGCATCGCCGAGGGTCTCGCCCGGCTTCAGCGGGCCGAGCTCGCCATCAAGACCGGCGCACAGCCGAAATCAGCGGTGGCCGAGCGGACGCTATTCGATGTCGCTGCCCTGCCCGGTGCTGCCGCGAGGAGTTGCGGCTCGCTCACCCGTTGAGGCGGCGCACCACTTCGTCCAGCTGTTCCAGGCTGCGATAGCGGATGGTGAGGCGCCCGCCGGCGGCGCCATGGGCGATTTCGACTTCGAGGCCGAGCGCCCGGCCGAGATCGCGCTCCAGCGCGCGGGTGTCGGCATCCTTGGGTGCCGCTGGCTTGCGCCCGTGCTTGGCGGTTCCGCGCTCGGCCGCCAAGGCTTCGGTCCGCCTGACCGAGAGATCCTCCGCCACCACCCGGCGAGCCAGCGCCACGGGATCGAGGGCGGCGAGCAGGGCGCGGCCATGCCCGGCGCTGATCTTCCCCTCGGCCAGCATCGCCTTCGCCTCCTCGGGCAGCTTCAAGAGCCGCAGCGTGTTGGCGACATGGGCGCGGCTCTTCCCGATCTCCTTGGCCAGATCTTCCTGGCTGCGGCCGAATTCGGCGATCAGGCGTTGATAGCCCTCCGCCTCTTCCAGCGCTGAGAGATCCCGGCGCTGCACGTTCTCGACCAGCGCCATCTCGAGCACTTCGCGGTCGGAGAGCGCGCGCTCCAGCACCGGCACCTCGTGCAGGCCTGCGAGCTGTGCCGCGCGCCAGCGCCGCTCGCCGGCGACGATTTCGTGCCGGTCGGGCTTGACCGGATGCCGGCGCACGAGGATCGGCTGGAGGATGCCGTTGGCGCGGATCGAGGCGGCGAGGGATTCGAGCTCGTCCTCATCGAACCGGCGCCGCGGCTGCAGCGGGCTCGGCTCCAGTTTCTCGACCGGCAGCTGGCGGGGTGAGCGCGCCGGCGCGGGCTCCGCACCTTCGCCCAGCAGCGCCGAGAGGCCGCGCCCGAGGCTGCGCTTCTCCTTGCCGATCATGGCGCGGGCTCCGTCGTCGGCGCGCTTTCCGGTGCTGCGCCCGGCGGCATGCCGGGCTCGGCCGGTTCGGGCCCCCGGGCCCGGCGCAGGATTTCGCCGGCGAGATGGATGTAGGCCTGCGAGCCGACGCAGCGCAGGTCGTAAAGCAGCGCCGGCTTGCCGTGGGACGGCGCCTCGGAGAGCCGCACGTTGCGCGGGATCACGGTGTCGTAGACCTGGTCGCCGAAATGCCGGCGCACGTCGGCCGCCACCATGTCGCAGATGTTGTTGCGCTTGTCGTACATGGTCAAAACGACCCCTTCTATTTGAAGTTCCGAGTTCAGGTTCTTTCGGACCAAGTCTATCGTCTTGATCAATTGAGAAAGCCCTTCCAGGGCATAGTATTCGCATTGCAACGGCACCAGCACGCCTTGCGCGGCGGCGAGCGCGTTCACGGTCAGGAGATTGAGCGAGGGCGGGCAATCGATCAGCACGTAGTCGAAGCGCCCGGCGACCGTGGCCAGCGCGCGCCCCAGGCGATGCTCGCGCCCGAAGGCCGCGGCCAGCTCCAGCTCGGCGCCCGCGAGATCGACCGCGCCCGGCACCAGCCAGAGATTCGGCACCTGGGTCGCCAGGATCGCACCCTCCATGGGGGCCTCGTCCACCAGCACGTCGTAGCTGCTGCGCTCGATCCCGTCCTTGGCGATGCCGAGCCCGGTGGTGGCGTTCGCCTGGGGGTCGATATCGATGACCAGCACCCGCTTGTCGCAGGCGGCAAGGGCGGTTGCCAGGTTGATCGCCGTCGTCGTCTTGCCCACGCCCCCCTTCTGGTTCGCTACGGCTAAGATCCGGGCCGGGGCCGCGTCCGCGTTCACAGGCTCAAGTCCTTGATCCGTAATATTTTTCCGGAGCCGTCGGCGGGGTTGGGGAAGACTTCGACGGCCATTCTCCATCTTTGGCGCGCGCGGGTCAATTCATCCTCCACCCGCGACCCTTTGAGGAAGAGGCAGACGCCGTCCGGCTTGAGGAACCGCTTGGCATGGCCCAGCAATTCATCCAGCTCGGCCAGCGCCCGGGCCGTCACGATGTCGGCCGGAATGGGCGGGATCGCCTCGATCCTGCCCCGATGGACCTTGGCGCCCGGGGCAAAATGCCGGGCGGCTTCGGTGAGGAAGGCGCATTTCCGGGCGTCGGAATCGAGGAGATGGACCTCCGGCACGCCCATGATCGCCAGCACCAGGCCGGGGAAGCCGGCGCCGCTGCCGAGATCGACGAGGGTCCGGGCGCCGGCGGGGATCAATGGAAACAGGGCCGCCGAATCCAACATGTGCCGGCGCCAGATGTCAGGCAGGGTGCCGGCGGCCACCAAGTTGATGGATCGCTGCCATTTGGCCAAGAGGCCGGCGAAGCCCTCGAGCCGTGTCAATGTTTCACGTGAAACACCCGTCGCCCCGGCGAAGTCTTGCGCCCCGAAACCGGGCCGGGTCAGGCTCGGCGGCCCTCCCCGGCCCTTGCCCGCTTGGGCGCTCGCCGGACATGACCCAGCAAGGCCGTGAGCGCGGCCGGCGTCATGCCCGGAATCCGGCCCGCCTGGCCGAGGGTCGCGGGCCTGAGCGAGGCGAGCTTGCTCCGGCACTCGGCCGAAAGCCCACCCACGGCGCCGTAGTCGAGATCGGCCGGCAGCAGCAGGGCTTCGTCCCGCCGGAAGGCCAGGATATCGGCCTCCTGCCGGTCCAGGTACCCGGCATAATGCCCGTCGGTCTCCAGCTGCAGGGCGACGTCGGGCCGGATTTCCGCCAGCTCGGGCCAGAGCCGGGCGAGCTCGGCGAGCCCGATGCCGCCATGGGCGAGAAGCTCCATGGCCGAACGCCGTTGGCCGTCCTGGGCTATCGAAAGCCCGGCCGCTTTCAGCGCCGTGGGCGTGGCCGAGAGCGCGGCCAGCCGCGTGCGCGCCTCCGCCAGGGCCGCGGCCTTGGCGGCGAAGGCGGCGCTGCGGCCCGGCCCGATTGAGCCCCAGGCCTGGCCCAGCGGGGTCAGGCGCAGATCGGCATTGTCGGCCCGCAGGCGAAGCCGATATTCGGCCCGCGAGGTGAACATGCGATAGGGCTCGTCGGCCCCTCGGGTCACCAGGTCGTCGATCATCACCCCGATATAGGCTTCGGTCCGGTCGAGGACTGCGCCTGCGCCCGCGGCATTCAGGCCGGCCATCAGGCCTTGGGCCGCGGCCTCCTCGTAGCCGGTGGTTCCGTTGATCTGCCCGGCCAGGTAGAGCCCCGGAAGGCGGCGCGCGGCGAGCGTGGGCTCGAGCTCCCGGGGGTCGACGAAGTCATATTCGATGGCATAGCCCGGGCGCAGCATCGCGGCATTCTCGAGGCCCGGGATCGTCCGCAAGAGCTCGAGCTGGACCTCGCCAGGCAGCGAGGTCGAGATCCCGTTGGGATAAACCGTAGGGTCGTCAAGCCCTTCCGGCTCAAGGAAAATCTGGTGTCGCGCCTTGTCGGCGAAGCGGACCACCTTGTCCTCGATGGACGGGCAATAGCGCGGGCCCCGGCTCTCGATCAGCCCGCCATAAATGGCGGAACGGCTGAGATTGGCCCGGATGAGCGCGTGGCTCGCCGGTGTGGTCTCCGTGATGTAGCAGGCGACCTGCGGCAGCTCGATCCGGGCGGTCAGGGTGGACATGGGCTCCGGCGGATCGTCCCCCGCCTGGCGTTCGAGGCCCGACCAGTCGATGGTCCGGCCGTCCAGCCTCGGCGGGGTCCCGGTCTTGAGCCGCCCAAGCGCGAAGCCAAGCCGCCCGAGGCAGCGGGATAGGCCAAGGGATGGCGCCTCGCCCACCCGGCCGGCCGGGGTGGTCTCTTCCCCGATATGGATGAGACCGTTGAGGAAGGTGCCGGTGGTGAGCACGACGGCCGGCGCGCGAAGCAGCCCGCCGCCCGCAAGCCGGACGCCCGCGACCCGGCCGTCGGCGCCGATTAGCAAGTCTTCCACCGAGCCAGTGTGGATTTCGAGGCCCGGCATCTCGGCCAGGATCGCCTGCACGGCCCGGCGATAGAGCTTTCGATCGGCTTGGGCCCGGGGCCCGCGAACCGCCGGGCCCTTGCTCCTATTCAGCATCCGATATTGGATGCCGGCCCGGTCCGTGGCCCGGGCCATGATGCCGTCGAGCGCGTCGATCTCCCGTACCAGATGCCCCTTGCCGAGCCCGCCGATCGCCGGGTTGCAGGACATTTCGCCGATCTTGGCCGGCGCTTGGGTGACCAGCACGGTCCGCGCTCCGCGGCGGGCCGCGGCGGCTGCGGCCTCGGCGCCGGCATGACCGCCGCCCACGACGATGACGTCGAAATTTTCCATGGCGGCGCAATCTATCCAACGGGCCGCCCCTTCGTCAAAGCCGGGCTGTTTCACGTGAAACAGGCTCTGCCGCCGGCATCGCGGCGAGGCAGGTTAATTACGAATCTGTAAATTGACGGAGGATGGCCGGCGATTAGGGTTACGGCGCCCCTCGGGCTCAGGCTCGAGAGGCCAAACTCTTAATCTAATTGCACACTGGCCTCGCTCCCCCTCGGGCGAGGCCGCTTTCTTCAGGTCTACTTCCCGATACAGAACTCCCGGAAAATCGCGTCGAGCACTTCCTCGACGTTGACCCGCCCGGTGATGCGGCCGAGCGCCCGGCTCGCTAGCCGCAGGTCCTCGGTCAGGAGTTCGGGCGAATCAGCCCTCTCGGCACGGCCGAGAGCCGCGGCGCAATCCTCGAGCGCCAGGCGGTGGCGGGCGCGGGTCAGGGCCGGCGCCTCGCCCGAGGCCAGGCTCCCGACCACCCGGGCCTCGATTTCCTGGAGCAAGGCTTTGGTTCCGGACCCGGTGACAACGGAAATGGCCTTGGCCCGCCGGCCGGCGATCCTGGGCTCCGGCGGCAAATCCCTGGCGATATCGGCCTTGCTCACCAGCGCGATGGCGCTCTCGTCGAGCAAGGCTACCGATTCCCCGTCGATGGAAGGCCAGGCCGCGCCGTCGAACAGGACCAGCTTCAGGTCGGCGGCCGCGGCCCGCGCCCGCGCCCGGCGCACGCCCTCGGCTTCGATCTCGTCGCCCGAATCGCGCAAGCCCGCCGTGTCGGCCAGGATCACGGGATAGCCCGCCAGATCCAAATGCACCTCGATCACGTCCCGGGTGGTGCCCGCGCGGGCCGAGACGATGGCCGCGTCCCGGCGGGCTAAGTAGTTCAGCAGGCTCGATTTTCCGGCATTGGGCGCACCCAGGATGGCGATCGAGTAGCCCTCCCGCAAGCGTTCGCCGCGATGATGGTCATCTAGATATAGTATTATCTCTTTCCGAATCTGCAATACATGGTTGTGAACCCGCTCGATCAAACCCCTCGGCAGATCCTCGTCGGGGAAATCCACCGCCGCCTCGGCCCTGGCCAGTGTCGCCAGCAGGTCGCCGCGCCAGGCTTCGCATTGCCGGCCGAAGGCGCCGTCGAGCTGGCGCAGGGCCTGGCGGCGTTGGGCCGCGGTCTCGGCCTCCACCAGGTCGGCGATGGCTTCGGCCTGGGTCAGGTCGAGCTTGCCGTTGTCGAAGGCCTGGCGGGTGAAATCCCCGGGCCCCGCGGGCCTGAGCCCGGGAACCTCCGTCAGCGCCTGAAGCACCGCCGCCGTCACGGCACGCCCGCCATGGAGATGGAATTCGGCCATATCCTCGCCCGTCTCGCTTCCCGGGCCGGGAAACCAGAGCACGAAGGCGTCATCGATCCGCTCAGCCCCACGCAAGATCCGGCGCAGCGCGGCAAAGCGCGGCTTCGGCACCTCGCGGCCGGTGAGCGCGCGGATCGCTTCGCCCGCTCGCGGGCCGGAGACCCGCACCACCGCGATCGCGGCGCGTCCGGCCGCGCTCGACAGCGCGAAGATCGTCGGGTTATCGCCTGCGGCGCTCACCGCGCCGGCGGTGTCTTGTCGTCGGGCTTCAGCATCAGCCGCGCCACGCGTCCGCCTTCCACGAGATGCTTCTGCAGCACTTCGTCCACTTCCGCGCGGCTGCTGACGTTGTACCAGATGCCCTCGGGATAGATGACCATGGTGGGTCCAAGCTCGCAGCGGTCGAGGCACCCGCTGCTGTTGATGCGCACGCGCGAGAGGCCCAGCTCCTTGGCCCGCGCCTTCATGTAGTCGCGCAAGCCCTCCGAGCCCTTCGCCTTGCAGCACCCGCGGGGATGGCCGGCCGGTCGCTCATTGATGCAGCAGAAGACATGGGCCTCATAGAAGGGCGCCGGATCGCCCGCCCGCGAACGCTCGTTCATGCTGTCACGCGCCTGCGGCTATTTCTTCTTGGCGTCGCCGAAGGGCTGCCAGAAGGCGCCGCCCGGCATCCAGGCCTTCATGATCGCCTCGGGATCCATGGCGCCCATGGCCGTCTTCATGCGCTCGCCCATCATCGCCGTCATCTGCTCATGCAGCGGAGTCAAATCCGGCAGGCCGAAGAAGCTTCGCGCTTCCTCCGGCGTGCAATCGATGTCGATCTTCACTTTCATCCCGATGCACTCCTGGCTTGCGGCACCCACATGACGTTTTAGGTTGAGTTGAATGCCCGCGCCAGCTTCTATGCGTGGCCCCTCGAAAGGAAGCCGATGACCCGCAATCGTCTCGCCGAGGAGACCAGCCCCTACCTGCTGCAGCACAAGGCCAATCCCGTCCATTGGCAGGCCTGGGGCCCGGAGGCATTGGCCGAGGCCAGGCGCGACGACAAGCCGATCCTGCTTTCCGTCGGCTACGCCGCCTGCCACTGGTGCCACGTCATGGCCCATGAGAGCTTCGAGAACGACGAGATCGCCCAGCTGATGAACAGCCTGTTCGTCAACATCAAGGTCGACCGCGAGGAGCGGCCCGATCTCGACGCCATCTACCAGGCGGCGCTCTCGCTCCTGGGCCAGCAGGGCGGCTGGCCGCTCACCATGTTCCTGACGCCCTTGGCCGAGCCCTTCTGGGGCGGGACCTATTTCCCGCCGGAGGATCGCTGGGGCCGGCCCGGTTTCCGCCAGGTGCTGACCACCATCGCCGAGACCTATCGCCAGGATCCGGCGCGGGTCGAAAAGAATGTCTCGACCCTCAAGGCAGCACTTGCCGACCTTGCCAAGCCGCGGGCCGGCTCGCCCGTGGCGCCAGAAGTGCTCGAGCGCATCGCGGAGCGCCTGCTGCAGGAAGTCGATCTCCAGAATGGCGGCATCGGCGGAGCGCCGAAGTTTCCGCAAGTGCCGATCTTCGAGCTGCTGTGGCGCGCGGGCACGCGCAGCGGCGACAAGCGCTACCATGAGGCCGTGCACTTGACGCTCCATCGCATGTGCCAGGGCGGCATCTATGATCATCTCGGCGGCGGCTTCGCGCGCTACGCCACCGACGCCGCCTGGCTGGTGCCGCATTTCGAGAAGATGCTCTACGACGACGCTGCCCTTCTCGAGCTCCTGACGCTCGCCTGGCAGGAGACCCGCGAACCGCTCTACGAGCAGCGCATCCGCGAGACCGTGGCCTGGCTGTTGCGGGAAATGCGCGCCGCCCCCGCTGCCGACGGGACTCGCGGCTTTGCCAGCGCGCTCGACGCCGACAGCGAGGGCGAGGAAGGCCGCTTCTATGTCTGGCGCGCCGAAGAGATCGAAGAAGCCCTGGGCGCGGACGCGGCCCTGTTCATATCCCACTATGACGTGCGGCCCGAGGGCAATTGGGAAGGCCACACGATCCTCAACCGCAGCCAGCGTCCGGTCCTGGCCGATGCCCCGACGGAAACGAGACTCGCGCGCTGCCGCGCCTTCCTCCTCGCCCTGCGCGAGAAGCGCGTGCGTCCCGGCTGGGACGACAAGGTGCTGGCCGACTGGAACGGGATGATGATCACGGCGCTCGCCCGGGCCGGCGCCGTTTTCGGCGAGGCAACCTGGCTCGACGCCGCGAGCGAAGCCTTCGCCTTCGTGCTTTCCAACATGACCGTCGACGGGCGCCTGGCCCATAGCTGGCGCGCCGGCCGCGCCCGCCATCCCGCGACCCTCGACGACTACGCCCATATGGCCCGCGCCGCGCTCGCGCTCTGCGAGGCGACGGGCGAGCGCGGCAGGATCGCGGTCGCCGAGGGATGGCTCGCCATCCTCGATGCGCATTACTGGGACCAGGATGCCGGCGGTTATTTCTTCACCGCCGACGACACGGCCGACGTCATCCTGCGCAACAAGACCGCCGCCGACCATGCCACCCCCGCCGGCAACTCCGCGATCATCGAGGCGCTCGCCCGGCTTTTCCACCTCACGGGCAAAAGCGCCTATCGCGATCGCGCCGAGGCCACCTACGGCGCCTTCGCCGGCGAGATCGGCCGCAACTTCTTCCCGCTGGCGAGCTTCCTCAACGCCGGAGCCTTCCTCGAGGAGGCGCTTCAGGTCGTCATCGTCGGCGACGCTTCCGACAGCCGGGCCATGCTCGAAGCCGTGCGCCGGCATCCTGCCGGCCGCATCGTGCTCGCCCAAATCGCGCCGGGGGAGAGGCTGCCCGCAGGCCATCCCGCCGCGGGCAAAGGCCAGGTCGATGGCCGCGCCACCGCCTATGTCTGCAGCGGCATGACCTGCTCGCTCCCCATCCTCGATCCCCATGGCCTGGACAAGGCGCTCGCCCATGCCTGACACGAAATCCGCCGCCATCGGTTTCGATTCGCCCATCGGCCCGCTCGCGGTCCATGAGCGCGCCGGCGTCATCGTCTCGGTCTCCTGGACGATGCCCAAGGTCGAGCAGGAGACACCGATCCTGGCCGCGGCCAAGGCCCAGCTCGACGGCTATTTCTTCTGCGGCCTTCGCCGGTTCGAGCTGCCGCTGGCCCCCGAAGGCAGCGAGTTCGACCGCAAGGTCTGGCAGGCCATGCTGGAGATCCCCTATGGCCAGACCCGCAGCTACGGCGAAATCGCCCTGGCGATCGGCGGCAACGCCCGGGATGTGGGCGGCGCCTGCGGCCGCAATCCGATCCCGATCTTGATCCCCTGCCATCGCGTCATGGGTGCCGGCGGCACGCTCGTGGGCTATAGCGGCGGCAAGGGCACCGAGACCAAGCAGGCGCTCCTCGTGCTCGAGGGCGTTCTGTTGCTGTAGCGAAAACCGGAACCTAGCGAGGAGCAGGACATGCGTTGCCATGCCATCCGCTTTCACGAGACCGGCGGGCCCGACAAGCTCAGCTGGGAAGAGGTCGAGGTCGGCGAACCCGGCGAGGGCCAGGTGCTGCTGCGCCAGAAGGCGGTCGGCCTCAACTATATCGACGTTTATCACCGCACCGGCCTCTATCCGGTGCCGCTTCCCTCGGGAATCGGCCTCGAAGGCGCGGCGGTGGTGGAGAAGCTCGGGCCCGGCGTGAAAGGCGTCGCCGTCGGCGATCGCGTCGCCTATTGCTCCGGTCCCTTGGGCGCCTATGCCGAATGGCGCCTCTACCCGGCCGAGCGGCTGGTCAGCCTTCCCGCCGGCATCGACGATCGCCAGGCCGCAGGCATGATGCTCCAGGGCATGACGGTCGAGTCCCTGATCCGCCGCACATTCCCGGTCAAGGCGGGGCAGACCGTACTGGTCCACGCCGCCGCCGGCGGCATCGGCCTCATCGCCTGCCAATGGCTGAAGCATCTGGGCGCCATCGTCATCGGCACCGCGGGCAGCCCGGAAAAGATGGCCTTGGCCAAGGCCCATGGCGCGACCCATGTCATCGACTCCCGCAAGGAAGACGTGGCCAAGCGCGTGCGCGAGCTGACTGGCGGCAAGGGCGTGCCCGTGGTCTATGACGGCGTCGGCAAGGATACCTTCCAGGCCTCCCTCGACAGCCTCTCCCCGCGCGGCATGTTCGTCAGCTTCGGCAACGCCTCGGGCCCCGTGCCCGCCTTCGAGCCCGGCATCCTTTCGGCCAAGGGCTCGCTCTACTTCACCCGGCCTTCCCTCATGGCCTATACCGCGACCCGCGAAGATCTCCTGGCTTCGGCCAAGGCGCTGTTCGATGTGGTGCTGGCGGGGGCGGTCAAGATCGAGGTCCGCCAGACCTATCCCTTGAAGAACGCAGCGCAAGCTCACCGCGATCTCGAGGCCCGCAAGACCACGGGATCGACAGTGCTGTTGCCGTAGGCTCAGGCCGCCAGCGCTTCCTCCAGCGCCGGCAGGACAAGCCGCCACTTGACCGCGCTTGCCTGTTCGATGAGACGCCGCAGTTCCGCTTCGTCCTTGTTTCCGCGCCCCGCCGCCGCGATTGCGCGGGCCCGGGCGACGACGAATTCCGTGACCGGGGTCGGCTCTTCCACCATGCCCTTGGCCAGCGCGTCGGCGTAGCGTTCCATCCCCGCCCAATCGCGCGCCGCGAGGCAGGCCTCGATGGCCATGCGATTGAAGAAGATGACGTTGTGGCTGACGGCGCCGGCGGCGATCGCCGCTTCGCCTTCGGCCAGGGCCGCCGCGCGCTCGGCCGGATCCCGGGTGATCATCGCCGCTGCCGCAAGCCCGTAGGGCAGGATATAGGCCGGCCAATCGCGGGAGATTTCGTTGGCCTCGCGGATCGTTTCCACAGCGCTCGCGTGGCCCAGGAAATGTTCGCTGATCGCCTGGAGGATCAGTCCCTCGCCGACGAAGCGCCGCGCACCCAGCGTTCGCGCGATCCGGGTCCCGGCCTGGGCGGCTTCCAGCGCCGGCTGAAAATCGCCCAGCTCGGTATGGACGAAGTTGAGCCCGTGATAGCCGATCATCGCCGCCCGGGGATGGCCGATCTGCTCGGCCAGAGCGATCGCGCGTCTCGCCCGGTCAAGGGCCGTGTCGAACTGGATCTCCAGCATCGACAGCAACGCCAGCATCGGCAAGTTCGCCGCTTCGCTGCGCCGGAAGCCATGCGCGGCGCTGATTTCCACGCAGCGCAGGAACGTCTTGCCGGCGGTGCGGAAGCGGCCGCGCATGTAATAGGCGTCGGCGAGGCCGCCGAGCGCGCGGGCCTGCTCCTCCGTGGCGCCGGCGGCTTCGGCCAGCCGCAACGCTTCGCTGTGCTCGGCCAGGCATTGGACGATCTCGCCGCGCGGGAAATGCACGTCGCCTTTGAGCGTGTGGATCCGCGACAAGTCGAGGGTAAGGCCAAAGGACTTGGCCTCCTGTTCGGCCTGGCCAAGCAGGCCGAGCGCCTCGTCAAGCCGGTCGAGCACCGAGAGGCTTTGGGCGAGCGCCCGCCAGGCGCGCAACCGGGGCCTACCCGCCTCGGCCTCCGCCGCCGCTGCCTTCAGGGTCTCGACCGCCTCGGCCGTGCGGCCGAGGCCTTGCAGCAGCTCGCCCTTGAGCGAGGCGAGGCCGACGCGGGTTTTCGGATCGCGGGCAAGCGCTAGGCCGCGGGTCGCGAACTCGAGGGCGCGATCGAACCGATAGGCTGTTGCCGCCCCTTCGGCCGCGGCCAGATAGGCGGCCGGCGCCTCCTCGGCTTCGGCCAGCTCGAGATGCTGGGCCCGGAGCGGCAGGTCGGCCTCGCCATACCATGCGGCCGCCGCGCGATGCAGCTCGCGCCGCCGCGCCTTGAGGAGCGAAGCGTAGATGCCGTCGCGCAACAGGGAATGGACGAAGGCGAGCTCGCTGCCTTCCCGGCGCATGAACTGCTGATCGATCAGCCGCTCGGCGCCATAGCCGGCGTCGCCGACCAGATGGCGCAGCGCCTCCAGCGCCATGCGCTGGCCAAGGACCGAGGCCGCCTGGAGCGCGCGCTTCTCCTCGAACGGCAGCCGGTCGGCCCGGCCGAGCACCAGGCTCTGCACCGAGGCCGGCACCGAAGCGCTCGCCACTTCGCCGGTGTGGCGCAGGAGCTGTTCGAGGAAGAACGGGTTGCCGCCGGCGCGCTGGATGCAGGCCGCGATCCGCTCGTCGCCGCTGCCGAGATAGCCGGCCGCAAGCGCCGCCGATTCCTCGGCCGACAGCGGCGCCAGGTCGATGGTGCTGACGGCGGCCGGCCCCAGCTTGGCGCGCCAGGCCCGGTCAAGCGGATCCCCCTCGGGCCGGGTCGAAAACGCCAGCAACACGGCCGATTGCGCGGTTGCGGCCCCGAGCGCGGCCAGGTCCTCCAGCAGGACCGGATCGGCCCAATGCAGGTCCTCGATCGCCGCCAACAGCGGCCGGCCGCGCGCCAGCCGGCCGAGCAGCGCGGCGAGCAGCGCCCGGCGCCGGGCCTGCCGGGTTGCTTCGTCCATCGCCTGGGCGAGCGCGCGGTCCTCGCCCTCGAACGGGAGATCCAGCAGCTCCTGCAAGGCCAGACGCTCTTCCCCGGCGAGCAGGCCCGCGGCCAGCGCCTTCTCGGCCGCCTTGCGGCGCTCCGCCTCGCTGCTGTCGGGAGAAAGCCCCAGCAGGCTCCGGGTCAGCATGCCGCGGGCGTCGAGGCCCTTGCCGGCGCCGAAATCGAGCACCAGGGCTTTGTGGGTGGCGAAGCCGAGGCCGGCGGCCTCGGCCATGGTCTCCTCGATCAGCCGGCTCTTGCCGATCCCGGCTTCCCCGCGCAGCACGATGATGCGCCCCCGCCCCGTCCTGGCGCAGGCCTCCAGCAGATTGCTCAGCAACAACCGGTCGGTCTCGCGCCCGACAAAGGGGCTGGCGGGCCGGCGTAGGCTCTCGAGGCCTTCGACCCGCCAGGCGGTGACCGCCTCGGCGAAGCCCTTGAGGTTGGCGGGCGGCAGGGCGGCGGCGCGGACCTGGCCTTCGAGCTGGTGCTTCAGTTCCCCGGCCATGACCACTTCGCCCGGGGCGGCGAGCTGGACCAGGCGCGAAGCGAGGTTGACCGCATCGCCCAGCACCGTGTAGCCGCGGCCAATGCCGCCGGCGATCACTTCGCCCATGGCGATGCCGACATGCGCGGCGAGATGCTCGCCTTCGGGGCCGGCGATTTCGCCCGTGGCGGCGGCGATGTCGAGCGCGGCCCTGAGTGCCCGGAGCGCATCGTCGCCATGGGCGACCGGCGCGCCGAACAGCGCCATCACCGCATCGCCCATATGCTTGTCCACCGTGCCGCCATAACCGGCGACGATCGCATCGGCCCGGCCATAGAAGCTTTCCACCAGCCGGCGGAGATCCTCGGCGTCGAGCCGGCGCGACAGCGCGGTGAAGCCGCAGAGATCGGCGAACAGCACGGCCACCTGCCGGCGCTCGCCGCCGGTTTCCGCTTCGTCCGTCCGCGTCGGAGCCGTTGCTTGTGTTGTCGCTGCCGGCTTGCCGCAGCCGCCGCAGAAGCGCTCGCCCGCGTCGTTGGCGAAGCCGCAGGTGCCGCAGGCCCAGCCGAGCGCTGCGCCGCAATGGGCGCAGAACTTGCGTCCCTCTCGATTGTCGCGTCCGCAGGCGCCGCAGCGCATCGCTGGCACCTTTCGAAGGCTCGGCTGTCCAGGGATCATGCTAACGCCCGTCGAACAGCTGCGCCACCGGCCCTCAGGGCTTGGCCGGCGGACAGCTCTTGAGCGCGTCGTTGTAAAGCGCGTCCGGGTCGTCATAGGCCGGCCGGACGTAGGCGTGAGTCTCGCTCAGCATCAGCCGGCGGGATTCCGGCGTCATGTGGCGGGCGAGCACGGGCGCCATGCAGCTGCAATAGGCCTTCGCCTGCTTGTCGATGCCGCCGCTGACGAGCGCCGCCTGCAGGCAGAGGCCTTCCGCCTTGGTGATCAGGGCCGGATCGTCGGCCGGGACGACGTCCTCGGCCGCAGCGGGCCCCAGCGCCAGCAAGAGCGGCGCCAGCAGGAGCAGCGCCGGCAAGGCGGCCAAGCGGGCCGCCCGCATCACTGGTTCATTGATTGGAAGAAGTCGGCGTTGGTCTTGGAATGCTTCAGCTTGTCGACCAGGAACTCCATGGCGTCGACCACGCCCATAGGCATCAGGATGCGCCGCAGCACCCACATCTTGCTGAGGGTGCTCTTGTCCACCAGCAGCTCCTCCTTGCGGGTGCCCGACTTGGTGATGTCGATGGCCGGGAAGGTGCGCTTGTCGGAGAGCTTGCGGTCGAGGATGATTTCCGAATTGCCGGTGCCCTTGAACTCTTCGAAGATCACCTCGTCCATGCGGCTGCCGGTATCGACGAGCGCGGTCGCGATGATGGTGAGCGAGCCGCCTTCCTCGATGTTGCGCGCGGCGCCGAAGAAGCGCTTCGGGCGCTGCAGCGCGTTGGCGTCGACGCCGCCGGTCAAGACCTTGCCGGAGCTCGGCACAACCGTGTTGTAGGCGCGGGCAAGCCGGGTGATCGAATCCAGCAGGATCACCACGTCGCGCTTGTGCTCGACCAGGCGCTTGGCCTTCTCGATCACCATCTCGGCGACCTGGACATGGCGCACCGCCGGCTCGTCGAAGGTGGAGCTCACCACCTCGCCCTTCACCGAGCGCGCCATATCGGTCACTTCCTCGGGGCGCTCGTCGATCAGCAGCACGATCAGATAGCACTCGGGATGGTTCTTGGCCACGGCGTGGGCGATGTTCTGCAGCATCACCGTCTTGCCGGTGCGCGGCGGCGCCACGATCAGGCCGCGCTGGCCCTTGCCCAGCGGCGAGATCAGGTCGATCACGCGGGTCGTCAGATCCTTCTTGGTCGGGTCCTCGAGTTCGATGGTCAGGCGCTCGTTCCGGATAGAGCGGCGTCAGGTTGTCGAAATTGATGCGGTGCCGGATCTTGTCCGGCTGGTCGAAATTGATGGTGTTGACCTTGAGCAGCGCGAAATAGCGCTCGCCTTCCTTGGGCGAGCGGATCTGGCCTTCGACCGTGTCGCCGGTCCGGAGGCCGAAGCGGCGCACCTGGCTCGGGCTCACGTAAATGTCGTCGGGGCCGGGCAGGTAATTGGCTTCCGGCGAGCGCAGGAAGCCGAAGCCGTCCTGCAGGATTTCCAGCACCCCGTCGCCGAAAATGGCGGTGTCGTTGTCCGCCAGGCGTTTCAGGATGGCGAACATCATGTCCTGCCGGCGCAGGTTGCTGGCGTTCTCGATCTGCAGGCCTTCGGCGAAAGCCAGGAGATCCGGGGGCGATTTGCGTTTCAGTTCTTGAAGGTTCATGGAATTCCGAGGGGTGGCGAAGGGAAGCGGGGTTTGCTGCGCGGGAGTTGCGGAGGACTCGGCCTTGCGAGGCCGGGATCACCGGAGGGCGGGATGCAGCGGGTCGAAAGAAGGGTCCGCCCGAACCGGGCAGCGATCATCAACTATCCGAGGGTCCTCGTCTTGTCAAATGAACTTTCCGACAAGCAATGGCACCGCGGTTCTTCAGAACGGCTTCAGCACCGCCAGGAGCACGATGCCGATCAGGAGCAGGGTCGGGATTTCGTTGGCGACCCGGTAGAAGCCCAGGCCGTGCCGGTTGGCATCGGCGGCGAACTGCCGGCGGAAGCGTGCGTAGGCGGCATGGGTCAGCTGCATCAGGACCAGGAGCGCGAGCTTGGCATGGAACCAGCCCTCGCCCCAATGATGGCCGAGGAAGGCGAGGGAAAGCCCGAACAGCCAGGCCGCGATCATCGCCGGGTTGATGATCCCGCGCAGCAGCCTTCGCTCCATCACCTTGAAGGTTTCCGAAAGCTCCGAACCCGGTCTCGCGCCGGCGTGATAGACGTAAAGCCGGGGCAGATAGAGCATCCCCGCCATCCAGGCGATGACGGCGATGATGTGCAGCGCCTTCAGCCAGTCGTAGAGAGCCATCAGCCGCCCTTTGCCATAGGCCCGAAGGCCGGCATTTTCATGGCGCAGGCCCTTGCCCCGGTGGAACAGCCGGCGCCGAAAGCAACGACCGGCCGCGATTCGCTCTCCGCTTCCCGCACCATCCGCGCCAGGCCGCCGATGAAGGCCGGATGGGTTCCGACCGTGGGCACGCGGATATAGGCCGCGGCACCGCGCTCAGCTGCCAGCTTGCCATAGTCCATGTCGAGCTCGACAAGCGTTTCCGAGTGCTCGGAGACGAAGGATACGGGCACCAGCAGGATCGCCTTCTTCGCCTCGGCGGCCTCGACGATCAGCTCGTCCGTCCCCGGCCCGATCCAGGCGAGCGGCCCGACCCGGCTCTGGAAGCCCAGCTCCCATTCGCCCTGGCCGAGGCCGAGTGCCGCCGCCAAAGCCCGGCAGGTCGCGTCGACCTGCTCGACGTAGGGGTCGCCCGCCTTGACGATGCGCTCGGGCAGGCCATGGGCCGTGAAGATCACCGCCGGCTTTCCGGCCTGGCGCGCGCGCGCCTCTTCGAGGCCTTTGCTCGCCAGATCCGCCAGGGCTGCGATGAACCCGGGTTCCGTCGGATAGCAGCAGACGAGCCGGCTTGCCGCTGCGATCCCGGCCTTCGCCGCGGCCGCTTGCCAGGCAGCGCGGGACGAGGCCGTCGTGGTCGTCGAATATTGCGGATAAAGGGGCAGCAGCAGGATTTGCTCTGGCCCGAACCGCGCGACGGCTGCCGCCGTCTCGTCCGAGAACGGATGCCAATAGCGCATGGCAACGAACACCCGGGCCTCGCGGGCCGGGTCCTGCAAGGCGGCCTCCAGCGCCGCGGCTTGGCTTTCCGTGTTGGGCAGGAGCGGCGATCCGCCGCCGAGCCTGGCGTAGATCGCTTTGGCCAATTTGCTGCGCCGGCGCGCGATGAACCGGGCCAACAGCCAGCGCCAGGGGTTCGGCAAGCGAATAATGGCAGGATCGCTGAACAGATTGGTGAGGAACGCTTCGACGGCTTCCGGCCGGTCGGGACCGCCGAGATTGAACAGGACGACGGCGAGCCGCCTCATGCGGCCGCGGCCGCTTTCCAGCCGCGCACCAGCGCGACCAGCTCGGCCACATGCTCGGGCGGCGTATCGGGGAGCACGCCATGGCCGAGATTGAAGACGAAAGGTCCGCGGCCCAGCAGGGTCAGGATCCGTTCGGCCTCGCGGCGCATCGCATCCCCGCCCTGGACCAGCAGCAGGGGATCGAGATTGCCTTGCAGCGCCGTTCGGGTTTGAAGCTCTTCGGCCGCCCAGGTGAGCGGCAGCGCGCTGTCGAGGCTAAGCGCCGCAGCACCACTGACAAACGCGAATTCCCGGTAGAGCACGCCGGCGCCGCGGGGAAAGAGGATCACCGGAACGCCCGGGTGCTTCCGCTTCAAGGCCGCGACGATGCGGGTGAGCGGCGCCAGCGACCAGCGGCGCAGCTCGCTCTCGGCGAGGCAGCCGGCCCAGCTGTCGAAAATCTGCAGCGCCTCGGCTCCGGCCTCGATCTGGGTGGAGAGATAATCGATCGTGGCATCGCTCAGCACGCCTATGAGGCGGGAGAACATCTCCGGCTCGCGGTAGGCCAGGCGCCGCGCGGCCGGAAAATCGCTGCCGCCTTTGCCATCCACCATGTAGCAGGCGACGGTCCAGGGCGCGCCGGCGAAGCCGATGAGCGCCACCTTGTCCGGCAGCTCCTTGCGCAGCCGGCCCAGGGTCTCGAATACCGGCGCCAGCTTTTCTCGCAACGCCTGCGGCGTCAGCCGGTCGATTTCCTCCGCGCGTCGCAACGGCTCCAGCCGCGGGCCTTCGCCTTCCAGGAACGCGACCTTGCGGCCAAGGGCATGGGGCAGCACGAGGATGTCGCTGAACAGGATCGCCGCATCCAGGCCGAATCGCCGGATCGGCTGCAGGCTCGCCTCGACGGCAAGCTCCGGGGTAAAGCAGAAATCGAGGAAGCCGCCGGCCTTCGCCCGCGTCTGGCGATACTCCGGCAGGTACCGCCCCGCTTGGCGCATCAGCCAGATTGGCGTCGGCCTGCGGCTCTCGCCCGTAAGAGCGCCGATGAGGGGTTTTGGAACCATTGCTTCGCGGCTGACCTGAGTTTTCCCTGCGACAACTTCTTCTATCTTAGAGTCTATAGGAAGGTTGAAGAAGTAGATGGGGCTGGAGAATCGGGGATTATGGCTCGTCCACAGACCGGCCATAGGATATAGAGCATGACGAGGCGAAGAGATGACAAACCGTGGATAAGGCGCGGATATCGCGGAGTTCCGTGCGGCGCATTCCGGGGATCATGGGGATGAATCGGACGGGATGGAGACTTGTCCCCGCAATTGCGGGGCTGGGGGTCGATCCTTTCCGGCGGGCATAGCCGGGGGATGGAAGGAAGGCATAGTCCGGAGCGTTTGGTCGATTCCGTCCCAGGGCCCGGTTATCGACAATCCGCCCACAGGAAAAGATAGCGATGAATGACGAAACCCGCCGCTTTCATCTCCACCTCGTGTCCGACGCCACCGGCGAGACCATCAACGCGGTCGCGCGCGCCTGCCTGGTGCAGTTCGAGGGCGTCCACGCGGTCGAGCATCTCTGGTCGCTGATTCGCACCGTGGGCCAGATGGATCGGGTGCTGGCCGGGATCAAGGACAATCCCGGCATCGTCCTCTTCACCCTGGTCAACCCCGATCTGCGCGAACGCTTGCGCGAAGGTTGCCGCGGTCTCCAGACGCCCTGCATCCCCGTGCTCGACCCGGTCATCATGGCGCTGGCCAATTTCCTCGGTCTCCAGGCTTCGGGCCAGCCGGGCCTGCAGCATGAGCTCGACGCCGAATATTTCGCCCGCATCGATGCGATGACCTTCGCCCTCGTCCATGACGACGGGCAGTCGGCGCGCAGCTACAACGACGCCGACGTGATCCTGATCGGGGTCTCGCGCACCTCCAAGACGCCGACTTGCATCTATCTCGCCAACCGCGGCATCAAGGCGGCCAATGTGCCGATCGTGCCCGGCTGCCCGGTGCCCGACGAGCTCCTCGCGGCCCGCCGGCCGCTGGTCGTGGGCTTGACCAAGGATCCGAGCCAGCTCGTCCATATCCGGCGCAACCGGCTTCGACTCTTGTCTCAGGACGAGCAGACGGACTACATCGACCCCGACTCGGTGCGCGAGGAAGTGGCGCAAGCGCGCCGGCTCTGCGCCGAGAACCGCTGGCCGGTGCTCGACGTGACCCGGCGCTCCATCGAGGAGACCGCGGCCACCATCATCCAGATGCTGAGCGAGCATCGCAGCCGGCCGCTGGCCGGCTGAGTGCCCGCAAGACGCGCCGGCCATCATGACACTCCGGTCGTCTTGAGCTCGAAGTCGCCATGACCATCATCCTCGCCTCCGCCAGCCCCGCGCGCCGTGCGCTGCTGACCGCGGCGGGCCTCGAGTTCCTCGCCGATCCGGCGGCGGTGGACGAAGCCGCGCTCAAGGCTTCGCTCGCCGCCGAAGGTGCTGGTCCCGCCGAGACCGCCGAGGCGCTGGCCGAGCTGAAGGCGGGACGGATCTCGCCCCGCCATCCGGGGCGGCTCGTGATCGGCGCCGACCAGATATTGGAATGCGGGGGTGCGAGCTTCGACAAGCCCGCCGATCGGGCGGCGGCGCGCCGGCAGCTCGCGACACTCCGCGGCCGGCGCCACAGCCTGTTCAGTGCCGCGGTGGCCCTGCGCGACGGCCAGCGCCTGTGGCATCATGTCGGCCGGGCGGATCTGACCATGCGCGATTTCAGCGACAGCTTTCTCGATTCCTACCTGGACCGGGCGGGACCGGCGGCCACGGCCTCGGTCGGCGGCTATCAGCTCGAAGGCCTGGGCGCCCAGCTTTTCGCGCGCGTCGAGGGCGATTATTTCACCATTCTGGGCCTGCCGCTCCTGCCGCTGCTCGAGTTTCTTCGTGGGGCAGGGGAGATCGCGCGATGACCGCGCTCTCCGGCCGGGCAAAGCTCGCCGGCGTGTTCGGCTGGCCCGTCGCCCATTCGCGCTCGCCGCGGCTGCATGGCTATTGGCTCCAGCGCCACGCCATCGACGGTGCCTATCTGCCCTTCGCCGTGCGTCCGGAGAATCTTGCGGCGGCCCTCAAGGCGATTCCCGTTCTGGGCCTGAGGGGCGTGAACCTCACCCTCCCGCACAAGGAAGCGGCCCTCGGCCTGGTGGATCGGGTGAGCGAAGAGGCAAGGCGCATCGGTGCGGTCAACACCATCGTCGTCGATGGCGAGGGCCGGCTCGAAGGCCGCAACACCGACGGCTACGGTTTCCTCGCCCACCTGAAGGCCAGCGTCCCCGGCTGGCGCGCCGCCTCCGGCCCGGCCGTGCTGCTGGGCGCCGGCGGTGCCGCGCGCGCCATCGCCGTCGCCCTCCTCGACGCCGGCGTGCCCGAGCTCAGGCTGGTCAACCGCACGGCCGCGCGTGCGGCGGCCCTGGCCCAAGCGCTCGGCGGCGGCATCGCCGTGGTTCCATGGCCGAATCGCGCCTCGGCGCTGGAGGGCGCGGCACTCCTGGTCAACGGCACGACGCTCGGCATGACGGGCCAGCCGCCTCTCGATCTCGATCTCGCCCGGCTGCCGCGTGAGGCGCCGGTCTACGACGTCGTCTATGCGCCGCTAGAGACGCCGCTCCTGGCGGCGGCCCGGACGCGCGGCCATGCTATCGTCGACGGCATCGGCATGCTGCTGCACCAGGCGCGGCCTGGTTTCGCCGCCTGGTTCGGGGTCGAGCCGGAGGTGACGGCGGAGTTGCGCAGCTTCGTCCTGGCGAACCCATGAAGGTGCTGGGATTGACGGGCTCGGTCGGCATGGGCAAATCGACGGCGGCCGCAGCACTCCGGCGCATGGGCATCCCCGTGCATGATGCGGACCGGGAGGTTCATCGGCTGCTGGGCCGTGGTGGTGCGGCGGTCGAGGCTGTGGGGCGGGCCTTTCCCGGCGTGGTCCGCGACGGGGCCGTGGATCGCCGGGAACTGGGACAGCGCGTCTTCTCCGATGCCGTGGGCCTGGCGCGGCTGGAGGCGATCCTGCACCCTCTGGTGCGCGCCGCCGAAGGCCGGTTCCTTGGCCGCTGCCGGCGCCGGCGCCGGCGGCTTGCCGTGCTCGACATCCCGCTGTTGCTGGAGACGGGCGACGCGGGTCGTTGCGATGCGGTGTTCGTGGTCAGCGCGCCGCGCCGGGTGCAGCTCGCCCGCGTGCTCGGCCGCCCGGGCATGACCGAGGCCAGGCTTCGCGGCGTCGAGGCCCGCCAGATGTCCGACCGCGAAAAGCGGCGGCTTGCCGACGTGGTGATCCCGACCGGCCTCGGTCGGCGCTTCAGCCTCGACCGCCTGCGCCGGGCGGTGCGGCGATTTTCAGGGAGATAGGTATGCGCGAAGTCATCCTCGACACCGAGACCACCGGCCTCGATCCGGCGTCCGGCCACCGGGTGGTGGAGATCGCCTGCTTGGAGCTGATCAATCATCTGCCCAGCGGCCGGCGCTACCAGACCTATCTCAATCCGGACCGGGACATGCCCGACGATGCCTTCCGGATTCACGGGCTGACGGCACGCTTCCTCGCCGACAAGCCTCGCTTCGCCGACGTGGTCGAGGAGTTCCTCGCCTTCATCGCCGGCGCGCCGCTGGTGATTCACAACGCCGAGTTCGACCTCGGCTTTCTCAACGCCGAGCTGAAGCTCGCGGGCCGCCCGGCGCTCGCCGGCGGCGGCGCGGTGGACACGGTCCTGCTGGCGCGGCGCAAGTTCCCCGGGTCGCCGGCGAGCCTCGACGCGCTGTGCCGGCGGTTCAACATCGACAATTCCGCACGCGAGCTCCACGGCGCGCTGCTCGACGCCGAGCTGCTGGCCGAGGTCTATCTGGAACTGATCGGCGGGCGCCAGGCCGGCCTCGACCTCGCCCAGGGCGAAGCGCTGGCCGCCGCGGCCATGGTCAGGGCCGCCGGCGCCATGCGGCCGGCGCGGCCCCATGCGCCTTCGCCCGAGGAGCAGGCGGCCCACGAAGCGCTTCTGGACAAGATCAAGCAGCCCCTCTGGCGAGGCTGAGCCGCTAGAGCATTTTCCGCCGAAGTGGGCACCGGTTCGGCGCAGAAAATGCGACCAGACCAAGGAATCTAGAGCATGTTCCGAACATGCTCTAGCCTCAGGCGTTGGCGGCGGGGGCTTCCGGCTGAGCGGCGGCGGCGCGGCGCTGCATCTGCTCGCGATAGACGGCCACGAAGTCGATGGGGTTCAGCAGCACCGGAGGATAGCCGCCGTCGCGCGTCGCCTTGGCCAGGATCTCCCGGGCGAAGGGGAACAGGGTACGGGGCGCCTCGATCATCAGCAACGGCGTCACATGTTCCTCGGGCACGCCGGTCACATCGAAAAGCCCGGCATACTCGATCTCGGCGATATAGACGGTCTCGCTCTCGCGCTGGGCGCTGATCCCCAGCACCAGGCTCACCTCGTATTGCATCGGCGCGATGGTTCGGGCCCGGACGTTGAGATTGAGCTGGCCGCGCGGGACCTCGCCCCGCCCGACGAGCACCGCCGGTGCGCCCGGGTTCTCGTAGGAGAAATCCTTCAGGTACTGGGCCAGCAGCTTGAAGGGCGCGGGCGGAAGCTCTGTCGCGTCGACGGGCGTGTCGGTCATCCTTGAGGCCTTTCTAGCACCCGGTGCCGCCGGGCTTCAGCGAAACGCGGCCCTGGCTATCACGGAACGCCCGCCTGCGCCAGATCGAGGGCGCTGCCGGAATGGGGATCGAAGCGCAGGAGATGGCCGTTGGGCACCGTAAGCCCGGTCAAGGCCCGGATGAAGCCCCAATGGGTGATGACGGCGGTCCGCTCCCAATCCTCCCGTCCGGCCATCCGCCGGCGGAAATCCTGGCCGCGGGCCGCGAGCATGGCCTCGCTTTCGTCGAGATTAGGCCACCAGCGCTCCTCGATCATGGTGAAATCAACGCCGGGCCAGCGCCGCTCCAGCATGCTCCTCGGCGTGCCGATGTCGCAATGGAACAGGCAATGCTCGCGTACCAGGGGCTCGATCTCGATCGTGAGGCCAAGCGCCCCGGCCACGATGGCCGCGGTCTCGAGGGTCCGGGTATAGGGGCTGCAAACCAGGCGGTCGAGGCGATGGCGCTCCAGCCTCGCTGCCGCGTCGGCGGCCTGGCGCCGGCCGTCCTCGGTCAGGCGCGGGTCGGGAATGCCCGGGTCGACGCGCGTCCGGCTGTAGACGACATTGAATTCCGACTGGCCGTGGCGAAGGAGTATCATGGCGGTGGTGCCGGCGCGCCGGCTTGCCCTTTCCCTGACGATTTCCTATGTAGAGCGGACCGGGCCAGCTCTAGCGCATTGGAATGTCCGCGGGCAAGGCCGAGCGCTTGCCTCGGGGAACCACGAGAACGCGACATCGCGAGGATCCATGGGCGACGGCTTTCAATTTCTCGACCTGATCTTCTTCGCCGCCGTGGCCGTGTTCCTGGTCCTGCGCCTGCGCAGCGTGCTCGGCCGGCGCACCGGCACCGAGCAGCGCCGGGATCCCTTCGCCGCCGCGCCGGCCGAAGGCCAGCCGGCCGCCGTGCCGCCGCGCCCGCTGCCCGATCTCTCCGCCAAGCCCGCGGTCGGGGCCGAGCCGCCGCTCGCGGCCGGGATCGCCCACATCCGGGAGGCCGACCCATCCTTCGACGAGGCGCATTTTGCGGCCGGGGCGCGCGCGGCCTTCGAGATGATCCTGCACGCCTTTGCCGCCGGCGATGCCGCGACCCTGCGCCCGCTGCTGAGCGACGAGGTCTTCGCCAACTTCAACGGCGCCATCGAGGAGCGGCGCAAGGCCGGCCATACCCTGACCACGACCCTCGTGGGCATCCGCTCCCTCGATGTCATCGAGGCCGATCTCCAGGCCCGCAATGCCGTGGTCACGGTCAAGATCGTCTCCGACCAGATCAACGTCACCCAGGATGCCGCGGGCAAGGCGGTCGAGGGCGATCCGACGGCCGTCACCGCCATCACCGACATCTGGACCTTCTCCCGCAACACGCGGTCGCGCGACCCGAACTGGACCCTGGTCGCAACCCGCAGCCAGAACTGATCTCCCTTGATATGCGGCGTCGCGAGTTGTGGCGCCAGGCCATGGGGCGCCAAGTCTGGGGGCGCCAAGTCTGGGGACGCCAAGTCTGGGGGCGCGGAGCGGCGCTGCTGCTCTCAGCCGCGCTCGCGGCTTGCGTGAGCAATCCGCCGCCGCCGGCTCGCGGGGCAAGGCTCATCCTCACGCCTGTCGCCTTCGCCGATCTTCCCGGTTGGTCCGAGGACAAGCTGGCCGAGGTTGTTCCGGCCGTTAGGGCGAGCTGCGCCAAGCTTGCCGCGCTGGCGCCCGATTCTCCCGTCGGTCCCGGCGCCGTCGTCGGGCGCGGGCGCGACTGGGCGGCGCCCTGCCGGGAGATAGTGGCGCTGCCGGCCGACAGCGCCGCGGCGCGGAGCTTTTTCGAGCGGAACTTCCGGCCCTATCGGATGGCCGATGTAGCGACCGGCGATCGCGCCTTCCTCACCGGCTATTTCCAACCCGAAGTGGCAGGCGCGCGGGCGAAGCGGCCAGGCTTCGCGGTGCCGCTCTATCGCCTGCCGTCCGATCTCGCCGCACCAACCTACAGCCGGGCCGAGATCGACGCCGGCGCGCTTGCCGGGCGCGGGCTGGAGCTTGTCTGGCTGGCCGACCCGATCGACGCCTTCTTCGTCTCGATCCAAGGTTCGGCTGAGGTCAGTCTCGCCGAAGGCGGAGTCATGGCCATCGGCGTCGCCGGCACCAACGGCCGGCCCTATGTCGCCATCGGCCGCGGGCTGGTGGCGAGCGGGGAGATCCCCGCCGACGAGGTCTCGCTCCAGACGATCCGCGCCTGGCTTCGCAGCCATCCGGACAAGGCGCGAAGCGTCATGGAAAGCAACCCGCGCTATGTCTTCTTCCGCGAGACCGGCGCCGGCGCGCCGATCGGGAGTGCCGGCGTCGCCCTGACGCCGGGGCGCAGCCTCGCCGTCGATCCCGCCTTCCTGCCCTTCGGCGCACCCGTCTATATCGACAGCCGCGATGCCAAAGGCCAGCCGCTGCGCCGCCTGGCTGTGGCCGAGGACAGCGGCGGCGCCATCAAGGGGCCGCTCAGGGCCGATTTCTTCTGGGGCGCGGGAGCGGGCGCGGAAGCCGAGGCCGGCGCCATGCAGTCGCCGGGCCGGCTCTATCTCCTGCTGCCGCGAAGCGTCAGGGTCGCCGGCGGATGAAGGCGCCCAAGGATGACGGCGACAAGGCGCTCTGGCAGAAGCTGACTGAGGGCGTCAAACCCTTGCGCAAGCCCGACCGGCTGGCGGCTCTTTCCGCGCCCGCGAAACCCGCACCGGCCGAGCGAACGAGGCCTGCGCCGCGCCCGCAGGTTTCCACCGCTAAAACACCGCCGGCGCCCCGAGCCAAGCCGCGGGACCTAGGCCACGGCGATCGCGTCGATCTCGACCGGCGCTCGGCCGAAAGGCTTTCTCGCGGCCGGCTTCCGATCGAAGGCCGCCTCGATCTCCACGGCTTGACCCAGGCCGCCGCGGCCGAACGCCTGGCGAGCTTCCTTGATCGGGCCCAGGGCGAGGGCAAGCGCTGCGTCCTTGTCATCACCGGCAAGGGCGGCTCGCGGGAAGGATCGGGCGTGCTGCGCGGGCAGGTGCCGCGCTGGCTGAACCAGCCGCCCAACCGGGCTCGCGTGCTCGCCTTCGACTACGCCCGGCCTCAGCATGGCGGCGAGGGCGCGCTCTACGTGCTGCTGAAGCGCCGCCGCGACCTATGACACCCTTCGGCCGGCGGTTGCGCGAGTTGCGGCGCGAGCGGGGCCAGACCCTGAAGGCCATGGCCGCGGCTCTCCACGTCTCGTCCGCCTATCTCTCGGCCCTCGAACACGGCCGTCGCGGGCGCCCGGCGAGCGGCTTCGTCCAGCAGGTCTCGGCCTATTTCAACCTGGCCTGGGACGACGTGGACGAGCTCCGGCGCCTGGCCGAGCTTTCCCATCCCCGGGTCGTGGTCGATACCTCCGGCCTTGACCCGCTGGCGACCGAGCTCGCCAACCGCCTGGCGGAGCGGATCGCCAAGCTCGACCGGGAGACGCTCCAGAAAATCCTCGCCCTGCTCGGGAGGAAATAAGACGAGCAGGCTGCATCCGGCTATTCAGACTTGAGCGAGATCCTCCTCCAGCAGCTGCGGCCCGGATCCCCGATCCGACACGGCATCCCCAGGGTTGCGCAGTTGGCACACCTTCAGCGACAAGCAACCGCAGCCGATGCAGCTATCCAGCTGACCGCGAAGCTTCTGCAACAGAACGATCCGTCGGTCCAACTCCTTTCGCCACTGGCCCGATAGTCGCTTCCAATCCTTGGCGGTGGGGGTGCGGCCTCCCGGCAATAAATCGATGGCTTGTTTAATCATGGACAAGGGCAGGCCCAGACGCTGCGCCACTTTGATGATTGCGACGCGCCGGAGAATATCCCGGCTGTAGCGGCGCTGATTTCCGGTGCTGCGCCAGGCTTTGATCAACCCTTTCGCTTCATAGAAGTGGACCGTTGATACCGCGACACCACTTCTCGCGGCCACCTGGCCCGCTGATAGTGGCCGATCGGCTTTTTCCCGAGCGATCCCGGCGACCGGCATATTCCTCTTGACCTCAAGTTCACTTGAGGTTTTACGCTCGCGATCGGGTGGAATCAAGGTACCGCAGGGTCGCCATGTACCAAGTTTGGGCCGTTGCCCCGGAGAATCCGATGACAGGCTTCGCCACGCGAACTTTGCTGTCTGCTAGTTCATGGTGCCAGCGATGCTCAGCACGATAGCGCTGCTGTCCAGTTCGCGCCGCCACGGAAATACGGGGTCGCTGATCGATCGTATTGCGTCGGAGCTGAAGATCGAGGTCGTCGATCTCGCCAGCCAGCGTATGTCATCGTACGACTACGACCACGGCAATAGAGATGATGACTTCGAGCCCCTCATGAGACGTGTGCTGGCCCATGATCAGATCATCTTTGCATCCCCGATCTATTGGTACGCCGCAAGCCCCGCAATGAAGGTCTTTCTCGATAGGATTTCCGATCTCCTCGAACTGCCGGATCTTCTTCCCGAAGGCCGCAGGTTGCGGGGAAAGAATGCGTACGTAGCCTGCACGTCGGTCATCGATGAAGCTTCGGCGGAATTCATGGGAGCGTTCCTGGAAACCTTCAACTATCTCGGCATGTATTTTGGTGGTGTGGTGCACGTCAACTGTCGAGATGGATATTCGCCGACAGTGCACGATTCGCAGGCACTGGCATTTGCGCGGCTGGTGAGGGGGGCGACGCTGGTACAGGCGAATGTGCCGACTTTTTCAGCCGCCCGCTAAATCTCCGTCCCCACCGACACGCTCAAGCCGCCGTCCACCACCAGCACGTGGCCGTTGACGAAGGACGCGGCGGGGCTGGCGAGGAAAATCACCGGGCCCGCCAGCTCCTCGGGATCGCCCCAACGGTGCAGCGGCGTGCGGCCCTTGACCATGGCGTCGAAGCGCGGGTCGTTCATCAGGGCGGCGTTGAGTTCGGTCGCGAAATAGCCCGGCAGGACGGCGTTGCAGAGCACCCCGCTCGCGCCAAGCTCGGCGGCGAGCGTCCGGGTGAGCGCGACGAGCCCGGCCTTGGCGGCGGCATAGGCGGAGGTCCCCGGCCGGCCGACGATGGCGAGCACGGAGGTGGTCATGATGATCCGTCCGCTGCCTTGGGCCAGCATGGCGCGCGAGGCCAGCCGCGCCAGCCGGAAGCAGGCGGTGAGGTTGATATCCATGACCCGCTGCCAGTCGGCGTCGCTGGTCTCGGCGAACGGCTTGCGCTGGGCGATGCCGGCATTGTTGACCAGGATGTCGATCCGCCCGTGGGTCGCTTCCATGGCCGCCACGGCCCGGGCCGCGGCCTCCCCGTCGGCGACGTCGAAGGCCTGCGCGCTGGCCGAGAGGCCTTCGGCTGCGAGCTCCCGCACCCGCGCCGCGACCTCGTATTCGCCACGCGCGTTGATCGCCACATGGGCGCCGGCCCGCGCCATGCCGCGCGCGATGCTCCAGCCGAGCCCGCGGCTCGAACCGGTGACGAGGGCAACCTTGCCGGCCAGCGAGAACAGGTCGGCGGCCGGCGGCGCCATGGTCAGAGGATGAACTTGCTGAGGTCGGTGTTCTTGGCCAGCGGCGCCACCCGCTCGCGCACGTAGCCAGCGTCGATGACGATGTGCTCGCCCTGCCGGTCGGCGGCGGTGAAGCTGATATCCTCCAGCAGGCGCTCCAGCACCGTCTGCAGGCGCCGGGCGCCGATGTTCTCCACCGTGGAATTGATTTCGGCGGCGAGGTCGGCGAGCGCATCGATGGCGTCGGGGGCGAACTCGAGATCGACTTTCTCGGTGGCGAGCAGGGCCTTGTACTGCTTCACCAGGCTCGCCTCGGGCTCGGTCAGGATCCGGCGCAGGTCGTCGCGCGTAAGCGCCTGGAGCTCGACCCGGATGGGCAGCCGGCCCTGAAGCTCGGGCAAAAGGTCCGAGGGCTTGGCCAGGTGAAAGGCGCCCGAGGCGATGAACAGGATGTGGTCGGTCTTGACCTGGCCGTGCTTGGTCGAGACCTGGGTCCCTTCGATGAGCGGCAAGAGGTCGCGCTGCACGCCCTCGCGGCTGACGTCGGCGCCGATGCGCTCGCCCCGGGCGCAGATCTTGTCGATTTCGTCGAGGAAGACGATGCCGTTCTGCTCCACCGCCTGGATGGCCGCGGCCGTCACCCGCTCCTGGTCCAAAAGCTTGTCGCTCTCCTCGGCCAGCAGCAGGCGGTGGCTTTCGGAGACGGTGACCTTGCGCGGCTTCATCCGTCCGCCGAAGGCCTTGCCCAGCATGTCGCCGAGGTTGAGCATGCCCACGCTGGCGCCCGGCATGCCAGGAATCTCGAAGCTCGGCAGGCTCGCGTTCTCCTGCAGCTTCAGCTCGATCTCCCGGTCGTCCAGTTCGCCCGTGCGCAGCATGCGGCGGAACTTCGCCCGCGTCTCCGCGCCGGCGTTCTCGCCGGTGAGCGCATCCAGCACCCGTTCCTCGGCGGCGAGCTCGGCCTTGGCGGCCACGTCCTTGCGCATCCGTTCGCGAGTCATGGTGAGCGCGATCTCCACCAGGTCGCGCACGATCTGGTCAACGTCGCGCCCGACATAGCCCACTTCGGTGAACTTGGTCGCCTCGACCTTGAGGAAGGGCGCCTGGGCGAGCTTGGCGAGGCGCCGCGCGATCTCGGTCTTGCCGACGCCGGTCGGGCCGATCATCAGGATGTTCTTGGGCTGCACCTCTTCGCGCAGCGCCTCGGCGAGCTGCAGCCGCCGCCAGCGGTTGCGCAGCGCAATGGCGACGGCGCGCTTGGCCTCGCCCTGGCCGACGATGTAGCGGTCGAGCTCGGAGACGATTTCCCGCGGGCTGAAGGCGCCGGCCTCCGGGAGCTTCGGTGTGGCGACGTCGTTCATGGCCGCTCCGGGTTCATAGCCGCTCCAGGTTCATGGCCGCCCTGGGTTCATGGCCGCCCCGGGGTTCATAGCCGCTCCAGGGTGATGTTGCGGTTGGTGTAGATGCAGATGTCGGCGGCGATGCCCATGGCCTTGCGGGCGATGGCCTCGGCGCCGAGCCCTTCGATATCGATGAGGGCGCGCGCGGCGGCGAGCGCGTAGGCGCCGCCTGAGCCGATGCCGATCAGGCCCTCTTCCGGCTCGAGCACGTCGCCGGTCCCCGTCAGCACCAGGCTCGTGGTCTTGTCGGCCACCGCCATCATCGCCTCCAGCCGGCGCAGAAACCGGTCCGTGCGCCAGTCCTTGGCCAATTCGACGCAGGCCCGCGAGAGCTGGCCCGTATGCTGTTCCAGCTTCGCTTCCAGCCGTTCGAACAAGGCAAAGGCATCGGCCGTCGCGCCGGCGAAGCCGGCGATGACATCGCCCTTGCCCAGGCGCCGGACCTTGCGGGCGTTGGCCTTCATCACCGTGGCGCCGAAGCTGACCTGCCCGTCGCCGGCGATCACCACCTCGCCCGCCTTGCGCAGCGAAAGGATGGTGGTGCCGTGCCAGCCGGGAAATTGGGAGGGTTGCGACATAGCCACCCACATAGGCATTCGCGGCCGGCGGAGCAAGCGGCTTGCGTCGAAACCCGGCCGAAGGCGAATATCCGGCGGGCCCAGCCGGGGTCGGCGGGTTGTTCCACGGGGCGGGACATGGCGGTGGCCGGGGCGTCGCGACGATGGGTGGTGTGGCTGAGCCTGGCCTGCCTGGCGGCCTATGCCGCCTGGATCGCCGGGCCCTATTTGCGCTCGATCATCGTGCGCGACGCCGCCGTCACCAGCTGGGTTAATCCCGTCGCCTCGCCCATCGAGGGCTATGTCGACGCCCATCCGCTCTACCCGGGCGAGCGGGTCGGCAAGGACGGCCGCATCGTCACTGTCGCCAATCCCCTGGCCGACGCCACCCAGCTCGCCCGCGCGCAGGCGGAGCTGGAGGGGGCCACGGGCCGCGAGGCCGCCCTGGAAGAGCTGGTCGGCAACCTGCACGAGATCGTCGATTCCCGCCGGGCCCAGCTTGCCGCCTTCGCCGTCGCCTTCGACCAGGATCTGGACGCGAAGATCCTGGCTGCCGGCAACAACATCGCCCTCATCCGCCAGCATCTGGCGTTGGAGCAGACCCAGGCGGCGCGGCTCGCCAAGCTGGCGGCGGGCGGCAATGCCTCGCTGGCCGCGGCCGATGCGGCAAGCGCGCAAGCGGTCGAGTACCAGCGCACGCTCGAAGACATGCAGAGCGTGATCGTCCGCGCGAAGCTGCGCCGGCAGGCGGCCGATCACAATGTCTTCATCCTCGACGACGGGACCGATGACGCCGAAGCCTTGCGCAATCTCGACGAAGGGCGCTTGGCGCTTCGCCGCGGCCAATCGGACCTCGCCACGGCGCGCGCCGAGCTGACGGCCGATCAGGCCGTGGTGAATGCGGCGCAAAGCGCCTATCTGCGGGCCCTCTCCACGCCCGTGCTCGCCCCACCGGGCGCCCTGGTCTGGAGCCTGATCGCAGCACCTGGCGAAGCGGTGCAGGCGGGCTCGCCGATCGCGAGCTGGGTCGATTGCGGCGTCATGCTGGTCGACGTGCCGGTTTCCGATGTCGAGCTCGCCTTGCTGCGCAAGGGCGAGGATGCGGACGTGGTCATCGAGGGCGAGCGCCAGGTCCGCAAGGGCCGCATCCTGCTCACCCGCGGCGCCGCCGCCACGCTCGGCCATGCCGACCTCGCCGCCCTGGCCAAGGGCCGGACGCCGGGCATCGGCCAGGTGCTGGTGAGCCTGGAGGCAAGGGCCGAGGACGTGGCGAGCTGCCCGATCGGCGAAGCGGCCTATGTCGATTTTCCCCATGTCGGGTTCCTCGACATCCTGCGGGCGCGCTTGAGACTATGAGCGCCGTGGAAATCGCCCCGCGGCCGGTCACGCCCGAGCAGGCGGCCGAGGAGCAGTCCCTGTTCTTCGCGCTCTTCGCCGACAGTTTCATGCTGACCACCTGGGTTCTGGTGGGGGTGCTGGGCGGCTCGCTCACCGTGATCGCCGAATCGATCCGCGGCGGCCTGATGATGTCGATCGAGGTCTTCGCCTATGTCCTGATGCGACGGCTGCACCGCGGCCAGCTGACCGACCTCGAATTCGGCACCGGCAAGCTGGAGCAGGTGGCCAACCTGCTCATCGGCGGCGGCATGCTGGCGGCTGCCGCCTGGATCTTCAGCGGCGCCCTGGCGATCGTCGCCGGCGAGCGCAACGTGAGCACGCCCCTCTGGCTCGCCATCGGCGCCCTCACCGGCGCCACCAATGTGGTGGTGAATTTCACGTCCTGGGACGGCATGCGCCGCGCGGTGCGCAGCGAGAGTTCCCTCGTCATGCTGGCCCAGTTCAAGGCCCGCACGGTCAAGCTCGTCGCTTCCTGTTTCGTGATCGTGACCCTGACCACGGCCGCGCTCGCGCCCGACGTGGTCGTGGTGGCCTGGGCCGATGCGATCGGCTCGGTCTTCGTCGCCGTCTTCATCGTCGTCAACGCGATCGGGATCCTGCGCGAATGCATCCCCGATCTCTTGGACCGGTCGGCGGGCAGAAGCGTGCGCGGCGCGGTGGACCGGGCGCTCGCCCGGCACGCGGCCGACTTCCACCGGTTGGAGCGGCTGCGCTCGCGCCGGTCGGGCCGCGCGGTCTTCGTCGAGGTGACCCTTGCCTTCGAGTCCGGGCTTGCCATGGGCGAGGTGAACCGGCGGATCTCGGCCATCCGCGAGACCCTGCTCGCCGAGATCGAGCACGGCGACATCTCGATCCTGGCCTCGGCCGGCCCGGGCTGAGCGACCGCGCCTTCTGGCGCAGGGCCCGCGATGCTGGTAGAACCCTGCCGCCATTTCGAGGGCTGCCGCCATGCGCAAGGCCGAGGTGACGCGCAAGACCAGGGAGACCGAGGTGCGGGCCGCCGTCAATCTCGACGGCGAGGGCCATTCGCGAATCTCGACCGGCATCGGCTTTCTCGACCATATGCTGGACCAGCTCGCCCGCCACGGCCTCCTGGATCTGGAGGTGGAAGCGAAGGGCGATCTGCACATCGATTTCCACCACACCACCGAGGACACGGGAATCGTCATCGGCCAGGCGGTGGCCAAGGCCTTGGGCAGCCGCGCCGGCATCCGGCGCTACGGCGCGGCGCTCATCCCAATGGACGAGACCCTGACGCGGGTCGCCCTCGACGCCTCCAACCGGCCCTACCTGATCTGGAAGGTCGCCTTCACCAAGCCGAAGCTGGGCGAGATGGATACCGAGCTGTTCCGCGAATGGTTCCAGGCCTTCGCGCAAGCCGCGGGGCTCACCCTCCACATCGAGAATTTGTACGGCGAGAACAACCATCACATCGTGGAGAGCTGCTACAAGGGCCTCGCCCAGGCGCTGCGCGCGGCCATCGAAATCGATCCGCGCAGGCCGGACGCGGTGCCCTCGACCAAGGGCGTGCTCGGCGGCTCGCTCTCCTGACCGGCCGCGCGGGCTCGGAAGCGTGACCACCGTCGTCATCGATTACGGCTCCGGCAACCTTCGCTCGGCGGCCAAGGCGCTCGCCGCCGCCGGGGCCGACGTCAAGGTCAGCGCCGATGCCACCGACCTGGCGTCCGCGGAGCACATCGTGCTCCCGGGCGTGGGCGCCTTCGCCGACTGCCGTGCCGGCCTCGCCCGCCTGCCCGGCATGATCGAGATGCTGGAGAAGGTCGTGCATCGCGCCGGCCGGCCCTTCCTCGGCATCTGCGTCGGCATGCAGCTGATGGCCGACGCCGGGCTCGAACATGGCCGGCATCCCGGCCTCGGCTGGATCGCCGGCGAGGTGGTGCATCTCGCCCCGCGCCCGGTGAAGATTCCCCACATGGGCTGGAACGAGCTGACGCTCGCCCGCGCCCATCCGCTTTTCGCCGGCATCGCCGACGGCGCCCATGGCTATTTCGTCCACAGCTACCATCTGAGGCTGGCCGACTCCGCCGATCTGCTGGCGAGCTGCGACTACGCGGGCCCACTCACCGCCGCGGTCGCGCGCGACAACATGGCGGGCGTCCAGTTCCATCCCGAAAAAAGTCAGGCGACGGGCCTGCGCCTGCTCGCCAATTTCCTCGCCTGGCGTCCCTGAACAGCGAAAGGCCCGAGCGAGATCCCATGGCCACCACATCCGTCGAGAAGCTGGTCAAGTTCAGCCCCCGCGACCTTCGCGAGCTCTGCGAGGCGGCCGAGGACGGTATCCGGGTCGGCGGCGGCTTCGGCTGGCTGACACCCCCGCCCAGGGAGGTGATGGAGAGCTATTGGAAGGGCGCGCTTCTGGTGCCCGAGCGCAGCCTTCTCGTCGGACGGCTGGACGGCGTCATCGCCGGCTCGGCCCAGCTCGTGCGCCATCCGCGCAACAACGAGGCGCGCGCCCATTCGGCCCAGATGATGACCAACTTCGTCGCCAGCTGGGCCCGCGGTCACGGCCTCGCCCGGGCCATCGCCCTTGCGGTCGAGGATGAGGCGCGCGGCCAGGGCGTGAGCGTCCTCAATCTCGACGTGCGCGAGAGCCAGGCAGCGGCGATCCAGCTCTATCAGTCCCTGGGCTATAGCCATTACGGCACCCATCCCCGCTATGCCCGGGTGGACGGCCAATGGGTGGCGGGGCTGTTCTTCTGGAAGGATCTGACGGCGCCGCCGTCGGGATCGGCGTAGACTCCCGCGCGCCGGCGATGCGGAATGTCCCCACCTTCACCCTCCATGGCCGATGGTGGCTGCGGCTACGCGCCCTTGCCGTTCTCGCCAGGGCCTATTGGGGGACGCTCGCGCGCCGCATCCGGCGCGGGCAGATGCGCCCCGGCTGGCGGATCTTCTTCGAGGTGGGTGTCGTCTATTGGCGAAACGCGACGCGCGACGCGCTCGGCTTCGGCGACCTCCGCCTCGCGCGGGAGTATCTCGATACGGTGCGCTTCGACATCCCCTTTCTGCAGCATGTCCGCATCCTGCCGGCCGAGGACGCGCCGGTCACGGGCCGCTGGTTCCTGCCCAAGAAGCCGAGGGCGACGATCCTCTATCTCCACGGCGGCGGCTTCGCTTTCGATCCCAGATCCCTCGACCAGCTCATCGTCCTGATCGCGGTGTGGACCGGGGCGGCCATCTACGCGCCCGCTTACCGGCTGGCGCCCGAGCATCCCTTTCCGGCCCAGCAAGAAGATGCGCTTGCCGCCTATCGCTGGCTGCTTCGGCGCGGCACGGCCCCCGCGCAGCTCGCGGTCGTCGGTGATTCTGCGGGGGGCAACCTCGTCCTCAGCCTGTTGGCGCACTTGCGGCAGGAGAGGCTGCCGATGCCGGCGGCGGCCGTCTGCCTCTCGCCCTGGACCGATCTTGCCAATGGCGGGGCGAGCATGGCTGCCAACGCGCCCTACGACCTGATCGGCCCGGACATGGTCGCTCGATGGGCCGCCTGGTACGCCAAGGGGCGGGATCCGAAGGACCCCGAACTCTCGCCGCAATATGCGGACACCGCCGGCTTCCCGCCGATCTATATCCAGGCGGGCGGATCGGAGATCTTGATCGACATGATCAGGGCCTATGCCGACAAGGCCAAGCGGGAGGGCGCCGACGTCACGCTCGAGGTCTGGGAACACATGATCCACAATTTCCAGGCCTTCGGCGACCGGCAGGAGGAAAGCGAGAAGGCCCTCTACCGGATTCGCGACTTCATCGCCGCCCGGCTGGCGTCCGCGCCGCCGCCCGCGCGATAGCCCGAGCCGGGCGCCCGCCCGGCGCGCTCAGGCGTCTTCGGCCGGCCTCGCACGCCGGCGAGGCGGCGGTGCTGCGGCCGGCAGGCCCGCGCTCTGCAACAGCTCGGCGGCGACCTGTTCGTTCAGCACCGTTTCCAGCTCGCGCGCGATCCGGATCAGGGTCATGCCGTCGATGACGCGATGGTCGACCAGGATCTGGAGCGGCATGTCCCCGTTGGGCTCGAGGTAGCCGTGGATGACGCTCATGGTGATCGGCGTGGTCGATTGCATGAACTCGGTTCGCGGCGCCGGGATCGAATTGATGGAGAAGGTTCCGAAATACCGCGAATGCAGATAGCCGGAACCGTAGAGGCCGAGGCGCCAGAACCCGCGCCGGATGGGTAGCGGCAGGCGGGTGAACCGGATGAGCCGGCGAAAGCCGCCGACGTCCTCGACCGCGCGCTGGCGCATGCCGCGATAGAGTGCATCGATCTCCGCCAGCGACAGATCCTCGGGCGCCTGGATCTGGTCCAGGAAGACCGCGGATTCACCGCGCCAGCCGCGCTCGACCACGATCGTCGCCACCGACTTCGGGTACTGGTAGAGATGCGCCACCGGGAAGGGGATGTAGGACTGGCGCATCTCGGGCCGGTTGCGGGCGACCAGCGCCAGGCCCTTGGTCAGCAGCGAGGTCCGGTTGACGCGCGAGCGCGCGACCCGGCGCGCCTCGATCAGCGGCGCGACGTTCATCACGCCGTTGCCCCCGACGACGTGGGATTTCATGCCAAAATGCACTATATCGCGCACCCAGAGCCGTGGTAGGGATAGGCGCACGTAGCGAGGAAACATCATGCTTTGCTTCTCGGGCTCGGCTCGCGGATGATCGGCCGTTGCAGCGTCGAATCAATCATGCAGGATTTCCTCGCATCCGAATGATAGGCCGCAAGGCGGATTGCGGCCACATTCAAAGCGGCTCGGCCATCCACTTCAAGGAGAAGATTCGCCGACGCGGCGGTTCGCCGGCCCCCATGCGGGCGGGAGCCTCGCGCTTGGCGGCATCGCCCGCATGTTCCGCTTCCTGAAATCGAAGGCCGGCGCGGCGCCCGAGAAAAGCAGCGCTCTGGTGCGCCGGCTGTTCGCCGACTACGGGCGAAGGCACCTCAAGCTCTTCATCCTGACCGTGGTCATGATGGCGCTCTCCTCGGCCTGCCAGGGCATCGCCGCGGCGCTCGCCGGCCTGATGGTGGACCGCGCCTATGTCTACAAGGACTTCCACGGGCTCATGTTCCTGAGCGTCGCGGTGTTCGCGATCTTCACCGTCAAGGGCCTGGCGACCTATGGGCAGGCGGTGACGATCTCCTATCTCGGCAACCGGGTGACCGCGGAAAACCAGCGCCTGATGTTCGACAAGCTCCTGCGCGAGGGGGTCAGCTATTTCGCCGACCGGCATTCGACCGACTTCATGGCCCGCATGAGCTATGCCGCCAGCGCGCCTGCCACCGTGCTGACGCTCCTGATCACCGCCTTTGCCCGCGACCTGCTGTCGGTCATCAGCCTCGTCGCGGTCATGGTCTGGGCCGACCCGGTGCTCTCGCTCATCGCCTTCGTGGTGGCGCCGCCGGCGATCATCGTGCTGCGCAAATTGATGCGCCGGGTCCGCAACATCGCCCGCAGCCAGTTCGAAGGCAGCGCGCGCATCCTGGAAACCCTGCAGGAAACCATCCAGGGCTTCCGGGTGATCAAGGCCTTCAACCTCGAGGAAGAGATGCGCCGGCGCATCTACCAGGACGTGGACACCGTCGAGCGCGCCAGCAACAAGCTCTCCCGGGCCTCCAATCGCTCCAGCCCGCTGATGGAATCCCTGGGCGGCTTCGCCATCGGCCTGATCGGACTCTATGCCGGATACCGCGTGCTGAAGCTGGGCGGCGCGCCTGGCGAGTTCGCTTCCTTCACCACCGCCTTCCTGCTGGCCTACGAGCCGGCGAAGCGCCTCGCCCGGCTCAACATCGATCTCAACACCGGACTCTTCGGGGTCGAGCTTCTGTTCAAGCTGCTCGATTCGCCGTCGACGGAAGAATCGGACAAGGACAAGCCCGCGCTTGCCTTGGGCCGCGGGCGGGTCGAGTTCTCCCGCGTCGATTTCTCCTATCGCAACAACCAGCCGGTCCTGCGCCAGATGTCCTTTGTGGCCGAGCCGGGCCAGGTCACCGCGCTCGTCGGGCCGTCGGGCGGCGGCAAGTCGACCGTGTTCAATGTGCTGCTGCGGCTTTATGACGCGGACGGCGGCCGGATCCTGCTCGACGGCCAGGACATCGCCGCCGTCACCCGCGCGTCGCTGCGCCGGAACATCGCCTATGTCGGGCAGGACGTCTTCCTGTTCCGCGGCTCGATCCGCGAGAACATCGCCTATGGCCGGCCCGGCGCCACCGAGGACGAGATCGTGGCCGCGGCCAAGGCCGCCTTCGCCCATGATTTCATCGTCGACTGCCCGGAGGGATACGACACGCCCGTGGGCGAGCATGGCCTGCAGCTTTCCGGCGGCCAGCGCCAGCGGGTTTCGGTCGCCCGCGCCCTCATCAAGGACGCGCCGATCATCCTTTTGGACGAGCCGACCGCCTCGCTCGACAGCGAATCTGAACGCCACGTCCAGGACGCCATCGCGCGGCTCTGCCGGGGGCGCACGACCTTGGTCATCGCCCACCGGCTGCACACCATCACCCAAGCCGATTGCATCCATGTCGTCGATGCCGGGCGCATCGTCGAGTCCGGCCGGCACGAAGAGCTGCTGCGCAAGGCCGGCCGCTACGCCGAGGTGTTCCGGATCCAGTTCCGGCCCCAGCTGCAGACGCCGGGACAAGTCGCCGAGCCACCGCACGAGCTGCCCGCGATCGCCTCGTGATCGGCGCATCCACGCGGCTTTGCCGCGATTGCGCTTGACTTATCCACCGGCAGGCCCCATCTAACGCCCGCAACGATTTCTCGCGATCGCGCGAAGCAGCCCCTGGCCAGCATGGCGAAACCCGCCGAACGGCCGCCCGGCTGCGGCATTCCCGAGACCATCGCCAGTAACCAGAACCGTCCCGGCCGCGCGCGAGGGATGGATCAAGAATGCCGCATGGCGGCCGCATTAGAATTGCGGGCCGACCCGGCTTAGAAAGAATCATTACATCGTGACTCCCTCCTTTACCGACCTCGGCGTGGCCGAGCCGCTGCTTCGCGCGCTCGCCGCCGAGGGTTACGTCGCGCCGACGCCGATCCAGGCCCGGGCGATTCCTCCCCTTCTCGCCGGGCGTGACCTCCTGGGCATCGCCCAGACCGGCACCGGCAAGACCGCATCCTTCGCCTTGCCGATCCTGCAGCGCCTGGCAGGCCGGCCGGCCAAGGCCGGGTCGCGCAAGATGCGCGCCCTGGTCCTGACCCCGACGCGCGAGCTGGCCGTCCAGATCGGCGCCAGCTTCAAGGCCTATGGCCGGCATGCCGGCTTGAGCCACGCCACCGTCTACGGCGGCGTCGGCCAGGGCCCGCAGGTCTCGGCGCTCGCGCGCGGCCTCGACATCCTCGTCGCCACGCCGGGCCGACTCCTCGACCTCATGCAGCAGGGCCACCTGAGGCTGGACGCGGTCGAGATCTTCGTTCTCGACGAGGCCGACCGGATGCTGGACATGGGCTTCCTGCCCGATGTGCGGCGCGTCGTGAAGGCGCTGCCGAAACAGCGTCAGACCCTGTTCTTCTCGGCCACCATGCCGGCGGATATCGGGCGGCTCGTCCAGGAGATCCTGGCCGATCCGGTCCGCGCCGAGGTGACGCCGTCGGCGACCACGGTCGACACCGTCGATCAGCGCGTCTATCTCGTCGATTCCGGCGCCAAGCGCGACCTCCTGGCCGAGGTGCTGAAGGACCCGGCCTTGAAGCGCGTCATCGTCTTCACCCGGACCAAGCATGGCGCCAACCGCGTCGCCGAGCAGCTCGAGCGCGCCGGCGTCAATGCGGTCGCCATCCACGGCAACAAGTCCCAGCCCCAGCGCCAGAAGGCGCTGGAGAGCCTGCGCAGCGGCCGCGCCCGCGTGCTGGTCGCGACCGACATCGCCGCCCGCGGCATCGATATCGACGGCGTCACCCATGTGGTGAACTACGAGATACCCAACCTGCCCGAGAGCTACGTGCACCGGATCGGGCGCACGGCGCGCGCGGGCGCCAGCGGCGTCGCCCTTTCCTTCTGCGGCGGCGAGGAGCGGAGCTACCTGCGCGACATCGAGAAGCTCATCGGCCGGCAGATCTCGGTGATCGACGACCACGGCTTCACGCTGCCGCCGGCCCGCGCCCATAGTCCGGCGCCGGCCCGCGGCCATGGCCCTGCGCCCGCCCGGCCCGGCAATGGCGGGCGGCACTACGGCGGCTATCGGGGCCGCAGGCGCGCGGCGCGCTGACGCGTTTGGGCGTTGGCGCGTTTGGGCGTTGGCGGCTGGCCCGCAAGCGCGTATGGTGGGGCCGTTAATTCCCAATATGGCAAGGGACGAACCCGGCTCCGCGATGTCCGTTGATGCGATCCCGCGGGATGACGCCGTGACTGAGCGCCCTATAGCCGGCGCTCGGTCTGGCTGCCCCGGCCAGGCGACGGCCGCGGCACCCGGCTGGCGCGAGCTGGTCGCCCAATACGCCAAGGCCGACGGCCGGCGCGGGACCCTTGAACTGCTCTGCACGGCGCTGCCGTTCCTGCTTCTCATGGCCGGGCTTCTCTGGGGCCTCAACCGGGGCCTCTGGGAGGTCGTCCTTCTGGTCGTCCCGGCTGCGGCCTTCCTGGTCCGCCTGTTCGTCATCCAGCATGACTGCGGCCACGGCTCCTATTTCCGCTCGCGCTGGGCCAACAATTGGCTCGGCCGTTTCATCGGCGTCGCCACCTTGACGCCCTACGCCTTCTGGAGGCGCGACCACGCCTTGCATCACGCCACCTCGGGAAACCTGGACCGGCGCGGCGTCGGCGACATCACGACCCTGACCGTGCGCGAGTACCTCGCCCGCCCGGCGCTGGCGCGCTTTCTCTACCGGCTCTACCGCAATCCCCTGGTCCTCTTCGTCGTCGGCCCCGCCTATCAGTTCCTGATCGTCCATCGCATTCCCCGGGGCAACATCAAATCCTGGCTCAGCGTGCTGGGCACGAACGCGGCGCTGGCCGGCGTGGTCGCGGCACTCATCCTGTTCCTGGGCTGGCGGCCTCTGGTCGTCGGCTACCTGCCGGTCGCCCTGCTCGCCGGCTCCATCGGCATCTGGCTGTTCTACGTCCAGCACCAGTTCGCCGACACCTACTGGGAGCGGGCCGGCCAATGGGATTTCGAGGCCGCGGCCTTCGAGGGCTGCTCCCTCTACGACCTGCCGGACATCCTTCACTGGTTCACCGGCCGGATCGGCTTCCACCACATCCATCATCTCGCCATCAAGGTTCCGAACTACCGCCTGCGCGCCGCCTTCGAGGCGATCCCGGCCTTTCAGCGCGCCCGGCGGCTCGGCCTCGCCGAAAGCTTCGCCTGCGCGCGCCTCGCGCTCTGGGACGAGGCGCGGCGCAAGCTGGTGCGATTCCGCGACATCCGGGCCTGAGCCCGCTACAATCGGCGGCACGGTCATGAGTGCTTCCGAACTCGAAGTCCTCGGCGGGCCCGGCGGGTACCGCCCCTACAGCGCGGGCGAGCTTGCCCTCGACCGCGCCATCCATTGGCTCGGGATCGGCGCCGGCGCCGCGGGCGCAACCGTCCTCCTCTTCGTCTTCTTGCGGGACCATGGCGCCAGCCGGCTCGCCCCGATCGCCCTCTATGCCGCCTGCCTGATGGCCATGCTGATCTGTTCGGCCGCCTACAATCTCGCTGCCGCTTCCCAGCGCCGGGAGTGGCTGCGCCGGTTCGATCATGCGGCGATCTTCCTGATGATCGCCGGCACCTACACGCCGTTCACGACGCTCACCCTCGGCGGCACCTGGTCCATCCTGCTCACCGCCGGCATCTGGTCGGTCGCGCTCGCCGGGGCCGCGGCCAAGCTCGCCTTCCCCCGTCGCCTGGAGAATGCCTCGGTCGCGCTTTATCTGGGCCTGGGCTGGATCGGCGTCATCGCCGCCAGGCCGGTCTTCGCCGCCCTCGATCTGCCGACCCTGGTCCTGCTGGCCGCGGGCGGCCTGCTCTATACCCTGGGCACGGGCTTCCATCTGTGGCGGAGCCTGCCGTTCCAGAACGCCATCTGGCATGCCTGCGTGCTTTCGGCCGCGGCCTGCCACTATGCCGCGGTGCTGCACGGCATAGCTCTCTAGGTCCGGCACTGGCGGATTATTCCCTTGCATTCGGCTGGGCGAGGTACGACATACCCCTTCCCGCCTTTCGCCGCCCTGTCGCCAACGCCGTCAATCGCAAGGATGCATTCGTGAAAGAGGACTTCATCGAGGTCGAGGGCACCGTGACCGACCTTTTGGTCGGCGGCCAATATCGGGTCCAGCTCGACAACGGCCATGGCGCGCTCGCTTATGTCTCCGGCAAGATGAAGCGCAACCGGATCCGCGTCATCGTCGGCGACCGGGTGAAGCTGGAGATGACGCCCTACGATCTCACCCGCGGGCGGATCAGCTTCCGCCACAAGGATGAGCGCGCGCCCACGGGCCCGGGCCGACGCCAGCCCTTCCGGCGGCGCTGAGGCCAGCCGGCTTCGTTCAACGCTGCCGCAGGGAGCGCGGCCTTGATCCTCTATCCGGCCATCGACCTTAAGGACGGCGCCTGCGTGCGGCTTCGCCGCGGCGAGATGGCGGCGGCCACGGTCTTCAACCGGGATCCCGCTGGCCAGGCGACGCGTTTCGCCGCAGCCGGGGCGAAGTGGCTCCATGTCGTCGATCTCGACGGCGCCTTCGCCGGCAAATCCATGAACCGCGGCGCGGTTGAGGCTATCCTCGCTGCTATTGCGATTCCCTGCCAGCTCGGCGGCGGCATCCGCGACCATGCCGCCATCGACGGCTGGCTTGCGGCCGGCGTCGCCCGGGTCGTGCTCGGCACCGCGGCCCTCAAGAACCCGGGCCTGGTAGGCGAAGCATGCCGGCGCCATCCGGGCCGTATCGCGGTTGCCATCGATGCGCGCGCGGGCAAGGTCGCCGTCGAAGGCTGGGCCGAGACCAGCGAGGTCGAAACCCTCGATCTCGCCGCGCGCTTCGCCGATGCCGGGGTCTCCGCCATCGTCTTCACCGATGTGGAGCGCGACGGCATCCTGGAAGGCGCCAATGTCGCGGCGACGGCGAGGCTGGCCGAGGCGACCCAGATCCCCGTCATCGCCTCGGGCGGGGTTTCGGGCCTGGGCGACCTCGCGGCCTTGAAAGCGGCGGGTGCTGCCGGCGCCATCGTCGGGCGCGCGCTTTACGACGGCGGGCTCGATCTCGGCGAGGCGCTCGCCAGATGCTGAAAGCCCGCGTCATTCCCTGCCTCGATGTGGCCGAGGGCCGGGTGGTGAAGGGCGTTAATTTCGTGGCGCTCCGCGATGCCGGCGATCCGGTGGAGCAGGCCGCCGTCTATGACCGGGCCGGGGCGGACGAGCTCTGCTTCCTCGACATCGGCGCCAGCGCCGAGAACCGCGACATCATCCTGGACGTCGTTGCCCGCACCGCCGAGCGCTGCTTCATGCCGCTCACGGTGGGCGGCGGCCTGCGCAGCGTGGAGGACATCCGCCGGCTGCTGCTGGCCGGCGCCGACAAGGTCTCCATCAACACCGCCGCCGTGGCCGAGCCCGAGCTGGTGCGCCGCGCGGCGGAAAAATTCGGCAGCCAATGCATCGTCGTCGCCATCGACGCCAAGCAGGCCGGGCCGGGGCGCTGGGAAGTCTTCACCCACGGCGGGCGGAAAGCGACCGGCCTCGACGCGCTCGCCTGGGCCCGGCGGATGACGGAGCTCGGCGCCGGCGAGATCCTTCTCACCTCCATGGACCGGGACGGCACCAAGGCGGGCTACGACATCGCGCTCACCCGCGCCACCGCCGATGCGGTCGGCGTGCCGGTCATCGCCTCGGGCGGGGTGGGAACCCTGGACCATCTGGTCGCCGGCATCCGCGAAGGCCATGCCAGCGCCGTGCTCGCCGCCTCGATCTTCCATTTCGGCCAGCACTCCATCGCCGAGGCCAAGGCCAGGCTGGCCGAAGCGGGGATTCCGGTAAGGATTACCTAGTACCGAAGAAACAGGCCCCATTATGGGCGGGGCCTATTGGTCTAGATGTATTGGTCCGATACGGCGTTCCTGCGCTTATGGCCTGGCTAGGCCGAGCATACCGGCCGTAGGCCTCTGCTCTGGCCTACATTCGGCAGCCGCAGTTGCGGCCTCAGGACATATTGGCGTTGACCTTGCTGAACACGCTCGAAATCGTGTGGCCGAGGGTGCTTAAGATCGTCACCGCGGCGATGGCAACCAGCGCGGCGATCAAGGCGTATTCCAGCATGGTGACGCCTCTTGCACTTCCGACCAGTGAAATGAAGGTGGCTCGGGCCGAAGCACCAAAATTCACCGCCATGGTGCGGAGGTGGGCCATCGTTTCGTGCATGAGAGCCCTCTAAAGATGCGCGGGGACGACCAAAAAATGTCACAGAGTTAAAACTAAGTAAACATTTTTCTGAAAGACATAAGTTGCGTTCACGCCTAGGTGCGTTTGCTACCTAATACCGCTAATCCCCCTTACCCCAACATCTGGTGTGAGTTAGAATAGAAACCCTCGAAATCTGGGAACGAGGCCATGGGGCAGGAAGTCACCCGGCCGGCGGACGCCACCGTCCTCGACCGCCTCTACAAGGTGATCGAAAGCCGCAAGGGGGCCGATCCCGCCCGTTCCGGCACCGCCCGCCTCTTCGCCAAGGGGACCGAGAAGATCGCCCAGAAGGTCGGCGAGGAAGCCGTCGAGACGATCATCGAGGGGCTCAAGGGCAAGAAGAAGGACCTGGCGTCGGAATCGGCCGACCTCCTTTATCATCTCCTGGTGCTCTGGGCCGACCGCAACCTGAAGCCGGCCGAGGTCTGGGCGACCTTGTCCCAGCGTTCGGGCGTCTCGGGCATCGAGGAAAAGAAGAACCGTAAGGAAAACTGAGCCTCTCCCGCCACCGCCGGAGCTCCGCGCCATGGCCCTCCACGCCGCGACTTACGACCCGAACAACATCTTCGCCCGGATCCTGCGCGGCGAGATTCCCTGCAAGAAGGTTTACGAGGACGCCGACACCCTCGCCTTCCACGACATCCATCCCCAGGCCCGGGTCCATGTCCTGGTGATCCCCAAGGGCGCCTATGTCTCCATGGTGGATTTCAGCGAGCGCGCCTCCGAGCATGAGATCGCGGCCCTGGTCCGTGCCGTTGGCAAGGTCGCCCGCGAGCTCGGTCTCGGCGAGACCGGCTATCGCATCCTCGCCAACCACGGCCCGGACTCCCATCAGGAGGTGCCGCACCTCCACGTCCACATCTTCGGTGGCCAGCGTCTCGGCCGGATGATCCAGCCCTTGGGATGACGACCCCAGGGCTTGCGGCTCTCCTCATTTCGTCATGCCTGCAAGCTTGCGGGAATGACGATTGAGGGGCAGCGGCTATTTCAGCAGGAACCCCCGGCCGATCTCGTCGTCGTCTTCCAGGGTGAAGCTGGCGCGGCCGGTGTAGTGGGCCTTGCCGCCCACCTCGACGATGACCGCCGGGAAGCGCCCGGCCGCGGTCTCGCGAAGCGCCTTGCCGGTGAAAAGCGCGCCGGTCAGGCTCTGGAAACGCCGTTCCTGGCCGAGCCCGATCAGGCCGCGGGCGTGCTGAAGGGCGATCCGCGCGGTGACGCCGCTGCCCGTGGGGCTGCGGTCCACCTCGCGCTCGGCGAAGACGCAGACATTGGCGGTGGGCTCGGGCGAGAACGCGTCGGCGCCGTCGGTCAGGATGGTGCCGTAGAGGAAGGCGAGGTCGGGGTCGTGGGGATGCTCCAGGCGGATCTGCGCCTTGGCCGCGTCGGTCACGGCGGCTGCGGCGTCGACCAAGGCGCGCACCGGCGAGCGCCGGACGTCGAGGCCGAAGCGCGCCGCTGAGACGAAGGCATAGAAAGCGCCGCCATAGCCGATATCGACTTCGAGCGCGCCCAATCCCGGCAACTCGACCCTGGCATCAAGCGCGAAGGCGAAGGCCGGCACGCTTCTGAATCGCACGCTCCCGTCGGGCGCCACCCGGGCCTCCACCAGGCCGCAGGGGCATTGGATGGCGACCCGCGTTTCGAGTGGCGCCTTCGCGACCCGCCCGCTGTCCACCGCGAAGCGCGCGAGGGCGATCACCGCATGGCCGCACATGGTGGAATAGCCCTCGTTGTGGATGAAAAGCACCGCGAGATCGGCGCCCTCGAGGTCGGGCTCGACCGGAAGCACGCCATACATGTCGTAATGGCCCCGGGGCTCGAACATGAGGAGCCGGCGATAGCGGTCGAGATGCTCGCGGGCGTAGCGGCGCTTGGCGAGGATGGTCGGGCCCGGGATGGCGGGATAGCCGGCGACCACCAGGCGCACGGCTTCGCCGCCCGTGTGCATCTCCACCGTCTCGATATTCAGGGCCATGGGATCGCTTCCAAGATCCCTGAAGCTAGACGGCTCAAGCCGGGGAAATCAACCGACTGCGCGGCGCAGCAAGGTCAAGAAAAAGCGCGGGGCAACTTTGGCTGCCCCGCTCCCAGGAAAATCGAACAAAAAAGGGCGGGGCAACTTTGGTTGCCCCGCCCGGAAGGGCGCTTGCCTACCTGGCGGCGATGGGAGAGTCGAGCGTTCTTCGCACGGGCCGGGCCTCGCAACACGAGGGCAAGAGGCCCCGGCAACCGGACGAACGAAGGAACCTTGAACGCATGGCGGGATCATATCAGAACGGCCGGCAGTTGAAAGGGGCAGAAGCCAAAGCGAGGGAAACCCGGGGTTGTGCGCTGTCTAAGGCCGCGTTGACGGATTGGCACGAAGGCCGGCTAGAATGCGTCTTCGCATCGAGCGGGGAGATCGAGACCATGCACGGCCGCGCCAAGCACAGCATCCACCAGAGCCATTTCGGCTGGAACAATGCCAACAAGCCGGTGCTGACGATCGCGCCCGGCGAGACGATCGAGTTCAAGACCACCGATTCCTCCGGCGGGCAGCTCACGGCGAACTCGACCATCGCCGATATCGCCAGGCTCGATTTCGCCAAGGTCAATCCGGTCTCCGGTCCCGTCTATATCGACGGCGCCGCGCCGGGCGATGCCGTCAAGGTGATCCTGCTCGATTTCACCCCCAGCGGCTGGGGCTGGACCGCGAATATCCCGGGCTTCGGCCTGCTCGCCGACCAGTTCAAGGAACCCGCCCTCCACATCTGGAAATACGACACTGCCTCCATGGCGCCCGCGGCCTACGGTCCCGGCGGCAAGGTGCCGCTGAAGCCCTTCTGCGGCACCATCGGCCTGGCGCCGGCCGAGCCCGGCCAGCATAGCGTCGTGCCGCCGCGCCGGGTCGGCGGCAACATGGACATCCGCGACATGGCGGCGGGGACCGAGCTCATGCTGCCGGTGGAAGTCGCGGGCGGCCTCTTCTCGGTTGGCGACACCCATGCCGCCCAGGGCGACGGCGAAGTCTGCGGCACGGCGATCGAGAGCCAGATGAACCTCGCCGCCCGCTTCGAGCTGGTGAAGGGCGCCAACCTCAAGTTCCCGCGCTACCGCACGCCGGGGCCGGTCAGCCGGCACAACGACGCCAAGGGCTACGACGTGGCCACCGGCATCGGCCCGGACCTGATGCAGAACGCGCGCGACGCGGTCAAGGGCGTGATCGATCTGTTGAGCAAGCGCCACGGGCTCTCGGCCATCGAGGCCTATCTGCTGTGCAGCGTCGCCGGCGACCTCAGGATCAGCGAGATCGTCGACATGCCGAACTGGGTCGTCTCCTTCTACTTCCCGCGCATCGTGTTCGAATAGGCGGGCGTTGCCAGCAAGGCAGAGCCCGATTGCGTAGAACCTTCTAGTTCGTCACCCCCGCGGAAGCGGGGGTCCATTCGGATTCCCGCTTCCGCGGGAATGACGAAAGGAATGCGAAGCGACCGCACTGGATTTGGACCCCGCTAAGCGCTGCGCCGGAACACGCCCATCGCCGCGGCGATCCGGCCTTCAGCGAAGTTGCGCCGCATGTTGGCGACCATGTCCGGGAACCCTTCGCCCAGCAGCAGATGGATGAGGGGCTTTCGCGCCGGAGTCGCCTCGAAGCCGGCGATGGTGATCGCCGTCCGGTCCTGCCAGGCGAGCTCGGCGAAGCCGAGATCGGCCAGCAGGCGGCGCAGCGCCTCGGGCGTCACAAGATGGCTCTCCGCTTCCGTATCGGCCCAGGGCACCGGCAGATGCAGCGGCCCCGGCTTGGGCCCGATAAAGATGTCGTGCAGGGCGAGCCGGCCGCCTGGCTTGAGCACGCGCCGGATCTCGCCGTAGAGCCGCGGCCGGTCGGCGATGTTCATCGCTGCATGCTGGGTCCAAACGATGTCGAAGCCGGCATCGCCAATTGGCAGTTCAAGCGCGTTGGCCTTGCGGTATTCGGCGGCGATCTTGCTCCTGGCCGAAAGCGCCCGGGCGAGCTCGACGTAGTCCGCCGTGAGATCGATGCCGGTCACCCGCGCTCCGCGCTCCGCCGCCAAAAGCCGCGCCGGCCCGCCTACCCCGCTGCCGACGTCCAGCACCGCTTCGCCGGCGGAAATCTTGGCGAGCGCGGCCAAATCCCGGGTCGCCTGGATGCCGCCGCTGTGGAACTGGTCCAGCGGCGCCAGGCCCTCGATGCTCGGGTCATCGATTTGGGCAAGAATCTCGTCGAGCGGCGCGCGACGGCGATAATGTTCGGTCAATGCCGGTCTCCTTTGGGTGCCTCTCCGATTCGGACTATCAGGGATTCGAACTAGGACGCTTATCTGAATTCCTCACCCTCCTCTGAAATTATCCGAGCCCCAAGTGCTGCTGCAAACGCGCGGAGTTTACCCAGCAGCGCGTCGTCGATCCCCTTAACTTCAATATTGCCATTCACCAGCCCAAACCAGGCGGCGTAACCGCCCGGGTAGTTCGTCCAAGCTGCATAAACCGCCTTATCAGCAGGGGAACGATCGGGCGGGTCTTGCAGTGAAAGGTCTGGATCGTTTGCAACCAACCTAAGCCACTCATCCCGCGTGATTTGCGGCCCGGCATCATCCAATGGGCCCTCTTTTCGGGTTACCAAGACGTAGATCCTCATCAGCTAACTTTCCTAGTATCAATTGCGGTGAACCGACCATATCGCTTCATGAGCTGTGGCGCGAGATTGCCCGCAAATGCTGTGTCCACTAGCTCGCCACTTGTGCACACACGATCGGTGACGCCTAGTTGCATCGGGGGCATAGTCCGCAAGACTTCATGGAGCCGTATATTCGCGCCCCAACCCTCCTAGCATCTGGCGGATGAAGAGAGTTGGATAAGACCAAAACAGGACGCTCTCCCTCCCGAATTCGGACACTCACTCGCTAACTAGACCAGCGTCTTTCTTGTTCTCGAGCTTGATCCAGGTCAGCTCGTGCTTGTTGTGGTGAAGATGGATCAGGCGGGAGCCGGGGATGGCGGCGAATTGCCGGGCCGTCGCCATGTCGGTCTCGCCCTGGAACTTGATGGTGCACAGGAAATTGGCCACATGGCCCAGCGCGAGCCAGCGCCGGACCAGGGCCAGGAGCCGGGCCGGGTAGCAGACCACGTCCGAGAATAGCCAATCGACCGGGCCGAAAGCCGCGGGATCGAGGGCGAACGCGCTCATCCGGCGGAACTCGATTCCCGGCAGCGTCGCGATGGCCGGCGTCAGCGGCGCCTTGTCGACGCTGACCACGCTTGCGCCCAGCTTCTGAAGAACCCAGCTCCAGCCGCCGGGGCTGGAGCCTAGATCGAGACAGATGTGGCCCGGCCCCGGCCGGCGCCCGATCAGGGTCAGCGCCTCCCACAGTTTCAGATAGGCGCGGTTGGGCGGGCCTTCCCGGTCCTCGACGAAGTGCGCCTCGCCGTTGGCGAAGGGGCTCGAGCAGTCGGGCGATGCCAGGATCGTGCCGGCATCGATCAGGGCCCATGAGCCGAGTGGTGCTGCCGGCGCTGCCGCGGGAAAGACCAGCGGCTTGGCCGAAACATGGGGCAGGCGTTCGGCGATGAGGGCCGCGCGCCGGTGAAGCTGCCAATCGTAGAGCGCCCAGTTGCGCTGCAGGGCGCGCAAGCCCCTGGCGCCCTCGGCGATCGAGGCGATGGCAATCCGCTGCGGGTCATTCCAGACATTGGCGACCCAGGCGACCTCTCGCGGCGGGCCCTCGGCAAGCGCCAGCCGGCCGTGGACCGCAATCGGCTCGCCGAGCTCGCCCAGCAGATCCTCGAGATGCCCTTCCGGCGCGAGATAGCCCGTGAACGGCGCCACCGTCATCGCGTGCCCGAGGCCGCGCTATCGCCGTCCGCGGTTCAGCAGGCGCAGCCGCAGCGCGTTCAGCTTGATGAATCCCTCGGCGTCGCGCTGGTCATAGACCTGGTCCGCCTCGAAGGTGACATGGGCGAGGCTGTAGAGGGACTTGGGCGACTTGCGGCCGACCACGCGCAGGCTGCCCTTGTAGAGCTTCAGGCGCACCGTGCCTTCGACATGCTCCTGGCTCTTGTCGATGAGGGCCTGGAGCATCTCGCGCTCCGGGCTGAACCAGAAGCCGTTGTAGATGAGCTCGGCATAGCGCGGCATGATCTCGTCCTTGAGATGGGCAGCACCCCGGTCGAGCGTCAGGCTCTCGATGCCGCGATGGGCCGCATGCAGGATGGTGCCGCCCGGCGTCTCGTAGACGCCGCGGCTTTTCATGCCGACGAACCGGTTCTCCACCAGGTCAAGCCGGCCGATGCCGTTGGCCCCGCCGATCTGGTTGAGCCTGGCGAGCAGCGTCGCCGGCGACAGGCGCTCGCCGTCGAGGGCGACCGCATCTCCCTTCAGGAACTCGACCTCGACGTAGCTCGGCTTGTCCGGCGCCTGCTCGGGCGCCACCGTCCGGCTGTAGACGAATTCCTCCGGCTCATGCCAGGGATCTTCGAGCGCTTTGCCCTCGGCCGAGATGTGCAGCAGGTTGGCGTCGACCGAGAACGGCGCCTCGCCGCGCTTGTCCTTGGCGATGGGGATCTGGTGCTGCTCGGCGAATTCGAGGAGCTTGCTGCGGGAATCGAGGTTCCACTCGCGCCAGGGCGCGATCACCTTGATGTCGGGATCGAGCGCGTAGTAGCTGAGCTCGAAACGCACCTGGTCGTTGCCCTTGCCGGTGGCGCCATGGGCGACGGCCTCGGCCCCGGTCTGGTGCGCGATCTCGATCTGGCGCCTGGCGATGAGGGGGCGCGCGATCGAGGTGCCGAGCAGGTAGAGCCCCTCGTAGAGGGCGTTGGCGCGGAACATCGGGAAGACGAAATCGCGCACGAACTCTTCGCGCAGGTCCTCGATGTGGATTTCCTTGATCCCCAGCATCTCCGCCTTGCGCCGGGCGGGCTCCAGCTCCTCGCCCTGGCCGAGGTCGGCGGTGAAGGTGACGACCTCGCAGCCGTAGGTCTCCTGCAGCCATTTCAGGATGACGGAGGTGTCGAGCCCGCCGGAATAGGCGAGCACGACCTTCTTGATGCCGCGCTTCATGGGCTTCCCCTGGGGGTCGGTAAAAGCGCGCGGAGTATAGGGATTGGCGATAGAGGGGCAAGGGCCGGCGGGTCCCGGGCGAGTAGCGGGTAAGTTTGAAATCCAAGCTTCGCCCGCTCCGATTTGCGCTCCTCTCAGCCCATGGCATATTGCGGGCATGGCCAAATTCGCCCCAGGCGCATCCTTCGCCGTCGTCGCGCAGAAGGACGGCAGCTTTGCCGTGGAGGTGCGCGAACCTCGTCGGGCAGTGCCGCTTCGGATGACGGGCTACGCCTCGGAGACGGAAGCGACAGCCGCCATTGCCGGCTTCGCGGCCACCGAACCCCTCCCGCGCCCGCGCGATCCCGTCGCCCCGGCGCAGTTCGTTGGGGACATCGCTGCGGGGCCGGTTGAGGATGCTGTGGAGGACAAGCGGGAGCCGGCTGCGGTCTCCAGGAGACAGAGGAGCGGGAAGGCGTGAGCGAGCGCGTTGCCCAAAGGACGTCGGGCGAAGGTTGCGCGAAAGGCCGCATCGAAACGCCGGCAGGACAAATAACGACGGCAGGGTTCTCCTACGCCGCCCGCTCCGCCTTGCGCTTGCGCACGCTGTCGCTTTTCAGCTGGCCGCAGGCGGCCATGATGTCGCGGCCGCGCGGCGTGCGCACGGGGCTGGCATAGCCGGCGTCGAAGACGATGTCGCTGAAGGCGGCGATCGCTTCATCGCTGCTGCATTCGAAGGGCGCGCCGGGCCAGGGGTTGAAGGGGATCAGGTTGACCTTGGCCGGGATGCCGGCGATGAGGCGCACCAGCGCCCTGGCGTCGGCCGGGGAATCATTGACGCCTTTCAGCATCACGTATTCGAAGGTGATGCGCCGGGCGTTGGAGAGGCCGGGATAGTCACGCAAGGCCGCCATCAGCTCGGCGATCGGGTATTTCTTGTTGATCGGCACGATCCGGTCGCGCAATTCGTCGTTCACGGCGTGCAGGGAGACGGCGAGGTTGACGCCGAGCTCGGCCCCGGCGCGCCGGATCATCGGCACCACGCCGGCGGTCGAGAGCGTGATCCGCCGCTTGGAGATGGCGATCCCCTCCCCGTCCATGACGATGCGCAACGCCTTGGCGACGTGGTCGTAGTTGTAGAGCGGCTCGCCCATGCCCATGAGCACGAGGTTGGAGATGAGCCGTCCCTCGGGCGGCGAAGGCCATTCGCCGAGCGCGTCGCGGGCCAGCATCACCTGGCCCAGGATCTCGGCGGCCGAGAGGTTGCGCACCAGGCGCTGGGTGCCCGTGTGGCAGAAGCGGCAGGTGAGGGTGCAGCCGATCTGGGAGGAGACGCAGAGCGTGCCGCGGTCCTCCTCCGGGATATGCACCGTTTCCGCTTCCTCGCCGTCGGCAAACCGCAGCAGCCATTTGCGCGTGCCGTCGAGGGACTGGCGATCGACCGCCGCGGCCGGCCGGCCGACGACGTAGGACTCGGCCAGGCGCTTGCGGAAATCCTTGGCCAGGCTGGTCATCGCCGCGAAGTCGATGGCGCCGCGATGATAGATCCAGTGCCAGAGCTGGCGGGCGCGGAAGGCGGGCGCGCCGATCTTGGCGAGTTCAGCCGCGAGCTCGTTCCGGTCCAGGCCGACCAGGTCGGTTCGCCCGTCACCGGGGGCGGCCGGCGGCGCGAACAGGGATGCGTGGCCGGCCGTGCTCATGCTCGCGCTACTGAATCTTGCAGGCGACGCCGATGGCTTGATACGCCTTGGAGAAACCCATCAGGGAATACACGTCCGTGATGTCGTTGCCATGGACCGTGGTTCCCTTGATGGTCAGGCTGTTGCCCTTGCGCATGGCCAGCACCAGCGCCTTGTCGGTGTCGGAATCCTTGGCCCAGGCGCGGCCCTTCTCCAGCACGCCCAGCATGTAGGTCTCCTTGCCGATGGTGAGCTTGACCTCGCTGTCGGGCTTGAAGTCGTAGCCGGCGACATAGCTGATCTGGTCGCGGACATTGGCCGCCGGCGCATGGGTGACGGCGATATAGGGCTTGAGGCGGCCCTGGAGCTTGCCCACCACCCGCTTCGGCTCGGTCGTGGCGTAGCACAGGGTCTTGCCGTTGTCGTCATAGGTCGAGGCGACCCAGTCGCCGAACTTGTTGATCGGGGTCGGGTTCGCCGCGCGCGCTTCGAAACTGGGCGCGAAAAAGGCCGACAAAGCCGCCGCGCCGAAAGCCAGGAGCCAAATCCTCATCGCCCGCATCTGCATCGCTATTTCCTCGAAACATCATTGAAACCGCGCGGCGCCCAAGGCGCCGCGGCCGGCCGGCAGAGGGAGTGATCCGGCGGCTCGTCCCCGTATCATATCGAGCCGCAACAGGCAATTTCGCTGACCGGCCTTAATCTTGCCTTATTCGGCAGCCGGGGCCTTGCGCCGGCGCTTCCAGACGGGCTCGCCATGGACATGGCGCGCTTGTGGAGCCTGCGGACCGCCGGCGCGGACCGGCCTTTCGGCGAAGCGTCCCAGGCTGATCATCCGGTCGTACATCACCAAGGCGCCGGCGATGGCGAGGTTGAGGCAGAACTTGGCCGGGATGCGCACGACGAAGTCGCAGCGCTCCAGCAGGGCCGGCGACAGGCTCGCCCGCTCCGCCCCCAGCACATAGGCGGCCCTGCTCGGATGGGTGAAGGCCGGCAGCTCTATCGCCTCCTCCAGCAGTTCGACCCCGACCAGCCGGCAGCCCTGGGGCAGGTCCATGGCGGCGAGATCCGGCCAGGGATGGAACGGCAGGCTTGCCACCGCCTCCGAGGTGTCGGCCAGCGCCGTCTCTCTGGCATCGAAGGCGGCGCCGATGGTGAAGGCGAAGCTGGCGCCGAAGGCGTGGGCGCTCCGCAGCAGGCTGCCGAGGTTCATCGGCTTGCTGATGCCTTCGACGCCGATGCCGAAATAGCCTCTCATATGGGCCAATGCTTGCATGGGCCCGGCCGGCGCGGCAAGGTGAAGGCTGTTGCATTTATTGCGTTTGAGCTGAGGCATGGCCGATCCCCGCACCCCCTTCATGGTCGAAGTCACCCGCGGCGACCTGGTGGAAAGCCGGCATGCCTGCGCCGCCGCCATCACCGACGCCGAGGGCGGAGTCGTGCGCCATTGGGGGGATATCGAGCAGCCGATCTACGGCCGCTCGGCCATCAAGCCCCTGCTGGCCCTCGGCCTGGTCGAGACCGGCGCCGCCGCGGCCTTCGGCCTCGGCGATGCCGAGATCGCCTTGGCCTGCGCCTCCCATGACGGCGAGCCGCGGCATATCGCGACCCTGCATGCCTGGCTCTCCCGGGTCGGGCTCACGGTCGCCGACCTCGAATGCGGGGCCCACCTGCCCTATCACGAGGCCTCGGCCCGGGCCCTCATCCGCGAGGGGCGCGAGCCCGATGCCGGCTACAACAACTGCTCGGGCAAGCATGCGGGCATGCTCACCACCGCGGTGCATATGGGCGAGCCGACCCGGGGCTATATCCGCTTCGAGCATCCGGTGCAGCAGCGGCTCCTGGGCATCCTGGAGCAGATGGCCGGGCAGGCCCTCTTCCACGCGCCGCGCGGGGTCGACGGTTGCGGCATCCCCACCATCGGCATCGCCATCGGCAACACGGCCATGGCCATGGCCCGCATGGCCGATCCAGTGGCCCTGCCTACGGCCCGCGCCGGTGCGGCGAGGCGCGTGCTGGCGGCCATGACCGCCGAGCCCGCCATGGTCGGCGGCGGCGCCCAGTTCGGGACCCAGGTGATGCAGGTGACGGGTGGCCGGGTCGCCCTCAAGACCGGGGCCGAGGGCGTGTTCACGGCGGCGGTGCCCCATCGCGGCCTCGGCATCTGCGTCAAGGCCCTGGACGGGGCGAGCCGCGCGGCCGAGGTCGCCATGGGCGACATCCTGGTCGATCTCGGCGTGATCGAGGCCGACGAGCGGGAGAAGCTGGCCAGGCGCTTGAGGCCCCCGATCATCAACCGCGCCGGGCTCGAGGTGGGCCAGATCCGCGCCGCTGCCGACGTGTCGCCCTAGCGCGGCGGTCGGGGGATCAAGCGGCATGCGCGCGATTCACTGCCCGGCCTGGGGCGAGATCGAAGGGCTGGAGCTGGCCGAGGTCGAAGCCCCGCCCGCCCCCGGCCCGGGCGAGCTCACGATCGAGGTCGCAGCATCCGGGGTCAACTTCGCCGATCTGCTGCTGATCCAGGGCAAATACCAGGAACGGCCGATGCCGCCCTTCATCCCCGGCTTCGAGGTGGCGGGCCGCGTCTCTGCCGTCGGGCCTGGCGTCAGCCGGGTGAAGCCGGGCGAGCGGGTTCTTGCCCTCCTCGATCATGGCGGCTTCGCCGAGTCGGTGCTGGCGCGCGAAGCCGACGTTTTCGCCATTCCCGAGGCGATGGATTTCGCGACCGCCGCCGGCTTCGCCATCGCCTATGGCACGGCCTATGCGGGGCTGGTCTGGCGCGCGGCCCTGAAACCGGGCGAGCTGCTGTTGGTGCTGGGCGCGGCCGGCGGCGTCGGCCTCACCGGCGTCGAGGTGGGCAAGGCGCTGGGCGCCCGGGTCATCGCGTGCGCCGGCGGGCCCGAGAAGCTCGCCATCGCCAAGGCCCACGGCGCCGATTTCCTCATCGACCATCGGACCGAGAACATCCGCGCCCGCGTGCGCGAGATCGCCGATGGCGGCGGCGCCGACGTGGTTTACGATCCCGTGGGCGGCGAGGGCTTCGACATGGCGCTGCGTTCCGCCGCCTGGGGCGCAAGGCTGCTCGCCGTCGGCTTCGCCTCGGGCAAGGTGCCCCAGATCCCGGCCAATTTCCTCCTGGTGAAGAACCTCTCGGTCCACGGCATCTATTGGGGCTCCTACCGGCGTCGCCGGCCCGAGCTGCTGCCGGGCGCCTTCGCCGAGATGTTCGCCTGGTGGCGCGAGGGGCGCTTGCAGCCGCTGGTCTCCCGCCGCTTCGACCTGGCCGAGACGAAGCAGGCGTTGCGCCAGCTCTTGGAAAGGAAAGCGACGGGCAAGATCGTGCTCACCATGGGGCGTGCCATGGGGCGCGAATGAACGATCCGGTCCTGGCGCAATACGAGGCCCTTCCCTATCCCCTGCGCGATCCCGCCGACGAGAAGCGCCGCCTCATCGAGGGCTCGCCCAGCAACCTGAAGGAGGTCGACCACTACGTCTTCGCCGGACGCCGGGATTTCACGCGGCCCTTCCGCGCGCTCGTCGCCGGAGGCGGCACCGGCGACGGGCTCATCATGCTGGCCCAGCAGCTGGCCGAGCGCGGCACGCCGGGCGAAATCGTCTATCTCGATCTTTCCCTCGCCTCGCGCCAGATCGCCGAGGCGAGAGCCGCCGTGCGGGGCCTCGCCAACATCCGCTTTCTCACCGGCTCGCTCCTCGATTTGCCGGAGAGGGACCTCGGCCCGTTCGACTACATCGACTGCTGCGGCGTGCTGCATCACCTGGAGGATCCCGCGGCGGGGCTCGCGGCCCTGAAGGCGGTCATGGCGCCCGAGGGCGGCATGGGCCTCATGCTCTATGGCGAGCTCGGCCGCATCGGGGTCTATCACGCCCAGGAGATGCTGCGCCAATTGGCGCCGGCGAGCGAACCGGCAGCGGCGCGAATCGAAGCGGCGAAGCGCCTGCTGGCCGAGCTGCCTGAGACCAATTGGCTCCGACGCAACCCGGCCGTGGGCGACTGGCGGCGCGACGATGCCGGGCTGTTCGATCTGCTGCTGCACGCCCGCGACCGCGCCTATCGGGTGCCGGAGATCGTGGCACTTGCCGCCGGCGCCGGGCTGGAGATCGTCTCTTTCGTCGATCCCTGGCGCTACGATCCCGACAGCTATCTCTCCGATGCCAAGCTGAAGGCCCGACTTGCAGGGCTTCCGGCGCTAGAGCGCGCGGCCTTCGCCGAGCTCCTCGCCGGCAACATCAAGTCCCACAACTGCTATCTCGTCGCCCGCGGCCGGGCCGCGGCCGCCCTCTCGGAGCCTTCGGATTCCGCCGCGATCCCGGTGCTGCGCCATGACGACGGGCCGGCCCTTGCCAAGCTCATCCGCGACGATCGCATCGGCCTTCGCATCGACGGGCTGGAGATGACCTTCGCATTGCCGCGCCTCGCCGGGCCGATCCTGGCGCGCATCGACGGGAAGGCGAGCCTCGCCGCGCTGCAAAGCTCGCTCGAGGCCGATCTCGGCCGGCGCGCCGAGCCGACGGCATTCGCGCGCGACTTCGCTTGGCTCTATAAGGTCATGAATGGCATCGGCCGGATGATGATTCGCCATGACGTCCGACGGGGTTGAGCGGTGATTATCTCGCGCGAACACAGGCTGTTCCTGAAGCGCTGGCTGCGTGCGCCCATGCATGTGGGCGCCGTGGCGCCCAGCAGCCGGCAGTTGGGCGATGCCATGGCCCGGCTGGTGCCGAAGGAGGGGACCGGCACCGTGGTCGAGCTCGGCGGCGGCACTGGTGTCGTCACCGCCTCGCTCCTGCGTGCGGGCATCGACGCCAACCGCGTGGTGGTGGTGGAACGCGACGCCGAGCTTCACCGCCATCTCCAGGAGCGCTTTCCGGGCCTCAGGGTTCTGCTGGGCGATGCGGCACAACTTGGCGAGGTGCTGAGGCCGCTCGGCATCCGCAAGGTGGACGCGGTGATTTCCGGCCTGCCATTGCTTTCGATCCCGAAGCCGGTGCAGGACCAGGTTCTGGAGCAGGTGCTGGCGCTCCTGGCGCCGGGCGCGCCCATGATCCAATACACCTATGGGCCGATGTCGCCGGTCGATCGCCGGCGCTTCAAGCTCAAGGGCACGGTGGCCAAGCGCGTCGCCGCCAATCTTCCGCCGGCGTCGGTCTGGGTCTATCGCCGGGAGAGCGACTAGCCCTGCGAGCAACTTGGGCTGGGCTTACCTAACGTCCCAGTCGAGATTGACCAAGTCGAGGGAGGGCGGCGCCACGGGCGTGTCGGAGATGAGCCCGTGAATCTGGCCGCGATGGTGGGTCTGGTGATTGAAGATATGGCCCAGCACTTGGACCATGGGCACGGATCTGGCGTCGCCCGCCATGCTGCGGTAGGCGAGGACGCGTTTGAGATCCTCGTCCTTGTAGCCGCCGACGACGGCCGAGAGCCTGGCGTCCTCGGCCTTGCGCGCGTGGCGCAGCTCTTCGAAATCGCCGTAGAGTTCCTGGTCGAGGCTGGTCACGCCGTGCGGCTTGCCGTCCAGGCGCGACAGCCAGATCCGGTCGCCGACCAGGATGTGGTTGAGCGTCCGGTGGATCGATCCGAAGAAGGATGGCCGCCGGCGCTTTCGCTCCTCGTCGGAGAGCTTGGCGCAGGCGGCGTAGATCCTTTCATTGACCCAGGCGTTGTAGCGGCTGAGCTGGCGAAAATAGGCGGCGTCCATGGGCTTCCTTCCTCGCTCGTCAGGCCCTCCAGAACGGCTTGGAGGCTTCCCGGTCGACGTCGACCAGCGTCACGCCGATGTCCCGCAGCATCCGTTCATCGAGGCTCATCAGATGCATACGATCGTTGTGCCGGCGCTGCCAAGTGAGGAACCCTTCGACGACGTTCTCGATCGCCCTGTCCATCAGGTGAACAAAACGAGCACCGGCATGATTGTGGCTCGAAGCCGCATGGGATGCCGTGTGATTCGTGTATATCTGGCTCATGTTTTCTCTCCTTCGGGCTGGCGGGGAGTTGGCCCCGCGTATGGCCAGGAATTTGGTCCCTTTTTCGCTTGCCCACAAACGATCGTTTCTCATATGTTTCGTTAGAAAAACTAACGGAGGAAAACCATGGCCGAGCGCCTTCCGCCGTTGAACGCCTTGCGCTGTTTCGACATCGCCGCCAAGCATCTGAGCTTCACCAAGGCGGCGGCCGAGCTGCATGTGACCCACAGCGCCGTCAGCCATCAGATCAAGGGGCTGGAGGAATGGCTGGGCCTTCCCCTGTTCCGCCGGGTCAATCGCGGCCTGGTTCTGACCGAGGCCGGCCAGGCCTACCTGAAGCCGATCCGCGAAGCGTTCGAGCGCCTGGGCGACGCCACCCGCCGGCTCCGGGTGCGCGAACGCAGCGGCCCCTTGACCGTCAGCGTCATGCCCTCCTTCGCCGGCAAATGGCTGGTGCCCAGGCTGGGCCGCTTCCGCCAGCGCCATCCCGACATCGATGTGCGGATCTCGGCCTCTTCCGAGCTGGTGGATTTCGAGCGCGACGACGTCGATATCGCCGTGCGCTACGGCCGCGGCAGCTGGCCGGGCCTCAAGGTCGAGCTCCTGATGCACGAAACCCTATTCGTGGTCTGCAGCCCGGGCTTGCTCGAAGGCCCGGACGCGATCCGCAAGCCCGGCGACATCGCCCGCCATACGCTGCTCAGCGACCTCGATTGGCGGATCGACGTCTGGCAGATCTGGTTCGAGGCGGCCGGCCTCGGCGCCGTCGAAGGGCGCCGGGCGCTCAGCTTCAACTATTCGAACCTGATGCTCCAGGCGGCGGTCGATGGCCTGGGCGTGGCCTTGAGCCAGCACGCACTCGCCGGCGACGACCTCGCCGCCGGGCGCCTCGTGCGGCCTTTCGACATCAGCCTGCCCACCGAGTACGCCTACTACGTGGTCATGCCCGAGGCCTCGGCCGAACGGCCGAAGATCGCCGCCTTCCGCAACTGGCTGAAGGACGAAGCCAAGGCCGGGAAGGAAGCCGGGCTCGCCTGAGCCCGCCTGGAAGGCGGGGAAGCCTGCGTGCTACGCTGCTCGCGAAGAGCCATCGGCCAAAGGCGGGGAAGGTTTCATGTCCGATCCATCCGACGTTCCCGGCGAGGCGCCTTCGAGCGGCGCGGCGCGAGGTGCTGCCAGCCTGGCGGTCGAACAGGCCAGGGTCCAGACCGAGCGCGCCTTCATCCAGTCCATGAGCCGCAACAACCGCTGGATGCTGGTCTTTTCGGTGGCCATCGCCGGCGTCGGCCTGGCTGGTGCTGCGCTCCTGGCGCTCACCCTCGTAAAGCAGCTCGGCGTCATGAGCGCCGAGCTCGAGCAGATGCAGGCCGCCGTCGGCCAGACCGAGCGGCTGATCGGCGATATCCATCACATGGCCGATGCCGCGTCACAGGCGACCGACATCGCCCGCCAGGCCAACGAGACCAACAAGGAGCTTCTGGCGGTCGACCGGCGGGCCTGGATCGCGCCCAAGAGCGCCGATCTCGCCGGCCCGGTGGAGGCGGGCAAGCCTTTGGCCTTCACCGTCACCTATGGCAACACCGGCAAGGAGCCGGCTACCGACCTCGCCATCAGCGGCGTCGGTTCGCTCACGCCTGCGCCCGCCAATGGCGCCTGGGACACATTCGTGGTCAGCGAGAACCAGGCCTGCCAAGGGATCGCGACCATCGCCGATGGGCCCGTGGTCTTTCCCTCGGCCATCGACGCCTACAGCTATCGGTTCTCGACCAGCGCGAGCCTGATCGACGCGACCGTCCTCTCCGGTTCCCAGGTGTTCTATGTCGAGGGCTGCTTCGCCTACGACACAGCGGGCGACACCCATCTCTCCGCTTATTGCTTCTACCTGCGGCCCGATCCCGCTCAGCCGCCCCAGAACTGGACCTTCAGGCCCTGCCCCGGCGGCGCCTTCGCCAATTGAGGAGAGCGGCAGGGCAGGGGGCCCTGCTTGTCGTAAGCGCATTTGAGCCTGAGGTGCCAATCCCGCCCGGGAGTAGAACCTGCCGACCTGCAAATGACTTTCGGTGGTAGAGTAATTTGTCCGGGGTTGCGGGTCCCGGAGGTGAGCACTCGTCGCAAAGGTTTTATGCACCTCCACTACTCGTCTGTCGCGTCAGGGTCCGGCACCAAGATCGGCCACTGACGGCCAGACGCCAGATCGGGATGGCGTGGTTCGGATTCCGGCGCGCCATAGTCGTCGCGAACCTTGTCGATGAAATCCAGGCAGCGCACGGCGGGATCTTTCGGCTCGCCGCTGGTCATCGCCAAGAGCTTACTGCGCAACTCAACTGCTGGAACGGGCACCACGTTGTAAGCGCCTCTCCAGTGCTCAGACGGAACGTGCACGGTTACGGCGTTCTGGATCGATTGCCACCCCAGAAACGAGCGACCGGTTTTGATTTCGAACTCGACCAGCATCACCAGATCGTCGCCGTCCGGCACTTCGGCGAGGGTGCGCGCCAGCAGGGCAAGGTGCTTTGTCGTCGGCCCGTCTCTCAACAGTTCGCGCACGTATGCGCGCACATCGGGGAATTCCGCGATCAGGCCGCCAAGCTGGCGACGCCAATGCCAGTCGTCGAATGATTCGCCGCCCAGCACACCACTCGCCGTGAGGTCGATAAGACGGCGCGCGGCAGAGGTCGTGTCGAGGCGCATGGCCGTCGCGCGCCAGTCGTGGTTCTGGTAGAAGCGCGGATCGTCTTCCGCGATCTGAAACAGCACCGCTTCAGCCTCGTCATACGGCGAATTGCACAGCCCGCCGACCATCTCTTCGAGCAAATGTGGCGTGCGCTGCGCGTCCGGCAATCCGCGCACGATCGCGGGGACATCTGAAACCGGGGATGCAAAAGGCAAGAGGCGCAGCCACGCACCAAGCTGGTAGGCGTCCTTGTCCAGAATCCACATTTCCTTTTTCGCCGCCTCGCATGTGTCGGCGATCCCGCCTGCGATGAGCTTAATATCGATTTCTTCACCGGACAGCACCAGAGACTGAAGCAGGGCGGCCCGCGCCATCCGTGGGGCTAGCGCAACCAACTTGTCGATAATCTTGCTGCGCTCGGCGTGCGGCAACCGCGTAGCGGCGATCCCAAGAACGACGGCGAGCTTGTTCTGTTCGTCGCTCGCGCCTTCGGCGATCAGCCGTTCGATTGCGCCAAAGATCGCATCTGCTGCGTCACACGTCTCTGCAGGGTTTCGGGCGCGCGCCGCGCGGCGTTCCTCCACGCGCGTGAAATCCACGCCGCCCGGATAGAACTTGTCATCCTTCGGCACATTGGCTTCTGTCCAATGGGCGGCGAGCACGGACGCCGCCTGCTCGCCGAAATGAATGTCGGCCAGATATTCAGCGGCTATCGCATCGCTTTCCGGCGCCCTGATTGCGACCAGGGCTTGCCGATACTCGTGCATATGCGGGTGCTGTGCTTCGGTTAGGGCTTCGCGGTAGCGCCAGCCGGTGGCTTTCGCCTTCTCGGCAGCAGTCCGATAGAGGCGAAGATTGTCGTCGAGCAGCGCCTTAAGCGTCGGCAGTAATGCCACCGACGGCGCGTGGCTGATAAGCGTCGCAATCGCTGCTTTGCTCCAGCGCGGTGCAGTCGGGGAAGCCAACAGGCGCGCGCCCCATTTTTCCGCTAGCGCGCCAATTGCGACCAAGTCTTCTTCGCTGAAGGGGCGCGCACGGTCCTCGTCTGCGTGCTCGCTACGCGAGAACAGGTCCGCCAGGTTGACGATGTCTTCGCCCTCGGCGGCATCCGCGCGTTCCTGCACGGCGGCGACAAGGCTCGCTCCGGGCGTATGGGCTATGCGGCCGCGCAAGCCGTGATAGCGGTCGGCAATTGCCTGATCGTATTTGCCGTTGGCGTCCCGTATATGCTTGCGAACTTCGAGTGAAGCGTCGATCAGCCTGCCGACGGCCTGCGGCCCGAGAACAGAAGCCGCAGACTCGGCACGGTCGTCACGGCGGCCGGATTCTTCGAGCGCGATGTCCAGCAGCGTCTGATCCTCCAAAACGTATCCGGCGGCTGATAGAATGTTGTCCGCGCCATAGAAAAGCGGCTTGTTTGCGCGCACGCGGCGCAGAATTCCGTCGGCGAGTCCTTTCGGATAGCGATTGCGCAATTCGTGCAGCAGATGTAGCTCGCCATTTCGCTTCTGGTCGATCTCCATGTCGGCAACGACAGCGGCGATTTCGTCATCGCGGCCTTCGGCGGCAGGTGCGTGCAGCAGCACGCGCAAGCGCTCGCGCGGCGAGACGCCCGCAGCGCTGCGTCGCGCGCGGGCGTCTTTGAGACGTGTTTGCACCGATTTAACCGGAAGGTCGTCGATGTGACCTTTTTCGACGACAATGTCGTAGGCCTTGTCGTCTGCATCGGAGAGCAGGTCGACCACGTGACGGTCGGCGCGGCGGAACGAGAGCGCATGGACGACAAGGGCTTTAACTTCTGGGTCGGTGTCCTGCTTCGCGATCTCGGTCGCAAGATCGAGGCCGTCCATGCCGCTCATTGATACGATTTCATGCAGGACGGTTTTGCGGAGTTCTGGCGCAAGCGCCGCGATGCGCTCCGCTGCATTGTTTCCAAACACGGACGGGCGGAATCGCCTTCCTGCCCGCAACGCCGAAAGACGAATCTGGCTGTTCTCATGGGTGAATAGCGGCCAGAGCAGATCGCCAAACTCCGGCCTACCGGACGTGACCATGAAGCGCACGGCGCGGTCCACTTTGCCGGGCACATGCCACCTTTCCACGAGGGCGCGTATTTGCGGGCCGATCGTCGTCCAAACATCGGCGGTGGCGCGATAGATCATGTCGGCGGCAAGGATAGGATCGACCTCGAAAGCCGCGAGAATGGCCGCGTTGCAAGCCGCTTTGTGCGCGCCGCCGGAGCGCGATGCGCGCTCGATGGCGAACAGGATCGCTTCCGTCCACGGGCGGTGATTGAGCACTTCCGTCTTAAGGCGCTCGCGCGCCGCCGCGTTCCCAACCGCCTGAAGCATGAGTTCTTCGACGTGGTGCGACGCGTACCATTCCTGAAATTGCTGGTGCTGGAACGAATAGCCGGGCACGTCGCCAGAGCGCATCAGTACGTGATTGCTGACGAGCGTATCGAGCATTGCGTCAGGCTGCGCGGTGACGATGGTGAGCTGGCCGTCGGCCACCAGCATTCGGGCTGTGTTACTCACAGACCTGCGCGCGTTGGCGTCCGTGATGGCGGTGTTCGCTGTCGAGGTGGCGATTACCGCAAGCCCGTCGAGATAATGCTGTTGGAAGCCGTTCATCGCGGTGGCTAGTGCCGCAGCGCGGCGGGCGTCCTGCTCGTGCGCGACAACGAACCGGCGCAGCACTTCTTCCTTCGTGTTCGGGAAGGGCACACCTTCAGGCAGGGAAAGGAGCGCCGTCAGGTAGAGCGGAATTGTCACCAGCTCGCGCACGCCCGCAGTGCGCCAGGCCTCGTCGACAAGCCGTTCTCCGGCTTCGCCGCGCATAGCGCGCGCAATCTCCATCTGCTGCTCGTTGCCGAGCGGCAGGAGATCGACGCGAGTGCCCGAGAAGGGAATGTCCATGGCCTGCTTGCGCGTCGAAATCAGCAAGCCGAGTGTGGGCAGTTGTTTCTTCAAGTCGCTGATCTGGACGCGCGCACGCTCGCGCGCGGCAGCGTCCAGCTCATTCCATCCATCCAGCAGAAGCACCACGCTCGGTTTCGCAGCCACGGTGTGGAAATCGGCTTCGGAAAGGCCTGCAAACGCGGGACGCTTCAGAATGGAGGCGAGCATGCTGTCGTAGTCCGTCGCCCAGTCGCCCAGCGGCACGATAAGCGGCGTGCCGGCATCTAACTCCAACGCGCGTTCGGCGACCTGAAAGACAGTGGTAGTCTTTCCCATGCCGGGCTGCGCAACAAGGATGAGATCATCAAACGTGGCGACGGCCTCGGCGAGCGCCCGCGTTGTGAGTGGCTCTTCGACCTGATCGATTTTCAGCGTGAGCGCAACAGTGGTGGCGGGCCACTTTGCCGTTTGTCGGAAGGCCGCCAAATCGACGGTGGCTGCTGTGCGCAACCGCTCTCTCAACTGGTCGGTTGTCGGCTGCCGCGTGCCTGTCTCGAAGGGCACGTTGTGCATCACGCTGCGCCATGCGTCCTCGCTCGTTTTCTTCTTCCAGCCGTGCAGCTCCTCCACGGTGAACTTGGAGTCCTTTGAGTCCACAGCGCGCCCGTGCACGTCGCACAGCCAGATGCCATTATCGGCATGACGCCGCTGTTCGCTCGTCATGCTGGCGTCGTAACGCGGGCCGCCGGGCGCGGCAGCACAGATGTGCGACGCTTGACCGATGTTGATTTCGCTGCTGCCGTCGGACGCGGGTGCGCCCGTCAGACGACGGCACATCGGGTTCGAGCAATGGCCGCGCGCTTGCCGCTCGATGAGCTTCTTCGTGGCAGGCGTGAATTCGTCTCTGTTTGTGTTCTTGGCCAAGGGGCGATGCTCGAAGGATTGTCCGATGGTATCATTTCGCTTGTAGGCATCGAACAACCAGTCTAGTGCGTGCTTTCCGTAACGGTTACCGCTTCGAGCAGGCCTCGGGGGTTGCAGGCCCTTGCGGGGTCCTCAGCTGAGGAACGGCTCCAGCCTGTCCATGGCTTCGGAGAGCCGCGGCGTGCCGGCGGCAAAGCAGAGCCTGAGGAACCCCTCGCCCCCGGCGCCGAACGCAGCGCCGGGCGCCAGGCCCACGCCGGCCTGGTCCACGAGCCTGAGCGCCAGCGCATGGGAATTGGCTTCGCCCTCGACCTGGAACATCAGATAGAACGAGGCCTCCGAGCGCAGCACCCTGACGCGCCGCATGCCGCCCAGGCGCTGGGTGACGAGGTCGCGCCCGGCTCGGCAGCGCGCGATCTGCTCGGCGACGAAGCCCTCGCCCTCTTCGAGAGCGGCGACGCAGGCGCGCTGCAGGAAAGCCTGCCCGCCGCTGGTGTTGAACTCCAACAGGCGCTCGACCACGGGGGCAAGCCCGACGGGCATCACCATCCAGCCGATGCGCCAGCCGGTCATGGCCCAGGTCTTGGAGAAGCTGTTGACTACGAGGACCGGATCCTCAGGCTTGGCGAACGAGAGGGCCGAGGGCGCCACCGCCCGGTCGTAGGTCAGGCGGTTGTAGACTTCGTCGGCGATGAACCAGATGCCGCGCTTGCGGCAGAACTCGATCACCGCCTGGATCTGTTCCGGCGGCATGACCCATCCCGTGGGGTTGCCGGGCGAGGCGGCGTAGATGACCCGGGTGCGGCCATCGCAGGCGGCGAACAGCTTGTCGAGATCGAGGCGCCAATGGTCGCCCTCGTTGGCGAGCGCCACCATGCGTACCTCGCCGCCCATGATCTCGGCCGTGGCGAAGATGTTCGGCCAGACCGGCGAGACGGCCACCAGGTTGTCGCCGGCGCCGATCGCGATCTCCATGGCGATCATCATGGCGTTCATGCCGGCCGAGGTGATGGCGATGCGCTCGTCGGCGATCTCCACGCCCCAATGCTTCCTGTGATAGTCGGCAAGCGCCTGGCGCAGCTCCGGGATGCCGCGCTTGTAGGTGTAGAAGGTCTCGCCGGCGATGAGCGACTTGTAGGCCGCATCGGCGATGAATTTCGGCGTCGGCAGGTCGCCTTCGCCCACGGCCAGCATGATCAGCCCCGGCTTGCCCAGGCCCCGGTGCCAGACGTTGACGATCTTCGAATCCTCGAGCTCGAGGATGTCCTTGCGGATGGGCAGGGTCATGCTGGCAGGGACTCCTTCACGGGCGGGCGCCGGCGCATCAGCACCAGGACGTTGCCCAGCAATACCAGAGCCACGCCCACGGCCGCCAGCGGCGTCCAGCGATAGCCCTCGAGCCAGGTGGAAATGCCGAGCGCCACGATGGGGAAGAGCACGGTCGCATAGGCCGCCCGATCGGCGCCGATTCGCTGAATCAGGGTGAGGAAGGAGCCGAAACCGATGATCGAGGCGAAGAGCGAAAGGAAGACGAGGGCAAGGGAGAACTGGGGCCGGAAGTCATAGATGAGCGGCCGGCCCAGCACCGCGGCGAAGCCGAGCGAGCAGAGCGCGCCATAGGCCATGCCGATGGCGTTGCTCTCGATCACCGGGATCTCGCGCTGCTTGTGGCGGACGGTGACCATATTGCCGAGCGACGCGGAGTATGTCGCGGCCAGCGACAGGAGAAGCCCGGTCGCGGCCTTGCCGCCGAGGCCGAAGCCCGCGACCTCGGGCCAGAAGACGAGGGTGAGGCCGGCGAGGCCGAGAAGGGCGCCTAGGAACACCTTGGCCTCGACCCTGGTCCTGAAGAACAGATGCCCGTTGGCGATGTTCATCAGCAGGATGGTGGAAAAGCAGACCGACATCAGGCCGCTCGGCATGTCGAGGCTCGCCCGGTAGAACAGCATGTAGTTGAGGCAGAACAGGGTGAAGCCCTGGGCCGCCATGAACAGATGGTCGCGCGCGCCGTATCTGAGGCGCCGGCCGGTGGCGAGGCAGTAGGCGATGAGGATGGCCGCGGCGAGGATGAAGCGGTAGGCGATTGCCAACTCGACCGAAACGACGCCGGTCTGCATCGTGATGGCAAACCAGGAAGTGCCCCAGATGAGGACGGTGAGTCCGTAGAGGACGAAGGTCGGCAAGCGCGGGTCGCCCGTGATGTCCACCTTCTTCTATCCCGCCGCCACCGCCCGCGCCAGCCGGCCGCGCGCAGCCCAGCCATGCGGGCGATTGTTTCGCTACATTGCTCGACCCTCTTCTTTCCCTCTCCCGCAAACGGGAGAGGGGGGACCCATGGCGAAGCCATGGGTGGGTGAGGGTTCTTCAGCCCCGCGCCGCGTCGGCGGCGAGGCGCTCCGCCAGATCCGGCATCGCCGCGGCTTCGGCATTGGCGAAGGCAAGCCTGAGATAAGCGTCCTGCCCCGGTCCGAACATGCTGCCGGGCAGGGCCAGCACGTTCTCCTCGTCGGCCAGGCGCCTTGCGACCTCCATCGCCAGGCGCTGGCCAAAGGGATGGGCGAGATAGGCGAAATAGGCCCCGGCGCTGATCAGGCGATAGCCGAGGTCGTTGCGCGCGAGCGCCCGCGTCAATGCGGAGAGCCGCTCGCGCATCAGGCCCCGGTTCTTCCGCCGCCAGGGCACGAGATGGCCGAGGCCGTAGATCGCCGCGAGCTGGCCGATGCGCGGGGCGCAGATCGCGATCGTGTCGATCGCCTTGGCGATCTCGGCGATGAGCGTGGGCCCGGCGATGATCGAGCCGACCCGATAGCCGGTCAGGCAATAGACCTTGGAGAAGCTGTAGAGCTGGACCAGGTGATCGCGCCAACCGGGCTCGGCGAAAAGGCCGTGAGCCGCACCATCCCCGGGCAGGAAATCGCGATAGGTCTCGTCGAGGACGAGGGCGAGGCCATGGCTTTTCGCCAGGCGATAGAACTGGGCGATGGCTTCCGGCGGATAGATGGCGCCCGTTGGGTTGTTGGGCGTCACCAGCACGATGGCACGGGTCTTCGCGCCGATGAGCCCCGCCGCCTCGGCCGGGTCGGGCACGCCGCCGCGCTCGGGCCGGAAGGAGAGGTGGCGCGCCGTGATCCCCTGCATGTCGAGCCACATCTGGTGATTGAAATAATAGGGCAGGGGCAGGATCACCTCGTCCCCCGCCTTGGCCAGCGCCAGGATCGCCAGGCAGAAGGCCTGGTTGCAGCCGGCGGTGATGGCCACATCCGCCGGCTCGACCTCGGCGCCGTAGAAATCCGCCATGTCGCGGGCGAGCGCCTGGCGCAAGGCCGGCAGGCCCAGGATGTCGGTGTAGCGCGCGCTCGCCGCTTCGCCGACGATCGCCGCCAGATGGTCGGTCAGCTCCTTGGGCGGCGGATAGCCGGGCACCGCCTGAGCCACGTCGATGAGCGGTTTCTCCGGCGGGAATGTCCGGCCGGCGATCCAGCTATGGGCTTCGGCGATCGGCGGCTCGGCGACGGCGGCGAGAAGCGGGTTCACTCCGCCAGCTCCTTGCGCCCGCGATAAAGTTCCAGCGCCTCGGGATTGGCCAGCGCCTCGCGGTTCTTGATCGCCCGGCCGTGGATCACGTCGCGCACGGCGAGCTCGACGATCTTGCCGCTCTTGGTGCGCGGGATGTCCGTGACTTCGAGGATCCGCGCCGGGACATGGCGCGGCGTGGCATTGCGCCGGATCTGGTCGGTGATCTTCTTCTTGAGGGCTTCGTCGAGCCGGAAGCCCGGCTGCAGGCGTACGAACAGCACGACCCTGACGTCGCCGCCCCAGTCCTGGCCGACCACGATGCTCTCGGCGATTTCGGGCAGCTGCTCGACCTGGCGATAGATCTCGGCCGTGCCGATGCGCACGCCGCCCGGCTTCAAGACCGCGTCCGACCGGCCGTAGATGATGACCCCGCCATGCTCCGTCAGCTCGACATAGTCGCCGTGGCACCAGACATTGGGGAAGCGGGCGAAATAGGCGTTGAAATATTTCTCCCCGTCGGGGTCGTTCCAGAAGGAGACCGGCATGCAAGGGAAGGGGGCGGTGCAGACGAGCTCGCCCTTCTCGCCGACCAGCGGCTTGCCGTCGTCGTCCCAGACCTCGACCTTCATCCCGAGTCCGCGGGCCTGGATTTCGCTGCGCCACACCGGGCCCGTGGGATCACCCAGCACGAAGCAGGAAACGATGTCGGTGCCGCCCGACAGCGAGGACAGGCATACGTCATGCTTGATGCTGGCATAGACGTAGTCGAAGCTTTCCGGGAGCAGCGGCGAGCCGGTCGAGCCGATGGTCCGGACCGAGGAGAGGTCGTGGGTCTCGATCGGCTTCAGCCCCGCCTTGGCGCAGGCATCGATGAACTTGGCCGAGGTGCCGAAGAACGTGCAGCGCTCGTCCTGAATGAAATCGAACACGGCATTGCCGTCGGGGTGGAAGGGCGACCCGTCATAGAGCAGGAGCGTCGCGCCCGAGGCGAGGCCCGTGACGAGCCAGTTCCACATCATCCAGCCGCAGGTGGTGAAATAGAATTGCCGGTCGCCGGGCCGGATGTCGCTGTGGAGCTGATGCTCCTTCAGGTGCTGGAGCAGGGTCCCGCCGGCGCCGTGCACGATGCATTTGGGCGCGCCCGTGGTGCCCGAGGAATACATGATGAACAGCGGGTGGTTGAAGGGCATGCGCTGGAACGCGATCTCGCGCGCCGGATGGTGCTGGATGAAATCCTCGAGCCGCGCGGCCTTGGGCAATGCGGAAACATCAGGCTTCGCGGCCACATAGGGCAGCACGACCAGGCGCTCGACGCTCGGCAGCTGCTTCAGGCATTCGGCCACGCGGCCGAGGCTGTCATGGGTCTTGCCGGCGTAGAAATAGCCGTCGGCGGTGAACATCATCTTGGGCGCGATCTGGCCGAACCGGTCGAGCACGCCCTGGACGCCGAAATCGGGCGAGCAGGAGGACCAGATGGCCCCCAGGCTCGCCGTCGCCAGCATCGCCGCCACCGTTTCCGGCATGTTGGGCACGAAGCCCGCGACCCGGTCGCCGGGAACGATGCCGGCCGCCTGCATCGCCTGGGCGAGGCGCGAGACGAGATCGTAGAGCTGGCGATGACTGAGGCGCCGGCGGACCTTGTCCTCGCCGCGGAAGACGATGGCGTCGCTGTCGTCGCGCCGGCGCAGCAGGTTTTCGGCGTAGTTGAGCCTGGCCTCGGGGAAGAATTTCGCCCCCGGCATCTTGCCCGGGTTTTCGATGCCAACCGCGCCGGGCCCCTCGCCGATCACGCCTGCGAAGGACCAGAGCTTGCGCCAGAAGGCTTCCGGCTCGGCGATCGACCAGCGATAGAGGGCGGCCATGTCGGCCTGGCCGGTTTCGCGGCAGAAGCGGGAGAGGACGGCGTCGGCGATGCGCTCGGGGCTCGGCCGCCAGAGAGGTTGGCTCATCGCGGGCTCGCTTCCTCCAATTCGAGAAACCGTTCGGGCGATCAAACAGAGCCGGCGCCGGCCTGGCAAGCGTCTTGCGGACAATGTCCCGCGCTTCGCAATGGAAGCGCGTTCTGATATGAAGCCTGCCGTTCACGCGGGAGAGGGATCATGAACGTCAAGGGCGAGGCGGCGATCGTCACCGGTGCTGCCTCGGGCATCGGGGCCGACGTGGCGCGGCATCTGGCGAGCGCGGGGGCCAGGGTGGCCGTGATGGACCTCAACAAGGCCGGGGCCGAAGCCGTGGCCAGCGAGATCGGCGGGCGCGGCTTCGAATGCGACGTGGCGAGTGCGGCCAGCGCGGAATCGGCCGTCGCCGCCGCGGCCGTCGCCCATGGGCCGGCCCGCATCCTCGTCAACGTCGCCGGGATTCTCATTCCCGGCCGGATCGTCGGCAAGGATGGGCCGCTGCCCCTGGAGAAGTTCTCCAAGGTGATCGAGGTCAACCTGATCGGGACCTTCAACATGATGCGGCTCGCCGCGGCGGGCATGGCGGCACTTCCGGCGCTGGCCGACGGCGAGCGCGGGGTGATCGTCTCGACATCCTCGGTCGCCGCCTATGAGGGCCAGATCGGCCAGGCTGCCTACGCCGCCTCCAAGGCCGGCATTGCAGGCCTCACCCTGCCAGCCGCCCGCGACCTCGCCCGCCACGGCATCCGCGTGCTCGCGATTGCGCCCGGCCTCATCGCCACGCCGATGATGCTGAACCTGCCGCCCGACGTGCAGAAGAGCCTCGGCGAATCCGTGCCCTTCCCCTCGCGCCTCGGTCACGCTCACGAGGTCTCGCGCCTGGTGATGCACATGATCGAGAACGTCCTGATGAACGGCGAGGTGGTGCGCCTCGACGGGGCGCTCCGCATGGGACCGAAGTAAGGGCAGGAAAGTAAGGCCTCTGTGGTTTTCTTCATCCAGCGATGAGCGCGTCGATCGCCTTGGCGAGCTTCACGTCGCGCGCCGAGAGCCCGCCGCAGTCATGGGTCGAGAGCGTGATGTCGACCCGGTTGTAGACGTTGAACCATTCCGGATGATGGTCCTGGCTCTCGGCCAGCAGCGCCACCCGGGCCATGAATCCCCAGGCCTTGCTGAAATTCTTGAACTTGAAGGAACGCGCGATGGCGTCGCGCCCGTCGACGGCGCGCCAGCCGGCAAGGTCCTTCAGGGCCTGGCTGCGTTCGGCGGCGCTGAGCTTGGCGATCATGGCGGTCTCCCTTTGCAAGCGGGGTTCGCCACACTATCGTCCATGGCGCCATGACGAGACAACTGCCCGACCCAAAGGCGCCCGACCGAAAACTGCCCGACAGGGCGCCGACCCTGGAGGATATCGAGCGGCTCGCCGGCGAGGCCTTCGAGAGCATCCCCGCGGAACTGCGCAGGCATGTCGCCAATGTCGTCTTCCGCGTCGAGGAATTCCCCGACGAGCAGACCGAGCGCGACATGGAGCTCGAATCCCCCTTCGACATCCTCGGCCTTTATCGCGGTGTTGCGCTGCCCAACCGCAGCGTCTATCAGGTGCGGCGCTCCCAGGACATGATCTTCCTCTATCGCCGGCCGCTGCTCGACTACTGGTGCGAAACCGGCGAGCCCCTGATCGACATCGTGCGCCATGTGCTGGTGCATGAGATCGGCCATCATTTCGGCTTCAGCGACGACGACATGGAACGCATCGACCGGGGCGGGTGAGGGAAGAAGTAGAAGTCAACCACAGAGGCACAGAGACACAGAGGAATAGACCAATGTGAGTCTGCGGCCGCGAAGCGGCCAATAAGCCTTCGCTTTCTTCTCTGTGCCTCTCGTGTCTCTGTGGTGAATCTTTTCTTGCGTCACCCGCGGACGAGCCTGGCAACGCGCTTCCTCACCTCGGGTACCAGCTCGGCCTCGAACCAGGGATTGCGTTTCAGCCAGCCGGTGTTGCGCCAGCTCGGATGGGGCAGCGGCAGGTAGCGCGGCAGATAGTCCCGCCAGCTTGCGACCGTGGCGCCGACGCTTCTGCCCTTTGCATCGCCCAGATGGAAGGCATGGGCATAGACGCCCACCAGCAGGGTGAGCTCGACCTTCGGCATCAGCGCGACGAAGGCCCGGTGCCAGGTCGGCGCGCATTCGGGCCGGGGCGGCTTGTCGCCGCCATGATGGTCGATGCCGGGGTAGCAGAAGCCGATGCCGAGCAAGCCGACCCGCCGCCGGTCGTAGAACGCCTCGCGCTCGAGGCCGAGCCAGTTGCGCAGCCGATCGCCGCTGGGATCGTTCCAGGAGATCCCCGTCTCGTGCACCAGCCGGCCCGGCGCCTGGCCCACCACCAGGAGCCGCGCGGTCGGGCTGACCCGGAACACCGGCCGCGGGCCCAGCGGCAGATGGGCCTCGCAGATCCGGCAGGCTCGCGCCTCGGCCGACAACCGCTCGAGGCGGGTCATGCCCGGCTCAGCTCATAGCTTCGCTCAGGCGTGTAGATGGCGGCGGTGTGGTTGAGGAAGCTCGAGAACAAGGTGAAATGGGTGACCTCGAAGGGCTGGCTGCGGAACAGGCTGTGCTGGACCAGGAACTCGCCCAGCTTGGGCACCGGCTCGCCCTTGCTGCGGGCCAGGGTCACGTGGGGATGGAATTTCTGGCCGTTGGGCTCGGTCCCGGCCCTGACCACCGCCGATTCGATCTTGTCGCGCAGATGGGTCAGCGCCGGCTGCTTATCCACCCCCGCCCAGATGCTGCGAAGCTTCGCCCCGCTGCCGAAATGGCCGACGCCGGCGAAGCTCACGGTGAAGCGTGGCGCGCGAATTCCCGCCAGCGCCGCATCGATGTCGTGGAACTCGGCCCCATCCACCTCGCCGATGAAGCGGAGCGTCAGGTGGAAGTTCTCCGGCGGGACCCAGCGGGCGCCCGGCAGACCGCCGCAGAGCAGGCGCAATTGCCAGCGTATGGTTTCCGGAAGGGCGACGGCGACAAACAGACGCATGGCCAAGGCTCCCGGTGGAAGCCGGCCCAGAGTCTAGCAGGCGGCTTCGCCGACGGGGATATTTATCGATAAGGGGTGGAGGGTATAGCGGGGAAGGGCCCTCTCCGTAAACCTCGCTCGGTTGAACCCCGTCAGCCGGGCTTGACCCGGGCCAGTGCCTTCTCGACCGCCGGCAGCATGCGCTTGACGATGACCGCCACGCCCGCGGGATTGGGGTGGATCCCGTCCGCCTGGTTGAGCGCCAGGTCGGTGGCGACGCCGTCGAGGAAGAAGGGGTAGAGCGCCACATGGTGCCGCGTCGCCAGATCGGGGTACATGCCGTCGAAGGCCTGGTCGTAGTCCTGCCCCAGGTTGCGCGGCGCCTCCATCCCGACCAGCAGGACGACCCGGCCCTGATTCTGGAGCTTGGTCAGGATGGTATCCAGATTGGCCTTCGCCTGAACCGGATCGAGGCCGCGCAGCGCGTCATTGGCGCCGAGCTCGACGATCACCACATCGGGGTTGTCGGCCAAGGTCCAGTCGAGGCGGGCGAGCCCATCGGCGGTGGTGTCGCCGGAAACGCTGCCGTCGATGACGCGGACGTCATGGCCGGCGGCTCGGAGCGCCTTCTCGAGCTGGGGGCAGAAGCCGTCCGCCTCGGCAAGGCCATAGCCCGCGGTCAGGCTGTCGCCCAATGCCAGGATCTTGATCGGTGCCGCCATCGCTCCGTCCGCCACGATCATGCCAAGATGGCCCGCCAGGATCGCGGCGGCGATGCGGCGAAGAATTGCTGAAACAGGATTGAGTTCTCCATGCGATCGACGCGCAGCACACCCCCACCCCATCCCGCCCCCGTCAAGGGGGCGGGGGCGATAAGGATGTCCCAGATATTCCCTCCCCCCTTGTGGGGGAGGGTCAGGGAGGGGGGTGGTGCCCACGTATCCGGCCATTGGCACTAAGCGCATGACCCATGACTCGCTCGATGGCCGGCCGATGATCCGGCTCGCCGGTCTCGAACTCAAGCTCCGTGGCCCGGCCGGCGAGATCAATATCCTGCGCGGCCTCGATCTGGAAGTGGCGGCAGGGGAGACCTTGGGCGTGGTCGGCCCCTCGGGTTCGGGCAAATCCACCATGATGATGATCGTCGCCGGCTTGGAGCGGCCGACGGGCGGGCGGGTTGAGGTCGCCGGGCAGGATCTCTCGGGCCTCGACGAGGATGGGCTCGCCCGCTTCCGGCGCGCGCGCATCGGCATCGTCTTCCAGGCCTTCCATCTGATCCCGACCATGACGGCGCTGGAGAACGTCGCCGTGCCGTTGGAGTTCGCCGGCCGCCCCGATGCCCGGTCGCTCGCCGCGGCCGCGCTCGAATCCGTCGGGCTCGGCCAGCGCCTGGCCCATTACCCGGGCCAGCTTTCCGGCGGCGAGCAGCAGCGCGTGGCGCTCGCCCGCGCCTTCGCCATCGAGCCTGCCCTGCTGCTGGCCGACGAGCCCACGGGCAATCTCGATGGCGAAACCGGGCGCCAGGTGATCGATCTTCTGTTCGAGCTCGCGGCCCGGCGCGGCACCACCTTGATGCTGATCACCCATGACCCGGCGCTGGCCGGGCGCTGCCGGCGCCTGGTCCGGCTGGTCGATGGCCGCATTCTCGGCAGTTGAGAGCGCGGGCCTGCGCCTGCCGCTCGCCTGGCGCCTGGCCGCGCGCGAGCTGCGCGGCGGGCTCGCCGGGTTCCGCCTATTCTTCTTCTGCCTGGCCTTGGGCGTCGCCCTCATCGCCGCCGTGGGCGCCATCTCCGCCGCGGTCCAGCTTGGCCTCGCCCGGGATGCTCGCGCCCTGCTCGGTGGTGACGTGGAGCTCCGCCTGCTCTACGACCCGGCGACTCCGGCGGAACTGGCGGCCTTCGCTGAAGCCGGCCGGGTGAGCGGGCTCGCCACCATGCGCGCCATGGCGATCAAGCCGGACGGCAGCCAGCGCCTGCTGGTGGAGCTGAAGGCCGTGGACCAGGCCTATCCCCTGTTCGGCCAGATCGCCCTCACGCCCGACCTGCCGCTTCAGCCGGCGCTCGCCAAAGAGGCCGGGCTCTGGGGCGCGGTGGCGGACGTCGAGGTGCTCGACCGCCTCGGCTTGAAGCTCGGCGGCGTCGTCAAGCTCGGCGCGGCCAGCTACCAGATCCGCGCCCTGGTCCAGCACGAGCCCGACCGCGGCGCCGATGCCTTCCTCCTGGGCCCGCGCTTCATGGTGGCCGCCGCGAGCCTGGCCAACACCGGCCTGGTCGAGCCCGGCAGCCTGATCTACCACCATTACCGCATCGCCTATGGGCCGGGCCTCGATGCCAAGGCCTGGCTCGCCAGCCTCGCCCAGCGCTTCCCCGATGCCGGCTGGCGCATCCGGGAACTCAATGACGCGGCACCCGGCGTGAAGCGCTTCGTCGTCCAGACCACCATGTTCCTGACCCTGGTGGGCTTGAGCGCCCTCTTGGTCGGCGGGGTGGGGGTCGGCAATGCGGTCACCGCCTATCTCGACGGCCGGAAGCAGACGATCGCGATCCTGAAATGCCTGGGCGCGCCGGCCGGCAGCATCTTCGCCCTCTATTTGTCCCTCATCCTGCTCCTGGCCCTGGGCGGCATAGGCCTCGGTCTCGCCATCGGCGCGGCCGCGCCCTTCATCGCATCCGGGCCGCTCGCTTCGGCCTTCGGCCTCGATCTTCCCGCCGGGCTTTATCCCGCGCCGCTCGCCGTTGCCGCCGCTTTCGGCCTGCTGGTCGCCCTCGGCTTTTCGCTTCCGGCCCTGATGCGCGCCCGCGACCTGCCGCCGGGCCAGCTTTTCCGCGACATGCTGGAGCACCGGCATCTGAAGCGCCGGCTTCTCGATTGGCTGCTGCTCGCCCTCGTCGTTGCCCTCCTCGTGGCGCTGACCTTGGCCACCTCGGTCGATCAGCCCGTCGCCTTCTGGTTCGTGGTCGCGAGCCTTGCAACCCTCGCCGTGTTCCGTTTGCTGGCGCTAGCCATCCGGCGCGGGGCGGGGAGCCTGGCGCGGGGAAGCCGTGGCGCGCTCCGAAGGGCGCTCGCCGACCTCGCGGGTCCCGGGGCGCCCACCGGCAGCGTGGTGCTGTCGCTCGGCATCGGCCTCACCGTGCTGGTGGCCGTCGCCAGCATCCAGGGCAATCTGCGCCGTGAATTGGCCGAGACCATGCCGGCCCATGCTCCGTCGTTCTATTTCATCGACATCCAGCCGGCTGAGGCGGCCGAGTTCGACGCGATCGCCAAGTCCGAACCCGGCCTCTCCGATCTCGAGCGCGTGCCCATGCTGCGCGGGCGGATCACCCGGATGAAGGACGTGCCGGTTGAAAAGCTGGCGCCGCCCAAGCATGAGGGCTGGGTGCTTCAGGGCGACCGCGGCGTCACCTGGGCGGCGACACCGCCCAAGGGCGCCAGCTTGGTCGCCGGGTCCTGGTGGCCGGCCGACTACAAGGGCCCGCCGCTCGTCTCCCTCGATTCCGAGGTCGCCGACGCCTTCGGCCTCAAGCTCGGCGACAGCATCACGGTCAATGTGCTGGGGCGCGAGATCACCGGCCGCATCGCCAATCTCAGGCGCATCGATTGGGAAACGCTCGGCATCAACTTCATCATGGTCTTCTCGCCCGGCATCCTGGAGAGCGCGCCCCAGACCGACATCGCCACCTTACGTGTGCCGCCCGACCGCGAGCTCGATCTCCAGCGCCGGCTGACCGACCGCTTCCCCAGCATCTCGGCCGTCCATGTGCGCGAGGCGCTGGCGAGCGTCATGCGCATCGTCGATGCCATGGGCGCGGCCGTCGCCTCGCTCGCCGGCGTGGCGCTCGTCGCCGGCGTCGCCGTGCTGGCAGGTGCCGTCATCGCCGACCGGCGCCGGCGGATCTACGACGCCGTGGTGCTGAAGGTGCTGGGCGCCACCCGCGCCGACGTGCTGGCCGGGCTCGCGCTCGAATACGGCATCCTCGGCCTGGCGACCGCCGCCTTCGCCCTCCTGCTGGGCAGCTTGTCGGCCTATGGCTTCGTCAGCTGGGAAATGGAGCAGCCCTTCGTGCTGCTGCCCTCGGTCGCGCTCACGACCGCGCTCGCCGGCGCGGCCATCGCCGTCGTCATCGGCTTGGCCGGCACCTGGCGGGCGCTCGGCCACAAGGCCGCACCGCTCCTGCGCAATGAGTAGAACTAAGCCGCTGGCCTGACTTGCAGACGAACGACTAGCCCTGCGTTCCTTCTTCGTCATTCCCGCGAAAGCGGGAATCCAGGCCTCAATGGACCCCCGCCTTCGCGGGGGTGACGAACGGGGTGGTTTCGCTCGACTGCATCGCGCTCTAGTCTCGCCCGCATGAAAACCCCCGCCCCCCGGCCCGACGACCGCAACCTCGATCCCGCCGATTGGCCTGGCTTTCGGGAGCAGGCCCATCGGATGCTGGACGACATCATCGACTATGTCGAAACCATCCGTGCGCGGCCCGTCTGGCAGCCGATCCCCGATGCGGTTCGCGCCCGCATGCGCGAACCCCTGCCCGCGAAGCCGACGGCGCTGGCCGACGTGCACGCCTCGTTCATGCGCGACGTGCTGCCCTATGCCACGGGCAACAGCCATCCGGGCTTCATGGGCTGGGTCCATGGCGGGGGAAATCCCGCCGGCATGCTGGGCGAGATGCTGGCCGCGGGCCTCAACGCCAATCTCGGCGGGCGCGACCATATGCCCATCGAGGTTGAGCGCCAGATCGCCCACTGGATGGCCGGTCTCTTTGGCATGCCGGAGGGCGCCAGCGGGCTCTTCGTCACCGGCAGTTCCATGGCCAATCTCATGGCGGTGCTGATCGCGCGGCGCGCGGCGCTCGGGCCCGAGGTGCGGAAGCGGGGACTTGCCGCCGCCGGAAAGCGCCTCGTCGCCTATGGCTCCGGCGCGGTCCATGGCTGCGTCGCCCAGGCCATGGATCTCTCGGGGCTCGGCAGCGATTCCCTGCGCCGGGTCGACGTCGACCGGCGCCGGCGCATGGACCCGGCCGCACTGGCCGCGACGATCGCCGCCGATCGCAAGGCTGGGCTGACGCCGTTCCTGCTCGTCGCCACGGCGGGCACGGTGGATGTGGGCGCCATCGACGATCTCGCCGCATTGGCCGATATCGCCAGGCGCGAGGGCCTCTGGTTCCACGTCGATGCCGCCTATGGCGCGCTTGCCATCCTGGCACCCGATCTGGCGCCGCGGCTTGCCGGCATCGAGCGCGCGGATTCCATCGCCTGTGATTTCCACAAATGGGGCCAGGTGCCTTATGACGCGGGCTTTCTCCTGGTGCGCGACGGCGCCATCCATCGAGCGACCTTCGCCTCGCCCGCGGCCTATCTCCGGCGCGAGGCCCGCGGATTGGCCGCCGGCTCGCCGTGGCCCTGCGATTTCGGGCCGGATCTCTCCCGCGGCTTCCGCGCCCTCAAGACCTGGTTCACCCTCAAGGTCCACGGCACCGAGGCGCTGGGCGCCGTGATCTCCAAGACCTGCGCCGTCGCCCGCCATCTCGAGGCACGGGTGCGCGCCGAGCCGGAGCTGGAGCTGATGGCCGGCGCCGAGCTCAACATCGTCTGCTTCCGCTACCGGGCCGAGGACAGCGATGCGGTGAACGCGGCAATCGTCGCCGATCTCCAGGAATCCGGCATCGCCGCGCCCTCGACCACGCTGCTGGAGGGGCGGCTCGCAATCCGCGCGGCCGTCGTCAACCACCGCACCGAGGCGCGCGACGCCGATGCGCTGGTCGATGGCGTGTTGAAATTCGGCAGGGCGCGGCGTTAAGCGGCCCGCTTCAGCCAGCGGCGGAGCTCGGCCGTGCCTACGGTCCGGGTCGCGATCGCCAGGCCGAAGAAGAGGGCGATGCCGCCGCCCACCAGCAAGCTGAGCGAGGCGGACTTGGCCAGGAGATGGCCCGCGAGCGGGCCCGCCAGCGCATGAGCGCCGAGCCTCAGGGCCACGCCCATGGCGAGGCTGCAGGCAAGCGCCTTGGGCACGTTGCGGGCGAGCTGGGCGTCGATGCGGAACTGCCCGCGCCGGTGCAGGCGCCGGGTCAGCATGGCGACGTTGAACCAGGAGGCGATTGCGGTGGCGAGCGCGATGCCGGCGTAGTTCATCACCTGGAAAAGGCCGAGCGAGAGCACGATGTTGAGGCCGAGGCTGATCATGGCGAAGCGGAACGGCGTGCCCGTGTCCTCCCGCGCGAAGAAACCCGGCGTCAGCGCCTTCACCAGCACATAGGCCGGCAGTCCCAGCGAATAGGCGAACACGGCCCAGGACGTGGCGACCGAGGCGCTCGCCGTGAAGGCGCCGCGCTGATAGAGCACCACCACGATCGGGTCGGGAATGGCGATGAGCGCCACCGTCGCCGGCAGGGTCAGGAACAGGGCATACTCGACGCTCCGGTTCTGGATCGCCATGGCGGCCTGCTCGCCCTTGCTGCGCAGCGCGCGGGCGAGCTCCGGCAGCAGTACCACGCCCACGGCCGAGCCGATGACGGCAAGCGGCAGCTGATAGATCCGGTCGGCGTAATAGAGGTAGGAGACTGCCGCCGGCTGGCTGGTGGCGATCATGGTGCCGATCAGCAGGTTCACCTGCATGACGCTGGAGCCGAGGATCCCCGGCACCATGAGCCGCAGCAGGCGCCTGACGCCCTCGGTCAGCCGCGGGCGCGGCAGGCTCAAGGCCATGCCGGCATGGTGGCAGGCGATCACCATCCACAGGAATTGGATGATGCCGGCGATCGCCATGGCCCAGGACAGCGCTAGGCCCGTGAGCCCCGAATGGGGTGCCACCAGGAGCAATGCCGCGATCATGGTCACGTTCAGCATGATCGGCGCCGCCGCGGCGTGGGCGAAGCGGTTGATGGAGTTGAGCACGCCGCCCTGGAGCGCGGTCAGCGACATGAAAAGCAGATAGGGGAAGGTCACTTGCGTGAACTGCACCGCCATGGCGAATTTCGCCGGCCGCCCGGTGAAGCCCGGCGCGATTACGAACATGAACCAGGGCATGCCGATCTCGGCGAGCAAGGTGAAGATCAGGAGCGCCGTCAGCAGCACCGACATGGCCTGCTCGGCGAAGCGTCGGGCCTCATCGGCCCCGCCCTGCTCCAGGCGCTTGGCGAACTGGGGCACGAAGGCGGCGTTGAAGGCGCCCTCGGCGAAGAGACTCCGGAACAGGTTGGGCAGGCGCTGGGCGACGAAGAAGGCGTCGGCCATCTCGCCGGTGCCGAGCACGCGCGCGATCAGCACGTCGCGCAGGAAGCCCAGCACCCGGCTCGCCATGGTGTAGCCGCCGACGGTGGCGATCGAGCGGAATAAGGCCATGGGCCGAACTCTCTATAGGAATGCGGCGGAATAAGGAAGGCGAGGGATCTCAGCGAAGAACTTGCTTTGCCCCGCCGCCGGCCGGTGTAGCATCCGCCCGCCTTTCGACCGCCCCGGAGCGCGCGAGCTTGTCCAGCCGGCTACGCCCCTTCACCTTGCTGGCCTGGCTTGCCGGTGCCGCGCTGCTCGCCTGGCTCCTGGTGGAAAGCGACGTTGCCGGCATCCTCAGAAGCGTGGCGGCGCTGCGCTGGTGGCTCGCGGCCCTCCTCGTCTTCCACGCCATTCCCCTCCTGGTGGACGTGGTGGGCTGGCGCCTGCTGTTTGCCAAGGCGCGGCCGCCGGTCTGGCGCTTGTTCTGGATCCGCTGGATCGGCGAAGGGGCCAACGGCCTCCTGCCCTTGCCGCAATTCGGCGAATTCCTGCGCGCCAAGCTCGCCCGCGACCGGGGCAGCGCCGGCGCCGAGGCGGCGGCCTCGGTCATCGCCGACATCACCATGGCGCTGGCGACCCAGGTGCTCTTCACCCTGATCGGCCTCGGCCTGTTCAGCCTCGCGAGCGGAAGCGGCGCCGTCTACCGGGCGCTCGCCGCCTCGCTTCTGCTCGCCTTCTTCGCCGGCTCCTTTTACGCCCTGCAGCGCTTCGGGCTCATCGGTCGGGGTGCGGCCTTTCTCGCCGGGCGGATCGGCCGAGCCGAAAAGATGTTCGACCTGGCCAGCGCCCGGCGCCTGGACGAGATGCTGAAGCGGGTCTATTCCCGCCCCAGGGTCCTGGCGGAGTCCTTCGCCTGGCGCTTCGCCGGCTGGGTCATCGGCGCCGGCGAGATCATGCTCATCCTCTACGCCTTGGACCACTCCGTCGGCCTCTCGGCGGCGATCCAGATGGAGAGCTTGAGCCAGGCCGCAAGGGTCGCGGCCTTCCTCATCCCCGGCGGCCTCGGGGTTCAGGACGGCGCCCTGCTCCTGGTGGCGGGCGGCCTCGGCATCACGCCCGGCGTGGCCCTCGCGCTCTCGGTCGCCAGGCGGTTTCGCGAGCTGGCGTTCGGCCTCCCGGCGCTCGCCGCCGGCTACGCCATCGAGGCCCGCGGCTGGACCATCGCGCGCGAGCTCAGGAAAGAAGAATCACCACAGAGGCACAGAGACACAGAGGAGAAAAGCTAGGGCGTGGACTCGCAAGTGCGCGGCCAAAGGCGGATCGAAGCAAGCTCGATGAAGGCGACGTAATTGGCGTTGAGCTTCCGATTGTAGGAAGGAGTACAGGGCCCATAGATTGCTGGGAGATCGCGCTACGGCGCGCCCGACCGCAAGACCCGGAAGATGCCATTGGGCACCCGCCGGTCGTCCACGCGGGGAATGCCGCGCGGTTTGTTCGGGAGCGTTGATTTGATGAGGCTCCATTCGCAGTCGCTGAGTTCATAGCGCATGATTGGAAGCTCCAGTTTGGGGGCTTGAATTACGCTCGGGATCAAGAGATCAACGGCCAAACAGCACGACTGCTGTTGGAGGGTGAGCGGACCTTTGGCAGACATCATGAAATCGGCGCGAATGACCCGGAGCGGAAGTCGATCGAAGAAGCCCAGTTCTCATCGATAGCGTCCTCCTCGGCGCTCAGGCCATCGGGGCCGGCGGCGAGCTAGGCCTGCAGGCGGGCGAGGGGCCGGGACCGGAAACCGGCTCAGCCGCAGTCATGACGGCTCGCGACGAGGCAAATCAGCAGCCATCGCATCGCGCAGCCCCGATCCCTCTATGGGTGTGCCGTCACGTCCGGCGCCGGCGCATCAGGCGATGGCCTTCCAGCGCCTGCCAAGCGGCGAGACCGGGGACGCCGAGGGCGAGCTCGCGCGTGCGCCGGCACAAGGCGATCATGAGCGAGGTCTGAGGCGGTAAGCCGAAGAGGCCGCCGAAGACCACGAAGCTTCCCTCTAGCACGCCGACGGCGCCCGGGATCATGAAGGCCACGGCGCGCACGCCCGCGCCCAGGCTCTCCAGGATGAAGGCGTCGGCGAGCGAGAGCGGCTGGCCGAAGAAATTCATGATCAGCCAGATTTCGCCCGCGCCCGCGACCCAGCCGAGATAGCGCACGGCTAGCGCGCGCCAGAGCCGCGGGCGGTTTCGGTAGATGGCGACCACGGCCGCGTCGATGTCGGCCGCCTTGCCGGTGAATTCCGTCAAGCGCTTGTTGCGCAGTAGGCCGCCTGCGATGCGCGTCGAGACCTCGAACATACCGCGATGCTGAAGCGCCAGGAACACCGCCATGGCGATCCCGAAGAGGACGATGCCGGCGAGGACCGCGCCGGCAATGGCGAGCACCGCCGGCTGGCGCGAGAGCGAAATGAGGAGGGCGAGGCCGCTCACTACGAACAGAAGTTGGGTGATTACACCGACCGTCAGGTCGACGATGGTGCTGGCCGCCGCGGGGCGCCCCGGCACGCCGGCGTGGTGGATGAGCCGGATACCCACCAGATCGCCGCCGACGCCGGCCGCGGGCAGCAGCCCGTTGATAAATTCCCGGAGCCAGCGGATCACAATGACGGTCCACAGCCCGGGTCCCCCGCCAGCGGGCAGAAGGTCGCGCCAGGAGAGCGCGCTCAAGACCAAGGGAAGAAGATGGAAGAGGCTGACCGGTGCCAGGCCCCAACCGACGAGCAGCATGGCATGGGCGACGTCCCCCGCGCCGGCCCGGGCGATCAGGTAGACGGCGAGCGCGAGCCCGGCGACGGCGGCGATGGCGGTTCCGGCACGGATGGTCGGGATCTCTCCAGCAGGGGCAGCATGGGCGGCAAGGCCTGGAATACGGCCCCGACGAACGCCTTTTACCGATCCTTGCCGTCCCTGCCAATTGGCTTTACATGAATCCGTGACGATGACGACCCTCGACGCACAACTGGCCCCCGGCCGGGTGGCCAGGGCCGGGCCGTGCCTGGTCCTCCTTCCCCCTAGGCTACCTTCCTCACCCGACGCTTCCGGCCCGCGCCGGATCCTCGGATTGGACCTGGTCAGCCGTCTGGCTCTGGCGGCAAATCGGGCCGGCTATGGTCTGGTCTGCCGGCTGGCGCCGACGCAAGGGGCCTCGCCCGAGGTCGAGACCGTTGCCGGCTGGGAGGCCCTGGCCTCGCGCCTGGAGAACGATTCGAACCCTTGCACCATCGCCTCGACGGAGCTTCTGGCCGAGGCCGGCTGGCTCAAGGCCCTGTTGGGCTGTAAACCGGGCCTGGCCGCCTGGGCGGCGGCGGGCGACAGGCTGGCGGTGATCACGCCCGCCTCCTTGCAAGCCGCTCTTTCGGCGCTGGCCGATGCGCGCGCGGGGACCATGGCCGCTGCGGTCGAGGTTCTGACCCGGAAGTTCGACCCGCCGGGGCCCCTGCCCAAGGGCGTCGATCCGATGGCCGTGACCAGCCCCGGCGACGAGCGGGAAGCCGAGCGGCGCCTGATGCGGGCCCTGGTCAAGGACACCGACGGTTTCATGGCCAAACACGTGGAACGGCCAATCTCGCTGGCCATCTCCCGGCTCCTCGCGGCGACCTGGCTGACGGCGAACCAGATGACCTTGTTCTCGGTCGCCGTCGGGCTGCTGGGCGCGCCTTTCTTCCTGGCGTCTTCGCCCATCTGGCAAACCATCGGCGCGCTGCTGTTCCTCGCTCATTCGATCCTCGACGGCTGCGACGGCGAGCTAGCGCGGCTCAAGTTCCAGGAATCCCGCTGGGGCGGGATTCTCGATTTCTGGGGTGACAATGTCGTTCACAGCGCGATCTTCGCCTGCATGGCGATCGGCTGGAGCGCGGCCGCCGGCTCATCGTGGCCCTTGTTACCGGGCGCGGCCGCCGTCCTGGGCACCCTGGGCTCTGCGAGCTTCGTCTATTGGCGGACCATGCGCGCCAAGCGCGGGCATGGCCCGCTCTACACTTCGGTCTCGACGGCGGAGCGGCGGACGGCCCGCCTGCTCGACGCCCTCTCGAGGCGGGATTTCATCTATCTCGTGCTGGCGCTCAGCCTGTTCGGCCGGGCCGATTGGTTCCTGATCCTGGCCGCCCTGGGAGCGCCGATCTTCTTCGCCATGCTCGTCTATCTGGCGGCGAGCGAACGGCCCGCCGGCGCGGCGAAGCCGCGCAAGGCCTAGACCTTCAGCCGCGCGCCACCTTCGGCGCTGGAACGCTGGGCAAGGCCAATCAGCTTCGCGCAGAGCAGGGCCTCGTCGAGGTTGCCGCGGCCTCCGCTGGCGATCGCCGCCTGGAAGTCGGCGGCGACGCCGACGAACCAGTCGGGGTGATGGGAGCCCTCCGACAGGGCGGGCGGACAGGTCCAGCGCCGCTCGCCGGCGCTCGTCGTCAGCAGCACGGTCTCCCGCTCGATGTGGATGCGGCCGCCGTCGCCCTTGATGGCGATGTGATTGGTGCGCTCGTCCGCGGTCCAGGTGAGGAAGATCCGTCCGCTGGCGCGGGGGAAGCCCAGTTCGACCGTTGCCGTATCCTCGATCGGCCATTCATGGTGCCGCCGCGTTTCTAGCGCCGCAGCCAGGCTTTCAGGCACGCCGCCCGCCCAGCGCAACAGGCAATAGAGGGCATGCCAGCCGTGATCGAACAGGATGCCGCCGCCGGCGAGCGCAGGGTCCACGCGCCAGTTGGCCGCAGCCGCGACGCCGACAGCGGGGCGGCTGCGCAGGGTCTGCCAGTCGATGCTGCGAATCCGCCTGACCGCGCCGTCGGCGATCAGGGCCGAGATCTTCCGGCAGAGCGGGGCTTCGAGCCAATTGTGGACCGTGTGCAGGACCTGGCCCTCGGCGGCGCGTGCCAGCGCGGCGGCGTCCTCCGCCTTCGTGACCAGCGGCTTCTCGCACAGGACATGCAGTCCCGCCTGGAGCGCGCGGGTGGCCAGCCCGGCATGGCTGCCGGGCGGGGTGCAGATGTCGACGAAATCGATCGGAGCCTCGACCAGCAGGGCTTCGATGCTCTCGAACCATTGGCCGCCGGGACAGCGCTCCTCGAAGAGGGCGCGCCTGGCCGGAGTCGCGTCGGTCGCGGCGACCATCGCCACGCCGGGCGCGCTATTCCAGCCGGGCAGATGCCCTTCCGCGGCGACATTGCCGAAACCGACGAAGGCGCCACGCAACATTGGAACGCGAGCTAAGGGATAGCCCGATCCGTCGGCAGCGCCTCGCCCGTCACCCATGCGAAAGTGGGGGTCCACAGACCGATGGACTCCCGCTTTCGCGGGAATGACGCTGGAGAGAGAGTGGCTTCCAACGGAGGCATCAATCGAGCCCGAAGCGCCGCGCGATCGCGCAGAAGGACTGGTCGAGGATGTCGACGCCCTTTAGGGCTTCTTCCTCGGTGATGACCAGCGGCGGGTTGATCCGGATGACACTGGAATAGGACATGGTCACCAGGCCGCGATCGAGGGCCTCGTGGAACAGCGCCCGGGTGACGGATTTGTCCAGCGGCTCCTTGGTCTTGCGGTCGGCCACCATGTCCATGCCGATCATCAGGCCCTTGCCGCGCACGTCGCCGATGAAGCGGTACTTGTTCTGCAGGGCCTTCAGCGCGTCCAGCAGCACCGCGCCCACCTTGGCCGAGTTCTCCACCAGCTTCTCGGCCAGGATCGTCTCGACCGTGGCGAGGCCCGCGGCGGCGGCGAGCGGATTGCCACCGAAGCTGGAGGAGCTGCCGCTCGGCATGCCGAAGGGCTTGGCGTTCATGCGCTCCAGGCTCGAGGCGACGCCGCTCAAGGGAAAGCCGCCGCCAATGCCCTTGCCGAAGGTGACGATGTCCGGCTTCACGTCATAGTGGTCCATTGCCCACATCCGGCCGGTGCGCCCCATGCCCGTCAGCATCTCGTCGGCGATCAGAAGCGCACCCGCTTCGTCGGCAATCTCCCGCGCGGCGGCGACGAAATCATCTGGCGGGATGACATTGCCCGCGGTGCCCTGCATCGGCTCCATGACGATGGCCGCCACCTCGCTCTGGGATTCATGCTTGATCACGTTGCGCAGATGCTCGGCGCAAGCGAGTCCGCAGGAGGGGTATTCAAGCTTCCACGGGCAGCGATAGCAGCTGGCATAGGGCGACAGCAGCGAGCCGGGCGGGAAGGGGCCCTGGTGATTGCGGTACTCGCCGCTCAGCAGCCCGATGACGCCCGCGGTCTTGCCGTGGAAGCCGCCCCAGAAGCCGACGAACTCGAACCTCTTGGTGACCGACTTGGCGAGGCGGAAGGCCGCCTCCACCGCTTCCGCGCCGCCTGAGAACATCTGCACATGGGTGATGCCCTCGGGCAGCATGCCTCCGAGGATCTCGAGGAAGCGCGCGCGGGTCTCGGTGGTGAAGCTGCCGAAGGTGACATGGTCGAGCTGCTCCTTCAGGCGCTTCAGGTAATGGGGGTGGCAGTGACCCAGGCTGCCGACGCCGATGCCGGCGACGAAGTCGAGGTAGTCCTTGCCGTCCACGTCGGTGATGACGCAGCCCTTTGCGCGATCGACCACTATCCGGGAGAAGAGCGCGATCGACTGCAGCCCGGGCGCCATGACCTCGGCCTCGCGATCGAAGATCGCCATCGATTTCGGGCCGGGAACGGCGTAGCGCTTGCCGGATTCGGAATCGACCGGCTTTAAGCCCGAACTAGGCTTGGCTTTCATCGAAGTGATCCTCGTCAGCTGGCGGCCCTGGGGCCACGATGGTAGCGTTGCGCCAAATAGGCAACGATTGCCTCGGCCGCCGCAGCGCGGAACCGCGCATAGCTGGGCCAGGCATTGAGATCGATGATGACCGGCTCGCCATCGGGCCGGATGATGGCATCGCCGCCGAAGATTTCCACTCCCAAGGCCGCGGCCGCCTGCCGCGCGACCTCGGTTAGGCGCTCCGGCCTGAAGCCGTAGCCGGTCATGCCCTTGTCGCGGTGATAGAACCATTCGAACCAGGCCGGCGTGGGCAGACCCTTGATGCCAGAGCCCACGCCATAGAACTTGATCAGGTCGCCGGCCACATGTTCCTGGACGACGACGAAGGGAATGCCGCGGGCGGCGAAGCCGGCCAGCGCCTGCCGCAGCCCGGCCTGCGAGGCGACATACATCACGTCGTCGCTCTGGGTCGCATGGAAATCGTAGCGCTTGATCCAGACGTCCTGGGAGGGCGGCAGCGCGGCGGCGTCGGTCGCGACCACATGGCTCACCGGCGCGGGCACACGGGCTTTGCCGAAGAGCTCGACCATGCGATGGCGGTAGGTGTTGCGGATCGCCGCCGGCGTATTGACCACCACCGCGCCCGCCTCGGCCGCGCGCTGCAGCCGATCGAGGATCAGGCCCTGTTCGCACATGGCGAAGATCATCGCGCTGGTCGCGGCGAGCGCGGGCGCTGCATCCTCAGTGTCGAGCAGCGTCACGGCGAAGCCGCGGGCCCGCAGGGCCTCGCCCACGGCATCGAGAATGGCCGCGTCGTCGTCGACCCGGCCCGGCGAATGGGCGCTTTCGCGGTAGATGCCCCAGCAGGTCATCGTGGGGCTCATGGGGCGGAGCTCTCGCGCAAGGCAAGCTCCGCCGCAGCGATGTCACGGGCCCGGTCTATGTCGAAGACGCGATCGAGGACGATGCCGTAGACCGGATGGCCTTCGGTCACCAGCCAGTCGAGATAGTCTCGGAGGCGCGCGAAGCCCGTCGCGGGTTCGACCGGACGGCGGGTGGGCAGGGCATAGAGCCCGGCCGTCACCAGGCCGCCGGCCGGGTCGCCCAGCCTGGCGATGCGGCCGTTGCCGTTGTCGAGGGTCGCCCAGAGCGGCTTCTCGTCGGCCACGTGGTCGGTGAGGCCAAGGACGAAGGCCTCGGCTGGAAAAGCCGCGGCCCCTTCGACGAAGCGCGCGAAGGACGCCGTCGGCAGGATGCTGTCGACCGTGGTGATGATCGCCGGTGCGCCGGCGAGGCGCTCGGCGATCAGTCGGAAGCTCACGTAGGAAGAGGGTGTGCTCTTCACGACCAGATCAAGCTCGAGATCGCCGGCATTGGCCGCAAGCCATTGCCGGCAATCCTCGCTCTGCTCGTTGATGATGACGCAGAGGCGCCGGATGCCGGATGCCCGGAAGCGCTCGAGGCTGTGGGCTATGAGCGGCCGGCCGCCGACCGCGGCCATGGGCTTGCTCGACCGGCAGCCGTCGGCGCGTAGCCGCGTGCCGTCGCCGGCGGCAATGATGCCGCCCTGACAGATCCGGCGCTCGGCGGTCGCGCTCACGGCAGCATCTCCTCGAGCGCAAGCAACTGCGTCAACACGCGATGGGACAGCGCGCCGCCGCTTGCCGTCCGCTCGGCGGCCGCGACCTCCGGCGGAGCGATCCACAGGAAGTCCATGCCCATGCGCCGCGCGCCCTCCCGGTCGCGCTTCAGCGAATCGCCGATGAACAGCGTCGTCTCCGGCCTGGCGCCGAGCGGCTCCAGGGCAGCGCGGAAGATGGCGGGATCGGGCTTCTCGGCGCCGACGCGCTGGCTGTCAACCATCACGGCGAAGCAGGGCGCGAGGCCGGCGCCACGGCAGACCGCCTCCAGATTGCCGTAAAAATTGGAGACGATGCCCAGGCGGTAGCGTCGGGCGAGTGCCTCCAGCAGCGGGCGATTGCGACCGAAGGCCGCCTCGGCCTCGGCGAGAAAGCGCTTGGCGACCCGCTGGCCGCGCGCGCTTGCCGTCGGCTGGCCGCGCCTGGCCAGCTCGGCCTCGAGATTGCGGGCGAGGCTCGCGACCGTGGCCGGCAGATCGGCATCGACCGGCAGGCCGCCGACGAGGGGATCGTCTGCGGCGAAGAAGGCAGGCGCGAAGGCCTCGACCTTCATGGCCAGCCCCTCGGCGCCATAGAGGGCGTGCATGCGCTCCTTCCAGGCGATGCCGTCGGCATCCAGCGTGCCGCCGAAATCAAACAGCAGCGTTTCGTATTTGCTTCGCATCGATGACCGCCAAGCTTTACGGCGCCGGCGGGACTCGAACCGCCGGCGCCGTCGCACTGCTTCAGAGGATCCGGCGCCTAGCTTGCCGCGTTGCTGTCGCTCACGGCGCGCTCGGGTAGCTCGAAGGGCCGGCCGTCGATGAAGGCGTTGCAGGCCTCGCGCGCAACGCTGTCGCGGAACTGGCGCGGCGGCGTTTTCATGTAATAGGCCGAGGGGCCGACCAGCGGCCCGCCGATCCCGCGCTCGCGGGCGACCTTGATACAGCGGACCGCATCGATGACGACGCCTGCGCTGTTGGAGGAATCCTCCACCGACAGTCGCAGCTCGACCTCCACCGGCGCGCCGCCGAAGCCGCGGCCCTCCATCCGGATGAAGGCGATCTTGTTGTCATGCTGCCAGGGCACGTAGTCCGACGGGCCGATATGGATGTTGTGGGTGTCGAGCCGCTCGTCGAGTTGGGACTGGACAGATTCAGTCTTTGATAACTTCTTTGAGGCGAGCCGCCGGCGCTCCAGCATGTTGAGGAAATCGGTGTTGCCGCCGGTGTTGAGCTGATAGGTGCGCTCCAGGCTGACACCGCGGTCGGCATAGAGGCGGGCGAGCGCGCGGTGGACGATGGTGGCGCCCACCTGGCTCTTGATGTCGTCGCCAATAATGGGCAGGCCGGCGTCGCGGAACTTGGCCGACCATTCGCGGTCGGAGGCGATGAACACCGGCACGCAGTTGACCATGCCGACGCCTGCCTCCAGGCAGGCCATGGCGTAGTGTTCGACCGCCTTCTGGGAGCCGACGGGCAGATAGCAGAGCAGCACTTCGGCCCCGGAGCTACGCAGCGCCTGGGCGATGTCGGTCGGCGCGAGGTCGGTTGGCCGGAAGGCTTCTTCGTCGGAATAGTCGGCCATATGGGCCGCCACGCCGTCGAGCTGCGGGCCGGCCTGGACGATTACGTTGGAGACGGGGAGTGCGCTCTGGAAGATGCGCGTGCAGTTGGGCTTGGCGAAGATCGCTTCCTCCAGCGCGTGGCCGACCTTGCGACGGTCGATGTCGAAGGCGGCGACGAATTCGATGTCGGAGCAGCCATAGCCGCCGATCATCGGGCGCATGATGCCGTCGAGCGCCGCGTTGCGCCGGGTGCGGTAGTACTCCACGCCCTGGACGAGGGCGCTGGCGCAATTGCCCACGCCGGCGATGGCGACCTTGCTCTTCGTCATGGCGATATCCGTCTCCTTCGATTTCGAAAGTTCGCGGCTCGCTGCAAGGCAGGCCACCGCGGATCGCCAGCCGACGCCTACGTTTATGTCGCCGACCGGATGCCTCGACCGACCCCGACGGTTCCCTACCGGCCAACAAGAGGCAAGCAGCAGCCACACGCTTCATGGTCGCCCTTGAATCCCATTCGCGAAGCGGCCGTAGCCAAAAAACACAAAAACTAACACCAGATTGCCGATATATTACAAGTCAAATTCAAACAGAGTGTTACTGGAATAGCCGAAACGGTGCCATTTGCCGTCGATGCAGTCGCATATGCGCTCTGGCTGGCCGCGTACAGTTCGGACTCCGCCGCGCAAGTCGGTGCTATCTCGGCACTCGCAATGCTTCAGGCGAAATTAACGAGGTTAGCCCAGGCATCGCACCCGGACGCGCTACCTCTGTATCTCTGCGTCTTCCTGGTTCTTCTTCTTTCTGAGAAACCGGCAGGCCATGCGGGCCAGGGCCGGCATGATCCGCGGGCGCAGCAGGCGCGGGTCGTGGCCGGACAGGCGCCGATCGTTCTCGGTGATGCAGAGCTCGAGGAATGCGCGCGGCGAGATTTCAATCCCCACGGCGTCGCGTCCGGTCGCGGTGAAATTGTCACCTTCCACACCGCGGGCGGCCTTGAGCCTGTCCCAGGCCTGGACGGCGAGCGCCGCCAAGCATTGGCCGGTGAAGCCGAGGCCGGCGAGGCCCCCGCGCCGGGCCTGCATATAGGCGACCCAGTTGACGAAGAAGAGGTTGTGGCGCGCCTCCTCCTGGATCACCGGCTCGAACACCGCGATCAGCTCGGCGGGGAAGAAGCCGGAGCGCGTGGCCAACTCGAACAGGCCGAAGGCGAGGAAGGAATCGAAGCACTCGCCATAGCCGGTCCTGAGGAAACCCCAGAGCGGATCGACCGGCGGCGGCGGGCTCTCCGGATGGAGCGCGACGCCATAGAAGCGGATCATGTGGCCGAGCACGTCCTTGTGCCGGCGCTCCTCGAAGGCGTTGAGCGCGACCGCCTCGCGGATCAGCGGATCATCCGAGATCGCCGCCAGGGCCTCCATGCGCTGTCCGGCCTTCTCCTCGGTCGCCACCGCCAAATCCCAGAAGGGCAGGCCGGTCAGCCGGGCGAGCGCCGCCGGCTCCAGCTTCGGCCAGGCGATCACCGCCGGCTTGTAAGGATCGAAGGTGTCCAGAAGCATCCGGCAGAACAGGTGCTTGTGTTCTGGCGAGCCGATTCTCAGGCTGCCGTCACGGGCCGCCGGCCTGCTCTGCGAGAGGCTGTCTGAGGCGCTCATCTCAGTTTCCTTTTCCCCCATTCAGGTAGCTGCGGCAATCGGCATTTGACAGCAAGGCCACAGTGCCGGGGAAAATTAATCTCACAGATTCTTAATCGACATCCACCGGATGAGCGCGCAGAACCCTGTGCTCCTTGCTTATGTCGCCTCCTGGCACTTCTCGGAAGTGCGCCTCGATGTGAGCGGAGACCGCTTTCGGATCCAAAGCGGAAGTCCGTGGGTTGCTGACGGCGGCTACTATATAAATTCACCGCCTAGTCTGGGTCTGCGGCCGCGAATTGGTCGGGACTCTCCTCTGCTTTCTCCCTTCTCAGTGCCTCTCGTGTCTCTGTGGTTCTTATTTCTTGTTTGCTTTCTTCTCGCGCAGGAACCGGCAGGCCAGGCGCGCCAGCGCCGGCATGATGCGCGGCCGGAGCAGCCGCCGGTCGTAGCCGGCGAGCCGCCGGTCATTCTCCGCCAGGCAAAGCTGCAGGAATTGCCTGGGCGAGAGGTCGATGCCCACGGTATCGCGGCCGGCAGACGTGAAATTCTCCTCCTCGACCCCGCGCGCCGACTTCAGCCGGTTCCAGGCCTGGACCGCGAGCGCGGCAAGACAGCGGCCCCGGAAGGCAAGGCCGGCGACACCCCCGCGCCGGGCCTGCATATAGGCGACCCAGTTGACGAAGAAGAGGTTGTGGCGCGCCTCCTCCTGGATCACCGGCTCGAACACCTCCACCAGCTCCACGGGGAAGAAGCCCGAACGCTTGGCCAGCTCGAACAGGCCGAAGGCGAAAAAGGAATCGAAGCATTCGCCGTAGCCGGTCCTGAGGAACCCCCACAGCGGGTCGATCACGGGCGGCGGCGGGCCCTCGGGTTTGAGGGCGATGCCATAGACGCGGATCATGTGGCCCAGCACGTCCTTGTGCCGACGTTCCTCGAAGGCGTTGAGGGCGACCGCCTCGGCGATCAGCGCATCCTCGGCGACCGCGGCCAGCGCCGCCATGCGCCGGCCGGCGATTTCCTCGGTTGCCACCGCCATGTCCCAGAAGGGCAGGCCGGTCAATCGGGCGAGTGCTGTTGGCTCAAGCTTCGGCCAGTCGATGACCGCCGGCTTATAGGGGTCGTAGCTGTCGAGAAGCATGCGGCAGAACAGGCGCTTGTGCTCTTCGGAGCCGATGGTCATGGGGCCGTCGGCGCTGGAAGCCCTGTCCGGCAGGCTCTCGGAAGCGCTCATGGGGGTCGTTGTCCATGATTTCCGCGGTCCCGGCAATGGCCATTCGGCCGCAGGCGCGTGTCGGCGGGTCCAAAGCGTTAAGCAATCCCTAATGGCGTCACACGGTTGCCTTGCCGTCGGCTGCTACTACATATTTTGGCCAGCATGCATGACCTGACGCCGGCCCCGACCGAGTCGCCCCTTCCATCGGGGATGCCCGGATCGGGGTTTGCAGCAGCTGAGGCGGGGGAATCGGTTCAGCGCCCCATGCGAGTCGGCGTCCTCGTCGACCTGCCGCTGGATCGCCATGCCGGCGGCCACGCCAAGTTCTGGCGCCGGATCGGTGAGGCCGCGCTGGCCCATGGCGCGAGCCTCGATCTCACCCTCCATTTCAATGGCGACAAGCCCGAGCGCCGCACCATCGCCGAGAACCTGCGCTACGTGCTGGAGCCGGCCTGCTTCAGCACGCGCCGGCTTCCCTTCCTCGCCTATGTCCCCGACGACACCGACCTGGCGCCCTGGCATCCCCGGCTTGCCCACATGATCCGGGACTATGACGTGATCCACACCACCGACGCCTATTTCGCCTATGCCCGCACCGCGCGCCGCGTCGCCCGGCGCCGGGGCATCGCGCTGGTCAACTCGGTCCACACCAACACCCCGCCGCTCGCCCGGCTCTACACCCGCGAGACCATCGAGCGCCTGCTGGGCCAGGGCCTGGCCGGCCGGCTCCTGGCTGAGCGCCTGCCCGAGCGGGTCGAGGCTTTCATGGCGCGCCAGCTCGAGGAGCACAATCGGGCGAGCGATTTCGTCTTCGTCTCGCGCCCCGACCGGCTGGCGGCGGCGCTTGCGGCCACGGGCGGGCAGGCGGCGCTGCTCCGGCGCGGCATCGATCGCGATCTGTTCAACCCGGCCAGGCGCGATCGGGAGCGCCTGGCGCGCGACTTCGGCATTCCGCCCGAGCGTCTGGTCGTGCTGTTCGTGGGCCGGGTCGACCGGGGCAAGAACATCCTGCTGCTGGCCGCGGGGCTGAAGCCGCTCATCGAGCGGGGCTTGGACCTGCATCTCCTCTGCTGCGGGGAGGGCGACCGGCGCGCCGACATCGAGGCGGCGCTGCCCGGCCGGGCGAGCTGTCCCGGCGGCATCGAGGCCGAGCGCCTGGCGGCGATCTACGCCAGCGCCGATCTGTTCGCGCTGCCCTCGCGGGTCGAGGAATACGCCAATGTGGTGCTGGAGGCGCTGGCCTCCGGCCTGCCGGTGCTGGTCTCCCGCGAAGGCGGCATGGGCCGCGTCGTCATCGAAGGTGAGACCGGCTTCGTGCTCCCCGGCGACCAGGCCGAGGCCTGGGGCGAACCCGTGGCGGCGCTGGCCCGCGACCCGCTCGCCCGCCGGCGCATGGGGGTCATGGCCCGGCGCTATGCCGAGGAGACGCTGCCCTCCTGGCCGGATCTGCTGGTCCAGGATCTGCTGCCTGCCTGGCGCGGGGCCGCGGCGGCCAAGACCGTCGAACGAGGCCGGGCGGCCGCCCTGCGCGGCGGCTTTGCGCTGAACGCCTTGCCGTTCCTGGCCAAGTCCGGCCGCGACGGGCAATAAGGTCTCGGCCGCGATGCCAAGGGCTGCGAGTTCTTGCGGCCACGACTCCGGTGCGCATCCTGCTGCTGGCGCCCCATCCCGACGACGAGGTGGTGGGCGCGGCCGTGGCCGCCAGGCGGGCGATCGCCGGCGGGGCGGAGGTCTTCGTTCTCTATCTCACCACCGGCGTTCCCGCAGCACCGGCGCTCTGGCCGTGGCGGCGCCCGGGCCATGGCGCCCGGATCAGCCGCCGGCGGGAGGAGGCGCGTCAGGCGGCTGGGCTCATGGGGCTGAAGCCGGCCGGCTTCCTCGATTGGCCCTCGCGCAGCCTGAAATCCCATCTGGCCGAGGCCGAGGCGGCGATCGCCCGCGCGCTCGCAGAGCATCGGATCGAGGCTCTTTGGACGCCGGCCTGGGAAGGCGCTCATCAGGATCACGACGCGGCCAATTTCCTCGCCGCGCGATTCGCCGGCGCCCTGCCGGTGCTGGAATTCGCCGAATACAACTACGCCGGCGGGCGGGTCCGTTCAGGCGAGTTTCCCCCGGGCGGAGAGGCTGCCGGCATCCTCGAGCTGACGGCCGAGGAGATGGCCTGGAAGCGCCGGCTTCTCGCCTGCTACGCTTCAGAGCGCGGCAACCTCGCCCATATTCATGTCGTGACCGAGGCCTTCCGCCCCCTCGCTGGCCACGACTACGCCGCCAGCCCTCATCCCGGCACCCTGTTTTGGGAACGCTTCCACTGGGTCCCCTTCCGCCACCCCCGCATCGACTTCGACCGCCCGAAGGATCTCCGCGCCGCGCTCGCCGCTTATGCCAAGGCGAATCCGGTGCCACCTCATTCATGAATGTCTACGGCTGAGCTGCGGCTTCACCCCCACCCGGCGCTTCGCGCCGACCTCCCCCATCGAGGGGGAGGTGACTGCAGGGGCGGCCCCTCCTTCCTGTTCCCTCCCCCCTTGTGGGGGAGGGTTAGGGAGGGGGGTAGGCAGTCGTAGCGTTGCCCTACCGGATCGCGCGGAAGCTGTCCATGCAGGCGACCAGCGCCTTGCGGGTGCCGGTCTCCATCACCGAATGGCCGGCGTCGGGGATGACCTCATAGGCGGCCTCGGGCCAGGCCCGGTGCAGCTCGTCGGCGGTGGCGATCGGGCAGACCAGGTCGTAGCGCCCCTGGACGATATAGGCTGGGATGTGGCGGATCTTGTGCAGGTTGTCGAGCAGCGCATTCTCCGGCAGGAAGATGTCGTTGAGGAAGTAGTGGTTCTCCAGCCGCGCGATGCCGAGCGCCACGACGTCGCTGGCGAAGCTCGCCACCAGCTCCGGGCTCGGCAGCAGGGTGCAGCAGGTGCCCTCGTAGACACTCCACTTGCGCGCCGCCGCCATATGCACCGCCGGGTCGGGATCCATGAGGCGCTTGTGATAGGCGCGCAGCAGGTCGGCGCGTTCGCCCTCGGGGATATGCTCGGCGAACTCGCGCCAGATCTCCGGCGCCAGCCAGCGCATGCCGTAGAGGAACCAGGCGATCTCGCTCTTCCGGCAGAGGAAGATGCCGCGCAGCGCCAGCGAACGCACGCGGTCGGGATGCGCCTCGGCATAGGCGAGCGCGAGCGTCGAGCCCCAGGAGCCGCCGAACACATGCCACGTCTCGGCCCCGATCATGGCGCGCAGGCGCTCGATGTCCTCGATCAGGTGCGGCGTGGTGTTGTCGAAGGTCTCGCCCAGCGGCTTGGAGCGCCCGGCGCCGCGCTGGTCGAAGATCACGATCCGGTAATGGGCGGGGTCGAAGAAGCGCCGGTGGGCCGGGCTCGATCCAGCACCGGGCCCGCCATGCAGGAAGACCACCGGCTCGCCCCTGGGATTGCCGCTCTGCTCCCAATAGATCTTGTGCAGCCCGTCGACGGCGAGCATGCCGGTGGCGAAGGCCTCGATCTCCGGGTAGAGGTCGGGCTCGGCGGCGAGCTTCTCGGGTTTCAACGCCTGCTGCATGGCGGCCGCTTTCCTCGCTGTTCCGCCCGACTATATACCGGCGGTGCGGACGGGGCGGAGAGGTTTCGCCAGCGGCATCGCATTCGAATTCCCTCCCCCCTTGTGGGGGAGGGTTGCGGAGGGGGGTGAAGCAACACGCGTAGATCGCTCGGCCCCACCCCCACCCGGCGCTTCGCGCCGGCCTCCCCCGTCAAGGGGGAGGCAAATGGAAAAGGAGCGGGGAGGGAACGTCTGGATTAATCCCGCCTTAGGGCCGATGATTCGCCGCGCCATGCTGCCGAAGCGTCCACCTCAGGCCCGCCAAGGGCCGAGCCTTCCCATCACAGGCGTGCTGCTCGTGGGTTTCGGGGGCCTGATCGCGCTCGCCGTGGTCGCGGTGATGCTGCTCTCGCTGCGCGCCGCACAGCGCAACACGGACGAGCTGCTGGCCGAGACCGCCGGCCAGCGCCTGGACGCGGCTCTCCTCCAGGTCGACCGTTATCTGGCGCCGGTGGCCGAGGATGTGGATTACCTCGCCCGTCTGTTGAGCGCGCGCGCCGACATCCCGCTTTCCGACAGCGAAAGGATCCAATCGGTGATGGAAGGGGCGCTGGGTGCCGCGCCCCAGATCGTCGGCATCGCCTATCTGCGCCCCGATCTCACCTCGGTCCGGGCCCGGCGCTCCCCCGGCCCGCGCGTCGTCGACACCCGCATCCACAGCATCGCCGGCCAGGCCTACGGGCGGGAGCTGATCCAGGCCGGCAAGAGCCTCGCCGGAGTGGCCTGGAGACACCTCTTCTACATCAAGGACCTGGGCGTCTTCATCAGCGCCATAGCGCCGGTGCGCCGGAACAACGAATATGATGGTGTCGTCGTCGCCGCGGTGCCGGTGGCCGGGCTGTCGCAGCTGATCGGCAGCGGGGCCGGCGAGGCCACCGTGTTCATCCTCAGCGCCAACGACGAGGTGGTGGCCCATCCCGAGCTCGCCCATGGCGGCTTCACCCCGACGGCGGAGGATTTCATCCCCCAGCGCCTGGACCTGCAAGATCCCGTCCTGCGCAAGCTCTGGTCCACCAAATCCGCCGGCGGCATCGTCGACGTGATCTCCAACACCCGGCTGGGCGTGCGCCGGATCGAGGCCGACGGCACCGCCTACGTCGTCCTGCTGCGCGAGCTCGACCGCTACAGCCCGCAGCCCTGGATCGTCGGCATCTATTTCCCGGCGACCGTGCTGACCGCGCCGCTCGCCCGCCTGCAGCTCGCGCTCGGCGTCGGCATCGGCATTCTGGCCTTGGCACTCGCGCTCGCCTTCCTGCTGGGCCGCAGCCTCGCGCGCCCGGTCCGCCGCCTGGCGTTGGCGGCCGAGGCGGTCTCCAACTTCGATTTCTCCGGCGCCATCCGGGTCGGCGCCAGCCCCTTCCGCGAGATCGCCGCGGCGAGCCGCGCCTGGGACGCCATGCTCCAGGCTCTGGCCTGGTTCGAGTTCTACGTGCCGAGGCAGCTGGTGAGCCGGCTGATGCGCGCGGCACCCGGCACCGGCATCAAGGCGGAAGAGCGCGCGGTGACCGTGATGTTCACCGACATTGTCGGCTTCTCCACCGCCGCCAGGGGCCGCAAGCCCGCCGCGCTGGCCGCCTTCCTCAACCGGCATTTCGCCCTCATCGGCCGGCAGGTCGACGCCGCCGGCGGCACCATCGACAAATACATCGGCGATTCGGTCATGGCCTTCTGGGGCGCGCCCGGCGCCGACGAGCGCCATGCCGAGCATGCGGCCCGCGCCGCCATCGCCATCGCCGAGGGGTTGAAGGCCGAGAACATCCGCCGGGCGAGGAAGGGCGCCGCTCCCGTCCGCATCCGCATCGGGCTTCACACCGGCCTCGCCATCGCCGGCAATGTCGGCGCCCCCGGCCGGGTCAACTACACCCTCATCGGCGACACGGTGAACGCGGCCCAGCGCCTCGAGCAGGCGGGCAAGGAGGTGGACCCGAAGGCCGAATGCATCGTGCTGGCGAGTGCCGCCACCGTCGCCGGGCTGCCGGCCGATTTCCCCCGCCAGGATCTAGGCCAGCTCGAGCTGCGCGGCGTCGGCGCGTTCGAGATCTACAGGCTGTATTGAAGGGTCGTCGCCGCGGCCGTCACGGCCGGGTCCCGAGGTCCGGCCCAAGGCCGCCCCAACCCTTGCTCGCCATGGCCGGGCGCCAGGGTCCGACCTAAGACCCGGCCATCCACGTCTATGTCAGCCGCGCCCCGTCCTCTACTTGAACTTCTCGGCCGCGCGCTTGGCTCTTTCCTTGCCGCGGACCTCGATTTCGATCTCGTCGGCCTTGGCGGTCTCTTTCCGGGCGCTGCGGGTCTGTTCGTCGCCGACGTCCTTGTTGCCCTCCCGGTAGTTGCTGGCGGCGCGGTCCAGCTCCGCCGCGGCATTGGCGCGGTGGCGCGCCACCTGCTTCAGCTCCAGGATGATGTCGTCATCGATGGCGTGGATGGCCTCGTGCACGCCCTTGCCCGGCGGTGGGGGCGGGGGCGGCGACGTCCCGCCCCCGGCATGGCCGGCGCCGTTGCCCGGCTCCCCCGCGGCGCAGAGCAGCGCGCACAGCCACAGGTATTCCACGCCCAGCTGCGCGACGCAGCTCTCGACGCATTTCTTCATCGACGTCCCGCCCACCGGCAGCTTGGGCGGCCAGGGAACCTGCGGCGGCCAGCCGGGCGGCGGCTTTTCGGGCCAGGGGATCGCGGGTGGCGTCGGCGGCAGTTCCTTGTCGGGCATGGTTGAGCGCTCCCTTCCCTGTATGTTCGAGGCTTGTCCTGGGGCCCGCTGGCCTGGCGGCTCGGTCGAGCCCGCGTTGCGCGATGAAGTCTCGTCCCGCGCAAGCGACAATGATGCGTGCGGTTCCGTTAACGACTGGTGAAGCAGCCGCTTGCGGCCTGTGCCCTCGCCCTGCCGCGATCGATCCGCGTCTACGCCGCGCCCCCGTCCTGCCGGCATCTCACCGCTATGCGGCTCGATCGTCCAGGTAATCCGCCGCCCGGCGCCGGCGCGCCTCCTCGGCCACTTCCGTCGGCACGATCTCCTTGCCGATCGGCGCCAGCGATATCCCCGCCAGCTTGAAATGGGCGATGCCGAAGGGGATGCCGATGATGGTGAGGAAGCAGGCAATGCCGACGAAGACGTGGCCGAGGGCGAGCCACAGCCCCGCCAGCAGGAACCAGACGATGTTGCCGAGCGTGCCCAGCTCGCTGGTGCCGATGTCCTCCTCGCCGGTCAGGGTGTAGCGGTCGATCGCCTCATGGCCGAAGGGCAGGAAGGTGAAGATGGCGATGTTGAACGCTGCCCGGCCCCAGGGGATGCCGACGATGGAGACGAACATCAGGAGCGAGGCCAGGAGCCAGCCGACCCCCATGAGCAGCCCGCCGCAGATGAGCCAGAGCAGGTTGAGCGCCGTCGTCATCGCCCGCTCATCCTAGCCCCTGCCCGGAAAGAGGGCGAGCATCGCCGCTTAGCTCTTTACCGCCCCCTTGAGGGGGGCGGTCGGCGCGAAGCGCCGGGTGGGGGTGGGGCAACCACGCCACCTTTCCGCCATCCGCGCTCGCTCTTACCCCTTCGTCACCCCCGCGCAGGCGGGGCTCCATCCTTCGCCGCGCCCGCTATGATGCCCGCCGCTTCCTAGAGTGAGATCGGTTCAGGTTGCTTCAACCTGAACCGTGAATCTCACTCTACTTATTTGAATTAGCGGCTGATTCACGCCTCAAGTTGATTCAACTTGAGGCGATCAGACGCTAGGCCCCAGGGACTCCCGCCATGCCCGCCACCGCTCCCGAACCCGCCCCGCAGTCCGCCCCGGAATCCGCAATCGTCCTCTTCTCCGGCGGCCAGGATTCGACCGTCTGCCTCGCCTGGGCGCTCGAGCGTTTCGCCCATGTCGAGACCATCGGCTTCGACTACGGCCAGCGCCACGCGGTCGAGCTCGCCTGCCGCGAGCAGATCCGCCGCCTGCTGCCCGAGCGCTTCCCCCGCTGGCGCACCCGCCTGGGCGCGGACCAGGTCCTCGACCTCGCCGTTCTCGGCCGGATCTCCGAAACCTCGCTGACGCGCGAGGCCGCGATCCGCTTCCGGGCCGACGGCCTGCCCGACACCTTCGTGCCCGGCCGCAACCTCCTGTTCTTCACACTGGCGGGCGCGCTCGCCTACCGGCGCGGCCACCGGCATCTCGTCGGCGGCATGTGCGAGACCGACTATTCCGGCTATCCCGATTGCCGCGACGATACGCTGAAGGCCCTGCAGGTGACGCTCAACCTCGGCATGGCGCGCCGGTTCGTCCTCCACACGCCGCTCATGTGGGTCGACAAGGCCGGCACCTGGAAGCTGGCCGAGGAGCTCGGCGGGCAAGCGCTGGTCGAATTCGTGCAGGAGGAGACGCACAGCTGCTACCTCGGCGACCGCAGCCGGCGGTATGAATGGGGCTATGGCTGCGGGGAGTGTCCGGCCTGCGAGCTGCGACGGCGGGGGTATGAGCGCTATGTCGGGCCCGCCGGCAGCCCAGGGTCATGACCAAGCGCTAACGTTTCAGGCGAAGCATGGAGGCCTCGCACAAACAAGGGAGCGCCATGCCATGCCCGGCTACAGGTTCGGAAAGCATCCCCCGAAGCGCGACTATCGCACCCTTCGCTTCAAGGATTATCTGGCGCCCGGCGCCGCCGCGCCGCCGCCGGCCTATAATGTGCTGACCCAGGTCTACGCCGACCTGAAGCAGTCGGATCCGACCAAACTGTTCCCGCTCGACGGCAACGACAGCCTGGGTGACTGCACCATCGCCGGCGTCGCCCATGCCATCACCGTCTATCGCGGGCTGATCGCCAAGAAGGCGGTCATCATGTCCAAGCCGGCCGTGGTCAAGCTCTACTTCCACCTGACCGGCGGCCAGGACACGGGCCTCAACGAATTCGACGTGCTGAACTACTGGCGCCAGAACAGCGTCGACGGCGACAAGATCCTCGCCTATGTCAGCATCGATCCCAAGAACCACACCCACGTCGAGCAGGCGATCCAGCTCTTCGGCGGCGTCTATCTGGGCTTCCAGGTTCAGCAGAACGCGATTGCGGATTTCGACGCCCGTCGGCCCTGGACGCCAGGGACGCTCACCAACGACGGGCATGCGGTCTATGCCGTGGCCTATGACCAGGCTGGCGTCACCGTGCTCACCTGGGGCAACACCCAGCAGGGGACCTGGGCCTGGTGGGACGAATGCGTCGACGAGGCCTATGCCATCCTGCCCCAGGAAGCGACGAAGTCCGGCTTTGCGCCCGGCTTCAACCTCGCCCAGCTGCAGACCGACCTGTCGCAGGTGGCGAGCTGAGCGGGCGCGGGCGTGGGGTCGGCGCGGACCTAGAAGGACGGCTTGCGCGAACCGGTCATCGGCGTCCCGTCGGCGGCATGTGCGAGGCTGGCTGTTCCGGCCATCTCGATTGCCGCGATGACAGCCTCACCCTTCGGCGGGTGAGCGCCAAACTCGGCGTTGAGCGCGGGTTCGTCCTCCGCGCGCCGCTCATGTGAATCAACAAGGCCGGCAGCTGGAAGCTGGCCGAGGAACTCGGCGGACCGGCGCTGGTCGAGTTGGCGCGGGAGGTGAGGCATGGCTGCTATCTGAGCGATCGGGGCCGGAGGCATGAGTGGGGCTACAGGTGCGGCGGATGTCCGGCTCGCGAGCCGAGAGCGGGTAGGAGGGGTATGTGGAGGTGAAGACCGGCAGCGGCTGATAGCTTCAAAAGCGACGTACCATAGCTGAGCTCGCGGTTCGCAGTCGCGGGGTGCTGGATCAGTGCCCTCCGTCAAGGTTGTAGTTTGGAGTGGCACTTCAGGCACCGCCATGTTAGAACTAATCAAGAACGATTGCTCGGGCAAGCACAAATTGTGCAATGGCGCGTTCGGAGGATCGTCCGACGAGAACATCGCGGACCGCCGCTCCCTTTGTACCGATGGCAACGCGCTTTCGATTTTCGGGCGAGGCGCCTCACTGGGAAGTGCTTATACTTACCAAATTCTGGCGGTAAGGCGGGCCTGTAGGGATGGACGACAGGATAGTTCGACAAAAGATTGCAAGGGTCCGCGCGGGCGAGCGTCCTCGGGTGCTGGATCTTTTTTCAGGCTGCGGCGGCCTCTCGCTCGGCTTCCAGGCCGCTGGCGCGCAGATTTCGGCGGCCATCGAGTACGATTCTGCCGCGGCCCGCTCCCATGGTGTGAATTTCCATGCCGGAGCTGATCCCCACTCTAAGCCAAGAGACATCACGACGACGAAGCCTGCGCAAATCGCAGACGAATTGTCTCTCGGTCATCCTGCGCTCGCCTTCGACATCATTGTGGGTGGCCCTCCCTGCCAGGCATTCGCGCGGGTTGGGCGATCCAAACTGAGAGAGGTCGCCGACCATCCCGAAGCATTCCGGCACGATCCGAGAGCGCGCCTCTATATTGACTATCTGCAATATGTCGAAGCCTGCGTCCCGCTCGCCGTTCTCATGGAGAACGTCCCCGACATGATGAACCACGGCGGCCACAACATCGCCGAAGAGGTCTGCGAAGTTCTGGAGAGCCGGGGATATGTGTCGGGTTACACCCTCTTGAACGCTGCCTATTACGGCGTGCCACAGATGCGGGAACGCATGTTCCTTATCGCCTCCCGAAAGGAACTGGTCGACGACATCAGCTTTCCCGCCCCTACGCACTGGATTGAGCTTCCGCCGGGCTATGAAGGGTCGCGCGCGGTGGCGATGAAACTTCTGGCCCGCAATCGTGATGATGCGAGGCCAACCCGTTACCGGGCTCCGCCCGAAGCGAGCTCCAAACTCCCTCATGCGGTTTCCGTCAAACAAGCAATCGGCGACCTGCCGCCGATTTTCGCGCAGGCCCTGCTGCGAGACGGAACGCTACAGAGAGGCGCTAGGCGTTTTGACACCCCGATCGCCCATGGCCGCCAGTCGGATATCTCGGACTTTGCCCGTCAAATGCGGGAATGGCCGGGATTCGAAGCTGCCACCGTGCTCAACGACCATGTGATCCGCTATCTACCCCGTGACTACGCCCTATTCGCGCGCTTGGATCCTGGCGATCAATACCCGCAGGCCATTCGCCACGCCGAGGCGCTGTTCGAGGAAAAGCTCGCACGGGAGAGAAAGGCCGGCCGGAACCATCGCGAGGCGTCGGCCGAGTGGGAGGCACTTCGCGCGGCGACCGTCCCTCCCTACGACGTGGGCAAATTCCCAAACAAATGGCGCAAAATGGAAGCCGACCAGCCGGCCAGAACGCTGCTGGCTCATCTCGGCAAAGACAGCTACAGCCATATCCACTATGACAACGCTCAGGCGCGCACGATTTCAGTGCGTGAGGCCGCCCGGCTTCAATCCTTCCCGGACGGATTCACCTTCAGCGGCACAATGAATCCGGCATTCCGTCAGATCGGCAATGCAGTGCCCCCACTTCTGGCAAAGGAGGTTGCCGAAGCGCTCCTTGCCCAGCTCAGGACCGCAGTATCCAGCGACGTGCGCGTCAGACGGGTCGCTGGGAGCAGGTTATGAGCGACGGAGATCTCCCTGAGATCATCGTCGTCCGATCACTGACCGATTCCGATCTTGGCCTCTTCTCCGCGCACAGAGCGTCGGCTACCAGCAAACAACGGGCGATCAACATAAATGCGCCGATTGCCCAGCAGATGCTAAGTCCAGCAGTCTTCGCCCAAGGTGGAACCGTCCTCGACTGCACCTGCACCTATCACGGCATCACAGATCGCGGACAGCGGCATTTCGGCAAAGTCGGGAAAAACTGGCGTCTTGGCGGTAACAAGATCGAAGGGGAGCCCTCTGCTACCCTCGACAGCAAGGACTTCGTTCTTATCCGCACTGTTGCCGGCAATGATGGGTCGCAACCGATTCGCATGTCTTTTGTTGGGCGCGCCAACGACCGCGTCGCCCATGCAGGAATTGTTGCGATTGTTCAGAACGGGCTAGACCGGAGCATGGCCGCCTATCCGCAGGGCAGCGAAACCTTCCGCGCACTTGCTTCTTTTGTGTCTAGCGAAGCGCAGCCGGCGAAGCAGGTCGTTGCTGCGACACCAGGGCCGCGAGCAACCAGAATCACGATTCAGCCAATGCCGCGCGAGGCAATCCGCGTGGACGGCAAAATGAAAACCGTCCACGACAAGCTTCGCTCACCTCACATTCTGGAGCAGATGCTCAAAGTGGCGGGCGACCTTTCCGCTCCCGCTCAGCTTCGATTCTTCGATACGATCGAGCAGCTCGCGTCCCAGCTTCGCGTGGTACTGCTCGAAACCGGCGGCATCGTTAAAGTCCCGAAAAACCACAGGGCAACCTGGGACATGGTTGCCGGAAAGGAGATTGGATTCATCGACGGGGGCTTGGCGAACCTTTCGATGCTCGGCTCAGCGCCGATCGCGGCCCGCGTCGGCGGTTATGTGGTGCGCCCTGGCGACTACAGCGCCGACCGGGAGCGCTTCATTATGCTGAAGCGCCTGATCGACGAGCTGTATTCGCCTCCCGATGGGGGCGTTTATGACGATTCGTTCCCTGACCTTGGCGCACTCAGGGACGCCGCGCGGATTTCCATCGAAGCCGCTGGCGCCGTGCGGGTTATCTCCGAATGCCCGGAGATTGCCTGGGTATTTACACATGGCGCGCTTGTCAATCCGGTTTCGCGCTATACGGACGAAATGCGCGACGGCAAAGTCCGTCACTCCTTCCCGAATTTTTCTCCGTCAGCGCTTCATGAGTTGCTGCCGCCGGATGAACCAGCCCGCACCGGACGCGACGCCAACTTCATCAGCGTGCATCTGCGGCAACTTGAGATCATGAACGCATCTTCTGCCGTCGTCTGCGGAGTCATCGAGCGCCCGGCAACAACCTCATCCGTCTGTCATGCCGTCCTCAACAGCCTTGAGGACGACATGATCCGCGATTACCTGCCCCTGCCTCCTGCCGAATGGAAAACCTGGTTCAGACAGTCCATTAACCCGGCTGACGCCGATGAGGGAGAGGGGCAGAGAATAACGGATTCCCTGTTATTCCGCTGCGTACTGGAGCCGGGCGAAGCCCTCGCGCCCATTACGATTGATCGCAATGAGATGCGACGCGCTCCCAAAGCCTGGGCGGATATCATCGTCAAGTATCCCAAGCCGCTTGTTTCATATTTGCAGCCGACAGAGTGGACAGCGCCGGTCCGCATTGAGATGTTCGCCAAAGACCGCAGCCGGTTCCCGGAGACAGCAGCCCTGGTCATGCACAGTGCGTTGCTCCTGCCGCAATACGCCTTCCCGGTCGGGCTCGACATTGTGGACAAATTCGCGCGCATCCCTGACTGGATGAGCCGGCCGATCAATACGCATACAGCTGTTCAGGCGCTCAAGCGCGCACTCGACAGCGGAGACAAGCGGCTGTTCGACGCTTTGCGACGGATGCTCTGCGGGTCGCAGCGCGAATGGTTGCTGCGCCCTGGAATCTACCGATAGATCGAGAGAATGGGGGAGCGCCGTGGATCAATCTGAAACATCTCTGTCCAAGCAAGAGGCGGGCGGCTGGCATCCGGTCGGAACCGTCGTCGGCAACGCCGGAACGGCTGAGTTCACCTTCATCCTGCGCCAGTTCCAGGCCAAGGTTGGCGACATCGTCGCATTGGGCATGGACATTCCGGGCGGAACCTCCGAGGACCGCGCTCGCATCTATGTCTGGGCCAGGGTGACGGACATCCGCCGGTTCAATCCCTTTTTCCCCTTCGAGGCCGCGCAGGAGATCGCCGGAGAGGGTATTCCCCTCGAAGACACTATTCTCTCAGGAACCCGCGATCAGCTCGAAGCGTCCGCGCTCATCCTGGGCGCGACCACTGAGGACAACCTGTTGGCGTTGTTCCCGCTGACCTATCCGGTTAAGCCAGCCTCGACCGTATTTCTCCCGCCGGCCGACGCCATCCGTCAGCTTCTGGTCGGCGGCAGGGAAAGTGAGCGCACAGCGCTGATCGGGACATTGATCGCGCGCGCTGACGTTGAGGTGACGCTCTCGGCTTCGAAGCTCGTCGCACGACACCTGGCGATCCTGGCGATGACGGGCGGCGGCAAGACGGTGGCCGCGCGCCGGATCATTCGTGAACTTATCAGGCACCGGTATCCGCTGGTGATCCTTGATCCGCACGGCGATTACCTGGGTCTCGCAAAGAGCGGGGAGATGCTGCAAAAGGAAGCGCCGGGGTGCGACATCCGGCTTTTCTTCCCAGAACTTCTGATACAGAAGAATGGTGAGGACCTCGTCACCAAGCTGATTTTGCAGATGACGAGCGGCCTGACCGATCCGCAAACCGAGTATATTCGGACGCTTTATGACAGAAAGCAGGCCAACGAAGGGGAGCAGGCGCTAGCCTATATCGGGCGGCTGATCGAGCAGGTTCAGCGAGATATAAGCGGAAGCGCACCGCCCGGTGGCGTCGGCGCTTCGGGCAATTGGAAGGGTACAGTTGGGGTCGTGCTTCGGAACTTGAGGATCGTTCACGGCCGCCTGCAAAGGATGGAGCGGACCAGCAAGCAGATGCGGGCCACAAGAAAACTTCAAGGCCTCCCGTTTCAACCCTTGCCCAATCCTTTCAGCCAACCAGAAAAAATCGTGCGGCCAAGCCAAGTATCGATCATCTACCTCGGCGGATATGATCACGTCACTCAATGCTCAATTGCGGCGATCACGCTCGAAACTCTGTTCGAATTTCGCGCCGACCTTACTGACCGGATTGCCCCCTTCCTCGCCGTCATCGAAGAGGCTCACACATTCATACCGTCTGCCCGGGAAGGAACCACCGAGGAAGCGGTCTCTTTGCCAGTCATCCGGCGGATTATTACGGAGGGACGGAAATTCGGCACCGGGCTCATGTTGATTTCGCAGCGGCCGAGCCGGCTTGACGAGACGATCATTTCTCAATGCAACTCGTATCTCATACTTCGCCTGGTCAACCCGCGCGATCAGCGCTTCGTGCGCGACATCATGGAGAATTTGAGCGAATCCGACGCCCGTATGATTCCCGGGTTCGGGCCTGGTCAGGGCATCGTCAGCGGGCAAGTCGTGCGCTTTCCGCTTCCCATCCGCGTGAAGATGGACAACGACTTATTGCATTCAGAGATAGGTGACGAGGATTTCTTCGAGCAGGCCGAGGACTGGAAGCCCGATGCCAACACCGGTGTCCGCAGCAAGCTTGAGGCATCCATGCAGCGCGTAAATGCTAACCGTGGTCGCGGTGGCTCAGGGGCTGGGAAGCGCGGGCGGCCCAAGAGGGCGCGGAGCTAAAATGTGGTTGATGTTTTGACCCCAGAGCAGCGCCGGCTCAACATGAGCCGCATCCGGGGAAAGAATACACACGCCGAACTATTGATCCGTTCCGGCCTACACCGTAGGGGTTTTCGCTTCCGCCTTCATCGCCGCAATCTTCCGGGCACACCCGATCTCGTATTGCCAAAGTATCGCACCGTCATATTCGTGCACGGATGCTTCTGGCACGGACACGGGTGTCATTTGACTAAAACCCCTCAGACCCGGACTGCCTTCTGGCTCAAGAAAATTAGAGGCAATTGTACAAGAGACCATATGGCCCAAGACGCCCTGGTCGACAGTGGGTGGCGCGTCATTGTGGTCTGGGAATGCCTCATGAGAGGCAAGAAGAGGCTGGACCACGAAGTGCTCCTCGACAAGATCATTGCGGTGCTCTTGGGCAAGCCAGGTCAGCTTGTCGATCTAGGTCCGAGCATTCGGCACCGAAGAGCGCTCGTGCAATGATAGCGAAGTAGCGATCGTCTTCGGTTGCACTCCCCGCCCCCACCATACCCCCAGCTTGCCCCGAGAATGCCGCAATCCGCCCCGGATAAGCCACGGCCGGTCACCAACTCTTAGGCACGGCCCATCCGTCCCCGCGACGCGCGGGGGCCAGGGCCGACAGGAGGGTTCCATGAAGGGGTCGATGAGTTTCAAGCGCAAGTTCGCCCTGGCCGCCGCGGCGGCCGTCGTCGCGGTGGTGGCCTCGGCCGCGCCGCTGAGCAAGGCGAACGCCGAGGATTGGCAGCGCCACCAGCAGCATGGCTGGAACGGCGGCTACGGCCAGCAGCACGGTTGGAATGGCGGCAATGGCGACCGCGGCGGCTGGAACGGCGGTTATCGCGATCACGGCGGCTACGGCAACGGCGGCGGCTGGTACAGCGGCGGCAGCATCTCGTTCTACAGCGCCCCCGGCTACTACTACGTCCCACCGCAGCCGGTCTATTACGCGCCGCCGCCTCCGGCCTACTATCCGCCTCAGCCGGTCTATTACGCCCCGCCTCCGCCGGTCCTGGGCTTCAGCATCAATCTGGGCTTCCAATAAGCCACTGAGCTGCCCAGCCAGGGGCCCTGAGCCGGGGTTTGGCGCCGATCGATCGGGCCCCGGATTCTCGTCCGGGGTCCGCCGCCGGCGCGTCTGTCGCCGACAGGCCCGCCCCGAACAAACCCCGGAATTGCCGTGGAATTGTCACGTGCGGTTTCCAACATTTTCCTTAGGCATGAGGGCTTGAGGCCGCCCGGATTCCTGCGGCCAAGGCCTCACCAGGCCGAAGGCGAAAGGAGGTTGCCATGACAACGTCGAAGAGCTCCAAGCGGCGCTTTGTTCCCTCGCGGGGGCTGGCCATGCTCGCCGGCGCGGCGGTCCTGGCTCTGGCGGCAACGGCGATCTCGCCAGCGCCGGCAAATGCCGACGAATGGCGTCACCACGGTTGGGGCGGCGGCTGGGGCGGCGGCTTCAGCTTCTACGCCGCGCCCGGCTACTACTACGCCCCGCCGCCGGCCTACTACTATCCGCCGCCCGCCTATTACGCGCCGCCGCCGCCCTATTACGCGCCGGCGCCGGCCTACTACGCGCCGCCTTTCCTGGGATTCAGCGTCAACATCCCCTTCCGTGAGCGTTGATGGCGGCATGACCGCCTAGGATAGACGGTCGGTTCGAATCGGGCCCCGGACGCATCCGTCCGGGGCCTTTCGCTTGGCGTAGCGTTCGGGCCGTCCGGCATCTCGTCAGGAGGCCGCCGGCAGGTTATCCTTGCCCATGGCCCGCGACCCATGGCATCGAGGCCGGCACCGTGCAGCCGTTGGTCGAGACCCGCAGACAGGAGCTGGCGGTTTTGTGCCGGCGGTTCCGCGTGCGGCGGCTCGATCTTTTCGGCTCGGCTGCGGGCGCCGACTTTGCGCCCGAGCGAAGCGACGTGGATTTTCTCGTCGAGTTCGAGCCGGCCGCCGAGAGCAGCCGCTTCAACGGATACTTCGATCTCAAGGAGGCATTGGAATCCCTGTTCCGCCGGCCCGTCGACCTGGTTATGGCCGGGGCCGTCGATAACCCCTACGTCAAATCCAGCATCGAGCGAAGCCGCCAGACCGTCTATGCAGCTGCGGGCTCAAGATGACCGACCGTACCCCCCTGCTGGAACTCCTCCATCGCGCGTTGCCGGCGCTGAAGGAGAGATATCCGATCCGATCGCTTGGGCTTTTCGGCTCCTTCGCCCGGGGAGACATGAGCGAATCCAGCGACCTCGACATCCTGGTCGAATTCGCCCGGCCTGTTTCCCTGTCCAGGTTCCTCGCTCTCGAAGAAGAGCTCGGGCAGCTGACCGGTCGAAAGGTCGATCTGGTGTCGCGAGCGTCGCTGAAACCCCATATCGGGCGGAATGTGCTGCGCGACCTGGTGCCCGTGTGACCGCGCCGCGGGACTATCGCGATTTTCTGACAGACATGTCCACCCAGCCTACGGCTTGAGCGTCACGGCCAGCTTGCCGTTATGCGTAATGTCGATATCCGCCAGCGCGGAGCTGTTATGTGTCCCGGCCGCCAGGCCCGAGCTGCTGAAATGCGCCTGGCGGAATGCGGCGAGCCCAAGCCCGGCGCTGGCCCTGGCGATCGGGTCCTGCTGCTGGGTCAAGTGGATGTTGCCGGGGATGCCGTCGGCCGCGATCTCCACCGTCGCGCTCGCCTTGGACCATGACCCGTCGGCGAACGCGAGCGAGCGCAGGTTGCCGGCGATGGTGACGCTTCCCCCCTCGAGATGCTGCCGGGCGATCGCGTGGTCATGGTGGGAGGCGTTGAAGCTGCCGCTGCCCATGGCGTCCGCCTGGTCGGTGACGTTGCCGTTGATGTAGAGGCTGCCGCCGGCGTTGGCGTTCGCCGACGCGTCGGCCGAGGCGACATGGGCGTGGTTTTGCGGGTCGGCAATCGCCGTGGCCGTGATCGCCACGGCGGGCGAACCTGACCCGAAGATCCTGATGTAGTTGGCCGCGGCCAGATCGGCTTCAGCGACGGCATCGGCGAGGCCAGCGCCGCCCGCGCCGACATTGGCCGCCGCCTCCAGCACGATGGCGCCCTTGAAGTAGTCATCCAGGGCGATCGCGGCCGAGTTGCCGGCGATGAGGTCGGCATTGGCGCGGACCTCGCCCGCGAAGCTGCCGTTGGCGAGCGCCAGGATTTTCGTCGGGCCATAGACGGCGGTCAGGCCGGCATCCGAATAGTCTGCTTCGGCGTGGGCCTGGACGCTGTGCGCCACATGGATGCCGTTGGCCCTGGCCTCGAGATCGGCGCCGCCGGGGCCGATGGTGATGCCGTGGCTTCCTTCCCGGGTGATGAGGTTGGCCGAGGCATAGACATCGTTGCCGACCGCGCTGCCGCTGGCGCTCGCCCCAATTGTCGGCGTCCGGATCTGCGCCCCATTGCCTTGCGCGTGACCGGAGGCGACCGCGTGGACCGTGCCGTTCGCCGAATCCCCCAGGGCTTTGGCATGGACGACCAGACCATAGACGGCTAGGGCGTCCTGGCCATCGCTTTCGCCGAACAGGGCATAGGCATTGGCCATGATGTCCTTGGCGCTGCGGCCGCTGCCCGTCGCCTCGATGTCGATGGCCGGGGTGTTGGGCCTGCCCGGCGCGAAAATCACCGACTTCCCGTTCGCAGCCATATTGGCATAGGCCAGGATCTCGCCGCTCTGGCTGCCCTGGCCGGTGCCATGGGCGTGCGCGTGGACAATCAGAGGGACGTTCAACTTGATCGCGCCGACCTCGTTGTAGGAATAGAAGAAGGCGCCGTCGCTCGCCAGGATGTTGCGCATGTCTGCCGCGTTCGCCCCGGCCTGGACGAACACGCTTCCCTGGTCGTCGCCCGGCAGCGCGGTGATATGGGCGACCATGACGCTGAGGCTGGCGGTGGCGAAATCCTGCCTGCCGTCGAAGTGGCTGCCGCCGTTGCCCACCGCGTTCGCCGACAGCGTGATCCCGTCGCTGGAGATCAGTACGCCGTTGCCGTTCTTGGCCGAGCTGAAGACATGGCCGAGCGCCGCGGCGTAGACCACGGAATCGTCGTTGCCCAGCGCGCCTGCGTCCACCAGGACATGCTCCGGCATGTAGAGTTTGCCCGAATCGATGGCGACGACGAAGACGGCGTCGGCGGACGCCATGCGAATGTCGTTGCCGCTCGCTTGCGTCCTCACCGTCACCGGCCCATAGAGCACGACGCTGCTGGACATCGCCCGTGCGCCTCTGATGTCGACGTGGGCGTGGGCGATCACGCCGGCGTTTGCGAGATGCGAGCCGCTCGCGCTGGCCTCCACGTCGAGGGCCTTGTCCACGACGACGTCGCCGGCGAAGCCCTGCGGGATGGCGTAGTACGAGTAGAAGGCGTTCGCCGAATCATGCCGGACGATGTCGTTGCCGACGTTGAAGCGCGCATCGGCATAGACGGGCCCCGCGAGGCTGCCCACGGGGCCGTGGCCGTTGGCGTCGGCCTTCACCTCGGCGCTGCCGCCGATCGTGATGTCGTGGCCGGCAAGTGCCGCGAGCGCGACCGCGTTGGCGGCCGAGCCGATCGCGCCGCCATGGGCGTCGGCCGAGACCGCGATCCCCTGCTTGAAGGCGATGCTGCTGGCCGGGAAGTCGTGCAGGTAGCGCCCGAAGCTCTGGCTGTTGGCGGAGCCGGCCACGATCAGATGCGCCGCCGCCAGGTCGAGCTTGGCCCCGCTGTTTCCGGCCGAGGCCTTCACCGTCGCCTCGCCATGCACGGCGATGTCGTTGCCATAGAGCTCGGCCGAGGCGAAGGCGCCGCGAAGGTCGATGAGGTTGCTGCCGCCCAGCGCCTTCGCTTCCACATCGATCAGGCTGCCGAAGGTCACGTTCTGGGCTGCGACGTGCCGGTGATAGTAGCCCTGGGCGAAATCGAGGGTCCCGTCCTCGGCGGTCAAGATCGCGCAGGCGGTGATGTCGCCGGTCGAGAGAGCGTTGGCCGCGGGATGAAGATCGCTGCCGCTCGCCGTCGCCTTCACGGTCGCGGGGCCGGCGACGGTGACGAGATTGGCGGCGAGCAGGCCATGGGCCTTGGCGTTAGCCTTGACCGGGGCCCCGTTGTTGTCGCCGACGGCCTTGGCCTCGACATCGACCCCATGGGCGAAGTGGATGCTGCTCGCAGCACCCGTGCGGATGGAATTCCCGATGACCGAATGGCTCGCCGCGGCGATGAGCCCGGCATTGGCCTCGACGCTCCCGCCGGCGCCATGGGCATTGGCCAGAACGGTGACCTGCCCGTTGACGGTGATGGCGCCGTTGGCGAACAGCTCCGCCTCGGCGCTGGCGAGCGCGCCGATGCCGCTGGCGGAAGCCTCGAGCGCGATGGCGCCGGCGACCGCGATGTTGTGGCCGGCATGGGCCTGCAGAATGGCCTTGCGCGCGCCGCCGCCCGCCGCGACCGAGGTGATCGTGACGTTGTCGAGGAAGATGTCCTGGCCGGCGTTCAGCACCACGTCGCCTGCCTGGGTGACGCCCACGCCGCTGACGACCGACAGCCGGTGGAGGGCGCTGCCGATGGTCCCGGCGGTCGCCGTTAGCGCCACCTGCCCGCCGCCGGTCTGGATCTCGTAGTTCCTGACATGGGAGAACAGGATGTCCCGGCCGGCCGTGACGGTGAGGTTGCCGCCGCCGCCGCCCGCAAGGATGAAATCCGCCGCCGAGTTGCTGCCCCTGAAGGCGACGTCATGGGTCGCCGCCAGGGTCACGTTCTGGCCGGCCTGGAGATGGCTTGCGACCCAGGTCTCGTTGACGTCCGTCGTGCCGCCCGCGTTCGAGCCCGCGCTCACGTTGTGGCTGAAGCCGGCGCCCGGCAGCACCACGATGTTCTTCGGGTCGATCAGGATGCTGCCGCCCTTGCCCGGGTCGATCTCGCCGCCGAGCCGCATCTGCTGGCCGCTGAGCTCGATCTTGCCGCCCGCACCGGTGCCGTTGCCTTGCGCCGTGACCGTGCCGCCGAGGTTGATGTCGCCGGTCGAGGTCACCATCACCGTGCCGCCGGCCCCGTTGGCCGCGAAGGCATCGGCATCCACCACGCCCTTCAGGTTGACGACCGCGTTCACGACCTGGGTCGCGACATTGGCCGAGATGATCACCTGGCCAGAGCGCGCCTGCAGGGTGCCCGAATTGTCGACCCCGACCTTCTGCCCGTCGGCCACGATCTGCGCCGCCGTGCCAGGCGGAACCACGAAGTTGATGAGCCCGTCGCCGCGCAGGTCGAGGGTGAACTGGTTCGTCCCCGCCAGCGCAACCGTGCCAAGGTCGGCCTTGATGAAGCCCGTGTTCTGCACATAGGGCGCCGCCAGGATGGCAAAGCCCCCGTTCGAGACCGTGATCGAGCCCTGGTTGATGACCGAGCCGCCGCTGCCCGAGGGCGCGCTGAAGTTGGCGAACTGGTTGGCGTTGCCGTCGATCGTCATCGCCGTGGTCGCCAGCAAGGCGCCCACGTTCACCCGCGAGGTCCCGGCAAAGGTGATGCCGGCGCTGTTCAGGATGAACACCCGGCCGTTGGCGTTCAACGCACCCTGGAGATAGGAGGGAACCCCGCCCACCACCCGGTTGATCGCCAGCGCGCTCGAGCCCGGCTGGTTGAAGTTCACCGTCTCGTTGGGTGCGGTCGAGAAGGTCTGCCAGTTGATGTCCAGCACATTGCTGGTCTGGCTGATGGTCGTGGTCGTGCCGGCCTGGCTGATCGTGCCCGTGCCGCTCGTCACCTGCCCGCCCGTCGGCCCGGCCAGGGCCATGCCGCCCCCGCCGAACAGCACCGCGCCGCTGAACAGCACCATCAGGCAGTAGGAAACCTCCTGCCGTTTCTTGTTCCGCCAACGCTTCCAGCGAAACTCGACCTTGCCGTCCCGAAGATGCAGGTTGTTCATCGATGATCTCCCAGGAATCGAATCATGGCTTGTGCCGGCAGCCGGCCGTTGGCCGCACGCCTATGGGAACCGCAAACGGGAAGCCGGTCGGCGAGGCCGCAGGGCTGGGGTGACCCCGGCTAGTCCGGGAGAACCGACGCTCGCGGAGCTGACGCCCATTCACAGGTCCGCTGCGCTGGTGGCGATTTTGGGTGAGGCTAGCTCAGCCCAATTACCAACTGGCTAATGGCGGGGTGCTGCGAGCTCGCGAAAGCTGCAAGCCGCGTCTTTTGACTGTGTCAAATACATGGCCTGCCGGACACGCCGCGGGAGTCGGTGCATCAGCCGCCGGGAAGTGTGCCGCTCCCGACTCCGCCGCTCAGTTCGCCTTGGCCGGAGTCAGGCGGAAGCCCGCATAGCCGTTGGCGGCGACGCCCGCGCAGACGGCGGCATAGATGCAGAAGCCCTCGACATAGGGCATGAAGACCCTCGGCTTGCCCGGCACATTGGCGCCGACATACCAGGAATTGGCCTTGGGATAGAGCGTCCGGTCGGCGGCCTCGGAAACCCTGCGCGCCCAGTCGCTGTCCGTCCCGGGCTCGGCCTCGATCAGGTCGATGCCGCGCTCGCCGGCGTGATCGAGCAGGTCGCCGACCCATTCCACATGCTGCTCGCAGGCCAGCAGCACATTGGCGAGGACGGAAGGGCTGCCCGGCCCGGTGATGGTGAACATGTTGGGGAACCCGGCGACCGCAAGGCCCAGATAGGCTGCCGGCCCGTCGCGCCAATGCTCGGCCAAGGTCCGCCCTCCGCGGCCACGGATGTCGATGCCGGCGAGCGCGCCGGTCATCGCATCGAAGCCCGTGGCCAGGACAAGGTCGTCGAACTCATGCTCGCCGCTGTGGGTTCTGAGGCCCGTGGCTGTCAGCTTCTCGATGGGATCGCTCTTCACGTCGACCAGGCGGACGTTGGAACGGTTATAGGTCTCGTAGTAGCCGGTATCCACGCAGAGCCGCTTGGCGCCGAGCGGATGCCCCTTCGGGCAAAGGCGCTCGGCGACCTGCGGATCCTTGACGGTGGCGCGGATCTTCCGGCGCACGAAATCGCAGGCCAGCTCGTTCGCCTCCGCCAATTCCATGATGTCGGTGAAGGCGTATTGGATGTTGAACCCGCCCAGCCGCCAGCAGCGCTCGAACTGGAATTCCCGCTCTTCCGGCGTCAGCTTCATGATCGTGTGGCTCATTTCGTCGGCGTAGTCGCCGGCATAGGAGCTGCGCGACTTGCGGCGCAGGGCGGGATAGTTCCGCTTCATCTCTCGGCGCGTCTCGTCGGTGAGGGGCCCGTTCCAGGCCGGGATGGAATAGTTGGCCGTGCGCTGGAACACCGTCAGATGGCGCGCCTGGCGGGCGATCAGCGGGATCGCCTGGATCGCCGAGGACCCGGTCCCGACGATGCCGACGCGCTTGTCCGCGAAGTCCACCCCCGCCGGCGGCCAATGCGCCGTGTGGTAAACGGGCCCTCCGAACCGCTCCAGTCCGGGCAGGTCCGGGGTCTTGGGAACCGACAGGCAGCCCGTCGCCATGATGACGGTGCGCGCCCAGAAGCCTTCGCCCTTGTCGGTGGTCACGGTCCAGCGCCGCGCTGCCTCGTCGAAGACCAGGGATTTCACCCGCGTCTCGAATACGATGTCGCGGCGCAAATCGAACCGGTCGGCCACGTGATTGGCGTAGCTGAGGATGTCCGGCTGCACCGCATAACGGTCGGGCCAGTCCCATTCCTGCTGCAGCGCCTCCGAAAAGGAATAGGAGTAGCTCATGCTTTCGATGTCGCAGCGCGCGCCGGGATAGCGGTTCCAGAACCAGGTCCCGCCGACCCCGGTCCCCAACTCGATGACCTTGGCCGTGAGGCCGAGCGCGCGGACCCGGTGCAGCATGTACATGCCGCCGAATCCGGCGCCCACGATGATGACGTCCCGCTGCTCCATTGTTCTCGCCCGCCCGCGCCGCCAGTTGCCCGCCGCGCGCAAGCTAGCCTTGCGATCGGCGATCGATCAACCGAAGAAACTCGGCATCTGCCTTGCGGACGGCGCTGTTCGGGTTGAATGTTCCTCGAATTCGGTTTGCAGTGCATGCGCAACAAGGGGCCTGCCCATGACCAGCCGTGTTTGGACCGACGTCGACTTCGAGCGCGACGGCAAGCAGGTCGGCTGGCTCTATCTGCCCCATTCCGTGACTCGCTCGGGTTATGGGCATCTGACGACGCCCGTGGCGGTCCTGAAGAACGGCGATGCGGGGCCGACGCTCCTGCTCATGGGCGGCAATCACGGCGATGAATATGAAGGCCAGGTGGCCTTGGCTCGGCTCATCCGCAAGCTCGATCCGGCGCTGCTGTCCGGCCGCCTGATCGTCCTGCCGATGGCCAATGCCGCCGCCGCCTCGGCGGGCCTGCGCGTTTCGCCCCATGACGGCGGAAACCTCAACCGTTCCTTTCCGGGCGACCCGGACGGTCCTCCGACCAGCGCCATGGCGCATTACTACAGCACCGTGCTCTTCCCGCTCGCCGATGCCTTGATCGACCTGCACTCCGGCGGCAGCTCGATGAACTATCTGCCCTTTGCCTCCTACTGCCGCAGCGGCGACGCGGCGATCGACGCGCGCTCCCACGCCCTTGTCGAGGCCTTCGGCGCGCCGCTTTCGATCGTCTGGGATGCGGTGGACCAGCGGATGGCCGAGATGGAGGCCTCGCGCCGCAAGCTCGCGGCGATCAGCGGCGAATTCGGCGGCGGCGCGACCGTCTCGCCGGCCAGCCTGGCGATTGTCGAACGGGGTCTCGGCAACGCGCTGAAATATCTGGGGCTGCTGGCCGGCGACGGCCAGGCGCCAACCGGGAAGAGCCGCTGGCTGGAGATTCCCAACGCCGCCTTCTATGTGTTCGCCGCGTCGGTGGGCGTATTCGAGCCGCTGGTCGAGTTGGGCCAGGCGGTGGCGGCGGGCGATCCTTGCGGCTTGATCCACTTCATCGACGAGCCGTTGCGAGAGCCCATTCTCTACCGGTTCGGCGTGTCAGGCCTGGTGGTCTGCATGCGCCAGCCGGCGCGCGTCGAGCGCGGCGACTGCCTGGCCCACCTGGCCCGCGATTTGGGCTAATGTTGTGCTTCTGACATTCGATTCATTCTCCCTCTTCGTCATTCCGGCCGGAGCGAAGCGGAGAGCCGGAATCCAGGGCTTCCAGGCGCTGCATTCGCCCTGGATGCCCGCTCCCCGCCTGCGCGGGGACAAGCTTCGCGGGCATGACGAATGAGAATGAACCGTCAGAGTCACAACACCAGGTTGCCTTTCCCTCGAACCGGATCTCTGCCGGTGCTTTCCCCATCCTTCGGATGGCGAGTATGCTGAGGCTCTGAGCTGCGGAGAGAGAATAATCATGGCCCAGCGCACAGGCGCTTCCGAAAGCATAGTTCCCTCGGGCAAGCCATGGAGCGCGACCCTCAAGCAAGGGCAGCGTCTGCGCATCATCGATATCGAGGGCGAGCAGGGCGTGGATTTCCTCTGCTACGCGGCCGCGAATCCCGAGGAGCGCTACCATGCGGCCAACACCCTCAAGAAGTCGAAAACGTTGCTCCTGACCAAGGGCCACACGCTCTACTCGGACGTGGCACGGCCGTTGATGACCATCGTCGACGATACCTGCGGCGTCCATGACACCATTGGCGGCTGCTGCAGCGCGCCGAGCAATGAAATGCTCTATGGCGTGAAGAACGCGACGGGTTGCCGCGAGAACTTCCTCCATGAGCTGGCAAAATATGGATTGGGCCGTCGCGACATCGTGGCCAACCTGAATTTCTTCTGCAATGTGCCGGTGCACGATCGCAATCGGCTCGATCCATTGACCTTCGCGAAGGCCCCGAGCAAACCCGGCAACTACATCGAGCTGCGTGCCGACACGGACGTGATTGCGATCATCTCCAATTGCCCGCAGGTCAACAACCCCTGCAACAGCGGCAGGCCCAAGCCGATCAAGGTGATCGTTTTCGACGTTTAGCGGAGACTCGGATCAGGGCGTGGCCTTCGCCGCGTAGTTCGGCCGTTCCGGACAGTTCGGATCGAGCGGATAGATCGGCCGGCGGACCTTCTTGAACGCGAACAGGCTGTTGTCGCTGCTTGTGACGCCGACCCCGTTGCAGGGGATCTCATGCTTTGCGATGGCGTGGAACCCGGCCCGGTAGTGGATGCGGGATTTCAGGATCAGGTAGCGCTTGGCGGTGGGCTCGATGCCGACGCTGCGGAAGCAGCCGAGGTCGTAGGGCTCCGTGTGGCGCGAGCAGACGACGATCTGGGCGCGGCCGGTGTCGAGCACGGCCGTCTTGCCCATGGATGCGATGGTGCCGCGGCTCATGGGCACCGTGATGGCGAACTTGCCGTCGGTGATGGCGCGCACCCGCCCGGCGAGGCGCAGCGGCTGGCCGGCCAGGCCGATCGCGGGCATGTCGATCTTGCCGCCGAGGTCGAGGCTTATCTCCTTGCCGACGCCAGCGGCCTCCATCGCGCCCACGGCTTCCGGGTCGCAGACGCCGAACATGGCGATGTCTTCCAGGCCCTGGTCCAGCACCTCCTTCAGCACCGCCATGGTGTCCTGGGTGCCGCCGGATGCGGCGTTGTCGGCATGATCGAGAAGGATGATCGGCCCGTCGGTCAGCGCTTTCGCGCGCGCGATCGTCGCGGCGAGCGGCTCCGAGCTGAAAATCCATTCCGCCTTTTCTTGCCAGGCGGCGGAAAGCAGCCGCTCGCAGGCGGCCTCGGCGGCGGAGCGGTTGCCGTCGGCTACGGTCACCACCGAGAGTCCGGCCTGCCGGATGTCGGCGAGCGGGAAGCCGCCGAAAACGCTGGCGGCCAGCAGCCCTTTCGCCTCCTCCCTCCGCGCCTCGGCCAGCAGCGGTCCCATCGGCTGGTCGTCATGCCCCATCCTGAGGGTCTGTGCCAGGATCGGGCGCTGGCCCCAGCTCATCACCGGCGTCACGGCGCCCTTCAGCGCCTGCAGCATGATGCGCGCCGCATGGGCGCCCGTCTCGTACATGTCGAGATGCGGGTAGGTCTTGTAGCCCACCAGCACCGTGCAGTTCCGGACGATCTCGTCCGTGAGGTTGGCATGGAGATCGAGGCTGACGGCGATCGGCAGGCCCGGCGCCAGCTGGCGGATGCGCTTCAGCAGGCTGCCCTCGCCGTCATCGGTCGATTGGGTCACCATGGCGCCGTGGAGATCGAGGAAGCAGACGTCGCAGCCCTTGGCGATTGCCGCACAAATCGCATCGCAGATCTGCGCATAGGCGGCCGCTTCGACGGGGCCGCTGGGGGCGGCGTTGGCGGCGATCGGGGTTTCGATCTCCATGCCCGCGGCCTCCGCCGCGTCGAGGAAGGCGCCGAGACCCGTGCCCGTGCCCTTGAACCGGCGGTAGACCTCCTTCCCCGTGGGCACATCCGGGCTGCCGAATCGCGCGAGCGGCGTTGGCACCGGCGAGAAGGTGTTGGTCTCGTGCTGCATCATGGCGATGACGGCGCGCAAAGGCATCAAGGGCTCCTGATCCTGAAAGCCGTGGTCAGTCTAGGCCTCGGCGCGCCATCCCACCAAGGGCATCGCGGCGCCGCTGTCCGACGGCTATGCTGAGAGAACCTGGAGACGGTTGCCATGACCAAAACCCTCGATTCGCTCCTCGACGATCTCACGGAATACCTCGAGACGCCTGACGCCGCCTGCTTCTCCCTGCCGCCGGAGGCCTATCTCTCGAGGGAACTCTATGGGCGCGAGGTGGAGGCGATTTTCGAGAAGTCATGGCTCTGCGTCGGCCGCGAGGAATATGCGCCGAAGCCGGGCGACTACTACTGCATCGACGTCATGGGCGAGCCGGTCATCGTCGTGCGCGGCATGGACGGCAGGTTGCGGGCGCTCAATGCCGCCTGCCGCCACCGCAGCATGCCGGTCGCCCACGACCGCGGCAACGTCCAGCGCTTCGTCTGCCCCTATCACGCCTGGACCTACGACACCGAGGGCCGCCTCATCGGCGCCCCGCACATGGAAGGCAGCCGGGTTTTCGACAAGAACTCCTGCAGCCTGCCCCAGTACCGGCTCGACAGCTGGATGGGATTCCTGTTCGTGAACCTGGACGACGATGCAGCACCGCTCAGGCCGGTCATGGCCTCGATGGACAAGGCCGTCGCCAACTACCGCGTCGGTGAACAGACGGAGATCTTTCACTACGAAACGGAGTGGGACGGCAACTGGAAGCTCGCCGCCGAGAATTCCATGGAATACTACCACCACATCGCGCTCCATGCCGGCACGGTCGGCGTCCAGATGCCGGCCAAAGGCACCTACATCCCGGCCGTTCCCGCGACCGACGAGACCTTCACCCATGAGCGCTGCCGGATGGGCGAGAAATACCTGGGCGGCGCCGATCATCCCATGAACCCCCGGGGTGACCTCCGCGGGCTGACCAAGGAAGAGCTCACCACCGGCTACATGGTCTATGTCTTCCCCGCCTTCACCATGGCGATGCGGGCCGGCACCAACAACTGGCTCTCCTTCCGGCCCGACGGGCCGGAGAAGACCAAGGTGCTCGGCGGCTACCTCATGTGGAAGGACATTGCGGCGGAGGATCCCGAGCTCGGCCGCCAGCGGCGCGAATTGATCGCCAAGGTCAACCAGGAGGACTCGCTCGCGACGACCGAGCTCGCCAAGGCCATGCGGTCCCGCAAGGCAGCGCGCGGTCCCTTGTCGCATTTCGAAGGGACGGTCGCCCAGTTCTACAAATACCTCGCCCGCACTCTCGCCTCTGGCCGGGCGCCGGCTAGCCTCGGGCGACACCCCATATCTCGACCGTCATCTCCTTAGTGTGCATGTGGGGCTGCGGCACGACCGTCATCGGCGGCAAGGGCCCGGGGATGCAGGCGGCCAGGGTCGCCAGGAACTCCTGCGTTTCGGCCTCGGTTCCGTTCGACGTGAAATAGGCGACCAGCAGCCGGAGATCAGTGGTCGACTTGCCGAAGGCCTGGAGAAGGTCGTCGATATAGCTCATGGTGAACTGGGTCTGCGCCAGGACCTGCCCGGGCAGGACCACGCGGCCGGCGTTCGAATCAGTCGCCCAGGGCACCTGCCCGCCGAGCCAGATCGTGTCGCGAAGCCGGATGGCCTGCCGGTAGGGCAGCGGCACCGGCCAATCCCAGACCCGATGCGGCCAGCGGTCTTCCCGCGGAATGTACTTGTCGAAGCCGTTCCAGCTTTCGCGCATCGCCAGGACTTCGACCTTGGTGAGCGCGCCGGCGGGCCACAAGGCATGGCATGGCACGACGGTTGCGACGGGGCCCGGCTCGCGGAAGAACGAGGCGCGGGTCTTGGCCATCTCCGCCCATTGCGCCTGGGTCTTGCCGAAGTAGTAGCCTTCCTTCTTGACGCAGTCCTGGAACGAAGCGCCCAGCTCCGTGAGGGTGGCTTCGAGGCGCGACATGACGATCCTCGTCTGCTCGACGCCATCGTCCTTGGCGAGCGCCTGGGCCTTGTCGCTGGCGGCCGTGCGGCCAGGGACGGCGATGAACTCGCGAGCGCGCAGGCCGAGGGTTGCCTTGCGACCGGCGACGAGTCGCCGGTATTTCGCCGGGACGTCCCCGGTCACGGCGCGATGGTCCCCGGCGTTCCGCCAGCCCCGGATGGCGATGGCCTGGACCTGCAGCTCCTGGCCCGAGAATGGTTGGAGGGGAACCGGGTGCAAGGTGATCGCCGGCAGGGGATCTTCACTGAGATGCCGCGCGACCGCGGCGAAGATCTCCCATTCGTCGCGGGAGCCGTCGCTCTTGTAGAAGACCTTCAACCGCAGGACGTCGGCCGGCTCGCAGCCTTCGATCGCCAGGGCAGCGGCCAGGTTCGACATCGCGCCCGAGATCTGCGGCTCGAGGGCATCGGGGTGCCTTATGGCGCCTTCCGCGTCGAAATCGCCCGCCCCGCCGACGAAGGTGAGACGCCCGGCGGTCCCAGCCAGGTATTGCGGTCCGGGAATGGGCCATCGCCAGTTCGCAGCTGCCATGATCGACCTCGCTCAAAATCCGTTCGGGGTCGAGCTTATCGGCCTTCCGCCGCCGGCCATAGGGCGCAGAATTGGCGGGCGTGTCTTGCTTGCCGGAAAACTCTCGCTCAAACCGGTGCAGAATTCAGGAAAGAGGCCGAGGCCCTCGGGCCGCTCTGCTTCGGATCAGGAGGGGCGAAAACAGCATCCCCTCCCGAACCTTGCGCGCACTCGCGCTCAGAACCTGTAGTTCACCAGCAGTTCGATGTTGTGGACGTGCTGGGACACATTCGCGCTGAAGGGAGGGTTGCCGCATCCGCCGCACCCGTCCACGCCGGCCGGACTGAAGCTTACGCTCCGGTTTCCAAAGTCTTGATAGTAGTACTCGGCCCCAACGGTCCAATTGTCCTGGATCGCATACTCGACGCCGGCACCCACGACCCAACCCCACCGGGTTTGATCCGTTGTGTTGTAGCCGGGCTCGGAGAAGCCAGGGCCAAAGCTCTCGTTTGCCGGAGTGAATTTGCTATCCGCAACGGCGCCGCCGCCTTTGAGATAGAACAATGCCCGATCCCAGGTTCCGCCAACCCTGCCCGTGAGATCGCCTACCCAATTCATCCCCGATTCACAGGTGGCAGTCGCGTCGCCGAGGTTGCCTCGGCAGACTTGGCCCCCATTCAGGGTCGAGCCGCTGAAGTCGCCTTCCACACCCAGGACCAGCCAGCCCATCTGCCAGTCATATCCGCCCTGAAGTCCCCCCTGGAAGCCCGAGGCGTTCGAGGTTGAGAAGGTGCCCGGGAGAGTCTGGTTGCTATGACCGGGGACAATGATGTTGGACCAGTCTTGGTTCTCAAACTGGCCGCCAATGTGCGCGCCAATATAGAAGCCGGTCCAGTTATACGGACCCATGGCACTGACGCTTCCGCCGGCCCAGGAAGCGCCTGAGGTAATAGACAATCCCGCTGCCACCAGGATCCCCAGAGGAAGCGCGAACCAACTGCGTGCCATGCTTTACCCCCCACTCGCGAAACGCCAATTCCAGCCAATCCTAGCAAACGCCATAATCGGCGGGAGCATGTATTCGCGGCAGCAATGATTTGAGGGGGTAGTGTTGCCTTGACGCAACAATGCCGATTGCGAGACCTGCGCCGCCGTCGGGAGCAAGGGGAGTCGACTGCCGCCGATTTTCGGCATCAGAGATACCCTGCCGGTCAATTGGCAACGGCGATCAACCCTGCCGCCGGTTCCAGTCTGACGACTCCCGTAACCGGTCATCCGCGGGATCCGGGTCGCAGCGCTCAGGCTGGCTCCGCGTTCCCCCTGTACTGAATCTACAGCCCGAATCTGACTCCCTTCTTTGGCGGGAAAACCCTCGGACGTCGAGTTGCTGCGCCAGGAGGGCGCGGAGGTGATCTTCGTCTGCTCGACGCCATCATCCTCGACATGGGCCTGGGCCGTGTCGCCGACCGCCATACGGCCAGGGACGGCGATGAGCTCTCCGGTACGCAGGCCGAGGGTTGCCTTGCGATGGGCGACGAGGCGACGGTATTTCGCCGGGAGATCCCCGGTCACCGCGCGATGATCCCGTTGTTCCGCCGGCCATAGGCCAAGACGCGATTTCCGGGCCGTGGGATGAGTCCGGCGGACGCATCGCCAGCGGGTCTACGAAGGCTCTATCCTTTCCCCGCCCGACGCCGCGTCACAATCATCAGTATGAGTAACGCCATGGTTCCAAACGCCGCTGCAAGCCTCGATGTCCTGGCCCTGCGGTCGATGGAAGCCTTATAGGTCAGCAAATCTGTCGGCTTGATGTTCGCGCATTGGGGCGAGGCGTTCTGCGCTTGCGAGGCTGAGCTGTAGCAGGCCCGAGCGGCTGCCAATTTTGCGTAGTCGTCGCGAGATGTCGCCCACCACCAGCTGGCGCAGGCTACGGCCCAGACGATGATGACGGCGCTCCAAATGATGACCGCTTTGACAGGGCTCATCTGCGCCTCCGGCCGGGAAGACGGCCATTTCTGCCACGACCCCTGATCGACCGTACAGGGAGTTTGGCTACCCTACGGAAGGAACAGGTTTCGCACCCAGGCAATGGCGGCGCCGATCACGGCACCCACGGCAGCGCCTATCAGGATTTGGCCCAAGGTGGGGAGAAAATCGGCGTATGTGATCGGCAGCGATCTATAAATCGGCACCAATTGGGCGCAGCCGCCGGCGACCCCGAAATAGAAGGCGAAGACTCCTGGACTCCAGCGCTCACCCTGCTTCATTCGGCTCGCTGCGATGGCATGAGATACCCCATGACGCCGACAATCGAGAGCGTGATGATAATTCCTGATAGCAAGGCGCCGAGACGGGCCACAGCGAGGCCTCCGTTCAGTCGGCACCCCAATCCTCCACCTATCTTACAACAATCTCGGACCTAAGGCACGGAAGCCAGGACCTGCGGCGTTTCAGGGCGTCGGGGACCAGGCAGAGGCTCGCTCGGATATGGCACAAATGGATGAAAAACCCAAAAAGGGTCGGGGCTCGCGGTCTTGGCTGCTATGGTGGCACATAGCCTGCGGACCGACCGAAACGATGATCAAGATGCACTGGCCGAAGCAGGCGCTGGTTTTTCCACCACGGTACAGCGCCGGGGATGTAGGCCTGCATGGGAAGACTCGGTACGTGCGAGGGTTGATTGTCCGCCGGGATCCGGAACGCCTGCCGGTGTCGGCAGGGCGTCGCCTGCTGGCAACATTTGTCATGGGACCTCTGCTGCGCTTCCTGATGCGCGGGCTTCAATGACCCCGGAAGAGGCCATTGCGGTGTTGCGGCGGCATGTGCTCGAGCCGTTTGGCGCGCATTGCATCGATAAGGAACATGGCGGGTTCCTGGTCGACCTCGACGAGCGCTGGCGCCCCCTTGGTCCGCAGGAGAAGAGTCTGGAGCACGCGGCGCGCACGGCGTTGAGTTTCGCGCGTCTGGAGAAGGCGATGCCGGGCGAAGGATGCGCAGACCTCGCTCGCCATGGCTTCCGGTTTCTGCAGCAAGCCATGTGGGACCGAGAGCATGGCGGGTTCTTCGCCCGGGTCGACCGCTCGGGCAAACCGCTCTTGGATGGACTGAAGCATCCGCACGGCGTGACCTACGCCGCCCAGGCCTTCGCGGAATCTGCCGGCTTCCTCGAGCCGGGCGAGGGCGAATCCTGGGCGGCACGAGCCCATGCATGGTTGGACAACGTCACCTGGGACAGACAGTACGGGGGCTATTGGGGCGCTTACCGGCGCGACAACGAACGGTATCCGGATTGGATTCGACTGCCGACACAAGACGGTCGGGATCCCCTGGGGGTCTCTTCGGGATTCAAGGAGAGCAATACGCTAGGGGACGCCATCGAAATGCTGGCCGTCCTTGCCCGAGAGGGTATTGGAAACAACCCGGCCGATCGCTTCAATTGGCTCATCGAGCTCGTGGCGGATCGGCTGATCGATCCCCACGGCGCGATGGGCTATCTGTACAGGCGCGACTGGCGCTTGGCGCCCAGCTTGGTCCGGGTTGGCGATAGCTTCGCGATGGCCCATCGTCTCGCGCTTGCGCGTTGCCCTCCCGAGCTTGCGAAGAGGGCCCTGGAGGCCAGCTTGCGATTGGTCGGGTTTTGCCTGGCCTGGGCCCGGCATCCGGGCGGCGGATTCTGCCATGCCGTTGCTGCACAGGGGCGTAGCTGGCCCGATGCCGGGCAGCCGAGCGATCTTCGCCAGTGGTGGGTGCAGCTGGAGGCGATGCATGCGCTGCATGTTCTCGGCCATCATCCGTCGGTCGATTCTGCCGCGCGGGCCAGGTATCTGCAGGTCTGTGAAGAACAGTGGGCGTTTCTGCGGGCCTGCTATTTGGACGAGAGCTTTCGCGGAATCCGGAGCTTGCCGCTTCAGGGCTCAAGGCAAGCCGCAAGAGCGCTGCTCCTTTGGCCTCTCCGGAAAGACCGGCAAGACCGATACAAGACCCATGCCTGGAAGGATCCGTATCACGAGGTTAGCGCATTTCTTGCGATTGCTCGTGTCGCATAGCACTCTCGGTTGGCATGTCTCGCGCGGAGATCGTTGCTGATGCAAAAGAGAGGGGCTGACACGGAACTGTACGGCTCGAGGGACAAAGCGAGCGCGGCGCCGTCAGGATGGTAGCAAGCAGTCCCAAAGCTACTGTGTTCATCCACACGAACGATCAACAATTGATCGCTGCCTTGGTCAGCGCGCATGCGCTCAAGTCCCGGTCGAAGCATTCGGACCAGTTCGACGTGCGGCTTCTACGCCTGGAAGAAACGCAATTCCTCTGCAGGCGGAACAACGCCAAATTCCTCTGGTGGGAGGGAAACGCACCGTCCGTCTGGCGCCGCAGCGATCTGCAATCCTTCGCGCCACTGCGCCGAATGGTTCCCTCGCTCATGGGCTATCGCGGCCGAGCCCTGGTGGTAGATCCCAACGTCTTCGCGGTCGGCGACGTCTATGAACTGCTGTCACGAGACATGCAAGGCAGGGCGATCCTCTGCCGTCAGAAGACCGAGTCACGCAATGGTCGCCGGCTCTACTCATCCGCGGTCATGCTGCTTGACTGCGAACGGCTGGCGCATTGGGACTGGGAGCGCGACATCGAAGACATCTTCGCGCTCCGCCTGGCGATGGGCCCCTGGCTCTCCCTGCTGGACGAGGTACCGGAGCGAATTGGGCTGTTCGAGGAGGAATGGAACGACCACGACAGGCTAACCGACGCAACCAAGCTGCTTCACAATACGCAGATATCCACGCAGCCTTGGAAGACAGGCCTGCCCGCCGACTATCATGAGCATGCGCCATCCACGCTGTTCTCGCGTCGGGGCTTGAAACGCCTTGCCCGGCGCATGCTGTCGAAGGACGGGAGCAACAGGGTATTCTACCAACCTCATCCCGACCGCCGGCAGGAGGACCACTTCTTCGCTTTGCTGCGTGAGTGCATGGATCGAGGCAGCATTACGGAAGGACAGCTGCGCATCGCGATTCGCAAAAACCACGTCCGCAAGGACGCTTTCGAGGTGCTCCGCCGATCGGCCGAGAATGCCGGCCGCCAGGGGAACCGCACCGCTCCCTCGCCTTAGATTGAAACTCCTGCCGTCGATTGGGGTGCTCGCCGGATCTTCGTCTGATTGATCTAGATCATGGAGGCGTCGCCTGGAAGCATTAGCCTTTCAGTGCTGCCCGAAGGGCCGAAGAGGGGCCAAATGGGGTTTCATATGCGTCGGCTTCGGATGCTGTTGCTGCTGGTCCTGGCCGGGTCATTCGCCGGCTGTTACTACTACGCGCCCGGACCGAGCTACGCCCCTCCGCCCGCCCCCAGCTATGGCTACCCTCCCGCGCCCCCCTCAGGGCCGCCGGACATGGTGTGGCTGCCTTCGCCCGGAGTTTATGTCGGCATGGGCTTCAGCTATCCGCTGTTTTTCGATGGCGGGACGTACTATTCCAACTATGGGGGCCGCTGGTATTCGGGGTCGAGCTATCGCGGGCCATGGAACAATCGGCCTGGTCCGCCGCCGTCGCTGCACGGTTTCCAGCCGAAGGCCTGGGGCGGTTATCAAGAGCAAGCTCGCGGCTATTACCAATCGAACCCCAACTGGAAACATTTCAAGCCGACCCACTGACGCGGCGGCTATTTGCCCCTCTCGTCGAGGTACGGCGTCTGCGAAGCGGCAAGGTTTCCGCCCGAGCCGTCCTGCGTCGGCCGGCGCCTCCGCTGCTCCTCCGGCGAGCGGTGCTGTCCGACAATCTCGAAGCCGCTATCATGTCCGATCTGACTGCGTCGGCAACTGGATGTTTGGCAATGGAGGAACTCATGCCTTCGAAGGAAACCCAAATTCGGGATCAACAGCGTGAGACCTGGGACAGGTTCTCCGGCGGTTGGAAAAAATGGGATGAATTCGTCATGCAGTGGCTGGCGCCGGTCGGGCAGGAGCTCATTCATGCCGCGGCCCTGCGGGAAAATGCAGACGTTCTCGATGTGGCGGCAGGGACGGGAGAACCGGGCCTGACGGCCGCGACACGCGTCCCCAAGGGTACAGTCACGGTGACCGATCTATCGGAGCGCATGTTGGCAGTCGCACGAGAGAAAGCCGCCAGCCGCAGCATAATGAATCTCAAGACCAAGCTGTGCGATGCGTGTGCATTGCCCTTTGCAGAGAACAGCTTTGATGCCGTCCTCTGCCGATTTGGCTTCATGTTCTTTCCAGATGTGCAGGCCGCTGTCCGCGAGTTTACCCGGGTGGCAAAACCGGGAGCACGTATTTGTGCGGCAGTTTGGGGGCCGCCCGAAAAGAACCCTTGGGCAACTACGATCATGGGCACGATCAACAAACTTGCCGCTCTGCCGCCTCCTCCTCCCGGAGCACCGGGTCTCTTCCGATGTGCATCGCCCGGCTACATGGACGATGCTTTCCGAAAGGGCGGGCTAAAGAACATCGGAACAAGGGAAGTCGCTGGCGAAATGGACTTCGAAACGAGCCAGCAATACTGGAACCTCATGACCGAGGTAGCAGCCCCGGTGGTCGCTGGTCTTGCCAAAGCCGATGAAACCACACGGGACAAAATCAAGGCCACCGTGCTGGATCTGGCAGACAAAACATCGTCTCTTGGCAGGCCGCGCTTTCACTGGTCCGCCTGCGTCACACATGGCGCTAAGTAGCTCTCGATCTCAAAAAAGGCCGCTCCCCGATTGGCGCTAAGCGATAACCCCTGACTCTGGCATCTTCCGCGCCGCCAAACTGCTGATGGACCAGTACGGTGAGGCTGCGCCGTTGCGAGCTGCCGAGCGGGCCGACGAGTTGCTAGAGGCCGGCGATATGATCGGGGCCGCGACGTGGCGGCGGATACTGGCAGCAATCGAGGGGCTGACGCGCAGCCGGCGGAGCCGATGAATTGACAGAAAGCCCGGCATCGAACCCCAACTGGAAGCATTTCAAGCCGACCCACTGACGCGGGCCGAGGGCCGATGATCGCTACGGACTACTGCAGCGGACAAGGCCGGGTGGCAACAAGTGCGCTGAGGAGACCCTCGGACAAGGCCTGGCCACGAATTTCCGGACGGGCCGTGAGCCAGGCTATCACGGCTTCCGTCAGGTCATTGGGATAGTCGTTCTCGGGATCGCAGAAGTTCGGATTGTGGGTCATGATCAGGTCGACCGCGGTACCGGTCACCTTGTCCTCGCAGCCTTGATAGTTCTCCTGGCAGTAGGCCAGGAAATCCCCGGTTGTGACGGGAACATCGCTCTGGGCGCTGCATGGGATGTCCCAGCCGATGCTGAGCACGGCTGCAAGAACCAGCAGATTGCGAATGCAAATCCTCGTCATGCTTGGCGCCTGGGCTGCCTTCCTCGCCTCGAGCAAAGCCTTGAAGCAATTTGAACCTTGGCGCAATTGGAACAAAGGGCAGTCGCTGCAGGTCCTATGCTTCGACAGTGGCCCTGGCCACCGATGCGATCCGCCCCAGACCGCGGCCACCGCACAGTGCGAGGCTGTGACTTGCCGGCAGCCGGGGATTCCGGCTAGTCCGCTGCACTGCATTGAGTTTGCTGCCCCAATTTTAGTTCCATCTTTGGCAGGAAAGCCCTCGCTCCGCGAGTTGCGCTTGAGGAGCTTCCGGGCGAGTCTCTGGTAGCAAGCTGAAAACAGGGGTTGCTTTCATGCCACTGATATCCGGCAAGCGTGCCTTCCTCGAGCTGCTGCGCCAGGAGGGCGTGGAGGTGATCTTCGGCAATCCCGGCACCACTGAGCTGCCGCTGATGGACGCTCTCGCCGTCGAGACCGCACCTCGCTACATGCTGGGCCTGCAGGAAGGTGCAGTCATGGCCATGGCCGGCGGCTATGCCCAGGCCTCGGGCAAGCTCGCGGCCGTCAACATCCATGTGGCGCCGGGCCTGGGCAATGCCATGGGCATGCTGTACGACGCCCAGAAGGCCGGCGCGCCGCTCCTCGTCACCGCCGGCCAGCATGACCAGAGCTTCGCCGTCACCGAGCCCATCCTCTGGGCCGAGCTGCCGGAGATCGCGCGGCCTTTCGTCAAATGGGCGGTCGAGGTGCGCCGCCTCGCCGATCTGCCGCGCCTCCTCCATCGCGCCGCCAAGACGGCGCTCGCCCCGCCCACCGGGCCGGTCTTCCTTTCGATCCCCGGGGACATCTTGAACGCCGAGGCGGACATCGATCTCGGCCGGCCGACCCGGATCGGCCCAGGCCTGCGCGGCGATGCCGCGGCGATCGCGGCGGCGGCCAGGCTGCTCGCCGCCGCCGAACACCCGGTGATCCTGGCCGGGGACAGCGTTGCCCGGAGCGGCGCGCTGGCCGAGCTTGTCGAACTCGCCGAGGCCATCGGCGCGCCCGTCCACCTCGAGGGCATCGACAATTCCACGCCCTTTCCCAGCAGCCATCCTCTCTTCCGCGGCCCGATCACCCGCCTCGCCCCTCAGATCCGCAAGACCCTGGCCCAGCACGACCTGCTGCTCTCGATCGGCGGCGATCTCCTCACCATGTCGCTGCCCTCGGAGATCGAGGCGATGCCGCCCGGGCTTCGCATCATCCATCTCGATTCCGATCCCTGGCAGCTCGGCAAGAACTATCCGACCGAAGTGGCGATCCTGGCCGATCCCAAGGCGGCGCTGCCGGAGCTGACGGCGGCCGTCGCCGCCGCCATGTCGGAAGAGGCCAAAAGGGTGGCGGGGCGCCGACAGAACGCGCTCAGGGCCGGCATCGCCGAGGAGCTTGCGGCCCTCAAGGCCCGCGCGCTCGCGGAAGCCGGCAAGCCCCTGATCCAGCCGCTCGCCCTGTGGCAGGCGATCGGCGAGATGCTGCCCAAGGACGTTGTGATCGTCGAGGAGACCCTGTCTTCCGGGCCGGGCTTGCGCCAGCTCGTAGCATGCGATGATTCCAAGAGCTTCTTCGGCATGCGCGGCGGTGGCATCGGCTGGGGCCTGCCCGCGGCCATCGGCGTCAAGCTCGCGCTGCCTCATCGTCCCGTCCTCGCGCTCATCGGCGACGGCAGCGCCATGTACAATTGCCAGGCCCTTTGGACCGCCGCCCATGAGCGCCTCGCGGTTGTCTTCTTAATTTTGAACAACGGCGGCTATCGCATCCTGAAGCAGCGGCTGAACGCCTTGCGCGGCCATGCGGCGCAGACCGGCCGCTACGTCGCCATGAACCTCGAGGAACCGGCCATCGATTTCCTGGCGCTCGCCCGGTCCATGGGCGTTGAGGCTGAGCGCGCCCAGACCTTGGCCGAGGTCCGCAAGGCTCTCGCCGCGGCGCTTGCCGCCAAGACCCCGACCCTGATCGACGTTGCCCTCGATCCGTCTTTCAGCCCGGTCTGAATTATTTTTTTCGGGTCCGGCCGTCCGCGACCGGGCCGGGAAGGAGTGCCCTGACGGCATCGTGAACGAAGTGGGAACTATTCCTTCTGGCGAACTCGGCGCGCCGGTTATGCTCGCGCCCGTGGACCCCCCCGTGGACGCCATGGACAATCAGAGTCACCTCGCCAGCCTGAATGCGGCCCAGCGCGATGCCGTCGTCCATGGCATCGGGGAAGCAGCGCCGCCGCCCCTGCTGATCGTCGCCGGGGCAGGGTCGGGCAAGACCAATACGCTCGCCCACAGGGTGGCCCATCTGATCCTCTGCGGTGCCGATCCCGGCCGCATCCTGCTCCTGACCTTCAGCCGCCGGGCGGCGGGCGAGATGAAACGACGCGTCGAGCGCATCTGTGCCGCGGCTCTTCGCGGCACCAAAGCCGGCGGATCGGCCGCCGTCCCCTGGTCCGGGACATTCCATTCGGTCGGCGCGCGTCTGCTGCGCCAGCACGCATCGAGCATCGGCCTCTATCCTTCTTTCACCATCGCGGATCGCGAGGATGCCGGCGATCTCATGAACATGATCCGGGACGAGCTGGGGCTTTCGGGCAAGAAGAGCCGCTTTCCCAAGAAGCAGACCTGCCTTGCCATCTATTCCCTTGCGGTGAACCTCCAGGCTTCCCTGGGCGAGGCTCTGGAACGCGCTTTTCCCTGGTGCGCGGCCTGGGAGCAGGAACTGAAGCAGCTCTTCGGCGCCTATGTCGATGCCAAGCAGCGCCAGAACCTCCTCGATTACGACGATCTGCTGCTCTACTGGGCCGAGATGATGCGGACGGAGGAATTGGCGGCCCGCGTCGGCGAGCGTTTCGATCACGTGCTCGTCGACGAGTACCAGGATACCAACGCGCTCCAGGCCGGCATCCTGCTGGGCCTGAAGCCGCGTGGCGATGGGCTCACGGTCGTCGGCGACGATGCCCAGGCGATCTACAGCTTCCGTGCGGCGACGGTGCGCAACATCCTGGACTTTCCCGGCCTCTTCGACCCGCCGGCCAGGATCGTCACCCTCGAGCAGAACTACCGCTCGACCCAACCGATCCTGGCCGCCAGCAATGTGGTCATCGAGCAGGCCAAGGAGCGTTTCACCAAGAATCTCTTCGGCGAGCGCCGGTCCCAGCAGAAGCCGCGGCTTGTCAGCGTGCAGGACGATCAGGCCCAGGCGAGCTATGTCTCGGACCGGATCCTGGCGGCGCGCGAAGCCGGCGTGCCCCTGAAGGAGCAGGCCGTGCTCTTCAGGGCGTCGCATCACAGCGGCTTGCTCGAGATCGAGCTGGCGCGGCGCGACATTCCCTTCGTCAAGTTCGGGGGCCTGCGCTTCCTCGAGGCCTCCCATGTCAAGGACCTGATTTGCCTCCTGCGCTGGGCGGAGAACCCGCGAGACCGCGTGGCGGGCTTCCGGATACTCCAGCTTCTTCCCGGCGTTGGCCCGGCCACGGCGCGCAGGGCCCTCGAGTGCCTCGAAAATGCCGGCTTTGCCAAAGGCGCGCTGCGGGGTTTCAAGCCGCCCGCCGCCGCCGCCGAGGATTGGCCGGATTTTGTCCGGCTGCTGGCGCAGCTGCAGGATGGCAGCCTCCACTGGGCCGCGCAGCTTCCAATGGTGAAATCATGGTACCAGCCGCATCTGGAGCGGCTCTACGACGCCGCGCCGGCGCGGCTCTCGGATCTGGATCAACTCGAGGCGATCTCTGCCGGCTACCCGACGCGCCAGTCCTTCCTCGAGGAGCTGACCCTCGATCCCGCGAGCGCCAGCGGCGCGGAGGCGGGCAGGCCGTCACTCGATGAGGATTATCTCATCCTTTCCACCATCCACTCGGCCAAGGGCCAGGAGTGGCAGGCGGTCTACATCCTGAACGTCGTCGATGGCTGCATCCCGAGCGATCTTGGCACCGGAAGCAGCGCCGAGATCGAGGAGGAGCGCCGCCTCCTCTACGTCGCCATGACGCGGGCGAAGGACGAACTTCACCTTCTCCACCCCCAGCGATTCTTCACCCATCAGCAGCGCCGCCTGGCCGACCGGCATGTCTACGCGCCCCGCAGCCGCTTCATCACTGCGGCCATGCTCGATCGCTTCGAGCGGGTAGCCTGGGCTCCGGGAGCGAGTTCGAGAGACGCTCAGGCCGGGGCTGGCAGAGCGGCCCCATGTCGACCTCGCCGGCCGCCTTCGCGAAAGATGGAAATAGCACGCGCTTTGCCCCGGCGCTGCGGCAGGCAAGAGGCGGTACCCCGGCCGATACCCCGCCCCGTTTTGATCCGGGGTGGCTTGCCAAATCACAGCCTGAGCCATTGAAAAAATGGTGCCCCGAGTTGGATTTGAACCAACGGCCTACCGCTTACGAAGCGGTTGCTCTACCGCTGAGCTATCGGGGCACTGTCGCCGGGCGTTGCGCGCGGCGTAAGCATCGTTTGCCTGGGCGGTAGCAAGACCGCCGTCCTTCCTTCTCGTCACCCCCGCGCAAGCGGGGGTCCATGTTTTCGTTGGATTCGCGCTTTCGCGGGAATGACGAAGACAGGGTTGAGCAGTGGCGCTCGACCGGAACACCCCGGGCGCCCGCCAGAGCGCGGCGGAAGCTAGTTCACCCTCCTGGCGGCGTCAACCGGGGCGGCGAGCGGTGCCGCGCGCGCACCAGGCGTGGGCGGCAGGATCGCGGCTTGCGGGCCCGTATGGCCGGCGGCCACGCGCGCGGCTTCCTCGCCATGACCGCGATCCTCATGTCCCGGCGCCGGCAGAGTCGCGGGCGGGCTGATGAGGGTCGCCGTCACGGTGCGCTGGGGCGCCTGCCAGGTGAGACTGTCGAAGGCGCGGCAATGGGGGCAATCGGCCTGCCATGCCTGGCTCAAGGTGCCGCAGCGTCCGCAAAGCCAGGCGGGGTCGGGGTCCGCCTCGGCCGCGGCGATGAGCCAGCGCCTGGCCGCTCCGGCCTCGCCGCCCGGGCTCTCCTCCAGGCGGACCATGAGCCGGCAGAGCCTGGCGCTCGGCCGGTCGCCCTCGAGCGAGGCCGCGAGTTCGAGATGCTTGCGCGCCTCGCTCCACAGCTCGGTCGCGATCGCGCATTCGCCCTCGGCCAGCAGGCTCTCCCGATGCCGGGGCGCGATCTCGGCCAGGCGCAGGAAGCGCCGGTAGCGCGAGAGCGCGTCTTCGCCCGGGGCAAGCCCGGCATAGGCCGCGGCCAGCAGGGGATGCGGCATGAGGGCCCAGCCCTGCTCGATCGTCTTGCCCGCTTCCTTGATCCGTCCGGCCTGGATCAGGAGCTCGGCCAGCCTGGCGCGGGCGGGCACCAGGTCGGGGGCGAGCTTCACCGCTTCCCGCGCCGCGTCCAGTCCGCTTGCGATCGGCTCGACCCGGGCGCGCTCCGCCGCCACCACGGCGCGGATGCGCTTGGCCTTGGCCTCGGGCACCGCCTTCAGCTTCGCCGCCTGCTGGAGCAGGAGCTTTACCTCGCTCCACCGGCCGCTTTCGAGCTGGAGATCGAGCAAGGTCGTCACCGCCCAGGGCGTGCTCGGCCGCTCCTCATAGGCCCGGCGCGCCAGCGCCAGCGCCTCGGTCCTGTCGCCCGCCTTGAGCGCCTGCATGAGCAGGCCGCGCAGGCCCAGGAACGATGTCTCCGGCTTCTCCAGCATGGCGGTGAAATAGCGCCGGGCCGCGTTCTCGTCGCCGCCGAGCTGGGCTGTCTGGGCCGCCAGCAGAAGGATGAGCGGCGGGTCCTTCAACAGCTTGTTGGCGAGCTTGGCCTGGCGATGGGCCTCGCCCGCGTCGCCCGCCGCCACCGCCGCCATGCCCTGGCTCAGCGCCCGATAGCCCTGCTGGCGCTTGCGCTCCTGGTTCAGGCGGGCGAGGTCGCGCGGCGTGCGCCAGACCAGGCGCCAGAGCCGGTGCAGCAGGACGACGACGGCCAGCAGGATGACCAGGCCGGCCAGCATCACGCCGATGCTGGTCTCGACCCGGTATCCCAGCCAGACGAAGCTCACCTGCCCGGGCCGGTCGGCGATCCACAGCGCCGCCACGGCGACCACGCCGACCTTGATCAGGAACCAGAGCCAGCGCCAGAAGGTCATGGCCGGCCCACCATGATGGCTGCCGCCCTCACTGGCCGGACGCCGCGCTCGCGAGCGCGGCAAGAACGGCGTTGTCCAGGTCCGCGAGCCCCTTCTCGGCCGCGAGCCGCGCCCTGGCCCGGGCGAGCCATGGCCCCGCGGCATCCGCCTGCTTGGCGGTGAGCGTCGAAAGCTCGGCCACCGCGGCGTCGAGATCGCCGGCGGCGAGCTTCGCTTCGGCCCGGGCGACATGGGCCGCGGGTGTGTCGCCCGTCGCCTCTCCGCCGGTCGTGTTGCCGCCCTCCGGGGCGGCTATTGGCTGGATGCTGACCAGGGACTGGAGCTTCGCCAACACGCGGTCGGTGAAGCTGCCGCTGGCCGCCGGCTCGGGTGCGCCGCCCGCGGCGAGGATGGTGGTGCTGGCATCGGAGAGGCCCGCCTGGAGATCGGCCAGGGTCGGAGCACCGGCGGCGGCCATGGGCGTAAGAGCCGCGATGGAAGGATCGAGTGCCTGTCCCAGCTGCTGGTCGCTGTCGGCCATGTTCTTCAAGGCGTCGAGGGGACCGCTATAGGGCCGGCCGGTCTCGACGGTCCGGCGAAGGTCGCCAAGCGCCAGCGCTGCGCCCGTCCGCGCTGCCATCGCCTTGAGGCGGCCATCGAGAGCGGCAAGGGAATCCTTCACTGCCGCGAGGTCAGACTTGAGCGCGGCGACATCGGCGGTCGAGCCGGCGCCTTGCGCCGGCGCACGCTTCTCCAGCACGGCGATGCGCTGGTCGAGCGCGGCGAGCTGCTGGGGCAGGGCGGTGAGCTCCGGCGGCAGGCTCGGGTTCGGTGCGGCTGCGCCCGCGGCCGGAAGGGCGGCGACTTTCTGTTCCAATGCCACGAGGCGCTGGGGCAGATCGCCCAAATCGGGCCTGTTCTGAGGCAGGGAATCGAGCCGGCCCCGGAGATCGGAGATCTGGCCCCGGAGATCCTCGATGCGCCGAGCGAGATCGGCCATGGCCTCGCCGCCGGCAAGCCCGCTCGCCGCCGGCAGCAGGTTCAATTGTTCCGGCGCGTATTTCATCACGCCGAACAAGGCCGCTCCCGCCAGCGCCGCGCCGAAAATGGCAGCCAGGAGAATTCCGCCCAACCCGGCGCGGCCTCGCGGCGGGTTCACCGGCGGAGGCGGAGAGGCAGGGGAAGCGGGCCGCGGCTCAAGCTTCGGCGGGCTGACTGGGATAGGCGAGGCCGCGGGCTTCGGCTCCGGAAGCTGCTCGACCTCTTTCTTGGCCGCGATCCGGCGATCCACTAGCGCCAGCATGGCCGGCAAGTCGGGCGCAGCCGCGGTCTCGACCGATTGCCATTCCAGCGCGCCGACGGCCTGCGCCACATTGGGGCTCAAGGCGAGCGCGGTCATGGTCCTGCAAGGGATGCCGGCCGCCTTGGCGAGCTCGGCGAAGGTCGCGGCGGTGCGCGGCGAGAACAGCAGCACCAGGTCGATGGCGCCCTTCTTCAGCGCGGCCAGCGCCTCGGCGCTGAAGGCCTCGGCCGGCCGCGATTCGTAGAGCATGCGCCGGCGCAGCTCGAAGCCGGAGCCGGCGAGAAGCTGGGCGAGATCGCCGGCGACAGCGCTTCCCGCGGCATGGAACAGCGGCCCGTCGGCCGGCTTCAGGCGCTGAGCGGCGAGGCGCGCCAGCTCCTTTATGTCGCCTTGTGCGCTTTCCACCGCCGCGAAGCCGAGGCTTCGCGCCGCCGCTGCCGTGGCGTCGCCCACGGCCAATGCGCCGATATCGCGCCGGGGGCTGAGCGCCGCGAAGGCGCGGGCACCATTGGCGCTGCTGAACAACAGCGCCTGCACGCCGTCCAGGTCATGGACCAGCCCCTCGGCCGCTTCGGGCAAGAGCCGGATGGCGAGCAGCGGCTCGATCAGGACCGCGACGCCACGCTTCTGCAGCGCCTCGGCCAGCGGCCTTGCATCCTCCTCGGGCCGGGTGATGAGAGCGGTCAGCGCCATGGGTTGCTCTTCATCTCAGCTCCAGATCGCGGCGAAGGCGGGGCCGGCGCCGGCCCGCAAAGCTTCGCCCGCCGCCTGGCCCAAGTCCACCGCGGAAGCAGCGGGTCCGCGCCGTTCGTCGCGCCGAAGCGCGCTGCCGTCGGGAAGCGCGATGAGCGAGCGCAGGCGCAACAGGCCACCCGGCTCATGCTCGGCCAGCGCGGCGATCGGGGTGCGGCAAGACCCGTCGAGCACTGCGAGACAGGCACGCTCGGCCGCCACCGCCAGGGAGGTCGCCCGGTCGTCGATCGAGGCGAAAAGCGCGACAATGGCCGCATCGTCGGCGCGGATCTCGATGCCGATGGCGCCCTGGCCCACGGCCGGCAGAATCTCCTGGGTCGAGAGGATCGAAGTCGCCTTGCCGGCCAGGCCAAGGCGCTTCAGCCCGGCCAGCGCCAGGATCGTCGCCTCCGCCTCGCCCGCCGCGAGCTTGGCGAGCCGCGTGCCGACATTGCCGCGCAATGTCGTCACCGTGAGATCGGGACGCCGGGCCAGGATCTGGGCCTGACGGCGCAGCGAAGAGGTGCCGACGCGCGCCGCCCTGGGCAATCCGGCGATGGTCGCCGCGTGAGGCGAGAACCAGGCGTCCCGCGGATCCTCGCGCGGCAGCATGGCGCCGATGACGAGGCCCGTGGGCAGTACCGTCGCCATGTCCTTCATGGAGTGGACGGCAAGCTCGATGGCGCCTTGCAGCAGCGCCTCCTCGATTTCCTTGGTGAACAGGCCCTTGCCGCCGATCTCGTCCAGCTTGCGGTCCTGGATCCTGTCGCCGGTGGTGCGGATGACCACGACCTCGGCTTCGGGCAGGTCGGGCCGGGCGGCCTTCAGCCGGTCGCGGACCAGATGGGCCTGGGCCAGCGCCAGCGGACTGCCGCGCGTGCCGATGCGCAAGGCCCCAACCCGTCCGGACATGGGCGCTAGGTGTAGGGATTCGGTTGGAGCGGCGCAAGTCGGGCAGATCGACGCGGGAGCTGCGCGCGTTGACCGCCGCCTCGTTTGCGCTTAAGTCCCGCGCCATGATCGTTCTGGGCCTGGAGACGAGTTGTGACGAGACGGCGGCGGCCGTGGTCGCCGACGACAAGCGCGTGCTGGCCGAGGCCCTGCTATCCCAGCAGGCCGAGCATCGGCCCTTCGGCGGCATCGTCCCGGAGATCGCGGCGCGCAGCCATCTGGACCATCTGGACGGGCTGATCCGCCAGGCCATGGCCGAAGCGGCCATCGGTTTCGGCGACCTCGCCGGTATTGCGGCCACCGGCGGGCCGGGACTCATCGGCGGCGTCATGGTCGGGGTCATGACGGCGAAGGCGATCGCCGCCGTCGCCAAGCGGCCTTTCATCGCCGTCAATCATCTGGAGGGTCATGCGCTCAGCGTCCGGCTGGTCGAGGACGTGGCGTTTCCTTATTTGCTGCTGCTGGTTTCCGGCGGCCATTGCCAGCTTCTGCTGGTGAGCGAGGTGGGCCGTTACAAACGCCTCGGCACGACCATCGACGACGCGGCGGGCGAGGCCTTCGACAAGGCGGCCAAGCTGCTCGGCCTCGGCTATCCCGGCGGCCCGGCGATCGAGAAGGCCGCCGCGGCCGGCGACCCCAGGCGGGTCTCCCTGCCGCGGCCGATGCTGGGCCGGCCCGGCGCCGACTTTTCCTTCTCCGGCCTGAAGACCGCGCTTCGCCACCGGGTCGCCGAAGCGGGCCCCGCCGCCACGGCCGATTTGGCTGCCTCCTTCCAGGCCGCCGTCATCGACTGCCTCGCCGACCGCACGGCCAACGCCATCGCCATGGCGAGAGAAGAAGTGCAACCGACGGCGCTTGTGGTGGCGGGCGGGGTCGCGGCCAACACGGCGCTGCGCCGGCGCCTCGAGGACGTGGCTGGCGCAAGCGGCCTGCGGCTCGTGGCGCCACCCTTGAAGCTCTGCACGGACAACGCCGCCATGATCGCCTGGGCCGGCATCGAACGCCTGCAGCGCGGCCTCACCGACGGACTCGATTTCGCGCCCCGTCCGCGCTGGCCGCTCGATCCCTCGGCCCGTCCCGGCGCGAAGGCGTGATCGCCCCGGCGCTGGCGCGAACCGGTTCGAGCCATTAGGCTTCGCGCCACCGAGAAGGAGCCGCCCATGCTGTTTGCCGTCTATTGCCTCGACAAGGCGGGCCATTCCCAGATCCGGGCCAACAACCGCCAGGCCCATCTGGAATACCTCGATAGCTTCAATTCGAGCATCTACACCGCCGGGCCGCTCCTGGACGACGAGGCGAAGGGCATGATCGGCAGCCTCCTGATCGTGGATTTCCCCGACCGCAAGGCCTGCGAGGCGTTTGCCGCCGGCGATCCCTATGCCAAGGCCGGCCTCTTCGCCAGCTTGCGCATCACGCCCTGGCGCAAGGCCAGGCCCAAGGACTGAACGACAAGAGGCAGACGATGAAATACTGGCTGGTGAAATCCGAACCTTCGGTCTACGCCTGGGAGAAGCTTGTCGCCGAGAAGCGCACCGATTGGAGCGGCGTGCGCAACTACCAGGCCTCCAACAACTTGAAGGCCATGAAGAAGGGCGACCGGGCCTTCTTTTATCACTCGGGCGAAGGCCCGGCGGTCGTCGGCATCGCCGAGGTCCTGCGCGAATATTATCCCGATCCCAGCGACAAGGCGGGGCGCTTCGGCATGGTCGACATGGGCGCCGTGAAGCCGATGACAAAGCCGGTGACCTTGGCTGCCATCAAGACCGAGCCGAAGCTCGCCGGCTTCGCCCTCGTGCGCCAGGGCCGGCTTTCGGTCGTCCCGGTGAGCGCCGAGGAATGGAAGCTCATCCTCGCCATGGGCGAGACCAAGGCTTGAACTTCGAGGAGTTCCGCGGCACCGCGCTCTGCCGGCTGGAAGAGATCGCCGATCCCGGCAGCAAGGGCTTCGCCGTCGAAGGGCGCGAACTCTTCGTCGTGCGCCACGGCGCGACCATCGTCGCCTACCGCAATTCCTGTCCTCATACCGGCGGGCCGCTGGATTGGATCGAGGGGCGCTTCCTCGATCTGCCCCAGCTCCACATCCTCTGCGCCACCCACGGCGCCCTCTTCCGCATCGAAGACGGCCACTGCTTCGCGGGGCCTTGCAAGGGCCAGGACCTGACGCCGGTCAAGGTGGAGGTGGTCCAGGGCAAGGTCCGGCTGATGGAAGAGTGGTAGCCTGAAGTAGCCGCCGCGGCCCTCAGAAATCGCTGCAGCGCCCGTTGCGTTCCCAATCGCCGTAGCGCGTAGGCTCTGGACCCGAAGGGCCGCCGATTTCTTTCGGTCTCTTCGTCGCCTCCGCAGGCCTCTCATCGCTCTGGGATGCGGGCGGGGCCTTCCCGGCCGCGGGTTCCTTGTCGTCGCTCATGGGACCCATATGACAGGCGACCCGGCTCCAGGCAAGGCTTGAAGCCGGCTTGCAAGGTCTTACCTTAGTCGCGGCATGTCCTACATCCGCACCGCCCTGCTGCTCGCCGCACTTACCGGCATCTTCCTCCTCGTCGGCGACCTCATCGCCGGCCGCCAGGGCATGGCGATCGCCTTCTTCTTCGCTTGCGCCATGAACCTCTTCGCCTATTGGAACTCGGACAAGATGGTCCTCTCCATGTACGGCGCCCGGGAGGTGGACGAGCAGAGCGCGCCGCAGCTTTTCGCCCTGGTGCGCGACCTCACCCGGCGCGGTGGCCTGCCCATGCCGCGGGTCTTCATGATCGAGAGCGACCAGCCGAACGCCTTTGCCACCGGGCGCAATCCCGAGCATGCCGCGGTCGCGGTCAACACTGGTCTGTTGCGTCTGCTTTCGCCGGAGGAAGTGGCGGGCGTTCTGGGCCATGAGCTCTCCCATGTGCGCAACCGCGACAGCCTCACCATGACCATGACCGCGGTCATCGCGGGGGCCATCGGCATGCTGGCGAATTTCGCGTTCTTCTTCGGCGGCGTCAGGAGCGACCGGCGCGACAATCCGCTCGGGCCCATCGCGGGGCTGATCGTGCTGTTGTTCGCGCCCCTGGCCGCGACCATGGTCCAGCTCGCCATCAGCCGGACCCGGGAGTTCGCCGCGGACAAGAGCGGGGCCGAGCTCTGCGGCCATCCCCTCTGGCTCGCCAGCGCGCTCGGCAAGCTGGAGCAGGGCGCCAGGCGGATTCCCAATCTCCAGGCCGAGAGCCATCCGGCCACGGCCCATATCTTCATCGTCAATCCCTTGCGTCTGGGCTCCGCCATGGCCGGGCTCTTCTCCACCCATCCGCCCATCGAGGAGCGCATCCGCCGGCTCGAAGCCATGGCGGGCGAGATGGGCGAAGCGCCTGCCCCTCACCGCGGGCCCTGGGGGTGAGCAAGCCGGGCAAGCCGCGCCGGCGTCACCCTCGCCTGTGACCAAGCCGAGCCCGAGGGCCGTGGCTCTCGAACTTCTCCAGGCGGTGCTGCGCCGGGCGAAGCCGTTGGACGAGGCCCTCGCCGACCATGCGGGGCTTGCCCGCATGGAAGCTCGCGACCGCGGCTTCGCGCGGCTCCTCGTGGCGACGGCCTTGAGACGCCTTGGCCAGATCGATCAGGCGCTCACGCCGATGATCGAGCGGCCGCTGCCGGCCAAGGCAAACGCGGTGGCCGATGCGCTCAGGCTCGGCGCCTGCCAGCTTCTTTTCCTGGGGACGCCGCCCCACGCCGCCGTGGGCGAAACTGTTGCTCTCGTCGCTGGCCTCGGCGGAATTGCCGGTTACAAGGGCCTGGTCAACGCGGTGCTGCGCCGGCTCGATCGGGAGCGGCCGGAAACCGATGCGGTCCGCAATACGCCGGACTGGCTGCTGCAGAGCTGGATCGAAGCCTATGGCGTGGCCGAGGCCCAGGCGATTGCCGCCCAGCATCTGGTGGAAGCGCCCCTCGATTTCTCGGTCAAAGGCGATCCCGAACTCTGGGCCGCACGCCTCGGCGCGGAAGTACTGCCCACGGGAAGTCTGCGCATCGCCGAGCCCAGCGGCCCGGTGGAAGAGCTGCCCGGCTTTGCCGAAGGCGCCTGGTGGGTGCAGGACGCGGCGGCGGCCTTGCCCGCGCGGCTCCTGGGCCGGCCGCGACGCGCCGTCGATCTCTGCGCCGCGCCCGGCGGCAAGACCGCCCAGCTCTCGGCCGCGGGTGCGGAGGTCACCGCCGTCGATCGCTCTCCCGCAAGGCTCGACCGCTTGTCCAGGAATTTGGCGCGCCTCGGGCTTCGGGCGCATGCGGTCGTGGCCGATGCCGCCAGCTGGCGGCCCGAGGAACCGGCCGAGGTCGTGCTCCTGGATGCGCCCTGCTCGGCGACGGGCACCATCCGGCGCCACCCCGATCTGCCCTGGCTGAAACGGGCGAGCGATCTCGCCATGCTCGCCCCGCTCCAGGAACGCCTGCTCGCCAATGCCGTGGCCATGACCAGGCCGGGCGGCCTCATCGTCTATGCCGTCTGCTCGCTTCAGCCGGAGGAAGGGATCGGCCGCATCGAGGCGCTGCTCGCTTCGGGTGCGCCTGTCGCCCGCGAAACGATTCGGGCCGAGGAAACCGGCGGCCTAGCCGAGCTGGTGACCCCGGCGGGCGACCTGCGAACGCTGCCCTGCCATCTGGCCGGGAAGGGCGGCATGGACGGATTCTACGCCGCCCGTTTGCGCCGGCTCTGAACCGGGCATTCTCCAAGACTTCTCAAGCGCAGTGCTTGCTGTTAGGTAGGAGGCCATGCGCCAGAAATTGCGAATCGCGCCCTCGATTCTCTCGGCCGATTTCTCCCGGCTGGGCGAGGAGGTGCGGGCGATCGACGCGGCCGGCGCCGACTATATCCATGTCGATGTGATGGATGGGCATTTCGTGCCCAACATCACCGTTGGCCCGCTGGTGGTGAAGGCGCTGCGTGGGGCGACCAGGCTTCCCTTCGACGTGCACCTGATGATCTCGCCGGTCGATCCCTATATCCCCGAATTCGCCGATGCGGGGGCCGACATCCTCACCGTCCATCCCGAGGCGGGCCCCCATCTCCACCGCAGCCTTCAACTCATCAAGTCACTGGGCAAAAAGGCAGGCGTGGCCCTCAACCCGGCGACATCGGTGGCGGCCCTCGATCACGTCTGGGACGCGGTCGATCTGGTGCTGGTCATGAGCGTCAATCCGGGCTTCGGCGGCCAGAAGTTCATCGAATCCCAGTACGACAAGATCGCCGAGCTGCGCCGGCGCATCGATGCCGGCGGTCGCCCCATCGACCTCGAGGTCGACGGCGGCATCAACGTCGAGACGGCGCCGCGCGCCGTGGCGGCAGGCGCCGATGTCCTGGTTGCCGGCACCGCCAGCTTCACCGGCGGACCGGAAGCCTACGCCGAGAACATCCGGCGCCTGCGCCGGGCGGGTTGATGTCGCGCCGGCTGATGCCGCGCGGGCTGATGAAGGGCGCCCGGCCGCGGCGCCTGCGGCGCCTGATGGAACTGCCGCCCGAGCTCGCGCGCGGGCGGGTGGTCTATGCCCTTTGCCGTCCGCTCTATGGAAGTCCGCTCGCTGGCCTCAGTTTCCGCGGCCTGGGCGAAGGGTCGATCCGGCCAGTCAAGGCCGATGCCTGGCCTGGCTCGCCCGAGCGCGGCCGCGCCATCGCGGAGGGCCTGTTCCGCCTGGCCGGTCAGGAGATCCGCGAGCCGGCTCCCCTAGGCCGGCCGGTCGGGGCGGAAAAGGAGTGGCGCGCCGCCTTCAACGGCTTTGCCTGGCTCGGCGATCTGATGGCGCTGGGGCCGGCAGCGGCCCCGGTCGCTCGCGCCTTCGTCCAGCGCTGGATCGAGGAGAACCCGCGCTTCGAGGTACTCGCCTGGCGACCCGACGTGATCGGCCGCAGGCTCGCGTCATGGCTCGCCGAGCCCGCGTTGCTCGAAGATGCCGGAGATCCTGCATCGATCGGACGCTTGCGCGAAGCCATGGCGAAGCAGGCGCGCCATTTGGCTTTGGTCCTGCCGGCCGGGCTCTGCGGCGAAAGGCTTCTGTCGGCGGTGAAGGGGCTCGTCTATGCCGGCCTCAGCCTCGGCGCCGAAGGGTTGCTGCAGGCGGGGCTGAAGCACTTGAAGCTTGCCCTTCCGCGCCAGCTCCTGGCTGACGGCGGGCATGTGGAACGCAGCCCCGCCGTTCAGCTCACGGTGCTGCGCGATCTCGTGGATATCCGCGCCGCCCTCGAGGCCGCCGGGCGCGAGCCGCCTGTGGAGCTGGCTAACGCCATCGCCGCCATGGCGCCGGCCCTGCGCATGTTCCAATCCGGCGACGGCGGACTTGCCCTTTTCAACGACAGCGACGAAGGGCCGGCCGGCGCCGTCGACCTGGCGCTACTTCGGGCCGATGCCAAGGCCCCCGCGCTGGCCAGCGCACCCAAGTCCGGCTTCGAACGCCTGGCGGCGGGCGGTTCCCTCCTGCTGGCCGATGCCGGCAGGCCGGCCGCGCCCGGGTTCGATTCCCACGCTCATGCGGGGACCCTCAGTTTCGAATTCAGCCATGGCCGTGAGCGCCTGATCGTCAACTGCGGCGCCCAGGCCGGCGGCGCCGATTGGCGCCTCGCCCAGCGTTCCACCGCCGCTCATTCGACCCTCAGCGTGGACGACACCAACAGCAGCCTGCTGCTGGAGGACGGCGAAGGGATCGCCCGGCGTCCCGGGAACGTGCTGGCCAGGCGCGAGGAAGCCGAGGGCAATGCCTGGCTCGACCTCAGCCATGACGGCTACCGGCAGCACTTCGGTCTGGTTCACCATCGGCGGCTCTATCTCTCCGCCGACGGCACCGACCTGCGCGGCCAGGACCGGCTGGAGGCCGCCGGCGGCAGGCGCAGCAGCGCCGGGCGCTTCGCGCTGCGGTTCCATCTCCATCCCGACGTTCATGCGAGCCTGGCCCTGGACGGGCAGGCGGTGCTGCTGCGCCTGCCGCGGGGCGGCGGGTTTCGCCTGCGCGTTGCCGGCGGGGAGGTGGCGCTGGCCGAAAGCGTCTATCTCGGCCGGCCGGGAGAGCGCCGGCGTTGCCAGCAGCTGGCGGTGACCGGCGAGATCCAGGCCGCAGGCGCCGAGGTCAAATGGTCGCTCACCAAGGAGAGCCGGAAGAAATAAGCGCTAAAGCTGCCAGCGCCGGCGGCCGGGCGGCAAGGCGTGTTCGCGCCAAATGCCTTTGATGTCGGCGACGAGCCCGCCCGGCTTCACCAGCCGCGCGAAGTCCGCCTCGGTCAACGCGCAGTACGCATCATGGCCGACGGCGCCGACTAGGCAATCGAAACCGCCCGTCTCGCCCCGACCGAGATCGACGCCGTATTCGGCCTTGGCCTCCTGCGGGTCCGCCCGGGGATCGCGGACTTCGACGGCGTGGCCCGCGGCCTCGAGGCCGCGGACGAGATCGATCACCTTCGAATTGCGCAGGTCCGGCACGTTCTCCTTGAAGGTCAGGCCCAGGACCAGGCTGCGCGGCCGGGGGCCGAGCCCTGCCGCCGTCGCGGCGGCGGCGATGCGCCTTGCGAGATCCGCGGCCATGGCGTCGTTGGTGCGCCGCCCGGCCAGGATCACGTCGGCCCGGTGCCCGAGTTTGCGCGCGCAGTAGGCGAGGTAGAAGGGATCGACGCCGATGCAATGGCCGCCCACCAGCCCCGGCCTGAAGTCGAGGAAATTCCACTTGGTGCGCGCTGCATCCAGCACGTCATAAGTGGAGAGCCCGAGGTCGGCGAAGATCATTGCGACCTCGTTGATGAAGGCGATGTTGATGTCGCGCTGGGCGTTCTCGATCACCTTGGCCGCCTCGGCCGTGCGGATGTCGGGCGCGCGGTGCACGCCGCCCTGGGTGACATGGCAATAGAGCGTTGCCAGACGCTCGGTCACCGCCGGCGTCGCGCCGGCGACGATCTTCGCGATGTCGCCGACGCGGTGCTTGCGATCGCCGGGATTGATGCGCTCGGGCGAGTAGCCCAGCAGGAAATCCCGGCCCGCCTTGCCGCCCGAGATGCGCTCGATCGCGGGTCCGCAGAAGTCTTCGGTGACGCCCGGATAGACCGTGCTCTCGAACACCACGATGGGCGCGCTGCCGTCGAGCGACTTGCGATGCACAAGGGCCCGGCCGACGGTTTCGCAGGCACCCAGAAGCGGCTGGAGATCGGGCTCGTTCGCCGCGTCGACCGGCGTGGGCGCGGTGACGATGTAAATGTCCAGCCCCGCTAGCGCCGCGGGATCGCTGCTGAGGGTCAGCTTGGGAAGGCCGGAGAGCTCGTCCCGGTCGACCTCGCCGGTGTGGTCCTCGCCCGCCTGGAGCTCGGCGATCCGTCGGGCATTGATGTCGTAGCCGGTGATCCGGCCGGCGCCGCTTCGCGCCAGGGCGACGGCGAGCGGCAAGCCGACATAGCCGAGGCCGATGACAGCGATCCGGTCGCTTCCGGCCGGCTTGGGGGCGGCGGACATGGGGATGCCTGAGGTTGCTGGCTGGGGCTCCTTGCCCTCTTTCCCCCAGGGCGAAGGCGATGTCAACCATGGCCGATCGACGGTATAAGCCGGCATGGGGTCCTTGGGCCTTGCATTGCTGTTCCTTGTCTGCCTGGCGGCGAGCCTCGGCCTTGGCGGCCTCGTCCGAAGCTGGCTGCTCGCCCGGGGGATCCTCGACAAGCCGAACGAGCGCAGCAGCCATCGAACGCCGACGCCCCGGGGCGGCGGCATCGCGCTGCTTGCCGTGCTGCTGCCGGCCTGGGGCCTGACGGAGCCGCGCTTGCTGCCGATTCTGGCGCTTGCCCTGGCGCTCGCCGCGGTCGGCTGGTGGGACGATCTCAAGGGCTTGGCGCCCTGGCCGCGGCTGGCGGCCCAGGTGGTTGCGGTCGGCTTCGGGCTTTGGCATCTGGCGCCGATCGCCGGCGGGTTGTTGCCGCCGGTCCTCGACTACGCGCTCGCCGGCATCCTCTGGCTCTGGTTCATCAACCTTTTCAACTTCATGGACGGCATCGACGGCATCGCCGGGGTGGAGAGCCTTTCCATCGCCCTCGGGCTCACCATAATCGCGCGCTGGTTCGGAGGCTTCGGTGACCTGCCTGCGCTCGCCATCGCGCTCGCCGGCGTGTCGCTCGGTTTCCTGTTCTGGAACTGGCATCCGGCCAAGCTTTTCCTGGGCGACGTGGGTTCCCAGTCGCTCGGCTTCCTGATCGGCTTCCTCCTGCTGCGCAGCGCCGGTCAGGGCGCCTGGGCGGCGGCGCTCATCCTGCCTCTGTTCTATCTCGTCGACGCGACCTGGACGCTTGCCAGGCGCACGGCTGCGGGCGAGAACATCTTCGCCGCCCACGCCCAGCATATCTATCAGCGGGCGCTCGGCGCCGGGATGCGCCACGACGAGGTGGCGCGCGCGCTTCTCATCGCCAATATCGCCCTCATCGCCTTTGCCGTCGGGGCTGAACTGGGGGAGCGGCCGGTGGCCCTGGCGGGCGCCGGGCTCACGGTCCTGGTGCTGATCCGCCATCTTCTGCAGCCGCGGGAGTCGAATGACGCCGGCGCGGATTGAGCCTCCGCGGGGCGCTTGCTATGGTCGCCCCGCGCCATGGCAGTTCCATCCGCCCTCGAACGGCTGCGCTTCGGACCGCAAGCGAGCGTGGCGCTCGCCCATGACGTGTTCATGGCGGGTGTCTCCTTCCCGCTGTCGATCTGGCTCAGGATCGGCGTCGTTCCCCTCGGCGAGCCCTTCCTGCGCTATGGCATCTGGGTGTTCGCCGGCGAATCGGCGGTGGTGTTCCTGTTCTCCGGCCTCTACCGCGGCGTCTGGCGCTATGCCTCGCTCCCCGATCTCCTGGCAATCGCGCGGGCCGTCAGCATCGCCATTCTCGTCTTCCTCGCCGTCCTGTTCCTGTCCAACCGGCTCGCGGGCTATCCGCGCTCGACTCTGCTGATCAACTGGTTCGTGCTGGTCTTTCTGCTGGGCGCTCCGCGCATCGCCTATCGCCTGTTCCACGACGGAAATCTGCGGCATGTGCTGGAGCGGGGAAATCCCCTGGCCGTACCGGTTCTCCTTGTCGGGGCGGGGGATTCGGCCGAGAGCTTCATCCGCGCCATGCGCCGCACCATCGCGCCCTTCGCCGTGCTCGGCATCCTCGACCGGCCGGGCGGCCGCGCCGGTCGGCAGATCCAGGGCGTGCCGGTGCTGGCCGAGGTGGGCAAGGCCGCCGAGGTCGTCGACCGGCTCGCGGCTGCCGGCCGCCGGCCCCAGCGCTTCATGCTGGCCGACGAGCGCATCGACCGCGAGCAGTTGCGGGCGCTGCTTGCCGTCGCCGAGGCCAAGGGCATGACCTTTGCGCGGCTTCCCAGGTTGACCGAGCTTCGCCAGACGGACGCCGAAGGCCTCGCGGCTGCGGACCGGCCGCTGCCCGTGGCGGTCGAGGATCTTCTGGGACGCCCGCGCCAGGTCCTTCACCCCGGGCCCATGCGAGAGCTCATCGGCGGCCGGCGCGTGCTGGTGACCGGAGCCGGCGGCTCCATCGGGGGCGAGCTTGCCCGCCAGATCGCCGCATCGGGCCCGGCCAAGCTCGTGCTTTTCGATCATTCGGAATACCTGCTCTACCGGATCGATCGCGAGATCCGCGATCTCGCTCCTGGCCTTCCTTGCGCCGCCCTGCTGGGCGACGTGCGCGACCGTGCGCGCGTTGGCGCGGTTCTGGCCGAGACAAGGCCGGAGCTCGTCTTCCATGCCGCGGCCCTGAAGCATGTGCCGCTGGCCGAAGCCAACCCGGTGGAAGCGGTGCGCACCAATGTCGAAGGGACGCGCTCCCTCGCCGAGGCCTGCCTTGCCGGCGGTGTCGGGCAGATGCTGCTCATCTCCACCGACAAGGCGGTGGAACCGGCAAGCATCATGGGGGCGGGCAAACGGGTCGCGGAGCTTATCTGCCAGGCTCTCGACCGGCGTAGCGCGTCGGAAGGGCGAGGCTGCCGTTTCCCCGTGGTGCGCTTCGGCAATGTGCTTGGCTCGGCCGGGTCGGTCGTGCCCCTGTTCCAGCAGCAGCTCGCCGCAGGGGGCCCCCTCACGGTCACCGATCCCGATATGACCCGCTATTTCATGACCACCCGCGAGGCGGTGGAACTGGTGCTCCAGGCGGCGGCGCTGGCCTGGAAGCAGCCGCGGCCGGCGGCGCTCTTCATGCTCGACATGGGCGAGCCGGTGCGCATCCTCGACCTCGCGCGCCAGATGATCCGCCTGGCGGGCCGACAACCCGGCCAGGACGTCGCCATCGTCGTGACCGGCAAGCGTCCCGGCGAGAAGCTTCACGAGCGCCTCCATCGCCCATCGGAAAAGCCGGTCGCGACCGGCGTGGCGGGCTTGCTCGCCATCGAGGGCGAGGCTCCGGCCTGGGCGGCGCTGTTGCCGGACCTGGAGCGGCTCGCGGCGGCGGAGGCCGAGGGGCAAGTGGCCGCATTGCATCGCGCGCTGGTGCGGCTCGTCCCCGACTATCGCCCGGAGAACCGGACGGCCGACGCCGAGCTCGCCCTTTCTTCCGCGCGCCCATGAGCGATCTTCCCATCCGCCGCGCCCTGCTCTCGGTCTTCGACAAGACCGGGCTCGTCGACTTCGCCCGCTTCCTCGCCAGTCAGGGCGCGGAGCTCGTCTCCACCGGCGGCACGGCCAAGGCGCTGGCCGGCGCAGGGCTCCCTGTGACCGAGGTCTCGCAAGTGACGGGCTTCCCGGAAATCATGGACGGGCGGGTCAAGACCCTGCATCCGGCGATCCATGGCGGCCTGCTCGGCCGGCGCGACGACAAGGAGCATGTGGCGGCCATGGAGCGCCATGGCATCCGGCCCATCGATCTCCTGGTATCCAATCTCTATCCCTTCGAGGCGACGGTGGCGGCGGGCAAGCCCGAGGCGGACTGCATAGAGAACATCGACGTGGGCGGCCCGGCCATGATCCGCGCCGCGGCCAAGAACCATGAGTTCGTCGCGGTTGTCACCTCTCCCGACGACTACGCGGCGGTCGCCGCCGAGATGCGGGCCAAGAACGGCGCCTTGAGCCTGGACCTTCGCCGGCGCCTGGCGGGCGCGGCCTTCGCCCGCACGGCCGCCTATGATGCCGCGGTCGCCAGCTGGATGAATCGCGAGGAACTCCTGCCGGCAAGGCTCGTTCTTTCGGGCGAGCGTCGGCAGGTCTTGCGCTACGGAGAAAACCCGCATCAGCGGGCCGCCTTCTATGTCAGCGGCGCGCGCCGGCCGGGGGTCGCCACGGCCCGCCAGCTCCAGGGCAAGGAACTCAGCTTCAACAATCTCAACGACACCGATGCGGCCTATGAGCTGGCGGCCGAGTTCGAGCGGCCGGCGGTGGTCATCGTCAAGCATGCCAATCCCTGCGGCGTGGCCGTCGCCGATGACCTAGCGACTGCCTATCGCCGGGCCCTTGCCTGCGATCCGGTCAGCGCCTTCGGCGGCATCGTCGCCGTCAACCGGCCCCTCGATGGACAAACGGCGGCCCTGATCGCCGAGCTCTTCGCCGAGGTGGTGATCGCGCCCGCTATCGAGCCCGCGGCGCTGGCGGCGCTCTCGGGCAAGAAGAACCTTCGCCTTCTCGAGGCGGGCGAGCTTCCCGATCCCGCGGCGCCGGGGCTTTCGATCCGCAGCCTCGCCGGAGGCTTCCTGGCGCAAAGCCGCGATTCGGGCCGCATCACGGCGGCCGAACTCAAGGTCGTGACCCGGCGCAAGCCGAGCCCGGCCGAAATCGCCGACCTGCTGTTCGCCTTCGCCGTCGCCAAGCATGTCAAGTCGAACGCCATCGTTTATGCCAAGGCTGGCGCCACGGTCGGCATCGGCGCCGGGCAGATGAGCCGCGTCGATTCCTCCCGCATCGCCGCCTGGAAGGCCCGCGAGGCAGCCGAAGCCGCCGGCGAAACGAAGAGCCGGGCGATAGGTTCGGTCGTCGCTTCCGATGCCTTCTTCCCATTCGCCGATGGGCTGCTCGCCGCCGCCGAGGCCGGCGCCACGGCCGTGATCCAGCCGGGCGGCTCGCTGCGCGACGGCGAGGTCATCGCGGCCGCCGATGAGCGGGGCCTCGCCATGGTGTTCACCGGGATGCGCCATTTCCGGCATTGAGGATCGTGGAGCGCGGCCGCTAATCTAGCCGCCGTCCGGAACGGCCGACGCAAGGCCCGGCCGGCGCCTGCAGACGCGGAGGAAACGAATGATGCGGTTCCAGACCGGCCAGCTTCCTCTTGGCCCCCTGCCGGGCACGCGCTATCCCGACCCGCGGATCGAGAAGCTGGACAAGCGGTTCCCCAAGCAGGGCAATGTCGGGATCGAGCGCATCGCCACGGGCTTCCGTTGGACCGAAGGGCCCGTCTATTTCCGTGACGGCGGCTACTTGTTGTGGAGCGACATCCCCAACAACCGGATGCTGCGCTGGCTCGAGGAAGACGGCCACACAAGCGTCTTCCGCTCGCCCTCCAACTACTCGAACGGCAACACCCGCGACCGGCAGGGCCGGCTCATCACCTGCGAGCATGATTCCCGCCGGGTCACCCGCACGGAGCATGACGGGCGCATCACCGTCCTGATGGACCGCTTCAACGGCAGGAAGCTGAACGCGCCGAACGACGTGGTCGTGGCCAGCGATGATTCCATCTGGTTCACCGATCCCGGCTACGGCATCGACGGCGAGTATGAAGGCCATAAAGCCAAATTCGAACTCGCCGCCAACGTCTATCGGATCGATCCGAAGACCGGCAAGGCGAGCGTCATGGTGGACGATTTCACCCGTCCCAACGGGCTCGCCTTCTCGCCCGACGAGAAGTGGCTCTACATCGTCGACAGCGGCATCACCCATGGCGGGCCGTCCCACATCCGCGCCTTCGACGTGGTCGGGGGCAAACTCAAGAACGGCCGCGTCTTCGCCGAGGACTTCGCCCCGGGCCTGACCGACGGAATGCGCGTGGACATGCGGGGCAACGTCTGGTGCAGCATGGGCTGGGCCGATCCGGAAGAGGATGGCGTGCGCTGCTACGCGCCCGACGGCGACCTCATCGGCAAGGTCCATCTGCCGGAAACCTGCGCCAACCTCTGCTTCGGTGGCAAGAAGCGCAATCGGCTCTTCGTTTGCGGCAGTACCTCGATCTACGCTTTCTACCTCGACGTCCAGGGCTGTCAGCTGCCCTAAGCAGTTCAGCCGCCGGCCAGCCCGCGCAGCTCCCGGTTGGCCACGGCGAGCTTGGCGAGGTCGAGGCCGCCCTGCCGGCGCAGATCGGCGATCAGGGATTCGACCCGCTGCACCGGCTGCGGGCGGGTAGCGACCCATTCCTCGATCCCCGCGCCATTGGCCTGACGCAGCACGCTGGCGGCCACGTCGCGCTGATGGGCGTAGAGGTCTTCCACGATGGCGGCCACGGCGAGCCGGTCCCAATGGGTGTCGAGGTTGACGCTGCCCGAGGCCGACCGGAGCCAGTCGAGATGGAAACGCCGGCCGATGGTGAAATAGACCCCGGCCACCTCGCTGACCCCGTGATTTACCTGCCGGGCGAGCCGGACGATGTCCGGCCCGGGCTCCAGGAAGTCGAGGCTGGCGACGTGGCTCGCCAGATCGGTCGGGACGCCGCGTTTGACCAGCTGGTCGCCGCGCTCGGCGAGCGCCTTGCCGGCGCCCTCGGAGATCATGGTCTTGATGCCGCCGGCGAGCTCGGCAAGGCCGGGCTCGAGGACGGCGATATTGTCGGCGATGTCGAGGGGTGCGGAAAGATTGCGCAGGCACCACAGCGTGCCGCTCTCGCCCAGGCGCAATGTCGCTTCGAGCATCTCGTACTGGCAGGCGGCCGGCACCTGGTTGTCCAGCTCCTGGATCTCGGCCCAAAGCCGGCGCAACTCGAAAGCGCCCCGGCAGATGGCATAGCCCCGCGCGACATCCGAGGCCGGTAGCCCGGTCTTCTCCTTCATCACATGGACGAAGGTCGGGCCCATGCGGTTGACGATGCTGTTGGTGACCACCGTGGCGATGATTTCCCGACGCAGCCGGTGGTGGCGGATCGCCTCGCCCGAGCGCTCGCGCATGACCTTGGGGAAGTAGTTCAGCAGATCCTCCTCGAGCTGAGGATCATCGGGCAGGTCGGAGGGCAGCAGCTCCTCGTAGAGCGTCATCTTGGCATAGGCCAGCAGCACGCAAAGCTCGGGTCTGGCCAGACCCTGGCGATGGGCGAGACGGGCCCGAATGGTCTCGTCGTCGGGCAGGAATTCGATGGCGCGGTCGAGCAGGCCCGCCCGCTCCAGCGCCCGCATGCAGCGGCCCTGCCGGTCGATGTCGAACCAGCCGCGCTGGACCTGGGCCGACAGCGCCTGGGTCTGGAGGTAGTTGTCCCTGAGCACCAGGCGGGCCACGTCTTCGGTCATCTCCTGGAGCAGGCGGTCGCGCTGCTTCACCGTCATGTCGCCGGCCGCGACCATGTCGTTGAGGGCGATCTTGATGTTGACCTCGTGGTCGGAGGTGTCGACGCCGGCGGAATTGTCGATGGCGTCGGTATTGATGCGGCGCCCGGCCATGGACGCTTCGATCCGGCCGCGCTGGGTGAAGCCGAGATTGGCGCCTTCGCCCACGACCTTGCAGCGCAGGTCCCGGGCGTCGACCCGCAGCGTGTCGTTGGCCCGGTCGCCGGCCTCGACATTGCTCTCGTCATGGGCCTTCACGTAGGTGCCGATGCCGCCCAGCCAGAGCAGGTCGACCTCGGCCGCCAGCAGGATTCGGACCAGTTCGGCGGGGGTCAGGGTCTCCTTGTCGATGGCGAAACGGCGCTTGGCCTCGGGCGAGAGGCGAATCGACTTGACCTTGCGTTCGTACACCGCGCCGCCGGGCGACAGAAGCTTGGCGTCGTAGTCGTTCCAGCCCGATCGGGGCAGGTCGAACAGGCGCCGGCGCTCGGCCAGCGAGACCGCCGGGTCGGGATCAGGATCGATGAAGATGTGCTGATGGTTGAAGGCGGCGACCAGCCGGATCTGGGGCGAGAGCAGCATGGCGTTGCCGAACACGTCGCCCGACATGTCGCCGACGCCAACCACGCTGAAGGGCTCCTTCTGGATGTCGGCGCCGATCTCGCGGAAATGGCGCTTGACCGATTCCCAGGCGCCCCGCGCGGTGATGCCCATCTTCTTGTGGTCGTAGCCCGCGGTGCCGCCCGAGGCGAAGGCATCGCCGAGCCAGAAGCCGTAGTCGAGCGAGATTCCGTTGGCGATGTCGGAAAAGGTGGCGGTCCCCTTGTCGGCGGCGACCACGAGATAGGGATCGTCCTCGTCGCGCCGGACCGTGTCCGCCGGCGGCTGGACCTTGCCCGCGACCAGGTTGTCGGTGATGTCGAGAAGGCCGCGCATCATGGTCTTGTAGCACTCGACCACTTCGGCCATCACGGCATCGCGCCCGGCGGCGACAGGCGGCCGTTTGACCACGAAGCCGCCCTTGGAGCCGACCGGTACGATGACCGCGTTCTTCACCATCTGGGCCTTCATCAGGCCCAGAACCTCGGTTCGGAAATCCTCGCGCCGGTCGGACCAGCGGATGCCGCCGCGAGCAACCCGCCCGCCGCGCAGATGCACCGCCTCGACGCGGGGGGAATAGACCCAGATCTCCACCAGCGGGCGGGGCAGCGGCAGCTCCTCCACCGCAAGGGAATTGAGCTTGAAGGAGAGATAGGGTTTGCCGCGCTGGAAATAATTGCTGCGCTGGGTCGCGAGGATGACGTTGAGGAACCGGCGCAGGATCCGGTCTTCGTCGAGATTGGCGACGCCGTCGAGGGAATGAATGATTTCCTGCTCGATCCGCTTGCTGCGCTCGACCGCGTTGGTCTGCCGGGCGGGGTGGAACTGGCTGCGGAAGAGGCGCACCAGGAGCCGCGCGATGTGCGCGTTCTTCGCCAGCGCCTCCTCCATGTAGATCTGGCTGAAGGCGATGCCGGCCTGGCGCAGGTATTTGGCATAGGCCCTCAGCACCGAGACCTCGCGCCAGTCGAGCTCGGCGCGCAGCACCAGCTTGTTGAAGCCGTCGTCCTCCAACTCGCCGGTCAGCACCAGGCCGAAGGCCTCGTGGAAGACGTCCCTGACCTTGGCCAGCTCGACCTCGCTGCCGTCGGCGGTCTCCAGGCGAAAATCCTGGAGCCAGACGGTGGCCGGCGGGCCGCTGGGCTGCAGCTGGAACGGCACCTCGGACAGGACGCGTAAGCCCATATGCTCCAAAGTCGGAAGGGCGTCGGACAGGGTGATCTGGCTGCCGGCGGCATAGAGCCTGAGGCGAAGTTCGTTGCCCGGCGCCTCGATCGGCCGGTAGAGATTGATGGCGAGCCGCCCGTGCTGAAGCGCCTCCTCGGCCCGCTCGATGTCGTGGATCGCGGTCTCCGCGTCGAAGCGCTCGCGGTAGCCCAAGGGAAAGGCGCCGGCGTAGCGCCGCAGCATGGCGAGCCCGTTCTCTTCGCCCCGGGCCTCCACCAGCGCCTCCTGGAGGCGGTCGGTCCAGCTGCGCCCCGCCTCGACGAGCCTCGCCTCCAGATCGGCGAGATCCACCTCGGGAATGGCACCCGGCGTGGTCTCGATGACGATGTGGAGGCGGGCCAGGCTGTCGTCGGTCACCTGGGTGTGGAAGGCGGCGACCTTGCCGCCATGGGCCTTGGCCAGGATGTCCTGGATGCGCAGCCTGAGCTCGGTGGTGAGCCGGTCCTTGGGCAGGAAGACGAGGCAGGAGACGAAGCGCTCGAAGGGATCGCGCCGGGTGAAGAGGGCGATGCGCTGGCGCTCCTGAAGGCGCAGCACGCCGAGCGCAGTCTCGTAAAGCTCGTCCGCCGACATCTGGAACAGCTCGTCGCGCGGGAAGCCCTCCAGGATGTGGAGCAGGGCCTTGCCGTCATGACTCGCCGGATCGAAGCCGGCCCGCGCGATGCAGTCCTCCGTCTTGCGCCGGAGCAGCGGGATCTCCCGGGGGCTGCGGCTGTAAGCGGCGGAGGTCAGCAGCCCGAGGAAGATCCGCTCCCCCATCACATGGCCCGCGGGATCGAAGATCTTGACCCCGATGCTGTCCATCAGCACCGCCCGGTGCACCGTCGCCTTGCGGTTGGCCTTGGTCACCATGAGCAGGCGCGACTGGTGGAGGAAGAGGCGCACCTCCGGGGGCAGCATCTCCGAATTGCGCAGGCCGCCGAAGATCGAAACGCTGTCGTCGGCGAGGATGCCAAGCCCGCTGCCGGGCACGATCGCCGTCGTCGCCTGATCGCCTTCGCCCAGGAAGTCGTATTCGCGATAGCCGAGGAAGGTGAAATGGTCGTCGGCGAGCCAGGCGAGGAAGGCACGGATCTCCGCCACTTCCTCGGCCGGCAAGGGCGGTGGTTGTTTATCCAGCTCGGCGATGACGGCATCGATCTGCCCACGGATCGGGCGCCAGGCATTGACCGCCGCCCGCACGTCGGCCAGCACCGATTCGATGCCGCGGCGGAGCTCGTCCAGCTTGTCCCCGCTTTGCTCGCTGATGCGGACCTGCATGAAGGACTTGTCGCGCTGGTCGCCGGACCCGGAGAGCTGGCCGGAAGCGTCGCGCTTCACTTCGACGATCGGATGGATGATGAGATGCACCGTCAAATCCCGACGGTTCAGCTCGGCCGTGACGGAATCGACGAGGAACGGCATGTCGTCGTTGACGATTTCGACCACGGTATGGGGGCTGCGCCAGCCATGCTCGTCCTGGCGCGGGTTGAAGGCCCGGACCTTGGCGATGCCGGGCTTGCGCCTTTGCCCGTGGCTCCAGAGCGAGAGGGCCGCGCCATAGAGGCTCTCGGCGGTTTCGCCGACCAGATCGTCGGGCGAAACATTGGCATAGAAGTCGCGCAGGAACCGTTCGGCCGCGCCGGCGCGCTCGGGTGACAGGCGTTCGGCGGTCAGCGCCGCCGCCTTGTCGACGATTTCGGCTTTGTACTGCTCCGCCTTGCGGGCCATCGCTGCGCTCCCTGGCTTGAGCCTCCCGTGGATCAGCCTAGCCTATTGCCGTTACAGGACAAAATTATCGCGCGGCAATCTTCGGGAGTGGCCTTACAAGTCCTTGCAAATCCTCAGAGAATCATAGATCGCTGCGTGGATATTGCGGCTCGCCGCCGCGTCGCCGACCCGGAACAACAGATAGCGGCCGACGGGGTTGCTGGTCACCGGCACCACGCGGTTCTGCTTCAGGGCGTGATAGTCGATTTCCCCGCCGTTAAGCGAGCCGGCCTTGAGGTCGAAATAGAGCGCGTCCCGAGGTAGCGTGCCGTGCTCGGCGACCACCTGGTCCACCAGGCGCTCCTCCTCCTGGTCGGAATATTCGTTCTTCAGCACGGCGACCAGCTTGTTGCCCTCGCGGCCGATCTCGATCAGGCGCATGTCGGGGGTGAAGATGACGCCGGCCTTGTAAAGCTCGCGCTGATGGACCGGATAGCTGGTGCCGCCGATCTCGATCCCGGTCATGCGGTCGGGCGTGGCGATCTCCACCAATGCGCCGCGCTTGGCCATGAACTCCGCCGTCGAGGGGCCCTGGTGGCCGCCATGGTCGTCGAACAGCAGCACGTTTTCGCCGGGCGCCACCCGGCCCGTCAGGATGTCCCAGCTGGTGACGGCAAGCTCGGCGCCCTTGAAGGCACCCTTGTTGGGCGTTCCCCCGGTCGCCACGATCACCACGTCCGGCGCCTCGGCCGTGATGTCGGCCAGGCTCGCCTCGCGCCCCAGGCGCAGGTCGACCCGGGCCTTGCGCACTTGGCCGTCGAGCCAGCGGGTGATGCCCGAAAGCGATTCGCGCCAGGTCGCCTTGGCGGCGATGTTCACCTGCCCGCCGGTCTCGCGCTCGGCCTCGAACAGCACGACCTTGTGGCCGCGCTCGGCCGAGACCCGGGCGGCCTCGAGACCCGCCGGCCCGGCGCCGACGACGACGATCTTGCGCGGCGGCCCGGCCGACCGCGCGATGATGTGCGGCATGGTCGCTTCGCGTCCGGTGGCCGGGTTCTGGATGCAGAGCGCCTCGCCGCCGACGTAGATGCGGTCGATGCAATAATTGGCGCCGACGCATTGGCGGATGTCGTCGGGCCGACCTTCCATCAGCTTGCGCACGAGATAGGGGTCGGCCATGTGGGGCCGGGTCAGGCCCACCAGGTCGATATGGCCTTCGCCGATGGCACGCGCGGCCGTCGCCACGTCGCTGATCCTTTGGGCATGGAGGATCGGGATATCCACCGCCGCCTTGATGGCGCTGGCCAGATGCAGGAAAGGCGCCACGGGAAAGGCCATGTTGGCCATGACCACCGAGAGGGAGCGCCAGTCGCGCGCCTGCCCGGCCCAGACGTTGAGGATGTCGACAAGGCCCGATTTCGCCAGGCGCAGCGCGATCTCGTAGCCCTCTTTGAAGTCGAGACCGTCGGCGATGAGCTCGTCGAGGGTCATGCGCACGCTGACGATGAAATCGGGCCCGACCTGGCTGCGCACCTCCTCCAGCACCTCGAAGGAGAAGCGCATCCGATTCTCCAGGCTGCCGCCATATCGGTCGCTGCGCTTGTTGGTGCCGGGGGACCAGAACTGGGGGATCAGGTGCAGGGTCTGGAAGGACAGCTCCAGGCCGTCGAGCCCGCCCTCCCGGCAGCGCCGGGCCGCCTGTCCGAAGTCGCGGATGATGCGCGTGAAGTCCCAGTCCTCCATGGCCTTGGGGAAGGACCGGTGCTCCGGCTCGCGCACCGGCGAGGGCGCCACCGCCGGCAGCCAGTTGCCGGCATCCCAGCGGGTGCGCCGGCCCATATGGCTGATCTGGCACATGAGGGCGGCGCCATGGCCATGGATGCGCCGGGCGAATTCCTGGAAATGGGGAACGATCCGGTCGTCGCTGACGTTGAGCTGGCCGAAGGTCGCGGGCAGGTCCGGCGAGACCACGGAGGAGCCGCCGAACATGGTGAGGGCCAGGCCGCCCTTGGCCTTTTCCTCGTGATAGAGCTGGTAGCGCTCCCGCGGCAGGCCGCCCTCGGCATAGGCCGGCGCATGGGAGGTGCTGACGATGCGGTTGCGCAGGGTCAGGTTCTTGATGGTGAGGGGCCGCAGAAGGGCGTCGAACTGTCCCATGGAGGCGCAGTTTCTTACTCGTTGCTGCCGGTTGGCAAGCCGCCCCGGATCCGTTTGATCGCGGGTTCTTCAGCCAATGTCGGAACGCCGACTTCGGCATGCCGTGCCGAAAGCCGTAAAGTCTCTCCGTCCGACGGGCATCTCAGATTCCGGATGGGTCGCGCTAACAAGTCGGGTCATTTGTCGAGCCTTGTCGGCTCAAGGAGCGAGGCAAGAGCCCGAGCGACGATACCGGCAGATCGTGGCCGGCCCATTGATGCCGATGCGCGCTCCCTCCCAACAGCGGTCCAACGTGAAATCGGGAGATGGTTGGGAAAGTGGGGCCCCACTCAGAATATTGTTGACGCGGGAAGCCTCGATGCGCGAATCGCCCATGTTGTCCAATATTGGGATGTTCCGGTGTAGCACGACGTATCCTGGTGTGTAGACGAGAGGTACGTCGGCAAGCAATCCAACGCCGCAGACCGACGGATCGGCATGCAGCGCTTCGAACGCCTGAAGGACGGCAGCGCCGCGGAACCATTTCTCGGCATTGAGAGGCTGGCGTGCGAGTGTCAGCGAACAGGCAGAGGCAGCAAGCCAGGCTATACGTACAACCGCCCTGTGTGCGTCGGGCCTTGCCCAAGCCGATGCTGCCATGGCCGCGACCCTGGCCGCTCCGACTCCTACAGGAATCATGAGGCAGGCGATGGCGGGAAATACGAACCGGTATTCCTTGTGAGCCAACGCTAGCAGTTCCAGCATCAAGCCCGCCGGAACGGCCAGCCATGGGACATTGCCGCGCGCACCCATGCAAATGAGCAAAAGCAGGAACGGTACCGCGCCGCCCCAATCGAGCACGAATATGGAAGCGTAGTAGCTCCACGTCTCGGTGCCGAACTGCGCGGCGCCGGGTCCTTCGACAAAGAAGACGATGTAACGCAGCGTCGATTCGTATGGCCACTGGCCTTGCAACAGATCGGCCGCGCCGTAAACGACGAGCATGGGCAGGGCGCCGCTGATGAGATGCACCCAACGATCATGCCGGCCGCGCAGATCAGAAGTATCCCCAGCAACAATGGCAATCCAAGAGGTGGGCGAAGTGCCGCTGCCAGAGCCAGCAGCGCTCCCGCTCCGGCGTCACGCTTCCTGCCCATTGCTTCGCCTTGCGCCGTCGGCTTCGATCCGGCCTGCAGCAGATATAGGCCAGGCACCATGAGATAGGTTGCAAGGCAGTCAGCGAGCGCATGAGGAGCAAAGAGCACGAGATCGAACATGAGCGCAGCCGGCGCCGCCGCCACTGCTGCGCCCATCCGTGCGCTGGTGCCCACCGAATCCGCTCCCAGGAGATAGGCGACCCACACGATGCTCAGCGACAAGGCGCAAAGGATGAGCCTGGATGGCCAGGAGATAGATGCCCGGTCCGAGGTCGAGCCATTTAACGATCTCCAAAGGCCCAGCGAAGAATCCGGGCAGCACCAGCGAGCGCATACCTTCATGCCACTCCCAGCTTAGCAACCCGTAACCGAACACCAAGCGATGGGCAGGCTCCAGGGCTTGGTATATTTCGTCGGGCCATTGGATGTTCGGCCAGAACCGCGCCGCCCCGAAGCGCAATCCCCACGCGATCAGAGAATTAGCGTGAGTTGCCAATCGATACCGGGTCTCGTTACTGGCGCCTGCAGCGGATTCTCCGGCGAGTGCCACGCTATCCCCCTGCGCCAAGCGAGGACGGCGCGCCGGCGATCCCGCTACCGCCTGCCACTGCCTTCACCATCAAGCTCGATTCGCCAGCAGTACGGCTGATCTGGCACATGAGGGCGGCGCCATGGGCATGGATGAGCCGGGCGAATTCCTGGAAAAGGGGAACGATCCGGTCGTCGCTGACGTTGAGCTGGCCGAAGGTCGCGGGCAGGTCCGGCGAAACCACGGAGGAGCAGCCGAACATGGTGAGGGGCCGCAGAAGGGCGTCGAACTGTCCCATGGAAAGGGAGCCCCGGTCGCCGCCCTCAATTGGCGCGGCGGGGGCGCAGCTCGTAACGCCCGGCCTTGAGGCCGGCGAAGATCTCCTTCACCTGGGGATGGCGGATGGGCCCGCCTTCGCCATCGGGCAGCAGGTTCTGCTCGGAGACATAGGCGGTATAGGTGCTCTCGGCGTTCTCGGCCAGCAGGTGGTAGAAGGGCTGATCCCTGCGCGGGCGGATCTCGGCCGGGATCGCGTTGTACCACTCCTCGGTGTTGGCGAATTCCGGATCGACGTCATAGATGACGCCCCGGAACGGGAAGAACCGGTGCTTCACGATGTCGCCGATCCCGAACTTGGCGATCTTGGTCCCGGGCCGGGCTCCGGGCGCGGCGGCACTTGTTTGTTCCATGACGGTTGAATCTACAGGGGAGGCGGCGGGTCTTGCTACCGGATTTCGCGAAGGTAGTCGGCGGTCCGCCGGATCTGCGCCGGCAGGTCGAGGAGAGCTATCCCGCAGCGTCCGGGCGAGTGCCGACATCGCCGCGCCCTCGCCGACATAGCGGTCCGCGGGCCGGCCGGCATCGACCGGCGGGCGCCGGATCTCGAGATCCGGGCGCCCCACGGCGTCCCGAACCAGCGCCGCCAGCTCGCCCACTTCGACGACGCGCTCGCCCGCCGTGTCGAAGGTGACGGCTTCGCCTCCAGGCTCGAGCAAGGCGGCCAGGGCGAGAGCGGCGACGTCGCCGACATGGACGTAGGAGCGCTCGACCCTTTGGGCGGCGCGAATGGCGATCGGCCGGCCGGCCAGCGCGTCGACCAGGAAGGAAGCGAGAGCATAGCTGTCGAGCTTGTTGATGTAGGGGCCGGAGAGATTGAAGATGCGCGCGATGGCGAGCCTCGTGCCCGCGGCCTGGCAGGCCTTGGTGAACAGCAATCTCGTCGCGACGCTTCAACACGCCATAGGGATTGCGGGCGATGTCCTCTTCAAAGGCGCGCCCCGGCCCATAGACCGCACCCGAAGAGGCAAGGAACATGGCTTTCGGCCGCAGCCTCGCGACCGCTTCCGTCAGCCGATCGGAGATGCGGGCGTTGGCCTCCCTATAGGCTTCGATGCTCATGGCCGAGGCCTTTTCGCGGGTCAGAAAGGCGTAGTGGAAGAGCATCGCCGGGCCGACCTCGACCCTCGCGAGACTTCTCGAGGCCAGCGAGTTCGACGGATACGCCGCCACGCAGGGCGAGGCTTCGGCTGCGGGAGGCGAAAGCGCGCACGCGCCGGCGGAACCCTTCCGGCCCCAGCGCCTGCGCCAGAAGCTCCAGGGTCGCGCTGCCGATCCAGCCGCCGGCTCCGGTGACGAGAATGCGCGCTTCGCTGCTGCGAAGCGAATCGGCGATGGCCGGCGGCAGGGCGAGCGGGATCACCGCCTTCTGCTCGTCCTCGCCGATCATGTTCTGGGCCAGCTCCTCGCGCGAGAGGAACGGCGACATATCCTCGAGCGGCGAAGACACCATGCTGCCGTCCTCCAGCCGGCGCGAGGCGACCCGGGGCGAGAAGGGTTGCTCGGGATCGAGAACGATTTCGCAGAATTGCGGGCCTTCGGCCGCGAGCGCGCCGGCGATGGCGTCGTCGAGCCCATCGAGGCGAGCGGCGCGCCAGTACGGGATGTCGAAACCGTAGGCGATGCGCTCCCAGTTCGGCAGGCTGACGCCGGTCGCGGGGTCGATGCCGATCAGGTTGTCGGCGAAATAGGCCTTCTGGGTCTGGCGGATCGAGTGATAGCCGCCGTTGTTGAGCAGGAAGATCTTGATGGGCAGCCGATTGCCCCGGATCGTCTGGAGCTCCTGCAGGTTCATCATGATGCTGCCGTCGCCGGCGAGGCAGACGACGTCGCCGGCATGTCCGCGCCCAGGCCGCGCCGATGGCGGCCGGCAGGTCGTAGCCCATGGAGGCCGAGCCGGAATTGCTGTAGAGGCGCTGGCCCTGCTTCAGGCGCAGGGTCTGGAAGGCGGTGATGCAGGCCGTGGCGTCGCCGCAGACCACCGCCGCATCGGCGGGCAGATGGTCGGAAAGCCGGTCCATGAAGCAATAGGGATTGATCGGCTCCTGCTTCTTCCGGTACTCGGGCAGGACCACGGGATAACGCGCGTGGCGCTCCTTGCACCAGGCGACCCAGGGCGCGAAGCGGCCGCCAGCGCCGGGTCGGCCTTGCCGGCCAATCGCGGGAGCAGTTCCGCCAGATCGGCATGGACGGGAAGGTCGACCGAGAGGGTGGGCTTGGCGAGCTCGTTGCGGTCGGCATCGACCATGATCAGCTTCGCCCGCTTGGCGAAGGCCTGCCAGTTGTAGCCGATCTGACGGATATTGAGCCGGCAGCCCAGCACCAGCACGAGGTCGGCATTCTGCAGGGCGAAATTGCCGCCCCGGTTGCCGATGGTGCCGGGCCGGCCGACCGCCAGCGGATGGCTCTCCCAGATCAGGTCATGGGCGTTGAAGGCGGTGGCGACCGGCAGGCCCGCCTTCTCGACGAAGGCGAGAAAGTCGTCCGCCGCGCCGGCGATGCGCACGCCGGCGCCGGGCATGACGATTGGCCGCTTGGCGCGGGCGAGGCGGGCGAGAATCTCGGCCGCGGCGTCATCGAGCGCCTTGCCCGAAAGACGGCCCTCGCTCTCCCGATCGGGCGGCTCGCCGGCGGGCTCGAAGCCGCGCTGAGCCGCCGGGCTCGACATCCGCCGCCTGGACATCGATGGGGACGTTGATCCAGACCGGCCCGGGCCTGCCCGTGCGCGCGACATGGATCGCCTTCTCGATCAGGTAGCGGGCGTCCTTGGGATCGTCGAGGAAGGCCGCGAACTTGGTGATCGGCTGGACGACGGGCAGGATATCCACCTCCTGGTCGCCAAGCTGGCGGAGCGGCAGCTTCAGATGGCGGATCGAGGTTTCCCGCTTGATCTGGCCGGAAACGACCACCATGGGGAGGGAATCGGTCCAGGCGCCGAAGACGCCGTTGAGGGCGTTGAGCCCGCCCGGCCCCGTCGTCACGTTGACGGCTGCGAGCCTGCCGGAAAGCCGGGCATAGCTTTCGGCCGCCATGGCGCAGGTCTGCTCATGATGGCAGCAGCGCACCTTGAGGCGCTTTTCGCGCGCCATGGCGTCGTTCAGATGCATCGCCCCGCCGCCGGTCACCATGAACACCGTGTCGATGCCGTGGGCAGCGAGGCTCTTCGCGATCAAGTCGGCGACGCGCATGGATGCTTAGCTGGGTCGATCCCACCCCCCAGCGTTGTGAACCGACGGTTCATCTCATTCGTCATGCCCGCGAAAGCGGGCATCCAGGGCGCATGCAGTGCCTCGAACCCCCATTCAGCTCTCCGCTTCGCTCCGGCCGGAATGACGATGAGAAAATGAATCGAATGTCAGAAGCACAACCTAGCGGGGAGGGTTACAGCGGGGTTTGGCGCGCACGCAAATTCGGAGAGAAGAATCAACGCTCGCCCGGCTTCACCAGGCGCGGTTGCTGGGCGGCTTCGGGCGGCACGGGGTCGATGCCGCGGTTCTCGATCGTCCGGCGCAATTCGGAATTGGCCGTATAGGGGCTGTCGATATTGGCGAACATGATGGGCCCGTCCTTGGCCACCGGGTTCATCAGCACCTCGCCCTTCATCAGCTCGCGGCAGGAAATCTGGCCGCGCTGAAGCGGGATGGCGAGGTAGAGGTCGGCATCGGTCAGCACATGGCCCGCCGGCAGGTCGCGCTTGGCATAGACCCCGCGCACCAGGGCATCGAGGTAGCGGACCTCGCGCTCGGGCGGCACGCGCTTGGCCGTGCCGGGCGCGCCGCACATCTCCTGGGCCTTGCGGAAGGCCTTGAACCAGACGTCCACCTGCTCGGGCAGCGAGCAATAGGGCGACACCGCCACGCCCTCGTGGTCGATGTCGACGTGGCGTTCGAAGGTCCGCGCGCCCTTGGCGTAGGCGATCATGATCGAGTTGCGCCAGTCGCGGTATTCGTGGGTCGAGAAGCCGATGACGTTCTCGGGATAGCGGTCCACCAGGAAGTCGATCTGGTTCAGCTCCAGCTCGCCGTCCTCGCTCGGATAGAGCGAGACGCAGTGGTTGATCGCCAGCGGGATGTTGCGCCGGTTGAAGAAGGTCACCACGTCGTCCATGTCGCGCAGGCTCGAGCCCCCGGTGGAGATGGCGACCGGCTTGCGGGTCGTCGCGATCTTCTCCATCAGGAACCAGTCCTTGATGTCGGAGCTGGCGATCTTGATGATCTGCACGCCGAGCTCGACGCATTTGTCGACGGACACCTCGTCGAAGGGTGTCGCCATGGTGATCATGTTCCACTGGCGCGTCGCCTTCAGCAGCTGGGCATAGCTGTCCCAGGACATCTGGGTATCGAGGGTCTTCTTGATGTAGCGGATGTCCGACCGGTCGCGGAAATCCTTGTGGATGAAGCTCGCCACATCGCGGAACTGGAGCTTCAGGGCCGCGCGCACGCCGTTGAAGCGCACGACCTGGCCGTAGTCGGCGATGATCTTGAGGCCGCGGTCGAGCTTGCCCCAATGGTTGTTGGCCAGTTCGAGTACGAAGAGATCCTCGAAGATCGGTGCGCGCATCGGCGGGTCTCCGTCCTTCCCAAGGTCGAGGTGGCCGTTCGGCCACAACGCGGCGGGGACCTCCTATAGCATTCTTTAGCTAGTATTTGGAGTTCATTCCCTAACCATTTGTTATATTGGCCAAATCTTGCGGGAGACGGAATGCGGATGTCCAGGCCGAGAGCAGGTAGAACAGCACCGCAACCAGCAGCAGGTAGCGGAAGCCCAACAGCATGGAGAGGGATTTGGCGAAACCGCCCACCACCGCGCCGGCGATGTTGGAGCCGAAGGCCATGTCAGGGTCGCGAACGTCGCGGAAGGACCGGGCGAAGATGACGCCGGCAAAGAACATGGGCCCCAGTGCCAGGAAGCAGGGGGCCGCATAGCGCCAGAGCAGGCCTCCCCCCAAGAAGACGTCCACAGGGGTCGCGATGGCGACGGCCAGGATCAGCAGCAGGCCCAGGTAATGTCGGACGAGCTTGCAGAGCCGGCACGTTGAGTACGTAGAGATTGGCCAGCAGGATCAGGATCAGGGCGGCCGCGAACACGAGCGAATTCACCAACCAGGTGCTGCCGAAGAGCAGCGCCAGCTGGACCACGGCCCGGGTCTCCAGCAGCATGAAGGCCGCACCCAGGAAGAACATCCGGCCGTCGATCGGCAGGCCGCGCTCGCGACGGCGCTGCCTTGGGCATGAACAGATAGACCATCCCCAGGCCCAGCACGCCCAGCAGAAGGGTCGAGCGCAGGGTGAGGTCAGGGATCAGCCGGCCGTGGAGATAGAGGAACGGCCAGTCGTCGCTGGCGAAAGAGGGCTCGCCCTGGTCATGCACGAGCGTCGTCGGCGCAATTCGCCGCCATTGGGGACGATCCGCCGCAGGCAGGCTGGCAGGATCGAAGGCGAAACCGTCGACGCCCAGATTGCGCGGCCGGCACATCGTTCAGCCAGAACTGGCCATGCTTGGCGAAGGCGTCCGCTATGCCGGGGTTGCAGCCGGTTATGATCATGGTGAAGCCCGCGGGCGAGGAGGAGCTGAGCGTCTCCCGGTAGGGCAGGCTCAGCACGTCGGCTTGCAGCCGAATGTCTGTTCGGCCATGGCGGCGACCCGCTCGACGATCCAACCCTGGCGGAAATAGTTGTAGGTGACGAAGATGCCGCCGGGCTTCAGCACCCGCTTGATGTCGGCGAAGGCCTCCCGGTGAAGAGATAGCTCTCCAGGCGGATATTCGCATAGCTGCTGTGGAGGATCAGGGAATCCACCAGGGCGTAGACGACCAGGTCGTATTTGCGCTCGGTCGTGCGCAGGAAATGCCGGCCGTCGTCGAGATGCGGAACGACACGCGGGTCTTGATAGGGATGGTCCGGATTGTTGCGGATGCCGATGTCCTGGATACCGGGATCGATTTCCACCGCGTCGATCCGCCGGACGCCGAAATGCAGCGCATGGTCGATGTCGTTGCCCGAGCCGGCCCCGATGATCAGCACGTCCTGGAACGGCGGCCCGCCGCTATGGGCCTGAAGGAGATGGATAAGCGAATATTGCGAGCCGCCAGCGGCAAAAGGTATCATGCCTGGTGCCCGATCCGGTTCACCGTTATTTGCCGCGTCGACTTCGTGTAGTCGACCGCATAGTAGGGCGACCAGTGCAGTCGTGATCGTCGCGACCGGCGCTGACGCCGGGCACCCACATGCCAGGATCGGCAGCCGAGCGTGATCGCGCGCGTGAGCGTCAAGCCGCCGGCCTGGCGGAACAGATAGGCGATGGCGAGCGCGATCACCAGGAACCAGATTTCGGGCGGCGCCTGGAGGCGCGAGAGGAGTCGAGAAACCCAGGATGCCGACGAGGCTTCCGCCGATATTGAGGCTGTAACCCTGGACCCGGTTCGGGAAGCCGTCGAACGCACGGCCCAGCGCCTGTCCCGGGCCGACGAACATGAGCGCGATCAGGACGAAGAAGGGAGCGACGACGACTCGATCGGCACCGAGAATTGGGCCACATCGGGGTTGCGGTATTCGGTGCCGAAGAAGACCTCTTGCGGCGAGGCCTGATGCCCCACGTCGATCGCGAGGCCCGCTCCAGTGGGTGTAGAGCAGGAAAACCGCCAGCGCCGCCACGACGGTGCTGAACGCCAGGAGCGGAAGCTGCCCAGCCAATCGCGGCGCGAGCGGGCCGCGAGGCAGCCGCAGGACATGCCGAGGAAGCACGCGACCAGCGTGATGTTGGTGAAGAACTGGAGGAAGACGACATAGACCGCGAACCACCGGATGCAGGCCAGCTCCAGGAACAGTACAAGGAAGCCGATCAGGAATAGATCGAACCCCTCGCGCCGTTGGGCCGCCCCTGCTCCTGTCGCGTCCAGATTAGCCGGGGCGGGTTCTGCCTCGCGCATCGGGACTAGATGCAATGATTTGCCGGGCTGGCGACAGCTTTTCACCCGAATCGAGAGCGGGATGAATCGCGGAACCCGATCGCCGCGTTGCCTCCGGATCGGGCCGTTATGCGACGCAACATCAACGCCAGTAGCGCCGCGAGAACGAAGGGTGCGACAGGAAGGACGAAGGCGAGTGAAACCAGGAAGCAAAGCAGGAGGATGGTCCTCTCTCCGGGCAGAAATCCCTTCGCGAGGCCGAGCCGGATCAGGAATGCAGCGGGCACAACAATCGAGATCATGTCGTAGGCCAGGAGGTAGGGCGTTGCGAGCAGAGTTCCGGCCGACAAGGCCGCGGCCTTGAGTTCGTATGGGGCCTGCCGCCGCCAGATATGTCAGACGAAGGCTGCGGTGAAGGCGGCGACGACGATTTGTGCCGCCCATGCGATGCGCAGGTCGAAGCCTGGCGACTGGCGATGCCGAACAGCGTCTGCAACGTTGCGCGCGATCCTGCGTCCGGGCTCAGCGTCCATGGATCGTGAGCCGAGAGGGAGTGGGCGAAGGCAAGCCAGGATTCCGGCCCGAAGGCAACAGCGGCGGCGGCGGCGAGAGCGAGCACGGAGGATGCGGCGCCGGCAACAACCCCCAACGTCCAGCGGCCACGAGGACGATGGAAACAGCAGGCCTAGCTGTGGCCGATAGGCCAGTAGGCCCAGCACAACGCCGGCCCGGAACGGGGCACGTTCCATCAGGACGAGCGCAAATCCCATGAAGCCGGCCGTGAGGAAGCCAGTCTGACCCAGCAGAATATTCTCGGCGACGACGCCGGTGCCAGGGCCACGAAAATCGCCAAGCGCGGCCCGAGAATTCTGTGAATTGCGAAGCGTAAAGACTGGCCGTTGCGGCGGCCCACGCGAAAAACGCCGGTGCATAGGGAAGCAGCGCGAAGGGCATGACGTAGAAAAACAGTATGGGCGGATAAACCCAGCGAAAGTAGCGACATCCGGGACAATGATGCCGAGGAGATCGCGCTGGGCAGCTGACATGGAGAGGTAGTCGTAGGCGTCAATCGCCGATTTCCTAAGTGCGAGGTCGCCGCCACTCCACAAGCAGGCGAAATCCAGCAGGCGAAAGCCGCCGCCTTTGTCGACAAACCACTGCCTCGATGCATATCCCCAGGCGAGGTCGAGGGCCGAGACGGCAACCAGAACCAGCGCGCCGCCGCATAGGTACGGTGCCTTGAACAATCGGTCTTCAAGCTTGCCGAGACCGGTCATTCCCCATGTCCTGCCTGTTGCTGGTTCCCTCCTGTCCTAGCCTTGCGGCAGAGCTGGGCCACTGCCTCCGAGGATAAAGAATCGGTCGACGGCCACGCGCCACGTTTGGCGAGGGCATCACCGACGCCACGTCTCTCGTGAGAGTCCCGATCAATTTGGCTTGGCATGAGCCATGAAACCACGCAACGTTGCGCGACCGTGGCTGTCCGGCGCTCGAAAAGAATGCCAAACAGCAGGGCGACCAATAGGCACATACCCATTGCCGTCGCATAGAATACCAGCGCGAAGCCAGGATCAAACTTGCCCGGACCTTGCAAGTGCCTCTCGCGATAGAAGATGAATGCAGTGAATAAAAGCACCGGAGCGTGGATTACATAAAGCGAATAGGAGAAGCCGCTCAACGTGGTATCGATTCTTGGCCCGAGGCCGAGAGACAGCACTCTTGGTTGCGTTAGAAGAACCGCAACCAGTGGCCCCAACAAAAAATAATCGATTCGGGGATCCAAGAGGTTCCCGGTAAGCAGAATGATAGCGACGGCCACGGCGATGGCAACGACCCAGCTGGTGGGGACGTGGGGATGATTGTCCCGCGATCCGCAAAACGCGCCAAGCATCCAGACCAACCAATAGAGCGCCAAGAACTCTTGCCTTCCGGCGGTCAGCGCAATGGCCAGGGCCAGTGCCAGCATGGCAATGCGTGGGCCGCGGTATTGGTGCAGGCCCCGCGTTGCGGCAAGCGCCAAAGGCAGCAGGAAATAGAATAACCATTCGTAACCAAGTGACCAAAGCGGGATATCCGATCCCACCGGCTCGCTCACGATGCCGGGCGGAACGCTCAGCAGGCCTCCGAGGATGTCGGCAAAACGATAGCGTTCGACGACCGGATTGTAGCCAGTCATCGTCGGCTCCCAGACCGTAGTGTAGAGCGGATTCGAGGGGTCCATGTGGACCGCAAGGCCATCCAACGCGAACAGCATTGCCAGTGCTGGAAGGAGAACGACATAAATGCGGGAGAATCGATTTATCGCATAGGTCGTGAGATCGAACGAGGCAAGCTGGCGCAGCACGCTGCCGCCGACCAGATAGCCGCTGATGACGAAGAATATTGTGACAGCAGCAGGCGGCCAGCTTTCGAGAATCGAAACCAACTCCCGTTGGAGACCCTTGTTCGGGTAAGCAGAAGGTTCACCCCAGGCGGCGAGAACCGCATGTCCGTTCAAGACGGCAAACGCGCTCATCCAGCGCAGCGTATCAAGAATTGGTCGTTTGCCAGGCTCGCTCGGCACCGCCATTTTCCGCCGCTCAGGCGCCTTCCTTGCACATGTTCGCCACGAAGGTCGCATTGTCGCAGGCCGTGCTCACCGTCGGCGCCGCCCGCTCGCTCTCCTGCATCATGCCCGGGCGTGGCCCAGACCCGAGGCCTTGGCCAGGATGAATACAAGAAGGGAAGTGATGGCGGCCGGCATCAAAGGCGGTCCGCCGTCGGCAACCCAGGGATAGAGAGGCAACATCACCATCGCCAGCAGAAGACTGCGTTCACCTCGGACGAAGCCTCGCTCGAGCCCTTCCTTGACCAAGTAGACGATGGGGATTCCCAGGGCCACCAGGTCGTACATGAGCACATAGGGCGTGACCAGCAAGGCGCCGGTCGCCAAGGCGGCGGCCTTCAGATTGTAGGATGTCGGTCCTCGCCAGACCCAGCAGACAGAGGTGGACACTCCGATAGCCGCCGCGATGTGAAAAGTCCACGCCGCATTGGCCGGCAGACCGGCGAAACGCGCGAGGGAATACCAGGTCTGGATATCCGCCCAGCGGCAAAGCTGCTGCTCGGTGTCTGCATGGAAGGCGTTTGGCGCCGCGCCAAGAAACCCTCGCCATACATCCGTGCCGAACAGCGCCGCCGTCAAGACTACGAGAGCCGCTACGGTCGCCGTGGCACTCCAGAATGTTCGCCATCGCCCATCCGCGATCAGAACGAGCGGAAACAACAGCCCCAGCTGCGGCTTGATCGTCAAGAGGCCGAGCATGACGCCGGCCAGAATCGGCCGCCGCTCCATGAAGGCGAGGCTGAGGCCGATCAGTGCGGCAACGGCAAAGCCCGTCTCGGTTTCGTGGATATTGAGCAGAACCATGGGCGATCCTGCCGCGAGAAGCATTGCCAGCCGGTTGGAGAGGGTTGCATAGGCGGCGGCGAGATAGGCCGCCCCGGTCACCGCCAGCCAGGCAAACGCAGAGGCCACGTAAGGCAGCAATGCTAGTGGGGTGACCGTCAGCAGCAGGACGGGCGGGTAGAGCCAGGGTAGGGTGAATCGAGCACCGGGAACAGTGGCCGACTGGACAGCCATGACCGTTGTCCAGTTGTAGGCGGTGCCCGCGTGACCGGCGAGCGCCAAGCGGGCCGCCGCCCAGAAGCAAAGGTAGTTGGAGGCGCCGGGGTGGCCAGCGACATCGACCACCCAGTCCCCGCGCAAGACGAGGCCCAGAACGCCGAGAGCGTAGCCTGCGACCGCGCCGACGGCGCAAGCGCCCAGTCGGCCCGGGTTGAACAGCCAATCCTCGAACCTCCATAGCCCGCGAGCCATGCGCCGGACAGCCATGCGGGCGACTCTAGGTGCCCACCTATCGCCTGTCTATCGAGGCCAGCTCGCGCGGCCCGTCAGCGAGTCTCGCGCCGCTGCGCGCCCTGCTCCACGCCCCCTGGGCGGGGAGCGAGTTGGCCGCCCCCTTGCTTGCGGCACCACTCCCCATCGCCTACCCTGCAGCACCTTTCCGGAATGGGTGGAGTCGGGCGAGCATGGCTGAGGAGGAGCTCCGCGGGCGGATCCTGTCCCAGGTGGCCGAGTACTACGAGAAGGTCCACGCCCGGCGGGCGTTCGAGCCTGGAATCACCAAGGTCAACTATGCCGGCCGCGTCTTCGACGCTGAGGAGATGATGTCGGCGGCCTCGGCCGTCCTCGACTTCCAGCTGACGGCCGGCAAATATGCGGCCCAGCTGGAGCAGGCCCTGAAGAAGCATTTCCGGGCCCGGCGCTATCCTGCTGGTCAATTCCGGCTCCTCGGCCAATCTGCTCATGGTCTCGACCCTCTGCGCCCGGACGGCGCCCGAGCCGCTCGAGGACGGCGACGAGGTCATCACGCCGGCCACCACCTTTCCCACGACGCTTGGCACCGATCCTGCAGAACCGGCTGGTGCCGGTCTTCGTCGATTGCGAGCCCGGCACCCTCAACATGGATTTCGCCAGGGCCACGGAGGCCGTGGGCCCGCGCACCCGCGCCATTCTCGTGCCCCATACGCTGGGCAGCCCCTGGCATCTGGCCGATCTCAGGACTTTCGCCAAGGAAAAGGGCCTCTATCTGCTGGAGGACGGCTGCGATGCGCTCGGCGCCACCTATGACGGCAAGCCCGTGGGCAGCTTCGGCGATATGTCCTCGCTGTCCTGCTACCCCGCCCATCAAATCACCATGGGCGAGGGCGGCGGGTGTCGCCATCAACAACCGGTTCCTGGTGAAGACCGCGCTCAGCATGCGCGACTGGGGCCGCGACTGCTGGTGCGAACCGGGCAAGTCCAACACCTGCGAGAAGCGCTTCGGCTGGCAGCTGGGCGAGCTGCCCTTCGGCTACGACCACAAGTACACCTATTCCAACATCGGCTATAACCTGAAGGTGACCGATCTTCAGGCCGCCATCGGCGTCGAGCAGCTGAAGAAGCTCCCGGATTTCGTCGCCGCCCGCCGGCGCAACTTCGAGTCCTATCGCCAGTCTCTGGCACCCCTGGACGAGCATATCGAATTCGTCCGCGCCGATCCCCGCGCTGAACCCTCCTGGTTCGGCTTCGCCATGACCTTGCGCCCCCACGTCGACCGGGACGAAGCTCATCCGCCACCTGGACCAGACCGGATGATCGAGACCCGGCTGCTTTTCGGCGGCAACATCCTGCGCCAGCCGGGCTACATGGGCATCCCGCACCGCCTTCACGGGCGAGCTTTCGGAAACCAACCGGCTGGCGGAAAAGACCTTCTTTATCGGTGTCTACCCGGGCCTGATGCCGGCCATGCGGGCGTATGTCGTCGAGACGCTGTTTGACTACTTCGCAAAGCTTTGAAGTTTGGCTGACAGAAGGAGCCCAACGGTCCGTTGACGCGATGGTTCAAGGTGCGCACATCGGAGCCGCAATCCGAGAATGAAAAGTCTGACCCTTCGGTCTGGCGCATCGTGGCTGGCTCTCTGGTGCATCCTCGCGTCTCTGACGACTTGGAATTTCCTGCCAGAGCAAGACAATGCGGCAACCTATGACTGGTATGATTTGGTATTGGCCGGCCGTCTGGCCGCGACCGGCAACCCCTATGCCGTGCCTGCTCCGCCGACCCTCGCGCGCTGGCAGGATTTCCCGCAAACCCCGCCCATCATCAATTTGAACGCACCCCCGTCCCTGCTTTTTCTGGAACCGCTTGGGATCTTCAACGCTCACAAGAGCATTTGGTGGGCGCGCGGCCTTGAACTCATTGCCATCTGTGGCGCCATCGCGATTGCGGGCTGGCGGTCTTCACGCTTGGGGCAGGCCGCGTTGATCATGACCGCTGTCCAATACGGAGTGGTGGGAACGCTGTACGAAGCGCAGATATATGGTTTGATGGCCTTTACCGTCGCGGCGGCTTGGTGGCTGGCGGAATTGCGCGGGCAATGGTTGCTGTCGGGTCTGCTTATAGGGCTCGCCTGCGCCTTCAAGCCGAACCTGCTGTTCGTGCTGCTGGTGCTTCTCCTGACCGGTCGCATCAGACTCGCCGCATCGGCCGCAATCACGTTCGGGACTCTGTGGGCCATCAGTCTTGGGATGTATGGCGCACGGCTGCTTTGGCAATGGCACGAAGCGGTGGCTGATGCCGTAGCCTCTCCATACTCGCTGCTGTGGTCCGCCTCGCTGCGGACTCTATTCGCCTTTGTGGGCCGGCCGGCACTCTACCTGCCGGTGGCCATCGTCCTTTGTATGATCACGGCCGCTCTCCTCCGGCGTTACAGGCCAAGCTTGCGTATGACACTCGCGGCCTCCATCTCGGCCGCCTGCGTCGCCGCCCCGGTCTGCTGGTCGGGATATTCTCTGTTCTTCCTGCCCCTGCTTCTGGCAGAAGAGATCGGCATCCTGACCTCTTCTTGGCCTAAGCCTTCTCTGTGCCCCGACGTTGCTGAGCTTGTTCTCCGCGTCATGGGGCGGGGCTTCGACCGTCACAATGCCTGTCGCCATGCTGGCCTTGTGGGGCGGCGCAATGTTGAGTGCGAGAAGGGACGCCGTCGACCCGAGCATGTCTGGCCGGTTCGCGATACGCCAGCCTTCTCACACCGGAGGTAATCGCGCTTAAGCGCGATCGATTTCTGCGGGATGCTCGTCACCGATCTCAGATCCGTCGTCGCGCCCGCTGCTTGAATCCTCCCTCGCTCATCCACTGGACACGCAGGATGCCATGCCATGTCTCAGGGCAAGTTTCCCCCCAACGCTGCTGCGGAAGCCGGAGAGCGGCACTTCAGAAGGTTGATCTTGACGCTGCTGGCTCTCTCTGGCGCGATCACTGCAGTACTGTGCATATACCAGTACTGGGCCTATATCGCGAGAGCGTCCGACGGACATTCAGATTTCTATAAAGTCGCTGAGGAGCGGGCCGCATTAACCTATTACCTGATATGGGGATGGATCTCGCTTCTCGGATTTGCCGCGGCGTGTTCGAGGAAAACGGCCTGGCTGTCCCATTGCATACTGCTGTTGCTCTTGGCAGAGATGGCAGCAAATGCGTATTTCCTCGCCACTCAAGGGCATCTCTACCGCCCTGTCGCACAGGTCATGTACGGCCGCTTCGACCCGCATCCGTTCGTGATCGCCGTTCCTCATCCCGGCGTTCTCTTTCCTGGGGTGACCCACGACCCGAGCGGCCGGCGGACGACGATCAATGAAGGCAAAGTCGCAAACCCGAAACTCGTGTTTGTTTTCGGAGGCTCCGCAGCCTACGACGTTGGCAACACCGACCCGGATACGTGGCCCAGCCAGCTTTCGCGGCTGCTCGGAGCGAACTTCGAAGTCCGGAATTTGGCGGTGCCCGCCTTCAGCTCAGCCGAGGCCATGACCCAGAGCCTCTTTGCCTTTCGGGAGTCGCGGCCGGCCTGCGCGCTCTATTACGAGGGCTGGAACGATTTGCGGAACGCGCATGTCAGGGACCTTCGCGTTGACTATTCGAACTTTGAATATTCTTACTTGGTCGAAGGTCTCTACCTGAAGCGCCATCCTTCCATCGTGGAATCGAACAGCCTGCTGCTGTCGTATTTCATGTCCATGTTTGAGCCGCGGTTGCCTCCGGATGCTACCGGCGAGCCGTCGGACAAAGAGGACATGCGGCTATCAGGGATCTACCGCGACAACATCAGGCTGATTGGCGCAATCGGCCGCGTCTTTGGCGTACGCGTCATCTTCGTTCCGCAAATTCTGAATTATTCGAAATTGGCGAAAGACCCGTCCGCGGTGGGCTGGCCTTTTGTAAGGGCCAAGGACATGGGCAAGCTTATGCGATTAATGAACCAGAACCTGGCCGAGGCGGCGGGCGAGTTCTCAATCCTACTTCCTCGGGACGCCGCTTGCGGAAAATTGGCAGAAGGATGATTTTTTCGACGAAGGGCATTTCAATCGAAAAGGCTCGCTGAAATTCGCGCAGTCAATCGTGGAGACGGTGCGAAAGATCTGCCAGTAGCGGCCAATAGACCTCCCCAGGTCTCGCGCCAGTGCAAGGAGGGACGCCGGAGTTGCGGACCGGTTGCGTCTTTCGCCCGATCCCAAGACGATGGCGACCCTACTGGAAAGCGCAAGTTGCCGAGAACAATGTCGCCGCAGGCTTGGGCGCGAGAAGCCGACGATGACTTGGGGGCTGTACTCGGGCGGAGCGTGCTTGAAGACCGCGAGGAAGGCGATTGAGAAGCTGCAGTACTGACCTTACGATGGCCTAAGCGCGTCAGCAGCTGGGCTCGGGATCGACCAATTGCTTGTTCCCCGGCATTGGGTGGCCCGACAGAGGAGGGCTAGAGTGGGCGCCAGCAACTTCCATGAAGAGCTAGTGCGCGAGCCGGAGGTGCGGCGGACGTCGGATCGCCGCTTCGGCGCGGTTTTTGCATTTGTCTTTGCACTCATTGGATTTGTGCCTCTTTGGCACCATGGGCACATACGCTGGTGGTCGCTGGCAGCTTCCGGCTTGTTGTGCCTTGCCAGCCTGGCCGCGCCTGGGCTGCTGTCGCCCTTCAACCAAGCGTGGTATGGATTTGGCCTTCTCCTGCACCGTATTGTATCGCCCGTCATGATGGCGATTATATTTTACGGCGTTATCACCCCGGCAGGCGCGATATCGAGGTTGCTGCGCAAGGACCCTCTTCAGCTGAAGATGGAGCGCGGGTTGAACAGCTATTGGATTCGTCGCGATCCTCCGGGCCCGGACGCTGGCGGATTCCCGCGAATGTACTAAAGAGAGGCAGCGTTGTCTTTCTTGAGCGAGTTCTGGGGCTTCCTGCGTCGTCCGCAAGAAGTTCTGGTTGTTGCCGGTGTTTATCGTCATGGCAGTTTTCGGTGGCTGCTGATGCCGAGCCAGGGATCAGTGGTCGCGCCGTTCATCTACACGCTGTTCTGACTCGGCGCATGCGCATCCTCGGCATCTCGGCCTTCTATCACGACAGCGCCGCCGCGCCTGGTCGAGGACGGCCGAATCGTCGCCGCGGCCCAGGAAGAGCGCTTCACGCCGCAAGAAGCACGACGCGCGCTTTCCCCGCGCACGCGATCGACTATTGCCTGCGCGCAGGCCGGAAGCTCGATCTGCGAGACGTCGATCACGTCGTCTTCTACGAAAAGCCGTTTCTGAAATTCGAGCGCCTGCTCGAGACCTATCTGCCTTCGCGCCGCGCGGCTTCGCGTCGTTCCGCATGGCCATGCCGCTGTGGCTCAAGGAGAAGCTGTTTCAGAAGACTCTGCTCGGCAAGCGAGTCTGCAGACGCTCGATCCGGAGTTCGACTGGGAATCGCGCTGCTGTTCACCGAGCATCATCTGAGCCACGCCGCCAGCGCCTTCTATCCCTCGCCGTTCGACGAGGCGCTGTGCTCACCATGGACGGCGTCGGCGAATGGGCCACCACCTCCGTCGGCCATCGGCAACGGCAACCACCTCGAGATCCTGCAAGGAAATCCACTTTCCGCATTCGCTCGGGCTGCTCTATTCGGCCTTCACCTATTACACCGGCTTCAAAGTCAATTCCGGCGAATACAAGCTGATGGGCCTGGCGCCCTACGGCGAGCCGAACTACGCACGGCATGATCCTCGATCATCTGATCGATCTCAAGGCCGACGGCATCGTTCCGGCTCGACCAGTCCTATTTCGACTACTGCACCGGCCTGACCATGACCAACGAGCGCTTCGACGAGCTGTTCGGCGGGCCGCCGCGCCAGCCGGAAGCTCGGCTGACGCAGTGCCACATGGATCTGGCCGCCTCGATCCAGACGGTGCACGAAGAGGTCGTGCTGCGGCTGACCCGCTCGCTCGCCGCGGAAACCGGCGCTCGAAATCTCTGCCTGGCCGGCGGCGTCGCGCTGAACTGCGTCGCCAACGGCAAGATCCTGCGCGACGGCAAGTTCGAGCGGCTCTGGATTCAGCCCGCCGCCGGCGATGCCGGCGGCGCGCTTGGGCGCGGCGCTGGCCGCCTATCATTTCCACCTGGCGCAGCCGCGACAGCCAGCGACTACGGGCGACGCGATGCACGGCGCCTATCTCGGGCCGGCTTCTGCCCAGGCGGAATCGAGCAGCGGCTCGCGCAGGCCGGGCGCGCGTTTCAGCGTGCGTGAGCGACGAGGAGCTGATCGACGGCACGGCGCGACGCGCTCGCCGACGGCAAGGCCGTCGGCTGGTTTCAGGGCCGCATGGAATTCGGCCCGCGCGCGCTGGGCGCGCGCTCGATCCTGGGCGACGCGCGCTCGCCGACCATGCAGACTACGCTCAATCTCAAGGTCAAATACCGCGAATCTTCCGGCCGTTCGCGCCGTCGGTGCTGCGCGAAGACGTCGCGACTGGTTCGAGCTCGACGCCGACAGCCCTACATGCTGCTGGTCGCCGATGTGCAGGCCAAGCACCGGCGCGCGATGACGCCGACGAGCAGCAGCTCTTCGGCATCGACAAGCTCAACGTGCCGCGCTCCGAGATTCCGGCGGTCACCCACGTCGACTATTCCGCGCGCATTCAGACCGTGCACCGCGAGACCAACCCGCGCTTCCATGCGCTTGATCGCGCTTTCAAGGCACATCACCGGCTGCCCGGTGCTGGTCAACACCAGCTTCAACGTGCGCGGCGAGCCGATCGTCTGCACGCCGGAGGACGCTTCCGCTGCTTCATGGGCACGGAGATCGAGCTGCTGGTGGTCGGCAATTGCATCCTGCAAAAGGAAGATCAGGATGAGTCACTCAAGCGTGATTACCGGGACGTATTCGATCCTGACTAGACCGGGCATGCCACCGGCTTGCGGTTCTTGGGGATTCGCCTGTCCGAAGGCCCCGAAACTTGGCCGGCCTGCCGCCTTGCCCGACCACGTGCAAGGCGCGGGAGCATGAGAACTCCCTTGCCCCTGTTGACTATCGTAAGGTTAACAATCGCTTGAGTGCGTTCTAAACGAACGCAGTGGTTGGGAGTTCGAATATCGCCGGGTGCGCCAATTATTTCAATGAGTTATGGATTTTCACACGGGTGGCGCCCCTGGCGCTAGCAAGCACAACGGAAGTTAGGTGAAGCAAGCCGCGGTTCCTCCTGCACGCTATAGTGATCCCATGAGCACTGAATCCGAAACGTACAGAGGGACGAACTTGGGCCGTCCCAGACTATGCTGAGGGTCTTGATCCGGGCGTCCAAAGTTGTAAACGACGCGGAGCCCGGGAGCTGCCGGCGGGTCTAGCGCCGTCTACTGGCGATCAATAGTCAGCGGTATTCGTCGAATTCTGCATAGCCGTCTGTTCCGGGTCCGCCTGGTTCGTCAGGACCTGAAAGAGAAGCATAGGCCCCCGCTTCCACCAGAACCATTCCCGATCCCAGTAGCGCCAGGCAGCGAAACAGGGCCCCCTATAACTTCGGCGACGCCACCCTGCCCATATCGGCTACTCGCGCCGACGCTAGAAGTGGTCATGTATCCAGACTTACTCAGGGTTGCGGAAAGCGAAGTGTTAGGGCCGCCGCCCTGCCCCACTTCGTTATAGTCACCATTGACCGCTACGCCGCCCGCTGCTTGTCCTAGAACCTGCCAGCCATATTCGCCCATGTTCTGGCCCACGCCACCTCTGCCGCCTCCTGCCCTAAAGTTTCCACCCGTCGGGTCGAACGCGGTATCACCCCCGTTTTGACCGACATCCGCCGATTTAGCACCTCCCTGGCCGATCACGAATTGCTTGCCATCGAAGTTCGCAATCAGGAACTTCTCCAGGTAGGCACCTCCGCCACTTGTTTGACCGATGTAGGCCGAACCGGCTGCTGGAGTGCCGCAGCCAGCGCCACTACCGCCAGCGCCCGCCAGTTTGATAAGAGACCGCGTTTGTTCCAGCGTCTGGCTTGAAGGTATAGGTCCCATGGATGGCAAAGCGTTGAATCCCGACTAGACCGCCGCCGCAACTCCCGTTGGAAATCGTGGTGATCTCGCCCTGAGCGTTGACCATAATTTTGGGACAGGTGTAGGTGCCCGCAACGATGCCGCCAGCGCTGGCTTCGCGAATGTGTGCTCCGCTGGCGATGAAGCCAGCAAGCAAGCTAAGAGCAACTATGCGCATTTCCCATTTTCCCTCACGCCATTCGCCACCTTGTCACGGCCTTGGACCCGCGTCGAGCCGACCTATCGCCCAGAGGATCAGCAGCGCCACCGTTGCGCATCGACGATAGTCATCTCGAAACTCGGCAATCTCGCGGCTTACTTAGTCGTCGTTCTAGAGCCTTAGATGGATAGTGGCATCGAGATAGTCAGCCTGCACCGCCCGCCGCAGGGAACACCTATCGCCACGCTGTCGCCCCCCGCTGCGCTCGATCCGGGGTTGTGCTAATCTACGCGGATATGGTGCCGGCGGCTCGCGCGCGAAGCATTCGTAGCTCAGCTGGATAGAGCGCCGCCCTCCGAAGGCTGCGGGAGGAAACTTTGCGCCCGGCGACACCTTTATCGGAATTGCGCACAACTAAGAAAGTTGGTCCCAATTGATTGGCCGCCCGATGTTGAGCCCGGTTACTGAGAGGAATGGGCATACAGCCTTACTATTTATCGGAGCATTGTTCGGATTTCTGGCCTTTCGGGCCCTCCTATTGCAGCGCCCTCTCCGCGTGGGGAGCCTCACCATGAGGTATGTTCTTCAATCCGGATGACCGCTTTGCGGTTCCTGCTCAAGACCGGCCTAACGTTCAAATTCATTGTGGCCAAAGCGCTTGCCGCCCATGAATACACCGATTGGCCGCCGATTTTTCAGCAATATCTTCTTGATAATTCGTACAATAGCCCCGCATTCTCCCATATTGTTGCTCCGCCGTTGGCGACGCTAATGGCAATCTTTGGGGGCCTCCTCGCAGTTAATGCCACGCCGACCGTATGCTACGAAGTCTTTGTTGTTTTCTACGCGAGCTTAGCGGTCGGGTTAGCGGCGCTCTTCCACCCTAGGAAGACTGGGGAACCGTACCCCTTCGTGGGCATCGCGATTGCATACACTCTGCTGTTCTCCTATCCAGCACTTTTCATGCTGAATAGGGCAATTTTGCCGCCGGACTGAATTGTCTGGGAGTTGTGGCGTATGTATTGACATACGCGCAGGACAGAAGCCCGGGTCTTGGGCTGGTTGTCCTTGGCGGTAGCGGTCAACTTGCGGCCCTTCAGTGCTTTGTTTTGTGCGATCGAGTTGAGCAGGGGAGGGTCCTCTGGCGGAGAAACTTTGGGGTCCGATAGTAGCGGGAGGTTTCTCCATCGGGCTTGCTCTTGCCTCGCTGTCCTGCTTACGCATTGTATATCCAGACTATAGCCCCGCTGATCTTTTCGGCGGATATGGGGCCTACGTAGACACCTATGTGATTGGCGACATGGGACTAGCGTGGAATTCATCACTGTTTGGGGCTACCAAGGCCATCCGGGCCCTGTTCGACATCCATCCCTACTATGATAAGAACCTCTTTCTGGCGGTGTCTGTGCTGTCGGTGATGGAGTTCGCTCTGCTCTCGTGCTTGCGGCGCTTCGACGCCGCCTCACAATTCTCCAGGCCACCTTCGCTCTGACGAGCTTCTACGTGCTCTACCCGCCCGTATCAGGTCTATATTACACACTACTGTTCGCAGCGCCGCTTCTGATGACGTTGCTGGTATGCGACGAGGATGAAAGAAATACTTTCCAATGGCATGTGATGGTGGTGTCGTCATTGCTGATGATGTGCCCGCTTGGAGACGCGCTTATGAATGGAACAATCCAGTCAATCGGCTGCTTCCTCGCGGTCAACGCGGTGCTGCTTACGGCGCTGTGCCGCCGCGTTTCGGCGCCACCTCAGCAAAGCGACAAGCAACGCTAGCAACAGCATCGCGTGCCGCCCCGCCCGGCACGCTAGCGGTCCATCGGGCCCCGCCAATACCGCTACAGCGTGAGCTCCATGAGGAGTGTGGTGCCACTGGTGCCGCTTATCCGGAATCCCTTCCCCTCATACAGACCACGAGCAGGGCCATTCGATGCGTCCACCTCCAGTCGAATCAAGGAATATGAGCGTCCTTTCACGGCGGCGGTGACGCACTGGTCCAACAGCTGAGTTGCAAGACCCATCCGATGGTAGCGGGGCACGACGCTAACATTAGTCAGATAGCCCGCATGCATGTTGTCATCGGCGTACACGGCCACAAGTCCGACAAGCACGCCATCCGCCCACGCCTCGAAGTGGTTGCCCGGACCGCAATCTTCTGGGCGTATCCGTCTATATCAAGCCGACTGCTTAGGCTGGGAACAAAATGCTCATCGCACTGACGCAGATGACCGGCAATCTGTCGCAGCGCAGCTTTGTCCTTTGAGAAGGTAAACAGTTGCGGCACTACTCCAGGACTGCGAGGCCAAAACCGTGCCGGCCGAAATCGTTTCCATTGTACAATAGATAGAACCTGCCGTTGTGCTCGAAAACGTGAGGAGAGCATTGCATCTCTGAATCCCATCCATTCGAACTCCTGGCTCGAGCGCCATTTGATCGTCGTTCCGAGACCACTCGACAAGGTCATCGGACGAGGCATGACCAAGGCGATATCCTCTCGCCTTACCGGGTCTGAAGCCGTAACTATGCCGATAACAGAAGAACATATGATAGCGACCGTCGATGCCAATGACGGTTGGAAGCGCTTGGCAATTCCTGAGGTGCCCCAGGCGGTCGGCAATGATCTGACGGCCCTCCTCTCTGGCCCAGGATATTCCGTCAGCCGAGATTGCATGGCCGATTTTGTACGTTCGTTCCAGCGCGCCGGATGGGTCGCTCCTGCTCCAGCCGACGCCAAAAATGTACCACATATGGAATGTGCCACTAATCTCTCGAACGAAAGCGTCGCCAACCAGACAAGGCTCGTTCAGAGAGGCTGCTAGAATCTGACCATCGCCAATCCGCTTGAACGTAAGTCCGTTGTCGTAACTGATCGCCAGGCCGATTGCCGTCTCGACTGAGACCGAAAGCCTCCGACTCGAGCTACAGGTGTACCCGTACACAAATACCTTGTGGCGAATAACGCTGATCGGGAAAATGCCATGCTCGTCAAAACATCCGAGCGCTCCCAGGGGCAGCACTGGTTCGCCGGACAGGCGAACCACCCGACTTAGTCGTGGTCCATGTCCACGTATGCGACATGGCTGCGATACTTTGCGCCATGGTCATCTCTCGTCCGCGTTGAGACATATCTGTGCAACGAACTCCCCGTGCAGAAGTACACTAGGTGCCTGAGCGAATTCGCCATAGCCGACGTGTAGACGGTGCTCCGCAGGGTCAAATATCTTCCCTAATCTTTTCCAATGCATAAGCTTTTTACTCTGAGAATCCCTTCCAACTTAGCAAGGCCAAATCCGAATTGGCCCAACTCCGTTGCCAAGGTAGGACATATAGGTCTGTCCGGCGACGTGAAAAACGTGGGGATAGCTGATCATTTCACTATCCCATCCTTCGCTGGATATCCCATACCGGCGCGACCATCATCCCTGCTCCAGTCAAGGAGGTTGTCGCTGGCAGCATAGCCGATGCGGTAACCCCGCTCCGCCCCTCGATAGCGGGCGCTATATCGATAGCAAAAGAACATATGGTATCTTCCGTTCGCATAGAATACGTCCGGACTTTCGCTTGGCACTCGTCTTCCTCGACTCGGCTGGGAATCAATATCTCTATCGACTTTCTCCCAGTGCAGCCCGTCGGACGAAGCAGCTAGGCGGATTTTATACACTGGCTCCGGTCGCCCATCGGCGACCTTCCATTTTGCGGCCGCTGATGTACCACATATACCAGCGATCGTGAAAAATGCGGACTTTGGCGCCCTACAAAATGAAAGGCTCCTTGAGGGAATATGATAAAATTCGCCACCCTCCCCTGATCCTTGAAAAGGACCGTCCTTCATCTTTGCTAATGGCGACACCGATCGCTACGTTAAATGGCACTGACTCTGAAGTGAGTTTATCCACCATAGAATGCCCACAGCGCCCCGCTGGCACGCAGCACGGTCACAGCAGAGGTACCAAATTCATCGAAGGTGCCCGGCGCACCGAGTGGCAATATCGGGCGGTCACTAACATCGATCACTCGAAATAGATTGCCGCGGTCGAGGTCAACATAAGCGCAGTGACTGATATACCGGCCCTCCGCATCTGCTTTCGGCCGGCACGAAAAGTAGACCCGTAGAAAATTGTCGAACAAAAGGGTAGCCGGCGCTTGGGCGAATTCGGCCATCCAGGGTTTGCCTGGGACCGACTGCGGCACAAACAATTTTCCCAACTTCCTCCAGGTAAACATCGCTACACTAGTTTATAGCCGGGCACGAAGCGCATGCGCACGTCTTTGCGTGAGTTGAACATCAAGACATCAACAATCGACAGCCAGGGCAACGAATGGCATGTCGAACTGCGTGTAGGCTATTTCCAGCGGCTGAAGAAACTGCAGTTGAATCCCTCTGGCGTGGAAAGTGCGTCTGTCATAAAGCACCTGCCCGCCGATAGCGTTGATGTACCGCGTGGCCCCGAGAGCCGCACATATCGCTAGCAATCTTTCCTTCGCCATGGAGGCCTGGATCAACCGGGATTTCGGACGACCGCCGGATACTGGTTGCTATTGCGAGCCAATCGCAGATGGCCAAAATCGAGTGATGCAGGAACTCAAACAGATTGCACTCCAGGCAGGCCATGACTTTTTCAAGCAATGGGAAGGTCTCCGGAAAATAAGGCGCGAGGCGATACGCGCCCTCGAATTGTCTGAGTAGCTTGCCCCTGTCGAAATCGCTGGCCATATCCCTGTGCCGTATCTCAGCAAAGTCCGATCGCCGCTTGAGAGGAATTGAGAACGTGTCTGGTTGTCCGTTCAGCAGCAGACGATTGCGATTGATCCAACCACGCTTCGTGTACTTGGCATCGTCATATAAAATATACGTGTCCACGGCGCCAATGAGTTGAAAATAGCCAATGTACGGTAAAAAGTATGGCTGCATGATGCCGAATATCATAGCCGCTCACCGGCAGCAGCGTGGATCGCAATTGCCAAGCTCGTGGAATGAGTAGCCTTCTGTGACTGGCCGAATCAAAATGCGCCTCATCCCATGGTCTTGAGATTGCCCCGCTTGTCTCAGCCGGTTCTGCTCGGCCGACGTGCCGATGAACACAATGGTCATGGTTCGGCCGGCTGCGCCAGTTGGCACTATTGCAAAGATATGAACGCAGCAATCTCTTCCACCACGTCTATCTGCAGCTCTGGATAAATTGGCAGGCAAAGAATCTTTCGCGCGACAGACCAAGCGACGGGCAGATTGTCGGGACGAGCCGAAGGCAGGTGGCGATATACAGGATGCTCCGAGATCAAGGGATAAAAATAGCGCCGCGGATGAATGCCCCGCGCCTTCAATGCCTCATAAAGCTGGTCGCGTGTGATTGGAAAGTCGGGTTCAATCAGGATCGGGAAAAAGGAGAAATTTTGTTCCACCCCCTCCGGGAATTCGAGGCACCGAATTCCCTTTGTGCCCGCCAGCCGATCCCTGTAGATGGAGGCAATCACCCTTCGACGCTCTATAGCTTCCTGGACATATTGAAGCTGCAGCAGGCCGAGCGCTGCATTGAATTCGCTCATTTTTCCGTTAATACCAAGTGCCACGACTGACACTTCTCCGGCGTGACCAAAGTTCTTCAATAGGTCGATCCTCGTCTTGATTTTGGCGTCTGGGCAAACGATTGCTCCACCCTCAAATGTGTTGAATACCTTTGTGGCGTGGAAGCTCAGCACGGACAGATCGCCAGCAGCAACCACAGCGGACTTCCCGGCACGCACGCCAAAGGCATGGGCCGCATCGTAAATTACCTTCAAATTGTAGTTATCCGCGATCCTCTGGATAGCCTCAACATCGCATGGCGAGCCATAGCAATGAACCGGCAATATTGCCGTTGTCTCCGGCGTAATCGCGGATTCGATCCGGCCTAAATCAAGGTTCAAAGAGTTGGGATCAATATCGACAAAGACCGGTCGAATGCCATTCCACAACAACGCATGGGAGGTCGCCACGAATGAGTAGGGCGTAGTGATGACCTCACCCGTGATGCGCAACGCCTTCAGCGCGATGATCAAAGCAATGGTAGCGTTGGTGAACAAGGAGACGTGCGTGACGTCCAAATATCGGCTGAGCGCTTCCTCAAATTGAGCATGATATGGTCCCCCATTCGTGAGGATCTTGGACGCCCAAATCTGCTCCAGGTACGGCATAAACTCCGCAAGAGGAGGGAGAAAGGGTTTCGTTACGAAAATATCGATCTTCACCCCAACGTCCTTAACGGCGGATGATCATACAGAATCGCTCATCCGCACCCTGAGATACCAAGCGACCCATGGCGGGGGACGCGCTTGACCGGCGCAATCCCCCGAGGCCGAAATTTTCCCCGAGATTGATAGCATCATACCACGGAGGGCAGCGTCAATGACGGTTACCGCGGGATTCCGCTCGCCTGCATCAGACCATCACCCGAGCACGTCCCCGACGCAGACCTGGCGTGGGCTCCAGAAATCTAAGCCGGAGGTGACAAAGGCTGACTCAAGTGATGCACCCGAGGCAGTATCGGTCGCATCGGCGAGGCAGACCAGCTTTCCGCAGAGGCCAGAACCAGGGGGAGGATCAGTGAAGTCGACAGGGGCAAGCGACAATTGAAGGTCACCTGGTTCCATCAAGCCTAGGCAAGCATAGCGGCGCGCTGTACCCTTGGGAAGCGGAAGGCAGCTCAGGCGGCCTATAGCAGGAGAGCCCAGTCAATTATGACTCGCAGGCGCGATTATGACCGGGAGATCGAGGACACGCCGGAGCGGCTCTACGCGTACAAATTCGATACTGACGTAATGCACCCTTTCATGATTCGCGCATTCTCCCCCTTCTTCAATCCCGGGAGCGCCCTTGAGTTGGGTAGCTACAAGGGTCATTTCACCAAACTCCTATCGCCACATTTTGATCGTATCACCTGTGTCGAAGCCTCCACCACTGCGTCGGAATATGCACGGCGGCAAATAGGAACGGCAGAATTCATTGTCGAGAATATTGAAGAAGTGATGCTACTTCGCCGCTTCAACAACATATTTCTCGTACACGTACTTGAACACCTAGACGACGCTGTTGCCGTTCTGAGGCGGATCAATGAAGAGTGGCTCGCCGAAGGAGGCAGATTGTTTCTCGCATGCCCGAACGGGAATGCTCCCTCAAGGCAAATCGCGGTAAAAATGGGGAAGATCTCGCACAATACCGCGGTAACGGCGGCCGAAGCGGAGCATGGTCACAAACGCACTTACACCTTAGATACCCTGGAGCGCGATGCAGTGGCAGGTGGCCTGACGATTTTGTACCGTTCCGGGGTCTTCTTCAAGGCGCTTGCAAACTTTCAATGGGACCGCCTGTTGCAGACTGACATAATTTCGCCAGAGTACCTGAACGGCTGTTACATACTTGGGCAGCAATATCCAGATCTTTGCTCAAGCATCATTTTGATTTGTGAAGGAACGTAAGGGGATGAAGATCGCTGTCGTGGTCGCAGTATATCAAAACGAAGGCACTATATATCCAACCTATGAGCGGATTCGCGACACCTTCGCCCGGCAGAGGTCGGACGAGTTCGAAATCGTATTCGTAGACGACGGGTCGACCGATGAATCTCTGAGCGAGATAATTCGTTCCAAATCAGAGGACGACCGCGTCAAGGCAATATCCTTTACAAGAAATTTCGGCCAGATGGCCGCCATGTTGGCCGGCTTTAGGGAGGCAACAGGCGATGCCATAGTCAATATATCTGCCGATTTACAGGACCCCGTAGATCTGTTGCCGCAGATGATCGAGAAGTGGAAATCGGGAGCTGAGATTGTCATTTGCCACCGAAAGGACCGGTCGGACTCCTTCGGCAGCAAGCTATTTTCTCGGCTCGCCTACGGCGTGCTGCGAATGTCGGTCCCACAAATTCCTCCTGGCGGCTTTGACTTTGTGCTTATGAGCAGAAATGTGGTCGATGTGTTCAATTCAATCGATGTGCGGCATCGATTTTTTCAGGGCGACCTTCTGTGGACGGGCTATCGGACGTGTTTCATTCCCTACGTCCGCATGAAAAGAACGGTGGGTAAATCCCAATATACTTTGGCAAAAAAGCTCAAGAACTTTATTGACGCTCTCCTAGACAGTTCATACCTTCCAATTCGCTTCATCTCGTTCGCCGGGGTTGTCATGTCGCTCCTTGGCGTGTTGTACATGTTAACAATCATCTATAGCTGGCTGCACGGGGAGACGCCGTTCACCGGTTGGGCGCCAATAATGATGGCAATATTTATCGTTGGTGGAATGATTATGTGCATGCTGGGTGTTATCGGCGAGTATATATGGCGAATCTATGAGGAAGTACGCAAGAGACCCAATTACCTGATCAGGAAAAGGTATTTCTAGTGAGGGCGGTGGCGGCGCGATGGACGAGATGCTGCGTTATACCGCCAAGCCCGTGCGAGCCTGGGTGCTTGGGACAATCTTACTAGTGCGCGGCAATAAATCCGGCAGGAAGAGCGAGGGCATTCGGAGTGCCGGATGAGAGCTGTAGAAAATCATGCGGCAACGGCAAAATTCTATAAGCTCTGCGCTGGCGAGAAAAGTCCTTAGATAGGATATATGTCAACGCATCGCAGTCGCCGCATATTTGTAGCCTCTCTCGCCGGCGTCGCTCAACGGGTCGTGCAGCTCGTCGTTACGCTAATCACGCTGCCCCTCGTCCTGCACTCGCTGGGGGTTGCGGGTTTCGGCACCTGGGCTGCGGCTACCTCGCTTGCCTGGCTTTCGAGCATGCTCGACCTCGGGCTAGGCAGTGCGCTGGTTACGCTCATACCCCGCAGTCTCGCCGTTAGGGGGCGTGAACACTGTTCTCGCTACACCGCTGCTTCGCTCCAAGGTGGAAGCGTGTTGGGGGTACTTGCCTTGGGCGCCATTTGGCTCCCGCCTGAGATCGGCTTGGCAAGTTACCAGAGCATGCCATTCATGCTGGCCCTCACGGCGGTGGCCATCAATATCCCGCTCAGCATTGCCGGTGAAATCTGGCTGGGCCTGCAGAAGGGTCATGTCCGGGCGCTTTGGCAGGTGCTGCAGTCGGCGCTCACGCTGATAGCGCTGGCAGCCTTGGCGCGGCTGAATGCTGGGGTCACCGCCTTGGCCGCCGCGCCCTACGCGGCGATGCTGACCGCAAACGCACTATGCCTGGCCCACGTGCTATTGCGCTACCCATGGTTACGCCCTCGCGGCCTGGCCCCGGCCGCTGTCATGCGCGAGGTCCTGTCCCAGGGGGGAATGATGTTCCTCATCACCGTGGCCGCAAGTTGCGCCTTCGGATTTGACAATGTGCTAGCGTTGGCATGGCTCGGACCCGCCGCAGCGGCACAGATGGCCATTGCGATGCGTATTTGCGTGACCGCCAGCGGTTTGCTTGGCGTTGTTACCGTGCCCTTTTGGCCCGGGTTCGCAGATGCACATGGAGTGGGAGACTGCAGCTGGTTGCGAAGCGTCCTGCACCGCGGAACTGCTGGTACAGCGCTGTTGTCGGTATTGGGCGGATGTTGTCTCGTCGCTGCCGGTCGCCCGGCACTCTCCTGGTGGCTGCACGGGGACATTGAGGTCACATGGCCGTCGCTTCTGAACATGGCAATTTGGATTTTTGCAACAACTCTTCCGCAGATATCGGGACTACTACTTCACGCAGTGTTGATACTGCGGCCCCAATTATTCATTCTCGGTCCCGCCACCGTTCTGTCATTTCTGCTGAAATGGGAACTCGCGCAATGGGCGGGCGTGAACGGCATACTCGCCGCAACGTCGGTGCTATGGCTCGTTTTCGTCTTCCCAGCTTATTATTCGACGGCGAGAAATGCGGTGCAACGTCTCGAGCTACAAGCTAAATGAGCAAAGCGCCCAGCCCACGATCGATCCACTTGCCGAAATGAGTCCCATGCCAACTACGATGCCGTTCTCTGTCTACCCTCTAGCACGCCGGGCGCTGAGTGCTCGTCCGATAGTCTCTGCAATTTATCGCAATGCAGAAGGGCTTACTTTATCCTGAGCAAACTGCGGCACAGTGCCAGAGGGAGAATGAAGGGACAACGATACTCTTTTCCCGCGGGCCTGGGCCCGGCAGCTAACAAGAGCTAGAGACCATGCAAGTTAGTGCCAATCGACCGGTGGCAGCTAGCGCCCTTCGCTGGACTCTTGGCAATCCCTGCCATGTAGATCTCGGTGGACGTTCGCCGAACATCCGCTCCCATATTCCCGATCTTGCCTCCGTTGCTATACCGTGAAGAGCCCCCGCACCGTAAAACCTTACGCCGATGGATCGCACCGTCCCCCCGGTTACAGTCGCAATCCCCACGCTGAATAGGGTCGAATTGCTCAAGCGAGCACTGGGGAGCGCTATGGCGCAAACGGCGAATGTCGATATCATCGTATCCGACAACGGATCGACGGACGGGACCGCAGCATATCTCGACAGATTGGCCTTGCCCGCCCATGTGAGGCGGTACCGGCACGCTCCGACCATGCCAGTGCAGCAGCACGGATCCTTCCTGGTCTCTCAAGTCAGAACCGAGTGGGTTGTCTTCCTTTCGGATGACGATGAGCTGGCGCCCGAATTCGCGGCGCGCATCGTCGAACTGATCAAGGAGCGACCGGATGTGTCCCTCGTCTATACCGGATGCGACCTGCACTTCGCCGACGTTGGAGTCCCGGCAAAAGTTGGGCCACGCTTCGAGCGCGCCTCGGATTTCTTTTTCGAATTCATGGACGGCAAGCGCAATATCTGCATGTGCGCGACGGCGTTTCGCGTGCTCGACCTTCGTGCGATCGGCCCCCAGCCGCCCGAACGTCCTGATCGGCGACATGTATTACTGGACGCGCGCCCTTGCCAACGGAGGCATAGTCGGTTGCGTAAACGGGCACCTCGCCGACTATTTCTTCTATCGGCCCGGCACGCGCACCGAGACCAACAGCAACAAGGTTCTCGCTTGGACGAAGGAATCACAGGCGCTCGCAAACTTCATGTGCGGGAGGATCCTGGCCGATCCAACATTCAGCCGGACTGCGGCGCAAGTGAGAAAGGTCCGCTGCCGGTTCCTCGCCCTAACGACATCCAATCAGTTCGCTTGGAACGCCTTGCGCGGAGCAAGCCGGGGCGAACTATTCAAGTCGCTTGTAAGATCGCTGCCTACCATGCTCGGTAGCTGGGCCGCTCCTGCTCGCGCCATTGGAGCGATCGTGTTGCCCAGAAAGGTGCTGAAGTGGAGTATGCTTTTGCATGCACGTTGGCTGGCCAGCCGCGGCGTTGCCACTGGCTTGCAACTCTAGGGAATGTGAGATGCCTGCGTTTAAAATTGAGAGCCGCAGCACGAATATCAGACGTGGAGAAATCTTGTGATCAATATAGAGTTTCGCGCCCTCTGGTATAGCTTTAGGAATAAGCTATGCGGACCGGGAGCCGCGATCGGCTAAAATATTGATAGCCGCACACTAACGATTTACTCCGCTTCTCAAAAGATAAAAGCGAATTGAGCGCTATGCCATCCACAATTGCACTGTCCCTCTGTTTGCCCACTCATGACGGCCGTCGGGAGTTCCTCCGACAGCTGCTGCAGTCCATTGCTTTCCAGGTAACCTGCCTAGAACGGGACAACATCGAAATATGCATATGTGACAATGGGTCCTCTGATGGAACGGAGCAAATGGTGGTGCGATTCCGGCGGGAAAACGAGGGCATAACCACAAAATATTTTCGATTCCCTGCAGAATCGGGGTCTGGCGAGTTTCGAGAAGGTCTTTGAGATGGCGTCGGGAGAGTATTGTTGGATGGTCGGTTCCGACGATATATTCCCGCCAGGTAGCATTGCGCGAGTAATTAACCTCATTGATGCTCATCGAGGGGTGCCCGGGATTACCGTTAACAAGATCAACTTCAATCGCGATTACAGCCGGATACTCGGTGGAGATCACGAAATAGTTATGCCCTCGGATGCGAACACGTCCCGGGTCATCAGGGGATATGACAAAATATTATCAGAGATGGCTTTTCTATTTTGCTTCATTTCCGCGCACATCGTCTATCGGCAATGCTGGCTTAAGGCGATGGCGGATATGGGGCGGGAGCAATATCTCGCGGGGAGACACTTCGGATACTCCCGAATCCTCGTCCACATTGTCTGCATGCGGCCGGAAGTGGTTCTGGACCTCTGAGTATCTCATCACGCAACGGATGGAGAATTTCTCCCTGGTCCAGGAATTTGGCGAGTATGAGTTTGCCTTACAGGTCACGCAAGATATCCTTGCCTACTTGGATTTTGGAATTAGCAACAGCAACGTATCCGGAACCACACGGCGCAGACTCTATAAAAATCCTTTTTTGATGTACTGGAATCCGTTGGAGATCGGCAAATACAAAGCAGAAAATCCGTGGTCCTGGGCAGTATGGGCGGGAATGATTCGCCATTGTGTAAGGTGGGTTCAACGAGATTCCCCTGTTCTGGTTGACAAGCTTTCCCCTCCTGTTGATCCCGAATTTCCTAGTTGCGCCATTTCGCAGGCTTAGGGTGGCGAATCTGAGCTCGAGAACGTCCCCCAGGGACACGCCTGGGCTGCGCCGCGTCGCGGCATACTCGGTCCATTTCCTGCTTCGCCTTCTGGGTATGCAGAAAAATGACAATGAGGCAAATCAGTTCGGCATCAGAGGGCCGGGCAATGCTGTCATCGACATGATGCGGCAAATCGCACCCCTTGCGAAGGAGGTCTAAGTGAGGGCCTTGAACTCTCGCGTCCACCGGAAATCCTCGTCGATCCTCTCGCTCTGGCGCAGCGTCTGGATCCGCCGCAGGCGGATGTAGTTCTCCCCGAGCAGGTGCTCGATCCGCGGCTCGTGGGAGCGGAGCCAGGCGTAGGTCTCCGCCGCGCCCATCTCCAGCGTCCATTGCGGGTCGAAGCCCTTCAGCTCCTTGAGCGCACGGCTGAAATCCACCCGGTAGCTGCGCGGGTCGTTGCCCGCTTCGCCGGTGATCTCGATGCGGCAGCCGGGGAGGTGCCGCGCCGCGACCTCGGCGATCTCGCGCACCGTGTAGTTGCAATCGCGGCGGCCGATGTTGAACACGGTATGGGGCAGGCTTCCGACCGGGGCCTCCACGGCCGCGAGCCCCGCCCGGCTGATGTCCTCGATATGGACCAGCGGGCGCCACGGTGTGCCGTCGGAGAGCACGCGGATCACGCCGGTCGCATAGCCGTAGGCCATCAAGTTGCCGAGCACGAGATCGAGTCGCATGCGCGGGCTGGCGCCGAAGGCGGTGCCGTTGCGCAGCATGACGGGCTCGAAATCCCGGTCGGCGACGGCGGTGCAGCGCGGCTTCCGCCGCCACCTTGCGAACGAGCATAGGCGGAGACCGGCGCGAAAGGCGCGTTCTCGTCCAGCGGCGCCGCCGTATCGGCCTTGCCGTAGAGGGAACAGGACGAGGCGAGCACGAAGCGGCGCACGCCGGCGCGCTTGGCCATCTCGCCGCGCCCGTAGGCTGCCGCCGGCATTGATGGCGTCGGTCTTGGCCGCGACGATATCGCCCATGGGATCGTTAGACAGGGCTGCCAGATGGACCACGGCATCGACGCCGTGAAAGACCGAACTCGTCGACGTCCCGGATGTCGCCCTTGATCTCGGCATCGGGCCGGCAGGCGGCCGGTGCGTCCTCGACCAGGTCGCGGAAGTATCCGGTGTCGAACCCGATGACTTCATGGCCGGCGGCGTGGAACAGGCGGGTCATCACCGGCCCGATATAGCCGCAATGGCCCGTTATGAGCACGCGCATCAGTCTTCCTCTCCACAGGAATGCCGGTCGCAGAGTGCGCCCCCGGGGCCGGGCAGGGGGCCGTCACGCCAGCCGGCACTGTCGCATTCCAAGGGCGCCATCTTGGCCATGGCACAAGAGTCGCGGCCTAGCCGCCGCGGGTCAACTGCCTGAAATCTAGGAGGAGTCCGCGGGTTGCATTCGCCTCTCCCGCACATGAAGATGGGGGAACTTCGGCCCGGCCAATCTGGCGGGCCGGGGCGCGGGGGTGAGCGGCGATGAAGGCGGTCATTCTGGCGGGCGGGCGCGGCAGCCGGATCGAGGAGGAGAGCGTCAGCCGGCCGAAGCCCCTGGTCGAGATCGGCGACCATCCGATCATCTGGCATATCATGAACATCTATGCCGCCCAGGGCATCAAGGACTTCATCGTCTGCGCGGGCTACAAGGGCCATCTGGTCAAGGAGTATTTCTCCCGCCTGATCCTCTACCACGGCGACATGACCGTGGATCTGGCCAGCAACAAGGTCATCCACCACGAAGCCAAGCAGCTCGACTGGCGAGTGACAGTGGCCGACACGGGGCTTCAGACCGATACCGGCGGACGGGTGAAGCGCATCAAACGCTATCTCGACCCGGACGAGCCTTTCTGCCTCACCTATGGGGACGGCGTGGCCGACATCGATCTTGCCGCTCTCCTCGCCTTCCATCGCCGCCACAAGGCCAAGGCCACAATGACCACGGTCCTGCCGCCGGCCCGCTTCGGCGCGGTCCAGATCGAGGGCGATCGGATCGCATCCTTCGTGGAGAAGCCGCTGGCCAAGGACGGCCGCATCAACGGCGGCTTCTTCGTCGTCCATCCATCGGTCCTCGATCTTATAGCGGGTGACTCCACCTCCTGGGAGTTCGAGACCCTGGTCAAGCTGGCCAAGGCGGGCGAGCTCAACGCCTATCGCCACGACGGCTTCTGGCAACCCATGGATACCTTGCGCGAGAAGATCATCCTCGAGGGGCTTTGGGCCAGCGGCAAGGCGCCGTGGAAGATCTGGAAGTAGCCAAGGGGACGACCTTCAGACCCGCCAGGTTGCGCCATGGTCGGGACTCGGACATGCTGAAGTCTTGCCTCTCGCAGGGATGATGGCGCCGGAGCGGGCCCAGTGAATGCCGCCGAGACCGAGAGCCCCATAGGAACACAGCCGGCCGGTGCCGAGCCTGGGGCGTCCGCCGCCCGCCGCAAGCTCAGCATCCTCACCCCCTGCTACAACGAAGAAGACGGCATCGCCGAATGCTATGAGCGGGTGCGCGCGGTGATGGAAGAGCAAGTCCGTGGCTACGACTATGAACATCTGTTCATCGACAACTGCTCGCAGGACCGGACCGTCGCCATCCTGAAGGAGATCGCGGCCCGCGACCGGCGGGTGAAGATCATCGTCAATTCGCGCAATTTCGGCCATACGCGCTCGCCCCACCACGGCATGCTCCAGATCACGGGCGATGCCTTCGTGCCCGTGCTCGCCGATCTCCAGACGCCGCCCGAGCTCATCCCCGCGCTCGTCGCCAAATGGCAGGCCGGCTACAAGATGGTCGTGGCCGTGCGCCGGAGCAGCGAAGAGGGCTGGTTCATGCGTGCGCTACGCCGGCTGTTCTACCGGCTCATCGCCAGGCTCTCCAATGTCGAGCAGATCCAGAACTTCATGGGCTATGGCCTCTACGACCGCGCCATTGTCGAGATCATCCGGGACCTGGATGAGCCCGATCCCTATTTCCGCGGCCTGGTCTCGGAGATCGGCTTCGACAAGGCGTTCATCCAATACGATCAGCCGCCGCGCCTCAGCGGGACGACCAAGAACAACTTCTTCATCCTGTTCGAGCTGGCCATGCTGGGGCTCACCACCTATTCCAAGGTGCCCCTGCGCCTGATGACCTTCACCGGATTGCTCATCGCCGGGGGAAGCCTGCTGGTCGGCCTCGGCTATCTCGTCGCCAAGCTCATCTTTTGGACCACTTTCACCACCGGCATCGCGCCGATTTTGATCGCCACCTTCTTCTTCGGTGCGGTGCAGCTGATGGCGCTTGGCCTGGTCGGCGAATATATCGGCCTCGTCCTCCAATACAGCCGCCGGTTCCCGTTGGTGATCGAAAAGGAGCGGGTCAATTTCGATTGACGGCTCGCGCGACGCCAGGCACGGCTGGAGCACCAGCGTGGTCATCGCCGGCGCCGGCCTCGAGCTCGTCGACAAGCTCGCCGTCTTCTATCTCGCCCTGCCGGTCGCCGTTTTTTTCGCCCAGTGGTTCAAGCCCTGGTTCGGCCTGCCTCTCGCCGCCGCGTCGCTGGCCGGCCTCGCCTATCTGCGGCCGACCGGCGCGCCGGAACGATGGAAGGCTCTCTCAGGCCGTGCGCTTGTCTTCGCCGCGGCGATCGCCGTCGGGTGGACGCTCTTGAGCGGCGCCGGCCACTTCTTCTATGCGAACTACTACGACTGGCATGTTCGCGACGCGGTGCTGCGGGATTTGGCTGTCTTGCCGGTGCCGCCCGCCTACCGCGTCGACGGTGGCGTCGCGACCATTCTGAGAGCGCCGGTCGCTTATTACGTTCTGCCCGCGCTCTTGGGTCGCCTGACCGGAGCGATCTATGCCGACGGATTCCTCTTCTCTGGACCTTGGCCGGCACGCTTTTGTTCCTCCTCCAGGTGATGGCAGGCGAAAGACGCTGGAGTTCGCACGCCCTGATCGCCGCGACAGTAGTGCTGTTCAGCGGCATGGATGTGGTCGGCCGGCCTTCCAGCCTTCTCGACATCACTAGCCACAAGGAATGGTGGGCCGGCCTGTACCAGTACTCCTCGGATTCGACCTTGCTGTTCTGGGTGCCGAACCATGCGCTCCCCGGCTGGCTCGCCATCGCCCTCATCTACCGTTGCCGGGACGATGCGAGGTTCCTCGCCATCGCGGCCTGGCTTGGTGCCCTCACCCTCCTTTGGGCACCCTTGGTCTCGATCGGGCTCCTGCCCTTCTTCGCCGCGCTCGCCTGGCGGAGCTTCCAGCGTGGCAGCTGGCCGAGCTTGTTCTCGGCCTGCAATCTGGCGGCCGCACCCCTGGTCGCGGCGGGGCGGTGCTTTACCTCACCATCGCGGCGGCGACCATCGCCGGCCCCGACCTCGGCTCCCTTCCTCTGCTGCCGCAGGCCATCATCTATCTCGCGTTCATCCTCATCGAGTTCCTCGTCCTCTGTTACCTGCTCGTTCGCAATTTCAAGGACGGGATCGAGCCGCTGTTCTTCGGCGTCGCCGTCGCGGTGCTGTTGGTTCTGCCGCTGTTCAAGTTCGGGCCCAACAACGATCTGGTCATGCGCAGCTCGATCCCGGCGCTCGCGGCGGTCATGTTCGCGGTCGTGGACGGCTGGGCCCGGCCGCGTGCGGCTTATCAGGCCCAATCTGCTGGTAACGGTCGTGCTCCTGATCGGCGCCGTCACCCCCGCCTCGGAGATCGCCCGGGCACTCCTCTGGCCCAATTGGGAGCCGCGGCTGGATCGCTCGGTCTATGAGGTAACGCGTGGCGCCTCGCCCAACTACCTGGCCGAGCTGAAGCCGGATTCCCTGGCGGCGATGGTGCTGCGCCAGCCGCTAGTCGCGCCATCCCCGTGAGGCGCCGGCCGCGCGGGCTCCACATCGGCAGGCGCCGCGCCAGTTGAAAACTGCAGCTTTTCGGCCGATCTGCTATCATGGATGCGTCGACGCCGCTGCCAATCGACCCGCAGCAACCGTCCGCAAGAGGTGCCATGGCGCTCGTTCGATCGGTGGCTGCCCTGCTCGTCCTCGCTGGCCTGCTCTCGGCCTGCTCGCCCTATGACCCGCCGGACCAGCCCTATGTGGCGCAATATTGCGACTACCCGCCGGAGCAGGTCTATGGGGGAGCGCCGGTCGCGATCCCCCATCCGATGCGATGCTTCCAATGCGGCGTCTGCTATTGAACCGCCCATGGCCGGTCTCGGCCTGACCGCCGGCCCTGCACCGCGCGCAGCGATGGATTAAGCTAGGTCGAGACGAAGGCAAATCCTGCCCGCACCAGCCGGGCCGAACCAGGCACTCCAGAGAGGGACGACCATGAAGCTCTACATGCATCCGGTTTCGACCACCAGCCGGCCGGTCATTCAGTTCATCACCGACAACAAGCTGCCGGTCGAGATGCAGGTCGTCGACCTGTTCACCGGCGAGCACATGAAGGAGCCCTTCACCAAGATCAATCCCAACCAGATGATCCCGGTGCTGGAGGACGGCGACTTCCGCCTGACTGAAAGCTCGGCGATCCTCAAATACCTGGCCGAGAAGGTCGGGTCTGCCGGCCTATCCCAAGGATCTGAAGCGCCGCGCGCGGGTCAACGAGGTGATGGACTGGTTCAACTCGAACTTCTACCGGGACTACGGCTACGGCCTCGATCTACCCGCAGATCTTCCCCAGCCACAAGCGGTCCTCGGAAGTGGCGCATGCGGCGGTGATCGCCTGGGGCAAGGAAAAGACCAAGGGCTGGCTGAAGATCCTGAACGACCACATCATCGGCCCGAAGCGGAGCTATCTCTGCGGCGACGAAATCACCATCGCCGATTATTTCGGCGCCGCCATCATCCAGGTGGGCGAGGTGATCCGCTGCGACTTCAGCGCCTATCCCAACATCAAGCGCTGGCTTGACAGGATGAAAAGCCTCCCCAGCTATGGCAAGGTCTACGAGGTCGTCCACGGTTTCGCCCAGTCGGTGAAGGACCAGCCTTTCGTGGCCATCTGACGAGGGCGGGGCCTTTCGTGACTTTCCAGCGGCGCTCCTAGAGAAGGAGAACGGCCCATGATCAAGGGACTCCACCACAACGCCTACCGGTGCCGCGATTCCGAGGAAACCCGGAAGTTCTACGAAGGCTTCCTCGGCCTGCCCCTGGTGCAGGCCTTCGAGATCAAGGAGACCAAGAGCGGCCGGCGGACCAGCGCGCTCCATTCCTTCTATGCCCTCGACGACGGCTCCTGCCTTGCCTTCTTCGAGGCGCCCGACATGCCCTTCGAGTTCAAGACCCAGCACGACTACGATCTGCACATCGCGCTCGAGGTCAGCCAGCAGGCGCTGAAGGAGATGTTCGCCAAGGGCAAGGCCGCCGGCATCGAGACCCGCGGCATCTCCGACCACGGCTTCATCGATTCGATCTATTTCCGCGATCCCAACGGCTACGTGATCGAGCTCACCGCCAAGCGGCCCGGCCATGACGAGGCGATGGACCCCAAGAAAAACCGCGCCCGCGAGCGCCTCGATGCCTGGCAGAAGTCGAAATCGGCGGTGGCGCAGGCGAGCTAGAGACCTCGCGCAGACCGCGGGCGCCGGTCATCAGGGCGCGGCGGCATCGGTCCGAGCCAGGACCACGGCCCATTTGTCGGCATAGACCCGATGCCAGCCCGGACGGCGGTCGAGCGCTGCCACTGCGCCCTCGACGGGCATGAGCAATGCCCAGGTGATGTGGTATCGATCGAGCAGGTCGGAGAGGGCCGGCTCTTTGCCCCTCGACGCGGCGAAGTAGCGGGTCAGGAATTCATTGCCGTACATCTTGAGCCGGCCGTCCCCTAGGACAGGCACGCCCCGGAAGATCAAGTACCCGCCGAAAGCCTGGCTGTTGAAGACAGGCCCCTTAAGCCCCAGGCGTTGAGCGGCGTCGATCGCCGCCGTCGGCGTAACCACATCGTTGGCGCGCTCAATCGGGCGCGGCATCTCCCAAAAGGCGAACAGCAGGCCTGCCAAGGCCGCCACCGGCATAGTGGGCCACGGCACGGGCGGGGAGAGCCGCGCCATGGCACCGGCGACGCGGGAAAGCCCGCCAGGGTGCATGCGCTCGGCCAGCTGCGGGCCCAGCGCGCCGACAACCGCCAGCGGAGCGACGAAGGCCACCAGATCGGCATGTCGGGTGTGGCTCAGGGCCAGATGAATCAGGGCCAACACCAAGAGGATGCGCGAAACCGGCAGCCGAATTCCGGTGCTGAAACCGAGAAGTATCGGCCCTAGCAGCCACAGTTCGAGAATATCGAAATGGCCGAAGTTCGTGCTTTGCCATTCGGCGATGTAGGTCTGCGCGATAGGCACTTCCATCATGTGAATGACGGGAGCGTAGCCTGCGATGCCGTTGGGCGTTGCCAAGGTGAGACCCGCCGCAGCCAGCACGAAGACCGCCCACCGCCGCGCCTCGTCCATCCGCCGGTGTCCCGGCGCTGGCTGCGCGATGGCTTCGAGACCAAGATAGCCGGCGAGCGCCAACCCGAAGGCGAAGCTGCCGTGAATGTTGGCCCAGAGCAGCATCAGGAACAGCGCAGGATAGGGTGGGCCCAGCATCCGGTCCCGCGCGGTGAACAGAGCCCCGCAGAAGGCGATGAGGATGGGCAGCACGAGGAGATGCGGCCGCGCCAGCAGGTGCGGCAGGAACAGATCGACCGCGACCAGAGACAGCGTCACCGCCAGCAAAGGCTCGGACTGACGAAGCAGCCGCCGGGTCAGCAGCGCGGCTGAAAACGCGAAGCAGCTGGCAGTAAGCAGAACCACCACCCGCCAGCCGCTCAATTGGTAGGCGAGGGCGAGGACTACCTCGCCCAGCCACTCATGGGTGCGCCAGGCGGCTCCCGCCAGAGAATGAGAGAACGGATCGACGGTCGGCAAGGCGCCATGGGCCATGATCCAGCGGCCGACGACGATGTGGAAATAGGTGTCCGGGTCGCCCAAGACGCCCTTGGGCGCTCTCAGGGCGGGGATAAACGCAAACGCGCCGACGAGCAGAGGCCAGGACAAGCGGAACTGGCGGCTCATGGTGCTCTAGGGCCGCTGATCGCGCAAATCACTCGGGCAGGCCGCGCGCTCAGGGAGGAGACCGCTTTGTCGATCTGCAGGCGAAGATGCAAATCCACGATTTCGGTCGGCTTGCGCCTAAGGCGCCAGCACCGTGTTCGTCTGGCCGGCCTCGACCTGGTCGATGACCAGCAGGCGGACGGTGTCTTTCCCCGTGTTCTCGCCGAAATGCCACGCGTTCACCGCTTCCACGATGAAGTCGCCGGCCTTGTAGTGCTTGGCGAGCCCGCCGTCGAAGGTGACCGTCAGCTCGCCCGCCAGCACATAGGCGTAGCGCGGCCAGGGATGCTCGTGGCGCGGCAGCCTGGCGCCGGGCGGAATCTCGAAGAGCGCCACCTTGAGCTCCGGATTCTTCGACGGCAGGACGAGCGGCTGGCCGAGCACGGTCTTGGTGGTGGCGACCAGCGGCGTCACCGTCACCTTGGGCGATTCCGCCTGCGCCGCCGGCGCGGCCAAAAGGCACAGCAACGCGAGCCGATGCAGGCGCGTCATGGCATTCGCCCTTCGGTTTGGGTCGCTTCACCAGAGCCGGACCTGCGCGTTGGTGAGCCGCTCGACGCCGGTCTCGGTCAGCAGCACGGTTTCCTCGAAGTCGCCGCAATAGCCGTCCTGGAACAGCGTGCGCTCGAAATTCAGCACCATGCCGGGGGCGAGCTTCATCTCCTCTTCCGGCACCAGCCAGGGTGCGTCCCAGCCGAGCCCGATGCCGTGGCCGAGCCCGGAGAACACGCCCTTCAGCGGGTAGCCGAGCGCCTCCTGCTTGCCGAGCCCGGCTCTCGCCACGTCGCCCGCCCGCGCGCCCGCCCGGACGCCGGCTATTCCTTCCTCGACCACGGCGATGGCGGCCTCGAAGGCATCGATCTGCCGGTTGGTCGGCGGCCCGATGGCGCGCGAGCGCGAGACGTCGAAGTAGTAGCCGTGCAGCACGCCGGAAATGCCGAGGCGGAGCCACTCGCCGGTCTTGAGCGCGGTCGGCGCCGCCCAGGTCGGGAAAGAGGATTTGACGATGGTCGGATTCTCGCCGCCCCGGCCCGAGGCCATGAAGGAGTTGTAGAGAATGCCGCCCGCGGGGACGAGGACCTGCATCCCCGCCGCGACGATGTCGCCGTGGGTGGCGCCGGGCGCGGCGGCGGCCATCATCGCCTCGATGGTGCGCGAGCCGATCTCGGAAGCCGCCCGGAGGCGCGCGATCTCGGCCGGAGACTTGATGGCGCGCAATCCGGCGATCAGACGGTCGGCGTCCTCGAAAACCGCCGCCGGCAAGGCGGCCTGGATCTTCCGGAACATGCTGGCGGGAAGCGCATCGCCGCCCACCAGGCCGATTCGGGCCTTGCCGAGCCCCTTGGCGCGAAGCGCCTCGACCGTCGCCTCGATGGTCAGGTCCGAGACCGCGACCTGCGCCTTCGGCATGGCGACGTCATCGCCGACCGGCACGTCCGTCACCAGGATCGGATCGCCATTCACGGGCAGGACCAGGAAGGAATGGGCACGGCCCGTCCATTTGCCTTCCACGTCGGGGATGAAGGGAAACGAGGAGTAGTGGTTGGTGAGGTACATGACGTCGGCGTAGCGATCGAGAGTCCCGCCGCCCCGGCTGCAAACCAGGAGCCCGTCGAGCCCTGCCTGCCGCGCCGCCTTGGCGGCGGCAGCCCGGCGCCCGGCGAATTCCTCCGGCGGGATCGGCGCTTTCGCTGCAACCTGGCTCATGCATATCTCCTTCCGGCCCACGCCGGTGCGATCGAATTGGTGCTGCGGCACAACCCTGGCAGACGGACTTATAGCACGGCTCTGCCGCCGCTCGCGCCGGCCGGAGAGTTGACGCCTTGCTGCCCGCTGCTATGAGTTCCCGCCAATGGAAGACATGAGCAACGGGGAGCCAGCGTGACGCCCCAAATCGCCATCGCCGGGCCGATAGCGCCCGAGCCGCAGGGCTCGCCGATCATCGGCCAGCTGCGCCTCGCTCAGGCGCTCGGCCGGTTGCCGCCGACCGGGCTTCTTCTGTTTTCGATTCTTTCGGTGCAGCTGGGCTCGGCTCTGGCGACGACGCTGTTTTCCAGTCTCGGGCCTGTCGGCACCGCCTTCACCAGCACCGTCTTCTCGGCCCTGGTCATGACGCTCCTGGCGAGGCCGAAGATCGATGGCAGGATTCTTCGCCACGCCGGCCTGCTCCTGGCATTCGGCCTCGTGGACAGCGCCATGGCGCTGCCCTTCTTCCTGGCCCTGCAGCGGGTTCCGCTCGGCATCGTCTCCGCCATCGCCTTCCTCGGGCCGCTCGGCATCGCGGTCGCGACATCGCGCCGGCCGATCCATTTCCTGTGGATCGGCTTTGCCGCCCTTGGCGTGGGCCTGCTGACCCCGGACATAGGCCGCAATCTCGACGGCCTCGGCCTCGGCCTTGCCGCCCTCTCGGGCCTCGCCTGGGCGGGCTTCGTCGCCATCAGCAAGAAGGCGGGGCGGGCCTTCGATGGAAGCGACGGGCTGACTTTCGGCCTTTGGCTGGCGGGCCTGATGCAGCTGCCCTTTGCATTGGTGGAAGGAAGCCTGCTCCACGCCGGTTTCCACGACCTGGCCGGCGCTTTCGCGGTGGCCCTGCTCAGCGCCGTCGTTCCCTATGCCATGGAATTCCAGGCGCTCCAGCGCATGTCCGCCCGGGCCTACGGGATTCTCGTCACCCTGGAGCCGGCCGTCGGCGCGCTGGTCGGGCTTGTCTTCCTCGGCCAGGCGATCGGGCTGAGGATGGCCGTTGCCGTAGCCTGCGTCACGGTTGCCGCCATCGGCGTGACCTTGTTCGAGAAAGGCGGCGGAGACTGAGCCTCGGACCGGCGCGCCTTACTGCAGCGCGCAGTCTTGGCCTTGGCCTCTTTCGACGGCCCGCCGCCAGGCAAGCGCCGCGACCGCCAGATCCTGCAGGGCGATGCCGGTGCCGTCGAAGAGGGTGATCTCCGACGCCGACTTGCGCCCGAAGGCGCCGGCCACCACGGCACCCAGGGTCCAGCGCAGCTTCTCCCGGGAAACCAGACCGAGCCTGTAGGCGTGCTGGCACTCGCCGATGGAAATGGCCTGCTCGACGTCATCGACGATCACCGTCGCCTCGGCGACCAGCGCCGGATCGAGCTCCTGCTTGCCGGCCGTGTCGGCGCCCATGGCGTTGATGTGGGTGCCCGGACGGATCCATTCCCGCCGCACCAAGGCGCTTCGCGACGGCGTGACCGTGATCAGGACATCGGCCTGCCGCGCCACGGCCTCGATGCCGGGGGCTTCGAAGGCGAGGCCTCTTGCCGCGACCGCCTTGCCGAAGGCCGTGAGCCCCGCCTCGTTCGGATCCCAGGCCAGCACCCGGGCGATGGGCCTGACCGCCGAAGTGGCAAGCAGCTGGTAGAGGGATTGGACGCCGGTGCCGATCATGCCGAGGACGGTCGCATCGGCCCTCGCCAGGTGGCGCGTCGCGAGCGCGCTCGCGGCGCCGGTGCGAATGCCGGTCAGGTAGTTGGCCGACACCACCGCGATCGCCTGGCCGGTCTCCTGGTCGAACAACACAACCACGGACTGGTGGTTGCTGAGGCCTTTGGCGGCGTTCCCCGGCCAATAGCCGCCGGCCTTCAGCCCGAGCACCGGCAGGCTGCCGTCATACCCCGACTTGACGCCGAAGATCGCATCGGCGTGGCCCACCAGCTCGCGCACCACCGGATAGGAACGGGCCTTTCCGGCATAGGCGGCGGCAAAGGCGTCGCCGACGACCGCGATGGCATCCTCGATCGGAGACCAGTTCGCGGGCCAGCTTTTCCGAGACGACAAGCATGGGATTCCCCGGGGCAATGAGCGGATGGCGAGCCTTAGCTAGCGGCAGGCCGATGCCGCCGGCCAATGCCGGTTCTGCCTTCATCCATGCTCACCCGGCATGAGCGCCCTTGGAAGCCCTTGTTACGCTGTAAGCGCGGGTGCAATGATCGGCTATGGAATTGAAATGGCTTGAGGATTTCTTGAGCCTGGCGGAGACGCGGAATTTCTCGCGCTCGGCGGAGCTGCGCTTCACCACCCAGCCGGCGTTCAGCCGGCGCATCAAGGCGCTGGAGGAATGGGTCGGCGCCACTCTGTTCGACCGCTCGGCCCAGCCCGTGGCGCTGACCGAGGCCGGCGCCTCCTTCCGCAGCCTCGCCGAGGAAGTGGTCCGCCAGCTCTACCAGGGCCGCGAGGAAATCCATCTCGCTTCGGTGCATGTGGCGAGCGCGGTCAAGGTGGCGGCGACCCACAGCCTCTCGCTCACCTTTTTCCCGCGCTGGATCCGGTCCGTGGAGCGTTCCGCCGGGATCCTCAACATCCGTCTGGACAGCGGCCATGCCGGCGCCTGCGTGCAGATGATGCAGCGCGGCGCCTGCCATTTCATGCTCTGCCATACCCACCCGGCGGTCGAAGTGGGCCTCGACCCGCGCCATTTCCTGGCCCGGCGCCTGGGCAGCGACCGGCTGATCCCGGTATCGCGCCCCGACGCCCACGGGCCAGCCGCTCGATTCCCTGGAGACGGCATCCGACAGGCCCGGCGCGCTATCTCGCCTATGCCGAGACGTCGGCCATCGGCCGGGCGGTGGAACATATGCTGCGCCAAACCCGGCGCCATGTTCAGCTCGACAAGGTCTTCGTCTCCCGGCTGGCGGCGGTGCTGAAATCCATGGCCATGGAGGGTCGCGGCTTCGCCTGGCTGCCGGCGAGCCATGTCGACCAGGAGCTGGAAGCCGGCCAGCTCGTGCGCGCCGGCGATCCAGTTGGGATCTCGAGGTCGAGATCACCATCTTCAGGCCGCGGGACCACCTGCCCGGAGGCCGCCGAAGCCTTCTGGAAAATCGTCGAAGAGCCAGACCCAAGAGACCGAACCGGTACTAGCGTCCGCAATCATCGCCCATTGAGTGTGACGAGGCGGTAACGGTCGCGCTCTGCGCGATGCCGTCATGGCATCGGGCGATCACTTCTTTGCATTGGCTCCGGCTTCGACCCTTCGTCGGATTCTCGACCTCTGCTGGCTGCCCTCGCCAGTGCGCCGGCAGCTTCGCCGGCGCATCGGGCGGGTGGAACCGGCCGCCAATAAAGGGGGAGAGCATGAGCAGCATCAGTAAATACGTCGGGTGCCCACGCCAACGAGTTGAAGCGCAATGCGCTCGGCTTGCCGAGCGCCATGGCCATGTCGCTGGCCTTCATCTCGCCGACCATCGGCGTGATCTTCATCTCGGCGCTCATCGGCACCCACGCCGGCGTGTCGTCGCCCTTCGCCTTCATCCTGGGCACCATCGGCATCGCGCTCATGGCCCTGACCCTGGCCGAGTTCGCCAAGCGGGTCACCTCGGCCGGCGGCTTCTACAAGTTCGCCACGCTGGCCTTCGGTCCGCACACGGGCTTCGTCGTCGGCATCCTGCTGCTCTTCGCCTATGTCCTGCAGAGCCCGCTCAACATCAACCTGTTCGGCGGCTTCGTCGGAAGCGCTCTCCAGAGCGACTTCGGGATCAACATACCCTGGTGGATCCTGATGGTCGGGATCGTGGTGCTGGTCGGGATCCTCGCCTGGTACTCGGTCCATACCTCGATGCAGTTCGACATCGCCTTCCTCATCGCCGAGGTCAGCGTGGTCGTGATCCTGCTGCTGCTGATCATCTTCAAGGGCGGCGATTCGGGCCAGCTTCCCCAGGCCTTTACGCCCTCCCATTCGCCGGAGGGCTATGGCGGCATCGGCGAGGCTTTCGTCTTCATCGTCTTCGCCTTCTTCGGCTTCGAATTCCTGTCTCACCGTCGCCGAAGAGGTCCACCATCCGCGCCGGAACCTGCCGATCGCGCTGGTCGGCTCCGTGGTGCTGGCCGGGCTGTGGTTCACCTTCGCCATGTATGCGGTGGTCGTCGGCTATGGCGCCGGCCACATGGACAAGCTCGCCAACGCCACGGCGCCGCTTCATGACCTGGCGCTGCGCTATATCGGCAACTGGTATGCCAATCTGGTCGACCTTGCGGCCATTTCGGCCATCGTCGCCGTGCTGCTGGCGATCCATACGGCCAATTTCCGGGTGCTTTATTCGCTGGGCCGGGACGGGCTGCTGCCCAAGGCCCTGGGCCGTACCCATCCCACGCACAAGACGCCGCACGTCGCGATCATCGTCTATTCCATCGGCACCCTTATCGTCGGCATCGTCGCCGGCATCGCCTGGGGACCGATGAACGCCTTCGGCAATATCGGCTATCTCTCGTCCCTGGGCATGCTGCCGGTCTTCATCATCGTCAGCGTCGCTCTGCCGGTCTTCATCCGCAAGCAGTACCCGAACGAGTTCTCGGTCCTGGTGCATGGCGTGTCGCCGGTCCTCTCGGTGCTGATCTTCATCGCCGCCATCTACTACAGCGTCGTTCCCTGGCCGAGCCCGCCGCTCGACAGCTTCCCCTGGATCGTGGTCGCCTTGATCGTTCTCGCCGTCGCCTGGGGGGCCGTGCTGAAAAGCCGCAACTCGCCGATGTTCAAGCGCCTGGGCGCCGTGCTGTTCATGGAGGGCGATTCGACGCCGCATCTCCGGGACGTCGCCTAGCCACCGCCGGCCAGGCGTGGCATGCATATGAGAATCCTCCCTGCCGGACGGGCATCGGCGGGGAGGCTTTTTTGAGAGGAATTCGGGAGGCTTGGTTCGATGGGAAGGTTGAGCGGCAAGAGCGCCGTCGTCAGCGGCGGCGCCTCGGGAATCGGCAAGGCGATCGCCCAGTTGTTTGTTGAAGAGGGCGCCAAGGTCGTCATCGCCGACATCAACGGCCCGCTTCTCGACAAGACGGCGAAGGAGCTTTCCGTCCACGGCGAGGTCTCGGCCGTTGTCGCCGACGTCCGCTCCATGGCCGACGCGGGAAGGATCGTCCAGCAGGCGGTGGACAGGCATGGAGGCCTCGACATCCTCGTCTGCAATGCCGGCATCACCAGCGTCATGCCCATCGAGCAGCTGTCGGAAGAGGAGTGGGATCGGGTGCTTGCCACCAACGTCAAGGGCATGTTCACCCTGGTGAAGCAGGCGATCCCCCACATGATCGCGCGCGGCGGCGGCAGGATCGTCACGCTAGGCTCCGAAATGGGCATCGTCGCCGTGCCGGAATTGCCCGCCTACAATGCCAGCAAGGGCGCGGTCATCATGTTCACCAAGTCCATCGCCCTCGACCTGATCCGCCACAATATCCGGGTCAACTCGCTCTGCCCGGGGGTCACCCGCACGCCCCTGCTCCAGGCGGAGATCGACAACAGCCTCGAGCCGGAGAAGGTCGCCGCGGCCCAGGCCAGCTGGGCGCCGATCAACCGGGTGGCCGATCCCAGAGAAATCGCCCAGGGCGCCCTGTTCCTCGCCAGCGACGAAAGCTCCTTCGCCGTGGGCAGCTGCCTGGTGCTGGACGGAGGATATACGGCAAAATGATCGCAAGGGACCGGTCGCGAGGCGCGCCGTGGAGTGATCCGACCTCCCGGACCTTGGCGCCCGCCGCGTCATCGACGGGATTCCTTACGCCTCTCATTTGCGGCTGAAGCCTCGGGCGGGTGGCTATGTTGTTCGAGCATTCTGTTGGCAGTTCTGACGACTAAACGATGCAGGCGCGAAAGGAAGCTCCATGAATCAGATAGCGGCGATTGTCGGCGGCAAACCGGTAAACGCCACCAGCGCCGTCGCGGTATTGGATCCGTCGACGGGCGAGGTCTTTTCGGAAGTTGCCGACTGCGGCCCCGCCGAGATCGACCAAGCGGTCCGCGCGGCGCGGCATGCCTTGAAGGCATGGCGTCGGGTCGCGATTGCCGAACGGGCGCAAATCCTGCGCCGTATCGGCCGGCTGATCGAGCGTGATCTCGATGATCTGGCGAAGCTCGAATGCCGGCAGACCGGCAAGCCGTTGAAGCAGGCGCGGCGCGATACGGAAATCACCAGCCGCTATTTTGATTTCTACGCCAGCGCGATCGAAACCTTCTATGGGTCCTCGATCCCGCTCAACGACAAGACGGTGATTTACACGCAGTGGGAGCCCCATGGGGTGACGGCTCACGTGATTCCCTGGAACTATCCATTGCAGATTCTTGGCCGGACCGTTGCGCCCGCGCTGGCAATGGGCAATTGCTGCGTGCTCAAGCCGGCGGAGGAGGCGCCGCTGACGGCCCTGCGAGTGGCCGAGCTGGCCCTCGAAGCAGGACTTCCAGCCGGAGCGCTGAACGTCGTCACCGGCTATGGCGAAACCGCAGGCGCCGCCCTCGTCTCCCATGACGGGATCGATCACATTTCCTTTACCGGTTCAGTCGAGGTTGGTCGCCTTATCAGCCACGCTGCAGCCGAACGCCTCGTGCCGGTTACGATGGAGCTGGGTGGCAAGTCGCCTAACATCGTGTTCGCCGATGCTGACCTCGAGCGGGCTGTTCCCATCGTCGCTAACGCCATCCTCCAGAACGCCGGCCAGACTTGTTCGGCCGGTTCTCGTCTGCTGGTCCAAGAGAGTATCCACGATCAGCTCGTTCGCCTGATCGTCGACTTCTTCGCACGGGTCGAAATTGGCCCGGCGCTTGAGGATCCGGCGCTTGGCCCACTCATCTCTGAGCGCCAGCGCGAACGCGTGCTGTCCTTCGTAGAGGGAGCCCGCGCGACAGCTGCGATTCGATTCGGCGGCGCGTCGCTGAGTGGCGGGCGCTACGGCAAGGGATTCTTCGTCCAGCCGACGCTGATCGATAATGTCGATCCAGGCGCAGCCCTCGCCCAGCAGGAGGTCTTCGGGCCGGTGCTGGCAGTGACGACCTTTCGCGACATCTCAGAGGCCATAGATCTCGCCAACGGCACGGACTACGGGCTCGTGGCTGGCGTCTGGACCTCGAGCATCAGTACGGCGCATGCGATGATACGCGACGTCGTGGCGGGCCAAGTGTTTGTCAATACCTACGGCGCTTCCGGGGGCGTTGAGCTTCCCTTCGGTGGCTTCAAGCGCTCTGGCCATGGCCGCGAAAAGGGCGTGGAGGGGCTGCGCAGCTTCGGGCAGATCAAGACGGGGGTCATCGGGCTATGACGGAGTGCCGGCTCCCGCTGCCCACGCCGCTCGCAACCAATGTCACGCTGCCGATCGCAGTGGCCAACCCACGCCTCGACACGCCGGCTGTCCTGGTAGACCTCGATGTGGTCGAGGCCAACATCGCGCGCATGGCGGCTCTTGCGCGTCGCGGCGGATTCGCGCTCCGGCCCCACATCAAGACACACAAGAGCGTCGCCGTGGCCCAGCGCCAATTGAAGGCCGGCGCCGTGGGCGTCTGTTGCGCCACGGCCTCCGAGGCCGAAGTCATGATCTCCGGCGGCGTCACCGACGTGCTGCTGGCCTATCCCATAGTGGGGCCGCGTAAGCTGGAACGGATGGCGCCCCTCTTCGCAAGAGGTTCACTGGCCCTGGTAACCAATTCCAAGGCGGTGACCGCAACCTACCGCCAGCTCGCCCAGTCCATCGGCCGATCGATCCGGGTGATGATCGAAATCGATACCGGCATGCACCGGGTCGGCATCGACCCGCGCAACGCCGTGGAAATGGCGACCGATATCGCCGGCGGCAACGATCTCGCCTTTGCCGGCATCATGACCCATGCTGGCCACAGCCACGACGCCAAGGACCAGCTCGGCATCGAGGCCGTGGCCCGCCAGGAGGCGGCCGTCATGGGTGCGGTGCGCGAGGACCTGGAACGGGCCGGCTTCGAGGTTCCGTCGGTGTCGGCGGGCTCGACCATCACCGCGCCCTATCTACATGCCGGCGACGGCATCACGGAAATCCGGCCCGGCACCTACATCTACAACGACCTTCGGACCATGGCCGCCTATGCCTGCACGGCGGATGCCATCGCCGCCTTCGTCGTCGCCACGGTCATCAGCCTGGATGCCGACCGGGTGACGGTCGATGCCGGCAGCAAGACCCTGACCACGTCCCGCGATTCGGTTTACGGCTTCGGCCATCTGCGCGATCGGCCCGAGAGCCGTTTCACGCGCCTCTCCGAGGAGCACGGCGTGCTCGCCATGCCGGGCGCCCAGTCGCATCTGGCGGTGGGCGACCGGGTGCAGATCCTGCCCATCCATGTCTGCGCCTGGATGGATCTGCAGCCCGAGATCTACGGCGTGCGCAACGGCCAGGTGGTCGAGCGGATCGCCGTCGAGGCGATGCGGCACAGCCTTTGAGAGGGTGAGCGCTTCCGCGCGCCCTGATTTGGCGGGTTAGGCGGCAGGCTTCGGCGTCATCAGCTCATAGGGTCCAGCCCAGCCCGGCAAGGCGGCGATACGCCGCTTCCATGCCTCGATGTTGGGATAGGCGGACCAGCTGATGCCTGTCTCCTCGGGGTAGTAGACATAGCCGGCCAACGACAGATCGGCGATGGTGGGATCCTCGCCGACGAGGAACGGCTGGCTCGCCAGATGGCGCTCGACCAGGCCGAAAGCCGTCTCAGCCCGGCCGCGCAGGAATTCGGTCACCGGCGTCTCGCCGCTCTTCTGGATTCCCACCAGGAAGCGCAGGGTGGCGAAATAGCTGGTGAACTTGTGATTGTCGAACAGGATCCAGCGCAGGACATCCAGGCGGTCGTCTTCGTTGCGGCCCTCGAAGCGTCCCGTGCGCCGGGCGAGATAGGTCAGGATGGCGCCGCTCTGGGTGAGGCGCTTGGCGCCATGCTCCAGCACCGGAATCTCGCCGAGCTCGTTGAGCTCGGACCGGAATTTTTCGCCCCTCGTCTCTCCGCCCATGTAGTCGACGGGAACCGGCTCCCAGCGGCATTTGCTGAGGCTCAGCATCAGGGCGACCTTGTAGCAGTTGCCGGACACCGCGGTGCAGTAGAGGCGATAGTCGGCCATGGGATTCACCTTTGAAGCAAATCGACGGGTGGGCCCCCCTTTTGGTCGCACGGCATGCGCCATGCGTCAATTGGGCGTGGGCCGCGGCCCGGCGCCAAGCCTGCGGCCGGTCAGGATTTCACGAGGTCGTGGGGACCGCCAGAGGGCCCGGACCCAGCTCCGTCCAGCAGGTCGTCCAAATGATATCCAAGCCGGGCAAACACCGGCCGCCATTGATCGAGATTGAGCTTGTCCCAGCCGTGACAGCCAAAGGGCAATGCGCCACCGGTGAGGCGGGCGGCAATCGCAGGGTTCATTTCCCAAGCGAATCTTGCCGCGACTTCGAGCCCTGGCGTTTTCACGTGCCGGCGATACCGATTGGCCTCCACGCAAAAGAACACATCTTCGCCCAATCGCCCGCTCGGCCGCTCGGCCCAGGCGGCGGGCTTGCCGGTCCGGTAGATCTCGGCCCGTTCATGAAACCTGGCCAGCACCTCGCGCATTCTGGCGACCCGCCTGAGGGACAGGCCGCCATTGCCCGCGGCGTAGCAGAGCTGTCGCTGAAAAAACTTGTCCGGCGGCAGGTCGGCCGGGTTGGGCCGGCCGATCAAGCGGCAGAGCTTGCGCAGCGCTCCCATGTAAAGCCGATAGGGCAAGGTCGGCGGGCGCGAGCTCCAAATCCAAGGCGCGCCAATGTAGTCATAGCCGCCCATGCACCAATCATGCAGCTGATCGGAAAAGACGAAGGCGTCGAGCTGATGGACGAGGATATATTCATAGGCGGCGAACCGGGCGTAGAACTCGTCCGACAGCATCAATTTGTTGTAGCTGTACGCGCTCACGAAATATTCGTCGGCAAATGTCTCCTGCCGCAGTTGCGGATAGCGCCGCAAGAGAGCCCCGGTATCGAGCCCTTCCGGCGCGACTATGGCGATGGGGTACCGGTGGAGCACCGAAAGGCAGCGCTCCAGCGCGGCTTGTTCAGCCTGCGTGAGCGGATTCCGGTGGACGGGAATGACGACGCAAACGAGGGATTCCGCAACGGGCGCGGGTCGATTCTCGTTGGGCGGCTGGCGATTGTTTCCCTCGGCTTGCCTCACCATGAATGGGTCCAGTAGGTCACCAGATGCGCAGCCGGGAACAATGCTCTCGCCTGAGCCTGCGTCAGCAGGATGTTCTTGCGCAGGAGTTCGCGCCGAAACCTTTGGTGCCAGAGATTGTTCCAGTTGATCGGATACCAGATCCCGGCGGGCAAGACCTTGACCTCGCCCGCGACGGCATCGTTCACGGGCACGGATTTCGGCAGGCTTCGCTCCAGGCGCGCGCGGATTTCCCGTTCTGTATGCGACACGTATTCCAGGTAGCTGTCCCGAATCAGGATGCAAGCGGTGAGGAACTCGGGCCGCGCGATGAAGTCGGCGGGACCGCGGCACAGCGCCGCCCGATCGATGGCGTTGGCGATCGCCAGCAGCCAAAAAAGCTGCTTCGGTTTGGAGGCCATGATGGCGTTGGAAATGGCGTGGGCGAACCCGGCCTCGCGGCCCATCCATCCAAGGATGACATCGCCGGTCCTCAACGCCTCGTCGACCGGCCTCAGGCATTGCGTATCCATGTCGACGTAGAGGCCGCCGAATTCGTAGAGGAAAAACATGCGAACGAGGTCGACGCGAAAGATTTCCCGCGGGTAGCGGTCATAGTAAGGAAGGAACCAGGGAAAGCGCGTTGCGATGAACTCCCTGTTGTCCGCATCGTCCCAGATGATGTGTTGATGGCCCGGATTTTGGGCCGCAAACGATTTGCTCCAGTACTGGTAGTTGGCGGGAAGCGGGTGCCTTACCTTCCATGTCTGAAAGATCAGCCGCGGCACGACATCCATCTCGGTCTTGGCCGGCTCGCTTCGCGGCAGGCAAGGCTCCGGCTGCGTCGCCGAGTCCCCCGCCGGCGGGCGAGCGTCGGCCTGCGATCCACGAAGAGCCAACCGGCTGAGCAGGAAGAATTTGACGATGGGCCAGCTGTCGGGCTCGAAGAAATCGACGAGCAGGTCGATGGCCGCCTTATCGTGCCAGAAGCGCGAGCGCCTCCTGGCGAGCAGGTCTTGCCAAGCCATCACGTTTCTCTCTCCCGACATGGCGATGATCGCCGGGGACTATCGCAGACCACGGTGCTCTGCCGGAGCCCGCAATCCGAGGTTCGACGAGACCCGGGTGCCGGCCGCAGCCTGAACCCAATCGCCGATGCCGTGCCACTTGCCCCGCCGTCAGCCCGTAGCCTAGGTTCATTTCCGGAAGGACCGCCATTCCGGAACGGATGGCCAGTAAACGGCTCCGTGGATCGCGTTGCGGCAAGTCCCTGACCGCCGGAGTATGTCTGGTGCTCACGATCGTCACAACCTGCAAGGGACGGCTCAGCTACCTGAAGCAGAGCCTTCCGACGATGATCGGGACAGGCCTGCCCGTCGTGGTCGTCGACTACGACTGTCCGGACGGCACGAGGCATTACGTAGAAGAGCATTTTGCCGGCGTTAAGGTAGTCGCGATCGAGGGCAAGGACAATTTCAACCTGGCGCAGGCGCGCAACCTCGGGGCGGCGGAAGTAACCACGGACTTCATAGGCTTTTTCGACTGCGATGTCTTGATAGGGGAGACGTTCCTCGACGAGCTGCGAGGCATCGCGCTTGCCGAGGACAGCTTCTACGTCGCCGGGAATTGCGACCTGCACGGCCAATGCATCGTTGCGAAGTCCGCTTTCGACGAGGTCGGCGGTTACGACGAGGCGATTGCCGGCTGGGGCGGGGAAGACGGTGACTTCTACTACAGGCTGCAGGCGATTGGCTGCCTGAGGCAAGCGCTCGCTCCGGGCGTGGTCTCGACGCTCGGCCACACGGACCATGAGCGGATCAAGTACACCGGAGGAGGCGACCTGTTGCAGTCGCACAGGCAGAATGTCGCTTACGCGATGATGAGAAGGGACATCGAGCGACTGACGCCCGGCGGCCCGCTTCATCTCGATGAAAGGAGGAAGCTCAGGGACCTGGTCATTGAGGGCTTCGCCGCAGCCAAGAAATCCGGCCGGCCCTACGTCATAGAATGGCAGTTGCCCCGCGAACTCGACGATGTCGACTACCTGCTCGACGGCACGACCGGCTACTCGCTTGGCAGGGTCATGCGCTACGAGATCAGTCGAGTGCCTCCCTCGCTGCCCATCAGGCTGCTGTCCGCGATCCGCGAGGGACGAATCCTCTCCGCTATTCGTCGGCGCATTCGGGCGCTGCTCTCCCGCCGTGCCGTCAATTCACCGAACTCTGGGCCCTGAAGCCGCCGCTCCCAGAGCATGTTTCGATCCGATTGAATCGAAACATGCTCTGATTCCTTGATCTGGTCGCATTTTCTACGCCGAACCGGTGCCCACTTCGGCGGAAATTGCTCTTGCGCTGCCTGCCTGCTCCAGCGCCCGGCCGACCGATCAAGCGGTCGCACCGGCTATTGGTAGTCGAGCCGCAGGCGGACCAGGCCGAGCCTGCCCTGCCGCCCGTCGGGCCCGCCGTCCGGTGCCGCAGACGACCTGGCGCTCGAAGACGTCAAGGCGATCTGGATGCGGTCGCCATTCGCCAAGCGAGGATCCCGCCGATCGAAGATCAGGCGGTGCCGTCTGGTCAGCCAGCGACCGGGGCGAATTGCGCCGATCGTCTCGCCGTTCAGCGTGACGTGAGGCAGGCCTGGAGAAGGCGGCCGGGCGGAACCGGGCGCGCAGACAAGGTCAAGCGCGAGCCTCAGCCCCTGTCTGACCGGCGCAGCGAGAGGGAAGGAGGCGACCGCCTGGCCGGCGTCGGTCCAGATTCCCCAGGGCTCGGGCTCGGAAAACCCTTCGCCCAGATAGCCGGCGCCGGTTCCTGTCCGGGAGAACGACAACAGCGTACCGGACTCGATCGGTGCGCCCGTCGGGTAGCCGAAGGCTTCGCAAAAGGGGCGGGTGGCATAGACGACCAGGGCGGCCTGTGCCGCAGTGAGTACTCCCCGCCACTTGCCGACCAGCCGGTCGCCTATGTGGCCCACATGCCAATGGGTCTCTGGCTCGTACTCGACATCGGGTGCTCCCTTGCCCAGAACCCCCGATCGTTGCCAGGCGGCAATGCGCGCCTCCACCGCCTGCGGCGTCAGCCCGGCGAGCAAAGCCCTGCGGTCGGCCGCCGACAGCGCGACGCCGAGCCATCGGGCCACGGTTTCGGCGCAACGCTCGTCGAGCATGAAGCCGTCCTCGTAGCGGAACAGCAGCGCCGGCCGATATCCCGCGAGTTTCGCCAGCGCCCGCGCGCTGGTCCGGACGCGATGGAAGGCCAGATCGAACCCGAGGTTCCAGCGCAGCATCATGGAGGCGATCGCATCGCGCGGGTCCCGTACCGTCATGATGACGGGCAACCCGCTGAATTCGAGCAATGGCCCGAGGGCAGGGCCGGGGATGTGGGACTTGGCCAGGAAGCATGGCGCGTTCCGGATGACGTCCGCCGCGGCGCCATCCAGCTTGTCCATGTATAAGGTCTTGAGGTCGCGCCGGCCGCCGGCTTTCAGGATCTGGGCCACGAGATTAAACATCCAGGTCGACGCCGAGCTGTAGAGGCCCGCGGCCAGGAAGCCGCGCGCGCCCGGCGGCAAGACCCAGGCGCCTTGCGTCTCCTTCTCGCCAGGCGCGGCGGCCCATCCGCCCGACCAGCTCGATGCCGGCTGGTCCCTCTCATGCGAGACTTCCATGGCGACACAGTAGCCGCTATAGGAGCTACAATCGAGCCAGCGCGGCCGGAGCGGGGCATTGTCAGTTGAAGATCTGCGTCGTTACGCTCTACACCGACGAGATCGCCGAATACGGCAAGCTTGGCGCTGCCAACAAGGAAAGCTACGCCAGGCGCCACGGCTACGCATTCGTCGCCTATGATCACCGGCTCGACATCGGCCGGCCGCCGGCCTTCAGCAAGCTTGCCGCGATCGCGGCCCATCTGCGGGACCATGACTGGATCTTCTGGACCGACGCCGATTCTCTCGTGATGAATCCGGCTACCCGGCTTGAATCGATCATCCGGCGCGGTGCCGACAAGGACATGATACTAACCTGGGAAGCCGGAGCATCCCCGATCAACACGGGGCAGTGGCTGATCAGGAACAGCGCCTGGAGCGCTGCGGCGCTGAAGGCCATCGCGGCGCCGGATTGCCCGAACAGCCGGCCCTATTGGTTCGAGCAGGGCGCCTTCATCGATTGGCTGCAGGAGGATCCCGCGCGCCGGGAACGGCTTCGCATCCTGCATCCCCGGGTGATGAACTCCACGCCCGCCGAGGGCCTCTATCCGGATTTGAACCTGCGCGCCTCCCGATATCGGAACGGGGATTTCATCATCCACTTCTGGCCCTTGGCCCGCCGCACGGCGGAGGTGCACGGGGCGATGCTGATGTACCATCGGCTGGCCGTCGCGCCTGAGGCCGGCTTCGGCGCCAGGCTTCTCGGTTTCGGCCGAAGGGCGGCGCGGCTCGTCCGGCCCGGCGCGGCGCCGTAGGCCGCAAGTGCCGCCGATCGCCAAGGACCGGCCCATCCTGGTCGTCACGCCGACCTACGACAGGCCCGGGCGATTAGCCCTGCTGGAACGCTGCCTCTCCACGTTCCGGCATGTCCCCGGACTGCACTGGATCGTCGTCGAGGATGCGGCCGCGCCCAGCCCCGAGGTTGCGCGCCTGTTGGCGGAGAGCGGCCTCAGCCACACCTATCCTGGCGGTCGGGCCGACGCGCGCCTGGGGCAACGCACAACGCGACCTGGCGCTGCGGCATATCCGGGACGGCGGGATGCAAGGGGTCGTCTATCTCGCCGACGACGACAACTACTATCAGGAACCCCTCTTCGCCGAGCTTCGAAAGCTGCGGCGCGTCGGCGTCGTTCCGGTCGGCCTGCTCGGGCCGTTCGGAATCGAGCGACCGATCCTGCAGGGGGGTCGTATCGTCGGCTGGAGCGCCCATTGGAAGAGCCGCCGCTTTCCCCTCGACATGGCGGCCTTCGCCTTCGACGCCGACGCTGCTGCGGGCGATTCCGGGGCCGATCTGGACCTATACGGCGCGCGGCGGAGAGACGGAGTTTCTCGAGCGGCTCATCGGCTCCGCCGACCAGCTCGAGATCCTGTGCGACGGCTGTCGCCGATGCTACGTCTGGCACGATCTGCCGCTCGGCCGGTCGCCGGGGCTTGCGCTGGCGGCCTACAGGCTTGGCCGTTGCGCCACGCTTGTCGTCGAGCGGATAGCCCGGCCGCTGCTCGGCGGGCGACGCGGCGGCGAAGCCCGCGGCCCGCGATGAAGCCCGCCGCCGAGCTGAAGATCCTGGAGATCGGCCAGTTCTGCCTGCTGAAGCGAAACCTCCCCGATCGGACGACGCTCATCTTCACCGGCGAGGATTGGGCCGAGGCCGATGGGCTGGAATGCCGGGTCTTCGGCCTCGGTCTTTTCCCGTGGCTCATGCGCTCGCTGGCGCGAGGCGAATGGGACATCGTCTTTTGCCACGCGCCGGTGCGGCCGTTGTGGGATCGCAAGCACGGGTTCCTCGCCGCCCTCGAGGGTTTGCTGCGCCGTCTCGTCTACACGCGCAGCCTTGGAACATACGCATTGCGCGGCCGCCAAGCCTCGCCGCTCGTGATGCTGGACTTCAACGACGAGCCGACCATTCCCGCCCATGCGTTCCACCTCCTCGAACGCGCCGTCGTCTGCTTCAAGCGCGAGCTTCCAACCGATACAGCCAAGGCCTTTCTCGATTCCGCGCCGCGCCTTCGCACGCACCGCGACGTGATGTCGTCGCCTTTCGTCGCCCGCAACCTCGGCAAGCTGCGCCCGATTTCCGCTGCCGTGCCCGATGAAACGGCGCGCATGGCGCTGGAGAAGCCAGCCCGCAAGGAGGTGGACGTCTTCTTCGCCGGCTCGATCAACTCCACGCTGCGCGCCGCCGGCTTGCCGATCTTGCGGTCCCTGCAAGCCGAGGGCTATGTGGTCGACGTTTGCGAGGGCGGTCTCTCCAAGGGCGAATACCTCGAGCGTTGTGCCCGGGCTTGGCTCACCTGGTCGCCGGAAGGCTATGGCTGGGAGTGCTTGCGGCACTACGAGGCAAGCCTCTGCCTCTCGGTCCCGGTCCTGAGCCCGCCAGGAATATTGCGCCATTTCCCGCTGCAGGATCGCGTCCACGCCATCTACTATGCGGCCGAAGGAAGCGGGCTGCGCGACGCGATCCTGGGCGCGCTCGCCGACAGGCCGCGGCTCGAGGCCATGGCTGAGGCCGCGCGCGCCCATGTGCTTCGCCACCACACCCATTCGAAGGCGATCGAGCACATGCTGAGCGTGGCGCTGGGCGAAATCGAGGCCCGGCTCGACGGAAGCGGACCCGCGAAGGGAAATCCTTGACCGGCTTCGTTCTCGGCGGCGGCGTGAGCGGGCTCGCGGCCGGGATGGCGTCGGGGTTCACCGTGCTCGAGGCGGCTGAGACGCCGGGCGGGATCTGCGCCAGCTACTATCTGCGGCCCGGCAGCGCGACGCGATTGTCGGAACCGCCGGAGGACCAAGAGGCGTTCCGCTTCGAGCTCGGCGGCGGGCATTGGATATTCGGAGCCGATGCCGAGGTCCTGTCGCTGTTGAACGGGTTCTGCCCGCTCGCGACGTACCGCCGCAAGGCCACCGCCTTCTTTCCCGCCCGCGGGCTTCACGTGCCTTACCCGATCCAGCACCATGCGGAGCAGTTGGGCGCCGGCATGGCCGAGCGGGTGCTGGAAGAGACGGCGCGGGCGGGGGATGCGGCCGATACGCTGCGGCAATGGCTCGAGATCTCCTTCGGCCCGAGCCTGTGCCGGGAATTCTTCTTCCCGTTCCACGAGCTCTACACCGCCGGTCTCTACCACCGCATCGCGCCGCAGGATGCCTACAAGTCGCCGAAGGCCGGGACTGGCTACAACGTCGCGTTCGCCTATCCGACCCGAGGGCTCGATGGGCTGATCAGGGAAATGGCGGGACGCTGCCGCGTGCGCTACGCCAGCGCCGTCGCGGCGATCGACCCGCGGGCGCGGGTATTGCGGCTGGAGGACGGCAGCGAGCTCGCCTATGCCAGCTTGATCTCGACCCTGCCGCTCAACCGCATGCTGGAGCTGACTGGCCTTAGCGTCGACGCTCCGGCGGACCCCTGGACCTCGGTCCTCGTTCTCAACATCGCCGCGCGGCGCGGCCCGAACTGCCCCGATTGCCACTGGAGCTACCTGCCCGGGTCGGCGGCGGGCTTTCACCGGGTGGGCTTCTACGACAATGTGGAGCGATCATTCTTGCCGCGCTCAAGGCGCGCCGGCAATGACCTCGCCTCTCTCTATGTCGAGCGCGCATTCGCCGGCGGCGCCAGGCCGACCGCGCCGCAATGCGAGGCCTATGCGGCGCGCGCGGTGGCCGAGCTTCAGGGCTGGGGATTCATCGGGGAGACCTTGCTGGTCGACCCGACCTGGATCGACGTCGCCTACACATGGTCCTGGCCCGGGTCCCCGTGGAAAGCCCAGGCGCTGGCTGCCCTGGACGGGCGCGGGCATCGTCCAGGTCGGCCGCTACGCGAGGTGGAGGTTCCAGGGCATCGCCGAGTCGATTCGCGACGGCCTCTCGCCGGGGCGGCGGCGAAAGAGCTCTCTTGAACGCCGCCCCCTATCGCCCGATCGCCCGATCGGGCAGGGCGGGGCGATCCGAGGCCGCCTCGAAGATCCGAGCCGCCGCTTCGCTCCAATCCGGCCAGGAGAAGGAATCCCGGATCCTGGCTTCATAGGGAGCGCGGGCCTCGGGATCCTCGATCCAGCTTTTGAGCGCGACGAACCAGGCCTCCTCATCGTCCGGGTCCAGGCAGGGCGACAACGTGCCCACCGTCTCGGGCAGCGTCCCGCCGGTCGATGCGATCACCGCCTTGCCGTGGGAAAAAGCCTCGATGATCGGCAGACCGAACCCCTCGTAGCGGGACGGGAAGACGCAGAACGCGGCGGCGCCGTAGAGCGCCGAGAGCCCGTCGTCGTCAAGCTCTTCGAGATGGACAAGCGAAGGCTCCGAAGCTGCGAGGGCATCGATCTGGCGCAGCAGCGCCTCGACGTTCCACCCGCGCCGGCCGACGAAAACCAGCTTGAAGCGATGGCGCTGCGGCACGCCCTCGGCAAGCAGCCGGGCCCAGAGCCGGATCAGCAGCGCGTGACCCTTGCGGGGGTCGATGGTGCTGACGAAGAGAGCGAATCGGCGCGGCTCCAGGCCCCGGGGCAGTGGCGCCCCAGGCCGCTCTCGAGGCGGGTCGTAGCCCAGAGGGACGACCCGCGTTTCGGCGAGCCCGATGCCGGCCGCGGCGCAATAGTCCCGAATGTCGGATTCCACGCTACGCGCGGTGACCAGGATCCTGTCCGCCATGGAGAACATGGCGTTCCAGTAGTGCCGGAACGCAGCCGCGGCGTGGTCGGGCAGGAATTCGGGCGTCCGCAAGCCCATGATGTCATGGCACAGGACGACGTAGCGGAAGCCGCCCTGACGTTTGTTGGCTTCGATCCGGCGCGGATCCTGGTTGACCCAGTCATAGCCTGCGGTGAGGACGGTATCGCCCGGCCCCAACGACAGGGCCCGCCCAAGCGCGAGGTCGACGGGGACGATCTCGCGCCTGCGGCCGTCGCGGCCGGCAAAGGGCGGCGGCAACCGCCGGGGAAAGCAAACGACCTTCTGCAGGCCGCCGATGAAGCGAGCCAGACCTGTTGCGTGCGCTGTCAGACGTTGCCGCTCGAGCGCCATGAGCAGGGCATAGCGGGGCGAGCGCCATCGGCGGAGCCGGCTCCAATGCCGGCGATAATCGAGAGTCATGGCGTCGATGGCCCCGTCCCAGCCGATGATGCTGTCGGCCCAGGCTTCCGAGACCTCGCGAAACGATGCGGCCGCCGCGTCGTACACCGACAAGACGATGTCCGGCCTTTCGGCCCTGGCGTAAGCGGCGAGCGCATGCTCGACGCGCAGGATGCCGTCCGGCGGCCCGACCCAGCGCGCGAGGCTGGAGACATCGAGGATCGTCCGGCCGTCCGCGTCCGACCCAGTGCGCGAACCGGCGCTAGCGATTCCTGGCGCGTGATCTCTCGACGATCGCGGGACGATCCTCACCGCGTCAGGCCTCCAGGGCTCGCGCCGACGGCGGCCGGGCGCCGTGCTTGCGCGGCCGAGCGCCACCATAGTCTCGCAACCACGGCGGGGCAACGCCGCCGGCCGGCGCGGAACATGCCCTTTCGGCGCTGGCGTTTGCGCGACCGCTGGCCTATTCAGGGCTCATCCGCGCATCGATTCTCGCTGCGCTCGGAGCCTTGCGCCCATGGTCGATGGTTGATGAGCAACAGCCTCAGAATCGCCCTCGTGCTCGACAGGTTCGAGTCCGCCCTCGGAGGTTTGGAAAGCTGGACCGAAGGGCTTGCCCATTGGTTGATCGATCGCGGCCATGACGTGAGCGTACTGTGCTTCGCCGGCACGGCGGGGAATTCGGCCCTGTCCCTGCGCGTCATCGATGCCAGGGGCGGGCCGCTGGCCCGCGCGGCGGCCATCGAGGCGGGCTTCTCCGGGTTCATCTTTCGACATCATTCATGACACGGGCACGGCGGCCCGGGCCGACGTCTTCCAGCCGCAGACGGGTTCCCGCCTGATCAACGCCGAACTCGACATCGCGGGCCGGGCGCCGTGGTCGCGGTTACGCAGCCGCCTGTCGCCGGGCTTGCTGCGCTGGCGGCGCGAGATGCGGATTCTCGAGCGTCGCCAGTTTGCCGACCCCTCGCGCCTTGATCGCCGTGTCGGGCATGGTGCGCGACCAGATCGCAGCGCGCTACGGCCTCGACCCGGCCCGGATCGCCGTCATCCACAACGGCGTCGATACCAGGCGGTTTGCGGCCGACCGGCTCGCGGCCCTGCGCGGGCCGGCCCGAGCCAAATGGTCGCTGGGCGAGGCGCCGGTGTTTCTCCTGGTCGCCAACAACTTCCACCTGAAAGGGGTCGACACGGCCTTGCGCGCGTTGGCTCGCCTCGCCGGCGCCGCACCCGGGATCCGCCTGGCCATTGCCGGCGCCGGCGACATCGAGGGCTACAGCCGTCTGGCGCGGCGCCTCGGGATTGCCGGCCAGGTGCTGTTCCTGGGGCGGCTCGCCCGCGTCGAGGAGGCCTATGCCGCCGCCGACGTCGCTCTCCAGCCGACCCGGTACGATGCCTGCAGCCTGGCGACGCTCGAGGGCCTGGCGAGCGGTCTGCCGACGATCACCACGCGCAGCAACGGGGCGGGCGAACTCATCGAACCGGAAAAGCAAGGCATCGTGCTGGACCGCCCCGCCGACGCCGAAGCCCTGGCCGAGGCCATGACAAGGCTGCTTCGGCCGGAGCTGCGCCTGCGCATGGGCGCGGCGGCCCGGACTCTCGGCCTCGAACATGACGTCGAGGTCAACTATCGCGCCGTCGAAGCCTTCTATCGACAGGCGCTGCGGCGACGGGCTGCCGGTCCTCTCCAGGCCGCCTGAAAAACCTCGTGCCGCGGCTGCTCGTCGTCACCCACAGCAACTTCGACCCGGCGAGCCGGCTGCGGTTGATGCAGTATTTCCCGCATCTTGCCGCCGCCGGTTGGCGGGTCGACCACAGGCCGCTCAGGCCATCGCTCTATCGACCGCTGCGCGCCAGCAGTGCCTGCGCTCCGACGCTGGGAGATGCGGGCGAACGCGGCGCTTCGCCGCGCCAATCTGTTTCGCGAATTCGCCCGCGCCGGCAAGTACGACGCCGTCGTGATCGGCCGCGAGCTCCCGCATCTGGTCGGGTTCCTGCATGCGGTCAATCCCAGGCTGATCTTCGACCTCGACGACGCGATTCACCTGGGCCCAAGCCGGCCCGATGTCGTCCGGCTGGCGCGCCTGGCCAAGGTTGTGGTCGCGGGCAACGAGACCCTGGCCGATGCGGCTGCCGCCTGGAGCGGCAATGTCAGGGTCATACCCACCGTTGTCGAACCCATCGCCTTCAGGCCGGCCCCGGCACAACCTGAGGATCGGCGGCTTCGGGTGGGCTGGCTCGGATCGGACTATTCGATCCGCGAGACGCTGTTCCCGCATCTCGAGATGCTGGCGGCGCTGCAGCGCGAGATCGACTTCGAACTCATCGTCGTCTCGGGGCCTCGGCCGGTGCTGCCCGATACCACGATGCGATGGCGTTTCGTTGCCTGGTCGCCGGCCGTCGAATCGGAGATCGCCGGGCTGTTCGACGTCGGCATCATGCCGCTTCTTGACGACCCGCTGCAGCGCGCCAAATGCGGAGCGAAGCTGCTCCAATACATGGCGGCGGGGTTGCCGGTGATTGCCTCGCCGGTCGGCATCAACCGCGACATCGTGACGCCGGGCCGCAACGGATTCCTTGCCGCCGACAGCGAAGGTTGGCGTTCGGCCTTGCGGGCGCTTGCGGCCGATGCGGATTTGCGCCGGCGGCTGGGCGCCGCCGGGCGCGCGCGCGTGGAGGCGGACTATTCGATAGAGCGCTGGCTCCCCGTTTGGCTGGAGATCCTGCAGGACGTCGCACGCCGCCGGTGAGCCTCGCGGGTGGCCCGGCAGATCGCGCCGATGGCCGAAAAATGCCGCTGCATGCATGGGCGGTATCGGCTATTGAATCCAGGAAGACACCGAACCCGAGCAGCGAGAGGCCAAGCCATCGACAACGCGCTGATCGAGTTGCGGCAGCGTCTGAGCAGGTTGCCGGCCCCCGTCATTGTCTACAGCAAGTCGCATTCGGGCAGCCGCCTGCTTGCCCAGGCCCTCGACGGACAAGGACTGTTCATCGGCGCCGAGCGCAACCAGTCCGAGGACGCGCTCCCCATCCTGCCGGTCGTGGAGGCCTGCGTGCGCGGTTACTATCCGGACTACGCGCGGCTTTGGGCATCGAGCGGCCGGGAGCCCGCGGAGCTGGCCGCGGCGACCCTGCATGGCTTCGAGCGCCATCTTGCCGGCTATGATCCGGCCAGCGGCAGGGCATGGGGCTGGAAGCTCTGCGAGTCCCATTATGCCCTGCCGTTCTTCGCCTTCCTGTTTCCCCACGCGCGTGTGGTCCATCTCCTGCGCGACGGGCGGGATGTCGCCTGGTCGGACCATGTGGCGCCCGAGCAGCTTTTCTGGCGGAAGATCTATTTCAACACCGACGGAATTCAGCGCTGGCGGGGCCGCGCCCTGACGAATGCCGCCTATGAGCGCGCGAGCCATCTCTATAACGCGCTGCATTGGAAGAACAGCGTGGAGACGGGACGGGCCTACGGCAACATGTTGGGCGAGCGCTACAGGGAAGTGCGCTACGAGCCGCTTTGCACGGATTTCATCGCCGTGATGACGAGCCTGCTTGATTGGCTCGGCCTCGCTGTCGTTCCCCCGGCCCTGGAGCACACGGCCGGAACCGTCTTTGACCATGCGATCGGCAAGCATCGCAAGAGGCCCCGGCGGCAAAACCGGGCGGTGCTCCGTCTGATCGAGCCCACCCTGATTTCCTTGGGTTACATGGCGCCCGGCCGCGCCGACGATGACGTCACCGGCTCGCTGCTGGCCCGGCTCGGTCTTCGGCGATCGGTCGGGCAGCCTTGATCGACGGCCGGCGCCGGCGGCGGCTCCGCCGAGGTCTGGGAGAGCTGCGCGCGCTCGTTCTCGCCGGCATCGACAGCCTGCTGTTGCCCTTCATGCGCATCGGTGCCGGCAGGCCGGCCGCAGGCCTGCCGAGCGTCGCGATCTTCAACCTGCATGGCGCCGGGGACCTGCTGCTCTCCTTGCCGTGCCTGGGGCAAATTCGCCGCCGGTATCCAGCCGACCGGTTTTCGCTCGTTCTCTATTGCAGCCCATCGGCGGCCGAGCTCGCCCAGGCCTATGCCCCGGTCGACCAAATCGTCGTCGTCGAGCGCCGGCGCCTGCTTCGCTCGCTGCCCTATCGCTGGTCCACGCTCGGCGCCGTTGCCGCCCGGCGCCACGCTGTGGCCATTCAGCCCACCTACAATCGAATGCTCGACGTCGAGGATGCCCTGGTCCGGGCCACCGCCGCCCCGGAGCGCATCGGCTCCGCGGGCTCGCCAGCCTTCATCGGCCCGATCGCGCGCCGCATTGGCGACCGTTGGTATGATCGTCTCACCGAGGCATCGCCCGGATCGATGCATGAGCTCGACCGCTACGCCGAATTCCTCCAGGCCATCGGCCTGCCCGCCGCCGCCAGCGGCCTGCCTTCGCTTGCCGTGCCCGACGGGCCTCCGGCATTCCCGAACGGCTATGTGCTGTTCATCCCGGATTCCTCCAGCCCGCTGAAATCCTGGCCGATGGACCGGTTCGAGGCGCTCGCTCACCAGCTGGCGGATCAGAGGGCCGAGACGCTGGTCTTCGCCGGCGCGCCGGATGCGAACAGGCCGAGGCGGCTTTTTCGCCGCTGGCGCGAGGACCGTTTCGTGGACCTGTCGGGACAAACGTCCGTCGGCGAATTCCTGCGGCTGATCAAGGGCGCCAGACTCGTCATCACCAACGACAGCGCGGGCCTGCATCTCGGCGTCATGCTGGCCCGGCCCGTGGTTGCGATCGCAGGCGGAGGCCTGCCCGAGCGCTACCACCCCTATCCAGCCTGGGCCAACGCGAACCTGACCGTCGTCGAACAGCGCCTGCCTTGCTACGGCTGCAATTGGAAATGCATTTACCCAATCGCACCGGGATCGCCGGCTTATTGCATTGCCATTGTCGACGTCTCGCATGTACTCGCAGCCATCGGAAAGTCATAGAGACCTGGGCTCTCAGGCCGCCGCACTCGCGCGGGCGCGCCCAGCCGGACGAATGCTGGATCGGCCCGATCGCGCCTTCGTTGCTGTGCTGGTGGCGATCGGCGCGGCATACGCAAGCCTGTTCGGCTACTACTTCCTCGCCGTGATGATCCGACGGCCCTACTTGGACATGTTCCACTACATCATGGACTATCTCGATTACCCCCGGACGGGCGGTTTCCTCCACTATCTCTGGTCGCAATATCTCTACTCGGAGCACCGCCAGATCTGGATGCGCTTGTTGACCGCCGTCGACGTGGGAGTGTTCCAAGGAGTCGCCTATCCGTTTCTCGTCGCCGACACCATGGCGGTTGCCGCGTTGCCGGTGCTGATTGGCCGCGAGGTCGTCGCGCGCGGGCTTGCCGCCAACCCTCGGCGTGACCGCGGTATGGGCCACCGTCATGCTCACGCTCACCACCGCCAACGTCGCCGACTGCAGCATACCGATCGAGGGCATCTACCCGCAGACGCTGTTCTTCGCCGTGCTGTCGCTCGTGTTGTTCGTTGGCGACGAGGAAAGTGGCCGGACCGCCGCCCTTTGCAAAGTCGGGGCCATCGTTGCGGCAATCGGTGCCGGACTGGCGAGCGCCGTCGGCTTGATCATCTGGCCGATCCTTGCCTGGGCCGCCTGGCGCGGCTCGTCGGGATGGCGATGGACTGCGGCGGTGGTTGCCGTCGCCGCCGTCTTTATCGCGTTCTACACCGATGGACTGGTGCTCTTTGGCTTGAACGCCGCGATCACGGGAGATCGCCAATTCTATTCCTCTCGGCATCTTCTCGACGCCGCAGACGCGCTGATCGCGTTCCTCGGCCTGCCGTGGACGCGTGCGCCCGCTCTGGCCGTCGCTGGCCGTGCCCTGGGCGCAGGGCTGCTGCTTGCCGGGTCTTTTGTCGTCGCGCATCGGGGCTTTCTGTCCCTCCGCTGCGGCCGGCTCGAGCGGATCGGAACTGGCCTGATCATGTTTTCGCTGGCGACAGCGGGTTTCGCTGCGGTCGGGCGCGTGGGATCGCAGTGGCAGGGGATCTGGCCGGTGCGCTACGCCCTGTTCCTCGCGCCCTTGCACCTCGGCCTTCTATGCCTGGCCCTGCCGTGGCTTAAGGAGCGTTGGGCGAGCCGCCATGGGCGGCGCCTCACCCAAGCGGCGGCGCTCTCATTCGGCGCAGTGATGCTGGTTCAGCAGGTCGCCGCCGGCCAGGCGGGCGCCCGCGAATCCCAGGCCTTGAATGCAGCGATAGCCGAATTCATGGCGACGGGTCGCGAGCCGGCCATTCGTCAGGTGTTGTGGGACAATCTCGCCCAGACCCAGCATGTCGTCGACGAGATGCGGCGCAGGCAGCTTTACCTCAGCGTGAACTAGCGGCCCGGATCGGCGGCCCGTTTCGCCGTCGCGATGCCTCGCCGATGTCGAGGTCGCCCAGGCCAATCAGCCAATGAGACTTCAGCATCGGCTGAGCAGAGGTGCGAGGATCTGTCCGACGCGCCGATGCTTTTCCTTCTGGAGATCCCAATTCCGATTCCGGTGATGCGTCTCATGCAGCCAGTCGCCCAGGCGCTCAATGCCGGATTCCTCGGCGGCGACGCCGGGAATGATCGCCTCCAGCCGATAGTCGGGCTGGGCGACGCGGCCAGGATCGAGACGGCGATAAAGCCGCCACCAATTGCCTCCGCCGGTATCGAGGCCGGCGGCCCAGTCGAGACCGAAATCGAGCCCGACATCGCAAACCGCATCGAAGCGGAAGAAACAGAAGCCGGCCCAGAGGTACCATCGATGCGGCAAGCCCTTCACCCGTCCGGCAACCGGATAGTCCTTGAGCGGAGCGAAGGGGTCGGTCGGACGCAAGGGATAGAGGTCGTGATCGATGAAGCCGAACATCGCGGGGCAGGCTGGCCGCAGGATGTGGCGCCACAGCCAATCCATCGCCAAGCCGTGGTTGCGGCCGGCCTCAAGGCCTCGCCACGGCGCTTCAGGCAGGCGCAGGTAAAGCGCGCCGCCGCGCCGAGCGGCCTCTTCGACGGCCGCGGTCCGGCCCGCATCGCCTGTGTTGTCAGCGATCAGATGAACGGTGTCCGACAGGAACAGCTTTGCCAGCCGCAGCTGCCAATCGACCATCTCCGGTTCGTTGAAGGCGACGGTGACCAGAACGCGGCGCCCGGCGATCGCCCGAAGGACGGCCGGAACGTCGCCGGCCAAGGCCTTGCGGCGGAGCAGGGCTGCCGAGCGCAGGCGATAGCGGGCATGCTCGTAGCGCTCGGAGAGCGGGTGCAGCAGCCTCCATTGCCGAAGCGAATACTCATTGAGCGGTCGAGGCATCGCTATGGATCCGCAATGACGGATGACCCGGCTCTTCGCCGCAATGGCAAGAACCTACGGCCCGCCGGCGAACCCGTCCAGCCGGCGTCCCCGCCGTCTGACACCAGTGCCGCCAGGCCGTGACAAGGATTCCAGTTGCGCCGGCAGCGGACCGGCGGTATGCGCTCGAGGTCGCATCGAACCTTCATGACGCCAAGCGGGGGATGAGAAGACTTCTCAAGAGGTTGCTCGATCGCGCGTCCCGGCTGCTCGATTCGAAACCGATGGGCAACGAGGCGCTGATCGAAAGGCTGCGAAGCCGGGGCGTGCGCATCGGCGAAGGCTGCGTGATCCACACCGAATCCTTCTCGACCGAGCCCTATCTCATAAGCCTCGGCGATCGGGTGGCGATCGCCGGCGGGACCAAGTTCGTGACCCATGACGGCTCGGTCTGGCTGATGCGCCGCGAGCGTCCCGCCGTCCAGACATTCGGCACGATCACCGTCGGCTCGGATACCTTCATCGGCGAGAATTGCATCATCCTCGCCAATACGTCGATCGGCGCGCACTGCATCGTCGGCGCCGGTTCGGTCTTGCGCGGGCAGATCGCGGACAATTCGCTGGTCGTGGGCAATCCCGCCGCCGTTGTCGGCCGGGCGAGCCTGGTCGTCGAACTCCTCAAGGAAAGCGAGGACACGATGGATAGCCTGACCCTCGGCTATGAGGAACGCCGCGACCGGCTGCTGCGCCATTTCGGCCTGCCGCGATGACGGGCGATCCGCCGACAGATCGCGCCAGGCGGCCGTTTTCGGACGAAGCCGTCATCGCGGTCGTGGCCGGGGAAATCGGCGTGGCGCCGGAGGAAATCCAGCGTGACAAGACCTTCGGCAAGGATTTGGGTCTCGATTCGCTCGACTTCATCAAGCTGGTCATGGCCGTCGAGCAGGCGCTCGAGACCAGGATCGACGACAAGGAAGCGGCCAAGGTCCGGACCGTGGAGGATCTGCTGAGCCTCGCTCGCCGAGCCTGCGCCTCGGCCGGGGCGCGGTGAATCGGCTTTCCGCCGCGGGGCGTGCCGCGGAGGTCGCATAGTCGCGGCGCTCAAGCCAGGATGCGCTCGAGGGCCGCAACGAGGAAGCGCCGGTGGTCCCGCGCCGCGCCGCCGGGTGATCGCCGCTTGCATTTCGATTTTTCGTATATACATTAAATGACAGCCAGCTGGAACGAAGCGAAGCGGCGGCGGACCCTGGCGGAGCGGGGCCTGGATTTCGCCGAGGCGGAGACGGTGTTTGCCGGGGACTTCTACACCCGTCTCGATGACCGACGGGACTATGGCGAGCCGAGATACATCACCGCCGGCTATCTCAAGGGCCGCTTCGTCGTCATCGCCTGGACGTGGCGCGACGGCGCCCGGCGCATCATTTCGATGAGGCATGGACATGCGCAAGAAGAAGAGCGCTTCAAAGCGAGAGTGGGTCGACCCGGATGACGCGCCCGAGTTGACCAAGGAGTGGTTCGAGACCGCCGACTATTACGAAGGCGGCAAGCTCATGCGCCGCGGCCGGCCAAAATCGGTGGCGCCGAAGGAGGCCGTGAGCCTGCGCCTCGACCCCGATTTGCTGGAGCATTTCCGCGCTACGGGCCGGGGTTGGCAATCGCGGATCAATGCGGCGTTGCGCAAGCTTGCGAAGCTCGGATCATGACGAAGCGAAATTTCGCGGCGTGGTTATCGAGCTCGGTCGAAGGCGCGTGATCGCCGTCACTTTCGATCGTGGGCACGGCAAAGGCAGCCACGGGCGGCTCTACTACGGCAGTCGGTTCACAACGCTCAAGGACCGTAAGAAGGAAATCGGCCCTGGCCTGCTCAACGCCATGCTCGTGCAGCTGGGACTGACCAAGGCGGATTTGGAGGGTTAAGGATGGCGTTCGGTTATCGGTACACGCTGGAGCGACAAGAGAATGGCTGGTGGCTCGTCCGTTTCCCAGGCGTTCCGGAAGCGCTGACTGAAGGCGAAACGGAAGAGGAGGCGCGTACCAACGCGGTCGATTGCGTGATCGCCGCACTCGAGGGCTACATGAAAGCCGGCAAGCCGCTGCCGCGAGGACGCGCCGCGCACAGCGGACGCGGGCGCGCCGTGTTGCCTTCGCTCGTCACGGCGAAGCTGGCCGTCTACGAGACGATGCGCGCGCGTGGCTGGTCGAAGCTGAAGCTCGCGAAACAACTCGGCATGCCGGAGAACTCGGTACGCCGGCTGCTCGACCTGCGCCACAACTCCCATATGTGGGTCATCGACGAGGCTCTGGCGAAGATGAACGCCGAGCTGCCGATCGATCTGCCGAGGGTGATTGCGCGCGGAAAGGCGGCCTAGCCGAGCCTTGCAACCCCGCCCGCCCGGGGTTGTCACCCATGTCTCCGGTACGTCTTGTTACCCATGTGTCCGGGTCGGACATGATTCTGGATCTCGAAGAAGGCTCTTGAGGCGCTTACCCCCGATCCCGCGGGGCGTGATGTTTTCGTCTGGGACGCAGGAGATGGGGCTCTAAAGGGCTTCGGCGTTCGCATGAAGCCGAGCGGAGCTGCCTCATTCATCATTCAATACCGGACACGAGAAGGGCGAACTCGGCGCCTCGCGATTGGACGGGTCGCAACTCTGACTCTCTGCGAGGCCCGCGACCAAGCGCGTGAGAAGCTGGCTTCTGTCGCCATGGGCGCCGATCCCTCAGCCCAAAGACACAAGCTCTACCACGCCATCACGGTAGCAGAGTTCTGCGACCTCTACCTCTTGGAGGCCAAACGCCGCGTGAAAGCTTCCACACTTGCCATGGATCGCAGCCAATCGAGACGCATGTCAAACCGCTTCTTGGCCGGCGGTCGCTGACGAGCCTCACCACTGAGGACATCGAGCGAATGCAGTCCGACATCGCGGACGGCAAGACTGCCAAGCCGCGCCGGCTCAGGGGTCGCGGTGGCGTTGCTACTGGCGGCCCAGGGGTTGCGGCACGCACTGTTGGGATGCTTGCGACCATCCTAGAAGTCGCCCGGCGCAGGAAGGTGATCAGCGATAACCCGGCCCGCGAGGTCCCGCGTCTGCCCGAAGGCCGGCAACAGCGATTCTTGGATCTTGATGAGTTGGGGATCTTGGGAGCTGCACTTCGCGACGAGGAGCGGGCAAGCAAGAACCGGACTGCCGTAGCCGCAATTCGGTTCCTACTGCTGACAGGTCTGCGGCGGATGGAGGCGCTGGCGCTTCCCTGGGCCTGGGTAGACCGGCGCGGCCGGTGCCTCCAATTCGCGGACACCAAGAGCGGACCCCAATTCCGCCCAATCGGCGATGAGGCTTTCAAGCTCCTCGAGCGGCTGCCGGTCCGTGAGGGTTGCCCGTGGGTGTTCCCCGCAGAGCGCGGCGATGGCCACTTCGTCGGGCTGCCCAAGGTATTGGGGCAAATCTGCGCCAAAGCAGATAGAAATTCTGGAGCGGGCGAAGGGATTCGAACCCTCGACCCCAACCTTGGCAAGGTTGTGCTCTACCCCTGAGCTACGCCCGCGCTCCGGCCTTTGAAGGCGGCGGGGATCATACTGGGGGAGGCGGGATTTGCAACCCTGTCGCCCCTGCGCCCGTCGCCCCCTTGACCCGGCGCCAGCCCCACGCCCTTTCCACCGGCCTTGAGGCGAGAGAGCCGTTCGGCTAAACCCTTCGCCCATGCCCGAAACCCCCGCCACCGCTGTCGCCGAGGCGCTGCCCTGCCCGCCGGCCACGCCCGAGGCGCTGTTCGCCCGGCTCGAATCCCTGGGCATCGCGACCCGGACGGTCAGCCACCCGCCGGTGTTCACGGTGGAGGAAGCCAAGGCGCTGCGTGGCCAGCTCCCCGGCGGCCATGTGAAGAACCTGTTCCTGCGCAACAAGAAGGGCTGGATGTGGCTGGTGGTGGCCGAGGAGGATCGCCGGATCGACCTGAAGGCGCTGGCCGAGCGGCTCGGCGCCGGGCGCGTCTCCTTCGGCAGTGCTCAGCGCCTGATGCAGCATCTGGGCGTGATTCCGGGCGCGGTAACGCCTTTTGGCCTCATCAATGACCGGAAGGCCGAGGTCCGTGTGGTCATCGACAAGGCGCTGATGGCCCAGGACCCGGTCAACGTCCATCCCCTGGTCAACGACAGGACGACCGCGATCGCCCCGGGCGACCTTTTGAAATTCATCGAGTTCCTGCGGCCATCGGCCTCAGGTCCTCGATCTTGGCGCCTGAGGCAGCGTCCCGGCGACTTGCCGGGAGCCGGGCTCGGGGCCATGTTAGGCGCGGCAAGCAAGGAAAGCGGAGAGCATGGAGACTTTGATCGGCGCGGCGAAGGCGGGCGAGGGCAAGCCGGGCGAGGCTCCCGGCGGCCTCATCAAGGACAGCGACACCAAGAGCTTCATGGCCGACGTCATCGAGGCCTCCCAGCAGGTGCCGGTGATCGTCGACTTCTGGGCTCCCTGGTGCGGCCCCTGCAAGCAGCTTGGCCCGTCGCTGGAAAAGGCGGTCCTGGCCGCCAAGGGCGCGGTGCGGCTGGTGAAGGTCGACATCGACAAGAACCAGCAGCTGGCGGCCCAGATGCGCATCCAGTCGATCCCGGCCGTCTATGCCTTCTTCCAGGGCCGCCCGGTGGACGGCTTCGTGGGCGCGCTGCCCGACAGCCAGGTGAAGACCTTCGTCTCCAAGCTGGCCGAGATGGGCGGCGGCGCTGCAGGCAACGGGGACGCGGCGATCGCCGAAGCGCTGGCCGAGGCCGAGGCCTCGCTTGAGGCGGGCGACGCCGGCACGGCGAGCGCGCTCTTCAACCAGATCCTGGCCCATGAGCCGGGCCATCCGGCGGCCACCGCGGGCATTTTGCGCTGCCTCGTGGCGGCGGGCGAAATGAAGCGGGCGAAGGAGCTTCTGGCCAAAGTGCCGGCCGATATGCAAGCCGATCCGGCCATCGTCAAGGTCAAGGCTGCCATCGAGCTGGCCGAGCAGTCGGCCGGGGCGGTGGGCCAGCTTTCCGAGCTTCAGGCCAAGGTCGAGCTCAACCCGAACGACCACCAGTCCCGCTTCGATCTCGCCATGGCCCTCTACGCGACCGGCAAGCAGGAAACCGCCATCGACGAGCTGCTGGCGATCTTCAAGCGCGACCGGGCCTGGAACGAAGAGGCGGCGCGCAAGCAGCTGGTCAAGTTCTTCGAGGCCCTTGGCCCGACCCATGAGCTGACGGTTTCCGGCCGGCGGAAACTGTCCTCCCTCATGTTCCGCTGACGCCGCCGGCGGGGCCATGACCCGGAGCAGCTTCGACCCCCGCTTCGAGGATCTGCCCCGGACTCTGCCCATCTTCCCGCTCTCCGGCGTGCTCCTGCTGCCGGGCGGCAAGCTCCCGCTCAACATCTTCGAGCCGCGCTATCTCGCCATGACCCGGGCGGCGCTGGCGGGTCCGCGCCTCATCGGCATGATCCAGCCGCGCGATCCCGATGCCGGCGGCCAGCAGCCCGAGGTCCAGCGGGTCGGCTGCGCCGGGCGCATCACCTCATTCGCCGAGACCGACGACGGCCGGTACCTGATCACGCTTGCGGGCCTCTGCCGCTTCACCATCATGGGCGAACTGCCGTTGGACGAAGGCTTCCGGCGGGTGGTCCCCGACTGGACGCCGTTCAAGGCCGATCTCGAGCCGATAACGGCCGCGCTCGACCGTCCGCGCCTCATGGGGGCGCTGCGCGCCTTCTTCGCCGACCAGCCGGTGCGCATCGACTGGCAGGCGATCGAGCAGACGGCCGACGACCGGCTGATCGTGTCGCTCGCCATGCTCTGTCCCTTCGAGGCCGAGGAAAAGCAGATCCTGCTCGAAGCGCCTTCGCCCAGCGAGCGGGCCAAGGTCATGATCGCGCTCCTCGAATCCGCGGCCACGCGCGGCGACGGCGACGCACGGGCGCGCCACTGAGAACTCGCCAAGGGAGTCCGGCCCATGGCCGAAATGAACCGCGTCGATCCAAAGCTCCTGGAGATCCTGGTCTGCCCCTTGACCAAGGAGCCGCTGGAATATGACGCTGCGGCCCAGGAGCTGATCAGCCGCAAGGCCGGGCTCGCCTATCCGATCCGCGACGGCATCCCCATCATGCTGGTCGACGAGGCCCGCCGGCTCGATGACAAGTAGCGCGCTGCAATGAGCGCGGCCCTCGGCGCCGGCCATTGGCCGGTGGAGATCAGGCTGAAGCGGGCCGAGCGCGCGCTCGAGATCGATTTCGACGACGGCAAGCGGTTCCGCTATCCGGCCGAGCTCCTGCGGGTCGAAAGCCCGTCGGCCGAGGTCCAGGGCCATGGGCCCTCCCAGAAGCAGATCGTGGCCGGCCGGGCCCATGTCGGGATCATGGAGCTGGAGCCGGTGGGCAACTACGCCATCCGTATCAAGTTCGACGACCTTCACGATACCGGCATCTTCTCCTGGGCCTATCTCTACGAGCTGGGGCAGAACGGCGAGACCCTCTGGGCCCAATACCTGGCGGCGCTGGCGGCCAAAGGCCTTTCCCGGGAACCTTGACCGGCCGGTCCGCCGCCGCTACGCGACGACGAAAGACCATTGCGGCGCTGGTCGGGTTTTGCGCAACCTGAAAGGGATTCTCTTCGCTGGAGGGTCCTATGTTGCGCCCGCCCCGCAAGTTCGAGCTGCACGTCTACATCGCCACCCTGTTCCTGACGCTGATGGTGGGGTTCGCCGCCATCAACATCACGATGCAGTACCTGCAGACGCGCCAGATGATGCTCAGCGCCTCGACGACGCTGTTCGGCCATATCGACCGGGAAACCCGCTCGGCCATCGCCAGCCGTTACGATGGCGCGATCTTCGCCGCCGACATGCTGGCCGGGACCGACCTGGCCCTGGCCTCGAGCCTGGCCGACCGGCTGAAGAGCCTGCCGGTCCTGGTCCAGGCTCTCCAGGACCAGCCGAGCCTTTCCGCTACCTATGTCGGCTACGACGACGGCGACTTTTTCCTTGTCCGGCGGATTGCACCCGGTTCCTGGCTCGTCCGCTCGCTGAAGCCGCCCGCAGGCGCCGCCTATCTGGTGCAGAGCCTGGCGCGGGGCGAGCTCGGGATGACCGAGGGCCGCTACCTCTTCTTCGACGAAACCTTGAAGCTGCTCGAAGACAGGCTGATGCCGAATTATGTCTTCGACCCGCGCAGCCGGCCGTGGTTCGCCTCGGCCACGGTCAGCAATGGAATCGTCGTTACCGCGCCTTATCTTTTCTTCACCACGCGCGAGGTCGGCACGACATTCGCCCGGAAGAGCCCGGACGGGCATGCGGTCGCCGGCGTCGATATGACGCTCGCGGCTATATCCGACCTGCTGCGCAGCCTGAGACCGACGCCTTCGGCCGAGCTCGTGATCTTCAACGGCCATGGCGAGGTCTTGGCCGATGCCGACGCGGGGCTATCCCTGCTTGCCGCGCAGCCCGCCACGACCAGCCTGCCGCAGATCGCCGGCCTCGGCCGGCCTGTCCTCGCCAGCATCGCCGGCACCGCGCCCAAGTCCGCTTTCCAGATGCAGCCGGTGGAGACGCCGGGCGGTACCTGGCAGGGCCTCGTTTCCCTCCTGACCGAGCCCGGAGCGCCGTTCTACCTGGCCCTGGCCGCGCCCCAGGCGGAATTGCTGGCCCAGGCGGCGAAGATCCGCAACCAGAGCCTGGCGGTGGCCTTCGCCGTGATGCTCATTTCCATGGCCTTCACCCTTATCTGCGCGCGCCTCGCCTCGCGCCCCCTTGCCGCGCTCACGAGGGAGGCGGCGGCGATTCGGGCCCTCAAGTTCGACAAGCCTCTTGCTGTGCGCTCCTTCATCACCGAGATCGACGTGCTGGCGCGGACCATGGGGGCGATGAAATCCACGATCCAGCGGTTCCTCGATGTCGGCGCGATTTTGGCCGGCGAAAGGCGGTTCGACCGCCTCCTCGACCGGATCCTGGTGGAAACGATCCGCCTCGCTTCGGCCAGGGGAGGCATCGTCTATCTGGCCGAGCCGGACGGGACGCTCAAATGCGCGCTTGCCCGGTGGGACGAAACCGCTACCGAGAAGGGTCCGCCCGACCTCCGCCCGGACGCGGACAAAAACCATCCCGTGATCCGCGCCACCGTCGAGGGCGGCCTCAGCTATCTCGTGACCTCGGCCGATCTCGCCCGCTGGTATCCCGGCTTCCAGCATCGCGAACCGCTCGCCACCCTGGCGGTGCCGTTGAAGAATCGGCAGGGCGAGATCGTCGGCACCCTGATGCTGTCCCAGGATCCCGGAGCTTTGAAAGATGCGAGCGAGCGCGACATCCTGACCCTGGTGGAGGCGCTCGCCGGCACCGCGGCGGCGGCCATCGAAAGCCAGCGCCTCATCCTCGAGCAGAAGCGGCTGCTGGCGTCCTTCATCGAGCTGATCGCCGGCGCCATCGACCGGAAGAGCCCTTATACCGGCGGCCACTGCCAGCGCGTGCCGGAGCTGACCAAGATGATCGCGCGGGCGGCCGAGGCGGCGACCGAGGGGCCGCTCAAGGGCTTCGCCCTCAGCGAGGCGCAATGGGAGGAGCTCCATATCGCCGCCTGGCTGCATGACTGCGGCAAGGTCACGACGCCCGAATACGTGGTCGACAAGGCGACCAAGCTCGAGACCATCTATGACCGCCTGCACGAGGTGCGCATGCGCTTCGAGGTGCTGAAGCGGGAGGCCGAGGTCGCCTGCTGGAAGGCGATCGCCGAGGGCGCGGCGCGCGAGGAGAAACTCCTCGAGCTGCGCGCCCTCTGGGCGGAGCTGGACGAGGAGTTCGCCTTCGTCGCCAGCTGCAACCAGGGTAGCGAGCGCATGGCGGCCGAACATGTCGAACGGCTGAAGCGGATCGCCAGGCGCCGGTGGACCCGCACCCTCGACGACCGGCTCGGCCTCTCGGAGGAGGAGGGGCGGCGCAAGGCCCGTTCGCCGGCCGTGGCGCTGCCCACCGCCGAGCCGCTGCTGGCGGACAAGCCCGAGCATGTCTTCGAGCGGCGCGAACAGGACCGGATCGCCCCCGACAATCCCTGGGGCTTCAAGGTCGAGGTGCCGGAGAAGCTCTACGACAGGGGCGAGATCCACAACCTCACGATCGCCCGCGGCACGCTGACGGCCGAGGACCGCTACAAGATCAACGAGCATATGGTGGAGACGATCCGCATGCTCTCGCGCCTGCCGCTGCCGAGGCACCTGAGCAACGTGGTCGAAATCGCCGGCGGGCATCACGAGAAGATGGACGGCACCGGCTATCCGCGGCGCCTCAAGCGCGATCAGATGAGCTGGCCTGCCCGGATGATGGCCATCGCCGACATCTTCGAGGCGCTGACCGCCGCCGACCGGCCTTACAAGAAGGGCAAGCTCCTGTCGGAATCCCTCGCCATCATGGCCCGGATGCGCGACGAGGCCCATATCGACCCGGACATCTTCGAGCTGTTCCTTTCGGCCGGCGTCTATCGGGCCTATGCGGAGCGCTTCTTGAAGGCCGAGCAGATCGACGCCGTCGATCCGGCGCGCTATCGGCGGAGCAGGTGAAGGGTGTGCGCTGAGGATACTCCACATTCTCGCAAAGGCATCACTTCCCTCTCGTCATGCCCGCGGAAGCGGGCATCCACGATCAGACGGCCGGTATTTGCAGCCTGGATTCCCGCTTGCGCGGGAATGACGGGAGTAGAAGCGGCTACCCGACGGCGAGTTTAAGCCAGGGGAGGTCGGATGGCTGCTGGACTCGGCCGATTCAGCCACCGAGACTGGCCGGCAGACCTCATTCCCCGGAGATCATATCCCCATGGCGCCCGACACGAGCCCGATGAAGCCGCTGCCCCGATCCCTGGAGGCGGCGCAGCGCGCCGGCCGCAAGGCCGTGGGTTTCGGCATGCTGGATTGCGTCGATCAGCCCGACATGCGCCGCTTACGCGCCTATCGCCTGGGCCGCGTCAGGGCCGAGCTGAAGAAGCGCGACTATGCCGGCATCCTACTCTATGACCCGATCAATGTCCGCTACGCCACCGGCAGCCGCAATATGGCGGTCTGGGTGCTGCACAACGCGACCCGTTACGCCTTCGTGCCGACCGAAGGGCCCATCACGCTGTTCGACTTCCACAACTGCGAGCATCTGTCGGACGGTCTCGAGACCATCGCCGAGGTGCGCCCGGCCACGGCCTGGTACTATTTTTCCACCGGCTCGCGGACCGAGGAGCGCGCCAAAGTCTGGGCAGCCGAGATTCTGGATCTCATGGCCAAGCATGGCGCCGGCAACAGGCGCTTCGCCGTCGACAAGCTGGAGCCGCTCGGGACCCACCTCCTGGAACAGGCCGGCATCGAGATCCGCGACGGCCAGGAAATCATGGAGCTCGCGCGCAGCGTCAAGTCGCCCGATGAGATCGCCTGCATGGCCCATTCCGTCTCGGCCTGCGAGGCGGGCATGGCCAAGATGCGCGAGGTCCTGCGGCCCGGCATGACCGAAAACGAGCTTTGGTCCCATCTCCACCAGGTCAACATCGCGCTCGGCGGGGAATGGATCGAGACGCGGCTGCTGAGCTCGGGCGGCCGGACCAATCCCTGGTTCCAGGAGTCGAGCGACCGCATCATCCGGGCGGGCGAGCTGGTCAGCTTCGACACCGACCTCATCGGTCCCTTCGGCTACTGCGCCGATCTGTCGCGGACCTTCTTTTGCGGTCCCGGCCGGCCGAGCGCCAAGCAGAAGCATCTCTACGGGCTCGCCTACGAGCAGATCCACAACAACCTCGACCTGGTGAAGCCCGGTGTCGGCTACCGCGAATTCTCCGAGAAGAGCTTCAAGCTGCCGGCCGCCTGCGCGCCCAACCGCTATTCGGTGATCTTCCATGGCGTCGGCCTGTGCGACGAATATCCGGCCAGCCTCTATCGCGAGGACTATGACAAGGGTGCCGGCTACGACGGCGAGCTCGAGCCCGGCATGACCATCTGCATCGAGAGCTACATGGGCGAGGTCGGCGGCGACGAAGGCGTGAAGCTGGAGCAGCAGATCCTGGTCACCGACAAGGGCTATGAGCTGCTTTCCACGTTCCCCTTCGAGACCGAGCTTTTGCCCTCGCGCTGGCTGTGACGACGGCCATTGGCGGGGCGGGCGAAGGGCCGTAGGAACCCTCTACAGCGGCAACCCGCGCAGCAGCCGGGGACGCGGGCCCGCCGCGCCCATGGCGTGGCGCATGAACAGGCGCTTCAGGGGCGGCAGCCGGTTGACGGCGGCGAGCCCCATGTCGCGCAGCAATCGGACCGGCGCGAGATCGTTGGAAAACAGCCGGTTCAGGCTGTCGGTGACGGCGATCAGCAGCATGGTGTCGTAGCGCCGCCAGCGCTCGTAGTCTTCGAGCACGGCCGAGGACCCGATATCGAGGCCGAGGCGATGGGCGTCCACCAGGACCTCGGCCAGCGCGGCCACGTCCCGCAAGCCGAGGTTCAGGCCCTGGCCGGCGATGGGGTGGATGGCATGGGCCGCATCGCCCAGCAGCACCAGGCGCCGGTCCAGGTAGCGCGCCGCGTGGATGAGCCGCAGGGGATAGGACCAGCGCCCGCCCAGCACCCGGATGCGGCCGAGGGAATCGCCGAAGCGCCGCTCGATCTCGGCCGAGAATTCGTCGTCGTCGAGCGCCAGCAGGGCCGGCGCCAGGGCGCGCCGTTCGGTCCAGACGATGGAGGAGCGATGTTGCCCCTGCCAATCGGTCATGGGCAGCATGGCAAAGGGACCCGAGGGCAGGAAACACTCATGGGCCACGCCTTCATGGGCGAGCTCATGGGCAACCGTCGCGACGATGCCGGTCTGCGCATAGGCGAATTGGGCGATCGGGATTCCGGCCGCAGCGCGCAGGGCGGAATTGGCCCCGTCGGCGGCGATCAGGAGATCCGCCCTGATGCGCCGTCCGGCCGCCAGCTCGGCCTCGACGGCGTCCGCGCCGCGTTCGACCTGGGCCAGGCGGGCAGGCGCCAGCACCGTCAATAGCGGCAACTCCGCCAGCCTTGCCAGGAGCGCCCGGCGGGTGGCCCGGTTCTCGACGATGTGGCCGAAGGGCGCGGCCAGACCCGATTCGCGATGGTCGTAGTGCAGGAAAAGCGGCGCCGCCGGCTCACCGGGGCGCCCGTCGGAAACGCGAATGTCCAGGATCGGCTCGGCTTCGCTCGCCATGGCCCGCCAGATCCCGAGCTGGTCGAGCGCCTGCTGGGAGCCGAAGGCGATCGCCGACGAGCGCCCGTCATAGCCGGCGGACAGCCGTTCCTCCGCCGGCTCGCTGTCGATGAGGACCGTGGCGATCCCGCCCTCAGCGAGCGCCACGGCGGCGGCCATTCCCACCAGCCCGCCGCCGACGATGAGCGCTTCGGTCCTGATCGGGCTGCCCTCGGCCATACCCTGCGATCCTCGGGTGTGAAGCCGGGCTTGTAAAGCGGCGCCATGTCGCTGCCCATTCCCTGGGCAGCCCGCCCGCGAAGCATTCATCGCATTCCGCCTTCCATACCGCACTGCGGCATGAATCCCCTCCTGCCGGGCTTGGCACGCAGCTTGCTACCCGGCTCATGACAGCCAGCGAGTTGCAGCCGGCCCATTGGGGAGACTTTGCGATGCCAAGAGTGCTGTTCCTGCTTTCCATCCCGCTCCTTTTGCTCCTCGCGCTGCCGGGCAATGCCCAGGCCGCGCCGGCGCTCGACCGGGGCGACACCGCCTGGATGCTGACCTCCACGGCCCTGGTGCTGATGATGACCGTGCCGGGCCTGGCGCTTTTCTACGCCGGCATGGTCCGCAAGATGAACCTGCTCAACACCATGGCCCAGAGCTTCGGCGTCACCTGCCTGGTGACGGTGCTGTGGATGGTGATCGGCTACAGCCTCGCCTTCACCGGCAGCGGCAGCTTTGTGGGCAGCCTCGGCCGCGTCATGCTGAACGGCATGGCCATCGGCGGGGCGAGCCCGCTCGCGCCGACGATTCCCGAGAGCGTCTACATGTGTTTCCAGATGACCTTCGCCATCATCACGCCTGCGCTGATGACGGGCGCGGTGGTGGACCGGGTCAAGTTCTCGGCCATCATGGCCTTCTGCGGGCTGTGGCTCGTCTTCGACTACGCGCCCATCGCCCATATGGTCTGGGGCGGAGGTTTCCTCGGCAGCTTGGGCGTTCTCGACTACGCGGGTGGAACCGTGGTGCACATCAACGCCGGCGTCGCCGGGCTGGTCGCCTGCCTTGTCGTCGGGCCGCGCAAGGGCTACGGCAAGACGCCCTTCCACCCCAACAACGTCGGCCTCAGCCTGATCGGCGCCTCGCTGCTCTGGGTCGGCTGGTTCGGCTTCAACGCCGGCTCGGCGACCGCGGCCGACATGCGCGCCGGCATGGCCATGGCGACCACCCAGATCGCGACCGCGGCGGCGGCGCTTGCCTGGATGTTCGTCGAATGGGGGGTCAAGAAGAAGCCGAGCGTGCTGGGCATCATCTCCGGCGCGGTCGCGGGGCTGGTGGCGGTGACGCCGGCTTCGGGCTTCGTCGATCCGACCGGGGCGCTGGTCATCGGGATTGCCGCCGGCGCCCTCTGCTTCTTCGCGGCGACGACGCTCAAGAACGCGCTTGGCTATGACGATTCCCTCGATGCCTTCGGGGTGCACGCGATCGGCGGCATCATCGGCGCCCTGCTGACCGGTGTCTTCGCCAGGCGGGCGGTGGGCGGGGATTCCGCGGTCGGCCTCATCGACGGCAATGCTGGCCAGGTCCTGATCCAGTTCTACGGCGTGGCCACGACCATCGTCTATGACGCCGTGGTCAGCTTCATCCTGCTGAAACTCGTCGACCTGGTCATCGGCCTCAGGGTTCCCGACGAGGTCGAGCGCGACGGCCTGGATATCGCGCTGCATGGCGAATCCGTCGCCTGAACGGGCTGCCGGCAAGCTTGTAAGGGGGGCTGCCCGCCGGTAAAGTCGTTTGCGTTTTGTCCCGACGGCGACAGCGCGCACCGCCGGCCGACGCCATCGGCCGGCGGTGTTGGCTTGTGCGCCCGGTGAATGAAACGCAATTGATAAACAAGGCGCTGGCGCCGGCGAGGTTTTCTTGAGCGATCGGCTCGACCCTCTCCTCAACTTCCATCCCTTCACCCGCCTCAACGCCCTGCTGGCAGGCGTTCAGCCGGGAGGGACAGCGCTTGCCCTTTCGGTGGGCGAGCCCCAGGCGCCGCCGCCCGCCTTCCTGGCGGAAACCCTCGAGCGCCACAAGGCCGAGTGGTCGCGCTATCCCCAGACCGCCGGCACGCCCGAGTTCCGCGCCGCGGTGGCCGATTGGCTTACGCAGCGCTATCGGCTGCCTTCCGGCCTCATCGACCGCGATGCCGAGATCATGCCCTGCGCGGGCAGCCGCGAGGCGATCTTTCACGTCGCGCTGGCCAGCGTGCCGGAATGGCAGGGCAAGGGCGAGCGGCCGGCGGTGCTGATCCCCAATCCCTTCTATCACTGCTATGCCGGGGCGGCGGCAATCGCGGGGGCCGAGCCGGTGTTCCTGCCGGCGACCCGCGAGACCGGTTTCCTGCCCGATCCCGAGGCCGCGCCCGAGGCGGTCCTCCGCCGCACCGCGCTCGCCTATGTCTGCTCGCCCTCCAACCCCCAGGGGGCCGTCGCCAGCAAGGACTACCTCGCCCGATGGCTCGCGCTCGGCCGGCGGCATGGGTTCACCGTGGCCTTCGACGAGTGCTACGCGGAGATCTATTTCGGCCAGCCGCCGGCGGGCGCATTGGAGGTCGCCGACGGGCGTCTCGACAAGCTTGTCGTGCTGCATTCGCTGTCCAAGCGCTCCTCGGCGCCCGGCCTGCGATCGGGTTTCATCGCCGGCGATCGTCGCCTGATCCGTCGGGTGACGCAGCTCGTCAACTACGGCGGCGTGGCGCCTTCCTTCCCGGTGCTGGCGGCCTCGGTCGCTCTCTGGCGCGACGAGGCCCATGTGGAAGCGGTCCGGGAGCGCTATCGGGCATGCTTCGCCATCGCCGAGCGGGTGATAGGCCGGCGCTTTGGCTATGTTCCGCCCGGTGGCGGGTTCTTCCTCTGGCTGGACGTGGGCGACGGCGAGCAGGCGGCAAAGCGGCTCTGGGCTGAGGCGGGCCTTCGCGTGCTGCCCGGCGGCTATATGGCGCGGCCCGGCGCCGATGGCGTCAACCCCGCCGCAGGCTACATCCGCGTCGCGCTGGTGCATGAGCCGGCGGTGGTGGAAGGGGCCCTGCTTCGCCTCGTCCAGGTCCTCGACGGCGCGGGCCCTTCACGCGATTTGAGCAACCGGGCGGCCCAGTGAGCGACGACGCCGTGTCCGAAGAAGCCGCCACGACGATCGTGCCCTCGGCCACGCGCCGGTTCCTGGCGCGAAGGCTGGAAGAGCTCCTGGGCCTCGTCATGCTGGCGCTGGGCATCGCGACCCTGGTCGCCCTGCTCTCGGCCAAGGCGACCGATCCCTCCTTCAACCGCTCGGTCGACGGACCCGTCGACAATCTGCTGGGGATTCCGGGGGCCTATGTCGCCGATCTCCTGCTGGAAAGTCTGGGACTCGCCGGCTTCCTCCTCGTCCTTGCCGTCGTGGTGTGGGGATGGAAGCTGCTGCGCCACCGGGAGGGCGGGTTCTGGTGGCTGCGCCTGCTGCTGCTTCCGGCCAGCATCATCGCTGCCTCCATCAGCCTGGACCTCATTCCCTGGGATACCGATTCGGAGTTTCGCGGCGGTCTCGGCGGATTCGCGGGCCGCCTGCTGGTCGATGGCGGGGGCAATTGGCACGGGCTCGCGGGCTTGACCGGCGCGCCCAACTGGACGCTGAAGGTCGCCGCCCTGACCGTGGCCCTGCCGCTCTACTACATCTCGCTCGGCATCGCCTGGCGGCGCTACCAGGCGGCGGGGCAGGCGCTTGCCAGCGCCAGCAGCGACATGGGCCGGGGCGCCGGCTCGGTCTTCCGGCTGTTCCGCCGCAAGAAGCCGGCCGAAGCGGCCGAGTACCGGGCCGAACGCTATGCCCAGGCGCGGCCAAGCCGGGTCGAGCCGCGCTTCGGCGACAAGGTCCTGGAGGAGCGCGACGAGGAAGGCCCGCTTTCCGTCGGGCCGGCGTTGGCCGCAGGCGTGCGGCCGGGACGCGAGGAGGACGAACCGCTGGTCGAGCGCCAGCGCCCGAAGGCCAAGCCCGGCAGGCGCGCCGCCAAAGCCGGCCAGGCGACCCTCGACCTCGTGCCCGACGCGGAATACGAGTTGCCGGCCCTCGACCTGCTGCAGCAGCCGGTCAAGGACCGCAGCGCCCAGCGGGTCAACGAAGAGTCCCTGGAGAAGAACGCCCGGCTGCTCGAATCGGTGCTGCAGGACTTCGGCGTGCGCGGCCAGATCGTGAAGGTGCGCCCCGGGCCCGTGGTCACGCTCTACGAGCTGGAACCGGCACCGGGCACCAAGACGAGTCGGGTGGTGGGCCTGGCCGACGACGTCGCCCGTTCCATGAGCGCCATCTCGGTGCGCATCGCCGTCGTCCCCGGCCACAGCGTCATCGGCATCGAGCTGCCCAACCGGAACCGCGAGCAGGTCACCTTGCGCGAACTCCTGGCTTCGGCGGAATACGAGCGCACGGCGGCGAAGCTGGCACTCGTGCTGGGCAAGGACATCGGCGGGTCGCCGGTCATCGTCGACCTGGCACGCATGCCGCATCTGCTGATCGCGGGCACGACCGGCTCGGGCAAGTCAGTGGCGATCAACACCATGATCCTGTCGCTGATCTATCGCCTGCCGCCCGAGCGCTGCAAGTTCATCATGGTCGACCCCAAGATGCTCGAGCTTTCGGCCTATGACGGGATCCCCCATCTGCTGGCGCCGGTGGTGACCGACCCGCGCAAGGCCATCGTCGCCCTCAAATGGACCGTGCGCGAGATGGAGGGCCGCTACCGCAAGATGTCGCAGCTCGGCGTGCGCAACATCGAGGGCTACAACCAGCGGGTCGAACAGGCGGCGGCGATGGGCGAGGCGCTCACCCGCCGGGTCCAGACCGGCTTCGATCCCGAGACGGGAAACCCGATCTACGAGGAGCAGCCCTTCGACCTGGCGCCGCTGCCCTTCGTCGTGGTGGTGGTGGACGAGATGGCCGATCTCATGCTGGTCGCCGGCAAGGACATCGAGGCGGCCGTCCAGCGCCTGGCCCAGATGGCGCGGGCCGCCGGCATCCACATCATCATGGCGACCCAACGGCCGTCGGTCGACGTCATCACCGGCACGATCAAGGCCAATTTCCCGACCCGGGTCAGCTTCCATGTCACCAGCCGGATCGACAGCCGCACCATCCTGGGCGAGCCGGGGGCCGAGCAGCTCCTGGGCCAGGGCGACATGCTGTACATGGCCCAAGGCGGCCGGATCATCCGCGTTCACGGCCCGTTCGTCTCCGACCTCGAGGTCGAAGCCGTGGTCCGGCACCTTAAAGACCAGGGCCAGCCTTCCTATATTGAAGACGTCACCCGCGAGGACGAAACCGAAGTGGGCGCCAGCGGACCCGGCGCCGGCGAAGAGGGCGGCGACGACCTCTACGACAAGGCCGTGGCTCTCGTCTGCCGCGAGCGCAAGGCCTCGACGAGTTTCGTGCAGCGGCATCTGCAGATCGGCTATAACCGCGCCGCGCGCCTGATCGAGCGCATGGAACGGGAAGGGGTGGTGAGCCCCGCCAACCATGTCGGCAAGCGCGAAGTTCTTGGACGCAACATCGACGGACCGTAATGACACAGCAACGCTCCCCACGCCTCCCCCGAATACCCTTCGCCCGGAACGGCGTCACCCTGACCCGGCGCGCCCTGTTGGGGGCGCTTGCGGGCTTGCCCTTCATCGCCAGCGCCGCCATGGCCGCCGATCAGGCCATGCAGCTGAGCGACGAGGACAAGGCCGACCTGAAGCGCGTCGCCGCCTATCTCGACGGCATTCGCAGCCTGCGCGCGCGGTTCCAGCAGATCGCCTCCACCGGCAGCATCTCCTTCGGCAAGATCTATCTGCGCCGGCCGGGCGACCTCAGGGTCGAATACGATCCGCCGGTTCCAGTCCTTCTGGTCGCCGACGGCTTCTGGGTCAGCTACTACGACAAGCAGCTCGACCAGCTGACCCAGATTCCCATCGAGGAAACGCCCATCTGGTTCCTGGTGCAGAACACCATCCAGTTCAGCGCCAAGATCACGGTCACCAACATCGAGCGCTCGCCCGGCGCCATCCGGCTCACCATGCACCAGACGGACAAGCCCGACGCGGGCTCGGCGTCCCTCACCTTCGCCGATGAGCCGCTCGAACTCCGGCAGTGGAAGATCACGGATTCCCAAGGCACCGAGGTCGAGATCGCGCTCCAGGATGCCGAGTTCGGCGGCGCGCTTTCCAACGACCTCTTCGCCGTGCCGAAGACCCGCCGGCAGACCGGTGCGACCAACAGCGGGGGCAAGAGCTAGCGTTGATTATTTAGCCGCCCCGGAACGGGCGCAGGATCAGAGGCGCCAGGCCGAGTTCCTCGTAGCCTTCGACGCCGATCGCCATGGCCGGATCGCGCCGCGTGGGACTCCGGCTCGCGAACATCCGGTCCCAGAAGCTGAATACGGTGCCGTAGTTGGAATCCGTGTCCGACCGCCGGCGCCGGTGATGCACCCAATGGATCGAGGGCGTGATCACCACCAGCGCCAGTGCCGCCTCGAGCCCCAGCGGCAGGCGCAGGTTCGAGTGATGAAACACGGTGGCGATCAGGACCAGGGTCTCGAAGGCAAGGATCGAGGCAAGCGGGAAGCCCAGCAGGACAATCGCGCCGGCCCGCGCGGTCGCGGAAATGAGGACCTCGCCGAAGTGGAAACGGATGGCGCTGGTCGCATCCAGGAAGCGATCCAGGTGATGGACCACGTGGAAGCGCCAGAGCAAAGGCCATTCATGGTTGGCCCGATGCCACCAGTAGATGAGGCCGTCGAGCAAGAGGAGGTCGAGAGCGAGCCCGCCGGCGCCGCGCCACCAGACGGGACGCCAGGCAAGGGCATGGCTGGCGGCAAGCGCGCTCAAGGGCAGAACGACCAGCGGCGATAACCCGAAATTGATCGCCGCAAGGGCGAGGTTGCGGGCGAGCCTGAGTCGCGATGCTTGCGGCGTCAGCGGCAGGGGCGCTGCCGGCCGCAGCCGCTCGGCCGCCAGCATGAGCAGCAGCCAGCCGCCTGCGATCGCGCCCTTCCAGGCGAGCAGGCGGGCGAGGATCCCGCTCATCGATGCGCTCGGCGCATGGCAGCCACTATATTGAAAACCCGCAAGCCCGCTGATAAATCTGCCCTTCGGCGGCGCGATCACGGGATCGCCCAATCGCCCGGAGCCCAGATGAAGCTCGACAGCCACAGTCCCCTCATCGGCATTCCCGCCTGCGTCAAGGCCGAGAATCGCCAGCCCTTCCACACGGTCGGCGAGAAATACATCATGGCCGTCGTCGCCGGCGCGGGTGGCCTGCCCTTCGTGATCCCGTCGCTGGGCGACATCTACGACATGCAGGATCTGGTGCGCCGGCTGGACGGGTTGCTGGTCACCGGAAGCCCCTCCAACGTCGCCGTGTCCCTCTATGGCGGGAAGCCCGACCGGCCCGAAAGCCCGCAGGATCCCAAGCGCGACGCCACGACCCTGCCTTTGATCCTGGCGGCGCTGGCCGAGAAGCTGCCGCTGTTTTGCATCTGCCGCGGCATCCAGGAACTGAATGTCGCGCTGGGCGGCACGCTCCATACCCAAGTGCATGAGGAACCCGGCGCCCTCGATCACCGGTCGATCACGACCGATGACATGGATCTGAAATATGGGCCACGCCATCCGGTCGAGCTGACCGCAGGCGGCGAGCTCGCCAAGCTCCTCGGCAAGCCGCGGATCGAGGTCAACAGCCTCCACTGGCAGGCCATCGATCGCCTGTCCGAAAGGCTGGTCGTCGAGGGCCGGGCGCCGGATGGCGTGATCGAGGCGGTGAGCGTGGCGGGAGCGGGAAGCTTCGCCATCGGGGTCCAATGGCACCCCGAATGGAAGGTCCAGCAAAACCCGGATTCCCTGCGGCTGTTCAAGGCATTCGGCGAGGCGGCGACGGCGAGGGCCGAGCGCCGGCGCGCCCGCGGGCTCGCAGCTTAACTCACTGATTTATCGGATATTTTTCCGGCGAGGCGGCCGGCCATTTGGGTCGGCGGAATCCGCGTGTCTGCCTTGCTTCAACTGCATGAAGCCGGACTTAACGGCGCTTGAATTCACACCTCGGAATACTAGTTAATTCCTACAGTGGTCGCAGCTGCAACAGCAGCGATCGCCCGAAAGTGGTCTCCCCCACCACGACGGGCTCCGAAAGGAACTGCCCGAACGCCCGGCCCTCCCCTGGCCGGGCGTTCACCTTTTGGGGGATCCGAATTTCGTGGGCCGCTTGAGCATGTTCCGATCCGATTGAATCGGAACATGCTCAAGCTTTATTAGTCTGGTCGCATTTTCTGCGCCGAACCGGTGCCCACTTCGGCGGAAAATGCTCCGGCGCGCCGCTCACCACAAGCCGCCGAAGGCGACGGTGAGCGCTTCCCCGTTGATGGCGCCGGCATCGGCACTCGCCAGGAACGCGATCACGCGGGCGATATCCTCGGGCTCCAGCACGCGGCCGATCGGATAGGCGGCGGCGCGCTCGGCCCAGACCTGCGCCACGGTGAGCCCGCGCCTGGCGGCCTCGGCCTCGGCGTCGCGCTCGGCCATTTCGGTCCTGACCCAGCCCGGCAGCACCGCGTTGCAGGTGCCGCCGAACTTGCCGATGTCTTGCGCGACCGAGCGCATCAATCCGATCAGGCCATGCTTGGAACCGCAATAGGCCGACATGGCCGGCGCGCCGACCTCGCCTGCCGTGGAGCTCACCATGACGATGCGGCCCCAGCCCATGGCGTGCATGTCCTGGGCGGCGAGCCGCGTCAGCTCGAACGGCGCGTCGAGATTGACCGCCATGGTCTGGCGCCAGTTCTCGCTCGAATCGTCCCAGATCGGCCGATCCATGTAGCCGGCGCGGCCGGCATTGTTGACCAGGATCGCGATCGGGCCGAGACGCCGGCGAGTTTCTTCGATGGCCTGGCCGCAACCTTCGGCGGTCTCGAGGGACACCGCATGGGTTTCGACGCCCGTCTCGCGGGCGAGATCGGCAAGACGCTTGACGTCGCGCGCGACCGCCATGACGCGGGCGCCGCGCGCCGCGAGCAGCTTGGCCGTTGCCCGGCCGATGCCGCTGCTGGCGCCGGTGACGAGCGCGACGCGGCCCGAGAGATCCCACGGCCGGTCGTCTTGGGTCTTCGTCGTTGCGGTACTCATGCTTTTGCTCCCTTGCCGTGAACGGCTTTGCGCAGGCTTGCGACCATCGCCGCGGGATCGGCCGCTCCCCAGACATTGCGCCCGAAGGCGACGCCGGCCGCGCCGTTGGCGACGGCGGTGGAGACTTCGGCCAGCAGGTGCTCGCGATCGCTGGCGAAGGCGCCGCCGGCGAGGATCACCGGAATGCCGCAAGCCTGCACCGCCTCGGCCACGCCCGCGGCCGGCACCGGCATGGTGGTCTTGATGACATGGGCGCCGAGCTCGGCGCCGGCCCTGGACGCGGCGGCGATGGCGTCGGGCGCCGCCGGGTCCGGGAACATGGCGCTCTCGATGGGCATGATCTCGCAGACATAGGTGAGGCCTGCCCGGTCGCAGGCGGCGGCCACCTCGCCGGCGAATTTCAGCGCCGCGATCTCGAAGGGCGCGCCGAGCTGCACATAGGTCAAGACCGCGCCCACCTTCAGGCGCAACGCATCCTCCACGGTCCAGGCGGGCACGTATTCGCTCAAGGGGTAATTGCCGCCCAAGGTCACGCTGGTGAGGTCGAGCTTCAAGATCGGCTGCGCCTTGCCGAACAACGGCCGCAAGTCGCGGATCGTGCCATAAGAGGCGATGACCGCATCGGCGCCGGCGATCTGCTTCAGCAATCGCCCGCGGTTCTCGAGCCCGCGGCAGGGCCAGGAATAGAGCGGATGATCCATGGCCACGATCACGGCGCGGCCCTTGGCGCTGAGGAAGCTCTTGCGCTTCACGCTGTCCTCCTAGAGCAAGATCGGGTCAACTTGAACCAAGTTGACCCCGCGAATCTTGCTCTACATGTTAGAGTTAGAGCCTGACTCACGTCTCAAGCGAAGCACGCTTGAGACGGTCAGGCTCTAGGCCGAAACACGGTCTTGATGCCGCTCAGGCTCCCGCGGGTCCGGATGTTGTCTTCGAGATCCTCGAAACCGCAATGCCCGGTGACCAGGCGATCGACGGGAATGGCGCCGGTCACCAGGAGTTCCCGCGCCTGGTCGTAGCGCTCGCGGCGCTGGTTGGGCGGCGTGCCGATCCATTCGCTGCCGACGACGACGATCTCCTTGTAGTGGATGACATTGAGATCGAGGGTCGCCTGAGGCCGATTGCCGAAGCCTGCGAACAGGACAACGCGCCCGCCCGGCCGGCAGGCGGCGATGGCGGGTGCTACCAGGCTGGGCTCGCCGATGGTGAGGATCACGGCGTCCACGCCCTTGCCCCGGGTCCAGGATTCGACCTCTGCAGGCCAGACAGCGCTGTCGATGGCGACCTCGGCGCCGAACTCGGAAGCAAGTCCGCGCCTTACCTCGTGGGGCTCGACCGCCAGGACATGGGCGCCCAGGCGGGCCGCCGCGGCGATGATCTTCAGACCCATGGCGCCAGCGGCGAAGACGAGGGCGCGCTCGCCGGGCTTGAGCGCGGCCTGGTCGTGCACGGCGTGCAGGCAATCGGCGAGCGGTTCCAGGAACACGGCGCGGTCGAGGGGCAGATCCTCGGGCAGCCTGAGCGGCCCCGCCGACCAGGGGATCGGCTCGACCGGGATCACCGCAAACTCGGCATAGCCGCCATAGGTGTCGCCGTAGACGCGCTCGCCCAGGCGCCAGCCGGTGACGCCGGCGCCGAGCGAGGCGACGCGCCCGACCCACTCATGGCCGGGATTGAAGGGGTAGTGGCCGTCGTTCACGCCGACCTCGTATTTGCGCGCATCCGTGGCGCAGACGCCGCAGGCCTCGACCTCGATCAGCAGCTCGCCGGCCGCCGGTGCCGGAACGGGAATCCTCTCCAGGCGCATGTCGCGGATGCCATGCAGCCGCGCGACCTGCATCGAACCCTTGGTCATCGATCCTCCATCTCGCTGGCCAGCTGGCCGAGCTCATGCATGTGATCCGCGAGCACGGGATAGAGCTCGCGGTAGATCCGGTAGAGCCGCGCGAAGCGCGCGTGACGCCCCGCGTCCGGTGAGAGCCTGCGCTCGACGCGAGGCATCACGGTCCGGCCGATGGCGGCGAACGCCAGCAGCGCCGGCCCTATCGCTTCGCCGGCATGGGCGAGAAGCGTCAGCGGCTGGCCGAGAGCGTCGGCCAGAGCCTGGGCAAGCGCGCCGTTGCGCGCGCCGCCGCCGCAAAGACGCCAGGCCTGGCCCGCATCGCCTGCGCCGGGCAGGCGCGCCGCGATATCGAGTGCCGAGAGAGCGACGCCGTCGATCATGGCCCGGGCCAGCTCGTCGCGGGTCGTGGCCAGGGTGGCGCCGAGGATCGCGCCGCGGGCGGCGGGATCCCAGACCGGCGCGCGCTCGCCGGCGAAATAGGGCAGCACCAGGAGCCCGCCCGCGCCCGGCATCAGGGATGCGACAGACGCGGGATCGTTTGCGTCGTCGCCGAGAAGTTCGCGCGACCAGTCCAGCAGGCTGCCGGCGGCCGAGGTCCAGCCGCCGAGGAACCGGCCTTCGCCGATCGCGGGCTGGCAGCGAAGGCCCGGCGCTTCAACGGGCCCGGCGACGATGCGGCCGAGGATCAAGGTCGAGCCGAGCACAATGCAGCCCTCGCCCGGCTTCCGGGCGCCGCTGCCCCAGATATCGACGTAGCTGTCGTAGCCGCCGACCGCGACAGGGATTCCGGGCGGAAGGCCCAAGCGCTTGGCCACGCCTGGCAAGAGCGAGCCTGCGACGGAGAGGGCCTTTGCCGAAGGCGCCAGCGGCACTGGCGATGCGATGCCCGGCGCCGCGTAGTCTTCAGCCGTGATCGGGTCCATGGCCGGCCGGCCGGTCAGGCGCGCGACCAGGAATCCGGTCGCGTCGACGACGCATGTTGCACGCCCGATGAGGGCGGGCTCGCGCTCGCTGAGCCAGAACAGCTTCGGCAAAGCGTGATCGGGGCCGAGCGCCTGCGATGAGAGGCCATGGGCCGCAATCAGCTGCTGGCGCGTGGCCTCCGCCCGTTGGTCGAGGGAGAACAAGGGCGCCGGCGCCAGCGCATTCAGTTCCGCATCCAGCAGGATGGGGCAAGGGCCGAGCGCGCCGATGCCGATCGCCGCGATCACGCTGTCCCCGGCCTGCCCGAGGGCCATGCGGCCGGCAGCGAGAATCTCTTCGTACCATTCCTCCGGATCGCGTTCGGCGATGCCTGGTGCGCCTTGCCAGGGCTTGCCCGCGGCCCGTCCGCTTCCCAAAAGCTCGCCCGCTTCGGTTACGACGGCGGCGCGCGCGCCGCTCAAGCCCAAGTCGAGACCAAGCGCGGCAAGACTCACAGGCCGCCGTCCTCGTCCTTGGGGCGCGCGGCGAGCCAGAGATCGGCGGGATGCTGGACATTCTTCGGCCGGAACGGCAGCGCGACCTTGCGGCCTTCGCCAGCCGAGGCATAGCCGGCGAGCAGAATCTCCAGCACGGCGCGGCCGTCCTCGCCCGTCGTGACCGGCTCCTCCTTGCCGCGCACGCAACGGGCAAAGTGGCGCAACTCCTGAGGCATGCCGTAGTTGTAAAGCTCATCGTAGACCGGATAGCTCCAGCCCTTGGTGTCGGGCGCCTTTTCGCCGGCATAGCCGTAGCCGGTCTCGCTGAAGGTCGGCAGCGCATTGCCCATGTGCAGATCGGCGAGGGTGAGCCCGCGGGAGCCGTAGACTTCGATGCGGTCGTCCATGCCGCCGCTGCGCGTCCAGCTGTTCTCCACCAGCCCGAGGGCGCCGTTCTCGAACTCGAGGATGCAGAGGCTGTTGTCCTCGAGGGCTTCCGGCCCTTGGGCGGCCTGCGCGTTCATCTGGCAATAGACGGTGGCGACGGGCGAGCGGCCGAGGAACCAGTAGCAGAAGGCGATGCCGTGGCAGCCCATGTCCATGAACACGCCGCCGCCGGCCTGCCGCAAGTCCCGGAACCAGGGCGAATGGGGACCCGAATGGCGCTCGCTCTGCTTCACCAGGTGAATGCGCCCGAAGGCGCCCTCGTCGGCCATGGACTTGGCCTTGAGATATTTGGGCGTAAACAGCAGCTCCTCGCCATAGAGCAGCAGCACGCCCTTGGCGCGGCAGATGTCGATCATCGCGTCGGCCTCCTCGAGGGTGAGGCAGAGCGGCTTTTCGCAGACCACATGCTTGCCGGCCTCGGCCGCGTGGCGGACCATTTCGGCATGGAGATGGTTGGGCGCGGCGATGGTGACCATCTCGATCCCGGGCTCGGCCAGCATCTGCCGGTAGTCGCGGTAGGTACTAGGAATGCCATGCCGGTCGGCCAGCGCCTGCGCCCGGCCCAGGGTCGGCGAGGCGACGGCGACGACCTCGCCATCCTCGCCGAGGATGCGGCAGGAGGCGCAGTGGATGTCGGCCTGGAAGCCCGAGCCGATGACGCCGATCTTGACCTTGTTCATTGCGCTCCCGGGTTCATGACGCTCCTGAATTCATTTTCCGCCTCGGGCGCCGCCGGGCTCGCGGGCCTTGCGGACAAGCGTGGTGCGGAAGCGGTAGCGGTCGCCGCGGAAGATGCTGCGGCTGAGCTCGATGACGCGGCCGCCGAGGTCGTAGGTCGTGGCGGTCGCCATCAGAAGCGGCGCGCCCTCGGGCAGCTCGAGATGCCTGGCCTGGCGCGCCTCGGCCGGGATCGCCTGCAGGACGTAGTCGGCGCGGACCGGCACCGCGCCCGCCTGGCGCAGCAGCTCGTAGAGCGAGCCCGTTGCGAGATCGGCTTTGGGCATGGCCGGGGCCACGGCCAGCGGCAGGCGGCTGTGCTCGATGGCGACGGGCACGCCATCGAGCAGGCGCAAGCGCTCGAGGTCGAAGACCGCGCTTCCCGGCGCGATGCTGAGCGCCTCGGCCTCGTCCATGGTCGCCGGCCGCACCATCGCGGCAAGAATCCGAGCGCCGGGCCTCAGGCCCCGGCTCAGCGCCATCTCGCTGAAGCTCATCAGCGCGTTGGGCTCGCCCAGCGCGGTCGAGGTCACGAACCAGCCTCGCGCGCTTTCCGGTTCGATCAGGCCCCGGTCCTTCAGTTCGCGAAGCGCGTGGCGAATAGTGACCCGGCTTACATCGAAATGCCGGCAGAGCTCCCGCTCGCCCGGCAGCCGGTCCCCCGGCGCGACCTTGCCCCGGGCAATCTCGGCCGCGAGCTCCCGGGCCACCGCCAGATAACGCGGCTGAGCCTCGGAAAAAGCGATCACGTTGCCGGCAGCGGCCTTGGCCATGGAGGATCAGTCTATCGGCGGGTTCCAGCCAGGACAAGACCAGATAGATACCAGTTGCGGTCCCGGAAAGACCACATCTCCACACCAGTGAGCTGATCGGGCGGCGTCTCGAGCCGCAAAAGCTCTCGCGAATCGGCTATAAGCGACGGCTCAATCGAGTGAGGGAGCCGGGCCTTGCGTATCGTCAGCTGGAACGTCAATTCGGTTCGCCTGCGCCTGGACAACCTGGCGAGGCTGGTCGGCGAATGGCAGCCGGACGTGGTCTCTATCCAGGAAGTGAAGGCCGAGGCCAAGGATTTCCCGTTCGAGGCCCTGAAGGCCATGGGCTTTCCGCATATCCATCTGCGGGGCATGAAGGGCTACAACGGCGTCGCGGTCCTTTCGCGCCTCGCGCTGCAGAAACCGGGCGGGGAGAACTGGTGCGGCAAGGAGGACAGCCGCCACGCCATGGTTCGCTTGGCCGGAGGCATCGAGCTGCATAATTTCTACATTCCCGCCGGGGGCGATATTCCCGACCCGGACGCCAACGACAAGTTCGCCCATAAGCTCGGCTTTCTCGACGAGGCGACGGCCTGGTTCGCCGAGGGCCGGCGCAATGGGCGCAAGATGATCCTGCTCGGCGACCTCAACATCGCGCCGCTGGAGACCGACGTGTGGTCCCACAAGGAACTCCTGAGCGTGGTCAGCCACACGCCCATCGAAGTCGAAAAGCTAGGGCGGCTTCAGGCCTCGGCCAAATGGGTGGACGCCGTGCGCAAGATCGTCCCGCCGGCCGAGCGCCTGTACAGCTGGTGGAGCTACCGAGCATCCGATTGGAGTGCGTCGGACCGCGGCCGGCGCCTGGATCACGTCTGGGTGACGCCGGCGCTCGCCGGCTCCGTCAGCGGCGCGCGGGTGCTGCGGGAAGCCCGCGGCTGGAAGCAGCCCTCGGACCACGTGCCCGTCATCGTCGATTTCGCCTGAGCCGACGAGACTCTAAGCGGCGCGCCAGCCCGCGACTTCGGCCAGATCGGCTTCGGGCCGTTCCCGCAAGACGGGAATGCGCCCGGCGAACACGCGCCCGCCGTCGCCGTCCAACGTCAGGTCGTCACCCTCGCGGAAGCGCGACGCGCCGATGAAGCAGCCGCGCCCGTCGGACTCGATCCGCAGGGACGGGCAGCCGACTAGGCACACCTTGCCCATCTGACGGGCGACGACGGCCGCGTGCGACGTGCGCCCGCCGCGGGCGGTGAGAATGCCGTCCGCCGCCGCGATGCCGGCGATGTCCTCGGTCGCGATGTCCTCGCGGACCAGAATGGCGGGTCGGCCATCGGCCACCAGGGCCGCGACCCGGTCGGGGTGAAAGGCGATGGCGCCGATGGCGGCTCCCATGCTGGCCGAAACGGCCCGGGCGATGGGCTCAGTACCCGCAGCATCGTGGAAAGTCTGGCGTTCCAGCCGGTCGAGGGCGAGGCCGTCGAGGCGTCTCAGCGCCTCGCTTCGGCCGATCAGACCCTCGCGCACCATGGCCACGGCCACCTTGAGGGCCGCCCAGGGTGCGAGCTTGGCCGCGCGCGTCTGCAGCAGATAAAGCCGGCCTTCCTCCACGGTGAACTCGAAATCCTGGACTTCGCGGAACTCGCTTTCGAGGGACTTGGCGATGCGCGCCAGATCCGTTGCCACGGCGGGAAGCTGTCTCGCCAGCCGCTCGCTATCGCTCGCGACCTGCCGGCCGGAGACCACGTCCTCTCCCTGGGCGTCGAACAGGAAGTCGAGATAGAGCGCGGGCTCGCCCGTCGCCGGATCGCGGGTGAAGCCGACCCCGGCGCCGGACCGGCTGCCGCTGTTGCCGAAGACCATGGCCTGGATGGTGACGGCGGTCCCCATGGCGCCGTCGATGCCGTTCAACCGGCGATAGGCTTCGGCCTTGGGGCTATTCCAGGAGCGGAACACGGCTTCGACCGCAGCCAGGAGCTGGTCCATCGGTTCCTGGGGCATGGGCTGGCCCGTCAGCGCATGGGCGAGCTCGAGAGATTCCGTGGCAATGGCGTGCAAGGCGCCGCTGCCGAGCTCGCGCGCGCTCGCGAGCCCGTCGCTGGCGCAACGGCGCTCGACCAGCCGGTCGAAAGCAGCGCCGTCGGCACCGCGCACCACCTTGGCGAAGTCGCGGACAAGGCGCCGGTGGCAATCCTGGACCAGCCGCGGGTTGCCCGTGGCGCGCAACAACCCGCGCATGCTTGCTTCCGAGAGGCCGATGTTGAGGATCGTGTCCATCATCCCGGGCATGGAGACCGGCGCGCCGGACCGCACCGAGACCAGCAGCGGCCGGCGTGGCTGGCCGAAGCCCCGGCCGGTCGCCTCTTCCAGGCGCGCCAGCCCTTGGGCCAGCAATTCGCGCGTGTTGCCGGGCAACTTGCCCCCTTCGGCGTAGTAGGCGCGGCAGAGCGCGGTGCCGAGAACGAAGGCGGGCGGCACGGGGATTCCCAGCCGGGCGAGGCGCTGCAGCCCATAGGCCTTGGAGCCGATGGCCTCGGCGCTGGAATCGCCGCCGGGCGGCCGGCCGGGCAGGATGGCGACGAGTTGCTCCGCGGTCTCGCTCATGGCCGCTCAGCCCGTCATCACGTCGTTGAGGAGATGGTCGCGCAGCTTGAGGGCCGAGCGCGCCAGGGCGTCGGCCGATTCTTCCAGGCAGCGCGCGAGGTTGGACAGGAGGTGGAGGGTGCGAAAATCCGGCGCAAGGGAGAGGAGCGCACGGGTTGCCTCCCTCTCGGCGTCGTCGGTCTCATGCTCGATGCCCACGAGCCGGTCGACGGCCTCAAGGCAGTCCTGCAGGTCCTCCCGGGCGCCCTCGCGGCTGACATGGCTCGCCGCCTCCATCAGCTTCACCAGCTCCGCCGCCCCGCCGACCAGGAGCCCGGCGAGGGAGAGGACCGGCTCCATGAGTTCGCCGGCCGGCGGCGTCTTGGGCAGGAAGGTGGTGAGGAAGGCCGCCTCCTCCAGGCCGTCGGCGGCGTCATCGGCCTCCTGGAGGAGGGTCAGGTAGACTTCGGGCTTGCGGGTGCGGCGCGTCAGCGAGCGCATCCGGCTCACCAGCTGATCGGCCTCCTGCTCCCAGCTTCGGGCGCGCTCGGCGCCGCGCGCCAGGCCGTCGCCTTCGCCGCCCTCGCCATAGCGCAACAGCCCGTCGCGCAGGCTGCTGGCCAGATCGAACACCAGCTGGGCGTGGCTGGAGGCGATGGAAAGCAGGCTTTCCTGGGCGCTGCGGAAATGCCGGACCAGCTCGGCCTTCACCTCGTCGCGGATGAAGCGCTCGGTGCGGCCTTGCAGGAGCCCCTCGGTCGCCGCGCGCAGGACGAACTTCAGATAGCTGAGCGCCTCCTCGGCGCCCAGCATCTCGTGCAGCCGCTCGCCGTAGTGAAGCGGCGTCTGCTGGGCGAATTCGATCGCCTCGTAAAGCAGCTGCTCGCCCCCCAGCTTCAGAAAGCCGCGATGGCCGATATTGTTGCCGGCCGCCCAGTGCAGGAGCCGCAGGACGTCGCCCTTGCGCAGGAACTCCCTGAGGCGCTTGCGGGCACGGTTCCAGTCGATGAGAAAGACGATGCGCGAGCCGAGAAAGGTGAGGTAGCGCTGAAGCGTCTTGGCGTCGGGCGCCTCGTAGCGACCGATGCAGAGGTAGTAGTTGGCCTCCTCCTTGATGGTTCCGCTGTGGCGCGCGCGGGTCTCCTCCCAGACGACCGAGAAGGGCTTGAACAGGCTTTGGAAGAAGGCGGCGCGCTGGGCATGGATGTCGGTGTAGGTGAGGGTCGCAGCCAGGCCCTCCACATGCAGGACCAGCACATGGGCATCGGTCGTGCCGATGTCGTTCTGGATGATCAGCCGATCTGCCGACCGGGTTGCGGTGGTATCGAGGCCGGGATGATCGAATTTCAGCGGCGCGGTTTCCTTGACCCCCGCCATGAAGGCCTGGACCAAGGGCCGGTCGGCCTCGGCGATCCGCCAGGCATGGGCGCCGTCGATGACTTCCTCGGCGAGCGCGGCCTGCAACCCGTTCAGCGCCTTGTGAAGGTCCATGACCAGGATATGCAAGGAGTCGCCCCGCCCGCGGTCGGCCGAGGTGATGGCGTCGATCGTGCCGGCGGGAACGCGGTCGCCGGCGAAATCGGGCAGGGCCGAGCCGAGCAGCTGCAGCCTTTCGCCCAGCGCCGCTGCGTCCTCCAGCCCCGCCAAGACGAGCGGCGCCAGCATTTGACCGATGTCAGCGAGGATCTTGCCGCGCTGGTCCGCGGATCCCGGAATATGCAGGTTCCCGTCGGCTTCGCGCCGACTTTCGGCCACGATCGCCTCGAGGCCCGGCTCGGCGAGATCGGCGGCCCGCCGCTCGGCGGAAAAGTCGGGAAGCGCCTCGTCGGGATGGTCGGCGTGGAGCTCCGCCGCCTGAAGCAGGGTCAAGCGAAGTTTGGCCCGGTCATTAGCGGCCAGCGCCTCCAGCAAGCGCTGGGGCAGGAGTAGGGCGCGGTCGCCCAGCTCTTCGACGATCAGTGTTTTACGCGGCAAGAGCGAATTCCTCTGCGGCCACTCCTGCCGAGGCATTGGCCCAGCCGGCCGGTCGCCCGGGCTCGCATCGTCGGCTCATTTTTTTCTCCCTGTCCCACGCCGTCCGTCGGGCCGCATTCTGCCTGTCCTCCATGACGCATCCGTGACGCTATATCAATCGGCGGCTCGGTGGGGCATGGGCCGGCTGTGGCCCATGACGCGCAATGGTTTCACAGCGCCGCTCACGCTAATTTCCAAGGTCCGGAGACAAGCCCCTTGCGAAGATCCTCACAGATCACCTGAGGTGTCCACTATTCAAGAGATGCCAGGCGAGTCCGAGCAACAATTCACGCCCAGCGGACCGGCGCGGCTGAGAGCCTTCCGGTTTGTCTGCCGGGCTCTCGCGCGCCAGCCGGCCGAGCCGCTCCTGACGCCGAAAGAGGCGGACAAAATCGACTGGCCTTGCGTGGCGGAGCAGATCAATCGCGAGCAGGTGGTCCCAAACTTGTTCGCCGCGCTTCAGAGACAGGGCTGGCCGGCCTTAATTCCAGGGGACTTTCGGGACTACCTGTCCTGGATCCACGAAGCGAACACGGCCCAGAATCGGCGGATTCGCGCCCAGATCCTCGATCTTGCGGAAATACTCGGCGCCGCGGGGATCCCCATTGTCCTGCTCAAGGGCGCCAATTGGCTCATGGAGGCGGGAAACGAAATCGGCGATCGGCAGCTGACCGATATCGACCTCCTCGTTGACCCCGATGCCTACCAGGCAGCGGCCGGCGCGCTGAAGGCGGCGGGCTTTCGCGCCGTCGGACCCCTGGAACCTTACGCGCGGCATTTCCATTATGTTCCGCTCGCTCGGCCAGGTGATCCGGTCACGGTCGAGGTGCATCGGCATCTCGGCTGGCAACGCCATCTTCTGACACCCGGCGAGGTGATCGCCGCAGCCGAGCCGCTTGGCGAGGCGGCCTCGATCGGGATGATGAGCCCCATGCATCGCTTCGTCTTCGGCTGCCTCCACGCGCAGCTGCAGAACATGGGCTATGGGAGCGGCCTATTCAGCCTGCGCGACCTCGTGGACATCCGGCATCTGCTCGAGCGCAAGGCGGATGCACTCGATTGGCCGGCCATCGCCGCCTTCGGACGCGAGCGCGGCATCTACCGCTATCTTGCCCTGCCCCTGCACCTGGCCGGGCATCTCCTGGGCGTGGAGGTGCCCGAGCCCTTCGCCCGCAGCCGGCTCGCGCGCCTGCAGGCGCTGCGCTGCCTGGCGCAGCGCCGGCTCGACCCGGGGCAGGGATTTAGCCGCCTGGCCGTGAAGATCGCCTGGCTGATGGATGCCCGGCGCCACAGCTATGAGCGCGACTGTGAAGCGGCCGCCTGGCCCTTGCGCCAGGCCGCAATCGCATGGGGCAGGCTGGAGGCATTCTACCGTGCTGCGAGGGGCCGCAAGCGCAAACGCGCCGCCGCATCTGCCAGGCTGGAAGACGCGGCCGACGGTTAGCGCACGGCCTCGCGCCGCGGGCTGCCGGCGTCCTGCCTCAGCCATTCATCCACGGCTCTGGCCACCTTCCGGCCGTCGCGGATGGCGTAGTTCGTTCCCCGGTCTTCGGGATAGACCTGGGCCATGCTGGCGATGTAGACGCCTGGAACGGAGGTGCGGTGGTCGGGAATCATCCGGCTGTAGCCGCGGACCACGATGGGCTGGGCATATCTGGCGCGCCACACATGGATGGCGCGGATCCACTCCTGGGAAAACGCCGGAAACATGCGCTGCAGATGGGGCAGGGCGAATTCCGCCAGGCGATCGTCCGACCAGCCATAAGCAGGGTCGCTTGCGGGCAGGTAGCGCGACAGATACACGATATGGCGCCGGCGGGCGGGATCCGCCTGATCGAGATGGGTATGCTCGATCACGCCGACGAAAGGAAAGGACGGATCGTTGACATTCATCCAGTAGAGCTCGGACAGGCTGCGATCCAGCTCGAGCACGATGCAGATATTCGCCAGATACTCGATCGCCGCCAGCCGATCGGCCTCCTGCGCCGGGACATGGGGAGCCAGGAGCGGCGCGATCAACGGCGGAGCCGGCGTAAGCACGACGGCGTCCGCCGCGATGCTTTCGCCGGCCGCGACGACCGCGCACACGCGACCATTCTCCACGGCCATGGCCGAGACGGCCGATCCGAGGCGCAGTTCGCCGCCATTGTCCACCACATGCCCGGCGACCGCTTCCGCCAGCGCCGCGAAGCCGCCGCGAAAATAGGCGAGGCGCTCCTCGCCGCCGCGGCCCCGGCTGCCCCCGCGGAGCTTGAGTTTGGACCAGATCCAGCTGGCGGACACGCTCTCGGAATGCCGCCCGAACTTGCCTCGCAACAACGGCTCCCAGACGATCCGATAGACGCGCTCGCCGCCCAGCCGGCGGAGCCATTCCGCTGCGCTCATGTCGTCGATGTCCCGCCAATCGCCTACTCTTCGCGCCTTCAGGATCAGTTGGCCAAGGCGGAATCGGTCGCCGAGCGAAAGCGGCGTGAAACGGAGGAGGTCGAGCGGCTTGGTGAGCCTGTAGAGGCGATTGGCGAAATACATGCCGGTCCGCGTGCTCGAATAGACGACGCGGTCGGCGAGGCTGAGCTCGGCCAGCAGTGCAAGCGCATCGCGGTCGCTGGTGAACCAATGGTGATAGAAACGCTCGATGCGGCTGTCGCCGACCGGGAAGCCTGCCGCCAGGCCGCCGACCTCGGTTTCGGCTTCGATGACGATCGGGCGATGGCCGAGCCTCGCCAGCTCATAGGCCGCCGCCAGGCCGGAAAAGCCGGCGCCGACGACGGCAACCCTTCGGCCCGCGCCAGTCCTCAAGGCGCCACCGTCAGACGATCCGCCTGCGCAAGATCGCAATCACATCCGGGCCCGCGCCGCCTGCCTGGCCCGACCGGCATAAATGCTCGGCCGCAGGTTCTCCGCGATGTAGGGAGGGCGGTTCTTCACCTCGAGATAGATGCGGCCGAGATATTCGCCGACAACGCCGATCGAAAGAAGCTGTATGCCGCTCAGCAGCACCATCGCGAGCGCCAGCGTCCGCGAACCCGGCGCGCCAGCCGAATAGCCGGGTCCGGAGCCCAAGAGCCCGGCAACGAAGAACAGCAGCAAGGCGAAAGCGGCCAGGGCGGAGAGTATCGCGCCCAGCAGCGAGATGAGGCGCAACGGCGCCAGGGAAAAGCCGCAAATCCCGTCCAGCGCCAGCTTGAAGTAGCGGCGGATCGAATACTTGCTGCGCCCGGCGGCGCGCGGCGCGCGATCGTAAATGAGGCCATATTGGCGTCCGCCATACCAGGCGCGCAGGCCCCGCAAGAAGCGGTTCTTCTCCGGCATCGCGTTGAGCGTATCGATGACGCGCCGGTCGATGACCGAGAAATCGCCGCTGTCGAAGGGAATCGGGACGTCCGAGAGCAGCGCCAGCACCCGATAGAAGGCCCGGCACAGGAAGCGCAGGGCCGCGGATTCAGGCCTCTCGCGCCTCACGGCATAGACCACCGGATAGCCTTCCCGCCACTTTGCCAGCATCTCGAGGGCGACTTCCGGGGGGTCTTGAAGATCGGCATCCATGAGGGCCGCGACGTCGCCGCAACAATGGCTGAGACCCGCCGACAAGGCTGCCTGCTGGCCGAAGTTCCGGGAGAGGGTGACGGCGCAGATGCGGGGATCCGCGGCGGCGAGCTGGGCGAGGCGGACAGGCGTCTCGTCCCGGCTGCCGTCGTCGACATAGACGATCTCGAGGTCGAGGTCGGCGATGTCACCGAAGACCGTCACGATCCGCCGATGCAAGATCTCGACGACGTCCTGCTCGTTGAACAGCGGGACGATGACGGAGAGGATGGATCGCTCAGCCCCGCCACCTTCCCTCATCGAGCTATTCGGCTGCACGAGTTCGCCAACTCCCTTTGCATGCTATTCCGCCGGGACCGGCTTCGGCCGCCGGCAGTCGCTCAACGCCCGGGAAGCAAATCCTCCGCCCAGCGGGCGGCGGAAGCGGCATTGTCGTAAGCGATTTCGTAGACGGGGATGCCTTGCACGAGCGTCGCCACGCGCTCGACGGCTGCATCGGTGAGAGGAATGCCGATGCGCGTCGGTGCCTTCATGATGCGGGAAATCGCGCCGAACGCATCCAGCCGCGTTGCCGCGAATGGCGTGGTGCTGTCGAACCGGGGGAAGACAATGGCCCTGATGGGGACCGGACGTTCGGCGATGCGCCCCCGCGGTGGCATCCAGTACTTCACATCCCGGCCGGCGCGACGGAACACGCGCGCGGCGCCGAGGCCCGGGAGCGATGCATCCAGATCGGCCCAGCTTCCGCGCTTCAGCACCAGCGGCATGGCGATCGGGACGACGGCCAGGTCGGAGGGCATCACCAGCACGAGATCGTCGGCGACGTAGTCGAAGCCACGGTCCAGCATGCGGGCGACCAGCGTGGTCTTGCCGCTGCCGGATTCGCCGGCGATCAGGATGCAGCCGGTGGGACGACCGACGGCAGCGCTGTGCATGGAGATCTGCCACTCGGTCACGTTGAAGATGTGGCGGATCACGCCGGTCTGCACGCTCTCCACCGCGGCATCCAGCGTCGGGGCGAGCAACGCAGCTGCTTCGTCGACGGAAATCAGATATTTGCCCTCGCGCTCGGTCACCTCGATCGTCGCTTCGCGTTGGGACGGGAACGCGGCAGCTTCCTCGCAAACCAGGCTCGACAAGACCGTCGCCAGGGCGTCCTGAACGTCCGGCGGCCCCAGGCGGAGAAGGAATCGGCAGCCGCCGACGACGCAGGCGAGGCGAGGCCGGCCGGATTCGATCAGGCCCTCTTCGCGCCATTGCCGAAGCACCGCGTCGACGTCGCGCCTGGCGAGGGAGGGCTCGATGCCGTAAGCGTCGGCGAGTTTGTCGCCCATCTCAGCCGGGGTCAGATTCTGAAGGTGGCATTCCCAAACGAACCGCGCCGACTCGTTGAGAGCGAACAGGCGATGGGCATGACGACGGGCCAGGAGCAGCCCGTTGCCCACCGGCGTGCTGATGAATTCATCTGCTTGCATGGCGGCGGACGGGAATGCCCTCTGCTGATCGGCCCGGGAGGAAAAACACTAGAACATGGGGTGGAGGATCGGCAAATCGTTCCTTACCGCGGGCATTCCGTCCCCGGGGAGCCCGGGTCGCCGCACTCGGCCGCCTTGACAGCCGGGCTCGCGCTCCCGAGCCTCGCGCTCGCTATCCGCGCCCCCAGAGCATGTTTCGATGCGATCGAATCGAAACATGCTCTAGATTCTTTGGTTGGTCGCATTTTCTGCGCCGAACCGGTGCCCGCTTCGGCGGAAAATGCTCCAGCGGCGCGTCCAGCCCGGCTCCTGGCTGCTTCTGCTGTAGGGTGAATGGGCGAGATGGATCGGCAAGAGGTGCATGGCGCGTCCGGCCTCGCGCGCAGCTCCTGCATGGGGCTGGCGCTTTTCTATATCGCCGGCCCGCTCATCATCATGGCCGAGCTGCTGAAGCCGCCTTGCTGGATCCCGGTCTTCATCCTCTTTCCCGCCTGGCTCGCCGAGTTCGATGCCTTTCTGTTTCGAAATGCGAGAGCGAGCGGCGTCGTTCCGGGCCCCGCCCTTCGGCGGTCGCCAGAGCCCCTGCGCGTGGGCGCGTCGGTCGCGGTCTTCCTGCTTGGCGCGTTCTGGATCTATTGCTCGGGGATCGGCGGCTTCACCTTCTGCCGATGGGATTATGTAAAGCATAATCTCGTATTCGCCAGTCTGCTGAGCGGGCATCTGCCGATCAAATGGGATTCCGGGGACGGAAACTCTACATTCATCCACTACTACTTCGCCTATTACATTATCCCGGTCCGAATTTACCAAGGGCTGCAAATCCTGATCGGATCGCTCCGGTTCGACCACGTGCTTTTCCCGATCTATTGCCTCGTCCTGTTCGTGGCGCTCCGCGTCATGTCGGCCAGCCAAAAGCTTCCTGCCGCGGCTTTGCTGGCCTTGTTGGCGCTCACCGGCGGGCTGGATGTGGTCGGCCAAGCCCTTCTCGGCGCCGGGCCGAGGATTGTCGGGCAGATACCCGGCCTCGGCGTTCCGGTGTTCTCCGAATTGGACTGGTGGGGTGTCCCGAAGGCGCCCCAATCCGTAACCATGAGCCTGTTCTTCGCCCCCCAGCATTTCTTCGCCGCACTCATCGGCGCCGCGCTCCTCTCTTTCATCTTCGGTTTGGAGCGTCCGGCGGGCGCCAAGCTCCTGCATGGGTCTGCCATCATCGTGGCGAGCACGCTCTGGAGCCCTTATGTCGCGGTTGGGCTTGCGGCGGTTTCGCTTCCCGCGGTTCCAGGGCTGCTGCGGGATGCTGTCGCCGGCTGGCGGGGAGAGGCGCGCCGGGCGCGCAAGATCACCCTCAGGTTCCCGCTCGCGTCAGCCTTCGTGGTCCTGCTGCTCGTCTTCGCCGTGCTGTTCTATTCCGCCTCGCTCGCGACTTCGCCGCCCACCCTGATTTTTCCACACCAGTCGCTGGGACCCTGGGCGTTGAGTTTCCTGCTTCGCCAGGCTCCGAGCATCGCCGCCCTGGCGGCCCTCGCCGTCGATCGCGTCCGCTTCCGCCTTCGGCCGGCCGAAGAGAATTCGAGGAACAGCGGCCACGCGCTGCTTGCGGGATTTGCATTCTTGCTGTCTGCCGATGCGGTTCTGCTTTGCTTCCAGCATGGCACCTACGACGATTGGGCCCTGCGCACGACCCTGCCCGTTTCCATCCTGCTGGCTGTGGCTCTCTGCCGTTTTCTCGCGGACTGGCCGGGCAGAACAGCGAAGATCGTCGTGATCCTGCTGCTTGCGGCTTCAAGCCTGTCGAGCGTGAATGAGATCGCGCAAAGCCTGTTCCTCCCGCGTCAATGCGCTCCCTATGGCGCCTTCAGCTGGCAAGATATGGGCAGCCTCGCCAGTCAGTATGAAGGCCGGAGCGACTCGCTGCTCTACCGCTGGCTTGCCCGCCAGCGCTGAGCCGGGCCGCGGCGGGCGGCGAGGGGCTGGATCGTTTGGAGCGAATAAGCTAAACATAGATTGCGCCGTGGACGGCTGGACTTGAGCGCGGCCGGTTCAGCTCCAAGGGGGAGACAAAATGTCAGAGGACGACAACAAAGCTGGCGATGCCGAACATCCGGCAAATCCCGACAAGCGCGATGTCCTGAAAAAGCTCGGCCGTTTTGCCGCGTACACCGCTCCGGCCACCCTTGTCCTGCTCGGCTATACCGCCGCGACCAAGGAAGGCCTGGCCCTTTCCGGATCGCCACCGCCGCCGCCGGCATCACCCCCGCCCCCTGCCCCGCCCTAAGCGGGTCGCGGTCGGTCCTGTCGCGTCGCTTTGCACGGATATTCATGCGGTCAGGCGCCTTCGGCGGAAAAAGGGTGCGCCACAATGTCAGGGGACGACAAAAAGAAACGCGATGCCGAACGTCCGGCAAATCCCGACAAGCGCGACGTCTTGAAAAAGCTCGGCCGTTTTGCCGCGTACACCGCTCCGGCCACCCTGGTCCTGCTCGGCTATACCGCCGCCACCAAGGAAGGCTTCGCCCATTCCTGATCGCCGCCTCGTCCGCGGACGTTGAGGCCAACCCCAGCCGCGCCAGACGGCCGAGGGGTGGATTAACGAGGATGAACAAGGTAAATTTTCGCGGCGCGTTGCACGGATAGTCTTGCGATCGAGCGCCTTCGGCGGAAGGGGAAGCCAAAATGCCAGAGGACGACAAGAACACGAGCGGTGCCGAACGTCCGGCTAATCCCGACAAGCGCGACGTTCTGAAAAAGCTCGGCCGTTTTGCCGCATACACCGCTCCGGCCACCCTCGTCCTGCTCGGCTATACCGCTGCCACCAAGGAAGGCTTGGCCGTTTCCGGATCGCCGCCGCCGCCGCCATCACCGCCGCCCCCGTCCTAAGCGGGTCGCGGTCGATCCTGTCGCTGGGCAATTGCCTCGGTCTTGCGGGTGGTTGTTTGAGCGGGCCGGCTCCCTTGCCGGCGTGAAGCCCGCAGCCCCCGAAAAACTGCGGCGCTGAGCCAGCCTCCCTTGCGCGCCCTCTATTTCCTCGCCCTCTCGGCAGTCGTCTGCATCAATTTCGGCGCGGTGACTTTGGTCATGGCGCGCTGGCTGCCGTCCTTCGCGATCGCGCGGACGGCAGGCATCGTGGGCTTTTGCCTCGGCCTGTTCTTCATCGAGCATTTCATCGGCCTGGGGTCGCTGCAGTGGACCCTGCCGGCGTTCACCGCGGCCTCGGCTTGGGTGCTGTGGCGACACCGCTCGACGCTGCGGCGGGGATCGTTCATCGAATCGGAAGCGGTGTTCCTGGCCGCGGCCGCCTATGGCCTCCTGTGGAAGCTGGCGTTCCCGCAGATCGTCGAGCTCTACGATCGCCTGTCCGACGTTCATCTCGTGGCCAACTACATGACCGGCGCGCGCCTGCCGCCGGTGGACATGTGGCTGCCCTGGCAACGTCTCGACTACTACTACGCCTTCCAGCAATACGCAGGCGCGCTGCTGGGGCGGATCACCGGCCTCTCGGCGGGTGCGGCCTTCAATGTTTCGGCGCCCATCCTCTCCGCCCTCGTCATCGCGCTCGCCTGGGACTTCGCAAGCTGTTTCGGCCTGAAGACCTGGGCGCGACTGCTGGCGGCCGCCTGCCTCGCGATCGGGGGGACGGGGATTTCGCCGCTCTTCCATCTGATCGCCGCACCCGATCCGGCAGGCTTCTTCTCGGCCGCCTCGGCTCAGGCAGCACTGCTGCACAACACCCGTTTCATCGGCTGGTTCGAGGACGGGGTCGCATCGGATTTCTGGCGCCACCTCTCGGCCGGCGCGCCGACGGCGAGGGGCCTTCAGCTCCCCATCGAAACTTTTGGTCAGCAATATGCCGTCGGCGGCTTCCACGCACCTCTGTCGGGCTTCCTGACCTTGTTTCTGGCCCTTGCCTCAATGGCGCGCCTGACGCAGGCGCCGGCCGGGGCTCGCCCACGGCTGGAGTTCCTCCTGGGACTTACCTTGCCGCTCACGATTTGCTCGAACGCCTGGGTGTTCCCGTTGCAGGCGGTTCTCGTGGGCACATGGAAGCTGTGGGACATCGGCACGACACCTCTTCGGCAGTGGGGTTCTTCGCTTGCCGGCCTTGCCGCGGGCATGGCGCTGATCCTGCCCTTCCTGGCGGGATTCGCCCTGCATGGACACCCGATCGCCTTGACCCGCGTCCTGCCGGACGAGCACAGCCCGTGGTTCCAATTCCTGATCGTCCATTGGCCGCTGATGGCCGTCGCTGCCCTGGCGCCGTTCGCGGGCAAATACAGCAGCCAGGCGCTTCGCTTTGCGCTGATCTTTCTGCCGCTATTGGCGGGCAGCGAGCTGCTCAACGCATTCGACGGCGCCTATTCCGGCGATCTCGTGCGGTTCAATCCCGCCCTCAAATGGTGGGGCTGGATCTTCACGGGCGGACTGTTCGCCGTTTCGACTTGCCTGCTGGCGAGCGAAAGGCGCGCCGTGCGTTGGGCGGCAGCCGCCATCCTGGTGCTTGTGACATCGATGGCGGTCGACGTGGCCTGCTTCCTGGTTTTCCAGCCCAAGCCCTATTTCGGCAAGCTGGAAGGGGATGGGTTCTACACGGCCGATCCCGCCAATGCGCGGATGTTGAGCTATCTCACGAACGCCGACGAAGGCCTCGTCCTCGAAAAGGTCTACGAAGAGCGCCCGCGGGACACAGGGATCTACGGCAGCCTCTCGGGCCAGCCCGATCTGGTGGGGGTGCCGTGGATCATGAGGGTGTGGAAGCCCAGCCTGCCGGAGCTGCCGGGCCTCGTCGCCGAGATCGAGCAATTCTATCGCGGCGAAGGATCCTCGCCGCTGGCGTTCTTGCGCGGCTACGGCATCCGCTATGTCGTCTGGTCGGTTCGCGAGAGCGGCGATCAGGCGGCCTGGGCGACGATCAGCCGATCGATTGCCGACGGGTATCGATGGATGGAGTTCTCGGCGACGCCCGACAAGCATATCGGGCTATGGATCCGCCAGCAGTAGCGGGCCCGCCTGGTCTCACGTCTTCCAAGGCCTCACGCGGAGCTTGATCCTGTGGTCCGCGGATCCCTCCTTGCCGTCGAACCGGACGCCCCGGTAGTAGTGCTTTTGCCAGCGCTGTTGATGGGCGGGGCTGCCGGCCTCCTTGATTTCCCGATTGAACGCAAGCCGCGCCGCATGCCAGCTGCGGAACTCCTCGGCCAGCTCGGGGTCGCTGTCGATCGGCCTCACCTCCGGTTCCACGGTTTCGATCATCCCGCGCTCCAGAGGGAAGAAGAACAGGAAAGCTTCTCCCATTTTCCAGCTCACGTCGATGTTGGGCGCGGTAAATTTCCAGTTCATCGTGAAGGTGTAAGGGGACCAGTCGGTCTCGACGATGCCCGAAAGGGCAGTGATGCCATGCTTCGGCTGATTTAGCGGACCGGTCACGAACAGGTTGATGCCGGGCGGCGATCGGAACAGGAAAGGCACCGGGAAGGTCAGCACGCCATGACCGAAATGCGTGAGCGGAAGCTCGCCCTCGGAATCGTCGCCCTTGATCACGATGGCCTCGCGCTCGCCGCCTCCGTCCCAGCGCGCCGTGAAGTCGCGGGAGCAGCCGATCTCCCAACCATGGGAGTTCGCGATGTTGAGGGGCAGGCAGCGGTACGCGAAGGCCTCTGGAAGGCGGTCCATCCAATCCCGGGTGGCCGGTGCCGGGCGGATCTCTGGCGCGGTTTCGTTGGTCCTGTAAGCGATCAGCCTCATGGTCCCGCTATCTTTCGGTTCCTTCGCCGGGCGCGAGAGCCGCCCAGCGCCCGCCGGGTGCCGCTGCCAGCCTTCGCCCGTGGGCTACACCATTACGCCAGCCAAGAGCATGTATTCAATAAAGTTGGCCGCCTCGCAGCCAACCGCCTGAGATCTTTCCGGCGCATTTCGGTTCTCAGCGAAGGCGGGCCGGCCTCACTGCCATGGCTTCGCGGCGCCGCTCGCGCTAATTTCCATGGGCCAGCGCATCCGCCCAGCCCGATCGAGGAATGAAGCCCACGTCCATGCAGCAATCGCGGCCCGATCGGCTCCAAAGGGCCATTGCCGCCCACCGCAAGGGCGATCTGGGCACGGCCGAGAGCCTCTATCTGGAGGTGCTCAGGGCCGTGCCGACGGAGTTCAACGCCCTGCAGCTGCTGGGTGTCATCCGGGCCCAGCAGCGCCGGCTGGAAGAGGCCGAAGGGCTGATCCGGCGCTCTGTCCAGGCCAACCCGATGAACGCCGAGGCGCAGAACAACCTGGGCAATGTCCTGTTCGAGCTTGGCCGCTCGCGGGAAGCCGTCCCTTGCTTCCGCCAGGCCCTCGCCCTGAAGCCGGCCTATCCCGAAGCGCATTACAACCTGGCCAACGCGCTGCGCGATTCGGAGGAGCCTGAAGCGGCAATCCACGCCTTCGAGACCGCCATCGGCCTAAGGCCAGACTATCGAGACGCGCTCTTCAACTTGGCCGCCCTGCTGCGTGGGCTCGGCCGGCCGCTGGAGGCGATACCCATTCTGAAGCGCATCCTGGAGCGCCGGCCGGGCGATGCGGAGGGCTGGAACCTCATGGGCCATGCCCTCGAAGAAGCAGGCCGTGGCAGCGAAGCGATCGCCGCCTTCGACCGGTCCTTGAGCCTTGCGCCCGGCTCCGCCGGCGCCCATCTCGATCGCATCATGGCCGGCACAGTGACGGCGGAGGACGGCCTCCTGGCCGGGGCCCGGGCGCTGGCCGCCCGGGCCGAGGCCTTGGCGCCCCGCGATCGGGCGATGCTGCATTTCGCCCTCGGCAAGGCCGAGGAGGATCTGGGCCGCTATGACGAAGCCTTCGCCGATCTGGCGGAAGGCAACCGGCTGAAGCGCGGTCTCGTCGCCTACGACGAAGCGGCCGAGGCAGAGCGCACCGAGCGCGTCCTGGCGGTCTACTCGCGCGAGCTGATGCAGGCGAGAGCGGGCGAGGGCTGGGACTCGGACTTGCCCATCTTCGTCCTCGGCTTTCCCCGTTCGGGCACGACCCTGGTGGAGCAGATCCTGGCGAGCCACCCCATGGTGCATGGCGCCGGCGAGCTTCGGCTGGTGCCGCGGCTCGTCCGGGATTTCGCCATCGAAGCCGGGGTTGCGGGGCCCTACCCCGAGGCGCTCGCCCTGCTCGATGGCGCGGGTCTCCGTCGGCTGGGGCAGCGCTATAGCGAGCGCCTCGGCAAGCTGGCGCCGACGGCCGCGCATATCACCGACAAGCTGCCGGGGAACTACCTCCATCTCGGATTCATCCGCCTGATCCTGCCGCGGGCGAAAATCCTGCATGTGACGCGCGATCCCCTCGACACTTGCGTTTCCTGCTTCTGCCGCAGCTTCAGGGAGGAGCTCAATTTCGTCTACGACCAGGGCGAGCTCGGCCGCGCCTATCGCCGGTATGAAGCATTGATGGATCACTGGCGCCGGGTTCTCGCCGCCGATTCGATGCTGGAAGTCCGCTATGAAGACGTGGTCGAAGACCTGGAAGGCCAGGCCCGGCGCATGCTCGACTATCTGGGGCTGCCCTGGGATCCGCGCTGCTTGAGCTTCCACCAGACCGAGCGTGCGATCCTCACGGCAAGCGTCTCCCAGGTGCGCCAGCCCATCTACCGCTCCTCGCTCGCCCGCTGGCGGCGCTATGAAAAGTATCTCGGTCCCCTGCGGGCCGCCCTCGCCGGCGAGGTGCGGCCATGATCCTCGCGAATGATGCCTTGAGGGGTTTCTTTCGATGGCCGGCCTAGCGACCTTGCAGCAGGGGCTCGCCGCCCACAGCCGTGGCGACCTGGCGACGGCCGAGCGCCTCTATCGCCGCCATCTCGGCGCCGCGCCCAACGACTTCGACGCGCTCCACATGCTGGGCGTCGCCTGCGCCCAGCAGCGCAAGTTTCCCGAGGCCGAGCGCCTGATGCGCCGCGCCCTGCAAATCCGGCCGGACAGCGCGGAAGCAGAGGGCAATCTGGGCCGGCTGCTGATCGAGCTGGATCGGCCGCGCGATGCGGTCGCGAGCCTCCGGCGCGTGGTCGCCCTCAGGCCCCGGGACGCCGAAGCGCATTACAACCTGGGCATCGCGCTGCGTCGGATGGGGCAGCCGGGAGAAGCCACGGGGTGCTTCGAGGCGGCGCTGCGGCTGCAGCCCGACCACGCGCTCGCCTTGTTCAATTACGCCGACACGCTGGGCGAGATCGACCGGCACGCCGAGGCGATCGCCTACCTGGATCGGCTCGAGCGCTTGAAGCCCGACGATCCGGCGACCCTCACCCTCAAGGGGCGGATGTACCAGGAGACGGGGGCGCTCGACCAGGCGCGGACTCACTTCGCCCGAGCGGTCGCTTGCGCGCCGGTCCTGGCCGCGGCCTGGTTCGACCTCGTCTCCGCCGGCAAGCTCTCGCCTGACCAGCTCGCCCGGCTGGAAGCCCTGGCTGCGGACCTCCGTCAGCCCAAACCGGATCGGGCCGTGCTGCTGTTCGCCCTGGGGAAGGCCTATGAGGACCTCGAACGCTTCGACGAAGCCTTCGCCTGCTTCCTCGATGGCAATCGCCTGAAGCGCGGCCTTTCCGCCTATGACGAGCCGGGGCTGAAGGCCCGCGTGGACCGGCTGAAGAAGGGTTTCAGCCGCGAGCTCTTGGAAGCGCGCGCCGGGCAGGGCAGCAGCTCCGAACTGCCGATCTTCGTCGTCGGCTATCCGAGATCAGGCACCACCCTGGTGGAGCAGATCGTCGCCAGCCATCCCGAGGTGCACGGTGCGGGCGAGCGCGACTTCATGGGCGACATCGCCTCGGCACTCCGCGCGCCGGGCAATGCCGCGATCGATTTTCCCGAATGCCTGCCGCTGCTGCCGCCGGAAATCCTGCGCCAGGCAGGCGACGCCTACGCGGCCCGCCTGCAGGCGCTGGCGCCGGCGGCCCCGCGCATCACCGACAAGTTCCCGCTCAACTACTATTTCCTGGGTCTCATTCGCCTCATCCTGCCGCACGCCCGCATCCTGCATGTGCGGCGCGAGCCCTTGGACAGTTGCCTCTCCTGCTTCGCAACCCACTTCTCGGCCAATCTCGCCTTCAGCTACGATCTCGCCGAGCTGGGGCGCAACTATCGCCTCTATCTCGACATGATGGAGCTGTGGCGGCGCGTGCTGCCGGAAGGATCCATGCTGGAAATCGACTACGAGGCGGTGGTCGGCGATCTCGAAAGCCAGGCCCGGCGCATCATCGACTATTGCGGCCTGCCCTGGGACGAGCGCTGCCTTGCCTTCCACCGCACCCAGCGGTCGATCAGGACGGCCAGCATCGTCCAGGTGCGCCAGCCGATCTATCGTTCCTCGCTGGCACGTTGGCGCCGATACGAGAAACATCTGGGGCCTCTGATCGAGGCGCTGCGGCCCGCGGCGTCCGACGCCAGCAGAGCGGAGGCTTGATCGAGCCGTGGCCAGCGACCTCGCCTTCAATGCCCACCGGTTCCTGACCGCGGCACCCCATTACCTCCAGGGCCGGCCGCCCTATGCGCCGATTCTCATGCGCCGGGTCGTTCAGATCTGCGGGCTCGACGGCTCGGAGCGCCTGCTCGATCTCGGTTGCGGACCGGGCCAGATCGCCTTCGCCCTGGCCGGACATGTGCGCGAGGCGGTCGGCATCGATCCGGAGCTGGCGATGCTCGCCCTCGCCCGAAGTCGGGCCGATGCGCCCAGCAATGTCCGCTTCATCGAGGGCAGCTCCTACGATCTCGGCCCCGCTCTCGGGCGCTTCCGGTGGGTCACGATCGGGCGCGCCTTCCATTGGATGAACCGGGCCGAGACCCTTGCCCGGCTCGATCCGATGATCGAGGCCGGCGGTGGGGTGGTGCTGTTCAACACCGAGACTCCGGAACTGCCCCAGAACGCCTGGCACAAGGCCTATCGGGGGGTGACCGAATCCTACGCCATGCGGGATCCCGAACGCGTCCGGCGCAAATCCGCCGATTGGGCGAGGGACGAGGCGGTGCTGCTCGATTCATCCTTCAACCGGCTGGAGCGCATCGCCGTCATCGAGCGCCATGAGACGCCCGTCGAGGCACTGGTCGACCGGGCGCTTTCCACCTCGAGCATGACCCGCGCCAAGCTCGCCGGCCAGGCCGACGACCTGGCGGCCGAGCTGCGCGCCGCGCTGGCGCCCTTCGCCACGGAGGGCAGGATCGCCGAGCTGGTCGAATCCGAGGCGCTCATCGCCTGGCGTGGCAGCGAGGCCGAGTAGGGCCGCGGGCAATGCTGAAGTTCTGGGCGGAAATGGCGGCAACCGATTTCGCCGGGCTTGCCGAGCGGACGGTGGCGATCCTGCCGGTGGCCGCAACCGAGCAGCATGGCGCCCATCTGCCCACCGGCACCGATGCCATGATCCTCGACGGCATCCTTGCCGCCGCGGCAGCGGCAGGCGGGCCCGCGCGCGCGATCCTGCTGCCGACCCAGGCCATCGGCTGGTCGAGCGAGCATGGCGATCTTCCCGGCTTGCTGTCCCTGGAGCCGGAGCTCTTGGCGTCCGCCTGGGTTGCGCTCGGCCGGCAGGTCGCAGGCGCCGGCCTGAAGCGCTTGCTCATTCTCAACAGCCATGGCGGCAATCCCCCGGTGATCGCGCTCGCCGCCATGCGCCTCAGGAGCGAGTCCGGCCTGCTCGTGGTCCAGGCCCATTGGCAGAATCTCGCTCGGCCGGAGGCCTTGAAGCCCAAGGCCGCGCCGGCTGAAGACTGGCATGCCGGCTGGATCGAGACTTCGGTGATGCTGCATCTGCGGCCCGATCTCGTACGCATGGAGCGGGCAGCACCGGGCGCGCTTCTTCACCCCGAGGGGCTGCCGCCTTCCGGCCCGGCGCGATGGGCCTGGATGACCACCGATCTCAGCCCCGGCGGAGTCATCGGCGATCCGCGGTTGGCGACCCCGGCACTGGGCGCCCGCCTGGTCGCCCGCGCGGTCGAAGGTCTCAGCACATTGATCGAGCGAATCGCGGCTGCGTCGTGGCCGCCCGGCGCTACGCGCCCTCGTCGCGCGGGCCGAACAAAGACGGCGCGTATTCATCGGGCACCGCGCAAAGACGGTGGCGGACCATCCAGCGGCCGAGCCCGCCACCGGCGGTGAGGCAGGCGAAGGGAACCGCCAAGGCGCAAGCGGCGAGGGTCGGCGCCGCCCAAAGCAAGGCGCCGGGCACCAGCGCGGCAAGGCCGACGGCGAACAACGCGCCGAACAGCATCTGAGGCATGAGGCCGCGGGCGGCTTCTGAAATCGGCAAGCGACGGCCTTTCCGGTTCTGGGCCTCCCAGGCAACGCGCCGGCCGAAGAAGAGCCCGGCCACGAACAGCGCCTGGGCGATCATCATCAAGGGCCCCAGCAGGATCGAGAACACCGCGTCGGCCAAGCCGCCTGCCAGAAGCCGCGATGTCCCGCCGTATCGCCGGCGCTGCTCGGGCTGCACCAGCACGTCCAGCACCCCCAGGAGGCGCGGGGCGAAGCCGATGCCGAACATGCCGAAATACATGGCGAAGCCGAGCGCCGCGGGTGAATGGCCGCCGCCGACGGCCGAGCCCAGAAGCGCCCAGACGAGGCCGGCGGCAAGCATGAGCACCCAGAGGGGCGCCCCCAGATACATCATTATGGCGCTCAACAGCTGAAACCGGCCCATGGCGGTGAAGCCGGGGCGGGCCACGAGACGCAGATACTGCATATTGCCCTGGCACCAGCGCAGGTCGCGCTTGATGAAGTCGGGCAGGCTCGGCGGGTTTTCCTCCCAGCTCTCGAACTCGTCGGCGATGACGCGCACCTCGTAGCCGGCCGCGCGCATGAGCGCCGCCTCCACCTGGTCGTGGCTCAGAACATCTCCGCCCAGCGGCGGCCGGCCTGGCAGCAAGGCAAGCCGGCAATGCCTGACGAAAGGCGCCAGGCGGACGATGGCGTTATGGCCCCAATAGGGACCGCTATCCCCTTGCCACCAGGCGATCCCGACCGTGTGCGTGCGCATGCCGTGGCGCATGCCGAACTGGAAGATCCGGGTGAAGGCACTGCCGGAAGGCCGGCCCACCACCAGGGTCTGGAGGATGCCCAGATTCGGGTTGGCCTGCATCGCCCGGACCAGCCGGAGGATCGCGGCGGCCGACATCAGGCTGTCGGCATCGAGCACCAGCATGTGGTCGTACTGTCCCTCCGCCCGCTCGGCGAATTCGCGCAGATTGCCGGCCTTGAAGCCGATATTGGCCGGGCGCCGCCGATAGACGAGGAAGCCGGGGCGCGGATGGCGCGCCTTGACCGCGGCGAAGGCCTGCTCCTCGGCCGCGCAGATCTCCGGCCGGCTGCTGTCGCTCAAGACATGGAAGCAGAAGCTTCCGCTCCAGGCTGTCGCCTCGAGGCTCGTCGCCATGGCGTCGAGCCGGGCGAAGACCCGGTCCACATCCTCATGGCGCAGCGCCACGCAGATCGCCGTCCGGCTCGTGATCGCGCTGTCCATGGGCGTCGCGGCAAGGGCGGGGTTGGTGTAGCGGGCCGGATCGCGGGCCAGGCGCAGGATCGCGAAGCCGATGACCGCGTTCCAGAATCCCATGAGCGTCCAGGGCAGCCCGGCGAGGAACAGGACCAGGATCGCCGCCTGGGGCCAGGACCAGCCGGCATAGCCCAAAAGCCGCGCCATGAGCCAGCCCAAGGCCAGCCAGCTCGCGCCGTTGAGGACGAAGACCAGAAGCCTTCGGTGCCAGATCCGCCCTTGGCTGCTGTTGTCCCGCGCCAGGCCCGCCGGGATGATCACTTCGGACATCACCTATCCGTTACATTGGTTCCGCGTCGGCCCGCTATAAATAGTTCGTGAGCCAAGCGAGAGGAACGGCGGTGGAAGGGTCGGAGGATCGGGCTTTGGCCCTGTGGACGGTGGCCCCGGGCCAGGCCGAGATCAGGCCCACACGGGCGCCGGCGCCCGGGCCCGGTTCCGTTCGGGTGCGGGTGCTGGCGAGCGGCATCAGCCGCGGCACGGAATCCCTGGTGTTCCACGGCCTGGTGCCCGAGAGCGAGTGGCAGCGCATGCGCTGTCCGTTCCAGGAGGGAAGCTTTCCCTTTCCGGTGAAATACGGCTACGCCGTCGCCGGCGTGATCGAGGACGGGCCCGCATCTCGGGTCGGCCAGCGCGTCTTCTGCCTGCATCCCCACCAGACCCGCTTCACGGTTCCCGCCGAGGCCGCTTTCGCACTGCCCGAAGGGCTGCCGACGAAGCGGGCGGTTCTGGCACCCCAGATGGAAACGGCGCTCAACGCCTGCTGGGATGGCGCGGCGCGGCCGGGCGACAGGATCGCCGTGGTCGGCGCGGGTGTCATCGGCTGCCTCGTCGCCTATCTCGCCTCAAGGATGCCGGGGACGAGCGTCACCCTGATCGACCGCGAGCCGTCGCGTGCGGCCATCGCCGCTTCCTTTGGCTTGGCCTTCGCCCTGCCGGATGGCGATTTGCCCGAAGGCTGCGATCTCGTGTTCCACGCGTCGGGCGACGCCGAAGGGCTCGACCTTGCCCTGTCCTTGGCCGGCTTCGAAGCGACGGTGATCGAGCTCAGCTGGTACGGCAGCAAGGCTGTTCCGGTCCATCTGGGGCGCAGTTTTCACAGCCAGCGTCTGACCTTGCGCAGCTCCCAAGTGGGATCGCTGCCGCCCGACCAGCGCCGGCGCTGGGACCCGGCGCGCCGCCTGGCGCTTGCCATCTCGCTTCTGGACGACGCCAGGCTCGACGCCCTCATCAGCGGCGAGACGGCGTTCGAAGATCTGCCGGGCGAGCTGCCGCGGATCCTCGGCCGGCCGGGTCCGCTCTGCCATCTCGTGCGCTATCCCGGTGCCTGAGGAACCCACCAGCTTCCGAGGAATCCCCATGTACGCCGTCGAAGTCCGCGACCACATCATGATCGCCCACAGCCTTCCCGGCCGGGTCTTCGGCCCCGCCCAGCGCCTGCACGGCGCGACCTTCGTGGTCGACGTGGCCTTCTTCCGGAAGGATCTCGATCCCGACAATCTCGTCGTCGACATCGGCCGCGCCCAGGAGGTTCTGCGCGCGCTGCTGGAACCCCTCAACTACGCCAATCTCGACGAGCATCCGGAGCTCGCCGGCGAGACCACGACGAGCGAGCATCTGGCCCGCTACCTGTTCGGGCGCATGGCCGAGGCGATCCGCGCCGGGCGCCTCGGGCCGCACGCCGGTGGCCTCGACCGCATCCGCGTCACCTTGCGCGAATCCCACGTCGCCCGGGCCTGGTATGAGGCGCCCCTTGGCGACTGACCTGCGCTTTGCCGTCCCCGGCGACCTGGAAAGCTTGACCGGCGGCTATGTCTACGACCGGCGCCTCGCGGCCGAGCTCGGCCATGCGGGCTGGACGGTCGAGGTTCTCGCCTGGCCGGCCAGCTTTCCCCACCCATCAGCCGCCGACAAGGCCGCCGCCGCCGCGAGCCTCGCGGCATTGCCTGACGGCAGCCTCGTTCTTGTTGATGGGCTCGCCTTTGGTGCCCTGCCGGAACTGGCCGAAGCCGAGGCCGGCCGGCTTCGCCTCGTGGCGCTGGTCCACCATCCGCTCGCGCTCGAACCGGAACTGCCGCCGGAGGAATGCCGGCGCCTGAAGCGGTCCGAGCGCCGGGCGCTGGCGGCGGCGCGGGCGGTGATCGCCACCAGCGATACGACGGCTGAGATGCTGATCCGGGACTATGGCGTGGCGCCCGACCGGCTTCAGGTGGCGAAGCCGGGCACGGACCCGGCACCACCCGCCCGCGGCTCCGGGCGCGGGGCCAGCGGCCCTCACATCCTCTCGGTCGGGACGCTCACGCCGCGCAAGGGCCATGACCTGTTGATCGAGGCCCTCGCGCGCATTTCCGACCTCAACTGGACCTGCGGCATCGCCGGCAGCTTGACGCGCTCGCCGGAAACGACGGCGGCGCTTCGCGCGTCCATCGCGGCCAATCGCCTCGGCGAGCGAGTCCGGCTCCTGGGCGAAATCGCCGATCTCGATTCCCTTTACGACAGCGCCGACCTTTTCGTGCTGGCCAGCCGGCATGAGGGCTATGGCATGGTCTTCGCCGAGGCTCTGCAGCGCGGCCTGCCGGTGGTCGGCACAACGGCCGGCGCCATCCCTGAGGTCGTGCCGCCGGCGGCCGGGCTCCTGGTGCCGCCAAACGATGCGCGGTCGCTTGCCGATGCCTTGCGCCAGGCGGTCGGCGATGCGGGCACGCGCCGGCGGCTCGCTGCCGGCGCAAGGGCCGCGGCCGAGACCCTGCCGCGCTGGGAGCAGACCGGACGACAGGTCTCGGCGCTGTTGCGGACCGTCGCGGCGCGCGAGCCGCTCACGCCGGCCCCGGTTCCCTGACGAATTCGCAGTCCAACAGCATATCCTCGCCCAGGCGATGCAGCGTCACCTTCGGGCGCAGCGCCTGGTCCAGGCGATCGATGGCCGGCAGAACGATGCCCGGCACGCCCGAGCCGATGAGGATCGGGGCCACGGCGATATGCAGCCGGTCGATCGCGCCGGCAGCCAGGAAGGACGACAGGGTGTCGGCCCCGCCTTCGATCAAGAGGCGCCTCAGGCCGCGCGCCGCCAGGGCCCGGACGATGGCGCGGGGATCGATCCGCCCGGCGCTGGCCGGCAGCGTCAAGGCGATGACGCCCGGCGGCCGCGGATGGTCGGCGGCCTCTACCGCATAGACGGGCGCGCCGGCATCCTGGAGAAGCCTGGCTTTTGCCTGCAAGCGGCCCTGGGGATCGATGACGACCCGCGCCGGGTTCCTCGCCGGGACATGGCGGACGGTGAGGCGGGGATCGTCGGCGATCACCGTGCCGATGCCGACCACTACGGCATCCACCAGCGCCCTCAGGCGATGGAGATGGACGAGAGTCTCGGCGCCATTGACGTAGTGGGAATGCCCTGTCGCCGTGGCGATGCGTCCGTCGATGGACTGGCCGAGCTGGCCGAGGACGAAGGCGGTCTCGCCCCGGCCGCGCGCGATGGGCGCGTAGAGCTGCCAGAACGGGTCATCGGGCGCCGGACCCTCGTCGCGTCCCGAGGCGGCCAGCGCCAGGAGCCGGGCCCAAAGAGCCGCTTCGCGCTTGGTATGTTCGCTCAACGGTGGGGGCGGTTCGTTCACCGGCTCATCACATAGAATTGTCCCACGGCCAAATTGGCTTCCTCCCATGTAACAGGCAAGGTGGCCTGAAGCAGCGATGAGGACATTTCAGCGTGAATCGACCCTGGCCAAGCCTGCAACGGCTGTTCGCCGACACCAGCGGAATCGCGGTGGACCGCGCGCTCGCGGAGCTCCGCGCCGGGCGACCGGTCATCCTGGAAGGGCCCGGGACCAGGGCCATGGCCGCGGCCATCGACGACGTTTCGCCGGGCCTTTACGAGGCCTTCGCCGGCGCCGAAGGCAAGCTCGCGCTGACGGCGGCGCGCGCCCATGCCCTTGGCATCGAAGCCGATTGCCCGATCGCGCTGCCGCTGGACAGCGTCGACCTCGGTGCTGCCCTCGCCCTTGCCAGTGGAGCGGGCGCGGCGGCACCCGAATTCTGGACCGCGGCCGACGGCGCGGCGAGAGCGGCCATCGCGCTCTGCAAGCGGGCCCTGCTTCTGCCCGCGGCCGTGGTCGCGAGCGGCGGCTTTGCCGAGGATCCCGCGGGCCGGATTCATCGCCTGTCGCTCGCCGATGTCGAGGGCGTGGCCGATCGCGAAGAGCCTGGGCTCGAGATCGTCTCCCGGGCCCGCGTGCCCCTGCTCGACAGCGCCGAGACGAGCTTCGTCGTCTTTCGCGGCGGGCCCGGCTTGCGGGACCAGGTGGCGATCGTGGTGGGCGAGCCCGATCTCTCGGCCCCCGTGCTGTTGCGTCTCCATTCGGCCTGCCTTACCGGCGATCTCTTCGGCTCCATCCGCTGCGATTGCGGCGATCAGCTGCGCAAGGCCGTCGCCTGCATCGCCGAGGCGGGCGGCGGCGTCCTGCTCTATCTCGACCAGGAAGGGCGCGGCACGGGAATCCGCAACAAGATGCGCGCCTATGCCCTCCAGGACGGCGGCTTCGACACCATCGATGCCGACGGGATCCTGGGTTTCGGGGCCGACGAGCGGCGTTACGAATTCGCGGCATCGATGCTGCTGAAGCTGGGCATCCGCCGGGTCCGACTCCTGACCAACAATCCCGGCCGGGCCGAGGCGCTCGCCCGCGCCGGCATCGAGGTCGCCGGCCGCCGGCCCCTGGTCGGCGCCGTCACGGCCGAGAACATCCGCTATCTCACCGCCAAGGCCCGGCGAGCGGGCCACCTGCTGGAGGAGTCCGAGCCACCGGCACATCGGGCGGAGCGCGCTTAGGAAGCCAGGCTGGCGAGCGGCTTTCCCTCCCTGATGGCACGGGCGACGGGAAGGATTTCGCGATCCTCCACCGCGTTCATCAGACGCTCGCGATCGAAGTGCCGGTCGCGCTCGCGCAGTGCCGAGGTGGAGGCGTCGCCGCGCCGGACCTTGTGTTCCAAGTCGGCGAGCGATCGCGACCAGTAGTGGTTCACCCGCAGCCGGTCGAGGGGGCCCATGCGGTCGCGCGTCAGCGGCCGGCGGTCGGTGTCGAGAGCCTCGCCCGCCCAGTACTTGAATTCATGGACGTTGCGTATGGCGCGGATCCAGCGCGGGTTGGCGACCGTCTTGGCCGAGGCGAGAGAGAAATCCGCGCGGCGCGTGAACGCCTCCAGCAACGGCCCTTCGGGACGCTCCCGGTGACCCGAGGAACCGAAATAGGGCGAATAGCAGATGAGGCCAGGCAGATCGGCGTATTCGGCGAGGACCGGCCGGATGTCGATGCGCCCCGGCGAGAACAGGAACTCGTCCAGGTCGAGGAAGGCGATCCAGCCTGCCTCGTCGGCATAGCGCCTGACGCAGTGGCGATAGGCAGGCAACTGGCCGACTTCGACCGGCCAGTCATGGAGCGTGACCATGCCTCGGGCGATCCACGGCGCCAGCACCTTGGCGAAATCGTCCCGGCTGAAGTTGTTGTAGAGATAGAAATGACCCGCGCCGATGCCGGCGTGGAAGGTCAGCCATTCGTCGAGGAACGGCGCCTCGTCCCGGAAGATCGCGGCAACGGCGAGCGCATGGCGCGGCCTAGCCCTGAATGCCTGGTCCCGGGCCCGGGCGCGCAAGACGAAGGGGTACCGGAGCCAGGACTTCAGGGACTTGCGGACCGCGGCAATCCCCACCCTAGTTCTGAATCCGGCGCGTGTGGCCGCCGTCGACGACGTAATTGGCGCCATTGACGTAGCTCGCCATGGGGCTCGCCAGGAACGCCACCACGTTGGCGATCTCCTCGGGTTTGCCCAGCCGTCGCATGGCGTTCTCCTCCACCACCGAGCGGAAGGCCTCCGGGTGGTTCTTTTCCACGTCATTCCAGTAGCCGCCGGCGAAATAGATCGGGCCGGGGCTGACCGCGTTGACCCGGATGCCCTTCTTGCCGATCTTGCGGGAGAGGGACTTCATGTAGAAGAGCAGCGCCGCCTTCATGGCGCCGTAGGCCGATTCGCCGTAGCCGTAGTCCTCGACGCCGGAAATCGAGGCGATGGTGACGATGGCCCCGCCGTTCGACTTCTCCAGATAGGGCAGGGCAGCATTGGCGCCCGTGTACATATGCATGACGTCGATATCGAAGCCTTTCTTGAATTCTTCGGGCGTGGTGTTGGCCGCGAGCCCGCTGGCATTGGCGACGAAGACGTTGAGCCCGCCGAGTGCCTTGGCGCCATCGGCGATCCAGGCTTCCAGCGCCTTCGGGTCGGCGACATCGACGGCCCGGGCGAAGACCTTGGCGCCCTTGGCTTCGAGCGCGCGCGCGGCTTCAGCGACCTGGCCGGCGTTGCGCGCGCAGATGGCGACCGAGCAGCCTTCGGCGACGAAACGCTCGGCGATGGCGAGCCCGATGCCGCGCGTCGATCCTGTGACGAATACTTTGCGGCCCTTCAGTTGCAGATCCATGGAAGCAGTCTCCTCCGACCTCGCAGAATGAAACATGAGAAACGCTGGAAGACTCGCGGAAGCATTACTGGTGGCTGGGCGGCCCTATGGCCGCTCTGTTGACTTGAGGTAAAGGAAAACGGCGCGCCGGAGACGCCCGATGCCGCCTTCCCCGAGACTTCCGGCGCACACCGATTACGCCGCTTCAACCACACGCAAGCGTCCCTGACGCGGCTTGCGCGGCGTCGGTTTGACGATGATCTCCACGTCTCGGCCAAGTGAGGTGAGCCAGCTTGCGAGGCGGTCTATCGTAACGCTTTCCATGCGGCCGCGGAGCACTTTGGAAAGTGTCGGCTGATCCGTACCGCAAAGCTGCGCGGCGTGCTGCTGCGTCAGTTTGCGCCGCGTGATCGTGTCCTTGATGGCGACAATCAAATTGCTTTTGGCAGTAAGCTCCGCCACCTCGGTTGGCGTGAAACCGATATCGGCAAAAACGTTGCCGCTGCTTTTCTCGACGCGAATTTTGGTCATGGTCAGCCCTCGGTATCTTGTTCTCGGGCACGGCGCAAGCGAGCTGCGATCAATTCGGCATCCCGAGGCGCTATCCCGAGGCGCAGGACGACGAGCAATCGAGCGCGACGATATCGGCGGAACCGGCGTCAGCCACGACCGACGTGGACCGTCGGCTTGCGTTCGCGCCAGGGCATGGCGCGCTCCAGCTCGGCGCCGAGCTCGATCAGCAGATGGTCCTCGCCCGGCCGCGCGCCCAGCTGCACGCCGATGGGCAGGCCGTTCGAATGCGTACCCAGCGGCAGCGACATCGCCGGCTGGCCGGTGACGTTGTAGGGCACCATGAACTGCTGGAAGCTTTCTTCCCGGGCGATGAACTGCTCGGGCGGCAGATCGACGTTCATGTTGAAGAAGCCGAGCTTCGGCGCCGTCTGGGCCGTGGTCGGGGAGAGCCAGATGTCGTGCTTGGCGAAGAAGGCGCCGATCGCGCGCCGCGCCTTGTTCATGGAGGCGAGCGAATCCAGGAAATCATAGTGGGACACGTTCTTGGCGTACTCGTAGAACCTGAGCGTGCCGGCCTCGACCGTATCGGGACCCACCTTGCGGCCGGTTTTCTCGCCGTAGGAGTCGAGCCGCCGGTCGAAGGCGAAGAACCAGATGCCCATGCAGACGCGGTCGAGAGCCGGAAGGTCGATCTCGGGGGCCCCTTCGCTGACGCGATGGCCGAGCTTGGCCAGCGCCTTGGCCGTCTTTTTCACGGTGGCGGCGATTTCTGGATCGACGGGCGCGTCCATCAGCGGCGTGGCCGACCAGGCGATCCGCAAGGGTCTGCCGGAGGGCCGCAGGTATTTGGCATAGGCCTTGGGCGCCGGCTTGATGACGAACGGATCGCCGGGCTGGGGGATGGCGAGGCAATCGAGCATGGCGGCCGTGTCGCGCATGGTCTTGGTCTGGACGAAGTTCATCGCCATGCCGTAGCCCCATTCGTCATAGAGAGGGCCTGAGGAAATGCGCGCGCGGGACGGCTTCAAGCCGATGCCGCCGCACCAGGCGGCGGGTCCGCGGATCGAGCCGCCGATATCGGAGCCATGGGCGATCGGCACGACGCCGGCCGCAACCGCGGCGGCACCCCCGCCGGTCGAGCCATTGGCGGAATGGCCGGGCTTCCAGGGCGTGGAGGTGGCGCCGTAGAGCAGGTTCTCCGAGGAGCTCGCCATGGAGAATTCGGGCGTATTGGTGCGGCCCAGGATGTTGACGCCCGAAGCCTTGAGGAGGGTGGCGAAATTGCTGTCCACCTCGCCGGTCATGCCTTGGCAGAGACGGCTGCAGAACTCGGTCTTGCGGCCCTTCAGGTGGGGCCCCACGTCCTTGATGAGGAAGGGCACGCCGCGGAAGGGGCCGCGGCCGAGCGACTTCGCGTCGAGGCCGGCGATCCGGTCGTCATAGATCTCGATGACCGCGTTCAGCTTCGGATTGACCGCCTCGATGGCCTTGAGCGCGGTCGCCGCCAGCTCGCGCGGGTTCACCTCCTTGCGCTCGACCAGGCGGGCCAGTCCGAGGGCGTCGTAGCCGGCATATTCATCGAGGTTCATCGATTGGCTCCCATGCTAAGGACGCAGCGCTCAGAGAGGATGCAGGCAGGCGTGGCTGCGACCGGGGCCGGCCGGCAGCAATGGCGGCGGATCGCCGCGGCATTCATTGCCGGCGCGTTCGCAGCGCGGCGCGAAGGCGCAGCCCGGCGGCGGGTTGAGGGCGCTGGGGATTTCGCCGCTGACCGGCTGCAGGCGGCCGCGGAGTTTCGGATCGGTCGAGGGAACGGAATCGAGCAGCCCGCGGGTATAGGGATGATGGGGTGCGGCAAACACCCGGTCCACCGGCCCTTCCTCCACCACCCGCCCGAGATACATGACCAGCACCCGGTCGGCGATGTTCTCGACCGTCGCCAGGTTGTGGGAGATGAAGAGATAGCTGAGGCGGTGATTCTTCTGCAGCTCCTGCAGCAGGTTCAGCACCTGGGCCTGGACGGAGACGTCGAGAGCGGCCGTCGGTTCGTCGAGGATCAGGAGCTTCGGCTCGAGGGCCAGTGCCCGGGCGATCGCGATGCGCTGGCGCTGGCCGCCCGAGAACTCATGGGGAAAGCGGGTCAGATGCTCGGCGCCGAGGCCGACCTCGTCCAGATGCTTCACCACGCGTTCGGTCAGCGCCCGACCCCTGAGGCCATAGGCCGTGACCAGCGGCTCGCCCACGATGGCCCGGATTCGCATGCGCGGATCGAGCGAGGAGTAGGGGTTCTGAAAGACGATGGAAAGCCTCTGGCGCCAAGCCTTTTCGGCCTTTTCGCTGCCGCCCTCGAGATCGACGCCCTCGAAATGCACGCGCCCGCCGTCGGGCCGGATGAGGCGCAAGAGCGAGAGCGCCACCGTGGTCTTGCCGCAGCCCGACTCGCCGACGAGCGCCAGGGTTTCTCCGGCGGCCACCGTGAAGCTCACGTCCTCGACCGCGCGGATGAGGCCGTGGCGGGTGGCAAAATGCTTGGTCAGATGCTCGACGGACAGAAGCGCCGTCATGAGGCAAGGGATCCGACCGTGGCTCCGGCCTCGGCGCCGGCCGGAGCCGGAAGCGGAAAGTGGCAGGCGACGGTACGGCCGCTGCCGGTCTCGCGCGAGGCCGGGTCGTCGCCGCTGCAGCGCGGCTGGGCGACAGGGCAGCGCGGATGGAAGGCGCAGCCCGGCGGCGGGGCCGCCATGTTGGGGACAGTCCCGGGGATTTGGGTCAGCACGCTGCGTCCGCGCCCCAGCATCGGCACCGCGCGCAGCAGGCTCGCCGTGTAGGGATGCGCCGGGCTTGCGAACAAGGCATCGACCGGACCCGATTCCACGACGCGGCCGGCGTACATCACCGCCAGCCGGTCGCAGAGGCTGCCGACCACGCCCAGGTCGTGCGTGATGAAAAGGACCGTCAGGCCGTGGATGCGGGCGAGGTCGCGCAGCAGGACGATGACCTGGGCCTGGATGGTGACGTCGAGAGCGGTGGTGGGCTCATCAGCGATCACCAGCTTCGGCTGGCAGGAAAGCGCCATGGCGATCATGACCCGCTGGAGCTGGCCGCCCGACACCTGGTGCGGATATTTGTGCATCGCGAGCGCCGGATCGGCGATGCGGACCTCGGTAAGCGCTTCCACCGCGGCCTGCTCGGCGGCGCCGCGGGTCAGGCCGCGCACGCAGGCGAGCGCATCGGTCAGCTGCCGGCCGATGGTGAAGAAGGGGTTGAGGGCCTTGCCGGGGTTCTGGAAGATCATCGCCGCCACGCCGCCGCGCAGGCGTTCGTTGTCGGCCTCCGAGGCGCCGACCACCTCATGGCCGTCGAGGCGCACGCTGCCGGTGACGCGCCCCGGCGGCGGGACCAGGCCGAGGCAGGCCAGTGCCGTCATCGACTTGCCGCTGCCGGATTCCCCGACCAGCCCCATCACCTCGCCTTTGACCACGGAAAGGTCGCAGCCCCGGACGGCCATGACGGTGCGCTCGAGGCTTGGGAACTCGATGCGCAGATCGACAATCTCCAGAAGGTTGTCGCTCACGCCTGTTCACCGGATGGCAGAAGGCGGCGATACACGAGACTCAGTGACTCGACTGGTGCTTGGGATCGAGGATGTCGCGGATGCCGTCGCCCACCAGGTTCACGGCGAGCACGGTGACGAAGATCGCCAGACCCGGAAAGGCCACCGTCCACCAGTCGTCGAGGAACCGGTCGCGGGAGAGCGCGGCCATCAAGCCCCATTCCGGGGTCGGCGGCTGGGCGCCGATGCCGATGAAGCTCAAGGAAGCGGCGGCCAGGATGGCATAGCCGAAATCCATCGAGCCCTGGACGATGATCGGGGTCATGGAGTTGGGCAGCGCGTGGCGCAGCATGATCCGCACGCTGCTCACCCCCATGGCGCGCGCCGCGGAGATGTAAAGCTCGCTGTTGACTCGCATGACGGCGCCGCGAACGATGCGCGAATACCAGGGGAACCATGAAACCGCGAGCGCCGCCATGGCGTTGGTGAGCCCGGTGCCGAGCGAAGCGCAGATGGCGATGGGCAGCAGCAGCGGCGGGAAGGCCAGGAACACGTCGGAGATGCGCATCAGCGCCGTGTCGAGCCGCCCGCCGAAATAGCCGGAGAGAAGCCCGATGGGAACGCCGATGGCGATCGCGAGCCCGATCACCACCACGCCCACCATGAGCGAGGTGCGGGCGCCGTAGAGCACCTGGGAGAAGATGTCCTGGCCCAGCTCGTTGGCCCCCATGAGATGCTGGAGACAGGGCGGGCTCAGCTTGTCGGCGAAGTTGATGGCGATGGGGTCGTAGGGCGCGATGAGCGGAGCGAAGATCGCCGCCAGCACGATGGCGATCAACAGGGTCGCGCCCACCACGAAGAGCACGTTCTGGCCGGCGAAATGCAGCGCCCGGGCCGCGAAGGTGACCTTGCGCGGGAGGGCGACGGCGACGTTGAGAGCTTCGGCTGTCATGCGCGGCGGAGCCTCGGATCGACAAGGAAATAGAGCAGATCGACGATCAGGTTGATGGTGAGATAGGCGGCGGCGAGGAACAAGGTCACGCCTACCGCTGCCGGGTAGTCCGACTGGGTGATGGCCCTGACCACATAGCTGCCGATCCCAGGCCAGTCGAACACGTATTCGGCGACCACCGCCCCGCCCAGGAGATAGCCATAGGTGAGGCCGATCACGGTGAGCAGGGGAATCAGCGTCGCTTTCAGGGCATAGCGGAAATACACGTCGCGCCGCGGCAGGCCATAGGCGAAGGCGGTGCGCACGTAATCTTCGGTCAGCGCCTCGACCATCAGGTTGCGCGTGGTTCGCGCGACCAGCGGGAGATTGGCCAGGGTCAAGGTGATGAGCGGCAGCACGATATGCGCCGCCGCGTCGCGGAAGGCGATCGGGTCATGGGCGAGCAGGCTGTCGATCAGGTAGAGCCCGGTGACCCGCGGAAAGCTGTGGTCGAGCAGGATGGTGCTGGTCATTCGCCCCTGCAGAGGCAGCCAGCCGAGCCAGCCGTAGAAGGCCATCTGCAGGAGCATGCCGAGCATGAAACCGGGCAGCGCCACGCCGGCGACCGACAGGCTGCGCACGAAGTGATCGATGGGCGAGTTCGCCTTCACGGCCGAAAGCACGCCGATGGGCACGCCGATCAGGATGATGCTGATCATGGCGAGCGTGGTCAGCTCCACCGTCGCCATCAGGCGCTGGCTGATGTCCTGGATGACCGGCTGACTGGTGAGGAAGCTGTTGCCGAAATGGCCGCGGCCAATCTCGCCCAGGAAGCGCAAGTATTGCTCCCACAGGGGCAGATCGAGGCCGAGCTGGTGCTTGGCGGCCGCGATCTGATCCGGGGTCGGCTTGTGGCCGAGCATCATCTCGACGGGCGAGCCCGGCAGGATGTGAGTCAGCACGAAAGTGACGGTGAGCACGCCGATCAGCGTGCCCACCATCAAAATCAGGCGCTGGACGACATAGCGTGTCATCCGAGAGCCTTTCTACGTTCGTTTCGCCGCAGTCTTCCGATCAGGCGTTGGTCCGGTGGAGGAACCGGAAGAACACCGTCTCGTAGGCCGGGTCGGTGGTGACACCCTCCAGGTTCGACCGGTGGGCGATGATGCGCTTGGTATCGGCGATGTACAGCGAAGCCGCATCGGTGATCGCCTGCTTGTAGGCGGCTTGCCAGGCGGCATAGCACTTCGCCTTGTCCACCGCTTCCAGCTTCGTGCCGTCGTCGATTTCCTTGTCCACGTCGGCGTTCGAGTAGTAGCCGAGGTTGAAGCTCCGGGACTTGTCGTCCTGAGTCTGCAACATCGAGGCCGGCTGGATGGTCGCGTAGTCGGGCCAGTTGCGGTACGGGAAGACGTTGACCGACGTTTCGAGGTGCTTCTGCTTGTCCCACACCACGCCCCAGTCGCCCTGGACGATCTGCACCTGCACGCCGAGCTTGGCGGCATCAGCCTGGAACAGAAGCGCGATGTTCTTCAGCACATCGACGCCGCCATAGGCGACCCAGGTGATCTTCCACTGGTCCTTCGGCACGCCCGACTCATCCAAGAGCTGCTTGGCCAGCGCCAGATCGAACTTGGGCATGTCGTAGACGATCGCGCCCGGCATTGCCATCGGCGTCGGACCTTGCGGCACCGAGGCGAGGCCGGCGTAGAGCTGCTTGGAAATAGTCTCGTAGTCCACCATGTGGGTGAGTGCTTGGCGGAACTTCAGATTGTCCGTCGGCGCCAGCTTGACGTTGATCGGCGCCGGCAGGTATTGCCAGGAATCGACGATTTCGACCTTGAGGTTCGGGTCCTGCTGCAGCCCCGCGATCATGTCGAAGGGGATCGTGGCAAAGGTCATGTCGGCTTCGCCCGAACGCAGCATCTGCAGCTGGGTCGAGGCCTCGGCGACGATCCTGACGATGATGCGATCCGCCTCGTCACCCTTCCAGCCGCCCCAATAGTCGGCATTCCGTTCCAGCACGATCTGCTGGTTGGGAATCCATTGCACCAGCTTGTAGGGGCCGGTTCCGTCGGCATTGCCCTTCTGGAACCAGGCGTTGCCCGCCGCCGCCGCCGCCGGCGAATAGATCATGGCGGCGTAGGACGCTGAAGAGACGAGATCGAGCGGCAGCGGATCCTTGGTCTTGAGCACCAGGGTGGAATCGTCCGGCGCCGAAACCTCGGCGTTGCCCCAGAGATAATGGGCGCCCTGGCCCATCTTGATGTTGCGGTCGAGCATGATCTTGATGGCCCCGGCCGTCATCGGCGCGCCGCTATGGAACTTCACGCCCGAGCGCAGCTTGAAGGTCCAGGTGAGCCCGTCGTCGCTCACCGACCAGGAGGTCGCAAGCGCGGGCTCGAGCTTGGCTTCCTTGGTGTTGTAGCGGGTCAGCGGGTCGTAGATGTTGTTGAGAACATAGGACTCATGGCCATAGGCGATGGCCGGGTCCCAATCCTTGACGTCGATGCCGTCGACGACGGTGAGGGTATAGGCCCTCGCCGCGGACGCCTGAAAGGCGAAGGCCGCGCAGACAAGCGCGAACGTCGCCGCCAATCTCTTAAAGAGTCTCATGCTTTGTTCCATCCTCCCGATCGGCCGCAGTCGAGCATCATGCCGCATGCGGACTTGGTTTGTACCTTGGGTAGGCCGGGAAGCACGCCACCTTGCGGACTGCGCCGCATCGGGAGCGATTTGCAACCTCGGCCTCCGTTAACTATCGTATGCGAGCGTAGCGAAGCTTTCCAGTGGCAAGCGTTCATGATGGCGTACCCCGGGGCTGACCCCGCCTTGTCGCTCCCGACAGGATCAGAATCGCGAGTTCGGCCCGATTGAACGCGGGCTCGAATCCTGCGTGGCTGAAGCCGCTCCTGGAGCCCCGATCCATCGCGATCGTGGGCGCTTCCGAGCGGCCGGGCGCGTTCGGGCGCACCACGCTCGCCCAGACGCTGGCCGGCGGATTCAACGGCAAGATCTACCCGGTCAACCCCAACCAGCGGGAGATCCTGGGCCTCACGTGCTATCCCTCTCTCGCCGACCTGCCTGAGCCCGCCGACCTCGTGGTGCTGGTGGTGGCCAACGCCATGCTCGAGGAGCAGATGCGCCTCGCCGTCAAGACCGGCTGCCGCGCGGCGACCATCTTTGCGAGCGCCTATCTCGAGGGCGACACGGCACCGTTGCTGACCGAGCGCCTGCGCAAGATCGCCCGCGACGCCGGCATGCCGCTGTGCGGCGCCAATTGCATGGGGTTCTATCATCCCGCCCGCGGCATCAATGCGGGGTGGTACGAGGCCGGCAAGCTGGAGCCGGGTCCCATCGGCCTCATCAGCCATTCGGGCTCGCTGTTTCTTTCGCTCGCCGCCAACGACCCCAGGGTCACCTATAGCCTGTTCGTTTCGCCGGGCCAGGAACTGGTCGTGAACGCGGCCGATTTCATGCATTACATGCTGGATGACGAAGCCACCCGCACGATCGCCCTGTTCCTGGAAACCGTGCGCGATCCGGCGAGCTTCACCGCCGCGCTCGAAAAGGCGAACGCCAGGGACATCCCCGTGGTCGCGGTCAAGGTCGGCAAGACGGCGGAGGCCGCCCGGCTGGCCGTCAGCCATTCCGGTGCCATCACCGGCGACGACGCGGCCTATGAGGCATTGTTCGAGAAACACGGCGTATTGCGGGCCCGCACGGTGGACGAATTGATGGCGACCGCCATGCTCATGTCGGGCAAGAAGCGCGTGGCGGCCGGCGGCATGGCGGCGGTGCTGGATTCCGGCGGGGCCCGGGGCCTGTTCATCGACCTTGCCGCCGAGCTTGGCGTTCCCATCGCCAAGATCAGCGCCGAGACCGAGCAGAAGCTGCGCGGCCGCCTGGAATACGGCCTGGAGCCGGTCAATCCGGTGGATGCCTGGGGCACCGGCCGTGACGCCTATGGCGTGTTCCGCGACTGCCTGCAGGCGGTGGTGGACGACCCGGCTTCGGGCATCGGCATGCTCGTGACCGACGTCAGCAACGACAAGGATCCCATCAGCGAGGAGTTCGCCGGGCTCACGGTCGAGGTTGACGGCAAGACCGACAAGCCGATCATCCTCGCCCATCACTGGACCCATCTGCGCGGCCGCGATGTGCTCGCCCGCATCGGGACCAAGGGCGTGCCCAGCATCGAGGGCACGGAAAACCTGTTCCTCGCCATCCGGCATGCCTTTGCCTATCGCGATTTCCGCGCCTTGCCGGCGCTCTCGCCGCCCGAGCCACCCGATGCCGGCGTGGTGCAGCGCTGGCGCCGGCGCCTGGCGAAAGGGAGCGAGCTGGACGAGGCCGAAAGCCTCGCCCTGCTCGCGGATTTCGGCATCGAAAGCCCGGGTTTCGCCATCGCCAATTCCCCGAGCGAGGCGAAAGCGGCCGCTGAGCGCTTGGGCCTTCCGGTCGCTGTCAAAACGGCCGTGCCCGGCATCCGCCACAAAAGCGACGTGGACGGCGTGCGCCTCGGCCTCAGGACGCTGTCGGAAGTGGCCGAGGCTTATGACGACCTCGCGCGGCGCCTTGGCCCCAGGGTTGTCGTCGCCCGGATGGCCAAGCCCGGCGTCGAGCTTGCGCTTGGCCTCATCAACGATCGCCAGTTCGGCCCCCTCGTCGTGGTGGCGGCCGGCGGCACCTTGATCGAGGTGATGGGCGACCGGCGGGTCGCCATCCCGCCAATCGATCGATTGCGGGCGCGGAACCTTGTCGACCGCCTGCGGCTTCGCCCGCTGCTCTCCGGCCACCGCAAGCGCCCGGCGGCCGATCTGGACAAACTGGCCGATGCCGTCGCACGCTTCTCGCGCCTGGCGGCCTGCCTCGGCGATCTCATCGCCGAGCTCGACGTCAATCCGCTGATCGCCGGCGCCGAGGCGGCTCTCGCGGTCGACGCCCTGGTGCTGCCCCGGACAGGCGGAGAAAGTTAGAGGACAGGATGGAAACCTTCGACACATCCGAGGACAGCGCCTTCCGCAAGGAGGTCCGCGGTTTCTTCGAGCAGAGCCTGACCGACGACATTCGCCGCGCCATGCTGACGGGCCTGGGGGCGGGCCGGGAGCTTTCCGACCGGTGGCACAAGGTCCTGCTGGCCAAGGGCTGGGCCGCGCCCAATTGGCCGAAAGAGCATGGCGGCACCGGCTGGAGCCTGAAGCAGCAGTACATCTTCGACCAGGAGCGCGCGGCGGCCTGGGCGCCGCTGCCGGTCATATTCAACATCGACATGGTGGGGCCGCTTTTCATCCGCTACGGCACGCCTGAGCAGAACGCGCGCTTCCTGCCCCGCGTGCTATCGGCCGAGGACCATTGGTGCCAGGGATTTTCCGAGCCCGGCTCGGGCTCGGACCTCGCCTCCCTCAAATGCCGCGCTGTCCGGAAGGGCGACCATTACGTCATCAACGGGGCCAAGCTCTGGCAGACCGCCGTCTACGAATCCGAGATGATGTTCGGCCTGTTCCGCACCGATTCCTCGGGCAAGAAGCAGCAGGGCATCAGCGTGCTGGTGCTGCCCATGAAGTCCAAGGGCCTGTCGCTGCGGCCGGTGGTGCTGCTCGACGGCATGGAGCGTGTGGCGCAATGCACTTTCGAGGACGTGGAAGTGCCGGCCGAGAACCTGATCGGTCCCGAGGGCCAGGGCTGGGGCATTGCCAAGTACCTGCTCACCCTGGAGCGCCTCGGGATCGCCGAGGTGGCCGCCTCGCGCGCCTGCCTCGCCAGGCTGAAGGCGCTGGCCAACGCCGAGACCAGGGGCAATGAGCCCTTGTTCCTCGAGCCCAGCCTGCTGAACGAGATCGCCGCACTCGAGGCGGATCTCGATGCAGTGGAGGCGACCGAATACCGCTTCCTGTTCGATCCCCAGTCGAACGGCGAGCTCGGGCCGGAATCCTCGATCCTGAAGATCCAGGGCACCCTCATCCGCCAGCATCTGACCGAGCTCACCATGCGGGTGGCGGGACCCTTCGCGCCCACGACCGGCATGGACCTGCCGTCGGCCGAACCCGACGCGGCGCGAAGTTTCGCGTCCTGGGCGACGCGCCACTATTTCAATTTCCGCAAGATCTCGATTTACGGCGGCTCCAACGAGATCCAGCGCAACATCGTGGCCAAGGCCGTGCTGGGGCTCTGAGGGACAGATGATGCAACAGAGCTTCTTTCTCGGCGAAGACCAGCGGATCTTCCGCGAAAGCCTGCAGGGATGGCTGGACGAGCATTGGTCGCTGCTCGAGCGCCGGCGCCTCGCCGTGAGCGACCCCGGCTACAGCCGCGAGGCCTGGGCGGGCCTGGCAGAGATGGGCGCGCTCGGCGCCTTCCTGCCCGAGCGCGTGGGCGGAGCGGGCGGCGGAGGCCTCGAGCTCATGGTCGCCATGGAGGCCTTCGGCCGGGCGCTCTTCGCCAGCCCCTATCTTTGGACCGTGGCGCTGGCGGGGCCGCTGCTCGGCGCGGCGGGCAGTGACGGCGACGCGCTCTTGGGCAAAATCGCCGCTGGCAAGGCTGTCGTAAGCGTGGCCCTCACCGAGCATCGCTCGCGCTATGACTTTCACCATGTCGAGACCCGCGCCGAGCGCAAGGGCGCCGGCTACGCGATCTCGGGTGGGAAGAACGCCGTGCCTTACGCCGCGGCGGCCGAATATATCGTCGTACCGGCGCGCGTTTCGGGCCAAGCGCGCGATGCGGACGGGATTTCGCTGTTCCTCGTCGCGGCCGGCAGCAAGGGTCTGACGCTCGACTCCTATGCCACCGCCGATGGCGGCCGAGCCGCCGACCTCGCGCTGCGCGACGTGGCAGTGGACGGCAATGCCATGCTGGGCGAGCCGGGCCGTGGGCTGGCACTGCTCCAGCGCGCCGTCGATCTCGCCATCCTGGCCCAGGCGGCCGAGGCGGTCGGCTCCATGCGCAGGCTCCTGGACAGCACCGTCGCCTACGCCAAGACGCGGCAGCAGTTCGGGGCGACCATCGGTTCCTTCCAGGCCCTGCAGCACCGGATGGTCGACATGTTCGCGGCGACGGAGATGGCGGCGTCGCGCGTCCAGTCCGCTCTCGCCCGGATCGGCGGGTTCAACGATGCGGTCGATCCGCGCGAGGCGGTGATGGTGAAGCTCCAGGTCGACAAGGCCGCGCGCCTGGTGGGCCAGGAGGCCATCCAGATCCATGGCGGCATGGGCATGACCGACGACCTCGACGTCGGGCATCACTTCAAGCGCCTGACCATGATGGCCCTTACCTTCGCCGACCAGGGCAAGCTGAACGAGCGCTATCGGGACCTGCAAGGATCGGCGGCGTGATCCCGGCGCCAGCATGGAGACGGCAATGATGACCGAGCTTTCGAAGACGGTTTCCCTGGAACGCCGCGGCGACCTGGCGCTGCTGTGGACCGACAATCCGCCCGTCAACGCCATCGGCCAGTCGGTCAAGGCGGGCCTCCACAAGGGCCTGGCCGAGATCGCGCGGGACCCCGCCATCAAGGCCGGCATCGTCATCTGCCGGGGCTCGAGCTTCTTCTCGGGCGCCGACATCACCGAATTCGGCCAGGAGGAGCAGCCGCCCAGCTGGCTGGACTTCGACCGGAGCCTCGACCTTTCGGACAAACCCATCATCGCCGCGATCCACACCCGCGCCTTCGGCGGCGGGCTGGAGGTGGCACTCGCCTGCCACTACCGGGTGGCGGACAAGGCCGTGGTCTTCGCCTTTCCCGAGGTGGGCCTGGGCATCATCCCCGGCGGCGGCGGGACCCAGCGCTTTCCGCGCGTCGCCGGCTTCGAGGCGGCCCTTGACATCATCACCAGCGCCAGGGTCTTCGGCACCGAGGAGGCGCGGAAGCTCGGCGTCATCGACCGGGTCGTGGAGAGCAAGCTCGAGGATGCGGCGATCGCCTTCGCGCGCGAGATCGTCGCCAAGGGGACGAAGGGCAAGGAGCTGCCTCGGGCGCGCAACCGCAAGGAAGCGATCGACGCGGCCAAGGCCAAGCCCGAAATCTTCGCCAAGGCCCGCGAAGCGGTGAAGAAGCGCTTCCGCGGATTCAATGGCAGGCTCCGCGCCATCGACGCCATCGAGAATGCGGTGACGCTTCCCTTCGACGAGGGCTTCAAGGCGGAGATCGCCATTTTCGAGGACTGCGTCAAGACGGCCGAGCATCGGGCCTTGAGCCACATGTTCTTCGCCGAACGGGAAGCGCGCCGGGTCCCCGACCTGCCCAAGGGCCTGGCCGGACGCAAGGTCGCCAATGTGGCCGTGATCGGCGGCGGCACCATGGGCCGCGGCATCACGCTCGCCTTCGCCGACCGGGGCTTGCCCGTGCGCCTGGTCGAGGCCAGTGCCGAGGCCCGGGACAAGGCGCTCGCCTATTGCAAGAAGGAGATCGAGGCCGGGCTCGCCAAGGGCCGCATGTCGGAAGCCGAGGCCAAGGCGCGGGTCGCGCGCATCACCGGCGGGACGAGCCTCAAGGACGCCGGCGGAGCCGATCTCGTCGTCGAGGCGGTGTTCGAGGACATGGATCTCAAGAAAAAGGTCTTCGCCGAGCTCGACGGGATCATGGCCAAGGGCGCCGTTCTCGCGACCAACACCTCCAACCTGGACATCGATGAAATCGCCGCCGTCACCAAGCGCCCGGCGGACGTGATCGGGATGCATTTCTTCAGCCCGGCCAACATCATGAAGCTCTTGGAGATCGTGCGCGGCGAAAAGACCGGCGCCGACGTGCTGGCAACCGCGCTGGCCGTGGCCAAGGCCATCAACAAGCAGCCGGTGGTGGCGCGGGTCTGCGACGGGTTCCTCGCCAACCGCGCCTTCGACACCTATTGGCGGGAAGCCGAATTCCTGGTCGAGGAGGGCGCCAGCCCCTACGAGGTGGACAAGGTGCTCTACGATTTCGGCATGCCCATGGGGCCCTTCGCGGTCGCCGACCTGGTCGGCCTCGACGTCGGCCAGCTCATCCGCAAGCGCCAGCGCCTGAAGCTTCCCCAGGGCGTGCGCTATTCGGCCATCGAGGACGACATCGTGGCGCTCGGCAAGCTCGGCCAGAAGAACGGCGCGGGCTGGTACCGCTACGACGCCAATGCCCGCTCCGGCACGCCGGACCCGCAGATCGAGAGCGTGATCGACGCCTATCGCCGCAGGCGCGGCTTCAGCCCGCGCAAGATCCCGGGCGAGGAGATCATCCAGCGCTGCATCTATGCGGTGATCAACGAGGCGGCCAAGGAGCTGGAGGAAGGCATCGCCATCCGTTCTTCCGACATCGATGTCGCCTCGGTCTACGGCATGGGCTTTCCCGCCTGGCGCGGCGGCCCGATGCAATATGCCGACGAAATCGGCCTCAAGACCGTCGCCGAAGTCGTCGAGCGTCTCCACCAGGCCCAGGGCTATTGGTGGGAGCCCGCGAAGCTTCTGCTGGATCTCGCCAGGACCGGCCGCAAGTTCGGCGCCGACTAGAAACCCTATCGCGACACCCGAAGGAGAATTCCCATGGCCGACATCGCCATCGTCTCGACCGCCCGCACCCCCATCGGCAAGGCCTATCGCGGTGCCTTCAACCTGACCCATGGCGCGACGCTGGCCGGCCATGCGGTCGAACACGCGGTCAAGCGGGCCAAGCTGGACCCGGCCGAGGTGGACGACGTGATCCTCGGCTGCTCGATGCCCGAGGGCGCGACGGGCTACAACGTCGCCCGGCTGGCCGCGCTCCGCGCCGGCCTCCCGGTCACCACCAGCGGCACCACCATCGACAGGCAATGCTCGTCGGGGCTCCAGGCCATCGCGCTCGCCGCCTACCGGGTCCAGAACGAGGGCGCCAAGGTGACGGTGGGCGGCGGGGTCGAATCCATCAGCCTGGTGCAGAGCCCCGACGGCGAAAACTTCAAGAAGGAAGACTGGCTGACCGAGCACAAGCCCACGATCTGGATGAGCATGATCGATACGGCCGAGACGGTCGCCAAACGTTACGGCATCGGCCGCGACCGGCAGGACGAGTACGCGGCCGAAAGCCAGCGCCGGAACGCCGCCGCCCAGCAGCGCCGGGCCTTCGCCGAAGAGATCGTGCCGATGACCGCGGTCAAGGAAGTGGTCGACCGCAAGACCGGCGCCAAGACCCGGGAGACGGTCACCTTGTCCGGCGACGAAGGCCCGCGCGCGGATACCACTCTCGAGAAGCTCGCGGCCCTGAAGCCGGTGATGGGCGAGGGCTTCCTCGTCACCGCCGGCAATGCCTGTCAGCTCTCGGACGGCGCATCGGCCTGCGTGCTCATGGACGTGAAGGAGGCCCAGAAGCGCGGGCTGAAGCCGCTCGGCGTCTTCCGCGGCTTCGCCGTGGCCGGCTGCGAGCCTGACGAGATGGGCATCGGCCCGGTCTTCGCGGTGCCCAAGCTCTTGAAGCATCACAATCTCAGGGTCGAGGACATCGACCTTTGGGAGCTGAACGAGGCCTTCGCCGTGCAGGTACTCTATTGCCGGGACAAGCTCGGGATTCCCGCGGACCGGCTCAATGTCAACGGCGGGGCGATCGCCGTCGGCCATCCCTACGGCATGACGGGAGCGAGGCTCGCCGGCCATCTCCTGATCGAAGGGGCCAAGCGCAAGGCGAGGCTCGGCGTCGTCACCATGTGCATCGGCGGCGGCATGGGTGCCGCGGGACTTTTCGAGATCGCGCACTGAAGGCGGTTCTGGCGACCCAGCGCTGCGGCCGGCTCAAGGACAAGTTCGGCTTGTCATGGCAGATCGTTCCCACCGTCCTGCAGCGCTTGCTCCGGGACAAGGATGCCGCGAAGTCACGCCGCGCGATGGAGACGATGCCGAAAATGACCAAGCTGGACATCGGGCTTTTCACGCAGGCGTTTGAGCAGGGTTGAGCAATGAACCCATGGCTCGGCGCCGCCGCCGGTCTGGGACTGGTTGCGGCGATCGCCATCGGCGGATTCCTCATCGCCGGCCCCGAGCGCGTCTGGAGCCTGTTCGGGCCGCCGGATCTGGGGCCGGTTTCCTTCGAGACCTTGCAGCGGCGCTCGACGCCGAACGATGCGCTCGCCTGTCCCACGGATGTCTGCCGCGCCAAGGCCGACATCGTGCCGCCGATATTCGCGGTCAGCGCCGCGGACCTGGCGCGCGCCTTCGACAAGGTGATCGCTTCCGAGCCGCGCTTGACCTTGGTGGCGACGAGCGAACAGGGCGCTTCCCGGCGCTATATCCAGCGCAGCCGGCTGCTCGGCTTTCCCGACACGATCGTCGTCCGCTTCTTCGAGCAGCATGGCGGCCATTCGACCCTGGCGCTCTATTCGCGCTCCCAGCTCGGCAAGGGCGACCTGGGGGTCAACCGCGCCCGGATCGAGCGGTGGCTGAAGGCAATCCGGCAGAACGCGCCCGTGGCTCCTTAGAATTCGCCCCCTATGATCCGGCTGCCTGAACAGAGTCAGGTCCGATGAGCGCACAGGATTCGATGCCATCGCACGACGATCTTTCCAACGCCGTGAAGCTGGCCGTGCTCGGAATGGTCTCGGGCGCACTCTCCTGGTGGCTCATCGACGTTTCCGATCGCTCGGGCCTGAAATTCGATCTTGAGGCCTATGGCGTCGTACTGATGCCGATCGCCGTCTATCCAGGTCTGGTCTTCGGCCTCTTCGTCGGCGCCTTCTTTCGCTACCGGCATAAGGTCACCTGGCTTCGCGGGATAGCATATGTCTTGGCTGCCTTGCTCGGATATCTCGCGGCCTTTCACGTCGCCTTCTATATCCTGTCGAGCGTATCCAATGACCAAAGCGGCACGCTCGCCTACATCGCGAGCGGCCTGCCCGCCGGCCTTGCCGGCAGCCTTCTGCTCGGTTTGCTCACCAAATTCCTGCTCCGGGTGCCGGGCCGATCGACCATGGGCCTCCCCGTGGCAGTGGGCACGGTGGCAGGCGCGCTCCTGGCGCTCGGCAATTTCGGCGACGACGGCTGGGGCTTCCTCCCCTTCTTCATCCTTTGGCAAGGGGCCTATGGCGCAAGCCTCGCGCCCTTGCTGCGCGCGCGAGCAACGACATTGCGATCCTTGTGAGAAATTCGGGCTCAGCTCAGGACGGCTTGGTCCGTGACGGGATATCGAGAGCCCTGGCCACGGCCGGTCGCGCAAGGAACGCCTGGAGCGCCCGCTTCACATTGGCATAGCCGTCGATGCCGACGAGATCGCCCGCTTCGTAGAAGCCGATCAGGTTGCGGACCCAGGGAAAGATGGCCATGTCGGCGATGCTGTAGGCATCGCCCATCATCCAGCGATGGTCCGCCAGGCGCCGGTCCAGCACGCCGAGCAGGCGCTTCGATTCCGCCACATACCGGTTCAGCGGGCGCTTGTCTTCATAGCTCTTGCCCGCGAACTTGTTGAAGAATCCGACCTGGCCGAACATCGGGCCGATGCCCCCCATCTGGAACATCAGCCACTGGATGGTCTCGTAGCGGTCGGCCCCGTCCTTCGCCAGGAACTGCCCGGCCTTGTCGGCCAGATAGATCAGGATGGCGCCGGACTCGAACAGCGGGAGAGGCCGGCCGCCGGGGCCGTTGGGATCGAGGATGGCCGGGATCTTGCCATAGGGATTGAGCGACAGGAATTCCGGCGACGACTGATCGTTGCTGTCGAAGCTCACCAGATGAGGCTCATAGGGCAGGCCCGTCTCCTCGAGCATGGCCGAGACCTTCACCCCGTTGGGGGTCGGCAGCGAATAGAGCTGGATGCGTTCGGGATGCCTGGCCGGCCATTTCCTGGTGATGGGGAATTGGGAGAGATCGATCATCGGTGGATCCTGTGGGCCTGAGAACGGCGGCGAGATGGCGTTGGATATCCGAGGCGCTTGCCTTCGGGCGGCATGGCGCGGCAAAACGTCTTCACCGCGATCGCGGAGGGCGCCGACAACGCCGCGGCGATCGGCAAGCGCGTTGGTGCCGCCGAGTGCGGCATCCAGGCCCTGGTCGTGGCCGAGCCGGGCTGAAAGCCCGGCTCGGGGAGCTGCCTTACCTGGGCTTGGCGCAATAGGCGCAAATCTTGTTGCCGTCCGGGTCGCGGGCGTAGGCGACGTAGTTGGTTCCATCGGCTGGGCGGGGGCCCGGCTTGCCTTCATCCTTGCCGCCGGCGGCGAGCGCGGCCGCGTGGAACCCGTCGACCGCGCGCCGCGATTTCGCCGCCAGAGAGATCATCGTGCCGTTGCCGAAGGTCGCCGGCTTCTTGTTGTAGGGCTTGGTCACATAGAACTGGGTCTTCATCGGCGCGTTCTTCGGGCCATAGCCGATATAGGTCTTGCCGGTCCCGGTCTGCACGAGCCCGAGGGGTGCCAGCGCGGCGTCGTAGAACTTGGCCGAGCGCTTGATGTTGCTGGTTCCGACCATGATGTAAGCGAGCAATTTGTCCTCCCCTGATTCGAATAGCTCCGGCCGAGCCGGCGGTGGGGCGACAGATTGTACCGTCTCGGCATTTCGTACAAGGCTCGGCTGCCTTGGACTTTGACCCGGCAGAGATACATGATGGGCTCGAATTCGGCCGGGCTGGGCAAACGGCGCTGGCCGCAGAACGGGAGGAAGCCATGAACCTGGCGACCAAGGTCGAGACCAAGATCGAAAATCGCGACCAGGCCCTGCGGGAGCGGGCGAAAAAGGTCATTCCGGGCGGCATGTGGGGGCATATGAACGCGGCCCGCCTGCCGCCGGAATATCCCCAGTATTTCGCGCGCGGTCAGGGTGCCCGGCTGTGGGACGTGAATGGCCGGGAATACATCGACTTCATCTGCGGCTATGGGCCCATGGTGCTGGGCTACCGCGATCCCGACGTGGAGGCCGCGGTGGCCGAGCAGGCCAAGCTGGGCGACAGCCTGAACGGTCCGACCGAGCGTCTGGTGGAGCTGGCCGAGCTGATGGCCGAGACGATTCCCCATTGCGCCTGGAGCCTGTTCGCCAAGAACGGCACCGATGCGACGACCGACTGCCTCACCATCGCGCGGGCCGGCACGGGCAAGCGCAAGGTGCTGATCGCCCGCAAGGCCTATCACGGCGCGGCACCCTGGTGCACGCCCTACCCGGCCGGGACGACGGCGGAGGATCGTGCCCATCAGATCGTCTACGACTACAACGACGCGGCCAGCCTGGAGCAGGCAGCGGCCGAAGCGGGCGACGACCTGGCGGCGATCATAGTCTCGGCCTTCCGCCATGATCTCGGCCGCGACCACGAGATGCCGACCGAACTATTCGCCAAGACGGCCGCCGCGATCCGCGATCGGACCGGTGCGGCCCTCATCCTCGACGACGTGCGCGCCGGATTCCGACTGCATCTGGGCGGAAGCTGGGAGCTGGTGGGGGTGCGGCCCGATCTTGCGGCCTGGAGCAAGGCCATTGCCAACGGCTATGCGCTCGCCGCCATCACCGGCAACGAGCGCTTCCGCGAGGCGGCGACCAAGATCTTCACCACTGGCTCCTTCTGGTGCCAGGCCATTCCCATGGCTGCCGCGCTCGCCACCTTGCGCAAGCTCCATGCCATCGATGGGGTGGCGCGCATGCGCCATGCTGGCGAGCGGTTCCGCCGCGGCCTTCAGGCCCAGGCCGACCAGCGCGGCATCAAGCTTCGCCAGACCGGCCCGGCCCAGATGCCCGTGGTGCTGTTCGACGACGATCATGACGTGGCGAAAGGCAAGCTCTTCTGCGTCGAGGCCCTGAAGCGCGGCGTCTATCTCCATCCGGTCCACACCATGTTCCTCTCCTGCGCCCACAGCGACGCCGAGATCGACCGGGCGCTGGAAGCGACCGACGCCGCCATGGCCGTCGTGGCCGAGCGCTTTGGCTGAGGGCCGGGATTAGGGCCTCGCCCATGGCGACCACGCAAAAGATCACCACGGATACGCCCTGGTTCAGGCTCGACCTCGAGGACGCCGACTGGACGGCCGAGGAGCCAAAGGACCTGCAGCGCTGGATGGAGCAGATGCTGCTCATCCGGCGCTTCGAGGAAAAGATCCTGGAGCTCCACGGCCTCGGCCTGATCCATGGGCCCGCCCATGCCGCCATCGGCCAGGAAGCGGGTGCCGTGGGCGCCATGTCGGTCTTGAGCCAGGGCGACAAGATCAACGGCACCCACCGCGCCCATCATCAGGTGCTGGCGAAGCTCCTGGGGGCCACGACGCCCACGGGCTACGACGCGCTCGCCCAGGATTTCGCGCCCGAGATGCAAGGGATGGTCGAGGGCGTGATGGCCGAGATCATGGGCCTGAAGAACGGCTTCTGCGGCGGGCGCGGCGGCTCCATGCACATGCGCCACGGGCCGGGCGGCATCCCCGGCACCAGCGCCATCATCGGCGGCAACCTGCCCCACGCGGCGGGCTATGCGCTGGCCGACAAGCTCCTGGGCCGCGACCTCGTCTCGGTCAGCTTCTTCGGCGACGGCACCCTCATGGCCGGTGCCGCCTACGAAGCGATGAACATCGCCGCGCTCTATTCGCTGCCGGTCATCTTTTTCCTGGAAAACAACCTCTACGCCGTCTCGACCCATGTCGGCGAGCAGACGCGCGAGACGCGGCTCACCTCGCGCGGACCCATGCTCGGCATCCCGGCAATCGAGGTGGACGGCATGGAGGTCCTCGCCGTGCGCCGTGCCATGCAGGAGGCGCGGCGCATCATCGCCGAGCGCGGCGGTCCGGTGATGATCGAGGCGCTCTGCTACCGGTTTCTTCATCAGATGGGCCCGCGTCCCGGCAGCGAGTTCGGTTATCGCTCACGGGAAGAAGAACAGGCCTGGCTTGCCCGCGATCCCATCGCCACCTGCCCGGAAAAGCTTCAGCGCCTTGGCGTCCTGTCGGCAGAAGCTTGCGTCCGGCTTGACGCCAAAGTCCGCGCCGCGGTGGAAAAAGCTGCAGCGGCCTTGACGGAGGAACTGCCGGGCAGCAACCGGCTCGCCGTGCGCTCGGTCCTGCTGCCCGATCCGGCCACGGTGGACGAGGGCATCCGCGGCGACTTGAGCGAACTCAACGGCGAACGCTTCCGCGAGCTTTCCGACTATGCGCCGAATCAACTGGCACCGGTGAAGTTTGCCGCGGCCATGTCCGACGTGCTCGCCCGCAACATGGAGCGCGATCCCCGCATCGTCATCATGGGCGAGGACGTCCATCGCCTGCGCGGCGGGGTCAGCGGTGCCACCCGCGGGGCGCTCGAGCGCTGGCCCGAGCGGGTGCTGGCCATGCCCATCGCCGAAAACGGCTTCACCGGCGTGGCGCTGGGCGCGGCCTTGAACGGCCTCCGGCCCGTGGTCGAGATCATGTTCGGCGATTTCTGCCTGGTCGCCGCCGACCAGCTCTTCAACCAATGCGCCAAGGTCCGCCACATGTTCGGCGGCAAGTTCCCGGTGCCGGTCGTGGTCCGTGTGCGTGTTTCGTCGGCCACCGGCTACGGCTCCCAGCATTCGGGCGATCCCAGCGGCATCTTCGCGCTCTATCCGGGCTGGCGGATCGTCGCCCCCACCACGCCCTTCGACTACATCGGCTTGATGAACGCGGCGCTGCGTTGCGACGACCCGGTGCTGGTGATCGAGCATGTCCAGCTATTCCAGACCGAAGGCCCGGTGCCCAAGGGTGACCTCGACTACTGCGTGCGCCTCGGCGCCGCGCGGGTGGTGCGGCCAGGCCGGGCCTGCACCGTGCTGGCGAGTGCGGCCATGGTGGGCGAGGCGCTGGCCGCCGCCGAGGAGACCGGCATCGACGCCGAAGTCATCGACCTGCGCAGCCTCGATCCCTTCGGCCTCGACTGGGCGACGGTGGGTGCCAGCGTCAAGCGCACCAACCGGGTGATGATCGCCGAGCAGACGACCCGCGGCATCACATTGGGCCCGCAGATCGCCTCGGAAATCCAGGGGCGGTTCCTGGACCATCTCGACCACGAGATACTTCAAGTCTCCGGCGGCCGCGCCTCGCCCACGGTCTCCGCTCCCTTGAACCGCGCGGCCATTGCCGGCAAGGCCGAAGTCGCCGCCGCCATGCGGCGGCTGGTGGCGGCGTAGCGTCGCCGCGTATCTCCTCAGTCCCCTCCCCCCTAGTGGGGGAGGGTTAGGGAGGGGGGTGCAGCAATTCGCGACAGGGAGTGTGCGGCCCCACCCCCTCCCGGCGCTTCGCGCCGACCTCCCCCATCAAGGGGGAGGGGAATGAAGAACGCTATTGCGCCGTCGCCAGCCACGCATCGAACAGCACGCCGTCTCGATGCAGCGCCGCGATCTCGGCCGGGGCCAGGCCCAGGACTTGCTGCAGGACCTCGGCCGTATGCTCGCCTAGAAGCGGCGGATGGTTGGGCTCGGCGAGGCTGCTCGCGGAAAAGCGCAAGGGCGAGCGGACGACCTTGACGCGGCCGAGCTCGGGATGAGGGACTTCGGCCACCATCCGGCCGGCGAGCTCGGGCTGGTCGGTGAAGGCCTCCGAGACCTTGCGTACCTTGCCGGCGGGAACCCCAGCCGCGGCCAAGCGGTCGAGCCAGGCTTGCGTCGGTTGCTCGCGGAAGATCGCCGCGAGATCGGCGACCAGCGCGGCACGATTCTCAGCCCGCTTCCTGTTGGTCGCGAACTCGGGTGCCTCGGCCAGGTCGCGCCGGCCGAGCACCGCGAGGCAAAGCCGGCGGAACTGCTCGTCGGTTCCCACCGCCAGCGCCAGGAGCCCGTCCGCCGTGGCGAAGCACTGATAGGGTACGATCGAGGGATGGGCGTTGCCGAAGCGCTCTGGTTCCTGGCCGGTGTTGAGATAGCCGCTGGCGATATTGGCCAATAGCTGGATGCCGCCGCGGTAGAGGGAGATATCGATGCTCTGGCCCTCGCCGGTCTTCTGCCGGTGATAGAGCGCGGCCAGGATCGCCTGGGTCGCATTCATGCCCGCGACCAGGTCGGTAATGGCGACGCCGAAACGGGTCGGCTCGCCGTCCCTGGTTCCGGTGATGGCCATGAGCCCGGCTTCGGCCTGGATGACGAAATCGTAGCCGGGCAGGTCGGCGAGCGGTCCATCGCGGCCATAACCGGAGATGGAGCAGTGAATGATGTCGGGCTTGATCGCCTTCAGGGACTCGTAGTCGAGGCCGAGTTGCTTCAGCGACTTGGCGAGGAAGTTCTCCAGCACGATGTCGGCGCGGCGGACGAGCTCGCGCAGGAGTTCGGCACCCCGCGATGTGGCCATGTCGATGGCGAGCGCCTTTTTGTTGCGGTTGACCGCGAGATAATAGGTCGAGATCCCGCCGACGCTGGGCGGCGCCCATTTGCGCGTCTCGTCGCCGCCCTTGGGGGTCTCGACCTTCCAGACCTCGGCGCCGAGATCGGCCAAGGTCATGCTGCACCAGGGCCCGGCCAGCACGCGCGAAAGGTCGAGCACCTTGATGCCGTCCAGCGGCGTGCTCATGCCCCCGTGCCCGCTCCTAGGCTTTAGAGCCCTAGGCGCCCTGGGGCAGCCACCATTCCTCGCCGCGCGGGGTCGAAACATATTCGGGCCAGCGATAGTGGATCGGTGCCGGGAAGTTCTTGGGCAGGAGCGGTTCGACCCATTTCGAGCCGCCGATGCCCCCGCCGGTGCGCTCGCGGAACTCGGCTTGCGCGGCGGCGACCGCCTGCGGGTCGGTGAGCAGATCGACGAGGCTCCCCGCGATCGCCCGCGCGGCGGAGAAGATGGTGGGATCGATGGTGGCGGGATGGCCGCCGAGCGCGTTCCATACCCAGGTCGGGTACTGGTAGCCGGGCTTGGGCGACGCCAGCATGGCGCGGCCGACATAGAGCCGCGCCGTCGGGCAATGCCAGGTGTAGTCGGTGTAGTCGTCCGAGGTGTAGTTCTTCTGCCAGGGCGGCAGGAGGGCGCGCATCCGCGCCTCGTCCTCCTCGGGCGTCACCAGCTTGGCCATGGCCGGATGGATCGGGTCGGCCATGGGTGCCAGCCCCAGGTTCTTCTGGATCTCGCGGCCGAATTTCTTCGCCTCCTCGCCCCAGGCCGGCGCCCCGCCGAGCACCAGGTTGCCGTAGGCGAGCGCGGCGATCGCGTGGTTGGCGAGCCCGGGCCGGGTCTTGGTCACCCATTCCTTGCGCACCGTGCAATGGGCGAGCTTCGCCACATGCTCGGCGTTGTTGTCGAGAACGGCGTAGATGCGCTCTTGCATCTCCAATGTGGGGCAACGGCTGGCGTATTGGATCTGGCTGAAGCCCGGGGCCAGATTGTCGGCGGTCGCCTGGCCGGCGGCGAGGATCGCCTCGTTGATGGTCCAGGTGCCGGTGTGCGGCAGCATCGCCTCCTTGGTCATCTTGCTGCTCATGTACATGAGGCAGACGGCGTCGATGGCGCCGGGCGCGCGGGCCGAGGTGTGGGCCGAAGCACCCTCGTTCAGGCCCATGCCCGCCCATTCCTCGGGATGCGGACATTCGAACGTATACATCCGGCTCCAGTAGGAGCCGCAGTGCGTGTCCCAATTGACCGTGTTGGCATGGGACGTGGTGAAGGCCGGATGGAAGCTGATGGCGGCGTCGAGGTCGTCGTAATAGCCGTGCGCCGCGTGCACGGGCTTCGAGCCGCAGACCTTCTCCGCCGGCTCGCCGAAGAAGACGAGGGTGCCGGGCAGCTTGTGCTTCTCCATGGCGGCCTTGGCCGCGAGGAGCCCGCCCAGTGCGCCCAAGCCCAGCGCCGAGTGCGGATCGGTGTGGCCGGCGGCGGATTTATGCACGCCGTCCCGCGGCTTCTCGTAAGGCACCGGATCCTGGCTGTTGCCCGGCACCGCGTCGTACTCGGCATAGGCGCCGATCACCGGCTTGCCCTTGCCGAAGGTCGCGCGGAAGGCGGTAGGCATGCCGGCACTGCCTTCCTCCACCGTGAAGCCGTGCTCGCGCAGCAGCCTCACGTACCAGGCGGCGGACTTGTATTCGCGCCAGGCGGGCTCGTGGAAATCCCATACCTCCTTGTGGCGCTTGGAGAGCCAGTCCTCCTTCGCCTTGACCCAATCGAAGGCGCTCTGCTTGGCCGCTGTCATGGCTGCCGGTCCGAAGCTCTGGGCGGTTCTCTGGCTCGGGCGATCGTCGGGCATGGTCGGGCTCCTTGGGGACGGCCTCGGATGGGAGAGCGAGGTTAGCCCAAGCCGCGGCGGAGCGGTATTGCCGGGACTGGCTCGGATAAATATGATCATCCGCCCCTATGGACATCCACACGACTCGACCGATGCATTCCAAGTCGACGAGGCAAGCACAGGCATTGTCGTCGCAATTTGTGCTGCGGCGTCGGTAGGCAATATATTGCTACGACTGCGAATTCGGCCTTGGGGACGAGCACAAACGACGAATTGCGTCAATGCGAGTTCGGGCGGCCGGGGATCTCGGCGGCGGGGCGCGATTGCTCCACGGGCAAGGGGCGATGAAATCGATTGAGTTGTCTTCGCATGAACATTCGCGGATGTCATCGGCGGTTTCGCGTATCGCCGCAGGCATCGTCGTATTCAACAATTCGGAGACCCAGCTGGCGGATCTCGGGCGCAGCCTCCGCAGAGCGAGTGACCGGCTGGCCAGGGACGCTGCGCGACCGACGACCGAGGTGGGTTCGGTCTTCTTGCTCAATAACGGCGACTTGCCGGTCGATCCGACAGCGTTCGGTCCGCACGCAAGATTTAAAGGCTCGCCAATCAACCTCGGGTTTGGACGAGCACACAATCTGCTTATGGGCGAGGCCTTTGCGGAAGGCGCAGAATTCTACCTGGCGTTGAACCCCGACGGCATGCTCCACCCCGATGCGCTTGTCGAGATGACCACACTGGCGCGCCGCTGTCAGGGACGGGCTCTTGTGGAGGCCGCGCAATTCCCCGAAGAACTTCCGAAGGCATTCGATCCGCTTACGCTCGACACGCCCTGGGCTTGTGGATGCTGCCTTCTCATCCCGGCGGCGGTGTACCGGGCGATCGGCGGGTTTGACGAGAATTTCTTCCTGTACTGCGAGGACGTGGACCTCTCGTGGCGCGCACGCGATGCCGGGTATGCGGTAAAGCATGCGCCGCGTGCCCTGTTCCACCATCGCTTCAATCGAGTTGCCAACGAGATATCGCAGCGGGCTCATCTGGACACCGCCAGATATCTGGCGGCGCGGTGGGGCAGTGAGGCGCTCGTACATCAGTTCGAGCAGGACATGGCAGGTCGGGGCTGGGCGCCGCGTCCCTTGCCGGCATCCATGCCGTCGCCGCGCGTCTCGTCGGTTCCCGATTTCCGGCACGGCCTCAACTTTGCCCCCTTGCGCTGGGATTATCCTGGTCCAATCCCCACCCACACGGTTTCCCGGCATGCAGATCTCGACAATACGATCGATGTAATCGTGCGGTTTCACGATCCGGCCCAGATCGGACGCCTGTCTCGATGCTTGTTTTCCTTGTACGGGCAACAGCATCAACCAATTCAGGTTCTGCTGATGCTACAGGGTCTCGACGATGCGGGTGTCGCCGCAGTCGAAGCCTGCGTCGATGCCTTCGACTGGGCCGCGCCCCGCCGCAGGCCGATTGTGACCAATGTGGCCGTCCCGCCGACCGGCGATCATCGGTCTCGGCTGTGGAACGCCGGGCTCGACGTCGGGCGCGCGCGTTACCTGGGAATCTGCGATTTCGACGACACCTGCTATCCGGCGGGCTACAGTTATCTGCTTCATCGTTTGCAATTCAGCGGTGCTGCCGCAGCGTTCGCGTCTTCCCTGGCCGTTGAATGCACGCCGATGAGCGGCTTTGACTTCGCGTTCGCCAAGCGCTTTCTCGCAGGAGAGGACCGCTACGACTTCTTCGTCAGCAGCTTTTGTCCACCAACCAGCATTCTGATTGATCGCACGCGCATCGCCTCCCCCGATTTGCGCGCGGATGAGGCCTTGTCCAAGCAGGAAGACTATCGCGTCTTCGTGACAATAGCGGCCAAGTACGAGACCGATTGGAAGAGCATCGGCACTGCAGTTGCCGAATATTACAATCGCACGGACGGAAGCAATACCATTCCCACACACCGCAGGGATGTTGCCGGGCACCGCGAGTGGGATGAGGTGCAGGAGGCTGGACGCCAATATTTCGGAACTTTGACGACCGAGATTCCGGTGAACGATATCGTCCGCATGCGCGGCGCGGAGCGCCGCCTAAAGCGGGAGTTGGCGGAACGGAAAGCAGAGTTGGCACAAAGGGAAGCCGATCTTGCGCGAGTACTGGGATCGCGCACGATACGCATGACCCGTCCAATCCGCGAGGTGGTATATTGGATGCGGCGGATGCTCCAATAGCGCGATCGCTCGCAGTAGCCCCCGGCCCCGCTCGGGGTCATAGTGCCGCGAGCAGCGGGAGGTGGAGCGATGGAGCGCTGTTACGCCTGGCTAAAGGACCATCGGTCATGGCCGATCAAAGAGCGCCTCCGCAGTTGTCAATCCCCGGTTAATCAAGGCGGAAAAGGCAATTGGTTCGCACGGATCATTGCTGCGGTGGCAATAGCCAAGATCCACGTGCTAACCTAGAAAAGAAGGTACACTGCTGGCGTTAGTGCGCTGTTCTGGGAGACTTGGGGATTGACCGCCCGTGGGTTTCAGGGCGTGTGGCGTTTGTGGCGCAACACGGTTCGGCGCCACAACGGCATAGAGCCCGTCTGGTCGCGACTAAGAGAAATTTGGCTGCAAGAAGGGGCCGCCGGGCTGCGACGGCGATTGTCCGTCGCTTACGGCATCATGTTGGCGGAAGAGACGACGCATTCCCACTCTCCGGTTGCAACACGTCCAAGTGCGACGCGACCCTGGCGCAGTCGTGCAGACCATGAGCGTGGTAGGAATTCGGCGCTGGACCGCACCTATCGGGAACTCTTCGAACACGCGCGTCACGCCCGGTCTGGAGTAGGCCCCGCCTATGTTGCCCGCGCGGAGCGCTGCCTGGATTCGAACGACCTGGCAATCAAGGCCGTTGCTTTCTATTTACCCCAGTTCCATCGCATCCCCGAGAATGACTCTTGGTGGGGTCCGGGATTCACCGAGTGGACGAATGTGTCGAAAGCCCTGCCTCAGTTCCTAGGGCACTACCAACCGCGCCTGCCAGGCGACTTGGGATTCTACGATTTACGTGTACCGGACGTGCTGCGTGAGCAGGTGGCTATGGCCGGTCAGTATGGCCTCTATGGTTTCTGCTTTCACTACTATTGGTTTTCCGGGCGCCGCCTACTGGAGCGCCCGCTGCAACAATTCCTCGCGGATCACAGCCTGAAGCTTCGCTTCTGCCTTTGCTGGGCGAATGAGAATTGGACCCGGCGCTGGGACGGATCGGACGATGATGTGCTCATCGCGCAAAACCACGCCCCGGGGGACGACGTTGCATTCTTGGATTCCATTGCACCCATGCTGCGCGACGAGCGATACATCCGGGTCGATGGCAAGCCGCTGCTCATCGTCTACCGTGCAAGCGTCCTGCCAAATGCGGCCGGGACCGCGGCACGGTGGCGGAAGCGGGCCACCGAACTCGGCTTTGCCGGATTGTATCTGGTTGCAGCTCGAACGTTTGGCACCCTGGACCCACGACCGCTGCAATTCGACGCGGCCGTCGACTTCCCACCGCACCAGGGTGGCGTCACGGACATTACCGCCGACTGTCAGCTCCTGAACCCCGACTTTCGGGGGGTTGTCCGCAAATACGACGAGGTTGCCGACTTCTACGCGCAAGCGGGCGAGACGGACTATGTTACATTCAGAACGGTAATGCCCGGTTGGGACAATCAGGCGAGGAACCCCGGTGCCGGCCTGACCTTCATCGGTTCTACGCCTGAACGATACGCGCACTGGCTGGAGCGAGCTTGCGCACGGACTCTCAGCAATGGTGGGTCAACGCGGTTGCTGTTCATCAACGGCTGGAACGAGTGGGCTGAGAGCGCATATTTGGAGCCGGACAGAAGGCTTGGCTACGCCTATCTGGACGCAACGGCGCGTGTGCTGGAACGCTTTCCAGCGGCGACGTGTTCGGCTAGGGCGCACACGGATGTCCGGGCATCGGCACCAGCCTCCTAGCGCTAGCCCCTCTCCAGGGACGCTAGAGCATGTTTCGATCCGATTGAATCGAAACATGCTCTAGATTCCTTGGTCTGGTCGCATTTTCTACGCCGAACCGGTGCCCACTTCGGCGGAAAATGCTCTAGGTGTGGAGCCTCAATAGGTTGTTCCCGGTCAAAGGGAGCCTGCTGATCGGTGGCATTGAGCCGATACTGCCATGGGGGCGATGCCAGTTGTATCGATGAAGCCATCGCGGCAGTTCGGCGGTGCGCTGGTCTGAGTGATGGTAGGCCCTGGCGTAGGCCCACTCGCGTAACGACGTTCTGGATGAACCGCTCGGCCTTGCCGTTGGTCTTGGGGGTATAGGGTTTGGTTCGGATGTGCCTGAGGCGGAGCCGTTTGCAGGCCCGCGCGAAGGCGAAGGATTTGTAGCACGAGCCGTTGTCGGTCATGACGCGTTGCACCTGGACGCCGAGGCTTGCGTAATAGGCGATGGCGGCCCTGAGGAAGGCGACGGCACTGCCCTTCTTCTCGTCCTTCATGACCTGGCTGAAGGCGACGCGCGAGGCATCGTCGATGCAGACATGGACGAACTCCCAGCCGAGGCCTTGGCCCCGGCTTCGCCGGCTGCTCTGGCCTTTACGGTCGCCCGTGATCCGGTGGCCGACGCCATCGATCCTGCCGAGTTTTTTGATATCGATGTGGATGAGTTCGCCGGGGTTTTCGCGTTCATAGCGGCGCACCGGCTCGGCCGGCTCCAGGGCGCTCAGCTTGTTCAGGCCCAAGCGCTTCAAAAGCCGGCTGACGGTCGCCGGCGAGACTCCGACCTCGGCCGCAATCGCCTTGCCGGTCAATCGCTCGCGCCGAAGGGTTTCAATGCGTTCGACGATCGCCTGCGGCGTCGGCCGATACAGCCGTCGGGGCCGCGAGCTGCGGTCCGCCAAGCCGGCAAGTCCTTCAGCATCGTAGCGTTTCACCCATTTGCGCACCGTCCGCGGGCAGACACCTACGGCTTCGCTGACGGCCTGCAGCGTCTGCCCGCTCGCCACCCGGGCCACGATCCACTCTCGACCGTGCGCCGTGAGACGGGCATTCTTGTGAACGTTCATCCGGTCTCTCCCTGAGATCACTGAGGCTTCGACACCTTCAGCTTCTCCCGGCAGGGGCCGGATGGACAACCTGTTGAAAGCTCACAGCTAGCGGCCAGGAATTACGCTACGTCCGTCGGAAATGATGAAGGCGAGCAAGGCTGAATATCAGGCCGCGCAAGCCACGAGCCGCCAGGCCTTGACCCAATCGAAGGCGGTCTGCTTGGCCGCCGTCATGGCTGCCGGTCCGAAGCTGCGGGCGATTCTCTCAATCGGGCGATCGTCGGGCATGGTCGGGCTCCTTGGGGACGGCTTCGGATGAAGGGGGAACGTTAGCCCATGGGGCGGCGGAACGGTATGCCGGGACTAGGCAACGAGGCAACGCCGCGGCCCTCGGACGCGACAAGGGCCCGGCCATCGCTGGCCGAGCCCTTGCCTTGATTGGTGGAGCCAAGCGGGATCGAACCGCTGACCTCTACAATGCCATTGTAGCGCTCTCCCAGCTGAGCTATGGCCCCGAAAACTGGGTCTTGCCGCCGCACTTATCGCTGCCACGGCCTTGGACCGGGATCGAACCCCAGGGCCGAACCTAGGAAGCCGGCTCCCGGCATTCAAGCAAAAACGGTGCCGCGAAAAAACGGCGCCGCGCGAGAGCGGTCGAGCCTAGCGCTCCTCGCCCTCGTCGACCTTCTCGATTACCTCGGCCACGTCGTCCTCGTCTTCGCCGAGCTCCGAGGTATCTTCCAGCACCTCTTCTTCCTCTTCCGCCGCCGGCTCGTCGAGCCCGGCGTCGGGGACCTCGGCCTCTACCGGGGCCTTCGGCACCGGCACCGGCTTCTTGGCCGGCGGCTGGGGCCGGCTGCGGCGGCTCGGCTTCACCGCCTCGGGCTCATAGACCTTCTTGCACTTCGGGCAGACGATCGGAGCCTTGTTGAGGTCGTAGAAGCGGGCGCCGCATTCCGGGCATTGGCGCTTGGCGCCCCAGACTTGCTTCGTCACTGTGTTCACGTCTCCTCCGATGCGAGGGGGCGGTGTCGAACCGGGCTGCCAATTGCCATGATCGATCCGCCCTGTCAAAAGGTAATTCTACGGTCGGCCGCCCCAATTCAAGGGGGCGATGCGGAATGTCACGAAGGGGAGAATCGTCTTGCAGCCGCTTGTTTCCGGAACATCCGGCGCGCTTTCCGGCACCGCGCGCGTCCCGGGCGACAAATCCATCTCGCATCGCGCCCTCATGCTGGGCGCGCTCGCCGTGGGCAAGACCGAGATCCGCGGCCTCCTGGAAGGCGAGGACGTGCTGCGCAGCGCGGCCGCCATGCGGGCGCTCGGCGCCGAAGCAAAGCGCGGCGAGGACGGCGTCTGGCGGGTCGTCGGCCGCGGCATCGGGGCGCTGGTTGAGCCCACGGACCTGCTGGATCTGGGCAATGCCGGCACCGGCGCGCGCCTGCTCCTAGGCATTCTCGCGAGCCACCCGCTGACCGCCTTCCTTACCGGCGATGCATCGCTGCGCCGCCGGCCCATGGCCCGGGTGATCGAGCCGCTCTCCCGGATAGGCGCCCGCTTCGTCGCCCGCCAGGGCCGGTATCTCCCGCTCGCCGTCACCGGCACCCCCGATCCCATGCCGATCCGCTATCGCCTGCCCGTGCCCTCGGCCCAGGTGAAGTCGGCCGTGCTGCTGGCCGGGCTCAACACCCCGGGCGACACCATAGTCGTCGAGCCGGAGCCGACCCGCGATCACACCGAATTGATGCTGCGCCATTTCGGCGCCGAGGTCCGGGTGGAAGCGAGCGCCGAAGGGCGGGTCACTACACTCGTGGGTCAGCCGGAGATCACCGGCCGGGCGATCGAAGTGCCGGGCGACCCGTCCTCGGCCGCCTTTCCGCTGGTGGCGGCACTCCTGCTGCCGGGCTCGGACATCCTGCTGAAAGGAATTGGCCTCAACCCGCATCGCATCGGGCTTCTCGACACGCTTCATGAGATGGGCGCTGCCATCGAGATCGGGAACCGGCGCCAGCAGGCAGGCGAGGCAGTGGGCGACCTTCGGGTGCGGGCGAGCCGGCTCGCGGGCGTCGGCGTGCCGGCCGAACGCGCGCCTTCCATGATCGACGAGTTTCCCATCCTCGCCGTGGCCGCCGCCTTCGCCGAGGGCGAGACGCGGATGGCCGGCCTTGCCGAGCTCAGGGTCAAGGAAAGCGACCGGCTTGCGGCCGTCGCCCGGGGCCTCGCCGCCTGCGGCGTCGCGGTGGAGGAGGGCGAGGACAGCCTCGTCGTCAAGGGGCGCGGCCGGAAGCCGGCGGGCGGCACTACCATCGAGACCAACCTCGACCATCGCATCGCCATGGCCTTTTTGGTCCTGGGTCTGGCGGCCGAACGGCCGGTTGCCATCGACGATGCCTCCCCCATCGACACCAGCTTTCCGGGTTTCGTCTCCCTGATGAACGGGCTCGGCGCTCGCCTGGCGCCGCGATGACCGTGATCGCCGTCGACGGCCCGGCCGCCTCGGGCAAGGGCACCTTGGCCAAGCGCCTCGCGGCCCATTATGGGCTCCGGCACCTCGACACCGGCATGGTCTATCGGGCCGTCGGCCTGAAGGTCTTGCGCCAGAGGCTGGACCCGGTGGCGGCGGCCGGATCCGTGACGCTTGCCGACCTCGATGGACCCGAGCTCCGGGGCGAGGAGGTGGGGGAGGCGGCGTCCAAGGCGGCGGCCATCCCGGAGGTCCGGACCGCGCTCCGGGCGCTCCAGCGGCGCTTCGCCGAGGTTCCGCCGGGGGCGGTGCTGGACGGGCGCGATATCGGCACCGTGGTCTTCCCCGATGCTCGCGCCAAGATCTTCATCGACGCCAGCCCGGAGGTGAGGGCGGAAAGGCGCCACAGGGAGTTGCGGGAGCGGGGGGTTGCGAGTATATACAGCCGCGTTCTGCAGGACATGAAGGCCCGCGATGCCCGCGACCGTGGTCGCGAGGTCGCGCCCCTGACCCCGGCCAAGGATGCCTTCGTCATCGACAGCTCCAAGCTGGATGCCGATGGCGTCTTCGCCCTGGCGGTCGCGCATATCGACCGGGTCCTGCCGGACCTCGCCCGCGGATAGTCCCGGGCGGGAATTTCCAAGACCGCCGGATTCAACCGGCCGGCCGGAATAGCAAGAGGAAGGAACTTATCGCCATGGCCAATACGGCCCAAGCCACCACGCCCGCCAAGGAGAATTTCTCCGCCCTGCTCGAGGAATCCATCGGCGCCGGCAACGGCCTCGAGGGCAGCGTCCTCAAGGGCGTCGTCGTTGCCATCGAGAACGATTTCGCCCTCATCGACGTCGGCCTCAAGTCCGAGGGCCGCGTCCAGCTCAAGGAATTCTCCGGCCCCGGCCAGAAGTCCGAGATCAAGGTGGGCGACACGGTCGAAGTCTATCTCGAGCGCATGGAGGACAAGAACGGCGAGGCCGTGCTGTCCCGGGACAAGGCGCGGCGGGAGGAGTCCTGGACCCAGCTCGAGAAGACCTTCAAGGACAACCAGCGCGTGACCGGCATCATCTTCGGCCGGGTCAAGGGCGGCTTCACCGTCGATCTCTCCGGCGCCGTGGCCTTCCTGCCCGGCAGCCAGGTGGACATCCGTCCGGTGCGCGACGTCGGCCCCCTGATGGGCACGCCCCAGCCGTTCCAGATCCTGAAGATGGACCGCGCGCGCGGCAACATCGTGGTCTCGCGCCGCGCCGTCATGGAGGAGAGCCGGGCCGAGGCCCGCTCCGAGCTTGTCTCCTCGCTGCGCGAGGGCCAGGTGCTCCAGGGCGTGGTCAAGAACATCACCGACTACGGCGCCTTCGTCGATCTGGGCGGGGTCGACGGCCTGCTGCATGTGACCGACATCGCCTGGCGGCGCATCAACCATCCCTCCGAAGCGCTTTCCATCGGCCAGACGGTGAAGGTGCAGGTCATCCGCTTCAACCCGGAGACCCAGCGCATTTCCCTCGGCATGAAGCAGCTCGAGGCCGATCCCTGGGAGAAGGTCGAGGTCAAATATCCGGTCGGCGCCAAGTTCACCGGCCGCGTCACCAACATCACGGATTACGGCGCCTTCGTGGAGCTGGAGCCGGGGATCGAGGGCCTGGTCCATGTCTCGGAGATGAGCTGGACCAAGAAGAACGTCCATCCGGGCAAGATCGTCTCCACCAGCCAGCAGGTCGAGGTCATGGTGCTGGACGTCGATCCGACCAAGCGGCGCATCAGCCTCGGCTTGAAGCAGTGCCTGGAGAACCCCTGGCAGGCCTTCAAGGACAAGTATCCGGCCGGCAGCGAGATGACCGGCGAAGTGAAGAACATCACCGAGTTCGGCCTCTTCGTCGGCCTGCCGGGCGAGATCGACGGCATGGTCCATCTCTCCGACCTCGACTGGCAGAAGCCTGGCGAGCAGGCGATCAACGCCTACAAGAAGGGCGACCAGGTCAAGGTCAAGGTGCTGGACGCCGATGTCGAGAAGGAACGCATCTCGCTGGGCATCAAGCAACTGACCACCGACCAGTTCGCCGCCACCGCCGCGACCCACAAGAAGGGCGAGGTGGTGACGGTCAGCGTGACGGCGATCAACGAGGGCGGCGTCGAAGTGGCGCTCAGCGACGGGACTCTCGGCTTCATCCGCAAGGCGGAGCTTTCCCGCGAACGCGGCGAGCAGCGGCCCGAGCGCTTCGCCATCGGCGAAAAGATTGACGCCAAGATCACGGTCATGGACGCCAAGACGCGCAAACTCAACCTCTCCATCAAGGCGCGCGAGGTGGACGAGGACAAGAAGGCGCTCGAGGAGTTCGGCTCGACCGATTCCGGCGCCAGCCTGGGCGATATCCTGGGCGCGGCGATCTCGCGCGCCCAGAAGGCCAAGTCCGAAGGGGAGGAGGCTGAAGAAGCCGCTCCCAAGGCCAAGGCCAAGAGCAAGTCGAAGAACAAGAACGAGGCCGAGGCCGAGTAGCAGCGCCAGGGTTTCGCTGAAGTCGAATGGGGCCCGGCGGTCCGCCGCCGGGCCCTTTTTCGTCTTCCCGGCCGCGGTTCCTTGCTCCGCTTTTGGGGCCGTGGCAAAAAACGGTGTTATCTTAAATACTTAACCCTTGACGCCCCCCAGCACGTTTGGCACCTTTGCCGGGCAGAGGGCGCCAGGCTTGGGCCGTGGCGCCTCGGGGGCAGACGATGACCAAGTCGGAACTCATTCTCCGGATCGGAGAAATCAACCCGCATCTCTACCACCGGGACGTGGAGCGGATCGTCGTCACCATATTCGACGAGATCGCCGCCGCCCTTGCCCGGGGCGACCGGGTGGAGCTGCGCGGGTTCGGCGCCTTCTCGATCAAGCGGCGCGAAGCGCGCACCGGGCGCAATCCGCGCACCGGCGACACGGTGGAGGTCGCGCGCAAGGTGATCCCCTTCTTCAAGACCGGCAAGCAGCTGCGCGAGCGCCTCAACGGCGGCCAGGCCTGATCCAGGCGCCGGCCGATGCGCCGATTGTCCTTCATCGTCAGCCTGCCGCTTTTCATCGTCCTGGTGGTCTTCGCCGTCGATAACCGCGGCGCGCTCGCGCTCAGCTTCTGGCCTTTGCCCTGGAGCCTCACCTTGCCCGGCTTCGTGGCGCTGTTCCTGGCGCTCGTGATCGGCTTCTTCGCCGGGGCCGTCGCCGCCTGGCTGTCGGGCGGGGCCACGCGCCGGCGCCTGCGCGCGCTGGGGGAGACGGCGCGCGCCCAGGCCCACCAGATCGCTGAGCAGGAGCGCCGCCATGCCGCCCAGCGCCCGCCGGGTGCCGCTGCCAGCCTGCCGCCGCCCCGGAGCTGAATCCAGGGCCCTCCCGCTCGCGCCCGCTTCGGTATCCCGTCCAATCGCCTTCTGCTATAGAGCCCGCCATGCCGGCCCGGATTCTGCTCGCCCTCGACACGCCCGACCTTGCCCTTGCCCTCGACCAGGCGCGCGCCGTGGGCGAAGCGGTGGACGGGGTCAAGCTCGGGCTTGAGTTCTTCCTTGCCAACGGGCCGGCCGGGGTCGTGGCCGTGGCGGCGCTGGGGCGCCCGCTCTTCCTCGATCTCAAGTTCCATGACATCCCGAACACGGTCGCGGGCGCCGTAAGGTCGGCGTTGCGCCTCAGGCCCATGATGCTGAATGTGCACGCCGGCGGGGGACGCGCGATGCTGCGCGCCGCCGCCGAGGCGGTGCGCGAAGCGGGCGAGACGCGGCCTTTGCTGATTGCGGTCACGGTGCTGACGAGCCTCGCCGACGAGGACCTGGCCGCCGTCGGCCAGGGCGCCTCGGCTGCGGGCCAGGCCCGGCGCCTTGCGATGCTCGCCCGGGCCGAGGGCTGCGACGGCGTGGTCTGCGCCGGCTCCGACATCGCCGCCATCCGAGCCGATTGCGGGCCGGACTTCAAACTGGTGGTGCCGGGCCTTCGCCCGGCCTCGGCCGCGGTCCAGGACCAGAAGCGGGTGATGACGCCGGGCGAGGCGGCCAGGCTCGGCGCCGATTTCCTGGTCATCGGCCGGCCCATCACCGGTGCAGCCGATCCCAAGGCCGCCGCCCGTTCGATCCGCGGCGAGATCGGCCGCGGGGAAGCGGCCGGGCGATGAGCGCGCCGATCCCGGTGCTGGCGACCATCGCGGAGGCCTGCCGTCTCGTCCTCGAGCGCAGGAACGACCTGCTGCGGGTGGGGCTGGTGTTCCTTCTCGGCAGCTTCGCGCTGAACGTCCTTTTCTTCAACTACCTGCTCCCCATGCTGGCTGGGGCCCAGGTGAATGCGGCCGGCGAGACCGTGGTCGATCCCCGGCTGATGCCCGGCCTCCTGCTGGTGCTGGTGACCAACTTCGTGCTGCTTGCCGTGTTCGGGGTCGGCTGGCATCGCCTCATCCTGCTCGGGCCCGAAAAAGCCGGCGGCGGGCTCGGGGTGCAGCTTGGCCTCCGGGAGCTGCGCTATTTCTTCCGGCTCTGGGTCTGCTTCCTCGGCATGATCATGATCGCCGGATTCCTCTCCTACATCGATGTGGCGATCGCGCTCAGGGCCGGCGTCAGCCCTTACAGCACCTTGCCCATCGCCTATTTGGGGTTCATTCCCATCACGGCCTACGCGCTTGGCCGGCTCGGGCCGAGCTTCGCCGCCATCGCCGTCGATCTTCCCTCGGAGATGAGCCGGTCCTGGAAGGCGACGATGGGCAACGGCCGGCGGCTCCTGGCTCTTTATCTCCTTGCGGGTTTCGGCTGGTTCGCCGTTCCCGCCCTGCTCGGCGCATTGGCCGGCCTGATCGGCCTTGGCGAACTGGCGCCCTATGCGCTGCTCTTCATCAGCGCCTTCGTCTCGACCGCGCTCCTTGCCGTGCTGGTGACCATCAACGCGCTGGTCTTCCGACGGCTGGTCGGCCAGCCCGGTCCCACCTGATGGCCGTCAAGGTGAAGATCTGCGGCCTCAACAGCGCGGCCGCCGTTGCCGCGGCGGTGGCCGGCGGGGCGAGCCATCTGGGCTTCGTGTTCTATCCGGCGAGCCCGCGGGCGCTTCAGCCCGCCGGCGCCGCGGCCCTCGTTCGCGCGGTGCCGCAGGGGATCGTCAAGGTCGGGCTTTTCGTCGACGCTGCCGACGAGACGATCGAGGCCGTGCTCAAGGAAGCCTCTCTCGACATGTTGCAGCTCCACGGCGACGAAGCGCCGCGCCGGGTGAAGGAGCTGCGCCGGCGCTTCGGCCTTCCCGTCATGAAGGCGCTGCGCATCGCCTCGGCGGTGGACATCGCGGCGGCGGACGAATATCTGCCGGCGGCCGACTGGCTGCTGTTCGATGCCAAGCCGCCAGCCGCGATGAAAGGGGCGCTGCCGGGCGGCAATGCGCTCAGCTTCGACTGGGCGCTCCTGGCAGGCCGGCGCTGGACCAGGCCCTGGATGCTCTCGGGCGGCCTCAATGTCGGGAACCTCGCGACCGCCGTGGCGGCGACCCGGGCGACCCATGTCGACGTTTCCTCAGGCGTCGAGGATGCACCGGGGCGCAAGAGCCCGAGCAAGATCACGGCCTTCCTGAAGCTGGCGGCGACGCTGTAGAGAGAGCCTCGGCTCAAACCTCGGCGCCAACCACGAATCTCAGCACGGCGCTGCCTTGGTACACGAAGCGCTCGAGAGACCGGCCGCCGACGCTGGCAATCGCCCGGGGCCAGAACGCCTGGGCCGGCCGATTGGCCTCGAAGATGGCGAGCTCCCATTGGCCGGGGTGAGCCAGAAAAGCTTGCCGGGCCGCCTCCACGCCGAGGCCGAGGCGCCGATGGGCGGGGCCGATGTAGAACTCCGCGATGGCGTGATCGGTGCCGCGTCCGGACGGCGACCACTGGTTGACCATGACGAAGCCGATCGGCTCGCCGTCGACCTCGATCAGGTAGGGCCAGCGCGTCGCCTCGGTCCAGTAGACATCGAAATAAGGATAAGGCTCTTCGACCGGCCCGAAGGCGCGGATCTCCCGCAGGTGATCGGCCAGCATCGCCCGCATGGTCGCTTTGTCGTCGGTTTGCGCCTTGCGCAGGCGAACGGGGTCCAACGAAGTTCTCCACCCGAATGAGCTTTGGAGCCGCGTCAGGGTAGTGTTTCGGCGCGAATGCCTGCAACCTGCCAATGTCGGGCGTTGGCGGATCGTTGAGGACGGAGGCGGCCATGCTGAGGCGGCGGGCATTGTTGATCGGCGCGGCCGGTGCTGCCGGCCTTTCGCTCGCCGGTCTCGGCTACCGCGCCTGGGACCGCGGCCTGTGGTCGGCGGGCGAAGGCCCGGCCTATGCGCCTTGGGGCGAGTGGCAGGGCGATGGGGCCGAAGGCGTGAAGCAGCCGCTGCATGCTGCGATCCTGGCCGCCAATCCCCATGACACCCAGCCTTGGCTGTTCCGGCTCGAAGACAACGCGATTTCCGTCTTCGCCGACCGCGCGCGCAATCTCGGCAGCTTCGATCCCTTCCGGCGCGAGATGCATCTCGGCCTCGGCGCCGCGATCGAGAACCTCGTGCTGGCCGCGCGGGCCTTTGGCTGGAAGGCGGACGTGCAACCCGCAGAGGGCCGGCTTTCCCTGTCTCCGGCCGACACGCCGCTGCTCGCCGCCCGCCTCGCCTTTACCCATGCGCCGCCCGTCCGCGATCCCCTGTTCGATGCGATCCCGCACCGGCACACCAATCGCGGGCCCTATTTCGCCGACCGGCCGATCGCCATGGACAGCCTCGACCGCTTCACCCGTCAGGCCGCGAGCGACGCCGTGGCCATCTATTTCGCCGCAGGCAAGGCCGCGCGCGAGGACCTGGGCAGGCTGATCGTTGCGGCGACCGAGAGCATCATCGCCGACCCTGAGATGTCCGCCGACAGCGCCCGATGGTTCCGCACCGGCCGGCAGGAGATCGCCGCCCATCGCGACGGCGTGACGGTGGATACGGCCGGGCTCTCGCCCCTGGTGACTGCGCTCTCCAAGATCCTGCCCGATATGGACGCTCAATCCGCCGACCAGTATTGGCTCGCCCTCACCCGGGACAGCCAGGTCGCGAGCGCGCCGCTTTTCGGCATGCTTCTGGTGCGCGACCGGCTCGACATGGGCTCCGCCATCGAAGCCGGCCGGGCCTGGCAAAGGCTGCATCTGGCCGCGACGGCCGAAGGCCTTACCGCGCAGCCGCTCAATCAGCCCGTCGAGCGGATCGATCGCGACGCGATGCTGGGCAAACCCAACACATTCGGGCCGGCGCTTACCAAGCTCGCCGGCTTGCCAGGCTGGGAGCCGACCTTCGTCTTCCGGTTGGGGATCCCCGAACGGGCCGCGAGCCCAAGCCCGCGACGGGCGCTGGACGAGGTGATGCGGGCGTGACGTCGGCTAGGGTTGTTCGGGCCCGGGGCGTTCAGGCGCGCCAAAACGGCTTGGACGCCTCGTGGTGAACATCGGCGCTGCTGATCCCGATGTCGCGCAGCATGCGGTGGTCGAGACTTGCCAGATGCAGCCGGTCCCTGTGCCGGCGATCCCAGATGGAAAGCGTGTTCATGACCGCCCCCAGGACGGAATCAAGTCCGCGCAGGGCGCGGAGGATGCGGCCGGCGGCCGGCAAATCGTGAGAAGCAGATAGCGTCGGACTGGTGAGATAGGGATTCAAAAGGGTACTCCATTGCTCGCAAAAGGCGGGTTTAGCGCCAGTGCGAGGGATTTGGTGCGGCGCGGTATGGCGTTCAACCGGCGGATTATTCACATTTGTCGTGAGCAAAAATAACGTCCGGAAAATGTTCCAGCGGCCTGCCCTTGAAATTCGAGAAGTCAGCGCTAATTCCGGCGCCGGATTGGCCGGGCCTTCTCTGCGCCTCGGCTTGCGCTTCTACGCTTTCGGCGGCGCTTTCAAGACGTAGCGCTCGTCATAGTCGGCGAGCTTCGGATAACTGATCGTCGGCGCCGTCGCCAAACCCAGCACCCGTTCGCGATAGCGCGCCAGATGGGCCAGGCGTTCCTCCTGGCTGATGCGCACGGGCCCATGGACGAGGAATGGCTCGATCACGGTGAAGCCGGTGAAATAGAGGATGCCGTGGTTGATCGGGAACAGGATCCAATCGATCGGCCCGCTCAAGCCTGTTTGAGAATACGCGGGCGGCAATCCGCCCGTGGTCAGCGAGCACATGGCGCGCTTGCCGGCGAAGACGCCCCGGTCGTACCACTTGCCGCCGCCATAGATCCGTCCGCCCGAGGCGAAGACCCGATCGACCCAGCCCTTCAGGATGCCCGGCAGGCCGAACCACCAGAGCGGGAACTGGAGGATCAGCGCGTCGCACCAGAAGAGCTTGTCCATTTCCGCCTGGATCTCCGGCGCGAAGCCCTCATGTTCGGCCGCATAGGCTTCCTCGGCTTGCTGGCGCAGCCGGGTGGGATCCTTGACGGTCGTGAAGTTGCGCCGGTCCGACACCGGATCGAACTTCATGGCGTAAAGGTCGGAGATGACGACCTCATGCCCGGCGGCGCTGAGTGCTGCTTCCGCCTCGCGGGTCATGGCGCCGTTGAAGCTCTGGGGTTCGTGATGAGCGTGGACGATAAAGACGCGCATGGAGTTGCCTGCCGGATCGATATGCAGATGGAGAAGCGCCATACTGCACGAGCATCCGTCTCCCGGCGACAGGCCCCAGCCTGCCTTTGACCTTCCGGAGCGCATATGGTTGATTCCGCCCCCTTGAAGGGACGGGTCGTGAACAAACCCAACAGTTATCGCGGCGGACCGGACGAGCGCGGGCGCTTCGGCATCTATGGCGGGCGCTTCGTCGCCGAGACCTTGATGCCGCTGGTGCTGGAGCTGGAACAGGCCTATGGCCGGGCCAAGGCCGATCCCGCCTTCGCCGCCGAGCTCGACTATTACCTCGAGCACTACGTCGGGCGGCCGAGCCCGCTGTTTTTCGCCCAGCGCCTGACCGAACATCTGGGCGGGGCGAAGATCTACCTGAAGCGCGACGAGCTGAACCACACCGGCGCCCACAAGATCAACAATTGCATGGGCCAGATCCTGGTCGCCCGGCGCATGGGCAAGACCCGGATCATCGCCGAGACCGGGGCCGGCCAGCATGGCGTGGCGACGGCCACCGTCGCCGCTCTCTTCGGCCTGCCCTGCACGGTCTACATGGGCGAGATCGACATGGAGCGCCAGCAGCCCAACGTCTTCCGCATGCGCCTGCTGGGGACTGAGGTCGTGCCGGTCAAGAGCGGCTCGCGCACCTTGAAAGACGCGATGAACGAGGCCCTGCGCGACTGGGTCGCCAGCGTCGAGAACACCTTCTACATCATCGGCTCGGTCGCCGGCCCCCATCCCTATCCCGCCATGGTCCGCGATTTCCAATGTGTGATCGGGCGCGAGACCCGCGCGCAACTCGCCAAGGCCGAGGGCGGGCGCCTGCCCGACACGCTGGTCGCGGCCATCGGCGGCGGGTCCAACGCCATGGGCCTGTTCCATCCTTTCCTCGACGATCCAACGGTCGAAATGCGCGGCGTCGAGGCGGCGGGCGAGGGCATCGAGACCGGGCACCACGCGGCGTCGCTCGCCGGCGGCCTGCCCGGCGTGCTCCACGGCAACCGCACCTATCTTCTCCAGGACGACGACGGCCAGATCCTGGAGGCCCATTCCATCTCGGCCGGCCTCGACTATCCCGGAATCGGGCCGGAGCATGCCTGGCTGCACGATACCGGCCGGGTCACATACGTCTCGGCCACGGACAAGGAGTGCCTGGAAGCCTTCCAGCTGCTGAGCCGGCTGGAAGGGATCATCCCGGCCTTCGAGCCCGCCCATGCCCTGGCCGAGGTGATGAAGATCGCGCCCAAGCGCCCCAAGGATCACCTGATCGTGGTCAACCTCTGCGGGCGCGGGGACAAGGACATCTTCGCCGCCGCCAAGCTTCTCGGGACCAAGCTGTGAGCGCGGCAAGGCCGGCCGGGCGCATCGAGCGGCGCTTCGAGGCACTCAAGGGCGAGGGCCGCGCGGGGCTGGTCACTTTCCTGACCGCGGGCGATCCCGACCCTGAGACCTCGCTCGCGGTCGTGAAGGCCCTGCCGGCGGCCGGCGCCGACCTCATCGAGCTCGGCATGCCGTTCAGCGATCCCATGGCCGACGGGCCGGCGATCCAGGCCTCGTCCTTGCGCGCGCTCAAGGCCGGGCAGCGCATGACGCGCACCTTGGCCATGGTCCGCGCCTTCCGGGAAGCCGATCAGGCGACGCCCATCGTGCTCATGGGCTACTACAACCCGATCTACCGCTACGGCAACGAGCGCTTCCTGGCCGACGCCAGGGCGGCGGGCGTGGACGGCCTCATCGTCGTCGACCTGCCGCCCGAGGAAGACGACGAGCTTTGCCTGCCGGCCAAGGCGGCGGGCCTCGATTTCATTCGTCTCGCCACGCCCACGACCGACGACAAGCGCCTGCCGGCGGTGCTGCGCAACACCGCGGGCTTCGTCTATTATATCGCGATTGCCGGGATCACCGGCACCCGCTCGGCCGCCGACGCCGATGTGACCAAGGCGGTCACCCGGCTGAAGCGTCACACGGCGCTGCCGGTGGCGGTGGGCTTCGGCATCCGCAAGCCGGCGCAGGCGGCGGCGGTGGCCGCGGTGGCCGACGCGGCGGTGGTGGGCTCGGCCCTGGTGGACCGGACCGCCGGCAACCTCGACGCCGCTGGCCGGGCCAAGCCGGGGTTGAAGGATGACGTGCTCGGCCTCGTCGGCGAGCTTGCCGCGGCGGTCAGGGGAGCGAGGAGAGGGCGATGAGCTGGCTATCCAATTTCGTGCGGCCGAAGCTCCAGGGCCTGGTGCGCCGCGCCGAGCCGCCGGACAACCTCTGGGACAAATGCGACAAATGCGGCCAGATGATCTTCCACCGGGAGCTGGAAGCGGCACTCAGGGTCTGCCCCCATTGCGGCTATCACATGCGCCTGCCGGCGGTCCGGCGCCTCGAACTTCTGTTCGATGACGGCAAGTACAATCGCATCGAGCTGCCCAAGGGCGAGCCCGATCCGCTCAAATTCCGCGACAGCAAGCGCTACACCGACCGGCTGAGAGAAGCCCAGGCCAAGACCGGCGAGCAGGATGCCGTCGTCGTCGCGCACGGCACCATCGGCGGCATCCCGGCGGTGATCGCCGCCTTCAATTTCGAGTTCATGGGCGGCTCCATGGGTGCGGCCGTGGGTGACGGGCTGATCGCCGCGGCCAGGCTCGCCGTGCTGCAGGAAGCGCCCCTCATCGTCATCCCGGCCTCGGGCGGGGCGCGCATGCAGGAGGGCATCATCTCCCTGATGCAGATGCCGCGCAGCATCATCGCCGTGGACGAGGTCAAGGAGGCGGGGCTGCCCTATATCGTCCTGCTGACCGACCCGACCACCGGCGGCGTCAGCGCCTCCTTCGCCATGCTGGGCGACATCGCGATCGCCGAGCCTGGTGCGGTGATCGGCTTCGCCGGGGCTCGCGTGATCGAGGAGACGATCCGCGAAAAGCTGCCCGAGGGATTCCAACGGGCCGAATATCTGCTCGAGCACGGCATGGTCGATCTCGTCGTGCCCCGCAGCCAGCTGCGCGATACCTTCATCCGCATCATCGACCTGCTGCGCCATCCCACTCCGCCGGCGGAGGTGGTGAGCCTGCCCGTGGTCCCCGCCGGCGAGAGCTATGCCCAGCCCCAACTCGACTAAGACCTCGGCCGAACACGCGATAGAGCAGAGGCCCGGGACCGACCGCGTCCTGGAGCGGCTGTCCAAGCTGCATCCCAAGATCATCGACCTTTCTCTCGACCGGACCTGGCGCTTGCTTGCGCGCCTCGGCCATCCGGAGCGGAAGGTCCCGCCTGTCGTCCATGTCGCCGGCACCAACGGCAAGGGCTCGGTCATCGCGTATCTCCGGGCGATGCTGGAGGCAGCCGGCTATCGCGTGCATGCCTACATCTCGCCCCATCTGGTGCGCTTCCACGAGCGCATCCGGCTTGCCGGCTCGCTGATCGGCGAGGAGGCGCTGCTGGCCTTGCTGGAGGAATGCGAGCGGGCGAATGGCGGCGAGCCCATCACCTTCTTCGAGATCACGACCTGCGCGGCCTTCCTCGCCTTTGCCCGGCAGCCGGCGGAGATCCTGCTGCTGGAGACCGGCCTCGGCGGCCGGCTCGAACTCGACCAATGTGATCGAGCGGCCCCTCGTCAGCGTGCTGATGCCCATCTCCTTCGACCACATGCAGTACCTGGGCGACACGCTGGCCAAGATCGCCTTCGAGAAGGCCGGCATCATCAAGGCCCGCGTGCCGGCGGTGGTCGGGCCTCAGCCGCCCGAAGCCATGGCGGTGTTCGAGGCCAAGGCGGCCGAGCTCGAAGCGCCCCTGCATCGTTATGGCCGAGAGTGGCTGGCAACCGAAGTGGGCGAGGGCATGTCGTTCCGCGACTCCGCCGGCGAGCGAAGATTTCCCAAGCCGGCCCTCCCCGGGGCGCATCAGATTCCCAATGCCGGAGCGGCGCTTGCCTGCCTGCCCTTGCTCAGGGGATTCAAGGTCGACGATCACGCTGCCGCGAGAGGTCTTAGCGAGGTCGAATGGCCGGCGCGCCTCCAGCGCCTGACCCGGGGGCCGCTGGCGGCAAGCCTGCCGCCAGGCTGGGAGCTCTGGCTCGACGGCGGCCATAACCAGGCGGCCGGCGAGGCGCTGGGGGAATTCGTCAAGGGCTGGGCGGACCGGCCGCTGCATCTCGTCTTCGGCATGCTGAGCAGCAAGGAGCCGGTCGCCTTCCTGAAGCCCTTGGCAGCGCAGGCCAGCGACCTGATCGCGGTCAGGATCGCGGGCGATCATGCCTCGCTCTCGGCCGAGGATGCGGCCGGGGCTGCGGCCAAGGCAGGGATTGCAGCCGAGATCGCCGATGGCGTGGACGCTGCCGTGGCCCGCGTCCTCGCCCGCGAGTCATGGCCCTCGCGCATCCTCATCTGCGGCTCGCTCTATCTGGCGGGCGTGGTTTTGGAGATGAATGGTTGATGCAAAAGGGGAAATGAAATTCGGAATAGGTGCACGCTTCACTTGCCGGCAGAATCGGCACAAGGCGGGCGTAGCTCAGTCATATTGCTCACTCAATTGCATGGTTGCCCTTGCGCCCGGGATTTCGCGAACGCGCCATAATGCGCCCGTGTTCACCAAGCTGATCGCGTGAAGGATCACTCCTGCCGCCTGGAGCGGGCGTTCAGCTGGTATCCGACCGTGATATCGGTCGGCACCGGCGCGCTGTGCCTGCAGATCGCTCGAATATGCTTTCCCTATTTCGCATTCGACCCCGACTCAGCGGCCAATTTGTTTCAGGCCAAGCTGTTCGCGCAAGGCGTGCTGGCGGCGCAAGCGCCGCCTGAGTTCGGGTTCTCGTCGTCGCCGCATATCGACATCTACAACGGCCTGTGGTTCGCCAAGTATCCATTCGGCAATTCACTCTTTCTGGCCCCCGGGGTCCTTGCCGGCATGCCCTCGATCATGCCGGCCATTGCTACCTGTCTCACACTCCTGTTGTTCTTTGCGATCGTCCGGGAGCTTTTTGACCGACGTGTCGCTGCGCTCGCGCTCCTGCTTGCCGCGTTCTCGCCGGCCACGGTGGTGATGGGGGCCACGCTGCTGGGCCAGCCGACCAGTCGGCTGTTCGTTGCATTGTTTTTCTGGTCGATCTTGCGGGCGGTGACCTGCGCACGCAGCGAACGCGCCATGCTTTACGGGGCGCTCGCCGGGCTCGCCCTCGGCTATGATTTCAATACGCGGCCGCTAGTGGCGGTGGTTTGCGGGTTCGCAAGCCTCATCCTGATCGGACAAGCGGCACTTCGGGCTGACAGGCCTTTACGCCTCCTGCCGCCGACCGCTGCCATGGCGGTCACGGTGCTGGCGATGGTCGGGCTTTTCTTTGCATGGAACGCGCAGCTCACGGGCGACCCCTGGCTGCTGCCCTACAATGCCCTGCAAGCCGCCGATCGGATGGGGTTCGGAATTCGCGGCGAAGGCTATGCCCCGCTGGTCGTCGACTTCCGCATCGATTTCACGCCGGCCTTCGCGTTGAACCGGATCTGGCAGCACACGCTGCCGGCCGTCCTGTTCACCGCCGCCGGATGGGGAAACTACATCCCCAACATGCTGCTATTCTCGGACCCGACGCGCGTCTTTCCAGCAGCCGCATGGCTCCTGCTCGTTCCCGCAGTGTTGATCGGCGTAGCCTTGCTGCAGACAACGGGGCGTGTGGCCAACCTCTTTTGCGGGTCGGTTTTCCTTTTCACTTTGATCGCTCTTTTCTTCCAGTACTCGGACCACTCGACCTGGGGTTCGACGCCGCTCCATACCAGCTACTACAGCGAGGCGACTCTGTTCGGTCTGATACCTCTTCTCGCCCGGGGGATGCTGATCGTCTACGACAGTGCGAGACGCGCGAAACGGGAGCTCATTGCCAGCGCCGTCGTCGCTGCCTACGCGGCTTTGTTTGCGAACGCGGTGCATGCTGACGAGGTCATTGTCGGGGTCTTCAAGAATTGGGATCCCCAGTACCAGTTGCTTCCTCGACTGGTCGATGCCGCGAAGCTCGGCAACGCCGTGGTATTCGTACCGAAATCGCGCGATGCGCCCGTGGGCGAATATCCTTTCGTCCCGCTTGATCGCGCCAATGTCGTCTATTTCCGCACCGGCCCGCTGCCGCAGTGGCGCCTCGACACTCCCGATTGGCGAACCGCCTACCGAAAATACTTCTACGGGCGTTCCGCCTATGTCTTCGATCGGATGAGTCTTCAGCGATTGGACACGTCGGCAATTCCGCCGCCCGATTGATCGCGCCGGGATTGGGTCTGGCTTACGGCGCGGCCACAACCAGGATTGAGACCACCCAAAAGAAAAACCCCGCTCGCGCGGGGCTTTTCCGAGAGAGACAAGCGTCTTCGGGCTTCAGAGAACCGATTCGACCCATTCCAGGAGCTTGTTCTTGGGCAAGGCGCCGATCTTCGTCGCCGCCACCTGGCCGCCCTTGAACAGCATCAGGGTGGGAATTCCGCGTACCCCGTACTTCTTCGGCGTCTGGGGATTGTCGTCGATGTTCATCTTGGCCACCGTCAGCCGGCCGGAAAGGCTGGTCGCCATTTCCTCCAACGCCGGGGCGATCATCTTGCAGGGGCCGCACCACTCCGCCCAGTAGTCGACCAGCACCGGGCCCGCAGCCTTCAGCACGTCCCGCTCGAAGCTCTGGTCGGTGATCTTCTTCGTCGAGCTCTTGTCTGCGACGGTGGTGGGAGAACCCATCATGCCTTTTCCTTGTCTGGATTTTGCGGACCCGACCGGGCCCGGCTTGCGTCCCCAAAAGGTAAGGACCGGGGCAGGGCAGGTCAAGGTGAATGGGCCTGGAGCAGTTCCTCGGGCAGCGCCATGAGGCGCGGTTCCTCCGTCCAGAGCAAAGCACAGCGTATTGATTTGCCTGGATAAATTTTGCCAAGCGCGGCGCGATAGGCTGCCATTTGCCGCAGGTATGGCTGCGGCGTCATGGCTGCCGTCCGGGGGGCCGGCCGGTTGGTCTTGTAATCGACCGCGAGGACTTCCTCGGCCGTGACCAGGAGCCGGTCGATCTGGCCGGCAATGGCCGTGCCGGGCCCAAGTTCGCCGACGATGGGTATCTCGGCCCGGCTGCCGGGGCCGAAGAGCGGGGCGAAGGCCGGATCGGCCAAGAGGCGCAATGTTTCGCTCGCGATCTCAGACCGGGCGGCCGGGGCCAGGTCTTGCGCGCGCTGGGCAAGGAAGCGCGCCGCCGCGGCGCTGCGCTGGTCGGAGGGCAGGTCGGGCAGGCTCTGGAGCAGGCGATGGATGAGCCGTCCGCGCCGGTAGCGCAGTTCGTCGCCCTTGGCGGCCAAGGGTGCGGAGACAGCGGGCTCCTCCCCCAGCCGCGAGGGGCTGAGGGGCCGGCCGGGCAGGGGCTCGGGCGCCGGCGCCACCGCGATCCACGGCGCCGGCGCGGCATCGAGCGGCGGGGTACCCCGGGAACGAACGAGATCGGCTTCGGGCTTTCGATGCTGCGGCTCGTCGATGAGCAGGGCCTCGCCGGTCCAGCCATCCCGGCCGAGCTCGGCGCGGCTGTCGAAGGGGACCGGTGCCGCCAGGCCGTCGAGGCCGCGAAGGATCGTGCGATACCAGCAATCCTCGGACGGCGGGTTCCCGCCCTGCCAGCCGCAGATGTAAAGCCTGTCCTCGGCCCGGGTGAGGGCAACATAAAGCAGCCGGCGTTCTTCCCGCTGGCTGGCCGCCTTGCCGGCCGCCCTGGCCGCGGCAGAAAGCGGGTCGTCGTCCTCGACGCGGGCCGGCCAGAGCAGAAAGCCGCCATCGCCTTCCGGCAGCCAGAACAGGCGCGCTGGCTTGCTGGACCGGTACAGCGTGTCGGGCAGGAAGACGATGGGGGCCTGGAGACCCTTGGCGCCATGGACGGTCATGATGCGGACCAGGCCTGCGCCGGAAGGCTCGCTCTCCCGCTTGATCTCGCCCTCGTCCCGCTCGAGCCAGTGAAGAAAGCCCTGAAGCGAGGGCACATGTTCGCGCTCGTAAGAGAGCGCCAGGTTGACGAATTCGCTCAAGGGATCGGCGACGTCGGGGCCGAGCCGGCCCAAGAGCCTGGCGCGCCCCTGGAGCCGGCCCAGGAGATCGGCATAGAGCTCATGGGGCGGCATGAAGTCGACCCGGGCGAGGCTGTCGGCGAGAAGCTCGCGTACCGCGGCGAATTCCGGCCGGCGCTGAAGCTCTTCCCACAGGCTCCGGTTCTCGCGTTCCGTGGCGAGCGCGAAAAGCTCGTCCTCGCCGAGGCCGACGAGCGGGCTCTTCAGCAAGACGGCGAGGTTGAAATCGTCCTCGGGCAGCAGCAGGAACCGGCCCCAGGCGACGAGGTCCTGGACCGCGAGCTGGTCCATGAGACGCATGCGGTCGACTCCGGCGACGGCCACGCGCCGCTTCTTCAATTCGCGCACGAGATCCTCGACCAGCGCGTCGCGATGGCGGACCAGGATCAGGAAATCCCCCGGGCGCAACGGCCGGCCGCGGGATTCCAGCCTCTCGCCCTTCGCCAGCATGCCGGCAATGCGCTCGGCGATCAGCCGTGCCAGGCGCTCTCGGGGCGAATCGCCGGGCCGGCGTTCGCGCAGCGGCTGCCATTCGGCCCTTGGCTCGCGCGCCAAGGGTTGGACAAGCGGCCAGACCTCCACGTGCCCCGCCTGGCCGGGGCGGGCTGAGCTATGGGCGATGACGCGACCGTCGAGGGCCACACCTTCCTGCATCTCCGGCAGGGCGAAGACGGCATCCACGGCCTTCAGCACCGCTTCGGTGGAGCGGAAGGAGATGTCGAGGGGAACATCCTGAAGCTGGCTTCCCATGCCCTCGATCCTGGCCGCGAAATGCCGGCGCATGTCGGCGAAGGCCGCCGGATCGGCGCCCTGGAATGCGAAAATCGATTGCTTGGCATCGCCCACGGCGAAGACGGTGCGCGGACCCGGCTGCGCCGTTTCGCCGACGAAGAATTCCTCCGCCAGCCGCGCCACGATCTCCCATTGGGCCGGGCTGGTATCCTGGGCCTCGTCCAGGAGAATGTGGTCGAGGCCGCCGTCCAGCTTGTAGAGCACCCAGGGCGCGATCCCGGGCCGCTCGAGCAGCCAGCGTGCCGAGAGGATCAGGTCCTCGTAGTCGAGGGCGGCGCGCTCGTCCTTGAGGCGCCGATAGCGCTCCAGGATGTCGGCGCCGAGGACCATGAGGGCGGCGGTCGCCTCGGCCAGCCGCGCGGCGGCCAGGCGCCGGCAGAGAGCCAGCAGGCGCTCAGCTTCGGCGCCCAAGACTTCGTCGATTCGCGGAAGGAGCTTGCGGGCTTCGGCCGCCGCCAGCTTGGCGCGAACCCGGTCTTTCTCCTTGGGCAGGAAAATTCCGGCGTAGTCTTCGAAACCAGCAGCCCGCTCGGTTGGCTCGACGGCGAGCCAGCGAGCGAGCCGTTCGCCACGGGGCCGGTCGCTTTTCGACGACTTGGCGAGCGCCCCGGCAGCGGCGGTCAGCGCCGCGCGATCGAAGCTGCCCTCGGCCATGCCGGCCGCCAGCAGGCTCGCCTCGTCCTCGTTCGCCGCCAGACCCAGCTTTCGCTTGGTGGCCGCGATCACGGCTTCGAGGGTGCCGTGGCGCCGGATCAGGCGATCGAGCTTGCCCCTGGCGCCGATGAGACCGGCCAGCAGATCGGCGAAATCCAGCTCATTGATCCGGCTGTTGACGACCGAGAGCGCGCGCGCGAGCGGGCCGCTTTCGCTTTCCGCCGCCTGTTCCAGCATTTCCTCCTGGGCCTTGGCCAGGAGCTCGGCGCTGCCGCGTTCGTCCAGAAGCTCGAAATGGGGCGCGATCCCGGCCTCGAGGGGAAAACGGCGCAGCAGCGATTGGCAGAAGGCATGGATGGTCATGATCCGCATGCCCCCGGGCGTATCCAGGACCCGGGCGAACAGGCGACGGGCTAGGCTGCGTTCCTCGTCCGAAGCGCCGCGACCCAGCAGCAGGTCGAGGGATTTGGCCAGGTCGCCCTCTTCCATCGTCGCCCATAGGGCGAGACGCTCGGCGATCCGGTTGGCCATTTCGGCCGCGGCGGCCTTGGTGAAGGTGAGGGCCAGCAGGCGCTCCGGCTTGCAGCCGGCCATCAGAAGCCTGAGGGCGCGGTCGGTCAGCACCGTGGTCTTGCCGGTGCCGGCTGAGGCCGTGACCCAGACGCTATGTGCAGGCTCCGCCGCCCGGCGTTGAATTTCGACCGCGCGCCGGCGCATGGCTTCAGGCGTGAGCTCGGTCATGGCGCGCCCTCGCCGCGCTCGATCCCCCATTCGCCGCGCCGGGAAAGCTGGTCATAGGGTCCTGCGGCCAGGCCGAAATCCGGATCCGGGAGAGGCAGATAGGGCATCGCCGGATCTTCATAAGCCGCGATCAGCTTCTCGAGCTGCGCGCGAGCCCGGGCGCCGAGTTCGCCAGCGTCGCCCTTGATCGGGAGGATCTCGGCGATCTCGCGGCCTCCCTTGAGGCTCCAGTAAGCAAGCTCGGCGACCTTGGCCTTCTCGATCCCAGCGAAGGCGCCGGCTGAGACCATGGCCGCTTCCAGGGGCAATTGCGGGGCGTGGAGGTTTTCCACCTGGGGCGAGGTCGGAACCCGGCCGGTCTTGTAGTCGATGATGACGAGCCCTCCGGCCCTCAGCCGATCGATGCGGTCGGCCTTGCCCCTCAATCGGAAGGGCCGGCAGCCGGGGAGCAACAGTTCGAGCTCGCCGCGCGCCTCCACGAGACTGGCCGCGACAAGCGGGCGCCGCTGCGCTTCCACGTCGAGGAACCACCGGGCGATGCGCTCGAAGCGCGGCCACCAGAAGGCCTGAACCGTCGGCCATTCGAGCGCCCGGCCAAAGGCCTTGCGCCCGCAGTCGAGAAGCTTGGCGTAAGCATCCTTCGGCAACCCGTCGGGATGGGCGCCGACGAATTTTTCCAGCGCTTCGTGAATGAAGCTGCCGCGCTCGGCCGCGGTCGGGTCGGCATCGAGAGGATCGAGCGGCTCCAGCCCGAGAATGTGCTTGGCATAGATGGCGTAGGGATCGCGCATCCAGGTTTCGATCTCGGTCACCGAGAGCCTGCTGGGGCGCAAGGGCACGGGCGGGCAGGGCGCTGGCGCGCGGGCGGGCTTGAACGCCGGGCGCCCATCCAGCCCGGCCTGCCAGCCGAGCCAGACGCCGGCGTGAATCGTCTCGGGCTTGATGCCGACGAGACGGAGCAGGCTGTCCAGGCGCAAAAGCCAGCGCGACGGCACCGTCGGCGCGCCCTCCACTCTGAGCGAACGGGTGAGCATGAGCGATGGCGCGCTGGCCGCGGCCTGGAGGAAATCATGGGCCGCCTGGCCGATGCGCCGGTCGATGGAGGAAAGGCCCAAGGCCCGGCGCATGGGTCGGCTGAACCAGGGATCGATCGGCGATTCGGGCGGCCAGGTTCCCTCGTTGAGCCCGCCCAGGATGACGGTGTCGGCCTGCTGGAGCCGGGCTTCGAGCGGTCCCCAGATGGCGAGACGAGGATGCCTGCCGAAGCGCGGCCTTTGGACGCGCCCTGCGAGCAGCGCATCGAGAAGTGCCATCCAGCGCCGGCCATCCATGGGTGGGAAATCGGCAAGGGCCTCGTCCAGCTCGGCGACGAACTCGGCCATGGCTTCGCCCGCCTCCCCGGCCCAAAGCCGGTCGGGACCGGATTCGGATTGGCTGGCGGCAAGCCGTTCCGCGAGACCGACATGGGCGGCCAGGAGCTCTCGCGGGCTGGCCTTGCGTCGGCGCAAGAGCGCGGTGAAAGGCTCGGTCCATTGGGCGAGGTCGCCGATGAGCGCGCGCAATTCCGCATCGAAGGCCTTGGAACGGGCAAGACGCCGCAAACCCGGCCGCGGGCGCGGGCCCCGCAACGCGCGATCGAGCTGCCGGGCAAGGCGCCGGCAATGCGCGGGCTCGCGGCTGAGCGCCGCCAGCGGATGCTTCAGCAGGGCGAGAAGCGAAACCGGCGCCGTCTCGGCCGCGACATCCGCCGCCAGCCGCAGGAGAATCGCCGGCGGAGTCAAGTTCAGCGGCTGCCCAGCGGAATCATCGATCTCCAGGTTCCAGCGCCGAAGCTCGGCCGCAACCCGGCGGGCGAGCGTCCGATCGGGCGTGATGAGGACGGCGCGCTTGCCGGGAGTTTCCAGGGCGCCCCGCAGGCTGAGCGCGATGACGCGCGCTTCCTCTTCGAGGGTGGAGCAATCGACCCGTTGGACATCGCTGAGCGCCAGCTCCAGGCCCTTGCGGTCTTCCTTCTCGGCGAAAGCCCGCCAGGATTCCGTCGTCTCGGCCGGGCGCAGGGCTTCCGAGAGCAGGCGCCGGCGGCTGGGCGGGGCCGAGTGCGGCTCAGACCACGGCCACTCCTCGACCTCGTCCGGCCGGAGGCCGATACGGCGCAGCAGCATGGCCATGCCGTGCTGCGGATGGACGGGGTCCTCCTCGATGGCGGTCCAGGTCTCCTGGTCCCATTCGCGCTCGAGGCCCGGCAGCACGACCCGGCCCATGGGCAGGCCCGCAATGACCGCGAGCAGCGAGGCGGTCGCCGGGATGCTGCCCGTCGAGCCGGCGGCGATGAGCGGCGTCTCGGGCGGCCTCTTGCGCAGCCGCTCGGCCTCGGCCGCAAGCAGGCGGTTGCGCCGATCGGCCGGATCGATGGCGCCTTCGGCCTTCAACATCTCCGGCCAGGCCTTGGACAGGACCTCAAGAAAATTCAGCGTGTGCTGCCAATGCTCGGCATGCTCGCCGGCAAGCCCCTGCAACCGGTCGAAGCCCACGCCTTCGGTGGTCATCTGATCCAGGAGCTTCGCGAGCTCGGTTGCCAGGCGCGCGGCCTGGTCCATGCCGAAGGGCTTGCCTGAGAAGTTGTGCCGGGCGGCCAGAACGGCCCGGCTCAGCAGAAGCTGGCGGCGCAGCGGCCCCACCGCGGGCGGCAAATCGAGGGAAGACTCGCCGGCCATGGCCGCTTCGATGTCGCCGGCCAGCAGCAGTTCCTCGGCGTCGATGTCGCCCAGCGGTTCCAGTCGCGGCAGCAGCAAAGGCCGGCCGCCGCTATTACGCAGGAAAGCTTCCTGCAAGGCCCGGCAGGCGCGCCGGGTCGGCAGCAGGATGCGGTAGCCCGAGAGGACCATCGGGTCGCCGGCCGTCTCGGCCAGCACGCCCTCGGCCAAGGCGTCGAGAAAGCCGGTGCCGGCGGGAATGCTGTAGACCCGGCGGTCGGCTCGGCTCATGGCCGGCTCATGGTGCGAGGCGGCCGGAGAGCGCGAGCCTGCGCTCGACCTCGGCCAGGCCGGCTGCGGTCGCGACGTGATACCAGTCGCCGTCATGGCGAAGCCCGAACAGCCGGCCCGCTTCCATGGCGCGGGTCCAAAGCGCGCGCAGGGGAAAGGCGCCCTTGGGCGCGCCCTCGAACAGCCGCGGGTGCAGGATCTGGATGCTGGCATAGACGAATGGCGCGACCATGTGGGGTTCGCGCCAGGCCAGGCGGCCGAGCTGGTCCATGGTGAAGTCGCCCAGCCCGTCATAGCCCACGGCCGCCGCCGTAGGCTGCATGAGCAGGAGTCCGTCCATCTCGGCCCCATTCCAGGCGTCGGCGAGCTGGAGCAGCGCGTCCTTGCGTCCGCCCTGCCAGACGATCTTGGCATTGACCACGTAGAAGGGATCGGGTCCCAGCAGGGGCAGCGCCTTGGCGATGCCGCCGCCGGTGTCGAGAATCTCGGGCTCGCGGGAGAGGTGGATGCGCGGCCAGGTCCGCCCGGCGAGATGGCGCTCGACCCGATCGGCCAGGTGATGGGTGTTGACCACGGCATCCTCGACGCCCGCCTCGGCCAGGCGATCGAGCGCATGGTCGAGAAGCGTCTTGCCCGCCACCTCGACGAGCGCCTTGGGGCGGCTTTCGGTGAGCGGGCGCAGGCGCGTGCCGAGCCCGGCCGCCAAGACCATGGCCTTCTTCGGCACGGCCATGATCAGGGCACCGCCGGCACGCCGCGCGCCGAGGGCGGCAAGTGGCGCTCGAACCATTGGGCGAGCGGCGCCAGGGCCGGATGGGCAAGGCGGGCCTCGAGCTGGCGCCAGACCCGCGGGATGAAGGCGAGATAGCCGTGCTTGCCGTCGCGCCGGGATAGCCGGGTGAAGGTGCCGAGGATGCGCGTATGGCGCTCCGCGCCGCAGGCGGCATAGGCCGCCTCGAAGGCGGCGGCATCAAGCGCCGGGAAGGCGGCGAGATAGCGCCGATGGAGATCGCGGGCGAGATCGGCCGGCACGTCGCGCCTGGCATCGTCGATGAGCGAGACGAGATCGAAGGGAAGCGGCCCCCGCATGGCGTCCTGGAAATCCAACAGGCCGATGGCGCCGATGCCGCTGCGCCCCTCGAGCAGCATCAGGTTGTCCACATGGTAGTCGAACAGGACCAGGGATTCCGGCACGCGTTGCCAGAGAACCAGCGCCTCCTGCCAGGCGGCCTCGAATTCCGCCCGCGTCTTCGCCGGCGCTTCCTTGCCCCGGACAGCGGGCCAATACCAATCCAGCAGCAGGCCCACGTCGCGCATCGCGCGCGCCCTGTCGAAAGGCGGGAGCTGCGCCAGCGCTTGCCGGGTCATGCCCCGATGCAAGGCGATCAGCAGATCGACGGCGAGCTCGTAGAGCCGGCGTTCCGATTCGCCCCGAGCCAGGAGGCGCGTATAGGTATCGTCGCCGAAATCCTCCAGCAACAGCAGGCCCGCCTCTTCGTCGGCGGCGTAGATCCGGGGTACCGCCAAGCCGATATCCGCCAACAGCCGGGCGACGGTCATGAAGGGCCGCACGTCTTCCTGGGGCGGCGGCGCATCCATCAGCACCAGGGGCCGTCCGTCCAGCATCAGGCGCTCATAGCGCCGGAAGGAGGCGTCGCCAGCCAGCGGCCGGCGCACGGCCCCGCCCCAGCCTTGGGCCGCGAGGAAATCGGCGATCCTGCGCGCGCGCTCGGGTTTGCTCATCCTGCGATCGCCTCGACAAGCGGCGCCCAGCGGCCGGTTCCCGTGATCAAGGCCTCTCGCGCCTCGGGCGCGGGGGCGAAGCCGAGCGCGATCTCCAGCCTGTCGGGCGGCATTAGGCGCCCTAGCCGCTCCGGCCATTCGATGAGGGAAATGCCGCTGGCGAAAGCCTCCTCGATGCCGAGCTCGATCGCCTGGTCCGGCGCATCCAGGCGATAGAGATCGAAATGCCAGATCCGGCTCTGGGGCCGGTCATAGATCTGGACCAGGGTGAAAGTCGGGCTCGGCACGTCCTCCTCGCCGATGAAGGCGCGGGCGAAGAAGGTCTTGCCGCTGCCGAGCTCGCCTTTGAGGGCGATCACATCGCCGGGTTTGGCGACTTTCGCCACCCGCCGGGCAAGCGCCGCCGTCGCCGCCGCATCGGGCAGCCGAAGCCGCTTGAAGGTGGCTCGCGAGTCGTGCGCGATGACCGGCATGCGCGCCGGTTGTAGCGGCGGGGCCGCCTGCGGGCAACCTATTGCGGGGGCTATTGCAGCGGCTTTGGGCCCTCGCCATGTTATGGCCTCTCGAATGCGGGGACGAGCCATGGCGGAACGCCACAAGACGGATATCTGCATCATCGGCGCCGGGCCGGTCGGCCTGTTCGCGGTTTTCGAATGCGGCATGCTGAAAATGCGCTGTCACGTGGTCGACGCCCTCGACATGTCGGGCGGGCAATGCGCCGCCCTCTATCCCGAAAAGCCGATCTACGACATCCCCGGCTATCCGGCGATCGACGCGGCCGGGCTGATCGGCATGCTGGAGCAGCAAGCCTCCCCCTTCCATCCGGTCTACCATCTGGGCCGGCGGGTCGAATCCCTGACCGAAGCCGGCGAGCGCTGGCGGATCGGCCTCGACGACGGCACGGCGATCGACGCGCGCGCCGTGATCGTGGCGGCGGGCGTGGGCGCCTTCGGCCCCAACAAGCCGCCGATTGCCGGGATCGAGGCCTATGAAGGGCGGAGCGTCTTCTACCTGGTGAAGCGCCGGGAGGATTTCCGGGGCAAGCGCGTTGTCATTGCCGGCGGCGGCGACTCGGCGGTCGATTGGGCCTTGTCGCTCGCCGAGGTGGCGGCTGAGGTCTTCATGATCCACCGGCGGCCCAAGTTCCGCGCCGCGCCGGAAAGCGTCGTCCGGCTGGAAGCGCTCGCCAAGGCGGGCAGGATCGAGATGGTGGTGCCCTATCAGCTCGCCAGGCTCGAAGGTGCGGCGGGTCAGCTTTCCGCCGTCGTCGTGGCGACCTTGGAAGGCCAGGAGCGGGCGCTGCCCGCCGACGCCTTGCTCGCCTTCTTCGGGCTGGCCATGAATCTCGGGCCCATCGCCAGCTGGGGGCTCGACCTCGAGCGCAGCCATATCCGGATCGACCCCGCGACCTGCGCCACCAGCCGGCCCGGGATTTTCGCGATCGGCGACATCGCGACATATCCGGGCAAGCTGAAGCTCATCCTCTGCGGCTTCTCCGAAGCGGCCATGGCGGCCCACGCCATCTATCCGCTCGTCCACCCCGGCGAGGCGCTGCATTTCGAATATTCGACGACAAAGGGCGTACCGGCGGGGTGAGCGAATCGGTGGCAGACCCGAACCAATCAGGCGACTGTTTGCCGCAGCCTTGAGATTTCCCCGGCCGCCTCTGCGCTACAGTCAGTACGGCACCCTTCCAATAGATGACGCGACGGGCCCACTCCCGCTCTCTCGGGAGAGGGCGAGATCTAATACGTCACCCGCACGCTGTAGGTCAGTTTCGCCGAGCCCTCCGCCGGGATCTCGATCTTCCAGGAGGCCGTGGCGGAATCGGGTTTGTCGTGCGTGGTGCTCTCTTGTAGGATTTGCCAGTCGCCCGGCATGGACTCGGCCAGGGTCACGGTCACGGGGTCCGTCTTGGCGTTCTTGAAGTCGATCTCGTAGCTGCTCTCGTAGACCTGGTCGGAGATCTTGCTGAAGTCCGTCTGGCGCCCTCTGGCGGTGATGTCGAAGGCCTGGCCCAGCATCAGGTCCACGGTCTCGTTCTTGGGCGTGTGCTCGATCGAATCCTCGCCCACGAAAATGGTCTGGCCGTCCGCGTCGGCCTTGTAGACGCGGACGATGCCCTTGGGCAGCGGGATGCCGAGACCCGCGTCTTCCTTGTTGTCGAAGTGAAGCCGCACGTCGGCGTTGACCCGCTGAGGTTCGCCCGCCTGTTCGTTGTAGAAATTCGCGACGTCGGTGAACCGATATTCCTTGATGACCGGGATCGATTGGGCGGAAAGCAGTTCCACCTGCTTGGTCTGGTTTTCGGCGATGGTGGTCGGGCGCGCCAGCGTGTAGAGGTGATATTCGAACAGCGCCTGTTCCTGCATCGGCGCGGCCTGAGCGGCCCCCCCCGCCATGGACATCACCTGCAACTGGGCGTTCACCGCCGCGGTCACCTGATGGACCTCCCCCGCCACCAGCTGCAGCTTGGCGTTGCGATAGCTGGTGCCGCTGGTGTTGGTGAGGGTGACCCAGCCCTTAAGGTCGATCTTGCTTTCGTCGGGCGCCAGCTCGGCCACGTAATCGGCGCTCCAGCCGAGCCCGCCGGTGAGATAGTCGAGCTCGACCGGCTGCTTGCCCTCGACATCGCTCGATAGCTTGGTCACCAGGGTCGGGCGCGAGCGCAGATTGGGCGGCACCTCGGAGAAGACGATGCGCCCCGGGGGCTGGGTCTCGATCCGGTCGCCGATCTGGAGCACCACGCCGTTGGCCACGCTCAGCACCTTGGCATCCTGGACCGTCTCGTCGCCGCTGTCGGGATCGACGGTGATGACGCGGACCAAGCTGCCGACGGATTTCTCCAGGAGCTTCTCCGGCGTCAGCAGGTCGAAGTCGAAGTTCTGCTCCAGCACGTCGATCTTGGCGCCGGGCGCCTTGATGAGGGCGGTCTGCGGACGGATCTGGGCGCTGACGTCGATGAAGGCGACGTCGTTCTCGCCCTTGACCAGGTCGACGCTGCGCAGATCGCGCACCAGGGCCAGATCCTGGTTGTAGATGGTGACGGCGACGCCGCTCTGGTCGTCGAGGGTGAGGTCCTTTTCATCGGCCGCGGCCGGTAGCGCAATGGCGAGCGCGAGCAGGCTCACGGCGGGCAGGAATCGGCGCATGGAAGCTCCCCTCACGGTGGCAAGGCCAGAACCCTGGATGGCAATTCCGGCGGAACTGTGTCATCCGCACGGCATTCTTGGCGCCTTCCGGATTTCGCGGCATGATCGCCTGCCGCCGGCCGAACGGCAAGGAGGCGAGGTGCTGACTCTTCCGAAATCCACCCTCGACCGCTGGCTGATGGCGGGCGTCGCGGCGCTGGCGCTGGCCGCCCTCAGCTTGGCGCTTCGGCCCGACGGGACCGTCTTCATGAAGCCCCTCAGCGAGGACGGCTTCTACAGCCTCGCCGTCGCCCGCAACATCGCGGCCGGCCACGGCATCACCATCGACGGGCTGACCAAGACCAACGGCTTCCAGCCCTTGCTCACCTTCCTCCAGGCCGGCCTGTTCGCGCTCGCCCGGGGCGACGACCTGTTGGCGCTGCGCCTAGTGCTGCTGCTCTATTGGCTGCTCTATCTCGGGACGGGCGCCATGCTGGGCTGGATCGCGGCCGAGACGGCGGAAACGCCGGAAGAGCGCCTCACCCGCGGCCTGGCCACGGCCCTGGTCTATCTCGGCGCCAGCTACCTTTTCCTCCATCACTTCAACGGGCTCGAAACCGGGCTGCTGCTGTTTCTCCTGGCCTCGGCCTGGCGCCTGCGTCAGTCGGGCAGAACGGAAAGCTGGGCGGGCCTCGCGCTGTTCGGCGTCTTGCTCGGCCTGGCGGTGCTGGCCCGCATCGACGCCGCCTTCCTCGTCGCCGTGCTCTGCCTCGTCGAGCTGCTGCGCCATCGCAAGCGGGGCTGGCTCATCGCTCTCGGCCGGCCCTTCGTCATGGGCACCGTCGCGGTCCTCGTGTCCCTGCCCTGGTGGGCCTATTCCTACATCGATTTCGGTTCGGTCATGCCGATCAGCGGCCAGGCGACCCAGGCCTGGAAGATCGACGGCTTCCGCCTCGGCTGGTTCGTCTGGGGCTCGGCCATGGGCGCCTTCCCCTGGCTTTTCGGCGGCGAAGCGGAAGGTGCTGAGCTGCTCGACCTGCTGCGCCTGCCGCTCTACGCCGGCGGCGCCTGGGTATTGTGGCGGGTCTATCGCCGCTTGCCGCCGGCGACGCGGGACTACGCGCTTGCCCTCGCCTCGACCATGATTCTGCTCGGGCTCTGGTACTGGCTTTCTTCCATCGCCTACTGGTTCTACTCGCGCTACCTGGCGCCGGCCTCGCTGCCCGTGGCCCTAGGGCTTGGCATCGGGCTTTCCCAGCTCGTCCAGCGCCGGCCGCGCCTTCTGGCGGCGGCCGAACCGCTCCTCGTCCTGCCAGTCGTGTTCCTCGCGGCGCTCGCCTGGGAGGGCCTGGGGGTTTACGGCAACATGATGTTCTGGGAGCAGGTGCAGCTGGTGCGCGCCCAGGTGCCGGACGGCGATACGGTCGCCGCCGGCCAGTCCGGCACCCTCAATTTCTTCCGCGACCATGTGGTCAATATGGACGGCAAGGTGAACCCGGAGGTCTTCGCTTACAGAGGCCATCTCTGGGACTACCTGGCCAAGGAGAAGATCCGCTGGTTCGTGGACTGGCCGGTCTATGTCCAGCGCGTCCTGGGCGACGACCCCGGATCCCATGGCTGGAAGCTCGCCGCGAGCCGGGGGAACTTCCAGCTCTACCGGTATCAAGGACCGTGAGCCCGATTAAAGCCTGAGGCAGCGGAAATCGGCATAGGCGTCATCTTCGGCATCGCAGCCGAGGATGCGGAATCCGGCGCGCCAGTCGCCCGAGATTGATCCCATGGTCAAGCCTGGCCATGGTCAAGCCTGGGCCACGCCGATCTGCTATGCTTCGACGGTAAAGGGGCATCATGGCCAGGCTGCTGCTGATCTCGCTGGGCAAGCTGACGGGCGCCGTGCTGGAGGCGGCGGCGCGCGATCCCCGCTTCGAGTCCATCGTGGTGGCGGGGCGCAATGCCGATTACGGCCAGGCCAAGGTCAACCAGGCGCGCATCGGCGCCGGGCTCGAGGGCCGCTTTCCCCAGATCCTGTTCGAGCGCTTCGATTTCAACGAGGCGGGCGCGGCTGCGATCCTGAAGCGCCTCGCGCCGGACGTTGCCTTTGCCGCGCCCAGCCTCTTGCCCTGGTGGAAGGTCGGGACCAGCAAGAACCCCAAGGCCGGCGAGATGCCTTTCGCCGGCTGGCTCGCCGGCCATCTGGCGCCGATGCTGAAGCTGGCCGCGGTGTGGACCGAATCCGGGCTCGCGGCGCCCTGGGTCGGGGCGGCCTATCCCGACGTGGTGAACTACGTGCTCTCCTGCCGGGGCCCCGCGCCCACGGTCGGCTGCGGCAACATCGTCGAGGCGGTGCCGAAGATCCGCTTCGCCGTGGCCGAGGCGACGGGAGCGCCGCCCGGCGAAGTGGAGGTGAAGCTGGTGGCCGAACACGCCCTCGAATACCGGCTCTATGCCGGGAAGGGCGCCAGCCCGGAGCTGCCGCCGTACCTGCTGCAGGCGTGCTGGCGCGGGCGCGACGTGACCGAAGCAGGCCGCGCCGGCCTTACCCGGCCGATGCCCATCCCTTACGATCTCGATTTCAACCTGCTGACCGCCTCGGCGGCGGTGGGTCTCCTGGCCGCGCTCGCCGGTGCCGGCGATCTTGCCACCCATGCGCCGGCGCCCAATGGCTTGCTGGGCGGCTATCCGATCCGCGCCAGCCGGGGCAAGGTGGCGCTGGACCTGCCGAAGAGCTGGAGCCTGGAGCAGGCGATTGAAACCAACCGCCGGGCCTTGCCCTGGGACGGGATCGCCGAGATCGAGTCCGATGGGACGGTGCGCTATAGCGATCGCACGGCGGCGGCGCTGCGCCAGCTCCTGGGCCGGCCGGTCGAGCGGCTGAAGCCCGAGGAAGCGCCCACCCATGCCGCCGAGCTGATGATCGCGCTGTCCTGATTCAGGTCCTGCGGAAGCGTAGATAGGCCGGCTTGCGGCCCTCGGCGATGGCCTTCTGCTCATAGCGCGTGGGCGGCCAGTCGGCAGGGCGTCGGCGCCAGTCGGCCGGTCCTTCGGCCTGCCAGCGAAAGGCGGGATGGACGGGCAGGCGTTCCAGGGTCCAGCGCAGATAGACGAGATCGTCGGTGGCGAACCGCAGTTCTGCGCCCAGCTTCAGGACGCGGGCGAGGCTGTCGAGATTGGCGGGCGCCACGAAGCGCCGCTCCGCGTGGCGGGCTTTGGGCCAGGGATCGGGAAACAGCAGAAAAGCGCGGTCGACCGAGGCATCTGGCAGCTGATCGATGAGGTCGCGGGCATCGCCCGGCCAGATCCGGATATTGGCCAGGCGATCGCGCTCGACCCGGCCGAGACAGGCGGCGATCCCGTTGCGGTAGACCTCGCAGCCGACCAGAAGAACTCCGGGGTTCCGAGCGGCCTGCCAGGCGATATGCTCGCCGGCGCCGAAGCCGATCTCAAGCCAGAGCGGGCTTGCGGCTGGAAGCTGGCGCGGGTCGAAGGCGAGGCGCGGCAGCAGCTCTTCCATCAGGCGCTGCTGCCCGGGCCTGAGCCGCCGCCCGACCCGCCGGCCGTAGAAGTTGCGGCGTTCTGGCAGGCTCTGAGGGCCGGCTCGCTGAGCGCCGGGCAAGCTCAGTGGAAGGCCGAGCGCAGGCTTTCCACCAGATCGAGCTTCTCCCAGGAGAAGCCGCCGTCGGCATCCGGACGCCGGCCGAAATGGCCATAGGCGGTGGTACGGGCGTAGATCGGCTTGTTGAGGCCGAGATGCTCGCGGATGCCGCGCGGGCTCAGGTCCATCACCTGCTGCAGCACCAGCGAGAGCCGCTCCTCGTCCACCTCGCCGGTGTCGTGGGTGTCGACATAGACCGACAGCGGCCTGGAGACGCCGATGGCGTAGCTGAGCTGGATGGTGCAGCGGTCGGCGAGTCCGGTGGCGACCACGTTCTTGGCCAGGTAGCGCGCGGCATAGGCGGCGGAACGATCCACCTTCGTGGGGTCCTTGCCCGAGAAGGCGCCGCCGCCATGGGGGGCAGCGCCGCCATAGGTGTCGACGATGATCTTGCGGCCGGTAAGGCCGGTATCGCCATCCGGCCCGCCGATGACGAAGCGGCCGGTCGGGTTGACGTAGAATTCTTCCTCCGCGCACATCCAGCCCTTGGGCAGGACGTTGACCACATGGGGGCGCACGATCTCGCGCACCTGGCCCTGGTCGAGGTCGGCGCTGTGCTGGGTCGAGACCACCACCGAAGTGGCCCGGACCGGCACGCCGTTCTCGTATTGCAGGGTGACCTGGCTCTTGGCGTCGGGGCGCAGGCCGGGCTCGGCGCCGGAATGGCGCGCCTCGGCCAGCGACTTCAGGATGTTGTGGGCATAGTAGATGGGGGCCGGCATGAATTCCGAAGTCTCGCGGCAGGCATAGCCGAACATGATGCCCTGGTCGCCCGCGCCCTCGTCCTTGTTGCCTTTGGCGTCGACGCCAACGGCGATGTCCCGGGACTGCTGGTGGATCAGGATGTCGACCCGGGCACGCTGCCAGTGGAATCCGTCCTGCTCATAGCCGATGTTGCGGATCGCCTCGCGGGCCACCCGCTCGAGCACTTCCTTGGTGACCGAACTCGGCCCTCGGACCTCGCCCGCCAGGACCAGCTGATTGGTCGTGGCTAACGCTTCGCAGGCGACTCGCGAATAGGGATCGGCGGTCAAATAGGCGTCGACCACCGCATCTGAGATGCGATCGCAGACCTTGTCGGGATGGCCTTCGGCCACCGATTCGCTGGTAAACAGATAGTTCCGCATTCTGGCCAAGAAACCGTTCCTTCGGCTGGAGATGGCTGATCGCCCCTGTACCGGCTTTCGCAGATAGTCGGTACATCGCTTTAAGACTTCGTATCGGATCGGCTGAGAATTTCGCGACCAAGCCCGGGGTCGCGAATCTCTGCCATCCGGTACGAGGGCCCGCCGCCCGATGGCTGGGCGCGGCCCGGGCGCCGGATCATGGGCAAGCGCCCGGGACCGGTCAAGACGGGAATAGCTGGGGCTATGGCAAACCCGCAGCGCCCCATGGGGGCGATGCGGTGAATCGAACGACCGCCCGCTGGCAGGATGCGGCAAAGCGCCGCGGGCTAGCGGCTTAGTTGCCTGCCTTGGCCAGCGCCTTGGTCAGCTCGAATATCCGCTTGCGCACCCGGGGCTCGGCGATCTTGTAGTAGGCGCGCACAAGTTCGAGGGTCTCGCGCTTGGCGAGCGGATCGGGCTCGGCCGCGTAAGCCTGCATCTTCGATTCCGAAACGCCCATGAGGCGGCTTGGCGATTTGGCGGCCACACCCGCCTCCATCTCCTCGAAGAAATAGGAGATCGGCACGTCGAGGACGCGCGCCAGGTCGAACAGGCGGCTGGAGCCGACGCGATTGGCGCCGCGCTCGTATTTCTGCACCTGCTGGAAGGTGAGGCCGATCGATTCCGCCAGCCTCTCCTGGCTCATGCCCAGCAGCGTGCGCCGCTGGCGGATGCGTTGACCGACATGGACGTCGATCGGGTTGGGGAAACCTTTGCTGGCCATGCGGCCTGACGACTTACGGGGCTTACGCATTGGAGGACCGTCCAATCTTCATACAAAGCTCTCGCTCTATTATCACAAGCGCGGCCCACGTCAATCGGAGATTGCCGGCCGCCGGCACGATTCAGCCTAGTTGCGGCTCGAGCGCCAGGCGAGGGCGCGGGCGAGCGACAGGGCGATCAAGAGTTGCGCGAGCACCAGCCAATCCCCGAAACGGGCGTAAGGCGGCGGCTCAACGGATGCGAGCGGCAAAGGCACATCGCGCACGCCGCTTCGGCCCAAGGGAATCTCCGTCAACACACGTCCATAACGATCGACGAGCCCGGATATTCCGGTATTGGCCACGCGCACGAGCGGCAGGCCCTCCTCGACGCTGCGCAGCCGCGCGCTCGCGAAATGCTGATAGGGCCCGGTGGAGGTGCCGAACCAGGCGTCGTTGGTGAGGTTGAGGAGCCATTGCGGGCGATTGCCGGGCTCGACCACGTTGCCGGGAAATATCGCCTCATAGCAGATGAGGACGCCGACCGGCGGCAGGCCCGGCAGATGCAAGGTCCTGGGGCCCGGCCCCGGCGTGAAGTCCATGCTGCCGGGCGTGATCTTGTTGATGAAGGGGAAGACGTTGCGCAGCGGGACATATTCGCCCAGCGGCACCAGATGGAACTTGTCGGCGCTCGCGAGCAGATTGCCGTCATGGTCGATGGCGATCAGGCTGTTGAAGACCTGGGCGAGATCGCCCTGGAGCGGCTCGCCGCGCGGCGCGCCGGTGATCAGCAGGGCGCCCGCCGGCACGGCGGCACCGAGCCATTGGCGCAGACGCTGGTCGCGCTCCAGCAGGAACGGCACCGCCGTTTCCGGCCAAATTGCCGCCCGGATGTTTTCCATGCCCGGCACCTGGTCGGTCAGCGCCCGGGTCAGGGTCACATGCTGCTCGCCCAGGCCCTGAACCCATTTCAGGGTCTCAGCGATCGCCGGCTGCACCAGGCGCAGGGTCGTGCCGGGCACCATCGCCTCGTCGTCGCCCGCCAGGCGCATGGCGCCGCCGGCATAGACCGCAAGTGCTACAAGCACGACGCCGGCGACATTGATCGCGCCTTCCCGGCGTCCGCCCGTACCCAACGTGGCCGGCATGGCGGCAAACGCGACGACGAGAAGGCTGAGACCCCAGATGCCGCCCAACGCCGCATACTGGTTGAGGGCGTCCGAGAAGGCGACGCTGTAACCGGCGAGGTCCCAAGGAAAGCCCGAGAGAATATGGCCGCGCAGCCATTCCGCGCCGGTCCAGCTTGCGGCCAGCGCGATCGCCTTGGCCGCGCCCGGGTAGTCGAGCCAGCGCGTCGCCAGCGCGGCGAGGCCGATGAACAAGGCGGTCGCCCCGGCAAGCCCGCCCATGATGAAGGGGATCATCCAGCCGAAGCGCACCGGATCCACCAGCAGCGCCTCGCTTACCCAGTAGAAGCAGACGAGGAAATGGCCGAAGCCCCACCACCAGCCGGCCGAAAAGCTGGCAAGCCCTGGCCGGCGCCCGTCGATCATCCACATCAGCCCGGTCAGCCCGACGACCAGGAGGGGGAACGCATACAGCGGCGGGAATGCTAGGCCAGCAAGTGCGCCCAGCAGGAAAGCCAGCCCGCGCCGGCGCCAGCCGCGCAGGGCGGAGACCCGGCCCGCCCAGCCGGCCAGCAGCGCCTGCTTCTCGCTCATGCCTGGATTTCGATCATTCAGGTGGGGCCGTCCGGCTCGGCAGGTTGCGCAGGCGCAGGCGCCGGATGCGTCTTGGATCGGCGTCGATCACCTCGAAGGCGACGCCCGAGGGATGGGTCACCAGCTCGCCCCGGCTCGGCACCCGACCGGCCAGGCTGACCACCAGCCCGCCGAGCGTATCGATATCGGCGGCGCGCTCCTGCTCGGTCAGCACCGGCCCGACGCGCTCCTCGAACTCGCGGATGGTGGCGCGCGCATCGGCCATCAAGGTGCCGTCCGGGCGCGGGATCAGTTTCGGCCCCTCGGCGACATCATGCTCGTCCTCGATCTCGCCGACGATCTGTTCGACCAGGTCCTCGATGGTGATGAGTCCGTCGATGCCGCCGAACTCATCGACGACCAGGGCCAGATGCTGGCGCGACAGGCGCATCTGCAACAGAAGGTCGAGAACCCGCATGGAGGGGGCGACGAAGAGGACCTGGCGCAAGAGCTTCTTCAGCTCGAAGGGCCGCCCGCCCGCCCGCGCGTTCAGGAGATCCTTGATGTGGATGAAGCCGATGATGTCGTCCAGCGTTTCCCGGAACACCGGCAGGCGCGAGTGGCCGTGGCTGCCGAGCTCGGAAATCAGGGCCTCGGGCCCAGTGTCTTCGGCCACGGCGACGATGTCGGCCCGCGGCACCATCACGTCGCGCGCCGAGAGATCGCGCAGCCGCAGGATGTTGCGCAACAGCCCCCGTTCGCCGGCGGTGATCGGCTCCTCGTTGGCCGGCGTTTCGCCTTCCGCTTCAGCCTCCTCGATGATCTCCTCGAGTGCGTCGCGTAGCGCATCTTCGCGTTTGCGCTCGCGCCGGCGCAGCTTCAGCCAGTCGCGCAAGCGCCGGGGCCCGGCTGCATCCTTTCCCGGATCGCTCATGATGCCTTGGCTCTTGATGACTTGGCGCCTGGGGTCTTGGCGCCCGGAGTCTTGCCGCCTGCAGCCCTGGCGCTGGTGCGACCCGACGCGGAGGGACGATAGGGATCGGCGATGCCGAGACGAGCGAGGATTTCGCGTTCCAGGCGCTCCATGCGCCGCGCTTCGGCGGCCCGCGCGTGATCGTGGCCCATCAAATGCAACACGCCATGCACCACCAGATGCGCGACATGATCGGCGAGGCTCTTCCCCTGCGCGCGGGCTTCCGCCTGCACGGTTTCCAACGCCAGGACGACATCGCCCAGCTCGGCCGGCGCGCCACCGAAGGATAGCACATTGGTCGAGCGATCCTTGCCGCGGAACCGGCGATTGAGTTCGCGCTGCAGCCGGTCGTCGGCGAGCACGAGGCAAAGCCCGCCCGCGGGCGCTTTGCCGGCGACAGCCAGGGTCGCCCGCGCGGCGCGGCGCGCGACTCGCTCGCAGCCGGGCATGGCGGCACGCCAGGCGGGCGCTTCCACCCGCAGAGCGATGCGCGGAGCCACGTGTTTGCCTAGGGTTCCGAGCGCGTGGCGGCGTCGCGCGCCTCGTAGGCGCGTACGATCCGGCTCACCAGCGGATGGCGCACGATGTCGGCGTCGGTGAAGCGGATCAGGCCGACGCCCTCCACCCCCGAAAGCGTCTCGATCGCGTCGGTGAGGCCCGAGCGCTGGCCAACCGGGAGATCGACCTGGGAAAGGTCGCCGGTGACCGCCATGCGGCTCTTTTCGCCGAGCCGGGTCAGGAACATCTTCATCTGCACTGGCGTGGTGTTCTGGGCCTCGTCCAGGATGCAGAAGCAATGGGTGAGAGTGCGCCCGCGCATGAAGGCGAGCGGCGCGATCTCGATCTCGCCGGTGGAAAGCCGGCGCAGCACCTGCTCGGCGGGAAGCATATCGTGGAGCGCGTCGTACAGCGGACGCAGATAGGGATCGACCTTCTCGCGCAGGTCGCCGGGCAGGAAGCCGAGGCGCTCGCCGGCCTCCACGGCCGGGCGGGAAAGGACGATGCGGTCCACTTCTCCCTTGGCCAGCAGCGCGACGGCGACGGCGACCGCCAGATAGGTCTTGCCGGTACCCGCCGGGCCGACGCCGAAGACCAGTTCGCGCTCCTGCAGCTGGCGCAGATATTGCATCTGGGTGGGCGAGCGCGGCGTGATAAGCCGGCGCTGGGTGCGGATGGCGAGGCCTTCGCTGCCGAACAGATTGGGCTCGACGGTCTCAGTCGCGTCGATCAGGCGGATCGCCGCCTCGACTTCGCCGAGATCGACGATGAGCCCCTTCTTCAGGCGCAGGTAGAGCTGGTTCAGCACCTGGCGCGCCTGGGTCACCGCCGCGGGGCTGCCGGAGATCGCGATCTGGTTGCCGCGCGACGTCATCGACACGCCGAGGCGCTCCTCGATCAATGCCAGATGCCGGTCATGCTCGCCATAGAGCATGGGCAGCAACCGGTTGTCGTCAAACTGAAGGAACAACGGCGGGCTGACGCTGGCGGCCGTCTGGGTGCTCAAGCGCTAGCCTGTCCTCTCTCTACCGCGGCCTCAGCCGGCCATGGGCCGGCCACCGGCGTCTCGGCCAAGCGTCCGCCGAGGCTGTTGGCTTCGACGGACTCGATCGCCACCTCGGCGACTTTGCCGATGAGCGAGGACGGCCCCTCGGCATGCACCGCCTGGAGATAAGGACTGCGCCCGGCGATCTGTCCCGGATGGCGACCGGCCTTCTCGAACAGCACCGGGAGGTTGCGGCCGAGCATGGCGCGGTTGAAGCCCAGGGTCTGGCGCGCGATCAGCGCCTGGACGCGGGCCAGCCTCTCGTCCTTCACCGCCTCGGGCAATTGGTTTTCGAGCGCCGCGGCGGGCGTGCCCGGGCGGGGGCTGTACTTGAAGGAGAAGGCCGAGGCGAAACCGACCCCTTCGATCAATGCCAGGGTGGCGGCGAAGTCGGCCTCGCTTTCGCCCGGGAACCCGACGATGAAATCCGAGGAGAGCGCGATGTCGCCGCGCGCCGCGCGCAGCCGCTCGACCACGCGAAGATAGTCACCGACCCCATGACGCCGGTTCATGGCGGCGAGCACGGAATCGGAGCCGGACTGGACCGGCAGATGCAGAAACGGCATCAGCTTTTCCTCGTCGCCATGGGCGGCGATGAGATCCTCGTCCATGTCGGTGGGATGGGACGTGGTGTAGCGGATCCGCTTCAGCCCCTCGATGCGGGCAAGCCTGCGGATGAGCCGCGCCAGCGTCCAGCCTTCGCCCGCCGGCCCCTCGCCGTGATAGGCGTTGACGTTCTGGCCCAGAAGCGTGATTTCGGCGGCACCGCTTTCCACCAGCGCCTCGGCCTCGGCCAGCACCGCGGCCATGGGGCGCGAGGCTTCGGCCCCGCGGGTATAGGGCACCACGCAGAAGCTGCAGAACTTGTCGCAACCCTCCTGCACCGACAGGAAGGCGCTGACCCCAGCTGCGCCACGGGCCGCGGGCAAATGGTCGAACTTCGATTCGACGGGGAAATCCGTGTCGAGCTGGGCGCCGGCCCCGCGCGCGACCCTGGCCACCATCTCGGGCAGGCGGTGATAGGCCTGAGGGCCGAGCACGACGTCGACAAAGGGCGCGCGGCGCAGAATTTCGGCACCCTCCGCTTGGGCGACGCAGCCGGCGACCGCGATGATCATGTCGGCACCCTCGGCTCTTCGCCGAGCCTTCTCGAGGCGCAAGCGCCCGAGCTCGGAGAAGACCTTTTCCGCGGCTTTCTCCCGGATATGGCAGGTGTTGAGGATGACCATGTCGGCGGTTTCGACCCGCGGCGAAGGACGGTAGCCGATGGGCGCCAGCGCATCCGCCATGCGGGCGGAGTCGTAGACGTTCATCTGGCAGCCGTAGGTCTTGATAAAGAGAGTCTTGGCCAAGGGCTATCCGTGGGCGACCTGAGCGGGCCCCACGAGGCTCAGCGAGCGGCGGCAGTCGTCGACATGCGTGAAGTCTAGCATTCCGGCGCCCCACTTTGTAGGCCGATCATCGGGCTTCGGCCACTTCGGGCAGGCGTCCGGAGATGGCGTCGGCCATGCCTTTGGCGATTTTCGCGCGGCAATGCTCGGACAGCGCCTTGCGCGAGCTGAACTGGTCGATGGTGACGCTTTCGTGAAATTCGACCACGACCTTCACCCGCCCCAGCCCGGCAAAATGCCAGAGATGGGGGGCGAGCTCCATGTCCCCGTACCAGGCGAGCAAGGGTCGCAGCGCCCGGCCGACGGGAAAGCCATTGAGCTCGGTGTAGGCGATGGAAACCGGCTGCACGGGCAATGGCCGGTTCCCGGACAGCCGGCGCTCGGCGACGCTGAAGAGGGCGCTGTAGAAGGGCAGGGTCCGGTTGCCGTCGTCGCTGGTGCCCTCCGGGAACAGCATCAGGTTGTCGCCCACGGCGAGCCGCGCGGCGATCTCGTCGCGCTGGCCGGCCGTGCTGCCGCGCTTGCGGTCGACGAAGACCGTGCGCTGGAGCCGGGCAAGGCTGCCGAAGAGCGGCCAGCGCTTCACTTCGGACTTGGCGATGAAAGAAACCGGCATCAGGGACGAGAACACCTCGATGTCGATGTAGGAACAGTGATTGGCGACGAACAGGGTCGGGCGCGCGCGGTCGGGCCGGCCGCGGACCTCGATATCCAGGCCGAAGAGCCAGCACACGCCGCGGTGGTAATAGATCGGCAGGCGCTCGGCCCAGCGGCTGCCGGTCGCGACCAGCAGCGCTTGGACCGGCATCAAGAACCAGGTGTAGAGGAGATAGGGCAGGAGCAGCAGGGTCGCTCTGATCGGCGAGTGGAGCGAGAGGTCGGAGGTATCGGCCTTGAACCCCCGCCGCCGCCAGCCTCCGGCCTCCCGCGCCGCGGCCTCGCCGGTCAGCGGCTTCACCCGCAGGCTGTCCTGGCTCACCGCCATGATCGCGCGCGCTTCCCGGACTTGGGTCCCGGCGAATTTGGGCTCAAGGCGTCATGAGCGAGTCGCCGCCGCGACCGCCTTCGATCCGGGTGTAGTGGCGATAATACTTGCCAGTCACCCGATCGGTGACCACGACGATGAAGACGTCGGTGGTGTGGAACTGGCGATCGACCACGGCGCCGTCGCCGACCGACCCGCCCAGGCGCAGGTAGCCCTTGACCAGCGGCGGAAGCAAGGCGAGGGCGCGCCGCGTGTCCACGGCCTCGCGCGGCATCATGTTCATTTCCACATAGCGCTCGGGCAGGGCGCGGGGCCTGAGATTGGCCGGCGCCAGGTGGTAGTGATAGAGATAGGAGAGGGCCACGGCATGGGCCGCCGGATCGACCCCCGGCAGGCTGGCGCAGCCGAACATGAGGCCGACCTCGTAATACATCACGTAGTCGGCGATGCCCCGCCACATCAGCTGCATGACCGGACGCTGGCGATAGGCGGCTTCGATGCAGGACCGGCCGAGCTCCAGGATCTCGCCCGGGAAGGTCAGGATCGAGCGGATGTCGTATTCGTCGACGGAATAGAACTGGCCGCGCCGGGTCGCCCCGGCGCGCCGCAATAAGCGGTAGGTACCCACGACGTTCTTACCCGGCGCATGGCTCCGGTCGATCACCAGCAGATGGTCGCAGAACGGGTCGTAGCTGTCGAAGTCGCGCCGGATGCGTCGCATCTCCGGCGTCGGCCTGGCCGACATTTCCTCGTAGAACACCCGGTAGCGCAGGGCCTGGGCCTCGCGCACTTCCTCCTCGCTCTCGGCCAGGCGAATCTCGATGTCGCCGACGCGGACGTCGACCGGGCGCGTGGTGGCGTATTCCGGCAGCACCATCAGCGCTTCCCTCCGCTGGAAGGCCGCTTGGCTGGCTCGAAGGGCACGGCGTAGAGCTCCAGCTTATGCCCCACCAGGCGGTAGCCGAGCGCCTCGGCGACCTTGCGCTGAAGCGCCTCGATCTCCTCGTTCTGGAATTCGATCACCCGGCCGCTTTGCACGTCGATCAGGTGGTCGTGATGGGATTCGGATGTCTCCTCGTAGCGGGCGCGGCCCTCGCCGAAATCGTGGCGTTTCAGGATGTCCGCCTCCTCGAACAGCCTGACCGTGCGATAGACCGTGGCGATCGAGATGCGCGGGTCGATGGCCGTGGCGCGACGGTGCAGCAGCTCGACGTCGGGATGGTCGTCGGAATCGGACAGCACGCGGGCGATGATGCGCCGCTGCTCGGTCATCTTCAAACCCTTGTCCTGACAAAGGCGCTCGAGCCGCGAAGGCATGGACATCGTCCTCGGCTTAGCGTCACGGTGGCAAATTATAGGTCAAATGAAACGCCCCGGCCACTTTCGCGGTCGGGGCGGTTTCGCTAGCTGCGGCGGGGGTTTAGCCCCGGCGGCGGCGCGGCCGGGTGCCGAGCCCGATGGCCTTGGCGAGCTTGCTGCGCTGCTTGGCGTAGTTGGGCGCGACCATGGGATAGTCCGTCGGCAGGTCCCAGCGCTCGCGGTATTGCTCGGGCGACAGGTTGTAAGCCGTGCGCAGATGGCGCTTCAGCATCTTCAGCTTCTTCCCGTCTTCCAGACAAATGATGTATTCGGGCGTGATCGACTTCTTGATCGACACGGCCGGAGCAGGGCGAGCCTGGGGCGCCGGGCCGCCGCCGCTGGCCGCGGCCAATGCTTGATAGACCTCGCGGATCAACTGCGGAAGCTCGTTCGATGGGACGTTATTATTCGACAGGTGAGCCGCCACAATATCCGTGACCAGCGGGAGCAATTCGGTCGCTTTGGCTTCTTCGCTCATATTCTGTTCCAATCGCCTCTTGGGTGGGAATTCGCGGCGGATTATAAAGGGGGCCTGCCGCCCGGCAAGAGCATTATTTGGGCAATTTTTGCGAATATTGGCGCCGGGTTTTCTATTGCCTTTTTGGGCTTTGAGCGCCGCCGCCAGCGTGCGATTCAATGCTCTCGCCCTCGACCAGGCCGCGGGCGAGCACTTCGGCCGCGACCGCGCCTTCGCGACGATGGTAATAGCCGGCCCGCCGGCCGACCTTGGCGAAGCCCGCCCGGCGATAGAGGGCGAGCGCCGGACCATTGTCGATGGCGACTTCGAGGAAAAGCCGGTCCGCGCCGCGCCGCTTCGCCTCGCCGGCCGCGGCCGACAACAGCCGGCGGGCTATCCCCCTGCGGCGAAGGGCCGGGATGACGCCCAGGGAAAGTATTTCGGCCTCGCCGGCGGCTGCCCGGGCGAGAACGAACCCTTCATCTTCGCCGGCAAGGAACGCGAAGGCTCCGGGCGAGGCGAGCAGTTCGGCCAGCGCGGCTTCGCTCCAGGCATCGGCGAAGCAGGCGCCATGCAGCCTTGCCAGCAAGGCGAGATCCGTTGCTTGCAACGGCCTGATACCGGTCACGGCCTGGTGCCGGGCGCGGGGGTTACGTCGGGCGCCCGGAGATAAAGCGGCCGGGGCGGGCGGAGACCGAGGCCTGAAGCCGCGATGGCCGCGATCGCGGCGGCGTCGGGCCGGCCCGGACCGGGGCTGCGAACACTGTCGGGTATCTCCGGCAACAGGTCGGCGCCGTCGCCCGCGAGCAGCAGGGGCCCGTCCGGGCGCATGGCCGCCAGCGCCGCAGGTGCCAGCACGAGAGGTTCGCCCCGCGCCGCGCCGCTGGCTTCATAGTATTGGCCGAAGATTTCGCTGCGCCGGGAATCGATGGCGACCAGCAGGCATCGCCCCCGTCGCAATGCCGGATCCAGCGCCGCGGCCACGGCGGTGAAGCTGTCGATGCCGACCGTCTCGAGCCCGGCGGCAAGGGCGATGCCGCGCGCCGTCGCCAGCGCGATGCGGATGCCGGTGAAGCTGCCGGGGCCAACGCCCACGGCGACCTGCGTCAGGGAATCGAAACCGAGTCCCGCATCCGCCAGGGTTTCCAGCACCATCGGCATCAGCGCTTCGGCGTGGCCTTCGCTCATGGCACGGGATCGGCTCGCGGCTATGCGCCCCTCGGTCCAGACCGCGACCGAACAGGCGGCCGAGGCGGCGTCGAGGGCCAAAATCGCCCGGTTCATCGCCCGGCTCATCGCGCGGTCCGCCTCTTGGCCTCTTGCGAGGTCGCGTGATAGGAGGGGCCGGCTAGTTCAGAGAAACCCATGGCCCTCGTTCCCATCTCCCCCGCCGATTATGGCGTCGATATCTGGCTCGCCTATGCCACGGCCGAGAACTTTACCGGGCGGCCGGTCTATCGCCACGCCCGCTGTTACCTTCATAGCGATGCCGCCGCGGCGCTCAGCCGCGCGGTCGACCTGGCGGGCCCGCTTGGATATCGCCTCAAGATCCTGGATGCCTTTCGCCCAAGCGAGGCGCAGTGGGTGATGTGGAATCACACGCCCGATCCGGAATTCCTCGCCGATCCGCGCCGAGGCTCGCCCCATTCGCGCGGGGTCGCCGTGGATCTGACGCTGCTCGACGCGGCGGGCAAGGAGCTTGACATGGGAACCGGCTTCGATGCCTTCACGCCGCTCTCCCATCATGCCAGCCTTGCCGTCTCCCCGGCCGCCCAGGCCAATCGCCTGACCTTGCTCGGCATCATGACGGCGGCCGGCTGGGACTTCTACCGGAACGAATGGTGGCACTACCAGCTTTTCAGCAGCCGGCTATATCCGCTGTACAGCGATTCGGCGCTGGCTGAAGGGCTGATGTAGAGAGCGAGCCGGCGGGGCCGGTCAGGCGACCTGGCGGACTTCGACGACCTCGGGCACGTAGTGCTTCAGCATGTTCTCGATGCCCATCTTGAGCGTTGCCGTCGAGCTTGGGCAGCCCGAACAGGACCCCTGCATGTGCAGGTACACCACGCCCTCCTTGAAGCCCTGGAAGATGATGTCGCCCCCGTCCTGGGCGACGGCGGGGCGAACCCGGGTGTCGATCAGCTCGCGAATCTGGGCCGTGATTTCGTCCTCGTCCTCGGAGGCCTCGGGTGCGGCGGTCTCTTCCAGCATCACTGGGCGGTTGCCGGCGAAATGCTCCATGATGATGCCGAGGATGGCGGGCTTCAGCACCGGCCAGCTCTTGCCTTCGGACTTGGTTACCGTGACGAAGTCCGAGCCCAGGAACACGCCGGTGACACCCTCGACCTGGAACAGGCGCTGGGCCAGCGGCGAAGGCGACGCAGCCTCGGCATTGGCGAAGTCGGCCGTGCCGCGCGCCATGACGGCGCGGCCAGGCAGGAACTTGAGCGTCGCCGGATTGGGCGTCTGCTCTGTCTCGATGAACATAAAACCTCCTCGCAAACCGGCAGGTTTCGGGCGGCCGGATGCTGCTCACAGTCGAACATGGGTCATGGCCGGGCCGCCTTCAACCCCAAAATAACTCCGGGCTTTGTTGATGGTCCCCGCCCGATCCCGACCAAGCGAAGCAAGTCTTGACGACGCGGGTCCACCGGCCATATTCGCTCGCAATGCCCGATTCAGTCGCACCAAACCCGCTATCGGCGAACGATTGGCTGCTGACCGTCGGCCGCATGGCCGAGACCGCGGACGAGCTGTTGGGCGGCCTCTGCGAGCTCTTGATCGCCAGCGGCCTGCCGCTCGAGCGGGCCACGCTTCATGCTTCCACCCTCCATCCGCAGGTCTCCGGCGTGCGCCTGATGTGGCGCCGGGGCATCGGCGCTGAGGAGACGCGCTACGGCCACGACATGCGCGTATCCGAGGCCTATGAGAAGAGCCCGCTCTACGCCATCTACGAACATGGCCAGACCGTCCGCCGCAGGCTCACCGCCCCGCCACTGCCCGACGAGTTTCCCATCCTGGCCGAGCTCAGGGCCGAAGGCCTGACCGACTACCTGATTGCGCCATTGGAGCTGCCCAGCGGCCGGCGCAATGCCTGCAGCTGGGCCACCAGCCATCCCCACGGGTTCAGCGACGAGCATATCGCGGTCCTGCAAGGCCTCCTCCCGGCACTCGCGGCCTGCACCGAGTCGCGCATGCTGCGGCGCATCTTGAAGGGCCTGCTGTCGATCTATCTCGGTCCCGAGGCGGGCCAGCGGGTATTGGCCGGCTCGATCCGGCGCGGCGACGGCCAGACGATCGCGGCCGCGATCTGGCTCTGCGACATGCGCGACTTCACCTCGCTCAGCGAGACCTTGCCGCGCGACGAGGTGATCCGCATCCTCAACGACTTCTTCGAAATCATGGCGGGTCCGGTCACCGACCATGGCGGCGAGGTCCTGAAGTTCATCGGCGATGCCATGCTGGCGATCTTCCCCATCGCCGACGATCTCGACCGCGATCGCGCCTGCCGCACCGCGCTGGTCGCCGCTGAAGAGGCGCTGGCCCGGCTCGACGAAGCCAACGCCGGGCGTCGTGAGCGGGGCGAGCGCGAAATCGAGCTTGGGCTTGCCCTTCACACGGGGCCGGTGATGTACGGCAATATCGGCGCGCCCGAACGCCTCGACTTCACGGTCATAGGTCCCGCCGTCAACCTGACCGCGCGGCTCGCGGGGCTCTGCCGGCCCTTGGGCCGGCGCCTGCTGGCCTCGGCCCGCTTTGCCTCTCCTTGCGGGTCCCAGCTCGTTTCCCTCGGCAGCCACGAACTGCGCGGGCTTGCCGACCCCCAGGAAGTCTTCGGCCTCCCCGGCTGAACTCTCAGGCGATGGCCTCGATCTGCTCGTCGGTGAGGCTGCCGGGCACGATCGTGATCGGGATGCGAAGCTTGGCGACGAATTTGCCGGTCAACGCAGTAACCAACGGCCCCGGGCCCTTGGGATTGGTCGAGGCGCCAAGCACGAGAATCGAGATCGTCGGCTCTTCGGCGATCAGTTTCAGAAGCTCGTCGCGCCGCTTGCCCTCGCGCAGGAAGAGCACCGGCATCGCGCCCGAGAGCTTCTGCACTTCGCTCGCCATCTTCTGCACCAGGGCTTCCGCCTGTTGCCGGCTTTCCTCGCGCATCACCGCGGCGACGCCCACGAACTCCCGGAATCCGGCATCGTCGACGACATGGAGCATGGCCACGCGCCCGCCCGTCTTGTGCGCCCGCCGGCAGGCATAGCGTAGCGCCACGCGCATCTCGGGCGAATCGTCGATGACCACGAGAAAAATGCGGTCGGCCGGCTTGCTCGGCTCGGTGGCGGACGGGGGGACGGGCGGGGCGGCTGGGTCCTGGTTCATGGCGCTTGTTCCCAAGGAATCTTGGTTCGTTAGACGCGGCGGAAGGCGAAATGGGCCATCCAGCCCGCCAGCAGGGCGATCAGGATGGCGGCGACGCCATAAGCGGCGGCATGCCGATGGGCGAACTGGAAGATATCGGCGCCGACGCCGATCTTGGAAACGATCAGCGGGGTCGTCTGCGCGCTCGCGATCTGGCCGTCGCGCACCAGGAGAATCTCGACCAGGTAGCTGCCCGTGGGCACGTTCGAGGGAAAGTGGAAGTCGACGCGGAACAGGCGCTGGCCCAAGAAGGTGATCTTGCCCGCCTCCGGACGGAACAGGCCCTCGCGGATCTTGATCCGGGTCAGGGCATCCAGCATTTCCCGGGCCCTGGCCGGGGGGCTGTCGGCGGCGGCGCGAATGCCCAGATGGTCGAGGCCGATGCCATAGTGCTCGGCCATGTCGCCGGTAAGCAGCTGGTCGAGCGGGCGGCTCGCGGCAAGGGCATAGAAATTCGGCACATCGTCCAAGTCGAGGGACAGGTTGTTGATCCAGATTCCGAACAGCCGGTCCTTGCGCCGGACGACGGAATAGCCGGTCGGCCCGCGCACCAGCGCGATGACGTCACCCGGCCCGTCGGTGGCGCCGAACAGCAGAAGGTCGGCGCCGGTGAAGCCCGCGGTGATGGCGATCAGGTGATTGGAAAGATCGGCCACCAGCGGCTCGGCGCGGGCCTCGCCGCGAAGGGTGCCGAGGGCGAGCAACAACGCAAGCAGCGAGAGAGAGCAGCGCCCCACGGCCTATCCCTCCGGCGCCAGCCAGACGGCCGAATAGGGATCGACGGGCCTGACGCCCAGCTGATAGGCAAGCGCGCCGGCGACGGCCAGGATGAGAGCCGCCAAGAGGAACCGCATCTGCTCGCCCGGCAGGCGCGCGCCGAGCCGCCCGCCGATCTGGGCCCCGATCACGCCGCCCACGGTGAGGGCGAGCGCCAGCACCAAGTCGACGGTCTGGTTCTGCACCGCCTGGAGGAAGGTGACGTTGGCGGCGACGAAGATGATCTGGAACAGCGAGGTGCCGACGACGACCGATGTCGGCATGCCGACCAGGTAGATCATGGCCGGAACCATGATGAAGGCGCCACCCACGCCCATGATGGCCGAGAGGATGCCGACGAAGAAGCCGATCCCGGCCGGCACCAGGGCGCTGATGTAGAGCCGCGACTTGCGAAAGCGCATCTTCAACGGCAGCCCATGGACCCAGGTATGCTCGTGCAGCTTGCGCATCACCGGGCCTCGCCGGCGCTGGCGCCAGAGAGCGCGGGCGCTTTCGGCGAACATGGCGATGCCGATGAAGCCCAGGAACACGACGTAGAAGAGATTGATCACCAAATCGACCTGGCCGAAATGGCGCAGCAGGCTGAACAGGCCGACGCCCACGGTCGATCCGGCGAAGCCGCCGGCGAGCAGGACCAGCCCCATCCTGAAATCGACGTTGTCGCGGCTCCAATGGGCGAGCACGCCCGAGACCGACGAGGCCACGACCTGGTTCGCCTGGGTCGCCACGGCGACGGCCGGCGGCACGCCGATGAAGATCAGGAGGGGAGTCATGAGGAAACCGCCGCCGATTCCGAACAGGCCGGACAGCAGGCCGACCCCGCCGCCGATGCCGAGCAGCAGGAACAGATTCACAGACAGTTCGGCGATCGGCAGGTAGACCTGCATCGCACGCCCGGAAGGCCAAGGTTTCCTAAATTGAATCAACCTTACAGGCGGGATCGCCGGGCGCAAAGCCCGCGCGGCGCCTTGGCCGCCTATTTCGCCAGGATGCTGGTGATTTCGCGCAGCTGGGTCCGGGCGCGGAGCAGGTAGAAGCCTTCGACAGCCAGGTGGTTGGGCAGAAACAGGCCGTCGGGCCGGCCGTTGATGACGATGAGCGGGCGCAAGGACGCCGCCTCGAACAGGCTCTTCCCGGTCTGGTCCCAGACCCCTTTGAGGTCGCGCTCGGCAATCACATTGGCAAAGTCGGTGCCGAGCTCCCGGAACAGCAGGGCATAGGCATAGAGCTTGCCCTTGGCGTTGTAGAACACGTCGTCGGCGTGGAAATCGACGAAATCGCCCGAGTGATCGCGGATCTGCTGATCGAGGATCGCGGAGGTCGAGCCGAGGTCGGCCGCGAACCTGTCGAGGGACGAGAGCAGGTTGTCGGCCCGGCGCTCGAACACCGCCTGATGGCTGGCGAGCTTGTCGTTGTAAGACAGCAGCGCGCGCCGCGCCGCCCGGTACTGGCTCTGGGACGAGGCGGTGGGCGCCCAGGAGGTGGCCGGATCGAAGATCCAGACGTTGGGCGGGTATTTCAGCAGGCCCGCGGCCTTGTCGAGATCGGGGTCGGCCTGGCTGGAGCCCCGGGTGCGGCCGATCTGGTCCGTCATGTCGACGGCGAAGCGGCTGAGGGCGTAAATGATCCCGGTCTGGAAGTTGGGCATGTTGTCGAGCGCCGCGCCCGGATAGAAGAAGGGATCGCTGGCCGGCCAGGCATGCTGGTCGACCTCGCGGTCGATGAGGGCGGCGGCGATCGCGACGGCGTGGCTGGCGCCGTCCTCGACCGTGCCGGGCCCGAAACCGGGGTCGTCATCGATCCGGCTGATCATCAGCATGCCGACGGGGTAATAGAGCAGGAGTACCGCCACGACTACGGCGATGGCGGCATGGGAAAGCCTGAGGCGCCAGCGCCGATGGATCGGGGATTCGGGCTTGGCTTGGGCAGAGGCTTCCGAGGAAGCCGATGCCTCGGCGGATTCTTGCGCCGCCGGGGGCGGCTTAGGAGTCGGCGTCTCTTCAGGCGGCAGGGGATCCGAAGCGTCGGTCATGCTGTGTCCAAGGTGGGTGCATCAGGCACGCTCGGCAAGACCGGCACACTGCCGACAAAGAGTATCAGAACATGTGACCGAAGCGGGTCGCTTTGGTTTCCAGATAGCCTTCGTTATGGCGGTTCGAGGGAAACACGTGCGGCACGCGCTCGACCACGGTGATGCCCGATCGCGCGAGCCCGGCCACTTTCGCCGGGTTATTGGTCATCAGGCGCACGGCGGGGAAGCCGAGCTGGCGCAGCATCTCGGCGGCGGGAAGATAGATCCGCTCGTCGGCATCGAACCCGAGCTGGAGGTTCGCCTCCACCGTATCGGCGCCGCGATCCTGAAGGCGATAGGCGCGCAGCTTGTTGATGAGGCCGATGCCGCGTCCCTCCTGGGCGAGATAGAGCAGCAGCCCGGCGCCCTGGCGCGCGATCTCGGCAATCGCGCCCTGCAGCTGGTCGCCGCAGTCGCAGCGCAGCGAGCCCAGGAGATCGCCGGTGAGACAGGCCGAATGCAGCCTGGTGAGCACGGGCTCCTCGGCGCTCGGCGTGCCGATGACGATGGCGAGATGCTCGATGCCGCCATCGGCCGGCCGGAAGGCGACGATGCGCGCATTCTCGGCGCCGGCCAGCGGCACGCGCGCCTCGCCCACCTGGGTCAGGCTGCGCGCGGCCAGGGTCTCATAGCCGGCGATCTCGCCGATGCTCACGCTCAGGATGTCCTCGGCCGCGGCAAGCTCGAGGGTATCGCCGCCGGGCGGCAGCATGCCGAGCACCACGGCTGGCAGGAGCCGGGCGAGCTTGGCGAGCTCGATGGCCGCCTGCGCATAGGCGGCGGCCCGCGGCGCGCTCGCCGTGTTGGCCGGCGTGGGCAAGGCAAAGGGGCCGGACTCCGCGGTCGGGTCGGCCAACTGGCGCAGAGCCTCGGCCGCCGTCGGCAGGCCGACGGGCAACATGGCGACGCTCCCGCCCGAGGGCGGCGGGCCCAGCGCCGCGGCGCGCTGCGGCGTCAGCACGAGCCAGGCGCCGGCAGCGCCGAGGGCCAGCAGGCGCTTCATGCCCTCGCGCTCCAGGGTCTCGGCCGCAAGCACGACCGAGGCCGCCGCGCCGTCGTCAACGATGACCGGCGCGCCGCGCCTCATCTCGGCGATCGCCCGATCCACGGCGGCAAGCGCGCGCCGGCCAGTCGGTTTCCGGCGATGGGCAGTCGATTCGGGCATCCTCAGATTGTCCTCGAAAAGGTGGTGCAAGGTGCCAGCGGCGGCCCAGCTTGCACCCTCGGCGTCCGGGTGTTATCTCACCTCGCGGGACGTTTTCCAACCCTCAACGGAGTGATGGGGTCCCATGACATTTGACGACCGCGGCGCGCCGGGCGTTACGGCTGAGGGCCCGAGAACCGGCGGACGGCGCCTGCGAGGAATGCAATCATGAGCAGTGCAGCGATGGACCGGCCGGCGGCCGCGAGGCGCCTGCTTCTGGTCGATGACGACAAGGCCCTGCGCCAGTCGCTGGCCGAGCAGCTGCGCCTGGTGGAGCAGTTCGATTGCCGCGAGGCGGAGAACGGACGCAGCGCGCTCGATCTCGCCGGCAAGGAGCGGTTCGATGCGGTGCTCCTCGATATCGGCCTGCCCGACATGGACGGGCGCGAGGTCTGCCGGCTGATGCGCCGCGCGGGCGTCACCTCGCCCATCATCATGCTGACCGCGGCCGACAGCGACGCCGACACCATCCTCGGCCTCGATTCCGGCGCCAACGACTACATCGCCAAGCCGTTCCGCATGGGGGTGTTGCTGGCGCGCCTGCGCGCGCAACTGCGGCAGCATGAGCACAGCGAGGACGCGGTCTTCACCATCGGGCCCTACAGCTTCCGCCCCAGCGCGAAGATGTTGGTCGAGCAGGCGACGCGCAAGAAGATCCGCCTGACCGAAAAGGAGGCGGCGATCCTGAAATTCCTCTATCGCGCCGGCCAGCGGGTGATCGGGCGCGAGACCCTGCTGGGCGAGGTCTGGGGCTACAATGCCGGCGTCACCACCCACACGCTGGAGACCCATGTCTATCGCCTGCGCCAGAAGATCGAGCGCAATCCCTCGCAAGCGGAGATATTGGTGACGGAGCCGGGCGGCTATCGGCTGGTGCCGTGAGTTACCAGTTTGGATGCACCCCAGGCGAAAAATTGCAGCCCGTTTTCGCTCTGAAGCGTCTCAATCAATCAATCTCTCTTTGTCTCCAGAACTCTTGGATGCCGCAGCGCAGCTAAACATTTTCGGTCGATACATGCGCAAGAGGCCGAACGTGAACCACCCTATTGATATCAAGCAGCTTCTCCTCACCCGTCTTCGTGTCGGCCGTCATATGAATGATCCCAATGCGGTTGAATGGCGGCTGCGGCTCAAGAAGAACGGCGCCGTCTTCGCTGCATAGTGGAAGGGCCCGATTGCACATCCAGTTGCAAGTCGACGGCAAAAACGCCGTCTCGAAGTCGCCATTTCGGATAGTGTAGTTCAGGGCGGTCTGCTCCGAGTAAAAATACGGCTCCTTGATGCGTTCGATTATTTCTCGAAGAGTGCGGGACCAGACATCCCAGTGCGGAGCATCGACCCGCCCGGCAAAGACGCCGCCGTTTACAATCGGCAGCAGCGACAGGCGCTCTGCCACCGCTTCGTCGAAACAGGTTCGATAGCAATTGTAGCGCCATTTAAGGACAGAGCCAGTACTGTAATGCTCACTATAGCTTCGATCAACTTCAGGTGTGGCCGAAAAGCCAGAACGCAAAGCGGCATCCACATATAGCCTTACCGCAGCCCAGTCCTGGACCCAGGCATCGGCATCAATCCAGAGATAAACATCGTAGCCTGGAAAATGGCGTCGCAAATTCGGCTTGGTGGTCATCGCCTTAAAAAAGGCCGGTGGCTTCTCTTTAAACAGCTTCAGCGGATAGTCCCAATCGGGCGCGACGACTGAGAACCCGCGCCTCTTGAGACTCATTTTGAAGACACCATCGAGTCCCAAGTCGAAAATGCCGATATCGATCTTGTCGGTCCTGGCGTGATTCTCAATAGAAGCCAGCAGTCCAGAAAGGAGGCGGCTGTAGGCAGAGTTGGCGCCCGAGATGACGATGATTTTTGCCGCGTTGTTGTTCATCAATTTATTCTCTCGTGCTCCGCGCCATGTGGAAGCTCCCTAGCCGACATCCACCGGATGATCAGCTTTCTGACCCAAGATTGCTGTCATCCGATGGCATTTACAAGAGCGGGCCGTGGTTCGGAATGCCAGGTTGCTGGAGCCGCCGTCGAGAACGGAGGTGGCGTTTGGGAAGCGCCAAAATTGCCCTCATCAAGACGCTCCTCTTCCATGGTTCTTGCTGCAAGTCATAATGACCGCCCGCGCGTCGCGCTGGTGCTGGATCAGGCGGCCGCCTCTGTTCGGCGATTAGCCGCAGAATCTCGGCGAGCATATGAAAACTCGCGCAGAGTGACTGATTCAACCTGTCCGGAGAACCGGGCTACCTCACTCTGCCGCATTTTATCCTGCTGAAGTCAGGGCGACCGCGGCACGCCGAAGGAAGGCCTGTGCGCACGTCGGAGCGTTGCCGCCAGGGCCATCGCCGCGAGCACGGTCAGTGCCGTGGTGCTGCCGAACAGCGGCCAGACGGGAGCCCAGCCGGCGGCGCGCTTCGTCACTTCGGCGAGCAGGATGGGGCCGAGCAGCACCCCGATATTGCGTCCCGTCATGACAAAGGCATAAGCGGTCGGCGCCCCCGCCTGGCCCAGCAGCACCGCGGGCAAGCCGAAGAGGCAGGTGGGAGTGATTCCCGCGCCGATGCCGTAGACGATCAGCAGCGCGATGCCGCTCGCCGGCCCGTTGATCCCGGGGATGAACCACCAGACGGCGGCCTGGGAAGCGAGCGCCAGGGCGAGCAGGGGTCCAAGGGGAAAACCGGCGCCCAGCACAAGGCCGGTCAGCAGGTTGAATCCCAGCAGCACGGCCACCGGCATGGCATAGCCGAGCGCCGCCTGGCCCGTGCCCAGATGGACGATCTCCACCAGATACTGGGGCAGCCATGTCATGAAGGCGAAATACTGCATCGACCAGAGGAGGAAGATGCCGGCGACCATCACGAGCTGCACGCGTTGGCGCGCGGTTGGACGCGGACGGTCGTGGACCGCGCTCGCAGCCGGACGGGCAAACGACTCGTGGTGGCGCAAAGCTGCGCTCCACAGTCCCATGGCCACGGTCATCGCGATCGCAATGAGCCAGAGTCCCTGCCAGGCGGGCAGCAGCCAGCTGAAGGCGCTCGCCAGGAGCTGGCCGACGGGAATCCAGCCGGCAGCGAGGCCCACAACCAAACCCATATGTCGTGGACTGGTGCTGCGATAGGCGATGGCAGGGCCGGCAATGGCGCCGATCGCGAAAGCGATGCCCTCCAGGCCGCGCGCGAGAAGAACGAGGATGCCTGAAGCCGGATCGAGCAGGGTCAGTAGATTGCCGAGGATGAGCAGGCCGAAGGCTGCGAGCAGCGCGCCCATGGGCCCTTCGCGTTGCAGCCTTCGGCCGACGGCGATGGAGAGCGCCAGGCCGGCCACCGCGTAAACCGACATGAATCCGCCGGCAAGGGTCCGGTCCCATCCGTAGGCCGCCAGCATGGCGGGCAGCACTGGGGGCAGCTTGAACTGCTGGAAGGCGACCAGGCAGGCGAGCGAAATGCCGAAGGCCACCGCCGTCCAGTCGGTACGATCGCTGGTCATGCGGCAGCGAGACTGCCGGCTGGAAACGCGTGATGCAATGGCCGGAGCATTTTCCGCTGAAGTGGGCGCCGGTTCGGTGCAGAAAATGCGACCAAACCAACAAAACTAGAACATGTTCCGAGTCAAACTGGACCGGAACATGTTCTAGCCGCTTGCCCTCCCGCGCGCTTTCTGTTTTTTTTCGTCGATGGGCGGGGCGTTATCGGTCACCTTCTGGGGGGTTCGCGGCAGCATTGCCTGCCCCGGTCCGAGTTATGAGCGCTACGGCGGCAACACCTCCTGCCTCGAAATTCGCTGCGGCGAGCATATCCTGATCTTCGACGCCGGGACGGGCCTGAGGCCGCTCGGCCAACATCTGACGACCCAGGGTCCTCTGGACATGGACATCTTCCTCACCCACAGCCACCTCGACCATGTGGTGGGCATCCCTTTCTTCAAGCCGTTGTTCCAGGCGACCAACAAGGTCAGAATCTGGGGCGGTCACCTTTTGCCGGAAGCCCGCGTGCGCGATGCCGTATGCGCCATGATGGTGGCGCCCTTGTTTCCGGTGCCGGTGGAGATCTTTTCCGCGGTCACCCGCTTCAACGATTTCGTCGCCGGGGAAACGCTGCATCCCAAGCCCGGCGTCACGGTGCGCACCGCGCGCCTCAACCACCCCAACGGGGCCACGGGATACCGCGTCGATTATGCCGGCAAGTCGATCTGCTACGTGACCGATACCGAGCATCGGCCGGGCGAGCATGATCGGAACATCTTGGCGCTCATCCAGGGGGCCGACCTGCTGATCTACGATGCGACCTATACGGATGAAGAGTACCCGCACTATGTCGGCTGGGGCCATTCGACCTGGCGCGAGGGGCTGGCGCTGGCCGAGGCGGCGGGCGTCAAGACCTTCGTCGCCTTCCATCACGACCCGAGCCATGACGATGCGGCCATGGATGCCATGGCGGCCGAGCTGGAAAAAGCGCGGCCGGGAAGCCTCGTCGCGCGCGAGGGGATGACGCTCAGCCCTTGAGTGCCGGCCGGCCGGTGCCGCGCCCCGTCGACAAGGGCTTCTGGGGCCGCGGCCGCTGGCGCAGGCTCGTTTTCGGCCTGGCCACGGTCTTGGGCGTGAAGCCTCGCGGCTTTTTCATTCCCTACCGCCATGCTGCCGATCTTGCGCCGGCCGGCGCGCGCGGCAGCTATCCGTGGCTGGATACCCTGATGGCTCAGCGGCGCGCGGATTTCGGCCGGTTGCTTCAGAGCCTGGCGCCGCTGCCTGTGGCGCCGCGGCATGCGCGCTGGGACCAAGACTGGTTCCCGCGCCTGGATGCGGCCGTGGCCTATGCCATGGTCCGGGACCGGCGTCCCGGCCGGATCGTCGAGGTGGGTTCGGGCCACTCGACCCGCTTCATGGCCGAGGCGATCGCCGATGCCGGCCTCGCGAGCGAACTCACGTCCATCGATCCGGCCCCGCGCGCCGACATCGCGGCCACGGGCGCCAAGGCAATTCGCGCCGTCGCCCCGGCCTGCGGCGAGGCGCCCTTCGCGGGCCTCGGCGCCGGCGACATCCTGTTCATCGATTCGAGCCATGTGCTGATGCCCGGAAGCGACGTCGATTTTCTCGTCAACCGGGTCCTGCCCAAGCTGCCGGCCGGCGCGCTGGTGCATTTCCACGACGTGTTCCTGCCCGACGACTATCCGGCCGAATGGGCCTGGCGCGGCTACAACGAGCAGCTGGCGGTGGCGGCACTTCTCGCCGGCGGCGGCTGGCGCGTCGTTTTCGCCAGCCATTTTGCCGCCAGCCGCATGGCCGAGGAGGTGGCGGCCAGCGCCGCCGGCGCCATGCCGCTCTTGGCCGGGGCGAAGGAATCGAGCCTGTGGATCGAGCGGCTCGCCTAAAGCATGTTCCGATCCAATTGAATCGGAACATGCTCCAGATTCCTTGGTTTGGTCGCATTTTCTGCGCCGAACCGGTGCCCGCTTCGGCGGAAAATGTTCCAGCCGCGGCTTACTTCGTCGCTTCGATGTTCAAGCTGACGACATGGCCGAAGCGCTTGGCGGCGCTCATGTCGTTGAACAGGCCGAAGGAGGGGACGCGCTTGGCCTGCTTGAAGCCCGCACGGCTCAAGAAAGCGGCGGCGAATTCGGCGGTGAGGCCGATCTGATTGTGGCGCTCGGGCGTGGTCTGGTCGCCATACATCAGCGCCATCAGGGAGAACTTCTCCTTCTTGGGGACCGTGGCGTTGACCATCAGGCCGCAGAGCTGCTGGAAATCCGGCACGGCGATCCGGAGCGTGCCGCCGGGCTTCAGCACGCGATAGGCGGCGGCGAGCGCCCCCGGCAGCTCCTCGCGGAAGCTCAAGCGCTGATAGTACCAAGCGGCATAAATGGCATCGACGCTGTTGTCAGCGAGCTCCGCGAGGGTTCTCGGATCCGCCACGACATCGACATTGGGCCCGGCCTTTTCGGCGAGGATTTTCCAGCCGGGGCGAGGCTCGCCGCCGCCGATGTGCAGCTGCAACCGGGTTTCGTCGCTCATGGTCCGATGCTCCTTGATGACCGGCGATCCCGCGGGCAGCGCCGGCACGTCGAAGGCCTTCGGCGCTTCCCCGCGGCAATAGCGCTGCCAGGTTTCGGTGTAGGCGGCCTCGAGATGACGGGCGAAGCGGGGGACGTCGAACAGCACGGTCGTGTCGCGGTTCCGCTTCAGCCTTTCGGCCAGCGCCGCCAGCTCTTCCGGGTGGGTCGCGAGATGGATCGCGCGCGCGACATAGGCGTCCAGGTCGTCCATCACCATGTCGGCCATGCCGATCCAGGTGAGCATGGTGGTGGAGATGCGATTGGAGAATCGATCGCCCTTGACCGTGAGCAGCGGCACGCCGGCCCACAGCGTGTCGAGCGCCGTGGTCGAGGCGTTGAGGGTGAGGGTATCGAGGAACAGGCCGATGTGGCGATGGCGCGCGTAATGGTCGGCCTTCTCGGGCAGCCGGTCGGCGAAGACGAGGCGATCGCCGTCGACGCCGCGCTCGGCGGCCTGTTGGCGCAGGGTTTCGATCTGCTGGGGTACGTCCTTGACCTTGGAGATCCACAGCACGCTGCCGGGCACCGCCGCCAGGATCTTCATCCAGGCATCGAAGGCCGCGCGGTTGAACTTCTCCGGGTTGTTGAAGGCGCAGAAGACGAAGGCGTCCGGCGGCAGCCCGCAGTCGGCCCGGCTCGGCCCGGGCTCGGCGATCGGGGCGGGCGAGGCGACGTGGTAGCATTCGGGCAGCCGCAAGATCTGCTCGCGGTAGAGATGCTCCTCGCCATGCGGGATAACGATGGCGTCGGCCACCAGGTAGTCGACGAAGGAGAGCCCGAGCCCGCCGGCGTGGCCCATCCAGTAGATCTGCACCGGCGCCGGACGGAAGGCCATGATGGCCGTGCTCGCCGTCTCCATGTAGCCGTCGATGTCGACCAGGATGTCGATGCCCAGCGTCCGGATGCGCCGGGCCATCTCCCGGTGGGGAAGGCCGGAGAGGTCGTGATAGAAATCGACGCCGTGCCGGTGGAGCTTGTTGTAGGTCGCATCGCCCCCGCGCCGCACTTGGGTGGCGAAGGCATGCACCTCGAAGCGCTCTCGGTCATGGGCCGGGAAGAGCTGCAGGGTGACGTGGCCCACCGGATGGTCGCTGAAGTTCGGCGTCATGTAGCCCAGCCTGAGCCGTCGGCCGGCCGCCGCCGGGTCCGGCGGCGCCAAGGGCTGCAGCGGTCCCGCCTCGGCCAGCATCTTGCGATGCAGAAGGTCGATGCGATCGGTCACCCTGAGCAGAAGCGCCGAGGGCACGGGGATGAAAAGCGCCCGATAGGCGAGGTTGGCGAGAATGCGCCACTCGGCGATCTTGTCGCATTCCCGGTCGAACAGGTCGAGCACGCGCCCTGTCAGGCGCTCGCATTCATCGAAGCCGCATTCCTGCAGCTTGAACTTGAGCTGCATGTTGAGGATGACGAGGTTGTCCGGATCGGCTTCCAGGACCCGGCGCTGGGCCTCGATCGAACGGTTGCGATCCAGCCGCTCGGCCGACACCGCCAGGTTGACCCAGGCGCGCGCCATGCCGGGGTCGATCTCGACCGCCTTCTCATAGGCGTCCATCGCCTCCTTGTCCCGACGCAGCTGGCGCAGCGCCGCGCCGAGGGCGAAGAAGGCGCCGGCATTCTTGGGATCGGCCGCCGTCGCGCGCTCGGCCATCTCGCGCGCCTCGGGGTTGCGCCCGGCGGCGCGCAGGAGGGTGGAGAGGTTGATCAGGGCCGGAACCCGGCGCGGCTCGCGCTCGAGCACGCGCAAGTAAAGCGCCTCGGCCTCTGCGGTCCGGCCCGACCGCTGATGACGCATCGCCAGGCCCATCCACTGATCGACCTGGGAAGCGGCCGGCCCGGACTGGGCCGGCGCCGCCGCGGCGGTCGACGGAGCGCGCGTGCCCTCGAGCGCGATGTTCATCGGCTACTTGTAGGGATCGGCGGCATCCCTGAGACCGTCGCCGAAGAAATTGAAGGCGAGGACGACGACCACCACCGGCACCACGGGGAACATCAGCCAGGGGTATAGGGCGACGACGCTGATGTTCTGCGCCTCGTTCAGCAGCACGCCCCAGCTGGTGATCGGCGGGCGCAGGCCGAGGCCGAGGAAGCTCAACGCCGTCTCGCCCAGGATCATCGAGGGAATGGCGAGCGTCGCCGAGGCGATCAGGTGGCTGGTGAAGCTCGGCAGGAGATGGCGGAAGATGATGCGCCGCGGGCTTGCCCCCATGAGCTGGGCGGCGACGCAGAAATCCTCCTCGCGCAGCGAGAGAAGCTTGGAGCGAACCGCCCGGGCCAGGCCCGTCCAGTCGATGAGGCCGAGTATCACGGTGATGCCGAAATAGATCAGAAGCGGGCTCCAGTCCACCGGCAGGATCGCCGAGAGCGCCAGCCACAGGGGAACATGGGGGATCGAGCGGACGACCTCGATGATCCGCTGGGCGATGTTGTCGACCCAGCCGCCGTAATAGCCGGCGAGCCCGCCGATGGTGATTCCGAGCAGGAAGCTGACGGCCACCCCGATGAGCCCGATGGTGAGCGAAATCCGGGCGCCGTAAAGGATCCGGCTCAGCATGTCGCGGCCAAGCCGGTCCGTGCCGAGCAGGAACAAGGTGCCGCCCTCGGCCGGGCAGACGAGATGGAAATCGCCCGGCAGGATATCCCAGAAGCGATAGGGCCGGCCGCGGCAGAAGAAGCGCAGCGGCTGCACCTTGCTGCGATCCTCGGCGTATTCGCGCTTCAGGTTCCGCAGATTCAGGTGATAGCTGAGCCCGTAGACGAAGGGCGTCACCAGATGGCCGTCCTGGAAGACGTGCAAGCTCTGCGGCGGGGCGAAGATGAAGTCGACGTTGCGGTCGTGCAGGCCATATGGCGCCAGCAGCTCGCTCACCAGAATGGTCGCATAGATGACGGCGAGTACCGCGCCGGCGATGAGCGCCATGCGATGGCGGCGGAAGCGCCACCACATCATCCGCCACTGGGAGGCCATGTAGAAGCGCTCCTGGGCGGGCGTCAGGTGCTCGACCGACTGGGGATCGAAAGGCGCGGTCGAGACCAGGTGCTCGATAGAGCGTTTTCCAGCGGCCACGGCTTCCATGCCCAGCGGCGGATCGACGCGATCGGTCATTTGGTGGCTCCGGCGCCGAGTTCGATTCGGGGATCGAGCACGGCAAGCAGCAGGTCGGAAATGAACACGCCCGCCACGGTGAGCAGGGCGAGGAACATCAGGAAGGAGCCGGCCAGATACATGTCCTGGCTGCGCAAGGCGTCGAGGAGCATCGGTCCCGTCGTCGGCAGGGACATGACAACCGAGACCACGACGGCCCCGGAAACGACCTCGGGCAGGAGCGAGCCGATGTCGGCGATGAAGGGATTGAGCGACATCCTGAGCGGGTACTTGATCAGGAGCCGACCCGGCGGCAGGCCCTTGGCCCGCCCCGTGGTCACGTACTGCTTCTGCAGTTCGTCGAGCAGGTTTGCCCTGAGCCGCCGGATCATCCCCGCCGTGCCGGAGGTGCCGATGACGACCACCGGGACCCAGAGATGGGCGAGCAGAGATTTGACCTTGTCGAGACTCCAGGGCTGGTCGAGATAAGTCGGGTCCATGAGCCCGCCGATGGAGATGCCGAACCAGACATGGGCGAAATAAAGCAGCAGGAGGGCGAGCAGGAAGCTCGGCGTGGCGAGGCCGAGGAAGCCCAGCAGGCTCGCCAGGTAGTCGCCCAGGCTGTACTGGTGGGTCGCCGAATAGATCGCGATCGGGAAGCTCACCACCCAGATGAAGATGATCGTGGCGACCGAGAGCACCATGGTCAGAAGCAGGCGGTCGCCGACAAGCTGGCTGACGGGCGTGCTGTATTCGAAGCTGTAGCCCATGTCGCCGTGAAGCAGGCCCATGACCCAGGTCGCGTATTGCACCAGGAAGGGCTGGTCGAGGCCGTATTGCGCCCTGAGCGCCGCGATCTTGCTCGGGTCGACGGCAGCGCCCTGGCTTTGCAGCTCGGCGATGTAGGTCGAGAGATAGTCGCCCGGCGGCGCCTGGATGATGACGAAGACCACGAAGCTGATGACCAGCAGCGTCGGCACCATGATGGCGAGGCGGTAAACGATGTAGCGAAGCATGCCGCGCCTGTCTCCTGTTACGGACCGGGTTTGAGCCAGAAGAGATCGGGGTGATAGATGCCGAAATAGGCTCCCGGATCGAAGGCGTAGGTCGCCATTTCTGGCACATTGTGCAGCCGGCGCGAAACCACGACCGGCTGGGGCACGTCCGAAACGATGCCGACGGTGTAGACTTGCTCGGCGTAGAGCTGGAGCATGCGCTCCCACACCTCGCGCCGCGAGGCGCTGTCGCCCGCGGCACGCCACGCCGCCATCAGATCCATGAGCTGCTTGGCTTCGGGCGTGTCGGGCGGTTCGCCCGACATGCCGCGGGTCTCGAAATACTGGCCCCATTTCGGCCATTGCAGGTCCTGCTGCATCACGGGGGCCAGCTCCTGGGGCATGGAATCGGCAGTCGCGACGCCGTCGTCTAGTCCCGTCCAGACCGACATCATGCTTTCGCCGGAGAAGATCCGGTTGCGGAACACGTCGAGGGCCGAGGGCTTGGTGAACACCCGCACGCCGATATCGCGCCATTCATCGCCGATCAGCTCCATCACGTCGGCCTCTTCGGCGATCTGGCCGGCGAGATCGACGATGATGGTGAGGGGCCGGCCATCGGGCAGGAGGCGGAAACCTTCGCTATCGCGCTTGGTGAGCCCGATGGCATCCAGCAGCGCATTGGCGGTCTTGGGATCGTGGCTGGCATAGGCCTGTTGGAATTCGGGCATGTAGAGTTCGCTCTGCGGCAGAACCGTGTTGCCGCCTTCCCTTGCCAGGCCGTAGTAGACGACCTGATTGATCTCGTGCCGGTCGATGCCGAGCGAAAGCGCGCGGCGGAACCGGACGTCGCGGTTGAGGGCGCGCCAGACCGGGTCGTTCGTGTTGAGGTTGGGGTAGAGCGCGAAGGCGGACCCGCGGCCGTCATGCCAGAGCGACACCCGATAGCCGCCGGCATCCTCGCCGTCCTTGAGAAAGGTGTAGTCCTCGAAGCGCAGCCCACGGCCCTGCAGCGTCGCCTCGCCGGCGCCGGCCTTGGGCGCGATGAGCTTCTCATCGGTCACCTGCAGCGCCACCTTGTCGATGTAGGGCAGTTGCCGGCCTTGCGGGTCGACCCGGAAGAAATACGGGTTGCGCAGGAACAGAAGCCGGTCGGCCGGCGGCTTGGTGATGGGAATCCAGGGATCGAGGGTGGGCAGCTTCGGGTTGTCGTCCTTGCCCTGATTGTCCAGCTTGTTGTGCAACGCCGCCCAGTTGCGCTGGCCGGATTTCGCCACCAGCTTCGCCAGCTTGTCCGGATCGGCGTATTTAATGTGGAACTGCTTCAGGTAGCGGCTCGGCCGGTAAATGAACAGGGGAGCGGCGTTGGCGAGCGCCGGCAGGAAGGCGGCATTGGGCTTCGACCAGGTGTAGCGCACCGTCGTCTCGTCCAGCACCTCGAATGTGGGCGGCACGCCGTCGACCAGCATTTCGGGCGGCGGCCCGACGGGCGAGAGATCGGTGTCGTTGGCGACGTCTTCCCAGTAGTAGCGGAAATCCTCGCTGGTGAAGGGCGCGCCGTCGGACCATTTCATGCCCTTGCGCAGGTGGAACGTGAAGATGCGGCCGTCCTGGACGTCGAAACTTTCCAGGATGTCGGGCACGATCTGATAGCGGGCGTCGTAGCGCACCAGCCGCGCATAGCCGTACCAGACCATCAACTTGCCGTCCTTGGCCGAGGACACCAGCATGTCGAGCTCGCCGCCGTATTTGCCCGGGCCCTGGCCCGGCCAGTCGTACCCCTCCACTTCCGGATTGGCAGGCAGGCGCTGATCGACCGGCGGCAACTCGCCCTTCGCCACTTTCTTGGCGAGCATGGGCGCTTCCTCGAAGGCCAGCGCCCTGCCCGCGCCTGCGACGAGCAACAGCAGGCACGCCAGGCCAAGGAGCCGCCTCATGCGGCCACCAGGGATGCGGCCGCGCGCACCAGATGACCCTCGCCGATGTCCACCAGCTCCGGCCGCTCAGCCTCGCTGAGGGTGAAGGGCGCGGGCCAGGCGGCGGGATCCGAGGCCTTGCCCTCCATTAGCTTATCGAAGGCGAGGCGGTAGTCGGGGTTGGGCTCGGGCACCGCCGCGAGCAGCGCCTTGGTATAGGGGTGGATCGGATTGCGGAACAGCACGCCGCTCGGCGCCGTCTCGACGATGCTGCCCGCGCACATCACGATGATCCGGTCGGCGATGTAGTCGACCACCGCGAGATTGTGCGAGATGAAAAGGTAGGTGAGGCCGAGCCGAGCCTGAAGATCCTTCAGCAGGTTCAGGATCTGGGCCTGGATCGAAACGTCGAGGGCCGACACCGGCTCGTCGCAGATCACCAGGTCGGGCTTGAGCGCGAGCGAGCGGGCGATCCCGATGCGCTGGCGCTGGCCGCCGGAGAAGCTGTGCGGGTAGCGCTTCAGGTGGCGGATGTCGAGCCCGACGAGCGCCATCAGCTCCTTCACCAGCTCCTTGCGCTCGGCCGCCGTGCCGACCCGATGGATAAGCAACGGCTCGCTCAGGATGTCGAGCACCGTCATGCGCGGATTGAGGGAGCCGAAGGGGTCCTGGAAGATGAACTGGATGCGCGTGCGGAAGCGGTTGAGGTCGTCACCCTTGAGAGCCAGCACGTCGAGGGCGTGTCCGCGGTCGTTGAAGCGGATATGTCCGCTGTCCGGCGTGAACGCCCGCATGATCATCTTGGCGACCGTGGTCTTGCCGCAGCCGCTTTCGCCCACCAGTCCCACGCATTCACCGCGCCGGATCTCGAAGCTTACGTCGTTGACCGCCCTTATCCTGCGCGGGTTGCCGGAAATCCCGGAGCGCACGAAGAAGCTCTTGGCGAGCCCGCTCACTTGCAGCAGGGGGCCGGCGGCGTCGGCGCCTTCGGGCCAGGGGCGGCGCGCGATCGCCATGCGCCCCGAGGGCGGCGGAATCTCGCGCAAGGGGACCAGGCGCTCGCCGGGTTCCATGTGGAAGCGCGGCACGGCGCGCAGCAGGGCCTTGAGGTAGGGATGCGTGGGATGCCGGAAGATGTCGTCCAGCGTGCCGCTTTCCATCACCTTGCCGTGGTACATGACGACGATCTCGTTCGCCATGTTGGCGACGACGCCGAGATCGTGGGTGATGAGCAGCAGCGCCATCCCGAGCTCGGCCTGGAGGTCCTTGATCAACTTCAGGATCTGCGCCTGGATGGTGACGTCGAGGGCGGTCGTCGGCTCGTCGGCGATGAGCAGCGCCGGCCGGCAGATGAGCGCCATGGCGATCATCGCCCGCTGGCGCAAGCCCCCGGAGAGCTCGAAGGGATAGGTCCTGGGCGCCTGGACCGGGTCGGGGAAGCCGACCAGGCGCAGCATCTCCACGACAAGCTCGCGCCCGGCGGCCTGGCTCACCCGCCGGTGGAGATGCAGGGCCTCGGCGATCTGATCGCCGATGGTGTGGATCGGCGAGAGGGACGTCATCGGCTCCTGGAAGATGATGGAGATGCGCCCGCCGCGGATGCTCCGCATGGCCGCCGAATCGCGCTTCAGCGAGGCGATGTCCACGGCCTGGCTGCGCGAGGCCGGGTCGCCGAGCATGATTCGCCCGCCGCGGATCTCGGCCACCGGCGGCAGGATGCCCATGATGGCCTGGCTCACCACCGATTTGCCCGAGCCCGATTCGCCCACCAGCGCCACCGACCCGCCATGGGGAACGCGGAAGCTGACGCCCCTGACTGCGTCCACTGTCCCGCCATGGACATTGAAGGAGACCGCGAGATCCTCGACCAGCAGCAGATCGTTCACGGGGCGGGTTCCGCGGAAATCAGCCCCATGGCGGAGAGATTGCCTCTTGTGGTGGGATCAAGGGGAAGGCCGCGCCGGTTCGCCGCTTCGGCGACAAGGCGCGCCAGGGTCTCGAACCCCTCGAGATGAGAATCGATCTCCACCCAACGGCCGCCGGCCTTGAGCTTGAGCGTCATCCAACCGTCCTTGCGGCTGCGCCGCGTCGAGTAGTAGCGCAACCTCACGGCCTCCACTTCGGCCCATTTGACGGAGCGCACCCGAGCCCCCTTGATATTCATCCCCTCGGCGTCGGCCGCGATGCGCAGGCGATGGCGTAACGCCGTGCGTATGGTGTACAGGAGAAACACTCCCGTCAATCCGCCGAACAACACGACGACGTAAAGAACGGTGGGCGCCAGCGCCAGGACCGCGCCGGACATGACAGCTCCGCCGCCGAATAGTGAACAATCGGCGACAATTCGTCCGAGCGGATAGCGAAACTCGTTCATCGCAGCTTCAACGGCTCCCGCTCGGAAAGATATCGCGGGCGGCGCGCCATTGCACGGCTGGATGAGAAGAGAGATGACCGAGCAAGCTGCGGGCGAAGGCGAAGGCGTCGTCGTCCATCTGGCCATGGTGGGTGAGCAAGCCCGTGGGCTCTGCCGGATCCGCCTCGCCCCGGCGCCTGGCGGCGAGATGCGCGACGACGCGCGCGATGGCGGCGCTCTGGCCGAGGAAGCGGCCGCCTGCGCGCCAGTCGATGATATCGACGTGGGTGTTGACCCAGCGAAGATCCGGCGCCAAGGCCTTCGGCCGGGCACGATAGGTCGAAAGCCCTCGGAAACCCGCTTCGGCCAGGCGGGCGACGACGCCGTCGGCGATCCGATTCCAGGGCGGCACCAGGACGGGCAGAAACCCCGGGCCGAAGAGTCCTTCCATCCGCCGCCGGCCGGCCGCCAGCGCCTGGATCGCGACATGCGCGGGCCGGGCCGAGCCGAGCTCGGCTTTCTTCTCTCCGGCGGGTTCGTGATTGACGTGGTCGTAGCCGTGCTGGAGGACATCGATCCGCGCTGCGTCCATCATGCCGGCCAGCGCGCTTTCGGCCCGGGCCGGGATCACCGCGACGGCGAGCGGCTGGGGCCCGAGTGCAATGAGACGAGCCAGCGCCTTCGAGGGCGCCGTCGCGTCGTCGTCGCGCCACCAGAAAGTCGCCTGGCCCGCGGACCAGCGGTCAAGCTCCTCGGTCAACGCATTCCAACCGCTCATCGGCCGAGCATGGCGAGGATGTGGCGCGCGCTCGCCATGGCGCCGCCGAGATCGATGCCCGAAGCGGCCGGTCGGGGCCGCTCCAGGGCAATGTCGACAGCCTGGGCGAGGCGCCCAGGCTCGGCCGGCGGTTCCATGAGCGCGATGAGGCCGCGACCGGCGAGCAAGCGGGCGCGCGCCGTCTGCTCGCTCTCACCCGCCTCGGCGAAGGGGATGACGAGCGCCCTTGCGCCGGCAGCGAGGATATCCATCACCGTATTATACCCGGCCTGGGAGACGGAGAGGCGACAGCGGCGGAGCAACGATGGGAAGTCGTCGCGAAAGCGCTCCAGCGTCACGCCCGAGGGCAGCCCGGCTGCCAGGCTGGCGAAGCGGCTTTCGGGCAGGTTGGGTCCGGCGATGAGGCGCCAGGGAAAGAGTGCGGCGCGCGTCGCCGGCCGGGCCGCGAGTGCCGCCTCCAGCAGCGCACCACCCACGGCGCCGCCGCCGGCGGAAACCAGAATCTCGTCGCCTTCGGGTGCTTCCTCCGGTCCCGACCGGGACTCGGCCACGTAGCCCGTATAAACCAGCTTGTCGGCGATTTCGCTCGCGGCTGGAAAGCTCGCCTCCAGGCGGAGCAAGGCCGGGTCGCCATGGACCAGCACGCAGTCGATGCGTTCGTGCACGAGCCGGACGATGGCTTGCTCCCGTTCCCCGTCGCCCTTGGCAACGAGGATATCCCTGAGGGAAACCGCAACCGGCGTGCCTCCGGCGCGGGCCGCGTCGATCAAGGGCAGGAGCTCGAAGGCGAAAGCCCGCCGGCCGAAGGGAAACATTTCGATCAGCAACAGGTCGGGCCTCGCCACAGCGAAGGCATCGAGCAAGACCTGCCGGCGCCTGGCGCGCCAGCTCTCGTCGATCGGCCGGCCCGCTTCGTCCAAAAGGCCCGAGAAGCCCGAATCGGCGGCGACTGCCGGCGGCAGCTGGATGAGCCGCGCGCCGGCAAGGTCCAGATTCGCCAGAGCAGCGCCGCCGGAAACGAAATCGACCTCCACGCCCAGCGCGCGCATCGCCCGGGCGATCAAGGCGGCGCGCCGGAGATGGCCGATGCCCAGCAGGTGCTGGACGTAAAAGAAGACGCGCACGCTCACCCGGCTTCTCTCTCGGCGGCGGCCAATGGCAGGTTGAGCCTTTGCACTGCGGGCACTCCTGCCGCGTCGATGGCGAACAGATGGAGGGCGAACTCCGCCAGCCGGTCGGCCGGGCGTCCCAGCATCGGCCAGCCCGTGGCCAGCGCGTAAAGGGCCCGGATGACGGACTTGTGGGTCACGGCGATGACGCCGGCTTTTGCCCGGCCGGTTTCGGCCAGGAAGGGCGCCAGGCGCTGCTGCACGTCACGAGGGCTTTCGCCGCCCGGGGCGCGGAAATCGAGACCGCGGCCCTCGAGGGCATCGATGGCGGGACCGAACTCGGCCCTGAGTTCCGCAAGGCGCCGGCCTTCCCAATCGCCGAAGCTCATTTCCACGAGCCTCGCATCGGCCGGGGCGTCGCCGTGGCCGAGGAGAGCCGCGGTTTCCCGTGCCCTCGCCAGCGGACTCGTGACCCAGGCGAGGCCGGCGGCTTCGCCCGGCAGCCGCCAGCTGAGAACCGTCTTCCGGCCCTCGGGCGACAAGGATATGTCGGTTCGGCCTTGCAACCGGCGCTCGATGGTCCAGGCAGTCGGGCCGTGACGCATAAGGGCGAGCAAGGCCAAGGCGTCTATCCCGCCCTCGTCTGACGCAATGGCCTGCGACCCGCTGCAGCCACGGATGCCAAGGCCTCGCCAAGGATGCGCGAGGCTGAGGCGATGTGGTGGCGTCTGATCGTGCGCTCAAGGGCGGTTTCGCCCATGATCACGCGGCGTGCCGGTTGATCGATGAGGGCGGCGAGCGCTTCGGCGAGCGCCCGGGCGTCGCGCGGCGGCGCCAGCAGTCCCGTGACGCCATGCTCGACGATGGCCGGCACGCCGCCGGCAGCGCCGGCCACGACCGGAAGTCCGGTCGCTTGGGCCTCGAGGAGCGCCATGCCATAGGCCTCATTGACGGCCGGCCAGAACATCAGATCCGCCGCGGCGTAGCAGCTAGGAAGATCTTCCTCGGGGATGCGGCCGAGCAAGGTCACGCGTCCCGCCCCGAGGGGAGCCAAGGCCGCCCGGACATCGCTTGCCGCCGGTCCGTCGCCGACGACGAGCAGGCGCCAGTCGCGGCCGCCAAGGGTTGCCAAGGATTCGCCCATGATGCGGTAGGACGCGAGCTTGTCCCCGGGCCGCATCATCGCGACGGCCAGCAGCCAGGGCGGGTCGGCGGCGATGGCGTGGCGTTCGGCAAGGCGCCGGCGATGAGCGGCGCGCTCTGCCGCCGCTTGCCGGTAGGGGGCGGTATCGAGAAAGGCGGGCAGATCGACAAGCCGCGCCGGATCGCCAATCACCTCGGCCAGGCATCCGCGATCCGCTGGGTTGATGACGAAGAGCCGGTCGGCGGCAGCGATGGCGGCGAGCGTCGCTTCATGGCCGATGGCCCAGGGACCGCCGGCGCGCTTGGGCGCGAGCGACGCCTCGGCGATGAAATAGGGGATGGACAGGCCGGCCGCTACCCGTGGCCCGATCCAATCCGGGGCCTTGTAGTAGATGTGGTAGGTGAACCAGGCCTCGGGCCGGGCCTCAGACGGCCGGCCGGCATAGGCAGCGATCAGCCGTGCCGCCTCGCGCCCGGCTTCGCTCGCGATTTCCAATTGACGGGCAGGCTCGCCGGCGGCGTCCCGGCTGCGGAACTCGCTCGCGAGTTCGACCTCATGGCCGGCTTCTTCCAGTGCCTGCATCAGAAGCCGGGCCATGCGCCGATCACCCGAGGGAACCGGGTGGCCGGGCGGCTTCATGGGCGCGTAGAAGGCTAGGCGCATGAGGCGGTCTGACGGTTCGCCGGCGCGTCCGCCCGAGCCAGGCCGAACTGCACGGCCAGCGCTTCCATGCCTTCGTCCATCCCGAAGTCGCGCCGCACGCGCGACAGGGCCGCGCCGCCGAGGCGTTGACGCAAGGCCGGGTCGCGGGCGAGGCGGGCCAGCGCCGCCGCCATCGCCGCCGGGTCCCGCGGCGGGACCAGCAGCCCTGTTTCGCCGTCTGTGATCAATTCCTCGATGGCGCCGGCGCGGGTGGCGAGAAGTGGCAGAGCCTGGCTTGCCGCCTCCATCAGCACGTTGGGCAGGCCGTCCCTGTCGCCGTTCCGGGCGGTGCGGCTGGCGAGTACGAAGAAATCGGCTGCCCGGAGCTCGGCCAGCACGGCGGCCTCGGCCTGTGGGCCCTTCCAGTCGATGCGTGTCTCCAGGCCAAGGCCTTGCGCCTGGCGGCGAAGGTCCTTCAAGAGCGGCCCGCCGCCGACATGGACCAGCCGCCAGGCGAAATCCCGGGGCAACAGAGCAAGCGCGGCCAGCAGATCGTCATAGCCTTTCTTTTCCACCGCGCGTCCGACCGAAAGGATGACGACCGGGTCGGCGGGGTCGCTGCCGTCCCGCGGCGACCTTCGGTTTTGGGGTGCCGGAAAGCGGGCGAGGTCGAGGCCGTGGCGCGCCAAAATCACCTTGCCCGGCTCGGCGGCGAGCCGGGACAAGGCCGCCGCGCCCGCCGCCGTGCAGGTCGCGAGCCACTGGCAGGAGGCGAGCTTCTCCTTCTTCTCCCAGTCGGGCGTGGTCCAGATGTCCTTGGCATGGGCCGAAGCGCTCCACGGCCGCCCGGTCATCAGGGCGGCATAGCGGGCGACCGAGGCCGGGGTATGGAGGAAATGGGCGTGGATGTGCCCCACCGATGGCGGCAGCTCCGCCGCCAGCACAAGGGCCTGACCGAAGCGCCGGCCCCGATTGGGCGTCGGATCGCGCCGAAGGTCGGCCAGCCAGGCGCGTCTTGCCGCGAGGTAGCCCGGAAGCCGGCGGGCCCGGCGCCAGCTTGCAAGCACGCGCCGAGGTTCGCGCCACAGGTATTCGGGCAGGTAGGAAACCGCGGCCCGGATCTCGCCGACGATCGCATGGGTCTTGCGGTCCGTGGGCCGGCGCAACGCCACGATCCGGATCGCGAGGCCCCGCTGCTCGAGGGCCCGGATTTCCTGGGCGATGAAGGTTTCCGACAGGCGCGGGTAGCCCTTCAACAGGAACAGGACTTCCTTCGCCACCGGGACGACCGGCGAACTTGGCATGGCGCCAGTGAGACTAGTGCATGTTCCGAACCTGTTGAATCGGAACATGCTCTGGATTTTCCGGTCTTGCCGCTTTCTTTGGGCCGAGCCGGTGACCGGCTCGGCGGGAGATGCGCTAGCGGCGTACGCGCCGGCGGGCGAGCGCAAGCTGGGGGCGCCGACCGCGGGCGAGCCACTTGTCGACCAGCCGGTCGACATTGGTCTGGCCGTCCAAGAGGCCGGGCACCACTACCTGCGAGGGGAGCTGCTGCTGGGGCAGATGGCGCAACGCCGTGGCCATCACATGGGCATCCTTGCCCGTGTCCTCCGCCAGCACGCGGCAGAGCCCGAGCTCCTCGGCGCGGATGGCGCGGATGTATTGCTCCCGGCGCGGCACCGTCCGCGGCACGATGAGGGCGCGTTTGTCGAAGGACAGGATCTCGCAGAAGGTATTGTAGCCGCCCATGGCGACCACGCCCTCGGCGCGCGCCATCAGGGTTTCCATCTGCGCGTCGAAGGTGATCGCCTCGACCTTCTTCAGGCGCTGGGCGCGGGCGACGAACTCGAGTTGACGTTCGGACTGCATGAAGGGGCCAAGGACAAGGAGGGCCGGCAGCGGCATGGCCTTGTCCTGCTCATAGGCGCGCAGCACCCAGTCGATGATCACTTCCCCGTCGCCGCCGCCGCCCGTGGTCACCAGAAGATAGGGGCCGTCGATCTTCTGGAACGGCGTCGGCGGCAACGGAATGTGAGGCAGAGACCGGCGCAGATAGCCGGTATAGGTCAGCTTCTTGACCACCGACTTGGGCAGGGCGACACCTTCCAGCGGGTCGCAGATCTGCGGCAGGCCGTAAACCCAGATGTCGTCGTAGAGGTTGCTGAGGGCCGGCAAGACCTTCTTGCGTTCCCATTCCGGCACCAGCAGATCCGGATCGTCCATCACGTCTCGCAGGCCCAGGATCAGCGGCACGCCGCGATCCTTCAGCATCAGCAGGGTGTCCTCGACCTCGCCGCGCAGGCCCAGCGGCTCCTTGTCGACGATGAACAGGTCGGGATCGAAGATCGCGGCGGTGTGGTGGATGATGGAGCTGCGCATCTGCAGCATCTTCTCGATGTCGATATGCAGGTTGAGCGGCGTGTAGTCGCCGTTGCGCAGCTTGATAACGCCGGGGACCCGGACGAAATCCACCCGGGCGCGGAAATCGAAACTGCCGATGATTGGCGAGCCGGAGAGGATGAGCACCGACAGATCTTTGTCGTGCTCCACCAAGGCATGGGCGATCGCCCGGCAGCGTCGGAGATGCCCGAGGCCGAAGGTGTCGTGACTGTAAATCAATACCCGGGCTTCGCTCATCGCGCCTTCCGAATACTGCCAGTCCTGTTGGTCGTCCCCCAGAAGAGCGGCAGACTATGCCACAAGCCGCGAACCGGCGAACAGAGAAGAATCCGTGGCAGGTTGCGCAAGGTTTCGCCTCCTCCGGTAATCGGCTAGTGTTGGGGACCAAGGCTGCGAGGGTCCCGGATCCAGGCGATGGAACCCAATCTTTTCAAATACATACTGAAGCACAGCCGGCGCGACCAGCTGCTCATCCTGGGCGTCGTCGCGCTATCGCTTGTGTTCTACTACGCTTCCCTCGACCTGCCGAAGACGATCGTCAACGCCATCACCAAGCTGGCGGCCCATGCCGATCGTGTCACCACCTTCATGCATCTAGAGATCGGTCTGCCGGGCTTCCTTGGTGGCTCCAGCCTGTTGCTGTTCGACGGTTTCCGGCTCGACCGTACCGCCTATCTGGTCGCCATCTGCGTTCTTTTCCTCGTCTTCGTCGTCATCAACAACTGGTTCAAGATCTACATCAATACGGCCAAGGGCCGGCTGGGCGAGCGCATGTTGCGTCGCCTGCGCTTCGACCTTTTCGACCGCGTCTTGCGGTTTCCCCAGGCGCAGTTCCGCAAGGTGAAGCAGGCCGAGATCGCGACCATGATCAAGGACGAGGTGGAGCCGCTGGGCGGCTTCATCGGCGACGCCTTCATCCAGCCGGCCTTCCTCGGCGGCTATGCGTTGACTGCGATCTATTTCATGGTGCTCCAGAGCCTGTGGCTCGGCATGGTGGCCATTGTCATCCTGGCGGTGCAGGCGATCGTCATCCCGAGGCTGCGCAAGAAGATCTTGCGCCTGGGCCGTCAGCGGCAATTGACCGCCCGGGCGCTCGCGGGCCGCATCGCCGAGGTGGCCGACGGGTCGGTGGAAGTCCATTCCCACGACACCTCGAACTACGAGCGCGCCGACATCGTCGACCGGCTCGGACGCATCTACGACATTCGCTTCGAGCTCTATCAGCGCAAGTTCGCAGTCAAGGGACTCAACAATTTCCTGGCCCAGGTGACGCCGTTCACCTTCTACCTGCTGGGCGGGCTGCTCGCCTTCGCGGGCAAGGTCGACCTCGGCATCATCGTTGCGGTGATCAACGCCTATAAGGACCTGCCGGGGCCGGTGAAGGAGCTGATCGACTGGGACCAGCAGCGCCAGGACGTGCAGATCAAATACGAGCAGGTGGTGGAGCAGTTCGAGCCAGACGGCATGATTCCCGAATCCCTCCAGGCGCTGGCCGAGCCGACGGCGCCGCTCGAGGGCGACATCATTCTTTCGGGCGTCGTCGTCGCCGACGAGAACGGCGTCAAGCTATTGGATGGCGTGGGCCTCACCCTTCCGGGCAACGAGCAGACGGCGATCCTCGCCGGGCCGGGCTCGGGCGCCGACGTCCTGCCGCTGGCGCTCATGCGTCTCGTGCCGCTCGCGGCCGGCAGCATCAGCTTCGCCGGCAAGGATCTTTCGACCCTGCCCGAGGCTGCGACCGGCCGCAGCTTCGGCTATGCCGGCCCGGACGCCTACATCTTCCCGGTCAGCGTGCGTGACAACCTGATTTATGCCCTGAAACACGGGCCGGTGGCGCCGGCAAACTACGACGAGGATGGGCGGCGCCAACGGGAGGCGGTGGAGCGCGAGGCCTTGCGCGCCGGCAACCCTCTTCTCGACGTCCACGCCCAATGGATCGACTACGAGGCCGCCGGGGCCAAGGATGCGGCCGAGCTGGACCTGCGGATCGCCGAAACGCTGCGCCTGCTCGAGCTGGAAGAGGACGTCTATCAATTCGGCCTCAGGGGCGCGATTGATCCGGCCAAGCAGGCGGATCTGGCGGCCCGCCTGGTGGAAGCGCGCCGGTCACTTCACAGCCGGCTTGCCGACCCGGCCCTGCGCAGCCTGGTCGAGCCCTTCGACGCCGAGCGCTATATCGCCAACATGTCGGTGGCCGAGAACCTGCTTTTCGGCGCCCCGGTGGGCCCCGACCTGCAGCCCGAACGGATCGCGGCCAATCCCTACCTGCACAAGGTCCTGGCGGAGGCCGGGCTCGCCGAGCCACTGGCCGAAGTGGGCCGGCGGATCGCCGAGACCATGGTCGAGCTGTTCGCCGACCTGCCGCCGGGCCACCCCTTCTTCGAGCAGTTCAGCTTCATTTCGGCCGAAGACCTGCCGGAATTCCGCGCCCTGCTGGGCCGGCTGGGCAAGACTGCGGCGGCGGCCATGCCGCCGGCCGACCGTGACAGGCTGACCGGGCTCGCCTTCCCCTACGTGGAGGCGCGCCACCGCCTCGATCTGATCGGGGCCGACCTGGAGAGCCGCCTGCTCGTCGCGCGCCGGGCCTTTGCCGCCGGGCTGCCCGAAGCGCTCAAGGGTGCCGTCGAGTTCTACGACGCCGAGCGTTACAACGGCGCCGCCTCGGTCCAGGACAACATCCTGTTCGGGCGCCTCGTTTACGGCCAGGCCCAGGCGCCCGCCAAGATCGGCAAGTTGATCGGCGATGTTCTCGACGGGCTCGGCCTGAAGGCATCGGTCCTGCGCGTCGGCCTCGACTACCCCGCGGGTATCGCCGGCAAGCGCCTGACCGCCCCCCAGCGTCAGAAGATAGGCCTCGGCCGGGCGCTCATGAAGCGTCCCGTCTATCTCATTATCAACGAGGCGACGGCGCTCCTGGACGCGGCAGCCCAGGCAAGGCTGATGGAGAACCTGCTCGTCGGGCGCCGTGGCAAGGGCGTGCTTTGGGTGGTTCGCCACGCCGAAGAGGCCCGGCGCTTCCAGCGCCTGGTGGTGATGCGCGACGGGCGCGTCGCCGAACAGGGACGGGCCGAAGAGGTGCTGGCCCGCATGAAGAGTCCGTCGGCCGAGCTGGCCGCGCAGTAGAGCCGGCGGCCGGAATGCCCGCGCAGGGGAGAAGGTAGGATGAGCCTCAATCAGGAAGTCGAAATGCTGCGGCGGATCCAGCTTTTCTCGAAGGTCGAGCCGGCGAAGCTGAAGCTCCTGGCCTTCACCAGCGAACGCGCCGTGTTCGAGGCGGAGGAGATCCTGTTCCACCAGGGCGACGCGGCCGATGCCGCCTACATCATCGTCGAGGGCGAGGTCGCGGTGGATGTCGAGTCGCCCAGCGGCGGGCGCACCCGAGTCGCCCGGCTCGGACGCGACCAGATCGTGGGCGAGATCGGCATCCTGGGCGACGTGCCCCGCACCGCCACGGTGACTGCCGCGGCCCGCACCACCACCCTCAAGATATCCAAGGACCTCTTCTTCCGCATGGTCAGCGACTTCCCCACCATGGCGGTCGAAGTGATGCGGGTGCTGGCTCACCGGCTGGAACAAACCAACGCGCTTCTGCGGGAATGCCAGGACAAGCTGGCGACGAGCCGGCCCTAGCCGGACTTCCTCACAAGGATAGCGGTGGTCCCGGGGTCTCGAAGGGCCGCATATTCATGTTCATGGGAAGAATTGGCCGTAATTGGCTAAGCTGCCCAAGGCCGGCGGGCCTGGGCCAATAGGCAAGCCCCCCTTTGTTGCCAAGGGCCTGCGCAACGTCGTTCATAAACTGTGGCGCAAGCGCCACAGTTTGGCCCAAAAAACAACAAGGCCCTGCCGGATTGCTTGACCTTCCCCCCTCGCGGCTTGAGGATATCGTTGCTGATGGCCAAGAAAGTCCTAGACGGCATCGCGTTCCTTTCGGGGCTTGTCGTCGTGGCCACGACGGGGCTCACAAGAGTGGGGGCTCTAAACCAACGGACTGGGCTGCTCCTAGGGCGGCCGGTCCATGATCTAGAGAAGGGACCTTCGGAATGAAGAAAGTTCTATATGGAACAACGGCCCTGGTGGCTGCCGGCTTGGCGGCAGGTCAGGCCTCGGCAGACGGGATCAAGCTCGGACTTTCCGGCTACTATCGCGGATCTGCCGGCATCCTTATCGGCGGCGACCAAACCCCGGTCGCGGTACACTCCAGCGGGGGCAAATTTCTAGGCACCGGCGGCCTTGGCGACTTCGGCCGGACCAGCGGCGGCTTCCGCCAGGAAGTCCGCATCAACTTCAAGGGTGAGACCACCCTGGACAACGGCATCACCGTGTCCGTCCTGGTGGGCCTCAACCCCAATGGCGCCAACAACACCAGCGGCAGGCTGAACCGCGCTTATGCGGACTTCAGCGGCAAATACGGCGACGTGCGTTTCGGCCAGGGTTCGCCGGTCGACGCTCTTGCCCAGACCTGCGTCTACGATCCGGGCAACGTCACTGCCAACTTCGGCGTGAACTCTGCCAACCAAGACTTCACCAACGCCGGACTGGGCGCGTTTCATGGCGTCGGTACAACCGTAGGCGTTGCGACCTTCGAGACGGCCGACGCGACCTGCGCGACCTTCAGCCAGAAGGGCACGGCGATCGCATACTTCTCGCCGGCCTTCGGCGGCTTCACCTTCGCGGTTTCCTATACGCCGGAGGGCGGGACGACCAACGAGAGCGGCTCGCAGGGCTTCGGCGCCGGCACCGACCTGAAGAGCAAGAAGGCCGAGAACATCCTGACCGTGGGCGCGGACTACAACCACGACTTCGGCGGCGGCTGGACCTTGCTGGCTGGCGGCGGCGGACAGTGGGGCTTCACCGGCCACACCAAGCATGGCAACAGCCTGACCCACAACAAGCCGTCGATGTACACCGTCGGCTTGCAGGTCGGCATTCCTGGCGGTTGGACGGCCGGTGCATCGGGCGCCTATTACGTGAACTACCCGAACAACGGCACCAACTTCGCGGCCACGGACTGCGGCACGGGTGGGGCCAATGGAGCCTGCGGCGGCGCCGACGGCTGGGTCGGGGCGGCGGGCGTCAGCTACACCATCGACGCCGTGTCGCTGGGCCTCGAAGGCATCTATGGCAATTACCAGGTCCATCAGGGCTCGGGTGGCGGCCATGATGCGATCTGGGGCGTCAGCTTGAACGGCGCCTACGCCCTCGGGCCGGGCATCAACTTGGAAGGCCAGGTTGCCTACACCAAGTACGATCCGGCGAACGGCACGCCGAGCTCCACCAACCCGATGTCGTACGACGCGGTGGAAATCGACGCCGGCTTCGCGATCAACTTCTGATCTCAAGCCTCATAAGGCTAGTCGTTGGGGGAGCGGTTCGCCGCTCCCCCTTTTCTTTCCGGGAGCGAGTTTGCTGAGGCTTGGCTGTGGGGCATCCGATCCTGCTCCAACGACTCGCCGCTTGACCGGATTGCACCGTCGGATGGAGACTCTTTAGAGGCCGGCTTGGGGCCTGTCTGATTCGAGGGCTTGCTCGTGGGGCGGCAGCAGTTGGGGGACATCTTGCGGTCGGCGCAAGCGGGGGGATCGGCGATGAAGAAGACGCTTCTGCGTGGCACGGCCCTGGTGGCGGCGGGGCTGGCGGCGGGCCAAGCCGTGGCCGACCAGCAACTGAAGCTCGGCATCTCGGGCTACTATCGCGGCGCCGTTGGCGGCATCATCGGCGGCGACCAATTCCACAGGACCTTTACGACGGCCAAGTTTGGCACAGCCACTGTCGGCCAGGGCGACTTCGGACGCACCAACACCGGCTTCCGCCAGGAAATCCGGATCAATTTCAAGGGCGATACCACCTTCGACAACGGCCTCACCGTGGCCGTGCTGGTCGGCCTCAATCCCGGCGGCGCCAACAATGTCAGCGCGCGGCTGAACCGTGCCTATGTGGACTTCCGCGGCAAGTATGGCGATGTGCGCTTCGGCCAGGCCAACTCGGCCCTGCTGACCGACTGCGTCACCGACCCGGGCAATGTCACGGCCAATTTCGGCGTCAACAGCCCGAACGTGGTCTTCGCCAATGGGGCCAAAGGCGAGTTTACCGCACGCACGTTCTTCGGCGGCCTGAAAACGCCAGTGACTGGCTTGACCGTCGGCGTGGCGCCCTTCGGGTCCATCGGCACCTGCTTCGGCATCGAGAACCGCGGCACCAAGATCGCCTATTTCTCGCCGAGCTTCGATGGCTTCACCTTCGGCGTCTCCTACGCCCCCAACGGCAGCACCACGAACACCAGTGGCTCCCAAGGCTTCGGTTCCGGCACCGATTTCACCAATTCGAAGGCGACCAATGTTCTCTCGGCCGGCGTGGATTACAGCCATGACTTCCCCGACGGCCTCTCCCTGCTGGTCGGCGGCGGCGGCGAATGGGCCTTCAAAAGCTACACGGGCCAGGGCGCGCCCCTTGGCAACAGCGCCCGCCCTTCGACTTATCTCCTGGGCGCGCAGCTCGCCTTTCCCAACGGCTGGAGCATCGGCGCGTCTGGCGCCTGGGTGAACAACTACAAGCAGGCCGGCTACGCGGCGACCGATGCGGGCACTTCGAGCGATGGCTGGGTGGCCTCGGCCGGGCTCAGCTACGCAACGGGGCCTTATGCCGTCGGTCTCGAGGGAATTTATTCCTCATGGCAGGTGGTCAATTCCGTCACGCCTCTTTTCGGTCCCCCTTTGCCTCTTGCTGGCGGCCATGACAAGATCTGGGGCGCATCCTTGAACGGATCTTACGCTCTGGGTCCTGGCATCTCTCTCGAGGCCCAGGTCGCCTATTTCAAGTACGACTCCGCCTTTGCTTCGGAACTGTCCGGGCCGTTTCGCATCGCCGTTCCGGCCGCTTCCGTCATCCCCATTGACTATGGCGCGCTGGAGCTGGACGCGGGGTTTGCCATCAACTTCTGAAGTGGCTGAAGCGCGTCCGCCGTCGGCCGCCCGGCCGCCTCTGAACCGGAAGCGGGGCTACTCGTAGCCCTGCGCTGCCGGCCCCAGTGCCTCCTTGAGCGGGGCAAGATGCTTTTCGTAGAGCCGCCACCGCCCCACCGAGGAGCGATAAAGCGGCCGGCGGACCTGCGCCAGGCTCGCCGTCTCGACCGGCCGCTCGGCATCGTAGAACGAGAGGCAGCGGTCGTCCCAGGGAAGTCCGCAATAATCCAAAATACGCCGCGCCTGGCCTTCAAGATCTCCGATCAGATTCTCGTAGTCGAGTTCCAAAATCGAACCCGCGGGCAGCACCGCGTTCCAGTGATCCATCAGCTCCCGATACATCCGGTAGCGGCTGCCCAGTTCGCCGAGATCGTAGGCATAGGCGTGGCCCTGGGTGAAATAGGTCGTATAGCAGGAGAGGCAGGTGTCGAGCGGGTGGCGCCGGACATGAAGCAGTTTGGCCTCCGGCAACATGAGTCGTATGAGACCCAGTAGGAAGTAGTTGTCGGGCATCTTGTCGGTGATGCGTGCGGCGGTCGGCGCCAGGGCGGAGAGCCGCGTTGCATAGGCTTCGCCGAGCTGGCGCAGCTTGCCATCCGACGCACGGACCATACTCTCCGGGAGGTCGGGCCCAGGCGAAAGGTCGGCGGCAAAATAGGGAGGCAGCAGATTCATGAAGCCGAGCTCGCCTGCGCCATGAACCTGCGGATGGCGGCTCAGTATCTGCTCGGTCAGGGTCGTCCCGGAGCGTGGAAACCCGACGATGAAGATGGGAAGCGACGTCGGGTGACCTTCGCCGGCGCCCGCGATCATGCATTCGCGGCTGAACACCCGCTTGAGGCGGGCGACGTAATCCTGCTCCACCGCGACGTCGAATGCCATTCGACCGCGCTTCAGCCGGTTTGCCTTCGACAGACTTTGAAACGATTGATCATGGCGCTCGAGGAGCTCATAGGCCCGCGCCAGGGTGAAATGCAGCAAGACCCGATTTTTGTGCGACAGGGCGCGCTCGCGGCGCGCTTGGTCCTCCAGGATCGCCATCTCTTCGGGGCCGGGCGCCTCGGTCAGCAAGCCGACGAGGCTCATGTGGGCCTCGATCAAGGCGGGGTTGCGGGTGATTGCCTGCGCGAAAGCGCTTTTTGCTTCGTCCAGCCGGCCCATCACCTGCAGCATCTTGCCGCGGTCAAGCAGTGCCTCGGGGTGAGACGGGCCGAGCCGCAGGCCCTCTCGAAAATGGTGTTCGCCCTCCTTCTGCCGTCCCAGATCGCGCAGCGTATTGGCCAGATTGTAATGGGCATCGGCATGGTCCGGCCTGATTTCGAGCGCTCGCCGGTAGGCAAGGACAGCCTCTTCGAGCCGTTCCAGCGTGCGTAGCAGATTGCCCAGGTTGTTGAGGGCTTCGGCGAATTCGGGCCGGAGCGCCAGCGCTCTTCGATAGCAAGCCTCGGCTTCCCCTAGCCGACCCAGCTCCTTCAGAGCCAGCCCGAGGTTGTTGTGCGCTGGGGCCAGTTCCGGATCGGCCGCGACCGCCAGGCGCTGGCATTCCGCCGCTTCCTCGAACCGTCGCAAATCTGCCAGTGCCAAGCCGAGATTGCTCAGAATCGGCGCATGTCCGGGCCTGAGCGCCAGGGCCTGCCGGAGGCAAGCAGCGGCCTCCTCCGGCCGTTTCAGGGTCCTCAGCACGTTGCCCAGGTTGTTCAGCGCCTCGACATGATCCGGCTCCTGCGCCAGAACCCGCCGGTAAGCTGCCTCCGCGCGGGCGAGCTTGCCCTGGCGCTGCAGCGACTTCGCCTCCTCGAGAAGTACGGCCGTGCTCACTTGCGCGCCTGCGCGCGGTAGGCCAGACCCGTCGGCCCCAATGCTTCCCGAAGTGGGGCCAGATGCTTTTCATAGAGCCGCCAACGCCCCACCGAGGAGCGATAGAGCGGCCGGCGCACCTGCACCAGGCTCGCGGTCTTCACCGGCCGATCGGTCTCATGGAAGGAAAGGCAGCGGTCATCCCATGGGAGTCGGCAGTAGTCCAGAATCCGCCGCACCTCACCCTCCAGATCCTCCACCAGATCCTCGTAGCGGACCTCCAGCATCGAGCCCGCCGGCAGCACTTTGCGCCAGTGATCCATCAGAGCCGCGTAGCAGCGGTAGTAGTCCCCCAACTCGTGGAGCTCGTTGGCGTAGGCGATGCTGGCGCGGAACTGCTGCGCGAAGCAGGACAGGCATGTATCCAGGGGATCGCGCATCACATGCAGAATCCTGGCTTTCGGCAGGATCAGATGGATCAGTCCGATGAAATGGTAGTTTTCCGGCATCTTGTCGGTCACTCTCGCGGCCGTCGGCGATTGCGCCTTGAGCTGCCGGACATAGTCCTCGCCGGCGCGCCTGAGCTCGGCGGGCGACAGTTCCGGAATGCAGGCGGGGAAGTCCAGACCCGGGTCGGCCGAGGCACGCAGCTCGTCGGCAATCCTCGCCAGGATGCCGAGTTCGCCGGCGCCGTACACCTGGGGGTGGCTCGCCAGGATCTGCTCGGTCAGGGTCGTGCCCGAGCGCGGGAAGCCGAGAACGAAAATCGGAATTTCCGAGGGGCTTCCATGACTGGATTTGGCGGCCAGAAGCCCGCGCGTGAAGACCCGCTCCAGCGCGGCGATGCGTTGGCCCTCTGCCGAGCCGTCGAAGTCGACTTGCCCGCGCTTCAATCGATTCGCCTTCGACAGCTCCTCGAAAGACTTGTCGTAGCGATTCAGCCGTTCGTAGGCTCGAGACAGGGTGAAGTGGAGGGCGATGCGATCCTCGACCGCCAGCGCATCGCTCTTGCGCGCGAGATCTTCGAGCTGGGCTAGGCGGCGCATGTCGGGTTTGTCGGCGGTCGTCTCGATCAGGTTGAAGTGGGCCTCGATGAGCGTCCCGTCGCAGTCGACCGCCCGCACGAAGGCGTCGTGGGCGTCGTCGGGTTGGCCGACCTCCTGGAGCAGCTTGCCGAGGCTGCAGTACGCCTTCGCCAGCCTGGGCGCCAACTCCAATGCCCGCCGGTAGCTTCGGATGGCCTGGTCGAAATGCTGCCCGTCGCGGAGCGCATTGCCGAGATTGTTGTGCGCCTCGGCATAGTCGGGCTTGATCGCGATGGCGCGCCGATAGGCGGCGGTGGCGTCCTCCGTCCGGTCCATGGCGCGCAATGCATTGCCCAGATTGTTCAGCGCCTCCGCGAAATCCGGCTTGATTGCGATGGCGCGGCGATAGCTCGCTTCGGCGTCGCCGAAGCGCCCCAGTTCCTTCAGCGCCAAGCCGAGATTGTTGTGCCCGGCCGCGAGCATCGGATCGGCTGCGACCGCCCGGCGATGGCACTCGGCCGCCTCCGCGAAGCGATGCAGGTCTCCCAGCGCCAGCCCCAAATTGCTGAGGATCGCAGGATGCTCCGGCTTTGCCTTCAAGGCCTGCTGGAAGCAGTCCACCGACTCCGCCGGGCGCTTCAGGGCCCTCAGCACATTGCCAAGGTTGTTCAGTGCCTCGGCGTTGTCCGGCTCCAGCGCCAGGACGCGGCGATAGGCTGCCTCAGCCCCAGCGAGATCGCCCTGCTTTTGCAGGGCCTTCGCCGAGGCCAGACGATCGGCCGGTTGGTCGCCCGAAATCACCGCTTCGCGATCCTCTTCCGCGTCGGCCATAGCACAGCGAGACGGACGGGCCAAGCGCCGCAGGAATGGGTGATGCCTCGGCGTTCGGCCCTTCCACTTTCGGCAAATTCGGGCATCCTTCCGTCGTGACGCAGGTGGAGGAAATGGCGACAGCGGCGGAACGTCTGGCAACCGTCAGGGCCCGCATCGCCGCGGCTGCCGTCGCGGCCGGGCGCGACCCGGCCGGGGTGGCCCTGGTCGCCGTGTCGAAGACCAAGACCGCAGCGGAAATCCGCCCGGCGATCGCGGCCGGCCAACGCCTGTTCGGCGAGAATCGGGTCCAGGAAGCGCTGGCCAAATGGCCCGGCCTGAAGAAGGAGTTTCCCGATATCAGGCTTCATCTCATCGGGCCTTTGCAAACCAACAAGGTTCGCGAAGCGGTCGGGTTTTTCGATGCCATCGAAAGCCTCGACCGGGAGAAGCTCGCCCGGGCGCTTGCGGCCGAGATGGCGAAGCAGGACCGCCGGCCAGATTGCTTCATCCAGGTGAATACCGGCGAGGAGCCCCAGAAGGCGGGCATCGAACCCGGCCAAGCCGACGCCTTCATCGGGCTTTGCCGCGACAACTTCGGCCTGCCGGTCACGGGCCTGATGTGCATCCCGCCGGTGGACGAGGAGCCTGCCCTTCATTTCGCCCTGCTGCGGGAGATTGCGCGGCGCAACGGCCTGCCCGGCCTAAGCATGGGCATGAGCGCGGATTTCGAGACCGCGATCCGCTTCGGAGCGACCCATGTCCGCGTTGGAACGGCGATATTCGGCGGCCGAGAGCCGCTGGCGACGGGCGCTCCCGCGCATGGATGAAACCCGCACCGGCGTTAAGACCGCGACAGTTTCCACTGCGGGCACGCCTTACGACGTCGTTCCCTACGAGAGCCGTCCCCACGCCCGGACCCATATCTCAAACTTGCACATGCTGGCCCGGCTGCATGGACTGGCGGCGGCGGACTATCGAGGCTGCCGTGTGCTGGAGCTCGGCTGCGCGTCAGGGGGCAACCTCATCCCAATGGCGCTGGACTATCCCGACAGCGAATTCCTCGGGATCGATTTGTCGGCGCGACAGATCGAGGCCGGTAAGGTTCACCTCGCGAAGCTCAGACCGAGGAACATCGAGCTGCGCGCCGCCTCCATCATGGATGTCGATGCCGGCTATGGGCAATTCGACTACATCATCTGCCATGGTGTCTTTTCCTGGGTGCCTCCCGAGGTGCAGGACAAGATCCTTTCGATCTGCCGGGAAAGGCTGAAGCCCCGCGGCATCGCCGTCATCAGCTACAATGTCATGCCCGGCTGGCATCTGCTGGGCGCGCTGCGCGACATGATGCTCTACCACGGCGGACGATTCGCCGATCCGCAGGAACGTGCGCGGCAGGTGCGCAAGCTTTTCGACTTCCTCGGCGAATTCGGCGGCGACAAGAAGACACCTTACGGACAATTGTTGCAGAGCGAGCTCGATCGAATGCGCAAGCAAGAGGACTGGTACCTGCTCCACGACTACATGGAGGAGTGCAATACCCAGTTCTATTTTTACGAAATCGTGGAAAGGCTGAAAGCGCAGGGGCTGCGCCATCTGGGGGACGCGAATCTCGGTTACCTGCACAGCGGGCGGCTGCCGCAGGACGCGGCAGAAAAGCTGGCCGCAGGCCAGGATCCCGTCCGCCGCGAGCAGTACATGGACTTCGCGAGTATGAGGCGCTTTCGCTCGACGATCATCTGCCATGAAAACGTGAAGATCGAGCCCGACCCGCCAAGCGAGCGATTCTGGGACTGTTATTGGAGCACGGCGCTCCAGCCGCGCGAGGCGCTCGAATTGCGGCCGAACGCTTTGGGGGCGCCGCTGACGTTTGCAATTCCGGGCCGCGATGTCAGCTTTACGACCTACGGGCTCGCCACCGCCGCTTACTACACGTTGTGCCGACAGGCTAAGTACCCCGTCAGGCCGGCAAGCGTCGTGAGCCAGGCGATGGAACGCTTCGGAATCGCCGACGGGCCGGGGCTGCGCTCGGCTCTGTTCGAGCACGCGGAGGGCCTGCTGGAGACCGGCGGCCTCACCTTGCATGCCCAGGGCGACCGCTGGGTTGCCGAGCCCCCGCCGCAGCCGAAGGCCAGTGCGCTTGCGCGCTACCAGGCAACTTACGCGACCTGGGTCACCAACCGCCGACATGCCTGGGTGGGTGTCGATCCTCTGGAGCGAATTGTCCTGCAGTACCTGGACGGCCAGCATGGCCGGGAGGCGATCGTCGGCAAGGTGTTGGAGCTGGCCGCCAAGGGTGTGATCGAGGTCGAACCCCAAGGCAAAGCAGGGACGAATGCGGCCGAGCTCGCCCGACAGATCACTTTCACCGTCGATTCGGCTTTGAAGGAATTGGCGCGCAAGGCCTTGTTGATGGCTTGAAACGCGGGCTATCGCCCGGCCGTGGTCCCGAAATCGATGGAAAGGCAGGCGCCGGTCAAGGGTGCGAGCGACGGCGAGGCCAGGGCGAAGACGAATTCTGCGACTTCCTCGGCGGTGGCGAAACGGGCCCGCGGCCCCTGCGGGTAGATCGAGAGCAGACGGCGCCGATAGCCTTCCGGGTCGCCCTTGCCGTAGTCGGCCGCCTGGCCGGCCAGCATGGGCGTCTCGACGTCGCAAGGGCAGATGGCGTTGCAGCGCACGCCGCGAGGCGCCAGCTCCAGCGCCAGAGCCCTGGTCATGAGGGCCACGCCGCCCTTCGAGGCGCAGTAGATGGCGGCGCCGGCGCTGCCCATGAGGCCGGCATCCGAGGCGATGTTGAGAATGGCGCCGCCGGCCTTCTCGAGGGCCGGGATCGCAAAGCGGCAGGCGAAGAAGCTGCCCTTCAGGTTGATGTCGAGGCAGCGGTCCCAGTCGGCTTCGTTCGCCTCGTCGGCCGGTCCCTCGACCCAGATGCCGGCTGCGTTGATCAGCAGATCGAGCCGGCCGAAGCGCGCCACGGCCTCGGCCACCATGCGCGCGCAATCGGCGACCTTGGCGACATCGGCGGCGATGAGCAGTATGCGATCCGCCAAGGCACCGGCCGCAGCCAGACGCTCCTGCGAGACATCGGCCAGCGCCAGTTCGGCGCCGGCGGCAAGGAACCGCCGGGCGAAAGCGAGCCCCATGCCGCCCGCGCCGCCCGTGATCAGAACCACGCGTCCCCGCCAGTCGCTCAGCGTCTTCCCCCTCGCTACCGTCCTTCGGTTCAGTAATAGCCGGCCGATGGGCCCTTGTATTCCTGCACCGAATTGCCCCCGTCGACGACGATCATCTGGCCGGTAACGTAGCTCGCTTCCGCAGCGGCGAGGAAGGCGGCGACATGGCCTACTTCGGCGGCGCTGCCCGAGCGGCCGATCGGGGTGTTGCGGCCCGCCACGACCTCGGGCGGGGTCTGAGAGGCGGTGGCAATCCAGCCCGGTGCAACGGCATTGACCGTGATGCCACGTTGGGCGACCTCGAGCGCAAGGGAACGGGTCATCCCGACGATCGCGGCCTTGGCAGCGCTGTACCCGGCGCTGCGAGGGTTGCTGACCAAGGGCCCGGTGACCGAGGCGATGTGAACGATTCGGCCGTAGCGCCGGCGCAGCATCACGGCAACCGCGGCCCGCGTGGTGCGAAAAGCCGTGGTCAGGTTGAGATCGATGGCGCGCGCCCATTCGCCGTCGTCGATCAGATGGAATCGCGACGCGCGCTCGCGCCGGCCAGTCTGGGTCATGCCGGCGTTGTTGACCAGGATGTCGAGCCGGCCCAGCGCCGCAGCCGCCGCCGCGACGAGGCGGGCCGGGGCAGCAGGCTTGGTCAGATCGGCGACGAAGGCGACATGGCGCCCGGGCTCGCCGGGCAGCTCGGCCAGGCGATCGAAGATGCGCTTTGTCGTAGAGGCGATGGCGAGCCTGGCGCCGCGCTCGGCCAGAATGCGCGCGGTCGCGAAGCCGATGCCCTCGGCGCTGCCCGCGCCGGTCACCAAGGCTCCCCGGCCTTCGACGCCAGACATGGCGATTTCCCCGCTATCGTTGCACGGCATCGCTAGCATGCGGTCGACCCATCGGCAACCTTGCCACCCGGAAGCTGCCCAAAATTTGCCCTAAATTCGACAGACACCAGACGCCCGGATTCGCGCGGACGGCGCTGAGACTCTCTGTCGCAAGTCCCCGTTTGCCATGTCCGAGCCGGGTCGTGGGGAGCGCAACCCTCGGCTTTGTTGCCCCACGGCCGCGCAAGCCGGGATAGGCCAAAAAGCTAGAGATTCCGCTGGGCTGGCCTTATTCCGAGTCCCGCCTGTGAGGCCACCGAAACGCCTGGGGCGCTATCGGGACGCTCGAGCGCTAGCAAAAAATCGTAAACAGACAGTTAACGCCCGAACCAGTCTCATTTAAAAATTCATTAACGAGTTCAAAGGGTAGCGAGTCAAAGTTTCAGCAACCTCGCAACAAAAATCGTGCATCCTCATGTCTCCACAGGGGATGAACCACTGATCAGCTTCACCCTAACATAACTCAACCATATGGAGAGTAACATGACGATCGTGACCAAGACTGCGATGCCCGCCGATAGAGGGGCTTTGGACCAGAATTTCCGCGCTCGCCGGCCTGTCGATCTCTCGCTGCTCGACAGCGCCTCGCCTGCCTTCACCACGGCCGCGCCCGAAATCGGCAGGCCTCAGGATCCTGCCGAGCTGACCTTGCCGGAACTCGATGGCGTGCTCGACCACGGCTCGAAGGTGTTCTGGCAGTACATGCGGCCGGAAGGTCGCCCCAGCTTCACCTTCGGCCTATTGCGCGACATGCGGGCATCCATCGACCATCTCGGCCGCCTGTTTGCGGAAAGCAAGGGATCGGAAGCGCCTGTGCGCTACACCGTGCTGGCTTCGCGCATGCCCGGCATCTTCAATCTGGGCGGTGACTTGAGGCGCTTTGCCGACCTCATTCGCGCCCAGGACCGGACGACGATGGACCGCTATGCCAAGGCCTGCATCGACGTGCAGCATCCGCGGTCGATCAAGATGAACCTGCCGATCATCTCGATCTCTCTCGTCCAGGGCGATGCGCTGGGCGGCGGTTTCGAGGCGGCCCTCGCCGACGACGTGATCATCGCCGAGAGAAGCGCCAAGTTCGGCCTGCCGGAATGCCTGTTCAACCTGTTCCCGGGCATGGGTGCCTTGAGCTTCCTCACCCGCAAGGTCGGCGCCGCGCTTGCCGAGAAGATGGTGTTCAGCGGCCAGATCTACAGCGCGGCCGAGCTCCATGAGATGGGCGTGGTCGACGTGCTGGCGGAGGACGCCATGGGCGAGCAGGCGGTCTATGACTTCGTCGAGAAGACCGAGCGTTCCTTCGCCTCGCGCCGGGCGGTCTACGCCGCGCGCCAGGTCATCAGCCCGATCCGCCGGGAAGAGCTGGACCGCATCGTCGACATGTGGGTGGACGCGGCGCTCTCACTGACGGCCGCGGACGTGCGCAAGATGGAACGGTTGGCCGCTGCTCAGGACCGCCGCTGGGCCCAGATCGCTGCCACGGCCAGGCAGTGACCGGCAGGGGCGGGTCGGCCGGCATGGCGCTTGCGCCACCGCCGGTCGATCTTGGGTCGGGCGGATGTGGACGGGAGGGTGCGTCTGCTGCCTTGGGCGGCGGGCCGGTGGCCGATCGGCGACACCGGTCCGCATGGAAGCGGGATCATCCCGCTGCGCCCGGGGGTCGAGCGGCGCCCAACAGAGCACGGCCGCCCGATGCCGGGGGCGGAGACGACGATGGGTGAGAAACTCGGGCTAACGCCTCAGGACGGGCGCCGGCTCGCGGGCCGTTCGCGCAGATGCTGGCGCACGGCCTGGCGGAATCGCTCGAACTCTTCCTGGAGCTGCCGCGCCTTCTCGGGCAGAGCCCGTTCGACCTCGTGGCGCGGCGCGTTGCACAAGAACGAACATACCCGTTGTACCCGCCGGGCGCCCACATGGGCCGCACTGCTGCGCAAGGCATGGGCGAGGTCTCGCACGTCGCGCAGATTGCCCTGGCTCGCGGCTTCCGCCAAAGCCTTCAGCGTCTGGTCCGATTCCGACAGGAAGGCCTCGATCACTTCCTCGACGAAATCGCCGCCCGGATCGATCGCCTCCAGGTCGGTCAGCGACTGCAGCGCCAGCACCGGCTCCGTATCTCCGTGGAACCGCGGGTGGCTGGCGATCTCCGCCACCTCGGCCCCGGCCGGGGCCTGAGCTTCGGCTTCTTTCCCCGCCGATTCCGCCAGCTCGTCGATCACCTCCAAGAGCCGCGCCGCCTCCACCGGCTTGGTGACATAGGCGTCCATGCCGGCTTCCTCGCAGAGCCGGCGCGTTTCCGTCGTCGCATCGGCAGTCAGGGCCACGATCGGCAGATGCTGATCGCCGATATGAGCCATGCGATAGATCTTGGTCACGTCCAGGCCGCTGGTGCCGGGCATGTTGACGTCCATGAGCACGATGTCGAAGCGGCCGGTATCGAGCGCGTCCAGGGCCTGGTCTCCGTTCTCGACCAGCATGGTCTGGTGGCCGGCGCGCTCCAGGATCTTGGCGGTGACCTTGCGATTGACGGGATTGTCCTCGGCCACCAGCACGCTGAGCCGGCGCCGGGCCCGGGAAATCGCGTCGTGGCGCACCTGCTCGGCGAGCGTTTCGCGCCGGGCGGAATCGAAGCTGCGCAGCAGGTGCACGGCGCTTTCGATCGTGCCGGCGGCGAGCGGCAGGTCGAGGACGGTGATGAAGGCGTTCTCGATTTCCGCCGTCTCCGCCGGGCGCCCGACGAACTCGCGCAGCAAGACGGGCGCGAACTCGGCATCGGGCTGGAGCTGGCGCAGCTCCTCGACGAAACGCAGCGGCGCCTGGGGCAGCGCGCGGGCGTCGAGAATCATGGGGTGGTAGCGCGAACCCGCCTCGCGCCGGGTCGACAGCGCGCGGCGGAGGTCGGCGAAGTTCTCGGCCTCGATCACCTCGTTGCCCGCGGCCAGGCGCTGGCGGGCTTCGCGGACGAGCGCGGAATCGCGCGACAGGAACAGAACCGGGAAGGGCGCGCCTGCGTCCTCCAGCGCCTCAGGCGCCCTGGTTTCGAAGGGCAGGCTGACCCAGAAGCGGCTGCCCCGGCCGGGTTCGCTTTCTACGCCCACGCTCCCGCCCAGGAGCTGGGCCAGCTCGCGCACGATAGCCAGGCCTAAGCCCGTTCCCCCGAAGCGTCGGCTGGTCGTGCCGTCGGCCTGGGTGAAGCTCTCGAAGATCGCCTTCTGGGCATCGGGCGGAATGCCCATGCCGGTGTCGGCAACGACGAAGCGCAGCCAGGATTGCCTCTCCTCCGTGCGCTCGAGGCGCACCTGGAGCGCCACATGGCCCTTGTCGGTGAATTTGACGGCGTTGGCCGTCAGGTTGATCAGGATCTGGCGCAGATGCTGGCGACCGCCGCGCAGGCGGCAGGGTGCGGCGGCATCGACATGCATGATGAGGCGCAGGCCCTTGCGCTCTGCCTGGGCGCGCAGGATCGAGGCGAGGTCGGCCAGCTCCGTATGAAGGTCGAAATCGACGATGTCGACCGCCATCTTCCCGGCCTCGATCTTGGAGAAATCGAGGATCTGGTCGATCAACGACAAGAGCGCCCGGCCGGAACTCGCCACGGTGCGGGTCATGTCGCGCTGGTCGCCGTCGAGCTTGGTCTCCTGCAACAGGTCGCTCATGCCGATGATGGCGTTGAGCGGCGTACGCAGCTCATGGCTCATCACCGCCAGGAACCGGCTCTTCGCCTGATTGGCGTGTTCGGCCCTGGCCGTGGCCTCGGTCAATTTGCGGATGAGGGTGGCGATATAGCCCGGCAGCGCGATGAGGCCGAAGACGAGGCCGGTGGCGAGGTGGGGCTGGTCGCGCCAATAGCTCGTCGTCAGAACGACGGAAACGAAGCCAGTGAGGCTGGCGAGGGCCGAATAGGCCAGGTACCGATTGCCGTAGCGAAAGCCATTGCCGAAGGTGATCCAGAGATAGAGGGGGTAGAGCGGCGGCCCAGCCTCCTGGCCGAAGTACATGAGGGCCGAGAGCGTCGTCATGTCGGTGATCATGGCGGCGATCCGGCGCGGCGGCGAAATGGCCGGCCGGGCGACGATCATGCCGACATAGACGATCGAAAGGACGAGATATCCCGCGGCCCAAAGCGCGCCCCAGCCGAAGCGGGATTCGCTGAAGCCGTGGGCGAAATCCAGGGAGAGATAGTACGCCGCCAGGATGAACACGATGACGATGCGAACGATCGCCTGCTCGTGCTCGCTGTCGGCCCGGCCCTTCAGGCGCCGGCGGAGCAGGACCCCGAGCCCTCGCTTGGTGCCTGCATCCACGGCCTGGGCAGCGACCGCTTCAGACATTGGAGGCCTGCCTCATGCAGCGCTCGGCCGGCAGATCCACGGTGACCGAAGTGCCGGAGCCGATCGCGCTGTTGATGTCGAGGGTGCCGCCATGCAACCGGGTCAGTTCGATCGCCAGCGACAGGCCAAGCCCGGTGCCGGGCTGGGAGATGAGGGCGGACTTGTGGACCCGTCCGAAGCGGGCCTTGACCTTGGGGATGTCCTGCTCGGCGATGCCCACGCCCGTGTCGGCGACGACGAAGCGAAGGCTCCCAACCTCGTTGGTGCTGGCGACGAAGGAGACGCTGCCGCCGGGGGGCGTGAACTTGATGCCGTTCGACAGCAGGTTCAGCAGCACCTGCTTCAGCTTGCGCTCGTCCGCGCGCAGGAACGGCAGGTTGTGGCCGCTCGACATGAGCAGGCGGACCTGCCCTTCCTCGGCCCGGCCGCGCACCAGGCGGAAGACGTCCTTCATCATCTTCGGCACGTCGACGACGCCCTCGATCAGGTCGAGCTTGCCGGCCTCGATGCGCGACATGTCGAGCAGATCGTCGATGATCTGGAGAAGGTGCTGGGCGCTGTCCAGGATGTCGCTGGCGTATTCGTGATAGCGCGGGTTGCCGATCGGCCCCAGAAGCTCGATCTTCATCATCTCGGCGAAGCCGATGATGGCGTTGAGCGGCGTGCGCAGCTCGTGGCTGGTATTGGCCAGGAACTCGGTCTTGCTGCGGTTGGCGGCCTCGGCGTCGTCCTTGGCGCGGGCCAGCGCGTAGTCGGCCTGCTTGCGCCCCGTGATGTCGAGGGAGACGCTGACCACGAAGACGACCTCGCCGTTCTGCTTGTGCAGCGGCGCCTTGTTGGTGAGGAAGACATGGGGCCTGCCCTCGCGGTCGGCGATGACTTCCTCGAAGCCGGACTGCAGGCGCCCGGTGGCGAAGACCTGGGCGTCGAGATCGCGGTGGCGGGCCGCGTAATCCTCGCCGAACAGTTCGGCGACCGGCCGCTCGTTCGCGTCCCGGTCGTCGATGCCGAAGAACTCGGACTGGAAGGCGTTGACGACGACGCAACGCCCGGCCGCGTCGGTGGCACAGACCATCGCCGGCACGGCGTCGATGACGCGGCTCAGCATTTCGCGGCTCTCCTGCATCTCCTCGAGGCGGAGGCGATTGGTGAGGACGAGCTTCTCCTCGAGGGTGAGCGCGCGCTTGCGGATGATTTCCTGCTGTCGGCGCAGCGTCAGGAGATTGCGAACCCGGGTGCGGAATTCATGGTGGTCGACGGGGCTGATGAGGAAATCCGTGGCGCCCGCCTCGAGCGCCTGGTAGCGGAAGTCGCGATCCTCGTAGACCGTGACGACGATGACGGGGACGTCGAAGCAATGGGGCTGCTTGCGGAACTGGCGCACGAACTCGGCGCCGTCCATTTTCGGCATCTTGAAGTCGGTGATGACCATGTCGGGTGTGTTGTCGGCGGCCCAGTCGAGCGCCGATTGAGGATCGGCGAAGGCGCGCACCGCGATGTCGTCGCTCAGCGAGCTTGCCAGCTTGGCGAGCACGTTGCGGTTGGTCACCCGGTCGTCGACGACCGCGATTATGGGCATTTCCTTGTCTCGACCCTGCCGACGCCGATTCTCGCGCTCGATCCCTTCGCCGGCCCGATTGCCGGCCAATCCCGCCCTACGAACTTGCCGTCTGACCCAATCCTGACACCCCGGCCGAGAGCCCGGCCAGCGCTCCGTTCCTGATTCTTTCGACCATAACATATGCGCACGCGTTTCGGGTGCTGTAAAGGCATGGTAACAGCCAAAATCATCAGCAGTATTAACCAAGATTTAACCAACATGAGGCGCCGCAGGGCCGCCTCGGCCATGCTGGCCTCCATCCCTGGTCCGGCTGGCGGGCTGCGAGCGGGAGCCCTATGATCCGCCGCGACTTTTTGGCCGGAGCCTGTTCCATGTCCGATCCTCGTTTTCCGCGGCTTTTCTCGCCGCTCGTCCTGCGTGGCGTCGCTCTCAAGAACCGCATTCTCTCCACCGGCCATGATACGAACCTGGCGGCCGGCGGCCTGGTTAACGAGCGCCTGGTCGCCTACCACCGGGCGCGAGCGGCGGGCGGGGCGGGGCTGATCATCATCCAGGTCTCGGGCGTCCATGAGACCGCCCGTTACACCTCCCATCTCCTGATGGCGACGGCGGACGAGGCGATCCCGGGATATCGCAAGCTCGCCGAAACCTGCCATGCCTTCGGCTGCAAGGTCTTCGCCCAGCTCTTCCACCCCGGGCGGGAGATCATGGAATCCCAGGACGGAAGCCTGCCGGTCGCCTATGCGCCCTCGGCCGCCCCCAACGAGCGCTTCCACGTCATGCCTGCCCCGATGCCCCTCGGCCTGGTCGAAGAGATCGTCGCCGGCTACGCATCAGCGGCGGGCCGGATGGTCAAGGCCGGCATCGACGGCGTCGAGATCGTCGCCAGCCACGGCTACCTGCCGGCCCAGTTCCTCAACCCGCGGCTGAACCGGCGCGAGGACCGATATGGCGGCAGCTTCGACAACCGCCTGCGCTTCCTCAGGGAAACGATTGCCGGGATCCGCTCCGTTGTCGGCGAGGAGCGGGTGGTGGGCCTCAGGATCTCGGGCGCCGAGCTCGACCACGACGGATTGACGGCGACGGAAGTGCTGGAGGCCTGCAAGGCGCTCTCGGCCGACGGCGTGCTCGACTACTACAATGTCGTCGCAGGCAGTTCGGCCTCGCTCGCCGGCGCCATCCATATCGTGCCGCCCATGGCGATCAACACGGGCTACGTGGCGCCTTTCGCCGCCGCCGTGAAGGCCGTGGTCTCCAAGCCGGTCATCGTCGCCGGGCGGATCAATCAACCCCAGATTGCCGAACAGATCCTGGCCTTGGGCCAGGCCGATCTTTGCGCCATGACCCGGGCGATGATCTGCGACCCGGAAATGCCGAGCAAGGCCGCGGCCGGCCGGCTCGACGACATCCGCGCCTGCATCGGCTGCAACCAGGCCTGCATCGGTCATTTCCATCTCGGCTACGGCATCTCCTGCATCCAGCATCCGGAGACCGGCCGTGAGCTGGACTATGGTCGCCCCATCCCGGCCGAGCGAAAGAAGCGCGTGCTGGTCGCAGGCGGCGGACCGGCCGGCATGAAGGCCGCGGCTGTTGCCGCGGCGCGCGGCCATGACGTCACCCTCTACGAAGCGTCGGGCCGGCTGGGCGGCCAGGCTTTGCTCGCCCAGCAGCTCCCGGGGCGGGCCGAGTTCGGCGGCATCGTCACCAACCTCACCCGCGAGATGGAGCTGGCCGGGGTCAAGGTGGTCCGCAACGCCGCCGTGGACCTCAGCCTGCTGCAGAAGGAGAAGCCCGATGCGGTTGTGCTCGCGACCGGCGCCAGGCCCTATCGCCCGGCGTTCGAGGGGGCCGAGAGCGCCCATGTTGTCGACGTTCTGGCAACTCTTGAAGGAAGAAGCCAATGTCGGCAGTTCGGTCCTGGTCGCCGACTGGCGCTGCGATTGGATCGGGCTCGGCGTCGCCGAACGGCTCGCGCGCGCCGGCTGCCGGGTTCGCCTCGCCGTCGCCGGATACGTCGCGGGCCAGCGCATCCAGCAATATGTCCGCGACCAGTGGCATGGCACGCTCCACAAGCTGGGGGTCGAGATCATTCCCTATGCGCGGCTCTACGGGGCGGACGGGAACACGGTCTATCTCCAGCATATGAGCAGCGGCGAGCCGATCGTCTGCGAGGGCGTCGATACGCTGGTTCTGGCGCTTGGACACGAGCAGGAGTTGCGCCTGGCCGACGAAGTCGCCGGCTGGCCCGGCGAAGTCCACCGCATCGGCGATTGCGTGGCACCCCGCACGGCCGAGGAGGCTGTGCTGGAAGGCCTGAAAGCGGGCTCGGCGATCTAGGGTGCGAGCCCATGACCAGGGATCGATCGCCGCCGACCTTGACCGTCCTGCAGAAATGATCACGCCGTCATGACCGGAAGGACAGACGAAACAGCGCGATTGTCGTCGATCGTCGAGCAGGCCATCCGCTGCCACTTTGGCGGCGCCAAAGGCGAGGCCGAACGCCTGTACAAGCAGGTCCTGGCCGCCAATCCATCGCATCCCGTCGCCGGCTACAATCTCGCCTTGTTGCTGATCGACTCGGGCCGGCTCAGTGCCGCTCGCGCGAAGCTTCTGTCGCTCGTCAAGGCGCAGCCGGGGGACGCAGCGGCGCATCACACTCTTGGCAAGGTGTTTCTCACCGAAGGTGCGTTGACCAAGAGCCTGTTCCATTTCCGCCGCGCGCTGGAGCTGGCGCCGGCTCGCCTCGACACATACATCGAACTCATCGACACCTATCGCTTGCTGGGACGGCTCGATGACGCCCGGCAGATCGCGGGCATCGCCACGGCGCGTTTCCCCGAGCGCGCAGAAGTGCCCGCCAAGCTCGGCATCGCGCTCCTGGCGGCGGGCTTGCGGGACGACGCCAGACGCCTTTTCGAGACCGCCCTCGCGCTGAACCCCGGCCATGTCGTGGCCCTCTACAATCTTGCCAAGCTCAGCGACGAACAGGGCAATCTCCAGGCCGCGCTGGATCTCTACCGCAGGGCGCGCGGCGCCGATCCGGCATTCGAGCCGGCAGCCTTCAATCTGTTCGAGCTCGAGCTGCGGCTGGGCGCGGTTGGCGCCGCCGTCGCCGGCTTCGACGCCCTGCTCGAACAGAATCCTTCCGACCCCGGTACGCTTTCCACCCGCTTCATGGCGGCCCAGTACGAGCTCGGGGTCACCGCCGCAAAGCTCATGGATCTGCACAAGGCGTGGGATCTGCGAAACGGCGCCGGCCTGCGTCCGACGGGGAAACACCGCTCGCCTTCGGCGGACCGGAACCGGCGCCTGCGCGTGGGGCTGGTCTCCCCCGACTTGCAGAACCATCCCGTTGGCTATTTCACGATCCGCGCCGCGGAGGCATTGGACCCCGCAAGCATCGAGCTCATCGTCTTCGCCGGAAGCGACGTTGAGGATGCGATCACCCAGCGATTCAAGCGTTGCGCTCGCCGGTGGCACAGCATCGCGAGCTGGTCGGACGACCGCCTTGCCAGCGCGGTATCGGGCGATCGCATCGACGTGCTGATCGACCTATCGGGACACACCCGAGGCAACCGGCTGCCCGCGTTCTCCCGGCGCCTGGCGCCGGTTCAACTGACCTGGGCCGGCTACGTGGGCACGACCGGCCTCAAGGCCATGGACGGCCTCATCGCCGACAGATTCCATGTCCCCGCCGGCGAAGAGGCCGACTACGTCGAGAGGGTCATTCGGCTGCCCGACGACTATATATGCTTCGATCCGCCAGACGACGCTCCCTCCGTCACGCCGCTTCCAGCCGGTGCCACGGGGCCGCTCACATTTGCCAGTTTTCACCTGCCAGCGAAGATCAACGCCGCGGTCGTCGGGCTATGGGCGCGTATTCTCCATGCCGAGGCCGGCTCGCGGCTCTGCTTCATCTACGGCGGCTTCCAGGTGGCTGAGACGCAGGCGCGCATTCGCGATTGGTTCGGCGAGGCCGGCATCGGCGGCGACCGGCTCCATTTCGAGGGCGTCCTGCCGCGACGGACGCTGCTGGAACGCTACGGCGGAATCGATATTGCGCTCGATTCCTTTCCCTATTCGGGCGGCTTGACCACTTGCGAAGCGTTGTGGATGGGCGTTCCTGTCGTGACGATGCCCGGACAGAGTTTCGCGGGCCGCCATTCGTTCAGTCACCTTTCGAACGTCGGCTTGACCGAAACGATCGCCCGCGATCCCGAAGACTACATCGCCATCGTCCACCGGCTTGGCGCGGACCGCAGCCGTCTCGCCCATCTGCGATCGGAATTGCGCGAACGGGTCGCCCGATCGCCGCTCTGCGACGGTCCGCGCTTCGCACGGAACTTCGAGGCCGCGTTACGAGAGCTGTGCCAGGCCTAGGCTACGAACTTGCCTTAATGCCCGAGCACGCCGTGAGGCCGGTAAGGATCTTCCAGCTTCTTGACCTCCTCGGCGTCCAGCGCGATGGCGAGGGCGGCAATGGCTTCTTCCAGATGCCCGGGCTTGGTCGCGCCGACGATGGGCGCCGTTACGCCCGGGCGGGTTGCGATCCAGGCTAGCGCCACCTGCGCCGGCTTGACGTTGCGCATGGCCGCCACTTCGCGGGCCCGCTCGGCGACGGCGAAGTCGTCCGGTTGGAAATACAGGCTCTGGGCGAAATCGTCGGACTTGGCCCGGACCGTCTCGCCCTGCTTGCCTTCAGGCACCCGGTTGCCGGCAAGGAAGCCGCGGGCCATCGGGCTCCAGGGGATGAGGCCGATGCCTTCCGCCCGGCAGAGCGGGATCATCTCGCGCTCTTCCTCGCGGTAGACCAGGTTGTAGTGGTTCTGCATGGAAACGAAGCGCGAGAAGCCCCGGCTGTCGGAGACGTGGAGCGCCCGGGAGAACTGCCAGGCGAACATGCTGGAAGCGCCGATGTAGCGCGTCTTGCCGGCTCGAACCACGTCGTCCAGGGCGTCGAGCGTCTCCTCGATGGGCGTCTCGGCGTCCCAACGGTGGATCTGGTAGAGGTCGACATAGTCGGTGCCCAGGCGCTTCAGGGAGGCGTCGATCGAATCCATGATGTGCTTGCGGGACAGGCCCTTCTCGTTCGGCCCTTCGCCCATCTTGCTGTTGACCTTGGTCGCGATCACCACGTCCGACCGGCGCTGGGAGAATTCCTTGAGGGCGCGGCCCAGCACCGTTTCGCTGGCGCCCCGCGAATAGATGTCGGCGGTATCGAAGAAATTGATGCCGCGCTCGAGCGCCAGGCGGATGAAGGGCTTGGCCGCGTCCTCGTCCAACACCCAGGGGCGCCATTTGCTGCTGCCGTAGCTCATGCAGCCGAGGCAGATCCGCGAGACCTTGAGGCCTGTCGAGCCGAGGCGAACATACTCCATGGGCGCTGCTACTCCTGGGTCGGGAGATGGAAATACATGGACTGGATGCCCAACCGGCCGGGACCCGTGAACCGGTTGGTGACGAAGTTCATGCTGCCGAAGAAGCCGGTGCTGAGGCTCTGCACGTTGGCCGTCATCTTGACCGAGGCGTCCTTGTAGAGCCAGCCGCCCGGTTCCACGTCGATGGATTCGCCGGCGGCGAGCGTCTTCTCGAACACGTTGCCATAGCCGTGCAGCCAGAGGATGCCTTCGCCGCTACGCGCGGTGAACCGGTCGATGAAGAAGCCGGTGCCGCCAAACAGCATGGTCCCAATCCCCTTCACCCGCTCGAAGGCGTAGTCGATGCCTTTGGTGGCGGCGAGGAACTGGTGCTCGCGGACGTTGATCTCCTGGTTCGGGCTGAGATGCAGGGCGAAGATGTGGCCCGCCCCATCGCGCGAAAAGGCGACCTGCCCGCTGCCTGCCGCCTCGGTCACGAAGACCTGCATGCCGGCGACCATGCGCTTCAGCGCGCCCTTCATCGGGCGGATGCGGATCTCCACGCTCGGATGCTTCCACAGCAGGATATGGTGTTCGAAGAAGACCGGCTGGTCCGGCGCGACGTCCACGGTGAGGACCGGCACGAGTTCGCCGTCGATGTGGTAGGTGACCCCGGCAAAGGTCTCGGATTCCTTCGCCATGGGCAGCAGCTGGGGCGATGAGGCCGGCATGGATCCCTCCCCGGAGTGAGCGATATGGCGTAGCGCGGCTGCGTTACGACTTTTCGCTCTATGCGCGACAGTAACAAGGCACCCATCGGGCGTCTATTGCGCCTCCTCGGGCGGGCCTATCGCGGGATTTTTCGATCGCCAGGCCTATCGGTTGCCAAGCTTATCGGTTCAGTGCGCGCATGGCCGTTTCCGGATAGCGTTCCCCGGCCGCGACGCGCAACGGGAATGCGGCCTCAAGCCGCGCCAGATCCCGGCCCTCGAGCTTCAGGTCGACGGCCTTGGCGTTCTCCTCGAGATAGCGGCGCTGCTTGGTGCCGGGGATGGGGACGATGTCCGGTCCCCGGGCCAGCAACCAGGCGAGCGCAATCTGGCTGGCGGTGCAGCGCTTTTCCGCGGCGATCGCCTGGACCTCCTGGACGAGGGCGAGGTTGCTCGCGAAGTTGTCGCCCTGGAATCGGGGCGAGTTGCGCCGGTAGTCGTCGGCCGGCAGATCCTCGAAACGGCGGAAGCGCCCGGTCAAGAACCCGCGCCCGAGCGGGCTATAGGGGACGAAACCGATGCCGAGCGCCCGGCATGTGCCGAGGATTTCCTCCTCGGGCTCCCGGCTCCACAGGGAATACTCGGTCTGGAGCGCGGCGATGGGATGAACCGCATGAGCCCGCTTGATGGTAGCCGGCGCGGCTTCGGAGAGACCCAGATGGCGGACCTTGCCGGCGCGGACCAGCTCGGCCATGGCGCCGACCGTCTCTTCGATCGGCGTATTGGCATCGACGCGGTGCTGGTAGTAGAGGTCGATGGTCTCGACCTTGAGGCGCTTCAGGCTAGCCTCGCAGCAGCTGCGGACATAGTCGGGCCGCCCATTGATACCGAGATAGGCGCCGTCGGCGCCGCGCATGTTGCCGAACTTGGTCGCCAGCACGACCCGGTCGCGCTGGCCGGCGATGGCGCGGCCGACCAGCTCCTCGTTGCGCCCGACGCCATACATGTCGGCGGTGTCGAGGAAGGTGACGCCGAGCTCGATGGCGCGATGGATCGTCGCGATCGATTCCTCATCGTCGCGCCCGCTGTAGAATTCCGACATCCCCATGCAGCCGAGCCCGATGGCCGAAACCTCGAGGCCGCTCCTGCCGAGCTTGCGTCGCTGCATCGTCGTCTCCTTGGCTATCGGGGATTGTTTCGAACGGCCGGCACTGTAGCAGCCAACCGGCGAACCGGCTTATGACAAGACCGGGCGCCAGGCCTCACATTTATGCGAAGCGCCGCCGCCTTCAGATATCCAGATTCGCCACATTGAGCGCGTTGGTCTGGATGAATTCGCGCCTGGGCTCGACCACGTCGCCCATGAGCGTGGAGAAGATCTCCTCGGCCTCGTCGGCGTGGCTTACCTTCACCTGAAGGAGAGAGCGGACCTGGGCATCGAGGGTGGTCTGCCAGAGCTGCTCGGGGTTCATCTCGCCGAGACCCTTGTAGCGCTGCACGGCGACGCCCTTGCGGCCCTGGTCCATCACCGCCTCGACCAGCCCGAGCGGCCCGCTCACCGCCGACTCCTTGTCCTTGGTCTTGAGCCTGCCGTGATGGGCGTAGATGCGCTGCAGCTCCCCCGCCATGGCATCGATCCGGTGGCTTTCGGCCGAACGGATCAGCGGCCCGTCGATGACATGGCGCCGGGTGACCCCGCGCAGACGCCGGCTGAAGGAGAGCCCGCCATCGTCCTCGGCGGCGCCGGACCAGCCCCGGTTCTCGGGCTCCGCCACCAGGTCGAGGCGCCGGGCGATGTAGTCGGCCGCCAGGCGCGCGCGATCCCGATCCGGGATGATCTCGGGATTGAGGGCGCCGGCGATGGCGGCCTGCTCGACCACCTCGGCGCTGCCCACCTTGCGGATGAGGGGCTGCATGTAGAGCCGGCAAAGGCTTGCGCGCTCCACGAGCTTGCGCAGATCCTCGGCTGCGATCTGGGTCCCGTCGCCCAGGGTCAGCACCGCGCCCTCGATGCCGGCATCCACCAGATAGGCTTCCAGCGCCCGGTCGTCCTTCAAATAGCGCTCGGAGGAGCCCTTCTTGGCCCGGTAGAGCGGCGGCTGGGCGATGTAGAGGTAGCCCTTCTCGATGATCGCCGGCATCTGGCGATAGAAGAAGGTCAGCAGCAAGGTGCGGATATGGGAGCCGTCCACATCGGCATCGGTCATGATGATGATCCGGTGGTAGCGGATCTTGCCGATGTCGAACTCCTCCGGGCCGATGCCGGTGCCCAGTGCCGCGATCAAGGTCCCGATCTCGGCCGAACCCAGCATCTTGTCGAAACGGGCCCGCTCGACATTCAGGATCTTGCCGCGCAGGGGCAGGATGGCCTGGTATTTGCGGTTGCGGCCCTGCTTGGCCGAGCCGCCGGCAGAATCGCCCTCGACGATGAAGAGCTCGGACAGCGCCGGGTCGCGCTCCTGGCAGTCGGCGAGCTTGCCGGGGAGCGAGGCGAAGTCGAGCGCGCCCTTGCGCCTTGTGAGCTCGCGCGCCTTGCGGGCGGCCTCGCGCGCAAGCGCCGCCTCGAGCACCTTGGAGACGATGCGCTTGGCCTCGGCCGGATGCTCTTCCAGCCATTGGCCCAGCTTGTCGTTGACGATGTTCTCGACCGCCGGCCTCACTTCCGAGGAGACGAGCTTGTCCTTGGTCTGGGACGAGAACTTGGGATCCGGCACCTTGACCGAGAGGACGCAGGTGAGGCCCTCGCGCATGTCGTCGCCCGACAGCGTCACCTTCTCCTTCTTGGCCAGGCCGCTGTCGTTGGCGTACTGGTTGATCTGGCGCGTGAGCGCGCCGCGGTAGCCCGCCAGATGGGTGCCGCCGTCGCGCTGGGGGATGTTGTTGGTGAAGCAGAGCATGGTCTCGTGGTAGCTGTCGTTCCACTCCATGGCCACTTCGAGGGTCATGCCGTCCCGCTCGCCGCGCAGCACGATCGGCGGCTGGTGGAGCGCCGTCTTGTTGCGGTCGAGATAGCGCACGAAGGCCTCCACGCCGCCCTCGTAATGCAGCTCGATGGTCTTGGCCTCGACCCCGCGGGCATCGGTCAGGAACAGGCGCACGCCGGAATTGAGGAAGGCGAGTTCGCGCAGGCGGTGTTCGAGGGTGGCGAAGTCGAACTCGGTCTTGGTGAAGGTCTGGCGCGAGGGCAGGAAATTGACCTCGGTCCCGCGAATGCCCTTGTCGTCGCCCACCACGGCCAGCGGCGCCTCCGGCACGCCGTGGCGGAAGCGCATGAAATGCTCCTTGCCGTCGCGCCAGATGCGCAAGTCAAGGCGCTCGGACAGCGCGTTGACGACGGAAACGCCGACGCCGTGAAGCCCGCCGGAAACCTTGTAGGAGTTCTGGTTGAACTTACCCCCGGCATGGAGCTGGGTCATGATGACCTCGGCCGCCGAGACGCCTTCCTCGCTGTGGATGTCGACCGGAACGCCGCGGCCGTTGTCACGCACGGTGACCGATCCATCGCCGTTCAAGGACACGTCGATCCGGTCGCAATAGCCGGCCAGCGCCTCGTCGATGGAGTTGTCCACCACCTCGTAGACCATGTGGTGCAGGCCCGAGCCGTCGTCGGTATCGCCGATATACATGCCCGGGCGCTTGCGCACGGCGTCGAGCCCGCGCAGCACGGTGATGGACTTGGCGTCGTAAGGCGTTTCGGAAGGCGCGCCCGATGGGCCATGCGCCGGCGTCGTGCTCGCCTTCGGCGCCCGGTCCGGATCGGGCATGGGTTGATGGGCGGGGGGCTGGTTCATTGTCCTGTCGTCAGTTCCTGGCGATGCGCCCGCCGGCAACGGTGAAATACTGGGCGCGATCGTCGAAGGGCGCAAACAGGCCGCGCTCGGTTCCGGTGAGCCAGGCCTGGACGCCGAGACTGAGCAGCGCCTCGAACAGCGCGCGACGGCGGCTCTCGTCGAGATGGGCCGCGATCTCGTCCAAGAGCAGGATCGGCAGGCGCCCCGGCTTCTCGGCCATCAGCTTCGCCTGGCCCAGCAATATGGCGATGATGAGCGCCTTCTGCTCGCCCGTGGAGCAGTCGCCCGCCGGCATGCCCGTCGCGGCGAAGCGGGCGGCGAGATCGGTGCGGTGCGGTCCGACGAGAGCCCGGCCCGCTTCCGCGTCGAGGCCCCGGTTGCGGGCCAGGCATTCGCGCAGGCGCTCCTCGGCGGCCAGCGCCGGCATCAGCTCGAGCCAATCCTCGACCTCGCCGGCGAGCGCCAGGGCCGGGCGCGGGAAGGGGCCTTCGGCCGCCGCCAGCACTCCTGCCAGCCGGGCGACCAGGTCCAGCCTCGCGGCGGCGACGGCGACCGCCTGCTCGGCGATCTGCTGCTCGAGGGCCGAAAGCCAGGCTTCGGTCTCGCCGTTGCCGATGCCGCCGCGCAGCAGGCGCAGGCGTTCGGCCGTCGCCTGCTCATAGGCGTTGAGGCGGCTGCCGTGGCCGGGATCGAAGGCGAGCACCAGCCGGTCGAGGAAGCGCCGGCGGGCGGAGCGGGAATCGAGAAACAACCCATCCATCTGGGGCGTGAGCCAGAGCAAGGCCACCCGCTCGGCAAGCCCGGTCTGTCCGCGCTGGGGCGCGCCGTCGATGCGCAAGGTCCTGCGCTCCCGCGCAGGGTCCTCGGCATCGCGTCCGGTGCCGATGTCGCAGCTGCCGCCCGCATCGCCGTCCGGCGCGCCGAGACGGATGGCAAGCGCCCAGGGGCGTGTGACTTGGCGCGTGGCCTCGCCTTCCCGCCGATCGACCTCGGCGATCCTGGCCCGGCGCAGGCCGCGCCCGGGAGCGAGGAAGGAGAGCGCTTCCAGGAGATTGGTCTTGCCCGCGCCATTGGGTCCGCTCAAGACCACCGGCCGGCTGTCGGTCTCGATGACCGCGCCCGCATAGCTGCGGAAATCGGTCAGCTGGAGGCGGGCCACGTAAGGCCCGCCCGCGGCCGGCCTGGCGGCGGGAAAGGCGACGATCCGGGGCTCGGCGCGCAGTTGTGCCATCACACCCGCATCGGCATCAGCACGTAGAGAGCCGAGGCATTCTTGTCCGCATCGCCCAGAAGCGTGGGCGAGGCCGCATCGGCCAGCTTGAACTCGATGTCGGCGCTCTGGAGCTGGGAGGCGATGTCCAGCAGGTAGCGGGCGTTGAAGCCGATCTCCATGGGCTGGCCCGTGTATTCGATCTCGAGCTCCTCGCTGGCGCTGCCGTTCTCGGGGCTGGAGGCGGAGAGCACCATGTTGCCTTTCTTCAGGCTGAGCTTGACCGCCCGGGATTTTTCCGTGGCGATGGTGGAAACCCGGTCCACCGCCTCGGCGAATACGTCGCGCTTCACGGTCATGATCTTGTCGTTGCCGGTCGGGATCACCCGCTGATAGTCGGGGAAATTGCCGTCGATCAGCTTCGAGGAGAGGGTGACCGCGTCGAAGGCAAAGCGGATGCGGGTGTCGGAGAGGGAGAGCTCGATCGGCTCCTGCGTCTCCTCGATCAGCTTGCGCAGCTCGCCGACCGTCTTGCGCGGCACGATCACGCCCGGCATCCCGGCGGCACCTTGAGGCAGGCTGGTCTCGACCCGGGCAAGGCGATGGCCGTCGGTGGCCACCGCACGCAGGCTGCCGCCGCCCTTGGTCTCCAGCACGTGGAGATAAATGCCGTTCAGGTAGTAGCGCGTCTCCTCGGTCGAGATGGCGAAGCGGCTGCGGTCGATGAGGCCGCGCAGCTCCTTGGCCGGCAGGCTGAAGCGGTGGGGCAGGTCGCCGCCCGAGGAGGCCGGGAAGTCCTCCCGCGGCAGGGTGGGAAGCGCGAATTTGGACCGCCCCGCCCGGACCACCGCCTGCGAGCCATCGCCGGCGCCGTCGATCTCGACCTGGGAGCCTTCGGGCAGCTTGCGCACGATGTCGTAGAGCGTATGGGCCGGCACGGTCGCGGCACCGCCGCTGCCGACCGAGGCCGGCGCCCGTTCGACGATGGTCAGATCCATGTCCGTGGCGGTGAGGCCGAGGGTGTTGGCGCCGGCTTCGAGCAGCACGTTGGAGAGGATCGGGATCGTGTTGCGCCGCTCGACGACGTTCTGGACATGGCCGAGCGACTTCAGCAGTGCGCCGCGTTCAATAGTCAATTTCATGGCGGTCCGAGGATCTTCTGAGAGCGTCCGGTTGACCGCGGCGACCCGGCCAGCCGGACGAGCGTGGGCCGATTCGCCGACGGCCCGTCTAGGCCGTTTGTCATTATAGCAAATCGAAGGGGCAAGGAAAGCCCTTCCACCGCCGTGCAGGCCGAAAAACCTTTTTTAGATCAATCGGTTGTTGGTTCAGCCCTCGAGCATCCGGCGGAGCAGCTCGACATCCTCGGAGAAGCCGGCGTCGGTCGTGCAAAGCTCCTCGATTTTCCGTACCGCGTGCATGACCGTGGTGTGGTCGCGGTTGCCGAATTTGCGCCCGATTTCGGGCAGCGAACGGGTCGTCAGCTGCTTGGCGAGGTACATCGCGACCTGGCGCGGCCGGGCGACGGCGCGGGCGCGGCGTTCAGAATGCATGTCGGCGAGCTTGATGTTGAAATGCTCGGCCACGCGGCGCTGGATCTCCTCGATCGTCACCCGCCGGTCGTTGGCACGCAGCAGGTCGTGGAGCAGTTCCTGGGTCGATTCCAGGGTCACGGGCCGTCCGATCAAGGTCGCGTGGGCGGCGATGCGGTTCAAGGCTCCTTCCAGCTCGCGCACGTTGGAGACGATCTTGTGGGCGAGGAACTCCAGGACCTTGGGCGGCACGCCCGACTTCATCTGCTCGGCCTTAGATTGCAGGATGCCCAGGCGCAGCTCATAGGTCGTCGGATGGATGTCGGCGACCAGGCCCCAGCCGAGCCGCGAGCGCATCCGCTCCTCCAGCCCCTGGAGGTCGTGGGGCGACTTGTCGGCGGAGATCACCACCTGCCGGTTCTGGTCGACCAGCGCGTTGAAGGTATGGAAGAACTCTTCCTGGGTCGAATCCTTGCCGCTGATGAACTGCACGTCGTCGATCATCAGCACGTCGACCGAGCGGAACTGCTCCTTGAAGTCCATGACGTTCTTCTGCCGGAGCGCCCGGATGAACTGGTACATGAACTTCTCGGCCGAAAGATAGATCACCCGGCGTGCCGGCGTGCGCTTCCGGATATGCCAGGCGACGGCATGCATCAGATGGGTCTTGCCGAGCCCGACCCCGCCATAGAGGAACAGCGGATTGAAGGGAACGGTGCGCGCCTCGGCCACGCGCTGCGCCGCGGCATGGGCGAGTTCGTTGGATTTGCCGACGACGAAATTCTCGAAGGTGAAGCGCAAGTCGAGCGGCCCGGTCACGTCCTCGGGCGCGAATCCGTTGCCGCCCTCGCCGCGATGAGGCTCGCTGCGGCCACCCTCCAACGGCGGCTCCGCCGCCAGCGGTCTCGCCTTCAAGGCTTGCGGCCGGCTCCCGTCCACCACCAGCTCGATGCTGCGGATGGCCGGGTTGGCCGCCTGCCAGAGGCTGCGGATCCGTTCGGCGTAATGCTGCTGGATCCAGTCGCGCATGAAACGGGTCTTGACCGCGATGCTGACCGCGGACTCCTGCTGGCCGATCAGGGTCAGCGGCTTCAGCCAGCTGCGGAACGTGGCTTCGCCGAACTCGCTGCGCAGACGCCCGCGCACCTGGGCCCATTGACTCGCCAATTGGGCGTCCACCCCCGGCGCCCTGGGGCTGTCCTCTGCCATGGATGGCCCCCTTCTTAGTCCTGAACCCAGGGCAGGCCGGCGGCCTTCCACCCTCCGCTGCGTCCTCGGTGGCGCTCCGCGTCGGGATTGCCCTCGAAGCCCTCGGTGACGTTGTAGCAATGCTTGTAGCCGGCCGCGGTCATCGCCATGGCGGCGGCGCGGCTGCGCCCCCCGCTCCGGCAGATGAAAAGGACCGGCGCCTCGCGATCGGGAATTTGGCGCCCGACCTCGGGGACGAAATCGGCGGCGACGTCCATCGCTGGGTAGACCTGCCACGACTTGAGCAGCGGCTGCTTGCCGATCGATCCGAGATCGGGCAAGCCGACGAAGGCCCATTCCGGCCGCGTGCGAACGTCGACGAGCTGGGCGCGGGGATCCTCGGCGAGCAGCTTCCAAGCCTCGGTCGGTCTCAGATCCCCTGCGTAGGACATGATCGCCACGGCCCCTCGCCCGCCCGCATCAGCCATCGACATAGGCGCCACGCGTCCGCAACGATGACTGCGAGCGTGGCCAACCGCTATATTGCACATAATGGAGTCTGCCTCAGCAAACTCCCACGCCCGCCTTTGTGAATGCCAAGGTCTTTTAGTATTGGGAAATACAGTTGCTTATTTGTTACTTGTATTTCCCTGTCACAAACTCCCTGTCACGTCGCGGTCATGACTCTACCGCCGGTCGATGGACGAACGCAATACGACTCGCGATGCGAGGCCGCGAAAAATTCGCGGCGTTGCTCCGCCGGCAACAGTGACTGGAGTTAGGCGAGCGACTTGATGCGGGCGCTGAGCCGCGACAGCTTGCGCGCTGCTGCGTTGCGATGAACCACCTTGGAGCGCACGCCGCGCTGCAACTCCGGCTCCGCCGCCTTGAAGGCATCGAGCGCCGCCTTCTTGTCGCCGGCTTCGAGCGCGGTCTCGACCTTCCTGACATATGAGCGCACGCGGGAGAGCCGCGCACGGTTGACCGCGGTGCGGCGCTCGGTCTGACGGATGCTTTTCTTCGCCGACTTGTGGTGGGCCATCGCCTGCTCGCTTTCGGGACGGGGTATGCTGGAGGGGGCGGGTTATATCCGCGAGGCCCCGGCGCGTCAAGCCGGCCGGCCTCGCGGCAGAGGATCGGTTTGCGGCCGTCGGCCGCAGAGCGCCGGCCGTCAACGATTCTGGAACTGCGGCTTTCGCTTTTCGGCGAAGGCGCCCATGCCTTCCTTCTGATCGGCCGTGGCGAAGCTCGCATGGAAAAGCCGCCGCTCGAAACGCAGGCCTTCGGCCAGCCCCGTCTCGAAGGCCTGGTTGACGGCCTCCTTGGCCATGAGCACGGCGGGGCGGGAGAAGCCAGCGATCTTGTCCGCCGTCTTCAGCGCCTCAGCCAGAAGCTCGGCCGCCGGCAGAACCCTCGCCACCAGGCCCGAACGCTCCGCCTCGGCCGCATCCATCATCCGGCCGGTCAGCACCAGATCCATGGTCTTGGCCTTGCCGATCGCGCGCGCGAGGCGCTGGGTTCCGCCCGCGCCGGGCAGGGTGCCAAGGGTGATCTCCGGCTGGCCGAACTTGGCATTGTCGGCGGCCAGCACGATGTCGCACATCATGGCGATTTCGCATCCCCCGCCGAGCGCGTAGCCGGCGACCGCGGCGATGGTGGGCTTGCGGCATTGGGCAAGACGCTCCCAATCCTTGGTGATGAAGTCGGCGAGATAGACATCGGCGAAATCCCGGTCCTTCATCTCCTTGATGTCGGCCCCGGCGGCGAACGCCTTCTCCCCGCCGGCGATGACGATGGCGCCGATCGCCGGGTCGGCCTCGAAGCTGTCCAGCGCTTGACGCAGTTCGGCCACCAGCTGGGCATTGAGGGCATTGAGGGCCTTGGGCCGGTTGAGGGTCACGAGGCCGACGGCCCCGCGGGTCTCGACGATCAGGGTCCCATAGGTCATGGCTGCTCCGGTGGCTGATTGGTGCCCGTATGAACAGGGGAAGCCAGGCAGCGTCAACCGGAAACAGGATTCAGCGCTGGCGTCGCGGGCAATAATACGTGGCACGGCCAGACTGAACGATGCGCCGGATGCCGCCGGTCTTGGCGACATCGCAGTCGCAGCCCGGGCAGGGCTTGCCTTCCCGGTCGTAGACCCGCCAGCGATGCTGGAAATAGCCGAGCTCTCCGTCGGTCTGGACATAATCGCGCAGGCTGGAGCCCCCGGCCTCGATCGCCTCATTGAGGACGTCGGCAATGGCCCGGGCGAGGCGCTCGGCCCGGTCGCCCTGGACCGTGCGGGCGAGCCTCTTGGGCGAGATGCCGGCCCGGAACAGCGCCTCGGATACATAGATGTTGCCCAGCCCCGCGACCACGCGCTGATCGAGAAGGGCGGCCTTGATGGGCGTCTTCTTGCCAGCGAGCGCCGCGGCGAGGCGTGGCCCGTCGAATTCCGGGCCGAGAGGCTCCGGCCCAAGTCCCACCAGATGCTTATGGCGGGCCAGCGTTCCTTCCGCCGTCAGCGCCATGAATCCGAAGCGTCGGGCGTCGTTGAAGCGCACCGCCACGTTCCCCTCGGCCAGGAAGATGACATGGTCGTGCGGCTCCGGCTCGGGCCTGCCGTTGCCGATGATGAAGCGCCCGGTCATGCCCAGATGGCAGATCAGCACCTGGCCGTCATCGAGGCGGACGAGCAAGAATTTGGCGCGCCGGTCGATCCGCGCCACCCGACGCCCCGCGAGCCGTCCGGCAAAACCGCGCGGCAGCGGGAAGCGCAAGTCGGGGCGGCGCTGGACGATTTCGAGGAAGCGCTTGCCTTCCAGGCAGGCGGCGAGGCCCCTTCGAATCGTCTCGACTTCGGGTAATTCGGGCATGGCGGCAACGTAGCTTGTTCCAGGATGGCGCGCTATGTTCGCCGCCATGGACGAGGGCAGGGCCTGGTTCGGTTTCCAGCGGGTCGATACCCGGGAGAAGCCGGCGCTGGTGCGCGGCGTGTTCGAGCGCGTCGCCGGCCGCTACGACCTGATGAACGACCTGATGTCGGGCGGCATCCACCGCTTGTGGAAGACGGCGATGATCGACTGGCTGGCGCCGCGCCCGGGGCAGCTCCTCCTCGACGTCGCGGGCGGCACGGGCGACATCGCCACGCGGTTCCTGAAGCGGGCGGGCGAGGGTGCCCGTGTCATCGTCTGCGACCTGACTCCGGCCATGCTCGCGGTCGGCCGGGATCGGGCCATCGACCGGGGCGTCATCGCGGGCATCGACTGGCTCGCCGGCGATGCCGAGGCGCTGCCTCTCGCCGATCGGAGCGTCGACGCCTGCACGATCGCCTTCGGCCTGCGCAACGTGACCAATATCGACCGGGCGCTGGCCGAAGCGCGCCGGGTGCTGAAGCCGGGCGGGCGGTTTCTCTGCCTCGAGTTCAGCCAGGTCGTTCTGCCGCTCTTGAAGGAGCTCTACGATCTCTATTCCTTCCGGCTGCTGCCCTGGATGGGCCAGGTCGTCGCCGGCGACCGGGAGGCCTATGCCTATCTGGTGGAAAGCATCCGTCGCTTTCCGGCCCAGGAGGCGCTGGTCGGACGGATGAGCGCCGCCGGACTCGGCCTCGCCCGCTACCGCAATCTCTCGGGCGGGATCGCGGCGCTCCACTCGGCCTGGCGGTTGTGAGTCCCTCCAAGCGGATGAAGCCGGCCTGACCGGCATGTTGCGCGCGCTGCGCCACCTCGGCCGGCTCACGACCGTCGCCCGCACGCTCGCCCGGCACGGCGCGCTGGCGCCTTTCGTCCGGCAGATCGAAGGCGCGGGCCTGGCGCCCGTCATCCTGCTGATCGCCCGGTTGTTCACGCGCCGAACCGTCGGCACGGTCAGGCCGGGCGAAGGTCTCGCCCTCGCCCTCATCGATCTCGGCCCCGTGTTCATCAAGCTCGGCCAGCTCCTTTCCACCCGCTCCGACATCCTGGGGGAAGAAGTCGCCGCCGATCTCGCCCGGCTGCAGGACCGGCTGCCGCCCTTTCCGGGCGATGAAGCCAAGGCGATCGTCGCGGACGAGCTCGGCCAGCCCTTGGAGGAGCTTTTCCAGTCCTTCGACGAAGAGCCGGTCTCGGCCGCCTCCATCGCCCAAGTGCATTATGCCGTCACAACGGAAGGCGAACCGGTCGCGGTCAAGGTGCTGCGCCCCGGGATCGAGGAGGCCTTCGCCCGCGACGTCGACCTGATGGTCTGGGTCGCGGAATGGATCGAGCTCACCCAGCCCAGGCTTCGCCGGTTCAAGCCGCTCGCAGTGGTGCGGACCTTCCGTTCCATGGTGCGGGTCGAAATCGACCTCAGGCTCGAGGCCGCCGCCGCGACGGAGTTGGCCGAGAATTTCGCCGGCGATGCCACCTATCGGGTGCCCAAGGTGGATTGGCGCCGGACCACCCGCCGGGTCCTCACCCTCGAACGCCTGACCGGCATCCCCATGGACGACCGCGAGGCCATGCTGGCCGCCGGCCTCGACATCGAGCTGGTTCTCTCGCGCGCCGCGGCGATCTTCTTCAAGCAGGCGTTTCGCGACGGGTTCTTTCACGGCGACCAGCATCCCGGCAACATGTTCGTCGACGCCGAGGGCAATATCGGAGCCGTCGATTTCGGCATCATGGGCCGGCTCGACCGGCGGACGCGGTTCTTCCTCGCCGATCTCCTGCTGGCCTTCCTCGAGCGCGACTACAAGCGCGCGGCCGAGGTGCAGTTCGCCGCCGGCTTCGTGCCGCCCGACCAGTCGCTGGACGAATACACCCAGGCCTGCCGCTCCATCGGCGAGCCGATCTTCGGCCGGCCGCTCGCCGAGATTTCGTTCGCCAGCGTGCTTGGACAGCTCCTGCGCCTTTCGGAGGCCTTCGAGATGGAGGCGCAGCCCCAACTGCTGCTGCTCCAGAAGAACATGCTGATGGCCGAAGGGGTGAGCCGGCGCCTCGATCCGGGGCTCAACATCTGGACGCTTGCCCAGCCCCTGGTCGAAGACTGGATGCGCGAGAACCGCGGGCCCGAGGCCAGGATCGCCGATGCCGCGGGCGAGCTTGCCCGCATCGCCGGGCGCCTGCCCGAATTCGTCGCCAATCTGGAGGCGGCCGCCGGCACGCTTGCTCGCGGCGGCGTGCGCCTCGATTCCAAGGCGCTCGATGCGCTTGCCCGGCGCCGCAACGGATCGCGAGGCTGGCTCGTCTGGGCAGCGATCGCGCTCCTTGCCCTGGCGCTGCTGTTCCGGCATTAGGGCGCCGGCGCACATGTCCCTGAAGCGAACCGCGATCACCAGCGCCTTCTGGGCCGTGGGCGAGAGCTGGGCGCTGCGCGCGATTTCGGCGGCGGTGTTCCTGATCCTCGCCCGCCTCGTCGATCCGGCGGCCTTCGGTCTGGTGGCGCTCGCCCAGGTCTATGTGATGACGGTGCAGACCCTCTCGGACCAGGGCCTGGCGACGGCGCTCCAGCAGCGCGATGCGATCGAGCCCGAGCACAAGGATTCCGCCTTCTGGGCCAATCTCGCCGTGGGCGCGCTGCTGGCGCTCGGCACCCTCGCCATAGCCGAACCTCTCGCCAGGCTTTACGGCGAGCCGCGCCTCGCCCCCGTGCTGCGCTGGTTCGGCCTCACGCCCTTTCTCGCCGGCTTCAGCATCGTCCAGCAGGCGCTGATGCGCCGGGCCATGCGCTGGCGCGAGCTTGCCATGCGCCAGGTGATTGGCTCCTTCACCGGCGGAGCAATCGGTCTCGCCATGGCCTTCGGCGGGATGGGCGTCTGGGCGCTGGTCGGCCAGGCGCTCTCGACCCAGGCCATCTCCAACGTCGTGCTCTGGTCCATCGCCGACTGGCGGCCGAGCTTCGCCTTTTCCTGGCGCCATTTCCGCGACCTCTTCGGCTTCGGGCTCAACGTGCTGGCGACCAACATCATCCGGGTCATCGGCTTCCAGGCGGACCGGCTGATCATGGGTTATTTCCTGGGCGCGGCCGATCTCGGCTATTACAGCGTCGCCCAGCGCGTGGTCGGCATCGTCACCGACTTCGTCGCCGGCAGCACCGAGCGTATCGTCGTCCCGCTCTTCGCGCGCATCCAGGACGACCGGGATCGGGTGAACCGTGGCCTGATGACGGCCCAGGAGAACCTGAGCCTGATCGTCATACCGGCTTTCGTCGGAGTCGCCGCCGTGGCGCCGGCCCTGATCCGGCTCGGCGTCGGCCCGCAATGGGACCCGAGCGTCCTGCCGACGCGGATCCTGGCCTTCTATGGCCTCGGCTTCTGCCTCGCCTTCTTCTTCGGTCAAGTGCTGACGGCGCTTGGGCGCCCGAGCCTCCGGCTGGTCGTGGTGATCTGCCAGGCGCTTTCGCTCTCGGTCCTGGTCTTGATCGGCGTGCGCTTCGGGGTCGCGGGCGTGGCGGGCGCGGTCGCCATCAACCAGCTGCTCTTTTATATGGTGGAGCTCGCGGTGCTGCGGGGCGTGGTGCGCTTCCCCCTTGGCGCCTACCTGGCCCGCGCCTTGCCCCCGGCCTTGGCCGCGGCCCTCATGGCCGGGGCCGTGCTGCTGCTGGAGCAGGCCATGGCGGGCGAGCGGGCGCTCTTTCGCCTGCCCGCCGCGGTCGGGCTCGGCATCCTGGTCTATGGCGGGGCACTCCTGGTCATTTCCCGCCCGCGACTTCTGGGCCTGATCGAGCTTCTGCGCCGCCTTAGGGGCTGAGCTTGCGGGCCGGGGATCGAATCCTTACCTTCATGGGCAGCAGAAAGGATCCGCCATGCTGGCCGGCAAGCGCCTGCTGCTCGTGATCTCCGGCGGCATCGCCGCCTACAAGAGCCTGGAATTGATCCGGCGCCTGCGCGAACGGGGCGCCAGCCTGCGCACGATCCTGACCCAGGGCGGGGCCCAGTTCGTGACGCCCTTGTCGGTGGCTGCGCTCAGCGAGGGCAAGGTCTACCAGGATCTCTTCTCCCTCACCGACGAGAGCGAGATGGGCCATATCCGGCTCACCCGGGAGGCCGAGCTGATCGTGATCGCGCCGGCGAGCGCCGATCTCATCGCCAAGATGGCCCAGGGCTTCGCCGACGACCTCGCCACCACGACCCTGCTCGCCGCCGACAAGCCCGTCTTGGCGGCCCCGGCGATGAACATGATGATGTGGGCCCACCCGGCGACGCAGGCCAATATCGCAACGCTCAAGTCCCGCGGCGTCAGGCTTGTGGGGCCGGAGGCGGGCGACCTTGCCTGCGGCGAGGTGGGATCGGGGCGCATGGCCGAGCCGGCCCAGATCCTGGCCGCCATCGAGAGCTATTTCGACGCCGAGGCGCCCTTGAGCGGTCGGCGCGCGCTGGTCACCAGCGGTCCGACCTTCGAGGCCATCGATCCCGTGCGCTTCATCGCCAACCGTTCTTCGGGCAAACAGGGCCACGCCATCGCCGCCGCGCTTGCGAGGCGCGGGGCGGCCACCATTCTGGTGAGCGGGCCGACGGCCGAGCCCGATCCCGCCGGGGTCGACGTGCGCCACATCGAAAGCGCCGAGGAGATGCTGGCCGCCTGTCGTCAGGCCCTGCCCGCCGATATCGCGGTCTGCGCCGCCGCGGTGGCCGACTGGCGGCCCGCCAAGGCGGCGGCCCAGAAGCTGAAGAAGATGGACCAGGAGCCGGCACCGATCAAGCTTCAGCGCAATCCGGACATCCTGGCCACGCTCGCCGCCGCCGGGAACGAGCGGCCGCATCTCGTCGTCGGCTTCGCGGCCGAGACCGAGAACCTGATCGACAATGCCCGCAAGAAGCTTTCGGTGAAGGGCTGCGACCTCATCGTCGCCAACGACGTGTCGCCCGAAAGCGGGACGTTCGGGGGCGAGCAGAACACGGTCCATCTGGTGAGCCGGACCGGCGTCGAGAGCTGGCCCAGGCTCACCAAGCAAGAGGTGGCGGAGCGGCTGACCGACGCCATCGTTCAGCGTCTCGCCGCTGAGGCGTGAAACATCTCTCGGTTCCGCTCCGGCGCCTGCCCCATGGGCGGGAATTGCCCCTGCCAGCCTATGCCACCGATCACGCCGCCGGGCTCGACCTGCTGGCGGCAGTAGCCGACCGGCTCGAGATCGCGCCCGGCCAGCGCCAGCTCGTGCCAACGGGAATCTCGATCGCGCTGCCCGCCGGTTACGAGGCGCAGATCCGGCCGCGCTCGGGCCTCGCCCTGAAGCACGGCGTGACCTTGCTCAACAGCCCGGGCACCATCGATGCCGACTATCGCGGCGAGATCGGCGTCATCCTGATCAATCACGGCACGGCGACCTTCACCGTCGCCCGCGGCGACCGCATCGCCCAGCTCGTCGTAGCGCCGGTCTCGCGGCTCGCCTGGCAAGAGGTGGCGGAGCTGCCGGCAAGCACGCGCGGGATCGGCGGCTTCGGCTCGACCGGCGCCCGGTAGCTCGATGACGGCCCTCACCGACGCCCAGCTCGAACGCTACGCCCGCCACGTCATCCTCGAGGAAGTGGGCGAGGAGGGTCAGGCGCGGCTCCTTGGAGCCCGTGTGCTGGTGGTGGGCGCGGGCGGCCTCGGCTCGCCCCTGCTGCTCTATCTCGCCGCCGCCGGCGTCGGGCAGATCGGCATCATCGACGACGATCGCGTGGAGCTTTCCAACCTCCAGCGCCAGGTGATCCACGGCATGCGGAACCTCGGCCGGGCCAAGGTGGAGAGTGCCGCCGAAGCGATCGCCGGCATCAATCCCGAGATCAAGGTCGAGACCTGGACAGCGCGCCTCGCGGCCGAGAACGCCTTGGACATCGTATCGCGCTACGACCTCGTCGCCGACGGGAGCGACAATTTCGCTACGCGCTATCTGCTGAACGATGCCTGTTACCTGCGTGCGCGGCCCCTGGTCTCCGCCGCCGTGGTGCGCTTCGATGCCCAGCTCTCAACCTTCAAGGCCCATCTGGGCCCGCCTCATCCCTGCTACCGCTGCATCTTCCCCGAGGCGCCGCCCGAGGGCCTGGTGCCGCGCTGCGAAGAAGCCGGCATCTTCGGCGCGCTTGCCGGCAGCGTCGGCGCGCTGCAGGCGACCGAGGTACTGAAGGAGCTACTGGGATTGGGCGAGAGCCTGTCAGGTCGGCTCATCGTCTATGACGGGTTGGCTTCCGAGTTCCGCACCATCCGCTTCCAGCGCGATCCCGCCTGCCGGCTCTGCGGCCCGGCGGCAACTATCCGCGATTTGTCGGAGCACGCGGCGTAGCAACGCCTGCGTTCAAGGCTTCCGGTAGCTGACGCGCCAGATGATGCCGCTCACGTCGTCGGCCACCAGCAGGCTTCCGTCCTTGGCGACGGCGAGGCCGACGGGCCTGCCGAAGACACTGGCCGGGGATTCGCCGTTGAGCCAGAATCCGGTGAGGAAGTTTTCATAGTAGCCGACGGGACGCCCGTTCTTGAACGGCACCCGAACGATCTTGTAGCCGGTCGGCTGCTCGGCGTTCCAGGAGCCGTGCAGGCTGACGAAAGCATCGCCTTGATACTCGGCCGGGAACATGGCGCCTTCGTAGAAGACGAGGCCGAGCGGCGCCGAATGGGACTGGAACAGGAGGTCGGGAACGATGGACCTCGCCACCATATCCGGGCGCTTGGGCATATCGGGCTGAACATGCTGGCCGATATAAGCGTAAGGCCAGCCGTAGAATCCGCCATCCTGCAGCCGGGTGAAATAATCGGGCACCAGGCCGGCACCCATCCCATCGCGCTCGTTCACCACCACGTAGAGGTCGTCGGTCCCCGGATAGAAGGCGATGCCCACGGCATTGCGCAGGCCCGAGGCGAAGGTCCGCTGATCGCCGCCGTCGGCGGCGAAACTCTGCACCGTGGCGCGGGGCGAGGGATCCTCGCCGATGTTGTCGGCCGAACCCACGTCGACGAAGAAGCGCTTGCCGTCGGGGGCAAAGACGATGTTGCGGGTCCAATGACCCTTGGCCGAGCCGAAGACGCCATAGGCGGTGACCGGCTCGGCCCTGCCGGCAGCGCGGCTGTCGCCGGCATGCCAGGCCAGGCGCCAGATCCGCTCCACATCGGCGACGTAGAGGTAACCGTCCTGGACGGCCAGGCCATGGGGCCGGTGGAAGCCGTGGGCGAAGACCGTCACAAGGTCGGCCCGGCCCTCGCCGTTCGAATCGCGCAGCAGCATCACCTCGCCGGAATCGGGCAGCGCCAGGAACACATCACCATTGGGCGCAACGGTGAGCCAACGGGGATAGGAGAAGGGCCCTGCGAACCTGTTGACCGCGAATCCCGGTGGCAGCTTGAAGGGCGGCGGGTCGGGCAGCGCTAGGGTATTCGGGCCGTTGGCAACGCTCTCATCGGGCGCTGGCGCTGGCAGCTTGTTGGGGTCGAACTGGAAGCGCTGGTCGGGAGCCTGGTCGTTCATCTCGGCCATGGCCGGCGAGGCCAGGAGCAGCAAGGCCAGGAGCGACGGGATGAGCGCGCGCAAAACCGGCGTCCTTACTTGCGCGCCAGGGCGGCGACGCCGGGAAGGGTCTTGCCCTCGAGCCATTCGAGAAAGGCGCCGCCTGCGGTGGAGACATAGGAGAAGCGATCCGCCACGCCGGCTTGAATGAGCGCTGCGACCGTGTCACCGCCGCCGGCCACCGAAAGCAGCCGGCCGCTTGTCGTGAGCTCAGCCGCCTTGCGGGCCAGCGCCGTCGTGCCGGCCTCGAAGGGCGGCGTCTCGAAGGCGCCGAGCGGCCCGTTCCAGACCAAGGTGCGGCAGTCTGCAAGGCGCCGCTCCAGGTCGGCGACGGTCGCCGGGCCGACGTCGAGGATCATGCCGTCGGCCGGGATCGCATCGATCGCCACGGTCTTCGCTTCCACGCCCGGCTTCAATTCCGCCGCCACCACTGCGTCGAGGGGAAGGACGATCTGGACCTTGCCCGCCCGGGCCTTTGCGAGGATCTCGCGCGCCGTCGCGGCCATGTCCCGCTCGGCCAGCGATTTGCCGATGGCCTTGCCCTCGGCGTTGAGAAAAGTGTTGGCCATGCCGCCGCCGATCGCCAGCAGGTCGACCTTGGCGAGGAGGTTGCCTAGCAAGGCGAGCTTGGTCGAGACCTTGGCGCCGCCGACGATGGCCGCCAACGGCCGCTCCGGCCGGCCGAGCGCCCGCTCGAGATGATCCAGCTCGGCCTCCATGAGCCGTCCCGCGGCCGAGGGCAGGAGCCGGGCGATCGCCTCGGTCGAGGCGTGAGCGCGATGGGCGCAGGAGAAGGCGTCGTTGACGTAAAGATCGCCCAGCGCCGCGAGCGCGCCGGCGAAGGCGGGATCGTTCTTTTCCTCGCCGGGATGGAAACGGACATTCTCCAGCAGCAGCACATCGCCGTTGCCGAGCCTGGCCACGGCGTCGCGCGCGACCTCGCCGACGCAGTCCTCGGCAAAGGCGACGGGCAGGCCCGCGAGCGCCTGGGACAGGACCGGCGCGATGGGCCTGAGCGACATCTCCGGCACCGTCTTGCCTTCCGGCCGCCCGAAATGGGAGAGGATGATGACCTTGGCTCCGCGGCCGGCGAGCTCGGCGATGGTCGCTGCCCCGCGTTCGATGCGGGTGCTGTCGGTGACCTTGCCCTTCTTCATGGGCACATTGAAATCGGCGCGCACAAGCACGCGTTTTCCCGCCACGTCCAGGTCGTCGATGGTTCTATAGGCGCCCATGGCCGGCGACTATCAGGAAGAGAGCGCGCCTTGGCAATGGCCATTGCGACGCGCTTGCCTCATTGCGGCTGTGACAATTGTCATCGCCTGTTGGTGCTGAACCCGCGACACGCGGCCATGGCCCCTTCGAAAGCCTGGTCTGCTCAACCGCGCATCGCATTTCGCCGCCGGCCGCTCTATGTTTGGCGCCTCGGACGAGGCGGCGGAGCCATTGCCGATGCGCGAGGCGACGGAAAAGGAGGCCGGGGACTTCCCCTGGCTCAAATCCTATCCGAAAGATGTGGACTGGGGCGCCCCCGTGGGGGTCAAGCCGCTCTATGCCCTCATGGACGACGCGGTCGCCCGTTTCGCCAAGCGGCCTTGCATCGATTTCCTGGGCAAGCGCTATGACTACGCCGAGGTGGGGCAGCTGGTGAACCGGGCCGCCAAAGGCATGAAGGCGCTGGGTGTCCGGCCGGGGATCAAGGTCGGGCTCTGCCTGCCGAACACACCTTATTCGGTCATCTGCTATTACGCCGCGCTCAAGGCCGGGGGCACGATCGTCAACTTCAATCCCCTCTACGCCGAGCGTGAGTTGGCCCACCAGATCGAGGATTCCGACACCGACATCATGGTGATCCTCGACGCCGCCCAGCTCTACGTCAAACTTGCCGCCGTCATGGCCGGAAGCCGGCTGAAGAATGTCGTCGTCTGCCGGCTGGCCGAGGCGCTGCCCTTCCCGCGCAACTGGGTCTATCCCTGGGTCATGCGCCACGAGGTGGCCCAGATCCCGTCTGACGCCTTGCATGTGCCCTTCGACCGGCTGATCGCCAATGATGGCGCGATCGCGGCCGAGCCGACCGATCCCCGCAACTCCATCGCGCTCCTGCAATACACCGGGGGCACCACCGGCGTGCCCAAGGCGGCGATGCTGACGCATGCCAATCTCTATGCCAATGCCGAGCAGTGCGCCCGATGGTTCGCGCATATCGGCGAGGGACCCAGGATCACGCTCGGCGTATTACCGCTGTTCCATGTCTTCGCCATGACCGTAGTGATGAACTGGGCCCTTCACGAGGGAGCGGAGATGGTCCTGCTTCCACGCTTCGAGCTGGACGAGCTGCTGATGACCATCCAGCGCTGCCGGCCCACGGCCATGCCAGGCGTGCCGACCATCTTCAACGCCATCCTCAACGCGCCGAACCTGGCGAAGTACGACATAAGCTCCCTCCACTACTGCATCTCCGGCGGCGCGCCGCTGCCCCATGAGCTCGCCCGCGCCTTCGTGGAGAAGACCGGCGTTCGGCTGCTCGAAGGATACGGCCTCAGCGAATGCTCGCCCGTGGTCTGCACCAACCCGGCCACGGGCGAGGGCCGGCCCGGTTCTGTTGGCCTGCCCTATCCCGGCACGGTGGTCGAGATCATGTCGGTGGATGTGCCGCGCCGGGCCCTGCCGCCGGGCGAGACCGGCGAGATCTGCATCTCGGGCCCCCAGGTGATGGCGGGATACTGGAAGCGTCCCGACGAGACGGCCAAGGTGCTCGCCGATGGGCGCCTGGCGACGGGCGATATCGGCCACATGGATGCCGACGGCTACGTCTATCTGACCGATCGCCTCAAGGACATGATCATCGCCGGCGGCTTCAAGATCTACCCGCGCAACATCGAGGAGGCGGTCATGCTCCATCCGGCGGTGCTGGAATGCGCCGTGGTCGGGGTCGCCGACGCCTATCGCGGCCAGACGGTGAAATGCTTCGTGGTGCTGAAGCCCGGCCACGAGCTGGGCGCCGAAGCGCTGGAAGGCTTCCTCGCCGACAAGCTCTCACCCATCGAACGGCCGAAGCAGGTGGCGTTCCGCGATCAGCTGCCCAAGACGGCCGTCGGCAAGATCGACAAGAAGCAGCTCCTTCAAGAGGATGCCTCGTCATGAGGAACGCCGTCATCGCCGGTTATGTGCGCTCGCCCTTCCATTTCGCCGGCAAGGGCGCCTTCGCCAGGGTCCGGCCCGACGATCTCCTGGCCCAGGTGGTCCAGGGCCTGCTGGCTAAGACCGGCGTGCCGGGCGCCGACATCGAGGATCTCATGGTCGGTTGCGCCATGCCCGAGGGCGAGCAGGGGCTCAACATCGCGCGGCTGGCGGGGCTGCTGGCGGGTTTGCCCCTGAGCGTGGCCGGGACCACGGTCAACCGGTTCTGCGGCTCTTCCATGCAGGCGATCCACATGGCGGCCGGCGCCATCGGGCTCGGCAGCGGCGAGGCCTTCGTGGCCGCCGGCATCGAGTCCATGACCCGGATTCCCATGGGCGGGTTCAACCCGTTGCCGCACCCGAAACTGGCCGCCCAAACCGCCGCCTACATGTCCATGGGCGAGACGGCGGAGAATCTCGCCCGCAAGTACAAGATTCCCCGCGACCGGCAGGAGAAGCTCGCCGTGGATAGCCATGCCAGGGCTGCCGCGGCCGAAGCGGCGGGCAAGTTCGCCGAGGAGCTGGTCGCCATCACGGCGGGAAACGAGCGGATCGAGAAGGACGGCTGCATCCGACCCGGCACCGACCTGAAAATCCTGTCCGACCTGAAGCCCGCCTTCGAGGAGAAGGGCGCGGTGACTGCCGGCACGTCCTCGCCGCTCACCGACGGCGCCTCGGCGGTGCTGGTGGTGAGCGAGGACTATGCCAAGGCCCATGGGCTGAAGCCCATCGCCCGGATCAAGGCCGCGGCCGTCGCCGGTTGCGCGCCCGAGCTGATGGGCATCGGGCCGGTCATCTCGACGCAGAAGGCCCTCAAGCGCGCCGGCCTCGTCGTCAAGGACATCGATGTCGTCGAGCTGAACGAGGCCTTCGCCGTCCAGGCGCTCGCCTGCATCGACGACCTCGGCCTCGACTGGGCCAGGACCAATATCGACGGCGGCGGCATCGCCATCGGCCATCCGCTGGGCGCGACGGGCGCGCGGATCACCGGCAAGGCCGCGGCCATCATGCAGCGCGAGGGCAAGGGCCTGGCGCTCTCGACCCAATGCATCGGCGGCGGCCAGGGCATCACCACCATCCTGGAGGCCGTCTAGTGGAGATCCGCCGGGCCGCGGTCATCGGCGCCGGGGTGATGGGGGCGGGGATCGCGGCTCAGATCGCCAATGCGGGCATCGGCGTCGACCTCTTGGACATCCTTCCCAAGGAAGGGACGCGGCGCGACCTGATCGCCGAATCGGCCATCGAACGCCTGACCAAGACCGATCCCGCCCCGCTCATGCATAAGGACAACGCCCGGCTAATCCGGCCGGGCAACATCGAGGATCATCTCGACCGTCTCAAGGATTGCGACTGGATCGTCGAGGCCGTGGTCGAGAACCTGGAGGTGAAGCGCGCCCTCTACCGGCGCGTGCTGGCGGTGAAGCGGCCCGGGGCGATCCTCAGCTCCAACACCTCGACCATGCCGCTCGCCCAGCTTGTCGAGGGCTTGCCCGCCGAAGCCGCAGGCGACTTCGCGATCACGCATTTCTTCAATCCGCCGCGCTACATGCGCCTGCTCGAAATCGTCGCCGGCCCCGCGGGACGGACGCCGGCCCTTGTGGCGCTGGCCGATTTCGCCGACCGGCGCCTGGGCAAAGGCATCGTCTGGTGCCGGGATACCCCGGGCTTCGTCGCCAACCGGATCGGCGTCTTCTGGCTGCAATGCGCCAGCCTGGAAGCAGCCGAAGGCGGGCTCAGCGTGGAGGAAGCCGACGCGGTCATGGGCCTGCCCGTCGGCATTCCCAAGACCGGCATTTTCGGCCTGCTCGACCTGGTCGGCCTCGACCTCCAGCCCCATGTGGACGAATCCCTGGCGGCGGCGCTACCCAAGGGCGATCCCTATCTCGCCATCCGGCGCAACTGGCCGCTGTTCCACAAGATGATCGCCGATGGCTATACCGGGCGGAAAGGCAAGGGCGGCTTCTACCGCATGGTCCGCAACGGCGCCGAAAAACATCTCGAGGCGCTCGATTTCAACACCGGCCAATACCGGCCGCTGATCGAGGCGCGGCTCGAAAGCGTCGCCGCGGCCAAGACCGGCCTCAGGGCCCTGGTCGAGCATCCCGACAAGGGTGGACGCTATGCCTGGCGCGTGCTCTCCCGGCTGTTGAGCTACGCTGCCCATGTGGCAGCCGAGATCGCCGAAGACGTGGCCTCGGTCGATCGGGCGATGCGGCTTGGCTACAACTGGAAGCGCGGTCCCTTCGAGCTGATCGACCGGTTGGGTGCTGCCTGGTTGGCCGAGCGCCTGGCGGCGGACAAGCAGGCCGTGCCGCCGCTGCTCGCCGCCGCGGCCAAGGCCGGCGGCTTCTATCGCGAGGAGGGAAAGGAGCGCCGGCAGTTCGGATTCGCCGGCGGCTACATCCCGATCCCGCGCGCCGCAGGCGTGCTGCTCCTGGACGACGTGAAGCGCGCCGGCAAGCCGCTCGCCTCGGTGAACTCGGCCAGCCTCTGGGATCTTGGCGACGGGGTCGCCTGTTTCGAGCAGCACAGCAAGATGAACAGCATCGACGCCGAATCCCTCGGCCTGTTGAAGCAATCGGTGGAGAGCCTGCCCAAACGCGGGATGAAGGCGCTGGTCGTCTACAACGAAGGCGAAAACTTCTCCGCGGGCGTCAACCTCGGCCTCGCCCTGTTCTCGGCCAATCTCGCCATGTGGCCGATGATGGAGGACATGGTCGCGGCCGGCCAGGCGGCCTACAAGGCGGTGAAATACGCGCCCTTCCCGGTGGTCGGCGCGCCGGCGGGCCTGGCGCTCGGCGGGGCTTGCGAGATCCTGCTTCATTGCGCGGCGGTCGTCGCCCATGCCGAGAGCTATATCGGCCTGGTGGAGACGGGCGTGGGCCTGGTGCCCGGCTGGGGCGGCTGCAAGGAGATGCTGGCCCGGGGCCTGGCGCCCGGCCTGCCCAAGGGTCCCATGCCGGCGGCGATCCGCGCCTTCGAGACCATCGCCGCATCCAAGGTCGGCCGCTCGGCGGCCGAAGCGCGCGACCTCGGGTTCCTCAAGGGCAGCGACGACATCGTCATGAACCGCGAGCGCCTGCTCGCCGCCGCCAAGGCGAAGGCGCTCGCCTTGGTCAAGGACTACAAGGCGCCGGCACCGGCGGAATTCCATTTGGCCGGCCCATCGGGCAAGACGGCGCTGATGCTGGCGGCGGACATTTTCGTGCGCCAGGGCAAGGCGACGGCGCATGACCGGGTGGTGGCCGAGGCGCTGGCCAATGTGCTTTCCGGCGGGCCGGAAGCGGACCAGACCCTGCCGGTGACGGAGGACAAAGTCTCCAGGCTCGAGCGCGAGGCGATCATGGGCCTCATGCGTCTGCCAAAGACGCTCGCCCGGATGGAACACACGCTCGCCACCGGCAAGCCGCTCAGGAATTGAGGCCCGACATGCCCGCCTATCAAGCGCCGCTCCGGGACATGCGATTCCTGCTCTATGAGCTGCATGGCGCCGACGCGCTGGCCAAGCTGCCGGGCTACCAGGAAGCGACCCGCGATCTCCTCGACAGCGTGCTCGATGCGGCGGCGGCCTTCACCGCGGAAAGGCTCCTGCCGCTCAATCGCAGCGGCGACGAGGAAGGCTGTCGTTTCGAGAACGGCACGGTGATGACGCCCGCGGGCTTCAAGGAGGCCTACAAGGAATTCGCCGCCGGCGGCTGGATCTCGCTCGCCGCCGATCCGGCCTATGGCGGCCAGGGCCTGCCCCATGTCCTGAACCTGCTGGTCGAGGAGATGATCTGCGCCACCAATCTCGCCTTCGGCATGTTCCCGGGCTTGAGCCAGGGCGCTTACAACGCGCTGTCGCTCCACGGCTCCGACGAGATCAAGCAGCGCTACCTTCCGAAGCTCGCCGACGGGTCATGGGCCGGCACCATGTGCCTGACCGAGCCCCAATGCGGCACCGACCTCGGCCTGGTGCGCTGCAAGGCCGCGCCCGCGCCCGACGGCAGCTACCGCATCACCGGCGGCAAGATCTTCATCTCGGCGGGCGAGCACGACCTGACGGAGAACATCCTGCATCTGGTGCTGGCGCGCCTGCCCGACGCGCCGAGCGGGACGCGCGGCATCAGCCTGTTCCTGGTGCCCAAGGTCCTGCCCGACGGAACGCGCAACCGGGTCGCCTGCGGCGCCATCGAGAAGAAGATGGGCATCCACGCTTCGCCCACCTGCCAGATCAACTTCGACGGTGCCACCGGCTGGCTCGTCGGCCGCCCCAACAAGGGCATGTCGGCCATGTTTACCATGATGAATGCCGCGCGCCTCGGCGTCGCTGTCCAAGGGCTCGGCCTGGCCGAGGCCGCCTATCAGGGTGCGCGCGACTACGCCCGCACGAGGCTCCAGGGCCGGAGCCTCGCCGGCGCCAAGTTCCCCGACCAGCCGGCCGATCCCCTCATCGTCCATCCCGACATCCGGCGGCTTCTCCTCACCATGCGTTCACGGATCGAGGCTTCGCGCGCGCTCGCGGTGTGGATCGGGCTTGCGGCCGACGACGCGGCCAGGCATCCCGAGCCTGAGCGCCGGGCCGAGGCCGAGGATCTCCTCGCCCTGATGACGCCTATCGCCAAGGCTTCCTTCACCGATCTCGGCTTCGAGAGCGCCAGCATGGCCGTGCAGGTCTGGGGCGGGCACGGCTACATCCGCGACAACGGCATGGAACAGCTGATGCGCGACGCGCGCATCACCCAGATCTACGAAGGCGCCAACGGCATCCAGGCCCTCGACCTGCTGGGCCGCAAGCTGGGGCTCGGCACAGGGCGCCTCTTGCGCCGGTTCTTCCATCCCGTGGCGGCCTTCCTCCAGGAAGCGGGCGGCGAGGCCGCCATGGGCGAGTTCGTGCTGCCTTTGGCCAAGGCTTTCGCCCGGCTCCAGCAGCTGACGGCGCAGATCGCCGAAGCGGGCTTGCGCGATCCGGAGGAAGCGGGTGCCGCGGCCAGCGACTATCTCGAGTTCTTCGCTCTCGTCGCCCAGGCCTACATGTGGGCCCGCATGGCGCGCGTGGCGCTCGCCAAGCAGTCGGGCGAGGATAGCGCCTTCTACCAGGCCAAGCTCGCCACCGCGCGGTTTTTCATGGCACGAAGTCCTGCCGCGCCAGGCGGCGCTGTTCCAGATCCTGGGCGCGGGCAAGGCGAGCCTGATGGAGATGGGGGAGGAGGTGTTTTAGAGTTCGGCACGAACCAAGTGGCGGTCGAATCCCGCCGCGACCAGACGTTGGAAGGCCGCATCAACGTCGTCGGGAATCTCCTCCGGCGCCTGAAATCCCATCGCTGGATAGAGTGCGATGCGCTGAAAATCGCCGACCATCAGGTTGATGATCAATTCCGGATCGTAGCGTTTCAGGCAGTAGTCCTCGAAGCTGCAAGGCTGGGACGTCATGGTGAAATCGACTTCCCCCAGATGCATCCGGCCGGTCGCCCGGGCCCGGCGCTCCATGTAGGGCTTGGTGACGACGATGATGCTGGCGTGGGCGATGCCGAGCTCGGCCAGTCGCGCTATCGAGAAGCGGAAATTCTCGCCGGTGTTGGTGCTTCGGGGCTCGAGCAGGATGCGCCCGGCAGGCGCGCCGCGGCGGATCGCGATGTCGCGGAACTCCTCCGCCTCGGTCCTGGTCCAGGGACTCCTCAACAGGTCGCGGCGCCTGGTGATGCCGCCTGAGAAGAGCAGCCATTGCCCTCGGCCCGCGATCAGCAGGTCGGCGCCATGCTCGGCGACCGCGCCATCGTAACTGCCGAGCCCGAGGATGACGTCGGCCGCGCCGACGGGTTGGCTGAGGCGGTGGTAGTCCCACAGGCGCTTGGCGTCGGCGAGGATCTGGTCGTTCATCAGGTTCCCTGACACCGCGAAGGACCGCATGCTAGATTTGAACCATAGGGCGGAATACCGCCGACCGGGGAACTGGATCATGTCCGACGCCAAGAGCCTCCTGACGCAACTCTCCCGCCTCGCCGACGGCCCGGCGAATCAGTCGACCGCGCTTCCGCCCGGGCTCTACCACGATGAGGATATCTTCGCCCTCGAGCGCCGGAAGCTGTTCGCCAAGGGCTGGCTCTGCCCGGGGCTCGCCGCCGAGATCGCCAAGCCGGGCGATTACCTGACGTTCACCATCGACGACCAGCCGGTCTTCACCATCCGCGGCGAGGACGGCGCCATCCGCAGCTTCTCCAACGTCTGCCTGCATCGGATGATGCGCCTGCTCGACGGGCGGGGAAGTGTCCAGCGCATCGTCTGCCCCTATCACGCCTGGACCTATGGCACGGACGGACGCCTTCTCGGCGCGCCGCATATGAAGGAGAGCCCCGGCTTCGAGCCTCGCGCGCTGGGCTTGCCGGAGATTCGCACCGAGATCTGGGAAGGCTGGATCTACGTCACCCTCGATCCCGAAGCCGAGAGCATCGCGAAGCTGCTCCAGCCCCTGCAGGGCATCGTCGCGCCCTATGCCATGGCGGGCTACGTCCCGGTCGCCGCCCAGGACCATGTCTGGGATACCAATTGGAAATTGCTGACCGAGAATTTCATGGAGGGCTATCACCTGCCGGTGGCCCATCGAAAGACGGTGGGCGCATGGTTCCCGGCGGAGGAGACCGAGTTCCCCAAGGACAGCGATCCCCGCTTCACCTGGCAGACCTTCACCAAGGACGAGAACGCGACTTACGGCCGCGCCCATCCGGCCAATGAGCGTCTCGAAGGGCGGTGGCGCTTCACCTCGGTGATGCCCACGGTCTTCCCGACCCACATGTATGTCCTGGCGCCGGACCATCTCTGGTATCTGTCGCTCCGGCCGAAATCCATCGGCCAGGTCCATGTCCGCTTCGGCGCCGCCTTGGCGCCCGAAGTGATGAGCTCCCTCAACGATCCCAAGTCCTACGTGGACACATTGGTGGGCTTCTTCGATCGCGTGAACGCCGAGGACAAGGGGATCGTCGAGGGGCTCTACGAGGGCACCGCGGCACCGCTCGCGCGGCCCGGGCGCCTTTCCTGGCTCGAGCGGGAGCTCCATGATTTCATGGGCTATCTCGCCCGCGGCCTCTCGGCCTGACAGCGCGGGAGTCAGAGCCGCAGCGGCCAGCCCCAGCGCGTGAACAGACGCCGGCAGCGGGGCGAGCCATTGATCGCCATGGCGAGCGAGGAATAGGACGAGCCCCAGGAGCCCACGACATAGTCGCAGGCGCCGAGCAGCAGCAGGTCGACGTAGTCGGCGACAAGCTCGGCTGGGCCGGGGATGCCCCCCGGGCGCCTTTGCCGAGCCGGATCCTTCGGGTAGCTGATGACCTTTCCGGAAAGCCTGGCGCGCATCTTGGCCTCGGTCTTCGGATCGTCGGTCGCCAGGTAGATTCTCTCGCCGGTCTTCTGGGCCGCCCGGGCGACGCGGATGAAAAGCCAATCTGGGGAGCGCGCCTTGGCCGCCTTGTTGTCGGTGCGCCGCACGTGCAGGCCCGCGATGGGCCCCGCCCCGACATGTTCGGCGTGGAACGCTGCGACCTGGTCCCGAATGCCGTCAGAAGGCTGCGGCAGCCATGAGACCAGACCCACCTCGTCCACGGTCCTGCCATCGGATTCCGCGGCGAAGCAATGACAGCTCTCCAGAACAATGCCGGCCGGCCCGTCGAGGGGAATTCGCCGGTTCTCGGGCGACCCGCCCTCGTCGTTCATCAGTGTGCGCATGGCGCGGTAGCGATGGGCCATGTCTCCGGGCAGCGACGCAAGCAGTTCGATCGACGGGTCGGGCCGGAACAGCGACGCATAGTCCGGCCAGTTCCAGACGACGCTGCAGCGCGCGCCGGCCATCTGGCAGAGCCGCTTGGCCGAGGCGATGGCCCGCATCCGGTTGCAGAGCCCGCCTTGCGGGATCAGGACGAGGTGCTCGAGTGTCAATTGTCGGCTCCTACAATCGGCTGGGCCGGACCCGGCTCACCGCCGGCGGACTCTCGCGACCGCGTCCTGCCAGCCTTCGTAGAGCCGGGTGCGCTCTGGCGGCGCCATGCGCGGCTCGAACAGGCGCTCCCGGCGCCAGTGCCGGGCGATGTCCTCGACCGAGTCCCACAGGCCTAAAGCGAGCCCGGCGAGATAGGCCGCACCCAGCGCCGTCGTCTCCGTCACGGCCGGGCGCTCCACCGGCAGGTCGAGCATGTCGGCTAGGAACTGCATCAGCCAGTCGTTGCGGGCCATGCCGCCGTCGACGCGCAGCGCCGTCGGTTGCGGTGCGCCGTCGGCAGCCATGGCCTCCATCAGGTCGCGGGTCTGGTAGCAGACGGCCTCGAGCGCGGCCCGGGCGATCTGGGCCCGGCCGACGTCCCGCGTCAGCCCGAGGATGGCGCCGCGCGCATCCGGGTCCCAATAGGGCGCGCCAAGCCCGGTGAAGGCCGGCACCAGATAGACGCCGTCGTTGCCGCAGAGGCCAGCGGCAAGCGCCGCGGTATCGGCGGCATTGGCGAACAGGCCGAGCCCGTCGCGCAACCATTGGACCGCAGCGCCGGCGATGAAGATGCTGCCTTCCAGCGCATAGGTGGTCTGGCCCGCCAGCCGTAAAGCCACGGTCGCCACCAGCCGGTTGGAGGATACCGGCGCCTTCTCTCCCGCATTGAGCAGCACGAAGCAGCCGGTGCCATAGGTGCTCTTGATCATCCCCGGGGCGAAGCAGGCTTGGCCCACCGCCGCCGCCTGCTGGTCGCCCACCAGGCTTCGGATCGGAATGGCGCGGCCGAAGAGCGAGGGCTCGCTGGCGCCGTAGTCCGCCGCCGAATCCCGCACCTCGGGCAGGAGCGCCTGCGGGACGCCGAACAGGTCCAGCATGCCCGGATCCCACTGCTGGCGGCCGATGTCGAAGAGCAGCGTGCGCGAGGCATTGGTGGCGTCGGTCGCGTGCAGCCTGCCGCCGCTAAGGCGCCACAGGAGGAAACTGTCGACGGTGCCGAAGGCGAGCTCGCCCCTCTCCGCCTGCGTTCTGGCGCCGGCCACATGCTCCAGGAGCCAGGCGATCTTGCTGGCGGAGAAATAGGGATCGAGGAGCAGGCCGGTGATCCGCTGGACGCGAGGCCCATGGCCCGCCTCTTCGAGCTTGCGGCAAAGGGCGGCGCCCCGCCGGTCCTGCCAGACGATGGCGTTGTGGATCGGCCGGCCCGTCGCCCGCTCCCAGAGGATGGTGGTCTCGCGCTGATTGGTGATGCCGATGGCGGCCACATCGGGGACCTTGGCGAGTGCCTCGCGGCAGACCGCCAGCGTCGCGCGCCAGATCTCCTCCGGGTCATGCTCGACCCAGCCGTCAGCCGGATAGATCTGGGGCAGCTCCCGTTGGGCGAGCGCCAGGCTGCGCGCCTGGCCGTCGAAGACCATCGCCCGGGTGCTCGTGGTTCCCTGGTCGATCGCGAGGATGCTGCCACCGGCCATGGTCTTCCTTTCGCGGGCGATGATCGAAGGCCGGACGGGGTTGCGTCAAGCGACGGGCGAGGGCACTTATGTCGCTTTCCTGGAGCATTTTCCGCCGAAGTGGGCACCGGTTCGGCGTAGAAAATGCGACCAGAGCAAGGAATTCAGCGCATCCGTTTCAATCGATCGGATCGAAACGGATGCGCTGAGGGGAGCGGCGAAGTGGCGGGCGAAATCTATGATCTTCTCGTCGTCGGCGGCGGCATCAACGGGACCGGCATCGCCCGTGACGCGGCCGGGCGCGGCCTCAAGGTGCTGCTGGTGGAGCAGGCCGACCTGGCGAGCGCCACATCCTCGGCCTCGACCAAGCTCATCCATGGCGGGCTTCGCTATCTTGAGTATTACGAGTTCCGTCTCGTGCGCGAGGCGCTGAAGGAACGCGAGGTGCTGCTGGCGGCCGCACCGCATATCATCTGGCCCCTGCGGTTCGTGCTGCCCCACGAGCGCCACCTGCGCCCCGAATGGCTGATCCGCATGGGGCTGTTCCTCTACGACCATCTGGGCGGGCGCAAACGCCTGCCGGGTTCCAAAGGAATCGATTTTGCTCGCGACCCCGTGGGCGGGCCCCTCAAGGAAAGCTTCAAGCACGGCTTCGTCTATTCCGATTGCTGGGTCGAGGATTCGCGCCTGGTCGCACTCGCCGCCCGCGACGCCGCGGAGCGAGGGGCCGCGATCGCCACGCGCACGGGCTGCCTTTCCGCCGGCCGCACCGGCGATGGCTGGCGGGCGAAACTCTCCGACGGGCGCGAGGTCGAGGCGCGGGGCCTCGTCAACGCCACTGGCCCTTGGGTCGCGCGCTTCCTCGACCGCGGACTTGGGTTCCCTCATCGCGCCGCGCTGCGCCTGGTCAAGGGCAGCCACATCGTGCTCCCCCAACTGTTCGAGGGCGAGCAGGCCTATATCCTTCAGAACGTCGACCGGCGAATCGTCTTCGCCATACCTTATGAACGGCAATTCACTCTCGTGGGTACGACCGATCTTCCGTTCGAAGACGATCCCGCGAAGGTCGCCATCTCCGCCGAGGAGACGTCCTACCTCTGCGAGGTGATCAACCGCTATTTCCGCAAGCAGGTGTCGCCCGCGGACGTGGTCTGGAGCTATGCCGGCGTCAGGCCGCTCTACGACGACGAGGCTTCGAACGCCTCGGCCGTGACGCGAGACTATGTCCTCGACCTCGAAGGGGCCCCGGGCCAGGCACCGCTCCTTTCGGTCTTCGGCGGCAAGATCACCACATTCCGCCGCTTGGCCGAGCATGCGCTGGCCAAGCTGGCGCCGTTCTTTCCCAAGGCGGGCCAGCCTTGGACCGCGACGGCCGCGCTGCCGGGCGGCGACATGCCGGACGCCGATTTCGGCCGGTTTCTCGCCGGGCTTCAGGCGAGGCATCCCTGGCTCCCGGCGGAACTGGCCCGGCGCTACGCGCGCGCCTATGGCACGCGGGTCGAGCGCTTGCTGGGCGGAGCGGGCAAGCTTGCCGATCTCGGCCAGGATTTCGGCGGCGGCCTCTACGGCGCCGAGGTGGACTATCTCGTCGACCAGGAATGGGCACGGAGCGCCGAGGACATCCTCTGGCGTCGCTCGAAGCTGGGGCTCCATTTGTCGGCGGCGACCCAGTCCGCTCTCAAGGCGCGGTTCTCCTAGGTGATGCAGCGGATCGGGATTCTCGGGGCCGGGGCTTGGGGGACGGCACTCGCCGTGACCGCACAGCGCGCCGGACGCGAGGTGACGCTTTGGGTCCGGCGCCCGGTTCAGGCCGCGGCCATCTTCGCCCGGCGGGAAAATCTTCTCCATCTGCCGGGCGCGATGCTGGATCCGGCGATCCGCATCACCAGCGCCATCGAGCCTGTGCTGGATGCCGATGCCGTCCTGGTGGCGCTGCCGGCCCAGCATCTGCGCGAGCATCTCAGCGGCCGCGCCTGGACCGGCGCGCCCGTCGTGCTTTGCGCCAAGGGCATCGAGAAGACGAGCCTCAAATCCATGCCCGAGGTGATGGCCGAGATCGCACCCGGCCTGCCGGTCGCCGTCCTGTCGGGCCCGACTTTCGCGCCGGAGGTCGCGGCCGGCCTGCCGACCGCCGTGGTCATCGCAGCCACGGACCTTGGCTTGGCCGAGCGCCTGGGCGCAGCGCTCGCCGCGCCGGCCTTCCGTCCCTATGCCTCCGATGATCCGATCGGCGCCGCTCTGGGCGGGGCGGTCAAGAACGTGCTCGCCATCGGATGCGGCATCGTTCTGGGCCGCGCCCTGGGCGAGAACGCGCGGGCCGCATTGCTGACGCGGGGCCTGGCCGAGCTGGCTCGCCTGGTCAGTGCCGCGGGCGGCAAGCGCGAGACGGCCATGGGGCTTTCGGGTGCGGGCGACCTGATCCTGACCGCGACCAGCGCCAAGTCGCGCAACACCTCCCTTGGCATCGCGCTTGGCCAAGGCCGGCCGCTGGCGGAGATCCTGGCCGAGCGCGTGAGCATCGCCGAGGGCGTGGAAAGCGCGCCGGCGGTGGTGGCGCTCGCCCGGCGCCAGGCCGTGGATATGCCGATCTCAGAAGCGGTGGCGGCGATCCTCCAGGGTGGCGACATCGATTTCGAGCTCCGCCGGCTGCTCGCCCGGCCCCTCAAGCGCGAGGGTTGATTCCACCGCGCAGGCATGGCCGCCCCGCGCAAAATGGTCTGGTGGTATCTTGCCCCGGACGATTACCTTCATTCCCCATGGACCGGCCGCTCCACATCCTCTCGATCCAGAACGAGGCCATCTCCCATCCCGGCTATGTGGGCGAGCGCATCCATCGCCGCGGCGGCACGATCGAGGATGTGATGCCCCAGCATGGCGATCCGATCCCGGCGAGCCACGGACCCTATGACGGGCTGCTGGTGCTGGGCGGCACCATGGACGCCTTCGACGACGAGAAGAACCCGCAGTTCCGGCCCCTGATCCGGCTGCTTCAGGGGTTCCATGCGGCCGAGAAGCCGATCCTCGGCATCTGCCTCGGTGCCCAGCTCGCCGCGCGGACTTTCGACAAGCGCGTCTACCGGCATCATGAGCTCGAAATCGGTTTCACCGAGGTCGAGATCACGGCTGAAGGGGCAGCGACACCCGTCCTTTCGGGCCTCGTCCGGCGCCAGTGGCTGATGGAATGGCATCAGGACACCTTCGACCTTCCCGATGGGGCCGAATTGATCATCACGGGGGAACGCTGCCCCAACCAAGGCTTCCGAATAGGCCGGCATGTCTATGCCTTCCAATTCCACTTCGAGGCCACCACGCCTCTGCTCCGCAGCTGGATCCGCGCGGGCCTGGCTTCGGTGGAAAAGCTGCATCCGGACTTCCCGGCCAGGATGGAGCGCGAATTCCAGCGCCACATGGCGGGCCAGGCCGCCTTTGCCCGGCATGTTTCCGACAGGTGGCTTGACCTGGTGGAAGAGCGCGCGGGCCTCGCATCCCTCTCGAAGGCCGGCTGAATTGCCCGATTCCCGCCTTAGGAAGCCCGATATGCCGCCTGTCCAATTGACCGTCGCTCAATTGCGACGTATGTTTTCTTTCAGAGGGTTAAATTGAGTTTCTGGACATGAAACATGTCCCCAGTCCGGCCTGGGGCAACCATCAAAGACAAATTAAAATTTGAAGGGGGTCGGCCACCGCCACAATAGCCGGGAGTGCCGGGCGGCCGCCGAAAACGCAAGGGGGACAACGCATGGCGAGTCAAGGTACGGGCAGCAAGCAAGGTACTGCCTCTCAGGAACTGGGATATGCTTCGGGGGGCCTCAAGCGCGAGACGGGCTGGTGGGGAGCCTTCGTCATCGGGCTCGCGGGCACGATCCTGGTGACCGGCATCGCGCCGGTCATGGTGAACGCTTTGGGCGCGTCCTCGCTCCCGATCACCATCTTTATAACTCTGACCGGCTGGCTGTTGTGCCTGTTCTTGGCCGAACTCTCGGCCATGATGCCCGAGCGCACCGGCGGCTCGCCCAGCTATGCCTACCCCGCCTATAGCGCCCGTTGGCCTAGGTTGGCCAAGCACATCAACGGCTTCACCGCCTGGGCCTATTGGCTCGGGTGGTTCCCGGTGGCGCCGCTCAACATGATCCTCGCCTCGTTCTACCTGGCGGATCGTTTCCATCTCAACACGACGGCCGGATTCACGCCGATCCACACCTTCATTGCCTGGTCGACCTTGATCATCTCGGTCATCGGCATTCTGCTGATCTTCATTCCGGCCTATCGCGGCATCCGCTTCGGCACAGTCTTCGCCACGATCCTGGCGCTGCTCTCCATGATCCCGCTCACCTTCATCGCCGTGGCCTGGATCTTCAATCCGAGCGTGGTCAATCTTGGCGAGCTTGCCTATTTCAAGCATGTGGACGGGACCAGCTTCTTCTCGCCCATCAGCGGATTCAACTGGTTCCAGGTCTATATCGCCTACGCCTTCCTGCTGAGCTGGAACGTGATCGCGATGGAGGCGGCGGCCTGCTACATCGGCGAGACCGCCCATCCCGATCGCGATGCCAAGATCGCCATGAACCTCGAGGGCGGCTATGGGGTGTTCATCTACACGATGGTGCCAATCGCCTTCATCGTCGTGCTGGGCGCCAAGGCGCTGTCCGATCCCTCGCAGGCGGACCCGAAGACCATCTTCGTCAATTTCGCCGGCAAGGTCTTCCCGGGCGTGGGTGGCGAGTTCCTCAATTGGGTCATCGCCGCCATGCTGATCGTGGCCCTCGCGCTGTCGGCCCTCAACGCCATCATGGGCACCGGCCGTTCTCTCTACCAGATGGCGCTCGACGGCGAGTTCCCGCTCTGGTTCACCAAGGTCAACGATCACGGCGTGCCGGCCCGCGCCATGGCCTTCAATGTCGTGTGCTCCCTCATCGTGGTGCTGGCCGGAGGCGCAGTGGAGATCTACAGCTTCTCCAATGTCGGCTATGTCGCGTCCTTCATCCCGGTCCTGATCGGTTACTACTTGTTGCGCCAGGACCAGCCGAACCTCAGACGCCCATTCAAGCTGCCCGAGTATATGAAATACGTCGCCCTTGCCGTGGCCGCGATTTATTTCGTGTTCTGGCTGTTCGGCGGCCTCTGGTTTTCGGCGCTCGGCAGCGTCGAGATCTATTATTGGGCCGGCTGGGTGACATTGCTCGCCTATCTGCCTCTGTACTGGTACCGCGTCTACGTTGAGGACAAGCGCAAGCCTGCTTAACTCAAGAGGGGACGGGCGGCCCCTCGGGTCGCCCGTTACCCTCTTCCTGCCCTCGAGTCGGATTCCGCCATGGCTCTGAATATCCCGCCGCGCCGGCCTCAACGGCGCTGGCCGTGGAGTCCGCTGCCCGAGCCGCCTGATCCGGGGAGCTTCGCGCCGGCTTCGATCATGCTCGCTTCCGAGGGCCGGCAGATCCCGACAACAGCGATCGAATTCGCCGCGCGCCTGGCGGGCAAGGCCGATGCGCCGGTCCATGTGTTGATCATCGCGCGGATCTGGGGCAGCGCCTTCGGCCTGCCTCATCCCGGCCTGATGCCGACAAAGCGCGAGTGGCAGATTCAACGCGAGTTCGTGGCCGAAGCCGTTGACCGTCTCAAGCGCCGCGGGGTCGAGGCCACGGGTCAGGTCGTAAGCGCGCGGAACGCCGGCAAGCGCATCCTTGCCGAGGCCGAGCGCAGGCGGCCAGAGGCCATCGTCATGGCGGCACCTCCGCCGCGCCGCTGGTTCATCGCCGACTTCATCTGGGACCAGGAGCCCTACCGGGTGCGCCGGCTGGCCCAATCGCCGGTCTATCTGATCGTCGAGCCGCTGCCGCCCCGACGCGGCTGAGGGCGGTACAACAAAACCAATTCCAGGCCGCCCGTTCCGCTTATGCTTTGTTTGCCCCCATGTCTTCCTCGATGCAGGGCGATTTGGCTCAAATTGGCATCGCCATGGTCGTTGCTTGGGCGGCGCGCCGCTTGATATAAATTCTCTATAAAAATGAGAAGGGGGAGATGAGTTTGGGCGATCCTTCCACCCGCCGGGCTATCGAGTGCGAAACCCGCAGGGTCGGGCCGGCTAAGGCTTTGTCGCCGGTTGGAGCCTCCCTTCCTCCTGCTGTCCCGTCACCGACCGAAGTCGCCATCGCCCGTGCCGTCAGGCCGGGCGATTTTCGTATCCGGCTCCAAGGTATTCGCGGCCCGGCCGGCGGCCGCCTCATCGCCCGTGGGCATGCTCCCGACGGGCGCAACAAGCTGAACCGTCTCGCGGCAGGCCATGCCCGCGCCGGATCGGCAAGAACCGTTCAATAGGGGGAGGAGACCATGACTGCGATTGCTGAACCGGTGGGCGAACACACGCTTCATCGGACCATCGACTGGAAGAAGACGTTCTGGATCGCCAGCGGCGTGCCGCCGCTGGTGCTGTTCTCCATCGGCGGCATCGCCGCCACTGTCGGCACGCCGTCCTACATCGTCTGGGCGCTGTCCATCACCATGGGCTTCATCCAGTCCTTCACCTATGCCGAGATCGCGGGCATGTTCCCCAACAAGTCGGGCGGGGCGCCGATCTATGGCGCCGCGGCCTGGATCCACTACGGCAAGATATTCGGGCCGCTCTCGGTGTGGAGCTACTGGCTCGCCTGGACGCCGGTGCTCTCCATCGGCACGGGCATCGCCGCCGGCTACATCCTGACCGGATTCTTCCCCGCCGATTCCGCGGTCAACACCTGGCAGTGGACCCTGGTCAACCTGGGCTTCATCCAGGACAAGCTGACCTTGCGCATCAATTCGACCTTCTTCCTGGGCGCGGCCCTGCTGCTCCTGTGCTTCCTCATCCAGCATCGCGGCATCCTGCGCACCGCCTGGTTCCAGACGGCGGTCGGCATCATCGTCACTGTGCCGCTGCTGATCGTGGCTCTCTGGCCGATCGTCACCGGCCATGTGCTGGCCATGAACCTGGGGCCCCTGGTGCCGCTGGGCGACCCCAACGGCGCCAACTATCCCTTCAATGGCGCCTGGGACAAGAACGGCTGGTCGCTCTTCCTCGGCGGGATGTTCCTCGCCGGCTGGTCGACCTATGGCTTCGAGACGGCGGTCTGCTACACCAGCGAGCTCACCAACCCGGCAACCGACACCTTCAAGGCGATCTTCTTCTCCGGCATCCTCTGCCTCGTCATCTTCATCCTGGTGCCGTTCACCTTCCAGGGCGCGCTCGGCGTGAAGGCGATGCTGGATCCTTCGATCTATGACGGCTCCGGCGTGGCCAAGGCCATGGCCAGCATGTTCGGAACCGCCGGCGTCATCTACTTCCTGATGGTGATCCTGCTGCTGCTCGCCTTGATCCTTTCGATCATCACCGCCATGGCCGGCTCCTCGCGCACGCTCTACCAGAGCTCGGTCGACGGCTGGCTGCCCAAGTACTTGAGCTACGTCAACGTGCATGGCACGCCCACCCGTGCGATGTGGACCGATCTCTGCTTCAACCTGATCCTGCTGATGATGTCGAACTACCTCTTCGTGCTCGCGGTTTCCAACGTTCTGTACATGGTTTTCAATTTCATCAACCTGAATTCGGGCTGGCTGCATCGCATCGACTCCGGCCACGTCCGGCGGCCCTGGCGGGCTCCCAACTGGCTGTTGGGCCTGGGGGCGATCCTCGGCTTCGTCAACATGTTCTTGATGGGGGCCGGGGCGAACCAGTACGGCAGCAACACGTTAGAGCTGGGTCTGATCGGGGCGGCGCTCATCATCCCGATCTTCATCTTCCGCCACTACATCCAGGACGGCGGCAAGTGGCCGGCCAAAATGCTGGCCGACCTCGGCATCACCGCCGACGCAATGGCGGTCCGCAAGGCGGGGATGCTGCCCTACCTCACGATCCTCGGCGGCGTCGCCATGATGCTGCTGGGCTACTATATCTTCTGGTGGTAGGCGGCCCAGAGCAAGATCGGGTCAGCTTCTCTCAAGCTGACCCGTGAATCTTGTTCTGAATGTTAAGATTGGAGCCTGATTCACGTCTCAAGCCGAGTAGGCTTGAGACGATCAGGCTCTTGGCCGTCGGCCAAGGCAAAGGGGCCCGGCAACGGGCCCCTTTCGCGTCGGCAAGTTTTTTGCGCCGCTGGCCCGCGACCTCATTGACAGGGCCTCGCGCAATGCTATTTCTGTTGCGCCTTGAGCAAGAGGTCAGAGCGTGACAGCGATGCTTCGAGCCCGACGACGAGCCGGCCCAGCGGGGATTTTCCCCGCCGCCCCCGTCGTCTGACCGAAGCATCCCTCCGCAAGCTTCCGCTCGCAGAAGGTTCAGCCGACGGTCAGCCCGCCGCCGTGCTTCAAGAGGAACCTTCCATGACCGTCGCCATCGAATTCGAGCAGCCTGAAGACGCCCCCGCCATCGAGGTCCTCCTGGACGAGGCCTTCGGGCCCGAGAGGTTGCGCAAGCAGTCCTACCGCTATCGCGCGGGCGTGGCGCCCGTCGGCGAGCTCTGCCTTGTCGCCCGGGATCGCGGCCGGCTCGTGGGCACGGTGCGCTATTGGCCCGTCGTTATCGTCGGCGAGCCCGGCATCAAGCCGGCCCTGCTGCTGGGTCCCATCGGCGTCGCCGCCGACCGGCGCAGCGAGGGCGTCGGCGAAACGCTGATGCGCGAGAGCCTGCGCCGGGCCGAAGAGCTCCACTTCGGGATCGTCCTTCTTGTCGGCGACCTCAGCTACTACGGCCGGTTCGGATTCCATCCGGCAGCCCCCTACGGGATCCGGATGCCGGGCGAACGGCCCGAGCGGTTGCAGCTGCTGGAACTCGAACCGGGCGCGCTCGCTCGCGTGTCCGGCGACCTCTGGCCCGCCCAGCGCCGGCCGCTTGTGCGCAAGCGCAAGCCGCGCCCGACGACTGCCGCGGCCAAGACCAAGCGCTACGGGACTTAGCGTCGCGATCGAACCCTCTCCGCCCGGCCTCGAGCAAGATCGGGTCAGCTTCCTTTAAGCTGACCCGTGAATCTTGCTCTATATGTTAGGTTTCGAGCCTGATTCACGTCTCAAGCCGAACAGGCTTGTGACGATCAGGCTCTATGCGGAGAGGGGCTCTCCTCAGCTCCCCAGATGCATCCAGACCGACTTGGTCTGGGTGTGGAGCAGCATCGATTCGAAGCATTTGTCGCGGCCGTGGCCCGACTGCTTGTAGCCGCCCCAGGGCAGCGTCATGTCGCCGTGGTCGAAGCAGTTGACCCAGACCACGCCGGCCTGGATGTCGCGGGCGGCGGTGTGGGCGGTCGTGACGTCGTTGGTCCAGATGCTGGCCGCGAGGCCATAGATCGAATCGTTGGCGATCTCCACCGCCTCGGCGACGTTCTTGAAGGGGATCACGGCCGCCACCGGCCCGAAGATCTCCTCTTGCGCGATCTGCATGCTGTTCTTCACCCCGGTGAAGAGGGTCGGCGAGACATAACAGCCCTTCTCCATGCCGCTCGGCACGGTACCGCCGAAAGCGAGCTTGGCACCTTCCTTCTTGCCGATGGCGATGTAGTCAAGCACCCGCTTCTGCTGGCTCTTGGTCACGAGCGGCCCCATCTGGGTCTTGGGATCGAAGGGATCGCCCGGTTGGAAAACCGATTTGCTGCGCTTGACGAACAGGTCGAGGAAGTCGTCATGGATCTTCTTGTCCACCAGGAGCCGCGAGCCCGCGTTGCAGACCTCGCCCTGGTTGCCATAGATGCCGGTGATGGCGTAGGTGACGGCGGCGTCGAGATTGGCGTCGCCCATGACGATCTGCGGGGTCTTGCCGCCGCATTCGGTGGCGACCCGCTTCATGTTGGATTGCCCGGCATAGATCATCATCAGCTTGCCGACCTCGGCCGAGCCGGTGAAGGCGATCTTGTCCACATCCATGTGGAGGGCAAGCGCCTTGCCCGTCTCCTCGCCATAGCCCTGGATGACGTTGAATACGCCCGCCGGGCCGCCGGCTTCCATGAACAGCCTGGCCATGAGGTTGCCCGAGAGCGGCGACTGCTCGGCCGGCTTCAGGACGACGGAATTGCCCGATGCCAGCGCCGGGGCCACCTTCCAGGCCGCCATCATCAGGGGATAGTTCCAGGGCACCACGCAGCCGACCACGCCCAGCGGCTCGCGCAGGATGTAGTGGAACTCGGAAGCGGCCGTGGCCGTCACCTGGCCGAAGATCTTGTCGATGCATTCGGCCATGAACTGGAAGGTGATGGCCGCGCCCGGCACGTCCGAGTTGATCATGTCGGAGACGGGCTTGCCCATGTTCAGCACGTCGAGGGCCGCGAACTCCACCGCATGGTCGCGGATCAGCTGGGCGTAGCGATAGAGCACGTCCATGCGATCGCGGGGCGCCATGCGCGACCAGACGCCCGAGCGGAAGGCCTTGCGGGCGGCCTTGACCGCGGCGTCCACGTCGCTGGCGTCGCTGCGCGCGACTTCGCAGATGACCGAGTTGTCCACGGGATTGATGGATTCGAAGTGCCGGCCCTTCTTGGCGTCGACGAATTTGCCGTCGATGAAATTGCGGGTCTCGGGCTTCAGCTTGGCCGCGACCTTGTGCCAGCCTTTGCGGTCCAAGGCCTTGGCTTGTTCGAGATTCATGGCGTTGTTCTCCTGGCTTTTCGGAACGAACCGCGCTGTTGCCGGCCTGGCCGGGTCAAAGGCGGGCTTCCCGGATGGATAGTTCGCTTGTCTATACCACCGGCGTTGCTGGGCGCGCTAGCGCGCCTCGGCCCGGCGAACCCGCTCGCGGTGGATCACGTAGAGGCCGCTGGCGGCGATGACAAACCCGCCGGCGAGCGTCCAGGCATCGGGGAAATTGCCGAACAGGACGAAACCCAGCGCCGTCGACCAGAGGAGCTGGATATAGCTCAAGGGGGCAAGGGTCGAGGCGGGTGCTCGAGCATAGGCGAAGATCATCAGCAGATGCGAGGCGCCGCCGAGACCCCCCAGCAGGGCGAGGCCGAGCCAACCGGAGAGGCCGGGCGATTGCCAATGGAAGGGGACCAGGAAGCTCAACACCACCAGCCCGACGACGGCCGACCAGATGAGGGTTGTGGCCCAGCCGTCGCTCCGGCTCAGCAGGCGCGTGCAGATGGCGTAGCCGGCGAAGCAGGAGGCCGAGCAGAGGGGCAGCAGTGCCGCAGGCTGGGCCATGTTGGGGCCGGGCCGGATGATGATGAGGGCGCCGAAGAAACCAACGACCACGGCCGCCCAGCGCCGGCGCCCGACCTTCTCCTTGAGGAAGGGAACCGAAAGGGCGGTCAGGATCAGGGGGCCGACGAAGCCGATGGCCGTGGCGTCTGCCAAGGGGATGAACTTGACGGCGAACCAGAAGAATACGGTCGAGCCCAGCAGGAGGAACGAGCGCAGGAGCTGGAGCCAGAGCCGGTTGCTGCGGACCGTGGCAAAGCCCCCGTACCGGCCAACGATGAGCGGCAGGACCAGGGCATGGAAGAGATAACGGCCCCAGGCTACCTCGATGACAGGAAAACTTTGGGCGAGGTATTTGGCCACGGCATCCATGAGCGTGAAGCCGAAGCCTGCGGCCATCATCAGCAGGATGCCGCGGAAGCTCTGGCGCGCCGGGGATGGGGGTTCCATGGACGGGCCGACTATGCCGGCATCGCAGGGGCGCTCCAAGCCCCGCCCGGCGCCCTTGTGGATTTTTTCGCGTCCGGATGCCGCCAACCTCTGGACAATTGTGAGGGTCGCGCTCTAATTGCGAACTCGCTCGGCGGCGCGTCGCGAGGCGCATGAAGCGACCTTAGGGAGAGCCGCCGAGGGCCGAGCAACGGAGCCAGAAGGAGCTCCCGATCGCCATGAAGCCGCTACCGGCTCGGGAAGATGCCGAGCCTCCCAGTACGAAGATCCGTCTTCGTTTCCGCCTTCCTTTTCCCCTGCTCCCGACCCGCCCGCCGGCTTTGCCGGCGTTTTTTGTCGGCGCCGGTCTGGACCGGCCGCGGAGGCCGCCATGCTGCGCGTAGGCATGAGCTACGACCTGCGCGAGGACTATCTCGCCGCCGGCTATGGGCCCGAGGAGACGGCCGAGTTCGACAGTCCGGAAACCATCGAGGCGATCGAGCGGGCGCTGGCCGCCAACGGCGTCGAGCCGGTCCGGATCGGCAACATCCGCGCGCTCGTGGGGCGTCTGGCTGCGGGCGAGCGTTGGGATTTCGTCTTCAACATCTGCGAGGGGCTGTCGGGCGCCGGGCGCGAGGCCCAGGTGCCGGCCCTTCTCGAGGCCTACGGCATTCCCTGCAGCTTCTCCGACAGCCTGGTCATGGCTCTCTCGCTGCACAAGGCGATGACCAAGCATGTGCTGCGGGACAAGGGCGTGCCGACGGCGCCCTTCGCCCTGATCGAGAGTCTTGCCGACCTCGACCGCCTCGGCCTTGCCTTTCCGGTCTTCGCCAAGCCGGTGGCCGAGGGCACGGGCAAGGGCGTCTCCCCGGCGAGCCGGGCCGACGGTCCGGCGGCGCTGCGCAAGATCTGCCGTAGCCTGCTGACGCGCTTCCGCCAGCCCGTGCTGGTGGAGGGCTATCTGCCGGGCCGCGAATTCACCGTCGGCATCATCGGCGCCGGGCGCGCGGCCGAGGCGCTCGGCGCACTCGAGGTGACCCTCTCCGACCGCGCCCAGGGCGCTGCCTATGGCTACGTGAACAAGGAGGAATGCGAAAGCCGGGTCGTCTATCGCCTGGCGGCGGATGAGGAGGCGAAGGCCGCCATCGAAGTGGCCTTGGCCGCCTGGCGGGCGCTCGGCTGCCGCGACGCCGGCCGGGTCGATCTGCGCTCGGACGGCGACGGCCGGCCCCAGTTCATGGAGGTGAACCCGCTCGCCGGGCTCCACCCGACCCATTCGGATTTGCCGATCCTGGCCCAGCAGGCCGGCATGACCTATGAGCGGCTGATCGGGCGCATCCTGCGCCAGGGGTTGCAGCGCGCGGGCCTGCAGCGCCGTCCGGCCGCCGCCGGCGCGGTCGCGGCTTAGCCCGAGTTTCTCACAAGGATCATGATGGCGCCGAGGCGAATTTGCCGACAGGCTAGGAAGGTGGCGAAGACCGATGCCTGCGCATCGGGCGAGCCGGCTGACGACGTCCTGTCGCCAAATTCGCCCGGCCCTTCGGGTTGCCGCGCGCGGGGCGCCCACCGGTGGCTCGATGCCGAGGGACCGCTTGGTCCCTCGGCTGAATCGATCCACCCCTGGAACGAGGAGCGGTCTGATTCACCCGACGCTTCGATACGAAGCGTCGGGATCGGGCCGCGCAGCGGGCCTCGCCGATGCGTCAACATCGCCTTCGTCCGTCGATCCGCTTCGCGGCTCGACCCTAGTGGATCGCCTCCGCGCGCGAGCAACGACATCGCGATCCTTGTGAGAAATTCGGGCTAGCGCCGTGGCTCTGCCGCTGAAGAAGGGCCGGCGCTCCGCGAGCAAGGTTGCCCTGCTCTACGGCGCGGTCGCGGCCGATGCGGCGCCCGACGAGCAGGATGTGCTGACGGAAGTGGAGACGGTGAGCCGGGGCCTTGCCGCGCTTGGCTACCAGCCGGTGGCACTTCCCATCACCCTCGATCTGGAGGCGGCGCGCCGGCGGCTCATGGATCTGAGGCCTGCCTTCGTCTTCAATCTGGTGGAATTGGTGGAGGGCCTCGGCCGGCTCATCCATCTGGCCCCGGCCCTGCTGGAATCCTTGAGCCTGCCTTACACCGGCAGCGGGGCCGACGCCGCCTATGCAACCTCCAACAAGCTCTTCGCCAAGCGTGTGATGACGGCGGCCGGGATCGCCACGCCGGTCTGGACCGCCTCCGGCCATCCGCCGGATTTTCCCGGCCCCTACATCGTTAAGTCGGTCTGGGAGCATGCCTCCATCGGCCTGGAGGACGGCTCGGTCACGGCCGATCGGGGGCGGCTTGCCGGCATCCTGCGCCGGCGCCAGCGGCGCTATGGCGGCGAGTGGTTCGTGGAGGCCTATGTCGAGGGTCGGGAGTTCAATCTCTCGCTTCTCGCGGGAAACGGCGGAGCTGAGTTGCTGCCGCCGGCCGAGATGTGCTTCGTCGGCTATCCGCCGGGCAAGCCGCGGATCGTCAACTACGCGGCCAAATGGGAGGAGGCCTCGTTCGAGTACCACGCCACCCAGCGCCGCTTCGATTTCCCGCCCGAGGAGGATGGCCTGCTCGCAAGGCTCCGCGAGACCGCGCTCGCCTGCTGGCGCCTATTCGAGCTCAGGGGCTATGCCCGGGTCGATTGCCGGGTCGATATCGCCGGCGCGGTGCAGGTGCTCGAGGTCAACATCAACCCCTGCCTTTCTCCCGATGCCGGCTTCGCCGCGGCAGCAGCCCGGGCGGGGCTCGATTTCCCGGCGATCCTCCGGCGCATCGTCGCTGACCGCGGCCAGACGCCCGCGAGGCCCGCGCCCGCCGATCTCCACCTGGCGATTCCCGGGTGAACTACGTGGCGCTGCGCGAGGAGCCCGGACCCGGCGACGGGGCGGCGATCCGGCGGCTCGTCGAGACGGCGGGCGTCTTCAGCCCGGCCGAAGTCGCGATCGCCTGCGAGCTGATCGAGGAGCGGCTTGCCCGCGGCCTCGCAGCCAGCGGCTACCATTTCCTGTTCGCCGAAGAGGAACGCGGCCGGCCGCTCGGCTACGCCTGCTTCGGGCCCATCCCGCTCACGCAAGGAAGCTGGGATCTCTACTGGATCGCCGTCGATCCGCGGCAGCGCGGTCGCGGCATCGGCCGTCGGCTCATGGCGGAAGTCGAGAGGCGGGCCGCGGCGGCGGGCGCTGTCGCCCTCTTCATCGACACCTCGGGCCGGCCGGACTATGGAGCGGCTCGGGCCTTCTACGCCGCTCTCGGCTATCGCGTCGCCGCCGAGTTTCCCGACTTCTACGCCCCCGGCGACGCCAAGGTCGTGTTCCGAAAGGGCCTGGAACGCCCGCCTCTCAACTGACGTTTTTGTCGAAAGCGCCGAGGCGCTCGCGCGCGACGGCGTCGATCGCCGTCTTCAGATCGGGGTCCTCGGCCAACAGCCTGTCGAAATCCTCGGCCGCAAGGGCGAGCAGGTTGCAGTAGCTGATGGCGGTCACGTCGGCGGTTCGCCGGCCGCGGGAGAGCAGCGCGATCTCGCCGAAGAAGTCGCCGCTGCCGAGCCTGACATCGGAATCGCCCAGTTCCACGGACAGCGCGCCCGAGGCGACGAAATACATGGCATCGCCTTTCTCGCCCTTGGCGACGATGCGTTCACCCGGCAGGGCCAGACGCGGCCGGAGCAGCCGGGCGATCGCCCGCTGGCGTCCGGCCGCGAGATCGGCAAACAGCGGCACCTTGCCGATGAGCGCCAGCCGATCGAGGGCGACGTCGAGCTTCGGACGGCGTTCCAGGTCGCGCCTGCGGCCCGCGGCCTGCCGGTCGAGATCGTTGAAGATCTCTTGGCTCACCACCGATTCCTCGAGCAGGTTGCGCAAGGCGTCCTCCTCGAGGCGGAGCGACTGGCGGCCGAGATAGCGCGCCTCGAGGGTCTCCGCATAGTCGGGATATTGCAGACGGAGCGCGGCCAGAGCTTCTTCGATGCTGGCCTCGCGCCGCTTCAGGATTTCGGCGAGGACCGCGGCCGTCGCCTCTCCCAGGATCGGCTTCAGGCGGCGGTCCACGAACTCCACCAGCTCCACCAGAATGACGTGTTCCATCAACAGGCGCTCGAAGCGTTCGGCCAGGACGGCGGCCAGCGGCCGCTCGATGCCGAAACGCCGATGCAGCCAATGGGCCATGCGGAAACTCGGTCGGAATCCGGCCGCCGCCGCCGCTGCCTTCTCATAGCCTGGGGCCGCGGCCGATTTGGCGGCATCGCCCAGCTTGGCGGCGCCGGCGATGAGCGCGTCGGCCACGCTCTGGGGCAGGATTCCCGCTTCCAGCCTGTCGAGGGCAAGCTCGCCCTCCCGGGCGGCAAGGATGCGCAGGCCGATGGAAACGAGGTCGGCTTCCGCCAGGCCCGGGGCCAGGCTGGCCTCAGCCTCAAGGGAGGCGATGCGCCGGTCGAAGTCTTCGGCCAGCTTGGCGAGCGGTACCGCCGACAGATGCTCGGCCTTGGCCAGGCGGCCAAGCCGGTCCTTGATGCGCACCAGTGCCAGCGTGAGCGCCCTGTCGCGCAAGGCCTGCTCCGTCGCCGGGAGCCGATCGACGCCCAGCAGGCGGATGAGCAGCCGGAGGCTGGTGCCGTTGACGAGTAGGGTGAAGAGGACGAATCCGGTGGCAAGCACCGCCACCATGTGACGCAAGCCCTCCGGCAGCGCCTCGTTGCCGGCAACCGCAAGGGCGAGGGCGAGAGACAGCGCGCCTCTGAGCCCACCCCAGACGATCACCAGCCCATAGGCTCTCTCGATTCGCTCGGCGAGACCCAGCATGCTCAGGACCGGCATCAGGCCGAAGACGACGACAAAGCGGGCCAGGAACGTAAACAGTATGAGGACGGCGAGCATGGCCGCGTCCCACCAGGTGACGGTGGTGACGATGCGCGGCACCAGCATGGCGGCCAGCAGGAAGACCAGGGAATTGGCCCAGAACCCCAGCTGCTGCCAGATGCTCTCCAGCCGCTCCCAGGTATTCGGCGTGAGCCGGGTCCGCCCGACCGCGCCCAGGGTCAGCGCGGCGACGACCACGGCGACGACGCCGGAGACTTCGAGATAGCGCTCGGCGAAGAAATAAACCAGGTAGGCAAGCGCCAGCGTGAGCGTGATCTCGGCGAGTGGGAGGCCTCGCAATGGCCGGGCCAGCGCCAGGGCGCCGCGGGCGGCCAGATAGCCGAAGGCGCTGCCGCCCAGGAAATCCCACAGGAACACCAGCGCGGCTTTGCCCGCCCCGCCGCTTTCCTCGCCCAGCAGCAATTCGAGCAACAGGCTGTAGAGGGCGATGGCCGAGGCATCGTTCAGCAGGCTTTCGCCCTCGACCAGCATGCGCAGACGTCTGGGCGCGCCGAGATCGCGGAAAATCCCGACCACGGCGATGGGATCGGTGGTGGCGACGATTGCGCCAAGCAGAAGCGCCGACGTCAGCGCTACGCCGAAAATGGCGGAGAGTGCAAAGGCGACGCAGAAGGCGCAGACCACGACCGCGACCACCGCCATCAGCAGAATCGGCGCCAGGTCCTCGAAGAGCTGGCGGCTGTCGAGGGAAAGCGCGGTTTCGAACAGGAGGGTCGGCAGGAAGATGGAGAGAATGGCCTCGGGCGGGAGGTCGAAGCCCCGAAGGGCGCCGAGGAAATCCCCCGCCGGGCCCATGACGCTGACGTTGCGCGTGGCGATGACGAGGCCGCCGAGGCCGAGCCCGACGCCGGCGAGCAGCACGGTGTAGGGCAAATTGATTCGGCGGGCGAGTGCCGGCAGGAAGCCGACGAGCGTCAACAGCCCGACGATACCGAAAACATGGACGGAGACTCCCGCCACGGACCGGCGGCTGGCTAGTCCCAGCTTACCCTAGGCCGATGTTTCAGCCAGGAGTGCCCCCCTTGGGCGGGGAGCCATGCTCCGGATTGCTGCCGCCCGGTGCGCCAGTCCCGCCGCCGCCTTCATCGACGCCAGGATCGTTCGGCACGTCGCTCAATCCCACTTCCGAGATGTTGCAGGACGGCGTCGTCTTCAGAGCCTGGCCCGCCGTGGCGCTCTTGGGTTCGCCGTTGTTGCAGGGCGTCATGTCCACCTGGCCGTCGAACACTTCCAAGATGCTCGTGCCGTCGCCGGCGACGAAAAGCTTGAAGTTGGTGCCGCGGATGGTGAGGGTCGCGGTGGGCGTGGTCAGCTTGACCGCGTCCTTGTTCTTGATCTCGCCGGTGACCCAGCGGAAGATTCCCTTGCTGAACTTGATCGAGGCATCGCCCTGCTGGCTGCCCGGGTCGTAGACGAAGCGGTCGAGGACCACCGTGGAATTGGCGCCGAGCTGAAGGCGGGTGGCGTCCTGGAACAGCAGCGCCGTCGAGCCGTTCTGAGGCGTGGCCACGGTCTCGCCCGAAAACACATCGTCGCGGTAGTAAAGGTCCTTGGCCGCATTGCCGACCACGGTGCCCGTGGCGCCGGTGAAGTCCTTCTGGATGACGCCGCCGATCCGGGCATCATTGGCCGCCGAGGCGCCGACCGCCACCAGGGCGAAGGCGGCGCAGACGGGCAGGGCACGCATCGTGAACGACATGGAAGACCCCTCTTCGGTTCCGGGACCGTCGATGACAGCGGCCCCTTGCTGTGGCCCTTAACAACATAAGCGGCTAGCCCCCGGAATTGAAGGGGTGCCAAAGTTACCAATGTCTTAAATGGCTTAGCCGGTCTTGGACTTGGCGATGAAGACCCCGTCCCAATCGGCTCCCGGGGGCTCGGCCTCGTAATCCTCGATTCGAGCGGCGTAAAGGTCATAAAGGCCCTTGAGACGCGGCGCCAGGCCGAGACAGGCGGCAATGGATTCGCGGGCCGCCGCCCAATCCTGGCGGCGATAGGCCTCCAGGAATTTCGCCTGGGCGCTTGCCAGGGCTTCGAAGGCGGCGTCGCGGGTCTCGGCGAGCAGCGTATGGATGGTGAGCGGCCGGCTGCGGCCCTTCACCTGCACCCGGTCGATTTCCAGGAGCGCCATGTCGCTGATCCCTTCCGCGGCATCTTCGCCGACGATGATCTCGACGCCATAGCTGCGGGTGAGGCTCTCCAGCCGCGAAGCGAGATTGACCGTGTCGCCAAGGGCGGAATAGGCGAAGCGCTGGACCGAACCCATGTTGCCGACGCTGCAGGGCCCGCGGTTGATCCCGATGCCGACGCCGATGTCGATGACCTTCCGGCCCGCCTTTTGTGCTTCTTCCGCGAGAGTCGCATTCGCCTTGGCGAGCGCTTTGCGCATGGCCAGCGCCGCCTTCAGCGCGTTGCGCGCGTGCTCGGCATCGTCCAGCGGCGCGTTCCAGAAGGCCATGATGCAATCGCCGATATATTTGTCGATGGTGCCCTTGGCCTCCTGGATCGCCGCGGTCAAGGGCGTCAGGACGGAGTTCAACATGTGGGTCAGCATCTGCGGGTCGAGCTGCTCCGAGATGCGCGTGAAGTCGCGGATGTCGGAGAACATGACCGTCACGTCGCGGAGTTCGCCGCCGAGCTTCAGGCGCTCGGGATGCCGGCTCAGCTCCTCGACCACGGCGGGCGCCAGATACATGCCGAAGCTCCGCCGCACATGGCGCCGCTCGGACTCGCTGCGCAGGTAACCCAACAGCGAGCCGGAGAGGTAGACCGCGAGCGCTGCCATGCCGGGATAGAGCGGGTCGATCAGCAGGCCTTCGCGGCGGAAGGAGAGCCAGGAAAAGGCGAAGGATGCGGCGATCGCAATCACGGTGACGAAGGCCGACCAGAGGGCGCCCAAAGGATGCAGCAGCAGCACGAGAGCCAGCCCGAAGACCAGCAGGAACAGCATCTCCGCCCCGTCGGCCCAATCGGGCCGCTCCAGGTATTGATGGCCCAGGATCTGCTCCAGGATCTGGGCATGGGTTTCGATGCCCGCCGCTGCCGGGTCGAGCGGCGTCGGCTTGAAATCCCTGAGACCGGCCGCCGTGGCCCCGACGAGAATGACCTTGCCGGCGACCAAGTTCGGGTCGAAATCCGGCGTCAGCACGCGCCAGGCGGAGAGGAATCGCGTGGCTTCGAATCCGCTGTCGTATAGCGGGACATTGCCGTGGGAATCGACGGGAATGATCGCTTGGCCGACCTTCACGTTGTTCAGTCCGGTCTGCGCGCCGAGTGCGGTCTCGCCGCTGGCGTTGGACGCCTTGATGATGTAGGTCGACGCGCCCTGGCCGACCCGGAGCGCCTCGGCGGCGAGGCTCGGATAGATCTTGCCCTCGAAGGCAAAGAGCAGCGGGGCGCGGCGGATGATCCCGTCCGGATCGGGGCGGAAATTGACGCAGCCATATCCCGGCGCGGCCTTTTCCAAATCGGGGAGCGCCCTGGTCGTGCCCGGCCAGGAAGGGAGAAAGGGCAGCGGATCGTCGCCCGCCATGGCGAAGCCGGCCTTGGCGGCCGGGGCCTCGCCGCCCGGCTGCTCGTTCAGCGAGAAGGCCAGCACCGCGGGCGCCTTGGCCAGAGAGGCGGCAAGCTCGCCGTCCGGATCGGGGAGCTTCGACAAAATGGCGCCCAGGGTCGCCATATCGGGCCGGCCCTGCCATTGTTTCAGCAGAGCCTGGGGCCCGGTCCGATCGGGCTCGGCCAGCAGCACGTCGAAGGCGATCGCGGCGGCGCCGTCGGCGGTCAAGCGGTCGACGATGCGCGCCAGCGTGTCGCGCGGCCAGGGCCATTGGCCGAGATGCTTCAGGCTGTCCTCGTCGATCGCGAGGATGCGCACCGGGATGCTCGGGTCGTAGGGCCGGGGGGCCAATTGCTGATAGGTGTCGAAGAGCTTATTGCGCACGCCGACGACGAACGGCCCGTCCTGGACGCGCAAGGCGAGCGTCGCCAGGAGGACCAGGAGCGAAACCAGAAGATCGATGCGCCGGCGCATGGTGGCGACAGTCTAACCGGTGTAGGCGTTCGCGTCAGGCGCGAGTGAGTCGCTTGACCGCGGCGCCGGGGCTAAGCCACTTTCGCGGGCCGCCGGCAGGGACGGGGAGGAGACATGGCCAAGGCGAAAACGATTCTATTGTATCCGGAGGCGGCTTTCGGGCCGGCGCTCAACTGCGTGGGCATCGCCCAGCGCCTGAAGGCCATGGGCCACAACCCCGTCTTCGTCTGCGACCGCGGCTTCAAGGGGGTGTTCGAGAAATACGGCTTCGAGGAAAACCTGGTGGACATGTCGGGCGGCCTTTCGGACGAGGAGGTGGCCAAGTTCTGGGCCAACTTCATCGCGGGGCACTTGCCGCATTTCCGCCTGTCGCCGATCCGCCAGCTTCCGACCTATGTCGTGCCGGTCTGGGAAGCCATCGTCGACAGCGCCATCATCTCGCACGAGGGACTGACGAAGCATCTGGCACGGATCAAGCCGGACGTGGTCTGCGTCGACAACGTGATTCTGTTTCCGGCCATCAAAGCGACCGGCATGCCCTGGATCCGGATCATCTCCTGCTCGGAGAACGAGATCCCCGATCCCGCCATCCCGCCACATCTCTCCGGCTGCCACGAGAAGGACAAGGCCGGGTTCAAGAAGTTCCAGCAGCGCTTCCTGGAGCTCATCAAGCCGGCCCATGGCCGGTTCAACGAGTTCCTGGCCAAGGTCGGCCATGAACCCTATCCGCTCGGCGAGTTCTTCGAGGCTTCGCCCTACATGAACCTGCTGCTCTATCCGAAACCGCTGGCCTATCGGCGCCGGAAACCGCTCAATCCTCGGCGCTTCCAGTACTTGGAAGGCTGCGTGCGGGACGAGGGGCGCTACCGGGTGCCGGATTTCGGCACGCACAACGAGGAGCCGCTCATCTATGTGAGCTTCGGCAGCCTTGGAGCGGCCGACGTCGACCTTTACAAGCGCATGATCGGGCTCTTCGCCAAGCTGCCCTATCGATTCCTGATGAACGTCGGCGACTACATCGGCGAGTACAAGGAGGCCCCGGCCAACGTCCATCTCGACAGCTGGTATCCCCAGCCGGCGGTGATCCCCGAGGTCGATCTCGTCATCCATCACGGCGGGAACAACAGCTTCACCGAGGGTCTCTATTTCGGGAAGCCGGCCATCATCATGCCCTATTGCTGGGACGGGCTCGACAACGCCGCCCGCATCACCGATACGCGCCTCGGCGCCGACTTGCCGCGCTACAAATGGACCGATCGTCTGCTGGCCACGACCATCGAGCGCCTGCTCGCCGACCGCGCCATGGCCAGGCGCCTCGACAAGCTTTCGCGCCACATGCACAAAGCGAAGGGCACGGAAAAGGCCGCGCGTCTGATTCTCAAGGTCGCGGAGCGGGGCGCATGAGGCCGAGCTCCGCGCCGCACATCCCTCAGGCCACCACGACGGCCGGTCTCGACGACTGGGGACCGCAGCCCGATGCGATCGAAGGTCAATCGCGTACCAGCGGCCGATTGCTGTGGGAACGAGAAGCGGCGGGCGAGTCCGTGGTCCAGGCGGGGCTCTGGGCCTGCACGCCCGGCTCCTGGCGCTGGACCATGCCAGGCGACGAGCTTTGTTTCTATCTCGCGGGCCGCGCCACCTATACCGAGCACAATGGCGAATCGATCGAGGTCGGCCCCGGCACGGTGGTGCATTTCCCGTCCGGCTGGACCGGGCGCTGCGACGTCAAGGAGACCCTGCGCGTCACCTATATGCTGGTGGAGAAGCCCACGGCCATCGACCGGGGCGCTTCGCCGGTGCTGCGCAACCCGCTCGGCGCGGGACCATTGAAAGACTGGGGTCCGGTTCCGACCATGATCGAAGGCCAGTCCGCCACGGCCGGGATCCTGCTCCACAAGGGACCGGGCGGGGCCTGCGAAAGCGGCATCTGGACCTGCACGCCCGGCTTCTGGAATTGCCACGTCACCAGCGACGAATTCTGCCACTTCATCGCCGGACGCTGCACCTATACCCACGAATCCGGCGAGGTGATCGAGATAGTCTCCGACACGGTGGCTTTCTTTCCCAAGGACTGGCGCGGCAGCTGCCGGGTCCATGAGACCGTGCGCAAGGTCTACATGATCCGGTGAAGGCGACTACAGTTGTTCCGCCATAGGGTCATGGGCCTTGATGTGCGCCTTGGCCCGGGCCTGGCTCGAGACCGCATAGCAGTAGACGCAGCCCTGGGCGCAGGCATCGTAGGCGCCGATGTCCCGGCTTTCGCAGCAATCGCAGCCGGGCCGGTTGCCCTTGCGCTTGGCGCCGATGGGCTGGCCTGCGACGTCCGAGAGCCGGCCCGCATCGATGCAGGCGGCCGGGCGGACGAAGCCGGAAACCAGGGAAGGCTGGGCACAAAGGGTTGCTGCCATGCCCTCGCCGGCGGCGATCTCGGCCAGGCGGGCGATGAGGTCCCGCTTTTCGTCTTCGGGCGGGTCCCGCCAGGCGAAGCCGTGGCGCCGGCCGGCGGCATCGAGATTGCGCCGGGTCTTGGCGTAGAGCTGGGCGAAGGAGAGCACGACCTCGTCCACGCTTCCCCTAAGCGCCTGGGCAAGGCGGGCGAAGTTCCGCAGATGCCAGTCCGCAGGCGTCAGCTCGCTCGCCAGCAAGGGATCGTAGCGCCAGACGACCGCGCGGGGGCCAAAGCGCTGGGCGAGCCCGCGAATCTGGGCCAAGGTCGCCTCGGCCCCCGGGACCGCGCTCTCCAAGGCGCGGGGGTAGCCGGTGAGGGTGAACTGGATCACGAAAGGGCGGCCCTCAGCGGACAGCGCCTCCAGCACCGGCAGGAAGGGTCCGGCATTCCGGGTCCAGAACACGAAGCCGTCCACGTCTTCGGGGCGCAGACTGACCCGATAGGCGGGCCCGCCGTAGGGACTGGCCGCCATGGCGTAGCCGGCGGCGAGCCTCGACTGAAACCAGTCGCCATAGAAGGCGGGAATGTCGCAGCGGTAGCTGGCGGAGACGATCAGGGACGCCTCGCCTTGGCTGCCAGCCGCCCGAAGAAGAGGTAGAGCCCGACGCCGATGAGGCAAAGTGCGGCGCCCAGAAGCCTGAGGCCCGCGACCCCGGTCAGCATGGGACCGAAAATCATGAGCAGCAGCCCCAGGACGACGTCGCTCGCCATGACGAGGCGGATGAGCCTATAGATGGGCTCATGGGCCGGGGGATCCTCGGGTGCCTGCATCTTTCAAGAGTAGGCGCCTCGGTTCCGGGCCGGCAAGGCTCGCCTTTCGGGGCTTCGGGCCCCGAATTTGTCGGCGATCCGGCTTGCGTGGGCTGGCCCGGTCCCTATATATCCCGGCGGGTTCAATGGTTATGGGGAGTGCCGGCCTGTGCCGCAATGAGGCGGGCTTGCCGGACGATCCGCCAGGAGAAGGATAATGAGCAAAGTCATCGGCATCGATCTCGGCACCACGAATTCCTGCGTCGCCGTCATGGAAGGCAAGGACGCCAAGGTGATCGAGAACGCAGAGGGCGCGCGCACGACGCCCTCGATGGTCGCCTTTACCGATTCGGGCGAGCGCCTGGTCGGACAGGCGGCCAAGCGCCAGGCCGTCACCAACCCCGAGAACACGCTCTTCGCCATCAAGCGCCTGATCGGTCGGCGCTACGATGACCCCATGGCCCAGAAGGACCGGGGCCTGGTGCCTTACAAGATCATCGCCGGCGACAACGGCGATGCCTGGGTGCAGTGCCGGGGGACCAACTACTCGCCCTCCCAGATCAGCGCCTTCATCCTGCAGAAGATGAAGGAGACGGCGGAAAACTACCTGGGCGAAAAGGTGACCCAGGCGGTCATCACCGTCCCCGCCTATTTCAACGATTCCCAGCGCCAGGCGACCAAGGATGCCGGCCGGATCGCCGGGCTCGAGGTGCTTCGCATCATCAACGAGCCGACGGCGGCCGCCCTTGCCTATGGGCTGGAGAAGAAGGGCAGCGGCACCATCGCGGTCTATGACCTGGGTGGCGGCACCTTCGACATCTCGATCCTGGAGATCGGCGACGGCGTGTTCGAGGTGAAGTCGACCAACGGCGACACCTTCCTGGGCGGCGAGGACTTCGACGCCCGCATCATCGACTATCTGGCCGAGGAGTTCCGCAAGGAGCAGGGCATCGATTTGCGCAAGGACAAGCTCGCCCTGCAGCGCCTGAAGGAGGCGGCCGAGAAGGCCAAGATCGAGCTGTCCAGCGCCACCCAGACCGAGGTCAACCTGCCCTTCATCACCGCCGACCAGACGGGGCCGAAGCATCTGGTGATCAAGCTCACCCGGGCGAAGCTGGAAGCCCTGGTGGACGAGCTGATCCAGAAGACGGTCGAGCCATGCCGGGCGGCGCTCAAGGACGCCGGCTTGAAGGCTTCGGAGATCCAAGAGGTGATCCTGGTGGGCGGCATGACCCGCATGCCCAAGGTCATCGAGACGGTGAAGCAGTTCTTCGGGCGCGAACCTCATCGCGGCGTCAACCCCGACGAGGTGGTGGCCATTGGTGCCGCCATCCAGGGTGGCGTGCTGAAGGGCGACGTCAAGGACGTGCTGCTGTTGGACGTGACGCCGCTGTCGCTGGGCATCGAAACGCTCGGCGGCGTGTTCACCCGGCTTATCGACCGCAACACCACGATCCCGACCAAGAAGAGCCAGGTGTTCTCCACCGCCGAGGACGGCCAGACGGCGGTTACCATCCGGGTCTTCCAGGGCGAACGCGAGATGGCGTCGGACAACAAGCTGCTCGGCCAATTCGACCTGGTCGGCATCCCCTCCGCGCCGCGCGGCGTGCCGCAGATCGAGGTCACCTTCGACATCGACGCCAACGGCATCGTCAACGTCTCGGCCAAGGATAAGGCCACGGGCAAGGAGCAGCAGATCCGCATCCAGGCCTCGGGCGGCCTGTCGGAATCCGACATCCAGAAGATGGTCAAGGATGCCGAGGCTCACGCGGCCGAGGACAAGAAGCGCAAGGTGGCGGTGGAAGCGCGCAACCATGCCGACGGCCTGATCCACACGACGGAGCGCAGCCTGAAGGAGAACGAGGGCAAGATCGCCGCAGCCGACAAGCAGGCGGCCGAGGCGGCCATTGCCGATCTCAAGAAGGCCATGGAGGGTGACAACGCCGAAGCGATCCAGGCCAAGACCCAGGCCCTGTCCGAGGTCGCCATGAAGATCGGCGAGCAGCTCTACAAGGCCCAGGCGAGCGAGGCGACGGGTGCGGGCGGCCCGGGTCAGGGCGGCAGCGCCGGCGGAAGCGGTGCCGAAAATCCCGGCGCCGGGAACGAGAAGGTGGTGGACGCCGACTTCGAAGAGGTCGACGAGCAGAAGGGCGGCAAGAAGGCCGGCGGCGCTTAACCGCTGAACCGACATAGGGCAGAACCTCGGCTTGCCGTGGCGGGTCGAGGTTCCCCTCTTAAGTGATGGGCGTCCGGTTGGGTCGCCCGGGGCGGATAGAAGGGGAATGCCCGGTTTCCGGATTCGGGGGCCGGCCGGGCGGGTGCGCAAAAGACCGATGGCGAAACAGGATTATTACGAAACCCTCGGCGTGGCGCGCGAGGCCACGGCCGATCAGCTGAAGAAGGCCTATCGGGCGCTGGCCATGAAATTCCACCCGGATCGCAATCCGGGGGACAAGACGGCCGAGCACAAGTTCAAGGAAATCAGCGAGGCCTATGACGTTCCTGAAGGACGACCAGAAGCGCGCGGCCTATGACCGCTTCGGCCACCGGGCCTTCGAGAACGGGGGCGCCGGCGCCGGGCATCCCGGCGGCTTCGACTTCAACGCCGGCGGCGGCTTCGCCGACATCTTCGAGGAGATGTTCGGCGAGTTCATGGGCGGCCGGCGCGGCCAACAGGCGCGCCAACGCGGCGGCGACCTGCGCTACAACATGGAAATCACCCTGGAGGAAGCCTTCTCCGGCAAGCAGGCGACGATCCGGGTGGGGGCGCTCGCTCCTTGCGAAACCTGCGCCGGGAGCGGGGCGGAAAAGGGCTCCAAGCCCATTACCTGCCCGGCCTGTCGGGGAACCGGCAAGCTGCGCCACGCCCAGGGCTTCTTCACCGTCGAGACGACCTGCGCCAGCTGCCACGGCGGCGGCAAGGTAATCGACAAGCCTTGCCGGGCCTGCGCCGGCCAGGGCCGCAGCCGGAAGGAAAAGTCCCTCAGCGTCACCATCCCGCCAGGGGTGGAGGACGGCACGCGCATCCGCCTGTCCGGGGAGGGCGAGGCCGGCATGCGCGGCGCGCCCTCGGGCGACCTCTACATTTTTCTCACGGTCCAGCCTCACAAGCTGTTCCAGCGCGACGGCGCCAACGTCTATTGCCGGGTGCCCATCACCATGGTGACCGCGGGGCTGGGCGGCATCGTCGAAGTGCCGACGGTGGACGGGAGCAGGGCCCGGATCACGGTCCCGGCCGGAACCCAGACTGGCCAGCAGTTCCGCCTGCGCCACAAGGGCATGAGCGTCCTGCGCTCGACCGAGCGCGGCGACATGTACGCCCAGATCACGGTGGAAACGCCGGTCAAGCTGACCAAGCGCCAGCAGGAACTCCTGGCCGAATTCGACAAGGCCGGCCGCGGCCAGCAGCACAGCCCGGAGGCCGAAGGTTTCTTCGCCAAGGTCAAGGAATTCTGGAACGAGCTGAAGGAGTAGCGCTGGTCGCGTTGCTCCACGGCACAAGGGGGATCAGCCAATGTCCGATTGTCGGATCGGCGTGGTCGGCGCGGCGGGGCGGATGGGTCGCGTGCTGCTGCGCCTGGCCTCGACGACGCCCGGCTTCCGCCTCGCCGCCGGGAGCGAGCGGCCGGGCCAGGCGGCAATCGGCGCCGACCTCGGCAAGCTCGCCGGCCTCGATCCCCTGGGCATCGCGCTCGCGGACAAGCCCGAGCCGGTGTTCGAAGCATCGGACGCCGTGCTCGATTTCACGATCCCCGCCGCGACCCTGGCGCACGCGAAGATCGCCGCGGCGACGGGCAAGGCCCACATCATCGGCACCACCGGCATTGACGCCGCCGGACGAGGCGCGATTGCCGAAGCGGCCAAGCGCGCGCCCGTCGTCTTCACCGGCAACATGAGCCTCGGCGTCAATCTGCTGGCCGAGCTGGTACGGCAAGCGGCCAAGGCCCTCGACCCCGCCTGGGACATCGAAATCCTCGAGATGCATCACCGCCACAAGATCGACGCGCCTTCGGGCACAGCACTTCTCCTCGGCCGTGCCGCGGCCGAAGGCCGGGGCGTCGACCTCGACAAGGTCGCCGCTCGCGGGCGCGATGGCGAGACGGGCGCCCGCGCCAAGGGGGCTATCGGCTTTGCCTCTTTGCGCTGCGGCGACGTGGTGGGCGACCATACCGTCATCTTCGCCACCGACGGCGAAAGGATCGAGCTCACCCACAAGGCGGCCAGCCGCGAAATCTTCGCCCGCGGCGCGCTGCGGGCGGCGGCTTGGGCCATGGGGCGAAAGCCCGGGCTTTACACCATGAAGGACGTGCTTGGCATTTAGCCCGAAACTCTCTTTGGGCTAACCGGCGACTGGCGCGCTTTTCATGCCGGCAAGCGCGGATTTGAGGGCGCGGGCGAAATCCAGTCGCTCGGGCGGCGAGAGGAAACCGGCGATCGCGAGCCTTCGGCCATGGGAGGCAAGCGCCAGCACGCTCGAGGAATCATGGTGTTCCTCGATCTCCACCCGGAGCCAATAGGGCTGGAAGCTCCAGGATTGTAAGCGTCCGCGCCGGTCGCGCCGCTCGACCGTCAGCCGGTCGTGGGTGAGGCGAACGCGCTCGCTCATGCGCTGGGCGCGGAAGTTGTGGCGGAAGCAGAAATAGAACAGCAGCCACTCGGCGCCGCAAAAACCGAAGATTGGCCAGGCGCCGAGCAGGATGAAGGCGCCGCCGAAGACGAAGCCGATGCCGCCGGCGAGCGCCATCAGGATGGCGAAGCCCCGGGGCGAGAGGCTGCGGTGCGGCGTCAGCAGGGCGTCGAACAGAACGTCGTCCGGGGCGGCCTCGCTCATGGGCGAAACTATAGAGCCCGACGGCTTGTCTCGCTAGAGTGGGAGCCCATGAAGCGCCCCGCCCCGAAGCCCGTCCGCGCCAAGGCCAAACCGAAGCCCGCTCCTGCACCGAAACCTGCGCGCGCATTCAAGCCCGCCGATGCCGTCCTCTTCTTCGACCGCCTGGCTGCGGCCAACCCCAATCCCCGGGGCGAGCTCGATTTCATCAATCCCTATACCCTTTTGGTCGCCGTGCTGCTCTCCGCCCAGGCGACGGATGCCGGCGTCAACAAGGCGACGGAGCCTCTGTTCAAGGTCGCCGACACGCCGGAAAAGATGCTGGCCTTGGGCGAGGAGCGCCTGCGCCAGTACATCCGCACCATTGGCCTGTTCAACACCAAGGCCAAGAACGTCATCGCCCTCAGCCGGATCCTGTTGGAGCGCTACGCCGGCAAGGTCCCGTCCGAGCGCGAGGCCCTGGAGGCCTTGCCCGGCGTCGGGCGCAAGACGGCCAATGTGGTCCTCAACGTCGCCTTCAACCGGCCGACCCTCGCCGTCGACACGCATATCTTCCGCCTGTGCAATCGCAGCGGGCTCGCTCCCGGCGCGAATCCGCGCAAGGTCGAGGACCGGCTCGAGGCCGTGGTGCCGGAAAACCGCAAGCTCCACGCCCATCATTGGTTGATCCTGCACGGGCGCCATGTGTGCAAGGCCCGCAAGCCGGACTGCCCGCGCTGCGTGGTCCGCGACCTATGCCGCTACAAGGCGAAGACGGCCTAGCAATCGGGGGCCGCTCACGGAGAATCACGCCTGCGTGACAGAGGCTTTCTCGCTGGCCTAAGCAATTCTATTTTTCCGGCCAGGAGCGGCTCATGCCCGCTTGCCCCTTTTCTCGGAGTGGACAGCGATGACGATCAAGTCGAGCCACCGGTGTCCCCAGGCAGCCGGCGCGGCTGCCCTCATCCTTGGCCTGTGGAGCGCCAGCGCCTTTGCCTTCATGAGCTCAGGCGCGTCCACCGGAAACGGAAATGCCGACCAGGAGTACCGGATCGCCAAGACGGCCATCGCCCAATTCGACTACCAGAAGGCGATCGACCATCTGCAGAAGGTTCTCGCGGCCACGCCGGACAACGCCGATGCGCTCAATCTCATGGGTTTCAGCGAGCGCAAGCTCGGCCACTTGGACGCGTCGCTTGCGTATTACGACAAGGCGCTCGCGCTCAAGCCCGAGCATCTGGGCGCCAATGAATACCTTGGCGAGCTCTATCTCGAGATGAAGGACGTGAAAAAGGCCGAGGAACGCCTGGCCGTCCTGGAGAAGGCCTGCAACGCGTCTTGCGAGGAATACGACGAGCTCAAGGAAAAGATCGACCAGTTCAAGGCGAATCCGAGCTGATCCGAGCGGCGGTTTCCTCGCCCGGCCGCTCGGGAATATCGGGCAGCTCCGCCACCCGCATCAGTACGAGGACCTCAAGGGGATGATCGCGCCCGCGGAGCGTCACTTCCCGGCGGGAGAGGCCCGCGGTCGCCAGCCCGGCGTGGCGCGCGACATCGGCGGAGACCACCAGCTCGGCATCCAGCTCCTTGGCCAGGGATTCGAGCCGGCTCGCCGTGTTGACCGCATCGCCGATGGCGGTCAGCGTGGTTGCCCGGCCATAGCCCATCTCGCCGACGATCGCGGGCCCGGCATGGATGCCGATGGCGATCCTGAGAGGCTCCGGCAGCTCCGGCCCCAGCGACCGGTTGAGCTCGGCCATGTTGCGGGACATGGCCTTCGCGGCGGCCAAGGCCTGCCGTCCTGCCTCCTCCAACCCGACGGCGACGCCGAACAGCGCCATCACGCCGTCGCCGATGAACTTGTCGAGATGGCCGCCCGCCTGCTCCACCGCCATGCCCGTGGCCCGGAAATACCGGTTCAGCAGGAACACCGTGTCATAGGGCAGCTTCGAATGGGCGAGCCTGGTGAAGGCGCGAAGGTCGGCGAATAGGATCGTAATCTCCTGCTCGTGCCCCTGGAGATAGCCGGGCCTGGCCCAGGCGTCCCGCGCCGTCGCCGTCGCCGGCAGCAGGGGCACGACCGACACCGGCATGCTGGGCCGGGTCTGGCAGGCAAGCCGGACATTGGGGGGTGCTGCCACTCGGGCGAGGACCTTCAGTTCTTCGGGGCTCGCCTCTGGCAGCTGGTCGAGGCCTTCGGTCACGTGGACGCGGCAGGTCGAGCAGCGCCCCCGCCCGCCGCAGACCGAGGCATGGGGGATTCTGGCCTGCCGGCTCGCGTCCAGGATCGTGCCGCCGCGGATGAGCTCGACCACGCCCCCGTCGGGATAGGTGACGGCAACCGAGCGTCGGCTTTGTATCCAGGCGCGCAGCCACCGCGCGGCCAGCGCCCCGGCCAGGATCGCGGCATAGGTCCAAAGCAGGTCGTCTCTGAGTGCCAAGAGCCACTTCGCCTGGACCGGGGTCGCGAAATGGATGGCGGCGGATGCTCCCTGGAACCAGCCGGGTTGGCCATAGAGTCTCGCCACCTCCCTTGCCGCGGTCAGCAGGCCCGCCAGAGCCATGGTGGGCAGCAGCAGGGCGACGGCGAAAAGATAGGGTGCCGCTCTGCCGTACCAGGGCTTGAGGCGAAACCAGGCCCGCATGCCGATGCAGCCATGACACCAGGCGACAAGGAAAGCGGCCAGCTGGATCGCGCCCTTCCGGGGATCGAAGACCCAAAGGTTCAGCAGCACATAGTCGTAGCTGTCGACGGTGCCGAAGAGGTGGTTGGCGATCCGCGTGCCCAGGAGATGGTTCACGATCAAAGGCGGCACGCTGAGACCCAGCAGGAGCTGGGCCCAGTCGCCGCTGGTCATGCCCTTGAAGCCGCGGCGCTGATAGACGCTCCACAGCGCCAGCAGCATGTGGATCGCCACGGCGCTGTAAAGCACGAGGGTGCCGATGGGGTTGCGCCATATCAGAACGAAGATGTCGGAGCCCCAAGCGAGCGCTTCCCGGGAGACGAGGCCGAGGGAATGGTTCAGGTAGTGGGTGGTGAGATAGGTGAACAGCACCAAGCCGCTCGCCAGGCGCAGGCGGCGAATATCCATGCTGCTCGGCGCGAAAGGCTTCCTGTCGGCGATGCCCATTCTTCCTAGCTCGGCAAAGGCTGTGATAATAGACCCGGCATGACCCCCGGGATATTCCAGCCCCTGGCGTTCCGCCATCTCGCCAACCCGGCCGCCCTGCCGGCCGGTAGCCTCTACCCGGAATCCCTCAAGGCGGTCGCGAGCCGGATGGAGGGGCTGCAAGCCCTGGCAGAAATCGCGAGCTGGCCGAGCTATGCGCCGACGCCGCTTCATGACTTGCCGGGCCTGGCCAAGGCGCTCGGCATCGCCCGCCTCTGGTACAAGGACGAAGGCGAACGCTTCGGCCTGGGCAGCTTCAAGGCGCTCGGCGGGGCTTATGCCGTTTATCGCCATCTGGCCGCTGCCGTCGCCGACAAGACCGGCGAAATGCCGAGCGCCGCTGCCCTCATCGCCGGGCACTACCGCGAGGCGACCAGGAACCTGACCGTGGCGACGGCGACCGACGGCAACCACGGCCGGTCCGTTGCCTGGGGCGCCTCACTGTTCGGCTGCCGCGCCGTCATCTTCATCCATGGCACGGTGAGCGAAGGACGCAAGGCGGCAATCGAGGCGTTCGGCGCCGAGGTTCGCCGCGTGTCCGGCAACTACGACGATTCCGTGCGCGATTGCGCGGCCGCTGCGGCGGCGGCCGGCTGGCAGGTAATTTCGGATACCGGCTATGCGGGCTATGAGGAAATCCCGCGCCAGGTGATGCAGGGCTATGCCGCCATGGCCGAAGAGATCACCCGCCAGCTTCCGCCAAGTGCAAAGCCGACCCATCTTTTGCTTCAGGCCGGCTGCGGCGGTCTCGCCGCGGCTGTCGTCGCCCATCTCTGGGAAAGCTGGCAGGCCTCGCGCCCACGCCTGGTCGTTGTCGAACCCGAGCGCGCCGACTGCGTGTGGCGAAGCCTGGAGGCGGGAACGCCCGTGCGGGTCATGGGCGACCTCGACACCATCATGGCCGGACTCGCCTGCGGGGAGGTCTCTCTCGTCGCCTGGGATGTGCTGCGCCTGGCTGCGGCCGATGCTCTTGCCATTTCCGATGAGGGCGCCTCCGCGGCGATGCGGGCGCTGGCTGAAGGGATCGGCGGCGACCGCCGGATCGTCGCCGGCGAAGCCGGGGTGGGTGGGCTTGCGGGCCTGATGGCCGTCGCCGGCGACGAAGCAGGGCGGCGGAAGCTCGGGCTCGGGCCGGAATCCCGCGTGCTGGTCATCGGCAGCGAAGGCGCCACCGACCCGGCTCTCTATGAGGAGATCGTCGGTCGCGCGCCCGACGCGGTGAGAGCCGCCCAGCCGAGCCTCTCCCCATGAGCGAGGCCCTCGATCCCGAACTGCGCCGCAAGCGCCGGGCCGAACGGCGGGCCGACCGGCTGACCTTGCTGGCGGGCGGTCCGCCTTCGCCCTGCATCAGCGTCTGCCAGATCGACAATGCGACGGGCCTTTGCATCGGCTGCAAACGCAACCTCGACGAGATCCGCGACTGGATCATCATGACGCCCGAGGAGCGCCAGCGGGTGCTCGATGCCCTGCCGGCCCGGCAGTGACCGGCGGCATGGTCCAGCGGATCTATCCGGGCTAAATTGGGCCGTGGCCAAGCTGATCCTGCGGATCGAGTTCGACGCGGAGCGCGCCATCGGGCCCGGCAAGGTGCGGCTCCTGGAGCTCATCGACCAGCATCGCTCCATTGCCGCCGCCGGCCGGGCCATGGACATGTCCTACCGGCGCGCCTGGCTCCTGGTCGATAGCCTGAACCAGAGCTTCCGCAGCCCGGTCGTCGCGGCCCAGCATGGCGGGCGCGCCGGAGGTGGGGCCAGCCTTACCCGATTCGGCAAGTCCCTGGTCGATCACTACCGCGCCATGGAGGCCGAGGCGGAACAGGCGACCCGCACCCGGCTCAGCGCCCTGCAAAGGAACCTGCGCCGCTGATGGCCTCGCGCCAGCTGAGACCGCTTCGCCAGGCCGTCGTCTTATTCGTTTCGACTTTCTCTTTCTTCTCGGTTCAAGAGGCCGCGGCCGATCGAGACCGCGGAATCGCCGCCTGCGAAGCCCAGGACTGGGAAACCGCGGCCCACGAGCTGGCGCCCGAGGAGGCGACGACCACCGACCCCGAGGTCGTCCACTGCCTCGCCGACATGCATTTCTCCGGCTTCGGCCTCGCCCGCGACTCCAAGAAGGCGTTCTCCCTGTGGAAGCGGATCGCCGACCTCGGCAATGACGACGCCGAGGAGACGGTGGGGTTCTTCTATCTCGACGGCGAGGGCACGGCGCGGGATACGAAACTGGCCGAGGAATATTTCCTGCGCTCGGCCAAGCAGGGAAATCCCAAGGCCATGTCGGATCTCTCGCTTTATTACTGGCTCGGATTCATCGGCTGCTGTCCCGACCGGCAGCAGTCGCTCTACTGGACGGCCAAGCTCGCCGATTTCGGCGACGTTGCCGCGGCCATGGAGCTCGCCCGGATTTACGCTACCGGCGACAGCGTGGCCAAGGACGACAAGATGGCGTTCGCCTGGGCCCTCAAGGCGGCGAAACAGGATTCCGTGGACGCCTACCTGTTTCTCGGCAATGCCAGGGAGCAGGGCCTCGGCGCCGAAAAGAACCCGGTCGAAGCCTACAAGTGGTTCAACCTCGCCGCATTCCATCGGGAGAGCCCGAAGGCCGCCGAAGCCGCGCGCCGGCGCGATGCCATCGCCGCCGGCCTGACGGCCGACCAGGTCAAGCAGGCCCAGCAGCTGGCTTTCGAATGGCGGCTCTCGGCGCGGCCGCAATAGGCGCCGTCTAGTACGTCACCACGGTCCGGATCGACTTGCCGGCATGCATCAGGTCGAAGCCCTCGTTGATCTTCTCGAAGGGCAGGACATGGGTGATCAGGTCGTCGATATTGATCTTCTTCTCCATGTACCAGTCGACGATCCTGGGCAGGTCGCTGCGTCCGCGCGCGCCGCCGAAGGCAGTGCCCTTCCACACCCGTCCGGTCACCAGCTGGAAGGGGCGCGTGGCGATCTCCTGGCCGGCGCCGGCGACACCGATGATGACGCTGACGCCCCATCCCTTGTGACAGCATTCGAGCGCCTGGCGCATGGTCTGGACATTGCCGATGCATTCGAAGCTGTAATCGGCCCCGCCTTTGGTCAGCTCGACCAGATGCCCGACGAGGTCGCCCTTGACCTCCTTCGGGTTGACGAAATGGGTCATGCCGAGCTTGGTCGCGAGCTTGCGCCGGCCCGGGTTCAAGTCGACGCCGACGATCATGTTGGCGCCCACCATGCGGGCGCCCTGGATGACATTGAGCCCGATGCCGCCGAGGCCGAAGACGACGACATTGGCGCCGGCCTCCACGCGCGCGGTGTTGATCACGGCGCCGATGCCGGTGGTGACGCCGCAGCCGATGTAGCAGACCTTGTCGAAGGGGGCGTCGTTCCGGATCTTGGCGAGCGCGATCTCAGGCACCACGGTGAAATTGGCGAAGGTCGAGGTGCCCATGTAGTGGAAGATCGGCTTGCCCTTCTGGGAGAAGCGGCTGGTGCCGTCCGGCATCAGGCCGCGGCCCTGGGTCACGCGGATCGCCTGGCAGAGGTTGGTCTTGCGGCTGAGGCAGTATTCGCATTGCCGGCATTCCGGCGTGTAGAGGGGGATGACGTGGTCGCCCTTCTTCAGGCTGGTGACGCCGGGCCCGACGTCGACCACGATGCCGGCACCCTCATGGCCGAGGATGGCCGGGAACAGGCCCTCGGGATCGGCGCCCGAAAGGGTGAAGGCGTCGGTGTGGCAGATGCCCGTCGCCTTGATCTCGACCAGCACTTCCCCGGCCTTTGGCCCGGCCAGATCCACGGTCTCGATGGCAAGCGGCTTGCCCGCCCCATGGGCGACGGCGGCGCGAACTTTCATGAAGGAGCCCCTTCTGTTCCGATCTTCACGCAGGCACGACCGCCGGCCTCGGGGGCCGGCGGTCCTTGTGAGAAATTCGGTCTAGGTGCGCAATGTGCCCTTGGCCTTGGCCGCATGGGTCGCGATCAGGTCCATCAGCGGCGGCGACAGCGCGTCGTAGGGCTCGAGATGAAGTTCCCTCAAGCGCGAGCGAACCGCGCCCATCTCGCCGGGCTTGGCGCCGGACTCGATGATCGAGGAGACGAAGGCCGCGAATTCCGGCGGCGACCAGCCGCTCTCCCCGGAGAGCTCGGTGTGGATGAAATCGAAGCCGTAGAGCGGATGGTTCTTGTTCTCGATCCGGCCGTACATGTGGACACCGCAATCCTTGCAGGCGTGACGCTGGATCGCGGCCGAGGGATCGACCACCTTCAGCTTGCTCTCATTGGCGGTCACCTTGAGGTTGTCGCGCGGGACGACCGCGACCATGGAGAAAAGAGCGCCGGCGGGCTTCCAGCATTTGCTGCAGCCGCAAGCATGGTTATGGGCGCTCTGGCCCTTGATGGTGACCTCGACCGCATTCTGCTTGCAGTGGCAATGCAGCTTGCCGCCGGCGAAATTCTTCGCCGCCGGCTTCATGCCGGCGTCGATGGAAGGATGGATCGAGACTTTGCTGGCCATGATGGCAAACCTCCCTTGGGATGATTGTTATCGACGCCCGCGGATCACGCCGCCGGCCTCTTGCTTAACTATCTGAGATATTTAGGAATTTTAACCCAGGATGCCGGCCTGTCAATGGCCCTTCTTCCGCCGCCGTCATTGGACCGCCGGGCAAGCTGCCTCGCCTCCGCTTGTCGATATATCCAGTGCAATATATCGTTTGTCCATGCGCATGGGAATCGCCGGAGGTCGGCCTCGCATGACGACGCGGTTCGCGGGCGACCGAGCGAGGCCGAGTTGGACAGCTTGCTGGCGGCCAACGGCTAGGATCGGACCACTCCACGCATCAATACCAGGAAGGGACAAACGACCATGAAGATCAGCGCCAGAAACGCCCTCAAGGGAAAAGTGACGGCGATCAAGAAGGGAGCCGTGATGGCCCAGGTGACGGTGGACGTCGGCGGCGGCAATCACGTGGTCTCCGCGATCTTCGTCGATTCCGTCGAGGATCTGGGGCTGAAGGTGGGCGATCAGGTCACCGCCATCATCAAATCGACCGACGTGATGATCGCGCGCTCTTGATGCCGAGCCCGGCCGGGCCTGGATCCGGCTATCGGGCCACCGACGGGGCCGCCTACGAACGCTTCCTCGGCCGTTGGACGGCGCGGCTTGCCGAGGCCTTCTGCGATTTCGCACGGCTGGCGCCCGACGGGCCGCGCTCGCTGGCCGCGACCGCCTGGACGGTCAGGGGGATCGTTGCCTGAGATTTCGGCGGCGTCAAACGCTAGGAGTTCAGCATCACGGCCAAGATCGCGCTGGCCATCGCCGCCGCCACCGCGACGGCGGTAGCCAGAAGCCCCGGCAGATAGCGGCGCGGCTGGGGCCTCGCCAGATTCATGCCCGTGTCTCCTCGTGACCGACGGGGATGCTGGCGCTGAGCGCGGCAAGGAACGAGCCCAGGCCGGAACTGCGGAGGGGAAGGAAGGGCTTGGCCGATTGGCGGCACAGACGCTTGACTGCCAAGGCGGCCTCATGGCTGACGCAGTCGACGGGGAATAGTGCCACGTCGGCGCGGCTCACCATGCCGGCGAGGAGCCCGCCGCTCGCCTCGACACCGCCATCATGATGGAGAAAAACCGCACCAGCCTTCTCCGCCAGAAGCCTTGCGCTGACGACCTGCTTCGGCCGGCCGCCGACATAGAGCAGGGTCATGCCCGCGAGACGGAGCGGCGGACGCGGAGAGGCGGCATCCGACCCGTTGCCGTTCCCATACCTGGCTTCGAGCTCCGCCAGTTCGTCCTCGAGGGCAAAGGCGCGGCGTTCCATGGTGGCGCGCTTTTCGCGTTCGCCCGCCAGGTCCGCGAGGCTGCGCTCCAGGCGCTGGGCGAGCGCGTCGCGCCGCCGGGTCTCAGCGCTGAGCCGTCGCTCCAGATCGGCGATCACGCCTTCCAGCGCCCGGCTCTCGCCGTTCGTGCTGTCGGCCGTTCGCTCGGTGTCGTTGTGCGCGAGTAGCCCGCAAAGCTCGCGAATCTTCTCGTCGCGCAAGACGACGGCGTCGCGCAGCTGGTCCTGCTGGCGCCGGAACTTCTCCTGGAGGGCCGCCATCTCGGTCTCGAGCCGGCTGAGCCGGCGGATGTCGGCCCGGTTCGCAGCCCCCACCAAGTGGGACAGCATGTGCACTTCGCCGAATATCCGGCGGGTCAGTTCCCTGGTCGCGGCGGGATGGGTGAGCGCCGCCCAGTAGGCGCCCGGAATCTCGCCCTGCTGTCGGGCCGCGGCCCAGGCTGCGGCGATCTCGGCCTCCGTCTTCGCCCGGTCGAATTGAGCGATGGCGAGGCGATGGCGCTTGTCGAGGGCCTTGTTGAGGAGCCTGGCCGCCTTGTCAAGCCGTCCGGCAAGCGATACCGCCACGCCTGGAGCTCATGGTCCGAAACGCCCATGGCCGCCTGGTCGAGCTTGGCGAGCAGGTTCTTCAGATCGGCGGCCGTGAGGCAGGTGCCGATGATGGAGCAATGGAAATGGCCATCGAGCTCCCAGATCTTGGCGCGGCGAACCGCGCCGGCGGTCGGTTTGGGCGCTGGCGCTGGCAGGGGCGCCGGCATGGCGATGACCGAGGAAAGAGCCACCCCGGGCGACGCCGGGCCGCTACGCATCGTCGCAGAAATCCACGCGTCGGCCGCCGGCATTCACGACTCTTTGCAAGCGATATATTCCACCATATACATCGATAGTGACAGGAGACAGCATGACGCGCAAGGCGCCAACACCGGCGGCTGGCGGAGCCGAAACGGGATTGGCCGGCTATCGCCGGCGGATCGATGACATCGACGACCGCATCCTCGCCATCCTCGGCGAGAGGTTCGCCGTCATCCGCGAGGTTGCCGCCTACAAGAAGCCGCGCGGAATACCGGCCGTCATTCCCGAGCGTGTGGTCGAGGTGCGCGAGCGCTGCGCGACCCTTGCGCCGGTCCATGGGCTGGAACCCGGCTTCGTGCGTGCCCTCTACGACCTCTTGATCGAAGAAGCCTGCCGGATGGAAAGCGGGCTCATGGCCGCGCCAGGGACTGGCGAGTGAACGGGCCGGCAGTCCGGTTCACGGCGTCGCGGCGCCGACGGTGACGGCGTTCTCTCTGTAGTCCTCGGGCAGGAGCCGCTTCAGGTTGTCGATCTTGGGCAGGTCGTTGAACACGATGTAGGGGTAGTCCGGGTGGTTCACCAGGAAATCCTGGTGATAGGCCTCGGCGGGATAGAATCCCTTCAGCGGGTCGACACGGGTGACGATCGGGGCGTCGAAGGCTTTGGCCTGCTCGAGCTGGGCGATATAGGCGAGCGCGACCTGCTGCTGCCCGAGGTCGGCATAGAAAATGGCGGAGCGATACTGGGTTCCGTCGTCGGGACCTTGCCGGTTCAGCTCCGTCGGATCATGGGCGACGGAAAAGTAGATGCGCAGGATTTCCCCATAGGAGATGACCGCCGGATCGAAGGTGATCTGGACCGATTCGGCATGGCCGGTCGATCCGCTTGATACTTCCTCGTAGTTGGCCGTGGACTGATCGCCGCCCGCATAGCCGGCCAGCACCTTGCTGACGCCCTTGACGTGCTGGTAGAGGCCCTGCATGCCCCAGAAGCAGCCGCCCGCCAGCACGGCGGTTTCCACAGTTGCCGCCGATGCGGGCTCGGCCATGGCCGGCGCCGGCAGCGCACGGGGCGCCTCGTCGGCGCGGGCCAGGGAGGGCATCGCGAAGAGCGGCAGCAGCAGCATCGCCGCGGCCGCCTTGCGCAGGGATGACCACGTAACTCGCAGATTGCCTGACATGGGTCTTCTCCTGGTTATAGCCGTAGCCGACCTGCTCCAGTTCGCCGTCCGGGCGTCGGAGGTTACGCTTCGCCCCAGCGCAGCTGGAAAGGCTCTTGGCCGGAAAATTCCCGGGCAGTCAGCGGTTGGCAGTTGGCAGATTAGTCCGCCGATGCTCCCACACCGTAAGCCGATAGGCAGAAGACACTTCCCCAATTCCCGATGTCCGGCCAGTCTATTTCACGATCGCGATGCGCATTGGAGAATGATATAGGGAACTCCGCCTGTCCGGGCGGGTGACTGTCGAGGCTTCCTTGCCCAGGAACGTCGACGGGCCGCCAAATCCGAGGAGAAGATCCATGTCGCACGAGATGCAGTTCTATATCGATGGCCAATGGGTGGACCCGATTGCGCCCGCCAGCCTCGACGTCATCGATCCGTCGACAGAAGAACCTTTCGCGACGATCTCCATCGGCAGCGCCAAGGATGTCGACCGGGCGGTGGCGGCGGCCAAGGCGGCATTCCCTTCATTCTCCCGCACCGACCGGCGCGAGCGGCTGGAACTGCTCCAGCGAATCCTCGACGGCTACAAGGCGCGGCGCGCCGACATCGCGCAAGCCATCTCGCGCGAGGTGGGGGCACCGGCGAAATTCGCCATGGAATCCCAGTCCGCGACCGGGCTCGCCCATCTCGAGCGGATGATCCAGGTCCTGCGCGATTTCCAATTCGACCGCCCGATGGGTACCAGCCGCGTCGTGCGGGAGCCGATCGGCGTCTGCGGCCTCATCACGCCCTGGAACTGGCCGCTCAACCAGATTGTCTGCAAGGTCGCGCCAGCACTCGCGGCCGGCTGCACCATGGTGCTGAAGCCGAGCGAGATTGCGCCGTTGAACGGGATCGTCTTCGCCGAGGTCCTGCATGATGCCGGCGTCCCCAAGGGGGTATTCAATCTGGTCAACGGCGACGGGGCGACCGTCGGCCATGCGATCTCCAGCCATCCAGACATCGATATGGTCTCCTTCACCGGGTCGACCAGGGCCGGCATCCTGGTGGCCAAGGCCGCGGCCGACACGGTGAAGCGGGTGCATCAGGAGCTCGGCGGCAAATCGGCCAACATCATACTTCCTGACGCGGACCTCGCCCGGGCGGTGCATTTGGGTGTCGGCGGCTGCTTCCGCAATACCGGCCAGTCCTGCAATGCGCCGACCCGGATGCTGGTTCCCGCCGACCGACAGGAAGAGGCGATCGCCGTCGCCAAGGCCACGGCCCGAACCTTCAAGGTCGGCGCGCCCTCAGCCGAAGGCACGGTGCTGGGCCCGGTGATCAGCCAACTCCAGTTCGACAAGGTCCAGGGTCTCATCGAATCCGGGATTGCCGAAGGCGCACGCCTGGTGATCGGCGGCCCCGGTCGCCCGGAGGGCCTGAACCGCGGGTACTATGTCCAGCCGACGGTGTTCGCCGACGTGCGGCGGGAAATGCGCATTGCCCGCGAGGAGATTTTCGGACCGGTGCTGTCGATCATGACCTACCGAACCGAGGCCGAGGCCATCGAGATCGCCAACGACACGCCCTATGGGCTGGCCGCTTATGTCCAATCCGGCGATCTCGGCCACGCCCGCGAGGTGGCATCCCGACTGCGCGCCGGCAACGTGCACCTGAACTACCCGGGCTGGGATACCGCCATTCCCTTCGGCGGCTATAAGCAGTCGGGCAACGGCCGGGAGTATGGCGAATTCGGCCTCGAAGCCTTCCTCGAGACCAAGGCCATCATCGGCTACGAGGCGCCCAAGTCGTCCGCGCGTTGACCTATATCGGCTGCTTGCCCGCATGTTCCCGGGCCGTCAGCGCCTGGCGCTGGCGCCCGTCGGAGGTGAAATTCGAAGCTTCGAGCCAGCGCTGGAATGCCTCGCGGATCGCCGGCCAATCGCGGTCGACGATGGCGTACCAGGCGGTGTCGCGGTTGCGCCCCTTGACGATCAGGTGCTGGCGAAAGAGGCCCTCGAAGGTGAAGCCGAACCTGAGTGCCGCGCGGCGCGAGGCGGCGTTGGCGGCGTTGCATTTCCACTCCAGGCGCCGGTAGCCGAGGTCGTCGAAGGCGTGTTTTGCCAGGAGGAAGACCGCCTCGGTCGCCTGGCGGCTGCGCTGGATGGCGGGCGTGAACCAGATATGGCCGATCTCGATGACGCCGTCGGCGGGCACGATCCGCAGGTAGCTCATCATGCCCGCAGCCTTGCCGGTCGAAAGATCGATCACCGCGTAGAACAGCGGATCGCTCGATGCCGCCCGCTCCGCCGCCCAGCCGGCGAAGGCGGCCTCGTCGGCGAAGGGCCCGTAGCCGAGGTAATCCCAGATCGCCACATCGCCCTTGGGCCCGTGGGACAGCTCGAACAGATCATGAGCGTGACGGACGGGATCGATTGGCTCAAGACGGACGTAGCGCCCGGCGATGGGGATGCGCGCCGGGGGCTGGCGCGGCGACCAGGCGAGCTTGGGCCCGAGAACCTCGTCGTTGTGTTGTTCCAGATTCATGCCGCTTCGCCCATTCGGTGACGACGGATCATATCGAAGCGGGATAGCGGCGGCGAGGGCCGCCGGGCTCAGTAAGGTCCGCGGGCGAGCAGCGTGCCGCTGAAGAGGATGGCGCCGATGAGGCTGATGAGGATCGGGCCCAGCAAGGCAAGAATTGCCGCGGCCCGGTCGCTGTTGCCAAACCGCGCGATGGCATGACGATGGGTGAGAAGGCTGGCGATGCCGAGCGCGGCCAGGGTGAGGCCCATGCCGACCGCGATCGTCAGGGTCATCAGCACGCCGATCATCAGCATGCCGTTGCCGAAGGCGAAGAGCAGGATCAGCACTGCGCCTGAACAGGGCAGGAACCCGGCCGCTACCGCCAGCAGGCGCTGCTCGCGCCGGCGGCGGGCCACCTGCGCATGATCATGGGCGTGGTCATGGCCATGCGCATGCGTGTGCATATGGCCACGCCCTGCGAGGGCGCGGACCAGCATGAAGAGGCCGATGGCGAGGATCGCGCCATAGCTCGCGAGCCGCAGCCACCAGTTCTCTTCGACCGGCGTCAACAGGCTGTGGGAAAGGATGAAATGGGCGCCGCCGACGATGACGATGGCGCCGATGATATGGCTGAAGGAGATCCAGCCGGCCATGGCGAGGCCCCGGCCGACGCTGCCGCCGCGTCCGAGGAAATAGCCGACGATGATGGTCTTGCCGTGGCCGGGCCCGAGCGCATGGAACACGCCGTAGAGGAAGGCGATGGCGAGGCCGCCCAGGATGACGGGCAAGCCATGCCCGTCGCGGATCGCCACCAGCTGCCGGTCGATCGCGCGCATGAAATAGGCCTGGGCCGCGATGACGAAGCCTTCGAGGCGATGGACAAGCCCGTTGTCGGCCGCAGCCGGCGCTTCTTCCTGGCTCGTGGGCGCCTGGCCGCCCAGCAGCGGGTTTTGCTGGGCAGCCGCGGGCAGCGGCGAGAAAAGCGCCAGCAGCAGCAGGAGGACCGGGACAAATGCTGGGCGCATCAATGGCACTTGAGGGTGATCCGCTCAGGATAGACGAAGCCGCCGTAATAGGCGTTGGCCACGTCCTTTTCCACATTGGGCTTGCAGGCGCGCCCTTTGAGGCCGATGAAGGCGAAGGGGTTTTTCTCGGCCAGCAGCATCTGGACGTAGTAGGTGCGGTCGTTCGCTTCCAAGACGAAGCCGTCGCGGACCGGATCGACGGGCTTGGGAAGCTTGACCATGAAATCGAAGCTCACCAGCCTCTTGGCGTCGATGGCGGCGCGGAAATCGGTGGGCGTGATCTGGGGCAGCATCTTGCCGCCGAGCCAGACATAGGTGAAGTAGTGGAATCCGGCGAGGTTGGGGAGCGTGCCGGCCGCCACGCCGTCGCTCTCCTGCTTGCTGAACTTTCCGTCCTGGTTGGTGTCGAACTGCTGGATGAGCTGGTCGCTGAAGATGTCGTCGAACAGCCAGTTCTCGCGAAAGCCGATCATCTTGGCGCCCGAGAAGACGAAAGTGATCCGGGTGTCGATGAAGACATGGGGATGGGCTTCTGCTGACCGGGGCGAGGCGAGGGCGAGTGCGGCGGCCAGGGCCGCTCCCCCGAAACGGCGCAAGTCAGTTGCTGGCGTCGGCCGTCACGGTGAAGCTGCAGCCGCAGATCGGGCAGACCACGATCTGCTTGGTATTGGCCGGAAGCAGTCCGGCTGCGATGTCGCGCCGGAGGATCAGCTGGGCATCATGGATGAGCTCGGCATGACCGGCGTTGCCGCCGGGCTTGCAGGCGAGCGCCATGATGTCCGCCACATGCTTGGGCATGGGCTCGGTGGTGAAGGCGGCTGCCGGGCGCGCGGCCAATCCGCCCGCGAGCCCGCCGAGGGCGATACCCGATAGAAGCTTGCGGCGCGTCAGCATGCCTTGATCCTCACGGCTGGCGGCATTTCGCCGCCACTATGCGCGCGTGCAGCCACCGGTCAAGTAACAAGGCCTAACTAATTGGTAATGCGCCGGTTTCCTGGCAGGGGTCAGCGCGGCAGGCTGGCGAAGTAGACGGCGGCGCTGAGGGCCGTGATCCAGAAGCTGGTCGGCCAGTCGGTGTAGTAGGCGAGCGTGACGCCGGTCCAGGCCTCGGCGAGCGCCAGGATCGCGGCGAGCGCCACGCCACGGCCGAGCCGCGAGGTCCATCGCCCCGCCGCGGCCGCCGGGCCCACCATCAAAGTAAAGACGAGCAGAACGCCGACGATCTGGGTGCATTCGGCCACGGTGAGGGCGACGATGGCGAGAAAGAGCAGCGAGACGAGCTGGAGCGAGACGCCTTTGGCTTCCGCGAGCTCGGGCTGGATGCTGGCGAAGAGCAGGGGCCGGGCGATCACGGCCAGCGCCGCCAGGCTGACGGCACCGAGCAGAAGCAGCGTCCACAGGGTTTCGGAATCCACGCCCAGCACGTTGCCGAACAGCAGCGCCGTCACCTGGGTCGCATAGGCCGTATAGAAGTGCAGGAAAAGGAGTCCCAGCCCCATCGAGAGCGACAAGATGATGCCGATGGCAACGTCGCGGCCGCTCAAGCGCTCGCCCAGCACGCCCATGCCGAGCCCGGCGCCGACCGTGAAGGCGACCAGGCCCCAAAGCGGCGGCAGGCCGACGAGAACCGCGCCCGTCGCCCCGGCGAAACCGACATGGGAAAGGGCATGGCCGGCGAAGGTCTGGCCCCTCAGTACCAGAAAGAAGCCGACGATTCCCGCCACCACGGCGACGATGCCGCTGGCCAAGAAGGCGTTGACCATGAAGTCATAGGTGAGCATCGTGCCGGTGCTCCGATTTCTCCAGGTCATGGGCGCCGGACATGACGAAGATCCGGCCGCCGATCCGCACCACTTCGATCTCAGAGCCGTAAAGCCGGGAGAGCACGGGCCCGGTGATCACCTCGTCCACGCTGCCCAGTGCGGCGCGCCCGCCGCCGAGATAGAGGACCTTGTCCAGCGCGCCCAGCAGCGGGTTGATCTCATGGGCACTGAACAGCACGGTCATGGCGAGCTCCTTCTGCAGCTGGCGCACCAGCTGCACCACGACGCGCTGGTGATGCGGGTCCAGGTTCAACAGCGGCTCGTCGAGAAGGAGAAGGCGCGGCCGGCCAAGCAGGCACTGGGCCAGCAAGAGCCGCTGGCGCTCGCCGCCCGAGGTTTCGCTGAGCGGCCGGCGGGCGAGATCCCTCGCGCCGACCGTGGCGAGCGCCCAGTCGATTTCCTTGCGTTCCGTCGCGCGGGCGCCCGGCAAGCCCCATTTATGGCCATTGACCGCGCTGGCGACGAAATCCCAGCCGCTGAGGCGCAGGCTCCTGACGCTTTGGCGCTGCTGGGGCATGTAGCCGGCCGCGGGATTTCCGCGCCGGGCGGGCTTGCCCAGCACCTTGATTGAACCGGCGCTGGGCTTGACCAGCCCCAGGATGGCGCGCATGAGCGTCGTCTTGCCGGAGCCGTTGGGGCCCAGCACGCCGATGAACTCGGCATCTTCCAGCCTGAGACTGACCTCCGACAGAACCACCCGGCTCCCGAGGGAGACGGTGACGCGTTCGAACTCGACCGCCGTCACGACCCCGCGCCCGAGAGTGCCTTGTCGAGGGCGCCGAGCTGGCCGGTCATCCACGCCTGATAGGTCATCCCGGGCGGCTCGGTCTCGCTCACGCCCACCACGGGCACGCCGGAATCCCTGGCCAGCTTCTGCAGCCGCGCCGTCAGATCGTCGGTGACTTGGCTGTTGTAGAACAGCACCTTGGCCGTCCGGCTCTTGAGATCGTTCTCGAAGGCGCCGACCTGCGCGGCGCTCGGTTCGGTGCCGTTCATGACCGCGACCTGGAAATCGCCGTTGCGCATCTTGAGGCCGAGAGCCTCGGCCATGTAGCCGAACACCGGCTCCGTCGCCGTCACCTCGGTGCCGGCATATTTCCGGTGCATGGCCGTGACCTGCGCGTCCATCGCCTGGAGCGACTGCAGGAATGCCCCCAGCCGATCTTCATAGTCCGCCTTGTGGGCGGGATCGCCGGTTTCGAACGCGGAGGCGAGAGCCTTGGCAACCGTCGGCATGGTCGCGGGATCATACCAGAGATGAGGATTGTCGCCGGACTTCCGATGCATCAGGGCAGCGACGACGATGACCTGGCGGGTCGAGGATGGCGAAGCCGAGAGCAGTTTCTCCATCCAGGGGTCGTAGTCGGCGCCGCTGTAGACGATCAGCGCCGCGTCGGCGATGGCCCGCGCGGTCGAAGGGCTGGCCTCGAAGTCGTGCGGATCCTGGTTTGGGTTGGAGAGAATGCTGGTCACGTCTACCTCAGGTCCGCCGATCTGTCTCGCTACATCGCCGTAGAAGTTTTCCGCGGCCACGATCTTCAGCGGCCCGGCATGTCCCGGCGCCGAGATCAGCAGAACGGCCGCGGCGGCCGCGGCCAAGGTGAAATTCCTCATGTCTGAGTTCCTTTCCTGCCCGATTGCTGCGAAAGACGGCCGCCCCATCGGCCGTTTGGACCGACCGCGCGGCCCGGCACATATGTAATGTTATATCATTTCGGCGGTCAAGCCGGGAAGCCGTCGGGGCGAATCGGTCGCTCGAAGTCCGGCTGCTCAGCCGACCCGGACTTCTATCTCGTCGTAGCGTTTTAGGCGATAGATCGCCATCGAGGTGATCCAGCTAAACGCGAACACTCCAATGATGATGTAACCGAGAATGCCGAAATTGTCGTTGAGCTTGCCGATGAAATCCCAGAACGGTCCCTGGAGATTGAGTTGGTCGCTAATCAGTCCCAAAGTCTCGATCCCGCCGATGACGATAGCCACGGCCACTGAGACGAAAGTGATCGTGAGGTTATAGAACAGCTTGCGGATCGGCTTCATGAAAGCCCACCCATAGGCCCCCAGCATGAGGATGCTGTCGGTGGTGTCGACAAGGGACATGCCGGCAGTAAACAAGGCTGGGAACACCAGAACTGTTCCGAGGGACAGGCCTTTGGAAGCCTGAGCCGCCGAGATCCCGAACAGGGCGACCTCGGTCGCGGTGTCAAAGCCGAGGCCAAACAGGAAGCCGATCGGAAACAGGTGCCAACTGCGCGTGACCATCCCGAAGAGCGGGCGGAACAGGCGTGCCAGCAGGCCACGGCCATTAAGGAGAATGTCCAGATCCTCGTCAGCAAACCGCCCGCCCTGCTTCACCGAACGGAAGGTCCGGTAGATGGAAGCGAAGATCACGATGTTCACAAAGGCGATGGCGAAGAGAAAGAACGCAGAGCAGAGGGTGCAAATGACTCCGCCGACACTCTTTAGGGTGTCGAACCTCGACTGGACGGCCGCCGCCGCGAAGGCGATAGCAACGGACATGGCGATCACGACGGTCGAGTGACCCAAGGAGAAGAAGAGCCCGACCCCCACCGGTCGCTTGCCCTCCTGCATCAGCTTGCGGGTGACATTGTCGATGGCGGCGATGTGGTCGGCATCGACAGCGTGGCGCAAGCCGAACGTGTAGGCGAGCAGGGCGGTGCCGAGCAGGAGCGGACGGTCGTGGAGGATCGTATAGGCCCAAACCCAGATCAGGACGTTGGCTCCGATGAGCAAGGTATAGAGACTGGCAATACGGCCACGCAGGTTCGCGCTGCCGTCGTTGACGACATTGGAAAGCAACTTACGCATGAGTGATCACCCTCGCTTGCGGTTGATGCAAGCGGTCGCTCCAAGAGACCCGGTCGCCGGATGTCGCTGAACTGTCTGCATCGGCCTTCCCCGTCCGAGTCCTTGCGCTACCGCGTTGCGAAGGCAGGTCTCCTGGCTCGCGGGTCACCGCCTGACGCCGACCTTCCCGGTTTCCCAGTGGTCAGTGGATGGCGTCAGGCTCGCCGCCTACAGTTGCGGGGGCAGCCACGGCTTGGGCCCCTTCTGGGTCGTCCCAATCCCGTGTTCCCTTTTAATCCCCTGGATTTCATCCGTCGGGGAACCGTCGCCTGGCCAGGATAGGAAGCGGGCCGGAGCCCTGTCAACGCGTCCCGACGCCGGGCCGCGTTGAAAGCGCGAGCAAGGGGCGAAGGATCGCCGAATTTCGGCTTTGGCAGCTGCCTCTGTCATATTTCCTTCATGATAAAGCAATAAGCCATTCGCTAACCCTCCCTAGGATGCGCCGAGGTCAATGCTGGGGGAGCGCGGCCCGGCTGCACTGGATGTTCCTGAATCTTGGATAACCCAATGGCAACCGGAGAGACACAAAGATGAAACGGTTGATCGCGGTCGCCGCCTTCACCTTGCTTGCCTGGTCGAGCGCCGAAGCTGGAGACATATCCGGCGCTGGCGCAACCTTCCCCTGCCCGGTCTAGGCCACGTGGGCGGACTCATACAAGAACGGCAAGGAGATGGCCGGATCGCTGGATTACGCTCCGATCCCGGACAGCGTCGTGCAGCTGATCGGAAAAAGCTGGTCCGACAAAATCCAGGATTCGGCCGGCAAGCCGCTCCGGTCTTGAGACAGGTACTGAGAAACCATAACAACTTTGGGGATGGGTTGCCGGCCGGCGGCCCGTCCCGTTAGCCTCCCGGGCAGCAAATGGCCAATATCGCGCTGAAAGAACCGATCCCTCTCCGCACGGTCGATCACGGGCGCCGGATGCGGGCGCAGGACGCGTTGTTCAAGGGCACTACGCAGTTCTTCGCCCTCGTCGTCCTGCTGCTGCTGGGCGGCGTCATCATCTCGCTGGTCATCGGCTCCTGGCCGGTGATCACGACTTTCGGCTTCGGCTTCCTCTTCACCGAAGCCTGGAACCCGGTCACCGAAAAGTTCGGCGCGTTGGCGCCGGTGTACGGGACCATCGTCACTTCGATCATTGCGATGGTGATCGGCGTGCCGGTCAGTTTCGGCATCGCCATGTTCATCACCGAGCTCTGCCCGCAGATCCTGAAGCGCCCGCTCGGCATCGCGATCGAGCTGCTGGCCGGGATTCCCAGCATCATCTATGGCATCTGGGGCCTGTTCGTCCTGGCGCCGATCCTGCAGCGCACGGTCCAGCCCTTCCTCATCGCTACCCTCGGACATGCCCCGCTGATCGGCCCGCTGTTCTCCGGCCCGCCCTACGGCATCGGCACGCTCACCGCCGGGATCATCCTCGCGATCATGGTGCTGCCTTTCGTCACCTCCATCACCCGCGACGTGTTCGAGACGGTGCCGCCCATGCTCAAGGAATCGGCTTACGGCCTGGGAGCCACGACCTGGGAGGTGGTGTCCAGCGTGGTGCTGCCCTACACGCGCGTGGGGTTCATCGGCGCCTGCATGCTGGGGCTGGGCCGGGCGCTGGGCGAAACCATGGCGGTCACCTTCGTCATCGGCAATGCCCACAGGATCGCGCTGTCGATCATCGCCCCGGGGACCACGATCTCGGCCACCATCGCCAATGAGTTCACCGAGGCCGAAGGCGATCTCTACACCTCGTCCCTGATCGCCCTCGGGCTCATCCTCTTCGTCATCACCTTCATCATCCTGGCGCTGGCAAAGCTGATGCTGATGCGCATGCAGACCCAGGGTCGGAGATAGGCCATGGGGATTTATGCCCGCCGGGTGATGGTCAACCGGATCGCGCTCTCGATCGCGATGGCGGCGGCGCTGTTCGGCCTCGCCTGGCTCGTCTGGATCCTGGGAACTCTGATCTGGAACGGCGGCAGCGCCATCAACCTCGCCATCTTCACGCAGATGACGCCGCCGCCCGACAGCGCCGGTGGCCTCCTCAATGCCATCTTCGGCAGCGTCGCGCTGACCGTCGGCGCCACCCTCGTCAGCACGCCGGTGGGCATGTTGGCCGGGACCTACCTCGCCGAATACGGCAAGCACAGCCGCATTGCCGAGGTGGTGCGCTTCATCAACGACATCCTGCTGAGCGCGCCCTCGATCGTGGTCGGCCTGTTCATCTACGAGGTGATGGTCGTGCCCATGGGCCATTTCTCGGCCTGGGCCGGCGTGGTGGTGCTGGCGGTCATCGCCATCCCGGTGGTGGTCCGCACCACCGAGGACATGCTGACCCTGGTCCCCAACGGCCTGCGCGAGGCCGCCGCCGCGCTCGGCACGCCGCGCTGGCGGGTGATCACGATGATCGCCTACAAGGCGGCGCGCAATGGCATCATCACCGGCATCCTGCTGGCGATCGCGCGGGTCAGCGGCGAGACGGCGCCGCTGCTCTTCACCTCCCTCAACAACCAGTTCTGGAGCACCGACATGAACGCCCCCATGGCGAGCCTGCCGGTGACCATCTTCCAGTTCGCCCTCAGCCCCTACAACGACTGGCAGAGGCTTGCCTGGGGCGGGGCTCTCCTCATCACCATAACCATCCTGATCCTCAACATCGTCGCCCGCGCGCTGGCGGCTGTCGGAACCTCGAGAGGTTGATTCATGGCCATGGCAATGTCCGACAAGGCAGGGACGCCGTCGATCGAGACCATCGTCGCATCGAAGCCGAAAGCCGGCCCCGGCGAGGCGCTGGTCGAGAAGGTCTCGATCCGGGACCTGTGCTTCTTCTACGACACCAACAAGGCCCTGAAGCACATCAGCCTGCCGCTCTACGACAAGCGGGTCACCGCCTTCATCGGCCCGTCGGGCTGCGGCAAGTCCACCCTGCTCCGGGTGCTGAACCGGATCTACGATCTCTATCCCAAGCAGCATGCCACCGGCGAGGTGCTGCTGGACGGAACCAACATCCTGGCGCCCCATCAGGATCTGAACCTGCTGCGCGCGCGCATCGGCATGGTGTTCCAGAAGCCGACGCCCTTCCCGATGTCGATCTACGACAACGTCGCCTTCGGCGTGCGGCTCTACGAGAAGCTCGGCCAGTCGGAAATGGACGCCCGGGTCGAGGCGGCGCTGCGCCGGGCCGCGCTGTGGACCGAGGTCAAGGACAAGCTCAAGGAAAGCGGCCTCAGCCTCTCCGGCGGCCAGCAGCAACGCCTGTGCATCGCCCGCGGCGTGGCGGTGAAGCCCTCGGTGCTGCTGCTCGACGAGCCCTGCTCGGCCCTCGATCCGATTTCGACGTCCAAGGTCGAGGAGCTGATCGACGAGCTGAAGAGCGACTACTGCATCGTCATCGTCACCCACAACATGCAGCAGGCCGCGCGCGCCGCCGACTACACCGCCTTCATGTATCTGGGCGAGCTTATCGAATACGGCGAGACCGAGCAGATTTTCACCAATCCGGCGAAAGAGCAGACGCAGCAATACATCACCGGGCGCTTCGGCTGAGAGGCCGCGGGGCGGTTAGGCAAGCGGGGCAAGCATGGCCATAGAACATACGGTCAAGTCGTTCGACGACGAGCTGCAGAACCTGACCCAGGTGATCGAGCGCATGGGCGGCCTCGTCGAAGGGGAATTGCAGACCGCGATCCAGGCGCTGATCCGGCGCAACGTCGAGCTCGGGCATCAGGTGATGCAGTCGGACAGTTCCGTCGACGAGCTCGAGCACCAGGTGAGCGCGCTCAGCGTCCGCCTGCTGGCGCTGCGCCAGCCGGTGGCCCAGGACCTGCGGGAAATCGTGGGCGCCCTCAAGATCTCCAGCGATCTGGAGCGCATCGGCGACTATGCCGCCAACATCGGCAAGCGGGTGGTCGCCATCGTCCAGACGAACCAGTTTGCCCTGCCGGCAAGCCTGCCGCGCATGGGCTGGCTCGGCCAGAAGATCGTCAGGGACGTGCTCCAGGCCTATGTCGAGCGCGACGCGGACAAGGCCGATCTCGCCCGGGCAAGCGACGAGGAGATCGACGAGACTTACAACGGCCTGTTCCGCGAGCTGCTTACCCACATGATGGAGGATCCGCGGAACATCAGCGCCTGCACCCATCTCCTGTTCATCGCTCGGAACATCGAGCGCATCGGCGACCATGCCACCAATATCGCCGAGACCATCCACTACATCGTCCGCGGGGAGGCGCCGGGCCTTGCCCGCCCCAAGGGCGACACCACGGCCTACGTGACGATGCCTGGCGGGGCGCCCGCCGGAAAAACAGGGGCCTAGCCGGTATCGGGGCCGGAGCCGGCCCCGAAAATGGACGGCAAATGCCCCAGAAGGACCACAATCCCTTTCCATATTGAGTAGCCGGAATGTTGTGCCGGAGCCTTGAGGGCTTCGGCGGCGTCAGACCGGAAGGGATTGATGAACAAGGGGTTCTCCGCTTCGCTGTGGCGCCGTGCCCAGGGTTTCCGGGCCGCCATTCCGGGCTTGGTCGCTCGCTCGGCTGCTCCGGCTGATCCCCTGCGTGGCGCGCCGACTGCCCACCAGCCAAACACCCACCAGCCCAACAAAGGTGTCACCATGCGCGGACGTGGAGTGCTTCTCGCGGCCCTGATCGCCGCGAGCATGAGTCTCGGCCTGCCGGCCACGGGCCAGGCGCAAGACGCGGGATCCCAGAGCGCGGGTGACCCGCCGTCCCGGGTCGGGCGCGTCGCCGAGATGTCCGGCACCGTCTCCTTCCATACCGCCGACGAGACCCAGTGGCAGGCCGCGACGCTGAACTACCCGGTCACCAGCGGCAACTCCTTCTGGACCGAGCCGCGCTCGCATGCAGCTGTGGACGTCGGCCCGAGCCGGATCTATCTGGACAGCTCGACCGAGCTCGATATCGGGACCCTCAACGACCAGGGCTTCGTCGCCTCGCTGCCCCAGGGCGCGGTCTATGTCCGGGTCTCCGATGCCGCCGGGGCGACGCCTTTCGAGATCGACACGCCGCGGGGCCAGGTGCATATCAGCCAGCCTGGTCACTACGAAGTCGTCGCCGGCGACGCCGACCATCCGACCTTGGTCACTGCCTATGACGGTGGTGCCCAGGTGACCGGCCAGGGCGTCAACCTCAGCTTGGGGCCCCAGCAGGCCGCCGCCATTTCGGGCCAGAACGTGAATGACCTCCAGGTCGCGACGGGCCAGGCCCAGCAGCCGGACGACTTCGTCCAGTTCGTCCAGAACGAGGAGCAGCCCTATCAGAACCAGCCGGCCCAGGCGCAGCAGTACGTTTCGCCCGGAATGACCGGCTATCAGGATCTGAATCAATACGGTGCCTGGCAGTCGACGCCCGACTACGGCCAGGTCTGGTATCCCCAGGTCAGCGCCGGCTGGGCGCCTTATCGCTATGGCCACTGGGCCTATGTCGCGCCTTGGGGCTGGACCTGGGTCGATGACGCGCCCTGGGGCTTCGCACCCTTCCACTACGGGCGTTGGGTCGACTACGACGGCCGTTGGGGCTGGGCGCCGGGCGCCTATGAGCAGGATCCGGTCTACGCCCCGGCGCTCGTCAGCTTCTTCGGCGACTTAGGGGGCATCGGGGTCGGCGTCAGCATCGGCTTCGGCGACGTGGGCTGGGTGCCGCTGGGTTGGGGCGAGCCCTACTATCCGGGCTATGGGGTCAGCGAGCATTGCTTCCGGCAATTGAACGTCGCCTACATCAACAACACGACGATCATCAACAACTACTACAACGACTACCGGTCGGGGCATCACGACGAATTCGACCATTACCGCAACCACGACCACGGCTGGACCATGGTCTCGGCCGACGACATGCAGCATTCGCGCTCCGTCGGCCAGGCTTGGCGCAAGCATCCTCAGGACGGCTCGAACCCGCAATGGACCCATGCCAAGTCCTGGGGCGGCCAGGCGCCGGTGAAGCCGAGCTTCGCCACCGCCGGGCTCACCCCGAACTCGGCTCGTCAGCTTGGCCTGAAGGGCCAGCCGGGCAGCTTCCAGCAGCACAGGTCGCCGGGCCCGAGTTTCGCCGGCGGTCAGTTCGGCAATTCCCGGAATGTGGCCGGCAACGGTCAGCCTGCCAACGGCTTCGCAGCCGGGAGCCAGACCCAGAATCAGGGCCAGCTCTTCGCCAACAGCCGGGGCAACAGCAAGCTGACCCAGAAGCTGTTGACGCCCAATGGGGGCCAGACCCAGGGGCAATTCTTTGCCAATGCGCCTGCCGGCCAGCCGCCATTCGGCCAGACGCAGAAGAAAAAGACCCAGACGGGCATGGGCCAGAACAACGGCCTAGTCGGCCACTACACCCAGACGCCGCCGCTTCTGGGGACGACCGGCCATGGGACGAACGTTACCGGCAACTGGCAGAACAACGCCGGCGGAACGAACCAGGCCCGGAATTTCTTCCAGCCGCAGGGCCAGACGACGAACGGCTCGCGCAACCTGTCGAACAACGCCGGCGGCACGAACCAGGCCCGCAACTACTTCCAGCAGCCGGCCAAGACGACGAACGGTTCGCGCAACCTGTTCAGCAACGCCGGCAACACGAACCAGGCCCGCAACTACTTCCAGCAGCCGGCCAAGACGACGAACGGCTCGCGTAATCTGTTCAGCAACGCCGGCAACACGAGCCAGCCCCGCAACTACTTCCAGCAGCCGACTCAGCGCACGAACCAGACCTTCGGTCAGGGCAACGGCTACTTCCAGCAGCCGACCAAGCGCGCGAACCAGACTTTCAGCCAGGGCAACGGCTACTTCCAGCAGCCAACCCAGCGCACGAACCAGTCCTTCGGTCAGGGCAACGGAATCTTCAAGCAGCCGCAGCAACCGCAGCGCAACTTCGTCTCGAACAACTTCCAGGGCCAGGGCGGCAACGCCTTTTCTCGCCAACAGGTACAGCAGCCTCGCAACACCCAGCCCCAGGCGCCGACTGTCTTCAAGAAAAAGACCAACAACGGCGGCTGACCTAAGCTAAGGGCGCGCGCCGCAACAAAGTCTCTTCGCGGCGCGCGCCACCCCGAAGAAGCTCTCGCCTTTAGGCCGGGGGACGTTGGCGACCTCCGGTTCGTCGGACACTTGCAAGACGACGGGATCGCGTTCACTCTGCGCGGCCAAATCATGTCGGTCGAAAGCAGAGACGAATTGCGGCCAAACCCGGCCGATTACATCGACACTGACCGCTACCCCGTCGACAAGACGGGTGTGGTCCGCGATGCGCTGGTCGCGCGCCTGCACCGCGAACTCGATGGCGACGGCTGCGCTGTCCTGAAGGGTTTCATCCGGGCCGATCGCATCGGCGACCTGATTGCGGAGAGCGACCGGGTCGCGGTCCACGGCCATCGGAATTTCAGCCGCACCAATCCCTATTTCACCCAGGATCGGCCGGACCTGCCGGCGAGCCATCCCTTGCGGCGCTTCTATGACCGGTCGAACGCATTCGTTCCGGCGGACAATTTTGGCCCGGAGAGCATCCTGCGCGCGATCTTCGAATGGCCCGCCTTCGGGCCCTTCATCCAGGCGGGGCTGGGCGAAGAGCGCTTCTTTCCCTATGCCGACCCCCTGGCCGACGTCATCGTGAACCTGGCCGAAGCCGGCGGCGGCTTCCCCTGGCATTTCGATACCAACAACTACACCGTGACCCTCGCGATCCAGAACGCGGAGTCCGGCGGCGATTTCCAGTACAGCCCGCATCTGCGCACGCCGACCGACGAGAACTATGCCGGCGTCGCGGCCGTGCTCGATGGCGACCCCCGTCTCATCCGCACCCTGCATCTGGAGCCGGGCGATCTGCAGATCTTCAAGGGGCGCTACTCGCTTCACCGAGTGACGCCGCTCTCGGGATCGAGGCCGCGCTATGTGGCCATCTTCAGTTTCGTGGAGGAACCCGGAATGGTCGGCAGCCCCGAGCGCACGCGCCAGCTCTATGGCCGCGTCCTGCCCGTGCACATCGAGCGCGCGGGCCTGAGAGCCGATGCCTTGATCGACTGATCGGACGGGGCGAGGCCGTGGTGTTCCACGCCTACTCGACCCCGACGCCGCAGATGAGGCCGTTCTTGCCCATGGCGGGGCTGACGACCATGAACAGGATCTGGCCTTTGTCGGGCGCCGTCACGTCTTCCAGGACGCGTCCGTAAAAATCGACCAGGCTGCCCAGCTTCTGCCCAGTCGCGACCTCGTCGCCCACCTTGGATGCCGGGCGGAAGAAACCGGCCTCGCGCGAGCGCACCCAGGCAAATCTCGAGAACCGGCGGGGCGGGGGAACGTTGCGCACCGGCCCTTCGATCACCTCAAGGCTGCGCAGCACGTTCTCCAGTCCGCCTTGCATCCGCTCGGCGATAGCGGGGTCGTATTGCCCGGCCCCGCCGTCCTCGGCGATGAAGGCGGGAACGCCGAGACCGGCGCCGGTAGCATAGGCGAGGCCCGAGACCGGCGCGCCGTGGCTGCGCTGAACGATCAGGGCGGGAGCGCCGAAGATCTCCGCCATGGCGCGGCTCTTCGCGTCGACGGCCGCATTGCCCGTCTCATGGCAGATGTTGAATGGAACCAGCGCCTCGGGAACGTCGCCGCCGTGCATGTCGATATAGGCATCGGCCCGGCGGATCGCCTTCTCCACCAGGTGATAGGCTACCCGCTCGCTGAAGCTGCCTTGCGCCTTGCCCGGGAATACGCGGTTCAGGTTCAAGTTGTCGACCGGCGATACGTAAGCGGTGCGCTCCCAGAATGCCGAAGGGTTCATCACCGGAAGGCAAAGGATCTGGCCCTTGACCGTCTGCGGATTCAATGACGCTCCGAGCCGCACCACGGCGTCGATGGAGGCGTATTCGGATCCGTGAATGCCGCCGGTCACGAGCACGGCGGGCCCTGCCGATGCGCCGTTGACCGCGACATAGGGCCAATCCCAGCCGGTCAGCACGGGATCGCCCCAATCGACGCTGCCCGCCGCCTTGGTGCCGGCCGCGGGCGCCGGGACGAGCGCGAATTTCCAGTCGGTCATGGCGCAACTCCTGACAAGCGGTGAAGCCCGCCACGATCCTACCGCGGAAAGCGCCGCCGCCGACAGTTCGACATGCTCGACGCCCCTTGCGACTGCCTGGCGGAGACTCTGATGGCGGAAGCCCGGCCGTTCAGGCGAGGACCCGAGTCCGCTAGGTCAACCAGCCGCCGTCGATGACATGGGTCGTGCCGGTGGTGAAGGAGGACTCGTCGGAGGCGAGATAGACGGCAAGATGGGCGATCTCGGCCGGCTTGCCCATGCGGCCCATGGGCTGGCGCTGGGTGAAGGCCTGCCGGACCTCTTCGAGATTGCCGCCCAAGGCCTTCATGCGGTCCTCCAGGGACGGGCTTTCCACCGTGCCCGGGCAGATGGCATTGCACCGGATGCCCTTGGCCACGTAATCGGCGGCCACGGACTTGGTGAGCCCGATGACCGCCGCCTTGCTGGCGCTGTAGGCGAAGCGATTGGGCACGCCCTTGAGGCTCGAGGCGACCGACGCGACATTGACGATGGAGCCCCCGCCCTTGGCCAGCATGCCGGGCAAGGTGGCGCGGATGAGGCGGTACATGGCCTTGACGTTGATGTCGAAGGAACGGTCCCAGTCCTTGTCTTCGCAGTCGAGCACGGTTCCCGCATGCACATAGCCGGCGCAGTTGAACAGAACGTCGATGGGGCCGAGCTCCGCCGCCAGCGCCTTGATCGCCGCGCCGTCGGTGACGTCGAGCCGGCGCGTCTCGGCCCCCTTGAGGCCGGCCAGCGCCTTCTCGTTTACGTCCGTGGCCACCACGCGGGCGCCTTCGGCGACGAAGGCCTCGGCGACGGCGCGGCCGATGCCCTGGGCCGAAGCCGTCAGCAATGCGAACTTGCCGGTCAATCTGCCCAACTATCACCCGCCTTTTCGATGGGAACCGTCGATCACAGGCGATAGAACGCGACGGCCGTCTCGCCCAGAATCGCCCTGCGCTCGTCTTCGCTCAAGCGGGCGAAATAGTCCAGAGCCGTCTTGCGCCAGAGATCGTAGCCGCCGGCCATTTCCACCACCGGCCAGTCGCTGCCCCACATCAGCCGCGCGGGGCCGAAGCTTTCCAGCAGGACATCGAGATAGGGGTCGAGATCGGCGGGCTGCCAGCCCGCCGGCGCCTCGGTCGCCAAGCCGGAGATCTTGCAACGCAGCCGCCTGTCCCACGCGATCTCGCGGATGTCCCTGGCCCACCGGTCGAACGGACCGGCATCGAGGCGGCCCGCTGCGATCGCCGGCTTCGCGCCGTGATCCAGAACGATCGGCAGGTTGGGATAGAGCTTGAGGAATCGCTTGAAGGGTCCGAGATGCTCCGGACGCAGCAAGGCATCGAAGGCGAGGCCGCTGTGTTCGAGCGCCGCGATGGATTGCGCGAGCGCCGGGCGCAGCATCCATTCGGGGTCAGCGATGTCCTGGATCATGGGACGCATGCCCTTCAGGCGCGGATCGGCCGCGAGCCGCTCGATATCCGCCGGACCGGCCGGCTGATCGAAGCCGGCCCATCCGACCACGCCCCTGACGAAGGGCGCCTCAGCCGCGACGGCGAGCAGGTACTCCGTTTCGGCCACCGTGGGGGCGGCCTGGACCAGGACGGTGCCGGCAATGCCGTGACGGTCGAGAAGCGGAGCCAGGTCTCCCGGGACGAAATCCCGATAGAGGGGAACCAGGTCCGGCGTCAGCCAGCCATAGTCCCCGCGGGAAGGGCGCCAGAAATGCTGGTGGCTGTCGAGCTGCAAAATGAATGTCCCTTGGCCCCAGATATCGGAATCGAACGGTTCGATCGCCGTTGCGAGGGCCACCAATACATCACCCGACAATTGAATAAAAAGATCCCGCCTTTGGGTGGATGGTAGGACAGGTCGATTGACTCACCAGCCGGGTATGAGGCTAAATGTCTGTGGGAGGCGACCTCGGTTCGGGGGATCATCGGTTCAATGACCGCAGAACTACGTGAGCTGCGACGGCCCGAACTTGCCGCTTGGCCGATCCGCCGGCGCAAGCTTTCGGAAGAGGCGGCCTTGCGCCTCGAAGCCATGATTCGCGACGGCACCTTCCCCGAAGGCGCGCTGCTCCCGCCCGAGCGCGAGCTGATGAAGATGTTCGGCGTCGGCCGGGCCTCGATCCGCGAGGCGCTCTATGCGTTGGGCCGCATGGGGCTGGTGCAGGTGCGCACCGGCGAGCGGCCCTTGGTGACGCGGCCCACCCCGGAGAACCTGATCACCGAGCTCTCCGGCGCCGCGCGCCACTTCCTGTCGCAGCCCAACGGCGTCGAGCATTTCCAGGAATCCCGCGCCTTGTTCGAAGTGGGCGTGGCGCGCCTGGCGGCGATGCGCGCCAATGACGAGGACGTCGACCGGCTGAAGCGCGCGCTCGACGCCAATGCCGCCGCGCGCGGCGACCTTGGACGCTTCGAACGGACGGATGTCGCCTTCCACTATGTCGTGGTCAGGATCACCCGCAACCCGATCTTCACCGCGGTTCATGACGCACTGGTCGAGTGGCTGACCAGCCAGCGCACCATCACGCTCAGATCGCCGGGCGCCGAGGAAATGGCCTTCGAGTCCCACACGCGAATCTTCGAGGGCGTGGCGGCGCGCGATCCCGAGGCCGCTGCAAAAGCCATGGATAGCCACCTGAAACAGGTGGCCGAACAGATCCGCCGCACAACGGAGGCCGAGAATGGCGCCGCTCGTCATTCTCGTTGAGTTCGTCATCAAGCCGGACTTCGTTGAGCGCTTCGGCAGGCTCATCCGCGCCAATGCCAAGGCCTCGGTCGAGCGCGAGCCAGGCTGCCGGCGCTTCGACGTTCTGCTGGGGCCGGACGATCCCCGCCGGTTCGTGCTTTACGAGATCTACGACGACGCCGCGGCCTTCGACCGGCATCTCCAGACGCGGCATTTCAAGACTTTCGCCGCGGCGACTGAAAGCCAGATCGAGCAACGCTCGGTCCGCCGGTTGGGCTTCGTCTGGCCCAAGGAGAAAGGCGGACGGGCCCGCGGGAAGACGGGCGCCAAGAAGAAGAGCAAGACCAGAGCGAAGACGAGAGGCAAGCCGAAGTGACTAAGGACCACGCGTAAAGAAGGTTCGGCCGGCGCCGACAGGGGCTGGCGATATCACATGGGAGGAAGCCAGATGATGAACGAACGCGAACGGCGTGATTTCAACGCCGGACTTTCCGAAGAAGTCGACGCTTGGCTCCGGGGCGACAACTCGCGCAGGTCGTTCCTGACCAAGCTGATGCTGATGGGCGGGGCCGCCATGCTGCCGGGCCTCGGCTGGACGGCGGCCGGTTCGGAAGCCTGGGCGGACATGGTGGACCTGTCCAAGGTCGAGCTCGCCGACAAGTCCACGCCGCTGGGCCAGGCACAGGATGCGGCCGTGCAGGTATCGTCCGTGGGTCCGACCGACAGCTCGGCCTATCGCGCGGTCCAGGCTGCCCAGGCCTACAAGGGCAAGGGCATCACCCTCAACATGACTTATGAAGCCGGCCTGCAGGCGCTCGAGCCGAAGAATTTCTCGGGTCCGCTTTGGCAGGCGCTGACGGGCATGAACTACAACGTCATCGAGTTGCCGCACCCCGACCAGTATTCCAAGCCGATCGCCGAACACATCGCCAATTCCGGCGCCTACGACATCCTCGACATCGAGCCGGCATGGATTCCGGCCCTTGCCAATGGCGGGGTCATCGTGCCGATCGACGACTACGTCACCAAGTACATGAATCAGGCCGACCTCGACGACTATCACCCGCTTTACAAGTCGATCACCTTGTACAAGGGCAAGCGCTGGGGCGTCTTCGACGACGGCGATCAGTGGGCGCTCTACTACCGCACCGACGTATTCGGCGACCCGAAACTGCAGGCGGCCTATCAAGCCAAATTCGGCACGGCGCTCGAAGTGCCGAAGACCTGGGATGAATATTCCCAGGTCGCCCAGTTCATCACCGACCAGATGGCGCCGAACGTGTATGGCTCGGCGCATTTCCGCAAGTTCGGCAGCCCGGGGAACCAGTTCGCCTTCCTGCAGCAGTTCCGCGCCAATGGCGGGAGATTCTTCGACGACGACATGAAGGCGCAACTGACGTCGGCCGCGGGCGTGACGACGCTCACCCAGATGATCGCCCAGAACAAGGCCTCGATCCCGGGCAACAACGACCTCGACGCCGTGGCCCAATGGGCGGCCTGGCTGCAGGGCAAAGTGGCGATGATCTTCTCCTGGCCGCCTACGGGCCGGATTTCGTCCAACTACGCCCAACGCGACAAGGCGATCAATTTCATCCCCCAGTCCAGCATCGCCGACAAGGTGGGCTACGCGGTCCTGCCGAGCGGCAACGGGGAGATGGCGTCGGGATACGTCAAGGCCCTGGCGGCAGGATCCAACAACGAAGAGGCCGCCTACCTGTTCATGCAATGGGTCAGCGCGCCGCCGATGTCGCTCGTCCGCACCATGCTGCCTTACACGTTGCGCGACCCGTACCGGCTCTCGACCTACAAGGCGGCCGAGTATCGTGCCTTGTGGCCGGCGGCCAAGGACTACCTGATCAATCTGTGCGAGTGCTCGAATACGGCCGTGGTCGACATGATCATGCCCGGCTGGCAGGACTATGCGTTGTCCATCGATCGGATGTGCACGGCCGTCTGGGGCGGCCAGGATCCCCAGTCCGCCCTGCAGAAGGCGGCGGCCGAATGGGACGCGATTACCCAACGGCTCGGCACCGACGTGCAAAAGGCGGCCTACCAGCAGTTCCTGCAAATACCCGGGTCCTATTCCGACCACACCATCGATAAGCTCGGCATGGCGGTGCATATCACCTGAGGATCGTTCCGACCCGCCGCCTCACGCGCAGCGTCTTGCGTGCGAGGCGGCGGCCTTGCCTTCGGTCGACGATTTGCGGACCGATGCGATGCTTCGGCTTTGGCTTGAGCAACTGCTCGGTCCGTCTGAACGAGATGCGGCATGGCTCACTCCACGACCTCGCGCAACCTCCCTTCCATCCCCTCGGGGAATCCGAGCGGCCTTGTTTCGGCCTGGGCGGATCGGCATTTCAAATGGCTGATGGTTGCGCCGGCGGCTCTGCTTATCCTGGCACTCTCGATCTACCCCTTGCTGTTTTCGCTCTGGGTTGATTTCGTCAATTACGACTTCGAGATTCCGGGCCACGCCTTTGTCGGGTTCCAGAATTTCGCGCAAATCGTCGACGATCCCCTGGCCTGGGAGTCGCTGCTCACGACGATTATCCTGTCGCTGACGGTCGTCGCCATCGAGTTCCTCCTCGGCTTGGCCCTGGCGCTCGCCATGGTCAGGATGTTCCGCGGCCGCGGCATCGTCATGTCGATCCTGATCATTCCGCTGTTCATCAGCCCGGTGATCGTCGGCCAGTCCTGGGCGCTGTTCCTGCAAAGGCCGTTCGGCCCCGCCGACTATCTGCTCAGTCATCTCCTCGGGCATCCGGTCGCCATCAGCTGGATCGGCGAGGTCCCCTGGGTCTATATCGCCATCGTCATCGCCGATGTCTGGCAGTGGACGCCCTTCGTGTTCGTCATCCTGCTGGCCGGCCTCGCCGCCATCCCGCCCCACCTTTATGAGGCGGCCGAGCTCGATGGCGTCTCGACCCTGCAGACCTTCTTCTATGTCACCCTGCCGCAAATGGCCCCGATCATCCTGCTGGCCATAACCTTTCGCCTGCTCGACGCGGTCAGGTTGTTCGACATCATCTTCATGTTGACGGGCGGCGGGCCGGGCACGGCGACCTACACGGCCTCGTTCTACCTCTATCAGATAGGCTTCCAGGAATTCCATCTGTCGATGGCGACGGCAGGAAGCTGGCTCTTTCTCATTCTGCTTTCCGTCGTCATCATGGTCCTGGTGCGGCGCCTGCTGCGCGCGGAGGCGGCGTGATGGCGACGCGTTCGGCATCTTCGAAACTGAGCATGCGGAACCTTCGGGCCAACCTCGCGCGGTTTCTCGTCATCGGCCTGTTCGTCGTCTTCGTTCTCGTGCCGCTCTACTGGGTTGTCATCACGTCGATCAAGCCCAGCAGCGACTACCTGACCGTGCCGCCGGTCTGGTTCCCGGCTCAACCCACCATCATTCACTACACCGCGGCATTGTTCTCCTATCGGGGGCTTCAGGGGCTGATCAACAGCCTGATCGTCGCCTCGGCCGCGACGGTGCTCTCCGCGGTCATGGGCACGATGATGGCCTACAGCCTTGCCCGCTTTAATACCGGCGGCCAGCATCTCGCCTTCTGGGTCCTGTCCCAGCGCTTCCTTCCGCCGGTCGCCATCATCCTGCCGATCTTCCTGCTGTTCCGCAGCTGGCATCTCTACGACACCCACATCGGCCTCATCATCGCCTACACCTTCATGACCCTGCCGCTGTCTGTGTGGATGATGTACGCCTATTTCCGCCAACTGCCGAAGTCGCTCGAGGAGGCGGCGCTGGTGGACGGCCTCAGCCGCTGGCAGGCATTTCGCATGGTGGCCGTGCCGCTCGCAGCGCCGGGGGTCGCCGCTGCCGCCGTGTTCGTCTTCATCGCGGTCTGGACCGAGTTCTTCTTCGCCCTGATCCTGACAAGCCGCTACGCGTTCACCCTGCCGACGGTTTTCCGCGCCTTCCTGGGTTTCCAGGGCGCCCAGTACGGCGAGGCCTGCGCGCTGGCCACCACCTCTCTCGTCCCCTCGATCATCCTCGGCATGCTGGTCCAGCGCCATCTGGTGCGCGGCCTCACGCTGGGCGCGCTGCGCGGCTGACGGAAAGGACGGCGGAATGGCGAACGTCAAGATAAGCGCGCTGCACAAGCGTTTCGCCGGGGTTCACGCGGTGAGGGGCATCGACCTCGACATCCCCGACGGCGAGTTCACCGTGCTGGTCGGTCCCTCGGGCTGCGGCAAGAGCACGTTGCTGCGCACCATCGCCGGCCTCGAGGACGCCGACGAGGGCAGCATCGAGATCGGCGGGCAGGTCGTGAACCAGATGCGGCCGCGCGACCGTGACGTGGCCATGGTGTTCCAGGACTACGCCCTCTATCCCCACATGACGGTGGCGGGCAACATCTCCTTGAGCCTGCGAGCCAGGCGCATGGCCAAAGCCGAGATCGACACGCGGGTGAAGCGGGCCGCCGACATGCTGGGCATCGGCCCGCTGCTCGCGCGCTATCCGCGCCAGCTTTCCGGCGGACAGCGCCAGCGCGTCGCCATCGGCCGCGCCATCGTGCGCAATCCCAGGGTGTTCCTGTTCGACGAGCCGCTGTCCAACCTGGATGCCCAGCTCCGCGACGAGATGCGCAGCGAGATCAAGCGTCTCCACCAGGAGATCGCCACGACCATGATCTATGTCACCCATGACCAGATCGAGGCGATGACCTTGGCCGACCGTATCGTGCTGCTCCGCGAGGGCGTGATCGAGCAGCAAGGCGCGCCCTTGGATCTGTTCGAGCAGCCGGCGACCCTGTTCGTGGCCGGCTTCCTTGGCTCGCCGAAGATGAATTTTCTCAACGGCAGGCTCGAGCGCGGGCCTGAAGGCTCCGCGATCCGGCTTGGCGACAGCGGACCGGTACTGGCGCTCCCGCGCGGGCGCAATCCGGCCGCGGCCGAAGGCGCCAGGATCATCCTGGGGCTCCGGCCCGAGCATGTGGGACGCGCCCAGGGGAGCGCATCGGCCGAGGGGATGGCCCGCATCGAGGCGGAGATCGAGCTGGTCCAGCCCACGGGTTCGCGCAGCTATGCGACTTTCCGCCTCGGCGGCCAGGCGCTGATGGCCGAGCTCCAGGCCCATGACGTGAGCCGTCCGGGCGAACGGGTCGCCGTCGATATCAATCTGAAACGCGCCGCGCTCTTCCATCCCGAGACGGGCAAGGCGCTATGAGGATCGGGGGCCATGGCGACAGGCGCTGAGCTCTCGCGGGCCGTCAAGCTTTGCGGCACCGAGGAGGTGGACCCGCCGACCCGGCGCCTTGCCGCCGGGCCGCTTTCGGTCGAGCTGGAGAACGGGCAGCTCCGGTATGTGACGTTTGCTGGCATGGAAGTGCTGCGCGCCATCGCTTTCCTCGTCCGCGATGAGAACTGGGGCACCTTCACGCCGGTGATCGATGGTCTCAAGATCGAGGAAAGCGCCGACGGCTTCTCCGTCGCCTACCGCGCGGTTTGCGCCGATGCCAAACGCCGGCTCGTGTACCACGCGCAGATATCGGGCAGGCGCGACGGGTCGCTCGCCTTCGAGGTTGTGGCCACGCCGGAGACCGACGTGGTCACCAACCGCACCGGCTTCATCGTGCTCCATCCGGCCGGCCTCGCTGGCCAAGCTGTCAAGGTTGCGCACGTCGACGGTCGCGAAGAGACCGCCCGCTTTCCCGAACACATCAGCCCGTCCCAGCCAATCTTCAATATCCGCGCGCTCAGCCATGAGATCTCTCCGGGCGTCTTCGCCACCTGCCGGATGGAGGGCGACGCCTTCGAGATGGAGGACCAGCGCAATTGGGGCGATGCCTCCTACAAGACCTATGTGCGGCCCTTGGCGCTGCCCTGGGGCTACACCCTGGCCAAGGGCAGTCGGCATGAGCAGGCGGTGCGCCTTTCCATCGCCGGCTCCGCGCCGGCGAGCGGAGGCCGGACGGAAGACGCCAGGATCGAAGTCGGGCTTGCCGGCGAGCTGCCGGGCAAGATGCCCGAGATCGGCATCGGCCTTCCCGCCGAGGAAGCCGCCCATGCTCTGGCCGCCAGCGATCTCCTGCGCAAGCTGGCGCCGCGATACCTCGTCTGCGGCTACGATACCCGGGACGGGCGCGGCCTCGCCGCCCTTGGATCCTACCGGCGTTTGGCGGAGGCCGCCGGAGCCGCGCTCAACTTCGAGATCCTGGTCGAGGACGACAAGGATCCCGCCGACGCACTGGCCGCCGCCGGGGCGGCCATGGCGCGGGCCGGGGTTCTGCCTGCCGCGGTGATCGTTTCGCCCGCCGCCGACCTCCAGTCTTGGCAGCCGGGCGCCAAGCGGCCGGAGCGGCCGACGGCGGAGGAAATGGCCAAAGCCGCTCGCGCGGCCTTTCCCGGCGCCAGGCTCGGCGGCGGCATGCTCTCCTATTTCACCGAGCTCAACCGGCGCCGACCCAATGCCGCGCTGTTCGACTTCGTGAGCCATACGACCACCGCGATCGTCCACGCCGCCGACGACCGGTCGGTGATGGAGACCTTGGAGACCCTGCCGGCGATCATCGCTTCCACCAGGAGTTTCATCGGCGCGGCGCCCTACCGCATCGGACCCAGCGCAATCGCCTGCCGGGACAATCCCTATGGCAAGGGCGTGGCCGCCAATCCCGGCAATGGCCGGGTCTGCCTCACCGACAAGGATCCGCGCCAGCGCGGGCTCTTCGCCGCCGCCTGGACCTTGGGCTATGTCGCCGTTTCGGCCTATGGCGGGCTGCAGGCGGTCGCCATGGGCGCGGCGACGGGACCCTTCGGGTTCATCCATCGTCGGGGCGAGCAGCCCCAGCCGCATTTCGATACTCTAGACGGCCCGGCCGTATATCCCGCCTTCCACGTCATGGCCGGGCTTGTCCGCGGTTCCGGCCGGCCGCTCGTCGCCGTCAATGTTTCCCGGCCGGATGCCGTGGCGGCGTTGGCCTGGCGCGAGGGCGACCGCCGCGTTCTCTGGCTCGCCAACCTCACCGCCAATCCCGTCGATCTCGCGATCGCCGGGCTGCCCAAGGATGGCGCCCGCCTTTCGGTGATCGATGCCGCCGCCTTCGAGCGCGCGACGCGGGAGCCCGGCGCCCTCGACAACCTCGCCCGGCCGCTGCCGGGCAGCAGCTTCACCCTCGACGCCTACGGCGTGGCGCGAATCGACTGACCCCCGAGTACCTTGCAAGGATCATGGAGAGCAGCATGACGGACCATCGTCTCAAGGATTTCGCCGGAACCAAGAACCCGAAGTTCGGCCATTTCATCGTCGAGTTCGCCACGCCCGGCATCGGCCATATCCTGAAATCGGCGGGCTGCGATTTCGTGCTGTTCGATCTAGAGCATTCGGGCTTCGGCTTCGAGACGGTGAAAAGCGCGATCCGCTATTTCGAGGCCGCCGACCTGCCTGTCATCGTCCGCGCTCCGTCGAAGGAGTACCACCATATCGCGCGGGCCATGGACATGGGGGCCGAAGGCCTGATGCTGCCCATGGTGGGTTCGGTCGCCGAAGCGAAGCACATTCTGAATAGCATGAAATACACGCCGGACGGCGGGCGCGGCGTCGCACTCCAGGTCGCCCATGACCGGTATCGCCCGGGCCCGGTCACCGAGAAATTCGCCACGGCCAACAAGCGCAGCACTCTCTTCTGCCAGATCGAGACGGCGGAAGGCGTGAAGAACGCCGATGCTTTGGCGGCTCTGCCCGGCGTCGACTGCCTGTGGGTCGGCCATTTCGATCTCTCGGTTTCCCTCGGCATTCCCGGCCAGTTCGAGTCCAAGAAATTCACCGACGCCATCAAGCGCGTGGCCGCGGCGACGGCGAAGCATGGCAAGTCCCTGGGCCGCCTGGTGCCGACGGTGGAGCAGGGGATCCAGCTCTATGATCAGGGCTTCGATTTCATCTGCTATTCGGGCGACGTGTGGGTGCTGCACAACGCGCTGGCCGAGGCCATCGGCAAGCTGCGCCAAGGCTGCCCGCCCAGGAAGATGGGGAAGAAGTGATGAGCGCGCCATTTCGCGTCGCCCTCTCGGGCGATTTCCGGAAAGCCGATGGCTCGCCCGTCTTCCCGGATTTCGACCTCGCGCCCTTGAAGCAGGCGCCGGGCGTGGAGATGGCCTATCTCGATCCCGTCAATCCGCTGCGCGCCGACCAACTGGCCGATTTCGACGCCCTCATCCTGCTTGCCCATCGCTTCGCCAAGGAGAGCGTTCATCCCAACGGGCGCCTCGCCGTGGTGGCGCGCTTCGGAGTCGGCTACGACACGGTGGACGTGGAGGCCTGCACCAAGGCCGGCATCGCCCTCGTCATCACCCCCGACGGCATCCGCCGGCCGGTCGCGGTCTCCATCGTCACCCTCATGCTGGCCTTGACCGGCAAGCTGATGGTGAAGGACCGGCTGACCCGCGAAGGCCCGCCGGGTTTCGCGCGCAAGGGCGAGCATATGGGCGTCGGGCTCGTCGGCCGGACCTTGGGTTCCATCGGCATCGGCAATATCGGCGCCGAGCTGTTTCGCTTATTGAAGCCCTTCGACATGAAGTTCATCGCTCATGATCCCTACGCCGACCGGAAGCTCGCGGCCGAGCTGGGGGTGGAGCTGGTGGGCCTGGAGGACGTGTTCCGCCGGGCCGATATCGTCAGCGTCAGTTGCCCGCTCTCGCCCGAGACCCATCACCTGGTGAACGCCGAGCGCCTCGCCCTGATGAAGCCCAGCGCCTATTTCATCAACACGGCGCGGGGGCCCATCCACGACCAGAAGGCGCTGACCAAGGCGCTCCAGGAACGCCGGATCGCCGGCGCCGGGCTCGACGTGCTGGAGCAGGAGCCGCCCGATCCGAACGACCCGATCCTGAAGCTCGACAACGTGATCTTCGCGCCCCACGCGCTGTGCTGGACCGACCAGTGCTTCGCCGGGAACGGGGCGGCCGACGTGAAGGCCGTGCTCGACGTGCAGCATGGCCGCGAGCCGCGACTGGTGGTGAACAAGGCCGTGCTGGCGACGGAGGCCTGGAAGAAACGCATGGCGGAGTTTCGCGCGCGCTTCGGCGGGTGATGCTATCCTTCATGGCTCCGGTCGGAGGAACGCCGGCATCGGGAGGCTTGAAGAGATGGATCTGGGAATCAAGGGCAAGACAGCGATCGTCTGCGCGGCCAGCAAGGGCCTGGGCAAGGGCTGCGCTCGCGCCCTGGCGGGCGAGGGCGTCGATCTCGTCATCAATGCGCGCAGCAGGGCGACGCTGGAAGCAACCGCCAGCGAGATCGCGAAGGCGACCGGTGTCAAGGTGAAGACGATCGCCGCCGACATCACCACGCCGGAAGGCCGCGCGGCGGTGCTGGCCGCCTGCCCCGCGCCGGACATCCTGGTGACCAACGCCGGCGGTCCGCCGGCCGGCGACTTCCGAAATTGGGAACGGGACGTCTGGATCAAGGCGCTGGACGCCAACATGCTGGCGCCCATCGCCCTGATCCGGGCGACCGTGGACGGCATGATCGCGCGCGGTTTCGGGCGCATCGTCAACATCACTTCGGCCTCGGTGAAGAACCCCTATCCCAGCCTCGGCCTTTCCAACGGCGCGCGGGCGGGGCTGACCGGCTTCATTGCCGGGCTCGCCCGCCAGACGGCGCGCCACAACGTCGCCATCAACAACCTGCTGCCCGGTTCCCATGCCACCGACCGGGTGAGGGAACTCGCCATGGGCGAAGCCAAAGCCAGCGGCAAGACGTTGGAGCAGATCCTGCAAGAGCAGAAAGCGGCCGAGAACGCCGGGCGCTTCGGCAGCATCGAGGAGTTCGGCGCGGCTTGCGCGTTCCTGTGCAGCGTTCATGCCGGCTACATCAGCGGCCAGAACCTGCTCCTCGACGGCGGCAGCTATCCGGGGATTCTCTAGTATTCCAACCGGGAGCGGGAGACTGGACATGACCGAGGCGGCCGGCAGCACGGGAAAGATCGAGGCGGAGGCGACGGTCTCCTGGGCAGGATGGGGCGGGACCGTGGAAGGCGCCAGCGGCCGCTTGAGCGCCCATACGGCGACCCAGGTCGAGCTGGGCGGCCCCGGCAGGGGAACCAACCCGGAGGAGCTGCTCGCCGCCGCGCTTGCCAATTGCTACACCTCGACCATCACCGCCCATGCCCGGGCGCGCAAGATCGACATCGCCGGCATCGAGACCAAGGCGCGTACCCGCCTCGCCTGGGATGCCAAGACGCCGCATCACATCGCGGAAGGCAGCCTCAGCGTCACGATCGCTTCGCCCGCGCCCGAAGCGGAGTTGCGCCGGCTCGCCGAGGAAGCGCGCGATCACTGCCCGATCTGCAACCTGTTCGGCGCGACGGCCAAAGTGACGTTGGCGGTCTTCCTGTCCGGTGCGGCGGTCGATCGGAAGTAAGCAGTTTGCGGGGATGCGCCCCCGGGATGCGCCCCCCGGGATGCCCCGATGACTCCGCTCCACGGCCGGCGCTAAGCTCACGCCTTCGCGTCCGGCCGGCCAGCGCGGTGGCCGGCGTTTCGGGGCGCGGGAACTCAACACCGCGGATGGGGGAAGAGCATGGCCAAGGCGAAGTCGAAGCGGGGAGCCGAGCGCAAGCCGGACGCCGAGTATCGGGTCAAGACGGGCAAGCACGAGGTCCAGGTCTACAGCTTCGGCGAGGGCGATGAGGTTCTGTTCTGTCTGAATGGCGGGCCGGGCCTGCCTTGCGACTATGTTCGCGACAGCCACTCGGTCATGGCCGACCATGGCTACCGGGTCGTGATCCACGACCAGCTCGGCACCGGCCGATCCGACAAGCCCGAGGACAAGTCGCTCTGGAACATCAAGCGCTATGTCGAGGAAGTGGAGGCCGTGCGCAAGGCCCTCAAGCTTGGCCGTGTCCATCTCCTCGGCCAGTCCTGGGGAACCTGGCTCGGCTTCGAATACCTGCTGACCTATCCGCGCGGGGCCAAGACCTACATCTGTGCCGACGGCACTGGCGATGTGGCGCTCCATCTCCAGGATCTTGCCCGCCTGCGCGCGGCGCTTGGCCCCGAAACGGTCGCCATGATGGCGCGCCATGAAGCCGATGGGACGATCGAGCATCCCGAATACCAGGGCGCGATGAACATCCTCAACTACCGGCATGTCTGCCGGCTCGACGAGTGGCCGGCGGCGATGCAGCGCTCCATGGCCGGGATCAACATGGACATCTATGGCACCATGTGGGGTCCCAACGAGTTCACTTGCACGGGCAACCTGTTGGGCTGGGACCGGCTGGCGGATCTCCATCGCATCGAGCAACCCTGCCTGGTGCTCTGTGGCCTCTACGACGAGCTGACGCCGGACAGCGCGGCGCGCGTCCACCGGCGCCTCAGGGACTCGCGCATCAAGGTGTTCAAGAATAGCTCCCATACGCCGTTCTTCGAGGAACCAGACGAGTATTTTTCGACCCTGAAGTCGTTCCTCGATGCCCATCGCGGCTGAAGCGAGCCGGCCGGGCAAAGGCCCGACTGGCGATGGCGCCGCGCCATAGGAAGCGAGAGCAAAGCCGATCAAGGAGAGACGCCATGGACGACAAGAAGGTCACGGATCACATCGACAGGCTTGCCCGCGAGGAGCATGAGCTGTTCGAGCGCGAAGCCAAGGGCATTGCGAGCGATGCGGACAAGGAGAAGCTGAAGCGCATCCAGGGCACGCTCGACCAGTGCTGGGACCTGCTTCGCCAGCGGCGGGCCAAGCGGGAGTTCGGGCAGAATCCCGATGAGGCGCAGCTGCGCGACCCGAAGACCATCAAGGGCTACACGGGCTGACGGAGCTCAGGCCACTTAGGCCGTCTCGATGTTCACGAAATCCTCGATGCCGTGGGCGGAAAGCTCCCGGCCGTAGCCGCGAGCCCGTCCCTCGGACCCGGCCCCTTGTAACTTCGAATCGAAAGCACGCCGCCACCATGAACACAATTTCCGCCGGCCTTGAACGCGCAGTCGAAACTCTGCCGCGCCGCTACCCCGGACCAGGCGGCGCGGTTGCCGTGTTGCGCGACGGCCAAGTGCTGGTTCGCCACGCCTGGGGCTGGGCCAATGCGGAGCGGCGCCTGGCCTTCACGCCGCGCACGCTGTTTCGCATGTGCTCCATCACCAAGCAGTTCACCTGCGGCCTGTTGCTGGATGCCTTTCCCGACCCGTCGGTGCTGGATGACCACCTGCGCGCGTATCTGCCTGACTTGAAGCAGCCGGCGCCGGGCGCGCTGCACCTCAGCCACAATCAGTCCGGCCTGCGCGATTACTGGGCGGTAGCGATGCTGCAAGGTTCGCCGGCGGAAGCTCCTTTCGGGGAGATCGAAGCCGCCCGGATCATCGCCGCCGCCCGGACGCTGCAATTTGCGCCCGGCACCCGCTACTCCTACGTCAACCAGAACTTCCGAATCCTGTCCGATATCCTGCAGGAGCGCACCGGACAGAGCTTCGCGGAGCTGCTGCGCAAGCGGATCTTCGAGCCTGTCGGGATGGCAAGCGCGTTCCTGGCCGCCGACACCCGCGCCATGCCGGACGGGACCGAGGGGTACGAGGGAACGCAAGCCGCAGGCTTCCGCGCGGCGGAGAACCGAATCCTTTGGACGGGCGATGCCGGGATGGGGGCGTGCCTCGACGACATGATCGCCTGGGAACGCCATATTGATGCCACTCGCGACGATCCGGGGGCGCTCTACCGACGACTGTCCGCGCCGGTCAAATTCGCCGACGGGGCCACGGCCGCCTATGGCTTCGGCTTGGCCCGGTCGACCGAATTCGGCCGCTCCGTCAGCGGCCATGGCGGCGCACTGCGCGGTTGGCGCAGCCATCGGCTCTATGTGCCTTCGGAGCGCGTCTCCGTCGTCGTCATGTTCAATCACCTGTCCGATGCGCGGGCCGCGGCGATCGACCTGCTCGCTGGCCTGCTCGGCGAGCAGCGGCCGAAGCCCGAGGGCACGCTTCCGGCGCCAAAGTGGCTCGGCGCCTATATCGAGCCGGAGACCGGCCTCGCGGTACGCGTCGAGGCGGCATCGCCCGGCCAGATACGTCTGCGCTATGGGCATTCTCCCGAAGAGCTCGACCTCCAGGCCGACGGTTCGGCGGCGAGCAGCTCCGGGACGCGGCTGCGGGCGAGCGAAGGCGGACTGTGGATGGACCGCCCGCAAGAGAACCAAAGCTCGCGCCTCAGGCCCTGCGAGGGCGCGCCTGCCGCCGATGTCGCCGGCCGCTATCGCTGCGCCGAGCTCGCTGCCGAGCTCACCGTGGCCGATGCCGGAGGCGCGCTCTATGGGGCTTTCTCGGGATTCCTGGGCCAGGGACGCATGGAGATGCTCGACCCGGTCGGACCGGATGTCTGGGCCCTGCCTTGTCACCGTGCGCTGGATCACACGCCGCCCGGCGACTGGAGCTTGGCTTTCCGGCGTGGCGGGGGCGGCCGGGCTGAGGCCGTCGAGGTCGGCTGCTGGTTGGCTCGCCGCATTGCCTACGAGCGCGTGGACTGACGCGTGGCAGGTTTCTTGCGGGCTATGAGACGGCGGAGCGCACTGTTGAGCTGACCACCGTGCTCGATCAGTGAAGCTCCACGGGCATTCGGCTAATCCAAAGGGCGGGAAGCTTCTCGCTGTCTTTGGCGCGGATGGGGCCGATGGCCGCTCACCTCCACGCCGTCCTCCGGCCGCAGATGGCGAAAGCCTGGCAGCGACAGCAGCGGGATCACGGCCATAAGCAGAAACACCTCATGAAAGCGCTCCGGCGTCAGGGCGTGGCTCTGCCAGGTCAGAAGCCCCAGCAGCATCGCGCCGAACGAGAACACCGAAGCTGACCGTCAACTGCTGGAGGACGCCTCCGAGACTGGTTGCCCTGCTCAGCTTGTCCGCGGGCATATCCGAATATGACAAGGTGTTCGATGTCATGAACTGGGTCGATCGGGCGAGGCCGAAGAGGCCGATATAGGCGGCAATGAACCAGGTAGGCGTCGCCGGCCCGATAACCGTGAAGCCGGCGATCACAATCGCGTTCAGGATCGCACTCCAGAACAAGAGCCGCCCGAACCCCAGCCAGCGCAGCAGCGGGCGGGAGATCGGACGCATCAGCAGCGCGCCCAGGCTCGTGATGAAGGTAAGCGAGCCCGATTTCACCGGGCTCATGCCGAGGCCGACTTGCAGCATCAGCGGCAGGAGGTAGGGAACGCTGTTGATGCCGATGCGGCAGAGGCCGCCGGCGAGCGTGCCGGTGCGAAAGGTCCGCAACCGGAACAGCGTCAGGTCCACGGCGGGTGCCGCCGCCTTGCGGGCGTGCAGGCCGAAGGCCAGCAGGAACAGGACCCCCGTCGCCAGGACGATGGCGATCGAACCGGACGGGATCATCGGCCGGCCGATATTCTCGATCGCGAATTGCAGCAGGGCGAGGCCCAGGCCGATCAGCAGGAAGCCGCGGAAGTCGAAGCGCGTTCGTTGGTCACCGCGGACGTCTTCCACATAGCGCAGCGCCAACGCGATGCCGGCGCAGCCAAACGGGACGTTGACGTAAAAGATCCACCGCCAGGACGCATATGTGGTGAGGAATCCGCCGAGCAGCGGCCCTACGACCGGCCCTACTAGCGCCGGCAGGCTCATGTAGATCATGGCGGTGAAGAATTGGCTGCGCGGGAAGCTGCGCAGCAGGATCAGGCGGCCGACCGGGGTCATCATCGCGCCACCCAGGCCCTGCAGTGCCCGCGTCGCAATCAGCATCGCAAAGCTCTGCGCCAGCCCACAAAGCGAGGAACCGACGGTGAACACCAGCAGTGCGAGGACGAAAACTCTCCGGCTGCCGAACTGGTCGGCGAACCAGCCGCTGACCGGAATGAACACGGCGAGCGTCAGGACGTAGGTGGTAACCGCCAAATTCATGCGCAGCGGCGTGGTCGCAAGGCTGCGGGCCATGTCAGGGATCGCGGTGGTGATCACCGTGGAATCGAGCTGTTCCATGAGGAACCCGACGGCAACGACCACCGGAATGATCAGGCGCAACAGAGGTTCGCGTTCGGTGACGAATCGGGATTGATGCTGCATCGGGCCGCAGGAGCTTATCAAAGACCCGCGTGGCGCCGACGTGAATCCCTGGCAGTCAGGCATGGCGTCAGACGCAGGGCTCGCTTCTGCTGCCGCTCTGCCAGCCGCGTGACCCAAGATCGTCGCTGTTGCATGGCCAGCCTTGCAGGACAGGCTGAGAATGCCCAAGGTGACGGTCCCACGCCGGGTCATTCGGCGAATGTCGGTAGAGGACGATGACAAGATTGTCGGAGCGCCGGTCGGAGCGGCGCAGCACGATGCCTCGCCAGGTGCCGTGGCGGCGACTTACCAATCCATATCCGCCCATGCGGGTGATCAGCGATGACCAGGTCGAGGCGATCCACGAAGCATCGATGGAGATCCTCGAGACGCTCGGCCTCGAAATCCTCGACGATGGCGCATTGGATCGGTTGGCGCGGGAGGGACAGTCGGTCGATCATGCGACCAAGCGCGTGCGCCTGGACCGGAACTGGGTGCTTGAGCGGATCGCAAGCGCGCCAGGCGAAGCGGTGCTGCACGCGCGCAATCCCGAGCGCTGGGTCGCCATCGGCGGCGACCACATCGTCTTTGCGCCGGTTGGCGGCCCGCCGAACTGTCACGACATGGAGCGCGGACGGCGGCCTGGCAATTCCGCCGACCTCGCCGACCTGATCCGGCTTGCCCAGGCGATCAACTGCCTCCACACGGTGTCGAGCGGCATGCTCGCCGCCCAGGATCTCGACGGTCGCACGCGACATCTCGATGCCTATCTCGCAGTAGCAACCCTCTCGGACAAGGTTGCCTCCTGCTCGTTGTTGGGCGCGGAGCGCGCCCTCGACGGCATCATCATGAACGCGCTCGCCCGCGGCCTCACGCTGGAGGAAATGCGACAGCAGCCTGGGCTATTCGGCGGCATCAACACGAACAGTCCGCTGCGCGTCGATGGACCCATGATCCAGGGTTTGACGACCATGGTGGAGCACGGCCAGGTCGTCGTGGTCACCCCGTTCACGCTCGCTGGCGCCATGGGGCCGGTGACGCTAGCCGGCGCGCTGGCACAGCAGAATGCGGAAGCGCTCGCCATGCTGGCCTATGCCCAGATGCTCTCGCCTGGCACGCCAGTCGTCTACGGGTCGTTCACGTCGAACGTCGACATGAAGTCCGGCGCGCCGGCCTTCGGCACCCCGGAATACGCCAAGTCGACGATCGCCGGTGGGCAGCTTGCCCAGCGGTATCGGCTGCCCTACCGGACCAGCAACTGCACCGCGTCAAACATCGTCGACGCGCAGGCGGCCTATGAATCGCAGATGTCGCTGTGGCCCGCGGTGACCGGCCACGGCAACCTGATCTTCCATGCCGCGGGCTGGCTTGAGGGCGGCCTCGTCGCCTCCTTCGAAAAGCTGGTCGTCGATGCGGAGCAGCTTCAGATGATGGGCGAGTTCTTGCAGCCGATCACCACGTCGCGGGAGGATTTCGCTTTCGACGCGCTGGCTGAGGTCGGCCCGGGCGGGCATTTCTTCGCCGCCCAGCACACAATCCAGCGCTATGAGAAGGCGTTCTATGCGCCGCTCGTTTCTGACTGGCGCAGCTATCAGGCCTGGGAGGCCGCCGGGGCCCGCACGGCGACCGACCGGGCGCAGCGGATCTACAAAGCCCTGCTTGCGAGCTTCGAGCCACCGCCCCTCGACCCTGGACGGCGGGAAGCCCTCGAGGATTACGTGGCCCGGCGCAAGCGCGACTATGGCCCGGGCGGACGGCAGGCGGCCGTCGGTTAAGCCAGTGGTTCTCGCACGCATGGCAACCGGCAGTCACATGTTTCAGTTAAGGCACTGGGTTTTTAATTGCGTGCCTTGAGAAGTTCGAGACCAGTTGCATTGTCGTCCAAAGCGGAGAGCCGTGAGAGCCTGAGAGTAGTGTCCTCTCCTCCACACCCCAAAGAAGCATGGAACGACGATCTTCAGCGTCCTCTTCCTGCTGCTTGTTTCCTACCAGACGATCCTGCTGACGGTTGTGCCACTTGAGGCGCATGAGATCCTGGGTACCGCCCAGCGTGTCAGCATGATCTATCTCGCCGTCGGCATCGCTACAATGCTCGGGCGGCAGTCCATTCCGTGGATGATCGAAATCCTGGGTCGCAAGCAGACCTTTGCGGCCGGCTGCATGGCGATGGTCGTGGCTGCGACTTTCCTGGCGCTGCGGAACCCTACCGGCTTGTTGCCCGGAATGTTTCTGAACGCGCTGTCGTTTGCCATCATCGAGGTGTCGCTCAACCTGTATCTCTTGGACAATGTGTCCCGCGCTGAGCTCGCCGCATTTGAGCCTCGGCGCATTGTGCGGACGACCCCGGCGTGGCTTCTGGGTCCCTGGCTGGGCGTGCTGTTGGCCAACCATGTGGCGAGATGGATGCCGTTCGCGGTCGCCGGTGGAGTCGCGCTGATCCTCTTGTCTCTCTTTGCGTTGCTTCGACTGCAAGAGAGGTCCGCATCAGCTTCAGGATTGAGCCGGTCGCCAAATCCGCTTTCGTACTTGCCCCGCTACTTCCGGCAGAAGCGGCTGTTGTTGGCGTGGCTGATGGCCGTCGGCCGTGGAAGTTGGTGGAGCATATACTTTGTCTATGCGCCGATCTTTGCCGTGACTCATGGCCTCGGGGATACAGTGGCGGGGGCGCTTGTCTCGCTGGGCGCCGGCTGCAGCGCCTTTGCGCTCCTCTGGCGGCAGGTAGGAACACGCCTTGGCGTGCGCCGCCTGCTGTTCGGCAGCTTTGCTGTTTCGGGCGTGCTTTCCATCGCGGTTGCGGTTGTCAGTGCCTGGCCTTGGGCCGCAGCATGCATTCTGGGCCTCGCGGCCTTTGTGGCCGAAGTCATCGACGCAGTGGGCAACAGCCTGTTTCTGCGTGCTGTCCATCCTTACGAACGTGCCAGGATGACCGCGGTATACATAAGCTACAGGGACGTTGCGCAGGTCGCGCCGCCGGCAGTCTTCTCTGTTCTGCTCGTGATCTTTCCGCTGCAGGCGGTTTTCGTCACTGCCGGGGTGATGATGCTTGGCATGTCACGGCTGGCTCGATTTGTGCCGCGAAGCTTCTGATCTAACCTCCGGCCGCGGTCCATCCGCGTCGGGTCGATGCTCAGTCCGATGCGGCGCAGGCCGCAGCGAGGCGTATGTCCGTTAGGGGCTAAGGGCCCAGGCAATGACGTTGAGCGCCAAAGGGCGCGCTCCTCGCAAGGAGTGGACGCCGGGTTCCATTCGTGGGGGGCGCCCCGCACAACTCGGATCCCGGACGATGTATGCCTTGCGATCCGGGATGCCTCGATGACCAGACCTATGGACTTGAGCCACGTCCAAGCCCTTCGGGTCTGAGAGTGCTACCCAAGTCTCCGGTACGCTTTGCTACCTATGTGTCCGGAACGGACCGTTTTGGAATGGCGCGCCGTGCTTAACGAAAATGGGCACTGGAAAATAACGGCTCTTCTCGATGGGCGGGCACCCCAGCCTGCCCCTCCAAGAACTATCACCTCGAAAGAGTAGCCACCAAAGGAAAGGAGAGGCAATCGACTACGCAGAATCCGCTCTCACGGGCGGGCGGCCCGCAATTCCGCCCGCCATCCCTCAATGCGATTGGGCTGGAATCCCCGCCCCCCGGCAGCCGACCAGAAAATCGAAATCCGCCCCCTGATCGGCCTGCAGCACATGCTTGATATAGAGCCCCTGATAGCCCGAGGCCGGCGGTGCCGGGCTCCGCCATTCCGCCCTGCGGCGCGCGAGTTCTGCGTCGGATACGTCAAGCGTGAGGCGCCGTGCAGGCACATCCAGCGTAATCATGTCGCCCTCCCGCACCAAGGCGAGCGGGCCGCCGGCCGCCGCTTCCGGCGCCACATGCAGCACCACCGTGCCATATGCCGTGCCGGACATGCGCGCGTCCGAGATGCGCACCATATCGGTGATGCCGCGCGCTAGCAGCTTCGGCGGCAGGCCCATATTGCCGACCTCTGCCATGCCGGGATAGCCGCGCGGCCCGCAATTCCTCAGGACCATGACGGAGTTTTCGTCGATATCGAGGTCAGGGTCATGGATGCGGCGGTGATAGTCGTTGATCGTATCGAAAACCACGGCGCGGCCGCGATGCTGCATGAGGCTGGGCCTGGCGGCCGAGGGTTTGATGACGGCGCCATCGGGGGCGAGATTGCCGCGCAGCACCGCGATGCCGCCTTGCTCTGTCAAAGGTGCGCTCAGGCTGCGGATGACTTCGGGGTCCAAATTCTCAGCGCCGCGCACATTCTCCCACACGGTGCGGCCAGTCACGCTCGGCGCATCGCCTTCCAAGAGCCCTGCCTCGGCCAGCGCCTTCATCACCACGGGCAAGCCCCCCGCGTAGCAGAATTCTTCCATCAGGAATCGGCCCGAGGGCTGCAGATCAACGATGGTCGGCACGTCGCGGCCGAGTGCGTCCCAGTCATCCAGGGTGAGCGCCACGCCGATGCGCCCCGCAATCGCCAGCAGATGCAGAACCGCGTTGGTTGATCCGCCAATCGCGCCATTGACGCGGATGGCATTGCGGAAAGCCACCGGCACGAGAATGCTGGAAAGCCGCTGATCCTCCCGCACCATCTCCACGATGCGCCGGCCAGTAAGCTGCGCCAGCACGCTCCGCCGGGCATCGACGGCCGGCAGCGCCGCATTCTCAGGCAAGGCGACGCCGAGCGCCTCCACCATGCTCGCCATGGTGGAAGCGGTTCCCATGGTCATGCAGCTGCCGGCGGAGCGCGCCATGCCGGCCTCGGCATCCATGAAGTCCTTCAGACTCATACGCCCCGCCTTCACTTCCTCGCTGAAGTGCCAGATGGCGGTGCCCGAGCCCACCGCCTTCCCGCGTACGCGGCCGTTCAGCATCGGCCCGCCGGAGAGCACAATGGTTGGCAGGTCGCAGGAAGCGGCTCCCATGAGCAGCGAGGGCGTTGTCTTGTCACAGCCGACGAGCAGCACAACGCCGTCAATCGGGTTGCCGCGAATCGATTCCTCCACATCCATGGAAGCCAGATTGCGATAGAGCATGGCGGTCGGCCGCAGATTGGATTCGCCGAGCGACATGACGGGGAATTCCACCGGGAATCCGCCCGCCTCATAGACGCCGCGCTTCACCCGCTCGGCCAAATCGCGCAGATGGGCGTTACAGGGTGTGAGTTCCGACCAAGTATTGCAGATGCCGATGACGGGCCGGCCGTCAAAGGCATCCGGCGCCATGCCCTGATTTTTCATCCAGGAGCGGTGCATGATGGCATTCTTGCCGTCACCGCCGAACCAGGCTTGGGAACGCATGCGCTTCGCGGTCATGAAGGGTCTCCGAACTCTCCGGGACATACGCGCCGGTTCATTTGCCGATACCGAGCATCAGCCCGCCAATGAGGTAGCGCTGGAACAAAAGATAGGCGGCCATCGCCGGCACGGCGCTGACCAACGAGCCCGCGAGCAGCACGGGAATGTCGAGCACACGGCCGGATTGCAGGACGGCAAGCCCGACGGTGATGGTGCGCACCGCGGGTTCCTGCAGGAAGATGAGCGCGACGAGAAGATCATCCCAGATCTGGATGAATTGCAGCACGCCCACGGCAAGCAGGGCCGGTACGCTGAGCGGCAGGATGATCCGCAGGAACATCAGCCAATACGGCACGCCGTCGATCTGCGCCGCCTCCACGAGCTCGTCCGAGAGATCGCGCATGAAGGCGGTCAGCAGGAAGCAGCCGAACGGCACGCCGAGCGCAGCGTAGGTGATGATGACCGACAGCATGTTGTCGGCGAGGTTGAAGGCCGCGAAGTTGATGAACTCCGTCAGAATGATTGACTGCATCGGAATCATCATGCTGGCCGCCACCGCGCCGAGCAGCGGGCCACCCAGCGGCATGCGCAGCTTGGTGAGCGCGAACGCGGCGAGCACGCTCACCACCAGGATCAGCGCCACCGATCCGACTGTGACGATTGTGGAATTCAGCAGCTGCTGTCCCACCGGGAGATGAGCGAGCAGTACCCGCCAGTTGCGGAGGCCAAAATGCGACGCGCCCGTCTCGTCCTGGAACGTCATCGCGCCGCGGCCGATGACGTAGAATGGGAAAAGCATGACGACGAGCACGGGCAGCAATAGCAGCCCTGAGAGACGTCGCCCGGTGGGGCCGAGAAGGCGCCGCATCGTCTAGTTCCACGCCTTCGGGTGGCGCATGGTCACACCCAGCCTGCGTCCACGACAAAGTTTTGCGCCGTGCACATGCGGCTGTCGGAGGCCGCGAGCCACAATACCATGCGTGCGAGATCTGCCGGCATCAGCTTGTCAGGCAGGCATTGCCGTTCGGCGATCTGCCGCTCTCCGGTCTCATCCAGCCACAGCTCGACCTGGCGCTTGGTCATGACCCAGCCCGGCACCACACAGTTGACACGGATGCGCTCGGGCCCGAGTTCGCGCGCCAGCCCCTTGGTCAGGCCGCCGATCGCGGCCTTGGCCGTGACATAGGCGATGTAGCCGGCTTCGCCCGCCATCCAACTGATCGAGCCGAAGCAGATGATGGAGCCGCCGCCGGCATCGCGCATCGCTGGCCGCACCGCCTGCGCGGCAAAGAACTGGTGGCGGAGGTTGGTGTCCATGCGGTCCTGCCAGTAGTCAGGCGTGACCGATTCTACCGTGTGGCGGTCGTCATTGCCGGCGTTGTTGACCAAGGCAGCCGGGGCACCGTGGCGCCCGATGGCATGGCCTATCGCGGCCCGCAGCGCGTCGAGATCGGTCAGGTCGCAATGGGCGAAGTCGGGCCGCGTCGCACCGGATGCAGCGATGCGGGCAACCAGCGCGTCACCCGCATCGCGCTGCAGGTCGAGGAAGGTGACCATCGCCGCCTGCGCCGCGAAGTGCTCGACGATGCTCTCCCCGATGCCGGAGGCACCGCCGGTGACGATGACGTGCCGCCCACGCAGGCTCGGATAGTGCGCATCCATCCCGTCCATGATCGCTCTCCCTGCCCCCGTCCGATCCCTCCCGCTGCGATCGATTCCAGTTGACAGCGAGAGTTTCCTATTAAAACATATGATATGACTTTGCCAAGTGTCCTGTGCTCGAAACGGGACCGGAGGTCAGCCGTCCGACCAAGAAGCGTATCCACAGTGGGGAGGTCTCTCATGTCCGGATTTCGGGTTTCTCGGCCGACGCGTGCACCGGCACGTGGCGGGTGGTGGCGTCGATCCATGCTCGGGGCCGTCGTGGGCGCGGCCGCGCTCTGCGGCTGGGGTGCTGCGGATCGGGCGGCCGCCGGCGACATTACGATCTGGCACAATTACGGCACGGAGGTGAACGCGACCGCGCTAGGCGCCGTCGTCGATGCCTTCAGCAAGGAGCACCCGGACATCAAGGTGAACCTTGTCAGCCAGCCGGCCGACAACTACTTCGCGCTCCTGACTGCGGCGTCCATCGCGCACAAGGCGCCGGACATCGCCGTGATGTGGACCGGCCTGTTCGCCATCAAATACTCGCATCTGCTCGCCGACCTGCGCCCGCTTCTGCCGCCACAGCCGCTCTCCGAGATGAAAGGGCTGGAGTGGGCGTCGGAAGACTTCGATCTCCACAAGCAGCTCTACGTCCTGCCTCTCGAGGACCAGTTCTATATCGGCTTCTACAACAATGCGCTGCTCAAGAAGGCCGGGATTGCCGCGCCGCCGCGCGACTGGGCGGAGTTGGCCGACGCATGCACCAAGCTGCGGGCAGCGGGCATCACGCCGCTGCTCTACGGCAGTGATTCGCAGGCGCTCAGTTCGGAATTCTATCCGTTCTACGACCTCAGCTACCTGATGGCTGGGATCTATCCGGTGGATGCCTGGACCGGATTTGCCAACGGCAAGATCCCCTGGACCTCACCGCAGATCGAGGCGGAGATCCAGAAATGGTCTGACCTGCACACGAACGGCTGCACCAACACGGACGTGCTGACAGCGACCGACATCCTGACCCAGTTCAATCAGGGCAAGGCCGCGATGATCGTAGACGGCAACTGGAACCTGCAGCAACTTTCCGACAAGCTCGGCCCCGATCTTGGCGTGTTCCCGCTCCCCTATTCCGATGCGCCGCAGAAGGGCATAGTGCAGATGCCGGGCGACGGCCTCTCCATTCTCAAATCGTCCACCAACAAGGCGGATGCCGCGACCTTCCTGACGTTTCTGATGAGCGGAGAGGCGCAGCAGATTCTGTCCAAGACCGGTCTGATCCCCGGGCGGGAGGGCTATGCCGCGAGCAACCCGCTCTATGTCGGGCTGCTGGCCCTGTCGTCGCAGGGATTCACCAAGTACCCGATGATCGACAACGTCATTCAGGGTGAGCTGGTGGACACCGGCCAGCGCGTACTTAACGCTGCCTTCGCCGGACAGATGAAAGTCTCCGATGCGATGCAGAAGATGCAGGATACCTGGAACAACTTGCCGGCCGACGAGAAGAAGTGACCAGACCGGCCTACGTCGCCTGCTCATGACCGCCCACGCCTATGCAGATCGCCGCCGGTTCCAGCAAAACCGGCGGCGCGCTGCGCTGATCTTCGTCACTCCACTGATAATCCTGTGGGGCTTGTTCCTGATCCTGCCGATCCTGGAGGCGGCGTGGTACAGCCTGACCGACTGGGACGGGCTGGAGGCAAGCTGGAACGGCGGCAGCAACTACCTCACGCTGCTGCGCAGCGCTGATTTCGGCAGCGTCGTCTTGAACAACCTCCTGCTACTGCTGTCGGTGCCCGTGGCCGTCGCCATTCCGTTCTGCATCGCCCTGCTGATTGCGGCCGAGCCGCCCGGCTGGCGCTGGGCGCGTGCGCTCATCTTCCTGCCGGCGACTCTGTCCTGGGTGGTTACCGGCATCGTGTGGCTGCGCTTTTTCGCGGGCAACGGTATTCTCAATGCGCTGCTGCGGGCGGCCGGTCTCGGCGCGCTGCAGATGGATCTGCTCGGCGATATCCACACCGCGATCATCCCAGTGGCGCTCACCTTCATATGGTCGCAGGTCGGGCCGAACACTTTGATTTTTCTCATCGGCTTCGGCAACATCGATCCCCATATCCTGGAGGCGGCGACGATTGACGGGGCGGGGCTGTGGCCCTCGGTGTGGTATATCGTGCTGCCGCTGATGACACGCGTCTTCGTCTTCGTCACCATCATCACGCTGATCGCGGCGTTCACCGCGCTGTTCAGCCTCATCTTCGTGATGACCGGCGGCGGCCCAGGGTTCAGCACGACAACGATGGAGTTCTACATCTATCGCCTCGCCTTCTCGCAGACCGAATTCGGCATGGGGGCGGCGGTCGGCATCGTGTTGCTCTTCGTCATCGCCTGCGCCTCGCTACCGCTGATGGCCCTCTATCGTCGGACGGCGGCATCATGACGGAGGTCATCCCGATCCGTGCGCGATCACTGGTTGATCGCGTGGTGCAGATCATCGGCCGCGAGATCGTGGGCGGCCCTTTCGCGCCGGGCGATTCGCTCCCGAACGAGACCGAATGGTGCACCCGGCTGCAGGTCAGCCGCAGCGTGTTGCGCGAGGCGCTGCGGGTACTCGTGAGCAAGAACCTGATCGAAATCCGCACCCGCGCCGGTGGCCGCGTCCAAGACATGTCGGTCTGGAACCTGCTTGACCCGGATATCCTGGACTGGCGCAGTCATGGCGGGGATCAGCGCCGCTTCGCGGCCGAGCTGTTCGAACTGCGCCGGGTCGTGGAGCCCGCGGCGGCGGCGCTGGCCGCAGCCCGCATCACGCCCGAACAACTGCGCGAGCTGCAGCAGGCCTGCGACGAGATGGCCGCGGCCGGCGAGGATCTGGAGAGGTTCTTCACCCCGGACGTGCGTTTTCATCGCATCATCGCGACCGCAGTTGGCAATTCCCTGTTCCGGTCGTTGTCGAACATGGTGACGGTCGTGCTCGACCTCACGCTGCGCATGGCGCTTCACGCGCCCGACGGCCAGCAGCAGTCCCTGCCGCTGCATCGACGTGTGGCTGAGGCGATCGCGCGGGGCGACGGGCCTGCTGCCGCTGCCGCCATGCTGCACCTCGTGGACAGCGCGGAGCGTGACGTGACGGAGGCCCTGGCGGCGGGGCGCGGAAGCCTGTCGCCGCGCACGCCGCCGTTGCGGGCAGCCAAGAAATCAACCAGGAGCAAAACATGACCGATCTTACGGCGCTGCGCGGCAGCTTCTTCACAGCCTTGCTGTCGGACTGCCTGGATGCGGTGGGGCGCATGCACCAAGCAATGCCTTCGCACATCCGGCCGCTCGACGAACAATCCATCATGGTCGGCCGCGCACGGACTGCCGCCTATATGGAGGTCTATCACGTCGAGCCGGGGATCAACCCTTATGAACTTGAAATGGATCTCGTGGACAGCCTGAAGTCGGACGAGATTCCGGTTTTCGCCTGCAGCAATCCGACGCGCGTGGCCCCCTGGGGTGAGCTTCTGTCCACCGCTGCTCAGGTGCGCGGCGCTACAGGCGCGGTGATGGATGGGTGCGTGCGCGACATCAAGGCCATCCGCGCCATGGGATTCCCAGTCTTTCATGGCGGCATCGCACCTCTGGACAGCAAGGGACGGGCGCGGGTGATGGCCATCGATATCCCGGTGGAATGCGCGGGTGTCGCGGTCGAGAGAGGCGATCTCGTCTTCGGCGATGCCGACGGCCTGGTAGTGGTGCCGAAGGCGGCCGAGGCCGAGGTGCTGCACCTCGCTGCCGAGAAGCTGCGCGGCGAGAGGGATACGCTGACGGCGCTGCGCCAGGGCACCTCGCTCCGCACCGTCTTCGAGCGCTACGGCATCCTTTGAGCGCGAGGGTGTTCCGGGGCAAGAGCCGGAACTCCCTCCCGCGAGCGGCTCCCTGATGATGTCCGCTGCGCTCGACGGAACTACGGGAAACGGATGCATGGCCCAAGTCTCTCTTCGGACTCTCCAGAAGACTTACGACGGCAGCGATGTGCTGGCTGTGAAGGGGATCAGTCTCGAAATCCAGGATGGCGAATTCGTCGTCCTCGTCGGCCCCTCCGGCTGCGGCAAATCCACCACCCTGCGCATGATTGCCGGTCTTGAGGAGATTTCGGGCGGTGAGATCGATATCGGCGGGCGTGTCGTGAACAACGTGCCGCCGCGTGACCGGGACATAGCCATGGTGTTCCAGAACTACGCGCTCTATCCGCACATGACCGTCTACGACAATATGGCCTTCAGCCTGAAGCACAGGAAGTTTCCGAAGGAGGATATCAAGCGCCGGGTGGAGGAAGCGGCCCGCATCCTGCACCTGACACCGCTGCTTAACCGCAAGCCGCGTGCGCTCTCCGGTGGCCAGCGCCAGCGCGTCGCCATGGGCCGCGCCATCGTGCGCAATCCGAAGGTCTTCCTCTTCGACGAGCCGCTGTCGAACCTGGACGCCAAGCTCCGCGTCCAGATGCGCACGGAAATCAAGAAGGTCCACAATACGGTCAAGACCACGACTGTTTACGTGACCCATGACCAGGTGGAGGCGATGACGCTGGCGGACCGCGTTGTCGTGATGAACCAGGGCCTCATCGAGCAGGTGGGCCCGCCGCAGGAGCTCTACCATCACCCGCAGTCCCGCTTTGTTGCCGGCTTCATCGGCAGCCCGGGCATGAACTTCATCCCAGTCAAGCTGATCGGCACTGATGACGGGCTCGCTGTGCAGCTCGAAAATGGCGTCAACCTCGCCGTGCCCGCCCACCGCACGGCGCGCTACAGCGCTTATGCGGGCCGGGACATGCTCTTCGGCATCCGACCGGAACATATGCCGGCCTTTACCGGGGATAGCTACCCCGGCTTCGCGACGGTCGATGTCGATGTCGACATCACCGAGCCGATGGGCATGGAAACGGTGATCTACTTCTTCCTCAGCGGCACCAAGAACGACCATAAGGACGTGACGGAGCCGCCTTACTGCGCGCGCATCGATCCCGAAGTTCATGTCATGCCGGGTAGCAAGCTCCGCCTCTCCGTCGACACGAACAACATGCACCTGATCGACCCCGCGACCGACAAGGTCGTCTGAAGGTCGCCTCACCGCCGGGAGACACAGGAGCGAATCGAGATGCTTGAAAGAGGGCTTCGCTTGCCAGGCAACGAGCTGAGCGAGGAGAAGATCGCTGTCCGCGGCACGCTACTGCGCGTGCAGCTGCAGGTCGGCGACCCGGCCTTCCGGAAGGCTTGCCTCAATCTGCTGATTGATCGCGTAGAGGTCGACGATGCTGAAGTGCGCATCCGAGGGCCAAAGTCAGCTCTTGCAGTTGCGGCGTCGGGCAATCTTCCTAAGTTGTCAGATGGAGTGCCCAGTTTTGTTCAGCCCGCGATTCCGTAGGTCTTTGTAACGCCACTGAATTTAAGGATGGCGCGCCCGTAGGGATTCGAACCCCAAACCTTCTGATCCGTAGTCAGATGCTCTATCCAGTTGAGCTACGGGCGCCCAAGGCGGGGCAAGCTACAGAAAGGTGACTCGGAAGGCAAGCCGAGCCGCCCTGCTCAACTTGGCGGAGCTCCGCCGCCTCGCCTGGCTGCCGAAAAGGCGCTTGAGGCTTAAGTCCCGTTTCGACTAAGATTTTTCGCGACTTGATGGGGGCGCGTCCGGGACCACGGCGAGTTCGCTGAATGGCGGTCGCCGCGGCGCTTGGCGCATAGGAAGTCTCAGGGCAAAGGGCTATCGATGGACAGGAACCGGTTGCCAGCCGTGCTTCTCGGAGCGGCCCTGATGCTGAGCGGGTGCGATTTCTTCGACAGCGCCCTGCTGCCTTCCTTCGGTGGCGAGAGCAGCAGCTCCACCCCCGCCGCCACCCAGACCGCCCAGGCCAGCACGCCTCAGCTCGGCACCGGCAATTTCCAACCCCCAGGGGTGACCCCGGGCCAAGCTACCGGCACGGCGGTCGGCCAGAAGGTCGAAGGCCTGCGCGGCGAGCTCTCCAAACTGCAGGGCTCCGTTTCGTCCGAGAACCAGAACCTGCAGAGCCTGCGTGCCCAGGCGATCCAGAACGCGCTCGCCTATCATCAGTCGGTCGGCGCCATCAACGCCAAGCTCGAGGTCGGTACGACTCCCGGCAACCCGATCCTGGTTAAGCAATGGAACGACGCCCAAGGCCAGCTCGAGCAGGTCAATGGGTCTCTCAACCAGATGAACCAGCTCGCCACCAACGTCTCGGCCAGCGCCGCCATGTCGAGCTACCTGCTCCAGTCGACCCGGGCGACCTATAACATTTCCGGCGCCGTGGACGAGGATCACCGGCAGCTGACGGTGCTGGAGGACGACGTCAACAAGACGACCATCGTGATCGACCGGCTGCTGAGCGAGCTGACCGAGGATATCGCGCGGCAGACCAACTATCTGGCCGAGGAACGCGGCAACCTCAACACGCTCGCCATCGCGGTCAACAACGGCGAAGCCTTCGGCAGCAGCCTGGCGAGCCGCGCCTATGCGCCGCCCATGGGCATGGCTGCCGCCCCCGGTGCCGGGATCGCGACCGGCCGGCCGCTGGTGGTGATCCGCTTCGACCGGCCCGATGTCCAGTATCAGCAGCCGCTCTACCAGGCGGTCAGCCAGGCGCTGGCCCGCCGACCCAACGCGGGCTTCGACCTCGTCGCCGTGGCGCCTTCGAGCGGCGGCACCGCCCAAGTCGCCCTCAACAGCAACATGGCCCAGCGCGACGCCGACCAGGTGCTTCGCTCTCTCATCAGCATGGGCCTCTCGCCCGACCGGGTCAGCATGTCCTCGGCCACCAGCCCCAACGCACAGGTCAACGAAGTACACCTCTACGTCCGCTGACAACCTCAAACCCTCTTTGTTCTCCGGCGCCGGCACTACCTCCCGGCGCCGGAACCTTTTTTGGCCTGTGGGATTTTTCATCGGGGGACTGGCCGCCGGCCGCCCGCGGCACCATGATGTCATGGAAGCAACATGGTTTGCCGGAGGCCGCCATGCTCACCCGTACCGCTTCCAAGCTTATCTTTGCCCTGCTCTGGGCCTTGCCGGCCCTGACCCTGCCGGCCCCGGCTAAAGCCGATGGCCCGACCGCCGGCGCCCCGCTGGACCAGGCCGATACGGCGGCGATTGAGGGCGTGATTTCCCATCAGCTGGGCGCCTTCCAGCGCGACGATGGCCAGGCTGCCTTTTCCGACGCCTCGCCCAGCATCCAGCAGATGTTCCACGATCCCGCCACCTTCATGGAGATGGTCAAGACCGGCTATCTGCCGGTTTACCGCTCCAGCCATGTCGAGTTCCGCGACCTCGGCATGATCGACGGCAAGTTGATCCAACAGGTCTACATGGTCGGTCCCGACGGCGTGGCGGTGCTGGCTCTCTACGAGATGCAGCGCCAGCCCGACGGAAGCTGGCGCATCAACGGCTGCTCCATCGCGCGCGCTCCGGATCAGGGGGTCTAGCGGCCGCGAGGCGTTGCCGCGGTTGGCGTCGCCGCGCTACAAACCGGCCTTGTCCAACCGCCGCAGTACCGACTTTCGCAGAAAGTCGGTACATCGTTTTAGGTTTTAGTATCGGATTTTCGCAGAAATTCGCGACAATGCTCCGAGTCACGAATTTCTGCGATCCGATACTAGGGGGAGCGACCGGATGCACAGTTCGCCGCAGAAGAATTTTCCCGTCACCTGGGAGGAGCTGCACCGCACGTCCAAGGCGCTCGCCTGGCGGCTCATCGAGGCGGGTCCGTTCAAGGGCATCGTGGCGGTCACCCGCGGCGGGCTGGTGCCGGCGGCAGTGGTGGCCCGCGAGCTCGAGATCCGGTTGATCGATACGCTGTGCGTCGCCAGCTACGACGAGCGCAGGCAGGGCGCGCTCACGGTCCTGAAAAGCGCGGCGGCGGCCGATCACGGCGAGGGCTGGCTGATCATCGACGACCTCGTCGACACCGGGCGCACGGCCCAGGCGGTGCGTCAGCACCTGCCGCGGGCCCATTTCGCCACGGTCTATGCCAAGCCCGCCGGCCGACCCATGGTCGATACCTTCATCACTGAAGTAAGCCAGGACACATGGATCCTGTTCCCCTGGGACATCGAGCCCCAGTTCATCCAACCCATCGCCCAGCGGCGCTGAAGCGGCGCCCTACATCACCGGCCAGTTGTCGATGAGCCGGGTGCGGCCCAGCCAGGCGGCAGCGAAGAGCCGCGAGCCAGCCTGCGCCCGGACGAGCGGTTGGAGTTCCCCTTCGTCGGCCAGGGTGACGTAGTCGATCTTGGCAAAGCCGGCCTCGGCGAGGTGCAGGCGAAGGGCAGCCAGCTCGGGCTCCGCAGGTCGGCCGTCGGCGAGCCGCCGGGCCGTCTCGCGAAGCAGGCGGGGTAGGGTGGCAGCCTTCGCCCGCTCGTCCGCCGCGAGGTAGCGGTTGCGGGAAGATAAAGCGAGGCCGTTGGTGTCGCGGATCGTGGGTCCGCCGCGGATCGCGACCGGCAGGTCGAGATCCAGCGCAAGGCGGCGGATCACCTGGAGCTGCTGGAAATCCTTCTCGCCGAAATAGGCGCGCTCGGGCAGGGCCTGGACGAGAAGCTTGGTCACGACCGTCGCCACGCCGGCGAAATGGCCCGGCCGATGGGGGCCGCAAAGATGCTCGGTCAATCGCGCGACCGAGACGGTGGTGGCGAATCCGGGCGGATAGATCTCCTCCAAGGCAGGGGCGAAGAGCAGGTCGGCGCCTACGCCGTCCAGAAGCTTCCGGTCGGCTTCTTCGTCGCGCGGATAGGCCGAGAGATCCTCGTTGGCGCCGAACTGGCTGGGATTGACGAAAATCGTCGCCACCGCCCGGCGGCACTCGGCCTTGGCCAGGCGGACGAGCGAGAGATGGCCCTCATGCAGCGCCCCCATGGTGGGGACGAGGCCGATACTTTCGCCCGCCTGCCGCCAAGGCGCCATGGCGGCGCGCAGTTCGGCGACCCTGCGCAGAACCGGCGCGCTCATTCAGGTCTTGGCGTTGGCGCCAAACCCGAAGCAGTGCTCCGGCCCCGGGAAACGCCGGGCCCGCACTTCCGCGGCGTAATCGGCGGCGGCCTTGCCGACTTCGGCGCCCAACTCGGCGAAGCGCTTGACGAACTTGGGCTTGAACTCGCCGAACAGCCCCGTCATGTCGTCGACCACGAGGACCTGGCCGTCGCAGGCAGGCGAGGCGCCGATGCCGATGATGGGCGTGGCGACCGACGCGACGATCTCGCGCGCCAGCGGTTCGACCACCCCTTCCAGCACGATGTTGAAGGCGCCGGCCTCCGCGATGGCCGCGGCATCGGCCTTGATTGCCTTGGCTTCGAGAGGGTCGCGGCCGCGGGCGCGATAGCCGCGCAGGCCGTTGACCGACTGGGGCGTCAGGCCGACATGACCCATGACCGGAATGCCGCGCCGAGTGAGAAAGGCGACGGTCTCGGCCATCTCCACCCCGCCTTCCAGCTTGACCGCCGAGCTGCCGGTCTCGGCCATCACCCGGGCCGCGTTGCGGAAAGCGACGGCCGGGGATTCCTGGTAGCTGCCGAAGGGCAAGTCGACCACCAGGCAGGCACGCCGGCTGCCGCGATGCACGGCCGCCCCATGGGCGATCATCAGGTCCAGGGTCACCTGAAGGGTGCTCTCGAACCCGTACAGCACCATGCCGAGGGAATCGCCGACCAGCAGCAAATCGACATGGGGATCGAGCAGCCGGGCGATGGGCGTGGTATAGGCCGTCAGACAGACGATCGGCTCGCCCCCCTTGCGTTGGGCGAGATCCGGCACGGCAATCCGCTCGATCCTGGCTTCCGCGCTCATCTGCTGGGCGCTCCTGCCCTAGAATTCGGCCACATTCTGCCCGTTTATGGTGCACTGCACAATGGCATTGGGGCGAGGGTTCGGCCGCCGGCGATTGGGCTTGCGATGACCATCACCGCTCTATAAGGGGAACCGGCCATGCGCAGCGTCACCCTTCGCCCCGAGGCCCATCGGCGCCTCCTCGCCGGCCATCCCTGGGTCTATTCCAACGAGGTCGTCATGGATGGGGCGGCCAAGGCCATCGAGCCGGGCAGCCTGGTTCGGCTGCTCCAGGCCGACGGCAGACCCTTGGCCCAGGCGTTCTTCAATCCCCGGACCTTGATCGCGGCCAGGCTGCTCACCCGCGATCTCGACACGCCGATCGATGCCGGCTTCTTCGCCATCCGGCTGGAGCGTGCTCGTCGCCTTCGCGACCGCCTGTTCGGCCAACCTTACTACCGTCTCGTCCATGCCGAGGCCGACGGCATCCCGGGCGCGGTGGTCGACCGTTTCGGCCCTCTTTGCGTGGTCCAGATCAACACGGCCGGCATGGAAAGCCTGCGGACAGAATTCCTGGCGGCCTTGGAGCAGGTGCTGGCGCCCGACGCGATCTTGCTGCGCTCGGATTCGAATGCGCGGACTCAAGAGGGCCTGGCCAGCGAGCTGACATGGGCCAAGGGCAAGCTCGACTCGCCGGTCGAGCTGCTGGAGAACGGTCTCAGGTTCCTGTGCGATCCCGTGGGCGGCCAGAAGACCGGATGGTTCTATGATCAGCGCGAGAGCCGGACGGCCGTGGCGAGGCTCGCCGAGGGCGCCAGGGTGCTCGATCTCTACAGCTATGCCGGCGGCTTCGCGCTTGCCGCGGCCGGCGCCGGCGCGCGCGAGGTCCGGGCCATCGACCGGTCGGAAGCGGCCTTGGCGCTAGCGGAACGGGCGGCGCAATTGAACGGCTTGGCCGGGCGCTGCCGTTTCAAGCAGGCCGAGGCCTTCCAGGCGCTCGAGGGCCTGGCCACAAATGATCGCTTCGACATCGTGGTCGCCGATCCGCCGGCCTTCGTCAAATCCAAGAAGGATCTGAAGCAGGGGGCGCGAGGCTATCGCAAGCTCGCCAGGCTCGCCGCGAGCGCCACGGCGCGGGAAGGCTTCCTCTTTATCGCCTCATGTTCCCACAACATGCCCGTGGAGGAGTTCGGCCATCAGGTCGGCCGCGGGCTCATCGACGCGGGCCGCGAGGGACGCATCCTGCGCGCGGCCGGCGCGGCCGCGGACCATCCCCAGCATCCCTGGCTGCCCGAAAGCGCCTATTTGAAATCGCTGCTGCTGCAGCTCGATTGACTGTCCGGCTATTCGGCCCTGACGGCGACCCGGTCGACGGCCGCCAGCACCGCGAAGACGACCACGCCGGCGACGACGGCCGCCAGCGTCGCCTTGTCGGGAACCGATGCGGCGGCGAAACCCTGGACCAGATATGCGATGGCCGCAGCGGCGGCAAAGCGAACGAACAGCGGCAGCCCGCCGCCTGCGATCCCCTCGGATTTGTCGTAGGCATGTTTGATCAGCAGGAAGACGAACAGCACGGCGAAAACGAAAAAGGTAAGCCCGCCATAGTAGGGTGCGCCATGGCCGGCCCTGGCGGCGACGAAAAGGCCGACCAGCCCCATGAGGCTGGTGACGCCGGCAAAGATGTAGCCGCCGGGAATGGCGGAGCTGTCGTGACTGTGCTGCTGCATGGGTTTCCTCGCTGCCTGTCCGGCTCTCCAAAGGCCGATCGGGGCGCGAAGGTAAAATGCCGTGGCCTGTTGTGCAACCGTCGGCGCTTCGTTGGATCCGGCTTGGAATCCGGCTTGCTGTCGGGATTCGAGCCGGCCAAGCTTGCGTCGCCTTTCGCGGGCGGCGAGCGGAGGCGCCGGTTGCCAGCTTTCCCCTCACCATTGGAGGTCCAGGCGTGGAGCGTCCCATAGCCGTGCTGGTAAGCCGAGAGGGGCTGGGGGACGCGCTGCTGAAATTGCCGCTGCTGAGGGCGATCGCCCGCGGCTTTCCCAGCCGGCCCATCTGGTGGCTCGCCGCCTATCAGACCGCCGTGGCCGGCCCGCTGCGCGACTTCCTGCCGCCGGAGATCGCTGAGGTGCGGGAATATCTCGGCTTCGACAAGCCGAGGGCGGAGGCGGCGCGGCGCCTCGCTGGGCTGCAACCGTTTTCGCTGGTGTTCGATACGCGCTCGGGTGCGGCCGGGGTCTTCAGCGCCTGGCGGCACCTGACCTATGACGCATTCTACTGCTCCCTGCCGGGCTTCCTCTTGTCGAGCAGTCGGCCCAGAGGGCGCTTCCGCCGCCCCCGGCATATCGGGGAACGCGCTTTCAGCCTCGCAGAGGCGGCGCTGGGCGCTGCCGCGGACGGCAGCGGCAGGCTCGAATGCTCCGGCGAGGCGGCGAAGCTGGCGCTCGAGCTGCTGCCGCCGGGCCCGGTCTATGTCGGGCTCGCGCCCGGGAGCCGGGAGGCGCGCAAGAACTGGCCGGCCGAGCGATTCCTGGAACTGGCCAAGGGCCTTCGGGCCGCCGGGCTCGTGCCCGTCTTCCTGATCGGACCCAAGGAAAAAGACCAGGCGGCGAAACTTGGCGAGGCGGATCCGGAGGCGGTCCTGGTCGAGTTCATGAAAGCCGGCGGGGGGATCGGCAGCCTGGATGCGGCCATTGGCGTCCTCGGGCAGCTCTCGGCAGTCGTCGCCAATGACAGCGGGCTCGGCCATCTCGCGGGCGCCGCAGGCCGGCCGGTGGCAAGCCTGTTCGGCCCCACCGATCCGCGTCGCTGGGCGCCTTTCGCCCCGCGCCATCGCTGGCTTCGCGCCCAGCAGGTTGGCGGCGACTCCATGGCTCTCATCGAGCCGGCGGCGGTGCTGGCGGCGGTCCAGGCGCTCATCGCCGAACCGCCTACCGCTCTTGATGCCTCTCCCTAAGCCCGGGCGCGTTGAAGCGTGGCGTTCAGGAGATAGTTGACGATGGAGCCGGGCGTGTGATGCGCCTCGACATGGGCCTTGGCCGCTTCAGCCATGGCCGTCAGGTGCCGCCGGTCGGCGAGTGCGGCCAGCACCGCCCGGGTCAGGCCGCCGGGTTCGACGTCGTAGTAGATCGCGTGTTCGCCCGCGACCAGCGGGCGATAGCGCTCGATGGTCGGGTTGTCGATCAACGGCACGCTGCCGCAAATCGCGGCCTCGTAGTGCCGGAAGCAGTCCCAGCCGAACCCCTCGGGCGACCAGACGAGCCGGGCCGCCGCCGCGCGGCGATAGAACTCGGCCATGGGCAGAGTCCCCTCCGGAATATCCAGCGTGACGCCGCGTTCCGTCAGGGCCCTCAGCTCCGCGAGGCCGCGCCGGCGCAGGCTTGCGGAATCATCGACGCGCCCGGCGAAAAAGACATCGACCGATTTCTCCCGCGGCGCCGGGACGTTGGCCAGCGCCCCGTTCGGCAGCCCGAGGGAAATAGGCAGGAGCTTGTCGATCCGGGCCCGGTTGCGCCGGACCCGCCGGTAACGCGGCGTGGGCACGCCGTGATGGCCGGTCTTGAGCAAGACCTTCCAATGATCCGTGGGCAATTCGCGCTTGAAATAGACCAGCGACCGGTCAAGGAGAAACAGGTTGCACCGGTTGATGACGGGAAGATCTTCCAAATCGACCACGGCGATGGGTGCTGCGACCTGTCCGCGCAGGAGTTGCGGCCCCCAACTCGACGCAATGGGCAGGCCGTGGCGGAAGAAGCGCCGGTTGAACAGGGAACGGGCGAACCAGCGCCAGTCCCAGGGCGCGAAGGTGGTCGGATGGCAGATGACCGCGGCGATGTCCGGACGCCGGAGCGCGGCGCGCAAGGTCCCGAAAGGTTCGGAACTCGCGACCAGCTCGCGGGAGACCTCGTCGGTTCCCGGCGTGTGGAGCGAGGACGAGAAGCAGAGGGTCTGCCGAGGATAGACCCGCTTCACGAAGGGCAGCCCGATCTCGATGAAGGTGAGCTTGCTCAGGTCCGGCAGTGGTTCGGATTCCTGGTTCACGCGGGGCTCCGAGGCGGAAAAGGCCGCCCATTCTGGCCGAGGGCGCGCCAGGCGGCATCGTCCTTTCGCGCTGCCGCCTCGATGAGGTCAGCCGCCCGCGGCAGGCCGGCGAAGAGGCCGGGCGAGCGGCCATAGGCATAGGCGTTGGCCGACCAGAGGGCCCGGCGTCCGGCATCGGCGGCGAGCGCTCTTTCGAAAGCATGCTGGTCGAAGGCGCCCGCCAGCACGATCCCGGCATCGGCTGCCTCGATGTGAGGGCTGTAGCCGCAATTGCCGGTCGCGATCACCGGAAGGCCGTTGACGACCGCCTCCAGGATCACGCTGCCGGTGACGTCGAGCCGCGCCGGATGGGCGAGGAGATCGGCGCCGGCATAGACCTCGCTCAAGGCGCGGCTGTCGTTCACCAGGCCAAGAAGTCGAATTCTGCTGTCGAGGCCCGAGAATTTCGGCCGGCCGAGAAGCCGCTCGATCTGACGGTTCTTGCGGTCGGCGCCGCAGATGACGAGGACAGCGTCGTCGCGCTTGGCAAGGGCGGTGAGGACGCGGTCGAGGCCCTTGACCAGGGGCTGAAGCCCGACCCAGAGCCACACCACGGCCTCGGCGCCGATCCCGTGCCTGGCCCTGAACGCGGCTTTGGTCTCGGCTGATGGCGGCGCGTCGGCGCGGATGCTGGGGGCGACAGTGGGCCGAATGAGGGCTATGCGCTCGGACGGCGTTGCATAGGCCCGCCGGTAGGCCTCAAGCTGGGGCGCGGCAAGGGCCACGATGCGCGTCGCGGACTGGCGACCGAAGCAGGCTCGCTCAAGGGCCGCCATGACGCGATAGCGCGGCAGCCATCGTTGCCAGAACGGACGCTCCCGATCGACGAAGCACCAGTCGGCGCAATAAAGCAGATCGATGCCGTCGAGCTTCTGGAAGCCGACCGTGAGGTCGAAACCGCGGGCGGCCGCGGCATAGCCGGCGGAGAAGGCCTTCATCGCGCCATGATTGCTCGTCCCGCGCCTGGGGAGCGTCACGACCTCGGCACCCGCCGGCACCGTTTCTCCGCCGCGGGTCGTATGGAAGACGATCCCGTGGCCCCGGGCCAGGAGCAGCCGGGCGATCTCCAGCGCGTTGCGCTCCAGCCCGCCCGCGGGCAGGAGGCGAAAGATGCCGAAGGCGAACCTCAAGCCGGCCGCCTGCCAAGCGCCATCAGGGTCCCCGTGAGATGATCGAAGGTGAATGGATGAAGCTAAGCGATCGATGCGCCGGCCTGCAAGCATCGGGGCTGTCAAGCGCCGGGCTGGCCCTTCTTTTCGCATCCATGTTTCCGATTGCCACCCGCCGGCAGCCCGCTCCAAGATGCGCCAAGGGCCGATTAGGTACCCCTTGCCATTTTCCGGAGTAGCCAGGCTTGACGCAGCAGCCAACGGGGGAGCGCCGAGCGCCGGTGGTTTGGCTGGACCTGACGACGACCCTGCGCCTGGGCGCGGGCCGGGCCAACGGGACGCTTCGGGTCGAAACCCGCTACGCGGAAGCCCTCAGCCGGCTGATGGGGCAGGAACTCCGGTTTTGCCATTATCTTAAGACTAGGCGGCGCTTCGTGGCCGTGCCCGGGCTGCCCACACCCGAAAGACTGCGGCCCTTCGCCGGCAGGGCAGGCAGACCCGAGAGGGGCGCGCTGCGGGGTTTCGCGCGCCGCTGCGAACAGTCGTTCCGCAAATGGCGCCGCGGACTCATGGGCAGGGTCTTCCGGCGCATCGATGCGCTGAGCGACGCGAAGGCTTTTCCCGACGCCCGTCCCGGCGACGTGCTGCTGCTGCTGGGGGAGACCTGGGGCCAGCATGATTTTCAGCTGTTGCGCGAGCTTCGCTGGAATCAGGGTCTGCGCGTGGCCGTCCTGTGCCAGGATCTGATCCCGCTCAAATACCCGCAGTTGTTCGAGAGCCAGGACTTCGTCGAGGGTTGCCGCGCCTTCGCTCGCTTCCTCGCCGAGGACGCCGACCTCGCCATCGCCATTTCCAATTCGACCAGGGCCGACATCGCGAAAGCGGCCGGCGATAAGGGCGGCCCCAGGGGACGCCTCGTCACCTTGCGTCCGGGTGCCGACTTCGACTTGGCTCTAAAGCCCGAACGCCCGGCCGAGCCCGCCGATCTCTCGCCCGGCAATTTCGTGCTCAGCGTCAGCACGATCCAGGCCCGAAAGAATTTCGATCTCCTTTACCGGCTGTGGCGCCGCTTTGCGGAGCAGAACCTGCCCGGCCTGCCCAAGCTGGTGATTGTCGGCCGCAAGGGATTCGGCAGCGGGGATCTGCTCTGGCAGATCGCCCATGATCCGCTGGTCCGCGATTCGATCGTCCTGCTTCACGGCGCGTCCGACGGCGAGCTTTCCTGGCTCTACCGCAATTGCCTGTGGACCCTCTATCCCTCGCTCTACGAAGGTTGGGGGCTGCCGATTTCGGAAAGCCTGGCCCATGGCAAGCTCTGCCTGGCTTCCAACAGCTCTTCCTTGCCCGAGGCGGGACAGGGCTTGGCGCGGCATTTCGATCCTCAGGATTTCCGGGCCTGGGAAGAGGCGATCCGCGCGCTGCTGCGCTCGCCCGAAACCGTCGCCGAGGCGGAACAGCGGATCCGGGAGAGTTACCGGCCCATGACCTGGCAGCAATCGGCCGAGCAACTGGCGATGCATCTGCGCGAGCTCCTGGCCGAGCCGCCGGCCTCCGCTTGACCGCGGGGCCGATGCCGGCCCGGCCGACGCCGGGCTCGATCGTTCGACGGCGGTTGGAGGCCTTCGCCGCCGCGGTCGAACGCCATCACGTGGTGCCGTGGCTCTATATCGTCGCGCTCTGCCTCGTCTACCTGATGTGGAACATTTGGTTGGCACACACGGTCTACGACTTCGCCGTCATGCCGCTGGCGCTGTGTCTCGTGCGCCGGTCCGATCTGAGGCCGATCCTCGCCTCGCCCATCTTCATCCTGGCGGCGCTCTATTTCGCGGCTCTCGGCCTGGCGGGGATCGCGGCCCCGGATGCCAGGGCGCTGCCGATCGCCAAGCATTTCATCTTTGCCCTGCAGGTGCTGTCGTTCCTGGCCATCACCGCCCTCCTGATGCGCCGGGACCGGGATTTCCCGAAGCAGCTTTTCCTCGCCCTGGCCGGCGCCGCGTCGCTTGCGGCCCTGATCAACCTGGCCGCCTTCCTGCACAAGTACCCCCATGGGCTGCTCTCGCAGCAGCTGATCGGCATCGCCGGGTTTTCGATGTACTACAATCAGAACTACATCGGCATCGTCAACGCCGTGGCTTGCGCCGGATGCTTCGCCCTTCTCGCCGGTGAGCGGCTGACCCGGGCGCAGCTGGCGGTGACGCTCGGCGCTACCCTCGTGCTCCTCGTCACCCTCACTCTGACCATGAGCCGCGGCTCCCTCATGGGCACGCTCGCCGCGGGGCTCGTGGCTCTCCTTCTCTCGGGCGGGCGGCAACGGCGCCTGCTGATGTTGGGCGTGCTTGGCGCGGCCCTGTTCCTGCTGGCGCTCGCGACGCCGCTCCTGCTTGCGGCGGTGGGCCGGGGCGATTCCTTCAGGTTTTCCCTCTGGCGGTTCTATCTGGATCTGGCGGCGCAGCGGCCGTGGCTCGGCTATGGGCTATCCTTCGATCCCGGCATCGTTCTGCCCAACGGGATCCCCATCATCAATCCGCACAACATGATGATTGCCGCGCTCATTCGCGGCGGCCTGATCTCGGTGGCGGCGCTGATCGCCTTGCTGGTGGCGGCGGTCTACCGTGCTTGGCGCAGCCGGCGGGAGCCGGGCGGCCTGTTCGCCCCGGTCCTGCTCGCAGTGGCGCTCGTGGCGACCAGCGTCGATTTCGAAATCATCGCCACGCCGCTCGGATGGCCCTGGCTATTGCTCTGGCTGCCGATCGGGCTCAGCCTAGGGCAAGATTCACGGGTCAGCTTGAAGCAAGCTGACCCGTGAATCTCGCCCTGCTTTAGAGGATTAGAGCCTGATTCACGCCTCAAGCTGAGCGTCATTGAGGCGATCAGGCTCTAGGTGCCGAGGCGGCGGCCAGATGAGGCACTAGCATCTCGGCCACGGCCCGGCGCTTTTCGGCCTGAAGGTCGCTGCGCCCCATCAGGCCGACTTCATGCAGCCAGCTGCCGCACCATTGCAGGGGCCCGTCGCGCATCTCAATGCCGGCCTTGAAGGGGACGTAGCGGGATTCGGCTTCGCGGATGCGCGCTCGATCGACGTGGCGGTAGAGCACGCGCCAGTTGCCGCCGCCGGTGTCCAGTCCCTTGAACCAGTCCTGGCCGAAATCCAGCGCCTTGTCTCTCACGCCGTCGAACCGGAAGCTGCAAAAGCCGGCCCATAGAAACCAACGGGGTCCCCATTCGCGGACGACGCCGTAGAAGTCCTGGGACTCGAGCGGGACGAAAGGATCGTCGGGCCCGGTCGGAAACAGGTCGTCGTCGAGGAATCCGAAGGCCGCCGGCCGGCCGGGACGGATGATATTGTGCCAGACCCAATTGAGTGCGACCCCGTGCGATCGGCTCGCGTCCCGCCAGGGGTTGCGCGGCAACCGGACATAGGGCAGGCCCCGGTCGCGGGCGACGGCGGCGATGGCCGCGGCCGAGGCATCGTCGGGAGAGTTGTCGGCGATCAGGTGCAACGGCCGGGGAAGATAATGGGCAAGCAGCCGTCCCTGCCAGTCGATGGCCTCAGGATCGGCAAAGGCGATGGTGGTCAGGAGCTGCCGCCCCGCGACGGCCCGCGCGAGCTGGGCGGGATCGCCCGCCCGCGCCGGCCGGCGCCGGTAGATGCGGTCGACGGCGCGGTAGCGCAAGGTCTTGATGCCATGGGTGAGCGGACGCAAGCGCCGCCAATCGGCGAGACTGTACTCGGAAAGCGGCCTGGTCATCGTTGCTTGGCGGTCATCGTCCCGTCCCCGCTGGGGCGGACCAATGGCATGCCAATCGACCGAAAGGCAAGGGCATGGTAACGCGGATGGCGAGACCGACAGTGCGGCCGTGCTAGCCTCTCTCCCATGTGCGGCATCGTCGGCATCACGGCCAGCGGAAGCGAAACTGAGGCAGCGATCGAGCGCGCGCTCGCCACGTTGAACCGGCGCGGGCCGGACGACCGGGGAAGGCTCGCCTTTTCGGGCTGCACGCTTGCGAACACCCGCCTTTCGATAATCGATATCGCGGGCGGACATCAGCCGATCGCGGACGCCGAGCGCGGCACGGCCATCGTGCTCAACGGCGAGATCTACAACTACCGGGAACTGCGCCGGACCCTGGAAGGTCTCGGCCATCGCTTCGTCACCAATTCCGACACCGAGGTGATCCTGAAGGCCTATGGGCAATATGGCCAGAACTGCCCCGAGCATCTCGACGGCATGTTCGCCTTTGCCATCTGGGACGAGAGAAAGCGGGAGCTGTTCCTGGCCCGGGACCGGTTCGGGGAAAAGCCGCTGTTCTATGCCCGGGACGGGGACAGCCTGATCTTCGCCTCGGAAATCAAGGCGATCCTCGCCACCGGCCGCGTCCAGGCGAAGCTCGATCCGGTGTCCCTCGACAACTACCTGGCGCTTCTCTACGTGCCGCCCTGGCGGACGATCTACGCCGACATCCACACGCTCCAGCCCGGCTTCTCGGCCCTCTACAAGGACGGGCGCCTCGCGTTGAACCGGTACTGGCAGATTTACCGAGAGCCGCTCGGGGTTTCGCGCGAGGCAGCGGCGGAGGCGATCCGCGAGATGCTGGCCGAATCGGTGCGCAGCCGCCTGGTCGCCGACGTCGAGGTTGGCGTCCTCCTCTCGGGCGGCGTCGATTCCAGCATCGTGGCGGTGCTGGCCCAGGCGGCCTCCGCGCGCCGGATCAAGACCTTCTCCGCCGGCTTCGAAGGCTTCATCGACGAGCTTCCCTTTGCCGCCGCCGTGGCCGCGACCGCGGGCACCGATCACCGCGAAGAGCAGATCCGCGCCGATCTTCTCGAGGCCTTCGAGGCTGTCGCCGGCTATTTCGACGAGCCCTTCGCGGACTCCTCGAACGTGCCCATGCATCTCATCTCGGCGGCGGCGAGAAAGTCAGTCAAAGTCGTGCTGTCCGGCGACGGGGGCGACGAGTTGTTCCTGGGTTACCGGCATTATCGCAAGCACCAGCACCTGCCCCGGCTGGCGCGGCTTGCCCGCGAGCTGCTGTCGCCGCCGCTGGCCCGTTTCAAGAAGCGCGCTATCAGCCACTTCTCGCCTCGCGAGCGGGTGCGGCTCGCCAAGGATCCCCACGCCGTCGAGGTCGATCCGACCGACCATGTCGATCTCTCCGCCGGCGAGACGCCGGTCGAGAAGATGAACCTCATCGATCTCGCCATGGGATTGCCGGGGGACATGCTGGCCAAGGTCGACCGGTCCTCGATGATGCATTCCCTGGAGGTCCGCTGTCCCTTTCTCAATCCCAAGCTCGCCCAGTTCGCTTTCAACCTGCCCGTCGACTACAAGTCGGACGCGCGGAGGGGAAAGCTGATCCTGGAGCGGGCATTTGCCGAAAGGCTGCCGGCAGCGGTGTTCACGCGACCCAAGCAAGGTTTCGGGGCGCCGGTGAAAGATTGGCTGGCCAAGCCGGAGTTCCGCCGCTACGTCGAGAAGACGCTGCTTGCCGACGGGCGGATCGGCGCGTTCCTGAGGCCCGACGTGGTCCGCAAATACGTCGAGGCGTTCTACGCCGGGCGAACGTCACTGCAATACCGGATCTGGACCCTGCTCGCACTCGAGGCCTGGTGCCGAAGCCGAGAGCAAGCGGGATTGGCTTAGTTGCCCGACATGTCTGCCCGGGCGCTCCCGGGGATGCTCTCTGGGGCGCTCCCAGGGACCGGCACTGGATCTCGCGCCGGCGGCTGACCGCGGGCATTGGAAAGCTGCCACAGCGAGCCGATCAAGCGCAGCTTCGCCCTCGGCTGGCCGAGGCCGGAACGCAAGACCAGGTTGGCGATCGCCCTCCGGGCGAGCTTGCGGTCGGTGCCGTTGAGGGCGAATCCCAGATCGGCCGGGTCGACGTTCTCGATGGCGCCGAAATCGGCATGCTCGATGGCCTTGCGGTCGGCGAGCCCCAGCAGGCGAAAGAGTTGCGCCTCCTTGGCGAAAAAGGAATCGTCAGAGTCCTTTTCCCACCACTTCGGCGCCTTCAGCATGGCGTCCACGGGATCATGGCCCGACGCCCGGCGCAACCGCGCCGAGCATTGGGCGAGATGCACCGAGAAGGACTGGCGGACCACCTTGCGGAACATCAGGTTGCCGGCGTGCAGGCGGTAGAAGACGAGGGGCTCGGGCAGGTTGGCCAGCACCGTGACCTCGGACATCCGGAGCCACAGGTCGTAGTCTTCGCTGACCTCGAAGGCGGCGCGATATCCCCCCAGGCGCCGGACGAGCTCGGTGCGGAACATGACCGCCGGATGGATGAAGGGGTTGCTGAACTTCAATATCCGGACCAGATCGTCGTGCCCGGTCAAGGGGCGCCGGTGCCCATACACTTTTCCGCGCGTGTCGATGACGTCGGCCCAACTGCCGAGGAGCCCGACCTCTGGATGGCAGGACATGAAATCGAGTTGGCGCTCCAGGCGGTTCGGCAGCGCCATGTCGTCGGCGTCGAGGCGCGCGATCAGGGGCGCACGAGCCGCCGCCAGGCCGGTGTTGAGGGCCGGCACGATGCCGCGGTGCGGTTCGCGCAAGGCGATGAACCGCTGGTCGCCGGCGCAGGCCCGGGCCAGGATTTCCGGCGTGCGATCGGTCGAACCGTTGTCGACGATGAGAAATTCGAAGTCGTGGATCGTCTGCAGGGCGACGCTGCGAAGGGACTGCTCGAGCCACCGCTCGCCGTTTCTGACCGGCATCAGGACCGTTACGGCGGGCGTTGTCGCCAATGCATTCTCCCGGCAGATCCAGGGACCAAGAAGCCTACGGCCCAAAGGCCAGGGATTGTGGACTCTTCCCGCCACAATTGCACCTGGCCGACGATTGTGCCTGAGGCATAGTCGATCGCGGGCGCCGGTGCAATCGGCTGCCCCAAGGTTTGCAGCGGTCATTCATATCGTCTATTGGTTTCGGCGTGGCCATCGATCACGCTTCCGCGCGCATCCTCGAGATCGGGGATCACGACTACTTCAAGCAACAATACCCCGAACGCACCACGCTCTTGTGGACGGGGTCGAGACCGTCGCGGACGCTGGCCAAAGAGGCCTATGCCGACTGCACCGTCGGGCGGTTCCTCGGCGAGACCCGGGCGGCGCGGCAGAGTGGCTACGACCTCGTCGTCGCCTATGCGACGAACCAGTCGCCCTGGCACCCGCGCTACTGGCTGCGTTCGCTGGCGCGCTCGCCGCTCCAACCCGTGACCGCGCTGAGCCGCGTGTTCGGCGTATGGCTGCTGCGGTTTCGCGGCGTCGGCGTTCCCCTCGTCGTCCTCGACATGCAGGACGGGTTCACCATCAACCGGTCGAACCATCGGCTGATGGACCGGGCGAAGCTCTACTTCAAGCGGGAGCTGCCCGTCGACCAGTGGCATGTGTTTCACGGCACGGCCCATTCGAGCCTGCCGACCTTGCGCATCCGCGCCCGCGCCCGATGGCAGGCGCGCCTGGCGAAGCTCAGGCCGATCTCCGTGGGGCTTTGGGTCCTGTCCTCGCCCGAGGGCTGGCGGCGGATCGGCCGAGAGGAATCGGCGGCGCTGGTCGAGGATCCCGACGCCGTCGCGCCGCTGGACTCCGACAAGGCCTTCGAGTCCAAGAAGGCCGACGTCTTCTTCTCCGGGGCGGTCGAGCGCAATTCGACCTTGCGGCCCGCCGGCCTCGAGCAGCTGCGCGGCCTGGCGAAGCGGGGCTTCGTCGTCGATCTTCCCGCCGAAAGGCTGCCCAAGGCGGAATACTACCGGCGCATGAGCGAGGCTTGGCTCACCTGGTCGCCGGAAGGGCTCGGCTGGGACTGCTATCGGCACTATGAAGCCTGCCAATGCCTGTCCGTGCCGGTCATCAACTATCCGACGATCCTGAGGCATCGGCCGCTGGAGGACGGGCGCCACGCCCTATACTACGCGCCCGAGGGCGATGACCTCTCGCGCAAGATCGAAACGGCACTGGCCGACAAGGCGACGCTGAAGCGCATGGCGCTCGCCGGACGAGACCATGTGCTGCGCCGGCATTCACCGGCGGCTTTCTGCGATCGCGTCCTGCGCGCCGCCTTGGACGGGGAATGACGGTCTAATTTTCCGGCACTGCGAGGACCGAGCGGTTGAGGGGAATGCGGTCGCCGAGCAGTGCTGCCTCGAAGCGTCCGGCATATTCGCTCCAGGTGATCCCCTGCTGCAGGCGCAAGGCGGCCTCATGCTGTCCCCGCCACAGGGCGTCGTCGGTCAGCAGCGAGACTGCGTGAGCGGCAAATCTTTCCGGATCGGCGTCGATGAAACCCGTGACCCCGTCGACCACCCGTTCCGGCACCGCGGCGACTGGGGCCACCACCGCCGGAAGGCCCAACGCCTGGGCCTCGGCGGCGGACAGGCAGAACGCTTCCACCTTGTGGCCCAGGTAGAGCATGCATCGCGAGGTGCGGAAGGCTTCGATCAGCTCCGCTCGGGACGCCGTCGGCCGTATGCGGATCGAGGCTTTGACCGCCGGCGTCATTCCCGGCGGCAGTACCGTGTCGCCCCAGCTGTTCCAAGCGTCGTCGGCGGGCGGGAGATCATGCACGCCATAGACATCGAGCGTGGCGTCGGGTACCCGCGGCAGGATGGAGGCCGCCCAGATCTCGACAAGCTGGCGTAGATTGCGGCGCGGGTGAGACGCGAAAATGGCGCGCCTCGCGGCCGCGGCACCGAGGGGCGGATGACCCCGCACATCTTCGGGCAAGCCCAGCGGGATCAGGATCTGGGGATCGCGCCGAGGCAGGAAGGGCGAATAGATCCGCACCTGGTGCAGGCTCATCAGCACGGGCACCGGACGGTAAAGCCAGACCCGCCAGATCTGCTTGTAGTGCTTCAGGTTGTTGGGCTGCCAGAGCACCCAGATGGCGCGCCGGCGCGGCTTTTTCACGAATCCCAAGAGGCGCGGATGCTGGACCGCGACATAGAGATCGCAGCTCTCCGGCACGGCGCTCGAGAGCGGGCGCCAAGCCACGCCCTGATGCTCGATCGGCCCGTCGCAATTGACGTAGACCGTCACCGCGTGGCCGCGCCGCGCCAGCTCCCGGGCGAGCCGGATGACGGAAGACTCGGTGCCTCCGAGTGGATGGGTCTCGAGGTACCGTCCGTCATAGTGCTTGGTCGTGTCGGCGATGATGATGCTGGCCAACTTGCGGTTCCCCGGGGGTATCGCCCTTGCCGGCGATTGCTACAGGCCCGAAGGGCGGGCCGCAAGAACGCTATGGCCCGGTATGTTGGGGCAGCTCGATGACGAAGACCGTCCCTTGCGCGCCGCTGCTCTCGAGCCTGATCTCGCCGCCATGAGCGCGTACCAGCTCGCGGACGATGGCGAGGCCCAGGCCGGTGCCGCCCGGGCGGGTCGAGCCGGCGAAGGGCTGGAACAGGTTGTCCCGCGCTCGGGGCGCCAGACCAGGACCGTCGTCGGCCACTCGGATCCGGATGACGCCAGGTTCCTGCCGGGCGGAAATTTCGACCCGCCTGGCACCGGCCTGCACGGCGTTCTGGGCCAGGTTGGCCAGGATGCGGAAGAGCTGGGACCGGTCGGCCTCGAGGGCGAGCGATTCCGGCACGGCGCAGCGAACCGGCGCTTCGGCCCCATCCGGCGCCTGGACGGCGAGGCCCGCCTCGCCGATGAGCTCGGCCAGGGGAAAGCGGGAAAGCGCCATGTTCGGCGGTCCCTCGCGGGTGAAGTCGAGGGTCGCCGTGCAAAGCTGGGCAGCCTGATCGATGGCGGCCAGAAGCGCCCGCGCATTGCGCTGGACTTGCGGGTCATCGCTGGCGGCCAGCCGGTCGCTGACGATGCTGGCCGTCGCCAGGATGTTGCGCAGGTCGTGGTTGATCCGGGTCACGGCCCCGCCGAGAGCGGCCAGCCGCGCCTTCTGGCCGAGCGCCGCTCGCAGCCCCGCCTGCATGGCCACGAGCTCCCGCTCGGCGACGCCGATCTCGTCGCGCCGGCGCCCGGGCTTCAGACTGCGCGCCGAGTTCCTCGGGGTCATCGCGGAAGGCGACCATCGCCGCGGTCAGCCGGCGCATCGGCCGGATCATCAACCACTGGAGGCTGAGATAGACCAGGGCGGCCGTGACCAGCGAAATGATGACCGAAAGCCCGAGCACGCGCGCCGAATAGTCGATGAGGGCGGCCCGCATCGGGGCTTCGTCGATGACGGTCTCGACCAGGGAATCAGGTGCCTTGGGCGAGGGCCCGACGATGCGAAGGACGCGGTTGGCGGGGTGGCTGAGAGTGACGAAGGCGTCGCCGATCAGGCCGATCAGATTGCGCCGGCCGAGATCGTAGCTGGCGTCGACCATCGGTACCCCCTGCCTTGAGCGCATCAGGAGCTTGACGCCGTCGGGCCGGCGCAGCGCGATGGCATAGGCCGAGGCGCGCTGCAGCAGCTCCGTCTGGAGGGCGTCGCTCACCATGTTGTTGGGCGTGGCCAGCAGGGCCAGCACCGCGACATGCGCCGTCGCCAGCCGCTCTTGCAGGAACTCGTAACGGAAACGTGCCGCCGAGGGAGCGTAGATCAGCACTTCGCCCAGCATGACGAAGGCAATGGTCAAGACCAGCAGACGCGCCGACAGGCTCCGGTAAGGCGGCGGCAGTTGCAGGCGAGTGCCGTTGGTCGTCATGCTGGCCTGCGGGTTGGCTGCTCAGCCGAACCGGGCGAGGAAGCGCACCAGGCGCTTGGTGCGTTCGGAGAAAAGCTTGGGCAGGAAGTAGTTGCCGGCGGCGCGTTTGCCGATTTCGCCCAAGGTCGGATAGGGCGCGATCATGCCGGCGACGGCGCCGATGCCAAGGCGCTTGGAGACGGCCAGGGTCCAGAGATGGATGAGTTCGCCCGCCTCGGCGCCTACGATGTCGGCGCCGAGGATGCGGCCGCGGGCCGAGGCGATGACCTTGATGAAGCCCTGGCCCTGGCGCTCGGCATGGGCCCGATCGTTTTCGGCATAGGGCCAGCGCAGGATTCGGATGGGTCCCTTGGCCCGGGCCTGGGCTTCGCTCAGGCCGACATGGGCCAGCTCCGGCTCGGTGAAGGTGACCCAGGGCAACGCGTCCAGCTGCTGGCGCGCCGGCAGGCGGAAGAGGGCGCTGCGCAGCACGATCCCCGCTTGGTAGCTGCACAGATGGGTGAACTGCGGTCCGCCGGCGATATCGCCGATGGCATAGGCCCTCCGGTTGCTGGTCCTGAGCCCGGCATCGACCCGGATTCCCTGGGGCGAATGCACGATCCCCGCCGCATCCAGCCCGAGGCCCTCGACCGCAGGGCGCCGGCCCGCGGCGACGAGAAGATGCGTGCCCGCAAGCTGCCGTCGTCCAGCGGCGCCCTCGATTTCCAGCGCCAGGCCGGCGCCGTCGCGGCTGGCACGCAGGACCTTGTGGCGCTCATAGAGCGCCACGCCGTCCTCGACCAGGGCGCGGCGCACCACGTCGACGGCCTCGGGATCGTCCTTGGGCAGCAGATCCTGCATTTCCACCAGGCTGACCTCGGACCCGAGCCGGCGAAAGGCCTGGGCGAGTTCCGCCCCGATGGGCCCACCGCCCAGCACAAGCAAATGAGCCGGCAGCTGTTCCAATGAAAAAACCGTCTCATTGGTGAGATAGGGGACATCTGCCAGTCCCGGGAGCGGAGGTACGAAGGGACGGGCGCCGGCGGCGATGACGAAGCGCCGGGCTCGAATCGTCCGGCCGTCCGCCGTGACTTCGCCGGGTCCGGTGAACCTGGCTTCGGCGCGGATGACCTTGACGCCGAGGCCGGTGAAGCGCGCTTGCGAATCGTTGGGCTCGATCTCGGCGATGACTCGCCGGACATGAGCCATGACCGCGGGAAAATCGACCCTAGGCGGTGCTGCTTCCAGGCCGAAATCCCCGGCACGGCGATGGGCGACAGCGGCATGGGCAGCAGCGAGCAGGGCCTTGGACGGCACGCAGCCGGTGTTGAGGCAGTCGCCGCCCATCTGGCCGGCCTCGATCAGGACCGTGCTGGCGCCCAATTGGCTGGCGCCGGCCGCCACAGTGAGCCCGGCCGAGCCCGCGCCAATGACGCAGATGTCGGTCTTCAGGATATCGCTCATCGACGCCGCCATTTCTTGTAGGCCACGGGGAGCAGGGAAAGGAGGGCGAGCCCCACCAGCCCCGCGAGGGTCTCGGGCGAAAGCACGCTCCCGATGCTGATGGGCGTATTGCAGTCCAGGAGCTTGCCAAGCCCGGCGCCGAAATTGGAGAAGATGAAGGTCGCGGGAGCGATCCCGATGAGAGTGGCAAGGAGGAATACGCGGAACTCGACGCCGAGGAAGGCGGGCACGAGATTGACGACGAAGAAGGGAAAGGCCGGCACCAGCCTGAGGAAGAGCAGGTAGCTGAAGGCGTTGGCCTGGAAGCCTTGGCGCATCTTCTTCGAGCCAGGGGCCGGCGCGGCCCCGGAGCCAGTCGGCAAGGGCACCGCGGGCGGCGAGGAAGAGGAGGCCAGCGCCCGTCGTCGCGCCGAGGATCGTCGCTCCGCCGCCGAGCCAGGGGCCAAAGAGATAGCCGCCTGCAAGCGTGAGCGCCAAACCACCCGGCACCGACAGGGCCACGACCATTGTGTAGACGAGAATGAAGATGCCCAGGGCCAGCCAATGGTGATTGCCCACGGCCTGATCGAGCGCGGCCCGGTTGGCGCACAGCGTCTCGCCGGTCAGATAGCGCTGCAGGCCGAAGCCGAAGAACAGGACGATGCCCAGCAGGATCAGCGCAAGCGGCAGCCATCGCCGGACGCCGCCCTTGGATCCGACCTGCGCGGAAAGTCGCAACAGCGTTCTCCGTTTTGGTACCGGATTCACGCAGAAATTCGCGACAATGGCCGGGTCACGAATTGCCGCGACCCGATGCGCTGGAGGCGCGCGGGATCCCCGTCGGTCATGGGGATCATGTATCATCGGGCATGTACAGGCGCCACCCCGGCTGGCGCCACCCTTTGCCGGTCCGGGCCGCGGTTGACTCCTAGCGCTTAAGCCCTTATACAGCCGCGGCAATTTCTCGCGAAACAACAGCCTCTCGCAACGGAGTTTCAAGGTGAAGCGCACCTATCAGCCCAGCGTGCTCGTCCGCAAGCGTCGTCACGGCTACAGGGCGCGCATGGCCACGGTCGGCGGCCGCAAGGTGATCGCCAATCGCCGGGCCAAGGGTCGCAAGCGCCTAAGCGCGTGAGACTCCTGGCGCCCGTGAAGCGCCTCATCCGCCGAGCCGAGTTCCTCAAGGTCGCCGAGGGCCGCCGCAAGTGGGTGGCCCCGGGCCTGATTCTGCAGATGGCACCCCAATCGCCGGCGGCCGAGCTGCGCGTCGGTTTCACCGCCAGCCGCAAGGTCGGTAATGCGGTCGCCCGAAATCGTGCGCGCCGGCGGCTTCGCGCGGCCTCGGCCGAGCTGCTTCCCGTTCATGCCGCCGAAGGCCATGACTATGTGCTGATCGCGCGTTCGGGCACGCTCACCCGGCGCTACCAGGCCCTGCTGGCCGATCTGGCCGAAGGGCTGCAACGTCTCGGCGTCTATCGGACATGAAGCGCGCCGATCCGATACCGAAGGGTTCAACGCCGGCGCGGCTTTGGCTGCGGCGCCTGGCGGTGCTGCCGATTCGGCTCTATCAGTGGACGATCTCGCCGATCCTGCCGCAGAGCTGCCGCTTCGCGCCCAGCTGTTCGGAATATGCGGCCGAGGCGATCCTTGCCCATGGGCCATTGACCGGCGGGTGGCTCGGTTTCAGGCGCATCCTGCGCTGCCACCCCTGGGGCGGCCACGGCTATGACCCGGTGCCGGCCCGCGACCGACGGGCAGCGCACCGAGGGCTTCGGGAAGGGTTGTAGAGATCGATGCTCGACCAAAAGAACGTGATCCTCGCGGTCGTCCTCTCGGCGATCATCCTCTTCGGATCGCAGTACATCATCGCCCGATTTTTCCCGCCGCCTCATCCGGTGCAGGCGACGACGACCCTCACCACCTCGACCGGCGGCGGGATTCTGCCGGCAGTGCCGGTCGCGCCCGCAGCCCCGGCCTTCAAGCCGCGGGCCGAGGCGCTCGCCGCGAGCCCGCGGATTGAAATCCGTTCCGATCGCCTGATCGGCTCGATCTCGCTCGCGGGCGGGCGGCTCGACGATCTGACGCTCGCCGCCTATCACGAGACGGTGGACCCGAAGAGTCCGCTGATCGCGCTGCTCAATCCGCCCGATGCCCAAGGCGCCTACTACAGCGATTTCGGCTGGCAGACCGACAGCGGCGCCAGCCTCAAGCTGCCCGGACCTGAAACCCCCTGGACGACCAAGGACAGCACCCTTTCTCCCGACCATCCCGTGATTCTCACCTGGAGCAACGGACAGGGCCTGACCTTCACGCGCAAGTTCGAGGTCGACCAGAACTACATGTTCACCGTGACCGACGGCGTCACCAACGCCGGCAGCGCACCCGTGAACCTCTTTCCTTACGGGCGGGTCCGGCGCGTCGGCACGCCGAAGACCTTGGGCTATTCGGTCATCCATGAGGGATTGCTGGGCGTGTTCGGCGGCAGCCTCAAGGAGGTCACTTACGCCGGGATCGCCAAGGCGGGTACCGAAAGCTTCGACAGCACCGGCGGCTGGCTCGGCTTCACCGACAAGTATTGGCTGGTCGCGGTCGTGCCGAGCCAGGATGCGGCGATCAGCGTCGTGTTTGCCGACGACAGGTCGTCGGGGACAGATGCGTACGTCGCCGGCTTCCGAACTGCCGCTCCGCTGACGGTCGCGCCGGGCGCCAGCGCCAGTTCCGCGATGCACGTGTTCGCAGGCGCCAAGCTGGTGCATATTCTCGATCAGTATCGCGACCAGCTTCACATCCCGCTGTTCGAGCGGGCCGTCGACTTCGGCTGGTTCTGGTTCCTGACCGAGCCGCTGTTCTTCGTGATGGACTTCCTCTATCGCGTGATCGGCAATTTCGGCCTCGCGATCTTCGCGCTGACCATCTGCGTCAGGCTGCTGCTCTTCCCGCTCGCCAACAAATCCTTCCGGGCGATGAACAAGATGAAGGGCCTGCAGCCCCAAATGGTCGTGCTGCGCGAGCGCTTCAAGGACGACAAGCAGCGCCTGAACCAGGAGACGATGGAGCTCTACAAACGCGAGAAGGTGAACCCGGCCGCGGGCTGCCTGCCGATTCTGGTGCAGATCCCGGTCTTCTTCTGCCTGTACAAGACCTTCGTCGTCACCATCGAGATGCGGCACGCGCCCTTCTTCGGCTGGATCAGGGATCTGTCCTCGCCCGATCCGACCTCCTGGGTCAACCTCTTCGGCCTGTTGCCGTGGGGCGTGCCCCACGACCTTTCCATGCTGGGCCCTCTGGCCGGGATCGCGCTCTCGCTCGTCAGCCTCGGCGTCTGGCCCATCATCATGGGCATCACCATGTGGCTGCAGCAGAAGCTGAACCCGGCACCTCCCGATCCGGTCCAGGCCAAGATCTTCATGTTGCTGCCCATCGTGTTCACCTTCACGCTGGCGCGCTTTCCCGCGGGCCTCGTCATCTACTGGGCCTGGAACAATCTGCTGTCCATCACCCAGCAGCGCTACCTGATGTGGCAGGGGAAGAAGAAGACCTGACCGCCGGAGCGCCGACGGCAGAGGCGATCGAGGCCGGCCGACGCCTCTTCGCCCGGGCCTGCCGCTTCATCGCTGGCGCCGAACGAGCCGACGCCTTGCCGGCGCCCGGATCGCCCGAGGTCGCCTTCGCCGGCCGTTCCAACGTGGGCAAATCGAGTCTGATCAACGCGCTGGTCGGCCATGCGGCGCTGGCACGGGTGTCGCGCTCGCCGGGCCGCACCCAGCAGATCAACTTCTTCGATCTCGGCGGCAGTCTGCTGCTGGTCGACCTCCCGGGCTACGGCTTTGCCGCCGTGGGCGCCGCGCGCAAGGAGGCGTGGTCGACCTTGATCCGCCTCTATCTTCAGGGGCGACCGAGCCTCCGGCGCCTTTGCCTGCTGATCGACGGGCGGCACGGGTTGAAGGCCGAGGATCGTCGGGTGATGACCGAACTCGACCGGGCGGCGGTTTCCTATCAGCTGGTGCTGACCAAGGCCGACAAGACGACGCCTGCCGTACTCGCCCGGCAGCTCGCGGCGGTGACGGCCGAGGCCGCCCGCCACAAGGCCGCCCATCCGATGGTTCTCGTGACCAGTGCGCTCGACGGCCGCGGCTTGCCGGAACTGCGCTCGGAGCTGGCCAGCCTTTCACGTCCCACCCCTTTACGATAGAGTGCGCGCCCATGGCTCAGCCCCCCAATTTCAGCGAAACGAAGCACTGGCTGCGCACCGCGCGCACGCTGACCGAGGCGCTGCCCTTCATGCAGCGCTATGCGGGCAAGACCTTCGTCATCAAGTACGGCGGCCACGCCATGGTGGACGACGAGCTCGCCCGCGTCTTCGCCAGCGACATCGTCCTCATCCGGCAGGTCGGTATCAATCCGGTGGTGGTCCATGGCGGCGGGCCGCAGATCGCCGAGATGCTCGACCGCCTGCAGATCAAGAGCAGCTTCGTCGACGGACTGCGCGTCACCGATGCCGCGGCGGTCGAGGTCGTGGAAATGGTGCTGGCCGGCAAGATCAACAAGCATATCGTCTCCGCCATCACCCAGGCCGGCGGCGATGCGCTGGGCCTGAGCGGCAAGGATTCCGGCCTGATGCTGGCCAACCGCATGCAGATGGTCAAAGGCGGCCAGTCCGTCGATCTGGGATTCGTCGGCGATCCGGTGGAGATCGACGGCGAGGCGCTGAACCGGCTCTCCAGGGCGGGGTTCATCCCGGTCATCGCGCCCATCGGTTACGGGCGCGCGGGCGAGACCTACAACGTCAACGCCGACACGGCTGCGGGTGCGATCGCCGGCGCCATCAAGGCGACACGCCTGCTGATGTTGACCGACGTTCCGGGCGTGCTGGACAAGGAAGGCAACCTCCTGACCGACCTGACGGTAAGCCAGGCCACGGCCCTGATGAAGGACGGCACCATCAGCGGTGGCATGATTCCGAAGCTCGAGACCTGCCTGGAGGCGCTCGACAACGGCGTCGAGGCGGCGGTCATCCTGGACGGGCGCGTGCCTCACGCCCTGCTCCTGGAAATCTTTACTGCCCACGGCGTCGGCACGATCCTGCGCCGCGGTTGACCCAGCCCGAGTTTCTCACAAGGATCACGATGGCGCCGAGACAAATTTGCCGACAGGCTAGGAAGGCGGCGAAGCTCGATGCTTGCGCATCGGGCGAGCCGGCTGACAACGTCCTGTCGGCAAATTCGCCCGGCCCTCCGGGTTGCCGCGCGCGGGGCGCCCACCGGTGGCTCGATGCCGAGGGACCGCTTGGTCCCTCGGCTGAATCGATCCACCCCTGGAACGAGGAGCGGTCCAATTCACCCGACGCTTCGAAGAGAAGCGTCGGGATCGGACCGCGCAGCGGGCCTCGCCGATGGATGAACATCGCCTTCGGCCCGCTTTCTCGTGGATCGCCTCCGCGCGCGAGCAACGACATCGCGACCCTTGTGAGAAACTCGGGCTAGTCGCCATGAGCCCGGAGCCAAGCAAGCGCGTCCTCGGCGAGGTCGCCGATTGGGTCTTCGACCTCGACAACACCCTTTATCCGGCGCGCTGTCGGCTGTTCGACCAGGTGGATCGGCGCATCGGCCTGTTCATCCAGGATCGCCTCGGGCTCGACGCCGTGGCCGCGCGGCTGCTGCAGAAGCGCTATTTCCACCAGCATGGCACCACTCTTTCGGGCCTGATGACCCATCACGCAATCGAGCCCGAGGTGTTTCTCGAATTCGTCCACGACATCGACCTCAGCCCGGTCGTCCCGAGCCCGGCTCTGGATGCGGCACTCACCCGCCTGCCGGGGCGCAAATTCATCTTCACCAACGGATCCAACGCCCACGCCGCCCGGGTCATGGACCGCCTGGGCGTCGCCCGGCACTTCGACGGCGTGTTCGACATCGCCGATGCCGGCTATGTGCCCAAGCCGGCCGAGGCGACCTATGAACGCCTGATCAGCCGTCACGCCATCGAGCCTGGCCGGGCGGTGATGATCGAGGATCTGCCGCGCAATTTGCGCCCGGCGGCGGCACTCGGCATGACCACCGTCCTGGTGCTGACCGGCGAGGAGTGGGCCGAGACGGACAAGGCGGGCGACCATATCCATCACGTCACCGACGATCTGGTGGGCTGGCTTGGCGCACAAGCGCCGGCAGAGGCCACCCGCGAGAAAGCCGGTTAGCAAAATGGGAGCCATGGACCTGAAGGGATTGGAGGCCGCCGTCGACGCGGCCTGGGAAAAGCGCGACGGCATCTCGCCGGCGACGAGCGGCGAGGTCCGCGACGCCGTCGAGGCGGCCCTGGAGGGTCTCGATTCCGGCAGCTTGCGCGTGGCGGAAAAGCAGGACGGGCGCTGGGTGACGCGCCAATGGCTGAAGAAAGCCGTGCTGCTCTCCTTCCGCCTCAGGGATTCCGCCCCCATGGCGACCGCTGCCGGCGCCTATGACAAGGTGCCGCTCAAGTTCGAGGCCTGGGGCGCCAACCGCTTCAAGGAGGCGGGATTCCGCGCCGTGCCCGGCGCCGTGGTGCGCCACTCGGCCTTTATTGCGCCGGGCGTGATCCTGATGCCTTGCTTCGTCAACGTCGGGGCGCGGGTCGACAGCGGCACCATGGTCGATACCTGGGCCACGGTCGGCTCCTGCGCCCAGATCGGCAAGAACTGTCACATCTCCGGGGGGGCCGGAATCGGCGGCGTGCTGGAGCCGGTCCAGGCCGGACCCGTGGTCATCGAGGACAACTGCTTCATCGGCGCCCGGGCCGAGGTCGCCGAAGGCGTGGTGGTGGAGGAAGGCTCGGTCCTGTCCATGGGGGTCTATCTCGGCGCTTCGACCAAGATCGTCGATCGCGCCACGGGCGATATCCACTACGGCCGCGTACCCGCCTATTCGGTGGTCGTCTCGGGCACCTTGCCCGGCAAGCCGTTTCCGGGCGGCGAAGCGGGACCCGGCCTCTATTGCGCCGTCATCGTCAAGCGCGTGGACGAGAAGACGCGATCCAAGACCTCGATCAACGACCTGCTGAGAGACTGATCCTTGGTCGCGATCGATCCCGTCTCGCTCGCCCAGGCGCTGATCCGCTGCCCCAGCGTGACGCCGGCGGAAGCCGGCGCCCTCGATCTCCTGCAAGGTCAACTCGCGGGACTTGGCTTCCGCTGCTGGCGGCTTCCCTTCCAGGCGCCGGGCACGGACAGGGTCGACAACCTCTACGCCCGCTGGGGCGACGGCCCGGGCAAGGCCCTGGCCTTCGCCGGGCATAGCGACGTGGTGCCCGCGGGCGACACGGCCGCCTGGCAGCGAGGCCCATTTGCCGCGGAGATTCGCGACGGGCGGCTGTGGGGCCGGGGTGCGGCCGACATGAAGGCGGCGATCGCCTGTTTCACCGGCGCGGCGGAGCGCTTCCTCGCGCGCCGAGGAAGGGGCTTCGACGGCCGGATCGCTCTTCTCATCACCGGCGACGAGGAAGGGCCGGCGGTCAACGGCACCAAACCCGTGCTGGCCTGGATGAAGGAGCATGGCGAGCGGCTGGACGCCTGCATCGTGGGCGAACCGACGAACCCGGAGGAGCTGGGCCAGATGGTGAAGATCGGCCGGCGCGGGAGCCTGACCGGCCGCCTCACCGTCCACGGGGTGCAGGGGCACAGCGCCTATCCCCAGCTTGCCGACAATCCCATCCATCGCCTGATCGCCATGCTCGGGCGACTGACGGCCGAGCCGCTCGATCGGGGCACGGCGCATTTCCAGCCCTCGACCCTGCAGGTCACCAGCATCGACGTGGGCAACCCGGCGTCCAACGTCATCCCGGCCGCCGCCCGCGCCGTCTTCAACATCCGCTTCAACGATGCCCACACAGGGCCGAGCCTTCGACGCTGGCTCGATCAGACCTTGGCTGAAGGCGGAGCCCGCTACGATCTCGATGTCTCCGTCAGCGGCGAGGCGTTCCTGACGCCGCCGGGCCCGTTCAGCGACCTCGTCTGCCGCGCCGTGGAAGCGGCGACGGGACGCCGTCCAGAGCTCAGCACGACCGGCGGCACGTCCGATGCCCGCTTCATCAAGGACTATTGCCCGGTCGCCGAATTCGGCATGGTCGGCCGGACGATGCACAAGGTGGACGAGCATGTGAGCCTCGCCGACATCGAGCGGCTCACGCGGGTCTACGAGGGCATCCTCGAAGGTTACTTTTCGTGTTGACCCCGATTTCATGCTGAACTGTCGGTCATGCTGACCCTCGCCGAAATCGGACCGGCCCTCTATGGCGCCTGGCGGCTCGCCCTGTTCGACCCAAATGGCATGCGCTATTTCGACCGGAGCCTGCACGGCTTCTGGCGGAGCTTCCGAGTCGCTTTGCTGGCCGCGGTTCCGACGGCCCTGCTGGTCTGGATTCATCTTTCGGGCCTGACGGTAGATGCCGGGATGCCGCGCATCGTCGCTGCTGAGACCATCTTCTACATCATCGGCTGGGTCGCTTTTCCGCTGGCCATGTTCTACGTCGCCCCCGTCATCGATCGGGCGGACCACTATCTCGGCTTCATTGTCGCGTACAACTGGGCTTCCCTTGTCCAGCTCGCGGTCCTGCTGCCCGCCTATGCGCTGGCCGCCAGCCAGATCCTCCCCTCCGGAGCTTCCAGCGCGCTGAGCTTTGCCGCCTGGGGCGCGATCCTGGTCTATGAGTGGTTCGTGGTCCGCACGGCCCTCGAGCTGCCCGGCCTCGCGGCGGCGGGGATCGTGCTGCTGGACGTGATCTTGAGCTTGATCGTCGAGGGATTCGCCGACGCGATGGTGCATGCGACGTAGACCGAACGCGGCGGCGCTGTTTCTTCTATCGCGCTACCGCGGGATCGGCGCCAGGGGCAACGCCATCAGCACTTCATCGTAGTAGCGCTCGCCCTGCTTCAGGGCATTCTTCTCGAGCCCATATTCCACGAACCCGAGTCCGGAATAGAGCCGCCTTGCCGCCTGGTTCTCGCTCACCACGCATAACTGGATCAATTCCGCCTGCCGGCGTGCGGCGTCTATGACGGCCTCGGCCAGCCGGCGTCCCAAGGCCATGTTCCTTGCCTGCGGACGCACATACATGCCCCAAAGCGTGGCCTTATGGGCCCTCTTCGGCCCTTGGTGGAGGTAGAAGCCGGCGACACCCAACAGCTCGAATTCGCGAACCGCTCCGAAGACTTCAGAATCGGAGAGGCGATTCTCGAACCAAGCCACAGGCTCGGCGGCCTCGCTCTCGAAACTGCTGCCGAAGGCTTCCGGGTTGTTGGCGAGCGCTTCCAGGCGGATCTCCCGATAGATGCGGGCATCGCTTGGCAATAATCTGCGTATCCGAAAATTCACATCGCTCATGGCATGGGTCTCGAGTTCGAACTGGCGAGACTATCCGCCAGCCGCGCCTTTGAGCTAGTCCGATGACAGGAACGACAGCAGCCGCTTCAGCACTTCTTCCGGCGCTTCCTCGGCCAGGAAATGCCCGCAAGGCAAGGGCTCGCCGCAAACGTCCGTCGCCCAGCGCCGCCAGACTGGCAGCATGTCGGGATTTCCTTGGCCCCAGAGCACGAGCAACGGGCAGGCGATGCGCTGGCCGGAGTTGCGGTCGGCGTCGTCGTCATCCACGTCGACGGTAGCGCCGGCACGGTAGTCGGCCGCGGTCGCCCTGATTACGGAATCCTTGCGGAAGCAGCGCAGGTATTCGGCCATCGCCCGCGGATCGATGCGGCTTGCGTCTCCAGCCCAGCGGTTCACCAGATACCTGAGGAAGAAATCGGGATCGCCGGCGATAAGACGCTCGGGCAGGCCGCCGCCCTGGGCAAGGAAGGGCCAATGGAAGACCGCCAGGGATTCGTCCTTGTCGAAGAGTTCCCAGGTCTCGATGGTCGGCATGATGTCCAGCAACACGAGCCGGCTCACCAGGTTCGGCCGGTCGAGGGCGAGGCGATAGGAGACGCGGGCACCACGGTCATGGCCGAGGAGGGCGAAGCGGCCATGACCCAGCGCCAGCATCAGCGCCGCCATGGCCTCGGCCAGATGGCGCTTGGAATACAGCCGATTGTCTGGATCGGGCTCGAGAAAACCGCTGTCGCCATAGCCCGGCAGGTCGGGCAGGACGACTGTGAAAGACTTCGCCAGCGCCGGCGCCAGGCGATGCCAGCAAACATGAGTCTGGGGATAGCCATGCAGCATCAGCAGCGGCGGGCCGTTGCCCCCGATTCGGCAGGCGATATCGATGCCCATTGCCGGCACGCGTCGCGATTCGAAGCCGGGAAAAAGGTCGGCCATGGCTTCGCTGCTCCCCCTTAATAGACGACCACGACCAGATACAGCCCGTCGGGCGGCGCGGTCGGACCGGCCGCGCGCCGGTCGCGTGCCGCGAGCGCGTCGGACAGGTCGTCGGCGGTCCAGCGTCCCTCGCCGACGAGCTTCAGGCTTCCCACCATGTTGCGTACCTGATGGTGAAGGAAGGAACGCGCGCTGGCCTTGATGCGGATCTCCTCGCCCGCGCGTTCGACGGAAAGGCGATCCAAAGTCTTCACCGGCGAAGCCGCCTGGCAGATGGAGGAGCGGAAGCTGGTGAAATCATGGCGCCCGACGAGTCGCTCGGCCGCCGTCGCCATCGCATCGGTATCGAGCGTCCCCGGCAGCCACCACGCCCGGCCGCGCGCAAGCGCCAGCGGCGCCCGGCGGTTGACGATGCGGTAGAGGTAGCGCCGGCCGATGGCGGAGAACCGGGCGTGGAAATCCGGCGGCGCGGCTTCCGCCGAGAGGATCGCGATCGGCTGGGGCTTCAGATGGAAGTTCACCGCATCGCGCAGCGTGTCGGCCGAGCAGTCCCGCGCCAGGTCGAGGTGAACCACCTGGCCAAGCGCGTGCACGCCGGCGTCGGTTCGCCCGGCGGCGACGCTCGCCACTCGCTCCTGGCAAAAGGCGAAGACGGCATCCTCGATCGCCTGCTGGACCGAAGGTCCGTTCTCCTGGCACTGCCAACCGACAAAAGGGCCGCCGTCATATTCGACCAGCAGGCGGAAGCGGGTCATGGCAGGACCGTCTCGATTGCCAGCGGGTAGCCGCGCAGGAAAGCCTCCGCCCCCATGGCCGCCCGTCCCGGACGCTGAATTTCCAGAAGGCGTAGGGCGCCCTGCCCGCAGGCGATGGTGAGGCGGTCGTCGAGCAGTCGGCCGGGCGGCCCGTTTCCGGCGGCAGGCTCGGCAGCCAGCACCCGCAGGCGCTCGCGGCCAGCCTCGCACCAGGCTCCCGGGCGGGGGCTGAAGGCGCGGACGCGCCGGGCGAGTTCGTCGGCCCGGCGGCGCCAGTCGAGGCGGCCGTCATTGCGGGTCAGCTTGGGCGCGTAGCAGGCGCCTTCGACAGGCTGCGGCCGCGCGACCAACTTGCCGGCGGCGAGCCCGTCGAGCCCCTCGACGATCAGCCGGGCGCCGAGGGCGGCAAGCCGGTCGTGCAGGCCGCCGCCGGTCTCATCTGGCCCGATCGCCAGAGATTCGGCCAGCACTATCGGTCCGGTATCGAGACCTTCGTCCATTCTCATGATGGTGATGCCGGTCTCCCGGTCGCCGGCGAGGATGGCATGCTGGATCGGCGACGCGCCCCGCCAGCGCGGCAGCAGAGAGGCATGGACGTTGAGGCAACCGAGCCTCGGCGCTTCCAGCAATGCCTTGGGAAGAATGAGGCCATAGGCGACGACGACCGCCGCATCGAGGCCGAGGCCAGCGAAGCGCCGGTGCTCCTCTTCGCCCTTGAGCGTCGCCGGCGTCCAAACCTGCAGTCCATGTCTTGCCGCCAGGGCCTGGACCGGCGAAGGCTGGGGTCGATGGCCACGGCCGGCCGGGCGCGCCGGCTGGCTATAGACCGCGGCGATGTCGTGACCGGCGGCGATGAGCGCGGCCAGGCTCGCGACGGCGAAATCCGGCGTGCCCATGAAGGCAAGGCGCAGGCGGCTCATGGCGCCGCCGTCGTTACACGGTGGCGAGGGCGGATTTCTTCGCCTTCACCAGCTTGCGCAGGATGATGTTGCGCTTGAGAGCGGTCAGATGATCGACGAACAGGATGCCGTCCAGATGGTCCATTTCATGCTGGATGCAGGTGGCGAGGGTCCCTTCGGCCGCGAGCTCGCGGATCTCGTTCTCATGGTCGAGATAGCGCACCCGGATCCTGGCCGGGCGGGTCACGTCGGCGTAGTGCTCGGGCAGGGAAAGGCAGCCCTCGCTGAACACCGCATCCTCGTCGGAGATCCAGACGAGCTCGGGATTGGCCATGCGGAAAGGTGCCGGCTTCTCATCCTCCTTGGCGATATCGAGAACGATGACGCGCTGCGCGATGCCCACCTGGGGTGCCGCAAGCCCAATGCCGGGTGCGGCATACATTGTCTCCAGCATGTCGTCCATCAGCTTGGCGACCTTGGCGTCGACGCGCGCGACCGGTTTGCATTTCACCTTCAGGCGCGGATCGGGCGCTACGATGATGGGAAGCTTGGCCATGGTTTGGGATTACCTATGGCCTGCCCTTTGGCCCGTCAATAGGATGGGGCATGAATCCGCTGCTGCCGGTTTCCGCCGTCCTGGCCCTGGTCGCCACCCTGCTCCTGGTGCTCCTGCTGCGCCGGAGCGGAACGGGCGGACGGTCGGCTGCCGATCTCGCCGGCATCGCCGGGCGCCTCGACCAGATGGCCCAGAGCCAGTCGGCCCAGCAGGCCGCCCTCGACGCCCGGCTCCAGGCCCAGGAGCGCAACCTTGCCCGGGCGGTCGAGGAGCGGCTTGCCGACCTCAACAAGCGCGTGTCCGACCGGCTCCAGGAATCCTCGGAGAAGGCCGGCAAGTCGCTGACCGATCTCGCCCAGCGCCTGGCCGTCATCGACCGCGCCCAGTCCAACATCATCGAGCTGTCGAGCCAGGTGGTCGGCCTCCAGAACATCCTCTCCAACAAGCAGGCGCGCGGCGCCTTCGGCGAGATCCAGCTCAATGACCTGGTGCGCGAGCTGCTGGCACCGGGAAGCTACGAGTTCCAGGCCAAGGTCGGCGCCGGCAAGGCCGATTGCCTGCTGAAGCTGCCCAACCCGCCGGGGCCCATCGCCATCGATGCCAAATTCCCCCTGGAGAGCTACCGGGCGTTGCGCGCAGCCGAGACGGAAGTCGAGCGGACCGGCGCCCGGCGCGCCTTCGACCAGGCCCTGCGCAAGCACGTCCGCGACATCAAGGACAAATATATCGTTCCTGGAGAGACCGCTGAATCGGCCCTCATGTTCCTGCCGAGCGAGGCCGTCTATGCCGAGCTCTACGCCAATTTCCCCGATGTCGTGGAGGAGAGCTTCCGGGCCCGGGTCTGGATCGTTTCGCCGACGACGATGATGGCCCTGCTCAACACCGTGCGCGCGGTGCTGCGCGACGTGGAGATGCGCAAGGAAGCGGGCCTGATCAAGACCGAGGTCGACCGGATGCTGGATGACGTGCGCCGGCTCGCCGATCGGGTGAAGAAGCTCGGCCAGCATTTCGACCTGGTGCGCGAGGACATCGACCAGGTCCGCATCTCGACCGACGGCATCCAACGTCACGGCGAAAAGATCAAGGCGGTGGATCTGGGGGACGGGAAGGTCGAGCTTCTGCCGGCCGCCGGCGGGGGGACTTCACAAGCCGCGGCCGATTGACCATATCGACCGGGGGCTGCAGGGTCCGATTAGGGAGGGGGCGATGGAAGGGACGGGCGTTTTCGCGATCGCGCTGATCGTGGTCGCATTCCTGGCGGTCGCAATGAGCGTGCGCTCGGTGCCGCAAGGGATGGAATACACGGTGGAGCGCTTCGGGCGATACACCCAGACTCTCCGTCCAGGCTTCAACCTGATCGTGCCGTTCATCGATCGCATCGGCTCCAAGATGAACATGATGGAGCAGGTGCTGGAAGTGCCGCGCCAGGAGGTCATCACCAAGGACAACGCCATGGTCACGGTGGATGGCGTGATCTTCTACCAGGTGCTCGACGCGGCCAAGGCGGCCTATGAGGTGAGCAACCTGGAGAATGCGACGCGCAACCTCACCATGACCAACGTGCGCACGGTGATGGGTTCCATGGACCTGGATGAGCTTCTCTCCCAGCGCGACAAGATCAACCATCAGCTGCTGAAGGTCGTGGATGACGCCACCTCGCCCTGGGGCATCAAGGTGACGCGCATCGAGATCAAGGACATCGCTCCGCCCAAGGATCTGGTCGAATCCATGGGCCGGCAGATGAAAGCCGAGCGCGACAAGCGGGCCGCGATCCTGGAGGCCGAAGGCCTGCGCCAGGCAGCGATCCTGAAGGCCGAGGGCGAAAAGCAGGCGGCGATCCTTCAGGCCGAGGGCCAGCGCGAAGCGGCCTTCCGTAACGCCGAGGCGCGTGAAAGATCGGCTGAGGCCGAGGCCAAGGCGACGACCGTGGTCTCCGATGCCATCGCAAAGGGCAATGTCCAGGCGCTGAACTACTTCATCGCCCAGCGCTATGTCGAAGCGCTGCAGCGCATAGCCGCGGCGCCGAATCAGAAGCTGATCTTCATGCCGTTGGAGGCTGCGGGCGTGATCGGGGCCATTGGCGGCGTCGCCGAGCTCGCCAAGCAGGCGATGGCCCAGCAGCAAGGGGTTCAGCCGCGCGGAGCTCAGCAACAGGGTGGGGCCCAAAGCCCCGGACCCTGGGAACAGCCGAAGGGCTGAGCCCGCATCATGACGTTCCTTTCCGACCTGCAGTTCTGGCACTGGTGGATCCTGGCGGCCGTGCTGGCCGGGGTCGAGGCGATCATGCCCGGCATGTTCTTCATCTGGTTCGGGCTCGCCGCGGCATTGGTCGGCCTGCTGGCTCTCGTCGTCCCTCGCATCGGCTGGCAGTGGGAGGCGGTGCTCTTCGTCGTTCTGGCGGTGGCATCGGTCGCCTTTGCCAAGGCTTATCTGCACCGCAATCCCACCGAGACCGAGGATCCGGCTTTGAATCGCCGGGGCGAGCGGCTGCTGGGCCGGCGCTTCAATCTCGAGACCGCCATCGTCAACGGCCGGGGCAGCGTCAAGGTGGACGACGGCGTCTGGCGGGCCAGCGGCCCCGATCTGCCTGCCGGCAGGGCGGTCAAGGTAGTGGGCGTCGATGGCTCCATCCTCAGGGTGGAAGCCGCGGAGTGAGCCGCGAGGAAGCCTGAATGCCTCGTTTCGGCGGGTTTCTGCTCGGTTGTTTCGCCGGGCCGGTCCTACTACAATGGCGATTGTCTAGGGATGCGACGGCGCCTGGCTTTTCCCGGCATTGGCCGGGGAGACTCGGGCGGCCGAAACGGCGTATAGTGCCGGGAAAGTTCAAACTTGATCGGACGCCTCAAATTGCAACACGCCTCGGCCATGCGATATGCCGCCGATGCGGCGCGTACCTTTCCGCGCCGGAGCCTGCATGGGCAGGTCGCCCATGACCTCGGCCGGCGGATTCTGAGCGGGCTGGTCAAGCCGGGCGAGCTGCTCCCGAGCGAAACCGAACTCAGCCACCGCCTGGGCGTCAGCCGGACGGCGCTGCGCGAGGCGATCAAGGTGCTGGCGGGCAAGGGGTTGATCGAATCCCGGCCCAAGACCGGCACCCGGGTGCGGCCGCGCGAGAGCTGGAATTTCCTCGATCCGGACGTGCTGTCCTGGGCCTGTGCGTCGCCTTCGCCCGAGCAGTATGTGGGCGCGATCTACGAACTGCGCCGGGTGATCGAGCCTGCGGCCGCAGCACTCGCGGCGGAGCGGGCGACGCCCGAGGACGTGGCGCGGATGGAAAAGGCGATCGAGGCGATGGAGGCCGCGGGCGCCAATGCTTCAGCCTTCATCGGACCGGAAAAGGCATTCCACCGAGCGATCCTTCAGGCGACGGGCAACGAGATGTTCCGTTCGCTCGGCAACATCGTGGAGATGGCGCTCACCATCGCGCTCCGGGTGATCATGGCCAACCCCGCGGCCTTCAAGCATTCCGTGCCGCTTCACAACAGCATGCTGAAGGCGATCCGGCGTGGTGACGCCGCCGCGGCGCGCAAGGCGGCGATCCTGGTCATCGATCTGGTCGGGCGCAACGCGCGCGGCGAGGCAGTGCGGGCCAAGCGGGGCAAGGTGGACTAAACTCAGCGGCGTTCGACGTCTTTCAGGGCGCGAAGGACGAAAGATCCGCTTCTTCCCTTCCCTCGAATTGCACCTCGATGTGATTGCCGTCCGGGTCGTAGACGTTGACCTGACGGTTGCCGCTGCCCGGCACCAGGGAGATCGAGTAGGCGTGCCGCAGCCGGCGCAGGCGCTTCAGGAAATCGGCGAGCCCCGAGGCCCGGAAGGCGAAATGCTCGATACGCGGCCCCTTGCCGGCCGGCGGCTTGGTGACCTCAACCAGATGCACCGTCGCCTGCTCTCCGCAATAGAGCCAAGCTCCGCCGAAGCCGAAGGGCGGACGCGCGCCGTCCTTGAGGCCGAGGGCCTCAGCATAGAACTTGCGCATGGGCGCAAGCGCGGAGGTGCGGATATTCACGTGATCGAGGGCCAGCAGCATCAGAACTTCTCCACCCAGGGCCGGAAATCCATCTCGAGCGTCCAGGCGCTCTTGGCCTGGACGTGGAGCTGCCAATAGGCATCGGCCAGCGCCGCGGGCGCCAGCCGGCTTTCGTCACCGGCCTCCCCGATGCCGCCGTCGATGATGGTGTGGGCGACGTGGATGCCGCGCGGGCCCAGCTCGCGGGCCATGCTCTGGGCCAGCGCCCTCAGGCCGAACTTCCCCATGGCGAAGGCGGCGAAGCGGGCGCTCCCGCGCAACGAGGCCGTGGCGCCGGTGAAGAGGATGGTGCCCTGGCCTTCGGGCAGCATGGCCCGCGCCGCGGCCCGGCCGACCAGGAAACCGCCGAGGCAGCAGTTCCGCCAGCAGGCCTCGACCTCGGCCGCCGAAAGTTCGGCGATGGGTTTGGCGACATAGCCGCCGGCGTTGAAGACGACGAGCCGCGGCGGACCGCCCGCCTTCACCGCCGCCGCGAACAGGCCTTCGACGTCGGCTTCCTTGGTTCCGTCGCAGGCATAGGCCCGACCGCCGATTTCTCGCGCGAGCGCCTCCAGCTTCTCCTTGCGCCGGGCGGCCAGCGCGACGGTCATGCCGCCGGCGGCGAAACGCCGGGCCAGCGCCGCACCCAGGCCCGGTCCCACGCCGACGATCAGTGCAAGCGGCTTTGCGGGTTTGGCCATCATCGTCCTCCTTAAGTCCGGGTTGGTCCAGGATAGCGCAGATCGAGGCGCTCCTTCATCCACAGGGTCAGATGGATGATGCCCAGCGGCTCATGGGGCAAGGCTGGTTCCAGAAGCGGGCCGTCCGGCGCCTGGCGGACCGGCGGGGCGTGATGGCTGATCCAATTGCAGCGGGCGGGAAGGAAATTGGCAGCCAAGCCCTGGACATAGATCACTTGGTTCAAGGTGGTCTGGTCGATGAGCGCATTGCGGCTGCGCTGCAGGGCCTCGGCCAGGGTCTTCGCCCAGGCCCGCCAATGGGGCGCGTCGGCGGCGAGCGCGAAGACGCCGGCATTGAGCAGCGGATGGCGCATCAGCCGGTCGGCCGTCACAGGATCGAAGGCCTCGCGATAGCCCTCGTAGTTGACGGCGTGGAACTCCTCCCAGGCCTGGAAGTAGTTGCGGTAGCTGCGGTCCATCTCGGGCGCCAGCGCGATGGCGCCGCCGCTGGCGGCGCGGAAAAACAGAGCGATCGCTGCCCAGTCCTGGACCCAGGCATCGGCGTCGATCCAGAGATAAAGATCATGGCCTGGGAAGTGGCGGGGCAGGTAGGGCCTGGCGAACAAGGCCTGGCGATGGCGCGGCGCCTCGGCCTGGCCCGGGAAGCTGAAATCCCAGCCGGGTTGGACGATCTCGGCACCCCGCTCGGCGAGCCAGGCGCGCTGGGGTTCTTCGAGGCCGACGTCGAGAATGCCGAGCGCAATTGCGGCACCCTCGGGCTTGTCGCGGATCGAGGCCACGCAGCCCTGAAGCAAGGCGAAATAGCCGCTGCTGGCGCCGCTGACGATGATCCGGCGGGAATGGGGCATGGGCATGTTGCCTACCTCTTGGCGGGGGCGGCCGGCAAGGGGAGACTGCCGCAAGCCGGGCCCCGGACAGTGTTCGATTCCCCGCTGTCTATCGCGATTCCCTCCGTCGAATTGAAGCACGACCAGCGCTTGACGGCGGTGGGCGGCACAGACACGATGGAGTCCTTGTCGCTTAGCCCCCGATTGGAGACAACCATGCCTCGCAATTTGGTCTCCCTAGCCCTGGTCGCTTGCCTTCTGGCGCTCTCCGCCTGCTGCGGCAACGCGGGCTCCTGCAACGGCAGCCATCATCTGTTCTACGCCCCGGCTGACTTCGTCTCGCACGTGCCGTGACCGGAGGCTGAGCCCAGCTCAGCCATAGGTGAACTCAGCTAGGGGATGACCGTCCAGGCGACCTTCGGGTTGCCTGGGCGCGCATTGTGGGGGCGCGGGGGTGGCGATTGCGCGCGGCGGCAGGTTGACTCCCTGCCGCCCCGCGACTAACTTCCCGCCCGCTTCTGCTTTGGCAAGGCCGCTGGCCCCGAGGGGCCCCGCCCGTCCGCGAGTTTCGCGCACGGGCGCGCTTCTGCTTTGCCCGGCAAGAAGCCTGAGAAGGTGTCGATGTTCGATCGGTTGACGGAACGTCTGGGAGAGGTCCTCGGCCAGCTCACGCGCCGCGGTGCGCTGAACGCGGCCGATGTGGACGCCGCGCTGCGCGAGGTGCGCGTGGCCCTGCTCGAGGCCGACGTTGCCTTGCCGGTGGTCCGGGATTTCCTCGCCAAGGTGCATGACCAGGCCGTGGGCGAGACGGTGCTGAAGAGCGTCACCCCCGGCCAGATGGTGGTGAAAATCGTCCACGACGCGCTGATCGAGGCGTTGGGCGGCACCGCCGTCGGCCTCGACCTCAACGCGCCGGCGCCGGTGGTGATCATGATGGTCGGGCTCCAGGGCTCCGGCAAGACGACGACCACGGCCAAGATCGCCCTGCGCCTGAAGAGCCGCGAGCGCAAGCGCGTACTGATGGCTTCCCTCGACACGCGCCGCCCCGCCGCCCAGCATCAGCTCGCCGTGCTGGGTGGCCAGGCCGAGGTCGCGACCTTGCCCATCGTCCCGGGCGAGCCGCCGGTCGCCATCGCCAGGCGCGCTCTCCAGACAGGCCGGCTCGAAGGCTACGACCTGGTCATGCTGGACACCGCCGGCCGGCTCCATGTGGACGAGGAGCTGATGGCCGAAGCCGCGGCGGTCCACGAGGCGGCCGGACCGACCGAAACGCTCCTGGTGGTCGATGCCATGACCGGCCAGGACGCGGTCAATGTGGCGACCAGTTTCCGCGACCGGTTGAAGCTGACGGGCGTGGTGCTGACCAGGGTCGACGGCGACGCCAGGGGCGGCGCGGCTCTTTCCATGCGCGCCGTCACCGGCTGCCCGATCAAGCTGATCGGCGTCGGCGAAAAGCTGGACGCGCTGGAGGATTTCCATCCCGCGCGCATCGCGGGCCGCATTCTCGGCATGGGCGACATCGTCGGGCTGGTGGAGCGCGCGGCCGAAACGGTCGAGCGCGAGCAGGCCGAGAAGATGGCGGCCAAGCTCCAGAAGGGGCAGTTCGACCTGGACGATTTGGCCGAGCAGCTCCGCCAGCTCCAGAAGATGGGTGGGCTCGGCGGCGTCCTGGGCATGCTGCCGGGCGTGCAGAAGGTGAAGAAGCAGCTCGACAACGCCAAGATCGACGAGCGCCAGCTGCGCCGGCAGCAGGCCATCATCTCTTCGATGACCCGCCAGGAACGCCGCCGGCCCGAGATCATCAAGGCCTCGCGCAAGCAGCGCATCGCCGCCGGGTCCGGGGCCACCGTCCAGGAGATCAACAAGCTCCTGAAGCAGCACATGGAAATGGCCCGGATGGTGAAGCAGATGGGCCGACTTGGTGAAAAGGGACTGATGCGCCACGGCATCGGCGCCCTGCTGCGCCGCTAACAGAGGGGAGAAGGGGAATGATTGATCATGTTTCGCTGGGCGTGAACAATCTGACGCGCGCCCGCAAGTTCTATGACCAGGCCTTGAAGCCGCTCGGCTTCAAGATGGTGTTTCCCGTCCCCGGTTATGGCTTCGGCTATGGCCCCTCCAAGGACGCACCGAAGTTCTGGATCGGCCTGCCGCTCGCCAAGCGGCGCAAGCCCAAGGCCTGCGCCGGCAGCCATGTCGCCTTCATGGCCGAAACCCGCAAGGCGGTGGACGCCTTTTACAAGGCGGCGATCAAGGCCGGCGGCAAAGACAACGGCAAGCTGGGCCTGCGTCCCGACTACCACCCGAACTACTACGGCGCCTTCGTCATCGACCCGGAAGGTCATGCGATCGAAGCCTGTTGCCACAAGCCTGAATAGCCAACTGACCTCGAAAGGAAGAGAACCGGATGTCCCTCAAGATTCGTCTCGCTCGCGGCGGCACCAAGAAGCGGCCGCATTACCGGATCGTCGTTGCCGAATCGCGCATGCCGCGCGACGGACGCTTCATCGAGAAGCTGGGCGTATACGATCCCATGCTGCCCCCGGAAAGCCCGGACCGCGTGAAATTCGATCCTGAGCGGATCAAGCATTGGCTGAAGATGGGGGCGCAGCCGAGCGAGCGCATCGCCCACTTCCTCGCCAAGGCGGGCCTGGGCGAAGCGCCCAAGCGGCGCGAGCAGACCAAGCAGCATCTGCCCAAGGCCAAGGCCCAGGAGCGGGCGAAGGCGAGTGCCGCCGCGCCCGCCAGCGACACGCCGGCGCAGTAGGCTGCCCGAGGCGAGACGCCTTTGCCGCGGCTCATCCTGGTGGGACGCATCGCCGCCGCCCACGGCGTCAAGGGCCTGGTGAAGCTGCAGAGCTTCACCAGCGACCCGGCAGCGATCGGGGCCTATGGGCCGCTCCTCGATTCCGCCCGGCGCCGGCGCTTCGAGGTCGCGGTCAAGAACCGGGTGAAGGGCGGGGTCATCGCCCGGATCGCTGGCGTGGAGGACAGGACGGCGGCCGAGAAGCTGCGCGGGGTCGAACTCTATCTCGAGCGCGACGTGTTGCCGCCGGCGGCCGAGGGCGAGTACTACCACGCCGACCTGGTGGGCCTAAGCGTCGAGCTTGCGGACGGCAGGCCCTTGGGCCGGGTGCGGGCGGTGGAGAATTTTGGCGCCGGCGATCTCCTGGCCATCGACCGGCCGGGCCGGGCGCCGGTCAGCCTGCCCTTCAACGACCGGGTCGTACCGGTGGTTGACCTGGCGGGTGGCCGCCTCGTGGTCGATCCGCCGGCAGGGCTGATGGAGGATGGGAAGGAAGGCAAGGCCAGTTGAACGAGCCGACCAATGCGCCCCGCTGGCGGGCCATCGTGCTGACCCTGTTCCCGGCCATGTTTCCCGGCCCGCTCGGCCTGTCGCTGGCCGGCAAGGCCTTGGCGGAGGGCGTTTGGGCGCTGGAAACGGTGGACATTCGGGACTTCGCAAGCGATAAACACCGGTCCGTCGACGATGCGCCTTTCGGCGGCGGCCCCGGCATGGTCATGCGGCCCGATGTCGTCGACCGGGCACTGAAAGCGGTCCACAAGGGGCTGGAATCGGCGGTCTATCTGAGCCCGCGGGGCCGGCGCCTGGATCAGACGATGGTGCAGGGCTTCGCGGCGCGCCGGTCCCTCACGCTGCTGTGCGGCCGGTTCGAGGGCGTGGACGAAAGGGTCCTGGAGGCCCACGGGGTCGAGGAGGTGAGCCTCGGCGACTTCGTGCTGTCGGGCGGCGAGCCGGCGGCGATCGCCCTCATCGATGCGGTGGTGCGCCTGCTGCCGGGCGTGGTCGGCGCCGAGGAGGCGCTGGCCGAGGAGAGTTTCGAACGGGGATTGCTGGAGTATCCCCACTACACGCGGCCCGCCGATTGGCAGGGCCGCAAGGTGCCGGAGGTGCTGATCTCCGGTCACCACGAGAATGTCAGGGCCTGGCGCCAGAGCCAGGCCGAAGCGGCGACGAGGACGCGCAGGCCGGATCTCTGGCAGCGCTACATCGCGGCCGGCAACGGGATCAAGGAAGGAAGCTAGCTATGACCACGATCATCGAGACCCTGGGCAAGGAGCAGATCGCCAAGACCGGCAGCAAGGTGCCCGAATTCGCCCCGGGTGACACCCTCAAGGTCAACGTCAAGGTGATCGAGGGCACGCGCGAGCGCGTCCAGGCCTTCGAGGGCGTGTGCATCGCGCGCAAGAACGCGGGCATCAATTCCAACTTCACCGTCCGGAAGATCTCCTACGGCGAAGGGGTCGAGCGCGTGTTCCCGCTGTTCAGCCCGCGCATCGCCTCGATCGAGCTGGTGCGCCGGGGCGACGTGCGCCGGGCCAAGCTCTATTATCTGCGCGGCCTGCGCGGCAAGGCGGCCCGCATCACCGAGCGCGGCGCGGGCGCCGAAGCCGAGACGGCGGCGCCGGCCGAACAGGAATAGCCGGCGATGGCTGCTGGCCGGCCACGCACGCTGTTCGACAAGATCTGGGAAGGGCATCTGGCCCATCGCCAGGACGACGGTACCTGCCTGCTCTACGTCGATCTGCATCTCGTCCATGAAGTCACCAGCCCCCAGGCCTTCGAAGGCTTGCGCCAGGCGGGGCGGAAGGTCCGGCGTCCCGAGGCCACCTTGGCGGTCGCCGACCACAACGTGCCGACGACCGACCGCAGCCGGGGGATCACCGAGCCGGAGTCGCGCACGCAGGTGGAGACCCTGGAAAAGAACTGCGCCGAGTTCGGCCTGCCCTATTTCTCCATGCATGATATCCGCCAGGGCATCGTCCACATCATCGGGCCGGAGCAAGGGGCGACCCAGCCGGGCCTCGCCATCGTCTGCGGCGACAGCCACACGGCGACCCATGGCGCCTTCGGGGCGCTCGCCTTCGGGATCGGCACCTCGGAGGTCGAGCATGTGCTGGCGACCCAGACGCTGATCCAGCAGCCGGCGAAGAACATGCGCATCACGGTGGAAGGCGACCTGCCGACGGGCGTCACGGCCAAGGACCTGATCCTCGCCGTCATCGGCAAGATCGGCACCGCCGGCGGTACCGGCCATGTCATCGAATATGCCGGCCGGGCCATCCGCGACCTTTCCATGGAAGGACGGATGACCGTCTGCAACATGTCGATCGAGGCAGGCGCCCGAGCCGGCCTCATCGCCCCCGACGAGACCACCTTCGCCTATCTGAAGGGCCGGCCGATGGCGCCCAAGGCGGGAGCCTGGGAGCAGGCCCTTGCCCATTGGAAGACCCTGCCTTCCGACCCGGGCGCCCTATACGACAAGGAAGTGGCACTCGACGCGAGGACGATCGCCCCGCAGGTGACCTGGGGCACCAGCCCCCAGGACGTGCTGCCCATCGACGGGCGCGTGCCCGATCCGGCCCATGTGGTCGAAGAGAGCAAGCGCCAGGCGATGCTGCGCTCCCTCGACTACATGGGTCTCAAGCCCGGCACGCCGCTCAAGGATCTTAAGGTTGATCGGGTGTTCATCGGCTCCTGCACCAACGGGCGGATCGAGGATCTGCGCGCCGCGGCCAAGGTGGCGAAGGGGCGGAAGGTCGCGGCGGGCGTCCAGGCCATGGTCGTGCCGGGCTCTGGCTTGGTGAAGCACCAGGCCGAAGAGGAAGGGCTCGACCGCATCTTCCGCGAGGCCGGTTTCGAATGGCGGGAGCCCGGCTGCTCCATGTGCCTCGCCATGAATGCCGACAAGCTGGAGCCGGGCGAGCGCTGCGCCTCCACCTCGAATCGCAATTTCGAGGGTCGGCAAGGCCGTGGCGGACGCACCCATCTGATGAGCCCGGCCATGGCCGCGGCCGCCGCGCTCGCCGGACATCTGGCCGACGTACGGGACCTGGGCTGAAGGCTGGCCCGAAGGTGCCACCCGGCGTCGCCATCCGGGCGGGGACGACCGGCGATGCGCCGCTCATCTGCCGGGTCCACGAGGAATCGATCCGCGGGCTCGGCCCGAGGGCCTACAGCCGGGCCGAAGTGGAAAGCTGGGTCACCGGATTGCAGCCGGACCGCTATGCCTGGGGCATGACGCACGGCGGCTATGCCTACTTCGTGGCCGAGGTCCCGGGCACCGGCGTGATCGGATTCTGTTGCTATGCCGCCGGCGAGGTCGCGGCGCTCTACATTCTTCCCCAATGGACTGGCCGCGGCATCGGCTCCGCCTTGCTCGGCCGTGCCGAACGAGACATCGAGGCGGCCGGACATGAGCGAATCCGTGTCGTCGCGGCGCTCAACAGCGTCGGCTTCTATCTGGCGCGAGGATACCGGGAGATCCGGCGCCACGACTGGAAGACCCGCGGCGGCCTGATCGTCGCGGCCGTCGACATGGAAAAACCGGCAGGCCCTACTCCGGCAGCTCGTGGCCGCGGCCGACGTTGACCACCATCTGGCTGAGATGCGGCCGGACCCTGAGCAAAGCCCGGCGATAGGCCGCGAGCGCGGCGGCGAGCGCGCCTTGGCGCTCCAGCAGAGACGTCGGCGAACTCGACCACGCGCGTGTTGGGCCAGGCCTGGGGGCGAATCTCCAGAAGGGCCATGAAAGCGTCTTCTTCGCGCCCGGGATTGTGCTGGGCCATCAGCACGGCCGCGGCGGCCGAAGAGCGCGAGACGCCGGCATGGCAATGGACCAGGACATGGGCGATGTCGCTCCGGCTCTCCAGCTCGGCACCGAAATCGAGGATGGCCTGGACGTCCGCTTCGCTGGGTGCAAGCGACCCGGGCGCCTCGAACAGGAGATCGTCGAAGCGAAGGGTGCGGCGGCGATGGGGCGCGAAGCTCATGAAGGCCTCGGGCTCGGGCGTCGCAGGATCGATGATGGACAACACGTCGCTGACCCCCGCCTCGCGGAAGAGCGGGAGCTCCGGAATGCCGCAAATCGAGATGTCGTAGCGAACCAGGCTGCGGATCATGCGCTTCGGGTCATGGGGCTTCAGGTGACGGGGCTTCGGGCGACGGGGCTTCGATTGACCGGAGCCGGATGCCGGCCCAATTATGCGCCGCGGAAGAGGACATAGAAAGATGCGCCTGCTGCTCGTGGAAGATAACGACCGTCTGGCCCAATTCGTGGTCAAGGGCCTGAGCGATGCCGGTTTCATCGTCGACCGGGTCGGCCGGCTGGAGGAGGCAGGTGCCGCGGTCGCCACGGCCAGCTTCGATGCCATCGTGCTGGATCTCGGCATGCCCGACGGCGACGGCGGGGAATGGCTGAAGCAGCGCCGCGCGGCCGGCGATAAGGTCCCGGTCCTGGTCCTGACCGCGCGGGCCGGGACCAGCGACAAGGTCAAAGGCCTCAACAGCGGCGCCGATGACTATCTTGCCAAGCCCTTCGAGATGGCGGAGCTGGTGGCGCGCCTGAAGGCGCTGCTGCGCCGGCCGGGCGGGGTGCTGGGCCTTACCCTCGAGCTCGGCAAGCTCAGCTTCGATTCCGTGCATCGCGAGGCCTCCGTCGCCGGCCGGTCTCTGGCACTTTCGCGCAGCGAGCTGATCCTGCTGGAGCTCCTCCTGCGCCGGGCCGGCCGGGTAGTCGCCCGCCGGCTGCTGGAGGAGGGGCTGTACGGCTTCGACGACGAGGTGGGCCCCAACTCGCTCGAGGCCCATGTCTCGCGCCTGCGCAAGAAGCTGGATGCCGCCGACGCCGGCATCCAGATCCACACGCTGCGCGGCATCGGCTATCTCGCCGGCGAACGCGCCGGATGAACCAATCGCTCCAGTTCCGGCTTGCCTGGCGTCTGGCGCTCGTCTTCTCGGTCGTCATCCTGGCGACCTCCATCGCGATCCTGCTGCACCGGCACAATGGCAATGCCGAGATACCGCGCGACGAACTGAACGAGGCCATCGACCGGATGGCGGCCGCGCTCATGCTCGGGGCGGACGGAAAGCCGCGCCTGGATTTGCCGGCCGATCCCGGATTCGAGTACGCGGTGGAAACGCCGGCGGGCAGCCTGCTCTTCGCTTCGGCCCATCCACCGGCTGCCGCCCCGTCCGGCTGGCGCGAGGGATACCTGCGCCAAGGCGATCAAACCGCCGGGATTCGCGAAGTCGACAGCGCCATCGGCAAGGTCGAACTCCGTGCCGGCATCGACGTGCATGGGGAACAGGGCTGGCTCGCGGTGCTGGGCAGCCAGTTCGACGAGGAACTGATGCCCGTGCTGCTGCCGACCTTGCTGGCAGCGCTCATCATCGGCGCGCTCACGCTGCGCGATGGGCTGAGGCCGCTCCAGCAGCTCGCCCGAGCTGCCGCGGGGATTACGCCGGCGGCCAGCGAAAGGCGACTGCCGACGAGCGACCTGCCCCGCGAGCTGGTGGCCCTGGTGTCGGCGATCAACGCCGCCCTCGACAGGCTCGATGAAGGGTTTCGCGCCCAGCGGGACTTCACTGCCGATGCCGCCCATCAGCTGCGCACGCCGCTTGCCATCCTGACCGCCCATCTCGATACGCTGGGCAACCGGGCCGAAGCCGCGGCGCTTCGCGACGACGTCGCCCGGATGAGCCGGCTGGTCGAGCAGCTTCTCCAGGTGGCGGAGCTCGAGGCTCTCACCCTGAAGCCGGAGGAGGGGACCGATCTGTCCGCCCTCGCCCTCGAGGTGGCGGAAGCGCTCGCCCCCCTGGCGCTGGCCCGCCGGCGCGATATCGCCGTCATCGGCGCCGAGGCACCGGTCCTGGTCCACGGCAACCACGATTCGCTGCACCAGGCGCTGCGCAACCTGGTGGAGAATGCCCTCAATCACACAGGCGAGGGAACGACGGTGGACGTTGCCGTCCAGGCCCGGCCGCCGGCGCTTTCGGTCAGGGATCGCGGGCCCGGCGTCGCCGCGGTGGACCGCGACAAGCTGTTCCAGCGCTTCTGGCGCGCCGATCGGTCGAGCGGGCGGGGTGCTGGGCTGGGCCTCGCCATCGTCCAGCGCATCGCAGCCGCCCATGGCGCGCGGGTGACGCTGGACGACGCCGCGGGGGGCGGCGCCAAGTTCACCATCGCCTTTCGCGAATGAGGCCTATTCGGTGAGAGGGTAGCGGCGCTTCAGGTCCCATTCACGGCGCCAGGACCGGAAGAGTTCGCGCCATCCGCCCGGGACATGCCCCTCCGCGCGATGGGCGGCGCCGAACTCGAACAGCATGCGGATCTGGGAGAACAGGGCGCCATAGGCGCCGCGCAGGCCGGCGTCGGGATCCCAGATGTGGATCGCCTCGCTGCCACCGCCGTTGAATTCGATGACGGTGAAATCCTTGCCATCGAGAAGGTTGTCGAGGGAGGCGAAGCGCACGTCGAAGCGGCCGAAATGGAAGGCCGGGATGCTGCGCGCGAGCCAGTCCATGCGCTCGGTCAGGGCCGGGGTCACCAGCGCCGTGGCATCGCGGAAGAGCGCGCCCTTGCAATGATTGCCGGCGAAGACCAGCCGTACCTTTTCGCCCGCCGCCGGAACCCAGCCGAGGCGATGGCGATGACGCGGCAGATAGAGATGGGGAACCCGGCCGGCCCGAGGGTCGCGATGGATCAGCTGCTCAAGGGTCGCGACGCCATCGCCGATCACGTAGGGGAAGAACTTGAAGGTCATGGAGAAGATCCGCCCGCTCGCCTCGCCAGGCCTTCGGACATAGAAGATCCCAGCTTCGCCTTCGTAGTCGATGAGGCGCTGGAGCATCAGCCGCTCGCCGGCGGGGAAGCCTTGCAGATAGCTGGCAAGCTCGGTCTCGTTGCGCACGATGCGCACGCCGGCACCCTGGCAGCCGATGTCAGGCTTGGCGACCAGCGGGAAGCCGAGACCGGCCGCGGCCGCCTGGCTGATGAGTTCGGCCGCGGTCTCGACGAGCCGGTCATCGGGGCCGCGCAGGCTGCTCACGAAAGGCGCAAGCCAGCGCCGGCCCTCAGGGCTCATGCTGGCGAACTGGCGCGTCTTCGATTCCCCGGCCAGCCCGCCCAACTCCATCAGCGGATTGGCGATGGTCGGGAGCGAAAGGCTCCGGTGGCGTAGTCCCTGCCAGATCCAATAGGCGACCACCGGCGCGTAGAACAAGTATGGCGGCCAGAACTCGAACAGGGACTGGATGTGGTGCGGTCGCTCGGTGAGGCCTGGGTTGACGGGAACGAAGGGGAAGGCGGCGTATACATGGCCGTTGGTCGTGGCGGCGCCATCCGGCGCGCGCTCAGGCCCCGATCCGGTCTCTGCCGGCAGGTCGGCCGGCAGCTCGGCCGGCTCGGGGACCGGATCCGCGATCCGAGGTTGAAAGGCTTGGCGGGACAATGTCATTGGCGCTCTCGATCGATCCTAGGTCGCTATTTCCGTTTAGACACGGCCGAAAGCGAAGCAGGCGTCTCGGGCTCGGACTCGCGCCGCCCGATCCGCTGGCGCCAGTGCTGCCGTACATACCAGACGGCGGCGAGGACTAAGGCCAAGACCACCAACAAGTCCAGCCGATGCATGACCGCGCGCAGGAGCGGATTGCTCTCCCAGGCCTGGCCCAGGCGAAAGCCGACCCACGCCAGTACTAAGCACCAGAGCCAGGAGCCGAGGAACGTGTAAGCCTGGAACTTGAGCTGGGGCATGCGGGCGATGCCGGCGGGCAGCGCGATATAGGTGCGCACCACCGGCAGCAGGCGGGCGATGAAGACCGCCAGGCTGCCGAAGCGGGCGAAGAAGCGCTCGGCCTGGTCCAGCTCCTTGTGGCTCATCAGGATATAGGCACCCCAGCGCTCGACGAGGGGCCGGCCGCCCAGATAGCCGGCATAATAGGCGACGGTCGAACCCAGGTTGCAACCCAATGCCCCGGCGGTCGCCACGAGGACCAAGGAAAACCGGCCAGTGGAAGCGAGATAGCCGGAGAACGGCATGATGATCTCGGAGGGCAGCGGAATGCAGGCGGAACTCGACGGCCATCAACAAGGCGATGCCCAGCAGCCCGCTCGCCGAGATCACGGCCACGATCAGCGCGGCCAGCCAGGCCAGGAGACCGTCTATCAAGATATTCCCTGGGCGCGGACAGCGTGACGATCAGGCAAGATCCCCCCTCGGAAGAGTCGCTTCAATGCCTGAATAGCCTTTCGCCCGGCGATTGGCCAGCCCTGCTTGCGGGCCTGCAGGATGAAACTGTGGCCTCCGGCTGACGGTTGTCTGACCGTCGCGTGAACCCCTCTTAACTGCGGCGTCAGGTTGAAATCAGCGTCTGCCGTCAGCTTCCGGCCCCGACGCGCAACGCCGATACCGCCCGCGCGATCGGACAACCCAAGGAGACGTGATGATGCGTAAGACCATGCTGGCCGTTGCCGCTTTCTCGACCCTCGCCTTCGCCGCTCAGGCGGCGCTGGCCGAGGAATCCTGTTCGGGCAGCGGCACCCCCATGACCAAGGGCGCCGTCGAGACCCAGCTCAAGGCCCAGGGCTATACCCAGATCAGGGAGATCAAGAGCCACGGCGGCTGCTACGAGGCCAAGGGATTGGATCAGAACGGCAAGCGCTTCGAGCTGGAGATCAATTCCTTCACCGGCAAGATCAACAACCAGGAAGGCTGATCGGGTCATGGCCATCGTTCGCGACCAGGGTCGAACCGAAGCGGAAGGCGGTTGGGTCAAGGTGTGGGATCCGCTCCTGCGCCTGGCCCATTGGGGCCTTGCGGCCGCCGTCACGCTGGCGCTGGTCTCGAGCGAAGACCGCAGGCTCCACGAGGCCGCGGGTTACGTCGCCCTCGGCATCGTGGGTTTGCGGATCCTTTGGGGTATCGTCGGGCCGATCCATGCCCGCTTCACCGATTTCGTCTATTCGCCGGGCACGGTGTTGGCTTATCTCAAGGACCTGTCCCGCTTCAGCGCCCGGCGCTATCTCGGCCACAATCCGGCAGGCGGCGCCATGATCCTCGCCCTGCTCGTCCTCATCCTGGTGGCCGGGGTCAGCGGCTGGATGTCGCTGACCGACCGCTTCTTCGGCGTCGGCTGGGTGGAAGACCTCCATTCCGCCTCGGGCAACCTGCTGATGTTCCTCGTCATCGGCCATGTCATCGGTGTGATCGTCTCCAGCATGCTGCACGGGGAGAATCTCATCCGGGCGATGATCACGGGCAGGAAGCCCGCGAAGATCGCCTCGCCCTATGGTCGAGGGGAGACCGAGGAAGCCTGAATATCCGGCCCTTGTCCGGGCCGGCCCCCCATGACATAAGACCGGCCCGGGAAGGGCCGGTCTTTCGCCATGGCCCGATCGGCCCGAAGGACAGCGGACGATGCAGAAATTCACCACCCTTCGCGGCGTCGCCGCGCCCCTGCCGATGATCAATGTCGACACCGACATGATCATCCCCAAGCAGTTCCTGAAGACGATCAAGCGCACCGGCCTCGGCAAGAACCTGTTCGACGAGCTGCGCTACGAGACGGACGGCCGGGAGAAGCCGGACTTCGTGCTGAACCAGCCCGCCTATCGCAAGGCCCAGATCCTGGTGGCGGGCGAGAATTTCGGCTGCGGCTTCGAGCCGCGAGCATGCCCCCTGGGCGCTGCTCGATTTCGGCATCCGCTGCGTCATCGCGACCAGTTTCGCCGACATCTTCTACAACAACTGCTTCAAGAACGGCATTCTGCCCATCAGGCTGCCGCAGGCGGATGTGGATCTGCTGATGGACGACGCCAAGCGCGGGTCCAATGCGATCATCACCGTCGATCTGGAGAACCAGGTGATCACCGGGCCGGACGGAGGCCTCTTGCGTTTCGAGATCGAACCCTTCCGCAAGCATTGCCTGCTGAACGGGCTCGATGACATCGGCCTCACCCTGGAGAAGGCCGCCTCGATCGATGCCTTCGAGGCGCGCGACCGCCTGACGCGGCCGTGGCTCTACGCCTGAAGACATCGCCAGCGGACCCAGCCGCCGCATCATCGGGGACCCCTGTCATGGCCGCGAACAAACGCCTTCTGATCCTGCCCGGCGACGGCATCGGGCCCGAGGTGATGGCTGAAGTGCGCCGGGTCCTCGAATGGCTGGCCAGGCGTCGCGCCATCGGCTTCGACTTGAAGGAAGGGCTGGTCGGCGGGGCCTCCCTCGACAAGCACGGGCTGCCGATCACGGATGCGACCATGGCGGACGCGCTCGCCGCCGACGCCGTGCTGCTGGGCGCTGTCGGTGGCCCGAAATGGGACGGCCTGCCCTTCGAGAAGAAACCCGAGCGCGGCCTGTTGCGCCTGCGCAAGGACATGGAGCTGTTCGCGAACTTGCGGCCCGCCATCGTGTTCGATGCGCTCGCCGAGGCGTCTTCGCTCAAGACGGAGCTGGTCCGGGGCCTCGACATCCTGATCGTCCGGGAGCTCACCGGCGGCGTCTATTTCGGCAACCCCCGGGGCATCGAGACCCTGCCCGACGGCAGCCGGCGCGGCGTCAACACCCAAGTCTACACCACGGCCGAGATCCAGCGCGTGGCGCGGGTCGCCTTCGAGCTGGCGGCCAAGCGCGGGCGCAAGGTCTGCTCGGTGGAAAAGGCCAATGTGATGGAGAGCGGGCTGCTTTGGCGCGAGGAGGTGCAGAAGCTCCACGATGCAGAGTATCCCGGCATCGGCTTGAGCCACATGTATGCCGACAATTGCGCCATGCAGCTCGTGCGCCAACCCAAGCAGTTCGACGTCATCCTCACCGACAACCTGTTCGGCGACCTGTTGTCCGACTGCGCGGCCATGCTGACCGGCTCGCTCGGCATGCTGCCCTCGGCCTCGCTCGGCGCCACCGACGCGACCGGCCGGCGGCGGGCGCTTTACGAGCCGGTGCATGGCTCCGCCCCCGACATCGCCGGCAAGGGCTTGGCCAATCCACTGGCGAGCGTCCTCAGCCTCGCCATGATGCTGCGCTACAGCTTCGACCAGGGCGAGGAGGCGGCCTTGATCGAGAAGGCGGTCGACCGGGTGCTTTCGGCCGGAATCCGCACCGCGGATATCATGACCGCGGGCGCGACCAGGGTCTCGACATCGGCCATGGGCGACGCTCTGCTGAAAGAGCTCGACCGCCTGGCCGGCTGACGTCGAGCGCTTTCTTAGGAGGCCAGCCATGATCAGCTACCGCGATCGCATGACGCGAGGCCGCACGAATGTGGGATGGCTCGACAGCCGTCACAGCTTTTCATTCGGCAACTACTACGACCCGCAGCAGATGGGCTTTCGCAGCCTGCGCGTCATCAACGAGGACCGGGTGATTCCCGGTGCCGGCTTCCCGTCCCACAGCCACAAGGACATGGAGATCATTTCCTATGTCCTCGAGGGGGGCTTGAGGCATAAGGACAGCCTGGGCAACGGCTCGGTCATCGCGCCGGGCGAAGTGCAGCGGATGAGCGCCGGCACCGGCATCACCCATAGCGAATACAATGCCTCGGCCGATCAGCCCGTCCATTTCCTGCAGATCTGGGTGATCCCGAGCGCGCGAGGAATCCCGCCCGGTTATGAGCAGAAGATGCTGGGCAAAGGGGACAAGCGCGGCCTGCTCGAACTCGCCGCGGGCCCCGAGGGATCCCGTGCTGCGGTTGCAATCCATCAAGATGCGCGGATGTATGTGGCGAGGCTCGATGCGGGGGCTGAGGTATCCTATGATCTGGCTGCCGGCCGGGGTGCCTGGCTTCAGGTCGCTCGAGGCGCCGTAGCGTTAAACGGTACCGAAATGAAAGAGGGCGACGGCGCCGCCATCGAGCATGAGCCGCGGCTCGTCGTCGAAGGCACCGCGCCTGCGGAGATTCTGTTGTTCGATCTCGCCTGACCGGCAAGAGGGGCCTGGCGAGCGGGGGCCGGATCGAATTTTCGATCTCGGGCCACAACCGGGAGGGGTAGCAGGAGGGGCAGACCTAAGCCGTGGGGACGAAGCAAAATGTACTTGTCGTGGACGACGATCCCAGCGTCGGCGCGACCATGTCGCGGCTGGTCAGGGCGGCGGGCTACGAGCCGCACTACGTCAACACCGCCGCCGCGGCCCTGGAACGCCTCGGGGGCGAACCGGCCAGCTATATCGCCGTCTTGAGCGATCTGCATATGGAAGGCATGGACGGGATCGGACTTGCTCGGCGGATTTCCGAACAATGGCCTCGCCTGCCGGTGATCCTCTGTTCCGGCGACAGCGGCCCAGGCCCCGGCACTTTGGAAGGCAAACGGGGCGTGGCGGCCGTGCTCAGCAAACCGATACGGCTTCAGCAGATCGTGGATTTGCTGCTAAGTTACGGCAAGGAGTGAACCTTTGCTTGCCATGCCGGCCGGGACCTGAAGGACACGGCGATGGTCTATGTGGTTAGGGCCACCGTGAGCCCAGGAGTTCGCCCGATCGCCTTGCGCTACGACACGGTGGACAAGGCCTTGGGCCAGGCTCGGGCCTTCCTCGAAAGAGGCATGGAAGCCGTTTCAATCGCCGATGGCGATGGGCATCAGATCGACGGCGCCGAACTCGAGGCCTGCTGCCGGGGAGAGAAGTCGCTGAGCCGCGATCTGCAGGTGCGATAGGACTCCGGCACGATCTTGCCTATCTTTGTTCGGGCTCAAGGCCTTGCCGGCCTCGCATCCACGATGGATGCGCAACCTGGTGCTCCACCCGTGAAACTGGCTTCCGTTGCCCGTACTGGTGATCTATTGTGTCCGCAGTTTCAGCGGGTTGGCGCTAATGGCCGCTGATGGTAGCTCATTGCCAAGAGTTCACCTGTCCATCATCTGCTCGTCAGTCTACCGTCAGCCCGCGATGCGCAACATGCGAAAGCTCACGGCGGTCGGCCGCGAAAAAATGGCTGGATGGGCAACGTCCCGGATAGAGGCAGGGACTTGAGCCGGCCACGATTGGATCAACCTCGGAAGGATGCTCGTATGGATGCGGCCCTGATCGCAGCGGCCGATCGGCATTCGCGCAGTTGGCGCGGCGAACCCGGGCGCATCCGCATCGGCAGCGAGGCCCATAAGCGTCTCTTTTGCAGCATGCTGCTCGACACCTTCAACCCCTACAAGCCCTCGGTCATCGATTGGCCGCGGCTTGCCGAAGACGCCCGGCAGCGGTTGACCAGCCTGCCGATCTGGGACATCGCGGTGCAGACCGAAGGCCGCGCCCAGCTGCGCGTCCAAAGCTATGCCGACGGCATCGAAGACCCGCTCCTGCGCAAGGCGATCACGCTCAACGCCTACGAGGAAGGGCGGCACAAGCGCGTGCTTTCGAACCTGGTCGAGGCCTATGGCATAACCCTCGATCCGGAGCCCGCCTATGCGAAGCCGCGCGATGCGGAGTGGGCCTTCCTGGTAACGGGCTTCAGCGAGTGCATCGACAGCTTCTTCGCTTTCGGCCTGTTCGAGCACGCCAAACGCTCGGGCTACTTCCCGCCGGAACTGGTCGACACCTTCGAGCCGGTGATCCAGGAGGAGGGTCGCCACATCCTGTTCTTCGTCAACTGGGTCGCCTGGCATCGGCAGAACCTCCCCTGGTGGCGCCGGCCCGTCTTCTTCTGCAGGGTCGTGGCCGTTTGGGCCTTTCTCGTCTGGGAACGCAGCCGGCTGGCGCGCGATATCGGCGGCAACCGCGACGACAACAACTTCACCGTGACGGGCAGCAAATCCATCGGCACCGATCTTCGGCCTGCCGAATTCATGGATCTCTGCCTGGCCGAGAACGACCGCCGGCTTGGAGGTTACGATCCCCGCCTGCTGCGGCCGGCGACGATGCCATGGCTCGTCCGGCTGGCCCGGCGGACCTTCCTGCGGTCAAAGCGGTCCCCCGTTTTATTGGGCGGCAGCTCGGAATGAAGGCTATCGGCATACCCGCATTTGTCCTGGGACTGATTGCCGTATTCCTTCTTGTCGGGCATTACGGCTTCGGCGCCGTCACCGCCGCGCTGACGGGCATCGGCTGGGTCGGGTTTCTCGCCATCACCGGCATCCACCTCGCGATCATCGCCCTTTGCGGCCTGGCATGGTTTGCGCTCCTGCCGCCGTCCCGCAGTCGGGCGCCCTGGGTTTTCATTTGGGGAAGGCTCGTTCGCGACGGTGGGAGCGAAGTCCTGCCGCTCTCGCAGATCGGCGGCTTCGTCCTCAGCGCGCGCGCCGTGACCCTCGCCGGCTTGTCGGCCCGCATGGCGGCGGCTTCCGTGGTCGTCGACGTGACGATGGAGATGCTGAGCCAGTTGGCCTACACGGGCCTCGCCCTCGGCGTGTTTGCCGCCCTGCGCCCGCAATCCGGGCTTGCGGCCCCAATCGCCGGAGGCCTGGTCGTCGCGGGAATTGTGGCGGTGCTGCTGGTCCTGGCCCAGCGCCGCGGCTTTCCCCTGGTGAAGCGCATGACCGATGTCGTGGCCCGGCGCTGGGCCGATCACGCCGCTTCCGGCCTCGCGGCAGTCCAGGCTGCCATCGACGAAATCTACGACCGCCGCCGAAGGCTGCTTGCCGGCCTCTTCCTGCATCTGTTCGCCTGGATCGCCAGCGCTGGCGAGATCTGGTTCGCCTTGCAGCTCATGGGCAGGCCGCTCGGTCCGGGCCCCGTCCTCGCCATCGAGGGCATTCTCTATGCGGCGCGGGGTGCCGCCTTCGCCGTTCCCAGTGCGCTTGGCGTGCAAGAAGGCGTATACGTCGTGCTCGGGGGAATCTTCGGATTGGGGCCGGACACGGCGCTGGCGTTGTCGCTCCTCAAGCGGGCGCGGGACCTCTTCCTGGGCGTTCCGTCTCTCGTCCTCTGGCAGTTCATGGAGAGCCGGCGCTTGTGGCACAGGCGCCCGGCGCGAGCGACCGTCCGCGCCGCCGAAAAAGGAAGAGCAGTCGCCACGCTGCCGATCGATGGCATATAGAGGTTCGGGCTCTCGGCAGAAGGCCCTATAGTCCGGAGTTGAGGAACGTTCGAAATATGGCACATGGCTTAGCCCAACTTGAATTCGCAGCGGCCTGGATCTGCTTGGCGGTCGCCCTCGCGGGCGTGGCCTATTCGCTCGCGGCCACCCTCTTTGTCCGGCGCTTCGCGAGAAGCGCAACGCCGAAGGCCAGCAGCTGCCCGCCCGTCACAATCTTGAAACCGCTGCACGGGGCGGAACCCCGCCTGTACGAGAATCTGTCGTCGTTCTGCCGACAGGACTATGCCGGGCCCATCCAGATCATATTCGGCGTTCAGGACGCAGCCGACCCGGCCACCGCCATCGTGCGCCGGCTGAGCGGCGAATTTCCCGAAGTCGATCTCACCCTCATCGTCGATTCTCGCCAGCATGGCGCCAATCGCAAGGTTGCCAACCTGGTCAACATGTCGGAGCACATCCGCCATGAGGTCCTGGTCGTCGCTGACAGCGACATGATGGTGCCGGCGGACTATCTCAGCCACGTCGTCGGCGCCTTGGAAGAACCCGGAATCGGCTTGGCAACCTGCCTCTATCGCGGGGCGTCCGATCCGGGGTTGCGCGCGGACCTCGCCTCGATGGCCATCGACTACCATTTCCTGCCAAGCGTTCTCGTCGGGCTGGGGCTTGGCCTGGCCAGACCCTGTTTCGGCTCGACCATCGCGCTGCGCCGCGAGATGCTGGAGAAGGTGGGCGGTTTCCGGGCCTTCGCCGATCACCTCGCCGACGACAACGCGATCGGTGAAGCGGTCCGCCGGGCTGGTGCCAAGGTCGCCATCCCCTCGCTGATCGTCGCCCACGCATGCCCGAAGCGGAAGGTTACCGAGTTGCTGCGCCAGGAATTGCGCTGGGCCAGGACCATCAGGGCCGTCAACCCGCTTGGATTCTTCGGTTCGCTCATCGCCCATCCCCTGCCGTTCACGCTGCTGGCCGTGCTGCTGGGAGATTTCGACGGTTTTGCCGTTGCGATGATCGGCGCAACCCTGCTCAGCCGCCTCATGCTCCAACGCGAAGTCGACCTTGCCATCGACGCCAAGTCGTGGCGCTGGGGGCTGGGCCCGCTGCGGGACCTGATGTCCTTCCTGGTATTCGTCGCCAGTTTCTTCGTCACCGCGGTGAGTTGGCGCGGCCACCGCTACCGGGTCCATGCCGACGGAACTCTCTCCTATCTAAGGACATAAGCAGGATGATGCGCACCTTGTTCCTCCAGGCTCCCTCCTTCGATGGCTTCGACGGCGGGGCCGGTTCCCGTTACCAGGCCCGGCGGGAAATCCGCTCCTTCTGGTATCCGACCTGGCTTGCCCAGCCCGCGGCCCTGGTGGAGAACAGCCGGCTGATCGATGCGCCGCCGCATGGCGTCAAGCTCGGCGAGGTCCTCGGCCTGGCCAAGGAATTCGATCTGGCTGTCCTCCACACCTCGGCGCCATCCTTCGCTTCCGACGTCAAGGCGATCGAGCTGATGAAAGAGGCCAATCCGGCCCTGAAAGTCGGCCTGATCGGCGCCAAGGTGGCCGTCGACCCCGAAGGCAGCCTGAAGGCGTCCGCAGCGATCGATTTCGTCGCCCGCAACGAATTCGACTTTACGATCAAAGACGTTGCCGAGGGACGCGCCTGGAGCGGGATTGCCGGCCTCTCCTACCGAAACGGCGAGGGCGCCGTGCAGCACAACGAAGAGCGGGCGGTCCTCGAGAACATGGACGCGCTGCCCTTCGTGACGCCGGTCTACAAGCGCGACCTTGGAATCGAGAACTACTTCATCGGCTATCTGAAGCACCCGTATCTCTCCCTCTACACGGGCCGCGGCTGCAAATCGCGCTGCACCTTCTGCCTGTGGCCGCAGACGGTGGGCGGGCATCGCTACCGGACTCGCTCGGTCGGCCATGTGGTCGAGGAGATCGCCTGGGCGAAGAAGGCCTTTCCCCAGGTCAAGGAGTTCTTCTTCGACGACGACACCTTCACCGACGACCTCCGGCGGGCCGAGGCGATCGCGCGTGAGCTCGGCAAGCTCGGCGTGACCTGGTCCTGCAACGCCAAGGCCAATGTCCCGCGCGACACTCTGAAGGTCCTCAAGGACGGCGGGCTCCGGCTGCTGCTGGTGGGATACGAATCGGGCAATCAGCAGATCCTGCACAATATCAAGAAGGGCATGCGCATCGACGTCGCCCGGCGTTTCACCAAGGACTGCCACGAGCTCGGGATCACGATTCATGGCACCTTCATCCTCGGCCTCCCCGGTGAATCCAAGGAAACCATCGAGGAGACCATCCGCTTCGCCACCGAGATCAACCCCCACACGATCCAGGTCTCCCTGGCCGCGCCTTATCCCGGCACGTTCCTGCATCGTCAGGCGCTGGAAAACGGCTGGCTCGACGATGCGAATGCGGAGCTGGTCGACGATCACGGCGTGCAGATTGCGCCGCTCCACTACCCCCATCTCAGCCACGCCGAGATCTTCGATTCCGTCGAGACGCTCTATAGGCGGTTCTACTTCCGCTCCGGCAAGATCGCCTCGATCGTCGGCGAGATGGTGCTGAGCCCCCAGATGATGAAGCGCCGGCTGCGGGAAGGCGTCGAGTTCTTCCAGTTCCTGAAGGAGCGGCGGAGGGCAGCGAGCTGACGGCGCTGATCGTCACCGCGGACGATTTCGGCCTCGCGCCGGAAATCAACCTCGCGGTCGAACAGGCACACCGGCACGGCATCCTGACAGCGGCGAGCCTGATGGTCGGTGGTGCTGCCGCGAGCGACGCCGTTGCCCGGGCCAGGCAGCTGCCGGGACTGCGCGTGGGCCTGCACGTCGTTCTGGTGGATGGCCGACCGGTCTTGCCGCCCGAGCAGGTTCCCGATCTGGTCGATGCCGACGGTTGTTTCCGCGACAACATGGTGAAGGCCGGCGTCGGGTTTTTCTTCCGGCCCGCCTGCCGCCGGCAGCTCGCCGCCGAGATCGAGGCGCAATTCCAAGCCTATCTGGCGACCGGCCTGCCGCTCGACCATGTCAATACCCACAAGCATTTCCACCTGCATCCGACGATCGCCCAGTTGATCATCCGAATCGGCAAGCGCTACGGGCTCAACGCGATGCGGGTGCCGTACGAGCCGGCGCGCCTGTTGAGGGCCTTGGAACCGGGCTCAAGGCGGCTCGCGGCCGAACTCGTCGCCCCTTGGGCAGCCTTCCTTCGCCTGCGCCTCCGCCGGCAAGGATTCATCGTTCCCGATAGGGTGTTCGGCCTTGCCTGGTCCGGCGCGATGACGGCTAGACGCCTTGCCGCGCTGCTGAGCCACTTGCCTCCCGGTACCACGGAAATCTATCTCCACCCGGCGACGGCGAACGTCTTCGCGGGATCGGCGCCGGGCTATCTCTACGCCGAGGAATTGGCGGCGCTGACTGCACCGGCCGTCATCGCCGCCGCCAGGGCCTGCGGGGCCCGTCTCTGCGGCTTCTCCGACCTCGGGAAGGAAGCGTCCGGGGCGGTTCCCGATCGGCCTTGAGGCAGGCACCCTCGGCCGACCCCAGTCCTTCGTCGACAACCGGCACTCGGAAGCATAGGATTCCGCCCCTCGGAAGGAAGCAGTCATGCCGAAGCTCCTTGGTCCAGTGACACTGATCGCCATGCTCGCCCTTGGCGGGCCGGCCTTCGCCTGCGACAAGCATCAGAGCGCCTCGGCGGACGGCCAGTCGGTGGCCAGCGCGACGGTCCCGCCGGCGAACGGCAGCGGCACCACCACCACCACCACGACCCCGAAAACGACGGAGCCCAACTCCGGCGGTTGATCGGCGCTTCCAGGGTCAAAGAGGCGTCAGGGCCGCCCCGGGGCGGCCCTTTCCATTTGGCGTCCAGGGGAATGATAGCCGGCCCCGCGGCCACTGGCGGATTGACGAAGAAGGGCAGACGACGATAGTGCTGCCCCGCAAAGGAGACGAAGCGATGAGCTACAGAGTTGCGGTCGTGGGCGGCACCGGCAATGTCGGCCGGGAAATGCTTCAGATCCTGGCCGAGCATGACTTCCCGGCCGAGGAAGTGGTACCCCTCGCCTCGTCCCGCTCGGCGGGGAGCGAGGTTTCCTTCGGCGAGGACAAGGTGCTGAAGGTTCGCGCCCTCGACAATTTCGATTTCAAGGGCTTCGACATCGCCCTCTTCTCGCCCGGGGCCAAGGTCTCGGCGGTGCATGCGCCCCGCGCCGCGGCGGCGGGCTGCGTCGTCATCGACAACACCTCCCAATTCCGCATGGATCCGGAGGTCCCGCTCGTGGTGCCCGAGGTCAATCCCGACGCCATCGCAGGCTACCGCAAGCGCAACATCATCGCCAACCCGAACTGCTCGACCATCCAGATGGTGGTGGCCCTGAAGCCGCTCCACGATCTCGCCCGCATCAAGCGCGTCGTCGTTGCCACCTACCAGTCGGTTTCGGGCGCCGGCAAGGAGGCGATGGAGGAACTGTTCGAGCAGACCCGCGCCATCTACATGAACGCGCCGGTCGAGCGGCAGAAGTTCACCAAGCAGATCGCCTTTAACTGCATTCCCCATATCGACGTCTTCATGCCCGACGGCTCGACCAAGGAGGAATGGAAGATGGTGGCCGAGACCCACAAGATCCTGGATCCCGACATCGCGGTCTCGGCGACCTGCGTGCGCGTGCCGGTCTTCATCGGCCATGCCGAGGCGGTCAACGTCGAGTTCGAGCAGCCGATCGACGAGGGGGCGGCAACCGCGGCCTTGCGCTCGGCGCCGGGCGTCAGCGTCATCGACCACCGGGCGGACGAGGGCTATGTGACCCAGGTGGAATGCGTCGGCGAGGATGCGGTCTTTGTGAGCCGCATCCGCAAGGACCCGACGGTCAAGCACGGGCTCTCGCTCTGGGTCGTCTCCGACAACCTGCGCAAGGGCGCCGCGCTCAACGCGGTGCAGATCGCCGAGCACCTGGTGAAGCACGAATTCGCGGCGTAACCGGCTCAGGCGAGTCGCTTGATCCGCGCCACCACGGGCGGCCTCGCGAGCTGATCCAGGCTTTCGACCAGGGCCAGCTCCTCGCGGCCGATGGAGGCGGCGAAGACGGCATGGGTCGAATCCATCGCGCGGGCGAGGGCCGTCGGCAGATCCGGGCGCTTCAGGTAGTGGCCGAGAAAGAGCGCGGAAAAGAGATCGCCGCCGCCATGGGCCGGGACGGCGAGGCGCGGCACCTGGGCGAGCCAGACGCCAGCGGGCCCAACGACGAGGGTTTCCACCTGGCCGGCCGGTCCATCCTCCCGGTCGAGCCCGGTCGCGACGACGATGGTGCCGGGTCGAGCGCGGCTGCCTAACCGCGCGGCCGCCTCGCGGATATCGGCAAGAGTCCGCGTGCGCCCGCTGGCGAGCCGGTCGAGCTCGAAGGCATTGGGCAGCAGGATGTCGGCTTCCGGCACCAGGCGGGCAGCGATGGCCTCGGCCGTGGCGGCCCTCACATAAAGCCCGCCCTTGCGCTCGCCCATGACGGGATCGAGGCAATAGACCAAGGCCGGGTTCGCCTGCCGCAAGGATCGGGCCGCATCCGCCGCCGCATCGGCCGCCGCGCCGAGGAAGCCGGTCAGGAGCGCATCCAGCCGGCCGAAGAGGCCGAGCCTGGCGAGCGCCTCCAGCACGCCGCTCACCTCTTCGGCTTGAAGGATGCGTCCGCCATGGGTCGCATAGCCCAAATGGTTGGAGAGCATGGTCGTCTCGACCGGCCAGACCCGATGACCCAGACGCTGAAGCGCCGGCACGGCGGCGGCGTTGCCGACATAGCCGTAGGCAACGCGGGACTGGATAGAGAGGATGTCCATGCGGGCGCGGCTAACTTGCCACAGGACCCGTCTGCTTTATAGTCGCCGCGCTTTTCAGGCGAAGGCTCGAAAGGACGGCCTCATGTTCCAGACCGCGCGGCCCCGGCGCAGCGTGCTCTACGTTCCCGGCGCCAATCTGCGCGCGTTGGAGAAAGCGAAAACGCTCGCTGCCGATGCCATCATTTTCGATCTCGAGGACGCGGTGGCGCCCGATGCCAAGCGCGACGCGCGCATCCAGGCGGTGAACGCGGTCAAGGCCGGCGGTTACGGCAAGCGCGAGTTGGTCATCCGGGTCAATGGCCTCAACACGCCCTGGGGCTATGCCGATCTGGTGGCGGCCGGCACCAGCGGGGCCGATGCGATCCTGCTTCCCAAGACCGAGAACGTCGAATCGGTCCGCCAGGCCCAGACGGTGATGGCGGCGAGCGACGCGCCGGACGAGCTTGCCATCTGGTGCATGATGGAGACGCCGCGCGCCATGCTGAACGCCGAAGCGATCGCCGGCGCCAGCCCCCGGGTCGCCTGCTTCGTCATGGGCACCTCCGACCTCGCCAACGATCTTCACGCCCAGCATACCCGCGACCGCCTGCCCATGCTGACCAGCCTCGGGCTTTGCATGCTGGCGGCCCGCGCCTATGGCCTTGCGATCCTCGACGGCGTGCATCTCGATCTCGAGGACATGGCGGGCTTCGAGGAGGCCTGCCGCCAGGGCCACGACCTCGGCTTCGACGGCAAGACGCTGATCCATCCCAAGACCATCGACATCGCCAATCGCATCTTCGCCCCCAGCCAGGCCGAGATCGACTGGGCCGACCGGATCATCGCCGCTCATGCCGCAGCACTGGCCGAGGGCAAGGGCATCGTCGTGGTGGACGGCCGGCTGGTCGAGAACCTGCATGTGCTGAACGCCCGGCGGATCGTCGACCTAGCGGGCGCCATCGCCGAGCTCGAAGGCCGCCGGTGACATCCGGCCCGAAAGCCGACCCGGGCCGCTTCTTCGAGGATTTCCGCCTCGGCGAGACGATCCGCCATGCGACCCCGCGCAGCGTGGGCAATGGCGAACGCGCGCTCTATATCGCGCTCACGGGAAGCCGATTTGCGCTGTCGAGCGCCGACAGCTTCGCCCAGAGGCTCGGGCTGCCGGGCGCGCCGCTGGACGATATTCTCGTGTTCAACGTCGTATTCGGCCGGAGCGTCCCCGACGTTTCGCTCAATGCTATCGCCAATCTCGGTTATGCCGAGGCGCGTTTCGGCGCGGCCGTCTTCGAGGGCGACACGCTCACGGCGTCATCCGAGGTCATTGGCCTGAAGGAAAACTCGAACCGCGAGACCGGCGTGGTCTATGTGCGCACGACGGGAATCAATCAACGCGGCGAGACCGTGCTCGCGTTCGTCCGCTGGGTGATGGTCCGCAAGCGCGATCGCGGAGCGCCGGCGCCAGAGACTGTCGTCCCGAACCTCGCCCCGACGGTGGCGGCCGAGGAGCTGAGCCTGCCCGCGGGAATCGATCTCAAGGGCTATGACGCCGGGCTCGCCGGCGGCCCCCATCTCTGGGACGACTATCGGCCCGGCGAAACCATCGACCACGTGGACGGGATGACGATCGAAGAGTCCTGCCACATGACTGCGACCCGGCTCTACCAGAACACGGCCAGGGTGCATTTCAACCAACATGCGGAGTCCGGCGGGCGCTTCGGCCGGCGCATCGTCTATGGCGGCCATGTCATAAGCCTCGCCCGAGCCCTCAGCTTCAACGGCCTCGCCAACGCCTTTCGAATAGCCGCAATCAATGGCGGGCGGCACGTCAACCCCTGTTTCGCCGGCGATACGGTCTATGCCTGGAGTGCGGTGACCGACAAAATCGCCCTTCCCGGACGGCAGGATGCCGGCGCGCTGCGGCTCAAGACGGTGGCGACCAAAAATCGGCCCTGCGGCGACTTTCCGGCCGAGGGCCCCGATCTGGTCCTGGAGCTTGATTACACGGTTGTCCTGCCGCGACGCTAGGTCTTGTAGCGAAGAGGCACAGCCCCGCAAAATCTGGTTGAGCGATGCGACTCGGCCGTGGTAAATGAGAAGGCGTCGGGTGCGGTCCGATGTCGCCATCCCCCGCTCAGCGTCCCTCTTTGAGAGACGCCCCCGACGCCTTCGGAGCCCTGCAGGCTCCTGCACGAGAAAGCGGCGGGGCTTTCCTGCCGACGGCGCGCCTGGACGGACCTTTCAATCGCGACCAGCATCACCGCACCGGCGGGCTCCCCTAGGGGAGCCCCACCCGGCGGACGCCTGTCCATTCTCGACCGACCCCCGGCCGCCACGCCCGCCTCGCCGTGAGGCAAGGCCGGCATTTCTTGGGTTCGCCGACGGCGCCCGGCTCATCACCGGCTCCGTGCAGCCTCCCATCAGCCGGAAGGCAAGTCTTCTTGAGAACGACCCGGCCTTCCACCTCGACGACCCCCGGAACTGTCGCGACAGCCCTGAAATCGTCAACACCGGGCAGCCCGCCCTGGGAAGGGCCGCGACCACCCTCGGATCCGCGCCTTGCCGGCTACCGCCCTGACGAGCAGGGCCGCGCCCTGGAACGGGATCCGACGCTTCCGCGTACTGGTGAAAGTTTGACGACAATCGCATTCTGGAACAATGGCAGGGCCGGCCACGGGGCAAAAATTTCTGTGCATGGATTCCCAAGTCGCGCACAATTCATGGTCGGTTTATCCACCGATTCATTCACAAAAGCCCGCGAGATTGACTCGAACCCTGGGGGAAGCTACACCCAATTCGGCACCGCTGCAGCGCAGCGAGAAACTGGATCGCCTCATGTCGACGGCACCGCGCCCGCTCTCGCCGCATCTGCAGATCTACCGGATGCAGCTCACTTCGACCTTGTCGATCCTGCATCGCTTCACCGGCGTGGCCCTGGCCCTCGGCGCGGTGCTGCTGGTCGCCTGGCTGATCGCCGCCGCGACCGGGGCCGATGCCTTCGATCGAGCCCAGAGTCTGGCCGGTGCCTGGTATGGCCGGCTGCTGCTTTTCGCTTGGGCCTTCGCGCTCTTCTATCATCTCGCCAACGGCATCCGGCACCTGTTCTGGGATGCCGGCATCGGCTTCGATCTGAAGAGCGTCTACCTCAGCGGTTGGAGCGTGGTGGCCGTGTCGGTCTTGCTGACCCTTGCGGCCTTCGCCGCCGGCTACTGGTATCTGGGGGCCTTCTGATGCCGGAGGGACAAATAACCGAGGGACGAAGCGCGCTCGCCCGGGCGCGGGGTCTGGGGTCGGCCAAGGAAGGGGTGGGCCACTGGTGGGCCCAGCGCGTCTCGGCGCTGCTGCTGATTCCTCTTGTGGTCTGGTTCGTGGCGGCGCTGGTCTATCACACCGGCACCGATCACGCGGGCGTCACGCTCTGGCTCGGTGCGCCCGCGACCTACGGCGCCATGCTGGTGCTGCTGGGCGCGCTCTTCTGGCACGCCGCCCTCGGCCTGCAGGTGGTGATCGAGGACTACGTCACGGGCGGAGCCATGAAGATCGCCTTGATCCTCTTGACCAAGGCCGCCTGCCTCGGCCTCTTCGTCGCCGGCTTCGTGGCGCTCACCCTCATCGCTTTCGCGGGCTGACCAGGATGGCCGCAGGCAAGGCTTACGAGATCATCGACCATAGCTACGACGTCGTCGTTGTCGGCGCTGGTGGTGCCGGGCTACGCGCCACCTTCGGCATGGCCGAGAAAGGCCTGCGCACCGCCTGCATCACCAAGGTCTTCCCGACCCGCAGCCATACGGTCGCGGCCCAGGGCGGCATCAGCGCCGCGCTCGGCAATATGGGCGAGGACGACTGGCGCTGGCACATGTACGACACGGTCAAGGGCTCGGACTGGCTGGGCGACCAGGACGCCATCGAATACATGGTGCGCGAGGCCGCGCCCGCGGTGGTCGAGCTCGAGCACTACGGCGTGCCCTTCAGCCGGACCGAGGCCGGCAAGATCTACCAGCGTCCCTTCGGCGGCATGACCACGCATTTCGGGGAAGGCATCGCGCAGCGCACCTGCGCCGCGGCCGACCGTACCGGCCACGCCATCCTCCATACCCTCTATCAGCAGGCCCTCAAGCATAGCGCCGAGTTCTTCATCGAGTATTTCGCCCTCGACCTGATCATGGACGAGGAGGGTGCCTGCCGCGGCGTGCTCGCCTGGTCGCTGGAGGACGGCACCATCCACCGTTTCCGCGCCGGGATCACGGCGCTGGCGACCGGCGGCTACGGGCGGACCTATTTCTCCTGCACCTCGGCGCACACCTGCACCGGCGATGGCAACGGCATGGCGCTGCGCGCCGGGGTTCCCCTCCAGGACATGGAATTCATCCAGTTCCACCCGACGGGAATCTACGGCGCCGGCTGCCTCATCACCGAAGGGGTGCGCGGCGAGGGCGGTTACCTCACCAATTCCGAGGGCGAGCGCTTCATGGAGCGCTACGCGCCTTCGGCCAAGGACCTCGCTTCGCGCGACGTGGTCAGCCGCTCTATGACAATCGAAATCCGCGAGGGGCGCGGCGTGGGCCCGCTGAAGGACCACATCGACCTTCATCTGGAACATCTCGATCCCAAGCTGATCCACCAGCGGCTGCCCGGGATCGCCGACACCGCGCGCATTTTCGCCGGCGTCGACGTGACCAAGGAGCCGATCCCGGTGCTGCCCACCTGCCACTACAACATGGGCGGCGTCCCGACCAACCATCACGCCGAAGTGGTGACGCTCCGCGACGGCGACCCCGATGCGACCGTGCGCGGCTTGATGGCGATCGGCGAGGGGGCTTGCGTCTCGGTCCATGGCGCCAACCGGCTCGGCTCCAATTCGCTGCTCGATCTCGTCGTCTTCGGGCGCGCCGCGGCCTTGCGTGCGGCCGAACTCTTGAAGCCCGGCGAGCAGCAGCCCGCCTTGCCCGCCGATGCCGGCGAGGCGGCCCTTGCCCGGTTCGACCGCCTGCGGCACGCCGACGGCGAGGTGCCGACGGCGGCCCTCAGACTCGAGATGCAGCGGATCATGCAGACGGAATGCGCGGTCTTCCGCACCGGCGAGACACTGGCTCAAGGCGTAGAGCAACTCCAGCAATGCTGGGACCAGCGGGACCGCCTCAAGGTCAGCGACCGGTCGCTGATCTGGAACAGCGACCTGGTCGAAACCCTGGAGCTCGACAACCTCCTGGCCCAGGCCATGGTCGCGATCGTCTCCGCCGCCAACCGCACCGAAAGCCGCGGCGCTCACGCGCGTGAGGATTTCCCCGAGCGCGACGACAAGAATTGGCTGAAGCATACGATCGCCTGGATGGGCGAAGACGGGCGCCCGCGCATCGACTATCGCCCCGTCCATCTCCAGCCGCTCAGCAACGACGTCCAGTCCTTCCCGCCCAAGAAGCGGGTCTATTGAGGGGAGGATCAGTCATGGCCGCGCTTACGCTTCCCGCCAACTCGAAGGTCCAGCCGGGACAGGCCCATCCGGCCAAGCCGGGCGCGAAAAGCCCGAGGACTTTCAAGATCTATCGCTTCGACCCCGACGGCGGCGCCAAGCCGCGGCTGGACAGTTACACAGTCGATCTCGCCGAATGTGGGCCGATGGTTCTCGACGCGCTCATCAAGATCAAGAACGAGGTGGACGCGACGCTCACCTTCCGGCGTTCCTGCCGGGAAGGAGTCTGCGGTTCCTGTGCCATGAACATCGACGGCACCAACACGCTCGCCTGCACCAAATACATCAGCGACGTGAAGGGCGAGGTCCGGATCTACCCGCTGCCTCACATGCCGGTGGTGAAGGATCTGGTGCCGGACCTGAACCGGGCCTACGCGCAATACGCTTCCATCGAGCCCTGGCTGAAGACGGCAACGCCACCACCGGACCGCGAGCGCGCCCAGTCGCCGGAGGAGCGCGACCGGCTCGACGGCCTGTGGGAATGCATCCTCTGCTTCTGCTGCAGCACGGCTTGCCCCAGCTACTGGTGGAACGGCGATCGTTACCTCGGGCCCGCCGTGCTGCTGCAAGCCTATCGCTGGCTCGCCGACAGCCGCGACGAAGCGGCGGGCGAGAGGCTCGACGGCCTCGAGGATCCCTTCCGCCTCTACCGGTGCCATACCATTCTCAACTGCACCCGCACCTGCCCCAAGGGTCTCAACCCCGCCAAGGCCATCGCCGAGATCAAGAAGCTGATGGTCGCCCGGCGCTGAGCGCCGCTGCGCGACATCTCCCCCTGTCTTGATGCCTCAGCGGCTGAACTTCTTCAACAACCCCCTCGCCTGCGACGCCGGGACCATGTAATGACTCGCTGCCATGAAGGCTGATTCGAAGAAGGTTGTCGTCGTCACCGGCGCGGCCCGAGGCATCGGCGCGGCAATCGCGCGGCTCGCGGCCCGCGACGGCTACCGGGTGGTGGTCAATTATTCAGCCAGCCGGCAGGCGGCGGAATCCGTCGTCAGCGGGATCGAAGCGGCGGGCGGCAGTGCGCTGGCGCTTCCCGGCGACGTTGCCGAAGAGGCCGACGTGCTGCGACTGTTCGCCGAGACCGACAAGCGCTTCGGCCGGCTCGACGCCCTGGTCAACAACGCCGGGATCATCAGCCAGAGCGGCCGGCTCGAAAATCTCAAGGCCGGGGACCTGGCGCGCGTCTTCGCGGTGAACACGATCGGAAGCTTCCTGTGCGCCCGCGAGGCGGTGAAGCGCATGTCGACCCTGCGCGGCGGCAAGGGCGGAGCCATCGTCAACCTCTCCTCGGCCGCTGCGATCCTCGGCAGCCCGGGCGAGTTCGTCCACTATGCGGCTTCCAAGGGTGCCATCAACACCATGACCATCGGGCTCGCCAAGGAAGTCGCCCGCGAAGGCATCCGCGTCAATGCGGTCGAACCGGGCATGGTGGATACGGACATGCAGAGGGCTTCGGGCGATGCCGGCCGGGTCGCCCGCATCGTTCCCACGATCCCGATCGGCCGCTGCGGTACGCCGGAAGAAATCGCCGAGACGGTGCTGTTCCTCCTGTCCGACGCCGCTTCCTACGTCACTGGCGCGATCCTGAGGGTGACCGGCGGAAGATGACCGGCGCCGGGGCTGTGGCCGGCGAAACCGGGGCGGGCGAGGGCCCGCTTTTCGCTTATCGCCGGCGTCGGTCGGAGGGAAAGCTCGAAGCCGATCCGGCCCAGCTCCTGGCGGCCGAGAAACTCCAGGCGCTTCACAACGCGCTTCTGCGGCAGGAGGCGGAGAGCCGCGGCGGCTGGCGGCTTCCTCTCGGCCTCGGGCGACGGCCCGAGCCGGCGCCCCAGGGGCTCTATATCTTCGGCGCCGTCGGTCGCGGCAAGTCGATGCTCATGGATCTCTTCTTCGCCGGCGCGCCCGAGGCGAAGAAGCGGCGCGTCCATTTCGACGCCTTCATGCTCGAGGTCCATGAGACCCTGCATGGTCTGCGCCGGCAGGCGGTGGCCGACCCGATCGGTGCGCTCGCCGGACAAATCGCGGCGGCGAGCCGGCTGCTTTGCTTCGACGAGTTTCAGGTCACCAACATCTCCGACGCCATGCTCCTGGGCCGGCTGTTCACGGCGCTGTTCGAGGCCGGCGTTGTCGTCGTCGCCACCTCGAACGTCGCGCCTGGCGATCTCTATGCGGGCGGGCTGCAGCGCGATCGGTTCCTTCCCTTCATCGATCTCATCGAGCGGCATCTCGACCTTCTGGCGCTCGACGGCGAAACCGATTACCGGCGCCGGCGCATCCGCGACCTCGCCGTCTATCTGACGCCGCTCGGACCCGACTCGACACGCGCGCTGGGCGACGCCTTCGCGCGCCTGACCGACGACGCTATTCCCGTCTCGCTGCGGCTCACGGCCCAGGCCCGTGTCGTCGAGGTGCCCCGCGCGGCCAAGGGTGTCGCCTGGTTTCAATTCGACGCGCTTTGCCGGAAACCCCTGGGAGCCGGGGACTATCTCGCCATCGCCATGCATTTCCACAGCATCCTCATCGACGGCGTGCCCCGCCTCGCACCCGAGGAACGCAATGAAGCGCGGCGTTTTCTCACTCTCGTCGAAGCGCTCTACGAACATCGCGTGCATCTGATTTGCGCCGCGGCCGATCAGCCGGACCGACTCTATCCCTCGGGCGACGGCGCGCTCGAGTTCCGTCGGATCGCATCGCGCCTCCTGGAGATGCAGTCACCCGACTATCTCAGTCTTGCCCATCTGCCCTGAGTCGCGAAATTTCCTGTCTGTATCTACTTGCTCTTGGAGAACAAAAAGCGTAATAACACAATACCTAGTGTCGCCTAACGGCTTGCTGAGGGAGCTTAATGGCTCGCAAGAAGATCGCCCTGGTCGGCGCCGGAAATATCGGCGGCACATTGGCGTTGCTGGTCGGGCTGAAGGAACTGGGTGATGTCGTGCTGTGCGACGTGATCGAAGGCGTGCCGCAAGGCAAGAGTCTCGACATCGCCCAGAGCGCGCCGATCGAGGGCTTCGATGCGAAGTATCTCGGCGCGAACGACTACGCGGCAATCGCCGGCGCCGACGTCGTCATCGTCACCGCCGGCTTCCCGCGCAAGCCTGGCATGAGCCGCGACGATCTGCTCGGGGCCAATGCCAAGGTCGTCGCGACCGTCGGCGAGGCGATCAAGCGGCATTGCCCCGACGCGTTCGTGATCGTCATCACCAATCCGCTCGACGCGATGGTCTGGGTCATGCGCGAAGCCTGCGGGCTTCCCCATGCCCGCGTCGTCGGCATGGCGGGCGTGCTCGACAGCGCCCGCTTCCGTTATTTCCTCGCCGATGAATTCAACGTCTCGGTGGAGGACGTCACCGCATTCGTGCTCGGCGGCCATGGCGATTCCATGGTGCCGCTGGCGCGCTATTCGACCGTGGCCGGCATTCCGCTGCCGGATCTGGTCAAGATGGGTTGGACCACGCAAGAGCGGATCGACAAGATCATCCAGCGCACGCGCGATGGCGGCGGGGAGATCGTCGGTCTCTTGAAGACGGGGTCCGCATTCTACGCCCCGGCGGCCGCCGCCGTTCAGATGGCCGAAAGCCATCTCAAGGACAAGAAGCGCGTGCTGCCCTGTGCCGCCTGGTTGGACGGCCAGTACGGGGTCAAGGGGCTCTACGTCGGGGTGCCGGTCGTCATCGGCGCAGCCGGCGTGGAGAGGGTGGTCGAGATCGCGTTGGACGGAGCCGAGAAGGCGCTGTTCGACAAATCGGTCTCGGCCGTTCGGGGCCTCACCGATGAGGTGAGGAAAATTCAGAGAGGAGACAAGTTATGAGGAAGACCATGCGTCGTAAGTCCGCCAAGTTGGCGGCCAAGAAGCCGGCCAAGAAGGCCGCGCCGAAGAAGGCGAAGAAGGCGGCGAAGAAAAAGGCCAAGAAGTAGGCCAACCTTCGGTTTCTTCCAGTTGTCCCGGGTGCGGCCAAGGCCGCCCCGGGGCGCTGTCTGCTCGGGGGGCGGCGGGTTTGCCGCCCCCCGAAATTCGTCTCGCCCCCCGGAAAGGGCAAAAAAATCGTCTTTTTCCGGCGGCATCATTGTTCCGCAGGGCAAAGGGGACTAGATTACGGCCGTGCTGCGATGCGGCATGAGCCTTCTCCCTCTGAGAGCGCCCCGGTGAACTGGCCCCGATGAACATCCACGAATATCAGGCGAAGAGCCTGATGGCGAAATTCGGCGTCGCGGTGCCCCGCGGCGCCGTTGCCTACACCCCGGCCGAAGCGGAAGAGGCTGCCAGCGCCCTCGGCGGATCGCTTTGGGCGGTCAAGGCCCAGATCCATGCCGGCGGGCGCGGCAAGGCCGGCGGCATCAAGCTGGCGCGAAGTCCGGCGGAAGCAAAGGCGGCGGCCCAGGCCCTGCTCGGCAAGACCCTGGTCACCCATCAGACCGGCCCCCAGGGCCGAGAGGTGAAGCGGGTCTATGTCGAGGCCGGCAGCGACATCGCCCGCGAGCTCTATCTCGGGATGCTGGTGGACCGGGGAAGCGCCCGCATCGTCGTCATGGCGTCGCGCGAAGGGGGCGTCGAGATCGAGACGGTCGCGGCCAAGACCCCGGAGAAGATCATCCGGGTGACTGTCGATCCGGCCAGCGGCCTCATGGGCCACCACGCGCGGCGGATCGTGTTCGGGCTCGGCCTCGAAGGCGATGAAGTCGCCGCCGGGACGAAATTCATCGCTGCCATGTACCGCGCCTTCGTCGAGCTCGACGCCTCGGTCATCGAGATCAATCCGCTGGTCGTCACCAAGGCCGGCGACGTGGTCGCGCTCGATGCCAAGATGAACTTCGACGACAACGCCCTCTTCCGCCACAAGGAGGTGGAGGAGATGCGCGACGAGTCGGAGGAGGATCCGGCCGAGCTCGAGGCGGCGCGCCACAGCCTCAACTACATCAAGCTCGACGGCAACATCGGCTGCATGGTCAACGGTGCCGGTCTCGCCATGGCGACCATGGATATCATCAAGCTCTATGGCGGCTCGCCTGCCAACTTCCTCGACGTGGGCGGCGGAGCGACCCGCGATCGGGTGACCACCGCCTTCAAGCTCATCCTTTCGGATCCCCACGTCGAAGGCATCCTGGTCAACATTTTCGGCGGGATCATGCGCTGCGACGTCATCGCCGAGGGCGTCGTCGCGGCGGCGAAGGAAATCAGCCTCGGCGTGCCCCTGGTGGTGCGCCTGGAAGGCACCAATGTGGAGTTGGGCAAGAAGATCCTCCGGGAATCGGGGTTGCCCATCCTCTCGGCCGACAACCTCGCCGACGCGGCCGAGAAGATCGTCAAGGCCGTGGCGGAGGCCCTCTGATGGCCGTTCTCGTCGATCGCAACACCCGCGTGATCTGCCAGGGCTTCACCGGCGCCCAAGGCACCTTCCATTCCGAGCAGGCCATCGCCTACGGCACCAAGATGGTCGGTGGCGTGACCCCGGGCAAAGGCGGCAGCCGGCACCTGAACCTCCCGGTCTTCGACACGGTCGAGCAGGCGATGGCGGCGACCGATGCGACGGCCAGCGTCATTTACGTGCCGCCGCCGTTTGCCGCCGACGCCATCCTCGAGGCGATCGACGCCCGCGTGCCGCTCATCGTCTGCATCACGGAGGGGATTCCGGTCCTGGACATGGTCCGGGTGAAGCGGGTGCTGGCCGGCAGCGGCTCGCGCCTCGTCGGCCCCAATTGCCCGGGCGTGATCACGCCCGACGAGTGCAAGATCGGCATCATGCCGGGGCACATCCATAGCCGGGGGCGGATCGGCATCGTTTCCCGCTCCGGCACCCTGACCTATGAGGCCGTGGCCCAGACAACGGCGGCCGGCCTCGGCCAGTCGACCTGCATCGGCATTGGGGGCGATCCCGTCAACGGCACCAACTTCGTCGATTGCTTCGAAATGTTCCTGGCCGATCCGGAAACGGAGGCGGCGATCATGATCGGGGAGATCGGCGGCGCGGCCGAGGAGGATGCGGCCCAGTTCCTCAAGACCGCCAAGCAAAGGAAACCGGTGGTGGGGTTCATCGCCGGGCGCACCGCTCCCCCCGGCCGGCGCATGGGCCATGCCGGCGCGATCATATCGGGCGGGCGGGGTGGGGCCGAGGACAAGATCGAGGCCATGAAAAGCGCCGGGATCACCGTGGCGGACTCCCCGGCAAGCCTCGGAAGCACCATGTTGCGGGTGTTGAGGGCGTAGGCTCGATCCCAGCACCTGGCGCAGGGGCGGGCAACTGAAGCAGGACGGGGCGCCGAACCCAAAAGGCCCCCGCTAGAAGACGAGAGATGCAACAGAGCGAACAAACCTTCCTTTCCGGGCCCAATGCGGCCTTCGTCGTCGAACTTTACGCGCGCTATGCGGAGGATCCCGAGGCGGTCGATCCCGGCTGGCGGGCCTTTTTCGCCTCCCTGGGCGAGGAGGCGACCGCCGCGCTCGCCGACCTCAAGGGTCCGAGCTGGGCCCCGCGCAAGGCGGAGATGGTCGTCAACGGCGTGCCGGCGGCGGGCGTGCCGGGGGCCGGGCCGAACGGCGCCGCGGAGCCCGCCAGCGTCTCCGTTTCTCCCGAAGCGCTCCGTGCTGCGGCGAGCGATTCGATCCGGGCCATCGCCTACATCCGGAACCACCGGGTGCGCGGTCATCTGGAGGCCGACCTCGATCCCCTGGGGTTGAAGCCGATCCGGCCCCATCCCGAACTCGATCCCAAGACCTATGGCTTCGGCGCAGCCGACATGGACCGGCCGATCTATATCGGCAACCTGATGGGCCTGGAAACCCCGACCTTGCGTCAGATCATCAACCAGGTGAGGGCCACCTATTGCGGCAAGGTCGGCGTCGAATACATGCATATCCAGGATCCGGCCCAGAAGGCCTGGATCCAGGAGCGCATCGAGGCGGCCCGCAACCAGACGGAATTCACCGTCAAGGGAAAGCGGGCGATCCTGGAGCGGCTGACCGCCGCCGAAGTGTTCGAGCGCTTCCTCGACCGCAAGTACACGGGCACCAAGCGTTTCGGCCTCGACGGCGCCGAAACCCTGGTCCCGGCCCTGGAGCAGATCCTGAAGCGCGGCAGCCAGCTGGGGGTCGAGGAGGTGGTGATCGGCACGGCGCATCGCGGCCGCCTCAACGTGCTCGCCAATTTCATGGCCAAGCCGTTTGCCGCCATCTTCTCCGAGTTCCAGGGCAATGCGGCCAACCCCGAGGACGTCCAGGGTTCCGGCGACGTGAAGTATCACCTCGGCACTTCGGCCGATCGCGAGTTCGACGGCAAGGTCGTGCACCTGTCCTTGGCGGCCAACCCTTCCCACCTGGAGGCGGTCGACACGGTCGTGCTCGGCAAGACGCGGGCCAAGCAGCGCCAGAAGAAGGACAGCGAGCGCAGCCGCATCATCTGCCTGTTGATGCATGGCGATGCCGCCTTCGCTGGCCAGGGGCTGGTGGCCGAAACCCTCGACCTGTCGGAACTGAAAGGCTACCGCATCGGCGGCACGATCCACTTCATCGTCAACAACCAGATCGGGTTCACCACCAACCCGGTGCAGTCCCGCTCCGGGCCCTATTGCTCCGAAGTCGCCAAGATGGTCCAGGCGCCGATCTTTCACGTCAACGGCGACGACCCCGAGGCGACGGTGCATATCACGCGAATCGCCACCGAGTTCCGCCAGCAGTTCAAGAAGGACGTGATCATCGACATGTTCTGCTACCGGCGCTTCGGCCACAACGAGATCGACGAGCCGGCCTTCACCCAGCCGCTGATGTACAAGACCATCGCCAAACATCCCTCGACGCGGGCGATCTACGCCGAAAGGCTGGAGAAGGAAGGCACGATCGCCGCCGGCGAAGGCGAGCAGATGGCGGAGGCGTTCTACAAGCATCTCGAACGGGAATACGAGGCGGCATCCGGCTACAAGCCGAACAAGGCCGACTGGCTCGAGGGGGCCTGGGCAGGATTGGCGATCGCCTCGGGCGACGACCGGCGCGGCGAAACGGACGTGGCCCTGGAAGCTCTCCAGAAGGTCGGCAAGGCGCTGACCCAGCTGCCGGCGGACTTCAACGCCAACCGCAAGATCGTCCGGCTGCTCGAGCAGCGCCGGCAAGCCCTCGAAACCGGCGAGGACGTGGATTGGGCAACGGGCGAGGCGCTCGCCTGGGGCACCTTGCTCGACGAGGGCTACGCGGTCAGGATTTCGGGTCAGGATTGCGGGCGCGGCACCTTTTCCCAGCGCCATGCGGTTCTGATCGACCAGGAGAACGAGCGCCAATATCTGCCCCTCAACGCCGTCCGTCCCGGGCAGGCCGAGCTCGAGGTGGTCGACAGCCCCCTGTCGGAAGCGGGCGTACTCGGCTTCGAATACGGCTTCAGCCTGGCCGAGCCCAATGCGCTCGTCATCTGGGAGGCGCAGTTCGGCGATTTCGCCAACGGCGCCCAGGTCATCATCGACCAGTTCATCTCATCGGGCGAAAGCAAGTGGCTGCGCATGTCGGGCCTGGTGATGCTGCTGCCCCATGGCTTCGAGGGCCAGGGGCCGGAGCATTCCTCGGCCCGGCTCGAGCGCTATCTGCAGCTCTGCGCCGAAGACAACATGCAGGTCGTCAACTGCAGCACGCCGGCCAACTACTTCCATGTCCTGCGCCGGCAGATGCACCGCAATTTCCGCAAGCCGCTCATCGTCATGACGCCGAAATCGCTGCTGCGCCACAAGCTCTGCGTGTCGCGGCTGTCGGCCATGGGGCCGGGCTCCTCCTTCCATCGCATCCTCAACGACACCGGCACGCTGAAGCCGGACGCTGAGATCAAGCGGGTCGTGCTGTGCAGCGGCAAGGTCTACTACGACCTGTTCGAGGAGCGGGCCAAGCGCGGCATCGACAACATCTACCTGATGCGCCTCGAGCAGCTCTATCCCTTCCCCAAGAAGCCGCTCGGGCGCGAGCTGGCCCGCTTCGCTGGCGCCGATGTCGTCTGGTGCCAGGAGGAGCCGCAGAACATGGGCGCTTGGTGCTTCGCGCGGCCGGAGATCGACACGGTCCTCGAACAGCGGACCACGCGCAGCGAGCGCGTCGCCTATATCGGCCGGCCGCCGGCGGCCTCGCCCGCGACCGGGCTCCTGCGCCGGCATCTCAAGGAACAAGCGGCCCTGGTCGACGGGGCCCTCACCCTCGGCAGCTGAGCGAGACATCCATGGCTATCAATATCGTCGTTCCCGCCCTTGGCGAATCCGTGACCGAGGCGACCGTCGCCAAGTGGATGAAGGCGGTGGGCGACCCCGTGAAGCGGGACGAGGCGCTGCTTGAGCTGGAAACGGACAAGGTGACCCTGGAGGTCTATGCCTCGACGGCGGGGCGGCTCGGCGAGATTCGGGTGCCCGCCGGCGCGACCGTCGAGGTGGGCGCCATCGTCGGCGTGATTGCCGAGGCCGACGGCGCCGTGACCGCCGCCGCACCAGCCGCAGTCCCTGCCGCGACTCTGGCCGCAACGCCCGCTGCGGCACCGGCCCCGACCGCGCCGCCGGCTCCCGCGGCTGCATCGCCGGTGCTGTCGCCGGCCGTGCGCAAGATCGTGGCCGAGTCAGGCATCGACGTCACCGGCGCTGCCGGCAGCGGCAAGGATGGACGCCTCACCAAGGCCGATGCCGCCGCGCTCGCCGAGATCGCGCGGGAAACCCGCAAGGCCGCCGAAGTGAAGCCGGCACAGCCGGCACCGGCCGCACCCCGGGCGGCGCGTCCCCGGGAGGAACGGGTCCACATGTCGCGCCTGCGCCGGCGCATCGCCGAGCGTCTGAAGCAGGCGCAGAACACCGCCGCCATGTTGACGACCTTCAACGAGGCGGACATGAGCCGGGTGATCGCGCTGCGCGCCGCCTACAAGGAGGCCTTCGAGAAGAAGCATGGCGTCAGGCTGGGCTTCATGAGCTTTTTCGTGAAGGCGGCGATCGCGGCTCTGAAGGAGATCCCGGCGGTCAACGGCGAGATCGACGGCGAGGACATCATCTACAAGAACTACTACGACATCGGCGTGGCGGTGGGCCTCGAGCAGGGACTGGTCGTGCCGGTGCTGCGCGATGCCGATCAGCTGAGCTTCGCCGAGATCGAGAAGCAGATCGCCGATTTCGGCCGGCGCGCCCGGGACGGCAAGCTTGCCATCGACGAATTGACCGGCGGCAGCTTCACCATCTCCAACGGCGGGGTCTACGGCTCGCTGATGTCGATGCCGATCCTGAACCCGCCCCAGTCCGGTATTCTTGGCATGCACCGGACCATGCAGCGGCCCGTCGCCGTGGGCGACAAGGTCGAGATCCGGCCGATGATGTATCTGGCCCTCAGCTACGACCATCGGATCGTCGACGGGCGCGAGGCGGTCACCTTCCTGGTGCGCATCAAGGAATGCATCGAGGAGCCCGAGCGGCTGATCCTCGATGCCTGAGGCCCGGCGCTCCACCTCCGGCGGGTCGAAGCGCGTCGTGCCCCATTACCGGCAGACGACCGACTTCACCTGCGGGCCGTCCGCCTGCCTCATGGCGATGCGGGCGTTGGACGGGCGAAAGTCCGTGGGCCGAAGCGAGGAACTCGCCATCTGGCGCGAGGCGACGACCGTATTCATGGGCCCGGCCGGCAGCCATGGCGGCTGCGGGGCGCTGGGCTTGGCGCTGGCATTGGACCGGCGCGGCTTCCGGCCCGAGGTCCATGTCAATCATCGCGGCGTGCTCTTGGCCAAGCGGAGCCGCTCGGCCGATCGGCGCGAGGCGATGCGCCTGGTTCAGGAGCGCGACCTGGCCGAGGCCAAGACCCGGCGCATTCCCGTCCACTACGACCGGCTATCGACCGGCGATCTCGAAGCCGCGGCGCGGACCGGCGCCGTACCGATCGTGCTCTGCAGCACAAGTTACATCCACGGCGACAATGTTCCCCACTGGATCGTCGTCACCGGCTTCGACGCCGAGACGGTCCATATCAACGATCCCTGGGTTTCGCTCGCCAAGGGCAAGACGGCGCGGGACATGACGGACTTGCGCGTTCCCCGCCGCGATTTCGACAAGATGGCCTGCTATGGCAGCGAGCGGGAGCGGGCCGTGGTGCTGGTGCGAAAACCATGAGCGAACCCTACGACGTAGTCGTGATCGGCAGCGGGCCCGGGGGTTATGTCGCCGCCATCCGCGCGGCCCAGCTCGGGCTCAAGACGGCTTGCGTGGAAAAGCGCGAGACGCTGGGCGGCACCTGCCTCAACATCGGCTGCATCCCGTCCAAGGCGCTGCTCTATTCCTCGGAGCGCTTTGAGGAGGCCCGCCACGGCCTCGCCGTCCACGGCGTGCGGGTGGCCTCGGTCGAGCTCGACCTTCCCGCCATGATGGCCCAGAAGGACAAGGTGGTGGCCGCCAACACGGCTGGCGTGGAATTCCTGTTCCGCAAGAACAAGGTCGATTGGATCAAGGGCGAGGCGCGGATCGCGGCGCCGGGATCCATCGAAGTAGCGCTCAACGCCGGTGGGAGCCAGGGCCTTTCGGCGCGCCACATCGTCATCGCCACGGGCTCCGAGGCGACGCCGCTATCAGGCGTTCCGATCGACGAACGGCGCATCGTCTCCTCGACCGGCGCGCTGGCCCTAGGCCAAGTGCCCAAGCGCCTTCTGGTCATCGGCGCCGGCTACATCGGCCTCGAGCTCGGCTCGGTCTGGCGACGCCTCGGCGCCGAAGTCACCGTGGTGGAGTTTCTCGACCGCATCCTGCCGGGCATGGACGGCGAGATCTCGCGCCAGACCCAGCGCCTGCTGCAGAAGCAGGGAATATCCTTCCGCCTCGGCATGAAGGTGACGGGTGCAGTGCCGGACGACGCGGGCGTGGCTGTCACCATCGAGCCGGCCAAGGGCGGGCCGGCCGAATCCCTGGCCTTCGATACGGTCCTGGTTGCCGTCGGCAGGCGGGCCTTCACCGACCGGCTCGGCCTCGAGGCCGTGGGCGTTGCGCGGGACGAGCGCGGGCGGGTGGCGACCGACGCTCAATTCGCCACTAATATCCCAGGCATCCACGCCATCGGCGACGCCATCGCCGGACCCATGCTGGCCCACAAGGCCGAGGACGAGGGCGTGGCTGTGGCGGAGATCCTGGCCGGCCAGGCCGGGCACGTGAACTACGAGGCGATCCCCGGCGTGGTCTACACCTGGCCGGAAGTCGCCTCGGTCGGCCGCACCGAGGAGCAGCTGAAGGAAGCCGGCATCGCCTACAAGACCGGCAAGTTCCCCTTCGCCGCCAACGGCCGGGCGCGGGCCATGGCGGCGACCGATGGCATGGTCAAGATCCTGGCGGACGCGACGACCGATCGCGTGCTGGGCGCGCATATCCTCGGCGCCAATGCCGGCGACCTCATCGCCGAGATCGTGCTGGGCATGGAGTTCGGCGCCGCGGCCGAAGACATCGCCCGCACCTCCCACGCCCACCCGACCTTGAACGAAGCCATCAAGGAAGCGGCACTAGCCGTGGCCGGCCGGGCGATCCATATCTAGTTTCTTGTCGATGAAACTGCGCGGTCGGCCGCTCGCCTTCGCCATGTCCGTGGGCGAGATCGGAACTCTGCTTCCCAACCTCGCCTTTGCCGCGCTCACCCCCTTCTTCATCGCCGCCTGGCACATCAGCAATGCCGAGGCCGGATGGATCGCCGGCATTTCCGCCTTCGGCTACATGATGAGCGTGCCTGTCCTGATGGGCCTCACCGACCGGCTCGACGCGCGCCGCGTGTTCCTTCTGGGCGGAGCGCTGGCGACCTTCGGCCATCTTGGTTTTGCGCTGACGGCGGGCGGGTTCTGGAGCGCGCTCTTCTGGCGGGCGATTGCCGGGATCGGCCTCGCCGGCACCTATATGCCCGGCTTGCGGGCGATCACCGATCGCTATGAGGCAACCGACAAATCTCGCGCCGTCGCCTTCTACACGGCCTCCTATTCCGTCGGCGTCAGCCTTTCCTATCTGCTGACCGGACTCCTTGCCGAGGCCTATGGCTGGCGCGTGGGAATTGGGCTCCTGGCGCTGGGACCTTTCGCTGCCCTGCTCATCGCGCTGCTGCTGATGGGTCCCGCAGCGCCTCGGGGCAGCGCCGACCGCCGATTGTTCGATTTCCGGCCGGTCTTCGCCAACCGCCGGGCGCTCGGCTACATCCTGGCCTATGGCGCCCATGGCTTCGAGCTGACCGCGATGCGGGCCTGGATGGTTGCCTTCCTCGCCTACGCCGCCTTTCGCAGCGGCCATGGCGGCGCTCATGGAGCCACCCTCGTCGCCGCTCTCTTCAGCGTCATCGGCCTGCCGGCCAGCGTGCTGGGCAATGAGCTGGCGCGGCGCTTCAACCGGCGCCGGGTGCTGATCGCAATCATGGCGGCCTCTGCGGCGCTCGGTGCCGGCATCGGATTCGCGCCCGCTCTCGGCTACGGGGCCGTGGTTGGCCTCGTCCTTCTTTACGCCGTCACCTTGACCGCGGATTCGGGTGCGCTCACCGCGGGCGCGGTGGCCGCCGCGGATCCGGAGAGCCAGGGCGCCACCATCGCGGTCCACTCCACCGTCGGCTTTGCCGCTGCCTTCCTCGGGCCGCTCGCTGTCGGCATTGCGCTGGATGCCGCGGGCGGCCAAGCCTCCGCCCTGGCCTGGGGTTGCGGATTTCTGGTGATGGCCTTGGGCGCTGCTGGGGGCCCGCTTTCTCTCTGGCTGCTCGGCCGCAATCGGTGAGCTATGCCTTCGCCCGCGGATGGGCGCTCTCATAGACGGCGAGAAGTCCCGCAGCGTCCACGTCTGTATAGCGTTGGGTTGTGGAGAGCGAAGCATGGCCCAGCAGCTCCTGGATCGCCCTCAGATCGCCGCCGGCGGCAAGCAGATGGGTGGCGAAGCTGTGACGCAGCGCATGCGGCGTGGCGCTCGCCGGCAGGCCCAGCAGCAGACGCAAGCGCTGGAGCAGGCCCTGGACGAGCCGGGGATTGAGCGGCCCGCCGCGGGCGCCGCGGAACAACGGGTCGCCGCGGAAGGGCAGCGCCTCGGCATAGTCGGCGAGCGCCGAGGCGACCACGGGCAGCACCGGCACGACCCGCTGTTTGCGGCCCTTGCCCGTGATGACGAGGCGTCCGGACCGCGCCGAGACCAAATCGGCACGCTTGAGAGAGAGGGCCTCGCCAAGGCGCAGTCCGCAGCCATAAAGCAGCGTCAACATCGCCACATCGCGCTTGGCGATCCAGGGCTGGCTGGCGAGATCGGAGACCCCCTCGATGGCGTCTATCGCCTCGGCGCTGGTGAGGGCCTTGGGTACCGGTCTCGGCAGTTTCGGATTGCGCAGCGCCAGCACGGCGGCGTTCTCGACCGCGCCGCGCCGGGCGAGGAAGCGAAAAAAGCCGCGCAGCACGCTGAGGGCGCGGGCGGTGGAACTCGCTTGCAGGCCCCGCCGGCCCCGGTCGGCGAGATAGGCGCGCAGATCGCCGCGATCGAGGCGCCTCAGGCTGGCGAGGCTCGGCAGCGCGCCTTGATGACGGGCGAGGAAGGCTAGGAAGGCGGCGAGATCCCGCTCATAGGCCGCGAGGCTGTGGGGCGAAGCGCGCCGCTCATCGGCCAGCCAGCGCCGCCATTCCCCGAACCGCTCGGCAAGGTCGCCCGCCGCGATCGGCGTCGTCAGGGCTTCAGGCCCAGCCATTGCCTGAGGCAATGCTCGAGCACGCGGGCGAGGAACACCAGCAGCTCGGTCCCCTGGCCGGCGTTGAAGTAGCCGGGATGACGCGTGCCGAAGACGAGGAGGCCGAGCGGCACGTTCTGCCCGACGCTGAGACGGATCAGGGCGTCGGAGCGCACCAGCCCCGCCGCCGGCCCGAACACGGCCAGATCGCCTTCCGCATCGTCGCGCAGCAAGACTTCGCGATCCGGGCCAAGGAGCCCGTCGACCGCGCCCGGTGGCAGGACCTGGACGCCCTCGACCGTGCGCGGCGCGGCATGGGCCGTCGCCTCGACGCAGAGCCCGGCGACATCCACATCGAGCAGGACGGCCAGATCCGTGGTGACGATTTCGATCAGGTGCTCGAAGCTTTCGGCGCCGAGAAGGGCGAGCGCCGCGCGATGAATGCGGTCCTGGGTCGAGAGATTGTCCCGGCTGTTGGCGAGCAGCTCGTCCTGCAGGCCGCGCAGGCGCGACAGATCGCGGCGCAGCTTCTCGACCATGAACTGCTGCAGATCGACCACGCTCTCGCCCTGCTTGCGGGCTGGAGCCGCCTGGCCGTCGAGCAGTTCGGGATGGCGCATGAGGAAGGTCGGGTGGCGTTTGAGATAGTCGACGACCTGGGCCGCCGTCAGGCGCGGCGCCGGGGCGATGGCGTCTTCGGGGCTGCGCGACACGGGGCTAGCCCGCGGGTCTCACAGGGTCGCCCGACGCGATGGGCCCGACCGTCATGAGTTGGCCCATCGTCACAAGATCGACTGGCCGGTCTTCGCCCAGTCGGCGAGGAAGGCGGCCAGGCCCTTGTCGGTGAGCGGGTGGTTGTACATCTGCCGGAGCACGGCGGGTGGCAGGGTGACGACATCGGCGCCGAGCTTGGCGGCGGCGACGACATGGATGGGATGGCGTACCGAGGCGACCAGCACTTCGGTCTCGAACTCGGGATAGGCCTCGTAGATCTGCACGATGTCGGCGATGAGGCCCATGCCGTCGCTGCCCACGTCGTCGAGCCGCCCGACGAAGGGCGAGATGTAGCTTGCCCCAGCCTTGGCCGCGAGGATGGCCTGGGCCGGCGAGAAGCAGAGCGTGACGTTGACGCGGATGCCTTCGGCGCGCAGCGCCTTGCAGGTCTTGAGGCCGTCGGGGGTGAGCGGCGTCTTGACCACGACATTGGGCGCGATGGCCGCGAGCTTGCGGCCCTCGGCCAACATGGTCGCGTGGTCGGTCGCCGCGACCTCGGCGCTGACTGGCCCCGCGATCGCGCTGCAGATCTCCTTGATCGCGTCGACGAATTTGCGCCCGCTCTTGGCGACGAGCGAGGGATTGGTCGTGATGCCGTCGATCAGTCCGGTCGCGGCCAGCTCCCGAATCTCGGCGATGTCGGCGGTGTCGAGGAAGAATTTCATGCGCGCTCGCGTCGAATTCGGCGATGGTCGGCTAAAGTGTAGCCGATGCCCGAATCCCATGCCATCTTGTTGCCGCTCCCGCTGGCCGGCTGCTACGACTATCTGGGCGAGGGCATCCTGCCGGGCGATTTCGTCGTCGTGCCGCTCGGCGGGCGCGAGACTCTGGGCGTCGTCTGGGGCCCCGGCACGGGCGAGGTTCCGGAAGCCAAGCTGAAGCCCGTCATCGGCCGGCTGGACGTGCCGGCGCTGCCCGAAATCTCGCGCCGGTTCATCGACCGGGTCGCGGCCTATACCCTGGCCCCGCCGGGCCAGGTGCTGCGCATGGCGATGAGCGTTTCGGCCGCGCTGGAACCGCCGCGCCTCGTCTCGGCTTGGCGTGCCGCGCGGGATGCGGGGAATGGGAAGCTGACGCCGGCGCGCCAGCGCGTGCTGGCGCTGTTGGCCGAAGGGCCGGCGCGAACCACCATGGACCTCGCCCGCGAGGCCGGTATCGGGCCCGGTGTCGTCAAGGCGATGGCGGCGGCCGGCTTGCTGGAGGCCGTGGCCTTGCCCCGGCCTTCGCCCTTCGCCAGGCCCGATGGCGGCAGGGCCGGGCCCGCACTCTCTACCGCCCAGCGCAAGGTGGCCGACGGGTTGCTGGCCAAGCTCGCCGAGCCCGGCGTCACCCTGATCGACGGCGTTACCGGCGCCGGCAAGACGGAGGTCTATTTCGAGGCCGTCGCCGGAGCGCTGCGCGCCGGGCGCCAGGTCTTGGTGCTGCTGCCCGAGATCGCGCTCACGGCCCAGTGGCTCGAGCGCTTTGAACGGCGCTTCGGCGCCCGCCCGGCGGAATGGCATTCCGACCTGACGGCGACCGACCGGCGCACGGCCTGGCGGGCAATCGCCGCGGGCGAGGCGCGGGTCGTGGTCGGTGCCCGTTCGGCGCTCTTCCTTCCCTATCCTGATCTCGGCCTCATCGTCGTCGATGAGGAGCATGACGGCGCCTACAAGCAGGAGGACGGCGTCTGCTACCAGGCGCGCGACATGGCAGTTCTGCGTGGGCATCTGGCCGGCATTCCGGTGCTGCTGGTCTCCGCCACGCCCTCGCTGGAGACCCTGCACAACGTCGCGACCGGCCGTTACGCCGCCGTCCATCTGCCCGACCGCCATGCCGGCGCGGCCATGCCGAGCATCTCGGCCATCGATCTGAGGCGCGACCGTCCGGCCCGCCAGCGCTGGCTATCGCCCGTCCTGGTGACGGCGCTGGAGGAGACGCTCGCCAGCCAGGAGCAGGCCCTCCTGTTCCTCAATCGCCGGGGCTATGCGCCGCTCACCCTTTGCCGAGCCTGCGGCCATCGTCTCAACTGCCCCAACTGCACCGCCTGGCTGGTGGAGCATCGCCTGGCGGGGCGCTTGCAATGCCATCACTGCGGCTATCAGACGGCCTTACCCTCGCGCTGTCCCCAATGCGGCCAAGGCGGAAGCTTCGCTCCCTGCGGACCGGGCGTGGAGCGGTTGGCCGAGGAGGCGGCAGGGCTGTTTCCCGCCGCCCGCATCGTCAGCCTGACCAGCGACACCATGGGTGGCCCGCGCGCGGCGGCCGAGATGTTCGATCGGATCGCCCGTCATGAAGTCGACCTTCTGATCGGGACCCAGATCGTCGCCAAGGGCCATCACTTCCCCATGTTGACCCTGGTGGGCGTGGTCGATGCCGATCTGGGGCTGGCGGGCGGAGACCTGCGCGCGACCGAACGCACCTATCAACTCCTGAACCAGGTGGCGGGCCGGGCCGGGCGGGCCGAGCGGCCGGGCCGCGTGCTGCTTCAGACCTACGATCCGGGCCATCCCGTGATGAAGGCCTTGGTCGCCGGCGATCGGGAAGGCCTGATGGCTCAAGAGTTGGCGGAGCGCGAGGCGGCGGGCATGCCGCCCTTCGGGCGGCTGGCGGCGCTCATCCTTTCGAGCCATGACGGCGAGCGTCTCGACCGCTATGCCCGCGAGCTGGCGCGCCTCGCACCGGCCGGGTCGGGCGTGAGCGTGCTGGGCCCGGCGCCGGCACCCATGGCGATCCTGCGGGGGCGCCACCGGCGCCGCTTCCTGATTAAATGTCGGCGCGACATTGCACCGCAGCCGCTGTTGCGCGAGTGGCTCGCCAAGGTCAAGCTGCCCGGCTTGGTGCGCCTGCAGATCGACATCGATCCTTACAGTTTCTTGTGAGACTGCGGCCGCTCATCGGTCCGCTTGAACGCCCGATTGCCACTCGCGCGCCCGGAAATTTTCGCTTCATCTTTGCGGGAAAATTAAATCCGTATTCAAATTGTCTACCGTTTTTGGTTGTCAACCGACATCGCGAACATGTGATAACCTATTGCGACGTCTCATTTGTTGACGGAAATAGGATTTGTTGATATGTAGGACAAAATAGAGGCAGGAAATTGAAATGCGACTAATTCGCAAGTTGGCAAGAGATCGCAGGGGCGTCACCATGATGGAGTACGCCTTGATCGCCGCGCTGGTCGCGGTTGCTGCTGTCACAATTCTGAGCACGCTCGGGTCGACCATCAGTTCGGTGTTCAGCAAGGTGAACGCGAAGATGGCCTACGAAACCACCCAGCCCTCGCTGCAGGATCACCGCTTCGTCTGACGCTGCGGCCGTCCTGCCGCGGTTGCGCCTGGGATGTCTCTATGATAGATACCCCGCGCCTTTGAGCACGGGGGTTTCAAGGCGGAAATCCCGGCGCGGCAAGGTTTTTTTCGAGTGTGGCGCCCGGCGACGGGCGTCCTTCAAGGATACGGGGTCGTCCACTTGGCAGCCCAGGACACCGGCACAGCCGGGCTTGCCGCGCGTTACGCTGCGGCGTTGTTCGATCTGGCCGAGGAGGCCAGAGAACTCGACGCGGTCGCCGGCGATTTGCGCCAATTGAAGGCCATGATTGCGGGCAGCCCGGACCTGCTGCGCCTGTTGCGCAGCCCGGTGCTCAGCCGCTCCGAGCAGGGACGCGCACTGGCTGCCGTGCTGAGCCAGGCCGGGGCCGGCGATCTCACCAAGCGCTTCGTGGGGCTGGTGGCCGAAAACCGGCGTTTGTTCGCGCTTACCGACATGATCGAGGCCTTCCTGGCCGAACTCGCCCGCCGGCGCGGCGAAATCACCGCCAGCGTCACCTCGGCCGTGCCCTTGAGCGACGAACAGCAGGCCCACCTGACCGATGCGCTGCGCCGGGCGCTGGGGGCCAAGGTTACCGTCGAGCTCAAGACCGACCGCAGCCTTATAGGCGGCCTCCTCGTCAAGGTCGGCAGCCGGCTCGTCGACAGCTCCCTCAAATCGAAACTCCAACGCCTGCAACTGGTCATGAAAGGGGTCGGATAATGGAAATCCGCGCCGCAGAGATCTCCGCCATCCTCAAGCAGCAGATCGCCAATTTCGGCACCGAAGCCGATGTCGCCGAAGTCGGGCAGGTGCTGTCGGTGGGCGACGGCGTGGCTCGCGTCTACGGCCTCGACAAGGTCCAGGCCGGCGAGATGGTCGAGTTCCCCGGCGGCATCCGGGGCATGGCCCTCAACCTCGAGAACGACAATGTCGGCGTCGTCATCTTCGGCGACGACCGGTCGATCAAGGAAGGCGACCTGGTGAAGCGCACCGGCGCCATCGTCGACGTGCCGGTGGGCCGGGGCCTCCTGGGCCGGGTCGTGGACGGCCTTGGCAACCCGATCGACGGCAAGGGCCCGCTCGCCGACGTGACCCGCCAGCGGGTCGAGGTGAAGGCGCCAGGCATCATTCCGCGCCAGTCGGTCCATGAGCCGATGCAGACGGGCCTCAAGGCCATCGACGCCCTGGTGCCCATCGGTCGCGGCCAGCGCGAGCTCATCATCGGCGACCGGCAGACCGGCAAGACGGCCGTCGCCGTCGACGCCATCATCAACCAGAAGGCCGTCAATGCCGGCGGTGACGAGTCGAAGAAGCTCTATTGCATCTACGTCGCGATCGGCCAGAAGCGCTCGACCGTGGCCCAGATCGTCAAAACGCTGGAAGACAACGGCGCGCTGGAATACTCGATCATCGTCGCGGCCACCGCCTCGGAGCCGGCGCCGCTCCAGTTCCTGGCGCCTTATACCGGCTGCACCATGGGCGAATTCTTCCGCGACCACGGCATGCACGCGGTCATCATCTATGACGATCTGTCCAAGCAGGCGGTCGCCTATCGCCAGATGTCCCTGCTGCTGCGCCGGCCGCCCGGTCGCGAGGCCTATCCCGGCGACGTCTTCTACATCCACTCGCGCCTCTTGGAGCGGGCGGCGAAGATGAACAAGGACAACGGTTCGGGCTCGCTGACGGCGCTGCCGGTGATCGAGACCCAGGCCGGCGACGTCTCGGCCTATATCCCGACCAACGTCATCTCCATCACCGACGGCCAGATCTTCCTGGAAACCGCCCTGTTCTATCGCGGCATCCGCCCGGCCATCAACGTCGGCCTCTCGGTCAGCCGCGTCGGCTCGGCCGCCCAGATCAAGGCGATGAAGCAGGTCGCCGGCCGCATCAAGCTGGAGCTCGCCCAGTACCGAGAAATGGCCGCCTTCGCCCAATTCGCCTCCGACCTCGATGCCTCGACCCAGCGGCTGCTCGCCCGCGGAGCGCGCCTGACCGAGCTGCTGAAGCAGGGCCAGTACAGGCCCATGCCGGTGGAGGAGCAGGTGGTCGCGATCTTCGCCGGCGTGCGGGGCTATCTCGACCCGGTCGCCGTCGATCAGGTAGGGCGCTTCGAGGCCCAGTTCATGGCCGAGATCCGCAACAAGCACGCCGATGTGCTCGGCGCCGTCCGAAGCGAAGGCGAAATCTCGCAGGCGACCGAGGGCAAGTTGAAGGGCATCCTGGACGGCTTCGCCAAGAGCTTCGTCTAGGGTCGGGAACCGCGGTCGATGCCTTCGCTCAAGGATCTCAAGGTCCGGATCAACAGCGTCAAGTCGACGCAGAAGATCACGTCGGCCATGAAGATGGTGGCCGCGGCCAAGCTGCGCCGCGCCCAGGAGGCAGCCGAAGCCGCGCGGCCCTATGCCGAGCGGATGGAACGGATGCTGGGTTCGCTCGCAGTCAGCATGGCGGGCCGGGAAGGCGCGCCGCCGCTCCTCGCCGGCAACGGCCGCGACCAGACCCATCTTCTGGTGGTCATGACCTCGGACCGGGGGCTCTGCGGCGGGTTCAATTCCTCGATCGTGCGGGCCGCCAGGCGCAAGGCGCGCCAGCTTCAGGACGAGGGGCGCCAGGTGAAGATCTTCTGCGTCGGGCGCAAGGGCCGCGACCAGCTCCGGCGGGACATGGCGAACCTCATCATCGGTCATGTCGAAGACATCGGCCGCCCTCGGCTCGCCTTTCCGGCGGCGGCCGGCATCGGCAGCAGGCTCGTCGCCATGTTCGAGGCGGGCGATTTCGACGTCTGCCACCTCGTGTACAACAAGTTCAAATCCGCGATGACCCAGATCGTCACGATCCAGCAGCTGATCCCCTTTGCCTTGCCCGAGGCCGGGACGGGCGCGGCGGGGGCGGGGGATGCCTCCTACGACTACGAGCCGGAGGAGACGGAAATCCTGGAGGCGCTTCTGCCGCGCAACCTGGGCGTCCAGGTGTTCCGGGCCTTGCTGGAGAACAACGCCAGCGAGCAGGGTGCGCGCATGACGGCGATGGACAGCGCCACCCGCAATGCCGGCGAGATGATCAACAAGCTCACGATTTTCTACAACCGCTCGCGCCAGGCCTATATCACCAAGGAGTTGATCGAGATCATCTCCGGCGCCGAGGCGCTCTAAGGAAGAGGAAGCTCGATATGGCAAGCAATTCCATCGGCAGGATCACCCAGGTCTTGGGCGCCGTGGTCGACGTCCAGTTCGATGGCGAGCTGCCGGCGATCCTGAACGCGCTTCATGCGGAGAACCAGGGCAAGCGCCTGGTCCTCGAAGTGGCGCAGCATCTGGGCGAGAAGACGGTGCGCACCATCGCCATGGACACCACCGACGGCCTGGTGCGCGGCCAGCAGGTGGTCGACACCGGCGATGCGATCACCGTGCCCGTGGGGCCGGCGACGCTGGGGCGCATCATCAATGTCGTCGGCGAGCCGGTGGACGAGCGCGGCCCGGTCTCGAGCGAGCACATGCTCCCGATTCATCGCCAGGCGCCGGCCTTCGTCGACCAGTCGACCGAGGCCCAGATCCTGGCGACGGGCATCAAGGTCGTGGATCTCCTGGCGCCCTACGCCAAGGGCGGCAAGATCGGCCTGTTCGGCGGTGCGGGCGTGGGCAAGACCGTGATCATCATGGAACTCATCAACAATATCGCCAAGGCCCATGGCGGCGTCTCGGTCTTCGCCGGCGTCGGCGAGCGCACCCGCGAGGGCAACGACCTCTATCACGAGATGATCGAATCGGAGGTCATCAAGATCGACGGCCCCGGCTCCAAGGTGGCTCTGGTCTATGGCCAGATGAACGAGCCGCCGGGTGCCCGCGCGCGGGTCGGCCTGACCGGCCTGACGGTGGCGGAGTATTTCCGCGACGAGGAAGGCCAGGACGTCCTGTTCTTCGTCGACAACATCTTCCGATTCACCCAGGCCGGCTCCGAGGTCTCGGCCTTGCTCGGCCGCATTCCCTCGGCGGTCGGCTACCAGCCGACGCTGGCGACCGACATGGGAACGCTCCAGGAGCGCATCACCACCACCAAGAAGGGTTCGATCACCTCGGTCCAGGCGATCTATGTGCCGGCCGACGACTTGACCGACCCGGCGCCGGCCACCTCCTTCAGCCATCTGGACGCCACCACGGTGCTTTCGCGCCAGATCGCCGAGCTCGGCATCTATCCGGCGGTGGATCCGCTCGATTCGACCAGCCGCATGCTCGATCCCCGCGTCGTCGGCGAGGAGCACTACAAGGTCGCCCGCGACGTGCAGCGGGTGCTGCAGACCTACAAGGGCCTCCAGGACATCATCGCCATCCTGGGGATGGACGAGCTCAGCGAAGAGGACAAGCTGGTCGTGGCCCGGGCCCGCAAGATCCAGCGCTTCCTGTCCCAGCCCTTCCATGTGGCCGAAGTCTTCACCGGGAGCCCCGGCGTCTTCGTCAAGCTCGAGGACACGATCAAGGGCTTCAAGGGTATCGTCGCCGGCGACTACGACGACATGCCCGAGTTCGCCTTCTACATGGTGGGCACCATCGAGGAGGCGGTGGAGAAGTCGCGCAAGATGGCGGCCGAGGCGGCTTGAGTTTGGCGCCGTCCTCGCCAGCCCCTCGCTTTCCGGTCTCGGTCAAGGGCGTCGTGTTCCTCGAAGGGGGCGTCGTGCTGTTGCGAAACGAGCGGGACGAATGGGAGCTGCCGGGGGGCAAGCTGGAGCACGGCGAGGATCCGGCCGACTGCCTGGTGCGGGAGGTCGGCGAGGAGCTTTCGATCGGCGTCGCCGCCGAGCGCATCCTCGATTGCTGGCGCTATGAGATCGCCGGACGGGCGGAGGTGGTGATCGTCACCTACGGCTGCCGGGCACTCGAGGGCAAGGCGCCGAAGCCAAGCGCCGAGCACAAGGCGGTCGGGACTTTTCCGATCGCGGAGATCGAAGGGCTCAACATGCCCGAGGGATACCGCCGGTCGATCCGGAACTGGCACCGGCTGGCGTGCGAAGGATAGGAAACCGACGATGGCCGATCTGATCGAATTCGAGCTGGTATCGCCGGAGCGCCTCGTGGTGAGCCGGGCGGTCGAGATGGTGGTCGTGCCGGGAAGCGAAGGCGACTTCGGCGCGTTGCCGGGCCATGCGCCGGTGATCGCCAAGGTCAGGCCCGGCGTCATCGTCGTCTTCGACGGCGGGCAGCCGAAGGAACGCATCTTCGTCGCCGGCGGCTTTGCCGAAGTGACGGCGGAGCGCTGCACGGTGCTGGCCGAGCAGGCGATGGCCGTCGCCGAGATCGACCGGGCCGCGGCGGATGCCGACCTCAAGAATGCGCGGGACGATCTTGGCGAGGCGAAGGACGAGGCCGGGAAGGACGCGGCGGAAGCCGCGATCGCGGTCGCCGAAGCCAAGCTTGCCGCGCTCGACAACCCCGTCTATTAGGCTGTCCCCGATCGCGGCCTTGAATGCGCTCGGCGCTTGGCCAGGATGCCATGGGGGCAACGGCCGGCATTCTGCTGTCAGCCGGGGACTTGCACAGCGGCGCGGCGCGACCCAAAATAGGAACGAAAAAGCGGACTGAGGCCATGCAGCAAGAGCTTGCGCGCAAGAGGCATTGGACGCTGGCCGACATTCCATGGCGGCAGTTCGATGCCTCCAAAGTCGACCCAGAAGTGCTGAAGGTGGTGAAGGCCGCGGCCATGGTCGAGCATAACGGCCGCGACTATTCGGCCTATCTCTGCTCCGTCTTTCATGACGACCCCGAATTCCAGGAGGTCGCACGCCGCTGGGCCGAGGAAGAGGTTCAGCACGGCAAGGCCCTGGCCGCTTGGGCGCGCCTAGCCGATCCTGCCTTCGACTTCGAGGCAAGCTTCAAGCGCTTCACCGAGGGTTACAAGATCCCCGTCGATTCCAGCAGCTCCGTCCGCGGTTCCCGGTCGGGCGAACTGGTCTCGCGCTGCATCGTGGAAACCGGCACCAGCTCCTTCTACGGCGCGCTCATGGATGCAAGCGAGGAGCCGGTGCTGAAGGCAATCTGCCGCAACATCGCGGCCGACGAGCACCAGCACTACAAGCTGTTCTATGACAATCTGCGTCGCTATCTGAAGCTGGACAAGCTCGGCCGCTGGCGGCGCCTCATGGTCGCCTTCGGGCGCATGCGGGAATCGGACAAGGACGACGAACTCCCCTATGCCTATTTCGCCGCCAATACCGGGCCCGAGGCGCGTTATGACCGCCGGCGCTACGCCGCGGCCTATGCCTGCCGGGCCTTCGCATCCTATAAGCAGCGCCACGTCGAGCGCGCCGTTGCCATGGTGCTGAAAGCCGTGGGGCTGTCGCCCAACGGCCGGCTCAATGCCTTGCTGACCAGGCTCGGATGCTGGCTCATCGCCCGGCAGAATAGAAAGCTCGCCGCCGCCGCCTGAGCTTCCCTTCCCGTCGCCGGGAAAGCCCCCCGAAGCATGCTGGACTTGTTCTAGTCTTCCCTGTATATTGCGCAAATTAGGCAATAATCTTATGTAGATTGGTATGGAAAGCATGCATCGTCCGCGTACCTTTGCCCTCGCTCTCGAGCGTCTGCGCCGGGTGGGTCTCCGGCCGACGCGCCAGCGCCTGGCCCTGGCGAAACTCCTGTTCGAGCAGGGCGACCGGCATGTCACTGCCGAGCAGCTGCATGAGGAAGCGGTCGGCGCCAAGGTCCGGGTTTCGCTCGCGACCGTTTACAACAGCCTGCATCAGTTCACCCAGATGGGTCTGCTGCGCGAGGTCGTGGTCGAGCCAGGCCGAAGCTATTTCGATACCAACACCTCCGATCACCATCACTTCTTCTTCGAGGAAGAAGGCCGGCTCATGGACATCGCCGGCGACCGGGTCGAAGTCTCGCGCCTGCCCAGCCCCCCCGCCGGCACCCGGCTGAAGCGGGTCGATGTGATCTTGCGCCTGTCCGGTCGCGAAAGTTAGATTGTAATTATTCTAAGTTTGTTGACAAACCTATCTGCCTGGCTCATATACCTCGTGCAATCAGCGACACTGTTGGAAGGAGAGCGCGTATGCCGTCCCTCAAGGGCTCCAAGACCGAGGACAATCTGAAGGCCGCCTTCGCCGGCGAGAGCCAGGCGAACCGGCGCTATCTCTATTTCGCTCAAAAGGCGGACGTGGAGGGCTACAACGACGTGGCCGCCGTGTTCCGCTCCACCGCGGAAGGCGAGACTGGCCATGCCCATGGCCATCTCGAATTCCTCGAGGCGGTGGGCGATCCTGCCACGGGCTTGCCCATCGGCCCCACCGCGCCGAACCTCAAGGCGGCCATCGCGGGCGAGACCCACGAGTACACGGACATGTACCCGGGCATGGCCCGCACGGCACGCCAGGAAGGCTTCGAGGAGATCGCCGATTGGTTCGAGACCCTGGCGAAGGCCGAGAAGTCCCATGCCGGCCGCTTCCAGAAGGCTCTCGATACGCTCAACTGAGCCGTCGAATATTCAAGACCGTCGGGCCCGGCCCCGCGCCAGAGTGGAACGGCGCGGGAGTCGGAGCCCGGCTCGCATTTCAATGCTACCGGGTCATTGGGCGGACTGACGCCCCGGGATCAGCAGGATGAGAGAAGGCAGCCTCGACGCGCCGACCAGGCATCCCCTTGCCTGGAACGATCCGGATTTCGCCGACCCGGCGAAGCTGGACCAGGAGATGCGCCGCGTCTTCGACATCTGCCACGGCTGCCGGCGCTGCTTCAATCTTTGCGACAGCTTTCCCAGGCTGTTCGACCTGGTCGACCAATCGCCCGAAGAAATGGCCGGCGTCAAAAGCGAGGATTTCAAGGGCGTGGTCGATGCCTGCACCCTCTGCGATCTCTGTTTCATGACCAAATGCCCTTACGTCCCGCCCCATGCGTTCAACGTCGACTTCCCGCATCTGATGCTGCGCTACCGCTATGCCGAGCGCCTGCATGGCAAGCGCGAGGGCATCGCCGGCGAACTCTCCGAGACCGACCGGAACGGCAGGATCGGGACTGCGCTCGCCCCGCTCGCAAACTGGGCGATCGCGCGCGGAAACAAGCTGACCCGTCCGGCGATGGAGAAGATCGCCCATGTCCATCGCGATGCGGCCCTGCCCAAGTTCAACGGCAAGACCCTGGTGATGCAGGCGAAGGCCAGTCCCACACCGGTCAATCGCGAGGCGCCCGGTTTCGGGCGCAAGGCGGTGCTCTATGCCACCTGCTTTGCCAACTACCACAATCCCGGGATCGGCCATGCGGCGCGGGCCGTGCTGGCAAAGAATGGTATCGAGACCGAGATCGTCTATCCGCGCTGCTGCGGCATGCCCCAACTCGAGCAGGGCGACCTGCCGCGGGTGAGCGAGACCGCGAAGGACGTCTCGGCGGCGCTCCTGCCCTGGGTGGATAAGGGCTACGACGTGGTCGCCCTGGTTCCTTCCTGCGCCCTGATGCTGAAATTCGAATGGCCGCTGTTGCTGCCCGGCGACGGCGCCGTGAAGAAACTATCCCGATCCACCTTCGATATCAGCGAATACGTGGCCGACATCGCCAAGCGCAACGGCCTTGCGCCCGGATTGAAGCCTTTGGACGGCGGCGTGGCCCTTCACATCGCCTGTCATGCTCGGGCCCAGAACATGGGCCAGAAGGCGGCCGAGATGCTGGCCCTGATCCCCGGCGCCGATCTCAAGGTGATCGAGCGCTGCTCCGGACATGGCGGATCCTGGGGCGTGCGCAAGGAACATTTCGAGACGGCGCTCAAGATCGGCCGGCCGGTCGCCCGCCAGGCCAAGGAATCCGGCAAGCCGCATATTGCCTCGGAATGTCCGCTCGCCGCCGTCCATATCCTGCAGGGGATCGAGAAGCTGGGGGGCGAGGTGCCGCAGAGCGCATCCCATCCCATCGAACTCATGGCGCGTGCCTACGGAGTATGAGCATGGCCCGCAAGATCGCCGCATCCGACATCCTCCCCTACGAGGATTATGCCCGTCGTCGCAAGGACCTGCGCCGGGAGATCGTGGCCTTGAAGCGCCGGCGCCGGCTCGAGATCGGTCCGGTGGCGACGCTTCATTTCGAGAGCTTCGAGACCATGCGCATGCAGATCCAGGAGATGCTGCATATCGAGCGCGGCGGGGCAGAGCAGCTGCCGGGCGAGCTCGAGGCCTACAACCCCCTGGTGCCCGACGGGTCGGAGCTGGTGGCGACCGTCCTGTTCGAGATCGACGACCCGGCGCGCCGGGCCGCCTTCCTCGCCAAGCTCGGCGGGGTCGAGGAAACGGCCTATTTGGAGATCGAGGGGCACAAGGTTCGCGGCCGGGCCGAGACCGACCAGGACCGCAGCACGGCCGAGGGCAAGGCCTCCTCGGTCCAGTTCATCCATTTCCCGTTCACGGCCGGGGAGGCGGCACTCTTCCGCAAGCCGGGCGCCCGCGTGGTGGTCGGCTTCGATCACCCGGCCTATCCCCACATGACCGTGATGCCCGAAGACGTCCGCGCCGCGTTGGCCGGGGATTTCGATTGAGGCAGCCGGATCGGGGAGATGCCGCCGAGTCCGGCCGCGGCCGCATGAAGTCCTCCGGTCCTTCTATTGCCTATTCCCGCTTCGGCAATGCCTCGAACACCTGCTTGAGACTTGTCGCCAGCTTGTCGACGATCTCGCCAAGCTCGCTCTCGCTGGCGTTGTAGGGCGGGGCGATGATGACGTGGTCGCCTTTGACGCCGTCGACATTGCCGCCGGCGGGGTAGCAGATGAGGCCATTGGCGAAACTCTTGTCGCGCACCCGGGCGAAGAGCTGGAGGGCGGGGTCGTAAGGCTCCTTGCTCGCCCGGTCGGCGACCAGCTCGATGCCGATGAAAAACCCGCGGCCGCGGATGTCGCCGACGAAGGGCAGGCCGCCGACGGCCTCGCGCAGCATGCCCATCAGGCGCGGACCCTCCTTGGCCACCCGCTCCACCAGCTTGTCGCGCTCGACGATGGTCTGCACCGCCACGCCGGCGGCGCAGGCGGTCGTGTGGGCCGTGAACGTGTGGCCGGTCATCAGGCCGCCGTGGCGGGCCTGCATCGGTTGCCACAGCCGCTCGTGATAGATGGCCGCGCCCAACGGCAGATAGCCGCCGCCCAGGCCCTTGGCGACGGACATGATGTCCGGCACCACGCCGTCGTGTTCGAGGGCGCGCCATGTGCCGCAGCGCCCGGCGCCGCACATCACTTCGTCGGCGATCATCAGCACGCCCGTGCGCTCGCAGATCTCGCGCACGCGCCTGGCGTAGCCCGGCGGGGCCGGCACCGCCCCGCCCGCCGCACCCACCACCGGCTCGAAGATGAAGGCCGCCACATGCTCGGCGCCGAGGCGGGCGATTTCCTGCTCCAGCTCGTTGGCGCAATGCTCGGCCAGATTCTCCGGCTTGACACCCGCGGGCGGGCGGTAGGCGTTGACGGGCGAGAGATGGCTCGCCTCCACCAGCGCGCCCTCGAAGGGCAGGCGCCGGTCGCGAAAGCCCGACACGGCCAGCGCGCCCAGCGTGTTGCCGTGCCAGCTGCGCTCGCGCGCGATAAAGCGCCGACGGGAGGCTTCCCCGCGGGCGCTGTGGTATTGCAATGCGATCTTGAGGCAGGACTCCACCGCCTCCGACCCGCTTGATACGAAGATCATGCGTTGTAGGCCGCTGCCCGCCCCGCAGCGTCGGCGGACGATTTCGGTCAGCTGCTCCAAGGGATCGCTGGTGAAGGTGTAGCGGTAGCCATGGGCGACGCGGTCGAGCTGGGCCTTGATCGCCGTGTTGACTTCCTCGTTGCCATGGCCAAGGCAGAACACCGCCGGGCCGCCCGAGCCGTCGATATAGCGTCGCCCGTCGGTGTCGAAGAGATAGCTGCCTTTGCCATAGGCGATCTTGGGCAGCCGGGCGGGTTGCCAGGGCGATTGGGTCAGGGCGGCCATAAAGGATCCTGTCTAATCCAGCGTCTGCCTATAGCGGCGCAGCGCCGGCAAGGCAACCGCCAGGAGCGAGGCAATCGCTTCGCTCTTGCCCGACGGGCCTCAGCAAAGCCTAATCTCCGGCGCGATGAGTTCGGTAGCGCAGCTGACGACGCTGATGGACGAGGCACGCCGCGTGTTGGTCTTCACCGGCGCCGGCATCTCGACGGAATCGGGCATTCCGGATTTCCGGAGTCCCGGCGGCGTCTGGAGCCGGATGCGGCCGATCACCTATGACGAGTTCGTCGCCAGCGAGGCGATGCGCCGCGAGGCCTGGAACCGGGTCTTCTCCGGCGTGACCAAATGGGTCGGCGCCAAGCCAAATGCCGGGCATTTGGCCGTGGCGAGCCTCGTGGCCGCCGGCAAGGTTGCTTCGGTCATCACCCAGAACGTCGACAACCTGCATCAGGATTCTGGCGTTCCAGACGACCAGGTGATCGAGCTGCACGGCAACGCCACATATGCCCATTGCCTCGACTGCGGATTGCGGCACGAGCTTCATGTGCTGAAGCAGAGCTTCCTCGGCCGTGACGAGATTCCGGCCTGCCGCGACTGTGCCGGGCTGGTGAAGACGGCGACCATCTCCTTCGGCCAGGCGATGCCGCGCGAGGCCATGGCGCGGGCGCAAGCCGAGACTCTCGCCTGCGACCTCTTCGTCGTCCTCGGCTCCTCTCTCACCGTCTATCCGGCGGCTGGCTTTCCCCTGGCCGCCAAGCGCAACGGTGCCAGGCTCGCGATCGTGAACCGCGAGCCGACCGAGCAGGACGGCTTGGCTGACGTCATCATCCATGAAGGGATCGGGGCGGTGATGGCCGCGGTAGCCGCGGCGCTCGAATCTGCCGGCTAGCCTTCCGCCGCTTCCAGCCTGTAGGTCGCCCGCAGCACACCGTTGGGGAAGATCCGAGAATCGATCAACTCGAAGGCGTCGAGCTGGCTTTCCCCGCCGAAGATCGGGACCCCGGTCCCGAGGCAGATGGGCACCAGGTGCAGCTCCAGCTGGTCGATCAGGTCGCGGGCCAGGAATTCGCCGGCGATCCTGCCGCCGCCCACCAGCCAGATATCGCCGTCGGTCTCGGCCTTGAGCTTGCGGGCAAGCTCGAACACGCCGCCCGACCAGGACTCCACGCCCGGGGGCGGCTGGACGAGCGCACGCGACGTCATGACCACCGACCGGTGGTGGGGATGGGGCCAGTTGTTCGGCTCGTTCAGCTGGTCGAAGGTACGCCGGCCCATGACCAGAAGCTTGATCTCGGACATGAATTGGTGAAAGCCATAATCCACGGCCGCGAAGGGCTTCAGCCAGTCGATGCGGCCTTCGCCGTCGGCGATGAAGCCGTCGATGGTCGCGGCCACGTAATAGCGGATCTTTCGGGCCATCCCCGCTCTCGTCTCCCAGATGACGGGAGCACCGTCGCGGCTGTGCGGCTATGCTGTCAAGGCATTGGCAACGGGCGGGAAGCGGATTCGCAAGACCGTGCCGCTGCCGGGGTTGTCGGCGACCGCGATGATCCCCTTGGTGGCTTTCGCCTACCGGCGCGCCTGGATGATGCGCTCGAGCCTGTCGGTCAGCACGGCGCAGGTGAGCGCGCCTCCGTAACAGGCGCCGGTATCGATGCCGATCCGGTTCGCCTTGATTTCGGGCTCTCGCTTCGGCGTATGCCCGTGAATGACCACGACGCCCTCCGGCATGTCGCCTTCGAAATCCAGGAACGGCCTTCTGATCCATAGCAGGGTTTCGGGGTCCTGCCCGGCAAGCGGCAGCAGAGGGTCGATCCCGGCATGGGCGAAGAACCAGCGCCCGTGACGGTGGGTGAGCGGGAGCTGCTGCATCCATTCCCGATGGGCCTGGGTGACGGCACCGCCGTAGCTCGCTTCCGTCTGCCGGCCGCCGTTGGCGAGCCAGTCGTTGCGGCAGGGATCGAGGCAGAGCGCCTCGTGGTTGCCCATGAGATAGACGGCCGGGAAGGGGAGCGCTCCGGCCATGAGGGCGCCGACCACGCCGCGGCTGTCGGGGCCCCGGTCGATGTAGTCGCCCAGATAGACGGCGAGCTTGTCTCCTGCCCGCGCGGCCGCGTCGGCGACGATCTTGCGGTGAATGTCGTCCAACAGCGCCTTTTCGCCATGAATGTCGCCGATGGCGTAAATGGTGGTCATGGGCTTGGCTCCAGCACGGGGTCGAGGATCGGGCTTTTGCTTGCGCGAGTAAATATCAAGTCCCGCAGACCGCCGCGGTGGGCTTCAATTCGACCGCAATCTCCGCCATATATGCTGACGAAGCCGGCCGCCGGAGCCCCATGGATCAGGAGATCATCGCCAAGTTGGAGCGGCGTCTCGGCCGGCTCCATGCCCGCCAGCGCCTCGGCATCGAAGGCGACCACGAAGCGCGGGTCTTCGGCGGCGGCCTCAACTTCTTCCATATCGAGAACTGGAATTCGGCCCATTCCGTCATCCGTACGGCCCTCTGGCTCGCCGGCCTCTACGGCCGCGCTAGGCGCAACGCCGAGCGGGTGGTGGTGAAGGAGAACATCGTCGCGGCGCCGCGCCTGCCGGCCGCCTTCGAGGGCTTCACCATCCTCCATCTGACCGATCTCCATGTGGATATGAATCCGGGTGCCATGGCGCGGGTCGTCGAGCTTGCCCAAAGCCTGCAATACGACCTCACGGTGCTGACCGGCGACTACCGCGGCCGGACATTCGGTCCCTTCGAACCCACCCTCGAGGGTCTGGCGCGAATTCGCCAGGCTCTGAAGGGCCCAGTCTACGGCGTGCTCGGCAACCACGACTCCATACGCATGGTGCCGGCGATGGAGGAAATGGGGATTCGCATGCTGCTGAACGAGGCCGTGGCGATCGAACGCGACGGCCAGCGGCTGCACCTCGCGGGCATCGACGACGCCCACTACTTCCGCGTCGACAACATCGAGAAGGCGGCGATGGGCCTGCCCCATGACGAGTTCTCCATCCTGCTGTCCCATACGCCGGAGATCTATCGCCAGGCCGCCCATGCCGGCTTCGACCTGATTCTGGCCGGTCATACTCATGGCGGGCAGATCTGCCTGCCCGGCTCGATCCCGATCACGCTCGATTCGAAACTGCCGCGCCGGCTCGGCGCCGGCGCCTGGCAATGGCATCAGATGGCCGGCTACACCTCGGTCGGTTGCGGCTCTTCCGTGGTCGCCGTGCGCCTCAACTGCCCGCCGGAGATCACGCTCCACAGGCTGAGGCGCGCTCAGTAAGGCTGGTCGCGGATATGCGCTCTATAGAGCAGGCGGGAGAGCAGCAGCTCGCCAACCAGAAACAGGACCACGCCGGCGAGGATATCAGTCCAGCTCAGCAGCAGCGGCAGCTTGCAGGCCAGCAGCGGCAGCAGCGATTCCGGGATCTGATCGAGCCCGATGGCGCGCGTGCTGGGCGGGCGGTCGAGGCGTCGCTTGATGAAGCTCGAAATCAGGTCGCCGGCCATGGCGAGCGCGGCCACGAGTAGGCCGATCCGCCAGCCGAGACCGAGAAGGCCGGCTCCGACTGCGGTAACGACGAGCGCGAGGATCAGGCCGCGGATGGTCTTGGAAGGGCCGAAGAGGGGCCGGCCGTCGAAGAAGCGCCAGCCGCCGTCGAGCGGCCAGGCGAGGCGGCTGCCGAGGAGCCTCTTGGCGATCAGCGGCGCGCCGTTGGCGAGCGCCAACAGAATCAGAAGCTCGAAGACCCGCCAGGGCTGCATCGAGGAGTCCTATCCCTCGTTTCCCTGGCGCAAGGAGCGGGGCCCGGCGCTCATTTCTCCTTGAACACGTCGTAGACGATGACCCAGGGCTCACGCTTGGCCCCTTCGATCCACTCGACCATGGCCGGATGGGTCATCACGGCTTCGGCGTAGGCTTCGTTGACCGGTTCCAGCTTCACCCCATAGGTCCGGAAGCGGGTGACGACGGGGGCGAACATGCAGTCGGCGATGGAGAACTTGCCGAACAGGAAGGGCCCGCCGGCGCCGAAACGCTTGCGGCAGCCGGCCCAGATCTGCTGCACCCGGGCAATCTCGCCCGGGACTTGAGCGGCCCGGCTCTTGGCCTTCAGCTCGCGGCTGATGTCCATGGGCAGGTTACGCCGAAGCTCCGGGAAGCCGGCATGCATTTCGCTGCTGACGGCCCTGGCATGGGCACGCGCCGCGCCGTCCTTGGGCCAGAGCTCAGCATCGGGAAAGGCCTCGGCCAGGTATTCGCAGATGGCAAGGGACTCCCAGACCTCGATCTTGCCGTGGCGCAGGAACGGCACCTTGCCCGAGGGCGAGTGCTTCAGGATCTTGGCCTTGCTGTCCTTCTGGTCGAGGGCCACAAGGGATTCCTCGAATGGCCTGCCGATATGCTTCAGCGCGAGCCAGGGCCTGAGCGACCAGGAGGAATAGTTCTTGTTGCCGATCAGCAGGAACGGGGTGGCCATCGGGCGGTCTCCGGCGGGAAGGGGCGGCGAGTGTCACCCGTTCCGGCGCAGCTAGACAACCCCTTTTCAGGGACGGTTGTGCCCGCCATGCTGATCTTCGCTCGCCAACGCCAATAGACCTTGAGGAATCCCGCCATGCTCGAGCATCTCGTCGACCGCACGCCCGCCGGCGCAATCGCCATCGAGCCGATCCCCGAAGGCGGGCTCGAGCGCTGGCTCGCCGGGCAAGACGCAGTCACAAAAGCCTGGGTTGCGGCCAACGGCTACAAGGCGAAGCCCGGCCGGCATCTGCTGATCCCCGATGCGGCGGGCAGGCTGGCCTGCGTGGCGCTGGGCGTGACGGCGGAAACGGACATCTGGTCCTATGGCGATCTGCCCGTGGCTTTGCCGGAAGCCGTCTACCGGCTGCCCGACGCGATGGAAGGCGAGGCGGCTACGGCGGCGGCACTCGGCTGGGCGCTGGGCGGTTACGGCTTCGATCGCTACAAGAAGCGTGATCGCAAGCCGGCGCGGCTCGCCTTGCCCAAGGCCGCCGACAAGGCCAGGGTCCGGCGCGAAGCGGCAGCCATCTTCCTGGTGCGCGACCTGGTCAACACGCCGGCCGAGGACATGGGCCCGGCCGAGCTCGCGGAAGCGGCGCGCAAGGTGGCCAAGGCCGGCGGGGCGAAGTTCTCCACCATCATCGGGCCCGCCCTTCTGAAGCGCAACTACCCCTGCATCCACATCGTCGGCCGCGCCAGCAGCCGGCCTCCGCGCCTGATCGACCTGCGCTGGGGCAGGCGCGGGCCCAAGGTGACATTGGTGGGCAAGGGGGTCTGCTTCGACAGCGGCGGGCTCGACCTGAAGACCGCCAACTACATGCAGCTGATGAAGAAGGACATGGGCGGAGCGGCCCATGTCCTGGGCCTCGCCCAGATGATCATGGCGGCCGGCCTCGAACTGCGCCTGCGCGTCCTCATCCCGGCGGTGGAGAACAGCGTCTCGGCCAACGCCTATCGGCCGCTCGACATCGTCCGCTCCCGCAAGGGGCTCACGGTCGAGATCGGCAATACCGATGCCGAAGGCCGCGTCATTCTCTGCGACGCGCTGGCCGAGGCGGACACGGAAAAGCCCGACCTCCTGATCGACATCGCCACCTTGACGGGCGCGGCCCGCGTGGCGCTGGGGCCGGATCTGCCGGCCCTCTTCGCCAATGACGACCTCGTGGCCGAGGCGGTCCTGAAACATGGCAAGGCGGTGGAGGATCCCCTGTGGCGCCTGCCGCTCCACAAGCCCTACCGGAAGCTTATCGACAGCAAGATCGCCGACATCAACAACGCCGGCGACAGCCCGTTTGCGGGCGCCATCACGGCGGCGCTTTTCCTCGCCGATTTCGTCGATCCGGCCACGCACTGGCTGCACCTGGATGTCATGGCCTGGAACCCCACAGCCCGTCCCGGCCGGCCGGTCGGCGCCGAAGCCGTCGCCATCCGCGCCCTCTATGCCCTCATCGCCGACCAGGCGGGGCCTCGGCGGAAAAGGTAGCCCTGCCTCGGTTGGAAGTTGGGCTTCCGGGGATGATGCGCATCAACTGACGAACGCCGATGACGACTTCAATCATCGTTACCTCGGTCCAGCGACCCAATGCCGCGCTGCGAGCCCTGGCAGAGGGCGCGGCCCAGGCGGGACATGATTTCATTGTCATAGGCGATGCCCGCAGCCCCGCCGTTTTCGTTCTCGAAGGCTGTCGCTTTCTTTCGATCGACCAGCAGTCGAAGACCGGCCTCAGGCTCGCCCGCCTCGCTCCGTTGGGGCATTACAGCCGCAAGAACATCGGCTACCTGCTTGCGATCTCCGAGGGCGCAGGACTGATCATCGAAACCGACGATGACAACTTCCCTCGCCCTGCCTTCTTCGCGGAGCGCTCGCGCTCGCTTTGCGCCCCGTTGTCGTCGGGCAGGGGCTGGGTGAACGTGTATCGATATTTTTCCGAAGCGAACATCTGGCCGCGCGGCCTGCCGCTCGACAAGGCCGGGGTGAACCCGACCCCCTTCGAGTCCCTGGCGGTTGCCGAGGTCGATTGCCCGATCCAACAGGGTCTCGCAGACGAGAACCCCGACGTTGATGCCATCTATCGCCTTGTCCTGCCTTTGCCCCAGACGTTCCGCAACGACCGGCGCCTTGCCCTGGGCAAGGGATCCTGGTGTCCCTTCAACAGCCAGAACACGGCCTGGTGGCCGGCGGCCTTTCCGCTTCTGTACCTGCCCACCCACTGCTCATTTCGCATGACCGATATCTGGCGCAGCTTCGTTGCGCAGCGGATCGCCTGGGAGAACGGCTGGAGCGTCTTGTTTCATGGGCCGACGGTGCGGCAGGAGCGCAATGAGCATGACCTCATGCGCGATTTCGCGGACGAGGTTCCAGGCTATCTCCACAATGAGCGCATCTGCCGCATTTTGGAGGAACTCCCGATAGAGGGAGGGGCCGAGGCGATCGCGAAGGGTCTTCGCCGATGCTACGAAGCGCTGGTTCGCTGCGGGATGGTCGGCGCGGCCGAATTGCCGTTGCTCGACGCCTGGATCGCCGATCTCGACGGGTTGAACGATGAGACAAGGGGGTGAACAAACGCCGCGCCGCGGCGGATCCGCCGAGGCAACGCGGGATTCCCGCATGACCTTGAGTCTTTGTCTGCTGACTTATGACGAGATCGATGGCTGTCGGACCGACGTACCGCGGCTGCCGCTCCACCAATTCGACAAGGTTTACGCGGTCGATGGCGGCAGTACGGACGGCACGATCGCCTACCTCGAGTCTCAAGGCATCGCCGTTCATCTGCAGCCGCGCGCCGGCTATAACCAGGCTTATCTCTGTGCCTTTGAGCATTGCACCACTGACGCCTTGGTCGTCTTCCATCCCAAGGGCAGCATCGACCCCAGCGAAGTGGCGAAGTTCCGCCCGCTCTTCGAACGGGGATTCGATCTCGTCATTGCAAGCCGCATGATCCACGACGCCCGCAATGAGGAGGACGGGAGCCTGCTGCGGCCGCGCAAGTGGTTCGTGTTGGGTCTCGGGCTTATTGCAGGAACGATTTGGCGGCGCAAGGGGCCGTTGATCTGGGACGTCCTGCACGGCTTTCGCGGCATGCGACGAGACCGGTTTGCCGCCATCGAGCCTTTGTCGGACGGCCTGTCCATCGACCTCGAAATGGTAGTACGCAGCTACCGCAAGGGATACAAGGTGGTGGAGTTTCCGGTGGTCGAGAAGTCCCGACCGGGGGCCAAGACCCACTTCAAGGCCATTCCCACCGGGATGCAGCTGCTCCGATATCTGGCGCTTGAGCTGACCCGATCTTGCTCTAGCCTGCCGCGATGTCCATGACGCGGGGTGCTGCGCGCCATTTGCGGTAGAACCAGAATGTCCCGCCCGCCGCGCATGCCAGGGCCGCCGCCAAGGCCACGCCTCCCAACAGCGGGTAGCCGAGGATGGCCAGTCGCTCGGGAACGATGAAGCAGCCGCCCAGGTCGATTTGAGTGTACCTGTACGTGCCGGCCTTGTAGGCGCAGCCGCTGAAGAGCGAGAGCTGCATGGCCCAAACGACAACGTGGAATCCGAGCGCGTAGACACAAAGCGCGGCCAGCGCGCGCCGCCATCGCCAGCCGAGAACGAGGGCAAGCGACAGTGGTCCGGCCAGCATGTGCAGATACCAGCCTGGCGTCCCTGCTCCTTCGCCGGCACGGGCCATCTGCGTCAACCGGAAATAGGCGAGGCCGAGTATAAAGGGACCTGCAATGAACAAGGGAGCGGCAGCAGCGATGGGCAGCCGGGCCAGCCGGCGCAGCCATACGAGCAAAGGCAACAGGGCGAGCAGGATCAGGGGTAGCGTATAGATCGGGGGAAACCTGCCGAAGGACCAAGTCCCCGCCCACGCGAAGCTGACGGCAATCTGCCCCATCCCCTGTAGGAAACCGGGCAGGCTGAAGCTCTCGATCATCATCTGCCCCAAATCGCCTTGTTGAGCCGCGGCCAGGACGTCTCGGGCCCCAGTCAGCGATCCCGTGGACAGCAGCTCATGGACATACCAGGCCCCGCCAAGCGCGATTGCGACCGCGGTCATCATTGCGGTGTTCCGGACGAGACTCCAATCGCGACGCTTCAGGGCCACGAAAACGAGGAAGAGCGCCATGCCCCCCGTGATTCCCAGGAAGAAGGCCTTGGTCAGGAGGCCAAGCCCGAGAATGATGCCCATGAGTATTGCCTCGGCCGGCCGCTGCCGTTCCAGAAGGCGCAGCAGCAATGCCCAGGCAATGCCCACCAATAGAAGGCACAGGCTGTCATTGCCGAGCCTTGCCATCTCGGGAAAGAACTGAGGAAATAGGAAGGGCCAGGCGGGCACCACAAGCAGCAATGGCGGGAAACAGTCCATCGATCGCAACTGACGCTGGGTCGCCAGGCAACCGACGACGAAGCCGGTGAAGGCCAGCGCCCAGGAAGCGCTCCGCAGCAGAAAAAACAGGGCCGGCCAACTCCAGTTGCGCCCCAGGAGATAGAACGGGACCAGAAGGATATAGAAGAGCGGGGGATGCTGCGCTTCGCCGTTCAGACTGTCGCCGGGCGCATAGCTTCGGTCGACAGGACCCAATGGACTGGGCAGGGGACCCGCAAAGAAGTTCTTGTACGTCATGCCGCCGTTCTGGTCGAAGGGCGCAACGCCGCCATAAGCGCGGGGGCCCGGATAGGCGCGGACATCGGCGGACTTGCGGTCGGCGCCCGGGTGGGGAATCTGGCCCGTATCCGCAATCTGCTGGATATAGGAGAAATGGCCTGTCTCGTCGAAACCCTCGAAGGGCGGCAGGAAGGCAAGATGGGCTAGCCCCGCCAGACCAACGGCGAGCAGCAACAGCCAGGTTGCCCGCACGACATTTCGGTCCAGGGATAAGCCGCCAGATTCCATGGGCGCGAAGCCAGCCGTCATCTCCGGCTAATATTCCCGCTTCGGGTCGACCAGCGGGCTCATGGGCTCGCCGGCCGCGTGGCGCTTCATGTTGGCCAGTATGTGCTCGATGGCCGTTGGCGCCCAGGTGAGGCTGGCGTTGTGGGGCGTCACGGTCACGCGCGGATGCCGCCAGAACGGATGGCTGGGCGGCAGCGGCTCCTCGGCGAAGACGTCGAGAGTTGCATGGGCGATCTGGCCGGAATCGAGCGCGGCAAGAAGGTCGCTCTCCACGACATGGCCGCCCCGGGCGCAGTTGATGAAGAAGGCGCCGCGCGGCAGAAGCGCCAGGGTTCTGGCGTTGACGATGCCGCGGGTGGACGAGGTGAGCGGCAGCAGGCAGACCAGGATCTGGCTCCAGGCGAGAAGCTTCGCCAGGCCTTCCTCGCCCGTATAAGACGCGACGCCGGAGATCGATTTCTTGGACAGGCTCCAGCCTGCCACCTGGAATCCAAGCGCCGCGAGCTTGGCGGCCGCATCGCCGCCCAGCACGCCCAGGCCCAGGAGGCCGACCCGCCTTTCCCAGGCCGGCGGGCTCTCGACTTCGTCGATCCACTCGGCCCGGCGCTGCATGGCTTCGAGCTCTGGCATCTGCCGGTGATAGCGCAGCACGTGGAGCAAGGCATATTCGCTCATGCCCGCGGTAAGCGCCCGATCGACCAATCGCACGATCGGGATGCCCGGCGGCAGGTCGGGATCGAGCAGCAGCTTTTCCACGCCGGCGCCGAGCGTCAGAACGGCCTTCAGCCTCGGGTAGCGGCGCAACTCGCCCGGCGGATGGAGCCAGGTGAGGATGAACTCGATGTCCTCCACCGGGCCCGTCTCGGGCCAGACCCGGAAGTCGATCTCCGGCGCCTGGGCGCGGAAGGCGGCGCGCCAGGGCGCGGGATCGACGGTTCGGCTGCACAACAGTACGGCCATGAGTGTTCCCTTCACATTCGCACGGCGTTGGTCTCGACGGCTTCGAGGGAGAAGGCGGCCGCAAGCAGGGCCCGGGTATAGGCTTCCTTCGGCCGTTCGAACAGAACGTCGGCCGCGCCTTGCTCGACGATACGGCCATCCTTCATCACCAGCACTTCGTCGGCCAGGGCCCGGATGACCCTGAGGTCGTGGCTGATGAAGATATAGGCCAGGCGGTGGCGGAGCTGGAGGGCGCGCAGCAGGTTGACGATCTGGGCCTGGACCGACATGTCGAGCGCCGAGGTCGGCTCGTCGAGCACGATCAGGCTCGGCTTCAGGACGAGCGCGCGGGCGATCGCGACGCGCTGGCGCTGGCCGCCGGAGAATTCGTGGGGATAGCGGAAGCGGCTATCCGGATCGAGGCCGACCTCGCCCAAGGCTTCCACGACCCTGGCGTCGCGCTCCTCGGCCGTTGCTTCGGCCGCGTGAACCGCGAGGCCTTCGCCGACGATCTCGGCGATGGAAAGCCGGGGCGAGAGGGAACCGAAGGGATCCTGGAACACGATCTGCATGGCCCGGCGCAAGGGCCGCAAGGTTGCCGCGCCCAAGCCCTGGATCGACTTGCCATCGAAGCGGATCTCCCCCCGGCTCGCCACCAGGCGGAGGAAGGCGAGCCCCAGCGTCGTCTTGCCCGAGCCGCTTTCGCCGACTACGCCCAGGGTGTGACCCTGGCGCAGATGGAAGGAGACGCCGTCCACCGCCTTCACGTGGTCGACCACGCGGCGCAGCACGCCTTTCTTGATGGGAAACCAGACTTTGAGATCGCCGGCCTCGGCGAGCAGCGGGGCGTCGGCCGGTGCGGAAGCCGGCCGGCCCTTGGGCTCGGCGGCCAGAAGCCGGCGGGTATAGGCATGCTTGGGCCGGGCGAAGACCTCGGCCACCTCGCCTTGCTCGACGATATGCCCGCCGGTCATCACCGAGACATGATCCGCCATCTTGCGCACGATGTGGAGATCATGGGTGATCAGCAGCAGGGCCATGCCGAGCTTCGCCTGCAGCTCTTTCAGCAGGGCCAGGATCTGGGCCTGGATGGTGACGTCGAGCGCCGTGGTCGGCTCGTCGGCGATGAGCAGATCGGGTTCGTTGGCCAGCGCCATGGCGATCATCACCCGCTGGCGCTGGCCGCCCGAAAGCTCGTGCGGGAAGGCGCCCAGCCGCCGCTCGGCCTCCGGCAACCCGACCAGATGCAGCAGTTCCAGGATGCGCGCGCGCGCGAGGTTCTCGGGCAGATGCTTATGGAGCCTCAGCACCTCGCCGATCTGGCGTTCCACCCGGTGAAGCGGGTTCAAGGAGGTCATCGGCTCCTGGAACACCATGGCGATGCGGTTGCCGCGGATCTCGCGCAGGCGCTCCGGCTTGGCGCCGATCAGCTCCTCGCCCAGGAAGCGGATGCTGCCACGCGGATGGCGTGCGCGCGGATAAGGCAGGAGCTGGAGAATCGAAAGAGCCGTTACCGTCTTGCCCGAGCCGCTCTCGCCGACCAGCGCCAGGGTCTCGCCCTTGGCAAGCGTGAAGGAGGCGCCGTCGACTGCGGCGACCGCGCTCTCTCCGGCGCCGAAGGTGACGGCGAGATCCGTCACTTCCAGCAAGGGCTGCGAGTCGTGTGCTCCGCCGCTCATGCGAGGTTCTTGCGCGGATCGAAGGCGTCCCGCACCGCCTCGCCGATGAAAACCAGGAGCGTCAGCAGAATGGCCATCACCAAGAAGCCCGTGACGCCGAGCCAGGGCGCCTGGAGATTGGTCTCGGCCTGATGGAGAAGCTCGCCCAGCGAGGGCGAACCGGGCGGCAGGCCGAAGCCGAGGAAGTCGAGGGCCGTCAGCAGCGTCACCGTGCCGCCGACCTGGAAGGGCAGGAAGGTGAGGGTCGAAACCATGGCGTTGGGCAGCAAGTGGCGGAACATGATCTTGCCATTGCTGACGCCGAGCGCCCTGGCCGCGCGGACGTATTCGAAGTTGCGGGCGCGCAGGAACTCCGCTCTCACCAGGCCCACGGGCCAGGTCCAATTGGTCAGCACCATGATGCCCAGCAGCCACCAGAAATTGGGCGTGACGGCGCTGGCCAGGATCATCAGCACGAAAAGCTGCGGGATCGAGCCGAAGATTTCGAGGAAGCGCTGAAATGAGATGTCGACCAGGCCGCCGAAATAGCCCTGCACGGCGCCGGCGAGAATCCCGATGGGCGTGCTGAGGAAGCTGAGCGTCAGGCCGAACAGCACCGAGATGCGGAAGCCGTAGATGACGCGGGCAAGCACGTCGCGGGCCTGATCGTCGGTACCGAGCCAGTTGCGGCGATCGGGCGGCGTGGGCGCCGGGGCGGATAGATCGAGGACGGCGCTATCGTAGCTGAAGGGGATGAGCGGCCAGATCATCCAGCCCTTGGCCTCGATGAGCCCGACGACATAGGGATCCTTGTAGTCGGTCGCGGTCTCGAAATCGCCGCCGAAGGTCGTCTCCGGGTAGTCGACCAGAACGGGGCAATAGAAATGCCCGTCGAAGCGGACGAGCAGGGGTTTGTCGTTGGCGATGAAGTCGGCGAACAAGCTGGCGACGAAGACCCCGACAAAGAGCCAAAGCGACCAGAAGCCTCGCCGGTTGGCGCGAAAGGCGGCAAAGCGGCGCTTGGTTAGGGGCGTGACCCTGAAGCCGAGGACTCGCGGCCGGGCCGAGGCGGGAAGAGCCGCGGGCGTCATGTGGCCCGGCTCTCGAAATCGATGCGCGGATCGACGAGCGTGTAGGTGAAGTCGCCCACCAGGTTCATCACCAGCCCGATCAGGCTGAAGACGTAGAGATTGGCGAACAGCACGGGATAGTCGCGCTGGATCAGGGCGTCGTAGCCGAGCAGCCCGAGGCCGTCGAGGGAGAAGATGATCTCGATCAAGAGGGCGCCACCGAACAGCACGCCGATGAAGGCGGCTGGGAATCCGCCGATGACGATCAGCATGGCGTTGCGGAAGACATGGCCGTAGAGCACCCGGTGCTCGGTCAGGCCCTTGGCGCGCGCCGTCATCACGTATTGCTGGTTGATCTGCTCGAGGAAGGAGTTCTTGGTCAGCATGGTGAGAGTGGCAAAGGAACCCACCACCATGGCGACGAGCGGCAGCGTCATATGCCAGAAGTAGTCAGCGATGCGGGCTGGCCAGGACAGGCTATCCCAGTCGTCCGAAACCAGGCCGCGCAAGGGGAACCATTGGGCGAAGCGCCCGCCGGCGAACAGCAGGATCAGCAGGATGGCGAAGAGAAAGGCGGGAATGGCGTTGCCGATAGTCACGACGCTCGTGGTCCAGGAATCGAAGCGCGTCCCGTCGCGCACCGCCTTGGCGATGCCGAGCGGGATCGAGACCAAGTAGGTGATGAGCGTGGTCCAAAGGCCGATCGAGATCGAGACCGGCATCTTCTCGATCACGAGATCGATCACCGAGGTATCGCGGAAGAAACTCTTTCCGAAATCGAAGCTGGCGTAGTGGCGCAGCATGATGAGGTAGCGCTCCAGGATCGGCTTGTCGAAGCCGTAATATTTCTTGATCCGCTCGATGAAGGCCGGGTCGAGGCCGCGGGATCCGCGATAGGCGCCGGCCTGGTTCTGGCCGCTCGTGGCGGCGGCCGTCCCGCCGCCCAACACTTCGCTTCCGGCCCCCGTGATGCTGGCGGTCGCGGACTGAGCCGTGCCCTGGAGCTTGGCCAGCAGCTGCTCCACGGGACCGCCGGGTGCCACCTGGATGATGAAGAAGTTGAGGGTCATGATGCCGAGCAGGGTCGGCACGATGAGCAGCAGGCGGCGAAGCAGGTAGGCGAGCATCGGTTGGTGAAGCCCCTTCCGGCGGTCAGCTCCGGCCGCGCGCCGCCAGGGCCTTGTCCTTCGCCGGATCGATCCACCAGGTATCGAAGCCCAGATCGTATTTGGGCATCACCGCCGGCCGGCTGAAGCGGTTCCAATAGGCGATCCGGTAGGCGCCGAGGTGGAAGTGGGGGATGACGTAATAGTTCCACAGCAGCACACGGTCGAGGGCCCGGGTTCGGTAGACCAGCTGCTGGCGATCCGGCGCCGCGACGAGCTCCTCGATCAGGGCGTCGATCGCCGGATTCTTGATGCGGGCCAAATTGGGACTGCCCGGCGTATCGGCGGCGGCGGAGCCCCAGAAAAAGCGCTGCTCGTTGCCGGGGGAAAGGGATTCCCCGAATCCGCCAACAACCATGTCGTAGTCGAACGTTTCGGTGCGCTGCACGTACTGCGATGAATCGACCGTGCGGACCCGAGCATCCACCCCCAGGCGCTTGAGACTCTGGGCGAAGGGCAGGGCGACCCGTTCGAACAGGGGATTGTCCAGCAGGATCTCGAAGCTGAGCGCCTCGCCGGTCTTCTCGTCGACTCGTTTGCCATCCTTGATGACCCAGCCGGCGGCATTGAGCAGGGCATCGGCCTGGCGCAGATTGGCCCGGTTATTGCCGCTCCCGTCCGTGGTCGGCAAGGTGAACGGCTTGGTGAACACCTCGTCGGGGATCTTGCCACGGAAGGGCTCGAGGATCTTCAACTCCTCGGGCGAAGGCAAGCCGCTGGAGGCGAGCTCCGAGTTGTCGAAGAAGCTCTTGGTGCGGACGTACTGGCCGAAGAACAGGTTCTTGTTGTCCCACTCGAAGTCGAAAGCGTAGCCCAGCGCCTCGCGCACGCGGCGATCCTGGAAGATCGTCTTGCTTGTGTTGAACACGAAGCACTGCATGCCCGAGGGAATGTGGTAGGGAATCTGCTCCTTGACGATGCGCCCGTCCTTGACGGCGGGCGTGTCGTAGCCGGTCGCCCAGACCTTGGCGCTGCTCTCCTCCTTGAAATCATAGGCGCCGGCCAGGAAGGCGATCTGGGCCACGTTCGGTTCCTTGTAGTAGTCGAAGCGGATCATGTCCCAATTGTCGCGGCCGATCCTGACCGGAAGCTTGGCACCCCAGTAGTTCGGATCCCGGCGGTAGGAGACGTAGCGGCCGACCTCGAAGGAATCGACCTTGTAGAGTCCGCTGCCGACCGGCGGGACCAGGGTCGTCTCGTCGAACGTCTTGTCCTTCCAATAATGCTCCGGCAGCACCGGCAGTTGGCCCAGGATTTCCGGCAGCTCGCGGTTGGTCGTGTTCTTGAAGGTGAACTTGACCTTGAGCGGCCCGATCGCCTCGACCTTCGCCACGCCGGCGTAGTAGAGGGCGTATTGCGGATCGCCCTTGGTGGTGAGGATGTTGAAGGTGAAGACCACGTCCTCCGCCGTCACCGGCGTGCCGTCCTGGAAACGCGCCTCGGGCCTGAGATTGAAGGCGACCCAGCTGCGGTCCTCGGGAATCTCGACCGACTGGGCCAGCAGGCCATAGGCCGTATCGGCCTCGTCCGGCGACTGAATCATCAGAGTCTCGAACAGCGCGCCGATGCCTTCGGCCGGATTGCCTTTGACGATGAAGGGATTGAAGCTGTCGAAGCTGCCGATCGCGGCCTGCTTGATCTCGCCACCCTTGGGCGCGTCAGGATTGACGAAGTCGAAATGCTTGAAGTCGGCCGGATATTTCGGTTCGCCCAGGAGGGACAGCGCATAGTAGGTATGAACCGGACTCTCCGCCAAAACGGGCCCGGCAAGCGTGGTAAGGGCAAGAGTGAGGGTGAGGGCGAACAGACGGCGTGGCATGGAGACTCCTGGTTCGGGCTTCGGCCGCTCAATATACGCAATGGGGCCCCAGGGGCCAGTTCCCTGCGGCCCGTTGCCTTCGGAACCACCGAAGGCTAGCTTCCGCCGTTCCCGCTTTTTTCTGCCCTCCCCTCAGGAGCCCTCGTGTGAGCCGCAAGATCAAGGCCGTCACTTTCGACCTCTGGGACACCATCGTGCATGACGATTCCGACGAGCCCAAGCGCAAGGCCCAGGGCCTGCGCAGCAAGAAGGCCGAACGCCGGCACTTGCTCTGGGAGGCGCTCAACCGCCAGAAGCCCATAGGCGAGGCGGAGGTGACGCTGGCCTATGACGTGGCTGACGCCGCCTTCAATAAGGTCTGGCACGACCAGCATGTCACCTGGCGGATCGGCGAGCGGTTGGAGGTGGCATTGAAGGGCCTTGGGCGAACCCTGCCGGCGGGAGACTTCGCCGAGGTCGTGCGCCGGCATGAGGAGATGGAGATCGAGGTCCGCCCCGACCTCATCCCCGGCATCGGCGATGCCCTGGCCGAAATCCACAAGCGCTACCGCACCTGCATCGTCTCCGACGCCATCGTCTCGCCGGCGCGCTGCCTGCGCCGGCTGCTGGAAAGCTATGACCTCGCCCGCCATTTCGACGGTTTCGCCTTTTCCGACGAGGTCGGACATTCCAAGCCGCACCGCTCCATGTTCGAATTGGCGGCCCGCCAGATGGGGGTGGACATCGATGAGATGGTCCATGTCGGCGACCGCGACCACAACGACGTCAAGGGGCCGCAGAAGCTGGGCATGAAGGCGATCCTGTTCGTCGGCACCCGCTCCGTCGATCGGGCCAAGACGACCGCCGAGGCGATCTGCGAGCGCCACGCCGAGCTGCCGGGAGCGATCGACCGGCTGGCGGGCTGATCCGGGACTAGCGGATGGGATTCGCCGCTGCCGCCGGCCTCGCGGCCCTGCGCAATCGAGATTTCAAGTGCTTCCTGGCGGCCAATTTCCTCGCCACTATGGCGCTCGCCATGCAGGCCGTGGCGCTGGGCTGGCAGATCTACGACCTGACCGGCAGCCCCTTCAAGCTCGGCCTGGTCGGCCTGATGGAGTTCCTGCCGCCCTTCTGCCTCGCGCTCGTGACCGGCCATATCGCCGACCGATTCGACCGGCGGCGCATCGTCGCATTGGGGCTCCTGGCCGAGGCAGTGGCGGCGCTCTCCCTGGTGTTGATGATCCTGCTGCACAGGATCTCGGTGTTCGGCATCTTGAGCGTCGCCTTTGCGTTCGGATTGGTGCGCGCCTTTTCCACCCCGGCCCAGCGGGCGATGATGCCGAACCTGATGCCGGCCGGGCATTTCCCCAGCGCGGTTGCCTGGTCGTCCATTTCCTGGCAGGTGGCAACCATCGGCGGCCCGGCGCTGGGCGGCGTGCTCTATGCCCTGGACCCCGCGGCGGTCTATGGCGTGACCGCGACGGCGCTGCTGTCGGCGGCCTTGTCGACCCTGGCGATCACGCCGCGCCCTCCAACGGCGACGAGCGAGCGGCCGGATCTGGTATCGCTCCTGGCCGGTGTCGCCCTCATTTTCCGCCACAAGCTGCTGCTGGGTGCCATTTCGCTCGATCTCTTCGCCGTGCTGTTCAGCGGTGCCGCCGCCCTGTTGCCGGTCTATGCCAAGGACATCCTGCATGTAGGTCCAGCGGGCCTGGGAATCCTGCGCAGCGCCCCCGGCCTGGGTGCGGTGGCGACAGCCGTGCTTCTGACCCAATGGCCGCTGAAGCGCCATGTCGGGCCACGGCTCTTCCTCGCCGTCGGCGTTTTTGGCGTGATGGCCATCGCCTTCGGGCTTTCCACGCAATACTGGTTTTCCTTCGCTATCCTCGCGATTCTGGGAATGGCGGACAATGTCAGCGTCTATGTTCGCGGTTCGGTCGTGCCGCTCGCCACCCCCGATGCGCTGCGCGGCCGGGTGGTCGCGATCGAGGCGGTGTTCATCGGCGCCTCCAATGAGCTGGGCGCCTTCGTGGCGGGAAGCGGGGCCGCGCTGCTGGGACCAGTGCTCGCGGTTCTGACAGGGGGAAGCCTCACCCTCGTCGTAGCCTTGCTCTGGTCGGTCCTGTTCCCCTCCTTGCGCCGGGTCGACAGGATGGAATCGGTGAGGGCCGAGTGAGACTGCCGCGCGCGAGGCCAGGTCGTTCCTGAATTCGGTTTTCCGTGTTAGCAATCGCCATGGCAGGCGAGCGGACCGCAGCGAAGCCATGAGCAGGGACGCAAGGGATTCCGGCCGATCGGCGCCCGGCAATCTGTCGGCGGCCCAGTTGTTCGCCGCCTCGCTGAAGCGCCATGGCGTGGAAATGGTCTTCGGCCAGTCGATCCCTTCGCTGATCCATCTGGCCGCACCGGCGTTCGGCATCGCCCAGATCGGCTATCGCACCGAGAACGCCGGTGCTGCCATGGCCGACGGCTACGCGCGCATCTCTCATAGAGTGGGTGTCGTTACCGCCCAGAACGGGCCGGCGGCGACATTGCTGGTGGCCCCGCTCGCCGAGGCCCTCACCGCCTCCGTTCCGCTCGTGGCCTTGGTTCAGGATGTCTCGCTTGGCAATTTCGACCGCAACGCCTTCCAGGAGCTGGATCACCTGAAGCTCTTCGCCGGTTGCTGCAAGTGGATTCGCCGCATCCACACGGCCGATCGGATCGAGGACTACATGGACATGGCCTTCGCCGCCGCGACCAGCGGAAGGCCGGGACCGGCAGTGCTGCTCTGCCCCTATGACCTGATCGGCGTATCAGCGGCGCCCGGCTCCGGCCGCGGCGCCAACCTCGGCCGCTATCCTCTCGACCGGGTCCTGGCCGACCCGGCGCAGATCGAGGCCGCCGCCGATCTGCTGGCGGCGGCGGAGCGTCCGCTCGTTGTCGCCGGCGGCGGCGTGCATCTCTCCGACGCGGCGGCCGAGCTGGCGGAGCTGCAGGAAAAGGCTTCTCTGCCGGTTGCCACCACGACCATGGGCAAGGGCGTCGTCGACGAGCGCCATCCCCTGTCCTTGGGCGTCATCGGCTATTTCATGGGGCCGGGCGGCATGGCGCGCCACCAGCGGGCGTTGATTGACAAGGCCGACGCGATCCTGCTGGTGGGCAACCGGACCAACCAGAACGGCACCGACTCCTGGACCCTGCTGCCGCGCGGCGCCCGCTTCATCCATCTCGACATCGACGGCGCCGAGGTCGGCCGCAACTACGAGGCGCTGCGGCTCGTCGGCGACGCCAAGCTGACATTGGCATCCCTGACCCGCGCGCTGCTGGACCGCGATCTCGCCACACGCAGGGCCTGGCGTCCAAACGTCCAGGCGCGCATCGCCGCCGGGCGCGTCCGCCATCAGGCGGAGGCCGCGCCGCTCACGGGTTCTTCCGCCAAGCCGCTCAGGCCCGAGCGCCTGATGGGCGATTTGGCGAAGCTGCTCACGCCGGAGGACATCGTCGTCGCCGACGCCAGCTACGCCTCGATCTGGACCACGAACTACCTGACCGCCTTGCGCCCCGGCATGCGATTCCTGGCGCCGCGCGGCATGGCCGGCCTCGGCTGGGGCCTGCCCATGGCGCTGGGCGCCAAGCTCGCCGCCCCCGACCGGCGGGTCTTCTGCCTGGTGGGCGATGGGGGCTTCGCCCATGTCTGGTCGGAGCTCGAGACCGCGCGGCGCCACGGCATCGACGTCGTCGTGACGGTATTGAACAACCAGAGCCTCGGCTATCAGAGCCATGCCGAAGACGCCCTCTTCGGCGCCCATACCTCGGCGGTGGATTTCACCCCGGTCGATCACGCGGCCATCGCGCGCGCCTGCGGCCTAGCGGGCGTGACGGTAACGGAGCCCGGCGATTACGCCAGCGCGCTCAGACGCGCAGTCGAGGGTCCGGGCAGCACGGTCATCGACGCGATGGTCGATCCCGACGCCTATCCGCCCATCACCTTGTTCGAGAACAAAACCATCGGGCGGCGCGCGCCACTCCCGGAGGGCCAACGATGATCTATGTCGAATACATCGAGCGCGACCGCTTCATGCCGCTGGAGATCTTCCGCCAGCTGGGCGACCAATCCTCCTGGACCGCCGCCGAGGATGCGCTGGTCGGAAGCTTCGGGCGGACCATGCGGCTTGGGCCCATGCCCAGCTATCTCGCCTTCTGGCAATGCAAGGGCATGGCCCGGATGGACGAATGGGAAGCCCATTTCAACTCGCCCGAGGCGCAGTTCGACCACGCCGAGAAGGCGACCCATCGGGCCATCCACCTGCAGCACGGTGGCTGCTACGACGAGCTCGTGACCGGGCCGGACGTCGACCGCGCCGGCCTGTTCTGCATCGAATATTTCCCGACGCCCAGCCGGGTTTCCAACGACGAGATCCTGTTGCGCTATCGCGCGCGATCGGAGGCGCAGCCGACCGCGGCGCTGAACTTCGTCATGCGCCGGATCGGCCGGCTCGGGCCCGGGCCGGGGGGGATCGCTGTCTGGAGCTTCGCCGACTATGCCGCCCTCGAGCCCTTCGAGCGCGCGCGCGACGACGAGGATCCCCTGCGGCCGACCGATGTCGGCATCTACCGTTGGTTCGGGCGCGAGGTTCTCTGACGGCCGGCTTGGCTTGCGTCGCGCGGCACCGGAGCTAGACTGCGCGGCGCGCAAACGAAGGAGGCGGGCGATGGGCGAAGCGGCGCGGTTCCTGGTGATCGACGGCTATCACAAGGCGGCGCGGGACGAGCTCGCCGCCGGCGGGGCCTCGGCCGCGGGCGACCTCTATGTGCGCATGCTGAAGAAATGCCTGCCGGGTGCGGTCTGCGACGTGGTCCATCCGGCCGATCCGGGAAAGAGCCTGCCCAGGGGCGCTGCGCTCGAACAGTACGACGGCATCGCCTGGACGGGCTGCAGCCTCACCATCTACGAGGACGATCCCCGGGTCGGGCCGCAGATCGAGCTTGCCAAGGCGGCCTATGAATCCAAGGTGCCGAGCTTCGGCAGCTGCTGGGCGGCACAGATGGCCGTGGTCGCCGCCGGCGGCATCGTGCGCGCCAACCCGCGCGGGCGCGAGATGGGAATCGGGCGCAAGATCGCGCTGACGCCCGAGGGCCGCGGCCATCCCCTCTATTTCGGTAAGAGCGCCGTGTTCGACGGCTTCATCAGCCATGTCGACGAGATCACCCACTTGCCGCCGGGCGCGGTCCTGCTCGCCTCCAACGCCTTCACCCATATCCAGGCCGTTGCTGTCAGCCACAAGGGCGGCCAGTTCTGGGGCCTGCAATACCATCCGGAATACGATCTTCACGAGCTGGCGCGCCTCACCTGGTGCCGGATCCCGAAGCTGGTCTCACTCGGCTTCTTCAAGGACCGCGAAGCGGGGGAGCGTTATGTCGACCTTCTCGAAGTGCTGCACCAGGACCCGAGCCGCAAGGACGTCGCCTGGCTCCTTGGCATCGACGACGACGTCATGAACGAGGACGTGCGCCTGGCCGAAGTGCGCAACTGGATCGAAAGGCTCGTGCTGCCTAGCATGCGGCACTGAGGCGGGGTGAGCGCTTAGTGCCCATCGCCAAGAATGTTGTTGCGCGGGAAGCCTTCAATCCGAGGGCAGAGCTGCCATTCCAGTTGCGCATTGGCGACTTCGAGATCGCCATGCAGGACGTTCTACGATTTCTTCGCCGATGTCGATACGCATTTGATGTCCCGTGGGCTGCAGCGGCTGGACGACATGCTGAGGCCGGCAAATATGTCCGGAACGATTTCGGATATGTTGACGGCGAGTATGGGTAAGCAGTCGCGATCGCTCGTTCCGAACAACTATCCGAACGGCCATCCCGACTTGATCGTAAGGGGGAAGTATCCGAGCAACGCCGTCAAGTCCGGGACTCAAGGGGTGGAGATCAAGACGACCAGGAAGCCGGGAGGCGCAGTCGACACCCATGGTGCGCGTGATCAGTGGATGTGCGTATTCGTCTATCGCGTCGACAATAAGACCGAGCCCGCCGTCGACCGCCGGCCAATGACATTTACCGAAGTTTATCTCCATCGGGTCCAGGTGACTGACTTTCGCAAGAACCCGAGAAGTGAGCTTGGAACGCGGACCGCGACGCTCGACCGAGAGGGCATCAAGAAGTTGAGGGAAAACTGGATCTATTTGCTGGACCGGTCACTTGATCGCAAGCCGTGACAACGGCCCGATGGCCTTGCGTGCCATTTCGGCAAAGTGGGTGTCGATCTCAATTCCAATGCTTGGATAACCGACGGCCGCCGCTGCAGCGAGGGTGGAGCCAGCCCCCGCAAACGGATCGAGCACCGTTCCGTGACTGAGCGGAAGGACCGCTCGGACGATTTGTCGCAGGAAGGCCTGGGGTTTGAGACTGGGGTGCGGGGCGATCTTTCGCTCGTTGGCGTGCGTGGGACGAGATGCGATCACATCGCCAAAGGGTCTGGTTGCGGAAACCCGACGGAATCCTCCGGTTTTCCACTTGCGCAGATTATCCTGGACTCTGCCTTCAAGAGGTTTCCTGAAGCATAACCATGGTTCCCACATCGATCGCGGCATGACCGTGACTTCCGAGAATTCCTCGTGCGCGTTCTTCGGTCTGTCGCCGCCCCGCATGGTCATCACGAGTCGAACGATCTCTCCTCGGCGTTCCAATCCAGCGGCAGCGAGCGCAGCGGAGACGATATGCGACAGCAACGGATTGGAAGCCACGATCACGTTGGCGCCAGGCACAAGCGCCGGCAATAGAACTTTGCCCCAGCGGAGAAAGAAATCCGACAGGCTCGCCAATTGTTCTCGGGAAAGGGTCGTGAATTGGGGAAGGGGACTCCGCTTATGGCCGTCAAATGACGGCGGAATTCGCCAAACCCCTCCTCTTCCAATTCGGAGCTTATGCTGTTCAACGGTGCTGTACTCGACGAGCCCATAGGGCGGATCGGTAACAACAGCCTCTATGCTGTTGGGCTCGCGCCCGGCCAGCCAGTCGAGGCAATTGCCTTGTATGAGCTGGGGTTGCTCGGATGGCAGCGGAGAGTCCGTGGGCGACAAGACCTCGAAGAGCTCTCGTTCCTCCGACAGCTGGTACAAACCGCGATCGACGCGCTCAAACAGGCGGTCGACGTTCAGGCGAAGGTACGACCGCACGGACGAAGCGGACACGCGTCCAAGCCGCTCACCAACTGCCTCGTGTATCTCTTGTACGCTGATCGGCTGAGCGCTGTCGCGTAGTACGGCGACGACGGCATCGCGGACTTTTCCCGGTGCTTGCTTTGGCATGGAGGGCGTCCAACCGACGAAAGCGAAATCATAGACGTTTAAACGTCAATTGGCAACTTCGACGGGGCCGAGCATAGGCAATGGGATGATCATACTTGGCCGTCTGAGGTGGCCAGGCCGGCGGATTGATCATCAGCCTCGGATGGTGGCGCCTGTTCAGCATTCACCAACTCTACGCCCCAAGGGTAACGGCTCGCCGGTCGGCGTACTCAGTGCACCTTAGTTCCAGGCAAGGAGCTTTAGAGCTGCCTCATGCATGCGCTGGTCGCCGGCGGCGAGCACCTTGTCGCCGGACCTGAGGCCGAGAGCCCTGCCCTGCCAGTCGGTGACCATGCCGCCCGCCCCCTCGATCACCGGGACCAGGGGCAGGAAATCATGGATGCCATTGTTGGCTTCGATCACCAGGTCGTGGAAACCCGAGGCGATCAGGCCGTAGGCGTAGCAGTCGCCTCCGTAGATGGCGAGCCCGGCAGCTTTGCGGACGCGCTCGAAGGCCGCGGTCGCTTCGGTGGTGCCGAACATATGGGGCGAGCTTGCGCCCAACACGGCGAGCGACAGCTCAGCGCAGGCCCGCGTCTTGGCCGGCTGCCCCTGGAAGCGGGTGGGATGGCCTTGCGCGCCGATCCAGCGCTCGCGCAGCGCCGGATGGTCGATCACCCCCAGCAGCGGCCGTCCCCCATGCAGGAGTCCGATGAGCGTGCCGAACAGCGGCCGACCGGCGATGAATTGCTTGGTGCCGTCGATGGGGTCGAAGATCCAGACGAACTCGGCCTCGGGCCGTTCGGCGCCGAACTCCTCGCCGATCAGGCCATGGGCCGGATATGTGCGAGCGACGAGGGAGCGCAGCAGCTTCTCGGTTTCCCGGTCGGCGATTGTGACCGGGCTCTTGTCCGCCTTGGTGATGACCTCGACGGGCTGGCGAAAATAGCGGCGCACCACCTCGCCCGCGGCATCGGCGAGCCGGTCGGCGAAGGCGAGGAATTCCGCCGGGCAGTCCAAGAAACCCGCCGTTCCCCTCAGGGGAGCGGAACGGGCGAATCCGCCTGCTGGCGCAGCCAGGCAAGAAGATCGGCCCGGTCCTGCGGGTTGGGCAGGCCGACGAAGGTCATCTTGGTGCCGGGCACATAGGCGCGCGGGCCGGCCAGGTAATTGTCCAGCTCCTGGTAGGTCCAGACCTTGTCGGCCCGCTGCTTCATGGCGTCGGAGAAGGAATAGCCGGGAACATCGGCGGCCTTGGAGCCGACGATGTTCCACAGGTTCGGTCCCACCTTGTTGGGCCCGCCCTTGGTGAAATCGTGGCAGGCCTGGCATTTCCTGGAGATCTGCTGACCGTTGGCCGGGTCCGCCTTCTTCAGGCGGTCGGCGATCGGCGCGACCTCGGCCGCGGCGGTCTGGGTCGCTGCAGGCTGGGCGGTCGCAGCGGTGGCCGTCGTGGTGGCGGCCGCTGGCTTGGCCGCAGCTGCCTTGGCGTCGTTATAAGCCTTTTGGGCCGCCGCGATATCCGCATCGCTGGGCAAGACCATGGGCGAATCCGACTGTTGGCGCAGCCAGGCGATGATGTTCGCCCGGTCCTCCAGCTTCGGCAGGCCGACGAAGGTCATCTTGGTGCCCGGGACATCGGCCCGCGGGCCGGCCAGGAACTGGTTCAGCTCCTCGTAGGTCCAGGTCTTGTCGGCGCGCTGCTTCATCGCGTCGGAGAAGCTGTAGCCGGCCACGGCCGCGGGCTTGGAGCCGACGATGCCCCAGAGGTTCGGCCCGATCTTGTTGGGGCCGCCCTTGGTGAAGTCGTGGCAGGTCTGGCATTTCTTCGCCGTCGCCTGGCCGGCGGCGACATCGGCCTTGGCGAGCAGGCCCGAGACGGGTTCGATGACGGCAGGCGCGCTGGGCGCCGCAGTGGGCGGGGCGGCTGTTTCGGCAATTTCGCCATGGGGCTTCACCAGCTCCTCGGCGACGAAGCCGGTCGCCATGGAAACCAATCCGCCAAGCAGAATGGCGCCGACGATCTTGTTCAGCTCCAGCGATGCCATTTATTCGAAACCCCGTCGACAGAACCCCGGCAGCGGGCCGGGCGGCGGCGGAATGTAACGGCTTCGCCTCGGGCTGTCCAATGGACGAGCCGCCGCATTTCCTGGTTTTCCCAGCTTCGACCGGGGGATATCTTGCGCCGCCCGAAGGCTCCTGGCGGGGCCTTTGGGCCGACGCGGCAATATGTCGCGCCCGTTATCGCAGGGCGGCCGACGCGACTTGAGCCAAGGAGCTCTCCAAAAGGCTTTCGATGAATCCTCTGGTCGTCATTCCCGCCCGTCTCGCCGCGAGCCGCCTGCCGGGCAAACCGCTGGCCGACATCCATGGCGAGCCCATGATCGTCCATGTTTGGCGCCGGGCGATGGCCGCGGGCATCGGGCCGGTGCTGGTGGCGGCCCAGGAGCCCGAGATCGCGCGGGCCATCGAAGCTGCGGGCGGCGTCGCGCGGCTGACCCGGGCCGATCACGCCTCGGGCTCGGATCGGGTGTTCGAGGCCGTCCAGGCAGTGGACCCGCAAGGCCGCCACGATGTCGTGGTCAATCTCCAGGGCGACCTTCCGACCCTCCATCCGGCCTTGATTGCTCAAGTGCTGGCGCCGCTGGCCAACCCGGCGGTCGATATCGCCACGCTCGCCGCGGAGATCCGCGAGCCGGCGGAGATGGATGACCCCGGCGTGGTCAAGGCCGTGGCGGCGCTGGCCGCCGACCGGCGGATCGCACGCGCGCTATATTTCACCCGCGCGCGCTGCCCGGCGGGCGAGGGGCCCCTGTTCCACCATATCGGCATCTACGCATATCGGCGCGCGGCGCTCGCCCGCTTCGTCGCTCTGCCGCCCTCGCCCCTGGAACGGCGCGAGAAACTGGAGCAACTGCGCGCGCTCGAAGCCGGCATGCGCATCGAGGTCGCTCTCGTTGACACGGTTCCGCTCGGTGTCGATACTCCGGCCGATCTCGCCCGCGCCCGCGCCCTGCTTCAATCCCGAAGCGAACCCTCCAAGGGCCCAGCATGACCGACGCTGCCCGCACAATCGCCTTCCAGGGCGCACCCGGCGCCTATTCCGATCTCGCCTGCCGCAACGCCAAGCCCGGCATGACGACACTGCCTTCCGCCACCTTCGAGGAAGCCTTCGCCGCCGTGCGCGAAGGCCGGGCGGAGCTGGCGATGATTCCCATCGACAACACGGTCGCCGGCCGTGTCGCCGACATCCATCATCTGTTGCCGGAATCCGGCCTGCATATCGTGGGCGAGCATTTCCAGCCCGTCGTGCATCACCTGCTGGCGCCCCGGGGGGCGACGATCCAGGGGCTGAAGACCGTGCACAGCCACGTCCACGCCCTGCCGCAATGCCGCAAGCTGATCGCCGAGCTCGGCCTGAAGGCGATCGTCCATGCCGACACCGCGGGGGCCGCGGCTGACGTGGCCGCGCGCCAGGACCCGAGCGAGGCGGCGATCGCATCCGAACTCGCCGGCCAGATCTACGGCCTCACGTCGCTGCGCGCCAATGTGGCCGATCTTGCGAACAACACCACCCGCTTCATCATCATGCGGCGCGAGCCGGTCGATCCCGATCCGGTCGAGGGCCCCGTCATCACCAGTTTCGTGTTCCGGGTGCGCAGCGTCCCGGCCGCCCTCTACAAGGCCCTGGGCGGCTTCGCCACCAACGGCATCAACATCACCAAGCTCGAAAGCTACATGGTGGACGGCGCCTTCACCGTGGCCCAGTTCTACGCCGAAATCGACGGCCATCCCGAACGCCGGCCCGAACGCCTGGCGCTGGAAGAGCTGAGCTTCTTCTCCCGCGAGGTGCGCATCCTCGGCGTCTATCCCGCCGACCCCTTCCGCCGGCGCACTGAGCAGTAGGAAATTCCGCCGCGGCGCTAGGATTTGCCTTGAAGTCCGGCGCGCTTGTCTTACATTCCGCGCCAGACGCACGCGCACGTGCCAATGGCCCCTGGTGGTTATGCTACGACGTTTGGCGTCCTTTGTTGGTTTCACCGGCCCGATGGCCGAAACCTTTGAGGGACTTCGAAATGGTTGTAGCCGGGCCTTGCCCCGCCCTCCATTCCTCTGAAGCCCCTTGCCGTGTCGCCACGGAAGATTTCCGCGGCGACGGGGTTACGTCCGTCGGCTCCGGGATCATCCGCGGGATCTTCCGCGGCAAAGGGAGCAGGCCATGACGATTCTGGTTCTTCAGCACTGTCCGGTAACCCCCGTCGGCATCGTCGGCGAGACCTTGCGCGCCCGCGGCGCCAGCCTCGATATCCGCATGCCGCATCATGGCGAGGCGATGCCTCAGGCGCCCGAGGGGTTCGACGGGCTGGTCGTCCTCGGCGGGCCGATGCACGCCGGCGACGATGCCGGCTATCCCGCCTTTCCAGCGATGCTGGCCCTGATCCGCGCCTTCCACGAGCAGGCGAAGCCGGTGCTGGGCGTGTGCCTGGGCGCCCAGCTCATCGCGCGCACCTTCGGCGCCAAGGTCTATCCTTTCGGCGGGCTCGAGATCGGCTATCTGCCGGTGCGTCTCACCCCGGCCGGCCGGCGCGATCCGCTGCTGAAGGGGCTTGCCCCCGACTGCAAGATCATGCAGCTCCATGAGGACAGCTTCGAATTGCCGGCGGGCGCGGTGCGCCTGATGTCGAACCCGACCTGCCCCAACCAGGGCCTCAGGGTCGGGCGGACGACCTACGGCTTCCAGTTCCATTTCGAGGTGACCGAGGCCGACGCGCGCAATTTCCCCCGCGATTGCTGGGGCTCGGTCGAGCGGCATTACGGCGAGCTCGCCGAGATCGTCGCCGCCGACGTCGTCCGGTCGGTCGAGGCCCATTTCGAGGAGGGTGCGGCCTTCTGCCGTTCCGTCACCGGCCGCTGGCTCGACCTGGTGCAGGAGCGCCGCGCCTGGGCCGAACGGCCGCATCGCCAGCGCCGGCACGCCTGACGCCCTACCGCCGGCCGGCGATCCAGTCATCCACCAGGCGCCGGGCTATCGAATCGCGCCGGGGCAGGCGGAAGGTTTCGTTTTCGGGCGAGGCCTTCAGCTCCTCGCGCGTATACCAGCGCGCCTCTTCCAGCTCCTCGCCATCGACCTCGATGGCGTCGTGGAGGGCGCGCGCGGTAAAGCCCAGCATGATCGAGGCCGGGAAGGGCCAGGGCTGTGAGGAGTGGTAGGCGACGTCGGCGAGCGGCAGGCCGGCCTCCTCCGCCACCTCGCGGCGCACCGTGTCCTCCAGGCTTTCGCCCGGCTCGACGAAGCCGGCCAGCACCGAATGCATGCCCGGCGGCCATTGCTTCTGGCGGGCGAGCAGGATCCGGCCCTGGTGCTCGATGCGCATGATGACGGCAGGATCGGTGCGCGGATGATGCTCGGCGGCGCAAGCGAGATTGCTGCACCGGCGCATATGCCCCGCCTCGCGGCTCTCGGTCGGGCTGCCGCAGACGCCGCAGAAGCGGTGGCGCTGATGCCAATGGATAAGGCCGCGGGCATAGGCCAGCATCCCGCCTTCCTCGCGGCCCATGATGGCGCCCACGCTGCGTAGGTCGGCGAAGCGGGCGCCGGGCAGCGCCGGAGGTTCAGCGTGATGCGACACGTCGACGGCGAAATGGGCGACTTCGCCGACCAGGCCCAGGAGTGCTACCGCTGGCGCCGCCTGGATGAGCTCCGCCGCCTCGGTACGGGCCAGCATGGCGGCCGTGGGTTGGTCCGAATCGCGCAGCAGATTCTGCCCGCGCCAGACCGGCAGCAGGAGGCTCTGCGGATCGGCGAGGCGCTCGGCCAGCCAGGCCTCGTCGCGCCGGCGTTGGCCCGCGCGATCAAGGGCCGAGGTGACATAGAAATTGGCTTCCTCGCGAGTCATCGCTCGAAACCTCGCATGCTGGCAGCCCTGCGGCAATCGTCCTGGCGGCGTCGGCCGGACGGCTGCGAACGCCCTTGCGAAGCCCGGCATCAGGCCCGATATTGTCTGCGGGAGGCCGGCGGCGGGCGTGCGTCTCGCCAACCCGGTCAGGTCCGGAAGGAAGCAGCCGTAACGAGTTTCCGCGCGGGTCGTCGTCCGGTCTCCCACCGCTGATCCACCGGCCCGCGCCCCACATGACCGACGCACCCACCACCGCTACGCCGTATCGCGTGCTCGCGCGCAAGTATCGGCCGGCGACCTTCGCCGACATGATCGGCCAGGAAGCGCTCGTGCGCACGCTCACCAACGCGATCGCCGCAGGCCGCATCGCCCAGGGCTTCATGCTGACGGGCGTGCGCGGCGTGGGCAAGACGACGACGGCGCGCATCCTCGCCCGGGCCTTCAACTGCATCGGCCCCGACGGCAAGGGCGGGCCGACGCCCGAGCCCTGCGGCCAATGCATCCATTGCAAGGCCATCGCCGAGGATCGCCATATCGACGTGATCGAGATGGACGCGGCGAGCCGGACAGGCGTCGGCGAGATGCGCGAGCTGATCGACGGCGTGCGCTACGCGCCGGTCGAGGCGCGCTTCAAGGTCTACGTCATCGACGAAGTGCACATGCTTTCGACCCAGGCCTTCAACGCCTTGTTGAAGACCCTGGAAGAGCCGCCGAGCCATGCCAAGTTCATCTTCGCCACCACCGACATCCGCAAGGTGCCGGTGACGGTGCTCTCCCGCTGCCAGCGCTTCGACCTGCGCCGGGTCGATGCGGCCACGCTCGGCGCCTATTACGGCCGCGTCGCCCTCGCCGAGGGCGCCAAGGTGACGCCGCCGGCGCTCGCCCTCATCGCGCGGGCGGCCGACGGGTCGGTGCGCGACGGGCTGTCCCTGCTGGACCGGGCGCTGGCGCTGGGCGAAGGCGAGATCGGCGAGGACAAGGTGCGCGACATGCTGGGGCTGGTCGACCGCTCCAGGGTGTTCGATCTTTTCGATCTGCTGATGAAGGGCCAGGCCGCGCCGGCCCTAGCGCTGGTGGGCGAGCTCTACCAGTCCGGCGCCGACCCGGCGCTGCTGATCCAGGACCTTCTCGACCTCACCCATTGGCTGACCCGGATCAAGCTGGCGCCCGAAGCGGCGGATGATCCGGCCGCTTCCGAGATCGAGCGTCGGCGCGGACGGACGATCGGGAGCGCGCTCAGCCTGCCGGTCCTGACCCGATGCTGGCAAATGCTGCTGAAGGGTTTGGCCGAGACCCAGGGTGCGCCCTCGCCGCTTCAGGCGGCGGAGATGGTTCTGATCCGCCTGATGCATGCCGCCGACATGCCGCCGCCGGGCGAACTTGCCCGGCGCCTGCTGGATAACGCGGAGCCGGGCGGAAATGCGCCAGCCGCATCCTCCGTTCAGCCCGTCGCCTCGACGCCCACACCGGTCGCCCGCGCCGTTGGCGAGACCAGCGCACCGGCCGCGCTGCCCAGCGCGGCGCCAGTTGCGCGGCCCATGCCGGAGAGCTTCGCCGAGGTCGTGGCGCTGGCCGATGCCGAGGGCGACCTTATTCTCAGGACCAATCTCGCCCGGCACGTGCATCTCGTGCGCTTCGAGGCCGGGCGGATCGAATTCCGGCCGGGTCCGCAGGCCCCGGCCAATCTCGCCAACAAGCTCGGCCAGCGTCTGGGGGAATGGACCGGGCGGCGCTGGATCGTCTCGATCTCAGGCGAGCCCGGCGAAGCGAGCCTCGAACAGCAGGCTGCGGCGGCGGCCGATGCGGTCAAGGCCGAGGCCGAGCGCCATCCCTTGGTCCAGGCGGCTTTGGCGCTGTTTCCCGGCAGCGCGATCGAGGCCGTGCGCAACCTCGAGATCGCGCCCGCGGCCGATTCCGAACAAGCCTCGGAGCAGGCGGAGGAGAACTCATGAAGAATCTCGGCCAGATGATGAAACAGGCCCAGGCCATGCAGGCGCGCATGGCCGAGATGCAAGCCGAGCTGGAGCGGATCGAAATGACGGGCCAGGCCGGCGGCGGCATGGTCAAGGTCACCCTCAACGGCAAGGGCGACATGCGCTCGGTCAAGATCGACCCCAAGCTGCTCGATCCGGCCGAGGTGGAGGTGCTGGAAGACCTGATCCGCGCCGCGGCCAAGGACGCCAAGGACAAGGTCGAAGCCCATATGGCGAGCGAGATGAGCAAGCTCACCGGCGGCTTGCCGCTCCCGCCCGGCATGAAGCTGCCTTTCTAGGGCTGACCCCCGGCCACCCATGGCGGCGAGCGATCTCGAGCGACTGATCCAGCTTCTGGCTCGGCTCCCCGGGCTTGGGCCGCGTTCGGCCCGGCGCGCGGCGCTGCACCTGTTGAAGAAGCGCGATTCCCTGATGCGGCCTCTGGCGACGGCGCTGGCCGAGGCGGCGGAGACGGTGAAGAGCTGTGGTGTCTGCGCCAATCTGGATAGCCAGGATCCCTGCGCCATCTGCCGCGATGCGAAGCGAGATCCGGGGGTGATTTGTGTCGTCGCCGAAGTCGGCGATCTCTGGGCGCTGGAGCGCAGCGCCGCCTTCCGCGGCCGTTACCACGTGCTGGGCGGCACGCTCTCGGCCCTCGACGGCGTCGGGCCTGAACAACTCGGCATCGCCCAGCTGGTCCGGCGCGCTGCCGATCCCGCCATCAAGGAAGTGGTGCTGGCGACCGGCGCCACGGTGGAAGGCCAGACCACGGCGCATTACATCGCCGACCGGCTGGCAGGTTTGCCGATCACCGTCACCCGCCTCGCCCATGGCCTGCCGGTGGGCGGCGAACTCGACTATCTCGACGACGGGACCCTGACGGCCGCCCTCAAGGCGCGCAGGCCGGTGCAGTAGGCCTGTCCGCGCCGGCCAGCAGGTCCTTGCGCAGGCGCGAAAACGCGCGCCGCTCCAGCTGGCGGACCCGCTCCTTGCTTACCCCCAGCTCGCGGCCGAGTTCTTCGAGGGTGACGCTGGCCTCGGCCAGTTGGCGCGCCTGGATGATGCGCCGCTCGCGTGCCGGCAACCGCTCCAAGGCGGCGGCGAGCAGGCCATGGCGGTGCTCCCGGTCGTCGGCGTCGCTGACGGTCTCCTCCGGCGTCGGACGGTCGTCGGCGAGGCTGTCCTGCCAGCTCTCCTCGCCCGCTTCGCCGAGCGGCGCGTTCAGCGAGCTGTCGGCGGCGGCCAGGCGCTGCTCCATCGCCTCGACCTCGCGCGGATTCACGCCGAGGGCATCGGCCATACGCTGGATTTCCGGTTCGCTCATGGTCCGGCGGGTCGGATCGGCGATGCGCTGGCGCAGGCGGCGTAGATTGAAGAACAGGCTCTTCTGGGCCGCGGTCGTGCCGCTGCGCACGATCGACCAGTTGCGCAGGACGAAGTCCTGCATCGCGGCCCTGATCCACCAGGTGGCATATGTGGAGAAGCGCAAGCCCCGGTCGGGATCGAACCGGGTGGCTGCTTCCATCAACCCGATGGTTCCTTCCTGGATCAGGTCACCGACCGGCAGGCCATAGCCGCGCAGGCGCAATGCGCCAGCGACCACCAGGCGCAAGTGGGCCAGGACCAGTTCGCCGAAGGCCCCCTGATCGCGCTGGTCGCGCCAGGCGAGCGCAAGCGCCTGCTCGCGCGCACGGTCGAGATAGGGTGCCCGCATGCAATCGCGGATGAAGCGGGTTTCGGCCTGGTCCAACCGGCCGTCGGCGCGTTCTGCCATGATCAGGTTCTCCTCCCCCCTTGAATACGGCGGGAAGGGCCGGTCGGATGATCACGAACTCGATCAAATCGTCGACATCGCCGCTGGGAAGGAAACAGGCGGCGACCAGCGCGCCGCCGAAGCCGCAGCCGGCGTCTATGGTGGTGCTGAAAGGACCGTTCTCCGGCCCGCCATGGCTCGGGTCATAGCCGCGCACGACGCGCGCGAACCCGCCATAGGCCTGGTCGAGCCGGCCGAAGCCGTCCGCGCCCCACCAGAAGGAATCGATCTGCTCGGAAAAAGGCCGGGCCGGATCGATGCCGGCGCTGACGAAGAGAAGGCGATGGTCGTCGGTATAGGCGGCCCGTCGGAGGGCCGCCATCAACTCGAAATGACCGGGGTAGCCCTGCATGGTGCTGCGTAGCGTGCTGGTCCAGCGGGTCATGCTGACGGCGCCCTCCCGGGCGCTGGCCATGCCCAGGCGCTGGTCTCCGCCATAGGCGGCAAGGGTGGCGTCCACGCCCTGGTTCATCATCCACTCCAGCACCGCTCGCGGATTGGGGGCGAACTGAAGCTGAAGCAGCTTCTGCCACATCTCTTCCTGGGCACCACGCAAGTAGGCGAGGTCGTAAAGGAACATCCCCGGGCGGGCGAGAAGCCGCCGGCGGAAATCGAGGACCTCGTCGAGGGTGCCGCGGATCTGGTTGCCGCGGCCAAGCAGGTTGCCGAGATAGACGAGCCGGTCGCCTTGCCGGAAGCGCGGCGCGAGCGCGTCGTGGAGCCGTGCCAGCCGGTCGGCCTCGCCATGGACGGCGGCGATGGCCCAGACGCGCCTGGCGGCATGGAGCAGGGCGAACTTGTCGTGGTCCCTGGCCACGGGCGACCCCCGAACTCTGCTGCAACTGTGCCGCGCTGGCCTCCAAAGGCCAGCGCGGCAAGTGATCGTAGCGAGTTTAGGCCGCTTTCAGCAGCAGTTCGAGTTTCTGCGTCGCCGCCTGTTCGTCGATGGACTCGACCGCGGCGAGTTCGCGCACCAGCCGGTCCAGAGCCGCCTGGTAGATCTGGCGCTCGCTGTAGGACTGGTCGGGCTGGTCGGCATTGCGATGCAAGTCGCGCACCACCTCGGCGATGGAGACCGGATCGCCGGAATTGATCTTGGCTTCGTATTCCTGGGCCCGCCGGCTCCACATCGCCCGCTTCACCCGCGACCGGCCTTTGAGGGTGGCGAGCGCGGTGTCCATGATCTTGCGCGTCGACAGCCGGCGCAGACCGGAGTTCTTCGCCTTGGCCACGGGGACGCGCAGCGTCATGCGGTCTTTGTCGAAATGAATGATGATGACCTGCAGGCTATGACCCGAAATTTCCTGGGTCTCGATGCTGATGATCCGGCCGACCCCATGGGTCGGGTAGACCACAAAGTCGCCTTTGCGGAATCCGATGTCCTTGCTCACGGTTTTTTTGACCTTTGCCTTCAGTTGAGACGTTTTCATTGCCGACCTAAGCCCGGGCGCAGTCACAAGCTCCTCCCTCATGGCCCGCGCAACCTCGAGCCAAGCCGTTTCGTCCCCCTGATCCCGAAACCGGGCGGAATACGCCCGCACGGAAGTGTCACTCGCTGCCAATGCCGGCTGCCGAGGCAGCCGTTACTGTGACATCATAGTAACAGATTCGAAGCCCAGATTCAATAAGTGGCGTAACTTATTGTTGTATTTAAGGTTTTCCAGGATTCTGGCTGAAATGTTTGGCAAATTTGTCGGCGACGCCCTTCCATTGGTCGGCATCGGCCGGAGGCTCGCCCTTGCGGGTGATGTTGGGCCAGGACTCGGAATATTTGCGATTGAGCTCCAGCCACTGGTCCATGCCGGACTCGGTATCGGGCTTGATGGCTTCCGGCGGGCATTCCGGCTCGCAGACCCCGCAGTCGATGCATTCGTCGGGATGGATCACCAGCATGTTCTCCCCGACATAGAAGCAATCGACCGGGCAGACCTCGATGCAGTCCATGTACTTGCACTTGATGCAGGCTTCGGTAACGACATAGGTCATGGGCGGGCTCGCGGGATTTCCAGGCGGACGGCGGCCGATTTTAGGCGTTGTCCTGTTTCGAGGCAGGGGAACATGCAGCAACGGGGCGGCCTGCGCAACCTCGTTGCAAGTCCGGTTTTTCGCCGGACCGGCCGGCTTGCCAGCCTCGAGGCGAGGCGCCAAATTGGGCCATGAGCGAAACAGCGGACCGGCAGGCGAGCTTCGAGCGCCGGGTGCCGGAAGGCGACGACCGCAGCCGGCTCGTCTGCCGCGACTGCGGCTATATCGCCTATGAGAATCCCCGGATCGTGGTGGGCTCCGTCTGCCGTTGGGAGGATCGCGTCCTGCTCTGCCGGCGAGCGATCAATCCACGGCGCGGCTTTTGGACCCTGCCCGCAGGCTACATGGAGCTCAATGAGACCACGGCCGAAGGCGCGAAGCGCGAGGCTTGGGAAGAGGCCCGGGCGAAGATCGAACTTCTAGGTCTCCTCGCCGTTTACAACATCCCGCGGCTTTCCCAGGTCCAGCTCATCTATCGGGCCGCACTGGTTTCGCCCGATGTGGAAGCGGGGCCGGAAAGCGCCGAAGTGGGGCTGTTCGAGTGGACGGCGGTTCCTTGGGACGAAATCGCGTTTCCTTCAGTGCGCTGGGCCCTCGATCACTATCGCGCCGGCGCCGGGGAGGCCGGCCAAAAGATCGAAAGCAATCCGCCGGGGGAATGGGGCGACTACTAGGCGTCGGGCCGGCATTGCCTCTGGTGCGCGCGGTGCCGGCCAAATGAGGCCTCGAATGCGCCACTTCCTCTACAAGTGGATCAGGACGTTTCCCGTCGCCACCAGCACGGCGGCGGCGATGCGCCAGGGTCCAAACCTCTCGCCCATGAACAGGCTGCCGATGGCGGCGGCGAAGACGACGCTGGTTTCCCTGAGGCTGACGACGCCCGCCATGGCCGCCTGGCCCATGGCCCAGATGACGATGCCGTAGGCAAGCGTCGACATGACGGCGGCGCCCGATCCCCCCCGCCAATGCCGGGCGACATAGGTCCAGAGCCGATTCCCCCGCTGCCGCCAGGTGATGAGGACGAAGGGAATGCCGTCGATGGCGAACAGCCAGACGATATAGCCCAGGCTCGAATGCGACCGGCGCACGCCGAAGCCGTCGACCAGGCTGTAGACCACGATGGTGAGGCAGGTGAAGAGCGCGAAGAGGATCGAGCGCGCGTGGTCGCCCCGGGGCCAGCCGCGCCCGAACATCAGGCTGACGATGCCGATCGAGACCATGCTGACGCCCGCGAGTTGCCGGAGCCCCAGCGCCTCGCCGCCGAACACCGCGGCGCCGAGCGCTATGAACAGGGGCGAAAGCCCGCGTGCCAGCGGATAGACCAGGCTGAATTCGCCCGTCTCGTACATCTGCATCAGGCCGTAGTAGTAGGCGATATGGATGGTGGCCGAGCCCGCGATGAAGGGCCAGCTGGCGGGGGCTGGGATCGCCGCGAAGGGCAGGAAGGGGAGCGCCACGATGCCGGTCATGAGCACGACCATGGCCACGGCCAGCTGCCGATCGCCGCCGATTTTAACCAGGGCGTTCCAGCAGGCATGCAGGATCGCGGCCAGCAGCACCAGGAGCAGCAACAGGACCGACGAAGTCATGCCTCAAACGCCGAGATTGGGAGTTGGGCGATCAGCCTGGATCGGACCTTTGGGCGAGGCGGTGGAGGACCAGGTTGCGGACACGCTCGGGCAGGGCCACGACCACGCGGTTGAGACGCCACGGTTCGGCTGAATGGATCAGAAGATGATAGATGCCATCGTAAAAATAGGTGTCGTAGCGCCGCGCCGCGAGCCAGCCTACCAGCCGGCGGGGCGAATGGCCGTAATCGGCCAGCGCCTTGTCCATGGCGATCAACAATGGCGGCGCATCGGTCCGGCGAAGCAAAGCCTCGGCCCCCTCCAGCGCGCGCAGCTCATAGCCGGCCACATCGACGTGGACGAGGGCGCAGGGCCGACTCTGCAGAACGTCGTCGATCGGGACGCTGGCAATGGGCAGCGGGGCTCCGCGGTGCAGCCGGTCGCCTCGCGCCGGGATGCGCCGGCGGCCCGTGAGGCTCCGCCCGTCGACGAAGGGGTCGATCATCTGCCGGCCGCCCACCAGCCTGGCATGGACCCGGACATTGGCGAGGCCGTTGCGGCGGAGGTTCTCCTCAAGGCAGGGGCGGAGCGTGGGGCTGGGCTCGAAGGCCTCGACCCGGCCCTCGGGACCGACGATGGCGCCGGCGAGCACGCTGTAGATGCCGATATTGGCGCCTGCATCGACGACCGTGTCGCCGGGCGACAGGTAGCGCAGCAGGAATCCCAAGGCATGGGGATCGACCTTGGCGCGGCCGGTCGCATCCCATAGCGTCAGCCCGCCGCCCAGTGCGATCTCGCGGGCGCCCGCGGCCGGCCAGAGGCCCCGGTTTCGGATCGCGGCCGCGATCTCGCCCCAAAGCTCCCTGGGGCCGAATTCCCGAGGCTTCAGCAAGATGCCGGTCCGTCCCCCGCTGTTGTCGGCGCGGGCGACCATAGCATGGAGGGCCGAACCCGGCAGGGCCTCATTCAGGGCCGGGGTATTCACGGCTCCGGCGAAAGGCCCAGCAGGGAGCGGGCAAAGGCCTCGGCCTCGAAAGGGCGCAGGTCGTTTATGCCTTCGCCGACGCCGATGGCGCGGACCGGCAGGCCGAACCGCTCGGCCAGCGCCACCACCACTCCGCCTTTCGCCGTGCCGTCGAGCTTGGTCAGCGCCAAGCCGGTCACGTTGGTCAGCGCCCGAAAGGTCTCCACCTGCAGGTGGGCGTTCTGGCCCACGGTCGCGTCCAACACCAGCAGGCATTCCTCGGGCGCTTGCGGATCAAGCTTGCGCAGCACGCGGACGATCTTGGCGAGCTCGGCCATCAGGTCGGCCCTGTTGTGGAGCCGGCCGGCGGTGTCGATCAGCAGCAGGTCGGTTCCCTCGGCCTGGGCCCGGGCGAGGGCATCGAAGGCAAGGCCCGCCGGATCGGCTCCACTCTCGCGCGCGATCACCGGCACGCCGCTGCGTTCGCCCCAGATCTTCAGCTGCTCGATGGCGGCGGCGCGGAAGGTATCGCAGGCCGCGATCAGCACCTTGCGTCCTTCCTGCCGGTACAGGTGGGCGAGCTTGCCGAGCGTAGTTGTCTTGCCGCTGCCGTTGACGCCGACGACGAGGACGACGAAGGGCTTCTTGGCATGATCGAGGGCAAGGGGCCTGGCGACGGGCTCCAGCATCCGGGCGATCGACCCGGCGAGGGCCTCACGGACTTCGATCTCGCCCACTTCCTTGCCCAGCCGCTCGCGACCGAGTTCGGCCGTCAGCTTGGCCGCCGTCGCCGGTCCAAGATCGGCGGCGATGAGCAGGTCCTCGAGTTCGCCGAGGGTCGCCTTGTCGAGGCGCCGGCCGCCGAGGATGCCGGCGATGCCGCTGCCCAGCCGCGAGGAGCTGCGCTTCAGGCCATGGGCAAGCCGCCCGAGCCAGCCCTTGCGGCCGCCTTCCTTCGCCTCGTTCACCGAATCCGCCGGCCGATCAGGTGTTTGTCACGGGCCGCCTCGATTTCGAGATGGAGGATTTCGCCGGGCAGCCCGCCCTCGAATTCCACTTCGGCGAAGCATTCGCCATGGCCCTTGCCCGGCCGCTCCACCAGCACGCGCTCTTCCCGGCCGACGCGGCCAGCCAGATAACGCGCTGTCGCGAGCCTGCCGTGCTGGCGCAGGCGCCGGGCTCGCGATTTGACGAGAGCGGATGGAACCTCGGGCATCCGCGCAGCGGGCGTGCCGGGGCGGGGCGAAAACGGAAACACGTGGAGGAAGGCGAGTTCGCACTCATCGACCAGCGCGAGGCTGCGTCCGAACATGGCCTCGTCCTCGGTCGGGAATCCGGCGATGAGATCGGCGCCGAGCGCGATTCCCGGCCGGAGCTCGCGCGCCCGCGCCGCCGCGGCAACGGCCTCGGCCCGGCTGTGCCGGCGCTTCATGCGCTTCAGGATGAGGTCGTCGCCCGCCTGAAGGGAAAGATGCAAGTGCGGCATCAGCCGCGGCTCCTCGGCGATCAGGCGCCAGAGATCGGCATCGATCTCGCTCGGGTCGATGGAGGAGAGGCGAAGGCGCCTTAGCTCCGGGAGCTGGCGCAAGAGCCGGCGCACCATCTGGCCCAGGCTCGGCCGGCCCGGCAGGTCGCCGCCATAGCCGCCGATATCCACGCCCGTCAGCACGATCTCGACCACGCCGGCTTCCAGGAGCCGGCGCGCCTGGGCGACGCCGGCGCCCAGAGGCAGGCTGCGGCTGTTGCCGCGGCCAAGCGGGATGACGCAGAAGGTGCAGCGGTGGTCGCAGCCCTGTTGGATCTGGAGGAAGGCGCGCCGTCGTCCGGCGAAACTCGAAACCGGATGGGCCTCGACCTGCGTCGCCGTCATGATGTCGCCAACCGCGATGCGCGGCGCCACATCCGCGGCAAGCCGCCGGAAACTCTCGATGGCGAGCTTCTCTTCATTGCCCAGCACGCTGTCTACTTCGGGCATGGCGGCGTAACGGGCGGGATCGATCTGGGCGGCGCAGCCGGTGACGACGATGCGCGCTCCGGGATGATCGCGCCGGGCTTTGCGGATCGCCTGGCGGACCTGGCGTTCGGCCTCCGCCGTGACGGCGCAGCTGTTGATGAGGACGGCGCCTTCGAGGCCCGCTGCGGCCGCGTGGCTGCGCATGACTTCAGCCTCGAAGGCGTTAAGCCGGCAGCCGAAGGTGACGACCTCGAGCATCGCCCGCGCCCCGTCAGAGTGCGAGTTCGCCGCTGAAGCTGACGGCGACCGGCCCGGTCATGCGGACATGGTTGTCTGCCAGCCATTCGACCGTGAGGCTCCCGCCGTCGAGCAGGATTTCCGCCCGGCGGCCGGCGAGCTTGCGCCTGGCGGCGGAGACGAGGGTGGCGCAGGCGCCGGTGCCGCAGGCCCGCGTCACGCCCACGCCCCGCTCCCAGACCCGCATGCGGATGCGATCGGGTCCGATCACGCTGGCGATTTCGATGTTGGCCCGTTCGGGAAACAGCGGGTGGCGCTCCAGCACCGGCCCGAGGGCAGCGATATCCACCGCTTCAGCATCGGGAACGAAGAACACGGCATGGGGATTGCCGACGTTGGCCGCGGCCGGATCCTTGAGCGGTCCGAGAACGAGGTCGAGGTGGAGCGTGTCCATGGGTTTCGCCAGCGGAATCTCGCGCCAGTCCAGGCGCACCGCTCCCATGTCGATGCTGACCCGCCCATCGTCTGCCGCCTCGGCATCGAGCAGGCCGACGGCTGTCTCGATCACCGCATGCCGGCTGCCCTTCTCGCGCATCAACAGGTCGGCGACGCAGCGGGCGCCATTGCCGCAGGCCTCGACTTCGCCGCCGTCGGCATTGCGGATGCGCATATAGGCATCGGCGAGACGGCTCTTGGCAGGTTCGATCAGGATCAACTGGTCACAGCCCACGCCTGTTCGCCGGTCGGCGACGGCGCGGGTCTCGACCTCGTCGAGATTGACCTTTCGCCCGCGCGCGTCGATGACCACGAAGTCATTGCCGAGCCCGTGCATCTTGAGGAATGGAAGCCCCGCCATCATCGGCGCTATATGGGGCCTCGCCGGAACCAAGTCCACGGCTTTCTGGAGGACAGGGAGCATCGCGGCGGGCAATATCGCCCGATTGCCGACGCCCGACAGGGGATGAGAGATGCGAAAGCTGGCGCCGCCATTCCGGAGTTTCAATGTGCCCGAACTTCCTCTGATCGCTGGGCGCATGGAAACTCCGCCCGCGGCCTTGCAGGCGCTCGGCATCGCCGGCAAGAAGCTGGCGGTGACGGCGGGCCTGGGCGCCCGGCTCTTCGGCACCAAATGAGGATCGCGGCCCGGGAATTCCGGTCCATGCCCTGGAAGAACGGCCAGGGCGTGACCCATGAGATCGCGCGTGAGCCCGCCGAGGCCGAGAATTTCCTCTGGCGGCTCAGCCTGGCTGAAGTCGCGACCTCGGGCGACTTCTCCCTCTTTCCCGGCTATGACCGGACCATCGCGCTTATCGCCGGCGACGGCGTGGAACTGGATTTCGAGGAAGCTCCGGTCAAACGCCTGGACCGACCGCTCGAGCCCTTTAATTTCCGCGGCGAATGGCATTGCCACAGCCGGCTCTTGGGCGGGCCCTGCCGCGATCTCAACCTCATGGTCGATCGCGGCCGGGCGACGGGCAAGGCGGAGCGCCTTGCCCTCGACGGCGCGGCGATTTTGCGCGAGGTCGGCGACGGCTGGCTTCTCGCCTATTGCGCCCAAGGAGAGATAGCGATCGATGGCGAGCGGGCGGTTGCCTGCGAAGCGCTGAAGTTCGGACCGGGACGCCATGCGATCACGGGGCGCGGCCTCGCCCTCGTGATGGAAGTTCTGATTCTCCGCCCCGGACCATGACCAAAGCTTCACTTTGCGGTTTCGTCGGAACGGCGATGATTGCCAGAGCCTACCGGGCCACTGGCAATCCCTCTAAGCTTGGGGTTCGGACATTCGGGATACCTGGACTTCGCACCAGAGCAGAATCATGGACAAGCCGATGAGATTCATCTCCGCGACGATAGCGATTGGCGTCCTTGCCTTGACGTTCGATGCGGCCCTCGCTGCCACCGATCTCGCCAACACATCGTGGAGCAGCCCCGCGGATAGCGGCTGTGGTATCGACATCCACTTCAATCCCGGCGGTACGGCCACGATCTTCAAGACTGAACTCCTGGCCACGCACCGGGACACCGCCCATTGGACCCAGGAGGGCAGCGAAATGCATCTGACCTACGACACATGGGGCGGCGGATTAGACGGCGGATTCTGGCAGGGCGGCGTAGAGGCGGGCGAAGCCGTGACATCGATCCATGCCACGGAGACTTACCAAGACGATACCGGAGCCACGCACGCCCGCGCCTGCATATTTGAGCAGAACAAGTAGGCCGCGCCGCCCGGCGCGTATCTACATTTTCCGCGGCAAGTGACGCGCAACGAAGGCTGAAAACAGCATCCAGAGTCCGCAGGCGAGAAAGACGGAGCGGATGTCGAAGAAGCTGAGCAGCATCGAATAGAGCGCAGCGGGGAGCACGTCGGCGGCATCGATGTAGGTCCGGAACACCGTCGCCATCTGCGGGCGCTCGAGCGGCCTGACCGCGCGCAGGAACGGGATGTTGCCGAGCCCGTCCAGCACCATGACGTTGAGGGCACCGGCCAGTAGGAGCCCGGCCGCGACCCAGGGCCAGTCATAGCAGAGCGCGGCGCCGATGGTCGCGGTGCCTGCCCCGGCAAAGCCGCCGATGATGAGCTTGCGGATGCCCCGGCGCTGGGCGAGGCGCCCGATCCATACGGCGCCCAGCAGCACGGCGTTCCCGGCCGACAGAAGCAGGGCCGCCGCCATCTCGCTCTTCCCAGACTGGAGCATGTAGATCGAGGGATAGACGAAGAACATGCCCCACCAGACCGACCGGCTGAACGGGATGAACCAGCCGAGGCGTAGCCGCGGCTGGGAAAAGAAGCGGCGGATGTTGCGCAGCGGGTTGGGGGCAGGCCGGGTCGCCGCCGCGACCGCCGGGTTGTCCTGGATCCTGAGATACCAGAAATAGACCAGGAGCGTGGCGGCTGGCGCGATGCTGAGCAGCGCCGCCGCGCCATGGCCGACCTGATTGTAGAGATAGACGCCCAATGACGGGCCCGCCGTCCAGGAGAAGGCGCTCATCATCAGCTTGAGGGGCTCGGAGCGGATCAGGTCGCGCTTGTGAATGTAGTCGAGGATGTAAAGGCTGAAGGTGATGTTGAGGCTGGCGGCGGCCAGCGAGCGCAGGAGCATGGCGGCGATCTGGCCCGCCAGGCTGAAACTGGCGAGGCTGGCGGCAGAGGCCATCAGCATCACCAGGCCCGCGGTATAGATCCAGCGCCGGCGGTAACGGCGGATCAGCAGCGGGATGATGAAGCTGGCGGCCGAGCCCAGGATGGCGATGGAGAAATAGGCCAGGCTGACGTCCCGGGCCTCCTTCAGGATGGTATAGGCCTGGAGCGGAATGATGGCCGCCAGCACGGAACGGGACAGGGATTCGAGGGTGAACATGATGGCGAACACGGCCGCGCCCGGCCGCGTGACCCTGTGCAGCCAGACCGACTGCTCCCCCGCCATCGCCATTCGAACGCCATTGGTAACACCGTGCGTCAGGCGCTGTCGAATTCGCGCTTGCCATGGTGGGATGGCGGCCGGCGCATGGCTGGACGTTCATCCAGCCTGGCGGACGAGGCTATTCCGGCCGGCGTCCCGCGATCCTAAGGAACGCCATCCCCGCCGCAGCCGAGGCCAGCGACCCGACGATGACGCCAAGGCGCAGCTCGGCGGCGTGCGCGCCGCCGTCCCAGGCGAGGCTGCCGATGAAGAGGCTCATGGTGAAGCCGATCCCGGCCAGCAGCGAAACGCCGTAGAGCCCGGCCCAGCCGGCCCCCGCGGGCCTTTCGCTGAGGCCAAGCTTGATGGCGAGCGCCGCCGCCCCGAAAACGCCGATTTGCTTGCCGAGGAAGAGGCCGAAGGCGATGCCGCCGGCGACCCCTTCCAAGAGCTGGCCCGGCCGGATCTCGGCCAGGGAAAGCCCCGCATTGGCGAAGCCGAAGAGGGGCATCACCAGGAAGCAGGTCCAGGGGTGAAGCCCCCGCTCCACCCGGCGCAATGGCGCGGCATCCTCCCCCTTGCCCATGGGAAGCGCAAAAGCGGTGGCCACACCTGCCAGCGTGGCATGCACCCCCGACTTCAACACCAGGACCCAGAGCAAGATGCCGAGCAGCGCGTAAGGCGCAATATTGCGCACGCCGAGCCGGTTGAGCATGGCCATGACCGCCAGCACGACGCCGGCCAGTGCCAAGGCGATGAGGCTGAGCTCATTGGTATAGAAGATGGCGATGACCAGGATCGCGCCCAGGTCGTCGAATATCGCAAGCGCCAGCAGGAAGACCTTGAGGCTCGCGGGCAGGCGACCGCCCATAAGGCTTAGCGCGGCGAGCGCGAAGGCGATGTCGGTCGCAGTCGGAATAGCCCAACCGGCGAGCGCGGCCGGATCGACGCGGTTGAGGAGGGCGTAGATCGCCGCCGGCAGCGCCATGCCGCCGAGCGCGGCTATGGCCGGCAAAGCGGCCTTGCGCCAGCTCGAAAGCTCTCCTTCGACCAGCTCGCGCTTGATCTCGGCCCCGATGACCAGGAAGAAGAGGGCCATCAGCCCATCGTTGATCCAGAGCAGCAGGGGCTTGTCGAGATGAAGCGCGCCCGCATGGAACCCCACCGGCGTCGCCAGAAGCAGGTCGTACCAGGAGGCGAGCGGGCTGTTGCTGGCGACAAGGGCGAGGAGCGAGGCCGCGAGCAGCGCCAGCCCCGACGCGCTTTCCAGCGCGACGAAGTCCCGGATGGCGCCCATCAGGCGCATGTAGGATGTCTGGATCATGATTTGAGCCCGGCTCTTCTGCTATAGGAAGACAGCAACCGTCGCAATCGGGGGACTCTCATGTCCGCAATGGAACTGACGCGCCTTACGGCGCTCGCCGCCGTGGAGCTGCTGCGCCGCGGCGAAACCACGCCGGCCGAGCTGATCGAAGCGGCGCTGGCGCGCATCGCCGGGACGGATACAGCGATCCACGCCCTGCCGACCCTCTGCGCCGATCGGGCCCGGGCTGCGGCCAAGCGTGTCCGGCGCGACAGCCTGCTGGCCGGCCTACCCATCGCGGTCAAGGATCTGGACGACGTGGCCGGGGTACGCACGACCCGCGGCTCGCCCATCTACGCCAACAATGTGCCGGCGCGCTCCGACATCATGGTCGAGCGCCTGGAGGCGGCGGGCGCGGTGGTATTGGCCAAGTCCAACACGCCCGAATTCGGCGCCGGGGCCAACTGCTACAACCAGCTTTTTCCCGATACTCGCACGCCTTGGGACACGCGAATGACGTCGAGCGGCTCTTCCGGCGGCTCGGCCGCGGCCTTGGCTGCGGGCCAGGTCTGGCTCGCCACCGGCTCGGATCTCGGCGGATCGCTGCGCACGCCGGCGAGCTTCTGCGGGGTCGTGGGGCTGAGGCCAAGCCCGGGCCGGATCGCCAGCGGACCGGGCAAGTTTCCCTTCGACACGCTTGCGGTCGTCGGTCCCATGGCGCGCAACGTTCCAGACACGGCCCTGATGCTGGATGCCATGGTCGGGCGCCACGACGAGGACCCGCTGTCGCTCGAAGCGCCTGCCGCACCCTTCCTCGCCTCCGCGCGGGCGCCGCGCCTGCCGGGCAAGATCGCCTTTTCTCATGACCTCGGCATTTGCCGGACCACGGCCGCGGTACGTGAGGTCGTCGACAAGGCCATTCAGCGCCTGGCGGGCGAGGGGGTCGCGGTCGAAGAGGCGAGCCCTGACTTGTCCGACGCGCCGGCGATCTTCAAGACCCTGCGCGCCGCGGGTTTCGCGGCCGGGTTGAAGGACGAATACGACAACCACCGCAGCCTCCTGAAGCCCGAGGTGATCTGGAACATCGAGTTGGGACAGCGCCTCGACGCCGATGCCATCGGCCGGGCCGAGCGCGGCCGCGGCCAGCTCTATCACCGGATGGTCGCCTTCATGGCCGGCTACGACCTGCTCCTCGTGCCGGCCGCCATCCTGCCGCCCTTCGACGTGAATATCCGTTGGGTCCGCGAGCTCGAGGGCGAGACCTTCGACAACTACGTCGAATGGATCCGCATCACCTATGCCCTCACCCTCAGCTCGCTCCCCGTGCTTTGCATCCCCTGCGGCCTCACGCCCGAGGGCCTGCCCATCGGCCTCCAGCTTGTCGGCCGGCCCCGCGGCGAGGCGGCGCTGCTTGCGGCCGGGGCGGCCCTGGAAGAGCTGTTCGGCATCGCAAAAACCCTCCCGATCGCCCCCCGATCGCCCTGATTTCGTCTTGTTTTTTGCTCTGCAATGCCAAATTCCCGCAGCTTGTTAAGGGGGATTCATGGCATTATATTGCATTGCAGAAGGGGCGGCCGGCGATTCGGCCGTAGGGGTTCGGGAGCCAATATGCTTGAGTTGCAAGGTCTATACCTCGAAGACCTCGAAATCGGCATGACAGCCGTCTATAGCCGAACTGTCACAGAGGCCGATGTGGTGCTTTTCGCTGGCATTTCCGGCGACAGCAACCCGCTCCACCTGGACAGCGAATACGCCAAGGACACCCTGTTCAAGGGCCGCATCGCCCATGGCATGCTGACCGCGAGTTTCATTTCCACCGTGCTGGGCACCAAGTTGCCGGGCCCGGGCTGCATCTATGTCAGCCAGAACCTGAAATTCCGGGCCCCGGTGCGGATCGGCGATACGGTCAGGAGCCGGGTCACGGTGACCGACATCGATCGGGAAAAGGGCCGCGTGACCCTGGAGACCAACTGCACCGTCGGCGAAACGGTGGTCATTTCCGGCGAGGCGATTCTCATGGTCCAGCGCCGGCCGGTGCCCCAGGCGGCCGAATAAGCGCTTCCCGGGTCGCGCCGAAGCGCCACCTACCCAGGGGCGAACGCCAGCGTTATCTTGCGCCCGCCATGCGGCTTTTCAGGCATCACACCGAGATCCCGGCCGAGGCCCGCGGCGCCGTCGTGGCGCTGGGCAACTTCGACGGCCTGCATCTGGGCCACCAGCGGGTGATCGGCGAGGCGGGGCGGATCGCGGCTGAGCTCGCAGCACCTTGCGCCGTGCTCACCTTCGAGCCCCATCCGCGCGAATTCTTCCAGCCCGGCCGGCCGGCTTTCCGCCTGACGCCGTTCCGCATCAAGCTGCGCCAGTTGGAGGCCATGGGGGTCGACTACGTGTTCTTGCTGGCCTTCGACCAGGCCATGGCCGGCCGAAGCCCGGAATCCTTCATCGTCGAGGTGCTGGGCGAAGGCCTGGAGCCGGCCCATGTCGTGGTCGGCTACGATTTCGTTTTCGGCAAGGGGCGCAGCGGCAATGCCGTCCTGCTCGCCGATCTCGGCCGGGCCGCGGGATTCGCGGTCAGCGCCGTCGGCGCGGTCGCCGACGGGGCCGGCGTCGTTTATTCCTCAACGAAGGTCCGCGAGCGCCTGCTGGCCGGCGATCCGGCCGCCGCCGCGCGGCTGCTTGGCCGGCCGTGGGAGATCGAAGGCCGGGTCGAGAGCGGCGACAGGCAGGGACGCCTGCTCGGGTTTCCGACCGCCAACATCAGGCTTGCCGGCTATCTCGAGCCGGCCCAAGGCATTTATGCCATCAAGGCCGGAATCGACGAAGGCCGCGAGACCCGCTGGCTGCCGGGCGTGGCCTATATCGGCAGCAAGCCGACCCTCGGCGGCAAGAAGGTTCAGCTCGAAGCTCACATCTTCGATTTCACCGGCGATCTCTACGGCCGGCATCTGCGCGTGGCCTTGCTTGACTACCTCCGGCCCGATCAGACCTTCGACGGTCTCGAGCCCCTCAAGGCCCAGATGGCCCTCGACGCAGGCGAGGCGCGGGCAAGGCTCGCCGCCTACGCCGGTCCGCCGCCCGGCCATGCGCCGGCAAGGGCCAAGCCGAAACTGGTCGAGCGCGCGCCCATGAGCGTCTATGAAAGCGCGCTGCGCCCGCAACGAAAGTGAGCCGATGAGCCGCGACTACAAGTCGACCGTATTCCTGCCGCGCACGGATTTCGCCATGCGCGCCAACCTGCCGGAGCGCGAGCCGGCGACCCTTAAGCGCTGGCAGGAGATGGAGCTGTTCAAGAAGCTTCGCGCCGCCTCGAAGGGCCGGCCGAAATTCGTGCTCCATGACGGGCCGCCTTATGCCAACGGCGCCATCCATATCGGCACCGCCCTCAACAAGATCCTGAAGGACGTGGTCAACCGCGCCCAACAGATGCTGGGCAAGGACGCCAACTACATTCCGGGCTGGGACTGCCACGGGCTCCCCATCGAATGGAAGATCGAGGAGCAATATCGCGCCAAGGGCAAGGACAAGGACGCCGTGCCCATCGTCGAGTTCCGCAAGGAATGCCGCGAGTTCGCCGACTACTGGATCGGCCAGCAGCGCGAGGATTTCCGGCGCCTCGGCGTCGAGGGCGACTGGTGGCATCCCTACACCACCATGGCCTTCGCTTCGGAGGCGCAGATCGCCCGGGAGATCGGCAAATTCCTGCTGAACAGCGGGCTCTTCCGCGGCTCCAAACCGGTGCTCTGGTCGGTGGTCGAGAAGACGGCTCTGGCCGAGGCCGAGCTCGAATACCACGACCACGTCTCGACCACGATCTACCTGCGCTTCCCGGTCATGCGCAGCGACGATCCGATCTTCGGCGCGGCGGCCGCCGTCATCTGGACAACCACGCCCTGGACCATTCCGGGCAACCGCGCCATCGCCTATGGCGAGGCCATCGACTATGTCCTGATCCAGGTCCGCGCCGTCAGCGACGGCGCCGCGCTCAAGCCCGGCGACCAGCTGATCGTCGCCGCGGACCTCCGTCCGTCCTTCGAGGCGGCGGCGGGAATCACCGCGGCCGAAATCCTGTGGTCCGGACCGGGGACGCGGCTTGCCGGGATCGTCTGCCACCACCCGCTCGCCCATCACGGCTACGATTTTCCGGTGCCGATGCTGCCCGGCAGTTTCGTCACCACCGAGCAGGGCACGGGCCTCGTCCATATCGCGCCCGGCCATGGCGCCGACGACTGGGAACTGGGCCAGGTGCACGGCCTGGAAGTGCCCCAGACCGTGGACGGCGACGGACGCTACTACGACCAGGTGCCGCTGTTCGCGGGCAAGCGCGTGCTGACGCCATCGGGCAAGAAGGGCGACGCCGATGGCGCGGTCATCGCCGCCCTCAAGGCCACCGGCCATCTGCTGGCCGAAGGCAAGCTGACGCACAGCTATCCCCATAGCTGGCGATCCAAGGCGCCGCTCATTTTCCGCAACACGCCCCAATGGTTCGTCTCGATGGAAGAGAACGGCCTGCGCCAGAAGGCGCTGGCCGCCATCGACGATACGGTCTTCGTGCCGCCCCAGGGCCGCAACCGGCTCTATTCCATGATCGAGAGCCGGCCAGACTGGTGCATCTCGCGCCAGCGCGCCTGGGGCGTGCCCATCGCCGTCTTCGTCGACCGGAAGACGGGCAAGCCCTTGCGCGATCCCGCGGTGGTCGAGCGCATCGCCGCGGCCTTCGAGAAGGAGGGGGCCGATGCCTGGTTCCTAAGCCCGCCGGAGCGCTTCCTGGGCGAGGGCCGCGATCCCAAGGATTATGAGCAGATCCGCGACATCGTCGACGTGTGGTTCGAGTCAGGCTGCACCCACGCCTTCGTGCTCGAGCACAATCCCGATCTTGCCTGGCCTGCCTCGCTCTACCTCGAAGGCTCGGACCAGCACCGCGGCTGGTTCCATTCCTCGCTCCTGGAAAGCTGCGGCACTCGCGGACGCGCGCCCTATGACGCGGTGCTGACCCACGGCTTCGTCGTCGACGAGCAAGGCCGCAAGATGTCGAAGTCGCTCGGCAACACCGTCTCGCCCCAGGACGTGCTGAAGCAGTACGGCGCCGACATCCTGCGCATCTGGGTGGTTGCCTCGGATTATTCCGAGGACTTGAAGATCGGGCCGGAAGTCCTGAAGCATCATGCCGAGGCCTATCGGCGCCTGCGCAACACGCTACGCTATCTCCTGGGCGCGCTCGACGGCTTCAGCGAGGCCGAACGCCTGCCGGCAGCCGAGATGCCGGTCCTCGAACGCTGGGTGCTGCATCGCCTGCGGGAACTGGACGTGTCGATCCGACGGGACATCGAGAGCTACGATTTCCACGGCCTGTTCACCGCGCTTCACAATTTCTGCGCCGTCGATCTCTCGGCCTTCTATTTCGACCTGCGCAAGGACGCGCTTTATTGCGACCGGGCGACGAGCAAGCGCCGGCGCGCCTGCCGCACCGTGCTGGACCAGCTCTTCTCCTGCCTCACGGCCTGGCTGGCGCCCATCTGCTGCTTCACCGCCGAGGAAGCCTGGTGGACCCGGGGCGCCGGGCCCGAGGCCAGCGTGCATCTCCGGGTCTTCCCGGAGCTGCCGGCTTCCTGGCGCGACGAGGCTCTGGCCGAGCGTTGGAACCGCCTGCGCGACCTGCGCCGCGTGGTCACCGGCGCGATCGAGCTCGAGCGCGCGGCCAAACGCATCGGCTCCAGCCTTCAGGCCCACCCGACGGTCTTCGCGCCGGCGGTCTATGCCGACGCCGTCGATGGCCTCGACCTCGCCGAGCTCGCCATCACGTCGGTCGCCACCCTCAGGGTCGCGCCGCCGCCCGAGGGCGCGTTCGTCCTGCCCGATCTGCCCGAGATCGGCGTCGTGGTCGGCGCCGCCGAGGGCGAGAAATGCGAGCGCTGCTGGCGGGTCCTGCCCGAGGTCGGCCATGCCGGCGAGGCGGGTCTCTGCGGACGATGCGCGGAGGCGCTCGCGTGAAGCCCCTGCGCCTCGCCGGTCTCGTCATCGCGCTCGCCGTCATCCTGCTCGACCAGCTGAGCAAGCCCCTGATGCGCGACTACCTTGCCGGCGGGGATGTGGCCGTGGCGCCATTTTTCAGCCTGGTCAGCGCCTGGAACAGGGGCGTCGGCTTCAGCCTGCTGACGCTCCAGGGTCCGTCGGGGCCCTACCTCCTTTCGGGTCTCGCGCTCGCCATCAGCGCAGCGCTTCTCATCTGGCTGTTCCGCCTGGAGCGTCTGGCGCCGGCGATCGGGCTCGGCCTCGTCATCGGCGGGGCGCTGGGCAACGTCATCGACCGCATCCGGCTTGGCGCCGTATTCGACTTTCTCGACTTCCATGTTGCCGGCTATCATTGGCCCGCCTTCAACCTGGCGGATTCGGCGCTCTCGCTCGGCGTGGTGCTGCTCGTTTTCGACGGGTTGTTCGAGGGTGGCGGAAAGAGTAAGAATGCCGCTCATCCGGAGGTTTGAGATGCGGTATGGGACCCTGTCGTTGATCCTGGCCGTGGGCATCGGCGTCAGCGGCTGCGCAGCGACGCGCCAGGCGCTCGGCATGGGCAAGAACCCGCCCGACGAGTTCCAGGTGGTTTCCCATGCGCCCCTCAGCATGCCGGCGAACTACGACCTGGTGCCCCCGCAGCCCGGCGAACCGCGCCCGCAGGAGCTCTCGGCCTCGACGACGGCCGAAACAACGCTTCTCACCAATTCCAGCAACGGCACTATCGCCGCAGACGCCAGCAACGCTTCGCCCGGCGAGCATGCCATCCTTTCGCAGGCCGGCGCCGATAAGGTGGAGCCCCAGATTCGCCAGACCGTGGATCAGGACGCCGCGGCCGAGCGCGAAGCCGCCGGCAGCCTAGTGGACACACTGGCCTTCTGGCGCGCGACGCCGCAGCCGGGCACGGTCCTCGATCCCCAGAAGGAGCAGCAACGCCTGCAGCAGGATGCAGCACTCGGCCAACCGCCCAGCGCCGGCGGCCCGACGCCCATCATCGTGCCCAAGAAGAAGGCCCTGCTGGAAGGCATCTTCAACTAGACCAGGATCGGCCGGCTCGCGTGGACCCCGAGGGCGACTCGGGGTAGTTTCCCGCCTTATGGCCATCCGCCTGCTGCCGCCCGAGATCGTCAACCGCATCGCCGCCGGCGAAGTCGTGGAACGGCCGGCGTCGGCGGTGAAGGAGCTGGTGGAGAACGCCATCGACGCGGGCGCCCGGCGCATCGACGTGGTGCTGAAGGACGGCGGGCGGAGCCTGATCCAGGTCGTCGATGACGGGATCGGGATGTCGGCGGAAGAACTTTCCCTCGCCGTCGAGCGCCATGCGACCTCGAAACTCGCCGGCGACGACCTGACCCACATCGCCACCCTGGGCTTCCGGGGCGAGGCCCTGCCTTCCATCGGCGCCGTGGGCCGGCTCGCTATCGTCAGCCGGCGGCGGGGTGCCGACAGCGCCTGGCGCATCACCGTCGATGGCGGCGCCAAGGGCAGGCCCGAGCCGGCGGCGCTCGGCATGGGCACGCGGGTTGAGCTCGCCGACCTCTTCTATGCCACGCCGGCCCGGCTCAAGTTCTTGAAGTCCATGCGCAGCGAGCTCGGCCACGCCGAGGACGCCTTCCAGCGCTTGGCCATGGCTCATCCCGAGATCGCCTTCAGCCTCGCCGACGGCGAGCGCGTGCTGCTGCGCTATGCAGCCGAGCCCGGGCTCCTTGGTGACGACGCGGCGCGCTTGCAGCGCCTCGCCGCCGTAATGGGCCGCGAGTTCGCCGACAACGCGCTCGCCATCGCCGCCGAACGGGAGGGCGTGAGGCTCACCGGCTTCATCGGCCTTCCGACCCTCAACAAGGCCACCTCGGCCCAACAGTTCCTGTTCGTCAACGGCCGGCCCGTGCGCGACCGCCTGCTGCAAGGCGCGGTGCGCGGGGCCTATCAGGATTTCCTCGCCCGTGACCGGCATCCCCTGGTCGCGCTGTTTCTCGAGATCGCGCCCGAGGACGTTGACGTGAACGTCCATCCGGCCAAGGCGGAGGTGCGCTTCCGCGATCCCGGCCTGGTGCGCGGCCTCATCGTCGGCGCCGCACGCCATGCGCTGGCCGGTGCCGGGCATCGGGCCTCGACCACGGTGGCGGCGGCTGCGCTGGGAAGTTTCCGCCCCGGCGCAGCGCCGGCGGGTCGGCCGGGCTGGGGCAGGGGGCAAACGACGCTTCCGCGCGTGGTGGCCGAGGCCGTCGCCGCGGTCTATGCCCCTTTGCAAGGTTTCGAGCGGCCCCAAGCCCCGACGACCGAAGCCCCGGCAACCGAGGCGCCGGGCGCGGGTGAGCCGGCGCCGGCCTATCCCTTGGGCGCCGCCCGGGCTCAGCTGCATGAGACCTATATCGTTGCCCAGACGGCGGAGGGCATCGTCATCGTCGACCAGCATGCGGCCCATGAACGCCTGGTCTACGAGCGCATGAAGCAGGCCATCGCCGCCAATGGCGTCAAGCGGCAGGGATTGCTGATCCCGCAGGTGGTGGAGCTCGAACCCGCCGCAGCCGAACGCCTGGCCGGCCGGGCCGGCGAGCTGGCCGAGCTCGGCCTGGTGCTGGAGGCTTTCGGCCAGGGCGCGGTGGTCGTGCGCGAGGTGCCGGCGCTCCTGGGCGAGGTGGACGTGAAAGGCCTCGTGTGCGACCTCGCGGACGAGATCGCCGAATTCGGCGGCGCCCTCTCGCTCAAGGAAAAGCTGGAGGATGTCTGCGGCACTCTGGCCTGTCACGGCAGCGTGCGCGCGGGCCGGCGCTTGAGCGTCGCCGAGATGGACGCGCTGCTGCGCCAAATGGAGGCGACGCCCCATTCCGGCCAGTGCAACCACGGCCGTCCCACCTATGTCGAGCTGAAGCTCGCCGATATCGAGCGGTTGTTCGGCCGGCGGTGAGCGAAAGCGGGACGAGCCCGGAACCGATGCGGCGCGCGCCGGTTCCCCGCGCCATCTGGATGCTGGGGCTGACGTCCCTGTTCATGGACATGAGCACGGAGCTGATCCAGAGCCTGTTGCCCTTGTTCATGGTTTCGGTACTGGGGGCGCCCATCGCCGTCGTCGGGCTCATCGACGGCCTGGCGGAGGCGACGGCGTCCTTCACCAAGATCCTCTCCGGCGCGCTGAGCGATCAGTTGGGAAAGCGCAAGGCCTTGGCGCTGGCGGGCTACGGCCTCGCGGCGCTCTCCAAGCCATTCTTTCCCCTTGCCCAGGGGCTCGGCACCATCTTCATGGCGCGGTTCCTCGACCGGATCGGCAAGGGCGTGCGCGACGCGCCTCGCGACGCGCTGATCGCCGACATCGTGCCGCCGGAATCCCGGGGCGCTGCCTATGGGCTTCGCCAGGCCCTCGACACCCTGGGCGCGCTGGGAGCGCCGCTCTCGGCCTTTGCCCTGATGTGGCTCTTGGCCGGCAATTTCCGTCACGTCTTCTGGTTCGCCTGCATCCCGGCGCTGTTCTCGGTGCTGACGCTCGCCCTCGGCGTGCCCGAGCCGGCGCTGAAACAGTCCGCGGAGCGCCGGCCGTTTCCGTTGCGGCCGAGCGAGCTTGCGAGACTGGGCAGTCGGTTCTGGCTGCTCATCGGCGCGATCCTGTTGCTCCTCCTGCCGCGCTTCAGCGAATCCCTGCTGCTGCTGCGGGCGTCGGGCCTCGGCCTCGCCAATGCCTGGGTGCCCCTGGTGATGGCGGCGATGAACCTTGTCTATGCGCCGGTCGCAGCCCCGGCTGGCCGGCTCGCCGACCGCATCGGCCGCACCCCGCTGCTCTTCGCCGGCACTGTCGTGCTGGTCGCCGCCCAGATTCTGCTGGCGCTCGCCCAGAGCCCCGCCCTGGTCTTCGCCGGCGCCATGCTGTGGGGACTGCAGAACGGCTTGATCCAGGGCGCCATGTCGGCCCTGGTGGCGGACGCCGCGCCCAAGGATCTGGCCGGCACCGCCTTCGGCGTGTTCAACCTCGTCTCGGGCGTGGCCGTCCTCGCGGGAAGCTGGGCCGCCGGCGCGATCTGGGATTTGGCCGGCGCTCCGGCCAGCTTTCTTACCGGCGCGGCCGCGGCGGCGCTCGGGCTCGCCGCGCTCGGGCTTCTCCTCCGGCGACGCGCTACCTGATTTCGATCTCGGCCGAGAAACTCCGCTCCTCGAAATCGCTGATCCGGGCGTCCAGGCGGAATTGCCATGTCCCCGGAAGCGAGATCTCGGCGCCCATGAGCCGGTAGATGCCGCTCGCCACGCGCAACGGCTGACGGCGGATCGGCTCGATATGGTCGGCCGGCTCGGCGAGGCTGAGCTCAACCGATTGGGGATCGAAGAGCCTGCGGTCGGGCCCAAGGAACCAGATCCGGGTCAGGTTGAATCCGGCCCGCGCCGGCGTCACGGTGATGATGGCGGTATAGTCGCCCGCGCTCATGATGGCCGAGGGCGCGCCCACATTTGCCGTTCGTTTCGCTTCAGCCGCTTCATTCAGGCTGCGGGGCGGGACCAGGTTCCCCAGTTCAAGCGCCAGCAGGACGATGATGGCGAAGAGGAGAAGTTCCAACCGGATCGAGTACCTGAGTGCCACGGCCGCACCGGGCTTGCCCAGGGCAAGGGCCGGGGTGAGGCGCAGCCGGTTCACGAGGGCGAGCGAAACAAGCATGGCCACTGCGAGGAGCTTGCCGAGCAGCACGAGGCCGTAGTTGGTGGCAAAGAAAGCCGAGAAACCGCCGAGCTGCACGGTCGCAAGCGCGATCCCGCTGGCCAGAAGCAGGCTCACGGCCGGCACACCCCAACGGGAGAATGCAAACAGGAGGCTGGCCGCGAGCCGCCGGTCCCCGCGCTTCAGCGCCAGGAGCAGTGGCGGCAGGGACCCCGCCCAGAATCCCACCGTGAGCACATGGACGCCGATCGAGGGCGCAGTCAGCCAGCGCGGCGGAGCCGTCGCCGCGTGGCCGGTGAGGGCAAAGGCTGCCACCGCCGCGGCGATGCCGAGGCCGGCTATCCACTCCGCCCAATGGCTTTCGAGGCGGGCGGCGATTCCCAGGAGAGCAGGGCCGCCGGCAAGGAAGAGCGCGCTGGCGCCGAAGCTGGAATGGAACCCGAGGTTCCAGGTTTCGGCTTCGAACAGCGTCGACAATGGCCCGGCGCGGAACAACGCCCCGTCGAGCCCGATGCCAAGCAATGCCGCCGGGACTCCGAGGAGGGTTGCCATTTCGATCTGGCGCCTTACCGGTCGCTCTATCACCGGCGCATCGCCCATGAGCAACAGGCGGAACAGCATCCCGCCCAGGGCCGCGAAGCTGGCACCATAGAACAGCAACTCGTCGAGATAGAAAGCAAGGCGCCAGCCCTTATCGGCCGGGATCGCCACAGCCGGCGACACGGGCGCGGATCCGGCGGCGCCGGCCGCGCCGACCGTGAATTCTATGGAGCCGCCGACAACGTGTGAATTGAGAGAGACGATCCGGTAGCTGACGAGATAGATCCCGTCGCTCATACGCGCCGGCAGGCGGATCAGAATCTCGGCGTCGGCGACGCGAACATCCTGGGCACCGAGGAGCGAGTGGCCGTTGCGGTCCAGGACCTGCACGGCGATGGGGCTGATGGGCTCATTGAAGACGAGCCTTACCTCGCTCGGTGCAGTGGCAAGGATCGCGCCGTCTTCCGGCGAAGCGGAGATCAACACTGCGTGGGCGAAGGCGTTCCTCGCCCCGCCGAAGAGCAGGGCGAGGAACGCGATCAGCAGGACGCGGCGGATGGCCATCGCCCTAGTCGTTCTCCGGCGGTGCGCTGGTGAGCTTCACACCCGGCGCAGGATTGTCATAGTCGTCGGCGGTCTTGCCTTCGGCCGGGATCTGGATCCAGTGCTCGTCGCCGCTGGCGCAAATCTGGATCACCGGGAAATAGAGCATGGTCCCCGGCCGCGAGGGCAGGCGCGCGCGGAAGACGAACTCGTCGTAGTAATCGTCCGGCAGCTTCCCATCCGACCAATCGATCTCGCTGACGGCCGTGGTGATCTTGAGCCCGTCATCGACGTATGGCGGGTCGAGAGGTTTCACCTTCATGGTGATGGTCCAGCCGGGCTTGGGCATGGGCCTGGCCTCGATCACGCCTTCAGGGATCTGCACCCGAAGGCCGATGGTGGGCGAACCGGCGCAACCATGGGGCACGCGCAAGACTGCCTTGTAGAATCCGCCGGCGGGGGATTCTGCGGTCTCGAGGGTGACATGGGCGAAGGCCGGCAGCGCGGTTAGGAAAATGCCGGCCGCTATGGCGGCGATTGTGAGCTTGGTCATGGACGCAATTCTCCTGGGCAAGGGTCCGAGTCCGGACGGCAGCGGACCGGCACCCCCTCTCGATCGATCTCGATCGGGGCGCGCCAGCCGCGGCCGGTCGATTGCGGCTCAGGCGATTGCGGGCGGCGCTCTGGGCGCGGCGGGGGAGTGGCGGGCGAGGGCGGGGCTCCAGCTCCTGCCGGGCCGGAGCAGCGATACGAAATCTTGTCCCTGGGGGACGACGGCAACCGGCACAGCCGGCAGGAAATGCCCGGCCAGCTGGAGGGTCAGGCAAATCTGGCAATCATGGGCAGGATCCTGGACCTTGCCCTTGGCGCCATCGGCCGGGCTGTAGTGATGGGCGAGGGGAGAGTCCGGCGCCAGGCAGAGATCGGCGCTCGCGGTCTGCGCAACGCTGTCGCCAGCCGCAAGCGGCATGGGGATCATCCCCGCCGCGAGTTGGATCAGCAGGGCCAGCACGCCCAATTGCGCGACCGCTCGGCGCAAGCGGAGCGCCCGCCAGCCGTGGCCCATCTTTCCGATCGTTGCGCGAGATTTGGTCATGCGACCGGGTCGGCCTTTCGAGAAACCCGCCTCAGTTTGCCGCTGTCGGCACGAGACTATCCTCTGCGGCGGCGGATTGTCATCAGGTGGCCGGCGCGTCAACTGAGCGCAGCAGCAGGATCCGCGCCTTGCCGTAACGCCGCTCGTCCAGCCGCTCGAAACCGGGCGGGACTTCGAAGCGGGCCAGCTCCGCGCCCGGCATTTCCAGGCTCACGATGGCATTTCCGGCGAGCCAGCCGGCATTCGATAGAGCCGCCAGGGCCGGGCCTACCAGTCCGCTGCCATAAGGTGGATCGAGGAAGACCAGGGTCGCGGGCTTCTGGGCGCGCGGCGGATTGGCGACATTGGCGAGGATGAAGCTCGCCTGCACGCCCAGATGCCTGGCATTGGCCCGGGCGCAATCGAGGGCGGCGCGGCTGGCGTCCATGAACACGGCCTCGGCGGCGCCGCGGGAAAGCGCCTCCAATCCCAGCGCGCCGCTGCCGCAGAAGGCATCCAGCACGACGGCATCGATCACCGCCGAGCCCCCGCCTTCGACGAGCCGGCCATGCTCGAGAACATCGAACAGGGCCTGGCGGGTGCGGTCGGCGGTCGGGCGGATGTCCCGGCCTTCGGGCACTTCGAGCTTCCGGCCCTTAAGCCTGCCGGCGACGATTCTCACGGCTCGCCTTCAGGCCGAGTTGCTCGCGCAGCACCTTGGGCGGCACCTCCTCGATCGCGCGCTTGGCCAGATGGCCTAGCTGGAAAGGCCCATAGGCGATGCAGATCAGGCGATTGACCCTCCAGCCCAGGTGCTCGCAGACGCGGCGCACGTCGCGGTTCCGGCCCTCGGCCAGGCTGATGCTGAGCCAGGCGTTCTCGCCTTGCTGCCGGTCGAGGGCGGCGCGGATCGGGCCGTAGTCGACGCCGTCGATGCGCGCACCCTTGGCGAGGTCCAGCAGCCGCGCCGGGTCTACCCGGCCATTGACGCGCGCCCGATAGCGCCGCAGCCAGCCCGTGCTCGGCAATTCGAGCCGGCGCTTCAGTTCGCCGTCGTTGGTCAGCAGCAGCAGCCCCTCGGCCTCAGGATCGATCTGGCCCACGGGCATGAGGCGCGGCAGATCCTGAGGTAGCATGTCGTAGATCGAAGGTCGCCCTTGGGGATCCTTGGTCGCGGTCACCAGGCCTCGGGGCTTGTGCAATCGGAACAGTCGGGCGGGCTCGGCCGCAGGCAGGGGCTTGCCGTCCACCAGGATCCTGGCCGTTGGGCCGACGACCAGGGCGGGGCTGGCGAGCTTCTTGCCGTCGACGATGACGCGGCCGGCGGCGATCCAGGCCTCCGCCTCGCGCCGCGAACAAAGTCCAGCCCGCGCGATCCGCTTGGCGATGCGTTCGCCCGACCCGGGCTTCGGGGCGCTGGGAGACGTGCCGCCCTCAGCGGGCGGCGGCGATGAAGGCATCGAAGATCTTTTCGTCGCCGGCGCTGATGGAATATTCCGGATGCCATTGGACGCCGAGGCAGAAACGGTAGCGCGGATCCTCGATGCCTTCGATCACGCCGTCGGGCGCCAGCGCGTCGACGACCACGCCGGGCCCCACGGTCTTGGCTGCCTGGTGATGGGCGCTGTTGACCTGAAGCTCCCCGGCGCCGCAAATCCGCGCCAGCAAGGTGCCCGGCACCACGCGCACGGCATGGCCGGCCTCGGTACGGGGATTCGGCTGTTCATGGGCGAGCGCGTCGGGCATCTCGTCGGGGATGTGCTGGAACAGGGTCCCGCCCAGCACCACGTTCAGCAGTTGCTGGCCGCCGCAGATGCCGAGCACCGGCATGTTGCGGGCGAGCGCGCCCTTGGTGATGGCAAGCTCGAAGGCGGTGCGCCGCGTCTTCAGCTTCACCGTGTCGTGGCGGGTGGTGGCGCCGAACAAGGCCGGATCGACATCGAAGGCCCCGCCGGTGACGATGAGCGCGTCGATCCGTTCCAAATAGGCTTCCGCCTGTTCGGGTTCATGGGGCAGCAGGAAAGGCAAACCCCCGGCCCGCACCACCGCCTCGCTGTAGTTCTGGCGCAGCGCATACCAAGGCAGCTTGGAATAGCCGCCCGGCTCTTCGGAATCGAGGGTGACGCCAACGATGGGCCGTTCCTTCCCGTTGGCGCTCATGCGCTGGCGCTCCTCTTGGGTGCTGCATCCATCATTTGGCGCAGCGCCGCGATATGCTCCGGACCGGTGCCGCAGCAACCGCCGATGATCGCGGCACCTTGGGCCCGCCAATGGGCCGCATGGCCGGCATAGGCCTCGGGGTCCAGGTCCTCGCGCAAGGGGAGGAGGCCGCCGGTCTCAAGCTCCCAATCCTTGGGCACTGGACGAAAGGCATTGGCATAGCCGCCTGCCGGCCCGCGCCCGATGGCGGCGAGATCCGGCATGGCGGCCGCGATCGCCTCGGGCGCGCAGCAATTGGCGAGAAAGGCCGAGACCGGAATATCGGCGATTGCCGCCGCTGCCTCGGCCACGCTCTCGCCGCTGCGCAGGCGCCCCGACCGGTCCTCGTCCAGGGTCCAGGAGACCCAGACCGGCTTGCCGGTCTCCGCGGCCGCCGTCGCGGCGGCGAGCGCCTCCGCCGCGCTCGACATGGTTTCGCAGATGAAGAGGTCGACGAAGGGCGCCAGGAGTTCGGCCTGCTCGCGATAAAGCGGCAGGATCTCTTCGCGTTCGCCGACAAGATCGGGCCGGTAGCTGCCGCGCAGCGGCGGCAGGCTGCCGGCGATGGCGACCTCGCGCCCGGCCATGTTCCTTGCCTCGACCGCGAGCCGGCCGGCGAGCCGGTTCAGTTCGGCGAAGCGATCCTCGATCCCTTCCTTGGCCAGATCGCGGCGGATGACGCCGTAGCTGTTGGTGGTGATGACATCGGCTCCGACCCGGATGTAATCGAGATGAACCTGGCGGACCACGTCAGGCGCCACGACCAGGGCATTGGCCGACCAGATGGTGTCGAGGATCGGCACGCCGCGCCGGCGCAGCTCACGGCCGGTGCCGCCATCCAGCAGCAGAGGGCGATTGAAATCGAAGGCCTGGGTGAAATCGAGAGATGGGGCCAAGCAGCGTTCTCCGCGGTCCGTCGGCCGAAGCTATAGCGGCCGCGGCCGTTGACCGCAACGGCGCGGCGCCCTCCTATGGCGCCATGACCACGGGGCAGTCATCGCTCATGGATTTGGCGCTGGCCGAGGCCAGGGCCGCGGCCGAACGCGGCGAAGTGCCCGTGGGGGCGGTGCTGGCGGATGGAGCTTCGGGCAAGATACTGGCCCAGGCCGGCAACCGTGTCGAAGAGCTGAAGGATCCAACGGCTCATGCCGAGATGCTTGTCATCAAGGCCGCGGCGGCGGGGGCCGGCCTGAAGCGCCTCGAGGGCGCCGATCTCTACGTCACGCTCGAGCCCTGCGCCATGTGCGCGGCGGCTATATCTTTCGCGCGGCTGCGCCGGCTCTATTTCGGCGCCGGCGATCCCAAGGGCGGCGCGGTCGAGCATGGGCCGCGGTTCTTTGCCCAAGCGACCTGCCATCACCGGCCGGAGGTTTATGGCGGGATCGGCGAACGGGCGGCGGGCGAGCTGCTGAAGACGTTCTTCCGCGACCGGCGCTGAGTTTCCGAGACGCTTCAGATGTTCAGCCGATCCCGCAGCTTGTAATAGGCGATGGTCGCCGCCAGGAACCAGGGATCGCCGGTGTAGAAGGGCCGGGTCTGGAACATGAGGCCGTCCAACGCGGTGCGGCCCTCGAGCTTGCCGAGAAGCTGCTGGCCGAGGCGCGTGCCGAAATAGGAGCCGAGCGAAACGCCCGAGCCGCAATAGCCCATGCAGTAGTGAATCCCGTCGGCCTGGCGGCCGAGATGAGGCAGCGTATCGAAAGTGTAGGCGACGAAGCCCATCCAGCTGTGGCTGATCCGGGTTGCCGCCAGCTCGGGGAAGATCCGGGTCATGTGGTGGTGCAGGCGCGGCGCGCTCACCTTGGGGTCCGTTTCCTTGAGGGCGACGCGCCCGCCGAAGACGATCCGCCGTCCATCCTCGGAAAGCCGATAGTAGAAGACGAGCTTCCGGCTGTCGCTGAGGACCCGGTTGTTGGGGATGAGCCGCCTGGCGAGCGCCGGCTCCAGGGGCTCGGTCGCGATGATGTAGCTGCCGATGGGAATGACCCGCCGGCGCAGCCAGGGCGTCAGCTTGCCGGTGTAGCCGTTGGTGGCGACGATGACCTCGCGGGCCTGAAGATTGCCGCGCGGGGTGGTGAGACGGAAGCCGTCGCCCTCGCGCTGGATCGCCATCACCGGGCAGCGGCTGAGGATCGTGGCGCCGGCTTCCTGCGCGCGGGCGAGCAGGGCCAGGTGGTATTTGCCGGGGTGCAGCGAGGCATGGGCCGGGTAGATGACCCCGCCATGATAGAACGCGCTGCCGATCTCGGCGCGCTGGCTCTCGCGCGTGACGACAAAGGCTTCAACCTCCAGCCCCTTGGGCTGGTTGGTGACGTCGCGGGCCAAGGTCTCGTAAGCGGCGGCATTGTGGGCGGCGTGGAAGCGTCCGACCTTCTGCCAGTCGCAATCGATCTTCTCCCGCTCGATGAAATCGCCGATCCAGGCGAGCGCGTTCTGCCCCTCGCGCCGGATGCGGAAGGCCACATCCTCGCCGTGCAGTGCCTTCAGGTCCTCGAAGCTGGGCTTGATGGAGGTGCCGACCTGCCCGCCGTTGCGGCTGGAGCAGCCCCAGCCCGCATCCTCGGCGTCGAGCACGGCCACATGGCGCCCGCCCCGGGCAAGCTCGATGGCGGCGGCGAGGCCAGTATAGCCGCTGCCCACGATGGCGACATCGCACTTGGCGGGCGGGGCATTGGCCGGCAGCTCCGGGCGGGGTGCCGCCTCCCACCAATAGGGCTGGTTCTTGTAGTCGGCGGCGAAAAGCGATTCGGTCATGGCGCGCCAATATGGCCGAAAGCCCGTTGCCTCGCTAGACGCCAGGCTTGATTGCCCGCCAGCCGATGTCGCGCCGGCAGAAGCCCCCCGGCCAGTCGATGAGATCGACAGCCTCGTATGCCTTCTTCTGGGCGAGCGCCACCGTGTCGCCGAGCGCCGTCACCCCCAACACCCGGCCGCCGTCGGCGAGAAGCCGGCCGTCGGAGCTTCGCTTGGTGCCGGCATGAAAGACGCTGACGCCCGCCATGCCCTTGAGCCGTTCGAGGCCACGGATCTCGCTGCCCCTGGCATAGCTGCCGGGATAGCCCTTGGCCGCCATCACCACGGTCAAGGAAGCCTTGGGCAGCCAGCGCAGATCGAATTGATCCAAGAGCCCGTCGCGCGATGCCACCAGGGCGGGCAGCAAATCCGACATCAGCCGCACCACCAGGGCCTGGCATTCGGGATCGCCGAAGCGGGTGTTGTATTCCAGCAGTTTCGGGCCGGTCGCGGTCAGCATCAGCCCGGCATAGAGCACGCCCTTGAACGGCCGGCCTTCCTTGGCCATGGCGGCGACCGTGGGGCGGATGATCTCGCCCATGATCTCGGCTTCCAGCACCGCGTTGCAGGCGGGCGCCGGCGAATAGGCGCCCATGCCGCCGGTATTGGGGCCGGTATCGCCATCGCCCGCGCGCTTGTGGTCCTGGGCCGAGGCCAAGGCCAGCGCGTGCTTCCCGTCGACCAGGGCGAAGAAGCTCAGCTCCTCGCCTTCGAGGAATTCCTCGATGACGACTTCGGCTCCGGCGGCGCCGAAGACCTTGTCGGCCATCATGGCGTCGATCGCTTCGCTGGCCTGCTCGAGCGTCTCGGCGACGACCACGCCCTTGCCGGCGGCGAGCCCGTCGGCCTTGACCACGATCGGCAGGCCCCGTTCGGCGACATAGGTCTTGGCCGCGCCCGCGTCGGCGAAGCGGCCATAGGCCGCGGTCGGGATAGCATAGCGTCGGGCAAGGTCCTTCATGAAGCCTTTGGAGCCCTCCAGCGCGGCGCCGGCGGCATTGGGCCCGAAAGCGGGAATGCCGGCCGCTTCCAGCCTGTCCACCAGGCCCAGCACCAGGGGCGCCTCGGGTCCGACGACGACGAACTCGATCCGCTCGGCTTTGGCGAAGGCGACAAGCCTTTCGATGTCGTCGGCCGGGATCGGGACGCATTCGGCTTCTTCGGCGATGCCGGCGTTGCCGGGAGCGCAAAAGAGCCGGTCGCAGAGCGGCGAGGCGGCGATCGCCCAGCAAAGGGCATGCTCTCGGCCGCCCGATCCCACAACCAGCACCCGCATGCCATTAATCCTTCCGCCCTTTGGCTTCCTTGCCGTCGCCCGCCGGCAGCATAAGATGGCGCCATGACGGCCGACAACCGCGGCAACCTGCCGGAATTCACCGTCTCGGAAATCAGCCAGGCGGTGAAGCGCACGCTCGAAGGTGCCTTCGAGCGGGTGCGTGTGCGCGGCGAGATTAGCGGCTTCAAGCGCGCGACCTCGGGCCATCTCTATTTCGCCCTCAAGGACGAAGAGGCCAAGCTCGATGCCGTGTGCTGGCGCGGCACGGCCGGGCGCCTGGCGATCAGGCCCGAGGACGGGCTCGAGGTGATCGCCACGGGGCGCATCTCCAGCTATCCCGGGCGATCGTCCTATCAGCTCGTGGTGGAGAGCCTGGAGCCGGCCGGCGAAGGGGCGCTCCTGAAGCTGCTGGAGGAGCGCCGGCGCCGGCTCGCGGCCGAAGGGCTGTTCGATCCCGAACGCAAGCGCAAGCTTCCCTTCCTGCCCGAGGTGATCGGCGTGGTGACCTCGCCCACGGGTGCGGTGATCCGCGACATCCTCCATCGCCTGGCCGACCGCTTTCCCCGCCACGTGCTCCTCTGGCCGGTGCTGGTCCAGGGCGAGGGCGCCAAGGAGCAGATCGCCGCGGCCATCGCCGGCTTCAACGGCATCGCAGCCGGCGGGCCGATCCCGCGCCCCGATCTTCTCATCGTCGCCCGGGGTGGGGGCAGCCTCGAGGACCTCTGGGCCTTCAACGAGGAGATTGTGGTCCGCGCCGCAGCGGCGAGCGAGATCCCCTTGATCGCCGCGGTCGGCCATGAGACCGACACCACCCTGATCGATTTCGCCGCCGATGTCCGCGCGCCGACGCCGACGGCGGCGGCCGAGATGGCCGTGCCGGTACGCGCCGAGCTGCTGGCCGACGTCATGCAGGACGGCGCCCGTCTGGCGCGCGCCACGGCGAGGCTGGTCGAGGAGGCGAGGCTTCGCCTGGAAGCGCTGGCGCGCGGCCTGCCGCGGCCGTCCCAGCTGGTGGCGGAGAAAGCCCAGGTCCTGGACGGCTGGGTCGAGCGCCTGGTCAACGCGCGCATCGTCTATTTCCAAAGGCGCCGCGAGGCGCTGGACGGGCTGTTCGCGAAGCTGCGCACGCCGGGCCAACAGATCGAAGCCCAGCGCCTGACCTTGGCGCATGCAGGCGAACGCCTGGCGACGGCCATGACGGCGCTGCAGAAGGACAAGACCCAGGCCCTGGCGCTTGCCCGCCTCGATGGCGCCCGCCTCAGCCAGCTTCTCGCCCGCGCGCGCGAAAGGCTCGAGGGGCTGGGATTCCTACTCGAAAGCCTTTCCTATGAACGAGTGCTGGGCCGCGGCTTCGCCCTCGTGCGCGACGCCGTCGGCCATGCGGTCACCTCGGCCGCCGGCATTGCCCCGGGCGCGGCCCTGGAAATCGAATTTGCCGACGGGCGCTTGCGGGCCACTGCCGAAGGCGGGTCGGGGCCCGTGCCGGCTCGCAAAAAGCCCGATACCAAAAAGGGCCAGGGAAGCCTGTTCTAAACCGGAACTCTCAAATCCTGGCTACCATCCGATCGAGGCTCGCGGGTTCGTCGAACACGAGTTCGACCGTTGCGACGGTCACATGGCCCTGGACTGCCGGCGGCAGGCGCACATGGTCCTTGGCGGTTGTGACCGGTAGCGCGCCCTTTTGACCGGCCGCGGCCAAGAGCGCCGCCGCTTCCGCCGCCGTGTAGGGATGGTGGTCGGCGAAGGCACGTCGCTCGACAACCTCGGCGCCGAGGCGTTCCAGGCCGGCAAAGAATTTTTCCGGCCGGCCGATGCCGGCGAAGGCGAAAACTCGGGTGCCGGCGAGCGCCTTGGCTTCGGGCCCGGGAAGGAGCCTGGCCGGAATAATGGCGCAGCGCCCGGCGACGAAGCCCTCGATGCCGGCCCGATCCTCGCCGATCAGGATCACGGCGCTTGCCCGGCCGAATGCGGCGCCGGCCGACTCGCGCAAGGGGCCGGCGGGGAAGACGCGGCCATTGCCGATGCCGCCCTCGCCGTCGATGGCGAGAAAGGCCAGATCCTTGGCGATGAAGGGGTTCTGAAATCCGTCGTCGAGGATGAGGAGGCCGGCGCCCGCCGCCACCGCGGCGCGCGCGCCGGCGGCGCGGTCGCGGGCGATCCAGGCGGGGGCGATTCGCGCGAGCAGCAGCGGTTCGTCGCCCACTTCCGCGGCCGTGTTGCGGGCGGGGTCGATGGGCGCGGGTCCGCGCAGCCGTCCGCCATAGCCGCGGCTGAGGAAGACGGGATGCCGGGATTTGAGACGCTCGGCCAGCGCGATGGCGAGCGGCGTCTTGCCGCTGCCGCCCAGCGTGAGCCCGCCGGCGACGACGACCGGCACAGGCGGGCGATAGGGCCGATGGCGCCAGCGCCGCAGCACCGTCGCCGCGCCGTAGAGGGCGGCGGCCGGCAGCAGCAGGCGCGCTGGCCAGGGATTGGCTTCCGCGCGCCAGAAGTCAGGCGGGTGCATGGGGGCGTATCACCGGTTCGAGGGCGGCGAGGATGCGGTCCAGGATGCCAGCGGCTTCTGCCGCCGCGAAGGCCTGGGCGCGCGCCGCCGCCGGCTTGGGATCCGCGAGCAACCGGTCGATGGCCGCCGGGAGGGATTCCTCCTCGACGATTTCGACCGCGCCCGCCGCGGCCATGCGCCGGTAAATCTCGGCGAAGTTGGCCAGCTTCGGGCCGCTGACCACCGCCGCGCCGAGCTGTGCGGGCTCGATGGGATTATGGCCCTGCCATCGATAGGAGCCGGCAATGAGGGCAACCGGCGCCAGGCGATAGAACAAGCCAAGCTCGCCCATGCTGTCGGCAAGATAGATCTCGGATTCCGGCGCGATCCTCTGCCCGGCCGACCGGCGGGCAATCTTGAAGCCTGCACTTGCCAGTTCCGTTGCGATGGCCGTTCCGCGCTCGGCATGGCGCGGAACGATGATCGTGAGCAATCGCGGTCTCAGGGCAGCGAGCGCCCTGTGCACCGCCGCGGCAATCGCCTCTTCGCCCGGATGGGTGCTGGCCGCGAGCCAGACATCGCGTCCCTCGATCCCGGCTGCCAGCGCCGCCAAGGCGGCTTCGTCCACCGGCAAAGGCGCGGCCGCGAACTTCAGGTTGCCAAGCGCCCGGACGCCCGCTGCGCCCAGCTTCGAGAGCCTCAGGCCTTGGGCCTCGTCCTGGACCAGGACGACGGAGAAACCTTCGAGCAAGGGCCCGATGATCGAGGGCGCCCAGCGCCAACGGGCAAGCGAGCGTTCCGAGAGGCGGCCGTTGACGAGGGCCATGGGCAGGCGGCGCTGTCGCGCGGCGGCCAGGAGATTGGGCCAGAACTCGGATTCGGCCCAGAGCGCGAAGTCGGGGCGCCAGTGGTCGAGGAAGCGGCTGACCCAGGCCCGGCGGTCGAGGGGCAGGTACTGGTGCAGGACGCCTGCCGGCGCGCGTTTGGCGACCAGGCCCGCGGCCGTGAGGGTGCCGGTGGTGACCAGCAAGGTCAGGCCCGGCTCGCGGGCGTGAAGGGCGCTCATCAGCGGCAAGAGGGATTGGGTTTCGCCCATGCTCGCCCCGTGTAGCCAGCCGAGGCGACCCGGGGGCCGAGGCAGGCTCGCCTTGCCCCAGCGTTCGGCCAGGCGAGAAGCGTCTTCCTTGCCCTTGGCCGCGCGACGCTGCAAATGCCGGCACAGGAGCGGGGCCGCGGCGTCGCTCGCCAGGCGGTAGAGCCCGGCCATCATGCCTGGGCTATCTCGTCTAGCGCCATCAGCTCGCCGACGCGGGCTCGACCGGGGGATGGCCCATGAGCCGGTCGGCCTCGTCGGTGACCCGGGTGATGTCCGCTTCCAGCCTCAGGCGCAGCTCTTCGCGTCCGGTCTCGTCCAGCCCCTGCGGCACTTCGATCTCCCGGCCGACGACGAAGACGCCCCGACCGATGGGCAAGGGCAGGTGGAAACGGTCCCAGCTGCCAAGCAGGCGTCGGCGGCTGGTAGCATAGGCGACGGGAACCAGCACCGCACCCGCCAGCTCCGCGATCAGCACCGCGCCCGGTGCGGCGCGCCCCCGCGGGCCCCGCGGCCCGTCGGGCGTGATGCACAGGCAGACCCCGTCGCGACAGCGCTTCGCCGCCTCGCGCAGAGCGAGCGCCGGACGGCGCGAAGAGGAGCCGAAGACGACGCCGATGCCCAGATGCCGGACGGCGCGGGCGATGAATTTGCCGTCGCGGTGGGTGGACATCATCACGTCGAAAGGCCGCCCGCCATAGGTCGCGTAGGGCATCATCAGCAGGCGGCTGTGCCAAAAGCAGAAGATCAGCCGCCGGTTTTCGGCAAACAGCCGGTCCGATATGTCGTAGCCGACCCGCCGCCACCGGTTGGTCCAATAGACCAGGCGGACGTATTGAGCTACCAGGAAGGCGATTGCGCCTTGCGCCTTTTCGGAGGCGTAGAATCGGCGCAGCCGCCGCATCGCTCAACCGGCCGCTTCGCCCGGCAGCCGACCGACAGGATTCAAGATTTCAGCTGAATTGCCGCCGCCCGCCGCTCGCACGATTCTTGTTCCGTTCGCTACTCCGAAGCGCCGGCACCATAGCATAGAGCCGATGGGGGAGAAGCGGCCGCGCTCGGGCCGAAGGGCTGGAGATTGGCGAGGAATTGCTCGGCGGACCGGCGCCAGGAGAACTGGAGGGCATAGTCGCGGCAGCGCTGGGCCGGGATGGCAAGGGCTTTCCTTGCCGCCGAGGCCAGATCCTCGTCGAGGAAGCCGACCTCGGCTCCGTCGATGACGTCCAGCGGGCCGGGCACGGGATAGGCCGCCACGGGAATGCCGCAGGCGAGCGCTTCCAGGATCACCAGGCCGAAGGTGTCGGTCCGGCTCGGGAAGACGAAAACATCGGCGGCGGCGTAGTGGCGGGCGAGATCTTCGCCCTGGCGCGGGCCGGCGAAGCGCACCTCGGGATGGCGATGGGCCAGCTCGGCCAATTGGGGCCCGCCGCCTACCACGAGCTTGCTGCCGGGCAGGTCGAGGGCGAGGAAGGCCCCGATGTTTTTCTCGACGGCGATGCGCCCGACATAGAGATAGATCGGACGCGGCAGGTCGAGGAACGACTTGTCCCGGAGTCGGAAGAGATCGGTATCGACGCCCCGGGTCCAGCGCCTGAGATTCCGGAAGCCCCGGCCGGCGAGGTCTTGCTCCAGGCTGGCGGTCGCCACCATCACCCCATGGGCCGGGGCGTGGAACCGGCGTAGTGCCGCGTATCCGACGGAAAGCGGCAGGCCGATCCGGGCCCTGACATATTCGGGGAAACGGGTGTGAAAGGCGGTGGTGAAGGGGAGCTTGCGGTTGAGGCAATAGCGCCTGGCGGCGATCCCCAGCGGCCCTTCGGTCGCGATATGGATGGCGCAAGGCTGGAAGGCGTCGATCAGGCGCGCCAGGCGCCGTCCGGGCTTGAGCGCCAGCCTGATCTCGCTGTAGGTCGGGCAGGGCACGCTGTGGAAGAGGTCGGGCGAGACGATCTGGGACTGATGACCCAGCAACGCGAGCTCGTCGACAGTGCGCATCAGGGTCCGTACGACGCCGTTGACCTGCGGCAGCCAGGCGTCGGTAACGATGACAATTCGCATCGATCCGTCAGTCGGCAGCGAGGCTCAGCATCGAGAAGCTGCGCAAGTTTGCCCATTCCAGGATTTCGAGCCGGCCGTCCGCATGCTCGACCAGCGCCGTGCAGCTCTCCACCCAGTCGCCGTCGTTGCAATAGAGCACCGGACCGACCTCGCGGATCTCGGCCTTGTGGATGTGGCCGCAGACGACGCCGTCGACCCCGCGCCGGCGCGCCTCCTCGGCCACCGCCAGCTCGAAGTCGTCGATGTAGCGCACGGCGTCCTTCACCTGACGCTTCAGGTAGGCCGAGAGCGACCAGTAGGGATAGCCGAACCAGCGCCGCCACAGGTTGTACCAGTGGTTGAGGGCCAGGAGGACGTTGTAGGCCTGGTCGCCCAACACGGCGAGCCAGCGGGCGTATTTGACGATGCCGTCGAACTTGTCGCCATGGAGCACCAGCAGGCGCCGGCCGTCGGCGGTGACGTGGATCGCCTCCTCGACGACCTCGACGCCGCCGAAATGCATGTCGGTATAGTCCCTGAGCGGCTCGTCGTGGTTGCCGGGGACATAGATCACCTTGGTGCCCTTGCGTGCCTTGCGCAGGAGCTTCTGGACCACGTCGTTGTGGGTCTGGTGCCAGTACCAGGCGCGGCGCAGGCGCCAGCAGTCGATGATGTCGCCCACCAGGTAGAGGTATTCGGACTCGCAGTTCTTGAGGAAATCGAGGAGGAACTGGGCCTTGCAGCCGCGGGTGCCCAGATGGACATCGCTGATCCAGATGGACCGGTAGCGAGTTCCCGCGGAGACCGAATTCATTTTATGTCCGCGAATGTGAGGCTTGCGCGGGATATATCAATATTCAGTAGAGGCAGCAAACGAAAATCCGTGATATAGTGTGGTTTATTATAATATTCATCGGACAGTCACGGAAGCGTCGCCGTAATGTTATTGAACCTTATCGAATGCACGGGCTGATCAAGGGAGTGGGGACGGAAGCCGAACCGGCAGCGTCCCCCGCGTCAGTCCTGGTGATATTCAACCCCACCGCCGGCCGGCGCCGGGCGCGCCGGATCGCCGCCGCGCTGCGCGGCATGCGCGCCGCCGGGATCGGCTTCCTGCTGCGCCGGACCGAGGGTCGGGGCGACGCCGAGCATCTGGCGCGCGAAGCCGGTCCGGGGACCACGGTGGTGGTGGCGGGCGGCGACGGCACGGCCAACGAAGCCGCCAATGGCCTGCTCGCGGCCGGCGGCGGGCGCCTGGCGCTGATCCCATTGGGCACGGCCAATGTCTTGGCAGCCGAGCTCGGCATCGAAGGCGCTTCCGGCGGGATCGGCGCCTTGAAGGCGGGCAGGGAGCTCAGCTACCGGCCGGGCCTCGCCAACGGCCGGGGGTTCCTGATGATGGCGGGGGTCGGCTTCGATGCCCATGTGGTGGCGGGGATAGCGCCCCGCGCCAAGCGGCTTCTCGGCAAGGCCGCCTATGTCCTGGAAATGCTGCACCAGCTCCGGCGCTTTCCCTTCCCCAGCTACCGGGTGACGGTGGACGGCACCATCCGCCAGGCCGCCTCGGTGGTGGTCGCCCGCGGGCATTTCTATGCCGGGCGCTTCGTGCTCGCGCCGACGGCCCGGCTCGATCAGGCCACGCTGCACGTCTGCCTGTTTCACGACGCCGGGCGGCTCGCCGTCTTGCGCTACGCCATCGCGCTGGGGCTCGGCCGAATCTCCCGCGGCCGCGGCCTCGAGATCCTGGTCGGACGTCAGATCTTGATCGAGGGGCCCGTGGGCGATCCCGTCCAGGGCGACGGAGACATCATCGCCAGGCTTCCGGTCCTGATCACCCTTTCGCCGACCGCGATCGACCTGGTGCGGGGCTAATCCCGCGGCGTGTCCGCGCGCAGGCGCGCTTGGCCCGCCGCCCTTGACCAGGCATAAGGGATCTCCGGGCTGTCGTAAGGCAGGCGCCAGTGATCCGGATCGGCGTAGTCATAAGCCTGGCTGGGCAGGTTCAAGACCAGGGCCTCGCCTGCCCCCAGATTCTGCAGGCCATGCCAGACGCCGGCCGGCAGCACCATCAGCGCAGGCCTCGCGTCGCCAATATGGATCTCGTTGATCCGCCCGCGGGTCGGGCTTTCCTCCCGACCGTCATAGAGCACGACCTTCAGATGGCCCTGGTTCACGAACAAGCGGTCAATGCTCTTCTTGTGGCAGCTCCAGGCGCCGATGGCGCCGGGAAACAGCCGCGACTGGTAGACTTGGACCACGGGCAGGCCGGTCGGATCCCATTCGGGGCGGAAGATCTCGGTGATGATTCCGTGATCGCGCGGCACGTGAAGCACTTCGCGCAGATGCACGCCGGCGATCGGCTCTCTCAGCTTCTGCCACTCCTTCGTGACCTGCTGCTTGTCCTTCCGGGCACCCGGCAGCATCGCCGCCCCTCGTCGCGATTGCACGACACCGGTACCTGGCGCCAGCTTCAACGAGGCGGGTCCAGGCCCCGGTATCGACGGGAAGCATCGATGCTTGCCCGCGGTCCGGCAAGGGAATTCCGTCCCGCCCCAAGGCGCAAGGCGATGCGCCGGCGGGTCTCGCTGAGCAACCTCGCCCATAGCACCCTGTAGGGGATGAGCTGGACCGGGCCGCCAGATTTGTCGACATAGATGAGCCGCGCCATTTCTCGCAATTCGAAATCGCTCTCCCGGGCAATGCGCTGGGACCAGGCCTTCTGTTCCCTGGCTTCGCGACGGAGGTAGGAATCGCGTCGCCAGGAGGCGGGGAACTTGATCGCCGTCAGTCGCGGCAGGAGGGCAATCTTGAATCCGGCATCGTGGATCCTGAGGCAGAGGTCGACTTCGGGATAGACGTTCTTCTGGCGGTAATCCTGCCAGCCGCCGACCCTGTCCGTGGCGCTTCGCCGGTGCAAGAAGGCGCTGGGCGGAAGCCAGGTTCCCGGCACATATAAGCTGGCGGACGGGGCAATATCGAACATGCTGTCGTCGGGGCCGACCAACTCGATCATGCCGCAGGCGAGGTCCGCGCCTTGGTCGACCCTTGCCACCAGCAGCTGCAAATGATGGGGCAGCCAAAGATCGTCATGGCCGAGATAGGCGATCAGCTCGCCGCGCGCCTGGCGCAGGCCCTCGTTGTTCGGGGCCGACTGGTGGCCGCTGTTGGTCGGAAGGTTGATCCAGCGCAGGCGCGGATCGCCGATGGCGCCGACGACCTGTCCTGAGTCATCGGTGCAACCGTCGCCCACCACCAGAAGCTCGAAGTCGGTGAAGGTCTGGCCGAGCACGCTGCCGATGGAATAGGGCAGTACGCTCGACCAGTTGTAGGTCGGGATAATGACCGTGACCCGCGGGGTGCCCGTGGCCATGAGATCGGCCGAGCGGGAGGACTATCTTCCGGCGACGGTCATGCCGTCCACCCGCAGGGTCGGCGCATTGGTGCCATAGCGGAAGACGAGATCGTCGGCGGCCGCGAGATTGAGGAACATGTCCTTGAGATTGCCGGCGATGGTGATCTCGGAAACCGGATAGGCGATCTCGCCCCTCTCGATCCAGAAGCCGGCGGCACCCCGGCTGTAGTCGCCGGTGACGTTGTTGACGCCGAAGCCGATGAGTTCGGTGCAGTAGAAGCCGCTCGCGATGTCGGCCATGAGCCCGGCGCGGCTCGATTTGCCCGGCGGCAGGTAGAGATTGTTGGTCGAGGGCGCTGGCGGCGAGGAGGTGCCCCGCGCGGCATGACCGGTGCTCGCAAGCCCGAGTTGGCGGGCCGAGCGCAGATCGAGCACCCAGGTCTTCAGGATGCCGTCCTCCACCAGCAGGCGCTTCCGGTTGGGCAGGCCCTCGCCGTCGAAGGGCTTGGAGCGCAGGCCGCGCCGGCGATGGGGATCGTCGACGATATCGAAGCCGGCCGGCAGCACGCGCTCGCCCAGCTTGTCCTTGAGGAACCCGACGCCGCGGGCGATTCCGGCGCCGTTGATGGCGCCGGCCAGATGGCCGATCAGGCTGTTGGATACTCTGGGGTCGAAGACGATCGGCACCTTGGCCGTTTCCGCCTTGCGCGGGTTGAGGCGCTTCACCGCCTTTTCGCCGGCCCGGCGCCCGATTGCCGCGGCGGGCTCCAAGTCGGCGCCATAGACGGCCGTGGTGAAATCATAGTCGCGCTCCATGGCCGTGCCTTCGCCTGCCAGGACCGAAACCGAGATGCTGGAATTGCTGCCGACATAGCCGTGGCGAAAGCCGTTGGAGGCGGCAAGCGCGATTTCGCCCCGACCCCAACCGGCTTCCGCCCCCTCGGAGTTGGTGACGCCGGGCACGGCGCGGGCGGCATCTTCCGCCTCGCGCAGCCGTGCCGTCAGCTCCGCAACCGACGGCTCCTTTGGGTCGTTGAGATCGAGCTCGGGAAAGCTGCGGGCGATATCGTCCGGCTCGGCCAGGCCGCAGAAGGGATCCTCGGGGACCGCGCGCGCCATGGCCAAGGCCCGCTCGGCCAACTCGCTCAGCGCCGTCGAAGAAAAATCCGTCGAGGATACGATCGCCTGGCGCTTGCCAATGAAGACCCTGAGGCCAAGATCGCGGCCTTCGGCCCGTTCCAGCTTCTCGGGCTTGCCCAGGCGCTCGGCGACGGTGAGGGAAGCGCCTTCCGCCAGCACGGCGTCGGCCGCATCCGCGCCCGCCTTGGCGGCGCGGGCGAGGAGGTCGTCGAGAATTTCGAGGGACTTGTCCAGAGCCATGGCGCGTTTCCTTAGCAAGCGCCTCAGCCGAGGTCGAGGCAAAACACCGGCAGCGCGCGGGCGGGATCGATCTCCGAGGGCCTGGCCCCGGCCGGCCTCGCGCCCATGCGGGCATAGAATCCCGCCGCGTTGGGGTCGCTGACCACGATCATCCGGCGCTGGCGTAGCAGCTTCGCGCGGGCGACCGCATCGGCCCAGAGCGCGCGCCCGACTCCTCGCCCGATCGCCGCGGGCGCGACGAAGAAATGGCTGAGGCCGATGCCATCGCTCTCCGGCTCGAAGCCGTAGAAGCCCAGGATTTCGCCCGACCCGCTTTCGGCCAGGCGGAAGGTCCGGTTCGCCATCATGGCGGGGTCGATGGCGAGCGCCATCCGGCAGCGGGCCATGAAGCTCGCCGGGTAGCCCCAATGGGCCTTGGCCGCCAGCGCGATCTTGCTCAGCGCCGCGGCCTCCCATGGCCGGGCCCGGCGGATGCGGGCTAGCGCCAGATCGGCTTGCCGCTGCCGGGGAGTCCGAGTTTCGGCCATTTCCTCGTCACTGCTTCGACGATGTCATCGCTCATGCGGATCTTGCGGCCCCAGTCGCGCCTGGTCTCGGGCGGCCATTTGTTGGTGGCATCCAGGCCGATCTTGCTGCCAAGGCCGGATTCCGGGCTGGCGAAATCGAGATAGTCGATCGGCGTGGCCTCGACCAGGGTGATGTCACGGGCGGGGTCCATGCGGGTCGCAATCGCCCACATCACGTCCTTCCAATTGCGGGCGTCGATGTCGTCGTCCACCACGATCACCCATTTCGTGTACATGAATTGCCGCAGGAAGGACCACACCCCCATCATCACCCGCTTGGCGTGGCCCGGGTAGGCCTTCTTCATCGAGACCACGGCGATGCGATAACTGCAGCCTTCTGGGGGCAGCCAGAAATCGACGATCTCGGGGAACTGCTGGACGAGAAGGGGGACGAAGACCTCGTTCAGGGCCTCGCCCAGGATCGAGGGCTCGTCGGGCGGCCGGCCGGTGAAAGTGGAGAGATAGATCGGCTGCCGGCGCATGGTGATGGCGCTGACGGTGAAGACCGGGAAGGGCTCAACCGCGTTGTAATAGCCGGTGTGGTCGCCGTAGGGGCCTTCATCGGCGTAGTCGTCGAGGGAGACATGGCCCTCGATGACGATCTCGGCCTCGGCCGGTACCTTGAGGGGGATGGTCTTGCAGTCCACCAGCTCCACCTTGGCCCCGCGCAGCAGCCCGGCGAACTGGTATTCCGACAGCGTGTCGGGCAGCGGCGTGACCGCGGCCAGGATCACGCCCGGATCGGCCCCGATGACCGCCGCGGCGGGCAGCGGCTCGCGTTTCTCGGCTTTCCAGCGCGCGTGATGCTGGGCCCCGCCGCGATGCTTCAGCCAGCGCATGAGGGTGCAATTCCGGCCCGTCACCTGCATGCGGTAGATGCCGAGATTGTAGTTGTCGGCCTTGTCGCCTTCGGGATCGGGGCCTTGCGTCACCACCAGGGGCCAGGTGATGAGCGGCGCCGGCTCTCCCGGCCAGCAGGTCTGGACGGGCAGACGGGCAAGGTCGATGGCATCGCCCGTCAACACGACTTCCTGGCAGGGTGCGGCCGAAACGGTCTTGGGCCGCATGGCCATGGCGCTCTTGAGCAGGGGCAGCATCTCCAGCGCCTCGCGCCAGCCGCCGGGCGGCTCGGGCTGTTTCAGGAATGCGAGGGTCCGGCCGAGCTCGCGAAGCTGGTCCGGCCTGCGCTCCATGCCCAAAGCGACGCGCTCCACCGTGCCGAAAAGATTGACCAGCACCGGCATGTCGTAGCGACGGCCATCCGGCCCGACCACGTTCTCGAACAACACCGCCGGCCCGCCCTCAGCAAGCAGGCGGGTCTGGATCTCGGTCATTTCCAGGACCGGGCTCACCGGCTCGGCCACGCGCAGCAATAGCCGGTCGCGCTCCAGGCGGTCGATGAAATCGCGTAGCGATCGGTAAGGCATCTGGGCGCGCGGTCGGTTAGTCTCGGCCGGAGCCATACTAGATGGGATTTCAGGGCTTTGCGGAAATTTCCGGCCGAGTTCGAGGACATGCTGAGCCCGGCGGGACGGCGCCTTCTGGCCGGCCGCTCGCCCTTGGCGGGCGCGCTCGGCGAGCCCAAGCGCCGGTTCCTCGCCGCCGACGGTCTGGTCGATCGCGCCCGCGCCGAGGCGGGCCGGCTGCTGCTGGAGCGCTACCTTCTGGCCCATCTCACCCGCATCGACCGGCCGATCCCGTCCGAAGCGACTTGGGACATGACCCGGAACTACGCCGAGCTTCTGCCCAAGACCATGCGGGTTTCCACGGCCAGCTTCGAGCGCCGGCGCGGGCGAGCCTGGGAAGCGGCCGAGGGCATCGGCCTCGCCGCCATGCTCCACTCCGAAAGTTTCCATGGCTTTGCCGCGCGCCTCGCTGGGCGGGCTCTTGCCCGGCGCCACGGCATCCAGGTTCTCTGCTATGGCCCGGGCGACTACGCCGGACCCCACAACGACCATCACCCCGAGGAACCGGAGGCGAGCGCCGGCTACATCGACCTGCATGTGACTCTCGTGGGGCCAGCCGTGGCCCAGCAATGGCTGGTCTACGCCAAAGCGGGGCATTTCACCCGCATCGAGAACGCAGCGCGCATGGGCCGCCTCACGGCCTATCGATTGCCGCTCTGGCACTACACCACGCCGCTCGTCGCCAAGCGTGGGCGCGAGGCGGAGGCCCGACGCTGGGTCTTGCTGGGGACGTTTCTCTATAAGGATGGCGACGGGCGCCAAGTATGAGGATCGGATGCCACGCTATTGGGTCATCGGCGGCGAATATGCCGACACGAGTTTCACCCGCCTCACGGGCGCGCCTGAGCAGCGCATTGGCCCTTTCGAGGATTACGACCACGCTGTGGCGGCTTGGCGGGAACGCGCCTTCGCCACGATGGATGATGCCCATGTCCGCTGGCGGATCGAGGAAGAGGGCGATCAGTTGCCATATTGGGTCGTCGGCGGCAGCTATACCGACACCAGCTTTCGGCAAATCGCCGATCCCGCCGGCGAGGCTTGGTACGGACCCTTTGCCAGCTACCGCGCGGCGGAAGCCGAATGGCGGCGGCTCGCATGGTCCACGGTCGACGACGCGCTGGCGCGCTTTCGCATCGAACGGCGCAAGACGCGGTCCTAGAGTATGTTTCGATTCGATTGAATCGAAACATGCTCTAGATGTGGAGCCTCAATAGGTTGTTCCCGGTCAAAGGGAGCCTGCTGATCGGTGGCATTGAGCCGATACTGCCATGGGGGCGATGCCAGTTGTATCGATGAAGCCATCGCGGCAGTTCGGCGGTGCGCTGGTCTGAGTGATGGTAGGCCCTGGCGTAGGCCCACTCGCGTAACGACGTCTGGATGAACCGCTCGGCCTTGCCGTTGGTCTTGGGGGTATAGGGTTTGGTTCGGATGTGCCTGAGGCGGAGCCGTTTGCAGGCCCGCGCGAAGGCGAAGGATTTGTAGCACGAGCCGTTGTCGGTCATGACGCGTTGCACCTGGACGCCGAGGCTTGCGTAATAGGCGATGGCGGCCCTGAGGAAGGCGACGGCACTGCCCTTCTTCTCGTCCTTCATGACCTGGCTGAAGGCGACGCGCGAGGCATCGTCGATGCAGACATGGACGAACTCCCAGCCGAGGCCTTGGCCCCGGCTTCGCCGGCTGCTCTGGCCTTTACGGTCGCCCGTGATCCGGTGGCCGACGCCATCGATCCTGCCGAGTTTTTTGATATCGATGTGGATGAGTTCGCCGGGGTTTTCGCGTTCATAGCGGCGCACCGGCTCGGCCGGCTCCAGGGCGCTCAGCTTGTTCAGGCCCAAGCGCTTCAAAAGCCGGCTGACGGTCGCCGGCGAGACTCCGACCTCGGCCGCAATCGCCTTGCCGGTCAATCGCTCGCGCCGAAGGGTTTCAATGCGTTCGACGATCGCCTGCGGCGTCGGCCGATACAGCCGTCGGGGCCGCGAGCTGCGGTCCGCCAAGCCGGCAAGTCCTTCAGCATCGTAGCGTTTCACCCATTTGCGCACCGTCCGCGGGCAGACACCTACGGCTTCGCTGACGGCCTGCGGCGTCTGCCCGCTCGCCACCCGGGCCACGATCCACTCTCGACCGTGCGCCGTGAGACGGGCATTCTTGTGAACGTTCATCCGGTCTCTCCCTGAGATCACTGAGGCTTCGACACCTTCAGCTTCTCCCGGCAGGGGCCGGATGGACAACCTGTTGAAAGCTCACATCTAGATTCGTTGGTCTGGTCGCATTTTCTACGCCGAACCGGTGCCCACTTCGGCGGAAAATGCTCTAAAGCGCGGGTTTCGCCCAGCGCCAGACGATCGTCTCGCGCTGCTTGCGGTCTTCGAGGTCGAGGCTGGTAGGCACCTCGTAGCGGGCAATCTCGACGAGCCCTTCGCGCGGCAGATAGGCCCGGCCGGGGTCGGCCATGAGCACTTCGGTGCCGGCGGCGGTCAGGGCCGCGAACCAGCGGGCGACCCGTTCGGCCATGGGCCGCTCGTAGCAGACGTCGCCGGCGAGAACCACGTCCCAGGCCGAGGGCCGGCCGAGGATGTCCTCGCTGATGGTCTCGACCCTTACGTCATTGACCCTCGCGTTGAGGGCGATGGCGGCGAGCGCGAATTCATCGATCTCGGCGGCAGCGACGCTTGCCGCCCCCGCCTTGGCAGCCGCGATTGCCGCCAGACCGCTTCCGGCGGCGAAGTCGAGTACGCGGGCACCGCGCAGCAAACCCGGGTTATCGAGCACGTGGCGGGCGATGGCCTGGCCACCCGGCCAGGCGAAGGCCCAATAGGGCGGCGGAAGGCCGCGGCGCGTGAGGGTTTCCTCGGTCGCCTGCCAGAGCGGCACGACCTCGCTCGCCAGATGCAGGCGGATCTCCGGCACCAGGGGCGGGGCGGCGAGAGTGGTCTCGGCGCGCACGAAGGCGCTTGGATCGTTCACCCGAAGCGGCGCGCCAGAACTATGCCGGCGAAGAGGATGAGGCCGAGCCACTTATTGGCGCGGAACTTGGCGAGGCAGTCGGCCGGAGCCTTCATGTCGACGGCGCCGATCTGCCAGGCGAGGTGCCCCGCGACCAGAACCAGCGACAGCCAGGCCCAAAGGCCGAGCCCGGCGACGACGAAAGCTGTCGCCAGAAGGGCCAGCATGAGCAGGGCGAACAAGACAAGCCAGCGCCGGGACGCGGCGCCGAATTTGAGCGCCGTGGAGCGCACGCCGATCAGCAGGTCGTCCTCCTTGTCCTGATGGGCATAGATGGTGTCGTAGACCAGGGTCCAGGCGATGCCGGCGCCATAGAGAGCGAAGGCCGCCGGCGGAATCCGCCCGAGAGCCGCGGCCGGTGCGAGCAACGCGCCCCAGTTGAATGTGAGGCCGAGGAAGGCTTGGGGCCAATAGGTGAAGCGCTTCATGAAGGGATAGAGAGCGACCAGGAGAAGCGAGGCGCATCCCAGCCAGAAGGCGAGCCTGCCGAGCTGCAGAAGGATCAGGAGCCCGAGCCCGAGCTGGAGGGCCAGGAACACGAAGGCGCGGGGAACGCTGACGGCGCCGCTCGCGATCGGGCGCTGGGCGGTGCGGGTCACGCGCCGGTCGAAGTCGCGGTCGACAATGTCGTTCACGGTGCAGCCGGCCCCGCGCATGACCACCGCCCCGATGGCGAAGAGCGCAAGCAGGCGTAGGCTGGGCCAGCCGCCCGCCGGCGCCGCGAGCGCCAGGCCCCACCAGCAAGGCAGCAGCAGCAGCCAGCTGCCGATGGGCCGGTCGAGCCGCGCCAGCCGGCAATAGGGCCGGATCGCGGCGGGCAGGCGCCGGTCCACCCAGTCGCCGCGCCGGATGTCGGTGAAGCCGCTGTCTGTCGTCACCGGCAATCGCCCATGGTTTCGCGCATGTCTTGGACTAATCTAGCGCCGCCATGATTCCGCGTCTCTATGTGGAAGCGCCGCTTGCCGCCGGAGCGACGGTCGCCCTCGACCGTGCCCGGACGCACTACTTGCGCCAGGTCCTGCGCCGCGAGGTCGGCGCCGAGCTGCAGCTCTTCAACGGGCGCGATGGCGAATGGGAAGCGCGGATCGCGCGGTTCGGGCGCAACGATGCGATGCTTTCGGTGGAACACCAGACCAGAGTTCAGTCGGCGAGCCCCGACCTCTGGCTTCTGTTCGCGCCCCTGAAGCGCGAACGCATCGACATCCTGGCCGAGAAGGCGACCGAGCTCGGCTGCCGGGCGATCTGGCCGATTTTCACCCAGCATACGGTGGTGGCGCGGGTCAATGTCGAGCGCCTGGCCGCCCATGCCCTGGAGGCAGCGGAGCAGACCGAGCGCATGGATCTGCCCGAGATAAGGAGTCCACGGAAACTAGGTGAGGTGCTGGAAAGCTGGTCACCGGCGCGCCGCCTCATCGTCTGTGCCGAATTCGGCCGGGCCGAGCCGATCGGCGAAGCCCTTTCGCGCATGAAGTCGCGAAGGTACCTTCGCCGTGCTCACGGGGCCCGAGGGCGGCTTTCACCGTTCCGAGCTTGACGCCCTCGGCAAACTGCCATTTGTTACGCCGGTCGGTTTGGGGCCGCGCGTGCTCCGTGCCGACACCGCCGCGCTCGCGGCGCTCGCCTGCTGGCAGGCGATTCTCGGCGATGGCCGGGAAAGACCGCCGGCGCGCTTCGCCGTGTAGTACCGACTTTCGCAGAAAGTCGGTACATCGTTTTGAGTTCTTGGTGTCGGATTCACGCAGAAATTCCCGACAAAGCCCGAGCCGCGAATTTCTGCGATCCGATACCACCCGCTTACCCCGAAAGGCAGTCGATTCGATGTCCGCTCCTCCCAAGTCGCTGGGCGAACCGATCACCGACAAGCGCCAGCTCGTCGCCTTGCTCGAGAGCGGGAACAAGCCGAGTGCTTCCTGGCGCATCGGCACCGAACACGAGAAGTTCGCCTTCGATGTGAAAACGCTGCGCCGGCTTCCCTATGACGGTCCCAACGGCATCGGCGCGCTGCTGACGGCATTGAAGCGTTTCGGCTGGGAACCGGTGGAAGAGAATGGCAAGGTCATCGCGCTCACCTGCGGCGCCTGCAATATCACGCTGGAGCCCGGCGGCCAGTTCGAACTTTCCGGCGCGCCGGTGGAGACGATCCACAAGACCTGCGACGAGGTGCAAACCCATCTGAAGCAGGTGAAGGAGATCGGCGCCGAGCTCGGCACCGGCATGCTGGGCATGGGCTTCGATCCGACCTCGACCCGCGCCGAAGTGCCCTGGATGCCCAAGGGCCGCTACAAGATCATGGGCGCCTATATGCCGAAGAGGGGCAATCTCGGCCTCGACATGATGCTCCGGACCTGCACCGTTCAGGTCAACCTCGACTTCTCGAGCGAGGCCGACATGCTGAAGAAGCTGCGCGTCGGCCTGGCGTTGCAGCCGGTGGCAACCGCGCTGTTCGCCGATTCGCCTTTCACGGAAGGCACGCCCAACGGCTTCCTCAGCTATCGCAGCCATGTCTGGACCGACACCGATCCCGACCGTTGCGGCATGCTGCCCTTCGCCTTCGAGCCCGGCATGGGTTTCGAGCGCTATGTCGACTATCTTCTCGACGTACCCATGTATTTCGTCTACCGCGACGGCCGCTACATCGACGCCAGCGGCCAGTCCTTCCGGGATTTCCTGAAGGGTCGGCTGCCGGCGCTGCCGGGCGAGATCCCCCATATGGGCGACTGGAACGATCACATGACGACGGCGTTCCCCGAAGTCCGCATGAAACGCTATCTGGAAATGCGCGGAGCCGATGGCGGCCCCTGGGACAGGCTCTGCGCGCTGCCGGCGCTCTGGGTCGGATTGCTCTACGACCAGAGTGCTCTCGATGCCGCCTGGGATTTGGTCAAGGATTGGACCGCCGAGGAGCGCGAGGCGCTGCGCCAGGACGTTCCCAAGCTGGCGCTGAAGACGCCGTTTCGCGGCAAGCCCATCCTCGAGCTCGCCCGCAGGGTCCTGGCGATCGCCCGCGAGGGGCTTACCCGCCGGCAAAGGCTCGATCGCATGGGCGGCGACGAATCCCATTTCCTGAATGTGCTGGAGCGGATCGCCAATTCCGGAGTCACGCCGGCCGAGGAGAAACTCGCCCTCTACCATGGACGCTGGCAAGGCTCGGTTGCGCCGCTATACCGGGAGTTTGCGTATTAGATTTCTGCGAAGGCCCGCGCCCCCTAAAAGACGAGGGCCGCGGGTTGGGGTCCGCGGCCCTGCTCTGGGGTAGACATGTCTAGTCTATGGAGGGGCTAGACGCAGACATCCAAGCGCAAAATGATGAACCGCCGGTTAACAGGCTTGAGCATTGCCGTACTGCCCATGAATCCGGTCCGTCTCCTGCTGCCCGCGCTCCTCGCGCTGATGTTCGCGGTTCCCGCCGCGGCCGCCCTCCAGGGCGAGAACCTGCTGGTGCCTCCGCTCGCCGGTTGGCAGCAGGCGTACAAGGCTGCGGGCAACGGCAAGAATATGGTCGAATACGTCCCAGCCGGAGAGACCGCCGACAACTGGATGGAGATGGCGACGATCGAGGTGTTTCTCGACAGCGGCGGCTACGACCCGGCCGTGCTCGAGCAGAAGGTGGCCGAGGGTTTTCGCCTCAACTGCGAGGCGCTCCACGTCGACGATCTGGGCGGCGGCACGGCGAGCAAGCTGCCGGCGAAGCGCTGGCTCACTTACTGCAGCAAGGTGAAGGGTCTCGGCGTCGGCGAGATCACCTATTTCGAAGCCATAAGCGGCAAGACCAATTTCTATCTCATCCAGAGAAGTTGGCGCGGCGCGCCCTTCGACATTGCCAGCCCGCCCATCACGCAGGCCAAAGTCAAGGAGTGGGAGCAATACATGAACGGTCTCGCCGTCTGCGACAGCCGCGACCCGACGCGGCCGTGCCCATAGGAACGGTGAATTGGCCAGATCGGCGATTGCCAAGTGCGCAATTGACTGAGCCCAATCCGCCGATACCACTTCTCCTACTCGTCACCCCCGCTTTCGCGGGGGTGACGATTTAGTTTGTGGAACGCACACGGACCCAGCTCAGCTGAGTTCGTGCAGCCCAGCAGCAATCCGCACTATCCATGAGACCTATCGGCAAGCCGCGCGAGAGCTTGGCCCTCGAGACGATAGGGCCGCCAGTCGGCCATCTCTTGGAAGCCCAAGCGTTCATAGAACCTGCGGGCCGGATTCCAATCGAGGACCGATAGATCGAGGCGCCGGCAGCACCGCGCAATCGCGAGGCGCGCGACAGCGGCAAGGAGAGCGCGGCCGAGGCCGGTCCCGCGGGCCGTCTCGCGCACATAGAGATCCTCGACATAGAGCCCGGCCCGGGCGTGCCAGGTGGAATAGTTGTGGAAGAAGAGGACGAAGCCGGCGATCCCGCCGTCCAGCTCCCCGATCAGCACTTCGGCGCGGGGATTGTCGCCGAAGCAGTCGCGCAGGAGGGCGGTCTGGCTTGCCTCCAGGTTCGCGAGCGGTTCGCGCTCGAACGCGGCGAGTTCGCGCACCATGGCGAGGATCTCGTCCGCGTCCGTCGGCGCCGCTGGCCGAACTCTCAAGCCCGCCATCGGGCCCGGCCTATTCCGCGGCCTGGCCCTGGGTGTTGGCGGGATGCCAGCGCAAGACCGGTTGGCGCGCCGCCGTCGTCTCGTCGAGGCGCCGGCGCGGCGCCAGGCGTGGGGCATCGTGGAAGGCCGCGGCCTCGCCCGACTTGGCGCGGCGCGCCAGGTCGCTGAGCGCGCCGATGAACTGGTCGAGGCTGTCCTTGCTCTCCGTCTCGGTCGGCTCCATCAGCAGCGCGCCATGGACGACGAGGGGGAAATACATGGTCATGGGGTGGAAGCCTTCGTCGATCATGGCCTTGGCGAAGTCCAGCGTGGTGACGCCGGTGTCCTTGAGGAATCTGTCGTCGAACAGGGCCTCATGCATGCAAGGGCCATCGAAGGCCGGCGTGATCTCGTCGGCGAGCGACGCCATCAGGTAGTTGGCGTTCAGCACCGCGTCGCCCGAGGCCTGGCGCAGCCCGTCGGCGCCGTGGCTCAGCATGTAGGTCAATGCCCGGATGAACATGCCCATCTGGCCGTGGAAACCCTTGAGCCGGCCGAAGCTGGTGCCGCCATCCCCGTGCTCGACTAGGCCGAATCCCTCGGCGCCATGGACGACATAGGGCAGCGGCGCGAAGGGGGCGAGGGCCGCCGACAGCACGACGGGCCCGCTGCCGGGCCCGCCGCCGCCATGGGGCGTGGAGAAGGTCTTATGCAGGTTGATGTGCATGCAATCGACGCCGAGGTCGCCCGGCCTGACGCGGCCGACGATGGCGTTGAAATTGGCCCCGTCGCCGTAGACGAAGCCGCCGGCCTTGTGCACCGCCTCGGCAATCCGGGCGAAGTCGTTCTCGAACAGGCCGCAGGTGTTGGGGTTGGTGATCATGATCCCGGCCACGTCGGGGCCGAGCTTGGCCTGCATGGCCGCGAAGTCGACGCGCCCGCGGTCATCGGCCGGGATCGACTCGACCGCGAAGCCGCAGGCCGCCGCGGTGGCCGGATTGGTGCCATGGGCCGATTCAGGGACCAGGATGCGATGACGCCTCTCGCCGCGATGCTCGATCGCGGCGCGGATCGACATCACCCCGCACAGCTCGCCATGGGCGCCTGCGGCAGGCGACATGGCGACGGCCGGCATGCCGGTCAGGGTCTTCAGCCAATGGGCCAGGCGGTCGATGAGCTCGAGCGCGCCCTGGACGGTGGAGACGGGCTGCATCGGATGGAGGTCGCCGAGGCCGGGCAGGCGCGCCATCTTCTCGTTGAGCCGTGGGTTGTGTTTCATGGTGCAGGAGCCGAGCGGATAGAGCCCCATGTCGATGGCGTAATTCTTCTGGCTGAGGCGGGTGTAATGGCGCACCACCTGGGGCTCGGCCAAGCCCGGAAGCCCGATGGCGCCCTTGCGACGCAGGCCGCCCAGCCGGTCCTTGCCCTGGGTCGGTTGGGGCAGATCGACGCCGGTTCGCCCGGCCATGTCCTGCTCGAAGATCAGCGGCTCTTCGATGACGAGGCCGCGATTGCCGGTGAAGGTCGGCCGGGGCGGTTGATCAGCCATGGGCGGTCTCCTCGAGCCCGGCGACCAGCGCGTCCTGATCCGCCTCGCTCGCGCATTCGGTGACGGCGACGAGCAGGTGATTGGCGAGTTCCGGTCGGTTCGGATGGAGCCGCGAGACGGGAACGCCGGCGAGGATCCGCCGCTTCGCCATGGCCTCCACCACCTCGACTGCCGGCTTTGGCAGGGCAAGGGTGAATTCGTTGAAGAAGCTCTTGTTGACGACCCGGCAGCCCGCGACCGCATCCAGCCGCTCGGCCAGCCTTACGGCGGCGCGGTGATTGATCTCGGCCAGCCGCGTGAAGCCCGCCTCGCCCAGCAGGGTCAGATGGATGGTGAAGGCCAACGCGCAGAGGCCGGAATTGGTGCAGATGTTGCTGGTCGCCTTCTCGCGCCGGATATGCTGCTCGCGGGTCGAGAGGGTCAGCACCCAGCCGCGCTTGCCCTCGGCGTCCGATGTTTCGCCCACCAGCCGCCCCGGCATCTGGCGGACGTATTTCTCCCGGGCGGCGAAGAGCCCGACATAGGGTCCGCCGAAGGAAAGCGCGTTGCCGATGGGCTGGCCTTCGGCGGTGACGATGTCCGCACCCATGGCGCCGGGCGGCTCGACCAGGCCGAGAGAGACCGGTTCGGTGACGACCACGACCAGCAGCGCGCCTGCATCGTGGCAAGCCTCGCCGAGCGCCCGCCAGTCCCGCAGATTGCCGAAGAAGTCGGGATTCTGCACGACGACGCAGGAGGTCTCGGCGTCGATGCGCGCGATCAGGTCCTCGGCCCCCTCGGGATCCGGCGCGCCCACCTCGAGATGGAAATCGAGGAAGCGCCCGTGGGTCGCCGTGACCTCGCGGTAGTGGGGATGGAGATTCCCCGACAGCACGGCCCGCTTCCGACGGGTCACGCGGTTGGCCATCATCACCGCCTCGGCGGTGGCGGTGGCGCCGTCATACATGGAGGCGTTGGCCACCTCCATGGCGGTGATGAGGCAGATCTGGGTCTGGAACTCGAACAGATACTGCAGGGTGCCCTGGGTGATCTCGGGCTGATAGGGCGTATAGGAGGTGAGGAACTCGCCGCGCTGGATCAGATGGTCGACGGCGGCCGGCACGTGGTGGCGATAGGCGCCGGCACCGAGGAAGCTCGGCACTGCGCTGGTGCCCATGTTCTTGGCCGCGAGCGCGCCGATCTCGCGCTCGACCTCGAGCTCGCCCTGATGTGGCGGCAGGTCCACCGGTCCCGGCAGGCGGGCGAATTCGGGCACATCGCGATACAGGCTCTCGATCGAGGGCGCGCCGACCCGGGCCAGCATCGCCCTGCGGTCGACCTCCGTCAGGGGCAGGTAGCGCATCAGTGCAGGCCTTCGCAGAAGCTCTTGTAGGCGGCCTCGTCCATCAGCTTGGTGAGCTGGCCGGCATCGGCGAGCTTGATCTTGAAGAACCAGCCGCTGCCCAGCGGATCGCTGTTCACGGTGGCCGGCGCCTCGGGCAGGGCCTTGTTGATCTCCACCACCTCGCCGCTCACCGGCGCATAGATCTCGCTCGCGGCCTTGACCGATTCGACCACGGCGATCTCCTTGCCCTGCTCGGCCTTGCGCCCGACCTCGGGCAGCTCGACGAAGACCACGTCGCCCAGCTGCTCCTGGGCAAACGGCGTGATGCCGACGGTGCCGACCCCGCCCTCGACGCGAATCCACTCGTGTTCCTTGGTGTATTTGAGCCCGCTCATGAGGTTCCTCTCCTGGTGTTCTTATCGACGTTTGTAGTTGTGCTTGACGAAGGGAAGCTGGACGACCTTGGCGGGGATGGCCCTGCCGCGGACCATGAGGTCGAGCGCCTGGCCGGGCGCGGCGGCGGCGCTCTCGACGTAACCCATGGCGATGGGGCCGTTCACCGTTGCGCCGAACCCGCCGCTGGTGATCTCGCCGATCGCGCGGCCGGACGGGCCGCGAATCTCGCTGTGGTCGCGGGCCGGCTGGCGCCCTTCGGGAAGAATGCCGACCCTGCGGCGCGCGGTTCCTTCCGCAAGCTGCCGGCGGATCACGTCGGCGCCGGGAAAACCGCCTTCGGCGCGCCGGCGCTTGGCGATGCTCCAGGCGAGCCCCGCCTCGACCGGGGTCGTGCCGCGGTCGATGTCGTGGCCATAGAGGGGAAGCCCTGCCTCGAGGCGCAGGGAATCGCGGGCACCGAGACCGGCGGGCTTCACCTCGGTCATGGCGAGGAGCCGGCGGGCCAGCCGCTCCGCCGCATGGCCGGGGATGGAGATCTCGAATCCGTCCTCGCCGGTATAGCCCGACCGGGTGACGAAGCAGCGCTCGTCCTCGATGGTCCAGAAAGCGGTGGCCATGAAGGGGAGCCCGCGGCAACCGGGGACGAGCTGGGCCAGGGCCTGTTCGGCGGCCGGACCCTGGAGCGCCAGCAGCGCGCGGCTTGCCAGATTCTCGATTTCCACCTCGCCGGCGATGTGCTCGCGCAGATGCGCCTCGTCCGCTTCCTTGCAGCCGGCATTGACCACCAGCATCAGATGATCGCCGACATTGCTCACCATCAGGTCGTCAAGAATGCCGCCGCTCACCTCGGTGAAAAGCGCATAGCGCATCCGCCCGACGGCGAGCCCCTTGATGTCCGAGGTGACGACGCGCTCGAGCGCCGCGCCGGCATCATGGCCCGGCCTGGCGGTGATGCGAAGCTGGCCCATGTGGGATACGTCGAATAGGCCCGCCTGGGAACGGACCTGGAGATGCTCGGCGATGATGCCGCCCGGGTATTGCACCGGCATGTCATAGCCGGCAAAGGGAACCATGCGCGCGCCCAGCTCCACATGCAGTTTGTGGAGCGGGGTCTTCCTCAGGGCTTCGGCATCCATGGCGTTCTCCGACGAGGGCGTCGATGCGCTGCCGGCCCGGTCTTACACCGGTCCAGCAACGCCCCCTCTGTCGTCGAACCTGAAAGATTGACCTTGGCCCGATTAGGTTGCGGCCTCGGCTTTCCTCTTCGGTGAGGCGGTCACCCGCCTGCTTTCCAGAGCGCCTTGCCCCGCGCGGTCCTCTTTGCCTGAGAGTTTCCGGGGCGGTTGCTCCTTCGGCGCCGGCGCGACTTGCCGGACTCTCCCGCGCGGGTCGTCTTGCGGCGGCGAGAGCTTCCGCCCGCTTGACGCTCCGGTCAAGGTCGAAATGGCTTGCTCAGCTTCCCGGATGGGCGCGGTTGTAGGCGAGTTCCTCGGGCGTCAGCACGAAGCCGACATAGATATGGAAGTCGGCTCCTTGCTGGCCCTTGCCGAGCGGGACGGTTTCTTGCAGCGTTTCCTTGATCCCGTTCCGGGTCTTGGTGGCGAGGAACGGGATCTCGGTCGAGAACTGCTCGCGGGCCAGCACCTTCTGGTCCTGGCCCACGATGGCCACGAAATAATCGAAGCGCGCCTTGCCTTCCGCGTCGGCCGGGCCTTTGCCGGCGAGGAAGTCGGCGGTCATGTCGACCCTGAGGCCGTTGTCGATGGTGGAGCAACCACCGGTGATATCCATGATGCCGGCTTCGAAGGCGATGTTGCTCAGGTCCTGGCTGCCGCCAGGCGCGAAGCGGATGAGCTTGGCGGCGTCGCCGACCTTGCTGACGATGGGGCAGCTTGCCGGTGGCGTGGTGCCGGAGAGCCAGCTGCAGCCTGCGAGCAGGAGCCCCGCGGCCAGGAATGCCGCTGAGCGAGCCGCCATGTCAGAGGCTCTTGTGGGTGCCGTCGCACATCGGCCGGCTTCCGGTATGCTTGCAGCCGCAGAGCCAGACTGTCTTCGATTCCTCCGGCTTGAACTGCACCGGCGTCAGGCCCGTCCCCTTGTGGGATCCATCGCAGAACGGCTGGTTCTTGCTGCGTCCGCAAGCACACCAGAAATAGGTCTTGCCGGCCACGACGTCGACTTGAAAGGGCGACTTTTGGGCAATCACCGCCTGTTCCATGATGCGCTTCCTTAGCTCCAATCCCTTTGTTACTGTCCGGGCTGCCGGACTGTAGTGATCGGTCCCCCTCCGCACAAGGCCCGCCAAATGGCGCAGACGCCGCTTCACATTCTGCTTGCCGCACCGCGCGGATTCTGCGCCGGCGTCGATCGCGCGATCCAGATCGTGGAGCAGGCGCTCGCCCGCTTTGGTCCGCCCGTCTACGTGCGTCACGAGATCGTGCATAACCGGTTCGTGGTCGAGCAGCTCGAGGCAAAGGGCGCGGTCTTCGTCGAGGAATTGGACCTTGTGCCCGACGGCGCGCCGGTCGTCTTCTCCGCCCATGGCGTGCCCAAGGCCGTGCCGGCAGAAGCCGCGCGGCGGAATCTCTTGGCGCTGGACGCCACCTGCCCCTTGGTCGGCAAGGTGCATCGGGAGGCGGAGCGTCATTTCGCGCAAGCCCGCCACATCCTGCTGATCGGCCATGCCGACCACCCGGAGGTGGTCGGCACCATGGGCCAGCTTCCGCCCGGCGCGGTGACCCTGGTCCAGTCGGTCGAAGAGGCCCTGACGGTCTCGGTCGCCAACCCCGGAAAACTCGCCTACATCACCCAGACGACGCTCTCGGCCGACGACACGGTGGAGATCGTCGCCGCGCTGCGTCGGCGCTTCCCCGCCATCCAAGGCCCGAAGAAGGACGACATCTGCTACGCGACGACGAACCGGCAGCAGGCGGTGAAGGCGATCGCCGGGCGCTGCCAGGCCGTGCTGGTGCTGGGGGCGCCCAACTCCTCCAATTCCGTGCGCCTTGTCGAAGTGGCGAAGGCGGCGGGCTGCACGCAAGCCTTCCTCGTCCAGCGCGCGGCGGAGATCGACTGGGCGAAGCTCGCGGGCGTGGAGCGTCTTGGCATCACCGCCGGCGCCTCGGCGCCCGAGCTTCTGGTGGACGAGGTGATCGCGAGCGCGCGTGCGCGCTATGCCGTAGCGGTGGAGGAAGTGGCCGTCATCGCCGAGAACGTCCAGTTCAAGCTGCCCAAGGCGCTCTCGGCTTAAGCAGATATGGCCGTCTATACGGAAGTTCCCGACAGCGAGCTCGAGGAGTTCGTCGCCCGCTACGACATCGGCGCCATCGCGTCCTGCAAGGGCATCGCCGAAGGGGTGGAGAACAGCAACTACCTGCTCCACACCACTGAGGGCAGCTTCATCCTCACCTTGTATGAGAAGCGGGTGAAGCGCTGCGACCTGCCGTTCTTCATCGGGCTCATGGAGCACCTTGCCGGCAAAGGCATCGCCTGCCCGACGCCGATCCGCGCGCGCAACGGCGAAGCGCTCAGCGAACTCTGCGGCCGGCCGGCGGCGATCATCAGCTTCCTCGACGGCATGTGGCCGCGCCGGCCGACCCCGCGCCATTGCCAGCTGCTGGGGGAAGCCCTGGCGCGGTTCCATCTCGCCGGCGCGGATTTCCCGCTCCGCCGGCCCAACGACCTCTCGCTCGCCGGCTGGCCCCGGCTGGTCGAGGCCTGCAGGTCCAGGGCCGATGAGGTTTCGCCGGGCCTGGGCGAGGAACTTGTCCGTGAGCTCGCGTTTCTCCAGGCGAGCTGGCCCGCGAGCCTCGCCATCGGCACCATCCATGCCGATCTTTTTCCCGACAACGTGTTCTTTCTCGGCGACCGGCTCTCCGGGATCATCGATTTCTATTTCGCCTGCACGGACTTCTATGCTTACGACATCGCGGTGTGCCTGAACGCCTGGTGCTTCGAGCCCAATCTCGCCTTCAACGCCACCAAGGCCAGGGGGCTCATCGCCAACTACGCCCGAGTTCGCCCGATCCCGCCGGAGGAGATCAGGGCCTTGCCCCTGCTCGCCCGGGGCAGCGCGCTGCGCTTCCTGCTCACGCGGCTTTACGACTGGCTGCACCATCCGGCCGGCGCCTTCGTCAAGCCCAAGGATCCGATGGAATATCTGCGCAAGCTGCGCTTCCACGCCCAGGTGACCGGTCCTGGCGGCTACGGCCTCGATCCATGAGCGCCGAACTCGGCTCCCGGCCGACCGTCGACATCTTCACCGATGGGGCCTGCAGCGGGAATCCAGGTCCCGGCGGCTGGGGGGCGCTGTTGCGCGCCAACCAGCACGAACGGGAACTCAAGGGCGGGGAAACCAGGACGACCAACAACCGGATGGAGATGACGGCGGCGATCAGCGCGCTGGAGGCTCTCAAACAGCCCTCCGTCGTGCGTCTTCACACCGACAGCACATATATGAAGGACGGGATCCTGCTGTGGTTGCCGCGCTGGAAGGCGCGGGGCTGGCGCACGGCCGACAACAAGCCGGTGAAGAACGTCGATCTGTGGCAAAGGCTGGAAGCGGCCCTGGAGCGCCACGCCGTCCATTGGATCTGGGTGCGCGGCCATTCGGGCCATGTGGAGAACGAACGGGCGGACAAGCTCGCCCGCGATGGCATGAAGCCCTTTGTCAGGAAACGGGAAAGAAGCGAGAGCCCGTGAGCTGCGTCCCTCCCGGCGCGAAACGCCGGGAGGGATCGCGCGACGGGTCAGGCCGGCGGGGCTTCGGGGGCCGGGCCTTGCGGCCGGCGCGAGCGGTCGGCCATGAACTGGTCGAATTCTGACTTGTCCTTGGCCTGGCGCAGGCGGTCCAGGAACTCGCGGAACTCCTTCTGCTCGTCCTCGAGCCGGCGCAAGGTCTCGGCCCGGTACTCGTCGAAGGCGCTGTTGCCGCTGGTTGCCCAGGGTGCGTGCCTCCGCCAGCCGGCCCGACGGCCGCACCAGCCCGATGCCTTTTCGTAGAATCGCTCCGCGCCTTCACTCTGCCAGCGGCCGGAGCCGCCATGCCTCCAACAACTCATGCGTCCGCTCCATATGATATAGGCCAGGATCGCGAGCCCGATCGGCCAGTGGATGATGAAGCCAAGGACCATCAGGGTGATCCAGGCGGGTTTGCCGATATCGTCCAGTCTTGCCACCAGGCCCATGGGGTCGCCTCATGTGAATGTTAACAACATTCACATAGTTGGGCCTTATGCCCCGCGCTGTCAAGACGGCATTGAAGCTCAGGGTGCGGATTTTCCCTGGTATCGGATCGCAGAAATTCGTGACTCGGGGCTATGTCGCGAATTTCTGCGTGAATCCGATACCAAGACTGGAAACGATGTACCGACTTTCTGCGAAAGTCGGTACTAGGGCATGCCGAGGCCAAGGCCGCCGAGATAGACGAGAACGCCCGCCTCCAGCAGCTCCTCGGCCGACATCGGCAGTTTTCGCCCGGCCTGGTCGCCTCGCCCGAACAGCGAGGCAACGCCATGGGCAAGGGCCCAGATATGCAGCGCCATCATCAATGCTGGCGGGCGGCGGTCCCTGGGCAGAAGCCCGGCCAGCACCTCCGCAGCCTGCCGCAACACGGCAAACGCACGCTCGCTGGCTTGGCGCAATTCGGGCGCAGCATCCATCGGCAGGCCCGATTCGAACATGGCCGAGTAATAGGAAGGTTCCTTGCGGGCGAAGGCGAGATAGGCCCGTCCCACGTTTTCGAAGGCCTTCAGGGGTTCGGGCCTGCCCTCGTTCCAGGCCTTGGTCAGCTCGGCCTCGAACAGCTCGAAGCCGCGTGCGGCCACGTCGGCCATCAGGGCGTCCCGGTCGCGGAAATGCCGATAGGGCGCCGCCGGGCTCACGCCGGCGGACCGGGCCGCCTCGGCAAAGGTGAATCCCGCCGGCCCCTTGGCCGCAATGAGATCCAGGGCGGCGCGAATCAGTGCCTCTTTCAGATTGCCGTGATGGTAGCCCCGCCGCCCGGACCCGTGCCAACTCATGTGAATAGCTCTTACATGAGTCGAGGCCGGCTTGCCACAGGCCTGACCCGCCCCCTTATTCTCCCCGTCGGCCGGGAAGCGCCCCAAACAACCCTTGAGCCTATGGAGTTGGCCATGCAAGCGAGACCCAATCCCTACAAGACCCTGCACGGAGCCTACAAGGCGATGAGCGGCTTGCAGGATTTCGTAACTTCCAGCGGGCTCGAGCCTTCGCTTCTCGAGCTCGTCAAGCTGCGCGCCTCGCAGATCAATGGCTGCGCCTACTGCGTCGACATGCACTATCGGGATGCGCGGAAGAACGGGGAAAGCGAAGAGCGTCTCGCCCTGGTCGCGGTCTGGCGCGAGGCGCCGGTGTTCACGCCGCGCGAGCGGGCTGCGCTGGCCTGGACCGAAGCTGTGACCCTGATCGCCGGTAGCGGGGTTCCCGACCGGTTGTTCGAAGAAACGCGTCAGCAGTTCAAGGACGAGGAGCTGGTCAAGCTGACCTTGGCCGTCGTCGCGATCAACAGCTGGAACCGCGTCAGCGTCGCCTTCGCGATCCCGCCGCGCCTGGCGGGCTAGTTTCCAGTCCCGCCGACGGTAAGGCTCTCGATCAGCAGCGTGGGCTGGCCGACACCCACCGGCACGCTCTGGCCATCCTTGCCGCAGGTGCCCACGCCGTGGTCGAGCTGAAGGTCGTTGCCGACCATGGCGACCTTGGTCAGCACGTCCGGTCCGTTGCCGATGAGGGTCGCCCCTTTGACCGCGAGGCCGACCTTGCCATCCTCGATCAGATAGGCCTCGGCGGCGCTGAACACGAACTTGCCCGAGGTGATGTCGACCTGCCCGCCGCCGAAATTGACGGCATAGAGGCCTTTTTTGACTCGGCCGATGATCTCGTCGGGCGCGTGGGCGCCGGCCAGCATGTAGGTATTGGTCATGCGCGGCATGGGGTGATGGGCGAAGCTCTGGCGCCGGCCGTTGCCGGTCGGCTTCATGCCCATGAGCCGGGCGTTCTGCCGATCCTGCAGATATCCGACCAGCACGCCGTCCTCGATCAGGGTCGTGCATTGGGAGGGCGTGCCTTCGTCGTCGATGGTGAGCGACCCGCGCCGGTCGGGGATTGTCCCGTCGTCGACCACGGTGACGCCCTTGGTCGCGATGCGCTGGCCCATGAGGCCGGCAAAGGCGCTGGTCTTCTTGCGGTTGAAATCGCCCTCCAGGCCATGGCCGATCGCCTCATGCAGAAGGATTCCCGGCCAGCCCGGGCCCAAAACCACCTGCATTTCGCCGGCGGGCGCCGGCACCGAGCCAAGGTTCACGATGGCCTGGCGCAACGCTTCGTCCGCCGCCGCCTTCCAGGTCGAGGGCCGAACATAGAAATCGTAACCGGTGCGCCCGCCCGTGCCGTAGCTGCCGCTTTCCATGCGGCCCTTGTCCTCGACCACGACGCTGACGTTGAGGCGGACCAGCGGGCGGATATCGGCGGCCCTCTCGCCATTGCCCCTTATGATCTGCACCGCCCGCCAATTGCCGGTGAGGGAGACGCTGACCTGGCGCACCCGCGGATCGCTGGCCCGGACATAGGCGTCGATCTCGGCCAGAAGCTGGGTCTTGGCCGCGAAGGCGACCCCGGCCAGCGGATTGTCGTCGCTATAGAGGCGCCGGTTGGTGCCGGGCGGCGGTTCGGCGAGATTGCCGCCGCGTCCGCCATGGACAGCCTTCACCGTGGTGGAGGCCCGGCGAATTGCCTCCTCCGACAGCTCGCTCGCATGGGCGTAGCCGGCGGCTTCGCCCTTGATCGCGCGCAGGCCGAAGCCCTGGCTGGTGTCGAAGCTCGCGGTCTTCAGCTTGCCGTCGTCGAAGCCGAGCGCTTCCGATTGGCTGTACTCGAGGAACAATTCGCCATCGTCGGCGCCGGCGATGCTCTCGGCGGCCAGCCGCTCGACGCGATTGCGATCCAGCCCCGCGCGGGTGAAGAAGAGGTCGTCGGTCTTGGCAAGTGCGGTCATGTCGGCGCTCCACTCGGGGCTCATGTCAGTGATCATATAGGTGCTGCGCAAGGCTTGCGACAGATCGTCGCATCGAGTTCCCGAAGGGGCGCCAGCGCGGCGCTTGTGAGGGCCGGTCTCACGGGTGTAGTTTCCCTGCCGCAACGGCGAGGGGGAGCCGCGGAGTGCCCTTGCGAAGGCTGTGGTGGGGACCGTCGGCCGAAGCCCGAGCAGGACCTCGCCCTCGCCCGCAAGCGGGCTCCGGCTTTGGCTGATGGGGACCCGGATTAAGGACGGAGAGACATGGGCTTAACGAGAGTTTTGGGGTTGCTCGCTTCGCTCGCGGCCGGGCTTGGCGCGGGCGAGGCTCTGGCCGATCAGCCGCGGCCCTGGGAGCTGGGCTTCCAAACGCCCGCGACCGTCGGCATGGAGCGGATCAACGACTTCCACAATCTGCTGCTGATCATCATCACCTGCATCACCGTCTTCGTCCTCGGGTTATTGATCTATGTCATGGTGCGCTTCAACGAGCGCGCGAATCCCAAACCGAGCAGGCTCACCCACAGCACCGTCCTCGAGGTCCTCTGGACGGTGCTGCCGATCGTGGTTCTGGCCAGCATCATCGCGCCTTCGCTCCGGCTGCTGTACTTCACGGCCGATGTTCCGAAGGCGGACATGACCATCAAGGTGACGGGTCACACCTGGAACTGGTCCTACGAGTATCCCGACAACGGCGACATCCAATTCGACAGCTACATCGTGGCCGACAAGGATCTGCTGCCAGGGCAGCTTCGTCTTCTCACGGTCGACAAGTACGTCGAGGTGCCGGTCGGCGCCACGGTGCGCGTGCAGATCACCTCGACCGACGTGATCCACTCCTGGTCGGTGCCCTCCTTCGGGGTGAAGACCGACGCCGTGCCGGGCAGGCTGAACGAGACCTGGTTCAAGGTCGAGCGCCCCGGCACCTATTACGGCCAATGCTCCCAGCTTTGCGGCAACGGTCATGGTTTCATGCCCATCATGGTCCATGCGGTGAGCCGGGAGGATTTCGACAAGTGGGTGGACCTCGTGAAAAAGAACCCGGACAAGGCGTGGCCGCCGGTGACGGAGGCAACGGCCAGCGCCGGAGGCGCCGCGGGCACCCAGCTCGCATCCGTGCCCGCCAATTGAACGACGCGTCAACGGAACGAGACGAAAAGCAGAAGGACAGCCAAGGATGAGCACCCACGACACGGCCGGGCATGGCGACCATGCCCATCATCCCACGGGTTGGCGAAGGTTCGTCTATTCGACGAACCACAAGGACATCGGCACGATGTACCTGGTGTTCGCCATAGTCGCGGGCCTGATCGGTGGCGGCTTCTCCGTCTTCATGCGCATGGAGCTGATGCATCCGGGCCTGCAATATTTCGTCAACCCGGACGGCACGCCCAACGGCCAGTTCTGGAACGTGATCGTCACCGCCCACGGTCTCACCATGGTGTTCTTCGTGGTCATGCCGGCGATGATCGGGGGCTTCGGCAACTGGTTCGTGCCGCTGATGATCGGGTCGCCGGACATGGCCTTCCCGCGCATGAACAACATCAGCTTCTGGCTGCTGATCCCGTCCTTCGCGCTGCTCCTGGGCTCGGCCCTGGTCGGCCCTGGTGCCGGCACCGGCTGGACCATCTATCCGCCGTTATCCAGCGCGCTGATCCATAGCGGGCCTTCCGTCGACATGGCGATCTTCTCGCTGCATCTGGCGGGCGCCTCTTCGATCATGGGCGCCATCAACTTCATCACCACGATCTTCAACATGCGGGCACCGGGCATGACCTTGCACAAGATGCCCCTGTTCGTCTGGTCGATCCTGGTGACCGCCTTCCTGCTGCTGCTCTCGCTGCCCGTGCTCGCCGGCGGCATCACCATGCTGCTGACCGACCGGAATTTCGGCACCACCTTCTTCGATCCCCAGGGCGGCGGCGATCCGCTGCTGTTCCAGCACCTGTTCTGGTTCTTCGGCCATCCGGAGGTCTACATTCTGATTCTGCCGGGCTTCGGCATGATCAGCCAGATCGTCTCGACCTTCTCGAAGAAGCCGGTGTTCGGCTATCTCGGCATGGCCTATGCCATGGTGGCCATCGGCGGGCTCGGCTTCATCGTGTGGGCCCACCACATGTTCACCACGGGCCTGAACGCCAACATCCGCGCCTACTTCACGCTGGCGACGATGGTGATCGCGGTGCCGACGGGCATCAAGATCTTCAGCTGGATCGCGACCATGTGGGGCGGGTCGATCCGCTTCTCCACCCCCATGCTGTTCGCCGTCGGATTCATCTTCCTGTTCACGGTCGGAGGCGTCACCGGCATCGTACTGGCCAATGCCGGCGTCGACACCTCGCTCCACGACACCTACTACGTCATCGCCCATTTCCACTACGTGCTGTCGCTCGGCGCCGTGTTCGCCATCTTCGGCGGCTTCTACTACTGGTTCGGCAAGATGAGCGGCCGGCAATATCCGGAATGGGCCGGCAAGGTCCATTTCTGGGTCACCTTCATCGGCGTCAACGTGACCTTCTTCCCCATGCATTTCCTGGGCCTCGCCGGCATGCCGCGACGGATCCCCGACTATCCGGATGCCTTCGCCGGCTGGAACTTCATCGCCTCGATCGGCTCCTACATCTCCTATGCCGGCACCCTCTGGTTCGTCGGCGTCGTGCTCTACACCTTCTTCGCCGGCAAGAAGGTCGCCGCCAATCCCTGGGGCGAGGGCGCTACGACGCTCGAATGGACGCAACCCTCGCCGCCGCCGTTCCATACCTACGAAGTGTTGCCGGTGGTGAAGTGAGGCGCCCGACTTGACCGATCTCGCTCTATCGCAATCCACGACGCAGGAAGGGGCGCGGGTCTCCGACTTCCTGCAGCTGCTGAAGCCGCGGGTGATGTCCCTCGTCGTCTTCTCGGGTTTCGCCGGCATGATGGTGGCGCCCGGCCATCTTCATCCTCTGCTGGCGGCGGTGGCCGTGCTCTGCATCGCGGTCGGCGCAGGTGCCTCGGGTGCCATCAACATGTGGTATGACCGCGACATCGACGCGGTGATGAGCCGCACCCGGCATCGGCCGATCCCGGCGGGCCGCGTCGAGCCCTCCGAGGCCGCCGGCTTCGGCGTGGTGCTGGCCATCGTTTCGGTCGGGATGATGGGGCTCGCGGTCAACTGGCTCGCCTCAGGCTTGCTCGCGGGCGCGATCCTGTTCTACGTGCTTGTCTACACGATGTGGCTGAAGCGCCGCACGCCGCAGAACATCGTCATCGGCGGGGCGGCCGGCGCCTTTCCCCCCATGATCGGCTGGGCGGCGGAGAACGGGCACCTCAGCCTCGCGCCGATCGTCTTGTTCCTTCTCATCTTCATGTGGACGCCGCCCCATTTCTGGGCCCTCGCGCTGTTCCGCTCGGCCGACTACGCCAAGGCCGGGGTGCCGATGCTGCCCGTGGTCGCCGGTCCGCGCGCGACCAAGCGCCAGATGCTGATCTATACTGTGCTCTTGTTTCCGCTCGCATTGGCGCCTTGGATGCTCGGCATCGCCGGGCCGATCTATGGTGTTTCTGCGGCGCTGCTCGGCGCGCTTTTCATCCTGGCGGCCGTCGGGGTCTGGTTCGATTCGACCGACCGCAGCGCCAAGCGCATGTTCGGCTTCTCGATCCTCTATCTCTTCCTGCTGTTCGCGCTGCTGATCGTCGATCGGGCGCCGGGGCTGTTCGGGGGCCTGGCGTGATCGACCGGAATCGCAAGGCCCGGAACATCGCAATGCTGGTGGCACTCCTCGCCTTCGTGGCCCTGATTTACGCCGTCACCATTGTGCGCATCAACGGGCACTGAAGCCATGCGCAGCAGCCGCAATCTCGCCCTTGCCCTGATGCTGACGGGTGTCTTCGCCGGCATGGTGGCGCTCAGCTTTGCCGCCGTACCGCTGTACCGCGTCTTTTGCCAGGCAACCGGCTACGGTGGCACTACCCGGCGCGCGGAAGCGGCACCTACAGTCATCAGCGCCCACATGGTCTGGGTCCGCTTCGATGCCGAGGTGAACCCGGCGCTGCCCTGGCGCTTCTTCCCGGAGCAGAAACAGGTCAAAGTTCGCCTGGGCGAGCCGACGCTGGTCTACTTCCGGGCCGTGAACTTGTCGGAGCGCACCGTCACCGGCACGGCGACCTTCAACGTGCTGCCGGTCGAAGTCGGCCAGTACTTCGACAAGATCCAGTGCTTCTGTTTCACCGAGCAGACCCTGAAGGCGGGCCAGGGCGTCGACATGCCGGTGCAGTTCTTCGTCGACCCGGCGATGCTGAAGGATGCCGACATGAAAGGCATCGACAGCATCACCCTCAGCTACACCTTCTTCCGCGCCGCCGATGCCAAGCCGGCGACCGATGCTTCGCTCAAGGTTTCGGGCCAGCCGGCCGCGAACACCGCGGTCACGCCCAATTGACGGCCGCTCCTCAAGACCACACCAGGGAATTGCCCCAGATGAGCCAGAGTCACGCCGAAGGCCCGAAGCAGCCCTACCATCTCGTCGAGCCCAGCCCCTGGCCCATCGTCGGCGCCGTGGCAGCCGGAACGATGGCGGTCGCGTTGGTGTTCTACATGCACGACGTCACACCCTGGCTGATGCCGGTGGGGATCTTCCTCATCCTGCTGACCATGGCGATGTGGTGGCGCGACGTGATCAAGGAGGCGACCTTCCAGGGCCTGCACACGCCGGTGGTGCAGATCGGCTTGCGTTACGGCATGGCGCTGTTCATCGCCTCCGAGGTGATGTTCTTCGCCGCCTTCTTCTGGGCCTATTTCAACGCCAGCCTGTTCCCGACCGACGCCATCGGCAATGTCTGGCCGCCGAAGACGATCCGCACTTTCGATCCCCTGTCGCTGCCGCTGCTCAACACCCTCATCCTGCTGACCTCGGGCGTGACGGTCACCTGGGCCCATCATGCGCTGCGCGAAGGCGACCGCCAGGGCATGCTCCAGGGCCTGGCGATCACCATCCTGCTGGGCCTGAGCTTCACCGGCGTCCAGGCCTTCGAGTACAGCCACGCCGCCTTCCACTTCAAGGACGGCATCTATCCCTCGACGTTCTTCATGGCCACGGGCTTCCATGGCGCCCACGTCATCATCGGTACGACCTTCCTCATCGTCTGCTTCTTCCGGGCCCGCGCCGGGCATTTCAAGCCGGACCATCATTTCGGCTTCGAGGCCGCGGCCTGGTACTGGCATTTCGTCGACGTGGTGTGGCTGTTCCTCTTCACCTGCATCTATTTCTTCGGCGCCGGGCCGGGTCCCTACGCCACCCATTAGGCATAGGTGTCGGTACTCTCCACCGGGCTTGCCTGCCGTTGTCCGCGCTGCGGGCAGGGCAGGCTGTTCCAGGGTTATCTCAAGGTCGTGCCGGCCTGCGAGCGCTGCAAGCTGGACCTCTCGGGCGCCGACAGCGCCGATGGGCCCGCCATCTTCATCATCTTCATCGTCAGCGCGCTGGTCATGCCGCTGGTGCTCCTGACCGAAGTGTGGTTCCGGCCACCCTTCTGGGTCCACGCCGTGGTGTGGGGCCCTGTGATCCTCGGTCTTTCGCTCGCCTTGCTGCGCCCGGCCAAGGCGATCATGATCGCCCTCCAATACAAGCACCGCACCGGCGAGTTTCGCCGCGATTGACATGAAGTTCCGTCCGACCTTTTGGCCGACCGTGTTCACGGTCCCCGCCGTGCTGCTGATGCTGGGCCTCTCCATCTGGCAGGTCCAGCGCCTGCACTGGAAAGAGGGGCTGATCGCCGAGCGGACGCAGCGCACCAGCGCGCCCGCGATGGGCCTCCCCAGTGCGGATCCCCTTGGTGCCGCCGAGCTCGTCGGTCTCGAATACCGCCATGTCCAGGCTCAAGGCCAGTTCGCCAACGACAAGGAAATCTTCCTCGGCGCCCGCACCTTCGAGGGCAGTGCGGGCTATCACGTGATCACGCCTTTCCGTCTCGCCGACGGGCGGACGGTGCTGGTGGATCGCGGCTGGATTCCCCTCGACCGGAAGCAAGCCATCAAGCGCAGCGCGGGCCAAATCGAAGGCCCTACGACCCTCGATGGCGTCATCCGCCTCCAGGGTCGGCAGACCTGGTTCGTGCCCGACAATCGCCCCGACCTCGATTTCTTCTTCTGGGTCGACCTGCCGGCCATGGCCAAGCTCGCTGCTCTGCCCGGGACAGAGACCCGGTTCTATGTCGAAGCCGGGCCGGGCAAGAATGCCGGTGGCCTTCCCATCGGCGGCCAGACCCAGATCGACCTCCCCAACGACCACCTCCAATACGCCATCACCTGGTTCTGCCTGGCGATCGCGCTTGCCGTCATCTACGTGCTCTATCATCGCGGGCTGGCCGAGAAGGCCGCAGCGCCGCCGAAGACGGAAACGCCGGCATGAGCGCGCCCCAGCGAAACCTTCCCGCCGCTTATGGCGAGCTCGAGCGCCGCTTCCATCGCTGGACCGCCCTCAAGGACGGCCGCGCCGTCCTGGAATGGGACCAAGCCTGCATGATGCCCGAGGGCGGAGCCGAAGCGCGGGCCGAGCAGATGGCCGCCCTCGACGTCGTCTGCCACGGTATGCTGGCCGATCCGGCCCTGGGCGATTTGCTTCACGAGGCAGGCGAGGAAGCCAATTCCCTCGATCCCTGGCAGCGCGCCAATCTCGCGGAAATGCGTCGTCTTCGCGTCCATGCGACGGCGCTCGATCCCGGCCTCGTCGAAGCGCTCACCAAGGCGTCCGGCCGGGCGGAAAGCGTCTGGCGCAAGGCCCGGCCGGCGGGAGACTACGCTCTGGCCAAGCCGGTCCTGGAAACGCTGCTGGGCCTGGTGCGCGAAGCCGCAACGGCCAAGGCCGACGCGCTTGGCGTCTCGCCTTACGAGGCGCTCATCGACGAGTTCGAGCCGGGCCTGAGAGTGAGCGAAATCGACCGGCTGTTCGACGGGCTCGCCGGATTCCTGCCGAACCTGCGCGAAGCGGCGCTCGCCCGCCAGGCGAAACGCCCTGCGCCGATCCGCGCCAAGGGGCCGTTCCCCGAAGCGGCCCAGCAGGCCTTGGGCCGGAAGCTGATGCAGGTTCTGGGATTCGATTTCGACCATGGCCGTTTCGATACCTCGCTCCATCCCTTCTGCGGCGGGGTGGCGGAGGACGTGCGCGTCACCACGCGCTATAGCGAGGATGATTTCGTGCCGGCTCTCATGGGGATCCTGCACGAGACGGGCCATGCCCTCTATGAGCGCGGCCGGCCGGCCGATTGGCGCTATCAGCCCGTCGGCTTCGCCCGCGGCATGGCCGTGCATGAGAGCCAGTCCCTGATCATGGAGATGCAGGTCTGCCGGGGCCCGGAGTTCCTTTCCTTCCTGGCGCCGATCTTGAGCGAAGCCTTCGGCGGCGAAAGCGAAGCCTACGCGCCGGACAATCTCGCGCGACTCTATGCCCGGGTCGCGCCTGGATTCATCCGGGTGGACGCCGACGAAGTCTGCTACCCGAGCCATGTCATCCTGCGCTACCGCCTGGAGAAGGCGCTCATCGCCGGCGACCTTTCCCTGGTCGATCTGCCGGCTGCCTGGAACGACGGGATGAAGAAGCTTCTCGGCCTGACGCCGCCCAGCGACCGGGAGGGCTGCCTTCAGGACATCCACTGGTTCGTCGGCGCCTGGGGCTATTTCCCGACTTACACGCTGGGCGCCATGACCGCGGCCCAGCTTTACGACGCCGCCAAGCGCGCGGTTCCCGAAATCCCGTCGGCCATCGCCCGCGGCGATTTCGCGCCGCTGCTTTCCTGGCTGCGCGAACACGTCCATGGCCCAGCCTCGCGCTGGAGTTCGACCGAGCTCATCGCGCGCGCCACGGGCGGGCCGCTCGATCCGGCGATTTTCAGGACGCATCTGGAGCGGCGGTATTTGGGTTGAGTGCGGATACCGCGGCTACGGGTTCGTGCGTCACGGTTGTGGAAAACGGCGGCCGTCGGTCAACAACTTATGGTATACCAGAAGTATAATATATATCTCCAATAGAGGCGGCGCAGAGAAAGTTGGCGCCCGCCTTGCCATGACCCCCCTCGGGCGATAGGGTACGCCGCTCCCGAAACTCGAGACGGAACGCCCTCTTGCGTTATCTCAGCACCCGCGGCGCCTCGCCGGCGCTTGCCTTCGACGAGGTTCTGCTCGCCGGGCTGGCGGGCGACGGCGGGCTGTACCTACCCGAAAGCTGGCCCCAGGTCGACCTCAAGCCATTGATTGGTCTGGATTATCCAGCTCTGGCCCAGCGCGTCATGGGGCCATTCCTGGGCGGCCGGATCGGCGAAGCGGATTTTGCCCGGATCGTGGCCGAGGCCTATGCCGGCTTCGGCCACAAGGCGGTGGCGCCGCTCCGCCAAGTCGACGCCCGGCTCTGGCTGATGGAGCTGTTCCACGGGCCGACTTTGGCCTTCAAGGACGTGGCCTTGCAGCTTCTGGGCCGGCTTTACGAGCATCTCCTCGCCCAGCGCAAGCAGCGGATCACCATCGTCGGCGCCACTTCCGGCGATACCGGTTCGGCGGCGATCGAAGCCTGCCGCGACCGGGCGGGGATCGACATCTTCATCCTTCATCCGGAGGGCCGGACCTCCGAGGTCCAGCGCCGGCAGATGACGACGGTCGCCAGCGCCAATGTCCGCAATATCGCGATCCATGGCTCCTTCGACGATTGCCAGGATTTGGTGAAGGCGATGTTCGCCGACGCATCCTTTCGCGACGAAATGCGATTGGCTGCGGTCAATTCCATCAATTGGGGCCGGATCATGGCCCAGATCGTCTATTACGTGGCCGCGGCTCTGGCGCTGGGCGCGCCCGGGCGCCGGATCGCCTTCGCCGTGCCGACGGGCAATTTTGGCAATGTCTATGCCGGCTATGCCGCCCGGGCCATGGGGCTGCCCGTGGAGAAGTTCATCGTCGGCTCCAACCGCAACGATATCCTGACCCGTTTCATCGCCTCGGGCAGGATGGAAATCGGCCAGGTCCACCCTACCTTGAGTCCGAGCATGGACATCCAGGTTTCCAGCAACGCCGAGCGCCTGCTATTCGATCTCTACGGGCGCGACGGGCGGCGTCTCGCGGCCGCCATGAAGGCCTTGCGCGAAACCGGCAAGCTCGGCCTCGACCCGGCACAGCATCGCCAGCTCCGGGCGCTTTTCGCCGGCCACAAGCTGGACGACAAGGAGACCCTTGCCGCCATGGCTAGGTTCTGGCGCGAGACGGGCGAGCAGATCGATCCCCACAGCGCCATCGGCGTTGCTGCCGCGCGGGCGGAGAAGGTCGACCCCGACGTGGCGGTGGTGGCGCTGGCGACGGCGCATCCGGCCAAGTTCCCCGATGCGGTGGAAAAGGCCACGGGCAAGCGCCCGGCGCTGCCGGACGCCCTATCGGATCTGTACGAACGCAAGGAACGCTTCGTCCGCCTGCCCAATGATCTGGCGGCGGTCGAGGCGCATATCCGCGGTGAAATAGCGAAGGGCAAGGCAGCATGACAGTCGCGGTCACGAAGCTCGAGAACGGATTGACGGTCGCAACCGACCGCATGGAATCGGTCGAGACCGTATCCATCGGCGCCTGGGCCAATGTCGGCACCCGCAACGAGCCGGCGGAGGTCAACGGCGTTTCCCACATGCTGGAGCACATGGCCTTCAAGGGAACCGAGCGCCGGTCGGCGCGCGCCATCGCCGAGGAGATCGAGGCGGTGGGAGGGCATCTCAACGCCTACACCGCGCGCGAGCAGACCTGCTACTACGCCAAGATGCTGGCGGGCGACCTGCCGCTCGCCCTCGACATCGTCGCCGACATCCTCCAGCACTCGACCTTCGATGCCGAGGAGCTGACGCGCGAGCGCGCCGTGGTGTTGCAGGAGATCGGCCAGGCCGAGGACACGCCCGACGACATCGTCTTCGATCATTTCCAATGGGCGGCCTATCCCGATCAGCCCATGGGCCGGCCCGTGCTGGGCAAGGCCGAGATCGTGAGCCGGCTCTCGGGCGAGACGCTGCGCGGCTACATGCAGCGGCACTACGCACCTGGCCATCTCGTGCTCGCCGCCGCCGGCGCGGTGGATCATGAGCAGCTGGTAGCCTTGGCGCGCAAGGCCTTCGTCGCCCTGCCGACGGGTGGCGCGAGCGCGCCCGAGCCCGCGCGTTATGTCGGCGGCGAGAGCCGGGTGGAGAGGGACCTCGAGCAGGTGCATCTGGTGCTGGGCCTGCCGGGGGTGAGCTATCTCGATCCCGACTACTACGCGCTTGGCGTGCTCTCGACCGTGCTCGGCGGCGGCATGTCCTCGCGCCTGTTCCAGGAGATCCGCGAAAAGCGCGGCCTCGTCTACAGCATCTACAGCTTCTCCTCCTCTTTCGTGGACGGCGGGATCTTCGGGGTCTATGCCGGCACGGGCGAAAAGGAAGCGGCCGAGATCCTGCCCCTGGTCATGGAAGAGATCCTGCGCCTGCCTGCCAGCCTCACGGCCGAGGAGCTGGAACGGGCCAAGGCCCAGGCGCGTGCCGGCGTGCTGATGGCGCGGGAATCGACCGGCAATCGGGCCGAGCAGCTGGCGAGCCAGATCCTCATCTGGGGCCGGCCGGTCACCCCTCAGGAGATCATCGCCCGAATCGAAGCGGTCGACGTGGCCCATCTCGCCCGCGTCGCCCGGCGCCTCATGTCGGGCCCGCCGACCTTGGCCGGGCTCGGGCCGATCGGGCGGTTGGCGCGGCTGGAAAGCGTCGCCGCGCGCCTCGCCGCTTGAACCGCTTCTCCGTGCCGGCCATTCTTTGACGCATGTTGAGGTTCGGCCTCGGCCGCGGTCCCCGGCTGGAGACGGCGCGAGTTTCCTTGCGCCGGCCGCGGCTCACGGATTGGCGGGCCTGGGCCAATTTGCGCGTCGCCAGCCGGGATTTTCTCGTGCCTTGGGAGCCGACCTGGCCCGATGACGCGCTGACCATTCCCGCCTATCGGCGGCGGCTGCGCCAGATCGGCCACGAGTGGCGCTCCGACCAGGGCTACGCCTTTTTCATCTTCCTGCGCGAAACCGGGGTGCTCGTGGGCGGGGTGAACCTCAGCGGCGTGCGCCGGGGCGTGGCCCAGGCGGCGAGCCTTGGCTACTGGATGGGCGAGGCCTTCGCCAACCGCGGCCTCATGGGCGAAGCGCTGACGGCGTTGCTGCCCTACGCCTTCGAGCGGTTGGGCCTGCATCGCATCGAAGCCGCCTGCCTACCCCACAACAAGGCGAGCCGGGCGTTGCTGGCACGGCTCGGCTTCCAACAGGAAGGTTATGCGCGGGACTACCTCAAGATCGCCGGCCGCTGGCAGGACCACATCCTGCATGCGCTGCTGGCGGGGGACTATCGAAAGCCGGCGTGAGGCCTAGTCATGCGTGCCCGGCGTCTCCAGAAAGTTGGTCGACGCGCACCCCGATCTTGCCGATGGCGCGTTCCCACTTGTCATCGAGCCGCGAGTCGAACAACAGGGCCTCGTCGGCTGGGGCCGACAGCCAGCCATTGGCGTTGATTTCGGTGTCGAGCTGGCCTGGACCCCAGCCGGCATAGCCCAGCGCCAGCAGGCTCTGGCGCGGACCAGCACCGCCGGCGAGATCGCGCAGGATGTCGAGGCTGGCGGTCAGCCCGAATCCGCCGCCGATCTGCATCGTTCCCTCGTCGTGGTAGTCGGCCGAATGGAGGACGAATCCCCGGCTCGTCTCCACCGGCCCGCCGAAATGCACCCGGATGTCGCGGCCCTCGGGCCCGCGCGGGATGCCGAGCTGGGCGAGCAGATCGGGGAAGGTGAGGGAGCCTACCAGCCGGTTCACCACCAGGCCCATGGCCCCTTCGGCATTATGGGCGCACATGAAGATGACCGTGCGGGTGAAGCGCGGGTCGCGCATGGTCGGCATGGCGACCAGGAGTTGACCCGTCAGATAGCCTTCGCTGATCGTTTCAGCCATGGCTTACAACCTGGGCATCGGGCGGCCCTTGAACAAGCCTGGATGCTACACGGTATTGTGACAAATTGCCTTGGTTTTATGAGAAACGGGGCGACGCCAATGGTTATAGTCGCGCCGCCATGAAGCGGCATCTGACGGTTCTTGCGGCTTTGCTGTGGCTCGGCTTGGCCGGCGGCCAAGCCTGGTCCCAAGGAACCTCGCAAGGCCCTGCCAGCAACTGGGTCTCGACGCCCGAAGCGGGCCTGCGCCTGCTGTCGGCGGTGACCGGCGGTGGTGGGCAAGACAGCGTGCCGCTCGGACTCCAGTTCCAACTTCAGCCGGGATGGAAGACCTATTGGCGCTCGCCGGGCGATGCGGGGCTGCCGGTGACCGTGGATTGGGCGGGCTCGAGCAATCTCGCCGGCGCCCGGTTCGCCTGGCCGGTGCCCATGCGCTTCACCCTCTTCGGCCTCGACACCTTCGGCTATGAGGGCGAGGTCGTGTTTCCGATTCTGGCGCGCCCGGCCGATCCCGCCAAACCGCTCGGCCTTCGCCTCAAAGTGGATTACCTCGTCTGCGCCAAGGTTTGCATTCCGCGCAGTGCGAGCCTCGCCCTCGATCTTCCGGCGAGCCAACCGCAACCCAGCGACTATGCCCAGCTCATCGACCGGTTCGCGGCCGAGGTGCCGGGCGACGGCGCCGCCCATGGGCTGACCTTGAAATCGGCGAGCGCGGCGGGAGACGACAAGGCGCCGGTGCTCAGCGTATCGGTCGATTCGCTGATGCCCTTGAAGGCGCCCGATCTCATCGTCGAGGGCCCGAGCGGCCTCTATTTCCCCAAGCCTCGCGTCACCATCTCCGGCGCCGGCCATCATGCCCTGCTCGAAATCGCCGTGAAGCGGCTGTCCGGGGGCCCGCCTCTTGCGGGCGCGGCGCTCACCATCACGGTCACCGACGGCAATCGGGGGCTTGAGGCCCACATCCTGCCGGCCGCGGAATCGGGGCCTCCGCTCTGGCCGATCCTGCTGGCGGCACTCCTCGGCGGGCTCATCCTCAATCTCATGCCCTGCGTGCTGCCGGTTTTGTCCCTGAAGCTCATCGCCTTCGTCGGCCATAGCGGCAAGGAGCGGGCCCATGTGCGCTGGAGCTTTCTCGCCAGCACCGCGGGCGTGCTTGCGAGCTTCCTGGCGCTGGCGAGCCTGCTCGCGGGCCTGAGAGCCGCGGGCGAGGCGGCGGGCTGGGGCGTCCAGTTCCAGCATCCGTTGTTCCTTTCGGGCATGGCCCTGATGCTGACGGCGCTTGCCGGCAATCTCTGGGGCTGGTTCGAAATTCCGTTGCCCGGATTCGCCGGGCGCCTGGCCGAGGCGACGGAGTCCCAACGCGGGCTGCTGGGCGATTTCCTGACCGGCGCCTTGGCGACGCTGCTTGCCACACCCTGCACGGTGCCCTTCCTTTCCACCGCCGTCGGCTTCGCGCTCGCCGGCGGCACGGCGCAGATCTTCGGCATGTTCCTGCTCATCGGACTCGGTCTCAGCGCGCCCTATATCCTGGTGGCGGCCGTGCCGGACCTGGCTCTTCATCTGCCTCACCCCGGACGCTGGATGCTGCACCTGAAGCGCGTGCTTGGCCTCGGCCTCGCCGGCACGGCGCTGTGGCTTCTCCACGTGCTGGCGGGACAGGTAGGTCCCGGCGCTGCGCTCGCGACAGGTGCTGCCCTCGTCGTCCTCTCATCCCTGCTGGCGCTGGCGAGCCTGCCGCGACGCACGCGGGCCGCCGGGCTGGGGCTCGCAGCACTGGCGGCACTCCTGGCGCCGAGCCTGGTTGCCGAGGCTCCGCCGCCGGCCGTGCAAGAGGGCGTCTGGCAGCCCTTCAGCGAGACGGCCCTGGCCGATCTCCTCGGCAAGGGCCGCACCGTGCTGGTGGATGCGACGGCGGCCTGGTGCATCAACTGCCAGGTGAACAAGGCGCTGGTATTCGACCGGGGCTGGACGGCGGACGCCCTGATGAAGGGCCGGATCGCGGGCCTCCGCGCCGACTGGACCAGCCCCGACCCGGCCATCGCGCGCTACCTCGCCAGCTTCGGGCGCTATGGCATTCCCTTCGACGCCGTCTATGGCCCCCGTGCGCCCCAGGGATTGGCGCTGCCCAGCCTGTTGACCGAGGACGCGGTCCGCAAGGCGGTCGAGGCCGCCGGCGGCGGTTGACCCGGGCCGCTCTTTACCTATCTTAGGCTCGGATTTTCGAAGGCGCTCCCTATCCATGAAAGGACAGACCATGGCGATCAAGGCCGGCGACAAGCTTCCTGCAGCGAAGCTGCAGCACAAGACCAAGGACGGCATCCAGACCATCACCACCGACGAGCTGTTCAAGGGCAAGAAAGTCGTGGTCTTCGCGCTCCCCGGCGCCTTCACGCCGACCTGTTCGGCGAAGCACCTGCCGGGCTTCGTCAACCACTTCAAGGAGCTGAAGGCCAAGGGCGTGGATACCGTCGCCTGCCTCTCGGTCAACGACGCCTTCGTCATGGGCGCCTGGGGCAAGGACCAGCATGTGGAGGACAAGGTCCTGATGCTGGCCGACGGGAACGGTGATTTCACCAAGGCCGTGGGCCTGACCATGGACGCCACCGGCTACGGCATGGGCACCCGCTCCCAGCGCTACGCCATGGTGGTGGACAATGGCGTGGTGAAGACCCTCAACGTCGAGGCGCCGGGCGCCTTCGAAGTGTCGAGCGCGGAAGCGATCCTGAAGGCGCTGTAGACTTTTCTGCCGATCCCTGGAGATTGCGTATCAACATTCGTCATGGCCGGGCCGGCCGCAGTTTGCGGCCGAGACCCGGCCATCCACGAATTGTTATCCAAGGATGGAAGACATGGATGCCCGTGACGAGCACGGGCATGACAGATGAGAAAATTCTTGGCGAGGCGTACCCGCTACTCGGTCGGGCCGCTTAGAGCATGTTTCGATCCGATTGAATCGAAACATGCTCTAGATTCCTTGGTCTGGTCGCATTTTCTACGCCGAACCGGTGCCCACTTCGGCGGAAAATGCTCTAATGCAGCTTCTGCGCGAGCTCGCCGATGGCCTGGTCGATGAGACGGGCGGAAAGCGGGCCGGCGGCCTGCTGCTCCAGAACCAGAGCCGCCGCGGCGACGGCGAGGTCCACGGCGCGGGCCTGGACCTCGGCCTTCGCCTCGGCTTCGGCCTGGGCGATCTTGTCCAGCGCCATGCGCTCGCGCCGCTTCAGCAAGGCTTCCAAGTTGGCCGCCGCTTCCTTCTTCAGGACCTGGGCTTCCTCGCGGGCGCGGGCGAGCATCCCCGCCGCCTCCTCGGCCGCGGCGCGCTGCTTGGCCTGATAGTCGGCCAGGAGCGCCTCGGCCTCGCGACGCAGGCGTTCGGCTTCGGCGAGATCGTTGCGGATGCGCTCGGCCCGGGCGTCGAGGCCCTTGACGACGGCGCGGAAGATCGGCTTCGCCGCCACCGCCAGAAAGGCCAGGAAGGCGACGGCGATCCAGGTCTCCGGGTCGCGCAGCAGTTCCATCAGTGCCTGACCCCTTCGGCCGTGGTCAACGCGCGCTCGACCGCCGCTGCATCTGGTTCGCTGCCGGAAAGCCTGGCGACCAGCGCGCGCGCAGTTTCGCCCGCGGCGACGCGCAGGTCGCCGAGCGCCGCGGCCCTGGCGGCGGCGATCCCATCCTCGGCTGTCTTGGTCCTGGCGCCGATCTCCGCCGCGAAAGCCGCTTCGCGCCGGCTCGCTTCGGCTGCCATGTCGGCGGCGGCCCGCTTCAGCTCCGCCTGGCTGCCGGCGCGGGCTTCCGCGATCGCCTTGTGATAGGCCGCGAGCGTTGCCTCGGCCTCGGCCTTCAGTTTCTCGGCCCGGTCGAGGTCTTCCGTCAGCTTCGCTTGACGCGCCCCGAGCGCCGCGCCGACGCGCGGCAGCGCCAACCGCGAGATGATCAGGTACAGAGCCACGAAGGTGATGGCGAGCCAGATCAGCTGCGGCGGGTAGTCCGCGAAGTTGAGCTGCGGCATCGGCTTCGGCTTAGAACACGAACAGCAGCAGCATCGCGATGACGAGGGCGTAGAGCGCGACGGCCTCGGTCAGCGCGAAGCCCAGCAGCACGTTGCCGAACTGCTTCGGCGCCGCGGCGGGGTTGCGAATCGCGGCAGAGACATAGCTGCCGAAGATCTGGCCGATGCCGATGCCGACGCCCGCCAGCGAAATGGTGGCGAGACCGGCGCCGATCAGCTTGGCGGCATTTGCGTCCATGTGCGTGGTTCCTTCTGGCTGAAAAGTTTCGGATCAGTGATGGGGATGCATGGCATCGTGCAGGTAGATGCAGGAAAGGATCGCGAAGACATAGGCCTGCAGGATGGCGATGCCGAACTCGAGCGCGATCAGCGCGACGATGAAGGCGAGCGGCGCCCAGCCGAGCCAGATGCCGAGCGCGACGACGAAGCCGGCGAAGACCTTCAGCATGGTATGGCCGGCCATCATGTTGGCGAACAGGCGCACCGAGAGGCTGATCGGCCGCGTCAGGTAGCTGATGAGCTCGATGAGGACGATGAGCGGGAGCAGTGCGATCGGCACGCCGGAGGGCACGAACAGCCGCAGGAACTTGAGGCCATGTTTGGCGAAGCCGATGGCCGTGACGCCGAGGAAAACGACGGCCGCCAGCGCAAAGGTGACGATGATATGGCTCGTCACTGTGAAGGAGTATGGGATGAGGCCGAGCAGGTTGCAGAACAGGATGAACATGAACAGCGTGAAGACGAAGGGAAAATAGGCCATTCCCTCGCTGCCCGCGTTCTCGCGCACCACGTTGGCGATGAACTCGTAGGAGAGCTCGGCCATCGACTGCCAGCGCCCCGGCACCAGGGCCGACTTGCGCATGCTGAGATTGAGGAAGGCCGTGATCCCGACCACGGCGATGATCATGAACAGCGAGGAGTTGGTGAAGGAGATGTCGAGGCCGCCGATATGCAGCTCGAAGATGCGGCGGATCAGGAATTGCTCGAGGGGGCTGGCACCGTGGGACAAAGGGCACTCTCGCGCTTCACCGGTTGATCTCCCGGCCCGCCCGGAAGACGTTGAGCATGCCTGCGCAGGCACCCAGGAGGAAGAAGACGATCAGGAAGAGCGGCAGGGTGCCGAACCAATGGTCCAGCAGCCAGCCGATTCCCCCGCCGACCAGCAGAGCCGCTAGAAGCTCGATCCCGATCCGAAGGGCGAAGCCGGCGGCGGAACTCGATTGCAGTTCCCTGCCAGGCGGCGTCGCATCCTCTTCGGACGTCCGCTCGCGCAAGCGGCGCAAACGGGCGTCGAGATCATCCAACCGTGTCGGGGGCTCCCCCTCGCTCATCGGTCGCCGAGGTCAAGCGGCCCCGCGGCCGCCCACTTCCCAGGGCCCCGAGGCGCCGGCACCTTAAGGGCCGACCCAACCCCTGTCAAGCGCGGCCGGATGTCGCACAAGTCATTGAAAGATAGGCAGGATTTCACGCCGTCGCGCGCAGCCCGTCGGCCTGCTGCAGGTCGACGGAAACGAGCTGGGAGACGCCGCGCTCGGCCATGGTGACGCCGAACAGGCGGTCCATCCGGGCCATGGTCATGCGGTGATGGGTGATGACCAGGAACCGGGTGGCGCTGCCATGGCCCATCTCTTCGATCAGGCTGCAGAAGCGGTCGACATTGGCGTCGTCCAGCGGCGCATCCACCTCGTCCAGCACGCAGATCGGCGCCGGGTTGGCGAGGAAGACGGCGAACAGCAATGCCAGCGCCGTCAGCGCCTGCTCGCCGCCCGAAAGCAGCGACATGAGCTGCAGGCGCTTGCCCGGCGGGCTCGCCATGATTTCGAGCCCGGCTTCCAGCGGATCTTCCTGTTCTGTCAAGGCGAGATGGGCCCGGCCGCCGCCGAAGAGCCGCATGAACAGCTCGCCGAAATTCTTGTTCACCACCTCGAAGGCGGCGAGCAGGCGCTCGCGCCCTTCGCGGTTCAGGCTGGCGATGCCCTGGCGCAGCCGGGCGATGGCATTCACCAGGTCGCCGCGCTCGCTCTTCAGGCCGGAGAGCTGGGTATCCATCTCCGTCGCCTCGGCTTCGGCCCGGAGATTGACCGGACCGATGTTCTCGCGCTCCCGGGTCAGGCGCTGGATGCGGCTTTCGATCTGCTCGCGGGCGGGCAATTCCTCGCCGGGGTCGATCTCGGCCAGAGCCAAAGTCTCCTCGGGCGCACAATCGAGGCGCTCGCGGATATGGGCCGCCAGCAGGCCCTGAGCCTCGCTCGCCTGGGCGACCAGGCCCTCGGCACGGACCCGCGATTCTCGCGCGCCGGCAAGCTCGGCTTCGGCGGACTTCAAGGCCCGGTCGGCCTCGGCCAGGGTCGTTTCCGCTGCTGCCAGGCGGTCGGCGGCGCTGCGCCGCGCGGCGGCGGCACTCTCGATCAGTGCGCCGAGGGCGGCGCGCTGCTCGGCGATTTCGGCCGGCCGGCGGGCCAGGCGCTCGATCTCGCCGGCGATGGCGGCGCGCCGTTGGGCGAAGTCGGCGAGCCGCCCTTGCGCCGCTTCGGCGCGTTCGCGCCAGGACCGGCTCTCCTCGGCAATGGCCGCGAGCCGCGACCGGCGGGCCTCGGCCTCCCGCGCCAGGCGGTCGGCCGCGGCCCGGCATTCGATCAGGTAGCTGCGCTTGTTGGCGAGGGCGGCCTTCAGTTCGGCGAGTCGCGCCCGGCCGATGGCGAGATCGGGCAAGGCAGCCCGCTCGGCAGCGGTGGAGGCCTCGGCTGCGACCGCCTCGGCCCGCGCATGCTCGACCTCGTCCGCCGCCTGGATCAGGGACTGAAGCCGGCTGTCGCGCTGAAGGGCCTGGGCCTGGGCCTCCGCCAGGGCCTGGCGCGCGCGATCTGTTTCCCGATAGGCGCGTTGCAGGGCCTGGCGGCAGGCTTCGTCCCTCTCGGCTGCCGCCCGCTCGGCGCTACGGGCCTCGGCGAAGGTTGTCTCGTTGGCGGCGAGCCGCGCCTCGCAGTCGGCGAGTTCGCCGACCAGGATCCCGCGACGATTGCGCTGGGCCAGACGCACGGCCGCTGCGCTCGGCGCGCCGGCAGCGATGGCCAGCCCATCCCAGCGCCAAAGCGCACCATCGCGGGTGACCAGGCGCTGGCCTTGGGCGAGAAGGTCAGCGAGCCTTCGCCCGGTCTCCATGTCAGGCACGACACCGATCTGGGACAGGCGCCGGCCCAGCAGCGCGGGCGCCTGCACGCGATTGGACAGCGGCTCCGCTCCCTGCGGCAGGGCGGGGCCTGGCGCCGTCGGCGGAAGGCTTCGCCAGTGGCGAGGCGCGCCTTCGTCGGTCGCCGCCGTGAGATCATCGCCGAGGGCAGCACCCAGCGCCGTTTCGAAACCCGGCGAGACCGTGAGCTGGTCGATGAGCGGCGGCCAGAGATCGGATTCATGGGCGGCGACGAGCTCGGCGAGCGCCGCGGCCTCGGCTGCCAGCCTGTCGCGGGCCGCCCGCGCCGCGTCCATGGGTTCGCGCAAGCCGGCCAGCTTTGCCGCCGCCGCGCCGCGCGCCGCCGCGGCTTCGCCGGCCGCGGTTTCGGCCTCAGCCAGCGCCGTCTCGGCCTCGGTGAGAGCCGCCTCGGCCGCGCGGCGGATGCTGTTGTCTTTCGCCGCTTCTTCCAACGGTGCGCGTTCGCCCGCGATCTCGGCGCGGCGCATTTCCAGGCGCTGAAGACGAAGGGTCAGCTCCTCGGCGCGGCGGGCAAGGGAAGTCTCGCGCGCTTCGCCCGTGGCGATCTGCTGGCCCAAGGTCAGTAGCTCGGCTTCGGCCTCCGCCGCCGCCGTTTCCGCTGCGGCAAGCGCGCGGGATGCTTCCTCGGCGAGGCCCGCGGCCTCGGATTCGGCCAGCTCGATCGATATCGCTTCCTCGGCGAGGCGCTGGCCGGCGGCATCGGCATCGGCGGCGAGAGTCTCCTCGCGGCCGATATCGGCCAGAATCTGCTCGCGCCGGCGCTCCGCCTCCGCGGTCTGGGCGCGGACCCGGTTTTCCTCCTCGTCCAGCCCGGCCGCGGCGATGGTCAGGCGTTGGAGCTCGGCGGCGGCCGCGACCTCGGCCTGGCGCAGCGGCGGCAGGGCCGTCGCCGCATCGGCCTGGCGCGTCGATGCGGCCGCGGTGCGGCCCGTGGCCTCCGCGACCTCCCGCTCGGCCTCGACGAGGCCGGCCTCGGCCTCGGCGGCACGCGCGCTCGCCTCGCGCCATTGCAGATGCATCAGCACGGCCTCGGCCCGGCGAAGCTGGTCGGCGATGTTGCGGTAGCGCACGGCCTGGCGGGCCTGCTTCTTCAGCGCCTGGAACTGGCCTTCCAGCGTGATGATGACGTCGTCGAGCCGGGCGAGATTTGCCTCGGCCGCGCGCAGGCGCAGCTCCGCTTCATGCCGGCGGGAATGGAGCCCGGTGATGCCCGCGGCTTCCTCGAGCAGGGCGCGCCTGTCGGTCGGCTTGGCGTTGATGAGGGCGCCGATGCGGCCCTGGCTCACCAGGGCCGTGGAATGGGCGCCCGTCGCCGCGTCGGCAAAGAGCAGCTGCACGTCCCGCGCCCGGGCCTCGCGGCCGTTGACCTCGTAGCTGGAACCGGAACCGCGATCGATCCGCCGGCGCACCTCCAGGATTTCGAACTCATTGAACATCGCTGGAACCTTGCGGTCCGCATTGTCCAGCAGGACCTCGACCTCGCAGACGTTGCGCGCCGGCCGGTCGGCGTTCCCGGAGAAGATCACGTCGTCCATCTCGCCGCCGCGCATGCGCTTGGCCGAGGTCTCGCCCATGACCCAGCGCAGCGCCTCGACGAGGTTGGACTTGCCGCAGCCGTTCGGCCCGACAATGCCGGTCAGCCCCGGATCAATGACGAGCTCGGTCGGGTCGACGAAGGACTTGAAGCCGGTGACGCGGAGTTTGGTGAAACTGACCAAGGCGGCCTTAGCCTGCTGCGATCATGAGGCGCCGAGCGCCTCGTCCAGGATCTTCTTGAAATCCTCGTAGGGCATCTCGCCGGAATAGAGCTTGCCGTTGATGAGGAAGGAGGGCGTGGCGTTGACCTGGTACTTGTCACCCGCCTCCTTGTAGCGGGCGAGGATCTTGTCCTTCAGCTCCTGGTTGTCGATGCAGGCGTCGAAGGTCTTCTCGTCCACGCCCTCGCTGGCGCCGATCTGTTTCAGGGCGACCAGGACATCGGGTTGGGTCTCCCAGAAGCTCTGGCTGTGAAACAGCGAATCGACGAGGGAGAAATAGCGGATCGGCGAGGCACAATGGGTGAGGATGGCAGCCAGGAACGCGTCCCGGTTCAGCGGGAAGTCGCGGTAGACCCAGCGCACCAGCCCCTTGTCCATGTAGTCGGTCTTGATCTTGGGCAGCACGTCGTTGTTGAACGCGGCGCAATGGGGGCAGGAGAGGGAGGCGAACTCGATCACCGTCACCTTGGCGTCGGGCTTTCCCATGTACATGTCATCGGGATAGATGGCCGGCGCATCGGCCGCCATGGCTTGGCCCGAGCCTGAGCCCGGCCATTGCGCGCCGACCACAAGGGCTGCAAAGGCGACGGCGAAGACGACGGTGAGCTTGCGCATGGAGCCTCCTTCAGGCTCTTGGAGACAGGCCCCTTTTGGCCGGCGCTCTGGGCTCGCTCGCCCCGAAAGCAAGCCCGGCAACGGCTTCCTGCCAGTCGGCGGCTATTTGGCAGGATTCGTGGGTCGGCGCAACCCCTTGACCGCGCGCCCGAGCGCATCGAGAGCGCGGCGCAGGTCCGGGTCTCCGATTCGGCTCACCGTCGCGTCGAGCGCCGCCTGTTCCGCGGGCTGAAGCGGGTCCGGCTCGCGCATGGCAGGGGGGCGCGGCTTGGGCAGGCGACCCTGCTCCAGCTTCAAGCGCGCGATGGCGGCATAGCCGAGATAGCCGTTGATCCGTTGCAGGATCTGGGGAACGAGATGCTGGATCTCCGTGGCGTGGGCGCCGGCGACCCGAAGGGTCAAGGTTCCCTCGCGCCGCTCGCCCCGGGGGAAGGCGAGCTTGAGGGGCGCGGTCGCCCGCGCGATCTCCTCGCCCACCACCGCCGGCCAATGGGCAACGAGGCCGCCCTCGGCAAAGCCCCGCCTGCCCATGGGCTTGCCGATGAGGGACCCGAGCTCGGCCGCGATCGGGCGCATGCGCGCCTGCCGGTCGCTCGGCGGTTTTTCGGGATCGGGTTTGGCAGTCTCGATCTTGGCAGCCATGGGCCTCTATCGTATCGCTTTGCCGGCCATGCTACCAATCGGCCGGGAGGCGCCAGGATGAACGATCAGCCGGTATCGCGGCACGAGGCCGGTCTCGCCGAGGCACGCGAGTTTCGCGCCCGGCACCCGGACATCCGGCATTTCGATGCCTTCTTCATCGACATCTGCGGCCGGCCCCGGGGCAAGCGCTGCCCGATCGAGAAGCTGGAGAGCCTCTACGACGAAGGCATCCAGTCGCCCCAGTCCCATTTCCTCCTCGACGTGAATGGGGATTCCTCTAATCCGCTCGGGCGCGGCTTCAGCGACGGCGACCCCGACACGACTCTCGTGCCGGTGCCGGGCAGCCTCGTCCCGGTACCCTGGTCGAAGGAGCCGCTGGCCCAGGTCATCGTCGGCGAAAGGCCGGAGGGACGCGATGGCTCGCTCGTCGATCCGCGCCAGCTCCTGCGAAAGGCAGCGGAGCCTTTGGTCGGCCTCGGTCTCAGGCCAGTGATGGCGGTCGAGCTGGAATTCTTCCTGTTCGAGCCGGAGCCCGACGGCGAAGGCCGGCCGCGGATCGCCGGGCGCGCCAGCGTCGGCCGGAAAGTGAGGACCGACACCAACAGCATCGCCGAGCTCGATTCCCTGGCCGGGTTCTTCGCCGACGTGGATCGCTTCTGCCGGATCCAGGGCGTGCCGGCCACGATGATCTCCTCGGAAATGGGCGCCGGGCAGTTCGAGATCAATCTCCACCATGGTGACGACCCGCTGGCCGCCGCCGATCATGGGGTGCTGTTGCGCCGCGTGATTGCCGCCGCCGCGGAGGGCCACGCCATGCGGGCGAGCTTCATGGCCAAGCCGTTCCTCGAATCTTCCGGCTCGGGCATGCACGTGCATCTGAGCCTGGTCGACCGGGCAGGCCGCAACGCCTTCGACGACGGCTCCGCCGCCGGCAGCGAGCTGCTGCGCCACGCGATCGCCGGGCTTCAGCAGACCATGCCCGACTGCTTCGCGCTCTTCGCCTCCAACGTGAATGCGATGCGGCGCTTCGGGCCGATGCAGTTCGTGCCCCTCAACCGTCATTGGGGCTACAACAACCGGGGCGTTGCCTTCCGCGTGCCCGCCGGGCCCGGCCATGCGCGGCGGATCGAGCATCGTGTGGCCGGCGCCGACGCCAATCCGCACCTGGTGCTGGCGGCGATCCTGGCCGGGCTTCACCACGGCATCGCCAACAAGCTCGAAGCGGACAAGCCCAAGGACAGGGCCGGGGACGATGCGGCCGATGCGGGCTTGAGCTTCGACCTCGAAACCGCACTCGCCCGCCTGGAATCGAGCCCGCTCATCGCCCGCTACATCGATCCCGGCTACCTCAAGGTCTACGCCGTGGTGAAGCGCGACGAGCGGGCGCGCTTTCTCGATTTTGTCTCAAGCCGCGAATACGACTGGTATCTGTGAAGGCTGGGCGGCGCAGCACGGCGCGGCGTCTCCTCAGCTGGTACGACCGCAACCGGCGTCACCTGCCCTGGCGCGCGCTGCCGGGCGAGCGGCCCGATCCTTATCGCGTCTGGCTGTCCGAGATCATGCTGCAGCAGACCACGGTTGCTGCGGTCGCGCCCTATTTCCGGGAGTTCCTGGCGCGCTGGCCCTCGATCGCCGATCTCGCGGCGGCGGATCTGGACGACCTGCTCCACGCCTGGCAGGGGCTGGGCTACTACGCCCGGGCGCGCAACCTGCATCGCGCCGCCCGCACCATGGTCGCCGAACATGGCGGAAGACTGCCCGAGACCGAGACGGAGCTGCGCCATCTCCCCGGCATCGGCGCCTACACGGCGGCGGCGATCGCGGCCATCGCTTTCGGCCGCAAGACCACGCCCGTGGACGGCAACATCGAGCGGGTGGTGGCGCGGCTGTTCGCCATCCGCAACCCGTTGCCGCGGGCCAAGCCCGAATTGAATCGCCTGGCCGAGGGGCTGACGCCATCGCGCCGGGCCGGGGATTTCGCCCAGGCGATGATGGATCTGGGCGCCACGGTTTGCATCGCGGGGCGTCCCAAATGCGGCCTCTGCCCGTTGGCCGATGAATGCGCCGCCCGGTCCAAAGGCATTGCCGAAGAGCTTCCGGCCCGCGCGCCCAAGCGCCTGCGGCCGCTGAAACACGGCGTCGTCTTCTGGATCGAGCGCGCCGATGGCGCCGTGCTGCTGCGCCGGCGTCCCGAAAAGGGCCTGCTCGGCGGGATGATGGAGTTTCCCTCCACGCCCTGGCGCGAAGCACCCTGGAGCGAAGCCGAAGCCAAGCGCGAAGCGCCGGCGCAAGCCCGGTGGCAATCGCTGCCGGGCATGGTGCGCCATGGATTCACCCATTTCGAACTGGAGCTGAAGCTGCTGCGCGGCAAGGCGCGCATTTCCGGCGGGGGGCGCTGGTGCGAGGTCAATCGGTTGTCGGAGCTGGCCTTGCCGAGCCTGATGAAGAAGGTGGCAAGGCATGCCCTTGCGCAGACCGCGGCGCCGGCAAGCAAGAAGGATTCACCGCAGAGACACAGAGGCACGGAGAAGAAGGGGACGTAAGAATTGCTAGGCCGTTTCGCGGCCCGGTCTCTCGAAGCCTGTCCTGCGCTCCTGTGGCTTCTTGCTTCTCTTGTTACCTCAGTGCAGCTCCGCCCGGAGCTTCTGGCGCAGCAGGTCGATGGGCCGGAGCTGGCCTTCCACTTCCAGATACCAGAACTGCCAACCGTTGCAGGCGGGCGCGCCCTGGACCTGGGCCGCGACCTGGTGGATCGAGCCGCGGCAGTCGGCGGCGATGAGGGTGCCGTCGGCCCGCACCTTGGCCGACCAGCGCCGGTCGATGCTGAACAACAGGGTGCCAGGCGAAAGAAATCCGCGCTCCACCAGCCAGCCGAAGGGAATGCGCGGCTCGTCGCGTTTGCCCGGCGTCGAGACGAGTTCGGCATCGTCGTTGGCGGGGGTGGCCTTCAGGCGCCGCTCGGCGCCGGCGATGTAGCGCTTGTCGCGCTCGATGCCGATGTAGCGCCGGCCGAGGCGCTTGGCCACTACGCCGGTGGTGCCGGTGCCGAAGAAGGGATCGAGGATGACCTCGCCCGGCTGGGTCGAGGCGAGGATGACCCGGTGGAGCAGGGCCTCGGGCTTCTGGGTCGGATGGGCCTTGCGGCCTTCGGAATCCCGGAGGCGCTCGCCGCCGCTGCAGATGGGGAGCAGCCAGTCGCTGCGCATCTGCAGATCGTCGTTGAGGGATTTCATCGCCTCGTAATTGAAGCGATAACGGCTGTCACGCTCGCGCGCGCACCAGATCATGGTCTCATGCGCATTGGTGAAGCGCCGGCCGCGGAAGTTGGGCATCGGGTTGGATTTGCGCCAGACCACATCGTTGAGAATCCAGAACCCCAGATCCTGGAGACGGGTCCCGACGCGGAAGATGTTGTGGTAGCTGCCGATGACCCAAAGCGTGCCCTCGGGTTTCAGAAGTCGGCGCGCCGCCGAGAGCCAGGACATGGTGAAGCGGTCGTATGTCGCGAAGTCGTCGAACCGGTCCCAGGTCTCGTCGACCGCATCGACCTTGCTGTTGTTCGGCCGGTGCAAGGCGCCCTCGAGCTGAAGGTTATAAGGCGGGTCGGCGAAGATCATGTCGATGGAATTGGCCGGCAGCGCCTGCATCTCTTCGATGCAGTCGCCGGTGAGGATTTTGTCCACAGGCAGCTGGCTCATGGCGACGGAGCATGATTCAGCCGAGTCTCGGCGTCAACAAAGAAAATTGAATCAATAGGTTGTGGCTAGAACTTCAGAAATTGGCCTAAATGTGCGGCGATGCTCCGACGTGACCCCGAGGCGGGCCAGCGCCGCCAGATGCTCAGGCGTGCCGTAGCCGGCATTGCGTTCCCAGCCATAGCCCGGATGACGCCAGGAAAGGGCCGTCATGGCCCGGTCCCGGGTCACCTTGGCGAGGATGGAGGCGGCGGCAATGGAAAGGCAGATACCGTCGCCACCGACGATGCAGCGTGTGGCATGGGGAAGCCCGGGATCCCGGTTGCCGTCGACGATGACAAGGGCGGGCTCGATGGCAAGCGCGGCGACGGCGCGGGCCATGGCGAGATGGCTCGCTCTCAGGATGTTGAGGCAGTCGATCTCCGCGACGCTGGCGCTCGCGATGGCGAAGCGCGCGTGGGCGGGCAGCAAGGCGAAGACCGCTCGTCGTTCCTCGGGCGTCAGGCGCTTCGAGTCATCGATGCGGCGGGCGAGGCCGCGCGGGAGCTTGGGATCGAGGACGACGGCCGCGGCCACGACGGGCCCGGCGAGCGGCCCGCGTCCGACTTCATCGACGCCGACGACGAGCCCGGCGACGCTGCGCTCGATCCGCGAATCGGGCATGGGCGCGACTCTATCATCGTCGGAGCCGTTATCGTGGACGACCGTCTCAGAGCAGCGCCAGCTGGTCGCCTTTCTTCGGCGGCACGCGGAAGAGATCGGTGCGCAGCTGGGTGCGCCGGCGCTCGATCCCGAGCCGGCGCAGGGCAAGCTGGAAGCGCCGGGCCAACAGTTCGGCATAGGGGCCGTTGCCACGCATCCGCTCGCCGAATTTATCGACGTAGAGCCCGCCGCGCCTGGTCTGGCGCAGCAGGTTCAGCACATGGCTCGACTTCCCCGGCACGTGGGCCTCCAGCCATTCGGTGAAGAGATCCTTGATCTCCATCGGCAAGCGCAGCAGCACATAGCCCGCCGCGCCCGCGCCCGCATCGACTGCGGCCTCGAGGATCGCCTCGAGCTCGGTATCGTTGAGCGCTGGGATCATGGGTGCTGCCAGCACGCCCACGGGAATGCCGGCCTCGGCCAGCTTGCGGATCGTCTCGAGCCGGCGGCCAGGCGTGGCCGCCCGCGGCTCCATCACGCGGGCCAGGTCGCGATCGAGGGTGGTGAGCGATAGCGTGACGTTGGCGAGATCCCGCCGCGCCATGTCGGCGAGAATGTCGCGATCGCGCAGGACCAGCGCCGATTTGGTGACGATGGTGACGGGATGGCCGAAGGCCGAGAGCACTTCGAGCAGGCCCCGCGTGATTCCCATCTTGCGCTCGATCGGCTGATAGGGATCGGTGTTGGTGCCGAGGCCAAGCACTGCCGGCTTATAGCCCGGCTTCGACAGCTCCTCTGCGAGCAGGCGCGGCGCCTCGGGCTTGGCGAACAGCTTGGTCTCGAAATCGAGGCCGGGCGACAGGCCGAGATAGGCGTGGGTCGGTCGGGCGAAGCAGTAGACGCAGCCATGCTCGCAGCCTCGGTAGGGATTGACCGACCGGTCGAAGCCGACGTCAGGGGATTCGTTCCAGGCAATGGCGCTGCGGCTGGCGTCGATGGTGACAGTGGTGGCGAGCGGCGGCAGTTCCTCGTCGCCAGGGCCCTCGCTCCATCCGTCGTCTTCCCGCGGCCGGTCGCCCGGCTCGAAACGCCCGGGCCGGTTGGATACCGCGCCACGGCCCTTCTTCGGCAGATCGGGCAGGCGCTCGCCGCTCTCGGTCTTGTTCATAGGGCGGAGCGTGACTCCGCCACGAGAACAAATCAAGAACTACCTGGTCTTCAGGTGCTCCTGCAGGCGCGGCATCAGCTCGGCCAGGTTGCAGGGCCGGTGCCGGATGTCGAGCTGCCAGCGCAGGATGTCTTCCCACCCGTCGCGGCAGGCACCGGGCGAGCCAGGGAGCGCGAAAAGATAAGTGCCGCCGGCGACCCCGCCCGTAGCGCGGCTCTGGATTGTCGAGGTACCGATCTTCTGGAAGCTCAGCCACCGAAATAGCTCGCCGAAGCCGTCGATCTTCTTTTCGAACAAGGATTCGAAGGCCTCGGGCGTCACGTCGCGCCCGGTGACGCCGGTGCCGCCGGTGGCGACGACGACCTCGATCTTGGGATCTGCGATCCAGGCCTTGAGCCTGTCGGTGATGGCGGAGACTTCGTCCTTGACGATGGCGCGGTCAACCACGCGGTGACCGTCGCGCTGGATCAGCTCGACGAGGGTGCGGCCCGATTTGTCGTCGGCTTCGCCGCGGGTATCGGAGACGGTGAGGACCGCGATATTGACCGGCTGGAACGCCCGGGCTTCGTCAATTCGCCCCATTGCCGCCCGCCCCATTGCTGGCGGTCGCCGTTTCGTCCTGGCCCTCGTAGCGCGGCCAGCCGCCCGACGCGACCATGTCGAGGGTCGGCGTCGATTGTCCCAGGCGCTGCTGGTAGATCCAGATATTGGCCATCACCCGCTCGACGAAGCTGCGAGTTTCCTGGTTGGGCAGGTTCTCGATGAAGAGCAGCGCATCGTCGGTCGTATCCGTGGCCCGCCACTTGGCGAGCGTGCCCGGCCCGGCGTTATAGGCGACCGCCATCATGAAGAGATCGCCCCCTACCAGGGGATCGGCCAGAAGGTGCTTCAAGTAGGTCTGGCCCATGGCGAGATTGGTCGCCGGATCGCGAAGCGCCTTCGTGCGATAGCCCAACGCCCGGGCCGTGCCCGGCATGATCTGCAACAGGCCGCCGGCACCGGCCGGGCTCTCAGCGTCGGGGTTGAAAGCAGATTCCTGGCGCGCGAGCGCGAAGAGCAGGGCTCTGTCGACGGTGAAGCCGCCCGGCGGCTGCCAATGGGGAACGGGGTAGAGATCGGCATCGGCGCGCAAACCCGGCTGGCTCTCGCCCATCAGACCGACGCCAAGGGCGACCGACGGCAGCTCATAGAGCTGGGCAACGGCCTGGATGCCACTGGCGAGATCGGGGCCGGCGCCGCGCAGCAAGCTCTGGGCCTCGTCCTCGGCGAGACCCATCTCGCCGACCTGGATCAGGGCAAGCACGCGCTGGCCCGCCGCGCTGCGCGCCAGCGCATCGACGCCCGCCTGGGTCAACGGTTTTGCCGACCAGTCGAAATTCGAATCAAGGCCGAGGGCGCGCCGCGCCAACTGGCCATAGAAGGTCCGCGGATACTGGGCCGCGAGGCTCAGCCAGTGGCTGACCTTGGCGGGCTCGCGGTTCTTCAGGTGAGCGCGCGCCGCCCAATAGCCGGCTGCGGCGATGTCCCAGCCGCTGGCATTGCTGTCGGCGGTGGCCCGCTCGAAGGCGACGGCCGCGCCGGCAAGATCGCCGGCCCGCCAAAGCGCCAGGCCGCGCCGCCAGTCGGGCCCGCTGCCCAGAACGCCCGAGTTCGGGATTCCCGGGTGGAAGACGTCGACCTCGGGCTTGTGTGGATGGGCCGATCCTTTGGGCCGGCGCTTCAGCGCCATCTGATAGAGCGGCCAAGCTTCCGGCTGGTCGCCATACCGGTCGAGCCAAAGCGCCAGCTCCCGGTAGCTGGTCCGGTAACCCGGGCTCAAATAGCGCTGGGCCAGGACATGGCCTAGGAGGCGATGATCGGAAAGCCAGCCGACTGCGGATTCCGCCTCATAGAAGCGGCCGTCGCGCTGCAATTCGAAAATCTGCCGGTAGCGATCGGCATCGCCGACGGAAAGGGGCTGGGGTATGGCGAGCGCGCCCGCGGCCGGCGTGCCTGGCGGCGGCAGGGCGGCGGTCTCCGGCTTCTCTGCCGGCAAGACGGGGCGCAATATCGGAACTAACGGCTGCTGCGCCGCGGCAGGCAAACTGCCGAGCACCGTGGCCGCTGCCACCAGAATGAAGCCCCAACTGTTCTTTCGCCCCCGGCCCGGCCGGGGGGCAACCACCCACTTTTCCTTCATCACCCGGGCACTCTTATAGAACCCATCTGGATGGGGCAACCCAAAATTCCATTAAGAAGGCCCGTATCTAGCGGTCAGAAAGGGACAACTACTAGATCTTGTGTGCCGCCAGTTCGGCTACTTTTTGATCCAGGACCAGAATGTCTCTCCAAGCCGCGCGCTTCTGGGCAGGGGAGCGCAGCAGGAAGGCGGGGTGGAAGATGGGAAAGGCGGGAATCGGCCGCTCGAAACCCGGCGTCTGGTATTCGAACCACCGGCCATGGAGCTTGCTGATGCCGTCGTTCCGGTGCAGCAGCGTCTCTGTCGCCGGGCCGCCGACGGTGACCAGGATGGCCGGCGCCACCAGCTCGATATGCCGGTGGACGAAGGGAAGGCAGGCGGCGACCTCGTCCGAGGTCGGGGTCCGGTTGCCGGGCGGCCGCCAGAACACGATGTTGGTGATGTAGAAACGCTGCCGGGTGAGGCCGATCCAACTCAGCATCCGGTCGAGGAGCTGGCCGCTCACGCCCACGAAGGGTTTGCCCGCCCTGTCCTCATCGGCGCCCGGCGCCTCGCCCACGAACATGATCCGGGCCGCGGGATTGCCGTCGGCGAAGACCAGGTTGGTCGCCGTCTTCTTCAAGGCGCAGCCGTCGAAAGCGGCCAGGGCCTCGACAAGCTGGCCGAGCGTCTTAGCTGCTGCCGCCAGCTCCCGGGCGCTGGCCGCTGCCGGGCTTGCGGGCGCGGACGGCTTGCCGGGCGCAGGCCTGAGCGGCTGCCTCAGTGGCGGGACCGGTGCCTCGGCGAGGCCGGCAGGCCGAGCGGGCGGAGCGGGCGCTTGGGACACAGGCGTGGCGGAAGCCCGGTAGCGGTCGACAGGGACCTCCAGGATTCCCTCATCGGCCCCGGCTTCAACCTGCCAGGCGATCAGTCGCGCGATGCGGTCCGGGTCGAGATTCGCAGATGCCATGTTTCGAGTTTAACCTCACGAGCGTGGCGGCGCGAGCCGAGGTCGCGCGGCAATCCCGTTGCCGCCCTTGTGCCCGCCGGCGCCCTTGTGAAAGTCGGCGGCAGTGAGATAGATGATGCCGAGCGCTTCGGCTCGGCGGGGAGAGATTCATGGAACGGGAGTCGATGAGCTACGACGTGGTGGTGGTGGGTGGCGGGCCCGCCGGCCTCTCCGCCGCCATTCGCCTGAAGCAGCTCGCCGCGGAGAAGGGCCGCGAAACCTCGGTCTGCGTCATCGAGAAAGGCGCCGAGATCGGCGCCCACATCCTCTCTGGCGCAGTGTTCGAGCCCCATGCCCTCGACGAACTGATTCCCGACTGGAAGGAGAAAGGCGCGCCCCTCAACACGCCGGCGGTGGAGGACAACTTCCTCCTGCTCACCAAGAAGCGCGCCATCAAGCTGCCGACGCCGCCCCAGATGCACAACAAGGGCAATTACATCATCAGCCTCGGCAATCTCTGCCGATGGCTGGCCCAGCAGGCCGAAGCCCTGGGGGTCGAGATCTATCCGGGCTTCGCGGCGGCGGAGGTGCTTTACGACGATCACGGCCGGGTCAAGGGCGTGGCCACGGGTAACATGGGTGTGGGCAAGGACGGCCAGCCCACGGCCAATTTCACGCCCGGGGTCGAGCTGCATGGCAGGCTGACCCTGCTCGCCGAGGGCTGCCGGGGCTCGCTCACCAAGATCGTGACCGAGCGCTACCAGCTTCGCCTCGGCGTCGATCCCCAGACCTATGGTATCGGCCTCAAGGAGCTTTGGGAGATCGATCCGGCCAAGCACCAGCCGGGCAAGATCTTGCATACGGTCGGCTGGCCGCTGACCGGCGACGTCTATGGCGGCTCCTTCCTCTATCACCTGGAAAACCGGCAGGTCGCCGTCGGCTTCGTGGTCGGCCTCGACTATGCCAATCCTTGGCTCAGCCCCTTCGAGGAATTCCAGCGCTTCAAGACCCATCCGGCGATCCGTCCCATATTCGAGGGCGGCCGGCGCGTCGCCTATGGAGCGCGAGCGATCAACGAGGGCGGCTTCCAGGCGATCCCCAAGCTCACCTTTCCCGGTGGGGCTCTCATCGGCTGTGCCGCCGGCTTCGTCAACGTGCCAAAGATCAAGGGCAGCCATACGGCGATGAAGAGCGGCATACTGGCCGCCGAGGCCGCCTTCGAGGCGCTGGAGCAGGACGAGCCGGGCGAACTCGGCGGGTATCCGAGCCGCCTTCGGGCCAGCTGGGTCTGGACCGAATTGAAGCGGGTGCGCAACATCCGCCCGGCCTTCCATACCGGCCTGTGGGGCGGGCTCGCGGCCTCGGCGATCGATACTTATCTCTTCCGAGGCCGGGCGCCCTGGACTCTGCACCACACGCCCGACCACAGCCATATGATGAAGGCCAGCGAGGCCATGGCCATCGACTACCCCAAGCCCGATGGCGTCATCTCCTTCGACCGGCTGTCTTCGGTCTTCCTTTCGGGAGTCAATCACGAGGAGAACCAGCCGGCCCACCTGACCCTGAAGGACCCGCGGGTGCCGGTGGAGGTGAACCTCGCCCTTTACGAGGCACCGGAGCAGCGTTATTGCCCGGCGGGCGTGTACGAGATCGTGCGCGACATCGACGGTCTCAATCCGCGCCTGCAGATCAACGCGCAGAACTGCGTCCACTGCAAGACCTGCGACATCAAGGATCCGACCCAGAACATCAACTGGGTCGTGCCCGAGGGCGGCGGCGGGCCGAACTATCCCAATATGTGAATCGCGCGATCGGGGTGAGGACCGGTGGCGCGCGCCCCGGCCTTGCACTATTTTCCTTGAAACCGGAAGCCGCACACCGACGGAGCCTGACCCCTTGGCCAACTCCTCTTCGCCCAATCCCGTCTGCCGCCTCGGCGGCATGATTTCGGTTCTGACCGTTCTCGCCGGCGAGTTGTTTGGCGCTGCCGCCTTCGCCGACAACACCGGCGTCACTGCCGGCAACTATGCCGACATGCTGCCGTCGCCCCTCGGCCACTACCTGGCCAGCCGGCACGCAGAAGCCTCGGGCGACATGGATGGGGCCGCCGATCTGCTCAGTCTGTCGCTGGCCGCCGATCCCGACAATCCGGAGCTGCTACAGACCTGCTTCAATCTGATGCTGAGCGCCGGGCGTCTGCCCGAGGCGATCGGTCTCGCCAAGCGCCTGGAGCAGGCGGGCGCCCTCAACGGCGTCGACCGGGTAACGCTCGCCCTCGACCGGGCCAAGGCCGGGGACTTCGCCGCCGCCGATCTCTATCTGCAGGCGATCAATGGCCAGGGGCTGGAGCATTTCCTCAATCCCATGCTGCGGGCCTGGACCCAGCTCGCCACGGTCGGCCTCGACGGGGCCGAGCGGGCGCTGGCGCCGCTGGGCGCCATCAACGGTTTCCAGCCGCTCTATGAGCTGCAGCTCGGCCTCATCTCCGACGTCGCCGGCAAGCCTCAAGAAGCCGCCAAGCATTACAACAAGGCCCTCGAGGTGGCCAATGAACGGGCCTTCCGACTCGTTCAGCTGGTCGCCAATTACCGCCTGCGCCAGGGCCATTCCCAGGGCGCCGCGGCGCTCTACGCCATTTTCGATCAGGAACATCCGGGAAGCTTCCTCGTGGCGCCGCTGCGCCGCGCCATGAAAGAGGCGGGCAAGCCCAAGGCCATCGTCGGCTCGCCGCTGGAGGGCATGGCCGAGTCGCTTTATCAGCTGGCGGGGCTCCTGCAGAGCAATCAGTCGAGCGACGCGGCCCTTACCCTGGTGCGTCTGGCGCTCGAGGGGCGCCCCGACGATCCTATCTATCTGTCCCTGTTGGCCGAGACGCTGGACAGCCAGTCAGAGACGGCCGCGGCGCTCGCGGCGTTCCGCCAGGTCTCGCCCGACGGCATCTACGGTTGGGAAGCGCAAATCAAGGTTGCCGACGAACTGCACAAGCTCGGCCGTGACGACGAGGCCGTCGCCACGCTCCAGAAGCTGATCGACGGTCAGCCCGCCCGGGCCGAGGCCGCGATCGAGCTTGGCGACGTGCTGCGTTCAGACAGCCGCTTCGTCGAGGCGGCCAAGGCCTACGACACGGCCATCGCCAGGATCGGCAAACCTTCCGAGAACGATTGGTCGCTCTACTATTTCCGCGGCATCGCGCTCGAGCGCAGCAACCAGTGGCCCAAGGCCGAACTCGATTTCAAGAAGGCGCTCGAGCTCCAGCCGAACCAGCCCTATGTGCTCAACTATCTGGGTTATACCTGGGTCGACAAGGGCGTGCATCTCGACGAGGCCATGGCGATGCTGAAGCGCGCGGTCGATCAGAAGCCCGACGACGGCTACATCGTCGACAGCCTGGCCTGGGCCTATTACCACCTGGGCAACTACGACAAGGCGGTGATCTATCAGGAAAAGGCGATCTCGCTCGATCCCAGCGATTCGGTGCTGAACGACCATCTGGGCGACATCTACTGGAAGCTCGGCCGGCGCGACGAGGCCCGCTTCCAGTGGCAGCGCGCCCTCGCCTTCAAGCCCGATGCCGATAGGATCGCGCCCATCCAGGCCAAGCTGCAGCGCGGCCTCGATGCGGGCAGCACCGGCGGCTGAGCCGCTTGAGCGTCACGCCGTCCGCTGCGTTGCGGTTTGCCGCGCGCGCCAAGATCAATCTCTATCTCCACGTGACCGGAAGGCGCGCGGACGGTTATCACCTGCTGGACAGCCTCGTCTGCTTCGCCGAACTGGGCGACGAGCTGGCCCTCGAACCGGCGCCGGAGCTGCGCCTCAGCCTCGAGGGGCCCTTCGGCTCGGCGCTGGCGGGAAGCGACAATCTCGTGCTGGCCGCCGCCAGGCTCATGAATCCGACCAAAGGCGCGGCCCTGCGCCTGGTGAAGCAGCTGCCGGTCGCCTCGGGCATGGGCGGCGGCTCCTCCGACGCGGCGGCAGCGCTCGTCGGACTCGCGCGCCTATGGCAATGCCCGCTGCCGGCGAGCGAGCGACTCCTTGCACTCGGCGCCGACCTGCCGGTCTGCCTCGCGCCTGGGCCCTGCTTCGTCGGCGGCATCGGCGAGAATCTCGAAGCCGGCCCCGCCGCTGCCGCGCTTTTGCATGTTGCTGGCCAACCCGCGCCGGCCGTTGCCCACCGCCGAGGTCTTCCGGCGATTCGCCGGTCCCTTCTCGCGGCCCGCACGCTGGCGCGAGGCGCCGGCCGATGTCGAGCAGCTGGCTGGGCTGCTCGCCGAGCGCGGCAACGACCTGACCGAAGCAGCGATGTCCTTGCTGCCGGAAATAGGCGATCTCCTGGACGCGATCTCGGGCTCCCCCGGCTGCCTCCTCGCCCGCATGTCGGGCAGCGGAGCCAGCTGCTTCGGCTTGTTCGCCGCGGCGGACGAGGCGGCCAAGGCGGCCGCGGCCATCCAGGTGACCCAGCCTCACTGGTGGGTGCGGGCCACGGCAACCGCCACCGGCGGGGCGGTGGCGGAACTCGCGGGCGGCTCTTAGCCTCCGCTCAATTGCCCGTCGATTGCCCCTGGGTTTGGGCTCCGCCGGCGGCGACGGCGCGCAGCTCGTCGAGCAGGGCCTGGCTCGGCTTGCCGTCGACCGGCAGGCCCGCGGTCTGCTGATAGGACTCGATGGCCGCGACCGTCTGGTCGTCGAGGGTGCCGTCCATGGGTCCGGGCTGGAAGTCGAGCTGGCTGAGCAGCTTCTTGATCTCCATCACCATGGCCGCCTCCGATTGCGCGGCCGAGCCGCTTTGCAGCGAGGCGCCGATGCGATCCAGCATCGGCTTCAGCGGCCCCGTCATGGGCGCCACCCGCTCGATCCCGGCCCCGATGGATGCCAGCACCGGATCGAGCCGGCCCGTGCGCCAAAGGCCGTAGCCGCCCGCGGCGAGCAGGAGCAGGACCAACAGCAGGACCAAAGTGCCGCGATGGGAAGGCGGGGCCGAGGCGGCGGCGAGGCGGTCGAAGGCCCGGGCATACAGCTGAGGCGGCGGGGCGGCCGGTTTGGGTTTGGCGGTTTGAGGTTGAGTGGCCTGAGGTTTGGCGGCCTGGGGTTGGACGGTTTCGGGCTGGGCCGGAGCGCCGGCAGCTTCGCTGGCTTTCTCCGTTTCGCCCGGCTCCTTGGACATCGCCTTCCCCCTCGACCCCAATTCGAGGCGCGAGTGTAGCGCCTCGGGCCCAAGGCTTCCACCGACGTGGGAAATCGGATACGGTCCCCCGCCTAATTTGCGCTTCCCAAAAGAGTTCATGCCAGACAAGGTCGCACTCATCACCGGCGTCACCGGCCAGGACGGCGCCTATCTCGCCGCCCTGCTGCTGTCCAAGGGCTATGTCGTCCACGGCGTGAAGCGCCGGTCCTCCTCCTTCAACACCGGGCGCGTCGACCACCTCTACATCGACAGCCATGAGAAGGGCGTCAGGTTCTTCCTCCATCATGGCGACCTGACCGACGCCACCAACCTCATCCGGCTGGTGCAGGAGACGAAGCCCGACGAGATCTACAACCTGGCGGCCCAGAGCCATGTCCAGGTGAGCTTCGAGAACTCCCGAATACACCGCCAATGCCGACGGGCTCGGCACCTTGCGTCTGCTGGAAGCCATCCGGATCCTTGGCATGGAACGCCGGGCGCGTTTTTACCAGGCCTCGACCTCGGAGCTCTACGGCAATGCCAAGCCGCCCCAGAGCGAGACCACACCCTTTCAGCCGCGCAGCCCCTATGCGGCGGCGAAGCTCTATGGCTATTGGATCACGGTCAATTATCGCGAGGCCTATGGGATCCACGCTTCCAACGGGATCCTGTTCAACCACGAAGGCCCGACCCGGGGTGAGACGTTCGTCACCCGCAAGATCACCCGGGCCGTGGCGGCGATTCATCTGGGCTTCCAGTCGCGGCTTTATCTTGGCAATCTGGACGCCAAGCGCGACTGGGGTCATGCGCGGGACTATGTCGAGGCGATGTGGCTGATGATGCAGCAGGACAAGCCCGACGATTACGTCATCGCCACCGGCGAGACCCACACGGTACGCGAATTCGTCGAGCTCGCCTTCGCCGAGACCGGGCGCAAGATTGCCTGGCGCGGCGCCGGCACCCAGGAGCAGGGGGTGGACGCCAACTCCGGCCGGGTGCTGGTTTCGATCGACGCCCGGTATTTCCGGCCGACCGAGGTCGAGTACCTGCACGGCGATCCGGGCAAGGCCCATGCCAAGCTCGGCTGGCGCCACAAGACGAGCTTCCGCCAACTGGTCTCAGAGATGGTGGCGGCCGACCTCACGACCATGAAGGACGAACATGAGCGGCGGCGCGAACCCTGAACCGTTTTCGCTCGCCGGGCGGAAGCTGTTCGTGGCCGGCCATCGCGGCATGGTGGGCAGCGCCCTCGTGCGGCGTCTGGGGAGCGAGGACTGCCGCGTTCTCACCGTCGGCCGGGGCGAAGTGGACCTGCGCCGGCAGCAGCCGACCGAGGAGTGGCTGAAGGCCGAGCGGCCCGATGCCGTGATCGTCGCCGCGGCCACGGTCGGCGGAATTCTGGCCAATTCGACCCGGCCGGCCGAGTTCCTCTACGACAACCTGGCCATCGCCGCCAACCTCATCGAGGGCGCCCACAAGGCCAAGGTGGCGAAGCTCCTGTTCCTGGGCTCGTCCTGCATCTACCCCAAGCTGGCCCCGCAGCCCATGACCGAGGACGCGCTGCTGACCGGCCCGCTCGAGCCGACCAACGAGTGGTACGCCATCGCCAAGATCGCCGGCATCAAGCTCTGCCAAGCCTATCGCAAGCAATACGGCTGCAACTTCATCTCGGCCATGCCGACCAACCTCTACGGGCCCGGCGACAACTTCGACCTGGCGTCGAGCCATGTCGTGCCGGCGCTCATGCGCAAGATCGACGACGCCAAGCGCGGCGGCGCCGACAAGGTGGAGATCTGGGGCAGCGGCAAGCCGAGGCGCGAGTTCCTCTACGTCGAGGATCTGGCCGACGCCTGCGTCTTCCTGCTGACGCGCTACAGCGGCTATGACCACGTGAACGTCGGCGCTGGGTCGGAGCTCACGATCCGCGAGCTGGCCGAGACCATCGCCCGGGTCGTGGGCTATCGCGGCGGCTTCGTCTACGACACCAGCAAGCCCGACGGCAGTCCCCGCAAGCTCATGGACAGCGGGCGCCTTGCGGCGCTCGGGTGGCGGGCGACCACGCGTCTCGAGGACGGCCTCAAGAAGAGCTACGACTGGTATCTCGCCAACCGGCGCGACGCGGCCTAGACCAAGATCGGGTCAGCTTGCATCAAGCTGACCCGTGAATCTTGATCTCCTTCAATAGATTAGAGCCTGATTCACGTGTCAAGCCGAGTGCGCTTGAGACCGCCAGGCTGTAGGCCCCCCTCCGGGGCCGTGACGCAGTTAGAAATTCCCCTGGTCAACCCCGTGCTGACAACGCGTGACAGGCCCGGCGTTCGCGCAACACTCCGCCCATGCCTGACCGGCCAAGGAAGGCTCGGCGCGCCATGCCGCGAGGCAGAGGCGCTTGTCAGGGCATCCAGGCGGCCCCAAGATCGGTGCGGACAAGGCGGCTATGATGCATGCGGGGATCCATGTGGGGCTTCAGAAGCCCGGAGCGGAGACTGATCGACCAATTCAGCCGGCGCCTCGATCGGATCGAAAAGACCGCGCCGATGAAGGGCGGCTATGCCCGCATCAATCCCTATGCCGTGAACCAGCATCAGGGCGGTCGAGACTATCGCCTGCTGATCTTCCATGCCGAGTCCAAGGCTTGGTTCGACAAGGACGCCGTCAACTCCTCGCTTTGCCACATGGAACGCTGTGGCCTGGTCAGGTCCGGCGATGTCGTGTTCGACCTCGGCTGCAACGTCGGCTTCAACGCGATGTGGTATGCGCTGGCGGCCGGTCCGACCGGGCGCGTTGTCGCATTCGACCCGTTTCCGTGGAACGCGCTGACCTGTGAGTTCAACGCGCGGCTGAATGAGCTGGACAATGTCGAGGTGCACCAGATCGGGATCGGCGCCACGGAAGAGTTCGCCGAAATCTCGTTGGCCGACGCGAGAACGGCCGTGCGAACCGGCCCGCGGCTACTGAAGACCCAGCTCCTGCCGCTGCAGCGCTTCGCCGACCGGCGCCCGACCGTGATGAAGATGGATGTCGAGGGGGCCGAATACGAGATTTCGGAAACCGACTTCGCGGTCTTCGACCGCCTGAGACTTTGCTTTATGGAATTCCACCCGCAGTACATACGAGAGCGCGGTCTGGCCCCTGAGAAGTGCCTGGCAAACTTCAGCGCCCGCGGATTTACCCTGCGTCAGCACGAGCCGGACGGCAGGATCCATGTGCCGGGCGCGCCGTTCGGCAGTGATGGCTTTTGGATGTTCCGCGTAGCTACGGGAAGCACTGGCGCGGGCCATGCTGAGTTCCTGAGTTAGAAGTCAGTCATGGGCCGCTCCGCCCCTCGGGTTGAATTCGGCCGGCCTTTCAGCCTAAGTTGCCCGCCCATCGCGGTCGGCATTGGGGCGTGGCCAAGCGGTAAGGCAACGGGTTTTGGTCCCGTGATCCCAGGTTCGAATCCTGGCGCCCCAGCCAATCGGTCTCGGTCCATTCCGAACACATAGGTAACAGAGCGTACCGGAGACATGGGTGACAGCTTTGGATCTTGCGGCTGCGCCCGGAAGAGACCCATGGTCACAAGCAGGATAGTTCACAGCACTTTCTGGAAAACGGACCTGCCTGCCGGCGGGCTACGGTAGCAACCGCCTGCCGCAGGCGGGCGTCATTCGACCTAATCGATCCCTCGGGGAGACATATGTCCACGGATTCAAAGGATGCGACCGCCGGAAGCCCGGCTTCCCGACAGCATGGCGCGATGGAGTTCGCCACGGCGCCGGTCGATCTCAATGCCGTCCGGCGCTACCGGTTGGCGCGCCTCAGGGCCGAAATGAAGCGCGCCGACGTGGCGGGCCTTCTGATGTTCGATCAGATCAATACGCGCTACGCCACCGACGCGACCAACATGCAGGTCTGGTCATCGCATTACGAGTGCCGTTGCGTGTTCGTCTCTCTCGAAGGCCCGGTCGTGCTGTTCGATTACGCCAATCATCCCTATCTGGCCTCGGAGCTGCCGACGGTCGACGAGTACCGTGTCATGCCGTCGTTCTACTACTTCTCGGCAGGACCGCGTGCGGAAGAGCGCGCCCACCGCTTCGCGGATCAAATTGCCGATTTGATGCGCCGCCATGGCGGGGGGAACAGACGGCTCGCTGTCGACCGGCTGTCGCATATGGGCACCGATGCGCTACGGGCCCATCAGCTGCAGCTGATGGACGGATTGGTCCTGACGGAACATGCCCGAGCGATAAAGTCACCCGAGGAAGTCGTCCTGATGCAGGCTTCTCTTGCCGTCTGCGAGGCAGGATGTCGGGCCATGCAGGAGGCGCTGGTTCCGGGCATCACGGAAAACGCGCTGTGGGCCAAGCTTCACGAAACGAACATTCGCCTAGGGGGTGAATGGATCGAGACGCGACTGCTCTCCTCCGGCCCACGAACCAACCCATGGTTCCGGGAGTGCTCGATGCGGCGGATCGAGGCTGGCGACATGGTCAGCTTCGATACGGACCTCATCGGCCCTTATGGGTATTGCGCCGACATCTCCCGCGCCTGGGTCTGCGGCGGCAAGCCGACTGATGAGCAACGGCGCCTCTATGGCGCAGCGGTCGAGCAGATCGAGCATAATCTGGCGCAGCTCAAGCCCGGCGTCAGCTTTCGCGAGCTGTCCGAGCGCAGCTGGCCCATTCCCGAGAAATACCTGTCCCGCCGGTATCCGAGCATGATCCATGGCGTCGGCCTCGCCGATGAATGGCCTTCGATCAAGTATTGGCCGGACTTCGCGGCCAAGGGTTATGACGGAATCGTCCAACCGGGAATGACGCTGTGCGTGGAAAGCTTCATCGGTGCGGAAGACGGGCGGGAAGGCGTCAAGCTCGAAGAGCAGGTCCTGGTCACCGATGCCGGGATCGAACGTCTTTCGCGCTACCCGTTCGAGACGAGCTGGTTGTAGACGGTTCAGCTCCAGCGATTGGCATGCTTCTCGAAGCCGGGGCGCTGCACCCGCACGACGCAAAAGCGCTGGCCGGTCGGTGCCTGCATGACGACCCACGTCTTGATGCGATCGACCACCGTCGCCCCCAGCTTCTCGAGTTGCGCGACTTCGGCCGGGATATCGTCGGTCTCGATGTCGAGATGCACGCGACTGTCGTGGTCCACCCGCTGGATCTGAACCAGGGCTTCCTCGGGCTCGGTCGCAAGCTGGCGATAGTTGCCGCGACTCCCTGGATGCTGCAGGTCAAGCGGGCGGCCCAGCGCTTCGGCCCAGAATTGGGCGGCCTCATCCACGTCCTTCGTGTTGCAGTCGATCTGCACGCTGCAGAGGCGGGAGTTGTGCATCGCATGCCTCCTTGTCACTAGGTCCCAACGGGGCGTCATCATCAGATTGAATTGGACTTAAACTCCACGAAAACCGAGCCATAGGAAAGCGGAGCGCCATGGGCCGCCGAACGGAACCGACCGATGGGGCGCCAAGCGTGAGGGGCCGCTGCTCAGCGCTCGCCGCGGTCGTTGCTGGAGTATAAAGCCCGGCCTTGCGGATAGGCGGTCGCCACCTCGGGCTTGACCGCTACCCGCCGGCACCGGATTAATCGCCGAACTGCGCAACCCGCGAGGCGTCCCATGCTCCCGACCTTGGCCGAGCTGCAAACGGCCAGCCGACTGGTAAGCGCTCATGTCCCGCCGACCCCGCAATATCGCTGGCCGTTGCTCTGCAAGCGCGCCGGTACCGAGGTCTGGGTGAAGCATGAGAACCACACGCCCGTGGGGGCCTTCAAGGTTCGCGGCGGGATCGTCTACGCCGAGCATCTGAGGCGCGATGAACCTGACGTCACCGGCGTGGTGGCGGCGACCCGCGGCAATCATGGCCAGTCGGTCGCCTTTGCCGCCGGCCAGGCGGGACTGAAGGCGGTGATCGTCGTGCCGCGCGGCAACAGCGTGGAGAAGAACGCCGCGATGCAAGCCTTGGGCGCGGAGCTGGTGGAGCACGGCCACGACTTCCAGGCGGCCTATGAACATGCGGTCGAGTTGGCCAAGGAGCGCCGGCTGCATATGTTTCCCTCCTTTCATCCCGCGCTGATACAGGGCGTCGGCACTTATGCCTTGGAGCTTTTCTCCGCGGTGCCAAGGTTGGACACGGTCTACGTGCCCATCGGTCTCGGCTCGGGCATTTGCGGCGTGATGGCCGCACGGGATGCGCTCGGCCTTGAGACCAAGATCGTCGGCGTGGTGGCGGAAAATGCGCCGGCCTATGCGCTCTCCTTTGCCGCCGGCAAACCGGTCTCGACCAATTCCGCCGACACCATGGCGGATGGTCTTGCCTGCCGCGTGCCGATCGCAACCGCGGTCGCGGCGATCAACAAGGGCGCCGCGCGGGTGGTGAGCGTGAGCGACGAGGAAATCAAGCGGGCCATGGCGGCCATTTTCGCCGATACCCACAATGTCGCCGAAGGGGCGGGTGCGGCGGCCTTGGCGGCCCTGCTGAAGGAGCGCGCCCAGATGGCCGGCAAACGCGTGGGCCTCGTCCTTTCCGGCGGGAACGTGGACACCGCCGTCTATCGCGACGCTCTCGCGGCCCTTTGAGCAGCGCCGCTTCAGCAATGCTGCCGCCAAAGGAAAGCCTGACCATCTGCTTCGCCCATGTGGCCTACCGGCTCCAGGAGCGTTTCCTGGCCCGGCAGACTGGGATCGCCAGCTTCGAGGTCCGCTCGGCCGAGGACCTCGCCCGGAGGATAGGCGAAGCCGATGTGCTGGCGGTCTCGGGCCTATGGCGTAGCGCGCTGCTTGAATCGGCCCATCGGCTGAGGTTCATCCAGTCGGTCAGCGCCGGCATCGACCAGTTCGATCGCCCCCTCCTGGCCGCGCGGGGCATCAGGCTGGCGAGCGCCCAGGGCGTCAACGAACGCGCCGTCGCCGAGCATGCCATGGCCTTGATCCTGGCCCTGATGCGGCGATTGCCGGAAGCGCGCGACAATCAGGCTCGTCGGCACTGGCGCGGCATGGCGCGCAGCCTGGAAGGCCGGGAAGATGAGCTCGCGGGCAAGACGCTGCTGATCATTGGCCTGGGCAGGATCGGCGGCCGCCTGGCGCGGCTCGCCAAGGCCTTCGACCTTCGCGTGCTCGGCATCCGGCGCGATCCCGCGGCCGGCGGCAACGGCGCCGATGCGGTCCACGGGCCGGACCGATTGGGAGAGCTGTTGGCGGCAGCGGATTTCGTGGCGCTCACCTGTCCGCTCACGCCCGAAACCCGCGGGATCATCGATGCCGGCGCGCTGCGACGGATGAAGCCCACGGCCTACCTCGTCAACGTCGCGCGCGGCCGCTGCGTCGAGGAAGCGGCCCTCGTCGAGGTCTTGGCCCAAGGTCGGATCGCCGGCGCGGCGCTCGATTGCTTCGCCGAGGAACCGCTCCCGCCCTCCTCGCCGCTATGGGCCTTCGAGAACGTGCTGATCACGCCCCACAGCGCGGGGGAAACCAAGCGATACGAGGACAATGTCCTCGACATACTGGAGCAGAATTTCGAGCGGCTCTGGTCCGGCGCCAGCCAGCTGGTCAACGAAATCGTTGCTGCCTGAGGACCAATCCCGAGACCGGCGAATTCGGGTAAGATGGCATGTTGGAACGAGACAGCCGCAAGATCGAAGCGAATTCCTGGAGGAACCATGACGATCAAGATCTACGGCATCCCGCGTTCCCGCGCGCTGCGCACATTGTGGATGGCGCATGAGCTCGGGATTCCCTTTGAACTCATGGAGGTGCCGCCCGGCCCCGCGGGCAGCCGCAAGCCCGAGTACCTGCGCATGAATCCAAACGGACAGGTGCCCTTCATCGACGACGACGGTCTCATCCTCTGGGAATCCTTCGCCATCAATCTCTACCTGGCGAAGAAGCATGGGGCACCGGTCGGTCCGGCGAACCTGGCCGAGGATGGCCGGATGACGATGTGGAGCATCTGGGCGGTCAACGAAATCGAGCCCAAAGCCAGCATCGTGCTGGTCAACACCGCCGAGCTGCCGCCCGACCGGCGCAGCCCGGCCGCCGTCACGACGGCGCTCGATGCGCTCGGCGCTCCGCTGCAAATCCTCGAGAACGAATTGACGAAGGGCGGCGGCTATCTGGTCGGCCGGCGTTTCACGGTTGCCGATCTCAACCTCATTTGCTGCCTGTTTTACCTGCGCTTTGCCCCCCAGGCCCTGGCGGGCCTATCGGCGGTCCGCGCCTGGTACGAGGCAGGCATGGCGCGGCCCGCCAACCGCGCCGCATTCTCGTTGCGCGGCGACTAGGACGCCCGCCGCCGGGGGAATCAATCTTCATCCAGCGCCCGCCGACCGTGGTAAACTCCCCCCTTCGCATGGCCGGCTGGCGATTGCGCGTCGAACGGTCAGGCCCATGCAAGGACGCTGCGCTCGCCCGGTCGGCCGCAAGCGATTCCAGCGGCCACCTTTGGCAGCCAAGTTCTGGCAAAGGGGAGTGCCCTGCCCATGCTCAAGATCGGAAATGTGCTCTTGGTCCCCGGCATTGTCATGGCCGTGCTTGCCTTCGGCCAGGCGGAGGCCGCGCCCCAGATCCTGGGGCTGATGGCGAGCAACGGCATGCCGACGCCGCTGCATTGCCGGGACGGGCTCTGCACCGGCAGCTTCGCCAGCTTCTGCCTGCAAGAGGCGCGCGAGGCGCCGGCCGATGGTGAGGAATATAGAGTGGCGCCCGGCGGGAACCTGTTGCTGGACGCCACACTCGCCGACGGAAGGCATGTCCAAATGCCAGCGAACGGCTTGGCCATCGTTCGCGTGCGCGACGGTTATTTGTCCGTCCAGATCAGCCTGCCGGAGTTGAAATTGGCAACTCTCGGCGTCTCGACCAAGCGCGCCTCGCTCGCTCTCGAGGTCGGGCCGGAGACCTCGATCCTGCCGGTGGAACAAGCCGGCGATCCCGACCCGCAAACCCCTGAGGAGGTCGCCGTGGCCACCGGCCCGCTGAGGCATCTCGCGGCCCGGACCTTGGATCGCCCGAGCGAAGACACCGATGCGGCGCGGTGGGTCGGCCTGCTGATCAATGCCCTCCCGCCCGAGAACTCCCCGGAACCTGTCGCTCTCGACGAGCTTTTCCGCCAGGTCGTCGCAAGCAACGGCGAGGGGAGTCGGGCGCGCGACGGCCTCGCCGAAGCTGGGCAAATAGTGCAGATGTGCCAATCCTTCCCCGCTACCAGCCTCGCCATCGGCTTCTGCCTCGCTGGCCAGCAGCATGGCCTGGTCAGCATCCTCAACACGGAGTTCTGGGACGACGCCGGGGGAAGCTGAAAGTTAGCGTGCGGCTTTGCCTGGCACCTTCTTGAACTTGTCCCGTGCCGATACGGCGGCCTTGATGTGCTCCACTGTCAGGCCGCAGCAACCGCCGATGACCTGCGCGCCGGCCGCAAGCCAGCTGAGATAGAACGCTTCCAGCCGGTCCGGCGCGATCACGTCGACGAAGCGCCATTCTGGCATCTCGAAATAGCCGGAATCGGGATAGGCCATGAGGGGGCCTTTGAAGGTCGTTCGTAGCTGCTTCAGCACCTCCAGGATGATCTCCGCACCCGTATGCATGCAGCCGGCGACGTCGATGCCCGAAGCGGGGATGAGACCGAAGATGGACTCGAGCGGCGCATCCACAGTGGAATCGAAGGACAACACGCGCCCGTCCTTGCCTTTGCGCGCGCTCATGCCGAACCAGACGGGCAGGGCCGTGGCGAGCGCCGCCTTGAGAGCGAGCTTGATGCGGTTAGGGCGGTTCATCATCTCGAGAATGATGAGGTCGACGCCGGACTTCAGGAGAGTTTGCGCGAGCTCTTCGAGAGAATCGCCAATCTCGGTATCGGAGGGCAGCCGATCCGGATCGGTCCTGTTGGCGCCCTTGATGACGGGAACCATGTGGGAGATCGAGCCCGCGACGGCGACCGGCCGGCCCGCCGCCGCCAAGGTCCGGGCCTGCCGGGCCGCGTCAACGGATCGGCGGATGATCTCCTGGACCTTGTCGCCATAGCCGGCCGGGGCCAGCAACATCCGCGAGGCCGAAAAGGTATTGGCCGTGATGATGTCCGCGCCGGCGCGGATGTAGTCGGCATGGACCTCCGTCAGCAGCTTCGGGTCTTCCAGCACGACCGGCGCCGACCAGGCCGTGGGATCCATCCTCGCCCCTCGGCGCTGGAGTTCGGTGCCCGTCGCGCCGTCGAGGATCAGAATCTCTCCCGCGTCGAGCCGCTTCTTCAGCGGTGCGTAGCTCATCGAGGCTGGCCTTTCAAAGACAGCCGATTACGACATGACCTTTTGCGGCACCTTCTTGAACTTGTCGCGTGCCGACACGGCCGCCTTGATGTGGTCCGCTGTCAACCCGCAGCAGCCGCCGATGATCTGCACGCCGGCCGCGAGCCAGCTGAGGTAGAAGCGCTCCAGCCGTTCGGGCGTGATCACGTCGACGAAGCGCCACTCGGGCATCTCGAAATAGCCGGAATCGGGATAAGCGAGCAGAGGCCCCTTGAAGGCCTTCCTCACCGGCTTCAGCGCCTCCAGCATGATCTCCGCGTTGGTGTGCATGCAGCCCGCGGCATCGACGCCCGAAGCGGGAATGAGGCCGGTGATGGGTTCCACGGGCAGGTCGGCCTCGGACTCGAAGGTAACGATGCGCCCGTCCTTGCTGCGGCGCGCGCTCATCCCGAACCAGACGGGCAAGCCCGTGGCGAGCGCCGCATCGAGGGCGAGCTTCGCCTGCACCGGGTGAAACATCATCTCGAGGATGATGAGATCGGCTCCGGAGCTCTTCAACGCCTGGGCGAGCTCGTTGAGGTTGTCGGCGATCTCGGCCTCGGAGGGAAGCCGGGCCGGATCGGACCTGTTTTCGCCCTCGACCGTGGGAACCATGTGGGAGATCGAGCCCGCCACCGCGACCGGCCGGCCTCCCGCCGCCGCTGCCCGGGCCTTCTGCACCACTTCGACCGACCGGCGGACGATCTCCTCGATCCTGTCGCCATAGCCCGACGGGGCCAGCAGCATGCGCAAGGCGGAAAAGGTGTTGGCGGTGACGACGTCCGATCCGGCCCGGATGTAGTCGGCATGGATCTCGGTCAATAGCTTCGGGTCGTCCAGCACGACCGGCGCCGACCAGGCCGAGGGATCCATTCTCGCCCCGCGGCGCTGGAGCTCGGTGCCGGTGGCGCCGTCGAGGATCAGGGCTTCTCCGGCATCGAGCCGTTTCTTCAGCTGCACGTAGCTCATCGATCTTGACCTTTCATGGATGGAATTCGTGTCGCCGGCTCCGCGCTCAGGCGATCCTCATCATGATGTGGCGCGGCACGGTGAAGTCCTCCAGGGAATGGATGCTGAGATCTTTGCCGTAGCCAGACGCCTTCATGCCGCCATGGGGCATCTCGTTCACCAGGATGAAATGGCAATTGACCCAGGTCGCGCCGTATTCCAGCCGCGCGGCGGTCGCCATCGCCTTGGCCAGGTCGCTGGACCATACCGAGGATGCCAGGCCGTATTCCGTGTCGTTGGCCCAGGCGATGGCTTCTTCTGGATCCTTGAAGCGCGTGACCGAGACGACGGGCCCGAAGACCTCCCGCTGGACGATCTCGTCCTGCTGATGGGCGCCGGCGACCACCGTGGGCTGGTAGAAAAAGCCTTTGCCGCCGCCGGGTTTGCCGCCCGTGGTGATCTCCACGTCGCGAACCGCCGCCGCGCGGCTGACGAAGCCGGCGACGCGCTCGCGCTGGTTGGCGGAAATGAGCGGGCCGATCTCGTTGCTGGCATCGTCCGCTTTGCCGAAAGAGATCTTGGAAACCGCGCTCGTCAGGTCGGCCACGAACTTGTCATAGATCTTGCTGCCGGCGTAGACGCGGCAGGCAGCGGTGCAGTCCTGGCCGGCGTTGTAGTAGCCGAAGGTCTTCACGCCATCGACGACGGCGGCGAGATCGGCATCGTCGAACACGATGGCCGGGGCCTTGCCGCCAAGCTCGAGATGGGTCCGCTTCACCGTCGTCGCGGCCGCCTCGATCATCTTCTTGCCGGTGCCGATGTCGCCCGTCAGCGAGATCATCGCCACCTTGGGACGGGTGATGAGAGCCTGGCCGACCGAACTGCCCCGCCCGACGATGACGTTGACGACCCCCTCGGGGAAGATGTCGGCGATGATATGCCCCAGCTTCAGCATGGTGAGGGGCGTCTGGACCGAAGGCTTGATCACCACGGTGTTGCCGCCGGCGAGCGCGGGTCCCAGCTTCCAGCTCGCCATCATCAACGGATAATTCCAAGGCGCGATCGAGGCGACCACGCCGACGGGATCGCGGCGGACCATGGAAGTATAGCCGGCCAGGTATTCCCCCGCGGCCGGCCCCTGCAGGCATCGGGCGGCACCGGCGAAGAAGCGGAAGCAGTCGGCGATGGCCGGGATCTCGTCGCGCAGCACCAGATGCTTGGGTTTGCCGCAGTTTTTCGCCTCCAGGGTCGCGATTTCCTCCGCCTCGGCTTCGATCCTGTCGGCGAGTTTCAGAAGTAAGGTCGAGCGTTCGAGCGGCGTGGTTCGCTTCCAGGTCTTGGCCGCGCGGGTGGCCGCCAGCACGGCGGCGTCGATCTGGGCCGGGGAGGCGGCCGGCAGGTCCAGGATGACTTCCTCGGTGGCCGGGTTCAGGACATGGTCGGCTTCCGCCTCGCCCTTGACGAAACTGCCGCCGATCAGCATGCGAATGTCCGAGGTCATGACCTTGCCCTCCTGTTGCAGCGCTGGATTGGGCCATTAGCCTATGTCCGTGGGGCCGGACGCGGCAAGACGACCGCGTTGCCGCCTTCAACCTCTCGCATGGCACAAGCTTGTCGGCTACTATGAATGGGACGGGCGCCAACCAAAGCGGAAAGGATCGGATCGATGGCGAAGCCGAAAGATGCCTCGGAGCGGCGCAAGGCGCCCCTGACCACGCCGACGGATTTGGGATCGAACGCGACCAGGGACATCGCCGGCGCGCTCAATGCGCTGCTTGCCGACACCTACGCGCTCTATATTAAGACCAAGAACTTCCACTGGCACATGAGCGGCCCCCATTTCCGGGACTATCATCTGCTGCTGGACGAGCAGGCGACCCAGATCGACGCGATAACCGACGTGGTCGCCGAACGCGTGCGCAAGCTGGGCGGAACGACCATCCGCTCCATCGGCCATATTTCCCGTCTCCAGCGGATCTCCGACAATGATTCCGACTATGTCGACCCGTTGGACATGCTGAGCGAGCTGCGCGAGGACAACAAGTCGCTGATCGCCAGCATGCGCCAGGCGCACAATCTCTGCGACGAGCGCGGCGACGTGGCGACGGCGAGCCTGATCGAGGTCTGGATCGACGAAGCGGAGCGGCGCGTTTGGTTCCTGTACGAGGCGAGCCGGCAGGGCGACGCGACCGGCCATTGAGGGCCCGGGCATTGAGAGCCACCAGGTTCAAGCGGCAAGCGACATCGAGGAGCGGGATATGAGCAGGACCAGGACGACACTGACGACGGTGGAAACGAACACCCGCTATTCCTCGGCGGAATGGGAAACGCGCATTCAGCTCGCCGCCTGCTACCGGCTCATCGCCCGCTACCGGATGACCGACCTCATCTACACGCACATCTCCGCGCGGCTGCCCGACAATCCCGATCAGTTCCTGCTCAATCCCTACGGCTTGATGTTCGACGAGGTGACCGCCTCGAACCTGGTCAAGATCGGCCTCGATGGGAAGCTGGTGGAAGAAAACGGATACGGGGTCAATTCGGCCGGCTTCACCATCCACAGCGCGATCCACACAGCCCGGCATGACGTGGCTTGCGTGCTGCACACCCACACCAAGGCCGGCGTCGCGGTCTCCTGCCAGAAACAGGGCCTGCTGCCGCTGAACCAGATCGCCATGCAGTTCCATGGGCGGCTCGCCTATCACGACTACGAGGGCATTGCCCTCGACCTCGACGAGCGTCCCCGGCTGGTGCGCAGCCTTGCCGACAAGCGGGCGATGATCCTCAGCAACCACGGCCTGCTGACCGCGGGCCGCACCATCCCGGAAGCCTTCAGCCTGATGTACTACCTGGAGAAGGCCTGCGAGATCCAGGTCGCGGCGCTTGCCGGCGGAAGCGAGCTGGTCATTCCCTCCCCGGCGGTTTGCGAGAAGGTTGCCGGGCAATACGAAACCGACGACCAGCCGCTCGGCGACCGGGAATGGGCCGCCCATATCCGGGCCCTCGACCGCGAGGATACCAGCTACAAACACTGAGGCCAGAACCGACGGGTTCTCCTCACGCGTCATCGGTCATTGGCGTCCGGTTCGGCACACCATGTCCCGGGTCTGCCTGCACGATCTTTGTGACGACTAGAAGACAAGGTTCGCGATCACCGAAAGTTTATGGACCCTGCTTCCACGCGCGGCTGTATCTTCACGTCCCGTCCGATCGGGAAAATCGCTACAGCCAGGAGAACCGCCATGTCGAAGCCCATCGTCTATGGTCCCACATACAGCACCTATGTCCGCACCGCGCGTCTCGCGCTGGAGGAGAAGGGTGTCGCCTATGATCTGAAGGAAGTGGACATGATGAAGGGCGAATGCCAGACGCCCGACTATCTGGCACGCCAACCATTCGCCAAGGTGCCGGCCTTTCAACAGAACGGCTTTGGCCTTTACGAGACGGCAGCGATCGCGCGCTACGTCGACGAGGCCTTTCCCGGGCCGAAGCTGCAGCCGGCCGACGCGAAGAAGCGCGCCCGCATGGCGCAGATCGTTTCGATCGTCGATTCCTACGGCTACGGCTGCTTCATCGGCAAGGTCGTCTGGCAGCGCGTGGTGGTGCCGATGCAGGGCGGCAAGCCCGACGAGGCGGTGATCAAGGACGCGCTACCCCAGGCCGGGAAGACGGTGGCTGCCCTGGAAGCTCTGGCCGACGACGCGGGTCCCTATCTCTGCGGCAGCGAGATCAGCCTGGCCGACCTGCATCTGGGGCCGGTCATCGCCTATCTCAATGCCACGCCCGAGGGCCAGAAGCTGATGGCGGGCGCGCCCAAGCTCAGCCGCTGGTGGAAGGCCTTCAGCGCCAGGCCGAGCGTCGCGAGGACCGAGCCCAAGTTCGGCTGATCTCGGCCGTCCTCAGGCTTCGCTCAAGGCCTGGCGAACCCAATTCTGGAAGGCGTGCACTGCATATTCCTGGGGCAGGAGCACGCCTTCTCGATGGGCCAGCGAGCTGAGACCTCGCTGGTTCAATTCGCAGGCGGCCCCATCCTGGTCGAGGACGAGGCGGGCAAGGCCGACGGCATTCTCCAGGTCGAAGCTCTTGTCGGCGAGCGAAGCGGCCGGGAAATACCAGTCGGCGCTGAGCTCGGTTGCCTCGGGCCCCAGCGGCTTCAGCCAGACGATGCGGACATAATCCACATGGCCAACCACGAACATCGAAGGTGGCAGCGACACATAGTTCGCGCCCTTCCGGCGTTCCTGCTCGGTCAGGTCGGGGAAGATCGCGCCCGTCGCTTGGCCGTTCATCGACCAGGTGACCGCGCCTGGGCGCAAGCCGCCGCGGAACCTCGGATCGTCATCGCCGCCATGGCTCGCCCATGCGGGATCGTCGAAAGGCCCCATGATGGAGCGCCCATAGATCGGAACCAGCCGGCTCAACTCCGGATGGAGCCCGGGACAATGGAGACACTCGCTGAAATTCTCCCAGAAGACCTTCCAGTTGCAGGCGAGCGTCTTGCGATAGCTATGGCCTAGGACGAGATCGGCCAGCGGCCAGTTGTCCAGACGCTCGGCCTTCGGTCCCAGCATGTCCAAGAACGGCCGCGCCTTGGCGCCGGCCAGGTTGACGAACAGGAAGCCACCCCATTCGGCGACGGCGACCTCGTAAAGCGGGAGCTTGGCCTTGTCCAAGCCCTCGATCGGGGCGATGACCGGGACGCCGATGAGCTCTCCCCGCAGGCTGTAGGTCCAGCGATGATAGGGGCATTGGATGAAGCTCGCCTTGAACCGGCCCTCGCGCTCGGTGCACAACACAGAGCCACGATGGCGGCAGGTGTTGTGGAATGCGTGCAGCAGTCCCTCGCCATCCCTCACGATCAGGATGTTCTGATTGCCGATCTCGAAGGTTCGGAAGGACCGGGCCTCGGCCAGCTCGGCCGCGCGGCAGACATAAAGCCAGTTGCGGTACCAGATCGCCTTCAGCTCGCGCTCATGCTGGGCCGGGTCCCAGTAGAAGTGGCTCGGTAAACCGGGTACCGGCCGTTCGAGCCCGGTGTAGTGGCTCGTCTCGAGTGTCTTGTTCGATTGCTCATTCATCGCGCGGCTCCTGCGGCATCGGCGGTGTCCGGACCAAGATCATAGGGCCTTATCATGGCGTCCGCTGTCTCGCCAGCCTTCGAGCTTTCCTTTGTGGGCAAGCCATCCGCGCGATAGGGTTGACGGCGAAGTTCGGTGCAGGGGGGGCGGATGGAACGGGTCGGCTTCATCGGGCTGGGACGCATGGGCCGTCCCATGGCCGCCAATCTCTGCCGCAAGGGCTTCGCCCTGGTCGTTCACGATGTCAAGCCCGAGCCGGTCCAGGCGCTGCTGGCCGAGGGCGCCAGCGCCGGCAACGGAATCGCCGGCGTCGCGCGCGCCAGCGACATCGTCATCACCATGCTGCCCAGCTCGGTCGAGGTGGAAGACACGATCCTCGGCGCCGACGGCGTGCTCGCTCATGGCCGGCCCGGCCAGCTCGTCATGGACATGAGCACCGTCGATCCGGCGACGACCGATCGCCTGGCCCGTGAAACGGCAGTTCGCGGCCTCGCCATGGTCGACGCTCCCGTGGGGCGCCTGGCGGCGCATGCCGATAGAGGCGAATCCCTGTTCATGGTCGGCGCTTCGGACGCGGATTTCGCGCGGGTTCTGCCCTTGCTGAAGGCCATGGGCACGACGATCCATCATTGCGGCGGGCCCGGCAGCGGGATCAGGACCAAGCTGGTGAACAATTGTCTCGCCATCGTCTCCTGCCAACTCAACGCCGAAGCTCTCGCTCTCTCCCAGCGGTTCGGGCTCGACTTGGCCAAGACGCTCGAGGTGATCCACGGCACCTCGGCGACCAACGGCCAGTTCCGCCTCAACTGGGAGCACAAGATTCTCGCCGGCGATACCACGCCTGGATTCACCATCGATCTCGCCCACAAGGACCTCTCGCTCATCCTCGCGGCGGCCAATGCGGCGAAGGTGCCGATGCCGGTGGCCGCGGCGGCGCGGGAGATGTTCAGCGCGGCCCGGGCGGGCGATTTCGCCGGCAGGGACTTCTCGGCCATGGGCGATTTCCTGTGCGATCTCGCCGGCATCGAACGGCCGCGTCTCGGCTCTTCCTAGACCAACCAACCACTGCGACATCGAGGGCATCATGGCCGATTTCTTCCCGCATCTGTTCGCGCCCGTCCGCCTGCGCCACAGAACCCTGAAGAACCGCATCGTGTTCGGCGCCCACACGGTCAACATGAGCTACGAAGGCCTGCCGGGCGATCGCCATTTCGGCTACTACCGCGAACGGGCGAGGGGCGGCGCCGCGATGATCGTGGTCGAGCCGGCGCCGGCTCACCGCACGGGTCGGCTGATCCGGGGCAACTTCCTTCATGAGGACGATTCGGTGATTCCGCATTTCCGGCGGATCACCGAAGAGTGCCACCGGCACGACGTGACCATGGTCCATCAGATCTATCACACCGGCGCCCATGGCGATCAGGACAACTCCTGGGAGCCCTACTGGTCGCCCTCGGGCATGCCTTCGCTCGGCGATCCCTGGGGCAGCCACGCCGTGAGCGAGGTGGAGATCGAGGAGCTGATCGAGGCCTTTGTCCAGGCGGCCCGCCGCGACAAGGAAGCCGGCTTTGACGGCGTCGATCTCTTCGCCGGCTATGGCGCTCTCGTCGATCAGTTCTGGTCGCCCATCTCCAACCGGCGCGACGACTGCTGGGGCGGGAGTCTCGAGAACCGCCTGCGCTTTGCCGTCGAGCTCTGCCGGCGCGTGCGCAAGATGGCGGGCGAGAACTTCATCATTGGCATGACGGTGTCGGGCGCGGAGCCCGTGCCGGGCGGTCTCACCATCGAGGACAAGCAGGAAATCGCTGGCTATCTCGACGAGCGGGGCCTGGTTGACTATTTCTCCGTCGGCACGGGCAGCTATCTCAATCAGCTGATGAAGATCGTGCCGTCGTTCCATTTTCCCATGTTCCTCGGCGCCGACGACGCGGCCAAATACAAGCAGGCGGTGAAGCACGCCCTGGTCACGGCCGAGGCGCGGATCAAGACGCCTACAAACGGCGAGAAGCTTCTGTCGGAAGGCAAATGCGATCTCGTCAGCATCGTGCGCGGCCAGATCGCCGATCCCCATCTCGCCAACAAGGCGCGCGAGGGCCGCGCCGAGGACATCCGGCCCTGCATCTCCTGCAATCAGCTCTGCATCGGCCGACGCTTCCGCGACTATTGGATCTCATGCCTCGTGAACCCTTCGGTCGCGCGCGAGCACGCATGGGACGGAGACAGCGCGCCTCGGGCGCAAAATCCGCGCAACATCCTGGTGGTGGGCGGCGGGCCGGCCGGGCTGGAAACAGCGCGCATGGCCGCCGAACGCGGCCACAAGGTCACCCTCGTGGAGCGGGATACCGAACTCGGCGGCCAGTTTCGCCTCGCCGCCGGCCAGCCCGAGCGTGGTGAGATCGGCCAGCTCCTCGGCTGGTATCAGGGCCAGCTGGAAAAGCTCCAGGTCCGGGTGGTGAAGGGTCGCGAAATGACCGTCGATGAGATCAAGCAGTCCGGCGCCGACGCGGTAGTGCTGGCGACAGGCTCGCAGCCGTCGCGCGAGGGTTTCCAGCGCGCCTTTCCCCATCTCGCCCGGTTGCCGGGGGCGGAGCAGAAGAACGTCTGCACGGTCCATGACGTGCTCGCCGGCCGGGTGGTGCCGGGCCATCGCGTGCTGCTTCTGGACGACATCAACGGCTGGTGGCCGGCGAGCGGCACCGCTCTCCATCTCGCCCAGCAGCGCCACCTGGTGACCGTGGTGACGAGCGCGGAGAAGCCCGCCGGCGCGCTCGATGTCAGCCTGACCGGCGAGACGACGCGCGAACGCTTCGCCAAGTTCGGGGTCGAGGTCGTGCTGACGACGGCGGTGCGCGCCTGGGCCGGCAACAAGGCGCGGCTCGTGCATCTCTATACCCAGGACGAAGAAGAGCGGGAATTCGACAGCCTCGTGCTGGCCACCACCAATACGCCAGAAGACAGGCTCCAGAAGGCGCTGGCGGACTCGAAGATGGAAGTCCATAGCCTGGGCGATGCGGTCGCCGCGCGGACCGCGGCCATGGCCTTCTACGAGGGGCGGAAGCTGGCCCTTGCGTTGTAGACAGCCTTGCGCAGGCCAAGCAGGAAACGAGAACAGCAAATCCGGGAGCAAGCTCCATGAGCAAGGTGAAGCATTTCAGCATCGGCGATCTCGACATGAAGCCGGCCGGGGACGGCCCCGTCCATGCGGTGGTCAACGCCGGCTACAGCGCCGAGCTCGGTGCTGGCATCGGCGTGTTCGAGCACTGCGCGATCCCCTGGACTGTCACCTATGACGAGGTGCTGTTCATCAAGGACGGGCGGCTCGACCTTCGGGTCGGCAGGAAGGTTTACCGGGCTGGCCCGGGTGACATTCTGTGGATTCCGGCCGGAACCGCCCTGGTCTACGAAGCGAAGAAGAAGGTGACCTTCTTCTACGCCGTCCATCCGGTGAGCAAGTCGCCCTCCAGCGGCCTCAAGAAGAAATACCGGACCACGCCGCCGGTGTGAGCCTTAGCGATCGTCGATCGTCCCGGCTGGCGCTACCCCGCAGGCAGGGGTGCCGGCGTCTTGCCCCAAATGACGATGGCGAGCCCGGCCAGGATGACGCCGCCGCCCAGGAGCTCGATCAGAGATAATCTTTCGCCGAGATAGAGGAAGCCGCCCAACGCCCCGATCGGCGGCATCAACAGGCCGAACGGGGTCACCTGGTCGACGCGGTAACGGCTCAGCAGGCCGTACCAGATCGAATAGGCGAGCACGAAGCCGCCGAGGGCGAAGACCAGAACCTGCGCCCATTGATAGGGCGTGGCGCTGGTGAGTGCGGCGAGCTGGCCGTGTTCGGTGAGGGCCGAGAGGACCGCGACCTGGGGGATTGCCATGGCGGAAATGCCAGTGGTCAGGGTCATGCCGTTGTCGCGTCCGAAACGCCGGGCGGCGGCCTGGCCGAAGGACCAGGAGGCCGAGCCCGCCGTCATCATGATCGCGGGCCACCAGGAAGTCGCTCCCGAAGGCGCGCCGGCGACCACGGCCACGCCGGCGAAGGCGACGGCGATTCCCAACAGCCTCACAAGGTTCGGCCGTTCCCCCGCCAGGAGCCAGGCGAAGAGAACCGCGAAGGGAACCTGGGTCTGCAGCAACAGGATCGAGATTGAGGCCGGCAACTGGGCCAGAGCGTTGAAGATGAGGATACCCTGCACCGTGGCGACGAAGGTGGTCACCAGCAGGAGGGGCAACCGCGGGGTCCGGATCCGGGCCAGCCGCCGCGGGAAGCAGAGGCAAGTCAGCACATACATCATGCCCATGAGCATCAAGGGCGGGAAATGGTCGAGCGCCGGCTTGGCGGCAACGAAGCCGAAGCCCCAGAGGAACTGGACGGCGACCGATCGGCCGATGTCGGCGGGAGTCATGCGGGATTAGGGTAAGAGCTGGAATCGCTGCCGGAGCCTATCGCCGATCTTCCCCGGCGCAAAGCGCCGGCTCGAAGCGAAATTCAGCCCCTCCGGTCCTTGTCCCGATGCCCCTCCTTGTCCCGATGCCCCTGCTTGTCCCGATGATAATCGAAGGTGGCGTCGATCCGGTCGAGCAGATATTGCCCGCCGGTCGTGGGCGGATACTTGGCGGGAGTGCCGGGACCCTGGCAAGTTTCGAGGCAGGTGAGATCGGCGTCGAACACAGGATCGAAGAAGAAGGGCAGCGAATAGCGGTCGCGGCCCGAGCTGTTGATCACGCGGTGCTGGGTGGAACTGAAGACGCCGTTGGTCCAGCGCTCCATCATGTCGCCGATATTGACCACGAAGCTCTCCGGGACATAGGGCGCGTCGACCCATCTGCCGGCGCTGTTGCGCACCTGAAGGCCGCCCACGGAATCCTGGGCGAGAATGGTGAGGCAGCCGAAATCCGTATGCGCTCCGGCGCCGATGCGTTGCGCCGTAATGCGGCCTTGCTGGGGTGGATAATGCAGCGGCCCCAGGGTCGCCATGGGACCGGTCAGCCAGCGGTCGAAATGGGTCTCCGGCAGCTCGAGGGCGAGCGCGAAGGCATGCATGATCTCGCGCCCCAGCTTCACCAGGGCATCGTAGTAGCCCTGCATCACGTCCTTCCAGCCGGGAAGGTTGTCCGGCCACTGGTTGGGCCCGTGCAGCGGCGTGCCGGCCTTGACCAGGGGATGATCGGGCGAGAGGTCGCGGCCGATCTTGAGGCCCTCCTTGAAATCGCCCGCCTCGCGCTGCTTCTCGGGATCGAGGTTCTCGCCGCCAAGCGCGAAATAGCCACGATGGCAGGCCGATTTCTCGATCGCGATCCTCTGCTTCGCTGTGGTCGGCTGGGCGAAGAAGCGCCTGGACTCCGCGAAGACGCCCTCGACCATGGCCGCGGGAATGCCGTGGCCGGTCAGGTAGAAGAACCCGATGTTGCGGCAAGCCTCGGCGATCTTGCGGGCGACCGCTTTGCGCTCCGCCGATCCGCCCTTGATGAATGGTCCAAAGTCGATGACCGGGATCTGGTCGAGGGGCACGCGTTCGCCCACGAGGCCGGGCTCGAGCTGGGCGGCAAGCTGGGTCATGGGCATCCCGTGTCGCCTCCGCTTCCGGCACAATGTTGGAAATTACTACAGCAAACATGGCGTCCCCAACAACTATGCCTTGGCGCCGCCTCGCCCGACCTGCGATAAAACGCCCCAGTCGATTTTGGGGATGAGACCAGATGGCGCGGGCCGGCTATCTACTCGGCATCGATCTGGGGGCCGGCAGCCTGAAGGCGACGTTGATCCGCGCCGATGGGTCGCTGGCGGGCGAGGCGTCCCATCCTGTTGCCACCAGCAATCCCAAGTTCGGCTGGTCGGAGCAGAACCCCGACGATTGGTATGCCGCTCTCCGCCATGCCGTTCCCGCCGCGCTCAAGGCGGCCCGCGTCGCGCCCGAAACCATAGCCGGCATCGGCTTCTCCGGCGGCGCCCATATCCCGGTGCTGACCGACGCCGAGGACCGCCCGATCCGGCCCGCCATCATGTGGAGCGACCAGCGCAGCGCCGCCGAGGCGCGCGAGCTGCACGAGAGGGCCGGTGCTGCCGATCATCCGCACCTCTCTCAACCGGGTGAACCCGACCTGGTCGCTGGCCATGCTGCTTTGGCTGAAGCGCCATGAGCCCGAGGCGATGAAACGGGTTCGCCGGCTCTACATCTCCAAGGACTATCTGCGCACGCGCCTCACGGAGACCTGGGAAACGGATTACAGCGACGCCGTCGGCGCCCTCATGGCCGACGACCGGACCAAGGGCTGGTCCGCGGAGCTGGCGGCTCTCATCGATTGGCCCATGGAGACGCTGCCGCCGATCTTGCGGCCCAGCGACGTGGTGGGGCGGGTTACGCGAAAGGCCGCCGCGGAGACAGGCCTCGCCGAAGGCACGCCCGTCGTCTGCGGCTCCAACGACACCACGGTGGAATTTTTCGGCGTCGGCGCCATTGCGCCGGGGATCGGCGCCATCAAGATCGCGACCTCGGCCGTGCTCTACCTGGCGACGAGGGGCCCCAGCGTGAACCCGCCCATCTCCTGCTATCCCCACATCGTCGAGGGCATGTACTACACCGCGACCGGCACCAACTCCTGCGCCTCGGCCCACCGGTGGCTGCGCGACAACATGTTCCTGCCGGCCGGAGGGGGCGACGGTGCGGCCGCCTTCGCCGAAATGGACCGGCTGGCGGGCGAGGTCGCGCCCGGCGCCGAAGGCCTCATCTTCCATCCCTATCTCCTGGGCGAGCGCGCGCCCTATTGGGACCCGCTGCTGCGCGCCGACTTCATCGGCATGACCATGCGACACGGCCGTGCCCATTTCGCCCGCGCCCTCTATGAGGGCATTGCCTATTCGATCCGTGACCTGTTGGAGGCGGCCCGCGCGCTTGGGCTTGCCTTCGATGTGGTGAAACTCATCGGCGGCGGTGCCCGCAGCGCCACCTGGCGCCGGATCATCGCCGACGTGACGGGGCTCACCGTCGAGCGGCCGGGCAACGGCGACGCTTCCTTCGGCGCGGCGCTCGTCGCCGGGATCGGGGTCGGGTTCTTCGCCGGGCCTGAGGCTGCGGTCGAGCGCTGCGTCAGCGTGCTCGATCGCGCCGCGCCGGACGCGAAGCGCCATGGGCTCTACAACGAGTACTTCGCCGTATACAAGCAGGCCCAGGCGGCCCTGGCACCCCTCAACCATCGCCTGCACGAGATCGTCGAGCGGGCCGACAAGGCCTAGAACTCGTCAGTCCTCGTCGCGAATGACATAGGCGGCGGAGATTCCGCCATCGGCGGCGTAGGTGGCGCCGGTGATGTAGGAGGCTTCGTCGGAGGCAAGGAAGGCGACGAGATTGGCCACCTCCTCGACCTTGCCGATGCGGCCCATGGGCATGTAAGGCCGCCGGCTCTGCCAGTTGCCGGACTCGCCGATGAAGGCCTTCACCAGCGTGGTGTCGACCGGTCCCGGGCAGATCGCGTTGAAGCGAAGTCCCTTGCGGCCATAGAGAACCGCCATTTCCCGGGTCATGGAGACCACGCCGCCCTTGGCCGCGGTATAGGCGATCTGCGGATAGGCCGAGCCGACGAGGGCGACCACCGAGGCGTTGTTGACCACCGCCCCTTGGCCGGCGGCGAGCAGATGGGGAATGCCGTATTTGCAGGCGAGGAAGACGCCAGTCAGGTTGACCCGTATGGTCTTGTCCCAGACTTCGAGCGTCGTCTCGATCGGCCCCAGGTCCGCCGCCAGCACGATTCCGGCATTGTTGAACATCACGTCGATGCCGCCGAAGGCGGCGGCGGACTGATCCAGCAGCGCCTTGCAAGAAACGTCGTCGGCGACATCGCCGACAAGCGCCACGGCGCGCCCGCCGGCCTTGGCGATTTTCCCGGCGACGGCCTCGGCCGCCTCGCGGCGAATGTCGGCGGCGATCACCGATGCGCCCTCAGCGGCGAACTTGAGCGCCGTCGCCTCGCCGATGCCCCCGCCAGCCCCGCTGACGAAGGCCCGCTTGCCCTTCAATCGCATGTTCGGTTCCTGCCTGCCTCTCGCCCCCAAAGTTCGGAGCCGAGTGTTGCTTGCGGCGAAAACCGTGGCAAGTCGCAACATCGGTGTTGAACTTGCCAGATTACTCGGGCTAGCCTTCGCCCCGCCGCCGAATCCACAATGAACATGCCGTCGCCTGAAGGACGGCCCAGACGGGGGAATGCGCTTCATGGCCAAAGCCGCCAAGACGAAGGACGCCATCGCCCAGCAGGTCGCCAAGCTCCGTGCCGAAGGGATCGCCTTCGTTCGCTTCGAGCTGCCGGACCTCCACGCCATTTCGCGTTCCAAGCTGGTGCCCATCGACGCCGTCGAGGGGTACGCGCGCAAGGGTCTCAACTTCTATGGCGGAGTCCTCGGTCAGGACACGGCTTCCAATGTGATCTCCGGCACCGGCCTCAACGAGGAGATCAACTACGGCGACTCCAAGCTCTATCCCGATTTCTCCACCCTGCGCCGGGTGCCCTGGCAGGCCGACACGGCCAAGGTCATCTGCGATCCCCATTTCCAGGACGACACGCCGTACAAGGCGGCCCCGCGCTATGTGCTGCGCCGGCTTCTGGACGAGGCCGCCGACATGGGCTTCCAGGTGGTGATGGGCCACGAGTACGAGTTTTATCTCCTGACCCGCGATACCAGGGAACCGCTCTTCACCGGCGTCCACATCTTCAACTCGACGCGCAACAACTATGTCAGTGCCCTCGACGCCATCCTCAACGCCCTGATCGGCATCGGCATTGACGTCATCACCCACAATTGCGAGTACGCGGGCTCCCAGTTCGAGATCAACTATGGCCCCGCCGCCGGGCTGGAAGCGGCCGACAAGGCCTTCACCTTCCGCAACACCGTGAAGGAAGTGGCGCACCGCGAAGGCTATCTCGCCACCTTCATGTCGAAGCCCTCGACGACCACGGCCGGCTGCGGCTGTCACTTCCACATCAGCCTGGTGGATCGCAAGACCGGCCGGAACGCTTTCCTCGATTCCTCCGACAAGGACGGGCTCTCGGCCGCGGCGCGCCAGTTCGCCGCCGGCATCCTCGCCCATGCGCCGGCCCTGATGGCGCTCGCCGGCCCGACGCCCAACTGCTACCACCGGATCAAGCCGCATACCTTCGCGCCCTCCAACATCAGCTGGGGGATCGACGACCGATCGGCCCTGGTGCGGGTCAAGGCATCGAAGGATTCCGCGACCCATCACGAGATGCGCGGGGCCTCGGCGCTGGCCAATCCCTATCTATCGGCCGCCGGCACGCTCGCCGCCGGCCTGCTGGGGCTCAAGGGCAAGTTGAAGCTGAAGCCCCAATCCACGGGCCCGAGCGAGGACGATCCCGCCCACGAAAAGCTGCCGCGGAGCCTGGAAGATTCGCTTGCCCATCTCGAAGCCGACAAGGCGTTCGGGGCCATGCTGGGACCGGAGTTCCTGAAGCTCTTCCTCGCGGTCAAGCGCCATGAACTCGCCCGCTTCCGCAGCCATGTCACTGACTGGGAGCGCAACGAGTATATGGAGATATTCTAACTCGCTAGAGCCTGATCGTCTCAAGCGCACTCAGCTTGAGACGTGAATCAGGCTCTCATCGATTGAAGTAGAGCAAGATTCACGGGTCAGCTTGAGAGAAGCTGACCCGATCTTGCTCTAGGCCGCCGCAGCCACGATGTCTTGAAGCTGGCTGGCGAGCCGGCCCTTGCGCATCGAGAACGAGCCGTCGAAGGCGGCCGAGCCGATGGTGAAGGCATCGCAGCCTGCCTGCTTCAGGGCCTGAATGCGCATGGGGCTGTCCACGCTTCCGGCGCAGATCAGATACCCCTCCCGCCCAAGACCGCGCCGCGCCGCCTTGACCAGCTCGATGGGGTCGGCCTCGGTCGCCCGATAGGCCAGCAGGTCGACGCCGGCGCAGCCCATGGCAAGGAAGCTTCGGCAATGCTCCTCGACCAGCTGCGCGCTGCCGCCGAGCTTGGTCGGATGGCCCACGGGCTTGCCGGGGAATGGGTAATAGGCAGTGCGGGATTGGCCCACGAGCTTCATGATTTCGGCGACGTCGGTGCCGCCCATGAGCCGGTCGATGCCGATCTCGACCGCCGTGCGCGCCGAGTTGAGGGCGGCCTCCCGGCTCGTCGAAACGACTTCGAGATAGCTGACGGCGCCGGAGTCCTTGATGGCCCGGGCGAGGCGGTGGAGCGTGCCGCGATCGACGCCCACATCCTTGAAGCCGACATGGCCCAAGGCCAGCGGCCGGATTTCCTCGAAGACTTCCAGACAGTCGGTGACCGTCTGGTCCTGGCGCGTCAGCATGAAGATGAAGTCCACCGGCCTGCTCCCTTGACACTCCTTTGGCGACGCTTGCGAACGCCGGCCCCTTTCTACACGAATGTTGGGAGAACCGCAAAATGCTTGGTGACCCCCAAGTCCGAGCTCAGTCCCGGAATCCGACCAGCGGCTATGGCACTGGCGGAACGCGAAAATCGGGCGGAAATCATGTTGGCGCCTCCAACAGATAATGTTATCCTGCCCGCAGTTTTTGTGTCGCTTGCCACCTTCCGACCATTGGCGGGGGCAGGCGAACAAGAATCGGGTCATTTCGGACGGAAGCGGTAACCGCTCGACGGCGGGCTGCGAATCTGGCGAAAATGGCCTGCTAGGCGAATCCGCGGCGCGCCCGCAATCGAACGGGCGAAAGCGGGTGGATGGCCGAGAGTTCCGGGGAACGGGGCCGGCCCAGTCAACGGGTGACGTCAAGCCAGGAGGGAGACTCTTCATGACGATGGAACGCAGTGCAGGGCAGGGGAAAAGCAGCGCTTCTTTGGGCTACGACGTTGCCGGCCGGGACGATGTCCATAAATTGCATACAAAGGCCGTCGGGCTCATCGGCGTGCTGTTCTTGACCCTAACTGGATCAGCGCCGATCTCGGCCATGCTGTTCAACGTGCCGATCGTTATCGGCAACGGCAACGGCTTCGGCGCTCCCGCCGCCTTTGTGGCGGCGACTATCGTGCTGCTGATCTTCTCCATCGGCTATTGCGAGATGGCCGGCAAGGTGACCGCCGTCGGCGGGTTCTATTCCTTCATCAGCCACGGCCTCGGGCGCGAGCTCGGCATGGGGTTCGGCTTCGGCTCGGTGTTCGCCTATTCGATGTTCGAGGTGTCGCTTGCCGGCGGCTTCGCCTATTTCGGCAATGTCGACATCCTGCAGTGGACTGGCATCAATGTGCCCTGGCCGATCCTGGCACTCGCCATGATCGCCGGCATCTCGGCCCTGACCTATTTCGATGTGAAATTGTCGACGGCGATCCTGGGCGTGGCCCTGGTCTGCGAGGTTGCGATCCTCATCATTTTCGCCATCGGCGTGTTCGCCCATGCCGGAAACGGCGCCAACGTGCAGCTCTCGGCCCTCAATCCCCTCCTTTCGCTCCAAGGCTTCCCGGCCCAGGGCAAGCTGGCGGCGGGGGCGGCGGGCATCGGTCTCTTCTTCGCCTTCTGGTCCTGGGTCGGCTTCGAGATGGCGCCGAACTATGCCGAGGAATCCCGCGATCCCAAGCGCATCGTGCCGATGGCGATGTACATATCGGTGGTCGGGCTCGGCATCTTCTACACGGCTCTATGCTGGGCCGGCCTCTCGGCCTACCCTAAGCTCGACGACGCGATCAACGTGGCGCAGAACAATTCGGCCGTATTCTACTTCCAGCCGGCGACGCAGTTCATCGGCGGCTGGGTCGCGGTCGCGATGAGCGTCCTGATCCTGACCGGCTCATTCGCCTGCGGCATGGCGTTCCACAATACCGCGGCGCGCTATTTCTATGCTCTCGGCCGCGAACGCCTGCTTCCCGCCTCCCTCGGCAAGACCCATCCGGTCTACCGGTCGCCGCATGTGGCGTCTTTCGTCCAGAGCGCGATCGCTGCGCTCTGCATCGTGATCTACGCGCTCCACGACGGCTGGAACGACCCCAACGGCCAAGCCTATCTCGGCGTCTACGGCCTGTTCGCGGTGCTGGGCGTGGTCATCATCCTGGCGGCCCAGGCGGTCGTGTCGCTGGCGATCATCGCGTATTTCCGCACCCACCACCGCGAAGAGCATCACTGGTGGAAGACGCTCGTGGCGCCGCTGATCGCCTTCGTGACCCAGGCCTATGTCGTCTATCTCTGCCTCTCCAACATGGATTTCCTGGGCGGCGGCTACAAGCTTGCTAACTATATCGTCTGGATCGACATTGCCGTCGTCGCCATCGGCATCGTCGGCGCGTTGTACATCAAGATGAGAGACCCGGTGAAGTTCGACCAGATCGGCCGGCTCATCTATGAGGGCCTGCCGGACGGCGCGCTGAGCGACGCCGAAAGGGCCGCTAGGCGCTGACCGGCGGCTGCCGGGGACGGAACATCGGCGGCCCCTTTGGGGCCGCCGATTTCTTTTGTGCCTGCCAAGGACGACGCTGCAGCCCCTAGAGCAAGATCCGATTAGGTTGAACCAACCTAATCGGTGAATCTTGCTCTAATTCATAGATGTAGCGACTGATTCACGTCTCAAGCCGATTTGGCTTGAGACGATCAGGCGCTAGGGACCGGCAAGCCCGGCAGCAAGCCAATCTCATCCATACAAATCCGCTGGAGCTTGGTGGCGCGCCACGGGCCCGCCGCAGCTGCGGACGATCGATCAAGAAGCCTGGTTCGTCGCGGCCCAGAGGAATTTGGCGTTGGCCGAAGACAGCGCGGTTGCGAGTTCGCCCTCTGGCGGCATGTCCGAGATCAGCGTGGTTGCGGCGGACCATGCGCCATAGACGGCCAGCGAAGGACGATCAAACTTGGAGTGGTCGGCAAGGATGATCGTCTGCGCGGAGCGGCGCATCATGGCGCCGTAGACCAGGCCCGGGCCCATCCCGGCATCGCTGGGCCCTTCCGCGGTCAGTCCGCTGGCGCCGAGAAAGGCCTTGTTGGCGCGGAAGCGCTGCAGAGCTTCGATCGTGTCGGGCCCATGGATCAGGCCCTCGCGGCCGTCATATTGGCCGGGCAGCACCAGCACCTTGTGCAGGGGATTGGTTGCCAGGACTGCGGCAATCGAGAAGGCGTGCGTGATCACAGTGACGTGGTTGCGTTCGGCGGCCAGCCTGCGGGCGAAGCGCGACGTCGTGGCGCCGCCGCCGATCATCAGGATGTCATTGGGCTCGACAAGCTTCACCGCGGCAGTCGCGATCCGCTCGCGCTCGGCAACCATGAGGGCTTCGCGCTCGGCCAGCGCCGGCTCGAAGCCGACGGGACGCATGGCGCCGCCATAGGTGCGGTTGATGAGACCGCGCCCGTCGAGCTCGGCAAGATCGCGGCGCGCGGTCTCGGTCGAGACGCCGAGAAGATCCGCAAGCTCGTTCACCCGGATCGCCGGCGTGGCGCGTAGTTCCGCCACGATGCGGGCCTGCCGGTCGGTCTTGTTGAGGCGGATGCCGGTGGGTCTCATGAAAGCATCATGACATGGCGGGCGAGCATTTTCTCCGGCAGACAAAAACTATTGACCGGGACCGCAGGTGGATTGCGCAATTTGGTCACAAATTGACCGATTGACACGAGATCTGTGACCTGCTTATATCATATTAAGTTGGCAGTCGGTCAATTTATGCCTGACGGAGCAACCGATGTACGACTACGGCCTGTTCAAGTTCGACTCGAAGCAGGACCTTTTCGACAAGGCCATCCGCTTCTGGAATCCCGACAAGACCAAGTTCTGGCAGAAGGCCGGCATCGATCTCGTCATCGACCGGCGCGAGGGCTATTGCCTCTATGACATGTCGGGCAGGAGGCTCATCGATCTCCATCTGAACGGCGGGACCTACAATTTCGGCCACCGTCATCCCGAACTGGTCGAGACGCTAAAGGGCGCGCTCGACTATTTCGACATCGGCAATCATTGGTTTCCCTCGGTCGCGCGCGCGGCGCTGGCAGAGTCGCTCATCAAGGTCGCACCGGGAATGGCATATGCGGTGTTCGCGCCAGGCGGCGCCGAGGCCGTCGACATCGCCATCAAGAGCGCCCGCTATGCCACCAAGCGCCGCAAGATCGTCTCGATCATCAAGGGCTATCATGGCCACTCGGGGCTGTCGGTCGCGACGGGCGACGACCGTTTCAGCAAGATATTCCTGGCGGACCAGCCGGAAACCTTCATCCACGTTCCCTTCAACGACATCGATGCCATGGAGCGGGCGCTGAAAGGCAACGACTGCGCGGCCCTCATCATGGAGACGATCCCCGCGACCTATGGCTTCCCCATGCCCAAGCCGGGCTATCTCAACGCCTGCAAGGCGCTCTGCGAGAAATACGGCGCCATGTATATCGCCGACGAGGTGCAGACCGGCCTGATGCGCACCGGCCGCATGTGGGGCTGGCAGGCCTACGGCATCCAGCCCGACATGATGGTGACGGCCAAGGGCCTGACCGGCGGCCTCTACCCGATCAGCGCCTGCCTGGTGAACGAGAAGGCAGGCGGCTGGCTCAACGAGGACGGCGCCGCCCACATCAGCACGTCGGGCGGTGCCGAACTCGGCTGCGTCGTCGCCCACAAGGTGATCGAGATGCTGCTGCGGCCGGAAGTCGTGGCCAACGTCGAGTTCGTCAGCGAATTCATGGCCCAGGGCATGAAGGAGATGATGCAGCGGCACGGCGACATCTTTACCGGCCTGCGCCAGAAGGGCGTGATCCTCGGACTTGAGTTCAACCATCCGGAAGGGGCGGTCTTCGTTTCCCGCGCGCTCTACGAGCACGGCATCTGGGCGATCTTCTCGTCTCTCGACAAGCGCGTCCTGCAATGGAAGCCCGGCGTGCTGCTGACCGCCGACATGTGCCAGGAGATTCTCGACCGGTTCGATGCCGCCATGCCGCGCGCCCGCGAGCTACTGCGCGAGGCGACCAAACTGAATTGAGGAGCCAGCCATGGCCGATGCGCTCATGAAAGTTCCCAACGCCCAGTTCGAGCAGGCGAAGATGATGCTCGACCGAGCCCGTTGGGCGGCGGCGAAGCTGCAGAAGACGGATCGTGCTGCCACGCTGCGCGTCGTCGATGCCGTCGCGGCTGCCGGCCACGCCAAGGCGCAGCACTACGCCGACTGGGCCGTGCGCGAGACAGGCATGGGAGTCATCGAACACAAGCGCCTGAAGAACGAGGCCTGCTCGAAAGGCATAGCCGAACTTTATGCCGCCGACGATTTCGTGGCGCCCCGCATCGACGCTGCCCGGAAGATCGTCGAGCTTCCGCGCCCCGCCGGCGTGATCCTCGCGCTGATCCCGGTCACCAATCCGGTGGCGACCCTATACTTCAAGACGATCCTCGCGCTGATGACGCGCAACGCCATCATTCTAGCTCCGCATCCCGGCGCCAAGGCCTGCTGCGCCGACGCGGCGCGTCACCTGGCCGAGGCCGCGAAAGCGGCGGGCGCTCCCGACGGCTGCATCCAGGTGATCGCCGAACCCAACATTCCCCTGATCGAGATGCTCATGTCGGACGAGCGCGTCGACCTGATCGTCGCGACCGGCGGGCCTTCGGTCGTGAGGGCCGCCTACCGCTCCGGCAATCCGGCCTTCGGCGTAGGCCCCGGCAATGCGCCCGTCCTGGTCGACGACACGGCCGATCTCAAGCCGGCCGCCAGGCGCATCGTCGAATCAAAGTCTTTCGACAATTCCATTCTTTGCACCAATGAGTCGGTGCTGCTCGCCTATTCATCCGTGGCCGACCGTCTCCTCGAAGCGATGAAGTCGGAACGCGCCCATCTGTGCACGCAGGAGGAGACCGAGAAACTCCGTGGGTTGCTGTTCAAGGAGCAAGGCTTCAACACCGCGATGATTGGCAAGGACGCGAGCATCATCGCCCGCGAGGCCGGCTTCAACGCGCCCAACGCAAGGCTCCTCGTGACCCCGGTCGACCTTGTCCAGCCGGAGGAAAGACTTGTGCGCGAGAAGCTTTGCCCGGTGCTGGCCCTCGCCCGCGTGCAGAACATCGATCAGGCGATCTCCGCCGCGCGGTCGATGATGCGCAGGTCCGGCAAGGGTCATTCGGCGGCGATCCACTCCACATGCGAGGCCAACATCATGGCCTTCGCCGCGGCGGTTCCCGCACTCCGCGTCGCCGTCAACGCGGGCTGCTCATTGGGCGCTTCCGGCTTCGAGACCAATTTGGGGCCGTCCATGACGATCGGCACCGGCTTTGCAGGCGGCTCGTCGATCGGCGACAACCTCACGCCCCATCACCTCGTCCACTACGCGCGCATTGCCTACAACAAGCAGGCTTCCGAGAGCTTTGGGCGCTTCGAGGGGCTGGATCCTCTCAACCTGCCGAGGCAGGTGGCCAAGCCCGTCTCGCTCGCCATCGACAATTCCGGCGACAGCGAGCTTCGCCGCGAATTGCGCCGCATCATTCTCGAGGAACTGAACGCAGTTCTGGCCGCCTGATCCGCGATGGCAACGCTCCGCTCCTTCATCTTCATCGACCAGCTGCAGCCCCAGACCATGTGCTATCTCGGCACCTGGATCCGGGGCTCCCTGCCGCGCACCGGCATGGCCGCCCAGATCATCGAAGTGGCCCCCGGACTCGACATCGAGGCCCTGACGGATGTGGCGCTGAAGACGGCGGATGTGCAGGGCGGGATTCTCGTGGTCGAGCGGCAGTTCGGTTATCTGGAAATCCACTCCCGCGACGTGGCCGCCGTGCGGGCCTCCGCCGAAGCCGTGCTGGATGGCATGGCGATGACGCCGGACAAGGCCATGCGGCCGAAGATTCTCGCATCGAAGATCGTCACCCGCATCGATCCCGGCCACGCCTTCCTCATCAACCGCAACAAGGGCGGCTCGATGGTCCTGGCGGGGGAAACCCTCTTCGTGCTCGAGAGCGAGCCCGCGGCCTATGCCATTCTTGCGTCCAATGCCGCGGAGAAGGCGGCCAATATCAAGATCGTCGATTGCCGCATGATCGGCGCCACCGGCAGGCTCTATCTCTCGGGTTCGGAATCCGAGGTGAAGGCCGCCGCCGCCGCGGCCGAACAAGCCCTGGAGATGTGAGGCATGACATTGAAACCCGAAGCGGCCGGTGAACTGCGAGGAATCGTCCGCGATCTCCTGCGCGAGGTGCTTGCCAATCGCAATGCGCCGACAGGCGCGGTCGAGACCGTGCGCATCGGAAATGACGGAGATCTGGCGGCCTTTGTGACTCGTATCCTCCAGCCCGGGACGCTTGAGGCCATCCGTTCCGGCAAGCTGAAGTTCGCGTTGCAGGGCGGAGCCAGCCGGGCCGCCGAATCCGGCGCCCTGCAAGGCGTCATCACCGAGCTGAAACTCGAGAAGGTCACCGGAACCGGCACGCTCGTGCTCGGGCCCGGAGCCGTGCTGACCCCGCTGGCGCGCGACAAGGCGCGGCGGCTTGGTCTCAAGATCGAAAGGAGATGCTAGATGCTCAAGGCGACCGTCACGGGCCGCATCTGGTCCACCAAGAAGATAGCCAAGCTCCCCGCGGGATCGATCCTCGAAGTGATCGTCGATGAATCGAATTCCCGGCTATTGGCCTTCGATCCGCTTGGTTGCGGCGAAGGCGAGAAAGTCATGGTGGCGACGGGGTCCGTCGCTGCCGCATGGTTTCCCGGCAAGCCGCCGCCTATCGATGCGCTGATCATCGGCTCCATCGACGAGTCTGCCGCTTCGCCCGGAAAGAAGTGACCACTTTTCCACCATCCAGAAGGAGGACGCTATGTCGAGCAATGCAATTGGTATGATTGAGACCAAGGGATACGTGGCGGCTCTTGCCGCCGCCGATGCCATGGTGAAGGCCGCGAACGTGACGATCGTCGGCCGCGAACAGGTGGGCGACGGCCTGGTTGCCGTGGTCATCAACGGGGATGTCGGCGCCGTGAAGGCGGCGACCGAGGCCGGCGCCGAAGTGGCCGGCCAGGTCGGAACGCTGGTCTCGGTGCATGTGATCCCGCGTCCCCACGCGGATGTTTCCAAGCACTTCACCTCGGCCGCGTCCAAGTAACGTCGAGATCGAGCCGTGTCCGTCGCGAGACGGGCCGCGAAGGGCGAGCTCAGGGTCTACCTCACGCTCGAGAACCTGCAACCGCAATTCGCGGCCTATATGGGAACGCCGATTCGTGCCCGGGGGTATCCGCCTTACGCTGGCCAGCACGCGCTGATCATCGAGGTTGCCCCCGGCCTGATGATCGAACGGGTCATCGACCTGGCGCTGAAGGCCGACCCCGATCTTGAGCCCGGCATTCTGTTTGTCGAGCGCCAATTCGGCATTCTCGAAATTCACGGCAGCGACAGAGAGAAGCTGTTGGCGGCCGGGCGTGCCGTACTGCACGGCATCGGCCTCAGCGAAGGCGATCAGCTTAGCCCGCGCATTCTTTTCACCGACGTGATCGAAAACGTGACCGACCAGCACGCGGTCATCATCAACCGCAACCGCCAGGCCTCCATGATCATGCCGGGTCAGACGCTGTTGGTCTGCGAGATGGTGCCCGCCCTCTATGCCGCCATCGCCGCGAACGAGGCGGAGAAGTCCGCACCCACGCTGACGCTCGTCGACGTGCAGATGATCGGTGCTGCAGGCCGGGTCTATATGTCCGGCGCGACGGCGGACGTCGAGCGGGGGCTTGCGGAGATCGAGCGCGTTCTGGCAGGGATAGGCGGACGGGAAAGCTGAAGAGGACTATCGTGACCGATTTCGACGCCTTGAGCCACGAGGGCCAGCTCGCCTGCCTGCTCGAGATGGCCCATGCGGCCATCGCAAACTACGATCTGCCGACCGGTCTCTCGGTCAAGATGATCAATCTTTCCGAGAACGCGACCTACCAGTTGCAGGCCCCCGATGGCCGGCGGTGGGCCTTGCGAATTCACCGCGACGGCTATCACTCGAAGACGGCGATTGCCTCCGAACTCGCTTGGCTCATCGACCTGCGCCGGAGCGGCGTGGTGGTGACGCCCGTGCCGGTGAAGGGCCGGGACGGAGAGATCATCCAGCTCATCGGTCACCCGCGTATGCGGCGCCCGCGTCACGTCGTGCTCTCCGAATGGGAGACCGGATCGGAGCCGGGCATCGGCGAGGATCTGCTGGAGCCCTTCGAGGTGCTTGGCGAGGTGACGGCGCGGATGCATCTGCATACCCGCCAGTGGAAGCGGCCCGCTTGGTTCCAGCGCCATACATGGGACTTCGAGACGAGCCTCGGCGAGGACAAGCCTCATTGGGGCCGCTGGCGCGATGGCATGGGTGTCGACAGGCAAAAAGCGCTGCTGTTCGGCCGTACGGTCGACCTGATCGGCAAGAGGCTCAGTGCCTATGGCAAGGGACCCGAGCGTTTCGGTCTCATCCACTGCGACCTTCGGCTCGCAAACCTGTTGATCGACGGCAAGGTCGTGAAGGTCATCGACTTCGACGACTGCGGTTTCGGGTGGTACATGTACGACGCGGCCACGCCCGTTTCATTCTACGAGCACGAACTGCAGGTGCCCGCCCTGATCGAATCCTGGAAGAAGGGCTACCGCAGGGTGATCGATCTCCCCAAGGCCGACGAAGACGAAATCCCGACATTTGTCATGTTGCGCCGGCTGCTTCTTGTCGCCTGGATCGGATCCCATTGCGAAACCGATCTGGCCAAATCCATGGGTCTGCCCTACACCGAGGGGACGGTGGGGCTGTGCGAGAATTATCTAAGCCAGTTCGCGTAACGCGCAGCCTTCCATGGCCAGGCTTGCCCGGGCGGACGCGTCTGCGCTCGGCCAAGGGCCCTATGATCGCCTGAGCGATGTTGCCGAAGGTATATGGGTCAAGCCTGCGCGAGGGCTTCCAGGCTCTCGGGAATGATCTGCCCGCCATCGATGATGATGGTCTGGCCAGTGACGTAGCCGGCTTCCTTTGATGCCAAATAGACTGCGGCGTGGCCCACGTCCTCGACCGTGCCAAGGCGCTTCAGGGGAACAGTAGCCGCCATCGCGCTCAGGTACTCCTCGCCCATGCCGGCCAGCCCCTCGGTAAGGATGTTGCCGGGCACGACGGCGTTGACGGTGATGCCGTATTTCGCAAGCTCGATGCAGGCGGTGCGCATGAAGCCCAATTGGCCCGCTTTGGTCGCGCCATAGTGGGTCCAACCCGGATAGCCGGTCACTGGCCCGGTGATCGACGAGGTGATGACGATGCGGCCCTGGTTTGATTTCTTGAGATAGGGAATGGCCGCCTTGATCGCATGGAAGGTCCCCTTGAGATTGGTATCGACCACGGCGTCCCATTGTTCGCTCGTCATGTCCTCGAGCTTCGCCGGCGGGAAAATGCCGGCATTGGCGCAGAGCACATCGAGGCCGCCGTTCCGCGCCGCGGCGGCTCCCATGGCCGCGCTCATGCTGGCAAGCGACGTGACATCGCCGCCAAGCCCGAAGGCATCGGGGCCGATTTCCCTTGCGGCAACCTCGGCCTGATCGGGGTGACGGGCGACGACGGCCACCTTGGCTCCTGCCTCAGCGAAGGCGCGGGCAATGCCCTTGCCGATGCCCTTGCTGCCGCCTGTAACCAGAACCGAGCGGCCCTTGAGTGACGCGGACATGTCCTTCCTCCCATTGAATCACAGCAGCGGCCGCCGAGTTCACACCGAGGCGACCGACCCCGAGCGCTCAGCAGGTATATAGCCCGGCAAGCAAAAGAGAAGGGCGATGCTGGACGATCGCCAGTGTTTGTTGATACAACATTTTTCGTGTAGGTTGCAACATTCTCTGCGGTGAACGGGCCGCGTCGATTCGGGAAGCGACCAGGAGCAGGCGTGTTCGTCATCGGCATCGACATCGGGACCCAGAGTCTGAAAGCGGCAGTCCTCGATGAAGGGCTGAAGCCGCTGGGCATGGCGTCCAGATCCTATCAGCCGGTCTTCCCGAAGCCGCTCTGGGCGGAGCAGGATTCCCGGCTCTGGCTCGATGCCCTCGGGCCCGCGATCGCCGAGGCTCTGGCCGGCGCGGGAATCGCGGTTGGCGAGGTGGGGGCGCTCGGCATCGCCGGCCAGCTCGACGGCTGCCTGCCCGTGGACAGCGCCGGCCAGCCCCTTGGTCCCTGCCTCATCTGGATGGACCGGCGCGCCGGCGCCGAGCTCGCGGGCATTCCCGCCGGGCTGGTCATGGATAAGGGCGGGCTGGTGCTGGACGCGAGCCACATGGCGGCCAAGATCCGCTGGCTGAAGCGCCATCATCCCGAAGCCCGGCGGATTGCCCGCTTCCATCAACCGACGTCCTATCTGGTGGCTCGGCTGACCGGCCTGCCGGTGCTGGACGAGGCGGTCGCCTCCACCAGCATGCTTTACAACCTGTGGGACCGGCGGCTCGACCCGGAGCTCTGTGGCCTGTTCGAAATCGCGCCCGAAGAGCTGCCCGAAATCGACCGGTCGGAAGCGGTGGCCGGCGAGCTGACGAAGGAAGGTGCGACCCTCGCCGGTCTCAAGCCTGGCCTGCCGGTCGCAGTCGGCACGGGCGACGATTTCTCCAATCCGCTCGGCGCGGGTGTGGTGGCACCCGGCCGGGTCGTGGTCACCCTGGGCACGGCCGAAGTCGTCGGCGCCGTGCATCCCAAGGCGGTCATCGATTCCCAGGCTCTGGTCGAGACCCACGGCTACGCCGGCGCCCGCTTTTTCGTCGAGAATCCGGGCTGGCTCTCGGGCGGCGCGCTCGCCTGGTTCCAGAACTGCTTTCGTCTCTCGGGGCCGGAGGAACTGTCCGGCCTGGCGGGCCAGGCGCCGGCCGGGGCGGATGGCGTCGTATTCCTGCCGGCGCTCTCGGGCGCCATGGCCCCGGAGTGGATCGCCGACGCCCGCGGCGCGTTCTATGGGCTGAGCGCCGCCCATGGCACGGCCCATATGGCCCGAGCGCTGCTGGAGGGTCTGGCCTTCGCAATGCGCGACGTGGTCGAGCGGCTTGCGGGCCTGGGCGTGGCGACCGGCGAGGTCTTGTTGCTCGGCGGCGGCGCCAGAAGCCGTCTTTGGGCCCAGATCCGCGCCGACCTGCTGCAGCGTCCCGTGCTTGTCTCGACCCTGGCCGACAGCTCGCCGCTCGGTGCCGGGCTTCTGGCTGCCGTCGCCGCGGGAGGCTTTTCCACCTTGGACCAGGCCGCGGCCGCGATCGCGCCCGAGACCCGACGCATCGAGCCGAACGCGAGCGCTCGGGCGGCCTATGACGATGCCTATGGCCGCTATCGCCGGCTGTTCGAATCCCTTCGCCCGATGTACGCAGAACCGCTCGCGGCAGCGAAGCAAGGACAAGCATGAGCCAGGATCTTCTCGATCGCCTGCTCGCGGGAACCCTGCCCGATCCCGACGGCGCGGGCCTGCTTTCGGTGCCGGTGCGCCGCGTCGTCATCGGACGCACGCTGGCCGGCCGCGAGGGCGAGCTGGTTCGCTCTCTCAGGCTCGGACACAAGCTCGCCGTCGTTTCGGATCCGACCACCCGCCGGGTGCTGGGCGAACGCGTTGCCGCCGCGCTTTCCTCCGCCGGGCCGATCGAAGAAGTCGTGCTGGGCGAAGCGCCCCATGCCGACGATTCCACGGTGGCTGCAATTCGCGCCAGGACCAAGGACGCCGATGCCCTGATCGCGGTCGGCTCCGGCAGCATCAACGATCTCTGCAAATATGCGGCCTTCCAGGACGCCAAGCCCTATGCCGTGTTTGGCACTGCGCCCTCGATGAACGGCTATACCTCCATGAGCGCCGCCATCACCGAACATGGCCACAAGAAGTCCCTGCCGGCGCGTCCGCCGCAGGGCGTCTTCCTCGACCTCGAAGTCCTGGCGGCCGCTCCGCCGCGCATGATCCGCTCTGGCCTCGGCGACAGCGCTTGCCGGCCCACAGCCGAGGCCGACTGGCTCTTGGCTCATCTCCTGTTGGACCAGCCATATCGCAAGGCGCCTTTCGTCCTCCTGCGCCAGGACGAAGATGCTCTGCTGGCCGGGGCCGCGGGGATGATGGCGGGGGATCTGGGGATCATGGAAATCCTCGCCCGCACCCTGGTTCTATCGGGCCTGGGAATGACGCTCTGCGGCGGCAGCTATCCGGCGAGCCAGGGCGAGCATCTGATCAGCCACTACATCGACATGCGGGGCGATCCCGCCTGGCCGGCCGCCTTCCATGGCGAGCATATCGCCGTCACCACCCTCACGATGGCCCGCATCCAGGCGGCCATGCTCGAAGGGCCAGCGCCCGCGATCGCGCCCAGCCGGCTCGGACCGGCCGACTTCGAGCGACATTTCGGGGCCGAGCTCGGCGCTTCCTGCTGGGCCGCCTTCGCGAAAAAGGCGCTGAGCCCGGATGCTGCGGCGGCGCTGCAAGGCCGGATTGCCAGGGATTGGCCGGAGATCCGCCGGCGCATCGGCGCCGTCGTCAGGCCGCCGGCGGAAATCGAACAGGCGCTCCTGGCCGCCGGCGCGCCGACGCGACCCGCCGACATTCATGTTCCGGAAGGCTTTTACCGCGAGGCCGTGGTCCACGCCCGGCAAATCCGCGATCGTTATGGGTTCCTCGATCTCGCCGCCGATTCCGGTCGGCTTCGCGTCCTGGCCTCCGCGGCATGAGCGGGACGCTCCGTCCCCTCGCGGAATTCCCCGCGGCCGAGCGCGCGCGGCTGCGCGTGGTGATGACCGATATCGACGATACCCTGACCGAGCATGGGCGCCTGCCGGCGCTGAGCTACCAGGCAATGGAGCGCCTGCATGAGGCGGGGCTTATCGTCATCCCCGTGACCGGAAGGCCGGCGGGCTGGTGCGACCTGATCGCGCGCCAATGGCCCGTCGACGGCGTGGTGGGCGAGAACGGCGCCCTCTATTTCCGCTACCTCGACGGCGAAAAACGGATGCTGCGCGCCTATGCCCGGAACGAGGCGACCCGCGCGGCGGACCGGGAGCGCCTCGGCCGCATCGGCAAGGAGATATTGGCCGATGTGCCGGGCGCGGCCATCTCGGCCGACCAGGCCTATCGGGAAGCCGATCTCGCCATCGACTATTGCGAGGACATACCGCGGCTGTCTCCGGATGCGGTCGCCCGCATCGTTACCCTGTTCGAGCGCCATGGCGCCACGGCCAAGGTCAGCTCCATCCACGTCAATGGCTGGTTCGGGCGCTACGACAAGCTTTCCATGGCCCGGCGCCTGCTGGCCGAAGCCTTTGCCGTCGACGTCGATGCGACGCGGGAAGAAATCGTCTTCGTCGGCGATTCGCCCAATGACGGCCCCATGTTCGGCTTTTTCCCCAACGCCGTCGGGGTGGCGAACGTCCTTGATTTCGCCGATAGCCTCGGCCACAAACCGAGATGGGTCGCGAGCCGGCGCGGCGCCGCTGGTTTTGCGGAGCTTGCTGAGGCCTTGCTGGCGGCCCGCGGGGGCGGCGGGACATGGCAGCCGGGAAGAAGCTGAAGAAGACCGAGCGCCAGGCGCGGATCCTGGGCGAGCTCCGGGCCCAGCCGGCGATCCGCATTTCCGATTTGGCCGGCGATTTCGGCGTCTCCACCGAGACGATCCGGCGCGACCTCGACGAGCTCGGCCAGCAGGGCATGCTGAGCCGCACCTATGGCGGCGCCACGGCCCGGCCCTTCGGCGCCGAGCCGACCTTGAGCGAGCGCTACAAGGAATATGTCGAGGAACGCCAGCGGGTCGGAAGCCTGGCCGCCCAGATCATCAAGCCGGGCCAAGTGCTGATGGTGGATGCGGGCTCGACGACGCTGCATTTCGCGCGACGGCTCTCGGCCGAGCTGCGGAACCTGACGGTCATCACCAACAGCTTCGGCGTCGCTTCGGCGCTGTCCACCAATCCCACCATCAGCGTCGTCGTCTGTCCCGGCCGCTACGATCCGCGGGAAGGCAGCGTCTTCGGTCCCGACGGCGAGAGCTTCCTTCGCCGGTTCAACGCCAATGTCGCGGTCTGCAGCTGCAGCGGGCTCACGCCCGAGGGTCCCAACGATGTGAACCCCAACGCCGCGGTGATCAAGCGCGCCATGATGGCCCGGGCTGAGACCAACATACTCCTGGTCGATCACTCGAAATTCGGCTTGCTGACCCTGGAGAACGTCTGCCCGCTCCAGGACATCCGCCTGATCGTCGCCGACCGGTTGCCAACCGGCGATCTCGCCCGGGCGATCCGGCGCCTCAACCTGCCCGTCGAGACCGGCTCGGCCACGCCCGCCCGGCGTCCATGACGTCGAGCGCCGACCCGCGTCGAGCCTTCCTCGCCGCTTTTCGCCGTTGGCGACAAGGCTCCATTTCGCGCCGCCATTTCCTCGGTGCAACAGGGCTGGGCGCGGCGGCCGCTTCGCTTGCCGCGGCCATGCCCGAGCTGGCTGTGCCGAGGCGCGCCGAGGCCGCTGCTGCCGGCACCATCCTGCGGCTTGCGACCTGGGCCAACTACCATAACCCGAAGAATTTCGAAGCCTTCGCGGCCGAGACCGGCATCGCGGTCGAGACCGAGATCTTCACCTCCGACGACGAGATGCTCGCCCATCTCAGGAGCGGCGGGACCGGTTGGGACGTGATCGTGGCCGGCGATTGCCGGATCCGGGCCTATGTCGAATCCGGACTGCTCGAGCCGCTCGAGATCGCCCTCATCCCGTCATACCAGCCCCAGCATTACGTCGATCTCAGCTACGCCGCACCCGGCGTCGTCAGCGGGCGGGTCTATGGCGTGCAGAAGAACTGGGGCACCACGGGCTTCTGCGTCGATACCAGCGAGGTCAGCGACCCCATGGCCGGATGGAAGGATTTCTGGAACCTGGCGCGGGGCAAGCTCAGCCGGCGGGTCACGGTCGGGGCCGAACCCCTGGCTTTGATCGGCAGCGCCCTCAAATTCTATGGCTATTCCTTCGCGTCCAACGACGAGAAGGAACTGGCCGAAGCCGAGCTGCTGCTGCTCGACGTGAAGGGACATCTGCTGGCCGTCACCGACAACCCCGAACCGGCCCTGCGCAGCGGCGAGGCCGCGGTCGCCATGGCTGGAACCGGCGACGCCAAGCGGCTCCACAAGGACATTCCGACGATCGCCTATGTCATTGGCCGCGAGGGCGGGCAGGTCTGGGGCGATTACTACGCCACGCCAAGGGGCGCGCCCCATCGGACGGCGGGCCACGCCTTGATCGATTTCCTGCTGACTCCCGTCCACAACCGGGACGAGGTCCTGACCCATGGCTATGCCGTGGCCGACGAGCGGGTGCTGGCTCTTCTGCCGCCGGAAATCCTGGCTGATCCGATCATGTTCCCGGCGCCAGGGCTCCTGCAGCCCTTGGAATTCGCCGCCGCTGCCTCGCTCACCAACCCGCGCCGGGCCCAGATCATGGAGCGTTTTCTCGCCGGCGGCGGTGGGCGGTAGTCGAGACGGATCAGCTCCGCGGCGCCGACACGTGGGGCAGGCGCGAGCGATATTCGAGATCGTCCAGTTCCAGGTTGTTGCGCATGTAGCTCTTGGATGCTTCGCGCAAGGGTTGGTGGTCCCAAGACGCGTGACGCCCGCGCATGAGGGCGGCGAAGACCAGGCGCCGCCGGCGCTGGCTTTCGATCACGCGCGCGCGCAAGCCATCCTCGTCCCAGATCGCCTTGACCTCGTTGCGCAGCCCAACCAGGGTCGGAACGTGGATCGGCTTGCCCACCAGGTTCACCTGTTCCAGGGGATCGGCGACGAGATCGTAGAGCTGCTCCGGATCGGGCTTGCTGTGGATGTATTTGAGGCGCTTGCGGCGGATCATCAGGAGCGACGCTATCGCGCCTTCGGCGAAATATTCGCCCAGCACTTCGTCGTGGCCGCCGCTGCCTGAGAGATGGGGCAGAAGGCTCCGTCCGTCGATGGGAGCCGCATAGCTTGGCGTTGCTCCGTCATGGGCGATCTCGGCCAAGGTGGGCAGCAGGTCTATGAGCGAGACCGACTGGGCCACGCGCCGCGGCGGAAGAGCGCTGGGGAAGGCGATCACCAGGGGCACCCGGCTGGCGTTCTCGTGCCAGGTCATCTTGTACCAGAGCCCGCGCTCGCCCAGCATATCGCCATGGTCGGCGGTGAAGAGCACCAGGGTCTCGCCCTCGAGGCCGCAGTCCTTCAAGGTCGCGAGCAGCGTCCCTAGCTGGTCGTCCACATAACTGATGGCGCCGTAATAGGCGCGCCGGGCGCGCCGGATATGGGCCTCGGATATTTCGTAGCGATCCATGTCCGCGACATGGCGCAACCGCTGCCAGTGCGGGTCATGCGCATGGGGCGAGGCCGCAAGCTTCGGCAGCTCGATATCCTCATCGCGGTAGCGCTCCCAGTATTCCGGCAGGATCGCGTAAGGATCGTGGGGATGGGTCATGGAGACGACGAGGCAGAAGGGTCTCTCGTCTGTGCCGCGCGCTGCGTCGAACAGGAAGCGCCGGGCGGCGTAGACCGTCTCCTCGTCGAAATCGAGCTGGTTGGAGCGCAGGCAGGGCCCGGCCTCTATCACCGACAGCATGTTGTGATACCAGCTCGGCCGTTCTTCGGGCCGCTCCCAATCCGGCGTCCAGCCATAATCTGCCGGATAGATGTCGGTGGTGAGCCGCTCCTCGAAGCCATGGAGCTGGTCGGGGCCGCAGAAATGCATCTTGCCGGATAGCGCCGTGCGATAGCCGGCATCGCGCAGGTAGTGGGCAAAGGTCGGAACGTCGGCGGCGAAATCCGCGGCATTGTCCCAGGCGCCGATGCCCGAGGGTCTCCGCCCCGCCATCATGGAAAAGCGCGAGGGCGCGCAGAGCGGGCTGGCGCAATAGGCGGAATCGAAAACCACGCCGCGCCTGGCCAGGTTTTCGATATGGGGCGCCTGGACCAGCGGATGGCCATGGATCGGCAGGAAGGCCGGGGCCATCTGGTCGGCCATGACGAAGAGGATATTGAGGCGTTTGGACATCCTACATCCTCAGCCTTGTGTTCTCCGGATCGAAGACGGGCTCTGCCGAGACGATGGCGGCCCGGCGCTCGCCCAGGATCTCGATGTCGAGCCGGCTGCCCGGCTTGGCCAGGTCGCTGCGGACATAGGCGAGCGCGATGCTGCGGCCCACGCGATGGCCATAGGCGCCGGATGTCACCAGGCCGACCCGCTCCTTCGCCCGCCAGACCGTGGCGCAGGCCGGCGCGTCGCAGTCGCCCGCTTCGCTCAATACCAGCGGGACCAGCCTTTCCTTGGGGCCGCGCTTGCTTTCCTCCACCAGCGCGCTCATGCCGCGGAAGCCGGGCTTCTGGAAGTCGACGAACCGGTCGAGGCTGGCCATGAGCGGCGTGTACTCATGGGTCATGTCGCTCTTCCAGCCGCGGTAGCCCTTCTCGATGCGCAGGCTGTCCATCGCGTACATGCCGAAGTCGTGGATGCCGTGCTTCTCGCCCGCCGCCCAAAGGGCATCGTAGGTGGGCACCAGCGCTTCCATGGGCGCATGCATCTCCCAGCCGAGCTCGCCCACATAGTTGACGCGCAGCGCCAGCATGCGGGCGAAGCCGATCTCGATCTCCTTGGCGGTCAGCCAGGGAAAGGCCTTGTTGGAAAGATCCGTCTCGGTGACCGCCGAGAGCACGTCGCGCGCGCGCGGGCCGGCGAGCACGATTGAGCCGTATCGCGCCGAGAGGTTCTCGATCCTGACCGACCCGTCCTTCGGTTTGTGGCGCTCCAGCCAGTCCAGATCATGCCATTCCGCCGCCGCCGCGCTGATGAGATAGAAGCGGTCTTCGGCAAGGCGCGTGATGGTGAACTCCGAAACGATCCCCCCGCGTTCGTTCAGCATATAGGCAAGCGTGATGCGGCCCAGGCGGGGCAGGCGGCCGGCCATCATCTGGTCGAGCCAGGCCGCCGCACCCGGCCCTTCGATCACGATCTTGGTGAAACCGCCGAGATCGAGGATACCCACGGCCTCGGCCACCGCCTTGCATTCCGCCGCCACCGTCTCATGCCAGTTGGCGCGCCGGAAGCTGGGGCGCTGCTCCGGCTTGGCGCCGGGCCCGGCAAACCAGGCAGCGCGCTCCCAGCCGCCTCGCGCGCAGAAATAGGCGCCCTTGGACTTGAGCCGGTCATAGAGCGCCGTGGTCTTGGCCGGCCGTCCCGCCGGCCACTCGTTGCCCGGGAAGGCGATGGCGTATTCGTTCTGGTAGAGCTCGATCGCCTTGGCGACGACGTATTTCTTGGTGGCGTATTCGGTGTAGCGGCGGGGGTCGAGAGTCCAGAAATCCCATTCCGGGTCGCCATAGGTGATCCACTCGGCGACGGTCTTGCCCGCACCGCCCGATTGCGCGATGCCGAAGCTGAAGCAGCAGCAATGGAAGAAGTTCGGCAGGCCATGGGCCGGCCCGACATAGGGATTGCCGTCGGGCGAATAGGGGATCGGTCCGTTGATCACCTTCTGGACGCCGACCGAGCCCAGAATCGGCACCCGCGCGATCGCCTGCTCGATATAAGTCTCGAGCCGGTCGAGAGCGTCGGGGTAAAGCTGATAGGCGAAGCTCTCGGGAATGCCGTCGAGCCAATGGGGCGTGGCCTGCCACTCGTAGGGACCGAGCAGCAGCCCGTCGCGCTCCTGGCGCAGGTAGTAGCTCACGTCGGGGTCGCGCAGCAGCGGCAGCTTCTCTTTGCGTGCCGCCAGCTCCGGGATCGTCTGGGTCAGCAGGTACTGGTGCGACATGGAAACAATGGGCAGGTATTGGCCCAGCATGGCCATGATCTCGCCGGCGCGATAGCCGGCGGCGTTGACCAGGATCTCGGCCAGGATGTCGCCCTTGTCAGTGTGAACGCGCCATTCGCCGGCGGCGGTGCGTTCGAGCCCCGTCACCTTGGTGAAGCGCTGGATGCGGCAGCCCATGTCCTTGGCGCCCTTGGCATAGGCCTGGGTCAGCTGGCTGGGATCGATGTCGCCATCGAAGGGATCCCAGAGCGCGCCCTGAAGGTCGTCGAGCTCGAGGAAGGGGTAGCGGCGCCTGGCTTCCGCGGGTGTCACCAGGTCGAGCTGGAGGCCCTGGGCCTGGGCCATGGTGGCGACATGCTTGAACTCGTCCATCCGGTCGCGGCTATGGGCAAGCCGCAGCGAGCCGGTGACGTGGTAGTTGATGGGATAGCCCGTCTCCTCGCCGAGCTTGGCGTAGAGCTTGGTGCTGTGGCGTTGCAGCTTGATGATGTTCCAGCTGGTGGAGAAGTTGGGGCAATTGCCGGCCGCATGCCAGGTCGAGCCCGAGGTCAGCTCGTCGCGCTCCACCAGCAGGCAATCGGTCCAGCCGAGCTTGGCCAGATGATAGAGCGCGCTGCAGCCGACTGCGCCCCCGCCGATGATCACGACCCGCGCATGGTCCGTCATGAAATCCCCCTGGCATTGTTCCCGGTCGAGCTGCCTGCCCTCACCCTCCCGTCGCCTTCGGCGCCGGGTCCCTCCCTCTCCCGCATTCGCGGGAGAGGGTGCCGAGCGAAGCGAGGCGGGTGAGGGCGAGTGCGGCAGCCGCGGCCGTATCTGCCTTCTACATCACTCTCCGCGGTCTACGCTACGCCGCCGGGCGCATCGCCTCGCGGGCCAGGAGCACCTTGAAGCCCTGACGGATGCGGCTGTCCGTCTCCTCGGAGATATGCCGGGGATGGTGGCGGGCGAGGATCTCCTTCACCGCCTCCATGGCCCGGTCGACGATGTCCTTGCTGCCGCGCTCGACCCAGTCGTTGGGGCTGCGCCGGTCGCCGACCGCCGGGTAGACATACTCGCTCTGCATCAGCTTCAGGGTCTGGTCGGAGCCGAGATAATGCCCCGGCCCCTTCAGGCAGACCTCGCGGATGGTCTCCACCGAAATCGCTTCGTCCGAGACGTCGATGCCGCGGATGGTGCGTTGCACGGCGCCGATGATGTCGTTGTCGATGACGACGCTTTCCAGGCAGAAGCCCAGCAGGCTCGCATGCATGCCGGCGGACTCGTAAATCAGGTTGGCGCCGGAATTGCCCACCAGCGCGTGGTTGTAGGCCTTCTCCATCCCGGCCTGGGCGTCCGGGATCTTGGAATCGGTCATGCCCGAGGCGGTGCCGCCGGTCAGGTCATAGAAATGCGCCATCTGGCCACAGGCGGCGGAGAGCAGGGCCTGCTCCGGGCTGCCGCCCGACATGGCGCCGGTGCGCAAATCCGAGACGAAGGGCCAGGTGCCGAAGATGGCGACCGCGCCCGGCTTGATGGCGTTGACGTAGACGAGGCCGGCCAGCACCTCGGCCACTTCCTGGACGATCGCGCCGGCGAGCGACGCAGGCGCCGTGGCGCCGGCCTGGCCGGCGGAGAGCAGCAGCACTGGCATGCCGCCCCTGACGGCGATCTCGAGGCAGCGGCAGGCATCGGTCGCGAACTTCAACGGCGGCACGACGAAGCAGTTGGACTGGCTGACGAAGGGCCGCTCGCGCCACTTGTCCTCGCCGCCGGCAACGACGTGGAGCATTTTCAGCGAGGCTTCGCACTGTTCGGGCGCGACCCAGCTCGTGCCGACATGCTTGGTGGTGCCCGACACGCTGGCGTAGCAGGTGTTGAAGTCCATGTCGGCGGGATCGGCGATGTCGCGGCAGACGACGGAGCGCTGATAGAAGTGGATGTGCTCCATGCAATCGACGATGCGGGCGATGTCGTAGGCGTCCCTCACCGTCGACTCACGATAGGCGCCGGTGACGGGATCGACGATGTTCACTGCCGCGCCCGCTGTGCCGAAATAGACCCGCTTGCCCCAGGGCTCCATGTCGTGCTGCGGATCCTGGCCATGGAGGGGGAACCGGCGCGCGGCCTTGGCGACCACATCCTCCACCAGCGTGCGGGGGAAGATGAGGCGGCCGGCATCGTTGAGGATCGCGCCGGCCGCGGTGCAGGCCTCGATGCAGGACGGAATGGCGTCGGCGAGACCGATCTGCTCCAGCACGTCGAGGGCGGCGCGATGGATCTTCTCCACGTCGGCGTCGGAAAGCGGCTTGTAGCGCCCGCCTTCGAGCCCAGGCCAGACCGGCCGCTGGTTGCGGGCCAGGGGTGCTGCCCGGATGGCCCGGCGCGCCTCGCGGCCGCCCCGGCGACCGCCGGTCTCGGCTTTAAATTCGTTCATGTGTCGGATGCTCCCGTTCTCCGGAGGAACGGCCAATAGTCGGCTATTATGTGCTAGGTCATCAAGCGATGAGATTTCATGGATAGTTGAATGAATTTCATCTAATTTGCCCTATGGCTGAAGCTTCGTCACTGGCCCCCGCAAGGCCTGCCGTCCGGCCCGCTGCTCGTCCCGCCCGGGCCCTGCCGCCGCTGGCGGCGCTGCGCGCCTTCGAGGCCGCGGCGCGCCAGGGCAGTTTCCGGGCCGCGGCCGAGGAACTCGCCATCACCCAGTCGGCCGTGAGCCACCAGATCGCCGGGCTCGAGCGCCGGCTGGGCGCGGCCCTGTTCCGGCGGAAGGCCCGGCGAGTCGAGCTGACCGAGGCCGGAGCCGCCTATTACCCGTTCCTGAGAGAAGCCTTCGAGCGTATCGCCCAGGGCACCGCGCTGGTCGGCCGCCAGGCCCAGGCGGGCGAATTGATGATGCAGGTCTACGTCACCGTGGCCGTGCGCTGGCTGATCCCGCGCCTGCATCGCTTCCAGGCGGCCAATCCCGACATCCTGGTGCGGATGAGCACGAGCCATGTCGATTGGGAATTCGATCCCGAGACCGGCGACCTCGGCATCATCTGCACCGCCGAGCCCGATCGGGCGAACCTGCATTATACCCATCTCTTCGATGCCCGCCTGTTTCCGGTGGCGAGCCCGGCCCTGGTCCAGGCCGGCACGGGGCTGAAGCAGCCGGCCGAACTGGTGAACCACCGGCTGCTCCAGCTCTATACCGCCGAGGGCGACTGGCGAGTCTGGCTCGAGGCCGCCGGCGTGCCCCAGCTCGCCGGCCGGGCGCAGCCTCAGTTCGACAGCTATCTCCTGGCGCTCGAGGCGGCAGTCGAAGGCCAGGGCATCGCCATGGCGCCCCATTTCATGGTGGCTGCCGACCTCAAGGCTGGCAGGCTCGTCCGGCCCTTTGCCATCGAGGTGCGCCAGCCGGCGCGCTGGTACCTCGTCTGTCGGCGCGAGCGCTCGAAAGAGACGCGCATCGAACGGTTCCGTACCTGGCTTCAGGGTGAGATCGCGGCCGATCCGGCGATGGGTTAGGAAGGCTCGATGCGCACCAGGATCGCCACCGCTCCGACGCGGTAGATGTGACAACAATCGCAGACGACTCAGCAGCGGTCCACACGTCGCCAATGTTGAGCCTGCTGCCTACCTCTGACGCTGCCAATTGCCAGCATTATCTGATTTCTAGGGCGATGCCTTAGCGAGCTTGCCGTCCACACTTTCATAGAAATCTGGATTGCGCTCCGCGACAAGGGTGACGAGTTCATCGAAGACATTGGCAAGAGATACATCTACCGTAGGCCGCCCGACCTCGAATGTCCGGAGGGTCGGCTTGGTCGATGATGCGTCGAGGAGTACTAAGTAGAATCGCTCATACTGTTCGTCTCGGCCCGCTGGATCATTTCTACCGGTGAATATTTTCAGTCTGGCATGTGCATTCAGAAAAGTTGACCGGCGCTTGGCGCGGCTATCGTCTGCTGCGGCTCCATCATTTTCCGCATCTTTGTCCAGGAAGAAAAACCCCGCCAGCACTGCATACGGGAACCGGCGGTGCAAAGTAACTGCTTCAATCAGCATGTCACCGCGACGGTTGGTAAGATTTTTCTGGAAGTTCTGGGTCCTAGGGTCACGAAAATTGATCGACTTTATCGAGATTGCCAGTAGCAATCCTGATTCTTCCGTAGCCCAGGTAACATCAACTTTCTTAGCGCCTATACCGCCCGCCATTCGACGTTCAGCTCCGGAGTCGCCCAACTCGCCAGGAGGAGCAGGCCGCGCTTCTCTTAAACCTCGGTGGCGTAGGTCATCGGCGAATGCCAGAGCGATAACTTGGGAAATTCGCTCGCTATATGCCTTCTTCGCGGGCGCACTTGCCAACTCAGGAGGCTTCGCAGGCAATGTCCTGAGGGCTCGATCGATTAGGTCGTCAATGCGCGCCACGCTCTTTCCCACTCCTGGCTCTGCGACGCCTGAAAAGTAATTCGCGTGCTTCTCTCATAGCCGCTATCTCACGCGCGCTCACGCCCGCATGCCGCATCAGCAGAACTCCATCGACAAGCTCCACTGCCCGCTGCACAGCTCCTTGCTGCAGAAGTACTGCTATCTGCGGATGCAGCCGCCGTAAGTCGGCAGCGGCGGCCCTCAACAGCTCACTAGAAGGTAGGGGCAACAAGTCGGCTTCATTTGGCTCCATTTTGAGCAAGCCACCGCCATAGGCGCGGCCGACGATTTCGCCGCCCAGTAAAGTCACGCTGTTGAGACTTCCAATCGACAAGAACTCCCGGCCAATGGAGGCAACGCCGTGATGGAACGAGACCCCATAAACAGAGTTCAGAATGTGCACATTGCTCTGATTCGAAATAAATCGCGGTCGCTCATGGTTCATGTAGGTGAGAAAGAGGTCTGGCACCCTTACGGTAGGAACACGCCACCATGGTTCGCGGTTTGTACATTTGTATGCACGTGGGATTCCCGCCGCTTCACCTATTTCGATGTAGCGACGCGCCGCAGCCGACGGCCTGTCATTGCCAGGACGAAAGAGATAGCACCTTGCGCTCTCCGCTGATAACGACTCCCAATCTGCAGAAGTGAAAGCCAGTTCCTTGAGGTGACGAGATCCAGGAGGCGATATCTCAAGAAGTTCTCCTGACGTCAGCCCCAGGTTCTTCACCTGCTCCTCGTTCAATGAGAAGTATTTGTTATTGCCTGTTACCGCGCCCAAATAGGTATCGCCCCAAGACAGCAGGCTAGTGAAATTGTCGCCGTCGACGAGCCTCTGATAGACCTCTAGTGCTTTGGACGAGAGCAAGGCTGGTGTCCACTTCGCGCCGCCTTGGGGAGAGAAGGCACTCCAGCATGCGGCGTCGAAGTATTGAAGATCTTGTATGTTCCTAGCCTGGTGGACTTCAAAGTTCTTTGCACCACCAGAGCCTTCCGCAAGCAGCAGAACGACTTCCTCCAGGACTTCCGGAAACACCCGACTTTCGAACATCACAAGCCTGAGGCTGCCAAAGCGCTCAAGCAGGTATTGGCGTACCTGAGCGGCGTAATTTACGGTCAGAAGTTCGCCCGGCAATACGAGTGCAAGGCGACCATCCGGATTCAGAAACTGAGATGCGTGGATCACGAACGGCGCCCATGAACTCGCCAGTCCACTCAGCCGCACGCCTTGAGCTAGTGCCGCCCGAAGTCCCTTGGCTCGCTGATCGCCATTGAATTGCTGATATCGAACGTAGGGCGGGTTGCCCACGACCGCGTCGTACGTTGGATTCGGCGCGACATCGAAGAAATTGCTAACCCCAATTTGGGCGTCCAAATTGTGTTCTTCGAGGGCCTCCGACGCAGCTTGCGCCGACGAAGCGTGTAATTCGAATCCGTGGAGCTGGTCTTGCCAAATCAACTTGGCTGCACCGAGTCCCTTTAGCCGCTTGCCGGCTGCCACCAAGAAGGAAGCTTCCCCACAAGACGGTTCTAGGACAACATCGTTTGGTGACCTGATCGCCCATTCGGCCAGAAACCCGCTGATCTCGGATGGAGTGAAGAAGGCGCCGCGAGCCTTTCGAAGCGCTTGCGTGTCGATCATAGCTTACCCCCAACCTGTAGGTATCACAGCTGAAGTCTTCTGTCGCGCGATAGGGATGCCGCGCCACTTCAGGTTAGGTCAAATTATAGAACAAATAAGGAACCAATTGCAATTTCGGCGAAGCGGCCGGCCGGATTCCCCAACGAAAGGGCTATCAATTGTTGTGTTAATCCCGCTCCCCCCGCTCGGCAAAACCATCCACTTCTGCCTGCGCCTTCTCGCGCCAGTTCTCCTCGCGCTGGCGCAAGGAGGGCAGCCCGACCAGCGCGTTGAAGCTTTCGAAACTCAGCATCCGTTCGGCCATCGCCGCTGTGCTGCCGTCGCGCTTCAGGGTCGTATAGAGCTCGCCCAGGACATGGGCGACGGCGTAGCTGGCCGAGACCGGCCAGGTGACGGTGGCGAAGCCCATCTCCTCCAGCTCGCGGGCCGATAGCAGGGGCGTCTTGCCGCCTTCGACGTTGTTGGCGAGGCAGGGCCCGGCGATCTCCGAACAGACGCGGCGCAGCTCCTCCACGCTTTCGGGCGCTTCGACGAAGAGCAGATTGGCGCCGGCCTCGCGGTAGAGCTCGGCCCGCTCGATGGCGGCATCCAGGCCTTCCACGGCGCGGGCGTCGGTGCGCGCCATGATGATCATGTCCTCGTCCTTCCTGGCGTCGAGCGCGGCCTTCAGCTTCGCCACCATTTCCGTCGCCGGCACGACGCGCTTGCCCTCCATGTGGCCGCAACGCTTGGGCGAGACCTGGTCCTCGATGAACAGAGCCGCCACGCCGGCCCTTTCGTAGGCGCGCACGGTGCGGGCGACGTTGGTCGGGCCGCCGTAGCCGGTATCGGCGTCGGCGAGCAGCGGCAGCTCGCTCGTGTCGCAGAGCCGGGCGTACATCTCGGCCATCTCGCTCATGCCGAGCTGGGCCACGTCGGGCTGGCCGATGAGGGTGGCGGTCGCGCTATAGCCCCCGCAGGTGGCGGCGAGGAAACCCGCCCGCTCGATCAGCCTCAGCGAAAGCGCGTCATGGGCGCCAGGGCAGAAGCAGTATCTCCGGCGCCTCGATCAGCTGGCGGAATCGCGCGGTGCGGCGCATGGGGCCGAGCCTAACAGAAAGGTCCGGGGATGGGTTAGTCGAGGCTAGCCGCGCCGATGTTCGCAGGACCCCTGGCTTCTCCCCATTCGGCCGTTTGACCGGGCGGCCCGGTGTTATTACACTTGTTATAACATCGGAGGGTGGCCATCGTGGTCGAACTGAAGGTCCGCAAGATCGGGAACTCCCTCGGCGTGGTCCTGCCGCGGGAGGTGTTGAGCCGGCTCAATGCCGGCGACGGCGAACGCCTTTATCTGATCGAGGGGCCGGACGGCGCCTATCGCCTGACCCCCTACGATCCCGCCTTCGAGAAGAAGATGCGCAAGGCCGAAGACATCATGGCGCGCTACCGCAACACGCTGCGCGCGCTCGCCAAGTGAAGGAGCCGGTTTGGCTCGAGGCAGGCGAGATCCTGGCGATCCACGAACGCCTGCTGGCACTCCACGGCGGCGCCGGCGGGATTCGTGACGAAGGCCTGCTGCGCTCGGCTCTGGCGAAGCCACGCCATCGGCAGGCCTATGACGATGAAGCGGGCATCGCGAAGCTCGCCGCAGCCTATGCCGCCGGCATCATCGCCAATCACCCGTTCGTCGATGGCAACAAGCGGACGGCGTTCGTCGCGGCGGCGCTGTTCGTCGAATTGAACGGCTATCGCTTCGTGGCCAGCGAGGAGGAGGCCGCCGAGATCGTGCTCGCTCTGGCCGCCGGGAAGCTTGGCGAGACCGAGTTCGCAGCCTGGCTCGGCGCCAATATACGGCGACGCTAAGCTCAGCCGCCTACCGCCCCTCCCGGCGCCAAGCGAGCATCAAGGCGCCGAGGCCGAGGAGAAGCCCGGCGAAGGCCGGCATCAGGGTGGTCTGGCGGATGCCGGTGACCACGTAGTCGGTGCTGGAAAGCAGGCCGAGCCAGCCGTTGCCCGCCGTGCTGTGGCCGGGGCTGACGAGCCTGATCTCCGGCAGGCTGCCGGAAGCAAGGCGGAAGGCGCGACCGCCGGTCGCGTCCATCAGGGGCTGGAGCTTCGCTGCCGTCGAGCGCATGTCGGCAAACTCCAGGGGATTGAGCTCGCCGCTCGCGGCGAAGGCGAGGTGGGTGCCGTCGGTCAGCCGGTAGAGCCCGGTTTCGGTCGCGGGGATGGAGGCGATCTGGCGGCCGTCGCCCTGATCGGCGAGAGCGACCTTGGACTTGGTCCCGGTAGGCGATGTCACTTCGACGGGCACCGGCGCCGGCGACAGGCTCCGGCGCTGGATCTCGAGCCGGCCGTCCACCACGCTGGCGCGCAGATCCTCTTCTTCCAGGTCCGGCTCCTTCATCAGCCAATGGGCGACGCGGCGCAGGAGCTCCGCCTGAGGCCCACCGCCCTCGTAGCCGCGCGACCAGAGCCAGATCTGGTCGCTCAGGATCTCCGCGGCGCGGCCCTTGCCCACCCGGTCCAATGCCAGGAGCGGCTTGCCGTCGACGCCGCTCATCAGGCTCACGCCCTTGTTCACGCTGGCGCCGATCTGGCGAAACCAGCGGCCCCAGCTCGGCTGCTGCCCGGGCGCGCCGGCCCCGTCGAGCCCGGCGGTCACCGGATGACGCCGGCCGTCGGCCGTCAGCTCAGGCCGGAAGCCCTGCTCGAAGACCTCGCCCGTCGGCTCGGCCGGCAGCACGCGGCCAAGCGGCGAGCGATAGAGGCTGTAGGGCGTCGAGAACGAGGGGCCGGCCGAATCGAGCATCGCGCCCCCTTCCTCGACATAGCGCGCGATGTTCTCGAAATAGGCCCGGGGCAGCACGCCCTCGCGCCGGTAGCGGTCGAAGATGACCAGGTCGAAGTCCTTGAGGCGCAGCTCGAACAGCTCGCGCACCGGAAAGGCGATCAGGGACAGCTCGTTAATGGGCGTGCCGTCCTGCTTTTCCGGCGGGCGCAGAATGGTGAAATGCACGAGATCGACCGAGGGATCGGATTTGAGCAATGCGCGCCAGGCCCGCTCGCCGGCATGGGGCTCGCCCGAGATCAGCAGCACCTTCAGCCGGTCGCGCACGCCGTTGACCACCGCCACCTTGGATTTGTTGACCGGGGTCAGCGACTTGGCGCCGGGCGCGACAGTGAACTCGAACACATTCTGGCCGCCATGGTCGATGGTGAAGTCGATGGGCACGTCATGGCCGATCGGCAGCTCGACCGAGGGCAGCGGCTTGCCGTCCTTCATGATGGAGACGCTCGCCATGCCGTCGGGCGGCGGCGCGTCGTCCTCCACCCGGAGCTTGAAGGTGACCGGCTTGCCGACCAGGCCGAAGCTGGGTGCGGCGACCATGACCAGGCGCCGGTCGGCCTCATCGGGCAGGCCCGTGAGCAACAGATGGACCGGCGCATGGAAGCCGAGCGCATCGGCATCGGCGGGAACGTCATGGATCTGGCCGTCGCTGATGAAGATGGCGCCGGCGATGCGGCTTCCCGGCAGGTCGGCGATGCCGCGGGCAAGTGCCGCGAACAGCCGCGTGCCGCCGCCGTCGGAGCTGTCTCCCGACGGCTCGTTGCCGCCATGGATGACGCGAAGCTCCACGCCGGGCAGGGCCTTGATCGCCTTGGTGACGGCGTCGAGTGCCGCCGCCGTTTGCTGCGGACGAGGCGCGATCGACTGGCTCTGGGAATCGTCGACCACGACCACCGCCACGTCGTTCAGGTATTTGCGGTCCTCGACCACGATGGAGGGATCGGCCAAGGCCGCCAGAAGTGCCGCGAGGGCGAGAAGGCGCAGCAAGCCGCCGCGGGCGCGCTTGACGAACGCGATCGCGATCAGGGCCGCGCCGATGAGGCCCGCGGCCAGCAACAGCGGCCAGGGCAGCATGGGCGCGAAAGCGAGGCTGTAACCGGCGATGCTCATTGTCCGAGCCGCTCCAGGATCGCCGGCACATGGACCTGGTCCGACTTGTAGTTGCCGGTCAGCGCGTACATGACAAGGTTGATGCCGAATCGGTAGGCGAACTCGCGCTGCCGGTCGCCGCCGGGCACGGTGGCGTAGAGCGGCTGGCCGTTGTCGTCCACGGCCCAGGCGCCGGCCCAGTCGTTGGAGCCGATGATGACCCCGGAGACGCCGTCATTGATCCGGCCTTCGCCCTGTTCGACCCAAAGCACTCCGCCGTCGTACCGGCCGGGGAAGTCGCGCAGCAGGTAGAAGGCCTTGGTCAGCACATGGTCGGGCGGCGCGGGAATGAGCGGCGGCACGTCCATGTCGCGCAGCATCCGGGCGAGCCCCTGGTTGCCGCCGTTGAGGCCGAGCTGGTCGGCGGTGTCGAACAGGATCATCCCGCCATGCTTCAGGTAATAGGTGAGGCGCTGGACCGCGTTGTCGGAGAGCGGTGCCGCGTCTGGCGGCACGCGCCAATAGAGCAGCGGGAAAAAGGCGAGCTCGTCCTTCTCGATGTCGAGACCCATGGGCGCGCCTAGATCCGCGGCGGTGCGCTGGGCGACGATGAGGGTCAATCCATAGAGCCCGGCCTTGCTGATGGAATCGTTCTCCTCGTTCCCGGTGATGACGTAGGCAAGCCGCGTGGTGCCGGCGGCATCCAGCGCGAACTTCTCGGGATCATCCGTCTGTGCCCTTGCCATTGCCGGCAGCAGCATCAGAAGCGCCAGGCCGGCGACCGCCGGGCGCCGCCAGCCCGAAAGCAAGCCGCGCAGGGTTAGCGCGATCACCAGATCGATCAGCAACAGGAGGAGTGCGCCTCCGAGGAACCAGGGCTCGAGGTCCAGGGTCTCGGCGCCGGCCACCGGATTGAGAGTCACGCCCGCCGGCATGGCGCCGAGCGAGGCAAGGGGCGGGAGCGCTGAACCCAGGTTGAGGGCGCGGCGCTGGCTCGCCTTGCCGTAATAGCCCGGCGGATGATGCGGGCCCACGGCATTAGCCGCGATGTCGGCGGGCAGGAGCGGCAAGGCGGTCGGCGGCGGCTGGATCATGCGGCCATAGCCGTCCAGGGATTGAAGGGGCGGGAGCGGATCCTTGCTTTGCCCGCCATAGACGCCCTGGCCCAGCGCGGTCAGCCGCTGGAGCATTTCGACGAAGAGGCCTGAGAGCGCCAGGTTCGACCAGCTGGCATTGGCGGTGGTGTGGACGAGCACGATCCAGCCGCTGCCTTGCTTGTCCGCGGTCACCAGCGGCGTGCCGTCGGTCAGGCGCGCCCAGGTCTTCTTGCCCAGGTCGAGCTCGGGCTCAGCCAGCACCTGGCGCTGGATCAGCACGTCGTTCGGTATGGAGAGGCCGGCGAAGGGGCTTTCGGCCGGGAAGGGGGCAAGCCGCGCCGGCTCACTCCAGGACATGGCCCCGCCCAGCTGCCGCTCGCCGCCGCGCAAATGCACCGGCAGCAGGTTGTCGGCATTCTCGGCGAGCTTGGGTCCGGCGAAGCGCAGCAGCACGCCGCCCTTGTCGATCCAGGTCTTGAGCTTCGCCGCCTCGGTTTCGGGCACGGCGCCTATGTCGGTCATCACCAGCACCGAGAGCTCCCGCTGCAGCAAGGTATCGATGTCGCCATGGCGCAGCTCGGCATAGGGTGCCAGCGCCCGATCGACGTAGAAGGTCTCGCTCAACAGCGGCTGGCCGTTCTCGTCCGCGGCGCCGGAGACGATGCCCACGGGCCGCTGGCGCCAGCGGTCGTCGATCAGCAGCACGCTGCCCGCCGAGCCGGCGCCTTCGAGGGAAAGCGACGCGATGCGATTGCGCAGCTCCGTCGGCAGCTTCAGCTCATGCTTGGCCGTGGTCTCATCGACGGCGAAGCTGACGGTTTCGCGGCTGAGCAATCTTCCGGCATCGTCGAGGGCGCGAACGACCGCCTGCTGAGGCTGGCCGGCGGCAGCGCGCTCGACCTTCAGGACCAACCCCGCGGGACCAACCTCAGGCGGACGCAGCAGCAACGGCAGGCCGCCGGGACTGTCGGCGACGACCGAGAGGCGGCCCAGCTCCTTCAAGCGTTCGGCGAGCCGCGGTGCGGCGTCATGGTCGGCACTGGCGAGACCATCGGTGACCCATAGCACGGCCATATCGCCGGCGAGGCCCTTGGGCAGCGGCGCATGATCGATCGCGGCGAGCGCCCCGGCCCGATCGGCGGCCCAGGGCATGGGCTCCAGCGCCCGGATCTTCTGGCGCGCTTCGGCCGCGGTCATCAAGCCTATGGCTGCAACCGGTCCGCCGTCGGCGGGCGGGGCGGTCGGCAGCAGCAGCACCGGGATATTGGCGCGATCCGCCTCGTTGACCGCCTCCTCCATGCGGGCCTGGCGGTCGGCCCAGCCGGGAGCCGCCGCCCAATCGTCGTCGACCACGATGGCCAGCGCCCGCAGGCCCTGGATCCCGCCGCCGGCATTGATGAGCGGCTCGGCGAAACCGACGATCACCAGCACCGCCAGCAGCAGGCGCAACAGAATCAGCCAGAGCGGCGTGCGATAGGGCGTCTCCTCCCGCGGCCTCAGCTCGAACAACAGGCTGATGGCCGGGAAGCGCTGTCGGCGCGGAGAGGGCGGCGTCAGGCGCAGCAGCCACCACAGCGCCGGCAGGGCGGCGAGGCCCAGAAGCAGCCACGGCGAAACGAAGCTCAAGAGCCCGAGGCTCATGCGTCATACTCGGAAATCTGCCGGTAGAGCGCGAGCAAGGCGGGTTCCGGCGGCCGGTCGGTGCGGCTGGTGGCGAAGGTCCAGCCCAGCGCCCGGGCGAGCGCCGCGAGCCCCTCGCGATGTGCCCGGTAGCGCTCGGCATAGGCTTCCTGCACCGTCTCGACCCGGCTCAGCAGCAGCTCGCCTTCGCCCTCGAGGCCTTCGAAGCGCACGCGCCCGGGGAAGGGCAGGGTCTCTTCCGCCGGATCGGCGATCATCAGGAGATGGCCGACGACGCCCCGCTCGGCATAGGGCCTGAGGGACGCTTCCACGGCGGCCAAAGGCTGGAGGAAATCGCCGATCAGGAGCAGGCGGGCATGGCGCGGCAGCGGCGCCAGGGCCGGCAGGCTCGCTGGCCCGGTGCTGCCCAGCACGAGCGCCATGCGCTCGAGCGCGCCGCGGCTGGCCGAAGGAAGCGTGTCGCTGCCCAGCAGGGCGACCCGCTCGCCCGCGCGCAGCAGCAGGGCGGCCAGCGCCAGCAGAAGCACATCGCCGCGCTCGGCCTTCAGCGGCAGGCCCGGGCCGGAACGCCAGTTCATCGAAGGGCTTCCGTCGCGCCAGAGCCAAACGCTCTCGGCCGCTTCCCATTCCCGCTCGCGGAGATAAAGACGGTCGGTCCGCGCCGACTGGCGCCAGTCGATGCGGCTCGCCGGATCGCCCGGCTGGTATTGGCGGAATTGCCAGAAGGCATCGCCCGCCCCCATTCGCCGGCGGCCATGGACGCCCTGCTCGACGGTGGCAGCGACCCGGAGCGCCCCCACGAGGAGGGGCGGCAGGCTTTCGGCCAGCCCGGCCGCCTGCTTGCGGACCGCCTCGGGCGAGGCGTTCAGCGGAACGGCTGGCACAGCCTGTCGATCAGCGCGTCCAGAGTCACCCCATCGGCTCGCGCCGCGAAGTTGAGAGCCATGCGATGGCGCAGTACCGGATGGGCCAGCGCCACCACGTCGTCGACCGAGGGCGCCAGGCGCCCATCGAGGGCAGCCCGCGCGCGCACCGCCAGCATCAGCGCCTGGCTCGCCCGGGGACCTGGCCCCCAGGAGACATGGCGGGTGACCTCGGCGAGGCCGCCGGTATCGGGCCGGCCGCTGCGCACCAGGGAGAGGATGGCACTGACCACGCTGTCGCCCACCGGCATCCGGCGGATCAGGCGCTGGGCGACCAGCAGCTGCTCGCCGGTCATGGCCGGCAGTGGCTTGTCCTCGACCGCGCCCGTGGTCGCCACCAGCATCTGGCGCTCCGACGCGGCATCGGGGTAGCCGATGTCGATCTGCATCAGGAAGCGGTCGAGCTGGGCCTCGGGCAGGGGATATGTTCCTTCCTGTTCCAATGGATTCTGGGTCGCCACCACATGGAACGGCTCGGGCAGGCCATGGCTGCGTCCGGCCACCGTCACCCGGCGCTCCTGCATGGCCTGGAGCAGGGCCGATTGGGTGCGTGGGCTCGCCCGGTTGACTTCGTCGGCCATGAGAATCTGGCAGAACACCGGCCCGGGGATGAAGCGGAAGTTGCGCTTGCCGGTTTCCGCTTCCTCGAGCACTTCGGAGCCCAGGATATCGGCCGGCATCAGGTCGGGGGTGCACTGCACGCGGCGCTCTTCGAGGCCCAGCACCACATGCAGCGTGTCCACCAGCCTGGTCTTGGCCAGGCCAGGCACGCCGATCAGCAGCACATGGCCGCCGCTCAAGAGCGCAATAAGCGTTTGCTCGATCACCGCCTGCTGGCCGAAAATCACCCGGCCGATGCTCTGGCGGGCGAGGCGAAGGCGCTGGCCGGTGGCCTCGAGCTCGGCAGCGAGCGCATCGGCGCTGGTGGGAAGCGTATCGGTGGCGGTCAAGGGCTGCTCCCGGCCATTAGGTAAGGACGCATGGGAAGGGCAAGCATAGACGGATGAAAGGTCATGCGTCGAATCCTACCGGTATGCTGGCGGGGCCCGCGGGCGGCAAGTCACAACCCCGTCAACCAGGCTCCGGTCGGCGCGAACCGGTGCTCTGCGGCGATCTCGACATGCGCATCGCCAAGGACGGCAGCTGGCACTATCGGGGCTCGCCCATCGGACGCCTGGCGCTGGTGAAGCTTTTCGCCTCGGTGCTGCGCCGCGAGGACGACGGCCAATATTGGCTAGTGACGCCGGCCGAACGGGGGCGCGTGCTGGTCGAGGACGCGCCTTTCACGGCCGTCGAGGTGACGGCCCACGGCAGCGGGGATGACCGGCGCCTGGTGTTTCGGAGCAATCTGGATGAGGAGGCGACCGCCGGGGACGACCATCCGATCCGGGTCGAAACCGATCCGGCCAGCGGGGCGCCGAGACCATATATTCTGATCCGCGATCGTCTGGAGGCGCGCATCCTGCGCCCGGTGTTCTATCATCTGGTGGAGCTGGGCGAGGTCGAAGGAGATCGGTTCGGCGTATGGAGCAGCGGTCGGTTCTTTCCCCTGGGAGTCCTCGAGCCCGGCCTTTGAGCGCGGACGAGGTGGTGGCGCGCCTGGCCGCGGCGCCGGTGCCGCGTCTGCGCCTGTCCCAGGAAGCCGCGTCTCGCGGCGACCACGATCTCAATCCGGGCCTCGAGCCCCGCCAACCGCTGGTGCCGGCCGCGGTGCTGGTCCCGCTGGTCGATCATCCCGAGGGCCTCACCGTCCTGCTCACCTTGCGCACCCTCCATCTCCACGATCACGCCGGGCAGGTGAGCTTTCCCGGCGGGCGCATCGAGCCTGGCGACGCCGATGCGGCGGCGGCGGCGCTGCGCGAAGCGGAGGAGGAGGTCGGGCTCAAGCCCGCACGCGTTCGGCTGGTGGGCCGGCTCGACACTTATCTGACCCGCACCGGCTACCAGGTGACGCCGGTCGTGGGCCTGGTCGAACCGCCGCTTGAGCTCTCCATCGACCCGCAGGAAGTGGCCGAGGCCTTCGAAGTGCCGCTGGATTTCCTTCTCGATCCGGCCAACCGCCGGCGCGACAGCCGGCTCTATCAGGGCGTCGAGCGCAATTTCTGGGCCATGCCTTTCGACCGGCATTACATCTGGGGCGCCACCGCCGGCATGCTGGTGAACCTCGCCGAGGTCCTGGGAGGGGCGGCGTGAAGCAGTTCCTGGAAATCCTGCTGCCCCTCGTCCTGCCGACGCTGATCTATATCGCTTATGTCGCGCTGGCGCGGGCGCGCGGCGCTACCGGCCGGCCGGAGATGCCCTGGCTCTGGCTCGCCGCCGCCGGCGGTCTCCTGGTGATCGTCACCTTCGTCGCCGTCGCCCTTCTGGGCGGCGCTCCGCCCACCGACCGTTATCAGGCGCCGCGGCTGGAGAACGGCAAGATCGTGCCCGGCCAGTTCCAGCCGGCCAATTGACCGGCCATGGAGCGTCTGGCGAACCAGCCCTGGATGAACGCGCCCGACACCAGGGCGGTGGTCGAAGCCCTTTCGGCCGGCGGCAGCGAAGTGCGCTTTGTCGGCGGCTGCCTGCGCGATGCGCTGATCGGCCGGGGGGTGACCGACATCGATATCGCCACCCCCGATCCGCCGGCCCGCGTCATCGAGCTGCTCGAGGCGGCGGGGCTGAAGGCCGTGCCGACGGGGATCGAGCACGGCACCGTGACGGCGGTGGCCCATCACCGGCCCTTCGAGATCACCACGCTGCGACACGATGTCGAGACCTACGGCCGGCGGGCCAAGGTCGCCTTCACCGACGACTGGGTCGCCGATGCGGCGCGGCGCGACTTCACCTTCAACGCACTCTCCTGCACGCCCGACGGCAAGCTCTACGATCCCTTCGGCGGACGCGCCGACCTCGCCGCCGGGCGAGTGCGCTTCGTCGGCAAGGCAGAGGACCGGATCCGCGAAGATGTGCTCCGCCTGCTGCGCTTCTTCCGCTTCCATGCCCATTACGGCAAGCCGCCGCCCGACGAGGAGGCGCTCGCCGCCGCCCATGTCCTGGCGCCTCTCTTGCCGACGCTTTCGGGCGAGCGCATCGCCAGGGAGATGCTGAAGCTGCTCGCCGCGCCCGATCCGGCGTCGGTGCTGGAACTGATGCGCCGGCAGGCGGTGTTGATCCATGTGCTGCCCGAGGCCACTCATCTCGATCGCCTGGCGAGATTGGTTGAGATCGAGGGCGCCGAAGGGCTCGAAGCCGATCCGCCGCGCCGGCTGGCCGCACTCCTCGCCGGGCCCGAGGTGGTCGGTGCCGTGGCCGGCCGCCTGCGGCTTTCCAACGTCATCCGCGACCGGATGGATGCAGCCCTCAGGCCGCCGAAGGCTCTGCCGAGCCTTTCGCCGGGCGAATTGAAGGCGCTGCGCTATCGCCTCACGGCGGAGACCTATCGGGACCGGGCGCTCATGGCCGCGGCGGAAGGCGGCGGCACGGCAGGTGACGACTGGCGCGCCGTTTTCGCGCTCGCTGGCTGGCAGCCGCCGCGATTCCCGATTCGCGCCCAGGACGCTCTCGACCGCGGCGCAGTTCCGGGTCCGGCGCTGGGACGGCTGATGAAGGAACTCGAGAACTGGTGGATCGCCGCCGACTTCCGCCCCGACCGCGCTGCCTGCCTCAAGGAACTGGCACGACGGCTGGAGCGCTAGCAAGCACCCTCACCCACCCATGGCGAAGCCATGGGTGGGTGGTCGCAAGAAGCGGATAGAGCGCGACAGTCGGTCCATGCGACTCCTCTGCGTGAACGCAGAGGTGAGAGGACATGCAGCGGCGGATGAAGGGCCTGGACTGGGCGATGCTGCTGGGGCTTGCTCTCGCCTTCGGCAGCGCCTTCTTCTTCGTCCATCTGAGTTTGCGCAGCTTCGGTCCCGTCAGCGTCGGGCTGGGGCGGGTCGCGATCGCGGCCTGCGTGCTGACCGCGGTCGCGCTCGTCCGCGGCCGGCGCTATCCCACGGCTCCATCCACCTGGCTGGCGCTCCTGGTCATGGGCGCGCTCAACAATGCGATCCCGTTCAGCCTGATTTCCTGGAGCCAGCTCAGGATCGACAGCGGGCTCGCTGCCATCCTCAACGCCACCACGCCCATCTTCATCGTGCTGCTCGCCCATCTCGTCGGCGACGAGAAGCTGACGGCGCGGCGCGGCGCCGGCGTGCTGCTGGGATTCCTCGGCGTCGCGGTGCTGATCGGGCCGGCGGCGCTGGCCCGTTTTGATCCGACAGACCTGGCCGAGCTCGCGATCCTGGGTGCCGCCTGCTCCTATGCCTTCGCCGGGCTCTGGGGCCGGCGCTTCCGGGCCCTGCCGGTGGAGGTGGCGGCTTCGGGCATGCTAATGGGCAGCACGGCGATCCTGCTGCCCATCGCACTTGTCTTCGAGCATCCGTGGACGGTCCAGCCCCGCCTCGACAGCCTGGTGGCCATCGCGGCGCTGGCGGTGATCGGCACGGCCGTCGCCTATCTGCTCTATTTCCGTCTGCTTGCCCGGGTCGGCCCCACCAACCTGCTGCTGGTGACCTTCCTTCTGCCGGTGGTCGCCCTGGCGCTGGGCGCCGGCTTCCTCGGCGAGCGGATCCGGCCGGTCGAGCTGTTGGGACTCCTGCTCATCATGGCTGGGCTTGCCGCCATCGACGGGCGTCTCCTCGCCTATCTCGGCGCCAGGCTCAGGGCCACATCGCCTGAGGCGGCAGCGACATCAGTATCGCCTCGGGATTCCCGCCGGTCTTGAGGCCGAACAAGGTGCCCCGGTCGTAAAGCAGGTTGAACTCCACGTAGCGCCCGCGCCGGATGAGCTGATCCCGGCGTTCCGCCTCGCTCCAGGCTTCATCGAAATGCCGGCGGGCGATCGGCAGATATGTCGCCAGAAAACTCTCGCCCACGTCGCGGACGAAAGCGAAATCCTTTTCCCAATCGCCGCTGTCGAGATTGTCGAAGAAGATGCCGCCGATGCCTCGCGGCTCGTCGCGGTGCTTCAGGTAGAAGTACTCGTCGCACCAGGCCTTGAAGCGCGGGTAATAGGCCGGATCATGGCGGTCGCAGGCGGCCTTGAGGCCGGCGTGAAAGGCCGTTGCATCCGCCTCGTCGGCGCGCATCGGCGTCAGGTCGCTGCCGCCGCCGAACCAGGCTTGGTTGGTGACAATATGGCGCGTGTTCATATGAACCGCGGGAACCAGCGGCGATTGGAGATGGGCGACCAGGCTGATGCCGCTGGCCCAGAAGCGGCCGTCGGCTGCGGCACCGGGGATCTGTCGGCTGAACTCCTCTGAAAAGCGGCCGTGGACGGTGGAAACATTGACGCCCACCTTTTCGAACACGCGGCCGCGCATGATCGCCATCATGCCGCCGCCGCCGTCGCCCGAGGCGGGGTTGCCCGCCTCCGCCGGCCGGCGCCAGGCCTTGCGTTCGAACCGGCCCGCCGGCAGATGGCGAAGCGGCCCGGCATAGTCGTCCTCGAGCCGTTCGAAGGCCTCGCAGATGCGGTCCCGCAGGGCCTCGAACCAGGCCGCGGCCCTGGCCTTGCGCTCCGCGGTCATGTCGGGATCGTCTCCGCAGGGAGCTCCCTTGTCTGCCGCAACGCCTCGCCCAAGGCCATGGCGCCGGCGAGGGCCACATTGATCGAACGCAGGCCCCGGCGCATGGGGATCCGCAAGCGCGCCGCGGCGGCTTCATGCACCTCGCTTGGCGCGCCGGCGCTTTCGCGCCCGAGAAGGAGGGTGTCCCCGGCGGCATAGGAGAAATCCTCGTAGCGCCGCTCACCCTTGGTCGTCAGCAGTATGAGGCGCCTCTCGTTAGTCGCCAGGAAAGCTTCCCAGGAGGCATGCCGCGTGAGGTCGACCGCGTCCAGGTAGTCCATGCCGGCGCGCTTCAGATGCCGGTCGCTCCAGACGAATCCGCAGGGCTCGATCACGTCCACGGCGACCCCGAGACAAGCGGCCAAACGCAGCAAGCTGCCGCAGTTCTGGGCGATGTCGGGTTGGTAAAGGGCAAGGCGCATGGGCTTCTAGGCAAAGGGCGAGAATTGCATTATACCGCTGCCCCGGGGGCGAAATCGCGCATCTGCATAAGCCCGTAACCGGAGCTGCCGGTCTGCGTCGGTTTGTCGCAGAATCCGCGGCGATGGGCGGTTGCGGGCCGATGATATAAGGGCGGGCCCGCGCGGTTTCACGGATCGAAGGAAGGCTTCGAAAGATGGCCCACAGCGTTGACGACAGTGGACAAAGCGGCGGGACGCGGCGCGATTTCCTCTACCTGGCAACGGCCGCGATCGGCGCCTACGGCATCGCCTCGATCGCCTGGCCGCTGATCGATCAGATGAACCCGTCCGCCGACGTGCTGGCGCTGGCTTCGGTCGAGGTGGATATTTCCAAGATCGCCGTGGGCCAGCGGATCAAGGTGCTCTGGCGGGGTCACCCCGTCTTCATCGGCCACCGCACGCCCGAGGAAATCAAGGCGGCCGACGCCGTCAACATCGCCGATTTGCGCGATCCCCAGACCGACGCCCAGCGGGTGCAGAAGCCCGAATGGCTGATCATCGTCGGCGTCTGCACCCATCTCGGCTGCATCCCGCTCGGCACCGCGCCGGGCGACCCGCGCGGCGACTACGGCGGCTGGTTCTGCCCCTGCCATGGCTCGCAATACGACACTTCGGGCCGCATCCGCAAAGGTCCGGCACCCCTCAACCTCGCGGTGCCGGACTACAAGTTCCTCAGCGACACCTCGGTTCGCATCGGTTAGGACGCCCCATGAGCGCGAGCGCCAAGCCTCCCGTCTTCAAGAACCCGGTGGTCCGCTGGATCGACCACCGGCTGCCCATTTTCAGCTTCATGGATCATGAGCTGAACGAGTATCCGACGCCGCGCAATCTCAACTACATGTGGACCTTCGGTTCGCTGGCCGGGATCGTTCTGGTGATCATGATCATCACCGGCATCATCCTCGCCATGCACTACACGCCGAGCGCGGCGCTCGCCTTCAATTCCGTCGAGCACATCATGCGCGACGTGAACTACGGCTGGCTCATCCGCTACATCCACATGAACGGCGCGTCGATGTTTTTCATCGTCGTGTACATCCATATTTTCCGCGGCCTCTACTACGGCTCCTACAAGGCGCCGCGCGAGCTGCTGTGGCTGCTCGGCATCGTCATCCTGGTCCTGATGATGGCGACCGCCTTCATGGGTTACGTGCTGCCCTGGGGGCAGATGAGCTTCTGGGGCGCCACCGTCATCACCAACCTGTTCTCGGCCATCCCGCTGGTCGGCGAGCATATCGTGACCTGGCTCTGGGGCGGCTACGCGGTCGACAACCCGACACTCAACCGCTTTTACTCGCTCCACTATCTGATGCCCTTCCTCATCGTCGCCGTGGTGATGCTGCATCTCGTGGCGCTGCACCGGTTCGGGTCGAACAACCCGCTGGGCATCGACATGAAGGGCCCCCAGGACAGCATCCCCTTCCACCCGTACTACACGGTGAAGGACATGTTCGGGCTCGCCGTGTTCCTGGTCTTCTTTGCGGCGCTCGTCTGCTTCGCCCCCAACATGTTCGGCGAGCCGGACAACTACATCCCGGCCAATCCGCTCTCGACGCCGTCGGAGATCGTGCCCGAATGGTACTTCCTGCCCTATTACGCCATCCTGCGCTCGATCCCCAACAAGCTCGCCGGCGTCATCGCCATGTTCGGCTCGCTGGCATTGCTGACCGTGGTGCCCTGGCTCGACCGGTCCCCGGTGAAAAGCGCGCGCTTCCGTCCGATCTATCAGCAGTTCTTCTGGCTGCTGCTGGCCGACTGTTTCCTGCTGGGCTATTGCGGCGCCCATCCGCCGCAAGGCTGGTACGTCATCGCTTCGCGCCTCGGCACCGCCTACTACTATTTCCATTTCCTGGTCCTGTTGCCGCTGCTGGGTCTGTTCGAGCGTCCGCGCCCGCTGCCCATGAGCATCGGCAAGCCGGTGCTGGGCGGCGGCATGGCCGCCTCTGCGGCCAAGACGATGGAGAAGCAATGATGGCCCGCGCGATGACGACGCGCCTGGCGCTCGCCGGGCTGCTCGCCGCCGGGGTGCTTGGCGCCGCCGGCTCGGTACGGGCCCAGGAGGAAGCGCTGCCGGCGGAGCATTGGACCTTCACCGGCATCTTCGGCACTTTCGACCAGGAGACGCTCCGGCGTGGCTTCCAGGTCTACAAGGAAATCTGCTCCGCCTGCCATTCCATGAACCTGCTGCATTACCGCGACCTGGCGGCGCTCGGTTATTCCGAGGACGAGATCAAGCAGATCGCGGCCAGCGTCCAGGTCACCGACGGGCCGAACGACAACGGCGACATGTTCGACCGCCCGGGCCGTCCTTCCGATGCCTTCAAGGCGCCGTTCGCCAACGAGCAGGCCGCGCGCGCCGCCAATGGCGGGGCCTTGCCGCCCGACCTTTCGCTGATCGTCAAGGCGCGCAAGGGCGGGGCCGACTACGTCCATGCCATTCTGACCGGCTACGGCCAAGCGCCCACCGGCATGACCATGCAATCGGGCATGAACTACGACGAGTATTTCCCCGGCCATCAGATCGCCATGCCCCAGCCGATCTCCGACGGATCGGTCACCTATGCCGACGGAACCAAGGCGACCACCGACCAGGAGGCGTTCGACGTCGCCAACTTCCTCGCCTGGGCCTCCGAGCCGGAGCTGGTGGATCGTCACCGCATGGGCGTGAAATCGGTGCTGTTCCTGATCGTGCTCGCGGCCCTGCTCTACGCGGTCAAGCGCAAGGTCTGGGCCGGGATTCATTGAGCGGCGAGCGGGCTTCGCGGCTTCCGGCGGTTGCCGGCATCGACCACAGCCTGATCGGCGTCCGCGACCTCGAAGCCGCGAGACGCGCTTGGCAAACGTTAGGCTTCACCGTCACGCCGCGGGGCCGTCATATCGGCTGGGGCACGGCCAATTACTGCCTGATGTTCGAGCGGGGTTATGTCGAGCTTCTCGGCATCCTCGATCCCGCCCAGTTCACCAATGATCTCCACAAGTTCCTGGCCGAGCGCGAGGGCCTGCTGGGCCTCGCCTTCGCCAGCGCCGATGCCGGCGCGACGAGCAAGGCGCTCGCCGCTGCCGGGCTCCATCCCGACGGGCCCAAGTCCCTGAAGCGCCTGCTGGAGCTGCCCGAAGGCGACCGACTTCCCGCCTTCAGGCTCGTCTATTTGCCGGCCGCGGAGCTGCCGGACCTGCGCGCCTTTTTCTGCCAGCACCTGACGCCCGAGCTTGTGCGACGCCCCGAATGGCTCGCCCATGCGAACGGCGCCAGACGGCTGGTGGCGCTCACTGTCGCGACCGATCGGCCGTCAGCACTGGCGCCCGCCTATGAGCGGATCTTCGGTTCGGCGGCCGTAGGTCGGCATGGCGACGGCCTGACCATCGACACCGGCTCGGGCGAGGTCAGGTTCGCAACTCCCGCCGCGCTCGCTTCGCGCTATCGCGGCATCGCGATCCCATCCCACGAGCGGCCCTGGATGGCGGTACAGACGATCGGCGTCGCCGATCTCGCGCAAGCCGGCGAGGTGCTGCGCCGGAATGGGCAGCGGCCTGTCGCGGGGGACGAGCGCCTGCTGATCGGCCCCGAGGCGGCGACGGGCTGTGTCCTGGAATTCGTCGCCGACTAGTTCCTTCTACGCCGCACCAAGAACCTCGATGCTACCCTCTTCATCGATCCTGGCCTGCGATCCGGTCTTCAGTCGTCGCTGCTCTTCGAGAGGCAGCACAAGCACCGGTATCGAACCGTAATCCATTTCCCGCGCCACCACGACGCCGAGACCGAGGATGGCATCCGGCTCGGCCAGCAGGAGGGCGGCCGGCGCCCGGCCAATGGCCATCAGCTCCAGCATGATGTAGCTGGAGGAACTGGAGCCGATCATGCCCGGCAGGACGAGGATCCGGCCGGCGATCTCCCTGTCGTAGTCGGGATGGCGCGGGTCGCTGATGCGCCCCGATTTGGGATCGACCCCGCCCCAGAAGCTGATCGGCTCGGCGAGCTTCAGGATCTCGCCTTCGGCCTGGCCGGCGATCTGGGGAAGGCCAGCGAGCCTCATTGCCACACCGTCTCGTCGCGCATGACCCGGCCGGCCGCGGCCGAGGCGATGCAATCGGCGAGGCTGCCATAGACCACCGCGTAGCCGGTGTTGGCCGGGGTGTAATGGGCAAACTTGCCCGAGTTGGTCATCAGCACGCCCGCCTTGGCCGGCAGGATGGGCGCCACGACGACGCAGGTGTCGGCCACCACGGTGACGCCGGCCTGTTTCAGCGGCGCAAGACGCCCGCGGCGCTCAAGCTCGGCCACCACGTTGCGCCCGGTGCAGACGAAGAAGGGAATGCGGATGCGCTGGCCGGGCAGCAGCGCTTCGAGCGCGTCGAACTCGTCGAGCGAGAAATGCGGGCTGCCGAGGGCGACCGCGTCGATCGTCTCGCCCTTCGCCGTCGACAGGCGATCGCGGGCCGCGCGCAGCATGTCCGCCGTCAAGCGGATCACCCGCGCCGGCGCAACGCCGCCGGAGGCCGCGGCTATGCTAGACGCCTCCGGCGTGCGGCCGGCGACATGGAACAGCCCGACCGCGCCGCTGGAAGCGGCCGCGGCCGAGAGCGCTTTCAGCTGGTCCTCGCTGCAATCGGCGGGAAGCCCCTCGATGACCCCGATCTCGCCGCCGATTTCGGCGCCATACCAGCAGCCGAGCACGGGATAGAAGACGTTGAGGCGTTTCAGGGCGGGCGAGATGGCCGAGGTATCGACCAGCACCGTTGCCCGGCGCCTCTCCGGCAAATGCAGGCCATAGCGCGGCGCCCGGCCGGTGATGGCGCAGCAGATGTCAAGGAAATCGCCGTACCGGTTGGTCCTGGCGCCCAGCACCGAATTGCAGAAGGCAACCGCGTTGCTCTCGCCCCAGGCCACATCCTGGCCGAAGGCGGGCCTGTGGCCGGCGTGGTAGGGCGAGCATGTCCAGGTCGCCCGGCAGCCCATGGTCTCGTAGGCGCGCATCAGGCGCAACGCCATGTCGCGCCGATGTGCGTCGGCCTTCACGTTCTTCGGATCGAGAAGATCGAGCCCGCCGACGTTGAGCGTCGCCGGCACGGCGACCCTGGCGCCGCCGGCGACCAGCCGCTCGGCGAAATGCACGCCGCTGTCGCCGTGGTAGAGCGCGCCGTCGATATGGGCCGAGGCCACGGGGATCAGCCGATCGGCTCCCAGCATCCGGCCCATCTCGGCCAGGATGCGCATGGCCATCGCGGCAGCGTCGCCGCCGGCGCCTTGAGCCAGCGCCCGTTCCTCGTCAGTCAATTGGAGAGGCATCGGGGCAATCTGCCATGGCAGCGTGAAACGAAACCAGGGGCTTTGCTCGAGGCAGGATCCTCAAACATTGAACCGGAAATGCATCACGTCGCCATCCTGGACGACGTAGTCCTTGCCTTCCGAGCGCATCCTGCCGGCTTCCTTGGCGCCCTGCTCGCCGCCGCAAGCGACGAAGTCGGCATAGGCGATGGTCTCGGCCCTGATGAACCCGCGCTCGAAATCGGTATGGATGACGCCGGCCGCCTCGGGCGCCTTGGCCCCCCGCCGGACGGTCCAGGCCTTGGCCTCCTTGGGTCCCGCGGTGAAGAAGGTGATGAGGTCGAGCAGCTTGTAGCCGGCCCGGATGACCCGGGCGAGGCCGGGCTCGGTAAGCCCGATGGCTGCGAGGAACTCGCGCTTTTCCTCGGGCGCGGCGATCTGGGCGATCTCGGCCTCGATCGCGGCCGAGATGACGACCGACGCCGCAGCTTCGGCCTTGGCCCGCTCTTCGACTTTTGCCGACCAGGCGTTGCCGCTGGCCGCGGCATGCTCCTCGACGTTGCAGACATAAAGCACGGGCTTGGCGGTCAGGAGCTGGAGCTGGCGGAAGCTCTCGGCCTCGGCTTCGCCGATCTTCGCCCGGCGCGCCGGGCGGCCGGCTTCGAGTTCGGCCAGCGCCGCCTCGATGGCCGTCTGCTGGAGCTTCGCTTCCTTGTCGCCGCCCTTGGCCTTCTTGGCCGTGGCATCGGCCCGGCGCTGCAGGCTCTCCAGATCGGCCAGCATCAATTCGGTCTCCACCGTGTCGGCGTCGCGCAGCGGATCGACGCTGCCCTCGACATGCGTCACTTCGCCGGCGAAGCAGCGCAACACATGGGCGATGGCGTCGACCTCGCGGATATTGGCCAGGAACTGGTTGCCCAGGCCCTCGCCCTTGCTGGCGCCGCGCACCAGCCCGGCGATGTCGACGAAGTCGAGCTGGGTCGCCACGATCTTGGCCGACTTGGCAAGCTCGGCGAGCTTGTCCAGGCGCGGGTCGGGCACGGCCACTTTGCCCACATTGGGCTCGATGGTGCAGAAGGGATAGTTCGCGGCTTCCGCCGCCTGGGTGGCGGTCAGCGCGTTGAACAGGGTCGATTTGCCGACATTCGGCAGCCCGACGATGCCGCAGGAGAAACCCATGCACTCATCCCGTAGGTGAAAGGAGGCCGGACCCGGCCGGGGCGCTGTTTTATCGCAAGGCGCGCCCGCTTGTCGCGGGCTAGCTGCCCTCGGCCTCGCCCTTGTCGTCGGGCTTGGCCTTCGGTTTCGGCGGAGTCACCGCGACCACGACCTTGTTCATGAACCCGTTGGCGTCGCCCGCGAGCAGCAGGGGCAAGGCCTCGACCGCGGCGACGACGACCTTGGACATCAAGGGACGCTCCTCCTTGGCGAAATCCTGGAGCACGTAATGGCGGACCAGCTCGGGGTGGCCGGGATGGCCGACGCCGATGCGCAAGCGCCAATAGTCAGGGCTGAGATGCGCATCGATGCTGCGCAGGCCGTTATGGCCGCCGGCGCCGCCGCCCTGCTTCACGCGAATCCTGCCCGGCAGGAGATCGACGTCGTCATGGATGACGATGATCGCCGGCGGCTCGAGCTTGTAGAAGCGCGCCGCCGCGGCGACGCTTCGGCCGGACTCGTTCATGTAGGTCTCGGGCTTCAGCAGGACGACGCGCCCGGACCCGATTTCGCCCTCCGAGACCAGGCCCTGGAAACGGGCACGCCACGGCCCCAGGCGATGGCGGCGGTGGATCTCGTCCGCCGCCAGGAAGCCGATGTTGTGCCGGTTATGGGCGTAGCCCCGGCCGGGATTGCCGAGGCCGACCAGGAGGCGCAAAGGGAGCGCCTCCTGTTACTTTTTGCCGCCCTTCTTGTCGCCGCCGGCCGGCTTGGCGGCCGCGGGCGCGCCTGCAGCCGGCTTGGCAGCGGCCGCACCCTTCTTGTCGCCGCCCGCCGCTGCTGCGGCAGCACCAGCGGCCGGCGCAGCGCCGGGCGCACCTGCGGGCGCACCCGCAGCGCCAGGGGCACCGGCGGCTGCAGCCGCAGCGGCTGCAGCTTCCTCTTCCGTGGGGGCTTTGACCTCTTCCTCGACCTTCTGGATCGTCGGCACCGCGATGGTGGCGATGGTGAAGTCGCGGGCGATGGCGGGGCGCACGCCTTCCGGCAGCTTCACCATGCTGATATGGACGGAATCGCCGATGTCGAGGCCCTCCAGGTCGATCTCGATCTGGCGCGGGATGCTGTCGACGCTGCAGATCAGCTCGACCTCGTGGCGCACGACGTTGAGCACGCCGCCGCGCTTCAGGCCCGGCGAGGCCGCTTCGTTGCGGAAGGCGACCGGCACGGCGACGTGGACCCGGGTGTGCTCGCCCACGCGCATGAAGTCGACGTGGATCGGCTGGTCGCCCACCGGATCGAACTGGACGTCGCGCGGCAGCACGCGCTCCTTGCGGCCATCGACGGCGATGTCGAACAGGGTGACGTGGAAGGCCTTCTTGCGCAGCTCCTTCATCAGCTCGCGCGGCGCGACGGAGATCAAGGTTGCCGGCTTCTTGTCGCCGTAGATCACTCCAGGGACGCGGCCATCGCGGCGGGATTGGCGTGCGGCCCCCTTCCCGGCGCGGCTGCGCAGCTCCGCGCTCAAGTTCTGGACTTCGGACATCAGTTTGCTCCTTTCATGTCCTTGTGCGGGGGCCTCCAGGGGTGCCCATCCGCGTCCTCGAAAAACCGCCGTTGCCGGCGGCAGAAATTCAGTCAAACAAGCTGGAGACCGAGCGCTCCATGCTGATGCGGCTGATCGCCTCGGCCAGCAGCGGGGCGATGGTCAGCTGGCGCACCGTCTGCGAGACGCGCACCGCCTCCGTCGCCATGATGCTGTCGGTCGTCACCAAGCTCTCGATGGGCGAGGCCGAAACCCGCGCCACCGCACCGCCCGACAACACCCCGTGGGTGACATAGGCGCTGACCGCCTTGGCCCCCGCCTCCATCAACGCGACGGCGGCGTTGCAAAGCGTGCCGGCGCTGTCGACGATGTCGTCCACCAGGATGCAAGTCTGGCCCTTCACGTCGCCGATGATGTTCATGACCTCGGAGACGCCGGCCCGTTCGCGGCGCTTATCGATGATGGCGAGGTCGGCGTCAAGCCGCTTGGCGACTGCGCGCGCCCGGACCACGCCGCCCACGTCGGGGGAGACCACGCAAAGCTCCTTGCCGCCCAGGCGCTGCTTGATGTCCTTGGTCAGCACCGGGCTGGCATAGAGGTTGTCGGTCGGGATGTCGAAAAAGCCCTGGATCTGCCCGGCATGGAGATCGAGGGTCAGCACCCGGTGGGCGCCGGCGACCGTGATCATGTTGGCCACCAGCTTGGCCGAGATCGGCGTGCGGGAGCCCGATTTCCGGTCCTGCCGGGCATAGCCGTAATAGGGGATGACCGCCGTGATGCGCCGGGCCGAGGCGCGGCGAAGCGCGTCGATGGCGACCAGCAGCTCCATCAGGTTGTCGTTGGCCGGGTAGGAGGTGGACTGGACCACGAAGACGTCCTCGCCGCGGACGTTCTCGTTGATCTCGACGAAAACCTCCATGTCGGAAAAACGGCGGATGCTGGCCTGGGTCAGCGGCAGGTTGAGATAGGTGGAGATGGCCTCGGCCAGCGGCCGATTGCTGTTGCCGGCAATGATCTTCATCTCGCAACCCGTCGTCGGATAAGGGAGCGGTCCGGCCCCGCTGCCCGCACCACCCCAGCGCGGCGCGCGGAATATATCGGGGCGTCACGGTTCTGTAAACCGCGCCGTCGCGCCGCAGCGATCGGTTAAATCATTGCCCCGTTTTGCTTTTCTGGGCCAGCGCCTACTTTGCGACCAGCTCGACCCCGCGCCTGGAGAGAGCCTCGCAGCCCCGCTCGTTCACCAGCACCGTATGGCCGCTGGTCATGGCCAGGCCCCGGTCGTTATCGAAGATGATGATGTGGATGAAGAACACCTGGCCTGGCGCCGCCGGCTCGGGATTGCCGTGATAGAACATTGGCCAGTCCATCCAGTTGGGCGCGAAGGTGGTGCCCAGGCTGTAGCCGGTGGCGTTCATGCGGTAGGCCTGGTAGCCGGCCTTGTCCACCACCCTGGCATAGGCGTCGAACACCTCACCGATCGGGCGCCCCGGCACAAGCGCCGCCTTGCAGGCTTCCAGGGATTCGACGGCCACCTCATGCATCTCGCGCTGGCGCGCCGGCACTGCGCCGATGGGGATCGTGCGCATCAGGCAGGCGTGGTAGTGGCGATAGACGCCGGCGAATTCGAGGGTCAACTGGTCCTGGGCTGAAAGCTTCCGCCGGCCGGAGAAATAGCGGCACAGCAAGGCGTCGGTACCTGAGCCGATGATGAACTCGTTGGCCGGATCGTCGCCCCCGCCGCGGATGACCGCGCCCTGCATGGCGGCCAGGATCTCGGCTTCGTCGACGCCGGGCCCGGCCAGGCGATGGGCCTCGTCGAGCGCCAGGTCGGCGAGCTCGGCGGCGCGTCGGACATAGGCGATCTCGGCCGCGCTTTTCACCAGGCGCAGGCGGCTCACCAGATCCGAGGCGTCGATGAGATTGCAGAATCCGTCGAGAGCGGCTTCCAGGCGCTTGCCGTTGCGCGCCGTCAGTCCATAGGCCTCGTACTCGACGCCCAGGCGTTTGCCGCGGCAGCCCCGCTGCTCGAGTATCTCCCGCAAGGCCAGCGCCGGATTGGCGTCGGGCAGATCGACCCAGATGCGAATATCCTCGATCACCGATGTGTGCTGGGCCTGGAGCCGGTCCGGCACCCGGGTCAGCAGGACCATCCGTCCGTCGGCGCCGAGATAGAGGCATTGAAAGAACACGTAGCCGAAGGTGTCGTAGCCCGTCAGGTAGTACATGCTCTCCTGGCGGAACATGAGAAGCCCGTCGAGGCCGCGCTTGGCGAGCGCCGTGCAGGCCGCGGCGCGCCGACCGGACAGCTCTTCGCGGCTGAAATGCAGGGCCACTCTCAGTCCTCCAGGGCGATGATCGAGAGATTGCGGCCGTAATCCTTGCCGCCTTCCAGGGTAGCACGACGGTAACTAAAGAATTCATCGCGCTGGCCGCAGCTGTCGCCGCCGGTGGCGGCCACACGCCCGATGCCCGCGCGCTCGAGCCTCTCGGCGACATAGCCCGGAAGGTCGAAGTGGAAATGGCCGGGCCGGTCTGTCGAAGGGCGGAAGTGGCGTGCGTTCGCAGACGCCACGGCGAGGAAACGCTCGCGGAATTCCGGACCGACTTCGTAAGAGTCCTGAGCGATGCAGGGACCGATGGCGGCGTGAATGCGCCCGGGCGCGGCGCCGAGGCCAACCATGGTGGCCACCGTCGCCTCGAGCACGCCGTCGAGCGCCCCACGCCAGCCGGCATGGGCGGCGCCGGCGATGCGCGCTTCTTCGTCGGCGAACAGCACCGGGGCGCAGTCGGCGGTGAGGATGCCGAGCGCGATGCCTTTCTTTGCCGTCACCATCCCATCCACCTTGGGCGACTCCTCGCGCCGCCAGGGCCGCTCGACCCTGGCCACGAGAATGCTGTGGGTCTGATAGGCGGTTACGAGACCACTCGGATCGAGGCCTGCGGCGGCGACCGCGCGATCCCGGTTTTCCGCCACCAGGGCCGGATCGTCGCCGGAGCCGAAGCCGCAATTGAGCGAGGCGTACAGCCCTTCGCTGACGCCGCCCTGACGGCCGAAAAAGCCGTGGCGAAAGCCGGCGAGTTCGGCAAGCGGCTGGGCCTGGATCATGGCGGCGGCGGGCATGTGTAATAAGTCAGGCAATCTCGGCGAAACCGGGCGGTGGGGGAAGGCTGGGCGCGGTCAGCACCACCGCCTTGAACAACGTGCCCATTTCCCTGACGTCGAGCAAGCGCCGGCGGGCCGCCTCGATGGCGCGCGCCTGCTCGGGCGTGGCTCGCGCGATCAGGCTTTCCGCCCGCGCCGAAAGCCCCAGCCGCAGCAGGAATTCGCCCTGGGGCAGCGGGCCATGGACATTCGCCCCGGCAGCGCGCGCGGCGCGGGCGAGCGCCTCGAAGTCGACATGGGCGGTGAGGTCGGCCTCCCCCGGATCGGCCAGGGGATCGACGGGCCGGTGCCAGCGCACCGCCTGCAGGCTCTCCCCCGGCAGGCTCTGGCTGGTGCCGTAATCGACGATGAGCGCGGCGCCGCCATGGGCCGCGAGCCGTCCCGCGATCTCGCTCATCAGGCCGAGCGCAGCCGGCGACACCTCGGCCGCCGGGCCCTGGCGCTGGCGCTGGCTAAGCAGCGCCAGGGTCGGGCCGGGCGGGGCGGTGGCGAAGACGAGGCGCTCGCCATCGAGGGCGACGACGCGCTCGCGCCATCCGTCGGGTTCGAGCACGAACTGGTGCACCGGCATGGCGTCGAAGAACTCGTTGGCAACGAGGAGCAGCGGGCCCGGCGGAAGCTCGGCCAGGCTCTCCAGCCAGACGGGCTTGTGGGCGGCGAGCGCCTCCGCCTGGCGCTGGCGCAAGGCCGGGCTCGTCTCGACCAGATGCAGGCGGATCGCCTCGCAGAAGGCCGGGCGGATGCGCGCGGCGCGCAGCGCGTCGGCCATCAAGGTGCCGCGGCCGGGACCGAGCTCCACCAGGAGAACCGGGGAGGGCGCGCCCATCTCGCGCCAGACCTCGACGCACCAAAGCCCGATGAGCTCGCCGAACATCTGGCTGATCTCGGGCGCGGTGATGAAATCGCCCGCGGCGCCCAGTGGATCGCGAGTCTTGTAGTAGCCGTGGACCGGATGGCCGAGGGCCTCGGCCATGAACTCCGCGACGGTGAGCGGCCCGGCAAGCGCGATGCGGCGCGCCAGGAGGCGGGCCAGGGGCGTCATTGCCGTTTACGCGAAAGCCAGATGAACCACAGGCCGAAGGCGATCATGGGCAGCGACAGGAGCTGACCCATGGTCGCGCCGCCGTAGAGGAAGCCCAATTGCGGATCGGGCTCGCGGAAGAATTCGCCGGTGATCCGGCAGAGCGCATAGCCGCAGAGGAACAGCCCGCTCTCGAGGCCGGGCTGGCGCAGCGCGCGAAAGCCCCAGGCGGCGACGGCGAGAAAGGCGAACAGCAGGATCCCCTCGAGCCCGGCTTCGTACAGCTGGCTCGGATGGCGGGGAAGCTGGGCCGGATCCTTGGGAAAGATCATGGCCCAGGGAACATCCGTCGGCCGGCCGTAAAGCTCGCCGTTGACGAAGTTGGCGAGGCGGCCGAGGAAGAGCCCGATGGGCGTGGCCGCTGCCACCGCGTCGGTCAGATGAAAAAATCGGAGACCCTTCAGCCGGGCGAACAAGGCCATGGCCAGGATGACGCCGATGAGACCGCCGTGGAACGACATGCCACCCTTCCAGACGGCGAAGATCTGCAGCGGATCCTCGGCGTAAAAGCCAGGCATGTAGAACAGGACGTAGCCGATGCGTCCGCCCAGGATGATTCCCAGCACCGCCCAGGTGACGAAATCGTCCAGCATCACCTCGGTCAGCGGATTGTCGCCGCGCCGCGCGAGCCGTCGCGTATAGGTCCAGCCGAGCAGGATGCCGACGACATAGGCGAGCGCATACCAGCGGATCGCGAAGGGACCGAACTGGATGAGCACGGGATCGATGGCGGGAAAGGCCAGAGTGAAAAGCATTGGCGCGTTATAGGCATCGGCCGGCGGGGCGGCAAGGCGGACCCAAGAAAGATTCACCACAGAGGCACAGAGACACAGAGACGATAAGAAAAAGTCTGGGCCGCAAAGCGGCCCAAGAATTCTTGTCTCCTTGCCTTTCTTCTCTGTGCCTCTGTGTCTCTGTGGTTTACTTGTCCTTCTTCCCTGCCGCTCGAAGGAGACGCCCATGGAGAATCGCATTCTCGACGATCTGGCCAAGGTCGCCGCCGGCGCGCTGGGCGGCGTGTCGGGGCTGAAGCAGGAGATGGAGGCCCGCATGCGCCAGCAGTTCGAGCGGGTGCTCGCCGACATGGCGGTGGTCAGCCGCGAGGAGTTCGAAGCGGTCAAGGCCATGGCCGCCAGAGCCCGGGAAGAGCAGGAAAAGCTCGGCGAGCGGCTCGCTGCCCTGGAAGCCCGGCTCGACGCCGGCTCGCAGAAGCCCGGCGGCGGCGAATCCAAGGCTTGATCCCGGCGTTTTCGGGCTCAATTGCCCTAGAGCCTGATCGTCTCAAGCGTACTCAGCTTGAGACGTGAATCAGGCTCTAATCTGTTGAAGTAGAGCAAGATTCACAGGTCTGCTTGATTCAAGCTGACCCGATCTTGCTCTAGGGTAACAAAACTATCCACCGGTATTCATAATTCGCCTATTGCAGCCCGACTCGGGATTTGGCACGCTAAATCTGGTGGGTACGATACATTCCTAATCTAGGATTTGGGCTCGGGCGCCGCTTCGTCCGGGCCTTGACGCCGTCTTGGTCCAAGGAGGGCGCGTTCATGGCCGGTCTCACGGTCGATACATCCGAAATTCGCAGCAATCCCCTCGATGTCCTGGAAGAGCTGGTGGACGCCAACGAATGGCGCTTCGACCGGAATTCCGCCGAGGAGATGACGGTCGAACTGAGAGGGAGGTGGTCGGACTATCGGTTGTTCTTCATCTGGCAGGAGGATTTGAGCGCCATCAGCTTCTCCTGCGTTATCGACATGCGGGTGCCCGGCCACCGCCGGACCCCGTTCCTCGAGCTTCTGGGCGGGGTCAACGAGAAGCTCTGGCTCGGCCATTTCGACCTTTCCCTGGAGGAGCCTCAGCCGATGTTCCGCCATACGGTGCTGCTCCGGGGTGCCGGCGGCATCGCGGCCGAGCAGCTCGAAGATCTGGTGGATATCGCCGTGGCCGAATGCGAGCGCTTCTACCCGGCCTTCCAGCTCCTGCTCTGGGGCGGCAAGAGCCCGGACGAGGCGGTGGCGGCGGCCATGCTGGAGACGGTCGGGGAAGCCTGAGCCGGGAAGCGTCATTGTCATGGCTGATTTTTCGCGGACGAAGCTGCTGCTCGTCGGCTGCGGCAAGATGGGCGGCGCCATGCTGCGCGGCTGGCTCGCCCGCGGGCTGGCGCCGGCGCGGGTGGTCGTGGTCGAGCCGGTCGCCGCGGCGCTGGGCGATCTCGCCGGCAGCGGCATAACCCATCTGACCCGCGGTGAGGATCTGCCGCCCGGTTTTCGCCCCGACGCCGTGATCCTGGCGGTGAAGCCCCAGATGATGGACGAGGCGATCAAGCCTTGCGCGGCCCTGGTGCGACCCGAGGTGCTGTTCCTGTCCATCGCCGCCGGCAAGACCATCGCCTATTTCCAGCGCCATCTGGGAAAGGCCGCGGTCATCGTCCGCGCCATGCCCAACACGCCGGCCGCCATCGGCCGCGGCATCAGCGTCGCCGTGGCCAACGCCAACACCGCGCCCGGCGAGCGCGACCTGGCCGACCGGTTGCTCGCCGCCTGCGGCGAGGTCGCCTGGGTCGAGGACGAAAGCCTGATCGATCCGGTGACGGCGGTTTCCGGCGGCGGGCCGGCTTACGTCTTCCTGCTCATGGAAACCCTGGCCGAAGCAGGGCGAAAGGCCGGCCTTCCGGCCGAGCTCGCCATGCACCTTGCCCGGGTCACCGTGTCCGGGTCGGGCGAGCTGGCGCGGCTTTCCTCGGAGCCGGCGGCCGAGCTGCGCCGCGCTGTCACCAGCCCCAAGGGCACGACCCTGGAAGCGCTCAACATCCTGATGGCGCCCGACGGGCTCCAGCCGCTGTTCGATCGCGCCATCGCGGCGGCGACCCGCCGGTCGCGAGAGCTCGCCAGCTGATGGCCGAGCCGCTTCGGCCGGCGGCGGCCAGGGTCCAGCGTCTGCTGGCCGAGCGCGGGGTCGAGACCGAGGTGATCGAGTTCGCGGAGACGACGCGAAGCTCGGTCGAGGCCGCGGCCCAGATCGGCTGCGAGGTCGCCGCGATCGCCAAATCCCTGGTCTTCCGCGCCAAGCCCTCAAATCGCCCGGTCCTGGTCATCGCCAGCGGCGCCAACCGGGTGAACGAGAAGGCGGTCGAGGCCCTGCTGGGCGAGAAGATCGGCAAGGCCGACGCCGATTTCGTCCGCGACAAGACCGGCTTCGCCATCGGCGGGGTGGCGCCCATCGGCCACGACACGCCACCCGTCACCTTCATCGACGAGGATCTGTTGCGCCTGGCCACCATCTGGGCCGCGGCCGGCACGCCCTTCGCCGTGTTCCGCCTGACCCCGGCCGACCTCATCAGGATCACGGACGGACAGGTCGCGAAGATCGCCGGGGATCGCCGAAAGGGGTAGAGTCTCGGAGAGGCCTTTTCCCCGAGGCCGCCACCGCCTATCTGTAAGCCAAAGCTTCATGGAGGCGCGCCATGGCCAAGCAAGCCGCCCGCAAGAGAAAAGCTGCCGGTCCCCACCGGGATCCTGTCGACGCGGCGCTGTCGCTGGCGGCGGAGAAGGGCTGGCGCGACCTGGCGCTGGCCGACATCGCCGCCGGGGCCGGGCTGTCCCTGGCGGAGCTCTACGCCCAGTACCCATCCAAGCAGGCGATCCTCGCCGCCTATTCCCGGGGCATCGACATGGCCGTGCTGGCGGATACCGGGAAACCGGAGGGCCCGGCCAAGGACCGGCTGTTCGATGTCCTGATGCGCCGGCTGGACAAGCTCGACCCGCACAAGGCGGGGCTCCAGCGCATCGCCGAGGACACGGCCCGCGATCCGCTGGCGATGGCCTGCGGCTGGGCCCGGCTCAACCGCTCCATGGCGGCCATGCTGGAAGCGGCCGGCATTTCCGCAGCGGGCCTGCCCGGCCTGCTGCGGACCAAAGGCCTGGCGGCGGTCTACCTTCACGGGTTGAAGGCCTGGCTCAGGGACGAAAGCCCGGATAAAGCCAAGACCATGGCTGCGCTCGATCGGGCCCTGGGCAGGGCGGACCGCCTAGCCGCCTGGACCCAAGGCCGGGCAAAGCGCGCTGCGGCGTAAAAATTACGTTTATGTTTCAATACGTTGGTGAATGTTATATTGCAGTGCAATATTTTGCTTGACGGGAGGCTGCGACGCTCCTATATGAGCTTCAGATTGTGCAGTGCAACATAGCCCTGCGCGACGAACCCCGAAAGCGGAGGCTCCCATGGCCAAGACCACGAATTTCTTCGATCCCGAGTTCCTCAAGACCCCGGACATCGCCCAGTGGCAGTCCGAGTTCAACCGCATGTTCACCGACTTCAGCAAGTTCTGGACCAACGGCAGGGCTTCGACCCTCGATGCCAACTGGCTGCTGACCTTCCAGCGCAAGAACATCGAGGCGCTGACCGCCGCCAACCAGCGCGCCTTCGAGGGCGTACAGGCGATTGCCAAGCGCCAGGTCGAGATCGCCCGCGCTGCGGCCGAAGAGATGAGCAAGGCGACCAAGGAGTTCACGGCAGCCGGCAGCACCGAAGACAAGCTGGCGAAGCAGGCCGATGTCGCGAAGGAGAGCTTCGAGACGGCCGTCGCCAACCTGGAAGAGCTGGCCAGCCTCGCCCAGAAGTCTCAGACCGAGGCGTTCGAAGTGATCCGCAAGCGTGTCGTCGACAACTTCGATGAGATGCGGGCGGCGCTCGAGACGAAGCATGTTTCCACGCCGGCCAAGAAGGCCGCCTGACCAAGATTAAGGCGACCTTAGAGCCGAAGCGATCCGGCGGCCTCGAGCCCTTCCCCCAGGATCGGGGCCGCCAGACCAAGGCCGTTGCGCTCCCCCGAGCGCGGCGGCCTTTCTTTTTGCCGGTGGCCCGGATAGCGTCGGGCCCCATGAGCGCAAAGCTCCCGACCGAAACGCATGCGCCGGAGCCGCCGGCCTCCCAGATTTCTTACGACGACTTCCGGAAAGTCGACATCCGCGTCGGCACGGTGATCGCCGCCGAGCCCTTTCCGGAGGCCCGCCGGCCCTCGGTCAAGCTCAGCATCGACTTCGGCTCCGAGATCGGCATCCGCCGAAGCTCGGCCCAGATCGTCAAGCACTACCGCCTCGAGCATCTGGTCGGCCGGCAGGTTGCCGCGGTCGTCAATTTCCCGCGCAAGCAGATCGGCAAGTTCATGAGCGAGGTGCTGGTGCTGGGCTTTCCCGACGGCGAGGGCGAGGTGGTGATGATCGGGCCGGACAAGCCGGTGCCGAACGGGGGACGGTTGTTCTAGAGCATTTTCCGCCGAAGTGGGCACCGGTTCGGCGTGGAAAATGCGACCAGACCAAGGAATCTAGAGCATGTTTCGATTCAATCCGATCGAAACATGCTCTGGGGCGGCGCCTCGAAGCGTTTCGCTGGAACCAGGGCGCGCGAACAGCGCCTCGCCAAACGGCCCGTGGCGGCGACGGCCCGGGCCCAGGGGGTCCGCATCCGCCTGGCCACGGTCCTGAGCGGCGCCAGTTCAGGGATCGTGACGAATGTATCCTCTCCGCGCAGTGCATCGAGGCGCTCGGTGATCTCGACAAAGTTCGGAATATATCGGCGGTCGTCGCGAGCGCCCATGTATCGGATGAGACCAAGCACCGCGGCCTTGCCAGTCCAATTTCCGGACTCTGAGGGGCCCGATGCGCGCCCAGTCTCGGGCAATGTAAGCGCCAGCGCTGTGAGCTCCGCCGCCGCACTCTCCTTCATCGCGCGAGGAAGGATCTGGATGTTGTAATGGGCGGGCTCCTGCAACGGGTTCAGCATTATAGAATCATGGTCGAATCCCAGCGTCTTGCGGGCGTGGCCGTAGAATGCGGGAATATGGAAGAGATTGAGCACCGAGGCGGTTGTCGCCAGCGACAGCCGCACATGGGGACAGGTCCGGCGAACGGCGCGCAGGTTCTCTTCGAACCGGTCCCACGTCATGCCTTTGCGGACCAGTTCGCCGACAGCGCCCATGCCATCGGCGCTGGCCGCAACCCGAACCGACCCAAACGCCTGCCACAGGTCGGTGACTTTCCGGTTGCCGAGGCCGAGTTCCGACAGATTGGTGTTGTAGGAGAGATGGACATCCGTCCGGCCGGCGCGGACAAGCTGCTCGAGCAGGTCGTAATGTTCTTCCATCAGAAGCGGCTCGCCGCCGGCGAAATAGACCGATCGCAGCGCTGACAGCCGCTCCTTCACTTGCGCAAAGGTTATCGCCCGATCGGCGCCGGCGGTGATGACCGCCGAAGTCCCTTTGGCGAGACCAAGCGCCTTGGCGTCCGAGAACCAGCGCGAACTCGCCCCATGCCAGCATGACCGGCAGCGGAAGTTGCACAGATTGGAAAAGCGAAGATCGAGGTCGATGGGAGAAATAGAGTCGGGAAGGGTTCCATCGGGTCCCGTGGCGTTCAGCCGGTCCGCCTCGCCGCGGTAGGACGCGTTGAAATGACGGCGCATGCTCCAGAGCCCGGCCGCCTCCTTGTCGTAGCATTTTCGGCAGACCCGCAGCGGCCTGTCCGCGAGCATGGTGATCCGGAAGGACGCCATCGCATCGCTGTTCCAATGCGAGACGAGGGTTGCCGCCTCGCTGTTTCCAAGCGGCTCGAAGATCTCGCAACAGGGGGTGAAATCGCCAAGCGAAGAGAGATGCACGTGGACCCAGGGCGCCATGCAGACGGTCTTGCTCGTCGTCAGCAGCGCCTTGCGGTCACTTCGCTGAGAGGCCGCGGGCGTGCCAGTCACTCCGCCGCGGCTTTGGATCCGTCGACGAATTGCGAGATCCATTTGTTGCGGCGCTTCACCATGTCGCGGTACATCGCCTCGTACTCTGCCGGCGGGAAGCTGTGGGTCGATGGCCGCGCGGCCAGCGCCTCCGCCCAGGCCTTCAGCCGCGGGAATTTGTCGATATGGCCGATCTTCCTGATCCTCTCGAGGAAGAGATGGCGCTGCAAGAAGGGCGCATAAGCCGCATCCACCAGGGAATAGCGGGTTCCATTGAAGAAAGGACCGCTGCCCCGAACCTGAAGCGCCTTCTCGAGCTTCTCGAAGGCAGCCGGGACCTGCGCCGCCGCCTTGTTGAAGCCAGCTTCGCTGTCGGCATAGGCGTGCGAGGAGGTTATGTCGACGAAGGTCGGCATGTATTCGATCCAGGCGCGGTTGATGGCACGCTGGACTGGATCCTCGGGATGGAGGCGCGGCGCCGCCGTCTCGTCGAGGTACTCGGCGATCGCACCCGATTCGAACAGCGACACCCGATCGTCGAGGCGCAGCACCGGCACTTTGTTGTGCGGTGAGATGGCGCGGAACCAATCGGGCCGATTGTCGGCCTCGATGTGGCGGAACTCGAAATCGATCTTCTTCTCGCGCAGCACGATCGCGACGCGCTGCACCCAGGGACAGGCCTTGAAACTCACCAGCACATATTTCGCCATGGCGGCCTCGCAGGGGTTCGTCGGGGAAATCTCATGCTCGCATGTTCCCGCGCTTCGATCAAAGGCTAGCGGGCGACAACGGCGCGGAACGAGGCGGACGAGCGTTGCCGGCCAAGATTTCGCTTTTGATTGGCCCTCACCCCTTCGCTATCGGCAGCACGCTCCTCGCCACCTTCGGCCGGTCGGCCTCGTTGATGAGGCCGAAGAGGACCTTCCGGAACCCCTCCACGGCCTCGGCGCCGGCGGCGCGGTAGGCCTTGGCGATGAGGGCGCGCTGGTCCTCGGTCAAGCGTCGCTCAAGCTCGGCGCCCTGGGCCGTGAGGTCGAGCAGGCGCTGGCGTCGGTCGGGGCCGGGGCGCTGCTGGACGAAGCCTTGGCGGACGAGCTGGCCCAGCACGCGGGACAGGCTCTGCTTGGTGATCTTCAGGATGTCCAGCAGGGCCGAGACCGGCAGGCCGGGATTGCGCCCGACGAAATAGATCACCCGGTGATGGGCGCGCCCGAAGCCATAGGTCAACAGCACCTCGTCGGCCTCGGCGGTGAAGTCGCGATAGGCATAGAACAGAAGCTCGATCCCCTGGCGCAGCTCGTCCTCGCGCAGGAACAGGGGGTTAGCCTGGGGGCGGATATCGGCCATATTATGTCAGCTATGTTGACTTAAATTCCAGGAACTGCTTTGCTCTGTCGCGTTGGCTCGCCGCTAATATAGCGCCTCCGCAATTTGTCGCCTTGGCCTTGGCGTAACCCTTTTTCGGAGCTGTTACCCGATGAGCACCCCCACTTTCGACGACCGCGACGGCGTCATCTGGTTCGACGGCAAGTTCGTCGATTGGCGGAGCGCCAAGGTCCATGTGCTGACCCACGCCCTGCATTACGCCTCGGCCGTGTTCGAAGGCGAGCGGGCCTATGGTGGCAAGGTGTTCAAGCAGACCGAGCACAGCCAGCGCCTGATCCGCTCGGCCGAGATCCTGGGATTCAAGATTCCCTACAGCCTGGAGGAGATCGACGGGGCGACCGAGGAATGCGTCAAGCGCTCGGGTTTCGCCGATGCCTATGTCCGGCCTATCGCCTGGCGCGGCAGCGAGCAGATGGGCGTCTCGGCCCAGCTTTCGAAGATCCATCTCGCCATCGCCGTCTGGCAGTGGCCGGCCTATTTCTCACCTGAGTCCCTGAAGAAGGGAATCAAGATGGCCTTCGCCAAATGGCGCCGGCCCGCGCCCGAGACGGCGCCGACCGCGAGCAAGGCCGCCGGGCTCTACATGATCTGCACCTTGTCGAAGCATGCGGCCGAGGCCGAGGGCTGCGCCGACGCCCTGATGCTCGACTGGCGCGGCCAGATCGCCGAGGCGACGGGCGCCAACGTCTTCCTCGGCATCGGCGGTGAGCTGCACACGCCGAAGCCCGACTGCTTCCTCGACGGCATCACCCGGCGCACGGTCATCGATCTTGCCCGCAAGCGCGGCATCAAGGTGACCGAGCGGGCGGTCTTCCCCGAGGAGCTGGCCAAGGCCGACGAGGTCTTCATCGTCGGGACCGCTGCCGAAGTGACGCCGGTGGGCGAGATCGGGCCGCATAATTTCCAGGTCGGCCCGATCGCGCGTCAGATGATGGCGGACTACGCCGCCGTGGTCCGCGGCCAAAAAGTCGCGGCGGCGTGAAGAAAGATTAACCACAGAGACACAGAGGCACGGAGAAGAAAGAAAAGGAATCGGGCCGCGAAGCGGCCCAAGAATCTTTTCTTCTCCCTTTCTCCTCTGTGTCTCTGTGCCTCTGTGGTTTTCCCACCTTCTATCTACAGCTTCGGCCGACGCGCGATCGTATCCAGCCAGGGCTGCGCACGCTCGAAGGCCGCCGCGGCGCGGAAGACGCTGACGTCGTCATAGGTCCGGCCGACGATCGACAGCCCCGTGGGCACGCCGTTGGAGGCGCGGCCCGAGGGAACGCTCATGACCGGGCAGCGGCTCATCATGTTGAAGCAGACGGTCATCAGCCAATGGACGATGCTGTCCTGGGGCTTGCCGTTGATGACGAGCTTCTCCCCGACATAGTCCTCGCCGGCCTTGACCGAAGGCACCGGCAGGGTCGGGCAGAGCAGCAGGCGGTAGCGCTGGAAATGGGCGCCAAGCTTCGCGTACATGCGGCCCTCGATATCCAGGCTTTCTAGATAGTCCTCGACGCGCACGCCCTGGCTGCGCTCGGCGAAGTCGACGGCATAGGCGGTCATGCTGTCCCGGTGTTCGGCCAGGACGCGGGCGATCCAAGGCCCGAAGATGGCGCCGAAATGGGCCCAGGCGGCGCGAACGATCTCGGCATGGTTCCAGCCGATCTCGATCTCCTCCACCGTGGCGCCGAGCGAGCGGAAGACCTCGACCGCGGCAGCGGTGTTGCGCGCGACCTCAGGCTCGACGTCGAAACCGTCGAGAGCGGGGGAATAGGCGATGCGCCAGCCCTTGAGGTCGCCTTCGAGCCTGGTTGGGATCTTCAGTTTCGGGCGGATGCTGACGATATCGCCGGGATGGGGACCGGAAAGCACATTCTGGAACAGCGCGCAGTCGGCCACCGTGCGGGCCATGGGCCCGGCGTGGTTGTAGTGATCGAGGTTGAAGGGGCTGCTGTCGGGATTGCGCCCGTAGGGCGGCTTGAACCCGACGACGCCGCACATGGAGGCGGGGATGCGGATCGAGCCGCCGATGTCCGAGCCGTTGGCGAGCGTGGTCGATCCGGCGGCGAGCGACGCACCGGCGCCGCCGGATGACCCGCCAGGGCTGTAGTCCAAGTTCCAGGGATTGCGGGTCACGCCCCACTGGCGCGAGTGGGTATAGGGGGCGCAGGAGAATTCGGGTGCCGCCGAACGGGCGTGGATGACGGCGCCGGCTTTGATGATGCGCTCGGCCGGCGGCGCCGTGTAGGCGTCGATGTTGTCCTTGTAGATCAGGGAGCCGAAGGTCGAGCGCCAGCCCTTGATGGTGGTCTCGTCCTTGATCGCCATGGGAACGCCTTCCAGCGCCCGGGTCCGGCCGTCGGTCTTCATGTAGCGCGCCTCGGCCTTCTTCGCCTCGGCCAGCGCCCGGTCGTAATGCTTCATCGGGAAGGCGTTGATCTTCGGATCGACTGCCTCGGCCCGCGCGATCACTGCCTGCAACAGCTCCACCGGCGACAGCTTGCGGGCCTTGAAGGCGGCGAGCGCCTCGGTCGCGCTCAGATAGCAGAGATCCTCGGACATGCTGACTCCCGATGGCTGTGGGGCGAAAGGCTTCAGCGCCGCTTCCAGCGCTGGGCGGCGAGATCGTCGGATTGCCGGGCGGCGACCCAGCGGTCGCCCGCCATGGTCTCCTCGAGCTTCCAGAACGGAGCCTGGGTCTTCAGCCAGTCGATGAGGAACTGGCAGCTTTCGAGCGCGGCCTGGCGATGAGAGGAAGCGGTCGCGACCAGCACGATGCGCTCGCCCGGGGTGAGGCGGCCGTAGCGATGGATGATGAGCGAGGCCTGAAGCGGCCAGCGCTTGCATGCCTCGGCCTCGATCTCCGCCAGGCGCTTCTCGGTCATGGCCGGGTAGTGTTCGAGCGTCATGGCGACCAGGCGCTCGCCCTCGTTCGTCTCGCGCACCAGGCCGACGAAGCTCGCCAGCCCGCCGACGTCCGTCCGGCCTGCCGTCATGCGGGCGAGCTCGGCCCCGGCATCGAAGTCTTCGCGCTGGACGCGGATCACGTCACCCTCCCGTCACCGGCGGAAAGAAGGCGATCTCGTCGCTTGCGCGCACCGGGTGATCGGGACCGGCATATTCCTGATTGACGGCGACGCGCAGGACCTTGCGGTCGCGGAGCGCCGCCTTGTGGGCGGGACTCTGGCCCTCCAGCCAATCGAGGAGCTGGCCGACGGTGGCGACCTCCGCCGGCGGCGAGACTTCCTCGGCCGACAGGCCCCGCTTGCTGCGCAGCCAGGCGAAATAGAGCAGCTTCATAGGCCGAGCTCGCTGAAGGGCAGGAAATCCACCATGCTGCCGCGCTCCAGCCGGGTCAACGATTCCGGCAGCTCGACCAGACCGTCGGCCTCGACCAGGGAGCTGAGGATGCCGGCCCCCTCGCGCGGGAAGATCACCGCGGCGGGCCCGCCGTCGCCGTCGGGCGTGAGCCGCGCGCGGAGATACTCGCGCCGGTCCTTCTTCTTGCGATGGTCGAACAGGGCGCGCACCCGGTAAAGCATGGGCTCGCTGTCGGCAGCACCCATGAGGCGCAGCAGGATCGGCCGGGCGATGCGCAGGAAGGTGACCATCGCCGCCACCGGGTTGCCGGGCAAGCCGATGAACGGCAGATGGCCGCGGCCGCTCGCGATCTGGCCGAGGGCGATGGGCCGGCCGGGCTTGATCGCCAGGCGCCAGAGATGGAGCTTGCCCAGGGTCTCGATGGCGGCCTTGACGTGATCCTCCTCGCCGATCGAAACGCCGCCGGAACTCATGATCGCGTCATGGCTCTTCGCCGCCTCTGAGAGCGCCGCCGCGACCTTCTCGCGCCGGTCGGGAAGGATGCCGAGGTCGGTGACCGCGCAGCCGAGCTGACGCAGCAGGGCGCCTATGGTGTAACGGTTAGAGTCGTAGATCGCTCCCGGCTTCAGGGTTCGGCCCGGCTCGACCAGCTCGTCGCCCGTGGAGCAGAGGGCCACCCGGAGCGGCCGGGCGACCAGGAGGCTGGTCCGGCCGACGGCGGCCGCGAGCCCGATGTCCTGGGGTCGCAGGCGCGAGCCGGCGGCGAGGATCGTCTTGCCGGCGGTCACGTCTTCGCCGGCAAGACGCCGGTTGCTGCCGCGCTTGATACCGGGCTTCAGCACGACGCTTCCGTCTTCGAGGCGGCAATCTTCCTGCATCATCACCGTATCCGCGCCTTCGGGCATGGCAGCCCCGGTGAAGATGCGCAGCGCCGTCCCGCGCGCCAGCGCGGAGGCAAAGGGATGGCCGGCCGCCGCCCGACCGATCACCGGGAGCCTCGTTTCGCCCGCGGAATCCAGATCGTCGAAATGAAGGGCGAATCCGTCGACGGCCGAGTTGTCGACCGCCGGCACGTCGATCGGCGAGACCACGGCCTCGGCAAGCACCCGGCCGAGGCTGCATTCGAGGGGAACGGTCTCGCATTCGACGATGCAGGCGAGCCGCGGCAGGATCGTCGCCAACGCCTCGGCCACGGTCATCATGGGGCCGCCGGCGGAGAAGCAGTCGTCTGTCAGCTGGGCCATGGGGTCAGCTGGACCCTGGGGTCAACTGGGCCATGAATTAGCGTCCAACCGATGCGACCTTCGCCTCGAGACGGCAATGGGCGACGATGAAGTCGGCGATGGCTTCGACATCGTCGATATCGATGACCGGCAAAGGACAGGCGGGCAGGGGTTCGTCGCTGAGAACGGCGACGACATGGGGGTCGCCCGGATAGATGAGCGGCTGGCCGGTCTCTCGCCGGTGGATTTCCAGCTTGTCATGGCCTTCCCGCTTGAAGCCCTCGACGATCAGCAGATCGACCGGCGTCATGCGGTGCATCAGCTCGGCCGCGCTCGGCTCCGCTTCGCCGCGCTGCTCGTGCATCAGGACCCAACGGGCGGCCGAGGTCACCAGCACCTCGGTGGCACCGGCCTCGCGATGGCGGTAGGAATCCTTGCCCGGCTGGTCGACGTCGAAGGCGTGATGGGCATGCTTCATCGTCGAGACGCGGTAGCCCCGGGCCACGAGGGCCGGCAAGAGCCGGACCACCAGGGTGGTCTTGCCGCTGCCGCTCATCCCGGCGAGTCCGATGACGCGCAAGGCCGGCCTCACATGTGCTTCAGACCGGCCTTGAGATAATCGTAGCCGGTCAGAAGGGTGAGGGCCGCCGCGATCCAGAGCCCGACCTCGCCGATCAGCCCGATGGGCCAGGACGGCAGCACGCCGTCGCCGACGATGAGGAAGCCGAGCGCCACCATCTGCAGCACCGTCTTCCATTTGGCGAGCTGGCTCACGGGCACGCTGACGTTGAGGCCGGCCAGATATTCGCGCAGGCCCGAGACCAGGATCTCGCGGCAGAGGATGACGAGCGCCGGCAGAACGGTCCAGCCCGACAGGCGCCGCTCGGCCACCAGGATGAGGATCACCGCGGCGACCAGCAGCTTGTCGGCGATGGGATCGAGAAACCGGCCGAGCTCCGAGACCTGGCTGCGGCTGCGCGCGAGATACCCGTCCAAGTAGTCGGTGATGCAGGCGGCGGTGAAAATGGCGCAGGCGAACCAGCGCCAGAACGCCCCGTCGAAATAGAGCAGCGCGAGGATCAGCGGGATCGCGACGATCCGCGACATAGTCAGCAGGTTGGGCAGAGCGGTCATGGCAAGGCTTGGTCCTCGGGCGGCCGGCATATTAGCCCCTAAGGGCAGCCTAGACCAATCGGCGCGAAGGGTGGTTGCGAGCTTGCCCTGGGCCAATTTCAGGCCATCAGCCCTGTGTGTGGAAATGGTCGTAGATCTTGCGCGCCACGGCCTTGCTGATGCCGGCGACGGATTCCAGGTCCGCGAGGCCGGCCGCGGCCACGCTCCTGGCCGAACCGAAATGAAGCAGCAGGGCGCGCTTGCGCTTGCCGCCGATGCCGGGAACCTCGTCGAGCGGCGAACGCGCGATGTCGGCCGAGCGCTTGGCGCGATGGGTCCCGATGGCGAAGCGGTGGGCCTCGTCGCGCAGCCTCTGGAGGTAGTAGAGCACGGGGTCCTTGGGCTCGAGGCTGAAGGGCGGCCGGCCGGGACAGAAGAAGCGCTCGCGGCCGGCATCGCGGTCGGGGCCCTTGGCGATGGCGCAAAGCGCCACGTCGTCGATGCCGAGCTCGGCCAGCGCCGCCTCGGCCGCGGCGAGCTGGCCGGCGCCGCCGTCGATCAGGACCAGGTCCGGCCATTGGCCGCGCTCGCGCTCGGGATCTTCCTTCTGGGCCCGGGCGAAGCGCCGGGTCAGCATCTCGCGCATCATGGCGTAGTCGTCGCCCGGGGCCGCCTCGCCGGCGATGGCGAATTTCCGATAGGCCGATTTCATGAATCCGTCCGGTCCGGCGACGATCATGGCGCCATAGGGATTGCGGCCCTGGAGATGGCTGTTGTCGTAGACCTCGATCCGCTGGGGCGTCTGCTCGAGGCCCAGGGCCGTCTGCACGCCTTCCAGCAGGCGACGCTGGGAAACGTTCTCGGCCAGCCTTCGCCCCAGGGCCTCCCGGGCATTGGTGAGCGCGTTCTCCACCAGCTTGCGCCGGCCTCCGCGCGCCGGTTCGGCGATCTCGACCTTGCGTCCCGCCTTGACCGAGAGGGCCTCGCTCAGCAAGACGGCCTCGGCCGGCATGTCGCTGACCAGGATCAGCGGCGGCGGGGGCTTGTTGGCGTAGAATTGCGCCATGAAGCCGGCCATCACCCGGGCCGGCGCCAGATTCCGGTCATGGCTGGGGAAATAGCCGCGGTTGCCGAAATTGCTGCCGCCGCGGAAGAAGAAGACCTGGACGCAGGTCTGGCCGCCGTCCTGATGGGCCGCGATCACGTCGGCGTCTGCCACGCCTTCGACATTGATGTCCTGATGCGCCTGGACGAGGGCGAGCGCCTTCAGCCGGTCGCGCAAGGCGGCCGCGCGCTCGAAGTCGAGGGCTTCGCTTGCCGCCTGCATCTCCGCGCCCAGGCGCGCCTGCACATCGCGGCTCCTGCCCGAGAGAAAATCCTTGGCCAGCTCGACCAGGCGCAGATAGTCCGCCGGCGCGATCCGGTCCACGCAGGGCGCCGAACAGCGCTTGATCTGGTAGAGCAGGCAAGGTCGCGTCCGGTTGACGAAGACGCTGTCGGCGCAGGAGCGGAGCAGGAAGGCGCGCTGCAGCGCGGTGATGGTCCGATGGACCGCGCCGGCCGAGGCGAAGGGGCCGTAGTAATCGCCCTTCCGGTTGCGCGCGCCCCGGTGCTTGGCGATCTGCGGCGCGGCGGTGTCGCCGGTGATCAGGATGTAGGGGAACGACTTGTCGTCGCGCAGCAGCACGTTGTAGCGCGGCATCAGCTGCTTGATCAGGTTGATCTCGAGCAGCAGCGCCTCGAGCTCGGTATGGGTGACGACCACTTCGAGGCGCGCGGTCTCGGCCACCATGCGGCGCAGACGCTCGGGCAGCTTGCCGATCTGGGTATAGGCGGCGACCCGCTTCTTCAGGTTGCGCGCCTTGCCGACATAGAGTGCGTCGCCCGATTTGTTCAACATGCGGTAGACACCGGGGCCGGCCGGCAAATTGCGCAGCGCCTCGACGATGATCCCGAGCCCGCGGGCAATTCTTCCGCCGGAGCGCGGAATCCGGCCGTTCCCCGCGGCTTCTTCGGCAATGTCCTCCGGCTCGACGTTCATCGGATTGACAGATATCCACGGAATCTGTGGACAACTGTGTAGAAAACTAGCCCGCGCAGGCACGCAGCCCCAGCGAATCCCTTGCTTTCATCAATTTGCACAATTTTTAGGCAGAAAGGATAAGTTATTGCAGCGCAAAGAGAATTTTCGCTTGGCATGTTACACTTCTGTCATTCGCCGACTCTGGGGCTTGACTCCCTTGATTCCCAAGGCCCCGCGGGCTGCTTGTGCAAAACTTCCGCCCCGGTCGGGCGGTTTGGCCGCAGGAGACTCGACGCGATTCCAAGGGCTTCGCGCCAGGGTCTGAACCGGTTCCAGGCTCCGCTCAGCCGCGGCGGCGAAAGCGCTCGATCTCCACGCCCACGCTTTCGGCCTCGGGAAACACGTCCAGCTTCTCCACCCGGACCCTGGCGCTCAGCACCCGGGAGTCGGCGAGGCACATGGCGGCGATCCGCTCGGCCATGGTTTCCACAAGGTTGACGTGTCCCGCGCCGACCACGTGGCGCACGCCGGTCACCAGCTCGCCGTAGCACACGACCTTGTCATAATCGTCGTCGATGGGGCCGCCATCGGCCACCGCAAGATCCAGGTTGACGCGGATCCGCTGCCGCGCGACGCGCTCATGCTGATGCAGGCCGATGCGCGCGTCCAGGACCAGGTCGCGCACCAGGATGCGCGACTCGCCTTTCAGCGTCGCTTCGGGCGGCATGCCGGCCGGCTTGTCGCGGCCGATCGTCTTGACCTTGGCCATGGCCGATTATCCTCGCAGCTTCATTCGGACGCAATCTGACCGCGGCTCGGCTGCGCCCAGCCGAGATGCTCGCCGCCATCGAGCGCCAGCATCTGTCCGGTGAAGGACGGCGTCGCCAGGATGAAGCGGATGGCGCCGGCGATCTCCTCGGGCGTGGCGCCTCGGCGCAAAGGCAGCGCCTCCTGCTGGCGGCGGAACGCTTCGTCGCTTTGCCGCGTGCTGGGCAAGGTCGGTCCCGGCCCGATCCCGTTGACGCGAATCCGCGGCGCAAGGGCGAGCGCCAGTGTTTGCGTGAGGGTCCACAATCCGGCCTTGGCGACCGTGTATGACAGGAAATACGGCGTCAACTTCCAGACCCGCTGGTCGAGCAGGTTGACGATGTTGCCGGCGGCGCCCTCGGGCAACTGGCGGGCGAGGGCCTGGCTCAGCACCAGGGGTGCGCGCAGGTTGGTCTCGATATGGCGGTCCCAGGATTCCCGTGTGGCCGTGTCGACCTTGTCCATTTCGAAGACTGAGGCGTTGTTCACCAGGCAGTTGACGGGACCGAGTTCGGTCGCCGCCCGGGGCAGGAGGGCCGCGACCTCGCTCTCGCGGGCAAGATCGGCGCTGAAGGTCGCCGCCCGTCCGCCCGCCGCGCGGATTTCCGCCGCCAGGGCGTCGGCCTCCTCGCGCGAGCGTCCATAGTGGATGGCGACGGCCCAGCCTTGGGCTGCGAAATCGCGCACGATGGCGCGTCCGATCCGCTTCGCGCCACCGGTGATCAGGACGGTACCGGCGGCCATCACGTCGCGAATCCAGCGCCGAGCAGCCGCGCCGAGGCGAGGCAGCCAGCGCGGCTTTCGGCGCTGTCGGTGATGTCGAAGAACAGCTTCAACTCGGCATTGGCGATGCCGCAGTAGTTCATGGTCCCGACGATGAGCTGGGCCTGCATCGCTTCGTCGTAGCGGTCGCGCTTGTAGCTGGCGGCGCTGCCCGAAGCCGTGCCGATGAGCAGCGCCCGGCGGTGGGGCAGCTTGCGCGCGCCATAAGCCCAGCCGTTGTTCCAGACCCGGTCGATCCAGCCCTTGAGCATGGCGGGCAGCGACCACCACCAGACCGGGAAGACAAAGGCCATGGCGTCGCTTCGGCCAATCCGGGCCTGTTCGGCCAGGACCGCGTCGCTGTAGCGCTTGCCGCCATCGTTCCAGTCAGGCTCGTCCGCCTCGGTCATGCGCGGATCGAAGTCCTCCCGATGAAGGTCGGCGATCTCCCAGCCGTGGCCGCCTTCATCCAAGCCGGCGATGAAGCTGTCCAGCACCGCGCCGCCGAAGGACTGACGCCGGGGATGGCAGAAGACGACCAGAACCTTCACGCCTTCCTCGGCTTGAACCCGAGGGCGGCGGAATTGATGCAGTAGCGCTGGCCCGTCGGCTTGGGTCCGTCGGGAAAGACATGGCCTAGATGCCCGGCGCAGCGGGCGCAATGGACCTCGGTGCGGCTCATGAAGAAGCTGCGGTCGGTCTGGGATTCCACCGCCTTGTCGTCGGCGGGCTGCCAGAAGCTGGGCCAGCCGGTGCCGGACTCGAACTTTGTGGCCGAATCGAACACCGGCGCGCCGCAGCACACGCAGGTGTACATGCCGTCTTCGTGATGGTCCCAATAGGCGCCGCTGAATGCGCGCTCGGTGCCGTGCTTGCGCGCCACCTTGTACTGTTCCGGCGTCAGCTGGGCCTGCCATTCGGCGTCGGTCTTGACGATCTTGCCGGGCGCTTCGGTCTTGGAAGGCTTGCGGTTGGGGTTGTCGTTCATGGGTTGACGATGCCTTTCGCGGTTGAGAGGGTCGATTACCAGGGCCTGCCGTCCTTGCGGATGAAGACGAGCTTGCCGTTCCGGTTGACCAGGCGCAGGTCGATGTCGGGATATTCCGCCTCGTCGCTCTCGGGCCGGCGATCGCCGACCTCGAGATAAAGCACGTCCCGTTGCGAGCGATTCACCAGGTGATGGCCGTCGGGCTTGCCGGCGGGAAAGCCGGCTGCCATGCCGGCCGTGAGCGTCTGGGCGCCGGCATCGGTCACCAGCTCGACCTCGCCCTCCAGGATGTAGACGAACTCGTCCTCGGCCTTGTGCCAATGGCGCTGGGATGAAGCGCTGCCCGGCGCCAGGCGCACCAGGTTGACCCCGAAATGGCTGAGGCCGACGGCATTGCCGAGCCTTCGCTTGGACCGCCCCGCCACCGCGGCCCGATAGGGCTCGGGGTAGCCGCTGCCGCTGACCGCGGCCACGGTGCCGGGATCGATGGCGGGCAGGTTCAAGTTGCCGGATTTCGCCATGAGGTGTTCCTTCCGCTGGTCAGGGTCGCCGCCCTCGTCCGCCGGGCCGTCCGCCGCGCGGCGAGGATGGACGCCCGGCATTCTTGCCGCCGAAACCCTGGCCGGTGACGCGGCCGGCCATGCCGCCGGTCGAGCGCGCGCGCGGGACGCCCGGCTCGGAGACGCCGAGGTCGAGGGCTTCCAGGCGCCGGATCTCGTCGCGCAGGCGCGCCGCTTCCTCGAATTCGAGATCGGCTGCGGCCTGGCGCATCTTCTTTTCCAGGTCGGCGATGGTCGCTTGGAGATTATGGCCGAGGCGATGGACCTCGCCGGCCACGCCGGTATCCACCGTCACCCGGTCGCGCTCATAGACGCTCTGCAGGATGTCGCCGATGGACTTGCGCACGGACTCCGGCGTGATGCCGTGGGCGACATTGTACGCCGTCTGCTTTTCGCGCCGCCGGTTGGTCTCGGCCAGGGCCTTCTTCAAAGATTCGGTCATGGTGTCGGCGTAGAGGATGACCCGGCCGTCGATGTTGCGCGCGGCCCGCCCGATGGTCTGGACGAGCGAGGTCTGGGAGCGCAGATAGCCCTCCTTGTCGGCGTCGAGGATGGCGACCAGCGCACATTCCGGGATGTCCAAGCCCTCGCGCAGCAGGTTGATGCCGACCAGCACGTCGAACGCGCCCAGGCGCAGGTCGCGGATGATCTCGATGCGCTCCAGGGTTTCAACGTCGGAATGGATGTAGCGAACCCTGACGCCGGCTTCGTGCATGTATTCGGTCAGGTCCTCGGCCATGCGCTTGGTCAGGGTCGTGATCAGCACGCGCTGGCCCTTGCGCGCGCATTCGCGGCACTCGGCCACCACGTCGTCCACCTGGGTCTCGGTCGGCCGGATGATGCAGACGGGATCGATCAGGCCGGTCGGACGGATCACCTGCTCGACGAAGACGCCGCCGGTGCGGGCAAGCTCCCAGGGGCCCGGCGTCGCCGAGACATAGACCGTCTGGGGCCGCATCAGCTCCCATTCCTCGAATTTGAGGGGGCGGTTGTCGATGCAGGAGGGCAGGCGAAAGCCGAACTCGGCCAGGGTCGATTTGCGAGCATAGTCGCCGCGGTACATGCCGCCCAGCTGGGGCACGGTGACATGGGACTCGTCGACAATGAGGATCGCGTCCTCGGGGATGTATTCGAACAGGGTCGGCGGCGGTTCGCCGGGGCGCCGGCCGGTCAGGTAGCGGGAGTAGTTCTCGATCCCCGCGCAGCTGCCCGTCGCCTCGATCATCTCGATGTCGAAGGTCGTGCGCTGCTCCAGGCGCTGGGCCTCGAGCAGCTTGCCGGTCCGGTTCAATTCCGCCAGGTGCAGCTTCAAGTCCTCTTTGATCTGCTTCACCGCCTGGGACAGCGTCGGCTTCGGCGTCACGTAGTGGCTGTTGGCGTAGAGCTTGATCTCCTTGAGATCGGCCGCGCGTTCGCCGGTCAGCGGATCGAACTCTGAAATCGATTCCACCTCGTCGCCGAACAGCGAAATGCGCCAGGCTCGGTCTTCCATATGGGCCGGGAAGATCTCCAGGGAATCCCCGCGCAGGCGGAACATGCCGCGATAGAAGTTGGCGTCGTTGCGCTTGTAGTGCAGCTCCACCAGCCGGCGCAGCAGCCCCTGGCGGTCGACCGGGTGCCCGACGGCGATGGTCTCGGTCATGGTCGAATAGGTCTCAGGCGAGCCGATGCCGTAGATGCAAGAGACCGAGGCGACGATCACCACATCGCGCCGCTCGAACAGCGCCCGCGTCGCCGAGTGGCGCATGCGGTCGATCTGCTCGTTGATCGAGCTCTCCTTCTCGATATAGGTGTCGGTCCGGGGCACATAGGCCTCGGGCTGGTAGTAGTCGTAGTAGGAGACGAAATATTCCACCGCGTTGTCGGGGAAGAAGCTCTTCATCTCGCCATAGAGCTGGGCCGCCAGCGTCTTGTTGGGCGCCAGGATCAGGGCCGGGCGCTGGGTGTTCTGGATCACATGGGCCATGGTGAAGGTCTTGCCCGAGCCGGTGACCCCGAGCAGGACCTGGTCGCGCTCTGCTGCCTCGACACCGGCCGTCAGTTGGGCGATCGCCTGGGGCTGGTCGCCGGCCGGCGCGAAATCGGAAACGATGCGAAACGGCGTTCCCCCCGTTGCCCGCGGTGGCCGCTGGAAGAACGGGAGCGAGGTGAGGGTCTGGGATTCGCTGAGCACGCGCGAAATATAGTGCGCGACTCCCTTCCGGCCAATGTCGGGGCCGGTCTAGGCCGCCGGTCGGGGCCTCCCGGGGGCACTCAGCCTAGATTATAGACCGAGCTTTCGGGCGGAGCGGGCATGACCGGGTGGGCGAGGGGCAGGAAACGCACGGCCAAGGCCAGCAAACCGGCCAGGACGGTGAAGCCGAGGACCAGCCCGAAAGAACCGCGCCGGCGCCGCGGCCGCCGCGGCCGGATGAGGGCCCTCAGCAGCCGTTCGGGATGGGCGATGGACTGGCCGGCCAGGGCCTGGAGGGGTGTCGCGCTGCGTTGTCGCATGGCGCGATTTGACCCCGGCGCCATGGCGAAAGCGGCGCGGAACTATGGCGATTTCGTGGATTCTTCGGCGCCGGCGTTCGGCGGCTAGCGCCGCGAATAGCGGTGCTTGACCCCGGTCGGGAACCAGTCGGGATCGGCGGTCGGCTTCAGATCGACCCTGGGACGCCGGTATTCGGCTGGCGTGTAATTGGCGAACTCGCTGTTGAGCCGCATCAGCTGGGCGAGGACCGAATTGGCCATGGCTTCGGCCTTGGCCCCATCGCCCGTGACGCCGGGCGCCAATTCGACGGCAAGGTAGAGTTCGGGCGGCCGGTCCAGGCCCTCGATGGCCTGAAGCACGAATTTCCCCGTGGTCCAGGGCGCGACCTCGGGCTGCTCGAGCCCGACCGCCACGGTCTCGGGAAAGACATTGGCGCCGAAATAGGAGACGGCGAAATTGGCCCTGCCGAAGACGTAGACGAAGGGCAGATGCCTGACCCCGCGCCAGCCGTGGCTCGCGAGGCCGGGCAGGGGATCGAAGCGGTGCCGGGCGAGGAAGCGCAGCATGTCGTCGTAGCCGATGAGCCCGCCGGTATCGGCGATGTGGTAGCGCATGAGCGGCACGCCGTTGTCGCCCGAGAACAGCAGGGTGCCGGCATTGGCCTCGAAAAAGCGCCGGAACGGATCGTATTGGGCCAGGGTCGGAAGCCTGGCTTCCCCGAACAGCTCGCGGGCGGCCGACGGCGTTTGGGCCAGGAACCGGCGGATGCGGATCGAAAGCGGCGTCTCCTGAGCGAGCACGCCGCCGTCGGCCGTCCCATAGAGCGAAGCGAAGTCATAGCAGGGATCGATGCCTCCCAGGCGCTGGGCGATCAGATCGCGCCAGGCTTCGCTGAAGGGCTCGCCCGCCAGCACGAGCCTGACCTTGAGCCGGCCCCAGTCGATGCCGGCCGCGGGGCCGCTGTCGATCACGTCCTTCAGGTAGGGCGGATAGCCCAGCAGCACGACCTGGTCGAAGCCGGGTCCGAGTTCCCGCAGGATGCGATAGATCTCGGGTTTATTCATGCCTGGGGCGATGTTGACGATCGGGTAACCCTTGGCCGCCAGATGCCGGCAGCAGGCAAGCGTGAAATGCCCGCCTACCCAGCTGCCGAGCGCGAAGCAGGTGATGGCGAGCGTGCGCCGCTCGTCGGCCGCAAAGCTGTCATGGAAGACCTGCTCGAAGCGTTCGGCGATGGCGAACTCGTCGGCGAGGAAACGCGGCCAGAAGCTGGGTTCCCCGGTCGAGCCGGAGCTGAGGGCCAGCATGTCGCAGCCCTCGAGCCTGCCGCCGCGCACAAGCTCGGCCGGCGTATAGCGTCGGATGTAGTTCTCCTTGGTCGCGAGCGGCAGGCGGGCGAGATCGGTCGGCCCGCGGACCGCGGCCGGATCTGCGCCCTGGTCGGCGAGGAACCGGCCATAGGCGGGCACATGGGCCAGCATGTCGCGATAGAGGGCGAAGGCACTCGCCGCCGGCTCGCCACCCGATTCGGCCTTGGCGAGCAGCTGGTCGAGGGGCGTCTCGACGAAATGGCGCCAGGCGTCGGCGGCACGCTGAGGCTTCAGGTGGTCGAGCAGGGCCGCCTCCTTGGACAAGGATTGCCGCGACGATAGGCCGCTCGGGTTTCCGGCGCTACCCGGCCAGAGGGTTGCGCCGAGGCCGGCGCGGCCTTACTTTCCCGCCCGCCCGTTGCAGCCGGAGCCGATCATGGCCTTTCTCGCCCAGCGCCTGTCTCTGATCAAGCCCTCGCCCACCATCGCCGTCACCCAGAAGGCGCGCGACATGAAGGCGGCCGGGCGGGACGTCATCGGGCTCGGCGCCGGCGAGCCCGACTTCGACACGCCCGAGAACGTCAAGGAGGCGGCCATCGCCGCCATCCGGCGCGGCGACACCAAATATACCGCGGTTGACGGCACCCCGGCTCTCAAGGCCGCCATCTCTGGCAAGTTCAAGCGCGAGAACGGCCTCGACTACGAGGCGGACCAGATCACGGTCGGCTCGGGCGGCAAGCAGGTGATCTACAACGCGCTCCTGGCCACGGTTGAGCCGGGCGATGAGGTGATCGTGCCGGCGCCCTACTGGGTCAGCTATCCGGACATCGCGCTGCTCTGCGGCGGCAAGCCGGTCTTCGTGCCCTGCTCGCAGAACAACCTGTTCCGGCTGCGTCCCGAGGATCTCGAGGCGGCGATCACGCCCAAGACCAAATGGCTGATCCTCAACAGCCCCAGCAACCCGACGGGTGCCGTCTATAGCGCGGCGGAGCTGAAGGTCCTGGCCGAGGTGCTGCTGAAGCATCCCCAGGTCTGGGTGCTGACCGACGACATGTATGAGCATGTGCTCTATGACGACCGCGAATTCGCCACCATGGCCCAGGTCGAGCCGCGGCTTTACGAGCGCACCCTCACGGTGAACGGCGTCAGCAAGGTCTATTGCATGACCGGCTGGCGCATCGGCTATGGCGGCGGGCCGTCGCCCCTCATCAAGGCCATGGCGAAGCTCCAATCCCAGAGCACGACCAATCCCAGCTCCATCAGCCAAGCGGCCGCGGTCGAGGCCCTCAACGGTCCGCAGCATTTCATCGCCGAGCACAACAAGGTCTTCCGCGAGCGGCGCGATCTTGTAGTGAGCATGCTGAACCAGGCGCCGGGCCTCGCCTGCTCGACGCCGGAGGGCGCCTTTTACGTCTATCCCTCCTGCGCTGGCGCGATCGGCAAGAAGACGCCCCAGGGCAAGACCATCGCCAATGACGGCGACTTCGTGGCCTATCTGCTGGAAGCCGAGGGCGTGGCCGCGGTCCAGGGGGCTGCCTTCGGCCAGTCGCCCTTCTTCCGCATCTCCTATGCGACTTCGACCGAGGCCCTCCGCGAAGCCTGCACGCGCATCAAGCGAGCCTGCGCGGCGCTGGTCTAGCGGCTTCGTTCTACTGGCTGTCGCGCTTCAGAGCGAAAGAGAGGTCGGGCTCTCCGCTTTCGTGGACCGTGATCCTTGCGGTGGTCTCGCCGTCGCGGGTCAGGACCGCCTGGCCCGCTGACCATAGAATCGTGACGACCGAGCCGCTCTGCGAGGCGGTCGCGTGCACGTCGTCGAGATAGTCGCCGTGCCAGTAGAAGGCGACCAGGTCCTCGCCGGCGAAGACGATCTGGGCGCCGTCGCCGGACTGCCAATTGCCGATCCAGGTTCCGTTCCAACTCGATGGCTGCTGGGCCTCGGCCACGTGAGAGCCGGTGAGCAGCCCGATGACGACGAAGATGGCGGCGAGCGGCCTCATTCCCGGTTTCCTGAGGGTGGGCACAGTCCAATCGCGCAATCCTAGGGCATCGCTTGCCCGGCGGCGACCGTATCGATGGTCCGAGGCATCGGCGTTTTTGCTTGCCATTGGCCGGTCCGGCTTGAAATCATGGTCCGGACCGCTCGGAGGGCGGCGAACCGCCCCCGCTGGCTTCGGTCGAGGGAGGTTGCCATGGCCGAAAGACCGCTTGCGGCGCCACGATGTGCCGCTCTCGTGGGGCCCTATCTTACCGGCAAGACCACGCTGTTCGAGAGCCTGCTCGCCGCCACCGGCGCCATCGGCCGCAAAGGCACGGTGAAAGACGGCAACACCGTGGGCGACAGCGCCGCCGAGGCCAGGGCCCGCAAGATGAGCGTCGAAGTCAGCGCCGCCTCCGCCGAGTACCTCGGCGAGCGCTGGACCTTCCTCGATTGCCCGGGCTCCGTCGAGCTGGCCCAGGAGACCCAGAACGCGCTCCAGGTCGCCGACGTCGCGGTCATCGTCTGCGAAGCGGAAACGGGCAAGGCGCTGATGCTGTCGCCGCTATTCAAGTTTCTCGACGACCGCAAGATTCCCCACATGCTGTTCGTCAACAAGATGGATAGCGCCGATTATCGCGTGCGCGAGGTGCTGTCCGCCCTCCAGACCGTGTCCACGCGGCCCCTGGTGTTGCGCCAGGTGCCGCTGCGCAGCACCGACAAGACGGGTCAGGAGATCGTGACGGGCTATGTCGACCTGGTGAGCGAGCGTGCCTATGGCTACAAGCCCGGCCAGCCTTCGGACCTGATCAAGATGCCGGAGGAGGCCGCCCCGCGGGAACAGGAAGCGCGCCGCACCCTGCTCGAATCCCTGGCGGACTATGACGACAAGCTGCTGGAGCAGCTGCTCGAGGACGCGGTGCCCTCGAAGGACGAGATCTATCATCAGCTGAGCAAGGATCTGGCGGACGACCTGATCGTTCCCGTCTTCCTGGGCGCTGCCGAGCGCGATCACGGCGTGCGCCGCCTTTTGAAGGCGCTGCGCCACGAGGTGCCTGGCCCGGCTGCGACAGCGGCGCGCCTGGGCATCCAAGCCGAGGCGAACGACACGGTGGTCCAGGTGTTCAAGACCTATCACTTGGCCCACAGCGGCAAATTGTCGCTTGCGCGCGTTCTCTCGGGCAAGGTTGCCGAGGGCATGAGCTTGAATGGCGTCAGGGTCGGCGGCGTGGCGCGGCCCAAGGGCCATGAGATGACCAAGCTGCCCAGCGCCGGCACCGGCGAGGTGGTGGCGCTGGCGCGCATGGAGGATGTCGGCACCGGGCGCCTGCTCTCGGCCTCGGGCAAGGCCAAGCCGGCCCATCCCTGGCCAGCGCCGCTTTCGCCCCTGTTCTCCCTGGCGCTTGCCGTCGAGAACCGGAACGACGAGGTCAAGCTGACGGCGGCGCTGACCAAGCTGGTGGACGAGGACCCATCCCTCTCCGTCACCCATGAGGCCGAGACCCACGAGATGGTGCTCTGGGGCCAGGGCGAGATTCATCTTCTGATCGCCGCCGACCGGCTGCGGCTCAAATACGGCCTGCCGGTCAAGACCCGCCGCCCCCAGGTCAAGTACAAGGAAACCATTCGCCGAAGCGTCGACCAGCATGCCCGCTTCAAACGCCAGAGCGGCGGCCACGGCCAGTTTGCCGACATCCACGTCACCATCCGCCCGCTGGCGCGCGGCAGCGGTTTCGTCTTCCTCGACGAAATCGTCGGCGGATCGATCCCGCGCCAGTTCATTCCCTCGGTCGAGGACGGCTTGCGCGACTATCTCGGCCGTGGGCCGCTCGGTTTTCCCGTGGTCGATGTTTCCGTGGCGCTGACCGACGGGCAGTACCACACGGTGGACAGCTCCGACATGGCGTTCAAGACCGCGGCCAGGATGGCGATGAGCGAAGGCATGCCGAAATGCGATCCCGTGCTGCTCGAGCCGATCTACAGCGTGATCATCGCCGTTCCCAACGAGTTCACCGCGCGGGCCCACGGCCTGATCAGCGGCCGGCGCGGCCATATCCAGGGCTTTGCCGCCAAGGAGGGCTGGCCCGGCTGGGACGAGGTCCAGGCCCTCATGCCTCAATCGGAGCTCCATGACCTGATCATCGAGCTGCGCTCGCTGACCCTGGGCGTGGGCACCTTCGCCTGGAACTTCGACCACTTGCAGGAGCTGACGGGACGGCTCGCCGACAAGATCGTCGAGCAGCGCGTGGCCGCCGCCGCCGGGTAGCGCCCCTCCCCGGCGATCACCGTTTGGTGAATTGCCGGCGGCGGGTTAACCGGCTAGCTGCTGGATTCGAATAGGCGAGCGGACAACCAAGTATCGGATCGCAGAAATTCGTGAACTCGGGGCATTGTCTCGAATTTCTGCGTGAATCCGATACTGAAACTCAAAACGATGGACCGACTTTCTGCAAAAGTCGGTAGGAGGAGCCTGCCATGCATATTCGTTCCAGGCGCGGTTGGGAGCTGCCGGAATCGGCCGCCACCCCGGAAGCAATATTCCTCAATCGGCGGCAGGTAGCCGCCGGCCTCGCGGCCGGCCCGATTCTGCTGGCGGTGGGTGCGGGAAGCGCCAAGGCGGAGGACGCGGATCCTTCGGCCAAATATTACCCGGCCAAGCGCAACGATACCTACAAGCTGGACCGGGCGATTACCCCCGAGGCCTTGGTTAGCAGCTACAACAACTACTACGAATTCGGCTCCAGCAAGGACATCGCCTCGGACGCCCAGGCCCTGCCCATCCGGCCCTGGACGATCCAGATCGACGGCATGGTGCAGAAGCCCATGACCATCGGCATCGACGACCTGCTGGCCAAGATCCCCCTGGAGGAGCGCCTCTATCGGCATCGCTGCGTCGAGGCCTGGTCCTTCGCCGCCCCCTGGACCGGTTTTCCCCTGAAGTCGCTGGTCGATCTCGCCCAGCCGCTCGGCAGCGCCAAATACCTCCAGTTCACCAGCTTCGAGAACCCGGACGTCGCCGACGGCCAGAAGGCGAGCTGGTATCCCTGGCCTTATCTCGAGGGCGTCACCATGGCCGAGGCGACCAACGACCTCGCCTTCCTGGTCACCGGCGCCTATGGCAAGCCCCTGCCCAAACAGAACGGCGCCCCGCTGCGCCTGGCCCTGCCCTGGAAATATGGCTTCAAGTCGGCCAAGGGGCTGGTCCGCTTCACTTTCACCGACAAGCAGCCGGTCAATTTCTGGCAGACACTCCAGGCCTCGGAATACGGCTTTTGGGCCAACGTGAACCCGGACGTGCCCCATCCGCGCTGGAGCCAGGCGACGGAACAGGAGCTTACCACGGGCAACCGGGTGCCGACTCTGCTGTTCAACGGCTACGCGGAGTACGTGGCCGACATTTACAAGAACCTGCAGAACGAGCGGCTCTACGCCTGAGCGCCGGTCCGTCGGCAGGCTCGACGGACCGGTCCGCCTGGGCTAAGACTGCCGCGGATTCTTCTTCGGCCAGCCCGGGATTGAAGCGATGAGGATCGGCTCCGACGAGCACAAGGAATTGTTTTGCCGCAGCTTCGTGGCGAGCCACGATCCTTACGAGCCCGAGCGCCTGCCCTGGCCGGAGCTGGACGAGGCGTCGCTCGCGCGCATCCGCGGCGTGCCGTTCTGGGAAGAGGTGTACTACGCCGAGCGCAGGGCGGGCGCCCTCATCGCGGCCTACGCCCCCAGGATCGGCGATCCCCTCGTGCGCGAGGCGGTCGATCTCCAGGGCTTCGAGGAGGCCCGGCACGCGCGCCTGATCGGCCATCTGATCGAGCGCTACGGGTTGCCGGCGCGCGAGCAGGAACTCACCAAGTTCCCCGACGACATTGAAACCGCCTTCATCGACTTCGGCTACGGCGAATGCGTCGACGCCTTCTTCGGTTTCGGCGCCTACCAGTTCGCCCGGCGCTCCGGCTTTCTGCCGGAATCCATGTTCCAGGTGCTCGATGTCCTGATGCTGGAGGAGACGCGCCACATCGTGTTCTTCGTCAATTGGATGGCCTGGCGCGAGGTCCGGCGCGGGCGGGGCGCGGCGGCGCTGCGCGGCCTCACCTCGGCCTGGTTCCATGGCCGCGCGGTGGGCCGGCACCTGAAGACCATCCGCAAGGGCAAGCCCGGCGGGGAACACAATTTCTCAGCCACCCAGGCCGACGTCTTCAAGGAAGGCTTCAGCGTCCGCGGCCTGATGAGCGAGTGCTTGAGCGAGAACGACCGGCGCATGCGCGCCTTCGATTCCCGGCTGCTGCGGCCTCGGCTGATGCCCGGGCTGACGAGCGTCGCGCTCGCCGTGATGAAGCTGTGGCCAGCTGGGCAGCCGAAGGCGAAGGCCGCCTGAGGAGTCCTTGCGAGGGCTCATGACCGCCAGCAACGCGGAAATTGCCGAAGCGTTCAACCGGTTGGCGGAGTTGCTCGAGATCGAGGGCGCCAATCAGTTTCGCGTGCGCGCTTATCGCAGTGCCGCCCGGACGGTCGCCGAGCTGCCCCGCAGCGTCGCCGACATGCTGGCGGCGGGAGAAGACCTGACGGCCTTGCCCGGGATCGGCAAGGATCTGGCCGGAAAGATTCGCGAGATCGTCGAAAGCGGCCACCTCCCTCTGCTCGAGAAGGAGCAGCGCAAGCTGCCCCGATCCCTGGTCGAGCTGGCCAGCCTTCCCGGCATGGGTCCCAAGCGCATCAAGCTCGTCCATGACCGGCTGCGCGTCTCCAGCATCGCCCAGCTCCGCCGCGCGGTCGAAGGGGGCAAGCTCGCAGGCCTGCCGGGATTCGGACCCAAGTCGATCGAAAATCTCAGCGAGGCGCTTCGCCACCATGTCGCCGGTCCCAAGCGCAGCCGCCTGGCGGACGCAACCGAGGCGGGGGAAGCGCTGGCCGCCTATCTGCGCCAGGACCGGTCGGTCGGTCGCGTCGAGATCGCCGGCAGTTACCGGCGGCGCAAGGATACGATCGGCGACCTCGACATCCTCGCCACCAGCGCCGAGGGAGGGAAGGTGATCGAGCGCTTCGTCGCCTATCCCGATATCGTCAAGGTCGTCTCGAAGGGCAGCACGCGCTCCACCGTCATCCTGCGATCGGGCATTCAGGTCGATCTTCGGGTGGTGGAGGAGGCGAGCTACGGCGCCGCGCTGCATTATTTTACCGGATCCAAGCCGCACAACATCGCCGTCCGCGAGCGCGGCGTCGCCCGCGGCCTGAAGATCAACGAATACGGCGTCTTCAAGGGGGAACGCCGGATCGCCGGGCGGACCGAGGCGGAGGTCTATCGGGCCGTGGGCCTGCCCTACATCGAACCCGAGCTCCGCGAGGGGCGGGGCGAGATCGAGGCGGCCGAGAAAAAGCGTCTTCCTCATCTGGTCGCATTGGCAGATATCCGCGGCGATCTGCATGCGCACACGAACGCCTCGGACGGGCGCAACTCGATCGAGGAGATGGCCAAGGCGGCCAAAGCCAAGGGCTATGCCTATCTCGCCATCTCCGACCACAGCCAGCATACGACCATCGCCCACGGCCTGGATCCTCGACGCCTTGCCCGGCAGCTTGCGGAAATCGACCGCCTCAACGAGCAGATCGGCGGCATCCGGATCCTGAAATCGGCCGAGGTCGATATTTTGGGCGACGGCCGGCTCGACCTGCCGGACTCCATTCTCGATCGCCTGGACCTGACGATCTGTGCCATCCATTCCCAATTTGGCCTGGCGCCGGCGAAACAAACCGAACGCATCATCCGGGCAATGGACAACCTCCATTTCGAGATTCTCGCCCACCCGACCGGCCGTCTCATCAACGAGCGTCCGCCTTACGGGATCGATCTTGAGAAAGTCATCGGCGCGGCGAAGGAGCGCGGTTGCTTCCTCGAAATCAATGCCCAGCCCGAGCGCCTCGATCTGGACGACGTCCAAGGGCGGCTGGCCAAGGACATGGGCGTCAAGCTGGCGATTTCCAGCGATGCCCACAGCACCGCCCAACTGGATTTCTTGCGCTACGGGGTCGATCAAGCGCGCAGGGCCTGGCTCGTCCCGGATGACGTGCTGAACACGCGCCCGTGGGACGAGCTACGGAAGCTTCTGAAGCGCCGGTAATGCCGGCCGGAAGGCCGGCCGGCAATTGGCGCGCCGCTGCGGGCCGAGGCTGCCCCGTCGAATCCTGCGACGTCAGTTGCGCAAGTGGGCCACGACCTTGCCTCGGATGGCTCCCGCCTGAAGCTGCGCCAGGGCATCGGGAATTCTTTCGAAGGCGACGGTTTCGACCAGCAATGGCCGAACGTTGCCGTTGACGACCAGCTTCGCGATCCCCTCGCCCATGGTTCTCAATCGGCCGCGCCCGGCGGCACCGGCGACGTGATGCAGCCCGCCCAGCGCGATCTCGTGAACCGAAGGAGCGATGGTAAAGGGCCTCAGCCGTCCGAGATCGGGCAAGCCCGCGACGCAGGCTATGGCGCCTTCGAACGCGAGCAGCTCCAAATCCGCGGTTGCCCGCTCGCTGCCGACCACATTGAGAATGGCGTCGACCCCGCGTCCCGACGTGAGGGCGGCGATCATGCTCTTGGGATCGTCGTTGCGCCAGTCGATGGCCTCGTCCGCTCCCAGCGCGAGTACGTAGTCCCGGTCATGGCCTGAATAGGCGGCGATCACCCGGAGGCCTGCGATGCGCGCCAATTGAACGGCAAAACCTCCGACGCCCCCGCTCGCGCCCCAGACGAGGATGGTCTGGCCTTTTGCTCCGCGTAGCCGATCATGCAACGCGTGGTAGGCGGTCATGCCGGCACACGGAAGCGCCGCCGCCGCCTCGAAGGTGAGGCGTTCGGGGATTCGGGCCACGGTCTCGACGGCGAGAGTGACGAAATCGGCGAAGCTGCCGGGGCGAGCCATATCGGCGAAGAACGAAACCCGGTCTCCGATCTTCAGGTCCTCGACCCCCGCCCCGAGACCCTCGACCGTCCCGGCGCCGTCGACGCCGGGAATCTGGGGGTAGTGCCAGGCCTCGTGGCCGGCGGTGATGAGCTTCCAGTCGATCGGGTTGAGCCCGGCGGCGTGGACGCAGACCCTGACCTCGCCGGGCCCGGGCTCGGGCAATGGCGCGCTCGCCGGGCGGAGCGAGCGCAGCGCGCCGGGTTTCTCGACCAGCATGGCTCTCATTTGGGATGAACCGAGCATGGAACCTCCGGGCACAGTCCGCGGCGTTGGTCGCCCTGCCGGTCGATTCGGGCCGTCCGTCGGGCGCGACGGTCGCCAGCCTGCCGCCTGCCGCCACCTGCCACATTGATCCAGGTCAGTGGCAGGTGAAGCTGCAGTACGGGTGCGCTTCCCGAGGTCTGCCAGGATGGCCCGGCCAGGACCGGCGACCACATCAAGCGAATTGACCGAGATCAATCTGCCCGAACGTCGGCTGGGGTAGGTTTCCCCGGGATTTGCCGGTCTCGCCAGGCAACCCCGACCGGCACCGCATCTCGAAGGATAGCCATATGGCGTACAAGCAAGTTCTGTTCCGATCCGCCGCGAGAGAGAAGATCCTCCGCGGCGCCATGCAGCTGGTCGATGCGATACGGGTGACGCTCGGGCCCAAATCGAAATCGGTGCTGATTCAGCGGAGCTACGGGCCGCCGCTCGCCTGCAACGACGGCGTGACGATCGCAAAGGAGTTCGAACTCAAGGATCCGGAGGAGAACCTGGGCGCCAGAATGCTGCGGCAAGCGGCGGAAAAGACCGGCGAAGTCGTCGGCGACGGCACCAGCACGGCGACCGTCCTCGCCTATGCGATCTTTGCCGACGGGCTGCGCAATGTGGCCGCCGGCGCCAGCGCCGTCGACTTGAAACGGGGGCTCGACCGCGGCGCAAAGGTGGTGATCGGCGCTTTGCGCAGCCTGTCGCGCCCCGTCACGACACGCAAGGAGAGGGCCCAGGTAGCGGCGATCTCCGCGCATAACAATGCCGAGATTGGCGAGCTCGTGGCACAGGCGATGGAGAAGGTCGGCGGCGAAGGCGTGATCACCGTCGAAGAGTCGAAGACGACGGAAACCGTCCTCGATGTGGTCGAAGGGATGCAGTTCGACCGCGGGTTCCTCTCGCCCTACTTCGTCACCGACCCGGAGAAGATGGAAGCCGTGCTGGAAGACCCCCTCATCCTGATCTGCGATCGCAAGGTCAGCTTTCTCAAGGATCTGATCCCGCTGCTCGAGCAGGTGGCGAAGGCAGCCCGCCCGCTGCTCGTAGTGGCCGAAGACATCGAAGGGGAGGCCTTGGCGACCTTGATCGTCAACCAATTGCGCGGCGCGCTCAAGAGCTGCGCCGTCAAGGCGCCCGGCTTTGGCGACAGGCGCAAGGCGATGCTGGCAGACATCGCTGTGCTGACCGGCGGTCAGGTTATCGCCGAGGAGCTCGGCCTCAAGCTCGACGCGGTCAACCTCGCCGAGCTCGGGCGCGCCAAGCGCGTCGTCGTCGACAAGGAGAACACGACGATCATCGGCGGCGCCGGCGAACGTGCCCAGATCGACGGCCGCATCCAGCAGATCAAGCGGGAGATCGAGAAATCGACGAGCGACTACGACAAGGAGAAGCTGCAGGAACGCCTGGCCAAGCTCGCCGGAGGCGTCGCCGTGATCCGCGTCGGCGCCCCCTCCGAGGGAGAAATGAAATCCAAGAAGGAGGCGCTCGACGATGCCATCAGCGCCACCAAGGCGGCGGTCGCGGAGGGTATCGTGCCCGGCGGCGGCCTTGCCCTGCTGCGCTGCGTCGAGGCGGCGACGCTCGATGAGGCCAAATGCGAGGGCGATGAACGGACCGGCGTCCAGATCCTGAAGCGGGCGCTGGAAACGCCGGCGCGCCAGATTGCCGAAAATTCCTCGGTGGATGGCGGCGTGGTGGTCGCGCGCATGCTGGCGGAAGTGGGAAACCTGGGATTCGATGCCGCGCGCAAGGAGTATGTCGATCTGGTGCAGGCGGGAATCATCGATCCGACGAAAGTCGTGCGCATTGCGCTCGAGAACGCCGTATCGGTCGCGAGCATACTCCTGCTCACGGAAGCGACGATGACGGAAATCCCCGAGGAGAAGAAGCGGGGTTCGGTAGAACCGGAGATGGGGATGTAGGGCAATGGCTGCCGAGGCCATGCCGCCTGGCGAGGTCTCTGCCGCCTCGAATTGGCCGGAATAAGCCTATACACGCGAGGAGCGCAGCTTGGAACTTCCAACCCAGATCACCTTTCGCAACATGGGGCCTTCTCCCGCGATCGAGGCGGCGATCCGCGAGCGGGCCGAGCGGCTCGATCGCTTCTACCCCCGCATCATGAGTTGCCGCGTCGTGGTCGAGGCGCCGCATCAGCATCAGCGCAAGGGCAAGCTCTACGGCATTCGCATCGAATTGGTCGTCCCGGGCGGGGAAATCGCCGTCACCCATGAAGGTCGCCAGAATCACGCCCATGAAGACGTCTACGTGGCGATCCGCGATTCCTTCGAGGCCGCCGGGCGCCTGCTGGAAGACAAGGCACGAAAGCAGCGCGGCGACGTCAAGAGCCACGGCGTGCCCCTCCACGGCAAGGTTCTGCGCCTGTTTCCCGAAGACGGCTATGGCTTCATCGAGACCTCGGACGGCGACGAGATCTATTTCCACCGCAACGCGGTCACCAAGCCCGGCTTCGAAAAGCTCAAGGCCGGCAGCGAAGTGCGTCTGGTCGTGGCCGAGAACGAGAGCTCCGAGGGGCCGCAGGCGAGCACCGTCACCGCGGTCGGCAAGCATCACATCACGGGGTGAGTGGCAAGCTCAGCCTGGCTTCCGGCGCTGGGCCAAGTAGGCGACCGCGGCATTGAGCGAGGATATGCGGGCATAATCGGCCTCGGGAATGTCGATGCCCAGGCGCTTATGCAGCGCGATGATCAGGTTGAGGAAGTCCATCGAATCCAGATCGAAGGACTCGCGCAGATCGGCGTCGGGATCCGCCCCCGCGACGTCTGCCTCGGGGGCGATGTTGACGATTTCCTCTGCGAGGGTCTTGCGGATGTCGTCGTTCATAGCTTGTCCGGCTCCTGCAGCATGCGGTCGATGTCGGCGAGGAACAGGGCGCCAGCGTGGCCGTCGCTCACCCGATGATCGGCGGCGAGGCTGGCCTGGAGAACCTGTCGCGGTTCGACGCGGCCCTCGACCACCCAGGGCCGGAGGGCAGGCCGGCCAAATCCCACGATCGCCACCTGGGGCGGGAAGATCACGCCGACGACGGAATTGACGCCGCGCTCCCCGAGGGATGTGAGCGTGATGGTGGGATCCGTCATCTCCGAGCCGCGCAGCCGCCCGCTACGGCTGCGCTCCACCAGGTCGCGGGTCGCGGCCATGAGGTCGTCGAGGCTCAAGCTGTCGGTGTCGTGGATGGCAGGCGCCACCAGGCCGCCGCCGCGCAGCGCCACGGCCACGCCCACGTGAATCGCCTTGCTGGGCGCGAAGCTGCCGTTCTGGAAGAAGCCGTTGAACGTCGGCGCACGGCGGAGTGCCAAGGCGACGGTCTTGATGAGCACCGCCCCGATCATGATGCGCCGGTCCGGTGTGCGCCCGGCATTCGTCCGCTCGAGGAACGCGAGCGCCCGCGACAGATCGATGGTTGTTCCGAGATAGTAGTGGGGAATCTCCCGCTTCGAGCGGGCCATGGCAGCGCCGATGGCCTTGCGCATCTCCGCCAGGTCGAGGCCGGGCTTGCGGGCGACAGGCGGCTTCCTGGTTGCCGCGGCGACGTCGTTGCTGATCACCGCGCCGCCCGGGCCGCTGCCCTTGAGGCCAGCGAGGTCGATCCCTCGCTCGGCGGCCAGTTTGCGCGCGGCGGGCGATACCCGGCGTCGGGCTTCGCCGGCAACGGTCGGTGCCGAGAGCGGGAGGGGAGGTGCCGGCGCCCTCGGCTTCTCCGGGATCGGCGGTCGGGCCGGGGCCACGGCAGCTGGCGGCGGCTTGACCGCCTCGCCCGGGGCGCTGATCTGCGCCAGCGGCTGGCCGACGGGCACCTTGGTTCCCGGTTGGACCAGGATCTCGCTGACCACTCCGGTTTCGAAGACCTCGATTTCGATGGCGCCCTTCTGGGTCTCGACCACGGCGATGATGTCGCCGCGGTGGACGGCGTCGCCGGGCTTCTTCAGCCACTCCACCAAGGTCCCGGCCTCCATATCGGCGCCGAGGGAGGGCATGCGGAACTCGCTCATGACCGGCCGAGGGTGGCCTTGGCGGCGGCGACGATCCCCGCCGGTTGCGGCAGCGCCGCCTCCTCGAGGTGGCGCGGATAGGGCACGGGCACCTCGGCGCTGCACACGCGCCCCACGGGGGCGTCAAGCTCCCAGAAGGCGCCTTCCATGATCCTGGCGCTCACTTCGGCGGCGAGACTGCCGCTGCGCCAGCCTTCATCGACGATGACGGCGCGCCGCGTGCGCGAGACCGAAGCGAGGATCGTCTTTTCGTCCAGGGGCCTGAGGCTGCGCAGGTCCACCACTTCGGCCTCGATGCCCTCGCGGGCCAGCGTCGCCGCCGCCTCGAGCGTCTTGAAGAGGTTTCCGCCATAGGTGATCAGACTCACGTCCCGGCCGGGCCGGCGAATCGCCGCCTTGTCGATGGGGACGGCGCCGGCCGTGGGCGGCAGCTCCCCGGTCATGTTGTAGAGCATGACATGCTCGAAGATCAGCACCGGGTCCGGGTCGGCGAGAGCCGTCAGCAGCATCCCCCTTGCGTCTTCCAGGGTCGCCGGGGCCAGGACCTTCAAGCCGGGCACATGGGCGTACCAGCCTTCGAGGCTGTGGGAATGCTGGGCCGCCAGCTGCCGGCCGGCGCCCGTGGCCATGCGGATGACGACCGGCACGCCGAACTGGCCGCCCGACATATGCCGGATGGTAGCCGCATTGTTGACGATCTGGTCAAGGGCAAGCAGGCTGAAGTTGACCGTCATCACCTCGACGATCGGCCGCATGCCGCCCATGGCGGCACCGATGCCCGCGCCCACGAAGGCCGATTCCGAAAGCGGCGTGTCGCGAATGCGCTCCGGACCGAACTCTTGCAGCAATCCCTTGCTGACCGCGTAGCAGCCGCCATAGCGCCCGACATCCTCGCCCATCAGGAAGACGCGGCTGTCCTTCAACAGCGCCTCGCGGATCGCCGCCCTGACGGCCTCGCGGTAGGTGGTCTGGGCGGGAGCGGCTTGCGCCGGAGCGCTTTGCGCCGGAGCGTTTTGCACTTCTGGGCTCATGGTGCAGCCGCCGCGGCCTGAACGTGGCGCGTCAGGTCGGCTACGGGCTCCCAGCTTCCGGCCTCGGCGAAGGCGACTGCGGCCTCGACCTCCGCCGCGACCTGGAACTCGATATCGGCCACGTCCTTCTCATGCAGCCCGCCGGTCGAGATCGCCCAGTTCCTGAACCGGTCGATCGGGTCGCGATGTTTCCAGGCCTCGATCTCGGCCTTGTCGCGATAGAGCTGGGCATCGAACATCGAATGAGGCCGGAAGCGATAGGTCCGGCATTCCAGGAAGGCCGGGCCATTGCCCTCGCGCACGCCGGCCGCCAGCCGCGCAACTGCGGCTTCCACTGCGACGACATCCATGCCGTCGACGGCCTCGGCCGGCACCTTATAGCTCGCCGCCTTGCGGGTCAGGTCGACCTCGGCCTCGGAGAGCGCCAGCGCGGTGCCCATGGCGTAGAGATTGTTCTCGCACACGAACAGAACCGGCAGCCGCCACAGCTCCGCCAGGTTCAACGTCTCGTGGAACTCGCCCTCGGCGACGGCGCCGTCGCCGAAGAAGCAGGCGGTGATGTTGGGCCGCTTCTGCATCTTGTCGGCAAGGGCGAGACCGATCGACAGCGGCAGCCCGCCCCCCACGATCGCGTTGCCGCCGTAGAAGTGGGTCTTGGCATCGAAGACATGCATGGAGCCGCCCCGCCCGCCGCTGCAGCCCTCCTTCTTGCCATACATCTCGGCCATGAGCGTGGTCATCGGGATGCCGCGGACAAGCGCGTGGCCGTGCTCGCGATAGGTGGCGACAAGGGCGTCATCGGGCTTGAGCGGGCGCACGGCGCCCGTCGCCACCGCCTCCTGGCCGATATAGAGATGCAGGAACCCGCGGATCTTCTCGCCGCTGTAAAGCTCGGCGCAGCGCTCTTCGAAGCGCCGGATGCGCAGCATCTGGCGCAGGAGGTCCAGGAGATGCTCGTGCGTCAGATGCGGCTTGCGGGCGTCGCTCATCGGACATCGCTTTCGAGCGTGGAGGTATCGCCTTCGGGCAGTCCGAGTTCCCGCGCCTTCAGAAGGCGGCGCATGATCTTGCCGCTGCGCGTGCGCGGCAGGCCGGTGCTGAACTCGATTTCCTTGGGCGCGACGGCGGCACCGAGGCGCTTGCGCGCGTGGCCGAGAAGCTCCTTGCGCAGGGCCTCGTCCGCCGCATAGCCGGGCTTGAGCGCCACGAAGGCCTTCACCACCTCGCCGACCGTGGGGTCGGGCTTGCCGATGACCGCCGCCTCGGCGACGGCCGGATGCTCCATCAGCGCGCTTTCGACTTCGAACGGACCGATGAGGTGGCCGGCGGATTTGATCACGTCGTCGGCGCGGCCCACGAACCAGTAATACCCTTCGCCATCGCGCATGGCGAGGTCGCCGGTCAGGTACCACTCGCCCGAGAAGCATTTGGCATAGCGCTCGGGGTCGTTCAGATAGCCCCGGAACATGGCCGGCCAGCCCGCCTTCAGGGCAAGCTCGCCGACTTGCATCGCGCCCTTGACGGGCTCGACCCCGCCGCCTTGCTTGCGCTCCATTATCTCGGCCTCGACGCCCGGCAGCGGCCTGCCCATGGAGCCCGGCTTGACGTCCATGGCGGCGAAGTTGGCGATCATGATTCCGCCGGTTTCGGTCTGCCACCAATTGTCATGGAAGGGCAGGCCCAGGGTTTCCGCACCCCACACCACGGCCTCCGGGTTGAGCGGTTCTCCCACGCTGGCGGCAAAGCGCAGCTTTGCGAGGTCGTAGCGTTTGGGCAGCTCGCCGCCGACTTTCATCAGCATGCGGATCGCCGTCGGCGCCGTGTACCAGACCGTGACTTTCTCGTCCTGGAGGATGCGGTACCAGCGGTCGGCATCGAATTCGGCCTCGTCGACGATCATGGTCACGCCGCGAGTGAGCGGCGCGATGATCCCGTAGGAGGTCCCTGTCACCCAGCCGGGATCGGCGGTGCACCAGAAAATGTCTTCGGGGTGCAGGTCGAGCACGTATTTGCCGGTCATCTGATGGACGATGACCGCGCCGTGAACATGCAGCGCCCCTTTCGGACGGCCTGTCGTGCCGCTGGTGAAATGCAGCAGGGCCTTGTCCTCGGCCGTGGTGGGCACGATCGAAAAGGCGCTATCGGTCAGCGCGGACCCTAGCGCCAGGGTACCCGTCGGCGCGGGCCCGTCGACGATCAGGACATGCTGGAGCGAGGTCAGTTGGCTTCGCCAGGCTTCGACCTTCCGGCGATAGAGCGCCGCGGTCGTCACCAGCACCTTGGCCGCCCCCATCTCCATCCGGGTCTTGAGCGGCTCCGGGCCGAAGGCCGAGAACAGCGGCGAGAAGATGCTGCCGTTCTTCAGCGTGCCGAGGGCGGCGACATAGAGCTCGGGAATCCTGCCGGTGAGCGCGAAGACGACATCGCCCTTGCCGACGCCCAGACGCGCGAGCAGCGCCGCGAACCGGTCGCTGAGCCTGGCGAGGTCGGCATAGGTGAAGTCCTTCCGCTCGCCGGCTTTGCCGAGCCAGCGGATGGCAAGCCGGTCGCCAAGGCCGTGGGCGACATGCCGGTCGACCGCCTCATAGGCGATGTTGAGACCGCCGTTCGGCAGGCCGTCCAGCTCGGCTTTGGCCTGCTCCCAACGGAAGCCGCGCCGGAAGACGTCGTAGTCGGAGAGATTCGGCGCCGGCTGCAGCTTGGCGACTTGCTTGCGAATCCGCGCCCATGCTGTGCCCGCCTGAGAGTCGGCATTGCCGATGGTTGCCATCTCGGTCCTCCCCATCCGACAGCGAGAGTAGCGGCAAGGGGGGCTGTCTCATTGATACAGGTCAAACCGGGCTGTGTTTCCGGTCGGCCGGAACCGGCGCGATCGCGCCTCCATCCATCAGTAGTCCCGTTGCACGGCGGGCCGTATCGATGATGGCGCGGGCCGCATGGAACTCTTCGTTGTAGCCGAGCGGATGCCGGGCAAGCCCCGCGGCTTCGGCCGCCGTCGCGACGGCGGCGGCGACCTTTGCCGCGACTTCCCAGTCTGCCATGGTCGGCAACAGGCGTTCTTCCGAAGGAGCCTCTGCCGCTCCCGCCAGCGCATCTGCCGCCGCCAGCGCGATCTCGTCGGTGATGGCGCGGGCGCGGACGTCGAGCACGCCGCGGAAAATCCCCGGAAAGCATAGCGAATTGTTGACCTGGTTGGGAAAGTCGCCGCGCCCGGTGGCGACGATGCGCGCGCCCGCCGCCTTCGCCTCCCAAGGCCAGATCTCGGGCACCGGATTGGCGCAAGCGAGCAGGATGGCATCCTTGGCCATGCCGGCCACGGCTGCCGGCGTGACAGCGCCCGGAGCGGAGAAGGCGATGCAGGCATCGGCGCCCCGCAGCGCCGCCGCCGCGTCACCGGCGGCGCCATCGGCATTCGACTCCTGGCAGATCCGCCATTTGTCGGGGAATTCGGCCTGCAATGCCTCGATATCCGCCCGCCCGCGGTGGAGACTGCCCTTGCTGTCGCAGGCGACGATCCCCCTCGGATCGAAACCGGCGGCCCGCAGCAGGCGATAGGCCGCTACATTGGCGGCGCCCATGCCGACGAAGGCCAACCGCAGGCCCTTCAGCGGCTTGCCGACGATCCTGGCGGCGTTGATGAGGGCGGCGAGGACGACGGTTGCGGTGCCTTGCTGGTCGTCATGCCAGACCGGAATATGCAGCTCCCGGCGAAGGGCGTCGAGGATTCGAAAGCACTTGGGCTGGGCGATGTCCTCGAGGTTGATCCCGCCGAAGCCCGGCTCGAGCAGCTTGACGGTCCGCACAATCTCGTCCGGGTCCTTGGTTCCAAGGCAGAGGGGAACCGCATCGACCCCACCCAGGTACTTGAACAGCAGGGCCTTGCCCTCCATCACCGGCAGGGCGGCCTCGGGGCCGATGTCACCGAGACCGAGTACCCGGCTGCCGTCCGTGACGATGGCGATGCTGTTGGCCTTGTTGCTGTGCTCGAATACCAGGGCCGGGTCGGCGCGAATCGCCCGGCAGGGCGCGGCCACGCCAGGGCTGTACCAAATGCTGAAGTCTTCGAGCCCCCTCACCGGGCATTTAGGAAGGATCTGCACCTTGCCGCGGTAATAGGGATGAAGGCGCAAGGCCTCCTGCCCCGGCCTTTCGGCGTCGGCCAGAAGCTGCGCCTTGCTTGGTGAATCGGCCTTGAAAGTCGACTTCATTCTGCGTCCCCCATGGAGACTTCTGATTCTGGCAACGCCCTTGCGCGAGTTGGTCGCTGCGATTGCGCGCAGCTTCAGCACGACGGCGGAACCCGCGACGATCGGATTTCATGGTGGACACCGCAATCCATCGCAGCGCCGGTTCAGCACTCAAGAAACAAGCGGCGCTTTGGCCGCTGCCGCAAGACCGACTTTGGCTAGGTTCTCCATGCCGAGCAATGTCCCAGCAAGGTACCTGGGATACCGCCCGGAGGAACCGGCTCCGGCACAGGGGTGAAGTCGCCGAAAGGCATCGCATCGATACCTTTTCCAGTCGGCCTCATTGGTTCACCCCTGCGACGAGCCACAAGCAACCTTATCTACGCGCATGCCTGCGCCGATCCGCCGCCACGACCCTCGGATGAGCCAGGATTTCAATCGACGCCAACAACGCCGTCACTTCGCCTTGACGACGATCTTCTTCTCCTTCTGCTGGGCCTCGGGCGACTTGGGCAGGGTCACGGTCAGCACGCCTTTCTGGAAGCTGGCATCGATCTTGCCCTGGTCGACCCCCGGGGGCAGCTGGAAGGAACGCTGGAAGGAGCCGTAGCGCCGCTCGGACATGTAGTAGTTCTTGTCCTTCTCCTCCTTCTCTTCCTTCTTTTCGCCCTTGATGGTCAGGATGTCGTCCGCAACCTTGACCTCGATGTTGCTCTCATCCATGCCCGGCAGCTCGGCCGAAATCTGGTAGGCGTTGTCCTTCTCGACCACGTCGACCGCCGGCGAGGGCACATCGACCGTCGGCAAGCGGCCGCGCAACGGGGAGAAATCAAGGAACCGGCCGCCGAATGGAAACCGCGTGAAGTCCTCGAACACCCGGTCGATCTCCTTCTGCAGCGCCTCGAAGGGCTGCCACGCCGTCGCTGTGCGGGCAGGCGGCGCTGCCTTCTCGCTCTTTACAGGAACTTTGGACTCCTTGTCGGCCATGTCTTCCTCCTGTTCGTGATGGCGCGCTGAATGTCCCACCGAGTGACTTCAGCTGGCCGCGGAGTATTGGTCAGGCTTCGCCTCGCGGCCTTGACTCAGATCAAACCCTCGACCGGCGGTGGCAGATGCGCGGTCAACCGCCGAGGCGGCGATCGACTGCGGCGGTCAGCTCCGCGAGGGCAGGGGCGATCCGGACTGGAAGGGAAGATTCGGGGTTCAGCGCCCTAAGCGCCTCGGGGAGGCTGGCGAGCCCTGCCGCCGCTGCGATCCGCAGTTCGGCGAGGGAGCGCCGCGGACCCACGGCCTTGCCGACCTTCATGACGAGCCGGATCAGGGCCTCGCCCTGCTGCCTGTCGCCTTCCAGTGTCAGCAGATCGCCGGCGATTCGCCCAGCCGCGTCGTAGCGGCGAAAGACCTGCTTGCGTCCGGGCCAGGTCGCCTTGCCCGGAGAAAGCTTCCGCCTGGCGATGCCGGCGTACTCCTGAAGCTTGTACGCGCAGTCGAGGGCAGGGAGATCGAAGGACGTCGTGAGACTTGTGCCGACGCCGAAGCCGTCGATCGGCGCTCCTGCCGCGAGCAGCCGCGCCATCGCCGTCTCATCGAGACCGCCGCTGGCGAAGATCCGCACCTCGCCCAGGCCTCCCTGGTCGAGAATGGCGCGAACTTTGCGCGAGAGGGAGTCCAGATCGCCGCTGTCGAGGCGGACGGCACCAAGAGCAATCCCCTCCGCGCGCAGTCGCGGCGCCAGGGCGACGACCTTCCGCGCACCGGCTTCCGTGTCATAGGTGTCGATGAGCAGGGTCAGATTGCGCGGCCGGGAGCGGGCGAAGTCTAGAAAGGCTTCGGACTCGTCTCCCCAGGCCTGAACGAAGGAGTGGGCCATGGTGCCGAAGACCGGAATGCCGAAGACCGGTTCGGCGATCAGGGTGGCGCTGCCGGCGAAACCGGCCAGATAGGAGGCGCGCGCGGCGAGAAGGCCAGCTTCGGCGCCATGAGCCCGGCGCAGCCCGAAGTCGATCAGCTGCTTGCCGGGCGCCGCCAGCACCATGCGCGCGGCCTTGCTCGCCGTCAGCGTCTGGAAGTGGATGAGGTTGATGAGCCGGGTTTCGACGAGCTGCGCCTCGGGCAGCAGAGCGGTGACGCGCAGGACGGGTTCGTCGGCAAAGAACACCGTGCCTTCTGGCATGGCATGCACCTCGCCCCGGAACCGGAAGGATGCGAGATAGTCGACGAAATCCCGGGAAAAGCGGCCGGAGCGCCGGAGCCAGTCCAATTCCTCTTCGGCGAAGACCACGGCAGCGAGAAAATCCAGCGCCTGCTCCAGTCCGGCGGCGAGCAGAAAACCCCTCTGCGGCGGAAGCTTGCGGAAGAACAGCTCGAACACGGCCGTCTCGGTGCGTCCGTGGTCGAGATAGGCCTGCAGCATATTGAGCTGATAGAGGTCGGTGAGGAGCGGACTCTTGTTCAGTCGGGCCAACATCCGCGGCACCGTAAGTTGGCTCGCTCCCCTTGTTTGCCTGGCGGGATCGCCGGAATCCAGCTTGCGCGACGGTCCACCGGCCCTACCTGTTCGGTCGATAGCTTTGCAAGATACGGATGTAGTTGGCCCGCTCCACGGCCATCGGATCGGCGAGGTTGCGCTGATTCATCCGTCCCCGAATCTGGTCAAGCGAGCCGACGTCGCGCTCGGCGAGCCAGTTCCTCAGGCCATCCAGCATGACGGCCATGTGGTTCACGCCGTGTTTCAACAGCGCCGAGGTGGTCATGACGACGTCGGCCCCCGCGAGAAGGTATTTCACGACCTCATCGGCACCTTGGACTCCCGTGCTGGCCGCGAGCGAGGCTCGAATGCGTCCCGACAGCACGCTGATCCACAAGAGAGGGAGGCGGATCTCCTGGGGGGTGCTGAGCTCGAGGTTGCGCAGCACGGAAAGCTGCACGAGATCGATATCGGGCTGGTAGAACCTGTTGAACAGGACCAGCCCGTCGGCGCCCGCCTGCTCGAGCTGGCGAACCATATGACCGATAGAGCTGAAATGCGGGCCGATCTTGACGGCGACCGGGATCTTCACGGCCCGCCTGACGGCTTTCACGATGTCGATATAGCGCAATTCCACCTCGCGCCCCGACAGCTCCAGGTCGGAGGGAATGAAATAGATGTTGAGCTCGATCGCGCTGGCGCCGGCCTCCTCGGCCTGGCGCGCGTAGTCGAGCCAGCCCTGGTCCGTCACCCCGTTGAGGCTGGCGATGACCGGGATATCGACGGCCTTGGCGGCCCGCTCGACCAGTTCGACATATCGCCCGGGAGCGATGACGTAAGCCGCCTGGCCCGGGAAATATGTCAACGCCTCGCTATAGTTGTCGATGCCGGTGGCGATCAGGCGCTCAATCGTCTCTTGTTCCTGCTGAATCTGCTCCTCGAAGATCGAGGGAAGGACCACCGCGGCGGCGCCCAGGTCTTCCAATCGCCGGATGTTGTCCAATTCGCCGTTGAGCGGGCCTGCTCCAGCCACAAGCGGGTTCTTCAGTTCGAGCCCCAGATAGCGCGTCGCCAGGTTCATGGTGCTACCCGCCCGCCCGGCCGGCGGCAGTCGTAACGCGTGCCGCGGTGGGTCCGCCCTCTATGCCCGCGAACTCTTCGTACTGAAGATACCTGTCCTCGGCCGCCGCCTGGGCCTGGCGCAACAGGTCTTCGGCCTCCGCCGGCCGCGTCAGCGCCAGGGCCCGGTAGCGCAGTTCGTTGTAGGCATAGTCCTTGAGCGACACGGTCGGCCGGGGCGAATCGAGGCGGAACGGATTCTCACCGACCTGCCGCATCGCCGGGTTGTAGCGGAATAGCGGCCAATGCCCGCTGGCCACGGCCAGATCCTGCTGCTTCATCCCGTAGCGCAGGTCGAAGCCGTGGGCGATGCAATGGCTGTAAGCGAGGATGAGGGACGGGCCCTCGAAGGCCTCAGCCTCGCGCAGGGCCTGGAGCGTCTGCTGCGGGTTGGCGCCCATGGCGATCTGCGCCACGTAGACGTTGCCGTAGGCGATCGCCTGCAGGGCCAGATCCTTGCGGGCGACGCGCTTGCCGGCGGCAGCGAACTTGGCGACCGCCCCCAGCGGCGTAGCCTTGGAAGCCTGGCCGCCGGTGTTCGAGTAGACCTCGGTGTCCAGCACCAGGACGTTTACGCTCCGGCCGGTCGACAAGACATGGTCGAGGCCGCCAAAACCGATGTCGTAGGCCCAGCCGTCGCCGCCGACGATCCAGATGCTCCGGCGAACGAGATGGTCGACCACCGAGAGCAGATCGCGTGCTGCCTCGTTGCCTGCGGCAAGGGCGAGCAGTTTCGTCTTGAGTTCGGCCACGCGGATCCGCTGGGCACGAATCTCGGATTCATGTTTCTGGGGCGCGGACAGGATAGCGCTCACCAGATTCTCCCCCAGCTCCGCCGAAAGCGACCGGAGCCGCTCCCTTGCGAGATCGAGATGCTTGTCGGCGGCCAGGCGGAATCCGAGCCCGAACTCGGCGTCGTCCTCGAACAGCGAATTCGACCAGGCCGGACCCCGGCCTTCCCGGTTCTTGCTCCAAGGCGTCACGGGCAGGTTGCCGCCGTAGATCGACGAGCAGCCGGTCGCGTTCGCCACCATCATCCGGTCGCCGAACAACTGCGACAGGAGCTTCAGGTACGGGGTCTCCCCGCAGCCGGCGCAGGCGCCCGAGAACTCGAACAGCGGCTCCAGGAACTGGACGCCACGCACGTTGGCGAAGTCGACCCGGGCCCGGTCGTTGACCGGCAGGTTCTCGAAGAAGGCGATGTTCTTGCGTTCCGCCTCGACCAAGGGCGCCTTCGGCTCCAGGTTGATCGCCTTGCGGCCCGGCTCCACCGGGCTGAAGGCCGGACAGGATTCGATGCAGAGACCGCAGCCCGTGCAATCCTCGACGTAGAATTGGAGGCTGAAGCGGATGTCGGGGTAGCCGCGGGCGTTGATGGGCGCCGACTTGAAGGCGGACGGCGCATTCTCAAGCTGCCCTTCGCCGTAGTACTTGGCGCGGATCACGCTGTGCGGGCAAACGAAACTGCATTGGCCGCACTGGATGCAGAGGTCCGGACGCCAGACGGGAACCTCGTCGCTCGTGTTGCGCTTCTCCCAGGCGGCGGTGCCCGAAGGAAAGGTTCCGTCCACCGGCATTAGGCTGACCGGGATCTCGTCGCCCAGGCCTTCGAACATCTTGGCGACCACCTGGCGCAAGAAGTCCGGCGCCGTATCGGGCACGAGCGGCGGCCGGTCCGACGCCGCTGTCGCCATTGGCGGGATGGCCACCTCCCGCAGGCGCGAGAGCGTGGCGTCGACGGCCTCGAAGTTCCGCTGCACCACCGCCTCGCCCTTGGCCCTGTAGGTCTTGCGGATCGAGTCCTTGATTCTCTTCACCGCTTCGTCGCGGGTGAGCACGCCCGAGATCCCGAAGAAGCAGGTCTGGAGCACGGTGTTGGTGTGGCTCTTGAGACCGACCTCTCGGGCAACGCGGCTCGCGTCGATGACGAAGAACCTGAGCCGCTTGTCGATGATCTGCTGTTGAACCGAGCGCGGAAGATGATCCCAGACTTCGTCCGGGCCATAGGGGCTGTTGAGCAGGAAGGTGCCGCCGGGCGCCGCGAGCCGCAAGACATCCTGGCGCTGGAGGAAGTGAAACTGGTGGCAGCCGACGAAGTTTGCCGAGGCGATCAGGTAGGGTGAGTGAATTGGCCGTGGCCCGAAGCGCAGATGGGAAACGGTCTGGGCGCCCGACTTGTGGGAGTCGTAGACGAAATAACCCTGGGCATGGAGCCCGGCCTCTTCGGCGATGATCTTGACGCTGTTCTTGTTGGCGCCGACCGTGCCGTCGGCGCCGAGCCCGTAGAATACGGCGCGCACGACATCGTCCGCCTCGGTCGAGTAGCGGGGGTCGAATTCTAGGTTGCTCCGGGTGACGTTGTCCAGGATGCCGACCGTGAAGCCGTGCTTGGGCTCCGGCTTCTTCAACTCATCGAACACGGCCTTGGCCATGGCCGGCGTGAAATCCTTGGACGACAGGCCGTAACGGCCGCCGGCAATCTTGGGCATCGTCTTGCGCTGGCCACGCGACAGGGCTTGGGCCAGGGTCTCGACGACGTTGAGATAGAGCGGTTCGCCGCTGGCGCCAGGCTCCTTGGTTCGGTCGAGGACCGCAACCGCCCGGCAGGTCGCGGGCAGGGCGGCAAGCAACCGGGCGGAGGAAAAGGGGCGGAACAGGCGCACTTGAAGCACGCCCACTTTCTCGCCGGCATGGCCGAGGGCAGCTGCGGTCTCGCGCGCGGTCTCGGCCGCCGAACCCATGACGACGATGACCCTCTCGGCATCCGGCGCGCCTTCGTACTCGAAGGCCCGGTAGCGCCGGCCGGTCAGCTTGCCGAATTCTTCCATGATCGATTCCAGGCTGGACGGCAGCCTGTCATAGAAGGGATTTACGGTTTCGCGCGCCTGAAAGAAGGTGTCGGGGTTATGCGCCGTGCCGCGGATGAAGGGCCGCTCGGGATTGAGCGCCCGGGCGCGATGGGCGCGCACCAGATCGTCGTCGATCATGGCCCGGATATCGGCGTCGCTCAGCAGCTCCAGCGTGTTGAGTTCATGCGAAGTCCGGAACCCGTCGAAGAAATGGATGAAGGGGACGCGCGAGAGAAGCGTCGCGGCCTGCGCTATCAGCGCCGAATCATGGGCTTCCTGGACCGAGCCCGACGACAGGATGGCAAAGCCCGTGCTTCTCGCCGCCATGACGTCGGAATGGTCGCCGAAGATCGACAGAGCCTGCGTGGCGATCGAGCGCGCGGCGACATGGAACACGGTGGAGGTCAGTTCCCCGGCGATCTTGAACATGTTGGGGATCATCAACAAGAGGCCCTGAGAGGCCGTGAAGGTCGTCGTCAGCGCGCCGGCCTGAAGCGCGCCGTGGATGGCCCCGGCGGCGCCGCCTTCGCTTTGCATCTCCTGGATGACCGGGACATTGCCCCAGATGTTCCTGATCCCCGCGGCGGCCCACTCGTCGGCAAGCTCAGCCATGGTCGAGGATGGCGTTATGGGATAGATCGCGCAGACTTCGTTGACGCGATAGGCGACATGGGCGACGGCGGTATTGCCGTCCATGGTGGCGAATTCGGCGACCATGTCAGTCCTTCCTCACCGGTTCGGGCACCATCGCTATGGCGTGACAAGGACACTGTTCGAAGCAGACCGCGCAGCCGGTGCATTTGTCATAGTCGTGACGATATCTTCGGCCGGGCCCGAGCTTGATGATCGCGTCCTCCGGGCAGGCGGCATAGCAGTTGTCGCACTCGAAGCAGTTGCCGCAGGACAGGCAGCGTTGCGCTTCGTAGCGGGCCTCTTTCTCCGTCAGGCCGCCGACCACTTCTTCGAAACCGCGCATCCGCTGGGCAAGGGCCAGGGTCTTCTGAGGGGTCGGGTCGGCATCGCTATAGACCGGCAGATGCAGCATGTCGAAGGTCACCAGCGCATGCTTGGGCGGGGCCTGCCAGGGCTGGCCCTTGAGCCATGCGTCGATATGCCGGGCCGCGCGCTTGCCGTGGCCCACCGAGACGGTGATCGACCGCTCGCCCGGCACCACGTCGCCGCCGGCGAAGACTCCGGCATGACCCGTCATCATGTCGGGACCGACGCTGAGAGCGCCGTCCTGCGCAAACACGATCCCCGGTACCTGGCGGAGAAAGCCGCTATCGGTTTCCTGGCCCAGCGCCAACACGATCGCGTCGGCCTTGAGCGTCTCGAATTGACCCGTGGACTTCGGATGTCCGTTGGCATCGAGCTCCACCGTTTCCACCGTGATGTCCGAGCCGATGGTTTCCTTGATCGTCGTCAGCCATTTGATCTTGACGCCTTCCTCGATCGCCTCATCGGCCTCGAAGGCGCGTGCCGGCATATGCGCCCGGTCGCGCCGATAGACGATGAGCGCTTCCTCCGCTCCAAGGCGCTTCACCGTGCGCGCCGCATCCATCGCCGTGTTGCCTCCGCCATACACCAGCACGCGGCGGCCGAGGCGAGGCGTCTCTCCGGTGGTGACGCTGTGCAAGAGCGAGACGGCATCCAGCACCCGGACCGCGTCGCGCGCGGGGATTTCGACATGCTTTCCGATGCCGGCACCGATGGCGATGAAGACGGCGTCGAAGCCGCCGTCCGCCTTCTCCGCGAGCAGGTCTTCGACCTTGCGGTTGGTCACGATTCGCACGCCCATGGCCTCGATCCGCGCGATCTCGTGCATGAGATGGTTGCGCGGCAGGCGATAGGCGGGAATGCCGAAATGCATCATGCCGCCGGCGAGCGGTCCCGCCTCGCGGATTTCAACGGTATGGCCGAGACGGGCGAGGTGATAGGCGGCCGAAAGTCCGCTGGGCCCGGCGCCGACAACAAGCACGCGTTTGCCAGTCGGCGACGCCTCGACCTTGAGCGGCCAGCCCTCCGCCGAGGCGAGATCGCCGAGGAAGCGCTCGACCGCATGGATGCTCACCGGCGCGTCCAGCTCGCCGCGATTGCAGGTGTTCTCGCAGGGATGATAGCAGGCGCGGCCATGCACGGCCGGCATCGGATTGTCGCGCACGAGCGCTTCCCAAGCCCGGCGGTACTTGCCCGCTTGGGCCAGGGCCAGCCAGGCCTGAATGTTCTCGCCGGCGGGACAGGCGTTGTTGCAGGGCGGAAGCAGGTCCACGTACACCGGACGCCGTGCCCGGATCGGCCCTGTCCCCTTTGAGCGGGTCAGATCGACGGCCGGCGTCATGTCGGCGGGCTTGGCGGTCATTGGCCGGAAGGTCCGTGCTCCATCGGCATAGAATGCCCTGCATGTCCGGAGGCGCGCTTTGACTCAAATCAGTTTCCGCCCACCGGCCAATTCGCCACAGGCGCGACGTCCTTTGCCGCGTCCCGCATCTGCTGCGCCAGCAAGATGCTGGATGATCGCTTCGCCCGCCCGAGATTGCGTCAGCTCAGCCTTCCAGCTTGGTCAGGAGGGCATCGACTTCGGTGCGCTTGGGCATGGCCGGCGCCGTACCCCAGCGGGTCACCTTGATGCCGGCCGCGGCGCAGCCGTAGCGCGTCGCGCCCACCAGATCCTTGCCTTCGGCGAGGGCGACCGCGAAAGCGCCGCAAAAGGCGTCTCCCGCACCGGTCGTATCGACCAGTTTGCCCGTTCTCGATCGCCGGCATGTGTTGCGTGATCTTCTTGCTTTTGATCAGGGCGCCACGCCCGCCCAGGGTGATGACAACGTTGGGGCAGCCGCGGGCGAGCAAAGCCTCGGCGGCGCGGCTGGCGTCGTCGACGGTCGCGATCGGCACGCCGCTGAGGCCCGTTGCCTCGGCTTCGTTCGGCGTCAGGTAGTCGCAGAGGCCGAATATGTCGTCCGGGACCGGTACGGCCGGCGCCGGATTGAGGATCGTGGCGATACCCAGCCCGCGCGCGACCTTGAGCGCATGCATCACGATCGGCACAGGAAGCTCCAGATTGGTCATGAACAAGGCGGAGTCTCGAATTGCAGGCCTGGCCCGGTCGATCTCTTCGACCGCCAGATGGGCGCAAGAGCCGGGAAAGACGACGATGGCGTTGTCGCCCTTCTCGGCATCGATCAGGATCGCGGCGCTGCCGGTGGCATGTTCGGTTGTCTCGAACAGGAAGCGCGTGTCGATGGCTTCCTCGGCAAATTGCTTGCGGGCGATGTCGCCAAAGGTATCGCGCCCCAGCTTGCTGATGAAGGTCACCGCGCCGCCCAGGCGTGCCGCGGCCACCGCCTGGTTGGAACCTTTCCCGCCTGGGCCGAGCTTGAAGCCCAATCCCAGCACCGTCTCGCCCCAGGCCGGAAGCTTCGGCGTGCGAAAGGCGAGATCTGCCACGAAGATTCCCATGATGGTGATCGGCCGGCCGGCCATGGCAAGCGCTCCTCAGCTCGGTTTGACCACGCCCTTCTTGACGATGATGCAGCCATAGGTGCGCTGCTCGCCGGTCGCGACGATGGCAAAAGCCTGGCGCGATCGTTCATAGAAGGCATGGCGTTCTATCCCGGCGAAGGGCACGTGCCGGCCTTCCCATTTATCGACCACCCGCTGGCAGATCTTCTGCACCTCGGGAATCTCCTTCGGCGCGTCCGCCATCTCCATGCGCAGCGCCGGGTCCTTCACGAAGGTATCGAGCGGCATCAGCTGCAGGCAGGCCGACAAGACGTCGGGAAGATCCGCGCCGTCCAGCCGCACCAGCCGTCGCGCATTGGAAACCGCGGGGAAATGGCAGTCGACCAACACGAGCTCGTCGCCATGGCCCATGGAGGCGAGGACATGAAGCAGATCGGGCGTGTGCAGTTTCGTCAGCGTTTTGAGCATGGGCTTTCCTCCCGGAGTGCCGCTGGACCGGTCAAACACTATGCCACGCTGGCCGGCCTAATGGACGAGCTGCCGCTTGAGGGCCGAATATCGGCGCCCATGACCTAGATCATTGTTTCTTGGGCAAGCCCCAGGAGAAATGAAAGCCGTTGATCACGTTGCGCGGGCGACGGATGGGAGGCGGACCATGAACAAGAGAGCAGGGGCCAAGCAACAAACTGCCGACGCGGAGCAATTCTCGGCTTTGGAACTGCCCTCGCCCCGGCATCGAGGCGGCAAGACGCTGAGAGAGGCCTTGGCCTCGAGGCGCTCGACGCGGGAGTTCCAGCCACGCGGCCTGCCCCTCCAGGTTCTGTCCGACCTTCTCTGGTCGGCCTTCGGCATCAACCGGCCGCAGACGGGAGACAGGACGGCACCCTATTGGCGCCATGTCATGGTGATCGATGTCTACGCGGCGATGGCCGACGGTGTCCGGCTTTATGAGCCCGACTCCCACAGGCTGGTTCCTTACATGCCAGGCGATATTCGTGCCAAGACCGGAATGCAGGACTTCGTCGCCACGGCCCCGTTGAACCTGATCTATGTCGCCCATGGCGACCGTATGGGCGACATCGGCGAGGGGGATCAACGCCTCTATGCCTCCGTGGACGCTGCCTTCATCGGTCAGAACGTCTATCTCTTTTGCGCTTCGCAGGGGCTGGGAACGGTGTTCCGCGGGGCCTTCGACGGCGCCGGCCTTGGGCGGATCCTCAATCTGCCGGCCGGGCAGTTTGTCACCTTCACCCAGACGGTGGGCTACCCCGCCGCCTGACCGGCCGAGACCTCGGATCAAGTCTGGAGTTCCGGCGGCACGCGGCGCGTCCGCCGGCGGGCCGCCATACCCTTGAAAAGAAAAAGCCGGGCCCCGAAGGGCCCGGCAAGTCAAACAGGGAGGCTTCACGTCTGGGAGACGTAGGATCCGAAGACCCTTGTTTGAGCGTCGCGCTCAAACCTCGTGTGGCAACCGCAGTTGCCGAAATATCACATGTGTTGCGCAGCAACACCGGATGGAATTTAGACGTATTTCAATCGGCCACCAGAGTCAAAACCGCAAATGAGCCATGCACCCTTCGCATGGACTGCCATGGAACAGAATGATTTTTCTATAACCTATTGTAATAAGAGGGAAATAAAGTCGGCCGCGGGACCGCTCAGTCTTGTGCCTCCGCCACCTTGCGAAGCAAAAAATCCCGAAAGACCTGGATGCGCTTTGAGTTCCGAAGCTCCTCGGGATACACGAAATAGGCGTCGATTCGCGGTCCCTCGATGTCCGGCATGACACGCACGAGATTCGAGGTTCCCTGCACCATGAACTCCGGCAGGGCAGCGAGACCCAGCCCCGCCTGGGCCGCCCGCTGAATGGCATAGACGTTGTTGACCGTCAGGCTGGGCCGGCGCAGGCCGTCGCCCTTGACCCCCAGCTTCAAGAGCCAATTCACGTCCGGGACCGGGGGCCTGGTTTCCTCGCCATAGACGATGACCTTGTGCTGCTCCAGATCCTCGGGCGATTTGGGCAGGCCGTAGCGCTTGATGTAGCTGGGCGCGGCATAGACATGCATGTGCACCGTCATCAGGTGGCGCTGGATCAGTTCCGGCTGGCGCGGCGGAGCCATCCGGATGGCAACATCGGCCTCGCGCATGCTGAGGTCGAGTTCCCGGTCGTCCAGCAGCAGATCGACCGTAACATCGGGATAGACCTCGAGGAACTCACCCATTCGCGGCGTGAGCCAGGTCGAGCCCAGGGCCACGGTGGTCGTCACCTTGAGCTGGCCCTTGGGCCGATCCTTGCTTTCCGAAAGCTGGGCCTCGGCCATGGCGAGCTTGGCGAAGACCTCGTGGGCGGTGCGATAGAGCAGCTCGCCCTGCTCGGTCAGGATCAGACCGCGGGCATGCCGGTGGAACAGGGAGACGTTGAGGCTTTCCTCGAGCGCGCTGATCTGGCGGCTGACGGCCGACTGGCTGAGGTTCAGGGATTCCCCTGCATGGGTGAAGCTCCCGGCCTCGGCGACGGCATGGAATATCCTGAGCTTGTCCCAGTCCATCACTCGGCCGCGACGCTGCTTCCTTCCCGGCGGGTCTCCGGACCGGACTCGGAAAGGGCGGCGCCGGCGAGAAAGCGATCGGCTTCCAGGGTTGCCATGCAGCCCATGCCGGCGGCGGTCACCGCCTGGCGGAAGATCTTGTCCTTGACGTCGCCGGCGGCGAAGACGCCGGGAATCTCCGTCGCCGTGCTGTCGGGCCGGGTGACGATGTAGCCCTCGGCATCGAGGGTCAGCTGGCCGCGGAAAAGCTCGGTCGCCGGCGCATGGCCGATGGCGACGAAAAGCCCGTCGACCTTGAGCTCCGAGCGCTCGCCGGTCCTGACATTCCGGACGATGAGCGCGCTGACGCCGGCGGGCTCGCCTGCGCCCTTCACTTCATCGACGACGCTGTCCCAGATGACGGCGATCTTCGGATTGCGGAACAGGCGATCCTGCATGATCTTCTCGGCCCGGAACCGGTCGCGCCGGTGGATCACCGTCACCTTGGTCGCGTGGTGGGTGAGGAAGATCGCCTCCTCGACCGCGGTGTTGCCGCCGCCCACCACGGCCACTTCCTTGCCGCGGAAGAAGAAGCCGTCGCAGGTGGCGCAGGCCGAGACCCCGGCGCCGCGGAATTTCTGCTCGCTGGGAAGGCCGAGCCAGCGCGCCTGCGCGCCGGTGGCGATGACGAGCGCCTCGCCGACATAGGAATTGCCGCTGTCGCCCTTGGCCTCGAATGGCCGGCGCGCGAGATCGACCGAGGTGATCGTGTCATTGAAGATGCGGGTCCCCACATGCGCGGCCTGGGCCTGCATCTGCTCCATCAGCCAAGGCCCCTGGATCACGTCGGCGAAGCCGGGATAGTTCTCGACGTCGGTCGTGATCGTCATCTGCCCGCCCGGCTGGAGGCCCTGGACCAGGATCGGCTGCAGATTGGCGCGCGCGGCATAAATGGCCGCGGTGTAGCCGGCCGGCCCGGAACCGATGATCAGCAGCTTCGAGCGATGCGTATTGCTCATGGCAGAGGCCCTCGAACAGGCGGCAAATGCAAGATAGAGGGGGCTCCGCCGCTGCACAAGGCTGGCCCGGTCGTCTCCTGGGTCCCCATTGGCTCCAAAATTGGCCGCCGACCTAGCGCTTTCGTTCTCCGGCTTGCGGTAATATAATTGCCAACCCACCCCGGCTCTGGAGGAGAATCATGCGCCGAGTGAAGCTCGACCGCATCGATCGGCGCATCCTGCACGATCTGCAGGCAAGCGGTCGGATGACCAATGTGAAGCTGGCGCACAGGGCGGGAATCTCCGCGCCGCCCTGTCTGCGCCGCGTGCGTGCGCTCGAGAAGGCCGGCCTGATCAAGGGCTATCACGCCGACATCAACGGCGAGGCCCTGGGCTTCGCCGTCACCGTCTTCGCCCAGGTTGGTCTCTCGAGCCAGGCCGACGCCGATCTGCGCGCCTTCGAAGCGCTGGTGGCGTCATATCCCGAAGTGCGCGAGTGCCACATGTTGACAGGCGAAGCGGATTTCCTGCTGCGGGTGGTGGCGACAGACTGGGACGCCTATCAGCGCTTCCTGACGACGCGCCTGACGCCGGCACCCAACGTCAATCACGTCAAGTCGGCTCTCGTCTTCCGCAGCAGCAAGGTCGAGCCGGGCGTGCCCATCGACGCCGAGCCCCTCGCAGTTAACAGCTGACGGAATCGGCCGGCGTTACTTGAACTGGACCTTGACGATTTCGTAGGACTTGCCGCCGCCGGGCGTCGTCACCTCGACGGTGTCGCCCACCTTCTTGCCGATGAGCGCGCGGGCCAGCGGCGAAGTGATGGAAAGCCGCTTGGTCTTGATGTCGGCTTCGTCCTGGCCGACGATCTGATAGGCGGCGCGCTCGTCGGTGTCCTCGTCGACCACCGTCACCGTCGCGCCGAATTTGACGTTCCGGCCGGAGAGCTTGCTGACGTCGATGACCTCGGCCCGGCTGATCTTGTCCTCGAGCTCCGCCAAGCGACCCTCGATGAAGCTCTGGCGCTCGCGCGCGGCGTGATATTCCGCGTTCTCGGAGATGTCGCCATGTTCGCGCGCCTCCGCGATGGCGCGAATGATGGCCGGCCGCTCGACCCCTTTCAGGTGCCTGAGCTCGTCTTCCAGACGGGTGAATCCTTCCATCGTCATCGGCACTTTCTGCATCGCTCGTCACTCTCCGTCCCGCGGGATCGAAAGACCCGCAGAGAAAGCAAAACCGACACGCCCGGGCCGTCTTTCCACGGCCCGGCCGCCCGATCAATGCATCAAAGGTAAGCTTGGAGTGGAGCGACTTCAAGCGCGCCGGTCGCCAGCTCCGCGATCGCCGCCACCGCCGCGCGGACGCCCGGCACCGTCGTGTAGTAGGCGATGTTGCCGAGAAGGGCGGCCTGGCGCAGGCTGAAGCTGTCGGCGATGGCCTGGGCGCCCTCGGTGGTGTTGAAGACCAGCTGCACGCCGCCGTCCTTCATGATGTCGACGATATGGGGGCGGCCTTCCGAGACCTTGTTGACCCTTTGCACCTCGATTCCTTGAGCGCCAAGGAACTGCGCCGTTCCCAGGGTGGCGATGAGCCGGAAGCCGAGGCGCGCCAGCTTCCGGCAGGGCTCGATCATGGAGGACTTGTCCTTGTCCTTGACCGAGACGAAGACGGTGCCTGAAGCGGGCAGGCTGAGGCCGGCGCCGAGCTGCGACTTGGCGAAGGCGCGCGCGAAGCTGAAATCGAGGCCCATCACTTCGCCGGTGGATTTCATCTCCGGCCCCAGGATCACGTCCACGCCGGGGAAGCGGGCGAAGGGGAAGACCGCCTCCTTGACGGCGGTGTGCTTGTGCGTGGACTTGGTGAGATTGAAATCGGCCAGCCTCTCGCCCGCCATGACCCGGGCGGCGATCTTGGCGATCGGCCGGCCGGTCGCCTTGGCGACGAAGGGCACGGTCCGGCTCGCCCGCGGGTTGACCTCGAGCACGTAGATATCGTTGCCCTTGACGGCGAGCTGGGTGTTCATCAGCCCGACCACGTCGAGACCGCGGGCGAGCGCCGCCGTCTGCCGCTCGATCTCGGCGACGATCTCCGCCGACAGGGTGTAGGGCGGCAGCGAGCAGGCGGAATCCCCCGAATGGACGCCCGCCTCCTCGATGTGCTCCATGACGCCGGCGACGAAGACGGTCTCCCGGTCGGCGACCGCGTCCACGTCCACCTCGATGGCGTCCTGCAGGTAGGAATCGATCAGCACCGGATTGCGCCCGGAGACCTGCACCGCACGGCCCATGTAGCGCAGCAGCTCGTCCTCGTTGTGGACGATCTCCATGGCCCGCCCGCCGAGCACATAGGAGGGGCGGATCACCGCGGGATAGCCGATGCGGCTCGCGACGGCCCGCGCCTCCTCGGCGGTGCGGGCGACGCCGTTGGCCGGTTGCCTGAGGTTCAGCTTGGCCAGAAGCTTCTGAAAGCGCTCGCGATCCTCGGCCAGGTCGATGGCGTCGGGCGAGGTGCCAAGGATCGGGATTTCGGCCTGCTCGAGGGCTTGGGCCAGCTTGAGAGGCGTCTGGCCGCCGAACTGGACGATGACGCCCAGGAGCCGGCCGCGGCGCTGCTCGATCCGGGCGATCTCGATCACGTCCTCGGCCGTCAAGGGCTCGAAGTAGAGCCGGTCGGAGGTGTCGTAGTCGGTCGAGACCGTCTCCGGATTGCAGTTGATCATGATCGTCTCGATGCCGACCTCGCTCAAGGCATAGGCAGCATGGACGCAGCAGTAGTCGAACTCGATCCCCTGGCCGATGCGGTTGGGGCCGCCGCCGAGAATGATCACCTTGCGCCGGTCGGTGGGATCGGCCTCGCAGGCGCCGGGCGCCTCAGGCTCGCCGACATAGCAGGAATACATGTAAGGCGTGGCCGAGGCGAACTCGCCGGCACAGGTGTCGATGCGTTTGAAGACGGGACGCAGACCCAGCCTGCGCCGCAGCGCCGAGACCTCGGGTTCGCCGAGCCCGGTGAGCGCGGCCAGCCTGGCATCGGAGAAACCCATGCGCTTCAGGGCAAGCAGTCCCTCGCTCGTCTGCGGCAGGCCCCGCGCCTTCACCTCGTTCTCGGCCGCGACCACGGCCTCAACCTCGCGCAGGAACCAGGGATCGAAGCGGCAAAGTCCGGCGATCTCCTCGACGCTCATGCCCAGACGGAATGCCTGGGCGATGACCAGCAGGCGGTCGGGCGTGGGCTTGGCAAGCGCGGCCCGCGCCGCAACTACATCGTCCAGCGCCGCCTCGTCGAAGCCCGAAAGCCCCGTCTCCATGGAGCGCAGCGCCTTCTGCACCGCCTCGGGGAAGCTGCGCCCGATGGCCATCGCCTCGCCGACCGATTTCATCGAGGTCGTGAGCAGCGCTTCGGCGCCAGGGAATTTCTCGAAGGTGAAGCGCGGCATCTTCACCACCACGTAGTCGATGGTCGGCTCGAAGGAAGCCGGCGTCACCCGGGTGATGTCGTTGGCGAGCTCGTCCAGGGTGTAGCCGACGGCGAGCTTGGCGGCGATCTTGGCGATGGGAAAGCCGGTCGCCTTGGACGCGAGCGCCGAGGAGCGCGAGACCCGGGGATTCATCTCGATGATCACAAGGCGCCCGTCAACCGGATTGACCGCGAACTGGACGTTGGAGCCGCCCGTATCCACCCCGATCTCGCGCAACACCGCGATCGAGGCGTTGCGCATCAGCTGGTATTCCTTATCGGTCAAGGTCAGTGCCGGGGCGACGGTGACGCTGTCTCCCGTGTGGATGCCCATGGGATCGACGTTCTCGATGGAGCACACGATGATGCAGTTGTCGGCCCGGTCGCGGACCACTTCCATCTCGAATTCCTTCCAGCCCAGCACCGATTCCTCGATCAGCACCGTGCCGACCGGCGAGGCGCGCAGGCCCCCGGTCACGATCCGCTCGAATTCGTCGCGGTTGTAGGCGACGCCGCCGCCCGTGCCGCCGAGGGTGTAGGAAGGCCTGATCACGGCCGGCAGCCCGATCTCGGCCAGCGTGGCCAGCGCCTCCTCGTAGCTGGCCACCATCCGGCCTTTGGGGCTCTCGAGGCCGATGCGGCCCATGGCCTGGCGGAACAGCTCGCGGTCCTCGGCCGTGGCGATGGCCCGGGCATTGGCGCCGATCATCTCGACGCCATGCTCGGCCAGCTTGCCCGAACGATGGAGCGCCATGGCGGTGTTAAGGGCCGTCTGCCCGCCCATGGTGGGAAGCAAGGCGTCGGGTTTCTCTGCCGCGATGATGCGGGCGACGATCTCCGGCGTGATCGGCTCGATATAAGTGGCGTCGGCCAGCTCCGGGTCGGTCATGATCGTCGCCGGGTTGGAGTTGACCAGGACGACCCGGTAGCCCTCCTGCTTCAGCGCCTTGCAGGCCTGGGCCCCGGAATAATCGAACTCGCAGGCCTGGCCGATGACGATCGGCCCGGCGCCGATGATCATGATGGAGCGGATGTCAGTGCGCTTGGGCATGCATCGATTCCGCGTCCAAAAAGAAAGATGAACCACAGAGGCACAGAGGCACAGAGGAGAAAGATATCAAAGAATCATTCTCCTGATTCCCTCTCTTAAGACAGCGGCATGAAAGTTGAGCAGTAGACCTGTTTTGAGGTTGCCCAATTTCAGGTAGGTGAGTACCTGCGCGTCGTGAATGGGCAAGAGGCGCTCAACAGTTTTGGGTTCGATAACCAGATTCCGATCGACAACGAAATCCATTCGATAGCCGCAGTCCAGTTTCACGGACTTGTATATGACTGGCAGGGGAACCTGGCGGGCGAAGGCCAGTCCGGCATTCTTCAATTCATAGGCGAGACACTCCTCATAAGCGGATTCGAGCAGGCCAGGCCCGAGGCCTCTGTGCACTTCAATTGCCAGACCTATGACTCGTTCGCTGAGAGAGTCGCGCGATTCCTGCAGCGCACTCTTGCTCCTCTGTGCCTCTGTGCCTCTGTGGTTCATCTTTCTTCGGCCAAGTTACGGCCGCTTCTCGATCAAGTCGGCGAAGCGCTGGAACAGGTAGTGGCTGTCTTGCGGGCCGGGCGAGGCCTCGGGGTGATACTGGACCGAGAACACCGGCTTGCCGGTGATGGCGAGACCCTCGTTGGAACCGTCGAAGAGCGAGACATGGGTGACGACCGCTTCGGGCGGCAGGGTCTCGGGCAACACGGCGAAGCCGTGATTCTGGCTGGTGATCTCGACCTTGCCGGTGGCGAGATCCTTGACCGGATGATTGGCGCCGCGATGACCCAGATGCATCTTCTTGGTCCTTGCGCCCAGGGCCAACGCCAGGATCTGGTGGCCGAGGCAAATGCCGAAGAGCGGAATCTCGGTCGCCAGGAGCTTCTGGATCACCGGCACGGCATAGACGCCGGTCGCAGCCGGATCGCCCGGGCCGTTGGCGAGGAAGATGCCGTCGGGCTTATGCGCCAGAATCTCCTCGGCGTTCGCCGTCGCCGGCACGACCGTGACGCGGGCGCCGACCCGCGCCAGGCAGCGCAGGATGTTGCGCTTGGCGCCGTAGTCGACGGCGACGACGTGGAAGCGCGGATGGGTCTGCCGCCCAAAGCCTTGACCGAGCTGCCAGGGCGTCTCGTCCCAGCGGTAGCTTTGCCGGCAGCTGACTTCGATCGCGAGATCCATGCCATCGAGACCGGGCCAGGCGGCGGCCTGCGCCTTCAGCGCCGCCAGATCGAAGCGGCCGTCGGGCGCGTGGGCGATCACGCCGCTGGGGGCACCCCCGTCGCGGATGCTGCGGGTGAGCCGCCGCGTGTCGATGCCGGCAAGCCCCACCAAGTTGCGCGATTTCAGCCAAGCATCGAGATGCAGCGTCGCGCGCCAGCTCGAAGGCTCGGTGATGGATGTGCCGATGATCAGCCCGCGAGCGGCCGGCGTCATCGTCTCGATGTCCTCGAGATTGGTGCCGACGTTGCCGATATGGGGGAAAGTGAAAGTGATGATCTGCCCGGCATAGCTGGGATCGGTCAGGATCTCCTGATATCCGGTCATGGAGGTGTTGAAGCAGACCTCGCCGACCGCGCTGCCGATGGCGCCGATGCCCTGGCCCGCGAGCACCGTGCCGTCGGCGAGCACGAGCCGGCCCGTGGCAACGGCACCGCCCCGAGCAATCTGCGGGGCGGGCGCGGGGCTGGTTTCGCTCATTGGCGGGGAACCTGGGGAGCTAGCGAGGGACGGAGCGGTTGGTCCATTACGCCAAGCCGCGCGCCGCGTCAAGTCGCCCCCGCTCTGGCTTTTCGCAAGCTATTTCAAGGATTTGCCGATGGCCTGGGCGGGTTGCCCGAGAGCGCGGCTTGGGTTAAGTTCACCCTTTCCGCCCGAGTCTTGCGAGAACTCCCGGAGCGCCATGCTGCGACAGCGATTGAGCGACGCCCTGAAAGAGGCGATGAAGGCCCGCGACCAGCGCTCGGTTTCGACGCTCCGGATGGTGCTGGCCCAGCTCAAGGACCGCGATATCGCCGCGCGTCCCGGCGGCAACACCACCGGCATCGGCGAGAGCGAGATCGTCGAGATGCTGGGCAAGATGGTGAAGCAGCGCCAGGAGAGCATCGTCCTCTACAAGCAGGGCAATCGGCCCGATCTGGTGCAGCAGGAAGAAGAAGAGATCGCCATCATCGAGCGCTACATGCCGAAGCAGTTGGACGAGCGCGAAAGTGCCGCCGCCATCGATGCGGCGCTCGCCGAGACCGGCGCTGGGTCCCTCAAGGACATGGGTCGGGTGATGGCGCTGCTGAAGGAGCGCTTTGCCGGCAGGCTCGATTTCGCCAAGGCCGGCGCGCTGGTGAAGCAGCGCCTGGCCAAGTAGACTGACAGGTTCGCGCATCAGCGAGCCTGCCACATGAGCTTCACGCCTGCCTTCCTCGACGAGCTGCGCCAGCGCGTTTCCCTGGTGGCGACCGTCGCCCGGCGGGTGCGGCTGCAAAAGCGCGGGCGCGAGCAGCTGGGTCTCTGCCCGTTCCACAACGAGAAGACGCCGTCCTTCACCGTCAGCGACGAGAAGGGCTTCTTCCACTGCTTCGGCTGCGGCGCCCATGGCGACGTGATCGGCTTCGTCATGCGCAGCGAGGGCCTGAGTTTCCCCGAGACCGTCGAACGCCTGGCTCGCGAAGCGGGCTTGCCGATCCCGGCCGCCACGCCAGAGGAACGGGCGAGGTCGGAGCGCCAGGCGACCCTGGTCTCGGCGCTCGAGACCGCCGCGGCCTGGTACGAGCAGCAGCTGGCCGCGCCGGCCGGCCGCGCCGCCCTTGACTATCTGCACCGCCGTGGTTTGAGCGACGACACCATCGCCCGTTTCCGTCTCGGCTTTGCGCCGGAAGGCCGCAGTCAGCTGCGCGAAGCCTTGCAGAGGGCCGGCGTATCGCTGGAACTCGCCGTCGAGGCGGGGTTGGTGGGCAAGGGCGAGGACGGCGCCTTGTTCGATCGCATGCGCGGCCGGGTCATCTTTCCCATCGGCGACCGGCGCGGGCGGGTCATCGCATTCGGCGGCCGGACCTTGGGCGACGGCCAGCCCAAATACCTGAATTCGCCGGAGACCGCGCTGTTCAAGAAGGGCCGGTCGCTTTACGGCCTGGCCCAGGCCGGCCGGCCGGCCAGGGACCGGGGTGAGCTCATCATCGCCGAAGGCTATATGGACGTGATCGGGCTGGCCCAGGGCGGCTTCGCCCAATCCGTGGCGCCGCTGGGCACGGCGCTCACCGAGGAGCAGATGGCCGAGCTCTGGCGCCTGGTGCCGGAGCCGATCCTCTGCTTCGACGGCGACGAGGCCGGGCGACGGGCCGCCACCAGGGCGGCCGAACGGGCCATGCCCCTGCTGCAGCCCGGCCAATCCCTGCGCTTCGCCCTGCTGCCGGCGGGGGAGGATCCGGACAGCCTGATCCTGGCCCAGGGCGCCGCCGCCATGCGGGCGGTGCTGGATCATGCCCTACCGCTCGCCGAAGTGGTTTGGCAGAACGCCGTTGCCGCGAGGCAATTCGAGACGCCTGAGCGCCGGGCGGGTCTGCGCAAGGAAGTGGCGGAAATCCTTGGCCGGATTGCCGAAAGAACCGTCCGTGACGCTTACAGGGCCGAGTTCGATCGGCGCCTGGAAATGCTGTTCGGGGCCGGCCAGTCGGCCCGGCCGCTGCCTGGAATGTTCCGGCGCCCGGCCTATCAGACCGCTCCCGGCGGCGAGGCTGCGCGCCGGCCTGCCCAGGATCCTCTGCGCCAGCAAGGCGAGCTCGTCCTGGCCACCCTGGTGAGCCACCCGGCGCTGGTCGGCCCGAGGATCGAGACCCTGGCCCATCTGAGCCTGGGATCGGCTCAACTTGACAAGCTTCTCCAGGCCGTTATAGACCACGCCGCGCGCCAGCCCGACCTTGACTTCGAGGCCCTGAAAAACCATCTGTCTGCCGAGGGTTTTGCGGCTACGCTGCCCGACCTGCTGAAGGGGGCAGCGCTGCACCGCTTTACCCGTCCTTCGGCTTCGGTCGACGAGGCGGCCCGGAATCTGGATAGCCTGTTGGGGCTGCTGGAAGAACGGGCACGTGGCAAGGAAGCCGCGGCCGCAGCCCGGCAGCTGGGCGAGCAGCTGACGGGAGAGGCGCAGACTCGCTTCGAGGCGGCGCGCGACCTGGCGCTAGGGGGCGAGAGCCGTCGGCGCGACATAGATGGACCGGAGCGGGACGGTTAGACCGCCCCTTTAGACAGGAATTCAGGATCCGACATGGCGGCAAAAGCCAATTCCAAGGGTGAAACCAGCGAGAACCGCGAAGAGACGGCCGACGGCCCGTTGATGGACGGCTTCAGCGCGGCGGTCAAGAAGATGGTCGCCCGCGGCAAGGAGCGCGGCTACATCACCTATGACGAGCTGAACGCGGCCCTTCCGCAGACCGAGATGTCCTCCGAGCAGATCGAGGACACCATGGCGATGCTGAACGAGATGGGCATCAACCTCGTCGACGGCGAGGAGCCCGAGGACGGCGCGGCCGCAACGGCGGAGAAGCCTGCCGCGGCCGCCGCCGAGGAAGAGGCCGAGGCGGAGGAACGTCCCTCCGGCAATCTCGACGACGCCGACATCGGCCGCACCGACGATCCGGTGCGCATGTACCTGCGCGAGATGGGCAGCGTCGAGCTGCTCTCGCGCGAGGGCGAGATCGCGATCGCCAAGCGCATCGAAGCCGGCCGCGACATGATGATCGGGGGCATCGCCGAGAATCCGCTCACCTATCGCGCCCTCATGGAATGGCGCGAAAAGCTGGGCCGCGGCGAGATGCTGCTGCGCGACATCATCGACCTCGACGCCGCCTATGGCGGCACGCCCGATCCGGCGGCGGGTGCCGCCTTGAGCGCCGAGGCAGGCGAGCTCCCCGCGGGTGCGGCGAGCGAAGCCGAGGTTGAGGTCGCCGAAGAGGTGCCGACCGAGGCCGAGGCGGAGGCGGCGGACGAAGAGGCCAACATGTCGCTGGCCGCCATGGAGCAGGAGCTTCTGCCCAGCGTCATCGACACCCTCGACAAGATCGCCGGCGACTTCAAGAAGTTGGATAAGCTCCTGGCCAAGCGCCTGGAGACGGTGAACGAGGGCAGCAAGCCCACGCCCCAGAGCGAGAAGAAGATCGCCGCCATCCTCGGCGATCTCAGCCAGCACTTGCGCTCGATCCGGCTCAACAACGGGCGCATCGAGCAGCTGGTGGAGCGGGTCTACAACCTGAACCGGCGCCTCATCGGGCTCGAAGGCCAGCTCCTGCGCCTGGCGCAGAAGTCGGGCGTCAAGCGCGAGGACTTCATCGCCCGCTACAGCGGCACCGAACACAACCCGCGCTGGATGGGCAACATCGCCAAGCTCACCGGCAAGGGCTGGCGCGACTTTGGCGGCAAGCACCGCGAAGACGCCAAGAACTTGCGCGGCCAGATCCTCGCCATCGGCGAGCAGGCCTTGCTGCCCATCCCCGACTTCCGCCGGGTCGTCGGCATCATCCAGAAAGGCGAGCGCGAGGCGAGCCGGGCCAAGAAGGAGATGGTGGAGGCGAACCTGCGCCTCGTCATCTCCATCGCCAAGAAGTACACCAACCGTGGCCTGCAGTTCCTCGACCTGATCCAGGAAGGCAACATCGGCCTGATGAAGGCGGTGGACAAGTTCGAATACCGGCGCGGATACAAGTTCTCGACCTACGCCACCTGGTGGATCCGCCAGGCGATCACCCGCTCGATCGCCGACCAGGCGCGGACCATCCGCATCCCCGTGCACATGATCGAGACCATCAACAAGCTGGTGCGCACCTCGCGCCAGATGCTGCACGAGATCGGCCGCGAGCCGACGCCCGAGGAGCTGGCCGAGAAGCTCGCCATGCCGTTGGAGAAGGTGCGCAAGGTCCTGAAGATCGCCAAGGAGCCGATCAGCCTCGAAACGCCGATCGGCGACGAGGAGGACAGCCACCTGGGCGACTTTATCGAGGACAAGAACGCGGTCCTGCCGCTGGATGCCGCCATCCAGGCCAACCTGCGCGAGACCACGACCCGCGTGCTGGCGAGCCTGACGCCCCGCGAGGAGCGGGTGCTGCGCATGCGCTTTGGCATCGGCATGAATACCGACCACACCCTGGAAGAGGTCGGCCAGCAGTTCTCGGTCACCCGCGAGCGCATACGCCAGATCGAGGCCAAGGCGCTGCGCAAGCTGAAACATCCCAGCCGCAGCCGGCGCCTGCGCAGCTTCCTCGATACGTAGCCGGAAATCGGAAGTCAGAGGTTGGAAGTCAGGGGTGCAATCGCCCTTTACTGACTTCCGACTTCTGTCTACTGACTTCTGGCGGGGGCCCGTAGTTCAGCTGGTCAGAACGCGCCGCTCATAACGGTGTTGTCGCAGGTTCGAGTCCTGCCGGGCCCACCAAACAGATGAAAGCCGCATGTTGCCTGATTTGCTTGCAAACCCGTGGCCTAATGGCTAACATGGGTGGCTAGGAAAGTGGCTAGACCAGGTGAGCAAATTGGCGGCACCCGGGTATCTGACGCGCCGAAAGCTGGGCTGGTATTTCCAGATTGCGGTGCCGAAGGATCTGTGGGCTGTCGTTGGCCAGAAGGTCGTCAGATTCTCACTTAAGACCCGTGATCGTCGCGTCGCCGCCGTCAAATCTCGCGACGAATTGGTCCAGGCAACGCAATATTTCGCGGAGCTTCGTGCGTCCAGGTTGACGGACGAACAGCGAAAAAGCGTCGTCGAAAAGCTCCGGCATCTCGGCTACGACATTGAGAGCGACGCCAATGATATTGTGGCGGCGGTCGCCGCGTTGCAAACCCGTGAGCGTAGCGAAATGGAGGCGTGGCTCGAGAAGAGGCGTGCCAGTCTGCAAGCGGTCGACTCCAAAATCGACGCCACTGCCGCGATCGCACCGCTCAAGGCGGAAGGCTTCGCGTGGTTGCGCAAGATAGACGATATTGCAGAGTCTGCCGGTCTGAAAGCCGCGGCGGAGCCCGATGACCTGACTCTCGACACGCTCTTTGAGCGTTGGCAGCGGGAGCGCAATCCGGCGCCCCGGAGCGTGACGGAGTGCGAGTTCACGGTCAGGCGCTTCCGAGAGCTTTATGGCCGGCTCCCGGTTGCCGAAATCACTCGCCAGCACGTTCGGGACTATCGGGAGGCCATGCTCCAGTTTCCGGCCAACTTGTCCAATGACGAGGCCAGGCTTCCCCTGCCGGAAATCCTTCGACGGTATGATGGCAAGATCGGAGTGCGGCGGTCGGCCGGTGTGTCGGCCCGGAAGCGGCTTGGATTCCTGAAGACGCTGCTTCGATTGGCCGTCGATGCTGGTGATCTTCAGGAGAACCCCGCCGACGGAATCCGGATCGCCGAGGTCGAGCGGCAGCAGCGGTTACCGTTCAGTGCGAGCGACTTGAAGGCGATTTTCCACCGGCCGCCATTCATCGCAGGCGGCGAGCGCGGGTCGACCTTTTGGCTGATCCTCCTCGGCCTGCATACCGGTGCGCGCCTCGGTGAGTTGCTACAGCTCGTTCGATCCGACATCCAGGTTTCCGACGGCATTGAGTTCATCAACATTACTAACGAGGGTGGCCGGCGTCTGAAGACCGAATCCAGCCGCAGGCGAGTACCGATCCATCCCCAGCTCAAAGCGCTGGGCTTTATCGACTGGGCGCGGAAGGAGAATGGCGGCCTGTTCGCCGAACTGCTGCCCACCGACGCCGACGTCCAGCTCTCAAAGGAGCCGTCGCGTGGCCTCATGCGCCTGATTCGCGCAGCCGGCATTAAGGACGATCTGAAGACGTTCCATAGCTTCCGGCACACCTTCAAGGACATGTGTCGAGAAGTTGGCGTTGAGGAAGCGATCGGCGACGCTTTGACCGGCCACGCCGGCGGCGGCATAGGGCGGCGATACGGCGCCGGTTTCTCGCTGGCCATTTTGGCAAATGCTGTCGGCAAACTCCGTTGGCCCGTTGACCTGACTCACCTGATACCAACCGACCAGTAGCCTTCGCGCTTCCTGATTGCGGGTCGAATCCTGCGGGTCGTTCGGTTCCACCGCAGGTCGGGGATGTCGGCGAGCTTGTGCCCGTGTCGGTCAAGCGCCTCGCAGACCAAGACGTTCGAACTGCCTGCGCTCGACGTCGACGATCATCTGCTGGTACTGGGGGCGGAACCAAATTGCGCCGCTCTGGGCCCGATCGGGCGTCGACCTTGGTCAGCGTCCAGCCCTGGCGCTCCGCCTCACGCTGGCAGCCCTCGACCTGGTCTTCGATCGACTCGTCCCGTTGGAGGTCGCTCGAGAAACGGGTATAGATCAGGGCGCACATGTTGTCCCGACCCGTACAGTTCTGTTCAAACCTAGCCACACGGCAACTCTCTTCGCCGAAAATGGACGCGGCGCCAGCCAGAACGACCGCGGAGCGTCCAATAAAGGCAGATCGCAAGGTGACCGGCTCAATTGATCCTCCAGGAGGCGGGGCACCACAATAGGTTCTGAGGAGGGAGAGGATGCTGAGCCGAGGGTCGGAGTGGCATAGATGGGAGCCGCACATTCACGCACCGGGCACCGTGATGAACGACCAGTTCAGCGGCCCCAATGCGTGGCACGACTACTTGACCGCCCTCGAGCAGGCTACGCCGGTCATCGAGGCCATCGCCGTTACCGACTACTACGTGACCGACACCTACGAGGAAGTGCTGAGGCGTAAGGATGCCGGGCGGCTGCCGACCGCCAAGCTGATCTTTCCAAATGTGGAGCTGAGACTCAACGTCGCGACTGCCAAGGGCGGCTTCGTCAATGTCCACCTGTTTGTCAGTCCGGAAGATCCGCAGCATCTCCAGGAGTTGCGGCGCTTGCTTTCGCGCTTGCAGTTCAACGTCATGCAGGATCGCTTCGACTGCACCCGGGCGGACCTCATCCGGTTGGGTAAGAAGGCCGATCCAAGTATCGCCGACGACCAGGCCGCGCTGAGCTACGGGGCCAGCCAGTTCAAGGTCAACTTCCAGAAATTGCGCGAGGTGTTCAGTGAGAGTGGGTGGGCGAAGAAGAATATCCTGATCGCGGTGGCGGGCGGTGCGACCGACGGCACGTCGGGCGTGCGGGAAGCCGCGGATCAGACGATCCGGCGAGAGATTGAAGGCTTTGCACATGTGATCTTTGCCAGCAGCCCAGCACAACGCGAGTTCTGGCTCGGCCAAGGAGAACTCGGCCCCGATGAAATCCGTGCTCGGTACGGAGGGCTGAAGCCCTGCCTACATGGGAGCGACGCGCACAAGCTCGATGACGTGGCATCGCCATTTGGAGACCGATTCTCCTGGATCAAGGGCGAGCTGGAATTCGATTCCCTGCGGCAGGTGTGTATCGATCCAGGCGGCCGAGCTCATGTCGGTGCCGAGCCGCCAGCGTCCGCCACGCCGTCGCAGGTGATCTCGGGGGTCCAGATCCTCAACGCCCCTTGGCTGAAGACGGCGGCTATTCCGCTCAATCCGGGGCTGATCGCCATCATCGGGGCCCGAGGTTCCGGGAAGACTGCCCTCGTCGACATGATCGCGGCGGGCTGCGATTCCATCTCGGACGAGACGTGGAACGCCGAGGAGTGGGCGAATCCGTCCTTCCTTTTACGGGCCCGTCCCCTTGTCGGCCAAGGGAAGGTGAAGGTGAGCTGGGCGACGGGAGAGCCCAGCGTGCGTTCGCTCGACGGCTCGGACGCGAACGGACCTTTCAGCTATCCGCGCGTCCGGTATCTGTCGCAGCAGTTCGTCGAGGAACTTTGCTCGTCGAGCGGTCTGACGGACGGCCTAATGCGCGAGATTGAACGTGTGATCTTCGAGGCGCACCCCGACCACGAACGGGATGGCACATTGGACTTTGCTGAATTGCTGGAGCACCGCGCATCGCGCCATCGCCTGGCGCGTGATCGCGAGGCCGAATCCGTCTCGCAGATATCCGAGCGCATCGGCACGGAGCTCGAAAAGGAAAAGCTCATCGCGACCTATGAGGCGCAGGTCGCGCAGAAGAAGAAGCTGGTCGACGCCTATACAGCCGACCGTGCGAAACTCGTCTCGGCCGGCAGCGAAAAGAGGGCTCAACGTCATACCGAGCTGGCTGGTGCCGCCAACCAGGTCAGGGCAATGCTGCGGCAGTTCGCCGGCCAGCGGCAAACCTTTCTCGCGTTGCAGGACGAGGTGAAGGATCTCCGGCGCAATCAAGCCCCGGAGGCGCTGAGACAGGCCCAGGCTCGGCATGCGCACAGCGGCATGTCGGCGGAGCAATGGGCCGCCTTCCTGTTGGACTACAAGGGACCGGTCGACAATGATCTCGCCGGCTATGTGAAATGGGTCGACGGGGAGATCGCCAAACTCAAGGGGACGACCCCGGCTGCTGGCGATCTGAGCGCGCCGTACTTCCGGGACGACATGGACCTCAATACGCTGTCGCAGGCCGTACTTCAGGCGGAGATGGCGCGGCTGGAGAAGCTGGTCAGCGCCGACAAGGAGACGCAACGCCGATACACCGCGCTTTCGGGCAACATCACGACGGAGACCGCGGCGCTGCAAACGCTGACCGCGAAGCTGAACGACGCCAAGGGCGCCAGGGATCGCGCACGCGAGCTGCAGATGCAGCGCGAGGAGGCCTACGGTAGAGCCTTCGATGCACTCGTCGCGGGGCAATTGGTGCTGGAGGAACTCTACGCGCCGCTCATGGTGCGACTCGCTGCAGCCTCCGGCACGTTGAAGAAACTCTCCTTCTCGGTCGCCCGCGTCGCCAATGTGGAGCAATGGGCGTCTGAGGCCGAAGACGGGCTGATCGACCTTAGGAAGGCCGGCGCGTTCCGGGGCAAAGGCACACTGCTGCAGAAGGCGACTGAGGTGCTCAAGGGAGCGTGGGAGACCGGGGATTCGCCCGGTGTCATCGCGGCAATGGCAGAGTTCCGGCGGCTTTATCAGAAGGACTTGCTGGATCACTCTCCGGTCGCGCACACCGATCAGGCGGAATTTCGCGCCTGGTCGAAGCGCTTCGCCCAATGGCTTTTCAGCACCGATCACATCGCGATCCGCTATGGCATCGACTATGACGGGGTCGATATCCGCAAGCTATCGCCCGGCACGCGCGGCATCGTTCTCCTGCTCCTCTATCTGGCGCTCGATGACAGCGACAACCGGCCGCTGGTGATCGATCAACCGGAGGAGAACCTCGATCCCAAGTCCGTCTTCGACGAGTTGGTCAACCTTTTCATTGAGGCTAAGGCGCACCGCCAGGTCATCATGGTTACGCACAATGCGAACCTCGTGATCAACACCGATGCCGATCAGATCATTCTCGCCGAAGCTGGACCCCATCCGCAGGGCGCCCTGCCGCCGATCTCATACCGTTCGGGCGGCATTGAGAATGCAGAGATCAGGAAGGCGGTTTGCGACATCCTCGAGGGTGGTGAGGGCGCCTTCAAGGAGCGTGCTCGCAGACTGCGGGTGCGGCTGGAGAGATAATTTGGCCGGTCCGAAGCGCGGCTAAGCTGAAGTTGCTGGCCGCATAATGTGGGCGAAGGGCGAATCATGCCGTAGAACGATCGGGAGACGGCAACTGATCTCCTGTAATACGTGAGGATCGCGAACACGGTCGTTAATGTGATCCATCGAGCGCTCTGCCGGTGCCAGAGGGTTGGAACGCGCAAGTTCGCGGTAACCCCGCGATCGCAAGTCGCCTGTCGCCTTATGGAGGAAGAGATCGTCGACCGCAGCCGGCTGGCACCGCTGCTGGCGGCGTCGCTGTAGGTGGCGACCAGGCTCCAGCCTTCCCCCTCGATCCGATGGCGGCAGACGCGAACCTGATCGTCGATCGACGCCTCCCGCTGGAGGTCGGTGCTGTATCTGGCGTAGATAACGGCGAGCATAGGTCAGGCCTCCGGGCTGGTACCTGGGAGACAGCCTCCATCACGACGGCCGCGGCGCAAGCCCAGAACGTGGTCCTGAAGTTGCCGGAAGGCTTCGACAGTCTGGGCATGCATGTAGTAGCGCTCTGCCGTCTTCAGCGTCGAATGGCCGAGCACGTCCTTGACGATATGGACGTGCGTCGGATCTTCGGTCGCCACACTGGTCGCGGCGCTGTCCCTAAACAGGTGGGGGTTCACGGGGTGGCCGAACTTGGCCTTGGTCAGAGCGACTACGCGTTGGTAAACCGTGGTCGCCCCCATGGGGGTGCCCCGCCTGGAGATCCAGAGGGCCGGCGTTGGTGGCCGTGGCCTGCGCTTCGCCCACCTGCCGCCCCTGGTGAAGGGATTTAGCAAGGGCCGATGGTGCGAGACATACCGCTCCAGGAGGGGGACCAGCACGACAGGGAAGGGGACCTCGATCGCCGTCCGGGTCTTGGTCTGCTTCTTGGAGAACCGTAGCCAATAGTCCTGCCCTTGGTGGACTAGCTCCTGGCCGATCTTGATGGAGGCGAAGTTGCGCCGCCGGAAGGGGCGGGCGGCGAGCAGGGCAATGATCAAGCCGTCGCGGAACCCCTGAGCGCGTTGCGCGACCGTGCCGCCCTCCGGTCCGTCCGCCCGTTCCATCAGCTCGATGCCGTAAGCGAACAGCTCGCTCGTCGGCTCTATGTGGGCTTGCTTGTTCCGGGTACTCGTCGCGGTCTTCCGGAGCCGTGACTCGACCCCGCGCATCCAGCCCCAGTCTCGATCCGGGACCATGGCTCTGAGGCTGAGGTAAAGGTGGCAGACACGGGCCACCACCGTCCTGGATGCGATCTGGCGCTGTAGGTCCGAAACGTATCGGGCGATCCGCTCCGGCGTGACGCGCTCGGCCGGTCCGAGATTGGGGTCCAGGAGATCTTGCCGCAGCAGCCAGCCGAGCCACCGGCCATAGCAGCTGATGTTCATCTCCCGGGTGCTTGGCGCCCATTTGGCGCCAAGCCCACCGTCGTCGAAGACGTCGCCTTCCTGCACGGCAGCATTCCAGGCTTCGCGGTCCTGGTCGGGCCAGAGCTCGAGCTTGAGGCACCGGCGCTGGGGGTCCTTCTTGTGATCGATGCGGGGTGTCATTTGCCCCTCCCAGGGGTATGGGTTGACGGCGAGTCCGGGCCTTCCCGGAGTCTTGAGGATGTTCTCGTCGAAGAGCCGTATAGCGGGGGCGGTCTCCATGCCGCAGTAGTACTTGGTGGTGGTGTCGACGGACTTGTGGGCATGCACGAGCCGGACGACCCCGTAGGCACCCGGGTGGGCCTGCAGGAAGACGAAGGCGGCGAAGTGGCGGAACGCGTGCGGAAACATACGCAAGCCGATGCGCTCCTTGATGCACTTGATGATCTGCCCGCGCAGGGTCTGCGGCGCCTTGGCCTTGCCGTCTTCTCCCGGAAAGAGCCAGGGCGAGGGCTGGTCAGCGAGCAGAGGTCGGTATCGCTGGGTGTAGGTGTCGATGAGGCGGGCGGTGGGCTCGGGCAGGACGGCGCTGATGTCCACCGTGTTCTTCACTTCCCCCTTGGGGATGGCGACGTGAAGGATCCGGCTCCTGTTCGTGCGCCTGAGATGGGTCTCGAGGTTGAGCTTGACCAGATTATCGAGGCGCAGGGGCAGCATCAACAGGATCTCGATGGCGACCGCGACCTGGACCTGGAGTGCTTGGGACTTCGTGAGCTTGCCGGACTTGGGGATGCTGGCAAGAATGCGCTTGGGCAGGTTCACAAGCGCAAGGACGTTGGCCGGATCCTGGAATTGGCGCAGCATTTCCAGGTTTCGTTCGGTCATGCCGCGATGGCCCGAGTCGAGGCGCTGGCAGATCGCCTTCAGCTTGTCGAGATGCGCCGCGTCGACCCCTACCCAGTGCCGCGCCATGGCCCTTACCACGTAGGCTATGTCGTAGGCCTGTTTCGGCGCCTTGCCCTGTGGACGGTCGAGATAGAAGCGCAACCCCTCCTTGACCGTCTCGACCGGCACGAGATCGGCCAAGGAGCGGAGGGTCTGAGGGTCGCGTCCCCGGCGAACCAGGGCGGAGATGTACTCGTGTAGCTGTCTCCTCCTGGTCTTGATGGACCCGGGCTTCAACGGGCGGAAGCCGAGTTCGGCAAGGATGTCCTTGCCGGACAGCCGATCCATGTAGGCGTCCAGGTCGACCTTGAGACTGGCCGGGAATGCGGACCAGGGCAGGATATAGGTCCTCCGGCGGTCCGGCACCGTGAGTTGCTGCTTGGGCCATGAAGAGTCCGTCGCCGCGGCGGCGTTCCAGACCCGGCAGGCGGTACCACGGATGCGACGGGGGCCCTTGATCATCCCGGCAGCGAGGTCGCTCTCGAACCGGTCCATCACGGCGTCATCCACCTGGGAAGGGAGGACACCGTGCAAGCTGGCGTACCTTCCGAAGCGGGAAAAGCCGAGGCGGGCGCCGTGGTCCATCCCCTTGAACAAGGCGGCCCATTCATCGGATAGCCGAACGTCGTAGCGGCCGGGCATGTGGGTGATGCCGGCAAGCTGGAGCGCCGAGCGGCAATAGCTGCGTGCGTTGCGCCATCGCCCCTTCGAGACCCCCACCATGGCGGCGGTGATCTTCTCGAGCTGCCTTTGCAGCGCCGCGGGATCGGCGGGTATCTCCGTCAGAGGCCGGCCAAGCGCCTTGCCGATCGTGGAGAGGCCGGAGGCGAGTTCCCGTTGCCGCTTCGGATCCTGAGTCTCATTCGAGAGCACGTGCTGGCGCACGTCCTCCAGGGTTGCGGGGAGGGTCAGCGGTGCGGGCTTTCGTGACACGGGGTCGAGCGGCATGAGGTATCTCCTTGGGACAGAGGTGGACACTAGTACTGAATCGTGCGTGCATCAATATCTAAAGTAAGGTCATAGTATTGGTCGTGCAGTAACGACGATACGATAAAGCATAAACATGAGTGAACACCAGGTGACATCATTGCCTTTACCTCCGGCATGCGCTAAGAAAGGCCGCGAGGTCTTCTTCGGCCACGCGTTGCTGGCGCCCGACCTGATGGAAGTGGAGCGTTCCTTTCTTGATCCAGCGCCGGACCGTCCGAGGGTCGACCTTCAGGTGCTCGGCAACGTCGGTGATGGTGAGGAGGCGAGAGAGCCTGGTGGGCACAGTGGTCATGGGATGGTTCCTGTCTTGGTCGTTGAACTCACGATGGGGTTCGACCGCGCCGCGTCGGCGGCGGTTTGGCGGGCCAGTAGTCGGGCGAAGGCTTGGAGGGCTTCTTCGGCGAGGACTGAGGGCTCAGGGCGGCCGGACAGATGCGCGGCACATCCGCGCAACTGGGTTGGCGGATCACGCTGTTCGGTCGGGGTCCTGATGGGCTCGCGCATGCCCTCAGTAGGGCGTCACGACCAGTGGGGGCGTGAATCGGGTGTTTGGGCCGGCGGCCAATTGAGGATCGAAAACGAGCAATCCGGATTTGCGATCAGACCGGATCAGCGTATTGAAATCACGAGGTTTATTGTGATCGAGCGGTCAAATGTATGGGGAGGATCAATGCCTCATGGGCCGGTCCGGCCGGTCGGAATGAGATCGATGCCCGAGTCGCGACTCGGAGTCATCACTGGACGTAGGCATGCTTTGGTGGAGGTCGCGATCCCAGGCAAACGGTACGCCGTTCAGGTCGATGCTGACCCGACCTTCTCTCCCCTGGCCGGAGTAAATCAGGTGCAAGAAATCAGAACGTCGCGATCATCAATCAGGGTGGGGTGCCGGCTCGGATGCGATGGGGGCATTGAGGGACCTGGCGTCTGACTCTCTTGGCATGGGCGTTCGGCGATGAGGCGGCGGCGGCGCGAGATATTCATGACGTCGGCTGAACTCGCTACCGCTGGGGAATCCCTCTACGGGTCTCAGTGGCGCACGCCGCTGTCGAAGGTGCTGAACGTCGGCACGCGCATCATCCGATACTGGGAACGAGGCGAGCGCCGAATTCCGGAGGCTATTGCCGCCCGCATCCGTCAGTTGGCGGACATCGGGCCGATTGGGCTGATCATCCGCAGCTCAATCCGAAGGGCCGCCCCGGAACTGTCGCGTTTCCAATCCCATCGAACCGCGGTCCAGGTGCTGGCGGACCTGTCGGCGGCGGGGATCATCTAGCCAAAGCGAGACGACGTGCGTCTGCGCGCGCCCCTCTGCGCGGAGACCGCGTGTTCACCCTTGAAAGCCGCGCAGCATCACGGGCCGCGATGGGAGCCCACCCGAAGAGGATCGCACTTGGTATCGGCCTTGACGATGGCGACCTGCCAGTCCCACCTGAGCCGCGTATTGAGGTGTCACTTAGAAGTGAAGAGGGCGGGGACCTCCACTCTTTAATGCCTGTGGTACCCACTCTGCAGCGAAGCTCGCGATGCGAACGGTCAACACGGGAGCTGGGTGTGAGTAAGCAGGTGACGACGAAGCGGCTGCCGGTGGCCGATATCCTGATTGGCACGCGTTGGCGAACCCCCACGGCGAAGCAGATCGCAATAATGCGGGAATCGCTACGAGAGAATGGTCTGCTCGCGCCTATCGGCGTGCGTCTCGTCAACGAGGAGAACGGCGAGAGCCGCTCGACCTGGGTCCTGGTCTATGGAGCCACGCGTCTTGTCGCCGCCCGGGAGGAGGGCTGGTCCAAGATCGAGGCGCGAATCCTTGAGGGCCCCGAAATCACCTTCGAGATGGCAGAACTGGCTGAGAACTTGCACAGGGGTGAGCTTTCCAAGCTCGAGCGGGACCGGCAGATTGCCAGATACGTAGAGCTTTGCAGCTCGATGGGAATTTTGCGCGGGGACCGCGCAAAAATTGGCAGAGGTCGCCCAGAAGGAGGCTTGAGGGCGGCAGCGCGGAATCTGGATATCGCAGAGTCGACTGCCAGGGGTGCGATGGAGGCGGCCACTATCACCGAGCCGGCCGCCGCAATCGTCACCGAGCTGGGGCTTGCCGATAACCCGGCAGCCTATCGGGCCGTCGCCGCCGAGCCGACTGCAAAGGCGCAGATTGCCAAAGCTCGTGAAATTGCGGGCAAGAAAGCTAAGCGAGGCGCCAGCACTGTCATCAAGGCCCGCGGCCCGCAGGTGGATCAGCTCATGGCGGCCTGGAAGGGCGCCCGGGCTGCCGCCAGGCGGGAGTTCCTTACAAAGATAGGGCATGCGAATTGTCGTTCGACGGGAGGTGCGGGGGCCGCCGGCACCTCGCGGCGCGCCCCTGAGAGTGAGAGCGCGTCAGGGATTGCGGCCAGGGGCCGGAAGGGGCCGCGGCAGGAGGGGCAGCTCGAGCTGGATTGGACAAAAGGCATTCCTCTCAACGGCGATCGCTAAACAAGTGAATCGGCGGGCGCCTCGGGAAAATTACAGATTGGTAGGCGAGAAGGGCAAATCTGCCTTCTCTGCATCGCTCGTCACTATGGTCCGGTTGGCCCAGTTGCGCTGAGGACTCCAACAGCTAGCAAGAAAGGGGAAAACGTCGAGCCATGGTTCGGTACAGGGTTTTGGTGGACGACAATTATCACTACATGGAGACGGACGAACGATACGAGCAAGGCATCTACGACAATGTCGAGGATGCGCTCGCTGTATGTCGTCGGTTGGTAGACCTCTCGCTCAAGGAGGGCTATGAGCCGGGCATGACTGCGGAGGCCTTGTTTGGCTATTACAAGAGCTTCGGCGATGACCCGTTCATCGTCGCGATTGACGGACCGGACGAGAGTGCCAAGTTTTCCGCATGGGACTACGCACGGAAACGCTGCCGCGCTATGTGCAATGGGTCAGTGGACAAAGAGAACCCGGGGCAGAGTGAATAGCGCCGGGATGAGCCCGGCGCCCGTCCGCCGCAGTGGTTCCCCGGATAGAGGTGGGGTGGTTTCGCTTTATCCGCATCCCACTATACCTTCCCACCGACGGATCGAGGCGAGTGGCGTCGGATGCGGGGGAAAATACCGGCCGCCCGCCTCCAGGCGCATGACTGGTCCCGCCGCCGGACGTCCGCTCCGCCATGGCTCCGCGTGCCACCAGCGTAGATCGTCGCCAACGCCAGAAGCCGTCGGGCCTGATTGGCATCCTTGCTGCTCCGCCCCAGGCGGCGAAGATCAGCCGCATCAAAGTCGCCACGCAGTGGCACCGGCATCGACACGCCGAACCTCCTTGGTTCGCCACACTGAGTCAGACCTTTGCCGTCTTGGGAATCCTCCGCGTGACGCCCAACGAGTCCTAGTCAGCGCAGGACGCTATAAGATTTCGCGTTGAGCGCGTCGTCCTGTATGCCATGCAGCAAAAGAACGAGCGAAAGGAGACGTATTTCCGCGACAGTTTCGGCCGGATTTTCAGGCAATATTGGCTCCGCCGCCTCGAAAGGGCGCCAGCATTGGAATTTGGCGCCAATCCCGCTACGACTCATCGGCAGTCCCCGCTTCGCTGACAGCTTTCAGAAGCGGTAGAGTACAGGGCGGTCGCTGACTGTGACTGTTCTCAGCCTTGTGTCGCTTCCCTGGCGCAGAACCCGAAAGCTGCTCCGGACAAAGGGAAGCTTTTCGGGCACTTTTGGACCCTGGAAGGAGAGGGTGCTATGAAGAGGAAGCCGCACTGTGACGAGCGGATCGTCTTACGGAGACCATACAACTGAGTGCACGGAAAGGGGGGGAACCTTGTCGGTCAAGGTCATCTTCGTCGGCTCTGGCGACTCATTTGGTGCCGGCGGTAAATTCACCACGTGCATTTTGGTGGACGCTCCGGGTATCCGATTTGCCATCGATTTTGGTGCTTCTTCACTCATTGCGCTGAGTAAACTTGGAATTGATCACAACTCAATCGACGTAATCTTCCTCACGCACTTTCACGGTGACCACTGTGGGGGAGTGCCATTCTTGCTCCTCGATGCGATGCTCGCAGCCAAGCGCCTGCGACCCCTCGCCGTCGTCGGGCCAAGAGGGACAAAATCCCGCCTGACATTGATTGGCGAGGCGCTGTTTCCGGGAATGTATGCGATGACGCCAAAGTTTCGCCTTGACTATGTGGAGATGGATGTCCTCGAAACCCGTGATGTCAATGGCATCAAGTTCACATCGTATCCTGCACTTCACACGCCTGAGACCAATCCGACGTCAATTCGCATCGAGGTTGCCGGAAAGGCCATTTCCTATACTGGCGACAGCGATTGGACACCGCATATGCCTACTCTAGCGGAGAATGCCGATCTATTGGTTGCGGAATGTTATTTTTACCAGAAGCCGGTTCGTCACCATTTGACTTATTCGGTGATCAAACGTCATTGGCATGAACTGAAGGCAAAGCGAGTAATCCTCACTCATTTTAGCCGGGAGATGATTGCTCATAAGGATGAAATACCAGAGGAGTGTGCATACGATGGTCTTACCGTCTACTTGTAGTGAACCCTGACGATTGATGAGGAGTTGGGGGGCGACGACCTCCGGGTTCGAGGTATGGCACAAGCGCTACTGTGGAGCTGCCGGAGCGGAGTTGAATTTGCACGATAGGATTTGAATTCTTATTGGCGTTGTGATCTGGACAGTTCGGTCTCGATCGAGGCACTGCCAAACACATATCAGCCCCTCGTCAAAGACGAATCGGTCAGTCAGCGTCGTCGCCTGCGAGCGGTGAAGGCGGCTTCCCAGCGTTCACGGGATGCGGCGGGTCATGACGCGTCTACGGAGCGTGGTTGGGTACGACGGCGGCATGCTGCTGGCGTTGCTTTCGAATGGCCGCATCACATCGGCCAACTAACTGCTCAATGAATAAAATGTACCTGCTGTGCCTGCGGAGAATGTCTAAGCGGACCTCGCCGACAAATGTGAATAGGCGCATTCAGTCTCGAAGGATGTTAGTCATCTCGGAGGTGTCGGTGTAACGTCCCTACCTTGCCGGCCGGTCCAGTATCGAGGGATTTTTCATGTTGATCTTATTGAAGACGACTTGGGCACTGCTCTTGGGCGTGGCACTGATTATGGCGGGTAATGGCCTGCAATCCAGCCTTCTTGGCCTGCGCGGTAGCCTCGATGGCTTCTCAAGCACGGCCATGGGCGCAGTCATGTCTGGGTACTACGTCGGCTTCCTACTAAGTTCACTGTTGACTCCGAAGGGGGTCCGAAGTGTTGGGCATATTAGGGTATTTGCAGCATTGTCGGCGCTGGCCGTCGCGGCAGTGCTGTTGGCCTCTCTGTATATTCAGCCAGTGACTTGGTTTGTCACTAGAGTAATCACGGGCTATTGCTACGCCGGCCTCTACGTTGTCGCCGAGAGCGGCAATTATGCCTTTAACAACACCATTTCTACAGATTGCGATTAGCGCAATTAAGCACCATTCAACCCCCGCGAAGGGTTGTCTTCAATTCCCAAAGCCTGTGATGTAGGTGCGGTTTGGGGCTGGTGTGCCCGAAAGAGACCGGCTGGCTCGGTCTCCCTGCACCCGGGTCGCACCCCCAGGTACGCCAGCTCCGATGCCCTAGCTGCTCAGTCTTACAAGACCGAGCATGTGCCAGCACGGAACGGCGGGATTATATGCAAGGCGAAGCCGAGTCGGCAATTGGCGGTCCAGCAGATGATGGGCCACGTCGTAGAGCCTTCCGGCTCGGCTTGCGTCTCGTTATAGCAGCGGCCAATCCATGGTCTGGGCTAAATCGCGAAGCTTGGCGGCAAGCATCATGGCAGCCGCTCGATCCATACGGATTGCCAACGTGGTTTCCGGCTGGGGTATTCCGTGGCCGCTGGGTTCCCCAAAGTGAGATCGAACTGTTGCGACGATCCGCACAAGCAGTTCGCCCTCCATTAGGCCAACCTGAAAATCCTCCAGCCGCTGTGGAATTTCATTGAGGCCAGGAGAAAGGTTTACAGAGGTTGTTTGCATGAACTCGTGCCTTTGATCTATGGCTCGAACGGCAGTTAAAGAAGCGTGCCCGCGTGCCACTGCCGTTGCATTCAGCCGCTGTCGCTAAAATCCTTCTTGAGTTAGAAGCCGCTTCAATTCAACCGCGGTTTTTCGGTTCATCGTTATCGGTCCCAAGCGATCTTTCGTTGTCGCGACGCAAAGCACGAAGTTGTCGGGGATCCCTCGTCGCCCGTAGACGCTAACGCCTAATCCGTGGTTTTGAACGGAAGCCGCGGCCTCAACGTCGTTAAATTGGGTGTGTGGGAAGAACTTTTTAAAAAGTGCTTCTTCCTTTTGAGACATTCGGGCCTCTCGTAGGTTGCTTGGCCGCCACTAGGATACACGACAGGCGGGGCGGGAGTCTCATCCCGCCCCGTCAGTCTTCCTGCTGCCCCTGTTTGATCAATTGATCCTCAATGCGGCCTAACAGTTGCTCAATGGTCTTGAGAGATGCCACCACGGTATTGAGAGAGGGTGCCAGACCGGCCGCGATGAAGCCTAAGAGAACCGCTATGATGACCAGGACAATCAGCATGGGTTTACCTCCCGTCTTTGAGTTGGTAGGATTCTGACATGCCTAAGCGTCGAGTCACCACAGCCACCGAATCCGGCCCCGAGTGGGACCAATTCAAGCGTGCCGTGCTGGCGGTAGCGAAACAGCCACACGTTGACCGACCCAAGCCGAAGCCATCACCCAAGCGGCGGCAGTCAGTCGTCGTCAAGGAAGGGCAACAATAGCTGCGGGTTATCGGGTAACTCCAAGCGAGGCTTGGCGCGCCTAGCTCGGGCTGGCTTCTGAGCCTTCTTTGCCCCCACTAGTCCGCCGATAGGTGAGGCGCTTGCCTCGGATGCCCTTGGCGGCCTTTTGCATACGCTTCTCGTCATCCACGCCTAGGGCGGCACGCTCATTGTGCCTGAAATCAAACTCGCCTAGATAACGCTTCAAATGCTGCTGGCTGACATGGTGGAAGGTGCCAACTAGGCCGCGCTTGAGGATCGAAAAGTAGTTCTCAACCGTGTTCGTATGCCAGAAGCCACCGCGAACATATTCCTCGATTGAATGATTAACCGAGCCGTGGCCCGCGAAATCCTCGCCGATGGGCGGGTAGACCGTCCCTTCGTCCGTCATTAGGTACGAATGACGGTTGATTTGCGCCTTGAGGATCGGGCGCAGCGTCTTACCGTTGACGCTAGGCACATGGAAAGAGCGCACGCGCCCCTCGCGCTCTACAAGCGCAACAACCGCTTCCTTGGGCGGCACATGGTTCTTGCGGTTCTTAGCTTTGCCGCCGACATAGGTTTCATCGGCCTCAACAACCTTGTTCTTGCCGCCTAACTGGCCGCCAGCGTCTGGGAACATGTCGCGCATTCCCTCGCGAATGCGGTGAGCCATAAACCACGCCGCACGATAGGTGATTTCAAGCTGGCGGTGAAGCTGGTGAGCCGAAATGCCTTTCTTACTAGCACACATCAAATGCATGGCGAGAAGCCACTTGGTGAGCGGAATATGGCTGCGCTCCATGACCGTGCCGACCGTGACCGTGAATTGCTCGGCGCAACCCTTGCACTTGTAGAGCCCGTCGCGGTGCCTTTTGCCCTTCAACGCATAGGATGCGCCGACAACGCCGCAATGGGGGCAAACCGTCCCATTGGGCCATAGCAAAGCCTCAAGCCACTCGCGGGCTGCGGCTTCATTGTAGAAAATTGGGCTACCGGAAATCGACATGTTAGCCTCCATTGAGTGAGGCGACTATACCGCTAATGGGCATGGTGTGTAAAGGACATAATTGCCCCGAGAGCTGAATAAATGACCGCAGTAGCAATGAGAACCGAGGGCGTTTGTTCTCTATCTACATGCTGACCCAATATGCGGGCCTGATCGGGGGGCAGGCCATGCTCAATCTGGCGGACCCTTCAGGCTTTCGGCTCTTCAGCCTTGTGGCATTGCTCATCTCACTCTCCGTTATACCAATCTTGATGACCGCCAAGCAGGCGCCGGCCTTCTCGGAGCCAAGCCATGTGGGCCTAGTCCAGCTCTATCGGGTTTCCCCGCTTGGAACCCTTGGCACCCTTAGTGTAGGCATGGCCCAAAGCGGCTTCTTCTCAATGGGCGCAGTGTATGGCCCCGGATAGGGCTCGATACGGCGGAGGTGTCCATCTTCATGATCGCAGCAATCTTGGGCGGCGCTACGCTGCAATGGCCACTTGGGCGCCTTTCTGACAGCTTCGACCGCCGCAAACTTGTGACTGTTGCCGCCTTCAGCGCTGCGGCGTTGGCGGTAATGGCGATGTTTGCGTCTACGGTCTCTCTTGCTGCGCTTGCCGCCGCGGCATTTTTCTATGCTGGGATCTCCCTGCCTATGTATTCGCTTTGCATAGCCCATACGAACGATTTCCTGAAGGCCGACCAGTTAGTGGCTGCCAGCGGTACTCTAATTCTCCTCTACGGCACTGGCGCTATCGGGGGCCCCTTGGTAGATGGAGTACTCATGGGTTGGTTGGGGTCTGGAGCGTACTGGGGCTATCTTGCTGCCGCCTATGGGGCGCTAGGATTATTTGCAGTCTACCGGATGACTCGGCGGCGAGTACTCCCCCGCGAGGAGAAGGGGCGCTTTGTGGCAGTACCCGAGAATGCCACGCCCACAGTGACTAGTTCGACGCCAGACTTGTTGACCTAAGCTGGTTTGTTGAAAGTAACGCTTTTGACATTCCAAATTTCGGTTTCGCACTCAAGACAACATCAGCGCGGCATAGAGCTCAGGCCGCAGCCGAGAGCCCTAGCCGGCACCAGGTGTCGGATAACCCTTCGACAAGTGCCGCGATCATCGCGGAGTCATGAAGCGGTGAAGGGGTGAGCCGCAGGCGCTCTCCTCCCCTGGCCACGGTCGGAAAGTTGACGGGCTGGACATAGATTGCGTGCCGCAAAAGTAGCTCGTCGGCCACCGCTTTGCAGGCCCTGGCCTCGCCCACCAACACCGGTACGATGTGGCTTAGGTTTGGCATGACCGGAAGCCCCGCCTCGACCAGGCCGCGCTTCAAGATGGCAGCGACCGCCTGCTGGCGGGCCCGAAGGTCCTGGGCTCCGCGCAGATGGCGCAGGCTGGCGAGGGCGCCGGCGGCGATCACCGGGGGCAGGGCCGTCGTGAAGATGAAGCCGGGGGCTGTGCCACGAAGCGCGTCGACCAGGGCCGCTGAGCCGGCGACATACCCGCCCATCGTGCCGATGGCCTTGCCGAGGGTGCCTTGGATGACCGTAAGACGGTGGGCTACCCCGTCACGCTCGGCGATGCCGGCCCCGTGGGGGCCATACATGCCGACGGCATGGACCTCATCCAGATAAGTCAAGGCGCCATGGTGCTCGGCCAGATCGCAAATCGCTGCGATGGGGGCTATGTCGCCGTCCATGGAATAGACCGATTCGAAGGCTACCAGCTTGGGCCGGTCGGTCGGGGCAGCGGCCAGAAGTTCCGCGAGATGCTCTAGGTCGTTGTGGCGGAAGATCCTCCTCTCGGCCCCGCTGGAGCGGATGCCGTTGATCATCGAGGCGTGGTTGAGGGCGTCGGAAAAGACGATGCAACCCGGCAACAGACGAGTAAGCGTGGAAAGCGCCGTCTCGTTGGCGACATAACCCGAGGTGAACAGCAGGGCAGCCGCCTTGCCGTGCCAGTCGGCGAGCTCGCGCTCCAGAAGCACGTGATAGTGGCTGGTGCCGGAGATATTACGTGTGCCCCCGGCGCCGGCGCCGACACTGGCGATGGCCTCATGCATGGCGTCCAGCACGGTCGGGTGCTGGCCCATGCCCAGATAGTCGTTGGAGCACCAGATGGTGACTTCCTGGGTCCCACCGCCCTCGGCCCGCGGGCGATGGCGCAACGCCTTAGGGAACCGCCCCGCCAGGCGTTCCAGATCGGCGAAGACACGGTAGCGACCCTCGGCCCTGAGGCCGCCAATCACATCGTGAAAGCGCTGCTCATAGTCATATGTCGTCCGGCTCATACGAACCTTCCCGCGTGGAAGGTAATTGGCGAAGGAGCTGTTTTTCCAACCGACCCGTAGCTTTCAATAGCTTCTACTCCTCGTACTGACGGCCGATCAATCTTGGGCGGGCGAGGCGCATGCATGGGGGCATGTGCAGCACAGCGCGGGTGCGTGCTGTAATCCAGAGGCGACGAAGTCGAAGAAAGCGCAACCAATTGAGAGTAGAGCAGCGCAGAAGGAGCAGGGCAACCGGGAGCACAACCTCAGCAATTCCGACATGCGCTGCTATTTTGAACTCGATGGTACGATGTTCCCCGAGCGATCGATGACAGCCCGAAACTGACGATTCCGGTACCGGAACGTAATCCGGAGATTCCCTACATCTTCCTCAATTCCACATTCTGTTGCTTGATAGACTAGGCCAGATCTTAAATGCTGCAGCAGAGCGTCGATCGAGAGTCCGAGGCCAGAAGCCACCGTTTCGGCAGACACCACAATCGCTCCGTCGGCTTCGACTGAGGCGAAGTGCGCGCCGCGTGTCTGATGGACTGGGGGTGTTTTGATCATGCGAAATGCCCGAGTGGCGAGGGATTCAGTGGTAATTCGACGCTTAGTCTGCATGTCGGTCGGCTGCGCGCGCTCATCTTCGGCAAACGCTGCTCTCATGGGCCCATAACCAGCGCGAATGGATCAGACTTTGGCACGCTGGCTGGCGCGCGACTACACTAGCGTAGCTCGGTGGAACACCTTGCTTGAATTCTGGCAGAGGATTGCGGTCCCTCGCGTGCAACAAGGAGATACAAGAGTGTAGCAACGCGATTTCGTGGAGTAACCAGATATCGCCTATGCGTCGAGAGGGAATGTGACATGGCGACCGTGCAGATAATCTATTGGAGAGAAATTCCCTCGGCGGTGGAGGTGAGCGACGCAGGGTGCATTGTGAGGCAGCCACTCAGCGTTAGGTATCAAGGGCTGATAGAACGTGTTGCGGCGGAACGAGGGATAGAACTGACCGGCGATGACGGCGCACAATTGAGTACAGGGATCGCGGCGGAGGAACCTGGTGACGCCTATACGGTCGTTCTCAACATACTTGAGGAAATGGAGCAACGATTTCCGGAATTTGAACGGCAGGCGATCGGGCCTCCGCACATGTGAAAGCATTGTGGCGGCGGACAACAGCGTCACAGATTTGGCATTTTACGGGCGGGGGCCGTTGCTAGAGCATTTGAAGGCCAATAACCGCGCCTGGGCGGCGCGAAAAGTTTCAGATGATGCGGGGTTCTTTCACCGGCTCGAGCAACAACAGACGCCAGAGTATCTCTGGATCGGGTGCTCCGACAGCCGCGTGCCCGCCAACGAGATTGTAGGGCTCGATCCTGGTGAGCCATTCGTTCATCGCAACATCACTAATCTCGCGCCTCCGCGAGATTCCAACTATTTGTCTGTGCTCCAATTTGCTGTCGACGTATTGAGGGTCAAGCACGTTATGGTCGTGGGACATTATGGATGCGGTGGCGTGAGTGCGGCAGTGGATGGTAGACGACGTGGTCTCGTAGATCACTGGCTACATCCTGTCCGCGAAGTTTTCCATGAACATCGGTAGGAACTTCTTTCAATCCTGGATAAGCGCGACCGCATGAATCGCCTGTGCGAACTCAGCGTCCTCCGACAGGTGAAAAATGTCGCGTCTGACGTCTTCGTGCGGGAGGCTTGGGCGCGTGATCAGGACCTCAGCGTTCATGGCTGGATCTATTCACTGACCAATGGCTTGGTGACAGATCTCAACGTTGCCATTAACGGGCGGAGAGGTCAGGGCGTCTACGCTGGCTCCACAGAGTAGCGATTTTCGCCGCTTGTCCGGCAGCGCTCACGGGAAGCCGTGCTTCGGCGGTGAATTGACGGAGGATGCTCTGTGAGGAATTGCTGCCATCTTTTGCAGGGGTTCCAATCGTCAGCTCCGCTCCCCAGTGACCTTTGGTGACGTCAACCGTCCAAATCTGGCAGCTTGGCCATGGGTATCACCTCCTGTAAGGCGTACTGCTGCGTACCATAGTGCTGTCCGCGGACGGGTTCACGACCGCATCTACACTTGCGCCGAAATGGCGAGATCCTGGACACATGATTGTGGGGCCCTCGTGCCCGAGGGGACGGGTCTTTGAGTGCGCGAGCATTGTCAGTCGACGACGATCCGAGGTGGGACCCTTCGAGGCTCGGCCTCGACTTTTGCCCACACTCGCTGGGCGATGGCCCGAAAGGTCTTGGCATGGGCGCTGCCAGGATCGGAGACCACGACGGGACGCCCGCTGTCAGAAGTTTCACGTATAGCCTTGTCGAGAGGGATTTCACCGAGGAAGTCAACGCCCAGCTTCTCTGCCTCGCGCCGGGCGCCGCCATGGCTGAAGATGTCGCTACGCATTCCGCAGTGGAGGCAGAGGAAGTAGCTCATGTTTTCGATGATGCCGAGTACCGGGACGTCAACGTTGCGGAACATGTTAAGGCCTCTACGAGCATCGAGCAGCGCAATGTCCTGAGGTGTGGATACGATGATGGCACCTGAGAGGGGCACTTGCTGGGACACGGTGAGCTGGGCGTCTCCCGTGCCAGGGGGCAGATCGACAACGAGGATGTCGAGTTCGCCCCAGTCGACTTCCCGCAGCATCTGGTTGAGCGCGCTTGTTACCATCGGACCGCGCCAAATCATGGGAGCGTCGTCGGGCACCAAAAAGCCGACGGACATTACCCTTATCCCGTAGTTTTCCATGGGTAAGATACGTCTACCGTCCGGGGAGGAGGGGCGCCCGGAGATTCCCATCATTCGTGGCTGGGAAGGCCCATAGATATCGGCGTCGAGCAGACCCACGGCGAGGCCGAGGCCCTTGAGCGCAAGTGCCAAGTTGACGGCAGTCGTCGATTTGCCGACACCGCCCTTGCCACTTGCCACTGCCACGATTGAGCGAACGCCCGGTATGACAGGTCTTGCCGGCTGCACGCGGCTGTGCGGTCGGGAGGCCTTAGCCTTTCGTTCGGCCGTCAGCACTGCGGAGACTGAGAGCACGCCTTCAATCCGCTCGACGGCGATCTCGGCCTGGCGGCGCAGGTTCTCGAGCCCCGGCGCCAGGTTCCGATCGACTTCAATCGCAAAGGCAACGTGGCCATTCTTCAGGGCTAGGCCCGTGACCATGCCGAGATCGACGATGTTGCCGTCACGATCGGGGTCCCCGACCGTCCGGAGGGTGGCCAGCACAGCATCCTCAGTGACCTCAGCCATGCCGCGAAGCATCCTGTCGCTCGCTAAGGAAGGCCCAACATTGGGTCCTGATCCCTGTCTCTACCATCCATAGAAGCTCATTGCATGCGCTCATGTAGGAAGCGAACGGGCGGCGTTCGAGACGAAGGAGTAACGCTGTTTTGACAGCCCCGACAGGAGAAGGATGGTGGAGCCCGCCCAATCCTAGTTCAATTCCAGATTAATGGATGGGCTTGGCCTGAAGTAGAATCCTCGCTGAAGCAGCCTCGGGAACAGACCCACAGTGGCTCGATCGCGGAGTTGATGGTTGTGCTAAGGACGAGAGTTATCATGGGAAAGCCTGCTGATATTTTCTCGCACAAAATCTAGTGGCTTTTGGGGATAGTCGGCTCCCAATTCAGAGTTTCGGGATAGTCCTTGGTCACGTCAATCAACTGAGTGCCTAATCGCTCCAAAAGCGAACCCGGGAGCCACAAAAACACCTCATTCCCAGCCCCGTCCTTAAACTGCAGACCAACCGCGCGATCGTCCGGGTATAGCACCAAACTGATCTCGTTTACCGGGACCACGGTGTGGGGCTTGCTGGGACCTGGCGACTGGCTGGGCATAATGAGGTTCCTAGAGTTGGCAATCTAACGACGCCATCCGATCGCTGTCGGATATCAAAGGCCTGGGCGTCCAATCGGGTATATTGCTTCCGGAGGATGCTCCATTGCTCAACAACCACTGCCGCCGGGCAACACTTTACGCCCGGCCGTTTCATAGTCGCCGGCGGATGTTCCGCATCTTGCTAAATGCGGTTCATACGGTTGCGCACGAGCTCGTCGACGACTGAAGGATCGGCGAGGGTAGAGGTGTCGCCCAGCTCCTGATACGTGTTCTCGGCGATCTTGCGCAGGATGCGTCGCATAATTTTTCCCGAGCGTGTCTTCGGTAATCCAGGTGCCCATTGAATGAGATCCGGTGCGGCAATTGCGCCGATCTGCTTACGAACCCACTGAACAAGAGACTTGCGCAGTTCTTCCGACGGCTCGATGCCAACCTTCAAGGTCACGTACGCATAGATGCCGGAGCCCTTGATATCATGGGGATAGGCGACGACCGCAGCCTCAGCGACCTGGGGATGGGCGACCAAGGCGCTCTCGACCTCGGCCGTGCCAATACGGTGACCCGAGACATTGATCACGTCATCCACGCGCCCCGTGATCCAATAGTAGCCGTCCTTGTCCCGCCGACTGCCGTCCCCCGTGAAGTACTTTCCCGGGTACGCCGAAAAATAGGTATCGATGAATTGGCGGTGATCTCCATAGATCGTGCGCATTTGGCCGGGCCAGGAGTTGGCGATGCAAAGGTTGCCTTGCGCTTCGCCCTCCAGGACCGTGCCGCCTCCATCGACGATGATCGGCTGGATTCCGAAGAAGGGTTTGGTCGCGGAGCCGGGCTTGGTCGCAATGGCACCCGGCAGCGGAGTTATAAGAATGCCGCCCGTTTCGGTCTGCCACCATGTATCGACAATCGGGCACCTCTCGTCGCCCACAACGCGGCGATACCAAAGCCAGGCCTCGGGGTTGATCGGCTCTCCCACAGATCCGAGAAGCCGCAAGGAGGCACGGCTGGTCTTCTTGACGAATTGCTCGCCTTCGCGCATGAGCGCCCGGATCGCCGTCGGCGCCGTATAGAAGATATTGACGGCATGCTTGTCGACAACTTGCCAGAATCTGGACGGGTCCGGGTAGTTGGGAACTCCCTCGAACATTAGGCTCGTTGCGCCGTTGGCGAGGGGTCCGTAGACGACGTAACTGTGTCCCGTCACCCAGCCGATGTCAGCGGTGCACCAGTAAGTATCGCCATCGTGATAGTCGAACACGTACTGGTGCGTCATTGAGGTGTAGACGAGGTAGCCACCGGTCGTGTGCACGACGGCCTTCGGCTTTCCCGTCGAACCCGATGTGTAAAGGATAAACAATGGATCCTCCGCACCCATCACCTCCGGGGCGCAGTCGCTCGATGCGTTCGCGACGAGTTCGTGGTACCAGACGTTCTCTTCCCGCGGTCCAACCGACCGTGCCGCCGGTTCGCCGAACCACAATCACCGTGCTCACACCCGGGCACTGCTTCAGCGCCTCGTCGGCGTTGACCTTCAGAGGTATCTTGCGCCCTCCGCGCAGGCCTTCGTCAGCGGTGATGAGGACATTCGAATCGCAGTCTCGAATCCGGACGGCCAAGCTTTCCGGAGAGAAGCCCCCGAATACAACCGAGTGAATGGCGCCGATCCTCGCGCAGGCTAGCATCGCGAAGGCGGTTTCGGGGATCATGGGCATGTAGATCGTTACGCGGTCTCCCTTCTTGACGCCCCTGGATTTCATCGCATTGGCTAGGCGGCATACGTTGGCGTGCAGATCTGAATAGGTCACATGCTTGGATTCTGTGGGACTGTCTCCTTCCCAGAGAATGGCGGTGCTGTCGGCCTTCTCCGACAAGTGCCGGTCTATGCAGTTGTAACTTGCGTTTAGTGTGCCATCGGCGAACCAGCGAATCTTCACATCTCCAGTGAAGCTCGTCTCCTTTACGCGCGTGAAAGGTTTCGTCCAGTGCAAGCGCTTTGCCTGCTCGCTCCAGAATCCTTCGGGGTCGGAAATGGACCGGTCATAAAGCTGGACATAGTCTGCCTCATTGATCCAGGCGTTTTCCGCGAATAACGTAGGTATGGGAAAGAGCGTTGTGCTCGACATTCCATTGACTCCCAACGTGCTCAATATCGCTGCCCGCATTTGGCGCGCGAAGCTATTATCAGTGTCATCCAGCTAGAGACAAGGGTCACGAGATAATGCGGAGCTCGGGAATTCGACGGGCTTTTGGGCCTCTGAGGCCATTGGATTGAGCCCGGAAATTCCTGGTCTCGGGCGAAAGGCAGTGTCGCGTTTGGGCGCAAGGCGAAATGCGCCGATAGGTGAAGGGGGTCGGCAAAGACATACCACGCGAGTTGCACTATATTCTGCCGGATATAGCTAGGCGAAGCCGGACGGCATGATCGATCCCTTTGGACGAAGCATCACCTATCTGCGCGTATCGGTGACGGACCGCTGCGACTTCCGCTGCGTCTACTGCATGGCGGAAGACATGACTTTCCTGCCGAAGGCGGAGATCCTGTCTCTGGAGGAACTCGACCGCCTGTGCAGCGCCTTCGTCGCCTCGGGCGTGCGCAAGCTTCGCCTCACCGGCGGCGAGCCGCTGGTGCGCCGCAATGTCATGAGCCTGGTGCGCGCCCTCTCCCGCCATCTGGCCTCAGGCGCGCTCGACGAACTCACCCTCACCACCAACGGCAGCCAGCTCTCCCGCTTCGCCGGCGAGTTGGCCGCCGCGGGCGTGCGCCGGATCAACGTCTCGGTCGATACCCTCGACCCGGCCAAGTTTACCGCCATCACGCGCTGGGGCCGGCTCGAGCAGGTCATGGAAGGGCTGGCCGCGGCCAAGCTCGCCGGGCTCGCGGTCAAGATCAACGCCGTCGCTCTCAAGGGCGTGAACGAGGACGAATTCGACCGGCTGATCGAATGGTGCGGCGCCGAGGGCTTCGATCTGACCCTGATCGAGGTCATGCCCATGGGCGACATCGGCGGCGAAAACCGGGTCGAGCAGTATCTGCCCCTTTCCCTGGTCCGCGCCAGGCTTGCTCGGCGCTGGACGCTGCAGGACATCGATTACCGCAGCGGCGGGCCGGCGCGCTACGTGCGCATCGGCGAGTCGGGGCGGAAGCTCGGCTTCATCACGCCGCTCACCCATAACTTCTGCGAGAGCTGCAACCGCGTGCGCCTCACCTGCACCGGCATGCTCTACATGTGCCTCGGCCAGGAGGATTCGGCCGACCTGCGCGCACCCTTGCGCGCCGGCGGCGATGAGGCGGGGCTCGAGGCCGCGATTGCCGCCGCCATCGCCCGCAAGCCCAAGGGCCACGACTTCATCATCGACCGGCGCCACATGATGCCGGCCGTGCCGCGGCATATGAACGTCACCGGCGGGTAGAGAAGACATTTATCGTTTGGATCGGGGGTAGCCGCTTTGCGAAGGGCTACTATCTTCCCGAAGAGACTGTGGTCTTTTCACCCATGGCAAGGGTCGCAAGATCCTTGGCTGGGTCGAGGGGTCCGGCTTCTTTGCGTTCGCTATAGCGGCTGTTCAAATATTCCACGCGGCCGCGCAACAGAAGCGTGAACTTGACTAGCTCCTCCATCACGTCAACGACCCTGTCGTAGTACGCGGAGGGTCGCATCCGGCCCGCTTCATCGAATTCCTGAAATGCCTTGGGAACGGAAGACTGGTTGGGGATCGTGTACATCCTCATCCAGCGCCCCAGGGTGCGAAGCGTATTCACCGTATTGAAAGACTGTGAGCCCCCCGAGACCTGCATGACGGCCAGGGTGCGACCCTGGGTCGGCCGCATGCCCCCCGAATTCAGCGGCAGACAATCGATTTGGTTCTTCATCACTCCGGTTACAGCACCATGGCGTTCCGGGCTGCACCAGATCTGACCCTCCGACCATTCCGACAGGGACCGAATTTCCCGGATTTGCGGATGATCATCCGAAGCGCCGCCTGCATGGGGAAGATGCCGAGGGTCGAATATTCGAGTTTCGGCCCCGAAGCGCCGCAGCAGTCTCGCCGCTTCTTCCGTAAGCAGGCGGCTGAAAGATCTTTCGCGCAGCGAGCCGTATAGCAAGAGTATCCGCGGCGGATGAGAGAATACGCCCTGTGGTGCCAATCGCGTTAGCGATGGGATGTTGGAGAATTCTTCCGACAGGTTCGGCAGAGAATCTGGTTCAGGCAGGTCACGGAGGGGCATTGGCCATCCTAGGAATGGTTGCATAATCATAGCTCGCCACAAGAGCAGAACGTCCGGAGGGTATGTCAGAGCACCATATGTGGCGTCTCTCCAACAATCGCTCGATGACTCTTGGTCCGGAACTGACGGGGCGATCGACCAAATGCATCTCGAAAACTGCGGGCAAAATGCGAGGCGGACACGAATCCGGCAGTAACTGCAATCTGGGCAACGCTCATCTGCGTCTGTTCGATTAGATGTTTCGCTTCGGCCAGTCGCACTTGCATGTAGAGTTGGCGCGGCGTGATGTTTATATGATTGCGGAAGAGCCTTTCGAGGTGGCGCTTGGAAATGCCCACTCGGCCGGCCAGTTCGGCGCTTCGCAGCGGGGTCTCGACGTGCTCCTCGATAATGGCGAGGCATGCGACCAGGTGCGGGTTGCTGAGGCCCATTCTTTGAGCCAGACCCAGAAGTGGCCTGCCCCGCAAAATCGGGACCATTGTCGAGGCCTGAGACGCCGCGATGGAGTCAGCCAGAGCGTCGCCGCAATCGCTCCGGATCCATTCGACCATCATTTCGAAGGCGGCAATTCCGCCGACTGCGGACGCCATGTCGCCATCCAGCACGTAACGGTCGTTTGTAACTTCGAAGTCGGCGAAGGTTTCGCGCAAAGCCGCGCGGCACTGCCAGTGCGCAGCCACGCGATGATGAGCCGCCAAGCCGGCGAGCGCGAGTGGCCAAACCCCACCTTCGATCGCGCCAAAGGCTGTGCGGTTGCGCGCGAGTTGACGGAGCCAGCCTAGGGTTTTGCCATCGCGCCCTGTTGCCGCCTCGGCGCCAGCGATCACGATCATGCGATCAAAGGACTGCACGACTTCAAATGCGTCTTCGACCGGCAGGAGAAGCCCGCAGCGGCTTCTAACCCCCTTCGCATTCGTTCCCAGGATGCGCCATTGATACACGGGGTCCCCGCTGTCCAGGTTGGCAAGCGCGAGAGCCTCGACACAGCCGGCGAATGCATGCAGATCGAAGCCGTCGAGAAGGAGAAAGCCGACGGCCAGAGACCTCTTGCCCGATTGCGCTGTCCTCAAGCTCTCGCTGCGAGCGGGGCCCTTTGGCCGATCCATGAACGAAGACAGGGCTATGGTACCCAAGCCATGCAAGGTGAAGAGGGAAACCGCTTCATCCGCCAAGCCGCTTGCGATCCAAAACAACATGGCGGCTGCAGGAATTGCAGATTACCACGGCCGCAATGAACTTGCCGGTCGGCGGCGCATTCGCCTCATCCTGCGGCTTGGTGCCGTACAAGTCCCAGACCTTCACGGTCAGCTGTTCGGGTTGGCACTGATTGCCCAACTCGGTGACGTTGTACGCCGCCAAGAACGCTGCGACGGATTTCTGCGGTAGAATTCGAGCCATCCGGTTATTGCCTTTCGGGGTTTGATCCTTCAGTCGGCCGAACAAGCCAATGTCTCAGCGCTGCCACTGGAACGTGAGATTGGCATGATGAAAGTCGTTCACCTCTTCCTCGCAGGAAGAGAGGATACTAAATCCCTGGGTTCCGGACGGCCCCTTCCAGTTGCTGTCGATGATCGTCCGGTTGGTCGTCCAATAGTCGGAATAGCGGCGCGCACAGATGGCGTAAAGGGCACCGGCTACGGGGATGCCATCGTCCGGGCCAAGCCGCGTGTTCATGGGCCTTGGCGTCTTCCAGTCGGCGATAACCTTCGAATTGGCGGGATCGAGGGAGTTAACCACGAAAGACCGATTTATGAACCAAGCGTGCGAACGGCCGATCATGCGGGCGCCCGCTTTCGGCAGCAAGCAGAGTATGGCGGGATGGTTTTGGCCGCGTAGCCCAAATCGCTCGAGAAATTGGGACGGCACGGAGACGGCATGGCCGCCGTAGACCGACGTGTCGCCGGCCGCGAGGGCTTTCAGCAAGTCCTGCTCTTCATTTTGCGATATCAGAGCCGGCGGCGACCATTCCATATTCTTGAGCGGTTCGAAATCGAACTCGGGTATGGGAAAACGGATGTAAGGCATCGAAAGAAACCCTCCGGCTAGAATTGATCGCGGGCTGACTGCCCAATTCAACTCCATTGTAACGGCGGATGTTCGCTTCTCAACGACTCCTGCGGCTGGCGAACGATCGGTTTGCTCGTGGCGCAATGGGCGAATCGTTCGGACCGGATCCGCCGCAGGAGTGACTTTCATCATGCTCCCAGGCCTAAGCGCAGCTTTGGCCGGAACTCCAAGCATAGCCCATGCGTGGCGCGAATGATGGCATTCAGGATTCAGTCTTCGCCTAGGTGAGGGAGGAAAATCGCCATACCCTAGCGTTCGTCACCCCGGCAGACTCAAGGCTCTCTGGCGTTGGAACAAGGTAGTTGGCGATAGGCAGCAAATGGCGCTGAGGAAGATGGCGGCGTCCTTTGTCTCCGAGAAGCACCATTGCTCCTTTGCGTGCGAGGCGGCGAAGCCATGGCGTGATCCTCTCGGCGAGCTGTCGTTCGTACCAGACGTTGGCGGCGAGAACCAAGTCGATTTGCTTGACGTTGATGCCGAGCCGGTCTGTTCTGTCGATTTGGATCTTCACGCGGTTGAGCGCGGCATTCTGGGAGATGGCCAGACAAGCCAGGAGATCGGTGTCGTTGGCTGTAACAGAGGCGGCCCCAGCCTTGGCTGCGGCAATAGCGCATATACCCGAGCCAGAACCAACATCGAGAACGCGTCGACCCGCGGCATGCTGCGGGTTGTCGAGCAGGTAACGCGCGATTGCCTGCCCACCTGCCCAGGCGACGGACCAAAGCGGAGGCGCCATTCCGACAATCCCAAGGTTGAGCTCCATGGCGGCCCACAGCGCCGTCATATCGGATGCGAGAAGCAATTCGATCTCAGGGCAAATGGGGGGAGCTGCCACGCGTGTGAGGCGAGCGATGGCTTCGTTGGCTCGACTTTCGAGGCCCGTCCTTGGCGCAAGCGGCGCTTGCGATTCCGCAAGGGCAGGTTCGATTGGGCGACGGGTCCCCATGGGCTACCGGAAAGGCGCAGCCGAGTGAAGCTCCAGTTTAGATATATCCCACAGATCCATCGGACATTGGGCCCGGCACACGGGCATGCCTCTTCGGCTACAGCCAAGCCCAGCCTTGGCAAGGAATCGGGCGCTCCACAAGCGAACGGAAACCGTGGGCAAAGAGACGCATACGGGCTCTAACATCGAAACCCAAGGAGGCGAGGCATGGCCAAGGTTCAGATTCTATATTGGCAGGAAATTCCTTCAGTCGTCGAGGCAAAGGACGAGGGCGGCGTCGCAAAACAGCAATTAAGTGATAAATTTCAACAGCTTATAGATCATGCGGCGATGATACGCAAGCTCGCTGGCACTGACGGCTATCTGGAGCAGTGGAACAAGGGGAAGCCGACAGAGCGACCCGGGGACGCGAAATCGGTGGCCGCAGCCGTCGCTGCGGAGATTGAGACGCGTTTCAATGATATCAGGAGCGAGGTGATTGCTAAGTCGCGGCAGCAGCATAACGGAGAAGGTAACTCCCCATAGGCCACTTGACGAACGAATATATTTTGATAATATTCTATATATGGACATCATCTTGACTGCGCTGGAGCTCCTTGAGAAACCAGCGGGCGTATTTCGCCCGGCGCGGGTCAGCGTTTCCTCCTGGAAGCTACTCCGCCTCCAAGGCTACCGGGACATCGACAAGGTGAGACCCGCGATCCGGAAGGCGGCCGAGGAGATGACGGCGCGAGCCAATCTGCTGATGGCACCCGAAGTGCACTATTGCTCTGCCACGGTGGTCGCGGTCGAAGACGAGGCCTTGGTTCTCAAGGACGGGACAGTCTTTCGCAGTAAGGCATTCCAACACTTCGTGAGCGATGCCTGTGAAGTCGTCGCCATTGTCGCCACTCTGGGACGCGCGCTCGATCAAGAGGTCATAGGTATGATCGATCGTTTCGAAGTGCTGGAAGCACTCTTGCTGGAGAGCGCTGGCTGGCTCGGTATCGAAGCAGCGTCTAAGGCGTTCGCTGACTTGCTGCGCAATCGATGCGCAGGCCGGGGACTCCAAGTCTCCGTTCGCATGGCGCCCGGCTACACATATCGCATAGACGGCGCAGAAGTGACCTGGCCGTTGGAGCAGCAGCAGGAACTGTTCGGCCTATTCGCGAGCGCTGGCCACGAGCTTACCGTCCGGCTGATGCCGAGCTGCGCCATGCTGCCAAAAATGTCTCGGTCCGGAATGTATGGGATCGTCCCCGCGGGCCGACCCACTCGCACGCGCACAGCCCCGCATTCTCCAGAAGGCCGTCTTGGCCAGGATCGATCTGCAACTGACGTGACTGGCGTTCGGCCCGCCTCAGCATTGTTGCATTAAACAGATTTCTGCTTTCAAGGGAGAGGAGCTCTTCGGGCATGAAACTCAAAGATGGTCGCCTCATTGTCATTGGCGAAAATTTCAATGCCACACGCAAGATCAAGGGCAACAACCCGCGCGTGGTGCAGGCCGATGGCAAGATCGGCATCGGCTACACCGATCTGGCCGGCACGAAGCGAATCCTCGACTGCACGGACATCATTCCGAAGGATCCAGCGGCCCGCAACAGCTTCATGATTCCCCATATCGGCCAGGCCCTTCGTCAGAAGGACATGAACTACATTACCTGGTCGATCAAGAATCAGGAGCGACTGGGCGCCGACATCATCGACCTTTGCGTCGACGAGATGTCCGTCTATCCCGAGGAACGGTTCGAATGGATTCGATGGTTGGTGAAGACGGCTCAGAAAATCACCGATGCTGTCGTCGCGATCGATTCATCGGATTCAAAGACCATTTTTGCCGGCCTCGAAGTCCATGACAGCTCGAAGAGCCGGCCGGCCATCAACTCGTTCAATCTGGAGGCGGGCCGTCAAGAGCTCGTCGTCATGGCAAAAGAGCGCAATGCGCTGCTCTTTGCCAATGCTTCGGGAAGGAGCGGGATGCCGAAGGACGATACCGAGCGGGTCGCGAATCTCACCCGATGCATGGAGATGATGGACGAGGGTGGAATTCCAATGCAGGACCGCTTCCTCGACCCTCTCGTTTTCCCAATTGGGGCCGGATCCGACTTCGGGAACCACTATCTCCAGGCTGTTCGCCGGTTGCGAGAGCAGTTTCCCGCTGTGCATATCTTCGGCGGGCACAGCAATGTCTCGTTCGGCCTGCCGAACCGTAAGCTGCTCAACGAGGTGTTCGTCAATATCGCCATACTGAACGGCTGCGACACGGTCATGGTGGATCCTGTGATGAACCCTCCGGACGTGTTTACGGCCTTCAATTTCGCGGCGAGCGCGTTGACCGCGAAGGACGATTACTCCGTCAAGTACCTGAAGTACATCCGTGGCCAGAAGAAGTTGGCCGCCTGAGTGAGGGTCCGGCGTCCGGCCGGATCGGAATTTGGAGGATCAGATGAAGGACTTTCTGCCGCGCGAGCGGTTCATTCGCGCTCTTCGCCACGAACCGCTGGACCGCGTGCCTGTGCTCTATCGCATGAAGCACGAAGCGAAGGAAAAACTCGCACGGATTTATGGTATCGAGGATGCCTCGACGGGCCGGAAGCACAATCCGGCCATGGAGCTCCGGCTCGGAAATGATGCCATCATTTATCAGATCGGGATCAACGCCGACTTTTCGCATCGACACATAGAGATCGGCGAGACCTGGTACAATCACTTCGGCGTCGGCTACGGAAAGAGCGGCCTTCAGGGGCGGACCAAAGAGGAGCAGGAGCAGTTCGCCAAGACCCAGGAATTCTGGGGGCCGGCCAAGGTCGTCCCCGAGAACTTTCCGAAGAGTCACCCAATCAAGTCCATGGAGGATCTGCAAAATTACAAGTGGCCCGATCCCAACGATCCGGCGTTGCTCGATCCCATCGACGAAATCTGCAGGAAGTACAAAAGCGATTATTTCATCATCGTGGATCTGTCCTCGACGCTCATCGAAGCGGCTTACGCCCATCTTGTAGGCACGCAGAACTTCTTCCTCTTAATTTACGATCAGCCGGAATTGATAAAAGGTGTGCTCGACGGGCTCACACACTACTACACGGAGATGGGCAAAAACGCGATCAAACGCGGAGCAGACATGATCCGCGTTGGCGATGACGTTGGTGGTCAGCAGGGTATGATGCTGTCGCCGGCGTCGTGGCGTGAACTCGCCAAACCGCGCTTCGACTATATGTTCAAGGAGTTTCGGAAGGTCAACCCTGAGATCTTCCTCAAGCTCCATTCCTGCGGCGATTACTCGCCAATCATTCCGGATATCATTGACCTCGGCACAAATCTTTCGGGCCTGATGCAACCGACCGGTGGGAACAAGGACCAAGCTGGCATCAAGCAGAAATACGGTGAGAAGATCGCGCTTGTGGGTGGATTCGACGTGCAGCGCTTGCTTCCCCGGGGCCGGGTCGAGGACGTGCGCCGGGGCGTACTCGAGGTCATCAAGAACTTGGCCGTGGGCGGCGGCTACATATTCTCGCCGTCGCACTACATTCTGGCCGACGTACCGGTGCAGAACATTTACGCGATGATCGAGGCGCAGCGGGAGTTCGGCACGTACGGCAAATACCCGCTGAACTGACCGCAACAGACGGAAGACTGAGGAGTTCCTATGGCTGAGCCTGTGTTAAAGATCCCGCAGGGCTGGGAGGGTCGCGCCGTCCCGGGGTGGGAGTGGGAATCGCTTTGGACAGCAGTCGAGTCGGGCGACCACAAGTACGCGGATTCTCGGGTAAAAGAGGCGATCCAAGTCGGCATCGACCCTCGCGTCATCCTGGACGACGGCCTTTTCCCGGGCTTCGACCTTCAGGGCGACCGCTTCAGCGAGCAGATCATCTTCATCCCGGAAATGCTGATCACGGCGCGGGCCATGAAGACGGGATTGGCGCTGATCCGGCCGCTATTGGCAGCTCGGGCGGAGAAGCCGGTCGGAACCTTCGTGATGGGTACGGTCCTGGGCGACATGCACGACATCGGCCAGTCGATCGTGACGATCATGCTGGAGAATGCCGGCTTCCGGGTCATAAACCTGGGGACGGATGTGCACCCCGACAAGTTCATCGCCACGGCCCAAGCCGAGCAGGCGGACCTCGTGGGATTTTCGGCACTTTTGTCGACGACGGTCTACTATCAGAAGGTGACAATCGAGGAGTTCAAGAAATCCGGCCACCGGGACAAGGTGCACATCCTGATCGGTGGCGCGCCGACATCGAAGGACTGGGCCGACGAGTGCGGCGCCGATGGTTGGGGCAAGGATGCGATCGAAGCCGTGCGCCTTGCCCTCACGTTGGTCAAGCAACCGCGTCAATCTTGGGCATGAGATGTCGAGTGCCATCACGGTAACCTTTGTCGATCGCGATGACGCGAGCCGAACGCAAAGCGTTGGTTGCGAGCGGGGCGCCTCCCTACTCGATGCTGCGCATACCTGTGGTGTGGGTATCGAGGCCACTTGCGGAGGCCGAGGTCGCTGCCGGAGCTGTCGCGTCAAGCTGCTGAAGGGCGAAGTCCCGCCGGCAACGGTTCAGGAAACCTTCCAACTCGGCCCCGACGAGGTTCGAGAAGGTTTTCGCCTCGCCTGTCAGACCAAGCTCATCGATGACGTCACCGCGATCGCCATGCCGCCAAAGTCCGAGGGCGGCCATCAGATACTAGGCGGCGGCGATATGGACCAGCGGGGTCTTGTCATCGACGCGGGCGTCTGCAAGGATCTGATCACTGCCAGCACGCCCAAGAGTGAGCATCATCAGACCTCGGATATCGAGGAACTGCTCGCTGCTTTGCCCCGGCCAGCGGACCGCAACCTGCCCCTTGACCTGTTGCGCACCCTGCCGACCAAGCTCCGCCAGGACAAAGGGCGGCTCACGGTGACTACTTTTCTCGGTCGCGTGATCCACATCGAGGCAGGAGATACGACCGAGCACTGCTACGGGATGGCATTCGACGTCGGCACAACGTCCATTGTCGGCAGTCTGATGGACCTGCGCAGCGGCGAACAGCTTGCCGATGTCGGCAGCATAAATCCTCAGGCTGTCTATGGCGGCGACCTCATGTCCCGCATCGCCTATGCGCAGTTCGATGAAAAGAAGCTCGCCACCTTGCGCGGCAAGGTTCTTGTTGCGATCAACGACTTCATCAAGGACGCCTGTTCCCAGGGCGGCGTGCGGCCCGAGCATCTGTACAAAATCGTCGTGGTTGGCAACTCCTGCATGCACCACATCCTGCTCGGTATCGACGTTACATATTTGGGTTTGGCGCCCTATGCGCCGGTGCTCCGTCATCCCGTCGTCGTGCCGGCGAAAGACCTTCCGCTCAAAGGAGTGCCCAATGCGCAGGTTTGCCTGCTACCTCTCGTGGCGGGTTTCGTGGGCGCCGACACTATGGCCTGCGTACTGGCCACGCGAATTTATGAAAGCCACGAGATCCGGGCTCTCGTCGACATCGGTACCAATGGCGAAGTGGTGATGGGCAACCGGGAGCGGCTGATGGCATGCTCTGCTCCGGCGGGGCCGGCCCTGGAAGGGGCGCAGATTCGCCATGGCATGCGGGGCGCCTTGGGTGCGATCGAGAAAGTGACAATCGGCGACGATTTGGCCTATTCCGTGATCGGCGACGTCCCGCCGATGGGAATTTGCGGCTCGGGCCTGATCGACATCTGCGCCAAGCTCGTAGACGCGCATATCCTAGACTCGAGCGGCCTGTTGCGTCGGGAGCGGCGCGAGATTCTGCCGAAGGCCCTGCGGGAGCGCTTGAGGGATAGCGTCGATGGTTGCCAGTTCATCCTGGCGCCTGCACCGCAGTCGGGCAAGGACGAGCCTATCACCCTGACGCAAGCCGACATCCGCCAGCTTCAGCTGGCGAAGAGCGCCATATTCTCCGGAATCGTCCTGCTGCAGAAAGTCATGGGCGTTTCCGACGAGGCGCTGGCCGAGCTCATGCTTTGCGGGGGATTCGGCAACTACATCAATATCGATAGCGCCTTGAAGATTCGCCTGCTGCCCCCGCTAAAGGCGGAGCGGATCAGCTACCGGGGGAATGCTGCTTTGATGGGCGCGCAGATGGCCTTGTTGTCCGAGAAAGAACGGAGCAGAGCGGAGGAGCTGGCGCGGAAGATAGAGCACGTAGCACTTGCAGCGCGCCCCGATTTCCAGGAGATATTCATCGACGGAATGAACTTCTGCGGGACCTCATTTGCGGCCGAGAAGCGCTTGCTGCAGCGGGCGGCAGAAGCGGCGAAGCAGGTGGCTACTGCGGGCGGAGGATAGAAATGCGGCTGTGCCTGCTCTTCGGGTTTCTAGGCTCCGGCAAGACGACCCTGGCCAGGCGAATCCTGGAGCATCAGCCGGGCCGGCCGCGGATGGCGGTGATTGTCAACGAGTTCGGCGACGTCGGCATTGACGGGACGATTCTCGAAGGTAAGGCGATCGACCTCATCGAGCTCACGTCGGGTTGCCTCTGTTGCACGCTGAAGGGACCGCTTCTGAGCGCGGTTGAGGAGATCGAGGCGCGCAAAGATGCACAGTACGTGATCGTCGAGGCGACCGGGGTCGCCGAACCCAAAGAGATGATTGAAATGTTTGCCGATGCAAAGTTGCGGGGCCGATACGACATCGGTCCGCTCGTGACCGTGGTGGATGCGGCAAATTTTCTCAAATTGAGAGAAATCCTTGGCGAGTTCTATACCGAACAGATCGAGCATTCGGACATCGTCGTTCTGAACAAGATAGACATTTCCTCCACCAAAAAACTGCAGGAGGTGCAGCAGGAAGTCGAGCAGCTAAGTCCCGAGGCCACGATCTTTTTCGCCGAGCGTTGCGACATCGAGGTGGATGAGGTCCTGGACGGTGCGCCGAGCCGCTTACTTGCCGACCGAATCGAGTCTGCCGTTTCAGCCGGCGGGGAGCACGATCACGGCGGACATCCCGCCGTCGAGTTGTTCGTGCTTGAGGCAGCCGGGAATGCCGGACGCGACGGGATCGAATCTTTCTTTGCCGGTCTGCCGATCGCGGTGTGGCGCGCCAAAGGCTTCGCGACGGTCGACGGCGAACCAATGCTGATCCAGTACACGACAGGGGGTCTCGATCTTTCGCCTGCGAAACGTCCACCCCACGAGCATCTCGTATTCATCGGACGGCAAATGGATCGCGAGGCAATTCAGCGGCGATGGCAGGCGGTGGTAGAAGCGACGAAAGAACATTGACATGTCGGTTCCGGCCCTTTCCGAGGATTTCGACGCTCGCTCGCTGGCGGAGAAGGCATACAAGCTGCTGGTCCAGAAGATCACGCGCATCGAGCTGGCGCCGGGCGAACCGCTTCTCGAAAAGGCCCTATCCGCCGAGTTGAGCATCGGTCGGACGCCATTGCGTGAGGCCCTTCAGCGCGTGGCAGCAGAAGGCCTGGTCAATCATCACCCGCATCGGGGCATGTTCGTCACCGAAATCAGCGCGACGAGTGTCCAGCAGATATACGAGTTTCGGGCGCTGATCGACGGTTACGCTGCCAAGCTAGCTGCGATGCGGGCTTCCGAAAATGATGCGCGCGGCCTCTTGCGTCTGCACGAGGAGCTGGTGCGGGCGACCGAAGACGACGATATAGATAGGTATGTCGAGCTGGATCGGCGTTTCTATGTCGCGTTGGCCAAGGCAGCCAGAAACATCTACCTGGAAGAGACCATCCCGCGAATCTTCAATTTGCATCTTCGCCTCTGGTTTCTAATCTCCAAGAAGCTGGGGGGCTGGCACGGTATCGCGCGCTCGCACGAGGAAATGACCAAGAGTTTGGCTGATGCGATTGCGCGGCACGACCCGGAAGAAGCGGAGCTTGCCGTGCGTACCTATATCTTCCGACGCCACCACGATATTCGACAGTTGCTGTAGACGCTATCCCGACAAGTAAACCGAGCCGCGGCAAAACTCAACTGCGAGGCTGCGCCCTCGATTGGACTCGGCGGTGGCCACCCAAGCCCCTCCTATCATCTTTGGTTGACCGTGCCCAGGTCATGCTGTGCGCGGTACGGCGCATCACTGTGCTGCATGGGGTGAAGCCTCGTCTGCTGCGTTTGCCCCTTGTATCATCCGACCGCTTTTCCGAGTTCCGAAGATAAAGGGAAGGAAGATACATGGCGGTCGCCCCAGCTTTGACTTTGGACGATGATTATCGACTGGCAATAATTTCCCTTTTGGAGAAGTTCTCCACCGAAACGACCCCTGTAGGTGCCACCAAGATTGCTAGCTTCCGCGACCATCTTCGGCCCGGCACCAGCGTGTTCATTACCTTTCTTCCGGGATCGGATTTCAGCGGCACCGTGGCGACTGCGCGGCGGCTACGAAATGAAGGCTTTAACCCGGTCCCCCATCTTGCCGCACGCAGCATCCCGAGCGTTCGGTTTCTGGAGGAAGGCCTTTCCCAGTTGAGCGGCGAGGCTGGTGTCACGGAAGCGCTGCTAATCGGTGGCGCGATCAGTAAGCCCGTGGGTGTTTTCGATAATTCAATGCAGGTTTTGGAGACCGGCTTGCTCGATCGGCATGGTTTTCAGCGGATTGGTGTCGCCGGCCACCCGGAAGGTAGCCCCGACATAAGAAGGGAAGATGTGGCCGCAGCCCTGGCATGGAAAAATGCCTTTGCCCGGCGCACGGGGGCGGATCTGTACATCGTTACGCAGTTTTGCTTCGAAGCCGCACCTGTCATCGCATGGGACAGGATGATTCAAGCGGAGGGAAACCGACTGCCAATCCGCATCGGGATTCCAGGTTTGGCGAGTGTGAAAACGTTGCTCAACTATGCCCGCATGTGCGGGATCGGGCCGTCGATGAATTTTCTCACCCGTCAGGCTCGCAACGTAACGAAGCTTCTCACCCTTACGGCACCCGACAGGCTTCTGGCCGACTTGGCGGCTTACCGATTGAACGATTCTCGGTGCGGCATCGTCGGCTGCCATATCTATCCGCTGGGGGGATTGGAAAAGAGCGCACGCTGGATGCAGGCCACCGTTGAAGGGAGATTTTCGCTCTCACCGCAGGGGAACGGGTTCTCGGTGGGGGTCTAATAGTCGTCAAGTTGGCCGATGGGGCGTGGCTTGTGGACTGGGCAGGCGGGATCCAGCGGAAGTCACACGGAGCGGCGTCAGGCAGGCTGCCCGAGTCCTGGCTGGTTCCAGGACCAAGGCGATAGGGGCAAAATCTGAGCATGCGCAAACAAGAAACGCCTCAAGCGCGGCCTCCCGGCGCTTGCCCAAAACCCTATCCCGATCCACTGGGGCAATATCCCTATGCGCTGTATGCATATTGACAGATTTGTGGGGTGAGTAGAGACCCTTAACCATTGCTACCCAGAACTTATGAGGGCTCGGCATCGAAGCAAATAGGCTGCCCTGCGACGATCAGCTGAAGCAGATGCTGGAGCGGACCGGAACCGAACCGGGCTCAGCTTGGAATTGGGAGCGTTAGGCGATGTCATCAAAGGACTTGGGCTCCCAACTGGCGGCGATCAAGGGCGCGAAGATCGTCAAGAGCTTCTGTTACACCTGCCCTTGGCAATGCCCGACTGAAGTCTTCGTTCGCGACGACAAGATCGTCTATCAGAAGGGGAATCCGGAGTCACCGAACAATATCGGTTCGCGCTGTGCCAAGGGCATGGCCAGCTGGTATGTGAGCCGGGATCCCGACCGCCTCAAGTACCCGATGCTCCGGAGCAACGCGAAAGGCAAGGATCCCGATTTCAAGCGCGTTTCCTGGGATGATGCCTTCAATTACGTAGCCGACAAACTTAAGTTCATTGCCGGGAAGTGGGGCCCGGAAGCCGTTGTTTTCACTTGTCACCATGACCCCAACACCGTGTTCTATCGGCATTTGTTAGGCGATCTCTACGGATCGCCCAACAACTATACCCATACGTCGGGCTGCGAGCAGGATCGGCGGTCTGCCTGTCTGACGCTGTTCGGGCATGTCTTTCCCATGCATGACTTCGCCAATTCCCGCTACGTGATGCTCTGGGGGATGAACATGCTTGGGGCCAATCAGGGCCTCTGGGAGAGTCGGGCTCTCATGGATGCCAAGGCCAAGGGCTGCCGTCTCGTCGTAGTTGACCCTTCCTTCACAGAGACTGCACAGAAGGCAGACGAGTGGGTGCCTATCCGTCCGGGCACAGACGGTGCGATGGCGTTGGCGATGTGCCGCGTGATCATCGACGAGCGTTTGCACGACGAATCGTTTGTGAACGCCTGTTGCGAGGGATTCCAGGGTTTCGCGGAGCACTTGCGCTCGAAGGACTACAGTCCCGCTTGGGCATCGAATATCACAGGCATCGCCGCGGACCGGATCGTGCGACTGGCGCGGGAGTTCGCTAAGTCCAAGCCTGCGATGTCGGCGATTTTCAAGGGGTCGGGCTACTACACGAATGGCGCCGATGCGGGGCGTGCTTGCTTCCTGCTGAACGTGCTCACGGGGCAGGTCGACAAGCCGGGGAATCTGCACCTCAAGGATTGGGCACCGATCGGCGCCCCGGTCGTGATACCGGAAGAGGCGAAAGGCAAGCCAGGCAAGCCGCCCCTGCACCTTGCCATGGGTTATCCGCTTGCTCCCGATCTGCCGAATTCGCGGCTCCCGGATGCAGTATTGAAGGGCGAGCCGTATCCCGTAAAGGGTCTGTTCGTCCAATCGACCAATCCTGTCATGAGCGATCCCAATAGGGACCGCGTCATCGAAATGATGCGCCATCTCGAGTTGGGAGTGGCGCTCGAGATTTACCTTAGCGAGACGGCGCTCGAGTGCGACATCGTCCTGCCGGAGACCTCGTTTCATGAGCAGGCGGAGATTCGTCAAGGCATGTGGCTTGGGCCGGAGATCATTCTGTGTCAGCCGGTCGTGTCCCCGGTGGGCGAAGCCAAGCCGCCTTACGAGATCGCCCAAGGCATCGCTCGCAAGATGGGTTGGGGCCAGTATTTTGACTACGAACGCTGGGAAGACTGGGGCGAGCGCATGCTGGCGGGAGGGCCGATAACGCTGGACGAGTTGAAGCGCAAGGGTTTCTGGGCCGGCGAGGTCAAGTATGACCGCGTGCCCAAGGGCCTGCCGACCCCGTCGGGCAAGATCGAGATCTATTCCAAGGCATATGCCGACGCGGGCCTGAGCGCATACCCGGTCTATACCGAGCGCAGCGTAATCCCCGACCGCGAATACCCCCTGCAGCTGACCCACTCGAAGCTCAGCATGCACTGCAACATCGTGACTCAGAACAATCCATATCTCATGGAGGTCTGCGGGGAGAACTGGGTCGAGATCAACAGCAGCGACGCGGCGAAATATGGGATCAGCGATGGCGAACCCGTGATTGTGGAGTTGCCGAAGGACAAGATCGTGATCAAGGCCAAGGTTGTTGAAGGCCTCGTTCCCGGCTGCATTTCTGTGCGCCACGGACATGGCTTTGGCCATTGGGCGATGGGTTCCAATGCCAAGGGCCATGGCGCGCATTCCAACAATCTGATGGAGACACATACCAGCCCGATCACGGGGGCCAACTGCTACAACGAGTGCAAGGTTCGGGTCCGACCGGCTCCCGCCAGCTGAATTTCCTGGCGGGTTGATTTGCGGCGATGACAGGTTCGCGGGAGGGAAACTCATGCAGCACGGGTTCTATTTCGATCACAAGCGCTGCGTGAAGTGTCACGCTTGTGAGATAGCGTGCAAAACCTGGAACGAGGTTGAAATTGGGCCGCGCTGGCGCGAGGTGGTCAAGATAGAGACGGGCACGTTTCCCGACGTTAAGGCTATGAACGTCTCTATGGCCTGCATGCATTGCGGCGACGCACCTTGCCAGAGCGCTTGCCCGGTCAGGGCAATCACGAAGCGGGCCGAGGACGGCATAGTGCTTGTTGACCAGAACAAGTGCATCGGCTGCGGCTTTTGTGCCTGGGCGTGCCCATTCAATGCACCGCAACTGTCCGCGACTGCGGGGAAGATGGAGAAGTGCAACTTCTGTCAGACGCCGGGCAAGGAACGGCCGCACGGCATGCCGCGAGCCTGCGAAGAGATCTGCCCGACCGGTGCCATTCTCTCTGGCCCCATGACGGAGTTGGCCAGGATCGGACGAGAGAACGCGGCGACACGTTTAGGCGGTGCCGACATGCGCGGCATGCCAGCCCTCATGATCGACGCCCATCGGCAGTTTGGACCGGACGGCGATGAGTAGCATGAGCTCCGCGCGGGGAGCAGTTGGCCTGGAGGGCATGCGACCGTCGCATGAGGGCATCCGCAAATGCGGACGAGGCGAGTTGCGATTGACGCCTTGACAGTCGGCGTCGAACAATGAAAGCGACGGTTGGGAGGAAGATTCCAAGAAGCGCCAAAGGACAATCCGCAAAGCCGCGTTGAGACAACGGGCGTGACGGCCCGGGCGCGGCTTTCACTCAAGCGGCACAGCAATCGGCATTCTTGGCAAGCAGCGAGTATGGGGGCTTGTTCAGTCAGCAAATCATCAGCGGCCTAGCCGCAGGAAGTCTCTACGCATTGACCGCCGTGGCTGTCGTGCTGGTGTTTCGCAACACCCGGACGATCAACGTGGCGCAAGGCGATTTTGCCATGATCGGCGCCTTCATCGGAATGGTGCTGATCAAGCGATACCACTTCGACTACCTGGCCGCACTCGCCGTAGCCGGTGCATGTTGCGTGCTGATCGCCGTGCTGGTCGAGCGCTTGATCATGCGGCCGTTGGAGAAGGCCGACTGGCTCACGCTTATGACCGCGACGCTAGGTGTGTTTTACATCTGTCACGGAGTGGCGGGATGGGTTTGGGGTCGGGACACCAAGGCGTTTCCTGCCACCTTCAATCCCACGCCTGTCCATGTGCTAGGCACGGTGATAAGCCAGGGTCACTTGATCAACATGAGCTGGGCGGTCGGCATCGCCTTTGCGCTCTATTTGTTTTTCAAGCACACCAAGCAGGGGATCGCCATGCGAGCGATGACGGACGATCCCGAAACCGCTCGACTAATGGGAATCCCCGTACGCGGATTCGTCACCCTGACCTGGGGTATGGCAGGGTTGCTTGCCGCCTTTGCTGGAATCCTCTCGGCGCCAATTCTCTATCTCTCGCCCCAGATGATGGATGAAGTTTTGATCAAGGGCTATGTGGCGGCGGTCTTTGGCGGACTCTATTCGATACCCGGCGCAATCATCGGCGCGCTGATGATCGGGGTGGCGGAGAACCTGGCGGGCGGTTATCTCGGCGCGGACTACAAGACGGCGACCGCGTTCGCGATGATCGTCGTTCTACTCGCCATACGACCTCAAGGTCTATTCGGAATCCAGAACCGGCGGATGGTCTGATGCAACAGGTTTCCGCGGTGCGCGCTGTTCCCATGCCGGCCAGTCCAGGCACCATGCGCCCTGGTCCCTCCGGGCGGGAGGCGGAAAATGAGGAAAAGAAGCAGTTCGCCAGGCAGGATCTATTTGGGATCCTGATGTTGTTTGCCGTTGCCACAGCATTCCCCTTCCTGCCGGGCATGGGTACCTGGGTCGCTTCGCAAGCGGCGCTGGTCATTGTTTTCATAATTGCGGCACAGGGAGTGAGCATTCTGACGGGTTACACGGGCCTAGTGACCGTCGGCCATGGAGGGTTTCTGGCGATCGGTGCTTACACGGCAGCGCTGTTCAGCCACGACGTCATGATGGACATTGCACTAAGCGCGATACTCAGCGCGCTGGTCGCGGGCCTGATCGGTTTTCTGCTTGGCTTCATCTTCCTCCGATTGTCCGGCGCCTTTCTTGCGATTGGTACGTTGGGATTTGCCTTCTTCGTTGGCGCGGTCATCAACAACGTTCCGATCTTCCACGGTCGTGAAGGCATATTTCTGCCAGTCAACCAAGTCTTCGGGATCGTTCTCGGCGATCGCGGATTCTACCTCACTTCGTTGGCGATTCTCGCCGCGACCACAGCGTTCATCTTCCTCCTGATACATTCTGCCGTAGGGCGCGCCCTGATGGCGCTGCGGGATTCGGAGAAGGCAGCAGAGAGCTATGGCGTCAATCGACTTCTCTATAGGACGATCGCGTTTGCCATCAGTGCTGGCATCACAGGGATGGCCGGCGCCCTTAATGCCCACTTGACCAACTACGTCTCGGCCGAGGACTACAGGAACATTTGGTACTCCGTCGATATCCTCGTTGCCACCGTCATCGGCGGCTCCAGGCAGATCATGGGACCGTTCATCGGCGGCGCCTTTATCGTCATGGTTCCGTTCTTTCTCGAGGAAATGGCGGATTTTGCCTTCATCCTCAAAGGCGTGGTTCTGATCGTTGTTCTGTTGCTTGCGCCTGCAGGGGTCGCTGACGTTCTCGCACGTCCCATTCGCGGCTGGAGACGACACAGACTTGCCCGGATCCGGGGCGCAGCCCAATCACGGCCGGCAGCGATGCCCGCCAGTGAAACAGGGGGGCGTCTGCAGTGAGTGGCCACCTGCGATGCCAGAACGTCACGGTGCGGTTCGGTGGCCTTATCGCTTGCAACAGCGTAAGCCTCGAAGTTCCGCGCGGAAAGGTCATCGGACTGATTGGCCCTAACGGCGCAGGCAAGACGACACTATTCAACGTACTCAGTGGATTCCAGTCGTTCGATGCGGGCGACATCTACTACAAAGACAAGTCGATCGGCGGGCTCAAGCCGCACCACATGGCAAAGCTCGGCATTGCTCGCACGTTTCAGAACATCAACCTGTTCTCCGATCAGACGACTCTCGCCAACATTCTGATCGGCGCGCATCACCGCGTACCTGGCGCGCTCGCCAACATGCTTCGGCTACCGGCCGCCAGCCGGTTCGAGCGTTCCTTGGTGAGTCAGGCGTCCGCTATCGCCGACCGGCTGCATCTCGGCGGGGAGCTCGACCGTCCAGTCCGTGAATTGCCCTATGGCTACCGCAAGCGCGTGGAAATCGCTCGGGCCTTGGCGGCGGAACCGGAAATCATTCTGCTGGATGAGCCGGTCGCCGGCTGCAATGACGAGGAAACGGCGGAGCTGCGGGAGCTTATCCGCAGCATAAATCGCGACTTAGGTGTCACGTTTTTGCTCGTAGAGCACGACATGTCCATGGTCATGACCCTGTGCGACTACATCTACGTGATGAACGTGGGCTCTAATCTGGCAGAGGGGACGCCCGAGGGGGTGCGACGAAATCCCGATGTCATCAGCGCTTACCTCGGTGAGGACAGCGACTGATGCTGCTCGAACTCAAAGATGTGCATGCGGGTTACGGGGCGGTGCGAGCCCTCCAAGGTTTGTCCATCGATGTGCCCGAGGGATCCATCGTCACCCTGCTTGGAGCCAACGGCGCAGGAAAGACGACGACGCTCAAGGTGATCTCGGGATTGGTGCGGTCGAGTTGGGGCGATGTCCTGTTTCGTGGGCAGTCGCTTTCGAATCTTACCACCGAGCAGATCGTCCGCCGGGGAATTGTACAAGTGCCGGAAGGGCGTCGAATCTTTCCCGACCTGACCGTCGCCGAGAATCTAAAAGTCGGCGCGTATACGCGTTCGGATCGGTCTGCCGTCGAAACGGATATCGAGGGCATCGTTGCTCTATTTCCCAAGCTCCGGGAGCGGTGGCGCCAATTGGGAGGTTTCCTCTCGGGTGGAGAACAGCAAATGCTCGCCGTCGGCCGAGCTCTGATGGCAAGGCCCGTTCTGCTGTTGCTTGACGAACCCTCGCTGGGCCTAGCGCCACGGATCGTTTCCGAGATCTTCGGCGCTTTAAAGCGGATTCAGTCGGAGCGTCGGATGACCATGCTGATGGTCGAACAGAATGCCAACCTGGCCCTGCGCAACGCCGATTTTGGGTATGTGCTGCAGCTAGGCCGGGTCGCCTTGGGCGGCCCGGCAGGCAAGCTTCGGCAGAATAGAGAAGTTGTCGATTCTTACATGGGAGTTCAACACGCCTGAGGGGTGCCGGCCGAGAAGGGACCCCGGGCAAATGGCGCCGAGAGACTCGCGGAAGAGCAACGGCAGTGCCGACTGATCGGCTCTTTCGGGGTGCGGCCCAGCAAATCGTGGGACGACCCTGAGTGGGACGGACCTGCGTTCGGCTGCTAACCGTCGAGCTGCGCGGCGGTTTGTCGGCCGGCAACCCCGGATAACCAAGGCGCACCGGCAGCGTGCCGGGCGAAGCGTGGGGTGTTGTCAAAATGCAGCGGAGAGGAGACGGTCATGAAGCGTACATTTGGCGTAGTCGCGGCTGTGCTGCTAGGAGGCATCGCTGCAATATCCGCGACGAGTTCCTTTGCGGACAACGGGCCGGGCGTAACCGACAACAGTGTCCTTGTTTGTGCGTACCAACCTATGACGGGCACGGAGTCCACGTATTTCCGAATGGGGAAGGGTGCGGATGCGTGGTTCAAGTACGTCAATGCCAATGGCGGCGTCAACGGCCGAATGATCGATTTCAAGATGGTCGATGACAGCTACCAGCCGGCCAAAACAGTTGCCATCACGAAACGCTTTATCGAGGAAGACAACTGCTTTGCCATCGTTTCGCCATTGGGTTCGGCGCCGACAGCCGCGGTAATTGACTACATCGTGGCTCAGAAGGTGCCGCTGGTCGGTGCGGGTACCGGGGCGGGTCACAATGTCTATATCAAGAGCCGCTACGTCTTCCCGCTCTATCCGCCGTACGATTTCGAAGGCAATGAGCTCGTGCATTTCGTCCACGAAATCTTCAAATCTCCCTCGGTCGCAGTTCTCTATCAGAACGACGAGTCCGGCAAGACCGAGATGGAGGGCGTGAAGAAAGGGAGTGCGACCTACGGCGTTCAAGTTCTCGACGCCGAGGGTTACGATCCGACCGAGGTCGACGTGAGCTCTCAGGTAGCGAAAATGAAGGATTCGGGTGCCCAGGCCGTGATCTGCGCCTGCGCGCCGGAATTCTCCGCCAGGTTCCTTACCGAGCGGGCGAAGCTGAGCTGGAACGTGCCGGTGGTGAACGTTTTCTTCGGTAAGAGCCCGAAGGTGGCGGAACTGGCCGGCGACCAGGCGGTCGAGGGCGTCTATTTCACTTCGATCTTCCGTGACTGGGACGATCCGGCCTCGGCCATACAGCAGGCCAAGCAAATCCTCCACCAGTACTATCCGGAGGAAACGCCGGACGCGGTCCATCTCTGGGGTTTTGCATCCGCTCAGGTTTTCACTGAGGCCCTGAAGCGGATGGGTCGCGACAACATCACCCGCGATCGGCTCCTGGATTCCCTCGAGTTGATCCAGAATTGGCAGGGCAGTGTCGTTCCGACCGTTAATATCAACAAGATGCAGGAAGGCGATGAGGCCATCAAACATCTCATCGTGCCGGGCATGTCATACAACGTGTTCAAGGATGGGAAGTTCGTCAGCTATTCCGTGCCTTGGATGCCGTAAGGAAAATTCAATATGGCCGGGCGGCCTTGCGCCGTCCGGCCATCTTTTTTCGTGTCAGCGCGAACCTGGCAAGGAACGAATACGGAAGATCATGACTGTCATGCATGGGGTGGCATTGAGAATGCCGGTCGCGCCGCCTCGTGGCGGGCAATAAGGTCGCCGGTGGGCACGGATGGGACCAGCTGCCGTGAGCCGACTGGTTGATTCTTTCAACAGCGCAGTTAATTGAGACAGAATCCGGAAGCAAATAATGTGCACATGCCGGGCGAGGCGGAAAACCGCCGGAGTAGAGAAGGGAGGAAGCTATGGCCAATATCGTGGGTAAGGCAATCCCCCCGCAGCGCAAGCGAGTCATCGACGCCATCCACCTGCGAGAGCCGGATAAGGTGCCGGTTGGGCTGTGGGGCACGGTCGAAGGTTACATGAACCTGCGGCGTGGTCTCGGCATGGAATACAACGAGAACCCATTCAACTATCGGACTGGGTCCACCACTTGGACCACGGACGTGGCCTTCGAGTTGGACCTGGCGGAGAAACTGGATCTCGATTTTGTCCGGATTTCTCTCGGGCCTCCTGGTGGATCACCCGGCTTTCGGCAGATAAAGTTCGAGGAAGTGCCCTTCGACATGGGAATTCCTCCGCCAGCAGTCGACATCAACGTCGATGAATGGGGCGTTGTCCGCAAGTGGACGCCGCACGAACACGGCGGCTATTACGAGATGATCGGCTATCCCTTGTTTCACGCGACCAGCGCGCCCTTGGAGGAAGGTCTGAAGGAGCTGGAGGCATTTCCTTGGCCGGACCCCAAGGACGAAGCTATGTGGGCCGATTCGCCAATTCCGGGGATGGATCTGCGGGAGTACTGCCGCTACGTCCACGAAGAGACGCCATTCGCCCTCATGGGGCAGGCGGGCCGCGGCGGCCTGTTCGAGCAGGCGAAGTATATGGTTGGCTACGCGAAGATATTCTCGGATTTCATCGAGTCCGCGGAGTTTCTGAATGCCCTGCTGATCAAGCTCGTGGATCTGGAGATCGAGTTCAATAAGAGCCTGATCGATGTCTGCGGCGAGTATCTTGATTGGATTCGCGTGAGCCCCGAGGATCTGGCCAGCGAGAAGACCTCGTTCCTATCCTTGAAGATGTTCCAGAAGCAGCTCGTCCCGCACTACCATCGCGCCTGCATCGCGACGAAAGACTACTACCTCAAGAAGAATCCACTGGGAAAGATCCAGTTCCACAGCTGCGGTGCGGTACCACTGACGTTCATGCGCGGGCTCATAGGTGGGAAGACGAGCGACGGACAGCAATGCATCGACGGCTATGACAGCCTGCCACCGAAAGTCGCCAGGCATTCGGGCCCCAGGTCAAAGAAGCTCATGCTTGGAGATGAAATGTTCTTCTATGGCGGCATCGACGTTCAGGAAACTCTGCCCTGGGGGAAACCCGAGGATGTTAGGAAGGAAGTCCGTCAAAGGATCTGGGAAATGGGCAAGGGCGGAGGATACTTGCTGAGTTCTTCCCACCGCCTGGAGCACGACGTCCCGGTCGAGAACACTCTGGCCATGATCGACGAGGCCCGCTCGTACGGCGTCTATCCCTTGCCGGAGCAGCCACCGGTAGGGGCCGACAAAGGAGACGACCTTCCTGGGTTGCAACGCTGACGCGGAATAGATGGCGGCGCTGGCAAGCGAAAGCGATTGACAAGGAAACGCGAAAATGGCGTTGAACATCGAGACCGAGAAGGAATTCAAGATTGACGACCTCAAGCAGGATATCGACAACTCGCGAAAAACCGACCGATGGAATGACGCACCTTCGGAAGTAAAGGAACTTTTCCATTTACTCGAGTGGAACATCATAAACGGCGAACACGCCGAAACGGTCGATTTGATCAATCCCTGTCTCGAGAATCAGGTTTCCGCGCGGACGCTTATCGCGGGTCCCATGGCCACCGGCATTGCGGAGGTTGGACGCCGCTTCAAGATGGACGAATATTTTCTGCCAGAAGTGATGATGAGCGCCAAATGCATGCATCAGGCGCTTGGTCGCCTGAAGCCGCTGATCATTGCCGAAAAGACGGATGATGTAGGAACTGTGGTTGTGGGCACCGTCCAGGGGGACCTTCACGACATCGGCAAGAAGATCGTGGCCATGATGATGGAGGCCGCAGGCTTTACCGTGATCGACCTGGGGGTAACGGTTCCGCCGGAAGACTTTATTGCGGCGATCCGCGAGCACAAACCCAAGATCGTCGGGTTTTCGGCGCTCCTCACCACGACGATGAATATGCAGTGGGAGACGCTGAAGCAGATCACCGCCGCGGGGCTGAGGGAAGATGTGAAGATCTTTGTTGGCGGAGCGCCGATTAGCCAGGCCTGGTGCAATAAGATCGGTGCAGACGCATATGGCATGGACGCACTCGTCGCCGTCGAGAAGGCAAAGGCCTGCGTGACCAGGTTGGCCAATCTCAAGGGTGGGGCGCCGGAGTTGCACGCGGCAATGCTGGCGATCGACACTGCACGGGAGGAAGCGAAGCTGAAGCAGGCCCAAGAACTAGCCGCTGCCGCGAGCGGCTAAGGTGTGGGGCGCTATCGTAGGGCATCTGCGCAAAGCCTCGGTCGGGCTGCCGGTAGCCGGCACCTGCCTTCTCTTGATCGTCGGGTTGACAGGGCATCTCACGGCAGCCTGGGGATACGGTTTGTTCCTTGCGGGGGCTCTTCTGCTGGGCAGCGGTGCTTTCGTCGCGTTTCTGTTTCTCCTCACGAGATGCTTCGACAGCGCGACGCTACGCGGCACGTTGGTCTGGCTGCTGCGGCTCGGCGGCTGGACCTATGTGCTCGCCGTGGCCGCTTTGGCCGGCTACTACACCAATGAGGCCCTCGCCGGGCGTGTCGGTTACAAGTGGATGCTCTTCGGCCCATCGGTTCTGGTAGCCCTCGTCGTGCTTGATTGGGGGCTGTATCGGATGCTCGTGCTCAAGAACCTGCCGACATGGCAACGATATGGCCACCTGATCTCGCGCGACAAGAGCGACCCCGAGGCAATGCGGCGCACGCTGCTGAACGAAGTGGTCCTTCACCGGACCCTCTTCTCCGTTTCCAGGTTCCGCTGGCTTAGGCATACGCTGATATTTTGGGGCTTTGTCCTGTTGTTCCTGACGGATGTGCTCGCGGTAGTCCCTCGCGAGGCGATGCCTGCGTTCGGGCTGCCAAACATCTGGATCGAGCCCGAGCATCCCGTCCGCCTCGCCTTCGATTTCGTCTTCGACTTTGCCGGCCTGATGGTGCTGGTGGGATGCCTGCTGGCGCTCATGTTTCGTCTCCGGGTGAACGGCACCGACGAGCAAAAATACACGGATACGCCCACGACCCTGTTTTTGCTGGTAGTCGTTGTTCTCGGCTTCCTCGTCGAAGGCTTCCGCATCTCCTCGGTAGGCCGCCCGGACTATTCAGCGCTGTCTTTCGTGGGCTACGGCGTCTCCTTCCTTCTGCCTTCCCGCGGCGATGGCAGCGCCATCTATGACGCGGTCTGGCTCTGCCACGTCCTTGGCTCCTGCCTCTTCATTGCCTATGTTCCGGTCATGCGGCTCATTCATTCCTGCGCGACGCCGCTAGGCCGGTTGATGAATTCCCAAAAAGAACTTCTTTCCATAAAGAAGATGTCCTCGCTAAAAGGCCTACTGATCCCCAGGTCTGGGCGATCAGGCGGGTCATAAAGGAGCATGGTCTGACCCTCGCTCCGGGTCGCCGATGTGGCCCTCCAGTTGGCTCTGGGGCGGGAGAACGTTTGGTGGATGCGCTTGCCGCTGAAGCTGTGCGATAGTCCTACGCTCGGACACTCGTCGAGGCAGGTTTGGTTTCGACTGGACCACGGAGTACCGAGTTGACTGTGGGAGGTAGTAGCATGATCGCGGAGTCGGGGAACGACGGCGGGCGGCCGGCCATGGACAAATCGCTCAAGAAGGGCCTAGTTCCTGGACCTGCGACCGGCACGGTCAAGAGCTACAACCCGGCCCGAAATCCCTTCGGCGGATTCATCACGGACGAGCGGACGCAGATCGATGTGTTCGTCCACAAGTCGGCCGTCCAGAGTTCCGGGCTCCAGGGCCTCCAGGTGGGGCAAAGGGTTGCGTTCGTCATCGTCGAAGACGGCTTCGGCGGCTTCAAGGCGGCCACGCTTTCCATTCCAAAGAGCTGATTCCAATCGGCGGCGATGATGTCATTCAGAAACGAACGTCGGGCTCTGCAATGCCGACTCTAAGGCAATGCTTGCCTGTGGCCTGCTGGGAGCAGGATGGAGTCTTGCCGTTACTCGATGCCGAGGTTATCGCGATCAAGCTCAATGACGCGAGTCCATGTGGACGTGACGGCGACCTGTTCGCAGCCTGGCCCGGTGCCGATGTGAATGTCCGGTGCTGGTTCGAACTTACGGGCGGAAAGGCCGTCGCGATCGTCGAAGAGCCCGATCGCGCCCCGAGATGTTCGGTCATGGATCTCCCGCGTGCGGCCACGCGGAGGCCATGAGACATGGATTGGAATGAGCTGCGCATTTTTACGATGGTTGCGGAATTATGTAGCTTCACGAGAGCGGGAAGAACGTTGAACCTCAGTCAATCGGCCGTTAGTCGCCACATCGGGGCCTTGGAGGGGGAGCTAAAGGTGGCGCTGTTCCGGCGACATCCCACGGGGATCGTGCTTACCGAGGCAGGACAGGAACTGCACCGGGCTGTTCAGGAGATGAACCAAAACCTGTCGATTGGGCTGGCTCGCATCAACGAGATCCAGGAAAGGCCCGAAGGGCCGCTGCGCATAACAACGTCTGTCACATTCGGCTCCGCGTGGCTCAGCTCGCGGATGAATTTATTCCGCTCGCACTACCCCGAGATCGCCGTTTCCCTGCTGCTGGTCGACAATGCCGAGCTGGATCTCCTCAAAGGCGAAGCGGATGTTGCCATTCGCTATGCCCAGCAATCGCAGCCCAACTTGGTGCAGCTGCCTTTGATGACGATCAACTATCATGTGTTCGCCTCAAAGGAGTATCTGAACAATCGTGGTACCCCCAAGACTGCGCGCGACCTCGACCAACACGACATCATCGTCTATGGCGAGGATGTCGCCGCGCCTGTGCGGGACATGAATTGGCTTCTAGAGGTCGATACCAAACCGAGTCACCCTCGCCATCCGGCTCTCACGGTCAACAGCGTGTATGGAATATTTCGCGCGGTGAAGAGTGGTCTCGGAATTGCCGCGTTGCCCTACTATCTCAGCGAGGAGGACGCCAATCTGATAGAGATTCTCCCGGAATTGGAGGGTCCGGCCATCAAGGCGTACTACGTCTATCCCATGGAGCTTAAGCACTCCCGACGGATCGTGGCCTTGCGCGATTTTCTCCTCGAGCAGGTCGCAGAGTATCAACGGAACTATATCAATCGCCGCCGCGGGGGGCGCCGTGATGAGCGATGAGACGGCTCTGGCGAGCGGGCACAAGAGCGTTGGAACAGGCGGCCGGGATGACGTGTTCCCCGGAACCGCGCATGGTGGTCCCTATGCCGTTCAGGTGCTAGAGGGAAGAGAGTATCGGTGGTGTGCCTGTGGTCTCAGCGCCAACCAGCCGTGGTGCGACGATTCGCACAGTGCCAGCTCGCCGGCTCCGATTTCCTTTGTCGCTCCTGTCAGCGGGATTTTCTACATGTGTGGCTGCAGGCAATCGCAGAACAAGCCTTACTGCTTCGGTAATTGCCGCGGTCTCGGCCGGAAAGACGGAAGCTTGGGTGGCGGAACTCGATGACTTGGCGGGACGTCTATCGCGTAGTCATAGCGAGTAACACGGTTGTCCGTGTCGAGCCGGTGAGACTTGCCTCCGATACGAAGGTTGCGGAGACCAATCTCGAGGCGGGCACTCAGTTGGCACAGAGAAATCAGCAATTTGGGTGCCTCGATGGCGAATACCTGTTCGCGAGCCTGCATGACGCGAAGGACTTCGCTCTGCTAAGCCTAGAGTTCACGCGGTTGCTCATGGAAAAATCTATCGAGGGGGTGAAGGCACACAACTTCTATGCCACCCCTGCATGGGTAAACCCACACGTTTACAGGGGCCCGGAAGCCGCTTCCGGGACCTAAAACACAGCGCAGGCGTCGACGCCGCATAATTACGGGGCGGGTCAGGTGAAGTCTATTGCTCGGGGGCAATCTGCAAGCGCAGTCCGGCAAGCGGCGAAGCAAATCGGAGTTGGCAGGCCAAGCGGGAGTTGGGCTGTGTCATGGGAAGGAAATCGAGCATATCCAACTCTTCGCGAGCGGCAGGGGCCAAGCGGCAAGCCCATTCGTCGAGAACGTAGACATGGCAGGTTCCGCAAGCGCAGGAACCTCCGCATACGGCCTTCATCGGCAGGCCGTTGCCCGCGATGATCTCCATCACGCGTAAACCTTCGCTGGCTGACAATTCATGTTCTCGGCCCTCCAGGTCGGTAACGGTGATCGTGTCCATGTTTCGTCGAGATCCTGATTCGGTCCGGGGTGGATCTTCCGCGGCGCATTCGCTCCGGGATGCCACTGGTGAGCCTTGATGAATGTCCATGGTGAGGAAGGGTGCGGAGGGCACTTTAGCTGAGCGTAAAGATCCTGCGTCCGAGCAAGCACGAGCCTCATTCGGCCGCCGGCAGTCTCGCGATGCTTGGCGCACTATCCCTTTCTGGGGAGGCATTTGCTATCGCCATCCGCGCATGGGGATATTCGGATATCGGATGTTGCCGCCACGGCGGGGGTCCGGCGAAAACGGATACGGGAAGTGGGTAGGCGCCTGATTGGCCCCGGCCTCTACAAGCCCGGGGTGCGGTGGAAGCTCATGGCGAACGAAGACTTAGGTCACGAGGCCGAATGTCGTCGAGCACATTTGATAGGCATGGCAGGACTGGGATAGTTTCAGCAGACTTCGGCTGAGGTGGAGAAGCCTCTTGCACAGCTGTGCGGAGAGGACGTGCCAGCCGCCGGAGTTGGCAGTTGAGGATAAATCGAATGACGAAATCGGAAGTTCGCCGCAAGATCCTGGCAGAAGCGCTGGGCACTGCGCTGCTGCTGGCGGGCGTTGTCGGGTCCGGGATCATGGGGGCCGCGCTTGCCGGTGGCAACAATGCGATAGCGCTCCTCGGCAATACTTTGGCCACGGGCGCCCTCCTCACGGTTCTCATCCTAATCTTTGGTCCGATATCGGGAGCGCATTTCAATCCGGCAGTCACTTTGGTCTTTCTTTTGCGACGCGAGATGGGCGTGGGCCTCGCGACCGGCTATCTTGTCGCGCAGATTCTGGGCGGCCTTGCCGGCGTGCTGGCCGCGCATGGGATGTTCGACCTGCCGCTCTACCAGGCCGGTATCAAGATCAGGACCGGCCCGTCGCAATGGTTCGCCGAGGGAGTGGCGACCTTCGGGCTCATTCTGACCATCCTCGGCTGCCTTAAAGCGCGCGACAGTGCGATACCCTTTGCCGTGGGTCTGTACATCACGGCGGCCTATTGGTTCACGGCCTCGACGTCCTTCGCGAACCCCGCCGTCACGTTGGCGCGTTCCTTCACGGCCACGTTCGCCGGCATTCGCCTGATCGACGCGCCAGGCTTCGTCCTCGCACAAATCATAGGGGCACTGCTCGCGCTGGCGATCGCCCATGGCCTCGGCTGGCGCAGCGCCCCTGCCGGCGATCAGACTCTTGCGGCCGAACCCGTTCCTGGCGTCGCCGAATGACTATTCCCTCGGCTCGGCCGTACTGACACCCGCTTCGTCGAAGGTTGCCATGTGGTTGTGGCAGGCGACCGCAGCCGCGAGCACGCCGAAGGCGACGGCCGCGCCGGAGCCCTCCCCCAAGCGCATCCGCAACCCTAGGATGGGCTCCATCGCGAGCTTGTCGAGCAACTTGCGATGGCCCAGCTCAGCCGAAACATGGCTCGCCACGCAGTGAGCCAAGGAACCCGGGTGGGCGGCATAGAGAGGAGCCACCGCGGCAGTGGTAATGAACCCATCGAGCAGAACTGGGATGCGCTTGGCCCGCGCGGCGAGAGTAGCGCCGGCAATGGCGGCGAGCTCGCGCCCACCGAGCGCGGCAAGGGTTGCGATCGGATCGGCAGCAGCTTTCCCATGTCGCGCGACTGCGGCCTCGACCACCATGGCCTTCTGGACCAGCGCTTCGCCGGCAAGGCCAGTGCCGGCCCCGGTCCATTGAGCGGCGGGGCCACCGAACAAGGCTGTGCAGATAGCGGATGCAGCGGTCGTATTCGCGATGCCCATTTCGCCTAGCAACAGGACACTGGTATCCGCCACGACGCTGTCGAAGCCGATCCGGAATGCCTGGTCGAACTCCGTCGCCGACATGGCGGGACCTTCGGTGAAGTCTGCCGTGGGGCGGTCCAGGTCGATCGGCAGGACGCGAAGGGCGATCCCATTCAATTTGCAGATCTGGTTTATGGCTGCGCCGCCAACCTCGAAATTGGCGACCATCTGAGCGGTGACCTCCGCCGGATAGGCCGACACGCCTCGCTGAGCCACGCCGTGGTTGCCCGCGAAAATCAGGCAACGCGGCTTGTCGAGTGCCGGCTTCACCCGTCCCTGCCAGCCAGCAAGCCAGATCGCGAGCTCCTCGAGCCTGCCCAGGGATCCGAGCGGCTTTGTCAGAGTCTCCTGGCGGCGTCGCGCCGCGGCTGCCGCGCCGCCGTCGGGCTGGGGAAGATCGGAAAGGAATCGCTGAATGTCGCGCAGACCCGGTGCACACGCCGGAATGGTCGAGATTTGGCTCATGATCGGCACCTCCATGAGGACGATACTGCCGTCCGACGGGGTTGGCGAAGCCTCGCGGAGCGACGGCTGCGGGATGGGAAGCGACCAGCGAATGAGCCGGCCTGGCGCAAGCTTCGCTGCGCCCTTCGCGATCCCGGCTGAGATCTCGCGATCCATGGCTGACTCGTTCAGCTTCGCGCCTCGGAAATCGCCACCCGGGGCCGGCGCATCGACAGCACCGCCAAAATCCCCAGGAGGGGTCCGAGGGCCAAGGGCGCGAAGGCCCAGCGCCAGCCGAGGACCCCGACCAGCAGCGGCATCAGGTGAATCGGGACGAGAGTGACCAGGAAGCCGACCGACGTTTGGACCGTAAGCGCCGTTCCGACCCAATGAACACGGCAGAGCTCGGCTGCGCTCGCCGAGCATTGCGCCCCATCGGGGACGACGGCTATTCCCCAGACGATACAGATGGCGACGAGGATCGAGGGCGGGCCCCCAAATGCCATGCCGACGAGCAAGGCGCAGCACCCGCTGACGGCCATTGTTCCGATGGTCACGCGGTCCCGTCCGATCCGATCGGCGAGGTAACCAGAGAGCGGGCAGCCCGGCGCCCCGAGGCCGATGACGAAGAAAGCGATCAGCTCCGCGGCCGAACCATTGTTCGGCGAGGAGGCATGGGCTGCGAAGCTGGCAGCCAAGAAAGCCCCGATCCAGGTCCACATGCCGGCGAGCTCCCAGGCGTGGCCCAGATAGCTGAGGTCCGCAAGCAGTAGCTGACGGTTGTGCAATGGCTCGAGCGCGCCCCTGATGTCGAAGCGCTGAGGCATGGCCATCCGGGGGCCGAGGCCGACCAGCCCGATCAGCGCGGCGGAGGAGGCGGCACAGCCCGCCGCGCCCAACAAGGTTGCCTGCCAATGCAGCCCACCAAAGGCACTCAGCAGATGGGGTGTGGCCGCCCCAAGGGTGACGGCGCCGGTCAACGCGCCGACCAGAAAGCCGAGATCGTCCTTCGCCCAGCTCGCGGCGATGCGCATGCCGACGGGGTAGACTCCGGCAAGGCAAAAGCCGGTGCCGAAGCGCAAAGGCGCTGCCCAGGCGCTTCCTGGCAGCGAGAATGAGAGTGCCGTGGTAAAGGCGGCCGCCGAGGTTGCGGCAAGCGCGAAGAAGCGCCGCGGCTCCAGTCGGTCGGCCAATCCGAGAGCGGCACTGATCAGGGTGCCCGCCGCGAATCCGAGCTGCACGCTGCTTGTGAGCAGTGCCTGCTGAAAGCCCGAAAGGGCATGTTGGGCCTGCAAGAAGGGCGCGACTGCGGAAGCGGAGAACCAGGGCGCCATTCCGGCCACCTCGCAGAGCAGAAGCAAGGTCAGGGATGCCCGCCTACTCACGTCGGTCCTCTCGGGCAGCACGATTCGTGCCAGAATGGCGAGGAGGAAAGCACCCAAAAAGTCCCTTATCAGCCCAGATCAGGGCGCGAGTTGACCGCCGCCCGCCCGGTAGTTGCCCCTCATATTAGGGGCTGGCCTATAGACTCGCCCGGACAACCGGTCAGAAACCTGTGCATCGGCACATGTTCCCGGAGCATGCGAAGAAAGGCCACTGGGCCATGAGCAACTGCGAAGCCTGTTAAACGATGACAACTTGGCAACGAAAAGCCTAGCATGGCTCAAGGAAGCTAGGCTCTGCATGGCGCCGGCGATGCGCCCGCGCCGCGGGCCAAGGGCCTCCGCAGGGAGGGGACGCAATGTTCCTGGATCGGCTCGCCTCGAGTCAGTCGACGTGTTCCCGGCGCAGTTTTCTCGGGAAACTGGCGGTCCTGGCAGCAATATTTCCAATACAATCTCGTGCCAGCGAGGTCTTCAACTTCGGATTAACGCCCGTTTTTCTCGATTCCGACGTTCGAACTCCTCTCGATGCTCCGCAGTTACCTGACCCAGAAGCTGAACCTGCCCGTTCAGCTGGTCCAAAGGCGGACCTACCAGGAGATCACCGCCATGCTTCTTTCTGGGCAGCTCGATGCGGCCTGGGTGTGCGACGGGCCTTACGTCGCCTATGAAGACAAACTGGCGCTCGTCGCGGCGCCACTCTATCACCAGAAGCCGCTGTACCAGACCTACATCATCGTGAAGCAGGAGAGCAAAGCACGGTCCTTCGACGACATACGCGGAACGGTTCACGCATTTTCCGATCCGGACAGCACGGCTGGCTATCTCTTTACCCGCTATCTGCTGGCGCTTCGCCACACGACCCCGGCGGAGTTCTTTCGCCAGTTCTTCTTCACTTACGGGCACCAGAACGTCATGCGCGCGGTCAGCACCGGACTGGCCGAGAGCGGCAGCATCGACGGCTATGTGTGGGAAGTACTCAACGAACGGGAGCCGAAGTTCCGCAACAAGACAAAGATTGTCTGCCGATCGGACTGGCTCGGCTTTCCGCCGATCGTCAGCCCAAAGACGGTCAGCGAGACGCCGAGACTGAAGGCCTTTGGCTCGGCTCTCATGGACATGCAGTCCGATCCGCTGGGCGCACAAATTCTGGCGACATTGGCCCTCGACGGATTTACGCCCGCGGGACCCGAACTCTACAACGGCACCATGGCGATATGGGATGTGGTCAAGACAGTGTGATTGTCCATGCTTCCACGCCCTTTCACATGAGGCTGATGTGGCGGAATGGGGGAAGCCCTCTCGGATTTGGACTACGCCGGTTATGGTGCGGCGGTAACTACGGCCACTTCGGCAGCCCGGTGAAAGGGAACCTGGGCGTCCTCCGCCAGATCCCCGACGCTTGAGGCAATCTCGACGAACCCATCTGCCATAGTCAGAGCGCGCAGCCGGGCAGGGCCTGCAGGCGTAATCCTGTCGACGCGCGGCCGACCGTCGCTTGTATGACCGACGATGCGCGCAGCCGCGAATTCCGTGCGCCCGCGGGCATGCTGGATGGCCGTAGTAATGCTGGCCGGCGTGCCCCGCGGCCGCCTCGGTTGCAGCCCCCTCTGGCGATCCAAAAGGGCCCGCCCGAACAGGTAAAAGTTGACCAGAGCCGAGCCCGGATTGCCGGGGAGACCGAGCAACGGGGTCTCACCGATTCGCCCTGCGAGCAGGGGCTTGCCGGGCTTGAGCGCCAAGCGGAACAGCTCCGCCGACCCGCCCGCTTCGGCTATGGCAGCCGCGACGTGATCCGCCGGACTGCCGGACACCCCGCCTGAGCTGATGATGAGATCGACATGACGAGCGGCCCCGGCAAATGTCTCCGACAGAAGCCGGCGATCGTCTTTGACGCGTCCGAGATCGACGATTTCATTGCCCCCGTTGGCCACCAGAGCGCGCAGCATGGGGCCATTTGCATCGTAGATCGCGCCTTCGCGAAGCGGAATGCCCGGCCCCTCCAGTTCTGACCCTGTCGATAGCAGCCCCACGCGAACTCGCCGGCGGACGGTGACGGATGCGAAGCCGCAGGCGGCAAGAATGGCGATGTGGCGGGCGTCGAGGACGGTGTTGGCTTCGACGATGAGAGCGCCGGCGGGAACGTCTTCGCCGCGCCGGCGGATGTTGGCGCCGCGTGCGACACTGCGCCTGACCTCGACGAGCCCATCTTCCAAGAGCTGGCAGGCTTCTTCCAGGACGACGGCCTGAACCCCGGGAGGGACGGGGGCACCCGTCAGGATCCGAACCGCTTCCTCAGGTCCGATGCCGGACCCAGGCGCCTGACCAGCCGAAATTCGGCCGCGCAACCTGACTCGGAAGGGGCCTGAGCAGTTCGACGCGGCCGATGCCAGCCCGTAGCCATCCATGGCCGAGTTGTCGAAGGGTGGGAGGTCGATCGGACTTGGAATATTGGCAACGGCCACTCTCCCCGCAGCGTGATCGAGGGAGACGACCTCGATTCCCGCAATGGGCGAGGCGAGGGCTGCAATCCGCTCGAAGGCCTCATCGATTTCAACGAGAGCCGGATTGGCGACCCTGACCGACTGATTCATCCCGGCTGTTCCTTTGAGCTGCTGCCGACGTGGCAGGAGGTTTTCCCAGGGCTTATCTGGTCGCCTGCTTCAAGTAAGCCAAGAGATCCTCCAGCCTCTTCGGGTCTTTGACGCCGCCGAACCCCATCTTGTTGCCGGGTACCTTGGCTTTCGGGTTGGCGAGATAGGCCCGAAGCGTGTCTTCATTCCATGTCAGGCCTGATGACTTCATGGCTTGGCTGTATGGAAAGTCTGCGACCGTTCCCGCCCTTCGCCCGAACAGTCCTTTGAGGCCCGGGCCGATCTTCATCTCTGTGGAGTTCACTATATGGCACGACGCGCACTGCCGGAATACTGAGGCACCTGCTACGGGGTCGCCGCCGGCGAATGCGGGCATGCCTGTCGCCGCAAGGAGGAATGCGGCGACAAGCAGCCTTCCAGCCCCAATCCTGCGCAAGGTGGGGCCCGCGTCTCAGGTGGGAGGCAGGTATTCCTGAGACTTGAACGTCAAATGCCGGGTCACTTCCGGAGCCGAGGCGATCTTGCGGATGTTGGCCCAGGTTTGCTTGTAGTTCGGGAGGATCAGCTCGTTCACTCCCTTGGAAACGACGTTGCCTTGCGGGCCCGTCGGGAATGCAAACAGCATGAACGTTTGCTTCGGCCTGGCCGTGGGCGTCGGGTAGACCATCGCTTGGGTGGATCCGTTGTCGTTGTACACCTCGACAAGGTCGCCCTCCTGCAGGCTCAGCTCATTCATGTCGTCGGGGTTCATGTCGATGTAAGGCAGCGGCCAGCGATCCATGACGAAATCGTTCTGCTGGTCCAGATAGGCCGACTGCCATACGTGATTGGCCCTGCCGTTGTTGATGAGGAACGCGAACTTGTCCTTCTCCTGCTGCTTCCCCTCCGCCTGCAGGCCGCGCCATTGCGTAGCCATGAAGGTGGCCTTGCCGTCCTTGCTGTTGAACGTGCCGTTGGCAAAAAGGCGCTTCGTCCCGATGATCTTGCCGTCCCGGAAGTCTACCGCTGGTTCCTGGAACCCATTGGTGCCCATAGCGCGCAGGCGCTCATAGGTCACGAATTTCCCGCCATTGGCATTGGCGTGATAGCCGTCCATGAAGGCATCTTCTTCGGTCTTCCAGTCATAACCCTTGAACTTGTCGGCGACATCGTTCTTGCCGGCCGCACGCCAGGACCGCTCCAAGGCCTGTGCGAGCCCGGCAACGATTAGGCAATCCGGCATCGCCTGGCCGGGCGGGTCCATGTACCGCTCCGTGAGGCGCATGCGCCTCTCCCCGTTCATCGAGGTCAGGTTCATCTCGCCTGCCGTCGCCGCGGGCAGGATGACATGCGCAGCCTGCCCGATCTTACTCGGAACGATGTCGACATCGACGCTAAACAGACCGCCCTTGCGGATCGCGCCCATGATCGCCTCCACCTGGGCGTTTCGATCTCCGTAAGCGACGCTCGACATCGCATCCTTCACCATGTCGGTCCGCTTTTTGTATACCGTCTTGAATTCCAGGGCGTTCAGCGTGGTCTTGTAGTGGTCGCAGTCCCAGATGTGATGCACACCGCCCTTGCCGCCGATGAGCAGCTGATCGACATAGGGCGCGGGCCTGCCGCCCGGATAGTCAGGGCGCACATAGCCTTCTTGATGCCCGCCCATGCGCACGCATCCTCCTCCAGGCCGACCGATATTGCCGGTCGCCAGGGCGAGATTCACCAGGGCGCCATTGGTGCGATAGTTGTCGTTACCCCAAATCAAGCCCTTCTCGTAGGCGAACATCGTGCGGCGACGCTTGCCGTCCTTGGGTTCGGCGATGAAGGAAGCTGCCTTCTTAATGTCGTCGGCCGAAAGCCCGGTGATCTTGGCCGCGTCGTCCAGACTTGTCTTATTGGCGGCCAGCATGGCATCGAGGCCGCTCGTCGAAGCGGCGATGAACTCCTTGTCGATCCACCCCTGATCGGAGACGTATGTCACGAGGGCGTTGAACAAGGTTAAGTCGGTGCCTGAGTTGATCGCCAAGTGCAGAACATTTTCCTTGCCCGCTTCGATTTCGCAAGCATTCACGGTCACGGTGCGACGGGGGTCCACTATCACGATGCGACCAGCGCTGTGAGATTCTCCTGGCAATTGCGCATTCTTTTTCCGAAGCGAGGTGCCTCGTAGATTGGGGATCCAGTGATTCAGGAAGTAGTTGGTCTGTGTTTCCAGGGCGTTGGTCCCGACAGCGAAGATCGTGTCGGCCAATTCCGCATCCTCATAGCAATTGTTAAGCTCGCCTACCCCCATGTCGCGCGTAGCGTGCACCTCAGAGTTGTAGGCCGGCCGATTATGGATACGGATGTTCTTGATCTTCATGCTCTCAAAATAGAGCTTTCCGGTGGCCCAGGTGTTTTCGTAGCCGCCTCCCGCCCCGCCATGGTCGAACGCGGAGACGATAAGGCCGTCCTCGCCCTGCTCTTCGATCACGCGCCGCGTCACGTCGGCCACGAGATCGAGCGCGTCCTGCCATGACGTTGGATAGAGGGCGCCGTAGCGCCAGACCAACGGGTCGGTCAGCCGTTGGGCCTGACTGCCAGTCGTCTCTGAGAATGAGAGTTCGCCCAAGCGGGCACCGCGAATCGACCCCAATCCGGAGTTCACCACACATTCGTGATCGGGCTTGATCACGAGGTGCACGTCGCGCCCGTTCTGCTTCACGATGTTATACATCGAGGGAGCGAACCAATTCGTCGTCTCGGTATCCTGCTGCAGTGCCAGATTGGCCCCGAAGGCATTGCTGCCAGCAGATGGCCCGCCCTGTCGGTTCACCTCCCAGCTGTAGGCTTTGTAACCACAGCCGACGATGCAGAAGTGGCAGGTGACGTTTTGGACCTTGGCGTCCTTGGGCGGGATCGGCAGCCTGTCGATATTGCGCTTGAATGCCATGTTGGTCTCTCCCTAAGCCTTGAGGACGTTGGTCAGGCGGCCGTAAATGAGGTCGTCGATCGCTTCGGCGTAGATGTCGCCTTTGCCGTCGACGCGCAGCAGGAACTGCGGCAGGTTTTCGGTGGCCTGGCCCCAGATTTCCATTCCGCCCTTTTCGCAGTCGAAGCGTGAATAGTGGCCCGGACAGTTCAGGCTCTTGTCTGTGGCGATGTAGTGGAGGGGAAAGCCCTTGTGCGGACACAAGGTGGAGAATGCGACGATGTCGCCGTCCGGACCCACTCCACCCTCGGCCGGGCTTCCCAACTTGATCAGCACGCCAGGCGAATCAGCGTCCGGATAGGTAATCTCGAGCGGCTGGTCGACTTTGAGGTCGCTGACATTCGCCAGCCTATGAGACGGGTAGTTGACGCGAGCGAAGGTGGGCTTGGCCTCGGCTGGACCGGCCGCTGTCATGGCCGTCGCTGCAGCGCCACCGGCTACTGCCGTCGCAGCTCCCCGTAGAAAATGTCGCCGCCCCACATCGACCAACTTGTCGCATTTGCGCATGTTGCTTCCTCCCCGGCGCGTGTTGTTCCGCTTAGGGGTTAAGCAAGTTGCGTGCCATACCGTCCACACTCGGAAATCACGGCGGTGTCGGTATCGCAGGTGGGTCTTTTGACAGCCGGCGTTCAGATGGGCGGACGCCGCGGCCGGCCTGTGTTCGGGTTCTCGAACGCCAGCAAGGATCAGGGCGCGTTCCCAAGCCCGAGGCGACGCATCTTTTCCCATAAAGTCGTGCGGGACACACCGAGAAGGTCCGCGGCCTGCTTCAGTTGGCCTCCCGTGCGCTGAAGAGCGGTTAGGATATGCCGCTTTTCAGCTTCGTCGCGAACGGTGGACAAGGGCAATAACAGGTTTGCGTCATCCGCAAGCGGGGCGTTTGGCACAAGATCCGGAAACAGGTCACGAGGCCCAAGCCATGGGCCCTGCGCCAATGCGACCGCGCGCTCGACGCGATTTCTGAGCTCGCGCACATTGCCAGGCCACCGGTGAATCATGGCCACTTCCTCGGCCTGGGTGGAGGCACCGCGAACCTCGACGTTGAGGGCCTCGGCGAATTCCGTGATGAAACTCGAAAGCAGCGGCAGGATATCCTCCCGCCGTTCGCGCAGCGGCGGGATGCTGACCGGAATCACGTTGATCCGATAGTACAGATCGCGCCGGAAGCGTCCCGCTTCAACCTCCGCCACAATATCCGCATTGCTGGTGCAGACGAGCCGCGCCTGGAATTCGATCGATCGCTCGCCGCCCAATCGGAGGAAGGACCGCTCCTGGATCATCCGCAGCAGTTTTGCCTGCAGGCTAGATGGGATCTCGCTGATCTCGTCCAAGAGTAGGATCCCGTCCCGGGCGCGCTCGGCATAGCCTTCGTGCCGTGCGGCAGCACCCGTGAAGGCGCCGCGCTCGTGGCCGAAGAGCTCGCTTTCGAGGAGATCGGCGGGGATCGCGGCGCAATTGACGGCCATGAAAGGCCGCGTAGAGCGTTGGGAGAGCTGGTGCACGAAGCGCGCCGCTACCTCCTTGCCCACGCCGCTCTCGCCAGTCAGGAGCAGAGTGCTGTCGATATCGGCAACGCGGCGAAGCAGGGCTTCAATGCGCCGCATCGTCTCGGACCGTCCGAGAACGGAGCACTCCGGCGCCTCGACGGGCCGATGGCGCTTCAATAGATGATCGATGCGGTCCAGGAACTCATCCATTTGGAACGGTTTGGTCACATAGTCGTCTGCTCCCGCCTGAATCAGGCGAACGGCCTGCTCGATATCACCGAAGGCGGTCATGAATATCACTGGCGTGAACCTGAGATCGGGGAGCGCCTCATAGAACACCCGTTCGCCGTTCATATCAGCGAGGCGAATGTCGCAGACCACGAGGTCCGGGCGCACAGCCTTCATCTGCCGCAGCGCTTCCGCGCCGGTCCGATACCAATGCGGCGCGTACCCCTCCAGGGCCAGACGCTGCAGCAGCGATTCTCCCATGATGGGGTCGTCTTCTATGACAACGATCTGGAGATTGTCATGCGACGGCATCGACCACCTCTGCAGACTCGAATGGTATCGTGACGCGCAAGTCGGTTCCTGAATTGTCTGAGCGAAGCACTTCGATCCGCCCGGCGATCCGGCCTAACAGCCGGCAGACGGTCCACACGCCGAGACCCAGTTCCTCGGTCGGGACCTGAGGAACCGTTCGCGGGTCTCTGAAAAGTTCGAGGACATTTTGCGGCAGGCCGGGGCCCGAGTCTTGTATCCGAACCGAAACGCCTCGGCCGGCGGTCTCTGCTTCGAATTCGACAGTAGAATTCGGCGGCGAGGCGGCGCACGCATTCAGCAGGAGATTCAGGGTCACCTGTCTCAGCGTCAGACCATCCACAGGAAGCGCGTCCGGCAGGTTGTTCGACCAGTGCAGAGTCAGATTGCGCCGCGCCAGCTCATGCTGGAGCAGGAAACGCAGATCGTCCACGTCTCGCGAGCGTAAGCCCGGCGTAACTGCGGGCCCTCTGTATGTAGTCAAGGTGGCCCGGACGACATTGGCAATTCCCGTTAAACCCCGCTCCAGAATGTCAAGGGCGCGAAGCCGGGTTTGCTCATCTTCGCCATGCTTTTTCAGGGTATCGATCACATTAAGCATGCCCCCCAAAGGATTGTTCACCTCATGGGCCATGCCCGAAGCCAGTTTGCCGAGGAGGACGCTCCGGCCCTCCTTGGCGAGCCTGATCGCAAGTTGCTCCCGGTCCCGTATCGCGCTGGCCATCTGGTTGAAGCTTGCCACCAGTTGACCGATCTCGGATCCGTCATCACGCAGCAGCGTTGGCGGGATCTCCTTGAGCTTGCCCGACCCGGCGCGATGCACATGCGCGGTGAGGACCGCGATGGGCTGCAGCAGGCGTCGCACGACCAGATAGCCGGCGAGGCTGAGCACCGCAACCAATCCGGCGTTGGCGAGGACAAGGGCCCAAAGCACCTCGCGCCTGATCTGCAGCAGATTGGAGATATCGAATTCTGCCAGAATTGCACCGAGTTCGTGGCCATCCTGCCGGAACGTGCGCTTGACCCAGGCGCTTCCCTGCTTTTCATCGATTGCAAGGCCGTCGCCCGTGGCGAAACGCTGGGCAAGGCTGGCGGGTACGGGCATTCCTGTGGGAAAGGCGATGGGGTCGGACGCGGCCAGAACCGAGCCGTCTGGAAGAGCCACAAGGGCATATTTTGTCCTTAGTGCCCGGTAGAGGCCGCGGGCCCGATCGAGGGCGTCGAAAGTCTCCCAGACATCGCGGCGGAGCAGGTTCGGCTGGATAGCCGCGGACAACCCATCCAGATAGGAGTCCGCGAGTTGTTGGAGATGAAGCTCCTGATCCGAAGCCAGGCGCCGCAGGACGACGTTTGAAACGGCGACGGCCACGGTGAGCATGAAAACCACGACCAGAAGCGGCACTTTGAGCTTGAGAGGCCACCGCCCTGGCGCGAGGGGGCCGAGCCTCACGACCGTGGTCCGCACGGTGGGTAGGGAGTCACCAATAGTCGCGCTGCCGGCAAATTCGTCTCTCCCCGTCGACCACGATGGGAGCGTTCGCCCACATCCGGGGGGCTCCCCGAACCCAGTGCAACGCCCCGATCTGAAAGCCCATCTATTAGGACAAATAGTACCTGCCCAGGCAATCACTGCCAATTGCACGCCTGATCGCAAGCGCTTTCGCCGCATCGGATTCGACAATGGGAGAAATAACGTTGACAAGCCCGGGACGCCAGCTACCTTTGTCACAATTCAATCATATTGGAAATGTAGAATGAGTGTGAAAAGCGGATCGAAGATGGATACCAAGGAGGCGATCGGCGCTCTAGGGGCGCTTGCCCAGGAAACGAGGCTGGCGATCTTCCGCCTCCTGGTCGAACGCGGTCCTCGGGGGCTTCCGGCGGGGGCGATCGCGGAGGAGCTGGAGCTGCCGGCCTCGTCCCTGTCCTTTCACCTGGCCCAGCTTCATCACGCTGGACTGATCGCCCAGCAACGCCAGAGCCGATCCTTGATCTATTCGGTGGACTTCGCCGCCATGAACGGCCTGATGGGCTACCTGACCGAGAACTGTTGCGGCGGCAACGATGCCCTCTGTGCGACACCGTCCCAAGCGGCGCCCGGAGCCAAGCGGAGTATCCGACTGAGGAGAACAGCATGAGGCGCTTCCATGTCCATGTGACGGTTCAGGACCTGCAAGAATTCGATCCGGTTCTATTCGACGCTCTTCGCCGCCGAGCCCAGCGTGGTCAAGCCGGACTATGCGAAGTGGATGCTCGAGGATCCGCGAGTGAATTTCGCGATCTCCCAGCGCAGATCGGCCGCGGGCATCGACCATCTCGGGTTTCAAGTCGAAAGCCGAGAGGAACTGGCGCCCATAGCGGAGCGGCTCGACGCAGCCGGCCGCGAGGTGTTCGACCGCGGCGAGGCTCATTGCTGCTATGCCCACTCGGACAAGGCCTGGGTGGCTGACCCCCAGGGCATCAAGTGGGAAACCTTTTTCACATTCGGCGGCGAGACCGCCTATGGAGAGGATTCGTCCGCGACGAACCGCGGCGAGCCGGCCGCGGTATGCTGCGGCATCGGCGAGGCCGTTTCCGAGCCGAGCCCGGCGCGCGACGCCAGGCCCGCCGGTCCAGCCTGCTGTGCCGCCTGAGGAGAGCGATGATGGCGAACAAGGTCAACAACGTCCTGTTCCTGTGCACCGGGAATTCGGCGCGCAGCATCATGGCGGAGACGCTTCTCAATCACTGGGGCAAGGGGCGCTTCCAAGCCTTCAGTGCAGGCAGCCATCCCACAGGCAAGGTGCATCCCTTCACCATCGACCTGCTGAAGAAGCTCAAGCTGCCAATCGGCGAGTTGCGCAGCAAGAGCTGGGACGAGTTTGCAGAACCCGGCGCGCCGGTGATGGACTTCGTCTTTACGGTGTGCGACCAAGCCGCGGGCGAAGTCTGTCCGGTCTGGCCGGGACAGCCGATCACGGCGCATTGGGGTTTTCCCGATCCAGCCGCGTTCGTCGGACCCGACGTCGAGAAGCGTGCGCTTTTCGCCGACGTGTTCCGCCAGATCGAAAACCGCATCAAGATCTTCTCCGCGTTGCCGCTTGAGAAATTGAGTTGGCTGGCTATCCAACGCGAGGTGGAAAAGCTGGGCCAGCGGAGGCTCGAGAAGGCCTGAGCTTCGGCCTTCTTGCCAGTAGCACCGATGGTCGCCCCGTTTCGGCCAGCGATGTCCTCCTATAAGTGACGCCGAGCCAATTGGGAGATTCTGGTAGTAGGAAGTATGGCCGATCGTAAGTCCAGGGGTGGATCTCTGGCCATGGTCCCTGGAAAAGCGCATATCGTCGACCACAGAATGGCAAAGGCCGGCCGTCTTCCGACGGCCGGCCTCGCTTCTCGATAGTCCTTCGTAGACGCCGGCGTCTCTTAGTTGGTCGCGCCTTTCCACAAGGACGAGCCGTCGGCCGCCTTTAGGTCCTTGGCCCAGCTCGCTTCGATCTGGCTCACGACGTTGTCGGGTATGGGCACATAGTCCAGCGCCGTGGCCTGGTCCTGGCCATGACGCAGAGCCCAATCCATGAACTTCAGCACTGCCAAGTTGTCATCCGGCGACGCGTCGGTCCGCATCAAGATCCAGGTGGTGCCCGTGATGGGCCAGCTCTTTGCCCCCGGCTGGTTGGTCAGGATCAGGTAGAAGTTCTGCGTCTTGCTGAAATCCGCGTTGGCCGCCGCGGCCTGGAAGGCCTCCATGGTCGGCTCGACCACCTGGTCCTCGGCGTTGACCATCTTGGTGTAGGTCATGTTGTTCTGCTTCGCGTAGGCGTACTCGACGTAGCCGAGAGCGCCATCGACCTGCTTGACGTTGGAAGCGACGCCGGCATTGCCCTTGCCGCCGACCCCGGCCGGCCAATCGACCGCCGTGCCCTCTCCGACCTTGCTCTTCCACTCGGGGCTGACCTTGGAGAGATAGTCGCTGAAGGTGAAGGTCGTGCCGGATCCGTCCGACCGGTGCACGATCGTGATCGCCGTATGGGGCAAGTCAACGCCGGGGTTCAGGGCCTTGATCTCCGGGTCGTCCCAATAGGGGAGCTTGCCGAGAAAGGCGTCGGCCAGGGCCTCGCCGTCAAGGCGGAGCTGGCCCGGCTGGATACCCTGGAGATTGACCACCGGCGTAATGGAGATGATCACCTGAGGAAACTGGATCAGACTGTTCTTGGCCAGATCATCGGGGTTGAGTGGCTTGTCGGTAGCGCCGAACTGGACCGTCTTCGCCTCGATCTGCTTGATCCCGCCGCCGGAGCCGATAGCCTGATAGTTGACCCCCGTGCCCGTGCTCTTCTGATAAGCATCGGCCCACTTGGACAGCACTGGGTATATCGCGGTACTGCCTGCACCGCTCAGCTGGTCGGCCATAGCCGAAGCCGCCGAAAGGGCGAGTAAGCTTGCCGCAAGCGCAAGAATGGTTTTCCTCATTGCTCCCTCCTACTTTGTATCTGCATTGAACCCGTCCAAAGCCAGACCATGCGGACATTACCAAAAATTGGGCAAAATCCTGCAGGGCTAGGCCGCGCTGCCCAGCGTTGCCTCTTGCTTAAGCTAGGGAGGGACCGCGAAATCCTGATTGCCGTTGTGTTAAGGAAATGTGACGTAGGCTCGCTTGCGTGCAGATGTTAAGTTCTGCAAACCAGGTGGCAAAAGGTAACCAGAAGGCATCTGCAGCAACCACCATGGACTCGATTCTTATTGCTCCCCATTTCCATAACGAACAAGCCGCCTATGACTACATTGAAGCGCGACTATGGCCGAACGGACCTGTTTGCCCGCACTGTGGCAACGCCAATCCGAAGCGCGTCTACACCCTGAAGGGAAAGACCACTCGTATCGGGCTGCGCAAGTGTGCCGAATGTAAGAAGCCGTTTAACGTGAAATTGGGGACCCTCTTTGAAGGTAGCCATTGTCCCCTCCATATCTGGCTCCAAGCCATCCAACTGATGTACTCCAGCAAGCAGTACATCAGCAGCCGCCAGCTACAGAGCGCCGTGAGCGTCAGCAAGAGAGCGGCGTGGGTCCTCGTACATCGCATCCGAGGAAGTCTAGGCAGCAAGGATGATCTGTTCAGCGCGCCTGCTAACGGCGGCATTAAGACCGTTGAGGTCGACAAATCAAGTGCACGCCGGGAAAGATAGTCAAGCGACTCCCAAGAGGATGCGATGTTGTTCTTCACTAATACCTTTACCTGTTGATAGGCAATGAGAGCCGAATGGCACAAAAGTCTGCACCCAAACCCGACAATCCAGTAAAGTCAAAAATATTCATCGAGATGGCCCGCCGGCTGGGCGCGGACCAGAACGACGAGGCTTTGCAGCGTGCCCTCAGGTTGATCGCGGCTAAGCGGTCCGCGCCCAAACAAAATAGAGTCGTAGAATCGTTCCGCTTGGATATTCCGTCGAGTTTTGAGAAAGCGTTTCAAAAAATGGAAGTGAATCACCCTCAAACGTTAACTATTCCGAAGTTGGCTTTCGGGTCTGAGACGCCGCGTCACGTCATAGCAACGGAGACCCGGTATCACCCACGAGGGACAATCTATCGCATTGTCGAGCTGAAGGGGCCGACGTATGCGGTACAGGTAACGAAGCCTTGCATTCCCCCAACTACGATGTGTGGATTTCGCACCGAGGCCGAGGCTGAGGCCTGGGTCAAGGTCGAGAAGCTCAAAACCAAACAAGCCGAGAAAGGCTGATTAAGGCGTGAACTCGTAAACCCGCCTTCGACCAGCCTGCCCGGGTCCGCTTTAGAAGCGTAAGCGGCCGCCACTCACCGGTGGCGACAGTTCAGGAATGTGCCAACAGCAGACTGACAACTCACGACGAGTGCTGGCGTGCACGACCGCTATCGATGAGTGCCAGTATTACATCACGCTGAGATCAACCTTCTGACGAGTCCAGTTTGTCGAAGGCGCAATGGGAGAATGCTCATACCAGAGGACGTGGTCAGTATCCTTCACGAAGACAACCCAGTCACCCAACACATTGTGTTCGTCCACCCAGACATTGAAGGCACCGACGCCGGCATCGATATGCTGGCGCGTCTTGATCGTTTGGGCGACATTGCCCCATGGCAATTCCAGAATCCCTAGTAGACCTGTCACTGCCGGCGAAGTCTCAAGCCACAGGTTACCGTCCCTTCCAAGTACGAAGACAGTGTTGAGATCGACGGCCTGGAAGGCAGCCACATTGGCGTCGACTTGTCTGCGGTTGTTGATCGTTTCTTGGACGTTTCCCCAAGCGTTGTAGGGCGCGTTAGGCCCCGGTGATGGCCAAGTCTTCGAGCCATAGGTTGTAGTCGTTTCCCAGCACGAAGACATGGTAACCATCGATCGGCTGGAAGGTCCGGACGTTGGCATCGATTTGCTTACGGTTCTTGATTGTTTGAGCGACATTTCCCCATGGCGCTCTTTCAAACCACAGTTTGCCATCGGCGCCCAGTACGACGAGATCGTAGACATCGAGCGCTTGGAATGCTCTTGCGTTGGCGTCGATTTGCTGTCGAGTTTTAATCGTTTGAGCGACGCTTCCCGACGGCCAGGTTTCGCTCCAAAGATTACCGTCGGTCCCTAGAACGAAGACTTTGTTGCCATAGGGGGACACTATCACCTGGAATGCCCCCACATTGGCGTCGACTTGCAGACGCGTCTTGACTGTTTGCGCGATGTTTCCGTAGGGCCACATCTCAAGCCACAAGTTGCGATCGCTCCCGAGCACGAAAACATTATTGCCATCTAGGGCCTGGAAAGCACTTACGCTTCCGTCGACTTGAAGGCGTCGTGGAGGGATTTGATTCCCGAATGGACCGGTCTCCAGCCATAGGTTTCCATCGCTTCCAAGCACGTAAACAACCATGTTTCTTGGCTGAAACGGCTGAAAAGTCGGCTGAGTTGTCTCAATCTCAAAGAATTTTTGGACGCGATTGTTCGAAGTGTCGACGACATACACGTTACCCACGGAATCCACGGCCACGCCACTTGAGTAACTGAATTGGCCGTTGCCAGAGCCCCGTGAGCCCCAAGCAAACTTGAAGTTACCTGAGCCATCGAATTTCTGAACACGGTAATTGCCGGGGTCTGTTGCGTACACGCTACCCGCAGAATCGACCGCCACGCCATCGGGACTCGAAGTGTACGAAAAACCACCACCGGGGGGCTCAATCGCGAACTGGCTGTTGCCAGAGCCGGACGAACCCCATGCAAGTTTAACTCTTCCCGTACTATCAAACTTTTGAATACGAGAACCCTTAGGCTCAGTCACGTATACGTTGCCTGCCGCATCGACGGCCACGCCCAGTGGCTCGCCGGGCGAACTCCAACCTAAGATGAATTTCCCCGAGCTATCAAATTTCTGAATCCGTCCATTGCCAAAGTCCGCAACATATACGTTACCCGAAGAATCGACGGCCATACCTTGTGGGACAATGAATTGACCATTCCCAGAACCCGACGAACCCCAAGCTAGGATGAATTTTCCTGACGAATCAAATTTCTGAACGCGATAGTTGCCCGGGTCGGTTACGTACACGCTACCAGCGGAATCCACGACCACACTGGAAGGAAACAACTTGAACTGGCCGTTCCCGGATCCCTGCGAACCCCAAGCATGGACGACTTTTCCCGAGCTATCAAATTTATGAACGCACAGGCCCAGGTTACTGTCAGTTACGTAGACATTACCTGCATGATCAACAGCCACACTTTGCGGCTCAACGAGCGAGCCATAGCTGAGCATAAAATTCATAATAGGCATTCGAGTTCACCACTATCTAAGCCCCACCTCTTTGCTGACCCCCGGCCCCAAATATTTAAACCCTTGCGGCCTTGCAGCAAGCGAGAAACAACGTGCTGTCTCTCGGAGAGGGTTCTGACGCAACATTCCTTCCTATTTGAGTAGGAGCGGCACATTCACGGGAAGCCAAGTTCCGAACTAACTGGCGGGTGCTGCATATCCTCTTTGCGTCATAGGCGGACTTAGACCAGTGCGGGTCCGCGTATCCGATTACACCCAGTAATCGGTCATCATTCGCGACATGGGGCAAGTCCAGGAAGTGCTAACACGGGACTTCGCGATTGGCCCGACGGCCTTCGTGCTGCCGCCCCTTTGGCCGGTGCTCCATCAAGCTTGGCCTGGCTGGGGCACGTAATCCCGCTGCAGGCTAAAGCCCAGTAGCTCGACGATCGCTGGAAGCCGCGAAGCCGCCGCGGAGCCCCTCAGCACGCTGATGCAGAGTGCATTTGCCATGGCTCGCGCAGGGTAATAAATGAAGTAGTACTTCTCGTAGGAGTGGGGTTTCGCAAGCATTCGATCAACACTCCGAAACACGTGCTCCTTGTGGACGTTGTCCACCATCATCACATCGCAGTGGCTTGTAGCGGACTTGATGGCCTCGAGGCCTGCCGGATCGTCACGATGGCCGAACGGATTTCCATCTCTGGTGCGAAAGAACTGCGCGACACCGGCGGCGCTATCGAAGAATCTCCTCTCGTTGGGTGCGTCGATCAGGGCGAAATCGAACGGCCCCAAATCCCCGATCGCTGCGTCGAATGCCGCACGATCATACCAGCTGCCATCCGCAGCGAGCTCAACGTGAGCTACATGGCGCCGGCCGAAGCCCAACAGATCTATGTCGAGCGTCGTCTTGTTGAACCATCTGAGATTGTTCTCGATCCCCACATAGCGGGCCGCGTGCGCATGGGCGTAGTCGGCGAAGAACGTGCTGCTTCGCCCGCAGCCCAACTCCAGGATAGCCTTCGGGCGGACCTCCCTCAGGAAGACTGAAAGAAAGGTCCAGAATTCGAATCCCTTCGTGCCCCAGGCCGCAAATGGCAAGGGCCCTGCCTTGTCCGCGGGCGTCCTTTTGGCGAACCTCAATGTCCGAACCACTCTGCGCAGCAACATCGGCACAAGGATAGAGTAGCAAAGGCTGGCGCAGAAAATGTTTTCGAACCAGGTGCAGGCTGGCCGGGCCTCGACGCTGTCCGCCCGGTTGGCAAACCGCCCGAAGGCATAACGCGGGGCCTCTTGGCCGATTCCGGCCAGTATGTGGGCGCCACGCGCGATCCGAGTCAGATCTGGGATGTGCCAACCGGCGACAAACATTTGAGGACTTCGGCATTGCCACCGAGGCCGCCCATAAGCATGTTACGTGCAGCACATCCGCCCGGCTGCATTCCCGGGCCGCCGCGTGTCTTCAATCGCCGCGGGAGAGCCAAGCCTTTGACCGGTCAGCACACCAAGCTCCCCTTCTCCTTCGCCAATTACGCCGATAACTTCGATCGTCACATTGAGCGTAGCATCCGCGGCTACGGCAACCTGATCGAGGACTGCGTCGAGCTCTCCCCCTATTTCGTCGAGAACGGCACCCTGATTTGCGACATTGGCTGCGCTACCGGGCGCATGCTGGCCGCCGTCCGCGCCCGCAATCAGGAGCGCACGCCAAACGCCCGCTATGTCGGTCTCGACGTTCGAGCCCAGCTTCCAGGAACACTGGACGCAGCTGGCTGGCCCGAATATCCAATTCCTGTTGCTGAACGTGCTGGCCTTTGAGGATTTCACCGATCTGTCGCTAGCGACCAGCATTTTCACCCTGCAGTTCCTGCCGGAACGCCACCGGCGCCAAGTCTGCCGCAAGATCTATGAGGGCCTTGTTCCCGGCGGCGCCTTCATCGTCGCCGAGAAGACCTTCGCCAAGATACCGAAGACACAGGATATGCTGTCCTCGCTCTACTTGCATTACAAACGGCGATATTTCTCCGAGGAGGAGATTCTGGACAAGGAGAAATCGCTGCGTAACTTGATGAAGCCAGGCCGCGAAGTCGATCTCATCCGGGTTCTCACTGACGTCGGCTTCAAAATCGAGAGCATCGAGCCTTTCTGGCGGAGCCATCTGTTCGCTGCCTATGTCTGCGTGAAGCGGTGACGAGTGGCCAGAATCGCGGAAAGCGCGCGGGCGAAAAGGCCGTGTGATCCAGGACCATTGGCTGCGCCGGCCATCAATTGCCGACGCGGCCGGAACCTGCGCTCGACTTCCGCTTAGGGTCATGAGCGTCGATTTCGCGATGTCTGCCATAGGTCCGCTCACTTTCCAACAGCGGACATGCTGTTTGGCCATTGATCCCCTGGTCCTGAGCATGATTCAAGCTCTCAAAGTGGAGCATCGAATCATGCGCTATGAACTGAGCGACTGCGAATGGAGCGTCATCAAACCGATGCTTCCGAACAAGCCGCGCGGCATTCCCCGCGTGGACGACCGACGCGTCCTCAATGGCATCTTTTGGGTCTTGCGGTCGGGGGCGCCGTGGCGGGATCTGCCGGAAATCTACGGACCCTGTACGACCTGTCACAATCGATTTGTCCGCTGGCGGCGGGCTGGCATCTGGGACCAAATCATGGAGGCGCTGGCCGCCGCTCATGACGCGGCGGTGCAAATGATCGATACGTCTGTCGTGCGCGTGCACCAACATGGGTCCTGCATCGCGGGGAACAGAGAGCAGCACATGGGCCGTTCGCGTGGGGGTTTGACCAGTAAGGTCCACGCCGTTGTCGAGGCGAACGGACTACCCGTGCGCCTCGGCCTCACTCCCGGCGAGACTCATGACAATCGGCGCTGCCCGGCGCTTCTGGCCGGACTGTGCCCGAGAACAATAGTGCTGGCGGACCGCGGCTACGATGCCGACTGGATCAGAGCATTCATCAACCAGCAGGGTGCTTGGGCCAACATACCCCCGAAGGTGAACCGCAAGGACCCCATCCGCTTCAGTCCCCATCTCTACCGGGTGCGCAACCTGGTGGAGCGGTTCTTCAATAAAATCAAGCAATGCCGGCGTGTCGCCACCCGCTATGATAAGCTTGGGGCGATTTACCTCGCCTTCATCAAGCTTGCTTCGGTCCGCCTTTGGCTGCGCACTTATGAGTCCACGCCCTAGACCGGCTTGGTAGCCAGCACCGTCACGCTCTTGAGGCCAACCCGGGAAGCCCGGAAGGCCGAAATCTCCTTGCCGCTCATGTATGGCCGTAAAACCTCATCGGGCAGGTCGGCGGGCTGCTCCTTGCCGATGCTCGTGCCCACGAATCCGGCGGAAGCAATCAGGACAAGGTATTCCGCTTCGGGCAATGCGCCGGCGACGCAGCCGACATAGAGGCTCGCCGCATGTCGCACGGGCTCGGGCAACTCACCGGTAGCGACGATGTCGGAAACGCAGAACCGTCCGCCGGGCCGCAACACGCGGAACATCTCGGCGAACGCCGGCGCCTTATCGGGCAGGAGATTCAGTACGCAATTGCTGATGATTACGTCGATGCTCCCGCTCTCGACGGGCAGGTGCTCGATCTCGCCCAGCCTGAACTCGACGTTCGAATAGCCGAGCTTGCTCGCGTTCGCCCGTGCACGGCTGATCATGTCCGACGTCATGTCGACGCCGATCACGTGCCCTTCAGCTCCGACTTCGTGGCGCGCAATGAACACGTCGTTGCCGGCTCCCGAGCCCAGGTCCAACACGATCTCCCCAGGCCGAAGCGCGGCGAGCTGCGTTGGCACCCCACAGCCGAGGTTGAGGTCCGCGTCCGCCAGATGGCCCGCGACGCCCTCGTAAGCGTCGCCGATCATGTTCAACCCATCGGGTGCCATCTCCGGCCCACAGCCGCAAGAGGAAGGCGGGCAGCAGCCGGCTGCCTCACGCGCAATGGCGCCATAGCGTTCACGTACCAGCGTCCGGACTTCTTCGGCGCTCTTCATAGGGTCCTCCTGCTCCGCCCACACACTTGTGCAGGGCTTTCATTTCCAATGTTATAGAAATATGAAAGAGAAGCAAGCCCTATCCCGCCTGTCTGCTCTCGCACACGAGACCCGGCTGGCGGTGTTCTGGCTTCTTGCGAAAGAGGGCCCGTCCCGCATGCCAGCAGGCGATATCGCCTTCAGGCTCTCGGTGCCCGCGCCCGTTATGATGGACTGATTTGGCGGTGGACGGCGGAAAGTTAGGGTCGGCGACGATGCTCGATCATTTGAAGGCCAACAACCGCGCTTGGGCGGCGGGCAAGCTCTCCCGCGATCCCGGCTTCTTCCGGCGCCTTGAGCGCCAGCAGGCGCCGGAGTATCTGTGGATCGGCTGCTCCGACAGCCGGGTTCCCGCTAACGAGATCGTCGGCCTCGACCCGGGCGAGCTGTTCGTCCACCGCAACGTCGCCAATCTCGCCCCGCCGCAGGACGCCAACTACCTGTCGGTGCTGCAGTTCGCCGTGGATGTGCTCAAGGTCAGGCATATCCTGGTCGTCGGGCATTATGGCTGCGGCGGCGTTGCCGCAGCCGTCGATGGAGTGCGGCGGGGCCTCGTGGATCACTGGCTCCATCCCATCCGCGAACTCGATCGCGAGCATCGCCACGAACTCGACGCCTTGAGCGATTTCCGCGCGCGGCTCGATCGCCTGTGCGAGCTCAACGTCGTCCAGCAAGTGCGCAATGTCGCTTCCGATGTGTTCGTCCGGGAAGCCTGGGCCCGCGCGCAGGAGCTCCAGGTCCATGGTTGGGTCTACGCGCCCAGAACAGCCGCCCCAAGAGCGGCCTTTTGTTTTGCACACCAAGTTCGATCATCGATCATCGCCGCCGTTGCCCCGATCTGCTCGATCTCCAGGCCGCCTTCCACCGGATGCAATGCGACTGGCTCAATGAACCCGCGCAGCATCTCGAGCGCTCCGCATGGCTTATCCGGAATGGTCAGCGAGTCCTGGGGCCTGGCTGACGACTCACCCCGAAGCCGCCTGGCGCGTGTTCTTTTGAGGGTGGCTATTTTCGATGGCTAGGAGTTAAGCGCTGTTGATGTAACTCATTGAAAACAAATAGGTTTTGTAGCCCTTGGACGAGTTCCTGCCGGGCCCACCACGCACCCCCGACCTTTTGTCCGCCAATGGCGGACGCAGAGAAAGCCCCGCATTTTCAGGCGTTTTCGCGGGTCTATTGGGCGCGCTTCTCCGACAGAGACGCCATTGTCGAGCCGTTTGCCGCCGCTTCCGGCAATCGTCTCTGTCGCCGCTTTGCCGAGCCAATCCGTCTGCATGACCACGCGACTTCAAACCGGTATTGTGCTCGAGAACCTGAGCTGACGGCGCTGATCCTCCCACCGCAGAGGAAGACCTATTCGTTTGAGCTGATGCGCGGTGAGGTCGAGCGGCTGGCGACCATCAAGGACGACCTTGACGATGTCGGGGGCGAGAAAGGCTAAGGGTAAGGTGCGACAGACCTCGCTCGTGTCGCGGTTGTTCTGCCGAGCGAGGTCGCGAACGGAGACCGCTCGACCCTGTGCCAAGTCATCGACCCACCGATGAGCGTCGGCAAGCAGGGCGACCAGCTTCGCGTCCGGGGCCGAAGGTCGGCCAGAGCCAGCTAGCATCACGAGCTTGGCTTCGACGCCACGCCGCTTTAGCTGAATGGCGACAGGCAAGGTGAACAGCTCCTCGGTGCCATCGGCGCTGCCGACTTCTGACCGGCCGAGCAATGCGGCGAGAGCCGATCGCTTGATTCCGATCAGGATCAAGTCGGGAGTGACGGTGATTCGATGTGCCAGGGTGGACAGAAGCTGACGCTGGCGCTCCTGGGATCCATCCGTCAGTTCATCGGCGGCCGAGGTGGCGCGAGCGGTCACTCCCTGCAGCCGGTCGGGCAATGTATCGGTCAGTTGCAGCGCTTTGACGACTCGCAGCTCGTCTCGAAGGAAGCCGCAGATTGCTTGCAACACCACACTCTCCAACTCCCTCGCCGGCAGGCGCCAACCATCGGTGGCCGAGCCGGTCGGATGTATCAATCGCTTCGAGACGTAGTAGCGATAGCGTCGGCCCCTTTTGTTGGCATGAGTTGGGCATAGAAGATCGCCGACTTCGTCGTGAACCAGTCCGGTCAGGAGACTGGGCGCCTTGGCGTTCGCAGTGGAGCGCCGCCGGCTTGCATTGCCGGCCAACTGGCGCTGGACGGCATCGAAGACCTCCCGGTCAACCAGGGCGTCATGCCTACCGGGATACCGGACCCTGTCCCTACCAAAAACTAGATTCGAGCATAGCGATGATGGAGGCCGGCGACGACGGGCTCGGCAATGATATGACCGACCCGTTCGATCGAACGGCCAATCGGCGCGTCCTTCCCAAGGGCGAGGTGCGTGCGGGCCTGGTTGTAGTAGCTGGCATATGCGGACATGATCCGGTCAAGATGTGTCTCGCCAAACACGATCACATGGTCGGTGCACTCGCGTCGTATTGAGCCGATCAATCGCTCCACATATGCGTTTTGCCAGGGCGAACGTGGGGCGGTGGGTCGATCCCGGATGCCCAGGCCGCGTAGACGTCGCTTCACGACCTCACCATAAACGGCGTCACGGTCTCGCACGAGATACTCAAGTGCTTCGTCCCACGGAAACGCCTCGACAATTTGTCGAGCAATCCACTCCGCGGTCGGATGCGCCGTCACTGCGCAACGAATGAGCCTGCGCCGGCCGTGCCCCAAGATGACCAGGCCATAAAGCAGCTTGAAGCCGATTGTGGGCACGACGAACAATTCCACAGCGGCAATCCCATCCGCATGGTTGCGCAAGAAAGTTGTCCAACTCTGGCCCGGTCGTCTGGGGCGCTTCATCATATATTTGGCCACGGTCGATTGGGAGACCTCGATGCCGAGTTTGAGCAGCTCGCCGTGGATCCGCGGCGCGCCCCACAGCCAATTGGCCCGGCTCATCTCCCGGATTAGCTCGCGAATCTCAGCAGGGACCTTCGGGCGGCCGCCCCTGGAACGCGACTTCCAGCGCCAAAACGCCCTGAATCCCCGCCGGTGCCAGCGGATCAGCGTCTCGGGTCTGATGATTGCGACGGCATCCACCACGCTTGGAGACCGCCGATACAGCCAGACGAACACCAACCGATCCAGATTTGACAGCCGAGCACGCCCTCGTGACCGCCGACGGAGAATGTTTACCTGATGACGGAGAACCAAGTTCTCTGCCTGGAGCCGCCGTCGCGATTTTAGCAGGAACGACAGCCAACCAAACAGCAGTTCAAAGAATCCCCACATGTCGCGGGATCATGACACGATTCGGCAATTCTCAACCTGCCTCGTCTCGCTCGGGGTTTTCGGTAGGCACAACCATTGGCGCGGGATGGACCAGCGGAGTTTCACCTTGGGCTGAACCAGGCGCTGGAGCCACGCCAACAAGGCCGCGACAACCAAGGAAATGAGGCCGCGATCGACTTCAGGAGAGCCTGTGCTTATCACTCGATTCTGCCACGCGAATTGCCACCGAACACTCTACCACGGATTGACTGTTCTCACCGCTCGCTCCGCCGGCATCTCGACGAGAGCCAGCGGGCAATGGTGACGGCGAAGATCGCAACCCTGTGCCGAGCCCAGGCCTCGGCGCCGTCATTCACGATCGCGACGAACCCGGTCTCGGGTTCGCGCATGTTCGCTGGCAGCCAATCACGGCGCGGGGGTACAGGGAGGGGGCGATGTCAGAATGTTTTTCGCAAGTGCTTGTTTTATATGAGATAATCTTATCGAACTGGCGGACGGGATGTCCGCCCAATAGACCACTTTTCGCTTACAGGACAATATGTTACCGGATATTGTGGGGCCGATCCCACGGTTTATCCAACGCCGCTAATTCAGCCGCTCCTGGGTTCCCGGCCGCCCTTGTTCGGCGGTTACGAGCCTAGCGAAAGCCGCATCTGGCCGATGAGCGTAATCTCTAAGGCGCCCGTTCTCTCGGTTACGAGACCGAGTTCAATCAGACGCGTCCTATGCTCTGTCGGAATTTCGCCCGGCCCCGGGCCGGCATCCACTTCGTGCAGAGAATGAAGCTCCTCTGCCGTCAAGAGCCCAGCGAAGCTCTCTTTCACCATGGCCCAGCCCCCAATACCCTGTAAGGCACCGGCGCAGAGCGTTGTTCGCAGACTGTGCTCAATGCATCGGAAACATACGACTGTCCGATCACAAAAGGCGTGGCAGTTTGCGGACACGAAGAGCAGTGAGGAGAAGAGCACGCTGGAGCTGGGCTCGCACTCACTCATTGCAGGTCAATTCACCGACTCTCCTGGCTCTCGGCTGCGCCTCAGCGCTTTGATGGCCTTAAGGATTCTGCGCCAGGTTGCCGCCCCGAGCATGTCGTCGGCCTCTAGGAGCCTCTCCCTCATTTGCGGCAGCCTAACTACGACCCGCTGTCACCTCAATGGATGTGCAGTTTTGCGCATTCTAGGGCGCAATCGCCTGCTAGAGGAGGGCACGCCACGGGCAGGGGATACGTCGGATGCAGCGATTCCTACATATCGCCTAGCTGCACACCCTATCTCGCTTGCTTCGCCCGCGAACCCGGCTTTCAAAATGCAAGGAGCTTATCAATGACTATCCATCTGGTGGATCTACAGCCGATCGTGGCGTTGATCGCGGGCTTGCTCATTCTGATGATTCCGCGGGTGCTGAATACGATTGTTGCTATCTATCTCATCGCCGTAGGTGTACTGGGCTTGATGCCGCATTTCATGCCGCACCTGACGCAGTGAATGGGCCGCAGGAACGGCTTGGCGGCGCGGAAGCTGTTGGGGTTAGCGACCTGTTAGGCTTCGGCCTTAAGCAGCGCCTGCACTTCGACAATGATTCTTTCCAGGGAGTTGAGCTTACGGACAACCGCATCGGCGCCGACTTGCTTAGCGAACTTGAAAAAATCGACTGCGTAGAAGCTGGGATCACCTGAAACCGCAATGATTCGGGCCCGCTTATCGATTGCTCGAATGCTTCTGATTACCTCGGCCCCGTCCATCTCCGGCATTACCATGTCGGTCAAGACCAAGTCCGGCGACAGCTCGCGATAACGAGCGACGCCTTCGGCACCACTGTGAGCGCTCGCGACGGCATACCCCGCGTTGCCGAGTCCTCGCTCAATGACGTTGCAATAGAACTCGTCGTCGTCGATGAGCAGGATCAATGCCATTGCTCGATCGTTCCCCGCGGTACTAGGCGGCGGATCTGCTCTTAGAACTCATGCTATTGCCCATCCCCGCCGCAAAGCCTACATCCCTTTGCATTGCGGACAGCAACAGTCCTCGTCTAAAACCATCCGACAAGGTGTGAAATCGTGCCCCAATTCTTCCCGACCGCGCTACCCACTGCAGTCGCCACGGCGAAAACGGCAACAATAATCACGGTGACGGGGTAGGGTCCCGCCCTTCTCTTATTGGCGACAAGCCATGCCTCGACGAACGCCCGGGTTGGGTGCGGGGGTATATCAACAACGCCGAACACTGGCGCGTCAGCATTCGGGCCAACACTGCGCCCAGCCACTCTGAAATGAAGGTGATCTGTACCGAGTGCGCTAAGTGCCTTGCGCCAACGCCTGCAGTCAGAAGATGCCGGCTTCTGTGTGTGTTTCAATGGAGCGCCGCCGCGTTGGGGTCTCAGCGACTTGACCTTAGACTGAAGGCAGCCTGGGTCAATTCATTATTTGTTAACCATTTTCCATCGGCCGCAGACGCGGCGCGGCATCAAACAGATTGGTGCCGTCACTCTGGCGGCTAAAGCCACAATGCATCGTGTCGGACAGCTGCATCGAGATAGTCGGGCAGCACCGCTTCCCGCAGAAACACCGGAACCGCTGGCCGACGTAGGACAGCTCAGCCGGGAATGTCGCGGCGTTTAGGCATCAACCACAAAGTCCGTGTGGACGCCGGTCAAAAACTCTGCGGGCGCTTCCCTTCTGCTAAAGTTAGCTATCCGATAACGCAGGCGAATGTTGAATGTCCATCGCCCCTTCTAAGGCTTCGTTTGGCATCAGCTGGGAGGCGATCATGGCGCAGGCGCACATAAAGATCGTTTTAGATCAGCTTCAATGTGTTACCACGAGCTTCGGTTTCGGCAAAGACGACACCTACATTCTGACATTTGTCACCGATCCCACCGTTACGCCTCCCAAACTTCTGGGCTCGTCCATTGCCGGCATTTGGCAAATGGGCAACGGGGATATCGTCAAGGACCAGACTTTGATCGATCTTTCGCCTAATCCTGCTCCAGATGGAGTGGAATGGATTGTCATGGTGTACGAGAAATTCCTGTTCGGCTTGGACCAATCACAACTGGAAAAAGCGATCGAGATTGCCCAGCAGGCCTTGAATGCTGCACATCAAGTGCAGGTGCAGCTAGGTCAGCCGAGCTCCGGAAACTGGACATCAATGCTTGTTGATACGGTCATCAATACTTTGGTCAAGATTTTCACTCGATGGGGGCGCGATGCCCACCTAGGCCAGAACCAACAGAAAATATTGCCGCCAGCAATTGGCAGCTATCCGTATACCTTCGTGTGTACGGAAGACTCTTCTGACTACAACGTGAAATACACGGTGACGCTTTCGTAGTGGGCCTCGCGGTCGGGTACCCTTGTGGACGAGTGCCTGTAGCAAGACGGATTGCGGGGTGAGGGCGGCCGCAGCGATGCCGCGCGAGATTTCATCCATAGTGGGCTCCTCCCTGCAGCGGCTTGGAAATGTTATTGCCTGTTAACGCTTGGTGCTGAAGTTGATGGAGATCAATTCTTTTCCACACGCTCGGCGCCATGTTGAACGGTGGAAGAGAAAGTCTGCGAGTGCGGGGCAGTCTACCAGCGGACGGAAACGATACTTCCAAGCCATGGCCGAGGTGCCCACTGGTGCGTTGCCTGTGACAGGCTCCTAGAGACGTGGGATGGTAAGATTGTGCCATCGTTCAAGCTTATTAGACTGCCCCCCGTAATGTAGGAATAGCCCAACTTGATTTGTCGCCAAGTGTGGTCAGCGCAGGAAATCTCAAGTATGGCACAGAAATAGGCCCCGCCTGATGGCCAGGGAAATGGTCGGACAGCACCGCTCCCCACACGAGCAGCGGAACCGCCCAATGACATAGGACAACTCAGGCGGGAAGGGTGCGAGGACTACGCACCAGAGCCGGGACATTCAACGCCGCCGTGCGGGCCTGCTACGGGCTCGCCGGCGTGTGAGGGAAAACGCGACGGCCAGGAAGACGGCCAACGCCGGGCCGGCACGATGGGGCTGCCGCAACGCCGTCCCGATTATTGTACTCTTTTGTACAGACGCATTTCTCTCAACCGGCAAGCTACCGGGCGCTGCGATGGTTCATAGAAACCCCAGCGCGGGAGGCAACTTTGGATATGAATATGGACCTTTGGATCGCCCAACGGAATATCGAGCGCTGCGACCGACTACTCCTCGCTGAACGAGATGAAAGCAAGCGCACGGAAGTAAAAAGGCAGCAAGCCCTCGCGTGGCGGCGGATAGCCGAACTCACCTCAAATCAAAATAGCCAGCCCGTCAGCCGATAGAGGGTGACGATCTCGGGCGCGATTATACCGAGTTCCGCAACGGCTTCGATATGCTCGGCCAGCACCTCTCCCCGCATCGGCACCTAAACCGCCGACCGATAAAGGACATCTCCGCCGGGAAAGCTGCGAGGTCTATCGTCACGCTCCGCTCGCACCGCCTGCAGGACACTTCCATCCGGTAGCCGTGGCGGACCAGGGAGCCGAACGTGGCAATGACGATGGGCGCCTCGGGAGACGTGGCAGAATTGAGCCACCAGCCCATGCCCCAGGGCGACCGTCAGCCTCGCGGCGCTGAGCTACGGTGGCCGGTGGCAATTCAGGTGGCAGGAGATCGCTCCATGGCCGCGATTACCGCGAACGAGGTGTTCACAGACATCGACGAAATCACTCATTCCGGCGATTTGCTTAAGGAACGCCAAACCAGAGTTGAGATGCGCATCGACGAATTCGAATCCGATCTCGCAAAATGGCACTTACCCCCTGGCGTTGCTGACAAGATCAGGGCTGACCTGCAAAGAAAACTCGAAGGGGCAATTAGGAATCGCGACCTGATAGGAGATTTCGACACCGTATTTAGATCGGCCCTCGACAGGCTCAGTGGCGAGGAACGCTGAACGCCAAAGACAAAGCTTCGGCGTGCTGGTCAATCAGCAGCTTGGCGGCACGGTAGATGTCGGGATCATTGACCATGGGAGCGGAAGACGCGGCCACGCCCTGGTGCTTAGTGCTATGCACGCAAAATTCCGTGTGCTTTAGCGGACAGCATGTAATCGTCACTTCAGTTATTAACACTATCCAACCGGGAATTATGTGGAAACTTACCGAAATAATGCGAATGGACCGCCCTTACTCCACGGAATGTCCGGGTATTCCGAATATGCAGTCAACAATAGGAAGGAAACCCACCGATGCATTCCGTTCGAACCGCTTTAGCTGCCTTGATTCTTGGCCTTTCGCTGATGGGGTGCGTGGCCGGCAATGAGTTTAGCTCTGTCGCTCCATATCACTCGTATAGCCAGGCTAGCTATCCGCAAACTCACGGCGGCCTGGGGCAAGCCCAGCAGACCAACAACTAGCTTCTTCCTTTATGTGGCACTCCTTGCCAGCCCCGGAGAGCACCTTAACTTTGCCAGCTATGGGTCCGACAGCCCCAGCGTAGGCTTGCCCATGCTCGCTGGTGTATCGTCCGCACGGGGAACGAGTGTAGCAGCCTCGCGCCTCGGCGGGGCAGGCAGCGACTTGGAAATGGTCGGGCGACACCGCTCGCCACACCAGCACCGAAATTGCCGCCCGATGTAAGACAACTCAGGCGGAAAGGCTGCGAGGTCTATTGTTTGGAGTAATCACCGATGTCGGCACCACCATCCAGGCATCCATTGCTGTCGATGGTGAAAGGCTGGGACTGCCCACCGACGGTTATGACCACCTGTTGCCCATTCAGAGAATATGGGGTTGGCGTCGTGCTGCCCATGGCCGTGACATTAACGGTGTCACCAGATACGAACTCGAGCTTGTCCATCACGCCCTGACCCTTCGGCACGTAAGTGCCACTTAGGTTGCCCTGCCCGTATGCGGCGATGGCGCCAAAAGCAGCAAGAGCCAGCAAGGCAGCGATGGTCCTTTTCATGAAGCCTCTCCCACTAATTCCTGGTCTGTTGCAGGCGGGATCGATTCAGCCAGGGCCAAAGCAGCAAGTCAACGCAAGGAACTATTGGATCCGGCTTGAGTGACCTCAACGTCAGTTGACCGCCTCGCCCTCGCACCTTCCGCGCCTCAGCTCCTTAGTGGCACCTAGGATCCGCCGCCAAGCCGCAGCCCCTGCCATGTCGCCGGCCTGTAGTAGCTTGTCGGCGGCACGGAAGATGCCAGAACTTCCGCTCTGCGCGCACACTCCTGCGATGTGCATATCCGATTTGAAGGGCAGTCTAAGTTTCAGGTCAATTTAAGGGCCTACTACTACATCAAAATGAAGAGTGGCGTCGTTACCGTCGACGGTCCATCCCCACCAGTCTACGGCTGTCAAATTTTGACCATTAAATCCCACTGGCTCGACTGGGTTCGCATGGTAGCCGCACGTGCCACTGTGGCCACATTCGATGGTGTGCTGACACGGACCGGAGTTCGCCGGCTCACAAGTGAACGTCACTTGTCTGATGTATTGGCCGGGGAAAGCTCCCGCTGGTATTTCAATGTGACAGTGCAGAAAATTTCCACCATTGATCTGTTCCTGTTGCATGCACGTCCCAGCCCGCTCCCATTTTTTGGGAAAGTCCACGGAATACTGGTCAGCGCTGGCGCTAGATGCAGACAGGCCGATGAATGCGAAGGCAAACAAAAATACCGCAAGACCCAGGACGTTTGGCATGCAGCATTTCATTGTTGCCCCCAAAATTTGGCCGCGAGTTACCCGCGGCGTATAAATCCTGGGGCACAATAGTAAAAATGGTCTTAACGTGATTGCCATACAATCATTCCAATACGAATTCCCCAGATAGGCTAAACGACAGAAAGGGTTTCGATTTGCCAGCCACCGTCCTCTTAACAAACTGCCCCGCCGTTGAGCGTTCATGGAGTGGCTCGCAGTGGTCCCCGTAAAGTTAGCTGGCTCAGCGTTTTGCGGGGCATTCTGCTGTGCCCCAGATCCTCTATCGCATTGAGGATGCGGACCCAGACAGAGGCATCGTCAACATCGCCATCCTCAAAAAGCTGATCGGCGCGCTCGGCCGCCGGAAGGCCGACGTCGGCACCATGCTGGTCAATCAGCAGCTTGGCGGCGCGGAAGATGTCGGGGTCGGAGGTCAAGTGCTAGGCGGACTCAAAGCGCTGTGAACTTTACGTCCGCTTTTAACCCGCAAGCGGTCATGGCTCACGGCATGCGACACGTCCGAGACGTGCCACAAGCAGACATCTCGGGCCAAAAGGGCGTCACGACTAGGCCGCTACTTGGAGACCTGACTCATCTGTTAACCGGCCGGGCCCAGACCGCACCTCGCAGTGGCCCGCGGTTTCGGTAAGATACCAAGGAGCCAGCTCGCCGTGTCAGCCACCTTTGCCCACAGACGCGACGGCAGCTGGCACGCTGGAAGCATGTATTCGGCACCCATCCGGGGTGGCTCGGGCCGGAGATGCCAGCCGGGAATGAAACGGTCATGTTCGTGGAGAAGATCGAAGCGCATGGTCCTGGCCTCCGCGTGTTTGGGTTGGCTTCTAGAAGGACGTGGTGTTTGAGGTGCTGAGCCGCAGCGACCTAGCGCCAGGCGAGGGTGAAAGTCGCCGCGTAGGTTTTCCACAGGCCCGTCCAGATCCCATCCTTGGCACTGACAGCCAGCGTAGGACGACGGGGCGCAGGCTCCGGCAGCGCGTCCACGTGGCTCATGCGCCGCTGCGGTGGCAGGCTGAGGCCGCCGGGGACGTAATGGAGGGCCCCTGAGATCATCGAGCTGTGGGTCGTCAGTGGGTCGAATTGCATGGCCGTAACCTCCGCTTGGGTTGAGCGGGCGTGGCCCGCCGGAAATCACGGGTGCATTTATAGGGGTCCGGCGTGATTGCCCCGTTCGAGCCAGCGTGAATGCGCCGGAAATCCAAGCCTTTGGATTGCTGCCAAGCGTGAAAAAAGCGTCTAAAATGCGCAACCACCACCGGTAGTGCCGGGTGGCCAGCGAAATGGGTGGGCCAAATGGCCTCTCTAGAACTGAAGCTCCTTGGGGGGTTCTCGGCTTGCCTTGCTTCGGGGCAGGCCATCGAGATTTCGGGTAAGAAGAATCAAGCCCTCCTGGCCTACCTCGCTCTCAATCCGGGCAAGAAGCTCGCGCGCGAGAAGCTGGTCGGCCTTCTCTGGAGTGATCGCGGCGACGCTCAGGCCCGCAGCAGCCTGCGTCAGGCCCTAGTCGCACTCCGGCACGATCTCGCGGGCATTGAGCCAGCGCCGCTGCTCTTCGAGGGGGATACCGTGGCCGTCGCTCCCTCGGCGGTTTTGACGGACGTCGCCGAGTTCGAGCGGCTGGCTGCGTCCGGCGCGGGCGACGACTTGCGTCGGGCGGCGGCGCTCTACGAAGGCGATCTCATTGACGGCACTGCCATACGGGATCCGGCCTATGACGAATGGCTGACGGTAGAGCGCGGACGTTTGCGGGAGATCGCCATCTCTACACTGTCGCGGCTGTCGCGCCAAAAGTCGGGCGCCGAAGCAGTCGCCACGGCGAAGCGCCTGATTGCCCTGGATCCACTTCGGGAAGCCTCATACATCGCATTGATGGAGATCCACGCCGCCCAGGGTCAGCGCGACCAGGCGATTCGCCAGTATCAGGCCTGTCGTGAGGTTCTCCGGCGCGAGCTTGGCGTGGAGCCTTCGAAAGAGACCGAAACGCTTCACCGCGAGATCAACGAAGGCAGCTACCGGCCACCGATCGCTGCTGAAATCGACGGTAGCGATGCGTCAGACAGATACGCCGCCCACCGCAAAGCCTGCCCTGCCTTTGCCCGACAAGCCATCGATCGTGGTTCTGCCTTTGGAGAATCTGAGTGGTGATCCAGAGCAGGGGTATTTCGCCAATGGCGTGACCGAGAACATCATTGCAGGGTTATCCCGATTCCGCGATCTGTTCGTCATCGATCGACACTCGACATTCACTTACAAGGGCAAGGCGATCAAGGTCCAGGACGTGTGTCGTGAGCTCGGTGTGCGCTACGCTCTGGAGGGGAGCGTCCAGCGATCGAACGGCCGAGTGAGAATAACGGCCCAACTCGTCGATGGCACAACGGGACAGCATCTTTGGGCCGAGCGTTACGACCGCAAATTCGAAGACATTTTCGCAGTGCAAGACGAAGTGACCGAAACGATCATCGGCACGCTCGCGACCTCCTACGGGGGACGGCTGCGTAAGGCATGGAAGGGGAGGGCCGCGGGGCCGGACCCGCATGACTTCCGGGCCATCGACTACTTTCAGCTTGGCCAGGAGTTCCTTGACCACTTCACCAAGGAAGACAACGAGCGCGCGAGGCAACTATTCCACAAGGCCTCCGAGCTTGATCCGAACTACGCGAAACCCTGTGCGAAACTCGCGTGGGCTCATATCCTCGATGTTGTTTTCGGATGGAGCGAGGACCCGGCAACGTCCTGGGCGAACGCCCTGAAATTCGGAACCGAGGCCCTTCAGCGCGACGACGATGAATCATGGGGCCACTGGGCACTGGCAGGCTACTTCATGTTCTGCCTAGGGCAACATGAACGTGCCCTCGCCGAGTATCGCAAGGCTCTGGAACTCAATCCGAACGACGCAGACGTGCTTACCGACTTTGCCCTCACCTTGAGCTATGCCGGGCAGGATGAAGAGGCGATCGAATCGGCGCTCAAGGCGATGCGGCTCAACCCTCACTATCCCGAGTGGTATGTGTTCCAGCTCGGCGAGATTTACCACGACGCCGGACAATACGGGAAGGCAATCGCCACGTTGGAAAGCATGCCCAGCGTGGATACAATCTGGATTGAACTCTATTTGGCAGCCAGTCACGCCGCATTGGGCCATGCCGACAAGGCGCGTCGGGCGATACAGCGGGCCTTGCGGTTTGATCAGCAGGCCACGATCCACGGATGGGTGACGCCCGAAAAGGTTCCCTTCAAAACCGTGAAGGCCTTGGAGCGCTTCCGTGACGGCTTACGCAAAGCGGGGCTACCCGAATGACGGCCTCCGGCGGCGCACGGTGCTATCGAATAGGGCGATTCCATGGTGTCCCAAACCGAACCTGGGCCCTATGACGCCTCTACAGTTGAAGCTCCTAGGGGGTTTCGCGGCTTGCCTGGCCTCGGGGCGGAATGTCCCGGTCGCCGGGAAGAAGAACCAGGCGCTCCTCGCCTATCTCGCCCTCAATCCGGGCAAGAGACTCTCGCGCGAGAAGTTGGTCGGGCTGCTGTGGAGCGATCGTGGAGATGCCCAGGCCCGTAGCAGCTTGCGTCAGGCCTTGGTTGCCCTCCGGCACGATCTGGTGGGCATTAAACCAACGCCTCTGCTGTTGGAGGGCGATGCCGTGGCCATTGCTCCTTCTGCGGTATCGACTGACGTCGCCGATTTCGGGCGCCTGGCAGCATCCAAGTCGGCCTATGAACTGCGCCAAGCGGCTGCGCTCTACGAAGGCGATCTTCTGGAAGGCCTTGCCGTTCGCGATCCCGCCTTCGACGAGTGGCTGTCGGTCGAGCGAGGGCGGCTGCACGAAACTGCCATAAATGCTCTGGGCAAACTGCTTTGCCATCTCGAGAATGCTGAAGCGGTCGCCGCTGGCCAACAGCTAGTCGCCCTCGATCCATTGCGCGAGGCTTCTCACCGCGCACTGATGAAGGTTTACGCTTCACAAGGGCAGTCCGACCTGGCGATCCGCCAATATCAGATCTGTCGAGAGAATCTCCGGCGCGAGCTGCAGGTCGAGCCCTCGCAGGAGACCGAGACCCTCAAGCGTGAGATCGGCGAGGGCAATCACCCGTCTCCTCCCTCGGACCGGTCGCCGACGGCAGCGCCGAAGTTAACCTCCTCGACGGCCAATGAAGATTTGCCATCTCTGCCCGACAGACCATCGATCGCCGTGCTGCCGTTTACGAACCTGAGCGATGATCCCGGGCAGAACTACTTTGCCGATGGGATAACCGAAGACATCATCACCGAGCTGTCGCGCTTTTCCGCTTTGTTTGTCATAGCTCGAAACTCTTCCTTCGAGTATCGCGACAGGTCGCCGGATGTGAGGCAGATCGGACGCGAGCTTGGTGTCGAATACGTGCTTGAGGGCAGCGTACGCCGAGGCGGTCAGCAAGTGCGCATCACCGCTCAGCTGGTGCATGCCGCTAGCGGCAAACATGTATGGGCCGAACGCTACGACCGCGAGCTGGGAGGTATCTTCGCCGTTCAGGATGAGGTCACCTCCAGTATCGTGGGAGCCTTGGCCGTCGAGTTGGAGAGCGAATTGCTTGAGCGGGCACGCCACAAGCGACCTGACAATCTTTCTGCCTACGAGCACTGGTTGCGAGGCAAGAACATCGGATATTCGGGTCCCAAAAATCTCAAAGCACGAGAACATTTCGAACGGGCAGCGGCGGCTGATCCCAACTTTTCACGTGCTTTCTCGGAGCTGGCCGGCACCTACGCAACGGAGGCTGTGGACTTTCCGCCGCCGGAAGTTTTCCGGGTCGCCTACGACAAGTCCTTCCAATACGCAGAAAGGGCGCTCGATCTGGACGAAACCAATGAGCAAGCCCATGTGGCTTTGGCATGGATTTATCTCTATCGCGGGGATTGCGGTCGGGCAAAGAAGCACATCGAGCGGGCCATCAAATTGAATCCAAATGATGCCGATACCCTTGCCAGCGCGGCGTATCTCCTGGCCGCGTTCGGCGAACCGGAGAAGGGTGTAAAATTCGGCGAGGCAGCGTTGCGATTGAACCCGCGCCACCCCGACTGGTACCTCAGCTTCCTCATCACTGCCTTGTACCTGTCACGACGCCATACAGATGCGCACGCTCTTCGCTTGCGCGTCCCTGAGGCCTTTATCGATTCGACTTTTTTTGGGGCTGCGACGCTTGCTCATATGGGGCGTCTCGAAGAGGCCAGAATTTGGGCTGACAGAGCCATGGCGAGGCTGGGGGCCACGCCGGGAGGTGCGCTTGCCATCGCCCAGGGCCGGGTCGTTTCTCTTCTGCTGGAGAACAATCCCTTTTACCGCTCAGAAGACCGCGAACATTTCGCGGAGGGCATGCGCATGGCCGGCGTGCCGGGCTAACATCAAGGACAGTTCTCTGGTTCTGTCTGGCCTAGGTGGCACTGGGCCCAGAGGCGGCATCCTGAGGCTGCCGGGACGGTTATAAACGTCAGGGGACTGAGGCCGACCTGCAAGGTTGCGGGATAGAGATCTAGGGACTGGAGTATCCCTCCGGACAGGTGATCGAAAGCCCAGAAAGGTGACGGTTGAAATACATACCGACGCCTCGCTTATTCGGGTCAGATAGGCTATGATGTAATTGATAAGAACAACGAGCCCGTCGCTGATGGCGCTGCGGGCGACAGTATGATGGTTGTCCCTCCCGTTGCCGCGAGCATGGGCTCTTGGGGGCGGCATGACAGGCGCATCACGCGCGAAGGCTTGTTGCCATCCAGTACCGCGTACAAGGGCGTTCTAGGAGTTACTTGCTGCCTGGCTTCGCAGCCTCGTCTTGGGCGAGGCGCCGGCAGCCCGGCCAGCGCGTCTGAACTGCTTTGGCCAAAGAACACGGCAGCGGTGTATGGGGGACAAAATGGTTGAGGACGTATACACGGCGGGCGTGATGCTCGCCAAGGAAGCTGACGCGCGGCGCGCGGAACTCGACCGAGGACGCCGTGTGCCGGATGATCTGTTTCGGCGGGCCGGAGATGCGGGCCTGTTCCGACAGCTCCTTTGCAAGGAGCTCGGTGGTCTCGGCAGGAGTTCGGTGGAGTGGTTTCAAACCGGTGTCGACATGGCTCGCTGGGAACCCTCATTCGCCTGGGTCGTGGCTCAAGGGGCGGGTGATGTAGCGACCTATGTCGCCGCCGGTGACCCGACGTTCACATCAGCCTTTCTGGCCGATCAGGGAGCGTACCTGGCAGGATCCGACAATACGGCAGGTACGCTTGTGCCAGAGGGAGACGGATTCCTTTTCGCTGGTCGCTGGGGCTTCTGCAGCGGGTGCCATGGCGCGACCTGGGTTGGAGGGAAAGGCGTGTTTCCCCAGCAGGAAGGCGGCGGTGTGCCCGAATGGCGGTACGTACTGGTACCAATCGATCGTGCCCGGATCGAGGAGACGTGGGACGTCATGGGAATGATCGGCACTGGGAGCCATACGGTAGTGGTCGAGTCACAGCATATCCCTGCTGCCTGGACCTTCAATATTCGAAAACCCGCAAGCCGAGACTTTGGACCGATGTCGGTAACGGTCGGCAACGGCTACTGGCCCATCGCGACAGCGGTTGCCGCGGTCCAACTTGGAATGTCCCGCCGAGCTCTCGATGCCGCCGCGGATCTCGTGAAGGTAAAGCCCGGCGTCATGCGGACAAGGCCGCTGATCGAAAACGCGCACGTGCAGCGCCAGCTCATGCAAGCGGAGGGCGCCTGGATGGCGAGCCACGCAGGCGTTGAGCAGGCTTTGACCCGGATGTGGCGGGAAGCAGAGCAGAGCCGTCGGCTATCGCTTGAAACCCGTCTCGCCCTTTTCACTGCGAACGCGCACGCATCCGCAATGGCGACCAAGATCATCGAATCTGTTTGCGATGTAGTAGGCACCTCGGTCGCACCCGCCCGCGGGATATTTGGTGCTTGCCTCAGAGACGCGCGGACGATCGGCAGCCATGCTGCCGTTAGCGGGCCCGGACTTGAGATGGCTGCCCAGCTGAGAGCTGGCCTCATTGAGGATGGTTTCTGGATCTGAACCTTATCTCGGAAGGCCAAAGCCAAGGGGTGACCGCACTTCCTCAGGGTAGGCCACTCGCTAACTACCCGATTGTTCAGTTGTGGGGATCTCAGTCATGCGTATTCTCGCCGTAGGAGCAGGAGCGCTTGGTGGCTACTTCGGTGGCCGGCTGCTTCTGGCCAAGCGCGACGTAACGTTCCTTGTGCGCCCAAACCGCGCGGCCCAGATCGCGCGCGACGGGCTGCGCATAACCGGCTCCCATGGGGATTTCTCTGTGGCCGCACCGACCATCCTCACGAAGGATTTGCGCGAGCCATTTGATCTGATTCTGGTCGCCGTCAAAGCCTATTCGCTCGTTGAAACCATAGAGCAGATTGCCCCTGCGGTCGGCCCCAAGAGCGTGATCATTCCGGTGGTCAATGGCATGCGTCATGTTGACCAGCTCGTTGGTCGCTTCGGAGCCACTCGGGTACTTGGTGGCATGGCCCAGATCTCTGCGACGCTAGACGCAGAAGGGCGCGTGGTGCTGCTCTTCCCCGTCGCTCAACTGGTGTTCGGCGAGCTTGCTGGGAGTGTCAGCGAGCGGGCCACGGCGATAGCAGCGGAGCTAGGTGGCGCTGGCTTCGAGGCCCGAGTCAGTGAGGTGATCAGGCAGGACATGTGGGAAAAATGGATGATTGTCAGCACCGTGGCCGGCATCACATGCCTAATGCGTGCGAGCATTGGTGACATCATCGCTGCCGATGGTGGACAGAGCGCCATCCTGCGCCTGTTTGCCGAGAATTGCGCCGTCGGCACTGCCGCCGGTTTTGGGCCCAGGCCCAGATACATCGAGGACGAAATGAGTTATCTCACGCAGGCAGGCTCGCCGCTGAAAGCGTCCATGCTTCGCGACATCGAGCGTGGCGCAAGGACCGAGGGCGATCACATGCTTGGCGACATGCTGAAGCGGGCGCAGGCTCTTGGTGTTGCCACACCGATCCTGGAACTGGCCCGCACCCACGTGAGTGCATACGAAGCCGGTCGCGCTCGCATCGCGGCTCCGCCATGAAATCCAAAATCGGCTGACTCACTCGCCGATCCCTCAGCTACCCGATTCTCGCGGCAATGGGGTTGGCTCAGTCAATATAGGAGGGTCGGATGCCCGCTATGGGTCAATCGCGTCGATTTTGCGATGTGCGCCATAGGTCCGCTGTTGGGGCGGTGAGGGGACCTATGGCGCACATCGCAAAATCGACGCTGATGACCCAACTCCGACATTTGGGCGCTTATAAGTACCTGTCCCTGTCGGAAACCCTATGGGGCTGGCGGGAGATGGCGAATCGGATGATGCTCTTGGCCGATGATCGATGGTCTCATCCTGCTCTGGACTGCGCTCAGCGGCCTGATCCGTTCGAGAGCGCGTCTTGAATCGGAAATCCTGGTCCTGAGGCAGCAAATCAACGTATTGCGACGCGGGCGGGGCAAGCGAATTGCCTTCAGCCACTTCGATCGCCTGGTTTTCGCGTGGCTGTACCGACTTGTGCCTGGCATCGTGGATGCTTTGGCCATCGTTCGACCTGAAACGGTGATTGGCTGGCACCGGGCCGGTTTTCGATTGTTCTGGCGTTGGAAATCAAGGCGTCGGGGCGGGCGCCCGAGGGTCGCGCCGGAAATCCGCCGGATGATCCGGGACATGAGCCTGGCCAATCCGCTCTGGGGGGCTCCGCGCATTCACGGTGAGCTTCTCAAGCTCGGCATAGATGTCGGGCAGACGAGCGTTGCGAAGTACATGGCCCGAGGCAGGCGAGGGCCTTCACAGGGCTGGAGGACTTTTCTGCGCAACCATGCAAACGGCATTGCCTCGATGGACTTGTTCGTGGTGCCGACGCTGTCCTTTCGGCCTCTCTGCGGCATTCTGGTTCTGCGGCACCATCGGCGTCGGCTGGTGTGGGTGAGCACCACGGTCAATCCGACAGCTGAGTGGATCGCTCGGCAAGTGACGGAGGCTTGCGGCTGGGAGGTCGCACCGGCCTACATGGTTCGCGACCGGGATTGTGCTTATGGGGCGGCGTACGCTCATCGAATTCGAGCCATGGGGATCCGCGATCGACCGACCGCACCCCGATCGCCGTGGCAGAACGCCTATGCGGAACGGCTGATCGGATCGATCAGGCGGGAATTGCTCGACCATGTCGTGGTGTTTGGCGAGCAACACCTCCTGCACCTGCTGCGGTCATACCAGACCTACTACAATGAGGCTCGCACGCATCTGTCGCTGGACAAGGATGCACCGGTACCGCGCGAGGCCCAGTGCATCGGCCGGATCGTAGCGAGGTCCCACCTCGGCGGCCTTCATCACGAGTACGTTCGGATCTGATTTGCGATAGGGACAGCCATCAAAGTGCCCGGGATAAGCGGGTTCCGGCCAGCGGCAATCCCAGTGATGTCCGTTGCAGACGAACAGGGCGTCATAAGCGCGCGTTTGGCCGTGGCTCAGGCGGATTTTCCATGTCCCCTGCCCGTCAAGCTTAGCCTCGGTGACTTCCGTTTTGAGCCCGACTTTGCCTGACAACCCGAAGTGCTCCATATAGGCCTGCAAATAGGCGAGCACTTGCGTATGGTGCAGATAGTGAGGCGTATCAGCAGGCATCGGAAAGTCCGAAAGCTGGAGCTGCAACTTGGACGTGTCGATATGAAGCGAGCGATAGGCCGCCGACCTGCCATTGGGATTCTCGAATGCCCACTGACCGCCGATCCGATCGCTCATCTCGAACCAGTCGAAAGGGATGCCGCGATCGGCAAGTGCCTTGGCGGTGACCATGCCACTGCAGCCGGCGCCGATGATGCAGCATTTGGGAAGTGCGTCCGTCTTCATGACAAGCACCGGCCAGTAGCTGTTGGTTGCCCGAAACTTATGCAGGCGCGGCAGGTGCAACAATGGTGCCAACGGTCACCATCATGGACAGGCAGAGAATCCAGCTCGATCGGGTACTGATCGCGACGAACGTCTCTGGCGCCCTGCGCTGAGCGAACCTGCCGCCTGCAAGTGCGGTGGGCCGAGATGGTGACCGTCGGCACCATTGTTGCTGTTTGAGTGGGTCCATAGGCTTGAGGCGGTCAGTAAATCGCTCAGCGGAGCCATTCATGACGCTTAAGCAATCGCGGCGCGACGGGGCCTTGCCCAGTTCATTCACTAAGCTGCAGCTCCCTCCGCTTCTTGCTGGTCGTCGCGCCGTCGTGACCGGCGCCGCACGCGGCATCGGAAAGGCGGTCGCCGATGCCTTCGATGAGGCGGGAGCGACAGTTGTGCGGCTGGATGTCAGGGCATCCAGCGACGTGCGCAGCTGCGATGTTGCAGATGAAACATCCGTGGCGCGTGCCTTCGAAGAAGCGGCCACAGCCGGTCCTATCGACGATGTCGTCCACGTCGCCGCCATCGCTGCCATTGCTACCCTGTCTGAAATGTCCGTGGCGGACTTTCGCCGCGTGTTGGACGTGAATTTGACGGGCAGTTTCCTGGTGTCGCGGGAGGCTGCTCGACGTCTGGGCCGAGGCGGGAACATTATCCTTTTCGCTTCCCAGTATGGCCTCAAGGGCTGGCCGCTTTGGGGCGCCTATTGCGCTTCGAAGGCGGGTGTCTTGCGGCTCGCCGACGCTCTTGTGGGCGAGCTTGCGCCCAATGGTATCCGGGTGAACACGATCTCGCCCGGGACGGTGGATACGGACATGGTGTCAGTGACTACGGCGGAGGCTGCACGTCACTCGGGAACGGATGCCGGAACCATGCGGGCCCGCTATGAGGCGGCCATCCCGATGGGCCGATACGCCAGACCAGAAGAAATGGCCTATGTTGCTGTCGCACTCTGCTCCGGCCTCTGCTCTTACGTGAGTGGATCCAACATCGTCGTGGATGGCGGGGAGCTCTCGCGATAATGCTGCTCATCCTGGCGATGAAGGTATAGCCCGCGCTGTGAGGTCTCACCTCAGCGAGGAAAAATGCATCAACGTGTCATGATCACCGCGGGTGGCTCCGGCATAGGCTGGGCCATTGCCAAGGCCTTCGCCGACAGCGGCGCCAAGGTGCATATTTGCGATATCGACGAGCGAGCGCTCGCCGACGCCACCGAGAAATGTCCGCAGATCGCCGGCACGCACCTGGACGTCACCAATGAGGACGCGATTGACCGCTGGTTCGACGCAGCCGTAGGCGACCTCGAGGGCCTCGACGTCTTGATCAACAATGCCGGGACCAAAGGGCCAACCGGCTATGTCGAAGACCTCAAGCTCGACGACTGGCGCGAATGCCTGAGCGTCTGTCTTGATGCCCAGTTCCTCTGCGCCAGGCGTGCAGCGCCCATAATGAAGGCCCGGCGTTCGGGCAGCATCATCAACATTTCCTCGACTGCCGGCCTCTATGGCTACGGCCTGCGCACGCCCTATGCCGCCGCCAAATGGGCGGTGATCGGCTTTACCAAATCCCTCGCCATAGAGCTCGGTCCCTACGACGTGCGCGCCAATACTGTTTGCCCGGGCGCCGTCGAAGGGGCGCGTATGAAGCGCGTGGTGAAGGCCGAAGCTGAGAGCCGCGGGGTCTCGCTCGATCTCGTCAATAAGGAATATGTCCAATCTCAGTCGATCAAGCGGTTCGTACAGCCTGAAGAGATCGCTGATATGTGCCTCTTCCTTGCCTCTCCCGCGGCGAAGATGGTGACCGGTCAAGCGATTGGCGTTGATGGTCATACAGAGGCGTTCCACATCGGAAGTTGATGCGGGCCAGGTCGACAAAAGAGTCGAGGATTTCCAGACGCGCCAATTCGAATGGCAAGCTTGTGCTCAAAGGCATGACCGGTTCAGTGAAAGCATATTATGGAATGCGGAGGAGAATGATGGTTACTGGAATGACTCCGATGGTTGTTTTGTGTGTCACCAGAGATGGCCAGGATTCAGGTCCAAGGCTGCAAGCTCGATCGCGGCCAGACGATCGCGCTGTGGAGAGCTTACCGCGCTACTGGAAATGGGCGCGGCGCCTAAGCAAGTACGCGCCAGTGCGTTCGGGCCTTTGCGTTTGCTGTCGGTGGTTGCGGGGGCCTGCAACCCCCGACAGTTGACTCTTGCCCCCGTGGCAGTCTGATGCATTGGAATACAGAGGGCCAAAGTCTTTTAATCAGGAGGTCCCGGGTTCGATCCCCGGCGCACCCACCATTTTGCGTCGGTATAACAGCAAGTTACGGGAGCGGCGCTTGTCGGCGTCACGACGTTTTGTGCCGCGGGTAGCCCTGTGGGTAGCGTTTTTAGGCAAATCTGGGTTGATCTGAGCGCGCGATTCGCCGCGTCGCCATTCCGCCGATCCTGCTACCAGGCCGCGTCCAAAGCTTCCGTTGGGTCGATACCAGGACGCCTTCTGTCGCGGGAACCCGCAAAGCGGCGCGTGACACGTTACTGGCCCCCGGCGAATCAGACCGATCGCGCGGGCGCGCGGAGTTACACGAAACAATCCTGCGCCTCGTCACCCCATACCGCCATCCCGCCGCGGCGCCTCTCGACCATGCCCAAAGCTCCGCTTGATGTCTGGGCCAAAGAGAGGATGATCGGCCTGGGGCAACCGAGCGGCGGGGCGCCCCTCGTCTTCGTCGTTCGGCTATCGGGAAGCCGTAGCACGGCCCCCCGACCTCCGCTGTGAACGACTTCCCGGCCCTCCCTGGCATCAGTTGGAGAGCTGGGTCTATGGCAAAAATCCTGTATCGCATCGTTCCCGAAGGGAACAACAGCTATGCTGTCGAGGCGACTGACCGAGGGGTGCTCCGGCATTTCGAGTCAGGTTTCGGGACTGAAGCAGAGGCCGAGGCTTGGGCTGCTGCGCAAGGAAGGGCGACCAGAGGGATTGATCAGTGGGAGCGCCGAGTTGACCGACCTCGAAGGCGCTAGAGAGTCAGGCGTAAGCTGACCCATTGGAGTTGGGCCATGGGGAAAGTGGCATTCCGGCTGGTCTTTCAGCACGACCTCACGTACGCCATCGAAATGAAGATGGCTGACGGCACTCCGCGACTGATCAAAGGCTTCGCGCGGGAAGAGGACGCAGACGCCTGGATCGCGGAGCAACAGCAGAAAGTGCCGGCAGATGAGATTTGGGTCCGCCAGCCCCTAAAGACCTGGCGATAGGCTCCCAGCACACCCCATGAATTCCCCCGCTGTTCTGAGCGGGCTTCACCGGCTGTTTTGAGAGGCGCCATTCGGCCCCTTGCCAGACCCCGACCATCTATTCAGGCCTACTTTAGGGGGCCGCACCCTAGTTTATGCTCTTCCCCTCCCGCCTTCCTCGCCTCAGCTTCCCATTGTTGTAACGTTCTCGATCCAGGGTACGATGGGATGCCTCATCCGATAACTCCCACTATGGGGAGAGCCCAAATGGGCAGCCTATCCACGGCCCTTCAGCGCGGCAGTCGCGCGATGTACCGCGTATTGCTGAGCTTGGCCCTGCTGCTCGTCGCGATGCTCGAGGTCGCGTCTGCTCCCGCTGCCTATGCCGGGGCCCTGACGGTCAATGGTATCACCTTCTCCGATCGGCTGGGCGGCTTCGTACTGGAGAAGGCAAGCGGCCAGGGGTCGATGGATGATCCTTTCGTTTTGACCGAGCGAATCACGGATCCCAACGGGGGGACATTGGCTTTCGTCGCTCCCATGGAGTTTGGCAACCTGATCGGCTCCCAGCACAGAGTCGGATTCGCACTGATCAAGGCGATCGAGAATGCGACCGACGAGCCCTGGACCGGATTTGAGCTGGAGCTTCAGTCGAAGTTGGGAGTCCCGAGCGACGACATGGATGGTCTCTCGTTCGGTCAGGGATCGACTGCTGGAAGGCCATTTACCGCAAGCCCGTTTCAGAAAGTGACGATCCAGGACACGCCGTACGACAGGGTTGAGATCGACCAAGGCAGAGTCCCCATTGGGGGGCATATGACGCTCGCCGTAGTGATCACGTTGTTTGACCCTCTGCCTGAAGCCTATCTCGTCCAGCGACCGAGTAAGCCCGTCGCACTGGGGCCATCACGCCTACCCGACAACCAGCTCGCCGTACAGTGAAGATGGGCCATGGTGACTACGAGGGTACGCCGGATGGTGGTCTTGGACAGACATGCTGAGGGCTCCGCTCACCGCTACAAAACCGGCCAAATCAGGAACGTCACGCCGACAAACGCGATGAACGCGCCGCTCAAGACCTCGCCATAGCGTTCGAACGCGCCAAGGCGAACGCGCTGGAGCCCCGCGGTCGAGTAGACGCACAGCAGGACGTAAGTGGCGATCGTGCTGGCCCCGAAGACCAGCGCCATCACGATGATGAGGCCGATGCCATACTTCGCTGCGGCGAAGAAGGCGGGAATGCCTTCGACCATCGGCGAGGAGCCCAGTATCACCAGCAAAGCGGTCCGCGCCGAAACCTTGTGCCGGTGCTCGTGCAGCGGCGGCTCCGCTTCCATGTCCGCGGAGAACTGGTGCGCGGTGGCGGGCAAGTGGTCATGCCAATGGGCGTGCACCGAGCCGCGGCCATGGCGGTGGGCATGCAAGTGCCTGGTAAGCTCGGCCGTGTCGCCGCCGAGAGGCGCGTAAAGCGGGTCGTTTGCGGGCTTCCGCTCATGGTCGCGATCATAGTCGTGGCCATGTTCGGCAAACCGGGTTTCGAGCGTGTGGACGTGGCCGTCATGCTCAAGAGCGATCGTGACCGTGAACTCATGCGGTTCTGGAATCTCCTCGACGGATTCCCAGTAAGTCCCATGGTTGGCACACAGGAAAGTCTGGCGCGCGCCGTCGCGCCGAAGGGTATCGACCCTGACGCTGTGGGCATGAGCCCCGGTCAGGCGGAAGCGCGGCGGGGCATCGGCCTCGTAGATCGACAGGTTTAGCTCGCCTTCGCCCGTCGGTATCAGCTGCAGTTCCGGCCCATGGATATCGCCGTGAAGGATTGTGCCGAAGGCGCCGTAAATGTGCCCGATAGGCGCCTCCAAGGCAGGCCGGATATGAGGTCGGAAGAGAAAATCGCGATTGACTTGGCCATGCTTGTTCTCGGTCTTATGGGCTTGGCCGGGATTTGTGTTCTGTGGTCTGAAATCAGATGGCTTCGCCGCCTCCGATCGAAAGGCCGAAGTGAACCAACGGCTGATACGTGGCAACTCAGCCTAAGCGTGGCCGTTGGTGTCGGCATGTGGTTGGTTGCAATAGCGCTGCTAAACATTGGTTAGGCAGCCCGCAGACAGCTTCTCGCTCTTATTTAGATCGCCTTCTTGATCGAAGGACTTAAGCGTTTGGGGAACGTGATTGCGGGGGTGCGTAACCCCCGACAGTTGACTCTGCCATCAATTCAGATCTGAGCGATCCCGACGGCTCAAGTCCGAATTCGGAATTGTCGAAGGCGAAAGACAATCCCTTAGCCTCGCCGCCCCAGGGCAAGCATGGGGTACACCGCTTTTCTGATCCCGAGGGCGCAGCATCCATTAGCGCCGGGTCCCCAGGTCCTAATTTCGACCTAGAACTCGGCGGCCTCAAGGACTCCGCCTTTGAGGATCCGCCAATCGCCCGCGTCGCTCTCGTTTCACAGCCGCCCGAGGGCCCAATCCAGGGCGGCGATGGTTATGTCCGCATGCTCGCGGCTGAAGACGATCGGCGGGCGCAGCTTCACGATGTTTCCATGCAAGCCTTCCCGGCCGACGAAGACGCCCTCGTCCCGCATCAGGTTAAGCAGCCGCTGCGTTTCGGACTTCGCCGGGGTCAGATCGCGCCGGTCGCTGACCAGCTCGATCCCGGCCACCAGGCCAACCCCGCGCACATCGCCGATCACGCCATGCTTCGGCTTGAGCGCCTGCAGTCCGTGCTTCAGATAGGCGCCGACCTCGGTCGCATTCTCGATTAGGCGCTCCTCCTCGATCACGTCGAGCACGGCGAGACCGGCCGCCGCTGAGACATTGTTGCCCCCGAAGGTGGAGAAGAACGACGTCTCGCGCAGGAAGGCCTCCATGATCTCGGGCGTTGTGATCACGACTCCCAGGGGGTGGCCATTGCCCACCGGCTTGCCCAGCGTGACGATGTCGGGCACCACGTCGTAATGCTGGTGTCCCCACATGGTCTTGCCCATGCGTCCGAAGCCGGCTTGCACCTCGTCGGCGATGCACAAGCCCCCGGCCGCGCGCACCTTGGCGAAGACCGCGGCCAGATAGCCGGGCGGCGCCTCCAGAACGCCATTGGTGAGGAAGGTCGAATCGATGATGAAGGCCGCCGGCGCCAGGCCCGCTTCCCGCAGACTGGCGATCGCGGCATCGGCGCTGGCGGCATAGCGCCCGGCCAGATCCGCTTCGCCCCGCTTGAACGGCCCTCGATAGTCGTCGGGCGCCGTCAGCGCGCGCACATGGGGCGCCAGCGCGCCCGTCCGGCTGCCCGATGGCGACAGGGCATCGACGGCCTCGGTAATTCCGTGATAGGCGAACTCCATGATCAGTCCGCCGGTGTTGCCGGTATAGGCCTTCGCCATGCGCCAGGCGATGTCGTTCGCCTCGCTTCCGGAATTGACGAAGGCCGAGACCATCTGGCGCCCCGGGAACAGGGCCGACAGGCGTTCGCAATACTCGATGACCTGGGTGCCCAGGTAGCGCGTGTTCGTGTTGAGCAGCCGCGCCTGCCGGACGATCGCCTCGACGACCCGCGGGTGGCAATGGCCGACATGGGCGACGTTATTGTAGACGTCCAGGTAGCGCCGGCCCTCGGCATCGAACAGCCAGACGTCACGGCCACGCACCAGATGCATCGGCGGATCGTAGAAGATCGGCAGGTCGCGGCCCATCAGGCGATGGCGCCGCTTCAGCAGGTCCTGCACCGACGGCTGCTTCCAGGGCGCGCCCGTGGGCGTCTCCCGCGCCGGCAGGCCACAGACGCGGCGAATTCGCCGCGTGATCGCTTCGCGTCCGATCCGCTGGATCTCATCCAGCACTAGAAGCTTGCCCTCGAAATTGTCGTTCAGGTAGTTCGGGCTGTCGGGTGTCTCGGCCATGCGCCAGGCGGCGATCAGCGCTGCCAGGAGCAGGCGCATTACGATGAGGTCGTAGAAGACCTCGGCTTCCGCGGGCTCCAGCGGGGTCACGGCGTGATAGCCGTCGGTGACCGCTTCGATCACATCGACGATGCCAGCTTTGTCCAGCAGGAAATCGGCCGCCGCCGATGCCAAGTCCAGGATCAGGGGCGCATGGATCATGTCGCCAAAATCGATGATCCCGGTGATCCGGTCGGCATCCGCGGGATCGACCAGCAGATTGTGGGGACCGACATCGCCGTGGATGAGCTGGGCGCGCATGCCCTCGAGCCGGGGCATGACGGTGGCGGCGAAATTCTCGATGAAGGCGCGTGCCGTCTCTCGTCGCCCAGGATTGTCCAGTTTTGCGACATGGGGCAGGAAGCGCGCCGCCATGCGAACGTCCCAGAGCAGCTCACGTCCGCCCGCTGCGGGATGAAAAAAACCGCGCATGGCCCGGCCCAGGCGGGCCACCATCCCGCCGTGATGGCGCAGCAGCGCCCCGGTCAGCGGCACCTTTTCGGCGATGACGCCGGGAAGGTAGGACAGCAGGTAGACGATATGGCTGTGGCCCCCGCGGCTCACGCTCGTGCTCGAGCCGCCTTCCAGCGTGGGATGCACCCGCGGCACCTGCAGGCCAGGGTCGACCCGCTCGATATGCCTGAGCGCGCGGATCTGGCAGTCGACCACCTCCGGCGTCTCCTCGACGCTGATGATCTTCAGCGTCCAGTCGCCGGCGCTGGCCCGCAGCCGGAAATTCTGATCGCGCTCGCTGTAAAGGGGCTCGAGCTCGCCGGCCAATCCGAAATGTCGCTCCGCCAGCGCTTGCGCTTCGCTCGCGGAGAAGCTCGGGACGATCGGGGCAAGAAACTTCATGTTTCACTCACTCTGGAAGATGCGCCGCCACGACGGCTGTAAAATAGCGTCCAATCGCGACCCACCCATAAAGCCATATAACTTGTTGCGTTTATTTGAGAATAGCTGAATCCGCCGGGGTCAGATTTCTCGTCCAATCGTGACTACTCCCAGACACCCGATTCAACCGTTCCGCCGATGAATTGGCCCCCCGATGGGGGCACGACGATTGACCGTGCTTCCACAGCCTACTGGGCACCATAGTCACTAGCTTGGCGCTGAGGTACGGACTTGGAATTGCCTCAGCCACCGTATGGGCGTGAACTAATCTGCTGCCTACCGCGCTGGTTCAGCAAGGCCGCCAAACAATTGGCCGGAGTCGTGGGTTTCAAACCAGGGCAAGGATGAGTAATCGGTGATCATCAGCCCGCCATCGACGATCAGAGTGGTGCCGGTAATGAAGGATGCTTCATCGCTTGCAAGGAATGAAACGGCGCTGGCGATTTCCTCGGGCCTGCCGCTACGACCAAAGAGAGAGAGACGCCATTCTGCCAGCTCTTGTCCCCTCCGTTGTTGGCAGCGTCCGTGTCGATCCAACCCGGCGAGACACTATTCACTCGCACCCCGTAGGGCGCACCTTCGACCGCGAGGGAACGGGTGAGGGCTTCAACCGCCGCCTTCACGATGCCGTAGTTGCCCCAAGTACCATGGAAAGTGGCTGTGGAGGAGATATTCACGATCGCGCCGTGTCCGGCGTCGCGCAGGTGCGGCATGGCGTAGGAGCTTACATAGTAGGCCGCCTCCAAATTCGAGGCCATCACTTTGCGTAGGCGCTCCCCTGGAGCATCCTGGGGCAGCACGCCTGCCTTACGAGCACCGCCGCCGGCATTGTTCACTACCACATCGAGGCGCCCAAAGCGCTTGGCCACGGCCTCGACCATGTTCCTGGCAGCGGCCTCACCGCCGAGATCAACCGCGTAGAACTCGACATCGGCCCCGAGTGCCTTCATCTCGACGAGCGTATCGGCACCTTTTGCCCTGTCTCGGCCAGCGATTGCTACTCGGGCCCCTTCCTTCACGAAGCGGCGAACGATGGAACGGCCGATCCCCGAATTGCCGCCGGTAACCAGGGCTACCCTGTCTTTGAACCTCATAGGACAACTTTCATCTGGTTGATATCGGATGCGATCTCGTTAGGTCGCGGTGTTTCCGCCATCGACTGGCAATGCGACACCCGTTATGAAGCTCGAACTGTCCGAAGCCAGGAAGCTGATCACATTGGCGATTTCGACCGCTGTCGCCATGCGTCCCATGGGGATTCCGGCCGCGCTTATGGCTTTGCCTTCCTCATAGTTCAGGCCTCTTTGCCGGAAAGACTCGTTCATCATCGCCGTGTCCGTGTCTCCGGGGCAAACAGCGTTGATACGAATGTTGTCCTTGGCGTGGTCGAGAGCCATCGCTTTGGTGAGTAGAACGACGCCTCCCTTGCTCGCGCAATATGATGCAGCATTGCGCCCGCCCACCAACCCCCAATCAGACGCCACATTCACGATCGAACCACCCCCGTGCTCCCTCATGACGCGGAGCGCTGCGCGCGATAGAAAAAACAGGGCTGTCAGATTTACGGCAATCGTATCGTGCCATTGCTGATCGGTTGTCTCCAGAGCGGAGCCGCTGCGAGATATTCCGGCGCTGTTGACCAGCACATCCAACCTTCCAAAGCGCTGACACGTCGTATCGACCAGATGCTGGCAGAAACCGGACTCACGTATATCGCCGGCTATGAAGCTGGCAACTCCGCCTGATGACGTGATTTCACCGGCGATTCTTCGACCGCGCTCAACGTCGCGTCCGCTAAGCATGACTCTCGTACCCAGCTTGGCCATCTGACTTGCAGACGCCTCGCCAATTCCTGAGGTAGCTCCCGTGACCAGAGCCACTTTCCCTTCAAGTCCAATGACTCTTGTAGAATCCATTCTCGAGTCCTTCGAGCTACCAGAAGCTCGTTGCATGGATGAGCTGCGGCGACCGCAAGGCTTTCTCCAGCTTAGGGTCTTGCCGAACGATCCGGCTGCGATGCTCCGCCGGTCCAGTATCCCTTGAAATGAATCGGGCGCAGCTCGCCCGTCTTGAGTACAGCGAGCATCGCTTTCCAGACCTCGGTTTGCCGTTCGGTCTCTGTCTGGCCGACGATCTCCACCAATTCCCCGTGGCGAGCGGGGCAGATGGCGGCGCGCTGTTGCCGCGCTGTTCCCACATGCCGGGCGTCGCGGACATTGTTATAAACGTCTTGAAAGGCATTGGTCCGTGGCTTGGTATGGTCTTGGCGATAGCTTCATTCGAGCGTCACGACGACATTGCCGATCAGTTTGCCGCTCTCGACCGCCTCATGAGCGTCGGCGATGCGATCGAGTGGAAAGCGAGCAGTGATTCGGTGCTCGAGACTCGGATCGACCAACAGCTTCTGGGCCGCGGCGATCGCTGCTGCGCGGATGGAAGGCGGCAGCTCGTAGACGATGAAGAGGGCCAGCTCAATTCCATGGACCAGCCAGGCACCTAACGGCAGTTCGGTTACCCAGCTATCCGAACCATAGACCACAGCCAACCCGTCGTGGCGTAGATACTCAACATACCGGCTGGCATTAGCCGACAGATTGACCTCGATCACCCGGTCGATGCCGGCACTGCCCGCGAACTGGCGGACCGCCTTGGCCAGATCCTGGGTACGGTAATCGACCGTCGCTTCCGCGCCGGCAGCTAGCGCAATCGCGGCCTTATCCGCCGAGCTGACGCTGGCAATCACCCGATAGCCGGCCCGCTTTGCAAGTTGCACCACATAGTGGCCGACCGAGCCGGCACCGCCCGCGACGAGCACCGTCTCGCCTGGTCGGGCGGGCCGCCAATGCACTGCTCGCCAAGCAGTCAGCAGCGGAATTCCCAGGCAGGCGCCGACCTCGAACGGCACGGCCGCGGGTAGTGGTACCGCCTGCCCCGCCGGCAGTGTCACATACTCGGCCGCAGTGCCGAATGGGCGCCGCCACTGGCCATTCCACAGCCAGACCCGCTCGCCAATCCTGGTCCGGTCGACGCCGGTGCCGACCGCATCGATGACGCCAGCGCCGTCACTGTGCGGAATGATCAGCGGAAAACCAGGTGCTCTGCCCGAACCGCGCCGTGTCTTCACATCGGAGGGATTTACCCCAGAAACCTTGACTTGCACACGCACTTCGCCGGGACCGGGTTCCGGCATTGGTCGTTTGCCGATTTTCAGAACGATTCGAGCTGGCCCGTTTTCCTCGTAATAGGCTGCGCGCACGGTACCGCATCTCCCTGGCATCGATGATAGTGGGAAGCTAGGGTGAAGCGGCGTTACTGATAAGTACGCACAATTTTGTGCAGTGGTATCATGGAGTATACTATGACGCGGGAAGTCCGGCGCGACTGGCACTATTGCGAAGTCGCCACCACGCTCGAGGTTATGAGCGGACGCTGGAAGGCGGTGATCTTGTTTCACCTGATGGACGGTACCAAGCGCTTTGGCGAGTTGCGCCGCAAGCTCCCCGGCGTGACCCAGCGCATGCTGACGCTCCAGTTGCGCGAATTGCAGCGCGACGGTGTGGTTCAGCGCGTGGTCTATGCGGAGATGCCGCCCAAGGTCGAATACAGCCTGACCCAATTCGGCCACTCGTTGACCCCGGTGCTGATTGCGATGCGCGACTGGGGTCGCAGCCACCGAGAGACTTTAATTGCGACTAGACAAGCAGAAAAGGCAATGTACCCAGCCAGCCAGCCGCCCGATGAAGCGGGAATTTCCTAATCCAGGTGATCCAAGGTTGGGGGCAAGCTCAAATGATGAACGGACTCTTCTCATAAATGGATGAGAGAAGGGGCACAGGTCACGCCCGAAGGTCGGTGAATTGAAGAAGGCCAAGGCGCAAGCGTTACACCCGCCCACCGCTGGTTGGGCAATTTTTTCCGTAGATCAATATTCAGAACGTCCGGTCTACGTAGCTTCCGAGTCTGCCGCTCAATAGCTAGCCGTGTTAACGACGCTGATGTTTATGGAGCCACTTACGAAGCGGGCTTGGCGCTGCATGACGATCCTACACTCAGCCCGGCGGGTAATGGGATCGAGGTGTTCTCGATGGTAGGTCCGAAAGGCCCGAATGACCGACGACCGCTTGACACGCAATTTCAAGGCCTTGTCGAACATTCCTTGGTCGGAATGGCGATTGCCCAGGACAACCGGTTCCTCTACGTCAACCCAAAATACTGCGAGATCTTTGGCTATACCCGAGACGAATTTCTCAAGCGCATGACGGTGGCCGACGTTGCTGCCGACGTGGACCGCGCCCTCGTGGAAGAGAACATCCATAAGCGCCTGCAGGGCGCCGCATCAGGCGTTTCATACACATTCAAGGGAAAGCGCAAAGACGGCTCCGTCATCGACGTGGAATTCCACGGTGCGGTTATGGACATTGACGGCCGGCCGGCTCTGATCGCCAGCCTCATGGATGTGACGGAACGCAAGCGAATGGAGGAGACCCTGCGGGGGAGCGAAGAGCGCTTCCGGACGCTCATCGAACAGGCGCCGGAAGCGATCCTGGTTTATGACTTCGATCTCGACCGCTTCGTCATGGCTAACCAGCAGGCGGAAAAGTTATTTGCATGCAGCGGTGAAGAGCTTCTGCGTGTAGGGCCGACACATTTTTATCCCTCCGGCCAACCGGATGGCGGTCCGACTGCGGAGACTTTCGCTGAGCACAATCGTCGGGTCCTGGCGGGAGAAGCCGTCGCCTTTGAGCGACACATTCGCAATGCTGAGGGAGAGGACCGTCTGTGTGAAGTAAGGCTTGTGCCGCTGCCGTCATCACATGGCAGGCAAATGCGCGCGAGCTTCATTGACGTTACCGAGCGAAAACAAGCTGAACGGACGCTAGTCAAGACGGTTCGAGCCCTTAGGACACTCAGCCACTCGAACGGGGCACTGGTTCACGCGACCACTGCGGAAGGTCTCTTTGAGGAAATGTGTCGGGTCATCGTGGAGGTCGGCGGCTATCGCATGGCTTGGATCGGGCTCGCCGAAAACGATGCTGGCAAGACCGTGCGAGCAATGGCCCATGCAGGCCACGAAGCCGGCTATCTTGATCTCGCGAAGATCTCCTGGGCCGACGACGCGCGTGGATGGGGCCCGACCGGCACAGCCGTCAGAACTGGCACAGTGCAGATAAACCGCAACTTCGCGAGCGACCCCCGCATGGAGCTATGGCGAGCAGAAGCCCTGAGCCGCGGCTACGCCTCGAGCATCGCGTTGCCCTTAGCGGAGCCCAAGCGCACATTCGGGGCCCTCACAATCTATGCACCGGAGCCAGACGCCTTTGGTACCGAAGAGGTGCAACTCCTTACCGAACTTGCGGCCGATCTCTCGTACGGCGTCATCGCTTTGCGCACGCGCGCCGACCGGGAGGCGGGGCTCCAGCGGCTGGAGCGGGCCATGGAGGAGACAGTGGAGGTCATAGCCAGCACCGTCGAAATGCGCGATTCCTACACTGCTGGCCATCAGCGCCGCGTCGCCAAGATCGCCGAGGCCATTGCCGTCGAGATGGGCATCTCTGGCGAGAAAGTCCACAGCATTCACCTGGCGGGCATCGTCCACGACGTAGGCAAAATCAATGTACCCACCGAAATCCTCAGCAAGCCCGGCAAGCTCAGTGCGGTCGAATATGAGTTGGTCAAGGGTCACGTACAGGCCGGCTACGATATTCTCAAGCAGGTCGAGTTTCCATGGCCGATCGCGGACATTGTAGTCCAGCACCACGAGAGGCTCGACGGCTCAGGCTACCCCAACGGATTGAAGGGTGACGCCATCCTGCTCGAGGCCAGGATTCTCGCCGTGGCCGATGTCGTGGAGTCGATGATTTCCCATCGCCCCTACCGTCCTGCCCGCGGCCTCGACGCCGCCCTTGCTGAGATCCGACAAGGTAAGGGTCGACTCTATGACCCACTCGTGGTGGAAGCCTGCGTCAAGGTAATGAGCGACATGCCGGTGATTGAGTGAGCACTGTACGCAGCTTCAGCTGCCCCCTAACCAATCAGACATGCGTCGACGATCGCTGCTGGCCCGATCGCTGCATCAAACAGAGACTTGCGAAGCTTCGCCGTAGAGAGGCGGAGGAAGAAACCGCCGACAGGGCGAAATGGGCCAAGGAACTTCATCAACTCATTGGCCACTGACGCGCCCCGATTTCGAACTGAGACGCTGCCGGCAATAGGCGGCTCGACCTGGCAAGCCTGCGGCCAACTTCAGGCACTGGTCATCAGGAGGCGGACTTTGTATTCGATTCGGCGGTGTGATTCCCTCGCCTTGCTTCTATCCAGGTGGCGACGGACTCCAGATAGTCGGCCATATCGTTCTCGTAATTGCGTGCTAACTCATGGCCACTGCCGTTGGCGCGCGACCTGTAGGAGGCGGCCAAGTCCCGCAATCTCTTTGTATCCATTAACGCCGATTCCCCCAGGCTCTATCATCATACAATAGCAGGTCTCTCGGGCGTGAGCGCAAGGACGTCCCGCGCACACCGTGCGCGGGACGCTATCTTAGGTGAGTGACTTAAGTGGTTGAGAAATCTGGTGGGCACGTCAGGGTTTGAGCCTGTGGCCCTACCGTGTCAAGGCTAGGAGTGCCCGTTAAGTCACTGAAATAACTTGATTTTGTAGCATGGCCCTTGTGCCCCTGATAGGGGCGGTCCACACATTTGTACGCGGAAACTGCCGCAGCCATCCGGGCGGCCGATCTCATCGGAATCTTGCCTCAATGGCCCGGGAGGATTGAAAGACACCTGGATAGCAGGGCGCCCCTATGTGAGTCGTACGCTTGCGCTGCCGTTCCGACAGGCGTTATCTGTCCGAGCATCCCAGCCACACCATGGGAAATGCGCAGCCATGGACGCCATACTTCGGCACACGGGGATCGATCCTCTGGGCACAATGCCCTGGGGTACGCATGTTTGTCTGTTTTATGAGACGAAGCAGGATTTACTCGACACGGTAATCCCGTTCTTCAAAGCGGGGTTGGAAAGCAATGAACTTTGCGTGTGGGCGGTTTCCGAGCCGGCAACGATGGATGACGCCAAGAATGCCTTGAGCGACGCTATTCCCTCCTTCGAGCGACTTCTTGCGGTCGGGAGCATCAACATTCATCCCGGCCGCGAGTGGTATCTGAAACGGGACCGCTTGAGTGTGAAAAGAGTTTTGCGCGCCTGGAACGAGAAGCTCCAGTACGCGGTGGCGAGAGGTTATGACGGAATGAGAGCCAGCGGAAACGCATTCTGGCTGGAAACAGAGCACTGGAAGAGTTTTTGCGAATACGAGTCCGAGCTCGATCAATTTCTCGCAGGCCAGCCGATGAACGCATTGTGCACTTACCCGCTGACTGCGACCAAATCGACAGACGTTCTGGATGTAGTACGGGCCCACCAGTTCACCTTGGTCCGCCGCAAAGGGGACTGGGAATTCATAGAAGCCAGTGACACCCAACGGGCTACCAAAAAATTACAATTGAACCAAACGCGAAGCCCGACCACGCCCTCTACCCTGCGGGAGACTGTTTCCGGGCGCATCGCTGGCCTGACTGCGCGGGAGCGTCAGGTTCTGGACTTGGTTGTCGATGGCAAAACGAACAAGCACATCGCTTCCGTTCTCCAGATCAGCCAGAGGACCGTCGAAGTGCATCGTGCCGCCGCAATGAAGAAGATCGGCGCACGGTCAATAGCCGAACTGATCCGCCTGGCTCTCGTTGCCACTTCGAACACCGATTGAGCACCTTCGGAAGAACCCACATAGAGTCTTTCAATCTGCGCCACATGTAACGGCGTCCAGAAGTGCGGCGGGCGCGCAGGGCTATAATGCAGATTAACGCGAACTTCGCCGGCGGCGGCTTTTAATAGATCCCTCCGGTAGCGATCTTTGCCGCCATGATGACGGCACTGATTACAGCCGCGGGCCTTATTTCCGCTCGAGGTCCTTTGACCGTTAGTGAGAAATCGCAGAGCGCCGATTGTGAAAAATGGCAATCAGCGACTCCAGATCCGCTATGTAAGCTTCTAGGACCGCAACCGGGAGCGCCGGGTTGAGAACCTTGGTCTGGACATACTCAATCTCTTGCCGGAATGATTCGCAGGCTTGTTCCCATTCCGGGATCAAATCGGAAGCATGCATCGGTTCCCCCTAGCCGCTTTCTCGAAAGTTGGCGAGTAGGCGACCTCCTCTCGATTGTGTATCGATGATAGCAAACAGAGGGCATTCAGGCTTAGTTTCTTCTCGGGCGCTCTTCCCATAGCCCTCGGCATGGCCGAAACCATTGGTCGGATCATGGTCAAGCCCCATCTCGGTGGGCTGCATCACGAGTACGTCCGGATCTGATTTTCGATAGAGACAACTACAACCAGGCCCGCACGCACCTCGCCCTCGGGAAGGATTCGCCGATCGGCCGTTCGATCGAACGGGTCGGTCATATCATTGCCGAGCCCGTCGTAGCCGGCCTCCATCATCGCTATGCTCGAATCTAGTTTTCAGTAGGGACACCCGGCCGACTGGCCAAATGAGTGATTGGTCCACCGCTTACTCCCCTGCCAGTACGCACAGAGCCGCTCTGCCCGTCAGGAAGGGCATGAGGAAGCCAACCGCTGCCCCTATTGCTGCCGGGCGAGGATCTGCAGGCGTCCAGGCCAACGTGGCAAATCCCGACCCGAGCAGCACCCCAAACACAACGCCAGCCCAGTACAGGGCGCGGCCAAGCCTCCCGAGTGCGCCGATCTCCTGCGTCTGTGCTGGGATGTGGCTGCCTTTCGCATCGCGCCAGATTGTCCAGGCTATGACGGGGTAGGTTCGCATGCGGCTATGTGCGTCCCGATGCCTTTTTCAGCAATGCCTCGGCCTCGCTCAGGGCACGCTGAAGCTCTACAACAACATCGGGGTTGAGCGTGAATGCGACTTTCCCCCATTCGCGCGTCTCTAGGACCAACGAGGCGCCCCCGGCCGCCGGGGTCACTCCCCAGCACCGTAGAACCGTAACGGTCATAAATTCCTCGCTCGGAGCTTTTGCCATTGTGCCTCCTCTGCCGCTACTTTCTGGTTAGTACGTGTCGCGCCACGCGGCCTACTCGTTACGCTTCTCGCCTGATTGAGGTCAGGCCATCATTTCCGCAGTAATCCACGATTCGGCCTTGGCTCTTGATCTGAAGCCGCTGACGATGCGCACGGGGCGGCTACGCTCGGTGATCTCGACTGCGTAGGCGGGGCCTCTATGCCTAACGACCTTGTAGGCAATGCGCTCGTTCCGCTGGACAGGTTCTCGCGACATAGATCGGGGTTAGCGCCCTCGACGGCTCCGACTTTGACTGCGCGCGGTGCGGCGTGGCGCGCTAGTCGGACGCGCGACTTCCCGAGCGAGCTTCACTTTGGGCTTCCGCGCAAGCTTCTTACGCGCCTTCGGCTTTGTAACCTTGCGCACTTTGTGTGGCGCCGATCTTGGCTTGGCGGTCGTCTTGGCTTTGCGTCCCGTTGCCGCTTTTGGGGTCGCGAAGTCAGGCAGCTCCAGCAGCCGGAGAATTTGAGGAGCAGGAACCACAAGTCCCTTACCTGGGGTCTTGATTATTTCGCTGATTGAGCTGCCCCTAGCCAGTAGATCCCGAGCATGCAGCAGGGCATTCCGGAGAGAGACTTCCTCGGCCAAAACGCCGCCCCCATAGATCAGCCAGAGGCCGGGCTCGTCGAGCAAATGCCGGAGCTCATCGTCGGTCTTCTGATGGGCCATCTCGCTCATGGATTGATTACATGCCGATCGAGCTATTCAGTCAATTGGACTGCGGCCTGTTAGCAAAACTCCGGATCGAGCGCGCCGGGGTCGGCTGCTCACGGCACGAAATAGCCCAGCAACCCAATGACGGCCAAGACAGCGACGGCAACCAGGATTGCGATGGCTGATACCCGCATGGTTACCCTCGATTGGACTTGATGCGTCTGGTAGCAGTCAGTATCGCCGATCTGGGGTGGGCTGGCGCTCCCACTGGTCCATGCTCTTGCCAGCGCGGTCAGCAGCCCAAGTCTCCGCTTCTGCCTCGGACTTGAAGCCAGGGACGATGTATGGGTTCGACGCGCCCTCCCTCACTTCAATGGAATAGGTGCCATCGTCTTGGGGGATGATGCGGTAGCGGATTTTCATGGTGGCGCAAGTGCAACATGCCTAGAAGCGATCTGCCTCGTTGCGATATCTCCAATGAGCTTCGCTAGGGCGATGGGATCGCGAGGGCGCTTGAGGCGCTTAGTGGCCACTAGTCCCCGCTGTCTCTTTGCGCTGTTGCTTGATCCACTGTTCTGCCTCAGCTTCGCTCTTAAGGCCGATGACGATATAGGGAACCTTCCCCGGCCTTGCTATCTCAACGCCGATAGCATGGTTTACCCTGACCACGCGATATGCTGTTCCGGCCGGAAGCGGGTCACTATCCATATGCACAATATGGTATGGATGCGGAGGATCGCAAACTGGAGCCGAATCCGTTCAAGTTTCAAACTGCCCCACTACCTACACCCGTAGGCGCTTGACGCAACCCCCGGGCGAGCGTGCCGGGGCTGGGACCCTACGGATTGCGATCCCACCCCTGTATGCCATAATTGCAGCGTGGCGCATGCCATCGCAGGCCAGACGGTTCAAGTAAAGATCAAGGGATTGGCAGGAGACTCCCTGCTTTATGCCGTGGCGGAGCCTGACCAAGCCAAAGCGGTGGCGATCGTTAGGGAAGGCATAGGAGCCGCTCACGATGATTTGGTCGAAGCGATCGGGTCGATTCCGGCCGAGAATATCGCCGCTCTTGGTTTAAGCCTCGGCGAATTTGAGCGCCTGTAGCCCTGTCCCGGACAGCGGGGCTTTTCTTTGCCGGCTAATCGTCCTCGCTCAACCGCACATGAATTCTCGGGACAATCCCGGGCCGCTTCTCCCAATCATACGGATCGATCTGATCGACAAGGCCTCGCTGAGGCTTGCCCTCATACTCAAAACTGACATGGACGTCTCTCTGGGGCTTGGGATGGACCTCGATTATGCCGAGATCAGTTCGCCCTTCCCCGGGCCGCCGTGTCAGCCAGACGTGCGCTTCATAGGCCACGGGCCCGTCCTCGTTCTGTTGGAGTGTTTCTTTGGTTATTAACGCGTCTGGCCCATAAGGACATCGAGGGCTTCCGCATAGACGCTGTTTAGTTCGGCCGTGAGATCGTGCTGCGTGGCGCCCCGCTGTAGAACTCTCCGGAGATTCTCTTTCAGCCTTTCGGCCTCTCTCGGCTGAATGCGAGCAACCACAAGATCAGCCTTGAATTGAGTGATCCTCTTCGCGGCCTCCGCGCGCCGTTCCCGGAGCGGGAGATCCGATTGCGCGATCCTTCCGATTTCCGAGTACACCCGTTGAGCGCTGGTGCTAGCCACGGCGTTGCCCTGCCACCCGAATTGCCTGGAACACCGTAGCATCAGTCGGCGCCCCTGTTGCTATCCCACCTAACCGGCCCATACTTCCGCCATGTCCGACACCACCTACAAGATCATCTGGCAGCGGGATCGCAGCTACGCGGTCGAAGTCACCGGCCCCGACGAAGTGGGTCGAATCGTAACCCCATTCGACCGGGAGGCCGACGCGCGAGCCTGGATCGCCGACGAAAAGTGGAAGGCTGCGATGGCCGCCAGCAAGGAAAGGCCTCGGGCGCCCACAAAGCCGGGTTGACCGCCGCCGGTCCGCTTCTGCTACCGGATGGACGTATCCTGCTGGCGTTGCGAGCGGTTGGGGACGATTGACCTGGCGGCCTTCCCGCCCGGGCTGTCCTATAGCGGCCGGCGGTTCCGGTGTTCCTGCGACAAGCAGCGCTGTCCGACTATTTCAAAGCTGTTGGTGGCACGTCAGGGCGCATAGGCTTGTGGCTCCGCGGCGGCCTTACATCAGGGTCTGTAAGTCGAAGAAGCTTGGTTCGCCCGAAGCAGCTTCTCTGATCTGGCTGACGAGCTCTCCCTTCGCCGCCAGGGCCACGCGACGGCGCTCAGCCTCTTCGCGAGTGGAAGCCCAGACCCAATGCAAAGCGGCGGCTGACTCGGGTTTACGAGCCGCGAATATATGCAACATCTTGTCGCCTCCTGTCCCCCATCTGTAGACATTGTGCCTAGCCGCCACGGATCAAGGCGAGCAAGATAATATTCTGTGGCTCGCTTATTCGTCCGAACCTCTCTGCGCACCCCGGCCCTCTGTCGATGAATAGGCCCACCGCTACTTCAGCGCTCTCCCGTGTGCTCTCGGGCAACACGGATCTACCGTCATCCAGCGCGAGATGTCTTCCGTGAGTTCGGATGCTGGACAAGGTCAGCTTTCTGCGGTTCCCGATGCAAGATTATCCGTGTTTGGCCAGGAACAGGCTGATTTCTCGTTGAGAGATGGAACGCTGTCTGGTGAACGCCTGCCTATTTGTTCAACCATAGATCCAATCGGCTGGCAGCGGCTCTCCTCGGATAAGGAGAAGGCGGCTTCCATCAGTTGATCAGGCACCCTTCGCCATCCCAGCTGATCTCCCGCACCTGTTCATCTTTGCCCACGGTGAAGCGGGCTTCACAAGGGAGTTCCACGATCTGCATTGGAATGTACCGTCGAGCGGTTCCTATCGGACTTCCCGAATAGGGTAAGCCGGCGGCAAGCCCGGTGGGATAGAGCGGCTCTGCATTGCTGACCGTGTAGCCGCCCTGGGTCTCGGATCGAGACCATTCGTAGACCAGGATCGCATCGCCGTTGGCCAGGTGTTGGCTATACTTGGGCGTGCCGAACCGGCTCGTGACATCGGTAACGGGAGCGTACAGGTAGGCCATCAGGCTCGCCCGCAGGTCCTGTGCCGGCGATGAGGTGATGAGGTTGAGCACCACCGCCGGCACCAAGATCATCAGAGAAGGCAGCCTCCGAGTGACACTTGGAGCAGGGGTAGTATTCGACATTCGGGGCGGCATCGATATTTCCAACATCGGGAGGCCAAAAAACGTCACCTCGAGAAGATTGCGCCGTCGGCAGCCGGATTCAAGGCACCGGCACAGAGTTGTGAACGCAGTGGGACCAAGCTTGCGTCAAGCAGCTCATCGGCCCGCTCCGAGAGCAGCCCTCGGCCGGATCGAATCATCAACGGTGCAAGTTCGCCGCCATCCAGTTCCGGTTTGAACTCCCTTGGCAACACTTCTAGGCTTGAGGGCACAGGTCCGCGAACGAGGCTAGGAACATCACCATGGAACTTGAACGGCTGCAGAAATTTCGGAACGGCGCCAAGGTATCACCGACGTTCTCGCCCGACGAAATGAACCGCCGACGGGGCAATCTGCGTCATCACATGGCCGAGGCGAAGTTGGATGCCGTGCTGCTGACCTCCTACCACAACATCAACTACTTCGCTGACTTCCTCTATTGCTCCTTCGGTCGCCGCTACGGCTTCGTCGTCACCGACGAAAAGGCGATTTCGATCAGCGCCGGCATCGATGGCGGGCAGCCCTATCGCCGGACGATTGGCGACAACATCGCCTACACGGATTGGCGCAAGGACAATTTCCTCCATGCCGTCCAGCAGGAGATGAAGGGTTGCCGACGCATCGGCATCGAGTTTGATCACGTCACCCTCGACAATCATCGGGCGTTGACCGAAGCGCTGCCGGGGATCGAATTCGTCGACGTGGGCGCGGCAACCATGTGGATGCGGACAGTCAAGTCGGCCGAGGAGATTGCTCTCATCCGCGAGGGTGCGCGCATCGCCGACATCGGAGGTGCAGCTTGCAAAGCGGCCATCAAGGCCGGAGTTCAAGAGCATGAAGTGGCTCTTGCCTCGACGGGCGCCATGGTGCGCGAGATCGCCCGGCGTTTCCCCTACGGGGAACTCAGGGATACCTGGACGTGGTTCCAATCCGGCATCAACACCGACGGGGCCCATAACCCGGTCACCTCGCGTATGCTCCAGAGGGGCGACATCCTGAGCCTCAACTGCTTTCCCATGATCGCTGGCTACTACACGGCCTTGGAGCGGACTCTGTTCTGCGAATATGCGAGCGACGCTCATCTGAAGCTGTGGGAGATCAACTGCCAGGTGCACCGCCGCGGCCTCGAGCTGATCCGGCCGGGCGCGCGCTGCTGCGACATCGCCGCCGAGCTCAACGAAATGTACCGCCAGCACGATCTGCTGAAGTACCGCTCCTTCGGCTACGGGCACTCCTTTGGCGTGCTCTGCCACTACTATGGTCGCGAAGCTGGAGTTGAGCTGCGCGAGGACATCGAGACCACACTCAAACCCAACATGGTCGTGTCCATGGAACCTATGATCATGCTGCCGGAAGGGGAGGCCGGCGCCGGCGGCTACCGAGAGCACGATATACTCGTGGTGACCGAGACGGGGGCGGAGAACATCACGAAATTCCCGTTCGGGCCCGAGCATAACATCGTACGTGCCTGAAGCAGCCGATGCCGCCGGCAGCGAAGCTTGCGGCCCGCTGGTGCCCGCGTTTCAGCTGGTGCGGCCCGCTGCCGAAGCACTTCAGAGAAGGCCCATGCTCTTCCGATTGACCGTGGGCCAAGCGTTCAAACTCGCCGCCGATCTCATCAATCAGCCATCTTCGAGCCCCGCCTTCGGGTCGAAGGCAGACTTCCTGGAAGATCGCTCCGATCTGGGTGACTCTGGCCGTCGACATGCGGATCAGGCAGATCATAGGGGGCTCGGCGGCTTCCTTGATGGCCAGATATGCCAGCCCGAGGCCGTCATAGGTGTCACCGACAGCGAATAGCCGAGACGCCGGCCCACGAGACCGCGGATGACCTCGAAGGAGGGCGAGCGGTGGGCAACCTCCGGCGATACGCCCGCGTCCTATAGGACCTTCAGGAAATATTCCTGACCCGCGGGCGTATACATGAGGATGAAGGGCTCCCCCTTCAGGTCGCGATGCCCAGCCCCGGGTCTTTGGTCCACTAGCTAAGTAAGTCAATCATCGGTTTGGGGCGGCCGCGATCTGTGACGCAGGGATAGCTAGCGAGCGCATACCGGACTGTTTCAAACAGCTGCAAAAGCTGCTAGCGAAGCGCTTCGTTGAAGTGCTTCAGCTCGTCCGTACCGGGGCACAGCTCCGCGTCCGTGAGCTGGTTGAGAGGTTTGTCGACGGTGTTGTGATAGCCGTGCAGATCGGTTGGCTCGGCCTCCAGGTAGAGCAAACCGGTGACGATCTCGCCAGCCGCATGCCGCTCCTGCAGATACGCCATGGCCGCGACCCGATCGTGTGGGTCGTAGTCCGCGGCCAGTTTGCGCAAGCGGAGCCGTGCGCCATTGTGCTGCACGATGTCCTCGACCGTCCCGGGCGCGTAATCTACGGTAATCTCCTCCCGTTCCGGGATGAGATCGAGGCGGTTCACGGCCTCGTTATGCTCTCGTACATAGTCGAAACTCTTGGTCGACCCTTCATGATTGTTGAAGGCCACACAGGGGGAGATGCAGTCGATGAGGGCGGCGCCGTGATGCTGGATCGCGGCCTTTATGATTGGCACCAGCTGCGCCTTGTCGCCAGAGAAGCTGCGGGCGACGAAGCTGGCCCCCAGCTGGAGCGACAAGTTGACCAAATCGATCGGCTCGTCATAGTTCACGACGCCACGCTTGCTTTTCGAGCCGTGATCGGCAGTTGCCGAAAACTGCCCCTTGGTCAGCCCGTAGACCCCGTTGTTTTCGACGATATAGGTCATATTGACGCTGCGCCGGATACAATGCGCGAGCTGGCCGAGGCCGATCGAGGCGGAATCCCCGTCGCCGGAAACGCCGAGATAGATGAGGTCCCGGTTCGCGAGGTTGGCGCCGGTCAGCACTGAGGGCATGCGGCCGTGCACGCTGTTGAACCCGTGGGAGTTACCGAGGAAGTAGTTCGGCGTCTTCGAAGAGCAGCCGATGCCGGACAATTTGGCGATGCGGTGCGGCGGCAACTCCAGCTCGTAGCAGGCTTGGATGATGGCGGCGCTGATGGAGTCGTGCCCACAGCCGGCACAGAGCGTGGACACGGCGCCCTCGTAATCGCGACGGGTGAAACCCAGGCTATTGGTCGGCAGTTTGGGATGATGAAACTTCGGCTTGGCGATGAAGGTCATCCGACACCTCTGCGGAAGGGAGCAACGTTGAGCGCCGCCAGTCGCCCGGCGATCTCGCGAATGATGAAACGGGCGGTAATGGGCGTGCCGTCGTAGTGAAGGATTGAAACCAGCTTCACCGAGTCGGCGCCGCACTCGTTAACCAGCAGCATTCGCATCTGGCCGTCGCGGTTCTGCTCGACCACGAACACCTTGTCATACCCGGCGACGAAGCCGGCGAGTTCGTCTTGGAACGGGAAGGCGCGTAGCCGCAGGCTATCCAGCACTGCGCCGTGATCCTGGAGCACGTCCAGCGCCTCCTCCATGGCAGGGGCGGTTGACCCGTAGTAGATCACGGCGAAGCGCGCTGCCTTGTGCGCCCGGCCGCGAGCCGGCGCGGGCACCAGATCGCGCGCAGTCCGGAACTTCTTTTGAAGCCGCTCCATGTTCTCGACGTAAGCAGCACCCTCCTCGGTGTAGCGCGCGAAAGCATCCTTGCTGCTGCCCCGTGTGAAGTAGGCGCCGCGCGTTGGGTGGGCGCCGGGATAGGTGCGGTAGGCAATGCCGTCCCCATCAACATCCAGATAGCGGCCGAATTCCTTGCCGCTCTCGAGTTCCGCGGGTCCCATGACCTTGCCTCGGTCCATGCGCTTTCCGTTGTCCCACGCAAAGGGACGGCTCAGCCACTCGTTCATGCCGATGTCGAGGTCGAGCATTACAAAAATGGGTGTCTGCAGCCGATCTGCCAGATCGAAGGCCAGGGCAGCGAACTCGAAGCATTCGCTCGGATCGGCGGGAATCAACAGGACATGCTTGGTGTCGCCATGGGAGGCGTAGGCGCATGCCAGGAGGTCCGACTGCTGCGTGCGCGTCGGCATACCGGTCGAAGGGCCGCCGCGCTGGACGTTGAAAATGACAGCGGGCACCTCCGCGAAATAGGCCAACCCGAAGAATTCCTGCATAAGCGAGATACCCGGGCCGGATGTGGCCGTGAAGGACCTCGCACCATTCCAGGCGGCGCCGATCACTATGCCGATGGATGCAAGTTCGTCCTCGGCCTGAACAATGCTGAAGCGGTTCTTGCCCGAGTCCGGATCAGTGCGGTAGCGGCGGCAGAAGCGCATGAAGGCTTCCGCCAGGGAGGTAGACGGTGTGATCGGATACCATGCGGCAACGGTAGCCCCACCATAGATGCAGCCTAGAGCCGCCGCGCTGTTGCCGTCGACAAAGATGCGGTCGCCGACGGACTGGGCGCGCTTGAGGCGCAGGCCGAGAGGGCATTTCAGCCGAGTCAGCGCGTAGTCGCGTCCGATGTGGAGGGCGTGCTGGTTGGCGGCGAGCAACTTTTCCTTGCTCGCGAATTGCTCGCCAAGCAAGCGTTCGATCTCGGCCATGTCCATGTCAAGGAGCGCCGAAAGCACGCCCACGTACATGATGTTCTTGAACAGCTGACGCTGGCGCGCATCGTCATATTCGCGATTGCATATCTCGGTCAGCGGCACGCCCACAACGTTGATGTCGTCGCGGAGCTTCGAGGGCGGCACGGGCTTGGTCGAGTCATAGAGCAGATAGCCGCTGGGCTCGATACTCGCCACGTCCTTGTCCCAGGTCTGTGGATTCATAGCGATCATCAAGTCGACGCCGCCGCGCCGACCGAGATAGCCGGCCTCGGAAACGCGCACCTCATACCAGGTTGGCAGACCCTGAATGTTTGATGGGAAGATGTTGCGCGAGCTGATGGGCACGCCCATGCGCAGGATCGACTTGGCGAACAGCCGGTTGGCGCTGGCCGAGCCGGAGCCATTTACATTGGCGAACTTGACGACAAAGTCGTTGGTGCTCTCTAGCGGGCGTGGCATGCGTGCCCGGACTGAGCCGGCTCCAGGAGGAATTTCTGCATGTCCCAGGCGCCGGTCGGGCATCGCTCAGCGCACAGGCCGCAATGCAGGCATACGTCCTCGTCCTTCGCCATGATGTTGCTGGTCTTGAGCTGTTCCGAGACGTACAGCGCCTGCTCACGGTTCAAGGCGGGGGCCTGCAGGCGCCCGCGCAGTTCGTCCTCGGCACCACAGGCCGTGAAGGTTATGCAGTCCATCGGGCAGATATCGACGCAGGCGTCGCATTCAATGCACAGCGAACTGTTGAATACCGTTTGCACGTCGCAGTTCAGGCAGCGGCGCGCCTCCAGATGTGCTAGCTGGCGATCAAAACCCAGCTCAACCTCGACCTTCACGTCCTTCAGGGCGACGGCCTTGTCGCGCAGCGGCACGCGGTAGCGCTGGTCGTTGGCGATGTCGTTGTCGTAGCTCCATTCGTGGATACCCATCTTCTGGCTGACGAGACTGACATGGGGCGGGGGTCGTTGGCTTATGTCCTCGCCGCGGCAGAATTTGTCGATGGAAATTGCAGCCTCGTGCCCATGCGCCACGGCCCAGATGATATTCTTGGGGCCGAAGGCGGAATCGCCGCCGAAGAATACCGGCGGCAGGGTCGACTGCATGGTCCGTGGATCCACCTTCGGCATGCCGTGGCTGTCGAATTCGAGCCCGATATCTCGTTCGATCCATGGAAAGGCGTTCTCCTGACCGATCGCAACAAGCACATCGTCGCAGGCCATGTGAACATCGGGCTCGCCGGTCGCCACAACACTGCGCCGACCGTCTTCGCCGACCCGCGGCGCCGTTTTCTCAAAGACCACGCCGGTGAGCCGGCCGGCCTCATGTGTGAAGGTCTTGGGCGCAAGAAAGTTGTGGATGGGGATGCCTTCATGCATGGCATCCTCCTTCTCCCAGGGTGAAGCTTTCATTTCCGCAAATCCGCTGCGCACGACCACCTGGACATCTTCGCCGCCGAGGCGCCGCGAGGTGCGGCAGCAGTCCATGGCTGTGTTGCCGCCGCCCAGCACGATAACTCGACGGCCGATCTTGTTGATATGGCCAAAGGACACATTGGCGAGCCAATCGATGCCAATATGGACGTTTCCCGCAGCCTTGTGGCGGCCAGGTATGTCGAGGTCGCGGCCGCGCGGCGCACCGGTGCCGACGAAGATGGCGTCGTAGCCAGCGGTCAGGAGTGTCCTCAAGCTGTCCACCCGCTGGCCCAGCCGCGTCGTGACGCCCATGCCGAGGATGTACCCGACCTCCTCGTCGATGACCGATTCCGGAAGGCGGAATTTGGGAATCTGGCTGCGGATCATGCCGCCGGCGCGTGGGTCGCCATCGAACATCACGACCTCATAGCCCAGAGGCACGAGATCGCGCGCCACCGTCAGCGACGCCGGCCCCGCGCCGACCAGCGCCACACGCCGACCGTTCTTCTGTGCTGGAGGCTTGGGCAGCCACTTGGAAATATCATCTTTATTGTCGGCTGCGACGCGCTTCAGGCGGCAGATGGCAACGGGCGCTTTCTCGACTCGGCCGCGGCGGCAGGCGGGCTCGCAAGGCCGGTCGCAAGTGCGGCCGAGAATGCCGGGAAAGACGTTCGACTCCCAGTTGACCATGTAGGCGTCGGTGTATCGGCCGGCGGCGATCAGGCGGATATATTCGGGCACCGGCGTGTGTGCCGGGCATGCCCATTGGCAGTCCACCACCTTGTGGAAGTAGTCGGGGTCGCCGATGTTCGTGGGGGGCATCGTGGTGCCGCGCGCGGCAGCGCCGGCTCTATGATCTAAGCCTCCGGGCATGACCTACTTGCTCTCGATTCGCTCTGCTTCGCGGGAAAGAGGGTCGGCAAGGTCATCAAGTTGCAATTCCAAGTCTGGAACAGTGATCCATTGCAATCTCTCGCGACAGCGCCGTGCCAATACTCGCAGCCGATCCACAAGGCCCGTTTTGTACACGGCGTGCGCTTCTGCCGTCACGACCCCTCCCAAGCTTCCAATCTGCTCGGTCCGTCGACATCATGCGCTCGTCCGCTCTTCCTTGACCGCAAGCGCCGGTCTGGAGGCCGGGTCTGTTGGGCTACGCAAGTTTGGTTTGCGGCCCAAACCAGCAAATTACAAATTAACTCTACCACTCCTAACCCTAGTCTGGGTGCTTTGTCTGCAAAAGGGCTAGCCGCCGCCTAAAACCGCCCTCATCTTGGGCTTGGCGCACCCGGCTCTGCATGGAAGCGCAGCAGCAGAAATACCATGCTGCCGGGCACAGCGCTTTGCACAATGAGGTCGAAACCGTGCAGAACCACCCTGAGTAAGCCGAAGATGTCGAACAGTGTGCTCGAATCGGTTAGCTCAGGATGTTCTCTTGCCGGTTACAGCATGGGGGATTTCGTCCTTGATGCTGTGCCCGCTTGTAAGCAAGCCAACAGGACTCCACTTAGTGATGTCAGCTGGTGCGACAGTTGGCACCATTGACTATAGTCCATCCCGCGTTTCAAATGACCTTATGAGGGTGGATAGGCAGCAGAAGGCAGACGCCCAGCTGGCCGGCATCCTGGATCAGCCCGGCACCTGGATGGTGAGGGCTGAGGCGGCCGCGGCCGTTCCCGAACCTTCTCTTCACGACGCCCTTTTCCAGGCATTCAAGATGACAAGCGAAGGATTGAAAGTCACGCACATCGTCCAATTGCCGAACGATGCCATTGTGCTTGACGCCACGCAAATTCATCGATTGTGGTGGCGGGTCGGCCTGCTGGGCAACTGATCCAATCGGACGCACCGTGATCTGACGGGAGCGCTCCATCGCTTTCTTCCTGTGAATGGAGGACGCGTGCCCAGGCTTGAACCTGGGGACACCGTCGCTGCCCGATTTACCGAACAGTGCCAGTTCAGTCCTCTACTGGACACAAGCTTGTGGGGATTTGGCTGGGCTTTGCTTATTGCCTGGGCAATGACGGCCAAACACTACTGGTGCAGGGCAGGATATTAAGCCACCTTTATGTTTCGCCCACCAGCCAACTCAGGCTCTGCCTCCAGAGCCGCGCGTAGCCTCTCCAGTCCGCGAACTCAGGCGGCAGCCAGTGAGGACCGATATCGGATGTCCAGGCTAGGGTTCGGCCATCGCCATAGCTCCCCGTCACCAGCAGTGGCTTCGAGCCATAGGCTCTGGACACCGTGGCCAACACCGTTGCGTCAGCCTTCGCCTTCACCTCATTGAAACCGAGCAGGGCCGGCCATGTACCTTTAAAACCCTTCAGGATGGGGTGGCCGATTGCCCGGATGACCGGAACAAATCCCTCCGGCACTTCGACCCGATCGTCATAGGGCAGGATGTCCACGGGCAGTACCTCTTCGATTGGCGTGCCGTGGTAGCGTGCGCCGCCATTGATGCCCTGGAAGCTGAAATAACCACCGATCATCATCAAGGCGCCACCTTTGCGGACGTAGTCCCTGATCAGTTTGAGGCGGTTGGGCGTTCGCTGGCTGCGGATCCAAGTGTCCGGGTGAAGCAAAAGTGTATTCGATCCGATGTCGGAGAGGATGATAGCGTCGTAGGTGCTGAGTCCTTCCGGCCTCAGAGGGAATTCGCGCTGCGCTTCGTGGGCCGGCATGTGACGAAGTTCGAATTGCGACCCCGCGAGTGCAGCCACCAGCGGTTCGGCACCGAAGTGAAAAGTCGCCGTCGAGAAATGGTCGAAGCCCTTGATGTGTGTGGCATCACTCACCCAGGACTCGCCAACCAACAGAATCTTACGTTTGCGCATGGATGGTCTCTCTCTCCTTTCTGCCTGCCGGTATCTGCTTCAGCGGGCACTCGGAATATGTGATCGCTGAACCACGCAACCGCGATTGTCCAGCATCGGCTTGGCTGACGCGAAGTACGTGGCGGCGGCGGACGACAAATTCGGGCTCCCTAGTCGCTGAACCCAGTCGTAGAGTTACCAGGCATCCCGGCGGACGGATATGATTCGCGTCGATGCAGGAGCTATCTGGGGAACGCCAGATGAAAATTGTCATCTTTGGCTCCACCGGCGGCACCGGCCGTGAAATTGTTCGGCAGGCCTTGCTGCTTGGGCATGACGTTACGGCGTTCTCGCGGCGCCCTCAGGCGGTAGGGGTCGTTCACGAGCGCCTTCGTATAGTTGAGGGGGATGCCCTTCGGCAAGCCTCGGTTGACACTGCTATAGAAGGGCAGGACGCAGTCTTGTCGGCGCTCGGCTCGCGGTCACTGTTCCGGCACATCACGCTTCTATCCGAGAGCACGCGGTATATCGTCGGCGCCATGGGGCGTCAGGGCGTGCGTCGGCTAGTCGTGGAGACCTCGCTTGGCGTCGGTGACAGCCGAGGGCAGCTTGGGCTGATTGGGACTTGGATCGCTGTCGGGGTCTTTCTTGCCCAAATCTATGCGGACAAAGAACGACAAGAGCGGATCATCGCGGAGAGCCCTCTGGACTGGACCATTGTGCGTCCCGCTATGCTCACCAATGGCCCGCAGAGGGGTACCTATCGAACTTGGAGCGGTGCTGCCCCAAAATCTCCGGCATCTCGCATCTCCCGTGCGGACGTAGCCCATCTGATGCTATCGGTCCTGGGCAAAACTGAGACCTACCACCGCGCCATCAACTGCTCATATTGACGGTTAACTCAAACACGGCGCTTGGATTGCGTGGTCGCAAAGCCGGCCCTGTAGAGGCCATTGTTGACCGTTTCGTAGACGCGGGCATTGACAGCGTCGATCTCTGAACGCAGCGCCTCGGGATAGTAGTCACCGGGCTTCGCCCCAACGCGGTCGAAGGCGCTCCCAAGCATACGGATGATCTCCGAGGATTCGTTGTTCACGATCCTGCTAGTCGCCTTGTCCCAAAGCACCGGCACAGTGACCCGGCCAGTATAGTGTGGGTCGGACGTGTTGTAGACCTCGTGCAGGCAGCGGCTGGCGTTGACCGTGTCGGAAATTACGCCAGGCCCTACCTCGATGGTCCAGCCTTCGGGACCGAGGAACCAGTGCACGATGGAGAGGGAGATCGCCTGCTCAAGCCCCTTGAGCCCAAGGAAGATCAGGGTTCTGTGAGCCCAGGGATAGGCATAGGAAAAGTGGAGATGATAGCGGCCGGGTTCCGCCACGAACCCTCCTCGACCCGATGGGCCGGGCTGACCATCAGCCGTGACCCAATTGCGGAATGCTGATTTACCCCGAACAAATCACCCGTCCGTGGCTGTCAGCCCCACCCTGCTGCCTTGCCAGCAGCCGTCGACCAGCTGACCCATCTTGCACCTCCGGGTTCGCTACGGCTGTGCGCCTTATGCCAGGTCGAAGAGGAGAAGCTCCGCGGCCTTGCTCGCGTTGATGCCGATCTCTGTCACGTCTTCCAACGCGATGCCGTCGCCGGCTGTTAGCTCTCGGCCGTTTATCGTGATCGCGCCGTCGATAAGTTGCACCCAGACGCCGCGACCGGGCGCGAGCGTGTGGCGTAGCGACGCACCGGCGTCGAGCAGACTGGCATAGACCCGCGCATCCTGGTTCAGCGGCAGCGCGCCCGCCGGCAGAATGCCCGCCCCGGCCGGCGCGGCCAGCAGGCAGAGGGTGTTGTGCTTGGCGCCGTCGGAGAAATGCGCCTGGCCATAGGCGGGCGGCAGGCCAGCGCGGGCGGGCATGATCCAGATTTGGAGGAAGCAGACGTCCTCCGTCCTGGAGGAGTTGAACTCGCTGTGGCGGACGCCGGTGCCGGCCGACATGGCCTGCACATCGCCCCGGCGCAACACGCCCTCGCTGCCGGTGCTGTCGCGATGCGCGAGCGCGCCTCGCACCACATAGCTCACGATCTCCATGTCGCGATGGCCGTGGGTGGGAAATCCCGCGCCGCCGCTGACCACGTCTTCGTTGATCACCCGGAGGTTGCGGAAGCCCATATGGGCCGGGTCGTAGTAGTTGGCAAAGGAAAAGCTGTGGTGGCTGTCGAGCCAGCCGTGATTGGCATGGCCGCGGGCCTCGGCGGGGCGTAGCGAGATGGTCATGTTTGCGGTCTCCGATCGCCGGGCGTGCGGGCCCCATATGCCCGCGCCCCCCCGACCCATCAGCCAAAGATCGATCTTAGAATTCCCGACCGATGAGGGCGTCGAGGGAATAGCGTCCGCCGCCGCGCACCACGAAGGCGAGGGCCAGGATGCCCCACATCAGCGGGTACTCGTAGCCGCCGGCAGTCCAGAAATAGCCGGCCGGCAGGTGGACATGGACAATAGCCACGGCCATCATCGCGACCACCAGAGCGGCGACAACGCGGGTCCCAAGGCCCAGGGCGAGGGCCAGCCCGCCGAAGAATTCGATGAGGCCGGCGACCAAGGCGAGGGAGGTGGGCAGGCCCAGCTTCTGGGCGAAGAACTGCCCGGTGCCGTCGACGCCATAGCCGCCGAACCAGCCGAACAGCTTCTGGGCCCCATGGGGCATCAACATCAGGCCGGCAGTCACGCGCAGCAGGGGCTCGGCAAAGGGCGAGAGGGCCCGGGTAAGGCCGGCAGTGGCCGGCAGGATCGGCTTGGTATTGGTGAGCACAGCTTCGGACATGGCGACCTCCTGAACGGGTTGGGTGATGATGGGTCTTCCGGTCACGGACCCGGAGTGCGGGTGCTCCGTGATCTGGAGCGAAACTTGGCTTGCGGACACATCAGAAACAATCCATGTAATAAGAACAAGACTGTATCAATTTAGGAAACAATCATGGATAGGCTTGCATCCCTGGAAGCCTTCGCCCGGGTGGCCGAGACCAAGTCCTTCACTGCTGCTGCCAAGCGCCTGAACTTCTCCAAATCCCTGGTCAGCCGCCAGGTCGCGGCGCTCGAGTCCGAGCTCGGCCTGCGCCTGTTTCAGCGCACTACCCGAGCCCTCACCCTCACCGAGGCAGGGCGCAACTACTACCCGTCCGTTGCCCGGATCCTGGCCGATCTGGAGGAGGCCCGCCTCTCGGTCACCCAGCTCCAGGCGGCACCGCGCGGCCTGCTGCGGGTCAACGCGCCGGTCAGCTTCGCCACGGCGCATCTGACGCCTGCGGTCCCGGATTTCCTTTCCCTCTTTCCGGGGGTGGAGATCGAGCTGACCCTGAATGACCGCTATGTTGACCTGGTGGAAGAGGGCTATGACGTTGCCATCCGCGTCGGCCGCCTGCCGGATTCGAGCCTCGTCGCCCGCCGCCTCGCGCCGGCCCGCCGGGCGGTCGCCGCCAGCCCGGCGTATCTCGCCGAGGCCGGCACGCCGGAGACCCCAGACGATGTCGCCCGCCACCAGTGCTTGCGCTACAGCCTGCTCGACCCGGCGCAGGAGTGGCGCTTCGTTGGCCCGGGTAACAAGCCCTGGCCGGTCGAGGTGAGAGGCCGGATGCGCAGCAACAACGCCGACGCCCTGCGCGGGGCGGCCCTCAAGGGCCTCGGCCTCGTCAGCCTGCCGACCTTCATCATCGGCGGCGATCTCCAGGCGGGGACGCTGGTGTCGGTGCTGACGGCGTTCACGCCCCAGGATTCCGGCATCCACGCGGTCTATCCCCATTCGCGCCACCTCTCGCCGAAGACCCGCGCCTTCGTCGATTTCCTGGCGGAGCGCTTCGGACCACGGCCGCATTGGGACCTGGTGGAGTGAGTCTCCCGCCGTCGGCCAGGATTGTTGGGCGGAGGAGTGCTTCCGAAACTTCTCCAAGACGAGGGCACTGGCGACGCGGCTTGCTCGCCGGGCGCGGCTCCCGTTCGAGGCCGAGGCTTCCGGTCCGCGCCGGGCCCCGGGGCCGCTTGCTCGCCGACGCCTAACCTCTGACGTAGAATGTGGCATAGCTCCTGTTGCTAGAGTTGCTGACAACGTCTTTGAGTGCGTTCTTGCTACAGCTTCGTCGTTAATGCGATTCTAGTGGTGTCTAATGAGTTCCTGGGTCCCCTCTTCGACAATGCTCGCAAGCGCATCACAGTGCGTGCTATAGAGCTAGAGGGTACAAACGGCCGATGCTAGGGGAATAGATCCTCTATTTTGGGACACATTGGCCAACGTGAGTATCCGGAGGAATAATGGCAAGACAAGTAACGAAGACTACTCCGCTCTCCATCTCGGGTCTTGCCCACATTGGCATTCGTGTTCACGACCTCGAGCGCTCCGTGCGCTTCTATGAACTGCTAGGCTTCACGAAGACTATCGGTCTGGTTGGCCCAGAACCTGTCGCGATCCTCGATCATCCATCGGGATTGGAAGTGAACCTCGTGCTTAACGCGGAGAACACGAGTGAACCGAATGTTCTGATGGATGTGCCAGAGAAGCACCCGGGAATCACGCACGTCGCGTTGTTGTGCCCTGACATCATGGATGCCAAGGAGCGACTAGAGGCGGCCGGCATCCCACTGAGTGGTGGACCGATCCGCTTCGGCCCCGGTGCGCAGGCCATTTTTGTGCGCGATCCGGACCGCAATGTCATCGAGCTGCATCAGCGCGGTTAACGGGCTCCCCATAGGGCCGTTAAAGTAGAACCTCGACTTCACCTTCGATCTCCACCGGAATATTGAATGGCGGCCCAGCAAGCCCGACGGCGCTCCGGGCGTGTGCGCCAGGCTTGGGACCAAAGAGTTCCAGGATTAGGTCGGAAAAGCCGTTGATGATGCTCGGTTGTTTGATGAACCCTGCTGCGGAGTTGACCATGCCGAACACGCAGCCCAGGGTCCACGCGCGAGGGTCTGTTTCAGCCTTTCTTTGGTCAGCGGTAGCCGCGAACTGGGCGTGTGGGGCCGTGTTTAGCCTTCTTTGGTTTGCCCGCCACGCCGGCGAGCAAGTCATGCATTGACTCGCCACGGGTCCGCCAGAAGGTGTGAACAATTTCGACATCCCAGCCAATGCAGAAGTGTTTGACACCCATCTTCAGGTAACGCTCGGCCTCGCTGGGTTCAGAGATTTCTATGCGCGGATGGATCCCCTTCTTCAGAGCGGTTTCGATGGTCAGTTGCTCTGCCTTGCGGACGTTGGCGTGGCCCCACTCTCCTGCCTTGCCAATGCTCATGGCGTAGTCCGCGGGACCAAATTGGACCATGTCGATGCCAGGAACCGAAAGGACGGCGTCGAGGTCTTCGACGCATTGGCGCTTTTCGACCATGATGGCGACGACGGCGTGGTCGAGCGCTTCAACGTAAGCGGGGGAGCCGGACTCGCGAAGGGTTCCGACATCGCGCCGCATGCCAACACCGAGGAGGCCCTTGCCACGACGGGGGTTCAGGGTTTCGGCACGGACGGCGGCGACGCAGACCCGAGCGTCTTCGACGGTGCGGACATCGGCGAAGAGGACGGATTGAAAACCAGAACCAATGGCCCGCATGGCTTGGTGGGTCCACTGGGTTTGTTCGACCTTGATCATGCCTGCAAGGCCCGCCAGTTCGAGTGCGCGACCTAGGTTGTCCAGGTCGTGCATGGTGAAAGGTCCATACTCGGCGGTGAACTCGACATAGTCATAGTTGCCGGCTTGGCCGACTAGTTCGACGAGGGTGGGCCAGGCGGAGAGGACGTGGGTGCCCAGGGTGGGTTGGCCGGCATCGAGGCGTTGGCGAAGTCGATTGGGGCGCACCTGAGGTCTCCTCGCAGTTTCTTTTGGCTGAAGGAAGGTCGTAGTATGAATTGCTGGATAGAGCAAATTCACGAGCAGATTCTAGTCATTTGGCACTTGGTAAAAATCGGCTAGGGCGTTGTTGGGCTTCTTCCACCGTTTTGGCGTCGCCGCGCACGGTCTCTGTTGCCTGTGCGTCCTAGGCCTTGCTGGCCTTCGCTCAGGTAAAGCCCCGCGCGGGCGAAACACCTTATGCTACTATGCTGCAGCTGGAATCAACTAGGGCCAGCTACCCCGAAATACTCCGTCTTGTATTTCGAGTTTGTTGCACACAGGCTCTCGAGCGGCGTCCAGCGCGGCCTTGGGCGCGTAACACCGGCGGTCAAAACTAGGGGAATTTCATGGATAAGTTCCGCGTAGCATTTACCAGCGCATTCTTTCGTCCCGATGGATCCCCCGCGTTCAAAGGTTATGACATTTCGCCGCTCAAGTCCGACCGCAACGTCGAGATCAAGATTTTCCGCCCTGCCAGCATTGTCAACGCGGATGAGCTCACTGACGTGGATGTCCTGATAACTTCTACGGGCGAAACGAAAATCAAAAGCGAGAGCTTGACCAGAAGTGGGCGACTTGCACTGATTGCGCGGGCCGGTGCTGGCTATGACGATGTGGATATTTCCGCCTGCAGCGCCAACCATGTCGCTGTAGCGATCGCCAGTGAAGCGGTGCGGCGACCAACAGCGGTCGCGGCCCTTACATTGATACTCGCGGTCACAACGCGGCTGATCCCGAAGCACCATATCACTCTCAACGGTCCGAAGGACTGGGCAAAACTGTCGGACTATCAGAGCATCGACCTAAGGGGAAAGACTCTCGGACTCGTCGGCCTAGGCAGTATTGGCAGCGAAGTAGCACGCTTGGTCTCTCCGTTGGGGATGCGAATAATTGCCCATGATCCTGTCGCCAAGCCTGAACATGCCGCAGCGTTGGGCGCGCGGCTCATTGGCTTCGAGACCCTTCTCAAGGAAGCGGATATCGTGTCGCTGCACGTCCCATTGGGCGATGCGACACACCATCTGATGGACGCTGAGCGTCTCAAATTGCTAAAGCCGACAGCCTTTCTCATCAACACGTCCCGGGGCGGAGTTGTCGATCAGAAAGCACTTACTGAATGTCTTAGGGCGAGGCGAATCGCTGGTGCGGGGCTCGACGTGTTCGAGAAGGAGCCGCCTGACGAGGACGACCCGCTGCTGAAACTCGACAACGTCGTCCTGTCCGCCCACGCGCTTAACTGGACGGACAATCTAGATGCCCGGCTCGCTGAAACAAACATAAAGGCGGTGCTGGCGGTCGCGGAGGGGCGGGACCCCGAGGGTGTTGTCAATCGGGAGGTTATGAAGACGAAGATCTGGCACGACAAGCTATCCCGCCTTCGCGCTATGTACAAAAAAGCCTGAAGCAAGAAACTAACAGGCCTAAATTCGAACTAAACGCAAAGCTGCCTGGACCCCCGACGAGCGTGACCCAAGGAAGAGGGAATGCCATACGCGAACTTCGATTTGACCGGCCGGATTGCCATCGTCACCGGTGCGGGGCGCGGACTAGGCCGCGGCATGGCGACGGCCCTGGCCGAGGCCGGAGCCGCAGTGATTGCAGCAGGTCGGTCCAAAGCAGGCATCGAGGAAACGGCGGGTATAATCCGCGGCCGCGGTGGCGCGTCCCATCCAGTGTTGTTCGATGCAGTAAAGCGCGAAGATTGCCGCAGGTTGGTGACCGAAACCATCGCCCGCCATGGCAGGCTCGACACTATCGTCGTCAATCACGGCGTCGCTCGGCACGGACCGGCTATTGAGGTCGACGATTCACAGTGGCAGGAAACAATAGCCATCAATTTGACGGGCGCCTTTCTGTGTGCGCAGGCCGCTGGGCGACAGATGATTGCCCAGGGCCGCGGCGGATCGATCATCTTGATTTCCTCGACTGCCAGCACGGTGGGCTTCAACAAGCTGGTAGCTTACGGCTCCTCAAAGGGCGGCGTCGATCAGCTCTGTCGCCAACTCGCGGTCGAATGGGGCCCGAGCAACATTCGGGTAAACGCAGTGAACCCCGGCTACACGTTAAACGATATGGCGGGTACCGAGGCACGCCACGCTGACTCGAGCCTCAACGAGGAGGTGAAGCGAATGACGCCTCTTGGCCGCCGCGCGACCATCGCCGAGATCGCCGGGCCCGTGGTCTTCCTCGCTTCGGATGCGGCTTCCTTCATCAGTGGTGTCTGCCTCGCTGTGGACGGCGGCTATTGCGCTCGCTAGTGGTGGCAACGCGCACCGCTGGACATGTCTGCAGTGCATCGATGCCTGCGTGGAGCCAGCGCGCGTTTCCGGGCCGGCGGGGAATCTGGAGTTCTCGCTGGCGAGGCTGCATGAGTCTTTGTTGTGCCAGAGCGCTGTGCGAGGTGGCATCAGTGCACGGAAGGAAGCATGCCTCTCATCAATCATGACAAGTTAAGAGATATCGCCGCCGGTTTGCTGGCTGGTGCCGGATGCAGCCAGGAAGAGGCGACAGTCGTGGCAGAGAATCTCGTCGAGGCTAATCTGAAGGGTCATGACAGCCATGGCGTTGTCAATCTTCCGGCCTACATCACCTGGCTCATGACGGGCGGGCTACGCCCTGATCAGCCATTGAAGATAGTGCGGGAGGATCAGGCTTTCCTAGTCATCGATGCCAATCGTGGCCTCGGCCAGTCTACTGCGCGGAAGGCTATGGGGCTTGCGATCGATAAGGCACTGGTCATGGGTGTCGCCATATTGGCCATTCGACGCGCAGGCCACATGGGTCGCATTGGGGCATTTGGAGAGCAATGCGCCAGGGCCGGCCTTGTCTCTCTTCACTTCGCCAATGTATCGGGGCATCCACCCAATGTTGCGCCCTTTGCCGCTCGTGAGCCGCGTTTCGCGACGAACCCATTTTGCTTTGCGGTGCCGGGCTCGATGCGAAACGCCGCGATCATCCTCGACTGCGCGACGAGCAAAGTTGCGTGGGGAAAGCTGAAGGTTGCCCTCAACAAGGGCGAATTGGCCCCCGAAGGCTTGTTGCTTGACGCTGCTGGGCGGCCGACCCGAGATCCATCAGTTGTGGTCCCCGACCCGGTTGGCTCAATGATCGTGTTCGGCGAACACAAGGGTTCTGGCATTGCCCTGATTTGTGAGCTTCTCGGCGGAGCGCTCACCGGCGGTGACACCATAGAGCCGGAGAATGCGCGCGACGGTGTCACCATCAATAACATGCTCTCCGTTCTTATTGATCCACGCCACGCGACCACGCATGAGCGGTTCAACGGAGAGTTTGACGCTGTGGTGGAGTATGTCCGCAGTGCGGCGCCTTTTAGTCCCAGCGAGCCGGTCCAGGTCGCGGGTGAGCCTGAGTATAGGACCATGATGGCTCGGCTGCAGGACGGCATTCCGGTCGAAGACCGAACCTGGGACGAATTGCGGCAAGTGGCGGAGACTTTAAGCATTGATCTCGATGTGGGTAGCCCCTCGACAGCGGGCCCGTCTTGAATTTATTGGGCCCAAGGAGCATCGGTGGGTGCTGGACGCTCCCATGGTCAACAGCGCGGCAGAGCCAAAGGGGTGGCGCAAGTGATCATTTATGCGCCATTGCACGGGATGCCTCATCCCGGCGCAGTCGATACCGGTTCCTTGACCTGCCCGCGCTCCGCAAGCACGCCATCAAGCCAGTCGGTGCGCATCTCGGGCACCGACGAAAGCAAAAGCTGTGTGTAGGGGTGATAGGGCGGGGCGAAGACCTTGCCTAACGAGCCTTCGGCAACGATCCGGCCCTCTAGCATAACTGCCACCCGGTCAGCGATGCGCCTCACCGTGCCGATGTCATGAGTGATGAAGATATAGGCGTAACCCAGGTCGCGCTGCAGGCGGCCCAGCAATTCGAGGATTCCCTCCGCAACCAGCGGATCGAGGGCCGAGGTCACTTCATCACAGATGAGCAGATCCGGCTCCGCCGCAAGAGCCCGGGCGATGCAGACCCTCTGCTTCTGCCCACCGCTGAGTTCGCCAGGAAACCGTTGGGCAAACTCGGGCGGCAGATCGATCGCCTGCAGCAGCTCCCTTACTCGGTCCTTCCGCTTCGCCCCATCCATGCCCTGGTAAAAGGCGAGCGGTCGGCCGATGATCTCCTGCACCCGCTGCCGCGGATTGAGAGCGACGTCGGGCATCTGATAGATCATTTGGATACGGCGCAGGAGATCGCGACTGCGCCTGGCGAGTGCGGGCTCGAGCGATTGGCCGTGGAACAGGATCTCACCACTTTCCCGCGGCAGCAGGCCGGTAATGACGCGGGCAAGCGAGCTCTTGCCGCTTCCGGACTCGCCTACCACGGCCACGGTTTCTCCCTTGCGCACGGACAAGTCGATGCCATCGACAACGTGGGCAAGCTTCGCGTAGCTGGCCTTGACGGCCTTCAACTGGAGCAGCGGCACTGATTCCACCGCGCTCGCGGCTGGCCTTGTGACCTTGGCCTGGCGGATCGAGACCAGTGCCCGCGTGTAGTCCTCTTGCGGGCGCAGCAGAATCTGGTCCGCCTCGCCCTCCTCCACCTTCCTGCCATGGCGCAAGACCATGATCCGGTTGGCCACCTGGGCGACGACGGCGAGATCATGGGTGATGTAAAGCCCGGCGGTATGATGCTCTCGGATGAGTTTGCGGATTGCAGCAAGCACTTCGATCTGCGTCGTCACGTCGAGCGCCGTCGTCGGCTCGTCCAGCACTAGGATATCTGGATGGCAAGACATGGCCATCGCCGCCATGGCGCGCTGCAGCTGCCCGCCAGAGACTTGATGTGGATAGCGGTTGCCGAAGCTTTCCGGCGAGGGCAAATCGAGCTCCCGGAAGAGTTGGATCGCCTCGGCACGCGCCTGCTCGCGGGCCATCACCCCATGACGAATCGGCCCTTCGCAGATCTGGGCATAGAGCGTCTTGGCTGGATTGAAGGCGGCGGCGGCGCTCTGAGCGATATAGGCTATGTGCCGCCCGCGCAGGCGCCGGCGCGCTTCTGCGGAGGCGTCCCGAAGATTCATACCTTCGAACAGCACCCTGCCGCCGGTGATTTGGCAGCCGGGCCGTGTGTAGCCGAGCGCCGCAAGCCCGATGGTTGACTTCCCGGCACCCGACTCGCCGATGAGGCCCAGCACCTCGCCGGGATGCAGCACCAGGTCAACGTCCTCGACGATCGCCTTGCCCGGTCCGCCATGTTCCGGTTGGGCGGTGATCTGCAAGGATTCCATGCGCAGGATCTCGGCGCTCATGCGCCCTCGCCGTGGGTGCGGCTGTGGATCGACAGGAACCAGTCGACTACCAGGTTGACGCCGATGGTGAGCTGCGCGATTGCGGCGGCCGGGATCAGGGGCGCCATCCCGCCGAAGTTGATCGCTTGCGCATTGTCGCGAACCATCCCGCCCCAGTCGGCGAGAGGTGGTTGGATGCCGAGGCCGAGAAAGCTTAAGGACGCGATGAATAAGAAAGCGAAGCAGAAGCGCAGACCGAACTCGGTGATGAGCGGCGGCAGGGCGTTGGGCAGCACCTCACGCCGCATGATCCACCACAGCGTCTCACCTCGCAGCCGCGCCACCTCAACATAGTCCATAACGGCAATATTTAGACCGACAGCCCGACATAATCGAAAAACGCGGGTCGAATCCAGGGCCGCGATGGTGCAGATCAATACCGGCACCGAAGTGCCCATTACCGATAGAATCACGAGAGCGGAGATCAGGGTTGGAATAGCCATGAGAGCGTCGACGAAACGGCTAAGAACCATGTCAATCCAGCTACCGACGATAGCTGCAGCGAAGCCCGTGACGATACCAATGACGAACGAGCAAATGGTGATCAGGAGCGCGATGCTGATCGTTGTGCGGGCGCCGAACAAGAGGCGGGAGAGCATGTCCCGTCCAAGGCTGTCGAGCCCGAGCCAGTGCTGAGCGCTGGGTGCAGCCCAGACGTCGCCCACCAGATCCGCTTGGCCATAGGGCGCGATGACTGGGGCGAAAATGGCCGCGAATAGATTGGCGAACACGATCGCGAAGCCGGCAAGCGCGCCCACCGAAATGCGATAGCCGAAGATGCGCATTACCGCCCGCTCACCGCGGATGCTTAAGGCGGGGGTTCGAGAGAATGCCCAGCAGGTCCGCGATCATGTTGAGCCCAACATAGGCGAGCGCGAAGACGAGGCCGCAGGTCTGCACCACAGGCACATCGCGCTTCGACACGGAATCAACCATGAGCTGCCCCATGCCCGGATACACGAACACGACCTCGACGACGACTACGCCGACGATGAGATAGGCGAGGTTGATGGCGACGACGTTGATGATCGGCGCGAGCGCGTTAGGCACCGCGTGCTGCAGGACGATGCGCCATTTCGGGATGCCCTTCAGGAACGCCATCTCGATGAAGGGGCTGGACAGCACACTCAAAACCGCCGCGCGCGTCTGGCGCATCATGTGGGCGAGGACGACCAGGACCAAGGTCAGGGCCGGCAGGACCACGGCATTCAGCCGCTCCCAGAAACTCATGTCCGCGCTGATCATGGCGAGGCTCGGAAACCAGTCGAGTTTGACGGCGAAAACGATGATGAGGACATATCCGATGAAGAATTCCGGGACCGAGATCGTGGTGAGCGTGAGCGCGTTGATGAGGCGATCGAAGATGCTGTTGGGGCGAATCGCCGCTACTAGACCGAGGAAGATCGAGAGCGGAACCGCCACCGCGGCCGCCACACCGGCCAGGAACAGCGTATTGCCCAGTCGTTCGCGGATCTCGGGGGCGATATCGCGGTCGTTGGCGAGCGACTTGCCGATGTCGCCCTCGACGAATTGGCCGAGCCAGCTCGCGTAACGGATATAGGCAGGGCGGTTTAGGCCGAGCGAGGCGCGGATCGCTGCCACGGCTTCCGGAGTGCGCGACTGCCCAAGGATGGCCGTCGCGACGTCGCCCGGCAGAATCTCCGTGCCGGCGAAGATCAGGATGGAGACGACCCAGAGAGTCAGGACTCCCAGTGCCAGACGTTGGAGGATCAGCTTCGCCACGTCCTATTGCATCCCCGCCGATGCGACTGGGTCGATCTCAGCGCCGCCCACATGGCCTCGCTTTTTTGCTGCCGGACCACCCGTTCCCAGCTCAAGTTCATTCTCGCTTGGTGCGCGCCACTGCTCAATACCATTCACGGCCGCGGCGCGGCGCATTGCACATTGCGCTTTGGACAGGCGTACAATCGATAGAACGTGCGATGGCAATTGGAAGAAACGGAGCGGAGCATGGGTGAGGGGGACTTGAAAGGCAGAGCGGCCTGGGTCACTGGCGGCGCGACGGGCATGGGCAAGGCAATCGGACTGGCTTTGGCCGAGCGCGGCGCCGACGTTGCCATTGGCTCTCTGATGGAAAGCGAAAGAGCCTCCGTAGCGCGGGACGAATCCGTCTATCTGCTCTCGCTTGAGGAAATGGAGGCTGCGCGCCGGGAGATCGAAGCCCACGGCGTTCGTGCCATCGCCTTGCCCCTGGACGTGGGCGCGACGGCCTCGGTTCGACAGTTCCACGGACGCGCCATTGAGGCCTTCGGCAAGCTCGACATCCTCGTCAACGCCGCGGGCGCTACGGCGCGGCACGAGATGATCGACCATCCGGACGAGCTGTGGGAGCGGATCATCAATGTCGACCTGACGGGCGCCTATCGGACCACTAAGCTCTGCTTCCCCAGCATGGTGGAGCGCGGCTGGGGCCGCATTGTCAACATCGCCTCGACGGCGGCGCGGGTGGGGGCGATTGCTCATAGCGCCTACTGCGCGGCGAAGACGGGCCTGCTCGGGCTCACGCGCTGCGTCGCGCTGGAAGGCGCCGCCCACGGCGTCTCCTGCAATGCGATCAACCCCGGCTACGTGCCGACGCAGCAGAATAGCATCGGCATGCGCCAGCAGATGCGCATCGACGGCATCGAGATGAGCCTGGAGGATTACCGCAAGAAGATCGCCGAGACGATTCCTCAGAAGCGTTGGATTGAAACCTCGGAAATCGGGGCGCTTGCGGCCTTTCTGTGCAGCGAAGAGGCCTTCGGCATCACCGGGCAAGACTTGACGGTGGCCGGCGGCTCCAACTGGTAGCCTCACGCTAGGCGCCTTGGGCCAAGACCGCACCGACGTCGACCGAGACCAACCTCGCCGCGGCTTCAATGCTGCGCCAGATTTCGTCGGCGATGGGGATTCCGCTCGCGCTTCTTTCCCGCTCGCTTCGCGTTTCTGGCTCGCCGGGGATCATGACCTCCTCGAAGCCGGGCGCCGGAGGAACGGTTTTGAGTTCATCCAGAAACGCCTCGCTCGCTCGCGCATAGTCCTGTTTGGCGCGGAACACGCCGATGTCGAGAGCGATGACGAGCCAGTTGAACTCTCGGGGCGGCCCCAGCAGCGCCTCGCCGATGAGCTCCGCCAGAACCGAGAGACCGTAGCCTTTGGGTCCCGCGGCCGGGAGCTGCATGCCCCCTTGGAAGAAGTCCTCGGCCACAGTGCTAGGCCGCCCGTCTCGATCCAGGATCCAGCCTTCGGGCAGCGGCTTGCCGCTCGCCCGGTAGAGACGGAGCTTGCCGGTCGCGACCGCGCTGGTGGCGAAATCCGCGACGACGGCACCATGGCGGCCCCCGGGCAATCCGAGCGCATAGGGGTTCGTGGGCAGCATCGGCTTGGCCCCGCCATAGGGTGCTACGCAGCCCCAGCGCTCATGGTTTCCCCCGCCAAGCACAAGGCCGAACATGCCGGCACCTGCGATCTGCTCGACGAATTGCCCGACCCTCCCGGTATGCCCTACGTCGATCAACGCCACTGCGGCGATCTGCCGCTGGCCGGCCTTACGGATCGCGAGATCGGCAGCGAGTTCCATGCCGTAGATTCCAAAGGCGCCGTTGCCGCGAAGAATGACGGCGCCCGGCATCTCCATCTCGACGGATGGCCTAGCCGCGGGAAGGATGACGCCTTCGCGGATCTGCTCCAGATACCACTCCAGCCGCATGACGCCGTGCGAATCGACACCCTTGAGGTTACTCGCTACCAGAGATCGGGCAACGCGTTCGGCAATGTCGTCTGCGGTTCCCGCCGCAACCAGAATCGATCTCGCGAGATTGGTGAGTGGCTCGGCGAATAAGGTCGGCATCTACCCAGTCTATCCTTCGACTACGTGAAAGCGACGAACTCGAGCCAGTTTGGATTCGAACCGGCGACGTGGCGCCCGATCACGGTCAGCCGGCCATCGCGAGGATCGAGGGCATGGACGGCGACGTAATTGCTCATCTGGCCGGCCGCCAGCAGGAAGCGCCCGCATGGGGATATGGCGAAGCCGCGCGGCAACGGCTCGGTCTGATAGGCGCCGAGACGCGTCAGCCTTCCCGATTGCGGATTGACCTCGAACGCGACCAGCCGATGGGTGGCCCGTTCGCTGGCATAGAGAAACCGTCCATCCGGCGTCAGGTGGATGTCGGCCGCGGAGGGCTGAGACGTCGCATCGGAGTCCAGCATCGCGACGAGCTGCCGCTCTTCAAGCGTTCCACGATCGAGATCGATGGCATAGCCGGTGATCGAGGCATCCAGCTCGTTCACCACGTAGAGATAATCGCCCGCAGGATGCATGGCGATGTGCCGCGGTCCGCAACCGCGCCTCGCCGGCAGCGCAGGCGGCGTATTGGGCGAAAGCTCACCGTTCACCGCGTCGAACCGCATCTGCAAGATGACGTCGCCGCCCAGGCTAGTCGCGAACACCCAAAGGTTCGTGGGGTCGGCAAGGATGCAATGGGCCTTGGGCGGCGTCTCGATCACCTGGGTGGCGGGGCCGACGACCTTGCCCTCGCCGTCGATCAGGCTTACTGAAAGCTTGGCGCCGACGTAAGAGGCGCCAAACAGGTATCGTCCTGAACGATCCGTCGAAAGATAAGCCATCGCGTCGGGAAGTTCGGCGGTGGCCAGCGCTGTCAGCGACCCTGACGCCCCATCGATAGCGAAGCTCGTCACAGTAAATGGCGCGCTCCTGACCGCGACGTATAGCCGCTTCTGATCGGGACTGAGCGCCATGGGCATGCTGGTGGGCGAGGGCCCGTCGGGTCCCGGCACGGGCGTGGCGCCGATCCGGCTGAGAGCACCTGTCACGGGATCGAAGGCGAAATGGATGACCTCCTTCGTTCCCGCGCTCGAGACGTAGGCTGCAATCGGGAGCGCGTCCTCAGCCATCCCGTTCCCACATGCAGGATCAATTCAACCGCTCACGCCCCAGGCTTCAGCGCTGCAGCGCGTAGAAACACCAGCCGAGCTTTCCCGCCTTGGCCGCTTCGTGTTGGATGGTGACCCGCTCGAAGGTGCCCTCGACGATCTCTGGCCCGACGCGCCTGATGAACTCCTCGGCGACACGGTTCAGGTTCGCCAGCACGTTCTGGAACGTCAATATCGTTTGCGGCGCCCAGTCCCGGCGCTCGATGATCTTGAGCGGCAGTTGCGCAATCAGCGCGTCCCAGCGCTCGATAGACCACATGTTCGGTGCCTTCATCGTGGTCGTGAATCGCTCCCGTTCGGCGCCGGCGACACTCTCGGCCAGAAGCAGATCGGACATGATGAGACGCCCGCCGGCCCGCACAACCCGGATTGCCTCCTCCAGGACGCGACGCTTGTCGATGGAATAGAGCAGTGCCTCCTGGCACCACCAGACGTCGCAACTCGCCGCGTCGAAAGGCAGCTTGTGGTAGTCGGCGTAGCGGAAGTCCACCAGATGCGACAGTCCCGCTTTCTCGGTCAACTCCCGCGCTTCCGCGAGTTGGGTTTCAGCGATGTTGGTCGCATGCACCTTGGCGCCGTAGTTCTTGGCGAGAAAGCGCGCGGTGCCGCCGACGCCGCAGGCGGCCTCGATCACCTCCCGGCCGGCGCTGAGTCCTGCCGCATCCGCCATGTGGCGCTTGGCCCGAATCTGCGCGTCGAGCAGGGGCTCATGAGGATCTTGGAATAGGCCCATATGCAGGTTCCCACCCCAGACCCGGCTCAGCAGCTCCGAAAGAGCAGTGTCGTAGGTGGCACGGTATCGCGCTGCTGCGTCTTGGATTTCTCGCTCGCCCATGGCCCTGCCTCAATACATGGATTTGACCGGGATCATGCCTTTGCGGCCCGTATCCTCGGCGTAAACGCTTCTGTCGCCTTGCCGGGCATAAGCCTCGGCCGCGGCCGCAAACTTGTCGGGATCGAGCGACACGCCGAGCCCAGGCCCCTCGGGCACCCGCATCGTGCCGTGGTCCGTGAGGACGATCGCTCCCTCGGCTATCACGTCGCCAGCCAGCTCCAGGATGTGGGTGTCGAGCGCGTGGGGCAACGCCGGGACCGAGGCCGCCAGATGCAGATAGGCTGCGGTGCCGATTCCGAGCTCACCGGCGCTGTGGAAGTTCAGGTTGAGCTGGAAGACGTCGCAGGCGCCCTCGAGTTTCTTGATCCTGCTGATGCCGCCCCATTCGAAGATGTCGCCCAGCACCACGTCGATCGACTTCATGCGTAGGCCCACGGCCACACCGTCCAGATCGATCACACACATGTTGGTGGCGAGCGGAATCCCGATCCGCTCCCGCACCCGGGCCATGCCATCGTTGCCCCAGCAAGGATCCTCGTAATATTCGAGATCCAGCGGCTCGATGCTCTTGCCGATTCGGATCGCGGTGGCGGGCGAATGAATTGCCTGCGGGTCGTAGCGGAGCTTGATCGCCGGAAAGGCCTCGCGAAGCGCGCGGAGCGTGGCTATCTCTTCCTCCGGCGTCTTCACGCCGCCCTTGTACTTGATGGTGGCGAAGCCGTGCCGGCCGACAAGTGCGCGGGCATGAGCCACGACCTCGTCCACCGTGTCGATGCCGAGATCGCCGGCGCGGTTGGGGTTGCGGTAATAGAGGTAGGCCGCGAATGGGATCTCCTCGCGCAGGCGCCCACCGAGGAGCTGGCATACCGGCCGACCCACGGCCTTGCCCATGATGTCCCAGCAAGCGACCTCCAGCCCGGCGATCGCGCAGTATCCGCATTTGCCGTAATAAAGCGGCACGAAGGTCGCCTTGGAGAGGATGCGCTCGAGATCGAAGGGATCCTCGCCCAGGAACATGGCGGCGATCTCGGTTTCAATAAGCGCTTTTGTGACCGCGCCCCCCAGCGTCTCGCCCAGCCCGACGAGTCCATCGTCCGTGTGAATCTGGACGACCAGCCTGGTCCAGTCCTCGTTCGCTCCGCCGGACCAGCGGATCGGCGCGACGAAGGGAACATTGACGATGGTCACCTCGATCTTCGAGATTTTCATCACGCCCCCCCGTTACCAGAGTGCGCCGCCGGAGATAGTGATCGCCTCACCCGTCAAGCCCCGCGCCTCCTCGCGGCACAGGAAAAGGGCCATGGCGGCGATCTCCTCGGCCTCGATCAGGCGCTTCTGAGGGTAGCCTTCGGCGATCAGGCGCAGATTCTCCTCCACATCGCGCCCCTGGCCGCCCTGCTTGACGCGAAAGCTGGAGCCGATGCGGGTCAGGCCCGTGGCGACCGTGCCAGGGTTGATCGTGTTGCAGGTCACGCCCGCGGCGGCCCCTTCCAACGCGACGCAGCGCGCGAGGCCAAGCAGGCCGTGCTTGGAGGCGCAATAGGCGGCGTGGCGGGCAAATCCGACCTCCGCCGCGGTCGAGCCGATGTTGACGATGCGGCCCCATCCGCCTGCGATCATGGCAGGCAGACAACGTCTGATCGTCCGGAAGGCGCCGGTCAAGTTGATGTCGAGAACCGTCGCCCAAGTCTCGTCCCGCGCCTCGTTCATCAGCTCCTGGGCGCAGACGCCCGCCGCGTTGACCAGGATATGCACCGGACCGAGGGCGGCAACGGCCGCCTCGTGAAAGGCCTGCACGGACGCATCCGAGCGCAAGTCGAAGGGCCGCAAGAAGCAGCGCACGGCCTGCCCTTCGATCTCTGTTTTGGCCTGCAGCATCTCGGGCTCGCTTGGCCGGGTGGAATAGCTCGCTTCGCCCAGGGAGGCCGAAGGCGGCAAGGAGCCGATGGCGACATCCGCACCTGCCGTCGCCAGGGCTCTCGCGCAAGCCCGCCCGATCCCTGTGGCGCCGCCGGTGATCCAGGCCGTCCGGCCGGCGAGGAAGCGATTCGGCGCGGACGCGACGGAGGTGGCGTGTGCTTTGAGCCCCGCTGACCTTGCGAATTCCATTCAGCGCCTGCCCGCGACGGCGAGTCCCTGAGCGAAGCCCGCGCCAAGTGCAGTCAGGTCGTCGCAGACCGTGACGAAGGCTGCACCCTCGCGGCGGGCGAAGTCGAAAATCTTCCGTCCTGGCGCCGGCATGCCCCAGATCTTGCCGGCCTTGCGCGCGGCGAGCGCAATGGCGCCCAGATCCTTCAGGTCGGCGCGGGCGGCTGCGAAGGGCCCGCGCTTGCGGGTCATGGAAAGGTCGCTGGGCCCGATGAACAAGCCGTCGACTGTGTCGAGACCTGCGATGGCCACCACATCGTCAAGAGCGCCTGGCGTTTCGATCATCGGCAGGCAGAGCGTCCGCCGGTTTTCCGCTGCATAGAAGTTACGTGGCACGCTGCCGTAATTCATCGTCCGGCTGTAACCGACGCCACGGGTGCCCAGCGGCGGATATTTCGCATAGGCCGTGACGTCCCGCGCATGCTCCAGGCCGGCGATCTGGGGCAGGATCACCCCGTCGGCGCCGGAATCGAGTGCATGCTGGATCGCTACGCGCTCGGCCGCGGCGACGCGGGCATAGACCGTAAGGCCGAGCCGCTTGCACACGAGTGTCAGCTCATCCGCCACGGCCGGCGGGATGACGCCATGCTCCAGGTCGAAGATCACCACATCGTATCCGAGACCTGCGGCGATCTCGCAGGCGGGCAGGCTTGCATATTCAAGCCAGAAGCCAAGCGCCGGCTGGCTGCCTTTTCCGGCAGCCGCGCGACCGGAAGAAGCGCGCCTGGGGCTCACCATTGGGACCCCATGGCGATGGTAATGTCCTGGCCCTCGATGCCGAGCGCGTCAGGCCGGCAGAGGAATGCCGCCAGCGAAGCGACCTCCTCCGGCTTCAGGTAGCGCTTCTGGGGCAGGCCCTCAGCGACCTTCGCCCGGTAGTCTTCCACGCTCACGTCGAGCCCGGCGATCTCGATCTCCATGCGCGAAGCCGAGTAGTTGCTTTCGGTGTCGACGAAGCCTGGATTGATGGCGTTGCAAGTGACGCCATGGGGTGCCGCTTCCAGCGCCACACACCGGGTAAGCCCGAGCAGCCCCGACTTTGCCGCGCAGTAGGCGCTGTGCATGGGATAGCCCACATTCGCCGCCGTTGATGCGAAATTGACGATACGGCCCCATTTGCGGGCAATCATCCCTGGCAGGCAGAGCTTGATCGTGCGGTAGGGCCCGGTGAGGTTGACGTTGAGCATGCGCGCCCAGAGCTCATCGGGATGATCGACCATGAACTTGCGGGCCGACGAACCGGCGGCGTTGATAAGCACATCGACATCGCCCAACGCCGAGACAATCGCCTTGTGGGAAGCCGCGACGGACTCGTTGGAACAGACGTTGAGGGCGAGTGCCAGGGATCGGACCCCGAGCGCCTCGATTTCCGCCTTTGTCGCCGCAAGCTTGTCGTCGCTGGGCGTATGACAGTTCTGGCCATGGAGCACCGCGCCGCGCTGGCTCGCGACAAGCGAGCCGATGGCCACGTTGGCGCCGGCGCGGCCCAGCGCCAGGGCGGTCGCTCGACCCATGCCAGAAGCGCCGCCCGTCACCCAGGCCACGCGCCCGGCCAGGTACTTGTCCGTCATCGCCGCTCCTTCTCCCCGCTGTGGCTCGAATGCTGCCGGAATCCGACGTGGACGAGGAGTCTAAGTTGACAAGCCGCTCCCCATTTGTTCGGATCACGCCATGTATTTGATCGTGGACGCCAAGCTGTTCGCGGCTAGCCGCAATGTTGCGCCACAATGAACGAGACGGCGCATTTTTCTTACCGGGTCGGTTTTTTTCTGGTGCCGAACTTCCCGATGTTGGCCTTCTCGGCCGCCATCGAGGCGCTGCGCGTCGCCAATTGGGTGAGCGGACAGAGCCTCTACGAGTGGCTTCTGATCTCCGAGGACGGCAAGCCTGTCAGCCCAAGCAGCGGCATCGCCATGCAGCCCCATGCGGCCATGGCAACCGTCGAACGCCTGCCGATGATGCTGCTCTGTGCCGGCATCGGCGGCAGCAAGTACCGCAACAAGCGCGTCTTCGCGTGGCTACGCAAGCTCGCACGCAACAACACGATCCTGGGCGGCATCGGTACAGGCGCCTATGCGCTGGCGCGCGCCGGGCTGCTGGATGGATACCGCTGCACGCTGCATTGGGAGGAGTTCGAGAATTTCTCCCGCGAATTCCCGCGGCTGCGCCTGACCGCGGACCTGTTCGAGGCCGACCGCGACCGGCTGACCTGCCCGGGCGGGACCGCTTCGCTCGACATGATCTTCCACCTGGTCGAGCAGCAGCACGGACGCGATCTCGCCTGGGAAATCGCCGACGAGTTCATCCAGCATCGGGTGCGCAACGCCGACGATCCCCAGCGCATGTCGCTCCAGTCCCGAACGCGGGTGAACGACGTTCCGGCTGCTTGCCGCCATGACTGCGATGGAGAAGAATCTGGAGGAACCGCTGTCGCTCAGCGAGATCTGCAAGGTCTCGGGCCTTTCGCTACGCCATCTGCAACGCCGGTTTACCGAGGTGCTGGGCCGCTCGCCCACCGGCTTCTACCGCCAGCTTCGTCTGCAGCGCGCGCGCAAGATGCTGATGCGCGGCAGCCGGTCCATACTCGAGGTCGCAGTCGCCAACGGCTTTGTCTCCGGCGCCCATTTCACCCGCTGCTACAGAGCGGAATACGGCCGCCCCCCGCGGGAGGAGCGCGCGCGGTAGCCGATGGCGCAGGCTGTCATGTTGATGGCGTATTCCGGCCAAGAGGAAGCGGAACTGTTCGTAGTCTCCTAGGCAGCGTTTCCCAGGAGAAGCGACGGACGGTCCCATGGTCGAACCGCTAAGCTGCGGTCACGCACTGGTGCGACTGCTGGAGCAGTATGGCGTCGACACCGTGTTCGGCATACCTGGCACCCACACTCTCGAACTCTATCGTGGGCTCGCCCACAGCCGCATCCGCCACGTCCAGCCGCGCCACGAGCAGGGCGCAGGATTCATGGCCGACGGCTATGCCAGGGTCTCCGGCCGGCCAGGGGTCTGCTTCCTCATCGCCGGGCCCGGCCTGCTGAACGCGGCGACTGCGATCGCTCAGGCCTATTCCGATTCCGTCCCCATGCTCGTGATCTCGAGCGCTACCGCTCCTAGCCCCACCGGCATTCCAGAGGGCCATATCCACGAATTGCCGGATCAGGCGGCCACCATGAGCAGCATCACCAAGTGGAGCGACATGGCCGGCTCGTCCGCCGAACTGCCAGGCTTGCTGGCACGCGGATTTGCCGCATTGAGCCACGGTCGACGCCGGCCGGTCCATATCGCCCTGCCCCTTGACGTGATGAACGGCGAGGCCATGCGCTTTCCCGCACCCGAAGCGCCAGCGATCACCGATGAAGCGCCCGATCTGGCCCTTGTGGAGCGCTCGGCGGCCATCCTCCGCCAGGCTGAAAGGCCCGTCATCATCTTGGGCGGTGGAGGCAGCGATTGCGGCCCCCAGGTCACCTCGCTCGCCGAGCGGCTCGGCGCAGTGATGCTGACTACGATCTCCGCCAAGGGCGCGCTGCCTGAGGATCATCCCCTTCACGCTGGCGCGCTCCTCACCCGCCCTGGCGGATGGCGAGCAGTCCAAGAAGCCGATGTCGTCCTCGCGCTCGGGACGGAACTCGCCGCGTCGGACACCTGGGCCGAACCGCTGAAGTTCAACGGCCAACTGATTCGGGTCGACATCGATGCCGTGAGCCTCAGGAACTCGCCGCCGCCCGCACTCGCTATTCAGGCCGACCTGACGCGGTTCCTCTCCATTTTGCTCCAGGCAGTGCCCGAGGATCCTGGCGCACCGCTGCGGTCCTCTGCGACAGACGCCGCTGCGGCGCTGCGCGCCGAAGCCCGTACGGCTTCCTCGCCGCCGCAGGAATGGCATCTGCGAGCTCTCGAAGCCATTCGCGAGGCGATCCCGGAAGATGCGATCGTGACCGCGGATATGGCGCAGGTCGCTTATACGGCGAATGTCGCCTTCCGCTGCCTTCGGCCGCGCAGCTACTTATATCCGGTCGGCCTTTCGACCATGGGCTACGCACTTCCCGCGGCGATTGGCGCCAAACTGGCCGCGCCGAGCCGCGCAGCCGTCGCGCTCACGGGCGACGGCGGCCTGCTGTTCACAATCGCCGAACTTGGGACGGCTGTGGAATTGGGCCTGCCGATCGTCGTACTGCTCTGGAACAACGATGGGCTTGGCCAGATCCGCGACCGCATGACCAGCCGGAACATTCCGCCCATTGGGGTCAATCCCCGCAATCCCGACTTCCTTGCGGTTGCGCGCGCCTTCGGCTGCCGGTCCGCGAGACCCGCCAGCGCCGCGGGACTGAAGCGTGAGATCCGCGCCGCCCTGCGGCGAAACGTGCCCACCGTCATCGAGGTGCATGACAACGGCGCTTGGTTGGCCTGACAGGCCGGCATAGGATTTCTGGCGTTTTATCGAGGGGTTCGCCCGTGAAGATCACCGCCATCGAGACTTACTGCCTGCGCTACGACATGCCCTACGCACTGACCTACGCGCGCGGCGAGTATTCGCAGCGCGAGGCGCTGCTGGTGAAGCTGCTGACTGACGATCCCTCGATCTTCGGTTGGGGTGAATCGGCGATGTGGGGGGGACCCCATGCTGTAACCACCGTCGTGATCGAGCGCGAGATTCTGCCGCTGATCGTCGGTCAGGATCCGCGGCGGCCCGAATATCTGTGGGAGAAGGTCTTCCAGGAAACGTACTACCATGGCCGGCGCGGCATTCTGATGGCTGCGCTGTCGGGCGTCGACATTGCGTTGTGGGACATCCTGGGCAAATGCGCGGGCCAGCCCGTCTGGCGGCTGCTCGGCGGCTTCGGCCAGCCGGTCAGCGCTTATGCCTCAGCGGGCTATTACCGCAAGGGCTACGGGATAGACGACTTCGCCCGCGATGTGACCAAGGCGCGTAGTGCCGGATTCGCCGGCTATAAGATGAAGATCGGCAACGTGTGGCAGGCCGCCCATTACGGTGTCATCCAAGACGTCCCGCTGCGCTGCTCCGTCGACGACGACCTGAAGCGAGTGGTGGCCGCGCGCGAAGCGATCGGAAGCGATCGCAACCTGATGGTGGACGCAACTACCTCTCTTACCGCCCGGGTTGCCATGCGCTACGCCGCGGCGCTGGAGCCGCTCAACATTCGCTGGTTCGAGGAACCGGTGCAGGCCGAGGACGTCGCTGGCTGCGCCGAGCTGGCACGTCGGACCCGAATCGCCATCGCCGGGTTCGAAACGGAGACCGGACGCGAGGCCTTCGCGCGTCTGATCGACGCCGGCGCTATCCAGGTCGTGCAGCCGGACATCGTCCAGGTCGGCGGAATCACCGAGGCACGCAAAATCGCGGCCTACGCCCAGATGAGACATCTGCCATTCACCAGCAAGAACTACAGCACGGCGGTCAGCTCGGCCGCCTGCCTGCAGCTTCTCTACTCGCTCCCCAATGGTGAATATTTCGAATGCGACCAGGACCCTCTACCCTGGCGGCAGGACATTCTTACGAGCCCGGCCTGGCGTATCGAGGGGGGGCTGGCTGAGCCCAGCGATGCGCCGGGTCTTGGAGTGAACATCGACGAAACCAAGCTCGCGCCCTGGCGGGTCATGCCTAGCTGACCGGGCCCTGTCGTAGCGCTACACGGCGAAGCGCGCCAAGGCCGTCTCGTCGACCGCGACTCCCAAGCCCGGCGTCATGGGGGGCGAGAGCATGCCTTCGATCGGCCGCGGGGTGTTCGGCACCAGGACGTCGCGGATCTCATTTGGCGTGGCCTGGTACTCGAATAGGGAGGTGCGTTCGATTGCCGCCGCGAAGTGGAGCGAGGCGGCCAGATTGATGCCGTAGCTATAGCTGTGGTTGACGCAAGGAATTCCCGCCGCCGCCGCCAGGCTCGCGACTTTCATGGCTTGCGTCAGTCCGACGCGGGAGACATCCACCTGGAGCACGTCGACGCAGCGCCGTTCGACCAGCTGCCGGAGCTCGATGGCGCTGGACGAAAGCTCTCCGGCCGCGATGGGCGTCTTGGCTTCGGCCGCCAATCTGGCATATCCGTCAAAATCATACGCGGGAAGTGGCTCCTCCAACCAGAACAGCCGATAGGGCTCGAACCGGCGCACCCGCTCGAGCGCCGTCTCGACGTCCCAGGCAAGGCCGCCGTCGATCAGGAGATCGATCTCGGGGCCGATCGTCTCGCGCAGACAGCGGACGATAGCCTCGTCCCCTTTAGCGTCCGGCCCCAGCGGGTGCCAGCCGAATTTGACGGCGGAAAAACCCGCATCGCGCATGCGCCCGGCGAAGCGCCTCGTCTCCGCGAGATCGCCGCCCAGAGGGTGGGTGGCATAGCAGCGCAGCTCTCGCCTTCGCGCGCCGCCCAGTAGTTCATGAACAGGAACGCCCAGCGCCTTGCCCTTGATGTCCCAGAGCGCGAGGTCGATCGCAGCCATAGCCTCCAAGGTCGCGCCGTCCCGGCTATAGTTCAGGGTGGCGCGCGCCATCCGCCGCCACAGCGTCTCGATATCGGAGGGGTCCTGGTCGAGCAGCACCCATTTCAGGCCCGACATCATCTCGTGCAAGAAAGGAGCTTCGATGATCGCTTTGACGACGGAAGGCATGCTGTCGGATTCGCCATATCCGACGATGCCGCTGTCGGTCGCGACCCGGACGATGATCCCGTAGGGCGCGCCGTAGGCGCCCTGACTGCCCCGGCCGGCGATTGGAATCGCATCTACTTGGACAACTCGCATGGTCCCTTTCACGGCTCTCTTGATGTCGCGCCAGCGGCCTTCAGCGCACGGAGGGCCTGCTCCCGCCCGCGCTGGTGGAGGAGTCTGCCTAGTCCAACCGGTCTGGCAATCCCCGCCTATCCGGTGGCGCAGCGCGTCAAAGTTCTGGCGCTTTCAGGCTAAAACCGCCGCAGGGACCGACATAGCCTTTAGTCCAATCATTGGCATCTCCTCCCGACTTGCTCCGGCTTTCGAGACTAATCGCGAAGCGGGAGAGAAGGATCGCCGCATGGGAGGCCATGGAGCTTTACCGCAACACTCGGGAGGACCAGATGAGCGACGAGAGGACCGGAAGCACCTTCGATCTTGGCTGGATGAGGCGCGAAGTCGGCCGCGGCCGCATGAACCGCCGGGAGTTCATCCAATTCGCAATTGCGGCCGGCGCAACGGTCTCGGCCGCCGAGGCGATGTTCACCGACGCCCGGGCGGCGACACCGACCAAGGGCGGAAATTTCCGCTTGGGCATCAGCTGGGGATCGTCTTCCAATACGCTCGACCCCGGCCCGATCCTCGACAGCTACATGGGTGTCGTCAACCTTTCGCTCCGGAACCTGCTCGCCAGTCTCGACGAGCATGGAAACATTGGCCCCGAGCTCGCCGAGTCCTTCGAACCTTCGGACGGTACCAAGACCTGGGCGGTGAAACTGCGCCAGGGTGTCACCTTCCACAACGGCAAGGACCTCACCGCCAGCGACGTCGTTGCCTCGGTGCGCCACCACCTCGGCCCCGACTCGAAATCCGCCCTGAAGGCAACCATGAAGCAGGTCGTGGACGTGAAAGCGGACGGCGACAACGTGATCTTCACCTTGAAGGGCGGCAATGCCGACTTCCCCTATGTGCTGGCCGAACACCGGCTTTCCATCATGCCGGCCACGGACAACGGGGACGTGGACTGGCAATCGGGCATCGGCACCGGCCCCTACATGCTGGAGGAGTTCAAACCCGGCGAGATAACGCGGGGCAAGCGCAATCCCAACTACTTCCGCGACACCTGGTTCGACGAGGTCGAATTCCTATGCATCATCGACCCGACGGCACGGACCAACGGCCTGCTCTCGGGGCAGCTCGATGCCATGGACCGGTGCGACGTCAAGACCTTGAACTTCATGGAGCAAAACCCGGGCCTCAAGATCGACAAGGTTACCGGCTACGAGCACAACACCTTCGCCATGATCGTGACCACCCCTCCTTTTGACAATCAGGATGTAAGAAACGCCCTGAAATACGCGATCGACCGCGAAGCGATCATTAAGCGAGTTTTCGGCGGCATTGGCACGCCCGGAAACGACGATACGGTCGCGCCCAGCGTCAAGTTCGCGGTCAACCCCATGCCGATCCACAACTACGATCCCGACATGGCGCGCAGCCTCCTCAAGAAGGCGGGCGTGGACAACCTGAAGGTCAGCCTGTCCGCGGCGGACGTCGCCTTTACGGGGTGCGTCGACGCCGCGACGATCTACCGCGAGAGCGCGGCCAAGGCCGGAATCGACCTGACTGTCGTACGCGAGCCAAACGACGGGTATTGGGACGTTGTCTGGCAACACAAGCCCTTCTGTGCGAGCGAATGGCTCGGCCGGCCTACCGCCGATGGGACTTTGACTTTCGCGTATGCTGGAGATTCGAACCAGAACGACACCTTCTGGAAGAACCCGCGCTTCAACGACCTCCTGGTCCAGGCTCGTTCGGAGCTTGACGATACGAAGCGTGCGGCGATGTATGCTGAAGCCCAGCAGCTGATGCATGATGACAACGGCGTCATCGTCATCATGTTCACCACCTACGTGTCGGCCCATTCCACCAAGGTCGAACACGGTCCGATGCTGTCCTGCCTGGATCTCGACGGCTTCCGGATCGCGCAGCGCTGGTGGCATGTCTGACCGCCGCTGCCAGGCGCCGGGGCGGGCGTAGCTGGCGTCTGAGGCCAGCGGGCGGGTGCCAGGCCAGGGGCACCCGCCTGCCCTGCGATGACGGAAAATCCGTTCTCCCGAGGGGACAGATGACGAGCGAAAAGCCGAAGAACGCACCCAAGCAGGTGACCCCCTTTAAGGGCCCGACCCTGGTGCGATATCGGGAGGCTTCACGCTTCCTCTGGGGCGATGCCAAGTCGGGGCAGATCGCCGACGTGATCTACGGCCGCAACGAGGCCGTCGGCACGCTCATCTACAGGCTTAAGCCGGGGGGTTATTTCAAATCGTCGGACAGCTGGAAGGCGTTTTTCGATCAGCATCGCTTTTACTACGTCCTCAAGGGCGAGGTGACTGTGCAGGATCCGGAAACGGGCGAGGTGGCCGTGGCGCGCGCCGGCGAAGCAGTGCATTGGCGTGGCGCCAAGTGGCATTTTGGCTACAACTTCACGGGCGATGAATGCGTCGTGCTCGACTGGTATGCGCCGCAGGAGCGGCCGCCTCATGTTTCCGAACTCGAGTTCGGCGTGACCAAGCCGAAGTTCAAGACCGAGAAGCCGGGCCGCACAGAGCTGCTGGGAAATTGGCCGGATGCCCTGGTGGAAAACCGCGCCAGGGCGCAAACCCAGGGCGGTATGATCACGGCCAGGAAATCCGATGCGCTGCATTTCGTTCTAGGGGACGAGCACCCGATTCTTGAATCCCTTTTCGTCAGCACCAAGGAGCTGACGGCTGGAACTGTGGATCTCATGGCCGGCGCCCGCAGCGACGACAGGAGCCATCCGGGCCACAAAGTGATTTTCGTCACGGGCGGCAGGCTTCACGTCTACCTGCCGGAGAGCTTCGACTGGTTCGAGCTCGACGCCTGGGATCTGCTCTATCTGCCCCCCGGCACGCCGCATCAGTACTGGAACTACACGGAGAAGCCGCTCAGCTTCGCCTTCATGGTCGTGCCGCGCTACGCATGACGAGCAACTCGACCGGGCAGAAAGCGGCGCTGCGCCGTAAGAACGGCACCGGCTAATCTGGGTGGCCGGACAAGCATCGCGATGACTGCCGACCAAGCGCCAGACCTAGTCGCCTTCGTAACCAATGCCAGCTTCCCCGGGCGCCGCGGCATCATCGGCGACTACCTGGAGCTTAATCGATTCAGGCGGTCCCATCCGGAGCTCTCGGTGCGCGTGATCGAATTCAACGAACTCGGACACGGAAGTCGAGTGGGACGGCGACAGTTTCCGGCTTACCCATCCAGATTTCGGGACTATCGACGTGGGAGCCGCCAGGCTCATCCTCTATATGCCGGTCTCCTTCGAGCCCGAAGACGTGGCGATCCGCTCTCCTGCTGGTAACGGTGCCGAAGCAGCGTTTGCTGATCGCCAATGGCGCGTCGTCGGCGACTTCCTCGAAGTCTTCCTCGCCGGCCATGCGAATTGCATTAACGATCCGCGGCGCGCCCGCTTCGCTTGCAACAAGCTCACCCAGATGCAGCGGCTCCGCGAAGCGGGACTTCCCATCCTCCCCGTCCGGGTCGCCCAATCGACGCCCGTCAGCGCGGCCGGAATGCAGGTCCGCAAGAACCTGTCGGAGGGCGCAATCGTCTCCTCCGGCGTCTTCAGCAGCACGCGGCTTAGCGGCGCCCCGGGTAAGCGGCTCAGCCACCCCGCGATCTTCCAGCCCTATGTCCAATCGGACCATGAAATGCGGTTCTATGTGCTCGGCACCAAGATAATCCCGGTGCGGCTTCGCCGGCGCATGGCGGAAGGCGTGGTCGACGTACGCGAGATGCAGGCGACGACGGAGGACGTGTCGATCGCCTGGGACTACGAGTGCCATCACCCCAAGTTGCTGGAGGCATGCCGCCTGCTCGGCCTTAGATACGCGGTTATCGACGCGATCCCGAAGGATGGCGAACTCCATATTCTGGAGGTGAATTGCAACGGGGTATGGAGCAATCTGCCTCGTCCGCTGGCTGACCAGGTCGCCAGCCGGTTCCACGAATTCCTTCACAACTCCCTGGTCCAGCGAGTCGTTTAAAGGCTGCGCAGAGAATCAGGGCACTGGCCTCGTGGCGCTGCTCACAACGTCTCCTCGCCAAAACGGCGGTAGATGCCAACATCCACGAAGTCGAGATCGGGCTGACCGGCCGTCCGGATCAGCGGTTCCGCTGCGGCGTAGGACGGCGCACCCCAGATCGAGATCAGGCCCGGGTCTGGGCCTATTCGCCCCAGACGCCGGAGCAGAAAGAGCTGCCTCAGATCCGCGTGGCGCGCTCCTCGCTCGGCAAAGATGCCGCGGATCTTTGCGTCCTCGCCTCGCGCGGCGCAATATTCGACGATGTAGAGGGGCGCCCGCGTGTCCGCGTCCTGTTGCAGCGCATCGTAGAGCCCCGCACGGGCGATATGGATCGCCCGATGCATCCCTTGGCTCCGCCGATTTTGCAGGGCGGCGACCGACTGGAAATAGGCCTCCCAGGCATCGAGACGGGAGATGTCCGGAATGTCCCAGAGACAAAGATAGCTCGGCTGGGGGCCGAGGCGGAGCGTCCGCCCCAGCTGCAGCACCATCCTGTCGACCGAGCCTTCGACCCAGCTGGCCTCCTGATCGCCGAGGAGGCGAAAGATCTCTATCGGCATCCATCGGTCGCGTTCGATGAATTCCACGTAGATCATGGTTTCGCTCCTCCGATGTTGCGTTCTCACGATAGTGGATGCATCGACGGTCCTCAGCAGAACAATGGATCGGATACCCCGAGCGAGTGAACGTGGAGCACGGAGTAAAGCCGCCTTTCGCGACGGTGCGGATAAGGCCTTCCTCCAGGGGTGACCAACGGCTGTCTTATGTTCGGGCTGATGGTGCCTGTCGGCTCGGATCGCGTTTTTCGCGGTAACCGAAGATGACGCTCTCACTTAAATTCAGGAGATATGGTCGAGAGCCGAGTGACTCGATACTTCCTACTGGACGAGAAGGGCAGGGCTCTCCCCGCATGGCAAGACGGTCCTGCCGTTCAGTCGCCGAGGCACCCTTCACCATCCCAGCTGATCTCCCGCACTTGTCCATCCCTGCCCACGGTGAAACGGGCTTCACGTGCGAGTTCCACGGTTTGCATTGGAATGTACCGTCGAGCAGCTCCCATCGGACTTCCCGAATAGGGTACGCCAGCAGGAAGCCCAGTTGGGTGGAGCGGTTCCGCATTGCTGACCGTGTACCCACCCCCGGGGTCGGATCGTGACCATTCGTAGATCAGTATCGTATCGCCGTTGGCCACGCGCTGGCTGGACTTTGGTGTGCCGAACCGGTTCGTGACATCAGCGACAGGAACGTACAGGTAGGCCATCAGGTTCGGCCGTTGGTCCTGTGCCGGCGAAGAGGTGATGAAGTTGAACAACATCGCCGACATGAGGATCATCAGAAAAGAAAACTTCCGAGCGACTCCTGGACCAAGGGTAATTGTCGACATCCGGCTCTGCATCGATATTTCCAACATTGGCTGGCCAATAAGCGCCACGCAGAGAAGATTGCGCCGTCGACGGGCGGTTTCAAGGCACGGGCACAGGGTTGTGAACGTTGAGCGAGCCGTAGCAACCTGGTCTATGCCACAATGGGCTCTCGTGAGGCGGTGAACTTGATGGCGCCAGTTCCGGAGAGGCGAAATGGCATTCGACTTTGTGATCGTGGGAGGTGGATCGGCTGGCTGCGTGCTGGCCAACCGTCTGAGCGCTGATCCCGCCTGCAAGGTTCTGTTGATCGAGGCGGGTTCGGCCCGGCGGAGCATCTTCGTCAGCATGCCGACCGCCAATGGGTTCGTCCTGGGCAGGCGCTCTTACGATTGGGGTTACCGTACAGCGCCACAGACCGAGTTGTTCGGACGCCAAGTGTCTTGGCCGCGGGGCCGGCGTCTTGGCGGTTCGTCTACGATCAATGGGATGATCTACATCCGCGGCAACGCGGCGGATTACGACGGCTGGCGTCAGCGAGGGCTGGATGGCTGGTCCTATGCCGACGTTCTCCCGTACTTCAAGCGCATGGAGACCAGCCATCGCGGCGAGGACCAATTCCATGGCCGTCGCGGACCTTTGAAGACCAGTGCCGCCGGCTGCGCCGCAGGCATAGACCTGGCATTCCTTGAGGCTGCGGCGCAAGCCGGATACGCGCGTAATGATGATTTCAACGGCGCACGCCAGCACGGTTATGGCATCTATGATGTGAGTGTCAGCAAGGGACGTCGGAGCGATACCGCTTCGAGCTATCTGCACCCGATCTTCCATCGGAAGAACCTCACCATCCGATCGGGCACATCCTGCGAGCGAATCATCGTCAATCGGGGGCGCGCGGTCGGCGTGTCGGTCCGCAAAGGCGAACGCGGCGAGGACATCGCCGCCGGTAAGGTGATCCTGTCGCTCGGCGCGATCGCCTCGCCCCAACTACTCATGGTATCGGGCATCGGGCCACCCGCCGAACTGCGCCGTCTCGGCATCCCCGTGGCCGCTGATCTGCCGGGGGTGGGCGAAAATCTCCAGGATCATCCCGATCTTCCTGTCCAGTACGAGACGACCGATCCCTCGGCGACGTTCGACCGCTACCAGCGCGTCGACAGAGCCGTCATGCTCGGCCTGCGTTACCTCCTGACCAGGTCCGGGCCAGGTGCCCACCCCTTCTGGAGCGGCGGCGCGTTCAAATCCATCGGCGGCGATGAAACGGTTGCGCCCGAATTGCAGCTCTTCTTCACGCCAATGCTGCTGGTTGACGACCGGAAGAGCAACCGGAAGAGGGCGGCCGGCTTTCAGATCAACGTCAATCAGATGCGCCCGGACAGCCGCGGTACGATCAGGCTGAATTCCCACCGCATGATGGATGCGCCCGTCATCGACCCGCGCTACCTGAGTGAGGAAAAGGACCGGCGCGAGATGGTCGACGGCGTGCATGCGGCGCGCGAGATCACGCATCAGAAGGCGTTCGATCGCTACCGCGGCACGGAGATATCGCCAGGGGCGACCGTGAAATGCGACGCCGAAATCTTGGATCATGTGCGTCGCAATGCCATCTCAGGCTATCACCCCTCGGGTACCTGCAAAATGGGGGTCGACTCCGACCCGATGGCGGTCGTCGATGCGTCGCTGCGCGTTCGCGGCGTCGATGGGCTGTGGGTTGTCGACGCCTCGATCATGCCGGCACTCGTTACCGGCAATACGAACGCGCCAACCATCATGATCGCGGAAAAGGCCTCGGACATGATCCTTGGGCGAACGCCACCCCTATAAGAGTCTCCCATCGGGACCCTTAGCTGGACGTCACGCACACCGCGAGGCATGGTCTCATCGGACGGCGCCCGGCGCTGGACGCGGAGGGATTGCCATGCGGGACCATGATGTTGCCTCGGTACGGCGTCATTGGGCTGGGCTTCGCCCCGAGATCGAGCGGCTTTTCGGCATTCTGTGGGCCGAGGCCGAACTGCCCAACATGGAGCGCGCCTCGGCGGCTGCGCTGTGCGACTGGCTCGACCGGGAAGGCTTCAGAGTTGAGCGCGGCGCCCACGGTTTGCCGACGGCATTTCTAGCGACGTGGGGGAGCAGCGCGGGTCCGCGGATCGGCCTTCTGGCCGAGTACGATGCGTTGCCCGGCACCGGCAACAAGGCTGTCCCGCGACGCGAGGCCAGCGGCAAGCGGGCAGGACATTCCTGCGGCCACAACCAGATCGGACCGGCCAATGTCGGCGCCGCCATTGCCGCCCGGCGGGCCATGGCGGAGGCCGGCATCGGCGGCGAAGTCGTCGCCATCGGCTGCCCGGCGGAGGAGATCGTCTGGGGGAAGCTGGCCCTGCTCCGCGCCGGAGCCTTCGAGGGCTTCGACGCTCTGCTTACCTCTCATGCCGACTACCAGAGCGGTGCCATATCCCGGCCCTGCCAATCGGTGGTGAGTGGCGAGATGGTGTTCATCGGCGAATCCGGCCATGGCGGCGGGGTTCGCCGGCAGAACGCCTTGGATGCGGCAGAAGTCGCCGTGCAGTCCATCGAGCGGCTTCGGGCGCATCATTTTCCCGACACCTCGGTCGAGCATGTCTTGCGAGTGGGAGGGCATATGCCCAGCGTCACGCCCGACGAAGCTCGGCTCTGGCTCGTCACCCGCCATGTGGATTTCAGCCTCGCGGAGGCCGTCTATCGCTTCGTGGCAGGGGTCGCCGAGCAGGCCGCCAGGATGTGCGCCATAGGCTTTCGCGAGCAATTCATCGCCGGAACGCGCGGCTATCTCGCCAACGACGTGCTGGCGAAAATTCTCCTGCGCAACCTCGAGCGTGTCGGCCCCCCGCGCTACGGCGCCGACGATGTCGCCTGGATGGAGGCCCTCGCGCATGCGGTCCGGCCGAAGGAGCCCTTCAAGCTCGATCGCGGCTTGGCGCTCTATACCGAGGGACACGACCCCTATGGCCAGGACGACGGCGAGGCGAGTTGGCATGTGCCCCTGGCGCGGGCCAATTGGGCGATACCGGAGCAGGTGCCGTTGCACAACTGGGCCTGCTCGGCCCTGACCGGGCACCCGGCCAGCTATCCCGGCCCGCTTATGGCCTCCGAGGCCCTGGCCCTCACCACGGTCGAACTCATGACCGCGGCACCGGCCCTTGCCGAAGCCAAGGCCGAGCTGCAGCGCCGCCGCGCCGGCCAGACCATCGCGCCACCGCCGCTGGGTGCCTATCGCACCATGACCACCGCGCCGGAGAGCTTCTGGGACGCTACCTGGGTCGAGACGTGACGGCCGCCCTACCCGAGCCCGCCAGCCAGCAGCTGGTCCGTGAGGCGCCGATCCCGGTCGCCGTCCTCACCGGCTTTCTCGGCAGCGGCAAGACGACGCTGATCCGCTCCCTCCCCCGATTTGAACCTACCAGGCCTCGCGCGCCGGGAGCTGTCGCTGCGGGCCAGGCTGGTGTACCTCGGTATCGGTGTTCCACGTCGAAAAGGGGACGCAGGTACTATCGTGATGCGTTACGACGCGCATCTATAGGTCGTAGGGCCGAAAGCGTCTCCCTGATCGTTTCTGCAGGTTCCCTGTTCCCGCAATTCAATTCCCTGATCCTCCGAAAAATTCCCTGTTCCATTGCATAGGGAATTCTTCGAAAAGCTTCCGGAATTGCTGTGACATGCGAGCTTGCGGGGTAGCCAAAAAAGGCTATTCCACCGCATATTCCTTGTTAATTCCCTGCTTATCAGGGAATTCCATGTGGAGACGGGTTCGCTGAGGACTGGCCTCACCACCAATGTTTTCAATTGGCTAGCTGCCTCGCCCCGGTCTTCAAAATCAAGTTTGAGCACGCACCTATACTGAAGCAGATTGAACGAGACGCAAGGAGGTCTGCAACACATGGCGCTAAATTCACCGTCTTGGTTGATAGTTCAGCTTCGCGCGCACCATTCGTAGCAGCGCTGTCGCAGCTTGGGCAACTTCAGCCTTACCGAGCCCGCCTTCGTCTGCAGCTTCCGCTCGTAGCTCCCAGACCGCGTGTCCCGCCGGGCGTCCGTCCGTTCGTATCGCCCGGCGTCTCAGAGCCGGCCAGCCTCGGCATCCAGCATCGCGTTCAGCGTCTCCTCGACCGTTCCTCGGACAATCTTGTCCAGATGATCCTTGACCCGGGCGTCGTCGATCCGGATCACGTTGCTCAGCGCCGTTCCTTTGCTATCCTCTTCCATGGTGGCTCTCTCCTCGGTGCCGTCGGTTCGTCTTGCAACAACCAACTTAGCCGGAGCGCGGGCCACCGCCCAACATCTGCGAAAAATTCTTTACGGCATCGCATTTTTGCGCCCTACAACGCACCATTTTGATCAAATTCGGTGTCGCAGGCGGAAATGCGGTGCGCAAAACGACCGGAAAAACATCGCCTGGAGGTTGTATCTCTAGAAGATGCGGGAGCGAAATGCTCAACGACCGTTTCTATCATTTGTGTTATGAATCGCCTTCTGAAGAGTGACGGACTACCTTGAGGAGGCCGCTGTGGACCGTCATTTCGCGGCTGTTGTATTCGATAAAGCCAAGCTTCCTGAATTTATTCATGAAAAAATTGATCCGTGACCGGGTTGTGCCAACCATTTCTGACAAGTGCTGATGGTTGATCCCGGGAACTACAGTTTCAGTCTTGCTCTCCTCGCTAAAATGGGACAGCAGTAAGAGTATCCGAGCTAGACGCACCTCGCTGGAGTTGAACATCTGATCGACGAGATCCGCCTCGTATCGAATGTTTCGGGAAAGCAGATGAGTGACAAACATTTCCGCGAGTCCCATCTCTTCGTGGAGCATCCTGGCCATTATCGGCTTTTCGACCCTAGTAAGAGTACAATCTTCGACTGAAATAGCCGTTGCCATGCGCAACGGCTGGCCTGCCAGGCATCCTTCACCGAAGAATTCACCTGAGCCCAGAGTGGCGACTATCGCTTCCTTGCCTTCGAAGGACGTAACTGCGAGCTTCACCTTGCCTCGTCCGATAAAGAACATGGATTCTGCAGGCTCTCCTTGCCTGAAGATGTTGCGCTTCGCACGGTATTCTAAAATGGTTTTCCCGCGGGAGATTCCAGCCAAGAGGATTTCCCATTCGGCAGTCGGGTGATTCTTGTCCGCAGCAACGGACGCGTTCTTCCTATCGACAGGCAAGCTCTTCCCACGAGCAATAGCGACCGCAGGTCCCACAATCACCTCCCGCTGACGACTTGAGGCGAGCCGGATCGCCAAAAGGCAATTGTTTCTTGACGGTCCATTTTTCCCTTTCCGCCAACCATCACTCTTGCATTTTCAGGTCCAGTCCGAAGAGCACTTTGTCTTGGTTCGACAGGTCCCCAATGAGCCTTCGCAGCGGGAGCGGGAGCCGTTTAATGAGCGTGGGCACCGCCACAATCTGCTCGTCTCTGGCCAGATTCGCCTGCTGGTAAATGTCGATGACTTCCAGGTCATACCGACCTTCAAGTGCTGCTCGCAAACCCGCTTGATATTCTTTACAGCCAGCGCCGATTTCAACGTGGATCCGCTTATGTACAAACGCAAGACGTACTTTGCCTGGAGAGAATGAGGCGCCGGCCTGCTCCATTTTCCGGGGCGATCCGGGTTTCCGTTTTCCTGCCGGGCGGGTCTTTTTCGAGGGTCTTTTCATGTGGACCTTCCAGAGCCTGGTCAGTCTACCGTTCGCAGCGTCCAAGCCCATCAACATCCGCTCGGTGTTGGACAGGTCTCCAATGATCTTTCGGACAGGTCCCGGAAGATCTCTTACCAGGGTCGGAACTGCTACGATCTGGTCGCCGCGCGCCAGTTGCGGATTCTCCATCAGGTCGATCACTTCGATCCGATAGCGGCCCTTCAAGTGTTCTTCACACAGCACCTTGAGGTTGGCAAAAGCGCGAATCGACTTGGGAGTCTGGCCCGCCACGTAGAGCCGCAGCTTCCAAACCTCCGGTTTCCGGGGCGTTGGTTTGCGAGGCCGCGCCCGAGTTTTTGTCTTGGTCTGTCGGCATTTAGCGTTTCCGCGCGGCTTTCGCGCCCCCCTCCTTTTTGTAAGCGGAGGTGTCCGCTTTCCGGCTCCGCACCATCTGCCCGCGGTCCTGCAGCACTTCCTCGCCGAGTAATTCCGATTCGGAGATGCTCTGTTGAATTATTTCTTCCTCCGCTTCAAACTCCGCCCTGAGCATGGCCATGCGGGCCTCAAAGATCTGGCGCTTGCGCTCCAGTTCGCGCCGGCGGGTCTCCAGTTCTTGCTGGCGGGACGTGACCACTGCTTTCTCGCGCATTTCCTGCGACACCCGGGCGGAGCCGGTCAGCACGCCCTCGGGTCCAAGGTAAACATCCAGCAATCGGAGGCCGTGGTTGGTGAGCACGAATTCGCGAATCTGGTTGGAATGCTCCATGCCTCGCGATTTCAGCACGTAGAGCGCGCGGTTCCGCTCCCCCCCGACCTCGATGGCTTTCAGCAGGAGCCAGGTGTCCATTAGGGAGGAGACGTCCGCCTCGCTGGCTTCCAGGGAGCCGCCTGCCGCTGTCAAACTGGTGAAAATCGCGGTGATCTCCTTGGTCTTCAGAAAATCGACCAGCCGCGTGAGCATGGACCGCACTTCGTTCAGGGTGCTGACCATGAGCAGATTGGTAATCGGGTCCACCACCACGATGCTGGGCTGGAAGCTGGAGATGTGTTTGTGCGTCACAAGCAGGACTTCTTCGATCCCCCCGTAGGTGGGACGCGCCGCATGGAATTGCAGGAGCCCTTTGCGGACCCACGGTTCGAGGTCGATGCCGATCGAGCGCATGTTGCGGACGATCTGCCGGGGTGATTCCTCGAACGCGAAATACAAGCAGCGCTCGCCACGGCGGCAAGCCGCATCCACGAAATGTGCCGCCACGCTGGTTTTACCGGTTCCCGAGGTGCCGGAGAGCAAGATGCTGCTGCCCCGATAAAAGCCCTTGCCGCCCATCATGCCATCCAACCGGTCAATGCCGTCGAGATTCGTTCGGCGGACGCGGCATGGTCCAGGCCCAGCGAGGAGATCGGCAGAACTGAAATGCCGTGTTCATCGATGAGGAACGGATACTCGTTCGTGCCGTGGGTGGATCCCCGGTACTTGACGATGCGCAGGCGCCGGGTCGAGATCTCCTCCCGGATACGATGGTCCAGCACGATCACGCAGTCCGAGACGAACTCCTCGATGCCGTGCCGGGTCAGCTTGTCGGGCCGGTCCCGCTCGGCGGTAATGATCGTGGTCAATCCTTTTTGCTTGAGCCAGTCGAACAGGCGGCGGATTTCGGCGCGCAGAATACCTGGGTTCGGCAACTCGCCGAAGAGCGCTTCAATGGTGTCCAGGACGATTCGCCGCGCCCCAACCCTCTGGACAGCGTCGGCAATTCGAATGAAGAGGCCATCGAGATCATACTCCCCGGTTTCCGCAATCTCGCTTCGCGTGATGTGCACGTGGTCCAGGAACAGCTTCTTCTCCGCCACCAGGCGGCCCAGGTCGAAACCCAGTGAAGCGGCGTTCTTGGTCAGGTCCGGGATCGTTTCCTCGAACGACATGAACACGCCGGGTTCGTCGTATTGTGTGGCGCCCCGAACCAGGAACTCCAGTCCGAACAGTGTCTTTCCAGAACCGGCGCCTCCACTGACTAGAGTGGGACGCCCGCGTGGCAACCCTCCCCCCGTGATTTCGTCCAACCCCTGGATTCCGGTGGTGCTTTCGGCAGCGTTTTGGAAGTTGCCGGAATGGTTTTCTTCTTTTGGCTCATTTGCAACGTCCTCATCTTTTCGCGATTGGGCTGCCAGACCCCGAGAAGTTCACTTCCGCTCTATGGCTTCAGCAACGGCAAGCTTCCGCAGTACGTGAGGTTCTAAACGCAAGCCGTCTCAATACGGGATGCAACGCATCCCGGCAGCTACACCGCAAGTACGACCGGCGACAGAGGACATTTTTTTGCGGGTGAGTTCTATTTTTTTCAATTCACCCGACATTCCCCAAATGATCCTGGACTAGAGCGGATGATAGCGTCTTGTTGAAGTATGCATAAGCAGCTAGTGCTTGGAGGGAGACTTTCTGCGATTCCAAATCTTCCGGGTCTCAATTCGGAGTGTCTTTTCCATAACCTCAAAATCCGCCAGGACCAGGGCTGCCTTTGCGAAAAGCAAGGGGCGCCGGCCGGGGCGCAATCGGTTTGCGGCAAATTGCACGCAGTCTTCAAGGCGCTCAAAATCGACGCTGGCAGTCGTAACCATCGCGCCTATGAGCGCCGTTACGGCAATGACCTGTACGCTTAGTTCTTCGACGGCTTTGGTGAGTTGTTGGAAATCCGCGTGGCTGACATCGACCATGACGCTTCCTCAGACTACTCTGTTCAGCTGAACTCGTACCTCTTCAGGGGAAGCGGGAGTGTTCAAGTTTGCACATTCTGCCTACGGGGCATCAATTTGGAACTTAGGCAATACCGGCGCGACGCCTTGGGCTAGAAGCGCATCAGCGTCATCCTTCCGAAAATATGCCGCCGATAAGGTAGATCGACGAACCATTACTAGAATCTGCAACCGAATGGCTGCATAGCGCTTTTGTGTTATCTTTAGGGTGGCAGTGGTGTCGGGGAATCAATGCACCATCTGTTCAGAGTCCAACGTCTGAGATCGAGCGAGGGTCCGGGTCCAGCAAACCGCATGGAACGGGCGTCGGCCTTGAAAGGATTGTCTCTATGTTCAATCAGATCAAGTGGCGACTGAGCGAGCAGTGTCCCAGAGTACACAGCTCGGAGCCTTACGCGACGAGTGAAGCCGCGATCGTGGATACCGGCCCATTGCTCTTGCTGCACCCCTTCGAAATCTGGATCCAATGCGCCAACGGCGATCGCATCGAGTCCGCCGAATTAGTTCGCGAAGTCCGAAGCTGGGACCAAATGGGGCGAGCAGCCAACGCCTAGGGGCGTGTCAATCTCATTGTTCGTTAAGTTCGCCGCGTCGGGCAAATGGCACACCGATCCGACGCGGCGGCCCTGCGCGCCCTTTATCGGGGAATAATTGGGGACATTCGGTTTCCAGCCACGAGAACGCCCGCAACATTTGGCGTCCCCGACGGGATTTCGAGCCCGTGTTACCGCCGTGAAAGAGGGGTAACGGCTGTCGCCGGCTTTCGCAGAATTCCACTTCTCCCAAGCAAATCGGCCATTTCTCGTTCTTGTACTTTCGCCGGCTTTCGCCTACATCTATGCCGTACGTTGTGCCGTACGTCTTGGAGGGCGAGCCATGGCGAGAACGCTGAGGGATGCAAAGCTCGACACCAGAAGCGCTCGAGCGAAGTTCCGGCTCCGGCGCGAGCCCTACTGGCGATCGCTTTCGGAGGGACTCGCAATCGGCTTCCGCAAGGGCGCCAAGGGCGGAACATGGATCGCTCGCCACTACTCCCCGGAACATGGCCGGCGCTTCCAGGCCCTCGGCACAGCCGATGACGTAGCCAATGCTGACGGCGAGCATGTCCTGTCCTTCGCCCAGGCTCAGGCGGCCGGCCGGCGGTGGTTCGCGGATCTGGCCCGCGGCGATGGCACCGGTAGCGATCATGGCCCCTACTCTACCATCCAGGCGCTCGACGACTACGTTGCTGACTACAAACGCCGCGGCGGCAAGGCCCTGAATCGACTCGAGGTGACCATCCGGGCTCACATCAAGCCCGAGCTCGGCGAGATCCTCGTCGATAAGCTGACCCGGCGCCGGATCGAGGCGTGGCACGCGAAATTGGCCGACAACCCCCGCCGTCTGAGGACCACGGCCGGAAAGCGCCAGAAGCACCGGGAGGCCGACATCAGCCTGGAAGGAATCCGGCGCCGTCGTAGCACCGCGAATCGCGTCCTGACCATCCTCAAGGCGGCCCTCAACCTCGCCCACCACAATCGGCGGGCTGACGCGCCGGAACGCTGGCAGGCGGCCAAGCCCTTCAAGGAAACCAACGCGCCCAAGGTTCGCTACCTCAAGGATTCCGAATCCCAGCGGCTGGTCAACGCCTGCCCGGCCGATTTCCGCGCACTGGTGACCGGCGCCCTGCTAACCGGCTGTCGCTACGGCGAGCTCGCCACGATGAAGGCAGCGGACTTCAACCCCGACGCCAAAGCTGTGCACGTCCCAATCTCCAAGAGCGGCAATGCCAGGTACGTCCACCTCACCGACGAGGGGTGCGAATTCTTCCGGCGGATCGCGGTTGGCAAGGAATCTGGCGCCCTTCTGTTCCCTCGGGGTGACGGCGAGCCCTGGCGCCAGGCCAATCAGTTTCGGCCTATACGCGATGCCTGCAAGGCAGCCAGGATTGCGCCGGCGATCGGCTTCCACGTCCTGCGTCATACGTACGCCTCGCGCTTAGCCATGAAGGGCGTACCCCTGGCGGTGATCGCCGAGCAGCTCGGGCACAGCGATACCCGCATGACCGAAAAGCACTATGCCCACCTGGCGCCCTCCTACGTTGGCAATACCGTGCGGGCGGCCTTCGGGACGCTGGGCGTTGTCGAGCTGTCGAAGGTCGTGCCGATGGAGCGCGCAAAGGCATAGACTGTGATCGGCGGGAATGGGCCTGCCAGCTTGCAAGCGCGAATCCGCAGCGCGCTTCCCCGTCGGCTACCCTGCGGGCCCTGCCGAGGCAGATTTGGCAATCGACCACAAGAAGCTGACGGCCCTTGACCAGTTGGTGGGTGCAGGCAACAGCACCACTCAGAGGCAGCGGCGTCAAAAACGAAGCGAGGAGATAGCCGCCGAGTTAGCGCGCCCGAAACCTGAGCGCCGGTTCTTCAGTTTCAGGGAGATTGCCGAAGAACTCGCCCACATTCCTGAAGAGGGAACCTCCTACAAGCAGCGAAGGGAGCGGTATTACCGACGACTGCTGGAGTCCTTTAGAAATGGCTCGTTTGACCGCGACGGTGTGTCGATGGTTATGAGCAGTCGCCTGTTCATGCACACGTTTCCTCGGGAGGGGTTGCTCGCAATCGAGACGGGGGGCGAGCCAGCCATTGACCCAAAATCTTACCGCCAGGACTACTTGAAGAGGTTTTATCTCCCTCGCGCTCTGTGTGCCGAGTGGTTCGCAGGCAACAACTACTCATGGCCGCGGGAATGGGGGGTGAATCCGGCTGCATCGGTACATCGCGAACCGGAAGTGCCAGGCCCGCATTCTGGTGCGGCTCCTGACGAGACGTTGGGAAGGACAATATCCAGACCCAAAGGCAGCAGCAACCGAAAGACTGGCAAGAGCCGCGGCCCATACTATTTCGAGCTAGTACATTGGATGACCGCGCAGGCCACAAGTGCCCCTGCGACGTTAAATGCGTCTACTCGAGAGCTCGAACGGAAGATTAGGGAATTGTGGCCCACACGCCCGATACCCAAGAACGCAAGGCAGTTGCCCATTTCGAGCAGCACCTTGCGAGCTGCAATCGACAGCGCTCGGCAAGCAGCACTGCGTGCCGTCGACACGGCGGCTAAGTGAGTCTAACGAGACCTGGCCGGTATATGGCCTGTTTAGCCGTAGTGGTTGGCCCCTTAGCTGCAGGAGAAAGTGCTTGGGGATAGCCTAGTTCTGCGACTGAGGTGGCCGGTTTAGAAGCGGCCAATTTCCGGCCATTACCGGCCATCTGCGTTTCATGTCGTCGTTATCTGCAACCGCCCGCATGCCAGCGGGCTAAGAGGAAGGACGACATGGACACGCACTCCAGGGCTACCGAGCGTCGCGAAGCCCACTTCCAGCCACCTGCCGATCAGCCGATCGTCCCGCTCGCCGTAAAGCCGCGAGCGGCTGCGGCGATGCTCTCCACGGGGTTGACCAGGATCTATGAGTTGTTGAATGCCGGGGAGCTCGTCTCGTACCACGACGGTCGCAGCAGGCTCATCACGACCGAAAGCCTCAGGAACTACGTTACTCGGAAGGTCAGCGCCAGCAACGACACTGCGCCCCCGACAGCGCCTGCGGCGGCATGAACTATGCCCCAGAATGTCGAAACCCCAGCCGTGGGCGCGGTCTGGGGTTCCGAGGCTCGTTCGATAGCTGGCGCGATCGATGGCCTCACAAATAGCCCTTCTTCTGTTGGCCTGCAAGTGCCGCTCGCGCCATCGACTTTCAGGCCGATCGGCGAAGTCGCAGCCGAGATCATAGCTCGCATCGCTTGGCGCCGGAAGGTGGCCGAACTGCGGGGCCGCGGTGATCGGGTGCTCGCTGAGTTCCTCGCACATTTCGCCGCCGAGCGGGGCATCCCCACTTATGTCGACGAGCTGCTCGACAGCTATTTGGCGATCGACCTGGCGGCGCTAGAGCTGGCGGGCGCCGACAGACTGCCGCCAGCGCCTCTCCGTGTGGTGCCTTCATGAGCGCCCAGAGCCCGGCGGCCAGCGCACAGAACCTTCGGCCGTATCAGATCCAGGTCGTCGCTCGGATCGAGGCCGAGGTCGGGGCGGGACGGCGCCGCATCCTCCTCGCAGCGCCCACAGGCAGCGGCAAGACTGTCATCGCCGGCGAGGTCATCGCGACGCGGGTCAAGCTGGGTGGCCGCGTTCTCTTTCTCGCCCATCGCCGTGAGCTTATCCAGCAGGTCTCAGCCAAGCTCTGGGATGTCGGGATCAAGCACGGGATTATCCAGGCTGGCTTCCCCTGGCGGCTCGATGAGCGGGTGCAAGTTGCCTCGATTTCGACCCTCCACGCCCGTGCCGTGCGCACCAACAAGATCGACTTACCAGCCGCCGACTTTGTTGTGGTCGACGAGGCTCATCACTGCCCGGCCCGGACATATCGGCGACTGCTTGGAGCATATTCGACGGCAATGATCCTCGGCATGACCGCCACGCCATGTCGCGGCGACGGACGGGGCCTCGGGAACATCTTCGAGACCATCGTCGAGTGCCCTTCTGTGGCCGAGCTCATCTCGGGCGGCTACCTGGTGCCAACGAGGGTGTATGCGCCCTCTCGGCCGGATCTGAGGGGTATCCGCATTGAGCGGGGCGACTATGCGGAAAAGCAACTCGCCGAGCGCATGGACGATCGGAAGCTTTTCGGCGATATCGTGACGCATTGGCTTCGCCTCGCTGATCGCCGGCGCACGGTGGTTTTCGCGACGGGCGTAGCACACTCGGTCCACCTGCGAGACGAATTCCGGGGCGCCGGCGTCTGGGCCGAGCATATCGACGGATCGACGCCAGCCGAGGAACGGGACCGAATCCTCAAGCGCCTGGCGCAAGGCAGCGTCGATGTGGTCTGCAATGCGATGGTCCTCTCGGAAGGCTGGGACCAGCCAGAGGTGTCGTGCTTGGTTCTGGCCCGCCCAACGCGGCACATGGGCCTCTACCGGCAGATGGTCGGTCGGGTATTGCGGCCCGCCACGGGTAAGACAGACGCGCTCTTTCTCGACCACGCCGGCGCGATTTTCGAGCATGGCTTTGTCGATGAGCCGGTGATCTGGACGCTGGCCGAAGATCGCCGGGCCGAAATCCGACACAAGGCAGCCGCGCCCGGCATCAAGCACCGGCGCTAACGACATGCCCCGAGTGCGCCGCCGTCCGTTTTGAGGGGCGCCCCTGCACCGCGTGCGGATGGCGGCCACAGCCTAAGCCCCAGTCATTCGAGGTGGCGGATGGCGAACTTGGCCAAGTTGACCGCCGGCGGATGGTTCGCCAGCAGATTTACAGCACCGAGGACAAGCTACAGTTCTTCCGGCAATTGCTCTGGATCGCTGCGGAGCGCCGCTACAATCCCGGCTGGGCAGCGCACCAGTATAAGCAAAAATTTGGCGCCTGGCCGTCCGTCCGGTTTGCAGATCCCATGCCGCCGGACGATACGGTTCGCTCTTGGGTCCGGTCACGCCAGATCGCCTACGCCAAGGCCATGCAAAAGGCCGCGTCATGAACACGGTCGCCCGCGCACATGGCCGCTGGAGGGAGATTCTGCCGCGGCTCGGGGTCGCGGTCTCCTTCCTGGTAAATCGCCATGGCCCTTGCCCCATCTGCGGCGGCAAGGACCGGTTCCGGTTCGACGACAAGGACGGCTCCGGATCGTATTACTGCAATCAATGCGGCCCGGGCCCCGGGATCATGCTGATCCGTAAGCTCAACGGCTGGGGTCACGCGACAGCCTGCCGCGAGATCGACAGCATCATCGGGGATGGCGCCCCGGTGGCGAAGGCGCCTCCGCCGGCACGCAATGGCGGGCGCCTGGAGGCGATCGAAGGGCTCCTCGCGGAAGCGCAAGCGCCGCAGGTGGTCGCCGATTATCTTGCGGCCCGTGGCCTGAAGGCTTCCTCTGAGATGCTCCGAGGCCACCGGGCGCTGATCCATGCCGAGATACGCCGGCGCCTCCCGGCCGTCATCGCACCGATCCTCGGTCCGGATGGCAGCCTTCAGTCGGCGCAGCGCATTTACGTCGGCAACGTCGCCCCCCGCAAGAAGACGATGCCACCCGTCGATACGATCACCGGCGGCGCGGTCCGGCTCCACGATGCTGCCAGCGAGATGGGGGTCGCCGAGGGCGTCGAGACCGCGCTCGCTGCCCTCGAGCTCTTCGGCGTCCCCACCTGGGCAGCGCTTTCCGCGGTTGGCATGGAAGCGTTCGTGCCGCCGCCCGACTTGCAGACGCTCCACATCTATGCAGACAACGATCGGAGCTTCACAGGACAGGCAGCGGCCTATGCCCTGGCGCGGCGCCTGGGGGCCAAAGGGATCGGCGTCGAGGTCCATGTGCCGCCATCCGAAGGCACGGATTGGCTCGACGTGCTGACCGGGCGGGGAGACCGGGCGTGAGCGGCAAAGCCAATCGGCCTCCTGATGGCAAGCCGTGGATCTGGCTCACCAAGGAGGTGATCGCCAGCGACGCCTGGCGCTCGCTCAGCATCAACGCTTACCGGTTCTTGAACTTCCTGATGCTCGAACTCATGAAGAGCGGCGGGACGCGCAATGGCGAGCTCAAGGCACCGGATCTCCAGCTGCGAGCGTTCGGGATCGGGGCCCAGTACGTCGGCGGCGCGATCCGAGAGACCGAGGAGTTGGGCCTTGTTGAGTGCCACCGCGGCGGCATGAGGGTTGCCACGAAGTACGCCCTGACTTGGTATCCCCACCAGGATGGAACGCCGGCGAGCGACCTGTGGCGGAAATATCGCAACCCCACACTGAAGCCGCTCGCTGCCGCGAAAGCCAGAAATCTGCCTACCGAAGGGAAGGCAGGGCTGCCTAACGAAAAGAAGGCAGATGGGGCAAATCTGCCTACCGAAGGGAAGGCAGATTGCCCCGAAAATCTGCCTACCGAAGGGAAGGTCCTCTTAAGAAATTCTTACCAGGGCAGCCAGCATCAGAAGAGATAGGAGATTGCACGAGTGACCGCCCCGCGAGCTCACCGGCCGGAACTGTCATGTCGCTTCGCCGCCGCCGTTAGCGGAGGCATGGATGATGGCCGCCCCGAGCGCCTACGCGCCACTCGAGCCCACGACATTGCCTCTGGTCGCGGCCTGTGACGATGCCGGCTTGATCGTCCTCGCTCTCCTCCTCGCCGATGATTTGAGCCTGGCAGCGCGCTGTGGATCGGCCGAGACCATCGCTATCGCCGGCGAGCTGTTCACGGCGAAGCGGGCCCGTGTGATGCGCCGGATTGGCCGGCGATGTGCTCGGCCTTTGGAGACCGGTCCCCGCAAATCGCGTCAAAAGTCGGGTTTTGTCGGGGTGATCAACTCCGATGCCGTGTGGCTGTGCCGCCACTCTCAAAGCTCGGACCTGGTGGGGCACCGTCACCTCGGCACTCAAGCCATTCTGCGGGGCAGGCGATGAACAGCGAGCGCTCCTGCCCGTGGTGCGGTGGCGCATTCGCGCGGCGCCAGGATGGCGGGAGCAAGCGCCGTTTCTGCTCACCCTCATGCCGGGCGATGTTTCACAAAAAATGCCGAATTTGGGCGGTCCGCGCCGTCGATGAGGGAAGGCTGACTATGGATGCCGTGAAGGGTGGGGCCGCCAGCAGCGTATACGCTGCTTGCAGGGGAATCAGGGTGGTGTGGGCTACTCCGGTAGCCCCCAAGGCCCAGCTACACTTCTCAGCCTCTATTTCGGACCCTGGCCGAGATCTGCCCAGCCCCTTCGCCGAAGCTGGGCCGTGAGGGGCGATCGCACAGTATGGGCCGTCACTAGCAAGAAGGTGACACTTTGGGTTCGCAAGGAGGAAGGTAAATGGCTGAAACCGTGGTGAAAAATCAGCAGCGCCAAGGACGCGGCAGGCCTTTCCAGAAGGGCCAGAGCGGGAACCCGGCGGGTAAGCCTCGAGGCTGCCGTAGCAAGGCCGCGTTGCTGGCCGAGGCCCTTTTCGACGGGGAGGCGGAGAAGATTGTCCGAAAGGCAATTGAACTGGCTCTCGGTGGCGACGTGACAGCCCTTCGAATCGTCTTGGACAGATCGTGCCGCCGCGGCGCGACCGGCCCGTAAGTTTTGGACTCCCTCCGATGCTGGAGGCAGCAGACGCCGCCAAAGCCATGGCCGCAATCGCCGATGCTGTTGCCGTAGGTGACTTGACGCCGGCCGAGGCGGGCGAGCTGACAAAGCTAGTGGACACCTACGTGCGCGCCATTGAAGCGACCGACCTTGAGGTTCGAGTACGTGCGCTCGAGGAAGCCAGAGGGGGTCATGAGGTCCCGCAACCTACTTCGCCGTTTAGGTCGGATGGAACCGCCTAAAAACGCCTTGCGTGAGTTTTCTGAACGCTTCGATTTTTCAGTTCTCAACAGAGAGGAGCGTGGTCGGCTCCGAGCTCTTTTTGAGAAGGCAATCGCTAGTGGGTGGCACGGTGCGTCTCAATGGGACAAGTCGGCATACGAAGAAGCCAAACAACTCTTCTCGAAGCCAGGCGTGATCAGAAATTTGGGTCGAAAACCCAACTGATGGTGCAAGGCCCATAGGGCCCTGGCCGCCTGGTCGGGCTCCGGCATGCGCATGACTAAGGCTCTGGCGAACCCCTATCGGGTCAATAGCGCCGAGCCGCGGCTAGAAGGTGCCGCGCCCGATCCGGGGCACGCCCTGTCTCTAGCCCAGTTGGGAAAGAGCGCGAGTGCTCAGCCCTGGCCGGCCAGCGTCGGTACCACTGCAAATCCGTCCGCGCTTCTGTACTGTCGCCCGGCCATGAGCCAGCCTCTGAGCCCCGGCCATCACGCCCGCCGCACTCTGGTCCTGGCGCTGCCCGTCATGCTGGCGCGCGCCGGCTTGGTGATCATGCTGGCCGTCGACACGGTTCTGGTGGGCCGGCGCGGCGGCCATGAGCTCGCCCTTCTCGGCATCAGCATGGCCCCGCAGCTCATCATGGTGACCATCGGCGTCGGCCTTCTGCTGGGCACCGTCGTCCTCACGGCCCAGGCCGACGGTGCCGGGCGAATTGGCGAATGCGGACGGATCTGGCGTCTGGCCCTCCTCATCGCTGGGGTGTTGGGCATTCTCTTCGCGCTGCTCCAATGGGAAGGCGAGCCGCTGCTGCGCCTGCTGGGCGAAGGCAACGCGATTTCCGTCGGCGGCGGACGGGTGCTGGAAAAGAGGGCACCTGCCCACGCCGGGGCTCATGCTCTACATGGCGACGACTTCCTTTTTCGAGGGCATCACCCGGCCCCGTGCGGCGATGCTGGTGTCGCTCGCAGCCAACCTGGCTCAAACCCTGGTGCTGGCCTGGGCCCTTGTCTTCGGCCATGGCGGGCTGCCCCCCCTTGGCGCTGCTGGGGCGGCGCTGGCCACGTCCATCACCCGCTGGCTGATGTTCCTCGTGCTTGCCGGCTACGTGCTGCTGATGCGGGACGGCGAGCGCTTCGGCATCCGCGAGCCGCTGGGCGGCTACTACCACCTGGCCGGCCATCTCCTGTTCCTGGGCCTGCCCGTGGCGCTTTCGGTCGGCTTCGAGACCACGGCGTTTTCGGGTGCCACCGTCATCGCCGGATGGCTGGCCGAAGACGCGGCTCGCCGCCTATCAGCTCTCCAGAACCGTCACGTCCTTCTTCTACATGCTGACCCTGGGTTTGGCGACGGCGACCGCTGTGCGCGTCGGCAATGCGGTGGGCTGCGGCAGCCACGGAGATATCGCGCGCGCCGGCTGGGTGGCGGTCGGCATGGTGTTCGTCCTCATGCTGCTCATCGGCCTTGGCCTCCGGCCGCCGCGCGGCCATGTGGCTGGGATCTACACCACGGATTTACACGCTGTTCGCCGCGGCCTTGCCGGCCTTGGCCGCGATCTCCATTCTCGTCGTCTTCGACGGCATCCAGGGCGTGCTCATGGGAGCGCTCCGCGGCGTCGCCGACGTGGTCCTGCCCACCGCCTGCTACGGCATCGCGTTCTGGGTCTTCTCCGCGCCGCTTCTGCTATTACCTCGGCTATCGCCAGGCTGCCGGACCCGAAGGATTGATCTGGGGCCTGACGGCAGGGCTGGCGATCGCCACCCTGCTCCTGGGCCTGCGCTTCGCCGTCGTCTCCCGCCGCAACCCGATGTCCTACGAGAAGAGCGAACATGATGGACTGCGACATCCTCATCGTCGGCACGCGACCGGCTGCAGAACCACGCGAGCAGCGATGTGTCGACCAGCTAAGACAGAGTGGGCGGCCGCTGAGCTATGGCCGGTGCGGCGGACGGCGTTGAATCCATTTCTCAAGATCGGCCCGTTTTACGGCTTCGGAATGAGATCCTTGAAAGAGGTCGTTAGCCGCTTGCGGCGTGGTGGTGGATGATGCCGTGGTGACTTTTTCCGGTAGGGGCCAGCACTGGTCCGGGGCGCAGATGCGGCTGCTTCCCGTTAACCTGCTCACGACGTAGACGGCGTGGCCGGGGGAATGGCCGTCACAACGAATTGCCCTCCGACGACGAAGCTCTCTGATGATGATCGCGAGGGCGATAATGCTGGCAGTTTTCACGAGGCCGGGCATTTGCTCTCCCCGATTCCGCCGGCAGCGGATTCTTCACGTTCCGCGGCAGATCATCGTCACATTGAAGGACGGTCTGCTTGGTCGTGATGTTCCGATAGATCAGACAGCGCAGCCCCGTCGGGCTATCGGGCACATGCATGAAGCGCACCGTCTCGTCGCCCGAGAGCGTCCAGGAGCCCAGGACTTTAAAAGTATCGGGCGCAGCAGCGGCAGCGGCCTCCGGCGGCTTCCCCATCGTGGAGCGAGACGCCAGGTAGACCGTGCCGACGACGACTGTGACGATCGCGGCGATCAGGGCCGAGCGGAGTTGCGATCCACCCAGGCATCGGAGGTCCTCCGGTGCCGTGTAGTGCTGACCGCCTTAAGGGCCCGCGGGTTGATGGCAACACGGCCGCCTCTCAATTCGTGGAGCCGTCGGGACGCCTGGTTAGCTCTACTGTGGCGGCTGGCGGCGGTTCCGGAAGTGGCCGGATAGCCGGAATTTTTCTGGCGGGCGTAAGTTCGCGGCCGAGTTCGGACTCCGCATGGCGTGCTCCCGCTGGCGGACCTCTCTGGCCCACCGCCTCCGATGGCCCTGAAGCCCAACCAGAGCCCATACAGGCAGCCGGAGGGCAAGGAACGCCAGCAGCCCCAATGGCACGTACGCAGCGCCCAGCTGACCCCCCCCTAATCCGAATCGCAGAATTGAGGAGAGGATTCACCCCGTACGAGGACAGCCTACGATTTTGACCTTGCCGCTCCAGTGCATTACCCCTCCCCTGATGGGCTATGAGTCTTCACGCCCCTGTGGCCGGCCTAGTTCATCACCCGCTACTTTAGAACCGGCCGCATGAGTGTCTCGTAGTCCGGTATGGCTATTCGAACTCACCCGCAAACTGCTGCCTGCATTCTTGGCTGGTGCCATAAGCCGCCACGCTGCCGACTTGTGTATCCTCGGCATCCGGAGAGTAGCCCACGCCGCCCCACACTGGTTCTCAGCGATGCCTAGGGAAGCTACCCTTCGCTCGCGGCCTGCCGATAGGTCGGATTCTCCGATTTGAGTTTGTCCACGATCGTTTCCAACACCCGCTGCGCCGCCTCCTCGGGGCTCTCGGCGCAGTCCAACCAGGATAGTAGCGACTGCCTCTGTTCCTCCGGGTCGTCCCCAGCGTTCGGGTTGCTCAGGAGCCACGCCAGCCAGTTGTGCGGATTCCAGGCGAACATCTGGCCCACCCCCAGGTTGAGATAGGTCTGCTGGCACTCCCCGGTCCAGGCCCGGCACCACTACGCCCGCCTCTTCCAAGCCCCACCACGCCAACGCCAGAAGGTGTGTCCCGTCCAGGTAATCGTGAGACACCTTCGCCTCCTGGAGCCATGCCAGCGCCACTTGGTTCAGTGGATCTTCGTTCGCTTCTTGACAGAGCTTGGGCGACGGTAGCGACACGGTTGCCTCTCACTTCCAGGAGTTCGTTGGCATGCACCACCTGCGTCGCTCGGCGAACCCGGTCAGCCCGCGGGCACCACCATGCAATGCGAGGAGTGTCGCTGCCCCTGTAGGGTGCGACTAGAGTTCGCTCATTTAATCGCGCCAACTCCGTACCGCGGGTTCCTCGCAATCCTGGGACTATAGTCCGTGGTTTAATAGGCTTCAAGCTGCTCGCCTTTGGGCATGAATGCCCGGGCACTAGTGGCGAGAAACCTTCGAAGACTTCGGGTTCATCGTAGGCTGTCGCAGGAGAATTTGGCTGTCGACGCCGGCATCGACCGCACGTATGTGAGCCGATTGGAGCGCGGCATCGAGAATCCGACAGTAACTATGCTGGAAAAGCTTGCCAAAGCTCTCGACTCTCAGATTGCGGAATTTTTCCGCGTTCCTAAGCCAGGAGAGGTGCCCGCAAGACCACTTCCGGCAGGCAGGCGGTCGAATATTCACAAGAACTGAGGGCTAGCCAGCCCTGCATACTGCTCAATCACTCGCGCCTTGACCGCCCTCGCGCAGGATGGCCTCTGGAGGCCAGACCATGCCAGAAGCGGCCCCGGGCCACGCGACTGGACTGAAGGCGGCAGCGCAGGGGGCGTGCAGTCTTAGAGGAAGCCAAGTTGTTCCAGTATGATCTCGTCGCTGGGTACTTCCGCCGCTCCAAGGGCTCGATTTGAAATAATGGGCTCGCGAGCGAGCAAAGCGCGGACCGAGTTCAAATGGGGCAATGCAAGCACGCGCTCCAGCACCGCGTCCACAGCGTGACGCTGCGCGTCGTTCTCAATGGCGGTAATGGGCTCAAACGACTGGGCCGCAACCCCATCGTATGCCGTCGCCAATGCGTCGAGCGCACCATCCGAGAGCTGGCGAACATCGAGCACAGGGATTTGCTCCAAAACGGGCTTCTTGAATTGCACCCATGGCCCCCTAGTTGGCACCCTATGTGCGGCAAGTAGGAGAAGCCCAAGCGTTGAGTTTAACCAGAGCGCCAAAGCTTTTTCCTTGCGGGTATCATCAAGAAGAAGCTTGGTCGGCCACCAAACATTGGAGAGCCCTGCGCTGTCCAGCATGACGGCAGTCAATCTCTGAGTGGCGAGCCACATGCGCTCCGCCAACATAATTCGCCCAGCCCTGCCCCAAAGGAGAGAAGATGACCGTAGCTTTCGTCCCCTGCGGGGCTTAGCCAATGGCGAGAGCCAACAATTCGGCTTTGCAGCAATGGTGGTCACTCGGTCCGCATCATGGCTCCAAAAGGCAGGGAAAGGGGTTGGTTCATCGGACAGAGCGAAGGCGTCGTAAATGTCGCGCCGATCCGGACCAAGCTCCGCAATCTGGCTCAATCTGCATATGGGAATTTTGTGTAGCCTGCTCGATCCGGGCAGGAACAGTCGACCTTCCCGGAGATACCAAGCTGCGCGAACTAGATCGGTCTGAGCAAATGCAGCGCCCAACCACGGCTTCCCCCGGACCTGATCAGTCGGGATCGCGATCGCCTCGCCGATCTTCCGCCTGCCTATAATCAACGGCGCAACTCCGGCCTCCGGAGCGGCGGGAGTACCAATCGCCGCTGGCTTTGTCCGAAAAATAGCGTCGGCAGTCGCCAGCGCTTCGACGCTGGTATCTGGATTGACCCACAGGCTAATGAAGATTGTCGTGGGACGGGTTCCTGACGCCGTCGCTCCGCGCTTTCGTGCGATCAGCAATACCTCGCTAAGATCGGTGTTTTCGGAGAAGGCCCAACGATCCGCCTCGTGGCTTGCGATGATCATTTCCAAGTCGTAGGAATTGTCCACGAGCCGCCGCGTCTTCTCCCAAGCTACGCCGGTGGTTATAGCCGCCGGAATCACGAGCGCGAGCGAACCACCAGCCTCGACGTGTCGATCACCGACCGCGGTGAAGACGCTTCCGAGTTCCCGCTGTCGTATTGGCGAGCACTTCGGCGCGATGGGGTGCAGCGAGTCGTCGCCCCAATTCCTTTTGCATCGCGGCTCGGTCACGAGGCAGCGAGCCAAACAGCAAGTTGCCGCCGACGCTTCTAACAAATGGGGGATTCATCACGCAAAGCGACAGCTTTGGCAGTGGGGCCGTTGACGCCATGAGCCCTCGGCCGGTTACCTCCCCCGCCACTCCCGCCAACGGGGCATCGCCCATCAAGTCAAGCTGTGTGCTAACTGAACTCTGGTCCAGGTAGTCGATACTACCAAGGTAAATCTGCCCATGGCCCATCTTGCCGAGCGGTAGGGAAAAGAGTTGCATCTTTCGGAATGCAATTTCTGGCGCCAGCAGTCCGAGCGTGGAGGCCGTCAGGTGAATAGCTGACGGCAATACGTCATAGCCGTGAATTACCTCCTCGATCAGCGCCTGATGGAGGTCGCGCAGCCTAGCCTGGTCTGTGGGTATGCTCTTCTCGGCCGAGGCATGGATAAAATTGTCCGTGATTGCTTGGCTTGCGGCCATCAACAACGTGCCAGTTCCGCAAGCAATATCAGCCACCTTGAGCACACGAATTGCGGCGAGGTCCGACCAGTCAATGCCGGGCCATCGGTGCGGCGCCAGCGCCATCTTCAGTAGCAGCGTCGCCGCCGGAACCGAGGTGTAGTAGGTACCCAGATACTTAGCGTCGTGGAGAAGCCAATGATAAATTCGGCCCATCAGGTCATGCCGCAGCGCCGCCTTTCGTGCCGTAATGGAAAGCGCTTGGCGAGCTAGCCGCCTCACGGCGCCGTCGGAATTGGTTCCAGACGGTAAAGCAAGAAGTATTTCCCTAGCAATTTTAAATATCGGCACGTAATTTATTTCAGAGCGAATGTAACTCCAATGTCGGTCGGCTTCTGTTACAAGGTCCCGTTTGGATATCATTGATCGTAATGTCATTACTCTGGGGTCGGCTGCCGCCAATTGCTCCTGAAACACGAACGCATTGGCGAGCGTGAGGGCCGCAACCTTGGCCGCTGTCTCTCGGCGCCGGTTTTCAGTCGGAATCGTCATCTTTTTCCGGAGCACCTATGCCCAATAGTCCAACCAAACGGTCGCAAACGCCGGGATCGTCGATGAAGACGTTGGCTATTTCTTGAAGGCCAACTGATAGCTCGTCTGCAGCCGCTCTAACTGCGTCGTCTGTCGATAAGACATCATGCGCCCGCCGGAGGGATTCCAAAATTTCGTCAATGGAGCCTTCTCGCCAATCTCCTGGGCCAATCTCGGAGCAGATGCAGAACTGGTATGAGGCGGCCGCCATGGCGGCGGGCAGCTTCTGAATTGCGGTCCTCCGCAGTTTTTCATCATAGACCGCAGCAATGGCCAACTGCGCTAGCCCGGAGTTGAGGCGGCCAGTTGCGTCGCCCAGGACAATAGTCTTGGCGCCAGCTACGTCGCCGATCTTTCCTTCGACCTCACGCAGCGTAGGCCGCGGAAAGTAATCAGAACGTCGGGCCTCTCCGCGCCGCGATGGTGAATGGTTTCAGGGCGTGCATTGAGCCCACGGGCAACAATGATCTGGGCCAATACCGTATTGAGCACCTCTTCCCTGTGTCTCTCCGGCATTGCGCCCCCACCAACTCCGCTCATTAAGGTTCGCCAACACCGCCACCAGCCGAATTTGTGGCGCAACCGCTTGCGTAAACCAAAACGCGATTTACGCCTAAGCCTGACATGGATTCCGCGCCACGTCAGCCGGATTTGAACATGATCAAATTGCGGCACTGGCCGATGTTGTGAGATGACAGCGGCCAGAAACTCCCTGAAGGCCGGGCGCACGAGCAGCTACGTGGCGGGCATGGTGGGCTTGAGCGCCGGCAGAGCCCGGACTTACTGCCGGCGCAATCCCCAGCCCTCGCCCTGCCGGATCGGCTATCATGCCTCCGGGAGGCGATGGAGGATCGGCGCATGGAACTCAACATGGGTGCCGGCGCCCCTGGTGCTGTGGCTAGCAGGAGAAGTTCCGGCCAGACATCACGACCGGCGTTAGCGGGTGGGGCGCCGCGGGCGTACTGGACTTGGATGCGATTGAGCGGCTGGCCAAAAAATGACTTCCGACCCTGACATCTTCCACGCCGCCAAGCTGCTGACAGAGGAGAACCACAATGGACGAAGCCGCCCAAGGCATCGCGACGGCCGCCCTTACCCTGCAATCCGTTCTGCTACAGGCGCTCGTCCACAAGGGCGTCCTGTCTCGCGAGGACGCTTTGGGCATCGTCGACCGCAGCCTGGAGGCAGCCGGGAGGCCCCGGGCGCCGAGGAAGCCGGCGAGGTGGCTGAGATCACGCAAGGCTGCCTTGCGGGAGTGCGCGAGGGGCTGGCGGCGATGGGGAGCGAGCATCCAAGCGGGCCCGTCATAGACGCGCCCGGGACAGGGCGCTCGAAGGCATCTCGCCTCGGGGAATTGATTGGCCGGAGCGTGGGGCGAGCAATACGAGATGGCCAGAAGCCCAGTGACGAACGACCCCGACATCTACCGCGCCGCCAAGTTGCTGATCGACCAGCACGGCGAGGATGCGCCCCTGCGGGCTGCCGAGCGGGCCGACCAGCTCCTAGACGCTGGCGACATGATCGGGGCGACAACCTGGCGCCGGATCCTGAAAGCTATCGAGGAGCTGAGGCGGGGAAGGGGAGAGGGAGAGGTGGTGAATTGAGCGGCCCCGCGTGCCCCGTCAGGACCAGTCCTTAGCCGACCAATTTATCCGGTCCGGGGAAATCCTCGTAGCCGCCCGGCATGCCCCGCATGCCGCGCATTCTCTGAAGTTCGAGGGCGCGTCTTCGCTGGCTGAAAAATAAATCTCGACGCTTGTGTTTCTTGTGAGTGTCCGTAATCAGGTAGTCGCCCTCCCTGATTTCGCCAAGATAGCGGCCATCAGTCCCGAAAACCTCATCGCCTGCAAAGCGGCCAACGAGACGGCCGTCATAAGTCCAAAGCTCATCGCCCTCGCGATGCCCGAAATAGGTCCCGCCCCAGGTCCATAGGTCAGTATCCACGACACCGACCGAACCGCTTATGCATCCGGAAACCCTACCTGAAATCGCGCCCGGATTCTGCTCCTGATTGACCAGCACGGCGGGGATGCGCCGCGCGTAGTGGTTCAGTTCGAACTTTAAGAGCATCTCGCCCCGTTCACGCTTAGCAGTAGGCATGTCATATTGAGGGTATGGCTAAAATTCTTAATGGATCGTCATGCAGCCCGACCGGACGTATAAGGTCGAATGACGAAACATGGCATTCACCAACAGTCGCAGGCCGGCTTCACAAATCGTTGAAGCAGACTAACGGGTTGATCCCAAAAGCCGCTACCAACGGCAAGGACGAATGGGAACGTCAGTCGGACTTCCCGAGTCACTGACGGCTAGCAATGTCTCAACGCCCCCGCGACCCCATCGCCTGGGTGATGCTCCGACGTGTTACTAGAGGTTGGAGACATTGAAGGCGCTGTCGACTGGCAGCGGATCCTGGCGGGGATCGAGGAGCTGAAGTGGGGAGCACGGCATGTCCCGGCGCAATCGATTCCCAGCCGGAGCCGTTCATGGCCGAGGAGTGGGCCCGTCTGAAGGTTCTCTATCTCCGGCCATCACCGAGTGGGAAATACGACTTTGGCGGTTCGTCTTCGCGCTCCGTCAAGGGCTCACAGCCGAGCAGGCCACACAGGTCGTGGGCCGAGGCCGCTGAAGTAACTCGAACATCTCAGGAAAGGAAGGGCACATGGCAGGCGACGTGATCCAGCTTAGGAGCAGCATGACAGCGCACCAGCTCTTGGATAGCGAGCGCGGGCGTTACGTCATTGTGAAGGCCCTGGAGATCGCCATCGCCCATATCGACAGCTTGGCGCCGGAAGACCGGGCGGTGAGTGATCAAACCGATATGCGGACCATCATTAACGCGATCCGCTTTAAGTGGTATCCGCTCTAGTCGCAAACTCGATCAATGAGACTCAGCCCCGCTCCGACGGGGCTTTTGTTTGGGGCTTTTCGTCCTCGCTCAGCCGCACATGGATTCTCGGGACAATCCCGGGCCGCTTCTCCCAGTCATATGGATCGATTTGATCGACAAGGCCCCGCTGAGGCTTGCCCTCATACTCGAAACTGACATGGACGTCTCTCTCGGGCTTGGGTTCGACCTCGATGATGCCGAGATCAACTCGCCCTTCCCCGGGGCGCCGTGTCAGCCAGACGTGCGCTTCATAGGCCATGTGCCCGTCCTCGTTCTGGTGGAGTGTTTCTTTGGTTGTTAGCGGGCCTGACCCATAAGGACGTCGAGGGCTTCCGCATAGACGCTATTCTCTTCGGCGGTGAGTTCGTGCTGCGTGGCGGCCCGCTGTAGCGTTCTCCGGAGATTCTCCTTCAGCCTTTCGGCCTCTCTCGGCTGAATGGGCGCGACCACAAGATCAGCCTTGAATTGATCGATCCTCTTCGCGGCCTCCGCGCGCCGTTCCGGAGCGGGACGTCCGATTGCGCGATCCTTCCAATTTCCGAATACACCCGTTGAGCGCTGGTGCTAGCCACGGCGTTGCCTTGCCACCCGAATTGCGACGGACACTGTGCGTGGCGTGGAGGTTCAATTCCTAGCCCCGCTCCGCCGGCGCCAGGATTTTCAGAACCAGCCGATACGCGGCAGCCCGAATCGCCATGCTGAATGCTACCCCCATGTGCCTACAGCGAGATCAGCAGTACTACGGGCCAAAGAAGTCGCCGGCCAAACCTGCCGACAGAGGAATCCCGACCGGCGAGCCACCCCTCGACGAACGAACGAGGGGGGTAAGGCGGCTCTGGTACCAAGTTGTGGAAGGCCAAGTCAGCATCGTGGCCGGTGAAGATGCGCAGGATTAAGCGGACGACTCCGTGCCCCGGTGCTGCAGCGCCTGTTCCACCTGATATTGATGTTGTCCGTATCCCTCGGCATTTGAGTCCAAGCTCCCTTCATCAGGGCGACTTCCAGCCCGAGCTTCCGTACCAAATGGGCGCAAAGCCCTTGGCTGTCAAGACAACCGGCCACTACCGTTCCGACGCTCATGCGGTGAGAGATGTCGGGCACAGATTGCCTCGCCCGTGCTCCCCGTGGTTCGATCTTACCATGACCGCAGAGGCCCCCATCGTCCTTGCCACCTTCGGCTCGCTCGTGCGCCACGGCCACCGGATGGACGCATCCTGCTGGCGCTGCGAGCGAAGCTGACGATCACCTCGCGGCCTTCCCCTCGAGCTGTCGTACATCGGCCGGCGATTTCGCTGCTCCTGCGGCGAGCGGTGCTGCCCGACGATCTCGATGCCTCTAGGCGCGCCATCACGACTGCAAAACCGGTATGCTGCACCCGACAGCTATTGCGGGGACTAGCACATGCGGCTTGCTCTTGGATGCCCACACCTCCGTCGGGCCTTTGGGTACAGCGTGCCGATTGGCGGCCTGGCGGGTCTGATCGGTCTGGGCGGTGGCGAGTTTCGTCTTCCGGTTCTGATCTACGGAATCGGCTTCGATGCCAAGTCGGCTGTGCCGTTCAATCTGATGGTGAGCCTAGTTACACTGGCGTTCGCCCTGGTGACACGCAGCCATGCCCTGCCGCTCAACGGTGTGGTGCCCCATCTGCCGGAAATATTCGGGCTAGCGGCGGAAGGTGTCGTCAGCGCTCTCTATGGGGTCCGGCTCGTGCGCCATCTGACCAATGAGCGCCTAGTGAGATTGATCGCGGGGCTCCTTGCCGCTATCGGCGTGCTGCTCCTAGCTGAGGCCATTCTTCATTTCCAGGCAGGCAGGATACTTCCCGACGGTGCGTCGCTGGGCTTCGCAGTGGGCGTGGTAATCGGCCTCGGCATTGGGCTTGTGAGCAGCGTGCTCGGCGTCGCGGGCGGCGAACTACTGATCCCGACTCTCATTTTCATTTTTGGGGCCGATGTTAGGACGGCGGGCTCAGCGAGCATCATGATCTCGCTGGCTATCGTGACGGTGGGACTCTGGCGCTACTGGCGCGCGGGAGGCATCCCGCAGGGCCATGGAGTCCAGCGGATCACCCTGGCGATGAGTGTCGGCTCGATCCTGGGGGCCGCTGCAGGCGCCCTGGGAGCCGCATTCGCACCCATCGTCCTGCTAAAGGTCGTGCTGGGCTCGACTCTCATAGCCGCCGCCGCGAAGGCCGCCATGGGCCACCGGGCCAAGTGACGGTCGACCCCGACATCTTCCGCGACCGCGCCGCCGACTTGCGCCGCAGGATCGTCGGCCTCTACGCGCTGTTGCTGGCGTTCAACACGTTGGCCTGGCTCTGGGCGCTGGCGGCCTTTCATGATCATCCCGTGCTGCTGGGCACGGCGCTGCTGGCCTATAGCTTCGGCCTGCGCCATGCCGTCGATGCCGATCACATCGCCGCCATCGACAACGTGACCCGGAAGCTGATGCAGGAGGGCAAGCGGCCCGTCGCGGTCGGGTTCTTCTTCTCGCTCGGCCACTCGACCGTCGTGGTCCTGGCTTCGGCCGCGGTCGCCGCGACCGCGCTGGCCTTCAAGCAGGATTCGATTCCTTCCGGGACGTCGGCGGCGTCATCGGCACGCTGGTTTCGGCGCTCTTCCTGCTGGCCATCGCGATCATGAACATCGTCATTCTGGCCGGCGTCTACCGGACGTTCCAGCGAGTCAAGCCGGCGGGCGCTATGTCGAGGAGGATCTGAACTCGCTGCTGGCCGGCCGTGGACTGTCTGGCGCGGCTGTTCCGGCCGCTCTTCGCCATGATCCGCGAAGCTGGCACATGTATCCGCTGGGCTTTCTCTTCGGCCTCGGCTTCGACACCGCGACCGAGATCGGCCTTCTCGGGATTTCCGCGGCGGAGGCGTCCAAAGGCCTGTCGGCTCTGGTCGATCCTGGTGTTTCCCGGCCCTCTTCACCGCCGGCATGTCGCTGGTCGACACCACCGACAGCATCCTCATGCTAGGCGCCTATGGCTGGGCCTTCATGAAGCCGATCCGCAAGCTCTACTACAATATGACCATCACCGCGTTTCGGTCGTCGTGGCCCTGCTCGTCGGCGGCATCGAGGCGCTCGGCCTGCTGGCCGACAGGCTCAGTTTGCAGGGCGGATTTTGGGATTTCATCGACGCGCTTAACGATAGCTTCGGCACCATCGGCTACTTGATCATCGGCATTTTTGCGGGCGCCTGGACTATTTCTGCCGTCGTCTATCGTCTGAGGCGCTACGACGACATTGAAATTCGGACCTGACACTGATGCGGACAGGCAATCGTTCATGGTCTGCGACCCTGACATCTTCCGCGCCGCCAAGCTGCTGATGGACCAGCACGGCGAGAATGCACCCTTGCGGGCGGCGGAGCGTGTCGTACCGCCTTTCTGTCAGCTCCTCAATCTAGACAGGCATCTGCGACGTTGCGCCTTAGAATTTGTAGTCGACACCTAGTCGCACCAAATTGGCATGCACATCGGTTGTAAAGGTTCGGGATATGCCGGTAAGTTTAGAAATGCCTGTCGCATCCTGGCTCAAGTCGACATAGAGATATTCGAGCTTCACCGACCAATTCCCTGGAAGGGCGTACGCCAAGCCTGCCCCGACAGTCCATCCGACCGTCGCATGGGAACTTTCCGCGTCTATCGAGCCTGCTCCGCAGGGGAAAGTGACGCAGGTATCAATCGCGCCCGTATGCATGTCCCCCACTGCGAGGCCCCCCGTGACATAAGGTAGCCAGTCACCGACCGCGTATCCGGCCCGGACGCGAGCGGTTCCGTATGCACCTACCTTGGCAAAACCTGACGTATCACCACCTGGGCTGATGGGGAAAACGCCCGACGAATTGAAACCGAGATAGCCTGCATCGATCTCGGCCCCCAGCACAAAGCTCTGGGTGCCAGGACTCAGCTGCCAATTGTAGCCAAGCTCTCCGGACCCAATGAGGTCGTCCTGGAGTAGTTGGCTTGCGCTCCCGCGAGGTTGTAGCCGCCGTCGTCAGTTGTGGTCGCACTTGCAAAGCTGCCGCCGACGTTCGCGCCAATGTAGAATCCTGTCCAGTCGTGAGCAGGGTTCATTCCGCCAGCTCGTGCTGGTAAAGCAATTAGCAGGGGTGCAGAGAAGGCAACTACAATGCCAATGGAAGCTTTGCGGCCGCAATGGAGCATGATCAAGTCCCCCAATGCTTGGAATGCCGAATTTGATGTGGCTCCAAGGTTAACCGACAATCCAGGTGAACGCTAGCGGTGACCGGGGTCGGGGGAAGTGGCAAGTACAGGCACTATCTGGCAACGAGGCCTAATATGAGCCAGTTGAGGACAGCCCTATTTTGATTGAGCTGCTGGCGTCCCAATGACCTCCGACCCCGATATCTTCCGCGCGGCTAAGCTGCTGATCGACCAGCACGGCAAGGATGCGCCCCTGCGGGCTTCCGAGCGGGCCGATCAGCTTCTTGAGGCCGGCGACATGATCGGGGCCGTGACCTGGCGGCGGATCCTCGAGGCGGTCGAGGAGCTTGGGCGAGGAAGGCGGGAGGGGGAGCGGGTTAATTGAAAGCGATTCCAATGTTCCTGCGGGGACAGGTGCTGGCCAAGCGTTCGATGTTCAGTAGTACCCTAGAAGTCGTCCCCCGCCACCGCGAGCCACTCATCTAAGGTGATCTTGCCATCTTTGTGTAAGTCCGCCGTCTGCAAGAGCAGTTGGTAATATTCCGTAACTTCTTGCGCGGTGATGTACCCATCGCCGTTAGCGTCGATTTTGGCGAATTGCCTGCGGCAGCGAGCCATATAGTCAGCCATGTTTGGATCATGACCTTGGCAGTATTCTTGCGGCGAAATGTTACCGTCATCGAACAGGTCCATTCGCCTTAGGAGTTTTAGTTGGTATGCGATGACCTCATCGGCGGTCAAATAGCCGTCGTGGTCCCGATCATTCTGCAAAAACCAACGCTTGGCCCGATCCGCTCCCGACTGCTGGGCAGCCGTCGACGTTGCGTCGACGAACAGGCCTACAAGGCAGAAAGCAGCGGTCAGCAGAGATCTCATTGTCGGACTATCCCTTGAGACTGATGCAAGGGAGGGCCGGGAAGCCACTCGGGACCATAGCCGGGAGAAGATCGGCGTCGGGTTGGCGGCTTCCCGATAGCCGCATGGCGAGCCGAGGGGTCGCCCCGCCTTGCGGTTGCCCCATGCCGATCATCCTCTCTCTGACCCAGCGATCAAGGGGAGCTTTGGACATCGTCCACCGGCGAAGTCGATGGCAGAAGAAGGTCGCGAATTGCCGAGTGCCGGTTGCCCGCGCGAATTGGTTTTTAAGAGCAACTTTGCCGTATTTTTGCCGTACGCCCGCAAAATCGTTAACGGATTTTCATCTAACTACTTGATTTAATTGGCGTCCCCGACGGGATTCGAGCCCGTGTTACCGCCGTGAAAGGGCGGTGACCATGATCAGCCAAAGGAGTATGGAACCCAGAATACGAACTTGGCTGCCTAGGAAGTGGTTGGTCGGCGTCCAGTCGAAAGGAGCAAATCAAGATGGTTGCGGGCCGCGGACTTGAGCCTTACCAAGCCTCAAACCGGAACCGGTGGAAGAGTCAATTGTCGGTGGCTTCGCTCCCCCGATTTGAACCTACAACAGGGGGCAGCTTGCTGCAGAACGAGAGTTTGGGCACGCAATGGACACGCAACCAGACTTAGGCCATTGAAACCGCTTGAAGCCAGATTGAGCCAGACTCATCGAAAACCCAAGAATTTCCGCCGTTGTCCGGTTGTCCGCAGACCGCTCATAACGGTGTTGTCGCAGCTTCGAATCCTGCCGGGCCCACCAACAAATTCGATGGCTTGAATGTTCGCTTCTCGGCCGCATGGCGGCAGTTGGGCACGCAAGCAGAATCAACCACATTGAACTAGATGCATCGAGACAGCGGCCATCAAAGCCAAACAGAGCGATTCCGCTGACAGCTCAGTTTGGCACTTGGCATTCATAGTGGTGTGGTCGCAGATTCGAGTGATCCCAATAAGGCCACATCTCGCCGGGCACGGCCGCGATGTTGAGGCTGAAGCCGGGTATCGCGATCGAATGCGCCATGTCGTCTGAGTTGATGACGGCCAATTGAACCTGCTCGTCAGCCCTTGCCAGGAGCCTCGACGGTATGAAGCTCTCGTGGCGCTGCTTCCCGGGACCGATGAAACATGCGGTCTTCTCGCGTACCTCAAGGTGCGGGATCAGCAGATCGGCAGGCCATGCTTGAACGAGCCGAGGCAACCGTATACAATTATACGATATGGCCTGTACGTGACGGACCCCTGTCTTCAAAGGGAGCATTGAAGTTGGAATCCGCGGTCTTCTATCGCCACGTGCGCAGTCCTCTGGAGACCATCGTTCGGGGCGAGGGCGTCTACCTCTATGATCGCGGTGGCCGGCGGTATCTCGATGCCGTCGGTGGTACTTCGGTGGTTTCCATCGGTCACGGGGTGAAGGAGATTTACGAGGCCGTCGGCCGGCAGGCTGAACAGATCGTTTACGCCTACAGCGGCAGCTTTACTACCCGCTGGCAGGAGGAACTGGCCCAGGCGATCTTGTCGGTTGCGCCATCCGCCATGCGGAAGGTGTACTTCACCTCCAGCGGTTCGGAAGCGAACGAGACGGCGGTGAAGATGGCGCGGCAATATCATCTGCATCGCGGCAAGACCTCGAAGCACAAGATCATCGCGCGGTGGCAGGGATTCCACGGTACGACCCTCGGAACGCTGTCGCTATCGGGCCGGCCTTCCTGGCGGGAACCCTTTGACCCCTACCTCATGGCGGTGCCGCATATCTCGCCGCCGTACTGCTATCGCTGCCCGTTCGGCAAGACTTACCCGGACTGCGGCGTTGCATGCGCGGACGAGCTGGAGCGTTTCATTCTGCATGAGGGTGCGGAAACGGTTGCCGCCTTTATCGCGGAGCCGGTCATCGGCACTTCGGTCACGGGGGTCGTGCCGGTGCCCGAGTACTACAGGAAGATCCGGGATATCTGCGACCGTTACGACGTATTGTTCATCGCTGACGAAGTGCTGTGCGGTTACGGTCGCACCGGTCATGCCTTCGCCATCGATGCATGGGGCGTGGCGCCGGACATCATCACCATGGGCAAGGCCATTTCCAGCGGCTACGCGCCGCTTTCGGCGACCTTGGCTTCGGATCGGGTGGTCGACGCTTTCGTTCGAAGCCCCTCTGGCGAGTTCACCCATGGATCGACCCACAGCGGCAATGCGCTGTGCTGCTTCGTCGGCTTGCAGGTCTTCAACTACATGCAGAAACATAATCTCTTCGCTCGCCCGGCCCAGGTCGGCGCCTATCTGCATGAGCGCCTCGCTGGCCTCGCTTCCAAGCACGACATCATCGGGGAAACGCGCGGGCGGGGGCTCCTGGCCGGCGTCGAGTTCGTCGCCGACCGGAAGACGCGCGAACCGCTGCCAGTCGGCGCCCGCGTGACCGAACGCGTCGTGGCGGGAGCGCGGCAGCGGGGCGTCATGATCATCCCGGGCATCAAGAATGCGAACTACGGAAAAGGCGGCGACCACATCCAGATCACGCCGCCTTATGTCATCTCCCAGGCGGAGGTGGACATCATCGTCGACGCGCTGGACGAAGCGATCGGCGAGGTCGCCGGCACACTCTAGGCAGCGCAATGCCGTTGGGCGCACCCCCTTGGGGCCAGCGGCACAATCGATCGGAGGAGCATCTTGGGCAAGGTCCTGTCCCAGCAGCAGATATCCGAATACAAGGCTCGGGGAATTCTGTTTCCGATCGCGGCGGTCGGCGAGGCGGATGCGCGCCGGCTCCTGCAACACCTCGAGGGATTGGAGAGATCCGAAGGCGGAAAGATATCGCGTCGGACCAACCACAAGCCGCATCTGCTCTTGCGCTGGCTCAATGAGCTGATCCGCGACCCTCGCGTCCTGGACCCGGTTGAGGACCTCATCGGGCCGGACATTTTTTGCTGGGCGACGGATTTCTTCATCAAGAATCCCAACGACAAAGGCCGCGTGACCTGGCATCAGGATTCGACCTACTGGGGACTGTCCAGCCCGGATGTCGTGACTGCCTGGGTTGCCTTCACGGCGAGCACTGTGGAAAGCGGCTGCATGCGCGTCGTTCCCGGGACCCATCTGAAGGACCAGCTTCCGCACCATGACACGTTCGGGGTCGACAATCTCCTTAGCCGCGGCCAGGAAATCGCTGTGAGCGTGGACGAGCGCCAGGCGGTCGACGTGATCCTGGGTCGGGGCCAGATGTCGTTGCACCACGTTCGCCTGGTGCACGGCTCGGAGCCGAACCATTCCTCGCACCGGCGCATCGGCTTCGCGATTCGCTACGTTCCGACATATGTCCGACAGCTGAGCGGTACACCCGACAGCGCTACCCTGGTTCGTGGCCGCGATGCCTTCGGGCATTTCGTCCACGAGCCTGCGCCGATTTCGGATTTTCATCCCGACGCCGTGGCGTTTCACGCCAAGGCTTTCGAAACGCAGATGGAAATCATCTATGCGGGTGCTGCGAAACGGCCGGATCAGGCAACGCCTGCGCGCGGGGAGGATCACGGCGGCTGATTGCCGCCGCGCGGGCGCAGGCTAGATTTTCGTCGCAGGCAAGCGGGCAAGGCGGCGTTCGATCAAGGTGATAATCCGGGCGGTGAGGAAGGTCAGCAGGTAATAAATCACTGCGGCCGCCGCATAGAGCTCGAATGGACGGAAGGTTTCCGAGGCGGCGACCATGGTCTGGCGCATGAGGTCGGACACCGCAATGATCGCGACCAGCGAGGAGTCTTTCAGCATGCTGATGACGGTGTTGCCCATCGGCGGGATGATGATTCTGACAGCCTGGGGCAACACGACGTAGACCATCACCTGCCAGCCCGCGAGACCCAGGGTACGCCCGGCCTCCCGCTGGCCCATGGGAACCGCCTGGATGCCGGAGCGGAATATCTCCGCAATGTAGGCCGAATAGGAGCATCCCAGCCCCAGGACTGCCGCCTGCATTTGGCTGAAATTCACGCCGAACAGAATTGAGAAGCCGTAGTAGACCCAGAGCAGCATCACCAGGATGGGTATCCCGCGCAGAAAGTCGATATAGGCGACCGCCGGATAGCGCAGAAGCCCAAGGGGTGACATGCGGCAGAGCGCAACGATGAGGCCAAGGGCGATGCCCACAAGCTCGGAGATGGCCGACACTTTCAAGGTGACGAGGAGCCCCGTCATCAGCGCCGGGAAGTAGGTGAAAGGGACTGACCAGTCGAAGTGGTACATATGCGGGCTCCGCTACGGGCTTCAGGATCTTCGATGTGCCTTACGAGCGCCCGGTCACTTCGTAGCGCAGAAGTGTCGCCGCCTCGATCGCCTGCCAATCGATGTCAAGGCCAAGTCCTGGCAGCTCCGATGCCTGCACGCAGCCGTCGCGGCCGGTCCGGATCGGATTGGAGAAGCCATACTCGAACGCGGGATAGGGAACTGGCTGTTCGAAATACTCGCAATTCGGCCGGGCAAGCATCAGATGCAAATTCGCGGCCTGGGTACTCGTATAGCCCCAGCATTGCAGCTCTACGGTCATGCCCCGTGCCTCGGCCAGGCCCATGATCTTGAGGGTCGGCGTGATTCCGCCTGCGACGGTAACGTCGACGCGCAGTTTGGTCCAGCAGCCCATGTCGATCGCGAGCTCGATCAGATGAGGGCTGAGGACAGAATTGCCCGCCGGGATGATCGGCAGGGAGACGTAGCGGCGCAGTTCCCTGTAGCCGGCGAGATCATAGTCGGGGAAGGGAGCCTCGAACCAGGTGTAGTCCAGCTGTTCCAGTTCCTTCGCCGCGCGCAGTGCCGTGCCGCGATCGTAACGCTGCTCGACGTTGAGCATCAGGTCGAGCGAGCGTGAACCGAAGGCTTTTTCGACGGCCCTGACCATCTGCATGTCGCGCTCGATTTCGCACCAACAATGAAACTTGATGGCGCGGTAACCCTCTTCGACGAAGCGGTGGACATTCTCGACATAGGCCTCCGGATCCTCATACAGCGGTGTGCTGGCATAGGCGGGGATACGGTCGCGGGCGCCGCCCAGGTACTTATAAAGCGGCTTGCCTGCGGCTTTCGCCGCCAGGTCCCAGAGCAATATGTCGATGGCCGATTGCGCCTGCGGCGCGATGGGGATGCCGCGATTGTAGAGCTTGTGCCAGAGGGCCTCGCGCCCATCCGGCGTGGCGTTGATGGCGTGTGGCAGAAGCGGACGGAGGGTCTCTGCGATCGAGCGATCAAAGTCGAACTCGGTGTAGGATGAGACGCCGGCGACGGCCTCGAGGCCGCCGCGCGTCGTGGCTCTGAGAAGCGTGTTGGTCATGAACTGGGCGTGCATGTCCGAGGACCACGCATGGCGCTCCGTGTCGGGACCCACGACGTACACGGCGATGCGGTCGATCTCCATATCCTTCATGACTGTCTCCTCGGATCCGCAGTGTTGCCACCCCACGGGGCTGCAGGTCGCAGCGACCGCATAGCGGCCGGGCGGCGTCCGGCTGCTTGCCGTGTCGGCATGACGTTGATGAAAGCGAACAAGCCAGCCGTCGCCAGTTGGGGAAGCGTCAAAGCGGAAGATTGAAACCCGCACTGCAAATATGTATACAGTTAGTCAGAAGGTCAACATCGCAAGGCCATGATGATGATGCGCGCGGCTCCGCAGGCCCAATCGGACATCCATAGCGGGTTCCCCGGAAGATCCTGCCCGATCGGGGTCTCGATATTTTCACGGGCTTCGCGCGAGAAGGATGCCGGCGGCATCAAGGTTCCAAAGCGTTCGCAGCACGGCGCGACGCTCGCCAGTGAGGGAATGGCGGTAGAGGCTGTGCAAACCGCATGACAAGGGAGGCTGCAAATGAGACTTGAACGTTCGCTTCTGGCCGCTGCATGCATCGGACTGTTGTCGTTCTTCGGCGCCGCAACCGCGAAAGCCCAAGATTTGGGCGGGGTCACGATCGAATTGATCAAGAAAAGCGGCACGTTACGGGTAGGAACTTGGCTGCAGTACAAGCCGGAGATGTGGAAGGATCTTCAGACCGGGGACATCAAGGGCTTCTGGGTCGATCTGGCGCGCAAAATGGCAAGCGACTTGGGCGTCCAGGTCCAGTTCGTCGACAGCGACTGGGACGGACTTATCCCGGGGCTGGAGGCGGGCAAGTTCGATATCGTGTTGGCTCAAATGGCAATCACGTCAAAACGCGCGCTGGCCGTCGATTTCGCCAAACCATGGGAAGCAGTCGGTTTGGCCGCGGTCCTGCCGCCGGATTCGACCTGCGATACCGTCGAGTGCCTGAATCAGCCGAATAGGACGATTTCGACGGAAATCGGCTCGGTCGATCAGGACGTCAAGAAGGCGGTGTTCCCCAAGGCGCAGGAGATGGCCAACAAGGGCCACAATGACGGGTTTCTGCAGGTGATGACCCATCGGTCGGACGCCTTCCTGACCGATAACGTCTCGGCGCAGGCCTATCTGCAAGAGCATCCGGGTGCGGTGAAGATTGCCTGGACGGGCGTCGACAAGCCATTCCTGCAAGCCTTTCCGTCCGGGCCGGCCTTGCCAAAGGGAAGCCTGCTCTTCGCACGCTGGGTTGACACCTGGCTGCAGGAGCAGATCAACAACGGCACCTACGAACGGCTGTACATGCAGGATATCGGTTGGGAGCCGGCGCTTAACGTCCTGCTGCTGCAACGGGGCGGGTATCCGGACTGAGCAAGACACCGTGTCGCAGGCGTGGCGATCGAGCGGCTTCGAACCGCGGGTGAAAGGCGACCGGCCGGATTCTGGCATAGTGCCAGGCTGGTCGGTCGCTAGCCGGCCGCTCGTCTGAGGGCATACCCCATGAACGAAATTGCTAACTACATGGTCGAGGTGCAGGGCGTCACAAAGCGCTTCGGCATGCTCGAAGTCCTGCGAAATGTTTCGCTCAACGTCCGCCCGGGCGAGGTGCTCGTGATCGTCGGGCCGAGCGGCGGCGGCAAGAGCACTCTTCTGCGCTGCTTGTGCCACCTCGAAATTCCCGACGAGGGGCAGATCCTCGTCGGCGGTCGGCGCATGGACAGGTCCGGCGGCTTGCCGGGACAGATCGGCATGGTTTTTCAGCAGTTCAATCTCTTCCCGCATCTGACGGCGTTGGACAACATAACCTTGGCCCCGCGCCTCGTTCGCAAGATCGGCCGAAAGGCGGCCGAGGAGCGGGCTCGAAACCTGCTCGAAAAAATGGGCCTTGCCGAGAAGGCGCACGCGAGACCGGCCCAGCTCTCCGGCGGACAGCAGCAGAGGCTCGCGATCGCCCGCTCCCTGGCCATGGACCCCAAGGTCATGTTGTTCGATGAGGTCACTTCGGCCTTGGATCGCGAGCTGGTGTTCGAAGTGCTCGGAGTCATGCGCCAACTCGCCATCGAAGGCATGACCATGTTGGTAGTCACGCACGAGCTCTGGTTCGCAAAAAATGTCGCGGACCGCGTTATCCTGTTGGCGGAAGGCCAAATCGTCGAAGAGGCGTCGCCGAGGGAATTTTTCGATGCGCCGCAAGTCGAGCGAACAAAACGGTTCCTGCGGGAGCTCATTCCCGCGTCCGACGATCCACTGGGCCTTGGCAAGGTGAGTTAGCCGTGGGCTTCTCCGGCCTGGACAGCAGTGTCGAAGGTGATCGACGGCGACACGGGGCCTTGGCGGCGCGTGCAAGCAGCCAAGAGCTTCCGGCGCCGCGTGGGCTGATGTACATAGTCTGGCAATGAAAAAGCAGCTCGCCCCGAACGCGAATTCCCCAGCCGGCCGAACGCCGGCCAAGGCTTCTCCTCACCGACAATCTGCTCTGCCCAGGACGCAGAGTTTGGCTGCGCAGGTTGCCGACTTCATCGTCGATGCCATCGCGGCTGGTACGATCGAATTTGGTCAGAGGCTCGTCGAAACCGAACTATCAGAGCGACTCGAAGTCAGCCGCGTGCCGATCCGAGAGGCGCTCAAGATGCTCGAAGCGCAAGGAATCCTGGACGTGGCGCCACACCGCGGCGCGCATGTGGTGGACTTCGATAACCTGAAGATCGACCGCATCTGCGAGGCGCGGGTCGCCCTCGAGCGCCTGGCCATGCCCGATGCACTCAGGAATTTGCGAGCCCATCCCGAGAAGCTGAAGGCTCTTGAAGCTCTAATCACGAAGATGGGCCGCGAGGCGGCCCATCACGACTGGGTGCAGACGAGTAAGGCCGATCTCGAATTTCATCGACAGATCTGCCTGGCCTCGGGCAATGAGATCGTGATCACATTGTGGGAGGCCCTCGCCCGGCACATATTGATCATCTTCGGCCGGGAAGTGCGGACGGAGCGCGATGGGCCGCGCCTGGCGCAGCAGCACAGGCAGATCTTGCAGCTGATAGGCAAAGGCGATCTTGCCCGGCTCGACCGGGAGATCGTTCGACATGTCATGCGCCTCCGTCGTCGTAGCAAGGCGATCGACGGGGAAGCGATCTGATGGACCCGCGGAACAGAACAATCAGGGGGCGCCGCGCACTGGACGCGAGCAAGAATCCTGCGAGGCACCGAGAAGTGCCTTAACGACGAGCCGTCTCGGTGCGACCGAGTCGCGCCAACCGTGGAACCTATCGAGGGTTGAATGAAGATCACCGACATAGAATGTCATGTCTTGCTGGCGCCTAACTACAGCCCGGCCTACACGTCTTCGGCGCAGGATTCCTTTCTCGTCGTCGTGCGGACCGATGAGGGGCTGTCGGGCATCGGGGAGAGCGATGTCAATCCCTGGATCGCACGAGCCTGCGTCGAGGCCCGCGGCACGCACACGATGAGCCTTTGCCTCAAGGACCTGCTGCTCGGCGAGAATCCCCTCGATATCGAACGCTTGTGGCAGAAGGTCTATGTCGGAACCTGCATGCATGGCCGGCGCGGCGCTTTGATCCACGCGCTTGGCGCGGTCGAAATCGCCCTGTGGGATCTGAAGGGCAAGGCCCTGTCGCGACCCATCTTCGAGATTCTCGGCGGCGTTGCCCGGCAGAGGATCACGCCCTACGCCTCCTTGCAGCCCAATGGTCACAGCTTCGAAGCTTACCGCGATAGCCTAGTGGAGTGGGCCAGCAGAGCCCGCGAACTCGGCTTCAAAGCGGTCAAGGCCGAGGTGACCATGAACGGCCCATACGCCCATGCCGGACTCAAGGAGCCCTACGACCGGCACACTGAAGTCGTTGCCGCGGTTCGACGTGCTCTTGGCCCGGATATCGCCCTGATGGTCGACGTCCAGTACATGTGGAACGACGCCGAGACGGCGCTGCGGACGGTGCGGGATTGGGCCGAGTTCGACTTGTTCTTCCTGGAAACGCCCATCTGGGTGGACAATCTGGACGAATATGCGCGTCTGCAGGCGGAGGCGCCCATGCGCATCGCCTGCGGGGAATGGCAGGCTACGCATTTCGAGTTCGCCGAGCTGATGGACCGGGGTCGGGTGGACGTTGCCCAGCCGGACGTCGGGCGGGTTGGCGGACTCGGCGAAGCGCTCAAGGTCTGCGCCATGGCAGCCGAGCGGGGGCGTCTCATCGTGCCGCATTGCTGGAAGACCGGCATCTCGATCGCGGCGACCGCGCATCTCGCATTTGTCACGCCACACTGTCCCTTCATTGAGTTTTTGCCGGCGGAGCTGTGCGAGGACGTGCTGCGAAGGGAATTGGTGACGGATGGGCTCACCATGGTCGAGGGCGTCATCGAACCCTCCGGCAAGCCTGGCCTTGGCATCGAAGTGAACTGGGATGCCGTAAAGCGCTTCTCGGTCAATTGAGTGCGGTGGCAACGATGGGCGAGCCGGGGGCACCCATGGACTTCTCTTCGCGATTTTCGTTGGCCGGATCGGTAGCCCTGGTGATCGGCGGATCGAGCGGGATAGGACGGCAGATCGCATTGGGCTTTGGGGAGGCGGGCGCTACGGCGATCCCGGTCGGCCGCAAGCCGGAGAAAGTAACCGAAGTCGCCGCTCGCCTTGAGGCAAGCAAGGCCGATGCGGAGGGGTATGCCGTGGACGTGGCCGACCTCTCCGCGTTGCAGGAGCTGGTCCGCGGCGTGATGGCCCGCCATGGCCGTATCGATATTCTAGTGAATTCCCAAGGGACGACGCTGCTGAAGTCTGCCGAGGAGTTCACGGCCGAGGAGTTCGAACTCGATCATGGCGACCAATCTGCGAAGCGTGTTCTTCGCTTGCACGGAAGTCGGCAAGCACATGCTGGCGAGAGGCCAGGGCAGCATCATCAATATAGCCTCGATCGCTTCGTTCCTGGGTTTCCAGCGCAGTGCCGTCTATACCGCCAGCAAGCATGCGGTGCTTGGCCTGACCCGTACCCTTGCCGCCGAGTGGGCTTCGCGCGGTGTTCGCGTCAACGCGATCGCCCCGGGATTCTTCATGACGCCGCTCAATCGGGAAAAGATGGCGCCCGACCGTAAGGCAAACGCGCTTCGTCGAACGCCTCTCGGCCGGTTCGGCGAGCTCGAGGAGCTGGTGAACGCAGCCCTCTATCTGGCTTCGCGGGGCGCCAGCTTCGTCACCGGAGAAACGCTCCGGGTCGACGGCGGCTACCTAGCCGCCGGATTGTGATAGTTGAAGGCCCGTAGGGTGCAAAATCGAATCCTGTAGATTCTGTCGCTAACTGGCAGACCTGATGTAACCCTCCCAGCACAGGCACTGCGACTACTTTGCCAGTCTGGCCCCCGGCGCCTTGGGGATCGACGCGCAGGGAGCCCTTTGGCCGATCGATCGATGCGAGCACCTGTCCCTGATCTTCTCTGCAGATTCCCTGTTCCCTCGCTTCCACTCCCTGATCCTCCGAAAAATTCCCTCTGCCGTCGAATGGGAAATTGACGCATAAAGCGTAGTGATAGCCGCGGTTTGCTTGAAGCAAAGCTGGGTTAGCAAGCCCTATCTCGCGAGAATTCCCTGCTTATCGGGGAATTCGATACAGAGACGGGTTCGCTGCAGACTGGCTCCGCCACCCGCGGCGGAAGTCGCATCCCGACGGTGCCCACCCCTCTGCGGACCTCACCGCTGGCATTCGACAGCCGCGAGCTGCATATGGGGCGTGAAACTTTAGTGCCCGATTTGGGGGCGAGCCCCGGAGCCTTTGCCCGCCGTCCTGCATATGCTTTTGCCACAGGCTGCCAGGGGCGGTGCCTGTCTAAGATTTGGGCCTCACGGTGCCCGAGTGGCGCCGCGATGGCGCCCGCCGCCGATGGGAGGTTCGCATGGATCTTCTCTTCGTGCATCCCAGCCCCCTCATGTACAGCGAGATCTATCTGCGCCTCGAGCCGCTGGGCTTGGAGCGTGTTGCCGAGGCGGCGAGCCAATCGCGCCATGAAGTGCGCATCCTCGACCTGCAGGCTTCCACCCATGCCGAGCTGTCCCGCGAGCTCGCAACATTCGGGCCGCGTGCCGTCGGCTTCTCGCTGAACTACCTTGCCAACCTGCCGGAAGTGGTCGATCTCGCCGAACGGATCAAGGGGCAGGATCGCGGCCGTTTCGTGTTCGTGGGCGGGCACAGCGCCTCCTTCGTCGGCGCCGGCGATATTTCATCGGCGAGCTCGACCCCCGCGCGTCGATCGAACTCACCTGGGGTTGCCCCGGGACTGCTCCTTCTGCAGCGCCTGGACCTTCTGGCCGGAGCTACCGTATGGCGAGCCCCGAGGCGGCGGCGGCCGAACTCGCCTCGATTCGCGAACCCAATGCTTTTATCGTCGACGACGTGGCCTTCATACGCCCGGAGCACGGCTTCGCCATCGGCCGGGGGATCGGGAAGCGGGGCATCCGCAAGCGCTATTACCTGGAGACGCGCGCCGACGTGCTGTGGCGCAAATCCCCGAAGAGAACTGCTCTCGGCAATTTCGACCGGTCGATGTTCGATGGGCTTTATCGCCTCACTCCGGGCATTGTAGAGGCGCTGGCGATCGTCCGACCCGAAACGGTGATTCGTTCGCACCGTGGCGGATTTCGATCGTCCTGGCGCTGGAAATCCGGACGGCGCGGCGAGAGACCGAAGGTGCCGCTCGAGATCCGTCAGCTGGTCCGGGGCATGAGCCTGGGTAGACAACGTGGCCTTGCAAAATCAGCAACGCTGGAAGACAGGCGGCACACCTCGGCGAGGCAAAGACGATATGTCACTCTAATTGGATGGTGCCGAGTCCAGGTAATTACAAGACAATAAATCTAGATATCATGCAAAATACCGCCCCGCTTAAGTTATTATTGACCGCAACGTATAATATGGCACGGCGATTCACATGAAAGTTTCTTCTAGAATCGGAACTGCGTGTGCTCGTTTGAACATTCACGGCTGAATTTCGATCGTAAACATATGGGCGTGCATCCTTCCCTAATGACCGCCGGTGACGCTCCGGCAAAGATGCAGACTGGGCATCGCGAACGGAAAATCGATCGGCGTCGACGATAAGATCCGACGACAAATTCGGCAGATGCCCGCACCTCAGCTGAAATACGAAAGAGGCGCGCTTGCTTTCCCTTTTCTGCGAGGAGTCTTGAAATCGCTCAACGAGAGGTAACCGCAATGTGCAAGAGAATGACGATGTTGGCGCTGGCCCTGCTCGCGTTTCTGGGGGTCGCGCCGCTCTTGAGTGCCTGTCACACAATGGCGGGGCTCGGCCACGACATCAAAGACACGGGTCAGTCGCTCCAAAACAGCGCGAACTAGCGCGATGACTAAGGCGCTCACCTCATCCATGGGCGGATGTGTACCATGACGCGAGCCAGTGCAGTTGGCCTGGCAGTGGCTTTGAGCGTCTTGGTCGGAGCCGCACCGGCGCTGGCAGAGCAACAAATGTATACTTACTCTATCATGCATCCCATATATGGCCAGATTGGCACGCTGACGAATGCGATCAATCATGATCCGGAAGGGATGCGGATCGACGCGCGTCTGCGCATTGCGGTGGGGTTACTGGGGATCGTCGTCTATCGCCAAGAAACCGACATCACCGAGATCATGCGCGGCAATCGGCTGGTCTCACTACAGAGTGTCGGTAACAAGGACGGCCGGTACTTCGAAGTGCACGGCGAAGCTCGCGGTGATCAATTCGTGGTGAATGCGACGGCGGGTTCATTCACCGGGCCGGCGGCCATTTTTCCCTCGGACCCTTGGGTCCTAACACACGCTGGTGAAGCGACCGCGATTTACCCGGACACGGGCAGGATCGTCAACCTAGTGATTTCTGGCGGCGAGTACGAAGCGGTTTCCGTGAATGGCGCCTCAATGTCCGTCCGACACTTCATCGTGATGGGCGATAAGCGGCAAGAAGTGTGGCTGGACAATCGGGGAGTCCCGATTATGTTCCGCAGCGTCGAGGACGGCACGCCGATCGATTTCGTACTGCAAACCACAGTGGCGACGCACGGCATTTCTTCAGTCACCACCTTGAGCGCCTTGCGTTGGCTCGGCCCGAGAATGGCAAGTAAATAGTCGTCCGATGCCCAAGCTCCTTGGTAGGGTTGAGACTCATAAACAGCATTCCCAATGCCGGCGAAACTGGATTCAAGATTTCCAAAGGAATATTCCTGATGGATCGGGGTATTTCTTGCTGATCAACGAGCAGTTCGGGCGGCTTGAACCGCACCTTCCGACCGACACGCGGGGCAAGCCACGCATTGGTGATCGCCGGGTGATCAGTGGCGTCGTACACAGCATCAGGAGCTGAATTTGTTGCCTCAGCTTCTCTATTGCCGATTGGCTGCGCCGCCAGACCGCTGGCCCGTTAAGACCTTCCCACTCGAGCGTCCACAAGACGCGAGGGGATCGAACTCACTAGAGCCGCATTGCGCAGCTACTGGGCGGCTGGACGAGCGTTCGGGGTAGGCGGGGACTTCAGCGATTCGGTGGGCCGCGCCTTCCTCCCCCTCTCGCTGACCTGCTCAATGGCTTGGCGCAGAGAGGCGACTATGAGATCGGCACCTGTCTGCTGCAAGGCATCCCGAGCTTTGATCTGTTCGTCACTCAGCGTCCAAAAGCCCACAAGTATTGCTCCATGCGGCAGTTTGCGACGCAGCCGTCGCACAAGGTAGCGCGCGCTGGTCAAGCCGCCGGCCTCCAAGTAGGAAAGACAGGCCATCTGCACGCCCGTCACATCGAGTTGCGATATTTTGCCTACCGAGACCGCGCCACTAGGCACCACGAAAGCGCCAATCCCCTGGTTCTTCAGAAGTTGCGCCAGCATTGCTGCCACAGCTTCGTCCAGCGAACCTCGGCCGGCGATGCACATCACTGCACTTTCCCGCCAAGTGACTGCGATATCGTCCGGAGCAGACGCCGGCTGTTGCGCAGGAGTTGCTTCGCCATCTTGCTTTCCAGGCGGCAGAATGTCATTGCGGTCGGAAAGATCGTCAATGATCTCGTCAATTGCTTCCTTGAGTTGCAGCCTTCGTTCGTGCGAAAGGGTGCCGCGGTTGACGTCCAATTGGGCGAGCGCAAGCCCTTTGATCGCTACCTGGTCGTAGTAGTTTACCAGCGGCGCGGTTTTGAGGAACTGCTCCGCCTGGAGCAACGCTTCATCGGAATCGTCCGCGAGCACGCGCTGATAGAAACTCTCCCCCGCAGTTAGAGCAGGTTGGTCACCCAGCACGACGCTTAGGAATCTCAATCGCTCGACATGGTGGCCCAGGACCACCAGACACAGGGTCAGCGGCGTCGAAACGAGCAAGCCGACAGGACCCCAAATCCAGGTCCAGAAGGCAGCGGCTAGGATAATGGCAACGGGGGAAAGGCCCGTGCTTTTGCCGTAGAGGATGGGCTCAACGACCTGACCGACAATGAGCTCAGCTACCAAGAATATGCCTAGCGTCCAAAATAACATCGACCAACCAGGATCGACGGCGAAACTAACGGCCGCCGGGAAGGCAGCCGCAATGACGGGGCCGATATAGGGCACGAAGCGCAGCAGCATTGCGAGAATGCCCCACAATACTGGGTTGGGCACGCCGATGAACCAAAGGCTCATGCCAATAAGCAGGCCGAAACAGCCGTTGATCCCCAACTGCGTCAACAGATAGTGGCTGAGACGACGCGCTCCGTCATCGAGCGCTTGGGTCGTGCGGTTTAGATCCCGAGGGCCGGCGAGCCGAATGAACCGATCTCGCAGATCTTCCCGTTGCAGCAGAAAGAAGATGACAAAGACAATGACAATGCCAGCTGTCGCCAAAGGGCGGATCAGCGGACCGAGTATGGCCTCAATTACCTCGAGCGGCGTCGAGGGGGATTGGCGGATCTCCACAGGAATTGCTTGTCGCTCTTGACCCGTGGGCAAAGCCGTGGCCTCCGGCTTCGCTGTAAGCTTAACCGTCGTTTCTGCTGGTTTTGCGATCTCGCTCCCGAGGTCCTTCAGAATTCCAGAGAGCGGGCCAATAATACTGCTCCCCAATGCCGCTTGCCGAAGCGATTGGACTTTCTCCGTCATATTGTAGCTATACAGAGGCAAATTTTGTGCCAATGCAGCCAGCTGGCTGCCGATAAGAGCGCCAATGCCAGCGATCAGGGAGAAGGCGAGTACTACGGCAGCGACAACCGAAGGGACGCGGCCAAAATGCCAACGCCGCAGCGCCAGCACGAGCGGTCCTAAAGCGAAACTGAGCAGGAGAGCGAGAGCAAGGGGCATGACGACGTCACGGGCGATATAGAGCACCGCGATTGCAACGAGGACGACCGCCATTGTTTCCAAGGGTTGTGCCGACGCTCCTAATTTCCTGACATCGGGCAGGGGACAACTGCCCTCACGCTTGAGTTAAGAGAGGATACGCCCTTGCGAAAGTCGGGTCCAGGTAAGGTTGCCGTTCGCTTCTACTCCCGTTGCCGGTATGTTGGGTTTCCTTCTGCCTCTCAAACTGCACTGCTTATGCTCTATTAGATCTACCGGTGGATGTAACCTACTTCCTGCCGATGCAAGATTGGTATTTGCTCTGTCACCCAATCGACAGACCGTCCAAAACCGAGGCTCGATACACCGTGCCCGAGCTACATAGCATCGTTCAACAGATGCACCAGATCCTCCCTAGGGTCGCGCTGTTCGCTGTCTCCAATAGTCTGACGGCGGACAACTATTCGCGCTTGCAATGGGCTTTTGACCGATGACGCCCGTTCTCCAACCTGCCGGGCCAGAAGGCCCAACTCAGAAGACGGGCCCCAGGGTGCTGTTCGATCGTCTGGTCAGCATAGCCCAACGCGTTGGCAGCGGCTTTTTCAGCCATCGTTGTCTGATCGGCGCCAGCGCGCTCAGCTATTCCACGATCCTGTCCTTCCTGCCGTTGACAGCTATTGTGCTCGTCGTCTTTTCGAACTTTCCGATATTCGCTGACGCGCGAAGCCGCTTTATTCTTATTCTTCTGGGCAATTTCGCCCCTGAGGTCGGTGACAATGCCACACAGTGGTTCCAATACGTTGCCACCAACGCCGCAAAAACCACTGCCTTTGGCGCAATCGCTTTCGTCTTCACCTCGGCCATGCTTTTGGCGACCATCGAAGATCAATTGGACGCCATATGGGACGTGACGACTCAAAGAACCTGGGGTCAGCGCATCATTGGCTATTGGATTGTCTTGACGCTAGGACCGCTCCTCATAGGCGGCGCCTTGTCAGCGTCCGCTTACATCGGCCATTTCGCCAGCGTCGAGGGCCCCCACGATATTGTCGGCCAGCAAATGGTCCAGGAATGGGGGGCGCGCGTAGCCAATTTTCTTCCCTTCGTTTTGGAGTTTGTGTCTCTCGCCTTTCTCTATTGTGTGATTCCTAATTGCCGGGTGCGCTGGCGCGATGGCATAGCCGGCGCCCTATGTGCCGCCATCCTGATGGAGGTGTTGAAGTGGGCCTTCGCCTTCTACATATCCCAGATCTCGTCCTATAGCCTGATCTATGGGGTCCTGGCAGGAATCCCCATCTTTTTGCTCTGGATGTATATCTTCTGGCTCGTCGTGCTATTTGGCGCGGAAATCGCGGCCGCGTCGGCGCCACGCTGGATGGTGGAAAGCCCGCGCCGAAGCACGCAACCGTCCATTCGAGCAGAGCTTGCCTTCGGGTTGCTTGTGGCCCTGGCCGAGAACAGGAGACAAGGCGGTACGGTTTCCACTTGCGAACTCAGTTCTCGTATCGGCACCAGCCCGGCCATAGCCGAAGAGCATTTGGCGCTAATGCAACGGGCCGGTCTGGTCGCCGCCACGAGCGACGGCGGGTGGGCTTTGACGCGCAGCCTCGTGAGTCTCAATCTCTCCGTTCTCTATCAGAGCCTAAAATTGCCAATGGGCGGCGGGTCGCCGTAGGCATTAGGCTCTGGAGCATCACAGAAGGCGATGCTCGAGCGTGATTTCCTTAGGCTGAGGGATATCTTGCATTCCTGAAGTAGTTTGCGCATTCGGCTGGGGCGAAGGCTTCGAGGAGCTGACCGGTTCGCTGCCAGAGGGCAGTTTCGGCGTGTTCTGCGGCTTTTCGCAGGAGCGTTTTGAGTTTGGCCAAGAGCTGTTCGATGGGCTTGAGGTCTGGGCTATAGGGCGGCAGGAAGAGAAGATGGGCGCCAGCGGAGGAATCCAGCAGAGCTGGCGAGGCTGTGAATCAAAAGTCTCGGCTCTCTTTACCTTTCGCCTCTTAGGCGAAGTCTCGGGCGCGGCCACAATCCCTTGCCGTGCCAGTATGCAGGCTGTCACACTCTTGGCGAAATGCGCCTTCTGTAAAAAATCCTATGTGATGCCGGCATCAGAGGAGAGCGACGAATGGCTGGAAGACCAGCGCAGCGTATCGCTGCGCCGACCCGGCACCGACCGCTTGCCTTGGAATCCCATCGCGAGATTTTCGAGGCGATCGAGGCGCGCGATCCTGCCGCGGCCGGAGCGGCCATGCGCCGTCATCTGGACGAGATTGCCAAGCGGTACTGGAACGTGAGGGGGAACAAGGCATGACGCGGATCGCCATCCTTGCCGGCTTCCGCTTCGAGTCCGCCCATACCTGATGGCTGGCGCGTCTCCCCCCTGGCATCGATCCGCTTACAGCCTTGCCGCGATCCGGGCCATGGCGCGCCGGGCGTTGCCGCTCCCGGTGTTCGACTTCGCCGACGGCGGCGCCGAGAACGAACACACGCTCCGGCGCAATGAGGATGCCTTCAGCGAAGTTGAACTGCTTCCCAAACCGCTCAAGGACGTGACCGAGCGCGACTTGTCGGTCGAATTGTTCGGCCGGCGCCTGGCGCTTCCGGTGATGATCGGCCCGACCGGATTATCGGGCCTTTTCTGGCCGGAAGGCGAGATCGCCGCGGCCCGGGCGGCAGCGGCGGCCGGCGTTGCCTTTTGTCTCAGCCACGGCTCGACCTGCACCATCGAGGAACTTGCCGCAGCTTCGGCGGGGCCACGCTGGATGCAGGTGTTCGTCTATCGCGATCGCGGTTTCACGCGCGAATTCCTCGACCGCGCCGCGGCGAGCGGCTTCGAAGCGCTGGTGCTGACGACCGACAATAAGCTGGTCGGCAATCGCGAGCGCGACATCCGCAACGGGTTCACCATTCCCCCGCGGTTCAGCCCGTTCGATCTCGTGGCGATGGCGGGCAAGCTCCCCTGGCTGATGCGCATGGGCCCCCGGGTGCGGAAGATCACCTTCGCGAATTACGCAAGCCTGGGCGCCAGGATGGACATCAGTTCGATGGCCGGGAAGCTGCCGGGCCTGCTCGACCAGTCCTTGTCCTGGCAAGACGTCGAGTGGCTGCGCGGGCTGTGGAAGGGCCCGTTGTTGCTCAAAGGCATCCTGCATCCCAAGGAAGCAACCGAGGCGATGGCTTGCGGCGTAGACGGCGTGATCGTTTCGAACCATGGCGGCCGACAACTCGACGGCGTGCCGGCCTGCCTGGATGCTTTGCCGGGCGTGGTCGCCGCGGTCGGTGGCCGGGTCCCGGTGCTGATCGATGGCGGCGTCCGGCGCGGCACCGACGTCATCAAGGCCCTGGCGCTGGGCGCCTCGCTTTGCTTGATCGCCCGGCCGCATCTGTTCGGCCTGGCCGTGGCCGGGGAGGCGGGCGTGGCTCGGGTGCTCGAGATCCTCCGTCGCGAAATCGACCGAACAATGGGGCTTCTCGGCGTGAGCAAGATCACCGAACTCGGGCCGGATTTTCTGATGCCGCAACAATGACAACCTTCATGCGAGGTTTCGAACCATGATCAAGGATCCCCCGCTGTTGAGGATCAGGCGGAGGTTCGCGCGACCTTCGAAGGAGCTGCTCGGCCGGTTTGCCGGCGTGCCTTCCGGCTATCTGGTCGACGCGATGGGCGGCCGCGGCTGCCTCGACTACCGGATCAAGCCGCTGGCGGAGCCCGCCGGGGTGATGGTGGGTTCTGCAGTCACTTGCCATGCCGGCCCGGCCGACAATCTGGCGCTGTTCGGGGCGCTGGCCGTCGCCGGGCAAGGCGACATTCTGGTGGCCGCCACCGACGGATTTACTGCGACCTCCATCACCGGCGATCTTCTGCTCGGCATGGGACGCAATCGGGGCGTGGCTGGGCTGGTTACCGACGGGCTGGTGCGCGATCTGGTCGGAATCCTCGCCGTCGGCCTGCCGGTCTATTGCGCCGGCGTCACGGCCAATTCGCCAGCGCGCAACGGACCGGGCACGGTCGGGCTGCCGGTGGTCTTGGGTGGCCTCTCCATCGATCCCGGCGATATCGTGGTGGGGGATCGGGATGGTGTCGTCATCGTGCCCCTCGGACAAGCTGAAGCCGTGCTCGCCAAGCTCGAGGATGTGAGGCAGGCTGAGGCGAACCTCGAAGCCAAGGTCAAGGGTGGTCTCGAGATTCCCAATTTCATCAGCCGCGTCATCGAATCTGATCGCGTGGAAGAAATCGACTAGAACGAGTCCACCTTCGCCGTTCATCCTCGCCGGCGCCTGGCAATTCTCTCTGGGACGACCAAGAGGTGGCCAAACGTACCCTCAGACTTCCTCATCAAAAACAGAATCGACGAACAATGCCGGGTTCGCGCAGAACTCGCGTGTCAACTTGAAATGTTCTGTCTGTTCGAGGCTGATTGGATCCAGACCGTTTTTCGAAAGGTACAGCAATGTTGCGCCTGGGTAGGCCATGAGAAGCGGGGAGTGCGTGGCCATAATGACTTGACACTGCCCGCGCCGTTCCATGCGACGCAGAAGCCGCAGGAACTGGATCTGCCGGGACGGCGAGAGTGCAGATTCTGGTTCATCGAATATGAAGATCCCTTGCCGGTCACAACGCTCATCGAAGAAACGCAGGAAACCCTCACCATGCGAATGGGAAAGGAAATCCGGTGGCTGCTCATGGGATTCGAGCGCAGCTTGGTCAAGGTAGCGCGCAACGGAAAGGAAGCTTTCCGCCTTGAAGAACCAGCCGCTGGTGATTTTCGGCAGCCAGCTTCCCCGTAACGCAGGCGCCAAACGCCCTCCGGTCGCCTCGATCGCAGCGGAATGATCGACGGGCCTGTAGCCTTTGCCGCCGCCTGCGTCGTCGTAGCCCGCCATCGCCGCGATTCCCTCGAGAAGGGTCGACTTTCCTGTCCCGTTCTCTCCCACGATGATGGTTATCGGTCTGTCGAAGGTCAGCACGAACTCGGCGCGGAACAGTGGTAAGCAAAAAGGGTAAGCGTTTGCATCGATCACCAGAGCATTGTCCAGCCAGATACGCTTGAGATACGGCGCAGGGAGGTCGATGGGGCGATGTTTCCGGCTCATTGCATTCCCTAGACTGTGGAACCAGTTACAATGGCAACGAGGCCATATAGTCCAGACTTCCAGTTTCGAACATAGCTCCCGACTAGCTGTCGGTCGGCAGGCCGAACAGGAGCTGCATGCGTGGCACGCCCCGCAAGGCGAAATGCCCGATCTCGAACATCGGCTGTTGCAGGAGTTTCACGAATTCGCCCGACATGATGAGCTGCCGGTCAAGCTCGCGGCAGAGCCGTTCGATGCGGCTCGTGAGATTGACGTCGCGGCCGATGACGGTGAAGTCCAGCCGGTCGCCCGAGCCGATGTTGCCATAGGCGACCGAGCCGTAGTGCAACGCGAAGCCCGCGGTCAGATGCGGTGCGCCATCGGGCTCGGATCGATTCGAGCGCGCCAACGCCTCGATCCCCTCCTGGGCCGCTGCGAAGGCCTGCCGGCAAGCCGTGGCCGGCCCTCCGTCGACGTTGTCGTTGAAGATCGCCAGGATGCCGTCGCCCATCAGTTCCATGACCTCGCCGCCGCGCCGGCTGACGGGCTGCATCACGCAGTCGAAATAGCGATTGAGCGTCTTGATGACGGCAGCAGGTGCCAGGGTGTCGGACATCAGCGTGAAATCCCGCAGATCAACGAGCATCAACGCCGCCGTGATGGTCCGCACGTCGCCACGGCGGATCTGGCCTTTCAGGATCAGCTCCCCGGGCTCTCGTCCCGCATAGGTCCGCAGCATGTTGGCGGCAAACCGCCGCAGGCTCTTGATCTCGGCAATCGCCGAAAAGTCGGGCAGCAGGTCCTCGAAGAGTCGAAGATCGTCGTCGCTGAAACCGGCGTCCGTGCGCGTCGCCCAGGAAAGCGCATTCGCCGTCCCGTCCGAATAGAGGAGCGGCGCCACCACATAGTCGGTATAGCCCGAGGCGCGGATTTCATCGAGCGTCGGGGAGGGCAGCGCCGTGCCGGGATCGAGCCGCCAGCGGCCCGTCTTGCGCCCTTCCACGGCAAATCTTATCGGGCTGGCGAGATAGGCCTTCGTGCTTTCGAAGCCGTGATCGAGATAGCGCTCTTTGACGCTGTCCTCCCGCGTCCACAGCCGCGACATCCCGGCGTATTGCGGATGAAGCGTACGGATATGAAGCCATGACCGGTCGAGGGGCACGGCCAGCTCCCCGACCTTGGCGCAGAATTGCGTGAACAGCTCCAAATTGCCCTCGAAAAAGCGCGCTTCGCGGGCAAGCCATCCGTTTATCTGTTGGAGACGGTCCATGGGGCTGGGTTCACTCCTCGGCTGCTTGAGTGCGCTCACTCGTCATGACGGCCGGTTCATGCCGGCACGCAACTCTGTGAAAGTTGCCCCAACCTCGGCCCCGCCGGCAACTGCCGGGCAGTCCGATCTTGCATGATCGCCGCCCTGCTAGTAGGCAAGGGCTGCTGCGATCCGGTCGCGGACTCGCGGCGGGTTTGACGTCGGGAAAGCTCTCATGAGCGGCAAGATCCATGTCGGCGTCGGCGGCTGGACCTACGAGCCCTGGCGCGGAGTTTTCTACCCCGAAGGCCTGCCGCGAAAGCGCGAGCTTGAGTTCGCCAGCCGCCGGCTTAGCTCGATCGAGATCAACGGGACCTACTATTCGACCTTCAAGCCCGCGAGCTGGGCCAAATGGCGCGAGGAGACGCCGGATGGATTCGTCTTCTCGGTCAAGGCGTCGCGCTACTGCACCGATCGCAAGCTGCTGTCCGGCGCCGGCGAGGCGATCACCCGTTTCATCGGCCAGGGTATCGGCGCGCTCCGCGACCGCCTGGGGCCGATCAACTGGCAGTTCATGGCCCACAAGACATTCGATCCGGAGGACTTCGCGGGCTTCCTCGACCTGCTGCCGCGCGAAGTGGACGGTTTGCCGCTGCGCCACGCGCTGGAGGTGCGCAGTGCCAGCTTCAAGGACGAGCGGTTCTATGAACTGGCCCGCCGGCACAATGTTGCCATCGTGCTTGCCGACGACGAGGATTTCCCCGCGATCGACGTGGCGACGGCGGATTTCACCTATGCCCGGCTGATGCGCAGCAAGGAAGATATCGAAACCGGCTACACCGCCGCCGACCTGGACCGCTGGGCGCAACGCGCCCGGACCTGGGCCAAGCGCGGCGACGCTTTCGCCTATTTCATCTCCGGGGCCAAGCTGCGTGCGCCGGCGGCCGCCCGGGCTCTCATCGAGCGGGTTGGCTGAGCTCGAGGCGCTCTCCCCTTGCGCCTATGCGGGCATGGCCCCGGACCCAGCGCCGGCAACGCATTGGAGGAATTTGCAGAGTTGGATAACGCCTATATGCTACCCACATTGCCAGGCAACAGCCCAGCCAATGGGGATCGCAATGCCCGATGACCACAGCGCCGCTTTCGGCATCGCCGAGCCGGAGGATATCCTCGACCCGCGCCATTACGAGCCGGTGAGACGGAAGGGAGCGAGCCTGGCCGCCCTGCCGCTCTGGTGCTACAGCTCGGAGCGGTTCTTCCAGGCCGAGATGGAGCGCCTGTTCCTGCCCGGCTGGAACCTGCTGGAGCGCCTCGATCTCGTGCCTGAGCCCGGCGACTTCCATGCCATGACCTTCATGAACATCAAGCTGCTGCTGGCCCGCGGCAGCGACGGCAAGGTCAGGGTCTTCGCCAACACCTGCCGCCATCGCGGCGCCTTGGTGGCCGAGGGCACGGGAAACTGCAAGGCGTTCCGTTGCCCCTACCATGCCTGGACCTATTCCCTGGACGGTGCGCTGATCGGCGCACCCAACTACGATGGCGCCGACGGCAAGCCCCTCATCGACGCCACCAACCGGCACGACTTCGGCCTGATCGAGATTCCGAGCGACAGCTGGGGCGGCTTCCTCTTCGTCAAGTTCAAGGATGGGCCGGAGACCCTGGCGGATCATCTGGGCGATTTCCGAGACCATCTCGCCTCCCATCGGCTGGAGGACATGGTCTGCGCCCGGCGCGTGGTCTTCGAGATGGACGCCAACTGGAAATGCTTTGTGGAGAACTACAGCGACGGCTACCACATCCCGACGGTGCATCGGGATTCCCTGGCAAGATGGAAGTCCACCTATACCCGCCTGCCGGAATCCAACGGCCGTTACACTCTCAGCTTCGCGGCCCATGACGGCAGTCAGCTGCTGCTGCCCTTCCCCGGCTACGACGGCTTCCCGCCCATGCCCCAGATCGAGGACAAATGGAAGAAGGGCACCTTCTTCTGCACGCTCCGGCCCGCAATGATGATGACCTTGGGCAATGACGGGGCGCTGGTCTTCCGCAGCGAGCCGCTGTCGGCCACCAAATCGCGCCTGACCGTGAGCTCTCTGTTCCCGAAGGCCACTGTGGCGCGCAATGACTTCGAGGAGATTGCCAAGAACTATTACCGGCGCAACGAGATCGTCGTCGGCGAAGACGTGGCGATCTCGCTCCGCCAGCAGGCGGGGATCGCATCGCCCTATGCCCGCATGGCGCGGCTCTGCCGCACGGAAACGAGCCTGAACCAGATCGGCAACTGGATCCTGGATCGGGTGATCGGTCCCCGGGCTGGCGAAGCGTCCGGCGCCTGATCGCCTCAAGCGCGCCCAAGCTTGAGGCGTGAATCAGGCTCCAATTTCTTGAAGTAGAGCAAGACCCATCGGCCAGCTTGATCCAAGCTGACCCGATCTTCCTCCGGCGCTGTGGTCCGAATCAGGCGCCGCCCGCCGGCCGGTTCTTAGGCGGCGGTGCGGAGAGAACGGGCGCCGAGGCCGCCCCCTTCTTCTTGTTCTTGTCGGCTTTGGGCTTCTTCGGCTCCCGGCCGCTTCGCTTTTGACCTTTTGCCATCGTCTATTCTCCCTTTGATTTGCAGGCCCTTTCCGGTTCGACTGCCGCCTGCGGCGGCAATCTGGCCGGCGAACCCGAAGCGGCAGTATAGTCCGCCGGCGAAGGACGAGGAACTGCCTGGCGACGGGGCAAGGGGCGATCGGCGGATGGCACGCGTAGCATTACCCGATCCCAAGACGGCGCTCACGGCCATGTTCTCCCATGCGGCGGTCCATTCGCCCTATTACCGGGATCAGTCTTGGGCCGCCCGCCTCAGGTCCGGCCAGGCGATTCCCTTTCGCGATGTTCCGATCACGGAAAAGTCCGTGGTAAGGGCGAACCCGGCGAAATTCCATAGCGACTTCGTGCCGCCCGAAGACGGCGAGGTGCAATCCAAATACACCTCCGGATCGACGGGCGAACCGCTCCATGTCCGCAAGACAAGCCGCGCCTTGCAGGTCAACGTCATGGAGAATATGCGCCTGAAGCAAGGTTGGGGTTTCGCTAGCCATCGCCTGATCGCCAATATCCTGAACCCACAGGAGGACCACCCGGTCGGCACACTGGAGGAAGAGGACCTGCCGGACGGGGCCCATCGCTGGAAACTTCACACCGTGGACACGCGCGCCACCTTTCAGCTGCTGCGAAGCACGGAGGCGACCATGGTGAGGGGCTTTCCCTCGGTCCTCCGCGGCGCGCTGGAACACAGCGTGGAGGAATCCCATGTACTTCCGCTGCGGCTTGTTTCGACCCTGTCGGAGGTGGTGCCCGACGAGCTGCGCGAACTCGTCCGGGCGATTCCCGGTTGCCGGCTGATAGACCTGTACGGCTGCATCGAAGCCGGCATCATCGCCCTGCAATGTCACCTCTGCGGGGCATACCACCCGGCCGCGCGCCATGTGATTTTCGAACTGATCACCGACGAGGGCCGTCCCGCCAGGTCCGGCGAACTGGGCCGCGTCGTCGTCACGCCTTTGTTCAATCGCGCCATGCCGTTGCTGCGCTACGAGACAGGCGACTACGCCGTGAGGGCAAAGAGCAACGACTGCCGGGTCTCACCCATGGCCCTTGAGCGCATCGTCGGCCGGCAGCAGAACCTGTTCAAGCTGCCCGACGGCCGGCGGATCATGCCGCGCCTGCCGGGGCGAGTTGCCGAGCGACTGGCGCTGCACCGCTTCAAGCTGTTCCAGAAGGCCCTGGGCGAGGTGGAATTTCACTATATTCCCCGCGACCCTGATGCTGAGGTGGCCGAAAGCGTCGCCCAGGAATTGATCGACATGTACATGGCGCCCGGCTTCAAGGTTCGCTGCGTTCGGGTCGCGGAGATCCCGAGAACGCCGGGCGGCAAATACTTCCTGCACGAATCGTTTGTTTGAAGGTCGCGTCTCAGCCGACAGGCGGAAGATGACGCGTCAGCCGGCGCTCGATTGCATCCACGGCCAATCGGATCCCGCCGACCAGCAGCACGTAAAGCATTGCAGCCAGGATGTAGAAGCCAAAATCGAGGCTCTGGCCGACCAGGTATTTGGCCGTGCCGAGCAGATCCAGCACCGTGACGAGGCTTGCGACCGATGAGGCCTTGGCCACTTTCGCAACCTCATTGCCCAGCGGTCGCAGTGCCGTCAGCAGCGCCTGGGGCAGCAATATCCGGACCAGCGTGACGGAGCGCGACAGGCCGAGCGACTGCGCCGCATCGGTCTGCTCCCGTGGAAGGTTCACCAGCGCCCCATGGATGATGCGCGTCTGGTAGGCGGCGGAATTGAGGGTGAATGTGAAGATCACGCAGTTCAACGGCTCGCGAAAGAACCACCAGAGGTGGGCGTCCCGCAACAGGCCGTGAATCTCGCCAGCCCCGTAGTAGATCAAATAGAGTTGGGCGATGGCCGGCGTGCCCCGGAAGGCGATGCAAAACGCCCAGATCCCGGTCTTGAGAGACCCCCAGGGCTGAAGCAGGCCGGCCAGAAGCCCGGCGCCGAGCAGGGAGCCCAGCAGCACGGAAACGACGGAGATGAAGACCGTGAGGCCGAGGCCTCTCAGCAGAAGGGGCAGGGCGGCCGCTAAATCCGCCGCATCGATGCCGTTGCTGCCAAGCAGCAGCTGGAGCAGCAGCCCCGCGCCGAGCGCGCTGGCGACGAGGAGCCCCGCGCGAACAAGGCCGCTGGAGCGATCGGGACGCGGGCTGAAGGGCGCCTCAGCCACGGCTTCGCCCGCGGCTGAGACGCCGGTGCCAGGCCGCAAGAGCCGCTTCGGAGGGCGTCGTGATGGCGATGTAGGCGAGGCAGGCGACCCCGTAGAACAGGATATGGTTGCCGGTGCTGGTGGCAGCCAGATAGCTCCTGCGCAGCAGCTCGTCGCAGGCGACGACCGACACCAGTGCTGACTGCTTCACCGTCGATAGCCACTGATTGGAAAGCCCCGGCAGGCCGAGTCGGAACAGCTCGGGCAGGACGATGAAGCGCAGGACCGGCCAGCGCCCCAAGCCCAAGGCCCGGGCCGCTTCGAGGGAAGACCCGTCGAGAGTCCCTGAGGACTCCCAGGAACACCTCGCTGGCATAGGCGCCGAAGACCAGGCCCAAGGTGACGGTGCCGGCGAGAAAGCCGCTGAATTCGAACCTCCCGCCCAGCCCCAGGAGCGGCAAGGCAAGGTTGATCAACCGCTGGCCGCCGATATAGACGAGGAACAGGGTCAAGAGCTCGGGGATGCCCCGAAAGGCCCCGGCGAAGGCGGCGGACGACTCCCTGAGCCAGGCCCGGCGGGAATGGGTCGCAAAGGCCAAGGCCAGGCCGCTGGCGAGCCCGAGCGGAAGGGCGGAGGCGGCAAGCGCCAGGGTCACCACCAGGCCGGCGGCAAGCTCCCCACCCCATCCACCGGCCCCGAACTGCAGGACCTGCAGCATTCGCCGCTCGGCGAGGGCCGCGGCGCCGGATCAATAGACCGAGAACGGGAAATACTTGTCGTTGATCGCCTTATAGGTGCCGTCGGCCCGAATCTTGCTGAGACCGGCGTTGAGGGCCGCGACCAGGTCGCTGTCCGACTGGCGCAACGCCAGGCCGACACCCTCGCCGAAATATTTCGGGTCGTCGAGGCGGTCGCCGACGAAGGCGCAGCCCTTGCCGGCCGGGGAGGTCATGAAGGCGTAGCCGACGGCATCCTGGGCGAGCGCGAGATCGAGGCGGCCGGCGGAGAGATCGGCGAAGGCCTCGTCCATGGACCGGTAGAGTTGGATGTCTGAGCCGGTATAGTACGCCTTGATGTAATCTGCGCTGCTGGTATCCGCCTGGGTCCCGACGATGTCCCCCTTGAGATCATCGGGGCCGATTTTCGCGAATTTGTCCGGCGTGCAGGAGACGAAGCGCTTGCCCGATGCCCGCGTGCGATCGGTGAAGGCGACGACCTTCCGGCGCTTGGCCGTGATGCTCATGCCCGAATCGATGACGTCGATCTTCTTTTCCTTGAGCGCCACCATCATGCCGTCATAGTCCATGGTGACCATGACGCAATCGAGGCCGGCTGCCTTGCAGATCGCCTGGGCAAGCTCGACGTCGAAACCGGTGAGCTGCCCGCCCGAAGTGAAATAACTGAAGGGCTTGAAGGTCCCTTCCGAGGCGACTTTCACCTCGCCGGCATGCACCGGGAAGGCGACCGCGGCGGCGATCGCCAGCAGGGCCACGAACACAAGCGGTCGTCTCTGAACTGGGGTCATTGCCGGGTCCCTTTCGATGGCAAGCCAAGGCTTTGGGAGCCGCGCCGCTTGCCCGCCCGGGAATCCCCGGCGACGCTCCGCCCCCGATTGTGGGCGCACCCTAACGTCTTGAATCGAGCCCCGTCAATTTCGCCCCAGCTTCGCCTGGCAGCGCCAGGGCTGGAACCCGCTGGCGCGCTCCAACAACGGGACGATATGCTCGCCCGCGCATTGCAAGGGAGGGCGAGCCATGAGACCGGATCCGGAGCGCGTGAAGCACGTCGCCGTCGTCGGCACAGGCACGATCGGCGGCGGCTGGGCCGCCTTGTTCCTCGCCCAGGGCCTGGACGTGGTGGCGACCGATCCCGGCGCGGATGCCGAGGCGAAGCTCCATGCCATGATCGACCAGGTTTGGCCGGCCTTGACGAGCCTTGGCCTCGCGGGGCTCAAGGCGCGGGGCCGGCTGGAGTTCGTGGCCAAAGTCGCCGATGCCGTGAGCGGCGCGGAATTCATCCAGGAGAGCGCGCCCGACCGGGAGGAGCTCAAGGTCGCGCTGTTCTCCGAGATCGATCGTTACGCTCCGCCCGATTCGATCATCGCCAGTTCCTCGTCGGGATTCCTGCCCGAGCGCCTGGCTTCCAACTGCCGGCATCCGGGACGCTGCATCATCGGCCACCCTTTCGCGCCCTCCTATCTCTTGCCCCTGGTCGAGGTCGTGGGCTCGGCAGGCAATCCCAAGGCGGTGCTGGACTGGGCCGTCGCCTTCTACGCCGGCCTCGGGAAGCAGCCGCTGCTGCTGAGGAAGGGGATCGAGGGTTACATCGCCAACCGCATCCAGCACGTGATCCTCGAAGAGGCGGCCCGTCTCGTCGACGCCGGCGTCTGCGGCTTCAAGGACATCGACGACGCGGTGACCGGCGGCGTCGGCCTGCGCTGGGCCTTCATGGGCCCGGCGCTCTGCTATCACTTCGCCGGGGGCAGGGGCGGGATCGACCACAGCCTGGCGCATTTCGGCTGGTGGGGCAGCGAGGCCAGCAAGCAGGACATCAAGGAGTCCGTGGCCGAGATCGCCGGCGGCCGGTCGATGGAGGAACTCGAGCGCTGGCGCGACGCCAACCTGGTGGCGCTGCTGAAGGCGCGGAAATCCCTGCCGTAGGCCTTGAAATCGATGCGGCCGATGGCGGTTTGGCAGAGTATCGGATCGCGGAAATTCGTGACTCGGGGCCATGTCACGAATTTCTGCGTGAATCCGATGCTAAAATTGGAAAGGATGTGCCGACTTTCTGGGAAAGTCGGCACGGGGCTGCCCGCAAGTCCCATAGAATGAGGAACGGCCATGTCGCTGCTCGGATTCAAGGTCATGACCTTCGACGTTGTCGGCACGCTGATCGATTTCGAAGGCGGAATGATCGCCTACATCCGCAGGATTTCGGGCCGGAGCGAGGCGAAGCTCGCCGACGATGCGATCCTGGAATCCTATCGGCGCTCGCGCGGCGCGCATGCGCCGGAGGCCCGTTATCCGGAGGACCTCGTGCGCGTCTATGACGACTTGGCCCGCGATCTCGACCTGCCCCGAAAGCCCGGGCTCGGCGAAGGCCTCAGGGATTCCATCAAGACCTGGCCGGGCTTTCCGGATTCGGCCGAAGCGCTGAAGCGCCTGCGCCGGCGCTATCGCCTGATGGCCATGACCAATGCCCGGCATTGGGCGCTGGAGCACATGGCTCGGACGCTCGGCGAACCCTTCGACGACGCAGTCACGCCCGACGAGGCACGCTGCGAAAAGCCGGATCCCAAATTCTTCGCCTTCGCGCGCGGCCGGCTCAGCGCCTCCGGCTATGCGCTGGAGGACATCCTGCATGTGGCCCAAAGCCAATATCACGACATCGGCGTGGCGCGCGAACTCGGTTACAAAGTCTGCTGGATCGAACGGCGCAAGGGCCTGCGCGGATTCGGGGGCACCCAGGTCCCCGCCAAGCTGACCGCGCCCGACTATCATTTCGCGACCTTGGGCGAGCTGGCTGACGCCGTCGATGCGGAAGCGCGCTGAGGCCGCCGGACATCCAACCGAAGAGAGGTGGAAATGGCGCAGTTCTTGGTGCTGGCCTATGACGGGACCGATGAAGCTGCCGCGGCACGCCGGGGCGCCGCCCGTCCGGCGCATTTCGAAGGGATCAAGCCCCTGGTGGCGAGGGGCGAGCTGCGCGCGGCGGGCGCCATCCTCGACGATGCCGGCAAGATGATCGGATCTGCGGTGATGGCGGAGTTCCCGAGCCGGGCAGAGCTCGATGCCTGGCTGGCGCGCGATCCTTACGTCAAGGAAGGGGTCTGGCAGAAGATCGAGATCAGGCCCTTCCGCATGGCCGTGCTCGACGGCAAGATCACGCCCTGAGCGTCGGTGCGATGCTGTTCCGGGGCTTCGAGCGAAAGAAGGTCGATGTCGACGGTGTCGCCGTCTCTTGCGTGACTGCCGGCAGCGGACCGCCATTGCTCCTGCTCCATGGTTTCCCGCAATGCCTGGCGATGTGGGCCAAGACGGCCCCGCTCCTGGCCGAGAATTTCACGGTGGTTTGCGCCGATCTGCGCGGCTATGGCGATTCGGCCAAGCCCAGGGCCGCGCCTGACGGCTCGACCTACTCCTTCCGCAGCATGGCTGGCGATCAGCTCGGGCTCATGCGGACGCTCGGCCATGATCGCTTTCACCTGGTCGGCCATGACCGGGGCGGCAGGACCGGCCATCGCATGGCCCTCGACCATCCCGAGGCGGTCGCATCGCTCGCCGTGCTTGATATCGTGCCCACTTACGCCATGTTCATGGAGACGAACCGGCATGTTGCCGGGGTCTATTGGCATTGGTATTTCCTCTCCCAGCCGGAGCCCTTTCCGGAGCGGCTGATCGGCGCCGATCCCGATTATTTCTACGAGACCTGCCTCCTCGGCTGGGGCGCCACGCGGGCCCAGGACTTCGATCCGGAGATGTTGGCCGAGTACCGGCGCTGCTGGCGCGATCCGGCCATGATCCACGGCTCCTGCTCCGATTATCGCTCCGCGGCCACCATCGACCTCGAGCATGACAGCGCCGACATCGCAACCAGGCTTGCCTGTCCCACGCTCGCCTTCTGGGGGACGAAGGGCGCCATGCACAGAAATTTCGATATCGGCGCCGCCTGGCAGAAACGATGCGCCAATCTGCGCAAGGTCTCGCTGCCGGCTGGGCATTTCTTCATCGACAAATATCCCGAGGATACGGCGCGGATCCTGACCGAGTTCCTGAGCGGAGTCAGGCTTTAGGCGGGGTCGGGGGTTCGGGTTCGGCCAAGGGCATCCCGGTAGCCCCCGGCAGCCGCAGCAGCTCCTGGCCCGGCAGCACGCCCAGCCGGACGAGGGCTAGGATCAGCAATCCGGCGGCGCCGAACAGGCCGGTCACGAGGAACAGCAGATTGCCGAAGACGAAGCCGAGAACATCTGCCATCTGCGGTTATCCCTATTGCGTCAGCCGCCGAGTGTGGCCGAGCCACGCATTTCGTCAACCCCGTCGCATGCCGGGCGTCGGTCCGGGGCCACGGTAGGAGGGCCTGGGGTCCTGGCGCAGATGAACCCTGTAGGGATCGGCCTCGACGACGCGAAAGCCCTGGTGGAGATAGAACCCCAAGGCGGGATCGATGCGGGCAAGGGACAGGACGATCGGACTGACCGCCTTCCTGGCGCGCGCCTGGAGCCGGTCGAGAATGACGCGCCCCAGTCCCCGGCCGCGAAAGCCGGGGGCGAGGCAAAAGCGGATGAGATGGATCCGGCCGCCTTCGCGGCGGGTCTGGAGCCAGCCGGCATCGCGTTCGCCCAGCGCCACCATCTCGACTTCGCTCTGGACGAATTGCCTGGCAAAGAGCCCATCCTCCAGCGCCTCGTCCCAATCCGCATCGGGCCCGAGCAAGGCCTTCAAGGCGGCGAAGCAGGATTGCCGCGCGAAGCCGTAGTCGACCGGCTTGGCCGGCCGCAGCGAAATCGGCGGCTTGCGCTTGCCGCGCAGCCTTGCGGCCAGCCGGGCGACGCCACGAACCATTGACTCCCCTTGCTCCCGCCGTTCCTGTCATCGGAAGATGACCCCTGGAAGCGGGAAATTCCAGCTTGCCGAGACGTTATGACGGCAGGCCAGATCAAGCCGAATCGCCGGGAGCCTTTCATGTTGCGACGCTTCATCTGCTCCGCGACCCTCGCTCTTCTTGCCGGCGGGGCAGTCGTCACGTCCGTTCAGGCCGGCGACGACATACTGGTCGGTGTGCTGGAGAACCTCGCGCCGAACCAGCAGGCGCGAATCCGGCAGGTCTATGGCACGGCCGAGACGAGCGTGGTCCGGGTGGCTTTCCGGCGCGCTGCCGACGGTTGGCAAGCCTTGCCGGACAATGTTGCCGATCTCGATCAGCTTCAGAGCGCCGGCCAGCAGTTTCCCGCCAGCCTCGACTGGACCATCGCTTTCGATGGCAAGTCCCTCGGCCGCATCGAAAGCACGCGGCCGAAGCAATGGCTGGCCTACAGCGACATCGGGCTTCAGCTGTTGCCGGCGGGCGAGCAAGTGCCGCATATGGGCCAACCCGGCAGCGACTTCGCCCAATGGGGCGTGGACGGCGCCGTCTACCGGCCGCTCGTTCTCGTTTCCGCCCCCAATGTCCAGGACCCGGACCGGTGGCAGCGCACCGCATCGGACAGCTCCCTGGCGAGCCGGGGGATGGACAGCTTCCGGGCCGCGGTCCAGCAGGAAAACGCCAAGTTCAAGCTCGAGGACGGCAAGGTCGAGCTGCTCAAGGCCTATCGTTCCCGGTCGGGGACGCTGCTTTTCGCCTTGATCGTGACCGGCCAGGCGCCGGCGCCCGATGAAGTACCGGGACCCGAATGGAGCCCCCACTGGTTCGTGGCCGATGACGCTGGCCAGGTCCGCTTCCTCGGCAGCGAACTCATGCTCATCGACGCCGGCGACTATGGCGGCGATGGCCATTCCGAGCTCGTATTCGCCAAGTCGAGCTACGACTACGACGGCTATGTGATGTTCTACGACGATTTCCGACGGTCGGCGGCTTTCGGCTGGAGCTATCAATAGAGCCGACTTCCGGCGGCTGGCGGCTTGGTCACTGGAGAGCCCCTCTCGGCGTGGCGAGCCGCAAGAATATCGCCACGCAATGCTGTTTCAGGCGCCCCAACTTGTCATAATGGGACATGACGAGGGATCAACTCACGGACGGGCGCCGGAACGCCCGCGGCCGAGGGCGCTGAACATGCGTGGCGCTCAGAGCGCGGCGGCAACCGGCGGCTTGGTCCTGGCGGCCGGGAGTCTCGCCTGGCTGCTGGCCCGCGGCCTCAAGCTGCCGGGCGGGCTGGGCGGGCCGGAGTATGTCCTGCTGGCGGGGGTCGCCTCAGGGCTCAGTGCCCTTGCCGCCGCCCTCTTGGCGCTGCGGCGCCAACACCGGCGCCTGGAGCGGTTGCGGGGTGCGGTGCTCATCGCCGGGGGCCTGGGAACGCCTCTGCCGCGTCCCGAGGGCGGCCCGCCGGACGAAATCGACAGGTTGCAGGAAGCGGTCGGCACCCTCATCGGTCGCGAGCGCGACCGGCGGGGTCTTCTGGACCGGCGCCTCGAGCGCGTCCTGGGGGCGATCGACGATGCCATTGTCGTGGTCACCGCCCAGGGCCAGGTGAGCCTGCTCAATGCCGCCGGCAAGGAATTGCTGGGCGGGAGCTGCGGGGTAGGCGCCAGCCTGTTCGAACTGTTCGAGCGCGAGAGCCTGTCCCAGGCCCTGATCGAGGCGGACGGCACAGGCTTGGGCTATCGGGCGTCGCTGCGCGCTGTGGATGGGCGGGAGATCGTGGCCGGGATCGCGGGCCTCGGCCCCGGCGGCGGCGCGCTGCTGCGCTTTGCCGGCGGGGTTGCGGGCGGCGAATCGCTTCTGGAGCACGACCTTGCCCTCCACGACCGGCCGCCGGAGGTTGCGCGGCCAGACGAGGGGACGCTGCTCGCGGAGCTGCCGGCCATTTCGCTGGATACCGAGACCACGGGGCTCAACGTGCGCCGCGATCGTCTCATTTCCGTTGCCGGGGTCCTGCTCCATGGCGACCGGATGTTCCCGGCGGCCACCTTCGACCGGCTGGTCAACCCGGGCCAGCGCATCCCGCCGGTCTCCACATCCATTCACGGCATCACCGACGCGATGGTGATCGATGCCACAGGCTATCCGGCCATCGCCGGCGACCTTGCGGGGTTCTGCGGCGCGCGGGTTTGGATCGGTCACAATATCGGCTTCGATATCGCCATTCTCCGGCGCGAGGCGCGGCTGGCCGGCCTTCCCTGGAGCGAACCCACCTATCTCGATACGCTGCGTCTCTACGCTGCCCTCAGGCCCCGCGCCCCGGACGTCGAGCTCGATGCCATTGCTGGCGACCTGGGGGTCGACATGAGCGGACGGCACACCGCGCTAGGCGATGCTCTGATGACGGCGGAAGTCTACCGCCGCCTGCTGCCATTGCTGGCCGAAGAGGGGGTGAGGACCCTGGGTGAGGCGCTCGCCTTCGCCGAGCGCCCGCATATGATCCGCCGTCTGCAGCAGGCTCTGGGCTGGTAGGCCGATGGACCGGCAGACGATCGAGAGGATCGACATCTTCGCCTATCGCCACCGGGTGCGCGACATGATGACGAACCCGGTGGTGACCATAGCCGCCTCGTCCAGCCTGCAATCGGCGGCCGAGCTGATGCATGCGCGCAAGGTGAGCTCGCTCATCGCCGTAGACGAGGCCGAGCGGCCGACCGGCATAATGACCGAGAATGACCTGCTGGCCGCCGTGGCGCGCGATGGCGGCGTTGCGCTGACCCGCCCCGTCGAGGGATTGCTCAGCCGGCCGGTGGCAACCATCGGCCCCGATGCCTTCCTGCACACGGCCATCGCCCGCATGGACCGGCTCCATTTCCGGCATCTCGCGGTGGTCGACCCGGCCAGCGGCCGGCTCGTGGGCGTGGTGACCGCGCGTGCTTTGCTGCGCCAGCGCTCGAGCCAGGCTCTGGCACTCGGCGACGACATTGCCGCCGCCCGCGGGCCCGAGGAGCTGGGCGACGCCTACCGGCGCCTGCCCGCCATGGCACGCGGCCTGCTGCGCGAAGGAATGACGGCGCTGGAAATCGCCGAGGTGCTGAGCGCGGCCTTGCGCGATCTTTCGGGCCGGGCAGCCGAGCTTGCGGCCGCGGCCATGCAGGCCGAGGGCCAGGGGGAAGCGCCGGCGCCCTGGGCGTTTCTGGTCCTGGGCTCGGCTGGGCGGGGGGAAAGCCTGCTCGCCGCCGACCAGGACAATGCCCTGGTCCATGCCGGAGAAAACGACGAGGAGACGGACTGGTTCGCCGAGCTTGGCCGACGGGCCGCGGACATTTTGAATACGGCCGGCCTCGTCTACTGTTCCGGCGGTGTCATGGCCAAGAACCGGGCCTGCCGGCACAACCTCGTGGGCTGGGGGGCGGAAGTCGAGCGGTGGATCGCCGAGCGGGAGCCGGTGCAACTGCTGAACGCCGACATCTTTTTCGACTTCCGCCCGGTTCACGGCGACTACTGGCTGGGCGACGAGCTGCGCGCCTTCGCAGTTCCGCTGGCCGCCGGGTCGCCGGCCTTCCTCGTCCGTCTCTCCCATATGCTCGATCCGCGCAGCCCCGCGCTGTCGCCCATCACGGGAAACCTGCGAAGCCAGGCCGGCCGGGTCGACCTCAAGCGGGGCGGCCTGCGTTCGCTGGTTTCCGCGGCGCGGATTCTCGGCCTCAGGCTGGGCTCCATGGCAATCTCGACCGAACGGCGCTTCGCCGCCGCGGCCGAGGCGGGGCTGCTCCCGGCCGACGACCTCGCGCTTTTCCTCGATGCTCATGGGCGGCTGCTGCGGCTCATTCTCGAGCAGCAGCTGATCGACGTGGAGGCCGGCATGGCCCCGGGCACCTCGATCGAAGCCCGGCGCCTGCCGCGCCTCGAGCGCGAGCGCCTGAAGGCCGCACTCTCGGCGATCGGGCGCATCGACCTCGTCGTCCGCCAGGCGCTTGGTCACTAAAGCGGGCGCCGACCCCCGAAACGGAAGAGCCCCGCCCGTGAGGCGGGGCTCTCCATCTCGCTTGGGTTAACGGCGGGATGCCCGCCCGCTCGTTCAGTGTTTTGTGATGTCGCGGTGCCGTGTCTCGGGCAGGAAGATCAGACCGATGACCAAGCTGCCGGTCGCGACCACGATCGGGTACCACAGGCCGGAGTAGATATTGCCCGTCGCCGCCACGATGGCGAAGACAATGGCCGGCAGGAAACCGCCGAACCAGCCGTTGCCGATGTGATACGGCAGCGAAACGCCGCTGTAGCGGATGCGGGTGGGGAAGAGTTCGACGAGCCAGGCTGCGATCGGCCCATAGACCAGGGTCACGTAGACCACTAGGACCCACAGCAGGACGATGGTCATGAACCAGTTGATTTTGGCCGGGTCCGCCTTGGCCGGATAGCCGTGGCCGACGATCGCCTTGGCCAGCACCTTGTCGAAATCAGGGGTGTCGGCTGCGATCGATTGGTCGCCGATCTTGACCGAGGCCTTGGTGCCGGCCGGCGCGTCGACGTTGGTGTAGTTCACGGAGAGCTTCACCAGCGCCGATTTGACGACGTCGCATGAGCTGGTGAATTTCGACGTGCCGGTCAGGTTGAGCTGGAAGGAGCATTCGGCAGGGTCGGCAGTGACCGTCACCGGAGCCTGGGCGAGCGCCGCCTCCAGATCAGGATTCGCATAGTGGGTGATGCCCTGGAAAATCGGGAAGTAGGTTATCGCCGCCAGAGCGAAACCGGCCATGATGATGGGCTTGCGCCCGACCTTGTCGGACAGCCAGCCGAACAAGATGAAGAAGGGCGTTCCGAGTGCCAGAGCCGCCGCGATCATGACCGGCGCGCTCGTCGCCGGCACCTTCAAGGTCTGGGTCAGGAAGAACAGGGCGTAGAACTGCCCACCGTACCAGACCACGGCCTCGCCGGCGGTGGCTCCCAGGAGCGCCAGGAGCGCGATCTTGGCGTTGTCCCAATTGCCGAAGGCTTCCGTGAGGGGAGCCTTCGAACCTTTGCCCTCCTCCTTCATCCGTCTGAAGACCGGCGACTCGGCGAGTTGCAGCCGGATCCAGAGGGAAATCACGAGCAGGATGGCCGAGAGCAGGAAGGGAATGCGCCATCCCCAAAGGGCGAAGCTTTCCTCCCCCATGCTCTCGCGGATGAACAGGATCAGCAGGAGAGCCAGGAACAGGCCCAGCGTGGCGGTGGTCTGGATCCAGGAGGTGTAGAGGCCGCGCTTGCCCGCCGGCGCGTGCTCGGCGACGTAGATCGCCGCACCGCCGTACTCGCCGCCGAGCGCAAGGCCCTGGATGAGGCGCAGGCAGATCAGGATGACGGGAGCGATGATCCCGGCCGTGGCATAGGAAGGCAGCAGGCCGATGAGGAAGGTGCCCATGCCCATGAAGGTGATGGTGATGAGGAAGGTGTATTTGCGGCCGACCAGGTCGCCGATGCGCCCGAACACCAGCGCCCCGAAGGGGCGGACCGCAAAGCCGGCGGCGAAAGCCAGCAGGGTGAAGATGAACGCCGCGGTCGGGGCTACGCCGGAGAAGAATTGCTTGGCCAGAATCGCCGCGAGGGTTCCGTAGATGTAGAAGTCATACCATTCGAACACGGTACCGAGGGACGAAGCGAAGATGACCTTTCTCTCTTCGGCGGTCATCTTGTGGCGATGGGGTAAGGCGTGTGCCGTTGCCGTCGTCATGCGTTCCTCCTCTAGCTGTGGTCTTTCTTGCGTGACCTTGCCGGTGCGACAGGGAATCGCCGCTGTCGCCACAACGCGGCAGTGAAGGCTAATCAACTTCTGCCTGTCACGCTACGGCCATGGTTGGCGCGAGGGCTTCGCCTAGTATCGGATCGCAGCAATTCGCGACTCGGGGTGCTGTCACGAATTTCTGCGTGAATCCGATACCAAAACATAAAACGAGGTACCGACTTTCTGCGAAAGTCGGTACTAGGGTAAAAGACCTGCCCCCGAAGCCCGCCCCCCGAGGAGAACCCATGGCAGCCTATCAGTACATCTACGTCATGAAAGGCTTGGCCAAGATCTATCCCGGCGGCCGTAAGGTGCTGGACAACATCTGGCTCAGCTTCCTGCCCGGGGCCAAGATCGGGGTCTTGGGCCTGAACGGCGCCGGCAAGTCGACCCTGCTGCGGATCATGGCCGGCCTCGACCACGACGTCGCCGGCGAAGCCTGGGCCGCCGAAGGGGCCAGCGTCGGCTTCCTGACCCAGGAGCCCGCCCTCGACCCGGCCAAGGACGCACTGGGCAACATCATGGAGGGCATGGGCGAGAAGAAGGCCCTGCTCGACCGGTTCGAAGCGGTGAGCGCGCGGCTGGGCGAGGAGGTCTCGCCCGAGGAGATGGAAGCGCTCATCGCCGAGCAGGGCGAGCTGCAGGAGAAGATCGAAGCCGCGGGCGCCTGGGATCTCCAGCGCACCGTCGAGATCGCCATGGACGCGCTACGCTGCCCGCCGGGCGACGCCGATGTCGCCAAGCTCTCGGGCGGCGAGCGCCGGCGGGTCGCGCTTTGCCGGCTCCTGCTCCAACGTCCCGACCTGTTGTTGCTGGACGAGCCCACCAACCATCTCGACGCCGAGTCCGTCGCCTGGCTCGAGCGGTTCCTGCACGACTATCCGGGCACCGTCGTCGCCGTTACCCATGACCGCTATTTCCTCGACAACGTCGCCGGCTGGATTCTCGAGCTCGACCGCGGCCAGGGGATTCCCTGGGAAGGCAACTACTCCTCCTGGCTGGAACAGAAGCAGAAGCGCCTGGCCCAGGAGGAGAAGGCCGAATCCGCCCGTCAGCGCACGCTGCAGCACGAATTGGAATGGATCCGCCAGTCGCCCAGGGCCCGTCAGGCCAAGAGCAAAGCGCGCATCTCGGCCTACGAGCAGATGCTTGCCGCCGGCGGCCAGCAGCAGGCCGAGGCCGGGCAGATCCGAATTCCGCCCGGTCCGCGCCTGGGCGAGGTCGTGGTGGTGGCCGAGCATCTGCGCAAGGGGTTCGGCAATCGGCTGCTGATCGACGACCTGAGCTTTCGCCTGCCGCCCGGCGGCATCGTCGGCGTCATCGGTCCCAACGGGGCCGGCAAGACGACGCTGTTCCGCATGATCGTCGGCCAGGAAAATGCCGATGGCGGGAGCCTGAAGATCGGCGAGACGGTGAAGCTCGGCTATGTCGATCAGTCGCGGGATTCGCTGCGGGCCGACAAGTCGGTGTGGGAAGAGATTTCCGACGGGCTGGACATCGTCGAGCTGGGCAAGAGCCAGATGCCGAGCCGGGCCTATGTCGCGGCCTTCAACTTCAAGGGCGCCGACCAGCAGAAGAAGGTGGGGCAGCTTTCCGGTGGCGAGCGCAACCGGGTGCATCTGGCCAAGATGCTGAAGTCGGAAGCCAACCTGCTGCTGCTCGACGAGCCCACCAACGACCTCGATGTGGATACGTTGCGGTCGCTGGAGGAGGCGCTCGCCGACTTCGCCGGCTCGGCCGTGATCATCAGCCACGATCGCTGGTTCCTCGACCGGATCGCGACCCACATCCTCGCCTTCGAGGGCGACAGCCAAGTGGTCTGGTTCGAGGGCAACTACCAGGACTACGAAGCCGACCGGAAACGGCGCCTTGGCGCCGAGGCCGACCAGCCCCACCGCATCCGCTTCAAGCCGCTGACGCGGGGCTGATCCGGCGGAGGGGGAGGCCCCCTACTGGCTGCCCGTCTTCTGACGCAGGGCGTCGAGGAGGGACGAGACTTGGCCGCCTTCGCTCTGGATCGCCGAGGCGATATCGGAGCGGTGGGTGATGCGCAGGCTGACGCCTTCGACCTCGAGATCGATGATCCGCAGCTGCCCGCCCTGATCCTCGATGCGCCAGTCGAGATGGATCACGTCGCCGTTGGCCTGGTCGATATGCGAGTTGACGGTAATGGTGCCGTCGTCGTTGGGCTTGCCGTCGGTCACCTGGAACCGCTGGCCGGCATATTCGGCGAAGGTCTTGGCGTAGGACTGGACGAGAAGCTTCTCGAACAGGCGCTGGAAATCCGCCTTCTGGGCGTCGGTCGCCACCTTCCAATAGCGGGCCAGTACGAACTTGGAGATTCCGGGAAGATCGAAATGGGATTCCAGCAGGCCCTGGAAGCGTTGCTCGCGGACCGACTCGCTGAGGCCCGAGCCGGTGAGGGAACTGATGGCGTCGTCGCCCAGGTTCTCGATGAACTTCTGCGCATCGGCCGCCGTCACCGCCGCCCGGGCGGGCAGCGAGGCAAGCAAAAGGGAAGCGGCGCCGGCCGCCAGGAAAATGCGACGCTTCATGGCTTCAGTTGCTCTCCGTCAACTGCGGCCCGCTGGCCGATTCGTACGGCAGTTCCGCGAGCGGATCGTCCGCCACCGCGTGCTTGATCATGTCGTTGCGGTGCTGGCGATAAAGGCTGCGAATCGTCGCGTAGTAGTCGATCGCGCCCTTCCGGATCTGGTCGAGGGTATCGAGGTTGCGCGCCCGCATGTCGACGGCATAGAGGCCGGCGCGGACATAGCTCAGATATTGCACGTCATAGGCGCCGAACAGGTAGGACCAGGGATCGGCGACCGCGGTGACGCCCAAGCCCGTGAGGTCGCGCGGATTGCTCGGCCCCAGGACCGGCAGAAAGACATACGGCCCTTCGCCGACGCCCCAGGTCGCAAACGTGATGCCGAAATCGGTGTCGTGGTACTTGTAGCCCCACTTCGAGGCGACATCGAAAATGCCTGCGACGCCGACGGTGCTGTTGATCAGGAACCGCTTCGCCGTGACCCCGGCCCGCTTGTCGTTGCCCTCGAGCAGGTCGTTCACGAGGACCAGCGGGGCATCCATGTTGGTGAGCACGTTGTGGACGCCATGTTCGACCGGGGTCGGCAGCAGCAGGTTGTACCAGGCGGCCAAGGGCTTGAAGACAAGCTCGTCGAAGCCGTAGTTGAGATCGAAGAAATACCGATTCAACGGCTCCATCGGGTCGTTGTTTTCCTTGTAGACCGCGAGCTCGTCCGGGTCCTTTGGCGGCGTTGCGCAGCCGCCCAGCAGGCCGGAAAGGAGAATCGCGCCGACGAATGCGCCAGCGGCCCGCAGCCGTGACAGTTTCACCGGTGTACTGGGCATCCCTGATGGTCCCTTCTTCTCAAGACCCGCAAGTCGGGCGCTGCGCCCCCGGAAGGAGACGCTTCCCCCTTCCCACCGCAGCAGCCCCAGCCCCACCACCCCAACTCATGTCCGGCACCGTCGTTCCTTGGCCCCCGGCGGCGCGATTTCACATCCCGGCCGCTTGATTTAGGTAGCATAGAGGCCTTGGGTTTGCCAGGGGTGAGCCCTCTGTGGAGGTCTTGCGGACACGCTACTGTTGCCCAAATGCCGCAGTTGGACGTCCGTCTATGGGATGATTTCCGCATGATGGCAGGCGACCATGCGGCCGTCGACCAGCCGCAACTCCGGCCGCTCGGCAGCGCAGAGCGGCGTGGCATGGGGGCAGCGGCCGTGAAAGGCACAGCCTCCCGGCGGATCGATGGGTGAGGGCAACTCGCCCCGGAGCACGATGCGCTCGGCCCTGGCACCGGCGTCGACCGCCGGCGTGCTGGCCAGCAGCGCCTTGGTATAGGGATGGCGGGGCCGCTCAAAGATCGTTTCCTTCCGGCCCTGCTCGGCCGTGCGCCCAAGATACATCACCATGACCTCGTCGGCGATGTGGCGGACCACGGAAAGGTCATGGGAAATGAACAGGTAGGCCAGGTGGAATTCGTCCTGAAGGTCCATCAGCAGGTTCAGCACCTGGGCCCGGATGGAAACGTCGAGGGCCGAGACGGGCTCGTCGGCCACCACGATTTGGGGATGAAGCATGAGGGCGCGGGCGATGGCGATTCGCTGGCGCTGGCCGCCCGAGAACATGTGAGGATAGCGGCCGTAGAATTCCGGCCTCAGGCCGACTTTCGCCATCATGTCGCGTGCCGCCGCCCGGCGCGCCGCGCCGTCCAGGTCAGTGTTTATGATCAGCGGCTCCTCCAGGATGCTGCCGACCTTCTTGCGCGGGTTCAGCGAGCCGTAGGGATTCTGGAACACCATCTGGACGACCGGACGCAGGCGCTTCAGCGCTTCGGCCCCGGCCGAGGTCACTTCAACACTGTCGATTTTCAGGCCCCCGGCGGTGGGCTGCTCGATCATCGTCACCATGCGAGCGAGGGTGGACTTGCCGCAACCCGATTCCCCGACCACCGCCAGGGTCCGGGCCTTGGCGAGGGAAAAGCCGACCCCGTCCACCGCCTTCAGGGTCCTGTCCTTTCCAAACAGCCCGCCGCCAATGCGGTAGTAGCGTTTCAGATCACGGGCTTCCAGCAGCGGCCCCTCGTTCATGCCGGCACCTTGGCCGCCGCGACGTCGAGCGGCTTCAGGCAGCGGACCACGCGGCCCTCTGCGTCGACCTCCAGAGCCGGATGGATGCGCCGGCAACGGTCGTCGGCATAGCCGCAGCGCGGGTTGAACAAGCAGCCTGTCGGCCGGTCGTCGACGCCGGGCACGACGCCGCCGATGGTGTTGAGCCGGTGCCGGCCGGCGCTGCGCTCGGGCAGGGCTTCGAGCAGGGCGGCGGTGTAAGGATGGCGCGGGTGCTGGAACAGGTGATCGGCCGGCTGCACCTCGACCGCCTCGCCAGCATACATGACCATGATGCGCTGGGCCGTCTCGGCGACCACGCCCATGTCGTGGGTGATGAGGATCAGCGCCATGCCCCGCTCGCGCTGGAGGGTCAGCAACAGATCCAGGATCTGGGCCTGGATGGTGACGTCGAGCGCCGTGGTCGGCTCGTCGGCGATGAGCAGGCGCGGATTGCAGGCGATCGCCATGGCGATCATCACCCGCTGGTTCATGCCGCCGGAGAGCTGGTGGGGAAATGCATCGAGGCGCGAGGCGGCCTGGGGAATGCCGACCTGATCCAGAAGCTCGGTGGCGCGCGCCCGGCGCTCTGACCGGCTGCCGCCTTCGTGGACCTTGAGCGTCTCCATGATCTGGAAGCCGATGGTGAAGCAGGGATTGAGGCTGGTCGTCGGCTCCTGGAAGATCATCGCCACGTCCTTGCCGGTGATCTGCCGGCGGCGGCGGGCGGGCATCGCCTGCAGATCCTGGCCGTCAAAGAAAAGCCGGTCGGCGCTGACCCTGCCGGGCCAGGGGATGAGCCCCATGAGGGCCAGCATGGTGACGCTCTTGCCCGACCCGGATTCGCCGACCACGCCCACGACCTCGCCCTGGTCCAGGGTGAAGTCGAGCCCATCCACCGCCTTCAGCGCACCGCGCGCAGTCCTGAACTCGACCGAGAGGTTCTTGATCTCGAGCAGCGGCATCAGTTCTTGAGCTTGGGATCGAGGGCGTCGCGCAGCCCGTCTCCCATCAGGTTGAAGGCCAGCACCGTGATCAGGATCGCGAGCCCCGGCAAGGTCACGACCCACCAGGCGCGCTCCATATAGGAGAGCGAGCCCGACAGCATGCTGCCCCATTCCGGCGTCGGCGGCTGCGCGCCAAGGCCGAGGAAACCGAGCGCGGCGGCATCGAGGATCGCCGAGGAGAAGCCGAGGGTCGCCTGAACGATCAATGGCGCCATGCAGTTGGGCAGCACCGTCACGAACATGAGGCGCAGCAAACCGGCGCCCGAGACCCGCGAGGCGGTGACATAGTCCTTGTTGACCTCGCCCAAGACTGCGGCACGCATCAGGCGCACGTAGTTCGGCAGGGTGACGATGGCGACCGCCATCATGGCGTTGATCAGGCTCGGCCCCAGGATCGTGACGATGACGATGGCAAGCAGCAGGGAGGGCAGGGCCAGCAGGATGTCCATCGCCCGCATGATCGCGATCTCGACCGGGCCGCGGAAGAATCCGGCCAGGAGTCCGAGCCCGATGCCCGCCGCCAGGGAGATGGTCACGACGATGACGCCGATCAGGAGCGAAAGCCTGGCCCCGAAGATGAGCCGGGAGAGCATGTCGCGACCGGCCGGATCGGTCCCAAGGTAGTAGTGGCCCACGCATTGGGCGAAATCCGCCGGATCGCGGTCCTGCCAGATAGGCGGCGCGAGTTGGCAATCGGGGTATTGCGCGATCGGGCTATAGGGCGAGACGAGGTTGGCCAGGAGCGCCAGCAGGCAGACGACGAGGATCACCACCATCCCGGCAAGCGCGCCGCGGTTCTGGCGGAAATAGATCCAAACTTCCCGGACCGGGTGAAGAGGCTGGGCTTGGTCCCGAAGGCTCGCGCTCTCCGCCGTCATCGATCTATCTCACATGCCGGATGCGAGGGTTGATCAGGCCATAGAGCAGGTCGACCGTGAGATTGACCAGGATCACGGCCGTGGCGACCAGCAGCACGCCGCTCTGGAGGGCGGGATAGTCGCGCCTGGCGATGGAATCGACGAGCCAGTGGCCGACCCCGGGCCAGGAAAAGGTGTACTCGGTCAATATGGCCCCGCCCATGAGCGTACCGATCTGCAGGCCGATGACGGTGATCACCGGGATGAGGGCGTTGCGCAGCGCGTGGACCCACAGGACGCGGACCGGCGACAGGCCCTTGGCCCGGGCGGTGCGGATGTAGTCCTCGTTCAGCACCTCCAGCATCGAAGAACGCGTCATGCGCGCGATCACCGCCAGCGGGATCGTGCCGAGCACGATCGTCGGCAGGATGAGATGGCTGAGGGCCGAGGTGAAGGCGCCGTCCTGGCCCGAGAGCAGGGAATCGATCAGCATGAAGCCGGTGACCGTATCGAAATCATAGGCGATATCGATCCGGCCCGAGACCGGCGTCCATCCGAGGTTGACCGAGAACAGCAGGATGAGCAGCAGGCCCCACCAGAAGATCGGCATCGAATAGCCGGTGAGCGAAAGGCCCATGACCGAATGGTCGAGGATGCGGCCCCGCCGGACCGCGGCCAGCATCCCCGCCGGCAAGCCCACGACGATGGCGAAGAGCATCGCCGCCAGCGACAGCTCGACCGTGGCCGGGAACAGCTGCAGGAAGTCGCGGATCACCGGCGCATGGGTGGAGAGCGAGATGCCGAGATTCCCCCGCAGCACCTGCCCGATATAGATCGCGTACTGCACGAGCAGGGGCCGGTCGAAGCCGTATTGGTGCAGCAGTTCCGCATGGCGCGCCGGGTCGATGCCGTGTTCGCCCGCCAGCATCTCGATAGGATCGCCGGGAATGAGGCGGATCATGGCGAAGGTCAGCAGGGTGACCCCGAGGAAGGCGGGGATCACCAGGCTGATACGGGTGAGGATGAATCGCAGCATTGCCAACCGCCGAAAAGCAAACGGGGGAAGCCGGCAGCCCGGGCTTCCCCCGCTCGATCGCAGCCTGCGGACGCCGTTCCTATTTCAGCCCGACGTCGTTGAAGATATGCAGCCCGAAGGGATCGACCTTGTAGCCGACGACGTTCTTGCGGATCGGTTCATAGACCACCGAATGGGCGATGGTGACCCAGGGCGCCTGCTCCTTGAACACCACCTGCGCCTGCTTGTAGAGCTCGGTGCGCTTGGCGATGTCGCTCGTCTGCTTGGCCTGCTGGACCAGGTCGTCGAAGGGCTTGTAGCACCAGCGGGCCCGGTTGCCGCCGTCCGACGCCGCGGCGCAGGACAGGAGCTGGTTGAGGAAATTGTCCGGGTCGCCGTTGTCGCCCGTCCAGCCGAGGAGCACCATGTCGTGCTCGCCGTTCTTCGAGCGCTTCAGATACTCGCCCCATTCGTAGGTGACGATCTTGGCATCGATGCCGACGTTCTTCAGGTCCGCCTGCATCATCTCGGCCATCAGCTTGGCGTTGGGGTTGTATGGCCGTTGCACCGGCATGGCCCAGAGATTGGTCTGGAAGCCGTCCTTGTACCCGGCCGCCGCAAGCAGCGCCTTGGCCTTCGCCGGGCTATAGGAATAGTCCTTCACCGCGTTGTTGTAGGACCACATCGTCGGCGGGATCGGGTTCTTCGCCTTGCGCCCGGCGCCCTGGAAGACGGCCTTCAGGATGGCGTCGCGGTTGATGGCGTAGTTGATCGCCTGGCGAACCCGCACGTCGTCGAAGGGCTTGTGCGTGGTGTTGAAGGCGAGATAGCCGACGTTGAGCCCTTCCTGGTGCAACACCTTGATGTCCGGATCCTTCATCATGTCGGCCACGTCGGCCGGATTCGGATACGGCATCACTTGGCATTCATTGGCCTTCAGCTTGGCCCAGCGGACCTCGGCATCGGGCGTGATGGCGAACACCAGATGATCGATCCTGGGCTTGCGGCCCCAATAGCTCGGCGCCGCGGCGTAGCGGATGACCGCGTCCTTCTGATAGCTCTCAAGGGTGAAAGGCCCGGTTCCGACCGGCGCCAGATCGACCTGCTCGGGCGTCTTGGCCGCCATCATGGCGTCGGCGTATTCCTTCGACAGGATCGAGGAAAAGGCCATGGCGAGGTCGGCCAGGAACGGTGCTTCGGGATGGTTGAGGGTGAACCTCACCGTATAGTCATCGACCTTGTCCACGCTCTTGATGATCTTCGGCATGTCCATGTCGTTGAAATACTCGTAGGTCCCGCCGGACACCATGTAGTAGGGGTTGTTCTTGTCGAGCTGGCGATCGAAGCTGAACACCACGTCGTCGGCGTTGAAATCGCGCGTGCCGGTGAAGTCCTTGCCGTGGAATTTGACGCCCTTGCGCAGCATGAAGGTGTAGGTAAGGCCGTCGTCGGAGATGGTCCAGCTCTGCGCCAGGGCCGGTTGCACGCGGGTCGTGCCGACGATGAATTCCACCAAATTGTTGTAGAGGGGCTTCGTCGCATCCAGGGTCGTGCCGGACGTAAAGAGCTGCGGATTGAAGCCTTCAGGGCTCGCCTCGGAGCAATAGACCAGTGTCTTCGCCTCGGCGGAGAGCGCAAAACCGAAGGCCGCGACCGCGCCGAGCACGGCGGCCCCCAGAACAGTGCGTTTCATCAAAACCTCCCGATGAGCTGACGGCTGGTATCAGGCCTTTGCCGGCCATCACCACCATTGGCGGCGACGGTAGGCCCGCCCTTCCAGACCTGTCAATGGCCTGGGGTCGTCCGACTGTTGCCCTTCAGTGAAACAGTATCCGGCGACATCCCCGGCCTGGCCGGGATAGAATTCCAATTCGAGGTGGCTCGCGGCCATAAGCTCGGAAGGGAGGGACTGATGTCGGACGGCGAGCTGGAGCACAAATCCGATCCGGCGCGTCGTCTCGCGAGGCCGAGGCGTGTCGGCCGCTGGGTTGCCGCGGCACTCGTCCTGGCCGTCCTGGCCGCCTGTCAGAACGGGGGCCTTAGCTATGATCCGTCCACCGGCCTCTTCAGAATGCCTTTCGGGGCTGAGAGCCACAAGTCGGGCGGGGACTAGCGCCGAGACGAGCGGCTCGTGGCCCAACGCCGTTGACGCGGCGAATCCTTCGACTAATTTGCGGCCATGCTCGATAGCCCGATTCCCGCCCCCTATGTCTCGGATCGCCATTCGGTCCTCAAGGATTGGATCGACCTCAATGGCCATATGAACGTCGCCTATTACCTGACGGCCTTCGACCAGTCCTTCGACGAGGCCTATGAGGTGATCGGGATCACGGCCCAGCATCTCGCCCAGGCTGGCGGCACGACCTTCGCCGCCGAGATGCACATCACCTATCAGCGTGAGCTGATGGAAGGCGATCCCATCCGGGTGACGAGCCAGCTCATCGCCTTCGACGCCAAGCGCATGCATTGGATTCAATGCATGTACCATCGGCGCGAAGGATTCCTCTCCGCGACGGCGGAATGGCTGCTCCTCTATGTCGATCTCGGCCAGCGCAGGGTGGCGGCCATGCCCGACGACTTGCAGCGGCGGCTGGCGCGAATCCGCGAGGCCCATGCCCGGTTGCCGCGGCCGGCGGTGACGGGTCGCGGAATCGACATCGCCAATCGAACGTCCTCGCGGCGAAGGCTGATGGGCCCAGCGAAGCCCGCCGGGACAATAGCTTCCATGATTCCCGCCGATGCCCTCGCACGCTTCGTCGATCGTCTGCTGCCGATGCTGCCGGAGGATTTCGCAGGCGCCGTTGCGGCGCTCGACGTGAGGTTCCTGAAACTGGCGCCCGGACGCCTGCCCGTCTGCCGGTTCTGGAAGAAGGCCATGGGCGGCGGGCATCCGCTCCTGGTCCCGCTCGCCGCCCTGGAGCCCTCCTTGCGCTGGGTCCAGAACCCGAACTACGTGGCGACGCCGCCGGACCCCGCCTTCCTGGAAAACTACGGCTATGCCGTGCTGGCGGGGCCGGGCGGGCTGATCGAGACGCGCGCGCTTGCCCTCGGCCTCCTGCTGCTGGGGCCTGGAACGCATTATCCGACCCACCGGCATCCGGCGGTCGAGATCTATGTCGTTGCCTCGGGCGAGAGCGAATGGCGCATGGGCGAGGGCCCTTGGCGCCGGCGGCCGGCGGGCGATGTGATCCGCCACGAGTCCATGGTGCCCCACGCCACCCGCGCGCTGGCCGAGCCGTTGCTGGCGGTCTATGCGTGGCACGGCGATCTCGATACGCATGCAAGAATCACCGGGGCGAGAATCACCGGGGTCTGATAAGACCTCCCCGATGGAGGCACCCTATCTCGCCAATCTGAACGAGTCCCAGCGGGCCGCCGTGGAGGCGACGGAAGGCCCAGTGCTGGTGCTGGCCGGGGCCGGCACCGGCAAGACCCGGGTGCTGACGACGCGGCTCGCCCATATTCTCATGACCGGCAAGGCAAGGCCGGGTGGGCTGCTCGCCGTCACCTTCACCAACAAGGCGGCGCGGGAAATGAAGGAGCGCATCGCCAAGCTCCTCGGTCGTCCCGTGGAGGGCTGGTGGCTCGGCACCTTCCATGCGCTGGCCGCCCGCATCCTGCGCCGGCATGCCGAGGTCGTCGGCCTCAAGCCCAACTTCACCATTCTCGACACCGACGATCAGGTCCGTCTCCTGAAGCAGCTGGTGGCGGCCGAGGATATCGATGAGAAGCGCTGGCCGGCCCGGGCGCTGCTGGCCGTCATCGAGCGCTGGAAGGATCGCGGCCTGCCCCCTGACAAGGTGACCCAAGCCGAAGGCGCCGACCAGGCCGATGGCCTGGCTCTCCGGCTCTACGGCGCCTATCAGGAGCGGCTGCGCCAGCTCAATGCCTGCGACTTCGGCGACCTGTTGCTGCTGAACCTCGGCGTCTTCGCCGCCGCGCCCGAGGTCCTGGCCGAATACCAGCAGCAGTTCCACTACATCCTGGTGGACGAGTATCAGGACAGCAACGTGGCCCAATACCTGTGGTTGCGGCTGCTGGCCCAAGGCCGGCGCAATCTCTGCTGCGTCGGCGACGACGACCAGTCGATCTACGGTTGGAGGGGGGCGGAGGTCGGCAACATCCTGCGCTTCGAGACCGACTTTCCCGGCGCCAAGGTGATCCGCCTCGAGCGCAACTACCGCTCGACCGCCCATATCCTGGGCGCCGCCTCGGGCCTCATCGCACACAACCGCGGACGGCTGGGCAAGATCCTGCACACCCATGGCGAGGCGGGCGAGAAGGTCACCATCCGCGGCGTCTGGGACGGCGAGGAGGAGGCCCGCCAGGTCGGCGAGGAGATCGAGGCGCTTCAGCGCAAGGGCCTGGCCTTGGGCGAAACCGCCATCCTGGTGAGGGCCGGCTTCCAGACCCGCGAGTTCGAAGAGCAATTCATCAAGATTGGCCTGCCCTACCGCGTCATCGGCGGGCCCCGCTTCTACGAGCGCCAGGAAATCCGCGATGCGCTGGCCTACTTGCGCCTGGTCCACCAGCCCTCCGACGACCTCGCCTTCGAGCGCATCGTGAACAAGCCGCGCCGGGGGATCGGCGACACGACCTTGCGCCAGGTGCATGCGACGGCCCGCGCGACGGGGACCGGGCTATTGGAAGCCGCGCGCACCCTGGCTGCGACCGACGAGCTGAAGCCCGCGGCACGCCGGGCACTGGGGTCGCTGGCCGCCAGTTTCGACCGCTGGCGTGCCGTTGCCCAAGGCCTGCCTCATAGCGAGCTCGCCGAGACCGTGCTCGACGAATCCGGCTACACGGCCATGCTCAAGGCCGACAAGTCGCCCGATGCGCCGGGGCGCCTTGAGAACCTGAAAGAGCTGGTGACGGCGATGAGCGAGTTCGAGAACCTCGCCGGATTCCTCGAGCATGTGAGCCTGGTCATGGAGAACGCCGAGGCCAACCCGGCCGACATGGTCAACATCATGACCCTGCACAGCGCCAAGGGGCTCGAGTTCGACGTGGTCTTCCTGCCCGGCTGGGAGGAGGGGCTGTTCCCCCATCAGCGGTCGCTGGACGAGAAGGGCAGCGCCGGTCTCGAGGAAGAGCGGCGGCTTGCTTATGTCGGCATCACCCGTGCGCGCAAGCGCGTGGACATCTCCTACGCCGCCAACCGGCGCATGCACAACCTCTGGCAAAGTGCGCTGCCTTCGCGTTTCGTGGCCGAGCTGCCGCGCGCCCATGTCGAGGAGGAGAACGCGCCCGGCCTCGGCCTTGCGCCCGCGGGCCTGGCGCCCGACCGGGGCGGCTTCGGCGAATCCTGGCGCTTCGGGCGAAGGGGCGAGCCGGCGCTGATCGAAGGCGAGGCCGTGGTCGTCCGCCCAATCAACGCCTTCGCGCCGGGCGCGCAGGTCTTTCACCGCAAGTTCGGCTATGGCCGCGTGGTGGCGGCGGAAGGCGACAAGCTCGACATCGATTTCGACAAGGCCGGCCACAAGAAGGTGATCGCGAGCTTCGTCGTGCCGGCGGAACAGGCGAGTTGAGCGGGCTGTGGACCGTCCGCCTTCGCCTCGACGCCGGCGCCGCGCCGGCGGCCGAGGCGGCGCTGGAACCTTTCGCCGCCGCGCTCTCGCGATTCGAGGTCGCCGGCGGCAAATGCTGGGACGTCGAGGCGCTGGTGCAAGGCAAGCCCGATCGCCCAGCGATCCGCGCCGCGCTGGCGGGGCTGGGCGAGCCCGTGTTCCTGCCGCTGCCGGCGCGCGACTGGGTGGCGCTCAGCCGGCGCCGGCTTCCGGCGATTGCGGCCGGCCGCTTCTATCTGCGCGGGCAGCATGTGGAAGGGCCGACGCCCAGGGGCAAGATCGCTCTCGTCATCGATGCCGGCACCGCCTTTGGCACCGGCCGGCACGAGACCACCAAGGGCTGCCTCATCGCGCTTGACCGGATGGCGCGCCAGGGCCGCCGGTTTCGGCGGGTGCTCGATCTCGGCTGCGGCAGCGGCATCCTGGCCTTGGCCGCGGCAAAACTCTGGAAGCCTTCGGTGCTGGCGGCGGACAGCGACAAGGAGGCCGTCCGCGTCGCGCGGCTGAACCTGGCGATCAACGGCGCCGAGGAATGGGTCGCCGTGGTCAGGAGCCATGGCTATGGCGCGGCGGCGATTCGCCGGCGCCAGCCCTTCGACCTGATCCTGGCCAACATCCTGGCCCGCCCGCTTTGCCGCATGGCGCCATCGCTGGCCCGGCATCTGGCGCCCGGCGGAAGGGCGGTGCTGTCAGGCTTGCTGCGCAGCCAGGAGGCGGATGTGCTGGCGGCGCACCGGCGCCAAGGCCTTGATCTCGACTTCGCGCTCCATTTCGGCGATTGGTCCGTGCTGGTACTGAAAAAGCCGCGCCGCCGCGGCGGTCGAAGCACCAAAGCCAAGCGGCGCCCCGGGGGAGGGCGCGCCCGAAATCCGAGACCTAACCACCCCAATTAGTTAGCAGCCATATATTCGGCGAAGCGTCACGTGGGGCAGAGGCTATCAAATCATCGGCGTCGCCGGCCGGGGCTGCGTATCGACGCTCGGTGTTGTCGAGCTCTGAACATGGCGACGGTAAAGTCACTGAATGCCACGACAGCCCCGTTGGGCGACGCGTTCTTCAGGCGCCCGAGCACGATCGGATGACTCGGCAGGGGATCCGAGATTGGCAGTTCAATGATCCTTTTTCCGTCATAACTTCGGTCACCCTTGGGACAGGAATAGACGACCGCTATGCCGTGACCGTTCGCGACCATGCTGCGCAGGAACTCGAAGCTACCGGCATGCGCCGTGACCGCGACATCGACGCCGGCCGTCGAGAACAGTGTGACGACATGCTCTCGGCTCATCGGCTGGTCGGTGACTATCAAGGGATGCTGGGCCAACTGCCTCAGGCTGACGGTTTTGCGCAAGGCAAGCGGATGATCGGCCGAAACGATCGCGCGCGGCGTCAATTCCAGGAGGGTGGTCCGTGCGAACGCGGCGCCGAGGCCGAGGCCATAGGTCAGCGCCAGATCGATGGTGCCTCTCTCGAGCTGTTCCGACACCGTCTCGAAATCGACCGTCCGGAACGAAACCACAATCCCGGGATGTCTGAGAGCGAAACCCCGCAGGAGAGCCGGAACATAGAAAGGCGCCAGATCGATAAAGCATCCGAAGGCGAGTTGTCCGCGCGACGGACCCACCTCGTCGCCGAGCCGCTCGATAATGCCGGCCTGCGCCAATATTTGTCGGGCTTCATGGACGACCTCTCGCCCGAACGAGGTAAGCGACACGCCCTGACCATGCCGGCGAAGGAAGACCGATCGGCCGAAGTGGGCTTCGATCGCCGCCAGCGCGACCGAAATGGCGGGTTGGGAAACATGCAGGGCGGACGCCGCAGCCGTCAGATTGCCGTGGTCCGCAGCCGCAACGACATATTCGTACTGTCTCAGCGAGATAGATAACATTTTTTAATTTACAGTATCATCGAACATTATTTTACCTGGGGTTCCGCATGATGCAAGCTCCCATCCGAGCGGGCACCTGGCACGGGGTCGCCGGACCCGGCACGTCTCATTCCATTCGTCGAGAGCCCAGGGGTTTGAGCAAGATGCAGATCAGCGATCGACAGGTCGAAGATTATCGGCGCGACGGCGCCGTGGTGTTGCGCGGCGCTTTCGTCGACTGGGTTGAGCCTCTGCGCCGGGGCGTGGAGAGCAACATAGCCTCGCCGGGTCGCTACGGTTCAGAGAACGTTCGACCGGGCGACGGCGGCGGCCGCTTCTTCGACGACTATTGCAACTGGCAGCGCATCCCTGAATTTGCCGATTTCATGCGCAACTCGCCGGCCGCGGCAATGGCTGCCCGGCTGATGGGATCGCGGCAAGTCCAGGTTTTCCACGATCACGTTCTGGTCAAGGAACCGGGGACCCCCAAACCCACGCCATGGCATCAGGACATGCCCTACTACTGTGTCGAGGGCATGCAGACCGGGAGTTATTGGATCCCCCTCGATCCAGTGACGGAAGGCAACACCTTGCGTCTGGTCTTGGGATCTCATCTCTGGCCCAAGCTTGTGCGGCCGAAGCGCTGGGCCGGCGGTGAGGATTTCTATGCCAACGACGCCGAGTTCATGGACCTGCCCGATCTCGATGGCGGGCTATACGCGATCATGGCCGTGGCACTCGAACCCGGGGACGCCATTCTCTTCAACTATCGAACGGTCCATGGGGCGAGGGGAAACACGGGCGTCGGGCGCCGGCGCGCATTTTCAGCGCGCTTCCTCGGCGACGACGCGCGTTTCATCCAGCGCCCGGGGCGCACGTCGCCCCCCTTTCCCGGCATCGGCCAGGCGAACGGCGAGCGCCTTCGTGAGGATTGGTTTCCCACCGTCTGGCGAGCGGCCAATTAAACATCGCCGTCGTCCGCCTCACGACGGACCGGCTGGAAGGACCTGACGCCTCCAGGGGAGCAATCCCCCCAATCCGAAGAACCTAGTTATTCCAGTTACTGCGGATGCTCCAACATCGGGACGGCCAAATTGATATCGCTTGTCAGCCAAAAACAGCCGTCCAGCCCAAAACGGACACTCGGGCCAAGAGACCAAGTTGTCTGCTAGCGATCCCAAGCGGTAATCGATTGGATGACTGCCGCTACCGATCAGGCCCGGTAGCGCAATGCCTCGACCAGCAGTGCGAAGGCCGGAGTCGGCTGTCGGCGGCTGGGATAGTAGAGGTGATAACCCGAAAAAGGCGGACACCAGTCCGCCAGCACCCGGATGAGCTGCCCGTCGGCGAGCTGTCTGCGCACTTGGTCCTCGGGCAGGCATGCCAGACCGAGCCCCGCCAATACAGCTTTCATCCTGAGGGCGGTGTTGTTGAAGACCAGCTGGCCATCGACGCGCACCTTCATTTCGCGTCCGCGTTTTTCGAACTCCCAGGCATAAAGGCCGCCATGGGTGGGAAAGCGGATGTTGATGCATTCGTGGGCCGTCAGGTCCTGCGGCGTCTTCGGTCCGGGCCGTCTTTCGAAGTAGGCAGGCGCACCGACGACCGCCATGCGCATGTCGGGCCCGATGCGCACGGCGATCATGTCTTTCGCCACCTGCTCGCCGAGGCGGATACCGGCGTCGTAGCGCTCCGCGACGATGTCGGTCAGGCCATAGTCGACGATGACTTCCACCTTGATGTCGGGGTAGTCGGGCAGCAGCTTCGCCAGGACAGGCCAGAGGATCGCCTCGGCCGCATGCTCCCCCGTCGTGATCCGGATCGTGCCCGCGGGCTTCTCGCGAAGCGCGCTCAGCGCGGCCAGTTCGGCGTCGATCTCTTCGAACCGGGGCCCGACGGTCCGCAGCAACCGCTCGCCCGCCTCGGTGGGTGCGACGCTGCGCGTGGTCCGGGTCAGCAGCCTGAGGCCCAGCCGCTCCTCGAGCCCGCGGATCGTGTGGCTCAGAGCCGACTGGGAAACCCCGAGCTTCGCCGCTGCCCTCGTGAAGCTCCGCTCCTTCGCCACAGCGAGAAAGGCAAGAAGGTCGTTAGCGTTTGGGCGCGACATTCATGAATCCATCTCATAAGAGCTTGCGAATTATACCAGCTAATCCGCTACCGGTGCCGGTCTTACATTGCCCGACGAGTGCCGCCGAGGGCGTCGCCAATCAATGCGGGAGGGAGGCGACAACCAGGTCATCGGTCCGCCGGCCCCCAAGCAAGGAGATGAATCGATGCAGACGCGAAAGCTCGGAAGCAGCGGCCTGGAGGTCTCGGCCCTGGGGCTGGGTTGCATGGGCCTCAGCTTCGGCTACGGCCCGGCGGTCGCGAAGCGGGACGGAATTGCGCTGATCCGGGCGGCGGCCGAGCGCGGCGTCACCTTCTTCGATACCGCGGAAGTCTACGGACCGTTCACCAATGAAGAGCTCGTAGGCGAAGCCCTGGCGCCGTTCCGGCGGCAAGTCGTGATCGCGACCAAGTTCGGCTTCGGCATCGATCCGAAGACGGGCAAGCAAGGCGGTCTCGACAGCCGGCCCGAGCACATCAAGCAGGTCGTGGAAGCCTCGCTCAAGCGGCTCAAGACCGACGTCATCGACCTGCTGTATCAGCATCGCGTCGATCCGAATGTGCCGATCGAGGACGTCGCCGGGGCGGTCAGGGACCTCATCCGGCAAGGCAAGGTGAAGCACTTCGGGCTTTCCGAGGCGAGCGCGGGTACGATCCGTCGCGCCCATGCCGTCCAGCCCGTCACGGCCCTGCAGAGCGAGTATTCGCTGTGGTGGCGGGAGCCCGAGACCAAAGTCCTGCCGATGCTCGAGGAGCTTGGCATCGGCTTCGTCCCTTTCAGCCCGTTGGGAAAGGGCTTCCTCACCGGTACGATCGACGAGAAGACGGCCTTCGACAGCACCGACTTCCGCAACACCGTGCCTCGCTTCGCGCCGGACGCGCGCAAGGCCAACCAAGTCCTTGTCGATCGCATCGGTGAGATTGCTGCGCGCAAGCACGTCACGCGCGCCCAAATCGCCCTTGCCTGGGTTCTGGGGCAGAAGCCGTGGATCGTTCCGATCCCCGGCACGACGAAGGTAAACCGGCTGGAGGAGAACATCGCCGCGGCGCGGGTCCAGCTATCGGCCGAGGATCTTCGCGACATCGAGAACGCGGTCGCGAAAATCCCCGTCCAGGGGCACCGCTATTCGGAGCAGGCCGACCGGATGGTCGACCGCTGAGCGAGGCGGATCCGTGCGGCTTTGCGAAGGGCGCTATTGCTTCGTGATCGATGGGGCATCGCAGGAGGCGTGACGAACATGCGGAAGCGAACATTGGGCAAGAGCGGCCTGACGGTTTCGGCCCTCGGGCTTGGCTGCATGGGGCTGAGCCGCACCTATGGCCAGACGGTCGACAGGCGGGCCGGCATCTCGCTGATTCGGGCGGCCGTCGACCGCGGGGTCACTCTTTTCGACACCGCCGAAGCCTATGGCCCGTTCACGAACGAGGAGATCGTCGGCGAGGCCTTGGCACCCGTCAGGGACAAAGTGGTGATCGCCACCAAGTTCGGCTTCGACATCGATCCCGGGACCGGAGAACGCCGCAGCGGCGTCAACAGCCGACCGGAGCACGTCAAGGCGGTAGCGGACGCTTCGCTGAGGCGGCTGCGGACCGGTTCGATCGATCTGTTCTATCAGCACCGCGTCGATCCGAACGTGCCGATCGAGGACGTGGCGGGAGCGGTCAAGGAGCTCATCCAGGAAGGCAAGGTCAGGCATTTCGGTCTCTCGGAGCCCGGCGCCGACACGATCCGCCGCGCGCATGCCGTCCAGCCGGTCACGGCGGTCCAGAGCGAATATTCCCTCTGGTGGCGTGGCCCTGAGGCGGAAATCCTGCCGACGCTGGAGGAGCTCGGGATCGGCTTCGTTCCCTTCAGCCCCCTCGGCGCGGGCTTCCTGACCGGCAAGCTCGATGAGACCAGCCGGTTCGGCAGCACGGACTTCCGTGCCAAGGTTCCCCGCTTCGCACCCGATGCGCTCAAGGCGAACCTGGCTCTCGTGGACCTGCTTCGCAGCGTTGCCGAACGCAAGAGCGCCACGCCGGCCCAGATCGCGCTCGCCTGGCTGCTGGCCCAGAAACCCTGGATCGTTCCCATTCCCGGAACGACCAAGCTCGAACGCCTGGAGGAGAACCTGGGCGCGCTCGACGTCGTGCTCACGCCAGACGACCTGCGGCAGATCGATGCTGCCGCCTCGAAGATCGAGCTTCGAGGCGCCCGTCTTCCGGAAGCCATGCTTAGAATGACCGGTCTCTGAGCGGCGGAGCGGAGGGAGCCGGCATGCGCCTGGGAATCCTGGGTTCGGGATTGATGGGGGGCAAGCTCGGGACCATCTTCGCCCGGGCCGGGCACGAGGTGGTCTTCAGCTACGCCCGCAGCACGGCAAAACTGAAGAAGCTCGCGCGGGACGCCGGCGGCAACGCCAGCGCCGGTACGCCGGCCGAGGCCGCAAGGAACGCGGATGCCCTCCTTCTGGCCGTGCACTGGTCGCGCGTCGAAGATGTGTTGGATCAGGCAGGCGACTTGTCGGGAAAGGTCATCGTGAGCTGCTCGTTGCCGATGAATGCCAGCAACACCGCGCTCGTCGTTGCCCACAATTCCTCCGGGGCGGAGGACCTTGCCAAGAAGGTCCGCAAGGCGCGCGTCGTCTTGGCCTTCAACACCGTGCCGAGCGAAGTGCTATACGGCGTCTTCGCGGCCCAGCGCAAAGCTGGCCGACCGAGCCTCGTCTATTGCGGAGACGACACGCACAGCAAGGAAATCGCCGCCAGGCTGATCCGCGACGCTGGCTTTGATCCCGTGGACGCCGGGGCCCTGCGAATTGCCCGCTATACCGAGCCCTTCGCGCTGCTCATCGCGCAGTTGGCCTATGAGGGGAAAGCCGGCCCCGAACTGGCCTATCGGTTTGAACGGTTCGGGTAAATGCTCACGCAAATCTGAGCAGCAGCGCCGAGCTGCGAAAAAAGCCTCGCCGCCGCGGCGGGCGAAGCACCAAAGCGAAGCGGCGCCCCCGGGGGAGGAGGGCGCCGCTTTCCAGGCCGGCTCTGGTCTAGGACCGAGCCAGCCGAACCGACCGTCGAGCGGTCGATGCCGTCGTCTTAAGCGGCCTTGGGCGCGGCTGCGTTGGCGTTCGCCGGCTTGGCGATCGCGCGGGTCGCCAGCTCGTCGGCGACCCAGTCGATGTCCCCGCGCACCAGGCCGATGTCGCTGAGGGTGCGGTTGTCCAGCCGGCTCAGCTGCTTGTGGGCAACCTGCCACAGACGCCACTGGCGCAGCGGCTGCACGATCTCGGTCTCGAAAGCGCCGTCGACCGACGGGCTCTGGTACGGGCCATGCATGACCTTCACCAGGGCCGGGATCTCGTCGCGCTCCAGGCCGATGTCGGCGAGCGTCCGGTCGTCGAGCGCCATCAGCGTGCGATAGGCCTCATGACGCCGGCGCCAGGCAGAGAGCTTGCGCATCGCATACTTCGCCAGCGAGACGATCATCCACTCGTCCTTGCCGTCGACCGCGCAAGCGGCCACATGGGCAATGTCGGACCGGCTGATGCCGATGTCGCTCAGCATCCGGCTGTCGAGCTGCCGCAACTCGGCCAGGACCTGGGCCCTGGCAAAGGGACGGAGCAGGATCTGGAGCAGGGACTCGTTGGCCTGAGGGGCCGTTGAGACCGGCGTCATCGCAGCGGTCGCCTCGGCCTTCATGGTGTATGCGTAGGTGTTCATGGAAGTCGCTCTTTTCTGTCTGCGGCCGCCGGCCCGTTGCCGACGCCTGTTACGCGTTGCAATATAGGGCCCGAGCGCTCGCCGAGGCAGGCTTCGTATCGCAGCGCAGCAATGCAATAGGAGCATGACTAGCCGCAATGTTGCCAGATTTGTGCATGACTTATGCCATAGTCCCGGAACGGAGAAGGAACCCCCGCCCATGACCATCGCCACGGAGACATATAAGGGGGATGAGTCCCTAGCTGGGCTTCTGAAGAAATCCGGTCATCCGGCTGATTTGAGCCAGATTCGGCGTCTGTTGGCAGGGGTCGTCGCGGCCCCCGAAGGGGAGCATCCAGACGACTGGATCGGGCTGGTCGCGCCGGGAGCGGACGCGGCTTGCCGGCGCCAGCTTCAGGCTTTGAGGCAGGAGGTCTCAAGAAGCCAAAAGGCCCCTGGCCTGCAACCCGGCCCCGGCCGGCTTGTTGCACTGCGAAAGGAACTCGCCCGACGGGGCCTGGCAGGCTTCCTGGTGCCCCGGGCCGACGAGCATCAGGGCGAATATGTGCCGCCCCGGGCCGAGCGCCTGGCCTGGCTCACCGGCTTCACCGGTTCGGCCGGGCTTGCGGTGGTGCTGGCGGAGCGAGCTGCCATCTTCGTCGACGGCCGCTATACCCTGCAGGCGCGCGAACAGGTCGATACCACCCTATTCGAACCCCAGCATGTCACCGACCAGCCTCCCGACGCCTGGATCGCCCGGCATCTGCCCAAGGGCGGGCGGCTCGGTTACGACCCCTGGCTGCACACGCCCGAGGGGTTGAAGCGCATCGCGCAGGCGGCGGCCAAGGCCGGTGGCGAACTGGTTCCCGTCGAGGGCAATCCCCTCGATGCGGTCTGGACCGACCAGCCGCCGCCGCCGCTCGCCCCGGTGATCGCGCTTGATCGCAAATTCACCGGGCGCGGTTCCGAGGAGAAGCGCGAGTCGATCGCCAAGGCGCTCGCCAGCGACGGCATCGATGCGGCAGTGCTGACGAGTTCCGATTCGATCTGCTGGCTGCTCAACATCCGCGGCGCCGACGTACCGCGCACGCCTTTCGCGCTCGGCTTCGCCCTGCTTCATCGCGACGGGGCGGTGGAACTGTTCATGGACCGGCGCAAGTTCACGACCGGCCTGGAGGCTCATCTCGGCAACCAGGTCTCGGTCGAGGCGCCGGAAGCCTTCGGACCCGCCCTCGACCGGCTCGGGGCCAAGGCGGCTCGCGTGCTGGTCGATCCGCAATCGGCGCCGGCCTGGGCGTTCGACAAGCTCGCCAAGGCGGGCGCCAAGCCGGTCGAGCGCGACGATCCCTGCCTGCTGCCCAAGGCGCGCAAGAACGAGGTCGAGCTCGCCGGCACCCGCGCCGCTCACCGGCGCGACGGCGCGGCGGTGACCAAGTTCCTCGCCTGGGTCGCGCAGGCGTATTCTTCTGGAACCGTCGACGAGCTGCAGGCCGCCGCCCGGCTCGCCGAGTTCCGGCGCCAGGGCGAATATTTCCGCGACCTCAGCTTCGACACCATCTCCGGCGCCGGGCCCAACGGCGCCATCGTGCACTACCGATCGAGCGAGAAGACCAATCGGCCCTTGCGGCAGGGCGAGCTCTACCTGGTCGATTCCGGCGCCCAGTATTTCGACGGCACCACCGACATCACCCGCACGCTTGCGGTGGGCACGCCTTCGGCCGAAATGAAGGACCGCTTCACCCGCGTCCTCAAGGGCCACATCGCTCTCGCGCTTGCGCGATTCCCGCGCGGGACCACGGGCAGCGCGCTTGACAGCCTCGCACGCTATGCCCTCTGGCAGGCGGGCCTGGACTACGACCACGGCACCGGCCATGGCGTGGGCAGCTTCCTTTCGGTTCACGAGGGGCCCCAGCGCATCTCGAAGCTGCCCAACAGGTATCCCCTCGAGCCCGGCATGATCGTTTCCAACGAGCCCGGCTACTACAAGACCAGCGCCTACGGAATCCGCATCGAGAACCTGGTGACGGTAATCGAGGATGCGAGGGATGGCGACGAACGGCCCATGCTGGCCTTCGAAACGCTGACCATCGCCCCCATCGACGTCAACCTCGTGGACAAGGGCCTGCTCACGGCCGCCGAGATTGCCTGGCTCAACGCCTACCACGCCCGGGTGCGCGAAACCCTGTCGCCGCAGGTCGACGCGGGGACTGCGACCTGGCTCGCCGAAGCGACGAGGGCGGTGTAAAGCGAACCTCCTATTTCGTCATGCCCGCGAAAGCGGGCATCCATGGTGTTGCGCGAATTCTCCGAAGCTGGATTCCCGCTTTCGCGGGAATGACGAAGTATGGAGTGCTGCAGCTTCCGCCGCCACATTCCGACGCGCAGTGGGACCTACTCCCCGATCAGCTTCAGCCAGGCATCCTCGTCGAGCACCGTGATTCCCAGCTCCGCCGCCTTCTTGGCTTTCGAGCCAGGATCGGCCCCGACGACGACGTAGTCGGTCTTCTTCGACACCGATTCGGCGACATGGGCGCCCAGGGTTTCGGCTCGGGCCTTGGCTTCCTGGCGGGTCATCTTCGCAAGCGTGCCGGTGAAGACCACGGTCTTGCCGGCAACGGGGGATTCCTTGGCCGCGCGCGAGCGGACGTAGTCCGTCGCCGTCACTTCGCGCTCCAGGTCGTCGAGGATCGCGAGATTGTGGGGCTCGGCGAAGAATCCGACGATGTCTGCGGCGACCGATGGCCCGATGCCCTCGATGGCGTCCAGCTCCTGGAACGCCGCGCTTTCCGGATCGCCCGCCGCGATCATGGCCTCCCGCCAGCGTTTCAGGGAGCCGTAGCTGCGGGCGAGCAGCTTCGCCGTGGCCTCGCCCACCTGCGGGATGCCAAGCCCATGGATGAACCGCTCCAACGAGATCTCGCGCCTCGCCTCGATGGCGGCGAGCAGCTTGGCGACCGATTGCTTGCCCCAGCCCTCGCGATTTTCCAGCGCTTCGCGCTTGTCCTTCAGGCGGAAGATGTCGGCCGGGTTCTTCAGCAGGCCGTCCTTGTGGAACTCGGCGATATGCTTGTCGCCCAGCCCTTCGATGTCGAAGGCGTTGCGGCTGACGAAATGCCGGAGGCGCTCGGCCACCTGGGCCGGGCAGATGAGGCCGCCGGTGCAACGGCGCACGGCCATGCCCGGCTCGCGGATGGCGAGACTGCCGCAGATCGGGCAGTGGTCGGGAAACCGGAAGGGCTTGGCGCCCCGGGTCCGCGCCTTTTCGACCACGGCGATGATCTGGGGAATGACGTCGCCGGCGCGCTGCAGGATCACCCGGTCGCCCACCCGCACGTCCTTGCGGGCGATCTCGTCCTCGTTGTGCAGCGTTGCCCGCGACACCACGACGCCGCCCACGGTGATCGGCTCCAGCACCGCAACGGGCGTCAAGGCGCCGGTGCGGCCGACCTGGATAATGATGTCGTTGAGCCGGGTCTCCGCTTGCTCGGCCGGGAACTTGTGGGCGAGCGCCCAGCGCGGCGCCCGGCTCACCATGCCCAGGCGTTCCTGCCAGTCGCGCCGGTTCACCTTGTAGACGACGCCATCGATGTCATAGGGGAGGTCGGCGCGCTTGGCGGCGATCTCGGCATGGAAGGCGAGCGCCTCCTCGACGCCGTGGCAGCGCTTGGCCAGCGGATTGACGGCAAAGCCATGGGCCTTGAGCCGGCCAAGGAAATCCCACTGGCCGTCGCCCAGTTCCTTCGGGTCGTCGATCTGACCGGGGGCGTAGGCGAAGAAATGCAAGGGCCGCTCGGCGGTGATCGTCGGATCGAGCTGGCGCGTGCTGCCGGCTGCCGCGTTGCGCGGGTTGGCGAACTGGGGCTCGCCGGCCTTCTCCCGGCGCTGGTTCAGCTTGGCGAATTCGTCGCGCCGCATGTAGACCTCGCCGCGCACTTCGAATACGCCTCCGCCGCGGTGGCCCTTGAGCAGTTGGGGAACGTCGGTCAGCGTCATCAGGTTGGCGGTGATGTCCTCGCCCTCCGCGCCATCGCCGCGGGTGGCGCCCTGGACGAAGCGGCCGTCCTCGTAGCGCAGGCTGGCCGAGAGCCCGTCGATCTTGGGTTCGGCCGCGACCTCGATCGCTTCGTCCTCCTTCAGGCCGAGGAACCGCCGGACGCGGGCGAAGAAGTCGCGCACGTCGGCCTCCTCGAAGGCGTTGTCCAGGGACAGCATGGGCAGCGCGTGGCGGACCTTGGCAAAGCCCGAGGCCACCGCCGCGCCGACCTTGGCGCTCGGGCTGTCGGCGCGGCGCAAGCTCGGGAAGCGAGCCTCGATCGCCTGGTTGCGCTTGACCAGGGCATCGAAGTCGGCGTCGGAAATCTCCGGCGCGTCCTGCTGGTAGTAGAGCTGATTGTGGTGGGCGATTTCGGAGGCGAGCCGGGCGAGCTCGCTCTTCGCCTCGGCTTCGGTGAGATTCTCGGCGGGCTTCGGCAGGGCTGCCTTCATGGGCCGTCGGGTCATGGCATGGCCTTCGCGGTCATGAGCTTTTCGGCCGCTGCGCGCGCCTCGTCGCTGACCGTGGCGCCGGAGAGCATGCGGGCGATCTCCTCGCGCCGGGATGCGTCGTCGAGCTTGCCGGCGCGGGTCAGGCTCTGGCCCTTGGCGAGGGTCTTCTCCACCCGCCAGTGATGCTGCGCCTGGGCCGCGACCTGGGGCGAGTGGGTGACGACGAGCAATTGGCGGCCGGCCGCGAGCCTGGCGAGACGCTCGCCTACCGCCGCCGCCGTCGCGCCGCCGATGCCGCTGTCCACCTCGTCGAAGACGAGGGTCGCCGCCCCGCCCGCCTCGGCCAGCACGACCTTGAGGGCGAGGAGAAACCGCGCGAGCTCGCCGCCCGAAGCGATGCGCCCGATGGGGCCGGGCGCGCTGCCCGGATTGGTCGCGACCTCGAAGGCTATCCGGTCCATGCCCGATGGGCCCCATTGGCCTTCGGCCAGGCGCTCGACCCGGGTAGCGAAGCGGGCCTTGTCCAGCTTCAGGGGCGCCAGCTCCGCCTTGACCGCCTTGTCGAGCCTGGCGGCGGTGCGCTGGCGCGCCGCCGAAAGCGCTTCGGCCGCCGCCATGTAGGTTCGACGTGCCACAGACTCGGCTTGGGTCAGCCGTGCAAGGTCGCCGCTCCGGTCGTCGAGGCGGGCGAGCTGGCTCTCGATCCGTTCGGCGAGAGCGGCAAGGGCATCCACCTGGGTGTTGTGCTTGCGGGCGAGGTCGCGCAACGCGAACAGGCGATCTTCCAGCTTCTCCAGGGCGCGCGGATCGGCATCGAGCTCGGCGGCAAAGCGATTGAGCTGATCCACGGCCTCGGCCAACTCCGCCTGAGCCCGGTCGAGGGCGGCGACAGCGGCATCGAACCGGCCCTGAGCCTTGTCGGCAATGCGATCGAGCCGCCGGCGAGCCTGGTTCAGCAGGCTTTCGCCGCCCCGGTCGCCGGAAAGCTCGCCGAGCGCCTGATCGATCGCCTCGGCGAGCTTGCCGCTGGCCATCATCAAGGCGCGCTTCGCCGCCAGTTCCGCCTCTTCGCCCGGCATGGGCGCAAGGGCCGCAAGCTCGCCGGCCGCATGGCGCAGGAACTCCTCGTCCCGCCTGGCGGCGGCGATCTCGGCTTCGGCCGCCGCGCGGGCCTCGCGGGCGGTCTGCCAGTCGCGCCAGGCCCCAGCGACCGCGGCGACGTCATGCCCGCCGAGGGCATCCAGCATCGGACCGTGGGTCGCCGGATCGAGAAGCCCGTGCTGCTCGAACTGACCGACGATCTCCACCAGCCCGTCGCCGATCCGGCGCAGCAGCGCCACGCCCACGGGCTCGTCGTTGACGAAGGCGCGGCTGCGCCCGTCGGCGCCGATCTGCCGGCGCAGCAGGAGCGAATCCTCCGCCGCGATGCCTTGCTCGTCGAGAAGCGCGCGGAGCGGATGGCGGGGCGGCAGATCGAACTCCGCCGCCACGCTCGCCTGGTCCGCGCCGCGGCGCAGCAACCCCGCTTCGGCGCGGGCGCCAAGTGCCAGGCCCAGGGCATCGAGGAGGATCGATTTCCCGGCGCCGGTTTCGCCGGTCAGGACCGTGAGGCCGGGGGCGAAGGCAAGCTCCAGCCGGTCGATCAGGACGATGTCGCGTATGGCAAGGCCCAGCAGCATCGGCCGCCGCGCGCTAGAAGATGTTGCTCAGCCAGGAGCCGGAGCTCTTCTTCGGCTCGAAGATTCTTGCCTTTCAGCAAATCGTAGCTCGCCTCGTACCAGGAGCTTCCCGGGTAGTTGTAGCCGAGCACGGCAGCGGCCGTCTGGGCCTCGTCGGTGACGCCGAGCGCCAGATAACATTCGGTCAGGCGCTCGAGGGCTTCCGGGATGTGGCTCGTGGTCTGATAGTTCTCGACCACGCGCCGGAACCGGTTGATGGCCGCCAGGTATTGCTGCTGGTCCTCGTAGTAGCGCCCGATGTCCATCTCTTTCCCGGCGAGGTGATCGCGGGTGAGGTCGAGCTTCAAGGAGGCATCCTTGGCATAAGCGGTGCCGGGGAACCGGTTCACCACCTCGGTCAGCGCATCAAGCGCCTGCTCGGTGATCTTCTGGTCGCGGCGCACGTCCTGGATCTGCTCGTAGTAGCAGAGGGCCTTGAGGTAATAGGCATAGGGCGTGTTCTTGTTGCCCGGGTGCAGGTCGATGAAGTGATCCAGGGCGTTGATCGCGTCGTCGTAGAGGTTGCCGCGGTAATAGGCATAGGCGGCCATGATTTCCGCCTGGGGCGCCAGTGCCGAATAAGGATGCTGGCGTTCGACCTCCTCGAAGAATTTGGCGGCATCGGAAATCGCGCCGGCCTGGAGGGCATTGAAGCCTTGATTATAAAGGGCCTCGGCCGGCTTGTCGGCGATCTCCTTGGTGTCCGGATTGTCGGCGCAAGCGCCGAGGCCGGCGACCAGGGCGATCAGGGCCAAAGGCCGCAGCAGACGCAAGCAATCCAGCATCCGGTAAGGTCTCTTCTCGCTTGGAGGCCGCCCACTATAGGAGGCAGGCGGGGGGTGCCTCAAGTCTCGGGACCCGGTCTTCAGGCCCCGGCCCGGGCCTTTCGCTGGGCTTCCGGCTGTGCCGGCGCGGCCGCTTCGTCGCTCCATTCCCAGGTGTCGGCACGCTGGAACAGCGCTCGGAGGAGCCGGTGATTGAGCTTGTGGCCCGAACGACGGCCTTCGAACCGGCCGCGGATGGGACCGCCAGCGAGATAGAGGTCGCCCAGCGCATCCAGCATCTTGTGGCGCACGAACTCGTCGGGGAAGCGCAGTCCCCCTTCGTTCAGAATCCCGTCGCCGCTGACGACGACGGCATTCTCAAGCGAAGCGCCGCGGGCGAGACCGGCGGCGCGCAGAGCATCCACCTCATGAAGGAAGCCGTAGGTTCGCGCCCGGCTCAGCTCGTTCTTGAAGGCGCCATCGGCGAACTCGATGTCGCAGGCCTGGCGCGCGATGGCGCCGTTCTCGTAGTCGATTTCAAAGCCCATGGAGAACCCCTCGGCCGGGGCCAGGGACACGCTGCGCCCGGCCTGAGTCAGGGAGACCGCCTTCAGGATGCGCAGGTAGCGCCGCGGTTCGTCGAATTCCACGGTCCCGGCGCATTCGATCAGGAAGACGAAGGGCCAGGCGCTGCCGTCCATGATCGGCAACTCCGGCCCGTTGACTTCGACCACGATGTTGTCGATGCCGCAGCCGGCCAGTGCCGCCATCAGATGTTCGACGGTGGCGATCTTGACGCCGTCGAGCTCGATGGCCGTGCACATGGGCATCTCGGCCACATGGCGCCAATCGGCAGGGATTGCGATGCCATGGCCGGCGATGTCGGTCCGGCGGAAGACGATGCCCGATCCCGCCGGTGCTGGCCGCATGGCCATGGCAACATGGCCACCATGATGCAGCGCCGTCCCCGAGCAATGGATGGCGTTCTTGAGGGTCGTCTGGCGCCCAGGCGGACGCGCGCCGCAGCCCTCGGATTTGGTTGTCACCATCACTCCCGCCTTCGTGAAACCCCGCCCGCGTTTCCCATCACCGGCCCGGATCCAGACGGTTCGAATACCTCGGGATCCGGGTGCCCGGCGATCAGACGGACAGGGTATTGCCCTTTCGTGCCCGCGTCTAGTTGGCCTGACGCCGGAGGAATGCCGGGATATCCAGCAGATCTTCCTCGAGCCGGCTGGCGGCAATCCGGTCCTTGGGGTCAAGGCCGGAAAGTCGTGGCTGGGCAGCAGCTTGCACGGGCTGGCTCAGGCTCGGTTGAACCTGGGGCTGGGCCGCCGGCGCTGGCGTCACAGGGGCCGAAGCGACAGGAGCTGGGACCGGCGGCATCGGAGCGGCTGCCGCAGGGACAGGGGCCGTGGGGCGGGGCGCCGAACTGGCCCGCATCTGGGGCGTGACCTGGCTTTCCCGGGCGTCCAGCGCCGCCGGCTTGGCCCAGGCCGTTCCGCCGGTCACCCGGCTGAACAGGTTGGGCATCCGGCGCTGGGGTTGAGGTGCTGCAGGCGCCTGCGCCGACAAGGTCGGTGCCGAGAGGGTCGGCGCCGCCATGGCCGATGCGGGCTGCTGAGCCGGCGTCTCGACCGGCGGAGGAGCGATGAAATGCTTGTCCTCGCGCGGCTGCGCCACCGGGCGGGCCATGGTCTCGCGCATGGGCGGAAGCACGGGCTCCGCCCTGTGGAAGCGCGGCGCTTCGGCGACCGCAGCCTGGGCCTGCATGACCGGGCTCGGCTGGGACGCCTGCATGGGGGCTTGTGCCAGCGCCGTGGCGCCGGCCGTCTCGCGCCGCATTTCCATGGCCGGCGCCGACTGAGCCACGGCCTCGACCCGTTCGGCGCCGAGAGCCGGTGCCGCAGCGGAGGACGCTGTCCGGCCCGCGCCCGCCACCAGGCTCAAGGAGACCGGACGCGGCTGCTGCTGGGCAACGGACTCGATGCCCGTGGCAACGACCGAGATGCGGATCTTGCCCTCGAGGCTTTGGTCGAAGGTCGAGCCGAAGATGATGTTGGCTTCGGGATCGACCTCGCTGCGGATCCGGTTTGCTGCCTCGTCGACCTCGAACAGTGTCATGTCGAGGCCGCCGGTGATGTTGATCAGCACGCCGCGCGCGCCCTTCATGGAGACATCGTCGAGCAGCGGGTTGGAGATCGCCGCTTCGGCGGCGCCGATGGCGCGATTCGAGCCTTCGGCCTCGCCGGTGCCCATCATCGCCTTGCCCATCTCGGTCATTACCGTGCGGATGTCGGCGAAATCGAGATTGATCAGGCCCGGCTTCACCATCAGGTCGGTGACGCCGCGCACGCCGCAGTCCAGCACCTGGTCCGCCATGTTGAAGGCGTCGGCGAAGGTGGTCTTTTCATTCGCCACCCGGAACAGGTTCTGGTTCGGGATGATGATCAGCGTATCGACGAACTGCTGCAGCTCCTGGATGCCCGCGTCGGCGATGCGCATCCGGTGCATGCCCTCGAAGTGGAAGGGCTTGGTCACCACGCCCACGGTCAGGATGCCCTGCTCGCGGGTCGCCGCGGCGATGACCGGGGCCGCACCCGTGCCGGTGCCCCCGCCCATCCCGGCGGTGATGAACACCATGTTCGAGCCTTGGAGCTGGCGGATGATCTCGTCCAGCGCCTCCTCGGCGGCGGCCCGGCCGACATCGGGCCTGGAGCCTGCGCCCAATCCGGCGGTCAGGTTCTGGCCCAGCTGGATTCGCCGCTGGCAGAGCGATTGGGAGAGCGCCTGGGCATCGGTGTTGGAGACGATGAACTCCACGCCCTCCAGGTTCTGCTTGATCATGTTGTTGACGGCATTGCCGCCCGCGCCGCCCACGCCGACGACGGTGATCTTGGGCTTCAGCTCAAAGGCGGCGATCGGCATCGAGAGATTCAAAGTCATGATAATCCTCCGTTGTCAGCGTACTGTCACATTCCCGCCGGTCAATGCCGGCCGCGTTTCTGCCCGGTTTTCCTGGCTTTCCGGGCCTGCTCCTCTCGTCATCAGAAGTTCTCCTTGAACCAGCTTCCGAGTCGCCCGAAGAGGCCGTTGCCCGAGTCGGCATGGCTTCTTGCGGGTCTCGCCTCGTCGGCCGAGGTTCTGCGGGCATAGGCGATGAGGCCGGCGCCGACCGCGAAGGCCGGTCCGCCGGTCGCCTCGGCGAGGCCGGCGAGTCGGATTGGCCGGCCCATGCGCACTTGCTTGTCGAGCACGAGTTGAGCCAGCTCGCGCACGCCGGCGAGCTGGCTTGCCCCGCCGGTCAACACGATCCGGCGCCCGGCGATCTTGTCGAAGCCGCTCAATTCCAGGCGCGAGCGGACCAGCTCGAAGGTCTCCTCCAGCCGCGGCTGGATGATGCCGACCAGGATCGTCTTGGGGATGGTGTTGGCCTGGGCCCGATCCTCCTCGCCGACCTGGGGCACGGTGATCATCTCCCGCTCGTCGGCGGGCGAGGGCACGCAGTTGCCGTAGAGCGTCTTCATCCGTTCGGCATGGGCGAGCGGGGTCGAGAGCCCGCGCGCGATGTCGCTGGTGACGTGCTGGCCGCCGGCCGGGATGCTGTCGGTATAGACCACGTTCCCGTCGAAGAAGACGGCGAGCGTCGTCGTCCCCCCGCCCATGTCGACGACGCAGACGCCGAGATCCATCTCGTCGTCCACCAGGGACGCCAGTCCCGCCGCGTAAGGCGAGACGACGAGGGCCCGGATGTCGAGATGGCAGCGCGCGATGCAGGTGGTGAGGTTCCTGACCGGGCCGGAGGCCGCGGTCACCACATGCATGTCCACGCCCAGGCGCTCGCCATACATGCCGCGCGGATCGCGGATGCCCCGGCTCCCGTCGATGGTGTAGCCGACGGGGATGGAATGGATGAGGCGCCGGTCGGCCGCGGCGTCGTAAAGCCGACCCTGATCGATGACCTTGCGCAGGTCGCCGTCACCGACCTCATGCCCGGCGATCGCCACCTCGACGCCGATGGTCTGGGAGGCGGGATGCCCGCCCGCGACGTTGACGGTGACGTCTCGGAGGGTCTCCCCGGCCATCTGCTCGGCGGCATGGACCGCGGCCAGGATCGAGGCCTCGGCCTGCTCCATGTCGACGATGGCGCCGGCTCTCAGGCCACGCGACAGCTGATGGCCGATGCCGACCACCCGCGGCTTGGCGTCCTCGCCCTGGCGGGCAATGAAGCAGCACACCTTGGTGGTGCCGACGTCGAGTACCGCGATCGCTTCGCCCCCGTTGCTCATTCTTGCCTTGCGCATGCTCGTTCCTGCGCTCCCCCTTGATTCAGCCGCCTCAAGTCTCGTTGCCCGGCTGTCGCAGCTCAGCCGCCGGACCCATCCGGACCACGAGGCGGTCCGGCAGGCGCATATCGATGACCGTGATGTCGCGGGCCAGCAGGCGCTGCTCGCGCTCGAGCTTGGCCAGCAGCGACCAGGCCGCCTGAGGCGAATCCGCCGGCAGCTTCACGTCGACGCCGTTGTCGAAACGCAGGTTCCAGCGCCGGTCGCCGACCCAGACCGCGGCGCGCACGCGCGGCGCCAGATCGGGCTCGCCGGCCAGCATCGTGAAAAGGGCATCGGCATGCTCGGGCGCGCGATCGCCCGCGAGCACCGGAAGCTGGATGAAATTCTTCGGCGCGGCCTCGCCGATCAGATGCCCGGCCCGGTCGATGACTTGGAACCGCCCGCCGTTCTGCCAGAGCGCGGCCGGCACCGCCTCGGTCAGCTGGATGTGAATCTCGCCTGGCAGGCGCCGGTCGACCGCGGCGCTGCGCACCCAGCCGAGCTTCTCGATCCGCTGCTTCAGGATCGCGGGATCGATCTCCAGCATGGGCTCGCCCAAGCGGAGGTCGAGGGCCGCCAGAAGATCCTCGCGCGGCGTGAACACCCGCCCGTCGACGGTGATCCGCTGCAGGCGGAACCCGGCCGCCGTGCCGAGATCGGCGACGGCCTTGGCGAACCGCTGCCCGGCCTCCGAAGGAATGGCCGAATGCCGGAACCAATAGGCCCCGGCCGAAATCGCCAGCAGCAGCATGCCGGCGAGGCCGAAGCGCCGGGCGGCGCGGCGCCAGCGCGGCGGGGCTGGCCGCCGGCGGGCCACGGCCCTGCGGCCGTGGCGCGGCTGGGCTTCGGGATTGCGCGCAGTCGGGCTCATGCGTCGCATCGTGCGTGCTCCACCATCCAGGCGACGAGGTCGGGGAAGGAAATGCCGCGGTAGGCGGCCTGTTCCGGCACCAGGGAGAGCGGCGTCATGCCAGGCTGGGTATTGATCTCCAGCAGGTAGAGACCGGCCGTGCCGGGCTTGGAATCGTCGTAGCGGAAGTCGGCCCGGGTGACGCTGCGGCAGCCCAAGGCTTCATGGGCCGCGACCGACATGCGCTCGGCTTCCTTGGCGATGTCGGCCGGCACGGGTGCGGGCACCAGATGCTCGGTGCGGCCGGCGGTGTATTTGTGCTCGTAGTCGTAGAACCCGTGATGGGGCCGCAGCTCGGTGACCGCCAGCGCCTCGCCGCCCATGATGGCGACGGTCAGCTCGCGCCCCGGCACGTAGCGCTCGACCAGCACTTCCTCGCCGAAATGCCAGCCTTCTTCGGGTCCGAGATTGTCGCCCTGGCGCATGATGCGCACACCGACGCTGGAACCCTCGGCTGGCGGCTTGACCACGAAAGGCCGCGCCATGGGATCGCCCTTGGCGAGATCGTCGCGCTTGACGATGATGCCTTCGGGGCAGCGCAGGCCCGCGGCCGCAAACAGGCGCTTGGCTATGGGCTTGTCCATGGCGAGGGCCGAGGCGAGCAGGCCCGAATGGGTGTAGGGCAGGCCGAGGAGATCGAGCAGGCCCTGGATGCGGCCATCCTCGCCGTAGCGCCCGTGAAGCGCGTTGAAGACGACGTCGGGCCGCGGCTCGAGGGCGGCGACGAGCGCGCCGAGGCTCTCGCCCACGTCGATGCAGGAAACCCGATAGCCTTTCTGGCGCAGCCCCTCGGCGCAGGCAGCGCCGCTCACCAGCGAGACCTCGCGCTCGGCCGAACGCCCGCCCATGAGGACGGCGACCCGTTTGCTCATGGTTGGGACCTCCGGGGCTTGGACTTCCGGGGTTTCGCGTTTTTCGGTTTGGCGTTTTGCGGCTGGCCGCCATGGGGTTTGGCTTCGCTCGGCGGGCCCATGACGCCGATGCGCCTGATTTCCCATTCCAGGGTGACGCCGGTCTTCTCCAGCACCCGCTCGCGCACGAGCTCGCCCAGCGCCTCGATCTCGGCCGCCGTGGCATCGCCAGTGTTGATGAGGAAGTTGCAGTGCTTTTCCGAGACCTGCGCGCCACCCAGGGTCAAGCCCCGGCAGCCGGCCTGCTCGATCAGCTCCCAGGCCTTGAACCCGGGCGGATTGGCGAAGGTGCTGCCGCCGGTCCGGCTGCGGATCGGCTGGCTCGCCTCGCGCGCGTCCTGAATCTCCTTCAGCCTGGCGCCGATCGCCGTGGGGTTTCCGGTCTCGCCCTTGAGGAGTGCTTCCAGGAAGATCCAGTCCTCCGGCACCGCCGAGTGGCGATAGCTGAGGCCAAGCGCCTTGTGGCTGAGCCGATGCCGGCCGCCGGACCCGTCCAGCGCCTCGGCCTCGAGGATCACGTCGGACATCTCCCGGCCATAGGCCCCGGCATTCATGCGCAACGCGCCCCCGATGGTCCCTGGGATGCCGGAGAGGAACTCGAGGCCGGCGAGCCCGGCCTCGGCGGCGACCCGGGCGACGTTGAGGTCGAGCGCCGCGGCACCTGCGCGCACGCGCCTGTCTTCGGCCGTGATCTCGGCGAAGCCGCGGCCGAGGCGCAGCACCACCCCCGGCACGCCGCGGTCGCGCACGAGAAGGTTGGAGCCCACGCCCATGACCGTGACCGGCACATCGCCCGGCTTCTCGGCCAGGAACTTCGCCAGATCGTCGACATCGGCCGGACGGAACATGACCTCCGCTGCGCCGCCGACCCGGAACCAGGTGACGCCGGCGAGCGGCGCATCAGGGGTCAAGCGCCCTCTCACCGACGGCAGCCGGTCGATGAGCGGGCGATTGCGAAGCTTCATCTTCTCGCTCATGCCGCCCCCGCCGGCCGTTGCAGGGCGCGCAGCTCGCCCGGCAGGGCGTTTGCCCATTGCGTGATGCTGCCGGCGCCGAGGCACACCACGAGGTCGCCCGCCTTGGCGCTTGCCGCGATCATAGGGGCGAGTTCCGCCGCGCCTGCCAGCGCCTCGACGTTGCGATGGCCGTGGGAGCGCAGGCCCTCGACGAGAGCGTCTCGGTTGATCCCTTCGATGGGGGCCTCGCCTGCGGAATAGACCTCGGCCACGATCACCTGGTCGGCGTCGTTGAAGCAGGTGCAGAATTCCTCGAACAGGTTGGCCAGGCGCGTGTAGCGATGGGGCTGGACCACGGCGATGACCCGGCCGCGCGTCGCCGCGCGCGCCGCGCTCAACACCGCGGCGATCTCCACGGGGTGGTGGCCGTAGTCGTCGATGACCACGACGCCACCCGCTTCGCCGGTGCGCGTGAACCGGCGCTTCACGCCCCCGAAGCCGGCGAGCGCCTTGCGGATGGTCTCGTCATCCGCGCCCATTTCGTGGGCGACCGCGATGGCGGCCAGCGAATTCTGGACGTTGTGCCGGCCCATCATGGGAAGCCGCAGGCCCCGGATCACCCGCTCGGGCGCGCTGGCGCGGGGCGCGATGATCGCCTCGTAGCTGGCGCCGGCCGGGTCGATGACGATGCTGTTGGCCCGCACTTCGGCCTGCGGGCTGAGGCCGTAGGTGACGATGCGCCGGTCGTTGATCCGGCCGATCATCGCCTGGACGACCGGATGGTCGATGCAGAGCACGGCGAAGCCGTAGAAGGGGATGTTCTCGACGAACTGCTCGTAGGCGCGGTTCATCGCCTCCACCGTGCCGTAGAAGTCGAGATGCTCCGCATCCATGTTGGTGACGACGGCGATGGTGGCGGGCAGCTTGACGAAGCTGCCGTCGGACTCGTCGGCCTCTACCACCATCCAGTCGCCCGTGCCGAGCCTGGCATTGGTGCCGTAGTTGTTGATGATGCCGCCGTTGATGACCGTGGGATCAAAGCCGGCGGCATCCAGCAGTGCGGCAACCAGGGAGGTGGTGGTCGTCTTGCCGTGGGTGCCGCCGACCGCGACCGACCATTTGAGGCGCATCAGCTCGCCCAGCATCTCGGCCCGGCGCACGATGGGAAGCTGGCGCGCCCGCGCGGCGACGAGTTCGGGATTGTCGGGCTTGATGGCCGAGGAGACGACGACGACCGAGGCCTCGCCGAGGTTCTCGGTCCCATGCCCGATGGCGACCCTGATGCCGAGCTCGCGCAGGTGCTTGACGGTGTAGCTGTCGGCGAGGTCGCTGCCCTGCACCTGGTAGCCGAGGTTGTGCAGGATCTCGGCGATGCCGCTCATGCCGATGCCGCCGATGCCGACGAAATGCATCAGGCCGATTTCCAGCGGGAGGGCCTTCATGCGGCCTCCTTCCCGACGGCGAGCTCGCTCACCAGATCGGCCAGGCGCTCGGCTGCCTTCGGCTGCCCGACTTTCCAAGCGCGATGGGCCGCCAGCACGAGCGTCGCCGGGTCCTCGATCAGGGCTTTCAGCGTGTCGGCCAGTTTGGCCGGCGTGGCCTCGGCTTCGGGCATCAGCCAGCCGCCGCCCGCGGCGGCGAAGCTTTGCGCATTGGCCGTCTGGTGGTCGTCGGTGGCGTGCGGAAAAGGCAGCAGGATCGCGGGGCGCCCGGCCGCCGCGAGCTCGGCCACGGTTGAGGCGCCGCTCCGGCAGATGACGAGATGGGCGCGGGCGAGGCGCTCGGGCATGTCGTCGAAGAAGGTCGAAAGCTCGACGGGCAGGCCGAGCTCGCCATAGGCCTTGCGGGCCGTTTCCAGATCCTCGGCCCGGCATTGCTGGGAGATGGCGAGCCGCCGGCGCAGCTCCGTCGGCAACAGGCCGATGGCCGCCGGAACGAGGGCAGAGAAGACGCGCGCACCCTGGCTGCCGCCCAGCACCAGGAGTCCGAGGCGCTCGCCCGGCGCGGCGTAGGCCTTGGCGGCAAGGGCGGCGATGGCCGGGCGTACGGGATTGCCGGTGAAGCGAGTCTTCGTCGCGCCGAGCGCCCTGGTATCGGGGAAGGAGGTGGCGATGGCACGCGCACGCGAGGCCAGCAGGCGGTTCGCCCGCCCCAGCACTGCGTTCTGCTCATGGAGCAAAGTGGGCAGGCCGGCGCGCGCGGCGGCGAGCATGGTCGGCACTGAGGCATAGCCCCCGAAGCCGACGGCGATGAGCGGACGAAGCCGGGCAACGAGCCGGCGTGCCTCGAAGAATCCCTTGACCAGGTGGAGCAGGGCGACGAGCCGGCTCGCGAGGCTCCGGCCGGCGAGGCCGCCGGCGCTGATGCGGTGGACCTCCACCGCCGGAAGGCGTTCGCCGAAGCCCGCTCCCCGCCGGTCGGTGACGAGGCCGACGCGATAGCCGCGGGAGAGGAGCTGGCCGGCGAGCGCCTCGGCCGGGAACATATGTCCCCCGGTGCCGCCGGCGGCCAGAAGCACGAGCCCGCTCACAGGATGTCTCCGGGGCCATAGCGCCGGCGGGTGAGCGCCAGGAACATGCCCATGGAGAGCGCCAGCGCCAGGAGCGAGGAGCCGCCGTAGCTGATGAAGGGCAGGGTCATCCCCTTGGTCGGCATGAGATGGAGGCTGGAGGCCATGTTGATCACGGCCTGGAGACCGAAATCGGTGATCAGGCCGGCTGCGGCCAGCAGCACGAACAGATTGTTCTCGCGATAGAGCCGGCCATAGCCGCGCAGCACGATGAAGGCGAAGAGCGCAACAATGATGAGGCAGGCGATGAGCCCGAATTCCTCCCCGGCGACGGCGAAGACGAAGTCGGAATGGGCGTCGGGCAGGACCTCCTTGATGGTCCCTTCGCCGGGGCCGCGGCCGTAGAGCCCGCCGTTGACGAAGGCCTCGAGCGCGCGGTCCACCTGGTAGCTGTCGCCGGTGGCCGGATCGAGGAAGCCGTTGACCCGCGTCGCCACGTGGGGAAAGAGGTAGTAGGCGCCGGCGAGGCCGCCGGCACCCGCCATCAGGAAGGCGCCAACCCAGATGAGCGGCAGACCCGCCAGCACGAACTGAGCGAACCAGGTGACCGAGACCACGAAGGTCATGCCGAAATCGGGCTGGCTCATGAGCAGCGCGACGATGCCGAGATAGAGGCCGATGGCGATGAAATTGCCGGGGAGCCGGCGCTTGCCGTGCTGCTCGGCGAACATCCAGGCGGCGAATACGGCGAAGCAGGGCTTCAGGAATTCCGATGGCTGGAGCGACAGCCCGGCGAGATCGATCCAGCGCCTGGCCCCCTTGATCTCCTCGCCGGTCAGGAGCGTGAGCGCGGTGAGAGCGAGCGCGAGCAGCAGGCCGATGGCGGCCAGGCGTCTCACCCCCAGCGGGCTCAGGAGCGAGATGCCGAACATGAGCAGGACGGCCGGCACCAGCAGGGCGAAGTGGTGCCGGGCGAAATAGAAGCTGTCGAGCTTCAGGCGCACGGCCACGGCCGGGCTCGCCGCCAGGACCAGCATGGCGCCGATGGCCAATAGCAGCACCAGGGCCGCCAGCGTCCAGCGGTCCACCGTCCACCACCAGACGCCGAGAACGCTGCGGTCGGTCCGGGCGAAGCTGGTCATTGTCCACCCGCCCCGTCGAGGACGCGGACCAGATCGCGGAACCTGTTGCCGCGTTCCTCGAAATTGGCGAACTGATCGAAGGAGGCGCAGGCCGGCGACAGCAAGACTACCGCGCCGGGATTCTTGGCCGCTCCGGCGTCGGCCGCGGCGGCTGCGACCGCGCGATCCAGCGTGCCGGACAGGACTGTGGCAACGCCTGCGGCCTTCAACCGGCGCTCGAAATCCGCCGCGGCTTCGCCGATGAGATAGGCGCGTGCGATCCGCGGATAGAAGGGCTCCAGGCCGTCAAGACCGGTCTCCTTCGGTCTCCCCCCCAGGATCCAATAGATTGAACTCGTAGCAGGCGAGCGCCTTGGCCGTGGCATCGGCATTGGTCGCCTTGCTGTCGTTGACGAATTTGACGCCGGCGATGGTCGCCACCAGCTCCTGGCGGTGGGGCAGGCCCGGATAGCTTTCGATGCCGGCGACGATCTCGGATTCGGGGATGCCGAGTGCGCGGGCAACCGCGAAGGCCGCCGCGGCATTCTGCCAGTTGTGGGGACCAGGCAGAGCTGCGGCCCGGCCGAGATCCATGATCACCCGCCCCTGCTCGTCGCGCATCACGGCGCGCTCGACGGTGATCAAGCCAAGGTGCTGGCGACCGATGGTGATGGCGGCGACCCGCCGCTCGGAAAGGCCGTGATGAATCGTCCGGCTCGGATCGTCATCGACGCCGATCACGGCCCAGTCATGGCCGCGCTGCCGGTCGAAGATGCGCCGCTTGGCGGCGATATAGCCTGCCATGCCGCCATGGCGGTCGAGATGGTCGGGCGTGATGTTGAGCAGAACGGCGACGTCGAAATGCCCGCTCTCCACCAGCTCCAGCTGGTAGGAGGACATTTCCAGGACATAGATGCCGTCTTCGGCCAAGGGCTGCAGGGCGAGCGCCGGCGTGCCGAGATTGGCGCCCACCTCCACCTTGCGTCCGGCCTTCCTGGCCAGATGGCCGATGAGGGCGGTGGTGGTGGATTTCCCGTTGGTGCCGGTGATGCCGACGTAGCGGGCCCGCGGCTGGGCCCGGAACAAGAGCTCGACCTCGCCGATGATGGGGCAGCCGGCGGCGGCCGCGCGCTCGGCCACGGGGTGCGGCTTGGGGAACCGGTGCGGGATGCCGGGGCTCAAAATGAGGGCCGAGGGCCTGGTCCAGTCGACGCGGGCGAGGTCCCTGGTCGCAAGCCCGCCGCGCTTGCCCGGGTCGTCATCCCAGGCCCAGACCTCGGCGCCGCTGGCGGCAAGCGCCTTGGCCGCGGCGAGGCCGGCCTTGCCGAGGCCGAGGACCGCGACCGGCCGGCCCGGGGTGTGGGGAACCCGGATCATCGCAGCTTCAAGGTGGCGAGCCCCGCCAGCGCCAGGATCGCGGCGATGATCCAGAAGCGGATGACGATGGTGGGCTCGGCCCACCCCTTCTTTTCGAAGTGGTGATGGAGCGGCGCCATGCGGAACACGCGCCGGCCCGTCAGCTTGAAGGAGGCGACCTGGACGATGACGGACACGGTCTCCAGGACGAACAGCCCGCCGATGATGGCCAGCACCAGCTCATGCTTGGCCACCACGCTGATGGCACCCAGCGCCCCGCCGCTGGCGAGCGACCCGGTATCGCCCATGAACACCATGGCCGGCGGCGCGTTGAACCAGAGGAAGCCCATGCCGGCCCCCACCAGCGCGCCGCAGAAGACGGCGAGCTCGCCGGCACCCGGGATGTAGTTGATCTGCAGATAGGTGGCGAAGACCGCGTTGCCGGCGAGATAGGCGATGAGGGCGAAGGACCCGGCGACCAGGATGATGGGACCGATGGCGAGCCCGTCCAGCCCGTCGGTCAGGTTGACCGCGTTGGAAGCGCCGACCATGACGAAGACAGCGACGGCGATGAAGCCCCAGCCGAGGTGGATCAGGACCGATTTCAGGAACGGCACCGCCAGGCTGTCTTCCAGCGGCGTCGGCGACAGGCGCATGATGACGTAGGCGGCAACGGCGCCGATGGCGACCTGGACGGCGAGCTTGGTGCGGCCGGGCAGGCCCTTGCTGTTGCGCCGGGTGAGCTTCAGGTAGTCGTCGCCGAAGCCGATGAGGCCGAAACCGACCGTGACCAGCAGCACCACCCAGACGAATCCGTTGCGCAGGTCGGCCCAGAGCAGCGTGCTGAGGGAAAGCGCCAGCAGGATCAGCACGCCGCCCATGGTGGGCGTGCCTTTCTTGGTCAGCAGATGGGACTCCGGGCCGTCGGTCCGGATCGGCTGGCCCTCGCGTTGCTTCTTCTTCAGCCAGCGGATGACCGCGGGACCGAAGAGGAAGCTGAAGGCCAGCGCCGTCACCACCGCGCCCCCGCTGCGAAACGTGATGTAGCGGAAAAGATTGAGCACGCCGCCTTCGCCGGCATGGGGAGCGAGAAGGTCGTACAGCATCGCCCCGCCCCTCAGTTGCCGTTGGCCGCGCGCGCCGGCGGCACCGCCGCTTCCAGGCGCAGCAGGGCTTCGACGATGGGGGCCATGCGGGTTCCGAGCGAACCCTTCACCAGCACCACGTCGCCGGCTTTGATGGCCGCGAGCGCGGCCGGGATCAGGCTTTGGGAATCGGCCGCGTGGGCGCCGCGTCGGGAGGCCGGCAGGGCGGCGGCAAGTTCTCGCATCAAGGGGCCGCAGGTCAGCACCTGATCGACGTTCGCCTTCGCCACCGGCGCGGCCAGCTCGGCATGGAGGCGCGGACCTTCCGCACCCAGCTCGCGCATGTCGCCGAGGATCGCGACGCGCCGTCCGGAGGAGCCAGGTTCGGCCTTTGCCAGCACCGCGAGCGCGGCGCGCACGGCCGCCGGGCTCGCGTTGTAGCTCTCGTCGATCAGCTCGAAGCTGCCGCCGGTGGCGAGCGCGATGCGCCGCCTCTGGCCGCGGCCCTTGGGCGGACTGAGACTCCCGAGCGCGCCTGCGGCCAGGCCGAGGTCGAGGCCGAGCGCCGCGACGGCAGCCAGAACGGCGAGGCTGTTCTGGACCCAATGGCGGCCGGGCGCCCCCAGGCGATAGTCGACGCGCCGACCCAGGATATCGGCCGACACGCGGCTCGCATTGGCTTCCAGCCGATAGTCGATGAGGCGGGCTGCGGCCTCGGAATGCTCGCCGAAGCCGATGATGCGCGCGAGGCCCCGCCGGCGCGCCGCGGCGGCGAGGCGCTCGAACTGGCCGTTGTCTCGATTGAGGATCGCGATGCCGCCCGCACCCATCCCTTCGAAGATCTCGGCCTTGGCGTCGGCGATGGCTTCGATGGAGGCGAAGAACTCGAGATGCACCGCCTCGATGGTGGTGACGATGGCGATCTCGGGCCGCACCATGCGCGACAACGGACCAAGCTCGCCGGCGTGGTTCATGCCGAGCTCGAACACGCCGATCTCTGCGGCGAGCGGGAGCCTTGCGAGGCTGAGCGGCACGCCCCAATGATTGTTGAGGCTGCCGGAGGTCGCGAAGCATTCGGCCTCAGTCGAGAGCACGAGGCGCAGCGCCTCCTTGGTCCCCGTTTTGCCGACGCTCCCCGTCACGCCGAGGAAGCGAGCCCGCGAGCGCGCGCGGCCGGCAAGGCCCAGACGGCCGAGCGCCGCAAGGGTCTCGTCCACCATGAGCAATGGCTTGTCCGCAGCGAGCTTGGCTTGCGGCCGGTGGACCATGGCCGCGACCGCGCCCTTGGCGAAGGCGGCGGCAACGAAGTCGTGGCCGTCGTAGTTGGGCCCGGCGATGGCGACGAACAGGTCGCCCGGCTGGCAGGTCCGGCTGTCGATTGAAACGCCCGTCGCCTGCCAGGCATCACCGACCGCGCGCCCACTGGTCGCGCGGGCCGCATCGGCCGAGGTCCAAAGGACGGCGCTCACGGCAGCGCCTCCACCGCGGCCAGCGCCTCTTCACTGTCGTCGAAGGGGTGGGTCAGGCCGCCGACGATCTGGCCGGTCTCATGGCCCTTGCCCGCGATCACCAGCAGGTCTTCCGGGCCGAGGGCCTTGATCGCCGTGCGGATCGCCTGCCTGCGGTCGCCGATTTCGGCAGCACCGGGCGCCGAGGCCAAGATCTCGCGCCGGATTTCGGCCGGGTTCTCGCTGCGGGGATTGTCGTCGGTGACGATGACGCGATCGGCGAGGCCCGATGCGATCGCGCCCATCACCGGGCGCTTGCCGCGGTCGCGATCGCCGCCGCAGCCGAAGAGGACGACGAGTTTGCCGCGCGCATGGGGGCGAAGCGCCCGCAGCACGGCTTCGAGCGCGCCCGGCTTATGGGCATAGTCGACGTAGACGGCCGCTCCGTTGGGCAGCCTCGCTACCCGCTCGATCCGGCCGTGGACACCCTTGAGTTGCCCGACGGTGGCGAGCGCGGCCTCGGGCTCCTCGCCGCAGGCGATGACCAGGCCGAGGCCGGCCAGCAGGTTGGGAGCCTGAAAACTTCCCGCCACGGGAAAGAAGAGATCCTGGCGCCGGCCGAAGGCCTCGATGGTCAAGCGCTGGCCGTCGGCTTCAGGGCGCTGGCCGACCAGGCGCAGGTTCCTGCCAGCCTGGCCATAGGCGATCACCGGATGACCGCGGGAATCCATGGCCTCGACGAGCTGTCCGAACTCCGGCGCGTCGGCGTTCAGCACGGCGGTGCCGTTGGGTAGCAGCAGCTCGGTGAACAGCCGCCGCTTGGCCGCGAGATAGGCGGTCATGTCGGCGTGATAGTCGAGGTGGTCGCGGGAGAGATTGGTGAAGGCCGCGGCCGAGACCCTGACGCCGTCGAGGCGATGCTGATCGAGGCCGTGAGACGATGCCTCGAGGGCGAGATGCTCGACGCCCGCGCTGGCCAGGTCCGCCAGGCGCCGGTGCAGGTCGACGGGATCGAGGGTGGTGAGCGGCAGGTATTCGCTCTCAGCCGGGGCCACCAATCCCAGCGTGCCCAGGCTCGCGGCCTTGCGTCCGAGCAGGCTCCAGATCTGGCGGGCGAACTCGACGGTCGAAGTCTTGCCGCTGGTGCCGGTGACGGCGGCGATGATCTTGGGCTGGCGCCCATAGAAGCGGGCGGCCAGCAGGGCGAGACGCCGACGCGGGTTCCGGTCGGCCAGATAGGCGACGCTTGCCGGAACAGTCGTGCCCTCGGGTGCCAGCACCGCGACCGCGCCCTTGGCGACGGCGGCATCGATGAAATGGCGGCCGTCGGTCTTGGCGCCGGGAAGGGCGGCGAACAAGAAGCCTGGCTCGACCCGTCGCGAATCCGCCGAGAGCCCGCGGATTTCCACGTCCCCTGCCATCCTTATGTCCTGGCCCTCCTGGCCCGCCACAGCCAACTCACTCAGCCGCATTGGCCGTGAGGCTGACTTGGGTCAGCAATTCGTTCTTCGCCTCCGGCGCGTCGTTGGGGATCGGCGGCAGACCGACCAGCGGCGCCATGCGCTCGATCACCCTTGCCACCACGGGTGCTGCCACCCAGCCGCCGGTGGCGAAGCCATGGGACTGCGCGTTGGGCTTCGGCTCGTCGACCATGCAGAGCACGACGTAGCGCGGCGCGCTCATGGGGAAGGCGGCGACGAAGGAAGCGAGCCGCGCGTTGGCCTCGTAGCCGTGGCCCAATTGCTTCTGGGCCGTGCCCGTCTTGCCGCCCACCAGATAGCCCGGCACGTCGGCGGATTTGCCGGTGCCGGCCTGAACGACGAGGCGCAGCAGTTCGCGCATCTTGGCGGACGTGTCGGCCGAGACCACGCGCTCGCCGTCGCTCACCTGATCGGGCGCGCGCTTGATGAGGGTCGCGGGCCGCATGAGCCCGCCGTTGATCATGCTGGCGACGCCCGAAGCGACATGGAGAGGCGAAACCGCGAGCCCCTGCCCGTAGGCGATGGTCATGGTGTTGATCTGGCGCCAGTCGGTCGGATAGAGGGGCCTGCCCAGCTCCGGCAGCTCGAGGCTGGCCGCCCGCAGCATGCCGATGCGGGCCATGAAGGCCTTCTGGAAATCGGTGCCGACCTCGACCGCCATATGCGCGGCGCCGATGTTCGAGGAATACATGAAGATCTCGGGCACCGTGAGCGGGTGGTGCATCGGCTCGAAATCGTGGATCGTGAATCGCCCGATATGGATCGGGTTGGCATCGAAGCTGTCGGCGAGCGTGATCTTGCCGCTGTCCAGCGCCATCGCGGTGTTAAACACCTTGAAGACCGAGCCCATCTCGTAGATCCCGAGCGTCGCCCGGTTGAAGCGCTGGTCGGTCGTCGCCGTGCCGGCCTGGTTGGGATCGAAGTCGGGCAGCGACACCATGGCCAGGATCTCGCCGGTGTCGGCGTCGAGCACGATGCCGGCCCCGCCGATGCCGCTGAAATCGGCGATGCCGCGGGCAAGCTCGTCGCGCAGGATCTCCTGGATGCGCACGTCGAGGGAGAGCTGGACCGGATGGCGCCCGCCTGCCAGCACGTCCTCGAAGGATTGCTCGATGCCCGCGATCCCGCGGTTGTCCAGATCGGCGAAGCCGACGACGTGGGAGACGAGGTTGCCCAGGGGATAGACGCGCTTCTCGTCCGGCTGGAAATAGAGGCCGGGGATGCCGAGCTTCGCCACCTCGACCTGCTGGTCCGGGGTGAGGTCGCGCTTCAGCCAGACGAAGGTCTTGTCCGAGGCGAGCTTGGCCTCGATTTCCGCCGCGCTCAGGTCGGGCAGCACGGCCGTGATTTGCATCGCCGCCTCGGCAGGCCTCACCACCTGCTTCGGGTTGGCGAAGAGCGAGAAGGTGGCGAGATTGGTCGCCAGCACCACGCCGTTGCGGTCGATGATGTCGGCCCGCTCGGCGACGGGCGCCACGCTCGCCGGCAGGTCGGTCAGCTTCGGCTCGCCGCCGTCCTGGAACAGCGTGACGTTGGTGAGCCGCCCGGCGATGACGACGAAGGCGAGCGCGAACAGGGCGAATCCGATGAGCAGCCTGCTGCGGCCTGTCTCCAGCGCGCGCTTGGTGCCGCCGTCGAGCTGGACCACGTCGTCCCGGCGCGGGGGCAGCGGATCGGCATGGCGCGGGCTGCAGGGCCCCGCGCGCCCGATGACGCCCATCATGCGCCGCTCCTCACGCCAGAGGGCGTCGCGCCAGGGGGCCTCATGCCAGGGGACCTCATGGCTGCCCTCCGACGCCGCCGAGCGCGTCGAGCAACGCCACGGTGGCAGGATCGCCTTGCGCCTGCTCTTCGCCCACGGTCGCGGTCGGCCGGTCGGGCAGGGACTTGAAGCTGACGATCTGCAGGCCGGCGACGGGGGCGAGCGCAAGATGGCGCTGGGCGAGGTCGGTGAGCCTGGCCGGGTCGTTCAGATGCGCCCACTCGGCGCGCAGCACCTGGATGGCATCGCGGTCGTGGGCGATCTGGACGTTGAGGCGGGTGAGTTCCTCCTCCTCGGCCTGGACGCGATACTTCATGTGATAGACGCCGAAGATCGCGGCGCCGATCAGCAGGAACCAAAGCAAGGTGCCCGGCTTGATCATGCCGCGTCCTCCAGCGGAGTGGCACCCCAGGGGGCGGCCTCGCTCCGTTCCGCGCCCCTGAGGCGCGCCGACCGCGATCGCGGGTTGGCCGCGATTTCGGCCGCCGTCGGCGTCGCCTCGTCGCCGGGGCAGCGCCGGAAGCTCGGCACCGGCCGCGCGGCGGCGGGAAGATGGCGCGAGCGCTCTGGCGCACGGCCGCTGCGCTGACGGATGAAGCCCTTCACCCGCCGGTCCTCCAGCGAGTGGAAGGTGACGACGGCGAGCCGGCCACCTGGCTTCAGCATCGCCTCGGCGGCGAGGAGGCCGCGGTCGAGTTCGCCGAGCTCGTCGTTGACCGCGATGCGAAGCGCCTGAAAGCTGCGGGTGGCCGGATCGATGGTGTCCTTGCCGCGCCGGCCCAGCACGCCGCGGACGATCTCCGCCAGCTCGCCGGTGCGCCTGAAGGGGGCCGTCGCCCGGCGCTTGACGATCGCCTTGGCGATGGCGCGCGCCCGGCGCTCCTCACCGTAGCGGAACAGGATGTCGGCCAGATCCTTTTCCGGCGCCTGGTTGACGATGTCGGCGGCGCTCTCGCCCGCGCTTCCCATGCGCATGTCGAGCGGCCCGTCAGTGCGGAAGGAGAAGCCGCGTTCGGCTTCGTCCAATTGCATGGAGGAAACACCGAGGTCGAGGGCGATGCCGTCGGCGCTCGCCAGGCCGCGGTCGGAAAGAAGCGCTGTCATCTCCCCGAACCGGCCTTCGATCAGTACCAGGCGGCCGGCAAAGCGCCGTGCCAGCTCGGCTCCGCGGGCAATCGCGCCGGGATCGCGATCGATGCCCCAGACGCGGCAGTCGGCCGCTTCCAGGATCGCGCGGGCATAGCCGCCGGCCCCGAAGGTGCCGTCGACGTAATTGCCGCCGGCCCGCGGCGCCAGCAGGTTCAGCACTTCGGACAGCAGCACCGGCTTATGGGGGGCCGTGCTCATTTGCCCTCGCCCACGGGCCGGCGCGGCAGGATGCGGCCCTTTTCCAGGGCGCGCCGGCGCGCCTCGGCCTTGTAGACGTTGAGCGCGGCGGGCTCCCAGATTTCGAAGGCGGCACCGCGGCCGACGAAGGCGGCGAGATCCTTGATGCCGGCGTATTCGATGAGCGTCGTGGGCAGCACGATGCGGCCCTCGCCGTCGAAGGCGAGCTGCTTGGCATCGGCGAAGATCGAGGAAGTCAGGTCGTCGTGCTCGTCGGAAAACAGGTTGACCTGGTCGAGGTCGCGGCTCACTTCCATCAGCCAGTCGAGGCCGCCGCACTGGATCGCGCGATGCTTGAAGGACGGCAGGGCGACGATGCCCTGGAAGCTCTGGCCCGCCAGCTGCTGGCGATACGAGGCGGGCACCGACACGCGCCCTTTGCGGTCGAGCTTGTTGACGAATGTGTCGAGGAACAGAGCCATGATGTGCCGGCCGTCCCCTCTTCCCTCGTGGCGCCGTTCCGGCGGAGACATCCCGCCGGTGCTGCGCGGTCATGGGCATCCCGGCCTAGAGCCCGCCGCCGCCGAGACGTTTTGCCATCGCGTTTGGGATACCATGGGTCCATATGGGCGTCAATGGGAAACCATAGTAAATCTCTGGAATTTCCCGGGTTTTCCCAACTTGAGACGCAGTCAAATCTCCCTGTTGCCAAGAACAAAACAGGATCGACTTGGATAGCCGAACAGATGCTGGCAAGACATTGGGGCGGAAAAGTGTTCGTTTTCCGTTCTTGTGATGGCGCTAAATTTGGTAGTAGAGGGCGTTGTCGAACTGAGGCCTAGGGGTGCCCGTTGTCGATTGGACGGATGTCCATTCTCCGTTCCTCCGAGTCGCAACTGAGGGTAGGCGGCTCGCGGGGCTTGTTGCCCTTCGGCGCGCAGCGGGCGGGCCGCAAAGAAGAAGCGTCAGGCGGCCTGTAAGCCGGGTTCTGTCCCGGCCCCTTGGCGGGGCCATGGACGGCCATTCATCTGGGACGTCCGTTGCCGGACGCCTCGCGCGACCTACCCGGGCGGCGCGGCGGAAACGCCGTTTGCCGCGCTGATCCTCTTGCGAAGACCAGCCGGCCGGCCGCCCCTATGCGGTCTTGCTCCCGGTGGGGTTTGCCCTGCCGCCGCCGTCACCGGCGACGCGGTGCGCTCTTACCGCACCATTTCACCCTTGCCTGCCATCCGCTCGCGCGAAAGGCCGGCGGTATGTTTCTGTGGCACTTTCCCTGAGGTCGCCCTCGCCGGGCGTTACCCGGCACCGTGTTCCCGTGGAGCCCGGACTTTCCTCCCCCCGGCCGTCGCCGGCCGAAAGGCAGCCGTCCAGCCGCCTGACGCGATTGTTAGGTAGGCCGATGGGCCGCCGGCGTCAATTGGCCGCCGGGAACCTAGCGCCACCGGCGCTGCAGCCAGGCCCACTGCTCCGGCCGCTCTCTAACCCAGTCCTCGATGATCGATGTGATCGTTTGCATGGCGGCGGCGACGTCGATCTTCCCCGCAGCGTCGCGCGGCAGGGAGATCGCTTCCGTGATTTCGAAGCGGAATCGGCTGCCCTGGATGCGCAGAATTCGCACACCATGCACTGGACATTCGAAGCGTCTGGCGAATTGCGCCATCGCCGGATTGACCTTGCAGGTCCGCCCGAAGAAGCGAACATCGACCCCGCGCCCGGAGTGCTCGTCCACCAGCATCCCGACCGCCGACCCCCGTTCGAGCGCCGCCTTCACCTTGAGCAGCGCTTGCGAATCGGCGGGGATGAGCGTTGCCGACGAATGCGCCCGAATCCGGTCGAGCTCCCGGGCGAGGGGTCCGATCTTCGGCGCCCGATACATGACGGCCGACTCACCGTGCCGGGCGCCCGCCACCCAGCAGAGCAGCTCCCAATTGGCCAGATGCCCGCCGAAGGTAAGAAACGGGCCCTTGGCCTCGCGCAGGGCCAGCCCACGCTGCCTGGTCGTCTCGTCCGCGACGATGCGCCCCGGCTGCGGGTGCTCCGGATCGTAGTCCCAAAGGCGGGCGAGATGACCGTATTCGAAGACGACCCGCCCGAGATTGTCCCACATCCCATGCAGGATCTTCTCGATCTCAGGCTGCGGCATTCCGGGATAGGCGGCCCTGAGATTGGCGCGCGCGATCCGGTGGCCGCGCAGCCACGGCCCGAGCCTGCCCATGAACCAGGCGCCGGCGGCACTGCACCGGTCGAGCGGGATGCGGCCCGTTGCGCGCAACGCCGCGACCAGCAGCATTCCCCCGGCTTCTTCCAAACGGGCGAGCCAATGCCGGCCGGCCAGAAACCGTGCCTGCGGGTTGGCTGCCGCGATCCGGGCCTCCAACTCCTTGACGAAGGGGATGTAGGTCGCCGTGCGGTCCTCGACTTGCCGCAGTCCTCGATGATGGGCAGCTTGGAGGCGCAACCGGCGGCCGTGCCCGTAGCAAAGCACGCAGCGCCAGTAGCTGGCCGACGAGCCAAAATACCGGACCTTGTAGATATGCGCCCGGCGGACCGACGCATAGGCGAGGCGGCCTTCCCGACGGCCGCGCGTCCAGTGGAGGCCATCGGTCTCCAGCCGGAACATCGTCGCGGGCGATAGCCAGCTCGTCCGGCAGCAATATTCCGGCCCCGTCATGCAGGCAACCTTGGGTAAAACGATCCAGCGCGGCCGGGAAGGATGCACGATTGGCGCGCTGGCGGCAGCAAGATGTTCGACGCCGCGCAACGGCGCCTGGTCCGCCCGAAGACCGGCAAAGCCTTGCCGGGCCGCTTGTTGCGGGGTCGGGGAGGGGTGCTAAACTCCCCAAGCCGGCACGCCGTTAAAGCGCTGCCGACGGCGATTGCGGCTTGACTGCATGCGGATGGCTGCTTCTCTCGGGATATTAAGGGGATGACTCGATGGAAGCGATCGCTGAGGAGGTCAGGCAGATCATCTCCAGGGAACTCGAGATCCCGCTCGAGAGCCTGGCTCCAGATACGGCGTTGAAGGATCTCGGCGTCGAATCCCTCGACCTGATCGAGATCATCTTCGCGCTGGAAGACAAGTTCGACATCAGCATCCCCTACAATGCCAACGAGGCAGCGGCGGCAAAGGGAGCGTTGGCGAAGGCGGGATTGGGCAAACTCGAAACCGTCGCCGAGATTGCCGCGGCGGTGAAAAGTCTCGTGGACGCGAAGATCTCCGCATGAATCGCGTCGTGATCACGGGGCTCGGCGTCGTCTCCCCCGTGGGCTGCACCCTCGAAGAATTCTGGTCGGCTTTGGTGGAGGGTCGCTCGGCGATAGGTCCTTTCTCGATCGCGCGCGGCGAACAGGGGAGCACGCGCATTGCTGCGCAGGTATCCCGGTTCGACGCCGAATTGCGCTTCGAATCCCGAAAGCTCGGTCTGCTCGATCGCTTCGCGCAGTTCGCTCTCTCCGCCGCGCGCGATGCGGTTCGCGATTCCGGCCTGGAGATTACCGAGCGGCTGACCCTCGAGACGGCGACGGTCATCGGTAATTCGTCCGGCGGCCAGACGACCGTGGACGATTCCTATTTCAAGCTCTATGGCGAGAAGTCGCCGCGGGTGCATCCCTTGACCATCCCCCGCTGGATGACGAGCGCCGCGGCCAGCCAGATTTCGATGGACCTCGGCTTGAAAGGCCCTGCCTTTTGCGTCGGGACGGCCTGCGCCGCAAGCACCCATGCGATCGGGCTGGCCTTCCACATGCTGCGCGCCGGTCTCGCGCCGGTCGCCGTTACCGGGGGCACCGAGGCCTGCCTGACGCTGGGATCGATCAAGTCATGGGAGGCGCTTCGCGTGCTGAGCCAGGACAACTGCCGGCCCTTCTCGCGCACCCGATCGGGGCTGGTGCTGGGCGAGGGAGCGGCTGTCCTGGTGCTGGAGGAGCGCGCGCATGCGCTTGCGCGCGGGGCTCGCGTCTACGCGGAGATCCTCGGGTTTGGCATGAGCGCCGATGCGGGCGATATCACCGCCTCCGATCCCGACGGCGCCGTCAGGGCCATGCGTGCCGCCCTCAAGGATGCGAAGCGGAATATGCAGGACGTTGATTACGTCAACGCGCACGGCACCGGAACCACGCAAAACGACCGGTCGGAGACGACGGCCCTGCGAACCGTCTTCGGGCCGGAGGCCGGACGCATTGCGGTGTCGTCCAGCAAGGCCGTCCTCGGGCATGGGCTGGGCGCGGCCGGCGCCCTCGAGATGGCAGCGACCGCGCTTGCTCTCAGCGAACAGGTGATTCCCCCGACCGCCAATTTCGAGGAAGTCGATCCCGAATGCGATCTGGATGTCGTGCCGAACATCGCCCGGCAGGCCCGGATCCGCGTGGCGATGTCGAATTCTTTTGCCTTCGGTGGGCTCAACGCGGTGCTGCTGGCGTCGCGCGCCTGAACGAGCCCGGCGTCAACCCGCCGCCGCCGCGATGGGAGACGTTGACGGCGGAAAAGCGCCCGACCGGCGCGGGTGCCGCGGCCGAAGCGAGGAACAGGGTGTCCGCCCGCGCGATCAAGGTGGTCGCTTCGCTGTCTACAGGAACCCCCCGTTGCCCAGCCATGACCCCAGGCGCCTGAGGCCGGAGAGAATGAAGCTCAGCTGGGGAAAATACATGACTGCCCCGACGGCAGCGGCGGCGACGAGCAGCGCCCAGGCGAGCTTGCTGAGGGCGGTCTCCTCGGCGAGGAATCTGCGGATCATGGGCATTGCCTGTTGCCTCCCCCGCGGGCTGCCCTTCGCCCGCCAGCCCAGTACCGACTTTCGCAGAAAGTCGGTACATCGTTCTAAGTTCCAGTATCGGATTCACGCAGAAATTCGCAACAATGCTCCGGGTCGCGAATTTCTGCGAGCCGATACTCGCACGCAAATCCTCAGACTATATGCGCCCTTCGGCCGGGGCCGCGCAATGGGCCCCGGGCGGGATCGCGGCTCCCGCCTCAATGCTCCGTCGGCCGGCCGATATTGCGCTGGAGCAGGAGGTAGAGCTTGCCGATGTCGGCGGTGAGGAAGGCGGTGTTCAGCACGTCGTCGGGATCGGCCCGGCCGGATTCGGCCAGGAGTGCCTCGAACTTGGCGATGAAGCGGCCGGCGAGCTCGCGGAAGCGTTCGTCCTTGCCGAAGCGCTCGACAATTCCCTGGGCCGCATAGCTGTCCTTCTGGCGCAGCAGGTGCCGGGCGAAGGCCGAGCGGTCCCCCTTCTTGTAGCGGCGCCAGACGTCGGCGGGCACGTCGGCATCGAGCAGGCGCGCGATGTCGAGGGAGAGGCCGTTCAGTTCCGTCACCATCTCGGCCGCCGCCTGAAGGAAGCTTTCGCGCCGGGCGCGCTCGCGGGCGGCATCCAGGGTCTCGACCTGCTTCTGGGCCGTGGCGCCGGCGGCGGCGAGCGACTGCTTCTGCCGCTCCAGCACTTTGGCAAGCTCGGCGATGCGGGCCATGGAATCGGTGACGGCGGCGGTGAGCTTGCCCGCCTGCTCCTCCAGCCCGCCGCCTATGCCCCCGGCATGATCGCGCACGTAGTCGGCGGCGCTCATCATCGTCTTGGCCTTGGCGTCGATCTGGTCGCCGATGGCGCTGAGCTGCTTTGCGGCCGCATCCGCCGCGCCATTGAGACGGTCGGCCTGCTGCTTCACTTCCTCGCGCAAGGCGACGACGCCGCCCCGTGCTTCCTCGGCGCGCGCGGTGACATTGCCCGATGCCGCCGCGATCTCGGCGATGGGCGGCACCAGGCTGTCGCGCGCCGAGCGGACGAGTTCGCCGCAGGTCGCGGCGAGCCGCCCCAGCTCGGCGAGCTGCTCGCTCACCGCGGCCCTGACGCCGTTGGCCTGCTCGGTCGCCTGGCGCGCCGTGGCGACGAGAGCCTCGGACTCGCCCCGGAAGGCATGGGTCGCATCCTCGGCCTGGCGCGAGGCCTCGGCGGCGGCAAGGCCAAGCTCGGCGGAAAGCTCGCGCACGGTCTGGCGCAGCGCCGTCACCCGTTGATCGCCCTCGCCCGCGGCCTGACTCAAGGCCTGGCGTTGCATGCTGAGCGCGGTGGCGATGGCCTGCTGGCGCTCCAGCGCCTCGGCGGCGGTGAGCGAAAGCGCCGTGGCGCCATCGAGGAGCGACTTGCCCAGCTCGGCGATGCGGTCATGTTCGCGCGCCGTCGCCTGGGTCAGCTCCAGGCTGTGCTGGCGGTAGGTCTCGGCGACGCCGAGCGCCCGGCTTGCCACCGCGTCGGTCTCGGCCGATAGCTGCTGCAGGCGCTGGCCGACATCGGACTGCAGCATGGCGACGCTTCCCGTGGCCTCGCCGGTTGCCCGCACGATCTCCTCGACCTGCCGGCGCAGGGCCGCGGCCAGGTCGCCGGCGTCGCCCGAGGCGCGTGATATGGCCTCGGCCAGTCCTTGCGTCTCGGCGCGGAAGGAGGTGACGATGGCCTGGGCCTCGCGGGCGATGCGGTCGGCGATGGTGGCGCTGTCGGCCGACTGGGTCTTCAGGGATTCATGCAGGCCCTTGCTCGCCCCTTCCATGGCGGCGAAGCCTGCGATGACATGCTCGGTCTCATGCCGGAGCTCGCGCAGGGTCTCGGCGCCGCGCGCGGTCATCTCGCGTGTCAGGTTCTCGCTCTGCTGCTGGAGCTGGCCGGCCAGAGTCTCGTGCTGGCGGGCGAGTTCGATGCCGAGCGTCCGGCTGTGATCCTCGAAGGCGCGGGCGAATTCCTCCGTGCGGCGCTCCAGGAGCCGGCCGACCTCGTTCGCCGCCTCGCTGGCCTCGGAGGCCGAGCGCGTCAGGTCCGAGAGATGGTTCAGCATCTGCTCCTGGACCCTCTCGCCCCGGAAAACCAGATTGTCGAACAGGTTGTCCATGGCGAGCGCGCGCGTCCGGATCTGGGTCTCCATCTCATCGACGGCCTTGCCGGCGGCGCCGAGCAAGGTGTCGGCATGCTCGCGGGTGACCTTGACGAAGGCGGCCGGCTGCTCGGCAAGACGGTCCGCCAGGGCGGCCAACTCCGCCGAAGGCTTGGCGAAAGCCTGGCGCGCGGACTCGACCTGGACCCCGAACCCTGCGGCCTGGGATTCCAGGCGCTGGCCCGATTCGGCGATGGCGACCTCGAGCTGCCCGATCTCCTTGCGCAAGCCCAGCGCCACGGCGCCGATGCGGTCCTCCAGGGTCTTGGCCTCGCCGGCTAGGCGCTGCTTGGCCCGCTCCACCTCGTTCACCAGATGCTCGGCCACGTCGGCGATGCGCTTCGACTGGGCGTCGAGCGCGTCGGCTGTGGCCTGAAGCCGGCTTTGGGCATTGGTGCTGGCGGCGTTCAAGGTCTCGACCTGCCGGCGCATGGCGTCGGCGATGCGCATGGTCTTGGCTTCGGTCTCCGACAGCGGCAGGGAGAGCCGGCGCACTTCCTCCTCCAGCGCGGCGGAGGGCCGATAGGCGCCGGCGCCCGTGATGCCGCGGCGCAGCGCCGACAGGAGCAGCCACAACAGGGCCAAGGGCGCGGTGAAGCCGGCGAGCAGCCCGCCCAATTCTCCCGGCGCCATGTCGCTGACCGCGCTCCAGCCGACGCGAGCCTGCACGTAGATGGCGAAGGCGAGCACCCAGAGGATGCTGATCAGGAGGCCGACGGCAAAGCCGCTGCCGCGACCTGGCGCCTGGGCGGGAAGGCTCACGGGCCTAGGCCGCCAGGCGCCGGCGGCGGATGAGGCCGAGGATCTCGGCCGCCGCGCGCGGGATGTTGGTGCCGGGGCCGTAGATGGCGGCGACGCCGGCCTTCATCAGGAACGCGTGGTCCTGGGGCGGGATGACGCCGCCGCAGACCACCAGCACGTCCCGCGCGCCGGCCGCGGCCAGGGCCTGGACGAGCTGAGGCACCAGGGTCTTGTGGCCGGCGGCCTGGGTCGAGACGCCGACCACATGGACGTCGTTTTCCACGGCCTGGCGCGCCGCTTCTTCCGGCGTCTGGAACAAGGGGCCGATGTCCACGTCGAAGCCGATGTCGGCGAAGGCGGTGGCGATCACCTTGGCGCCGCGGTCATGGCCGTCCTGGCCGAGCTTCACGACCAGCAGACGCGGGCGGCGCCCGTGCTCCTCGGCGAAGGCGGCCACGTCCTGCTGGATGCGGCGGAATTCGGGATCGCCGTCATAGGCGCCGCCGTAGACGCCGGCGATCGCCCGGGTTGTCGCCCGGTGGCGCGTGAAGACCTTTTCCAGCGCGCTGGAGACTTCGCCTACTGTGGCCCGGGCGCGCATGGCATCGATGGAAAGCGCCAGCAGATTGCCCTCGCCGCGGGCCGCCTCGCTCAGCGCCTGGAGCGCCTTCTCGACCTTGGCCGGGTCGCGGCTGGCGCGGATCTGGGCAAGCCGCGCGATCTGGGCGGCGCGCACTTTGCTGTTGTCGATATCGAGGATCTCCACGGGCGCGCGCTCGTCGGACCGGTATTTGTTGACCCCGACGATGACCTCCTCGCCCCGGTCGATGCGGGCCTGGCGCCGCGCCGCCGCTTCCTCGATGCGCAGTTTCGGCATGCCGCTTTCCACCGCCTTGGTCATGCCGCCCAGCGCCTCGACCTCGGCGATCAGCTTCTCCGCTTCGGCGGCGAGCGAGGCGGTGAGGGATTCGACGAAATAGCTGCCGGCCAGCGGGTCGACCGTGCGGGCGACCTGGCTTTCCTCCTGGAGGATCAGCTGGGTTGACCGGGCGATGGCGGCCGAGGCTTCGCTCGGCAGGGCGAGCGCTTCGTCGAAGGCGTTGGTGTGGAGCGACTGGGTCCCGCCGAGCACGGCGGCGAGCGCCTCGATCGTGGTGCGCACCACGTTGTTGTAGGGGTCCTGCTCGGTCAGGCTGACGCCCGAGGTCTGGCAATGGGTGCGCAGCGCCAGGCTCGCCGGATCCTTGGGGCCGAAGGGGCGGATGAGCTTCGCCCAGGTGAGGCGCGCGGCGCGCAGCTTGGCGATCTCCATGAAGAAGTTCATGCCGATGCCGAAGAAGAAGGAAAGCCGCGGCGCGAAGGCATCGATGGCGAGGCCGCGCGACAAGGCCGCGCGGACATATTCCAGGCCGTCGGCGAGCGTGAAGGCCAGTTCCTGCACCGCCGTCGCACCCGCCTCCAGCATGTGGTAGCCGGAAATCGAGATGGAATTGAACTTCGGCATTTCCGCCGCCGTGTAGGCGATGATGTCGGCGACGATGCGCATCGAGGGTCCGGGTGGATAGATGTAGGTATTCCGGACCATGAACTCCTTCAGGATGTCGTTCTGGATGGTGCCCGAGAGCTTGCGCCGCGCCACGCCCTGCTCCTCGCCGGCGACGATGAAGGCCGCCAGCACCGGCAGCACGGCGCCGTTCATGGTCATGGAGACGCTCATCCGGTCGAGCGGGATGCCGTCGAACAGGATCTTCATGTCCTCGACGCTGTCGACGGCCACGCCCGCCTTGCCCACGTCGCCCACCACGCGCGGATGGTCGGAATCGTAGCCTCGGTGGGTGGCGAGATCGAAGGCGACCGAAAGCCCCATCTGGCCGGCGGCGAGGTTGCGCCGGAAGAAGGCGTTGGAATCCTCGGCCGTGGAGAAGCCGGCATATTGCCGGATGGTCCATGGCCGGTTGGCGTACATCGTGGCCCGTGGCCCGCGCAGGTAGGGCGCGAAGCCGGGCAGGCTCGCCAGATGCTCGAGCCCTTCGAGGTCGGCCGCGGTATAGAGCGGTTTCACTGGAATCCCCTCGGGCGTCTTCCAGACAAGCGCCTCCGTCGGCTTCCCGGCCAGCTCACGGGCGGCCAGCGCCGCCCAGTCCGCCAGCGATCGCTTGTCGAATTCGTCCAAGGAATCGAGCCCTTTATTGCGTTCCCGGCCGAGTATAACGGACCCCTTCCGCGGCCGTCTATGCGAGCCCGGGCATGACGATGACGTGGGCGCCGACGTGGGGGTGACCGGGCGGGTCGCGATCTGGCACAGTCGGGCAAAACGGCGGGCGGGACCCGATGATTCGTTCTGGCGTTCTTCTGCTTCTGGCGATGCTGCTTTCGGCGGGGTCGGCCCGTGCCGCCGAGGGGGATGCCTGCGCGGCCGCGGCGAAGCCTGGATGGGCGGAGCAGGAGAGCTGGACCTGGCAACAAGTCTGCGCCGGTCTACCCGCCGATCTCATGGTTCCCTATGCCGGCGAGCCCGCCAAGCGCCGGCTTTCGCCCGGCTTTCTCGCGGCGCTGTTCTTCGATCCCCAACTGCGGGCCCTGATCCCGCACCAGGGTCTGCGCATCGCGAGCGCCAGCTTCGAGGGTGCCGCCAATCTTGCCAACGCCGCGCCGGGCTTCGAGATCGCCATCGAGCGCAGCGAGTTCGCGGGCGACGTCGATCTGCACGGCCTGGCCGATGCCGCCGACGTTTCCTTCGCCGCGTCGCGGTTCCTGGGCGCGCTCAACCTCGACGGCGCCAGGCTCGGCGGCGACCTCGATCTCGAGGCCGCCACGGCCGAGGATATCTCCATGCGCCGGGCCAGCATCGGCGGCAGCCTTGCCATGGACCGGATCGCGGTCGCCAAGGGCCTCGACCTCGAGCGGATTTCGATCGCCCATAATCTCAGTCTCCGGCGCGCCTCGCTTTCGGGCATCAACCTCTTGGCCGGCACGGTCGCTTCCGACCTCACCATGGACGATGTCAGCATCGGCGGCTGGGCCTGGATCGAGAACCTGCAGCTCGGCAGCGACCTCTACCTGCGGCGCGCCCATCTCGAGCGGACCGACCTGGTGACCGATTCCATCGGCGGCAACCTGGTGATGACCGGCACGCTCGCAACCGCGGCGCTTGACCTGAAGGGAACGAAGATCGGCGGCGACGCCCTTCTCGATCATGGAAAGTTCGCGGCGATCACCATGCCCGACGCCACAGTCGGCTATGGCCTGCGCCTGGACGGCTCCCATGTGAGCGGGCCCTTGATGCTCGCCGGGAGCCATATCGGGCACGTCCTGTCCTTGGGGAAGTCTGCCGTCTTCGACGCCGAGGTCGATGCCAACTACGCCAGGATCGAAGGCGGCGCGGTCCTGACCGGCGCGGAATTCGCCGGCGACGTGCTGATGAACGGGGTCACCATTGGCCAGAGCCTCAGCATCACCGGCGACGCCAGCATCGCAGGCCGCCTGCGCATGACCTTCGCCCATGTGGGCGCCAACGTCGATCTGACCGGCGGGCGCTTCGACGCGGTCGATCTCACCGGCACCTCGGTCGGGGCGGAGATCCGGCTTGCCAGCAAGGGACTCTCGGCCATCGCCTGGAGCCCCGGCGGGAACCTGACCTTGCGCAACGTCGCTGCCAAGGCGCTCCAGGATCTGCCCGAGGCCTGGCCCGCGGTGGTCGACCTCGAAGGCTTCACCTATCAGCAGCTGGGCGGCTATCACGAATCCGAGGGCGTCGACGTGGGCGCCCGGGACGCCACGAGCTTCGTCGCCTGGCTCGCCAAGCAGAAGCAGTATTCGCCGCAGCCTTATCGGACGCTGGCCGGCGTGCTGCGCGCCTCGGGCTACCCGGAGAAGGCGCGCGCGATCCTCTACGCCGGCGACATGCGCGCCTGGCAGGGCGAGACCGGGCTCGTCTGGTGGTACGACGCCATGCGTTGGGCCATCATCGGCTTCGGGGTCTATCCCGAGCGCTCGGCGCTGTGGATCCTAGTGCTGGTGCCGCTGGGCGCCATCGTCTTCGGCTTCGAGCCCACGGTGCGCCTGCGCTCCATGCGGCCGGTGGATCGCCTGATCTACAGCTTCGACGCCCTGCTGCCCTTCATCACCTTGCGCCAGGAACACAACAGCTTCGATCTCCAGGCCTGGCCCAAATACTACCTTTACGTCCACAAGGTCATGGGCTATGTGCTGATCGCCTTCCTGCTTGCCGCGCTGACCGGCGGCGGATGAGCCCGATGAACTACGGCGCCGGCCTTCGCGAGCTCTTCCTTCTGGAGCCGGGGATCGCCTATCTCAATCACGGCGCCTTCGGCGCTACGCCGCGCGAAGTGATGGCTGCGTCCGAAAGCTGGCGCCGGCGGCTGGAAGCCGAGCCGACGCGATTCATGGAAAGCGAGCGCATGCCGGCATTGAGGCAGGCGCGTGCCGCAATGGCGGGCTTCGTCTCGGCGGCGCTGGACGATCTCGTCCTGGTGGAGAACGCCACAACCGGCTGCAATGCCGTGCTGCGATCCCTCGCGTTGAAGCCGGGGGCGGAAATCCTGGCGGTCGACCACGGCTATCCGGCGGTGCTGAAAGTTCTGCGCCACTTGGCGGGATCGTCGGGCGCGAAGCTGATCGAGGTCGTGCTGCCATTTCCCTTCGAGGCGCCCGAGGCAATTGTCGAAGCGGTCCTTGCCAGGATCACGGAACGGACGGAGCTCGTGGTTCTCGACCTCATCACCTCGCGCTCGGCGACCATCCTGCCCGTGGCGCCGATCGTCGAGGCTGCCCACGCCGTGGGCGCCCGGGTGCTGATCGATGCCGCTCATGCGCCCGGGCACATCGAACTCGATGTGCCGGCCCTCGGCGCAGACTGGGTGACCGGCAACGCCCACAAATGGCTGTTCGCGCCCAAGGGCACGGCCTTCTTCTGGGCCGCGCCGGCGGCGCAGGAAGGCCTCCATCCGACGGTCATCTCTCACGGCTACGGCCAGGGCTTCGCCGAAGAGTTCGACTGGACCGGTACCAGGGATCCCAGCAATTGGCTGGCCCTCCCGACGGCGATCGACTTCTACCGGCGCATGGGCGACCGCGCGATCCGGGAGCGCAACCGCGCGCTGGCGACCGAAGCGGCCGCCTGGCTGGAAAGCGAGCTGGGCGCTTTGCCGGCGGCGGCGCCGGATATGCGCGGCGCCATGGCTTCGCTGGCGCTGCCCATGGCCGATCCCGCCGGCAGCCGCACGGCCGAAGCGCTCCACGACCGCCTGCTCCGGCGCCATCGGATCGAAGTTCCCATCTTCCCCTTCGCCGGCCGCCTGTGGCTCCGGCTCTCGGCCCAGATCTACAACGAGATGGCCGACTACGAACGCCTCGCGGCGCCGCTGAAGCAGGAACTGGAGTAGCGGCTAGGGCTGCGCTCCGGAAGCCTCGCGGACCAGCAATCGCGCGGCGGACAATTCGTCCTCGAAGCCCATCAGCGCCCGCTCGAGGCGCCGCAGAATCTCGGCGCATTCTGTTTCGGTCGTGGTGAGCGCGGGCGCCAAGGTGAACCAGTGGCCGTAGCGGCCTTGGGATGTCGTGCGCGCGTAGATCATCAGGCCTTGGGCGAGGGCGTGATTTCGCATCCGCTCCGTCGGCCGGAATTCCTGCGGCAGCATCGCCTTGGTCTCGCCATCCCGCACCAACTCGACGGCCCAGAAGAGCCCGCGCCCGCGGACATCGCCCAGGACGGCAAATCGTCCGAGGAGGGCCTTGAGCCCCGTCTCAAGTTGGATGGCGCGGTGCCTTGCGTTCTCGAGCAGGTGGCACTCCTCGATTTCATCGAGGATGGCGAGCGCGGCGGCGCACGCGATGGGACTGGCGTTGTAAGAATAGGCGAATTCGAAGCCGGCGAGCTCGGCCAGCCGGTCCACCATGCCTGCCGGCGCGAGCATGGCGCCGATCGGGGCGTAGCCGCCGCCGAGCGCCTTGGCCAGCACGAGGATGTCCGGCTTGGCGTCCGGCCAGTGGCTCATGGCGAAGAAGGGACCCGTTCGGCCGACGCCGGTGATGATCTCATCGAAGATGAGCAGCACGCCATGCCGGCTGCAGATATCGCGGACGGCGCGCATGTAGCCGCCGGAGGGCACGACCGCTCCCCGCGAGATCCCGCCGATGGGCTCGATCACGAAGGCCAGGACGTTCTCCGCCCCGAGCTCCTCGATCTTTCGTTCGAGGGCCGCCGCCGAGGCGGCTTCCTGCTCGTCGACCGACATGCCTTCCGGCCGGCGATAGGGCATCGGGGCCGGGACGGTGTGGGAGACCTGGGCGAAGCCCTGGAAGAAGGGCGACCGGCTCTGGTCACCGCTGATGGCGGACGCGGCGATCGTCCCGCCATGATAGGAGGGCTCCAGCGTGATGATCGCCCGCCTGGACGGCTCTCCCGTCGCGACCGTGAATTGCCGCGCGAATTGGAGCGCGCGATCCATGATCTCGCTGCCGCCGGATGCGAAGGCCACCCGCTCGTAGCCGGGACCCGCGAGCCGGGAAAGACGACCGGCAAGCTCGGCGTTGGGCCGATTCCGGGCGACCAAGGTAAAAGCATAGTCGAGCTGCCGGGCCTGGGCCGCCATGGCTTCGATGACGCGCTCATTGCCATGGCCGAGGCAGGAGACCATCGGCCCGCAGGAGGCATCGATATATTCCTTCCCCGCCTCGTCCCACATGCGGATGCCCTGGGCGCGGGTGATGAGCGGCAGCGATACGATGCTGGCGCGGGAATAGAAGGCGTCCTGGGTTCCGCCGATGGCGGGTTCCGGCCTCGCGTCAATCACGGCGACCCCTCTTGGGAGCATCCTTTTCGGGATCCTCAGGTATCGCCCAAAATCGTCCCGGTCAATGTCTCAATTGTTCTAGACACAGTTAGACGACGCCGTCCTCCAGGGATCCGCCGGTCCGCAGCAGGGATTCAATGATCTCGATCCCGCGCCGCAGTAGCTCGCGCGTCCTGGGTTGCCCCAGGGCGAGGCGAATCGCGGAGACCGTATCGCGCCCGACGGCGAACATGCCCGAAGATATGACGCGGACGTTGCGACGTTCCGCGGCCGTCTGGAACGCCTCCGACCCGACCCCCTCGGGGAGCCGAAGCCAAAGGTGCAAACCATCGAGGCTCGATCGGCCGGCATGCTCGCCCAGGATCTTTCGCGCGATCTTCTGCCGGGCGCGGATTTCACGGCGCTGCCAGGCGAGCATCGCATCTGCCGAACCGTCCTCGATCCAACGGCTGGCGAGCTCGGCGCTGAGCGCCGGCGGCGTCCAGCAGGACATGGCGATGGCACTTCTCGCCGAGCCGGCGAATTGCTCGGGCACGCGCAGATAGCCGACCCTGAGCCAGGGTGCCACGCTCTTCGAAAGCCCGCTTACCAGCAGGACCCGTTCGGGCGCGAAGGCTGCCAGCGGGGGCGGCCGCCTTGCCGGCAGATGGCCATAGACATCGTCCTCGATGATGGCGAGACCGCGCCGGCGCGCGACGTCCGCAATCCGCCTGCGCCTTTCCGTCGACATGGTCGCTGTCGTCGGGCTTTGCAGGGTGGGCATGGCATAAAGGGCTTTTGCATTCGTTTTCCGGCACAGTTCATCGAGCCCCTCCGGCGTCAGCCCTTCGTCGTCCACCGGCGCCGGGCAAAGCCTGAGCTTGAGATGCCGGGCGATCTGCTTGACGGGCGGGAAGCTGTGCGGCTCGACGAGCACCGGGTCGCCCGGCGAGGTTGTCGCCATGAAGGCGACGAGCAGCGCGTGCTGACCGCCCACGGTGACCAAAGTCTCTTCCGCCAGGGCATCGAAGCCGAGACGTTGAAGCCACTTGGCGCCGGCGGCGCAATGGCGCGGGTTCTCGGCCGGAACGCCGCGCCCGAAGGTCGCGGCGAGATGACCTTCGCGGGCAAGCGCGGCGAGCGCCGCGCCGAGCCTTGCATCGGCCGGCCCGGGCACGGGAAGATTCATCCCGAGGTCAATGACTTCGGGCCTTTCCGCCGCGCGGTAGTAGGCTCTCTCGCGCTCCGTTCCGGACATGCGCCGGCGCACGAAGCTTCCCCGTCCGACCTGGCCTTCGATGAGGCCGCGCCTCTCGGCCTCGGCGTAGGCGCGCGTCACGGTGCCGAGCGCGAGCCCCAGAGCATAGGCAAGCTCGCGCTGCGGCGGCAGCGGCGTCCCGGGCTGCAGCCTGCCGTCTGCGACCGCGATCGCGATGGCGTCCGCGATGGCCAGGTATTTTGTTTCGGAAAGCGACAGGTCGGGCAGCCAGATTGTCATAGTGATGATGAGGACATTGACATCCCGGCGCTGTCAATGGCGGACGTTTTGGTGCGGGCGTTAGGCCCCGTCGACGCGATAGGTGGAAACGCTCAGATCCCCCGTCCAGGCCCACATGGCGAGCAGGGGCTCCGTCGCCGTCTGCATGGCATGGCGTTCCCAAGCGGCGTGGCGGATGAGGGTGCCGGGCGCCTTGGCATGGAACTCGCCGTCCGCCTTCTGCCAGCGGGCGGTGCCGCTCAGCACGTAGTAGAGCTCCTCGGCCGCGTGGCTGTGGGGCGGGTAGAGGCTCTCCGGCGTCTGCAGGTAAAGGCCGAAGCGCAGGTCGTGGCGATGGGCGAGGCCCTCCGGCCCGACGATCTCGACATAGGCCGAGCGCCCGGCGAAGCTCGCGGGCATCTTGAAATCGCCGACGGTCCAGGCAACGCGCGGCGCGCAGGCCTTGAGCAGGGGAGCCAGAGCGTTGGGCGGGAGGTTGGCGAGCGCGGCCGAAAGGCTGGCCAGCGCCGGCTGGGGCTGGCCTACAGGCAATGTGAAACGCGGTGACGAAGCGCCGAGCTGCCTGGCCAATGCCACCGCGCTTGGCTCGAGCGTCGCGCCATAGGCGTCGGCGGCCACAGCGACCAGGGCGGCGAGATTCTGATTCAAGAATTGGGTCATTCTTGTTGATGGGAGTCCTACGCGGACCGTGAGCGGACCTGGCTCAAGGAGCGCGGCTGCTCGGACCCTTTCATCCCAGGCACCAGCCGCCATCGACCCTGATGGTGACGCCGGTGATGAGCGAAGCAGCCGGCGATGCCAGGAACAGCACGGCCCCGGCCACGTCCATGGGCTCCCCGATGCGCCCCAGGGGAATATGGGCCAGGGTCTGGCGCCGGAAATTCTCGTCGGCGAAGGAAGGCCGCGTGCTGTCGGTCCAGATGAAGGTGGGCGCCACGGCGTTCACGGTCACGTTGTAGGGCGCCCATTCATAGGCGAGGCAGCGGGTCAGATGGTCGATGCCCGCCTTGGTCATGCAGTAGATGGCCTCGCCCTTGAGAGCGGTCTGGCCGGCTTGCGAGCTCATGTTGACGATCCGGCCCGACTTGCGCGCGATCATGCGCCGGCCCACGGCCTGGGCAGTGAAGAACGTGCCTTTCAGGTTGACCGTGACGCTGGCGTCGAAATCCGCCTCCTTCACGTTCTCGGCCAGGTTCTCCGGCCCGATGCCGGCATTGTTGACCAGCACGTCGATCCGCCCGAATGCCGCCTCGGCAGCCGCCACCGCGCTTTCGATCTGGTCGAGATGGGCCACGTCCATCTGCAGGGGCAGCGCCCGCCGGCCGAGCGTCTCGATCTCGCCTGCGAGCGCCTTGCCCGCCGCCCCCTTGGCATCGCGCAGGCCGAGCGCGATGTCGGCGCCGGCAGCGGCCGAGGCAAGCGCGCAGGCCCGCCCGATCCCGCGCGCGGCACCGGTCACCAGGACGACGCTCCCGCTGAGATCGAAGCGCGGATAGTCCCCCGCCATGATGTTGTTCTCCCGTAAATTGTCCTATGCTGCGGCTTGGCGTGCCGGCGACATGATAACGGTTCGCGGCGCCGAGGCATCTGTCGGCCTCGGGCCCGTTTCCCAACCGGCGGAATTCAGGAGTTTGCCATGGCGGATCCGATTCAGCACGTGATCGTGCTCATGTTCGAAAACCGGTCGTTCGATCACATGCTCGGCGATTGCCCCAAGATCAAGGCTGCATCGTCGCTCACCGGGCTCAACAGGTACAAGGGCACGCCCTTTCCGCAGGCCGCCGGCGCGGCGCGGGTCATCCAGGACGACCCGAAGCACGACACCTCCGATGTGATGGTGCAGCTCGCGGATAGCGAAGGCGTGCCGGCGAACGGCGGGTTCGTCCTCGACTACAGCAACGGCTATCACGACCTGACGGACGAGACGCGGGCCGAGGTGATGAAATTCCACGCCTTCCAGAGCCTGCCCGCCATGCACGCCCTGGCGCAGGAGTTCACCGTCTGCGACAAGTGGTTCTCATCGGTGCCGGGGCCCACCTGGGCCAACCGGCTCTTCGCCCTCAGCGGTACTTCGCTCGGGCGCGTGAAGATGCCCGATGGCATCATGAACCTCAATCTGCACTGGTACGACCAGCCCACGATCTTCGACCGGCTCAACGAGAAATCCATATCATGGAAGGTGTACTTCGGCGATACGCCGCTCTCGCTCCTGTTCACCCATCAATGGGAGCCGAAGAATGCGGCCCGCCATCGTCCGATGCCGGAATTCTTTCAAGACGTGGCGGGCGATCCGGCCAAGTTCCCGGACTTCGCCTTCATCGAGCCGAGCTACATGCAGCCGGGCGCGAATGATGCCCATCCGCCTCACGACATCTTCGAAAGCGATGCACTGCTCGCCAGCGTCTACAACGCGATTCGCGCCAAGGACGAGCTGTGGCAATCGACGCTGCTGGTCGTCCTGTGCGACGAGCATGGCGGCTTCTACGACCATGTCCCGCCGCCGAAGGCAGTCCCGCCGGACCATCATCAGGAAGAATACACCTTCGATCTCTACGGGCTCAGGGTGCCGGCGCTGCTGATCTCGCCCTATGTCGGCAAAGGCGTCTTCTCGGAGGTGCTCGATCACACCAGCCTGCTGAAATACCTTCAGGTGAAGTGGAATTTGGGCTACCTGTGCGACCGGACCGCCCAAGCCGCGACCTTCGGGGCCGCGATTGAAGCCGCGGCCCGGGTGCCGGCCGTGTCGGCGGTTTCCTATCCTCCCAAGGACGCAGGCAAAGCACAGGCCGTGCCCCTGGACCGGCTCACCGGTCACCAGAGCGCCATCGTCGCGCTCTCCCACGCGCTCGAATCGATGACCGACGAAGATGCCCATGTCGTCGCGGCCCGCAGCCGGCAGGTCGTCACCGGCCCGCAAAGCCAGATCGACGCGGCGGTGGACCGCGTCGGCAGTTTCCTTGCCCAGCAATCGGCAAAGGCCGCGGGCATGCCGCCTGGCGCATAGCGGCCGGCGGCGGCGCGATCGAGGCGGGAAGGCTTTCGCCGGCATCCGGCGGAGCACGGCCGCGGACTCCTCGAATCCCATTGCCGGGCCGCCCGCGAAGACCGAAGCTGTCGCCCCGGCTATCGCTTCAGGAGAATGCTCATGGTCAGCCAGCCCAGCCCCTTCGAGGGCGGCCCCGCGCTCGAGGCGCTTCGCCAGAAATGGGGCCTGGTCATGGCGCTGGGCATCGGCCTTGTCGTCTGCGGTGTCGTGGCCCTGATGAGCGTTGTCGTGGCCACGGCGGTGACCGTGCTCTGGGTCGGCCTGATGATGATCCTCGCCGGCGTCATCGAGATCGTCCATGGCCTCAGGCACAGGGGCTGGGGCAAATCCACGCTCTGGGTCGTGGCCGGCGCCTTCTATGTGATCGGCGGCTTCTTCGCCGTCATCAACCCGATATTGGCATCGCTCGTGCTGACCCTCCTGCTGGGCATCGCGCTCGTCGCCGCCGGCATCGCGCGCTTCCTGCTGGGCCATCGCCTCAAGGGCGACGAGCATTCGGGATGGATCATGATCTCGGGCCTGGTCACCTTCCTCTTCGGCCTCATCATCCTGGTGCACTGGCCGATTTCGAGCCTCTACGTGCTGGGCATCATCCTGGGCGTCGACCTGATACAGGCGGGCGCCGGCTGGATCAATTTGGGCTTGTTTCTGAAGCGCGCGCCTTGAACGGGCGGGCAGCGCCAGCCGGGCCGGGTTTCGGTCAGCGCGCCGGCTTTATGATGCCGAGTGGAGAGCCGTGGCTGGCCGCGGCGGGCTTGGCCAGATGTTCCTGCGAACCAGCCGGCTGTGCTGCCAGATCTCGGCGCTGCAAAGCGGGCGGGCGGCCACGAGGCGCCGCGCCTGCCTGATCGCTTCGGCGTCGTTGCTCGCCTCGACCTCCTGGACATCGGAAACATGGCTCACGGAACTCATGAAGTAACAGCGGTAAACGCTCACGCTTCCTCTCCATCCGCGGCCCGCGCGCCTGTGGCCCAGCGCTACAAATGAACGCCTGTGGCCATTTTCAGACGGCGAGTTTAAGCGGGTGTTAATGACAACTGGATGAAGCCGGCGGAAGAGCCTTCGCGCGCCGGCGGGGCGAGGGGTGGTATTGAGCCCCGATTGGCATGCGAAGGCGACCTGGCACAGATCGGATGTGGGAAGCCATGACCTGGGATATGGACGAGGGCGTGTTTCGCCTGGGCAAGCTGGCCTTGCAGTCGGGAGCGGCGATCGAGGATGCGTCGATCGTCTGGAAGTCCCACGGCAGGCTTTCCCCCGCGAAAGACAACGCGATCCTCTATCCGACCAGCCATTCGGCCCAGCATCCCGATCTCGAATGGCTGATCGGGCCGGACAAGGTGCTGGACCCGACTCGCTGGTTCATCCTCATCCCGAACATGTTCGGCAACGGGCTTTCCTCGTCGCCGTCCAACACCGCGGACTACCCGCCGCTGGTCACGGCCTGGGACAACGTGCAGGCGCAGCACCGGCTTTTGCGCGAGCGGTTCGGGATCGGGAAGCTCGCCTGCGTCTACGGCTGGTCCATGGGCGCGCAGCAGGCCTATCACTGGGCCGCCGCCTTCCCAGACGAGGTGGAGCGCATCGTCGTCAATTGCGGCAGTGCTTGCACCTCCACCCACAACCGCGTGTTCCTCGCCGGGCTGATGGCGATCCTGGAAGCGGCCCCTGAATATCGAGGCCAGGGCCGCTTCTCGGCCGAGCCCGCCGCCGCCATGCGCGCCTTTTCGCGAGTCTATGCCGGCTGGGGCCTCAGCCAGGATTTCTACCGCGCCGGCCTGCATCTCAGCGCGGAAGCGCCGGATCTGGAGACTTTCCTGAAGGTCGGCTGGGAGGAGCGCTTCGCCCGGCGCAAGGCGGCCAATCTCTATGCCCAGCTCCTGACCTGGAGCGCCGGCGACATCAGCGCCAATCCGCTCTATGAAGGCGATCTCGCCAAGGCGCTGCGGGCCATCAAGGCCGCCGTGCTGTTGATGCCGGGCGCGACCGACCTCTATTTCCGGGTTGCCGACAACGAGGCCGAGGCGAGGTTTCTCGGCAACTGCAGGCTTCGCCCCATCCCCAGCATCTGGGGCCACCGCGCGGGGAATCCAATGACCAACCCCGCGGATGCGGCGTTCATACGGGGCGAGGTGAGGCGGTTTCTGGGACTGGATCCGCGCTAGGGGGACGCTGAGTAAAAGAGAACCCGGCCGATGGGGACGACCTGGAGCAATAGATCAAAATCCCGGCTGTTGCGGGTGAGCAACGTGCAGCCATGCTTTGCTGCCGTGAACAACAGCAAGGCATCGTTCAGCAGGCGTGCGCGGTCTGCGGAAGCGTAGTTCTGGAGCCGGGCAAGAATTCCGGCGGCGAGACCGGCTTCGATCCAGATTGCCGGGTCCGGCGATAACGTGCGGTGGACCGGCCGGCGTTCAATCGACTGCGCGATCGCCGCGACGGCCCCCTTCGTCCTGGGTTGTCGGGGATCGAGATGGCCGATGCCGACGGCGAGCTCAGCCGCAGTCACCGGCGAATGCCAGAGCGTCGCCACACGCAGCAATGTCTCCGCGTCGCCCGGCAGGCGGCCTTGCAGTTCGTCGATGTACACTGTGCTATCGAGCAGCAGGTTCCTTGGCAGTGGTTTCGCCAGGTCGAGGAAGGGCAGCTCGCTCGACGGCCGGGAGCGGAGCGGGCCGGCGCGCTTGCCTGGCTTCAGCCGCCGCAGAGCGCGGCCGAGGTCAGAGGCCAAGGTCGAGATCGGCGGGGACCTTGCCGCGCTGTGCGATCAACCAGTCCGCGTAATCGTCGCTGGCCACGAGATGGGCCAGCGCAGCCCTCAGCAATTCGGTATCGGAGACGATACCGGTCTTCTGCTTGGCCCGCTTCACCAGAGCCGGCGGCATGCGCCCGCGGACGACGACGGTCTTGGCGCCGGCGAGGAGGCCGGCTTCGCGGGCGAAGACGATGCTGAATTTGATGCGGTCCGGCGCCATTCCGATTCGGGCAGCTGCCGCCGCACGTCGCCGCGGCGCCTTAGGTTGCCGACGTATCATTCTGCGTTCCATCCTGCAGGCTACAAGATCGATAACAATGTAGCACGGTCTGGCCGCGCTGTCAGGATCGACCCGGCAAGAAGTGCACCAGCGTCATGAGCCAAGGCCGATCGGGATGTCCGGCCTGCCTCACCCCGCCTTCTTCATCCTCGGCGCCACCGCGTCAGGCGACCAGCGCCGCATCCAACGTGATCTCGGCCTTGAACAGCTTGGAGACGGGGCAGCCGGCCTTGGCCATGCCGGCAAGCTTCTCGAAGGTCGCCTGGTCGGCGCCAGGGATCTTGGCACGCAGCGTCAGATGCACGGCGCTGATGGCGTAGCCGCCTTCGACCTGCTCCAGCGTGACCTTGGCGGTGGTGTCCATCTGGTCCGCCTTCAGCTTGGCCTCGCCCAGGATGAGCGAGAGCGCCATCGTGAAGCAGCCGGCATGGGCGGCGCCGATCAGCTCCTCCGGATTGGTGCCCGGCTGGCCCTCGAAGCGGCTGGCGAAGCCGTAAGGATAGGCCTTGAGCGCCCCGCTCTGGGTGCTGATCGAGCCCTTGCCGTCCTTGATCCCGCCCTGCCAGGCGGCCGAGCCGGTGCGATGGATCTTCAACATCGGGAGTCTCCTTGGATGGGTGCTGGCATTGGGAAGTGGGAGCTGGGCGGAATTCTAGTGTAAGTCCGGCGTGCGGGCTTGTGCGGCTCTGTGACAAGTGCGGGCGGATTGCTGGGGTCGGAGAGGACTTTCTCTCTAGCCAGGCATCGACCAAGGTCCGCGAAACTCCGCTCTGACTCCAAATCTCTTCTCTAGGGCGGGGTCAATTGAGAGTTCGTTCGGAAGGCTGTGGCTGAGTTTGCACCCCATATGACTGCAGCTTTTTGACCGCCTCCCGGAATTCTTCTTCGGTGATGACGGCGCGATCCTTCAACCAGGTGAATTTGGCTATCTCCTTGTTGATGTCATTTAGAAAGTTGATCGAGCCATGCAGTTGCCTTATGCGCTCCTTCCACTTCAGCTTGATCTCTTCGAGGATGGTCGCGTGATCCTTATCCTTCATGATCAAGATCGAGTTGGTCCCGGCGCCGGGCGGCACCGGCGACATCTGCAGGGTCGTATATTTGATCGAGAAGACTTTCAGGAACCGAGCGATCAGTAAGATCGCGAACAAGGCAAGGCTCAAGAGATTCAGATATTGGGAGGCTGTTCTGTCGCTGCTCTGGATGGCTATGGAGACGAATATGGTTACGATTGGGATCACCAACAGCGTTCGGTAGAATTGAACTTTGTTGACGACGAGCGAGGCGGGGGTGAGAACATTGATTGATTCATAGGGCACTGAGAACTGCCGTTCCCCGGAATAGTCCCGAATCAAGTAGAGCATCTGGTCAGCCGCAAACTGGAATGTCAGTCGCGTGCCAAACTTTCGTTGGGTCACCGTCTTTGCCTCAGCCATCGGGATTCCCCTCACCCAGCCTAACGTCCCCCGTATCTTGGACTAGTATTGTGGCCCGCAGAGGATTCGAAGGCGTGACCCGCTGACCAAGAGTCGGCTGCCCTCTACCCCGCCATCTTCATCTTCTTCGGCGTCGCCGCGTCTTCCTCGAACAGCGCCGCCAGCTGATCCATCACCGCTCCGCCCAGCTGCTCCGCGTCCACCAGGGTGACGGCGCGGCGGTAGTAGCGGGTCACGTCATGGCCGATGCCAATGGCGACCAGCTCGACGGGGGAGCGGGATTCGATCCAGTCGATGACCTCGCGCAGGTGCCGCTCCAGGTAGTTGCCCGGGTTGACCGACAGGGTCGAGTCGTCCACCGGCGCGCCGTCGGAGATGACCATCAGGATGCGCCGCTGCTCGCTGCGCGCGAGCAGCCGGTTATGGGCCCAGAGCAGGGCCTCGCCGTCGATGTTCTCCTTGAGGATGCCCTCGCGCAGCATCAGGCCGAGGCTCTTGCGCGCGCGCCGCCAGGGCGCGTCGGCCGCCTTGTAGACGATGTGGCGCAGGTCGTTGAGCCGCCCCGGATTGGCGGGCTTGCCGGCCGCGATCCAGCGCTCGCGCGATTGCCCGCCCTTCCACATCCTGGTGGTGAAACCCAGAACCTCCACCTTCACCCCGCAGCGCTCCAAGGTGCGCGCCAGGATGTCGGCGCTCATGGCGGCAACGGTGATGGGCCGCCCGCGCATCGAGCCGGAATTGTCGATCAGCAGGCTCACCACCGTGTCGCGGAACTCGGTGTCGCGCTCGCGCTTGTAGGAGAGCGGCGTCTCCGGGTTGACGACGACGCGGGAGAGCCGGGCGCTGTCCAGCATGCCCTCCTCGAGGTCGAACTCCCAGCTTCGGTTCTGCTGGGCCATCAGGCGGCGCTGCAACCGGTTGGCAAGGCGCCCCACCACGGTCTGCAGGTGGACCAGCTGCTGGTCGAGGAGCTGGCGCAGCCGCGCCAGCTCATCGGCGTCGCAAAGCTCGGCCGCCTCGACGACCTCGTCGAATTCCTGGGTGAAGGCGTGATAGAGGGGCTCGTTCTGGCCGCGCCTGCGGGGATCGGATTCCGGCGGCCGGCCCGGGCGGTTGGGGCTGTCCTCCCCGCCTTCGCCCTTCATCTCGGCGTCGGTCTCGGCGTCCGCCTCGCCGGCGTCTTCCTGGCCTTCCTCGGCGTCGGCGCCCTCCATCTCGGCGCTCTCGGCGGATTCCTTCTCGCCGCCCTGGCCCTCGGCCTCGTTGGGGTCGTCCTGGCGCTGGTCGTCTTCCTTCTGCTCGCTCTCCTCGGGCGTCAGGTCTTCGGCACCCAGGTCGAGATCGAGGTCCTTGATCAGCCGTCGCGCCGTGCGGGCATAGGCGCGCTGGTCGTGGATGAGATGGGCGAGCTCGGCGAGATCGGCCCTGGCCGCGTCGCCGAGCTCGGCCTGCCAGAGCTCGACCAGCCGCTTGCCGCTGGCGGGCGGCCGCTCGCCGGTGAGCGCCTCGCGCGCGAACAGGCGCAAGGCCTCGCCGATGGGTGCGTGGTCGCGCTCGGTCACCCGGCTGAAGCCGCGTTGGCGGCAATGGTCGTCCAGTGCGGCGCTCAGGTTGTCGGCGACGCCCTTCATGGCCAGCGCCCCGATCGCCTCGACGCGGGCCTGCTCGATGGCCTCGAAGATTTCCCGCGCGGCCTCGTTGCGCGGCGTCTCGCGGGCGTGGAGCTTGCGGTCGTGGTAGCGCAACTTGAGCGCGATGGCATCGGCCGCGCCCCGGGTCAAAGCCACGTCCTCCGCCGGCAGGTCGCGGGCCGGCAGCGGCAGGCGCGCTTCCGTCCCGGCCATGCCCGGCTGGCCCGGGGCGAAGACCACGTTGATCTCGCCCTTATGGGAGATCGCCCGCATGGCGGCCGCGGTCGACCGGCGGAATTCGTCCATGCGGCTTTCGCGCGCGGCCATGGGCTAGGCCCTTTGCGTCGCTTCCCTCCCCCCTTGCGGGGGAGGGTCGGGGAGGGGGGTGCAGCAGGGCACGGCAGTCGCGCACTGGCCCCACCCCCACCCCAGCCCGCCCCCGTCGAGGGGGCGGGGGAAGTAGGGGCGCGGCATCTGACGAAACTCCATCACACCAGGGTCGCGCGGCCGGCCGATTGCTTCAGGTCGGCGCCGAAGCAGCGCTGGTAGTACTCCGCCACGGTTGGCCGCTCCAGCTCGTCGCATTTGTTGAGGAAGGTGACGCGGAAGGCGAACGGGATGTCGGCGAAGATCTCGGCGTTCTCGGCCCAGGTCATGACCGTGCGCGGCGACATGACGGTCGAGATGTCGCCATTCATGAAGCCGGCGCGGGTGAGGTCGGCGAGCCGCACCATGGCGTCGATGGTCTTGCGGCCGGCCTCGGTGTCGTAATGCGGCACCTTGGCGAGCACGATCTTCGCCTCTTCCTCGTGGGGCAGGTAGTTGAGGGTGGCGACGATGTTCCAGCGGTCCATCTGGCCCTGGTTGATCTGCTGGGTGCCGTGATAGAGGCCGGTGGTGTCGCCGAGGCCCACGGTGTTGGCTGTGGCGAAGACGCGGAAGGCCGGGTGCGGCCGAATGACGCGGTTCTGGTCGAGCAGCGTCAGCTTGCCTTCCACCTCCAGCACCCGCTGGATCACGAACATGACGTCGGGCCGGCCGGCGTCGTACTCGTCGAAGACGAGGGCCGTCGCCCGCTGCAGAGCCCAGGGCAGCAGGCCCTCGCGGAATTCGGTCACCTGCTTGCCGTCGCGCAGGACGATGGCGTCCTTGCCGATCAGGTCGATGCGGCTGATGTGGCTGTCGAGGTTGACCCGGATGCAGGGCCAGTTGAGGCGCGCCGCCACCTGCTCGATGTGGGTCGACTTGCCGGTGCCGTGGTAGCCCTGGATGATGACCCGCCGGTTGTAGGCGAAGCCTGCCAGGATCGCGAGCGTGGTGTCGCGGTCGAACCGGTAGGCCTCGTCGATGTCGGGCACATGCTCGCTGGGCTTGCTGAAGGCCGGCACCTGCATGTCGCAGTCGATGCCGAAGGTCTGGGCAACCCTGATGGTGATGTCGGGCATGGAACCGTTGCCCGCGGGAGCGGTGGTTGGGGACGCCATATCCTGCTTTCCGTTCTTGTCGCGCCGTTCTGTCTGATGCCGGGTTCTATCAGATAACGACGCTGCTTTTCAAAGTGCTGTAGGCGAGGTTGACGGCCTTGAGGCGCTCCTCCGCCGTCTTGTCGCCGCCATTGGCATCGGGGTGAAGCTGCTTGGCCAAGGCCTTGTAGCGGCGTTTGATCTCCTGCAAGGTCGCGCCGGGTGCGAGTGCCAGCTCGGCGAGCGCCTGCTCGTATTTGGTCTTCGGCCGGCTCTGGGCCTCGGCCCGCCGGCGTTCGCCCAGGATATCGATGTCGTCGGGGATGAACTCTGCTCCGAAGATCCGGTGGCTGTGGGGCCAGCGGCCCAAAGGCCAGGTCGGCCGTTCCCAGACTGTGTCGCGGCGGAGGATGGCCTCGATCTCAGTCGGGGTCATGCCGGCGTAGTAGTCCCAGGCGCGGTTGTAATCGCGCACATGGTCGAGGCAGAACCAGTAGTAGTCGTTCATCCGCTCCCGGGACTTGGGCGCCCGGTAGAGCCCCTCGGCCTGGCAGCCGGCATGCTCGCAGCGCTGCAGGGCCGGCCCGTTGCCGGTGCCGGCGGCCTCCTCCAGGCCAAGCATGTCGTGGCTGCTTCTGACCATGCGAAGAGTATGGGCAGGCGAGGCGGCACTGACAAGCGCATCGCCCGACAAAATCGCTAGGTCTTGCGGTCGGCCGCCGCCACCAGCACAAGCCCGGCCAGGATCAGGCCGAAGCCCAGGACCAGGGAAAGATCGATCCGCTCGCCTAGCGCCCAGGCCGAGGAAAAGATGCCCATGACCGGCACGGCCAGGAAGGAAAGCGAGCTGGTGACCGCCGGCAGGGAGCGCGCGATGGCGACCGATGCCCAGTAGCCGAAGCCGATGGTGATGGGCCCGTTGTAGATCATGAGCGCCGTCAGCTTCCAGGTGAGCGCCGGCATGGGCAAGGCCTCGGCGACAGCGGCGAACGGCATCAGCAGAAGCGCCGCGAGCAGCAGCTGCCAGGGTGCGAGCTGCAGGGGCGTCAGGTGCCAGGGCCGGCCGCGCACGATGAGGATCGCTGCCGCCCAGGAGAAGGCCGCCAGCATGAGCAGGCCGTTGTCGATGACGACTGCTGGATCGGACCAGGCAAAGGCGAAGGGATTGAACAGCACCAGCACGCCGCCCAAGCCCGCGATGAGCCCGGCGGCTTTGAGGCGGGTGAACTTCTCGCCCAGGAACAGGATCGCGCCGGGCACGACCCAAAGCGGCGTGGTGTAGGCGAGCACCGATCCCCGGCCTGCCCCAACGTCCCTCAGGCCCAGAATGATCAGACCCATATACAAGGCGAGCTGGAGCACGGCGCCGGTCAGGAGCTGGACCAGGTCCCGCCGGCTTGGAATCCGCATCCCGCCGATGAAGGCGAGCGCCACGAACAGCGTCGCCGCTCCCAGGAACAGGCGCATCACCACGAACCAGAGGGGCGGCAGGATGGCGATGGTGATCTTCATCACCGGCCAGTTCGCCCCCCAGACGAACACGAGCACGGCAAGCAGCGCATAGGCCGTGGAGCGCGAGTGAATGCCGACGGGAACTGCGGTTGCCTGTTGCATGGCGGCGGGCAAACTAACATCTTTGCCCGAACCGGGAAGGGTTCATGACCGTCAGATCTGCCATCGAGAAAAAGCTGGGCGAGGGGCTCACACCCCGGCGCTTGTCGATCACCGACGAATCCCACAAGCATGCCGGCCACGCCGGCGCGCGGGCTGGCGGCGAGAGCCATTTCCGCGTGGAGGTAGTCTCATCGGCCTTCGCCGGCCTCTCCCGCGTCGCCCGCCAGCGCCTGGTCTACGGCCTCCTGGCCGAGGAACTGAAAGGCCCGGTCCACGCGCTGGCCCTCAGCACCCTCACGCCGGAGGAGGATGCGAAGATCCCCTCCCCCCTTGCGGGGGAGGGTAAGGGAGGGGGGTAAGCCAGCCCGCGCGCATCGCGCCGTGGCCCACCCCCTCCGCTCGCTTCGCTCGCCGCCTCCCCCGTCAAGGGGGAGGCAAGTAAGGGGAGGCAAGAAGCAAACATTCCCGCCCCCCTTGCGGGGGACTGAGTTGCAGGATAGCAGCCTGACTATTCTTTATTCGTCACCCCCGCGAAAGCGGGGGTCCATGCATCGGGCGGAATTGATCACCAAGCGTCTTCGTACAAGTCACGCCATGCCGGATTGGCGACTTCAATCAGGGCAGTTTTCCAAGCTCTGCGCCATTTCTTGATCTGCTTCTCGCGAAGGATTGCGTTGGCCATAGTGGTGTGGAATTCGACATACACCAACATATGCACCTGATATCGCTTGGTGAAACCCTCGATCGCATCCGACTTGTGCTCCCAGACTCGACGTTTCGGATCGCTCGTTACACCAACATAGAGCGTTCCATGACGCTTGCTTGCGAGGATGTAGACACAGGCCTGCACGATTCAAACATGCCGCAATGTATGCTGCGAATGGACCCCCGCTTTCGCGGGGGTGACGAAGAAAGATTCGCGGGGGTGACGACGTACAGGTTGCGAGACCGCGAGGCGTCGAATCCCCCTACGCCCGCTTTTCTTCCTTGCCCGTATAGAACTTCGGCCAGAGCCGCTTCACCACGGGGCTGTCGCTGGCGAGCGCGTGGCAGGTATCGAGGATGGCGGGGCGCCGGGCGGATTCGGCCTCTTTCTTCTCGTCCTCATCGCGCCCGCCCTTGGACCACAGGGTCTGATAGGCGACGGTGGCCATGGCGCCCAGCATTTCCACGTGATGGGTGCAGCCGTGGACGCCGCCCAGCTTCTCCCTCAGCGCCCGCTTCCAGCCGGGGCCGATGCGCAATCCCTTGACGACCGAGAAATTCGGCGTGATGCCGGCGCAAACGTTGAACGGCGCCGCGTCGGTCGAGACCTCGATGTCGTGGACCTGGAGATGGATGTCGAGGGTGAGACGGATGCGCATGTCGTGGAGCGGCTCGCCGGCCTCGATCCGGCCGCGGTCCTCGCTGGGAAAGCCGTAGGTCTTGCTGTCGGTCATCCGGCCCTCGATGTCCCAAAGGCCGTCCTTGCGGCGGAAGCCCAGGAACTCATAGCGCCGATCGTGGAGACGTTCGCGCTCGACCGTGGAGACGGAAAGGGGCATGGACTGAATCCTTGTTCTTTCAGGCCGCCGTGGCCTTGCTGGGCTCGGCCGGCGGGGTGATGCGGACCTGGCGGATGCGGTTGCGCTGGCGCTCCAGCACCTCGAAGCGGAAGCCGTAGAAGACGAAGACCTGCCCCGGCTCGGGAATGCGCCGGGCCTCGTGCAGGACGAGGCCGGCGACGGTCGAGGCCTCCTCGTCGGGCAGGCGCCAGCCGAGTTCCCGGTTGAGGTCGCGGATGGTGACCGTGCCATCGACCTTGTAGCTGCCCTCGGGCTCGTGGGTGACGCCGGCGACTTCGAGATCATGCTCGTCCTCGATCTTGCCGACGATCTCTTCCAGGATGTCCTCGAGGGTGACGATGCCCTGGAGGGCGCCGTATTCGTCGACCACCAGGGCGAAATGCTCTCGCCTGGCGCGGAAGGCCTTGAGCTGGGCCTGGAGGGTGGTGCTGTCGGGCACGAACCAGGGCGGCATGGCGAGGCCGGCGATGTCGAGGTCCTCGACCTTGATTTCGCCTGCGTGCAGCGCGCGCAGCAGGGCCTTGGCGTGGAGCACGCCTATGATGTTGTCCGGCTCGCCGCGCCAGAGCGGGACGCGGGTGAAGCTGCTGGCCAGCATCTCCTCGACGATCTTCTGGGCCGGCTGGCTGGCGTCGATGGTCACGAGGTTGCTGCGGTGAACCATGATGTCGCCGACCGTGAGGTCGCCCAGATCGAGGATCGAATGGAGCATGGCGCCGGAATCGCCGATCTCGTCCGAGACATCGGTATGGAGGTCGATGGCGCCGCGGAGCTCCGCTTCCGCCTCTTCAGCGCCGAGATCGGCCGGGGCGTGGACGCCGAAGAGGCGCAGCACGGCGCGCACGATGAGCTGCATGCCGCGCGTCACGGGCTTCAGCGCCGCGACGATGGCCTGCATCGCCGGGGCCACCGTGACCGCCAGGCGATCGGCATTGTTGATGGCGAGCGTCTTGGGCAGCACCTCGCAGAAAAGGACGATGAGCAGGGTCATGACGACGGTCGCATAGGCGACGCCGGTGCGGCCGAACAAAGCGATCATCAGGCCGGTGGCGAGAGAGGAGGCCAGGATGTTGACCATATTGTTGCCCAGCAGCACGGCCCCGATCACCTGCTCCATGTGCTGGCGCAGGCGGTTGACGATGCCGGCGCGCTTGTCGCCCTGATTTTCCAGGCCATGCATGCGCGGGCGCGACGCGGCGGTCAGCGCCGTCTCTGCCAGCGCGAAAAAGGCCGAGCAGACGAGCAGCAGGGCGATGGCGAGGATGCTCCAGATCATGCCGCCACCGCCTCGGCCAGCATCCGCTCCACTTCCTCGAGCGGCACGTCCTTGGCTAGGAAGGCTTCGCCAATGCCCTTCAAGAGCACGAAGGCGATGCGCCCGCCGGTCACCTTCTTGTCCCGGCGCATATGGGCGATCAGGCGCTCGGGCGCGAAGCTGACACCGTCGACGGCGTCGAGGCCCGTGGGCAGGCCGACGCTGGCGAGGTGACGCGCGAGCCTGGCGGTATCGGCCGGCGGGCAGAGCCCAAGCCGGACCGACAGCTCGCTTGCCAGCACCATGCCGATGGCGACCGCCTCGCCGTGGAGCAGCTCCGGGCCATAGCCGCATTCGGCCTCCAAAGCGTGGCCGAAGGTATGGCCGAGATTGAGCAGCGCCCGCTGGTCCGCCTCACGCTCGTCGGCGGCGACGATGCGCGCCTTTCCGGCGCAGGCCATGGCGACGGCGTGGCGCGTGACGTCCAGCTCCCCTTCGACCACGCGGCTGCCGTGGTCCTCGAGCCAGGCGAAGAAAGCGGCGTCGCCTAAGAGGCCGTATTTCACCACCTCGGCATAGCCGGCCAGGAGTTCGCGCCGGGGCAAGGTCGCCAGCGCGTCGAGATCGGCCAGGACCAGGCGCGGCTGATGGAAGCTGCCCACCAGGTTCTTGCCCTGGGGCGTGTTGATGCCGGTCTTGCCGCCGACGGAGCTGTCCACCTGGGCGAGGAGCGTGGTGGGAATCTGCACGAATCCGACGCCGCGCAGGAGGATGCTGGCGGCAAAGCCCGTCACGTCGCCGACCACGCCGCCGCCAAGGGCCAGGAGCAGGCTCGAACGCTCGACCCCAGCCGACAGAAGGTCCTCGGCGAGCCGCGCCAGATGGGCGAAGTCCTTCGTCGCCTCGCCCGGCGGCAGGACGACAGCGTGATGGTCGATGCCGGCCCGGGCGAGCCCGGCGGCGAGGATGGGCAGATGCGGGGCTGCCACCTGCTCGTCGCTGACGACGAACACGCGTTGTCCCCGGACCAGCGGCTTCAGATGGCGCCCGGCCTCGGCGATGAGGCCGGGGCCGATCAGAATGTCGTAGCCGCGCGCTCCCAGCTCGACCCGCAGTCGATCGGGGTGGTTCATGCGATGGAGCTCACGATGCGGCGCGCTGAGGCGCTGGCCTGGCCGCCAGATAGGCGTCGAGGGATTGGACGACGCGCTCCAAGGTCGCCTCCGGCGGGCCGTCGGTGCTGTCCACGGTGACGTCGGCTTCGCCATAGACGGGATAGCGCTCGGCCATCAGCTCGGCCAGCTTCTGGCGCGGCTCGGGAACCTGGAGCAGGGGCCGGTCGCTGCGCCGGGAGACCCGGCGCATGAGCAGGTCGATGTCGGCGCGCAGCCAGATCGAGATCGCCTTTTCGCGCACCAGGGCGCGGGTGCGCGGATCCATGAAGGCGCCACCGCCGGTCGCCAGCACATGGGGCGGACCCTCGAGGAGGCGGGCGATCACCCGGCGCTCGCCGTCGCGGAAATTCGCCTCGCCATGACGCTCGAAGATCTCGGTGATAGAACAGCCGGCCGCCTGCTCGATCGCCTGGTCGGCGTCGATGAAGGGCAGGCCCAGTCGCTGGGCCAGGCGCTTGCCGATGCAGCTCTTGCCCGCGCCCATGAGGCCGACGAGGACGACAGTCCGCTGAGGCAGAGCCCAATTCGCCGCCGGCGTCATTGCAAGCCCGCCGCCGGGCCGATAAATTGTCCCAGTTTCGCCATAGTCGAAACCTAGCATAATTCGCCGCTGCTGTCGCAAGCGCGCGCCCTTGGGCCGGTCGCGGCAGCGGCTGCGGCGGTTGGTTGGGGCCAGGCAATTAGTTTGCTCGACAAAGATTCGATCATCCTGTCACTCTCGGCGACATGAAGCGGGCATTCCTGGTCCTCATCCTGTTGATCATCGTCGTCGGCATCGCCGGCGGCGCTTTCCTCGCCTTCTATCCGGTTCCGGCACCGACCCACCGGATGGAAGTGGCGGTCCCCAATGACAAGCTCGCCAACTAGGCTCGCGCTCGCCTTTGCGCTTCTGCTCGCGGCCCTGCCGGCGCGGGCCCAGACCGCAGGGACTGCGCCGGCTGAGGGCGGGACCCAGGGCGCAACAACGGGCGTCAACACGGGCGGCGTCTCCACCCAGGCCCTGCCTCAGCCGGCCCCCCTGAGCTCGGCGGCCAGCACGACGGCGAGCGGTGTCGAGGTGGGGACGCTGGGCAGCGTCACCCCCGACTATGGCGGCACGCTCGAGGAAGGCGGCGGCGGTTTCCCCCTCGACATGTGGAAGGGCACCGACCGCGCCCTGGTGGAGCGCCTGCTGCCCCAGCTTCCGGCCGCACCGTCCTCCCCGGCGATGCGCGATCTCGCCCGGCGTCTGCTTCTGACCAATGCCGAAGCGCCGGCGGGCAAGGCGACGATCAACCTGTTCGGCGTCAGGGCCGATCGGCTGGCGGCCATGGGCCTGTTCGCCGATGCGGCGGCGCTCCTGGCCCTGCAGCCGGCCACAAGCGTCGATCTGACCTCCGCGCGCCTGCGCATCAAAGCCCAGCTCCTGGCCGGCGACGTGGACGGCGCCTGCAAGACCGTGGACGATACGCGCAAGGCCGCCAGCGCCGACCCCGACTGGCAGAAGACGCAAGTCTTCTGCCAGCTGCGTGCCGGCAAGGCCGACCAGGCGGCGCTGGGCATCGAGATTCTCCGGGACCAGAATCAGAGCGACGACGCCTTCTTCAAGCTCGCTCAGGCCATGGGCGGCGACAAGAGCGTCACGATCACGAGCCTGCCCAATCCCTCGCCCCTCGACCTCGCCATGCTTCAGGCCGCGGGCCTCCCCCTGCCGCCCGACGCGGCCGGGGCCAGCGACCCCGCGGTGTTGGCTGCGGTCGCCCAAGACAACACCGTCGATCCGGCGACCCGCCTCGCCGCGGCAGAGCAGGCCGCGGCGGCGGGAGCGCTTCCCATCGACAAGCTCCAGACGGCCTATGCCAGCGTGGCTTATGCGCCCGGCGATATCGGCAACGCCGTGGAGATATCCTCGCGCGATCCTGGGCCGGGCGGCCGCGCGCTTCTGTTCCAGGCTGCCGGCGTCGCCCAGAAGCCGGATGAACGCGCTCATGTCCTCCAGGCGGCCTTGGACAGGGCCCGGCGGCAAGGCGGCTACATCCTGGCGGTGCGCACCAATCTTCTCTATCTGCTGCCCTTGCAGCCCTCGCCCGACCTCGCCTGGTTCGCCGCCGATGCCGGCCGCGCGCTTTACGCCAGCGGGCATTTCGAGCAGGCCAATGCCTGGCTCCAGGTGGCCGAGGACAAGGCCAAGACCGACCCTCAAGCGGCTGCGGCCGCTTCCGCGCTTGCCGTCTATGCGCGGATCGCGGGCGTCGGCCAGCCGCTGTTCTGGGATGCGGCGGCCGTGCAGAAATGGCGCCAGGCCCAGGCGGCGGGCGGCAGCCCAGCCGATCCGATCAATCGCCTCTTCGCCGTGTTCGAGGGGATCGGCGAGCCCATCGGCGGGAGCTGGACCCTGATCGGCCAGGCGGGGGCCGGAGGGGGCGCGCCGGATCCGGCCCTCTGGTTCAACCTGGGCGATGCCGCGAACAACGGACGTATCGGCGAGACGGTGCTTCTCTCGCTCTGCGCGCTTGGTGAGGGCGGTCCCGCCAGCGCCAATCCGATCCTGCTCAGCCGCGCGATCTCCAGCCTGCGCCAGGTCGGCCTCGATGTTGAGGCGCGCGCGATCGCCATCGAAGCCGCGATTGCGGCCGGGGTCTGAACCCCGGCCATGGCTGGGGCCAAGCGAGGCGATCCCCTGCTCGAGCGCTTTCTCGAGATGCTCCTGGCCGAGCGCAACGCCAGCGCCAACACGCGCGAGGCCTATGAGCGCGACCTCAAGGACCTGGCGGCTTTCCTCTCGGTGCAAGGCACTTCCCTCGACCGAGCGGAAGTTGCCGCGCTGCGCGCCTATCTGGGCGCGCTCGCCAAGGCCGGGATGGCGCCGCGCAGCCAGGCGCGCCGGCTCTCCGCCATGCGCCAGTTCTACCGGTTCCTTGCCGCCGAAGGTCTCCGGTCCGACGATCCTGCGGCGACCCTGGACGCACCCAAGCTCGGGCGCCCTCTACCCAAGCTGATCGACGAGGCCGAGGCCAGCCGGCTGATCGAGGCCGCGCGGGCACTCAAGCCGGGGGCGGAACGGGAACGCCTGGTCCTGCTCCTGGAACTGCTCTACGGCGCGGGCCTGCGGGTTTCGGAGCTGGTCGGCCTGCCGCTCTCGGCGGCGCTCCGTGAGCCCAAGGTGCTGGTGCTGCGCGGCAAGGGCGGCAAGGAGCGCATGGTGCCCCTCAGCGCGCCGGCGCGACAAGCCCTCGCCGGCTACCTCAAGCATCGGGACTTCTTCCTGGTGAAGCGCCGGCCTTCGCCTTGGCTCTTCCCCTCGCGCGGGCGCGGCGGGCATCTGACGCGCCAGCGCATGGCCCAGCTGCTGAAGGGCCTCGCGGCCGCGGCCGGGATCGCGCCCGAGCGCCTCAGCCCCCATGTGCTTCGCCATGCTTTCGCCACACATCTCTTGGATCATGGCGCCGATCTGCGCAGCGTGCAGAAGATGCTGGGGCATTCCGACATAACAACGACTCAGATCTATACCCATGTGGCGGGCGAACGGCTGGCGCGGCTGGTGGAGAGCCATCATCCGCTGGCGGATAGGGACCGGCCCAAGAGCGGCGGGACCAAAGCGGGAAAGCGCTGACCACAGCTTGATAGTCAGGGTCCGACGATTGACAGTCGCGGCGCACTCAGCCATCTAACCGGAACTTGCCTTCTGCCAGCGGTGGATTCGCCCATGGGCTTCGGACTATGAGCTTCAAGATCGTCGAACAGGCGCCGGCTCGGCTCAATCGCAGCGAGCTCGCGGTGCCCGGCAGCCAGCCGCAGCTGTTCGAGAAGGCGGCCAAGTCGGCAGCCGACGTGGTCTTCCTCGACCTCGAGGATGCGGTCGCGCCGGACGACAAGCCCCAGGCCCGCAAGAACGTGATCCAGGCCCTGCGCGACATCGACTGGGGCCGCAAGACCATGTCGGTCAGGATTAACGGTCTCGATACCCATTACATGTATCGAGACGTGGTGGACGTGATGGAGCAGGGCGGCGAGCGTCTGGACCTGATCATGATCCCGAAGGTGGGCACGGCGGCCGACGTCTACGCCGTGGACATGATGGTCACCCAATGCGAGGCCGCGGTCGGCCGCAAGAAGCGGATCGGCTTCGAGATGATCATCGAGACCGCGCTCGGCATGCAGAACGTGCATGAGATCGCCGCCGCCAGCCGGCGCAACGAGTCGCTGCATTTCGGCGTCGCCGATTACGCGGCCTCGACCAAGGCCAGGACCACCAATATCGGCGGCGTCAATCCGGACTATTCGGTGCTGACTGACAAGGTCGCAGGCAGCGACAAGCGGGACCTGCATTGGGGCGACATGTGGCATTACGCCATCGCCCGCATGGTGGTCGCCGCACGTGCCAATGGCCTTCGTCCCGTGGACGGGCCCTTCGGCGACTTTTCGGACAGCGATGGCTATCGCGCCGCGGGAAACCGCGCCGGCGTCTTGGGCTGCGAGGGCAAATGGGCGATCCATCCCTCCCAGGTGGCTCTGGCTAATGAGCTCTTCAGCCCGAGCGCCAAGGATGTGGAAAAGGCCCGGCGCATCCTCGCCGCCATGGCCGAGGCCCAGAAGGCCGGCAAGGGCGCGGTCGCCCTCGACGGCCGGCTCATCGACCTCGCCTCGATCCGCCAGGCCGAAGTGCTGGTGAAGAAGGCCGAGCAGGTCGCGGCCGGCTAGCGCATGCCAACCTTCCTCGAGTTCGAAAAGCCGATCGCCGAACTCGAAGGCAAGATCGAGGAGCTGCGTCACGTCGCCGACGGGGGCAACGTCAACGTCGCCGAGGAAGTCTCGCGCCTTCAGGCCAAGGCCGACCGGCTGCTCCGTCAGACCTACGGCAAGCTCTCGGCCTGGCAGAAGACCCTGGTCGCCCGCCACCCCGAACGGCCGCATTTCGGCGACTACGTCGGCGCGCTGGTCGAGGAGTGGACGCCGCTTGCCGGCGACCGGAACTTCGCCGACGACCGCGCCATCCTGGGCGGGCTCGGCCGGTTCCGCGGCCGGTCGGTGGTGCTCATGGGCCACGAGAAGGGCAACGATACGCCGACCCGCGTGCGCCATAATTTCGGCATGGCCCGGCCCGAGGGCTATCGCAAGGCCCAGCGCCTGATGGACATGGCCGATCGGTTTCGCCTGCCGGTGGTGACGCTGGTCGATACGCCCGGCGCCTATCCGGGCATCGACGCCGAAGCCCGCGGCCAGGCCGAGGCGATCGCTCGCGCGGTGGAAACCTGCCTCAAGATCCGCGTGCCCCTGGTCGCGGCCATCATCGGCGAAGGCGGGTCGGGCGGAGCCATAGCGCTAGCCGCCGGGAACCGGGTGCTGATGCTGGAGCATTCGGTCTATTCGGTCATCTCGCCGGAAGGCTGCGCCTCGATCCTCTGGCGCAGCGCCGACCAGGCCAAGGAGGCGGCCGAGGCGCTCAAGCTGACGGCCGAGGATCTCCTGAAGCTCGGCGTCATCGACGAGATCGTGGTCGAGCCGCTAGGCGGCGCTCACCGCGATCCCGCCCGTATCGTCCAGGCAGTTGGCGACGCCATCGAGGTCGCGCTGACCGAACTCTGCCGGCACGACGGCGCAAGGCTGCGCGCCGAGCGGCGCGAGAAATATCTCGCCATGGGTCGCAAGGGACTCAATTAGGCCGCTTCAGTTCGGCCGCGGACGACAGCCGGAACCGACGCCCGCTTCAAACCCGGCCGTGGCAGACCTTGAATTTCTTGCCGGAACCGCAGGGGCAGGGGGCGTTACGGGGGACCTTGCCCCAATCGGCTCTGGCTTGCGGCGCCTCGGCGGCTTCCGCCATGGCCATGGCCATGGCCGGGCTCGGCCTGACTTCGCGGCTGCGCAACGGCATCGGCGGCGTCGGAGGCGGCTGAGGCTGGGACTGAGCTCCCTGGTCCGGCGGCGCCAGGCGGACCTCGATATGGGCCAGCACCGTGGTCACCGCCTCGCGCAGGCGCATCAGCATGGCCTCGAACATCTCGAAGGCCTCGCGCTTGTATTCGTTCAGCGGGTCGCGCTGGGCATAGGCGCGGAAATGGATGCCCTGGCGAAGATGGTCGAGGGACAGGAGGTGGTCCTTCCACTGCTGGTCCAGGATCTGGAGCAGGATGCTCTTCTCGGCGAAGCGCATCAGCTCGGCGCCGGCGCGCTCTTCCTTCCCGGCCGTGTGCTTGTCGGCGGCGGCCAGCAGGCGCTCGCGGATCTCCTGCTCGGCGATGCCTTCCTCCTTGGCCCAGTCGGCGACCGGAAGGTCGAGCCCGAAGATGCGCAGCGCCTCCTCGTGCAGGCCCTGGACGTTCCACTGCTCGGCGTAGCTGTTCTCGGGAATATGCTGGGCGACCATGTTGGCCACCGTCTCGTGGCGCATCTCGACGATGGTCTGGGAAACGTCGGTCGCGCGCATCAAGTCGCGGCGCTGCTCGTAAACGACCTTGCGCTGGTCGTTCATCACGTCGTCGTATTTGAGAATGTTCTTGCGGGTGTCGAAGTTGCGCGCTTCGACCTTCTGCTGGGCCTTCTCGAGCGCCTTGTTGACCCAGGGATGGACGATGGCCTCGCCCTCCTGCAGGCCGAAGCGCTGCAGCACCGAATCCATCCGTTCGGACCCGAAGATGCGCATCAGGTCGTCATCCAGCGAGAGGAAGAAGCGCGAGGCGCCCGGATCGCCCTGGCGTCCCGACCGGCCGCGCAGCTGGTTATCGATGCGCCGGCTCTCGTGGCGCTCGGTGCCGATGACGTAGAGGCCGCCGCCGGCGAGCGCCATCTGGCGCTTTTCCGCCACTTCGGCCCGGATCTCTTCGATGCGCCTGGCCTTCTCCGCCGGATCCTCGATCGCCTGGGCCTCGCGCTTTACCCGCATGTCGAAGTTGCCGCCAAGCTGGATGTCGGTGCCGCGGCCGGCCATGTTGGTCGCGATGGTGACGGCGCCGGGCACGCCGGCCTCGGCGATGATGTAGGCTTCCTGCTCGTGGTAACGGGCGTTCAAGACCTGATGGGGCACCTTCTTCTTGCGCAGCAGGCCCGAGAGCAGTTCCGACTTCTCGATGCTGACGGTGCCGACCAGGACCGGCTGCTGCCGGGTGCGGCACTCCTCGATCAGCGCGATGATCGCCTCGTACTTCTCCTTCGCGGTCCGATAGACCTCGTCATGCCCGTCGATGCGGATGCAGGGCAGGTTGGTCGGGATCTCGACGACCTCGAGGTTGTAGATGTCGAGGAACTCGTTGGCCTCGGTCATGGCCGTGCCGGTCATGCCGGCGAGCTTCGGGAACAGGCGGAAATAGTTCTGGAACGTGATCGAGGCGAGGGTCTGGTTCTCGTTCTGGATCGGCACCGCTTCCTTGGCTTCCAGCGCCTGGTGCAGGCCTTCGGAGTAGCGCCGGCCTTCCATCATGCGGCCGGTGAACTCGTCGATGATGATGACCTTCTCGTCCTTGACGATGTAGTCGACGTCGCGGGCGAACAGCTTGTGGGCGCGCAGGCCCTGGTTGACGTGATGGACGAGCGAGATGTTCTCGATATCGTAGAGGCCGCCGGTCTTGAGCAGACCGGCCTCGCGCAGGAATTGCTCGATATGCTCCGCGCCCTCCTCGGTCAAGGTGACGTGGCGGGTCTTCTCGTCCTTCTCGAAGTCGACATCGGCGAGCTTCGGGATCAACTTGTCCACCGACCGGTAGAGCTCGGAGGAATCCTCCGCCGGCCCGGAAATGATCAGCGGCGTGCGCGCCTCGTCCACCAGGATGCTGTCGACTTCGTCGACGATGGCGAAGTTGAAGTCGCGCTGGACCATGTGCTCCAGGCGATGCTTCATGTTGTCGCGCAGGTAGTCGAAGCCGAATTCGTTGTTGGTGCCATAGGTGGCGTCGCAGGCATAGGCCGCGCGCCGCTCGACGTCGTCGAGGCCATGGACGATGCTGCCCACGCTCATGCCGAGGAAACGATAGATCTGGCCCATCCACTCGGAATCGCGCCGGGCGAGATAGTCGTTCACGGTGACGACGTGCACGCCCTTGCCTTGCAGCGCGTTCAGGTAGACGGCAAGCGTGGCGACCAGGGTCTTGCCTTCGCCGGTCTTCATCTCGGCGATGGCGCCCCGGTGCAGCACGATGCCGCCCATGAGCTGGACGTCGAAATGGCGCTGGCCAAGCGTTCGCCAGGCGGCCTCGCGCACCGAGGCAAAGGCGTCGGGCAGCAGCTCCTCCAGGCTTTCACCCTTGGCCAGCCGCTCTTTCAGCCAGGCAGTGCGCGCCTTGAGGTCCTCGTCGGAGAGAGCCTTGACCTTGGGCTCGAGCGCGTTGATCGCCGCGACGGTCGGCTTCAGCCCGTTGACGTAGCGATCGTTGGCCGAGCCGAAAATCCGCTTGGCGAAGGCGGAAAGCATGAACAACCTCGAATCCGGATAGGGGGCCACTTGCCCCTCGTTTTCCCATGGTCCGAAAGGCGCCGGCACCCGGCAAAAGCGCCAACCCAGGGGCGGATGAGAGATAGGGCGGCCCCCCGCGACTGTCAATCAAAAGGCCGTGCACGGAAACCACCAAATGGCCTTGCAGGCTTGTGCCGGCAAGGCCCCATCGGCATGATGCCGCCTCATCACGCCTGAAACTCCTGCAGTCCCTGAAGAGGAACAGATCATGACTTCCCCGCTCCGCCGGCTTGCCGCCGGTGCCGTACTGCTGTTGCTCGGAGCCGGCACGGCGCTTGCCCAGACCAGCGCTCCGGCCACGACCGCCGGCGCGGCGGCGGCAAAGCCCGACACGGTGGTTGCCATCGTCGATGGCAAGAAGCTGACCCGGGCCGACGTGATCGCCTCGGCGGCGACGCTGCCGGCGGAATACCGCTCCCAGCTGGACAGCTACTTCCCCCAGCTGATCGACCGGCTGATCGACATGACGCTGATGGACGAGGAAGGCCGCCGCCAGAAGCTGCAGGACGATCCCGAGGTGCAGAAGCTCGTCGCCGATTACGAGGAACAGGCCATCCGCGCGGTGCTGGTCCGCCGGTTCCTCGCCGACAAGGTCACCGACGACCAGCTGAAGAAGCACTATGACGAAATGGTGAAGGCCATGCCGCCCACGGTCGAGCTTCATGCCAGCCACATCCTGCTGACGACCAAGGCCGACGCCGATGCGGTGATCAAGCTGCTCGACGCGGGCGGCGATTTTGGCAAGCTGGCCAAGGAGAAATCCAAGGACACCCAGTCGGGAGCCAATGGCGGCGACCTCGCCTGGTTCAGCGAAGGCGACATGGTGCCCGAGTTCTGGGCCGCGGCCGTGAAGCTCGAGAAGGGCAAATACACCGAGCAGCCGGTGCAGAGCCAGTTCGGCTGGCATGTGATCCTGCTGGTGGACAAGCGGACCAAGCCGGTGCCGACTTTCGACCAGATCAAGGACCAGGTGAAGAACGACCTGACCCAGGAGCTGGTGACGGCTTGGTTACATGACCTCCACAAGGCGGCCAAGATCCAGAAGTTCAATCCCGACGGCTCGCCGATCGCGGCGCCTTGAGGTCAAGCGCCATGCCACCGCGCTCACCGCTCGCCCCCGCCGAATCGCCCCGCCTGCCGCCCATCGCCGGCGTGCGGCTCGCCGCCGCGGCCTGCGGCGTGCGCTACAAGGGCCGCACCGACGTCTGCCTGATTGAGTTCTCGCCCGGCAGCACGATCGCCGGCGTCCTCACCCGCACCCTGGCGCCCTCCGCCCCGGTGGACTGGTGCCGGCGGGCCCTCAAAGGCGGGCAGGCCCGCGCGATCCTCGTCAACTCGGGCAACGCCAACGCCTTCACCGGCAAGGCCGGGGACGCTTCAGTGCGGCGTTGCGTCGCAGCTGCAGCTGCGAAGCTGGGCTGCCGGCGCGATGAAATCTTCGCCGCTTCCACCGGCGTCATCGGCGAGCCATTGGTCGACGAGCGCATCACCGCCGGTCTGCCGGGCCTGATCGCCGGCCTCGACGCCGATCGCTGGGCCGAAGCGGCCGAGGCCATCATGACGACCGACACCTTCCCGAAGCTCGCCACGCGAACGGCCAGGATCGGCAAGGCGGAAGTCCATATCAACGGTATCGCCAAGGGCTCGGGCATGATCGCCCCGGACATGGCGACCATGCTGGCCTTCGTCGCCACGGACGCCAAGCTCCCGGCGAGCGTGCTGCGTCCGCTGCTGCGCCGTGCGGCCGAGCGGTCCTTCAACTGCATCACCGTGGATGGCGACACTTCCACCAGCGACACCCTGCTGCTGGTGGCGACCGGTGCGGCGGAGGAGCAACCCCGGATCGCCGGCGCCGGCGACCGGCGGCTGGCGGACTTCTCGGCCAAGCTCGAGGCCTTGCTGGTCGATCTCGCCTGCCAGGTGGCGCGCGACGGCGAAGGGGCGAGCAAGTTCATCACCATCGAGGTGTCGGGCGCGGCTTCCGACGAAGCTGCCCGGCGGATCGGCTTGGCGATCGCCAATTCGCCCCTGGTCAAAACCGCTATCGCCGGGGCCGACGCGAATTGGGGGCGCATCGTCATGGCGGTGGGCAAGGCCGGCGAGCGTGCCGAGCGCGACCGCCTGAAGATCTCCATCGGCGGCGTGAGGGTGGCGGCGCGGGGCTCACGCGTGCCGGACTACGACGAAGCGCCGGTCGCTGCCCATATGAAAGGCCGGGACATCGCCGTTGCCGTGGACGTTGGTGTCGGCCGCGGGCGTGCCCGGGTCTGGACCTGCGATCTGACCCACGGCTACATCGACATCAATGCCGACTATAGGAGCTGACGCGGCGCTGCCCATCGAGACCGAGCGGTTGCGCCTTCGCCTTCTGGAGCGCGGTGACGCGCCCGCCATCGAACGCCTCGCCGGCGATTGGGAGGTCGCCCGCTTCACCGGCAGCATTCCCCATCCCTATCCGGCCGGCGGCGCTCTCCCCTGGATCGAGGAGACGCGGGCCGAGGCCGCGTCGGGCAAGAAACTGGTCGCTGCCGTGCTTCGTCGCGTCGACGATGCCTTCCTCGGCTGCGTCGAACTCGACTTCGGCCATGGCGGCGGGAAGGGAGTGCTGGGCTACTGGATCGGGCGGCCGTATTGGGGCGCGGGGGTGGCGAGCGAAGCCGCTGCCGCCATGGTTGCAGCTGGTTTCCGGCGCTTCGGCCTTGCCCGCATCGAGGCGGTGGCACAGCCGGCGAACCGGCGTTCCATCCGGGTATTGGAGAAGCTCGGACTTGCCCGTGAAGGCGAGCGGCAAGAGCCGGCGCCGGCCCGCGGCGGGCCCGTTGTGGTGGAGGTCAGGGCGCTCGAGCGTCCCGCTGCGACCCGGCGCCTGCTGGTCGCGGCCGTGGCGCTGGTCGACGTCGACGGGCGGGTGCTGCTGGCGCGCCGCCCGCCCGGCAAATCCATGGCCGGGCTTTGGGAATTCCCCGGCGGCAAGGTGGCGGAGGGCGAAACGCCCGAGGCGGCCCTCATCCGCGAACTCAAGGAAGAACTCGCCATCGACGTGGCGGAAAGCTGCCTGGCGCCTTTCACCTTCGCCTCGCACCGGTATCCGGATTTCGACCTCCTGATGCCGCTTTATGTCTGCCGGCGCTGGCAGGGCACGCCGACGCCGCTTGAAGGCCAGGAACTCGCCTGGGTGCGTCCGGCGCGGATGGCCGACTACCAGATGCCGCCGGCCGACCGCCCGCTGGTCGCCATGCTGAGGGACTATCTCTAGGGCGAGACGCTTGCGAGCGCCCGGCCAATTCCTGCCTTCCGAGCCGACAGGCCCCGCGCCTATAATGAATCGTCAATGAACGAGACCAATCCGCGAACCCGCCTGGCCGTCGTCGCGCCCTTCTACAACGAGGCGGCCCACGTGTCCGTTTTCCTCGATCGTGTAGCCGCCGCGCTTGCCCGGATGGACCTCGACTGGAGCATCGTCTGCGTCAACGACGGGAGCAGCGACAATACTCTGGCCGAGTTGATCGCCGCGCGGGGGCGCGAGGCGCGGATTAAGGTGATCGATCTCAGTCGCAATTTCGGCAAGGAATTTGCGCTCACCGCCGGCCTCGACCATGCCGTAGCCGATGCCGTGGTGCTGATGGATTCCGACCTCCAGCATCCCCCGGAAATGCTGCCCGCCATGGTCGCCAAGTGGCGCGAGGGTGCCGAGGTCGTCTACATGGTGCGCGAGGAGCGGGTCGACGCCGGGCTTCTCACCCGGATCGGGCGGAATGTCTTCTATCTGATCTTCCGGCTCGCCGCCGACATCCGCCTCCCGCCCGAAGCCGGCGACTTCCGCTTGCTGGACGCCGCGGTCGTCGCCGCGATCCGGCGCCTGCCCGAGCGCACGCGGTTCATGAAGGGAATTTTCCAGTGGGTCGGCTTTCGCCAGGTCGGCTTGACCTACCAGGAGGAGGCGCGGGCAACCGGCAAGACCAAGCGCGATCCCTGGCGCCTCATCGCCTTCGCGCTGGATGGGATCAGCGCCTTTTCCAATTTGCCGCTCCAGCTCTGGAGCCTGCTGGGCGCGGTCATTGCCGGGATCAGCCTGATCTACGGCGCCTCGCGCGTCCTGCGCACTTTCCTCTATGGCGTCGACGTGCCCGGCTATGAATCCATCATCGTCGCCATACTCTTCCTCGGCGGCGTCCAGCTCCTCTCCCTCGGTGTGCTCGGCGGCTACATCGGGCGGATTTTCAACGAGGTGAAGGCGCGGCCGCTTTACATCGTGCGCCACACTTACGGTCTCGACGAGAAGAAGGACTAACCGTCTTCAGCGACGGCCGGGCTTGGCGCCATCGCCTGCCGGGCGCTCGACCGCGCCGAGTGCGTCGGCGAGGCGCCGGCTGGCGCTGCCCGGCTCCAAAGGCCGTTGCTGGGATTCGTGCGGGGCCCAGCCGGTGAGGAACAGCAGGCGAAACCGGGCGGAGATCCGGCCTTGGGCGTCGCCATGGCGCTCAGCATAGCGGGCGGCGGCGCGGGCGAAGAGGTCCCGGCCCGCGAAGCGCTTCGAGCGGGCGAATGTGGCATTGGCTTCGCCCATGCCGCGCAGGTCGCGCATCAGGGCGAGCGCATCCGGATAGGTGACGGTCAAGGTCTCGACGTCGGCAACCGGCAGAGCGAAGCCGGCGCGCTGGAGCAAGGCCGCGCCATCCCGGGCATCGGCAAAGGGCGAGACCCGCAAGGATGCACCGCCATAGAGCTCCGCCTCGGCTTCCAGCAGGCAGTCGCGCAACTCGCCAAGCGTGCCGAGCCCGAACTGCACCGCGAGGAAGAGCCCATCCGGCTTCAATGCCCGGCGGATCTGGATGAGCGCTCCCGGCAGGTCGTTGGTCCAATGCAGGTTGAGGCAGCTGAGAACGAGGTCGAAGCTCTCCGGCGCGAAAGGCAGGAACTCCTCGTCCGCTACGAGGCTCGGCCTGCCCGGGCCGGCAGCCCGGCGGGCCATGGCGAGCGAAAGGTCGGACTGGACCAGCCACTCGACGCCGCCGCGTTGCCCCAGCGTGCTTGCCAGTACCCCCGTCCTGCAACCCAAGTCGAGGGCCGTGGGAAAGCGGCGGCTCACGTCCTCAAGCCGGTCGGCAAGCCTGTCGGCCGCTTCCCGGAACAGAAAATCATGGGCCGCAAGTCCCGCTGCAGCACGGTCGCGCCGCCGGCGGAGCAGCTGCCGGTCGAACAGGTTGATGCCGTCTTCCATCGCCGGCACTATGCGCGAGGCCGCGGAAAAGGCAAAATTCGAGGATCATGGTTCGATCGGCTCTGAGGCGCTTGGCGAGCCGGGCGCTCGATGTAGTCCTGCCGCCGCGTTGCCTCGCCTGCGGGGAGGAGGTAGGCGAGCAGGGCACGCTCTGTCCGGATTGCTGGGCCGGGATCGAATTCCTGGCTCCGCCGCATTGCGCGCGCTGCGGCTTTCCTTTCGAACTCGACACCCAAACGGGCACGCTCTGTGCTGCCTGCCAGGCGCGGCCACCGGTCTTCGACCGGGCGAGGGCGGTGCTCCGTTACGACGCCGCCAGCCGCGGCATGCTGCTCGCCTTCAAGCACGCCGATCGCACGGATCTGGCGCCCTATTTCGGTCGCTGGCTGGCCAGGGCCGGGGCCGAGGTCCTGGCCGAGGCGGACATCGTGGCGCCGGTTCCGCTCCATTGGACGCGCCTGTTTTCCAGGCGGTACAACCAGGCGGCCTTGCTCGCGAAGGCCGCGGCAAAGGAAGCCCAGCGACCCTTCCTCAGCGACATCCTCGTCCGCCGGCGTCGCACCAAGCCGCAGCGCTCCGGCTTGGCCGCCCGCACCCGCAACGTGGCCGGCGCTTTCGCCGTTCCACGCGCCCGGCGCCAGGCCGTGGAGGACCGGCGGGTGTTGCTGGTGGACGACGTGCGCACCACCGGCGCCACGCTAGAGGCCTGCGCCCGGGCCCTGAAGGCCGCTGGCGCCAAGGGCGTGGACGTGCTGACGCTGGCCCTGGTAGTCCGTCCGCGCATGCCAAATCAGACCGGGCGGTAGGGTGACAATGCGCCCAAGCCATGCCACCTTTAGACCAAGGAGCTGGGCGAATGGCGAGAGTGGAGATCTATACGACCATGCTGTGCGGCTATTGCCATGCCGCCAAGCGCCTGTTGGCAGAGCGCGGTGCCGCTTTCGTGGAGTATGACGTGGGCGGCGATCGCGACAAGCGCGCGGCCATGACCAAGCGCGCCGGCGGCCGCTCTACGGTGCCCATGATCTTCATCAATGACCGGTATGTGGGCGGGTGCGACGATCTCTATGCCCTAGACCGCGCCGGCAAGCTGGCGCCGCTCCTGGCCGAGCAGTGACCGGCGATTTCACCGTCGCCTGCATCCAGCTCAACTCCGGGCCGGAGATCGCGTCCAATATCGAGGCGACGGCCCGGCTGGTGCGCGAGGCGCGCAAAGCCGGCGCCGACTTCATCCTGACACCCGAAAACACCACCTGCATGTCGCCCAGGCGCGAACTGACCTTGGCGCTCGCCCTGCCGGAGGAGAGCCATCCGGCGATCCCGGCTTTTCAAGCGCTGGCGGCGGAGACCGGTGCCTGGCTGCTCATCGGGTCGCTCGCCATCAAGCTCTCCGCGACGGATTGTGCCAATCGCTGCTACTTGTTCGATCCCCAAGGCCGGATCGCGGCCAGCTACGACAAGATCCACATGTTCGACGTGGATCTGGCGAGCGGCGAGCGCTATCGGGAATCGGCCACGTTTCGTCCGGGGCGCAAGGCGGTCACTGCCGACCTTCCTTGGGGGCGGCTTGGGATCACCATCTGCTACGACCTGCGCTTTGCCTATCTCTATCGGGCGTTGGCCCAGGCGGGCGCCAGTTTCCTGTCGATTCCCTCGGCCTTCACGCGACCGACGGGCGAGGCTCATTGGCATGTGCTGATGCGGGCCCGGGCGATCGAGACCGGCTCTTTCGTGTTTGCCCCGGCCCAGACCGGAGAGCACGCCGGCGGGCGCAAGACCTATGGCCATTCCCTGATCGTCGCGCCCTGGGGCGAGGTGCTGGCGGACGGCGGCCTCGATGTCGGCTTCGTCACCGCCAGCATCGACCCGGCCAAGGTGAACGAGGCGCGCACAATGATCCCGGCCCTGCGGCATGACCGCGATTTCGAGCCGCCCCGGTCTGGCGCCATGCTGGCGGTGGGAGAATAGGCGCGGTCCCCCTTGCCCCGAGCCGGGCGCCGGTGCATGAATAGTTCATCAATCCAGGCGTAAGAGGATTTCAGCGCTCGCCCGGCAGCGCGCGGAGCCGGGCGATTGACCCCCGAGGAGGTGACCATGTCGCTCAGAATCAATTCCGAAGCGCCGAACTTCACGGCGGAAACGACCCAGGGCCCCGTCAGCTTCCATGATTGGATCGGCAATGGGTGGGCCATCCTGTTTTCGCACCCCAAGGACTTCACGCCCGTCTGCACGACCGAGCTCGGCTACATGGCGCGTCTGGCGCCGGAATTCGCCAAGCGCAACACCAAAGTGATCGGCCTCAGCGTCGACCCGGTGGACAATCACAAGCGCTGGTCGAAGGACATTGAGGAAACGCAAGGCTATGCCGTGAACTATCCGATGATCGGCGACCCGCAGCTGAAGGTCGCCAAGCTCTATGACATGCTTCCCGAGGGGGCCGGCGCGACCTCCGAGGGCAGGACCGCGGCGGACAACGCCACCGTGCGCTCGGTATTCATCATCGGGCCCGACAAGAAGATCAAGGCGATGCTGACCTATCCCATGAGCAGCGGCCGGAATTTCGACGAAGTCTTGCGGCTGCTCGATTCCTGCCAGCTCACGGCGAAGCACCAGGTCGCCACGCCCGTCAACTGGAAGAATGGAGAGGACGTGATCATCGTCCCGTCGGTCACCGATGAGCAGGCCAAGCAGAAGTACCCGAATGGCTGGAAGGCGCCGAAGCCCTACCTCAGGATCGTGCCTCAGCCGCGCTAGAACAGATTCGAATCTGTTGCGGTCGCTTCGCACTCCCTTCGTCATTCCCGCGAAGGCGGGGTGACGAAGGGGTGAGGGCGGCTCCGACGGAACTCGGCTAGGCCACAGCCGGGGCCCTAGCGGCGATGTGCTGGATCGCTGCCGGGCGCGGCGGCCCCAGCACTAACTCCTCGAAGGTGATGATTTCCAGACGGCCGGCCACGGCCGCGGCGAGTTCGCCCGGGCGCAGGAGAAAATCGGGGTTGCTGGGGCGCCCGAACCGTTCGTTGCCGACAGCGAAAGTCTCATAGAGCAGGAGCCCGCCGGGCGCCACCGCCGCGACGATGTCGGGGAGGATCGGCCGGTGGAGGTAGTTGGTCACCACGACCAAATCGAAGCGCTCTCGGCCCATCGGCCAGGGAGCGCCCCGCTCCAGGTCGGCCCTCAGTTTGCGCAGGCCCGGGGCGTCGGGCTGCCTGTCAGGATCGATGTCGAGGGCGGTGACTTTGAGGCCATGGGCCAGCAGCAGCCGGCTATGGCGCCCCGCTCCGGCGGCCACATCGAGGGCGGTCCCGCCAACGGGTATCAAGGGCAGGAAACGCAGGATCCAAGGCGAGGGTTCTTGCAGGTCCGGCAAAGTTGGGCCATCTATGGGTGGGCGGACATGATTCTATTCGACCTCAAATGCGGCAAGGGCCATGTGTTCGAGGCCTGGTTTCGCGACGGCGGCACGGCCGAACGGCAGATAGCCGGCCGCAAGGTGTCATGCCCGGACTGCGGCGCCACCAAGATCGCCAAGGCGCCCATGGCGCCGCGAATCGGCAAGACAGCCCCCCTCTCGGCCGCCCAGCGCGAGATGGCGGTCAAGGCGGCAGAATTCCGCAAAGGCCTGAAGGAACTCCGCGCCAAGGTGGAGGCCAACTGCGATTACGTCGGCGGCCAATTCGCCGAGGAAGCGCGCAAGATCCACTACGGCGAGGCCGAGGAGCGCGGCATTTACGGCGAGACCTCCAACGACGAGGCTCAGGACCTGGCGGAAGAGGGCGTGCCGTTTGCGCGTATACCCTGGCTGCCTCGGCACGAGAACTGACGCTCCTCAGGCCTTCTCCAATTTCAGCATGTAGTTGACGTCCAGGTCGCCGGGCGCCAGGCGCCATTTGTCGGCGATCGGGCTGTAGACCACGCCGACAGCCTCGCCGAGCGCGAGGCCATGGGGACGCAACAGGGCCGCCAGCTCCGAGGGCCTGAGGAATCGGCGCCAGTCGTGGCTGCCCCGAGGCAGCCAGCCCAAAATGTACTCCGCCCCGACGATCGCGAGCGCGAAGGCCTTGGCCGTGCGGTTGAGGGTGGCGACGATGAGCAGGCCTCCGGGGGCGACCAGCGCCGCCGTCGCGCCCATAAAGCCGGCCGGGTCAGCCACGTGCTCGACCACTTCCATGGCCAGCACGACGTCGAACTGCCGGCCCGAAGCCGCCAGATCCTCTGCCGAGCCGGCGATGTATTCGATCGTCAGCCCGCCAAGCTCGGCATGGCGTCTGGCGATGGCGATGTTTCGTTCCGCCGCGTCGAGGCCGGTCACCCTCCCGCCGAGGCGCGCCAATGGCTCCGAAAGCAGCCCGCCGCCGCAACCGATGTCGAGAATGGCGAGGCCTGAGAGCGGCTTCGGGGCCGAGGGATCGCGCCCGAACCTGGCGGCGGCCCGATCGCGAATGAAGGCGATCCGGGTCGGGTTAAGCCGATGGAGGGGGCGGAATTTGCCGGCGGGATCCCACCAGGCATCAGCCAAGGCGGCAAACTTGGCGACTTCGGCCTGGTCGATGCTGCCCGCAGTTGCGGCTGAGGCGGATTGCGTCATGGCTGGCGATAAGCGCTGTGGCGGCCCTTGCTTAGCGGCGCGAGAATTGAGTATGGATAGCCGCCGCCCGTACGGCAACCGGTGCGGCTCCGTAGCAAGCATCCCATTCCCTGGACCTTGACCGATGGCGAGAGCGGCCGGCAAGTCCCGCATCGTGATGAAGTTCGGCGGCACCTCGGTCGCCGACGTCGAGCGGATCAAGGCGGTCGCCGCGAGGGTAAAGCGCGAGACGGACGCCGGCCATGAGGTCGCCGTCGTGGTCTCGGCCATGGCCGGGGCGACCAATCAGCTGGCAGGATGGACCAACGCCATCGCCAGGATGCATGACGCCCGGGAATACGACGTGGTGCTTGCCGCGGGCGAGCAGGTGACGAGCGGGCTAGCGGCATTGGCCCTCCAGGAGCTGGGCGTGACCGCGCGCTCCTGGCAGGGTTGGCAGATTCCGATCCTGACCGACGATGCCCACGGCAAGGCGCGCATCCAGCGTATCGAGACGGAAGGGCTCGAGCGGCGCCTCGCGCGTGGCGAGGTGCCGGTGGTGGCTGGGTTCCAGGGGCTGGGCTCCGACAACCGGGTGACCACGCTGGGGCGCGGCGGTTCGGATACCTCGGCGGTCGCGCTGGCCGCCGCTCTCGACGCCGACCGGTGCGACATTTTCACCGACGTGGACGGCGTCTATACAACCGACCCGCGTATCGTTGCCAAGGCGCGCAAGCTCGATAAGATCACCTACGAGGAGATGCTGGAGATGGCATCCCTCGGCGCCAAGGTGCTGCAGACCCGCTCGGTCGAAATGGCGATGAAGCACCATGTGCGCCTGCAGGTGCTGTCGAGCTTCGTCGACCGCCCGGGCACCTTGGTCGTTGATGAGGAAGAGATCGTGGAACAGGAACTGGTCAGCGGCATCGCCTACAGCCGGGACGAAGCGAAGATCACGCTGACCCACGTGCCGGACAGGCCGGGCGTGGCGGCGGCCATCTTCGGCCCGCTGGCCGACGCCCACATCAACGTCGATATGATCGTGCAGAACGTCTCGGGCAGCGGCGACTTCACCGATCTCACCTTCACCGTGGCCAAGGCCGATCTCGAGCGGGCGATGCGGGTGCTGAACGAACGCCACGCCGAGCTTCGCTTCGAGGCTCTCAAGCCCGATTCCGCCGTGGTCAAGGTGTCGGTTATCGGCGTGGGCATGCGCAGCCACGCGGGCGTTGCGCAACGCATGTTCAGCACGCTGGCCGAAAAGGGGATCAATATCCAGGTGATCTCGACCTCGGAGATCAAGATCAGCGTCCTGATCGCCGAAGAATACACCGAGCTCGCCGTTCGCAGCCTGCATACCGCCTACGGCCTTGACGCACAGTAAGGAACAGTTGCGGGAGCGCGCGGCGCGGGCGCATCTCGACAAGCTGTGGCGCCGCGGCTCGGCCTTTCTGGGCTGTCCCTACGCCATCATGGGCGGCGCCATGACCTGGGTGTCGGAGCGCCATCTGGTCGCCGCGATTTCCAACGGCGGCGGCTTCGGCGTCATCGCCAGCGGCTCGATGACGCCCGAGCTCCTGTCGGCGGAGATCGCAGGCACGGCGGGGCTGACCGAGCGGCCCTTCGGCGTCAACCTGATCACCATGCATCCGCAGCTCATGGAGCTGATCGACGTCTGCCTCGATCACAAGGTCGGCCATATCGTGCTGGCGGGGGGTCTGCCGCCCGGCGGTGCGATTCAGCGGATGAAGCAGGGCGGGGCCAAGCTGATGTGCTTCGCCCCGGCCCTGGTTCTCGCCAAGAAGCTGGTCCGTTCGGGCGCCGACGCACTCATCATCGAGGGCATGGAGGCGGGCGGGCATATCGGGCCGGTCGCGACTTCGGTGCTGGCGCAGGAGATCCTGCCGGAAATCCGTGACGTGCCGGTCTTCGTCGCCGGCGGCATCGGCCGGGGCGAGGCGATCGTGGGTTATCTGGAGATGGGCGCTTCGGGGGTGCAGCTGGGCACCCGCTTCGTCTGCGCCACGGAGTCGATCGCCCATCCTCGCTTCAAGCAGGCCTTCATCCGCGCCTCGGCCAGGGATGCCGTGCCTTCGATGCAGCTCGACGCGCGCTTCCCCGTCATCCCCGTGCGGGCGCTGGCCAACGCGGCGACCAAGCGATTTCTCGAAACCCAGCGTGCCGTGGTCGATAGGTTCAACCGGGGCGAAGTCGACCAGAAGGCGGCCAGCTGGAGATCGAGCATTTCTGGGCCGGCGCGCTGCGCCGCGCGGTGATCGAGGGCGATGTGGAGCAGGGCTCCCTGATGGCAGGGCAGAGCGTGGGGATGGTCACCTGCGAGCAGTCCACCGCCGAGATCTTGGAAGAGCTGGTGGGCCAGGCCGTGCGGGCGCTGGCCGCGCGCAGCGAACCGCCGGCGGGAGCGGCCGACTGATGAGCGGGGGCGCCGCCGGCGCGACCGGCGCCCGGCTGCTGCTGCGCCGCCTCCGGGTGCTGATGGCCGAGGGCGGAAGCGCCGAGCATCGGCTCAACCAGATCGTGCGCGCCATCGCCGCCGGCATGGTGGCGGAGGTCTGCTCCGTCTACGTCATGCGGCCGGGCGAGGTGCTCGAGCTGTTTGCGACCGAAGGCCTGAAGCCCGAGGCGGTCCATCATACCCGGCTCAGGGTTGGGGAAGGCCTGGTCGGCGACATCGCCAGCCATGCCCGGCCCTTGGCGCTGGCCGACGCCCAATCCCATCCCAATTTCGCCTACCGCCCGGAGACCGGCGAGGAGATCTACAAGTCGCTGATGGGCGTGCCGATGCTGCGCAGCGGACGCGTGCTTGGCGTGCTGGCGGTCCAAAACCGCACGGCACGCCAATACACCGAGGAGGAAGTCGAGGCGCTGCAAACGACCGCCATGGTCGTGGCGGAGCTGGTGGCGAGCGGAGAGCTCGTGCCCCGGGCGGAGACCCGGCCGGCCGAGGGCATCGGCCTGCTGCCGACGCGTCTCGAGGGCTTGAGCCTGTGCGCCGGCCTCGCCATCGGGCGGGCCTTCCTCCACAAGCCTCGTCCGAGCCTGGCCCAGATCATGGCCGAGAACCCGGTGGCTGAGCGCGGCCGCTTGGCCGAAGCCCTGACGGGGCTCAACCGCGACCTGGACGACCTGCTGGCTCGGGCCGAATTCGCCGACGGCGGCGAGCATCGCGACATCCTCGAGGCCTATCGGATGTTCGCCCGCGACCGGGGCTGGCGCCAGCGCCTGGACGAGGCGATCGCGACCGGACTTTCGGCCGAGGGCGCGGTGCTCAAGGTCCAGAACGACGCGCGGGCCCACATGGCCCAAGTTCTGGATCCCTATCTGCGCGAGCGGCTGGCGGATTTCGACCATCTGGCCGACCGGCTGCTGCGCTATCTTGCCGGGCGCACCCCAGAAGCCGAGCTGCCGGAAAAGGCCGTGCTGGTGGCGCGCATCCTGGGGCCGGCCGAATTGCTGGAGTTCGATCGCAAGCGCCTCAGGGCCCTGGTGCTGGAGGAGGGTTCCCCCACGGCCCATGTGGCCATCGTCGCCCGCGCCCTCGACCTGCCGGTGCTGGGTCGGGTCGAAGGCGCCCTGTCCCGGATCGAGACCGGCGATCGTCTCGTGGTCGACGCCGACAACGGCCAGGTGTTCGTGCGGCCCGGCGAAGATGTCGAGGCCCAGGTGGCCCTCAGCATGTCGTTCAAGGCCCAGCGCCGGCAGGCCGTCGCCGCCATGCGGGGCCTGCCGTCGGTCAGCCGCGATGGCGTGCCCGTCTCGCTCTCGATCAATGCCGGCTTGCTCATCGACATGCAGCAGCTGGCCATGAGCGGGGCCGACGGCGTGGGGCTCTACCGCACCGAAATCGCCTTCATGGTCCGCGACCGCTTCCCGGACGTGGCCCAACAGACCGAGTTCTATCGCCGCATCTATGAGCAGGCTGCGGGCAAGCCGGTCATCTTCCGTACCCTGGACGTGGGCGGCGACAAGGTGCTGCCCTATTGGCCCCGCTCGGGCGAAGAGAATCCGGCAATCGGCTGGCGGGCGCTGCGCATCGGCCTCGATCTGCCGAATCTGCTGCGCCATCAGGTGCGCGCTCTGATCACGGCGGCTGCCGGCCGGCCGCTCGACGTCATGTTCCCCATGATCGCGACCCCGGCGGAATTCGCCGACGCCCGGCGCATCGCCTTGCTGGAGTTCGAGCGGGCGAAGGTTCGAGGCCAGCCGGTGCCGGAGCCCCTTCGCCTGGGCGCCATGCTGGAGGTGCCGTCGCTGCTCTGGCAACTCCCCGCCCTGCTCCGGGAGGCCGATTTCGTTTCGGTGGGCAGCAACGACCTAGCCCAGTTCATGTTCGCCAGCGATCGGGGGAACCCCCGGATGGCCGGGCGCTATGACGCGCTCTCCCCGGCCATGCTGACGGCCCTGGCCGAGGTCTGCCGCTACTGCCGGGCGGCGAACCGGCCTTTGTCGGTCTGCGGCGAGATGGCTGGCCATCCGCTCGAGGCCATGGCCCTGCTGGCCATCGGCTTGGACAGGCTTTCCATGGCACCCTCCGCGGTGGGAGGGGTGAAATCCATGCTGCGCAGCCTCGATATCGGGCGCCTGTCGTCCTATGTCAGCGGGCTCATGACGGTGCCCCAGACGAGCATCCGCCACGAACTCGCCACATATGCCCGCGACCATGGCGTCGTGATCTAGACGCGTGTTTATTCCATCTTGCGATTGCTCAAGGCGACCGCGATTTGGTAGAACTCGCCCTGACATCTCCGGCCCCGTGGCGCCCGAAGTCGGGCGCTGGGCGACAGGCCCTGGCAGCTGCCCTTGAGCGCTGCAAGGGGAACGCCGGCGCAGGGTCCAGGCGTGATCTAGATGGAACCGCAATACAAGGTCGAACCGTCCTTGGATGAGAGCAGCGAGGCCGCGGACGAGGAGCTGCCGGCGGTGCGGCTTGGCGTGGGGGAAATCCTGCGCCAGAAGCGCGAGGGCTTTCGTCAGGATTTGCCGACGGTCGCGGCCCAGCTGCATATCCGCCTTGCCTATCTCAAGGCGGTGGAGGAGGGCCGGTTCAAGGATCTGCCCGGCATGACCTATGCCTCCGGATTCGTGCGCAGTTATGCCGACTATCTCGGCCTCGATGGCGAGGAAATGGTCCGGCTGTTCCATGAGGAAGTGGCCGGCATCAACCGCCAGGTTCAGCTCAATTTCCCGGCCCTTGCGTCGGAAGGGCGAATCCCGGGCGGCGCCGTCCTGCTGCTGTCGGCTTTGCTGGCCCTCATGGCCTATGGCGTCTGGTATTACCTGGCCGACCGCCAGAAGAATTTCTTCGATCTGGTCCCCGAAGTGCCTTCCCAGCTTCGTGCCTTGCTGGGCAAGGAGGCGCCCCCGCCGGGGGCACCCATTCATAGCGTCCAGGTCCCCAAGACGGCGACCCAAGTCGTTTCGGCGGCAGGCTCCGGTGCGGGGGCCTCGACCGGGACAATCGCTGCCGGCACGTCCCTTAGCGCCGCCCCGGCAGCAAGCCTGCCGGCACCAGCGCCGACGCCGCCACTCCCGCCCGCGACCAGCGTCCTGGTGGCGCCGGGCGACCTGGCACCCTTGCCATCGGAACTGGCCGCCTTCATCGAGACTGTCTCCGCCCCGGCTGCAGGGGCACCGGCCGAGCATCAGCCGCAGGTGGTGGTGGCCAATCCCGGGGCCCGGGTCCGCCTGGTGGCCCGCATGGACAGCTGGATCCAGATCAACGATAAGGCAGGAAAGAGCTATTATGCGTCGATCCTGCGCTCCGGTCAGGCAATCGAAGTGCCCAACCAGCCCGGCCTCACTCTGACCACCGGCAACATCGGCGGGATCGAGATACTCGTCGACGGCCAGGCCTTGCCGAGCATGGGTGCGATCGGCCTGGTCAAGCGGGATCTGCCGCTGGATCCGGCGGGATTGAAGACGGCCGCCGCGCAATAGATCAGGCCCAAGCTAGACAGCGCTACTGAGAGGAAAGAAAGTCTCATGAGCATCCGCCCCTACCGCGACATCCAGCGCCGCAAGAGCCGGCAAATCCATGTCGGCAAGGTGCCCGTCGGCGGCGATGCGCCCATCACGGTTCAGTCGATGACCAACACCCGGACCGATGACGCGGCGGCAACCATCGCCCAGGTCCGCGCCCTCGAAGAGGCCGGGGCCGACATCGTGCGCGTCTCCTGTCCGGACGAGGAGTCGACGGCGGCCCTCTCGGCCATCGTCAAGGCCTCGAATGTGCCAATCGTCGCCGACATCCATTTCCACTACAAACGCGCGATCGAAGCGGCCAAGGCGGGCGCCGCTTGCTTGCGCATCAATCCGGGCAATATCGGCTCCGCCGACCGCGTGCGCGAGGTGATCAAGGCGGCCAAGGACTATGGTTGCTCCATGCGAATCGGGGTCAATGCCGGCAGTTTGGAGCGCGACCTCCTGGAGAAGTACGGCGAACCCTGCCCCGAGGCCATGGTGGAGAGCGCCCTCGACCATGCGCGGATCCTCGAGGACAACGACTTCCGCGAGTTCAAAATCAGCGTCAAGGCTTCCGACGTCTTCCTCGCCGTCGCCGCCTATCAGGGCCTGGCCGAGGTCTGCGACTACCCGCTCCACCTTGGCGTCACCGAGGCGGGCGGCATGCGCAGCGGCTCGGTCAAGTCGGCGATCGGCATGGGCTCGCTGCTCTGGGCCGGCATCGGCGATACGATCCGTGTCTCGCTCTCCGCCGACCCGGTTGAGGAAATCAAGGTCGGCTTCGACATCCTGAAATCCCTGGGCCTGCGCCACCGCGGGGTCAACGTCATCTCCTGCCCGTCCTGCGCCCGGCAACAGTTCGACGTGATCAGCACGGTAGCGGTGCTGGAACAGCGCCTCGCACACATCTCGACACCCATGACCGTCTCGGTCATTGGCTGCGTGGTGAACGGTCCCGGCGAGGCGCGGGAGACCGACATTGGATTCACCGGCGGCGGTAACGGGACCCACCAAGTCTACCTCAACGGCCTTCCCGACCATCGCCTGAAGGATGCCAACATCGTCGACCATCTGGTGGCGATGATCGAGAAGAAGGCAGCGGAGATCGAAGCGGCGAAGGCCGCCGAAACCGACGCCGCCTGATCGGGAGCCTCTGACATTGTCGGACTTGCAGCCGGTTCGCGGCACTCATGATCTTTTGCCCGAAGAGATGCGTCGGCACCGGCGCGTCGTCGAGACCGCTCGCACCGTTGCCGAGCGCTATGGCTATCTCGAGATGTCCACGCCCGTCTTCGAGTTCTCCGAGGTTTTCAAGCGCACGCTCGGGGACACCTCCGACATCGTCACCAAGGAGATGTACAGCTTTACCGACAAGGGCGGAGAGGCCCTCACGCTCCGGCCCGAGGCGACCGCCGGCGTCGCGCGCGCCCTCATCTCGGGCGGATTGAGCCAGCATCTGCCGTTGAAGTATTTCTGCGCCGGCCCGATGTTCCGGTACGAGCGGCCGCAGAAAGGCCGGCTGCGCCAGTTCCACCAGATCGACATCGAGCTCCTGGGCGTGGCTCAGCCGGCCGGCGACGTCGAGGTCATCGCCTGCGGGGCCGCGATCCTGCGTGAGCTCGGTGCGCTGGACCGCACGTCCCTGGAACTCAACACCCTGGGCGACAGCGAAAGCCGGGCGAGCTATCGCGCGGCCCTGGTCGCCTATTTCTCAGACCACCGCGACCGGCTCTCGGGCGAGAGCCGCGAGCGCCTGGAACGCAACCCCTTGCGCATCCTCGATTCCAAGGATCCGGCCGACCGGGCCGTGATCATGGATGCACCACGGTTCGGCGAATACCTGAACCAGCAGAGCCAGGATTTCTTCGCCGCCGTCACAGACGGGTTGGACGCGCTTGGCATCGCCTATCGGCGCAATCCGCTGCTCGTGCGGGGCCTCGACTACTACTGCCACACGGCCTTCGAGTTCGTCACCACGGAGCTGGGCGCGCAAGGCACGGTGATGGGCGGCGGACGCTATGACGGGCTGGTGGGGATCATGGGCGGGCCGGCGACGCCGGGCATCGGCTGGGCGGCGGGAATCGAGCGGATCGCCATGATGCTGGCCGAGACGCCGCCGGCCAGGCGGCCGCTTGCGATCCTGCCCGCCGGCCATGGGGCCGATCGACCCGCCGCCGAGATAGCCGAACGGCTGCGGCGGGCCGGATACGTCATCGAGCTCGGCTATGGCGGCAATCTCGGCAAACGCCTGAAGCGCGCCGACAAGCTCGGCGCGGCCGCGGCCATCATCCTGGGAGAGGACGAGCTGGCGAAAGGCGCCGCCAGCCTGCGCGACCTCGACAGCGGCGAGCAGACGACGGTGCCGCTGGCCGATCTCGAGGAGCGCCTCGTCCGCTTCCGGTAGCGGACCCGCTTGTCAGACGGCATGGCCGACTTCCTCGTCATCGGGGTCAATCACCGGAGCGGCACGGCAGCGCTGCGCGAGGCGCTCTATGTGGAGGACTCCCGCCAGCCGGAGCTGCTCGCCCGGCTGAGAGCTGCCGGGCTTTCCCAAGCGATCTTCCTCTCGACCTGCGACCGCAGCGAGGTTCAGGCGGTGTCCGGGGATCCCGAAGCCGCCGCCGCCGCCGTGCGCAGCGCCTTCGCCGGCCAGGCCGGCGTGCCGGAGGAGGAGGTCGCGGCCCAGTCCTACAGGCTTGCCGGCGCCGAAGCGCTGCGCCACATCTTCGCCGTGGCCGCTTCCCTCGACAGTCAAGTGATCGGCGAGCCGCAGGTGTTGGGCCAGGTCAAGGAGGCCCATCGTCTGGCCCAGGCGGCGGGGCTCGCCGGCGGACGGCTCGAAGAGGCCCTGCAGGCGGCCTATGCCACGGCCAAGCGGGTGCGCAGCGAAACCGGCCTCGCCGAGCAGCCGGTGTCCATCGCCGCGGTTGTGGTCGGGCTTGCGCGCCAGCTCCACGGCGATCTGGCCCGCGCCCGGGGGCTCCTGATCGGTCCCGGCGAAATGGGCGATCTCGTGATCGAGCAGCTCCGCCGGGCAGGCCTGGGCGGCGTGAGCGTTGCCCATCCTTCGGCCCGGCGCGCCGAGCTGATTGCGCGTCGATACAGCGGACACCATATGACCCTGGACGAGCTGGGCGATGGGCTTGCCGCTGCGGACATCGTCGTGGGCGCGCTTGGTTCGGGTCGACCGGTGGTGACGGCCCCGGCGATGGATCGGGCGATTCGGACCCGTCGGCACCGGCCGGTCCTGCTGATCGACGTGGCGATTCCTGCCGATATAGATCCGGCCGTCGATCGGCTCGACGACGTCTTCCGCTACGAGCTCGACGACCTGGAGCGCGCGGCCATGCGGGGGCGATCGACCCGCGCTTCGGCTGCAACCGCTGCCTGGGCCCTGATCGACGAGGCCGTGGCAGCGTTCCTCGGGCGCCAGCTGGCGCGCAGCGTGGACCCGCTCATCGTCGCGCTCCGCCGGCGCTTCGAGGCGACCCGGGACGCGGTGCTGGCCGAGGAGCCGGCCAATGCGGTCGTGGCGACCCGCCTGCTGGTCAACCGATTGCTGCATGAGCCCTCGGCCGAATTGCGCAATCTCGCGGCAGAGCCCCTCGAACGCGAGGGGGCGGAGCGATTGCTCGCGCGGCTCTTCCACTTGGCCGCCGCTGACCCTAAAGAGGAACCATGAGTTCTCGATCAAAGGCTGGCAAGGGTCGTGAAGCGCCATGCGGAGCTGGGCGCGCAGATGGCGAGCGAGGGACGCAAGGAGGCCCAGGAGATCGCCCGGCTCTCGCGCGAATACGCCGAACTCAGCCCCACGGTCGAGCGCATCCTGGCCTTGCAACGGGCGCAGCAGGAGCAGGCCGATCTGGCGGAGCTGGTCAAGGACGCGGGGGGCGATGCCGAGATGCGGGCCATGGCCGAGGAAGAGCTCCGGGTCCTGAAGCAGCGGGTCCCCGTTCTCGAGCAGGAAGTGAAGCTGGCCCTTCTGCCCAAGGACGAGGCCGACGAGCGCAATGCCATCCTCGAAGTGCGCGCCGGGACGGGAGGCGAGGAAGCGGCCCTCTTCGCCGCCGAGCTGTTCCGCATGTACACCCGTTATGCCGAGGGCCGTGGCTGGCGGGTCGACGTGTTTGGCATCAGCGATACCGGTCTCGGCGGCTACCGGGAAGCCTCCATGGAGGTAAGCGGTCGCGGCGTCTTCGCCCGGCTCAAGTTCGAATCCGGCGTCCATCGGGTCCAGCGCGTTCCGGCGACGGAGGCGAGCGGGCGCATCCACACCTCGGCCGCGACCGTTGCGGTGCTGCCCGAGGCGGAGGAGGTGGACGTCCACATTGACGACAAGGACCTTCGCATCGACGTCTTTCGCTCGAGCGGGCCGGGCGGCCAATCCGTCAACACGACCGACAGCGCCGTGCGCATCACCCATCTGCCGACCGGCCTGGTGGTGCAGCAGCAGGACGAGAAATCGCAGCACAAGAACAAGGCAAAGGCCCTCAAGGTGCTGCGGGCGAGGCTCTACGAGCAGGAACGCAACCGGCGCGACGCCGAACGGGCCGCCTCGCGCAAGAGCCAGGTCGGCAGCGGCGACAGGTCCGAACGCATCCGCACCTACAACTTTCCCCAGGGCCGGGTGACCGATCACCGGATCAACCTGACTCTCTACAAGATCGACAAGGTGATGTCCGGCGAGGCCCTGGACGAGATCATCGATGCCCTGACCGCCGACGACCAGGCAACGCGCCTGGCGGAGGCAGAATGAGCGACGTAGCTGGCGCCATCGCCGCCACCGCCGAGCGGCTGGCCATTGCCGGCATCGCAGACGCGCGCCACGAAGCGCGGCTCCTGGTGATCGAGGCAACGGGATTGGCGCCAGCGACCCTCATCGCCGAGCCGCGACGTTCTGTCGCGGACGAAGCGGCCGTCCGTTTGGCCGCCCTGGCCGCCCGGCGCGCGAGGCGAGAGCCCCTCTCCAGGCTCGTCGGGTGGCGGGAGTTCTGGAGCCTGCGATTTGCCCTCTCGGCCGACACCCTCGACCCGCGGCCCGACAGCGAGACGCTGGTTGCCGCCGCCCTTGAAGCAGCGAAGAGCGCCGGCGGGCAGGAGCGCGCTCTCTCGGTTCTCGATCTCGGAACCGGCAGCGGCTGCCTGCTGCTGGCTCTGCTGAGCGAACTCGAACTGGCCACGGGGCACGGCATCGACATCAGCGAGGGCGCGCTCGCTATGGCGAGGACGAATGCCCGATCCCTGGGGTTGGCGGGCCGGGCGCAGTTCGCTCGCGGCGACTGGGGTAGGGGCTTGGCCGGGCGATTCGACCTTGTTCTTTGCAATCCGCCCTATATACCGAACGGCGAGATTGCCGGGCTCGAGCCCGAAGTGGCTCTGTTCGAGCCGCGCCTGGCCCTGGCCGGCGGGCCGGACGGGCTTCTTGCTTACCGGCGCCTGGCGAATGAGCTGCCGCGCCTGCTTGCCGAGAATGGTCGGGCTTTCCTCGAGGTCGGCGACGACCAAGCCGATGCGGTAGAGGCGATTCTGGTCGACGGCGGTTTGCGGCCCATGGGTCGCCGGTCCGACTTGGCCAACCGGCCGCGCTGCCTCATCTTTGGCCCACCGGGAAGCCCATAAAAAACTGTTGGAAAAGCCGTGGCGAACGACTAGTTTGGCGGCGACGGAACACGCCAGTTCGGCCCAAGGCGCCGAGAGGCGAGCTGATCACCCCCTGACAAGACACCTCCGGCCAATGCGCCGCGCGTGCCCTTGGGTCCGCAGCGGCGGGTCCGGAAGCGGGGGTCCCAGTCACAAAACGATGTGAGCAAGCATGAGACAAGGTCCCAACCCCAGGCGTTCGCGCGGGAGGGGTCCGCGCAAGCCGCATAATCCTTCACGTCCCCAGGGTTTCGACGGCGGCGGCGGAGACATGCGTGTACGGGGAAACGCCTATCAGGTCATGGAAAAGTATCTGGCCTTGGCACGGGACGCGAGTGCGGCCGGCGATCGAATAGCCATGGAAAACTACCTTCAGCATGCGGAGCACTACTACCGTGTGCTGAACGCCAACGGTGATGCCCATCGGGCCCGCCAGTCCATGCGGGACGACGTCAACGGCACCGGCGGGCAGGTCTCCGGCAACGGGATCGATGTCCAGCCAGGAGAGCAAGCCCAGCCCGGGGCCAATCCCCATGGGCCTTCATTCGCGCCGGACAATGGACCGCGCAAGCCCGAAGATTCTGAAGCCTAGTTCTGGTCAAAGCCCTCTTGCGGGGCGATGGCGCCGCCCCAATATCCGCTTGGTCGATTGACACGCATCGTCGGCCGCGTGCCTTTCTCTGGGGCGCGGGCGAGAGAGGGCAAGAATGAATCTCGACCAATACACCGAGCGTTCGCGCGGCTTCATCGAGTCCGCCCAAGGCTTGGCCCTGCGCAGCAATCATCAGCGATTCACCCCTGAACACCTGCTGAAGGTCCTGCTCGAGGACAACGAGGGGCTGGCGGCCAACCTCATCCGATCGGCCGGCGGCGATCCGGCCAAGGCGCTCGCCGCAGTCGAGCGGGCGCTCGCCAAATTGCCCAAGGTCGAGGGGAGTGGCGCGGGCCAAGTCTATCTGGCGCCCGAGATGGCACGCGTCTTCGCCCAGGCCGAAGAGATCGCCAAGAAGGCGGGCGACAGCTACGTGACGGCGGAGCGCCTGCTGTTGGCACTGACCCTGGCCAAGGGAACGCCGTCCGCCGACGCGCTCGCCGGCGCCGGCGTGACGGCCCAGGGCCTGAACGGCGCCATCGAGCAGATTCGCCAAGGCCGGCAAGCGACCAGCGCCAATGCCGAGCAGGGCTATGATGCGCTGAAGAAGTATGCGCGCGACCTGACGGCCGCCGCCCGGGAGGGCAAGCTCGATCCGGTGATCGGCCGCGACGAAGAGATCAGGCGTACGATCCAGGTTCTCTCGCGCCGGACCAAGAACAACCCGGTGCTGATCGGCGAACCCGGCGTCGGCAAGACCGCCATCGTCGAAGGCCTCGCCCACCGTATCGTCAATGGCGACGTGCCGGAAAGCCTGCGCGAGAGGCGCCTGCTGGCACTCGACCTCGGCGCGCTCATCGCCGGCGCCAAGTACCGCGGCGAATTCGAGGAGCGCCTCAAGGCCGTGCTGCAGGAGATCGCCGCGGGAGAAGGCGAGATCATCCTGTTCATCGACGAGCTTCATACCCTCATGGGTGCGGGCAAGGCGGAAGGCGCAATGGACGCCTCCAACATGCTGAAGCCGGCGCTGGCCCGGGGCGAGCTTCATTGCGTCGGTGCCACCACCCTCGACGAATATCGCAAGCATGTGGAGAAGGACGCTGCGCTTGCCCGGCGCTTCCAGCCGGTGTTCGTCTCCGAGCCGGATGTGGCGGAGACCATCTCGATCTTGCGCGGCCTCAAGGAAAAATATGAGCTGCATCACGGCGTGCGCATCGCCGATGCGGCGATCGTCGCCGCGGCGACGCTCTCGAACCGGTACATCACCGATCGCTTCCTGCCAGACAAGGCGATCGATCTTGTGGACGAGGCGGCGAGCCGGCTTCGCATGGAAATCGATTCGAAGCCTGAGGCGATCGACGAACTGGACCGGCGGCTGATCCAATTGAAGATCGAGCGCGAGGCTCTGAAGAAGGAAACCGATCCGGCTTCCCGGGAGCGTCTCAAGACGCTCGAGGGTGAAATCGCCGAGCTGGAGCAGAAGTCCGCGAGTCTGACCGCGGCCTGGCGAGCCGAGAAGACGCAGTTGGCCGGCGCGCAAAAGCTCAAGGAGAAGATCGATCAGGCGCGAAACGAGCTGGAGCAGGCCCAGCGCAAGGGCGACCTCCAGCGGGCCGGCGAGCTGCTTTACGGCGTCATCCCCGATCTCACCCGGCAGCTGGAAAAGGCCGAAGGCGAAGAGCAGCACCGGATGCTGAACGAGGTGGTGGGCGAAAGCGAGATTGCCGGGGTCGTCTCCCGCTGGACCGGCATTCCGGTGGACAGGATGCTGGAGGGCGAGCGCGAGAAGCTACTCCACATGGAGAAGTCGCTCTCGGCGCGGGTGATCGGCCAGGAAGAGGCCATCGTCGCTGTTTCCAATGCCGTGCGCCGGGCGCGGGCGGGACTCCAGGATCCCAACCGCCCGATCGGCTCCTTCCTCTTCCTGGGTCCGACCGGCGTGGGCAAGACCGAGCTGACAAAGGCGCTGGCCGCCTTCCTGTTCGATGACGAGACCGCGATGGTGCGCATCGACATGTCGGAGTACATGGAGAAGCATTCCGTCGCCCGGCTGATCGGGGCACCCCCCGGCTATGTCGGCTATGAGGAGGGCGGCTCGCTCACCGAGGCCGTGCGCCGGCGGCCCTATCAGGTGATCCTTTTCGACGAGGTCGAGAAAGCCCATCCCGACGTGTTCAACGTGCTGCTCCAGGTGCTGGACGATGGCCGGCTTACCGACGGCCAGGGCCGCACGGTCGATTTCCGCAACACGCTCATCGTGCTGACCTCAAACCTCGGCAGCGACATCCTGGCGGCGCAGAAGGAGGGCGAAGAATTGAGCGCGCTGCGCGAAGCGGTTAT
>CAVRUJ010000002.1:0-652500 GCA_963724385.1 uncultured Alphaproteobacteria bacterium | reverse complement strand
GAGCGAAAGCGGATTAGGCCAGTGGCTGCAGCTTAAGAACCGGAAGCGTCTGGAAAGGCGCGCCAGAGCGGGTGATAGCCCCGTACGGGTAGAAAGAGCTGCGGTCCTCGAGTAAGGCGGGACACGTGCAATCCTGTCTGAACATGGGGGGCCCACCCTCCAAGCCTAAGTACTCCTCAGTGACCGATAGTGCACAAGTACCGTGAGGGAAAGGTGAAAAGCACCCCGATGAGGGGAGTGAAAGAGACCCTGAAACCGGATGCCTACAAGCAGTCGGAGCCGGCGCGAGCCGGTGACGGCGTACCTCTTGTATAATGGGTCAGCGACTTAGTCTTGCGAGCGAGCTTAAGCCGATAGGCGCAGGCGCAGCGAAAGCGAGTCTGAATAGGGCGTTAGTTCGCAGGATTAGACCCGAAACCGGGTGATCTAGCCATGGGCAGGCTGAAGGTGCGGTAACACGTACTGGAGGGCCGAACCCACGTCTGTTGAAAAAGACGGGGATGACCTGTGGCTAGGGGTGAAAGGCCAATCAAACTCGGAAATAGCTGGTTCTCCGCGAAATCTATTTAGGTAGAGCGTCGGTTGTTTACCGCCGGGGGTAGAGCACTGGATGGGCTAGGGGGGCGCGAGCCTTACCAAACCTAACCAAACTCCGAATACCGGCGAGTAAGAGACCGGCAGACAGGCCATGGGTGCTAAGGTCCGTGGCCGAGAGGGAAAGAGCCCAGACCGCCAGCTAAGGTCCCCAAGTCGTGGCTAAGTGGGAAAGGATGTGGGAAGACCAAGACAACCAGGAGGTTGGCTTAGAAGCAGCCATCCTTTAAAGAAAGCGTAATAGCTCACTGGTCTAGACAAGTCGTCCTGCGCCGAAAATGTAACGGGGCTAAAGCCACGCACCGAAGCTGCGGGCGTGCCGCAAGGCACGCGGTAGCGGAGCGTTCCGTAGGCCTGCGAAGGGGGTCCGCAAGGGTTCCTGGAGGCATCGGAAGTGAGAATGCTGACATGAGTAGCGACAAGGAGTGCGAGAAACACTCCCGCCGAAAGTCCAAGGGTTCCTGCGCAAGGTTAATCCGCGCAGGGTGAGCCGGCCCCTAAGGTGAGGGCGAGAGCCGTAGCCGATGGGAACCTGGTTAATATTCCAGGGCCTGCTGGTGGTGACGAATGCCGTGTATCGTTAGGGCTTACTGGATTGCCCTGGCGGTGAAGGCGTTCCGGGAAACAGCCCCAGCTCATAGACCGTACCCGAAACCGACACAGGTGGACTGGTAGAGCATACCAAGGCGCTTGAGAGAATGGTGCTGAAGGAACTCGGCAAATTGCCCTCGTAACTTCGGGAGAAGAGGGCCCTTTCCCTGGGCAACCAGGGCGAGGGGGCACAGACCAGGGGGTGGCGACTGTTTACTAAAAACACAGGGCTCTGCGAAGCCAGTACGGCGACGTATAGGGTCTGACGCCTGCCCGGTGCCGGAAGGTTAAGAGGAGGGGTGCAAGCTCTGAATCGAAGCCCCGGTAAACGGCGGCCGTAACTATAACGGTCCTAAGGTAGCGAAATTCCTTGTCGGGTAAGTTCCGACCTGCACGAATGGCGTAACGACTTCCCCGCTGTCTCCAGCACCAACTCAGCGAAATTGAATTCTCCGTGAAGATGCGGAGTACCCGCGGTTAGACGGAAAGACCCCGTGCACCTTTACTACAGCTTTGCAGTGGCATTAGGGAATGAATGTGTAGGATAGGCGGGAGGCACTGAAGCGCCGGCGCCAGCCGGTGTGGAGCCACCCTTGAAATACCGCCCTTTCGTTCTCTGATGTCTAACCGAGCCCCCTGAAGCGGGGGCCGGGACCCTGCATGGCGGGTAGTTTGACTGGGGCGGTCGCCTCCCAAAGAGTAACGGAGGCGCGCGATGGTGGGCTCAGGCTGGTCGGAAATCAGCCGGTGAGTGCAATGGCAAAAGCCTGCCTGACTGCGAGACTAACAAGTCGAGCAGAGACGAAAGTCGGTCATAGTGATCCGGTGGTTCCACGTGGACGGGCCATCGCTCAACGAATAAAAGGTACGCCGGGGATAACAGGCTAATGACGCCCAAGAGTCCATATCGACGGCGTCGTTTGGCACCTCGATGTCGGCTCATCACATCCTGGGGCTGGAGCAGGTCCCAAGGGTATGGCTGTTCGCCATTTAAAGTGGTACGTGAGCTGGGTTTAGAACGTCGTGAGACAGTTCGGTCCCTATCTGCCGTGGGTGTTGGAGAATTGAGAGGATCTGTCCCTAGTACGAGAGGACCGGGATGGACGCACCTCTGGTGTACCGGTTGTCGCGCCAGCGGCAGCGCCGGGTAGCTATGTGCGGTCGGGATAACCGCTGAAAGCATCTAAGCGGGAAACCCCCCTCAAGACCAGTTCTCCCCGAAGAGCCGTGGAAGACCACCACGTTGATAGGCCGGAGGTGAAAGCGCAGCAATGCGTGCAGCCAACCGGTACTAATCGCTCGTTCGGCTTGATCCACTACCCTGCCTCGCATGCAGCGAGCAGGCCCTCCAGAGGCGCTACGCCTCAGTCTCGGTGAAGCATCTCAGCACTCATACGCGCCCGGAAGTCAGTAATCAGAAGTCAGTAAGAATCCGACTTCCGACTTCTGACTTCCGGTTCCTGTCTTCCGTCCCGACGACCTGGTGGTTACGGCGAGGGGCCCAACACCCGATCCCATCCCGAACTCGGCCGTGAAATCCCTCAGCGCCAATGGTACTGCGTCCTAAGACGCGGGAGAGTAGGTCGCCGCCAGGTCTTCAGGACGGAAGACACACAACATACCCGCCACAAACGCATCCCTCTTCGACCCAGAAGTCAGAAGACGGGAGTCAGAAGTCAGTAAGCGTCATCAGCGCACTCTCCTCCGTTCTCTGCCTCCCGTCCTCCCACTCCCGCGGGGTGGAGCAGCCCGGTAGCTCGTCAGGCTCATAACCTGAAGGTCGTAGGTTCAAATCCTACCCCCGCAACCAGCGTTATTTGCAACCCCCGCCCAGTCCGGCGGGGGTTGTCGTTTGTGAGGGCGAGAATCCCAGCGAGGTCTGGCCATGCCGGTTCCTCCGCTTTCAACCGTGTCGCTCGGTCGAACCCGAATGAACCACGGCAACGGTGCTTCTTCGCCGCTGCTTTCCTCCTAATATGCGGTTCGAGACGCAGCGCAATTGAAAAAAGGCTCAGGGCAGGAATTTCTGCCGTCAAATCGCAGTTGACCGGCTCCCGATTGCGCAGCCGGGTGCTATGTAACAGGGGGATCGGCATTTGATCCAACCGGACGCCCGCGGAGCCATGGCGAGGCGGAGCGGGTGTCCGACGGCGAGACCAGCCATGCGCCTGGGGCTGACTGCCGATAGGCGAGCCTTCGAGCCGGGACATAGTCCAGCTCTAGACAAGCTCGATCTTGATCGGCTGGGGCGCAATTGATCTGCGTCAACAAGCAGTCGCCGCTGCGATGATATCTGTCAAAATATAGTACGGTCATCGAAACTCGAGGGTATGCCGTGCTGCACCTTTGCCCTGGTCAAGAGAGATCGCCGGTTTCGCGACGCGCTTTCCTGATAGCCGGAATTGCCGGGGCTGTCACATGCGCTCTTCCTCGGGCGGCGCCTGCAGCGACTGCAATCGTCATGCCGACCGCGAGCGGCAATCGACGATTCTCGGTCCTCTACGAGGGCGACAAAATCGGCGCTCATACGATCTTGTATTCGTCGGCTACTGGAGTGACGCGGGTCAACACCGAGATCAATCTCTTGGTCAAACTGGCTTTCTTCACTCTGTTCGAATTCAGTCACCGCTCGGAAGAGACTTGGCGCGATGGACGGTTGATGTCATTGAAGAGCGATACGGTGGAGCACGGTGAAAATCTCCACGTCGAGGGCACGGCAACGCCTGTGGGATTCCGCGTGGTGAGCAAGGGGGGCCCCTTCATCGCTTCCGCGGCAACCCTGACGTCAAACAGCCTGTGGACGCCGGCGGTGCTGGAGCAGGCGACGGTGGTCGATGCGCAGCATGGAGGCATCATCGGGGTCAGCGCACGCAAGCTGGCGGACGAGCAGATCACGGTCGTCGGCCGCCCGGTCCACGCCGCGCGCTACACGTTCATCACGCCCTATCTCGCCGGCAGCATTTGGTATGACGAGAACAGCCTTTGGGTGCACGGCGAGTTCGAGCGTGACGGCGCGAAGATCCAGTATGAGCTTGACACATGAGGTCCGCCAGCCAGGCGAGCAAAGGAGCACTCGGTCATGCCGTTTAGACAGCTGCGTTACCTTGCCGCGGCGATCATGGCATGCACCGTTGCGGGCTGCGTTGCGATGAAAGTTATCCTCGCTCCCACCCCCGTAACTCTCGCCACCGGGACGCCCGGCGGCGTCTATCATCCCGTCGGAAATGCCATCTGCCGGATGTTCAATTTGGACAGCGAGCGTCAGGCAAGGCCGTGCGTTGCCGTGCCGTCCGATGGCTCGGTGGCGAATATCCGGCGAGTGGAGAGCGGCGAGTTGACGTTCGGCCTTTCGCAAACCGATGTCGCCTATGCCGCCGTTCATGGTGAGGGACCGTTTGCCGCCGCTGGCCCCGACCCGAATCTGCGCGTGTTGATCGCGCTCTATCCGGAAGCATTCACCATTGTTGCTCGCGCCGACACCGGCATACGCGATTTCCAGGATCTGCGCGGCAAGCGCGTTGGCATTGGGAAGAGCGGCGCCGGATACACCTTCACTCGCGATGTCATCCTCGGATTGTTTGGCTGGAAGATATTGGATCCTGAGCATACGATCGAGCTCGATCCGGCCGAGCAGAATCAGGCGCTTTGCAGCCACAAAGTCGACGCGATCATCTTTGAAGCGGGCCATCCCAATGGGCTGACCCAGGAGGCGACGACGAGCTGCCAGGCACGGCTGGTACGCGTCGCTGGCCCGCCGATCGATCGGCTCCTTGCGACGCATCCCTACTATACAACCTATGTTATCCCTGGCGGCATGTACGCCGGCAACCCCGAGGGAGTTTCGACAATCGGCACGCAGGCCATACTCGTCACATCGAGCGACCTGTCGGATGAGCTGGCCTATGCCGTGGTCAAGGCGGTGTTCGAGAATTTCACCGATTTCCGGCGCTTGCACCCCGCGCTGTGGACCTTGAATGTAAAGGACATGGTGCCCACGGGGGCCGTCATACCGATTCATCCAGGGGCGCTGAAGTATTACCGGGAAGCTGGCCTGATACCCTAGGGCGTGGACTCATGAGTGCGCAGCCAAAGGCGGATCGAAGCAAGCTTGATGAAGGCGAGGTAGTTGGCGGCGAGCTTGTCATAGTGGGTAGCGATACGCCGGCATTGCTTGATCTTACTGAAGAGCCGCTCCACCAGGCTACGCGCCCGATAGAGATGAGGGCCGAAGCAGGTGGGGTCATTGCGGTTCAGCTTCGGGGGTATGTTGGCCCAAGCACCCTGCTTCAATGCCAACTTCGCGACAGTGTTCATCGGCATAGAGACGCCCAACGAGGCGTCGCTACGCGAAACCAAAAAATTCCAGAACTTGCGTAAGGGCGGAACGATGCTCGATAAGGTTCACGCCATCCAACGCGCCGGCCTCGAAGTTTGGAGCGGGATGATCCTGGGTTTCGACAATGACGACACCAGGATCTTCGAGTTGCCGCGGCGTTTTATCCGGGAGGCGCGCATCGTCAATGCCCTGGTCAACATGCTGGTGGCGATTCCGAAGACGCCCTTGTATGCGCGGCTCATGCGGGAGGGGCGCTTCGACACAGCAGACGAGCCAATCTATGGCACAAACGTCATCCCGCTGAAGATGACTCGCACAGAGCTCCGCGATGGCGCCTTCGCAGTGATGCGGGACCTTTATCTCCCCGAAGCCTACTTCGACAGGCTTGACGCCCTCTATCTCGAGTTGCGGCTAAAGCCTGAGCAGGCGCGCATGCGGTACCTGCAAGGTCATCCGGGGAAATGGCTAAGGATAAACGCGCTGTTCCTCGCGCAAGCTATCGGAGTTTTCCTGCGGCTGATGTGGGGCGTGCCGGATGCGACTCTCAGACGGGAATACCGCAAGCGCCTCTGGAGGGTACTGGGGCTTCGACCCGAACCTGTAGTTCTCCGGCTCTACGCCCTCAAATGCGCCATCCACTACCATCTGCATACCATGATCTGGCACCGTCGCAACCTTGGCATGGGGGTAGAAATCCAGTGGAAGGCACAAGAGATTGCCGATCAGCCGATCACCCCTCGTCGCCGAACGGCGCCATAGTCCGACAATGTCGCTGGGCGTGTCTCAGAAGGCTGCTCCGCGCCACCGGGATCGAGCCGAGACTTCCGCTTTTTGCAACTTCCCGGAAGTGCGCCTCGCGTTGCGTGTAGACCGCTTTTGGATTCAAAGCGGAAGTCCATAGTGGCGGCGGCTAGTTTGTGAGTTCACGGCCTAGGTATCAGGCCACGTCGCGACCCGATCTATATCAGGCGTGCCCGGAGAGTGGCAACGCGGTCGCGAGGCGAGGAAGACGACGCTGTTGCCTATCTGCTTTCGCTGAAGCCCAAGTGAGGTCGACGGGGGAACAGCCGTTTTTCACTGACCCTCATGCTCCTGCAAAGTAGCTGCGCTGGGCGGTATGATCGTGACCTGACGCCGGTGGAGCTGCGGGATTGAGCATCGAGACATTGGTCATTGAGGTCATGCAAGCCCCTGCTGCGCAAACCCTGCCGCCAGGCGGGAGATCGGGAGGTCCACGCTGAAGCCGACGCTGCACCTCGACGCAGGAGCGTTCACCCCCACCTCCATTGTGCTGCAGCGGTTGCACGACGAGGCGCCGGCGGACTATTTCACCCTGGGTTGGCTCGTGGGCAGGCTGCGGGAACGCTCCTTCGGCATCATCATGCTCCTGCTCGCCGTGGTCGCGATCGCACCGGGCGTCTCGATAATAGCCGGCTTGCTGCTCATGATCCCCGCATTCCAAATGATCGCGGGCCAGCCTGCCCCGGTCTTCCCTCGCCGCATCGCCGCCCGCCCCTTGCCGACGCGCCACCTGGCCGCTCTGGTGCAGCGAGCCATACCAGTGCTGAGATATCTCGAGAAGATGATCTATCCGCGCTGGCCCACGCCCTTTCAGGCGACCAAGCGCCTAGTCGGCGTCGTCGTCGTGATACTGAACACCGTAGTGGTGTTCATTCCCGTCCCCCTGAGCAATGTCGCTCCCGCCCTTGTGATCGCCCTGATCTCGCTGGCCTATCTCGAGGATGACGGGCTCCTGCTCTCGATCGCCCTGCTTGCTGCCGTCATAGTGCTGACGGTCACGCTCGCCGCAGTATGGGCGGCGGTCCTCGGCGCAGAATGGGTCAACCGGCTCTGGTAACTGGTAGCGGTGGCTCGCCCTCATGCGAAAACCCGGACAAGGCCTGCCAGTCTTCAGCATCAGGGGTGGCCGAAATGCACGCCGCCGACGAGCCAGAGCACAAGCAGAATGATGAGTACCAGGCCTAGTGCGCCGCCGACTCCGGATCTGCCATAACGGTTTTACCCGTAATATCCGCCTCCGCCGCCGAGGAGCAGAACGAGGACGATAATGATCAAGATTGTACCCATTTCCTGCCTTCCTTCCCAAACCCAGTCATGGCCTTTGCCTGTCCTGCAGACTAGCCCCCGTTCCACTTTGACATAGCAGCGCCGGCGTCCGGCGGATCAGATAACCGTTCCGTCTTCGGCTTCGACTGGTAAGGCGGCGAATAATCCACCACTGGAGGGGCCAGGCTGGGCTTCGATTTGGATCAAAGCCGCAGCAAACCGCCGACAGCGGTGGAGCGCGGAATTGTAAGAGCAGGCAATCAAGCCTTGCCCAAGTCACGGCAAGCATCGTCGGAAGTCGGTTTGGCAACGCGCGCTCCCGATGGTCGGATATGCCGGGCCGTCAGATCCGCGTTTTGTCAGCGGATGCCGGCATCGGCTCACGTCAACGCCTGCTGTCATGCGTAGGCAGCCAACCTCCCGCCCAAGCTGTGCTGGGACGGACTGAAATTGCCAGTCTTGGCATAGACCCGGACGGGCCTTCGAGTGCGCCTGGAGATTGACCTAGCTCAAAACCGCATATGCCGCGGCGAGGTAGTCTTTGTGCGGCGGTAGGTATCGCGGCACATGATCGTCCGCGCCTCATATCAGCCGGATATGGGAGCAGGAGCGATGCGAATCATGCTTGGAAAAAGGATCGCTCTCGCCGGCCTCTTGGCCGCGAGCGTGGGTTTCGGCCTGTCGGTCGCTGCTTTGGCGCAGGAGAACGCGGGCGATCCGCCTGGGCGCGTCGGCCGCTTGGCGCAGGTTTCAGGGACGGTTTCCTTTCACACGGCGGACGATAACCAATGGGGGCCGGCGACGCTGAACTACCCGATCACCAGCGGCAACTCGCTGTGGACCGAGCCGCGTTCCCACGCCGCCGTGGATGTGGGATCGAGCCGCATCTATATGGACAGCTCCACCGAGCTCGATATCGGAACGCTCGACGACCAGAGCTTCATCGCTTCCCTGCCTCAGGGTGCAGTCTATCTGAGGCTCTATAGCACCGGCGGCCAATACGAGATCGACACGCCCCGCGGCCAGGTTCAGCTCGGCCAAGCTGGGAATTACGAGATCGTCGCCGGCGACGCCGACCATCCCACGACGGTAACGGTGTTCGAAGGCTCGGCCCAGGTGACGGGTCAGGGCGTGAACGTGGCGCTGGGGCCGCAGCAGAGCCTCAACATTTCGGGTCAGGGCGACCAGCTCCAAGCATCCACCGGCCAGGCCGCGCCGCCGGACGATTTCATCCGCTTCGTCCAGGACGAGGAGCGGCCCTATCAGAACCAGGTGTCCCAGCCGCCGCCGCAATACGGCTCGCCCGAAATGACGGGCTATCAGGATCTAGACCGATACGGCTCCTGGCAATCATCGCCCGATTACGGCCGGGTCTGGTATCCGCAGGTTGCCGCCGGCTGGGCACCCTATCGTTACGGCCATTGGGCCTATGTCTGGCCATGGGGCTGGACTTGGGTCGACGACGCGCCCTGGGGCTTCGCGCCCTTCCACTACGGGCGTTGGGTCGACTACGGCGGCCGCTGGGGCTGGGTCCCGGGCCGTTATGAGCAGGCCCCGGTCTATGCGCCGGCGCTCGTGGCCTTCTTCGGCGACTTCGGCGGCATCGGCGTCGGAATTGCCATCGGCTCGGCCGTGGGCTGGGTGCCACTCGGTTACGACGAAGTCTACTACCCCGGCTATCGGGTGAGCCAGGATTACCTCAGGCGAAGCAACGTCACCTACGTCCGCAACACGACGATCATCAACTACAACTACTACAATTCGCCTCACGGCGACGACTACAGCCGCTACAAGAATCGCCAGCGCGGTGCGACCTTGGTTTCGGGCGACGCCATGATGCACTCGCGTCCCATCGACCAAGCCTGGAAGCAGGTACCCCAGGCCGGCTTGAGCCCGGCTTGGCAGCACGCCAAATCCTATGGCGGCCAGGCGCCGATCAAGCCTAGCCTCGCCACAACGGGCTTCAACCCAGTTGTCGCGCGCAAGGTTGGGATCGCGCCTACAGGACAGCCGAACCAACCCAACAATCCTGGGCCCACCATTCAGCCGGGCACTGGCGGCCAGGGGCAGGGCACAGGCGGCAATCAGACTCTCAAGAAGAAGGTTGCGCCGGGTACGACCATTCTGCCGCCTGCCGGCACCAACCAGCAGAACGGTCAGCCAGGCACCGGCGGTCAGGGCCAGGGCACCGGCGGCCAGGGGCAAGGCACGGGCGGCGGCCAGACTCTCAAAAAGAAGGTCGCGCCGGGTCCGACCGTGCTGCCGCCTACCGGCACCAACCAGCAGAACTTCCAGCCGGGCACGGGCGGTCAGAGTGGCCAGGGGCAGGGCACTGGCGGTGGCCAGACTCTCAAAAAGAAAGTTGCGCCGGGTCCGACCGTGCTGCCCCCTACCGGCACCAACCAGCAGAACGTCCAGCCAGGCGCAGGCGGTCAGGGCCAGGGCACCGGGGGCCAGGGGCAAGGCACGGGTGGCAACCAGACTCTCAAGAAGAAGGTCGCGCCGGGTCCGACCGTGCTGCCGCCTACCGGCACCAACCAGCAGAACGTCCAGCCAGGCGCAGGCGGTCAGGGCCAGGGCACCGGCGGCCAGGGGCAAGGCACGGGTGGCAACCAGACTCTCAAGAAGAAGGTTGCGCCGGGTCCGACCGTGCTGCCGCCTACCGGCACCAACCAGCAGAACATCCAGCCGGGCACCGGCGGCCAGGGGCAGGGCCAGGGCGCCCCATCCGTCCCCAGGCCGCTGACCCCACCGCCACCCCCAATCAATTGCAGGGCCGGCAGCACCAAATGTACGCCCTGAACGGCCCCACGACGGGAACGCCGTCACGGGCCAGTGCAAGCCTCAGGAGATGAGGGTCGATTAGGAAGCGGGCCCTACGGAGCCAACAAAGGGAGAATCTCATGACCGCGAGAGACACTTACGTCGCAAAACTCAAAGTGCAACTTGACCGATGGAACGCAGATATTGCGAAGCTAGAGGCCAAGGCAAAACAGCCGGTTGCGAAGATGAGGGAAGCGTATGAGGGCCAACTCAAGGAACTCCGAGAACGGCGCAACGCGCTGCAGCAGCGGATGGCAGAAATCCAGAAGGCCGGCGATCATGCTTGGGATCACCTGAGGGAGGGTGCGGACAAGGCATGGAAGGCGATGGAGGATAGCTTCGCAAAGGCATGGTCGGTTTTCAAATAGGCGGTCCGTCAACGTGAACCGACCGGAAGGCCCGCAACCACAACGCCCAGATCCTGATCGACGCCCTGGCGCCTTACCGGGGCCGACGGGCGGCCCGGCAAAGCTTGGTCAGTCGGCGGAGATTCTGCCCGCCGAGCCGCTGGTTGCGAGGCCAAGGCAGTGTGATAAACTTCCAGAGAATCATGGGTTTGCGCATCGTGCGTGGTCGCAAGGGCGCGCAATTGTGCTCTTGCTGGCAATCTGAGGGGGTGGGTGGGTGCAAGCAATCACGGACGAGGTAAAGCAGATCATTTCCAGGGAACTCAAGATTCCGGTAGAGCGCTTGACCCCGGAGACGGCATTGCAGGACCTCGGCGTCGAATCGGTGGATGTGATCGAGATCGTCTTCGCGCTAGAGGAAAAATTCGACATCAGCATCCCTTATAACGCGAATGAGGCAGCAATCACCGCCAATGGTAAATCCTCGAAGATCGGATTGGGAGACTTTCGAACCATTGCCCAGATTTCCGCGGCAGTGAAAGAGCTCATGGACGCAAAAACCTCTGCATGAATCGCGTCGTAATTACGGGGCTCGGCGTCGTGTCCCCTGTCGGATGCACCCTCGAAGAGTTCTGGTCGGCCTTGGTGGAGGGCCGCTCGGCCATAGGTCCTTTCTCGATCGCTCGAAGCGAACGGCTGAACACGCGCATCGCGGCGCAAGTTTCCCAATTCGACCCCGGAGCGCTTTTCGAGCCCAAGCAGCTGGGCCTCCTGGATCGCTTCTCGCAGTTCGCCGTGGTGGCCGCGCGGTCCGCCGTTCGAGATTCGGGCCTGGATATATCGGATCAGCTGGCCCTCGAGGCAGCCACGGTGATCGGCAGTTCCTCCGGGGGCCAGACGACGTTCGATGACTCCTACTTCAGGCTTTATTCCGAAAACTCGCCGCGTCTGCGCCCGATGACCATCCCTCGATTGATGACGAACGCCGCGGCAAGCCAGGTGTCGATGGATCTTGGCCTGAAGGGACCCGCTCTTTGCGTGGCGACCGCCTGTGCGGCGGGTACACATGCGATTGGGCTGGCGTTCCAAATGCTCCGCTCCGGGCAAGCGCCCGTTGCCGTCGCCGGCGGCGCTGAAGCCTGCCTGACGGCGGGGACGATCAAGGCATGGGAAGCGCTTCGCGTGCTGAGCCAGGATACCTGCCGGCCCTTCTCGCGCACGCGCTCGGGGCTGGTCTTGGGCGAGGGGGCAGCCGTCCTGCTGCTGGAGGAGCGCACACATGCGCTCGCCAGAGGAGCTCGCGTGTATGCGGAAATCCTGGGATTTGGCATGAGCGCCGATGCCGGCGACATCACCACGTCCGATCCCGACGGAGCCACAAGAGCCATGCGAGCCGCGCTCAAGGATGCAGGCAGGAATGCGGACGACGTGGACTACGTCAATGCGCATGGTACGGCAACGACGCAGAACGACCGGTCGGAGACGGCAGCCTTGCGAAGCGTCTACGGGCCGGGCGTCCGGCGCATTGCGGTCTCTTCCAGCAAGGCCGTGCTCGGTCACGGACTGGGCGCCGCTGGTGCGCTCGAAATGGCGGCCACCGCGCTTGCCATCCACAGGCAAACGATCCCACCAACCGCGAATTTCGAGGAGGCCGATCCCGACTGTGATCTCGATGTCGTGCCGAATGTTGCCCGACAAGCCGAGGTAAGAGTCGCGATGTCGAACTCCTTCGCCTTCGGCGGACTGAACGCGGTGCTCCTGGCCGCGCGGGCTTGATAGGGTTGGGTCAGCGGCCATCGCGAGTCGGTGGTGGACCAGTTTGAAAGCTAGCCGCAATCTGGGCCGTTTGGCGACCCGACCCCGCCATGGCATAATGTCTTTATGAGGGAAACCACCTACCGCATTCTCATCCGCAAGAACGAACGGACTTGCGACGTTGAAATAACCGGACCGGGCACCGAGCCGCCGATCTTGCGCACCTTCAACAGCGAGGCCAAAGCTTGGGAGTGGCTCACCGAGCAAGAGCAGGTCAACAAGTTTGCCGTGGCAGAGGTGAAAGCCCGGCAGGACAAGCGCTCGGCGAGCCTGCCCCTGGACGAGTTGACTAGACTTGGGGAGGCAGCCGTGATCGAGCTGGAGCGTCGAGGATATGACGTCCGAGGGAAGAACGCGGACCAGATCAAGAAGATTCTTCGTTTCCCTCCTCCGAAGCGAGTCGCCCGATAACGGCAAAGCGCTTAAACATGCCGCGGTGCGAAGTTTAGTTCCATCCATGCCCACTTCCGAACCGCGTCGAACGAGCGGGACGGCGGATTCAATGCTTACGATCCGACTGGAGGCTAACGTTCGCCGAAAAAGGCGGTCGTGGCTCGGTCTGAAATCAAGTGCCCTGCCGGATGCCTGCCCGGCACCACGAAGGCGGCTTTTTTGCGGTCGTCGGCTACTGAGTCGGCCGGCGCCTCACCGTCGCCATGTCGACGATCAGCTTGGCTCGCTGGTTCGCATCGCGCGGGCGCTCTGACCCTCTTGAACTCTCTACAGCGCCGCCTTCATTCTCCCAACGAGCAACCCCCTTGGCGTCGGCTGCATTCTCGGTCGAGTTCGAATGGCTGTTTCAGTTTCTTCGCCATTAGCGCCTGCGCATGGCGTAAGAACGGGGCTGGGGAGCGCTTTTAGCAACCTGCCCCCTGTGCCGTTCAATCCATCGCCCGGCCGCCGCTTTCGTGGCGAAGCTCGTTACGATGGCGGGTGACGCGCCGGGAACGGACACATGGATGGCGCTGCCGGCTGGGTCGGCCGAGGGCTGTTGGTGCTTAGCGTCTGGAGGTGAACCGGTAGAAAACGTCCTTGGTAATTTCCACTAGGCCCAGATACGCCGCCGTCGCGGCAATCAGGTAGACGAAGAACAGCGGCGGCAGTGCAACAAAACCGAACCACCGGCCCACCGGGAGAAGAGGGAGAGAAATTGCGACAGCGGCCGACCCAACGGTCATGGCGACGAGGAACCAGTGTGGACTGCTCCGGTAGAATCGCCGCCGCGTACGGATGGCGAAGACCACCAGTACCTGCGTCGTGATCAACTCGATGAACCAGCCAGTTTGAAACAGTGCCTCGCCCGCGCCAAACAGATACGGCAAGGCGTAGAACGTGAGGAAATCGAACGGTGAGCTGACCGGTCCGAATACCAGCATGAACCGCTCGATCAGCTTGACGTCCCACTTCACCGGGCGATCTGTGGCCTTGTGATCGACCCGGTCGAACGGGATGGCCGAGCGCCGTCCTGCCGCCCGTGCGGCAGATGACAATCGTTGCGGTGCCGCTGATCACGGAGGTTCCGGCAAAGACGGCGTTCGAAGCTCCGGCGGGATTTTCGGCGCCCAAGGCTGCATCGCTGGCCTGCTTTTCGGCCGGATATGGCTCGCCCGTGAGGAGAGCCTGGTTGAGGAAGAGATCGCGGCTTTCGAGCAGCCGTGAGTCCGCTGGAACGAGATCGCCGGCGATCAGCTCGACTATATCTCCGGGGACCAATTGGTCGATCGGAACCGAGAGGCTTGCACCCTTGCGCCGCACGGTTGCCTGGACCGCCACCGAGCGGTGTAGCGCCTCGACCGCATTCTGAGCGCGGACCTTCTGGACGAAATCCAGGGTCATGCTGATCGTGACGATGGTAACGACGATGAAGAAGCTCGAGGTATCGCTCGTGGCCGCGGACAACGCGCTCGCCACGAGCAGGGTGATGACCAGCGGATTGCGGAAGCGGGCGAGAAACTGCAGCCAGGGCGGTGAAGGTCTGACGGTAGCGGCGTCGTTAGGGCCGTGGGTCGTCAACCGCGACTGGATCTCTGCGGTGCCGAGGCCCGCAGGGGTCGTTGCCAGCCGCGCGAGAAGCCGGTCTAAGGGCAGACTCCAGATTTCCTCGCGGCCAAGTTCGTCGTTGGCGGTGTCCGCCGCGACGTCGCGATGGGATCCCCTCACTTGTCCACGTTCACGCGGGGCGTCCATTGGCCGCAGTTCCCTCACCCACTGTCCCACCGCTGACAAGCGATTCATTATCAAGCAATATGGAGCCAGATCGTTGGCGAAGAAGCGGCTACCATCCGTTGTTCAGCCGGCTGCCACGCCAAGCGGCGAACTTGCAATAGACGGTCTGCTGCGCCAGGAACAAGTGGCGAGGGCCGAGTCCGCAGTCGTGGTGTTACTTCCCTTTGCCGAATAGGGCGAGAAGAGCGCCACCGACCGTGGCGACGGCGCCAAGGCCAAAATACCACATCGTCTGATTGGTAAACCGCCCGGTCAGCGTGTTGGACAACTGGTCCAGCGGGGCATTCGATGCGTGATAACCGAAGCCCAAGAGAATCACCCCGACGACGAAAGCCACGGCTCCCAAGACCTGAATCGGCCTCATCGACATTCTCCTTCGTCAATGCCCTGCGCAAGAATCCGACATGCCCAATGAAGGGCCGATCACTGCATAAGCGGCAGGCGACGATCGCGCCGCTTATTGCAGGACCACTCGTTACTTCTCGTTCCTGCCGGGCTGGCTCAGCGGAGCAGCAGCACGATCAAGACGATCAGAACGATGAGGCCAAGACCCCCGCCCCCATAGCCGTAGTGGGCCGGCACATAGCCCGAGTAGCCCCCAAAAAACGAAAGCACAACGAGGACAAGGACGACTATGAGAATAAGCTGCAACATGACCCGATCTCCATCCAGTTCTGCAATTCTAGGCTGGCTTCCACGAACCCGGAATTGAACCGACTTGTCTTGGCTGTCGTGCAAGCGGTTCTGGAAGAAAGACCTATGGTGCCAACCGATATCAGCCTAAATTCAACTGTCACCGACGATCGCCAGACCACTCGGCGGCTGCATATCCCTCTAAGCCTTCTTCTTGGTGATATCCCGGATTGTATCCTTGATGCCGCCGATAGTGTTCTGAACCTTGCCTTCCGCGACTTCCTTATTGCCGTCCGCAACCGTCTTCTGGTCGCCGACCGCCTTTCCCACTGCTCGTTTGACTCTGCCGGCCACGGTCTTTGCGGCGCCGACGACACGGTCCTTATCCATTTGGTTCTCCTATTAAGCCCTGTTTAGCTTTTTTCACATTTTCAGTGGGGAAAACGTCTTCGCCCACAACCGATGTCCTCTTGATCTACAAAGCGCTCAGGGCGGAGAGCGGGTCGAGATTGTGAGGGACCAATTCGGGGCGTTTGTGCATCGGAAACTACCTATGGCTTCGACGGCCCGGAGGACGAACGACACAATAGCGAAGGCCCCTGACTGGGAATTGATTTGGATCAAGAGCGCGTTAAAACATCAACCCAGTGGAGCAAAAGCTCGGGTACCGCCGGACGGGTCCGCCGAGTTGACAGCATTTGCTCAGCCAGACCTTCCAGTTGAGCGCAGGGCAGAGGAATCTCGGCCCTCAATACAAGGAGGATCCGTCCAACCGCTTCGACCAATTGAATGCCGGGCAGAAGGAGGAATATCGCCGGCTTCTGACGCGCCTAAGGGCTGAACTGGGCATCGCGGCATTCCCTTGAAGACGAAGGCGTTGGAGCGCGATCGGCCTACATGGTCATAGGCAGACCCAGCGCGGCACGCGCCGCATTGACCGCTGAATGCTCCTAACCAGACCCCGACCTCAGTCGTGAACGATGACGTTCAACAAGCCGCTGTGGACCTTAAGCTCGCCGTTGTACTCGATGAAGCCGAGCCTGCGGAACTTGTTCATGAAGAAGTTGATCCTCGAGCGGGTCGTCCCCACTTTCGCCGCCAGGATTTCCTGACTGACTCTCGGAACCACCGTCTCGAGCTTCCCCTCCTTGCCGAAGCTTGCCAGGAGCAGGAGAACGCGGGCCAGCCGCCGTTCGCTCGAATTGAACAGCTGGTCCACCAGGTCTTCCTCGAATCGAATATTCCGCGACAGCAGGAATGCCACGAACATCTCGGAAAGCGCGGGTTCCGCGTGAAGTATGTCGATCATCGTTGGCTTTTCGATTCTGACGATCGTCGAATCCGCGAGCGCGATCGCTGTGGCCATATGCAACGGCTGGCCCGCGAGGCACCCTTCTCCGAAGAAGTCGCCAGCGGTCAGAATTCCGACGACGGCATGTTTGCCGTGTTCGGAGACGACACCGAGTTGGATCCTGCCGCTCTGGATGTAGAACACGGCATTGGCCGGATCGCCTTGCCGAAACACCGTCTTCTTGTCGGGGATTTTTGTCGTGGTTTTCCCCTTTCCGACCGACGAGAGAAAGGTTTTTGCATCGAATTGGGCGGCCTTTGCCAGATCTGGCAGCGCCTTGACTTTCTGCCGCGATCCGTTGCTCTTGCCTAGGCCTGTGTTTGGCATGGTGTATCTTGCGTGGGCTGTTCGGTCGAAGACAATGCTGCCTTCATATCATAGCGCGGGGCAACCGTCGAAGCGAGCGATGGGTTGCAATCTGCTGGCTGATGGCCCTTCGCCGAGAGCCCGGCAGGCCCTGGCAGTCTGGCTGCCCTAGGAAATTTGCCAAAATGCCCGGTGGGAGTGCCGAGAACCCGCCTTGAGCAAAAAAACCCCGCCCGCCCGCCAATAGGGGGACGGGCGCGCGGGGTCAATGCATAGCCTAGGTGACTCCATTCAGTAGGGGGAACCGTTTGGAGCCGCGACGCGCGTTGCGCGCGTCAGTCTCTTTATGAGGCACAAGCGTCTCCACTGATGTTCAATTCAGGACTCTCTGGGCCTACTACCATCGCTTGATCCGCATCCGCTGGCGCTGCACCAAGCATCATCGCTAAAGGGGTGCTGTTCTGCACATCCGAGGCTGTGACTGTCGGCTAGGGTGACCTCTTTCAAAGCGAGTCGCAGCCGGCGCAATAATGGCGCGCCGTGCAGCGGGCGATCTGATCAAGCTAGTCAAGTTCGCTGTGACTGGACCGGTGCGGCGCCAGCCTCAGTGCTTACGGCTGTACATGCTGGGACGCCGAATTCGGACAAAGGTCAATAGCAATGACGATAAGCGTGGCGAAAACCCTCAAGCGAATTGGCCTGGCGTCGAGTGCGGGATTGATGGCCATATCGGCGTTGGCCTTCGCTGACACTTCCGCAATGGCTCCCGCGCCTCCCGAAAGCTCCAGCCAGCAAGTGGCGCAGAACCAGCAGGACTACCGGCTGCAGCAGCGGCAGCAATACGGGCAGGGATTTGATCCGCACTCCTACCAGGTAGATCGGGACTCCCAGCGTAGCTACCACTCGCAACCCTACGTGCGGCCCTTTGGCTGGCATCAACAGCGTTGGGCTTACGGGCAGACCTTGCCCGACGCCTTCTGGGCCCGGGATTATTGGCCGAGCAGCTATTGGAGTTTTGGACTGAGCGACCCGCCATATGGCTACGTATGGGTGCGCTACGGCCCGGACGCCTTGCTGGTCGACGTCGAGAGCGGCCCGGTTCTCAGCGTCATGTATGGAGTGTTCGTCTAGTGCAAAAGATCGGCCCGCGGCTGCGCCGCAGCGTGGTCGCGGGTTTCGGCCTGCGATGAGCGTTTTTCAATATTCGGCAGAAGCGTACAGGCTCCTGCTTACGTTGGTTGACCTGATCATCAAGAGCGTGTTCGAGCCGCTGCGATTGATAGGCTTGTCAGTGCTGCTGCTCTGCATCGGCGGCGGACTCTGGCTCTTCATGTTCTGGCTCCGCAGGCGTGGTCGTGCCGGCACGACCACGCGAGCTTGAAGCGCGAGCGGGTCACCCATCGGCTATCGGGGATTTGGGTTTCCCCGGCCTGACTGGGCCATTACGATAGCGCTCATGCCTGCACAGACGAACTCACCGGAAATCGGGGTCCCGCCGCCTGCCCGGCCAATTGCCGATCTTTCGCCAACTGAAAAACGTGCGTTGCTTGCCCAGCTTCTGCGGCAAAAGCTGCGGGATTCTCCCGCTCTTCATCCTCTCTCCGACAATCAGCAGGGCATCTGGTTCCTGTGCCAGTTCGCACCGGAAAGCTCGATCTACAATGTGAGCTTTGCTGGGCACATCCGCTCGGAGTTGGATATCCCGGCATTCCGCCGATCGTTTCAGGCGCTGGTAGATCGCCATCCCTCCCTGCGGACCACGATTGCCGTGCAGTCCGGCAAACCTGTTCAGCAGGTTCACGAACACGCGTCGGTCCACTTCGACGAGATCGACACCTCATCCTGGCGCGAGGACGCCGTGCAGGCCCGATTGGTCGAGGAAACGCGGAGGCCCTTCGATCTGGAGCGTGGGCCGGTCATGCGGGTGAGTCTGTTCTCTCGATCGACGCAGGAGCACATCCTGTTGCTGGTCATTCATCACATCGTGGTCGATTTCTGGTCCCTCGCGGTGATGTTGAATGAGCTCGGTGCGCTATATTCGGCCGAAATAGCCGGTCGGCCAGCGGCCCTACCTCCACTTGATCTTCAATACACGGACTTCGTTCGGTGGCAGACCGAGATGCTGGCGGGTCCGGCCGGCGAGCGGCTGTGGGACTATTGGAAGAAGCAATTCTCGGGCCCATTGCCCATCCTCAATCTGGCGACGGATCGACCGCGACCGCCGATTCAGATGTATCGCGGCTCGAAGTACGATTTCACCCTGAGCGAGGATCTGGCCCGGCAGCTGAGAGCGCTCGCCAAAGCCGAGGGCGCGACGCTGTACATGGTGCTGCTGGCAGCGTTCGAATTGGCGCTGCATTACCACAGCGGCCAAGACGACATCCTCGTGGCTTCTCCCATGGTCGGGCGGAGCCGGGCGGAATTCGAGGGCCTGGTAGGCTTTTTCGCCAATCCGGTCGTCATGCGCGCGAATCTTTCCGGGAATCCAACGTTCCGCGCGCTGCTTGCCCGGGTGCGCGAGACAGTGGTGGCGGCTCTCGAACATCAGGACTACCCCACATTGCGCCTGGTCCAACGGCTGCGGCCGCCCCGGGATCTCAGCCGATCGCCGCTCTGTCAGACCATGTTTGTCCTGGATAAGCCGCACCGGGTTGCCGAAGAGGCTGTGCGCGCGTTGGCGCGAGGCGAAACCGGGTTGCTGATGAATCTCGGCGGGCTTGTGATGGAGTCGATCCCGCTGGAGCGCAGGGCCGCTACCCTGGATCTGGTCATGCTGATCATCGAGACGACCGGATCGCTGTCGGCGTCCATCCGCTTCAACACCGATCTGTTCGACGCAGCCACCATCGCCCGGATGGCGGGGCATTTTCACGCGCTGCTGGAGAGCATCGTTCGCGACCCCGGCACAGCGATCGGCGATTTGGAAATCCTTACCGATGCCGAACGTCGCCAGCTGCTAGTGGAATTCAACGATACCAGAGCCAGCTTCCCCGTGGACAAGTGCCTCCACCAATTGTTTGAGGAACAAGTCCGACGCACCCCGAACAATCTGGCCGTCGAGTTCGCGGGACGGCAACTGACCTACTCTCAGCTCAACGCCAGCGCCAATCAGCTGGCCTACCGTCTCCGCGCCCTGGGCGTCGGGCCGGAGGTGCCGGTCGCCCTTTGCATGCAGCGCTGCCCCGAAATGGTCGTCGCGATTCTGGGCATTCTCAAGGCCGGCGGCGCATACGTGCCGTTGGACCCGGCCCATCCCAAGGAGCGCCTGTCCTTCGTGATTGAAGATGCCCGGGCCGCGGTGGTGCTGACCCAAGGGCATATGGTGGAGAGGCTGCCCAAGCACGGGGTTCACGTCCTGTGTCTGGATTCGGACTGGGGAGCGGTCGCCGGGCGAAGCGAAGCGAACCCGGCGATGGTCACAACGGCCGAGAACCTCGCCTACATTCTTTATACTTCCGGCTCGACAGGGCAGCCCAAGGGGGTGATGGTCGAGCATCGCGGGCTCTGCAATGCCATCAACTGGATAACGCGGACGCTCGCGCTGTCGGCCGAAGACCGCTGCCTTCTGAAGACTCCGATCACTTTCGATGCCGCAGGACGGGAGCTGTTCCCGACCCTGCTGACGGGCGGAACCCTTGTCGTTGCCGAGGCCGACGGTCATCGGGATAGCCGCTACTTAGCAGCGACGGTTCGTGGCGAGCGGATCTCCATATTTCACTGCGTTCCATCCCTGCTGCAGCTCCTCGTCGAAGAGCCGGCTTTCGGCGACTCCCTCGCCTTGCGCGCCGTTATGTGCGGCGGTGAAGCCTTGCCGATCCACGTGGTCACGCGATTCCAGAGCCGCTCGAAGGCCAGGCTGTACAACGTGTACGGCCCGACCGAGACGATCATCGATTCGACGTACTGGCTGTGCGATGGGACCGATGGTCGTTCTTCCTGTCCGATCGGACGACCGATACCCAACGCGCGCATCTATATCCTTGACGATGCGCTACGTCCTCTGCCGATCGGCATTGCGGGCCAGATGCATATCGGTGGGGTGGGCCTGGCCCGCGGCTATCTTAACCGGCCCGAGTTGACCGCCGAGAAGTTCATCCCCGATCCTTTCAGCGCCGAGCCCGGGGCACGCCTGTACAAGACCGGCGATTTGGCCCGTTACCTGCCCGACGGGAACATCGAGTTCCTTGGCCGCGGCGACCACCAAGTGAAGATCCGCGGGTTCCGCATCGAGCTGGGGGAAGTCGAGGCCGCGCTTGGCCACCATCCCGCCGTCCGGAAAGCCGCCGTCCTGGCCCGGGAAGATGCGCCGGGAGAGAAGCGGCTGGTCGCCTATGTGGTCGCCGATTCCACCGCCGAGGCATTGCGCCGCTTTCTCAAAGACAAGCTGCCCGACCATATGGTCCCGGCAGTTTTCGTGCTGCTCGATACCCTGCCGATGCTGTCGAACGGCAAGATCGACCGACGCGCATTGCCGGCACCCGACCGGACACGGCCCGAACTAGGCGAAGCTTTCGTGGCACCCCGTACGTCGACGGAAGAGCTGCTGGCGGAGATCTGGGCCCAGGTCCTCGACATCGAGCGTGTAGGTATCCACGACAATTTCTTCGACCTCGGCGGCCATTCGCTCTTGGCAACCCAGCTCGTATCCCGGATGCGCGAAGTGTTCCAGTTGGAGTTTCCGCTTCGCCGGCTGTTCGAGGCGCCGACCGTGGCCGGTCTGGCCGAAGGCATCGAGGCCGCCCGCCAGGCCGGCCAGAACCTGTTGGCGCCTCCCATACTGCAGGTTCCACGGAACGGAGACCTGGCTCTCTCATTCGCCCAGCAGCGACTATGGTTCCTGGACCAGATGGAACCGGGCCTTCCGGCATACAATCTTCCGGCCGCCGTCCGTCTCAAGGGTCCACTCAATGTGGCAGCGCTGGAGCAGAGTCTCAATGAGATCGTCAGGCGCCACGAGTCGTTGCGGACCACCTTCGGGGTGATCGACGGACGGCCCATCCAGGTGATCGCCCCGACCTTGACGATCGCGCTGCCCGTCGTCGACCTGAGGCAGCTGCCGGCCAGCGAGCAGGAGACCGAGGTTCGACGATTGGTCACCGCGGAAGCGCAGCGGCCGTTCGATTTGTCCCGGGGCCCGCTGATTCGAGGCGCCGTCCTGCGATTGGGCGAGCAGGAGCATGTGGGGCTGCTGACCATGCACCACATTGTCTCCGATGGCTGGTCAGCAGGAGTGCTGATTCGAGAAATGGCGACGCTCTATCTCGCCTCCTGCGCCGGCGGGTCGCCGTCACTGCCGGACCTGCCCATTCAATATGCGGATTTCGCCCACTGGCAGCGGGAATGGCTGCAGGGTGAAGCCCTGGAAAGCCAGATCGCCTATTGGAAGGACAAACTGGCCGGCGCCCCCCCCGTCATCGATCTGCCCGCAGACCGCCCGAGGCCGGCGGTGCAGACCTTCCGGGGAGCGCATCGGTCCCTGGTCCTGTCCAAACATTTGCAGGAAGGATTCAGGGCGCTGGGCCGCCAGGAGGGAACGACCCAGTTCATGACGTTCTTGGCGGCGTTCAATGTCTTGTTGCATCGATATACGGGCGAGGACGATCTGGTCGTGGGTACCCCAGTCGCCAACCGCAACCGGCTGGAAACCGAAGGGCTGATCGGATTCTTCGTCAACGCACTTGTCCTGCGGACGGACCTTTCCGGCGATCCCAGCTTTCGCGAGCTCTTGCGGCGAGTGCGAGAAACATGTCTGGGAGCCTATGCCCATCAGGATCTGCCCTTCGACCGGCTGGTCGAGGAATTGCACCTGAAGCGGGATTTGAGCCGCAATCCGCTCTTTCAGGTGATGTTCGTGCTGCACAATGCTTCATTGCGGACGACTGAGCTGGCGGGCTTGACGCTCAGTCCCGTCGAAGGAGAAAGCGAGACCGCTCACTTCGATTTGACCTTGCAGATCGCGGACACCGACCAGGGGCTCACTGCCGTACTCGTATACAACACCGACCTCTATGCGCCAGCCACGATTGCCCGGATGCTGGAGCACTTCAGGATCCTGTTGGAGGCCATGGTTGCCGATCCGGAGCAGCGCCTCTCGAACCTCCAGATCCTTTCCGAAGCCGAGCGTCGGCAGCTGCTCGTGGAGTGGAACGGTAGCCGGACCGAATGCCCGCGAGACCTTCGCGTACATCAGCTCATTGAAGCGCAGGTGGAGCGAACGCCGGGCGCCATCGCCGTCGCGTCGGAAGCGGCGCAGTTGACCTATGGAGAATTGAACCACCGCGCCAATCAATTGGCACATCATTTGCGGGCGCAAGGGGTCGGACCAGAAGTACTGGTGGCCGTCTGCTTGGAACGCTCGTTGGAAGTGGTCGTCGCGCTGCTCGGCATTCTCAAGGCCGGTGGCGCGTACCTGCCCTTGGATCCCGCCTATCCGAAGGAACGCCTGGCCTTTATCCTGAACGATTCTTGCGCGCCGGTGCTGTTGACTCAGGAGCGCCTGGTGGCGGGGTTGCCGGAACGGGATGCCAAGGTCATCTGTCTGGATTCCGATTGGGGCCGCATTGCCTGCGAAAGCGGAGACAACCTCGACAATTCAGTCCGCCCCGAAGACCTGGCCTATGTCATCTACACGTCCGGATCGACGGGACAGCCTAAGGGCGTTCTGGTTCCGCACGATTCGATTGCCGGTCACTGTCGGAATATTCAAGGCTGCTACGAGCTGCAATCCAGCGATGTCGTACTCCAGTTCACGTCGCCGAGTTTCGATGTGTCCTTGGAGGAAATCCTGCCAACGCTGATCGGCGGCGGCCGGCTCGTGATCATGGGGTCCGACGTCTGGCATCCGGCAGCGCTCGGTCGCAAGATTTCAGAATACGGCCTCACGGTTCTCAATCTTCCGACCGGTTACTGGCAGGAACTGGCGCGGGAATGGGCCGATGCACCCGGGCTCGTTCCGAGCAGCCAGCCCAGACTGCTCATTGTCGGCGGGGACACGGTGCTAAGCGATACTCTCGATCTCTGGCGGAGGACGCCAGCTAGTTCGATCCGACTCCTCAATGGCTACGGTCCGACCGAGGCGACGATCACGGCAACGGTCTTCGAAATTGGCCCTAACCCAGGCGAAAGCGCCGGGCATCGGCGGGTGCCCATCGGCCAGCCGCTTGCGAACCGAGCGGTCTACATTCTGGACCGGCAAGGCAATCCCGCCCCGATTGGCGTTCACGGTCATCTGCATATCGGGGGAGCGGGCTTGGCCCGGGGTTACTTGAATCAGCCTGACTTGAGCGCCGAGAAGTTCATTCCGGACCCATTCAGGGCCGAGCCGGGAGCACGGATGTACAAGACCGGCGACCTGGCCCGCTATCTTCCCGATGGAAATATCGAATTCCTCGGCCGTGCCGACCAGCAGGTGAAGATCCGCGGGTTCCGCATAGAACTCGGGGAAATCGAGGCCGTGCTCATTCAACACCCGGCGGTACGGGAGGTGGCTGTCCTGGCCTGGGAAGATGCGCCTGGCGAGAAGCGGCTGGTGGCGTACGCAGTCGCGGATGCCACGGGCGATGAACTGCGCCGCTTTCTTGCAGCAAAGTTGCCCGAGCCCATGATTCCGTCGGCGGTCATGCTGCTCGCGGCCTTGCCAATGGCACCCAACGGGAAAGTGGATCGCCGAGCATTGCCGGCGCCGGATCGTTCCCGGCCGGAATTGGAGAAAGCCCTTGTCGTGCCCCGCGATGAGCTGGAACGCCAATTGGCGGAGATCTGGGAGGAGGTTCTGGGCATCCAACCGGTCGGCGTGACAGACAATTTTTTCGAACTGGGGGGGCATTCCCTGCTGGCGGTGAGGCTGTTCGCGCTTATCGAGAAGCGGCTGGGCAAGAAGCTTCCGGTGACCGCCGTGTTTCAGGGTGCGACGATCGAGCATCTCGCAGGCGTTCTGCGTCGGCAGGCGACGACCGGCCCGCAGTCCTCCCTCGTGGCCATTCAGCCCGGGGGCAGCAGAAGGCCGCTTTTCCTTGTGCATCCGGCCGGCGGGCAGGTCTTTCCCTACGTCCATCTGTCGCAGTTTCTGGGCCCCGACCAACCCTGCTACGGGCTGCAGGGCAGGGGCCTGGAAGACGGCGAAGAGCCGCACGAGCGGATCGCGGACATGGCCGCCTACTACATCCAGGCCTTGCAGACTCTGCAGCCCACGGGACCCTACCAGCTTGGAGGGTGGTCCATGGGCGGCGTGGTCGCATTCGAAATGGCGCAACAACTTCACGCTCGAGGTGAGCAAGTCGCACTGCTCGCCATGTTCGATGGCCGGATTCCTGGCCCCGAGGCGTCGTTTCCCGAGCAAGATTCGGAAGCGATCTCGCTGGTCGAGCGGTACTTCGGCATTTCGTTCGGTCCGCTGGAATCCCTGGCGGAGCTTCCCGAAGACGAGCAGCTGGCCTTCATGCTGGAACAAGCGAAGAGCGCCGGCTTGATACCCGCGGAGCTTGATGTTCCCCAGGCGCGCCGTTTTGTCAGGGTCCTCAGGAGTGACCTGCGGGCGACCCAAGACTACGGACTGCGTCTCTACCCCGGTCAGATAACCTTCTTCAAGGCGAGTGAAGTGCTGACGGGCGACTCTTCGGATCCGACGATGGGCTGGAGCGAATGGGCCAGCGGCGGTGTGGAGGTTCACGTCGTTCCGGGCAATCACGCCAATCTCATGTACCAGCCTCATGTCGAAGTCCTGGCCCAAAAGCTGACGGCTTGCCTCCACCTGGTACAATCCGCGGGGGCGGAGGCAAAATGAGCAGCAGGAGAGATCGAAAATAGCGACCGCGACCGCATTTGACTCCTGGATCGCCTTCCGCAAGCCGAATCCACGGGCCCGTCTTCGCCTGTTCTGCTTCCCCTATGCCGGGGCCGGTGCTTCGATTTTTCGCAGCTGGTCAGATGCTCTTCCCGCGGATGTCGAAGTCTGCCCGGTTCAGCTCCCCGGTCGGGGCACTCGGCCGACGGAAACGCCCTTCACCCAGCTCTCGCCCCTTGTCCAGGCCCTTGCCGAAGGGCTGGCTCCTCTCCTGGACAAGCCCTTCGCTTTTTTCGGTCACAGCCTGGGCGCGCTCCTCGGCTTCGAACTCGCCCGTCAGTTCCGCAGACAGTCCGGTGTTCAGCCGGCGCGCCTATTTGTCTCTGCGGCTCGCGCACCCCAGGTCCCTCCGAGAGCCCGGCCAATCCATACCCTGCCCGAGGACGAATTCCTGGTCGAGCTGCGCAGGCTGAACGGTACTCCCGGGCAGGTGCTGGAAGAGGCAGAACTCATGCAGTTCATGCTGCCTATCCTGCGGGCAGATTTCGCCGTCTACGAAACCTACTCATACTCGCCCGAGCCTCCCCTTACATGCGCCATATCGGGCTTTGGCGGCTTGCAGGATCAAAGGGTGAGCCGCGCCGATCTGGAGGCCTGGCGCGATCAAACGAGCGTTTCGTTCTCGCTGCGAATGTTTCCCGGCGACCACTTCTTCCTGAACGGGGCGCAGCCGCATCTTCTGAGGTTGCTCTCACAGGACCTGCGCTGAGACGGATGAGGGCCGCCGCTTGATGGAAGAGCCCACCGTCCCTCCGATTCCTCGGCGGCGCATTCCGGCGGAGAATCGGCGCCGTGGCAAGATGAGGTTCGTGGCTGGCGAGCAAGCTTGGACCTAGCCTCGCCAGTGGCTCAGGCTTTTCTCCATAGCCTTGCCAAAGGCGAGCAGGCATGGACCTCGCAGCTCGTCTTGGAGGGAGATTCGCGGGCACTTCACCGCCGCTCCAGGTGCGCTCTGGCTGTCCTCGGCCGCTACGTGAATCGGAGGCACGCATTTATGTCCTCCTGCCGAGGCTCTCCTGGAAAGCCAGCCCTTGCCGGAGAATCCGACAGGCCGTGATCCTACCGTGGAATGGCACGGCTCGCGTCGCGCCTTTCGGCAATGGCCGGACCATCGGCAGCAACCGGTTTGAGCTGCCTTGCGCTATTTTTGCCGGGCCCATCTCTCGGCGAGCCGCTTGACGATCAGATAGGTCAGCAGCGTAACCGGGGTGGCGATGATGATCGAACCAACCAGCATGGCGGCATAGACGTCCCAACTCTTTTGCAGGACGTCCCACAGCCGTGCTTGATCCAGAACCAGCGGATGTTGCACCGGGAGAATGAGCTTACCGACCCGGTATTCAGCCAGCCACATCAGGGGCACCAGCGGGGTATAGAGGATCGCCACCGTCCCCCCGGCAACAGCGGCGATCACGTTCCTCTTCAGCAGCCACGCCACCACCGTCGCCACGATTATGGGGGACGGATTCAGCGGCAGGAAACTGGCGGCGATGCCGATGGAAAAGCCGGCCGCGATCTGATCGGGTCGGGCATCGAGGTGCGACAGCTTTTGCCAAGTCGTCCGAATTCTTTGTTTTAGGGAGAGTTCTGGTCAAGGCTCAGGGTGCTGAGCCGGCATGCGCCACATCACTGGCGATCTGGCCGTCGCGCACGCGAATCAGGCGCCGTGCCCGCTCCATGACCTGAGGGTCATGAGTTGCATAGACGAACGTCGTACCGTGAGCGCGATTGAGTTTCTCCATCACTTCAAGGAGAGCGGTCGCAGTCACGGAGTCGAGGTTGGCCGTGGGTTCGTCCGCCAGGATCAGCGCTGGTTCGGTCACCATGGCTCGGGCGATGGCCACCCGTTGCTGTTGCCCGCCGGATAGTTCGCCCGGCCGACGATTTTCGAGGCCGGCAAGACCGATCTCCGAGAACAGCTTCTGCACTCTTTGTTTTCGCTGCTCCGCCGAAACGCCCTGCAGGAGCAGCGTGAATTCGGCGTTCTCCAGGGCGGTCAGGACCGGCAGCAGGTTATAGGCCTGGAAGACGAAACCGAGGCGCTGCAGCCGGAGGCGAGCCAACTCCCCCGAGGATAGCGATTGAAGGTTCTTCCCCTCCACGATCACCTCGCCGGTATCCGCCCGGTCGAGCCCGCCGATGATGTTGAGCAAGGTGGTCTTGCCCGAGCCCGATGAGCCGGCAATAGCGAGAAATTCCCCGGGTGCAATCCGGAGGCTAATTCCGCGCAGTGCGGGAACCTCGATTTGCCCGGTACGATAGGACTTCTTCACGTCCCGCAGTTCCACTGACCAGTCGGTCATATTGCTCTCAGAATACCTTCAATGCATCGGGCAGCTTGGTTCTAGCGGCCTTGAGGGCCGGATAGAAGGAAATGAAGGTCGTCGTCACGAATACGATGGCGATCGACCAAGCGACCCGCGTGAAGCTCAAGCGCGAATAGATGATCGGGTCGAACACGAGCGCGGTCGGCAGGCTGCTCCGGAAGAACCAGCGCAGATCCAGGCCGCTGGTGGCGAAGAAATGCTGCACACTCAACCCCAGCACCAGGCCGAAAGCGAGGCTGAGCGCCGTCAGTGCCAGCGACTTGCCGACAATCATGACGGCGAGCTGCATGGGCCTGAGCCCTAGGGCCGAACAGAGCCCGAATTCATAGCGCCGCTCCAGAACGCGCATCAGGATGGTGTTGAGGATGCCCAATCCCACCATGGTGAGTACCACGCCGTTCATGACGTAATTGAAGGCCTCATCCAAGAGGAAGAGCCGGGCCAGCTCCGGCATGGCCTCCCGCCAAGGGAGGACTTCCACCGGGATGCCTGCCAACTGCTGCCGTAAACCCTTGGCCACCGCCAGCGCGTCGCCTTCCTGATGGAGGAGAATGGCGACCTGCGTGATCCGATCCGGCACGCCGAGCAACGTCTGGGCTTCGGGCAGCGGAATCTGGATGACGTGGGCATCGAACGCCTGGATGCCGGTGCGGAAAATCCCGCTTACCCGCAGCAGGTCGCTTTTCATTTCTCCGCCGCCCGGGTTCGTCGCCTCCGCAGCAGGCAGCTGTATCCCCTGGGTCATGAGAACAACCTTTGACCCGATCTTCACGGCCAGCTTGCGGGCCAGGTCCGCGCCGATGACGACGCCCGACTGCTGGTTATCACCGAGATAGCTTCCTTCGACGATCCGTTGCGGGATCAGGGATACGGCCGCCTCATCCCCGGGGACGACCCCCATGATGCGCACGCCATCAGAGTTGGCCGCCGAGCTCAGCAATCCAGAGGCGAGCAGCCGGCCGCTCACGCCTCGCGCGACATCTTTCATGGAGTCGGTATGCAGAAACCCCTCGGTCGTAGACACGACCTGGACCGGCAGCAATAGCGCCTGGGAACCGCTGTCCTGGTATCCCTGCGCCTGAATGACGACATGCCCGGTTCCGAATCTCACGCCATTGTCGACCATTTGCTCGTGGCTGCCGTCGAGCAAGCCCAGGGAAATAAGCAGCAAGGTCAGTCCCAAACCCAGGGCCAGTGCCGTCAACAGGGTCCCGCGGGGATTGCGCCACAGGTTGCGCCATCCGATCTTCACCAACAGGAGAACACCCATCATCACTAGACCTTTCGCAGCGCCTCTGCTGGCCGAAAGCGAGCCGCCCGCAGCGCCGGGTAGAGGGCCGCGGCCAGGGCCGTGAGGGCCAAGCCCAGCGCGGCCTCGATATAGGCGGTGAAATCCTGCCGGCCATACCAGAGCGGACCCACGACGATTCCGGCCAGGGAGATCGAACGTCCTTCGCCGCCCAGCTTCAGGCCATGGACCTGCAGGTACCAGAGGAGGGGAAATGCAACCGCTCCTCCCAGGACCAGGCTGGCTCCCGCCAGACTTCCCGCCTCCGCCACGATGAGACCCACCACATGAACCGGCCGCATTCCGACGGCCATGAGCATGCCGAGCTCGCGCGTGCGTTCGATGATCGCCATGAGCATGGTGTTGACGATGCCCATGGCAGCCGACAGGAAGAAGATGAAGAAGAGAATGAATGTGACACGACGATTGAATTGCACGTAGTCGGCCAGCTCCGGCGCCAGCTCCTGCCACGGCATTACCCGAACTGGAAAGGCGTTGTTCAGCCGCGTCTGCAGCGCCGCCGCCGCGGTCGTCGATGCTGTGATATCGCTGAGCTTGATCCCTATTTCATGAATCCTTGTCGGTGGCAGACGCAATAGCTCCTGCAGGGAAGCAAGAGGCATCACCACCAGACCCTGGTCCATGGCGTCGAGTCCCGTGTGAAACATCCCGGCTAGCGTGTATAGATCATTACCCGTCGAGCCATCGGCCGCCGGCGTCACCAGCACGATTTCCGACCCCAGTCCAACGCCAATCGTGGCGGCAAGTTTATCTCCCATCACCACGCCCTTGGGCGTTCCCCCGTTAAGATAACTCCCTTTCACCATCCGGGTTTGCAGCACGGTGACCTTTTGTTCCAGGTCGGGGACAACGCCCAGAACTTCCGCCCCGGCCGATTGGTGAGTCCCGCTGACCAAGCCATAGGCATACAGCCGGGGACTCGCGGCCTGAACCCCGGGAGTGGCGGCGATGGCGGCAACCAGCGCACCGACATCCGTCCCTTTTCTCCCTCCCAAAGTCAGCTGAATGGGACGGTCCGGATAGTATTCGGGCGCGTGCACCTCGATATCGGAGAGAAGGAGGCCGGTGCCGCTCTCGATCATCTGCTGCCTCAACCCGGTCATCAGGCAGGCGACGAACAGCAGCATGGCGTAGCCAAGTCCGATCGCCGTCATGGCGATCAGCGTCCGGCGGGGGTTGTACCAGAGATTTCGCCACGCAAGCCGCAGGAGCCTGCCGCTCATGGCTTTAGGTTGCTCAGGAAGAACGTATCCTCGCTGATCGGGGCGTCGAAGACGATATCGTCATAGGTGATGGTCGTTTCCTCATCCCCTTGACCTGCAGGTCGCATGACCAGGCGTGTAGGAATGAGTTTCCCGCCCACGGTCTTGTATTCGGAAAAGGTCAGCTCCCGGGCCAGCTTGCCATCCTCGTCATAGTAACGTTGCCATACGGGCATCTGGTCGGCCTGGCGGACCTGCAAGGTAATCTTTCCCCACACCACCGGAGCCGTTGGCTTGGGTGTCAACGTATACTCGGACACCGCGACTCCATCTCGCTCGCCTTCGAATGAGGTCGCAATCTCGTAGTCATCGGTGAGCCGGCTCTCGTTTACCAGGTCGTTTAGAGTGAAATGGCTGCCCATCCACGCGGTCGTCATCATCGAAGGCGGCATCTCAACCTTGCGGTTCGCCTTCGGCAGATACATCCAGGTCCTGCCGCCAACCTTGAGGATCGCCGTGCCTGCATCTTCCTGTGGTTGAAGAATGCGGACCAGCACGTTTGCATCCCCCACCGACCAGAACTTCATCGAGATCGTCCGCTGGAAGTCCGGCTTGTTGATCTGCATTTCCACGGTGGCGATGCTGGAATGGCTGGCAAACAGTCGAGCCACGCCGTCCACGACCTTCTGCGGCCGCTTTTCGTCCGCTGCCTGGGAGCCTTGTCCCAGGCTGAGCAATGCCGATCCCAACAAGATTGCAGAGGCGGCCTTCCGCCATCGCGTGAGGAGGCAAGTCGTCTGGCGGGCGCGAGAAAAGCGAACATCGACCAGAGGACGCGACTTCGGGGAGAAGGCGCTTGCTGCGCTGTCTGCTATGGCTCGTCGAAGAACAGCACAAGCGGTGCCCCATGTGCGCGGACCGCAGCCGCGAACCAGCCCTCGGAGAATTCTCCAGACCCTGTCGCCGCATCTCTGGGTCTGGGCATTATAAAGGAGCGGAACGACCCTTCTCCTCACCCAACATGTCACTGAGCAACGCGCCCACTTGCTCGTCCGAAAGCCGGTCCAAGTTTGCGAGCAAGTGTTCGGCATTTCGCTGCTCCCTGGGCTGCGCAACTGCCGGGACCGGAGGAATTGTCGGGTTGGCGACGTTGGCTGCCAATTGATCGAGCACCTGCGTTACAGCCTCGTCGACGCTAAGGCCCTGAAGGAATCTTGCCAGCGGCACGTTCACCGCCAGGTCAACCGCGATCCGGTTCTTCAACTCGACGGCCATCAACGAGTCCAGGCCGAGATTGCTCAGGGGTTGCTGCAGATCCAACTTGGCCGGGCTGAGCCCGAGCACCCGGGCCACTTGCTCGCCCAGGTATGATTGAAGCATTTGCCTGCGTTCCGCTGGCTCGGCCGCGAGCAGGGATTCCCGCCTTTCGCTCTTGCCGGCCGGTGCCCGGCTGGCTTCGGCTTCCACATGCGCCAGCTCAGAAAGCAGCGGCGAGGCTAGGCCGGCAGGATAGAACTCTCGGTATTGCCTCCAGTCGACCGGCACCGCCACGACTTGCGCTGCGCTTCGTCCAACGAGTTGCCCCAGCAATTCCAGCGCTCGTTTGGGTGCGATGCTGCTAATTCCCTGGAGTGCCAAGCGCGCAGCGAGACGCTTGCCTCCGGCTGAATCCGCAAATCCCTCGCCGGCCCAGGCACCCCAGTTGATGCTCAGGGCGGGCTGGCCCTGGGCCTGCCGGTGATGCGCCAACGCATCCAGGAAGGCATTGGCGGCGGCGTAGTTGCCCTGACCAGGCTGGCCAAGCATGGAGCCCGCCGAAGAGAAGAGTATGAAGAAATCCAAGGGATCATCCCGGAGCAGACGATGCAGCAGCCAGCCACCCATCACCTTTGGGCGCAACACCTTGTCCAGCGCCGCCGCATCGAGTTGCACCAGCAATCCGTCCTGCAGCACGCCCGCGGCATGCACGACACCACGGATCGGCGGCCAACCCTCGGCGTGAAACGCCTCCAGAAAGGCGCTCAGCTCTGCTTCATTCGCCACATCCACTGGAGCCAGATGAACGGCTGCACCGAGGGATTCCAGTTCCCGGATGGCGGTAATCTGACCAGCCAAGCGACTTCCTGCTTCCACCGACCCCCAGCTCGAGCGGGGCGGGAGCCTGCTGCGCCCCAAAAGGATCAAACGCCGCGCGCCCTGCTCGACCATCCAGCGCGCAACCAGGAGGCCTAGGTCTCCCAGCCCACCGCTGATCAGATAGCTGCCGTCCGATCGCCACCGGAAGGGAGGGCTTTGCACGGCCGATGGGTGATGGCGGATCAAGCGGCCCACAAATCGCCGGCCTTGACGAAACGCAAGCTGATCCTCTCCATGGTTGCTGGATATTTCTTGCCAAAGCTGAAGAGCGGCGGCGTCGTTCTGTGGTGCCCCCGGTTCCAGGTCGACCAGCCCTCCCCAGAACGTCGGATGTTCCTGAGCAATGACGCGACCCAGTCCCCAAAGGGGTGACTGCGCGACGGACAAAGGTGAGCCGCCTTCTCCGGCCGCTTGAGCGCCCCGTGTGATCAGCCATAGTCGAGGAAAGTCGGGCGATTCCCTTCGCGCCAGCTCCTGCACCAGCAGGAGGGCGCTGCCGCAGCCGAGAGCCTGGGCCGCACTCAGCGAGGCAACGGTGGTCTCCTCCGGGCCGGCAATATCAAGGCTCCAGAGGTGAACAATGCCACGACAGGCTGGACGATCATCCGCTAGGGTCGCTTCGAAGACCCGGCGCATGTCATCCGCCTGTCCGGGGCGAATCCGATAGTGCTCGTTGTCGATTTGATCGAACGAATCCCCGCGAGAGACCAGAATGCTCCGCTCACCCTTGGCTTCCAGCAACGCAGACAAGGATTCCCCAACGCCACCGCTGTCGGCAAAGATCAGCCAGCTCGCCCCGCTGGGCGTGGCGGAGGGTTTCTCAGCCGCAAGCTCGCTGGGCTTCCACTGGAACTCATAAAGCCAGTCGTCGGGACTATCGACAGGTGCGCGCCTAGTGTCTTCGCCAAGATATTCGAAGCGGAGCCCCCGAATCTCGACCGCCATGCGTCCCGCTTCATCCAAGAGCACCACGTCTCCCGTTGCGGTATCCGCATCCCGATGCTGCACCCGGGCGTGACCCCATAAGTGATGCCTTGGATGACCGTGAACCCGGAATTGGTCGATGCGGGTCGGCAGATAGATCCCTTGGCGGCCGCCTTCGGCCGCTTGCGCAGCAACCGCAGCCCCTAGAACCTGCAACCCGGCATCGAGGATTGCCGGGTGAAGTTGAAAGCCATTGACGCCAGCCTCCTGTCCATCTGTCAGCTGCACTTCAGCCAAGATGTCCGCATCGTTCCGCCACAGCTGAGCGATGCTCTGAAGGAACGGGCCATAGTGGATGCCGCTTTCGCGGAGTCTCCCGTAGTACTCCTGGGCGGAGAGCGGCTCTGCGCCTCGGGTTCGCATCTCGGTGAGCATCTCTTTCCCGGCATCCGAGGCGATGATGTCGTTATCCGATTGAACAGCGACCTTGCCGGTCGCATGCAGCAGCCATGGTTGCCTGGTCTGCGCCGCGCCTGCGGCGCAACTGTAGATGTGGAAGGATGCCGCTTCATCTGCCTCTTGCGTGAGGATTACCTGAATCCTGTGAGTTCCGCCCTCGGGCAGGAAAAGCGCCTTGCGAAACTCGATATCCTTCAGCGCGAGGGACTGCGCTCCGAATAGGTCAACCGCCGCGGCCCGGGCCATCGCGATGTAGGCAGAGGCAGGCAACACCGAGACGCCCTGGATGCGGTGGTCATCCAGATAGGGGAGGGAATGCCTGTCCAGCGTCGATTCCCAGAAGCGAGTTCTTGCAGCATGCGGCGACTGGAATGGCCGGCCGAGAAGCGCATGGTCCCCCGGCAAGCCCCGGCCGTGTTGCTCCGGATGAGAGCTGGTTTCCCCGACTGCAGGCTCGAGCCAACACCGCTCTCGTTGCCACGGGTAGAGCGGGAGCCGGACGAACCGGCCTCCGTCCGGATAGATCAGGTTCCAGTCGACCGGATATCCCAAAGAATAAAGCGCGCCCAGGGATCCGAGCAGGACCGTGCGTTCGTCTTCCTCGCGCCGCAGGGAAGGAAGCAATGCGCCTTCCTGGCCGAAGTGATGAAATCCTTGCTGTATTGCGCTGAGCAGAACGGGGTGCGGGCTGATTTCCAGGAAGACATCATGTCCATCCTCCATCAGGCGCTGAATCGCGTCCGAGAAGAGCACCGGCTCTCGCATGTTCCTGGCCCAATAGAGCGCATCGAACTCCGAGCCGCGGCTTGCTTTCCCGGTCACGGTCGAGTAGATCGGCAGGGATTCCGCCCGCGGCTGCAGGCCGTCCAAGGCCTGGAGCAATTCCTCCCGCAACGGCTCCATCTGAGGACTGTGCGAGGCAAAATCGACCTTGATCATGCGGCAGAAAATGTTGTCGCGCTGGAGGCGCTGCAGAATGGCGACTAGCGTAGCCGGATCGCCGGACAACACTGTCGAGGTGGGACCATTGCTGGCTGCGATTGATACCTGCTCTTCCGAGCCGTCCAGGACGCGTTGAGATTCCCCGATGGAAAGCTCGACCGCCGCCATGGCCCCATGCCCTATGGTGCGCTTGAATAACCGGCTGCGGTGACAAATGACCCGGACGGCCTCGTCGAGGCTCAGCGCACCGGCGACGTGTGCGGCCGCGACCTCTCCTAGACTATGTCCCACTACGGCCTGCGGCTCGATACCCCATGAGCGCCACAGGGCTGCAAGGGCGACTTGAATCGCGAAGAGGGCAGGCTGGACGATATCGATGTCGCTCAACCGCGACTGGGCGGCATCGGTGGCCGCGAGCTCGGCGAGCAGGGACCAATCTCCATACGGCTGCATCGCCCGGTCGCAGCGTTCGATGACCTCCCGGAAAACGGCTTCCTGCTCCAGCAGCCGTCGCCCCATGCCGAACCATTGGCTCCCTTGCCCTGGAAAAACGAAAACAAGCTTTCGCCGGCGCGCCGAAGGTTTGCGGCCGGATGACAAGCCGGGGCGAGCCTCGCCCCGCAAGTAAGCCTCCAGGCTCTCCATCAGTTGCGCGGACGAATTGCCCGACACCGCGAGACGGTGGTCGTGGTGACTGAGCCGTACGCTGGCGGTGTAGCAGATATCCGGCAATGGCGCCGCGGACTCTGGCGTAGCCAGAAGGTCACGGTATGCAGACGCCAGAGACAGGAGGGCTTCCGGGCTGCGGGCCGACAGGGGGAGCAGCTGTGCGCCGGTGTTCCGATCGGCACCCGCTATTGCCGCAGGGGCCGCAGGCCCCTCTTCCAGAACCACATGCGCATTGGTCCCGCCGAATCCAAACGAGCTTACTCCTGCCAAGGCTGGATCGGATCCCGCGGGCCATGGGCCGAGCGCCGTCTGCACGCGCAGAGGAAGCTCGCCAAAGGGAATATGAGGGTTGGGCTTTTCGAAGTGCAGGCTCGGCGGAATCTCCCGGTGCCGGAGCGCCAATGCGACCTTGATCAAGCCGGCGATCCCGGCGGCGGCCTCGAGATGGCCCAAGTTGGTCTTGACCGACCCTATCGCACAGGGTTGGCCCGCCGGCCGTCCGACGCCCAGCACTGCGCCCAGCGCCTTCGCCTCGATCGGGTCGCCCAAGAATGTGCCCGTGCCGTGGGCTTCAAGGTATTGAACCTGGCCGGGCGAGACGGCGGCTTGCCGGTAGGCTTCCCGCAAGACGGCCTCTTGAGCCAGCGGATTCGGCGCCATCAGCCCGTTGCTTCGTCCGTCCTGGTTCACCGCGCTGCCGCGAATGACGGCATAGACCGGGTCGCCATCGGCCAAGGCTTTCGAGAGCGGCTTCAACACGACGATGCCGGCCCCCTCGCTGCGAACGTAGCCGTTGGCCCGCGCATCGAAAGCTTTGCAGCGCCCGTCCGGCGCCATGGCACCGGCTTTGGTGAAATTGATCGCAATCGCCGGCGAGAGAATAAGGTTCACGCCGCCGGCCAAAGCCAGCCCCGACTCGCCTCTCCGAAGGCTGCTGCAGGCCAGGTGAACGGCAACGAGCGAGGAGGAACAGGCGGTGTCGATGGCGAGGCTCGGTCCGCGGAAATCGAACAGATACGAGATTCGGTTGGCAGCGATGCTGAGGGCGTTGCCGGTGCCGGCATAAGCATCAATTCGCTCGAGATCGTTCCATTGCAGCCGACCGTAGTCGTTGGTCGCGATGCCGATGAATACGCCGATCTGGGAGCCGGCCAGACGCTCTGGCACCTGTCCTGCATCCTGCAACGCCTCCCAGGTCACTTCCAGCAAGAGGCGTTGCTGGGGGTCCATGCGCGCCGCCTCCCGGGGGGAGATGCCAAAGAAATCCGGAGCGAACTGGTCCACCTCTTCCAGAAAGCCGCCCCAGCGCGTATTCATTTTCCCCGGGGTCGCCGGGTCCGGATCGTAGAACGCATGCTGGTCGAAGCGATCGGCGGGAACTTCGCTGATCGCATCCACTCCATCCCGCAGCAGCTGCCAGAACGCGGCTGGGTCCTTCGCGCCGGGAAACCGGCAGCCGATGCCGATGATGGCGATCGGCTCGTTGTTGGCCCCCCGGTCCTGGCCGGCCATAGTGGTTGATTCCGACAGATCCGGCGCTCCTGCCAAGTGCCGGGCAAGAGCCTCGATGGTTGGGTACTCGTAGATCAGAGCCGGCGACAGCTTTTGCCCCAGCCATTCGGCCAATTCTCCCGCCATGCTGACCGCCTCGGTCGACCCGAGTCCGTAGCTGGCGAAGAGCTCCCTGATATCGATTTCATCCGACTCGATTCCGAGGCGCTCGGAAAGCTTCGCGACCAGCCACGCCTGGATGGCCTCTGCGTTGGCTGGCTTCTCAGCCATGGCTCACATTCCCGTCGAGCCTTTCCAGCGTCCCTTGCAGGAAGCTGGCTTGACAAGCATGGCGCTGCACCTTGCCGCTGGTGGTCCGGGGAATACGCCCAGCCTGAAGCAGCACGACGGTGTGAACCCGCGCGTCATGTTCTTCGGCCACCGCCCTGCGAATGGAGCGAACCACGGCTTCCACATCCAGCGGCCAACGCCCATTGGGACGAGCGCTCGCTTCCCCTCCCGGTGCACTGCGAACCCCACGCACGTAGCGTGGTTCGATTTCGGCGGCGACGATCAGTTGTTCTCCGCCGGTACCTTCCGTGGAGAAGGCGGCCGAGCAGGCCTGTCGTAGGGCCGGGTGGCTTCTTTCCACCGTCAATTCGATGTCCTGGGGATACAGCTTGCGGCCGCTGATGATGATCAGATCTTTCAGACGACCGGTGACGAACAATTCGCCATCCATCACGAATCCCAGATCCCCGGTGCGCAGAAACGGCCCTTCGCCGGTATCCTTCAGGTAAGCCCGACAGGCGCGTTCCGTCTCCTCGGGTCGGTTCCAGTACCCCCGCGTGACGCTCGGCCCCGATACCCAGATTTCACCCACTTGATCCGGGGCACAAGCCGTCAATGATTCCGGATCAGCGATGACGATCCTGGTGTCGTGCAGGGTGTGGCCGCTGCCGACCAGCGTCCGAACCTTCTGAAGCTGGGCGCCGGCCTCTACCACGCGGCCCTGCTCAAATGCTTCCACCTCCACCGGGCAGAACATCTTGTCGCCTAGAGAGCCGCCCGAGACCAGCAGCGTGGCTTCGGCTAGTCCATAGCACGGGTGGAAGGCATCAGGGCGGAAGCCGCAGGACGCGAAAGTCTCCGTAAATCGCTTCATCGTGTCGGCGCGAACCGGCTCTGCCCCGTTGTAGGCCACATCCCAACTGCTGAGGTCGATGGAGGCGCGTTGCTCCGCAGTGATTCCGCGGGAGCACAAGTCATAGCCGAAATTCGGACCGCCGCTGATCGTGGCCCTGTAGCGCGAAATGGCCTCGAGCCATCGCACTGGCCGCATGAGAAACGACACCGCCGGCATCAGGTAACATGGGCGCCCCTTATACACCGGCTGGATGATCCCATTGGTAAGCCCCATGTCATGGAAGGCCGGCAGCCAGGTGACGGTGACACCGTTGGGGTTGAGCGCAAAGACGCGGCCGATATAGGCCGAATTGTGGAGAAGATTCCCATGACTGATCATGACGCCCTTCGGCTCAGCGGTGGAGCCGGACGTGTATTGCAGCAAAGCTATGGTGCTGCTGGTCACGGACGCATCCCGCCATTCCTGCGCCAGGCCGACGGCAACCTTGTCCGTGGCCACCCAGCGCAAATTCTGTAGCTCGGGGGCCTGCGCGAATAGATTTTTGGTGTTGGAGAGGATCGCTGATGTGGTGAGCACCAACGAAGGTTGCGCATTGCTGATGACGGCTTGAAGCCTGGGAAGGGTTCGATGTGGCTGGGCCAGGTTGGGTGGAGGCAGTGGGACGGCAATCACCCCGGCATACAAGCAGCCGAAGAACGCGGCTATGAACTCGAGACCCGCCGGATAAAGCAGCAGCGCGCGTTCCCCATTCGCACGGTAACTTTGGAGCAGTGCCCCGATGCTCCGGGCCTGACACTCCAATGCCGCATGGGTCAGATGATCGCCTTCTGCCTCTCCGTCCGGCAGATAGGTAAAGACGCGCTGTTCAGGCTGCTGAAGCGCCCGCCAACGAAGGATTTCGACGAGCGTGGAAAATTCCAAAACTGGATCGGCAACGCTTCTCTTCGTGTTGGATCCCACAGGGCAGTCCCTAGGCCTTTGTATATCCAGATATAATTCTACTTTGGAATCCGCAGATTGGCACGCGAATTTGGGAAGCGACGCGGCGGCTGTACACAACCGCCATTGTAAACTGCGAGTTGTAGGCATTTGCCGCACTGCTGCCATGCTGCAGCGCCGCGTCGCTGCTCACGGCTCAGTGCACCTACACCAATTTGGTCCCGCAGTGCCGGGCCCGAGGAAGAGGTCGGCCTGAACATCAATCAGGTCCGACCGCCTCGAGCGCACAAACGATGCGCGTGGCCAACCTCCGGCAGCGTGTTCAACGTCTCTTCCACCGTCCCGCGCACGATGTGCCCCAAATTCTCTCGCACCCGCTCGTAGTCGATCCGGATCAAGTTGCTCAAGTCATTGCCCCTGTTATCTTCCCCCATGTTGGCTCTTGCTCCTTCGGTTCAACTGATTGCCTCGCAACAACCAGCTTAACCAGAGCGGGAGCCACCGCCCAAATTTGCGAAAGATTCAATACGTCATCAGCGCCTGTGACCAGAACAGTGCCGTGAGACAATGCGCACACTTGGCATGGGATCGGAAGCGCCTCACGGGCTGGCTAGTTGGCTCGAGCCTTGTTCGGCGGACTCAATAGGGCGCCAAGGCGCTGCGAAGGATCTCGGCGTTCTTGTTGCTGCTCCGGCCCTGTACAATGATTCCGTCAGGTGTCGCTCCACCGCCATAGTATTCCTCGTTCCAGGCGTCGCGCTGGAGGATACCGGCGCCTTCCAGCGACAGGCCGGCGTAGAGCCCTTGGGTCTTGGCAAAGCTGTATACATCCGCACTCAAGTTCGTCGTGGTGGAGGCCGAGAGGCCCTTTCCAACCGGGCCGGCAGCGACGTCTATATTGCCGCCAATCTTGAACTGGTTGTCGATCACGGCGCCCAGCGCCTTGGCACTCATGATCGTCAATACCATTTCGGCCACCTGGCCGCCGATCTGCGGGCCGAGGCTGCCCGAGGCCAAGGTGTAGAAAGCTGGATAACTCCAGCCGCCCGAGCCCCGTGCCACAAGAACGCCCGAGCCGCCCTCGCCGCCGATAATGAAGGCACCCTTGACCAGCTGTGGGAATATCAGCAATGCCCGCGACTGCCTCACATAGCCCCGCATCTCGGCATAGTCCGTGTCGGTGATCATGTCGAGAAACGAGATGCGCGACGATTCGACAAGTTGTTGCGGATCCGACAATGCAAAAGCGGGCCGCACGAAAGCCGCGGCCGCGGCAAGGGCGGGTAGAGCCAGAAGCAAACGTCTCGATACAGCGGTCATGATCGATCTCCTTGATGCGCCAACTGAGGCCGCTCTGCCGATCCATTGGCCGCAAAAAGCCCCGATAGCCTGACCATTGGCAGATTAAAAGACAATTGGCTGTTCAGAACAGCACAGGTGACGCCGGGTATCGCTTTCCGTCTTTGGGTGGCAGCCGTAAAAGCAGGTGGCACTAATGCATCGGTGGCGCGATTGTTCCGTTAGGAACAGCGCCGAAGCAGGCGTTAAGCGCGGCCCCCTCAAGGCGGCATAAACTGCAGCACGGGCTCCGGAGTGCTGCAAGTTTGGGAGAAATGGTCCTCGCCCGCCAGACCGGAGGATCGGGTGGACGGGGCCGATGCATGGTCTAGTTGACTCCAGACAGTAGCCGGCACCGGCTGGAGTCGTGGCGCGCGTTGCGCGTCACCCACTTTCTAAGGCTTGATCATTTCCATTGATGTGCAATTCAGGACTCATTGGAAAAACCATGCTGCCCAGGGCAAGTTTTCCAGTAAGCCATTGAACGCCATCATTATTCTTAACAAGTCCACTCTTGCTATCTCTTAGCACAGCTCTTCCAGCGCTGCGATCTGACCGCCGGGTCAATGTTTCGGGGTCCACTATTTCGTCCGCTGGCGCTCGAAGTCCGTCACGTCAAGTTGGTCGATGGGCTCAGAGTCCGAAGCGCGATCAGGTGACTCCACCACGTCGCCCGGCTTCTCCCAGGGTGTTTGTTCGCTTGACATTCCCCACCGTTGCGCCCATAGGCCCACCTCGTCGTGTCTAGGCGACGAGAGGGCATGTGCCATGACACGAACCAGGACAATTGCCGCTGCGATAAGTCTGTGCGTCATTGCGGGCGCGACTTCGGCGCTTGCAGGACAACAAGTCTACATCTACTCCGTCCTGCATCCGATCTACGGCAGGATTGGCACGCTCACGGACACCATTGACCGCAGCCCGGAAGTGACGCGGATCGACTCGCGTCTGCGCATTGCGGTGATTCTGCTGGGCATCGTCGCCTATCGGCAAGAATCCGACACCACCGAGATCATGCGCAGCAATCGACTAGTCTCGCTGGCAAGTACCACTGACAGGGAGGGCCGGCACTTCGAAGTTCACGGCGCGGCTCAGGGTGACCACTTCGTGGTGAATGCGCCGGCCGGCTCATTCGCCGGTCCGGCAACCATCGCCCCATCGGACCCGTGGGTCCTCACGCACACCGGTGATGCTTCTATGATTTTCACTGACACGGGCAGGATCGTCAATGTGCACATTTCCGGCGGCGATTATGACACGGTTTCGGTGAATGGCGCCTCGGTCTCAGCCCGGCACTTCGTGGTGATGGGCGATAAGCGGCTGGAAGTCTGGCTCGACAACCGGGGAATTCCGGTCATGTTCCGCAGCGTCGAGAAGGAGACGTCGATTGATTTCGTACTGCAAACCGCGGCAGCAGCCAGCGCCACCACGACAACATCAGTGAGGCGCCCCACGCTGGCTGTGCTGGTGCGCGGCGGCAAATAAGCCAAGACGCGCCAGCCAGCCCATTCCTTCGAGAGCCCCGTCGCAGCGAACGGTGCGCGCGACGGCTTAGTGCGGCCAACAGGAAGCACAAACTCTCAGATCATTGGCGAACGATCTCGTTGACCGCTTACCTTTGGCATTCCGACTCACATGCCGCCAAAAAAGGGGCGGCCAATAACTGGGATTCGAGAAACCAGGTTCTGCAAATAACGCTGGTTGCGCTCCCCCTCAACCATCTTCACCGATAAGTACTTGATTAATAATAATTCGTTTGCTGGGTCCACCAGCAGATGTCCGCGTCGATCGCCGAAAGCAAGTCGGTTGATTGGCGGGACTACCGCGGCTGATGGACCGTACCTGAGACTTGGGGGACACCCTTCAGCCGAAGCGCTGTAGGTTCCCGCCCTCCAGATCGCTCCACCAGCGGTCGGACGAGGCATATCTAGTTGGTTCGGGCGGCTTCTGTTTTTGTCGTTTCTGGTGTTGAGGCAGAGACGGGGGAAGAAGCTGTAGCCAACGGATTCTTTACGTCCTCCTCCGTGACCGCAGGGCCGGTCAAGGTTTGCACCGTGACGTTCGAGTTTGCGAAGCCGATGCCCGCCTCGCGGAACCGCATCGTGATGCGCCTCAAGGCATCGCGCTGAACCAGGGCCGGCTGCACAGGTCGGGCGGTGAACTTCAGCCGGATGACCAGGCCGGCGGTGCCGATGTCGGTGACCCCTTGCAATTTCAACGGCTCGATAAGCTCCGACGCGATCTCCGGGTCCTCCAGCATTTCGGCACCGATCCGCTTTACCGTCTTGCGCAGCTTGTCTAGGTCGGTCTCCAGATTGAGAGTCAAATTGAATTTCACCGTGATCCAATCGCGGCTGAAGTTGGTCACCTGCTGGATCTGGCCGAAGGGGATGGTGTGGATCTGGCCATTCTGGTGCCGCAGGCGCAGCGAGCGGATGGACATTCCCTCCACCGTCCCCTTGGCCTTGCCGGTGTCGATGTACTCGCCGATCCGGAAGGCGTCGTCGGCCATAAAGAAGATACCGGACACGACATCATGCACCAGGGATTGGGACCCGAAGCTGATGGCGAGGCCGAAGATCGAGGCGCCGGCGATGAGCGAAGTGGTATCGACGCCAAGGCTGGAAAGGGCGGCAACGGCAGCGACCAGCGCGATCAGGACCAACATGAAGATGCGGACCACCGGCATCATGGTCTGGATTCGCGAGGCGACCGGGACTGGGCCGCTGTGCCCGGTGGCTTGGGGCGTTTGCGCCGCGTAGGCCCGATGATCGGTATGGATCAACACGATTTGCCACAGCACATAGGCAACATAGAGGGCGAGGGCGGCGCTGATGACGGAGCCCCGCCAGGCCTGCCATTGCCCCGCCGGCAGGACGCGGGCAAGGCGCCCGAGCCAGATCTCGGCGATCAGTGCCGCCGCGGTCGTCCACAGCGCCACGGCCAGGCAGCGGCGGAACAGGCGCCGCCAGAGCGCCTTTCGGTTTCCTGGCGTCAGGCGAGCACCTGTGGGGGACATCTGGTTGAGCCAGGTCGCTGCCACGGACTGCAGGATGAGGACGCCCAGCAGGATCGCGCCGGTGTCGACCAGGGCGAAATAGACCGAAAGCGCCCGGAGGACTACGCCCAACAGCCAGGCGATGCTGACCACCAGGACAAAGGTGAGGGCCAGCGGGTACCAGATCCGCTGCAGCAAAGTCGTCGTCGAAATCGCCTCGGCAGACGAGGCGGCCGCAGACGGTGCGGTCGGTGCGGTCGTCCGCTGCGAAAGCATGCGATGGAGATTCTCGACGAAGTAGAACGCAAATCCCGCATTGGCGAGACCTGCGAGCAAGGCGAGCAACCGGACGTCCGCCGTCGGCACGCCGGAAAGGAGGAAGGCCCTTAGCGCCGCCTGGGAAAAGGCAATGAAGCCGAGCAGACAAGATCCCAGCTTGCGCATCTGCGCGGCATGATCGCTCGTGGCCATGACCAGCCGCGCTTCGGGTTCTCGGGGCCGCAGCAAGAACGTCTACCGGCAGGAGCGTAATGCGCCAGTGGATCAGGCCGCCGTATAGGGATATGGCGACCACGCTGCGCACCGACGTGTCGGAGAACCAGAAGGCTTGGACGACATAGAAGATCGCAACCAGCGCGACGAGCCCGGCGACATCGCCGAGAAACGCGCCGATCGCTGTGGCCCCGCGACCGGTACCTGCGTGCACCAGGCGTCGGCGAACTGGGGCCAGCAGGCCTGGCAGGAGCAGCGACCCCATCGCGACGGCCAAGGCGGCGGCGAGCTTGATCAGCCAGCCGGAGAAAGGTCCCTGGCCGGGATCCAGCAACCGGTCGGCGAAGCTGGCGAGATCGGCTGGGATATCTGCGCCGGCTGCAAGGATGGGCTTGAGGTTGTCGGTGACGGACGTCGCGGCACTTGACAGCATATCGATGGTGCCAGACGTCACTATGTCGCCCGAGGTGTCGGGCGCCGGCGCCGCCGGCGGGGGCGTGGGATTGCCCTGGTCCATCCCCGTGCCCGCCGCCCACGCCACCCAACCAGGCCCGCCGACAAGCACTAGGGCAAGGGCGAGGGCTCGAAGCCTTGCGAGGAACTTATGATCAGGATGCCGCTTGATGCGGCCGGCTGTCCTATTCAAAGTCTACTGCCTTCAAACCCGTGTCGACGATCTTCGAGCCCTACCCGACATTCGAGCGGCACACAACCGACAATCCCCGGGCTGACCGGCGTCAAAAGGCGCAGTTGGCCCGGTTTTCCCGGCGCCGACGCTTCGACGGAGACCGAAGCACCACGCGCTGCAGACGGGTTATTGTTTGGTGACAATCAGCGCTGGAGATAGCCATGACCGTCACCTGCATCATCCGGTACGTGATCGACCCATTCCAAAGCGAAGCATTCGAGGAATACGCCCGCAGATGGATCACCATCATACCCAGGTGCGGTGGGAATCTGCTCGGCTACTTCATGCCACATGAGGGCACGAACAATATAGCCCTGGCGCTGATATCGTTTAGCAGTCTCGCTGACTATGAAACATATCGAGCGCGGCTACGCAGTGATGAAGATGGGGCAGCCAACCTGCAGTTCGCGCGGAAGAGCCGTTTCATCCTGAGTGAGGAAAGAAGCTTCCTTCGGCGAGTGGGGGCTTAGCCATCGCGGTAGGTCGCGCGGCGGAATGTCCTCTAATAGTGGTCTTCACCGTTTGTCGACGCCTCCGGCTGTTCCCAACAGAGGCCGGCGGGACAACTTGTTGAAAGCTCACAATCGGCCGGTCTCGTGGCATTCGCCGCGCCGATATCCGAGAATCAAACGTCGCAGCGCTGGCTCTAATCTTGCGCCGCCTCTCGTATGCCGTGGCCACTGACATTGATGCCGTCCCCGGGCTTCAAGCTTAGATACCCAAATAGGGCGGCTAGCGTAACCACGCCTTCGACGACGAAAACGATCCGGAAATCGCCAACCGAAGCATGGCGTTCTTGCCGCGATAGAAGAGACAACAAGGCGGAGGCCAGGCCGATGCCGATCGCGACACCGAGTTGCGATAAAATGTAATAGAGCGCGCTAAAATGGGCGAGCTGATCCTGTCCAATGTCCGAATAGGCCAGGTTGCCGCTCGATGACCATTGGATGGCCCGAAACATGCCGAAGGCAAATATGTAGGCGACCGCAATCCAATAGGGCATGCCAGCGTGAAAGAATGCGAAACCCCCGGCTATCGCCGCAATCAGGGGCGTATTGAAAACAAGAACGTTACGGAACCCAAACCGCTGCAGCAATCTGGGCATGCCAACGCGGACCAGAAGAGAGCCGACCGCGGCCGCAAAGGTAAGTGACCCCGACTGTACCGCCGTCATTCCGAATCCCACTTGGAACATCAGGGGGAGAAGAAACAGCACGGCTGCGAGGGTGATGGTGTCGATACCGCCGCCCGTCAAAAAGCTGACTCGAAACGTCCGGATGTGCAGCAGCCGAATATCAAGCAGCGGTTGAGGGACAACCAGGAAGTAGCCTGTGGCGATCGCGAGGATCGTGACCGCCAGAGTGAGCTCCGTGGCGGCAACCCAGCCGGGTCCGTTATTTCTGGCGAGCGCGTCCATTCCGAAGACAAGCATCGCCATGCCGGCTCCGATAAGAAGAAAGCCTGGCAAATCGAACCGCATTCGCCGCGTCACCGCGCGTACGGGAAAAAACAAACTTGCCCCGATGCTGGCTGCGCAAACCAGCGGTGCATTGACGAAGAAGATCCAACGCCACGAAAGATAGGTGGTGAGCGCACCGCCAACGAGCGGACCAAGCAGCAGGCCCATCTGGTTTGCGAGCGCGATGAACGTATTGATCTTCAGGGTGCGTTCCCGTGGGAAGCTGGAAAGCACTACGACTTGTCCCAGAGTGCCCATCAGAGCGCCGCCAAAGCCTTGCAAGCTGCGAGCCGCATACAGCGCCCACGGGGCGGAAGCCATGCCACACAATATCGACGCAAGACCAAAGATTAGCACCGCGGCGCAATAAGACCGTCGCAGGCCAAAACGGGGAGCGGCCCAACCACCAATCGGCATCGATACGATCAGGCTGGCCACATAGGACGTGATGACCAAGCCAAGCTGGCTCGGCGGTTCACCGAGACTTCTGCCGATGGCCGGCAAAGCAGTGACAACGACGTTTTGATCAAGGCTGCTCATCAGGCTGCCGCAAGCCACAGTGATTGGCACAAGAAGCGAAGCGGCTTTGGGAAGCTCTCCGCCAGTAGGTTTGTTGGGGGGCGTCATCTTATTCGTTGGCGCAGGTCAGAATTGGGTGCCTTTCGGGCGGCGTCACACGCTTCATTGCCGACCGACTTGTCTTGCCTGATCAATCGATGCTCGACGTTGGTTTGGGGTTTGGTTGATCGCGACCCCAATTGCGTTCCAAGAGCTATGCATCATTTCGAGTTGGTTGAACTTGATCGACAAACTTCCGGGGCGTCAGGTTGGCGAGCGCAGTGCACCGTGGGAGTTCATGGCAGTTGGTCCTCCATGTCCAGATCCGGCCTCCTGGATCGGCCACTTGAGTTTCCACGATACGCACTATCACCCCAAAGATGGAGCGCACGAAAGGCATGCGGCTTCCCCGATGCCTATTGCGAGCGCTGGTCTCCGCCGATCGGGGCCTGTGCGGTTTGGCTGCCTAGATAGGGGATCAAACCACCTGGCCGGCATTTGACATGCCGGGCTACGGCGAAGAAGTCGCCTGGCCATTCGGAGGTACGGACGGATCCTGACGCCACCCGGAGCTACAAGTCAGGACATGCGGGTAATAGCCCTTCGGGCTGTCGCAGTAGTACCAGGATTGCGCTGGAGGTGGCAGCACGGATGGCGCCGGCTGAGCGGCCAGCTCCGGCCCGTCTCTCATCGAGCCGGCCGAGCGAGACGGCCAATGTCCGACAAGTTCAAGCTGCGGCCGAGGCCGACACGGTGACATGGCATGCCGCCTGATGGCCGGGCGAGGTCGGCTGCAAGGCTGGCGTTATTTGCGCGCATTTGGCGATGGCGAGGGGACAGCGCCAGCGGAAGCGGCAGCCGGGTTCCGGATCGATCACGCGCGGCGGCTCGCCGATGTCAGCGGCGCCGACCGTGATTGGCGCGCGCGGATCCGGCACGGCAGAGAGCAGCAGCCGGGTATAGGGATGCACCGGATGGTGCAGCACCTCCTCCGTCGGGCCGCTTTCGACCATGGTGCCGGCATACATCACGATCACGCGATGCGCGATGTAGCGGGCGCTCGCAATGTCGTGGGTGATGTAGAGGAAGGAAAGTCCCTCCTCTTCGCAGAGCCGCACCATCAAGTTGAGCACGCCGATGCGGATCGAGACGTCGAGCATCGACACCGGCTCGTCAGCGAGCACCAGCTTCGGATGATAGGAAAGCGCCTGGGCGAAGCCGACGCGCTGGCGCTGGCCGCCGCTCATTTCATGGGGGTACTTGGCCATGGTTTCCTGCGCTGGCGACAGCCCGACCGCTTCGAGCGCCCGCGCCGCCTCCGCCTCGCGCTCGGCGCGGGACAAAGAGGGACGGTGCAGCTTCAGCCCGCGGTCGAGCGCATAGCCAACGGTATGGACAGGGTTCAGCGAGCTGAAAGGATCCTGGAACACCATCGGCACTTGCCCGCGATAGGCGAGCAGGTCGCGCCGCGACCTGATTCCCTTCAGCGATCGGCCGTGGAAACGGATCTCGCCGCTGGTGGGCTGCGTCGCCATGGCGAATAGCCGCGCGACCGTGCTCTTGCCGCTGCCGCTCTCGCCCACGACGGCGACAATCTCGCCCTCGTGCAGCGTGAGGTCGAACTCGTCGACAGCATGCAACGTCCCGCCGAAGAAGCCTCCGATGCGGTAATGCTTGGTCAGCCGGATTGCTTCCATCAGCGGTACCTCAGTCATGAGGCACCCCTGCGGTTTCGTAAATCAGGCAGCGGACGCGATCTCCATCCACATCGTAAAGCGCGGGCTCGACTGTGGCGCAGCGCGGCATTGCCGCCAGGCAACGCGGGTGGAAGCGGCAGCCGCTCGGTGGCTCGACCAGACTGGGCGGCGCGCCAGGAATGCCGGTCAGCCGAACTTTCGGTCCATGGATCGAGGGAAAGGACTCGATGAGCCCTTGGGTATAGGGATGCCGGGGCAGGGCGAATATCTGCCGTGTCGGCCCCAGCTCGACGAACTTGCCGGCATACATGACGGCCAAATGATCGGAGAAATTGCCGATCAGCGACATATCGTGAGTGACGAAGATGACGGCGAAGCCGAGCCGGTGCTGCAGCTCCTTCACCTGTACCATGAGGGAGCGCTGCGCCACCACGTCGAGCGCCGATGTCGGCTCGTCCATCATGATCAGCTCCGGCGAGAGCAAGAGCGCCATCGCGATCATCACGCGCTGGCGCATGCCGCCCGAAAGCTGATGCGGGAAGCTTTTCAGATGCACCGCATCGATGCTGACCAGCGCCAGCACCTCGTGCGACCGCGTCCGGATCTCGGCATGCTCATGGTGGCCATGGGCGCGCATGACGTCCTCGAACTGCGCGGCGATGGTCTTCACCGGGTTGAGCGCGTTCATCGCGCTCTGCATCACGACGGAAAAGTCGCGCCATCTGACCGCGCTAAGCACCCTGTCGGTCAGGCCGACGAGGTTGCGCCCCTTGAACAGGACCTTGCCCTCGATGAGCTGGGCTGGCGGGCTGAGGAGCTGGGCGATGGCGAAGAGCAGGGTCGACTTCCCGCAGCCGGATTCGCCGACGATGCCCAGGAACTCGCCCCGGCCGAGGTGGAAAGTGACGTCGTCCACCGCCCTGACTTCACCGCCGGACGTCGCATAGGTGACGCTGGCATTGACGACGTCGAGGATGGGGTCGTCAGGTGCCGCGCCGAACACGCTTCTTCCGCATTGGTCGCAGCACCGGGTTGCTGATTTCGTCAAACGCGTAATTCAAAAGCGCGAAGGCCGCCCCCAGCACCGCGATTCCGACGCCCGGTGCGATGGCCCAGAGCGGGATCCCCGCCTGGAGCGCCTCGTTGTTCTGGGCCCAGTAGAGCATCGTGCCCCAGCTGTCGGTGTTGACGTTGCCAAGCCCGAGGAATTGCAGTCCTGCCGCCGTCAAGATCGCATAGACCGAGGCGCCAAGGAAATTAGCGACGAGCAGAGAGACCATGTTGGGCAGAATCTCAGAGACCACGATGCGCCAGCCGCGCTCGCCACGCAGCCGGGCGGCAACCAGGAATTCCCGGTCCCGCAGCGACAGCACCTGGGCGCGCAACTGGCGCGCGCCGTAGGACCAGCCGGTCGCAACCAGCACCGCGATGATGATGGCATCGCCGCCGTTCTTGGAATAGGCCGCGATGACGACGACCAGGGGAAAAGCTGGGATGACCAGGAAGACATCCGTCACCAACGACAGGAAGCCGTCCAGGACGCCGCCGAAATAGCCGGCGGCGACGCCGATCAGGGCGGAGAGTACGGTCGAGAGCAGCCCGGCCACCACAGCGATGACGAGCGAGGCCCGGGCGCCCCAGACGAATTGGGTGAAGATGTCCTGGCCGTAGGAGGTCGTGCCGAGGAGGTTATCGTGGGACGGCCCCTGTCCCGGCATGTAAAGCTCAGCATTCGGGTCACCCGGTGCGATCAACCCTGGGGCCGCCGCCATGAAGACGCAAATGGCGAGGAGGATCGCGCCCGCAGCCGCCTTGGGGTTCGACAGCACGGCGCGGCAGAAGGTCCAGACCGGCCGCAGCCGAGACCAGCGAGCGGCGCCCGGCACCTCGTCGTTCGCGCTGGTCATGCTCATGTTAGGAGACGGACCGGGTGCGCGGGTCAAGCAGCACGGTGACCCCGTCCACGATCAGGATGGCGACCAGAACCGCGACAGTGATAAACAGGAACAGGGTCTGCATCAGCGGGAAATCCTCGTTCAGCACCGCCTGCAGCATCATGTAGCCGACACCTGGATAGGAGAAGACGTATTCGACCAGGATCGCGCCGCTGACGACGAAGCCGAGCGACATGCCGAAACCGCTGAGATTGGGCAGGATCGCGTTGCGACCGGCATAGTCGAACATGATGCGCGCGGACGAAAGCCCCTTGGCCCGCGCCATGCGCACATAGTCCTCATCCAGGGTCATGATCATGTTGTTGCGCATGGTCAGGATCCAGCCGCCGATCGAAGTGATGACGATCGTCAGCCCCGGCAGGATCGCATGCTTCAGCACGTCCCAGGCGAAAGCCCAGGAGAAGGTGACGTCAATGCCGTTGGTGTAGCCGAAGCCGAGCGGGAGCCAATCGAGCGAGATCGAGAAGACGAGGATCGAGATGAGCGCGATCCAGAAATAGGGAAAGGAGGAGAACACGATGAATACCGGCGGCAGGATGCTGTCGAACCAGCCGCCCCGCGACCAGGCGCCGATCATGCCGATGAGGGTGCCGAGCACGAAGGCGATTACGGTCGTGACGCCGACGAGACCCAACGTCCAGGGCAGGGCCTGGAACACGACCTGGCTCACGGTCTCGGGAAAGAAGGTGAGCGAGCGGCCGAACTGGCCGGTGAAGCAGTTGCCGAGATAGGCGACATACTGCGCCAGCAGGCCTTCGTGGGTATTGATGCCGAAGGCCACTTCCATGGCTTTCAGCGCCTGGCCGCCCAGCCGGCCGTGGAACCGCGCCATCATGGAAAGGGCCGGATCGCCGGGCATCAGGCGAGGCAGGAAGAAGTTGACGGTCAGCGCCGCCCACAGCGTGACGACGAAGAAGCCCAACCGTCGCAGAAGATAGCGCATCTCCTTCCGTCCCTCGACGCAACCGGCGTCCGGCCCTCAGGCCCAAATTACGCGCGCCTCACGGCTTCTCGTGAAGACGCAGCATGACGATTTCCCAGTCCGGAAAGGTATAGCCGGCGAAGGGCTGAGCATAGGGATCCTCGGCCGTCGGCCAGCCAACGAACTGCTTGGTCGAATATTCGTCCCAGTCGACCTGCTCGGTCACAGGGATGAGCGGCACATCCTCGAGCAGGACACTTTGCAGCTTCGTCATGATGGCCTGCTGCTCGGCCGGCGAGCCCGTCGCGGCATAGGCGTCGATCAGCTTGTCGGTATCCTTGTTGAGATAACGCTCCCAGTTGGTGCCTGCCGATTGCCCGATCGGCGCCGAGCCGGCGCCGTACAGCCATTGCCGGAATTCGTAGTAAGGCGTCGGCCCGCCCGCCTCATAGGCATAGGCGAGGTCGAAATTGCCGTTGAAGAGCTTGGCGTTGTAGTCGTTGCCGGCGAGGTTCTGGACGGTCAGCTTGATGCCGACGGCGGCGAACTCCCGGGCCACGACCTGCAAGGCCGCGACCCAATCGGTATAGGCGCTCTGGTTGATGATGGTGAAGTCCAGCGGTTTGCCGTCCGGCGAGACGAAAATGTTGTCATTGCCGCGCTTGTAGCCCGCCTTCTCGAGGATCTCGATCGCCTTCTGAGGATGATAGCCGTAGCCGGCCTTCTCCAGCTGGGCCTTGTCGAGCCAGGATTCGAAGGTGGGGATGACGATGCCGGCTTGGTTGGCCGGGGGCTCGTAGCCATATTCGCCGATCATGGCGACCCGCGCCCGATTGAGCGCATAGGCCATCGCCTTGCGGACCGCGACGTCCTTCAGGAGCGGGTTGGTCTGGTTGATAAAGATCGCGACGTTGACCACCGGCGGGAACCAGTAGTGGTTGCTCGGGTCCTTGGACAGGTATTCGGCCTTCAGGTTCGGGATGAACTGGCCGCCCCACTGCGCCTGGCCGGTCGAGAGCACCTCGTTCGCCGGTGGGTTGGTGGTGAAGGCCGGATACTCGATCTTGGCGACCTTGGGCAGTCCCTGCTGCCAGTAGTTCGGATTACGCGCGTAACTCACGTCTTGCGGCGTGCAATGGGAGATGGTGTAGGGGCCGGTGCCGATCGGATTGGCGTCCTGATAGGTCGAGGGATCCTTGACCTTGCCCCAAACATGCTCGGCCACGATGCCGACCTGGTCGGCGACGTAGTAGAAATAGGGCGCCGAGGGCGCGTTGAAGGTGAAGACCACCTCATCATCGCCATTCTGCGTCACGCCGGTCAGCGCCGACCAGACGGCATTCAGGTCGAAGGCCTGGTACTTCTTCAGGAGGTTGAAAGTGAAGACCACATCGGCTGCGGTGAAGGGCTGGCCGTCGCTCCAGGTGACGCCCTTGCGCAGCTTGAAAGTAAGGGTCTTGTTGTCGTCGCTCCAGGCATAGGAGGTCGCGAGCCAGGGCGTGACCTTGGCGTTTTGCAACGTGTTCACGAACATCAGCGTCTCGTAGACCACGCCGACCGACAGGAAGTTGGCCGAGGGGTTGTACGGGCTGAAGCCGCAGGTCCATAGGAACTGCGCGTCCGAGATGGTGAGTGTGCCGCCGTCATCGGCCTGCGCGGTTTGCGGAAGCGTCATCCCGACGCTGGCGCCGATGCCCAGCCCGGTCAGCATTGCTAGCAGCCATTTGCGTTTTGTCATGAAACTCCTCCCCAATGGGTTTGATCGAACTCGAAAGATGTCCTCACGCTGCCGGGGCTTCCGCGTGGGGAGCCCGCCGGCACCATTCTCGCCGGTCAGGTCATGTAGACCCCGCCGGTCACGTTAACGGCCTGCCCGGTCATGAAGCGCGCGCTGTCGGACAGCAGGAAGACGACCAGCCCTGCGACATCCTCGGGCTCCTCCAGGCGTCCGAGCGGGGTCTGCGCGACATAGTCTGCGCGCACCGCCTCCGGCGTCATGCCGCGCAGCTCGGCCTCCCACAGGACCTCGCGCTCCTGCATGCCGGTGCGCACGAAGCCGGGGCAGACCGCATTGACGCGGATGCCGCGGGGCGCCAGCTCCCGCGCCAGCGCCTGGGTCCAGCCGACCACGGCGAATTTGCTGGCCGAGTAATGCGCGAGCAAAGGCGCGCCGACCTTGGCGGCGAGCGAGGCGGTATTGCAGATCGCCCCTTTGCGGCCGGTCGCAAGGAAATAGCGGCTCGCAATCTGATTGGTCAGGAACACGCCGCGGATATTGACCGCGAAATTATGCTCCCACTCCTCATCGGTGATCTCAACGGCGCGCCGCATGGTCGAGACGCCGGCATTGGCGACGAGCCGGTCGATTCCCCCCAATCGCTCCGCCGCTGCATTGAACCCCGCCTCGACGCTCGCCCGGTCGCGCACGTCCATGGCTACGGAGACGGCACTGTCCAGCTTGGCGGCGGCGGCCCTAGCCGCCTCAGCGTTCAGATCGGCGATCGCCACGCGCATGCGAGCCTCGGCCAATGCCGTGGCGATGGCAAAGCCGATGCCAGTCGCCCCGCCCGTGACGAGTGCCGTCATGCCGGCGAGATCCTGACCCGGAAGCGCCATGCCGTCTCCTTCCGAGATTGCGCACGGCTATGCTGGAACCCAGCTGTAACCAAAGTCAATCACAATCGCACGTTCGATTATGGTGGTTTATGAGAAACGACCGGCCAGGCTGCCGAATCCCTTTGCCGATGCATTACGAGACTGAGCTACCGTGCTCCTTCCCAAGGTCGCGACGATACTTTGGAAAAACACGACAAATCTCGCTTCTTGGATCATCCCTGTCGCCCAAGCCACCATATCCACCCAATGGCGACAACCTTATGCCGGGCGTTCGATTTGACTGGCGGTTGCGCTAAATCAAACACAAAGTGTCGTATTCAAACAAAAATATTCATGGAAGATGTTTGGTTATCTTGTGCAGCGGTTCGATGGCGGCTAAAGTCCAACCATGACGAACAGGGCAAACGCAGCCATTGTGCCTGCCGACAGCTCCGTACCCGCCGGACCAGCCGGACCGCGCCGCAAGTCGCTTCATCGCCGCATTTCCGAACGCGGCTTCGTCGTGGTCGCCGAGATTGCGCGCGAGATCGGCGTTTCCGACATGACCGTGCGCCGCGACCTGGAAGCGCTCGCGCGCGATGGGCTGGTGCAGCGTACCCATGGCGGCGCCGTGCTCGCCCCGCCGGCTACGGTCATCCCGACCGAGCCGTCCTATGCCGCCCGGCGCGAACTCAATCCCGAGGCGAAGCAGCGCATAGCCACCGCCGCTGCCGCGATGGTCTCGGCCGGCGAGGCGATCGGGCTCGATACCGGCTCGACTGTCGCCTGCCTCGCCGCCGAGCTTGCCGGGCGTGAAGGCATCGAGATCGTGACCAACAGCCTGCAGACGATCCTCGCCATGCCGCAGCCGGTCCTGCCGGAGGTCTTTCTGCTCGGCGGCCGGCTGCGCCCGCGCGAGGGCTCGCTCTGCGGCAGCATCACGCGCCAGCAGCTCGCCAGCCATTGGATGGACCGGGTCTTCATTGGCGTCGCCGGCATCGACGAGAACGGCCTCTACGACTATTCGCCGGAGGATGCCGAAGTAAAGCTGGTCTATATGCAGCGGGCCAAGGCGACAGTGGTACTGTGCGACAGCAGCAAATTCGACCGTCGCTCCTTCGTGCGTTTCTGCGGCTTCGAGGCGATCGGTACCATCGTCACCGACCGTCCCCTGCCGCCGCATATTCAGGAGGTCGCCGCCAAGGCGGGCACGGCTGTCCTGGTGGCAAGCCCGGGCCCAGCCGACTGAGCGCGCCGAGGCGCGGCAACTGCTTTCCGCCCCTTTTCATTGGATCATTCGGGAGAATCGCACCCATGTTTGAGTTCTTCGGCGGCAAGAAAAAGGCCGTCATCGGCATGGTGCATATCGGCGCGTTGCCCGGCACGCCGCTTTACGACGAGAAGGGCGGCATGAAGGCCCTGATCGAGGGTGCGGCCGCCGATCTGGAGGCGCTGCAGAGCGGCGGCATCGACGCCGTGATGTTCGGCAACGAGAACGACCGGCCATATTCGTTGAAGGCGCCGACCGCCTCTGTCGCAGCGATGAGCGCCGTGATCGCCCAGGTGAAGTCCTCGATCCGTGTTCCCTTTGGCGTCAACTACCTGTGGGACCCGGTCGCAAGTGTCGCCATCGCGGCGGCCACCGGCGCACGCTTCGTGCGCGAGATATTCACCGGCGTTTATGCCTCCGACATGGGACTGTGGGTGCCGGATTGCGAGGGCGCTCTGAAGGCGCGACGCGATCTTGGCGTGCGCGACCTGAAGCTGTTCTTCAATATCAACGCGGAATTCGCCGCCCCCCTCGACACGCGGCCCCTCGGCTTGCGCGCGCGCAGCGCCGTATTCTCCTCTCTGGCCGACGCGATCCTCGTCTCCGGGCCGATCACCGGCCAGGCGACCGAGCAATCGGACCTGAACGCGGTCCGCGCCGCGGTCAAGGAGGTGCCGGTCTTTGCCAATACCGGCGTCACCATCGACAATGTGGCGGATGTGCTAAGCGTGGCCGATGGCTGCGTCGTCGGGACCCACTTCAAGGTCGACGGCCATACCTGGAACGCGGTCGATCCGACCCGGGTCAAGCGCTTCATGGAGAAGGTCGAAAGTTTGCGCTGAGGCGTCCCGCATGCCCGCGATCATCGGCATCGATATCGGCACGACCTCGACCGGCGGCATCCTGATTGATCTGCCGGACCGCATCGTCGCCATCGCTTCGCGCCCGGTCGACCTCGTCTCGCTCCATCCGAGCTGGGCGGAGGAGGATCCGGAGCAGTGGTGGCGCAACACCTGCGCGATCTTGCGGGAGCTGCTGGCGGCGGAGCCGGCGCTCGCCCGCTCTCTCGCCGGTATCGGCGTCGCCGGCATGGTGCCGGCGGTCGTGCTACTGGACAGCGAGGGCAATCTCCTGCGCCGCAGCGTGCAGCAGAGCGACGGGCGCTGCGGCGCCGAGGTCGAGGAGCTGGCGCGCGAGGTCGATGGCGAGCGCTTCCTCGCCCGCACCGGCAACGGCATCACGCAGCAGATCGTCGCCGCCAAGCTGCGCTGGATCCGGCGCCACGAGCCCGAGATATTCTCCCGCATCGATACCGTCTTCGGCTCCTATGACTACATCAATTGGAAGCTGACCGGCCGGCGCGCGCTGGAGCACAACTGGGCGCTGGAGGCCGGTTTCGTCGATCTGGCCGATGGCAAGATCGCCCCCGATCTCGTGGCGCTCGCCGGCATCCCGATTTCGGCGCTGCCGCCGCTTCTGCCGAGCCACGCACGCCTCGGCCAGGTCTCGGCCAGGGCAGCCGCCGAATGCGGGTTGCCCGAAGGACTGCCGGTCGTGGCCGGCGCCGCCGACCATATCGCTTCAGCCTACGCCGCGGGCGTGGTCGAGGCCGGCGACGTGCTGCTGAAATTCGGCGGCGCCGGGGACATCCTGATCGCGGTTGACGAGGCACGGCCGGATGCCCGCATCTTCCTCGATCACCACGTCATTCCGGGCCGGTTTGTGCCGAATGGCTGCATGGCTTCGACCGGCTCCCTGCTGAACTGGATCCTTGGCGGTTTCGCCGCCGGCGAAGTCGAAGGCCGACCCGAACCGCACGCCTATATGGATCAACTCGCCGCAGCCGTTCCGCCCGGCAGCGACGGCGTCGTCCTGCTGCCCTATTTTCTCGGCGAGAAGAGCCCGATCCAGGATCCGCTGGCCCGCGGCACCATTACCGGTCTCAGCCTCAGCCACCGGCCCGCCCATCTCTGGCGCGCGGCACTGGAAGGGGCGGGCTATGCCTTCCGCCATCACATCGAGGTCTTCCGCGAGTTGGGCTACCCGATCCGCCGCCTGCTCGCCTCCGATGGCGGATCGGCGAGCGCGGTCTGGATGCAGATCGTCGCCGACATCATCGGCCTCAAGGTGCAGTTGCTGAAAGGGCACCCCGGCTCCTGTCTCGGTGCCGCCTGGGTCGCTGCCATCGGCACAGGTGCCAGTTCAGACTGGGCCGGTGCCAGCGCGCTCGTCCATCGCGGACTGACGGTCGTACCCAATCCCTCCCATGCCGCGATTTATGATGCAGGCTATCGGCGCTTCCGCGACCTCTATGATCGCCTCGCCCCCTGGTTCGCTCGCGGGGGCGACGCGTAGGCCTTAGGAGAAGGAACACGTCCATGCCGTTCCCGTCCTCCGCTTCCGGCTCGCCGCTCGATGCATTTCGGCTCGACGGGAAGGTCGCGGCCGTCACCGGCGGGGCGCGTGGCATCGGCCGCGCCATCGCCGACCTCGCTGCCCTGGCCGGGGCCGATATTGCAATCATCGATGTGCTGGAGGCGGAAGGTGCCGCTTCCGCCCGGGACATAGCTGCCGCAACCGGGCGCAGGACGGCGTTCTACAAGGCCGATCTGCGCGATCCCCAGGCGGCGGCCGACGCCTCGACCGCAGTCGAGCGCGAATTCGGTCCGGCGCGCGTGCTCTTCAACTGCATCGGCATCAACCCCAATACCGCCGCGCTTGACATCCCGCCCGAGGAATGGCGCACGGTCATGGACGTCAACGTCAACGCCCAGTTCTTCGCCGCCCAGGCCTTCGCCCGGCAGATGGTCAGGGCCGGCGGCGGCAGCATCGTGGCCATCGGCTCCAATTCCGGCTTCATCGTCGACAAGCCGCAGCCCCAAGCCCATTACAACACCAGCAAGGCCGCGCTGCACCACATGGTGAAGTCGCTGGCGGTAGAGCTCGCGCCGCACAAGATCCGGGTCAATGCCGTGGCCCCCGGCTATGTCCTGACCGAGATGACCAAGCGCGGCCTCAACAATGCCGAGTGGGTCAAGCTGTGGCACGAGATGACGCCGATGGGGCGCTTCGCCGAGCCATCGGAAATCGCCACCGTCATGCTGTTCCTCGCCAGCGACGCCGCCAGCTATGTGACCGGCAGCATTCTGCTCGCCGATGGTGGCTATACCTGCTGGTAGCCCATCTCCACGAATTGGCAGACCACGGTCTTTCGGCAGTTCGGGGCCAATGCGATGGTGCCGGCCTTCGGCCGCCTATCCATCAGCTCAGCTTGAAGTGGATGTGGACCTTCCGTGCGCCCAGATGGCAATCGGCAGGATTGCCGGCAGTCCATTGCTGTTGCCGAGGGCTGGCACCAAATGCCGGCGGCCGCCTACTTCGACGGCACCGCCCACGGATCTCTGGCTCCGTGCCCCCGAGCCCGGCGATAGTCGCGGAACCGCTCGGCGACCTCGGCCATGTTCTTCCGGCTGAGAAGAACGGGACGGCCTGCGCAGAGCGTCAGCCAGTACTGCCGCGCCAGGGTTTCAAGCATGCAGGCGGCCTCGTATGCCGCTCGCAGGGTCGCGCCCCGCGCGAGCATGCCATGATTGGCGAGCAGGCAGGCCGTGTGGCGTTTGAGGGCCGCGCCCGCGGCCGCTCCCAGCTGCCTGGTGCCGAATGTCGCATAACCGACGCAAGGCACGTCATCCCCGCCGAAATACCGGACCATGTAGTGGAATGCGGGAATCTTCCGACGGACGCAGGCGAGGGCGACGCAATAGTCGGCATGGGAATGGATTACGGCCTTGGCTGTGGGCACCTTGGCGTAGACGGCAGCATGCATGGCCCATTCGCTCGAAGGCCTCATGCGCCCGAGGGCATTTCCGTCCAAGTCCATCGAAACCACATGCGAGGGCCGCAGCGAGTCCGACGTGCAGCCGCTGGGCGTAATCAGCATGCCGGCGCCATATCGAGCGCTTACATTGCCGGCCGAACCCTCGTTCATTCCAAGCTTCGCCAGCGCGACGTAGACCCCGACTATGGCATGTCGAAGTTGCCGTTCGGTCGAGCGGGCGACGTTCGTCATTCCGGGTCCCCTTGACCAATGTCATACCGTCGATCCGACCCGCGCCGCAAGGTTGGCAGGGGCGGCTGAAGTGCCTAGAGTCGCGGGGCAAGGCGCGGGAGGCGCGCTGCATGAAGGTCGAGGGCGTTCCCTATCGCACGATCTGGGTCGAGAAGGACGGGTGGTCCGTCGGGATCATCGATCAGACGAAACTCCCGCACGCGTTCGAGACCTTGACCCTTAGGCGCGTCGAAGAGGCGGCCAGTGCCATTCGGGACATGCGGGTCCGCGGCGCGCCCTTGATCGGCGCCACGGGCGCCTACGGCATGTGCCTGGCGGCCCACGAGGATGCGGCCTCCGGCGCGCTCGATCGCGCCTATCGCCTTCTGCTCCAAGCCCGGCCCACGGCGGTCAACCTGCGATGGGCCCTGGATGAAATGCGCCACGCGCTCGATCGGTTGCCCATACCGGACCGTCCGGCCGCCGCCTATCGGCGGGCCGAGGCGATTTGCGAGCTGGACATTGCGATGAACCGGGCCCTCGGTGGCCATGGCGTGAGACTGATCGAGACGATCGCCGCCGGAAAGGCCGCCGGCGAGCCGGTCAACCTGTTGACGCATTGCAACGCCGGTTGGCTCGCCACGGTGGATTGGGGCACGGCAACGGCCCCGATCTATCACGCTCAGAGCTCCGGGATCCCCATCCACGTCTGGGTCGACGAGACCCGGCCTCGCAACCAGGGTGCCTCGCTCACGGCCTGGGAACTGAAGCAGGAAGGCGTTCCCCATACCATCATCGCCGATAATGTCGGCGGCCATCTTATGCAGCACGGCAAGGTCGACCTTTGCATCGTCGGCACCGACCGCACGACGGCCAATGGCGATGTCGCCAACAAGATCGGCACCTACCTGAAGGCCCTGGCGGCGCGGGATACCGGCGTTCCCTTCTATGTCGCCTTGCCGTCGCCGAGCATCGACTGGACGCTCGGCGACGGGCTCAGGGATATTCCCATCGAAGAGCGGGATGGCCGGGAGCTGTCCCATGTCACCGGGCGGATGCAGGATGGACGCCTCGCCACCGTCTGTGTCGTGCCGGAGGGAAGCAGGCTCGCCAACTACGCCTTCGACGTAACGCCGGCGCGGCTCATCACGGGCCTCATTACCGAGCGTGGCATCTGCAAGGCTTCACGCGCAGGGCTCGCTTCGCTGTTCCCCGAAATGGCGGCAAGGGCGAGCGCGTCATAGATCCGAAGCGCTGCGCCGGCGCATGCGCCGGGCGGCGCCGGTCACGTCGGCGATATCCGGATAGTCCTTGGCCTTGACCATGAGATCCCTGGCCAGGCGCAAAGCGCGGCGTTCGCAAAGCGCGCGTTGCCGCCGGTCGGCGATCCGCTCCAGATCGATCACATGCGCGAGGCCGAGGATGCGCCGAATCATCTTGGCGGCGCAAAACCCGATCGTATCGGGTAACAGCCGACCAATGACCCGCAAGCGCTCTTGCTCCAGCGCCTGCTCGCCCGGCCCATCGCCGAACATCATACGGGGATAGGCATCGCCGGCGGCTTCCTCGCGCCAGAGTGCCACGAACTTCTCGGCGAAGCGGCGCCAGACGCGCTCGATCACGTCGAGCAGCCACTCCTCATATTCCTCCCGTGGATCGGCGCCGGTGGCATGGCCCTCCTGGCTGAAATAGGCGAGCAGGAGATTGGCAAGGACCGCACCGACATCGAACGCCATGGGCCCGACGAAGGCGAATTCCGCGTCGATGACGCGCATGTCGTCCTCGGTCACCATCATGGAGCCGGTGTGCAAATCGCCGTGGATCAGGGCCTCGGCCGAGGTCAGGAACTTGAGCTTGAGGCGCGAGATGGCAAGCTTCAGCGGAATGTCGGCACGGAACTCCCCTGCGATGCCGTCCAGCTCCGGCGTGGTCCAGCGATTGCGCTCGTGCAGGCAGTAGGGTTCGGTGAAGATGAGGTCTTCGGTGATCTTGCACAGCTCCGTGTTGCCGCAGAACACCGCCGTCAGGGCCTTCTTTCGATCCGCCGGCATGGCGAGGTCGGACGTGAAAAACAGCGACTGGGCGAGGAAGTCCGTGACCTGTTCCGTGAAGGCGGGATAGCGCCTGCCCGCAATAAGGCCGTGGCGCATGATGATGTGCGGGGAAAGCCTCTCCATGACGATGGCGTAGAGGGCGGGGTCGTAGTGATAGACTTCCGGCATGCGCTCGCCGACATAGGGCGCCTGCACGCGAAGGTATTCATGTTCGAAAAAGCTTCGCTTCAAAGTCATGGGCCAGGCTTCGCCGACCAGGCGGACATAGGGCAGGGACTGCTTGACGCAAACCCCGCCGCCGGGCCCCTCGACCAGGAACACGAGGTTGAGATTTCCGTCGCCGACTTCGGTGATCTTCCAATCCTGCTGTCGGCCGCCCAGACGGGCCGACAGGGAAGCCAGATTGGCGAGAAAGGGCCGCAGCGAGCTCTCGTCGAGGGGGCAATACCCGGGCGGCGTTTCCAGCGGCATGCTTTGATTCCTGCGAGTGCGGCTAGGGCTATTCAACCATCGGCGGCCGAATGCAGCAATGTGAGATGCCTTTCGGGCGACGTAACCCGATGACCTCGGTCGACGAACGGGTAAGATTGCGGCGTTTCCCTTCGGGTTGACTTAGGATTCATGGGCTGGGGAAGCGTGGTCAGGCCCTGATTGCCGAGGACGACCGAATGTTCCGAATCGGGTGCGGGGAGGCCTGATCACCACCAATGGCGTATCGTCTCATCAGGCCCGAAGCGCATTCGCCCCGGGGCCTTTCTGGCATCGCCTTCGCCCTGATGGCGAAGGCACCGCGGGTGGGCAGCGTCAAGACTCGGCTGGTCCCGCCTTTGGCCCCGGCGGAGGCAGCCGAACTCAGCCGCTGCTTCATTCGGGATATGGCTGCGAGCATTTCGAGCGTCGGCCATGATCGGAAAATCGCGGGGGTTGTCGCGTTCACCCCGGCTGAGGACGCCGCCGCATTCGATGGCCTGCTGCCCGCCGACTTCCTTCTGCTGCCGCAGCGTGGAGCGGATCTGGGCGAACGCCTCCTGCACGCAACGGAGGATCTGCTGGGCGCGGGATTTGCCGCCGCATGCCTGATCAATGCCGACAGCCCCAACCTTCCCCAGGTTCGCTTGAGCGAGTCCGCGGCGCTGCTCCGACGTCCCGGCGACCGCGTCGTGCTCGGCCAAGCGGACGATGGCGGCTATTACCTCATCGGGCTGAAACAGGTGCATCGCCGCTTGTTCGAGCACATCGATTGGAGCACGGCGCGGGTTTTCAGGCAGTCTCTCGAGCGTGCCGCAGAAATAGGCCTGGAGGTCGCCCCATTGGCTCCCTGGTACGACATTGACGATGCAGCGTCACTGCGACGGCTCTATCGAGACTTGATGGAGACTCGCGGCAGCGAGGCAGGCGGCAACCGGGCTCCGGCAACGACAAGGTTCCTGCGCGGGCTCGCCGTGAAGAACGCCGCTATCGGGGCATTGCTCGCGGGCAACCCCGAAACGGTCAAGCCGTCTTGAAAGGCGGCCGCAGGCGCCTGCTCTTCGCGCTGGGCGGTGGTCTCCTGCTCCTGAACCTCGTCGGCCTCTATCTTCAAGATCGAGATGACGTGAATGGCCTGTTGTCGGTGCTGCTGCTCGAGGGCGGTCTTTACTTGGCTGCGGTGTTCTGCCTCGCCGGGCTGGCGGAGGGAAAGCGGGTTCTGCCTTTCATCCTGCTGGTGGCGGCGCTGCTTCGGATCGGGCCCCTCCTGTTCCCTCCTTACCTGTCTTCCGACATTTACCGATACATCTGGGACGGCCGCGTGCAGGGGGTGGGCATCAATCCCTATCGCTACATCCCGGCGGACGAGGCGCTTGCGGGCCTTCGCGATGCGGCGATCTACCCCAACATCAACCGGGTCGACTATGCCCGGACGATCTACCCGCCGGTGGCCGAATTGATTTTCTATGGGGTTACGCGGATCAGCGAGCAGCTGACGGTCATGAAGCTCGCAATGCTGGCCTTCGAGGCGGGCACGGTCTTTCTGATCATTCCTTTGCTGCGCCGGGGCGGCGCGCCTCCGGAGCGGGTCCTGATCTATGCCTGGCATCCGCTCGCGGTGTGGGAAATCTCCGGCAGCGGGCATATCGATGCCGCCTTGTGCTTTTTTCTGACGCTCGCGCTGCTGGCGCGGTTCCGGAATATGCCGGCGGCGGCGGGCCTGGCCCTGGCTACCGGCGCTTTGGTGAAGCTCTTTCCTGTCTTGCTTGCGCCGAGCGTCTATCGGCGCTGGGATTGGCGCCTGCCGGCCAGTTTTGCCGCAATGGTCCTTTTGATGTATCTCCCCTATCTCTCGGTCGGCTGGCATGTCCTCGGGTTCCTGCCGAGCTACTTCGTCGAGGAGCGTTTCGCGAGCGGCTCCGGGTTCTATTTTGTCGATCTGTTCGACTACCTTGCTGGCTTATCCAGGCCGCCCGTGGGAATTTACATCGGCGTCGGGGCGGCGGCCCTATTCGCAACCGGTTTCGCGCTGCTTTGGCGGCCCTTTACGGGGACATTCGGGTTCGCCGCCGGCGCCTTGCTGTTGTCCCTGTTGCTCCTCATCTTTGTGACGCCCCATCACGCCTGGTACTTCCTCTGGCTTCTGCCAATTCTTTGCCTGGTTCCCTATTGGCCGGCGCTGATACTGACCTCGACCAGCTTCGTCCTCTACGTGACGTTCGGCCTTCAACCGCCGGCGCGGGACCTGGTGGTCAACTCTCTGTTATATGGGCCATTCCTGCTTGCTGCGGCGATTCAGCTATGCGTTCATCGCTTGAGGCAGCATGGCCTCGATGGGAGCCAAGTCGAGGGCGCAATGCATGAGTAGCATCAGCGAGTCGGGCATGGCCGCCCCGGATCAGCGGCGATATTTCGAGCTGGCCGCCGGCGAGTTGGGCCCGCGGGTCGAGAGCGATCCCGTCTGCCTCTACCTGGAAACGACAAACCGCTGCAACCTGCTGTGCACGACCTGTCCGCGCACCTTCGAAGCGCTCGAGCCGCCGGGGGACATGAGCTGGGAGCTGTTCACCTCGATCGTCGATCAGTTTCCCCGCATTCAGCGCGTCGTCCTGCATGGCATCGGCGAGCCGATGATGGTGCGGGACCTCCCGCGCATGATCGCCTATCTGAAGGGCCGGGGCGCCTACGTCCTGTTCAACACGAACGGGACCCTGCTGACGAAGAAGCGCGGCCTCGAACTTATCGCCGCCGGGCTCGACGAACTCAGGGTGTCCCTCGATGCGGCCGAGCCGAAGGCATTCGCGCTGGTTCGCGGCCGTGACATGTTCGAGCAGATTGTCCGCAATTTGCGGAACTTCACCGCCATGCTCCGCGAGGCGCGGACGGATCGCCCCAGAGTGTCGCTGTGGCTGACGGGCCTCAAGGAAACGGTCGGCCAACTGCCGGCCTTCGTTCGCCTGGCTCGCGACCTCGGCATCGGGGAGGTCTATCTCCAGCGCCTGGTCTTTTTCGAGGAGGGACAGGGCCTGGCGCGAGGCCAATCGAGCCTCTTCGAACAAATGCTCGATACCGAAGCCGACGCGATCGGCGAGGCCGAAACACTGGCCAAGGAACTCGGAATATCGTTCAACGCCTCGGGCGCGACCGAACCCGAGGCGAGCTTGAAGAAAAAGGGCGGGGACCAGCCCTGGTCGCTTTGCCGCCGGCCTTGGACGTTGATGTATTTCACGGCCCATGGCCGCGCGATCCCATGCTGCGTTGCGCCCTTCTCCATGCGCGGCTATGACAGCTTCACTCTCGGCGACGCAACCCAGCAGAGCCTGCGGGAAATCTGGAACGGGCCGCGCTATCAGGAGTTTCGCCAGGCGCTGCTGTCCCCCCAGCCGCCCAAGGCCTGCGCCAATTGTGGCCTCAGATGGAGCCTATAGGCGAGCGAGCCAATTCCCTCGGCAGCCGGGACGCCGCTCGCCGCGCGATAACCCAGGTTTCGGTCATTATACCTGCCCTCGACGAGGAAGAAGCGATCGGCGATGTCATCCGCGCGATTCCAAGGGCCATCGCCGACGAGGTGCTTGTCGTCGACAACGGCAGCACCGATCGCACGACCGAGAGGGCGAGGATGGCTGGGGCCCGGGTGGTCTTCGAGCCGCGGCGAGGCTATGGCCGCGCCTGCCTAGCGGGCATCGCAGCGCTGAACGAAGAGTGCCAGATCGTCGTCTTTCTGGATGGCGACGGCAGCGATTGCCCGGAGTTCATCCCAAGGCTGACCGAGCCGATTCGCGCTGGCGAAATGGATTTCGTCATCGGATCGCGGATTCGTGGCCGACGCGAGCCAGGGAGCATGAACATCCAGCAGGTTGTCGCGGGATACCTGGCGGGAATGCTCGTCGGCCTGCTGTACGGGGTGACCTATTCGGACATGGGCCCGCTTCGCGCCATACGGCGCGACGTGTTGATGCGGCTCGGCATGGCGGAGCCGACCTATGGCTGGAACCTCGAGATGCAGATGCGGGTGGCAAGGCAGGGACTCCGAATTCTGGAAGTCCCGGTCGATCATCGTAACCGCCGGGGCGGCCGCTCCAAGGTATCCGGCAACCTGAGTGGCACGCTCCGCGCTGGCGGGCGGATCCTGTGGACCTTCCTGCGTTTGGCCCTGGCGCTGAGAAGACCCAAGACAGGCTGACGGCCTGGCTCAGCGCCGCAGGATCAGGTGATCAACCCGAGAATGCGCCTGCCGAGGCCGGTGCCCTGTGGCGGCTCTTCCAGACAACGAACGATCAACGCATCGCCGCCGAGGCTTCGGCCTGTCCGCTGGATGGCGAACAGGAGCATGACAACGATGAGGAAGAAATAGGTCCAGGGCCACTCGCCATGCGTGTTGTAAAGGCCGAGCCAGAGGTTGACGGCCATCGCTGCGCCCAGCAGGCCGGCCAGGCGAACCGCGGTGCCGGTGATCAGAGACGCGCCGATGAATACCTCGGTCGCGTAGACGATGGGCGCGAACAGCAGGAAATTGGGCTGCACGATGTAGTGGACGAAATCGCTGTGAATCTGAAACGCGGCGCCGTCGACCATCTTGTCGACCCAGTAGCGCAAGCCCCCCGAACCGTCGGGATGATCGGTATAAGTGGGCGGCAGCTTCCACAGGCTCTGCTGCCACCACATGCAGCCGATGAAGAACCGCAAGGCAAAGGAGGCGAGCTTCTCCAGGCTGCGCTGCTGCGGGTCGCGGGCGAGATTGACGCCGGCGAGGACCAGGCCGGCGAGGACCAATACGATGAAGACATAGAACAACGCCGATCCGGTGAGAAACTGGAGGGTATCGGTTATCGGGTTGTCTCTCATGGCCGTTCAACCTTCCTTCGCGAAACGTGCCCCCCATCGAGGCCTTGGCGCCAAGCTTGGCGCCCGCGCTCAGGCGTTCGCCCCACCACGGCGATTGGATTCCCTCGCCCCTCAGGATACGTCTCTTCACGAGAAATTGATCGCCGCGGAGTGTCCCACTCCTGGCGGCTCCCTCAAATCGAGCATTGTGCGCAATCAGCGTATCCTATCGGCATGAAAGCCGCGATCCACTCCCCTGGACCAGAAAGGCTCCTGTCCCGCCGCGGGGATACCTTGGCCGCTGGTGGCGCCGCCGCAGCAAGCTTTATAGGATGGGGCATGCCGTTGAGGGCGAGCGTTGAACTCGATGCCGGCGAAAAAACTCTTGCCACCGGCCTGCTGCCGGAGCTGATCGCGGCTTTTCGGCGCTGCGGCACGGGCGATCTCCTCGCCATTTCCGGCACCGAGGCCGATCTCGGCGCCGAGCTTGATGCCTGGTGCCGATTCACGCGCAACAGCCTGATCGAGGCGGCCGTCGAATCGGGGCGAAGGCGTTGGGTCATCCGGCGCGGAGAGGCGCCGGCAAACGATGAGGTGGAGCGTCCTGTCGGCTCGCGCCTTTGGCTCTACGTGAACTTCGATTGCAACCTCAGCTGCGACTATTGCTGCGTGCGCTCTTCGCCCAGGGCGCCGCGCCGGGCCCTCGGCCTGGAGCGCGTGCGTTTGATCGCGAGCGATGCGCCCGGGCTCGGCGTCGGCGAGATATTCATCACCGGCGGCGAGCCGTTCCTGCTTGCCGATATCGGCGAGATACTGGCGGCTTGCGCCGCCGCAGCGCCGACCACCGTTCTGACCAATGGCATGCTCCTGGTGGGTCGCAGGTTTGAAGCGCTGGCTTCGCTGCCGCGTGACCGCGTGACCTTGCAAATCAGCCTCGACAGTCCGACGCCGGAGCGCCACGACCGCCATCGGGGCAAGGGCAGCTGGATGCGTGCCTGGCGAGGCATCGAGCGAGTCCGGACCGCGGGGTTCCGCGTGCGTCTTGCGGCGACCGTTTCGAACGACGACGAAGCCGACGAGTTCCGGCGCTTTCTCGACGCCGAAGGGGTCGAGGAGCGCGATCGTGTCATTCGCCGCATTGCGCTGAGGGGCGTCGCGGAGAGCGGTGTTGCATTGGCGCGGGCCGATCTGATGCCGGAAGTCACCATCACGGCCGAGGGCGTCTACTGGCATCCGGTGGGAGCCGAAGACGGCGACCTGCTTGTCACGCGCGAGATCTTCCCGCTTGCGGACTCTTTCGCCGCCGTGCGGGAGGCCTTCGCCCGCGAGCGGGAGCACGGACGCAAGCTGGCGGCGATCTTCAACTGCGCTTAAGCGACACCCAACGCCGACCGATCGAAGAACCCCTGCTGGACGGACGCTTCCTTCAACGTGGCGTAGCCCTCGAGCTGGGGCGAAACCCAACGCTTGAGCCCCTCGGCATCTAGCACGACCCGGTGATGCGGATTGTCGTAGTTCATGGCCGACAAGGCGTCAGCGAAGCGTCGTTCCAGCGCCGGGTCCAGATCGGGGCGCGCGGTGAACATGCAGTGGTTGAAGGGCGGCGACGTCCAGATCTCCTTGAGCGCGCCCTTGGGAACCAGGCCTTCGTCGCCGACGCGCTGCCAGAAGGGGCTGCCCACGGCGCCGGCGTCCGCTTGCCCGTCGAGCACCGCACGCAGCACCTCGACCTCGCTCGCGCCCGTATCGCCATGCTTTCCCAGGTCGCTGTTGAAACGCAAGGGCCGGTAGTCCCGGCCTTCGATCAGACCCTGGGCTTTGAGGAAATGCACCGGCAGGATCGCGGCATGGCCGCTGTCGCGGCTGCCGAGGGCAAGTGTGCGGCCCTTCAGGTCGGACAGGGCCGTGACCGGACCGCCGTTCACCGCAACGATCTTGCTCATCCAGCCGATATCGGTGTCGCGCATGGCGATCGGCCGGCATTTGTGGCCGCTCCAGGCATCCGATTGCAGGAATGCGAGGTTCGTGTTCCAGGCGATGTCGATGCGCGGCAGGGGATCGGTGGGTGAAGCCAGCAATGCCGCCACCTGCGCCTCGTAGCTCTGAAACAGGACGACTTCCACGGCCACCCCGGCTTCCTCGTGAAAGTAGCGCCGCATGCCTTCCCAGATCGTGACCACCTTCGGATCATAGGCCACGGTGCCTATCCAAATTGCTCGGTTCATGCTTGCCTCGATCGTTGCAAGTGTTGGCGGTTAGAATAGTGGGATACCCAAGACGGCCTTGCCGATGAAGTCCCGCAAGACGTCGGCGGTCGGCGCCATGACTGCACCCGCATGGGCATCGCGGAACAGCCGCTCCACGCCCGTTTGCTTCGAGAAGGCCGCCCCGCCGCAGGCACGCATCGCCTGGGAGGTTACGGAGATTGCGATCTCCCCCGCCGCGGCCTTGCACTCGAGCACGCGCAGCATGGTCGCTTCTCGCGGTCGCTCCAGGTGATCGACGAGGTCATCGATGCGGGCCGCGAGGCCGTCCGTGTCGATCTGCATTGCCGCCAGCAAGGCGCGAAGGGTGGGCAGAGCCTCGCCCAGGGTCTGGCCCAGGTGCTCGAACCGCGCGCTCTTTAGATGCGTCGCCGTCGCCACCACGGCGGCACGACAGAGACCGAGTGCCACCGCGGCGCTGCCGAGGTTGAACAGAGGGAGAACCGTTTCCAGCATCGCCTGGAATCCGGCGCCATCCTCCGTAAGCTGCAGGGACGCCGGCACCGTGCAATCCTCAAGCGTCATCGGCGCCGAGGCATTGGCCCGGAGACCGAGGCCGTCCCAGGGACCGGCCACGCAGAGCCCGGGCGCATCGGCACGAACAAGGTAGATCGTTGATTCTGTGGACCCCTTGCCATCCGGCGCCAAGCTCGAAACGAGATAGCTTTGGGCGTGACCGGCGCTTGTCACGAAGGACTTCTTGGCTTGCAAGTGCACGCCAGCGGCATTGCGCCGTGCGCGGGAAACCGGAGCCCAAAAATGGCTCCGCGAGCCCGTCTCGCTGAATGCGAGCGTGGAAAGATGTCTGCCAGCGACTATTTCCTTCAATATTTCGCCAACGGAGGCCGCCGGACGCGCCTTGGCGAGAGTCGCGGCGGCGCAGCTGTGCATCAGATAGACCATGGCGACCGATGCATCGGCCTCGGCCAGAGCAGCAGTCACAGCCGCGAAGCTGCGCGGCCCCAGGCCCGCACCGCCAGCCCCGGTTGGCAAGATCAAGCCCATCAGTCCGGCGCGGCCGAGCGCCTGTACCGCTTCAGTCGAAAATCTAGCCTCCTTGTCGTTATGCCTAGCCGCTGGAGCCAGCACATGATCGGCTATCTCTTTGGCGCTCGAAACCGCTGTCTCGTGGTTCATGGGTACCCCGCTGGACCGCATGCTGCGGCCTGTTCCAATTTGCTGGCAACGCCAGAGATTCGCTTGGACGCTTCAAAATGTTACGTCCGCGGGGCATGGCTTGCGAGTCCTGCGACGATCACACTCAACGGCTGAGACGGAATGCGGAAGGGCAGAACGATGAAGACGTCGACGAGAGGCAGAAATCAGGCCGCCCCGATCCTGTGTAACAAGAATCCAGGGAAAGCCTCTGTATTCACGCCGGAGGCCCTGCTCAGGGAAGCGCGCCGGCAGAAAGGCGTCGCCCTCGAAGCGGTTCCGGAGCTGTGTATTCTCGATCCCGATGGCGACATGGTCCGTCATCTGCGAGCCGCGGGCACAGCTCGCCTTCACCAGGCCTGGCCCTGCTACCACACCGAGCTCCATGTCTTCGAAATGGATGGGATCCGCTTCGGCATCATCGGTTGCGCCGTCGGCGCCCCCTTTGCCGTGCTGGTGGCCGAGGAGCTGTTCAGCTCGGGCTGCAAGCTCCTTCTGAGCGTGACGTCCGCCGGGCAGATTCTCCCGGTCCAAACGCCTCCGTACTTCGTCATCATCACGCGAGCGCTGCGCGACGAAGGTACGAGCTATCACTACCTCCCGCCGACCGAATACAGCATGGCCGACGACGGATTGATTCGTTTGGCGGAGCATGCCCTCGCCGGGAGCGGCATCGCCGTACGGTCAGGCGCGACCTGGACAACCGACGCGCCATTCCGCGAGACATCCAGCGCGGTCGAAGCGGCCAGGCGGGCCGGGGTTCTCGCGGTCGAGATGGAGGCGGCAGCGCTCTACGCCTATGCGGCTACGCGAGGCAAGCCGGTGCTCTGCTTCGCACACGTGACCAACCAGATGGGCCGGGTCGAGGGAGATTTCGAAAAAGGCATAGCCGACGGCGCCGAAGAATCCTTGCGCCTGATCTCACTGGTCGCGCTACGCTGGATCAAGGAGGGCGCCGGCAGGGCAGCTGATCGAGGACGTCAGGCGACCCCTCCAGGGTAGAGAGAGAAACAGCCTCAGCAAATGTCCCTCCACTCTTTCTCTTGATAAGATTGCCGGCAGTGTTCCGCGCCTAAAGGACATTTGTCTCACCCATTCGCCCGCGGTTCTCCATGGTTTCGCATGTCTGAACCCAATATTCTGGCTGCGGAACAGGTAACATGCCATGAAGCTTGCGACGGTCATTGCGGCATACAACGAGGGCGAAAACATCGGCCCGCTCTGCGAGCGCCTGCTGCAGACGCTGCGCGCGATGCCTGCGGTCCATTTCGTGCTGATTTTTGTCGTTGAGGGCGATGACGGAACCGAGCAAGCCTTGCGCCAGCTGGCCCTGGATGCTCGAGAGATCGTCATTCTAAGGCCAAGCAAGGCCGCGGGTCTCGGCGCGGCCTTCCGGATGGGCTTCGAAGCTATCCCGTCGGACGTCGATCTGGTCGTGACCATGGATGCCGACCTCAACCACGCGCCAGAGGACATCCCCCGACTTGTCGCGGCCCTGGAAACCGATGGCGCCGATATCGCCATCGGTTCCCGCCTTGCACGAGGCGGCACCAGTCTTGGTGTTCCCCATTGGAAACGGGCACTGAGCGGTGGCATGAATTTGATGATTCAGCGCCTTTTCCGCTCCGGAATCCGGGACAGCACCTCCGGATATCGGCTGTACAGGGCCAACGTCATCCGCGACCTCCATTTCAGCAACAATGGGTATGCCTTTCTGCCCGAGCTTCTGACCCTTGCCACGGCCCGCGGGTACCGTGCGACGGAGTGTCCCATCACTTTCAAGTACCGGCAATTCGGCCGGTCGAAGATGTTCATTCTGCCCACGGTGGTCAGCTACCTGCGCTACTTCGCGAGTTGCTGGCGCCATGCCCTCCACGCCGTGGCCGGCTCCGCCAGTGCCACGGGCGACAAAGCGGGGCCGCGCGGCGTGCGCGATGACTCATCGGGCTAGCCTTGCGCCTGGAGGCACCGAAGTCATGGCGGCAACGGGCTTGCCGCCGACTTGCGGCCAGCCAAATGGCTAAGTCTGCCTGGCGATAGCAGCCTGCGGTTCATGCGCATCGCCCCGCAACGCGCCCTTTGCCAAGAAGACGATGCTGCCAAACCACAAGCCTATGGCGCTTAACGTCGTGACCCCGCCCCACAAGGCGAGATCGTAGGCGGTCCTGCCGACGAGATCCTTGTTCATGGCCAAGGCAATGACAATTCCGACTGAAATCACCATCCACGCCAGGCGATAGCGGCCGACCGCTGCCAGTCGCGCCATGCACAGGATCGGGGCCGCCAAAAGGCCATAATGCGCCAAGGCGCTCATCGGCGACATCATCAGCACCAATACCATCATTGCCCCGAATTCGATTGCCGTACGACTCGGCATGGATGGCGCCGCAGTTCCCCGCGCCATCCTCCGCTCGCCCCGCAACGCTGCCCAGGCTGAAATGGCCGCCATCAGCAGCAACATCGTGTACGCCGTGGTTTTCATGATTCCCGGGCCGACCGGCACGGCCCGCGCTTCGATGTCCAGCTTGCCGGAGTTCCAGCCGACGGTGCTGTTGGTCACGCGCTGCAAACTGCCGGCCAGGGACTGGTTGGCCATGTTGAAATGTGCGTCATTCCAGTTGCCGAGCGAGGCGGTGAGCTTCTCGGCCGGCAGGGCGAATTTCGTCACCCACTCGCCAAGCAGGGTTCCGCCGCTTTGATGGTCGACCAGGTCGGGGATCAGGTTGGCCCCGATTGCCACCGCGAGAGCCAGCGCTGCTGCCCGCCAGCGTCGTCTGAAGACCAGATAGCCCAGGAACAGAAGCGTAGGCCCCTTGAAGGTTGCCGATAACCCGATCAACACCGCGCCCACCATCGGCCGGCCGCGCAACGTCATGTAGCAGCCCGAGGTGAGCAGGGCCGCGATTACGATATCGGTCTGCTCATGGCTGAGAGCGTTCAACAGGTAAGGCACGATCCAAACCAGACCGAGCCCGAACGCCAGCCACTCTCGCCGATCGGTGGCTTCGATCGGGCCGAGCGGCGCTCCGCCGGCCATGCCCCAGGCGCAGCGAATGAGCGCGACGATGGCTCCGACATTGATGAAATACCATACCAGCCGCGCCAGGAATTCCGGCATCGGAACAAATGGGACCGCAAGCAGCGCCGCCAGCGGGGGATAGGCGTAGCCGTGCCCTGCGCCATAGATGTCGCCGCCGTCCAGCAAGACGCCGGCGCTCCCGACATAGACGTTCATGAATTCGGAACAGCACCTGACGAGCGGTTGACTCGCGAGACCGAGAAAGACCGGCACGGACAGGGTGATGAGGGGGCGCTCCAGGAACAGGCGACGCAATATTTCGAGAGGCGCCCAGCCAATTGGGCGATGGAACGTCTTAGCCATGTTCTACTGCGCGCCTGCTGGATGATCTGTTGGTCTGAACATACATCAGGTTGCGCCAAAACCGGCGCAGGGATTTGTAGCCGCTATATGTCGCGATCCCCTCGGGCCGGGTTCGTCGCTGACGGGGCGCAGACGCCGAATCGGCCATGCGGCCTGAGCCCACCAGAGACGCAGGTTGCGTTCCCTGCGACCACCCTCACCATGCAGTTTCCTGGTGAAAATGTTACCTATCCGTCCGGTACGAATTGTCGCCCATGTCTTGGGCCGTTCGGATGGCCGGGGTCCGCCATATGAAAGCCGCCGCCTTTGCTGCGCCCGCGTGGCGGTATCCACCGGGAACTCTCGAACTCAGTCTCGATGAGGTTCATGTCTGGCGAGCGGAGCTGGACCGGACCCCGATGCAGCTCGAGCCCTTGCTGCGCAAACTTTCTGCGGACGAAAGGGCGCGAGCGGCAAAGTTCTATTTCGACAAGGATCGCGAGCATTTCATTGTCGCGCGCGGCCTGCTCCGGACGATCCTCGGCCGGTACTTGGACCGAGAACCCGAAAACCTATCTTTTCGCTACGGTCCGCAGGGAAAGCCGGCGCTTGCCGAAACTTCCGACGGGCACGCGATCCGCTTCAACATCTCCCATTCCCATGGAATCGCCCTCTACGCGATCGCGCGCGGTCGCGAAGTAGGCATCGACATCGAGTGGATTCGGCCCGATCTGGCAATCGCAGAGATTGCCGAGCGGTTCTTTTCGGCGTCGGAAGCTGCCTTGCTGCGCTCGCTCCCCGCTGAAGCAAGGCTTGAGGCCTTCTTTCGCTGCTGGACCCGCAAGGAGGCCTACATCAAGGCGCGGGGCGAAGGGTTGTCGCGACCTTTGAACCAGATCGACCTGCCGCTGGCGCCGTGGGAACCGGGCTTGCCGCAGGCCCTGCAACTGGATTCGTCCGAGATCACTCAATGGTCTCTTCAGGACCTCGCTCCAGCCCGCGACTATGTAGCGGCTGTTGTCGCGCAAGGGCGTGACTGGCATACGGCTTGCTGGCGATGGCCCGGTGAATCGCGGCAATCCGCCTGACCCCGAGGGGACCCACGAGGTTTCATGGATTTGGAGCCGGTTCCCTGCAAGCAACGTCAGGCTGGCTGCCGGCGCCTCGCCAGAAGGCCGTCGAGCCAATCGGGGTCCATCTCGGGCACCGAGGAGAGGAGCTTCGCGGTATAGGGATGGTGGGGCGGCGCCAGGACCTGGGAGCGCAGGCCGCTTTGCACGACGCGCCCTTGGAACATGACGACGACCTGGTCGGCGATCGCCTTCACGGTGGCCAGATCATGGGTGATGTACAGGTATGAGACCTTCAGTTCCTTCTGCAGCCGCATCAGCAGCTTCAGGATCTCTTCAGCCACGATCTGATCCAGCGCCGAAGTCACTTCGTCGCAGATGATCAGCTCCGGATTGACGGCAAGGGCGCGGGCGATGCAGATGCGCTGTTTCTGGCCGCCGGAGAGTTCGCTGGGCAGGCGGTCGAGGAAGCGTTCGTCCAGCTCGATCATCTTCAAGAGCTCGACGATCCGCTGATCGCGCTGAGCGCCGCGAAGGCCCATCTGATGCTCGAGCGGGCGGCCGAGAATGTCTCGCACCCGCCGGCGCGGATTGAGGGCCGTGTCCGGCATCTGGTAGATCATCTGGACGCGGCGCAGCAGCTCCTTCGAACGATTCCTGATCGACGGCGGCAGCGCCGTGCCGTTGAACATCACCGCGCCCTTGGTCGGCGGCAAGAGACCGGTGATGACCCGGGCGAGCGTCGACTTGCCCGAGCCCGACTCGCCGACCACGGCCACCGTCCGGCCGCGGGGCACGGTGAGCTCGACGTCGTGAAGCACCTTGATGGCGCCGCCATAGGCGGCATCGACGTGATCGACGCGAAGCTGGACATTCTCGGAGGCTTCTTCCTGCTTGCGCAGCGACCGCACGGCCCATAGGGACTTGGTGTAGGCCTGCTGCGGGTTGGACAGCATCTGGCGGGTCGGCGCCTCCTCGACCAGGTTGCCATAGCGCAGAACCATGATCCGGTCGGCCATCTGGGCCACAACGGCGAGGTCGTGGGAGATGTAGATGGCCGCCGTGTGGGATTGCCGCACCACGTCCTTGATCGCCGCCAGCACCTCGATCTGGGTCGTCACGTCGAGGGCCGTGGTCGGCTCGTCGAAGATGAGGAGGTCGGGTCGGCAGGCCATGGCCATGGCGGTCATGGCGCGTTGAAGCTGGCCGCCCGACACCTGGTGCGGATAGCGATCGCCGATGCTTTCCGGATCGGGAAGCTGCAGGCGCCGGAACAGGTCCACGGCCTGGCGTTTGGCGTCCTGCGCGCTCAGCACGTGATGCCAGGACGGCGCCTCGACATATTGATCGATGAGCTTGTGGGCCGGATTGAAGGACGCCGCAGCCGACTGGGCGACATAGGCCACGCGCCGGCCCCAGATCTTGCGCTTCTCGGCCTCGCTCAGCTTGGCCATGTCGACGCCGTCGAACACGATCGACCCGGCCGAGATCCGGCAGCCGGGCCTGGCGTAACCCATGGCCGCGAGGCCGATGGTGGATTTCCCGGCGCCGGATTCGCCGATCAGCCCCAGGACCTCGCCGCGATGCAGGGTGAGATCGACCCCCTTCACGATCTCGTGCCAGACGTCCTCGCTCTGGCCCTCGATGCGAAGACCTTTGATCTCAAGGAGCAGATCGCCCACCGTGCCCCTGTCGCCTCGCGATTGACCTTCTGTCATGGCGTTTGCAGCGGCCATTTATGCCGGCTCCGGCTTGGCCGGCCGGTGCATGCATCGTGCCCGCGGTGCCAGCTGCTGCATCATTCCTTGAGCCCGCTGGTCTTGTGGAGGAACCAGTCGACAACGAAATTGACCGCGACGGTAAGGAGAGCGATGGCGCCGGCCGGCAGGAGCGGCGTGATATCGCCGTAGTTGATGAGGGTCGAATTCTCCCGGACCATGGAGCCCCAGTCGGCGGTCGGCGGTTGAATACCGAGCCCCAGGAAGGAGAGGGCGGCGATGGTGAGGAACACGAAGCAGAAGCGCAGGCCGAATTCCGCCACCAGCGGGGGCAGGATGTTGGGCAGGATCTCGCGCCCCATGATCCAAGCGATCTTTTCGCCCTGCAGACGGGCTGCCTCGACAAAATCCTGGACCACGACGTTCATGGCCACGGCCCTGGTCAGGCGGAACACGCGGGTACTGTCGAGCACGGCGATGATGAGGATGAGGTTGGTGATCGACGGTCCGAAAATGACCAGCAGGACCAGGGCGAAGATGAGCTGCGGGATCGCCATCAGTACGTCCACCAAGCGGGCCAGAACCTGATCCACCCAGCCGCCGAGCACGGCGGCCAGCATGCCGAGCGTGCCGCCGATCGAGAAGGATACGGCCGTTGTCAAGACCGCGATCCCGATGGTATTGCGCGCCCCGAAAATCAGGCGCGAGAGCATGTCCCGGCCCAGCTGATCGGTGCCGAAGACGAACTGGCTGCTCCAGGGCGCGAATTGATCGCCGACGATGTCCGCCTCGCCATAGGGCGCGATGAGCGGTGCAAAGATGGAAACGATGAAATAGGCGCCGAGCACCAGCATCCCGAACCAGGCCGTCGGCGGCGCGGTTTTCAGCAGGCGCCACGCGGACTGTAAGGCGGTCCGCCGCCGCGGCAGGGCTACCGCGTCTGCGGTCGTTGCCGGGGCCAGCGCGTCCACCGTCGGCATCGTGCCTCCCGCCTGTTCCGGTTCCGCGCTCATCGGCGATGCAACAACCTGGGGTTCGTGACGATCGCCACGATGTCCGCCAGCAGATTGAGCAGAATATAGGTGACCGCGAAGATCATGGCGCAGGCCTGGACGACCGGAACGTCACGGGCCGAAACCGAATTCACCATAAGCTGGCCGATACCGGGATAAACGAAGACCACCTCGACGACGACCACGCCCACGACCAGATAGGCGAGATTGACGGCGATGACGGTCGCGATCGGCGCCCAGGCATTGGGTAGCGCGTGGCGGAGAATGATCCGGCTTGGTGACACGCCTTTGAGCCGCGCCGTTTCAATGTACGGGCTGGCAAGCAGGTTGATGATGGATGCGCGGGTCATGCGCATCATGTGGGCGACGATAACCAGGATGAGGGTCATGGCCGGCAGGGCGCAACGCGAAACGCGTTCCAGGAGCGGCGTATCGGGTCCCACGGTCGCCAACGAATAGAAGACCTCCCAGCGCACGGCCAGGAACAACATTAGGATGTAGGCGACGAAGAATTCCGGCACCGAGATCGAGGTGAGAGTGACGATGTTGATCAAGCGGTCGAAAATGCTGTTGCGATAGAGGGCCGCCAGCATGCCGAGCCCAAGCGACAGGGGCACGGCGATGATCGCGGCAAAGCCAGCCAGGAACAGGGTGTTCCCCAGGCGGGGCGCAATCAGCGAGATGACCGTCCTGGCGTGCCCTCCTCCAAGGCTGCCCTCGCTGGAGAAGGAATCGCCGAAATCGCCCTGGAGCACGCCGCCGATCCAGTGGAGATAGCGCTCGACCGGTGGGCGATCGAGGCCGATCTGCTTGTCGAAGGCCGCCACCGTCTCAGGCGTCGCCGCTTGCCCCAGAATGGCCTGGGCGAAGTCGCCGGGCAGCATGGCCACCGCCGAGAAGATGATGATCGAGACGGCGAACAGCGTGATCAGCCCGAGGCCCAAGCGCTGCATGACCGTCTTGATGACAGCGTTCACGCGTTACAGCTCCCCCTTGCGACTTCCGGCGATTGACCCGGGCCGGTATGTCGGTCCGCCGAGGGAGCGGGGCCGGTTCGAAAAGCCGGCCCCGCGACCCCTAGGCGTCGATCAGGCGAACCACCAGCGCTCGGCGATCTTCAGCCCATCGCACTCCCAGTTGGCCGCGATATGGCCATGGGCGAGCTTCTTCGACTGGGCTTCCACGTAGTTGTTGAAGACCAGCACGATGGCGCCGCCGTCGTCGTGGATCATCTGCTGCATCTCCTGATACATGACCGCCCGCTTATTGTCGTCGGTCTCGCTGCGGGCCTTGACCAGAAGATCGTTGAACTGCGGATTGTCGTAGTGGGTTTCGTTCCATGCCGCGCCCTTGGCATAGACGACGGTCAGCATCCAATCGACCGTCGGCCGGCCGCTCCAGTAGCCGGCGCACCAGGACTTCTTGAGCCAGACGTTGTCCCAATAGCCGTCGTCGGGCTCGCGGATCACGTTGATGTCGATGCCGGCCGCCTTGGCGGACTGCTGGTAGAGGACAGCCGCATCGACCGCGCCGTTGAAGCCCGCTTCGGCCGCCGAGAGATCCACCTTGAGGGAGGAGAGACCGGCCTTCTTCAGGTAGAACTTCGACTTCTCCGGGTCATAGTGGTACTTGGGCTTCGGGTCGTAGGCGAACTTGACCGAAGGCGCGATCGGGTTGTCGTTGCCGACCTTGGCGTGACCCAGGAAGACCTTCTTGTTGATCTCGTCTCGGTCCATCGCCCATTTGAGCGCGAGCCGCACGTTGTTGTCGTTGAAGGGCGGCCGATCGCACATCATCGGGAACACATAGTGGCCGTAGCCGGTGTACTCGTCGATCAGGATCCCCGGCTGGCGCTTCAACAGGTTCAAGGTCTTGAGGTCGCAACGGCTGATCCAGTCGACCTCGCCGGTGGTGAGCGCGTTGGTCCGGGCGCCGACGTCGGCGATGGTGAGGAACGTGACGTCGTCGAAGTAGGGCTTGCCCGGCTTGTGGTAGTTCGGATTGCGCTTCAGCTTCGCCTGTACGCCCGGCTGCCAGGATTCATAGATGAAGGGACCGGTGCGCGCCGTGTTCTGCCAATCGGCCGTGCCGTCCGCCTTCGCCTCCATGATCGGAATGTGGTAGTCGCTGGTGATGTAGGGGAAGTCGGCATTGCCGCCGTTCAGCGTGAAGATGACGGTATCGGGGCCGTCCGCCTTGATGTCGGTGATCGCGGCCAGCACCGACTTCACCGCCGACTTGGAATCCGGACCCATGTGATGGTGGTAGGACGCGATGACGTCGTCCGGCGTCAGGTTCTTTCCATCATGGAAGGTCACGCCCTTGCGAAGCTTGTATACCCAGGTCGCCGCACCGTTGGCCGGCTCCATGCTCTCGACAAGGTCGGGCGTGATATTGCCCCGCCAATCGACCTCGGTCAGGCCGTTCGACATCGAACCCCAGAACGGCACTTGCGTGCCGGTGTCGGGATAGCCGGCGGGATCCAGCGTATCGGTCGTGGCGCCATGGGCGAGGCCAAACCGGGCCGAGCCGCCATGCTTCGGTGCCGCGCGGACGGCATCGACGAACATCGTCTCCGCAGCGGCGACGGTCACGCCAGTCGCCAGGGCAAACTGAATGAATTCCCGTCGGTTAACCTTGCCCACACCGGCAAGCGTCTTCATTTTCTCCAAATCCCACATGTGATTCCTCCTGTTGCAAAGTAACTCGTTGATCGAGTTGGCTTTGTCCCCCGCCAGGATTCGCCCTCGCATCCCCGCAGGAGCGCTCGCTTCCCAAATCCGCGTTTACGTTTGCATGGGAATAGCTCGCAATCAATAGCGGACTGCGCAAAACGGCCCCCAGCTATGCATTTGTCGGGGGCTTGGTCATGCTCCCGGCGCCGGCAGCGCCTAGTCGTCCCCAGACAGACCTTGGGCACGGGGCATGGGCCGACAGGGCGTCGGGCCTCCAAAGGCGGTGTGCCGCGCCAGATATTGACTGAACGTTCAATCAAGATGTAGGTTATTTGGGCTGGCTCGCGGGAGGAACGGCTATGACCGAAAGGCTCATCGGGTCGAAGCGCGGCGGCGGCCGGATCGCGCGGCAGGAATTCCGCAAATCCGCCAAGTCGACTGCCGTCCATCCGGGTCTCGAAGGCGGCATCTACCGGCCCCTCAGCGAGGCCGACATCGCCCGCATCCACGACGCGGTGCTGGAGGTTCTCTCCACCATCGGCATGGCCGATGCCACGCCCGAATTGATTCAATTGGCCATCGGCCGCGGAGCGAGCTTGAGCGCCGAGGGACGCCTCTGTTTCCCGCCCGCCCTGATCGAGGATGTGCTGGCTCGCGCGCCGCGCCAGTTCAATATGTACAGCCGGGACGGCGAGAGCGACGTGCGCGTCGGCGGGCGCCGGGTTTATTTCGCCACCAGCGGCGAGGCGATCGCCATCTTCGAACCGTCGACCCGCAGCTACCGGCCGTCCAGGCTGCTCGATATCTACGACTGCGCGCGGCTTTGCGACACGCTCGACAACATCCACCAGTTCGGCCAGCCCTGCGTGGCGACCGACATCGAGGACCCGCTCGCCCGCGACATCAGCATCGCCTATGCGCTGGCCGCCGGAACTCGCAAGACCAGCGGCATGTCCATCAGCAGCGCCCAGAACTTGAAAGCCGTGGTGGCGCTCTACGATGCGATCCTGGGCGGCGAGGGGCGCTTCATCAAGCGGCCCTTCTGCTCCATCGGCGGATGCTGCCCAGTCGTCTCGCCGCTGCGCTTCGCCAGAGACAGCCTGGAAGTGCTGATGGAAACGAGCCGGCTCGGCCTCGTTGGCGACGTCGCCATCGCCGGCCAGGCGGGCGCCACGGCGCCGGTGACGCTGGCCGGCACGCTGGTGCAGTCTCTGGCCGAAACCATCGCCTGCCTCGTCGTCGTCAACTTGGTGCGCCCGGGCAGCCCGATGATGTTCGGCGCCTGGCCGCTCGTCTCCGACCTGCGCACCGGTTCCTTCACCGGCGGGAGCGGCGAGCAGGCCCTGCTTATGGCCGCCGTCGCCCAGATGGCCAATTTTTACAATCTGCCGGGCAGCGTCGCCGCCGGAATGACGGATGCCAAGCTGCCGGACAACCAGGCGGGATTCGAGAAGGGTGTCACAACCACCATCGTGGCCCTCGCCGGCGGCAACTTCGTCAGCGAGTCCGCCGGGATGCTGGCGAGCCTGGTGGGCGTCTCCTACGAGGCGCTGGTGATCGACAACGACATGCTGGGGCTGGTCCAGCGGACGCTCCGCGGCATCGAGGTGACCGACGAGACCCTGTCGGTCGAGGTCATGCGCGAGGTCGCGGGCGGCGCCGGCCATTATCTCGGCCATGCCGAAACCCTCGAGCGCATGGAGAGCGAGTACCTCTATCCCCGTATCGCCGACCGGCGCAGCCCCGACAGCTGGCGGGAAGCCGGCGCCAAGGACATCCATGAGGCGGCGCAATTGCGGGTGCGCGAAATCCTGTCGCGTCACTATCCGGCCCATATCGATCCCAAGACCGACGCGGAAATCCGATCCCGCTTCCCGATCCGCCTCAAGCCCGAAGACATGCGCGCCGGCAATGGGCGTTGGTGAACGCGGGCTCTTCGCTGCAGCCTGCCTCGGGATATAGTCGGCGGCAGCGCGCAACGGCCCGGCTGCCTTCCGACGATGCTGGAAACGCCTCTGGTTCTGATCCCCGGCCTGCTTTGCACACGCGAGCTTTGGGCGCCGGAGATCGCCGGGCTCTCCGACCTGGCGCGCATCTCGGTCGCCAATCACTGCGGCGCCGACAGCATGGGCGCGATCGGCGGGGCGATTCTCGCGGCGGCGCCGGCGCGCTTTGCCTTGGCGGGCCTCTCCATGGGTGGCGCCATCGCGCTTGAGATCATGCGCCAGGCGCCCGAGCGCGTGCTCAAGCTGGCGCTTCTCGATACGACGGCCGCGCTCGACAGCGAGGAGGTGAGGAACAATCGCCGCCTCTACCTCGATCTCGCCCGCAATGGGCGATTCGCCGAGATCACGCAAGGTCATCTCCTCAAGCGCCTGGTCCACCCCGATCGCCTCGCCGACAAGCCTCTCGTCGATACGATCCTGCGCATGGCGGAGGAAACCGGCGCGGAGGCATTCATCCGTCAGGAGACCGCGATCCTCAATCGGCCCGACAGCCGTCCCGGCCTCGGCGCAATCCATTGCCCGACCCTCGTGATCGTCGGCGATCACGACCTCATCACGCCGATGGAACGGGCCCGAGAAATCGCAGGCGCGATCCCACGTTCGCGGCTGGAAATCATCACCGGCTGCGGCCATCTTTCGACGCTCGAGAGGCCCGATGTCGTCACGGCCGTGTTGAGAGAATGGCTCGCGGCGTGATCCTTGTGAGAAACTCGGGCTAAGCCGGACGGCGCACGCCGACTTCGTCCAGATGGACCAGCAGGTCCGCGGGATCCTGATAGACGCGGTAGGCCCCGGCCTGAACCAGTTCGTCTTCGCCGTAGCCGCCCGAGAGCAGGCCGACGCCAAGGGCGCGTGCGCGTCTCGCGGCGAGCAGGTCCCACACGCTGTCGCCGACGACGACCGAATCCAGAATGTCGACGCCCAGGCGCTCGGCCGCGGTCTCGAACAGGTCGGGATCGGGCTTGGCGTAGCGCACCTGGTCGCGGGTGACGACGGGATTCTTCGCCGGGTCGACGCCGAGTTTCTCGATCAGCGGGGCCGCCGTCGCATCGCGCCCGCTGGTGGCGATCGCCCAGGGGACCCGGTTCTCCGTCAGGCAGGCGAGCAGTTCGCGCGCACCGGGAAGCGGCGTGATCGCGCCGGCGAGCCGATTAAAGGAGGCGGCATGGGCCTCACGCAGGCGCTGCATCAGCTCCGCCGACATGGGACGGCCCATCTCGCGCAGCAGGGCATGGGCGAACAGGCCGCCGCTCATGCCGATGCGCCGGTGGATGCGCCAGATCGAAAGCGGGATGCCGGCACCCACCAGGGCCTGGTGCCAGGAAAGGACATGCTGGTAGACGCTGTCGACCAGGGTGCCGTCGAGGTCGAAGAGAAAGGCGATGCGCCGGTCGCGTGAGGGTCGCTTTGTCTTTGGCACGCTGCGTCGCTCCAAGGTTGACCGGGTTTCAGCCCTTAACGCTTCGATGGACCTCGGGCGAGACTAGCATCGATCAGTGACCGTGCGGTTTCGGCCACCCTGCCGGCCGGTCCGCCCGGCCCGAAAATCTGGCTCGAGACATAGGCGCCTTCGAGCAGCAGGAGAAGCCCGTCGGCGAGTGCCGCGGGCTGCTTCGCACCCATGGCCTTGGCCATGTCCTTAAGCCGCCGGCGCAGGCGCCGTTTGCTGTCCTCGGCCACCTTGCGCGCCGGATGGTCCGAACCGGGATATTCGACCGCGGCGTTGGTGAGCCCACAGCCGCGATAGCCCGGCTTCACCGCCCGTTTGGCGAGGCCCGAGAGATAGTCGAGAAGCTGGGCGCGGGCATCGCCCGGATGGGCCGCGGCGGCGCCGTCGAATCGCTGCCAGAACTCGCGGTCGTACTGCGCGAGGTAGGCGGCGGCGAGTGCGTCCTTGGAGGAAAAGCTGCGGTAGAGGCTGGGCTTGGTGACGCCGGCCCGGCTGACGATCTCGTCGACGCCGACGGCCCGGATGCCCTGGCGGTAGAACAGCTCGCGAGCGGATTCGCGGATGCGCTCGGCGGCGCGGGGGCGCGAGCGCTGAGAACCGGCAGGCAACGGTCGGGCAGGGGCGGCGGAACGGGTCATCGGCGATTCGATCCTTGACTATGTTACCGATCGGTACCTATATGGGCGGCGATACGTACCGGTAAGACACATGACTATAGCCCATCCGCGTCCCTTCGGCCAGCGTTACGCCTTCGTGGTCGTGGGGATCGTCTTCCTGACGCTCCTCGTCGCCGCGGGCCTCAGGGCCACGCCGGGCGTGCTCATTGTTCCGCTGGAGCAGGCCTTCGGCTGGTCGCGCGCGGTGATCTCGCTGGCGGCGGCCATCGGCATCTTTCTCTACGGCCTCGCCGGGCCATTTGCAGCCGCCGTCATGCAGCGCTTCGGCATCAAGCGCACGATCCTCGGCGCCCTCCTGCTGATGAGCGCGTCGACCGCGGCCAGCAGTTTCATGAGCAAGCCCTGGCATCTGATCGCGACCTGGGGCCTCTTGTCTGGAATCGCCAGCGGATGCCTCGCCTCGGTCCTGGGCGCCACGGTCGTCAACCGGTGGTTCGCCACCAACCGGGGCCTGGTCATGGGTCTGCTGACCGCGAGCACGGCCACGGGCACGCTCATCTTCCTGCCGGGACTCGCGGCCATCGCGGAGGCCTTCGGTTGGCGGGCCGTGGTGCTGACGGTCTCCGCCGCGGGCGTGGCGCTGGTCCCTTTCGTCCTCTGGCTGCTGCCGGAAAGCCCGGCCGCCGCCGGCCTCCGGCGTTATGGCGACACTGCCGCAGCCGCAGCGCCGGCCCAATCCCAGGGCAATCCCCTGAGCCTCGCCTTCGGCGGGCTTGTCAGGGCCGCCGGCAAGCGGGATTTCTGGCTGCTGTTCGCCACCTTCTTCGTTTGCGGCTTTACCACCAACGGGCTCGTGGGAACGCATCTGATCGCGCTCTGCAGCGATCACGGGCTGGCCGAGATCCAGGCCGGAAGCCTGCTCGCCGTGATGGGCTTCTTCGACCTCTTCGGGACGACCTTCTCAGGCTGGCTCACGGACCGAGTGGACCCGCGCAAGCTCCTCTGCGTCTACTACGGGCTCCGGGGCCTGTCGCTGATCTACCTGCCCTACGCCGACTTCTCGCTCTATGGCCTGTCCTTTTTCGCCGTCTTCTATGGGCTGGATTGGATCGCGACCGTCCCGCCGACGGTGCGCCTCGCCAATGAGGCCTTCGGCGAGCGAGATGCCCCGGTGATCTTCGGTTGGATCGCCGCCGGCCACCAATTGGGCGCGGCCAGCGCCGCCTTCTTCGCCGGCATCATGCGCACGCTCGAGGGGCGCTATCTGGAGGCTTTCGTGATCGCCGGGGCGACGGGCCTGCTGGCGGCCGGCATGTCGCTCTTCATCGGCCGCTCCGGGCCGGCGCTGGCCCCGGCATCGGCAAGCTGACCGGCTGACGGGGACGACCCAAGGCTGCGAGAGCGGTCTGCGCGGTGCGAAATGCTATATACTGAAGCGCCAACCGGCCCACCGATCTGGGAAGCTTGATCCATGCAGCCGCTCGCCCTGCGCCTTCATCCCGCCGACAACGTGGTCGTCGCCCGCGTGGAGCTTCTTCCGGGCGCCAGCCTGGCCGGGGAGAACGTGCAATGCCGGGCGCCGGTCCCGGCCGGCCACAAGGTGGCGACCTCGGCCATCACCAAGGGTGCCCCGGTGCGCAAATACGGCCAGATCATCGGCTTCGCCTCGGCCGATATCGCGCCGGGCGATCACGTCCACACTCACAATCTGGCCGTGGAGACCTTCGAGCGCGACTACGCCTTCGCCGCCGACTTCAAGCCGACGAACTACGTGCCGGAAGCCGAACGGGCAACCTTCCAAGGGTTCCTGCGCGAGGATGGTCGGGCCGCGACGCGCAACTACCTGGGCGTCCTCACTTCGGTCAATTGCTCGGCCACCGCCGCCAAGCTGATCGCCGACAAGTTCCGCGGCGAGGCCTTGGCCGCTTTCCCCAATGTGGACGGGATCGTGGCGCTTGGCCACGGCACGGGCTGCGGCATGGCGAGCGAAGGCGAGGGCATGGAACTCTTGCGCCGGACGATCGCCGGCTACGCGCGCCATCCCAACTTCGCCGGCGTTCTGATCCTGGGACTCGGCTGCGAGGCCAACCAGATCGGCCGGCTGATGACCGCCGAGGGCCTCGAGGCCGGCCCCTTCCTGCAGACCATGACGATCCAGGATTCGGGCGGCATCGCCAAGACGGTGCAGGAGGGAGTGGCGCGTCTCAAAGAGATGCTGCCTGTGGCCAACAAGGTCGAACGCAGGACGCTGCCGGCGAGCCATCTGATCCTGGCGCTCCAATGCGGCGGCTCGGACGGCTATTCGGGCATCACGGCCAACCCGGCGCTGGGTGCCTGCGCCGATCTGCTGGTGCGCCATGGAGGGACGGCGGTGCTTTCCGAGACCCCGGAGATCTATGGCGCCGAGCATCTTCTGACACGCCGGGCGGTGAACAAGGCCATCGGCGAGAAGCTGATCAAGCGCATCCGCTGGTGGGAGGACTACACCGCCAGGACCGGCGGCGAGATGAACAACAACCCGAGCCCGGGGAACAAGGCCGGCGGACTTACGACAATCTTGGAAAAGTCCCTGGGCGCGGTGGCCAAGGGCGGCACGAGCAATCTCGTGGACGTCTACCGCTACGCCGAACCACTCACGGCCAAGGGCTTCGTGTTCATGGATACGCCCGGCTACGATCCGGTCTCTGTGACCGGCCAGGTGGCCGGTGGCGCCAATGTCATCTGCTTCACCACGGGCCGCGGTTCGGCCTTCGGCTGCAAGCCGGCCCCGAGCCTGAAGCTCGCGACCAATACGCCCCTCTACCGGCGCATGCAGGACGACATGGATATTGATTGCGGGCCGATCGCCGATGGGGCAGCCAGCGTGCAGGAGATCGGCAAGCGGATCTTCGATCTCGTCATCGCCACGGCTTCGGGCGAGCGGACCAAGAGCGAGCTCCTGGGCATGGGTGAAGAGGAATTCACGCCCTGGCAGCTGGGCGCGGTGATGTAGGGCCGGCTTAGACCTCTCGCGCCATGCTCCTGCTGCTCGCCGCCGCCGGCTTCTGGGCCGGGGCCCAGAATGCGCTCGCGGGCGGCGGCTCCTTCATCACCTTTCCAGCCTTGCTTCTCGCCGGGCTCGATCCTCGGGCCGCCAACATCACCTCATGCATCGCTCTCTTTCCCGGCCAGATCGCCATGTCCTGGTCGGGGCGCCGAGCCGCGGGCGGAGTGGGCAAGCTCGGCCTCGGGGCGCTGATCGCCATCAGCCTCCTGGGCGGCACCATCGGCGCCCTGCTCCTGCTCGCCACGCCCGCCTCCATTTTCGCGCGGCTGGTCCCGTGGCTGGTCTTGTTCGCGACCGTGGTCTTCGCGCTGGGCGACCCGATCCGCAGGCGCCTGCCCCAGAATGCCAAGCTTCCGCCCCGGCTCCTGGGCATGATCCAGCTCGCCATTTCCATTTATGGCGGCTATTTCGGCGGCGGCATCGGATTCCTCATGCTGGCGGCGCTTAGCCTGGCGGGCCAGGCCTTGCGCATGGCCGCCACGACCAAGAATCTGCTGGCGACGATCATGAACACCTCGGCCGTGGCCGTCTTCGCCTTCTCGAGCGACGTTCATTGGCAGGGCGCGCTGGCCATGGCCGCAGGTTCGGTCACGGGCGGGCTTGCCGGCAGCTGGCTTCTGCTGCGCCTGCCGGACCGGCCGTTGCGCATCAGCATCATCCTGATCGGCGCCGCCCTGACAGTTTGGCTTTTCCTGCGCTAGCGGCGCCCTTGGTGGGCGACGCAGAGATCGGGGTCAGCACCATGAGTTTCAGGTCGGGATGGCTTGCGAGCGTGAACCCCGTCTGCTCGAATCGCCGGAAGCCCGGGTCCGAGTGATTAAAGCTACGCTCGCCGCCTTCGCGGCCGAGCACCGCGTGCTCCTCCCAAATCCGGGCGAAGGCAGCGCTGCGCTGCGTCAGCTCAGCGACCTGGGCGCGGAGGTCCGCGTCGTCCATGTGCCGGGCGAAGTCGACGCGGAACTCGGCCAGGATGCGCCGCGCCCGGTTCTCCCAGTCGCTGATCAGGCGCCTGGCCGCCGGCTCGAGGAAGATGTACTCGAGGAGGCTCCGGCGCTGCGGCTGGTCGAGCCAGCCGACGAACAGCTTCTTCGCTGGCGGATTCCACGCGACCGCCCGCCAGGAGCGGTCCAGAACATAGGCCGGCATGGGAAGCGCGGTGACGATCCTCTCTAGGCCCTGCGGCAGAGGTTCCTCGTCCTCCCCGGGCTCGGACGGATCGCGCCGGCCGGCGAGCTCGAAGAGATAGGTGCGTTCGGCGCGCGACAGCCGCAACGCCGTGGCGAGGCGCGCCAGCGCGCCGACGGAGAGCGAGACCGGGCGGCCCTGCTCGACCCAGCTGTACCAGGTGGCGCTGATGCCGGAGAGCGCGGCCAGCTCTTCCCGCCGCAGGCCCGGGGTACGCCGGCGCGTGCTGGCGGGAAGGCCTACGGCCGCGGGCTGGAGCTTGGCGCGCTGCCGGCGCAGGAATTCGCCCAGCGTCTTTCTTGGCCCGGCGGCGGCGGTGGCGTTCATGGCAGAAATAATACCAGGATAATTGTCGCCTTATACCATGTTCCGGAATGGTGCTAGGGACAGCATGCAATTCGAGCCAACGCGAACCGCTTCGGGGAAGCAACGATGACAAGCAAGAGCCAGGAAACGGTCGTCACGGCGCAATTCAGCCCCCGTGCCGCCGCCTACGTCACGAGCGCCGTGCATTCGAAGGGGCCGGATCTGGAAGAACTTGCGGCCTTGGTCACCGGCCATGAGCAGGCCCGGGTCCTCGACCTCGGTTGCGGCGGCGGTCATGTCGGCTTTTACGTCGCGCCGCACGTACGCGAGGTCGTCTGCTACGACCTGTCCGATGACATGCTGCAAGCCGTCGCCGGCGAAGCGGCCAGGCGCGGTCTCGGCAATGTCCTGACCCGGCGGGGTGCGGCCGAGGCGCTGCCCTTTGCCGAGGGCAGCTTTGACTTCGTGCTCAGCCGCTACAGTGCCCATCACTGGCGGGACGTCCCTGCCGGCCTGCGCGAGGCGCGTCGCGTGCTAAGGCCCGGCGGCCAGGCTGCCTTCGTCGATGCCGTCTCGCCGGGCGTCCCGCTGCTCGACACCTACCTGCAGGCAGTCGAGCTGCTGCGCGACCCATCCCATGTGCGCAACTACAGCGTCGAGGAGTGGACCAGAATGGCGCAGGACGCCGGCTTCGCGCCCCGTTTGCAGGCCCGGCGCAGGGTCAGGCTTGATTTCGCTTCCTGGATCCAGCGCATGGCGACGCCCGAAGTCCAGGTTCAGGCGATCCGTGCCTTGCAGGTGCAAATGGCCGACGCGGTGGCGCAGCATTTCACGATCGAGGCGGACGGCAGCTTCACCATTGATACGATGAGCTTGGCGCTGATGCCGGCCTGAGGGTTAGTTCAGCCGAGCAACTCAAGAAGCACCTTCGCCGCCCCCTCTATGTCGGCCCGGATCGCCGCGGCCACGGCCGCCGAGTCATTGCGCTTCAAGGCCGCAAGAGCGCGCTCATGCTCCTGATTGGCCATGACGTAGTTCCCCGAGCCATGCAGGAGATGGAAATAGGGACTGACCTGCAGCCACAGCCCTTCGATGATCGACAGCAGCGTGTCCGATCCCGAGGCGCGATAGATGACGAAATGGAACTCGTGGTTGGCGCGCACATAGGCGTGCGCGTTGCCGTCGGCCACGGCCTTGCCCATGGCGCCCACGAGCAGATCGAGTTGGCGCAGGTCGCGCGGCGAGAGCCGTCCCGCCGCCCAGGCGGCGGCCATCGTCTCGACTTCCAGCCGGACGCGATAAAGATCGCGCAGCCTTTCGGCGCTCAGATCCGGGATGCCGACGGAGCGCCCCGAGACCACCGTCAGCGCGCGCTCCGCGGTCAACCGCTGGAGTGCTTCGCGCACCGGCATGGCGCTGACGCCGAAAGCGTCCGCCAAGCCCTGGATCGTGACCAGCTCGCCCGGCGCGATGCCGCCGTCGAGGATGAGTTCCCGCGTTCGCCGATAGATCTCGTCGGGCAGGGTCGCGCGCGGCAGCGGCTTCTGCGGCAGCTTCGCCGTTCGTCTGCGCTGCTGTTGCATCGTTTCCCCGGCCTCCCGGCGCCTCACGAGCGCGCCAAGGACGGCGGCGCTCGATCGGCTTGTCGATATGTAATATATGATTTATGATCAAAACAAAACAGCGTTTGCCCACCTGCGGCGTCTCCGCGCCCGCCCGGGTGGATCCGTGGACCTGATTTCAGGGGCCTGGGTGGTCGGCGCGCGGATATGGGAGGAGCTGCGATGAAAGCCTGGTCTAGTGTCTTGATGTTCGGCGCGGTGGTTGCCGCGGCCTTTGGTCTGTCGGGGCATGTTTTCAATGCCTCCGCGGCAGGCAAGTACAAGATCTATCTGAGCATGAGCTACGTCGGCAACGACTGGCAGACGGAGTCGGCCAACAACATCAAGGCCATGGCCGAGTCCGCCGGACTGAAAGACAAGGTCTCGCTGGAAGTGCAGGTCGCCGGCCCGAACGCCGAGCGTCAGATCCAGCAGATCAACGCGATGGTCCAGTCGGGCGCCCAGGCGATCGTGACCTTCCCGATCTCGCCGACCGCGTTGAACCAGGTGGTCAAGAACGCCTGCGACAAGGGCGTAAAGGTCTTTGCCTACGACGCCGAGATCACCGAGCCCTGTGCCTACAACGTTCACATCGATCAGCCCGAAGCGGGCCGCGTGACCGCGGAGTGGCTGGTCAAGGCCATGGGCGGCAAGGGCAACATCGTCATGCTGACCGGCGTGCCGGGCACTTCGGTTGACACACAGCGCACGGCGGCCGCCCAGGAAGTCTTCGCCAAATATCCTGACATCCATATCGTCGCCTCGGCGGTGGGCATGTGGAGCCAGGCCGTCGCGCGCACTGAGTTGACGAAGATCCTGGCGACGCACCCGTGGAACACGATCGATGGGCTGTGGCTCCAGGTCGGCTGCTACACCGCGGCTTCGATGGAAGCGGAAGCGGGCATTCCCGACGAGAAGATGATCCCCTGCGCCGGCGAAGGCTCCAACGGCCACCGCATCCAAATGCTGGCCAAGGGCACGGCCGTCGACGGCGCGCACGACACCTACCGTCCGATGGGCTATCCGAGCATCTCCTACGCTTCGCCGCCCTATTCCGGCGCGCTTGCCCTCAAGCGGGTCGTCGACATCCTCGACGGCAAGGACGTGCCGCATCTGATCAAGCTGCCGCTGCCGGTCTACACCAACGAGACCAGCAAGCTTTGCGTGGAAGGCACCTGGAAGGAGATGGCGGGAGGCTGCAGCGCGTTCCAGCCTTCGCTGATCAAGAACCCGGGTTGGTTTGCGGCCATCTATTCGCCCGACACGCCGGAAATCGGCGTGCAGGCGGCGCTGGGCGGCAAGCCGGAAATGTAGCAACTGAAGGCGCGGGTCCGGTTCGAGGGCCCGGACCCGCGCCTTTCGCGTTACAGTCAATGACGATGCCAGCCGCAGCCGCCATTTCGGCGTCCAAGGTCCGCAAGGCCTTCGGCGCCACGGTCGCCCTCGATGATGCCAGCTTCGAAGTCGAGCCCGGGCGGGTGCACGCGCTGCTCGGCGAGAACGGTGCCGGCAAATCGACCATGGTGAAGCTGCTCAGCGGCTTCATGCGCCCGGACTCCGGCACGCTCGCCTGCTTCGGCCAGGTGCTTCATCTGAACGGGCCGCGCGACGCCCATCGCGCCGGAATCCAGACCGCCTTCCAGGAACTGACCCAGGTTCCCAATCTCACGGTCGCCGAGAACATTCTGCTGCCCTACCAGCCGATCAACCGGTTCGGGATGATCCGCGCCCGCGAAGGCGCCGAGCTAGTCGATGCCCATCTGAAGGATCTCGGCATCACGAACATCGAGCCCTATCTGGAGGTGAGCCGGCTCGAGCTGCCGCTGCGCCAGAAAATCGAGATCGCGCGCGCCATCTTCCGCAAGCCGCGGATCCTGCTTCTGGACGAACCGACCTCGGCTCTCTCGGGCCGCGACATCGACTGGCTCGGCGGGTTGATCGCCCGGCTGAAGCGGGAAGGGGTGACGATCCTCTTCATCTCCCACCGGCTGCTCGAGGTTCGCGCCTTCTGCGACAGCCTGACCGTGCTGCGCAACGGGCGGGACGTGGGCAGCTTCGCCGTGAGCGATGTGAGCGACGAGCAGGTGATCGAGCTCATCATCGGCCGCTCGATCGTCGCCACGTTCCCTGAGAAGCCGCGAGCCCGGCCCGGGTCCGCGCCGCGGGTCACGCTGCGCGGCCTTTCCGCCGGGCGTCTTCGGGACGCATCCCTGGACCTCTTCCCCGGCGAGATCCTGGGCGTGGTGGGGATGCAGGGCATGGGGCAGCTCGACCTATTCCGGGCGATGTTCGGCGACATCGCGCCCCTGGCCGGGCAGATTTCCGTCGACGGACGGCCCGTGGAGTTGACCTCGCCGCGCGCGGCGATCAACGCGCGCATGGGGATCAGCCTGGTGCCGGAGGAGCGCAAGGTCGAAGCCTTGGCGCTGCGCCTGGACGGGCGGCGCAACGTCTCGCTCCCGATCATTGATCGTTTCCTGAAGCATGGGCTCATCGATACCGAGGCCGAGATGCGCGGCGTGGCCGCAGCACTGGCGCGGGTGCAGGTCGATCAGCGAGCCCTGTTCCAGCCGGTCAGCGCCTTCTCGGGCGGCAATCAGCAGAAGATCGTGCTGGCGAAGTGGTTCCTGGCGGGCAGCCGCGTGTTGCTGCTCTACGATCCGACCCGCGGCGTCGACGTCGGCACCAAGCACGAGATCTACGTGCTGATGGCGGACTATGCAAAGAGCGGCGGGGCGGTGCTGTTCTACTCCACGGAGCTGGCCGAGGTCATCAATCTGAGCCGGCGCGTCCTGGTCATCTACGCCGGCAAGATCGTGGCCGAGCTTTCCGAGGAGCGCGGCCAGATCAACGAGGCCACGATCATGCGCATCGCGCTCGGCGAATCCACCGCCGTGCTCGGGTTGCTCAACGCCGGAGGGACCGCCGCGTGAGCACGATCACGTCGTCCCCGCCGCAGTCGCGGCTGATGCTCGGCATCGCGCACAATCAAGGCCTGATCGTCGCTATCGTCGTCTTCATCGTTCTTTTTTCGACCGTCTATGCGCTTTCGCCCCACGGGCTCGGCTTTTTCGACGTTAGCTACATGTCGGTCGGCGGCACCATGCTGTCGCTGGCAACCGTGGGCGAGACCCTGGTGATCCTGACCGGCGGGTTCGATCTCTCGGTGGGCGCGGTCATCTCGCTCGTGAATGTCGTGCTGGCGACCCAGATGCAGCCCGACCCTTCGGTGTCGCCGAGCCTGGGGATGGAGATCGCCTGGGGCCTAGCCGGGCTCGGCATCGGGGGCCTGGCCGGCGCCTTCAACGGGTTCTTCGTCGCCGTGCTCCGCCTGCAGCCCATCGTGGTGACGATCTCGACCATGTTCATCGTCGAAGGCGTGACCCTTTTGGTGCAGGACAAGCCGGGCGGGCAGGTGCCGTCGGATTTCTGCGCCTTCTTCACCGGCACCGCGATCCCCAACCTGCTGCCGGCACCCATCGTCATCCTGATCGTGCTCATGGCCATCTGGGCGGTGCTGCGACGAACGCGTTTCGGCACGGGCCTTTACGCCATTGGCGGCGACCGGGAGGCGGCCCGCTCGGCGGGCGTCAAGGTGCGGACGACCGAGTTCTTCGCCTATGTCCTGGGCGGGATGCTCTACGGCGCCTCGGGCATCTTCATCTCGGCCCAGACCGCCTCGGGCGACCCTCTGGTGGGCGATGCCATGCTGCTGCAAGTGTTCGCTGCGGTCGTGGTCGGCGGCACGTTGCTGGGCGGCGGTCGGGGCGGCTGCCTCGGGTCGGTGTTCGGTTCTTTCAGCCTCCTGCTGATCGTCAATGTCCTGCTGGTCCTCAATGTCTCCGCCTATTACAGCACGCTGGCCGAGGGGGTTGTCCTGATCCTGGCGGTGATCAACCGGTGCTTCCGCCGCGGCTCGAAACTCAGGACCACCTTCGGGGATATGCTGCGCCACTGGCGGGTCCGGGCCCATCGGTTGGCCGCCCTGACTTCGGAGAGCATTGGCAAGCTGCCGAGCGTGCCGGTGACGAAGCCGGGGTTCCTGCTGCGGCACCGGGAACTGATCCGCTATGCCCTCCCGGCCTATGTCTGCTTCATCGCGGTGGTGATCATCACCGAGTTCGTCACCGGCTATGTCGGGATCCGCTATCTCAACTCGCTCCTGGTGCTGAGTTCCTTCATGGCCATCCTGGCGCTGGGCCAGGGGGCGGTCATCCTGACCGGCGGCCTCGACCTCTCGCTGCCCTGGACCTTGGGCCTCTGCGGCATCCTGTTCGCGGCCATCTCCCAGGGAAACAATCTGCCGGCGATCTGGGCCTTCCCCTTGGTGCTGGCCGTGGGCGCGCTGGCGGGCTTCGTCAACGGCCTCGGAGTCGTCTACCTGGAATTCCCTCCGATCGTGATCACGCTCGCGATGAACGGCATTCTGCAGGCGATCGCTCTCCTCTACACCGACGGGTACCCGTCGGGCTTCGCTCCATCGGCATTGCGCTGGCTGATGACGGGAGGCACCAATGGCATCACGCCTGCGATCCCGATCCTGCTGTTGCTGATCGCCGGCGCCACCCTTCTGCTCGGCAGCACGGCCTTCGGCAGGCGCGTCTATGCCGTGGGCAACAGCCCGCGGGTGGCGCGGCTTTCCGGGGTGAACGTCGAGCGCACGATCATCGGGGTCTATATGCTGAGCGGAGTCTGCGCGGCGCTCGTCGGCGTCATGCTGACGGGCTTCGCTGGCCAGGCGAGCCTCGGCATGGGCGATCAGTACCTGCTGCCCTCGGTCGCGGTTGTGGTCGTGGGCGGGACGCTGATCACCGGCGGTCGCGGCCACTATCTGGGCATGCTGGGCGGCGTGCTGCTCCTGACGGCGCTGCAGACGCTGCTCGACGGCACGACCTTGCCTTACGCTGTGCGTGACATCCTGTTCGGCGCCGTGGTGTTGAGCGCCGTCGTCGCTCTGCGCGAGGCGTAGTCCGGCCAGGCGTCCGGTTCGCGCGAGAGATCGTCTAGTCGAAGGGAGGAACGAGATCATGGCTGCAGCCAAGAGCATGAAGGCCGGCAAGGCCCCACGGCCGCTGAAAGGTCAACGGGTGATCGTGACCGCCGGGGCTTCCGGCATCGGTCGGGCCATCGCCGACCGGCTGCTTGCCGCCGGCGCCAAAGTCGCCATCTGCGACGTCTCCGAGGATTTCCTCGCCGACTTTCGCAGAGCTCATCCCAAGGCGCCCGCCTTCGTGGCCGATGTTTCCTCCGAGGCCGATGTGGAAAGCCTCTTCAAGCTTGCCGGCCGGGCGCTGGGCGGCCTGGACACGCTGGTCAACAACGCCGGCATCGCCGGACCGACCGGCGGGGTGGAGGAGATCGACCCGGCCGAATGGCGGCGCTGCATCGACGTCTGCCTGACGGGCCAGTTCCTTTGCGCGCATTGGGCCGTGCCGATGATCCGCAAGTCGGGGGGCGGGTCCATCGTCAACATGTCCTCGGCCGCCGGGCGCTTCGGTTACGCATTTCGCACGCCCTACTCGGCCGCCAAATGGGGCGTTGTAGGCTTTACCCAGAGCCTGGCCAAGGAACTGGGTCCCTCCAACATCCGGGTCAACGCCATCCTGCCGGGCATCGTCGCCGGGCCGCGCATCGAACGGGTGATCACCGCTCGGGCCAAGCAGGTGGGTGTAAGCCGCAAGGAGATGACGCGCCGGTATCTGGAACGCGTGTCGCTGCGCCGGATGGTAACGGCCGACGATGTTGCGGCCACGGTCGCCTTCCTGATGTCGCCCGACGGGGCCAACGTCTCCGGTCAGTCGATCGGCGTCTGCGGCAACGTCGAATCCCTGTAGAGGGCCGGACCATGGCCAAGGTAGCAGTCGTCGGCGCCGGATTGATCGGGCGGGCCTGGACGATCAGTTTCGCCCGCGCCGGTCATGACGTGAGCGTGGCCGACAGCGTTCCGGCCGCCCTCGACCAGGCGCTTGCCTTCGTCGATTCCGTGCTGCCCGATCTCGCGCGCTACGACCTGCTGGAGGGACAGAGCCCCGGCGAGGTCCGCCGGCGCATCGCGACGACCGACGATCTCGGCAAGGCGCTCGCGGGCGTGGTCCATGTCCAGGAGAACGCGCCGGAAAAGATCGAAGTGAAGCGCGCCCTGTTCCCGGAACTCGACCGACTGGCGCCGCCCGATGCAGTGCTGGCGAGCTCGACCTCGGCCCTGCTGCCCTCCGCCTTCACCGAAAGCGTTGCCGGCCGCGCCCGCTGCCTGGTCGTCCATCCCATCAATCCGCCCTATCTCGTGCCGGCGGTCGAGGTGGTTCCGGCACCCTGGACCGATCCCGCGGTCGTTGCCCGCGCGGCCGATTTCATGACCAAGGCCGGCCAGGCGCCCATCGTCATGAAGCGCGAGATTGACGGCTTCGTCATGAATCGGATGCAGGGCGCGCTGCTGCAGGAGGCCTTTCGGCTGGTCGCCGACGGCTACGCCAGCATCGAGGACGTGGATGTCGGCCTGCGCGAGGGGCTGGCGCTGCGCTGGAGCTTCATGGGTCCCTTCGAGACCATCGACCTCAACGCGCCCGGGGGCGTGCGCGACTACGTGCTGCGCTACAGCGGGATCTACGAAAAGCTGTTCCCCTCCCAGACCCGTGCGGCCGACTGGAAGGGACCCGTGCTGGCGGAGATCGAGCGCGACCGGCGCAAGCGCCTGAAACAGGGCGACCTTGGCAAACGCCAGGCCTGGCGCGATCGGCGCCTCATGGCGCTGCTCCAGCACAAGCGACGCGCGGCCAAGGACATCGGCGACTAGCGAACAGGAGGCGTCATGGCAGCCAAGCGGAAGGTCATCATCACCTGTGCCGTGACGGGCGCGATCCACACGCCCACCATGTCGCCCCATCTGCCGATCACGCCCGACGACATCACGCGGGAAGCGCTGGCCGCGGCGGAGGCGGGGGCTTCGATCCTGCATCTCCACGCCCGCAACCCCGAGACCGGCCAGCCCGACCAGACCCCGGCCGCTTTCGGGCGCTTCCTGCCGCGGATCAAGCAGGGCACCAACGCCGTCATCAACATCACCACCGGCGGCAGCCCCTACATGAAGGTCGAGGAGCGCGTGCTGCCGGCCGCCACCTTCAAGCCCGAGGTAGCCTCCCTCAACATGGGGTCGATCAATTTCGGGCTGTTCCCGCTGCTGGAGAAATACAAGGACTTCAAGTTCGAGTGGGAGCGACAGCACCTGGAAAACACCCGCGACCTGGTGTTCCGCAACAGCTTCCGGGAGATCGAGTACATCCTGAAGACCTGCGCCAACAACGGCACGCGATTCGAGTTCGAGTGCTATGACATCGCGCATCTCTACAACCTGCGGCATTTTCTCGACCGCGGGCTGGTGAAGCCGCCGCTCTTCGTGCAGTCGGTGTTCGGCATCCTGGGCGGCATCGGCACGCATCCTGAGGACCTGATGCACATGAAGCGCACGGCCGACCGCCTGTTCGGCGATGCCTATCAGTGGTCGATCCTGGGCGCGGGGCGCAACCAGATCACGCTCGCCTCCATTGGCGCGGCCATGGGCTCCAACGTCAGGGTCGGGCTCGAGGATTCCCTCTGGGCCGGCCCGGGCAAGCTCGCGAAGTCCAACGGCGATCAGGTGCGCCTGATCCGCCAGATCCTGGAGGGCATGTCGCTCGAGGTCGCCACCCCTGACGAGGCGCGGGAGATCCTGAGCCTCAAGGGCGGCGACCAGGTGGCGTTCTAGGGGGAAAAGAGATGCTCAAAATCGAGATGATCATCGATGCCCGCGCGGCGCTCGGCGAAGGCCCGCTCTGGGACGTGGAGGAACAGCGGCTCTACTGGATCGACAGCCTCGGGCCCGCGGTGCATGTCTGCGACCCCAAGGGCGGCAGCCGCAAAACCTGGCCGCTGCCCGAGCCCATCGGTTCCATGGCGCTGCGCAAGCGGGGCGGAGGCGCGGTCCTGTCGCTCAAGTCCGGCTTCCATTTCCTCGATTTCAAGACCGGCGAGGTCGCCCGCATCGTCGACCCGGATCCGGGCAAGCCGCGCATCCGCATGAACGACGGCAAGGTCGACCGGCGCGGGCGGTTCGTTGCCGGCTACATGGACACCGAGGAGCGCGACCCGCTGTGCGGCCTCTACAGTCTCGGGCCGGACCTCAAGGTCCAGAAGCTCGACGGCGGGATCACCTGCTCCAACGGGCCCTGCTGGAGCCTGGACGACAGGACCTTCTATTTCGCCGACACCTCGATCAAGGCGCTCTACGCCTATGACTACGACATCGCGACCGGCAAGGTCGCCAACCGGCGCCCGTTCGCGTCCTTCGACAAGCTGCGCGGCTATCCCGACGGCGCGACGGTGGACAGCGAGGGATTCATCTGGTCGGCCGAGGTCTATTCCGGGAGGCTCATCCGCTTCGCGCCGGATGGGACGGTCGACCGCATGGTGGGCCTTCCGGTAGGCTCGACCACGAGCCTCAGCTTCGGCGGCCCAAACCTCGACATCGCCTTCGTCACCTCCATGGCCCGGCCCATCGCCGGCGTGGCGCCCAAGGAGAAGGAGGCGGGCGGGCTGTTCGCGGTCCATGGTTTGGGCGTCAAGGGCGTGCCTGAGCCGCGCTTTGCCGGCTGAGCGCAACGCAAGTCAGAGACAGGGGAGGTACCGATGCGCATCGACGTGCTGGTGGACGTGAAGACGATCCTGGGCGAGGGCCCGCTGTGGGACGTGGAGGAGCAGCGGCTCTACTGGATCGACAGCTTCGGCATGAACGTGTTCCGCTGCACTGCGGACGGCCGCGAAATCCGGGCCTGGGACTTGCCCCAGAAGATCGGCTCCATGGCGCTGCGAAAGAAAGGCGGCGCGCTACTGTCGCTGGCGCGCGGCTTCCATTTCCTCGACTTCAAGTCCGGCAACCTGGACCTCATCGTCGATCCCGAACCTGGCCGGAACAACAACCGGATTAACGATGGGAAGGTGGACAAGCGCGGGCGTTTCATCGCCGGAACCATGGACACGATGGAGGAAGGGCCGAACGGCGCTCTCTACCGTCTCGACCCCGATCTCTCGCTCCACAAGATCGACGACAAGATCATTGTCTCCAACGGTCCCTGCTGGAGCCCGGACGGGAAGATCTTCTACTTCGCCGATTCCTGGTCGGGGGAAATCTGGGCTTACGACTACGATCTCGCCACCGGCAACGTCGCCAGTCGCCGGGTCTTCGCCAAGCTCGACACCTCGACCGGCGGGGCGGCCGACGGCTCGACCGTCGATGCCGAGGGCTGCCTGTGGAACGCCCAGGTCTATGACGGCAAGCTCATCCGCTATACCCCCGACGGCAAGATCGAGCGGGTGATAGAGATGCCGGTCAAGAAGGTGACCAGCGTCATGTTCGGCGGCCCGAAGCTCGACGTGCTCTACGTCACCTCCATGGCGAAACCGCCTTTGCCGCGTTTTCCCGGCGACGGCGTGCTGCGCGGCAGCCTCTTTGCCATCTACGACCTCGGCATCAAAGGCGTGCCGGAGCCGAGATTCGCGGGCTAAGGTTTACGGCGCCGTCGCATCGGTCCTGGCGTGGACCACGGCCCATTTGTCGGCATAGACGCGCTTCCAACCGGGCAGATGATCGAGGGCGGCGACAGCCCCGTCGTCGGGGAGCAGCAGAGTCCAGGCGATGTGATAGTGCGCCAGCATGTCCGTGAGGGCCGGCTCGCTGCCGCTGCTTTGCGCCATATAGCTCTTCAGAAAGTCGTCGCCGTACATCTCGATGCGCCCGTCGATGAAGGTGGGCACGCCGCGGAAGATGAGGTAGCCCCCGAAGGCCTCGCTGTTGAAGACGGGCCCTTTGAGGCCCAGGCGTTCGGCCGCGTCGAGGGCGGACATCGGCGTGACGCCGTCGTCGCCGCGCATGATCGGCCGCGGCATGGCGGCAACAGCGATCAACAGGCAGGCCAGGACCACCGCGCCGACGGCCGGCCACGAAGCCTTCGGCGTCAGACGCGCCAGCAGTTCCGCCAGACGCGACCGGGTCTTGCCACCCATGCGCTCGATGATCTGGGGGCCGAGCGGCCCCGCCACCGCGAGCGGCCCGACGAAACCCAAGAGATCGGCGTGGCGGGCATGGGCAAGGGCGAGGTGGATGAGGATCAGCACCAGGGCGAGCCGCATTAATGGCAAGCGCACGCCGGTGGTGAAGCCGAGCAGGATCGGGCCCAGGATCCATAGTTCCAGGGGCTGGAGCTGACTGAAGTCGGTGGCCTGCCACTCGTTGAACGTCGCCTGGAGCACCGGCATGTTGGCCATGCGGATGGGCTGGAGAAATCCCGCGAGGCCGTTGGGCGTTGCCAGGCAGAGCGCCGCGCCGGCAAGCACGAAAGCGGCCCAGCGCCAAAGCTCGCCGAATCGGCCGCGACCCGCGGTGGGAAAGGCCACGGCTTCCAATCCCAGATAGGCGGCGAGCGCCAGGCCGAACATGAATCCGCCATAGAGATTGGCCCAGAGCAGCATCAGCGGCAGGACGGCATAGGGCGGCCCCTTGCCCTCGTCCCTGGCCGCGAACAGCGCCGCGCACCAGGCGACCGAGACGGGCAGCGCCAGGATATGGGCGCGGGCCAGGAGATGGGGCAGGAAGAGGGCGATGCCGCCCACGGCGAGGATGAGAGCGGTCAAGGGCTCGGTCCGGCGCAACACGCCACGAGTCAGGAGCGCGGCGGCAAGCGCGAAGCAGGCGCCGGTCAAGAGGACAAGCCCGCGCCAGCCGCCGGCGCCGAAGACGGCCGCCATCAGGACTTCCGAGAGCCACTCATGGGCGACCCAATGGGCGCCGGCCAAGGAGTGGGAAAACGGGTCCGCCGAGGGCAGCGCTCGATGGTCGAGCATCCAGCGTCCGGCGGCGAGGTGGAGATAGGTGTCGGGATCGCCGAGCAGTCCCTTGGGATTCGCCAGCGCCCGGGCGAAGGCGGCGAGCCCCACGATCAGGGGCCAGGAGGGCAGGAACCTCCGCCAAGTGAGCGTCATGGTCGGGCCGGTCGGCGCTCGGGTCGCGAGAAATCGCCGCCTTGGCCGGCCAGCAGGCTGGCGCCGGTTTCCCGCTGGAAGATCAGCAAATCGAGAGAAGGCGCTTCGCCGGCGAGCCCGGTCAGCAGGCAATGAGCCTGGCCGCGGTGGTGGGTCTGATGGTTGAAGAAATGGAGCAGGAGCGGGGCGAGCCGCTGCTCGATCTCGGCAGGACTGCGGGTGCTGCGATATCGGATCGTCCCGGCAAGCCGCACCTCATCGAGAGCGTGGACATAGCGGACAATGCGGGCGTCCTCGACTTCTCGCGCGCGGCGCAGCGCCGTGAAATCCTCGAACAGGATCGCGTCGAGATTGGCCGGCTCTTCGCCTTCGCCGGTGAAGCGATGCATCCAGATGCGGTCGCCCAGCAGCAGATGGTTGAGCGTGCCGTGAAGCGACCCGAAGAAGGCGCCTCGATCGGCCCGGTAATCTGGGTCTGGAATTCCGGCCGCGGCGTCGTAAAGGCGGCGATTGGCCCAGACGTTATAGGCCGCGAGCATCTCGAACAGCGGCTTCATCGGCGATCCCCCGACTCCGCCCTGGCTTCAGCCGAAGGCGGTTCCTTCTAGCATCCGTGTCCGGAGGTGTCAGCCGGAAGGCGGCAAGCCGCGGATTCTCCCCGACGTTGCGGATACGGCTAGGGCTTCCATTCGCGTCCCAGCCAGCGGGCGGCGATGAGGGTGCTGGTGAGCGCGAGAGCCGCCGCCGCCGCCATGACCCAGCGATAGCCGTCGAGGAAGGCGAGCCGGATCGCGGTCTGAAGCGCCGTCTGTTGGCCGCTCGAAAGTCCCCGAGGCAGGACGGCGGCCGCGAGCTTGCCGCGTTCCGGCGCCAGGGCCGCGACGGCCCAGTCGGGCAGCGCCAGGGCCGCCAGCGACCTATCGAGAGCGAAGCCGAAGCGATCGGCCAGCAGGATGCCGAAGACGGCGATGGCGATGAGCCCGCCGACCCGGGCCGCCATGTTGTTCACCGCCGAGGCCAACCCGACGTGTTCGGCGCCGGCGGCGTTGAGGGCCGTCACCGTCACCGGCGCGACGCAAAGACCCATGCCCAGGCCCACTACCAGCAGGGCCGGCAGGATCCCGAGCCAGTAGGGCGTTTCCAGTCCCGGAAGGGCGAGGCAAAGAAAGCCGAGGCCGGCAACGGCCGATCCGGTCACAAGCAGGCCGCGCGCGCCCAGGCGGTCCACTAACCGCCCGGCCCAATTGGAGAGCAGGGATACGACAACGACGAAGGGAAGCAGGGAGGCGCCGGCCTCGATCGGCGCGAAGCCCTGGATCTGCATCAGGCGGAAAGGCACGAAGAAGAGGGCGCCGGAAAGCGCCGCCCAGAGCAGGAAGGTGAAGCCCTGGATGGCGGCGAAGACGCGCCGGCGGAAGAGGCCGAGCGGGATCATGGGATGGGCCGAACCGTCCTCCACGGCTATGAAGCCCCCCAGGCCCAGCAGACCAGCGGCTATTCCGCCCAAGGCCAAGGGATCGCCGAAGCCGGCCCGCCCGGCCTGGATCAGGCCCAGCGTCAGCCCGCCCAGCCCAACGATCGCCAGCAGCGCGCCCGGGACGTCCAGCCGGGCGGCGCGGGGCGACCGGCTTTCCGGCACTTTGGTCAAGACGATGGCGAGTGCGGCGGCGGCCAGCGGCAGGTTCATGAGAAAGACGGCGCGCCAGGAGAAGGCATCGATGAGCCAGCCGCCCAGCGCCGGCGCGATCGAGACCGCGACGCCAGAGGCGGCCGACCAGATGCCGATGACATAGCCCTGGCGCTCTCGCGGGAAGCTGGCCGATAGAATGGCGAGGCTTCCCGGCATCAAGAGCGCGCCGCCGATGCCCTGGAGCGCGCGGGCCGCGATCAAGGTCAGCGGATCGGGCGCCAGGCCGCAGGCAGCCGAGGCAAGGGCGAAGAGCAGGATGCCGATGGCGAAGACCCGGCGCCGGCCATAGAGATCCCCCAGCGCCCCGCCGGGCAGTACGAGGGCCGACAGAAAGAGCGTGTAGGCCTCGACCACCCATTGGGCTTCCACGAAGCTGGCGCCGAGCCGGCGCTGCAGCACCGGAAGCGCGATGTTCACCACCGTCATGTCGATGAAGGCCATGCTGGAGGCGACGATGGTCGCCGTCAGGATCCAGAGGGCCCCGCGCGGCCACGGGGCAGGAGCTTTGGCGTTCATGGGAGCGAGCGTCGGCAAACCGCCGGTCCGGTCTGATTCGAAGGGTCGCCAGACTGTGGCGGCCGTGGGCTCCTGTCTACCCTGGTTTCAGCCTTACTGATCCACGGCAACCCAGCGCCGTTCCGCTGCCGAGGCGAGCACGGCGTCCAGCACACGGCCGATATGGGCCGCACCCTGAAAGTCCGGGGCGGCGGGCTCGCCGGCTGCCACGAGCTGCATCAAGGCCTGGACTTCGATGACCTTGAGATCGTTGAAGCTGATGCCATGAGCCGCGCCCGGCAGGAAACTGCCATAGGGTGGATGGGCCGGGCCGGCCGAGATCGTGCGGAAGCCCTGGCGGTCGGCGGCGTCGCGCCGTGAATAGAGGCGCAGTTCGCCCAGGCGTTCGCCGTCGAAATGGATGGCACCCTCACTGCCGGTGATTTCGAAGGTGATGTCCATCTTGCTCCCGCTGGCGACCCGGCTCGCTTCTATATGTCCGGTTGCGCCGCCGGCGAACTCGGCTAGGAACTGGACCTGGTCATCATTGCCCACGGCGCGCATGTCGCTGCTCCCGGCGCGGACCGGCCGGTCCTTCACCACGATGCGGGTCATGGCCGAGACGGAGCGGATCTCGCCGCACAGCAGCTCGGCGACGCTGATGATGTGGCAGCCGAGGTCGCCCAGCGCGCCCGCCCGCCCGGCGATGGCGGGATCGCAGCGCCAGATGAACGGGTGGGCGGGATCGGACAGGTAGTCTTCATTGTGGGCGCCGCGGAAATGCTGGACGCGGCCGATGGCGCCTTCCTCGATGAGGCGCCGGGCGAGGCCGATCATGGGATTGCGCAGATAGGTGAAGCCGACCAGGCTCGCCACGCCGGCACGCCTGGCGGCTTCGGCGATTTCCGAGGCCTGCATCCCGTCCAGCCCGACCGGTTTCTCGCAATAGACCGCCTTGCCGGCGGCGATGGCCGCGAGCGCGATCTCCCGGTGGAGGTTGCTGGGAACGCAGATGTCGACGATGTCGATGGAGGGATCGGCGATGAGCGAGCGCCAGTCGGCGGTATGGCGCCGGAAGCCGAGGCGCACCGCTCCGGCGGCGGCGACCTCGGGCGTGGCTTCAGCCAAGAGTTCCAAGTTCGGGAAGGCCGCCGCTTCGGAGAAGATCACCGGCTGGGCGGTGTAGCCGAAGACGTGGGCCCGGCCGATGAAGCCCGCCCCGATGAGGCCTATGTTGAGCCGGCGCGCCATGGTCCCCTCAGGCGAGCTTCAGCTTGGCCGCGGCGCAAAGCTTTTTCATATGGGCGCAGCCCAGGCGCGCGTAGGTCAGCGGATGGGCGGCGCGCGGGTCCTGCTCGGCCTCCTGCACCAGCCAGCCTTTGTAGCCGGCCGCGGCGAGAATCTTGAACAGGGCCGGATAGTCCACGATCCCATCGCCCGGTGCGGTGAACAGGCCTTGCAGCACCGCCTGGGAGAAGCTCACGTCGCGCTCCTGGCAGGCTGCGAGCGCGTAGCGCCGGATATCCTTGCAATGGACGTGCACGATGCGGTTGGCGTGGCGCCTGGCCACGGCAACGGGATCGCCGCCGGCGAAGGTCATGTGGCCGGTGTCGAGGAGCAGACCGACGGAGGGCCCGCAATTCTCCAGCAGCCGGTCCACGTCTTCGGCCGTCTCGACCACGGTGCCCATGTGGTGGTGCACCGCCATGCGCACACCTTTGTCCAGCATGTGATCGGCAACGGCGGTGAAGCGCTGGCCGAGGCGCTTCCATTCACCGAGGCTGCCGAGCTTCGGGCGCGCCGAAGCCGGCGCACCGACATTGTTGATGATCTCGCCCGTGGTCTCGGCAAACACCATGACCGGCGAGCCCAGCCGCTTCAGCAGGTTCAGGTGATCGGCCATGGCGGCGATCTCTTCCTTGGGCTCGCGGCGCAGCAGCTCGGCGCTATACCAACCAGAAACCAGCGATATCCCATGAGCCTTGAGCAGGGGGCCAAGCTTGGCAGCGTCTCGCGGAAACTTGCGACCAAGCTCGACGCCGGAAAAGCCCGCCAGTTTCACTTCGGCCAGGCATTGTTCGAGCGGGATGAAATCCCCCAGCCAATGCATGCAGTCGTTGGTCCAGCCGATTGGGTTGATGCCGAGCTTGACGGTCATGACGGTTCCTTTGGGATGGGTGTCGGAGTGCTTGTGCGCCCTGTGCTAGTCGCGATCCCGGCGCGCGACGGTCTCAGCGTAGGCGGCGTGGGCCTGCTGCGTTTCGGCTCGCACGGCCACCTCGGCGACGGGCACGTCCCACCAGGCGCCGCCCTCGCGGGTCGAAATCGCGGGATCGGTATCGATGACGATGACGTGGCTCTGCGGCGACTTGGCCGCGCGGTCGAGGGCCATTTCCAGCTCGCCGATGCTGCCGACCTTCTCGGCCACGGCGCCGAGGCTGCGGGCATGGCCGGCAAAATCGATGTCGGCTTGTCGGACGGCGCCCGGAACGTCGGCCAGCAGATTGTTGAACGGCCTGTCGCCCACCGACTGCTGCAGCCGGTTGATGCAGCCGAAGCCGCGGTTGTCGAGGACGACGATGTCGAGCTTCAGGGCCATCATCACCGCCGTCGCGATCTCGGAATTCATCATCAGGTAGCTGCCGTCGCCCACCAGCACGATCACCCGCCGGTCGGGGAAGGCGAGCTTGACCCCCATGCCGCCCGCGATCTCGTAGCCCATGCAGGAATAGCCGTATTCAAGGTGATAGCCCTTGGGATCGGTGGCGCGCCAGAGCTTGTGCAGTTCCCCCGGCAGTCCGCCGGCGGCTGAGACCATGATGTCGCGCACATCGGCCTTGCGGTTGACCGCGCCCAGGACCTGGGCATCGGAGGGCAGCGCGTTGCCGGCGGGCGGCGCCGTCACCCGGTCGACGACCTTCTGCCAATCGGCGCGCAGGGCTTCGGCGCGCTTGGTCCAGCTTTCGGGCGCCCGCCAGTTCCCGAGCGCGGCGGAGAGCGCTGCAATCCCGGCGCGGGCATCGGCCACCAGGGGCTGGGCCCGCTGCTTGAAGGCGTCGAAGGCGGCGACATTGAGCTGGATGAGGTCGGCTCCGCGCGACCAGAGGGCATGGGAGCCGGTGGTGAAGTCCTGCAGCCGGCTTCCGACGGCAAGCACCAAGTCGGCGTTGCGCGCCAATTCGTTCGCCGCCGCGGTGCCGGTGACGCCGATGGCGCCCATGTTGAGTCGATGGGTCCAAGGCAGCGCGCCCTTGCCGGCCTGGGTCTCGGCCACCGGCAGGCCATGGCGCTCGGCGAAGTCGGCCAGATTGCCCGCGGCCTCGCTGTAGTGGACGCCGCCGCCGCAAATGATCAGCGGGGCCTTGGCGGACTTGAGGCGTTGCACGGCGGCGGCGAGTTCCTCGACGTCAGGCGCCGGCCGGCGCGGGCGGATCAGCCTCGGCGCGAAGAAGCTCTCGGGGAATTCGGCCGCCTCGGCCTGCACGTCCTGGGGCAGGGCCAGCACCACGGGGCCGCATTCGGCCGGGTCGGTCAGCACGCGGATGGCCTGGGGCAGGCTCGCCAGCAGCTGTTCCGGCCTCATGATGCGGTCCCAATAGCGGGCGACGGGACGGAAGCAGTCGTTGGCCGAGATAGTTGGATCGGCGAAGTTCTCCACCTGTTGGAGCACGGGATCGGGCCGGCGGCTGGCGAACACATCGCCCGGCAGCATAAGCACGGGCAGGCGGTTGACATGGGCGAGCGCCGCCGCCGTCACCATGTTGGTGGCGCCCGGGCCGACCGAGGTGGTGCAGGCCATCATCCGGCGCCGGTTGCTGGCCTTGGCAAAGGCGATGGCCGCATGAGCCATGGCCTGCTCGTTGTGGGCTCGGAAGGTGGGCAGGCGGTTTCCCATCTCAGCCAGCGCCTGGCCGACCCCGGCGACATTGCCGTGGCCGAAAATGGCGAAAACGCCAGCGAACAGCGGCTGCTCCCGGCCGTCGATCTCGACCATCTGGGCCGCCATATGGCGGAGAAGCGCCTGGGCCATGGTCATGCGCGTCATGGGTTCACCCGATCCGTTTGCGTAAGCCCGCGCCATTCGCTTCCGCAGCTGCGCCGCGCGCTGCCCGCCAGGCCTCGATCAAGCGCCGGTAGGCGCTCGCCATGCGCCGGACGGCCGCGGCATCGTCGATGCGGCCGGACAGCCAGTCTTCCGCCGGCTTGGCGAAAATGCTGCGGCCGACCGCGAAGCCCTTGCAGATGGGCTGGGCTGCGGCGGAGTCGAACGCGGCTGCGAGCTTGGCGATGGGCGCATCGAAGCCCAGCAACAGAACGCCGCGGCAGTAGGGATCGGCCGAGCGGATCGTCCGTTCGATCGGCTTCCAGTCGGACTCCGCCTCGGGTGCGGCAAGCTTCCACCAGTCGGGCCTGATGCCCATGGCGTAGACGCGCCGCATCATCTCGAGCGTCGCCGGACCGTCGCCCGGCCGCTTGCGGTTGGCGATCAACTCCAGCAGCAATTCGTGGCCGGTATCGCGGCAGGCTTGGGCCAGGATCGTGAGTTGCCGGCTTTGGATCTCGGCGATAGCTGGAGGGTCGTCGGGCTGCCAGTAGATCAGGCATTTGACCGTCTGGGTCACGGGCCATTCGCGCAGCGTGAGCCCCACATCGGGACCGCCCAGGAAGGCAAGCGGCGTCGCCGCGGCCTGCTCGATGGGCCGGGCGACCCAGTGTTTCCCGTCGCCGGCCTGGTCGAGAACGCCCTGGCCATAGCGGTCGTCGACCAGGATGCCGAAGGCCGGATCGCCGCCGGCCACTTGGCTCGCGGCGCGATAGACCAAAGACTTGAAGGCGGCGATCTTCTCGGGTGGTTGATGGTGACGCTCGGCCAGCGCGTCGAACTGCGGCCGGTGATCGAAGGCGAGCGCGCAGATCTCCGGCCAGCTGCCGCGGCGTGTCGTTGCCCAATGGACATGCTCGAGATCCCGGTCATGCCTGAGGGCCAGGTGCGGGCTGCCCCGATCCAGGAACCGGCGAAGCTCGGGCCAGGTCGGCGAGGCCGGCGAACAGCCATGGCGCGAGACCACCAGCGCACCGCAGGCGTTGGCGTAGCGGCAGGACTCGGCGAGGGATTCGCCCCGGAGGTACCCGCGCAGGAACCCACTCATGAAACCGTCGCCCGCGCCCAGCACATTGTAAACCTCGACCGGAAAGCCGGGGACGACGAGGCCGTCCTCGATCCGCTTGGGGATCGCGCCGTCGAAGACGACGCAGCCCTCGGGTCCGCGCTTCAAGACGATGATGGCCCTGGTCGCCTCGCGCAGACTGGCCAGCGCCGCCTGGATATCCGTGCTGCCGCCGGCGATGTGGATCTCGTCCTCGGTTCCGACCACGACGTCGCAGTCGGGCACGATCCCCTGGAGCCGGGCGGTCACCTTGGCACTGTCGACGAAGCGGTTCTCGCCCTCGCCATGGCCGGCCAGGCCCCAGAGCACCGGACGATAGTCGATGTCGAGCACGACCTGGCGCCCATGGCGTTTGGCGAGCGTCATGGCCCGGCGGCTGGCGGCGGCGACCGCCGGCGTGGTGAAATGGGTGCCGGTGGCGACGACGGCCCTGGATGAGGCGATGAAGGCCTCGTCGATGTCGGCCTCGACCAGGCCCATGTCGGCGCAGTTCTCGCGGTAGAAAAGCAGTGGGAAACTGACAGAATCGCGAATGCCGAGGATGGCAAGCGCGGTCAGGCGTCGCGGGTCGGTCGCAAGCCCGCTCACCTCCACGCCCTCGCGGATCAGCTGCTCGCGCACGAAGCGGCCCATCTGTTCGTCGCCAACCCGGCTCAACAGCGCCATCTTCAGGCCCAAGCGCGCGCCCCCGATGGCAATGTTGGCGGGGCAGCCGCCGACATATTTGGCGAAGCTCGCCATGTCTTCGAGGCGCCCTCCGACCTGCTGGCCGTAGAGATCGACGGAGACGCGTCCGATCGTGATGGCGTCAAGCAGCGGCTTCGCCATGGTCTTGCGGCTCGCTTCGGATGCAGCCTTGCGGCTCACGTCCCGCGCCGTCCCGGCCCGCCGCTCTTCGGCCGCCAGAAATCGGCATTGGGCTCCATGGTCCAGCGATGTTCGGCGGTGAATTCCGGCACGGTGTAGGGATTCTGGGGCAGATGGCGGATGACCCAGGCGTAGTACATGCCATAGCCGGGTGCAGCGCATTGGGCATGGTCGAGCCCGGCCGGGATGCGGATGGTGTCGAAGGCGCGCAGTTTGAACACCTGCTCGCCCAGCTCGGCGTGGCCGTACCCTTCGGGGCGCGTGAACCGGTAGTGGTAGATTTCCGGCTGGGCATGGTGATGGGGCGGATAGCTGGACCAGCGACCGGGAAACGTGATCACCTCGCCCAGCACCAGTTCGGCCGCCGGGTCGGCGTTGCGCCGGTCGAAGATGGTGCGCACGAAGCGGTAGCAGGCGTCGTCCACCTGCCCCTTGCCGCGGTGCTCGTTGGCCACATCCTCGGGACCGTAGAATCGGCTGGCGAAGGCTGCGCGGTTGGCGCTCGCGTAGACGGTGAACTCGCTCGCTTCCGCCGCGGCGATGCGAACGCGCTCGCCGGCGGCGACATGGAGGCAGCTCGGCTGCTCGTCAAAGAGGGACCGGCGCTCGAAGCTCCGGCTCGCGTTGCCGGCCGTCACCTCTGCCCGGCCCTGCATCAGCAGCCAGGCGGTCTCATGTCCTGTTTCAACATTCATGCTCTCGCCGGCAGCGAGCTTGAGCACGCCGAAGGAGATGCCGGTGGCCTCGACGGGATCCTCGAAGCGGGTGACGGCGGTAAAACCAGTCGGAAAGCCGCCGCGCCTGTCGGTGAGATGATTGGCCATGGCCTATCCTTCCTTGCCCGCGAGGAGCCGCCGTCGGGCCCAGCGGCCCGGGCTTGATGTCGATCATATATTCTGTTTTTTTCGGATTATGGAACAAGAATTTTATTCGGCAATGGAAAAGAGAATGGTCATTCCGCGCCGCCGAACCGGGTGTCATGAGCGGCCGGTTGAGGGATTCAAGACCGTCATCGCGGGTAGCGGGGCAATGCCCTGGTCGAAGCGGCGATTGCGCGTTGGACGGGCCGGCGGGCCCGTGCAGCCCACCCTATAGAGGGGCCGCCTTCCGCTTCGCTCGCGGCCGGGCGCCGGCTTTGGCGTTTCCCTCGAGACGTTGGCCGAGGCCGACCACCAGCGATACCGCGAGGCAAAGGGGCGCGGTCGGCGACCGGATGCCCTGAATCTGCGCTTCCTCGATCTCGAAGCAGACGTCGGCCCGGGGCGCCAGCGGGCTGAGCGCGGAATCGGTGATGGCAACGACCTTCAGCGCCCGTTCGCGCGCCGCGTTCACGATCGCCAGGGTCTCGGCGGCGTAGGGCGGGAAGCTGATGGCAATCACCGCGTCGCCCTTGCTCAGCAGCCGCAATTGCTCGCCGGCCATCCCGCCAACGCCGTCGACGAGCAGGGCGCGGCGCCCGAGATGGCTGAGGGCATAGGCGAAATAGGCCGCCACGGGAAAGGACCGGCGCTGGGCGACGATGCCGACGACCTCGGCAGCGGCCAAGAGATCCATGGCGCGTTCGAGATCCTGCGGCCGCGTCTCATGGCCGAGACGCTGGAGGGCGGCCGCATCCGCCTCGATGAAATGGCGCAGTACCCCCAGGGGCGAGCGCATGTCGGCGGGCTGGCCCGAACGGAATTCCCGGATGCGCTGGTTGTAGCTGGAGGCCCGGTCGATAAGGCGGGAGCGGAACACCCGCTGCATGTCGGTGAAGCCGTCATAGCCGAAATGCTTGGCGAAACGGATCAGGCTGGAAGGCGGCACGTCGGCCTTGGCGGCGATGGAAGCGACGGTCTCGAGCGCCGTATGGTCCGGCTCCGCGATGGCGAATTCCGCGATCTGGCGCAGGCGCCGGCTCAGCTTGGCGTGCTGGGCCGAGATCTCCTGCTTCAGCTCTTCGAAAGTCTGCTTCGGCTGCATGATCGTCTCCGCGGCGCAACCGCGCGATCATCGAGCGAAACAAAAATTCTGGCAAGCGCAACGAATGGAATTGCTCGTCGGCCTCCCCGTCGAGCATCCGACAGCCCGCCACAGAAGGCTTCCGATGCAGCTGCACGTCGCTCGTGGCTGTTCGGCCGGCGGGTCCGCGGCTATGATCGAAGCAGCAGCCGGGCATCCGTGGATCTCGGCTGCATGCTTTGGCGTTGCGGTTGGCTGTGCTGCCGACGAGCCGCAAGGGAATGGAAGGGACCCGATCCTGGACCATGGAAAGGCCGAGGCCGGGCTAGTCTCCCGCCTCCTGACAATCGGGCCGATGCCCCGCCACGATCGAGCATGACGATAGGCCTTTCAACAGCGGTCGATCGCGATGGCCTTTGGGCCACGCGGCTCCTGCTCCTGTCGGTGGCGCTCCTTGGGATCGCCCACGTCGCCTTCCTGCCGCCCTTCGAGGGCGTCGATGAATTCGGCCATTGGTCGTATATCCAGCAACTCGCTGATACTGGCCATGTCCCGGTCCTTGGGGTCGACAAACTCTCGGCAGATGTCGAAGCCTATCCAGGCCCGAGCTTCCTCTCCGGCGGGCGCGTCTTCCGGCGCTACTTCGCGGGTCCCACACCTAACCTGAAGGAATTGGTCGAACGATCGTATCGGCCAGGCGAGGGGCCCAGCTGGGAGGCGCAACATCCGCCGCTCTTCTATGCCCTGCTAACTCCATTCTACCTGCTGGCCAGGGACTGGAGCTGGCCAAGCCACCTTCTTCTCCTGCGGCTGGTGTCCTGGACAATGGCCTTCGCCGGATTCGCGATCGGCTGTCGGGCGTCGCAGCGCGCGTTCGCTGCTATGGGCGGCGGCACGGGGCCGGGGCTGCTCATCGCGGCCTGGCCAATTCTCTTCCCTCAATTTTTTCCCGAGATGGCGCGCCTCGGCAATGACGGGCTTTGCCTGCTGTTCATCGGTCTCGGCTGGCATTTCCTGCTGCGAGGCCTCGAAAATCCGGACCGTGGCGCCGCAGTCGGATCGGGCATCGCATTCGGCCTGGGCCTCCTGACTAAGGCGTTCTTTTGGCCGATCGGCCTGGGTACGGCGGCCTTGCTCGGTTTCGCCGGCTGGCGCGCAAAGGACCGCCGATATTTCGGCTTTGCGGCCCTGGCGGGGGCGATTGCCGTGGCGATCGGCATCGGGTGGTACTTGCGCAACGTCCTGGTAACCGGCTCGTTCTTCAGCGCGCGGGACTTCCTCCATTCCGGGGCGAGAGGAGGGCTGGTGGAGCGCTGGAGCGCCGGCAATCTGGCTCAGGAGCTTGCCTTCCTGCTTCGCCAATTTGCTGTTATCGCCGGAAGCTTCGCTTGGGCTGGGACGCGAACTTTGGCGATGTTGCCGCGCATCTTCACGGCGCCGGTATTCTTGCTGGCAGCGCTGCCGCTGGGTCTTTGGCTGTTGCGATTGCCCAAACTTCCGACCGCCGGCGTGGCGCCTTTGTTCCTTGCGACGCCTCTCCTCGCTGGCTTGATTTACCACGCGATCGATCAGGCTCCGGCCGGCACGGACGCGATTGGAACACCAGGCTGGTATCTGCATGTAGCCGCCGGGCCGCTCAGTCTGGCATTCGCGCTGGGCTGGCGGCGCAACGCTCTCTTTCGATTTCTGTTGGTCTATGCCGTCGGCTTCCAGGCCGTCTGCTGGGCGACGCAATTGTCCGTGTTCAGTGGCTGCGCTTACAATCCCGGCGCACATCAGTCGCTGCGTCTCGATCCGGGGTCCTGCCTGATCGATGCGGATCATCTTGCGGCCCTGGGTGAACCGCTGCTGGGCGCCATCGCCCTGGCTGGCGCCGTGGCGGCTGGTATCGCCGCGCTTCCCTTCGCAGCGCGGACGATAAAGAACGCGGGCCAGATACCGGCATGGTCGGGCGGCCTGACGCTCACGTCCCTGGCCGATGGACAAGGCTGGCCTGGGCCGGATCGCTAATTGCCATGTCGAAAGAAGCCGCAATGGGTTGGGCGGTCCGCTACCTACTGGCAGCCGTCGGCTGCCTCGGCATCGCCCAGGCGGCCTTTCTTCCGCCGTTCGAAGGGTTCGACGAAACGGCGCATTATTCCTCGATCCAGCAGATCGCTGACCAGGGGCGAATCCCGCAGCCGTCGATCGACAAGCTTTCCAGCGACGTGGAGTCCTATCCCGGGCCGCTTCCCCTCGACGCGTCGGGAAATGCCGGTTCGGATCGCAGCTATCTCGCTTTTTTTTCCCGCGGCAATCCCGGGTTGCCCCAGAGTGTGGACAGGGCTTACCGGGCCGGGACGACCTTGAATTGGGAGGCTCAACATCCGCCTCTCTACTACCTGCTGATGGTTCCCCTCTATCGACTGGCGCGCCATTGGACCTGGCAGAGCAACTTCCTGTTGCTGCGGCTGGCCTCATGGGGCTTGGCCTTCGCCGGCTTTGCCATCGGCGGCCTGGCTAACTTCCGGCTGCTCGCGGGCATGGGCGCTGGCGGCGCGGCACTCCTGGTAGCTGGCTGGCCATTGCTGTTTCCAGAGTTCTTTCCGGAAATGGCCAGGCTCGGCAATGACAGCCTCTGCATCTTCATCATGGGAATGGCGTGGAGCGCCGTGCTCCAACTGCTCAAGGCGCCAAACCCGCGTGTCAGCGTCTGGTTGGGGCTGCTCCTCGGTGTGGGGCTCTTGACCAAGGCGATATTCCTGCCGATCGGTGCCGGCGTCGCGGTTCTTCTGACATTTGCGGCCTGGCGACGACCAGAGAAGGGCCGGATCGCGGATGTCTGCAGAACCGCATGCCTCGCGATAGTTCTGGGCGGCGGGTGGTATGTGCACGAGCTTCTTGTCACCGGCACTCTGACGGGCGTCAACATACTGGCTGCGGCGGAGAGGCAGGGCGGGGTCTGGTCGCTTCTATCGACGCAGCTCGGCGTTGCGCCTCTGCTTCACATGCTGCGCGGTGCCGCCGTGATGGCCGCCAGCTTCGTCTGGGTCGGAACCTGGTCGCGGGCCACTCTTCCGCCGTTGCTCGCCGCTCCCGTGCTGCTCCTGGCGGTATGGCCTATGCTGCTGTGGTTGAAACGGATCCAGCACGGGCCCATCGAGGCGGCCGCACCGGTGTTCGTTATCTTCCCCGTAGTGGCCGGCTTAATGTATCAAAACATCGCCATTAACTTGATCACCGAAGCCGGCGCGGGAACCGGGGGCTGGTATCTGCATGTCCTGGCGGCGCCTCTGTCTCTGGCTCTTGCCCTAGGTTGGCGGCATCGGCGCATCTTCGGCTTTCTCACCATCTACGCCCTGCTGTTCCACGCAGCCTGCTGGGCGACGCAGCTCTCGTTCTTTAGCGGCTGCGCCTACAAGCCCGGCGCGCGTGAATTGCTTCGGCTCGACCCCGACTCATGTTTGATCCTGCCGTCCCACCTGGCCGCGCTCGGCGAGCCGATCCTGGGCGGCGCGGCCTTGCTTGCCGCCGCCATCCTCGGCGGCGCGGCCCTGCTGGCGGTCATCGGTCGGGCTCGGCGCGCGGAAGGTCTATCATCGCCGACAGGAAGCCGCTGAGCAGCAGCTGCAAGCCCACTCCCATGGCGACAAGCGACGGCACGACCACGCGCATGGTCGCACGGCCCTGCAAATTGCCGAACCCGAGCGCTGCCCAGTGACCTGCCGCAACAACGAGTCCCGCAAGGCCGAAGGCGGCCGCGATCACGCCCAGCATCGCCATGCGCTCGAGGGTCGCCCAGCGGCGCAGGCGCTGAAAGGAGGGCCCTGCCGGCATCAGCCCATCGCGCTGTGCCAGCTGGCGCGCCAGCAGAGCAAAGGTGAGGGTCTGCACGCCCAGCAGGCCGATCACTCCGGCGGCCAGCATGCTGTGCACCTGGAGAGTTGCACCCCCGATCGCGATGCTGTCGAAGAGTGCCAGAAGAGCCATGAGCCCGAGCCCGCCGATCGTCATGGCGAGGCCCGGGTAGAGGTACAGCCAGCGCGGACTGTGCAAGAGGAGAAACTTCAAATTGGCCCAACCGTCGCGCCATGGCCGCAAATGGGGCTTTCGGTCTCGCCCATCCGGCGACAGGGTCGTAGGCACCTCGGTCGCCGGGATGCCGCGGAGCGCCGCCTTCACCACCATCTCGCTGGCGAATTCCATCCCGGTCGTCACCAGGCCGAGGTCAAGGATCGCCTGGCGTTCGAAGCCGCGCAGGCCGCACTGAAGATCGCGACAGGGGCTCTTGAAGAAGAGCACGCCGAGGAAACTCAAGACAGGATTGCCGAGATACCGGTTGAGCGGCGGCATGGCGCCGGGCTTGATGCCGCCCCGGAACCGGTTGCCCATGACCAGGGCATAGCCTTCCCTGAGCTTGGCCATGAACAGGTCCAATTCGGAGAAGTCATAGCTGTCGTCGGCGTCACCCATGATGACGTAGCGCCCGCGCCCGGCGCGAATGCCGGCGCGAAGCGCCGAACCGTAGCCCCTGCGAGCCACCGCGATGACCCGGGCACCTGCGGCGGCGGCCAGATTGCGGGAGCCGTCTGAGCTGCCGTTGTCGGCCACCACGACCTCGCCGCGAATGCCGGCCCGCGCAAGGTATCCGAGCGCCTTGCCGACGCAGCGCCCGACGGTCGCCGCCTCGTCGAGGCAAGGCATCAAGATGGTCAACTCCAGGTCGTTATCCGGCCCGGCCATGAATGATTCGCTCCCCTCTCCAGGCTCAATGCCGCGACGGGCGGGTTCTCCCCCGCGGCGCGGCCGGCCTAGTACCGACTTTCGCAGAAAGTCGGTACATCGTTTCCAGTCTTAGTATCGGATTCACGCAGAAATTCCTGACATAGCCCCGAGTCATGAATTTCTGCGATCCGATACTAGCGCCATGATGCCCGCAACGTCGCCCGGATCACAACTTCGGTCGGATTGCGACCGAATGCCCGCGCGGCCGGACCGGTCGACGCGGTTTGCCTTGCATGGGCGGGAGCGCTGGACAAATATCCGCTGGCGCCGGCCGACCGAGGCGATCGGCCCCCGCGGACGCGAAGGAACCTGGACATGGCCGGTGAGACGATGCGGGCGCTGGTGAAACGCCGCCCCCAAGAGGGCATCTGGATGGAGGAGGTGCCGGTTCCCAAGGTCGGCACCAACGAGGTGCTGGTCAAGGTCGAGAAGACGGCGATCTGCGGCACCGACCTGCATATTTACAAGTGGGACGAGTGGTCGAAGCGCACGATCACCCCCGGGCTCGTCATCGGCCACGAGTTCGTCGGGCGCATCGTCGCGCTGGGGGCCGGCGTCGACAACTACCAACTCGGCGACCGGGTTTCGGCCGAGGGCCATGTCACCTGCGGCCAGTGCCGGAATTGCCGGGCCGGGCGCCGGCACCTGTGCGCGCACACGCGAGGCATCGGCGTCAACCTGCCGGGCGCTTTCGCCGAATATATCGTGGTTCCAGCTTCCAACCTGTGGCTGATCCCGGCCCAGATCCCATCGGAGATCGCCGCCTTCTTCGACCCCTACGGCAACGCGACCCATTGTGCGCTGTCCTTCGACATGGTGGGCGAGGACGTGCTGATCACCGGGGCGGGGCCGATCGGCATCATTGCGTCGGGCATCTGCCGGTATCTCGGCGCCCGCCATGTCGTGGTGACCGACGTCAACGACTATCGCCTCGCGCTTGCGGCAAAGATGGGCGCCACGCACATCGTCAATGTCCAGCGCGAGACGCTGGGCGACGCGATGAAGAAGCAGGACATTCGCGAAGGCTTCGACATCGGCCTGGAGATGTCGGGCAATCCCGGGGCCTTCAACGACATGCTGCATCACATGTTCCACGGCGGGCGGGTAGCGCTGCTCGGCATCCTGCCATCGGACACCCGGATCGACTGGGATCAGGTGATCTTCAAGGGACTGCACCTGAAGGGCATCTACGGCCGCGAGATGTTCGAGACCTGGTACAAGATGACCCAGATGGTGCTGGGCGGCCTCGACCTCAGGCCGGTCCTGACCCATCACATTCCGATCGAAGAGTTCCAGGCGGGCTTCGACCTGATGGCAAGCGGCCAGTGCGGCAAGGTCGTCTGCGCCTGGCAATAGAGGGAGGACGGCCTTGAACCTCGACCAGCGCCTGTCGGCCGAGATCGCCCGCATCCGCGAGGCCTCGCTCTTCAAGGAGGAGCGGGTGATCCTGGGCCCTCAAGGGGCCGACATCCGCATTGCGCCTGGCAAGGACGCGCTCAACTTCTGCGCCAACAACTACCTGGGCCTGGCCGACCATCCGGCGATCCTGGCCGCCGCCCACAAGGCGCTGGACGATCACGGCTTCGGCCTCGCCTCGGTTCGCTTCATCTGCGGGACCCAGGATCTTCACAAGCAACTCGAGGCGGCCATCGCGCGGTTCGTCGGCATGGAGGATGCGATCCTCTATTCCTCCTGCTTCGATGCCAATGGCGGCCTGTTCGAGACCCTGCTGGACGAACACGACGCGATCATCAGCGACGCCCTCAACCACGCCTCGATCATCGACGGCATCCGGCTCTGCAAGGCCAGGCGCTACCGCTACCGCCATGCCGACATGGCCGACCTGAAGGCGCAGCTCCTGGAAGCCAAGGATGCCCGCACGCGCCTCATCGCCACCGACGGCGTCTTCAGCATGGACGGGGACATCGCCCCCTTGGACAGGATCGTGGCGCTCGCCCGCGACCATGACGCACTCGTCATGGTGGACGATTCCCATGCCACCGGCTTCGTGGGCAAGCGCGGCCGCGGAACGCCCGAGCATTGCGGCGTCGAGGGCCAGATCGACATCCTGACCTCGACCCTGGGCAAGGCGCTGGGCGGCGGCTCGGGCGGCTTCGTGGCGGCGAAGCGGGACGTCGTCGCGATCCTGCGCCAGCGCTCCCGGCCCTATCTCTTCTCCAACACCCTGGCGCCGGCGATCGTAGGCGCGGGCATCGCCGCCTTCGAGCTCCTCGACCGGTCCGACGACCTGCGCTTGCGGCTCAAGGAGAACACCGCGCATTTCCGCGCCCGCATCGGCGAGGCCGGCTTCGAGATCAAGCCGGGCGAGCATCCGATCGTGCCCATCATGCTCTACGATTCGGCCCTGGCGCAGAAGATGTCGGCGGCGATGCTCGAGCTCGGCATTTACGTCGTCGGCTTCTTCTATCCCGTGGTGCCGCAGGGCCAGGCGCGAATCCGAGTGCAAATCTCCGCTGCCCATGAACCCGCCCATCTCGACCGCGCCGTCGAGGCATTCAAGACGGCGGGCCGGCGGCTGGGCGTGATCAAGTAGCCGGTCGGCAGGCGGCCTCGATCCATGACATCGGCAAGGCCGGTCCCGATCCTGAGGCCGCTGCCGCCAAAGGTCAGGCTCGGCGTCGCTGCGCTGGTCGGGCTGGCAGCGGAGCTCATCCTGCGCCGCTTCTGGCCTCCTGCGATCTGCGCCATCCTCGCTTGGGACGCCGCGGTTTTCACTTTCATGGCCCTGACCTATCAAGTGCTCACCGAGCGCAACGTCGAGCAGATTCGCCGGCGCGCCGCCGGGCTCGACACGGCGGCCTCGGTCATGATGGGGCTGGTGGTGCTCGCGGCCTGCGTCAGCCTGTTCGGGCTCGGCCTCAACATGCACGGGGCCGGGGGCGCGCTCCCTGACTATCCGGTGCTAAGGATCGCGCTTGCCGGTTTCACGGTGATCGGCTCCTGGTCCCTGATCCACACCATCTTCGCACTGCATTACGCGCATCTGTTTTACGGCAAAGCCAAGGGTGGTTTGATCTTCCCCGGCAAGAGCGAGCCGAACTATTGGGATTTCATGTATTATTCCTTCGTCGTCGGCATGACCTTTCAGGTTTCGGACGTGCAGATCGCCTCGCAGGAACTTCGCCGACTGACGCTGATGCACGGAGTGCTGTCGTTCTTCTTCAACACGGTGATCCTGGCCTTGGCGGTCAGCGTGGGCGCAGGCCTGCTCTGATCACCCGCCGGCAGTCGTCCGGCCGCGCCGGCCTCCGCGCCGACGGCCGGCGAGCTCGCCGAGACGTTCGGGTGAATATTGCGCCGTCTCGCGCAACAGCCGGATCAGCTCGCCGAGCGGGCCCTGCGGAAGCGCTCCTTCGCCAAGGCCGTGACGTTCGATCAGGGTCCTGGCCGCCGTCGCCGGATCCAGGCGGTCCTTGAGCTCAAGCAGCCAGGAAAGCAGCACATCGCCGGCCGGCCCCGGAAACTCGTCGCCCATGGCCAGAACCTGGCGGATCAGGCCATGGGGATCCTCCGGCTCGCCGGACGCGTTGGAGGGGGCGATCATGGCCCTGATACTAGCCGAAATTGCTCACAGCGCCATCTGGCCGGTCTTGAGCCGCTCGATGTCGGCGTCGACCATCATCCGGATCAGGGACTCGAAATCGACGCTGGGCCGCCAGCCGAGGCGCGCGGCTGCCTTGGCGGCGTTGCCGACGGTGAGGCCGATGTCCGTCGGCCGATAGAACGCTGGATTGATGCGCAGCACGACCCGTCCGCATTTCCGGTCAATTCCTTCGGTGGCGGCTGCCTGGCCGCGCCAATCGAGGGCGAGGCCGACATGGGCGGCGGCGGCTTCGACCAGCTGACGCACCGTATGGGCGACGCCCGTGGCGAGGACGTAGTCGTCGGCCTTCTCCTGTTGGACCATGCGCCACATGCCTTCGACATAGTCGCCGGCGAACCCCCAGTCCCGCGCCGCGTCCAGGTTCCCCACTTCGAGTGCAACCTGCTGACCGAGCGCCATGCGGGCGAAGCCGAGCGACAGCTTGCGGGTGATGAAATGAGGCGGGCGGAGCGGCGATTCATGATTGAACAGAATCCCGCAAGAGGCATGCAGCCCGAAGGCCTCGCGATAGTTGACCGTGATGTGATGGGCGTAGAGCTTGGCGATGGCGTAGGGGCTGCGCGGGTGAAAGGGCGTCTCCTCGTCCTGGGGCGAGACCTTGGCATTGCCGAACAGCTCGGACGTCGAGGCCTGGTAGAACCGCGCCTGAGCGCCGCTGTTGCGCAGCGCCTCCAGGATGCGGGCGACCGCCAACCCCGTCACCTCGCTGGCGTGAATCGGCTGCTCGAAGGAGGCGTGGACGGAGCTGTGGGCGGCGAGGTTGTAGATCTCGTCCGGGGCCGTGCGATCGAGGACACGTTGGATCTGTCCCGAATCGGCGAGTTCCAGGGCCAGAAGCTCCACGTCATCTGCGATCTTCAGCCATTCCAGGCGGGCGCGGCCGGCAGGGCTCTCGGCGCGATGGGTGCCGAAGACCTTGTAGTCCTTGCCCAGCAGCAGGCGTGCCAGATAAGCGCCATCCTGGCCGGTCACCCCGGTGATCAACGCTACTCTAGCCATGCCGGGCCGCTTGATGACACGCCGGCCCAGGATTTGCAACGCTCCGCCGGGGGCAATGCTATCGTGGCGCCGCCATGAGCGATGACCGATTGCCGACCCGGACCTGGCTCCAGGCGCATTTGCGCCAACTCAGCATCGAGGGCATCGGGGCCGCCGTCCTCCATCGCGGCGAGCCCATGGGCGGCAGCGTTGTTCTGAAATTGAACCAGCGGGATCTCGGTTGCCGGGTGCTGAGCCAGCAGCGCGACCTCGACGGCGCGCTCGGCTGGCTCGCCGCCTTCGAGGGACGCCTTGTCGAGGAGACCGAGGCGGACGCCTATATCGAGCGCGCGGTGCGCCGGGATCCCGATCTCTGGGTCGTGGAGATCGACGATCGTGCCGGACGGAATCCGTTCGAGGGAAAGGTCTTCTGATCCCCCTTAAGGGATGCGAACGATGATCTTGCCGATGACGGCCCGGTCGGCCATGCGCTTCAGGCCAAGCCCGAAATCGGCGAGATCGATCTCGCTGTCGATGACCGGCAGCACCTCGCCGGAGGCCATCTTCGCCAGCCCCTCGGCGACGTTGCGCAGGTTGGCACCGAAGGAGCCGATGATCCGGAGCTGCTGCTGGAACAGCAGGAACAGGTTGGTTTCCGCCGAGATGCCGCTGGTCGACCCGCAGGTGACCAGCCGGCCGCCGCGCTTGAGGGTGAGCAGGCTCCCGGCCCAGGTATCGGGGCCCACATGCTCGAACACCACGTCGACGCCCTTCTTGCCGGTCTGGCGCCGGGCCCAGGTCTCGAACCGGTCCTTGCGGTAGTTGAGCACGGCATCGGCGCCAAGCGCCTGGATGCGGGGAATCTTCTCGTCGCTCCCCACGGTCGCCAGCACGCGGGCGCCGACGGCCTTGGCCATCAGGACCGCGGTCGAGCCGACGCCGCTCCCGGCGGCGTGGACCAGGATGGTCTCGCCCTCGACGAGCTTGGCGTTGTCGAACAGCATGTGCTGCACGGTGGCGAAGGTGACCGGCGCGGTTGCGGCCCTGGTCCAGTCGACCGAGTCCGGCAGCGGCACGGTCTGGCGCGCGTGGAGGCGCAGGTATTGAGCCGCCAGGCCGTCGCGATGAAATCCCATGATGCCGCCAAGGGCGATGTTCTCGCAGAGGTTCTCCTGGCCGCGCAGGCATGATGGGCAGTAGCCGCAGATGACGCCGGCGTAGAGCGCGACCCGATCCCCTGGTTTGCGCTCGGCCACGCCGGCGCCGACCGCCGCGATCTCACCCGCCCCCTCGACGCCGACGACGATGGGGAGCTGGCGCTTGGCGAAGGCCATGCCGCGGAAGCCCCAGAGGTCGATGTGGTTGAGGGCGACGGTGCGCATCCGCACGATCACTTCGCCCGCCGCCGGCTCGCCGGGCTCCGGCAGGTCTTCCAGCTGGAGCCGGCCGTCCTCGATCAGTCGCAGGGCCTGCATTCGGGCTAGGCGGACCCCAGGATCAGGCTGACGTTCTGCCCGCCGAAGCCGAAGGAATTGGAAAGCACCGTGCCGACCTTCGCCGGCCGGGCCTTGTTGGGGACCACGTCGAGGGGGATGGTCGGATCCGGCTCGTTGTAATTGATCGTGGGCGGCAGAAGCTGATTGAGCAGGGTCATGACGGAGAAGGCCGCCTCGACGGCGCCAGCCGCGGTGAGCGTGTGACCGATCATGGATTTGTTCGAGCTGATGGGCACGCTTCGCGCCAGGTCCCCGAACAGCTGCTGGATGCAGAACGACTCCATCTTGTCGTTCTCCGGCGTGCCGGTGCCATGGGCATTGATGTAATCCACGTCGGCAATGCCGAGACCCGCATCGGCCAGGGCCTCGCGCATGCAGCGCAGGATCGCCCCGCCGTTGGGATTGCTTCGCGTCCGGTGGAAGGTGTCGGCCGCCTCGCCGCAGCCCAGCACATAGGCAAGGATGCGGGCGCCCCGCGCCCTGGCCTTGTCGGGATCTTCGAGGACGAGGGCCGCCGCCCCCTCGGCCATGACGAAACCGTCGCGGTTGCGCGAGAAGGGCTTGGCGGCCCGGCCCGGCTCCTCGTTCGCGGTCGAGAGCGCCGAAAGAAGGGAAAACCGCACCAGCGCCTCGGGCTGGATCGAACCATCGGTGCCGATGGCCAGCGCCGCGTCGCAGGCCCCGCGCCGGATCGCCTCGACCCCGAGCTGGATCGCCGAAGCGCCGGAAGCGCAGGCCGTCGAGAGGGTGATCGGCGAGCCTTCCGGACCGAACTCCGTCTGGAGGCGGCTGGCGATGGCGCCGTTGATGCAGAGGAGGTGGAGGTCCTCGTTCTGGCCTTGGGCCGATTTGATCATTTCGGCGTAGGTGGTTATGCCGTGCCGGTCGGCGACGGCAAAGCGCCGGTTCCATTCGAGGTCCATGGGCGGCGCGGCCAGGAACATCTGGCCCGGGAAATGACCGGGCTCGCCGATCTCGCTTTCTTCCAGGGCCTCGGCCACGGCCAGGCGCGCCATCTCGAAGCTGAGGTGAGCGGTCTCGGGTGGATCGAGCGGCAGGAAATCGACCGACCCGCCGATGGTCGTGCGCATGCCTTCGATGGGAAAGCGGGTCAGCCGGTGGATGCCGGATTCGCCGGCCGAAAGCCGGCGCCAGTTCTCCGCCTTGCCGGCGCCGAGCGAGGTGATCATGCCGATGCCGGTGACGGCGACGGGTTTTCCTTTCTTCTCAGTCATCCGATCCTCTCGATCACAGCCATGCCCTCGCCGCGATGATGGCCCCAGCCGGTGACGGCCAGGCGCCTTGCCTCGCTGGTGCCGCGGGCCTCGATCGGCTCTTCGGGTGCCAGCGGCGGAAACAGGGATCCTTGCTCCAGACAGGTGATAGCAAGTCCGAGGTTGGCAAGGAAAGAGGCTTCCATGCTGTGGCCGAGAGCGGCTGCGGTCCCGCGCACGGCCGGCGCGCCGGGCAGCGCGGCGAGGAAGTCGTGTTCCTCGGCGGTGATGGCACCGGTTCCGCAGGCGCCGCTGAGGATGGCCGAAGGCGGATTTGCCCCGGCGAGATGCTGCCAATGGCGTTGCGCGAACGCGGCGGCGCTGCCGCGGCGCCGGTCGGGAAAGGCGGCCACCACGCCTGCGAGCCGCGCCAGGGGGCGGGCGCCGCGCGCCTCGGCATGGTCCCGCGCCTCCAGCACCAGGAAGGCGCCGACGCTGCCGAGCGTCATGCCGGCCGCCGGTCGATGCCAGAAATCGGTCGAAGGCGGGCCCTGGAGCAGGCCGCATTGGGCGAACATGAGCAGCACTTCGGGCCGGTCGGCATTGAAGGCGCCGCCGACCAGGAACAGGTCGCCCTGGCCGCCGGCGATCCGCTCCCAGGCGATGCGCGCGGAATCGATGCCGGCCAACTCCTCGCCCATGAAAGTGCGGCTCGAACCCGCAACGCCATGGACGATGGAGATGTTGCCGGCGAAGAGATTGGGCAGCTGGGCCAGGAACAGGGTGGGCCTGAGGTCGGTCAGCATCTGCTCGTTGAGCCAACGCCCGCCAGGCTCCTTGCCGACTCGCGCGGCCAGGATCTGCTCGTCGGCGGCGGTGTCGCGTTCGCCGCCCGGAGCCGCGACGATCATGTGGGTGCGGCCGAGCAGCTCGGCATTGCCGGCGACGCCCGCCTCGGCCAGCGCCATGCCCGCGGCATAGCAGCCGTAGTGCATGAGCGAGCCCATGGCCCGCTGATCCCCCTTGCGCGGCAGATACCGGTCGAGATCGAGGGCAACCATGGGATGGATCGAAAAGGGCGCGTGCCGCCGGCTGTCCATGCGCCCTTGCCACAGGGCGGCATCCGCGAGCGTCGCCCAATGCTGGGCGCGGCCCTCGCCCAAGGCCGAGATCAGGCCGCAGCCGGTGACCCAGACTTCACGGTTCATGGGGCCGGTGTCTCGCCTGTCTGCGGAACCTCGAGCCCAATCTTGCGCGCGTGAGTCAGCATGAGCCGGCGCATCGCAGCGTTGGGGAAGGGCAGGGTCTTGAAGCGGATTTCGGCCTCGGCCGCGAGGCCTGCGTCGGTCTCGATCTTGCCGCTCGCAACCGCATAGCCCGATCCCAGATGGACGAGATGCCCGGTGACCGAGAGGCGCTGGCCCGGCTCGACGAACCGACGCAGCTTGGCGCGCTCGATCTGGGTCAAGAACGGCATCCTCTCGAACTTCTCCAGCACCAGCACCAGGTGGCCCGCGGTCTGCGCCATGCACTCCACGAGAAGCACGCCGGGCAGGATGGGGTAACCCTCGAAATGCCCCTCGAAGATCGTCGATTTGACGGGGACCTCGGCGGTCGCGCGAATCCGGCCGGCCGCCAAGTCGATCTCTTCCACCCGGTCGACAAGCTGAAAGTATTCGAGGCGCATCCGGCGGCCAGCGTCAGGCCGGCTTGGCCGCCATCAACTCGTCGATCTTGGTGCAGAGGTTCTGCAGGATGAAATAGTCGTCCACCGATCCCTTGCCGTCGTTGATCTCCTGCATCCAGCGCTCGATCGGCATCTTGATGCCAAAGCGCTTGTCGATGGCGAAGGTCACGTCGAGGAAATCGAGGCTATCGATGCCAAGATCGTTGATGGTGTGTGATTCGGGGCGAATGGTTGCCCGATCGATATTGCAGGTCTCTGCAATGATATCGGCGACGGCGGAGAAGGTTTCCTGCATGGTCTCCCGTCCCGCAGCGTCGGCGGGCATTGAAATCGGGGGCAATTTACGCATATCTCCGGAAAATCGCAACGCTTGCGAAATCGCCAGCAGAGTAACCCTAGGTGCTTGTCCCGGCAGGAAGATTTCCGTCTCAGCGCCAGCGCCGGTGAAGCCACAGCCACTGGTCGGGGTGAGCGCGGACCCAGTCCTCGACCTGCTTGGTTACCTCGGTCATCAGGGCCAATTCGTCGGCCTCGGGGTCGCCCGTGCGGGGCAGTGCCAGCGGCGGCATGATGTGCAAACGGAACCGGGCGCCGCCCAGCCGCTCGACGAAGGCGCCGGCGACCCGGCTGTCATAGCGCAGCGCGATCTTGGCCAGCGCCGGCGCGGTTCGCGCCGGCCGGCCGAAGAAGGGCAGATCGAGCCCGCGGCTGTAATACTGGTCCACCAGGATTCCGAGGTGTTCGCCCTTGTCCATCGCCTCCGCCGCCGCCCGCGTGCCCAGCATCCCCGTCGGCAGGAGCCGGCCCATGCTGCGCTCCCGGATCTTCCGGACCAGCTCGGCCGCGTAGGGGTTGTTGGGCGCGCGATAGACCACGGCGACCTTGAGGCCGTGGCGCTCGGCCCCGATAGGCAGCAATTCCCAATTGCCGCAATGCGCGGTGAAGAAGATGCCCGGCCTGCCGGAATCCCGGAGGTCCCGGAAGCGCTCCATATCGTCGGTCTGGATGCGGCCGCCCGGCAGGGGCCCCTCCGGCCCGACGTCCCAGATGCGGTCGAGATGGGGGTACTCGGCGAAGACCCGGCCAAGATTGTCCCAGACCCCGACGAGGATGCGCTCTATCTCGGCATCGCTCTTGTCTGGAAAGGCAGCGCGCAGATTGCGCCGGCCGACCCGGCTGACCGGGACGAGGGGTCCGACATGGCGGGCGACGAAGCCGCCCAGTCCGGAGGCCCAGTCCAGCGGCAATGCGCGCAGCAGGGCCAGGGTGACGCCGAGAACGGCGGCCTGAAGGCCGTAGGCCAATCGCTTGCGAAGTCTTTGGAAATCCATTTGCGGGCGGCGGTGTCGCCCGGCCGCGGGCGCCTGTCAAGCGTACAAACGTCACTGGACTCGACAGCGGCGTCTATCCGAGGATCGCTCCATGACGAAGGCCATCGGCAGCGCAACCTGGAAGGCCCTCGAAGGCCAGCGCAAGTCCCTGACCCGCGTGCCGCTCGCTGAGCTCTTCGCCCAGGATCCGGATCAATTCCCGCGCCTCAGCGTGGAAGCCGCCGGGATCCTGCTCGACTACTCCAAGAACCGGATCACCGGCAGGACCCTTTCGCTCCTGTTCGATCTGGCCGAGGAGGCGGAGCTTCCGGCCTGGATCGAGCGCTTGTTCGCCGGTCAGCCGGTCAATGGCACGGAAAGGCGGCCCGCTCTTCACATGGCGCTGCGCGCCCCGGCCGGGGAGCCCATGACTGTGAGCGGGCAGGACATCATGCCGGCGATCGAGGCCGAGCGGGCCAAGGTCATGCGGTTCGCCGCGGATGTGCGGGAAGGCCGGCGCCGGGGCTACGACGGCCGGGCGTTCGAGACCGTCGTCGCCATCGGGATCGGCGGCTCGCAGCTCGGGCCCGCCGTCGCGGCGGAGGCGCTCTCCAAGCCCGGCGCTCGCCCGGCCTTGCGCTTCGCAGCCAATGTGGACGGGGCGGAAATCGAAGCAGCACTTGCGGGCCTCGAGCCCGCGACCACGCTCTTCCTCGTCATCTCGAAGAGCTTCACCACCGCTGAAACCATGGCCAACGCCGAAGCGGCCAAGGCCTGGTTCACGGCGCGGGGTGGGCCGGCGGGCGCGATCGCCGAGCATTTCCTGGCCGTGGCCGCCAATCCGGCCGCGGTTGCCAAATTCGGCCTCGATCCCGAAAAGGGATTCGCCTTCTGGGACTGGGTCGGCGGGCGGTTTTCCCTGTGGTCCGCGGTCGGCCTGCCCATCGCGCTCGCCGCCGGGCCCGAGGCCTTCGGCGAGCTGCTGGCCGGGGCGGCCGCGATGGATCGCCATTTCCGGGAGACATCCCTACATCGCAACATGCCGGTGTTGCTCGGGCTCGTCGGCATTTGGAACCGCAACTTCCTCGGCGCCGACAGTCTTGCCATCCTGCCTTACGACCAGCGCCTCGCCCAGCTTCCGGCTTTCCTGCAGCAGCTCGAGATGGAGAGCAACGGCAAGCGGGTGAACCGCGACGGAGAAACCCTGGACTACGGCACCGTGCCGGTGATCTGGGGCGGGGTCGGAACCAATGCCCAGCACGCCTTTTTCCAGGCGCTGCATCAGGGGCCGAACGCCATCCCGGCGGATTTCATCGTCGCGCGCCAGGGTATCGGCGATGCGGCCCAGCACCGGATGCTGTTGGCCAACTGCCTTGCCCAGAGCGAAGCCCTGATGGGCGGGCGGGATCTGACGACGGCGACGGCGGAGCTGGAATCCCGCGGCCTCGCCGCGGAGGAGGTCAAGCGCCTGGCGCCGCATCTCGTCTGCCCCGGCGACCGGCCCTCCAATACGATACTGCTGGAGCGCCTGGACGCCCGGAGCCTCGGCGCCCTTCTCGCCCTCTATGAGCACAAAGTCTTCGTCCAGGGCGTGATCTGGGGAATCAATTCCTTCGATCAATGGGGCGTCCAGCTCGGCAAACAGCTTGCAGCGACCATTCTGGACGAGCTCTCGGGCTGCGAGCGGCAAGCCCACGACGCCTCCACCGCCGGCCTGATCGCACGCTGCCGCCTAGGGTAATCCTCGCCAGGCGCGGTCGGATTGGTCCGATCGAAGAATTCGGGCTAAGCTGGCCGTCAGGCGTCGGCTGAGGACAACAGTGCCAGACAAGGAGCGCGAGGCCGAACCCGCGCCGGCGGTTCCCCGGGTTGCGGTGGTCGTTGTGAACTACAACAGCGGTTCCTGCCTTGCCCGTTGTCTCGCGGCGTTGGCTAGCCAGCGCTTTCGCGATTTCACCGTGATCGTGGTCGACAACGGGTCGAGCGACGAGTCCCTTGGCGCTCTCGAGAATCTGCCGTCCGGCTGGCGTTCGGTGCGGCTTGCCTACAACGCGGGATTTGCCGCGGCCAACAACCGGGCGCTCGGCCTGCTCGAATCGCCCTGGGTGGCGACGCTCAACCCCGACGCCTTTGCCGAACCCGACTGGCTCGACCAGATGATGCTCGGGGTTTCCCGCTATCCCGACGCGGCGGCCTTCGGGTCGCTGCAAATCGACGAGGCGCGCCCTGACCGGCTCGACGGCGATGGCGACGCCTATCACCCCTTCGGCGTTTATTGGCGCGGCGGCTTTGGCCAGCCGATTGCCCGCCAGGGCGGGGAAGGGGAGGTCTTCTCGGTCTGCGCAGCCGCAGCTCTTTACAACCGCGAGATCCTGTTGGAGTTGGGCGCGTTCGACGAGGACTTCTTCTGCTATGGCGAGGATGTCGATCTAGGCTTTCGCCTTCGCCTTGCCGGCTACCGCTCGATCCAGCTCGCCAACGCCGTGGTGCGCCATGTCGGCGGAGCGAGTGGCGGCGACCGGGACGGCTTCGCCCTGTTCCACGGCCAGCGCAATCGAATATGGCTGCTGGCGAAGAACATGCCGGCGGCGCTCCTCTGGCCGCTGCTGCCCATCCACTTGCTGATGGGCCTGGTTCTGCTCCTGCGTGCGACGATCCTCGGCCAAGGCGTCGTGGCTCTGCGGGCTCTGGGCGCGGGTTTGCGCGGACTGCCCAAATCCTGGGCAAAGCGGCAGAAAATCCAGCGCGACCGGCGCGGCAATCCTGTGCCGCTCATGACCTGGTCGCCCTGGGCGGCGCTGATGCGCCGGCCGTTCATTGCGTACAGTCTCGCCCGCAATCGCCTGCATCCCGCGCAAGGGTCCGGCGGCGTCGGCGTCGCCATGGTGAGTTACCAGACGGGCCCGGTGCTCATGGCCACCATCGACGCGGCCCTTGCCGATCCCATGGTCGAAAGGCTCGTCATCGCCGACAACGGGAATCCGCCGGTGACGAGGGCACAACTGGCCGAGCGCGCCGCGGCCGAGCCCAGGCTCTTGGTGATCCAGGGGCAGGGCAACATCGGCTTCGCCGCCGGTTGCAATCTCGCCGCCCGGCATCTGGAACAGGATTATTTGCTGCTGTTGAATCCGGATTGCATCCTGCCGGCTGGCGGGGCGACGTTGCTGAGAGACGAGCTCAAAGGCCGCGAGCGCCCGGCCTTGCTTGGCGCCGTCATGGTCGACGAGGAGGGCCGGCCTCAGCGGGCCACGCGCCGGCGGCTCCCGACTGCCGCCAATCTCATCGTCGAAGCGCTGCAGCTCTACCGGCTCAAGCCCGCTTGGCAGCGCATCGAGATCGACGACGCGCTGCCGGAGGAAGCGACGGAGGTGCCGGTCATCAGCGGAGCGGCGATGTTCCTGACCCGCGCAAATTTCTGGGCGCTCGGCGGGCTCGACACGGGCTACTTCCTGCATGTGGAGGACATCGACTTCTGCGACCGGTTCGCTGCTGCGGGCGGCGACGTGGTCCTGCTGCCCAAGCTTCGGATCCGCCATCAGCGCAGTTCGAGCGCGGCCCGGCGCCTGTTTGTCGAATGGCACAAGACCCAGGGCTTCCGGCGTTATCTCCGCCGGCACGAGTCGTCTGCGGGCTGGCGCCTGCTGCTGAACCTCGCGCTCTTCGCCCGCCTCGGCCTGCTCGCTATCGTCCTTTGGCCTTCAGACCGGTGGCGCGAATCTCGCTTAAGGACTGGCGGGGCGTGATCACTTCGGGGTCGAGCTTGATCTCGATGAGCGCGGCCTTGCCCGCGGCAAGCGCGCGATCGAGGGCCGGGGCGAATTCTTCCGTGCGGGTCACCGTCTCGCCAAGCGCGCCATAGGCGCGCGCGAGCGCGGCGAAATCGGGGTTGACCAGATCGGTGGCGATGGTCCGCGCCGGATAGTGGCGCTCCTGATGCATCCTGATGGTGCCGTACATGCCGTTGTTGACGACCACGAAGACGACGGCGAGCCCGTGCTGGACGGCCGTCGCCAGCTCCTGGCCGTTCATCATGAAGCAGCCGTCGCCGTTCCAGGAAATGACCGGACGGTCGGGATGCACCGCCTTGGCGGCGACCGCCGCGGGCACGCCATAACCCATGGCCCCGCTCGTGGGCGCGAGCTGGGTGCGAAAGCCCCGATAGGTATAGAAGCGGTGCAGCCAGGACGCGTAGTTCCCGGCGCCGTTGACCAGGATCGATTCCGGCGGCAGGCGCTTGCGCATGAAGGCGACGATCTCGGCCATCTGCACCGGGCCGGGCACCCGGGGCGCTTCGATGTTCGCGAGATAGTCGGCGCGGGCGGCCGCCGTCCAATCCCGCCAGGCGGGCGCGCTCACCGCAGGCAGCGCCCGGGCCGCGGCGGCGAAGGCCGCCATGCCGGCGTTAATGGCGAGCGCCGGTTGATAGACGCGCCCCAGCTCCTCGGCTCCGGCATGGACATGGATCAGGGTTTGGCGCGGACGCGGAATATCGACCAGGGTATAGCCGCTGGTGGTCATCTCGCCCAGACGCGCGCCCACGACCAGCAGCACGTCGCAGCCCCTGACGCGATCGGCCAGCTTGGGATTGATCCCGATGCCGACATCGCCGACGTAGCAGGGGTTGAGATTGTCGACGATATCCTGGCGGCGGAAGGCGGCGCCGACCGGCAGGCCATTGGCCTCGGCGAAGGCGGTGATGTCCAGGGCCAACTCCCTGCTCCAGCCGCCGCCGCCGACGATCATCAGCGGGCGTTTGGCTGTCGCGAGCAGCGTTGCCATCCGCTCGAGGTCGTCGGGCGCCGGATGGGCCTGGATGGGGCTGTAGGGGCCGGCGTCGGCGGTCTCGACCAGGTCGGTCAGCATGTCCTCGGGCAGAGCAAGCGCGACCGGCCCGGGACGGCCCGAAGTCGCCCGCTGGAAGGCCTGGCTCACCAGCTCGGGAATCCGGCGGGCGTCGTCGATCTCGGCCACCCATTTGGTAAGCGGCCCCAGCATCCGGCGGTAATCAATCTCCTGGAACGCCTCGCGCTCGGCCTGGTCGCGGGCGACCTGGCCGATGAGGAGGACGAGTGGCGTGGAATCCTGGAAGGCCGTGTGGAGGCCGATGGAGGCGTTGGTGGTTCCGGGGCCTCGGGTGACGAAGCAGATGCCGGGACGGCCCGTCAGCTTGCCATAGGCTTCGGCCATGTTGCAGGCGCCGCCCTCCTGCCGGCACGTGATGAAGCGAATCCGGTTGCGCGCCTCGTAGAGGGCGTCGAGGGCGGCGAGATAGCTTTCGCCCGGCACGCCGAAGGCCATGTCGACGCCGTGGATCAACAGCTGGTCGATCAGGATCTGCCCGCCGGTGCGGCGGGATTGCGCGGCGGTCACAGTCGATCTCTCGACCGGATCATAGGGGCGGCCGGCGCTGGGCCCAGGGCCGCGCCTCCTCCAGCGCCTTGCCAATGGTGAAGGCGGTCAGGTCCTCGAAGCGCCGGGCCACGATCTGCAAGCCGACTGGAAGCCCGTTTTCGGCAAAGCCTGCCGGCACCGAAAGGGCGGGGCATTGGCTGACGAAATTGAACACCGATGTCATGTCGAGGCCGTGGTAGCGCCCCTGCTCGTCGACCCGGTCGTATTCGCTGTCCCGCCCGCCGACCGGCGGCGCCAGGCGCGCCATGGTCGGGCAGAGCAGGGCCTGGCAGCGCTCCAGCACCGGCGAGAGCTTCTGCCACATCTCCGTGCGCAGGAACTCGATGCGCTTGAATTCGACCGCGTTCATGGCAAGGCCGGTCTCGATGATCCTGACCACGTTCGGGTCCATGCGGTCGCGATATTGCGGAAGTTTGTCGCCGAAGAAAGCAGCAAGATAGACGCACCAATGGGCATTCCAGGCGTCGGACATTTCCTTGCGCCAGCCGAGATCGATCTCCTCGATCACCGCTCCACGCGCCGCCAGGGCCGCGACCGCCTCGCGCATGACCTTCTCCACCTCGGGCTGGACGTGGAGGAAGCCGAGGTCGAGTGCTAACGCCAGGCGCCAGCCGCGGATATCCGCCGGCATGGGCTTGGGCACGGCCAGCCGCGGTTTCAGGGACTGGATGTCGCGCTCGTCCGGGCCCTGGGTCACATCGAGGAAGAGAGCTGCGTCATCGATGGTCCGCGCCAGCGGGCCGAAATGGGAGAGGGAGTCGAACTGGCTCGGCAGGATGGTGAAGGGAATGCGCCCGAAGCTGGGCTTCAGCCCGACGATGCCGCAGAACGAGGCCGGGATCCTGACCGATCCGCCCATGTCGGAGCCCTCGGCCAACGGTACGCAGCCGCTGGCGACGGCCGCTCCCGACCCGCCCGAAGAACCGCCGGGGCTGCGGCCGGTGTCCCAAGGATTGCGGGTGATGCCCCAAAGCGGGCTTTCGGTGAAGCTGGAATAGGCGAATTCGGGGGTGTTCGTCTTGCCGACCATGATGCCGCCGGCCTTGTTTAAGGCCTCGACGATGGGCGCATCTTCCCCGGGCACCCAGTTCTCATAGGCATAGGAACCAAGGGTCGTGCGCTTGCCCTTGGTGGGGGTCAGATCCTTGATGGCGAAGGGCACGCCATGAAGCGGGCCGAGCGGCTTGCCGGCCTTGACCGCCGCCTCGGCCTCCTTGGCCTTGGCCAGCGCCTCTTCCGGATAGACGAAGCAGAAGCAGTTCAGCTTCGGATTGACTTCGGCGATGCGGGCGAGGCTGTTCTCGATCAGCGCCACCGGCGAGAGGCGGCGATCGCGAATGCGCCGCGCCATTTCGCCGGCCGGCATGTAGCAGAGATCGAGATCGGGCATGGCGCCAGACGCTCCCCCGTTTGCGGTGGGGCAGTCTCCGCAGTTCCAGTCCCGTCGTCAAATCTAGCCGAACGCCTCACTGGGCGACGGCTATCGGCACCCGACCCTAAGTCTCAGGGCTGTATCGAATGGGCCAGCACCCAGGCGCCGACCAGCAGGGTGGAGAGAGGGATGATCAGATAGATGGAGAAACGGCATCCCATGTTGCGAGCCCCAGAAACCGCCTCAATTCCGCGGCAACCGCGCCACAGCACGGCGCTGCCTGGGGACAAATAAAGCTGCGGTTTGTGGCGAATCTAAGCCGCCAAAGCTGCAGGATCTGGGCAAATCGCACCGGCCGCCGACGGGCCAATGGAAGTCACGGCGAGAAGTCTCTGTTCAGCGGCGTCTATTGATCCTTGACCAAGCGATAGAGCCGCTCATTGGCGAGGGTATGCTCGGAGATCAGTTTGGTCGTCGTCGGGTCGTCGAGGTCGCGGATCCGGAAATGCCGGATCCTCATGGAATCCAGCACCGGCTCCAGCACCTCCCAGACCGTCCCGGGCGGGCTGGTCTTCTTGTAGTGCTGACCGACTTCAATCTTTCGCACAAATCCTCCGGAGCAACCGCTCGGAGCCCGACTGACACCGACGCCGCAGCTGCTCGCGGCCGGCGCCGGAGCAGTCTGCGGGTTCTTAGGTCAACCGGAGACTTTCAGGTTCTCCGCCGAGGTCTTTCCATCCTTGCCCGGGGCAAGGTCGTACTGCACCTTCTGCCCCTCGTTGAGGCCGTGCAGCCCGGCCCGCTCGACCGCGCTGATATGGACGAAGACATCTTTCGAGCCGTCCTGGGGCGCAATGAAGCCATAGCCCTTTTGTGAATTGAACCACTTGACCGTGCCAATCGCCATTGAAGTCGTTCCCCGTTGATGGTGACGTTAACGCTCAGCCAGCCAAGCCGATCGCGGCCTGGCAAGACGACAGGGTGACGCCTCCCTTAGAATTAGTCCATAGCAACCGCATCAACCCGGCGGGCATGGTCCCGGCCGCCCGGAACCTTGCCAGCCCCGGGACTTGGCCGGCATAGTCGGCGCCCGAAAGCCGAGGACTGCGATGACGGAGCTGACGGCCGAGCAGATCGCCCGCTTCCAGGAGGACGGATTCCTGATCCTGGAGCGCCTCATCGATCCGGCCGAGGCCGCCAAAGTGGCCGCCCGCTACGAGGACATGTTCCGCGGGCGCTTCGAGACGGGCCTCTATCCCGACGAATGGAACTGGCAGGAGGGGCGTGATCCCCCGGACCGGGCCAGGCAGATCTGCAACGGCTGGAAGTCCGACCGGACGGTCGCGAGTTTGGTCCTGAAGGCCGAAATCGGCCGGCTTTGTGCCACCTTGGCCGGCTGGCCCGGGGCCCGGCTTGCGCAGGACAACGTCATCTGGAAGCCGCCGGGGGCGAAGGCGCTCGGCTTCCATCAGGACGACAGCTACACCGGCTGGATTGTCCCGGCGCATATGCTCACCTGCTGGATCGCCCTCGACCGGACCACGGCGGCCGGCGGCACCATCGAATACGTCCGCGGGTCGCACAAATGGCCGGTCTCCCCGCCCATCAGGCAGTTCCACGCCCCCGACGACTATCGCCGGGAGATGCGCGATGCGGCCGCGGCCGTCGGCCTGGCGGCGCCGGAGCTCGTTCCCGTCGAGGTGCCGCCCGGGGGCTGTGCCTTCCACGACGGGCGGACCTGGCATGGCTCCGACCGGAACCGCGCCGATCGCCCGCGCCGGTCGGCGGTCAGCCACTGCATGTCCTCGGAGGCGCGCTTCCACCCCACCAACGTCAGCTACATCTACAACCGCTATAAGCGAGTCGGCGACGAGACCATGGACGAGAGCTTCTTCCCGATCCTCTGGCGCCGGGACGGCTATCGCACGCCCTTCCTCGAAGACTACCTCGCCGAAGCCTCGGCCGCGGCCGAGTAAGGCCGGGTCAAAAACGGGAGATTGAGGTCTTGCACAACCATCCAGCGGTCGCAAAGGGCCGCGTCGCGGTCGTCACCGGCGCGGCCAGCGGCATCGGCCGGGCGGCGGCCAAGCGGTTCGCGGCGCTCGGCATGCGCGTCTGCCTGGCGGACCTGCCTGGCGAGGGATTGGACGAGGCCGCTGCGGAGGTCGCCGAGGCGGCCGGTGGCAAGTCCGGCGTCCGCCCCGTCGCCTGCGACGTCAGTCGGATCGAAGACGTCGAGCGCCTCTGCGAGGAGGCCCATGGTGCCTTCGGCGAAGTCGGCCTGCTGATGAACAACGCCGGCATCGGCAACGGCGCCGGCCCATGGGAAAAGCTCGAGCGCTGGCGGCGCATCATCGAGGTCAATCTTTGGGGCGTCATCCACGGCGTCCAGGTCTTCGCCCCGCGGATGATCGCGGCAGGCAAGGTGGCCGCGATCGTCAACACCGGCTCGAAGCAGGGCATCACCACGCCCCCGGGCGATGCGGCCTACAACGTCAGCAAGGCCGGGGTGAAAGCGGTGACCGAGCAGCTCGCCCATGGCTTGCGCAACGTCGAGGGCTGCCGCGTCACGGCCCATCTTCTGATCCCGGGCTTCACCTTCACCGGCATCACCGGCGGCGCCAGGACCGAAAAGCCGGCGGGGGCCTGGAGCGCCGACCAGGTCGTGGATTTCATGCTGCCGGCGCTCGCCCGAGGCGATTTCTACATCCTATGCCCCGACAACGAGACGACGCGCGAGACGGACGAGAAGCGCATGCGCTGGGCGGCCGATGACGTGATCCTCAATCGCCCCGCCCTGTCGCGCTGGCATCCCGACTACAAGGAGGCCTTCGCGCGGTTCATGAAAGAGGGCAAAGCGTGAGCCATCAATGGCCGGCGTGCCTGTGGAGGATCTGTTCGGCGACCCCGGTGTCGTAGGCGAGCCCGGCCGGCGTCAGCACGGCGGCCATGGGAAACATGGAGCGCAGCAGGCCCTTGCGCTCGAGGGCGACCCAGGCGGCCTCGTTGCCAAGGCCCGTGGCGTCGCGGGCGAAGACCACGGCCTCGCCGACGTGGAAATGGTCGCCATGCCGGCCCGGGATGCCCGTCACCAGCCGATGGCCTTCCTCCTCGGCCGGCCGGCCATGTTCCTCGAGTGCCGCGAGCGCTTGGAGCAAAGCCAGGGTCCGCAGCTGCAGCGGATTGAGGTTCAGCGGATTTTTCTTGGTTGGCATGGTCTTGCTCTCGAACTCTCTCATGCGGACAGGGAACGGTCTATCCGCGGCAGCCAGGCGCCCAAAGTAGCCGCTCGCAGGACAAAAAACACCAGCAGCGACAGCCACAGGCCATTGTTGCCCAGCCGTGGCAGCAGGACGGCGAGGACCCCGAGGTAGCCTGCGAGCGCCAGCAGCATGCCGTTGCGCATCTCGGCAGTGCGGGTGGCGCCGATATAGATCCCGTCCAGTTGCCAGCACCAGACGCCGACGGCGGGTGCCGCAACCAGCCAGGGGAGATACATCCGGGCGGCGGCGCGGACGGTCTCGTGGATCGTGAAGAGGTCGATGATGAGCCTGCCGAACAGCAGGAAGACGACCGTTCCCAGCAGCGCCACGAGCGCGGCCCATATCGTCGAATCCCGCACGGCGGCACGGAACTGACCGCGGCTGCCGGCGCCGACCGCACCCCCCACCAGGATCTCCGCGGCCATGGCGAATCCGTCCAGGCCGTAGGCGGTGATGGTCATGAGATTCATGAGGATGGCGTTGGCGGCCAGCGGGAGGTCGCCGAGGCTGGCGCCGGACAAGGTGAAGGCGGCAAAGCCCGCCATCAGGCAGAGGGTGCGGATCATGATGTCGCCGTTGACGCGAAGCAGCCGCCAGAGCCGATCGCGATCGAGCAGGCTGGGCGTGTCGGCCTTGGGCAATCGGCCATGAACCAGCGCGATGCCGCCGAGCGCGGCCAGGACCTCCGCCGTCAAGGTCGCGCCGGCCGATCCCCGGATTCCCCAGCCGAGGCCCAGCACGAAGAAGACCGCCAGCACTATGTTGACCCCGTTCATGGCGAACTGGATGGCGAGCGCCGAACCCGTGCGCCGCGTTCCCAGGAGCCAGCCCAGCACCGCGTAGTTGGCAAGCGCCGCCGGCGCGCTCCAGACCCGTATGTCATAGTAGCTCTCGGCATAGCCCTTCGTCGCCGCGCTGCTGTGCATGAGGGCAAAGGCGAGGAACCGGATCGGCGTCTGCAGCAGGACGATGACGAGTCCGATGGCGCCGGCCAAAGCGAGAGCGCGCAGGAAGCTCGCGCGAAGCTCGGCCGCATTGCCCGCGCCCGCCGCTTGGGCGGTAAAGCCCGTGGTGCCCATGCGCAGGAAACCGAAGGCCCAGAAGACGAAGGTGAAGACAAGCGAGCCCAGGGCCACGCCGCCGATCAGGGCCGGATCGGGAAGACGCCCCACGACGGCCGTATCTACGGCGCCCAGCAGCGGCGTCGTGGCGTTGGAAAGGATGACGGGCCCGGCCAGGCGCCAGATGCGCCGATGGCGCTCGCGCCAGGGCGCCAGTCCGGTCCCGGCACCGGGCGAACCGCCCGGCGCGCTGAGGTACTCGGGATGCATGGGCTTCAGTCGAAGGTCTGGTAGCGCTCCACGGCGGCGCGGTCGTAGCCCAGGCTCGCCTGCAGAAGCTGCTGGGTATAGGGGTTCTCCGGCGTCCGCTCGCGCAGTGCCGTGACCGGCATCGCCTCGACCACGCGGCCCACGTTCATGACGATCAGCCGGTCGCACATGTGCGAGATGATCGAGAGATCATGGGTGACGAGCACATAGGTGAAGCCATGCTCCTTTCGCAGCCGGACCAGGAGGTTCAGGATTTCTGCCTGGACGGAAACGTCGAGGGCTGATGTGGGCTCGTCCAGGAACAGGAGCTTGGGCTCCAGCATCAGGGCGCGCGCGATGCCGACGCGCTGACGCTGGCCGCCCGAAAGCTGGTGCGGATAGCGATAGCGGAAGCTCTTGTCCAAACCGACGGCCTGGAGCGTATCGGCGATGCGCCGGTCGCGATCGCCGATGTCCTGGATCTCGAGCGGTTCGCGCAGGCATCGATCGACGGTCTGGCGCGGATGCAGCGAGCCGTAGGGATCCTGGAACACGATCTGGACCGTGCGGCAGAAGGCGCGGTCGGGGTGGCGCGGGGCCGGACGGCCGTCGATCAGGATCTCGCCCTGCCAATTGGGGCTGAGCCCGCAGAGCGCACGCAGGATCGTCGTCTTTCCCGATCCGGACTCGCCGACGATGCCGAAGCATTCGCCCTTGTCGACGGCGAAGGAGACGCCGCGCACCGCGTGGACCTTGTGGTGGCCGATGCCGAAGACGACATGCAGGTTGCGTACCTCGACGAATTTGGACGCTGCAGCGGGCGGCATCAGGGCGCCTCGAGCCAGGCAGGATCGCGCTTCAGGGTCGCCAGGACGGGCTTCGGATGCTCGATGCTGGGGAGCGAATCGAGCAAGCCGCGGCTATAGGGGTGGGTGACCTTGTTGAGGTCTGCGGCCCGGCAGCTTTCGACGATGCGCCCGCCATACATGATCAGGATCCGGTCGCAGAACGAGCCGACGAGGTTGAGGTCGTGGCTGATGAAGATCAGGCCCATGCCGCGCTGGGTCACCAGATCGTCGATGATCGCCAGCACCTGCATCCGCACGGTTACGTCGAGGGCCGAGGTCGGCTCGTCGGCGATGAGCAGCATCGGGTTGGTCACCACCATCATCGCGGTCATGACGCGCTGGCCCATGCCGCCGGAGAGCTCGTGGACATAGGCATTGTAGACCCGATGGGGATCGCGAATGCGCACGGCCCTCAAAATGTCGATGACCCGGCTGCGCCCTTCGCGCCGGCCTACCCGGCCGTGGATCGAAAGCGCCTCCAGGATCTGGTCGCCGGCCCGCATCACCGGGTTGAGCGAGAATTTCGGATCCTGCAGGATCATGGTGATCTGCTTGCCGCGCACCTGCCGCATCTGAAAATTCGACATGGCGAGCAGGTCCTGGCCCATGAACGCCATGCGGTCGGCGCTGACTTCGCCCGGCCTTGGGATGAGCCTCAGGATCGCCCGGCCGAGGGTGGATTTGCCCGAGCCCGAACTCGCCGACGATGCCGAGCTTTTCGCGGCCCAGCTCGAAACTGACCTTCTTCAGCGCATCGACCGTTCCGGTCGGCGTGACGTACCGCACCGAGAGGTTCTCGACCTGCAGCAGCGGCTGATTGGTCAGTTCCGCCACGATCGACCCTAGGACAACTTAGGATCAAGAACGTCGCGCAGGCCGTCGCCCAGCAAGTTGAAGCCCAGGCTGACGATGAAGATCGCCATGCCGGGCACCGCGGGCACCCACCACTGATCGAGGATGTTTTCGCGCCCGACCGAGATCATGGCGCCCCATTCGGGCGTCGGCGGCTGCGCGCCCAGGCCGAGGAATCCCAGGCCCGCGGCGGTCAGGATGACGCCGGCCATGTCGAGGGTGGCGCGCACGACGACCGATGGCAGGGAGAGCGGCATCACATGGCGGAATATGATCCGCCAGCTGCTGGCGCCCTGGGTGCGGACGGCGGAGATGAAATCGCTCTTGCGCACGGCGAGGGTCTCGGCCCGGGCGACCCGGGCATAGGCGGGCCAGGCGGTGATCGCAATTGCGATGATGGCGTTGTTGAGGCCTGGCCCCAGCGAAGCGACGAAGGCGAGCGCCAGGACCAGCCGCGGAAAGGAAAAGAAGATGTCCGTGAGGCGCATCAGAACCTGGTCGGTCCTGCCGCCCAGATAGCCCGCGGTCGAACCGACCAACAGGCCGATGGGGGCCGCGATCACCAGGACCAGCACGACGATATAAAGCGTGACTCGGGAGCCGTAGACGAGGTTCGAGTAAGTATCGCGACCCATGCGGTCGGTCCCCAGCCAGTGGAGCGCGGTCGGGGGCTGCAAGCGGATCGTAAGATCCTGAGCCGTGGGATCCGCGGTCGCGATCCAAGGCGCGAAGGCCGCGCAGAGCAGCAATAAGACGACGATCCCGAGCCCCATCAGTCCCAGCGGGTTGCCGGCGAAGGCGCGCCATCCGCGATAGGCACGCCCGCAGGCGGCCTGCCAACCGGACTCGGGTGCATCGGCCATGAGCCAGGCCCGCAGACCCAGCGACGCCGTCTGGACTCTTTCGTTGGCCGTCATCGCGCCCGAGGATCCACGATGCGGTAAAGCAGGTCCGAGAACAGGTTCATGCCGATATAGACCGTGCCGACGACGATGGTGCCGCCGAGGACCGAATTCATGTCGGCGCTGAGCAGTGCGGTGGTGATGTAGCGTCCGATGCCGGGCCAGGCGAACACGGTCTCGGTCAGCACGGCGCCTTCCAGAATGTTGGCGAAGGCAAGCGCCACCACGGTGATCAGCGGCACCTGGATGTTGCCGAAGGCGTGGCGCCAGATCACGCGCCGCTCCGACACGCCCTTGACCCGGGCGGTGATCAGATACTCCTGATTGAGTTGTTCCAACATCAGGCTGCGCGTCATGCGGCAGATGTAGGCGAGCGAATAGTAGCCCAGCAGCGAGGCCGGCAGGATGATGTGGCTGAGCGCATTGTTGAACACGTCCCAGTCGCCGGCCAGGATCGAATCGACCAGGATCAGGCCGGTCACCGTCGGCACCTCGCCGTCGAAATAGACGTCCAGGCGCCCGGGCCCGCCGACCCATTGGAGATCGAGGTAGAAGACCAGCAGGCCCATGACGCCAAGCCAGAAGATCGGCACCGAATAGCCGACCAGGCCGAGGACCCGGATGATGTGGTCGAAGAAGCTGTTGCGATAGACCGCCGCCCAGACGCCGAGCGGGATGCCGAAGACGACGCCGATGGTGATGCCGACCGTGGCCAGTTCCGCGGTCGCGGGAAAGACCCGCTGAATGTCTTCCAGGACCGGCCGGGCGGTCAGGATCGACATGCCGAAATCGCCGTGCAGCACCTTCCAGGCGTAGATCAGGAATTGATGCCAGAGGGGCAGGTTGAGACCCATCGCCTCCTTGACCTGATCGTAAGTCGCCTGGCTCGCCCGATCGCCAACGGCTGCGAGCACCGGGTCGACCGGTATCAGGCGCCCGATGACGAAGGTTACGAGAAGCAGCCCGAAGAACGTCGTGCAAAGAGAGAACAGAAGGCCGCCGCCGGCGAGAAGCAGGCGCCTCGCTCCGTGAAGGAACAAGGCGCTGCTCTCGGCCGGCGGATTTGCCTCTAGCGTGCCCGCCGAAGCCCCGGGCTCCGACATGGCGCCGTCTTATTGCTTATAGACGGTGTCGTACTGCGTCATTTCCGGATTCGGCCCGATGAAGAAGTTCTTCACCTTAGGCGACAGGGCCGCCACCATGTTCTGCTGGAACATCATGATGTAGGGCGAAATCGGCTGCCAGGCCTTGATCATGGCTTGGTAACCGGCCTTGCGCTTCGCGGCGTCGGTCTCCATCAGCAAGGCAGCCGCCTGCTTGTTGAAGTCCTCGTTCATCCAGCCGTTGCGCCAGGCGAGCGGCTTGCTCTTGGGCGTGTCCGAGTTGTCCGTATTGACCACGAAGGACATGTTCGTGTTCGGATCGAAGTAGTCGATACCCCAGGTCAGCAAGGCCATGTCGTGCTTGCGGGCCCGGTAGGTGGTGATTACCGTCTTCTGGTCCGAGGCCAGGATCTTCAGCTGAATGCCGGCCTTGGCGAAGGTCTCCTGCATGCTCTGGGCGACGTCCATCCATTGCTGCTGGGTCGATGCCACGTTGACGGTCAACGGAAAGCCGTTGGCATAGCCGGCGTCGGCCAGCAGGGCCTTGGCCTTGGCGACATTCAGCCTGTAGGGACGCGAATCGATGAAGCCCAGCACGCCATTGGGCAGGAAGGTCTGGTTGACGATCCAGCCCTCGCGCAAGGCCGTCTTCGCCAGGCCGTTATAGTCCACGAGATAGCGCAGCGCTTCGCGGACTTTCGGGTTGGACAGATACTGGTTCTTGGTGTTGAGGCCCGCATAGAGGTTGTTGTTCTGGGCCGTCGCCGTGAACTTGAAGCCGCCCTTCTGCCGCACGCCGTCGAGCTGGTCGGCCGAGAGGTTGCGGGCGATGTCCACGTCGCCGGACTCCAGCAGCAGACGCTGGGAGGCCTCTTCGGCGATGAAGCGCCACACGATCTTCTTCAACTTCGGCTTGGGACCCCAATAGTTCGGGTTGGCCTCGATGATGACGACCTCGCTGGGCTTCCACTCCGTGATCGCATAGGGACCGGATCCGGCGGAAGCGGTCTTCAGCCAGCCATTGCCCCAATCGTTGGTGCCGTCGGCCTGCTTCGCTTCCTTCGACTTCAAGAGGACGCTATCGACGATGGCGAAGTTGGTGGCGCAGAGCTTGTTGATGACGAAGGAGGGCGCATAGGCCTGATCCACGGTCATCTGGAAGGTCAGGTCATCCACCGCCTTCAGGGTGGTGTTCATGTTGTCCGGGGTGATTCCCAGGTCCTGGATGAGGAAGGCCGGCGACTTGTTGAGCGCTGTCAGCCGCTGATAGGAATAGACCACGTCGGCGGCCGTCAGCGGGTTGCCGCTCGCGAACTTCTGGTTGGGGCGCAGCTTGAAGGTGTAGGTCTTGCCGTCGTCCGACACGGTCCAGCTGAGTGCCGCCTTGTGCAGGACCTGACTGGTATTGCGGCCATTGATGGCGACCAGGGTGTCGTAAACGTTGCCGGTCACCTCGTAGGTCGATAGTTCGTACATCTCCGCCGGGTCGAGAGTGATCATGTCGTCGAAGCGCCACGCCTCGACCAGCGTGTCTTTCGGTGTTCCCGCATGTGCGGCAGGCATGGCCAGCGCAAAGCTGGCGCCCATGGCCAACGCCGCAAGTAGCTTTTTCATTCCTGAGTTCCTCTCCTTAATTGTCCGAATGGGGCCGCTGTGGGACGGCGGGCCTGTGACGTCTACCGGAGCGTTCCTGCCCCTTGATTGAATTCGCTCTCCCCGACCCAGCACGCTACGCGGCCTTAAGCCCCTTATCAAGAGAGGTCGCGCGGCCGGGCGGCGCCGGCAATCCATTGCCGGCCCTGGCTTTTGCCTGGATGATAGGGGGCCCACCGACTGGAGAATCCGCCATGCCCGACGCCGTCATGCAGAATTGGAAGGTATCCGATCGCGCCCGCAGGCTTCACGCCGACGCTCTGGTTTGGGACGCCCATGCCGGGTTCGAGCCCAAGCCCTCGGTCGATCTGGAGATTCTCGAGTATTGGCGGGCCGCGGGGGTCGACTTCCTGTCGGTCAATGTCGGCTATGACGTGGTCCCCTGGCAGAACACGGTTAAGAACATCGGCGCCTTCATCACCTGGCTCGAGAAGCACGCCGACCGCTTCACTCTGGTGCGCCGGGTCGAGGACATCCTGGCGGCCAAGCGCGACGGCAAGCTCGCCATCGCATTCGACCTCGAAGGCATGGATGCCCTCGACGGCCAAGCCTACATGGTGTCGTTCTATTATCGGCTGGGCGTCCGCCAGATGCTCTTCGCCTACAATCTCAACAACCTCGCCGGCGGCGGCTGCCACGATCAGGATGGCGGCCTCACGGCCTTCGGCCGGCAGGTGATTGCCGAGATGAACCGGGTCGGCATGATCGTCGATTGCTCCCATACCGGCTATCGCACGACGCTCGAGGCGATCGAAGCCTCGAGCGCGCCGGTGATCTTCTCCCATTCCAACCCGGTGGCCCTGCACAAGCACGGGCGCAACATCGTCGATGAGCAGATCCGTGCCTGCGCGAGGAGCGGCGGCGTGGTCGGCATCAACGGCATCGGCCTCTTCCTGGGCGATCCCGGCGCCACGACGCCGACCCTGGTCGACGCCATCGCCTATGTCGCCGACCTCGTCGGCGTCGATCACGTCGGCATTGCCCTCGACTACACGCCGGAAAATCTGGAGGGACTAACGGCGGCCAATCCGCGTTTCTGGCCGGCGAGCGAGGGCTACGGCCACGGCGGCCCCATGCGGATGGCCGAGCCGCTGCAATTGCCCCAGATCACGGACATGCTGCTCGACCGAGGCTGGAGCGAGGCCGACGTGCGCAAGGTGCAAGGCGAGAATTTCCGGCGCGTGGCCGAGGCGGTCTGGAAATAGCTGTGGCAGAAGACGCGGTCCTCACGCTGGCCCAAGACATCGCCCGGCCCATCCATTAGGATGCGCCGCCGCGGCTGTCGGGGCGCACCCCCGCGTGCAATGGGCCGCGAGGGAAGCATGGTGATCGCACATCCCTATCTGATGTTTCTCGGCGAGGCGGCGGACCAGCTGGCGGCCAAAACCGCCCAGGGCATCGTTCATTGGCGGCCCGATTGGTGCCTGGGCCAGCTACGCTTGCCGGGATGCAAGGCGGATCTCAAGATTCCCGACATGAGCCTGGAACAGGCGAAGGCCGCCGGCGTGCGCACGGTCATCGTCGGCGTCGCCAATCGCGGCGGCAAGCTGGCGGGAAGCTGGACCGATACGCTGCTCCGCGCTCTCGAGCTCGGCATGGATCTCGCGAGCGGGTTGCACCGGCGGCTTTCGGATATCGAACCCCTTCGCGAGGCGGCTACCCGGCTCGGCCGCCAGCTCCTCGACGTCCGGCACCCGACCCGGGAGTTCGAGGTCGGCAACGGGGTGAAGCGGCCGGGCAGGCGCCTGCTGGCCGTGGGCACAGATTGCTCGGTCGGCAAAATGTACACGACGCTGGCGCTGGAACGGGAGATGAAGCGCCGGGGCATGAAGGCCGATTTCCGGGCGACCGGCCAGACCGGCATTTTCATCGCCGGCGACGGCGTTTCCATCGACGCCGTGGTTTCGGATTTCGTCTCGGGCGCGGTCGAGTGGCTGTCGCCGGCCAACGATCCAGATCACTGGGATCTGATCGAAGGCCAGGGCTCCCTGTTCCATGCCTCCTACGCCGGAGTCAGCCTCGGCCTGCTCCACGGCGCGCAGCCGGACGTGCTGGTGCTCTGCCATGAGCCGACGCGCCGCCACATGCGCGGGCTGCCGAACTACCCGCTTCCCGATCTCAAGCGTTGCATCGAAGCGAACCTGGAGGCAGCGCGCCTCACCAATCCGAAGGTCCGTTGCATCGCCGCCAGCATCAACACGGGCGAGATGAGCGAGGCCGATGCCAAGGCCTATATCGAGCAAACGGAAAAGCATCTCGCCATGCCCGTGGTCGATCCGGTGCGCACCGGCGTGGCCCGCATCGTCGACCTGCTGGCCTGAATGCGCCGGGTTCGCATCATGCGGGAAAGCTGGCCGATCGCGGGCCGGTTCACGATCTCGCGGGGCAGCAAGACCGCTTCCGAAGTGATCCTGGTGGAGATCGAGGAAGCCGGCTTCAAGGGCCGCGGCGAATGCGTGCCCTATGCGCATTATGGCGAATCCCTGGACAGCGCGGCGGCGGCGATCGAAGGCATTGTTCCGGCCCTCAAGTCCGGGCTGGAGCGAGCCGAGTTGCAGAGCCGGCTGCCGGCGGGGGCGGCGCGAAATGCGGTCGACTGCGCGCTGTGGGACCTGGAAGCCAAGCGCAGCGGCCGTCCGGTCTGGGCGCTCGCGGGACTGAAGCGGCCGGGGATGATCGTCACCGCCTACACCCTCAGCCTGGACACGGTGGAGAACATGGCCGCGGCGGCGCAAAAGCATGCGGACCGGCCGCTCCTGAAGCTGAAGCTGGCGGGGCCCGATGACCTCGATCGCGTCGAGGCGGTCCATGCTCATGCGCCCAAGGCGCGGCTCATCGTCGATGCCAATGAGGGCTGGACGCCGGAGATCTACGCCAGGCTGGCGCCCCGCCTGAAGCAGATCGGCGTCGAGTTGATCGAACAGCCACTTCCGGCCGGCAAGGACGAAGCGCTTGCAGGCATGACGCGGCCGGTCGCTATCTGCGCCGATGAATCCTGCCACGACCGCGCAAGCCTGCGCAAAGTCGCCGGGCGCTACGATGCCATCAACATCAAGCTCGACAAGACCGGCGGGCTGACGGAAGCCCTGGCGCTCAAGCGCGAAGCCGAGGCGACTGGCTATAAGATCATGGTCGGCTGCATGCTGGCGACCTCGCTTTCGATGGCGCCGGCCCTGCTGCTGGCTCAAGGTGCTGCGTTCGTCGATCTCGACGGCCCGCTGCTGCTCGCCCGCGACCGGTCGCCCGGGCTCGTCTATGAGGGCAGCCGGGTCGCGCCCGCGGAGCCGGCCCTGTGGGGATAGGAGCCAAGGCCGCGCCCAAGGCCGTCCCCAAGGCCGTCTCATGCCTCCTCGGCCTGGCCCTGATGACGCTCGGCGCCTGTGCCGACAACACCGGCACCGGCAGCACCCCGGCCGCGGCCGTGCCGGCGAGCTGCCCCGCTACCTTGGCCTTCGTGAAGGACAAGCTGGTGACGCCCTATCCCAAGCTGGAGGCCTTCATCGGCAAAGATGCGCTCGATGCCACCCTCAGCGAGCCGATCGACGACATGATCGCGCGCGGCGGGGGCATCGAGGCCTCCATCCAGGGCGGCGAGAACCATGTCGAGGAGTATCGGAACACGCTGAAGAACAAGGACGCGCTCATCGCCGAGCTGCGCAAGGACAAGATGTCCGACCAGTGGATCGAGACCTATTTCCTCAGTGTCCGGGACGGGATCACCATCAACCAAAGCTTCGTCGACGCGGTCAAATGCCGCCAGGCGCGTGCCCAGGCCCAAGGGGTCGCTGCCAACTAGCCGGCGCCGGATTCGCCGGTCGGAAAATTACCGAGGCTGCCGCGCGCCTGTCATTATGTTGCATCGCGGCGCATCGGCTGCGACAAATCATCTCTTTGCCGGATCAATAGGAAAAATCACTTGATCGCGTGCTGCGACGCACAATATTGTGCAGTGCGTCATGGCGGCCCTGCCGCTGCGACGCTTGCGCCCGATGGGCGTTTCCTCCCAACACTTCAGGCCGCCCTTCGGGGCGGCCCTTTTCTTTCCGGGGTCTATTCTACACCACGGGCAGCTTGCTGTCGCCTGGCCCCAGGGCTCGCTGCATGAAAACGCTGTCCACCCACCGGCCGAGCTTGAAGCCGACGGACTCGAGCACGCCGACCCGCCGAAACCCGAGGGATTCATGGAGGCGGATGGAGGGTGCATTGGCGGAATCCCCGATCACCGCGATCATCTGGCGTTTGCCCATGATTTCGGCGCGGGAGATCACCCGGCCTAGCAAGGCCCGGCCCACGCCCCGACCCAAGGCCTCGGGCGCCACATAGACCGAATCCTCCGCCGTGTAGCGATAGGCCGAGCGGGTCCGGTAAGGGCCGGCATAGGCAAAGCCGAGGATGACAGCGTTGTCTTCGGCCACGACATAAGGGAAGCCGGCCTCCTGAAGCGTTCGCCGCCTGTGCTCCATCTCGCTGAAGTCGGGTGGTTCCTCCTCGAAGCTCGCGAGGCCGTGGCTGACCCAATGGCCGTAAATGGAATGAATCGCGAGGGAATGGGAAACGCCGGCGTCGACAAGGGTGATGGCCACCGTCGCCTACGCCGCCGCGGCGCCGAGGCCGCGTGCGATCTCGCCCAGCGCGCGCACCAGCTCGCTCATGTCGGCGGCGATGCGGGAAAAGCCGGGTCCGCGGGCAAGCGTGGCCTCGTCCAGGTAGAGGGCGCGGTTGATCTCGATCTGCAGGGCATGCACGCCTTCGCCCGGCCGCCCGTAGTGTTGGGTGACGAAGCCGCCGGAATAGGGATCGTTGCGGGCGACGACATAACCGAGCCGACGGAGCGCGCCCTCGGCCAGATCCATGAGCGCGGCGGAGCAGGAACTGCCCCGGCAGTCGCCGAGGACGACATCAACGCGCTCGCGGCCCGCGTCGCGTTCGGTCGGGCCGCCCACCGAGGGCATGGAGTGGCAATCGACAAGCACGCAATGGCCGAAGCGCCGCTTGGTTTCGCCGATGAGGGTGCCGAGCATGGCGTGATAGGGGCGGTAGTAGCGCTCGATCCGGGCGAGCGCCTCGGCGAAGCGCAGTTTGCGCCTGTAGATCTCTTCCCCCGTGGCGACCACGCGGGCGATCACGCCGAGCCCGGCGGCCACCCGCGGCGAAGCGGTGTTCGCCTCCGGCGGCAGGGAATCCTCGAACATCTGGGGATCGAGCTCCAGGGGCTCGCGGTTGGCATCGACGAAGGCTCGCGCAAACAAAGCAGAGAGCAGGGGCGCCCCCAGCCGCGGAGCCGCCGCGAAGAGCTCGTCGACATAGCAGTCCTCGGACCGGCGCAGGGTCGACGGATCGAGGCGCGCCGCGGCCAGGAACTCAGGCGGAAGATCGACGCCGCTGTGCGGCGAGGCGAAGACCGCCGGCATGGTCTGCTGAACCGGGCGCTGAAGCGCGAAAGACGAGGGCCGGTCGCGCGCTGCCTGGGCGGAAGACTGCTGCATGGCTTGACGATAATCGCGGGCTGCCCTCGCTGTCACGACCGTTCTCCGTGCCCTTCGATCGGGCTTAAGCCGAGGCAGGTGCGCAGACTTGCAATGCTTTCGGGGCGATGCTATGTCGCCCGCACCCCAAGAAGGCCATGGGCGCGTAGCTCAGCGGGAGAGCACTACCTTGACATGGTAGGGGTCACAGGTTCAATCCCTGTCGCGCCCACCATCCATCGCAACTCCGGCTATTTCTCGGTCAGCGTCCAGACCCCGTTCCAATCCGGGTCCGGTGGCGCGGCTGAAAGTCTCCGGACGCGCGCCAGGAACACCCGGCTCGGTTCATCGTCGCCGACCGCCTCCAGCGCCGCGAGAAAGGCCCGCTCGGCATCGGGCCAGGCGCGGCGCCGGTAGGCGGCGAGGCCCTCGGCAAAGCGTTCGGCCAAGGTCCGGACCGGGGGCGATATCTCGCCTCTGCGGCCCAGCACTTCGAAGACGCGTTCGGGCTCTTGCTTGCCCTCGACGAGAAGGAGGTCGATCTCGCGGAATGCCATGGCTTCAGCCGCCGCCTCGGCGGTGCGGGCGCTGACCAGGAAGCGTGTGCCGTAGGCCTTGTTGGCGCCTTCGAGACGCGAGGCGAAATTGGCCGTGTCGCCCATCACCGTGTAGCTCATGGAGACGTCCGAGCCGATGTTGCCGACCACGACCTCGCCGGTGGCGACGCCGATGCGCATGTCGATGGGAGGAATCCCGCGCCTGAGGCCGGTGACCTCCGGCAGCTCGGCGCGGAAGCGCGGCAATGCGGCGAGCTGCTCAAGCCCCGCGCTGCAGGCGAGACGCGCCTGATCCTGCGGCGCCGTGAACGGCGGACCCCAGAAGGCCATGATCGCGTCGCCGATATACTTGTCGATAATGCCCTGGTTCCGGCGGACGGGTTCCGACATCAAGGAAAGGTAGCGGTTGACCACGCGCACCATGCCGGCCGGCGTCATGCCCTCGCTCAAGGCCGTGAAGCCTTTCATGTCGCAGAAGAAGACCGTCATCTCCCGCCTTTCGCCGGCACCCGCCAGGCGGTCGGGCTGGTCGATCAGGCTCTCGACGATGCGGGGATCGACGTAGCGCCCAAAGGTTTCCCTGATCCGCGCCTTGGCCTTCAACTCCCGCACCATGGCGTTGAAGCCGGCCGTCAGCTCTCCCACTTCGTCGTGGGAGGTGACCGGAACTTCGGTGTCGAGGGCGCCGTGCTGGACCTCGATCGTCCCGCGCAGGAGACGGCGGAGCGGCCGGACGAGCCCGGCGGCGATGATCGCCGCCATGATCGCGCCCAGCGCAAGGGCGAGGCCAAGGAGGGCTATGCCATAGTCGGCGGCCGTCGACTGGGCGTCGGCCGCTTTGCGGCTGGCGTTGTCGAGGAGCTGCAACATGTCGCGCCGGGTGACTTCGAGCTCGCCGCTGAAGATGTCGCGCAGCTGGTCCAACTCCTGGATCTTGCTCTTCCAGGCCGCCGGATCCCCGGCTTCCGCGGCGGCATCGACCGCCGCCCGGGCCCTCGCGTATTCGTCATGCCGGCTTTGGAGGAATTCGATCCGCGTATCCAGGCTGCTCAGCTCCAGCTTGTCCTCGAAGCTGGCGGGATCGGCGATTTCGAGAGCGATGAGCGCGCGCGCCTCGGCGAACTCGGCGTCGGCCTGACGGGCCATTTCGCTGGCCTGGCGATCGAGAGTTTCCATCGCCTTCCTGTCATCGGGCGACAGAAGCCGGGCGATGATGACTCTGCGGACGAACAACCCTTCCTCGACCGAGCGCAGATCCCCCCGCGCGAGCGCGCCATAGGCCGGGACATAGGCGTCGTGGATATTGGCGATCAGGGATTCGACCTCGCGCGCGCTCCTGGCGTTGATCCAGGCAACGGCGCCCACCAGCAGCATCAGCACCAGCGCAACGCTGAACACCTTGAGCCCGACGCTGATCTTCAACCTGGCGTTCCCCCGGGGAACCGACCCCTTGGCCTGCTAATACAGCAGAACCAGGCAGGAGGGGCTAGGCCGGCCCCCGGCCAAATCCCGCCCTTCTTGATTTCCCGGGCGCCAGGCCCTAATCACCCAGCGCCATGAGCCTTGCTCCCGCCCTTTCAATCACCCCGCTTTCGGCCTCTCCTGCCGGAGCCGAGGACAGCGAAGCCGCGCGCCGGCGGAGCTTCGCCATCATCGCCCATCCGGATGCCGGCAAGACGACCCTGACGGAGAAGCTCCTCCTGCTCGGCGGCGCGATCCAGCAGGCTGGCGCGGTGCGCGCCCGGGGCGAGCGGCGGCGGACGCGCTCGGACTGGATGAAGATCGAGCAGCAGCGCGGCATCTCGGTCTCGGCCTCGGTCATGACCTTCGAACATGGCGGGCTGGTCTTCAACCTGCTGGATACCCCGGGCCACCAGGATTTCAGCGAGGACACCTACCGGACCCTCACGGCCGTCGATTCGGCGGTGATGGTGTTGGACGCCGCCAAGGGTATCGAATCCCAGACCCTGAAGCTGTTCGAGGTCTGCCGCCTCAGGGACGTGCCCATCATCACCTTCATCAACAAGTTCGACCGGGAAGGGCGCCACCCCTTCGAGCTGATGGAGGAGATCGAGCGGCGCCTCGCCCTCGATGCCGCGCCCGTGCTCTGGCCGCTCGGTGCCGCCGCCGACTATCGCGGCGGATTCGACCTCTTGGCCGACCGGCTCGACGTCTATGAGGGCGGAGAACCGAACACCGAGGAACGGACGAAGCTAGAAGAAGAGATCGGGCTTGCCCGCGCCGCCTGCCCGGTCTTCGATCTCAAGGCCTATCGGGAAGGCCATATGACGCCGGTCTATTTCGGCAGCGCGCTGCGCACCTTCGGGATCGAGGCGCTGCTGGCCGGGCTCGCGCGATATGCGCCTTCGCCCAGACCCCAGCCGGCCAAACCCCATGCCATCGATCCCGCCGACGGCAAGGTCGCGGGCTTCGTCTTCAAGGTCCAGGCCAACATGGACCCGAACCATCGCGACCGGGTCGCGTTCCTGCGCCTCTGTTCCGGCCGCTTCAAGCGCGGCATGAAGCTGACCCAAGTGCGCAGCGGCAAGCAGATCGCCATCAACAACCCGATGTTCTTCGTCGCCCGCGAGCGCGAGCTGGCCGAGGAAGCCTTTCCCGGCGACATCATCGGCATCCCCAATCACGGCACGCTCAGGATCGGCGACACGCTGACCGAGGGCGAGGCGCTGTCGGTCATCGGCATCCCGAGCTTCGCGCCCGAGATCCTGCGCCGGGTCCGCCTCCATGACCCGATGCGCGCCAAGCATCTGCGCCGGGCGCTCGAGGACCTGGCGGAGGAGGGCGTCTCCCAGCTCTTCAAGCCGATGACCGGCGCCCAGTGGATCGTGGGCGTGGTGGGCGAGCTGCAGCTGGACGTGCTGGCGGCACGGATCGAGACCGAATACGGGATCAAGGCCGGCTTCGAAGCCGCGCACTACGAGACGGCACGCTGGGTTCAGGCCGACGACCCCGTCCGGCTCAAGGCTTTCGTCGATGGCAATCGCGGCGCCTTGGCCGAGGACCGCGACGGGGCGCCGGTCTATTTGGCGCGCAATTCCTGGGAACTCGACTACACCCAGAAGCAATGGCCCGACATCCGCTTCGCCAAGACTCGCGAGCAGCCGGGGACATAATTCTTCTTTCCTGCTGGCGCGGGAGAGGGACCTGGAGGGGGGTCCGATCACGTAGGTGCACCCCATTCGTCACCCCCGCGAAAGCGGGGGTCCATAGCGGAGTTGGATTCCCGCTTGCGCGGGAATGACGAAAATAGAGAACGGTCGACGCTGGCGCTGCCTCAGTTGAGATGCCTGAGGTACTGCGCCACGAAATCGCAGCCGGCGAGTTGGCTGTAGGCGTCGATCAGGCGCTGCGTCACCGGTCCAGGGAACTTGCCGCCGCCGACCAGCGCGCCGTTGATGCTTTTGATGGGACACATGCAGAGGCTGGTGGAGGTAAGGAACGCCTCCTCGGCGGTGTAGGCATCGAAGAGGTCAAGATCCTGTTCGGCGAACGGAATGGCGAGCCTCTCCGCCAGCTCGATTACCGTGGCGCGGCTGACGCCGGGCAGCACGTTGCGCGCGAGCGGCGTCAACAGGCGCCCTTCGCGGACCAGGAACAGGTTGCTGCCCAGGCCCTCGGCCAGGTTCCCCTGCTGATCCAGCAGCACCGCCCAGGCGGCGGGATTGACCGCGCGAGCCTCCATGTCGGCGAGCACCAGGTTCAGGTAGTTGTGGGTCTTGGCCCGCGGGCTCTGCACCTCGGGCCCCGGCCGGCGCGTGGGCGGGACGATCACCTCGACACCGTCGCGAAAGAGCTTGGCCCTGGTCTTCAAGGGCAGGGGCGTGCATTCCACGATGACCGTCGGTCGGCCGGAGCCGGAGAGGTCGCGCTCGACCGACAGCGGTCCCCGCGAGATGCGCTGGGTCAGCCAGTAGTCGTCCTCCTTGTCGATCAAGTGGAGGTTCCGTTCGAGCACTTGCTCGCTGATCCGGATCGTCTCGGACGGGCTCAAGCCCGGGTCGATGCGGACATAGCGCAGCGACCGGTAGAGCCGATCGACATGCTCCTTCAGGCGGAAGGGCTTGTGATGGAAGGTGCGGGCAGTGTCGAAGACCGCGTCGCCGAACAGGAAGCCGCGATCGCGGAAGGGCAGCAGCACCTGGCTTTCGGGCAGGATCTGGCCGTTGAAATAGGCAACGCGCTCGTTCTGTCTCAGGCTCATCTAAGGTGTTCCTCGCCGGTCATTCCAATCTCGCGGGGAAACCCGGTGCGCGCAGATCGGTGTGAAGCGCATCCTCCAGCAGCTTCACCACCATGGAGGACCAGGCCCCGCCGCCGAATTCCTCCCGCGCCCTGAGGAAAGTCTGCTCCACGATCGCCGCCAATTCCAGGGGCACGCGGAACTCGCGCCCCAGCCCCATGGCAAAGCCCAGATCCTTGCAGGCAAGATCCATGGTGAAGCCGATATCGTAGCTGCCGTTCAGGATCACCTGGCTTTCGGTTTCATGGACGAAGCTGTTGCCGGAGCTGGCCTTGATGGCGTGGAACGATTTCGCGAGATCGAGCCCGCCGCGCTTGGCCAGCATCAGGGCCTCGCCGGCGGCCACCAGGTGGATGAAGGCCAGCACGTTGGTGATGACCTTGATGATGGAGGCGCTGCCCAACGGCCCCATGTGGAGGATCTCGCCGCCCATGGCCTCCAGGGCCGGCCGATGGGCGCGAAAGACCGCTTCCTCGCCGCCCACCAGCACGGTGATCTCGCCTGCCGCCGCCCGGTGCACGCCGCCGGTGACCGGCGCTTCCAATACCTTGAGGCCTTTGGCTTTGGCTAGTTCGGCGATGCGCGCGATCTCCTGGCGGTCGGTGGTGCTCATCTCGATCCAGGTCCCGCCGGGCGCGAGCAATTCCAGCACGCCCTTGGGTCCCGTGACCACGGCGCGGGAAGCGGCGGGCGATGGGAGGCAGGTGATGACCGCATCGGAAGCCGCGGCAACCGCCGCCGGACTGTCGGCCCAGCTGGCGCCCAAGGCCAAATGCCGCTCCGCCGCTTTCGGCTCGAGATCGTGCACCGTGACGGCGAAACCGCCTTTGACCAGGCTCGCTGCCAGGTGCCCGCCCAGATGCCCGAGGCCGATGAAGCCATAACGCATGCCGTGAGTTTCCTTGGCTGGCGCGATCTAATCGATCGGGGTCGGATAGGGCTCGAGATGCAGCTCATCGCCCTTGTAGGGATGGGCAAGGGCCACGGCCTCGTCGAGTTCAACGCCGAGGCCCGGCTCCTTGGGGGGGATGACGTAACCGGCCTCCCAGCGGATCGGCTTCTTGATGATCTTGGCGTGGAAGCCGCCCCAATCGAGGATGCTTTCGAGGATCAGGAAATTCGGGCTGCAGGCCGCGATCTGGACGTTGGCCGCGCCCACCACCGGCCCGCAATAGAGATGCGGCGCGATCTGGGCGTAATGGGCCTCGGCCATGCCGGCGATCTTCTTGGCCTCCAGAATTCCGCCGACCCGGCCCAGGTTCATCTGCAGGATGGTGGCCGCACCTGTCTGGAGCACGCGGGCGAATTCGTATTTGGTGGCCAGGCGCTCGCCGGTTGCGATCGGGATCCGGGTCTGGCGCGCGACCTTGGCCATTTCCTCGGGCATGTCGGGTGGCACCGGCTCTTCGAACCACAGCGGCTCATAGGGTTCGAGCCGGCGGGCGAGGCGTAGCGCGCCTGAGACCGTGAACTGGCCGTGGGTCCCAAACAGGAGATCGCAGGAGGTGCCCAGCGCCTGGCGCAGCTTGCGGCAGAAGGACTCTGAAAGTTCGAGGCGCTCGAGGTTCGGCTGGCGGGGATCGAAATTGCCCCAGGGACCGGCGGGATCGAACTTGACCGCCGTGAATCCCTTGGCGTGGTACTGGGTGGCTCGCTCCGCCGACAGCTCGGGATCGCGATAGACCCGGGCCTCCTCGTAGCCGCCGGGATCCTTCGCCTCGGGATAGATGTAGGTGTAGGAGCGCAGACGCTCATGCACCAGACCGCCCAGCAGCTCATAAACCGGCTTGCCTGTGGCCTTGCCGACGATGTCCCAGCAGGCCATCTCGAGTCCGCTCAGAATCCCGACCAGCGTGATGTCGGGCCGGGCGCTGTAGCCCCGTCCATAGACGCTGCGCCACATCGTTTCGATGCGGAACGGGTTCATGCCCTCGACATGGCGGGAGAAGACGTCGGCGATCATGCGGGCGACGGTATGGGGTTCGAAGGTGGCGGCGTAGACCTCGCCAACGCCCTCGATTCCGTCGTCGGTCGTGAGCTTCAGAAAGACGAAATAGCGCCCGCCGAAGCCCGGCGGGGGATTGCCCACGACGAAGGTCTTGAGCTCGACGATCTTCATCTTGGGTCCCCCTTCGTGGATTGGGCGCGGCGGCTTAGAACAGGATGACGTTGCGCAGCGCGGCGCCTTTGGTGACGCCGGCGATCGCCTCGTTGATCCTCTCCAGGGGGAAGCGGCCCGAGACGAGCTCGTCGAGCTTCAGGCGGCCTTGCTTGTAGAGATCGACCAGCGCCGGCACGTCGATGTCGAGGCGGGTCGAGCCCATCTTGCTGCCCAGCACCCGCTGGCCGAAGAAGGCGAAATTGGTCGTTTCGAACTCGGTCTTCACGTCATTGGCCGGCATGCCGACCACCACCAGGGTGCCGGCCCGGCCCATGTAGCGGAAGGCCTGCTCGACGGCGGTCTTGGAGCCGACGGCGACGAAGACGTAGTCGGCGCTGCGCCCGCCGGTGATCTTGCGAATCTGCTTGGCCGCGTCGCCCGCGCCCGGGTTGACGCCGTGGGTCGCGCCGAAGCGCTTGGCCGCCGCGAGCTTTTCATCCGACAGGTCGACGGCGATGACGCTGCGCGCCCCGCGCAGGCTCGCCCCCTGGATGCAATTGAGCCCGACGCCGCCGGTGCCCACCACCACGACATGGGAGCCGGTCGTCACCTGGGCCGTGTTGACCACGGCGCCGAAGCCGGTGATGACGCCGCAGGCAAGCAGGGAGGCGCTCGCCATGGGAATGTCCTTGGGAATGGCGACGGCCTGGGAGGCATCGACCACGGCGTATTCCGCGAAAGCGCCGGTCCGCAGGCCATGGGTGATCGGCTTGCCGTCCTTGGTCGTGAGCGGGCCCTTTTCGTCCAGGGGAAACTTGGTGTCGCACTGGACCGGGTTGCCCTGGGCGCAGTAGTGGCAATGGCCGCAGGAGCGGATCAGGGTCACCACCACATGGTCGCCCGGCTTCACCCGGGTGACTCCGGCGCCGACGGACTCCACCACGCCGGCCGCTTCATGGCCGTAGACGGCCGGCAGGTCGCCGCCCCAGGCGCCCTCGATGAAATGGATGTCGCTATGGCAGATGGCGCAGGCGGCGATCTTGACCTTGATCTCGCCCGGGCGGGGCGGGGCGATCTCGATGTCCTCGATCACCAGGGGCTGGCCGAAGGCACGGCAGACGGCGGCTTTCATTGTCGAAACTCCGTGGGCCGCCGGTCATTGGCTTTGAAGCACCCAGGCGGCGGCATTGCCCCGGGAGCGGGGCGAGAGAATTGCACGATTGCCGGCCGCTTGGAAACGGTTGAGACATCAGACGCTGAGCCGCCCCGGTCCGATGGCTGCGATCGACACGCCGAGCGCGCGGACATCCGCCGGAAGCTCGCCCTCGTTCAGCAGCGAGGCAAGACTTCGGCCCAGGGATTCCGCCATCATGATGCCGTATCCGCCCTGGCCCGCCAGCCACCAGAAGCCGGCCATGGATGGATCCTCGCCCATGACCGGGCAGTTGTCGGGGGCGAAAGTCCGAAGCCCCGCCCAGCGCCGCTCGATGCGTCTGACGGTCATGCTCGTCTTGCGCTCGACCCAGTCGACCAGGACGGCCACATCCAGCTCCTCCGGTTGAGCGTCCTGAGGCTCGACCGGCGTGGCATCGCCCGGCGAGGCGAGGATCTTGCCGGCATGGGAATTGAGATAGGCATTCTCGCCCGCCGCGCCCATGACCGGCCAGGACCTGACATCAATACCCTTGGGCGCCGGCAGGATCGCAGCGGTGCGCCGCTTGGGCTGAAGACCCAATGGCGCCACGCCTGCCAGCGCCGCCACGCGATCGGCCCAGGCGCCGGCGGCATCGATCAGGATGGGCGCTGAGAACTGGTCGCTCCCGGCCCGGACCTGCCAGAGGCCCCGACGGCGCTCGGCTTTGGTCATCGGGGCATCGCAGAGGAGCCTGCCGCCGCGGGCAGCGAAACCCTTGAGGAAACCCTGATGCAGCCCATGGACATCGATATCCATGACGCCGGGCTCGTAGGCAGCCCATCGCAGGGCCTCGGGACGGATGAGAGGGATGAGCGCCAGGGCCTGTCCGACGCTGATTTCGCGGATCTCGTTGCCGCCGATGCCGTCCAGGGCCAGGAGGTCCTCGAGGATGGGCCGGTGATCCGCATCGCAGATGGTGAGCTCGCCCCGCGGGGTCAGGATCGGCGCCTCCGAGAAACCTGCCGGCGGCAACTTCAGGAAGTGGCCGCTGGCGATGTCGAGGGCACGCACGATGGCGTTGCCCAGGCTGGGCTCATAGAGTGCGGCCGACCGGCCGGTGCTGTGGTAGCCGGGCTGGGCCTCGCCCTCGAGCAGCACGACGCGCCGGTTGCCCGCCAGATGGTAGCCTGCAGCGGCACCCGAAATGCCGGCGCCGACGATGAGGATGTCGCATTCCATGTCCTCACTAGGCCACAGGACGACACTATCGGGCGACGACAAAAGAAGGCCCCGGAACCGGGGACCGACTTGCTTCGGCGCTTCCGGACAAGGCATGATGCCGCCGCTCTTGTCCGTCCAGCCCCCGACAGAAAACTACATGGCCGAGCGTCTTCCCGTCCCGGTGTTCGACGTCGGCAATGTGCTGATTCGCTGGGACCCGCGCCTGCTTTACCGCAAGCTCATCGCCGACGAGACCGAGCGCGAAGATTTCCTCACGCGCGTCTGCGCGCCGGAATGGAATCTGGAGATGGATGCCGGCAAGCCCTTCGCGCAAGGGATCGCCGAGCGCGTGGCGTTGTTTCCCGACAAGGCGGACCTCATCCGCGCCTTCGACAGCCGCTGGATCGAAACCCTGGGCGGCGCGATCGACGGCAGCGTCGCCATTCTCCAGGAGCTTTGGGCAAGGGGCGTGAAGACCTATGCCATCTCCAACTTCTCCTACGAGAAGTTCGCGGTGGCGAGCGAGGCCTTCCCGTTCCTCTCCGGCTTCGAAGGCGCCATCGTCTCGGGCCGTGAGAAATTGCTGAAGCCGGATCCGCGGATTTTTCGGCTGCTTTGCGATCGCTATGGGCTTGCGGCCGAGGACTGCTTCTTTATCGATGACAGCCGGCCCAACATCGAAAGCGCCCGGCGGATGGGCATGCAGGCCCACTGGTTCGAAGACCCGGAGCGCCTGCGCGCCGCCTTGAAAGAGGCCGGTCTGCCGCTCGACTGAGGCGGTTTCCCGATCGCGGGGCTTGTCGGCAACGCATGCGTCTACACAGCCCGTCCTGTGGCGGCCGACTGCCCCGCCCAGCCCTGCCCTGATTCGCCGCCACGACCGGTTCTTGACCCCTTGACTACTATTAAGAGGCGATCCGTCGGCCTGGCATAACGGCCAAAGGAATAAACTGTGAATAGGTATACACCCTATTCATCCTTGACCCATGGCTAGCGATCTAGTTAACTCGTCGCAGTCCATTGGCCTGGCTGTCGGGGGACATCAATGCCGGACGTGGTTGGAATCGCCTTCCCAACGGATGGTTCATTTCTCCGGAAGGTTGGCCATTGATGCGAACTGCCGACACTTCCGCGTCCTCGCTTCTCATCGACTCCGACCCCGAACCATTGAGGCTATCCGATGAGGACGCCCGCGAAGCCTTCGCCGCAGCGAAGGCGCGAAAATCATGGCCTACTGGGCCGATGAGTGCGCCCGAAGTTTCGACAAACTCATGTCGCATTTCGCCGGCGACGCCGAAGTGATCACGCCGGATGGAGTTTTCCGCGGTCGCGTGGCGATCGCGTCGGTCTATCGAAAGAGCTTCGACGATTTTCCCGGCCTCAAGGTCGATGTGAAGGCGAGCTTCGCGGGTCGAGGCGCTCATTGCTACGAATACAGCGCGGTGCTGTCCGATACTGCCGGCAATGATTGGCTGGTCGAGGGAATCAACTTGATGAAACTCAAGGACGGGTTGATCGCCAGTCTGCGCTCCTTCGAAGATGCCCCGCGCCGGCTTGCGGCCGAAGGCGGATCCAGATGATCGGGGACGATGTCGTCAAAGACGTTCGGCCGGGCGAAGCTGGTGATGACGGGAGCGACGTTGCAGTCGGCCCGAATTGACGTGGGTACAACGCAAGGCGGCACTCTTGGCGCGCGCATGCATGTGTCGCGCGATGTGACCTGAAGGACAAACTCGAACGCGCAATGTGGGGGGAACCATGACAAACAATACCGCAAACCGGGGCTCGACCGACTTCGTCGAACTCGAGGGCAAAGACTACGTCGCCGTCACCGCGCTCAAGCCTGGTGCGGTCGGGCTTGCCGGCGCGATCATGCAGAACGTCACGCATATCGCGCCCGCCATCGCCGCGTTCTTCTTCACCCAGAACTCTGGTCGGCAGCGCGGGCGGCCAGGCTCCGCTGGCCTATGTGATCGGCCTGCTGATCGTGATCCCGCTCGGCGTATGCCTGATGCAGCTCGCCAAGAAGTTTCCCTCGGCGGGCGGGTATTACACCTATGTGAGCCGTACGCTTGGGCCCGTAATGGGATTCCTGACCGGCTGGGTGTTCGTTCTCTACTCGCCGGTCGTGGCCGGGCCGTCGCTCGCGGTTCTGGGTCAGATCCTCCAAGACGAACTATCGTCGAACTATGGCATCACCTGGTTCCACTGGTGGTACGCGGTGGTGATCGGCATTCCCCTGGTGACATGGGCCGGCTATTCCGGCGTGTCCATCTCCATCAAATGGATCGTCGTCGTCGGTGCGGCCGAGTTTCTGATCGTGCTCGCCTTGGGGCTTTCCGGTTTGGCCAGTCCAGGGCCGGGCGGATTTTCGCTGGCGCCCTTTACGACCTCGTTCAATCCCGGCGGGATCGCGACCTTCTCCGGCGTCTTCATAGCGGTCGTGCTGACCGTGCAGGGCTTGACCGGATGGGAGGCGGCGGTTCCGCTCGCGGAGGAGACCGAAAACCCGCGCCGCAATGTGCCACGCTCGATCATGGCCTCGATTCTGATCATCGGTATCATGCTGGTGATCGCCCAATGGGGCCAGTTGATCGGCTGGGGCACCAACGACCTGCCCAAGCTCATCTCCTCCTCAGAGGTGCCCGCCCTGGTGATTGCGCATCGGGTTTGGGGTGGCTTGTGGTGGCTCACGCTCCTGGCGATGATGACCTCGGTGCTGGGTGCGAGCCTGGCCTGCCAGAACGTCGCGACGCGCATGTGGTACAGCATGGGCCGCAGCGGCGTCCTTCCGGCGATCCTCGGGAAGGTGCACCCGGTGCGCAAGACCCCGACGGCGGCGATTACTGCACAGTTGATCCTGTCGATCATCCTTGGCTTCGTCCTCCCGGCTTGGATGGGCACATGGCCCTGCTTCATATTCCTGCTCGGATATGTGCTCGTCCTGGGAGTGATCTTCGTTTACATCGCGGCGAATGTCGGGCTCACGGTGTATTTCTGGAAGGAAGAGCGCAGCGAGTTCAACTGGCTCCTGCACTTCGTCTTCCCGATCGGGACCAGCCTCATCCTTATCTACTCCGTCTACGCCGCGTTTACGCCGTTTCCGGCCGCTCCGAACAACTGGACGCCCCTGGTCGCGGGAGTCTGGCTGCTCCTCGGAATTGCCGTCGTCCTATGGAAGAAGATGACCGGCGACGAGGCCTGGCTGGGCAAGGTGGCCGAGGTTGTCGCCGAGCGCGAGGAGACGGCGGCCGAAGAGGCGGCGGGAAGGCCGTTGTAAGCGCGCTCAAGAAAGCGGCCTGGAGGGAAGCAGTCCGATGATGGAGTTGCCGAAGAAGCCGCCGGTAAGATCCTACAAGACGGAGTTCAAGCGGGACGAAACGCCCCTATCGGAAGGCGGCTTGTGGCTGAACGGTCGCAAGGACGGCATCGATTGGGCGGACGTCCTGGTGAAGGACGGGCGGGCCTTCGGCGAAGTGACTCGCATGATGTCGGCCGAGCGGCGGGCCGAGCAGAGCGTGCTGGGTGCCGGCGCGGCCGCCGGCGCCCAGCAGGGCGATTACGACGATCCGACGGCGGTCCTTGCCGGGAAATGGGGCAGGGACCAATACGCAAAGGCCCGCGTATTCAGTCGCAAGCAGACCGACAAGTATTTCCAGGAAGTGGAGATCCGTCTGCGCAGCAGCATGCTGCCCCACCATTGCGACGGCTACGAGGTTTTCTGGCGCTGTCTGAAAACCGATGCCGGCTACGCCGAGATTGTGCGGTGGAACGGCAAGATTGGCGATTTCACATCGCTGGCGAAACTGGTCGGGCGCCAGTACGGCGTCGAAGATGGCGATCTCATCGAGGCATCCATCGTCGGCAATGTGATTCGCGGCTATCTGAACGGCAAGGAGATGATCTCCGCGACCGACGACAAGATCCCGCAAGGGCAGCCCGGGATCGGGTTCAATTTCTTCGTCGGCAACACCAACGTCGATCACGGGCTGACCTCCTTCGAGGTGCATACCTACGACTAGTGCATGTTTCGATTCGATTGAATCGAAACATGCTCTAATTCCTTAGTCTGGTCGCATTTTCTACGCCGAACCGGTGTCCACTTCGGCGGAAAATGCTCCAGCTGTCGATCGGGATAGCGACGAAGCGATCGCGCCAGCGCCAGCAGCCAGCGATCCTGGAACAATTGCGCTGTACGCTGCACTGCGCGGCCGAAGTGCGGCTCAGGCGATATCCAGCGCCTGACCGCCATCCAGCGGTATCACCGCACCGGTCATCCAACTCGCGTCGGACGAGACCAGGATTTCGATCCATCTTGCGATTTCGTCGGCCGAGGCGATCCGTCCAAGAGGAACCTGGCCAGCCAGCCAGACATAAGCCGCTTCCAGATCCGTGGCCCAGGTCTTGTGAATCGGCGTGTCGACGGGCCCCAAGGCAAGGGCATTGATGCGAATCTTGTGCTGCGCCAGCTCACCCGCGAGCGACCGGGTGATGTACTCCAGCGCCGCCTTGGTCATTCCATAGACCGATTGGCCCGGCCGGAGCAGCGTCCCCGAAGACGACGATATGTTGACGACCGCGCCGCCATGCTTCTGCAAGTGGGGAAGGGCTGCCTGAATCAACAGGAACGGCGCCCGGATGTTTACGGCCCAATGCTCGTCCAGTATGGCCGTCGTAAACTCGGCGAGCGGCAGGACCTTGATCACCGCGGCGTTGTTCACCAGGGCGTCAAGGTCCCCGAATTCGTCGATGGTCCGGGTGACGACGGCCTGGGCGGCATCGGGTTCATTGAGGTCGATGCCCAACGGCAAGGCCCGACCTCCCGTCGCCTCGATGGTTGCTGCAACCTGGTTCAGCAAGTCAACGCGCCGGCCGACCAGCGCAACATTCCATCCGGCGGCGGCGAGCTTCTTTGCGGCGGCGGCGCCAATTCCAGTGCCGGCGCCGGTGACGATCGCGGTGCTCATTATACGTTCCTCAAGGTCCCGTCATTGCGGCCGATCGGCAGACAAGCGCTTCGCCAATTTGCTTCGGATTTCCGGCGATCCCCGTGAGAAACTCGGGCTAGGCAGCCCTCGCGGCAACCACGCCCTGCGAAGGAGGCAACGGGATCCCGGGATCGCGCCCATTGATGAGGTCGGCGGCGAGGCGCCCCGACCCGCAGGACAGCGTCCAGCCGAGATGTCCGTGGCCGGCATTGATCCAAAGGCCGCTAATGCGGGTCTCGCCGATGATGGGGGTGCCCGAGGGACTGACCGGTCTCAGGCCCGCCCAGACCCGGGATTTCGCGATATCGAAATGGCGCGGCAGCTCCGGGAAGGTGAAGCTTGCATTGGCGATGATGGCCTGGGCCCGCGCCGGCGCCGGGGTCGTGTCGTAGCCGGTGATCTCCGCCGAGCCCGAAATCCGCATGCGATCGCCGATCGGCACGATCCCGAAGAGTTTGCTGTCGTCGATGATGGGCACGACCGGGGCGCCATTCCAGCCTTCGCGCTTGAACGTGATCGAGACGCCCTTCACCGGGTAGATCGGCACGCGGATTCCGTTCTTGGCGAGCATCGGCGCCGTGAAACTGCCGAGCGCGACCACCACCCTGTCGGCCGCGATCCGACCCTTGTCGGTCACGACGGCCTGCACACGGCCGTTGGCAGTCTCGATTTTCTGGACCGTCTCGTTGAACCGGCACTGCACGCCGGCTGCCGCGCAAGCTGCCGCAAGGCCTTGCGCGAACTTATTGGAATCGCCCACTTCGTCGCGGGCGAAGTAAAGCGCGCCGGCGAGCGTGGGTTTGGTCTCCCTCAAGGCCGGCTCCAGCTCGACGCAGCGATCGGGACCGATCCGCTCGTAGAGCAGCCCGTGCTGGGCGAGATAGTCGGTGGAGCGCTGGGCGGCATCCAGCGATTCCCGGGACCGGTAGATCTTGAGCACGCCGCGCGTGGCGCGGTCATAGGCGATGCCGGTCTCGGCGCCGATTTCCTGCAGGGACTTCAGCGAATGCAGAGCCAGATGAAGGTTCGCCTTGGCGTTCTCGCGAAACCTCTCCGGCGTGCAGTTGCGGGCGAAATCGATGCCCCAGCGAATGATATGCGGTATGGCACCGTAGCGCAGCAGCATGGGCGCATTCTCCTGGCCGAGCCACTTGATGATCTTCGTGGGCATGCCGGGCTGGGACCAGGGCTCGACCTCGCTGGCATGGATGATGCCGCCATTTCCCCAGCTGGTCTCCATGGCCGCTTCCGCCTGGCGCTCGATCAGCACCACGTCGTGACCGGATTTCCTCAGATACCAGGCCGTGGCCGTGCCGACCGCGCCCGCGCCCAGAACCACTGTCGTCATTGTCTGCTTCCCCCTGTCCGCTCCGACTTTCGCAGCCCGCCCGGCGGCCTGGCGTCGAGCGCGCCCGCCGCGGCCCTCATGCGTCTTCCGTCTTCCGGCTTGCCTTGGTCTTGGCCGTCGCGTTTTCAGCCGCCTTGATCTGTTCGCCGCCCAGCCCGGACCCCGCCGCCCACATGGATTGCCGCTCGCGCTCGATTCGGCCGGCGACGTCGCGTGCCACCTGACGGAGGATCTCGTCCGACAGGCGCTTGGATTCCCGATAGAGCTCGCTGATGAGCCGCAAATGGCTGGTCATTTCATGGAAGGCCCGCATCGGGTCGCGCGCCGCCACCGCTTCGTAGATCGCCGTATGGTCGCGAACCGACAGCGTGTCGGCATCCGGCATATGGATGGTCGTCGTCCGTTGATCGATCAGCCATCCGACCAGGGCATCGTGGACGCCGGTGAATACCGGATTGCGCGTGATGACCGTGAGTTCGTAGTGGAACGCCACGTCGGTCCGGATGAAGACCGCCGTATTGCCGATGGCGGCGGCGTTGGCGTCGAGCGCCGCCTTCAGCCGCCGAACGTCCTCGTCGGTGGCGACCCGGGCGGCCTGCCAGGCGACACCCGCCTCGAACAGCAGGCGGGTCTGCTCCATATGTTCGTGTCCCTGGCCTGTCGATGCCATGCGGCGGATCAGGCTCGCCAGCTGACCGGTGAGGAACTTGCCCGAAGGCGCCGTCACGCTCGCCCGCGCGCCGCTGGTGATCTCGACGAGACCTTGCTGCTGCAGGATGAACAACGCCTGCCTGACCGAGGGGCGGCCGACCCCGAAGCGCTCCGACAGTTCCTTTTCGGAGGGCAGAGAGGTGCCCTCCTTGAATTCGCCGGTCGAGATCGCGCGCTCAATATGCTCGGCGATCTCGTCCGCGCGCTTGCGGCGGCCAAGAGGCATCGTGGGCATGGGAGTCTCCGTTGCGGTTCCTTAGAAAATGATCGGCGTCACCTGGGCCGACAACCTCCATTTCGCGATGCCCCGCAGCCTCGCGACCATTCGCGAGAGCCAAGCATAAACTGTCAATAGGTATTGATCCTATTCATACTTGACCCATTGCAGCCGATCAAGTTAACTCGCCAGACGCCATGGGCGTGGCTGTCGGAGGGGGATAACTGCCGGATATGGTTCGACATGCCGCCTGCCCAAAAGATCGTCCGGCGCTCCGGGAGAGCGGTCGTTGATGCGCCGCTCCGACCTCCCGACGCCCGCACTTCTCGTCGACATCGACATCCTCGATCGCAACATAGCCCTGATGCGGGACGGCGCCGCCGCGCTCGGCGTGAAGCTGCGCCCTCATGCCAAGGCGCATAAATGCGTGGAGATCGCGCAGCGCATCATGGCAGAAGGCTCGATCGGCATTTCCTGCGCGACCATCGGCGAGGCCGAGGCGATGGCGCTGGGCGGGATCGGCGGCATCCTCGTCACCGCTCCGCTCACCTCCTCCGATGCGCTCGAGCGCTTGAAGCGCCTTCTTCTGCGCGGCGCCGACATCGCCGTCGTGGCCGATCATCCGACTTCGGTCGCTGAGCTCTCGGCTTTGGCGGCAGCGGCCGGACGGACGTTGAGGGTCGTCGTCGACGTCGACGTCGGCATGGGCCGCACCGGTTGCCTGGAGATATCGGACGCGGTGGCGCTCGCGCGGCAGATCGCGGCCGCACCGGCGCTCAGCTATGCCGGCATGCAGGCCTATTGGGGCAACTTGCAGCAAGTCACCCCTTTTGCCGAGCGTTCGCGGCTCATCGGCATCCAGGCCGATCGGGTGCGCGCCGTCGTTGCCGCGCTGACATCGGCCGGCCTGCCGCCGGCCATCGTCACCGGCGGCGGCACCGGCAGCCACCGCATCGATGCCGCGACCGGTCTGTTCACGGAAATCCAGCCCGGCTCCTACCTCTTCATGGATTCCTGCTACGGCGCGATCAGCATCTCGGAGAACGACAATCCCTTCGCCCCCTCGCTGTTCGTGGCCGCGACCGTCGTGTCGGCCAACAAGCCGGGAAGAGTCGTGGTGAACGCTGGCTGGAAGGCCTTCGCCGCCGACAGCGGCAAACCCATGGCGCTTCGCGGCGGGCCGCCCGGCGCTAACTTCCGCTTCATGGGCGACGAGCACGGCGCGCTCGATTTCGAGGGGGGCAGCGGGCCGGCGCTGGGCTCCACCATCGAGTTTCTCACGTCGCACTGCGACCCGACCGTGAATCTCTACGGCGCCTTCCACGTCGCGCGCGGGGACGAGGTCATCGACATCTGGCCGATAAGGGCCCGCTATTAAGGAGCTGAAGGGATGAAGAAGGCCTTTCCGATCGATCATGCCGTGCCGATTTCGAAAGCCATCAGGGCCGGCGATTTCGTCTTCACCTCCGCCTTCGGCGCATGGGTGTTCAACCCGCTCGATCTCACATATGACGAGGCGGGCAACATCCTCGACGACGGCACGGGCAACCACGGGATGCCCTTCGAGGAACAGGTTCACGGCACGTTCGATTTCATCAAGGCGGCGCTGGCGGTTGCCGATTGCACGCTCGACGACGTCGTGAGCGTCGAGTGCTGGCTGACCGATCCGCGGGACTTCGTCCGCTTCAACGCGATCTACAAGACCTATTTCAAGAAGGATCCGCCGGTTCGCTCGATCTTCCCCATGCGCTTCATGTTTCCCTGCAAGGTCGAGATGAAAGTCGTGGCCTATAAGCCGCTGACGGCCTGATGTCATCGCGCGCCAATCTCTACCAGATCGTCACCTTCGCGACGGACCCACGGCACGGCAATCCCGCTTTCGTACTGAGCGGCGTGGGCGGCGCATCCGATCGGGCCTTGGCGACCGCCTGCACGATATTGCGCGCCGACGTCGTCGCGGTGATTGGCGAAGCGCCAGGGGGCGAAGTGTCGGGAGGCGAAACGCCGCTCAGATTCTTTACGGCTGAGGGCCCGCATCCGGGAGCGGGCCATGCGACCTTGGCGGCCGCCCATGTCGCGCTTCGTGACGGGCTTGCCGCCGGAGAGGCCGCTGGTCGGCACGCGGTCACGTTTCATCTGGCGAATGGCGACAGCCGCTCTGCCCATATCGAGGGCGAGCGCATCTGCATCGATTTTCCGGCCATGCCGGCAAGCCGCGTCGATCGCATTGCGGATATCGAGGCGGCGCTGGGCGCACGCCCGCAGGAGACCTGGGTGGCGCCATTCGGCTACGTCGCGATCTTCGGCGATGCGGCCATCGTCGCCGATATGCAGCCGGACCTGGCGTGCGTGTCGACCTTCGATCGAACCGCAGTGATCGCCACCGCACCGGGCGACGCGGCATCCGACATCGTGATTCGAGTGTTTGCGCCCAAAGTCGGTCTGCCGGAAGATCCGGTTTGCGGCACCGCGCACCGCATCATCGTTCCCTATTGGGCCGAGAGAATGGGCAAGACGAAGATCCATAGCCGCCAGCTTTCGCCCCGTGGCGGCGATCTGTGGTGCGAGGACAGAGGTGCTACGGTCATCATTGCCGGCGAGGCGAGCCTGGTCATCGATGGCACCATCAGGCTGCCGGATTGATGCGGCATAATTTTCTCCAGTCCACTGAGACGGGACCGCTCGTCACATTGGAGCACGGCCCCTATGTGCTGACCGTGGCGCCCGGTTTCGGGGCACGGATGGCGTGCTTCCGCCATGCGGGCCGAGATTTGCTGCGGCCAACTCCGGATTCGGTCATCGCGAAACCGGTCGTCTACGGTTTCGCTGGCTTTCCGCTGATGCCCTATTCCGGGCCGCTGTTCGGACGCGACTTCCCCTATGGCGGTTTCAATTTCGCCGGCGTCAGGTACCCGCTTGCTCGCAACATCCGCGAGGAGCCGACCATGACCCATGGCGAGGCCTTCGTGCGCACCTTCAGGATCCGCGAGCAGGGCAAGGCGGCTGTCGATCTCGAGATGATCCACGACCCCACGCCGGGCACGTTTCCCTTCCGCTTCCGCGGACGGCTGCGTTACGCCCTATCCGATGCAGGGCTGTCGATACGCCTTCGCGTCACCTCGCTGGATCACCGGCCCATGCCGGCGGGGCTGGGCATTCATCCCTACTTCCCGAAACCGCCGGGCACGCGCCTGAAATTCTTTTCCATCGGCGTCTGGCCGCCGGACGGACCGGAAGCGCTCGAGCTCGGCTGCCAGCCGCTCACGGAAGGACTGGATTTCGCCGAAGGCCCCGACGTTTCGAAAATGGTGATCGACCGGCTGTTCGAAGGCTGGGATGGGCGTGCCGAGGTGATCGCCCCCGATGGCCATCGCACCGTGATCGAGGCCGATGGGGTGCTGGACAAGATGCAGATCTACAGCGCCTGGGACTATCCCTATGTCTGCGTCGAGCCGGTGAGCAATACCAACGACGGCTTCAACCGCATGGAAGCGGGTGTGCCCAGCCATGGCGTGCGAGTGCTCGAGCCCAACCGCTCCATCGAAGGCACGGTCAATATTTACGTCGCCTGAATCGCCGGCCCGCTCAGAGCTCGGCGTTGACAATGAAGCCGGCGTCCACCAGCAGGGCTGCCGAGGTCACATAGCTCGCGTCGTCCGATAGCAGGAAGGCGACGACGGAGGCGATCTCCGAGGGCTTGCCGACGCGCCCGAGCGCGATGCGCTCAAGATAGTATTTCAGCACATCCGGTTGCTCGAACAGCCCGGCGGCCATGGGCGTATCGATGGCGCCGGGTTCGATGGCATTGACGCGGATGCCATGCTTGCCCAGCACCGCGCCCAGCGCTTTGGCCAGCATGCTGATGGCGCCCTTGGTGCCGCAATAGGCGACTTGGGTCGGCGCACCGACATGGGCGGAGATCGAGCTGGTCATGACGATCGCCCCGCCGTGGCCTTCCGCCACCATCTGGCGTGCGCCTTCCGTGCAGACCACCCAGCTCCCGCGGACATTCGTCTCGAACAGATTGTTGAACTCCTCGATGGGCGTGTTGTCCCAGGTCATGAAGGGGTTGATGCCGGCGTTCGAGACGACGTAGTCGAGGCGCCCGCCGCGCTTGGCCACCGTCGCGATCATCGCCTTCACCTGATCGGGATCGCGCATGTCGGCGGGGACGTTGAAGGCCTCGCCGCCGGCCGCCTTGACCTTGGCCAGCGTTTCCTCGGCGCTGAGATCGGGCCGGCGGTTCACGGCGACCAGCGCCCCTTCCGAGGCAAGCCTGACGGAAATGGCCTGCCCCATGCCCTGCGTTCCACCGGTTACAACGGCGACCTTGCCGGCAAAGCGGCGCTCCATTTGTCTCTCCCTGATTTGCAGACTTGATCAGAACATGGCGATCGGGTTCCACGGACAGCCCGTGGCGCCCGGCAGACGGAGCGGCAATCCGACGACCATGAATTCAAAGCGTTGTTCTTCCTCGCAGGCCTGGTGCAGCTCCTCGAGCTGCAGGCTATCGGAGACCAGCATGCCCATGGAGGTAAGCTGCAGCGCATGGATGGGGTAGGGCATCCCTTCCACATTGCTCGGAACGGTCTCGCCGTCGCCATCGGGCAGGAAGGCGGCAATGCGCCGTTCATGCATCCAGGGCACGGTATCGACGTGCAGTCCGGCCTTGCCCTGGCCGGCCGGCGGATAGTCGTTGCTCCAGGCGCCAAGCGCCAGCCGGCGCGCATGATGGCCGGTGCGAAAGACCAGGATGTCGCCCTCGCCCAGGCGAACGCCCTCGGCCTTTTCGATCTCTTCCAGTTCGGCGCGGGTCACGGCCTCGCCGGGCTCGAGCCACTTCACCTTGCGATAGCGAGCCGCATCCAGCATCACGCCCCGGCCGACGATACCTTTGTTGTAGGCCGCGATGCTTCCCCATTCCGAGCCGCGCGAGGTGAGCAGCGAGGCCGGCTTGCCATTGTACAGCTTGCCCTTGTATGCGACGTGATTGAGCGCATCGACGTGGGTGTGGGCGTCGCCATGACTTGCCATGCCGAGATAGCACATGCCGAAGGAAAGGCCGCTCTCGCTGATGGGTATGTCATGCATCAAGGACATCAGATGCACGGCCGGGTTGGGATTGTCGGGACCAGCCGTCTTGTTGATCGGGATCGCCATGGAGACGCAACGGCCCTTGCGGACCAGGCTGGCGGCCGCGGCGATCTTGTCCGGCGTGATGTAGTTGAGGGTGCCGAGCTCGTCGTCCTCGCCCCATCGGCCCCAGTTCTTGATCTTCTCGAACATGGCGTCGAAGGTGGCGAGGGTGACGGGAGCGGGTGGGGTCAATTGTCGGGACATCGGGGCCTCCGCTGGATCAAGCGCGACTAGGGGGTTCGGATCCCCAGGTTCTGGGGGCGAAACTCAGGTTCCGGAGCCCCTTCCGTATTTGTCGATGCCTGTCCTGGCAAGCAAGGCGACAAAGCGAATCTGCGAAATGAGTGGGTAAGATGTCAATAGGTTTCGAGGGTTGACCCAATGCAATTCCTTTGATCCAGGCGCGATGTGCTTGAGGCTTGGTTTTCGCGACTTCTTGGCCCTTGGGCTGGCTGCGGTTGACAGGGCCGGGCGGCCTGCCTATGTTCCGCCCTCTTCGAAAAAGGCCAAAGCGGCACGCCCTGAGGATCGGATCATGAAAGTCGTGAACTCGCTGAAGTCGGCGAAACTCCGCCACAAGGACAGCCGGATGGTCCGGCGCAGGGGCCGCGTCTACATCATCAACAAGACCAAGCCGCGCTTTAAGGCCCGCCAGGGCTGAACGCCTGGGCCTGCGCGCCCGTCGCCGCGCTGTCGCCCGGGACCATTGACCCTGGGTTAACCCTTCGCCAGAGTCCGGGCCATGCGCATGCCGGAGCCCGACCAGGCCGCCATCGCCAGGCGCGCCGAGATCGCCCTGGCGCTGCGGCGCATCCTGCCGGCCGAGAGCGTCATCGATGATGGCGATGCCAGACGCGCCTATGAATCCGACGGACTGACGGCCTACCGCCAGGCGCCGCTGGTGGTGGCGCTGCCTTCCACCACGGCCGAGGTCGCGTCCGTCCTTCGCTACTGCCACCAGAACCGCCTCAAAGTCGTGCCCCGGGGTGCCGGCACCTCGCTTTCCGGCGGGGCATTGCCGCTTGCCGACGGTGTGCTGCTGGGCATGGCGAAATTCAACCGCGTGCTCGATGTCGACATCGCCAACCGGGCGGTCGTGGTTCAAACCGGGGTCACCAATCTCGCCATCAGCCAGACAGTGGCGCCGGCGGGCTTCTACTACGCGCCCGATCCCTCCAGCCAGATCGCCTGCACCATCGGCGGCAACGTGGCCGAGAATTCGGGCGGCGTGCATTGCCTGAAATACGGCATGACTGGCAACAATCTGCTGGGCCTCGAGATGGTCCTGATAACCGGCGAAGTGCTGCGCCTCGGCGGCCGGCACCTCGATGCCGGCGGCTTCGATCTCTTGGGCGTGGTGACCGGCTCCGAAGGCCTGCTGGGCGTGGTGACCGAGGTGACGGTGCGCATCTTGAGGAAACCGACCACCCAGCGGGCGCTGCTCCTCGGGTTTGCCAGTTGCGAGGACGCCGGCACATGCGTCGCCAAGGTGATCGCCGCTGGCATCATTCCGGCGGGCATGGAAATGATGGACCGGCCGGCCATCCTGGCGGCCGAGGATTTCGTCCATGCGGGCTACCCGCGCGACGCGGAGGCGCTGCTGATCGTCGAGCTCGACGGGCCGGCGGTGGAAGTGGACGAGCTGATCCAGCGGGTGGAACAGATCGCCAAGGCCTGCGGGTCGGCCTCCGTCCGGGCCAGCCGGGACGAGGCCGAACGTCAGCGTTTCTGGGCCGGGCGCAAGGCCGCCTTTCCGGCGGTAGGCCGCATCTCGCCCGACTACTACTGCATGGACGGCACCATCCCTCGCCGGCGCTTGCCGGAGGTGCTGGCGAAGATGCAGGGGATGTCCCGAGCCTGCGGGCTCCGCGTCGCCAACGTGTTCCACGCTGGCGACGGCAACCTTCATCCGCTGATCCTCTATGACGCCAACAAGCCGGGCGAGCTGGAGACGGCCGAGGCCTTCGGCGCCGATATCCTGAGGCTCTGCGTCGCCGTGGGCGGCGTTCTGACAGGCGAGCATGGCGTGGGCGTGGAAAAGCGCGACCTCATGGGCGAGATGTTCAACGAGACCGATCTCGCCCAGCAGGAGCGCCTGAAATGCGCCTTCGACGCCGAGGGCCTGCTCAATCCCGGCAAGATGTTCCCTGTGCTCCATCGCTGCGCCGAGCTGGGCCGCATGCATGTGAGCGCGGGCAAGCTTCCTCATCCCGAGCTGCCCCGCTTCTGATGCCGGCGCCTGTGGAGCCCGCCACGGCCGAGGAGCTGTCGGTCGCGGTCGCCGACAGCGACGGGCCGCTGGAGCTTTTGGGTCAAGGCAGCAAGCGCGATTTCGGCCGTCCGGTCCAGGCCGCCCAGATCCTGGATCTCTCTCGCCTTGCCGGCGTCAGCCTCTATGAGCCGGAAGAACTCGTCCTGAGCGCCGGTGCCGGCACGCCGGTGGCCGAAATCGAAAGGCTGCTCGCGGCCAATGGCCAGATGCTGGCCTTCGAGCCGCCGGATTTGGGGCCGCTTTTCGGCTTGGAAGCCGCCCGAGGCACGCTCGGCGGCATGATCGCCTGCAATCTCGCAGGACCCCGGCGGATCAAGGTTGGGGCGCTGCGTGACCATCTTCTGGGCGCGACCGCAGTCAACGGCCGGGGGGAGATATTCAAGACCGGCGGACGGGTGATGAAGAACGTCACCGGCTATGATCTCTGCAAGCTGCTGGCGGGAAGCTTCGGCAGCCTGGCCGCCATCGCCTCGGCGACCCTGAAGCTGCAACCGGCGCCCGAAGCGGTCCGGACCTTGATGATCCGCGGGCTCGCGGATTCGGCGGCCATGCTGGTCATGAGCCGGGCCTTGGGAAGCCCGGAGGATGTCTCCGGCGCGGTTCACCTGCCCGAGGCGGCGGCCCGCATGCTGCCCCACGCCGATGTGGGAAGTGCTGTGACCCTGCTGCGCCTGGAGGGCACGCCGCGCTCGGTCGCCCAGCGCCTAAGCATGCTGGCCAAGGAGCTGGAGGCATCCTCCGAGGCGCTGGGGGAAATCGAGTCCATCGTGCTCTGGCGAGGTGTGCGCAATCTCTTGCCCTTCCGCGGCGATCACGCGGCGGCGATCTGGCGGCTGTCCGTGCCGCCCACGATTGGCGCCGATGTGCTCAGGGCCTGCGGACCGGTGGAGCGCTATTTCTACGACTGGGGCGGCGGGCTCATCTGGCTTGCCATCGCCGCCGAGGGCGATGCCGGGGCCGGACGCCTCAGGACTGCGCTCGCGGCCACCGGCGGCCACGCGACTTTGGTCCGCGCCCCGATCGCGATCCGCGCGGCAGTGGACGTGTTCCAGCCCCAGGAGCCGGCGCTTGCGGCCCTGACCCGGCGGGTCAAGGAGAGTTTCGATCCGCTGGGCCGGTTCAATCCTGGCCGCATGTATCCGGGCGTCTGAGATGCAGACCAACTTCACCCTTGCCCAGCTTTCGGATCCCGACACGGCGCAATCGGAGAAGATCCTCCGGGCCTGCGTCCACTGCGGCTTCTGCACCGCGACCTGCCCCACCTATCTGCTGACAGGGGACGAACTCGACGGGCCGCGCGGGCGGATCTATCTGATCAAAGACATGTTCGAAGGCGGGCAAGCGGCCTCGGCGACCGTGACCAAACATATCGACCGCTGCCTTTCCTGCCTCGCCTGCATGACCACCTGTCCCTCGGGCGTCCATTACATGCATTTGGTGGATCATGCCCGCAAGCACATCGCCCGGACGTTCCGGCGCCCCTTTGGCGAGCGCTGGCTGCGCAAGCTGCTCGCGGTCGTGCTGCCGCGGCCGGCGCTGTTCCGGGGCGCGCTGCGCCTTGCCGGTTTCGGCCGTCCCATCGCCCGGATCCTGCCGGGGCGCCTCGGCGCCATGACCAAGCTCGCGCCGGCGAAATTGCCCGAGGCTTCGCCCGTCGATCGGCCGCAGGTGTTTAAAGCCGAAGGCGTGCGGCTGAAGCGCGCGGCGCTGCTCAGCGGCTGCGTGCAAACCGTGCTTCGTCCGGGAATCAACGAGGCGACGATTCGGCTGCTCACTCGTCACGGCGTCGAGGTCGTGGTTGCGGCGGGTGCCGGCTGCTGCGGGGCGCTGACCCATCACCTGGGCGAAGAGTCGCCGGCGCTTAATTCGGCCAGGCGCAACATCGCGGCCTGGTGGCGTGTGATCGAAGGCCAAGGCCTGGACGCTATCGTCGTCAACGCCTCGGGCTGCGGGACGATGGTGAAGGATTACGGCTTTCTCCTCCGCGAGGATCGGGAATGGGCGGAAAAGGCGGCGAAGGTCGCCGCTCTTACCCGCGACATCACCGAAATCCTCGACGAGATCGGCTTGCGGCCGGTGCGCCAGGAAGGCCCGCGCCGGGTTGCCTACCATTCGGCCTGTTCGATGCAGCATGGCCAGGGACTCGATGCCCTGCCGCGCCGGCTCATCGCTTCGGCCGGCTTCGAGCTGTGCGAGATTCCCGATGGCCATCTCTGCTGCGGCTCGGCCGGCAGCTACAGCATCCTGCAGCCGGGCTTCGCCGGGCAGTTGAAGACGCGCAAGCTCGCCAACATCGCCCGGGCCAAGGCCGAGGTCCTGGTCGCCGGCAATATCGGCTGCCTGGAGCATCTGTCAGGCGGGCTCGACCTGCCGATGATCCACACGGCCGAGCTGCTGGACTGGGCGACCGGAGGGCCGAAGCCGGCTGGGCTGAACACTGCCGCCGGCTGAAGGGCCTTCCGGTCAGAGATCCTCGGCAAGCTCCCAGCTTTGCGCGCTGGCGCCGGCAAGCGCCCGGACCCGCTCCTCGTCCTTCGCCAATTCCGCCGCCGCACCCTCATAAATGACCCGCCCGTCGTCGAGCACATAGGCGCGATCGGCAATCTCCACCGCCGCGCGCACGTTCTGCTCGACCAGCAACACCGACATGCCGGCATTGCGCATCGCGACGACGACCTTGAACACTTCCTGGACGATGAGCGGCGCCAGGCCCTGGGAGGGTTCGTCGAGCAGGAGCAGCTTCGGGTTGAGCAGGAGCGCGCGGCCGATGGCGAGCATTTCCTGCTCGCCGCCGGAGAGCTGCCGGCCCTTGTTCCGGCGGCGCTCGGCGAGGCGCGGGAACAGCTCATAGACGCGCGGAATGGTCCAGTGCCCCGGCCGGTCGGCCGGCACCTTCAGGTTTTCCTCGACCGTCAGGTTGCCGAAGATGCGCCTGCCTTCGGGAACATAGCCGACGCCGAGTGCGGCGATGGCATAGGGAGGCCAGTCGGTCGTGGCTTTGCCGAAGATGCGCACCACGCCCTCGCGCGCGTGGGTAAGTCCTATGAGGCTGCGCATTGTCGTCGTCTTGCCGGCTCCATTGCGACCGAGGAGCGTGACGAGTTCGCCCTCCGCCACGCCGAGGCTAACGCCATGGAGGATATGGCTCTTGCCGTAAAAGCTGTGAATGGCCTCCACGTCGAGCGCGTTCATGCGGCCTTGCCCAAATAGGCGGCCTGCACGCGAGCGTCGGCGGCGATCTGCTCGGGCGTGCCTTCGGCCAGCATGGCGCCCTCGGCCAGGACCATGATCCGGTCGGCGAGGTGGAAAACCACGCGCATGTCATGCTCGATCAGCACGATGGCGAGCTTCTGGATCTTGTGCAGGCGGCGGACCAGCCGGGTGATGTCATAGGTCTCCTGGTCGCCCATGCCGGCGGTCGGCTCGTCGAGCAGGAGAAGGCGAGGCTTGAGGGCGAGCGCCATCATGATTTCGGTCGCCCGCTGGTCCCCATGCGGCAGCTCGCCGACCAGCCTATCCGCCTTGTCGGCGAGGCCGCCCATCTCCATGAGCTCGAAGACGCGCGCGGTCATCTCCTCATCGTCGGCGCGCGACAGCCATGGCCTGAGGCGGAACCCGGCGGCGGCCTCGACGGGGATGCGGACGTTTTCGCGCACGCTGAGTTCGGGGAAGATCTCCGTGATCTGGAAAGTCCGCGCGATGCCCCTGGCGACGCGCCGGTGCGCCGAAAGCTTCGTGATCTCCTTGCCGTCCAGCAAGATGCGGCCGGAGCTGGGCGGAAAGAATCCGCTGATCAGATTGAAGAACGTCGTCTTGCCGGCGCCGTTGGGGCCGATCACCGCTCTCAGCTCGCCCGGCTCGACAGTGAGGGAGATATCGCGGACGGCGACCAGGCTGCCGAAGTTGCGCGAGACGTTCTGGACCTGAAGCAGGGTCACGGCGCCACCCTGCGCTTGAAGATGCCGAGCACGCCGCGCGGGAAGAACAGAACCACGAGCACGAAGAAGAGCCCGATGAAGGACATCCAGTTCTCGGTCTGGCTGGAAATATAGTCCTGCAGCACGACAAAGATGGCGGCGCCGATGAGCGGGCCCCAGAAGGACCGCATCCCGCCCAGCACGGCCATGATCACGAAATTGCCGGACATGTCCCAGCGCAAGGCCCGCGGGTCGGTGAAGTTGTTGAGCAGCGCGTAGAGGGTGCCGGCGAGGCTGACGAACAGGCAGGAAATCACGAAGGAAGCCCAAATGTGAAATTCGACCGGGATGCCGAGGTAGCGTGCCCGGCGTTCATTCTCCCGGATCGCCAGCAGGGAACGCCCGAAGGGCGAGCGCAGCAGGACCGCCATCAGGCCCGCGGCGATCGCGAAGCAGACCAGCACCAGGTAGTAGAAGGCCTTGTCGTTGCCGAGGATGTCGATCTGCGTGAAGCCCAGGTCGAGGGGCTGGCGTCGCCAGCCGCTGAGCCCATCGTCGCCGCCCGTCACGTCGTTCCAGCGGAAGGCGATGAAGAAGAAGACCTGGCCGAAAGCGATCGTCACCATGGCGAAGTAGACGCCGCGCAGCCGGACGATCATGGCGCCGACGATCGCTGCGGCGAGCGTGCCGACGGCGACGCCGACCAGGATGCCCAGCGGCGTGCTGGGAACGAGATACTTGATGGTCATGCCGACGCCGTAGGCGCCGAGGCCGAAATAGGCGGCATGGCCGAAGGAAAGCACGCCGGTAAAGCCGAGCAGGAAGTTGAGCGACATGGCGGCCAGGCCCATCACCAGCACCCGCGTGCCCAGCTCCTGGTAGCCGCCGATCCAGGGCAGCCAATAAGGCAGGGCGGCCAGCGTGAGCCAAATGAAAACCGAGGCGGTTTGCCGGTTGATGGGCAGGTTGTTCACTGGAGCCGCCCTTCTTCGCCCAGCAGGCCGCGCGGCCGGATGAGAAGCACCAAACCCATCATGACGTAGATGACGGCTTCGGTCGCCGAGGGGTAGAACATGGTCACGACGCCCGAAGCGACGCCGATCAGCAAGCCGCCCAGCAGCGTGCCCGGGAGGCTGCCGAGGCCGCCGACGATGATGGCGACGAAGCTCGGCATGATGAGGGACGTCCCGATGGTCGGCTGCAGGCCCAGCATGCCCGCGGCAAGCACGCCGGCCAGGCCGGCCAGGTAGATGCCGAGCCCGAAATTCAGGTTGCGCAGAAGGCGCACGTTGACGCCGAGCACGGAGACGGTGTCGAGGTCGAAAGTGCCGGCGCGGATGCGAATGCCGAGGCGCGTGCGCGTCAATATGAGAAACAGGCCGAGCACGGCGACGAGCGCCAGAACCACCATGAAGAGCCGGTAACCGGTCACGAAGAAGAACCGCGTGCTGAGCGGCGTGGTGAGTATCGCCGGCACCTGATAGGGCAGGCTTTCCGGGCCCCATATGAAACGCGTGCCGTCCTCGAGGATATAGGCGAGGCCGAAGGTCAGCAGCAGGCTATACAGCGGATCGCGGCCGTAGAGCCTGCGGATCAGGATCCGCTCGACAGCCACGCCGACGAGCGCGGTCAGGACGGGAGCGACGATGAGCGCCCCCCAGAACCCGATATAGGGCATCAGGGTGAAGGCGAAATAGGCACCCAGCGCCAGGAAGCCTCCATGGGCGAAGTTGATCACACCGCTGAGATTGAGGATCAGCGAGAGGCCGAGGGCCATCAGCGCGTAGAAAGCCCCGACGATGAGCCCGTTGAAAACGAAGAAAAGGAGCTGGGTCGTCATTCAGCTGGTCCCCGACGCATCCCCCCTGCAGCCGCGCCGATTTGCGGTGCGGCACCGTTGCCGGCCGCCGCTCTTGCCGCGGCGCCCGAACCATTGACGAAGATCAGGTCGGCCAGGCGACGTGGCAGCCGGTGTCTTCGACTGAAGGTGCCGCGTCCGTCCCTTTGACTACCTGGTCGACCACGAACAGGTCTTCGGGATCGCTTCCCTGGGACTGGGCATGCCCGACATAGAGCGAAGGCATGAGCTGGTGGTCGCCGGCCCGATAGAAGGGCTCGTTGGGCATGCAGGCGACCTCGGGCGGCAGCTTGAAGCCTTCCATCGCCTTGGCCAGCTTGACTGCGTCCAGGGTCTTCTCCTGGTTGGCGACAAGGGCGAAGGTCCAGGTCGCGACATAGCCGAACCAGTGCCGCGCGGTTGGCACCTTGCCGACCTTGGCCTTCATCGCTGCGACGAACTCGTCGACATGGGCGACGCCGGGCTGCTTCCAGTACCACTCGAACACCCAAGTTCCGATGCGTGCTTCGGGCGGCAGGCCCTCGAGGACCTCGAGTTCTTGCTGAGCGCCGGCGATGTGGAACTGCTTGTCGAGGCCGAATTGCACCGCCTGTTTCAGGCAGTTGACCGAGTCCTGGCCCGCGGTGAGCACGATGATGATATCGGGGGCTGCCGACTGCGCCTTGATCAGATAGGAGGAAAAATCGGTCGTTCCCAAAGGCGTCAGGACGCCACCCACCTCGGTGCCGCCGAACTGCTTGAGGCTGGCCTCGAAGCCCGATTGAAGCGTGTGCCCGAAGGCGTAATCGGGGGTGATGAAGAACCACTTCTTGCCATACTTGTCGAACAGCGTCTTGGAGACGGAGTTGGTCTCCATGCGGGTGGTGTTGCAGACGCGGAACACGTTCCAATGGCAATCCTTGCCAGTGACGGCGTCGGTGTGACCGCCGGTCACGATGTGGAAGGTCTTGAGCTCATTCGAGACCTGTCCCATGGCGAGGGCCATGGCGGAATTCACGTTGCCGAGAAGGCAATCGACCTTGTCGCCCTGGATCAGCTTGCGGGCCTTCTGCACCGCGGTGCCGGTGTCGGAACTCGTCGAGTCCTCGACCAGGAGCTGGACTTGGCGGCCGAGGATGCCGCCCTTGCCGTTGATCTGCTCGATGGCCAGCTCGCACCCGATCTGTTCGTTCTTGCCGAGTTCCGCGTAGGTGCCGGTCAGCGGGTTGTCGAGGCCGATCTTTACCGGCTCGTCTGCGCGGGCATTGATGACGAAAGGTCCAGCGAACTGAGCGGCGCCCAGGGCGAGCCCGGCCTTGAGAACGCTCCGGCGCCCGAGGCCTTGCGATAGTTTGCCGTTTTGCATTAATTCCTCCCGTTTTCGATTGTTTCGAGTGGCAAGCCGCAATCCCCTCGGCGTCAGCGCGGTCTCCTGCGTCGTTCGCGCATCTGGACCCGCGTGGCGAGCGCAATCATTGCCCAACTGTCGTGTTTCGGCCAGTGCCTAAGTTGCTGGCTACGCCTCAGGATTGCGCGAGGCCCTTCGCCATGCGCCGGGTGACGTCGGCGGCACGTTCCCAGACCATGGCCTTCCAGTCATCCCGGTCGGGATAGAAAGCTTCGCGGATCTCAGCCTTGATGGCCCTGCCCGCGCTGCTGTCTAGCCCGCCATGGACGTGAAGCCAGTTGTCGGCGCGAAGGGCGTCGAGCATGTCTTTTATGGGCAGGGTCCCGTATTCGAGCGTGATGCCGCTGAGCCCGGCGCGCGGCAGGGTTTCATCGAAGGCGACGGTGGTATCGCCCGACACCGGCGCCGAGGAGGAATTGCCGGTTTCCCCCGAAGTCGCCTCGCCGCCGAACCAATCGGCAACCCGCTGGTATCCGCCATGGCCCGGCGCGTGGTTGTTCATGATCTCGCCGACACCATAGGGCCCAAGGCCCGAATGAAGATCGATGAAGGCGGCGTGGCTCAGCCAGGCACCGTGCCGGGCCAGGATCTGCCGCAAGGTGCGGTTCGACCAGCAGGGCTGCTGCCCGCCGTAGAACACGCCCCGTGGATCGACGTATTGGCCCGAGGTGACCGCCGCCTGGAGCGCGGCTGCACCATGGACGGCGCCATAAGCGGCCAGTTCGGCATCGGCGGCAGCGCGTGCCTCTTCCGTCCATTCGGCGGGACAGATGGAGTCCCTCAGCTGCTCATAGCCGGGATTGGCCGGGGCCGGACGGCGATGATCGATGAAGTTGCGGTTGAGGTCGATGTTGCCTTCCGCAACACGGCGCAGCCAGGCGAAACCGCCGGGATTGATGGCGTGGATCAGCAGCAGGCCAATCTCCTGCGGCAGCTCACGGGCAAGGCCGCTCTGGAGCAAGCCGACCTGAATGCCGGAGCCCAGGAAGCCTTCGACCCCATGGGTTCCCGAGAGCAGGATCAGCAGACGCTCCGCCTGGGGTGAGCCGAGGCGGGCGGTATCGCAGCCGAGTGCCGCCCCCTCGGGACCGGTCGCGGGATTGTGATAGGACTCGAGCGCCGCACCCGCGGACGCGGCGGCGGCCCGGAAGGCCGATCGGGCCGAGGCGTAGTCGGCTGAAAAACAATCGGAAATGCGCATCATGGCGGCTCGCGGCGGCAAACAGGGGGCGAGCATCGCGCTGGAGAGAGGCCAAGGCAAGGCCCGGGGATTCTCCTTGGCAGCGGCAGCCCATGGCCGATAATCCCGCCATGCGCCGCTGGATCGTCACGATCGTCGCCTTGGTCGGCCTGCTTATGGGCTTTGGCGCCAGCGCCGACCAGAAGGACCCGCGCCTCGACAAGCTGTTTGCCCAGCTGAAGGCTGCTGCGACCGACGGCGACGGGATGGCGATCGAGAACCAGATCTGGGAGATCTGGTTGAAATCGGGCGACGAGAACGTCGATGCGCTGATGTCCATCGGCGTGGCCGCCCTGGACAATGCCGATCTGTCCCAGGCCTACCAGGCGTTCGACCGCATCGTGAATCTGGCGCCCAACTTTGCCGAAGGCTGGAACAAGCGGGCGACGGTTCTCTACTACATGGGCCGCTACAAGGAATCCCTCAGCGACATTGAAAAGACCCTGGCGCTGGAACCACGGCATTTCGGGGCGCTGTCGGGCCGCGGGCTCTGCGATGTCGAACTGAAGCAGGAAAAGGAAGCCCTCGACGCCTTCGAACAGGCGCTGGCCGTCAACCCCCATATGCCGGCGATTCGCCAGGCGGCCGACGAAGTCAAGAAGAGCCTGGCCGACAAATCGATCTGAGGCGTCTCAGACGTTCCTGACCAGACGGTAGAAGCGGACCGCGCAGGCGAGCGCGATCAGGGCGACAGCCGTGCCCGCGCCATAGACGACGACGGGCACCGACCAGGGTATGTCCGTAGCTCCGCTGCCGGCGAAGCCTGCGGCATTGCCGAGCAGCCCGCCAAGCGCGGCGCCGATGGCCGCCGAGATGTTCTCAAGCGTGGGGACCGCGCCGGCGGTGACGTCCCGTTCGCCTTCCGCTGCCAGCGCGATCGCGTATTCGGTGAAGAAGCTGTAGCTGATCCCGAAACCGCTGCCGACCATGAAGAGCGCGATGGCGCTGAGCCAGAGCGGCATGCTCGACCAGAAGATGAGCGTGGCCAGGCCCAGGGTCAGGGACAAGGGACCCAGGATCAGAAGCGGGCGGCACTGGCGCTTGTCGAAGCGGCTGACGGCGAGGGCCGTGAGCGACCAGGAGAGCGCCACGATGGCGGAGAACTGGCCGGCGAAGAAGACCGACGTGTGATGGCCGATCTGCACGAAGTAGACCATGTAGAGCGGCGCCGCGGCCTCCGACCCGAACATCAGCCCCAGGATCCAGATGCCGAGCGGCGATGGCTGGCTGAAGGAAAGGATACGGCTGGGAAAGAGCCGCGCCGGACTGAGCCGGTCCAGCCGGAAGGCGAGGCCGATGAGCGCCAGGGTCAGGGGAACCAGCAGCAGCGCCCAGGCGATGCTCCGGCTCGTGCCGGCGAAGGAGATGCAGACGATGGCTGCGGCGACCAGGCCGAGGCGGCCGAGCGGCAGGGGCCGGTTGTCCGTGGCCTCGCCTTTCGCCGCCGTCGGTCCGGTGAGGACGAGCCACAGGAAAGTGGCGGCGATGGCGAGAAGCGGAAGAAAGGCGAGGCGCCAGGACACCAGCGCCGTCAAGAGGCCGGCCAGTGACGGCCCGATCAAGGTCGCAAGCGCCCAGACCACCGCAAGGATGCCGAAAGTCGGCGCCACCTCGCCGGGGGAGAGAGAATCGCCCACCATGATGTAGCAGAGCGCCAGCACCATCCCTTCGCCGAGACCCTGGAGGGCGCGGCTGACAAGGAAGATGGCCATGTCCGGCGAGGCGAGCCCGAGCAGGTTCGAAACCAGAACCAGGATCGAGGCGGCGATGAGCAGGCGCTTTGAGCCGAAGCGGGCCTTCAGATAGCCCGCGCCCGCGCTGCCCGGAATGGAGAAGGCCAGAAAGGCGGTCGTGCCCCAGCTGAGCTGCTCGGGATTGCCGAGTTCCAGCACGACGCTCGGCATGATCGTGGAGACCAGGAACCAGCCGAACGCCTGGATCGAGACGCCGGCGCAGATGGTCCAGACGGTCCGCGCGCGCCGGCCGAAGAGCAGCTCGCGCCAGCTCGGAACGACGGCGCCGGGCTCGGCGAGACGGACTCCTTCGCTCATGTCGGCTGTCCCCGATGGCGCAGGCAACGCAACAGGTTCGGTCTTCTATATCGGCCCTCATTTTCGAAAGCAATTGCTTTCATAAATAGGGCCACCGTGCTATGCGAGAGCCATGGCCCAACGCGGCGCCGCGCGACTGTTGCACGCATTGAAGGCGGCCGGGCCGCAGACCGCGGCCGTGATCGCCCGCAGGCTCGGCTACACTGCCACGGCGGCGCGCCAGCACCTGGACCGGCTGCTTGCCGAAGGGCTGGTCGAGTTCGCCGACCGCCGGCAAGGTATCGGCCGGCCGGCCCGGCTCTGGTCGCTGACCGCCAAGGGGCACGGCCGCTTCCCCGACAATTACGCTGGCCTCAGCCTTGAGATTCTGCGCGCGGCGGGAAAGGCGTTCGGGGCACGAGGCCTCGACCGGCTCATCGCCGAGCGGGAGAAGGCGATGGAGCGGCTCTATCAGGCGCGGCTTGCCGGGGCGTCGCGACTGGCCGACCGGGTCCGGCGGCTTGCCCGCCAGCGCAGCGAGGAAGGCTACATGGCGGCGGTGGAACGCAAGCCCGACGGCAGTTTCCTGCTGAAGGAGAACCACTGCCCGATCTGCGCCGCGGCCACGGCCTGCCAGCGCCTGTGTCGTTCAGAGCTCGATCTTTTCCGGCGGGTCCTCGGCCCCGAGACCGAGGTGGAGCGGGTCGAGCATGTCATGGCTGGCGCCCAGCGCTGCGCCTATCGAATCGCGCCTAAGGAGAAAGCGCGCAAGGGAACCTGACCTCAGGCGCCGCCGTCCTTCAGCAGGGCTCTCGCGATCGTTTCCCATTCGCGCGGCAGCGGGTCTTTGGCCACGGGCTTGCCGGCCAGGTGATACCAGTAGCCGGCATTGTCGAGATCGCCTTGTTTGCGGTGGAGATAGGCGTGCACCCACTGGCCGGCCGGGTCGTCTTCGACCTGCTGGGCGGAATTGTGAGCCTTGTCCCAGTCGCCCTTGGCATCCCACCACAAGGCATCGAGGGCATGGCCGAGGCCGGCAGGCGGTTTCGCTTCGGCGGTCGAGGCCTTGAAGGCTGCGTAGTTCATGGCGGTCCAACCTGTCTGCTACGGCGCGCGCGTCACCGTCACTTCGACCGCATGGACCGAGGTGCTGCCGCCCATGTCGGCCTTGCGGCCGCGGTGGAGCACATTGATGTTCGCATGCGCGTCGCCAAGCTTCGGCCAAGCCCCCTTGGGCGCCAGCGCCACGCCCCGCGGCACGCGGCCGGCCACATGGACGGGCAGCAGGATCTCACCGTCCTCGTTGGCGAGCCTCGCCTTCATGCCTTCTTCGAGCCCGCGCTCGGCGGCATCATGCGGGTGAAGGGTGACGCCGATCTCCGCGATCCTGACGCGGTTTGCCGGGTCGTTGCCATAGGTCGTGTTCATGGCCCAGGCGCAGCCCGGCGAAAGCAGGCGTAAGCGGCCGGGAGCGGGGTGCGGATCGACATGCGGGATCGGCGTGCGGGGGAGGCCCATGGCCTCGGCTCTCGGCGAAGCGATCTCGATCTTGCCGCTGGGTGTGGGAAAGCGCCCGTCGGCGAACTGGAGCTGGGGCTCGGCAAACAGCTCGACGGTGCCCTTGGCCTTCAACGCCGCAAATCCCCCGGCGACGCCGGCCTGCCGGCAAAGCTCGTCCAGGATCGCCGCGTCGCTTTCATAGAGTTCGGGCTCTTCGTAGCCCATGGCGCGCGCGAGGCGCCGGAATATTTCCTGGTTGGGCAGGGCGTCGCCCTGAGGTTCCACCGCCTTCACCTGGGCCGAAAGGGTCAGGTTGAAATAGGGCGAGACGATGTCGTCGAATTCCAGGAAGCTCGCCGCCGGAAGGACATAGTCGGCGAAATCGGCGGTGTCGGTCTGGAACAGGTCGGTCACCACCGTCAGCAGGTCTTCGCGCTGCAGCGCCCGGTGCAGGCGGCGCTGGTCGGGGTTGGAAGCGGCGATGTTGATGTTCCAGCAGAAGAGGCCGCGGCTCGCCTTCGGATCTTCGAGCGTCGCGGCCAGGTCCATGTGGCTGAGGCTCCTGGCCGGTTGCCGGCGCAGAGCGGGTGCCGCGAGATAGTCGCCGTCGAGGCCCTTGCGGCCGCCGCCGTTCAGATAATAGAAGCCCGCGCCCGGCTTGCCGATGTTGCCGGTGGCCGCCGGCAGCAGGGCGCAGGCCCGCATCACGTTGCCGCCCATGGGCTGGCGCTGCAAGCCTTGGCCGAGCCAGAGCAGCGAGGGACCCTGTCCATATTGCTTGGCTGCCGATTCGATCAGGCCGGCGGCGACGCCGGTTTCGCGCTCCGCCCATTCCGGCGTGCAGGCGTCGAGCCGCGGTTCAATCTCTTCCCAGCCGACGGCGTGGCGCTCGAGATAGGCGCGGTCGAGCAGGCCTTCGCGCCGGAAGACATGAAGGAAGGCGAAGGCCAGTGCCGCATCGCTCCCGGGAAAAGGCTGGAGGTAGAGCCCGGCCTTGGCGGCGGTGTCGTGGCGGACGGGATCGATGACGATCTTCTTGGCCTTGGATTCGGGGAGCCATTGTTTGTGGGCGTGCGGGGCGGAGGCCGACGGGTTGCAGCCCCAGACGAGGATGCAGGCCGCATCTTTGGCCGTGCGCGGATCGAAGCCGGTATAGGACGCGCCGTAGACGAGGTCGAGGGCGATATGCCCGGCGAGGTTGCAGATGCTGTCGGGCTCGACCTCGCTAGCCCCCAGCCGGTTGAAGAAGCGGCCCGGGAACGCGCCGGCGATCTGGGAACAGGTGCCGGTGTAGTGGGTATGCCAGATCGTCTCGGGCCCGGCCTCGGCAAGGATGCTGCGCAGGCGACGGGCGATGTCGGACGTCGCCTCGTCCCAGCTGACCGGCTCGAAGCGGCCCTCGCCCTTGGGCCCGGTCCGGCGCAACGGCTGTTGAAGCCGATGGGCCGGGTCGCGCCAGACGCCGTTGTAGGCAAGGGCGCATTTGCCGCACAGCGCGCCGCGGCTCACCGGGTGGTTGGGATCGCCCAGGACCTTGACGATGGCCGACCCGCGCTTCAGCACCGCGATCCCGCAGCTGTCGTAGCAGTCCCTCGGGCAGGTCGTGCGGACGATGGATTTTTCTACCGATTTCTCGGCCCTGATTGGAGCGTTCATCCCTTTCCTCCGGATGCCGAAAGCAACATTGCCTCCGCCATCCGGCTTTGAACAGGGTCAGTTTGAGCCTTCGCATTCCGTCGTGCGCCGGTGCGGGCTTTGAACCCGGCGACGATGAAGGCAAGAGCTTGGTTCGATCCAATTGAATCGAAACAAGCTCTAGATTCCTTGGTTTGGTCACATTTTCTGCGCCGAACCGGTGCCCACTTCGGCGGAAAATGCTCTATGGTCCGCCTCTCATGAGCGAATCCCCGGAGCAGCGCGGCCGGCATGGCCTCGCCTACGCGCTGGCCGCCTTCGGCGCCTGGGGAATGAATCCGCTTTACTTCAAGGCGGTGGCGGCCGTGCCCTCGATCGAGATCGTCGGGCACCGGGTCCTCTGGTCGATGTTGTTCGTAGCGGCCCTGGTCCAGCGGGGGCGCCAATGGCCTCAAGTCATGGCGGCCCTTGCCCACAAGCGGAGCCTGGCGATGCTGGCGGCGAGCGGCGCCATCGTCGGTCTCAACTGGCTGCTCTACATCCACGCCGTGGAATTGGATCAGGTGCTGGAGAGCAGCCTCGGCTATTACATCAATCCGCTGGCCAATGTGCTGCTGGGCCGCCTCTTTCTCGGCGAGCGCCTCAGCCGGCCGCAGATGGCGGCCGTGCTGCTGGCCACAGCGGGGGTCTTGAACCTCGCGCTCGCCTATGGCCGGGTCCCCTGGCTCGGCCTCAGCCTGGCAGGGACGTTCGCCATCTACGGCCTGCTGAGCAAAGTCGTGACGGTGGAAAGCGTGCCTGGGCTGTTCATCGAGACCCTGTTGTTGAGCCCGTTCGCTCTCATCCTGCTGCTCTCGATTCACGGCAGCTTCGGACATGTCGACCGGGGGACGGACGTCCTGTTGATTTTGGCGGGACCGGTGACGGCGCTGCCGCTCGCCTGGTTCACCCATGCCGCTCGGCGCCTCAGCCTGGCGGTGCTGGGATTCTGCCAGTACCTGTCGCCGACGGGCCAATTCCTGCTGGCGATCTTCGTCTTCGGCGAGCATTTCGGGCCCGCCCATTACGTGACCTTTGCCTGCATCTGGACGGCGGTGCTGATCTTCACGGTGGCGCCGCGGATCCAGCGCGTGGTCGCTCGCGGGTAGAGTTACTCCGGTATCCAGGCGATGCGCAGCACATTGGTGGCGCCGGGCGTGCCGAAGGGGACGCCGGCGGTGATGATGACCCGCTGGCCGGGCTCGGCGAAGCGTTCCTCCCGGGCGATGCGGCTGGCTTTCTCGACCATCTCGGAAAAGCTGCTGACATCGCTGGTTTCGACCCAATGGGTGCCCCAGACCAGGGCCAGGCGGCGCGCCGTCTCGCCCTTCGAGGTGAGGCAGAGGATCGGGACCTCCGGACGCTCGCGGGCGGCGCGCAGCGCGGTCGAGCCGGAGGTCGTATAGGTGATGATGGCGGCGGCCGAAAGCGTATGGGCGACCTGGGCCGCGGCGGCGCTGATGGCGTCCGGGGCGGTCGCCTCGGGTTCCGGATGCTGGGCGCCCATCAAGCGCCGGTGCAGCGGATCGCGCTCGGTGCGGGCGATGATGCGGTTCATCATCGACACGGATTCGAGGGGATATTCGCCGCTGGCCGATTCGGCCGACAGCATCATGGCGTCGGCGCCGTCGTAGACGGCGGTCGCCACGTCCGACGCCTCGGCCCGGGTCGGCGCCGGGGAATGGATCATGGATTCCAGCATCTGGGTCGCCACGACCACCGGCTTTCCCGCCAGGCGGCAGGCGCCGACGATCCGCTTCTGGGCGCTGGGCACGTCCTCGGGCGGCATCTCCACGCCGAGGTCGCCGCGCGCCACCATGACGGCGTCGGAAAGCTGGATCAGCTCGTCGAGATGGGCGAGCGCCGCCGGCTTCTCGATCTTGACCATGATCGCCGCACGCTTGCCGATCAGCCGGCGCGCCTCGGCCACATCCTCCGGACGCTGGACGAAGGAGAGCGCGATCCAGTCGGCGCCGATGTCGAGGCCGAACTGGAGATCGGCGCGATCCTTGTCGGTCAGCGGCGACAGGGCGAGAACGACGTCCGGCAGGTTGACGCCCTTGCGGTCGCTGAGCCGCCCGCCGGCGACGACGACCGTGTCGGCATAGTCGGCAGCCGCGGTCTCGACCCTGAGGCGGATCTTGCCGTCATCGAGGAGGAGCTGGGCCCCGGGCTTGAGGGCCGCCAGCACTTCGGGATGGGGCAGCGGCGCGCGGGTCTGGTCGCCGGGCTCGCGGGCGAGGTCGAGGCGGAACGCGGCGCCGGCCACGAGATCCACGCCACCGGACTTGAAGGTGCCCACCCTGAGCTTGGGGCCCTGGAGATCCACCAAGACGCCGATGGGGCGGCCGACCTCTTTCTCGATCTGGCGGATCGCCATGAACCGCTTGCGGTGGTCGGCATGGGAGCCATGGCTGAGGTTGAGGCGAAAGACGTCTGCCCCGGCCTCGAACAGGGTGCGGATGCGCTCGGGCCCGTCGCTGGACGGCCCGAGGGTGGCGAGGATCTTCGCCATGCGCTGGCGTCTCATCGGGCGCTCTCCACGAGAATGGCGCGAAAATCGTTGACGTTGGTGAGCGTCGGACCCGTCACCACCAGATCGCCGATGGCGGAGAAGAATCCGTAGCCGTCGTTGTCGGCCAGCATGGCTTTGCCGTCCAGGCCCCTGGCGCGCGCGCGGGCGAGGCTGTCGGGCATGAGCAGCGCGCCGGCGTTGTCTTCGGTGCCGTCGATGCCGTCGGTGTCGCAGGCGATGGCGTGGATCCTGGGCTGGCCGTCCAGCGCGACGGCCAAGGCAAGCAGGAATTCTGCGTTGCGTCCGCCGCGGCCCTTGCCGCGCAAGGTGACCGTGGTCTCGCCGCCGGAGATGAGCGCCGCGGGGGCAGGCGCCGGCTGGCCGTGAGCGATGATCTGGCGGGCGATGCCCGCGTGGACAAGGGCGACGTCGCGGGCCTCGCCTTCAAGGCTGTCGGAAAGGATGACGGAGCGATAGCCCGCCTGGCGCGCCGCTTCGGCCGCAGCTTCGAGAGCGTCCTGGGGACGGGCGATCAGCTTGGCCTCGGCGCGGGCGAGCCGCGCGTCGCCGGGCTTGGGAGTCTCGTCGTCGGAGGCCAGGCGCTGGGCCACGGCTTCGGACGGCGTGATGTGGTATTTGACCAGCACGGCGCGCGCCTCGGCGAAGGTGCTGGGATCGGCCACCGTTGGACCCGAGCCGATCACGGAAAGATCGTCGCCGGGCACATCGGAGATTGCGAGCGTGACGACATGGGCGGGCGCGGCGGCGGCGGCGAGCCGTCCGCCCTTGATGGCCGAGAGATGCTTGCGCAGGCAATTCATCTCCGAGATCGTCGCGCCGGATTTCAGCAGCGCCTTGTTGACCTGCTGCTTGTCGGCGAGAGTGAGACCGGGTGCTGGCAGGGCGAGGAGCGCCGAAGCGCCCCCCGACATCAGGCAGAGCACCAGGTCCTCCGGCCTGAGGCCGCGGACGGCGGCAAGGATGCGCTCGGCCGCGCGCTGCCCGGCCGCATCGGGAACGGGATGGGACGCCTCGACCACCTCGATCCGGCGGCAGGCGACGCCGTGGCCGTAACGGGTGACGACGACGCCTTGCAGCTGTCCCGGCCAGTGATCCTCCACCGCCCTCGCCATGGCGCCGGCCGCCTTGCCCGCGCCCACGACGATGGTGCGGCCTTTGGGTGCCGCGGGCAGATGGGGCGGCAGGCAGCGCGCCGGATCGCAGGCGGCCAGCGCCGCATCGAACATTCGGCGCAGCAGGGCTCGATACGGATAATCGGCTGTCACGGGGGCGGTCTCGCGGCGCTGCGGAGGCCCGCTGGTATAGAGGCGGGCGGCGGGGCCGGTCAATCGGTGAGAGCCGAAAGCTCCGTCATTCGCCTGTCACTTGTCGCCACGGCTGCGGATGCTGCCCTGACGGGCGAGGAAGATGCTGGCGAGCACGATGGCGCCGCCGAGCCCCTGGATCGGCCCGATCCGCTCGCCCAGCAGCGGCCAGGCGAACAATGCGGCGGCAACCGGGTTGATCAGCAAGGACAGCACGCCCAAGGCGGTGGGCAGATGGGCGAGCGACCAGGCGATGGCGCCCTGGCCGACGACCTGGCTGAGCCAGGCCAGGGCGAAGAGCAAGGCCCAGCCCTGGACGCTGTGGGGGGACAGGCCTTCACCCGAGAAATACGCGACCGGCAGCAGGGCTACGCAGGTGACGACGCCGCTGATCCCCATGACGGTGGCGGTCGAGAAACGGCCGCGCAGGCGCGCCACCAGCATCAGGTAGGCCGCGTAGAAAGCGCCCGCCATGATGCCGAGAAGGTCGCCCAGGAAGGGCCGTTCCCCTTTGTCGAAGCTGATCCCGACGAGGAGGACGACGCCCAGGATGCCAAGCGCAAGGCCAAGCAGGAACAGCGGGCTGAATCGCTGACCGAACAGAAGCCAGCTGGCAAGGGTGACGAAGATCGGCGCCATGTTGCCCAGCAAGGTGGCATTGGCGACGCTGGTCATATGCAGCGACCAGTGCCAGACGACGAGATCGGCGGCGAGTGCGAGGCCGCAGAAGGCGAGCAGCCACCAATCGCCCGGATTGGCCGGCAAGGCACTGCGGTTCGACCGGGCCTCGCCCGCCATCCAGAGCCAGAAGACGGGCAATGCCAGGAACATGCGGTGAAAGGCGGTCGCCGTGGGACCGAGCTCGGAAAGCTTCACAATAATGCCCGAGAAGGAGATCAATACCGCGCCAAAGAAGAGCAGCCAAAGGGCTAGCCGACCTTGGGCCGGGGCAGCGGGAAGGGCGGCGGCTGTCATCGCCTTGCGCTTATAGGGCCTTCGACCCCGGGCCGAAAGCCGTTGACGCGCTCGTGAACGCGATGGCACGGTTGCGAAAATCCGAACCCTCCAGGAGCAATTCCATGGCCAATTGGCGCGGCGTCTTTCCGGCGGCAACCACCCAGTTCAAGGCGGACCAATCCCTGGATGTGCCGTCCACGATGGCCCATGTGGAACGCCTGCTGCGTTCCGGCGCCCACGGCATCATCATGCTGGGCTCGCTGGGCGAGAACTGCGCCCTGGAACCCGGCGAAAAGCGCCAGCTGGTCAAGGCCGCGGTGGACACGGTCAAGGGCCGGGTGCCGGTGCTGGCAGGCGTGGCCGAATGCTCGACCGCCTTTGCCAGCCGCTTCGCCGGCGACGTGGAGGCTCTCGGCGCCAACGGCCTGATGGTGCTTCCGGCCATGGTCTACAAGTCGGATGCGCGGGAGTCCCTGGCCCACTACCGGTCAGTCGCCAAGGCGACCAAGCTCCCGATCATGGTCTACAACAACCCGATCGCCTACGGCGTGGACGTGACCCCCGACATGTTCGGCGAGCTCGCGGACGTGAAGAACATCGTCGCCATCAAGGAATCCTCCGACAACGTCCGGCGCATCACCGATATCGTCAACCGCTGCGCCGACCGCTACACGCTGTTCTGCGGCGTGGACGACCTGATCCTGGAAAGCCTGATGCTGGGCTGCGTCGGCTGGGTGGCGGGGCTGGTCAACGCATTCCCCGACGAGACTCTCAGGGTCTACGAGCTGGCAGCGGCGAAGAAGTACAGCGAGGCGCTCGCCCTCTACCGCTGGTTCATGCCGGTGCTGCACCTCGACGTCTCGGTGAAGCTGGTCCAGTACATCAAGCTTGCCCAAGCCATTGCCGGCCTCGGCAGCGAGACGGTGCGCGCGCCCCGTCTGCCACTCGAAGGAGCCGAGCGCGAGATGGTGATGGCCGCCGTGCGCCGGGCCATCGACACGCGGCCGAAGCTGGCGGCATAGGGCGGGCTTCCCATCGGAAAACGAAACGGCCGCCTGAGGGCGGCCGTTTCTGTTTTAGGATCGCTACACCAGCTGAAACCCGCGCGCATAGGGATCGCGGTCATCGATGAAGATGGTGTTGTAGCCGGTGATGCGGGCCCAGCCTTCGACGCTGGGGATGATGGCGGCGTGGTTGCCGACTTTCGCCAGCCCTTCGACCCGGCCGATGAAAAGGCTGCCGATGATGCTTTCGTGGACGAATTCGTCCCCGGGCTTGAGCCTGCCCTTGGCGGCCAGCTGGGCCATGCGGGCCGAGGTGCCGGTGCCGCAGGGGCTGCGGTCTATGGCCTTGTCGCCATAGAAGACAGCGTTGCGGGCGTGGGCCTTTGGGTTGGTGGACTTGCCTGTCCAAAGGATATGGCTGACGCCGCGGATGGTCGGGTTCTCCGGATGAACCGGGGCGATCGCTTCGTTGAGAAGCCGGCGCATGATCGGCGACAGCCGCAGGATCTCTCCTGGCGGAAAGTCAGCCATGTCGCGGTAGTTCGCCTGGGGCTCGAGGATGGCGTAGTAGTTGCCGCCATAGGAAACGTCGAAGGCGAGCTCGCCGAGGCCGGGGCAGTCGATCTTCACTCCCTCGGCATGGAGATAGGCTGGCACGTTGGTGAGCCGCACCGATTCCACATGTTCGCCCTCCTGGCGGTAGCGCGCCTCGACCAGCCCCGCCGGCGTGTCGAGGCGGAGCAGGCCCGGCTCCTTCGGCGTCACCAGGCCGCGCTCCACGGCGACGGTGACCGTGCCGATGGTGCCGTGACCGCACATGGGGAGGCACCCGCTGGTCTCGATGAAGACGATGCCGATATCGCAGTCGGTCCGCGTCGAGGGATAGAGCACCGAGCCCGACATCATGTCGTGGCCGCGGGGCTCGAACATGAGCCCGGTGCGGATCCAGTCGTAGTCGGCCATGAAGCGGGTGCGGCGCTCGCTGGCGCTCGCCGCCGGCAGGGGCGGGGCCCCTCCGGCAACGACCCGAACAGGATTGCCGCAAGTGTGGGCGTCGATGCAGAAGAAGGTGTGAGAGGCCATGGCCGTCCTCTTAGGCCAGGCCAGCCGGCCGATCAATAGGCGGGCCTCAAGCGACCTCGTCGTGATGCAGGTCGTGGATGACGATGCCCCGGTTCTCCGGCGGCTTGGCGAGCCAATGGCGATGGCGCAAGGTGCGCCGCGTATCCTCGTAGCCCGAATGCCAATGCTCGCGCATGGAGGTGCCGGAGAACTCGTAGTCCTTGGCATGGCCTTCGTAGTGCTTCTGCTGGTAGATGAGGTGGACGATGTTGATCGCCCCCATCTGGCGCAATTGCTCCAGCAGGCGCTCCTCCTCCTCGTCGCGCCGGTCCGCCGGCAGCTTGGCAAGGGCCCGGGTCAGGCGCTGCTTCCACTCATAGGTCCGCCGGAACATGTCGGTGTTGTAGCGGGTCCGGCTCGAATACATGATGTCCTTGTGGCGGCCCATCACGTCGCGCATGTCGCGCGGCAGGGCCCCGCGGGCGCTGAAGAGATCGACCTGGAAGACGAGCGAGCTCAGGTGGTCTTCCTGGTCCAGCAGGTACTGGAGCGGCGTGTTGGAGACGATGCCGCCGTCCCAGTAATGCTGGCCGGCGATCTTCACCGCCGGCAAGGCGGGCGGCAATGCACCGCTGGCCATGATGTGCTCGGGGCCGAGATCCTCGTGCAGGGTGTCGAAATAGGCGAAATTGCCGGTGCTGAGGTTGACCGCGCCGACGCTCAAGCGCTTGGCCCCGTCGTTGAGGATGGCGAAGTCGATGACTTCCTTGAGGGTTTCCCGCAGCAGGCCGGAATCGTAGTAGCTGGTGGCCGCTTCGGCACCTGACGGATGGAACCAGGGTCCCGGCCAGCGCGGCGCGAAGAACCCCGGCTGACCGAAGGTCATGGTGGCCAGCGCGCTGGTCGCGTTGCGAAGCATGCGGAAAATGTCGCCGTCCGGCGTATAGGCCCAGATTTTCCGCCCGGAGACCAATTCCCAGAACTGGCGAAGCCTGGGCAGGCGGTCGTCATGCCGATTGCCGGCGATGATCGCGGCATTGATCGCGCCGATGGAAACGCCCGAGAGCCAGTTAGGCTCGCAGCCGGCCTCGGCCAGCGCATGGTAGACGCCGGCCTGATAGGCCCCCAGCGCCCCGCCGCCCTGGAACACCAGGGCGATGCGGTCATAGGCGGCAAGGGTGGGTCCGAGCGGCTGGCGCCTGGGCGAGACGGCAAGACGCGGCGTCTGCTTGAGATTGACCTGTTCCGGCTTGAGATCGACCTGTTCGGCGGCGGGCTTGGGCTCGACCGCCTTCAATGCCACCGCCCGGCGGCGGCCGGGGCGTTTGGCGGACCTCTTCGCCGCCTTCATCGGGAGCGATCCTCCAGGTAGTCGAATACGACGGAGCCGAGCCCGAGAGTGAGATCGGCCACCAGATGCACGGCCGAGATCATTTCGTGGACCGGCAGGCTCGCGACATTGGCGAGCGCGTGGGGATAGAGCCCGAGGGCGGACGGCCCGGTCCAGGCGCCCTTCAGCGCGACATCCTCGAGGTAGTAGCGGACGAGCTCGCAAATCCGCGGCGATCCGTCGACATGAGGGATGATCTTCAGCAGGAAATTGGGTTCGCGCAGTGCTCCATTCACGCGATCGGTATCGACCGGCGTATGCTTGTAGCCGATGCTGCCCACCGCGCAGGTGACGCTTTCATAGCAGAGCCGGCCGATGATGACGTCCTTCTCCACCGCGATCTCGGGGCTGGCCAGCTTCTTGGGGAAGCCCCAGAGCTCGCGGCCGCCGGCGATCGGCGCATCGTCGTCGAGATACATGGCGTGGATGTAGCCGCCGCTTTCGCCGCGGAAGGTGACCGGGATGACCTGGCCCGATTCCGTATAGCTGCCGAAGCCCGTCGAATTGGGCATCCGGATGAACTCGAACTTGACCAGGGGCTCGCCCAGCTCGAGGGGCTCCGGGACCACCGCGCGCAAGGCGTCGGGATCGGTTCGATAGGTGAAAATGAGGTACTCCCGGTTGACGAACCGGTAGGGACCGCGGGGATAGGACGGGTTGGTCAACGGCATGGCGAAGGCCTGCTCGCGCACTTCTTCGATCCGCATGACTGATGGCACCCCTGGGGCTGGCTCGGCCATCGAGAATGGCGGAGCAAGCATGACGGCCTTGCGTCGGACCGTTGAACTTTCGCCGGCGCAAGATTGCGGCCCGACGCCGGTTTTGCTGTACTCAGGCGTCATGACGCCTGCCGCCCTGCTGGGCCCCGACGATCCGCCGCCGGTCGAGATCATCAATTCCGAGGGCAAGGCGGACGCGCTCCTCATCTGCGACCATGCCTCGGCCGCGATACCCGCATCGCTTGGGAATCTCGGCCTCGACCAGGGCCAGCGCCGTCTTCACATCGCCTGGGATATCGGTGCCGCCGAGGTGACGCGCCGGCTATGCCGCCGGCTCGATGTGCCGGGCGTCCTCTCCGGCTATTCGCGCCTGGTCGTCGATTGCAACCGGCAGCCCGAGGATCCGAGCTCCATCGCCCAGGAATCCGACGATATTGCGGTGCCGGGCAACCGGGGCCTCGACAGGGAGGCGCGCCGGCTGCGGGCGGAAGCCTGTTTCTGGCCTTACCAGCGGGCGATCGCCGAGCGGATCGCCGCCGCGATCCGGCAAGGCCGCCCGCCCATGCTCTTTTCCCTGCACAGCTTCACGCCGGTGATGCAGGGCTTCGAGCGGCCCTGGCAGATCGGCATCCTCTCGAACCGCGACCGGCGCGTGGCCGAGCGCCTGCTCGCTTTGTTGCGGCGCGATCCCTCCCTGGTCGTAGGCGACAACCAGCCCTATGACGGCCGCGTCGGACGGGGCTACGGCATCGCCGAGCATGGCGAGAGGAACGGCCTGCCCCACGCGCTCATCGAGATCCGCCAGGACCAGATCGACACCCGGCATGGCGCCGAGGCCATGGCCCAGCGCCTCGCCCCGGTTCTGGCCGAGATCATCGGCGATGCCGGGCTCCACGAGGCTGCCTCGTGAAGGAGCCGAGCTTCACCATCGGCATCGAAGAAGAATACCTGCTAGTCGACAGGAAGAGCCGAGACGTTGCCAGCGATCCCCCGGCGGAGATGCTCCTCGAATGCCAAAGACGGGCGGCGGGCCAGGTAAGCCCGGAGTTTCTCAGGGCCCAGCTCGAGGTCGGCACCACGGTCTGCGAGAGCCTCGGCGCCGCGAGGGCCGAGCTCGCGCATCTCAGGCGAAGCGTAGCCGACGTGGCGGCCAACTACGGTCTGGCGCCGATAGCCGCGGCGACCCATCCCTTCGCCCGTTGGCAGACCCAGAAGACGACCGACCGCGAGCGCTACGCGGCGATCGCCCGCGATCTCCAGGCGCCCGCCCGGCGTCTCGTCATCTGCGGCATGCATGTCCATGTCGGCCTGGAAGACCCGGAGCTGCGCATCGATCTCCTGGGCCAAGTGGCCTATTTCCTGCCCCACCTGCTGGCCCTCAGCACCTCCTCGCCCTTCTGGCATGGCGAGGACACCGGGCTTAAATCCTACCGGATCGCCGTGTTCGACGAGATGCCGCGCACGGGCCTGCCCGAGCTGTTCGAGAGCTGGGGCGAATTCGAGCGCCATCTCAGGGTTCTCATCCAGGCGGGGTTGATCGAGGACGGGTCCAAGCTCTGGTGGGACATCCGGCCATCGCTGCGCTTTCCCACCCTCGAGCTGCGGATCACGGACGTCTGCACCCGGCTCGACGACGGGATCGCGATTGCCGCCCTCTACCGCTGCCTCCTGCGCATGCTCTGGCGCCTGAAACGGTCCAACCAGCGCTGGCGGCGCTATGCCGCCATGCTGGTGAACGAGAACCGGTGGCGGGCCCAGCGCTACGGCTTCGACGAGGGGCTGGTGGATTTCGGCAAGGGCCGGATCGTGCCCTATGGCGATCTGTTGGAGGAGATGATCCAACTGGTGGCCGAGGACGCGGAGGCTTTCGATTGCCGGCGCGAGGTGGAATCCGCCCGGGACATCCTGAAGCGGGGTAGCAGCGCCCATCGGCAGCTCGCGGTCTTCGCGGCGGCATTGGCTCGGGGCGCCGACAGGCAGGCGGCACTCGAGGCCGTGGTCGACGCCCTGGTTGCCGAAACCGTCGCGGCTCTCTAGATATCGCATAGGATCGCAAATATCGGATCGCAGAAAATCGCGACTCGGGTTTTGTCGCGAATTTCTGCGTGAATCCGATATTGAAACTGTAAACGATGTACCGACTTTCTGCGAAAGTCGGTTCTGAGGAGGCTGCCATGGACGACAAGACCCGCACCGAGCTGGAGGCCGCGGCTTTCCGCCGGCTGCTGCAGCATCTCGACGAACGCAAGGACGTGCAGAACATCGATATGATGAATCTCGCGGGCTTCTGCCGCAACTGCCTCTCCCGGTGGTATCGCGAAGCGGCCGAGGCGCGCGGGCTTCCGCTCAGCGACGCGGACGCGCGCAAAGCGGTCTATGGGATGCCCTATGACGAGTGGAAGGCGAAGTACCAGAAGGGCGACGGCATTCCGGAGCTGCGGGTGTTGGCGGCGAAGCCGGCGGCGCACAAGCACTGAGCCAATCCCGCACGGGCGCTGGTCCGGCCTTGCCCGGCCGATGTGCCATCGATATGTTCCGCGGGCTCTGGAGCATTTTCCGCCGAAGTGGGCACCGGTTCGGCGTAGAAAATGCGACCAGACCAAGGAATCTAGAGCATGTTTCGATTCAACCGGATCGAAACATGCTCTAGAAAACAGGGAAGCGAGGAGACGGCGGGCATGGCCGGCAAGGGCGGCATTCAGGCGGAGCGCCTGAAATCCTTCATCGAACGCATCGAGCGGCTGGAGGAGGAGCGCGGCGCCCTCACCGGCGACATCCGCGAGGTCTATGCCGAGGCGAAATCCGCCGGTTACGACGCCAAGGTCATGCGCCAGATCGTGCGCTTGCGCAAAATGGACGCGGCCGACCGCCAGGAGCAGCAGGCGCTGCTGGAGACTTACATGCGCGCCGTGGGGCTGGGCGGCTGAACGGACAGCCGCACTACTTATCCCAATGATGACAGGCGACGCGGTGGCCGAGTTCCAGCGGCGTGAGCTCGGGGCGGAGTTCCGCGCATAGAGGCGTGGCCTTCGGGCAGCGGGTGCGGAAGGCGCAGCCGCTGGGCGGGTCGAGAGGCGAGGGAAGGTCGCCTTTCAGGATCAGATGCGCCTTGGCCCGCTCGAGCTCGGGATCGGGGATGGGCACGGCCGAGATCAGCGCCTGGGTGTAGGGATGGCGCGGGTTCCGGTAGAGCTGGTCGCGGTCGGCGATTTCCGCCACGCGCCCGAGATAGAGCACCATGATCCGATGGGCGACGTGGCGCACGACGCTCAGGTTGTGCGAGATGAAAATCATGGACATGCCGTATTGACGCTGCAGATCCATGAGCAGGTTGACGATCTGGGCTTGGATCGAGACGTCGAGGGCCGAGACCGGCTCGTCGCAGATCACGAGCTTGGGTTCGTTGATCATGGCGCGCGCGATGCCGATGCGCTGGCACTGGCCGCCGGAGAATTCATGGGGATAGCGGTTGATCTGCTGGGGCAGCAGGCCGACGCCCGCCATCATCGCCTGGACCTTGGCCTTCGATTCGGCCGCCGACAGTTCGGGCCGGAAGGTGCGCAACGGCTCGGCGATGATCTCGCCGACGGTCATCCGGGGATCGAGGGCGGCGAGCGGATCCTGGAAGACGATCTGCATCTCCCGGCGCTTCCGGCGCATGGCTTCTTCGTCCAGCTTGGCCAGGTCCTCGCCCAGCCAGACGACCCGGCCATGGATATTGGGCAGCAGGCGCAGCACGGCGCGGCCGAGGGTGGATTTGCCGCAACCGGATTCGCCCACCAGGCCCAGGGTTTCCCCCGGCGCTAGGTCGAAGCTGACCCCGTCAACCGCCTTCAGCATCGCCGCCGGTTGGCGCGAAAGCCAGCTGCCGCCGATGTGGAAATGGACGCTGAGGTCGCGCACCGATAGAAGCGGCGGGCCGTTCATGGCGCCTCCAGATGGCAGGCCTTCATGCGTCCCTGCCCGTCTTGCTCCGAAACGGGACGTAAGAGGGGCCGCTCGACGCGGCAGCGGTCCATGACCCCGGGGCAGCGCTCGGCGAAGGCGCAGCCCGGTCCCAGGCGTTGGAGGTTCGGCGGCTGGCCGGGGATGGTCTGCAGGCGCTCGGCCACGCTTTCGTCCAGCCGCGGCATGGAGGAGAGCAGACCGGCAGTATAGGGATGCTGGGGGCGATGGAAGATATCGCCGACCGCGCCCGTCTCAACGATCCGTCCCGCATACATGACCAGCACCCGGTCGCAGAGCCCGGCGACGACGCCGAGGTCATGGGTGATCAGAACCATGGCCGTGCGTTCGTCCTGCTTCAGTTCGGCCATGAGGGCCAGGATCTGGGCCTGGACGGTCACGTCGAGGGCGGTGGTCGGCTCGTCGGCGATGAGCAGCTCAGGCTGGCAAAGCAGCGCTATGGCGATCATGGCGCGCTGACGCATGCCGCCGGAAAACTCGAAGGGATAGTGGCCGATGCGCCGGTCCGCCTCGGGGATCTGCACCCGCTCCAGCATGTCGATGGCGGCCGCGCGCGCCGCGCGGAGCGACATGGCGCGGTGGGTGACCAGCACCTCGGTCAATTGCCGCTCGATGGTGAGGTAGGGATTGAGGGAAGTCATGGGGTCTTGGAAGATCATGGACATCCGGGCGCCGCGGATGCGGTTCAGCTCCCTGGCCGGTCGGCCCAGGATTTCCTCGCCTTGGAACTTGACGCTGCCGGCGGCACGGCCGTTGGCGGCCAGGAGCCCCATGACCGCCAGGAAGACTTGGCTCTTGCCGGAACCTGATTCGCCGACGATGCCGACCGTCTCGCCGGGTTCGACGGCAAGCCCGACCCCGTTCACCGCCTCGACCTCGCCCTCCGGCGTGGCGAAGCGGACCTTGAGATCGGCGATTTCGAGGACGGCGCCCATGGCCTCACCGGTCCTTCGGGTCGAGGGCGTCGCGCAGGCCGTCGCCGATGAAATTGAAGCAGGCCAGGGTCACGGCCAGCATGGCCGCCGGGAAGCAGAGCGCCCAGGGCGAGGTTTCCATGATGCGGGCGCCGTCGCTGATCAGAACCCCCCAGCTCGTCGAAGGCTCCTGCACGCCGAGGCCGAGGAAGCTCAAGAAGGATTCGAGCAGGATCACGTTGGGGACCGTCAGGGTCACGTAGACGATCACGGGCCCGAGGCAGTTGGGAATGATGTGGCGCAGGATCACCCGGGACTGGCGCACGCCGCCGGCCCGCGCCGCTTCGACGAATTCCCGGCGCTTCAGGCTCATCGTCTGGCCGCGCACGATGCGGGCCATGTCGAGCCACGAGACGGCGCCGATAGCGACGTAGATCAGAACGATATGCCGGCCGAAGGCGACCGTCAGCATGATGACGAAGAAGAGGAAGGGAACGGAATAAAGGATGTCCACGAAGCGCATCATCACGCCGTCGATGCGACCGCCGAGAAACCCGGCTACGGCGCCCCAGGTGACGCCGATGACGAGGCTGACCAAGGTCGCCACCAGCCCGACGGTCAGCGACACCCGTCCCCCATACATGGTGCGCACGAAGAGATCGCGGCCGTTGTCGTCGGTCCCGAAATAGTGGCCGCTGGCGAAGTCGGGCGGCGTGTTGATGGAATCCCAGAACACGTCGTCATAGGCGATCGGGCTCAAGAGCGGCACCAACACCGCGGCGAGGCCGATCAGGGCCAGCAGGACCGCGCTCACCACCGCGGCCCGGTTGCGCAGAAGCCGACGCCAGGCATCGGCCCACAGGCTGCGGCCCTTGAATTCCTCGCTGGGCGGCATGGCGATCGATCGGGCGGCGTCGGTCATGGCGGCGTCAGTCGTAGCGGATGCGGGGATCGAGGACGCCGTAGAGCAGATCCACCGCCAGATTGGCGAAGATGATCAGCACGCCATAGAAGATCGTGACCCCCATGACCAGGGTGTAGTCGCGGTTGAGGGCGGCTTGGACGAAGTAGCGCCCGATCCCGGGAAGGCCGAATATCTGCTCGACCACCACGGACCCGGTGATGGTGTTGATCACCGCCGGACCGAGGTAGGAGATGACAGGCAGCAGCGCCGGCTTCAAGGCGTGGCGCAGCAAGGTGATGCGTTCGGGCAGGCCCTTGGCACGCGCCGTGCGGACGTAGTTCGTGCGCAGCACCTCGATCATGCTGCCGCGGGTGAGCCGCGCGATGAAGCCGACCTGGTAGAGGCTGAGAGCAACGATCGGCAGCAGCATGTGCTGGATATCGCCCGCGCCCCAGCCGCCGACCGGCAGCCATCTGAGCCAAAGCCCGAAGACAAGAGTGAGAAGCGGCGCCAGCACGAAATTCGGAATGACGATTCCAGTCATTGCGAGGCCCATGGCGCCATAGTCGGAGGCGCTGTTCTGGCGCAGCGCCGCGGTGGCGCCCATGGCCACCCCGCTCACCAGGGCGAGCAGCATGGCGATCCCGCCCAACCGCAGGGAAGTGGGGAAGCCGTCCAGGATGAGCTCGGCAACCGAGAAGTCCCGATACTGGAAGGAGGGCCCGAAATCGCCGCGCAGCAGATTGCCGACATAGCGCAGGAATTGGAGCGGCAGGGCCTCATCCAGGTGATAGGCGTGCTGCAGGCGGGCCTCGATCTCAGGCGGAACGATCCGCTCCTTGTCGAAGGGTCCACCCGGGGCGGCGCGCATCATGAAGAACGAGACGGTGACGATCAGCAGCAGCGTGGGGACGGAGCCGAGGAACCGTCTGATGGCAAAACGAAGCAAGGGGGATGCTCAGCGCCGGCGGCAACAGGACAACGCGACCACCCCTTCGTCACGCCGCCTGGGGCGGACGAAAGGGTGGCCGACGGACATGGCGAAGCTTTCGCCCGCCTATTTCAACGCCAGATAGCGCGTGAGGTTGTAGCCGAGAAGGTTGTCATGCCAGCCGACGACCTTCGGGCTGATCATGTGGACGTTGACGTAGAAGTAGATCGGGATCAGGGGCTCGTCTTTCAGGAAAATCGCCTCGGCCTGCTCGAACAGCTTCATGCGGGCCGCGTTGTCCGTCTCCGTCTGGGCCTTGCGGAGCAGGTCGTCATAGGCCGGGTTGTTGTAGCCCATGAAGTTCGAATCCCCGGCATCGGACATGTATTGTTCCATGAAGTCGCTGGGATCGAGGTAGTCGCCGATCCAGCCGCCGCGGGCGACCTGGAAATTCTTCTCGCGCCGCGTGGCGAGATAGACTTTCCACTCCTGGTTGGTGAGCTTCACCTGCACGCCCAGCGCCTGCTTCCACATGCTGGCGATCGCGATGGCGATCTTCTTGTGGTTCTGGTTGGTGTTGTAAAGGATCTCGACCTGCAAGGGGTTGTCGGGGCCATACCCGGCGGCCTTCAGGATCTTGCGGGCCATGGCGATGCGCTGGTGCATGGACATGGAGGCGAAGGCAAGCTTGGGTGGGACATAGCCCGGCTCGCCCGGTGGCATCCAGGAATAGGCCGGCAGCTCGCCGCCCTGGGTGATGTGCTTCACCAGGGCCACACGGTCGATGACCATGGAAAGGGCGTGGCGCAGGTCGGCGCTGCTGCCCAGCGGCTCCTTGGTCATGTTGATGCCATAGAAATACGTGCCGAAATAGGCCGAATCATGCAGCTCGGCCTTGTACTGCTTGGCCGCGAGCGGGATATCCTCCGACGGCACGCTGTAGGTCACATCGAGCTCGCCGGCGCGGAAGCGCTTGTACTCCTCGGCCAGATCCTCGGTCGGGTAATAGATGATCTTGTCGATCTTCACGTTGGCAGCGTCGTGGAAGTAGGGATTCTTTACGAGCACGATGCGCGATTGAGGCGTCCATTCCGTGATCATGTAGGCGCCGCTGCTGACCGAGTTGCCGGGCCGCGTCCATTGATCGCCGTACTTCTCGATCACGGTGTGGTTGACGATCTGACCGGAAGTATGGGCGAGCAGCCCGATGAAATACGGCGTCGGCGCCTTGAGGGTGATCTTGACCGTCTGCGGGTCGACGGCCACGACGCCGAGCTTGGTCAGGTCCTTCTCCTTGCCGGCATTGATGTCGTCGGCATTCAGGATCGGCGAGTAGATGTACGCATATTCGGCGGCGACCTTGGGATCGACGATGCGACGCAGCGAATAGACCACGTCGTCCGCCGTGATCGGATCGCCATTGGACCATTTGGCGTCGTCCCGCAGGTGGAAGGTGTAGACCTTGCCGTCGTCGCTCACCTCCCAGCTCCTGGCGACACCCGGTGCCGGGTTGCCGTGACTGTCGAGGGTGGCGAGGCCTTCGTAGAGCTCATAGGCGATGTTGGCCTCGGGCACGCCGGTCAGGAGCTGCGGATCCAGGGTCTCCGGCTCGGCGCCGTTGCCGCGATTGAGAACCGTCTCGGCGCGGGAATTGGCAGCGGCGAAAAGCGTCGCTGCAAGGAACAACGGGGCGATCGCAAGCACTGTGAAGCGCGCTTTCATGATTTGCCTCCCTTGTCGTTGTGCCTCATTCAGTCGGGCCTTGCGTCGCAATGCGCGGAAAGCGCCGCGATCGAGGCCCTCTTCGGAAAATAGTGGTAGATATTCCCCATGGGTTCAACGGTCTTGTCGAAGCCGGCCGAGCGCGGCTGGCGCCATGACGGGAGGGCCGAGAAGGTCGTGACAGCCGTTTTGGCCGCGACCCTCGCCCGCTTCCCGAGTTTGAAGCCTGCCGATTTGGCGATCACGCTCGTCTTGCTCGACGAGCCGATGGCTGGCGGCTTTTCCCATCGTGGCGACCGGCAGGGATACCCCGCCAGTCTGGTCAAGCTGTTCTTCCTGGCCGCGGCCGAGGCTCAATTGGAGAGCGGCCGGCTTACCCCCTCGCGCGAGTTGCGCGACGCCCTGGAGGCCATGGTTCGACGGTCCAGCAATGATGCCACTTCCTATGTCGTCGACAGGTTGACTGGCACGACCAGCGGCCCGGCGTTGAGCCCGGTGGCCCTGAAGCGCTGGCTCGCCCGTCGCCGGCAAGTGGATCGCCATTTCGCCGCCTGGCACTGTCCGGAGTTTGCCGGCATCAACCTCGCCCAGAAGACCTGGTACGAAGCGCCTTACGGCCGGGAGCGGCAATCCTGCTTCGACGTGCCGGACAACCGCAACCGGCTCACCAGCGACGCAGTCGCCCGCCTGCTGCTCGCGATCGCGCGGGGCGGGGCCGTGAACCGCCGGCGTTCTGCTGCGATGATGAAGCTTCTCGCCCGCTTCCCCGACAAGGTCGACAGGAAGGATCCCCTGAATCAGGTCACCGGCTTTCTCGGCGAGGGATTGCCGCGCCAGGCAGGTCTGTGGTCGAAGGCCGGCTGGAGCAGCCGAACCCGCCACGATGCGGCGATCATCGCTCTTCCAGGCGGCATTCGACTCATTCTCGTCGTGATGAGCTTCGGCCCCGCGGCGGCGAAGGACCGCCGGTTTCTGCCCTTCATCGCACGGCAGGTTGCCGCGTGCGTCCGCAAGCAGGTCAAAACAAAAACACGCCGGAAATAGCCCGGCTACTCAGCCGCCGTCCGATGACTTTCGGGCGCGTGGAAGGCATCCCTGAGCTCGGCCTTGCGCTTCTCGACCTTGGCGAGATGGGCTTCCTTGATATGGCCATAGCCGCGGATCTGCTCGGGCAAGGATAGAAGAGCGACCGCGAGCCGATGCCGCTCGTGGTCGAGCCCCGCCAGGACCTCTTCGACCAGGGCCTCGTAATCCTTGATCAGCTGGCGCTCGCGCCGGCGTTCGGCGGTGTGGCCGAAGGGATCGAGGAAGCTGCCGCGCAGGAACTTGAACCGGGCAAGAAGCCCGAAGGCCCGGAGCATCCAGCCGCCGTAGGCGGCTTTGACGGGCAATCCGCTGTCGGGATCGCGCTTGGCTGTGAGGGGAGGCGCCAAATGGAATTCCAGCCGATAGTTGCCCTCGAACTGGGACTCGAGCGCGGCGCGGAATCGCCCGTCCGTGTAGAGCCGCGCCACCTCGTATTCGTCCTTGTAGGCGAGGAGCTTGAAGTAGTAGCGCGCCGCCGCTTCCGCGAGCCCGGTCATGCCGGGCGCGCGCTCGGCCTCGACCTTGCGGACGCGCTCGATCAGGGTCCGATAGCGGCCAGCATAGGCTGCATTCTGGTAATCCGTCAGGAAGTCGGCTCGCTTGCCGACGATCTCCTCGAGGGTCCGGGCCAGGACCGGCGCTACGGCCTCGGGCGCCATGTCGGCGACAAAGCGCTCGACAGCAGCCAGGTCATGGGCAGCGCGCCGGCCCCAGAGGAACGCCCTCTTGTTCGCCTCGACCGCAACGGCGTTGAGCTCTATCGCCCGCTCCAGCGCTTCGGTCGAGACGGGAAGCAGGCCCTTCTGGCAGGCGTAGCCAAGCATGAAAGGGTTGGTGGCGATGGAATCGCCGATGAGGGCGGTGGCAAGCCGTGTCGCATCGAGGAAGTCGCTCGCCTTCGGCCCGGCGGCATCGATGATCAGCTTTTGCAGGTCGGTCTCGGGGAACTGAAGGTCGGGATCGCGGGTGAAGTCCCCGGTGATGGTTTCATGGGTGTTGATGATGGCGCGGGTCTCGCCCTGGGCCACCCTGGCAAGCGCGTCGAGGGTTGCCGAGACGACGATGTCGCAGCCGAGCAGCAGGCGCGCGCCGCCGGTGGCGAGCCGCACGGCGTGAATGTCCTCTGGCCGCTCTGCGATGCGGATGTGGCTCAGGACAGCGCCGCCTTTTTGCGCGAGCCCGGTCATGTCGAGGACTGAGCAGCCCTTGCCCTCGAGATGGGCAGCCATGCCGATGAGGGCTCCGATGGTGACCACGCCGGTGCCGCCGACGCCGGTGACCAGGATGCCATAGGGCTCGGTGAATGCCGCCACGGCGGGCTCGGGCAGCGGGCCGAAGCCCGGTGCCTCGCCGTTCGCGGCCTTGCGCCGGCTGAGCCGCCCACCATGGATGGTGACGAAGCTGGGGCAGAAGCCGTTGACGCAGGAGAAGTCCTTGTTGCAGGTGGACTGGTCGATGGCGCGCTTGCGACCGAACTCGGTCTCGACCGGGATCACCGAGAGGCAGTTCGATTTCGCGCTGCAGTCGCCACAGCCTTCGCAGACCAGCTCGTTGATGAAGACGCGCTTCGGGGGATCCTCCATCAGGCCGCGCTTGCGCCGGCGGCGCTTCTCGGCCGCGCAGGTCTGATCGTAGACGATGGCCGTCACCCCCGGCGTCTCGCGCAAATCCCGCTGGACATGGTCGAGCCGGTCGCGATGGAAAACGCTCACGCCCGCGGGGAACGCGCCGGAAGTGGGATATTTCTCCGGCTCGTCGGTGACGATGACGATCTTGGAGACGCCCTCTGCCGCGAGCTGCTGGGCGACCCGGGGAACGTCCAGCGGCCCGTCCACCGGCTGGCCGCCGGTCATGGCGACCGCGTCGTTGTAAAGAATCTTGTAGGTGATGTTGACGCCGGCGGCGACGGCGGCCCGGATCGCCAGACTGCCGGAGTGGAAATAGGTGCCGTCGCCGAGGTTCTGGAAGACATGGGGTGTCTTGCTGAAGGGCGCCTGGCCGAGCCAGGTGGCACCCTCGCCGCCCATCTGGGTGAAGGTCTTGGTCTCCCGGTCCATCCACTGGGCCATGTAATGGCAGCCGATGCCGGCCAAGGCCCGGCTGCCTTCGGGAACGCGGGTCGAAGTGTTGTGGGGACAGCCGGAACAGAAATAGGCGACCCTGCGGATGGGCGGATGGATCTGGGCCTGCGAGCGCTCCTTGGCCTCGAGGAAGGCGAGGCGCTGGGCGATCCGCTCGCTGGTGTGGAAGCGGGCGATGCGCCCGGCAATGACCCGGGCGATGCGCGCCGGGCTCAGTTCGTCGGCCGAGGGCAGAATCCACTCGCCCTTCTCGTCGAACTTGCCGATGACCCGTGGGCGGACGTTCTCGCTCCAGTTATAGAGCTGCTCCTTCAGCTGGTTCTCGACCAGGGCCCGCTTCTCCTCCACCACCAGGATCTCTTCCAGGCCTTCGGCGAAATGTCGGATGCCATCGCGCTCGAGCGGCCAGGTCATGCCGACCTTGTAGACCGAGAGGCCGATCTCGGCGGCATGGGCGTCGTCGATGCCGAGGTCGTCGAGGGCTTGGCGCACGTCAAGATAGGACTTGCCGCAGGTGACGATGCCGAAGCGCCGGCGCGGACCGTCGATGACCGTGCGGTTGAGGCCGTTGGCCCTGGCGAAGGCGAGCGCCGCGTAGAGCTTGTGGCGATGGAGCCGGTACTCCTGCTCCAGCGCCTGGGCCGAGGCGAAGGAGGATTGCGGCCAGCGGATGTTGAGGCCCTCGGCCGGCATCGCGTAATCCTCGGGCAGGCGGATCTGCAGGCGATGAGGATCGAGCGAGCAGGAGGCGGTGCTGTCCACTGTCTCGGCCACGACCTTGAAGGCGATCCAGCAGCCCGAATAGCGCGACATGGCCCAGCCGAACAGGCCGAGGTCGAGGAATTCCTGGACGCCGGCCGGATTCAGCACCGGGATGCCGGCATCCATGAAGGCGTATTCGCTTTGATGGGCGGTCGTCGAGGACTTGCAGGTGTGATCGTCGCCGGCCAGCAGCAGCACGCCGCCGTGCTTGGCGGCGCCGGCCAGGTTCCCATGGCGCAACACGTCGCCGCTCCGGTCCACGCCGGGGCCCTTGGCGTACCAAAGGGCGAAGACGCCGTCGTATTTCGAATCGCCGAACAGGTCGAGCTGCTGGCTGCCCCAGACCGCGGTCGCCGCCAGGTCCTCGTTCACCCCGGGCTGGAAATGAATATGATGCTTGTCGAGGAATTTCCGTGCCTGGCCCATGGCGAGGTCGATGCCGCCGAGCGGCGAGCCGCGATAGCCGGTGACGTAGCAAGCGGTGTTGAGGCCGGCCGCAAGGTCCCGCCGGCGCTGCATCATGGGCAAGCGGACAAGGGCCTGAGTCCCGGTGATGAATACCCGGCCAGTTTCGAGCTCATACTTGTCGTCGAGGCTGACGGCAGCGAGCGCCATCCATGTCCTCCCAAGGACTCTTCTTCTGGGGAACAACCTAGTGGGCCGCCGGGGGTGGCGCAATTGCAGCCTGCGCGACCCAGGGAATTCGCAAGAATGCATTGGCATTCGGGCTCGGGGCGGTCATGAAGCGCCGGGAAGGGCCCCCCGAATCTAAGGAAATTGCTTTGCTTGCCGGCCCGCTTCGCTATGCTCGCCGCCCGTCGGAGGCAGGATGATTCTCGTTACCGGTGCCGCAGGCTTCATCGGCTATCACGTCGCCAACCGCCTGCTCGACCGGGGCGAGACGGTCGTCGGCCTGGACAGCCTCAATCCCTATTACGATCCCAAGCTGAAGGAGGCGCGCCTGGCCCGGCTCCAGGGCCGCAACGGCTTCAGCTTCCATAAGTTGGACCTGGCCGACCGCAGGGCCATGGCCGATTTCTTCGCGGACCATGGGGAGCTTACGGGGATCATCCATTTGGCGGCCCAGGCCGGGGTGCGCCATTCGCTCACCGACCCCTTCGCCTATACCGATGCCAACATCACCGGGCACCTGGTGATCCTGGAGGCCTGCCGGCGGCTGCCGCGCCTGAAACATCTGATCTACGCCAGCTCGTCCTCCGTCTATGGCGGCAATGAGAAGCTGCCGTTTGCGGTCGGCGACCGGGTGGAAAAGCCGGTCTCGCTCTACGCGGCGACCAAGCTCGCCGACGAGCTGATGACGACAGCCTATAGCCACCTGTTCCGGATCCCGGCTACCGGCCTGCGCTTTTTCACCGTCTATGGCCCCTGGGGTCGGCCCGACATGTCCGCCTTCCTCTTCACCCGGGCGATCCTGGCCGGCGAGCCGATTCAGGTGTTCAACGGCGGCGACATGGAGCGCGACTTCACCTACATCGACGACGTGACGGCTGGCGTGATCGCCGCCCTCGACCGGCCGCCCGCCGACCAGGGCGGCGAAAGGCCGCATCGGATCTACAATCTCGGCAACCACCGCCCGGTGCCCCTGATGCGCTTCATCGAGACCATCGAGAAGGCCTGCGGGCGCAAGGCGGCGATCGAGTTCCAGCCCATGCAGCCGGGCGACGTCCAGCGGACCTGTTCCGACATCGCGCTCTCGACCCGGGACCTGGGCTATCTGCCTGAGACGCCCGTCGAGACGGGCATCCCGAACTTCGTCGCCTGGTACCGCGCCTATTACGGCGCGTAGAGCTTTTCCAACAGCTCGCCGTAGCGCTCGCGGATCTTGTGGCGCCGGATCTTGAGAGAGACGGTGAGCATCCCGTTCTCGTTGGTGAATGGCTCGCCGATGATGGCGAAGCGCCGCAGCCGCTCGACCGCCGACAGCCCGGCGTTGACGCGATCCACGGCCGCGGAGATCGCCTGCTGAAAATCCTTGTTCTCGGCGAGCGCGACCGGATCGGGCGCGATGCCGTTTCCGGCGGCCCAACTGCGCAGGAAATGCTCGTCGGGAACGATGAGTGCGACCAGATGAGGGTGGCGGTCGCCATGGACCATGGCCTGGTTGATCTCGGGCTGCAGCACGAGGAAGCCCTCGACCCGGGTCGGCGAGACGTTGTCGCCGCCGCTCAGCACGATGATGTCCTTCTTGCGGTCCGTGATCTTGAGATAGCCGTCGGCGTCGATGCTGCCGATGTCGCCGGTGTGAAGCCAGCCGTCCTGGATCGCCGCGGCGCTCGCCGCCTCGTCGCGCCAATACCCCTTCATCACCGCTTCGGAGCGAACCAGGATCTCGCCATCCTCGGCGATGCGGATCTCGACTTCGGACAGGGGCGGTCCGACCGTGTCGATCTTGATGCGCCGCGGCGGGTTGGCGCTTATGACCGGCGAGGCTTCGGTCTGGCCATAGCCCTGGAGTAGGCGCAGCCCAAGGGCGAGGAAGAAGACGCCGATCTCGTAGTTGAGGGCGGCACCGCCTGAGACCCAGGCCTTGAGCCGGCCGCCCAGGCGCGCCTTCAGCTTGCGTCGGACGGTGAGGGTCGCCACCAGATCCTTGAGACGGTCGACCGGCCCGAGCCTGCCGGCCTGGTCGTAACGCCGGCGCCCGACATCGAGGGCGAGCGCGAACAGCCGGCGCTGCAAGGGTTTCGCCTTGGCGAGCCCGAGCAGAATGCGCCTGTGCATCGATTCATAAAGCCGCGGGACGGCCGTCATGATGGTCGGCTTCACCTCGCCCATGTTGTCCATGAGCTTCTCGACGCTCTCGGCGAAATAGACCTCGGCGCCGATGGTCATTGGAAAGAATTGCCCGGCGGTGTGCTCATAGGCGTGGGAGAGGGGCAGGAAGGAAAGGAACACCTCATCGCCGATGCCGAGATCGGCCAGGAGATGGGCGGCACCCCGGCAATTGCACAGGATCGAGCCGTGGGTCAGCATGATGCCCTTGGGCACGCCGCCGGTACCCGAGCTGTAGATGAAGCAGCAGACGTCGGACCGGCCGAGGCGGGCGATGCGCGCCTCGAGCTCGGCTTCGGCGCCGTTGCCCAAGCTCAAGAGCTCGCCCCAGGTCAAAAGTTTCTTGGCCAGGCGCTGGCCGACGCCGGGATCCTCCAGGGCGACGACGAAGGCCAGGTCAGGCGCTTCGAGAGCGGCCGGCAGCACGCGCTCGGCCAGCGCCTTGGTCGAGAGGACGAGCGCCTTGGCTCCGCTATGAGTCAGGACATGGCGATGGTCGGCCATGGTGTTGGTGGTGAAGGCGGGCACGGTGATCGCGCCGATGGCCATGATGGCGAGATCGGCGATGGTCCATTCGGGCCGGTTTTCCGAGACCAGCGCGACGCGATCGCCGGGCGCGATCCCCAGGGAAAGCAGCCCGCCCGCAACCCGGCGCACTTGCAGAGCTACTTCGCCATAAGACAGGGATTCCCAGCGCCCGCCGCGCTTGGACCAGAGATAGGGCTTGGGCCCGAGCCGCCGGGCTTGCGCGAAGAACATCGCCGGCAGGCTCTGCCACTCGCCCTCAGCCATCCCCGTTTCCTCCCAGCGACCTTGGCCCCCCGGCGATCTTGGCCCAAGCCTGCCCGTGTCCTATATGCTTAGGCAAGAGCCGAAGCTTAAGGAAATCGCCCATGAACGATATGACGCCCGCCGGCGGCGACCTCGGGCCGTTGCCGCGATGGAGCCTGGCCGATCTCTACGAGGGCCCCAAATCGCCCGCGGTGACTGCCGATCTGGCGCGCGCGAAGGCCATGGCCGGGGAATTCCGCCGGCGCTGGGAGGGCAAGCTCGCCGGGGCGACGGGCGAAGATCTGGCCGAGGCGGTCCGCGGCTACGAGGTGCTCCAGGACCTGCTGGGCCGGGTCGGCAGCTATGCCCAGCTGCTCTATGCCGGGGACATGACAGACCCGGCCGCCGGGCAATTCCAGCAGACGATCCAGGAGCGCATCACTGATATCGCGGCGGAGACGATCTTCTTCGCCCTCGAGCTTAACAAGATCGAGGATGACGTTCTGGCCAAACAGCTCGAAACGCCGGCGCTGGCCCACTACCGGCCCTGGATCGAGACGGTCCGCGCCTTCCGGCCGCATCAGCTTTCCGATGAGGTCGAGCGCCTGCTGCACGACAAGTCAGTGGTGGGACGGGCGGCCTGGAACCGGCTGTTCGACGAATCCCTCGCTGCGGCGCGGTTCGCCGTGGATGGGGCGGAGCTCACCATCGACGAAACCCTCAATCTCCTGACCAATCGTGACGGCGCCAAGCGCAAGGCGGCAGCGAAGGCGCTCGCCCAGGGTTTAGGCATGCGCAAAGCGACCCTGGCGCTGATCACCAATACGCTCGCCAAGGACAAGGAGATCGAGGACCGCTGGCGGCATTTCGCCCGGCCGGTCAGCTCGCGCAACCTGGGCAACCAGGTCGAGGACGAGGTGGTGGAGGCCTTGCGCAAGTCCGTGACCGCGGCCTATCCGCGCCTCTCCCATCGCTATTACAAGATCAAGGCGAAGTGGTTCGGGGGCGAGCGGCTCGACTACTGGGACCGCAATGCCCCGCTGCCGGAGGATTCCGACCGCAAGTTCGGCTGGGCCCAGGCGAAGGAGATCGTGCTCGGCGCCTATGGCGGCTTCTCGCCCGAACTTGCGGCCATCGTCCAATGCTTCTTCGACCGCGGCTGGATCGATGCCGGCCCCAGGCCCGGCAAGGCGCCGGGCGCCTTCGCCCATCCGGTGACGCCGAGCGCCCATCCCTACGTGCTGCTGAACTACTACGGCCGCACCCGCGACGTGATGACGCTTGCCCATGAGCTGGGCCATGGCGTGCATCAGGTCCTGGCCGGCCCCCAGGGCGCGCTCATGGCCGACACGCCGCTGACATTGGCCGAGACGGCCTCGGTCTTCGGCGAGATGCTGACCTTCCGTGCGCTCCTGGCGAGCGAGAGCGATGCCAAGCGCAGGCGGATCCTCATCGCCGGCAAGGTCGAGGACATGCTGAACACGGTCGTGCGCCAGATCGCCTTCCACGAATTCGAGACCCGGCTCCATGACGAGCGCCGGAAGGGCGAACTCACGGCCGGGCGCATCGGCGAGATCTGGATGGAGACGCAAGAGCAGAGCCTGGGCCCGGCACTCCGCTTCGACGAAGACTACCGCGTCTTCTGGGCCTACATCCCCCATTTCATCCATTCGCCGTTCTACGTTTACGCCTATGCCTTCGGCGACTGCCTGGTGAATTCGCTCTACGCCGCCTATGAGGCGGCGCCGGCGGGCTTCGCGGCCAAATACCGCGACATGCTGGCGGCGGGCGGGAGTCTCCGCCACAAGCAGCTGCTGGCGCCCTTCGGTCTCGATGCCGCCGACCCCGCCTTCTGGGACAAGGGTCTCGGCATGATCGAAGGGCTGATCGACCAGCTGGAATGAGCGAAGCCGACAATCTCGCCGGCCGGGTGCGCCGTTACGCCCGGGTGGGCGCCGCAATGGGCGGGCTCGCCGCGCGCCTGGCGGGCGAGCGTTATCTTGGCGTCAAGGTGGACCGCGGCCGGCATGCGGCCGAGCTTGCCGCCGCTCTCGGCGGGCTGAAAGGCCCGCTGATGAAGGTGGCGCAGATCATGTCCACCATCCCGGACGCGCTGCCCAAGGAATATGTCGCCGAACTCGCCCAGCTTCAGGCCGACGCCCCGCCCATGGGCTGGCATTTCGTCAAGCGGCGCATGCAGAGCGAGCTCGGCCCCGACTGGCCGCGCCGGTTCAAGGACTTCGAGCATCAGGCCGCGGCGGCGGCCAGCCTGGGACAGGTGCATCGGGCGACCGGCCATGACGGCAGGCTGCTCGCCTGCAAGCTGCAATATCCGGATATGCAGTCGGCGGTGGAGGCTGATCTCAAGCAGCTCAGTCTCATCTTCGCCATCTACGAGCGCTACGACAAAGCCATCGTCACCGGCGAGATCCACGCCGAGATCGCGGCGCGCCTGCGCGAAGAGCTGGATTACGAGCTGGAAGGCCGGCACATGGGCCTCTATCACCGGATGCTGGCCAATGAAGACCAGGTCCATGTGCCCGAAGGCGTCGGGGCGCTGTCGACGCGCCGGCTTCTCATCATGACCTGGCTCGAGGGCACGCCGCTGCTGCCATTCGTCAAAGCCCACGGCGACAAGGCGATGCGCAACCGCATCGCCCACAACATGTTCCGCGCCTGGTACGTGCCCTTCTACTACTACGGGGTGATCCACGGCGACCCGCATCTGGGCAACTACACCATGCGGCCGGACGGATCGGTCAACCTGCTGGATTTCGGCTGCGTTCGAATCTTCGACGCAAAATTCGTCCAGGGCGTCATCGATCTCTATCACGCGCTGGAGCGCGACGACCGGGCGCTCGCGGTCCATGCCTACGAGTTCCTGGGGCTTCGAGGGGCTGACCAAGGAGACCGTCGACGTGCTCAACCGCTGGGCCGGTTTCGTCTATGGCCCGCTGCTGGAGGACCGGCCGCGGCGCATCCAGGAAACCAACTCGGGCGTCTACGGTCGCGAGGTGGCCGAGGGGGTGCATGCCGATCTCAGGCGCCTCGGTCCCGTGAAGCCGCCCCGGGAATTCGTGTTCATGGACCGGGCGGCCATCGGCCTCGGCTCGGTGTTCCTGCATCTGGGGGCCGAAATCAACTGGCACCGGATGTTCAAGGAACTGATCCATGACTTCGACGTCACCGCTCTCGACAAGCGGCAGAAGAAGCTGCTGAAACAGGCGGGACTGACGCAAACGGCCTGAGGGAGGCCGCCCTAGCCTAGCCACTCCACCCAGCGTCCATGCGCTTGCGCGACGGCCTGGCGGCGGAAGGCCGCGGCGAGGGCCTCGGGAGCGCAAGGCATGGGGCGAGAGATCCTTGAATCTGCGGCGGAATGGCCGCTTGAGATTCAAGGCCCGGTTCGGCATTGTGGCAACCCGTTTTCAGGGGACCGCACAGGACCGTCCAAGAGATGAAAATCGGCATCGCGCGGGAACGGCGCGCCAACGAACTGCGCGTCGCGGCCACGCCTGACACGGTGAAGAAGCTGGTTGCGCTCGGCGCAGAGGTGGCCGTGGAAGGCGGGGCGGGGCTCGGCGCCGCCTTCACCGACGAGGCCTATGCCGCCGCCGGCGCCAAGATCGCGGCCGACGAGAAGGCGGCCATCGGCGATGCCGATGTGGTGCTGAAGGTGCAGCGGCCCATCACCGCCGCCGAGGGCGGGCCCGACGAGCTGGCCATGCTCAAATCCGGCGCACTACTGATCGGCATCCTCTCGCCCTATGGCGCGAAGGAGCAGGTGGCCGCCTATGCGACCCAGGGGGTCAACGCCTTCGCCATGGAGCTGATGCCCCGCATCACCCGGGCCCAGGCCATGGACGTGCTCTCCTCCCAGTCAAATCTTGCCGGCTACCGGGCCGTGATCGACGCCGCGTCCGAGTTCGGACGGGCCTTTCCGATGATGATGACGGCGGCCGGCACGGTGGCACCCGCCCGGGTCTTCGTCATGGGCGCGGGCGTGGCCGGGCTCCAGGCGATCGCGACCGCGCGCCGGCTGGGCGCCATCGTGTCTGCGACCGACGTCAGGCCGGCGTCCAAGGAGCAGGTGAAGAGCCTGGGTGCCGCTTTCGTCGCCGTCGAGGACGAGGAGTTCAAGCAGGCGGAAACGGCGGCGGGCTACGCCAAGCCCATGAGCCCCGAATACCAGAAGAAGCAGGCGGCGCTGGTCGCCGAGACGATCAAGAAGCAGGACATCGTCATCACCACCGCCCTCATCCCCGGCCGCAAGGCGCCGGTGCTGGTGAGCGAAGAGATGGTGAAGACCATGAAGCCGGGCTCGGTCATCGTCGATCTGGCGGTGGAGCAGGGCGGCAACTGCCCGCTGAGCGAGGCCGGAAAGGTCGTCGTCAAGCATGGGGTCAAACTCGTCGGCCATCTCAACGTTCCGAGCCGTACAGCCGTCGATTCGAGCGCGCTCTACGCCCGCAACCTGCTGCAGTTCGTGACCCTGCTGATCGACAAAGAGAGCAAGGCCCTCAAGGTCAATTGGGACGACGAAATCATCAAGGGCACGGCGCTCACCCGCGACGGCCAGATCGTGCACCCGTCCTTGGTCGGAGCGGCGTCGTGAGCCGTCGCCGCGATTTTTGTTTTTCGTCATGCCCGCGAAAGCGGGCATCCATGGCGCCGAAGGCGCGCTGTGGAAGCATCGATTCCCGCTTTCGCGGGAATGACGAAAGAAGATACGGGACCGACGCACGGAACTTCGAAGGGGAGCGCTAGCAGCATGGAAACGGCCAATCAGGTCGCCGGGCACCTACCCTTCGTGTTCGGCTTCACCGTGTTCGTGCTGGCCTGCTTCGTGGGCTATCACGTGGTGTGGCGGGTGACGCCGGCGCTCCATTCGCCGCTGATGGCGGTGACCAACGCGATATCCAGCGTCATCATCGTCGGCGCCATCATCGCCGCCGGGCCTGCGCTGTTCAATTTCTCCCAAGTCATGGGGTTCCTCGCCGTGGCGCTCGCCTCGGTCAACATCTTCGGTGGCTTCATCGTCACCCACCGCATGCTCTCCATGTTCAAGAAGAAGAAATAGGCACTGGCGCAAGCGATGAACCCGGATCTGACATCCTTCGCCTATCTGGTCGCGGCCGTCTGCTTCATCCTGGCGTTGCGCGGGCTCTCCTCGCCCGTGAGCTCCCAGGCCGGCAACCGGTTTGGCATCGCCGGCATGGCGATCGCCATTGCGACGACCTTGGCCCAGCCTGGTGTCGTCAGCTATCCGGTGATCGCCGGCGGTATCGTCATCGGCGGGGCGGTCGGCAGCTTCATCGCGCTGCGGATCAAGATGACTGCCCTGCCGCAGCTCGTGGCGGCCTTCCACAGCCTTGTCGGCCTGGCGGCGGTCTCGGTCGCCGCGGCGGCCTTCTATTCGCCCCAGGAGTTCGGCATCGGAACCGTCGGCGCCATCGCCGGCCACAGCCTGATTGAGATGGGGCTTGGGGTCGCCATCGGCGCCGTGACCTTCACCGGTTCCATCGTCGCCTTCGCCAAGCTGCAGGGCCTGGTCAGCGGCGCGCCGCTCGTCTTCAAGGGCCAGCATCCCCTCAATGCCTTGCTCGGCATAGCGATCGTCCTTCTCATCGTTTGGCTGATCCTGGCGCAGAATCCGGTCGCCTTCTGGCTTCTCGTCGTCCTCTCCCTGGCGGTCGGCTTCCTGCTGATCCTGCCCATCGGCGGCGCCGACATGCCGGTCGTGGTCTCCATGCTCAACTCCTATTCGGGTTGGGCGGCCTGCGGTATCGGCTTCACCTTGGGCAACAACCTGCTGATCATCACCGGCGCGCTGGTCGGCTCCTCGGGCGCGATCCTCAGCTACATCATGTGCAAGGGGATGAACCGCTCCATCTTCAACGTCATCCTGGGCGGCTTCGGCACCGATTCGGGGACCGCAGTGGCAGGCGCCAAGGCGAAGGATCGGCCGGTCAAGTCGGGCAGCGCCGAGGATGCCGCCTTCCTGATGAAGAACGCGAGCTCGGTCATCATCGTGCCCGGCTACGGCATGGCGGTGGCCCAGGCCCAGCATGCGCTGCGCGAGATGGCCGATCTCCTGAAGAAGGAGGGGGCCAAGGTCAGCTACGCCATCCATCCCGTGGCGGGTCGCATGCCGGGCCACATGAACGTGCTGCTGGCCGAGGCCAACGTGCCCTATGACGAGGTGTTCGAGCTGGAGGACATCAATCGCGAATTCCCGGCGACCGATGTCGCCTTCGTCATCGGCGCCAACGACGTGACCAATCCGGCGGCCAAGACCGATCCCAAGAGCCCGATCTACGGCATGCCGATCCTCGACGTCGAGGCGGCCAAGACGGTGCTGTTCGTCAAGCGCTCCATGGCCTCGGGCTATGCCGGCGTCGACAACGAGCTCTTCTTCCGCGACAACACGATGATGCTGTTCGGCGACGCCAAGAAGGTCTGCGAGGAAATCGTCAAGGCGCTGGGCGCGTAATCGGCCGCGATCCCGTCTTCGCCCCGAAAATGATTCGGGCCGCTTGAAAGCGGCCCGTTGTCTTCTCGCATGCCCGATCGCAGGGGAAGTGCTGCTAGTAGCCCTCGCGGTCCATGCGCTTGCGCATCAGCTTGCGATGGCGCCGGACCGCCTCGGCCCGCTCGCGGGCGCGGCGTTCGGACGGCTTCTCGTAGTTGCGGCGCATTTTCATTTCCCGGAAGATGCCCTCGCGCTGCATCTTCTTTTTCAGCGCGCGGAGGGCCTGATCGACGTTGTTGTCGCGGACGAGTACTTGCAAGGGGCCTCTGGCTCCTGTTCCTTCGGTTGCGATGACGCTAACCGGGCCTGACCGGGGAATCCGGCCCGGCCCGTAAAGAGGCGCTAGGTAACATATCGCCAACCGGCTGTGAAGGGGCAAGAAGGGCCGGGTGCTGCCCCGCCGAGATGGGGGCTTTTCCGGCCCCGATAGAACGGCAGACCGGCCTTTCCGTCGCCACCAAGGGCAGCCGCGGGGATCGGGGCGCGCGCGGTCACATAGTGCCGATCTCGAACTCCTTCAATACATCCCATTTGCCATTCCACTTAATGCCGAATCTCAAAGGTTCCGAAGCCCTCCCGGCGGCCTTGGCGACGACGGTAAAAGCGTAGTCGCCGGGCGGCATGTCCTCCACGAATCGAGGCGGTCTCTTGCGCGAACAATGCGTGAATTTGTTGCCGCTCTTGAGGGCCTTGACCACGTCGAATCGTTCCGTTTCGCCTGGCCCGATGTCCATCGTGGCCTCGCCGATATCCGTCCAATCCAAAGGGAGGGAATATTCCCTGGGCCCGCTTGAGCCCAGCCGTTCCACCCGCTTCAACGAGGCGGTGCATTTCTCGGCGACGCGCTTGGACCGGTTTTCAGCCTCCACACGAACGTAGCAGGCCACATCCGACCCGGCGCCGTCGTCGCGTATCTCCGCCAAGGCCAGCTTCAGTCTCGGCCTGGTCAGATAATTGATGCAGCGCGTCAGCATGAGCCCCACGAAAATGGGGAACGAGATCAGGAACAATCCCGGGTAGGGAATATCGTTAAGTATCGTCTCATTGAGCCACAGGCCGATGTCGTCCAGGAAGCTCAGATATTTCCCGGCAGCGTCGATAAGAGACAAGACGATCCCCAGGCCCGCGGCAATCTCCGCGACAAGCCGTAAAACCTTGAGTTCGAACCCTCGGCGAATTCGCCGTCATACCGCCCTCCACGCAGAACAGACGCTCCCCTCCCGTCCGGCAGAGGATAGCCCGGATTTGGCCGATGCGAAGCCCGGACCGGCTGGATTCCGCCGGCTTCGCCGGTCCATTATGGGCCATGGCCATCCTGAAGATCGCCCGCATGGGCCATCCGGTCCTGAGCCGGCCAGCCGAGCCGGTCGCCGACCCCATGGCGCCCGAGATCAAGGGGCTGGTGGCCGACATGTGGGAAACGCTGATGGACGTGGGCGGGGCGGGGCTCGCGGCCCCCCAAGTCCATGTCCCCCAGCGGGTTGTCATTTTCCATGTCCCGGCCGAGCGGGCGGAGCGGGAGGAAGCGGACCCGGTGCCGCCCACCGCCCTCATCAACCCCGTGATCGAACCCTTGGACGGGGAGATGGCGGAGGGCTGGGAGGCCTGCCTGTCGGTGCCGGGGCTGGCCGGCCAGGTTCCCCGCTACATGCGCATCCTCTATCGGGGGATCACGCCTGAAGGCATTGCCGTCGAGCGGGAAGCGGAAGGCTTCCACGCCCGGCTGGTGCAGCATGAATGCGACCATCTGGACGGCATCCTCTACCCCATGCGCATGACCGATCTTTCGAAGCTGATGTTCGCCGAGGAGATGCGCCGCTACCATGGCGAGGAAGAATTCGAGGATTAGCCCCGTGACCGATCGCGAGGCGTTGCGCGAAAAACTGATCGAAGCGGTCGCTGCCCATGCCGCCTTCGACGGCTGGACCGATTCCGCCCTGCGCGCGGCGGCCAAGGATCTCGGCATCGAATGGGCGCTGGCCCAGAATGCCTTCCTTGGCGGCGCGGCCGAGCTGATCGAGTTCCACAGCAGCCTTGCCGACCGGCGCATGGTCGCCGCCTACGAGCAGGCGGGGGGCGAGGGCCTGAAGCTCCGGGAGAAGGTGGCGCTCGCGGTCAGGCTGCGCCTGGAAGCAAACTACGCGAACCGGGAGGCGATCCGGCGCGCCCTTGCCTTCCTCGCCTTGCCGATCCACGCGCCGCTCGCGGCGAAGGCGCTCTACCGCACGGTCGATGCGGTCTGGTATGCCGTGGGCGACCGCTCTACGGACTACAACTTCTATACCAAGCGCGCGCTGCTGGCCGGCGTCTACGGGTCGACGGTGCTGTTCTGGCTGAACGACAAGTCGGCCGACGCCAGCGAGACCTGGGCTTTCCTTGACCGGCGCATCGCCGACGTCATGCGCGTGCCCAAGGCGATCGGCCGGCTGGAGAAGCTGGCCGAGAAGCTGCCCGACCCGTTCCGCCTGCTGCGCCGGCGCCGGGCGCGGTAGGTTCAAGAAAGAGAGATAACCACCGAGACACAGAGACACAGAGAAGATCAAGCAAGAGACTGGGCCGCGGAGCGGCCCAACAATCTTTTCTGCTTCCCTTTCTCCTCTGTGCCTCTGTGTCTCGGTGGTGAATCTTTCTTACTTAGTCACGCCGAGGGCTGAGACGGGTGACGTGGCCCATCTTGCGGCCGGGGCGTGCCTCGCGCTTGCCATAGAGATGAAGCTTGGCGCCGGGCTCGGAGAGAATCTCCCGCCAGGCGTTCACCTCGTCGCCTAGCAGGTTCTTCATCACCGCATCGCTGTGACGCTCGGTCGAGCCCAGCGGCAGGCCGCAGACGGCGCGCAGAAACTGCTCGAACTGGCTGGTGAGGCAGGCGTCGATGGTCCAGTGGCCCGAGTTATGCGGCCGCGGCGCCAGCTCGTTGACCAGCACCTCGCCGGACCTGGTCACGAACATCTCAACGGCGATGAGGCCGACGACGCCGAGTGACTCGCCGATCCTGCGTGCCAGGGCTTCGGCTTGCGCCAGAACCGTCGCAGGCAGGCGGGCGGGGGCGATGGTCGTATCCAGGATGTGGTCGCGGTGTCGGTTCTCGACCGGGACATACACCGCAACGGCGCCGTCCAACCCGCGGGCGGCGATGACCGAGATCTCGTGGGTGAAATCGACGAAGCCCTCGAGGATGCCCACGCCGGTACCGATGCCGCGCCAGGCCCCCACGAGATCGCTCTCCCGGCGCAGCATTGCCTGGCCCTTGCCGTCATAACCGAAGCGCGCCGTCTTCAGGACCGCGGGCAGGCCGATGGCGCGAACCGCATCGGCGAGCTGATGCTCTCGGGCGACCTCGGCATAGCGGGTCGTCGGCACCCCGATGGAGGCGAGGAAACCCTTCTCCCGCAGCCGGTCCTGGCAGATGTGGAGGACGCGCGGCGCCGGCCGGGTGGGCTTGAGTGCCGCCAACAGCTCCGCCGTGGCGGATGGCACGTTCTCGAACTCGAAGGTGACGACATCGACCGCCTCGGCGAATCGGGCGAGCGCGGTCCGGTCATCGTAGGCGGCGACCGTGCTGGCGGCCGCGACCTGGAAGGCAGGCGAATTGGGTTCCGGACAATAGACATGGACGCGGTAGCCAAGGCGCGCCGCGGCCATCGCGGTCATGCGGCCGAGCTGGCCCCCGCCGAGCACGCCCACGGTCGAACCGGGCGGCAGGATCTGCCCCCGGTCGACGCCGGCTTCCGGGCTCATGGTTTATTCGAGACCGGCTTGCGGGCCACGCCGGCGGTGCGGGCCGCGCGCCATTTGTCCAGGGACTTGGCCACTTTCTTGTCGGAAAGGGCGAGGACGGCGGCGGCCATAAGCGCGGCATTGACCGCGCCCGCCTCGCCGATGGCCAGCGTCCCCACGGGTATGCCGGCCGGCATCTGGGCGATGGAGAGCAGGCTGTCGAGGCCCTTGAGGGCCCGGCTTTCGATGGGGACGCCGAAGACGGGAAGGGCGGTCATGGAAGCGGTCATACCCGGCAGATGGGCCGCACCGCCGGCGCCGGCGATGATGACCTTGAGGCCCCGCTTGCGGGCCGAGCGGGCATAGGCATAGAGGCGCTTGGGGGTACGGTGGGCCGAGACGATGCGCGTCTCGTGGGCTACGCCGAGAGCGTCCAGGGTTTCGGCGGCGCGGCTCATGGTCTGCCAATCGGACTGGCTGCCCATGATGATGCCCACTGCCGGCGTTTTCTTGGCCATTCGCACCCTGTTTTCCGGGACTGCCGCGGAGCGCGGCATTATAGGTGGGAGGGCCGTGCCCGCAAGCCGGCCGCCTGCTTCAGGCGATGATGTCCGGCAGGAGCCGGCTTTCCAGTAGGGCTATCTGGTCCTTCAGCAGGAGCTTCCGCTTCTTCAGGCGCTGGATCTGGACGGCGCTGACCGGGACCTGCTCGGACAGCCTGGCAATGACATCGTCCAGGTCGCGATGCTCGAGGCGCAATTCCTCGAGCTTGCGCCGCAAGAGCTCGGTATCGGTCATGAGTCGCGCATGATACCCGAAGGACCGGCAAGCGTCACCGCCTCGGCCCGGTTGCCAAGCCTCGCCTGCCCCCGGCCCTGCATACAAAGTCCCGGCTTGCCAAGGCGCCGCTTGCCCGGGCCGCCGGGGCCGGCTACAGCTTGGCCGCATTCCCCTCGAGAAGGTCCCCCTTTGAGCCCGTCCTTCGACCTCGTCATCCGCGGCGCCGTGGCCGCGACCCCGAATGGCATCGGACCGGCCGACATCGCGATCCGCGACGGGCGCTTTGCCGCCATCGGCCGGATCGAGGGCGCGGGCGCGCTCGAATTCGACGGCGCGGGCCTGCATGCGCTCCCCGGGGTGATCGATACCCAGGTGCATTTCCGCGAGCCGGGCCTGACCCACAAGGAGGACATGGAGCGGGGCACGGCTGGGGCGGCACTCGGCGGGGTCACGGCGGTCTTCGACATGCCCAATACCCAGCCCAACACCACCGACGCCGCTGCGCTCGCCGACAAGCTCGCCCGGGCGAAGGGACGCGCCTGGTGCGACATCGCCTTTTTCCTGGGCGCGGCGGAGGAGAATGTCGGCCGGCTGGCCGAGCTGGAGCGGCTGCCCGGCTGCTGCGGGGTCAAGGTTTTCATGGGCAGCTCCACCGGAAGCCTGCTGGTGGCCGACGACGAAGGCCTCGAGGCGGTGCTCCGGGACGGGCGCCGAAGGGTCGCCACCCACGCCGAGGATGAGGACCGCCTGCGCGAGCGCTTGCCGCTCGCGCGCGAAGCGGCCGATCCCGCCTTCCACCCCAAATGGCGCGACGAGGAAACGGCACTTCGCGCGACCCGCCGGCTGCTGGCGCTGGCGCGCAAGACCGGGCGGCGCGTCCATGTGCTGCACGTGACGACAGCGGAGGAGATGGAGCTGTTGGCCGGGGCCAAGGATGTCGCGACCGTCGAGGCCACGCCTCAGCATCTGACCCTGGTGGCGCCGGACTGCTATCGCGAGCTCGGGACCTTGGCCCAGATGAACCCGCCGATCCGCGAGGAGCGCCATCGCCAGGCGCTCTGGCGCGCGGTCGGCCAGGGCATCGTCGATTGCATCGGCTCCGACCACGCGCCGCATACCCTGGAAGAAAAAGCCAGGCCCTATCCCACCAGCCCCTCGGGCATGCCGGGCGTGCAGACCCTGCTGCCCCTGCTGCTGGATCACCACGCGGCGGGGCGTCTGACATTGGCGCGGCTGGTGGACCTCACGAGCACCGGCCCGGCCCGGATCTACAACATCGCCGGCAAGGGGCGGATCGCCGCCGGCTACGATGCCGATTTGACCCTGGTCGACCTGAAGACCAGGCGCCGGATCGAGCGCGCCTGGATGGCGACGCGCTCCGCCTGGACGCCCTTCGAGGGCCGCGAGGTGACCGGCTGGCCCAAGGCGACCATCGTCCGCGGCCATATCGTCATGCGCGAGGACGAGCTTCAGGGCGCGCCGTTGGGCGAACCGATCCGCTTCGGCGAATGCTTGCCGCCGGTCTGATGCTCCCCATGTCTGGTATGATGTGGCTTTCGAGGAGAGACGTGCCATGACGGGCTGCATCGTCGGCTGGGCCCATACGCCCTTCGGCAAGCATGAAGGCCTGGACGTTGAGGCGCTGATCGGGAAGGTCGTCGGCGCCGCGCTCGAAGATGCCGGCGTCGGGCCGGCGGATATCGACCGGATCTTTGTCGGCCATTTCAACGCCGGGTTCTCGCAACAGGACTTTCCGTCCTCGCTGGTCTTCCAGGCCGCACCCGGCCTGCGCTTCAAGCCGGCGACCCGCCTGGAGAACGCCTGCGCCACGGGCAGTGCGGCGGTCCATGCCGGGCTCGCGAGCCTCGCCGCCCGCCAGGCGCGCCTCGTATTGGTCGTGGGCGTGGAGAAGATGACCGACACGCCGGCGGCCGAGGTCGGGGCCAATCTGCTGAAGGCGAGCTACCTCAAGGAAGAGGGTGCGATTCCGGGCGGCTTTGCCGGAATCTTCGCCCGGATCGCCCAGCAGTATTTCCAGCGTCATGGCGACAAGTCGGACGCGCTCGCCAGGATCGCGGCCAAGAACCACAAGAACGGTGTGGCCAACCCCTATGCCCAGCTGCGCAAGGATCTGGGCTACGAATTCTGCCGGACGGTCTCCGACAAGAACCCCATGGTGGCGCCGCCGCTCCGGCGCACCGACTGCAGCCTGGTCTCCGACGGCGCGGCCGCGGTCGTGCTGGCCGATTTCGACACGGCCCTATCGATGAAGAAGGCGATCGCCTTTCGCGCCGCCGAGCAGGTGAACGACCTGCTGCCCATGCGCGGGCGCGACGTGACCTTGTTCGAGGGCGCGCGCCGCGCCTGGTCCCAGGCCTTCGCCAACGCGCGCCTTGCGCTCGCCGATCTCAGCCTGGTGGAGACCCATGACTGCTTCACCATCGCCGAGCTGATCGAATACGAGGCCATGGGCCTGACGGAGCCGGGCGAAGGGGCGCGGGCGATCGAGGAAGGCTGGGTCGGGAAGGACGGCAAGCTCCCGGTCAATCCCTCGGGCGGCCTCAAGGCCAAGGGCCATCCCATCGGGGCCACGGGCGTCTCCATGCATGCGCTGGCGGCGATGCAGCTCGCGGGCCAGGCGGGCGGGATGCAGATATCCGGCGCCCGGCTAGCCGGAGTCTTCAACATGGGTGGTGCTGCGGTCGCCAACTACGTCAGCATTCTCGAGCCGCTGCGCGTTTAGCAATCATGGAAGGTCGAACGAAATGTTCAGGGCGCTGGTGTTGGAGGAGAAGGACGGCAAGGTCGCGAGCACGATCAAGGAGCTCGCCGAAGAATCGCTGCCCGAGGGCGACGTCGTGGTGGACGTCACGCATTCGACCCTGAACTACAAGGACGGTCTGATCCTGAAGGGCCTGGGTCGGCTGGTGCGCCAGTATCCCCATGTCCCCGGGATCGACTTCGCCGGCAAGGTCCTGGAGTCCAGCAACCGGGCCTGGAAGCCGGGGGATTCCGTGGTGCTGACCGGCTGGCGGGTCGGCGAATTGCGCTGGGGCGGCTATGCCGGCAAGGCCCGGGTGAAGGGCGAGTGGCTGGTGCGCCTGCCCAAGGGCCTGACACCCCATCGCGCCATGGCCATCGGCACGGCCGGCTTCACGGCCATGCTGGCGGTGATGGTGCTGGAGGTCCATGGCGTGACGCCGGACATGGGCGAGGTGCTGGTGACGGGGGCGGCCGGCGGGCTCGGCAGCGTCGCGATCGCGGTGCTGGCCAAGCTCGGCTACAAGGTTGCGGCCTCGACCGGCCGGCCCGAGACCCATGACTATCTGAAGCGTCTGGGGGCGGCTGCGATCATCGACCGCGCCACGATCGAGAAGCCTTCGGGCAGGCCCTTGGAGAGCGAGCGGTGGGCCGCCTGCATCGACGCTGTCGGCGGCGCGACCTTGGCCAATGTGCTGGCCAGCATGAAATACCACGGCGCCGTCGCATCCTGCGGGCTCGCCGGCGGGACCAAGCTCGAGACCACCGTCATCCCCTTCCTGCTTCGCGGCATCAGCCTGCTGGGCATCGATTCGGTGATGTGCCCGCTGAAGGCCCGGCAGATAGCCTGGACCAGGCTCGCCAAGGACCTGCCGGCGGCACTGCTCGATTCCATGGTTGTCGACGCCAAGCTCGCCGACCTGCCGCGGCTTGCCGACGATATCCTCGCCGGCAAGATTCGGGGCCGGGTCGTGGTCGACGTGAAGGGGTGAGGGGGGCGGCGCGGCCGGTCTTCGACTCCGAGTCACTTGCCTAGGCAAAGCGCGGTTCTGCGTAATTGTATACGCAATGCCGCGCCTCAGACGATTAAATACGCAACAAAGATGCCAACAAGCTCCATCTTTGAGGGGAAGGGAGACGGAACATGGTTGTCGCCGCTATCCAGAGAATGACGATTTCCCACGGCCGGCTTGAGCTACTGCTGGCCGATGCTGCGACTGCCGAAGAGGCCACGGTTGCGGTGCAGATTTCTGTGGCGCACACGGTTGAGCGCAATCGGTCGCTCGCAGAAGCTGAGCTGGAAGCCCTTCGGACCGCGAGAACCGCAATAGACGCCGAAATTCAGGCGATCTCAAATCTTGCCGGTCGTAAGCCCTGACCTTCGCGCGGAATACATCATCCGTGCCCGCCAACCTCGAAAATCCGTCTTCAGAGATGCCGACAAGGCGCGCAGCTTTCATATCGCCCGAGCAAACCGCGAAACCGTCGCGCCCATCGTCAGGCATAACATCGCGGCCGAGAGCAGGCTGGCGACCGACGAAGCCGCTCAATGCGTTGCGGTTGGCGATGACTTTGCCGACATAGGCAGAACGAAAGTCTGCGTAACTACTTACGCACCGCCGGTTCTCAGCCGGGCTCTCCCGAACCGGTGATGCGGTAGATCCGCTTCACCCGGTCGATGGGCAGCCGGATCTCCTTGGGCGGGTTGAACTGGGCCAGCACCAGTTGCTCGTCGTTCCGGCGGACGAATTGCTTGATCAGCCCCTGGCCGTCGATCATCTCCACGGCCACGAAGCAGCCGCGGGTGACAGGCCGGTTCGGGTTCACGTAGAGCATTTCGCCGGCGTAATAGCGCGGCTCCATGGATTCGCCGTCGACGTAGAGGGCGAAGGCGTTGGAGACGCCGGCGAGCCCGGGCGGCCGGACAACGATCTCCTTGGCATCGCCTTCGTTGAAATAGAAACCCTCGGCACCGCCTTTGACCGCGCCCATCACGGGCAAGTCGCGTGGCGGCATGACCGGTGCCTCGATCGGCCGGGGTAGGAAAGGCCCGCGCGCGGCTGCGGATTCGGTCGATTGCGCGGGCGCCGGGGCCTCGAGCCCGGCGAGCGCCATCACCTCGGCCGATGGCACGCCGCGGACAGCAAAGATGTCGGCGAGCAACCGCGCGAGGTCGAGGGGCAGGAATTTCCGCCGGTACCGGTCCTCGTAATGCTGGTAGCGGGTCAGGGTCCAGCCCAGCGCCTCGGCGACCGCGCGCATGGAAAGGCCTGCGCGTTCGCGCAGGATCTTGAGGCGGCGGGCGGCCTGGGAGGTTTCGGACATGGCGGCGACAGTGTAACGCCGCGGCAAACGCATGTCACACGCTTTTTACGGTCATACTGCGGCAATTGCGCGTAAGGCAATCGGTGCCTACGCCATTGCCATGGCGATCAGCCGAACCCGCCCAAGAGGGGCGACCGGCCGGTTGTGTCAATGTTTCAGCGGGATGTCCTTGTATCCGCACAGCGCGGCGGGAGCGATGTTGAACTCCCCGCTGTCGCCCGCAATCTTGCCGAAGACGGGAATGGTGTTGCCATTGATATTCACGTAGGTCGTTGAAAAGCTGCCATCCGCGGCCTGGTCAGCGGAAAGATCCCTGCTGATGGTGGCGTAGTCCAAGTGGATGTTGATCTTGCTGCCGTCTTTGACCACCGTGTAGTTGACCGGCCCGCATTGCTTGGTGGCCTTGTCCATCCCGTTGCTCATTTTCGGCGTTGCGCGTCCGGTCCAGGTCTGTGCCGTCGCGGTGCCGATGCCGCAGAAAGCGAACAGGACGAAGGCCAACAAGCTCGCTGACACGACGCGCATGGATCTCCCCCAGGTTCGATTCCGGTCTGCCACCTAACCGGTTTGCGGACGGATGAGCCTGCCGAACGTAGAGCCCGACCGACCACCGCCTAATGACGATATTATAGCCGTCCCTGCCCACTGTCGCACAAGAAGGCGGCAGCTGACGCCGTCGCCGCTCTCCCACTTCGACGGAGGTCGGCTCTGCTTCCGCGCTACGGCTTCAGCACCCAGGGATAGATATCTGCCTTGAGACGATTGTTGCGCCAATAGAGAGGCTGGAGGTTGCCGAAATAGCTCATCCCGCCAAGGGAGCGGGGCAGGATGTGGTCGATCTCCCAGCCGTAGTCGGTTTCAAGCGCGTGCTCCTCGAAGCGCATCCAGTTGCCGCAGACGTCCTTGCGGAAGACGGCGGGGTCGTAGCCTTCGACGGCGGTGCCCTTGTTCCAGATGTTCCGCTTCATCGTCGGCTCGATCTCGAGGAAGGGATAGCCGTCGTAAGCCATCGCGCTCAGCTCCGCGGGGCGCTCAGCGTTTCGAGAAGGCCGATCAGCCGGTCGAGCTTCCGGTTCATCTGCCCGAGCTGATAGGCCATGTACTCAAAGGCATGGGTCGACCGGTAAGAGGCATCCGAGCCGCCGGTGCGCGGCTGGACCGGCAGAAAGTCGGCTTTCATGTGCGCTTCCAGGCGCTTCAGGTCTTCGTCTTCAATTTCCGCCATGGGTTTGCCCTTTCGATCGCGTCCTCTGGGGTGGAACGGCCAGCCCCAGCTTGACCAGGCTCGCCGCAATACCCGTCAGGAAAGAACATGGCAAGCCGCAAGGTGAATCCAAGGGGGCGGCCTCCCCAGTCCCATTGCCTGCGGCCGCATGGGCCTCTACAAGCAGACCATGGCCGCGAGGCGCGCCGGATCGATTGCGGCGGCGAACCGGCGCCCGGCGGCGACAAACTTCCAGGCGGCTTCACCACGTGGCCCATGCGTCCCCATTGACGGCAGCACGAGAATTGCTCAAGCGGCTCCTCCGGCGCGCCGTGGACGGAAGGCGTTCCTCGCTCACGGACACGCGGAAATATCGGGCCTTTTGCCGGCTGGCCTCCCGGGACGATGCCATCTTCGCCTCGTTCCGGGCCGCCCGCATCTACGTGGACATGGTCGAGAACGCCAAGCGGGAAGACGGCGAGCAATCGCTGGCAAGCCTGCTGGCCCGGCACCCAGGCTACAGCGCGTGGTTCGAGGAATTTCGGCGCAACGACAGCGTGGGCGGGCCCCGCACCGAACATTTCGAAGGCTTCGGCCACTGGTCGCCGACGACGCTGCGCTACGTGAAGATCCTGGGCGACCTGGAGAGCATGTTCGGCGACCTTGGCGGCATGCATATCGTCGAGATCGGCGCCGGCTATGGCGGGCAATGCCGGCTGATCCTGGCCCGGTTCCCCAGCGCTTCCTACAGCATTCTCGACCTTCCCGAGCCGGGCGCGCTCGCCGCCCGCTACCTCGCTCAGCTGGGCCAGCGCGGGGTCGCGGTCAATCCTCCGGCTGAGGAGCTTCGCGCGCGGCCGATCGACCTTTTGATCAGCAACTATGCGCTGAGCGAAATCCGCCGCTCGGTCCAGCAGGGCTATCTCGAGCAGGTCGTCGCCCGCGGGCGCCGCGGCTACATGCTGTGGAACGAGCCGGCGCTCCGCTTCCTCGCCAAGCGAAGGCTGCCGCCCAAGGATCCGCCCTACACGGCCGAGGAGGCCGCCGGCCGGATCCCCGGAGCCCGTGTCCTGAAGGAGAGCCCGATGCTTCTCGCCGGCGACCGCCAGCATGCCAATTCCCTGATCCTGTGGGGCGATGGCGATCCGACGATCTGAGCCGGGCCGCCCGGATGCAATCGTTTCGGCTGGCCTTTGCCAGCCCGACTGCATAATGGATAGCGTCGCTTTGAAGCGGTGAGGGCATCTGCACCCCATGTTTCCGCCACTGAAACGCCGCCTGATCAACCAATACGCCCGGGACGCCTTCGTCCGCCGACAGCTTTCGCTCATTCCCGCGGGCTCGCTGATCCTGGATGCCGGCTCAGGGACCCAGCCCTATCGTCCGGATTGCGGACATTTGAGCTATCGGGCCCAGGATTTCGGCGGCTACACGACCGACGACAAGAAGATGCTCGGCTGCGAGGGGGCGGGCGGCAAGGAAGGATTCCGCTATGGCAAGCTGGATTATGTCGGGGACATCTGGGCGATCGACGAGAAGGACGCCACCTTCGATGCGATCCTCTGCTCGGAGGTCCTCGAACACATTCCCTATCCCATCGACGCGCTCAAGGAGGTCGCGCGCCTGCTGAAGCCCGGCGGGACATTGATCCTGACGGCGCCCAGCAATTGCCTGAGGCACATGGATCCGTATTTCTTCTACTCCGGCTTCAGCGACCGCTGGTTCGAGCGGTTCCTCCCCGAGCTCGGGTTCGACATAGGCATTCTGGAGCCGGTCGGGGACTACTACAGCTGGATGGCCGTCGAGCTGAACCGCACCTCGGACTCCCACTCGTTCCTGGCGAAGATGATCCTGGCGCCCGCGTTCTTCTATTACGCGTTCAAGCGCAAGACCAAGCGCTCTGTCGATACTCTATGCACGGGCTACCATGTGGTGGCGAGGAAACGGGCTGGGTGACGTTGGGCGATGGGGGGCCCGGCTTTTCGCGGATCGCAGGGCTCAGGCGCATGGTGCCGCCGGAGTGGATTGAACACTCGACCTCGCCCTTACCAAGGGCGCGCTCTACCACTGAGCTACGGCGGCGGAAGGCGCGCACCATAAATCAAGGCCGGCCGAAGGCGCAAGCCACCCCGGCGACCGGCACTGCATCAGTCTGAAATCTGATCCCGCTTGAACCGGCCGCCATCTGCTACCATGCTTTCCGCCAAGCATGGAGGCAGCAATGCATTACACGATAGCCAAGAGGCGCGGCCAAGTCGTAACACCAATCCCCGAAGCCCCCCAGTTTGAGAATGAGAAAGATGCGCGAGCTTGGATGGAGGTGCATCCCGATTTGATCCAAAAGGGCCTAGAGGCATTCGAGCTTAAGCTAATTTTCGAGGAACCCCGTGGCTAAGGGTCCGCGTGGCGAGAAACGACCTGCCGATGTGATCGGCGCCGCGATCATGGCGGCCAAGATCGCGACGGGGGAAATTCAGGAGAAGCTGCCCCTGGAGAGCGCCGCCGCCGAACTGGGCAGGCGCGGCGGAAAGGCGCGAGCGGCAAAACTTTCGCCTGAACAACGGTCTAAAATCGCGAAGGCAGCTGCCGCCAAAAGGTGGCGTTAGTCCGGCTTAGCCGGATTTACCTCCGCCGCGTCCGCCACAAGAGTGCCCGGCAAGTTAGTCGCGGTCCCTGGGGCAAGACGTTGGATTCCCACATTGGGAATTGTCACCATCACTCCAGGGAACGATTGCTCCGGAGTGGGCCCGAGGACCCCTGTCGCTACCGCAATATTAAATAGTAGCTGCCATCTACCTTCGTGCACGTTGATATGTTTGATTAGCAATTCCAGTAGCTCTTTGTGGGTCAACGAGTATTGATTTGCCTCGACCATCACGCGACCTCGACTTTTTCGTAGCGCTGTTTGATCATGTTTGTGGGGCCGGACCAAAAGCTATTGGTTCCGAGAGATAGAAATTGCATCGCGCCGCGCTCAATCGCAATTGCACGTTTGTACATTCCGATTTCTTGCGGCTCAGTTTTAAAAGGCGCGTTGACAAGCAGGAACACGATTTTCGTTTCTCGCATTATAACTGGCTGGATGATATCAGCGGACGACACGTGAACTTCTTTAAACTCATTCTGCCGCGCATCCATCTCGCCATATTTTAGAGCGTTGGTGTCCGGCTCTTTTCCAGCTATTGCGAAGAGAAGACCGGACAATGTGTCAAGCGTCATATTGCTTGGATTGCCCAATAGGCGCGCTAACTGTCCCGGGTCCATCCGTAGCCTACGGGCAACTTGTGCGCTCGTCATGCCGCTACGCTCGAATTCCTCTAATACCAGACTATGGACATTCGTCTGATACCTCGCACTCATGTAGCTCAGGACGCCTTTGGAGATGGGCTCATCACCCGTCGGCATGGGCAATGGAGTAATTTGACGAGAGGTAGTCATTTGCATCACTCCCTAGATAGGGCGGCGCGGTGTTAAAGAGGTCTATCCACGTCTTAAGGCAATTCGTTGGTTCGAAATCCCAGTCAACTTCGTTGCGAAACTCCCACGTGAGAGCAACAAACCAATCCTTGGCGGCAAAGGCCCCAAATACCCTGATGCCCCCATCCTTTCCCTTACTTCGGAAATCGAACACATATAGACCGGGCGGCCTCACCCGCGCGATGTTCGCTGGCACATCCTGATCGGGGTCCCAGCGCAGACGTATCCAATTGTTCCGGACATAGTCCTCCAGTAAGGCTCTACACTGGGCGAAGAGGACAGCATCGTCTGAATCTTCCCAAGCCGCATCAACCATGTCTGCAACGCAAATCGACATATAGATCTTCCTTGGGGAAGACCGCACTAGCATAGGATAGGGCACGAGCTTCCCAGCCTCGACTAGCCCATCGATTTGAGCAGCCATTGACATATATGTCAACACGCGTGTAGGACAACCCCTAAGCGCCGAATCTATCTCGACCACAAGCAGGAGTCCCAGCAAAATCCATACTGAAAAATTATGCTTGCCGGTAGGAAAATAAGTTCATACACTGGGGCCATGAAGAAATTGGCCCCTCAGACCCGCGTTCAAATCCTTCACCTGCTTTGCGAAGGCTCTTCGATGCGGGCCATCGCCCGGGTGACGGGCGCATCATTCAACACGATTGCGAAGCTGTTAGTGGACGCTGGCGTCGTCTGTGCCGAGTACCACGACACGCATGTCCGTAACGTGAAAGCGCAACGGGTTCAGTGCGATGAAATTTGGTCATTCTGCTATAGCAAGCAGAAGAACATTGCGACGGCGAAGCGGCAGGATTTGGCCTATGGCGATGTCTGGACTTGGACGGCAATCGATGCCCGCTCCAAGCTGGTCATTAGCTATCTCTCTGGTGCTCGGGATAGCGAATATGCGATGGGCCTCATGGATGATCTGCGCTCGCGTTTGGCAAATCGCGTGCAGTTAACGACCGATGGCCACAAGGCATATCTGGAAGCTGTCGAGGGAGCCTTTGGCGAGGATATTGACTACGCCATGTTGGTGAAGCTGTATGGCGCTTCGCCCGATAGCGCCAAGGGCCGATATAGCCCCGCCGAATGCATCGGCGCTCGCAAGGCCAAAATCACTGGTAACCCGGACCACGACCACGTTTCGACATCGTACGTCGAGCGCCAGAACCTCACCATGCGCATGTCAATGCGGAGGTTCACAAGACTGACGAATGCACACAGCAAAAAGTTGGCAAACCATCATCACGCCCAGGCGCTCTATTTCATGTACTACAACTTTGTCCGCATCAATTCGGCGGTGAAAATGAGCCCCGCTATGGCGGCAGGTATCGAAAGCCGGCTGTGGGAAATCAGCGATATCGTTAAACTAATTGATGACGCAGAAGGCGCGCCTAAGAAACGCGGGCCATATAAGAAAAAGGCAGCTTAACCGTGGAGGCAGCTTATGCACTCCCAGGTCATCACCGATATCGACGCGCTCATGTCGAATGATCCCGACTACGATCTGGGCACGGCGGCGATTCTCTACCTTCGGATAACCTTCGCAGACGGTACCACCGAAGACTGGGATTGCGCCCGCGCTGCATTTGATTCTTTGCTAGATATCGCCCGACGCATACAGCCCAAATCGAACATCCAATAACCCGAAAGACGACCACAGCAACGCGCCCAACCACCCGCTCCCATTGCGTCAAAACTCGGAAATACCCGCTCGCTACCAATTCCGCTTGCGTACCGAGATACTCCCGCGATGAATCCGCCTTTAATCCAGCCACGCCAATGTCCTAGCTGGAAGGCTGAAGCGGTTAGGCAGAAACGACCCAAAACGGGCGGTCTGCTACCTCACTCTCTCCCAGCTTTTGGAATTTAGAAGCGGTGGTGATTCGTCGGCTAGATTTCAAGAGCCTTGGATTTCAGACTGATGCAGTACCCGGCGACCGGCTTTCCGGCAAAGTGCAGCGTTGCGATCGGGGCCTTATACTGAGCGGTGGCTTGCACTCACGGAGCTCCGCCATGCCGACCGGCCAGACCATCGCGCTGTTCATGATCGCGGCGCTTGCGCTCAATCTCACGCCGGGGCCCTCGATCCTCTTCATCCTGTCGCGCTGCATGGCCCAGGGCCGGCGTGCCGGCATCGTTTCCGTCTTCGGCCTGTCGAGCGCCGCCCTCATCCATGCGGTCGCTGTCGCTTTCGGGCTGTCGGCCCTGTTCGTCTATTCGCCGCTGGCCTTCGCCGTGGTCAAGTATTGCGGCGCGGCCTATCTCGTCTATCTGGGCCTCAAGGGCTTCATGGCCGGCGGCATCGCCGGGCTGGCGGCCAAGGCCGAGCGCCGGCCGCAGGTTCCCCTCGGCCGAATCTACTGGCAGGGCGTGCTGACCGACCTGCTCAACCCGAAGGTCCTGCTGTTCTTCTTCTCTTTCCTGCCGCAGTTCGTCGATCCGGCGCGCGGAAGTCCCAGCCGGCAGATGCTCGTCCTCGGCCTGTTGTTTCAGGTGACGGCCCTGCCGACCAATCTCGGCGTCGCATTCGCCGGCGGGTCTCTCGCCCAGTTCATCGCCCGCAGCCCGTTCTGGGCGCGGGTCCAGACCTGGTTCTCCAGCGCCGTTCTTCTCGGTCTCGGCCTGCGCCTGGCCTTCAGCCAGAGACGCTAGGGCCGCTGGCTTGGTTCAATCGCAGCAATAGAGACGGTTGCCCTCGGCGAGCGCCTCCTCGATCGAAGCTCTGCGCGGTTCGCCGATGGCAGCGGCGGGCGCCGGCGGGACGAGATCGAGCGGCCCCGGTGCGCCGAAGGGTGCATCGCGCCAGCGTCCCTCGCGATTCCAGAAGCAAGCGCCATGCATCTGGACTTCGCCGCCGATCAAGCCATCCTCGGGCGAAACGAAGACGATGCGCGCCTCCCGCCGGTCCCTGGTTCGCAAGCGGTCGCCGGGCCGGCAGAGATTCAAGAGATCGAGGTCGGCGGTCATGAGATGACTGGTAATCCTTTGAGGTGACGGCCCAAAACGTAGTCGCGGTCGCCATCGCCGGTAACATTACCGCCTATTACCGCGAATTAATCGCCGGGTCATGCCCGGTATAGCGGCGCTGCCCAATTATCGATGGTGAGGGCGGTCCCTCAGGGCCGCGGCACAACGAAATCCAAGGAGAGCAGAGAATCATGATGCAACCGGCATTGAGCGTCCGGACGCCGGGCGTCCCTGGCGCGAGGAGCCCCAACGTGAGGATCAGGGCGCAATCGGCCGTGAGAGGCTTGCTGGCGGCCGGCGTGGCGCTTCTGGTCGTCACCACCGTCGGCGCGGCCTCGGCGCAGAACCTAGCGCCGGAAACCTTCGCCGACCTGGCGGCCAAGGTGACGCCGGCCGTGGTCAACATCTCCTCGACCCAGCAGGTCTCCGGCGGCGACGCGCAGGACCTGCCTTTCCAATTCCCGCCCGGTTCGCCCTTCGAGCAGTTCTTCCATAACTTCAAGAACCACAAGGGCGGGAGCGTCACGGCCCTGGGCTCGGGCTTCATCATCGATCCGGCCGGCTATATCGTCACCAACAACCACGTCATCGACGGCTCGACCGATATCCAGGTCACCCTCAGCGACGGCAAGGATTTGTCCGCCAAGCTGATCGGCACGGACAAGAAGACCGATCTCGCCCTCCTCAAGGTCGACGCGTCCAAACCGCTGCCCTTCGTCTCCTTCGGCAATTCCGACGCCGCGCGGGTCGGCGACTGGGTGCTGGCGGTGGGCAATCCCTTCGGCCTCGGCGGCACGGTGACCACGGGGATCATCTCGGCCCGCAGCCGCGATCTCCATGACGGTCCCTTCGACGACTTCCTGCAGATCGATGCCTCGATCAACCGGGGCAATTCCGGCGGACCGACCTTCAACCTCGCCGGCGACGTGATCGGCATCAACACCGCGATCGCGTCTCCCAATGGCGGAAGCGTGGGCATCGGTTTTGCCATTCCCTCGAACCTGGCCAAGCCCGTCATCGACCAGCTGCGCAAGAACGGGCGGGTCGACCGGGGTTGGATCGGCGTCGAGATCCAGCCGGTGACGCCTGAAATCGCCTCGTCGCTCGGTCTCGGCGATCCCACCGGCTCGCTGGTCGCCTCGGTGCAGCCGGGCGGACCGGCGGCCGCGGCCGGCGTGCAGCAGGGCGACGTGATCCTGACCTTCGACGGCCAGACGGTGCACGAGACGCGGGAGCTGCCGCGCATCGTCGCCGACACGCCGGCGGGCAAGCAGGTCGAGGTGACGGTCTGGCGCGACGATCAGCGCAAGGCTCTCAGCCTGACCGTGGCGAAGATGAAGAACGAATCCCAGGTCGCCTCGGCCAACGACAACAGCGGCAACCAGAGCCCGACCGGCACGGCCAATCGGGTGCTGGGCGTGCAGCTGGCGGAGCTGACGAGCGATCTGCGCCAGCAGCTGGGCCTGGCCGACGGCGTGAAGGGCGTCGTCGTGACCGACGTCGATGAGCAGGGTCCGGCGGCCAAGCAGGGCCTGCGCCAGGGCGACGTCATCGAGCAGGTCTCGCGCCACCAGGTCGCAACACCGGAGGAGGTCGGTCAGCTCGTGCAGCGGGCCGTGGCGGCGAACAAGCCGGCCGTGCTGCTTCTGGTCAATCGCCAGGGGAACGAGGTCTTCCTGGCCGTCAAAGTGGGCAAGGCGTAGGCACCCCTCGGTCTGCTCCTTCCCACCCGGCAGGGCCGGCCACGCATCCGACAAGGACGTGGCCGGCCCTGCCTCTTTAACCGGGATGCCTCAATGACTACCTTGAACCAGTCCAATAACCCCGCCCGCGATGGACGAGACGAGCAGCCGAGCGCCGCCATGCGTATCCTGGTCATCGAAGACGACGAGGCCACCGCGGCCTATATGGTCAAGGGGCTGACCGAGAACGGCTATGTCGCCGACCGGGTGGCGAGCGGCCGGGATGGGCTGTTCCACGCCACCAGCGGCCAGTTCGATCTGATTATCGTCGACCGCATGCTGCCCGAGCTGGACGGGCTCGCCGTGGTGAAGGCGATGCGCGTCGCCAAGGTCACCACGCCGGTGCTGTTCCTGAGCGCGCTGGCCCAGGTGGACGACCGGGTGAGCGGCCTCAAGGCCGGGGCCGACGATTACCTGACCAAGCCCTTCGCCTTTTCCGAGCTCCTGGCGCGGATCGAGGCCCTGCTGCGCCGGCGCAGCGCGCCGGCCGTCCAGACCAAGCTCGCCGTCGGCGACCTGGAGATGGATTTGCTGAGCCGGCAGGTCAAACGCTCAGGCCAGGGGATCGATCTGCAGCCCCGCGAGTTCCGACTGCTCGAATACCTCATGCGCCATGCCGGCCAGGTGGTGACCCGCACCATGCTGCTGGAAGGCGTCTGGGACTATCATTTCGACCCCCAGACCAACGTCATCGACGTGCATATCAGCCGCCTGAGACAGAAGATCGACAAGGGCTTCGAGCAGCCGCTGCTGCATACCGTGCGGGGCGCGGGCTACTGCATCCGCGCCGACGATTGATTGGTTCATTGCTCGAAGGCGGGGCAGGCCGGCAGCGGCTATGCCGGCGCCGGCTGCTTGCGAAGGCTTGCCGCGATTTCCGAACGGAGCAAGGCGGCCCAGGCGCTGCCGGCCGTCACCCGGTGGTACTCCGCGCCGAAATGCTTGCGAAGCAGTTCGCTGACCAGCGGGTAGTAGTCGGAATTCATCGCTGGAAACAGGTGATGTTCCGCGTGGTATGAGAAGTTCGAATGAAGCCAATTGAATGGGCGGGGAACGATGATGGAGGTCGAACCGGCCAGCACGTCCGCGTCCTCGCCGATCGGCTTCAATCCATGGTTGGTGAAGAAATAGAAGGAAACGGCCGCCGACATGACCACGATGGGCACGGGAACCGCGAACGCATAGGCCATCAGCCGGTGCGCGGAAGCATCGGCTGCGATGAACCAGGCCGCTGCTTGCAGCAAGACGATGATGGCAAGCTCCGATCCGATCGCCAGGCGCTCCCTCAGCGTGTAACTCGGAACCGCCGTCACCAGGCCGAGGCGCTGGGGCAGGGAGGAAAACGCCGCGCTCGTGTGGCGGACGGAATAGGCGACGAAATGCAGGAACCATATGGCGCCATACCGCCATTGCTTGTTGGGAAAGAAGGTCCTTGCATAGGCCGATGCGGCAACGGTGAGCTCGTTCGGCAGGAAACGGCGATCGGGGTCGTCCTCGGAATTCGTGCTGCGGTGATGCCGATGATGGACGCGCTTGTACACCGAGCGCGGCATGAGCAGCAGACTCCACAGGAGGATTTCGACGACGGTGCGAAGCGGGCGGTTGCGGACGATGCTGCCATGAATGGCGTCATGGGCCAGGAACGCGATGGCGCTGAGGCTGGTGCCGATGGCGAGAGCGATGACCGGCCAATAGGGCGACGGCAGGTACCTGATGGCCAGCCACCCCGTCACCACGACGGCGACATGGAGCCCGACCTTCGCCAGCCTGTAGGTTGCCGGACGGAACGCCGCATCCGGCAACAAGGGCTTCAGTGTGCTGACGTGATGCGCTGTGCTTGGCACCGAACCTCGGCTACCGGCAAAAACGGGCTTGCTAGCTGCAAATCCACGATGAATCGTAGCAGACGGCCCTGGACGCGGCCATATGGAAGACCCTGGAAAAGCCTGGTGTCTCGGCCGCGCCTGAATCCGATCCGAAGAACAGGACGGCACGGCAACTAGGCGGATACTGCATCCTTGCGGATAACCAGGTTCCTCAGAACGACGGCCTTCCGTCTCGCCCTCATTTACGCCGGGCTGTTCAGCCTTTCGGTCATCATGCTTTTCGCCTTTGTCTATTGGACCACCTCGGTCCTGGTCGACCGCCAGCGCCAGCAGGCCATCCTGGCCGACATGAACGACCTGAGGGACGAATTCAACAATCTCGGCGCCCAGGGGCTGATCGATTCGGTGATCGACCGCAGCCGCCCGGACAGGGTCGGCAACGGCGTCTATCTGCTGGTCGATTCCCACTTCCAGCCGATCGCCGGGAACCTGAATGCCTGGCCCGCAGAGCCGGTCGAGCGCGGGGACTGGCGCGAGTTTCCCGTCCAATCCCGCCGCTTTGGCGAGGCCAAGGGCGAAAGCTCGATCGCCGAGGCCCTGATGGTCGGGCTTCCAGGCGGATTTCGCCTGCTGGTCGGTCAGAACACCGGGCCACAGCGCAAGATGCAGACGGCCATCGTCGAGGCGCTGGTGTGGTCGCTCGCGGCCATGGTGTGCCTCGGGCTTGCCGGCGGGCTACTCCTCAGCCGCAACATGATCCGCCGGATCGAGCTCATCAACCGCAGCGCCGAGCGGATCATGCGCGGCGAGGTCAAGCACCGGATGCCCGTCGGCTCCGCCAACGACGAGTTCGACCGGCTGTCGGAGAACCTCAACCAGATGCTGGAGGAGATCGAGCGGCTGGTGGGCGGCATCCGCGCGGTTACCGACAATATCGCCCATGACCTGCGCAGCCCGCTGACGCGCCTCAAGGCCCGCCTCGAAATGGCCCTGGCTGCGACCGGCGACCCGGCCGAGCGGCGGGCGGCCATCGAGCGCGCGATCCAGGAGGCCGACCAGCTGCTCGCCACTTTCGGCGCCTTGCTGTCCATCGCCGACGCCGAGGCCGGCGGGAGACGGGCCGACATGGCGCCGGTCGATCTCGGCGGGGTGACGGCCGATGCGGTCGAGCTCTATCAGCCGCTGGCCGAAGAGAGAGGCGTGGCGTTGGAACTCGAGCCGCCTGCCTCCGTCATGGTCCAGGGCAACCGGCAATTGCTGTTCCAGGCGGTGGCCAACCTGATCGACAATGCGGTCAAATACGGCAGCGCCGGCGGACGGATCCAGGTCTCGGTCCTGGGCGGCACCGCGCCCAGCATCTCAGTCGCCGATTTCGGACCGGGCGTGCCGGACAAGGAGCGCGAGCATGTGCTGCAGCGCTTCGTGCGCCTGGAAGCCAGCCGGACCACGCCGGGCGTGGGGCTCGGCCTCAGCCTCGTGGCGGCCATCGCCCGCCAGCATGGCGCCAGCCTGGAACTGGTCGACACCCGACCGGGGGAAATCCCGCCCGGGCTTACGGTCATCTTGCGCTTTGTTTCAGCGCCGCCGGTGGGCCAGCCGGTGGGCCTCCTCGTGGCTCCCGCGGCACCCCTTCCGGCACTCCCCCTGCCGCAGGTTTCCTAGTCAACGAATCCCTGGCCAAATCCCGGCGCTTCGGCTAGCGTCCGGGCGAACCGAGTGAAGGGAAGCCGGTGCCGCCCTTGAGGGGCCATTCCGGCGCTGCCCCCGCAACTGTGAACGGTTAGGTCGCTGCCCGCCCCGGTTGGGGCGACATGTCACTGGCCCGGAGGGGCCGGGAAGGCGGCAGGGACCGGTGAACCGGAGCCAGGAAACCTGCTCGGTCGTGTCCCATGGACATCGCTTCCTCGGAGGGAGGGAAGACCGATGGCAGAGCGCAAACCATCTCGCAGGATTTCTTCGGCCAGCCGGGCCCTCGTGACCCTGGTGCTGGGCGGCGCCCGCTCGGGCAAGAGCCGCTTTGCCGAAGAGCTGCTGGCCGAGCGGGCCGGCCGCCGGCTCTACCTGGCGACGGCGGAAGCCGGCGACGCCGAAATGGCGGCGCGCATCGAGCGCCACCGCGAAAGGCGGGGTGCGGGCTGGCGAGCCGTGGAAGCGCCCCTCGACATCACTCCCGCGATCGAAGCCGCCGGGAAAGATGCCGTGCTGCTCGACTGTCTCACGCTGTGGCTGAGCAATCTCATGGCTGCCGGGCGCGATGTGGAACAGGCGACCGAGGAACTCTGCAGGGCGCTGGGCCATGTGCTTGCCCCCGTCGTCCTCGTCAGCAACGAGGTCGGGCTCGGCATCGTGCCCGACAATGCCCTTGCCCGCGAGTTCCGCGACCGGGCGGGGCGCCTCAATCAGCGGATCGCCGCGGCGGCCGACCGGGTCTACTTCATGGCCGCAGGGCTTCCCCTCATCCTCAAGGATAAGGCCGCATGAGCGTCAAGATTCCCGCCACCGTGGTCACCGGGTTCCTCGGCGCCGGCAAGACCAGCCTGATCCAGCATTTGCTGCGCACCGCCAACGGCCGGCGGCTCGCTCTCATCATCAACGAGTTCGGCGACGTTGGCGTCGATGGCGAGATCCTCAAAGGCTGCCGCATCCAGGGCTGCGAGGCCGAGAACATCATCGAGCTCGCGAACGGCTGCATCTGCTGCACGGTCGCCGACGATTTCCTGCCGACCATGGCGGCGCTGCTCGACCGCGCCAACCCGCCGGATCACATCGTGATCGAGACTTCCGGCTTGGCGCTGCCCAAGCCCTTGGTCGGGGCCTTCGCCTGGCCGGAAGTCCGTACCCGGGTGACGGTCGACGGGGTCATTGCCGTGGTCGACGGACCGGCCGCGGCGGCGGGACGCTTTGCCGAGGATCCCGTGGCCCTTGCCCGGCAAAGGCAGGAGGACCCGAGCCTCGATCACGACAGCCCGCTGGCCGAGCTGTTCGAGGATCAGCTCGCCTGCGCCGACGTCGTGGTCCTTAACAAGGTCGACCAGATGGACGCGACGATGCGCGGTGCGGCCGAGCGCGAGGTGGCGGCCAGGCTCCGGCCCTCGGTCAAGGTCGTGCCGGCCATCTTCGGCGCCATCGACGCCGCCGTCCTGCTGGGCGTCGGCGCGGCGGCGGAGGACGATCTCGCCGCCCGCCCCAGCCGCCACGATGCGTCCGGCGAGCACGACCACGACGACTTCGAGAGCTTCCATGTCGATCTTCCGGAGCTGGCTTCGCCTCAGCCTTTCCTGGAGCGCCTCAAGGCCGCCGTGGCCCTCCACGACATCCTGCGGGTGAAGGGCTTCCTCGCCGTCAGCGACAAGGAGATGCGCCTGGTGCTCCAGGGCGTGGGCAACAGGCTGCAGCACTACTATGACCGCGCCTGGGGCCCCGGCGAGGAGCGGGCGAGCCGGCTGGTGGTGATCGGCCTCAAGGGCCTCGACCGCTCGGCGATCGCCGCAGCGCTGACCGGCGTCGCCTGAACGGTCCATGCATCTTCTCGCCGCAAAACCTGGGCTGATTTCCGACGGCAGCGCGGCCGTCGATCTCGGCCAGACGCCGGGCGAGATCGTCTTCCTGTCCGCGGCCGACAGCGAGCTCGCCTGTCTTGCCGCGGCGCAAGCGCGGATGAGCGAAGGGGCGCCGAGCCTCCGGCTCGCCAATCTCCTGCAGCTTGGCCACAACCTGTCGGTCGATCTTTATCTCGAGAAGGTGGCGGGACGGGCCCGCCTCGTGATCCTCAGGCTCTTGGGCGGCCAACGCTACTGGCCCTACGGCGCCGAGGAGCTGGCCGGGATTTGCCGGGAGCGGGACATTGCTTTCGCGGCACTTCCGGGCGACGACCAACCCGATCCGGAGCTTGCCCGGCTCTCGACCCTGCCGACCGAGGCGACCTACCGCCTGTGGCGTTATTGCGTCGAGGGCGGCGTCGAGAATGCGCGCAGCCTGCTGGGCTACGCGGCGACCCTGATTGGCCGGGACGAGGTCTGGCGTGAGCCGATGAACTCTTATGCGCGCAGGCCTTTATTGGCCGGGGCTGGACATGCCGGGGCTGGCCGATATCGCACGGGGCTGGGAAGCAGGCCGGCCGGCGGCCATGCTGGTGTTCTACCGGGCCCTGCTTCAAGCGGGGAACCTGGCGGTCATCGATGCGCTGATCGCGGCTCTCAGCGAAGCCGGCCTCAATCCCTTGCCGCTCTATGCCACGAGCCTCAAGGACCCGGTTGCCGGCGAACTTGTCGCCTCGGCCATCGCCGAGGCCAAGCCGGCGGTGATCCTGAACGGCACCGGCTTCGCCCTCTCGACGCCTGGTGCCGAAGCAATTTCCACGCCCTTTGACGGCGCCGATGCGCCGGTTCTGCAACTCGTCTTCGCCAGCGGCAGCGAAGAGGAATGGCGGGAGGGCAACCGGGGCCTGTCGGCTCGCGACCTTGCCATGCAGGTGGTGCTGCCCGAAGTCGATGGGCGCATCCTGACGCGCGCGGTCAGCTTCAAGGCGGGGGCGCGCTTCGACCCTGCGACCCAATGCTCGATCGTCGCCTATCGCCCGGTCGCCGACCGAATCGATTTCGTCGCCGAGCTTGCCCAGCGTTGGGCGCGGCTGCGCAAGACTCCGGCGGCCGAACGCCGGATCGCGATCCTGCTCGCCAACTATCCCAACCGCGACGGACGGATCGGCAATGGCGTCGGCCTCGACACGCCCGCCGGGGCCATGGAAGTGCTGAGAGCGCTGGCGGCGGCGGGTTATCGCGTCGATTGCATGCCCAGCGACGGGCAGGCGCTGATCCAGCGCCTTCTGGCGGGGCCCACCAACCGCGAACGGCGCAGCGGCGGCGAGTCGCTGAAGCTGGCCGACTATCGGGATTTTCTCGCCGGTTTGCCAAGGACGGCGCGCCAGCAGGTGGAAGAGCGCTGGGGCGAGCCGGAGAAGGATCCCTTCTTCGCCGACGGGCGCTTCGTCCTGCCGATCCATCGCCTGGGTCACATCGTGCTCGCCGTGCAGCCGGCCCGCGGTTACAACATCGATCCGGCGGCGAGCTATCATGATCCCGATCTGGTGCCGCCCCATGGTTATCTCGCCTTCCACGCCTGGCTGCGACGCCGCTTCGATGTCCATGCGATCGTCCATATGGGCAAGCACGGCAACCTGGAATGGCTACCCGGCAAAGCGTTGGCTCTCTCGGCCGCCTGCTGGCCCGAAGCCGCGCTGGGGGCGCTGCCCCATCTCTATCCCTTCATCGTCAACGATCCCGGCGAGGGCAGCCAGGCCAAGCGCCGGTCCCAGGCGGTCATCGTCGATCACCTGACGCCGCCGCTCACCCGCGCCGAGACCTATGGTCCGCTCCGCGACCTCGAAGCCCTGGTGGACGAATATTACGAAGCGGCCGGGCTCGATCCTCGTCGCTGCCGGCTCCTGCGCGAGCGGATCCTGGAGCTGGCCGCTTCGAGCGGCCTCGACAAGGATTGCGGCATTGCCGCCGGCGAAAGGGCCGAAAGCGCGCTGGGCAAGCTCGACAACCATCTCTGCGAGCTGAAGGAACTGCAGATCCGCGACGGCCTGCATGTCTTCGGGCGTTCCCCCGAGGGCGGCCAGGCGACCGACCTGCTAGTGGCGCTCTGCCGTCTGCCGCGGGGCGACGGCGTGGGCCGCCGGGCTTCCCTGATCCGGGCCTTGGCCAAGGACTTGGGCCTGGCGGAAGGCTTCGATCCTCTCGACTGCGACATGTCGCAAGCTTGGACCGGACCGCGGCCCCGCGCGTTGGATGTCGTCGACGGCGCCTGGAGAAGCAAGGGCGACACGGTCGAGCGGCTGGAGATCCTGGCGCGGCGCCTGGTGGCGGGAGAGGCAGAACCCGCCGCCGGATGGACCGCAATGCGCGCGGTGCTCGAATTCGTCGACAGCGATCTGAAGCCGCGCATCGAAGCCTGCGGCAAGGGGGAAATCGCCGGCCTGCTCGCCGGTCTCGACGGGCGGTTCGTGGCGCCGGGTCCTTCCGGCGCGCCCAGCCGCGGCCGGCCGGAAGTGCTGCCCACCGGCCGCAACTTCTATTCGGTCGACACCCGCGCCGTGCCGACGCCGGCGGCCTGGCATCTCGGCTGGAAGTCGGCCTCGCTCCTGGTGGAGCGCTTCCGCCAGGAGCATGGCAATTGGCCGCGGAGCCTGGCGCTCAGCGCCTGGGGCACCGCCAACATGCGCACCGGCGGCGACGACATCGCCCAGGCGCTGGCGCTGATGGGCGTCAGGCCGACATGGGATGCCAATGCCGGCCGGCTGAACGGATTCGAGATCCTGCCGCTCTCGATCCTGGGTCGGCCAAGGGTCGACGTGACGCTGCGCATCTCGGGATTCTTCCGCGACGCGTTTCCCCAGCAGGTCGATCTGGTGGCAAGCGCGGCCCGGGCCGTCGCCGCTCTCGACGAGCCGCCGGCCGAGAATCCACTGGCCGGGCGGGCGGCGAGCGATCGTCAGGCCTTCGAAGCCCAGGGCCTGTCGGCGGAACTCGCCGCCCGGCGAGCGACACTTCGGGTCTTCGGCTCCAAGCCCGGCGCCTATGGCGCGGGGCTCCAGGCGCTCATCGACGAGCGCGGCTGGGAGAACGCCGGCGACCTCGCGCGGGCCTATGTCGCCTGGGGCGGCTATGCCTACGGCGACGGCGCAGAAGGCACGGCGGAGCATCGGCTGTTCGAGGCGCGTCTCGCCGGCGTGGAAGCCGTGCTGCACAACCAGGACAACCGCGAGCACGACCTGCTGGACAGCGACGACTACTACCAGTTCGAGGGCGGACTTGCGGCGGCCGTCAAGGAACTGAGCGGCCGGCGCCCGACGGTCTATCACAACGACCATTCGCGGCCCGAATCCCCGCGCATCCGGCGCCTGGAGGAGGAGATCGCCCGCATCGTTCGAGGACGCGTGGTCAACCCGAAATGGATCGCCGGCGTCATGCGCCACGGCTACAAGGGCGCTTTCGAGATGGCGGCGACGGTCGACTACATGTTCGCCTTCGCCGCCACCACCGGCGCGGTCGCCGATCATCACTTCGATGCCGTGTACGAGGCCTATCTCGCCGATCCGAACGTGCGGGCGTTCCTGCTGTCGGCCAACCCGAATGCCGCCCGCGAGATGGCGGACCGGTTGATCGAGGCGATGGATCGCGGCCTGTGGCGGCCGCGGGCGAATGCGGCCTATGGCGATCTGGCCGCGCTGAAGGAGAATCCATGAACCAGGACGGCGAAGCGGAGATCAACCGGCGCGCCAACGAAAAGTCGGCCCGGCGCAAGGTCGTGCGCGACCGCATGATGGCGGAAAAGACCGTGGAGAAGGGCCTCCTCATCGTCCATACCGGCAAGGGCAAGGGGAAATCGACGGCCGCCTTCGGCATGGTGCTGCGCTCGCTCGGCCACGGCTTCCGGGTCGGCATCGTCCAATTCATCAAGGGCCGTTGGGACACGGGCGAGCGGGCCATGCTGGAGCGCTTCCCCGATCTCGTCACGATCAAGGCGTTGGGCGAAGGTTTCACCTGGGAGACCCAGGATCGCGCGCGAGACATCGCCGCGGCGGAAGCGGCCTGGACCGAAGCCGAGGCCATGATGGCCGATCCGGCCTATCGTCTTGTCGTTCTCGACGAGCTCAACATCGCGCTGCGCTACGACTATTTGCCGATCGAGACGGTGGTGGCCAAGCTCGCCAGCCGCCGGCCGGGCCTGCATGTGATCGTGACCGGGCGCAACGCCCGGGACGAGTTGATCGCCGCGGCCGACCTGGTGACAGAGATGACCTTGATCAAGCATCCCTTCCGCGACGGCGTGAAGGCACAACCGGGGATCGAGTTCTGACTCATGCGGACGCGGAACCGCACAGCGGCCGTGATGTTCCAGGGAACCGGCTCCGACGTCGGCAAGTCGCTGATCGTCGCCGGGCTTGCCCGCGCATTCCGGCGGCGCGATCTGCGGGTCCGGCCCTTCAAGCCCCAGAACATGTCGAACAATGCGGCCGTGGCGGCCGACGGCGGCGAGATCGGCCGGGCCCAAGCGCTCCAGGCGCGCGCCTGCGGCGTCGCACCTTCGGTACACATGAACCCTGTGCTGCTGAAGCCTCAGAGCGAGGTCGGGGCCCAGGTGGTGATCCAGGGCAAGGTCTGGGGCAATGCCAAGGCGAAGGAGTGGCAGGGCCTCAAGGCGGGGTTCATGCCTCGTGTGCTGGAGAGCTTCGCCACCGTGGCGGAAGAGGCCGATCTCGTGCTGGTGGAGGGCGCGGGCAGCCCGGCCGAGGTCAACCTGCGCGAGGGCGACATCGCCAATATGGGATTCGCCGAGGCCGCGGAATTGCCGGTCATCCTGATCGGCGACATCGACCGCGGCGGCGTCATCGCCAGCATTCTCGGCACCGTGATGCTTCTCTCCGAGAGCGAGCGCCGCAGGATCAAGGGCTTCCTCATCAACAAGCTGCGCGGCGATCCAAGCTTGTTCAGCGAGGGCGTTCGCCAGATCCGCGAGCTGAGCGGGCTGCCCGGCCTCGGCGTCGTGCCTTTCCTGCCTGAGGCGAGTCGGCTACCGGCTGAGGACGGTCATTCGCTGAACGGGTCGGCTACGCTGCCGCGCCGGGGAATCAAGATCGCGGTCCCGCTGCTGCCGCGGGTCGCCAATTTCGACGACCTCGACCCGCTCGGTCTCGAGCCCGATGTCCAGGTCGAACGGGTGCCCATGGGCCGGGCTCTCCCGGGCGATGCGGACCTCATCATCCTGCCTGGTTCCAAATCGACCATCGCCGATCTCGCAACGCTTCGCGCCGAAGGTTGGGACCTGGACATCAGGGCCCACCTGCGCCGCGGCGGCCATGTGCTGGGCATCTGCGGCGGTTATCAGATGCTGGGCCGGCGCCTTGCCGATCCGCTCGGCGTGGAGGGGCCCGCGAGCGAGGTCGCGGGCCTCGGCCTGCTCGATGTCGAGACCGAGATGGGCGGCGACAAGGCCCTTCGGCAGGTCGAGGGTCGGCATGGACCGAGCGAAGTGCCGCTGGCCGGCTACGAAATGCATATCGGCCGAACCGAGGGACCCGACCGGGCAAGGCCCTTCGCGCGTCTTTCCGACGGACGCGAGGACGGCGCGTTCTCGGCGGATGGAAGGGTGGCGGGTACTTATCTGCATGGGCTCTTCGCCAGCGATGCCTTTCGCCACGAATTCCTTGGCGCGCTCGCACATCGCGAAGAACAGGGTGTTGCCTTCGAACAAGAGCTCGAGGCGACGCTCGATCTCCTGGCGGACCATCTCGCCCGGCATGTCGATCTCGACCGCGTCCTGGAGATCGCCCATGGCCGCTAGCAAGGAATTCTGTCTGGCGGTCCCACTCCTCTTCGTCAGCCCCGCGAAAGCGGGGGTCCATGCAGCAGATGGATTCCCGCTTGCGCGGGAATGACGATGGATGGTTGAAGCGACGGGCTGTACTAGATCGCGACGAACACTGCCAGGATGCCGGCTTGCAGGACGCAGGCGACTGCAAAGAGCTTCAGGCCTCGCCGGATGTCCTCGACCGTCGCGTCGCGACGCCCGTCCTCGTTCATCCAATGATCCCCGACCGTCTTGCCGCCGTAACGGCGCGGGCCCGCCAGCGCGACGCCGAGAGCGCCCGCCAGTGCCGCCTCCTGCCAGCCGGCATTGGGCGATCGATGCTTGCCGGCATCGCGGATCATGGCGGCGAAGGCCTTTCTGGGGCTGGTAGCCGGAAGGAACCGGCTGGCCGCCACCAGCAGCAGGCCGGCGACGCGGGCGGGCACCAGGTTGAGGACATCGTCGAGCCGCGCCGCCGCCCAGCCGAAGGCCAGGTGACGGGCCGTGCGATGGCCGATCATGCTGTCGGCGGTATTGACCGTCTTGTAAACGAGGATGCCGGGCAGGCCGGCGAGGACCGCCCAGAACAACGGCGCCACCACCCCGTCGGAAAAATTCTCGGCCAGGGATTCGAGTGCTGCGCGGCAGACGCCGGATTGATCCAGGCTTTCAGGGTCCCGGCCGACGATTCGGGATACGGCGCGCTGCCCTCCCGCCAGTCCCTCGCTGGCAAGAGCGCGGGCAACCTCGGCGACATGGCGGTAGAGGCTGTGCTGGGCGAGAAACAGGGATGTGAGCGCGGCCTCGATGATCCAGCCGAAAGCGAAGCCTCGAAGCAGGACATGGATGGCGAGGCCCAAAGCGGCGGCTGCTCCCGCGAGAAGCGCCACCACCAGGATTCCGGCAAGGCGACGAACGCCGTCGCCCGCCTGCTCGCGATTGCAGCGCCGGTCGAGCCAGGCGATGGCCCGGCCGACGAGAGCCACGGGATGAGGCAGGCGGCCATACAGCCACGCGGGATCGCCGAACGTGGCATCCAGCAGCAGGGCAAGCAGGAGTGTCTTCGGCAGTTCGAGCATGGGCGGCAGATTGGGTCGCCCAACCTTCGCCGGTCAATGGCGACAGGATACGAAACCAAGGGTCAGCATCGGGGAATGTGGGCATGAGCAAGATCGGCGTGATGGTCTGCGGTCACGGCAGTCGCGACGTGGAAGCGCTCTCGGAATTCGAGACGGTGGCGGCGGGCATTGCCGAACGCCTGCCCCAATACCCCGTCGCTTCGGGCTTCCTCGAATTCGCCCGGCCGATCATCCGCGACGGGCTCGACAAGCTCGTGGGCAACGGCACCCGGCATATCCTCGCCGTGCCCGGCATGCTGTTCGCCGCCGGCCATGTGAAGAACGACATCCCCACGGTGCTCAACACTTACGCGGCCCAGCATCCCGGCCTGAAGATCGACTACGGCCGCGATCTCGCCGTCGACCTCCGGCTGCTCCGGGTTGCCGCCGAGCGGATCGAGGCGGCCGAAAGGCGCGGCCGCGGCGAGGTGTTGCGCGAGGATACGCTGCTCGCGGTCGTGGGCCGCGGCACCTCGGATCCCGACGCCAATTCCAACATCAGCAAGGTGGCGCGGATGTTGTGGGAGGGGATGGGCTTCGGCTGGAGCGAGACCTGCTACAGCGGGGTCACGTTTCCTTTGGTCGGGCCCGGGCTGGAGCATGCGGCGAAGCTCGGCTACCGCCGCATCATCGTTTTTCCCTATTTCCTCTTCACCGGCGTGCTGGTGAAGCGGATCTACCGCATTGCCGACCAGATGGCGCTCCGCCATCCGGAGATCGAATTCCTGAAGGCCGACTACCTGAAGGACCACCCGCTGGTCCTGGATGCCTTCGCCGACCGGGTGCAGGAAACTCTGACGGGCGAGAACCTGATGAACTGCGGCCTGTGCAAATACAGATCCCAGGTTCTCGGCTTCGAGGCCGAAGTGGGCCTGGCCCAACGCAGCCATCACCATCACGTGGAGGGTATCGGCACCGACGTCGAAGACCATCACCATCACAACGGTCGTCACGGCCACAGCCATCATCACGACCATGACCACGATCGTGCCCACGCCCACGGCCATCATCACCACGATCACAACCAGGACCATGATCACGACCACGACCACGACCACGATCATCCGCCCCATCCCCATGCCGGCCATCGCCATGGGCCGGGCAAGCGCAATCCCGACAACCTGGACTGAAGCCCGACGATGCTCGCCTACGTGAGAGACCCTGCAGAAATCTACCGGCTCTCCTTCGAGACCATCCGGCGCGAAGCTCGGTTGGACCGGCTGCCCGACGACGTTGCACCGCTGGCATTGCGGTTGATCCACGCCTGCGGCATGCCCGATATCCTCGAAGATCTTGTCTTCACGCCGGACGTGGCGGCGGCCGGTCGCGGCGCGCTCGAAAAGGGTGCCCCCATCTTGTGCGATACCGCCATGACCGCGGCCGGGATCATCCGCCGGCAGTTGCCGGCGGGCTCAGAAGTGCTGGCCGGTACCGAGAATCCTGCGAGCGTTGCCAAGGCGGCGGAGATCGGCAACACGCGAAGCGCCGCCGCCATCGATCTGTGGGGCGAGCGCCTAGACGGCGCTGTCGTCGCCATCGGCAATGCGCCGACGGCGCTGTTCCGCCTGATCGAGCGCATCGATCTGGACGGTTACCGTCCGGCCGCGATCCTGGCTTTCCCGGTGGGCTTCGTGGGCGCGGTCGAATCCAAGGCATTGCTCGTCGAGGCCGGTCTCGGAATTCCCTACATGACCCTGCGAGGCCGGCGCGGCGGCAGCGCTCTCGCCGCGGCCGCGGTCAACGCGCTGCTGCCCCGGGCCGAACCATGAATCGGTGGCTTACGATCGTCGGTCTTGGCGAAGGCGGCTGGACGGAGCTGCCTGCTTTGGGCCGCTCCCTGGTCGAGGGCGCGGAGCTGGTCGTGGGCGGAGAGCGCCACCTTGCCATGCTGCCGAGCCATGTCCACGGCGAGCGGCTGGGCTGGGCCACGCCGTTGCGCCTGACCGTCGATGAGATACTCCGCCGGCGCGGCCGTCCGGTGGCCGTGCTGGCGACGGGCGATCCGATGCACTATGGCGTCGGTGTCACGCTCGCCCGGGCGGTGCCCATGGCGGAGATGTTGATCCTGCCGACCGTCTCCGCCTTTTCGCTCGCGGCCGCGCGCCTGGGCTGGCCGGTCGCGGAGTGCGAGTGCCTGACGCTTCACGGGCGGCCAATGGAACGCCTGGCGGGCTTCCTTGCCCGCGGCGCCAAGCTGCTCTTGCTCTCCCATGACGGATCGACGCCGGGGAAAGTGGCGGCGGAGCTGAAGCGCCTGGGCTGGGGGCCGAGCCGGTTGGTGGTCCTGGAGCACATGGGCGGCCCCAAGGAGCGCATCCGGGAAGGGACGGCGGAATGCTGGCCGGAGGCGCCGACGGCCGAGCTGAACACCCTGGCCGTGGAATGCCAGTCGGCGCCAGGCACCCTGAGCCGTCCGCGCCTGCCGGGACTTGCCGACGAGGTCTTCAGCAACGATGGCCAGATCACCAAGCGCGAAACCCGTGCCGCGACGCTCGCCGCCCTGGCGCCGCTGCCGGGCGAGCGGCTGTGGGACGTCGGCGCCGGATGTGGCTCCGTCGCCATCGAGTGGCTGCGGGCCGGCCGCGGCATGCGGGCGGTGGCCATCGAAAGCGATGCCGGACGGCGGGCCATGATCGCCGACAACGCCGCCGGCCTCGGCGTGCCGGAAATCGAGATCGTGGCGGGCAGGGCGCCCGAAGCGCTTGCCGGATTGCCGCAACCGGACGCGATCTTCATCGGCGGCGGGCTTACGACGGAGGGCGTGGTTGAGAGCTGCTGGCAGGCCTTGCCGCCGGGCGGGCGCATCGTCGCCAATGCCGTGACCCTGGATGCGGAAGCGGCTCTCATCGGCTGGCGCGGACAATTGGGCGGGAGCCTTACCCGCATCGCCGTCTCCCGGGCGGAGCCCATCGGCGCCTATCTCGGCTGGCGCCCGCTGAGGCCGGTCACCCAATGGGCGGCGGTCAAGCCGTGAGCGGGGAGCCTCTCATCTGGGGTATCGGCGTCGGGCCTGGCGACCCTGAGCTGCTCACCTTGAAAGCGCTGAAGCTGATTCAAGCGGCCGATGTGCTGGCTTATCCTGCGCCCGAGGAGGGCGAGAGCTTTGCCCGGCGCATCGTGGCGGGCCATCTTCCCGGCGGTCAGAGGGAGATTGCGATCCGCATGCCGCTGGGCGACGGCGCTTTCCCGAAGGCCGAGATCTACGACCGAGCCGCCGAAACCCTGCTGGCCGAGGCGAAAGCCGGGCGTCGCGTCGTCATCCTTTGCGAGGGCGACCCTTTCTTCTATGGATCGTTCAGCTATCTCTATGCCCGCCTGGCGGGGCGAGCTTCCGTCTCGGTCGTTCCGGGAATCTCATCCCTCACGGCCTGCGCCGCGGTTGCGGGTGGCGCGCTGGCGCTGGGCAATCAGGTGCTGGCGGTGATACCTGGGCCGTTGCCTGAATCCGAAATCGCCGCGCGCCTCGGTGCGGGCGGTGCCGCCGTGATCGTCAAAGTGGGCCGGCATCTCGCCAAGATCCGCCGGGTCATTCGCGCGGCCGGCCTGGAAGCGCGCGCCCATTACGTGGAGCATGCAACCCTCGCCAGCCAGCGCGTGCTGCCGCTGGCCGACATGGGCGAGGCAAATGCACCCTATTTTTCCATGATCCTGGTGCGGGCCGCCGGATGATGCGTCCGGCAGTGGTCATACTGGGACCTTCGGCGCTCGATACAGGCCAGCGCGTCGCGGCAGCCATTGATGGCGAGCTGCATGGCTTCGCGCCGCGGGTTCCCGGCTGCGCGGTTGCGTTCACCGACGCGGTCGCCCATCTTCGGCTGCTCTTCGCCGCCGGCAGGCCCGTGGTCGGAATCTGCGCGGCGGGCGTGCTCATCCGCGCCCTGGCGCCGCTTCTGGCCGACAAGCGCGGGGAACCGCCGGTGATCGCCATGGCCGAGGACGGCAGCGTGACCGTGCCCTTGCTGGGCGGCCATCGCGGCGCCAATGCACTCGCCCAGCGGATCGCGACAGTGTTGGGCGGCGTGGCTGCCGTCACCACGGCGGGCGATGCGAGGTTCGGCCTGGCGCTGGACAAACCGCCGCGGGGCTGGCGACTTGGCAATCCCGAGGCGGCCAAGGCATTCATGGCTGATCTCCTGGCGGGCGAGACTGTGGCCATCGAAAACGAGACGACCGTCGATGCCGGCTGGCTTTCGTCGCTCCCGACGAAATCCGACGCGAAGCGGCGCATACGCATCACTGAGCGGGATGTTCGGGTCGAAGCCGATCTTCTGCTTCACCCGGCGACCGTGGTGATCGGCGTCGGCTGCGAGCGATTGGCGCCGGCGGCCGAGCTGATCGCCCTCGCCGAGTCCTGCCTGGCGGAGGCGGGATTGTCGCTGCTCTCGGTCGCCTGCGTGGCTTCCATCGACCTGAAGGCGGCTGAGCCCGCGGTACACGCGCTAGCCTCCCATTTGGGCGTGCCCGCCCGCTTTTTCGCCGCGGCGCGGCTGGAGCGGGAGACCCCCCGACTCGCTGCTCCTTCCGATCTCGTCTATCGCGAAACCGGATGCCATGGAGTCGCCGAAGGCGCGGCCCTTGCCGCGGTCGGACCGGATGGCCGGCTGGTCCTGCCCAAGCATCGCGCTGCCCGATCGACCTGCGCCATTGCCGCTGCTCCCCAAATCGTCGATGCCCATGAAGTCGGCAGAGCGCGCGGCCGGCTGGCGATCGTCGGCCTTGGGCCCGGAAGCGCGGACGGCCGAACCAGGGAAGCCGAGGCCGCCTTGGCTGACGCGAGCGACTGGGTCAGCTATCGCCTCTATCTCGATCTCCTATCGCCGCTCTCGGCGGGCAAGAGCCTCCACGGCTTCGATCTCGGGGCTGAAGAGACGCGGGTGACCCATGCCCTCGACTTGGCCGCCGAGGGCCGGCATGTCGCTCTCGTTTCCTCCGGCGATGCCGGAATCTATGCCATGGCGAGCCTGGTGTTCGAGATGATCGAGCGCGGCGGACGCGCCGATTGGTCCAGGGTCGAAATTCTGGGCCTGCCGGGCGTCTCTGCGATGCAGGTTGCGGCGGCGCGGGCAGGCGCGCCGCTGGGCCATGATTTCTGCGCCATATCGCTCTCCGACCTCTTGACCCCCTGGCAGGTGATCGAAAAGCGGCTCAAGGCGGCGGCCGACGCCGACTTCGTCGTCGCGCTTTACAATCCGGTTTCGGAGCGCCGGAAAAGCCAGCTCGCCCGGGCGCGGGAGATCCTGCTTTCCGCCCGCGGGCCGGAAACGCCTGTGGTCGTCGGCCGCAATCTCGGCCGGACGAGCGAAAGTCTCGCTGTCATCACGCTGGAAGCCCTCGACCCCGGGAAGCTGGACATGCTGAGCATCGTACTGATCGGCGCCAGCAGCACGCGAAGGCTCTCCCGGCCCGATGGTGGCGACTGGGTCTATACGCCGCGGGGATACGGCGACAAGCCCGCCCGGGACGCGCGGTGAAGGTCTACTTCATCGGCGCCGGCCCTGGCGATCCGGAGCTTCTGACCTTGCGCGGGCGCGACCTGATCGGCCGTTGTCCGCTTGTGCTCTATGCCGGCTCACTGGTGCCGCCGGCGGTGGTCGCCCATGCCAGCGCGTCAGCTCGCGTGGTCGATACAGCGCCTCTCACGCTCGATGAGATCATCGCCGAGATCGGCAAAGCCAGGGAACAGGGCGTGGATGTTGCCCGTGTCCATTCGGGCGACCCTTCGCTCTACGGCGCCATAGCCGAGCAAATGCGCCGGCTGGACCGGTTCGGCATCGAGTATGAAGTCGTCCCCGGCGTACCCGCCTATGCGGCCGCGGCCGCCCTGCTCAAGACCGAACTCACCCTGCCCGAAATCACGCAGACCGTGATCCTGACCCGCACCGCAGGCAAAGCCTCGCCGATGCCGGAACGCGAGAGCCTGAAGGTCTTGGGCGCAACCGGCGCGACCTTGGCCATCCATCTCTCGGTTCGCAACATTCACCTGGTGGTGGCGGAATTGTCGCCGCTCTATGGCGCGGATTGTCCCGTCGTCGTGCTGTTCCGCGTCGGCTGGCCGGACCAGCGCGTCATCCGCGGCACGCTCGGCGACATCAAAGCCAAGGTGAAGGCGGCAAAGATCACCCGGACGGCTCTCATTTTCGTCGGTCGTGTCTTCGGCAACAGGGATTTCCAGGACAGCCGACTCTATCACGAGGACCACCGCCATGTCCTGCGCCCGCGCCGGCGGTCGCGGGGCTGACCGATCAGACGAAGCGGCTCTCGATCCAGGCCATCGCCTGCTCGATAGAAGCCGCCGTTTCGGCCGGCGCCAGGGGTGGCCGGCGCAACAGCATCACGGGCATGCCGAGTTTGCGCGCCGCGACGATCTTGCCATAGGTGGCCGCCCCGCCGCTGTTCTTGGCAATCACCAGGTCGATGCGATGGCGCCGCATCAAATCGATTTCCTTGGCTTCGGCAAAGGGACCACGCCCGAGGACGATTTCGTGGTGGGGCAACGGCAACGGGTTGTCTGGTCGCTCCACAAGCCGCACCAGAAACCAGATACCTTTCACGCCGGCAAAGGCCGCGATCTCCTTGATCCCGATGGTGAGGAACGCCCGCGATCCGATGAGCGGTGCCGCGGCGGCGGCGGCAGAGAGGCTATCGACCACGATCCAATGATCGCCCTCCACAGGCGTCCAAGCGGGGCGCTCGAGGCGAAGCAGGGGTCGGCCGGCAATCCTGGCCGCTTCCACCGCATGGCCGCTGATGGCAGCGGCGTAGGGATGGGTTGCATCGATGACGGCGTCGATTTTCTGTTGGGCGATGTAGCTTGCGAGACCGGCGCCGCCGCCGAAGCCGCCGACGCGAAATTCGCCAGCGGGCAGGCGCGGCGCGACCGTGCGGCCGGCAAGCGAGGTGACCACCGTCATGCCGGGCCTTCTTGCGAGCGCATCGGCAAGGGCCCGCGCCTCTCCGGTACCCCCGAGAATCAGGATCCGGCTAGAACCCGGCACGGCCGACGATCGCTCCATTGCGGTCCACGACAATGACTTCCACCGCCGTCCCGCCATCGAGCATGGCGAGAGCCTCGGCTCTCGCGTCGCCGGCGATCAGGTCGCCGAGGGGTAACCCTTCCGACTGGCTGAGGGCGAGAATCTCCCCAGCCGTGTTGGCCGCGCGGGTGAGGGTGAGAGCATTGGGGCTTGCGCCCAGGCGCTGAAGTCTTTCGGCCAGGCGCTCGCGATCGATCTCGCTGCGTCCGCTGTGGAGGTCCATGGCCCCGTCCGCCAGCTTGCACAGCTTGCCGAAGCCGCCAGCGATGGTGAGGCGCGCGATCGGATGTCTGCGCAGGTACTTCAGCACGCCGCCGGCAAAATCCCCCATGTCGATCAAGGCGACATCCGGCAGGTGATAGAGCCTCTGCACCGCCGCCTCCGAGGTCGAGCCTGTGCAGGCCGCCGCGTGATCGACGCCATTGGCCCGGCAGACGTCGATACCGCGATGGATCGAGGCGATCCAGGCCGAGCAGGAATAGGGATGCACCACGCCGGTCGTGCCAAGGATCGAAAGGCCGCCGACGATGCCAAGCCGCGGGTTCCAGGTCTTGCGCGCCAGCTCCGCGCCCCCCGGAACGGAGATGGTGATCTCCACGTCGCCGGTCCCGCCATGGGCCGCTGCGACTTCAGCTATGACGCCGGCCATGATCTGGCGCGGCACCGGGTTGATGGCAGGTTCGCCCGGCGGAATTGGCAGACCAGGCTTGGTCACCATGCCCACGCCATCGCCGGCGCGAAAGACGAGGCCGCGACCAGCATCGAGCAGGCGGACGGTGCTGAGGATAAGGGCGCCGTGCGTGACATCGGGGTCATCGCCGGCGTCCTTGACGATGCCGGCGGTGGCGTGGCCCGGCGCGAGCTCCTTGCGGGCGAGGGCGAAGCGAGGGCGGTCGCCCTTGGGCAGAAGGATTTCGACGGGGTCGGGGAACTCGCCGGTCAGCAGCGCTGCATAGGCCGCCTTGGCCGCGGCGGCGGCGCAGGCGCCGGTTGTCCAGCCCTGGCGCAGCGGCCCGCGCGGCTTTTTCAGCATGGCGCTATTCTTAAAGCCCGCGTCTCCATTTGACTAGTCGCGAGCCCTTCGGCCATTACAATCGTCCCATGGATCAAGCCTTCCGCGATCTCCCGGCCTTGGAGCCAGGATGGGTCTGGCTCACCGGCGCTGGCCCCGGGGACCCGGGCCTGTTGTCCCTGCTGGCGCTCCACGCGCTGAGGCAGGCCGATTTCGTGGTCTACGACGCGCTTGTCGATCCGCGGATCCTCGATCTGGCGCGGCCGGGCTCGGTGCTGGAGTTCGCTGGCAAACGGGGCGGCAAGCCTTCGGTGCGCCAGCGCGACATTTCGCTGCGCCTCGTGGAGCTGGCCAAGGAGCGCAAGCGGGTGCTGCGCCTCAAGGGTGGCGATCCCTTTGTCTTCGGGCGCGGCGGCGAAGAGGCGATGGCGCTCGTCGCCGCCGGCATCCCCTTCCGGATCGTGCCGGGGATCAGCGCTGGCATCGGCGGGCTTGCCTATGCCGGCATTCCCGTGACCCATCGCGAGATCAATTCCGCCGTCGCCTTCGTCACCGGCCATGACTCCGGCGGGCTGGTGCCCGATTCGATCGACTGGGAGGCACTGGCCAAAGGCGCACCGGTACTGGTGATCTACATGGCCCTGAAGCATATCGAGCCCATCACCCGGCGCCTGCTCGCGGCCGGGCGCCAGGCCGCGGAGCCGGTCGCCATCGTCAGCAAGGCGAGCACGGCCGACCAGAGAGTGATCGAGACGACATTGGGCCAGGCCGCCGAAGCCGTCGCGGAATCGGGCATCGAGCCGCCTGCCATGGTGGTGCTGGGCGAGGTCGTTCGCCTGCGCGCGGCACTTGACTGGTTGGGCGCTCTCTCCGGCCGGAAGCTGGAAGCCAACCCGCTGGGCCGAAGCGGGAGAAGCCAAAGCGCATGAACGCCAAGGGGCTCGTCTTCGCGGCACCGGCCTCGGGCAGCGGCAAGACGATCCTGGTGGCGGCTTTGTTGCGCCATTTGCTGCGTACTGGCCACGACGTTCGCGCGGCGAAGCTTGGGCCTGACTACATCGATCCCGCCTTTCATGCCGCGGCCAGCGGCAAGCCCTGTGTCAGCATCGATTTGTGGGCTATGCGGCCGGCGACTGTCGAAGCAGCCCTCGCCAAGCTCAGTGCGGGGCCTGAATTCGTGGTCGTCGAAGGCGTCATGGGCCTGTTCGATGCCGCCGCCGATGGGCGGGGCTCGACCGCCGATTTCGCGGCGCTGACGGGCTGGCCCGTGATCCTCGTCATCGATGCCCGCGGGCAGGCGGCCTCGGCGGGCGCGTTGCTGCGCGGATTTGCGACCCACCGGCCGGAATTGCCCATCGCAGGCGTCATCTTCAATCGGGTGGGCGGCGCATCCCATGCCGACATGCTGCGGCGCGCGGCCGAGCCGCTTGGCATTCCCGTGCTGGGATTCGTGCCGAGGGACGATTCCTTCGCCAGGCCGGAGCGGCATCTGGGCCTGGTCCAGGCCGTGGAACAACCCGATCTCGATTCCTTTCTCGATGCCGCCGCCGAACGCTTGGCCCGGTCGGTCGACGTGAAGGCGCTCCTCGATCTGGCGCGCTCGGGATTTGCCGGGTCATCACTCAAGCCCGGCGCCACGATGGCGCCGCTTGGCCAGCGAATTGCGGTCGCCCGCGATGCTGTCTTCGCCTTTGCCTATCCCGCCCAGCTCCAAGCCTGGCGGGCCGCCGGGGCCGAGCTCGAGTTCTTCTCGCCGCTTGCCGACGAAGCGCCGGCGGCCGGAAGCGATGCCGTCTATCTCCCCGGCGGCTATCCGGAACTGCATGCCGGCCGGATTGCCGGCAACGCGAGGTTCCTCGACGGTCTCCGAGCCGCCTCGGCAAACGGCGCCACCGTCTTCGGCGAATGCGGTGGCTACATGGTGCTGGGCAGGACTCTCGTCGACGCCGACGGCCGGCGTCACGCCATGGCCGGGCTTCTGCCGCTGGAATCCTCCTTCGCCGAACGCCGGCTGCATCTCGGATATCGCGAAGCCCGGCTGATCGGCGATGGCCCGCTGGGCCGCTCGGGGACGATCTATCGCGGCCACGAATTCCATTACGCGACGGCGACCGACGAAGGGGACGGCGAATCGTTGTTCGAAATGCGGGACTCCCGGGGCCAGATGTTGGGCCAGGCAGGCAGGCGCAAGGGCAAGGTCTGCGGGTCTTTCCTGCATCTGATCGATTTGGCCGAGAGCGCGGCCATTCCTCGATCCTCTTGAGGCGATTTCGTCTCTAACGATCTCGCGTCAGCCGCCGATAGAGCCGCGCAAGCTTCACCGCGACCGGTCCTGCCGCGAGCTTGCTCCCGTTGAGGCTCGCCAACGGCATCACCTCGACCAGGCTGTTGCTGACAAAGGCCTCGCTCGCGAGATCGAGATCCTCGATCGAGAGCGGCGCCTCGCGAGCCTCGATCCCTGCCGAAATCGCGAGGTCCAGCAGCTGCCGCCTTGTGATGCCGGGAAGCGCGCCCTCGCTCGGCGGCGGCGTCACCAGCACGCTGGAAAGCACGAGAAAGAGATTGCTGCGGCTGCCGCTGGCAAGGCGCCCGGCGGCATTCAACATCAAGGCCTCGTCGGCGCCGGAGGCCGCAGCCGCCTTCAGGGCCAGCACGTTGTCCAGATAAGCCAGCGATTTGAGGCGGGCCAGGGGTGAATGCTCGTTGCGCCGGATGGAGACCAGCTTCGCGGTCCACGCCGCCGGCCTCGGATCGGCGATGGGGCTTGTTGCGACCATCCAGGTGGGCTTCGCCTCTGGTGTCGGAAGCAGCCCGCGCGGACCGGGGCCGCGGGTAAGGGTGATTCGGATGGAGGCTTCGCGATGGGCGTTGGCGTGCAGCGTTTCCGCCACGGCCGCAGCGAGCTGCGCCATCGGCGGCATCGCCAGCTCGATCGTGGCGGCGCCGTCGGCGAGACGGGCAAGATGTGCGTCCAGCGCAAAAGGCTTCCCGTCATAGGCGCGAAGCGTTTCGAACAAACCATCGGCCAGCAGGAAGCCGCGATCGGCGGGATCGATTCGCGCGCTCATGGCATCCGTCAGCCGGCCGTTCAGATGGATCATGACCATGCGCTGCCATCCAGGAAGTTCCGCAGCAGGCGATGGCCATGCTCGGTCAGCACGGCCTCCGGGTGGAATTGGAGCCCGGCCACCGGCAGCTTGCGATGGGCAATCGCCATGATGACGCCGTCGTCGCTTCGCGCCGTGATTTCCAATTCGCGCGGCAGCGAATCGGGTTCCGCGACAAGGGAATGATAGCGCGTGGCGCGAAACGGACTGGGGACGCCGGCAAAGAGCCCGCGGCCATCGTGAGTGACGGCCGAGGTCTTGCCGTGCATGACTCGCTCCGCCCGCAGAACCCTGCCGCCGAAGGCCTGTGCGATGCATTGATGGCCGAGGCAGACACCCAGCAGCGGAATTTCGCCGGCAAAACGCCGGACGACCTCGAGGGATATGCCCGCCTGCTCCGGGGCGCGCGGCCCGGGAGAAATCACGATATGGTTCGGCCGCGCGGCCGCGATCGCCTCGAGGGCGATGGCGTCGTTCCGGCAAACCTCGACGCTCTGGCCCAGCTCCCTGAGATAGCGGGCGAGGTTGTGGGCGAAGGAATCGTAGTTGTCGATCAGAAGCACGGTCACGGCCTTGCCCCCGACAAGCTCTCGATCAGCGCCTTGGCTTTGGTCAGGCTCTCCTCGTATTCGGCCGTGGGATCGGAATCGGCGACAATGCCGCCTCCGACATGGAAGGTGAGGTGCCGGCCGCGAACCGCCATGGTCCGGATGACGATGCTCGAGTCCATCGAACCGTCGAAGCCGATATACCCGATGCTGCCGCAATAAGGGCCGCGCCTGTTGGGCTCAAGCTCGGCGATGATTTCCATGGCCCGGATCTTCGGCGCCCCGGTGATCGAGCCGCCGGGAAAGGCGGCGCGGAGAAGATCGACGGCCGTCATGCCGGGACGCAAGCGCCCGGTCACCACGGACACCAGGTGATGGACCGTGGCAAAGCTTTCCAAGCCGAAGAGCACAGGGACGTCAACCGAATGGTCGGCGCAGACGCGCGAGAGATCGTTGCGCAGGAGGTCGACGATCATGAGGTTTTCGGCGCGGTCCTTTGCGCTGGCCAGCAGCTCTTGGGCGAGCGCGTCGTCCTCTTCCTTGCTGCGGCCGCGCCGCCGGGTCCCTTTGATCGGGCGGGTCTCGACCTGCCGGCCCTGCAGCTGCAGAAACCGTTCCGGCGAAGCCGACAGCAGGGCGATCCCTCCATGACGCAGGAAGGCCGCGAAAGGAGCGGGATTGCGCCGGCGCAGATTGCAATAAAGGTCGAAGGGATCGGCGTCCTTCGGCAGCGCCGCGGTGAAACGCTGGGACAGATTGGCCTGATAGATGTCGCCGGCCAGTATGTAGTCGATGACTCGCCGGACCATGGATTCGTAGGCCGCGCGGTCGATCTCCGGCGCCGGCCGGGCGATGACCGGCGCCCCTGCTGGCGGTGCCGGCTCGGACAACCGTTCCTTGATCCAGGTCAGCCTCTTGCCGGCGAGTGCGTTGCGCTCGGCCTCGCTTGGAGCGGGATGGCCGTTCGCCATGATCCAGGCGCGGCGGGCCTCGTGGTCGAAGGCGATGGTCCAGCCGTAAAAGCCGAGCAGCATGTCGGGAAGAGGTTGGTCGTCCACGCGGTGTCCGGGCAGGCGCTCCAGATGCTGCGCAAGGTCATAGGCAAAATATCCCCCGACGCCGGTCTGGAACGGCGGCAGGCCTGGGACGCTATCGATCGGATAGCGGGCGAGCCGCTCGGAAAGGCGAAGGAAGGGATCGCCTAACGACAGCTCCCCGCCGTCTTGGATCTTGCCGTCACGGCTTTGTAGGATGTGGAACGGATCGGCGGCGACAAAGGAATGCCGGCCGACTCCGCCTTCGGCCAGCGCGCTATCGAGAAACAGCGCGCCCGGCAGCGTCGCGAAGCGCGCGAAGACCGGCAGGCTGTCGCCATAGGCCATCTCTTCGACGAGAAGGCGCGTCATGGGGCTAGCCCGAACGGGTCCGCAGAATATCCACTAGAGGTACTCGTCCTTGAACCCATAGTAGGTATAAGCCGCGCGTTGATAGTGCCGGCGCAGGAAGGGAAGAGGGAAGCGGGGGAGCGGCGTGCCCAACAGCGGGCCTGCCTCGGCGGCAGGTCCGCCGGCGATCCGGTTCGCCAAATGGCGCCCGCAGTAGGTGGCGAGCGCCACGCCGCTGCCCATATAGGCGAGCGCGTAGTGGACCGTCCCGTCCTCGATGCTGCCGACATGGGGATTCTTGTCGTAGGACAGGCAGACCCAGCCACGCCAGAAGTATTCGCTCTCGACCTTGGCGAGCGCCGGGAACATCTCGGCGAAGCGCCGCTCGAGCCAGATACGCTGCCGGCGATTTTCCTCGGCCGTATCCTCGATGCCGCCGCGAGCGCCGAACAGCACCCGATTCTGGGGCAGGAGCCGGTAGTAAAAGAGCAGGGTCCGCGAATCCCAGATCTTCAGATAGGTCTGCCAGTTGACCGATTGGCGCTCGGACTCGCTGAGCTCGCGGGTGACAATGATGTTGGAGAGGACCGGAAGCAACCGTCCGTCGACGCTTCGATGCAGCCGGTCGCCGGTGTAGCCGTTGCCGGCGATGACCACCTGCCGGGCCCGGACCTTGCCACCTGGCGTGGTCAGCAAGTGCTTTGCACCGTCCCGCCGCCAGGCGAGGACCGGCGAGGCCGCATGCATGACGGCGCCGTGGCGCTGCGCCGCCCTGGCGAGGCCCCGCGCGTATTTCAGCGCGTGCAGGGCAAAGCCCTCGTCATGCAGGAGTGCGCCGTAGGCCTCGCGGCTGTCGAGGAAGTGGCTGGCGAGATCGGCACGGCTCAACAGCTTCACGTCCATCCCGAACAGGTCGTTGAGCTGATGGCGATGGGCGTCCATCTCGGCCATGCGGTTCGGCTTGTGAGCCAGTTCGAGTCCGCCGTTCGCGGTACGCTCGGCGTCGATCGATTCCGTCTCCAGGATGCGGCCGACGCAGCGGACCGCCTCGCGGCTCTGTTCGAAAACCGCCTTGGCCCCGTCGAGGCCGAAGCGTCTCACCCAGGATCCGAAGTCGTCCTTCCCCATGCCGGTGGAGCAGAATCCCCCGTTCCGTCCGCTGCATCCCCAGCCGATGCGATGGGCCTCCAGGACATGCGCGACAATGCGGTGGTCGCGGCCGAGATGGTACGCCGCCGACAGCCCCGTGTAGCCGCCGCCGATAATGGCGACATCGACGTCCAGATCGCTGGAAACGGGATCGGTGTTCTCGACCTCGGGGCCGGCGGTCGCCGCCCAATAGGATGGGACGTGGTCCGCGCCCGGTCGGGAGAGGTCGGTGGGATTGATCGGCATGGTCGGGCCCTTTTCGAAACGCCGCCAGATATGCCGCATCCCCGAACGGCACGCCAGCCCGCCCGCCGCGCCGGGCAGCCCTGCGCCGGACGCCATTGCCGGCGCGCGGACGGCCTCGCTAGAGTGATTACAAGCGCGCCGGCGGCGCGGAAGCGGATTGTCTCCAATCATGAATGAACCCCGGATCGACGCGGCGCAGCAATCGGCTGGCGCCAGATCCCTGGCCTTGCGCGATCTCGTTCTCGCCAATCTCGCCCTCCTGGTGATGATCTCGGTCTGGGGCGCCTTTTTCCCGATGCTCGAGCGGCTCCTGACCCATTGGGACCTCTACTCGGCAACGGTTGGCCGGCAGTTGCTGGGCACGCTGGTGCTGTTTCCTTGCCTGTTCGTCGAGCGCCGGCGGATCCCGATCCCCGGCCTCAGGTCTCTCGGCCGTCTGGCACTGCTGGGCGGGATCGGCGTGGCGCTCGGCTCCCTCTTGACCAGCATCGGCGTCGCTTTCTCCAGCGGATTCTCCTCGGCGATCATTTCGACCAGCAATCCGGTCACCTCGGCCTTGGCGGCGGCGCTGCTCTTCCGCGAGCCGCTGGGGCGCGGCATGCTGCTGGGCGCGGTGCTCGCGGTCGCCGGCGGCCTGATTTCGGTGCTCGGCGGCGAATCACTGACCGGCACGCATTTCGAGGGCGGCGAAATCCTGATCGTGCTCGCGAATGTCACATGGACCTGGATGTCCATGGCGGCTCAGCGCTGGCTCAAGGGCTACAGCCAGCTGCAGATCACGGCCTTCACCGTCGCGGCCGGCGCGCTCTGGCTTCTGCTTCTCATGCCGATCGTACAGGGCGCCGGCATCGTGCATTTCAAGATGGATTTCAGCCTTGAGGCCCTGGCGCTCATCCTGTTCGCCGGTGTATTCCCGATCGCTCTCGGAAATTTCCTCTGGCACTACGCGGTCAGCCGGATCGGCGTCCTCGTTCCCGCCATGTATAGCAATCTGCTGCCTTTGGCCGCACTTCCGGCTGTGGTCCTGCTGGGCGGCAGTTTCGCCTGGATCCAGCTTGCCGGTGCGGCCGTGATCGTGGTCGGGGTGCTGACCGCCCAGCTGCTCGCATTCCGCCGCCAACGCGCTCCGGGCTAGGCGGCCTTGCTATCCCTGCGCTTCAGGTAGGCCTCCGCGATCTGCTTCAGCCGATCGCGCCCGAAACTGGGGTCATGGCCGGCATGCACGACGCGGACTGGCAGCTCCCGGAGCCGTCTCATCGTACGCAGATAGTCCGCGACGTTGGAGCGCGGAAGCTGATCGAGCAAAGGCCCATCATAGATGGCATCCCCCGAAAACAGGGTTCCCGTCTTCGATTCCCACAACCCGATGCTGCCCGGCGAATGGCCCGGCAGATGCAGGACGTCGAATTGCCGGTCACCCAGATCGACCACATCGCCCTCCTCGACGATGACGGTCGGCGCGGCCGGCAATCTCCGATAGTCCGAGAGCTTGTAGCCCGCGTGGGGCAGGGCGGTGATCAGCGCGCCCGGCACTTCGTAGCCGGCGTTGCGCATCATCGCCACTTCTTCGGCCGCCCAATCGGCTGTGGACAAGGTCGCCAGCCGGCCGGGCTCGCTGAGGTTGTCGGCTTCGAGGCGATGGACCAGGCGTTCGGCAAATTCGTGATGCCCGCCGACATGGTCGAGATGGGTGTGGGTCGCCACGGCCAGCACGGATTTTTCCAGCAACTGCCGGGCGGCGTGGCGAAGGCTCGCGATTCCCATGCCCGTGTCGACCAGCAGGTCTCGATCCCGGCCCCGCACGTGCCAGATGTTGCAACGCAGGAGCGGCACGACATGGGGCTCCCACAGCAGGGTTATGTCGTCGTCGATCCGCCGGGTCTCGAACCAGCGCTCAGCGATCGTCAAGCTCATTGGCAATTCTCCAGCCCAGGCCAGCGGTCCGCGGGCCATGCTATCCCGTCGGGCCCTTGGACAAAACTTCGCCTGTCGAGCGTTCCTATGACAAGAGGCCCTCTCGGAGCGGCGCGGAGGCGTTGGCAACGAAGGCGGCGCCCGGCTGCGGCACCACGGCTTCGGCGCAATAGCCACAACTGGATATGGGCTGTGCTATTGCTCAAGCGCCATGGAAAAAGCCGCCGCGCGCCTCGCCGGGATCTGGATCGCCGCCTCGGCCCTCAACGGCTTGATCGCCGTCGCCATGGGAGCGTTTGCCGCCCATGGCCTCAAGGCCGCACTCGATCCCGCGGCCCTGGCTTGGGTTAGTACCGGGAGCGGCTATCAGCTCTGGCACGCCCTGGCGCTTCTGGGGATCGGCATCCTCTATGAAAGGCAGCCTGCGCGGCTGCTGGCGCTCGCCGGTTGGCTGATGCTCCTGGGCGCGGTCCTGTTCAGCGGCAGTCTGTACTTGTTGGCGCTTGTGGGCTGGCGCGGATTCGCCTGGGCAACACCTTTTGGTGGCCTAGCCCTGATCTTCGGCTGGGCGGCCTTGTTCTGGCATGGCCTGCGAAGGCTGCTTGCGGACTGAGAGGAAGGTCAGTCGCTCCCGCCCTCGACGACCTGGCGGTGCGCCCGCCAGCGCAACATGCCGCCCGGCAGATTGGCGACATGGGAGAACCCGAGCCGCTTAAGGATCAGGGTCGCCTGGGCCGAGCGCCCGCCCGCGCGGCACACGGTCACGACAGGCTTGTCCTTGACCAGGACCGCCGCTGCCTCGCTCAGGCTTCCGAGGGGCAGCAACTTCGCCCCCGGGATGTGGCCGAGCGGCCCGCTGTATTCGTCGGGCTCGCGCACGTCGACGAGCTGCAGCTCGCGCAGATGTTCCTCGACCCAATGCGGCTCGATTTCCCAGACGCCGGCGAAGGTCAGCGTCAGCGGCCCCCAGGACGCTTCATCGGCCGGCGGCCCGTCCTCCCGCTGCCCGCATTTCAAATTGGCCGGGACGGCGATATCCATCTGCTTGGGATGCGGCAGCCCCAGATTGCGCATATAGCCCACGAAATCGTCCTCGCTCAGCTGTCCGCCCAGGCGCGGATTGAAGCGCCGTTCCTCGCCTACGCTGGTGACCGTAAGCCCGCGGTAGTCATGCCCTGGATAGAGCAGGCAGGATTCCGGCAACGAGAAGATTTGGGTGTGCACTGATCGGAACATGGTCCGGGGGTTTCCCTGCTGGAAATCCGTGCGCCCGCAGCCGCGGATGAGCAGGCAGTCGCCGGTGAACGCCATGCTCTCGTTGTCCAGCACATAGGTGACGCAGCCGTTCGTGTGGCCGGGCGTAGCGCGAGTCTCGAGATACCGCTTGCCGAAGACGACCCGCTCGCGGTCCGCGAGGTACCGGTCCGCGCCCTCGGCGCCGCTGGCGCCACCGAGCGCGATCTGGCTGCCGAGACGATGCTTCAGGATCGAGGCCCCGGTCACGTGGTCCGCATGGACATGGCTCTCCAGCGTGAACTGGAGCTTCAGACCCAGCTCGCGCACAAGCGCGCTGTCCCGCGGCGCCTGCTCGAAGACCGGATCGATGAGCACCGCTTCTGCGCTGTCCCCGTCCGCCAGCAAATAGGAATAGGTCGAGGACTGCGGATCGAAGAGCTGTCGGAATACCAACATGACGGGCTCCCACCCTGGCTGCAGCGCTTTGCCGGCATTCGCGCCCCGTACCATAGCATAGGGTCGGAATTCTCGGCCCGCGCTCGCGGGTCAGGTGGCAATTGCCTGGCATTTGGCATTACCGCCGGCAAGAATGGCCCGGCATGACGACTCGGCTCTACACCCACGCCGCCTGCCTCGGCCACGATATGGGCCCCGGCCATCCGGAGCGCCCGGCTCGGCTTCAAGCCATTCTTGCGGCGCTGGAGGGCGAGAGCTTTGCGTCTCTCGAGAGGGCGGAGGCGCCGCGGGCGACGGTGGAGCAGCTTTGCCGGGTCCATCCGCGAAGCTATGTCGAGGCGATCCTCCATGCCGTGCCTGCGGCGGGCCTGTTCGCCCTCGACCCCGACACGACGCTTTCGCCCGGATCCGGGGAAGCGGCGCTCCGGGCCGCCGGCGCGGTCTGCGCGGCGGTGGATGCCGTCGCGGGCGGCGAGATCGCCAATGCCTTCTGCGCCGTCCGCCCGCCCGGCCATCACGCGGAGCCGGGAACTGCGATGGGCTTTTGCCTGTTCAACAACGTCGCGGTGGGCGCGCTCCAGGCCCGCGCCGTGCATGGGCTGAGGCGCGTGGCCGTCGTCGATTTCGACGTCCATCACGGCAATGGCACCCAGGCGATGTTCGAGAAGGATCCCGAAGCCTTCTACGCCTCGACCCACCAGATGCCCCTTTACCCGGGAACCGGGGCGGCGAGTGAAACCGGGGTTGGGAATATCTGCAACGCGCCGCTCCCTCCCTATGCCGGGTCGGAGGAATTCCGGAGGGCCATGGAAAGCCGTGTGCTTCCGGCCCTCGACCGGTTCCGCCCCGATTTCCTTTTGATTTCGGCCGGGTTCGATGCCCATCGGGCCGATCCGCTCGCCAATCTGGAGCTGGAGGAAGAGGATTTCGCCTGGGCGACAGAACGGCTCCGGACAATCGCCGATCGCCATGCGGGCGGCCGGGTTGTCTCGACTTTCGAGGGGGGCTATGACCTGGAGGCACTCGCCGCCAGCGCTGCGGCCCATGTCCAGGCCCTCATGGCTGTGGCATAGTTTCATTGGAGATCGAAAGGCCATGGCCGAAGGCAAGAAACAGCCGGCGATCGATGATCTGAGCTTCGAGGACGCTCTTGCCGAGCTGCAGGCTCTGGTCAAGGCGTTGGAAAAAGGCGATTCCAAGCTGGAAGAGGCGATCCGGGCTTATGAACGGGGTGCCGCGCTCAAGCGTCATTGCGAGAAAAAGTTGCGGGAGGCCCAGGAAAAGGTCGACCGCATCGTCGTTGGGACCGATGGCAGCCTTTCCACCCAACCAGCCAAATTCGACTGAACTGGCCGGCTGCCACCGGAGCGGGCCCGAGGTTTTCAGCTCAGTCTCTTGATTTCTTTGTAGAAAAAGCGGAATTTCGTCGGTCCGGGTAGGACTTGGCTAGAGTCCGACCCCCAATCACTTGAGGAAAGTCATCTTGGCGAACAGCAAAACGCCCTTGCTTGATTCCGTGCATGTGCCGGCGGACCTTCGTCGCCTGCAAGAGTCGCAGCTGCGACAGCTCGCCGATGAGCTGCGTCAGGAGACCATCGATGCCGTGTCGGTCACGGGAGGGCATCTGGGTGCCGGCCTCGGCGTGGTCGAGCTCACCGTGGCGCTGCACTACCTGTTCGAGACCCCCGAGGATCGGCTGATCTGGGACGTCGGCCATCAGGCCTATCCGCACAAGATCCTGACCGGCCGGCGGGACCGTATCCGCACCCTGCGCCAGGGCGGCGGGCTCTCCGGCTTCACCAAGCGCGACGAGAGCAAATACGACCCCTTCGGCGCGGCTCACAGCTCGACCTCCATCTCGGCCGCCCTCGGCATGGCCGTGGCAAGGGACCTGGAGGGGCGCAAGAACCACGTCATCGCCGTGATCGGCGACGGCGCGATGAGCGCCGGCATGGCCTATGAGGCGCTAAACAACGCCGGCTCCATGGACAGCCGCCTCATCGTCGTGCTCAACGACAATGACATGTCGATCGCCCCGCCGGTTGGGGCCATGAGCGCTTATCTGTCGCGCCTGATCTCCTCCAAGTCGTACCGGTCATTGCGCCATCTGGCTAAGGAGATGGCGAAGAACTTCCCCCGTCGGTTCGAGATGGCGGCCAAGCGCGCCGAGGAATTCGCCCGCGGCCTGGTAACCGGCGGCACCTTGTTCGAGGAGATGGGCTTCTTCTACGTCGGCCCGATCGACGGCCACAACCTCGACCATCTGCTGCCGGTCTTGCGCAATGTGCGCGATGCATCGTCCGAGGGGCCGGTGCTGGTCCATGTTGTCACCCGCAAGGGCCATGGCTATCCGCCGGCCGAGAAGGCCGCCGACAAGTATCACGGCGTGGTCAAGTTCGACGTCGTCACCGGGGCCCAGGTCAAAGCGGCCTCGAACGCGCCGAGCTATACCAAGGTCTTCGCCGATGCCCTCATCGCCGAGGCGGAGCATGACGACAAGATCGTCGCCATCACCGCCGCCATGCCGTCGGGCACCGGCCTGAATTACTTCGCCAAGCGCTTCCCCGATCGGTGTTTCGACGTCGGCATCGCCGAGCAGCATGGCGTGACCTTCGCCGCGGGCCTTTCGACCGAAGGATTCAAGCCGTTCTGCGCGATCTATTCCACCTTCCTGCAACGGGCCTACGACCAGGTCGTCCATGACGTGGCCATCCAGCGCCTGCCGGTCAGGTTCGCCATGGATCGGGCAGGCCTGGTGGGCGCCGACGGCGCCACCCACGCCGGCTCCTTCGACATCGCCTATCTCGGCTGCCTGCCCGGCATGGTGCTGATGGCGGCCGCGGACGAGGCCGAGCTCTGCCACATGGTGGCCACGGCAGCGGCGATCGACGACCGGCCTTCCGCCTTGCGCTATCCGCGCGGCGAGGGCGTGGGGGTCGAGCTGCCGGCGCGCGGGACCCCGTTGCAGATCGGTCGCGGCCGGGTCCTGCGGGAAGGTACGGCCGTGGCCTTGCTGTCCTATGGGACCCGTCTGCAAGAATGCCTGAAGGCGGCCGAGGATCTGGCCGCGCGCGGGCTTTCCGCCACGGTCGCCGACGCCCGCTTCGCCAAGCCCTTGGACGAGGACTTGGTGCGCCGGCTAGCCCGCGAGCACGAGGTGCTGATTACGATCGAGGAGGGCGGCGTCGGCGGATTTGCGTCCCATGTGCTTCAGTATCTGGCGACCACAGGCATGCTCGACGGGGGCTTGAAGATCCGGCCCATGGTCCTGCCGGACCGTTTCATCGACCACAACAAGCCCGAAATCCAATATGCCGAGGCCGGCCTCGACGCCAAGCACATAGTCGCCACGGCTCTCGCTGCCCTGGGCCGCGAATCCGCTCAGGCCACGGCCCGCGCGTAAGACCGGCTGCATCCCTCATGGCGGCCGACGCGACAGCCCGGCCGCAAGGCCGAACGACTTGGCTTGGAGAGGCGGGCGCCACCCTCGCGCTGGCGCTTCCCATCGCCATCGCCTTCCTCGCTCAGATGGCGACGATCTTCGTCGACAACGTCATGGTCGGGCGTCTGGGGGCCGATGAGCTCGCCGCCGGGGGGCTTGGCGCCAACCTGCAGTTCACGCCTCTGTTGCTCGGCATGGGCGTGCTGGCAGGGGTGGCGGCCATCGCTTCCCATGCCTTGGGCGCCGGCGATCGGGACAAGGCCGCGATCGTCGCCCGCCAGGGTTTGCGCCTTTCTCTGGCCCTGTCGCTGCCTTGCGGCTTGGTTCTGCTGGGCATGATCCTGGTCTTGCCCCACTTGGGTTACGACCCACGCACGGTGCGGCTCGCCCAGGGTCTGCTGCTCTGGTGTCTGCCGGGCATACCGGGGTTCCTCGCCTATTCAGCGCTGCGCTTTTTCGCCACGGCAGCCAACCGGCCGCGCATCGTCACCATCGTTGCCATTCTCTCCATCGGCGTGACGGCGCTCAGCAACTATCTGTTCGTCTACGGCAGCTTCGGCATGCCCCGACTCGGTGTGCCGGGAATCGGCCTCAGCGGCACCATCAGCTGCTGGCTCCAGTTCCTGGCAGTTGCGGTCTATCTTCGGGTCGACCGCGAGTTTCATGCCTTCCGGGTATTTTCGAATCTGACCAGGCCCGACCCGGTGTTTTGGGAGATCCTGCGTCTGGGCTGGCCCATTGCGGGTTCCTACATGTTCGAGAACGGCCTGTTCGTGGCGACGACCCTGCTGATCGCCGTGCTCGGCAACGCCGCCTTGGCGGCCAATGCGGTGGTCGGCGGGCTTTGCTCGTTTACCTTCATGATTCCTTATGCTGTCGGACAGGCGGCGACGGTTCGGGTCGGACGCGCCGTCGGCGCCCGCCAGGCCGCCGCGGCGCGGCGGGCCGGCTACACGGCGCTTCATCTGGGGGTCATCTGGATGCTGCTGGCGGCAGCTTTGTTCCTGACCCTGCCGCGCTTTCTCGTCGGCCTCTATGTCGATCTGTCGGTGCCTGGCAACCAGCCGATGCTAGCGGTGGCCTTGACCCTGCTGCCCATCGCGGCGCTGTTCCAGGTCTTCGACGGCACCCAGGCCGTTGCCGGAGGCGCCTTGCGCGGCCTCAAGGACACGCGGGTGCCCATGGCCATCTGCTTCATCGGCTATTGGCTCGTCGGCATCAGCGCGGCGAGCCTATTGGGTTTCTGGGCGGGCTATGGGGCCGTGGGGTTCTGGATCGGGCTCGCCCTTGGCCTCGCCGTGACGGCTATTCTTCTCGGACTTCGCTTCGACCGCCTGGCCAAGCGCCTGGGCCCGTGAAGAAACGAGCCGATCTGCTGATGGTGGAGCGGGGTCTGGCCGATAGTCGCAGCCGCGCCGCCGCCCTGATCCTGGCCGGCAAGGTCTTCAGTGGCGATCGGCGCATCGAAAAGGCCGGCGAGCTCGTCGCCGAAGCCGCCGCCCTGGAGCTGCGCGGCCAGGACCATCCCTGGGTTTCCCGCGGCGGGGTCAAGCTTGCCTTCGCGCTCGATTTCTTCGCTATCGATCCGGCGGGCCGAGTTTGCCTCGATGTCGGCGCCTCGACCGGCGGCTTCACCGACGTGCTCCTGGCGCGCGGCGCCGCCAAGGTCTACGCCGTCGACGTGGGCCGCGGCCAGCTGGCCTGGAAGCTGCGCCAGGATCCTCGCGTCGTCGTTCTGGAGCGCTTCAACGCGCGCAATCTGACGCGCGTTCAGCTACCCGAGCCGCCGTCCCTGATCGTCTGCGACGCCAGCTTCATCGGCCTCGCAACGGTGCTCGAACGCCCGCTTTCCCTGGCCGCGCAGGAGGCCAGCCTCGTGGCCCTGATCAAGCCTCAATTCGAAGTCGGCAGGAAAGCCGTAGGCAAAGGGGGCATCGTCCGGGACGCCGATCTGCGCAAGGCGGCCTGCGGGCGCGTCGCCGACTGGCTCGCCAACCGCCCGGGTTGGCGCGTGCTGGGCTTGACCGAGAGCCCCATCACCGGCATGGACGGCAATATCGAGTATCTGATCGCCGCGCGGCACGGAGCCTGAAGGACGTCAGGGTATGGCGGCGCGCAGGCTTTCGTCGGGGGCCGGTCCCGTCACGGCGTCATAGGCGTCGGTCAGGGATGCGGCGGCCTCGAGGATGCGGACCAGAGGTCGTAGCGCCACCGCGGTATCGCCTTCGGCGCCCAGCATTCGGGCGAGGATGGTCTGGAGCTCGTCCGCGCGCGAGGGGTACTGCTCGACGTCGACCTCGGTCGCTGGATCGATCTTGGCCAAGCGCCGCACCTCGTCGGTCGCGGTCCGGATTCCACCCAAGAGATCGACCAGCCCCTCGGTCTTGGCAGCGCTGCCTGTCCATACCTGGCCCTTGGCGGCGGCGCGGACCGTATCCTTGCTGAGACCGCGACCGTCCGCGACCTTGGCCAGGAAATCCCCATAGATCCGGTCCAGATTGGCCTCCAGCAACGCCCATTGAGCGGGCGTGTAATCGGCCGTCGCGCTGTCGGCCAGGCTGTTGGCGCCGACGCTCACGCTGTCCACGGTAATGCCGAGCTTGGCCAGCAGATCCTTGATCACGAATTTGCCGCTGAAGACGCCGATCGAGCCTGTGAGCGTGGCCGGCTCGGCGACGATGACCGCGGCCGGCGCGGAAAGGAAATACCCGCCCGAAGCGGCCACGCCGGCCATCGAGACCACCAGGGGCTTGTGGAGATCGCGGGCACGCGCCACCTCGCGCCAGATGGCGTCCGAGGCGATGTAGGATCCTCCGGGGCTGTCGATCCGGAGGATGATGCCGGCGATCTTGGGATCGTCCACCGCCTTGTGGAGTTCGTCGGACATCCGCCGGGAAGCTATGACCGAATCCTCGGCCAGCGGGCTCGTATTGCCGTCTCCCAGCACGATGTTGCCGACGCCGTAGACGATGGCGATTCGAGTCGCCGTCTTCGGAGGCTCCGGCATGGTGGCGATGTATTGTGCCATCCCGTAGGTCTTGGCGCCGGGCCCGGCCAGACCGAGGGCGTCGCTCACGACTTGATCCCAATAGCGGGTGCCGTCGATGAGCTTGGCCGACTGCGCGGCGGCAGCATCGTATGGTCCGTGTTCGACGATATCGCGCGCCTGGACAGGATCGATGTGCCGTCCCTTGGCGACAGCGTCGGCGATTTGCTGGGTCAGGGAGTCGACCAGCGCCTGCATGTTGCTGCGCTGGGGTGCCGGCATGGAATCGTCGAGGAAGCTGTTGGCCGCACCCTTGTATTCCTCCCGCCGGTCGAGGCGCGCCTGGATCCCGAGCTTGTCCAGGACGCTGCGGAAGAAGGGCGTCTGCAGCGCGGCGCCCGTCAGATGAACCTCGCCGGAAGGCTGCAGCAGGATCTGGCTCGCCGCCGTCGCCAGCACGTAGTTGCTGTTGGCGTCGCCACCCTCGCCGAAATCCTCGGCGAAGGCGATGACGGGCTTTCCGGAGCGGCGGAACGTCGTCACGGCGTCGGCCAGCTCCTCTGCGCGCGCCAGGTCGATAGCGCCGGTACCGAGCCGCAGCAGCAGCACCTTCACCCGGTCATCCCTCCCGGCTTGCCAGAGTGCTTTCAAGGCGTCGTTCACGGTCACGGCCTTGCCCATGGAAGCCAGCGCGAAGGGGTTCGTGGGCAGCGTCTCCACCAGGCCATCGGCAAGGTCGAGGGTCAGGACCATGCGCTGGGGCGGTGGCCCGGCGGCCAGCTTGGAGAAGTTGTGCAGGCTGAGGACGATGCCGAACACGGCCGCGATGAACAGCGCGCCGACGATGGCACACAGCGTGACGATCGAAATTCCGATGAACCGCAGCAGGCGCATGGCGGGCTATGATAGCGATCCCGCCGGGGGAGAGAAGCAGAAGAAATGCGATCGGCCCATCCCGCGACTTCGGTCCGTCGCCAGGCTCCCGAGATCGACCTCGAGATCGCCGCTCTCGGCAGCCACGGCGACGGTGTCGGCTATATCGGCGGCCAGGCCGGGGATGGTGCGGTCTTCGTGCCATTCTCGGCTCCGGGCGACCACCTTCGGGTGACGATCGTCGGGGAGCGGGACGGCGGGCAGCTGGGCCGGATCGTCTTGCGCCTGAAGGACGGAGCGGGTCGCGCGCCGCCGCCCTGCCGGCATTTCGGGACTTGCGGCGGCTGTGCGCTCCAACATGTGAAGCCCGAGACCTATGTCGCCTGGAAACAGGCCTTGGTCGGCCAAGCGTTGGCACGGCGTGGCATCGAAGCCGAGATCCTGCCGCTTCGCATACTTCCGCAGGCGACCCGGCGACGCGCCGTTTTCGCCGCAGCCGGGCGCGGCGAGCGTTTGACGCTCGGCTTCAACGCCTCCGGCAGCGCCAGCATCGTCGATCTTCAGGTCTGCCTCATCCTCGACCGCAAGTTGGTTGCCCTGCTGCCACCCTTGCGGCGGGCGCTGCTTGCCGTCCTTGGCCCAAGGGAGAAGGCTGACATCGCCGTCCTGACGACGGACAGTGGGATCGATGTCTGGATTCAAGGCCGGCATTCTCCCGACCTGGTGGCCCGCGAGGCGCTGACGATGCTCGCTTCCGAACAAGATCTGGCGCGGATCTCGGCCGGGCCCGATGCCGAGCCGGTGATCCTGCGCCGGCAACCGCGCGCCGTGTTCGGCAAGGTGGCCGTCGCGCTGCCGCCTGGAGCCTTCCTGCAGCCCACCGCGGCCGGAGAGGCCCTGTTGACCGAGGCCGTTTCGATCACGGTTGCCGGGCGCGCTCGCATCGCGGATCTCTACGCTGGCTGCGGCACCTTCACCTTCCCCCTTGCGGCCTCGGCCAAGGTTCATGCCGTCGAGGGTGACGGGCCGGCGCTCTCGGCCCTTGCCGCGGCTGCCCGCAGCCTCGGTGGACGCGTCAGCGCCGAGCGGCGGGATCTGGCGCGCGCACCGCTCACGGCGGCCGAGTTGCGCCGGTTCGATGCGGTGGTCTTCGATCCGCCGCGCGCGGGAGCCAAGGAACAGGCCGCCGAAATCGCGCGCTCAAACTTGGATCTCGCCTTAGGTGTTTCCTGCCACCCCGGCAGCTTCGCCCGCGACGCCCGGATCCTGATCGACGGCGGCTTCCGCCTGGAACGGGTGCTCCCGGTCGACCAGTTCCCCTGGTCGCCCCATCTGGAGCTGGTGGGCGTCTTCCGCCGCTAGTCGGTCAGCCGCATTGCGCCCTGTGGCGCAGCAGGTGATCGGCCAGCACGATCGCGAGCATGGCCTCACCCACCGGCACGGCGCGGATTCCGACACAAGGGTCGTGTCGGCCCTTGGTCGAAATCTCCGAGTCTTCGCCACCGGTCGTCACGGTCTCGCGCGGCAGCAGGATCGAGCTCGTCGGCTTGACGGCGAAGCGCAGAACGATGTCCTGCCCGGTCGAGATGCCGCCCAGAATGCCGCCGGCGTGGTTGCTCTTGAAGGAGACCTGGTCTCCTTCCATGCGCATCTCGTCGGCGTTCTCCTCGCCCCTGAGGCGCGCGGCGGCGAAGCCCTCGCCGACTTCCACGCCTTTCACCGCGTTGATGCTCATCATGGCCGCGGCGATGTCGGCGTCGAGCTTGCCGTAGATCGGGGCGCCCAAGCCCGCGGGCAGGCCGCTTGCGACCACTTCGACCACGGCGCCCGTGGAGGAGCCCGCCTTGCGCAAGCCGTCCAGCATTTCGCCCCAACCCTCGACTACGCCGGGATCGGGCGAGAAAAAGGGGTTGCGATCGATCTCGGCCCAATCCCAGCGCCCGCGGTCGATGGCCTGAGCCCCGATCTGGATGAGGGCCCCGCGGATCTCGACCGCCTTGCCGGTCACATGCGCGATGACCTTGCGCGCGACCGCGCCCGCCGCCACCCGGCTGGCCGTCTCGCGGGCCGAGGACCGGCCGCCGCCCCGGTGGTCCCGAATGCCGTATTTCTTCCAATAGGCGTAGTCGGCATGGCCAGGGCGGAACTTGTCGCGGTTCTCGCTGTAGTCCTTCGAGCGCTGGTCCTCGTTGTCGATGATCAGGCTGATGGGCGTTCCAGTCGTCCGCCCCTCGAAGACGCCCGAAAGGATGCGCACCTGGTCGCTTTCCCGGCGCTGGGTGACGAAGCGCGATTGGCCGGGCCGCCGCCGGTCCAGCCAGGGCTGGATGTCGGCTTCGTCGAGTTGGATCAGGGGCGGCGTGCCGTCGACGACGCAACCGATGGCGGGGCCATGGCTTTCGCCCCAGCTGGTGAACCGAAAGAGGCGCCCGAAGCTGTTGTGCGACACAGCCTCACTCTTTCGGGTCGAAGTTCTGCAACATGGCCCTGACTTCGGAGACCGCGTCCGTGCGCAGCATGCCGACGACGTGATAGCCGCTGTCCACGTGATGCACCTCGCCGGTGACGCCGCGCGAAAGATCGCTCAGCAGATAGAGCCCGGCGCCGCCCACGTCGTCGATGGTGACGTTGCGCTTCAGCGGCGCGTTCAACTCGTTCCAGCGCAGGATGTAGCGGAAGTCGCCGATGCCGGACGAAGCCAGCGTCTTGATTGGCCCGGCCGAAATGGCATTGACGCGAATGGCCCGGCCGCCGAGGTCGGCCGCCAGGTAACGCACGCTCGCCTCGAGCGCCGCCTTGGCCACGCCCATGACGTTGTAATGGGGCATCACGCGTTCGGCGCCGAAATAGGTGAGGGTAAGCAAGCTCCCGCCATTGGGCATCAGCTTGACCGCGCGTTGGCAGACGGCGGTGAAGGAGTAGCAGGAAATGTCCATGGTCTGGGCGAAGTTGCGCCGCGTCGTTTCGAGGTAGCCGCCCTTCAGCTCTTCCTTGTCCGAGAAGGCGATGGCGTGGACGACGAAATCGAGGCTGCCCCAATCCTCGCCTAGCGCGGCGAACACGGCGTCGATGCTCGATTCATCCGCGACATCGCAAGGCAGGATGTGATCGGCGCCAAGGGACTGGGCGAGGGGCTTCACCCGCTTCAGCAGGGCCTCGCCCTGGTAGGTGAAGGCGACCTTCGCGCCCTGCTCGGCTGCGGCACGGGCAATACCCCAGGCGATGGAGCGGTCGTTGGCTACGCCCATGACCAGGCCGCGTTTGCCGGCCATAAGCCCGCTTCGATCGCTCATGAAACCCGCCTAACCCCGTGAAAGATCATTGAGAATGCGAGGCATCCTACATTAATGAGGCATTTGGTCAACGAGACCGGGCCATGGTGTTTTGCTTGCGAAAGCGCGTCGGGCAGCTCGGTACCGCGTCATGCGTCTGGCAGCGTGGCGATGGCTTGCGTTAACATGCACGCTCCTGGCCGGCACGGCGGTCGCTGCCGTGTCCAAACCGAGCGGATGCATGGTGCAAGAGTTTGCCGAACCGTTTCGTCTGTTCGACGCCTGGTTCGAGGAAGCCAAGGCGAAGGAGCCGAACGACCCCGAGGCCATGACGCTGGCCACCGTCGGGGCCGACGGCATGCCTTCGGCGCGCATGGTTCTGCTGAAGAGCGCCGATCCCCGGGGTTTCGTCTTTTACACCAATTACGAGAGCCGGAAGGGCCAGCAGCTCCTGAGCCATCGCCAAGCTGCCCTCTGCTTCCACTGGAAGTCGTTGCGCCGGAGCGTCCGAATCGAGGGCATGGCGGAGCCGACCTCGCCGGAGGAAGCCGATGCCTATTTCGCCAGCCGGCCGCGCAGCTCCCAGATCGGGGCCTGGGCCTCGGACCAGTCCCGGCCGCTGGAAGGGCGTTTCGCGCTCGAGGCCCGTGTCGCCAAGTTCACGGCGAAGTTCGCCATCGGCCCTGTTCCGCGGCCGCCTCACTGGTCGGGGTTCCGCGTCAGCCCGTCGCGCATCGAGTTCTGGGAGGATCGCCCGTTCCGTCTTCATGACCGGATGGTCTACACGCGGGATGGGACGGGCTGGCTGATGACGAAGCTCTATCCATGACCGCGCTCCTGTACGGCGAGGAACGCGGGCGGCTGATGCGGATGGCCACTTACGCCTCGGTCACGACGGCGGGGATCCTGATTGCCGCCAAGGTCGGGGCCTATCTCCTCACCGATTCCGTCAGCATGCTGTCGACCCTGCTGGATTCCCTGCTCGATGCGGCCGCCTCCCTGGTCAACCTGGTGGCCGTGCGCACTGCGCTTGTTCCCCCCGACGAGGAGCATCGTTTCGGCCATGGCAAGGCCGAGCCCCTGGCGGCCTTGGTACAGAGCGCCTTCATCGCCGGCTCGGCCTTGTTCCTCCTGGTCGAGGCCGGCAATCGCGTGGTCAATCCCTCGCCGATCCTGAACAGCGCCGCCGGCCTCGTGGTGATGGCGGTCTCGATCCTGCTGACCGCGGCGCTGCAGCTGTTCCAGCGCCACGTCGTCAAGCAGACTGACTCGGTCGCTATCCGCGCCGACGCCCAGCACTACTTCAGTGACCTGCTGGTCAACTGCGCCGTCGTCATTGCCTTGCTGGTTTGGCGGGAGTTCAAATGGGCCTTGGCCGATCCGCTCTGCGCCGCCGGCGTCGGCTGCTACATTCTATTCACTGCGTGGAACATCGCCCGATCGGCCTTCGACCTGCTGATGGACCGTGAACTGCCGGAGGCGGCCCGCGGGCGCATCCGCGACATCGCGCTCTCCAATCCCGCCGTGCGCCAGCTCCACGATCTCAGGACCCGGTCCTCGGGCCACTCGACTTTCATTCAGTTTCACCTCGAGCTCGACGGCGACATCCCCTTGCTCAAGGCCCACGCGGTTTCCGATGAGGTCGAGAAGGCGATTCTCGACGCATTCCCGGGCGCGGAGATCATAATCCATCAGGATCCGGCAGGCTTGCCGGAGGCGCGGCCGGGATTCGCTTGATTCGTGCCGATGCCCAGGGCATGTCTCCACCCGAGTTTTGGATTCATGGGGGATAGCAGAGGAGCGAAGCGATGACACCGAAACTGATCCTGGCTCTGGTCGACGGCGGTCCGCTGTCGGAAGCCACGCTCGGCGCCGGCATTGCCGTGGCGAGGCAGTTTGGCGCCCATCTCGATGTGCTCCACGTCCGCGCCGACCCGGCGACCCTGGTGCCCATCGTCGGCGAAGGCATGTCGGGAGCCATGGTCGAGCAGGTGATGGAGGCGATGACCAAGGCCGTCGAAGGGCGCGCCGAGAAGGCCCGTACCGCCTTCGACCAGGCCGCCGCCACGGCCGGCATCAGCATGACCTGGCGTCAGGAAATGGGCCCCGAGCCCGTGGTCCTCGCCGCTGCGGGACGCCTTGCAGACCTGACCGTCATCGGCCGGCCCGACTCCAACGCCGATGGGCAGCTCGCGGCCAGCCTGGATTCGGCGCTGTTCGACACGGGCCGGCCGGTGCTGGTGGCCCCACCTAGCCCGCCGGCCGCGATCGGGCGCAAGGTCGCGCTTGCCTGGAACGGCAGCGCCCAGTCGAGCCGTGTCGTGTCGGCCGCTTTGCCCTTCCTGGAGAAGGCGGAGACGATCAGCGTGCTGACGGCGCCGGGGGTCGACAAGCGGGCGCCCGGCGATGCGCTGGTCGCCTATCTCGCCCGGCATGGCCTCAGGGCCGTGGTGGAAAATGTCGAACCTCATGGCAAGTCCATCGGCCACGCGCTGCTCGAACATGCCCAGAGCCTCGGCGCCGACATCCTGGTGATGGGCGCATACGGCCACAGTAGGATTCGCGAAATGATCCTGGGTGGGGCCACGCGCGACGTACTGGCCCAGACGACCCTGCCCGTGCTGATGGCTCACTGAGGCCGCCGGCGTGGCCCGCGTGGCAAATTTCGCCGTGGCAGGAGCGTGACCGGCGCCGGCCGACTGCCGGCGGCCCGGCGCAAGGCGGCGAGCCGTCCGGCGCGCCGCCCATCGGGGCCGGTCAAGGGCGTGCCGGCGGTCACCGTCGGGGGCCCTGAGCGCAAGACGCTGGTCCTCACGGGCGCCAGCCGCGGCATCGGTCACGCCACGGTGAAGCGCTTCAGCCAGGAGGGCTGGCGGATCATCACCTGCAGCCGCGACGAGGTGCCCGAGGAATGCGCCCGCGATCCAAGCTGGACCCGCCACATCACCGTCGACCTGGCCGACCCTGCGGCGGCAGGTCGGTTCGTGGAAGAGGCCAACGCGGCCCTCGAGGGCGGCCCGCTTCATGCCCTGGTCAACAATGCCGCCATCTCGCCCAAGACCGCCTTCAAGGAACGGCTCGGCATCCTGAACGGCGATCTGGAGGGGTGGCGCGCCGTCTTCGAGCTCAACCTCTTCGCGCCGCTGTCGCTGGCCCGCGGCTTCGCGCCGGCGCTTCACCGCGGGCGCGGCTCCATCGTCAACATCACCTCCATTGCCGGCCATGCGATCCATCCCTTTGCCGGTTCGGCCTACAGCACGTCGAAGGCAGCCCTGTCGGCGCTCACGCGCGAGATGGCGGTCGAGTTCGCCGAGCTCGGGGTCAGGGTCAACGCGGTCGCTCCCGGCGAGATCGAGACGGCCATGATCGGCCCCGAGTACGAGAGCCTGATCCCGCGCATTCCCATGCATCGCATGGGCCGGCCTGAGGAGGTCGCGGCGGCCGTCTTCCGGCTTTGCAGCGCCGATTTCAGCTATGTGACGGGGACGGAGGTCTTCGTCACCGGCGGCCAGCACCTATTCTGACGGCGCCGACTCCAGGCTGTCCAGCAGCCGGCGGAACCAGGCGATTCGCTCGCCGAGCTGGGCGATGTCATGCTCGAGCCAGTCGCCGAGCCGGCCGGCGCGTTCGCCGAGGTGGCCGCGAAGGTCCGTGAGCCGGGCAAGCTCCTGCTCGAAGGTCTCGGCCAGCATCTCCACCTGAAGCATCTGCTCTTCGCGCTCCAGCTGGTCGAGGAACCTGAGCTTGAGGGCGATGATGAGCTTGTTGACCTCACCGATGGGACCGCGCAGCGGCGCCTTCAGCAGCCGCTGCAGCTCGCCTTCGCCCTTGCCCGTGATGGCGAGCGGCCCGTCCGCCTCGGCGGCGGCAAGGCCTTCGACCTTGAGCAACTCGATCGAGGGGCCGAGAAGATCGAGGGAGGGCCCGACGATACGGGCGCTCAGATGGCGCACCTCGCTCGCGAGATCGCCGTAGCTGCGCCGGCCTTCCGCCAGAAGGCCCAAGGCGGCGAGGCGCACGGTCTCGCTCGGGATCAGGCTGTTGTCGCGGTACATTTGGAGCCCGACTTTATCCGGAATCGCGCGAGGGAACCATGGCGGGCGCCCGTTCCTCCGATGGTGATTCGCTCTTAAGTCTGGCGAATCCCGCGCAAGCGGTCAGAGCGCCGGCGCAATAGCTCGACCGTGGTCAGCAAGGCGATCGAGACGAGAATGAGCACGGTGGCCGCGGCAGTGATGGTCGGGCTGATCTGTTCCCGGATGCCGGCGAACATCACTTTGGGCAGGGTGCGCTGCTCCGGGCCGGCCACGAACAGCACCACCACGACCTCGTCGAAGGAGGTTCCGAAGGCGAAGAGCGAACCCGAAATCATGCCGGGCAGGATGAGCGGCAGGATGACCTTGAAGAAGACCCTGGTCGGCTTCGCGCCGAGGCCGGAGGCGGCCCGGGTGAGGCTGTGATCGAACCCCATCAGGGTCGCGGTCACGGTGATGACGACGAAGGGGGTTGCAAGCGTGGTGTGGGCCAGGATCAAGGCGGTGTAGGTGTTGATCAGATGCACATCGGCATAGAAGAAGTACATGCCGACCGCGCTGATGACCACGGGCACCACGATGGGCGAGATCAGCAGGCTCATCACCGCGGTGCGATAGGGGAAGTTTGCCCGGCTGAGACCGAGGGCAGCGAGCGTTCCGAGGAAGGTCGAGAGCAAGGTCACCGAGACTGCGATGAAGATGGAGTTGTGGAGCGCGCCCTGCCAACGGTCGGTCAGGAAGAATTCCCGGTACCAGCGCAGGGAGAGGCCCGGCATCGGATAGGTGAAGAACGGCACCGAATTGAACGACAGCGGCATGACCGCCAGGATCGGTGCCACGAGAAACAGCAGCACGGCCCCGCAAAACACCCGGTGCACGTAGTACCAGACCCTTTCCAGCGGCGAAGCGTATGTGGGCAGGGCCATCGCGGCTATCCGAGCTTGATCCGGTCGACGCCGACCAGCTTGTTGTACACGTAGTAGAGCAGGAGCGTCGCCGTCAGCAGGACGGCACCGAGCGCCGAAGCCATGCCCCAGTTCAGTTGTTGGTTGGTGTAGAAGGCGACGAAATAGCTCACCATCTGGTCCGTCGCTCCTCCCACCAGGGCGGGCGTGATGTAGTAGCCGAGGCTGAGGATGAAGGTCAGCAGGCAGCCGGCGGCGATCCCGGGCAGGCTCTGGGGAAAATAGACCCGCCAGAAGGCGTAGAAGGGGCCGGCGCCGAGCGAGCGCGCGGCGCGCACGTGGCTCGGCGGGATCGTCTTCATCACGCTGTAGATCGGCAGCAGGGTGAAGGGCAGCTGGATATGGGTCATGGCCACGATGGTGCCGACCCGGTTGAAGATGAGCTCGGCGGGCTGGGAGATGATGTGGAGGCCAAGCAGGATGTCATTGATGACGCCATGCTCCTGCAGCAGCACGACCCAGGCCGTGGTGCGGACCAGCAGCGAGGTCCAGAAGGGCAGCAAGACCATGATCATCAGCAGGTTGCTGGTCCTGAGAGGCAGGCTCGCCAGCAGATAGGCGACGGGATATCCCAGCAGCAGGGTGGCAACGGTGACGGTGACGCTGATGAGCAGTGTCCGGGCGAAGATGTCGCGGAAGATGGCGGTTTCCGGCGGCGAGGCAATGATCTGTCCGCTGTCGCCGTACTGGAAGTCGATGGATCGCAGAAGATAGTACGCCGTATAGGCCGAAGCGCCCCGCTGGATCAGGAACCAGGTCGCCTTCTGGCTCCACAGGGGGTCGATGTCGATCAGCGCCTGCTTGTAGGGACCCGCGGTCAGCTTGGAGGCCTTGCGGGCGCTTATGATCACTTCGCTGCGCGCACCCGGCATCTCATAGTTTATCCGCTTGCCGATCTCGGGCGCGTTATGCCGCGCCCATGACGCCTTCAGGTCCAGGGCGAGGGCCGCATAGACGGATTCGTCGGGCAGATCCTTGCCGTCCCAACCGGCCAAGGCCTTCACAGTCTCGGGCAGCATGGTCTTTAAGTCGTCGTCATGCACGGCGTTGAAAAGCATGACGCCGATCGGCACGACGAAAGCGACGATGATGAACAGAAATAGCGGCAGCACGAGGCCGATAGCCTTCAGCTTGCGCCGGCGCTCCGTCCGCTGGAGTTTCACCTTCAGCGGAACTCCGTCGGCGGTGCGGGCGATCTGGTCTACCGTCGTGCTAACCATGGGCGTGCTTATCGTTTTGAGCTTCGCCGGTCCGGCCCTTCACATTGCTGCGAAGGGCAGGCCGGGACGGGGAAGATCCGCTTCCCCGTCCCGTCACCTTATCGTTATTGCGCCAGCCAGGCGGTGAAGCGCTGACGCAGGTCGTCACCGTGATCGCCCCAGAACTGCGGGTCGGTGAAGAAGGAATTCTTCATGTTGTCCGGTGCAGTCGGCAGGTTAGGCAGGATCGCCGGATCGACATCGGGGATAGCATCGGCGTTGGCCGGCCCGTAGGAGATATAGTGGGTCTGGTCGGCCTGGGCCGCAGGCGAGCTGGCGAAGGCGACGAACTTATAGGCGTCGTCCAAGCGCGGATCGCCCTTCGGGATGGCCCAGAGGTCCCAATCCAGCGCCTGGGAATCCCACATGATGACGAAGTGCTTGCCGGAATTCTTGTCGGCGTCGTAGATGCGGCCGTTCCAGGCGGAGGTCATCACCACCTGGCCGTCAGCCAGGAGTTGCGGCGGCTGGGCGCCCGCTTCCCACCAGACGACGTCCTTCTTGATCGTGTCGAGCTTCTTGAAGGCGCGGGCGACGCCATCGGGCGTGCCCAGGACCTTGTATACGTCGCCCTTGGCCACACCGTCGGCCATCAGGGCCCATTCGAGATTGACGAAGGGGTCCTTCTGCAGGCCGCGCTTGCCCGGGAACTTGGCCGTGTCGAACAGGTCGGCGATGGTCTGCGGCCCGTTCGCCATCTTGTCCTTGTCATAGGCGATGACCGTCGCATAGAGGATCGTAGGCACCGCGCAGTCGTACTTGTCGGCGCCGGCGAACTTCGACCTATCGAGGCCGAGCTTGCCCCAGTCGATCGTCTCGAGAATGCCCGCGGTGCATCCCTCGATGGCGTGGCCGGAATCGACGTCCACCGCGTCCCAGGTCACGCTGTTGGCGTCGACCATGGCCTTCACCTTGGCGAGCTCGCCGTTGTATTCCTCCTCGGTGATCTTGACGCTGTTCGCCTTGGCGAAAGGCTCGAAATAGGCCTTGCGCTGGCTCATCTGGTAGGCGCCGCCCCAGGACGTGATAGTCAGCTGGTCGCCTGCCACCGCCATCCTGGCCGGCGTCAGCGCGATACCCGTCAGGCCGGCCACCGCCAGGGCGCCGGCGATCATGAGAGTTTTCTTCATCGTCTTTCGGTCTCCCTGCTCTGCCGTCCCACCATGGGAGCGGCTATTCTCGACTCTCCCGGCCGCCGCATTCCGCGGCTGCCGCCTCGCACATCGTCATGGCGCGTCGAGCGCCCGACAATCCTCCGTCTTCCAACCGACCGTGATAGTGGTCCCCGGCTCGAGCACTACGGATTCCTCGGCGTTGGGCAGCTTGACGATGAAGTCGTCATTGCCGCAGACGGAAACCCGCGTGCGCACATGATCGCCCAGGTAGATCAGCTCCTTCACCTCGGCGCTGAACAGGTTCGGCAGGCTCCCCGGGGCCGGATTGATCTTCACCCGCTCGGGTCTCAGCGACAGGGTCGTCGGCACGCCCACGCCATCCACGTTGACGGTCATCGCGCGGACCGATCCGCTGCCGGGAATCTCGACCTGGCAGGTGGTGCCGTTCATCGCCGTCACCTTGCCGCGCAGCCTATTATTTTCGCCGATGAACTGGGCAACGAAGGCGTTGTCCGGCCGTTCATAGAGGTCGGCCGGCGTGGCCAGCTGCTGGATGACGCCGTCGTTGAACACGGCAATGCGGTCCGACATGGTCAGCGCTTCGCTCTGGTCATGCGTCACATAGACCACAGTGACGCCGAGGCCCTGGTGGATGTGCTTGATCTCAAGCTGCATCTGCTCGCGCAGCTGCTTGTCGAGAGCACCCAACGGCTCGTCCATCAGCACCAGCTTCGGGTCGAAGACAAGCGCGCGGGCGAGGGCCACGCGCTGCTGCTGTCCACCGGATAGCTGGGCGGGACGCCGGTGACCGAAGGCGCCGAGCTGGACCATGTCGAGGGCCCGCTTGATCCGGGTCTCGATCTCGGGCTTCGCGATCTTGCGCACCTGGAGGGGGAAGGCGAGGTTCTCCTCCACCGTCATGTGCGGGAACAGCGCATAGTTCTGGAACACCATACCGATGTCGCGCTTGTGGGGAGGCATCCTGTCGATGGGTTTGCCGTCCAGGAAGATGCTGCCATGGGTCGGCACCTCGAAGCCGGCCAGCATCAGCAGGGTGGTGGTCTTGCCTGAGCCCGAGGGACCCAACATGGTGAGGAATTCGCCCCGCGCGATATCCATGTTGAGGTTCTTTACGACCAGCGTTTCGCCGTCGTAGCTCTTCTGCACCTCGGAAAACTTAACGAACGCGTCGCCGGTCGACGTCATCGTGCGAAAAGCCGCCCCCCTTGTCCCAAGCGCCCGCCGCCGATTCCCCGCGTCCCGGCGCGGCCGGCAGCTTATGGGCAAAATCGTATGACTATCTCGCTGGCCAGGGAAAGGCCTTTTTTGCTGGACGGATAGGATTCAGCAGGCGCGAGCCGGCCGGCTCTGGACCGTCGGCGCAAGAGTCTGATCATCTCAAGCGCACTCAGCTTGAGACGTGAATTAGGCTCTAATCTGTTGAAGTAGAGCAAGATTTACGGGTCAGCTTGATCGAGGCTGACCCGATCTTGCTCTATGCCGCGGCGGATAGGCCCAGCCGCTGCCACACCTCGCTCAGCGCCTCGACCAGATGCTCGATCATTGCCCGATCGTGGAGCGGGGAGGGCGTCAGCCTCAGGCGTTCGCCGCCGCGCGGCACGGTCGGGTAGTTGATCGGCTGGACGTAAATGGCGTGTCGCTTGAGCAGTTCGTCGGCCACCGCCTTGCAGGATCTGGCATCGCCCACGAGCACGGGAACGATATGGCTAGCGCTTGCCATGACGGGCAGGCCGGCCTCAGCGAGCCGGCGCTTCAGAAGGGCCGCCGCCGCCTGCTGGCGGGCCCGGAGCTCGCGGGCGCCGCGCAAATGCCGGAGGCTCGCCAGCGCGCCGGCGGCAATGGCGGGCGGCATGGCGGTCGTGAAGATGAAGCCAGGTGCGGTGCTGCGCAGCGCGTCGATCAAGGCCGCCGATCCGGCGACATAACCGCCCATGGCCCCGATCGCCTTGCCAAGGGTTCCCTGGATGACTGTCAGGCGATCGGCCACCCCGTCGCGCTCGGCGATGCCGGCGCCGTGAGGGCCATACATGCCCACGGCATGGACCTCATCCAGATAGGTCATTGCACCATGGCGCAGGGCCAGGTCGCAGATCGCGCCGATGGGCGCGATGTCGCCGTCCATGGAATAGACCGACTCGAAGGCGACCAGCTTCGGCTGATCGGCCGGGACCGCCGCGAGGAGCTCTTCGAGATGGGCAAGGTCATTGTGGCGGAAGATCCGCTTCTCCGCGCCGCCCGCCCGGATGCCGTTGATCATGGAGGCGTGGTTGAGCGCATCGGAAAACACGACGCAGCCCGGGAGCAGGCGCGAGAGTGTGGCTAGCGCCGTTTCGTTGGCGGCGTAGCCGGAATTGAACAGCAGGGCCGCGGCCTTGCCATGCCAGTCGGCGAGCTCGCGCTCCAGCAGCACGTGATAGTGGTTGGTGCCGGAGATGTTTCGCGTCCCGCCGGCTCCGGCGCCCGAGCGCGCGATGGCCTCCTGCATGGCCGCGAGCACCACCGGGTGCTGGCCCATGCCGAGATAGTCGTTGGAGCACCAGACGATCACTTCCTCGGTGCCGCCGCCCTCGGCCGCCGAACGGTGGCGCAAGGCCCTGGGAAAGCGTCCCGCCGAGCGCTCGAGATCGGCGAAGACGCGATAGCGCCCCTCGGCCTTGAGGCCGCCGATCACGTCGCGGAAGCGCTGCTCGTAGTCCATTGCCAAGTCCTGCCCGGAAGCAGGCAAGTGAACAGCCCCGGCTGTTCTCTTCCCATGCGTCATGCGGTCGCGCCCTAATATCGGGTCGCAGAAATTCGTGACTCGGGCTTTGTCGCGAATTTCTGCGTGAATCCGATACTACAACTCAAAACGATGTGCCGACTTTCTTCGAAGGTCGGCACCAGCGGCGCCGGCGCCACTATGCCGCGCTCGCCAGACCCTGTTCCTTGACCCAAATCAAGGTCTCGTCCAGCGCCTTACCGAAGCGCCGGAAGAGCTCATGGATGTCCTCGTCGGTCGCCACCAGCGGCGGGCAGAAGGCGATGGAATCGGGGAGCGACCGGATAATGAGCCCGTGCTCCTGGGCCCGTTTCACGCAATAGGCGGGCACGCCGAGCTTGGCCTCGAAGGTCTCCTTGGTCCGCTTGTCGCGCACGAACTCGACCGCGCCGATGAGCCCGACGCCGCGGGTCTGCCCGATCAGCGGATGGTCGGCGAAGGCATGGAGCTGCTTCAGGAATCCGGGCGAACGCGCGCGCACCTGGCCCAGGATGTCCCGCTCATCGTAGATCTTCAGCGTCTCCAGGGCCACGGCGCAGGAGACCGGGTGGCCCGAATAGGTGAAGCCGTGGCCGAACACGCCGATCTTGTTGCTGTTGTCGCTGATCGCCTGATAGACGCGCTCGTTGAGCAGGATGCCCGCGATGGGCAGATAGGCCGAGGACAGCGCCTTGGCGACGGTGATGATGTCGGGCTTCAGCCGGTAGGTCTCGCTGCCGAACATGTTGCCCGTACGCCCGAAACCGCAGATGACCTCGTCGGCGATGAACAGGATATCGTGCTTCTTCAGGACCGCCTGGATCTTCTCGAAATATGTGGCCGGCGGCAGCAGCACGCCGCCCGCGCCCATGATCGGCTCGGCGATGAAGGCGGCGATCGTCTCCGGCCCTTCCCTTTCGATCAACGCTTCCAGGTTCGCGGCCATGCGGCTGGCGAATTGCTCCTCGCTCTCGCCGGCCTGGCCGAAGCGGTAGTAATGGGGGCAGTCGGTATGGATGATGTTGGCGATCGGCAGGTCGAAGTCCTGGTGGACTGCCGGCAGCCCGGTCATCGATCCGGCCGCCACCGTGACGCCGTGATAGCCGCGGATCCGGCCGACGATCTTCTTCTTTTTCGGCCGGCCGAGCGCGTTGTTCATGTACCACACCATCTTGACGACGGTGTCGTTGGCCTCGGAGCCCGAGTTGCAGAAGAAGGCCTTGGACATCGGCACCGGCGCCATGGCCACCAGTTTCTCGGCCAGGTCGACCGTCACTTCGGGCACCTTCTGGGTGAAGGTATGGTAGTAGGGCAGCTTCTTCATCTGGCGCGTCGCCGCTTCGATCAGCCGTTCCTCGCCGTAGCCCAGCGACAGGCACCAGAGTCCCGAGAGTCCCTCGAGATAGCCCTTGCCCTCGTCGTCATAGACATAGACGCCCTTGCCCCCGGTCAGTACCAGCGAGCCCTCGGTCTCGTTCTTGCGGGCATTGGTATAGGAATGGAGGTGAAAGGCGATGTCGCGGGCGGCCGGCGAATTGCTGCGGAACGTCATGGGAACCTCGAGGTTCGGGCCGCGCGCGGGCGGCTCAGCGCATGGTGAACGGGAGGCGAACTATCCATGCCGAAGCCGCCAAAGTCAAAGGCCGGGGCTCTGCCGGAAGCGCATGGCCGACCGGCCCTGGGCTCAGTATTCGAGGGGTAGCCTGCAGGGAGTTTGCACCGGCTAGCCCTTGGAAACGTGCAAGGCAACCGCCGCGCGACCTACGCGTTCGGCGCGATCACGTTGGCGTATTGCTGCAGCCTGCTTGGCGCGGCGAACCAGCTCGGCGCCAGCCTTGGCCGGGCTGCCGGCATCGAAGGGCGGCTTCGGGTCGTATTCGATGGCGAGCTGGATCGCCTCCGCGGTTTTGCGTCCGGCGACTTCCGCTACCACCCTGAGGGCGAAATCGATCCCGGCTGTGACACCCCCGCCGGTGATGATGCCTCCGTCGACGACGACTCGTTCCTCCACGGGCTCGGCGCCGAACGCCTTCAGCATTTCCCGTGACATCCAGTGGGTCGTCGCACGCCGACCCTGCAGAAGACCCGCGGCCCCGAGGACGAGAGCCCCGGTGCAAACCGAGGTCACATAACGGGCATGGGCCGCGACCCGGCGCAGGAAATCCAGAACCTCCCGGTCTTCCAGCAGTGGATTTACGCCGGTGCCGCCGGGAACGCAGAGCATGTCGAGGGAGGGGCAGCCGGCGAACGTCGTGGTCGGCAGGATCGTGAGCCCGCCCGCCGCGCGCACCGGCTCGAGGGTCTTCCACAGTAGGTGAATCTTGGCGCCGGGCATCGCGGCGAGAACCTCATAAGGCCCGGTGAGATCGAGCTGAGTCAGATCGGGAAAAAGCAGAAGCCCGATCCGAAAAGAAGACTGCATCATGCTCCGATCTTTCGGCTTGCGTCGGCTTCGCCTCAGACCCGTCCGTAGCTGTCCTCGATGCGGACGATGTCGTCCTCGCCCAGATAATCGCCCGACTGCACTTCGATCAGGTGGAGCGTCTCCGTGCCCGGGTTCTCTAGCCGGTGGGTGGCGCCGAGCGGGATATAGGCGGACTGGTTGGCGACCAGGTCGAACACGTCCCGGTCCCTGGTGACGCGGGCGGTGCCGCGGACCACCACCCAATGTTCGGCGCGCCGGGCATGCTTCTGCAGCGATAGCCGCGCGCCGGGATTGACGATCAGGCGTTTCACCTGGAAGCCCTTGTCCAGATCGACTGTCTCGTAGCTGCCCCAGGGGCGATAGACGCGCCGGTGAGAGAGCCGCTCGCCGCGGTCGGCCGCCTGGAGCCGGTCGATGATGAGGCGCAGATCCTGGGCCCGTTCGCGGGATACGGCCATCACCGCGTCCACGGTTTCCACCAGCACGATGTTCTCGAGCCCGATGGCCGCCACCAGCCGGCTTTCGCTGCGGATATAGCTGTTCTTGACGTTGGCGGCGATGACATCGCCGATGAGGGCATTGCCGGCGGCGTCCTTCTCGGCCACGTCCCAAAGCGAGGCCCAGGACCCGACGTCGGTCCAGCCCATGTCCACCGGCACCACCGCCGCTTCGCCCGTCTTTTCCATGAGCGCATAGTCGATGGAGCGCGACGGCGCTTCGGCGAAGGCCTCTTTGTCCAGCCGGGTGAAGTCGAGGTCCTGCCTGGCGCCGGCCACGGCCTTGCGCACGGCCGCGACCATGGCCGGCTCGAACCGGCCGAGTTCTTCCAACAGCCGGTCGGCGCGAAAGAGAAACATGCCGCCGTTCCAGAGATATTCGCCCGAGGCGAGATAGCGCTCCGCGGTGGCGACGTCCGGCTTTTCGACGAAGGCAGCGACTGCGTGGCAGCCGGGAGCGCCGGCAATGGCTGCGCCCTTGCGGATATAGCCGTAACCCGTCTCCGGTCCCGTGGGCTCAATGCCGAAGGTGACGAGCTTGCCCAGCGCCGCCGCCCCGGCCGCCTTCTCCACCGCGGCCAGGAACTTTTCCTTCTTGGCGATGTAGTGGTCCGAAGGCAGCACGAGGATCAGAGCCTCGGGCCCCGCCAGCATGGCGGCGGCGGCCACCGCCGGCGCCGTGTTGCGGGCCATGGGCTCCAAAAGGATGGCCTCGACCTTGCGCCCGAGGCCGCGCAGCTGCTCTGCCACCAGGAACCGGTGCTCGTCGTTGCAGACCAGGATCGGCGGGGCGAAGGCCGTCGGGTCGGCCACGCGCTCCACCGTCTCCTGCAGCAGGCTCCGGTCAGAGACCAGCGGCATGAGCTGCTTGGGGTAGGCGGCGCGGGACAGCGGCCAGAGCCGCGTGCCCGATCCGCCGGAAAGGATGACGGGACGGATGGTCATGCGTCCTGCTTCGCGGCCTTTCCGCCATGCTTGGCCGACCAGCCCTCTGGATCGTCGAGGAAGGCGCGTACGGTCGCGATGCCCGCCGCGTCCAGGTTGCCACGTTCTTCCGCCGCCGCCAGCACGTCCCACCAGGTGGCGAGCCCATGGAGGCGCACGCCGACGGCGGCGAGGCTCGCCGTGCTCTGGGGGAAGATGCCGTAGTGGAAGACGACCAGCGCGTCCGCCACCTTGCCCTCGGCCTTGCGGATCGCCTCGATGAAATTGAGCTTGCTGCCGCCGTCGGTCGCCAGATCCTCCACGAGCAGGCAGCGGCAGCCGGGAGCCATCGCGCCCTCGATCTGGGCATCGCGCCCGAAGCCCTTCGGTTTCTTGCGGACGTAGAGCATGGGTAGTGACAGGCGCTCGGCCAGCCACGCGGCGTAGGGAATCCCGGCCGTCTCGCCGCCGGCCACGGCATCGAGGGATTCGAAGCCGATTTCCTGCTCCACCGTCTCGGCCATCATCTCGATGATCCGGCGCCGGGCGCGCGGGAAGGAGATCACCTTGCGGCAATCGATATAGACGGGGCTCGCCCGGCCCGAAGTCAGGATAAAGGGATCGTCGGGGCGGAAATGCACGGCGGCGATCTCGATCAGGATATTGGCGGTGATCCGGCCGAAGGCGGCTGTCATGGAGGGGAGGACTCCGAAGCTCCGATGGGCCGCACTCTGGCCCGCCGGTTGCCGTTAGGCAACGGCTTCATCGCGTCCCGTCCGGCGGCAGCGGCACGCTGGGGGGATTGGTGAATCCGGGCCTAACGCGCTCGCGGCGCCGGGTCGATGGCGTCGAGGAAGGCGCTGACGAAATCCTGCCCGGGGAATGCCGGCTCGGACCCGAGGGCGATTGCGACGGCGAGGCCGATGGCGGAAGAGACCGGATTATGCCCGCCGCTGCCGCCCGCCCGAAGTTCCATGACCAGGGTCGGGCAGCAGAAGAGAGCCGCGCGGAGCGTCTGGCGCCAATCGGCCGGCAGAAGGTTCCTCTCGCGGAGCGCCGCGAGAAGCGGCCGCCACACCCGCTCCCCCTTGCTGGCGAGGAAATCCTTGCGCAGCGGCGACAAGGCCCAGTCCGTCTCGACGACGATGCGCCCATCGCGCAGTTCGACCGAGGCGTGGAAGCGCTCGGCCGCCGCGACGGCATCGTAGAGCCAGAGCGGGTGGGCGAAGATGTTATGCATGGTCGCCTTGGCCTCGGCCAGGAGTGCGGGCACATGGCGGCCGGCGAAGGCGGGATCGAACATCACCAGGCGCGGAGCCCGGCCAGGCGCCTCCTCATACCAGACATTGGCGTTATGGGCATCGCCATGGGCGACCACTGCGCCGCCGGTCGCGAGCCGGGCCGGCGCCAGCAATTCGAGGCTCCGCGCCAGCAGGGTGTCGATGCTGTCCTGATATTCGACGCCATTCACTGTCCAGCGGACCGCGCGAAGGGCCGTCGCGTCGAGAATTCGGCCGGCGAGATCGAAGGACCCGCCGAAGAAGAACCGCCGGGCCCGACCGCCCAGTTCGCCCGGCCGGTCGCGGTCGATCAGCCGGGCGTGGAACAGCTGATGGACCGGTTCCCTGGCGCAGTCGGCGGGTGTCGAGGCGTGGAGCGTCTTCAGGTAGTTGGCGCCGATCTCGGCATCGAAGGTTTCCTGCGCCGCGACCGCCGCGCTGAATTCGGCGCCCGCATCGTTGACGTTGAGCTTGCGACAGACATCGGCGAAGCGCCGGTCATGTCTCACCCGATAGAGCAGGATCTGGCGCCCTACGGCCTTCGAGGCGTGGATGGGACTGTCCACGGGGAACCCTGCCTCGCGCAGCAGTTCGGCCTGGTAGTACTCGTCCGACGTCGCCTCTTCGCCTTCCTCGTGATGGAACTTGAAGAAGAACTCCTCGCCGGCATCCGTCGTGAGCAGTCCGTTCAGGGAGTTGAGACTGTAGCGGTCGCTTGCCACCGCGACCTTGGCGACGGCGAAGCCGAAGCATTCCTTGACGAGCACGGCCACGATCGCGCCCGCTTCCTCGCGCCGACCGGCGCGGCTCGCCCCGAGAGCCCTAGCGACGGGTGTGTCGTTATCTGAATCGGGTGTCACAAGCTCACTCCGGGTCGGCTGTATAGACAGGACTTTACGTCGATACTAGGCTCGGTGCCCATGCCGATGCCAAGCCCGTCTTTCGACATTCGCGGCAAGATTGCCGTAGTCACCGGCGCCTCGCGCGGCATCGGCCGCGCCATCGCTGAAGGGCTTGCCGGCGCCGGTGCCACGGTCGTGCTTGGCGGACGCGAGGCATCCTCTCTTGCTGCCGTGGAAAAGGAGATCGCGCGGGCGGGCGGGCGCGTGTCTTATGTCGTTCTCGACGTGGCGAAAGCGAAATCGATCGACAAAGCCTTCGCGAGCATCGCCAAACGCCACGGTCGCATCGACATCCTGGTCAACAACGCCGGCATGGAAGAGGTGCGGCCTTCGCTCGAGGTCGACGAGGCGCTGTGGGACCGCATCCTCGACACCAACCTCAAGGGCGCCTTCTTCTCGGCCCAGGCCGCGGCGAAGCGTATGACCGGCGGCGGAGCGATCCTGAACCTTTGCTCCCTCACCTCGGAAGTCGGCGTGCCGACTGCCGTGCCTTACGGCGCCTCGAAGTCGGGCCTGCTCGGCATGACCCGCGCGCTCGCCGCCGAGTGGGCCGGGCGCGGCATCCGGGTCAACGGCATCGGCCCCGGCTATTTCCGCACCGCGCTGACCGAAGTCTTTTACCAGGACGAGGCCTGGCAGAGGGCGATGCTGGACAAGATACCGCTCCGGCGATTCGGCCGGCTCGAGGATCTGATCGGCGCGGCGGTGTTTCTCTGCTCCGACGCAGCGGCCTATGTGACGGGGCAGGTGCTTTACGTGGATGGCGGGTATCTGGCGTCGATCTAGGCTCAGGACTCGTTGTTCAATGCCAGAATGCGACGGTTGCGGCGATGGACATGGCTGAGAAGAAGGTATGGGCGCATCGATCGTAGCGGGTTGCGATGCGCCTTCGGATGGCTGGCGTCGATCGTCGACCCGCGGCACACCGTGCGATAACGGAAAATGCAGCGCGATACGGGCTATCTGCGCTTCGCTCAGCAGAAACAAATCACTCATCACGGCATCCTCCGAGATGCCGTGAATCACATCTCAGACCAAAATAATAGGTCCTGAGCCTAGATCAATCCATTTTGAGCGGCGACTGAGTACTACGATGGGCAGCGGCATCTACTCCGATGGCCAACCCCCTTGTTGACAGCATTCGGAGAGGTGTTAGTGGTGGCAATGACCATGGTTTCGCCAGCGCCGAGCAATCCACATCCACATTACCAGGCCCTTCTTGAGCGCCGAGCCGGTCAATGACGATCCGGATCGGGGTTGGGTGGAAGATATGGAAGATGAGGAGAATGGTCCGTAGGAGTCCTCGTATCCGCATCTGTTTCCTGGGCGCAGTAGTAGTACTACTCTTGCTGGTTGTCGCACCGGCAAGCGCCCAAGCGAAGTCGTCATCGCCGCCCGCCGGGATGACGCAGCAAGAATATGACGACCTGGTCAAAGCGGTGGGCGAGTCGGTTCTCCAGACTCTCACCGAGAAAGGATTGGTGGCGAAGCCTTCGGCGTCTCCGGCAGCGGCAATACCAGTCGGGGTTGATGAAGAGGCGCTGTTGGCCGAACGGGTACGCAATGCCTTCGGCGAGATACCGAAGGTGCTTGGCGCGTATCCGGAAATCTGGGCCGATCTGGCGGCGCTGCCGAATCGGCTGGACCAGTCGCCGCCGGAAGGGCGGGGTCTTTGGAGCTATCTCGTGCTGCTTGTCCTTGCAGCGGCTGAGAGCCATGTAGGCTACGCTTCAGATTCTGAGATCGATTGGACAACAGTATTCTGAGATCAGCTGCGTTTTCGGGGAGCGGGTGTACAGTTGCGGAACGAGCCGACGCCCAGTGGCGGTCGATTCGGGCCGCCACGGCCCAGTGGCTATGGGAGTTTTCGCATGACCAGGTCGCGCGCCCTCGGGTTCGTCATCAAGGAATTCAGGGAAATCATCCCGCCGACGTTGTTCTTCGGCGTCGGCTTCAGCATCATCTATCTTACGACTCAGCTCATCCTTGACGATTACTTGGTGCGGCTCGCGAGCTTCATGGTCGTGATCGGGGCTGCGCTCGTGGTCGGCAAGGCAGTGCTGCTTGCGAACGCGCTGCCGATCGCGCGACGCTTCGAGGGGGCCCCCTTGATCCAGCCGGTCCTCTTCAAGACGACCCTATTCTTCCTCGTGGTCTTCCTGGTTCGTTTTCTGGAAAAGCTCTTCGAATACTGGGTGGGTGGCGGGACTATTTCCGGGATTCCGGACTATGTGGCGAGCCATTTCAGCTGGCACCGGTTCGCGGCGATCCAGATTTGGATCTTTGTCTTGTTCCTCATTTACACTTCAATAGCCGAGCTAAATGCGACGCTCGGCGAGGGTGAGCTCTTTAAAATCATCTTTACCAGGCGCACAGCGGAACCAAGGCCGCGGCGCCACTAACGAACGCGACCCTTAAGTTGCCTACCTTTCCAGGAAATTAACGAAAGCATCCTGAGCCAAGAAATCAATCGACTATGCCGATCTTGGCGAAGATGTTAGATTACTTGTGGCACAAGAGAGACCTGCGGCGGGAGGTCGGCATGCGCGGCATCATAAGGGTAGTCATGCTGGCTAGCCTCTTGGCGTTCGCATCAGTGGGATCCTACGCTCAGGTGGGCGTCTTTGGATCCGCAATACCCCTTACCAAGCAGGACTACGATGCAATGCGGTCGGCGACCGAGGCGTTGCTGAACGACGACTCAGTGCCCATCGGCACGACACGCGAATGGAGCGACGCAAACACGGGGAACCACGGAACGATCAAGCTTCTGGGAAGGTTTGAATACGACTATCAAGGCAGCAAATTGCCCTGCCGCAAACTCGCGTATCATGTTGAGGGGAAAGCGCCCGTGCAACCGTACAATCTTGAACTCAACCGATGCAAGGTCGCGGACGGGAGTTGGAAGATTCTCTAGCCGGGGCATCCTGTCGAGTTTGCCGGCCCGTTTGATCGCGTCCATGGTCCATTTTCCATGACCTGAGATAGGATCATTGCAATACAAGGAGTGCCCATCACGATGACAGCAGACACGAAGCTGCGTAGGGCACTCACAGCGGCAGCGCTGGTCCTAATTATCAGCGTAACCGCGGGCAACGCCGCATACGCAGGCACGCTGGATCGCATTCGTCAGGAGAAGACGATTCGCCTCGCTTACCGCGAGGATGCAGCGCCGTTTTCATACAAGAACAGTATCGGGGAGCCGGCCGGTTTCATGGTGGATCTTTGCCGGGCGGTTGCGGCGAAACTCGCGCAGCAACTTGAATTGCCTACCCTGAGCGTCGCCTATGTCTCCGTGACGGCAGCCAGTCGCTTTGAAGCCATCGAGCAGAACAAGGCAGATCTGCTTTGCGAACCGACAACCGCCACATTGTCTCGGCGCACACTGGTCGATTTCTCGATTGCCACTTACATCGATGGCGCCAGCCTCATGGTTCGCTCTGACGGCCCTCGAGACTTGCAAGAAATGTCAGGCCAGAAGATCGGCGTGCTTGGCGGCACGACAACCGAGGACGAGCTGCGCGGCGCGCTCAAAGATGCCGGGGTCACCGCCGATATCGTTCTGGCCAAGACGCATTCCGAGGGGCTGGCGATGCTGGATCAAGGTGCCATTTCGGCTTATTTCGCAGACCGAGACATCCTGACCACCCTGGTCACCCAAAGCAAAGCGCCTGAGAAGCTGTTGGTCAGCGACAATTATCTTACTGTAGAACCCTATGCTCTGGCGCTGTCCCACGGTGATGAGGACTTCCGGCTTGCTGTCGACCAAGCCCTTAGCCACATCTACCGATCAAGCGAGATCGGTTCGATCTACGCGCATGCCTTCGGCGTGCAAGCCACGCCTAGCGCACTTCTAAAGTCAGTTTTTATAATTTCGGGGTTGCCAGACTAAAGATGATGTCGCTGGCGGATTTTTTTGCGATCGATCTTGATCATCGCACGATTGAACCCTGGGCTTGTTAGCTGTGATGACCGGCATCCAGGCGACGCACCGGCTGCTATGATTGACCCACCGGGCTCTGCAAAAATCCCGGGCAGAAACAAAAGGGCAATGGATTGGTAGCCACGCTTGCATCAACGCTCGCGTAATGATGTTTAATGCCGATGAGGTAGAATAATCCTTCACGGACTGTGCGTCCTCCAGAGTGAGGAGCTCGAACAATGACATGTGGATTAAGGCACAGCGTCTTGCTGCTTCCTCTTTTGGCACCTCTTTTCTTGTCCGCCTGCGCCCAGAGCTCCCAACTCGACATGGCCTTGGCGGATAACCGGAAGCTGTACCAGCAGAACCAGCAGCTCACACAGGACAACCAGCAGCTTCGGCAGCAGGTTGCCGCTGAGCAGGCGCATGTCAGCCGCTTGCAAGATGCGGTCAAGTATACCGTCAACAGCGATCTGGCGTTCGCGTCGGGCAGTTGGGACTTGTCTGCGGCCGGAAAGGACATCATCGCCAAGATGGCGAAGATCCTGGCGCCGGACCAGCAGGACAAGATCATGGTGACCGGCTACACCGACGATACGCCCGTCGGCGCAGGCCTGCGGCAGAAAGGCATCACTTCCAACCAGATGCTGTCGCAAAAACGTGCCGAAACGGTGATGCAGTACATGATTTCGCAAGGCGTGAACCCGGCTATGGTCTCGGCGCAGGGTATGGGCGAGGACTATCCTCTTGTGCCGAACGCCAGCGCGCAGGCGCGCGCGCAGAACCGGCGCGTCGAGGTGACGCTCGCCGGAGGAGGTTCCTGACGACATAGGCGGCACTTCCCTGGGGCGGTCCGCCCTGCGAGGTAGCAAATAGTAGAATGAAAATCACGGTTGGGGGCGATTTCGAAAACGAGGCTGCCCGCCGATTTGCGGACATCTGGCATCGCGCGGAACGCGGCAAGTCATTCCGCGAGCGCCATCTGGCATTCGAGAGCTGGCGCGCCCCTTCCCGCGTCTTGACGAATTGGCAATTTGAGCCGTTGCATGAAAATAGACTCTGACCACACTGATCGGCGGACCGGGTGGCTTCCTCACACCCCCACCAGCTCGTCCCGAATGCTCTCCAGCACCTCGCGGCGCAGGCGTATGAACGCCTCTGTCTCCGCCACCTCCGGCACCCTCGGCCGCGGCAGGCCCACGGGGAACACCTGCTTGATGCGGCCCGGCGCGCGGGTCATCACGGCGATCCGGTCGGCGAGGTAGATCGCCTCGTCCACGTCATGGGTGACGAACAGCACGGTCAGGCGATGCTGCTCCCAGATGCCGGTCAGCAGTTCCTGCATCTGGTGGCGAGTCATGGCATCCAGCGCGCCGAAGGGCTCGTCCATCAGCAGCATCTTGGGCCGGTAGGAAAGCGCCCGCGCGATGGCGACCCGCTGCTTCATGCCACCCGAAAGCTGGTTGGGGTAGGCTTCGGCGAATCGCTCGAGCCCGACGAGAGCGAGATGCTCGCGCGCGACCTCGCGCCGCTCCTTGCGGCCGAGGCCCGCGGCCTCCAGCGCGAACTCGACATTGCGCTGGGCGGTGAGCCAGGGCATCAGGGTGTAGCTCTGGAAGACCACGCCCCGGTCGCGGCCCGGCCCTTCGATCGGCTCGCCGTCCACCCGCACTTCGCCCTCCTCGAAGTCTTGCAGGCCGGCAACGATGGCGAGCAGCGTGCTCTTGCCGCAGCCCGAGGTGCCGACGAGCGCCACGAACTCGTTGTCGGCGAGCGACAGGTCTATACCCTCCAGCGCCTTGAAGCTCCGCTGCCGGTCGGTGAAGGATTTGGATAGATTGCGGACGTCGAGCTTCGGCGCCGTCATCGCCGGCCCCGCAGATAGACGAAGAGGCGGCGCTCCAGCGCCTTCATCACCTGGTCGGTGACGAGGCCGAGGCAGCCCAGCACCAGGATGTAGCCGATGATGGTGTCGGTCTGGAAAAAGCGCTGGGCCACCGTGATGCGGTAGCCGAGACCCGAGGTGGCGGCCACCAGCTCGGCCAGCACCAGCCAGGTCCAGGCCCAGCCGAGCGTGATGCGAAGCGTGTCCCAGATGCCGGGTGCCGCCGAGGGGATGACGATGCGCAGCAGGATCTTCCATTCCGGCATCTGAAGCGTCCGGCCGACGTCGATGAATTCGCCCGGCACGCGCTTCACGTTGTCCTTCACCATCAGGATCTGCTGGAAGAAGGTGCCGATCCAGATGATCAAGAGCTTCTGCAGGTCGCCGGTGCCGGTCCACAGGATGGTGAGCGGCACGAAGGCGACCACGGGCATGTAGCGAATGAAATCGACCAGGGGCTCGATGGCGGCGTCGAGCACGCGGTAGCTGCCGATCAGCACGCCGCCGGGAATGCCGAGGATCGTGGCGGCGAGGAACCCGATGGAAATGCGATAGAGGCTGACCTGGGCGTCCTGCCAGAGCTGGCCGTTGTTGGCGAAAAGCCAAAGCCGTCCCGCGACCTTGGCCGGGGAGGGGAGGAACAGCGGCTGGACGAGGTCCAGGGCCGTGGCAACCGACCAAAGGAAAAAGAGGGCGAAGAAGACGCTGGCCGCGACGACCGCGAAGGCAAGGGGTGTCAGCTCGGAAACGAGGCTGAACCAGCGTTGCCGCTTTCGCTGGCCCGGCTTGCGGGCCGAAAGCTTTGCGGGCGAGGGAGCGCTTTCCGCGCCGTCCTCGCCCGCAGCGTTTGGTCCGCCGGCCCCGGCCACTCTCTTCCTACTGGGTCGCAGCCTTGAGGAAGCGGCCGTCGATGAGCCCCGCCATGTCCACGTCGCTCGTGAGGATGCCGGCCTTCTTGGCCGCCTGCATCACGTCCGCCGCGGTCGTGGTGGTGAAGTCGCCGGTCAGATGCTGGGCGTTCTCGGCCAGCGAGTAGAAGCGCACGCCGTCGAAGGCCGTCTTCAGATTGGCCGGCGTATCGCCTACGGCCTTGGCGATGATGGCCTGACCATCATCGGTGTTGGCCCGGTAGTAGGTGAGCGCCTCGTCCCAGGATTTCAGCAGCGCCAGCACCTGGCCCGGCCGCTTCGCCAACACGTCGCTTCGCACGACGAACACGTCGCTGATGAGGCCCGGATCCTCGCCGGCGGTGAAGATGAGCTTCGCCTTGGCGTTCTGGTGCATGGCGGTCGTCAGATAGGGCTCATAGGTGACGGCGACGGGCACCTTGCCGGCGATGAGGGCTGCACCCGCATCGGCCGCCGGCATCGGCACCTTGGTCACGTCGGCCATGGTCATGCCGTTCTTCTGCAGGGCGTAGTTGATCAGGATGTCGCTGGTGGTCCCTTCCTCGAAGGCGACCTGCTTGCCCTTCATGTCGGCGACCGAGTTCACGTCGACGGAGATGATGGCGTCGGCCTTCAAGCTGAAGTCGAGCAGCATCAGGATCTTGATCGGCAGTCCGGCGGCGGCCATGATCATCGCGGTGTGGGTCGCGACGTTGGCGCCGTCGATCTGGCCGCTGGCGAGCGCGGCGTTAAGGTCCTTGTCCTCGGTGAAGTTGACGAGCTGGACGTTGTCCAGCCCATGCTCCTTGAAGAAGCCCTTGCTGTCGGCGATGTCCCATTGGCCGTAGCCGAGCCAGGGCTCGGTGCCGATCTTGAAGCCGCCGGGCTCCGGCGTCGTCGGGATCGGCTCGTCTGCCCGCGCGACAAGGCCAGCCGTAGCAATGAGCCCGGCCAGCGCGACGGCGCCCATCATACCAGTGTAGGATTTCATGATTGCTCTCCCGGATACGGTTTCTTTTGGGCCGGCAACAATGCGGCGACTGCGAACCGACTATAGCTTGATGGGCGCGCCAAGCCGCTGTCAAGGAACTTGTATTAGATTGTATATACTACCGACGCCGCGATGGGTGGCGAGGCCGCCCGATCCGGTGCTATGAAGTCGCGCCGCCAGGGGACGGGAGAGAAACCATGTCGCTGACCGTGAGCTTTCGGGAATTGTCCAGGCTGACTCCGGCCGAGCGCGGCCAGCTCCTCGTCCGATCGGAGGCCGAGCTCGGCGGGGTGATGGACAAGGCCAAGCCCATCATCGCTGCGGTCAAGGCGGAGGGCGACGAGGCTCTCGCCCGCTTTGCCCGCGAGTTCGACAAGTCGCCGGTCACGGCCGACAGGCTGAAGGCACTGCCGGCGGATTTCGATGCCGCTTTCAAGGCCCTTGATCCTGACGTCATTGCGGCCATCGAATTCGCCGCCGACAACATCCGGCGTTTCCACGAGGCCCAGAAGCCCGAGGAGATGTGGATGAAGGAAATGCGGCCCGGCGCCTTCGCCGGCGACCGGTTCCGTCCCATCCCTTCGGTCGCCTGCTATGTGCCGCGCGGCAAGGGCGCCTTCCCCAGCGTGGTCATGATGACGACGATCCCGGCCGTGGTCGCCGGGGTGCCGCGGGTCATCGTCGTGACGCCGCCCGGGCCCGACGGCCAGGTCGACGCCGCCACCCTGGTGGCCGCGCGGCTCTCGGGCGTCGAGGAAGTTTACAAATGCGGCGGCGCCCAGGCCGTCGCCGCCGTCGCCTACGGCACCCGCACGGTGCCCAAGATGGCCAAGATCGTCGGCCCCGGCAGCCCCTGGGTCATGGCTGCCAAGCGCCTGCTGGCCGACGTCATCGATCCCGGCATCCCGGCCGGGCCATCGGAGTCCATCGTGCTGTGCGACGAGACGGCGAACCCCCGGCTGGCGGCCCTCGATCTCATCGTCGAATCCGAGCATGGGCCCGATTCCTCGTGCTTTCTCGTCACCGACAGCCGGGCCGTCGCCGAAGCCGTGCGCGCGGCCGTCCCCGAATACTGGAAGGAGATGGGCGAGCAGCGGGTCACCTTCTCCTCGACGGTGCTGGGCGGCGCTCGCGGCGGCGTTCTGCTGACCCCCGATTTCGAGCAGGCGATCGCCTTCGTCAACGACTATGCGCCCGAGCATCTGGAAATCCTGGGCCGCGATCCCTTCGGCTATCTCGGCCGCATCGTCAACGCCGGCGAGATTCTGTTGGGCGACAACACGCCGCTGCCGCTGGGCAATTTTGTACTCGGTCCCAACGCGGTGCTGCCGACCTCGGGCCAGGCGCGCACATGCTCGCCCCTTTCGGTCTTCGATTTCATGAAGCGCAGCTCGATCGGCTATGTCACCGCCGCGGGCTATCCGGAGCTGGCGCGCCACGCCCAAGTGCTCGCCACCTATGAGGGCTTCGACGGCCATGCCAACGCCGTCTCGGCCCTGCGCGAGAAGGCACGGCAAGGTTGAGGACGGTCCTGTCAAGCAAGGCCATGACGAAAGGAAAGTTGGCTGGTCCTAGTTCCTGTCCGCGATCTTGTAGCGGCTGCCAAGCGAGAACCGTTCGCCCGGATAAACGAAGCGGTTGACCGTGGCGACCAGCGCGCCGGACCAGGTGCGTCGGCGCAGGATCAGACAGGGGTCGGACTTGCCGATGTTGAGCGCCCGGCTCGCCGCGTCGTCGGCCCGGCGCGCCGCGATGATGTGCTCGACCTCGGTCACCGGCGTCTGCTTCTGGAGGTATTCGTAGGTCGTGACCTTGGTGAAGTCCTGAGCGAGATAGCCGGGCGCGATGTCCGGATTGACGTGGCGTTCCTCGAGCTGGACCGGCAGGTCGTTCTCGAAATGCAGGATGATGGAGTGGAAGACCCGCCGGCTCCGCCGGAATTCGAAAGCCCGCACCAGGTCATTGGTCGTCGTCGCCCGCTCGAGCTTCAGCACTTCCGCCCGGTGCCGGTGGCCCCGGGCGCGGATCTCCTCGGCGATGTCGCGGATCTCGATCAAGGCCGACTGGGGCTTGGCCGGCGCCACGAAGGTGCCGACGCCCGGGATGCGCAGCAGCATGCCGGCGGCGCTCAGCTCGCGGAAGGCCCGGTGGATGGTCATGCGCGAAACGCCGAGGGACTGGACCAGCTCGTTCTCCGAGGGGACGCGCCGGTCCTCGTTCCATTCCCCGCTGCCGATCTTGCCGAGGATGTAGCTCTTGACCTTTTCGTAGAGGGGCCTGGCTGCGTCGGGGAGTGGCATGAACCGCTCGTAGGTGGGGCTCGGCTGGTGCAGATCCCGTTGGGTTCAACCACTCCCGTCGTCACCCCCGCGAAAGCGGGGGTCCTTCCTTCCCTGGATTCCCGCTTGCGCGGGAATGACGATGAGGGGAGATACAATCCCACTCAGTTGGACGGGCCCTGCAGGTTGTACATACATTTCTTTACAGGCGCTGTCGACCCGTGGCCGGCCGGCATTGCCGCGCCCGGCGGTGTCAGTCCTTGGATTCTACCGGTCCCTCGCTGCCCTGGCGGTAGCGGTAGGTCCCCTCGCCGGTGGCGATGAGGCGCGCGTCGCCGTCGGCCACTTCGCAGCGGCTGAAGAAGATGTTCCTGCCGCCGCCGGTCCGTCGCGCCCGGGCGGTGAGCACGGCGCCGAGGCCCGCTTGCCTGAGAAAACTCACGGTCATGGAAAGGGTGACGGCGCGGCGGATCTTGCCCGGCTCGATCGCATGGACGCCGGCATAGCCGCAGGCGGTGTCGATCAGGGTCGCGACCACCCCGCCATGGAGAACCCCGCTCCGGTTCAGATGCTTGGGCCCGATCTCGAGCACAACCTCGGCATGATCGGGGCGCCAGACCAGGAGGCGGTAGTCGAGGAGCTGGGAGAAGCCCTGGGGCGTTTCGAGGGAAGGGGGAAGGCCGGACATGAGCGGGTCCGAGCCTGCCGGATCGGCCCCGAGCTGTCCACGGCGCCGTCCATGGCGGCCACAGGCTTGACTCGTTTCGTTGCCGTGACTAGAACAAAAGAAGAACACAGGTTCTGAGCAGAACAACGATCTTTCGCCATGCCCGCCGAAACCGCCGTCATCGAGGCCCTGCGCGGCCTGATCGCCAGGAGCGCCCCGGCCGCCACCGGGCCTTTCTGCCCGCTGGGACTGCCGGCGCTCGATGGCGCGCTCGGCGGGGGCCTGCCCACCGGCTGCCTCCAGGAAGTGATCGGGCTTGCCGATGGCGCCGCCGCCGGCTTCGCCGCCTTTCTCCTGGGGCGCCTGGCGGCAGATGGACGGCCGGTGCTCTGGGGCTGGCTGGGCGAGGGCGATCTTCATCCTCCGGGCCTCGCCACCTTCGGCCTCGATCCCGCCCGGGTGATCCTGCTCTCCGCCGCCAGCCCGGCCGATCTGCTCTGGGCCATGGAGGAGGGCCTGCGCGAGCCGGGGCTTGCCGGCGTGCTGGCCGAGCTCGACGGCTGCGATCTCGTCGCCGGCCGGCGCCTGCAGCTGGCCGCCGCGGCCGGCGGGGTCACCGGCTTTCTTCTCGCCCGCGGCCGGCGGCTTTCCGCCTCGGCCCTTGCCGCCCGGCCCAGTGCCGCGGCCCTGCGCTGGCGGGTCGATGCCTTGCCGGCAGCGCGTTGGCGGGTCGAGCTCTTGCGCCGGCGCGGCGGCGGGCCCGGCGTCTGGATTCTGGAGAAGGCCATTCTGGAGAGGGAAAGTGAAACGGATCGTTTCCTTGTGGCTGCCGCGCTGGCCGACGGATCGCCTGCGCCGGCGGCAGCCGATCCCGTCTGACCGGCCGCTCGTCGCCGTCGCCGAACTCGGCGGGCGCGCCCTCGTCACTGCTGCCGATGCCCTGGCCGCGGCGGGCGGCATCCTGCCGGGCTCGTCCCTGGCCGATGCCCGCGCCCTGCTGCCCGGCCTCGCCGTCCTTCCCGCCGACCCGGCGGGAGACGCAGCGGAGCTGGCGCGTCTCGCCGACTGGTGCGGGCGCTATAGCCCGCTCGTCGCTCTCGATGGGGCCGATGGGCTCTGGATCGACATCACCGGTGCGGCCCATCTCTTCGGCGGCGAGGAAGCGCTCATCGCCGATCTGCGCCACCGGCTCGCCGCCCTCGGCCATGACGCGCGGGCGGCCATCGCCGATACGCCCGGTGCCGCCTGGGCCATGGCCCGCTTCGCCGGGACGCCCGAGGCCATCCTTCCGCCCGGCCGGCTGGCCGCGGCGCTGGCCGAGCTGCCGGTTGCCTCCCTTCGCCTGCCGCCGGCCATGGCGGCGGAGCTGGAGCGCCTGGGCCTGCGCCGCATCGCCGATCTCTATCCTCTGCCGCGGGCCTCGCTCGCCCGGCGCTTCGGCCTCTTGCCGGGCGAGCGGCTGGACCAGGCCTTGGGCCGCGCCGAGGAGCCGATCTCGCCCCGCCTGCCGGCGCCCGCCCATGTGGTGCGCCGGCTGCTGCCCGAACCGATCCTGGAGGCCGACGGGATCGCCGCCGTGCTTCAGCGCCTGCTCGGGCGGCTTTGCGAGGAGCTGGCCGAGGCGGGCCAGGGCGCCCGGCGCCTCGATCTCCATTGCTACCGGGTCGATGGCCGCGTGATCCGCCTGTCCGTCGGCACCAGCCGGCCGGCGCGCGAGCCGAGAGCGCTCGCCCGCCTGTTCGCGGAGCGCCTCGATCGCATCGATCCCGGTTTCGGCATCGAGGCGATGGCGCTCGCCGCCGCGCGGGTCGAGGCAATGAGCGACCTCCAGCTCGTGCTGGATCGGGAAGGTAGGGTGGGGCGGGGCGGCAAGGCCGGCCGCGAGAGCGATCCGCTGCTCGCCTCCTTCGTCGATCGCCTGGGCAATCGCCTCGGTTTTTCCCGCATCGCCCGGGCGATCCCGCGCGAAAGCCATCTGCCGGAGCGGGCGGTGAGCCGGCTTGCTCTCGATGCCGAAGCGCCGCCGGCCCGCTGGCCCGACGACCCGGGTCCCTTGCGCCTGTTCGGCCGGCCGGAGCAGGTCGAGGCCGACGGCGATCCGCCCGAAACTTTTCTCTGGCGTCGGCGCCGCCACCGGATCCTCAAGGCCGAAGGCCCGGCCCGCATCGCGCCGGAATGGTGGCGCGGGCCCGCGGGGGACCTGCGCGACTACTGGCGCCTCGAGGACGAGGAGGGCCACCGCTTCTGGCTCTATGGCCAGGCCGGCAGTTGGTATCTCCATGGCCTGTTCGCGTGAACTCCCTCCCCCCTTGTGGGGGAGGGTTGGGGAGGGGGGTGAGCCACAGGACGGAAAGATCGTGGGGACGCTCCATCCCCACCCGGCGCTTCGCGCCGCCATCGATCCGCTTTGCGGCTCGATCCCTCAAGGGGGCGGTGAGTTTCCCTACGCCGAGCTGCAGGTCACCAGCAACTTCAGCTTCCTGCGCGGGGCTTCCCATCCCGAGGAGCTGGCGGCCCGCGCCGCCGCCCTCGGCCTTTCGGCCATGGCGCTCACCGACCGCAACAGCCTCGCCGGCGTGGTGCGGGCCCATAGCGCGGCCAAGGAGGCGGGCCTGCGCTTCGTCGTCGGCGCGCGGCTCGATTTCCGCTGCGGGCGCAGCCTGCTCGCCTATCCGACCGATCGCGCCGCCTATGGCCGGCTCTGCCGGCTGATCACGCTGGGGCGACGGCGGGCGCCCAAGGGCGAATGCCATCTCGATCTCGCCGATCTCGAGACCCATGGCGAAGGCCTGATCCTGATCGTCCTTCCCGAAGGCGCGCTCGCCGACGAGGCTTGCCTCGGTTCTCTTCTCGACCAGCTCGCCGGCCGCTTTCCCGGCCAGGTCCATCTCGCGGGCCAGCATCTCTATCGCGGCGACGATGACCGGCGTCTGGCGCGGCTCGCGCGCCTGGCCGGGCGCCACGGCACTCCGCTGGTCGCGGTCAACGACGTGCATGCCCATGGGCCGGCGCGCCGGCCGTTGCAGGATCTGCTCACCTGCATCCGCGAGCATTGCACCATCGACGAGGCGGGCTACCGCCTGTTCGCCAACGCCGAGCGGCACCTGAAACCGGCGGCGGAGATGGCGCGGCTCTTCGCCGATCATCCGGACGCCATCGCCCGCACGGTTGCGATCGCCGCGCGCTGCCGCTTTTCCCTCGACGAGCTGCGCTATGAATACCCCCATGAGCTGACCGAGGAGGGCCGGACGCCCCAGGAGCAGCTCGTCCATCTCGCCTGGCGCGGGGCGGGCGAGCGCTATCCGGATGGCGTTCCCGACAAGGTGAAGCGCCTCATCGATCACGAGCTCGCCCTCGTCGGGCAGCTCGGCTACGCGCCCTATTTCCTCACCGTCCACGACATCGTCCGCTTCGCCCGCGGCCAAGGCATCCTCTGCCAGGGCCGCGGCTCGGCCGCCAATTCCGCCGTCTGCTATTGCCTCGGCATCACCGCCGTCGATCCGGCCCAGATGGATCTCCTGTTCGAGCGCTTCATCAGCGCCGCGCGCAACGAGCCGCCGGACATCGATGTCGATTTCGAACATGAGCGGCGCGAGGAGGTGATCCAGTATGTCTACGCCAAATACGGCCGCGAGCGGGCCGGGCTGGCGGCGACCGTGATCTGCTATCGCAGCCGCTCGGCCCTGCGCGAGGTGGGCAAGGCCATGGGGCTTTCCCTCGATACGGTGGCGGCGCTCTCCGGCGCCGTCTGGGGCTGGAGCAGCAAAGGCCTGGAAGAGGAACGCGTGCGCGAGCTCGGGCTCGATCCCCGATCGCCGCGCCTGAGGCAGACCCTGGCGCTCTCGGCCGAGCTCATCGGCTTTCCCCGCCATCTCTCCCAGCATGTGGGCGGCTTCGTCATGACCCGCGGGCCGCTCGAGGAACTGGTGCCGATTGAGAACGCCGCCATGGCCGAGCGCACGGTGGTGGAATGGGACAAGGACGACCTGGACGCGCTCGGCATCCTCAAGGTCGACGTACTCGCGCTCGGCATGCTGACCTGCCTCGCCAAGGGCTTCGCCCTGCTCCAGCGCCATTACGGCCGCGCCCTCGATCTCGCCGGGATTCCGCCCGAGGATCCCGCCGTCTACGCCATGCTCTCGCGCGCCGATTCCATCGGCGTGTTCCAGGTCGAGAGCCGGGCCCAGATGACCATGCTGCCGCGCCTCAAGCCCAAGACCTTCTACGATCTGGTCATCGAGGTCGCGATCGTGCGCCCGGGCCCGATCCAGGGCGACATGGTCCATCCCTATCTGCGCCGGCGGGACGGCAAGGAGCCGGTCGTCTTCCCCAAGCCCGAGCTGGCCGAGGTGCTGGGCAAGACGCTGGGCGTGCCCCTCTTCCAGGAGCAGGCGATGCGCATCGCCATCGTCGCCGCCGGGTTCACGCCGGGCGAGGCCGACCAGCTGCGCCGGGCCATGGCCACCTTCCGCAAGACCGGCACCATCCACAATTTCCAGGTCAAGATGGTGGAGGGCATGGTGGCGCGCGGCTATGAGCGCGATTTCGCCGAGCGCTGCTTCCGCCAGATCGAGGGCTTCGGCGAATACGGCTTTCCCGAAAGCCATGCCGCGAGCTTCGCCTTGCTCGCCTATGTCTCGGCCTGGTTCAAATGCCACTACCCGGCCGTCTTCGCCTGCGCCCTCCTCAACAGCCAGCCCATGGGCTTCTATGCCCCGGCCCAGATCGTGCGCGACGCCGCCGAGCATGGCGTCGAGGTCCTGCCGCCCGATGTGAACCTGAGCGACTGGGATTGCAGCTTGGAGCCGGCCGGCGGCTTCGGCCTTCGCCTGGGCCTGCGCCAGATCAAGGGCCTGAGCGAAGAGGAGGCGGGGCGTCTCGTCGAGCGCCGCGGCAACGGCTATGCCGATGCGACCGCGCTCTGGCGGCGCGCCGGCCTTACGCACCGCGCGCTCGAAGCCATCGCGCGCGCCGATGCCTGCCGCTCCATGGGCCTCGACCGGCGCGAGGCGCTCTGGGCCTTGAAGGGCCTGGGTGAGGCGCCGCTCCCCATCTTCGCCGCTGCCGGCGAAGAGGAGCAGGGGGTCGAAGCGCCGGCCCCGCTCCCGGCCATGGCGTTGCCCGAGCATGTGGCCGAAGACTATGCGAGCCTGCATCTCTCCTTGAAGAGCCATCCGCTCGCCCTGCTGCGCGGCCGGCTTCCTGCCGCCTATGGCCTGCCCGCCGCGGCGCTGGCCGAGAAGGCCGATGGCGCCAAGCTGGGCGTCGCCGGTCTGGTGCTGGTGCGCCAGCGCCCAGGCACGGCGAGCGGCGTCATCTTCGCCACCCTGGAGGACGAGACCGGCGTCGCCAACATCGTCATCTGGCCCCGGGTCTTCGAGCGCTACCGCCGCACGGTGCTGGCGGGCAGGCTCATCGGCGTCGCCGGGCGACTCCAGCGCGAGGGACTGGTCGTCCATGTCGTCGCCGACCGGCTGATGGATTTGAGTTTTCTGTTAGGCGAACTCGCCCGCGGCGAGACGTTGCTCAACCCGCCGCTTGCCCGCGCCGACGAGGTCCGCCGCCCCGGCTACGACGCGCGGGAACTGCCGTACCGGTCGCGGGATTTTCATTAGGCAGATTGCTCATTGGTTGTCTGCCCTGCTTATGATTGGCTACATGTAACCATCGACGGGACCAGACCATGGACGCAACGCGCCAGCCACGCTCATCACGCGACAAGATGCGGGTGCACCGGGCAAGTTTGCGCGCGCAGGGGTTAAGGCCGATCCAGATCTGGGTACCCGACATGCGTTCTCAGGCTTTTGCGGCCGAGGCGCATCGGCAAGCGCTTGCGGTTGGCCGCAGCTCACAGGCGAAAGCCGATCAGGCTTTCATCGACGCGGTCTCCGACGGACCTGCCAAATGAAACGTGGCGAAGTCTGGGCCGGCTAGCCGACGCCCCTCCCGCCGCCCACTTGCCGCCTCTCCCGCGACCCGCTAACACAAGCGGCCATGGCTTCCCCGCCGATGATCTTCGCTACCCCGCCGCCGCCGCCCGATCCACTCCGCGCCGCGCTCCGCGCTGCCTATCGCGAGGACGAGACCGCGGTGGTCGAGCGCCTGCTGGCGGCGGCCGAGTTGCCGGCCGCCACGCTCGACCGCATCGCTGCAAAAGCTCGCGACCTGGTCCAGAAGGTGCGAAGTGCCCGCCTCGGCCAGGGCGGGCTCGACGCCTTCCTGCATGAGTACGAACTGTCGAGCCGCGAAGGCGTGGTGCTGATGTGCCTCGCCGAGGCGCTGCTGCGGATTCCCGATGCCGAGACGGCCAATCTCCTGATCAAGGACAAGCTCGCCGGCGCCGACTGGCAGAAGCATCTGGGCTCCAGCGAATCCCTCTTCGTCAACGCCTCCACCTGGGCGCTCATGCTGACCGGCCGGATCATCCGCCTCGACCAGTCGGCCGAAGATCTGGGAGGCGTGCTGCGCCGGCTGGTTGCGCGCAGCGGCGAGCCCGTGATCCGCCAGGCGGTGACCCAGGCCATGCGCATCCTGGGGCGCCAGTTCGTCATGGGCCGCGACATCGGCGAGGCTCTCGATCGGGCCAGGGCGGCGGAGAAGCGCGGCTACCGCTATTCCTATGACATGCTGGGCGAGGCCGCGCGCACCGCCGCGGACGCCGAGCGCTACGACCGCTCCTACCGCGCCGCTATCGCCGCCATCGGCGCCGCCGCCGCGGGCCGTGGACCCATCGAGGGGCCCGGCATTTCGGTCAAGCTCTCGGCCCTCCATCCGCGCTACGAGTTCGCCCAGAGCCGGCGCGCCATGGAGGAGCTGGCGCCGCGCGTGGCCGCGCTGGCGCGCCTGGCCAAGGAGGCCAACATCGGCTTCACCGTCGACGCCGAAGAGGCCGAGCGCCTGGATCTCTCCCTCGATGTCATCGAGGCCGTGGCCGGCGATCCTTCGCTTGCCGGCTGGAACGGCTTCGGCCTCGCCATCCAAGGTTATCAGAAGCGCATCTTGCCTCTGATCGACTGGCTCTCCGCAATGGCCAGGCGCCGTGGCCGGCGCCTCATGGTCCGCCTGGTCAAGGGCGCCTATTGGGACAGCGAGGTCAAGCAGAGCCAGGAGCGCGGGCTTCCGGGCTACCCCGTCTTCACCCGCAAGGCCTCGACCGACGTTTCCTACATCGCGGCGGCCAAGCGCCTTCTGGCCGATGCCGATGCCTTCTATCCCCAGTTCGCCACCCACAACGCCCATACCTTGGCGGCCGTAATGGAGATGGCAGGCAACCGGCGCGACTTCGAATTCCAGCGCCTGCATGGCATGGGAGAGTCCCTCTACGACCACATCGTCGCGCCCGATTCGAGCGGCCACCCCTGCCGCGTCTATGCGCCCGTCGGCAGCCATGAAGACCTGCTGGCCTATCTCGTGCGGCGGCTGCTGGAGAACGGCGCCAACACCTCTTTCGTCAACCGCATCGTCGACGAGAAACTGCCCATCAGCGAGATCGTGGGCGATCCGGTCGCTCGGGTGCAGCGCCTCGCCCATAAGCCGCATCCGAGAATCCCGCTGCCCGAGGCGCTGTTCGGTAGCGACCGGCGCAATTCCGCCGGCATCGACCTTACGGATTTGAACCGGCTCGTTCCCTTGGCCGAAGCGATGGCGCGGGCGGCGGGGGAGGCGCATCTTGCGGCGCCCATGATCGGCGGCGCCGCGCGAAGCGGGAAGGCCAGGCCCCTCTTCGATCCCTCCGACCGGCGCCGGCAGGTGGGCGAAGTGATCAAGGCGGACGCAGCTGCGGTGGATCAGGCCTTGGCCCGGGCCTTGCGCGCCCAACGGAGCTGGAACGATGCCGGGGCCGAGACGCGCGCCCAATGCCTGGAGCGGGCCTCCGATCTGATGGAGCAGGATGCGCCGGCGCTGATGGCGCTTGCGGTACGAGAAGCGGGCAAGACCATTCCCGATGCCCTGGCCGAGGTCCGCGAGGCGGTGGATTTCCTGCGCTACTACGCCGCCCGCGCCCGGGCCGATTTCGCCAACCCGCTGGCGCTGCCCGGGCCGACGGGCGAGCGCAACCAGCTCATGCTCAACGGGCGCGGCGTCTTCGCCTGCATCAGTCCGTGGAATTTCCCGCTCGCCATTTTCACCGGCCAGGTCTCGGCCGCGCTCGCCGCCGGCAACGCCGTGGTCGCCAAGCCGGCGGAGCAGACTCCCCTCATCGCCATGCGAGCGGTCGAGCTGCTCCACCGCGCCGGCGTGCCGGGCGACGTGCTCCACCTCCTGCCGGGCGACGGGCCAAGCGTCGGCGCACCGCTGGTCGCCGACCCGCGCATCGCCGGTGTGGCCTTCACCGGCTCGACCGAGGTGGCTCAGGGGATCAACCGGTCGCTCGCCGGCCGCAACGGACCGCTCGCCGCGCTCATCGCCGAGACCGGCGGACAGAACGCCATGATCGTCGATTCCTCGGCCTTGCCCGAGCAGGTCGTGCGCGACGTCCTGACGTCTTCGTTCCAGAGCGCCGGTCAGCGCTGCTCGGCCTTGCGCATCCTTTGCGTTCAGTCCGACATCGCCGACAAGCTCATCGCCATGCTGGCCGGCGCCATGGCCGAGCTTCGGGTCGGGGATCCGGGCCTGCTATCGACCGACGTCGGGCCGGTGATCGATGAACCGGCGCGCGAAACGCTCCAGGCCCATGCCCGGCGCATGGCGCGCGAGGCGAAGAAGATCTATGAGCTGCCGCTTGGCCCCGACTGCGCCAACGGAACCTTCCTGGCGCCCGCGGCCTTCGAGATCGACCGGCCCGGCGTTTTGGAGCGCGAGGTGTTCGGGCCAATCCTGCATGTGGTGCGCTTCCGCCAGGATCGGCTGGACGAGCTGCTCGATGCCATCGACGGCCTCGGCTACGGCCTCACCTTGGGCATCCACAGCCGGATCGATGCCACCGTCCGCCATATCCATGAGCGGCTTCGCATCGGTAACACATATGTGAACCGCAACATGATCGGGGCGGTGGTGGGCGTGCAGCCCTTCGGGGGCGAGCGCCTGTCGGGCACGGGCCCCAAGGCTGGCGGGCCTCACTACCTGCCCCGCTTCGCGGTCGAGCGAAGCCTTGCCGTCGATACCACGGCGGCCGGCGGCAACGCTTCGCTCCTGTCGCTGCAGGAAGAAGCGGCCGATGCCGCCGGCGCGGACCGGCATTCTTAACGCATCCGCAACAAATACCCTTCCGCGTCCAAGCCACCTCGTTTTTGACATGCTTCTGGCCTATAAGAGGGGCTTGGTCGGAACCGAGGGGTCATCATGAGAAAGCACTGGACATTCGGCCTCATCCTGCTGGTGGCGCTGGCGGGATGCGGCGACAAGAAGGCCGAACAGGCGAAGGCTCTGCAGCAGGAGCTGCAGGATCTCCTGGCCAAGACCGCCGCGGCGGACAAGCAATTCACGTACGGCGACGTGACGGTAACGCCCGATGGCGACGTCTTCGACGCCAGCATCGACAAGTTGGCCGCTCCCATCGCCGGCTCGGCGCCGATCGACTTCGGCAAGGTCACCTTCAAGATCACGCCCGACGGCGACGACATGCGCAAGTTCAGCGACGTCGTCCTGCCGACCTCGCTCGACATCAAGGGCTCAGACGGCACTGAGCTGGCCAAGCTGGCCCTCGATCTCGATCATGCCGGCGGAAGCTGGTCCAAGAATATGGGCGTGATCCTCAATACCGACATTCTGTTCAAGTCCATAACCGCCACCCAGCCATCCTCCGGCGACATTCTGACTGGCACCGCCGTGGGGTATCAAGTCGCCTCCACTGACGGCGGCCAGAACGGCTGGGATCAGAACGCCAACTTGTCGGCCAAGCAGATCGCGCTCACGAGCAAGGACGGTCAAGCGAGCGTCGCCGATCTCGCCATCACCTCCAACGCCGCCGGCGCCAAGATGGCCGAAATCCTCGCGATGCGGGACGACTGGAAGAAGGCGGCCGCGAGCGGCAAGGCGGACCAGGTAGTCCCCTTGCTCGGCAAACTGCTGAGCCTGATCAAATCGGTGAAATTCGCCATCGCGCTCGGCAAGACCAGCGTTTCCCAGGGCACTCAGACGCTGTTCTCTCTCGGCAGCCTGAATTTCGACTTCGGCCTCGACGGCCTCGACCAGCCGAAGTCCAAGTTGCTGTCGGGGCTGAAATACGCCGCGCTGTCGATCCCCGACCTGAAGGCGATGATCGGACCGTCCGGCGCCGATCTCGTGCCTACCGACTTCGGCTTCAAGTACGGGGCCGACGACGTGCCGCTGGGCAATGCCATCGCGCTGGCCGGCAAGAACCTCGCCAATGTGGATGCGACCGACCAGACCGCTCTCATGGGCGCGGGCATGGCCATGGCCGGCGTCATGGATCAGGCCTTCGCCCAGGCGCAGACCAAGATTTATGTCACAGACGGCACGGTGACGGCGCCGGCCTTCACCGCCAAGTTCGACGGCCAGTCCCAGATCCTGCAGGGCGCGGCCATGGGTGGCAGCGGAACTCTCAATCTTCAGATCAGCGACATCAGCGCAATCGTCGCCCGGCTGTCTCAATATACCGGCGATCCGCAGAAGGATCAGATCGTCAGCACACTCCAGCAGATGCAGCAGTTGAGCGATCCCGGCACGGACGCCGCCGGCAACAAGATCGACAGGTTCAAGGTGACCCTCGATCAGGATGGCAAGACCCTGATCAACGGCAAGCCGATGCCGATGAATTGATCGAAAGCGCGAGGGGCGGCCGCGTCGCCGGCCGCCTCGGCTGCTTCGTCCTGCTTCAGGCCGCCGCCAGCTTGCCTTCGATGCTGGCGATGAACATCCGCTTCAGTTCCGGCACGCCGATGGGCACCGGATTGCCACCCGCCGTCGGATCGACTGCCGCCATCTCCGACAACTCGTCGATGCGGTCCCGACCGACTCCGATGTCCTTCAGGGTGTGGGGAATGCCGATTTCCTTGCGCAGGGCCAGCACCCAGTCCATCACCGCCTTGAAGGAGGGGTGGGGCAGGCCGAGCCAGGCGGCGAGCCGCGTCATCTTCTGGTCGATGGCCTGGCGGTTGAACTCCAGCACATAGGGCATGACCACGGCGTTGGTGAGTCCGTGATGGGTGTCGTAGATGGCGCCCACGGGGTGGCTCAGCGCATGGATCGCGCCCAGGCCCTTCTGGAAGGCGGTCGCCCCCATGCTCGCCGCTGCCATCATCTTGGCCCGCGCCGCCAGGTTCTTGCCATCCTTGACCGCGGTCGGCAGCGCTTCCTTGACCAGGCGCGTGCCTTCGACCGCGATGCCCTCGGCCATCGGGTGGAAACCGGGCGCGCAATAGGCTTCCAGGCAATGGGCAAGCGCGTCCATGCCGGTGGCGGCCGTGATGTGCGGGGGCAATCCCACGGTCAACGCCGGATCGGAAATGACGATCGAGGGCAGCATCATGGGATGGAAGATGATCTTCTTGGTGTGGCTCTCCTCGTTGAGGATGACCGAGGCCCGGCCTACCTCGGAGCCCGTGCCCGATGTCGTCGGCACGGCGATGCTGGCGACGATGCCGGCGGGATCGGCCCGCTTCCAATTGTCGCCGATGTCCTCGAAGTCCCACATCGGCCGCTTCTGCCCGGCCATGAAGGCGATGGTCTTGGCCGCGTCGAGCGCGCTGCCGCCACCAAACGCGATGATGCCGTCATGGCCGCCGGCGCGGAACGCCTTCAAGCCGTCCTCGACGTTCTTGGAGACCGGATTGCCCTTGATGTCGCTGAACAGCCCGGTCGGCAGCCCCGCCGCCTTGTTGGCCGCGATCGCTTGCTGGACCATGGGGAGCTTGGCGAGGCCCGGATCGGTCACCAGCAGGGGCTTCTTGAAGCCCAGCTGCTTGCAGGCCTCGGGCAGCTCGGCGATGCGCCCCACGCCGAAACGGATGGTGGTCGGGTAGTTCCAATTGCCGCGAAGCTCGGATGCGTCGTTTGCCATGATGGGATCCTTGGGGTCAGTGCTTGCTTTTGCGGTTTCTTAGCAGGGAACCTGGGTCATCGCCAGTTGCGGCAGCGCTGGACGGCTGCGGCAAAGCGGCCTCTCGCCGCCTCGGAGAGCGGCCGGCGGGGCTGGGCGAGACGCCGTGGCGTAGGCGCGGGCGGCAGGCTCTCGGGTGTGGCGAGCCCGGCGCCGATCATGGCCATCTGGGCGCAACCGAGGCCGGTCAGGTCGGCGACACTCGGCACCACGACGGGCCGGCCAAGCGCATCGGCCAGGAAGTCGCAGAAATAGCCGTTGTTGGAGAGCCCGCCGTCGATGGAGACGGCGCCTGCCAACGGCGTGGCGCGGTCCATGGCGCCGACGAGCTCGGCCGCCAGAAGGGCGATGCCTTCGAGCAGCGCCTGCATCATGTCGGTCTTCGTGGTTTCCAGGCCCATGCCGAGCCACAGCCCGGCGGCATTGCGGTCCCAATAGGGTGCCGCGAGGCCCGAGAGCGCGGGCACGAAGACAAGGCCCCGCTCGATGGCGGGTTCGCCAGCGAAGCCGTCGATCTCGGCGAAATTCGCGAACAGGCCGAGCCCGCGCGCCCAGTTGACCGCGGAGGCGGCGTTATAGATGCCGGCCTCTAGCGCATAGGCCGGCGGCGCGCCGGTGAACTGCCAGGCGATGCTGCGGTTCATGCCGGCCGCGGTCTCGGTCGGAACGACGTGATCGGAAACGGCCAAGGCGAAGGCGCCGGTGCCGAAGGTGATCTTGGCCTGACCGGATCGCCGACAGCCGTGCCCGAACAGGGCAGCCTGCTGGTCGACCAGGCTGGCGGTGACCGGCAGTCTGCCGCAGGCGCCGAAACTCCCAGCGGTCGGGCGGATCTCGGCCAGCGCCTCCATCGGGATCCCGAACAGGCGGCACAGCTCCAGGTCCCACTGGCAGGTCTCGAGATTCATCAGGCTGCTGCGCGAAGCCGTGGTGGGATCGGTGGCGTAGGCGCCTGTCAGCCGATCGAGGAAGAAGCTGTCGCTGGTGCCGAGCCTGAGCTTGCCCTTGGCCAGCAGCGGCTTGGCCCCCGGCAGGTGGTCGATCATCCAGCGCAGCTTGCTGGCCGAAAAATAGGGATCGAGGGGGAGGCCTGCGCGCTGAAGCGTCAGCGTCTCGGCGCCGTCGGCCTTGAGGCGCTCGATCTCGCCTTGGGTGCGGGCATCCTGCCAGACGATGGCGTTACCCAAGGGCTCGCCGGTCTCGGCATTCCAGGCGACGACCGTCTCGCCCTGGTTGTCGAGGCCGAGAGCCGCAGCATCACCGACGCGCTGGATCAGCCTTTTCAAATGGTCGAGCAGCTCATTGGCGTCATGCTCGACCCAGCCCGGATGGGGAAAGATCTGGCGATGCTCGAAACCGCCCAGGGATTCGAACCTGCCATCGGGCCACAGGCGATAGGCCTTGCTGCCGGTCGTTCCCTGGTCGATGGCGGCAACGGCGGGCATGGCTCAGGTCTCCTCGAATTCGACGGAAAGGCTGGCCACCTCGGCGCGCGGTATGCCGGACAAAGGCAGGGCGAGGCGCCGCTCCGGCAGGATCGTCATCCGCCGGCTCCACAGCTCGCGGCCGTCGGCGACGACCCGCATGTATCCTTTCGCGGCCCTGCTTGTCCGGGCCTTGAAGAGGAGCGGCGATAACGCGCCCGTCGGGAAGCTCAGGCGCTGAGGGTAGACGTACTTCAGCGGTGCGCTGGCCTTGATCGCCACGCTCGCCACTGCCGGCGGGAGCTTGCCGGCGAAGAAATCCGCGATGTCTCCCGCCGCCGCTTTCCCTTCGGCCCAGGCGACCCCGGCGGTCTCGACCGGGCGCAGGAGATTGCCGGCGGCGAAGAAGGCGGGATCGCTGCAACGCCAATGCTGGTCGATACTTGGTCCGCCCGTGCCTGCGTCGAGGACGAGATGGCTCCCGACCAGGATCGCGGTTTCCGGGCGGAAACGGCCGGTGAACACCACGCCGTCGCAGGCGATGGTTTGGCACCTTCCGTCCCGTTCGATCTCGACCGCCTCCACGCGTTCGAGACCGCGGATGGCCGCGAGTTTCGTCCTCGTCAGCACCGGCACGCCCATTGCTAGTCTGGCGAACCAATCGCTCGGCTGGCGCGCCGTGATGCGCGCGCCTTCTTCGATCATCGCCGCCGCTTCGATCCCGCCATGACGCAATGTGAGGAGGGCTGAAAAGGCGACCAGCTCGCTGCCGACGACGACCGCGCGCTTGAACGGGCGGATACGGGCAAGATAGACGAACTGCTGCAGCGCGCCGGTGGTGGTGACGCCGGCCGGACGGTCGCCGCTGATGAGACGCGTGCTGCGCGGCGTCTCGCGAACCCCGAAGGCGAGCAGCACGGCCCGCCCGGAGACTATCGCCGGACCGCTTTCGGGGTGGAAGACATGGACGCGCCCGCCGGGTTCGATCGCCGTCACCGTCGTCCGGGTGCGGATGTCGATGCCGGCCGCAGTGCCGGCGAGCCGCCTGGCATAGGCGGGGCCGCTCAGCGGGCGCTGGAATTCGCGCAATCCGAAAGCGACATGGCCGCAATGGCGCGGCACGCCGCCGGGCTCGCCTTCGCGTTCCAGCACCACGAGGTTCTTGATTCCAAGCTCCGCCAGCCTGACGGCGGCGGCCAGCCCCGCGGGACCGGCCCCCAGGATGACCACGTCGTGAGCCCTCACGGCGCGGCCTCTGCGGGCAATCCGGCGAGCCGGCCCTTGGTCAGGGATGCGATCCGGGCGCTGCAATAGAAACCCTGGCAGCGGCCCATCATGGCGCGGGTCCGGCGCTTCAGGCCGCCGAGATCCTCGGCCGGCAGCGGACCCTCGAGCGCCTGCTCGATTTCCTTCCGCGTCACCAGCTCGCAGTGGCAAACCATTTCGCCATAGCCGGCCGTCATGCAGGGGCGCGGCAGATGCTCGGCCAGATTGGGCATCGATATCCGGGCAGGCGAAGGCGCCTCCTTGAGCGCGCCGAAGTGATTCTCGAAGAGTGTCGCCGCAAGGACGGCAATGCCGAGTGCGCCCGTCAACCCGGTCGAGCGGATTCCCGCGGTGGTGATCCAGTTGGCCTCGGGCAACGCCTCGATGACGTAGTCCTTGGAATCCGTTGCCGGCCTGAGGCCGGCATAGGCGGCGTTCACGCTCTGCCCCGCGAGCGCCGGCAGCATGCGTCGTCCGCGGGCGATCAGGGCCTCGAGCTGGCCCTGGTCCAGCGTCGCATGAGCGCGGTCGTCCTGGTCCTCGGCCGTTGGCCCGACAAGGAGATTGCCGAAAATAGTGCGGGCCATCATCACGCCCTTGGTGCGCTCGCTTGGCACCGGCATGATGCTGGCGGCGATGAGCCGCGCGGCGGGCTTGTCGAAGACGACGAACTGGCCCTTGCGCGGCCGGATCGCAAAGGGGCTCGGCCGGGCGATGGCTTCGACCAGATCGCCATGGAGCCCCGCCGCGTTGAGGACGATGCGGGCTTCCACGGGTCCCTGCGAGGTCGCCAGGCGCCATCGGCCGTGAGCGTAATCGCCGCCCTTGACCTCGCAGCTCCGGCGGACTTCTCCGCCATGGGCCATGGCCTGAAGCGCATAGGCGAGCGGCGCCGACCAGGGATCGATGATGTGCTCCCGGGGTACCGAGACGCCGCCGCAGGCATCCGGGGCCAGATGAGGTTCGCGCCGGCGGACCTCCTCGGCCTCGACCTGCGCGACATCGAGGACGCCATTCTGATGCGCCCGGGCGACCACGGCGGGCAGGCGCGCCAGCTCCTCATCGTTCCAGGCGACCATGAGCCCGCCCGTTTCCAACAGCGGCAGGCCGAGAGAATCCCGGATGGCGAGGTACTCGGCATGGCCGGCCTTGACGCAGGCCAGCTCCAGGCTTCCCGGCGGCGCATCGAAGCCGGTGTGGAGCATGGCGCTGTTGCCCTTGCTGGCGCCCGAGAGAATGTCGGCGCCGCGCTCCAGCAGCACGGCTTTGAGCCCGCTGAGGCAGAACCGGCGGAAGAGGGCGCAGCCCACCACCCCGCCGCCAATGACGGCGAGATCGAAGCGGTTCGCCTCGGCGCTGGTGGGGCCGGCCAGCGCCGCCCTCAGGTCTTGGTGCGCAGGTGGAAGGACTTCGGCCGGGTCAGGTACTCGTAGCCCACCTGGCTCAAGGTACAGCCCCGGCCGGAATCCTTGACCCCGACCCAGGCCAGCGCCGGGTCGAGGTAGTCGCACCGGTTCATGAACCAGGTGCCGGTTTCGACCTGATCGCCGATGCGGATCGCCGCCTTCTCGTCCTCGGTCCAGATGGCGGCGGTGAGCCCGAAGGGATTGTCGTTCATGAGGCGGATCGCCTCCTCATCGGAGCCGACCGGCATGATCCCCACGACCGGACCGAAGCATTCCTCCCTCATGAAGGGATTGTTCTGGTCGAGGTCGAGCAGCACCTGGGGCGCCACATAGGCGGTGCCGGGCTTGTCGGCCTTGAACTTCTTGGCGTCGATGGCGGGCCGCGCGCCGGCCTTGGCGGCCTTGGCGATCTGGCCCCGGATCTCGTCGGCCGCCTTGGCCCGCACGACGGGTCCGAGGTTGATCCCATCTTCCAGCGGGTTGCCGAGCTTGTATTTCTCGGTCAGGGCCACCGCCCCGTCGACGAAGCGCTTGGCCACGTCCTTGTGGACATAGATGCGCTGGATGCCGCAGCAGGATTGGCCGGAATTGAAGAAGGCGCCGTCCACCAGATTCTCGATGGCATGGTCGAGATTGGCGTCGGCCCGCACATAGGCGGGATCGCAACCGCCGAGCTCGAGCCCGAGGCCGATGAAGCGCTTGGAAGCCGCCTCGACCACGGCATGGCCGCCGGGAACCGAGCCGGTGAAGGCGACATAGTCCACGCCCGCGGTGCCGATCAGCTTCGAAGTGTCGTCATGGGTCAGCACCAGATGATGGAACAGGCCCTTGGGCAGGCCCGCGGCCTTGAAGGCTTCGGCGAAGCGTTCGGCGCAGAGCGGCGTCTGGGCCGAATGCTTCAGCAGCACCGCATTGCCCGCCATCAAGGCTGGAACCACGGCGTTGACCGCCGTCAGGTAGGGGAAGTTCCAGGGCGCCACCACGAAGACGACGCCCACCGGATCGCGCCGGATAAAGCGGGTGAAACCCTGCTTGGCGCCCACGTCGATGTCGGCCAGCGCCTTGGGCGCGATCTCGATCATGTAGCGCGCCCGTTCCTCGAAGCCGCGCACCTCGCCTGGCGACTGGCTGAGAGGCCGGCCGATCTGGCGGGTGATCTCCTCGGCGATGGCCGACTTCTTGCCGACGAAGGCGTCCACCGCCTTGCCCAGCATCCGGCCGCGTTCGGCGACGGGGACGCGGCGCCAGGCCTTCTGGGCGGCGATCGCGCCGGCCAGCGCGGCGGCGATCTCGGCTGCGCTGTTGTAGGGCCGCTCGACGTAAAGGCTGCCGTCGATCGGGGTGATGGTCTTCTGCATGGCGCCCATGGCGTTCTCGCTCGTTCTCAGATGATCTCAAAGTAGCGGGCAAGCTCCCAGTCGGTGATGTGCTTGCGGAACTCGCGCTCCTCCCACTCGCGGCTTGCGGCGTAATGCTCGACGAAGTCATCGCCGAAGAGTTCGCGCGCCGCCTTCGACTTCTTCAGCCGGTCGGCCGCTTCCATCAGGGTCTGGGGTAGCGCTGACTTGGCCGGAAGCTTCTTTTCGTAGGCGTTGCCCTCGATCGGGGCGCCCAGTTCCAGCTTGTGCTCGATGCCGTAGAGCCCGGTGCCGATGGCGGCGGCGAGCGCGATATAGGGATTGGCATCGGCGGCGGCGATCCGATACTCGACGCGCTGGGACTTGGCCGCACCGGGGATCACCCGAAGCGCACAGGTCCGGTTCTCCACGCCCCAGGTGGCGTTGGTGGGGGCCCAGAATCCCGGGATCAGGCGAGAGTAGCTGTTCACCGTCTGGGCGATCATGCCCAGGATTTCCGGCATCAGGGCCTGCTGGCCGGCGACGAAATGCTGCATCAGCTTGCTCATGCCGTGCGGGCCCTTGGCGTCGTGGAAGGCCGCTTTCCCGTCCTTGCCCTTGAGCGAGATGTGGATGTGGCCGCTCTGGCCCGGATAGCTGTTGGACCATTTGGCCATGAACGTGGCCATCAGGCCCCGGCGCTGGGCGATCACCTTCATGAAGGTCTTGAACAGCGCCGCCTTGTCGGCCGCTTCCAGCGCCTGGTCGTAGTAGAGCGCCGCCTCGAGCACCCCTGGCCCGGTCTCGGTGTGGAGGCCCTCGATCGGGATGCGCATGGTCTCGAAGCTGCTCAGGATCTCGTGATAGAGCTCGGCCCAGACCGAGCTGCGCAGGCCCGAATAGCCGAAGAAGCCGGGCGTCATGTTGGTGAGGTTCTTGTAGCCCTTCTCGCGCACGCTCTCGGGCGTCTCGTCGAACAGGAAGAACTCGTATTCGAGGGCGGCGCTGGCGGCGAGGCCCATCTTCTCGGCCTTGGCCAGCACGCGCCGGAGCAGGCCGCGCGGGCAGATCGGCTCGGCATGGCCAGAGAATTCGAGCAGGAAGAAAAGCGTGTTCTCCTCGAACGGCAGCTCCCGGCAAGTATTGGGCACGACGCGCACCGGCGCGTCGGGATAGGCCGTGTGCCAGCCGGTGAAGGCGACGTTGTCGTAGAGCTGGTCGTTGGAATCCCAGCCCAGCACCACGTCGCAAAACCCGATGCCGCTTTCGAGCGCGGAGAAGAATTTCGCCTTGGAGACGTATTTGCCGCGCAGCACGCCGTCAGCGTCGAACAGGCCGACTTTCACGTGGGTGATGCCGCGCTCTTCCACGATGCGCCTTGCATCGGCGGCGTCGCGGACGTTCTCAGGCTTCAAAGGCATACTTGCTTCCCCTGTTTGGCGAGATGGGCACTTTGCCCCGGCCTCGCGCGCAGTGTCAAACCGGCGCAGGGCCGTGGTCAGGCAAAAGGAAAGGGCGCCGAAGCGCCCTTTCCCGTTCGAACGAAAGCAACGTCTTCAGGCTTCGCCGACCGCCTTCTCCGCGGCAACGATTGCAGCCTGACGCTTGGCGATCTCCTCGCCCACAGGCGGGCCGGGGAAGTGCCTGCGCGCGATGCCGAACCAGAGCACTGCCATGATCACCAGCAGGCCTCCGGTGTACTGGATAAGGGCATCGTTGGGCGGTTGAACGCCGATCCAGAAGAGGAGCAAGGCGCCCAAGATCGAGATGACGGCGAAGAGCTTGGAGAAGCCGCCCAGTTGGAACGGACCTTTCTGCGTCCACGTCTTGCCTTCAGCCAGCAGGCCCGCGCCGATCGGCATCACGTAAGAGAGATAGAGGAAGATGGCACAACCGGAAGCCAAGGTAAGGAAGGCAGGCGTGTACAGGGTCGACAGGAACGCAAGGATTGTGCCGATCCAGATCGCATTCACCGGCGTGCGGTGCGACGGGCTGACATGGCGCAGGAACTTCGAAGCCGGGAACCCGCCGTCACGAGCGAAGGCAAAGATCATGCGGGACAGCGAGGTCATGCCAGCCAATGCGCAAAGGTAATTCGAGAGCACGATGCCGATGTAGAGCAGGGCCTTGAGCGCACCCGGGATCGCCAAGCCGCCCATGAGCCAATAGATGACGTTGCCGCCCTGCTTGGCGCCGTCGGCGACGCTCGGCATGGCCAGTACGAAGGAGCAGATCATGAGGTAGCCGAAGAAGAACGACCACCAGACCGAGCGGATCATGCCCTTGGGCACGTTGGTGGCGGCCGAACGTGTCTCCTCGGAGGTGTGGGCCGAGGCGTCGAAGCCCGTCACCGTATAGGCCGGCAAAAGCAGACCCAGCAAGAACGCCACCAGCAGGCTGTTGCTTTGCGGCCAGACGCCGCCGCCAGCATCGCCCGTATAGTTGGTGAAGGTGAAGAGGCGGGAGATGTCGATATGCGGCGCGTAGGCCAGCATGGCGATGGTCAGGATGATCGCGACAACGAAGATCAGGTAGCCGCTGAAGTCCGTCAGGATCGTCGTGGCGCGGATGCCGATGTGGTTGAACAGTCCCTGGGTAATGAGCATGACCGCCACGGCGCCGGCCTGGATCCAATAAGCCGAGGTGGCCAATTGGTCCGCCATCGATTTGGTCGAGTCGGGGATGACCGCATTGACGTTCATCCCGAGGTAGTTCGCACCGATCATGTTCGCGAACAGGTACCAGACGCCGACGTTGACCGACGAAACGACGAAGATCAGGCCCAGCATGTTGAACCAAGCGGTCGCCCAGCCCCACCCGCGTCCGCCCAGAATCGAGGACCAGTGGTAGAGGCCGCCCGCCGTCGGATAGGCTGAACCGATCTGCCCCATGGCGGCGGCGACAATCAGCGAAAAGGCGCAAGACAGCGGCCACCCGATGCCGATGCCGGCACCGCCCGCGCCGCTGAAGGCAGCCTGGAAGGAGGTGATGCCGCCGGCCAGGATGCAGATGATCGAAAATGAGATGGCGAAGTTCGAGAAGCCGCTCATCCGGCGCGACAGCTCCTGGGCGTAGCCCATGCTGTGCAGCTGTTTGGTGTCTTCGTGCGAGCCCGCGTATTCCTCGGGCTTATTCTTGGTGTCCATAGAAGGCGTCCCCCTGGTTGCGCGGTTTGTCCGCGATACTTTCGGGGGATCGGCGACTGAGCCAAGCCGGGAGCATTGCAGCTGGTTCCAAGACGCTCCCTCGATCACCCCAAGTACCGAAACATTCTGCCCTCCCTATCTACATCTTGTAAAGGAGAGAGCCCTACCATAGCTTGGGGCAGAGGCCCTCCCAGCCACAGTATCTATGGTACAGCAAGGGGTTGCCGAGCTTATTGGATCGGCACGAATTGCGGCGAATCTATGAGGTCTTGATGTCGATGAACGGCGTGATCCTCTTTCTGCTTGTTGGCTTGGTCGCCGGCTGGCTCGGCAGCAAGGCCTTGGGTGCCGAGTTGGGAGGCGTGATTGCCAACTTGGTGATCGGCGTGATCGGCGCGGTTCTCGGCGGATTCCTGTTCAGCCGGCTGGGGATTCCAATGATGGGGCTGCCGTCCCTCCTGTATCGCCTCGTCGCAGCGGTCGTCGGGTCGGTGATCTTATTGATTTTGCTTCGATTCGTCCGGCGATAGCGGCGTCACGACAAGGGCGGCCGGGTGGCGAAATGCTCGCGGCAGAAGGCAGCAAATCCGTCCGCAAGGCGGGTCGGGCGCAGCCGGCCTAGTCGGGCTAGCCCAAGGGCGGTCGGCCGGACTTCTTCCAGGAGCGGCCGGCAGACCAGCCGCCGCCCGTCGATGGCGCGCGCGTTGGGCGGACGAGAATGCATGATGGCGTAGCCGAGCCCATTGGCGACCAGCCCGCGCACCATTTCGAAGGAAGCGGACTTGTAGGCGATCTTCGGCTTCACGCCGAGGGCATAAAAGATCGACAGGAAATATTCCCGGCTCTGGGGCAGGTCGAGCAGGACCAGGGGCTCGCGCGCCAGCTCGGCCAGGCTGACGGCCTTTCGCCGGGCCAGGCGGTGATGCTCCGGCAGCAGCGCATGGAGCGGCACTTCGAGCAAGGGCTCGAACAGTATGTCCGGGCCGAGATCGAGGTCGTAGGTGAGGGCGATTTCGCTTTCGCCCTTGCGCAGGCCTTCGAGCACGCCTTGGACATGGGCCTCGTGCAGACGCAGGCGCGCCTCGGGAAAGCGCCGGGCGAAGCCGCGCAGCAAGCCCGGCACCACGATGGGCGCGAAGGTGATGAAGCAGCCGAGGTCGAGTTCGCCCGCGAGCCCGCCACCGAGATCGAGAGCCGCCAGCCGCAACTCGTCGGCATGGGCGAGGAGCCGGCGGGCCTGGCCCAGCAGCTGCCGGCCGGCCGGCGTCGGCGACAGGCCTTGGGCGTGGTGGCGCACGAACAGCTGAAGGCCCAGGCGCCGCTCGAGCTCCGCCAGCGCGGCCGAGATCGAAGGCTGCGAGACCCGGAGGCTGCGCGCGGCGCCGGTGACGCCGCCTTGTTCCGCCGCGGCGATGAAATAGGCGAGATGGCGAAGCGTGAACATGAATAGGTTTCTCCTATTCTGATCGTCGAAAAATAATATTTTCCCTTAGCAGCCTCCAAGGTCAATCTGACGCCCCGCCGAGGCAAGGGGAGGCATGCATGATCAGAACCGGCCAGCAGTATCGCCAATCGTTGAAGGACGGCCGCCAGGTGTGGATCAACGGTGAGCGGGTGAAGGACGTGGCCACCCACCCCGCCTTCAAGCCCATCGTCGATGTGCGCGCCCGCATCTACGACATGGCTCACGAGAAGGCGACCGCCGAGGCCATGACCTATCGCGACGAGGAAACCGGCGAGCTCAACTGCATTGGCTATAAGCTGCCCCGCAGCAAGGACGACTGGCAGGCCAAGCGGCGGGCCGTCGACCTGGTGATGAACGATATCCGGGGTGTGGCGGTCCGGGTCGGCGACGAGACGATCGGCGAGATGTGGTCCCTCTATGACGGCCAGGACGTGTTGCGCGAGGTCGATCCCCGCTTCGCCGAAAACATCGAGAAGCACATCTTCCGGGCCCTGCGCTCGGACACCTTCCATGTCTCAGGCAACACCGATCCCAAGGGCGACCGATCCAAGCGCCCGCAGGACCAGGATCCGGACATGCTGCTCCATCTGGTCAAGGAGACCGACGCGGGCATCGTCGTGCGCGGGGCCAAATACGAGACGGCGGCGGCCTACGCCAACCAGGCCTTCGTCAAGCCGACCATCGCCAATTGGGGCGACGACAAGCTTTCGGACTATGCGCTGGGCTTCATCTGCGACATGGGCGCGCCGGGGCTGAAGCATATATGCCGGACCGGTTTCGCCGGCCGGGCGCCGGCGCGAGACTATCCGCTGGCCAACCGGTGCGACGAGGTCGATACCCTTCTCATATTCGACGACGTGCTGGTGCCCTGGGAGAACGTGCTGTTCTATCGCCATACCCGGGCGGCGAGCTTCATCCGCGGCACGCTGCACCGGTATAGCGCTTTCCCCTTCGTTCAACGCATCCTGTTCATTGCCGACATGATGATCGGCACCGCTTTGTTCAACGTGCGCCAGACCGGCCTCGACCAACAGCAGGCCGTGCGCGAGAAGCTGGCCGAGCTCGCGATCTACCGGGAGACCATCAACGCCCATCTGACGGCCGCGATCGCGCTCGCCCAGAAGAGCCCCGCGGGTCTTCTCATGCCCAACCAGTCGCTGCTCTACACCGGCCGGGTCCAGGCCTGCACGCGGCTGCCGGCGATGATGCATATCGCGCGCGAGCTCTGCGGCGGCCAGATCTGCGTCACCCCGGATTCGGCGGCCTTCGACGATCCCGAGACCGCCAAGTGGCTGGAGAAGTATTACAGCGTCAACGAGTTCTGGGTGGCGGAGGACCGGCGCAAGCTGCTCGCCTTCGCCCGCGACCTGTTGAATTCCGACTATGCCGGCCATCGCCTCACATTCGAGCTGTTCGCCCAGTCGCCGCCCTTCGCCCATCTGAACGCGGTCTATAACAACTTCGATTTCTCGGGGCCCCTCGACTTCGTGCGCCGGTCGGCCGGGCTCTCGGAGCGCGTCATGCAGCAGGGGAGGAAATAGCCATGGCTCACCGGCGTCTGCGCAAGTTCAACACCAAGAAGTCCTATCCGGAGCAGAAGCTCGACAACGATCTCTCAATGTCGGTCCGCGCCAAGGGAACCTTCGTCTTCCTGCGCGGCCAGGTCGGCCAGGATCTCGATGGCCGCATGGTCGGCATCGGCGATCCCGCCGCCCAGGCCGAGCAGGCGATGAAGAACGTCAAGGTGCTGCTGGAGGAGCAGGGCGCGCAACTGGAGGACATCTGCAAGATCACCATCTACATCACCGATCGGGCCTATCGCGAGCCGGTCTATCGGGTGATCGGCAAATGGCTGAAGGGCGTGTTCCCGGTTTCCACCGGCATCATCGTCCAGGGCCTGGCGCGGCCTGAATGGGTGATGGAGATCGAGGCCTGGGCGGTGATCCCTGAGGAGCGTGGCTGAGCCGGCGACCGGGTCCTCTTCTATCTGCTCGCGTGAGCGTTTGGATATGGTAGCGTCTGCGGTTCCGCAATCGAGTGATCCGGGGCCATGACCTTCTCTCTCATCGGGCGCTGCGCCGAGACCGGCATGTTCGGCGTCGCCATCACCACCTCCAGCATCTGCGTGGCCAGCCGCTGCCCCTGGTCGCGCGCCGGTGTCGGCGCGGTCGCGACCCAGAACATCACCGATCCCTCCATCGGCCCACACGCCCTCGATTTGATGGCCAGGGGCCAGTCCGCGGCGGAGGCCTTGCGCCACGTGCTGGCGGCCAGCCAGCACACGCAATACCGGCAGGTCACGATCATCGACCGCGAAGGGCGCACGGCGCATCATTCCGGCGCCAAGACCCTCGGGATCCATGCCGTCGCCCTGGCGGACGACTGTGTGGCTGCCGGCAATCTTCTCAGCAATCCCGACGTACCCGAGGCCATGGCGCGAACCTTCGCCGCCCATCCCGATCAGCATCTGGGCGAGCGCCTGCTCCGCGGCCTGGAGGCGGGGCTGGCGGCCGGCGGCGAGGCCGGGCCGGTGAAATCGGCGGGTCTGCAGGTTGTCGACCGGCAGATCTGGCCTCTGGTCGATCTGCGCGTCGATTGGTTGGAAGATGGACCGATCGCCGGACTTCGCGATCTGTGGGAGCGCTTTCGCCCGCAGATGCACGACTACGTCACCCGCGCGCTCGACCCCAGCACTGCACCCGCCTTCGGCGTTCCGGGCGATCTCTAGAGCTCGGGCTGGCGCTCGGCCGCCAAGTGCGCGCGTAAAGCGCCTCCCAAATAGTCGACGACCCCATGCCAATCGCCCGGTTTTTCTTGGCGGATGAGGGTCAGCGACGGGTACCAGGGGCTGTCGGCGCGGCCAATCAGCCATGGCCAGTCGGCGGCGAAAGGCAGCAGCAGGGCCGCGGGCGTCCCTGTAGCGCCGGCCAGATGGGCGGTCGAGGAATCCACCGTCACCACCATGTCGAGATTGGCCATCAGCGCGGCCATGTCGGCGAAATCCTCGTAGGCGGTCGAGCCGTAATCGGGATCGGATTTGGGATCGAAGACGCGGCCGACGCCGGCGATCTGGCGCCGGGCGGCGTCGCGCTGGAGGCTGATGAGGCTGGCCTCGATGCCGGCGAAGGCCTCCATGAGCAGGGGTAGCGGGATCGCACGCGTGTCGCCGTGCCCGACGATGCCGGGCCGCCAGCACAGGCCGATGCGCGGACGCGGGAAATAGGCGAGCCGGTCGGCCCACAGCTGGGCGAGGTCCTGTTCGGGCGTGAGATAGGGCACATCGGCCGGAATATCGTCGACCGTGGTTCCGAACAGGCGCGGCAGGTCCGGCAGCGACGCCTGCAGGTCCGTTTCTTCCGGCGGGCGCTCGCCTTCGCTGAGGTCGATGCCTGCGATGCCGGCATAGAGGCGACGGAGCTGGGTCGGGGCCTGCAAAACCACCTTGCCTCCACGCGCCAGAGCGAGAGGGACGTAGCGAACGCATTGCAGGCTGTCCCCCAAGCTGCCGCCATGGCGCAGGAACAGTGTCTTGCCCGGGAAGGCCTCGCCGGTCCAGGTAGCCGGGCCGGTATCGCCGCGCGGAGCTGCCCTGGGCTCTTCCTGGGCCCAGGCTTCGGGGTAGCGGCCGAGCTTCAGCAGCAGGAGCCGGCGCTGGGCCAGCGCGGCCGCCGCATGAGGACGGACGGCCAGCAGCGCTTCGATGATCGCGAGAGCTTCGCCCGGATCGCCCTGCTGTTCGCGGATGCGGGCGAGCGCGAGCCTTGCTTGCGCTGACCCGTTGTCCAGGGCAAGAGCGCGGCGCGCTTCGGCCTCCGCCTCGGCCAATCGCCCTTGTTCGAGCCGGCAGAGGGCGAGAGCCACCGGCGCGGCGATCAGTTTCGGGTCGAGCCCCTGGGCTCGCTCGGCCAGGAACGCCGCCTCGCCCAGATTGCCCTGCTCGCGCTCCAGCTCGGCAAGGCGGGTCAATATCTCGGCATGGTCAGGCTCGATCTCGAGGGCGCGACGGTATCGCTCGGCCGCCTCCTCGAGCTTTCCCGATGCCTTCAAGGCGCGGGCCAGATTCCCATGGGCGACGGCGAGCTGCGGCGCCACGGCGAGCGCCTGCTGCATCGCTTTCACCGCCTGGGCCGGCTTGCCCTGTCGCATGAGGGCGATGCCCAGGTTGTTGTGCAGCTCGAACCGATCGGGCATCCGCTTGATCGCCGGCCGCAGCATTTCGATGGCCGCGGCGAGCCGGCCTTCCTGCATCAACAGGCGGGCGAGATTGACCACGGCCATCGGCAGCTTCGGATTGAGGGCGATGGCCTGGCGGTAGCTCGCTTGGGCGGCCCTCTGGTCGCCGCCGGCCGATTGGGCCAGCGCCAGGCTCACATGAGCGCGGGCGAAGCGGGGATTGGCGGCGATCGCCCGGCTGATCAGGGCGAACGCATCGCCGCGCCGGCCTTGGCGCAGCGCGATCAGCCCCAGCATGTGGTTGGCGGCGGAGTTCTCGGGCTCGCCTGCGACCACTTGGCGAAGCATGGCTTCGGCCTCATCGAGCTTGCCGCTGCGATAGGCGGCCTCGGCCTCGGCGAGCAGGCTCTTCATGACCGAAGCCCGAGCTCTGCCAGAACCAGATCTGCGAGCGCGAGGGAGGCGGTGAGGCCGGGAGATTCGATACCGAACAGATTGACCAGGCGAGGGATGCCGTGGGCGCCCGGCCCCTGGACCATGAAATCGGCGGCCGGCGCACCCGGTCCCGAGAGCTTCGGGCGAATGCCGCAATAGCCGGGCTCGAGTGCATTGTCGGGCAAGGCCGGCCAATAGCGCCGGATCGCGCGGTAGAACGCGCCGGCCCGGGCGGGATCCACCCGGTAGTCGATGGTCTCGATCCATTCGACGTCGGGCCCGAAGCGTGCGCGTCCCGCCAGATCGAGGGTGAGATGAACGCCGAGGCCGCCGGGCTCGGGCATGGGATAGATGAGGCGGGTGAATGGCGAGGGGCGGGAGAGCACGAAGTAGTTGCCTTTGGCGAGGTGAAGCGCTGCCACCAAGGCGGGATCGAAACCCCGCAGGCCCCGCGCCACGGCAGGCGCGCTGAGCCCGGCGGCATTGACCAGAAAGCGGCAGTCGAGGCCCATCGCCTGCTCACCGGCGATCTCGAGGGTGAAGCCGCTCTCACCGACCGCGCCGGCCCGGACCGGGCTGCGCAGCGCCAGCACCGCGCCGGCTGCTTCCGCCTCGCCCAGATAGCTCAGCATCAGCCCGTGGCTGTCGATGATTCCCGTCGACGGCGAATGGAGCGCCGCGATGCCCGAGACCGCCGGCTCCATCGCTTCCAGGCTTCGCCGGTCGATCCAGGCGAGGTCCGTGACCTCGTTTTCGGCCGCCGTGGCCCGGAGGCTCTTGAGAGCGGGAATCTGAGAATCATCGGCGGCGACGATCAGCTTGCCGATGCGCTTGTGCTCCACCCCGTGCTCGGCGCAATAGGCATAGAGCTGCCGCCGGCCGGCGACGCAGAGGTGCGCCTTCAGGCTGTCCGTCGGATAGTAGATGCCGGCATGGATCACCTCGCTGTTGCGCGAGGAGGATTCCGCCCCGATGCTGGCGCCCGCCTCCAGGATCAGGGTCTCGAGCCCGGCTCGCGCCAGCGCGCGCGCAACGGCGAGACCGACGGCCCCGGCGCCGATGACGACCGCCTCCACGCTCTCGCTCACTGCTTTCCGTCCGCCCTGTCAGATGCCGTCGGGGGGAAGTTGCGGGGACCGCCCGCTTTGGTCAAGGCGCCGGGGGTCACGGCGGCGGGCGAGGCGCGCTTCGCGCTGCACGATGTAGAAGCTGCTGGCGGCGATGATCGCGGCTCCGGCCACGACGGTCGGCGTCGGCAGTTGATTCCAGAACATGAACCCGAACAGGGTGGCCCAGATGAGAGCGCTGTACTCCATCGAGGCGACGAGCGAGACCTCGCCGTAGCGCAGCGCCTGGATCAAAAGGAACTGGCCTAGGGTGCCGACGAAGGCGAAGACCACGAAGGCCAACGCGTCGCGGCCTTGGGGCGGGACCCACTGGAAGGGCACAACGGCGCCCGACCCGAGGAGGAGCATCGCCGAAACCCAGAACAGCTGCGTGTGGCTGGGCTCGCTGCCGCTCATGTGGCGCGAGAGGTTGTTGAACAGCGCGTAGGTGAATGCGGCCATCAGGGCAAATGCCGGGCCGATGCCGATGCCGGTGCCGCTCGGCTGGAGGATGACCAGGACGCCGACGAAACCCACCGCGATCGCCGTCCACCGGCGCGGGTCGACGCGTTCGCCCAGGATGGGCACGGATAGGGCCGACATCAGGGGCGGCGAGATGAAGGTGATGGCGACCGTGTCGGCCAGCGGCAGCAGCCGCAAACTTATGAAGAAAGTGACCATCGTCACCGCGCTGGCGAGGCTCCGGAGCAGATGAAGACCAAACCGCCTCGTGCCCAGGGTCGAGAGCCCGCCATTGGTCAAGGCCAAGCCGATGGCGAAGAGCGGCATGGGCAGGCGCCCGAGGAATATGATCTCGGACAAGGGATAGCCGGCCGTCAACCATTTGGCCGCAGCGTCCATGACCGACATGCAGAAGACGCCGGCGACCATGTAGAGCAGGCCCCGCAAGGGGGCGTTGCGCAGATTGCGGACGCTGCCGGCGGCGGCGCTCACGGCTTGCCCGCTTTGCGCAGGCGGGCGAGACGGCTCTCGCGCCTGGCGATGTAGACGCTGCTGGCGATGATGAGGCCGGCGCCCGAAAGCACGAGCCAGCTCGGCACGTCGCCGAACACGACGAAGCCCGAGAGCGTCGCCCAGATGAGGCCGGTATAGTCGAAGGGCGCGACCATGGAGGCCTCGCCATAGCGGAAGGCCTGGTTGTAGCAGAACTGGCCGAAGCTGCCGGCTATGCCGCAGACCAGGAACCATAGCCAATCGAGGCCTTGGGGCTCGATCCACAGACGCGGCATGGTGGCGCCGAGCGAGACCACCACGGCGAGCGAATAGTAGAAGAGGATCGTATGGCTGGGTTCGGTCACGCTCATCTGGCGCGAGGTCACTTGAGTGAGCGACCAGCAGAGCGCCGAAAGCAGGGCAAGCCCGGCGCCAAGCCCGATGCCCGCCGCCGTCGGCTGGACGACCAGCAGCACGCCGGCAAAGCCGACGGCGACCGCGAGCCAGCGGCGCGGCCCGACCTTCTCGCCCAGCATGGGAACCGAAAGCGCGGTGGTGAAGAGCGGCGAGGCGAAGCCGATGGCGATGCAGTCGGCGAGCGGCAGTCGCTCGAGGGCGTAGTAGAAAGTCAGCATGGTGGTGAGGTTGATGATCGAGCGCATCACGTGGCCGCCCGGCCGACGCGTGCGCAGCGTGCCGATTCCGCCGACCCTGGTTGCGATGCCGGCGGAGACGCCGAGGCCGACGACATAGCGCAGGAAACCGATCTGGAACGGCGAATATCCGCCCTTGGCCAGCCATTTGACGGCGGTATCGAGGATGATGATGAGGAAAGCCGCCGAGACCATGTAGAGGATGGCGCGGCCGGGCATGTTGCGCAGCCCGGCGAGGGTAGTCGCTTGCGCCATTCTCGTCCCGTCTCCTTCGCGCCCGATGGGTAACGGCTTACGAAGGCCCGCGCCAGAGGCTTTTGCTGCAAGGCGGCCCTGCGCCGCTCGCGGGCGGCGCGGGCAGCCGGCATTGCGGCCTTCGGGGCCGCGGGGATAAACTTGCCGCCAGTACCGACTTTTGCAGAAGCCCGGTATGTCGTTTTGAGTCTTAGTATCGGATTCACGCAGAAATTCGCGACACAGCATGGGTCGCGAATATCCGCGATCGGGTACTAGCCAGGAACCGCCAGATGCCTCTCGACATCGTTCATTCGGTCTGCCCGCATGATTGCCCCAGCACTTGCGCGCTGGACGTCGAACGTCTGTCGCCGACCCGCATTGGGCGGGTGCATGGCTCGGCCGACAACAGCTACACCGCCGGCGTCGTCTGCGCCAAGGTCGCGCGCTATGCCGAGCGCCAGCATCATCCCGACCGCCTCGCCTGGCCCATGCGCCGGATCGGTCCCCGGGGCGGCGGCATCGACGGCTTCCAGCGCATATCCTGGACGCAGGCGCTCGACGAGGTGGCGGAGGCATTCCGCAAGGCCGCCGACCGCGACGGGCGCGAGGCCGTCTGGCCCTATTTCTATGCCGGCACCATGGGCCTGGTGCAGCGCGACGGGATCGAGCGGCTGCGCCATGCCATGGGCTATTCGCGCATGCTCTCGACTATCTGCGTCGCCCTGTCTGATACCGGCTGGCTCGCCGGCGTGGGCGTCAAATACGGCGTCGATTCGAGAGAGATCGCCGAGTCCGACCTGATCGTCGTCTGGGGCGGCAACCCCGTCTCGACCCAGGTCAACGTCATGACCCACATTGCGCGCGCGCGCAAAGGACGCGGCGCCAAGCTGGTGGTGGTCGATCCCTATCGCACAGGCACGGCCGAGGTGGCCGATCTCCACCTCATGCCGAGGCCGGGCACCGACGGGGCGCTGGCGGTGGCGGTCATGCACGTTCTGTTCAAGGAAGGCTTGGCCGATCGCGACTACCTGGCTCGATTTACCGATGTGCCGCAGGAGTTGGAGGCCCATCTGGCGAGCCGGACGCCGGAATGGGCGGAAGCGGTTTCGGGCGTGCCGGCGTCGAGCATCGTGGATTTCGCCCGGCTGTACGGACATACCAAGCGCGCCTTCATCCGGGTCGGCTACGGCTTCAGCCGGTCGCGCAACGGTGCCGCCCAGCTTCATGCCGTCTCTTGCCTGCCGGCGGTCACCGGCGCCTGGCGCCACCGGGGCGGCGGCGCGCTCTACAGCAACGGCGGGCTCTACGGACTAGACAAGAGCCTGATCGAAGGCCTCGACCTCCTGGATCCCAAGACCCGCATCCTCGACCAGTCGCGCATCGGCCCGGTTCTGACCGGCGACAAGCGCGACCTTGGCGATGGGCCGCCGGTGACCGCGCTCCTGATCCAGAATACGAATCCGATGGCCGTTTGCCCGGATTCAAACAAGGTCCGCGAGGGCTTCCGGCGCAACGACCTCTTCGTCTGCGTCCACGAACAGTTCCTGACCGACACCGCCCGGATGGCCGACATCCTCCTGCCGGCCACGACCTTCCTGGAGCATGACGACATCTATACGGCGTCGGGCCACACCCATCTCCAGATGGCCCGCAAGGTCGTGGAGCCCTATGCCGAGGCGAAGCCCAACCACTACGTCATCTGCGAGCTCGCCAAGCGCCTCGGCGCCAAGCACCGGGGCTTTGCCATGACTGAGCTGGAAATCATCGAGGAGACCCTGAAGCTCTCGGGCAAACCCGGCCTGGCGGAATTCCACGAGGGCCGCTGGCTGGATTGCGCGCCCTCCTTCGAGGAGGGACATTTCCTCTCCGGCTTCGGCCATCCCGACGGCAAGTTCCGATTCAAGCCGGACTGGACCGCCCTCGGCGTCGATCACGCGCGGATGCCCGAGCTGCCTGACCACGCAAGATTGATCGACGAGGCCGACGCCGAGCACCCGTTCCGCCTCGTGGCGGCGCCGGCGCGTCAGTTCCTCAATTCGAGCTTCACGGAGACTCCTGGCTCGCTCAGCCGTCAGGGCCGGCCGAACGTCCAGATCCATCCAGCAGATTGCGCCCGGCTCGGCATCGCCGATGGCGATCGCGTCAGGCTCGGCAATCGGCGGGGCAGCATCGTCCTCCATGCCCGGTTCTTTGACGGCCTCCAGCCGGGCGTGGTCGTGGTCGAAAGCATCTGGCCCAACGACGCCTTCGAGGAAGGCATTGGCATCAACGCGCTCACCAGCGCCGATGCCGGCCCGCCCAAGGGCGGCGCCGTCTTCCATGACACCGCGCTTTGGATCCGCAAGGCGTGAGGCCGTTCTCCGAGGCGCCACCCGCTCGACAGCGCCCCCACGTCATCGTTCTCGGCAACGAGAAGGGCGGCTCGGGCAAGTCGACCACCGCCATGCACCTGATCGTGGCGCTGTTGCGCGGCGGCGGCTCGGTCGGAAGCATCGATCTCGATGCTCGCCAGGGGACGCTGACGCGCTATGTCGAGAACCGGCAAGCGAGCGCCGCGGAGTTGCCTCTCCCGCTGCCGCGCCACGCTGCGATCCGGGCGAGCCAGCTTGATTCCGCGGTGGCCGCGGCGGCGGAGGATCGCAGGCGCTTTGCCGAGGCCATGGCGGGCTTCGCCGACTGCCAGTTCGTCGTCATCGACACGCCCGGCAGCGACACCGGGCTTTCGCGCATCGGCCATTCCCATGCCGACACCCTGGTGACGCCGTTGAATGACAGCTTCCTCGACCTCGACCTGCTCGCCCGCCTCGACAGGGAGGGCAAGCGCATCCTCGGCCCCAGCGTCTACGCCGAGGCGGTCTGGGAGCAACGCAAGCGCCGGGCGCTGGCCGACGGCGGCTCGATCGAGTGGATCGTCATGCGCAACCGGCTATCCAGCCTCGATGCCCGCAACAAGCGTGACATCGGCCGGCTCCTGGAACAGCTCTCGCGGCGGATCGGCTTTCGCCTCGCGCCGGGCTTCACGGAGCGGGTCATCTTCCGCGAGCTCTTCCCACGCGGCCTCACGCTCCTCGATCTCGACCCGGGCGGGGCCCGCCTTGCCCTCAACATGTCACATGTCGCCGCCCGCCAGGAGGTTCGGGCGCTCTTGAAAGCGATCGGCATCGAGGGCATGGCCAAACCCGCGTCGGAAGCGCCGGCGGAAAGCACTGGCGTTGCCTGACCCGGCGCACTAACTCTTGAAGCCATGGACGATCGAAGACATGGGCGATCGGGACAAGCTGCCTGAGAAGGGCAGGGACGGCGCAAGCGTCCCGAAGGCGGCCAAGACCGGCGAAGTCGATGCCTTCCTGCAGAAGGTCGCGGCCATGCCGAAGGTCAAGGCCGCCGGCCCTCGCGGGCGCCTGCTTTTTGCCCTCGACGCCACGGCCAGCCGCCAGCCCACATGGGACAAGGCTTGCGAGATCCAGGCCGAAATGTTCGCTGCCGCGGCGGCACTCGGCGGGCTCGACGTCCAGCTTGCCTATTACCGCGGTTTCGGCGAGTTCGAGGCCTCGCCCTGGCTTTCCAACGCGGGCGCCCTGACGCGCCTCATGATCGGCGTCGTCTGTCTGGGCGGGCGGACCCAGATCGGACGCGTGCTCGACCATGCGCTGGCCGAAACCAAGCGCCGGAAGGTCAATGCCGTCATCTTCGTCGGCGACTGCGTGGAGGAGCCGGTCGACGGACTTTGCGATCGCGCCGGGCGGCTCGGCGTCCTCGGCCTGCCCCTGTTCCTGTTCCACGAAGGGCAGGACGCGCTCGCCGCCGACGCCTTTCGCCAGATGGCGCGCTTGAGCGGCGGGGCCTGCTGTCCCTTCGACGCCGGCAGCGCCGAACAGCTGAAGGCGCTTCTGCGCGCCGTCGCCGTCTACGCGGCCGGCGGCTGGCAGGCCCTGGCGGATCATAGCCGCGGGGCGGGGGAACCGGTGCGTCTCCTGACCCGGCAGCTGGGGCCCAAAAAATAGCAAGGACGAGGAATGCCGCTCTATTTCGCCTTCGGCCTCGTCCTGCTGCTGTCTTTTCTCTACCTTCTCAACTGGCTGAGCCGCATCGATGCGGCCACGCTCGCCCGGCTGCTGACCTATCTTGCCGTCGCCGTTCTCCTGGTCGGCGTCGTCCTATTGGTCCTGGTGGGCCGGGGTGGGCTTGCATTCCTGGCCGTGGGACTGGGCTATCCGCTCTGGCGGCGCTGGCGCAGCCAGCGCGCCTTCGGGGCCGCAGGCACCTCGTCCTCGCGGGCTTCGAGCGTGGAGTCCCAGTACTTGGCCATGACCCTGGACCACGACAGCGGCACCATCGACGGCAGCGTCAAGGCCGGCGCCTTTGCCGGCCGGCGCCTCGGCGACCTGTCTGAGGCCGATCTGCTTGCCTTGCTGCAGGAGATACGGCAGACGGACAGCGACGGGGTAGCGCTGCTCGAAGCCTATCTCGACCGCGTCAAGCCCGGCTGGCGGGAGGGCGGCAAGGAACAAGCGAAACCGGGCGCCGGCTCTTCGCATGGCGCCATGGGGCGCGAGGAGGCCTACGCCGTGCTGGGGCTGGCGACCGGCGCAAGCGAAGCGGAGATTCGCGAGGCCCATCATCGGCTGATGCTGAAGGTGCACCCGGACCACGGCGGTTCCGACTATCTCGCTGCCCGGCTCAACGAGGCGCGCGACGTATTATTGGGCGGTTAACCCCGCCGCGGCTAGTATCGGATCGCAGAAATTCGTGACTCGGGGCTATGTCACGAATTTCTGCGTGAATCCGATACTGAAGACTTAAAGGGATGTTCCGACTTTCTGCGAAAGTCGGAACTAGGCTCGGTTGTCAAGGCCGGGGGGCTATGGCAGAAAGGCGCTCCTTCACCCTTACGGACTCCGCATGACATTCAAACCCGTACGCAAGGCCATCTTTCCGGTCGGCGGTCTCGGCGCCCGGTTTCTGCCGGCGACCAAGGCGATGCCGAAGGAGATGCTTCCGGTGGTCGACAAGCCGCTCATCCAATATGCGGTCGAGGAGGCCAGGGCCGCCGGGATCGAGCAGTTCATTTTCGTGACCGGCCGCGGCAAGGCGGCGATCGAAGACCATTTCGATCATTCCTACGAACTCACTGCGACATTGGCCGAGCGTGGCCGCAGCCGCGATCTGGCCTTGATCGCCGATCTCCTTCCCGCACCCGGGCAGGTCGCCTATCTGCGCCAGCAGCACCCGCGGGGCCTGGGCCACGCGGTCTGGTGCGCACGCCATCTTGCGGCGGGCGAGCCCGTCGCCGTGCTGCTGGCCGACGACATGGTCATGGCCGAGACGCCTTGCCTGAAGCAGATGGTGGAGGTCTATGGCCGGGTCGGCGGCAATCTGGTGGCGGTCATGGACGTTCCCCGGGAGCAGACGAGTCGTTACGGCGTGCTCAAGACCGGGCGCCAGGACGGGCGGCTGGTCGAGGTCCAGGGACTGGTCGAGAAGCCGGCGCCGGCCGAGGCGCCCTCGACCCTCTCCATCATCGGGCGCTATATCCTTCAGCCGGAGGTCTTCGACCTGATCGCCGACCAGAAGCCTGGTGCGGGCGGCGAGGTGCAGTTGACCGATGCGCTGGCGCGTATGATCGGCCATTCGCCCTTCCACGGCTATCGCTTCGAAGGCAAGCGCTTCGATTGCGGCGACAAGGCAGGCTTCATCGAGGCGACCATCGCCTACGCGCTGCGCCATCCGGTCATCGGCGAAAGCGTCGCCGAGATCCTGCGCGACTTTGCGCGCCGGATCGGTTGAGCCGATAGCCTGAAACCCGGGGAGTCGGGCCCATGCGGATCGCTGTCATCGGAACCGGCTATGTCGGACTCGTTTCCGGCGCCTGCTTTTCCGAGTTCGGTGTCGACGTCGTCTGCGTCGACAAGGACGTGAAGAAGATCGAAGGCCTGAAGGCCGGCGCGATGCCGATCTTCGAGCCGGGGCTCGATGCCCTGGTGGAAACCAACGTGCGCGCCGGGCGGCTCTCCTTCTCGACCGACCTCGCCGCCGCCGTCAAGGGAGCCGAAGCGGTGTTCATCGCCGTGGGCACGCCATCCCGCCGAGGCGATGGCCATGCCGACCTTTCCTATGTCTATGCCGCGGCGCGGGAGATCGCCGAAGCCGCGGACGGCTATGCCGTCGTGGTCACCAAATCCACCGTGCCCGTCGGCACCGGACGCGAGGTCGCCCGCATCCTGAAAGAGACCAGACCCGGGGCCGACTTCGACGTCGCCTCGAACCCCGAATTCCTGCGCGAGGGTTCGGCGATTGGCGACTTCATGCGGCCCGACCGGGTCGTGATCGGCGCCGATTCCGAGCGCGCCCGCGACGTGATGCGCCGGCTCTACCGGCCCCTCTACCTGATCGAGACACCGATCGTTTTCACCACCGTCGAGACGGCCGAGCTGATCAAATATGCCGCCAACACCTTCCTGGCGACCAAGATCACTTTCATCAACGAAATCGCCGATCTCTGCGAAAGGGTCGGGGCCAACGTCAACGACGTCGCGCGCGGCATCGGCCTCGACGGCCGGATCGGGCGCAAGTTCCTCCACGCCGGCCCCGGCTACGGCGGCTCCTGCTTCCCCAAGGACACCCTCGCCCTGGTCAAGACCGCCGAGGACTATGGCGCACCCCTCAAGATCGTGGAGACGGTGGTGGCGGTGAACGAGGCGCGCAAGCGCGCCATGGCCGATCGCGTCATCGCGGCCCTGGACGGCTCGGCCAAAGGCAAGACCGTTGCCGTTCTCGGCCTCACCTTCAAGCCCAATACCGACGACATGCGCGACAGCCCCAGCCTCGCCATCCTGCCGGCTCTGGCCGAGGCGGGCGCCACCTTGCGCGCCTTCGATCCCGAGGGCATGGCCGAGGCGAAGAAGCTGATGCCCGGGCTCACCTATTGCAAGGACGCCTATGACTGCGCGAGCGGCGCCGACGTGCTGGTGATCATCACCGAATGGAACGAGTTTCGCGCCATCGACCTCGCCCGGGTCAAGTCGCTCCTTCGCCGGCCGGTGATCGTCGACCTGCGCAACATCTATAGCCCGGTCGAGATGGCCGAACTGGGTTTCCACTACACCAGCATCGGCCGGCCATAAGGGAACCGCCCATGGACAGGACGCGGCACCGTTTCGACCCGACGGCGATCCGGGAATATGACATCCGCGGCGTCATCGGCCGGACGCTTTCGGCCGAGGACGCCTACGCCGTGGGGCGCGGTTTCGGCACTGTTGTGCGGCGGGCGGGCGGCAGCAGGGTTGCGGCAGGGTATGACGGGCGCCTCAGCTCGCCCGAACTGGAGGCGGCACTGGTCGATGGGCTCAGGGACTGCGGCCTTGCGGTTCTCAGGGTCGGCCGGGGGCCAACCCCGATGCTCTATTTCGCCGTGCGTGCCTTGCCGACCGACGGCGGCGTTATGGTGACCGGGTCGCATAATCCGCCGGAGTACAACGGCTTCAAGATGATGCTGGGCAAGGGCGCTTTCTATGGCGAGGCGATTCGGGAGATCGGCGAGATCGCCGCCTCCGGCGCCTATGCCAGCGGTCCCAAAGGTCCCGTCGAAGAGCGCCCGATCATGACCGCCTATGTCGAACGGCTGCTCCAGGATTTCCGCGGCGATCGGGCGCTCACCGTCGTCTGGGATGCCGGCAACGGCGCCGCCGGCGAGGCGATGACCAAGCTCGCCGGCCGCCTTCCCGGCCGCCATGTGCTGCTGTTCGCCGAGGTCGACGGCCGGTTTCCCAACCACCATCCCGACCCGACGGTGCCCAAGAACCTGGTCGATCTCCAGGCGAAAGTGGCGGCGGAGAAGGCCGACCTGGGCATCGCCTTCGACGGCGACGGCGACCGGATCGGCGTCGTCGACGGCGAGGGGCGGATCCTATGGGGCGATCAGTTGATGGTGCTCTTCGCGCGCGAGGTGCTCGAGGGCATGCCGGGAGCCACCGTGATCGCCGACGTCAAGGCAAGCCAGGTTCTGTTCGACGAGATCGCCAGGGCGGGCGGCAAGCCGCTGATGTGGCGCACCGGCCATTCGCTGATCAAGGCGAAGATGGCGGAAACGGGAGCGCCGCTTGCCGGCGAGATGAGCGGGCATATTTTTTTCGCCGACCGCTATTACGGTTTCGACGATGCGCTCTATGCGGCGGTGCGGCTGCTCGGCATCGTCAGCCGCGGAAGCCAGAGCCTGGCGGAGATGCGCGAGCGGCTGCCCAAGGTGGTCAACACCCCGGAGCTGCGCTTTCCCTGCAGCGAGGAGCGAAAGTTCGCGGTCGTTCGGGAAACGGCCGAGCGGCTGAAGCGCGCTGGGGCGGACATGAACGACACCGATGGCGTGAGGGTTCGCACGGCCGATGGCTGGTGGCTTCTGCGCGCCTCGAACACCCAGGACGTGCTCGTCGCCCGTTGCGAGGCGGCGAACGAGGCGGGCCTCGATCGCCTGAAGGCGGCGCTTGGCGCGGAGCTCGCGGCTAGCGGCGTGGCCCTGCCGAAATTCTAGAGCATGTCCCGATCCAATTGAATCGGGACATGCTCTAGAATCCTTGGTCTGGTTGCATTTTCTGCGCCGAACCGGTGCCCACTTCGGCGGAAAATGCTGAAGCTCGGAAAGCGCCTCGGCCCTATTCGCTGCCGCTCATCGCCATCGAGACGCGCGATTGGACGACCAGGCAGGAGAGCTGACGGGCATGGAGCTGGCGGCAGGCGTTGTTGGCCTCGCTCTCGGCAAGGCCCAGCAGGCGGGCCCGGTAGAGCTTGTTGCCGTGGCTGTCCCCCTCGTCGACGGCGACCTGCGTTTCGCTAAATGCCATGGACAGGTTCGCCTGGGCCTTCTCCGCCGCCAAACGGGCAGGCCCATAGTGGCTGTAAGCGCCGACCTGAATGCCCCAGAGCCGGTTGCCGCTGCTTGCCAGCGGAACGACGATTTCGTCTTCCGCGTCGGCGACCAGGGTCGGGCGAAGGGTCGGAACCGGTGGGACTGCGGTTGGGGCCAAGGCCGTCGGGGTCGGGGCGGTCGAGGCGGAAGCGGTCAGGGCCTCGGCCCGGGATGCGAGTTCGGCCAGCACGGCGGCTAAGGTGACCGCGGGGGCCTGAACAGGCGCCTGACTGGCCGAAGCCTCAGCGACGGATGCCTCGACCGGCGGCGTCTCAAGAGCCGGCGCCGAGGAAGCAGCGGCAACTTGCGGTGCCGCCGTGGCGGCAGCCGGCGCCACCGGCCCTGCCTTCTGTGGTTCCTCTGGGCCAATGCCGCGGTCGCCATCGGCGTCCGTGTCGGCGGTGGTGTCATCCTCGGCCTGGCTCACGTCCTCGGGCCTGAGCGTTGGCACCAAGGTCGAGCCCGAGGCGGCGGCGAGCAAGAGGGCGTTGTTCTGTGACTTCGGCGTCGAGGTGCCGAAGCCCTCGTCGAGCAGGGCCCACATCTCGGCATCGCGCAGGGACGGAGACACCCCGCCCATGACCACGCCGACCAGGCGCCGGCCGTTGCGCACCGCCGAACTGGCCAGGTTGAAGCCCGAGAGCCGGATGTAACCCGTTTTCAGCCCATCGGCCCCGGGATACCGGAGCACGAAGCGGTTATGGGTCATCACGGTGCGGCCGTGGAAGGTGAAGCGCGTCGCGGAGAAATAGTGGTAGTACTGAGGGAAATCCCGGGAGAGCGCCAAGGCGAGCTTCGCCATGTCGCGCGCCGTGGTGTGCTGGATCGGATCGGGCAGGCCGTTCGGATTGTGGAAATAGCTCTGTGTCATGCCGAGCGCGCGCGCCTTCACATTCATCATCTGGGCGAAGGCGGACTCGCTTCCGCCGATGGCCTCGGCGGCAACCATCGCGGCGTCGTTGGCCGATTTGATGATCATCCCGAGGATGGCCTGCTCCACGGTGACGGTCTCGCCGGCCCAAAGACCGAGCTTGGTCGGCGCCTGGTTCGCGGCATTGGCGGATACCAGAAGCGGCTGGTCGGCCCTGAGGGTGCCCTTCTCCATCGCCTCGAACACCAGGTAGAGGGTCATCATCTTGGTGAGCGAAGCGGGATAGGTCAGCACATCGGCGTTGGATTCGAGCACGACCCCGCCCGTGGCCGCGTCAACAACGATGGACGCATTGACGGGGTTGGCGAGCGCGCCGACGCTTGGCAGCACAAGCGCGAGGAGGGCGAGGAGCAGACGGGTCAGCCGAGGCCTCGGATACCGCCAACGCCCCGCAAGTTCCTCACGCTGTGCCCGCATCCTGGGTGACCCCCGACTCGAACTGAGGGCATACTAAAAAAACTGAGGAATCCTGTCCATCTAGAAGCGGTTGGCTTCGATGCAGGATGAGCTTTTTTCCTGCTCCGGATCTCACCTTCCGTTGGTTTTGCAAAGCAGAAGTAGTTTTCGCATGTTGCTGCGGCACAGGATGATTTATTATGCTGCGGTGCAATAAGCGTGGAGATTTCCCGGCTTGCTCCGGGAGCCGAAGCGAAACTGCTGAGATCGCCCTTTCGCTGGCTCGGGACCGGCGGATTGCTCGTCGGACCGCCTGGCGGCATTGCGGCCCGCTGTCGCACCTGCCCCCTTGGGAATGCGACCGCGCGCGAAGGAGGGGGAGTGTGGGCGTGACAGGCGGGCGCCGGTGGAGCTTGCCTGACGGCTCGGGCGGCGAAGCCGTCGCAGGCTGATTCTTCGGGTCTTGGGCAGGGGGTCTTTGCGGCGCGGCTATCGATCCAATATTATGAAGCGTGGCTGAGGCACTGCCGTCCTCGGCGAATCGACGGCACTCGAGGAACATGAGCGGCGACGACAGACGCAATGACGACGACCGCCAGACCGGCGTGGTGGTCAAGAGCAAGCCCAAGACCAAGAAGCCCTCCCTGTACAAGGTGCTTCTGCTGAACGACGATTACACGCCGATGGAGTTCGTCGTCCACGTGCTGGAGCGGTTCTTCGGCAAGGGTCGCGAGGAGGCGACCCAGATCATGCTGCATGTCCACCGGCGCGGCGTCGGGGTTTGTGGCGTATACACGTATGAAGTCGCGGAATCGAAGGTGACCCAGGTCGTCGATTTCTCCCGGCGTCACCAGCACCCGCTGCAATGCACGATGGAGAAGGAGTAGTCGATGCTGTCGCCCCACCTCGAGAAGACGCTGCACCGCGCGCTTGCCTATGCGAACGAGCGCCGGCACGACTTCGCGACGCTCGAGCATCTCCTGCTGGCGTTGACCGAGGATCCGGACGCCATCGCCGTCATGCGGGCCTGCAGCGTGGATATCGACCGGCTTCGCCGGGACCTCGTCGAGTACATCGACAGCCAGCTCGGCAACCTGGTCTCGAGCCATGGCGGGGAAGCGAAGCCCACGGCCGGCTTCCAGCGCGTCCTCCAGCGCGCGGCGATCCACGTCCAGTCGTCCGGCCGCGAGGAGGTGACCGGCGCCAATATTCTGGTGGCGATATTCTCCGAGCGCGAGAGCCACGCCGTCTATTTCCTGCAGGAGCAGGAGATGTCGCGCCTGGACGCGGTCAACTACATCAGTCACGGCATCGCCAAGGCGCATGGCCGGTCCGAAGGCCGGCGCGTTCACGGCGCCGAGCCCGAGGCGAACGAGAAGGCGGCCAAGGGCGGGAGCGAGGCGCTCGATTCCTACTGCGTCGATCTCAACCGCAAGGCCTCCCAGGGTAAGATCGACCCGCTCATCGGCCGCGAGGCCGAGGTCGAGCGCACGATCCAGATCCTGTGCCGGCGGACCAAGAACAATCCCCTTTATGTTGGCGAGCCTGGGGTGGGCAAGACCGCCATCGCCGAGGGGCTGGCCCGGCGCATCGTCACCGGCGAAGTGCCCGAGGTGCTGAAAGGTTGCGTCATTTATAGTCTGGACATGGGGGCCTTGCTTGCCGGCACGCGCTATCGCGGCGATTTCGAGGAGCGGCTCAAGGCCGTGATCGGCGAACTCGACAAGATGCCCCACGCGATCCTGTTCATCGACGAGATCCACACCGTCATCGGCGCCGGCGCCACCAGCGGCGGCTCCATGGACGCCTCCAATCTTTTGAAGCCGGCGTTGGCCGGCGGCGTCATCCGCTGCATCGGATCGACCACCTACAAGGAATACCGGAACTATTTCGAGAAGGACCGGGCCCTGGTGCGCCGCTTCCAGAAGATCGACGTCAACGAGCCGACGCTCGAGGACTCGGTCAAGATCCTGCGCGGCCTCAAGCCTTATTACGAGAAGCACCACAACGTGCGCTATACCGCCGAGGCAATCCGCGCCTCGGTCGAGCTGGCCCAGCGCTACATCAACGACCGGAAGCTGCCCGACAAGGCGATCGATGTGATCGACGAGGTGGGCGCGGCTCAGATGCTGCTGCCCGAAGGCAAGCGGCGCAAGACGATCACGGTCAAGGACGTGGAAGCCGTGGTCGCCAAGATCGCCCGCATCCCGCCCAAGAGCGTCAGCCGGGACGACCGCGTGGCGCTGCAGAACCTGGAGCGCGACCTGAAGACCATGGTGTTCGGCCAGGAAAAGGCGATCGACGCCCTGGCCTCGGCCATCAAGCTTGCCCGGGCGGGCTTGCGCGAGCCCGAGAAGCCGATCGGCGCCTACGTCTTCTCCGGCCCCACGGGCGTGGGCAAGACGGAAGTCGCCCGCCAGCTTTCGCGCAGCCTGGGCATCGAGCTTATCCGCTTCGACATGTCGGAATACATGGAGCGCCACAGCGTCTCGCGCCTGCTGGGCGCCCCGCCGGGCTATGTCGGCTTCGACCAGGGCGGGCTCTTGACCGATGCCATCGACCAGCACCCCCACGCCGTGCTGCTGCTGGACGAGATCGAGAAGGCCCATCCCGACCTGTTCAACGTGCTGCTGCAGGTCATGGACCACGGCAAGCTGACCGACCACAACGGCAAGACGGTCGATTTCCGCAACGTCATCCTGATCATGACCACCAATGCCGGCGCGTCCGAGATGGCCAAGCCCGCCATGGGCTTCGGGCGCGAGGGGCGGGTGGGCGAGGATGCCGAGGCGATCGACAAGATGTTCTCGCCGGAGTTCCGCAACCGGCTCGACGCCGTGATCGGTTTTGCGAGTCTGTCGCCGGAAGTCGTCGCCAAGGTGGTGGACAAGTTCGTCATGCAGCTGGAGGCCCAGCTCGCCGACCGGCAGGTCACCATCGAGCTCACCGACGAGGCGAGGGCCTGGCTTGCCCGCAAGGGCTACGACCCGCTCTACGGAGCCCGGCCGCTCGCCCGCGTGATCCAGGAGTACATCAAGAAGCCGCTGGCCGAGGAGCTGCTGTTCGGCAAGCTGGAGAAGGGGGGCATCGTCCGGGTCGAGGTGGCGGAGGACAAGCTCCGCTTCGCCTACCCGACGCCGCCCGCGCCCCGGCCCGAGCCGAAGCTGCCGGCGCTGGTCGAGAGCTGATCCCGCTCAGCCTTTATCGCGTCTGAAAGGCGAATATTCGGCCAGCGCGGCCCGTTCGGCTTCGACGGCCCGGCGCTCGCGTTTCAGGAAATCGGCAACCGCGGCGGCGAATCGCTCATCGGCGACATGGTGGTAGCTCGCCGTTTCCTCCGGCAGGTAGCCGCGCGCAATCTTGTGCTCTCCCTGGGCGCCGGCCTCGACCTTGGCGAGCCCGCGCTCGATGGCGAATTCGATCGCCTGGTAGTAGCAGGCCTCGAAATGCAGGAAGCGGAAGGCCCCGTCGGATCCCCAGTTCCGTCCGTAGAGCGTATCGCGGCCGATCAGGTTGAGGGCGCCTGCGACCGGCTCGCCGTCATGTTCGGCCAGCACCAGCAAGATCCGATCGGCCATGGTTTCGCCGATCCGGTGGAAAAAGGCGCGCGTCAGATAGCCCCCGCCCCATTTGCGCTCGCTGGTGTCGATATAGAAGCGGAAGAACTTGTCCCAATGGGCGGGCTTGATGTCGGCCCCGGTCAGGCGCAGGAGCCGCAGGCCCTCGCGCGTCGCCGCTTCGCGCTCCTTGCGGATCATCTTGCGTTTGCGGGATGCCAACGCTCCCAGGAAGTCGTCGAAGCTGCCGTAGCCGGCATTGCGCCAGTGATACTGGGTGGCGACCCGGCGCATGAAGCCGGCCTCGGCCAGCGCCGCTCCATCCTCGGGCGTGGCGAAATTGACATGAAGCGAGGAGACGCCAAGCTGCCCCGCCACGGCCAGCAACCCTTCGGCCAGATGCCGCCGGTATTCCAGCGCTTCGGCTCCCGGCCTCGCCAGGAGCCGGGGGCCCGGCACCGGCGTGAATGGCACGGCTGCCAGGAGCTTCGGGTAATAGCTGCCGCCCGCCCGCTCATAGGCATCGGCCCAGCCCTGGTCGAAGACATATTCGCCGTAGGAATGGCTCTTCACGTAGAGCGGCACCGCGCCCAGGAGCGCGCCGTCGGGCGCCTCGAGCAGCAGCGGACGCGAAAGCCAGCCGGTGCCCTTGCCGACCGAACGGCTCTCTTCCAGGGCGGCGAGGAAGGCATGGCCGAGGAAGGGATTGTCCTCGCCGGCACAGGCATCCCAGGCGTCCGCGTCCACGGACGTGACGCCTTCGGTCAGCTTCAGGCCCAGTTGATCGCGACCGTCGGGCATGGGCCTAACTTCATACGGCGACGGCGCTGCTGCAAGGGCCCGAGGCGCACCGGGCCATGCTAATATGGCGTTGCGAAATGCCGAATATTCGCCCCGCAGCGATTTGCCTCGTCACGCTTCTCATGGCCGCGCCGGCGGCTGTCGCCGGCACGACCGAAGCCTGGGACGCCTATAGCCATGGCGACTTCGCCAAAGCCGAACAGCTCGCCAAGCCCGAAGCCGAAGGTGGCAATGCCGAGGCGCAGTACCTGATGGGCCTTCTCAACAGCGAGGGCGACATCGGGCCGCGCGACGAGGCGGCCGCGGCGCGCTGGTACCAGAAGGCGGCCGACCAGGGCCAGGCCGACGCCGAGAACGCGCTCGGCTACGAATACGACTTCGGTCTCGGCCTGCCGCGCGATCATGCCGAAGCACGGCTCTGGTATGGCAAGGCCGCGGCGGCGGGCAGCGTGATCGCCCGCAACAACATCGCCTATGAATGGGCGCAGTCGGGCGAAAGGCTGGACGAGGCGCTGGCCTATGCTCGGGAGGCGGTGGCGGACGATCCCAAGAATGGCGCCTACCAGGACACGCTGGGCTGGGTCTATTACCGGGAGAAGCGCTTCGAGGAAGCGGTGCCGCCGCTCTGCCGCGCCGCCAAGCTCGATCCCGGCAGCCCGGAGATCCATTCCCACCTGGGCGACGCGTTCTGGCATGTCGGGCTCGAGAGCAACGCGCGCATGCAGTGGCAACAGGCGATCGATTTGGCTGAGAGCCATCAGTTCGTCAGCCAGGAAGGCGAGGATTTCCTCTATGCCGAGGGCGACCGGCCATTCGAGGAGAAGATGAGGAAGAAGCTGGCGGAGGGGCCGGGCGACGGCGCCCCTCCGAGCGGTAGCGGCACGGCGACGCCGGGTCAGGCCGTCTCCGAGGATTGCAGCATACCCTCGTCTTAGCGCCTGGGCGTCCTGACGCCTCGGATTAGGCGATTTCGAACACCGCCTCGACTTCGACCGCGACGTTGAGCGGCAGCACGTTGGTGCCCACGGCGGCGCGGGCGTGCTTGCCGGCGTCGCCGAAGACCTCGACCATCAGATCTGAGACGCCGTTGGCGACCTTCGGCTGGTCGGTGAAGTCGGCGGTGGAATTGACGAAGACGCCGAGCCTGACGCAGCGCTTTACCCGGTCGAGATCGCCGTCGAGCGCAGCCTTCAACTGGGCCAGCACGTTGAGGCCGCAGATCCGCGCCGCCTGCTGGCCCTGCTCCACCGCGAACTCCTGGCCGAGCTTGCCGATGAAGCGGAACTCGCCGTTCCAGACCGTCACTTGGCCCGAGACGAAGGCGAGATGGCCGGCCATGACCACCGGTACGTAGTTGGCGACCGGCGCTGCCGCCCTCGGCAGCTCGATCTTCTTCTCCGCCAGCAGCTTGTCGATCCGTCCGGCCATGACGCGCTCCCTGTCGAAAGAGGTGGAAAATGACGGCGGGCAACATAGCCGGAAGCAGGCCTGCTGTCTCCCTTTGCCGGCCTCGGCTCGCGACAATCATGGAAGGGGCCGAGTCCGCCTTGCGGTGAGCCCGGCCCCTCGGGCGCGTTATGATGGCTTTGCGATCGGGCGGGATTCCGTCGTCACGAGCATCCGCTGGTCGCTCCGCAAGTCGTGCATTTCAGGCAGGTGCCGTTGCGGACCAGCGTAAAGTTCCCGCATTCGCCGCAATTGTCGCCCTCATAGCCCTTGAGCCGGGCTTCGCGGATCTTGTCGAGCTTGGCGTCCACGGCAGCGGCAACATGCGCCTCGACGGCGATGGCCGTGCCATGGCCGTTGAGACCGGCGACGGCGACCGCGAGCCCGTTCCCGGCCGAGGCGGCGGCATAGCCCTGGCCCGAGGCGCTTACCCCCGCCATCGCGCTCCCGCCTGGACCTGCTACCTCGGCCGTCCCGCCATGGCCATTGGCTTCGGCGTGGCTGTGGCTGTGGTTGTGGAACACCACCAGGCTGTTGCGCACATAGCCGGTGCTGGCATAGCGCTTGACCGCGTCGATCGCCGCCTCTGCTTCGGCTGTCACCGAGGCAAATTCGCCTTCGCTGACGCCCTTGCCCATGGCGTCGGGCTGCAGGTCATTGGGCTGGACGTGGGCGAGGTCGTTGCGCCCGACATAGCTGATGGCCACTTCGCGGAAGATGTAGTCGAGCACCGAGGTCGCCATCTTGATGGCGTCGTTGCCCTCCACCATGCCCGAGGGCTCGAAGCGGGTGAAGGTGAAGGCCTCGACGAATTCCTCCAGCGGCACGCCGTATTGCAGGCCGATCGAGATCGCGATGGCGAAATTGTTCATCAGGCTGCGGAAGGCGGCTCCTTCCTTATGCATGTCGATGAAGATTTCGCCGAGCTTCCCGTCCTCGTACTCGCCGGTGCGCAGGTAAACCTTATGGCCGCCGACGATGGCCTTCTGGGTATAGCCCTTCCGCCGGTTGGGAAGCCTACGCCGGCCGGCCGATACGACGCGCTCGATGACCCGCTCGACGATCCGCTCCGCGACCATGGGCGCACGCTCGGCAGGTGTTGCCTCGACGATCGCCTCGATATCCTCCGGATCATCGCCCAGCACCGCGGCCGAAAGCGGCTGGGAAAGCTTGGAGCCGTCCCGATAGAGGGCGTTGGCCTTGAGCCCCAGCTTCCAGGACAGCATGTAGGCATTCTTGCAGTCCTCCACGGTGGAGGCGTTGGGCATGTTGATGGTCTTGGAGATGGCGCCCGAGATGAACGGCTGCGCCGCCGCCAGCATGCGGATATGGCTTTCGACCGACAGGAAGCGCTTGCCGATCCGCCCGCAGGGATTGGCGCAATCGAAGATCGGCAGATGCTCTGGCTTCAGCCCCGGTGCGCCTTCCAAGGTCATGGCGCCGCAGCAATAGGTGTTGGCGGCTTCGACCTCCGCCTTGCCGAAACCGAGCGCCGCCAGCATGTCGAAGCTGATGTCGTCGAGCTGGGCTGCGGTGAAGCCGAGCCCCTTCAGGCAGAATTCTTCGCCCAGGGTGTAGCGGTTGAAGGCGAAGCGGATGTCGAAGGCAGAGGCCAGCGCGGCCTCGAGCGCCTGGAGATTGGCCGCGGTGAAGCCGCGGGCCCGGAGCGACGCATGGTTGACGCCTGGCGCCTCTTCCAGCGTGCCGTGGCCGACGGCGTAGCGGATGATCTCCTCGATCTCGGCCTGGCCGTAACCCAGGGTCTGGAGAGCCAGGGGCACCATCCGGTTGATGATCTTGAAATAGCCGCCGCCGGCGAGCTTCTTGAACTTGACCAGCGCGAAGTCGGGCTCGATGCCCGTGGTGTCGCAATCCATCACCAAGCCGATGGTGCCGGTGGGCGCGATGACCGTGGCCTGGGCGTTGCGGAAGCCATGCTGCTCGCCCAGCGACAGAGCCGCGTCCCAGACGCGCTCGGCAGCGACTGCCAAGGCCGGATCCACGCAATTGGCGACGTCGAGAGGCACGGGCGGCACGCTCAGGCCCTCATAGCCCTCGTCCATGCCATAGGCCGCGCGCCGGTGGTTGCGGATGACCCTCAGCATCTGCTGGCGATTCTTGGCATAGCCCGGGAAGCAGCCGAGCTCGCCCGCCATCTCGGCCGAGGTGGCATAGGCAACCCCGGTCATGATTGCGGTCAGCGCGCCGGTAAAGGCTCGGCCCTCGGGGCTGTCGTAGCTGAGGCCAAGGGTCATCAGAAGGCCGCCGATGTTGGCGTAGCCCAGGCCCAAGGTGCGGAACTCGTAGGAGAGCTGGGCGATCTCCTTCGAGGGGAATTGGGCCATGAGGACGGAGATTTCGAGGACCACGGTCCACAGCCTGACCGCATGCTCGTAGCTCTCGATGTCGAACCGGCTGTCCGGCCCGCGGAAGGTCATCAGGTTGAGCGAGGCGAGGTTGCAGGCGGTGTCGTCGAGGAACATATACTCGGAGCAGGGATTCGAGGCATTGATCCGCCCGCTCGCCGGGCAGGTGTGCCACTCGTTGATGGTGGTATCGAACTGCACGCCCGGATCGGCGCAGGACCAGGCCGCGTTTCCGATCTTCTCCCACAGCTCGCTCGCCTTGATCGTCCTGGCGACCTTGCCGTCGGTGCGACGGAACAGCTTCCACTCGCCGCCCGCCAGAAGCGTCTCGATGAAGCTGTTGGGTACCCGCACCGAGTTGTTCGAATTCTGGCCCGAGACGGTCAGATAGGCGTCGGAATCCCAGTCGGTGTCGTAGATGCGGAAATCGATCCGGTCATAGCCTTGCTGGGCGAACTGGATGACGCGGCGGATGTAGTTCTCCGGAATCTCGGCCTCGCGCGCGGCGCGGAACGCCTTGCGCAGCGCCTTGTTCCGCTTGGGATCGAAGCGCGTCTCGTCGTCGCCGAGCTGGCAGGCCTGGATGACGGCGTTGAGATGCCTGTTCGCCAGGCGCGAGCCGGCGACGAGGGCCGCCACCTTCTGCTCCTCGACCACCTTCCAGTCGATGAAGGCCTCGATGTCGGGATGGTCGAGGTCGACGGTGACCATCTTGGCCGCCCGGCGCGTCGTGCCGCCCGATTTGATCGCGCCCGCCGCACGATCGCCGATCTTGAGGAAGCTCATCAGGCCGGAGGAGCGCCCGCCGCCCGAAAGCCGCTCTCCGTCGCCGCGGAGCTTTGAGAAGTTGGAGCCGGTGCCCGAGCCATACTTGAACAGGCGCGCTTCGCGCACCCAAAGATCCATGATCCCGCCTTCGTTCACCAGGTCGTCGGCGACTCCCTGGATGAAGCAGGCATGGGGCTGGGGATGCTCATAGGCCGATTGGGATTCCGTCAGCTTGCCCGTCCGGTAATCGACGTAGAAATGGCCCTGGGCCGGCCCATCGATGCCATAGGCCCAATGAAGCCCCGTGTTGAACCATTGGGGCGAGTTGGGCGCGCCCATCTGGCGGCACATCATGAAGCGCATTTCGTCGTAGAAGGCGGCAGCGTCCGCCTCGGCGTCGAAATAGCCACCCTTCCAGCCCCAATAGGTCCAGGTGCCGGCGAGCCGGTCGAACACCTGCACCGCCCGGGTCTCGCCGCCAAAGCGCTGGTCGGGGTCGAGGCGCGCGAGGCCCTCATCGTCGGGCGCATGCCGGCGCAGCCAATGGGGCATGTCCGGCTCATCCACCGCAAACAGGCGGGCCGGAATCCCGGCCTTGCGGAAATATTTCTGGGCCAGCACGTCGCAGGCCACCTGGGACCAGTCCGCCGGAACCTCGATGTCCTTCAGCTGGAAGACCACCGATCCATCAGGATTGCGGATTTCCGATGTGGTCGTGCGGAACTCGATGCCCTGGTAAGGTGACTTTCCGGCTTCGGTGTAACGGCGTTCGATCCGCATGCTGGTCCCCCGATGTCCCGACTGGCCCGCAATCCGCCTAAAGCCAAGGTTTTGCTTTAACTTGAGCCCGTAGGCAATTGGGGCGGCGCAAGTTATTGTACATCAACTGACGCCGCCCGCGATAGGTAGAGTTTGCCCCAATTAACGGTGGGCTTCAATAGGAAACTGCCGTGAATCTGCAATGCCTCCGTCAAGATATTGTATTGCAGCGCAACAAGCGAGCCATCAGCCTACTATATATAGTGTTTTAGCTGCCCCTAGGTCTTGTGCCTGGCCTGGAGCGGCCTGCCGGCCAGAGTCAGGGCCATCACTGCACCGATAATCAGGCCGGCCCCGGTCAGCTGGAGCAGGCTCAGCCTTTCGCCCAGAAAAATCGCGCCGATGGCGATGCTGATGGGCATCTCCAGATTCATGATCACCGCCATGCGAATCGGGGCCACCAGGCGCATGGCCATCACCCAGCAGAGATTGCCCAAGAGATAGCAGAGGGTGGCGCCGGCGAGGCCGATCCAGCCGGACCCGGTCTGCGGCAAGGCAAACCGCCCCGTGCCGGCGAGGTAGGCCCCGATGGGCAGGAGCAGCAAGAGGCTTGCCAGCATGCTGAGGGGGAGCGGCTGGAACTGCCGCATCCAGGATCCCGCGACCGCAATCATGAGGACGAGGCCGAACGCCGCGGCCAGGCCGGCCAGGATCCCGCGCGAATCGAGATGGGAGAAGTCGGCGCCGACCGCGAGCGCCACGCCGGCGAAAACCAGAACCATGGTTGCGGCCTTCACGGCCGTCATGCGGTCGCGGCCCATGAGCACGGTGATGAGGGCGACGAAGAAGGGCGCGGTATAGAGCAGGATGACTGCCACCCCCACGGGGATGAAGGCCGCCGCCGTCAGGTATCCGCCGGAGAGAAGCAGCATGAAGCCGGCGACCGCGGCCGCCCTCGGCAGCATCCCGGGGCCGATTTGCAGCGGCCGGCCCGACAGTCGCTGGATGAGGCCGACGCCAGCTGCGAAACTGGCGAACCTGACGATGAGCAGCGTTTCGGGGTTGGAGCCGGCGGCGTAGGCGAACTTGGAGAAGGTGGTGATGCAGGCGAAGCTCGCGGTCGTGATCAGGAGCAGCGCCAGCCCCAGGCCTCGCCGCGCCGGCGCGGCCGCTGTCTGTCGATCACGCGGCAAGGTCTTCCCCTCTGACTGCCCGAGCATGACTGGACAGTCCGAGGCGGGCAATGCGATATTTCCGGCCCGCTGGCGGCCCGAATGCCGCTCTACAGCATGGAAATTCGGATGTCCCTGGGGACCCGCCTCTTCACGTGGCTGCAAGGCACCTATGTCGGCAGCGACGGCTCCGGCAACCGCTATTATCGCGGCCGGCCCATCGGCGGGCGCAAGCGGGAGCGGCGCTGGGTCATCTACGCGGGCGAGGCCGAGGCCTCTCGCGTGCCCGCGGAATGGCATGGCTGGCTCCACGGCACGGCCGCCGAGCCGCCCAAGGCCGAGGCCCCGCGCCACGAATGGCAGAAGGACCATCTCCCGAACCTGACCGGCAGCGAGTTGGCCTATCGCCCGCCGGGCCACACGCTGGCCGGGGGCAAACGGGCGCCGGCGACCGGCGACTACGAGCCCTGGACGCCGAACTGACGGCGCGCGACCGGGGGAACTGACATGCGCCGCAGCTTGGTCGAAACCCTGATCGGAGCCGTGGTTCTGGTCGTCGCCGGGTTCTTCCTCTACTTCACCTATACGACCGGCTATCAGAGGGTCGAGGGTTACGAAGTGACCGCCAAGTTCAACAGCGTCGCCGGCCTGACCTTGGGCAGCGACGTGCGCATGAGCGGCATCAAGGTCGGAAGCGTGGTCGGCGCCAACCTCGATCCCAACACCTATCTCGCCGTCCTCCGCCTGCGAATCGAGAAGACGATCAAGCTGCCGGTCGATACCACGGCCAAGATCACTTCCGACAGCCTGCTGGGCAGCAACTACGTGGCGCTGGAACCCGGCGCGGAGGACAAGCTCATTCCTGAGAACGGCCAGATCCAGGTGACCCAGGACCCGATCAATGTCGTCGACCTGATCGGCCGTTTCATCTTCGGCAGCACCACCAATCCCAAGCAGCCGGGCTCCAAGCAGGATCAGCAGCCTCAGCAGCCTCAGCCGAAGCAGGGCCAGGGCACGACTGGCACCACGACCTCGCCATAACCCGGCGGCCGACCTCGGAGCTCGGCGACTTGAAACCGGGCGCCCGGCAGCGCAAATTCCCGCCATGACCCGCAGCAAGACCGCAGCGAGCTTCCCCATCTGGCGCCAGCCGGATGGCAAGCCCCTATCCTGCGTCGAGAAGATCAAGGTGCTGAATGAGAACCTGGGTGAAATCCGGCAGCTCGCCCAGGATGCGCTGGAGGATGGTCTCCTGATGGGTTGTTCGGAAGAGCAGCTGCGCCAAGTGCTTCGCGATCTGGTCGATTCCCTGAACAACCCTTATGCCAAGAAGCGTTGAATGCGCCCAACGATCCGTCTCGCCTGCTCGCTCGTCGCCGCCAGCTTCGCTTTCGCGGGCACGGCCGCGGCGACACCGATGAAGATCGTGGTGCTGCGCGGGCTCGACAAGATCACGGCCCATGTCTCGACCTTCGACGCGCCGGTGGGCCAGACGGTGACATTCGGCGCCTTGCGCATCACCGCCCGGGCCTGCGACAAGCATCCGCCCGAGGAGACGCCGGAGAGCGCCGCTTTCCTGGAGATCGTCGAGGCCCGTCCGGGCGAGCAACCCCTGCCGCTGTTCAGCGGCTGGATGTTCGCCTCGAGCCCGGCGCTTTCAGCTCTCGAGGATCCGATCTACGACCTGTGGGTTCTCGACTGCAGGAACGAGGCCAGCGCCTCGAACGGCACTTCCCCATAGAACGCCGCCTTCGCCTTCACCGCCTCGGCGAGGCGCAGGCGGTATTCGGCGCGGTTGATCTCCTCGGCGCCGAACTGCGCCAGATGCCGGGTCAGGAACTGGGTGTCCAGCAACTGGAACCCGCCCAGGATCAGGCGCAGGACGAGATGGGCGAGCGCCACCTTGCTGGCGTCCCGCTCGCGGCTGAACATGCTCTCGCCGAAAAACGCGCCGCCGAGGGCGACGCCGTAAAGCCCGCCAATCAGCTCGCCCTTGCGCCAACACTCGACGCTATGGCCATAGCCAAGCGCGAACAGCTGGTTGCTGAGGCGCCGGATCGGCCCGTTGATCCAGGTCTCGGCGCGCCCGAAATCCGGTTCGGAGCAGGCGCCGACCACGCGGTCGAAATTCTCATCGCAGCGGATCTCGAAGCGCTGCTGGCGCATGGTGCGGGCGAGCCGGCGCGGCAGGTGGAAACGGGCGAGCGGGAGGATGCCGCGCTTTTCCGGATCGACCCAGTAGATTTCGTCGTCGTCGCGCCGTTCGGCCATGGGAAAGATGCCCAGCGCATAGGCTCGGAGCAGCATCTGCGCCGTGATCTCATGAATTGGCGGCCGGGTGCGTTGCGACGTGGGCGGTCTCCTAGCTGCCGGCTTCGCTGCTGATAAGGCGCTCGAGCCAGCCGATATCATAGTCCCCGTTGATGAAATCGGGTTGGGCGATCAGGCGGCGGTGAAGATCGACATTGCTCCTGATGCCGCCGACGAAAATCTCCTCGAGCGCGCGCCGCAGACGCATCAGGCACTCGTTTCGGCTCTTGGCATGGACCACCAGCTTGGCGATCAGGCTGTCATAGTTGGGCGGCACGCGGTAGCCGGCATAGAGGGCCGAATCCACTCTGACGCCGAGCCCGCCCGGCGCATGGAAATCCGTTACCAGGCCGGGAGAGGGCAGGAAACTCGTCGGGTCCTCGGCATTGATGCGGCATTCGATCGCATGGCCGAAGAAGACGATGTCCTTCTGGGTGAAGCCGAGCGGCGCTCCGGAGGCGACCCTGATCTGCTCGCGCACGAGGTCGATATCGGTGACCATCTCGGAGACCGGGTGCTCGACCTGGAGGCGCGTATTCATCTCGATGAAATAGAAGGCGCCATCCTGATAGAGGAACTCCACCGTGCCCACGCTGCGATAGCCGAGCTTCTTCATCGCCGCGACGACGACCTCGCCGATGGCGCTCCGCTGGGAGGCGTTGAGGGCAGGGGAGGGCGCCTCTTCCAGCACCTTCTGGTGCCGGCGCTGGAGCGAGCAATCCCGCTCTCCCAGATGCACGACATTGCCCTGACTGTCGGCCAGGATCTGGATCTCGATATGGCGCGGGTGCGCGAGGTATTTCTCGAGATAGACGGCGTCGTTGCCGAAATGGGCCTTGGCTTCGGCCCGGGCAAGCGCCAAGCCTTCGGCCATCTCGCCCCGGTGATTGGCGACCTTCATGCCCTTGCCGCCGCCGCCGGCCGAAGCCTTGATCAGCACCGGATAGCCGATGCGCTCGGCCACGGCCATGGCCTCGACGTCATCGCCGAGCGCGCCGTCGGAGCCCGGGACGACGGGCAGCCCGAGCTCGACCGCTACCTGCTTGGCACGCACCTTGTCGCCCATGAGGGCGAGATGCTCCGGCGCCGGGCCGATGAAGGTGATCCCGTGCTCTTCGACCATCGCGGCGAACTTGGCGTTCTCCGACAGAAAGCCGATGCCGGGATGAATCGCATCGGCGCCGGAAATGGTCGCGGCCGAGATGATCGCCGGGATGTTGAGGTAGCTGTCCTTGGAGGGCGCCGGCCCGATGCACACGCTCTCGTCGGCCAGCCGCACGTTCATCGCGTCGGAGTCCGCCGTCGAATGGACCGCGACCGTGCGGATGCCCATCTCGCGGCAGGCGCGATGAATGCGGAGCGCGATCTCGCCCCGGTTTGCGATCAGGACCTTCTCGAACATCGGCCTATTTTATGACCAGAAGCGCTTCGCCGTATTCGACCGGCTGACCATCGCCGATCAGCACCGCCTCGATCGTGCCGGCCTCGGGTGCGGGAATGGGGTTCATCACCTTCATCGCCTCGATGATGAGCAGGGTCTGGCCCTTCTTCACCTTGTCGCCGACCTTGACGAAGGGCGTGCCGCCCGGCTCTGCCGCCAGATAGGCGGTGCCGACCATGGGCGAGAGGAGCGCGCCTTGCGGGACGCTGGCCGGGCCGGGTGCTGCGCTGGGCAACGGCGCGGTGGCGGCCGGCGCCGCCTGCAAGGCGTCGGACTGGCCCGCATGCGCGCGATTGACGCGGATGCGGTGGCCGCCGCTCTCAAACTCGATTTCGGAAAGTCCGGTTTCGGTGAGGAGCTTGGCGAGCTTGCGCAGGAGATCCTCGTCGACGTCGAACTTTGCCATCACGCGTCCTTCTTGGCCCCGAGAATGTCGGCGAGCGCCTCCAGCGCCAGCAGATAACCCTGGGCGCCGAGGCCGCAGATGACGCCCCGGGCGGCTTCGCTGACGAAGCTGTGCCTGCGGAACGCCTCGCGCCGGAAAATGTTGGAAAGATGCACCTCGATCACCGGAAGCTCCGAGGCGAGCAGCGCGTCGAGCAGCGCCACGGAGCTGTGGCCGAGACCGCCCGGGTTGATGAGGATGCCGGCGGCCTTGCCGCGGCCTTGCTGCACCCAATCGATCAGCACGCCTTCGTGGTTCGACTGGCGGAAGTCGAGAGCGAGCCCCAGGGATTGACCACGCTCCCGGCACGACTTCTCGATGTCGGCCAGGGTCTCATGCCCATAGATGGCGGGCTCGCGGCTGCCGAGCAGGTTGAGATTGGGTCCGTTGAGGACGAGGATCGTCTTCGCTTTGGCCAAGGGCGGGGGCCTCCCTCGGTCGGTTATAGCATGCTCCCGAGGAGTCGCAACTTAGCCGGGCCTGTTGTCGTCGCGTCGGTCCTCTCGCCGGTAGTGGGCCATCACCAGCGGCATGAGCCAGCTGCCGCCGCGATAGAACCATCTTGCGGGGAAGGGGCGGCGATCGAAGGCGGTTGCGGCCTCCGGAGAGCCGAGGATGGCAAGCGCCGCCTTGTGGCCGAAATAGGTGCCGGCCGGCAAGCCGGCGAAGCAGTAGCCCATGGCGTAGTGAACACCGTCCATGCTGCCGATATGGGGATACTGGTCGAAGGTGGCGGCGCAGAAACAGCTCCAGGCATGGCTGAGCTTCACGCCCGCCAGTTGGGGCAGGATGCGGGTCAGCCGCGCGTGCAGGCGTCGGGCCATGGCGGTGAGGTCGTCGCTCGCAGTGCCGGTGAGGCCGCCGAAGACTAGACGCTTGCCGTCATGGGACCGGCGCAGGAAATCGATGTCGTTGTGCCAGTCATGCACGGTGCGCCAGTGCGGCAGTATCCTGTCCGCCACGCCCGGCGCCAGCTCCTCGGTCGCGATCATGAATCCGCGGAAGGGGAGCACGCGCCGCCTCAGCGCCGAAGTAGCGCGTCCGGTGTAGCCATTGGTCGCCACGAGCACATTGCGGGCGAAAATGTTTCCGCGGGCGGTCGTGATAGTGCAGCCGGTTCCTTCGTGCCCGATGGCCAGCACCTCGGTCCGGTCGCGGATTTCGGCCCCAGCGCTGCGCGCCCGGTCGGCAAGCCCCTGATGGTAGAGGCCTGGATGGAGGCTGGCGAGATCGGGGATTACCGCGCCGCCGTGATAGATGCCGGATTCGAGTTCGCGCCCGAGGTCGGCCGCCGGCAGCATCTCGTATGGCTCGCCCAGATGCTCGCGCTTTGCCGCCAGCAGGCTTTCGATCTGGCCATAGTGCCGCGGCTTGTTGGCCACGATCAGCCGGCCGCAACGTCGCAACGCGCAGTCGATCTTTTCCGTCTCGATCAGCCGCAGCACGTGGTCGAAGGCGGCCTGCAGCTCGCGATAGATCGCGACCGCATGGTCGAGCCCGCGGCTTTCGGCGAGCTTGTTGAAGCTGTGCTTGAAGGTGCGCCCGACATAGCCGGCATTGCGGGAGCTGGCGCCGAAGCCCAGCGCGTCGCGTTCCAGCACCAGCACGCTTCGCCCCGCCCGCGCGAGCGTGAGTGCGGCCGAAAGCCCGGTGTAGCCGGAACCGACGATGGCTACGTCGACCCGCTCGGGCAAAGGCTTCTCCGCCAGTTCCGGCCGGGGTGCCGCCTCCCACCAGAACGGCGCGGCCTTGAAGTCGGCGGAGAAAATGTCGGCTCCGGAATCGGCCATGCGGATCACCCGCCCATGGACATGCCGCCGTTCACCCGCAGGACCTGGCCGGTGATATAGGCGGCGTCGTCGGAGGCGAGGAAAGCCATGGCCGCGGCGATCTCGGACGGCTTGCCATAGCGCCGCATGGGCACGAGCCGGAGGGCCGCCTCCAGCCCGGCCGGATCGATCTCGCCCAGCATCTTGGTCGCGATGTAGCCGGGCGAGACGGCGTTGACCGTCACGCCTTCGCGGGCGACTTCGGCCGCGATGGGCCGGAGCATGGCGGTGATGCCGCCCTTGGAGGCGGTGCAGACGGAATACTTGTTGCCGCCGAAATCGGCGATCTCGGTGATGCAGGAGCCGGTCGCGATGATGCGGCCCCATTTCTGCTTCAGCATCGGCGGCAGGGCGGCGCGGCAGACGTTGAAGAAGCCATGCAGATTGGTCTCGATCGAAGCCATCCAGTCTTTCTCGGTGCTCTCGACGAAGGGCCGGTCGATGATGATGCCGGCATTGCTCACCAGGATGTCGAGCCGGCCGAAAGCCTTGATCGCCGCTTTGATCAGGCGCTCGGCATCCGCTTTCTTGGCGACGTCGGCCTTGACGGCGATGGCTTCGCCCTTGTCCGCGCGAATCGCCGCCACCACTTCATCTGCGGCCTTGCGGTTGCGAACATAGTTGACCACCACCTTGGCGCCCTCGCCGGCGAAGCGTTCGGCCACCGCCTGGCCGATGCCGCGCGAGCTGCCGGTGACGATGGCGACCTTGCCCTTGAGCCGCATGGATTGCTCCTCCCCGGGATTTTGTTTGTCTTGGCTCGCCACAGGCTAGGGATTCGGCTCCAGGGGCGCAACTGGAGCCACGCCGGCGCCCGACCTTCGAGAAACTCGGGCTAACCTCCGCGGGCGCGCTTGATGGCGGCGGCGAGTTCGTCGGCGGTGGAGACGCCGTCCAGCAGCTGGTCGCCGATGATGAAGGCGGGGGTGCCCTGGATGTCGAGCTTGTCGGCGAGGCTGTAGTTGCGCGCGATAGCCTCGGTGATCTCGGGCCTTTCCATGTCCGCCTTCAGGCGCGCAACGTTGAGGCCGGCGTCGGCGGCGGTGCTGTAGATCTGAGATTCGTCCAGGGTGCCCTTCACGTCCATCAGCCGGTCGTGGAACAAGACGTATTTGTCCTGGTAGCGTGCCGCCAGCGCCGCTTTGGCGGCGACGACGGATGTCGGGCTCAGGATCGGGAACTCCTTGTAGACAAGGCGTACCTTGCCGTCCGCGGCCAGGGCCTTGGCCAGATCCGGCGCCATCGCCTTGCAGTAGGGGCAGCGATAGTCGAAGAACTCGACGACGGCCACGTCGCCGGCGGGATTGCCGCCGACCGGCGTGGCCGGGTCGGAGAGCAGCTCGCTCTTGAGCGAGGCGATGGTCGCCCTGAGCGCGTCGGCCTTCTTCGCATCCTGCTGGGCCTGGTAGGCCTTCAGCGCCTCGACGATCACTTCGGGATGCTGCTTCAGGTAGTCGCGGACGATCCGCTCGATCTGATCGACCTGGGCGGGCGCGGGATCCTCCGCCCTGGCGGCAAGCGGCGAGAGGGTCAAGAGAACCGCCAGGAGGAGGCATAGACGCTTCATGGCTTGGCTCCCCGGCCTATTGCTGCAGCGGTATGGCCGAATCGTCCGACGATGCGGCGTCGGTCTTGGTGGTGGTGAGGATGTCCTGGGCTCTCAGCCATGCCGGCGAGCCGACGGGCAGGAGCCCGATCGCCTGGTTCGCCTGGTCGCGGGCTAGCTTCGGGTGATCGTCCGCCGCCGCGGACTCGGCCAGCGCCAGGGCCGCCATTCCCATCTGCCCGTCCCGGCCATAGGCCATCCCCAAAAAATGCCAGGCTTCGCCGTTGTCCGGCTCTGCTTCCAGCGTCCGGCGCAGCTCCGCGATGGCGGGCTTGATCAGGCTCGGATCGTTCTGCTCGATCTGCACCTGGGCCAGCTCCATGCTGAGCAGCGGCTCGTCGGGCGCCATGTCCACCGCCCTCTGGTAATAGGCAAGGGCCTCGGCCCCGCGCCCGTTCTCATACAGCATCTGGCCCTTGAGCTCCTGGAAGTAGGGATCCCCGGGCTGCTCGGCGATCAGGCTGTCGATGAGCGGAATGGAGCGCTGGAGCATCCCGACCCGGTAATAGGCGAAGGCCCGGGCGTAGCGCCCATAGATGCTCTTGTCGCTCTCCGGGTAACGCTGCAGCACCTGCTGCAACGGCCAGATATAGCCGATCAGCTTGGCCACCATGCGCTTGTGGCGGATCACCCAGTCGGGGCGATCGGGGATGTCGCTGTAGGGCGACTGATCGACATGCTCCTGGACGGCGGCGATGCGCTCGGAGGTGAGCGGATGGTTGATGAGATAGGGGTTGGGTTGGCCGAACAGCATTTGCTGTTGCTGCTGGAGGATGCCGAAGAACTCGAGCAAGCCACGGGCCGATTGATGGGTGCGGTCGAGGAATTTCAGCGCCGCCGCATCGGCCGAGGCTTCCATGGTTCGGGTGTAGCTGAGGATCGAGCGCATCGCCATGTCCTGCCCGGCCAGAAGGCCGCCCGCCGCCGCGCCGCCGTTCTGGGTCGCTGCCGCGGCGATGCCGCCCAGCACCATGGCGATGATCCCGGTGATGGTCGCGGCGTGCAGGCCCTCCTGGATGCGGGCGAGATGCCCGCCGGCGATATGGCCCGTCTCGTGGGCGACGACGCCGATCAGCTGCAGCGGCCTTTGGGTCGCGATCAGGAGGCCGGTATAGATGAACACGTTCATGCCACCGGCGACGAAGGCGTTGATCTGGTCGGATTCGAGCAGATAGATGTGCACCGCCGAGGCATCGAGGCCGGCGGCCGTGAAGATTGGCGTCGTATAGTCGCGGATGGTAGTTTCGATCTCCGCGTCGCGGATGATCGCGGGGAACGAATTGGCCGCCTCGGCTCGGGTCGACAGCACGGGCGATGCCGTCAAGGCCATGCCGGCCAAAAGGGAGATCAGTCGCTTGCGCATTTCGACCTATCAGGGAATCGGCCAAAGACCTAAGTTCTTCTCCCACGCGCCGCAACTGTTTCTTTTGGGCATTTGTTTGGCGGCGCTGGCCGCCTGCGGCGGCCAGGGCAGCGTCTCCACGACCAGCCCCGCGAGCGCGACTGCGAACGGCTTCGCCGGGGCAGTGTCGGTCGACGAGCCGATGGCCGCCCAGATCGGGCGCGACGTGCTGGCGAGCGGCGGCTCGGCTGCCGATGCCGCCGTCGCCGCCTATTTCGCCCTCGCCGTGACTCTGCCCTCGACGGCGGGCCTGGGCGGTGGCGGCGTTTGCCTCATCAACGACAGGCAGGACAAGACCGTCGAGGCGATCATGTTCTTGCCTTTGGCCCGGCCCGGCGGTCAGGTCGGATTGCCCCTCAATGTCCGGGGAATGGCGCTGCTCCAGGCGCGTCATGGCAAGGCCCACTGGTCGGCCCTGTTGGGTCCCGCCCAGCGCTTGGCCCAGCAGGGCATGCCCGTCAGCCGGGCGCTCGCCCGCGAGCTCGCGACGGCGGCCGACAAGCTGCGTGCCGACCCCATCCTGGCGCAAATCTATCTTGGCGCCGACGGCCAGCCTTTGCGCGAGGGAGACAATCTGGTTCAGCTCGACCTCGGCTCGATGTTGAGCCAGATCCGCGCCGGCGGGCCGGGCAGCTTCTATGGCGGACCGGCTGCCGCGCGCATGCTGGACGCGGCCCAATCGGCGGGCCTGCCGCTCTCCAGCGAAGACCTGCAGGCCTCGCTGCCCACCGTCGCGAACCCGCTGATCGTAGATCTCGGCGGCCCGAACCTCTACTTCACCCCGCCGCCGGCATCGGGCGGGCTGGAAACGGCCGAACTCCTGGGCCTGCTGACGCAGACCCGCAGTTGGCGCGATGCCGACGCCGCGGAGCGCCCGCATCTCTTTGCCGAGGCCTCAATGCGCAGCTTCGCCGATCGCAGCCATTGGCTGAAGCCCGACGGCGGCAGCGCCACGCCGCCCGACGAGATCCTGGATGGTTCGCATCTGTCCGATCTGATGGCGGGCTACGCCTCGGACAAGGCGACGCCGGCTGCGAGCCTGAACCCGCCGCCGCTCTCCCCCCATACGGAGAATCCCTGGTCCGCCAGCATCGTCACCGCCGACAAGGATGGCGACGCCGTCGCCTGCAATGTCACGCTGAACGACCTCTTCGGCAGCGGGAAGATGCTGCCGGGAACCGGCGTGGTCCTGGCGGCCGCGCCGAACCAGACCGGCCAAGATCCGAACAATCTGGGCGCGATGATGTACACCAGCCGAGCCGGCGGCTCCTTCTTCTATGCAGCGGCGGCGTCCGGCGGCGTCACCGCCCCGACCGCGCTCGCCCAGGTGTTCCTCGCCTCGGTTGAGGACAAGCAGCCCTTGGCCACCGCGATTGCCGTCCATCGCATCCACCACAACGGCTTGCCCGACGTGGTGTTCTATGAGCCGGGGACCGACGGGGCGCTGCTGCAGGACTTGACCCAACATGGGCATCAGGTTCAGCAGGCCAGCATTCTCGGCCGCGTCCAGGCCATCTGGTGCCCGCGCTCGTCCAAGGATCAGGATGTCGGCTGTCAAGCCGCGGCCGATCCCCGCGGCGACGGCAACGCCCTGGTGCTTCGCCCGGCGCCGAAATAGACCGATGGTCCTCAAAGTTGCCAAGCGGGCAGCCATACCGCCGTTCATCGCCATGGAAGTTCTGGCCGCCGCGAATGTTCGGGCGGCGGCGGGTGAGCGCGTCCTGCATCTCGAAGTCGGGCAGCCCGACAGCCCCGCGCCGGCGCCCGTGCTGGAGGCTGCTGCCCGGGCCCTGAAAAGCCATCGGCTCGGCTACACCGAAGCGCTCGGCATAACGCCGCTACGCGAAGCGATCGCGGCGCATTATCGACAAACCTATGCCATCGCGGTCGACCCTGGCCGCGTGGTGGTGACGACCGGCTCGTCGGGAGCTTTTCTGCTGGCTTTCCTCGCCGCCTTCGAGCCGGGCGATCGGGTGGCGTTGGCATCCCCCGGCTATCCGGCCTATCGCAACATTCTGCTCGCACTCGGGCTCGAGCCCGTGGACCTGCCATGCGGGCCGGAAACCCGATTCCAGCCCACGCCAGAGATGCTGGCGGCGGTCGATGGAGGCCTGGAGGGGCTGATCGTCGCCAGCCCCTCCAATCCGGCCGGCAGCATGCTGTCTCCTGCCGATCTCGCCCTGCTTGCCGGCTATTGCGACCGCCAGGGCATCCGCCTCGTCTCCGATGAGATCTATCACGGCATCGTCTACGACGGCGTGGCCGCAAGCGCCGCGGCCATGGGCGAAGGCGCCATCGTGGTCAACAGCTTCTCCAAGTATTTTTCCATGACCGGCTGGCGGCTGGGCTGGATGATCTTGCCCCGGGACCTGGTTCGTCCGGTGGAATGCTTGGCGCAGAATCTGTTCATTTCGCCGCCGACCCTGCCGCAGCTCGCCGCACTCGCGGTCTTCGACTGCAAGGCCGAGCTCGACGATCACGTCCGCCGCTATCGCAAGAACCGCGATCTTCTCCTGGCGGAATTGCCCAAGGCGGGGTTCGCCCGTTTCGCGCCGCCTGACGGCGCTTTCTACCTCTATGCCGATGTCGGTGGGCTTACCAACGACAGTGAAGCCTTTTGCCGGCGCATGCTGGCGGAGACGGGCGTCGCGGCCACGCCCGGCCTCGACTTCGATGCCGGACGCGGCCAGCGGTTCTTGAGGTTCTCCTTCGCCGGATCGAGCGAGGACATGGCCGAAGCGGCTCGCCGGCTGCAGCGCTGGCTCGCCTGACGCCTTGTCCTAGCTCGGCGTCCTAGCTCGGCAACATCCGCTGCCACCAGCCGCGCTTGCGCGGGCCCGGTTCGCTCGGTTCCCGTTCCGGTTCGACCGTAACAGGAGCTGGCGCTTGCGCGGGGTCGGGTTGCGGCGCGGGAGGCTCCGGCCGATGGGTGGCCTCTGCGGGCGGCGGGTTGATTTCCTTGGGCCTGGACTCGACCGGCGGCAGCTCAGCCTCGGCCGGCGCAGAGTCGCCTTGCCTCGGGCCGGCGTCCGGCTCTCCAATCGCCTGGTATGCCGTCTCGCCGGTCGTGGCAGCCTCGGCTGCGAAGCCCTGGTTGTCCTGAGGGCCGCGTTCGCCGCCGCGCCGCCGACGCCGGCCGCCGCGCCGGCCCCGACGCCGCCGGCGTCTTGCCTGGTCGCCCTCGCCGGCAGTGCCTGGGCTCTCGCTCGTCGGCGCAGCGGCGCTGCTCTCGGACCTGTCCGTTGCTTCCTCGGCTCGGTCCTCGCGGGTCTGTGCCGGGGCGCCCGCCTCCTCGGACGGTCGATGTTCGCCTGAGGGCTCGCGCGGCATTTCGCCGCCCCGATGGTCCTCCCCGCCGTGACGCTCGCGCCCTCGCCGGCGCCGGCGCCGGCCGCGCCGGCGTTCGCCGCCGTTCTCGGGTCGTCCGTTGCGCTCCACGGGCGCGCGTTCGACCGGCGTTTCCTCTACGGCTTCCTCGGCTTCCTCCTGCGCTTCGATCTCGGGCTCGACCTCGGTCTCGACCAGCGGCGGCGAGGGCTGAACCACCGGCGCCGGGCGGGCGTCGCCCGGGGCCAGCGCCTTCATCCGCTCGATGCGGAACTCCGGCGGCACCAGCGCTTCGTCGGCGGAGACATAGATCCTGAATCCCTGGCGCGCTTCGAGTTCGGCGAGCGACTGGCGCTTCTGGTTCAGGATGAACAGGGCGACCGGCGGCGGAACGAAGACCGTCATGGCCGCGCTCCTCTGCTTGGCGCCCTCTTCCTCGATGGAGCGCAGCACATGCAGGGCCGTGGATTCGGTGGAGCGCACCCGGCCCGTGCCATGGCAATGGCGGCAGAGCTCGGTGCTGGCTTCGACCAGGCTGGGGCGTAGCCTCTGGCGCGACATCTCCAGAAGGCCGAAGGGGCTGATGCGGCCGAGTTGGATGCGCGCCCGGTCATGGCGCAGCGCTTCCTTGAGCCGGCGTTCGACCTGGCCGTTGTGCCGGCTCTCGTCCATGTCGATGAAATCGATGACGATCAGGCCGGCCAGGTCGCGCAGGCGCAGCTGGCGCGCGATTTCGTCCGCGGCCTCGAGGTTGGTCTTGAGGGCCGTTTCCTCGATGTTGCGCTCGCGGGTGGCGCGGCCGGAGTTGACGTTGATGGCGACCAGCGCCTCGGTCTGGTTGATGACGATGTAGCCGCCCGACTTCAGCTGGACGGTCGGGTTGTGGATCGCATCGAGCTGGCTTTCGATCTGATACCGGGTGAACAGCGGCATCGTCGGGTCCTTGTACTGCTGGACCCGCTTGGCGTGGCTGGGCGTCAGCATGCGCATGAAGGACTTGGCGGCCTTGTACGCCTCGTCGCCCTCGACCTGGATGTCTTCGATGTCCCGGCTGTAGAGGTCGCGGATCGCCCGCTTGATCAGGTTGGCTTCCTCGTAGATCAGGGCCGGCGCCGAGGAGTGGAGGGTGAGCTCGCGGATCTCGTCCCACAGGCGCAGCAGGTATTCGAAATCGCGCTTCACCTCGGGCTTGCTGCGGTCGCTGCCGGCCGTGCGCACGATGACGGCCATGCCGGCGGGCAGCTCGAGATCCTCGATGATCGACTTCAGGCGCTTGCGGTCACCGACATTGGTGATCTTGCGTGAGACGCCGCCGCCCCGGTCGGTGTTGGGCATCAGCACGCAATAGCGCCCGGCGAGAGACAGATAGGTCGTGAGCGCGGCTCCCTTGTTGCCGCGCTCCTCCTTCGTCACCTGCACCAGCAGGATCTGGCGGCGCTTGATGACATCCTGGATCTTGTACCGGCGGCTCAGCGTCCGCTGCCGCCTTGGGCTCGGTTCCTCGGCCTCGTCGCCGCCCACCGTCTCCAGCGCCTGGGGTACAGGCGGCGCCTGCTCGATCACCGCCCGGTGCTCCGGCGCGTCTTCGCCGGCACTTTGCGCGATCGACGGCTCTTCCGACGCTGCGTCCTCCGTCACGGGTTCCTGCGGTTCGCTGGGCTCCGTGCCCTCCGGGCCCACGATTGCCACGGGCTCTTCCGCCGTCAGGCTGTCGGGCGAGTCCTCGGCCGGCCCGCTCTGCTGCGGTTCCTCGGGCTCGAGGATGTCGCTGCGCAGGCTGAGATCGGGCTCAGCCGTCATTCGTAGCGGAATGGCCTCGCCGCCCTCCTCGGCCAGCTTCTGCGGTTCGGTCTCCTCCCGTTGCAGGGCAGGCTCTTCCGCCGGCAATTCATGTTCGGTGGAGGGCTCCTCGGCCTGCTCGGTCTGCGGTTCGGCCTGGACTTGTGGCTCGCGCTCCGACTCCGGGTCGCCGTCCTGATCCTGCTCGCGTGCCATCGCCGCCTGTTCGGCCAGCAGCGCTTCGCGGTCTTCGACCGGAATCCGGTAGTAGTCGGGATGAATTTCGCTGAAGGCGAGGAAGCCGTGACGGTTCCCGCCATATTCGACGAAAGCGGCCTGCAACGAGGGTTCGACCCTCGTTATCTTGGCCAGATAGATGTTTCCCTTGAGCTGTTTTCTGCTGGCGACTTCGACGTTCGAACTCTTCAAGCCGGCGTCCGTCCACCACCGACACACGGGTCTCTTCCGGGTGGGTGGCGTCGATCAGCATTCGTTTTGCCATAGATGTAGGTCTCCACGACGCGCCCGGCGCGGGCCCGCGGAGCGGGCACCGGCGGCGCGACTGGGTTGGGGGTTAAACCGAATTTCGTCATTTCGACCCTTGTCGGGACGGCACCGGTCCGGTCGGTGCATCCGTACCGCCCCCTGCCAAGGACGCCGAGCCCAAAGTTCCAAAACCCTGGCCGGCGCCGCTAGCTCGCGGGGCGAGTTTGTTCTTCCGCGCGCTGCCTGCCCGACTGGCTGCGATAGGCCCGGGAGCTTGCCCGAGCCCGGCCGGCCTGGCCGACACCGCTGAATTGCCTGGGCAATTCGCCGTCGGCCGATAGCCGAAAGCTTTTGCGCCGCAGCGAGATGCGGATAAAGGCAACTTATACCGCAGGGGCACCGGTTCACAACATGGAAATCTGCCTGCCCCAGGGCTTTGTCGATTCACCGATAGATTCCAATGACTTTCCAGCAATTTTTTGGTAAATAGGGTAAAAGCGGACTGCAAGATGCTCGGAATCCGTCGTTGCCTGCCACTGGTTCTGATCGCTCTGCTGCTCGGTTCGGCGGCCTGGGGCAAGCCCGCTATTGTCCGAATCCGCCTGGGACTCCACCCGGATTCGACCCGCCTGGTGCTCGAATTGTCGGAGCCCACGGCCTATCGGGTAAGCCTGCTTGCAGCCCCGCCGCGGATCTCCGTTGAGCTGCCGGAGGTAGCGGGAACTGCGCCCAGCCTGCCGCCCGGAGAGGGTCTGGCCCTTCGCCTGATCGGGCTGGAAGGCGGCGGACTGACCCGGTTCGAGGTTCTGTTGACCAAGCCCGCGGTCCTCTCGGCGGTCAATCTCATACCTGGCACGCAGGGCGAACCGAGCAGGCGTCTGGTCATCGATTTCAGGGCCGCGTCGGGTCAGGAATTCGCCAATGCCGTGGCAAGCCCGCCGCAGCAATCGGACCAGCCTTCTACCGGGCCTTCGGCTGTCCTTCCTGCGTCGCCGCCGGCGGTCGCTGTAGCGACCTTCCCCACCGTGGCCGTCGAACCCGTCGCGCCGGTCGGCCCGGATTTGCCGGCCGCCTCAGCGAACGCAGTACCGCTGTTGAGGCCGGAAGCATCGGTGACGCCGTCAATTCCACCCGCCCTGCCAGCACCGGCGGCGCCCGAGACCGCTCTGCCGGTCACCTTGGTCTCGGCAACGGCCGGCAACGTCGTGACCGAGCAGCCCTCCGCCGCTGCGTCCGCGGCGCAGCCGCCAGACGCGACCTATGCCATGGCCATCTGGCCTCCGGCCGTGCCAATTCTCAGGCCCGGGTCGCAGTCACTGCCGCTGGTCTACATCGATCCCGGCCATGGCGGCGCCGACCCGGGCACCATCGGGGCCGACGGCGTCTATGAAAAGAACATCACCCTGGCAGTTGCCCTCGAGCTGCAGCGCCAGCTGATCGCGAGCGGCCGCTATCGGGCCAAGCTGACGCGCTACGGGGACCAGTACGTGCCCCTCAGGCCCCGCTTCGAGATGGCGCGGGACGATCACGCCGATTTGTTCATTTCGCTGCACGTGAATTCGGCCCTGTTCGGCAATCCCCGAGGCCTGTCGGTCTACACCCTCTCCGAAACCGGGTCCGATTCCGAGGCCGATGCGCTCGCCGCCAAGGAGAACAAGGCCGATCTCATCACCGGCGTCGATCTGACAAATCAGAACAAAGCCGTGACCTCGATCCTGATCGATCTCGCCCAGCGCGAAAGCAAGAACCTTTCGGCCCGCTTCGCCGAGCTCCTGCTGCACGAAGTGGGGCTGGTCAACCCGCTTCTGATCAATTCCCACCGGTTTGCCGGCTTCGCCGTGCTCAAGGCGCCCGACATCGCCTCGGTCCTGGTTGAACTCGGTTACATTACCAACGCCCAGGACGAGGCGCTGCTGCTTTCCCCGGCGCATCGCGCCAAGCTTGCCGCAGCCATGTTGCGCGCGGTCGACGACTACTTCACGACCGTCGCCAGCAGATCCTGAAACTTCAAGCGCGCCAGAGCAGGATCGGGCCGGCTTGAATCAAGCTGACCCATGATTCTTGGTCTACTATGATGGTTGAGAGCCGCGTCGTCGCGAGCCGAACCGGCTTGTGACGATCGGGTTCCGCTGCGCGCAACGGGCTGAACGATGGGCTTCTTCCGTTTTCTCGGATACCTCTTTGGCTTGGGCTTCCTGCTTCTCTTGGGCGGCGGGGTGGTGGGCTATTTCGTCGTCCAGCGCTACAGCCAGGATCTGCCGGACTACACCCAGCTCGCCAACTACAACCCGCCGGTCGTCACCCGCGTGCTCGCCGGAGACGGGCGGCTCATGGCCGAATACGCGATCGAGAAGCGGATTTTCGTGCCCATCGGCGCCATTCCCAAGCAGCTGATCAATGCCTTCCTCGCCGCCGAGGACAAGAATTTCTACAGCCACCCGGGGATCGACGTTGTCGGCATCGCGCAAGCGACCTTGAACGACATCATGCATATCGGCAGCGACCGCCGGCCGATCGGCGCCTCGACCATCACTCAGCAGGTGGCGAAGAATTTCCTGCTCGGGAACGAAGTGTCGTTCCGGCGGAAGATCCGCGAGATCATCCTTGCCCTCAGGATCGAAAAGGCCTTCACCAAGGATCGGATCCTCGAGCTTTACCTGAACCAGATCTACCTGGGCGCCGGCAATTACGGCGTCACCGCCGCGGCGTTGAACTATTTCGACAAGTCGCTCGACGACCTGACCATCGGGGAATGCGCCTATCTGGGCTCGCTTCCCAAGGCGCCGAACAATTACGATCTGGCCAAGCACGCGGATGCGGCCCTTGCCAGACGCAACTGGGTCATCGGGCGCATGCTGGACGACGGCTTCATCTCGGCCGACGACGCCCGTGCCGCGCTGGCCGAGCCCCTGGTCATGCATCCGCGTTCCGCCACCGAGACCGTCAGCGCCGATTATTTCACCGAAGAGGTGCGCCGTGAGCTGGTCGCGCGCTTCGGCGAGGATGCCCTCTACAAGGGCGGGCTCACGGTGCGCACGTCCCTCGATCCCCACCTGCAGGCGCTGGCGGACAGCGTGCTCCGCAATGGGCTGGAGAACTACGACCGCCAGCACGGTTACCGCGGGCCCGTCGCCCATGTCGACGCCTCGGGCAATTGGCCGGAAGCCTTGGCGGGCGTCAACGATCCGCCGGGGCTCTACGATTGGCAGCTGGCCCTGGTGCTCTCGACCGACGCCAAGTCCGCCCAGGTCGGGCTTCGCGACGGGTCCACCGGCACTATCCCGCTCGCCGAGCTCAGCTGGGCTCGCCACGTGGACGACAAGCACAACCTGGGTGCCGCGATCCGCAAGCCGTCGGATGCCATCGTCGTCGGCGACGTCGTGATGGTCGAAAAATTGGCCAAGGATCCGCAAGGCCACGACTATCCCGAGGATACCTATGGCTTGCGCCAGATCCCCGAGATCAGCGGCGCCATGATTGCCATGGATCCCCATACCGGACGGGTCCTGGCGGTCACCGGGGGCTGGAGCTTCCAGATCAGCGAATTCGACCGCGCCCTCCAGGCCATGCGCCAGCCGGGCTCGGCCTTCAAGCCGATCGTCTACCTGACCGCCTTGGAGAACGGCATGACGCCTTCCACCGTGGTCATGGACGCGCCCATCGTCATCGACCAGGGCAAGGGCCTGCCCCTGTGGCGGCCTGAGAACTTCGAGAAGAGCTTCCTCGGGCCCACGACCTTGCGCGTCGGCCTGGAGAGATCGCGCAACCTGATGACGATCCGCGTCGCCCAGGCGATCGGCATGAACAAGATCGCCGACATGGCCCAGCGCCTCGGCGTGGTCGACGAGCTGCAGCCGGTGCTGGCCATGGCGCTGGGGGCGGCGGAGACGACCGTGCTCAGGCTGACCAACGCCTATGCCCAGATCGACAATGGCGGCAAGAAGGTGACGCCGACGCTGATCGACCGGGTCCAGGACAAGCTCGGCCACACCATCTTCCGCCACGACGATCGGCCCTGCGACGGCTGTTCGGGAGTGGCTTGGAACAATCAGCCGCCGCCCACCATCCCCGACACCCGCGAGCAGCTCGTGGATCCGCTGTCCGACTATCAGATCGTGCACATGATGGAGGGCGTGGTGCAGCGCGGCACCGGCGCCATCGTGGGCACCCTTGGCCGGCCGCTGGCCGGCAAGACCGGCACCACCAACAATTCCAACGACGTTTGGTTCGTCGGCTTCTCCCCCGATCTCGCCCTTGGCTGCTACATGGGTTATGACCAGCCTCGGTCGCTTGGGACCCTTGCGACCGGCGGCGATATCATCGCGCCGCTGTTCCGGGATTTCATGGCGGCGGCGCTGAAAGACCAGCCGAGCGTGCCCTTCCGGATACCGCCCGGCATCCGGTTGGTGCGGGTGAACCTCCAGACCGGTCAGCGGGCGCAGCCGGGCGACCAGAAGGTGATCGTGGAAGCCTTCAAGCCGGGGACCGAGCCCAACGGCGAGACCCAGGTCATCATGGGCGTCGGCGTAGGCATGAACAACGGGGTTGGCACCGGCACCGGCACGACCCAGATGCCGGTGACCCAGGGCAGCGGCAGCAGCGGCGGGCTCTATTGACGCGAGTCCGCGGGCCTCTCTATAAGGCGCCGCGTTCCTTGTAAGCGGGAGTTGATCGATGCGTGCGGAAGCCGAAGCGATGGTGGCGCAGGTCAAGTCCGCGCTGGCCTTGCTGAGGAGGCATCTTTGACTGGGACAGCGCCCTAAAGCGGCTGGCCGAGCTCGAATTCCCGGGCCGAAGATCCCGCCTTGTGGAACGATAGCGCCGGCGCCCAGAAGATCATGCGCGAGCGCCGGCGCCTGGCCGGCCAGATCGACGGCGTCAAGCAGATCCAGGGCGAGCTGGATGACGCCGTGACCCTGGTCGAGCTCGGCGAGGCCGAGGGCGACGGCGCTGCGGTCGGCGAAGGCGAGGCGGCGCTTGCCAGGCTCGCCGAACGGGCCGGCAAGCGTCAGCTCGAGATGCTGCTCTCTGGCGAGGCGGACGCCAACGACGCCTATCTGGAAGTTCACGCCGGCGCCGGCGGCACCGAGGCGCAGGACTGGGCCGAGATCCTGCTGCGCATGTACGTCCGATGGGCGGAGCAGCATGGCTACAAGGTGGAGTGGCTGGAGGAGAGCGCGGGCGAGGAGGCGGGCCTCAAATCCGCGACCGTCAAGGTCATGGGCGAAAACGCCTATGGCTGGCTCAAGACCGAGAGCGGCGTCCACCGGCTGGTGCGCATTTCGCCCTTCGACAGCCAGGCCCGGCGCCACACCAGCTTCGCCTCCGTCTGGGTCTACCCGGTCGTCGACGACACGATCGAGGTGGAGGTTCTCGACAAGGACCTCAAGGTCGATACCTTCCGCGCCTCGGGCGCCGGCGGCCAGCATGTCAACAAGACCGACAGCGCCATCCGGATCACCCATATGCCGAGCGGCATCGTCGTCAGCTGCCAGGCCGACCGCTCCCAGCACCGCAACCGGGCGACCGCCATGGCGATGCTGAAGGCCCGGCTCTACGAAGCCGAGCTGCAAAGGCGCGAGGCCGAAGCGGCCAAGACCGAGGCGTCGAAGACCGACATCGGCTGGGGCCACCAGATCCGCTCCTATGTGCTGCAGCCCTACCAGATGGTGAAGGACCTGCGCACCGGCGTGGAGACCAGCCAGACCCAGGCGGTGCTCGACGGCGACCTCGACCGGTTCATGGCGGCCTCGCTTGCGGCCAAGGTGGGCGGCGAGGCGGAAGCCAAGGTCTGAGGCGTCGGGTGGCGGGAAGCGGTCAATGGTGAAGCGCTTCGACCATATGACGATCGTGGTGCGGGATCTCGATCGGGCGAAAAGGTTCTTCGGCCTGCTCGGCTTCAAGGAGGCGATCGCCGTCGTGATCTCCGGCGAGACGATGGACAGATACATGGGCGTCGCGGGCATTGAGGCCGATCACGTCACGCTCGTCCTCGAGAACGCCGAGCCCCGCGCGGAAATCCAGCTTCTGCGCTACCGCCGGCCCGAGACCTTGGCCGATCCCCATATTCGCGATCTCAACAAGCTCGGCTTCAACCACATCTGCTTCGCCGTCGACGACATCGAGGCCGAGGTCGCGAAGATGCGGGCAGGCGGATTCGAGACCCGGAACGAGATCATGGATTTCCATGCCCGCAAGCTCGTCTTCCTCGCTGGGCCGGAGGGCATCACCGTCGAGCTTTCTGAGTGGCACTGAAGAGCCTATCCGGCTGACAGGCGTCGGCGCGTCGGCCCCTTAAATCCCCTTCGCCGCGGCCAGCACCTCCTCGACATGGCCGGGCACCTTCACCTTGTGCCATATGTTGCGGATGACCCCCTTGGCGTCGATGAGGAAGGTCGCCCGCTCGATGCCCATGTATTTGCGGCCATACATGCTCTTCTCGATCCAGGTGCCGTAGGCCTCGCAGACCTTGCCGTCCTCGTCGGCGGCGAGCGGGAAGGGCAGCTCGTACTTTTTCTTGAAATTGTCGTGGCTCTTGACGCTGTCGCGGCTGATGCCGATGACAGCGGCGTCGGTCTTGGCGAATTTCGCCAGGTTGTCGCGGAACCCGCAGGCCTCGGCGGTGCAGCCCGAGGTGTTGTCCTTCGGATAGAAATAAAGGATGACCTTGCGCCCCTTCAGCTTCGACAGGGCGATCTTGCCGCCGCCGTCGGTCGGCAGGGTGAAATCGGGTGCCTTGTCTCCCGGCTTCAGGCTCATGTCTTGACCTCCTCCTGGGATTCGACGATTTCGCGGTAATGCCGGCGCACCGCCACCGCCGCTGCGTCCATCTGTCGCTTGAGCGCGGCAAAGTCAACCGCCTCACCGATCTCGATGAGGTGCCGGGCGATGGAAGGGGCGAGCGTCTCCTCGTCGAACTGGCTGCCGACGGTGAGCCGGAGGAACTCCTGCAGCCGGCGCCACAGCCGGAGGGTGAGGCGGAGTTCCCCGGCTGCATCCGGCGCAAGGGCGCCCGCCTCGGCCAGGCGCTGCAACGCTGCGTCCGTGTTCGTGGCCAGCACCTCAGGGTTCGCCGCGGCATGGCGCAGCATCAGGTATTGGGCGATGAACTCGATGTCGATCAGGCCGCCCGGGCGATGTTTCAGATCCCAGGGGTTGTTGACGGGATGCTGCTGTTCCATGCGCCGGCGCATGGCGGCAACGTCGCCGGCGAGCTTTGCCGGATCGCGCGGCCGGGTCAGGATCCGGCGGAGCAGGCCGTCGACCCCGGCGACCAGTTCGGGATCGCCGGTGATCGGCCGCGCCCGCGTCAGCGCCATATGCTCCCAGGTCCAGGCATCGGTCTCCTGATAGCGGCGGAAGCCTTCCAGGCTGGAGGCGATGGGCCCCGAATTGCCTGAAGGCCTGAGGCGCATGTCGACTTCGTAGAGCCGGCCTTCGCTGGTAGGCGCCGTCACCGCCGCGATCATCCGTTGGGCAAGGCGGGCGTAATAGTGGATGGGGGCGAGCGGCTTCGGACCGTCGGAAAGCAGCGTGTCCCAGCCGGCGGCTTCGAGTTCGGCCGGCGCGTCGTAGATGAAGATGAGATCGATGTCGGAACCGAGCGACATCTCGCGACCGCCCAGCTTTCCCAAGGCCACGATGGCAAGGCCCCGGCCCGGCAGCTGACCGTGCTGGGCTCGGAAGGCCGACCAGACATGCGGAAGGAGGCCTCGCAGCACGGTCTCGGCAATGTCGGTCAAGGCGAGCGAGGCATATTCGGCGTCGGGCGTACCTCGAAGAATGTGGACGCCCAACTGGAATTGGCGATCGTGGGTCCAGCGTCGAGCGATGTCCAGCGTCTCCTCCAGGTGCTGGGCCGGTTCGAGTTGCTGCGCCAGGGCGCGGGCGAGCTTGGCCTTCCCGGGCGGCGAATCGAAGAAATCGCCGGCCAGCACCGCTTCGAGCAACGCTGGATTCTGTCCCAGGCGCTCGGCCAGGCGCGGCGCGCCGCCCATGATTTCCGCAATCAGCGCGAGGAGTCCGGGGTTCGAGTGGAGCAAGGAAAAGAACTGCACGCCTGCCGGCAGCGCATGGAGGAAGGCATCGAACCGGGCGAAAGCCGCGTCGGGCTGCGTTGTGCGGCCCAGCGCCTGGAGCAGCGTGGGCATCATCTCCGTCAGGAGTTCGCGCGCGCGGGTTGAGCGCATGGCGCGCGCCCTTCCTGCATGCAAGGCCCGGATGGCGGTGGAGATCGAAGCGCCGTCCTTGAAGCCGAGCTCGCCGAGGGTGCGGACGGTTTCCGGGTCGTTCTCGGTGCCGGTGAAGACCAGGCTTCCAGGCCCGGAAAGGGAAGGCGCCTCTTCGAACAGCTCGGCATAGTGGTCATGCACGATGCCCAGATGGCCAAGCAGGGTCTGGGCGAAGCTCTCAGTATCGGGATGACCGCAGAAGCGGGCGATGGCATCGAGCTCCGGGCCGTCAGGCGGCAGAGTCTGGGTCTGGCGGTCGTCCACCATCTGCAGGCGGTGTTCGACATGGCGCAGGTACCGGTACGCGGCGATCATTTCTTCGCCCGTTCGCGGTGCCACGCGTTCGGCTTCCACCAGGGCCCGGATCGCCGGGCAAGTGGCCCTGAGACGCAGCTCCGGGCGCCGCCCGCCCCAGATCAGTTGTTGGGTTTGGGCGAAGAACTCGATCTCGCGGATGCCGCCCCGGCCAAGCTTGATGTTGTGGCCGCCCACGGCGATCTCGCGATGGCCCTTCACCGCGTGGATTTGGCGCTTGATGGAATGGATATCCTGGATCGCCGCGAAGTCGAGATGCTTGCGCCAGACGAAAGGCCGCAAATGCTCCAGGAAGGCGGCGCCGGAATCAAGGTCGCCGGCGACCGCTCGGGCCTTGATCATGGCCGCCCGTTCCCAGTTCTGGCCCATTCCTTCGTAGTAGGTCTCCGCCGCCAGAACCGACATGGCGAGCGGCGTCGAGCCCGGATCGGGCCTGAGGCGCAGGTCGGTGCGGTAGACATAGCCGTCCTCGGTCAAATCCTGCAGCAGGTGCACCAGGTTGCGGGTGATGCGCACGAAGCAGTCCTGCAGGGTTCGGCGTCCCCGGTACTCCACCTTGTCGCGGTCGTAGAGGAGGATGAGGTCGATATCGCTCGAATAGTTGAGTTCGCCGGCGCCGAGCTTTCCCATGGCCAGCACGACGAGGCCCGAACCCTCGCTCGGCCGAGCGAGCGATGGCAGCAAGAGATCCCCCGTCTCGGCGGACCGGCGCAGCAGGTGATCGACCGAGAGCCGAAGCACGAGGTCGGCGAATCCGGTAAGCCCCGCCGTCACCTGCTCGAGGTCCCATTGGCCGGCAATGTCGGCCAGTGCGATGACCAAGGCGGCTCGCCGGCGCGCCCGGCGCAGGGCCCGCGCCATCCGGTTGCCGTCCCCTTCGGCCGCCGCTTCGGCTTCGAGACCCGCCATCAGATCGGCCAAGACAGAACCGGCATCCTGGGCTAGGAATGCCTCGGCGATGTCCGATTCCGTCTGCAGCAGCTGGCTGAGAAAAGGGCTGCTGCCGAAAACTGCAGCCAGCAGTTGCCGGCCGTCGGCTCTGTCCGCCACTTGTTTGAGGCCGGAAGGGCCAGCCGCCAGCCGTTCGAAGCCCAAGAGGGCGCGATCGGGAGTCCCCGGCAACGGTATCGAAGGGAAGGCGGTCGGCGTGAGCGAGGGAGGCATGGGTCGGGCCCGGATTTCCCGTCTGCGCGGAGACAGGCATGCCCCGGCGCGCCCGCAGACTGCTGAACCGCCGTCCGGCGGTCAAGGGTAGGTCGTCGTGGTCCGCCGGAGCCTGCGCATCTGCTTCGACTTGCTGGGCGCGTTCCTGGCCGGCCTCGTCCTGCTGATCGGGTTCGCTGCCTACCGGCTTTCCGACGGGCACCCCTTTCACGTCGGTTTCCTCATTCCCATTCTCGAGCAATCTCTCGCCGCGCCCGACGGCTCTTATCGCGTGCGCTTCGACGACATCGTGGTGACCTGGACCGGCGGAGACAGGCTGATCGGGCTCAGGGCACTGCGCGTCCGGGCCATCGCCGCCGACGGCCGGGAGCTGGCGAGCGTGCCGCAGATCGGGCTCAGCCTCAGCGTCAATGCCCTCGTCCACGGGATTCTGGCGCCAACGGAAGTCGAGATCTTCGAACCCAGGATCCACATGCGCCGCAACGTCGACGGGCGGTTCCAGTTTCTCGCCACGGTCGAGGGTCCCGTGGCCGGCCAACCTTCGGCCATACTTCCGGAAATCTTCCAGGAGCTTCTGAACCGTCCCGACCCGCGCCTGTCGACCGGCTATCTGCGCCGTGCGCATCTGATCGGCGGCAGCCTCGTCTTCGACGATCGGCGTACCGGGCTCGTCTGGCATGCGCCCAAGATCGACATCGATCTCATGCGCGACCCCCAGGGCATCGACGGCCGAATCTCGGCCGAAGTTGCGGAGTTCGGCAATCCGGCTGTGTTCGACGGCGACTTCTCGTTCGATTCGGCGACCCGCAGGGTCAGCCTGGAGAGCCGCTACCGCGGGCTCGATATCGCGGCGCTCGGCTTGATCGTGCCGGACCTGGTAGTGCTCTCCGCATCGCATCTTCAATTCAGCGGCACCTTCAACACCTCGGTCGGTCTCGACGGGCATTTCGGTCCGATGCGCTTCACCGTGGCCGGCGGCCCCGGCTCGCTCGACCTGCAGGACCATTTCGCCTCGGCCCTGCCGGTAACCGAGCTCGACGCTGCCGGCGAGATGAAGGCCGGGCTCGACGAGCTGCAGCTCGATTCCTTCTCCCTCAATCTCGGCGGCCCGCTCCTCGCCGCATCGGCCAGGGTGATCGGCCTTATTTCCAACGACGTCCCGAAGTCGGGGAAGCTGCGCATCGTGGGCCACGCCAGTATTTCGGGCCTGCCGGTCCCGGATTTGCCGCGGCTCTGGCCGACCAACATGGGAGGCGCCGACAATGCGAGAGCCTGGGTGGTCGAGAACATCGATCAAGGCCTCGTCAGCGCGGTGGACGTCAACTTCGACGTCGCCTTCGCCGGCGGAGACCTGAACAACCCGACGGTGAACGCCTTCGGCGGTACGCTGAAGGCGACCGGCGTGGGCGTGCATTTTTTCCGGCCGTTGCCCCCGATCCGCAACGCCGACGGCACCGCCTCCTTCAACGCCGACAGGTTCACCGCCGATTTCGCCTCCGGCGGCGTCGGCAAGATCGGCATCCGCCGCGGCCATCTGGTCATTTCCGGCCTGCAGACGGAGAACCAGCTGATCAATATCGAAGGCGACGTGGCGGGTCCCCTCAAGGACGCGCTCCAGCTGCTCGACGATCCTCCCCTCGGTTACGCCGGCAAGCTTGGCATCAAGCCAGCCGACAGCGCGGGCATCGTCGAGACCCATCTCGTCGTCCAGCTTCCGGCCGCCAAACATCTGAAACACGGCGAGTTCCGCCTGAAGGCGGCCTCCAAGCTCACGGGCGCGCGGCTGGGCGCGATAGTCCAGAACCAGGATCTCTCCGACGGCAACCTCGACCTGCAGGTTGATAACGACGGTATGACCGTGGGCGGTCGAGCCAGGTTCGCCGATATCCCGGCGGATCTCCACTGGCACTACAGCTTTACCGGCGAGGATCCGAAGTCGCACATCCAGCTGTCGGCGATGACCAGTGCTGCGGATCTCGCTCGGCTCGGCCTCGACTATCGAAGCGTCATAAGCGGGCCGCTGCATCTCGACCTGACCTATGACGAGTATCAGTCCGGCGCGGGCGCGATCCTGGCGAACTTCGACTTCACGCCGGCGACGGCGGCCATCGACTTCGCCAATTGGCGCAAGGCACCGGGCGAACCGGGCCACGCTGCCCTGGTCGTCGACATGGCGGGCTCGAAGCCGACCGCCGTGCGCAGCTTCCGGTTTTCGGCGGGCGACTTTTCCGGCGAAGGGCGGGCCCGCTTCGCGCCGGACGGCAAGATGGCCGAGGCGACTTTCGACCGGATCGCGCTTGGCGGCACGCGCCTCACCGGCGTGGTCATCGGCCTCGCCGAACCGCAGCTCGATATCCATGTCGCCGGCGGCGTGTTCGACGCCGAGCCCTTCATCAAGAAAACGGAGCCGGCGGCAAGCCAGGCGCCCGCGTCTTCTGCGCCCCCGCCCGAGCAGAAGCCGACGCGGCCCTATGCTCTGACAGCTGACCGGCTCGATCGTGTGCTGCTCGGATCAGGTCGCGAAATCGACGGGGTTCATTTCGCTTTCGACTATGACGGCCTGCATTGGCGCTCGCTCGACGCGCAAGGCCACCTCCCCGACGGCAAGCCCATGACCGTTCGGTGGCAGCCGGCGGATGGCGGCACCCACCAGCTCTCGATCACGGCGGAGGACGCCGGCGCGGCGCTGAAAGCCCTGGGCATCTTCGACGACGTCGTCGGCGGGCACCTCGCCATAACGGGCAGCGCCAGCGACGCCGACCCGAAGCGGGCGATCAAAGGCCATGTCGAGGTATCGGAATACCGGCTCATTCGCCAACCGGCGCTGCTGCGCCTGTTCTCAATGGCGCTTTTTACCGGCCTGGCCGACGCCCTCACCGGCCAAGGTTTCGAAATGTACCGATTCACCGGCGATTTCACCAAGACGGGCGGGCATATCGACGTGCCGTTCGCGCGAACCTATGGGCCCTCCCTCGGCCTGACCGCGAGCGGCATGCTCGACTTCGATACCGACAGCATCGATGTTAGGGGAACCGCGATCCCCTCCTATAGCCTGAATAGCCTGATCGGCCAGATCCCGCTGGTCGGCTTCCTGCTCACCGGCGGCAAGGGCAACGGCATGTTCGCCGTCGTCTACAGCGCGACAGGCAAGTTGTCGGAGCCGACGCTCAATGTCGATCCCTTGTCGGCGCTGGCCCCCGGCTTCCTGCGCGGCGTGTTCGGGCTGAGCGCGCCCGGCGAAAAACCCTCGGAGCCCGAAGCCGTGCCGTCGGGCGCTGCCTCGTCGGGAAAGAAAAGCTGAGCGCGACGACGCACCCGACGGGGCAGGCCGGACTCCGGCCGGAGCCCGGCCGCGGTGGCTGCAACGGACTCGGCTCAGGTACCGGCAATCGCTCGCGGGCGCTCCAGGACGGGCGAAAGTTGCCGCCATAGGCCGGCGAGCGTGTGCTTGGTCAGGTCTTTGGCGACCTCTTCGCGCAGCGCGGCTTTGACGCCCGCAGACAGCAGCCCCCGCAATTCTCCGAGGCTGCGCCGGGGTGCCACCAGGACCAGCGCGTCGAATTGGCGCTTCCGGCGCGCGCCTTCGAGCATCTGCGCCAGGTCCGACGAGAACTTGTGCTTCTCGCTCTTGTGGTAGTCGTGGCGCGGCTCGAGGCTGTGCCGGGTGCCGCTGCGCGCCGAACCGAAGCTGCGCCCGGGCTTGTCGCTCTTCAGGTCGCGCGAATGCCCATGGACGTCGGCGGAGACGAGATCGGGGATTCCTGCCGATGCCAATCCGGCGTGTTCGCGATCCAGGGTGAAGAATCGTGCCCGCGCACCGTCGGCGACCACAATCCATAGGGTTTTCTGTTTGGCCATTGCCAGCTCCTTAATGCCGCCACATATGCTCAGCTAGTCTTCGTCGTCCGATCGAAAGGCGAACCAGCCTGCCGATTGGCACGGTCTGGCACATTGATCCAGGTCAGTCGCTTCGGGCCTCCGGGCTTTTTCGAGGGCGACGCGCTTGATATGGGTCAATGCCGCCGAATGGGCTTCGGGCGATCCTGTTGAGGATGCGGCAGCGCCTTGCAGCCGTCAGCCGTTGGAGGTTATTGGCCATGATTCCCAGGCAGATGTCAGACATCGTTCGAAAACAGAATCCGCTGACCTTGCCGGAATCGGCGTCGGTTCAGCAAGCCTGCCGGGCGATGCGCGATCGCCGCGTGGGCGCAGTCCTGGTCACCGGGGCGTCGGGCGAACTGGTCGGCATCTTCACGGGCCGGGACGCCGTGTGCCGCGCCTTGGCCGAAGGGGTCAACCCCGCGCTGACCACGCTGGCAAGCGTCATGACTAGGAAACCTGACACGATGCCGCCCGGCAAGACCGCCATCGACGCCTTGAGGATGATGCGTGACGGCGGCTATCGTCACGTGCCGGTCATCGATGGCACGAAAATCGTCGGCATCGTGTCGAGTGGCGACTTCCGGGGGCTGGAGCAGGCCCGTCTTGATGAGGAGACCGGCTTGTGGGAACACATCTAAAGGTGAGCGGCGCTCTCATCCCCGCGAATGCCGAAACCGGGGTGGCCGGCACTGCGCCGCTTGCGGAGAGTAAGGCAGGCGTCGCTGCCGGGGCAGGGCGCGCCGGTCCAGCCCCTGCACCACCGGTCGCAGCATCGACGGTGACCGAACCCAGGCTTGCGCCACGCAGCCTGGACCGGCTGCTGCAATCCATGCTGGGCCGCCTGACCTTCGGCGTATCGCCGGCCAGCGTCGGCCTTGCCTATTTCGACTGGGCGCTGCACATGGCACTGTCGCCGGGCAAGCAGCAGGAACTGGCCGAGAAGGCTATGCGCAAGACCGTGCGCCTCCTGCTCCATGCGGTCCAGGTCGCGCGTGAAGGGGATGAGGTCCCGCCCTGTATCGACCCCTTGCCCCAGGACCGGCGTTTCCTCGATCCGGAATGGCGCCATGCGCCCTTCAGCCTGATCTATCAGTCGTTCCTGCTGGGCCAGCAATGGCTGCACAACGCCACCAGCGAGGTCAGAGGCGTCTCGCAACATCACGAACAGGTCGTTTCCTTCATCGGCCGACAGCTGCTCGACGCTGTCTCGCCCTCGAACTTCATCCCCACCAACCCGGTGCTGCTGCGCCGGACTTTGGAGTCGGGCGGGGCCAATCTGGTCCAAGGTTATTTCAACTGGCTTCAGGATTGGGAGCGCGCCATTGCCGGTCGGCCGGCGGCGGGCAGCGAGGCCTTCCGCCCCGGACAGGAAGTCGCGGTGACGCCCGGGGAAGTCGTCTATCGCAACGGGCTCATGGAACTGATCCAGTACCGGCCGACGACGACGGAGGTGCGGGCGGAGCCGATCCTGATCCTGCCGGCCTGGATCATGAAGTACTACATCTTGGACCTCTCGCCCCGTAACTCGCTGGTCAAGTATCTGGTCGATCGGGGCCACACCGTATTTATGATCTCGTGGCACAATCCCGGCATCGACGATCGGGACCTGACCATCGCCGACTACGTTCAGCTGGGCCCCCTCGAGGCCCTTCGCGCCATCTCCGCCATCCTGCCGGGCCGGAAAACCCACGCGGTAGGTTATTGCCTGGGCGGGACCCTGTTGGCGATCACCGCCGCCCTGCTTTCGCGCGATGGCGGCATGCCGCTTGCCAGCCTGACCATGCTGGCCGCCCAGACCGATTTCACCGAAGCCGGCGAGCTCACCCTGTTCATCGACGAAAGCCAGCTCACCTACCTCGAGAACCTGATGTGGGACCAGGGTTACCTCGACACCAAACAGATGTCCGGCGCCTTCCAGCTGCTGCGCTCGAACGACCTCATCTGGTCGCATCTCGTGCGGGGCTACCTGATGGGCGAGCGAGAGACCATGAGCGACCTCATGGCCTGGAATGCCGACGCCACGCGCATGCCCTATCGGATGCACAGCGAATATCTGCGGCGCCTGTTCCTCGACAATGACTTTGTCGAAGGACGCTACGAGATCCTGGGCCACAAGCTTGCGCTGTCCGACATCCGCTTGCCGATTTTCGCCGTCGGCACCGAGGCGGACCATGTGGCGCCCTGGCGGTCGGTTTACAAGATCAACCTTCAGGTGGATGCCGACGTGACGTTTCTGCTGACCAGCGGCGGCCACAATGCCGGCATCGTCAGCGAACCCGGCCATGCGGGAAGGCATTATCGCGTTGCCCGTCGGGCAAGAGGCGACATCTACACGGATCCCGAGAGCTGGATTGCCATGACCCCGCCCGTCGAGGGCTCATGGTGGCCCGCCTGGGGCGACTGGCTTTCCGAGCGGTCCGGTGACAAAGTCGCGCCGCCGGAGATGGGGGCGCCTGGCAAGGGGCTTCCGCCCCTCGAGCCGGCGCCGGGGCGCTATGTTCTGCAGCAATAGAGCCTGAGCTTGTCGGGTCCGCGGCGCTTCCTCGCTGGCCTGTTGCGTCGCGGGTAGATATCGTTGCGGCGGACGCGGCATTGGAACTGCGTCGCGGATCGCGAAGCTGGCCCCGGGAAGGGCGTTGCCGGCAGCGGCGAACGGTGAAGAAACGAAAGTTGGAAGGAGACTGAGTCATGCTGCGCAAGGTCCTGGTAGCCCTGGACGGTTCCGATCACGCGGCCAAAGCCCTCGATTTGGCCATCGATCTGGCGAACATGTACAAGGCGGAGCTGGTTGCTCTTACGGTTGCCGCCGACAGCCCGGCGACCGACGAGGAACGTCGGCTGGCCCGGACCGAATTCCGGGGCGAAGTCCAGCAGGCGCTGACCGCACCGAGCTTTACGCTCGGCCCCAGGACGACCGAATCCAACGCGGCGGCCTTGGTCGAGATGAGCACGGAGGTGGGCTTGGCCGTCCGGCGCGCGATCGGGCGCCAGGTCACGACGCAGGCGGAGATGGAAGCGCGCAACAAAGGCGTCGCCGCCGTGCGCGTCCGCGTCGAAGCCGGCGATCCCGCTTCCACCATCGTCGCGGTCGCCACGGCGGAAAAGCCGGACATGCTCATCATGGGCAGCCGCGGCCTCGGCGACATTCAAGGGCTGCTCATGGGAAGCGTATCCCACAAGGTTTCCCACCTGGCGCCTTGTACCGTGGTGACCGTGAAATAGGCTTGACGCCGGCGGTCCCGATTCTGCTCAGGGGGCCATGGTCGGCTGCGCCGTCGTTGCGGAAGCGGCAGCGCGCTGGGCTGCGGCAAGGCGGATTTCTCGGCGCGCCAGGACAAGACCCGGGAGCATCGGCAGCCAGAAGGTGAGGCCGCGCAACAGGAGCGTGGCCGCGACGGCGGGCGCCAGGTTGATTCCGCCCAGGGAAAGCAGGCTCACCAGCGCCGCTTCGAAGGACCCGAGGCCAAGGGGAATGGGCACCACGTCGGCCACGAGGGTCGCCAGAACGAAGCCGGCGAAGGCGAGGGGAATGTCGGCCTGCTGGCCCAGCGCCAGGAGCATGATCTTCAATGTCGCCGCGTCCAGCGCGATGATGAGGAACTGCAGCAGCGTGGTTACGACGATGAGCGCCGGGTCGCGCAGGAGCCAGGCCGGGGCCTGTTGAAACATGTTCTTCAGATGGCGAAGGGCGGGCAGATAGCGCTGCAGCGCCTCGAACCAGCGGCTGGAGCTGCGCCGGATCCACATGACCGAGGACAGGAGCGCCAGCGCAATGCCCGCGAAGGCCGCCGATACGGCGAGGATCGCACCATTAAGGGCGTGGTGCAGCCCCAGGATGACGAGGCTGGTGCCCGTGGCTATGAAAAGCGCCAAGTAGAGCGAAAGCACGCCCACCAGCAGCACGGCCATGGCGATGTGATTGGACACGCCGCGCCGCTTCAACGCCACCACCACCAGTACCGATCCGCTGATCCCGCCGCTGGGCAGCGCCTGGTCGGTGAACAGCTTGGCGACGCCGAGGAGGAAGAGCCCGCCGAACCGGCGCCGATACCCCGCGCGACGCAGCCCGACATGCCACATCAGGGCTGCCGCGGCATAGGTGCCGACCTGGAGCAGCAGTCCCAAGGCGAGCCAGGACCGGGTCAGGTTGCGCATCAGCTGAATCAAGTGCTCGATCTCGCCGAATCGGGCGAACACGACCACGAGCGCCAACAGCAACAGGACGCCTGGGACCCAGGCGATCAACAGCTGAAGGCGCCGGCTCGGCCGCGGCAGATCGGTCGGGCGGCTGCCTATGGGCTCTGGATTGCCGTCCACAAGCCATCTCGCTTTCGATAACGCTTCTTCACCGCCGACCAGGCCACGCGATGGGCGATTTCCTCGCGCCGCTCCATATCGTCGCCATATTGCCGCCAGGCGTGGTTGAAGGCTTCCCGGTAGATGTCCAGGGCATGGGGCGGCAGGTTCCGGCGCAGCGCTGGCGGCAGGTCTTCGTTGGTGGCGTAAGGCATGTCCCTCGATCTTCGATCGGTATCCGCTTGGAGGATCCTGGCGATCCCCCTCCCGCATAATTTCCCTATTCGGCCGCCGCCGGCAGAGCGACGGTCGAGGGCGCGCTCTTCAGTTCTCTGAGGATCGGCCTGGTCATGCAGGTCGGCCCTCCGGCTCCCTTGCGGCTGATTTCGTCGCCCTTATAGAGCCGCAGCTCCACCCCTGCCTTTTCCAGCCTCGCTGCCGTTACCGGATTGCCGTCGAGCATGAGGCATTTGCCGGGCGCGACGGCAAGCACGTTGCAGCCCATGGATTCGAATTCCTCGTCGGGAACCTCCACCAGGCGCATGCCGCGGGCCAGCAGAAGCTCCCGGAAGGGCACGGCCATCAATGGGGAATAGACGAGTGCCAGGTCATGGTCGATCGGGCTCAGCACCGACATGAGGTGAAAAACGTCGGATGGCCCCTTGTAGTGGGGAAGATGCACCACCACGACCTCCACCCCGCAGGCCTCCAGCAAGGCCGAAAGCTGGCGGATGCCCTCGTCATTGGTCCGATAGCTCCGCCCGACGGCAAGCGTTTTCTCGTCGATCCAGGCGACATCGCCGCCTTCGACCCGGCCTTCGCCGACGATCGCGCCATGAATGGGGATGCCCGCCTTGGCGAACAGCCTTTGTTCGGCCGCCGGCTCGGCGCCCCGGGCGGGCTTGCCCATGTTGCAGAGGATCATGCCCTTGTTGCAGGCGATCGCGGCGTCTCGGGGGTAGATCGAATCCATCGTGAGGGAACCCTCCGGCGCCAACAGATCGATTTCGACGCCGGGTGCCAAGCTGCCAAGGGCTTCGAGGAAGCCGTCATATTCGGCGATGGCCGCAGGGAGATCGGGCCGGCTGTAGTAGTTGAGGGACCGCCACTCGGCGTCGATCTTTCGCTCGGACAGGAAGGCGTCGCGGGCATGCTTGACCACGACCTTGATCAGACGTCCGACTTCGGACTGATAGCCGATGGGCATGACTTGAGGTTCCCCAAGGAAATGTTGGTCGTTCCCGCAGGATGAGACTACTTTCTGGCCGGCCGGCGGGCTAGCGCCCCATACTGGGCCTTCCGCGCGGCGCGACCCGATTGCGCCAGGCGGCAGGCTCGTCCATGATGACCGAAGCGGGCCGCTGCATCCAAGACGGCCGGCGGCGGAGCGCAACCCCGATGGCATTCGAAACGATCAAGGCCCGAATCTCCATGTTGCTGGCCGAGATGGAGAGCCATCCCGAGGATAGCCATGAGCTCTACCTGCAGCTTCGGGAAAAAATGAACGAAATGCGCGCCATGGGCTATGAGATCCCCAGCGATCTCATCCAGCTGGAGACCAGACTGGAGGCCGAGTTCACCGGGCGGGCGACGCCGCCAAAAGTCTGAGGTCCCAGCCAACAGCCGGTCCGCTCGATCCGGCCGCGCAATTTGCGCAGCCCTTCCATGATCAGGAAGGCGCTTGCGGCGGAACGTGGAAACGGGGGAAATGACTGGACATCTTCCGCCGGACTTTCGTGGCGAGGCGGCGGATGCGATCCGGTCGAGAAGACAGCACCTTTGAATCCCCCAAACTCGAATTCCAGCGCCTTGCGCCCTCTGTCGCCCGCCGAGGTCCGCAGCATCGTCATCGGCGCCTTGCTGGCGCTGTTCCTGTCGGCGCTCGATCAGACCATCGTCGCCACGGCGCTGCCTCCCATTGCCAAGAGCCTCGGAAATTTCTCTCTCATCTCCTGGGTCGTCACGTCCTATCTTTTGACCTCGGCCTGCGTCACGCCGATTGCGGGCAAGCTCTCGGATCTTTACGGCCGCCGGCGAGTCCTCAGGATCTGCCTGGCGACCTTCATGGTCGCTTCGGCGCTTTGCGCGCTGGCGCCGAACATGCCGGCGCTGATCGTCGCCCGGGCCCTGCAAGGCCTCGGCGGGGGCGGCCTCGTGACCCTCGGGCAGACGATCATCGCCGACGTCGTCTCGCCGCGCGAGCGCGGTCGCTATTCCGGCTATTTCTCGATCGTCTGGGGATCGGCTTCCCTGCTTGGCCCGCTCGTCGGCGGCTTCGTGACGCAGTATTACGGTTGGCCCTGGATCTTCTGGCTCAATCTGCCGTTCAGCCTGACAGCTCTGTTGTTTTGCGACCGGGCGCTTCGGCGGCTGCCGATCGAGCATCACCGATCCCCCGTCGACTACTGGAGCATCGGATTGCTGTCCGGCGCCACCGTCGGGCTGCTGCTCGTCCTCTCGCTTGGCGGCGCCAGGCTTCCCTGGATGTCGCCCATGCTGCTCATGCTCGCTTTGTCGACGGTCTGTCTCGCCGGTCTTCTGGTCTGGAAGCAAAGGGATTCGGAGGAGCCGATCATCCCGCCCCGCTTCTTGAACGATCCGGTTGTCGGGCCGGTGTTGGCGGTCACATTCATCATCTATGCTGCCTTCATGGCGATCAGCGTGCTGGCACCCATCTATTTCCAGGTCGCTCTCGGCAGCTCGGTCGCCCGGGCCGGCGTCCTCATGATCCCGTTGATGCTTTCGAGCACCGTTTCGGCCAACTTCATGGGCCGCTATACCCGCCGGCGAGGCCGCTACAAGCTGCCGCCGCTGATCAGTCTGCCGACGACGGTCCTGGCCCTCGTTCTGCTCGCTCTCTTCGCCAGCAGGCTCAGCGCACCGGTCGCTTCGGGCATCATGCTCGTCGCCGGCCTCGGTTTCGGGCCGATTTTCCCTGCCTGCAACGTCGCGGCGCAGAACGCGGTGGAGCGCCGCGACCTGGGTGCGGTGAGCGGCGCTGTCGCCTTCGCCCGGGTGCTGGGCAGCGCGGTCGGCGTGGCCGCCGCCTCGGCTTTGGTTCTGGGACTCCTGGCGGGGCGTCTGGTCGAAGCGGGGCACGTGACCCAGCTCGAGGATCTGGCGCGCGAATCCCTGACCCCGGCCGCACGCGCCGTCGTCGCCGAGGTTTTCGGCATCTTGTTTGCCGCGGTCGCGGTGGTTCTCGTCGCCGGTCTCGCCATGTTCGCCAAGGTCGAGGACCGCGAGCTCGGTGACCGGTCGCCGGTCGCCGTCCACGGTGGCGAATGAGCCCGCCGGCCATGCAAGGCAAGACGATCGTGATCACCGGAGCCACCTCGGGCATCGGCCAGGTCGCGGCCGAGGAGCTGGCGGCCATGGGCGCGCGTCTGGTGATGGTGGCACGCGATAAGGGCAGGGCGGAAGCGGCCCTTGCCCGCTTGGCGGCGCGCCGCCGCGGAACTGACCATGGCGTGCACTACGCCGATCTGTCGAGCTTGGCCGAGGTTCGGCGGGTGGCGGGCGAAATCGCGGCGGCGGAGCCTCGCATCGATCTGCTGCTCAACAATGCCGGCGCGCTCTTCGGTGCACGGAAAGTCACCGAGGACGGTCTCGAGCTCACCTTCGCGACCAATCACATGGCCTATTTCCTGTTGACCTTGGGTTTGCGCGACCGGCTCGTGCAATCGGCCCCGGCGCGCATCGTCAACACGGCGTCCGACGCCCATCGCGGTGCCCGGCTCGACTTCGGCGATCTCCAGATGAGCCGCGGCTATACCGGCTTCGGCGCATACCGGCGCTCGAAGCTGTGCAACATCCTGTTCACCCGCGAGTTGGCGCGGCGGCTCGCCGGAACCGGGGTCACCGCCAACTGCTTCCATCCCGGCTTCGTCGCCACCCGGTTCGGCAACGACAGCGGTGGCGTGGGCGCGCTGGTCATCCGCCTCGCCAAGGTCATGGCGCTCACGCCGACCGAGGGCGCCAGGACCCTGATCCATCTCGCCGCCTCGCCCGATGTGGCGAGCGTCAGCGGCGAATACTTCCACCGGTCGCAGCCGGCCGTCCCCTCCGCGGCGGCACGCGACGACGAGACGGCTCGTCGGCTGTGGGCGGAAAGCGAAAGACTGGCCGGTCTGACCGCTCCCTAACTCCGGGCTTCCGTCTGACCGATCCCGCCGCGCAAGGCGCCTGCCTCGACATTGCCCCAAAGCACGGCGTGGTCGGACGGCAAAGCCCGGCTATTGGGCATCGAAAGCCACAGCCGGTAGAGCAGCCGGGTCGCTCGCTTTTCCGGAACGTCGAGGAACGGCGTGCGGCCGTGATAGATGACGTGATTGTTCAGAAACTGCATGTCGCCCGGCTCCAGGCGCATCTCGAAGGACAGTTCCTCGGCAAGCGCCATGAGCATCTCGATCGCTTCGCGTTGGGCTGCCGACAGCGGCGGGACGCCCGGAACCATCTGGGCGGCCTCGATGTAGGTCAGGGAATAGTGGCTGGTGGATTTGCCGTTTCGGATCCCAAAGACCGGAAGCGGATAGGTCACGTCCGGCGCGCTTGCTTCCTCGCCGAAGCGGCTTCGGATGATGGGCTGGTACAATAACTGGAGCAGGTCGGGGCGCCGGCGCAGCATCTCGTTGTGGACGGCGGCCGAGCTGCAAAGCTTGCTGAGGCCGCCGGATGCGGCTTGGCCGACGCAGAGCAGTCCGACCACGTCGGTGCGATCGGTATGATAGCGCAGCGCACCATTGGAGAGCGTGCGCGCGTAGGAGGAAAGGAAAGCGGCGCCAGCACCGTCCTTGACCTCGCCGTACCTGGCGCCGATGCCGGTACCCTCGTCGCGAATCTCGCGCATCAGCTCGCCGCGCCGGTTCTGATAGACCGGCCGCCCGAGATGGCATCCGAGGCCGAACCAGACTCGCTTCAGGTCGTCGCTCGAATAGCGGGCCACCGGAAGGCCGGTGAGCTTCACCATGCCCGAACCATCCTCGAGCTCGCGCGCCATGTCGCCGAGAGCCAGGGTCAACGCGGCAAGCGGGAAATTGTCGCGCGTGACCTGGTGCCAGGCGAGACCCTGCGAACGCACGGCCGCCAGGGCAGCGTCGATTTCGCTGAGATCGGTCGCCGACAGCTTCCGCAGCCAGCGCGTGGACGTTGCGATGTCGCTGCCGCGCCAGGCGCAAGGGCCGGAGATGGGCTTAAGCCCGGAGTTGGGAGCTTCTGCCAGCATCGAACCGCCATGATGCCACAGGAAGGAGGGTCAGGGCATTGCCCGAAATCGGATCGACGCCGGCTGGCGCTGCCGTGGCCCAAGGGGGCCGGGCGGCTAGGGCTTAGGTTCCGCCGGCGAGGGCCTGGTCGAGCTCCGCCAGCTCGGATTCATCACGCAGGAATGCCTCGGCCGCCGCGAGGTCGGGCGACAGGAAGCGATCCTCATCGAAGGCGGGGATGCGTTGGCGCAGCCGGGCATGCAGGCGGCCGGTGCCCTGGCCGAAGCGGGCCGGCCGATGGAATTCCAGCGCCTGGGCTGCCAGCAGCAGCTCGATGGCGAGAATTCGATAGACGTTGTCGATGATTTTCAGACTTTTCTGGGCCGCGGGCGTGGCGAAGCTCACGTCATCCTCCTGCAGGCCAGAGGTGACGGCATGGTCCAGGATCGCCGGCCGACCGAGGATCCGGTTTTCCGATGCCAGCGAGGCGGCCGCATACTGGGCGATCATCATGCCCGAATTGACGCCGCCCTTTCGGACCAGGAACGGCGGCAGTCCGCTGACCAGGGGATTGATCAGGCGGTCGAGCCGGCGTTCGGCCGCCGATCCAAGCTCTGCCACGGCCAACGACATGAGGTCGGCCGCGAAGGCCAGCGACTGGCCGTGGGGATGCGCGTTGGAGAGGATGCGCAGGCCGCCCTTGCCCTCGATCACCAGAGGGTTGTCGCTGGCCGATCGAAGCTCGGTCTCGACCTGGCGGGCCACATGGGCGAGCTGATCCAGGCTGGCGCCGTGAATTTGCGGAATGGAACGCAGGCTGAGGGCGTCCTGGGTGCGCAGGCCCTGGGATCGCGCCAGGATCTCGCTGCCGGCAAGCAAACAGCGAAGATTGATGCCGACCTGGATGAGCCCAGGATAGGGCTTGAGGGCGAGAAGCTCCGGGTCGATGGCGTCGGTCTGGCCACCTAGCGCCTCGAAGCTCATGGCCGCGGTCGCGTCGGCCCAGCGCGCCAGACGCTCCGCCTCGGCCAAGGCGAGGGCCGTTAGACCGGTGGGGCTGCGGGTGCCGTTGGTGAGGCAAAGCCCGTCCTTGGCGCCGAGGGCGACGGGCATAAGGCCGGAGGCCTTCAGCGCTTCGGCCGCCGTCACGCGCTTGCCGGCGAGCTCCGCCTCGCCGACGCCGATGAGACAAAGCCCGATGTGGGCCTCATGGACCAGGTAGCCGACCGATCCCTGGGATGGAACGACGGGCGTGATCCCGGCGTTGAGGCAGGCGACGAGCCCGTGGACCGGCGCCGGGCTGACCCCCGAATGGCCGCGGCAGAGATCGTTGACCAGAGCGATCATGATCGCCCGCACTTGAGCGTGCGGCAGCGGATCCCCCATCCCGCAGGCATGGGACAACAGCATGTTGCGCGACAGCGCGGTCTGTTCCTCGCCGCTCAGCAGAACGTCGGAAAGCGCGCCCAGCCCGGTGGTGATCCCATAGATCCGCTTGCCGCTCGCCCGGATTTCGTCGATGTGCCGGCGGCCCTTGGCGAGAGCGGTCTCGGCGCTGGCGGCGAGCCGCAGGCTCGCCTTACCGCGCGCGAGCAGGTCGAGCTGACCATAGGTCAAGCCCGGCTGTTCGAGCGCGATCATGGGCTTCTGGGTTGCCGGCATGGGACTTGTCCAGGGAACGAGTGGGCACTCGCGGCAAATGCGCGTGCAATTCCGCAACGCCCAGTGTATCAACCCTGGCAGGGCATGAACATGACCGAGCCGCTTTCTCTCGAAGCCATCGTCGAAGCGGGCCTCTGCATCGGCTGCGGCCTGTGCCGGAGCATTGCGCCGGATCGAATCCGCATGGCGCTGGACGCCCAGGGAGCGCTCCTGCCCGAACTCGAGCAACCGCTGACCGAGGCTGAGATCGCCCTCATCAACAGGGTCTGCCCGGGCCTCAGGGCCGAGGGCCGCCTGCCCGAGAATGAATCTCCCGCCGCGCGCTGGGACGACATCTGGGGTCCCGCCTTGGCCATGGCGCGCGGCCATGCCGCCGACCCTGAGGTCCGGTTTCGGGCGTCGGCCGGCGGCGGTGCCAGCGCGCTTGCCATCTATCTGCTCGAGACGGGTGAAGTCGATTTCATCCTTCACGTCGCCGCGTCGCGCCGGATGCCCATGCGGACCGAAGCTCATCAGAGTTTCACGCGCGCCGATGTCCTGGAGGGTGCGGGCTCGCGCTACGGGCCGGCGGCCCCGCTGGTCGACCTCATTCAGCTCCTCGACCGGGGCCGGCCCTTCGCGGTCGTCGCCAAGCCCTGCGACATCAGCGCCATCCAGAACCTGTCGCGCCATGACCCGCGGGTCGATGCGCTCATCCGTTATCGCCTCGCCCTGGTCTGCGGCGGCGCCTCGGCCTTTTCCAAGACCCTCGACCTCGTCGAAGGCTTCGGCCTCGACGAGGCGCAAGTGAGCCTCCTGCGCTACCGCGGATATGGCAACCCCGGCCGCACCCGGGTCGAAAGCCGGGACGGGCGCGCCTTCGAAGTGACTTACAACGATCTGTGGGCCGACGAGGGTAAGTGGCGAATTTTCTTCCGCTGCAAGATCTGCGCCGACGCGGTGGGCGAAATGGCAGACATCGCCATATCGGACGTCTGGCCCGGTGGCGGGCCCAGTGGCGAGGATGCCGGCTTCAACGGCTTCATCGCCCGCACCGAGCGCGGCGCGGGCCTGCTCGAGCGCGCGGTCAGGGCGGGGGCGCTGTCGCTGCAACGGGACATGGGTTTCCGCGACTTCGATACGGTTCAGCCTCATCAGGTTCGCAAGAAGCAGGCGATCGAGGCGCGGCTGGCCGCCATGCACGACGCGGGCCTGCCGACGCCGGACTATCCGGGCCTGCGGCTCACCGCCGTGGCGGCGACAGCCTCGGAGGCATATCGCAAGGAGAACTTCGAGGGTATGCGCCGAAGGCTCGCGGAGCGGAAGCCGGCTGAGCCCGATTGATCGCGACAGCTCTGGTTCCTGGAAGCGAGCAATTCGGCTCTCTGGGCACAACCGTCAATGGGACGGATGGCCGGGTCGCCGGCCCAACGAAGCATAAATGGATTTCCAGGCCGGCTTTGAGATAGTCTTTGCCTAACGACATTGTGAGTTGACTATCATTGGCGCGGCTTGGCCATGACTTTTTCTGTAGCTGGGGTGGGAAAATGGCGGACCGCCCGTTGCCGGCGGGTTGCGTCCAACGTGCCGATTTGAAAGGCGATTCTGGGATCGTCTTGGGGGACGCTGCGAAATGCTAAGGGCGTCTGGGGTAGAGGCGTTGGCTTTCTCTCGCATGGCCGCGACGGGTCGGATCGATGGTGTCCTGGTGAGGGCGCTGGACCCGATTCCCGATCTCCGCGGCAGCCTTTGCGAAATCCATCGCGACGGGTGGGGATTGGCGCCCCGTCCCGTCCAGTGGGATTTCATCACCACCAAAGCACGGGTCCTGCGCGGCCTTCACGTTCACAGGTTGCGCTATGACTATCTCATCGTCATCCAAGGCAACGCCACCTACGGTCTTGCCGATCTGCGTCGGGGCTCGTCGAGCTTTCGCCGAAGCATGGTCATAAGGAGCTCGGGCGAGAGGCCCGAGGTGGTCATCGTACCCCCGGGCGTTGCCCATGGCATATACGCCTATGATTCGATGCTTTATTTGTACGGCTTGAGCCACGCCTATGACGGCGGCGACCAGTCGGGCTGCCGCTTCGACGATCCAGCTCTGGGCATCGATTGGCCGGACCGGGATCCTGTCCTGTTGCCGCGTGATGCCGGCATGCAGGATGTCCAAAGTCTGCTCCAGGAATTCGAGGCGGCCGGCGGCGTCCCCAAGGGCTTGTGAGGAGGATCATGGGCTGATGCCCGCGGCGACGGTGCTGATTCCCACTCACGACCACCCCGAGACGCTTCCCCTTGCCGTCGCGAGCGTGCAGGCCCAGAGCCTGCAGGACTTCGAGCTCTTCGTGGTCGCAGATGGGGTGGGTGGCGCGACGCGCCGTGCCATGGCGGAGCTGGCGGCCCGTGACAGCCGGATTCGCGTCTTCGATTTCCCGAAGGGACCGCGCAAGGGCGAAGTTCACCGCCACGCCGCGCTGCGCGAAGCCGCCGGGCGGATCGTCGCCTATCTCGGTGACGACGATTTGTGGATGCCCAACCACCTCGAGACCCTCAACGGGCTGCTGACCACTGCCGATTTCGGGCACAGCGTCCATCTTGGGATCGATGCGCAGGGCATTCTCCGCGCGCGGCCGGCCGATTTGGAAAATCCGACATTCCGCGATCGACTGCTGAGCGAGATGTTCAACGCCTTCGATCTTACTTTCGCGGGTCATACGCTGGCCGCCTATCGCAGGTTGCCGGAAGGCTGGCGCACGACGCCGCCTGAGTTTCCTTGGACCGATCTCTACATGTGGCGCCAATTTCTGTCGCAGCCTTGGTGCCGGGCAAAGTCAGCGATGATCCCGACCGCGATCTGCACGCAGACCCACATGCGCCCGCGCCTGAGCAATGGGCAAATGGCCGCAGAATTGACGCGCTGGCAGGCCGAATTCGCCAAGCCCGGATTCCGCGAGCAGCTGTGGCAGCAGATTGCGCAGGATTTCGCTCGGCAGCTCGTCGCCCGCGAGCTTGAGGGAACCTCGCTGAGCGGCTTGACGGCCTCGGCGGGCAGCATTCTGAAGCGCCGCCTGCCCTGGCGGATCAAGCATCCCTTGAAGGAAATGCGCCGCCGCTTGTCCTGGCGATCGCATTAGTTCCGGAATCTGATGGGGCGGCGGGCCGTAGCGTCTGGCGCTCAATAGCGCAGGGGCCCTTCGCCGCGAACCAGCCGGCGATAGTGGTTGGCGAGCGTCAGCGCCAAGCCATCGCCGCCCAGGCGATAGAGGGCATACTTGACCCAGGCCTTCGCCAGCCACCAAAGATGCGTCCAGGGCATCCCGCCGACATGGCGCAGGAACAGGCGCATTTCCTCTTTCACCAATCTCGGCGCATTCAGCCGACTGTTCGATAGCCCGCCGATTTGCATCCTTGTGATGGTCAGGCCCGGCATGTAGAGCGGTTCGGATTGCGCGAGTGCGCGCAGCAGGAAATCAAATGCGGCCGCAATCTTCAGGCTTGTGTCGAAGGGCCCGAATTCGCCGAACAGGCTCCGGTGATGGAATACCGCCTGGTGCGGCAAGTTATAGCGACAGCCGTAAAAGTCCCGGGGCGACCAAGGGCGGTCCAGCATGCCGACCTCCACGTCCTCGGGCGTCACCAGAGCTACCTGGCCATAGACCACGCGATGCTCGGGCAGTGCGCGCTCGAGCACGAGTTCCGCGCGCATGATGACATCGGGCGCGGCGAGGCGGTCATCGGCGCCTAGAAAAAGGATCCAGTCGCCGGTCGCCAAGGCGATGGCCCGATTCCATGCTTCGGCGATTCCCTTGTCGGGTTTCGAGAACCAGACGAGAGACCCGCCCATCCCGGCGCTTTGCCGCTGCAATATCTCCGCTGTGCCGTCGTTCGATCCACCGTCCGCGACGACGATCTCAATATTCCCGGCCGACTGTTGGGTAATGCTGTCCAGGCATCGTCCTATTGTCGACGCAGCGTTGCGGGAGGCGACGATGATGGATATGCGCATTGCCGGCGTTCAGCGGGCGGCCGCTATTCTGGTCTGTCCGGCTTGACGGTACAGGCATCGGGGCAATGGCACTACCGTCTTGGCGGAATTGAAGCTGTTCCAAGTGCCAGAATGATCCGATGACGCTGAGAGTCGCCAGACGGTTTTCCGGGAGGTGCCGCAAGAGTTTCGGCCATAGGCCTTGTCCAAGTGCCTTGCCCGTGCCGCTCTTGGCAACGCATCCGCTGGATGCCAAAGTTGCATGGACTGCTAAGATAAGCTTCAGGGACCGCGTAAGGCTCATATCGCCCTTCGAGCCTTGGCCGTTTCCTGGGTAGCGCGCATTTACGCTCAAATCGGATTGGAGCGGTAGGACGAGGCATGGACTTCCGTGATCGACATGTGGTGGTGACCGGCGGCACTGGCGCGCTCGGCGGCGCCGTCGTGGCGGCACTGGTCGCGGCGGGGGCCGAGTGCCACGTGCCCTATCGCGACGAGGCCGAGGCCTCGCGCTTCGCCCTCCGCGCTCACGCCCAAGTCAAGCTTGTCGCCGCGGGCGATCTCGCCGAGGAATCGACGGTCGCCCGAATCTACGACTCGGTTCCGAAGCTCTGGGCCTCGATCCATATCGCCGGCGGCTTCGCCTTCGCGCCAATCGCGGAGACCAACCGGGAATTGTTGATGCGCCAGATCGAGACCAATCTGGTGAGCTGCTATCTGTGCTGCCGGGCGGCCGTGGCCACCATGCGCACCGCTGGCCGCGGGGGCAGGATCGTCAACGTGGCGGCGCGCGCGGCGCTGGAGTGGCGGACAGGCGCCAAGACGACCGCCTACACGGCGAGCAAGGCTGCCGTCGCGGCCTTGACGGCGGCGCTCGCCGAGGAGCTGGCGGGCGAAGGCATCCTGGTGAATGCGGTGGCGCCCTCGATCATGGATACGCCGGCCAACCGGCAGAGCATGCCCAAGGCCGACCACGACCGCTGGCCAAAGGTCGAGGAGGTGGCGCGCAGCATCCTCTTCCTGGCTTCGCCCGACAACCGCGTGACCCGCGGCGGCGTGGTTCCGGTCTACGGCCGCACGTAAAGCATTGCCTCAGGCCTGAGCATCCCCGAAGAGCTGGCGCAGCTCCTCGGCGAGTTCGGTCAGCCGGAACGGTTTGCCGATCAGGCGGATGCCGGGCTCCGGCTCCCGCTCGCCTGAATTGAGGCCGTGGTTGTAACCCGAAGCCAGCAGGACCCGGAGGCTCGGATACTGCGCACGAGCCCGCCGCGCCAGCTCCAGCCCGTCGATCCCGCCAGGCATCACCACGTCGGTCATCAGGAGATCCGGCGTCCGCTCGGCCTGCAACAGCGATAGCGCGGTGACGCCGTCCGGTGCGGTGACGACACGATATCCCAAGCTCGAGATCATGCCGGCCACGGTGTCGCGCACGGCGGCGTCGTCTTCGACCAGCAGCACGCTCAAGCCGCCTGGCGGTGCGACTTCGGCGGCAGGCGGAGCCGGGGGCTGGTCCGATGCCTCGGCCTCGCCCTTGGGAAGATAAAGCGTCACGGTCGTGCCTTTGCCGAGCGCGCTTTCGATGCTGAGATGTCCGCCGGACTGCTTGGCCAGGCCGAAGATCATGCTGAGCCCGAGACCGCTGCCCTTGCCGACGTCCTTGGTCGTGAAGAACGGCTCGATGGCGCGGGCGGCCACCTCCGGCGCCATGCCGGTGCCGTTGTCGGTCACCCTGAGCGCGACATAGGGCCCAGGGTGGATGCCGCCGAAAGATTCGGCGCGGGCGGCGTCGATCGTCTCGTTGCCGGTCGCGATCAGGATCCGGCCCCCGGCAGGCATGGCGTCGCGCGCATTGAGACCCAGGTTCAGGATGGCGTTCTCGATCTGGTCGCGGTCGACCTCGGCATGCCAGAGGCCGGGATGAAGATCCAGCGCCACCTCGATGCCGCGGCCGAGCGCGCCCCGGAGCAGGGGCTTCATCACTTCGAGCAGAGCATTGAGGTCGACCGTATGGGGAGCCAGGGACTGGCGTCGGGCGAATGCCAGCAGGCGATGGGTCAATTCGGCGGCCCGTTCGCCGGCTTCGACGATGTTCTTCAGCATGACCCCGCGGGTAGGATCGCCGCCGACCTCCTTTTCGGCCAGCAGCTCGGCGTTTCCCAGCATGATGGCCAGCAGATTGTTGAAGTCGTGAGCAATGCCGCCCGTCAGATGGCCGATAGCTTCCATCTTGAGCGCTTGGTGGAGGCGCTCCTCCGCCGCCTTGCGGTCGGTGATGTCGAGGGCGATGCCGTCCCACAGCACGCTGCCATCGGCCCGGCGCAGCGGCGTCGAATGCACCTGCCACCAGCGGAGCGCGCCATCTGGCCGGCGCAGCAGCCTGAGCTCGATCGCCATCGGCGACAGCGTGTTGGCCGAGGTCTCGAGGGCGGCGACAAACCGCTGCCGGTCCTCGGGAACGATCAGATCCAGAACCTCGACCGCGCCCGAAACGACCTCTTCCGGGCTGACGCCGAGCATGTCCTTCAGGTGCGGGCTGAGATACGTGTGTCGGATTCTGCCGTCCGGCGTCCTGACGCGGCGAAAGACGACGCCTGGCAGGTTGTCGGCAAGGCTGCGAAGCCGCTCTTCGCTCTCGCGCAACGCCTTTTCGCGCCGGACTTGTTCGGTTACTTCGGTATGAACGACGAGCACGCCGCCGCCGGGCATTCGGTGGTCTTGCGCCTCGAACCACCGGTCGCCGGAGATCGCGAGCAGCGTGGTTTCGCCTTTGGCTGCCCGATGCGCCGCGAGCCGCCTTTCGACGAACGCCTGTGCACTCTCGCTGAGCTCGGCATAGAACCCGCGCGCCACGCCGGCGCGCAAGAGCTCTTCGAAAGCGATGCCGGGACGCACGAGATCCGCGAGGGCGGCGTGGTAGTCGACGTAGAGCCGGCTGGTCAGCACCAGGCGATCGGCGGAGTCGTAGACCGCGAAGCCCTCCGACATATGTTCGATCAAGTATCGAAGGTCGGCGCTGGCACCCGAATCGGCGCTCTTGTCCAACTGTTCTCTATCCGCCACGCCACCCACCTCGACCGAGGCACATCGAGATCCCACACGCGAACGGCGCACAGTAGAGCAAATCCCGCCGAGTGGGAGCCGGTAAAAGTTTCATTGTGCGCCGGCGGCGCGCCGGCCCATGATCGGCCGCGACGAAACTTCACCGGCAAGAGGCACCATGCTGACGGTCTATACCGACATCCATCACCGGCATGACAGCCGGGGCGAGATCTTTCGCGGCAGGCTGGTCCCGACCTTCGAAATGCCGCGCCGGGCCGACAATGTGCTGGCCAGGGTCAAGGAGACCCGCCTGGGCGAGGTTCTGGCGCCGGAGCCTTTCGGCATGACCCCGATCCTCAAGGTCCACGGCGCCGAGCTGGTGAGCTTTCTCGAATCGGCCTGGGAGCGCTGGGCGAAGGAGCAGGGCGATTGGGACGCCATTCCCGGCACCTGGCCCGCCCCCTGCCTGCGCCGCGTCCTGCCGCGGCGGGTGAGCGCGCAACTGGGCTACTATTGTTTCGATTCCAGCACGCCGATCACCGCCGGCACCTGGGCCGCTGCCAGCGCTGCCGTCGACGTGGCGCTGACCGCCCAGAAGCGGGTCGCCGGCGGAGAGCGGGCCGCCTTTGCCCTTTGCCGGCCGCCGGGCCACCACGCGGCGCGGGACTATTACGGCGGCTATTGCTATCTCAACAACGCGGCCATCGCGGCCCAGGCCTTCCGTGACCAAGGCGCGGCCCGGGTCGCCGTCCTGGACGTCGACTACCACCACGGCAACGGCACCCAGTCGATATTCTACGAGCGGGCCGACGTGTTCTACTTCTCCCTCCACGGCGATCCGGCGGAGGAATACCCGTATTTCCTGGGCTATGCCGAGGAAACCGGTGAAGGCGCTGGCAAGGGCTTCAACGCCAACTACCCCATGCCCGCCGGCACTGCCTGGGCGCGCTACGGCGAGGCGCTGGCGGACGCCACCCGACGCATCGGCGCTTACGGTGCCGACGCGATCGTGATCTCCCTCGGCGTCGATACCTTCAAGGCCGACCCCATCTCCAAGTTCAAGCTGGAGAGCGAGGATTACCTGAAGATCGGCGCCATGATCGCGAAGCTCGGCCGCCCGACCCTGTTCGTCATGGAAGGCGGTTATGCCGTGGAGCAGATCGGCCTCAACACCGTCAATCTTCTTGCAGGCTTCGAAGGGCGCGGCTGAGACGCGGATGATCGTCGAGGACCAGGGCGAGGTTCTGGCCTTCCTTTCCGATCCCGCGACCTATGGCGTGCAAGCGGGCGGCGTGGAGCGGATCGATACCCACATCTCGGCGGTCTTCCTCGCCGGCGGCTTCGCCTACAAGCTGAAGCGGGCCGTCAAGTTCAGCTACCTCGATTATTCGACGAGGGCGCTGCGCCTGGCGGCCTCAGCCGCCGAGCTCGCCCTCAACCGCCGCACCGCGCCGCAGCTCTATCTGGAAACGCGGGAAATCCGCCGTCGTCCCGATGGCCGGCTCACGTTCGGCGGCGAGGGCGCAGCCGTGGACACGGTCGTGGTCATGCGCCGGTTCGATCAGGCGGCCCTCTTCGACCGTCTGGCGGCCCGCGGCGCTCTCGACTCTGGTCTGATGCGCAATCTTGCCGACGGGATCGCCGCATTCCATCGCCAGGCCGAAATCGACAAAGGGTTCGGCGGCTATCCGGGCCTCAGCGCCGTGCTCGAGGGCAACGCCGCCAATCTCGCTCTCTTCGCCCCTGCGCTGTTCGAGCCGGCCGCCGCCGTGGAGCTCGACCGCCGGAGCCGGGAACTGCTCGATCGGCTGAGGCGCCTTGTCGAGGACCGGAGGCTTTCGGGCAAGGTGCGCCTCTGCCATGGCGATCTGCATCTGCGTAACATCTGCCTGGTGGATGGACAGCCCTTGCTGTTCGACTGCATCGAGTTCAGCCGGGCGATCGCCTGCGTCGACGTGCTCTACGATCTTTCCTTCCTGTTGATGGATCTGCTGCACCGCGGGCTGGCCGGGCTCGCCAGCGTCGTTTTCAATCGCTACGCAGACCGCGAGGCGGAGGTCGAGGGTGTGGCGGCACTCCCGCTGTTTCAGTCGATCCATGCGGGCATCCGGGCGCATGTCACGGCCGCTGCCAGCGAGAGCCAATCGGACGAGGCGCGAAAACGGGAAATGGCCGAGGAGGCGGGCAGCTATCTCACGCTTGCGCGCAAGCTGCTTGATCCCGTGCCACCGAGACTTCTGGCTGTGGGGGGCCGCAGCGGCTCCGGCAAGTCGACCCTCGCGGCGGCACTCGCGCCCGGCATCGGCGCGCCGCCGGGCGCTCGCCTGTTGCGCAGCGACGTGCTGCGCAAGCGCCTTATGGGTGTGGCACCGGAATCGCGGCTCCCGGTTGAAGCCTATGCACCGGACGTGAGCGCGCGAGTCTATAGGTTGCTCGCCGACGAGGCGAGCCGTTTGCTCAAGGTCGGGACGACGGTCATCCTCGACGCCGTGTTCGACCGGCCCCAGGATCGCCAATGGGCGGCGGCGCTGGCCAAGACGGCCGGCGTGCCCTTCACCGGCCTCTGGTTGGACGCGCCGGCCGAATTCCTGGAGAGCCGGCTGCGGGCCAGGATGCACGACGCATCCGATGCCACGGTGGAAGTGCTCCGGAAGCAGCTCGCTCGCAACCCCGGGCCCATCGAATGGCACCGGCTGGATGCCCGTGGCGATCCCGCGGCAATCGCCCGGACCGCCGCGCAAATCAGCGGCACGAGTCTCCCGGTAGACGCCAGCATGCCGAAGCAGCCGTCTTGAAGCCCGAAATCTCGCCGCGACGCCAGGCGGCGCTAGCCTTCATCTTCGTGACCGTGCTCCTCGACATGCTGGCGCTCGGCAGCATGATCCCGGTGCTCCCTCGCCTGATCGTCGCCATGAGCGGCGACGACACGGCCCGGGCGGCCCAGGTCTTCGGGTTGTTCGGCACTGCCTGGGCCCTGATGCAGTTCCTGTTTTCGCCGGTCCAGGGCGCTCTGTCCGACCGCTTCGGCCGCCGGCCGGTGGTGCTGGCGTCCAACTTCGGCCTCGGCCTCGATTACCTGGTGATGGCGCTCGCGCCCAACCTCGGCTGGCTTTTCGCCGGCCGAATCATCTCCGGGATCACGGCGGCCAGCATCAGCACCGGTTTCGCCTATATCGCCGACGTGACCCCGCCGGAAAAGCGGGCGGCGAGTTTCGGCATGCTGGGGGCGGCCTTCGGCATCGGCTTCGTCCTGGGCCCGGCGCTGGGCGGCATGCTGGGCGAGATCGGCCCGCGCCTGCCGTTCTGGTTTTCCGCCGCGCTCAGCCTGGCCAACGGATGCTATGGACTCCTGCTCCTGCCGGAATCCCTACCGCCCGAAAAGCGGACCGCGTTCAAGTTTCGCATGGCCAATCCGGTCGGATCGCTGGTCCTGCTGCGCTCCTATCCCCGGCTGATCGGTCTTGCCGGGGTCCAATTCCTCGGCCAGCTCGCCCATGTCGTGCTGCCCAGCACTTTCGTGCTCTACGCCACCTATCGCTATGGATGGAGCGAGCGCCTGGTGGGCTTGACGCTCGCCGGCGTGGGCGCCTGTTCCTTGATCGTACAGGCGGGCCTCGTCGGCCGGGTCGTGGCTTGGCTGGGAGAGCGCCGCACCCTCGGCGTGGGTCTTCTGGCGGGCGCGATCGGATTCGCGATCTACGGCCTGGCGCCGGTGGGTCCCGTGTTCTGGGTCGGCGTGCCGATCATGTCGCTGTGGGGCCTATCCGGTCCGGCCCTGCAAGGGCTGATGACGCGCATGGTGGGGCCAAGCGAGCAGGGGCAGCTCCAAGGCGCCAATGGCAGCCTGCAGGGGATCGCTGGCCTCATCGGGCCGGGGCTGTTCACCGGAACCTTCGCCGCCTTCATCGGCGGTCTTGCTCGCTTCGGATTGCCGGGGGCGCCCTTCCTGCTCGCGGCCTTGCTCCTGGCGGCAGCCTTCCTGCTCGCCTGGCGCATCGCTCCGGATCGGAAGGCGGAAAGCTAGTAGCCCAGCGCCGCACCACCGGGGCGCCTGCTGTCATTGGCGCCGTAGAGATGTCCGGGCTGAAGCGGGGTCGCGATGGCCGAATCGCTGGGCGCCGTGCCCGTCGCCGCGGAAGTTTCCGCAGGTTGGCCGACCTCGATGGCCTCGACCGCGCTCCAGGGATTCTGCACCTTCATTTGATAGCCCATGGCCGCCAGGCGGTCCGCCGTGTCGCGGGAGAAGGCGTAGGGCTCGGCGAAGATCTTGTCCGGCTGCCACTGGTGATGGAAGCGGGGCGCGTCCACCGCCGACTGGATGTCCATGCCGAAATCGATGACGTTGGAGATGACTTCGGCGACGGCGGTGATGATTCGGGGACCGCCCGGGCTTCCCAGCAGCAGGAAAAGCCGGCCGTCCTTGGTCACCAGGGTCGGACTCATGGAGCTCAAGGGCCGCTTGCCGGGCTCAACCTCGTTCGCCTTGCCTTGGACGAGGCCGAACATGTTGGCGCTGCCCGGCTTGGTCGCGAAGTCGTCCATCTCGTCGTTGAGGAAGAAGCCGGTATCGCCGGCGATGACCCCGGCCCCGAAGTAGTTGTTGATGGTGTAGGTGACCGCCACGGCATTGCCGGCCCCATCGACGACGGAATAATGGGTCGTCTGGTTGCCTTCATGGGGTGGGGTACCGAGGGTGAGGGCGCTCGACGGCGTCGCCTTCAGGGGATCGATGACGGCGCGAATTTTGCCGGCGTAGTCCGCGGAGATCAGCCGCTCGACCGGATTGGCGACGAAGGCCGGGTCGCCGAGCTCGCTGTTGCGATCCAGGAAAGCGTGGCGCATGGCCTCGACCATCAGGTGCACTGCCGCGGCCGAATGGAAGCCGGCGTCGGCGAGCTTGTAGCCGTCGAGTATCCCGAGAATCTCGCAGATCGTGATGCCGCCGGAACTGGGCGGAGGCACGGCCGCAATCTGATAGCCGCGATAGGCGCAGCGGATCGGATCGCGCTCGACGACCGAGTAGCGGGCGAAATCCTCGAGCGACAGGATTCCGCCATGAGCCTTGCTGGCCGCAACGATCGCCGCGGCGATCGGCCCCTTGTAGAAGGCGCCGGGCCCTTGGGCCGAGATCAGGCGAAGGCTGGCGGCCAATTGCGGCTGGCTGAGGCGATCGCCGGCCTCAAAGGGAAGCTTGCCCGGTTTCAGGAAGATCGCGGCGACATTGGATTCCTTGGCGAAGTCATCGCTGCGGCTGTGCAGGACATTCACATCCTGCTGCGACAGTTCGAAATCCGCCCTCAGCGAGAGCAATCGCCGGCGCCATGACCTTTGCCCGCGGCAACGTGCCGTAGCGTGCAAGCGCCGTGTCGAGGCCGAGCACGGTGCCCGGCACGCCGACCGCCTTGTAGCCGTCGGTGCTGGCGTTCGGCACGAGCTGGCCCGCCGCATCCAGATACATGTCGGGCCTGGCGGCAAGAGGAGCCGTCTCGCGGAAGTCGATGACCGTGTCGCGTCCGCTCGCCAGGTGAATCAGCATGAAGCCGCCGCCGCCCAGATTGCCGCAACAGGGATAGACGACGGCGAGCGCATAGCCGACGGCGACCGCGGCGTCGACGGCATTGCCGCCCTGGCGGAGGATATCGAGGCCCACCGCCGAAGCCAGGCGCTGAGCGCTCACCACCATGCCGTGCTCGGCCTCGACCGGCGGCAGGGAAGCCGCCTCAGCTTGCGGCGCGACAAGGCCGAGAAGGCCGGCCAGCCAGAAAGCGCTCCTCAGCCGGTTCGCAACTCTTTTGCGGGGCATGACGAACCTCCCGTTGACTAAAGAGTGACGAGGATATTCCGCTCCTCGACGGGTATCTCGTCGCAATTGTCTTCGTCACCGCCCCGGTCGACGATCAGGAACTCGCTCGTCCGCTCCAGAGCCAGCAGGGGATGATGCCAAGCGCCGGCGCGATAGTTGATGCCCTGGCGGCCATTGCTGCGGAAGGCGCGGATGCTCTCGATGTCGAGCCCACCGGGCGGCGCGACGACGATCAGGAAGGGCGTGGACGAGAGGGGAATGAAGGCTTGGCTCGAGAGCGGGTGGCGTTCCATGAGGCTGAGGCGCATGGGAAGGACGACCGGTTCGGCCTTAAGGATGCTGATCAACGGCCGCCCGCCTGCCGCTGTCACTTCGACCCGTGCCAGGTCGTTATAGCGCTGGGCCGTGCCCGCATTGATAGGATAGTGAGCGCGTCTCTCGGTCTCGATGACATCGCCGAAGGGCGCGAAGGACCGCGCGGTCAATGGTTGCGCCACGAGGCGCAAGCCGGTCTTCAGCGCCCTGTCGCTCACGCCAGCTCGCCCCACAGCCGCAGGCGGCTCACCCCGCCGTCGGGATGGATGTTGAACCTGACATGGCTCACAGGGCCGAGGTCGGCGATGTCCTTGTCGAAGCGATGGAGCTTGTCTGCTTCGAGCTTTCGTTCCGGCAGCAGGACCGGCCAGAACATGGACTGGGTTACCAGGGACTCCTCCGTGCCGCCGGCGACGTCCCTTGCCTGGATGGAGCAGCGATCGGGGTAGTTGCCCTTGAAATGGGATGTATCGACCTCGATCCGCCTGATCCGGCCGCGGCTTCCGAGCGCCAGGATCGCCCAATCCTCGCCCGGCTCGCGCCGGCGCCGGGTCTCCCAGCCGTCGCTCATGTCGGCGGCGCGCCCCGGCGCCGTCAGGTTCTCCGGCGAGCCGTAGTGGCGGTCATTGCATGCGATCGCGCGGCCACCGTTCTCCATGGCGGCGAGGTCGACGAGCGCTTTGCGATCGGCCTTGCTCCAATCGCGGTGGATCTGCCCATAGACGCGCAGCCGAGCCACGCCGCCGTCGGGATAGATGTGCAGCCGCACATGGCTCCAGACCCGATCGTCGGCGATGGCCAGGAAGTGATGCGCGTTGCCGCCGAGATCGGTCGCCGGCAGGATTTCCGTCCATTTGGCCTTGGCCCCTGGATCGTCCTCGCCGAGCCAGGCATCGAGCGAGGCGGCGGGCGGGTAGTTGCCGGTGAAATGGCTGGTGTCGATATCCACGCCTTTGACGATCCCCAGCCGGCCGAGGCGGATCGTGCAGTGGTCGTGGCCGGGCCCGCGTTTGCGCCGGCTCTCCCAGCCGTCCATCCATTTGCCGTTATCGTCGTATTTGCCCGGGATGAACACGGGCGGGGCGGGATCGAGGAGGCGCTCCTTGGGCGCGAAGAACTCGTCCGTGGCGTGAATGGCGGCGGCCCCCAGGCGCGGCTGGGCGAGATTGATCCAGCGCCGGGTGAACTCGGGCAGTTGACTGGGACCGGCCGTCATCGATGCGCTTCCCCCGGCCTTTTCCTGGCGCCCGCGGCGGGCCGGCCTGGCGCCGACATGAAGGGATGATGTTGACGCCAGTGGCGGGCAATGTCGATCCGCCGGCAGATCCAGACCTTGTCGTGTTTGCTGGCATAGTCGAGGAACCGGGCAAGCGCCGCCGCTCGTCCGGGCCGGCCAGCCAGGCGGCAGTGAAGACCCACCGACATCATCTTCGGCCGGGTTCTGCCTTCGGCGTAAAGCAGGTCGAAGGAGTCCTTGAGATAGGCGAAGAACTGATCCCCCGAATTGAAACCCTGGGCCGTGGCGAAGCGCATGTCGTTGGCGTCGAGGGTGTAGGGCACGATGAGTTGCGGCTTGCCCGCGACCGTCACCCAATAGGGCAGGTCATCGGCATAGCTGTCGGCGTCGTAGAGGAAGCCGCCTTCCTCGGCCACCAGGCGCCGGGTGCTCGGGCTGCAGCGCCCGAGATACCAGCCGAGCGGCCGGCTGCCGGTGACCTTGGCGTGGAGGTCGATGGCGGTTCGCAGATGCTCGCGCTCCCTCGCCTCGGGCATGAACTGGTAGTCGATCCAGCGATAGCCATGGCTCGCGATCTCCCAACACGCCTCATTCATCGCCGCGACGGCATCGGGATTGCGCGCCAGCGCCATGGCGACGCCGTAGACGGTGACCGGCATGCGGCGCTCGGTGAACAGGCGGTGAAGGCGCCAGAACCCGGCCCTACTGCCGTATTCATAAACCGATTCCATGTTTATGTTGCGCGCGCCTTGCAACGGCTGTGCGCCGACCGTCTCGGAGAGGAAGGCCTCCGAGGCGGCATCGCCATGGAGGATGCTGCTTTCCCCGCCTTCTTCGTAGTTGATGACGAACTGCAGCGCCAGCTGCGCCTTGCCGGGCCAGCGGGGGTCCGGCGGCAGGGCGCCATAGCCCACCATGTCGCGGGGATAATCCGAGAATGAGGGTGGAAGCGGAGATTTTCTATTGGCCATCAATTCGCCAGCCGGTGAGGCCGGAACTCTATGGGGCCCCTGGAATCGGCGCAAGTTCTGGCCGGTCTCTCGCGGCCCAGGCGCTTGCCACTGGCGCCTTGCCTGACATTATGCGTTCGCGCGATGGGGCAGGGGGATAGGCCATGAGCCGCGATCCGCGTTACGATGTTCTGTTCGAGCCGGTCAGGATCGGCCCGGTCACGGCCAAGAACCGCTTCTATCAGGTGCCCCATTGCAACGGGATGGGCTATCGCGACGTGACGGCGCTGGCCGCCATGCGCGGGATCAAGGCGGAGGGCGGCTGGGCGGTGGTCTGTACCGAGCAGGTGGAGATCCACCCCAGCTCCGAGATCACGCCCTTCATCGAGCTGCGCCTGTGGGACGATGACGACATCCCGGGCCTTGCCCGGATGACCGGGGCGATCCACCGGCATGGCGCGCTCGCCGGCATCGAACTCGCCTACAACGGCATGAATGGCCCCAATCTCTATAGCCGGGAAGTGCCCATGGGGCCGGCCCACCTGCCCATCGCCACCTTCACCGCCGATCCGGTCCAGGCGCGCGCCATGGACAAGCAGGACATCGCCGATCTCAGGCGTTGGCACCGCAATGCCGCGCTCCGCGCCAAGCGGGCCGGCTTCGACATCGTCTATGTCTATGCCGCCCACGGGTTCGGCACGCTGCATCACTTCCTGTCGCGCCGGCACAACACCCGCAGCGACGAATATGGCGGCAGCCTCGCGAACCGCGTCCGGCTGCTCAAAGAGATAATCGAGGATACCAAGGAGGCCGTGGGCGAGACCTGCGCGGTGGCGGCGCGGATCACGGTCGACGAGTTGATCGGTCCGGCGGGACTGCACAAGGACGAGGTCATGGAGATGATCGGGCTCATCGCCGAGCTGCCCGATCTCTGGGATTTCGTCCTCGGCGGCTGGGAGAACGATTCCCGTACCTCGCGCTTCGCCGAGGAGGCGAGCCAGGAGCCCTATGTCGCCGGCCTCAAGGCCCTCACCACCAAGCCGGTCGTTGGTGTCGGCCGATTCACCTCGCCCGACACCATGGTCCGCCAGATCCGCGGCGGGCTACTCGATCTCATCGGCGCCGCCAGGCCTTCCATTGCCGACCCGTTCCTGCCACGCAAGATCGAGGAAGGGCGGATCGACGACATCCGCGAATGCATCGGTTGCAACATCTGCGTCAGCGGCGATTTCACCACCACGCCGATCCGCTGCACCCAGAACCCGACCATGGGCGAGGAATGGCGCCGCGGCTGGCATCCGGAACGCATCCGCCCAAAGACTTCTGGAACCAGCGTCCTCGTCGTCGGCGCCGGGCCGGCTGGGCTGGAATGCGCCCGCGCGCTCGGCGAGCGCGGCTATCGCGTCACGCTCGCCGAAGCCCAGGCCGAGCTCGGCGGCCGGGTCGCGCGGGAATGCAGGCTGCCTCATCTCGCCGCCTGGGGCCGGGTCCGCGACCATCGCGTCCAGCAGCTCCACAAGCTCGCCAATGTGGAAGTATTCCGCGAAAGCCCAATGACCGCGGACCAGATCCTGGAGCTGGGCGTGCCTCATGTCGTGTTGGCGACCGGCTCGCGCTGGCGGCGCGACGGGGTCGCACGCCATCACCTGCAGCCGATCCCGATCGCGCCCGGGGCGAAGGTCCTGACCCCCGACGACCTCATGGCCCCCGATGGCATGAGGGATGGCGCCGAGGTCTCCGGCCGCGTCGTGGTCTATGACGACGATCATTTCTACCTTGGCGGCGTTTTGGCGGAACTGCTCGTGTCCATGGGTTGCAAGGTTGTCCTGGTGACGCCGGCGGCCGAAGCCTCCACCTGGACGCGCAACACCATGGAGCAGCACATGATCCAGACGCGGCTCCTGGAGCTGGGCGTGGAGATCGTCGCTCATCGGGCCGTGACCGAGGTTCATCGGGACCGCGTCGCCACCGCTTGCGTCTTCACGGGGCGCGGGCTGGACCTGCAATCCGACGCCGTGCTGCTGGTGACGGCCCGGCTTCCCGACGAAGCGCTGCTGCAGGAGCTCAAGTCGCGGCGGTCCGACTGGAGCGCCGCGGGCCTGATCTCGCTCTCGGCCATCGGCGACGCCCTGGCGCCTGGCACCATAGCTGCCGCCGTCCATGCCGGGCGGCGCTATGCTGAGGAGTTCGAGTCGCCGCCTCAAAGCGATTCCCTTCCTTTCCGGCGCGAGCTCACGGCGCTCGATCCCCGGTGGAATCATCAATAAATCGTTAATATTGCAAATCCTGGAGTTTCCCGGGTCTGGCAGGCGTTGTTCAAGCGCAGGCTTTACTCCGGCCGCGTCCCTGCCTTACTAACATATGCATGAGCGTGCTGGTGGGGAGACCGGGAGCGGCTTGGGGGCTCCGTTGGCTGTGTTGCGTCTTCTTGGGCGCGGCTTTGCTGATTCCTCGCGCCGCCGTGGCGGCGACTGTTCACATCACCCTCGTCCACCTGGCCGACGTGTTCGAACTTTCGTCCCAAGACCAGAAAGGCGGGCTGGCCGAGGCGGCCGGTCTCATTCGCGCCATGCGGTCGAAGCAGATCAACACCGTCGTCACTTTCGGCGGCGACCTCATCTCGCCGTCCTTCATGTCGAGCCTGACCCAGGGCCGGCAGATGATCGAACTGATGAACGACGTCGGCGTGACCTATGCCGCGCTCGGCAATCATGAATTCGATTTCGGCCCCGATGCGCTGAGGGACCGGATCAAGGAATCGAAGTTCCAGTGGCTTGCCACCAGCGTCCGGGAGGATGACGGCAGCCCCTTCGGCGGCGCGGCGGCGACTGCGATCCTGCGCGTGGGCCGGGTAACCATCGGGGTCTTCTCCGTGCTGACGCCCGACACGGCGAGCCTCTCGAGCCCCGGGCCCCACGTCCATTTCCTGAAGCCCGAGGAAATCGCGGCCGATGCTGTCAAGGCCCTGCGTGCTGCTCACGTCGATGCGGTGATCGCCCTTACGCATGAAACGGATGCCGAGGACGAGGCGCTCGTCAAGGCGGTGCCCGGAATCGACGTCGTTCTCGGCGGTTTCGAGTCCGCGCCGGTTTCGACCACGATTCAGGGAGTGCCGCTGGTGAAGCCGGGCCTGAACGCGGCCGAGGTCGGCGTGGTCGATCTGACAATCGACAAGGAGGGCGACCAGGTGAATGTTTCGGCGGACGCCCGGCTTGAGCCGACGGCGGGCATCCGGCCGGCCCCCCGAATTGCCGCCAAGATCAAGGCTTATCTCGGCAACTACGACAAGCTCCTGGACGAACCGGTGGCGACCCTCAAGGGCGAGCTCGACAGCCGCCAGGACGGGATGCGCTCCCGCGAGACCAGCATGGGCGATCTCATCGCCGACGCCATGCGCCAGGCCGGAAAGGCCGACGCGGCCATCGTCAACGGCGGGGGCATCCGCGGCGACCGGCTCTATGCCGCCGGGGAGACGCTGACGCGCAAGGACATCCGCCGCGAGCTGCCCTTTGACAATTTCCTGGTCGTGCTCGACGTCACCGGCGCCGATCTCCTGGCGGCGTTGGAAAACGGCGTTTCGCAGGTTGCCGACAAGGCCGGGCGCTTCCCCCAGGTGGCCGGGATCACCTTCGAATTCAACCCTGGCAAGCCGGTCGGCCGGCGGGTCGGCAAGGTCACCGTGGACGGCGCGGCCATCGACCTCAAGAAGACTTACAGGCTCGCCACCAACGACTACATGGCCCGGGGCGGCGACGGCTACGACATGCTGAAGCGCTCGAAGCCCTCGCCGGATAGCGACGAGGGCCGGCCGCTCACCCAGGTGGTCATCGACTATTTGGGCAGCATGGGCAGCCTGTCTCTCCAGCCCGGTGACCGCATCCGCCAGGTGGAGTAGGCCTCGACCGGTTGCCGGCCCCAGGCTAGTATCGGATCGCAGAAATTCGTGACTCCGGCCCATGTCACGAATTTCTGCGTGAATCCGATACTAAGACTGGAAATGATGTACCGACTTTCTGCGAAAGTCGGTGCTAGGGTGACCCTTCCAGGCGGTTTTTCAGGCGGATCCCGATGGCGAAATCCCACCCGCAGCCGGTCGATGCGGCGCTCGTGCCGCGCTTCGGCGCGATTGCGACCTTCATGCGCCTGCCCCATGTCGCCGACCCGGCCGAGCTCGACATCGCCCTCATCGGCGTGCCCTGGGACGGGGGTACCACGAACCGGGCCGGCGCCCGCCATGGGCCGCGCGAAGTGCGGAACATGTCGAGCTTCATCCGCAAGGTTCACCATGTCAGCCGGATCGCGCCCTATGAGCTCTGCCGGATCGCCGACCTGGGGGACGCGCCGGTCAATCCCATCGATCTCAAGGACAGCCTGGAGCGGATCGCGCGGTTCTTCGCCAAGGTTCATGCCGCTGGGGCCGCGCCGCTCTCGGTCGGCGGCGACCATCTGGTCACGCTGCCGATCTTCCGCGCGATCGCGGCCGACCGGCCCATCGGCATGGTCCATGTGGACGCCCATTCGGACACCAACGACCGCTATTTCGGCGATAACAAATACACCCACGGGACGCCCTTCCGCCGGGCCATCGAGGAAGGGCTTCTCGATCCCCGCCGCACGGTCCAGATCGGCATCCGCGGTTCGATCTATTCGGGCGAGGACATGGCCTTTGCCGAGAACAGCGGCATCAGGGTCATGTACATGGAGGAATTCGCGCGGATCGGCGTCGAAAAGGCGATCGCGGTCGCGAGGCGGACCGTCGGTCGCGGTCCCACTTATGTCAGCTTCGACGTCGACGGGCTCGATCCGGTCTATGCGCCGGGCACCGGCACGCCCGAGATCGGCGGGCTCACCACCTTGGAGGCCCAGCATCTGATCCGGGGCTTGCGCGGCCTCGATCTGATCGGCGGCGATGTGGTCGAGATTTCTCCGCCCTTCGATCCCAGCGGCAATACCGCATTGGTGGGGGCGACCATCATGTTCGAGATCCTTTGCGTGCTGGCCGAGGCGGTCGCCGGCAGAAGGTCACGGCGCCGGCGCAAGCGATAGGCGACAATGCACATGGCCCATAGGGCGAGTTGCCCCCAGGGGCGAATTGCCGATGAGGCGAATTGAAACATCCTTCCGGCTTTGGCAACAATGGAGCCGGGATTTCGCGAGGGCACGAGGGCTATGAACGAACCGGTTTTCCGGAACATGACTGCGGACCAGCTGCGGCTGCAGTACAACCCCAGTCGCAGCCTGCCGGAGTCCCCGCAGATCTTCCAATCCTGGAAGGAGCGCAGCGCCGCTTTCCGCGCCACGGCCAAGGCGAAACTCGACATCGCCTACGGCGAGCATCCGGCCGCCCGCCTGGATCTCTTCCTGCCGGAGCAGCCTTCGCCCCGGCTCCATGTCTACATTCACGGCGGCTACTGGCAGGCCTTCGGCAAGGATGATTTCAGCCATATGGCCGAGGGCCTGACCAAATCCGGCCTGGCCGTGGCGGTCCTGGGCTATCCCCTCTGCCCGACCGTGCCCTTGCCCGGCGTCGTGCGCCATGCCCGCCTCGCCCTTGCCTTCCTTTGGCGCGAGGCGGAGCAGCTCGGCTTCCGGCGCGAGAAGATCCAGATTTCCGGCCACAGCGCCGGCGCCCATCTCTCAGCCATGCTGCTGGCGACGCTCTGGCCCAAGTTCCAGGCGGAGCTGCCCGACGAGATCATCCACAGCGCGATGATGATGAGCGGCGTCTATGAACTGGAGCCTTTGCGCTTCATCGAGACCGGTCAGGCCCTGGCACTGACGCCCGAGCTCGCCAAGCGGACCAGCCCCATCTATCTGCGTCCGGCCGGGAAGGCGAGGCTCCTGCTCTGCACCGGCGGCATGGAAAGCATGGAATTCAAGCGCCAGAGCAGCCTGCTCGGCCGGGCCTGGTCGCGTTATGGCGTGCCGCTGGAAGTCATCAGCTTTCCCCAGCGCAACCACTTCACCATTCTTGAGGAGCTTGCGCCGCCAGACTCGGCCCTGGTCCGTCGGGCCCACGACCTGCTCCTTTTCTAAGCGGCGCGCAGCGGGATAGCAAAGGACAAGAGCTCCGGGAGGAACAAGGTCATGGCCAGCCGCCGCAAAGTCATCATCACCTGCGCCGTCACCGGCTCGATCCACACGCCCACCATGTCGCCGCATCTGCCCATCACGCCGGCCGAGATCGCCCAGCAGTCGATCGAGGCGGCGGAGGCGGGGGCGGCGATCATCCACCTCCACGCCCGCGACCCGAAGGATGGGCGTCCGACGCCCGATCCCAAGGTGTTCATGGAGTTCCTGCCGCGCATCAAGCAGGGTTGCGACGCGGTGGTGAACATCACCACCGGCGGGGGCCATGGCATGACGCTCGAGGAGCGCCTGGCGGCGCCGCTTCGCGCCAGCCCGGAGATGACCTCGCTCAACATGGGCTCGATGAATTTCGGCCTCTTCCCCATGCTCCAGCGTTACAAGAGCTTCAAATACGACTGGGAGCCGAAGCACCTCGAAGGCAGCCGCGACTTCATCTTCCGCAACACCTTCAAGGATATCGAGCGGGTGATGAAGGACTTGGGCGAGGGCCACGGCACGCGCTTCGAATTCGAGTGCTACGACGTGGGCCATCTCTACAGCCTCGCCCATTTCCTCGAGCGGGGCCTGGCCAAGCCTCCGCTCTTCGTCCAGACCATCTTCGGCATCCTGGGCGGGATCGGGGCCGACCACGAGAACCTGGTGCATATGCGCCGCATCGCCGACAAGCTCTTCGGTGACGCCTATCAATGGAGCATCCTCGCCGCGGGCCGGCACCAGCTCCCCTTCGTTTCCATGGGCGCGATCATGGGCGGCAATGTCCGGGTCGGGCTCGAGGACAGCCTCTATGCCGGTGCGGGCAAGCTCGCCACCTCCAATGCCGAGCAGGTGAAGATCGTTCGCTCGATCCTGGAGAACCTCTCCCTCAACGTCGCCAGCCCCGCGGAAGCCCGCGAGATGCTGGCCCTCAAGGGCGGCGACCGCGTGGCGTTCTGAGCTTCCTTGGTGGGAAGCAAGAAGAAAGCCAACCACAGAGGCGCAGAGAAGAAAGGAATCTTGGACCGCTTAGCGGTCCGGTCTTTTTGGTCTTGTCTAGGTTTCAATGTCTCTCTGTGGTCTTACCCGAGGTCCACCACATAAGTATGCCAATCCCGCTGCAGGACAGGATCAAAGCGGACTAAGGGCATAGGCGAGGAGCAGCCGGCGGGTAGCTGCGGAAGAAGCAATCCAACAGCGGCTCGCCCCAGGGATTTGGCGACCACGTTTAGGCTTTGGCGGGCTGCCACGCGCGCGACAAACTTTGAGCCTTAGCTATCTGCGCAGGCGCCATCATGGCCGCAACCCAGCCACGGCTCGACTGGGCCCTGTGACGGTCTTCGAGGCAGGTCGCATTCGTCGCGCTGAGATCGAACCATTTGTAAGCCTGAAGAAAGTCCTGTTCACGTCTATACTGCTGTCCAAGGCGATGCTGGGCACCGGAATGGCCTTGCTCCGCCGCAAGCCGGAACCGTCGCAATGCCTCAGCCTGGTCCGGGGCGACTCCTTCGCCATTGGCATACTTGATGCCCAACTCGTATTCGGCATCGGCCTTGCCCTGGGCGACGGCCAAACGGGCCTTAATCTGGACCTTGGTCAGATCCTCTGGCGGATCGCGACCATCGGCATTCATGGCGTCAAGGGCACTCATGGAAGCCGGCTCGCCTCCATCGACTTGGCGATGGCGCGGACCTGCGCCCCCGCGAGGATCGGCGTTCAAAAAGCTCGCCGCCTCGCGATAGTTCGTGGCCTCATCGGGCTGCGATGCCCCGCCTTCAGGCAGAAGTACGATCAAACCAAGCAGCACGACCACGGCTATCGCCCCCATGACGGCCCCGATTGCCCAGCCGGACATGCCTCCTGTTGCTGGCAACACCTGCGAGCTCTCACCTTCGTTGCTGGATGGATTGGCGTTTCCATTTGGCTCTTGGGCGCCATTGTCAGGACTGCTCGCCCCCTTTGCGGTCAACGAAAGGTTCAACTCGTGGACAACAGCCACCGTCGTGCCGGTGAGGGCCGCTGTGGCGCGAGCGAGCATGCTTTCCACGCTGTTGCCTATGTACGCAGCGGTCAGCATGCCGAACAGCAGAAGCACCAAGGCGATCAGGGCATATTCGGCGGTCGATACTCCCCTGTTGTCGCCAGCGTAACTGAAGGTGAAACGCGACATCTATCGCTCCCCAACCGAGCCACCTTGCATTTCAAGGGAATGGTGCGGCGACCCTGCGCATTTTCCGTGAGACCCTCATTGTCCTGTTCGGCGTGCGCCGCAGAGACGGCGGAGCGGAATGCGGGGAGAAGCTCCCCGGCCTGAAGTGATTGCCGATTTGCGAGATAGTCATTCCAGCGCCAATCGGCCGGACCGGAATAGGCGGACGCAAGCATCCACAGCCGCCGGCTCATACAGCCGGCCACTGCCTTGCTCAATTTCCGTCAGCGCTGCTTCGAGGCCGAGGGCGGGGCGATTGGGCCGCTGGGATGTCATGGCCTCGACCACGTCGGCGACGGCGAGGATTCTCGCCTCGAGCAGGATGGCATCCCCCTTGAGGCCGTTGGGATAGCCCGAGCCATCCAACCTTTCATGATGCTGAAGCACGATGTCCGCGATCGGCCAGGGGAACGTCACCGACTTCAGAATGTCGTGGCCGATTTGCGGGTGCGTCTGGATGAGCTTGTATTCGCTGCTGCTCAGTTTGCCGGGCTTGGCGAGCATGTCGGTTCGGAGGTTGGTCTCGCCGAGGTCGTGGACGACGCTCGCGAGGCGCAGGCCGTGGATCCTGTCGGCAGCTAGTCCCATCTCAAGGGCGATGGCCTCCGCGATCTTGGCGACGCGGCGCTGATGGCCGGCGGCGTAGGCATCTCGCGCCTCGACGGTGCTGGCGACCACCTGAACCGTCTCTTCCATGCTTCTTTCCAGCTGCTGCAGCGCTGCTTCGCGACCAGCTCGCGCTTTCAAGGTTGAAAGGCCATAGGAGATGTCGTTCGCCATCTCGCTCAAGAGTTCCACCTCTTCGGTTCCGAAGGCGTCGAGCTCTGGGGCGAAGATCGTGAGGGCCCCAAGCACCCGCGCCTCTTCCCTCAGCGGCAGGGCGATGCTCGATCTGAAACCCCTCTTGAGCGCCTCTTCCCGCCACGGTGCCACGGCCGGGTTGCGGGCGAAGTCCCGGTTTATCTGCAGGACTCCGGTCCGGATCGCCGTGCCGGTGGGCCCAAGGCCACGTTCGGCCTTCTCCTCCCAAGTGAACTGAGCTTGGTCCAGATAGTCGGTGTCGTGCCCGGCCGAGGCAACCACGCGCACTGTCTTCTCGGCATCGTCCTGCGCCAGTCCGATAGAAGCCAAGCTATAGCCCCCGAACTCGACGATCACCCGGCACATTTCCTTGAACAGGGCTGCCTCGCTGGTCGCGGGAATCAGCGCCTCGTTCCCGTGGACGAGGGTTCTCATGGCCCGGGTCGTATTCGCAAGCAGCCTCTCTGCTTGCTTCCTCGGGCTGGCGTCGGAGGCAAAGACCGAAGCACCGATGATCTTTCCCGATCCGCTCCTGATGGGCGAAAGGGATTCGGAAACGTCGACTTGCTGTCCGCTCTTTCCGGCCCGAATTGTCTCGAAGTTGGCGATGCCTTCGCCGCGAAGAACGGCCTCGACTTGCTGGTGCAGCTCCCGTTTTCGATCGTCCCGAGCCAAAATCTCGACGGGCTTCCCCACCACCTCCTTGGCCTCGTAGCCGTAAAGATTGACGGCACCCGGATTCCAGCTGGTAATCAAGCCGCTCACGTCCATGCCGATGATTGCGCCCTGCGATGATTGGACGATCGCGGCAAGCTGCCGTTGCGTCGCTCTGCGTCTCGCCTGAATCCGGAAGCCGATGGCGGCGACGCCGATGGCCAACACCAGCAGACCGGAGACGCCGAAGTCCAGCCAACGGTAGCGTTCGACTTCTCCGGCCCATGTGTCGGCCGCTATGTCGATGCCAAAGACCGCGATGACTTTTCCGGAATGTTGGTCTTTGACGGGCGCCTCGCCGGTGACCCAGAGGCCCCAGCTGTCTCTGTACGGTCCCACGACCGTGGGAGTCCCCGTGGCCAGCACTCGCTCCAGGCTGGCGACCTCATCAGTGTAGACCTGACCGGGAGGCGAATAGTCTGGCGAGCTTGGATTTTCGGCATCGGCAAGAAAGATCCACTGGCCCCCTTTCTTGGTCATCAAGTAAACGAATCTGGCGTTCGGCTCAGCCGCGTGGATTCGTCTCAGTTGCGCAATGACGACGCTGAAAGCGGCCGTACCCGCGTCCTGCGGAATGCCTCGGAGTTCGGCCACCGCTTCGGGCTCGACGGCGGTTTCGGCCGCAGAAACGACCGCTTGAAGCGTCGCCCTTTGCACCCGATCGCCAAATTCGAAAACAGTCATCGCAAACGCCACGCCCTCGGCGAGCAGCGCCAGCAACAGCATAGGCAGCAAGAGTTGAGAGAGTTTTCGGCGAAGGCGTCCGGCAGCAGTTTGCCGGGGGCCACCGGTGAGGGGTAGACCTAACTGCGCCGCCGTCGGCAATGGCCACCTGCAGGTAAAAAGCGATATCGGGCCAGCCCATGCTCCCAGGGACGCCCAACGCCGCGCGGGCCTCCTTGGTTTCTCGGCCCTAATGAAATCAGCACCACATCGGGGGTCTCGCCATTGACTTAGATCAATACCTATTCCTGGAACCGTCCTTGAAGATCTCGTCTTGGACGGCATCCGCCCGGAAATAGATGCGCGAGATCTTGCCCCGATGGCGCTCCACGACCGGATCGAGCATTTCCTTTCCGCCGTCGGCGCTATGGACGTTGCCGGGACGCAGCGCGCAGCGTTCCAGATCGCCGAACTGGTTGAAGAGGAACAGCGGATGATAGCAGGTGCAGGCGCAATGGCAGTTCCAGACGCTCCTCTCCTGCTCGCTGCGGGTGGGGCTGACGCTTGAATCCATGTCGAGCACGGTGCCTCCCGGCGGGTGACGGCGATGAACACGGTCGACCCATTGGCTGGAAAGTTCGGCGAGCGCCGCAAGGCACGGCTCCGCATCGCCGCGGGGGCGCAGCATTTTGCGGCGCCATCCGGTGAATGCGGGCCTACTTCTGTTCGAGACCCTGCTCGAAGAACCTGAGCCAGTTGCCGCCCATGATCCCGGCCACCTCTTCGCGGGAGAAGCCGCGGGTGAGCAGGGACCTGGTCAGGTTCGGGAAATCGGCCGGGCTTCGGAACCAGGCCGGCCATTCCGGCCAGCTCGCCTTGGCGCCGGTCCGGGTCCAACGGCCGCTGCGCATCCAGTCGAGCACTTCACCGGGCTGCTTGCGCACGCTGTCGGTGCCGAAGCCGATATGCTGGACGCCCATGATCTCCGCCGTGCGAGCGACCATGGCGCTGAATTCCTCCAGCTTCCGTGCCGCACCGCCGATGTGGAGCGGGTAGAGCGAAAAGCCCAGCATGCCACCACTGGCGCCGAGCGCGCGCAGCACGGTCTCGGATTTGTTGCGGACGTTCTCATGGAAGAAGAGCGGATCGGCGTGGCTGATGCAGACCGGGCGCCTGGAGTGGGCGATCGCGTCCAGCGACGTCTTCTCGCCGCTGTGGGAGAGATCGGCGATCATGCCCACCCGGTTCATCTCGGCCAGCACCTCGCGCCCGAAACGGGTGAGGCCTGAATCCACGGCCTCATAGCATCCGCCGCCGAGCGGGCTCTGATTGTTGTAGGTGAGCTGCATCACCATCAGCCCCAGCGAGCGGAAGATTTCCACCAGCCCCAGGTCCTGCTCGATGGGCGTGCAATTCTGCGCCCCGAACAGGAAGGCAATGCGGCCCTCGCGCTTGGCCGCCCGGATGTCCTCGGCGCTTGCGACCGGCCGGATCAGGTCGCCATGCTCCAGGAACCGCCGGTTCCAGTCGGCCAACAGCCCGAGGGTCTGGCGCGCGTCTTCCCAATAGACGACGGTGGCATGAACGGCCGTGACCCCGCCCGCCTTCAGCTCCTCGAACAGCTCCCGGTCCCAGTTCGAATATTCGAGCCCGTCGACGACGACGAGGCCCTCGTGAAATGCGCGGGCGTCGGTCATGGGAGAGAGGCTTGCATAGCGGGGGCCGGTTGCTGGACGCGGGATCGACCGACATTAGAGCGGGCACGCATGACGCTCAAGCCGGGCCGCTAGCGCCTTTCTGCCGGGATTGGCCTGCCTTAGAGTGCGCCAACCACGAGGGAGGGCAGGATGACGGCGAAGAACGCGACGGCGGCGGAGCTCGGCATCATGGCGGGATTTCCCCCGCCCGCCGACAAGCGCATCACGCCCGAGACCTGGGATCTGGCGCCCTTCAACCGCTGGAGCTTCCAGAACGTCCGCATGGTGCTGCCGACCCGCGCGGTTCCCCGCGGGCCCGGCCCGGCCTCGGCCCTGCCAGAGGCCCATCTGCGGCTGGACGATCTCGCCTTCACGGATGTCGACGGGAGTGCCAGCACGGTAGGCCAGATGCTGGCCGGCACCTACACCGACGGCTTCATCCTGCTCCATCGCGGCCGGGTGGTCGTCGAGCGCTATCAGAACGGCATGACCGAGGCCTCTCTCCATCTCTCCCAATCGGTGGTGAAGTCCTTCGTCGGCACTCTGGTCGGCATCCTGTCCGGGCGCGGCATTCTCGCCCTCGATCGCGCGGTCGCCCACTGTGTGCCGGAACTGGCTGGCTGCGGCTATGCCGGGGCGACCGTCGCGCAGCTCCTGGACATGCGCAGCGGCGTGCGCTTCGTCGAGGATTACCTCGATCCGGAATCCGAGGTCGGGATGCTCGACCGCGCCGCCGGCTGGCGGCCGCTCAGGCCCGGCGATCCCGCCGGGATCTACGACCTGATCCTGCGCCTGAAGCAGGAACGGCCGCATGGCGGGCATTTTGCCTATCGGTCCATCGAGACCGACACCCTCGGCTGGGTGCTGGAGCGGGCGACGGGGGTCTCGCTCGCCGAGCTCATGAGCCGCGAACTGTGGCAGCCCATGGGGGCGGAGTTCGAGGCCTGCCTCGCCATCGACCGGTGCGGCACCTGCCAGGCCGACGGCGGCCTCAACGCCGCCTTGCGCGATTATGCCCGCTTCGGCCAGCTCTTCCTCGAGGAGGGTTCTTTCGCCGGCCGGCAGATCGTCCCGGCCGATTGGGTTGCCGGCTGCCGGACCGGCGACGCCGGCGCCTTCCGCCCGCTCTACGGCGAACGCTTCGCCGCCTTTCCCGACGCCTGCTACAGCCGGCAATGGTGGGTGCTCGACCGCAAGACGGGAAGGCACGCCGCCTTCGGAATATACGGCCAGATGATCCTGATCGATCCGCCGGCCGAGATCGTGGCGGTCAAGCTCTCCTCCTGGCCCGACCCCCTGAACGACCTGCGCCGGATGACGACGATCCGCGCTATCGAGGCGATGGCGAAGGCGCTGAACTAGGATGCCGCGGCCGTCCGCCATGGCGGCCATGGCCTTGGTGATGGCCACGTCGTCGCACGGAGCGGTCGAGTCGCCCGAGGGATGGTTGTGCAGCCGTCTTCGATAAGCACGCATCACCTTGAAGAGAGAAGAGTCTTCGGTACTGCGAACAATCGCCGGGGACGTCACCGGATCAATAGCTGGCCCAACAGGCGTTACAGTCTGGAATGCCGTATTCATGCTGGTTTAAGGTTGCTTGGATCGCGCCACCAACCCGGACTTAGGCCCCATGAAAAAGATCGATCTCTCAGCCATTCCCGTTCACGGCGGGTCCAACTATCCGCCGCCCTTCGACGCGCCGTGCAATGGCCAGAGATACCAGCGGCTCGCCCGGTCGGCAGGCTTGACCCTGTTGGGAGTGAATCTCAACGTCATCCCACCTGACGGCTGGTCCAGCCAGCGTCACTGGCATAGTCACGAGGACGAGTTCATCTGGGTGCTGGAGGGCGAGCTGACGCTAATTACCAACACCGGCGAGGAGATCCTGGGCGCCGGCGACTGCGCCGCCTTCAAGGCCGGCGACCCCGACGGCCACCACCTCGTCAACAAGTCAGGCCGCCCCACTAAGGTCCTGGAGATTGGCAACTCCGATCCCAAAGACCGCTGCGTCTATTCCGACATCGACATGGTCGCCGAACCCGGCGTCGAGCCCTACCTCCACCGCGACGGGAAGCCTTATCCGGTGAACCGGAAATAGCCGTTGCAGTATCATGCCCGCTTTCGCTAGCTCCCGCCTCCTCTCCCGACCGCGCGATCGGAAGGCCGTGACCTACCCCAGCAGCCCCAGGCTGCGCAGGCTCTTGTGCCCCTTGCGGCCGACCACCAGATGGTCGTGCAAAAGGATGCCGAGCTTCTCCGCCGCCGCGGCCACGGCCTTGGTCATGGCCACGTCGTCGCGCGAGGGCGTCGGGTCGCCCGACGGATGGTTGTGGACCATGATGATGGCCGAAGCGCCCAATTCCAGGGCCCGCTTCACCACTTCGCGCGGATAGACCGGCGCGTGGTCCACGGTGCCGGTCTGCTGGCGCTCGTCGGCGATGAGGGCGTTCTTGTGGTCGAGGAACAGCAGGTGGAACTGCTCCGTCTTTTCCTCGGCCAGCTGGACGCGGCAATAGTCCACGAGGTTCTGCCAGCTCGAGATCACGGGCTTGCCGTCCAGCTCCTGGCGCAACAGGCGAAAGGCCGCGGCGCGCACGGTCTTGAGGCCGGCGATGGCGCCCTCGCCCATGCCCTTGACCTTGGCGAGCTCGGATTCCTCGGCCGCCAGGAGGGCCGCGAAGCCGCCGAAGCGCTTCAGCAGGGTCTTGGCCAGCGGCTTGGTGTCGATCCGCGGCAGGGACTGCATCAACAGGAGCTCCAGGAGCTCGTAGTCGGCAAGCCCTTCGGGCCCCTGGTCGAGCAGGCGCCGGCGCAGCCTATGGCGGTGGCCGAGATGGCCGGGTCTGTCCTCTGGTTCGCCCTTCGGTTCGCTCACGCCGAATAGGGCGGCAGATCGAAGCCGGCGGGCGAGCGGGTGAAGATCTCGAACCCCTCGGCCGTGACGCCGATCGTGTGCTCGAACTGGGCCGAAAGCGACCGGTCCCGGGTGACGGCCGTCCAGCCGTCGTCCAGCACCTTCACTTCCCAGCGCCCGGCATTGATCATCGGCTCGACGGTGAAGAACATGCCTTCGCGCAGCTCGGGGCCCGTTTCCGGCTTGCCGAAATGGAGCACGCTCGGCGCGTCGTGGAAGATCCGGCCGATGCCGTGGCCGCAGAAATCGCGCACCACCGAGAAGCGCTCCGCCTCGGCCACGGTCTGGATCGCATGGCCGATGTCGCCGAGCTGGGCGCCGGGCCGGACGACCTTGATGCCGGCCATCATGGCGCGGTATGTGGCCTCCACCAGGCGCTGGGCCTTCAAGCTGGGCTTGCCCACGAAGAACATGCGGCTGGTGTCCCCATGCCAACCGTCCAGGATGACGGTCACGTCGATGTTCACGATATCGCCTTCGGCCAGCTTCCGCTCGCCTGGGATGCCGTGGCAGACGACATGGTTGATCGAGGTGCAGATCGACTTGGGGAAGCCCCTGTAGTTGAGGGGCGCGGGGATCGCCTGCCGCTCGACGATGAAATCATGGCAAAGCTTGTCCAGGGTCTCGGTCGTCGTGCCGGGCTTGACCATGGGCGTGATGACGTCGAGGGTCTCGGCCGCCAGGCGCCCAGCCTTGCGCATGGCCTCGAAGGCCTCTGGCCCATGCAGCTTGATGCGCCGGGCCTCGCCCTGCCATTCGCTCGGGGTTTCCTGCCGTGAATTCATGCCGGCAATTAAGGCTGGCGGAGGCGATTTTGCAAGGGGTTGGCGGTGCGCATCAGCGTCGCAGGAACGTCAGAACTTGAGGGGCCGGGCGATCTCGATCCCTTCCGGCGACAGGCGGCAGGCATAGGCGAGAGCCTCGACACCTGCCTGGCGAGCGGTGGCCAATGCCTCGGCATAGGCGGGATCGATGTCGCCGGCAACCGCCAGGCTGGCGCAATCCGCCCGCTGGGCGACAAAAAGCATCACCGCCCGCTTGCCTCGCCGGCTGAGCGCTTTGAGCTCGGCCAGGTGCCGGGCGCCACGGCTCGTGACCGAATCGGGAAACTCGGCCTCAGGCGGCCGGCGCGCGAGCGTGACGCTCTTGACCTCGACGTAGCAGGCCCGCCCGCCGGCGCCGGCCAGGAGGAAATCGATCCGCGAGCGCTCGCCATAGGGGACCTCGCGGCGGATTTCGCCATAGCCCGCAAGCTCGGGAATGCGCCCGCCGGCCAGCGCCTCGGCGACGAGAGCGTTGGCGAGGGCGGTGTTGATGCCGACCAGGGTTCCATCTGCCTCCACCAGCTCCCAGGTGAAGGCGAGCTTGCGGGCCGGATTGGCGCTCCTGGAGACCCAGACCCGCGAGCCCGGCCGGGCCAGCCCCAGCATGGAGCCCGGGTTGGGGCAGTGGACGATTTCAATGCGGCCGTCGATCTCGATGTCGGCGAGGAAACGCTTGTAGCGCCGCTCGAGGCGGCCGGGGATGAGCGGCGGTTCGAAGCGCATGGTCGGGCCCGGACGTTATCGGCGCCATGTTCGGGTTGCAACCGGGCGGGGGCCGACGCAAATTACCGGCGACCCTTCACCCGAGCGAGTCCCACGCCCCGATGCGCCGCGTCGCCTTTGCCCTGCTGCCGTTTGTCGCGTCCTGCGCCCTCATCCATCCGGAGACGGCGGATTGGCAGCGGCCCGACACGACGCCGGACCAGATGTCCGTGGACCTCGCGGCCTGCACCAAGACTGCCAACGCGCGCTACAAGCAGGACCAGAACATCCAGCAGGACATGACCACGGACCAGACGAACATGGGCCAGGACCCGCTGGTGAGCAATCTGGGCAGCTACCAGCAACAGCACGACTACCAGCATATGATCGACCTGTGCATGCTCGGGGCCGGCTACTCGCACGCGCCCCAGCAAGGGCTGAACTGAATGGCCGACGATCCCGTGGTGACCGCGGCGGTGCTGATCATCGGCAACGAGATTCTCTCGGGCCGCACCAAGGACGTGAATCTGGGCTACCTGGCGGAGCAATTAACGGCGCTGGGCATACGCCTCCGCGAGGCGCGCGTGATCGCCGACGTGGAGGCCGAGATCGTGGCCGCGGTCAACGAATGCCGGAAGCGCTACGACCATGTCTTTACCACCGGCGGCATCGGGCCGACCCATGACGACATCACCTCGGGCTCGGTCGCCAAGGCCTTCGGCCTGCCGCTCATCCTCGATCCCAAGGCCAAGGCAGTGCTGGAGAAGAGCTATCCGCCCGGCGGCCTCAACGAAGCCCGGCTGCGCATGGCCCATGTGCCCGAGGGCGCCCGGCTCATCGACAACCCCGTCTCGGCCGCGCCCGGCTTCCAGATCGGCAACGTCTATGTCATGGCCGGCGTGCCCTCCATCATGCGCGCCATGTTCGATGGCCTGAAGGGCCGCCTTTCCGGCGGCAAGCCGATGCTCTCCCGCACCGTCAGCGCCTTCCTGGGCGAGGGCGTCATCGCCAAGGACCTGGGCCAGCTCCAGGATCGCTTCGCCGATCTTGAGATCGGCAGCTACCCCTTTTTCCGCCAGAACCGCTATGGCGCCAGCTTCGTGCTGCGCGGGACCGAGAAGGCGCGCATCGATGAGGCCGCGGGAGAGCTCGCCGGCATCATCCGCCGCTTAGGCGGCGAGCCCATGGAAGGCGATCCGGCGGCATAGTGGCTTGAGGCGGGGCAGGGGTCGTCTGGCCTCGCTTTGGCGGATGTCCTACTGTCCGCAGCCGGGCCCGCTTGGTGGAATTGGTAGACACAAGGGACTTAAAATCCCTTGGCCGGCAACGGCCGTGCCGGTTCGAGTCCGGCAGCGGGCACCAATAAAATCAATAACTTGGTCTATTTCGTTTTCAGCCCCTTGCAAGGGGTGTCTGGCGCTGGGTAGGCAGCGGCTAGGAAACCTTCCGAAACTCGGCCGGGGACCCCGTAGGGCATTTCGGAAAGGCAAAGGCGCAACTCAGGCGCAGCGATGCAGGGCGCGCGGCCCAACTGGAACTTGCGCAATTTCCCACCCTGAGTAAGCCGGTGGCGAGCGCAACCCAGCTTGGCTGAGACTTATGCAAGTCCCGCCTGCTTAACGCCGAGCATGTGGTCGAAGGGGTTCGCCATTGCTGATTGTGTCTAGTGTCAACTAGCGTGGCTAGGCTGCTGAAGCAGGGTAGTCAATATGTCGAAGAACTCAGCCGGAATGAAGTTGGGTTGGTCAATCAGCACCGTTCCGACAATGTGCTTCATTAGGGCTCCGGCACGGCTCTTCGAGAACCCTTTTAGAGGTGGAAATGCTTCAAGGATGAGTTCTTCGAGCTTGTGGTCGTCCGTCTTCAAATAGGCATCGCGCAGACGAAGGCTGAAATTCCCGAGATAGGACGCATCAACCTCGGCTATTGAATTTGCGCCGTTCTTTAGCACGCGCTTCTGAACCAATTCGACGACAGGTTGAAGCCTTACAGGAGTATATCCGAGAAATGTGAGATAGGAGTTGCTGGGCTCGAGACCGATGGCGTTCAGATGATCCCTCGCATCCCGTACAACTAGAGCTGCAATCAACAGGGGATCGAGAATAAGGTTTTCAAGACCATCTCGGCGGCCTTCAGCGACAACAGCGACACGCGGAGCAGGTTTGTTCTTTCCGTCCCAATCGATCAGCCCATAGACGGTATTGTTGCCAGCCTCGGAGAGTCCAGCGACAAGTCTCCGGACTACTTCGCAGCCCGTATTGGAGTGCATCCCCGTCGTCGGCTCTGTGGCGCCCGTCGCAATGAACTCCAGCGAGCGTTCCGAACCCAAGCGGGGTTTCAGAATTTGGTATATGGCGTCATAGAGGTGAGCGTCATTTGGGCTCTCGACAAACACCTGGCGGCGGCCATCCCACGATATCGCCAATGTTGGCACGCCCACGGTGAGAATATTGAGTGCTTGCGCTTTCGTCGTCTTATGAAGGCCGGCGCGGTCAGGATGCATCACGTAAATTGCACCTTCCGGCGCGACCGCCACTGTGGAAGGCGAATGAGTGGCCGCAATTACGTTAATGCCATGCTCTTTCACTAGCGTTTCGGTAACGATGCGAACGAGTGTCCGTGACATGCTGGGATGCAGCGGTGCGTCGATCTCGTCGAGTAAGAGCAGCTTCGGATATGTTGCGACTTGGCGCTTATCCTGCGCATAGTAGAGGCAGAGAGCGAAGGACATAATAATTTTTTCGCCAGACGAAAGGCCGCTGAAAAGGATTTCTGCGTTACTTGATAATTTTCTAAGTTTTGGTTGATAGGGGGTCGTGTCAAATTCTTCAGGATGATCAATTACAAAATCTAGGCCAGAAGCTTTGAATGCTTGGTTTACAAACTGCCAAGGGGCAATCATAAACTTTTCGGTGAACTCCTCGTCCGACAGAGCGCTCACATCAATACGGCCCTTTACTTTCTGTAATTGCTTTACCTGGTTGGCGAGCGCCAAGTCTCGATAGGCGACGAAGAGGCGCCCAAGGGATTGCTGAAACAGCTCAGCTTGGCCCCAAGAAGGATAGACGCTTGCTATAAAGTCCTCACGCCTAAGTGCGATTGGATAGCGCTGTGCATCGTGAGCAACACGTTCAATGGACCGACGGATGTTACCGAGGCGGTGATCTCCCATGAGGTTCTGCGACGCAGCCTTGGCCGCGCCCTCAAGTATTGTCGCTGCCTGAGCCGCCTTTGCAGGATCGCCAAGTATTTGCGTGAGTTTGGCCTGTGAGAAGGTGGCGAGCGCAGCAGGATCAGACAAATAAGCCCCCGAAATTCCCACCTGCCGCGCAACGGCAATAATCTGGTCGGCGTGGCGTTGAACTGCTTGCTCATACTGCTCGATTAGGCTACTCCGTTCTCGGACCAAGAGATGCCCGTCGAAGAGTTCGGTATCCTGCGGTACTAGGGTCGTCCAATCAAAGAACCGAATATCGGTCGAGACATTGGGCGCACAGTCAACCTGGATGTTGCCCGCTTGTATGGCCTTTAGAAGGTGTGTCTTACCTGCGCCATTAACGCCCGTGATCAAAGTGAACGGGGGCAATTCAGTCGGAGGCAATTCTTTGATCGAAAGGTATGAAGTCTGAAGGATTAGTTTCATGCGGAACCTGCTCCCCTGCGGGCCACATCGGCACCTGGTTCCAGCATAAGGTCTCTTTGCATCGCGTACCACACTACTAGTCAGCTCTGCATGCCACACTTTCAACTCTGGCGGGATCATGTTCGCGGTCGCGGATGCGAGCCAGGCTCAAAGCGAATGTCTTCTGTATGGGCGACCGCCTTACTGGCTATTGCTGGGCACACGGAATGACCCACTCCCAATGCGGATAGAGGCTCTCGGCGCCAAACGTATCATTGCCAATTTACGACGCCGGTACTGGCGGCAATTTCGCCGCTACACTTGAACTGGCCCATAGCGCACATCACAAGGTTCTTGAATTGTTCCTAAGCGCACTCTATTCTGTCACATGGCGGCATAGAGGCCACGATGGACTGGGTAGGCGCAGAGGACGGCTACCTTTACCTAGTCGCCAGGATTGGGTTGGAACAGGTTCTTTGCGACGGGTGCCTGTCGGGCGGGGTGCCTGAGGCGGTCGCTGGGGTCGCGAGCATCGCGCCTGAGTTGATACATCGGGACGGCGGAACCAGCGAGGCTTATCAGGGCGCGCTGACGGTGGCGGGTGTGCGGTACACGTTCGAGTGCCTGCTTTTCGCCGACCCTGACGGCAGCTACTTCGTCGCCAACATCGCGAGGTTTGAGCCGGTGGAGCGGTCAGCGGGAGCGCGAGTGGCGTCGGCCCACTAGGGGCGGGATGGCTCCGTGAGCGGCAGCGAACCCGAACGCTACACTCGTTGACACAGCAAGCGCATGACGGAACCCGAGCGAATAGACCGCAAGGAATACCCCTCTTTTGGGGAGTGCCTCTATTGCGGCGCCCACGCTGGGGATGTCGAGCTAACCGATGAACACATTGTTCCCTTTTCTCTCGGAGGAAACGCAGTCATCCTCGATGGAAGTTGTAAGACGTGCGCCAAGGAGACAACGAAGATCGAAAATGAAGTTGGAAGGAAGGTGTGGTGGGACTTCCGGACCAACATCGGGGAACAGACGCGGCGGCCAAAAGAACGGCCGAAAGTTGGCCCATTCACAGTCTCGATCAATAGCGCCGCGCCAGAAGTGATGACGGTTCCAATTCCCGATCGTCCATTCTTTACACCAATGCCAGTTTGGGGAATGCCAGGTCTCCTCACTGCCGGACAGCCAAGCGCTAATTTTCAAGAGTACAAGGCACACGTTTTCTATTGGGTTCCTCCGAACATTCGCGAAATTCTCGATCTTCGCCACGGGGACGTCGCAGAACTTCCATTTCCGAACTTCCGGATTGACCATGAGAAATTTGCGCGCGCTATAGCGAAGATTGCATATTGCCAGACTGTGGCTCATTACGGGTTGCACGGGTTTCGACGTTTGGTACTGCCCGACATCATTCTGGGTCGGTACTCGCAAGTCCCGTACTTCGTCGGTTGCCCTCTTGTGAACCCCGAGCCACCGGCCGATCCCAAGGTTAAACACATCGTCCAGTTAAGTGTGGTTGATCGAGGTCATTTGAAGCTGCTTCTGGGCAAAGTGCGATTGTTCGCCAATAGCGGAACAACCGAACATGGATCGCCCACCTATTATGTAGTTTGTGGCGCTCCTCTACCTGGGGCCAAACGAGATAGATCACGAAACGAGAATGGTGCCGATGCCACGGCAGCGGGGATTTTCACGCCTGGCGCTTAGCCACTGCCGTAGAGAGCCGCATCGGATTGGCTTCCATCGCCTCCCTAATCGAGATTAACTCGGCAACGTCAATCCGCCACTCGCCTCCTTCGACCTTGGCGACGAACGACTGAGGTCGTCCGAGGCGCTCGGCCAACTGCTGTTGGATGAGGCCGGCGCGGTGCAAAACTTCCTTCTAGACGCTTACAGCGTCGAGGTGGCTCCGGCTGCTATAGTTTCCACGCCCCACGTAGAGCCGAAAAAAAGAGGTTTACATGCGCGGAGCCAGCGAGGGTCCATAATACGCTACGCTGTATGGCTTAACGTAGTTCGGGTTCGCCAGGCCGAAAACTGTGAACCTAAAAATGCCGTTTTGAAGTCGTGCCGTAACCGCGAAATGACTGGTAATCCCGATTTGTAGGCCCAACACCGTCTTTGCTAAGCTCATGCCCATTTTTACTTCCGGAAGGTCCACCATTCTAAAAAAGAGCATGCCATTTTTGTTGGCCTTTTTTCGCCATGCATCAAAAGCCGGCCTACGCTGGTCGTTCACCCATCCGTCGATCACAAATTTTTCCGAACCAGCGCAGAAAATGTGGTTTCCATCTGTCGCAGCAAGCATTGCCGAGTTTATATCATTTGCAATTAGTCCTTTTCTATTTAAGTACTCAATTACGCCTCTGAGTTTGTTCTCGGGCCGCACATCATACGTTGTCTCTGTGACTTGTTTGTTGTCTCGGCTGCGTGCAACCGTTGCGTCCATATCAATCTTCACCAAACCTAGCAGCGCCAATAGATTGGCAAGCCTGACCCTTGGTGATACAGAGCCCGAAGTTTTTGTCATATCCTCGCGTGATTTTTTAATAAATCGCTCCGGCATCTCGTCTCGCTGTGCGTAAAGGCCGTCAATACCTTCAGTGTCTAGGTATAGGTATGCCTTCATCTCGTTATTTGGAAATCCAGCTTTGGGTGCCATCTGACGTGGCCTATCTACTGTTGCTAAACAATAGTCAAAGGCGCTACGGGGGACTGTTTCGATTTTAGAAATCACAGTTCGTTCGATGCTATGCGAAGTTGATCGCAGGCAAAAGTCAATTTGCTGGGCCAACGGAGCGTGCGAGCGAGATTGGCATTGATGAGATAGGTTCACTGGTACTGCGGCGCCGGGGCCCTGTGCGCGTTCACGCCGCTGGCAGGGGCGGGTGGGGGAAACGAAGCGCACGAACACGGGCACTTGGAGCATCGTCCCGGCCCGCGAGTGGCCGGTGGTGAACCCACGTAGGTTCCAAGCGGATATGGACGCGACTACCGGCGGCTTGCTCATGGAGATGGGCGTACGCACGTCCCAGGTGGCCGCACGCCCCGTAGTCGCGCCCGTGGCATTCCGCTCCCGCTCCATGCTCCTCCTCGCTCGGGAGACCGTCCCGTGGAAGCAGGGGGGCATTTGGCGGCCCCACAAACTCAGGAGACGTGGCGAGCATGACCAAATGCTTACCTCACACTTAGCTACTTCCGCTTGGCGTTTAGAGTGTCCGGCAGCGGGCACCAGCGGAATCATTGTGACGGCAGGCGGAGGTTGCCCAGCACCAGGGCAATGTTGTCATCCGAATTCGCGTCGGCCTCGCCTGCGCAATAGGCCCCGAGGAAGGCGGATTTGTAGCCGGTCGGGTTGCTGGCCCCGGCGGGGTACTCGTCGGCGTAGCCGATGAAGGCGAAGCATCTGGCTTGCACTTGCGGGTCATCCGCCGGGCTGCCTGAGAAAGTGGCGATATCGAATCCGGAAACGGCGTCGTGGGGGGAAACCGCCGGCGTCGAGCGAAGCAGCTTCCTCCCGATCCTGAGCGCGACGGAGGTGGCATCCTCGATGTCGATGTATGAATTGGGGGTCGCCTTGAGGTGGACGAACAACAGCACATAGCCGCGGCCCGTGACCACCAGGGTCTGGCGCCATGCCTGACCCCAACCGGTCGTGGCCTTGCCCATCCGGCATTGCATCTCCACGCCGCTGTCGACATAGCCGATGTCGATGTTGCCGCAGCTGACGAATGGATCGTCGGCGCGTGCGCCGATCGCCGGTGCAAGCCACATGGCTGCGAGCGCGGCCATCCGACAGAGCGCCGCGCGAAAGCTGCTGCGTGGAAGAAACGCCGTCAGCATTGAAAGAGGCCCCCTCGCCACGATGCGCGACAGCAGCTCCGGCATCCGCCCCAACATGGTACGGGGACGACCCCGGGCCCCCAACGCCTGCGCATGATAGTCCAATGTCAGGCGAGATGCAGCGTGGAAATGCCATTTGCAATTGCCGAACCGACGTTAGCCCGCGTTTCGCCACGTCTTTGGGTGTGGGCGTGGTCTCCTCCCTGAATCCTAGACTGGTGTAAGCAAAAGTTTTCCGGCTATGGTCAATCATGGGGAAGGAGCCGTAGCCGACGAAGAAGTCGAGATTCACTGACCAGCGGATCGCCTTTGCCCTGCAACAAGCGTGAGAGCAGCAGCGGGCATTAATTCACCCGGCTCTCTGCTTTCTAAGCCAGTGGGCGACCGCCAGCACGATGACCGCGCCCACCGTCGCCTTGAGGATGCCGGCGATCAGGCCAAAGGTATAAATCCCCAGCAGCCCGAAGACGAAGGACCCGATCAACGCGCCGAGGATGCCCAGCCCGGCGTTTGCCCAGAACCCGAAGCCGTGGGCTTCCATGATCTTGCCCGCGAGCCAGCCGGCCACGGCGCCGATCACGAGGATGATGAAGATAGTCAGGACAACGCCGATCCCGGCTCCCATCGCCATTGCACGCTCCCTAGCTGCCGTCGCTCCACAACGACGTTACGCCGACAGCCGCTCTGCCGTTATGTGAACAGCGCGACCGGCGGTCGTTCGATTTCGCCTGAAGGGCGCTTATTTCTGGCCGGGCTCGCAGAGCCAGGTCACCCTTCCGGGGAAATGGGCCAGCACATCCTGCCCGGCGGCATTGCAGGCCGCTTCCGTGTAGAAGCTCGCCGTCGTCGCGCTTTCGATCGGCCGATCCGGTGTTTGGTTGGCCTCCACCCTGTGGGTGTAGATGATCAGGATCAAAACCCAACTGCTCATCATGCGTTGACTCCATGGGTTGCGACGCTGTTCTGCGCCGGAAGATGGCCAAGCTCGCGACGTTTTGCATCGGCGCGCCTGGCGGCCGCACGGGCTTGCCTCAGCCTCCGCCGATGGGCGTATCGCGTCAAGCAGACAACCATTTGATTGCGTCAACAAATGCTGCGCCGGCTTTACGGAATGGCAAACATTGGGCCCGGCCCGACGATCGCCGGGTCCAGAGAGCCGGAATTCCGGGCAAATGCCGGGAGCGGGGCCTCGCAATCGCCTCTGAAAAATGTTCGGCAAGCGGGCGGGGCCCGATGGCGTCGTCGGCGCCATATCTGCCCTGACGCCGCGTCCTGCAATGAACTAGGGTGATGAAGGGTAGAAGACCTGGGGTTGGGGGATCCGTGCAGTGTTGGGGAGAGCGAGGGGGCTGGTCGGGCGATCCGCGCCGATGACGATCATGAGCCGGCTGGCCGAAGCGGAAAGGCCCGATCGGGACATGCGCATGATGACGCGCCCCGACGAATCATCGCCGCGCCCACTCATGTCGGCGGGCGATCTCGCGCTGTTGCTCTGGCTGGCCGCGGCAACGCCGCTTTCCCTGCTTCCCGGCGCTGCTCGCTGGCGCCTCTGCCGTCTGCTTGCCCGGCCGGCAATGTACGGCGCGCGAGCGGCCGGCGCGCGCCGGGCGGTCGGGCGCATGGCCGGGTTCGGCGACGACGAGGCAGCCCGCATCGTTCATTCGCTCTACGCCGGACGGCTTGCAGCCCAGGTCGACCTGCTGCGCGGCCTGCTGGTTGGACCCGACCTGAGGCTCGACTGTCAGGGCCTCCAGGAGCTGGACGCGGCGCTCACCCGCGGGCGGGGCGCCGTGCTCTGGATCTCCGATTTCGTGGGCGCCGGCGAAGCGACCAAGATTGCCCTGGCCAAAGCGGGATACCGGGCAAGCCATCTGAGCCGCCCCGAGCATGGCTTCTCGAAGAGCCGCTTCGGCATCCGCGCGATCAATCCGATCCGCGTGCGATTCGAGCTTCGCCACCTGAAGGAACGCGTCGTCTACGACCGCAGGCAGCCGCAGGAGGCCATTCGCCACTTGGCGCAGCGCCTCGCGGAGAATGGCGTCGTCTCCCTCACGGCCAGCGCCCATGAAGGCCGGCAGGTCGCCGAGGGCCGCCTCCTGGCCGGACGAATCCGGCTCGCCGTCGGGGCGCCGAAGCTGGCGCTCATGACGGGAGCGCCGCTCATCCCGGTCCACGCCATCCGCGATCCCGAGGAGCCCGGCCGCTTCGAAATCATTTTCGATCCGGCTCTGACCCTGTCCCGGAAACTGCCGAAAGGCGAAGCGATTCTCGCTGCCACCCGGGACTATCTCGATCGGCTGGAAATCCAATTGCTGCGCCGGCCCGAGGCCTGGGGCGGCTGGCGCCGGCTCGGCAATCTCGCGTGAAGCTGCCGGGCTCCTACGGCATTCAGCTCAACAAGGCGGGCAAGCGCAATCCCTCGCCAAGCTCGGCGGAGCCGGCCGCCTCACTTGCTGTCACTGAGGACGGCGATTGGGGCCTGCACGACGTGACCCCAGCTTCGGCACTGGCGCAGGATTTCATTCACGTCGATGCGCGTGCCGTCGGCGCATTCGATCCAGATGTCATAGAGTGAGAGCGTGAGCAGCGGACACGCTTCGGCCACGGCGTCTTCCGCGGTCGCAAAGAGCTCCGAAGCATGGGCCCTGGGGTTGTCCTTGGTGATCCGCCATCTGATGTGGTTGAACACGGTTCAATCCTTTGACGACCAAGACGAGTTTAGCCCGCCTCGACGCCCGTGTGCCCCTATGGGACCTGCCATTGAAATCTATGCAACCTCGCAGTGTACCGCCATAACGCCGCAAAGTTGTCACGAAGATGCCTGGCGGGCATTGATTCCTCGGTTGGCTGACTTGTACCCGATGGTGCCGCTGCTTCCCGAGACCTCATCCTGATCGCCGATGAGGAAAAGCAGTTGGCCTGGCCTTGCGGGATGGGCAGCAGGTTTGCGCAGCACGGTTCCACCATTTTCGATTGCGGTGGACGATTGACGTCCGGTCCGTCTCGGCGTGCGGTCATGCCGGCGATGTGCTACAGGCCTTCATCGAATTTCGTCGTGGGAAGCCGATGCCGGTCTCGAGGCGGCTTGTGAGCGTCTTCGCACCCGTGCCGCCGGTGATTGCCATCTCGAGCGCGCGCCGGCGGCGGTCGAGCGTTGGCCTGCTGGCGGCCTTGATGGTCGCGCTTTGCATCGTGGCGCCGGAGCATTCCCAGGCCCGGACCGAGCAGCAAGCGCAATCCCCTACTTCAGGTGAAAATGGGAGCAGCATGACCGGCGTCTATGCAGTTTGGAGCTTGTGTCTCCTTGGCGGTCTGGCCCTTTCAACGAGCGGGCTGTGGTTCTTGACTTGGCGCAGCAGTGTTCGCCAGGCAGGCCAATGGGAGAAGCTCCGCGTCATCGCCGCGGACGCGGCGAATGCGGGCAGGAGCGCGGCCGCCGCCGCGAAGAAATCCGCGGATGCCCTCGTGAACATCGAGCGGGCCTACCTGTTCATCGACGAAGACGTGGAGCTCGATCCGGTCGGCGATTCCTCCAAGGCATCCACGGAAGAGCTCGGCTCATCGGAAATGCCGAACTACGTGATCAAGTTCACCTTCGTCAACCGCGGCCGCACCCCGGCCATCCTGGAATCCATCGGCATGGGAGTCCTGCCGGTCTCCCAGCAACCCACGAAGCTGGATGCCTCCGCGCTCACATTGCGCGCCAGCGTGCCGGTCGGTTCCGTGATCAGCGCCAACAGCAGGTACGAGCGCCGGCTGGGCTGCCCGTTTCGCATGGAGCAAGCGGAGCGCAAGCAAGTGGAGCAACGCGAGCTGCGCCTCTATTTCCTCGGGCGGATCGGCTACAAGGACATCTTCGGCAATAGCCACGAGACCGGGTTCGGCCTCGAGTTCGAGCCCGGCTCGCAGAGTTTCATGCGGGTTCTGAGCGACGAGCTGAACTACTACACCTAGCCCAAGACCTAGCCCAAGCCGGCTGCCGGACGATGCCGCCTATGGTTGCGGCTTGAGGAAGGCATAGAAGACCGTGACGGGACTGCGCGGATAGAGCGTGTGGCGAGGCAGAACCAGCGGCTCTTGCACCTCCGCGGCGGGGAAGCGCGCCAGCAGTTCCTGAGGCGAGATTCCGCCGGAGGTAGGGCTCCAGACCAGCACCGCGCCGCGCCGCTTCAGGTCCGCCATGTCGATCCAGGGACTGAGGGCCGGGTCGGCGTGAACCAGCACGTGAGGCCGGTCGGGGGAATAGACCGCCATGTTGTTGGCTTCGAACTCGGTTCCGGTCACATAGACGAGGGCCGTGCCGAACGCGGCATGCCAGCGATCGGTGACCAACGCCGCCATTTCGCGGCCCGGGAATTGGGTCGCCTTGGGCCGGTCGCGAAGGAACGGCTCGCCCAGTTCGGTCGCCGCGTAGGCGACCGGCCAGGCCAGCAGGACGACCAAGGCCCATCGAGCGAAGAGGGCAATCCGGGAAGGATCCAGCGCCGGCTTCAGCCAAAGCAGTGCTGCGAGCGGCGCAAAGCACCATAGCGGATATCCCCACATGGCGACGGGAAGCCGGCCCAGCGGAATCGCGACCGCTGTCGTGAACAGGAATGGTCCCAGCCCCAGCATCAGGGCGTAGCGCTGCTCGAAACTCGCGGTCCGGAAGCCCGGCAGGCCGCTCCAATCCCGGCGCCCTACGGCCAGGGCCAGCAGGCCGATGACGGGCAACAGCGCCAGGAGCTGGCTTCCCGTCCAGCGCAGTGGGAACCAGAGGTAGTCGTACCAGTGCGCGGCGGCGACGGCTCTCTGGTCGACATAGCGGAAGGGCTGAAAGCCGCTGTGGACGAGCCACCAGATGTTGGGCGCGAGCACGAGGAGGAAGGCGAGCCCCATGAGATAGGGCCCGGGCCTTCGCCAACTGCCCCTGGCCTTGGGGTCAAAGACAAGAAACAGAAGGATCGGGAAGGCCAAGGCCAAGGCCGCGTATTTCGACCAGAAGGCGAGCGCCAGGGCCGCGCCCGCACCAACCCAGTCCCTCGCGCGGTCGGCCAGGATGGCGCGATAGACGAGCCAGCCCGTGAGGCCCCAGAAGGGCAGCTGCATCTGGTCATGGGCGAATTTGACCACCGAGAAATTGAAGTAGTGCAGGCCCTCCAAGGCCAGCACGGCGACGAGCGCCGCCGCAGGCTCCAGGAGCTCGCGGGCCAAACGCCAGACGAAGTAGAGGCAGGCCACGGCTGCGAGCGGCCCAAGCAGGTAGACGGCCCGGACGTCGCCAAGAAGGCGGTAGACGAGATCGGCCAGCCACCAGGGGAGCGGCGGGTGTTTCCAGTAGCCGAGCTGCCACTCCTTGCCCAGCGCCAGATCCTCGGCAAGGTCGAGCTGCAGGTTGGCGCAGACCAGGATGGGCAGCAAGGTCCAGACGACGAAATGGAAGGCCAGCACCGCCGCGAGAAGGCGGCCGGGACGCCGGCCGGCCAGATCGGCGAGCGCGCCGGCCCAGCTTCGCCCGGCAAGAGCGGACCGAGGCCCGCCGGACATCGCGCGGCTATCGCTGTTCATGGGCTAGCCCGAGTTTCTCACAGGGATCATGATGGCGCCGAGGCGAATTTGCCGACAGGCTAGGAAGGCGGCGAAGCCCGATGCTTGCGCATCGAGCGAGCCGGCTGACGACGTCCTGTCGCCAAATTCGCCCGGCCCTCCGGGTTGCCGCGCGCGGGGCGCCCACCGGTGGCTCGATGCCGAGGGACCGCTTGGTCCCTCGGCTGAATCGATCCACTCTCACAAAGCGGAGCGGGCCTCGCCGATGGATGCACATCGCCTTCGGCCCGCTTCCTAGTGGATCGCCGCCGCGCGCGAGCAACGACATCGTAATCCCTGTGAGAAATTCGGGCCAGGAGTAGCGCGCGGCCGGCGTCCGGTGCAACCAGCCGAGGCTGCATCGCCGCCGTCGGTCCTTTCTTGCGTCGCGACCCGTCCGCGGTCGACCGCTCTTGTGGCCGCTGCTGCGACGATGTGCTACAGGCTCCAGCCCAAACTGATGGCGAGCATGCGATGGCGGATTTGGCGCGGGTTGCCCTTGCCCTGAGACTTCTTCCGGCTGTGGCGACCCTGTCGTTGCTTTCGCTCGGCCAGGCCTCCGCGGCCGGGGCGGACAAGCGGATGACGGCCTATTTCAATTGCATCGATCGCTACGCCGATCCCGCGATCCGCAAGCTTGTGACCGTCCGCGGCCTGCTCACCGATGGCGAAATCCTGGGGGAAGTCGCCAAGGCCGAGGGGCATTGCCAAAAACAGACGGCGGCCGCGGTCGAAGCCGTGCGCGAAACGCCCAAGAACGGCGCCCAGGACATGACCGACGAACAGATCCGCGCCCAGCTGCGCAGCATGAGCGCCACCGGCTATGTCATGACCTACGGGCAGCAATAGCCGACCGGCAGGAATCATCCAGGACGCAGGGCTTTGCTCTCGGCGCGATGGTCTCAGTCGCTGGAACGCCGGCGCTTGGCCGCCATTTCCTCCGCCTTGGCGATCTCGTCCGGCGTCATCTGGCGGGCGATGTTGGCGAGGCTCTCCGCCGCCTCCTTGATGCCGCCGGCGGCCGCCAGGCTGAACCACATATGCGCCTGGACGAAGTCCTTCTGGACATCCTGGCCTTGGGCATACATGCGGGCAAGCCTGTTCTGGGCCCTCGAGCTGCCCTGATCGGCGGCGGAGATTTGGCCGCGCAGAACGATCTTGCGGCTATGTTCGGTGGAGGCGGCCTTCGCGCGACGCTCCAAGACGATCTGCCCGATCACCCGGCTGCCAAGCGAAACCAGCAAGGCAAGTTCGACCGCAAGGCAAATGAAAAAGCCCCGGTTCCCCTTCTGCAGCCAGGCAAGCGCGGCACCGACCCAGGCCGGCGCTTCAGCCAGAAGGTGGTTCAGCTGCAACTCAACCGCATTGGCAAAGCTCGAAATCTGACCCATCCCCTCGTCGGAGCCCTGCGCCGTTTCCTCCGGGGACAAGGATAGACTGACGATTGCCGATACAATAGAGGCCTTAAAGGGCCCGGAAGTAGTGGGGTGGGCCGCCTTGGGCAGCCGTGGGCAGGCACTTTCTGCCCTTGGCGGCTTCCGTTAACATGCTGGATGCGGCAGAGTGCCCGGTGAACCCAAGGAACCCCGGGGTCCTTGGTTTCATGAATGACGTGCGACGGGCTGCAGCAGCAGAAGCGGCGGATGAGGCTGGGTCAATGAGCTCTACATGGACGACGGTGGCGGCGATCTGGGGGGCCGGGCTCAGCACCGCGCTTGCCTGGGCGCGGTTCCTGCCGCGTCCGAAGGTGACGCTGACGCCCTGGCCGGCCGAGCGCCCGCAGCCCTCCCAGCTCGAGATGCGGTTCCACAACAACAGCGCCTGGCCGGTCGAGATCTATAGGGTGCGGCGCGTCCGCTTGACCGGCAAGCCGATCGAATTCATGCCCAACACCGATCCCGAGATGCCGCTCTCCAACTGGTTCGACTGGGACGAATCCGGGGAGCTCTATGTCTATATCCCGCCTCACAGGTCGGGCAGCGTGTTCCTGCGCGGACTGGCACCGGATAGCCGGAGCCTGTTGCTGTTCTTCTGGCATGGCGGGCCGATCCTGCCGGTGCGCAACCCCCTCTATGTCTATGTTTCCGGCCGCCATGCCGAGCACATGAGCCGCAGCGGCCAGCGCCAGCGCCACTTTCCAGCCAAGGGCTAGCCAGGCGCTTCGCGCCGGCCAGACGTTAGTACCAAGACGACGCAGCCTCGACGCCGGCATGGTTCCCGGCGGCAACTCGGGCTAGAATTGCCGCGGAGGCTGTGAAGGCATCGCCGTGCGTCTGACCGCTATCGCCGCCGTTCTATTGATGGGCCTCGCCTGTACGGCTGCGGCCCGGCAGGCGGGTGCGTCCGGCCAGGCCGTCGCCGGCGCGATCCTGGTGGACAGTGGCCAGGTGACGATCGCTCAGTCGAGCGGCTCCGGGACCGGCAGCCCCCCTTCAAGTACCTCCGGCCAGGATGGTGGGTCCGGATCAGGCGACGCTACGAGCGGCGACCAGCCGGCAACCGGCGACCAGGGCAGCGGCACGGATTCGAGTTCCGGAGCGGCCGCCAGCCCGCCGGAGCCCGCGCAGGAGAATACGACCCCACCACCACCGCCGCCTTTGAACCCGGCCCTGGATGCCCAGGCGAAGCTCTTGGTTCAGCAGCTGACCGCCAAGCAGCTCGATCAGCGCCTGCCGGCCACCCCGCTCGCCGACTGGTTCTCCCAGCAGATCGGCAAGCGCGCCGAAATCGACTGGACGACGGGCGATTGCAGCGACGAGGCCGACTTTTCAGGGTCCGGCAGCGACAACGGCGGCGCCAACGGCGCCAGCTACGATCCGACCCTGTGCACCGAGGGTCAGGCCTTGTTCTACGGGCCCGACGGCAAGGCTTCCCTCGACCGCTATGTCGTGCTGCAGATCACGGTCGGCAGCCGGCAGAATGGCATCAACCGCGATCCCTCGGCCTATGGCCCCGATGCGGTCACGCTCTTCGTTTTCGACGGCAGTTCCACCCGCACCCTCAGCCGCCTGGGCGACCTCACCGGCGCGTTGGATTCGATGAACTGACACGCAAGAGTTCTGCGCGCGCCCCGGGCCTCGATCCGCGTCTCAGCCGACCGCCGGCAGGCTGCAGAGCTTATCCATCAGCCGGCCCATGAAGTCCTCGCATAGCGCCACCTGGTCGACGTCGACGTATTCGTCGGGCTTGTGGGCTTGCGCGATGTCGCCCGGCCCGCAGATGACCGTCGGGATGCCGGCCTCCTGGAACAGGCCGCCCTCGGTGCCGAAGGCGACCTTGCCCGTGGAATTGGCGCCCGTGAGCGACTTGACGAATTCGACGATCTCGCTGTCGACCGGCGTGTCGAGGCCGGGGAAGGCCGAGATCTGCTCCCAGTCGAAGCCGGCCTCGGATGCCACGGCCCGCATCTGCGGCAGCAGTTCCTTCTCGGCGAATCCCCTGATCTCGCCATAGAGCGCTTCCGGGTCGACGCCGGGCACGTAGCGGAACTCGAAATCGAACTGGCAGTCCTTGGGCACGATGTTGAGGGCGGTGCCGCCACGGATCACGCCGGTATGGACGGTCGTATAAGGGACGTTGAAATTGCCGTCGAACGGGCCCTGCTCGGCCATCCGCTTCGCCATGCCACGCAGCTTCCCGACCAGTTCGGCCGCGTAGTCGATGGCATTCACCCCCTGGGGAGCGAGGGACGAGTGGCATTCGCGGCCATGCACCTGGCAGCGCATGCTCTTCTTGCCCTTGTGGCCGACCATGACCTTCATGCTGGTGGGTTCGCCGATGATGCAGGCCAAGGGCCTGACCGGGGCCTTGGCCAGCACGTCCAGCAACCGCCGCACGCCCAGGCAGCCCACCTCCTCGTCATAGGAGAATATGAGATGGATCGGAGAGCTGGGCTTCCGGCGCAGGATTTCCGGCAGGGCCGTCAGCACGACGGCGATGAAGCTTTTCATATCGGCGGTGCCGCGGCCGAAGAGGCGGCCGCCACGCTCCTCCACCGTCCAGGGATCGGAAGACCAGTCCTGGCCGTCCACGGGCACCACGTCCGTATGGCCCGATAGCGCGATGCCGGGCTTGTCCCTGGGGCCAAGCGTGGCGTAGAGATTGGCCTTGCGGCCGGTTTCGTCATGCACCAGCCGGCTGTCGATCCCGAGCCCGGCCAGATGCTCGCCGATGAAGCCGATGAGCTCGAGATTGGAGTTGCGGCTGGTCGTGTCCATCGACACCAGCCGGCGAATCATGTCGAGGCTGGCAATCTGACGGGCCAAGGGCTGCTCCTGGTTCCTGCGGCAAAGCGAGGAAACTGCATGGATATCCGTTCTCCCGGCGGGCTGGCAAGGGCCCGGGAGATCCATCGCCACCGCCTGCCGGGAGTGCTCGAGCGCCATGAGCCGGCGCCCGACGCGCTGGCGCCGGTCGTCATCGATTCGCCGCACAGCGGCCGGGAGTATCCGGAAGACTTCGGCCACGCCGCGCCGATGGAGATGCTGCGCCGGGCTGAAGACGCCTATGTGGACGAGCTGCTGGCCGATGCGCCGGCCGAGGGCGTGGCCCTGCTGGCCGCTCTGTTCCCGCGCAGCTACATCGATCCCAACCGGCATGTGGCGGACATCGACGAGAATCTTCTCTCCGAGCCCTGGCCCCATGGTGCGGAGCCGAGCCCGCGCAGCGAGCGCGGCCTCGGCCTGCTCCGCCGGCTGCTCGGCCCCGAGCTGCCGATCTACGACCGGTCGCTGGCCGTGTCCGAGGTGGAGGAGCGGATCGCCCGCTTCTACCGGCCCTATCACGCGGCCCTCAAGGCCATGCTCGACCACGCTCATGTCCGGTTCGGCGCTGTCTGGCACGTCAACTGCCATTCCATGAAGGCGATGGGCCGCGGGCGTCACGCCCATCCCCGCGCCGATTTCGTGCTGGGGGATCTGGACGGGCGCGCCTGCGAGGGCGCGTTCACCCGCCTGGTCGCCGAATGCCTCAAAGGCATGGGTTACACCGTTCGGATCAACGATCCCTTCAAGGGCGCCGAGCTGATCGAGCGCTACAGCGATCCCGCGGCCGGGCGCCACGCCCTCCAGATCGAGATCAACCGGCGGCTTTATTTGGACGAGGCCCGGATCGACAAGACCGCCGGCTTCGAGAGCCTCAAGGCCGACATGCGACGGCTTGTTGCCACCGTCGCGGAATTCGCACGCCACCGGTCGCCGTCGTCTGGACAGGCGAACCGCGCCCGGGCCCACGGCGGCTAGGTGTGGAGCCTCAATAGGTTGTTCCCGGTCAAAGGGAGCCTGCTGATCGGTGGCATTGAGCCGATACTGCCATGGGGGCGATGCCAGTTGTATCGATGAAGCCATCGCGGCAGTTCGGCGGTGCGCTGGTCTGAGTGATGGTAGGCCCTGGCGTAGGCCCACTCGCGTAACGACGTTCTGGATGAACCGCTCGGCCTTGCCGTTGGTCTTGGGGGTATAGGGTTTGGTTCGGATGTGCCTGAGGCGGAGCCGTTTGCAGGCCCGCGCGAAGGCGAAGGATTTGTAGCACGAGCCGTTGTCGGTCATGACGCGTTGCACCTGGACGCCGAGGCTTGCGTAATAGGCGATGGCGGCCCTGAGGAAGGCGACGGCACTGCCCTTCTTCTCGTCCTTCATGACCTGGCTGAAGGCGACGCGCGAGGCATCGTCGATGCAGACATGGACGAACTCCCAGCCGAGGCCTTGGCCCCGGCTTCGCCGGCTGCTCTGGCCTTTACGGTCGCCCGTGATCCGGTGGCCGACGCCATCGATCCTGCCGAGTTTTTTGATATCGATGTGGATGAGTTCGCCGGGGTTTTCGCGTTCATAGCGGCGCACCGGCTCGGCCGGCTCCAGGGCGCTCAGCTTGTTCAGGCCCAAGCGCTTCAAAAGCCGGCTGACGGTCGCCGGCGAGAACTCCGACCTCGGCCGCAATCGCCTTGCCGGTCAATCGCTCGCGCCGAAGGGTTTCAATGCGTTCGACGATCGCCTGCGGCGTCGGCCGATACAGCCGTCGGGGCCGCGAGCTGCGGTCCGCCAAGCCGGCAAGTCCTTCAGCATCGTAGCGTTTCACCCATTTGCGCACCGTCCGCGGGCAGACACCTACGGCTTCGCTGACGGCCTGCAGCGTCTGCCCGCTCGCCACCCGGGCCACGATCCACTCTCGACCGTGCGCCGTGAGACGGGCATTCTTGTGAACGTTCATCCGGTCTCTCCCTGAGATCACTGAGGCTTCGACACCTTCAGCTTCTCCCGGCAGGGGCCGGATGGACAACCTGTTGAAAGCTCACAGCTAGGGCTGGAACTGCTCGCGCAGGATGCGCTCCTCGAGATTGTGCTCGGGGTCGAACAGGAGCTTCAGGATCGTCCCCCGATCCTCCCGCACCCGCACTTCGACCACGTCGCGCACTTCGGTGTAGTCGGCGACGGCCGAGACGGGGCGCTTGGCGCATTCCAGGATTTCGAAGACCACTTCGGCGGAGTGGGGCAGCAGGGCGCCGCGCCAGCGCCGCGGCCGGAAGGCGCTGATCGGCGTGAGCGCCAGCACGCCCGCGCCCAGCGGCAGGATCGGCCCATGGGCGGAGAGATTGTAGGCGGTACTGCCGGCCGGCGTGGAGATGAGCACGCCGTCGCAGATGAGCTCCGGCATGCGCACCACGCCGTCGACGCGGATCGCGATCTTCGCCGCCTGGCGCAATTGGCGCAGCAGGGCGACCTCGTTGATCGCGCGGGCCTGCTGCTTGCGGCCGTCGGCGCTCGAGGCCGTCATCAGCAGGGGATGGAGCTGGACCGGCTGGGCCTTGGCGAGCCTCGCCGGCAGGTCCTCCTCCGAGTAGAGGTTCATCAGGAAGCCGACGGTGCCGCAGTTCATGCCATAGATCGGCGTCCCGCTTCCAATGAACCGGTGCAGGGTCTCCAGCATCATCCCGTCGCCGCCGAGCGCGACGATGACCTGGGCCTTCTCCGGCTCGACGGCGGCGTAGCGCTTCTTCAGCCGGGCCTCGGCCTGGCGCGCCTCGTCGGTGTCGGCGGCGAGGATGGCGATGCGCAGAGCGGTAGCGCTTGGCGAACGGCCTTCAGGGGACATGGCCGCGACTATAGCGACTTGCCAAGGATGCGGCGAGCATCCAAGCTTGCGCCATTTCGCGCCAAGATGGGGATCTTCGCCATGCGTATCGGATTTGTTGCGGCCTTCGCCGCTATGCTGCTTTTGACAGTGCCGGCCCGCGCCGGAGCCGATGATTCGCAGGAGGGTTACTACTATCCCAAGCCCAAGGTCACCGAGACCTATATGGCGCGGGTGGCGACGCTCGCCGACAGCGACCGGAGCCGGCGGATCGGCTTCGCCGCGGCGCTCGCCAAGGAGATCGCCGACAAGCCCTACGCGCCGACCTTCTACATCTTCGCCAAGGGCGACGAGGCCGACAAGCTCATCATCGTCGGCACCACCGACGGCGGGCTCAGCACCGTCTATCGCACCCGGGCCCTGCTCGCCCATCTGACGGCCGCGGCCCGTCTCACCGATTTCTTCCAGCAGAACACGATCGCCGAATACGCGACCTTCTTCGATTTCCTGAAGCTGCTGGGCTTCAAGCAGATCACCATCACCGACGGCATCGCCTTCGCGCACCAGATCAAGATCGAATGAGGCTGCGGGGCCGGCGGCTTCGCCGGCGCCGGGCTTAATTTCGATATTGCTGGAAACATCGTTGACAGGCCGGGTGGGCCGGGACTAGGCTTGCTCGACGATTCGATATTTGCGGAATCAATGCATCGGAACGGCAATCGGGCGCCATGGACACGCAGCGAGCCATCGCGGCTCTCGATCGAACCAGTCCCGGTCGGCTCGAGAATTGGCTAGAATGCACTGGACTTGCCCGATTGTGCCTGACGGATGTTCGCTGCAATCCGAATGGGCCAATTTGACGATGCTTGGATGATGTCCGTGAACAACCGGCCTCCTCGAAAGCCAGGCTACGACCACTGCGACGGCGACGACTGCTGCCACAAGTCCGGCGGCTCACGCTGCGCAATTACGTCGAAGCCTGTGACTTTTGAAGGAGAACCATCATGGCGCGCCTCTCCATTACCCATTCGCCGCTCGTCTGTCTCACATCGGCAGCTTTGTTTTGGGCGGTCGGAACGGTCATAAGCAAAGCGCTGCTCGCTTCCGTCTCGCCTCTCACCTATCTCATCATCCAGCTCGCCCCCAGCGCATGCGTCATGTGGATCATCGTGCGCATTGCCGGCGGACCCTCCGTGGGTTGGCGGACGATCTTGCCGGTTGCGCTGCTGGGGTGGGTGAATCCGGGCTTGTCCTACACCTTCAGCACGCTCGGATTGGCGCAATCGACGGCCAGCGTGGCCACCTTGCTCTGGGCCGCAGAACCCGCCGTTATCGTCGTCCTGGCCTGGTTCATCCTGGGCGAGACAATTACACTTCGCTTTCTCGCTGCTACGGCGACCGCCGTGTGCGGAGTGCTCCTGGTTACAGGCGTCATTGGCGGGTCCGCGGGATTGGCGACCAGCGCCCACGGAGCGCTGCTTATCATGGCGGGGGTGCTGTGCTGCGCAACCTACACGGTGGTCTCCCGACGCCTTATCCTCCGCGTCGATCCCCTCTTGGCGGTTACCCTCCAGCAAACCGTCGCACTCATCTGGGTGATGGCGATCTGGCCCTTGCAAGGCCACAGCGGGGCGTTTGCCGCTCTCACGGCCCTGACGCCTCGGAGCATTCTCGGCGGTGCGCTGGCCGGGCTGATGTACTATGCGGTGGCATCCTGGCTCTATCTCCGGGCCCTCAAGTCAGTTCCCGCGACAACGGCAAGCATTTTCCTGAATCTGCAGCCCGTCTTTGGGGTCGCAATCGCCTATGCGTTCCTGGGTGAACGGTTGACGGAGAGTCAGTGGCTTGGCGCCGTGACAATCGTTGTGTCGGTATTCACACTCTTGATGTGGAGCGGTCTAGCAGAGAAGCGCGCATCGGCCGCGCAAACCTGAGAAGCACGAATCGCGGTCGGCTACCGGCATGAGAGGGTCGGTAGCCGACCCATTGCCAAACCTGATTAACTGCCCTAGCCGAATGTCGGGGCGAAGCCTGTACCAGGTGTCTTAGTGTCGGTATCCAATTCAGCCGCGCCAAAGGCCACACTTGCGGTCTCCGCCGTGGTCGCTGCTTCCGGTGCCTTCTGGGGCCTCTGGTGGATTCCCCTGCGTTTTCTGGAAAGGCATGGCCTCACGGGGAATTGGGCCAGCGTCACATTGAATGCGGCCGCAGCGCTGATCATCTTGCCCGTGGTCTTGTCCAGGCCTTGGCCCAGCAGGCAGGATTTCCGCCGCCTGATGGTGGTCGGCCTTCTGACAGGATTTACCTTTGCCAGCTGGAATCACGCGCTCCTCTATGGCGCCGTCGTCCGGGTCACCCTGTTGTTCTACCTTTCACCGATCTGGGCGTCATTGCTGGGCATATTGCTGCTCAGCGATCCCATAGGACCGGGGCGCGTGCTTTCGATCGCGCTCGGATTGTCCGGGGCATCCGTGATCTTGGACTTTCGGGGATTCTTGCCGCTGCCGCACGGCAATGCCGAGTGGCTGGCACTGACGTCGGGCATAGCATTTGCCTTTGCCACGGTTTACGTCCGAAAGACCCATGACCTGGGGGCTCTCGAAAAGACATTGGCCAATAGCGTCTTCGCGGTGCCATTCGCCCTGGCCTTCCTTGCTGTCGCTCCTGCGGCGCCGCCGACATTGAGCTCGCTGGTCGCGGCGCTGCCGCTGGTACTGCTGAGCTGCATCTGGCTCGTGCCCGTGGGGTTCCTGATCCTCTGGGGTGCCGGACGGCTCGACCCTGGCCGGGTCTCCATCCTTCTGCTGTTCGAGGTGCTGGCCTCGGCGATCAGCGCCGCTCTTTTCGCCGGCGAGCCTTTCGGGTGGCGCGAAGGCGCTGGCTGCTTTCTGATCGTCAGCGCTGGCGTTGTCGAGGGGATAAGCCAGCTACGCACGCGTTGAACATCGGGCCATTTTTTGGGCGACTCAGAATCGATCCAGAGATTTGCAACCGGGTGAGATTGGTTCAGGGTGACAGGGGGCCCCGGAAGCGCCCGCCGAAAGTCGGCGCTACCCGCCGGTGACGTTCATATGCCGCGGCACGGCCGGCATCATGTGGCGCCGGTCGATGATGAAGTCGTGGCCCTTGGGCTTGCGGGCGATGGCGGCGGCAATCGCGGCCTCGAGCCCCGCCTCATCGCCGCCGGCGCGCAAGGGTGCGCGCAGGTCGGCCGAATCCTCCTGGCCGAGGCACATGTAGAGCATGCCGGTGCAGGTGAGCCGCACGCGGTTGCAGCTCTCGCAGAAGTTATGGGTGAGCGGCGTGATGAAGCCGAGCTTGCGCCCCGTCTCGCCGATGTGCACGTAGCGCGCCGGTCCGCCGCTGCGGTAATCGATGTCCTGCAGCGTCCAGCGCCGAGCAAGCCTGGCGCGGACCAGGGAAAGGGGCAGATACTGCTCGACCCGATTTTCGCCGCCGATGTCGCCCATGGGCATGACCTCGATCAGGGTCAGATCGAAGCCTTCGGCGCCGCACCATTCGATCAGCCGGTCGAATTCGTCGTCGTTCACGCCCTTGAGAGCGACGGCGTTGATCTTGACCGCGAGCCCGGCGAGCTTGGCCGCGGCGAGCCCTTCCATGACCTGCTCGAGCCGGCCCCAGCGCGTGATGGCGGTAAACTTGGCCGGGTCGAGAGTATCGACCGAGACGTTGATCCGGCGCACGCCCGCGGCGGCCAACTCGCCGGCGAAGCGGGAGAGCTGGCTGCCGTTGGTGGTGAGGGTGAGTTCGTCGAGCGCGCCTGAGGCCAGATGGCGGGAGAGGGCGCGCACCAGGCTCATGACATTGCGGCGCACCAACGGCTCGCCGCCGGTGAGGCGAAGCTTGCGCACGCCCGAGGCGACGAAGGCGCTGCACAGGCGGTCGAGTTCCTCCAGAGACAGGATCTCGGCCTTGGGCAGGAAAGTCATGTCTTCCGCCATGCAGTAGACGCAGCGGAAGTCGCAGCGGTCCGTCACCGATACGCGCAGGTAGGTGATGCTTCGTCCAAAGGGATCGATCATGCCGTCCGGCTTCGCTTCGCTATATACGGCGGAATATAGTGCGCCGGGGGCCTTCTGTCGTCCCTGCGAGCGGTAGGGGTATAGCCCGGTCGAGCCAGGTCATTGCTGCTCCAGCCAGAAGACATCGGGCTGGTAAAGGCCGAAATAGGCGCCCGGTTCCCAGTTATAGAAATCCCGGTCCGGCAGATTGCGCAGCCTCGGGTTGGAAGCCACCGGCTGGGGCACTTCGCCCACGATCCCGATGGTGAACAGCTGGTCGGCCGCGAGCTTGACGATCTGGCGCCAGGCCTTGGTCTTGTCGGCCTCCTTGCCCGCGTCGCGCCAGCTCTTCCAAAGGCTTGCCAATTGGGCCGCGGCCGGCAGGTCGATGGGCTGACCCTTGCTGCCACCGCTCTCCTGGTAGAGGCCCCACTGGGGCCATTGCAATTGATCCTCGTCGGAGGGCGTGAATTCCGCCGGATCCATGGCCGGCGTGGCGAGGCCGTCGGCCAGGCCCTCGGCGATGGACATGACGGTCTTGCCGGCGAGGATCCGGTCTTGGAAGGCGCTGGGCAGCGGCGCGCCGATCATCAGCTCGACGCCGATCTTGCGCCAGGTCTCCTGGATCATCCGCAGCACCTGCAGCTCCGCCGGGCTTCCCCGGGTCGCGACCAGGAGGGACAGGATCCGGCCGTCGGGAAGCCGGCGGAGCCCGTAGTTCTTGTCGAGCTTGAGCCCTACCGCATCCATCAGCTCCTGGGCCCGCGCGATGTCATACTCGGCCCAGGCGTTTTGCGCGTCCGGATCGAACAGGGGCGAATCCCGCAACAGCGTGTTCGCCCGCGGCTTGCCGGCGCCGCCATAGAGCGCCTGGTTGATCGCGCGCCGGTCGATGGCGAGCGACAGCGCCCGGCGGAAGCGCAGGTCGCGCATCAGGGTCCGCCAGACCGGATCGGCGGCATTGAGGTTGGGGTAGAGCGCCAGCTCCGACCCGCGTCCGCTGGGCCACAGCGAGAGCTTGATCGTGCCTTTCTTGGCCGCCGCCTGAAGCAACGGCAGGTCGCCCAGCTCCAGGCCCGTCGCCTGCAGATCGCTCTTGCCCGCAGCGACCGCGGCGGGGATGTCGGCCTTGTTTTCCGGGATCAGGACCAGGCGGTCGATGTAGGGGAGCTGGTGCCCCTTTTCGTCGACCCGATGATAGAAGGGGTTGCGCACGGCCACATAGACCTCGCTGCCCGGGCGCGAGAGGTTGACCCAGGGGCCGAGGGTGGGCATTTCCGGATTGCTGAAATTGAGCGGGTCATCCCTTAAGCGATGCAGATCCGTCCAGCTGTCCAGCTTTGCCTCGGCCAGCAATCGGTCGACGGCCTTGGCCCCGGCGTATTTGGGGTTGAACCGCTTCAGGTAATGGGCCGGCCGGTAGATCATCAGGGGCACGGCGGCGGCGAGCGCCGGCAGGAAGGCCTGGTTCGGCTGCTCCCAGCTGTAGCGGACGGTGGTCTCGTCGATCACCTCGAAGCTGAGCGGCTTGCCGTTGACAAGCAGCGCCGGCGGCAATCCGTCGGGCATGAGCTTGGGGTTGTTGGCCACATCTTCCCAGTAATAGCGGAAGTCCTCGGCGGTGAAGGCCGAGCCGTCGGACCAGCGATGCCCTTTGCGCAGGTGGAAGGTGAAGACCCGTCCGTCCGTGACCTCGAAGCTCTCCAGGATGTCCGGCACTAGGCGATATTGCTCGTCGTAGACCACGAGACGCGAATAGGCGAAAGGCAGCAAGGCGCGGGCATCGCCGCTCTGCCCGATCAGCATGCGCAGCACGCCGCCCTGACGACCGGTCTGTTTTCCCTCACCCTTGACGTTGATGACCAGAGGGTCGGCCGGCAGGCGCTCGGCGACCGGCGGCAGATGGCCCGCCGCGACGTCGGCGGCGAAGTAGGTCGTTTCCTGGTATTCCGCCGCCAGCCCGCCGGAAGCCCCACTGAGGAGCCCCGCGGCCAGCAGCAGAATGGCGCAGACGCGGGACACTCCGGGCGGCATGGCGGCGCATCTTACGATCCGGGCGCGTAGTTCGGAAAGAACAGTTCTTGGCCGTCGACGCGGAAGTTGGCGATGGTCTCCTGGCCGGTGGGCGAGATCAGCCAGTCGATGAAGGTTTGGCCGTCGGCGGCCTTGACCGAGGGGAAGCGGGCCGGGTTCACCAGGATCACGCCATATTGGTTGAACAGCGCCTTGTCGCCCTGGACCAGGATCTCGAAGTCGCCCTTGTTCTTGAACGCGATCCAGGTGCCCCGGTCGGTGAGCGCATAGGCGCCCTTGGCGACCGCCGTGTTGAGGGTCGGGCCCATGCCGGAGCCGGTCTTGAGATACCATTTGCCGGAACCCGGTTGCGGATCAATGCCGGCCGCTTTCCACAGGCGGATCTCGGCCTTGTTGGTGCCGCTGTCGTCGCCGCGCGAAGCGAAGGGCGCCTGGACGGCGGCGATCTTCTTGAAGGCCTCGGAAGCGCTGGTCCCGCCGGCAATATGCGCGGGGTCGGCCTTGGGGCCGACGACGATGAAGTCGTTGTACATCAGCTGATAGCGCCTGACGCCGAAACCCTCGGCGACGAACTTCTCCTCCGAGGCCTTGTCATGGACGAACAGCATGTCCACGTCCCCGGTCTCTCCCAGCTTGATCGCCTCGCCGGTGCCCTTGGCGATGACGCGCACCTCGATGCCCGTCGCCTTGGTGAAGGCGGGCAGCAGCCAGCCGAAAAGCCCAGAATCCTGGGTCGAGGTCGTGGAAGCGACCAGGATGAAGCGCTCGCCCGCCGCGGCGCTGCCGGCAACGAGCGCCAGCAATGCCAGGCCGGTCAATGCCGCGCCGAGACGGCGAAGGAAGGGACGTTGTTGCATGGGTCTTTCTCCTTGTCTGTCTGCCGATGTCACCACTTGAGCGTCCCGGCGAGGAAGGCCGTGGCCTCCTCGGTCGCGGGTCTGTCGAAGAAGCGGTCCGCCGCCTGGCGTTCCAGGATCCGGCCGCGATGCATGAACAGGATTTCGTCGGCAACCCGACGCGCCTGGCCAAGGTCGTGGGTGGTCATGACGATCTTGCAACCGGTTTGGTGCATCGCGCCGATCACCGCCTCCACGGCGTGGGTCGCGGCCGGGTCCAGGCTCGCCGTCGGCTCGTCCAGGAACAGGAGCTCCGGCTCGCTCGCCCAGGCGCGGGCGAGCGCCAGGCGCTGCTGCTCGCCGATGGAAAGGTCGCGCGCGGACTGGCGCGCCTGGGCCGAGAGACCGGTGCGCGAAAGCGCGGCGGCGACGCGGGCGCGCCGGTCGCTGCGGCGAAGCCCGCGAACCTTCAGGGCATAGTCGACATTGGCCGCGGCGGACCGACGCAACAGGACGGGGCGCTGGAAGACCATGGCCTGGCGCGCCCTGGCTTCGCCCGCGGCGGGCCCGCGCCAGCTGATGCTGCCGGCGCTGGGCGCCAGCAAACCGTGGCAGAGCCTGAGCAGCAGGCTCTTGCCGGCGCCGTTGGGGCCGAGGATCACGGTGCGCGGGCCCGCGACGACGTCGAGGTCGATGCCGTCGATCCGGCGCAGGCCACCCGCCTCCCAGGCCACGCCGCGGAGCTCCAGGGGCAGCGCCACCGTCATGGCCGGCGCCTCGACAAGTCGCGAATCACATAGGCGGCGCCGTTGACCAGAAGCGAGAGCAGCATCAGCAGCATGCCGAGGCCGAGCGCCAGCGACAGGTTGCCCATGCTGGTTTCCAGCGCGATCGCCGTGGTCATGGTGCGGGTCGCGTGCTCGATATTGCCGCCCACGATCATGACCGCGCCGACTTCGGCGCTTGCTCGGCCGAAGCCGGCCAGCACGGCGGTAGTGAGGCTGAAGCGGCCTTCCCAGAGCATGGTGAGCAAGGCCTGGCCGGGACCGACGCCGAGCGAATGAAGCTGTTCGGCGTATTCGCCCCAGAGGTCCTGGAGGAACTGGTGGGAGAGCGCGGCCACGATCGGAAGCACGAGCATGGTCTGGGCGATGATCATCGCAGTCGGCGTGAACAGCAGGCCCAGCACGCCCAAGGGGCCGGCTCGCGACAGCAGGAGATAGATGACGAGCCCGACGGCCACCGGCGGCAATCCCATGAAGGAATCGAGCACCAGCACGAGGGCGCGCCGGCCGGGAAACGGGTAGAGCGCCAGCGCGGCGCCGAGCGGCAGGCCGATGAGGGCGGCAAGCCCGACGCCGACGAAGCTGACGGCAAGGGACAGGCGCACGATCTCGACCAGATCGGGGTCGAGGCTGAAGATCAGGCGAAGCGCCGCCAGGACGGAATCGTGGAAGGTTTGCAAGGGCGCCACTGCTCGGCATGGGCCGAGGGCCGGACAATTCCCGGGGCTCCAATAGATGTCAAGTCGAAAGGGCTTATCTTTTGATAGATGCAGTCTATCAAACCCGGCGCTCAGGCGATGGCGAGGCTCTTGTTGAGCCGGCAGCCCACCTCCCTCGCGATCGCCAGCCCGGCCTGGGTCACCGGCAGGACGGGCTCCCGGTTGGCGGTCACCAGGCCGATGATGTGGCTCGCTTCGGGCGCCACCAGGGGAATGGCGCTGAGGCCCTCGAAACTGCCGAACAGGGCGAAGAAGGTCTGCGGCATCACCGCCGACCATCGCCCCTGGCGCAAATGCGCCCAGAGGGTGGCGACTGAATTGGTCTCGATGATAATGCGGGGCTCCTTGCCTACGCCGCGGAAGATGCCGTCGAGGATGCGCCGGTTCTGCATGTCCGGCGTCAGCAGGCAGAGCGGGCGTTCGGCCGCCTCGGCCCAGGCGATCTTGCGGCGCCGGCCGAGCGGGCCCTGGGAGGGCGTCACCAGGACGTAGCGCTCCCGGTAGAAGGGCAGGGTGCGCACCCGGGCGAGCGGTTCGTTGTCGAGATAGGTGAGGCCGATATCGATCTCGAAATTGTCGATGGCGCGCTGGATCTGGTTCGAGGTCTGGGAATGCACGGTCAGCAGCACCAGAGGATGGCGCGCGTGGAAGGGGGTGGTGAGGCGCGGCACCATGGAGATCGCGGTCGGGATCGCCCCGATCCGCAATTGCCCCACCAGGCCCCGGCGCATCTGGCCGATCTCCTGGTTGAGTCCGTCGCAATCGGCGAGGATGCGCTGGGCCCAATCGACGACCCTGAGGCCCTCGGGCGTGAAACCTTCGAAGCGCCGGCCGCGCAGGACAATGGGCACCGCAAGCTCGGCCTCGAGCTGCTTGAGCGCGGCCGAGAGGGTCGGCTGCGAAACGCGGCAAGCCGCCGCCGCCCGGCCGAAATGGCGCTCGCGCGCGAGCGCCCTCAGATAGACGAGCTGGCGCAGATGCATGGCCGATATTGCCCAGCCGGAACCGCGGCTGGCAAGGCAAGCGGCCCGATGGACCCGGTGGCCTTGCCGAGCGGGGGAGGCGGCCGCATATTCCCGGCCATGGCCGAGTACATCGTCAAGCCCCAGCCTGAGGATCCGCGCCTCACCCGGCGGGTCGCCGGCCTCGACCAGGAGGGTCGCGCGATCGAGACCGACGTGGTGGTCGAGCGGCCGCTCACCCTGTTCCTGAACGGCCAGGAGATCGTCACCATGATGACGGTCGGCGATCACCCCGATTGCCTCGCCGTCGGCTATCTCCTGAACCAGAACATGCTGAAGCCCGAGGACAGGATCGAGGCCATCGAGCATGACGAGGAGCTGGGCGTGGTCGTGGTCCGCACGGCGCGCAAGACCGACTACGAGAAGAAGCTGCGCAAGAAGACCCTCACTTCCGGCTGCGCCCAGGGCACGGTCTTCGGCGACGTGATGGAGAAATTCGCCGAAGCGAAGCTCGATCCGGACGCGGTGCTGAAGACGTCCTGGATCTACAGCCTGTCGAAGCAGATCAATCTGACGCCCAGCCTCTATCTCGCCGCCGGCGCAATCCATGGCTGCGTGCTTTGCGAGGAGGATCGGCCGCTCATCTACATGGAGGACGTGGGCCGCCACAACGCGATCGACAAGATCGCCGGCTACATGCGCCTCAACGCCATCGGACCCGCGGGCAAGATCTTCTATACGACCGGCCGGCTCACCAGCGAGATGGTGATCAAGACGGTGCAGATGGGGATACCCATCCTGATCTCGCGCTCCGGCTTCACCGCCTGGGGCGTAGAGCTCGCCCGCCAGGCGAACCTCACCCTGATCGGCCGGGCCAAGGGCAAGCGCTTCGTGGCGCTGGCGGGCGAAGGCCGGCTGCGCTTCGACGCCGATCTTGCGGCCATGGCCGAGGAAGCGCCCCGCCACCAGCGCAAGGCGAGCCTCGCCGACGATGCCGCCTGAGCCGCCGGTCGCGGGGCTGCTGCTGGCCGGCGGCCTGGCGCGGCGCATGGGCGGCGGGGACAAATGCCTCCGGCTCCTGGGCGGCAGGCCGATCCTCGCCCATATCGTGGAGCGCCTCGCGCCGCAAACGCGGCGTTTGGCGTTGAACGCCAATGGCGATCCCGCGCGCTTCGCGGAATTCGGATTGCCGGTGGTCGCCGACAGCGTCGAGGGTTTTGCGGGGCCGCTGGCCGGCATTCTGGCCGGGCTCGAATGGGCGAAGGCCGAAGCGCCCGATTGCCCCTTGCTGCTGTCGGCGCCCACCGACGCGCCCTTCCTGCCTCGCGACCTCGTCCGCCGCCTGCTGGACGCGCGCGCGCGCGAAGACGCTGAAATCGCCATGGCCGCAAGCGGCGGACAGGTTCATCCCGTGGTCGGCCTGTGGCCCAGGGCACTCGCCGAGGATCTCCGCCGCGCCCTGGTCGAGGAGGGCATCCGCAAAGTCGATGCGTGGACGGCGCGTCACAAGGTCGCCGTTGTGGGGTTTCCGATCGAGGGCTATGACCCGTTCTTCAACGCCAACCGGCCGGAGGATCTGGCGGAGGCAGAGCGGCTCCAGCTGGCTTGTCGCTAGTCGGTCTTCCAGGCCGTTGACGCCGAGAGCCCATGGGACCACATTCCATCCCATGGACGGCAGCGGCCAAAACCCCAATTGGATCAGGGCTATAGACCTCGCCTCGCTGCACGGCCAGGGCCAGGCTCTCGTCCGCCACGAGGGCCGGCAGATCGCAGTTTTCGCCACACCCGATGGCGTCTTCGCCTGCAACAACCGCTGCCCGCATGAGGGCTATCCCTTGAGCGAAGGGACGCTCGGTCCCGGCTGCGTCCTCACCTGCAACTGGCATAACTGGAAATTCGATCTAACCAGCGGCGCCAATCTCGACCGGGGCGAAGGCCTGCGCATCTACCCCTCGCGCATCCAGGACGGCGCCGTCTGGCTCGACCTCACCGACCCGCCGGTTGAAGTCCGGCGCGCGAAGGTGATGGCGAGCCTCGAAGGCGCCTTCCGAGACGAGGACTATGAGCGGCTTGCCCGCGATCTCGCGCGCCTGGCCCAATTGGGCGATCCGGTTGAGGCGCTCGCCGCCGCCGTGGGCTGGTCCTGGGACCGTCTCGAATACGGCTGGACTCACGCCTATGCCGGCATGGCCGACTGGCTGAGGCTCTACGACGAGTTGGCGCCGGACGCCGAGAACCGCCTCATCTGCCTCTTGGAGCCGGTGGCCCACCTGGCCGAGGATTGCCTGCGCCAGCCCTTGCATCCCTTCGCTCCTGGCGCGCGGGACTGGGACGAAGCGGCGTTTGTCGCCGCCGTCGAGGCCGAGGACGAAGATCAGGCCGCGGCCCTGCTGCGCGGCGCCCTTGCGGCGGGTTTGCATTTTCCCGATCTCGAACGCGCCTTCACCCGCGCCGCGCTCGCCCACTACGCCGACTTCGGTCACTCCCTCATCTACGTCGCCAAGGCGGGCGGGCTGATCGCCAGGCTGGGCCCGGCGGTCGAAGCGCCGCTCCTGCTATCCCTCGCCCGATCGCTGATCTATGCCACGCGCGAGGACCTGATTCCCGAGTTCGCGGACTACGCCGGCGCGCGCAAGGCCTGGGGCGGCGATTCCCGCGCACCAAGCGTCGGCGACTATGCCGGCCTCAACGTGCGCCGGGCCCTGGCCTTGACCGCGGCCCACGGCGAGGCCCCGCCGGCCACGCTCTATCGGGCGCTCCTCGGCGCCAACGCGCGTAATCTCCTGATGCTCGATCTCGCGCGTCAGACGCGCGTCGATCAGCCCATGACCGAGAATGCCGGATGGCTGGACATGACTCACGGTATCACATTCGCCAATGCCGTCCGTCTGCAGTGCGAGAAATATCCCGAAATCTGGCCCGAGGGGCTTTTGCAGATGGCCTGTTTCGCCGGACGCAATGACGGCTTCACGGATCCCGCCGTAGACGCCGCCGCCTGGCACGTCGCCGACCCAGACGCCTTCTTCGCCGCCGCGATCGCCCGGATTCTCGATCACGGCCAGAGCGAGAACATCGTCGCGGTCCATGTCTTGAAGACGACGCTGGCCGCCCGGGCCGAGGCAGATGCCGCAGGCGAGACCGAGGGCACGCTTCTGGCCGGCCTCAACCGGTTCCTCCATTCGCCGCTGCGCCGGCGCCATGTCCGGCGCACCATGCGCCAGGCTATGGCCTTCGTGGAGCGGGGCGAATAGGGGTCTTCAACTTCGCTGCGGTCGCATCCTGTCGGCGGCGAGGAAGTACTTGCGCGCGTGGGCGACGATCTGCTTGTCGGTTGGATGGTCGACGGTTTCCGTTCCCACGAGCTTCTTGCGCCATGCGGGATCATGGGATTCGATGTGTTTGACCAATTCGGTCTTGGCGAAGCCGGGCCCGCAAACCAGGACCTCGCCCGCATCGGCCAGCGCTTCGGCGATCTGATGGTAGTAGTGCTGGTCTTCCTTGGCGTGACCGTCGGTGATGCTGCCGTGGTGATGATGCAGATGGACGTGAGGCTTGTCCGGCAGCACATGCAGCTGGTCGACCTCGCCGACGTTGAAATGGAAGATCCGCGCTTCGTGGTGGTCGAGCCAGACGACGGCGTGATAGTGAGGCATGCAATGCGTTCCCTTCTGCGGCGGTCCTGCCGAAACCCATGGCAGAGGCCTCAAGCCAAATCAATGGTGATGCCGCGGATAGGTGCCGCGACGCTGCGTACAGGCCTGGGCAAGGAACTCGGCCCTGGTCAAACCTGGTGTAGGGAGCAGTCATGACGACCGGCAGCGTGTTGGCTACGTTTCGTCTCGACGGAAAATCGGCGGCCGTAACGGGCGCTGCGCGCGGCATAGGCCGTGCCGTTGCCATTGGCCTCGCCGAGGCCGGCGCGCGACTGGCGGTCACGGACATCGATCTCCCCGCTGCCGAGGAAACCGCCGCGGGGATCCGGCGCAACGGAGGCGAGGCGATCGCCGTGGCGGTCAATGTAGCCGACGAAGCCTCAGTGGAGCGGGGCATCAAGAGAATCGCCCAAGCTCACGGCGGTATCGACGTGCTGGTCAACAATGCCGGCATCGCCATAGGACGGCCGAGCGTCGAGCTTTCCCTGGCCGACTGGGAAAAGGTCGTTGCCGTCAACATGACCGGCGTATTCCTCTGCGCCAGGAGCGCGGCGCGGCTCATGATGGCCGGGGGTGGCGGCAGCATCGTCAACATGGCCTCGGTCCTGGGACTCGCGGGCAGCAGGTTCTTCCCCAACATTTCCTACCAGGCGACCAAGGGTGCGGTCGTCAACATGACCCGTGCGCTCGCCCTCGAATGGGCTAGGGATCGAATCCGGGTCAATGCCGTAGCGCCCACCTGGGTGCGCACGGATTTCATCAAGGGGGTGCTGGCCCGGCCTGAGCTGGTTGCCAGGCTGGAGGCGGCGATGCCCATTGGCCGTCTGGCCGAGCCGTCGGATGTGGTGGGGGCGGTGCTGTTCCTGGCGAGCCCGGCCTCTTCCATGGTGACCGGCCACACTCTGCCGGTCGACGGCGGAGTCCTGGCGCAATGATGCGTTTTTGCTGACCGATGGGCGCCATAAATATGGCGCCGGCTTGCCGATTTCCGCCCATCGCTGCACTATCAACTCCGAGAAGCCGGTCTCCCGGCGGATGTCCATTGAGCAATCGCGGCGTGTTGGAACAGCGATCTATGCGTACCGATGTCGTGACCAGCCCTCCACTCGAGTCCATCAGGGACTTGCCGGAGAATTCGCGGATTGCGATATCGGCCGGTTATAAGCCGGACGCCAACCCCTGGGTGATCGGGAACGCCGCCGAGCATTTGGCGAGTTGGGGGCTGATCGAGGAAGCCTCGACCCTTCTCACGCGGACAGGGGTGGCCGAATTGCGGATCAGCCCGGTCTTTCGCGCTCATCGCGTCATCGCCTTCCTGAAGAAGAGCAAGCTGGTAGAGGAGCTGAGCGCCCTTGTCTCTTCGGGCTCCGCACCCAATCAGATACTGCAAGGGCGGCACGACAGCCTCTTCTACAAGCGTGACGGAGGGACCAAACTGCTCATCGTGCTGCCGGGCGCTGGTGACAACTTCTTCATATCGCTGAACGTGCTCTGGGCCTTCTTGCGCAGGCTGCCATTGCATGTGGTGTTCCTCCGCGATACCGAGGACTTGCTTTTCCTGAATGGCGTGAAATCCCTCGGAGGCTCGTACCAGGCGACGGTCAGCCGGTTGCGTCGGCTCATGAGAGAACTGGGCCAGCCGGGACTCTATGTCATGGGATCCTCGGCGGGCGGCTTCGGGGGGCTCATATATGCGCTGGGCCTGGGAGCGCGGGCGTTCCTGGGACTTAGCGTCCATACCGACTTGTCGCCCAATTCGCCGGTGCCACGGATGAAGTATTATTTCCGTCCGGAGCTCCGAGAGCGGATCCCGACATTCCTGGTCGACACCTATCCCCTGGTCGCAGCGCAGAAAGGCGCCATGCGCATCAAGCTATTCTACGCCGAGGGTCAAGACGGCGATCGGCAACAGGCGACGCATCTGATGGGACTTCCCAACGTCGATGTCGAGGCCGTGCCTGGAAAGATTCACGATGTTGCTTCCCTCTTGCTGGCACAAGGACGGTTCATGGCAGTGTTGCGGCAATTCCTCGAATTACCCATGGGGCCAAACAACAGCAGTCCCTCAGATTGATGGACGGCTTCGCAAGCCTCGGCAGCTTTCTGCGGACCCACGCCGAGGAACAGCCCTCCGCACCCGCCTTCGTCTTTGTCGGGCGAGGGAGTGCGGAACCGGCGACTTTGACCTGGGGAGAACTCTATTCCCGCGCCTGCTTGGTTGCGCGCAACCTCAGCGACCGGGGCATGGGGCGTGCCCGTCTGCTCCTTCTTTGCGAGGCTGAGCCTTTTGTCTGCGCACTGGCGGGATGCCTGCTCGCCGGCGCCGTTGTCGTGCCCGCCCCGTTGCAGTTCAATCGCCGCGCTGCGCTGCGCATAAGACTGATCTGCGACAATGCCCGTCCCGACGCCGTCCTGACGTCGGCGCGCATGGCCGAGCAGTTGTGGCTACGCGATCTTGCCGACGCCACCGGAGCTGCAATTATCGTGCTGGACGATGGCAACGGTCGGTGGGGCGGAATCACCGATGCGTCCTTGGATGGGAGCGGAGTCCGACCGGATGACTCGGCGCTGATCCAATTCTCCTCCGGGACGACGGGTGATCCGAAGGCGGTCCGCTTGAGCCATGGAAACCTGTCTGCCAACTGTCGCACCATCCTTGACGCGTTGGAGCTGGGTCGTCACACAATCGGCGTGTCGTGGCTTCCCCTCCATCATGACATGGGGCTCGTCGGCCACGTTCTCTCCTTTTTCATGTCGGGCGGCATGTCGGTTCTTCTCGATCCCTTGTGGTTTATTCAGCGGCCGATGCGTTGGCTCCAGACGGTCAGCAAGTACAGTGCCACATTAACTACCGCGCCAAATTTCGCCTACGAATTGTGCTGCCGTGCTGCGACTGCGTCGGCGGCCGATATGGATATAGACCTGTCTACGCTCGAGGTCGCGGTCTGCGGCGGCGAGCCAGTCTCCGCTGCGACGATGGACCGGTTTTGTGAAACCTTTGCCCCGTTCGGATTTCGCGGGGAAGCTCTCGCGCCAAGCTACGGCCTCGCGGAAGCCACGTTGCTCGTCTCTACGAGCTATGGAGCTGGGGGACCGCGTAGCCTTCAATCCGATGGCAAAATCATCGTATCCTGTGGCCGACCGAGGGGATGCAAGGTCTCCATTCGCGACTCCGACGGTGCCTTGCTGCAGGAAGGGGTTGCCGGGGAGATCTGCATCGAGGGCAGATCGGTCGGACGGGTCGGGGCGGCCTCGACTCAGGGTGCCGCGACCGGCTACCTCAGGACCGGGGACTTGGGCTTCATGACCGGCGGCGAGCTCTACGTCAGCGGACGGATCAAGGACCTCATCATAGTCAACGGTCAGAATGTCCATCCGGAGGACGCAGAGCACGCCATCTTAGCGCTGAGCGACTGCATCGTGCCGGGCGGGGTCGCCGCTGTCGGCATCAGCGAGGCGGGAACGGAAAAACTGTGCGTCGCGGTCGAATTGTCGCGATCGCTCGAGCATACCTCGGATATCAGAGGACGCATCAATGTCGCGGTTGGAGCGGCGACAGGCATCGTGCCGGCCCGGGTCGTGTTTCTAGCCGCGGGCAAGTTGCCCCGCACGACCAGCGGGAAGGTGCGCCGGCGCGAGGTTGCGGCGTTGATCGATGCCATCGACGCCGCGGCTTCCAGCAAAGTGGCGCTGTCATGACCGGAGCGGCGATCGAGAAGTATCCGGACCTTCTGCTGAAACCCCTGCCTCTCTCGCACGCGGCAATATTTGACGCGATCAGAAGCGAAGGCACCGTTCAGTGGGCCCCGCACCTTCGCGCGTGGTTGGTCACGAGCCATGACGAGTGTGCGAAGCTGCTGAGACACCCTGCCGCAAGGGAGTTTTCCGGCAAGGCGCTCTGGCGGAAGCTCGACGGAATCGCTGGTATTGACAGCGGTGCGACCCTCAAGATGCTGCCGTATTTTCCATTCTGGATGCGCGGAGCAGAGCACAAAGGCGTGCGCGAGGCCCTGACGGAGATCGTCAGAATACTGTACAGCAGGATTGCGGATCAGGCCAGCCGACTCGCCATGGACTACCTGGAGGAAGCACGAAGGGCAGGAGGATTTGACCTCGCCGAGAATTTCGCGAACAAGCTTTATCAGGAAGCCGTCTTTCATGCGCTCGGCGTTGATCCAGACAAGCATGCCTCCCTCCGCCAGGTCCGCGAATTGGCGGCTATTTTCGAAGCCCCGCGGACCACGGCGCAGTATCGCAGGATCGGCGACACGTTCGCGAAGTCTCACGATATCCTGACGTCGCATGTCAAAGAGTCTCTCCAGTCGGGAGACCCAGGTCTCATTCGCGCAATCGCGGCGGTGATGCCGGTGGCCCAGGACGACAGCCAGGTCGACGCGATTGCAAGGACGCTCGCTCTTCTGATTGCGACCGGAAGCGACACAATGAGTGGTTCTATCGCATATGGGGTCTATGAACTCTTGTCGGAGAGCGGTCAGGATATCGAACAGAGGAACTGGCCGGAGGTCGCCGACGACGTGATGCGTCACGTGAGTTCCATTGTGGCGTTGAAACGCAAGCTCGCCGGCGACATTGAAATCTCCGGTGTCCACATGCGAAGCGGCGATCGTGTCGTACTTGCGATCGTCGCCGCCAATCACGACGCGGCGCTCTGCGGTCACGATCCGCATAGGATCGCAATCCGCAATTGCGGCATCGGTCTCGTTTTCGGAACCGGCGCCCATGTTTGCATTGGGCTCAGGATTGGACGCAGCATTTTGCATTCGGCGTTGACGGCTCTGGCCGGCGCGCCGCGACTTAGGCTTTGCGGAGAGCCCATTGCGAGCGATTCTTCGGTGATCCGGGTTTGCAAATCGATGCCTATGGAGTTTATTTGAATCATGACGGCGGACTTGACCAGTTTCATCGTCGGTCGGTTGTCGGAATACACGGGGATTCCGGCATGCGAGATTATTGCCACCCAGACCTTCGAGGCGATGGGGTTGCAGTCATCCGATGCCGTCGTACTCGCGGCCGAACTCGAGGGCTTCCTGGCCAGGGAGATTGACATAGATCTGTTTCTCCGGTGCTCGACATTGGACGAGGCACTGAAGGAAATCGCCAACATGACGAATAATGCGGCGGGATTTGGGGTTCAGCCTTGAGGAACGCCGCGTTCGGTCGTGATTTCTTGCAGATATCAGCCTGCACGATGATGGATCATGCAGCAGATTCCATTCTGCGGCGATCCTGCCCGAGCCCATGACAGAGGCCTTGCGCCAGATCAATGGCGAGACCGCGGATGCGCGCGCCGCGCTGGCACGAATTCCGGGCCTTCCCGGAGGCGCGGATTGGCAAATCGAGCGCCTGGCGAGCCTGACCAACCGAACCTTTCGCGTTGCCGGGGCGGGCCAGGTTTTCGTGCTGCGCCTACCGGGCCCGGGGACGCAACACTACATCGATCGCGCGAATGAGGCGGTGAACGCGGCCGCGGTGGCCTCGATCGGCCTGGCGCCGGAGCTGGTGTTCATCGAGCCGTCCAGCGGCGTGATGCTGACGCGCTATGTCTCTGGTGCTTCGCCACTCTCGCCTCGGAGCCTGGAAGATCCGGCGCAACTCACGGCCGCCGTCTGCCTGTTGCGCCGGCTTCACGAGAGTGGCCTCGCCTTCCGGGGCGTCATGCGCCTCTATCCCAAGCTGGACGAGTATCTTCGCCTTGCCGGACAATCGGGGCGTGCCGAGGCCGACCTTCGCCTGCCGGAGCTCCTGGCGCTCCGCCGGCGGGTGGCGCCGCTGGAGCCGATCCTCGGGCCCGGCTGGGGACCGACGAAGCCCTGCCACATCGATCCCGCACCCCACAACTTCATCGCGGCAGGCGAGAGACTTCTTCTGCTCGATTGGGAATATGCCGCGATGTGCGAGCCGATGTGGGATCTGGCCGGGTTAGCCATCGAGGGCGATCTCGATCCCGACCGGGAGGTGAAGCTGCTGGAGATCTATTTCGGCCGGACCGAGAAGACCTGGCGCAGCCGGCTCTATCTATACAAGCTCGTGCTGCGGCTGCTGGCGGCGTCCTGGGCGGCGGTGCAAATCGCCGACGCCAACAGTCCGGAGCCGGCAAAGGCGCTGCTCGACAGCTTTCTCGCCCGGGTCGCAGAGGGGCTGGGCGGGCCGGAATTCGGCCGGCATCTGGCCGCCGCTTGATTCGCCTGCGACGCCGCCTATACTGAACCTCTCTCAACGGGGTGCCCATTGTGGGCTGAGAGGCGCGGCCAATTCCCGCGTCAACCCGAGGAACCTGATCCGGGTAATGCCGGCGGAGGGATGTGAGCATGAAGCGTTTTCTCGCCCTGATTCCGTTCATTTGCAGTCTGGTTGCCGGCGCCGCGCCCGCGCGAGCCGACGATTTGCCGACCCTCAACGTCTACACCTACAGTTCTTTTGCGTCCGACTATGGCCCCGGCCCGGCGATCAAGAAGGCCTTCGAGGCCGAATGCGCCTGCCATCTCGACTTCGTCACCGCCGAGGACGGCGTCGTGCTGTTGAGCCGGCTGCGCCTGGAAGGTGCCGGCAGCAAGGCCGACGTCATCCTCGGCATCGACACCAACTTGACCGCCGAAGCGGCGGCGACCGGGCTCTTCGCCCCGGCGGGCGTCGATCTCTCGGCGCTCAAGCTGCCCATCAGCTGGGACGACAAGTATTTCGTGCCGTTCGACTACGGATACTTCGCCTTCGAATACGACAAGACCAAGCTGCCCGATCCGCCCAAGAGCCTCGCCGATCTCGTCGCCGGGCATCCGGATGCCAAGATGCTGATCGAGGATCCGCGCAGCAGCACGCCGGGCCTCGGCCTTTTGCTGTGGATCAAGACGGTCTATGGCGACGGCGCGGCCGATGCCTGGCGCAAGTTGAAGCCCCGGATTCTTACCGTGTCGAAGAGTTGGGACGAGGCTTACGGACTGTTCCTCAAGGGCGAAGCGCCGCTGGTGCTGACCTACACGACCTCGCCCGCCTATCACATCATCGAGGAGAAGAAGACCCAGTATGCGGTCGACGACTTTCCGGAAGGCCACTACCTGCAGGTCGAAGTCGCCGGAATGCCGGCCCATGCGCCCCATCCCGACCTCGCGCGCAAGTTCCTCGCCTTCATCCTGACGGCCAAGTTTCAGGACGCGATCCCCGAGACCAACTGGATGTATCCGGTGACCGATGTGACCGGTGGCCTGCCCTCCGCCTTCCCGCCCTTGCCGTCCAAGACCCTGCTCGTCGCCTCGCCCGAGGTGGCCGCCCATCGCAAGGCTTGGGTCGACGAGTGGCTGGGTGCGATGAGCCAATAGACGGATCGGTGCCAGCCGCCTTCGATCCGCCGTCGATCCGCATGGTCAGATGCCCGGCATCGCCGTCGCGCTGATCCTGCTTGCGATCGTCGGCGGATCCCTGGCGGCGCTGATCGCGACCGTGCCGCCCGATCTCGGCGCGATCCTGGCCGACCGATATATTCACCATGTCTTGCTGTTCACCTCGATCCAAGCGGGCCTCTCGAGCCTGCTCTCGGTCGGCATCGCGCTGCCCGTGGCCAGGGCGCTCGCCAGGCGTGGACGGTTCCCGGGGCGCAGTCTGCTGCTGAGGCTCTTCGCCTTGCCCATGGTCATGCCGACCATCGTCGCCGTCTTCGCCATCGTCGCGCTTTACGGTCATAGCGGTTGGTTGGGACGGCTCGCCGGCGGCCTCGGTCTCGATATGGGGAGCTTCCTTTACGGCCTCGCCGGCATCCTGATCGGCCATGTCTTCTTCAACATGCCTTTCGCGGCGCGCGCCCTGCTCGCGGCTCTCGAGGCAGTTCCCGGCGAAACTTGGCGCCTTGCCGCCCAGCTGCGCATGAGCAGCGGCCAGGTCTTTCGCCTCATCGAATGGCCGGCCTTGAAAGGGGCGCTGGCCGGCATCGCCGGATTGGTCTTCATGCTCTGCTTCGCCAGCTTCGCCGTCACCCTCACGCTGGGCGGCGGCCCTGCCTGGGCCTCGCTCGAGGCCTCGATCTACGAGGCGCTACGCTATGACTTCGACCTCGGCCGCGCGGCGGTCTTGGCGTTGATGCAGCTCGCGATCAGCGGCGGTCTGTTGCTGGCGCTCCATCGAGTGCTTCAGCCGGCACCGGTCGCGCCCGGGCTCGGCCGCATCATCATGAGGCCCGATGTCGTCGGGCGCGCCCGTGCGGCGGGAGATGCCGCACTCCTCCTTCTGGCCAGTCTCTATGTCGGCCTGCCGGTTCTGGCCGTTGTCCTCTCTGGTCTCGGCGGCGCGCTGGGGCGCGTGCTGGGTTCCAGCGAAACCTGGCTCGCGGCCGGTTTCGGGATCGCGATCGCCGCCGGCGCGACCCTGCTTGCCGTCCTTGGTGCGCTTGCGTTGATCGCCGGAGGCCGGCGCTGGAACCGTTGGGGAGCGTTCCAGCTCGCTGGCTCGCTGCCGCTGGCGGCCTCGCCGCTCGCACTCGGTGCCGGGCTTTTCGTCCTGCTGACGCGGCTTGGCGGCAGCCTCGACAGCGGGCTTTTCCTGGTCGCGCTCGTCAATGGGTTCATGGGGCTGCCTTATGTCCTTCGGGTCGTGGCCCCTGCCGCGCGCGAGGTCGGCGAGCGCCATGACCGGCTCTGCGCCAGCCTCGGCATCGCCGGCTGGCGGCGCTGGCGGCTGATCGACCTGCCGCTGCTGCGCCGGCCGATCGGGCTGGCCGCTGGCCTCGTCGCCGCCCTTTCCATTGGCGATCTCGGCGCCATCGCGCTCTTCGGCACGCCCAGGACTGCGACCCTGCCGCTGCTCATCTATCAGCAGCTCGCCGCCTACCGGCTCGATCAGGCCGCGGTCACCAGCCTGCTGCTGATCGGGCTCGCCTTCGGCTGTTTCGCTGGGGTGGAGCGCCTCCTCGGCGGCCCCGCCCGTGGCTGAGCCGGTACCCATGCTGGAGCTCCAGGGCGTGGTCTTCCGCTACGAGGACATGGAGATGCGCTTCGACCTCGATGTGGTGGCCGGGGAATGCGTCGCCGTGATCGGCCCCAGCGGCGCCGGCAAGAGCACCTTGCTGGCGCTCGTCGCCGGATTCGAGAAACCAATTGCCGGGCGGATCCTGGTCGCCGGGCGCGACGTGACCCGCGACCCGCCGGCGGCCAGGCCCGTAACCTCGCTGTTCCAGGAGCACAACCTCTTCGCTCACCTGACGGCGGCCGAGAATGTCGGCCTCGGCATCGATCCCGGATTGCGGCTGGACGCAGCGGGCCACGCCAAAGTGGGCGAGGCGCTCGCCCATGTCGGGCTCTCCGGGTTCGAGGGCCGGTTGCCGGGCCAGCTTTCGGGCGGCGAGCGCCAGCGGGTGGCCTTGGCCCGCAGCCTCGTGCGCAATCGGCCCCTGCTGCTGTTGGATGAGCCCTTCGCCGCCCTCGGCCCCGCCCAGCGCCGGGAGATGCTGGACTTGGTGAACGCGCTTGCCCGCGACCGGGGTTTCACCGTGCTGTTCGTCAGCCACCAGCCCGATGACGCGCGCCACGCGGCGGGCCGCACGGTATTCGTCCAGGACGGGCGCGTGGTCTGCGACGGGCCGACGGAACAGCTCTTTACGCCGCCCTTGCCGAAGGCGCTGGCGGAGTATCTCGGTTAACCCAGGACCCTGGCGATCAGGTCCCCGCGCGCCTGGAGGAAGTCGTCGACGGCAGAGACGAAGCCTTCGCAGTCGACCTCGGTCGTCGGCAGCGACAACGCGATGTAGCCGCGCCGGGCGAAATAGTAGCCGCGGTCGAGCATCTCCAGGTGAAAGAGCTTTTCCACATCGAGCTGGGCGCGCTCGGCTTCCGCGTCCTTCGGATGGGCATCGGCGGCTTTCAGGATCTTGCCGCGGCTGAAATGAAGCCCGATAAGGGAGCCGACCCCGGTCGCCTGGAACGGCGCCTTGCTCCCCGCGGCGACGGCGTTCAAACGGTCGCGCAGCTTGTCGCCCAGCGCGTTGAGGCGCACCGCCTCGGTCGGGGTGAAGACCTGCGTCAGCCCGGCGAGCCCGCCGGCCATGGACAGCACGTTGTTGTTGAAGGTGCCGGCATGGCCGAGTGCGTCCGGGCGGGCCGGGTCGAAGCGCTCCATGATGCTGCGCTTGCCGCCGAAGGCGCCGAAGCTGGCGCCGCCGCCGAGGTATTTTCCGAAGGTCGTCAGGTCGGGCCTGATGCCGAGCCGGCCTTGGAGCCCGGACGGCGAAAGCCTTGAGGTCATAACCTCGTCGAAAATCAGGGTGATGCCCTGCGCCGAGCACTCCTCGCGCAGCATGCCGAGGAATTCGGGCGTTCCGGGAATGCAGCCGCTGCCCTGCAGCGGCTCGACCAGGACGGCGCCCAGATGCCGGGCGTGGCGCCGGATGAGGCCGCGGGTGCCCTCGACATCGTTGTACTCGGCCATGAGCCAGGGCAGCGGCAGGTTGAGCGGCGAGCCGCCGTGGCGGAAGTAGAAGACGCCGCCGTGATAGCCACCCTCGAAGACCATGACCCGAGGCCGGTCCGGCGCGATGGCGCGGACCGCCGAAAGCGCCATCAGGTTGGCCTCGGTGCCGGAATTGGTGAAACGAACGAGCTCGATGGAAGGAAAGCGGGCGCGGATCGCCGCCGCCAGCCTCGCCTCGTACTGGTTGGGTCCGCCCAGGACGATGCCGTCGTCGATGGCCTTCTTGATCGCCGCCTGGACCACCGCGTTGGAGTGGCCATAGAGCCCGGCCGAGAACTCGCCGAGAAGATCGAGATAGTCGCGGCCGTCGATATCGGTCAGGCGATTGCCATGACCGCTCACCCAGGTCAGCGGGAAGGGGCTGTAGTAGAGCACCGTGCGGGTATTGCCGCCCGGCATATGCAGGGCCGCCTCGGCCTGGCGCGCCGCGCTTTTCGGATGGCGCGCCGTGTAATGCTGCTCGGCTTCTGCGAGCGCGCTCGCCAGGTCGCTGTTGGGCTTCAGAGCTGGCTGCATGGCCGATATCTCCGCCGAATTGGAAACCCGAGCCTCGGTTCTCGCCGGGCGCTTGTCAATCTGGCCATAGCCCTTGGTCCGGCCCGTCCGCGGTTTGCCAGGCTTGGTTGGCATAGCCTAAATTCGGCGCCCCAAAATCGGCCCATCCGAGTCATGCCCGAAACGCCCCATCCTGAGGACCCCTTTCTCGATCGCCTGCTCGACCTGCCCGAGCTGCTAAGCGCCTCGGTTTCACCGACTGGCGAGCTCATGAGCTGGACCTGGGGCGGGCACGGTGCACGGGTGGCCACCTATCTGCGTCTGGCCAAGGAGGAGCGAAAGCCCATCCATCTGCACGCCCAGAAGGACGACGTTAGCTTGCGCTCCTGGCGGCGGGACGGAGCCGAGTTCCTTCTCTCCCTCGGTTCCCATGGCGATGACCGCGTCCGGCTGATGCGCACCGCGATCACCGACATGGCGCCGAAGCTCGTGGCTACGGCCGAAGGCAGGTTCCACCTATCCGGCGGCGAACTGCATCCGAGCGGCCGCTGGCTCGTCTACGCGATCAACCGGGATCCCGCGAGCGGGCAGGAAACCGAGGCAAGCTTGGTGATCCGCCATGACCTCGCCAACGGCGAGCCGCGGGTGCTGGCGCGGCCCGCGAAGGCCGGCCGGCCCGAGCCGATGCTGAACGCCCAGGGCAGCCATGTGCTCTACGCCCGCCGGGATCGGCATCCCGCCGGCCGGCAATACTGGCTGGTGGACATCGAGGGCAAGATCGACCGGGAGATCCTGAACTTCGGCGAGGACGTGGAGATCAACGCATCCTGGGCGCCGAGCGGCCAGCAGGTCGTGGTGCTGGCCGACAGCGGCAGCCATCGGCGCCTTGGGCTCTGGGTCCTGGCCTCGTCCCTCGTCTACTGGTTCATCGATGATCCCTTGGACCAGGTGGAAGAAGCGTTCATTCCCTTCGGCGCCGGCGTAATTGCGATCGTGGGTGCCGTTGAAGGCCGGCGGCAGGCCTGGTTCTTCGATCCGGCGAAGCGCACGCGCCATGCATGGCCGGCCGTCAAGGGCCGCACGCTCCTGCCGGTCGCCCCGCTTGCCGGCGGCGGCTGGGCGGCGCGCCTCTATCATGCACGCCAGCCAGACGACGTCGTGCGGTTTCAGCCGGGCGAGGGCCAGGCTTTGGCCAGCCTCACGGGATTGCCCACCTTGCTAGGATCGCTGCCGGCGGAGTTGATCGCGCCCAGTGAGTTTCGTTGGCGCGCGACCGACGGCCTCGCGCTTCAGGGCTGGCTCTACCGTCCGACGGGCACCGCCAAGGGCATGATCGTCCAACTCCACCCAGGCCCGGGGCATCAGGCCGAGGACCGTTTCGATCCGCTCGCCCAATACCTGCTGCGCCGGGGGTTCGCCTTCTTCCAGCCGAACCCGCGCGGCAGCAGCGGCCTCGGTCTCTCCTTCCGACAGGCGATCCTGAAGCGGGGTTGGGGCGGGCCGGAGCAGGACGACATAAGGAGCGGCATCGAGGCGCTCATGGCCGAGGGGGTCGCTGCCAAGGGCCGGATCGGCGTAACGGGCATCGGCTTCGGCGGCTATTGCGCCTGCTGGGCGATCACCCACTGGCCGAAGGAGGTGGTTGCCGCCGCGGCGCCGGTTTCCGCCATGACCGATCTCGCGCTCTATCATCGGACGACAACGCCCGAGTCCCGCGCCGCCCTGGAAGCAGCCATGGGCGGAGCGCCGCAGAGCCAAGCCGCGCGCTATAGGGAGCGCTCGCCGATCCACGCCGTCGCCGGCATCGAGGCGAGGCTGCTGCTGGTCCACGGCCTCGAGGATTCGTTCGTGACGCCGGAAAACCTGGATGCAACCCGCCGTGCTCTCGACGCGGCCCAGCGGCCCTATGACGTTCTCACCTTCCAGGACGAGGGCCACGGCGTCCGCCAGCGCGCCAACCGGCGGCTTCTCTGGCGCCGGCTCGCGGATTTCTTCGAAGGGGCCCTCATCGGGTAGGCCCGGGCCCTTTCGCGACGCTCTGGGAATAAGGTAAGACTGCGGTCCATGGACCTGTTCGAACGGGAATTCGAGGAGCATCAGGCCGTCGCGGCCGCCACGCGAGCGGCCTTGGGCCCGGCCTTCCGGCGCATGCTCGACGCCTGGCTCGCCTGCATCCGCGGCGGCGGCAAGATCATGTTCTTCGGCAATGGCGGCAGCGCCGGCGACGCCCAGCATCTGGCGACCGAGCTCACCATCCGCTACGGCAAGGATCGCAAGGCGCTCGCCGGCCTCGCGCTTACCACGGACAGCTCGGCCTTGACCGCGGGCGGCAACGACCTGGGCTTCGAGCGCATCTTCGCCCGCCAGATCGAGGCGCTCGGCCGGCCGGGCGACCTCGCGCTCGGCATCACCACCTCGGGCCGCAGCCCCAACGTCATCCTCGCGCTGGAGACGGCCAGGCGCATGGGCATCGTAGCCGCGGCTCTCAGCGGGGGTGACGGCGGCAAGCTGCCGGGCCTGGCCGATCCGCTGTTGATCGTGCCGACGAAGGTGACGGCGCGCATCCAGGAAATGCACATCACACTGGGCCAGATGCTCTGCGCCGGGCTCGAGCAGGAACTGCACCTCGTATGAGCGCCGACCAGAGTTCTGGTGGAAGGGCTCGGCCGGGCCCGGGTCCTGGTCCTGGGCGACGTCATGCTCGACCGCTACGTCTACGGCGAGGTCGAGCGCATGTCGCCGGAAGCGCCCGTGCCGGTGCTGCGCGAGAAGAGCCAGCGCGCCATGCCAGGCGGTGCCGGCAATGTCGCGCGCAACGTGGCGGCGCTGGGCGGGCGCGCGCTCCTCATCGGCCTGGTCGGGGAGGACGCAGCGGGCCGCGAGCTTGCCGCCATGCTGGGCGAGGAGCCCGGCATCGAGCCCCGGCTCATCATCGATCCGGCGCGGCGCACGACCCTCAAGACCCGCTTCGTCGCCGGCCGGCAGCAGCTGCTCCGGGTCGACGACGAGACGCCGATCCACGCCGCGCGGCAGACGGCGGCGGCCCTGCTCTCGGCCCTGCAGGCGGCGCTGCCAGCGGTCGATATCGTCCTCTTCTCCGATTACGCCAAGGGCGTGCTCAGCGATGATGTCCTGGCGCGCGCCATCGCCGCGGTGCACGGCGCCGGCAAGCGCCTGATCGCCGATCCGAAGAGCCGGGACTTCTCTCGCTATGCCGGCGCCGACCTCTTGACGCCCAACCGCCAGGAACTTGCCGCCGCGACCGGCATGGCGGGGGATGACGACGAATCCGTCGTTCTGGCCGCGCGCCAGGCCATGGCCGGCGCCCGGCTCGGCGCCCTGTTGACGACCCGCGGCGAGCGGGGGATGACCCTGGTCGCGGGAGAGGGACCGGCGCTCCATATCGCTTCGGAAGGCCGCGAGATTTTCGATGTATCCGGCGCGGGCGACACGGTGATCGCCACGCTCGCCGCCGCCCTTGCCGTCGGGGCCGACCTGCCGGGGGCGGCCAGGCTCGCCAACGCCGCCGCCGGCATCGCGGTGGCCAAGCTCGGCACCGCCGTCGTCCATCCGGCGGACCTGCTGGGCGCGCTTCAGGCCCGGGATGTTCTGGCGACCGAGGCGAAGGTCGTGGCGCTGGAAACCGCGTTGGAGCGCGTCCAGCGCTGGCGCGCCGCCGGCGAGCGCATCGCCTTCACCAACGGCTGCTTCGATTTGATCCACCCGGGCCATGTCTCCCTGTTCGCCCAGGCCGCGGCCGCGGCCGACCGGCTGGTGGTTGGCCTCAACAGCGATGCTTCCGTGCGACGGCTGAAGGGCCCGGGCCGGCCGGTGCAGAACGAGACTGCGCGGGGCATCGTGCTCGCTTCGCTCGGCGCCGTCGATCTCGTCGTCCTGTTCGACGACGACACACCCATCGAGCTCATCCGCGCCATCCGGCCGGAAGTTCTGGTCAAGGGGGCGGATTACCGCATCGACCAGGTCGTCGGCGCCGATTTCGTCCAGGGCTATGGCGGCCGGGTGCTGCTGGCCGATCTTCTGGTCGGCCACAGCACGACCGGCACCATTTCGCGCGCGGGCATGGGGCGCCGGTCGTGATCCTGGTCACCGGCGGGGCGGGCTTCATCGGCTCCAACATCGTCGCCGCGCTGTCAGATCGCGGGGAGCGGGTCGCGATCTGCGACAGCCTCGGCACCGGCGATAAATGGCAGAACCTCGTCAGGCACGAGATCCACGAGCTGGTGGCGCCGGAGGATTGCCTCGACTGGCTGCATCGCAACCGCGCGCAGGTCCGGGCCGTGGTGCATATGGGCGCCATCTCGGCCACGACGGAGACCGACGCCGACCGCCTGGCCGAGATGAACGTGCGCTCGAGCCTGACGCTCTGGCAGGCCTGTGCGGCCTTGGAGAAGCCCTTCATCTATGCCTCTTCGGCCGCGACTTATGGCGACGGCTCGGCCGGCTTCGATGACGACGGCCGACCCGAGGCGCTCGCCAGGCTCCGGCCGCTGAACGGCTATGCCTGGAGCAAGCATCTGGTCGACCGCAGCATCGCGCGGCGCGTCGCGCTCGGCGAGCCTAAGCCGCCCCAATGGGTCGGGCTCAAGTTCTTCAACGTTTTCGGGCCCAACGAATATCACAAGGGCGCGATGCGCAGCGTGGCGGTACAGCTCCATGCCCAGGCGCGCGGCATCGGACGGCTGCGCTTGTTCAAATCGAACGATCCCGTTTACGCCGATGGCGCGCAGAAGCGGGATTTCATTTATGTCCGGGACTGCGCCGAGGCGGTGCTCTGGTTGCTCGACAATCCGAAGGTGAGCGGTCTGTTCAATCTCGGCAGCGGCAAGGCGCGCAGCTTCCTCGACCTGGCCCAAGCCGTGCAGCAAAGCTTGCCGAGGCTCAATCTTCCGGTCGAGTTCTTCGACATGCCGGACTCGCTCAAGCCGGGCTACCAGAACTTCACCGAGGCGCCCATGGCGCGCCTCAGGGCAGCCGGCTACGAGCGTCCGTTCACGGGCCTGGACGAGGCCGTGGCCGACTACGTCACGAATTACCTGGAAGCGCTCGACCCCTATCGCTGAGGAGCCCCGCGACGGCATCCCAGACCTTTGCCGGCGGGACGCTGGCGTAGCAGGCCGGCTTCACCGCCGCCGGCCCCCGATAAAGGCAGGTCCGGCTGCGGCAGGGCGAGCAGGGGAAGTCGGCGGCGAGATGGATTTGCCCGGCGCCATAAGTGCCGTTGTGGGCGGGCCTTGTCGAGCCGTAGACCGTGACCCCTGGCACGGCGAGAGCGGCGGCCAGGTGAGCGGGGCCGCTGTCGTTGGCAGCGACGACGCTGGCCCCGGCGATCACCTTGCGCAGCGTCTGCAGATCGGCGGCCGGCAGCACAAGCGTGCCGGGCGCAGCGGCGGCGATGCGCTCGGCCGAGGCTTTTTCCTCTTCGTCGTGCCAGCGAAGGGCCGCCTCGATGCCGGCACCGAGTGCACGACCCGCAAGCTCGCTCCAGTATTCCTCGGGCCATCGCTTGCTGGCCCAGGTCGCGCCATGGAGCATCAGCAAGCGCGGGCGGGCGGGTGCCGGCGTTTGCGGCAGGCCATAGTCGGCGGGCCCGATGGGACGGGCATAATCAAGGGCGGCGGCAAAGAGCATCCGCGTGCGCTCGACCGCATGCATGTCGCGCGGCACGGCGAACCGTCTGCCGTAGGCGATCGCCGCCACGCCCTCCCGGGCCGAGGCGAAATCGAGCCCGGCCACGGGACCCTTGGCGACCAGGCCGAGAAGGGCGCTTTTCATCAGCCCCTGGGCATCGATGACAAGGTCGTAGCGCCGCGAGCGCAGCTCGCGGACAAGCGCCGCCATCTCTGAGAGCCGCGGTTCGCGGCGCCAGCGGCGGATGCTGACCGGGATCACCTTGCGCACGCGCGGGTGCCAGGCAGGAACGGACGCGAAGGGAGCCTCCACCACCCAGTCGATGTCGAGGTCGTCCCGCGCCCGACAGGCATCGCTCACCGCCGGCAGGGTCTGCAGGACGTCGCCAAGCGACGAAGTCTTGATCAGCAGGAGCCTCATCGCGGGGAAAGCGCCGCCAAGGCCCGTTCAGGCGTGAGATCCTCGAGGCACCGATGATGACCGAGAGGGCAGACCCGCTTGTTGCAGGGGCTGCATTCGAGGCCGAGGCGCAACACGCGCGCCGCGGGATTGCGTGGGCCCGTGCGCAGCGGGTCCGAGGGGCCGAACAGCGCGACTTGAGGCCGGTCGAGAGCCGCGGCCACATGCATCAAGCCCGAATCATTGCTGACCACCGCATCGGCGAGGCTAAGCAGGGCCACGGCCTGGTCCAGGCTCGTGCGCCCTGTGAGATCGACGGTCGCGGAGATGGCCGCCGCCGCCTCGCGATCGCCGGCGGAGCCGAACAGCCAGACTTGCCAGCCATCGGCCTGCTTGGCCGCTGCCAGAGCCGCGAAGTGCCGGGGCGGCCAGCGCTTGGCCGGTCCATATTCCGCGCCCGGCGCGAGCGCGAGCAGCGGCGCAGTCGGGCGCGAAAGACCGAGATTGGCCAGCGCCTTGTCGATGGCGCCCGGGGGAACCGCCAGTTTCGGCCGCTCGGTTTCCCCATTGCCGGTCCCGCTCGAATCCTGCGCCTCTAACCCCCTATCGTCATTCCCGCGAAAGCGGGAATCCATCCGCGTCATGGACCCCCGCTTTCGCGGGGGTGACGAAAGAGGTGGTTCGGCTTGCGCCGATACGGCCCGGGCATTTTCCACAAGCGCGCAGAAACTTTCGACCTGCGGCCGCGCTGTCTTGGTCCTTGCATCGGTCAGCAGCAACCGGCGCAGCAAACCGCCGTAACCGCGCCGCTCGGCGGCACCGGCCCAATAGGGAACCAGCGCCGATTTCAACGAGCCGGGCAGCACGAGTGCGAGATCGTAGCGGCGGGCAGCCAGCGCCCGGCCAAGCCGGCGCCGGCCCATCAGGTTCAACTCGCCGTGGCCGAAGGGCAGGGGAATCCCTTCATCCACTTCCGGCATGAATTGCAGCAGCGGCAGGGTCCAGCGCGGCGCCAGCACCTCGAGCCGCGCGCCCGGGTGCCGGCGCTTCACCATGGCGAAGAGGCTCTCGGCCATCACCATGTCGCCGACCCAGGCGGGGCCGACGATGAGGATTCGACTGGGCTGGGCCGTCACGAACCGCGCTTCGCCACGATGAAGAGGCGCTTGAAGGGCAGAAGCGTCCGGCCGTCGCTCTCCGGTGGATAGGCCTTGGCAATCCGCGCGCGATAGTCGGCCTCGAAGGCTTCGCGCCAAGGGCTTTCGAGGGCATCGAGTAGAGGCTTCAGCGATGCGCCCTTGGTCCATTCGACCACCGGGTTCGGGCCGGTCAAGGCGTGGAGATAGGTCGTCTCCCAGATGTCGAGCTCCGCCGCCAGGGGCGCCAGAAAGGTGTGATAGGTCTCGGCCGCTGCGACCGGTGCGGGGCGCAGATGCGGGCGCAGGCGCTCGCGCCAAGGCCCGGCCTCGGCGGCAGCCAGCATGGCCTGATGCGTCGGCTGGTCGAAATTGTGCGGCATTTGCACGGCCAGCCGGCCTTCCGGCGCGACGTTGCAGAGAAGGCGCGGAAACAGGGTTCGGTGGTCGTCGAGCCAATGCAGGGTGGCGTTGCTGAACAGGAGGTCGGCCGGTTGGGGCGGGCTCCAGGTCGCTATGTCGGCCTCGATGAAGGCGAGACCGGGAAGATCCTGCCGCGCCACCGCCAGCATGGCGGGCGAGGAGTTGATCCCCGTCACGCAGACGCCGGGCCAGCGCTCGGTCAGCAGGACTGTAGACTTGCCTGTGCCGCAGCCGAGATCATAGATCGTCTTCGGCGCGGCGAGCGGAACGCGGGCGAGAAGATCGGCCGCTGGCCGCTGGCGCGCATCGGCGAAGCGATGGTATTGGGCCGGGTTCCAGCTATCCAAGATGGGTCCTTGAACGGCGCGGTCGTGAGCGGTTTCTTGGCATCGGCTCCAGTATAGGGCAGCCCGCTCGACCTACGAAATGGTCAGGCGCGTATGCATGAGGGCGCTGCCCTCGGGCGACGCCTCGATGCGGAACCCGAGATGCCGGCAGAAGTCCAGCATGGTGGCGTTCTCCGCCAGGACCTCGCCGAAGATCTGCTTGAGGCCGCGCTTGCCGGCATAGGCGATCAGCCGGCGCATGAGCAGGCGACCGATGCCGTGGCCGGTCATGGAGTCCTCGACCGTCACGGCGTATTCAGCTTGCTCGCCGTCGGGATCGGCGGCGAGCCGGACGACCCCGTGAATCTCCGAAGGCCCGGCGGGGCCCGGCTCGGCCAGCACGAAGGCCATCTGGCGATCGTAGTCGATCTGGGTCAGTTGGGCCGCCAGCGCGTGCGACAATTGCTTCATGGAGGTGAAGAAGCGCATGCGCACGGTTTCCGGCGACAGGCGGTCGAAGAAGCGCATCAGGGCGGGCTCGTCCTCCGGCCGGATGGGCCTGAGGCGCAGCACCGGCCCGTCTTCGATCCGGACGTCCTCCTCGAGCTCCACCGGATAGGGGCGGATCGCCAGCCTTTCGAGCCCGCGCTTTGCCGCCGTGAGCTTGACCCGCGCGTCGAGGGCGAGCACGCCCGCGGGCCCGGCCAGCAGGGGGTTGATGTCGATCTCGACCACCTCGGGAATCTCGCAGACGAGCTGGGACAGCTTGACCAGGGCCAGCGCGATGGCATCGAGGTCGGCCGCCGGCCGGTCGCGGTAGCCGCGCAGCAGGCGATAGATTCGAGTCTGCTTTATCATCTCCCGGGCCAAGGCCAGATTGAGAGGGGGCAGCGCCAGCGCCCGGTCGGCGAATTGCTCCACGGCAATGCCGCCCTGGCCGAACAGCATCACCGGGCCGAACTGGAAGTCCTCGCTCACCCCCAGGATCAGCTCGATACCGCCCGGCATCTCGGCCATCGGTTCGACCGTGAAGCCCTCGATTCGCGCGTCGGGCTTGGCGGCCTTGACGCGGGCCAGCATGCGTTCCGCGGCGGCGGCGACGCCTGCGGCGCCGACCAGCCCGAGGGCGACGCCGCCGAGGTCCGATTTGTGGGTGATGTCGGGCGAATGGATCTTGAGGGCGACCGGGCCGCCGAGCTCGGCGGCAGCGGCCCCTGCCGCGGCCGGGTCTGCGGCCTTGCGCTGGGCCAGTGCCGGAATGCCATAGGCCGCGATGACGGCGCGGGACTCGGGTCCGGTGAGCAGGGTCCGGCCCTGGCCGAGCGCGGCGGTGATCGTCCGCCGAGCAGCCGCCTGGTCGGGCAGGAAGTCTTGCGGAATCGACGGCGGCGTTTCAGCCAGCTGGATACGGCTTCGCCGCCAGCGGACGAGATGCATGAATCCTCTGACCGCCTCCTCCGGCGTGTCGTAGGTGGGCACGCCGGCGGCCTCGAACAGGGCACGGGCGCGAACCGCGGTCGCCTCGCCGAGCCAGCTCGTCAGCATGCAGCGCCCGCTCCGGCGATGGGCCGCCAAGGTGGCTTCGGCGATGGCGACGCCGTCGGCCACGGCCGTGGGGCAGTTGAGAACCAAGACCGCGTCGATGGCCGGATCGGCGAACAGAGTGTCGAGCGCCGTCCCGTAACGCTGGGCGTCGGCATCGCCGATGATGTCCACCGGGTTGGACCGCGACCACATCTTCGGCAGATGGGCATCGAGCTTGGCCAGGGTCTCGACCGAGATGTCCGCCAGATGCCCGCCTGCATCCACGAGCGCGTCGGCAGCGAGGATGCCGATTCCCCCGCCATTGGTCAGGATCGCAAGGCGCTCGCCATGGGTCGGGCCGGCGCTGCCCAGGGTCTCGACGGCGTCGAACAGCTCGATCAGGTCGTAGACCCTGAGCACGCCCGCCCGACGAAAGGCAGCGTCATAGACCGCGTCGGCGCCGGCGAGCGCGCCGGTATGGGAGATCACGGCTCTCGCGCCCTCTTCGTGCCGGCCGGCCTTGATGGCGATCACCGGCTTGCTGCGCGCGGCCGCCCGCGCCGCCGACATGAATTTGCGCGCATTGCCGATGCTCTCGATATAGAGCAGAACCGCCTGGGTTTCCGGGTCGCCGGCCAGATAGTCCAACATGTCGGCGAAGTCGACGTCGAGCATCTCGCCCATCGACACGAGTTGGGAGAAGCCGAGCCCGCGGGCGACGGCCCAATCGATCACCGAGGTGACGATGGCGCCCGATTGGGCGAGAAAGGCGATGCGGCCGGCCGGAGGCGAGAGATGGGCGAAGCCGGCGTTGAGGCCGATCCCGGGCGCCAGCACGCCGACGCAATTTGGGCCGAGAAGGCGCAGCAGATGGGGCTTGGCCGCATCCAGCATCGCCTGCTTAAGGGCGCCTCCCTCCGGTCCGGCGAAACCCGCCGAGATGACGACGGCGGCCTTGCAGCCGCGAGCGCCAAGCTCGGCGATCAGGCCCGGCAAGGTCGGCGCCGGCGTGGCGATCACGGCCAGGTCGGGCGCCTCGGGAAGGCCGGCGACATCGGGAAAGCAGGCCAGGCCCTCGAGTTCCCGATGCTTCGGGTTGACCAGCATGACCCGGCCGCGGAAGCCGCCCAGCATGTTGCGGACCATGGTATGGCCGATGGTGCCCGGCCGATCGCTGGCGCCGATGAGCGCCACCGATCGCGGCGCCAGCAGCTTGTCGAGGTTCCGGATGGTCATCGCCCGGGTTGTGCCTGCTGGTTTGAATGGCTGCAAGTGACATCTCGGCGAGGGCCTTGATGTAGATCAATGCCCCTGCGGCCCCCAACCTGCACTGGTCTCGCGAGCTCAGAATTGGGGACCGAATCTCATGAATTGGGTCGTTATTTTGCTTCTGGGCCTGGGCACCTTGCTCGGCCTCATTCTCTCAGCCAACGCCGTTGATACGCCCTTCGCCGTTCACGGCATGATTTTCGCCGCGGCTTGCGTTCTTGCGGTGTTCGCGGTGATCAAGCGCGAATACGACCGCAAGGGCCGGGACGAGACCGGCTACAACGATGCGATCGTGCGCACGGGCATCGTCGCTGCCATGTTCTGGGGGCTGGTCGGGCTCGCGGTCGGCGTTTATCTCGCCCTCGAGATGTCCTTTCCGGCCCTCAATTTCGGACTGCCCTGGCTGAATTTCGGACGCTTGCGTCCGGTCCACACCTCGGCCGTGATCTTCGCCTTCGGCGGCAATGTGCTGCTGGCGACCTCCTTCCACGTCGTGCAGCGCACCTGCCGGGCGCGCCTCGTCGGCGACTATGCGCCCTGGTTCGTCTTCTGGGGCTATCAGCTGTTCATCGTGCTGGCCGCGACCGGCTACGTCATGGGCGTCACCAAGGCGCGCGAATACGCCGAACCCGAATGGTACACGGATATCTGGCTTACTATCGTCTGGGTCGTCTATCTGCTGGTATTCCTCGGCACGCTGATGCGCCGGAAGGAACCGCATATCTACGTCGCCAACTGGTTTTATCTCGCCTTCATCGTCACCGTGGCGATGCTGCACATCGTCAACAACCTGACCTGGCCGGCGAGCTTCTTCGGCTCCAAGAGCTATTCGCTCTTCTCCGGCGTCTCGGATGCGATGATCCAGTGGTGGTATGGCCACAACGCCGTCGGCTTCTTCCTCACCGCCGGCTTCCTCGGCATCATGTACTACTTCGTTCCCAAGCGGGCCGAGCGGCCGGTCTATTCCTACCGCCTCTCCATCGTCCATTTCTGGTCGCTGATCTTTCTCTATATCTGGGCCGGCCCCCATCACCTGCACTACACCGCCCTGCCGGACTGGGCCCAGACTCTCGGCATGACCTTCTCGATCATGCTCTGGATGCCCTCCTGGGGCGGCATGATCAACGGCCTCATGACGCTCTCGGGCGCCTGGGACAAGCTGCGCACCGACCCGGTCTTGCGCATGCTGATCATCTCCGTCGCCTTCTACGGCATGTCGACCTTCGAAGGGCCGGTGATGTCCATCAAGTCGGTGAACGCGCTCAGCCATTACACCGACTGGGGCATCGCCCATGTCCATTCGGGCACGCTGGGTTGGGTCGGCTTCGTCAGCTTCGGCGCGCTCTATTGCCTGGCGCCCCAGATGTTCGGACGCAAGCAGCTCTACTCGCTGAAGCTTGTGAACTGGCATTTCTGGATCGCGACCTTGGGAATCGTGTTCTACGTCACGTCTATGTGGGCCGCAGGCATCACGCAGGGGTTGATGTGGCGGGCCTACGACAAGAATGGCTTCCTTGCGTACTCCTTCGCCGAGTCCGTCGCCGCCATGCATCCCTTCTACATCATCCGCACGCTCGGCGGGGTGCTGTACCTGAGCGGCGCCATCATCATGGCCTACAACCTGTGGCGCACCGCGCGGGGCGATGTCGCTGTTGAAGCGATGCCTGCGCCGGCCAGCCCCGCCGTCGTCCGCGCCTAGGGAGGGATTGCCGTGATCAAGCACGAACAGATCGAACGCAATTCCCTGCTGCTGCTGGTCGGCATCCTGATCGTGGTCGCCATCGGCGGGCTGGTGGAGATCGCGCCCACCTTCTACCTCAGCAGCACGATCGAAAAGGTGGGCGGCGTGCGCCCCTACACGCCGCTGGAGCTGGCCGGGCGGAACATCTACGTCCGCGAAGGCTGCTATCTCTGCCACAGCCAGATGATCCGCCCCTTCCGCGACGAGCTGGAGCGCTACGGCCACTACAGCCTGGCGGCCGAAAGCATGTACGACCATCCCTTCCAGTGGGGCTCCAAGCGCAACGGGCCGGATCTCGCCCGCGTCGGCGGCCGCTATTCCGACGATTGGCAGGTCGCCCATCTCGAAGACCCGCGCAGCCTGGTCCCGGAATCGATCATGCCGAGCTATGCCTTCCTCGCCGAGGCGAAGCTCGACACCTCCCAGATCGTCAATGACCTCAAGGCGAACCGCGATGTCGGTGTGCCATACAGTGGCGACATGATCGCCGATGCGCTGGCCGACCTCAGGGCCCAGGACAATCCCGATGATCCTGGCGTGGCGGATCTGATCAAGCGCTATCCGGGCGCCATCGCCAGGGACTACGCGGGCAATCCGGGGACCATCACCGAGATGGACGCGCTCGTCGCCTATCTCCAGGTGCTCGGCCGGATGGTCGACTTCTCGACCTACAAGGCCGACGAGAATCTTCGCTAGGAGCGGCCGGGAGGAATCCATGGACTACCAGACCATGTCGCAGATCGCCGAGACTTGGGGGCTCCTTTACATGCTCGTGCTCTTCGCGGGAGTGCTGGTCTATGCGCTCCGCCCGAAGTCCAAGGCCAAGTTCGAGCGCCACGCGCGCATTCCCCTGAGCGAGGACTGATCATGGCCGAGGACAAGCCAATCGACGAATTGAGCGGCACGGCCACCACCGGCCACGAGTGGGATGGCATCCGCGAACTCAACACGCCACTGCCGCGCTGGTGGGTCTGGGTGTTCTACGCCACGATCCTGTGGGCCATCGGTTATTGGATTCTGATGCCGTCCTGGCCCGGCATCACCGGCTACTATCATGGGCTGCTGGGCTACTCGAGCCGCGCCGCAGTCGAGAAGGCCGTGATCGATGCCCGCCAAGCCATGGCCGGCATGCAGGACAAGATCGCCAAGACTCCGCTGGCTGTCATCGAGAAGACGCCCGATCTCGAGGAGTTCGCGCTCGGTGCCGGCCGTTCGGCTTTCGCGGTCAACTGCTCGCCCTGCCACGGCGCCGACGCCACGGGCCGCAAGGGCTTTCCGAACCTGGTTGCCGGCAATTGGCTTTGGGGCGGCAAGCTGGACGACATCCAGTTCACCATCACCCATGGCGTGCGCAATGGCATCGATGCGGATGCCCGCGACGTGGAAATGCCGCGCTTTCTTGCCGACGGAATCCTGACTCAGGGCAAAATCGGCGACGTCGCCGACTTCGTGCTGTCGCTTTCGGGCAGTGCTTATGACGCTGCGGCGGCGACCCGCGGCAAGCAGATCTTCGCCGACAATTGCGCCGCCTGCCATGGGGACCAGGGCCAGGGCAATACGCAGTTCGGTGCCCCGCGTCTCAACGGCAAGCTCTGGCTCTATGGTGGCGACCGGGAAACGATCGTCCAGACAATCTCCTACGCCCGCAAGGGCGTGATGCCCAATTGGGGCGCCAGGCTCGATCCGGCGACGATCAAGGCGCTGGCCCTCTATGTCCACTCCTTGGGCGGCGGCCAATGAACATGATGACCACGCATGACGTCGCCAGCTTCGACGTCCGCGCGGTTAACAAGCGGGGAGAGCGCTCGCTTTACAAGAAGCGTGAGAAGATCCACCCGAAACGGGTCCAGGGATTCTTCCGGCGCCTCAAATGGATCGTCATGGCGGTGACCCTGACGATCTATTACGTCACGCCCTGGCTGCGCTGGGGCCGCGGGCCGGGCGCGCCCGACCAGGCGGTGCTGATCGATTTTCCGGCCCGCAAGTTCTACTTCTTCTTCATCGAGATCTGGCCGCAGGAAGTCTACTACATCACCGGCCTCCTGATCATGGCCGCCGTGGGGCTTTTCCTGGTGACCAGCATCGCCGGGCGGGTATGGTGCGGCTATACCTGCCCGCAGACGGTCTGGACCGATCTCTTCCTCGTCGTCGAGCGCGCGGTCGAAGGCGACCGCAACGCCCGGATCAAGCTCGACCATGCGCCCTGGAGTTTCGACAAGCTGCGCAAGCGGGTCATGAAGCACGCCGCCTGGATCCTGATCGCCATGGCCACGGGTGGGGCCTGGGTCTTCTATTTCGCCGACGCGCCGACGCTCGCCCGCAATCTGGTGCATCTCCAGGCACCGGGTGTGGCCTACTCGACCATCGGGATCCTCACCTTCACCACCTATGTCTTCGGCGGCTTCATGCGCGAGCAGGTCTGCACCTACATGTGCCCCTGGCCACGCATCCAAGGGGCGATGCTGGACGAGGAGTCCCTCGTCGTCACCTACCACGGCTGGCGCGGCGAACCTCGCGGCCGGCATCAGAAGGAGGCGACCGAAAAGCTCGGTGATTGCGTCGATTGCAATGCCTGCGTGGTCGTCTGCCCCATGGGTATCGATATCCGGGACGGCCAGCAGCTCGAATGCATCACCTGCGCGCTGTGCATCGATGCCTGCAACAGCGTGATGACGAAGCTCGGCCGCGCGCCGGACCTGATCGGCTACGACACCCTCGGCAACGACCGGCGCCGTGCCGCGGGCGAGCCGTTGAAGTACAGCTTCCTCAGGCCCCGGACGATTCTCTACACGGTCCTCTGGTGCCTTCTGGGCGTGGGGATGCTTTATTCGCTGGCGACGCGCGCCGATACCGACATCAGCGTGCTCCATGACCGCAGTCCGCTGTTCGTGCTTCTGAGCGACGGATCCCTGCGCAATGGATTCACCGTGAAGGCGATGAACAAGCAGCGGGTCGAGCGCCATCTGTCCTTGACCGTGGAAGGCTTGCCGGGCGCCGAGCTTTCGATCGTCGGCCAGACCGACGCGGTGCTCGTGATCGGGCCCGACGATCTGCGGAGCTTCCGCGTCTATGTCCGCGCGCCGCGCGCTGATCTGACGTTGGATTCGGTTCCGTTCGCCTTCATTTTGACCGACGCCGGCAGCAAGACGACCGTCCATTACCAGACCATGTTCAGAGGACCCGCCCAATGAGCGTACAGTCCGAGCGACCCCTGACCGGACGCAAATTCCTGGCGATCCTGGTCGGATCCTTCATCGTCGTCTTGATTGTGAACGGCTTCATGGTCTGGAACGCGCTCACGAGTTGGACCGGGCTGGTCAGCGACAGCGCCTATGAGGACGGACTTGGCTTCGATCGGGTTTTGGCCGAGAGCAAGGCCGAGGCGGCGCTCGGCTGGAAGGCCGCCATCGCCTATGATCGGAACGGGCACCTCATGGTGCGGCTGGCGGACTCGCAAGGCCGGCCGCTCGCAGGCTTCCGGCTTGCCGCGCAGTTCCTGCGCCCCACGAGCGAAGGCCATGACCGGAGCTTGTTGTTGAGCGAGGTTTCGCCGGGCAGCTATGCGGGCGTCCTGCAACTGCCCCTGCCCGGACAATGGGACGTGCGGGTGACGGTGAGCGACGGCCAGAAGCCGCGTTTCCATGCCGAGAGGCGAATCCTGGTCGGCCTATGACCAGCCTCGCCCTTTCGCCCGCCTGCTGCGGTCCCGGCGCGGCGGCGCTCGCGATCGCCGAGGCGCCGAAGCTCGCCGTTGGCCCGGCGGTCGATCCGGCCGCCTTCGTGCGCCGGGATACGGATGGGTTCTGCCGGCTCGACCTGATGGCCGAGAACCTTCACTGCGCCGACTGCATCCGCAAGATCGAGGGTGCCTTGCGCGCCTTCCCGGCCGTGACCATGGCGCGGGTCAATCTGAGTGGACGGCGCATCGCCGTTGCCTGGCGCGATGGCGAAGTCGAACCCATGCGCCTGGTCGAGGCGGTGACCCGGCTCGGGTATCCCGTCGCGCCCTTCGATCCGGCCCTGCTGGACGAACGCACGAAGGCGGCCGATCGCGAACTGCTGCGCTGTCTCGCCGTGGCGGGCTTCGCCGCCGGCAATGTCATGCTGCTATCCATCTCGGTCTGGGCGGGGAGCAGCGATATGGATGCGGCGACCCGGAATCTCTTCCACTGGCTCTCGGCCCTGATCGCCATGCCGGCTGTCGCCTATGCCGGACGGCCGTTCTTCCGTTCCGCCTTTGCGGCCCTGAAGGCCCTCAGCGTCAACATGGACGTGCCTATCTCGCTCGGCGTGATCCTGGCCGCGAGCGCCAGTCTCATGGAAACCATCCATGGCGGGCTCCACGTCTATTTCGACGCCTCGGTGACCTTGCTCTTCTTCCTGCTGTGCGGGCGCTACCTGGATCGCCAGGCGCGGGCCAAGGCGCGCTCGGCGGCCGAGCATCTCCTGGCGCTGACCGCGGTCGCCGCCACCGTGATCGAGCCGGACGGGCGGCGCCGGGCGCTGCCGGTGGCCGAGCTCAAGCCGGGGATGATCCTGGCCACGGCGGCGGGCGACCGCATTGCCGCCGACGGGCTGGTTGCGAGCGGCAGCTCCGAAGTCGACAACAGCCTCTTGACCGGCGAGAGCCTGCCCGTCGCCGTGGCGCCGGGTGCAAGCGTTCATGCGGGCGCGCTCAATCTGGCCGCGCCATTGGAAATTACGGTCACGGCCGCCGGAGAGAATACCTTCCTCGCCGGGATTGCCCGGCTGATGGCGCTGGCCGAGCAGGGTCGTGCCCGCTACGTCCGCATCGCCGACCGCGCCGCGCGGCTCTACGCGCCGATCGTGCACATCCTCGCGGCCTCGACCTTTCTCGGCTGGCTGCTGTTCTCCACGGCCGGGTTCCGCGGCGCCCTGATGGCCGCTGTGGCGGTGCTCATCATCACCTGCCCTTGCGCGCTGGCACTGGCGGTGCCGGTGGTGCAGGTCGTGGCGAGCGGGCTTCTGCTCCGTCGCGGCATCCTGGTGAAGTCTGCCGATGCGCTGGAGCGCCTGGCCCAGGCGGACAGCATCGTGTTCGACAAGACCGGCACGCTTACCGAAGGAACACCGCGCCTCGTCGATGGGGGAGCGATCCCGGCGGAAAGCCTGCGCCGGGCCGCAGCACTTGCCGGGGCCAGTCGCCACCCCTTGGCTCAGGCCTTGGCCGCCTCCTTTGAAGGTCCGCGGCCGAAGGCGACGGATATCGTCGAGACTCCCGGCGCCGGGCTTTCCGGCATCATCGAAGGCCGGCGCCTCAGCCTGGGAAGCCGCGCCTTCTGCGGGGTTGCCGATCGATCCGCCGAGGACGACCGGATGGAAATCTGGCTGCGCGAGGAGGGCGCCAGCCCAAGGCGCTTCATCTTCGCCGACCGGCCACGCGCCGACGCCCGGGCCACGATCGACATGCTGAAGCGCCGCGGCTACCGCATCTCGCTGTTGTCAGGCGACCGCGAGGCCGTGGCCGCCCGGATCGCCGGCGAGCTCGGCATCGAAGACTGGCGGGCCGGCTGCCTGCCGGCGGACAAGGTCGCCGTCATCGAATCGATGACCGCGGAGGGCCGCAAGGTGCTGATGGTGGGCGATGGCCTCAATGACGCGCCGGCGCTGGCCGCGGGCTTCGTCTCCATGTCGCCTGCCACGGCCTCGGCCGTCAGCCAGACCGCGGCGGATCTCCTGTTCCAGGGCCGCTTGCTTGCGCCCGTCGCCTTCGCGCTGGCGGTGGCCCGGCGAACGGAGAGGCTCGTGCGCCAGAATTTCGCGCTTGCGGTCATCTACAACCTGGGCGCGGTGCCGATCGCCATCGCCGGCCTGGCCACGCCGCTCATCGCCGCCGCCGCCATGTCGTCCTCTTCGCTCCTCGTAACGCTCAACGCCCTCAGGTTGAAGCGGCTCGGCTCATGACGGCGCTGCTCTACCTCGTGCCGGCGGCTCTGTCTCTGGGCTTGCTGGGCCTGGGAGCATTCCTTTGGGCGCTCAAGTCCGGCCAGTTCGAGGACCTCGACGGCGCGGCTGAACGCATCCTGATCGACGAAGACGAGCCCCAGGGCGCGGCGGCCGATCAGGCGAAAGTTCGACCCACCCGCAAAAGCGCCTCGGCCAGGCGGTCGAGCTCTTCCACGGTATTGTAGAGCCCGAGGGAAGCGCGCAGCGTCCCGGGCACGCCGAAGCGCTCCATGGCGGGCTGGGCGCAGTGGTGGCCGGCGCGCAGCGCCAGGCCCTCGCGGTCCAGCAATGTCGCCGCATCATGCGGATGGATGCCCTCGAGCACGAAGGAGAGGATGCTGGCCTTGTGGCTGGCGTTGCCGATGAGGCGAAGGCCCGGCAGCGAGGCGAGGCGCGCGGTGCCGTGGGCCAGCAGGGCCTGCTCATGGCGTGAGATCGCCGGAAGGCCGATGGCGTCGACATAGTCGGCGGCCGCCGCAAGTCCGACCGCGCCGACGATGTTGGGCGTTCCGGCCTCGAAGCGGGCAGGGGGATCGGCGAACTCCGTGTGCTCGAAGGTGACGCTGCGGATCATCTCGCCGCCGCCCTGCCAGGGCGGCATGCCGGCCAGGATTTCGACCCGCCCGTAGAGCACGCCGATCCCCGTCGGGCCATAGAGCTTGTGGCCGGCGAGGACGTAGAAATCGCAATCCAGGGTCCTCACATCGACCGGCTGATGCGGTACGGCCTGGCAGCCGTCGATCAATACCAGCGCGCCGGACGCGTGCGCGAGGCGGGTGATCTCCGCCACCGGCAGCACGCTGCCGATCGCATTGGAGACATGGGCGACGGCGACGAGGCGCGGCCGATGCTTGAGCAGGCGGGAGAACGCCGCGAGATCGAGCTCGCCTGCGTCGTCCACCGGCGCCACGTCGATCGTGAGCCCGACCCGCTCGCGCAGGAGCTGCCAGGGCACGATGTTGGAGTGATGCTCGATGGCGGAGATCAGGACCCGATCGCCGCGCTTCAGGTTGGCGGCGCCCCAGCTCCCCGCCACCAGGTTGATGGCCGCCGTGGCGCCGCCGGTGAAGACGATCTCGCCCGGCGATCGCGCGTTGAGGAATCGCGCAAGACGCGCGCGCGCCTGTTCATAGGCTTCCGTCGCCCGTTCGCTGAGGGTGTAGACGCCGCGATGGACGTTGGCGTAGTCGCGCTCCTGGAAGCGGCGCATGGCGTCGAGGACGGGAAGCGGCTTTTGTGCGCTCGCGGCGCTGTCGAGATAGGCGAGCGGCCGGCCGTGGATCTGCTGCGCCAGGATGGGAAAATCCCGGCGTATCCGCTCGACGTCATAGGTCGGCGCATTCGCCAAAGCCACGCTTGTCCGCCTCTGCCTCGTGTTGCCGCGTCGCGACCGGGATGTTAGCTTCGACCCGATTGCCGAGTTCCTGCAAATTCAACGCTTTCTGAGAGGTGCTGCGAATGGACAAGAAGAAATTGCTGACGTCGGTTTCGGCGTCTGTGCTGAGCCGGCGGCAAGTGAATCGAGGTCTGGCGTGCGTCGGGCTCACGGCTGCCTTGGCCCTGTTCGGCTGCGGCAAGAAGGACGAGCAGCAGGAGCAGCAGTCCCAGGCGCCGGCGCAGGCCCCCGCCCAGCCGACCCAAACCGCGGAGGCTCCGGCCCCGACCCTTCACGTGCTCAACTGGCAGGGCTATGGCACGGACGAGGCCTGGGCCCTGAAGATTTTCGAGGACCGCTACAAGTGCAAGGTCGTCCACGACTACTTCAATTCCGAGCCCGAAATGCTGACCAAGCTCAGGACCAACCCGGGCGTCTATGACGTGGTGCTGGTCAACAGCTCCTTCACCCAGCAGGCGGCGAAGGAAGGCCTGATCCAGGCCATCGACACCTCGAAAATCACCAATTGGAAGGACCTGACTCCGGCCTTGCGAGATTCCCCTTACCTCAACGCCGACGGCAAGACCTACGGCGTGTCCTGGGTCTGGGGCGTGACGTCCTTCGCCTATTCCACCGACGTCATCAAGACGCCGCCGGACTCGATCCAGGAGCTGTGGAACCCGGTCCATGCGGGACATGTGGGCTGGCGCGACGACCCGGAGGAGGCCGTGCAGCTGGCGGCGATCGCCACCGGGCAGGATCCCAATAACCCCACCGACATGGACAAGATCAAGCAGAAGCTGCTCGACCTGAAGCCGCAGCTCAAGACCTTCTGGTCGTCCGAGGACGAGTGGAACAAGCATATGTCCAGCAAGGACTTCGATATCGCGACCTACTGGAGCGGCTCGGCCGCCCGCAGCAAGAAGCACTACAAGCTGCCGGTCGAATTCGTCATCCCGAAGGAAGGCGCCATCGGCTGGTTCGACGGCCTTTCCATTGCCGCCAAGGCGCCCAACTACGATCTGGCCGAGGAATTCATCGATTTCATGGTGAGCCCGGAGTTCTACGTGAAGTGGGACACCGACGTGGGCGCGCCGGCTTCCGCCAACACGGCGGCCGACAACCAGCTGCCGGCCGATGCCTTCAACCGCGTGGTCATGGGTCCACCCGACCTGCAGAAGCGGCTCTTCTACATGGCTCCTTTGTCGGACGATCGCCGCAAGGCCTATACCCAGCTGTGGGAACAGGTGAAGACCGAGCTCGGCAAATAGGGGTTCCGGCGGGCCGGGCGGACTGCTTTCGCCCGGCCCTTATCCGCCGGGGTTCGGCAGACTTCGCGGCCTCTCGTAGGGTCGCCCGCCCGGGTGCCTGGACTGGGCGGAGCATGCCGGCGCCAATTCGGGCTCGACTCTCGAGATCAGGGGCGGCAGCATCACCAAGGCGTTAACCATTTGTTACCCGACGGATCGTCCGGCTGGTTCGCATGGCTTGCATTCTCCTCGCTGACGCCGATGCGCCGACCAGAAACTTCATGGCCATGAAGCTGAGGGACTCCGGCTATGAAGTCGATATCGCGCAGAACGGGCATGAGGCGATCATTCTCCTGTCGAGCCGCAGGCATGACCTGATCATCTCGGACTTCGAGATGCTCGGCAAAAACGGCCTCGAGTTTCTTCGGGAGATAAGACGGCACCCGGAGTATTTGACGCTGCCCTTCGTGCTCTTCACGCGGGCCGATCCAAGGCACAAGACCGACAACAGCAGCTACAGAGACCTCTTGGAAGAGATCGAAGCGCTGGGTGCCGTGTTCTTGCCGAAGACGGCGGACAACTTGCGCCAGTTCCCCGAGATCCGGATCGTCAAGTAGGGGCTAGCGATTGCCCAGAAGTGTTTTGGCCGCATTCAGGGGCGCCGCAACGTCCCGGCAATAGGCGTCGGCGCCGGCTGCCAGGGCCGATTGCTCGGAGAGGGGGCCGCCGCCCACCAGCACCATGCAGTCCTCGCGCGCGCCCAGTTCCTTGAGGGCGTCGATCGCGATCTTCACGGCGCGCTCGATCATCGCGACGTTCGTCTCGGTTGACGGAGATGCGAGTTGGCTGCCAATCGGCGTGACTGCAGTCATAATTCGGCTCCACGGCGTTCGGAAGAATGGCGTCCCAGGCGGCATTGTCGCGCCCCAGGTGGTTAATTCTGTCCTAATGGCCAAGCCGATGGCTGGCGACAGATGCCCGGCGCGTGGGATGCCGCGCCGAAATGCTTCCGGCGCGCCGGCGGATCGAGGCCGCTCTCTATGGGTGCTTGGCATTGTCACCGTCGCTCGGGCAGGATTGCTTCGAAGCTTTGTCGTGGCGACGCTAGGCTGAGGGATAAGTCAACCCACGGCCGGCGTTCTCTGACTGTTGGGTGGGCCTCTCGGAAATTGAAAAATCCTTCATTATCAGTTCATTGCAGAATGTTCGTGAGGAAGGTTTGGTCTCCCATCCGCCTTCCGGCAGCTTGCGGCCTGATTCGCGGGAGCCGGGGACCACGCCCGTGAGCGCGGCCAAACAGCGGGGCTGGACAGTGGTGGCCCTAACGGCGCCCGCCTATCTGTGGCTTGCCGTGACCGTGCTGCTGCCGCTCTCGGCCATGCTGTTCTTCAGCTTCCTCACAGTGGCGCCCTTCGGCCTGGAAACCCCGGCGCTGACCTTCGCCAATTACCTCGATTTCATCCATGAGGATTTCCTCCAGACCCTGACCGAGCGCTCCCTGATGCTGGGGGTCTGGGTCACCCTTTGCTGCCTGCTCCTGGGCTTCCCGGCCGCGCTTGCGCTGGCCAAGCACGTCAAAGGCCGCTGGCGCGAGGCGCTGTTCCTGCTCATCGTGCTGCCGTTCTGGAGCAACGCCTTGGTGCGCATCTTTTCCTGGACCATGGTGCTGCGCGAGAACGGGATGATCGACCGGCTCATCCACGATGTCCTTCCCGGCGCGCCGCATCTCGACCTCCTGTTCACCTATTGGGCCGTGGTGATCGGGGTCGTCCACAGCTACCTGCCCTATGTGATCCTCACCTGCTATATCTCGCTCCAGGCGATCGACGATTCCCTGCTCGAAGCCGCCCGCAGCCTGGGCGCGCCCGGCTACAAGGTGTTCTTGCGGATCATCCTGCCCCTCAGCATGCCGGGGATCTTCGCCGGCACGATCCTGGTCTTCGTGCCCGTCATCGGCTCCTTCATGGAGCCGCGGATCCTCGGCGGCCCGCGCAGCTTCATGCTCGGCAACGTGATCGAGGACCAGTTCACCGTCGTCTTCAACTGGCCGCTGGGCGCGGCACTCTCCTTCATCCTGCTCGCCATCGTGATGCTGGTCCTGGCGGCCTGCTATCCGTTCCTGCGCAAGCACCTGCAGAATGCGACATGAACCGGCTCTGGTCGTTCTCGCTGCGATGTTACCTCGGCCTGGTGCTGGGATTCCTCTATGTGCCCATCGCCGTGATGATCATCATGGCCTTCAACCGGTCGCCGCTCTATGAGCTGCCGGTCGTCTGGAGCACGATCTGGTTCGAGAATCTACCCCTCAATCAACGCCTCATCGACGCCAGCATCAATTCGGTGGTGCTCGCCACCGCCAACATGGTGGTGGCGACGGTGCTCGGCACCATGGCCGCCTTCGCCTTCGCGCGTTACGAGTTCCGCGGCAAGACGCTGTTGCAACTGCTGTTGTTCCCGCCCATCACCATTCCCTGGCTGATCATCGGCACCTCCATGCTGGTCTTCTTCTTCTGGGTCGGCATCGGCCGGGGCCTGCATTCCCTGTTGCTGGGCCATGTCGCGCTTTCGCTGCCCTATGTCATCGTCGTCGTGGGCGCGCGCCTCAAGTCCTTCGGGCCCATCTATGAGGAAGCCGCGGCGACGCTTGGCGCCACGCCCCGGCAATCCTTCTTCCGGGTCACCCTGCCGTTGATGGCGCCAGGCGTGGTCGCGGCCGGGCTGTTCGCGTTTGCCATCTCCTTCGACCAGTTCGTCATTTCCTATTTCCTGGCGCCGCCCGGCGAGACGACCTTGCCGGTCGAGATCTATTCGGCGATCCGCAAGGGCTTCACGCCGGAGGTGAATGCCATCTCGACCATCATCATCGTGGTGTCCATGGGCCTCATGCTGCTCTTCGCCAGGTTCTACAAGTTCGGAGGCGAGCGGTGAGCGTGGTCGAGATCGACAAGGTGGTGAAGCGTTTCGACAGCGTGACGGCGCTTGCCGGCGTCTCGCTCACCTTCGCCGACGGCGAGTTCTTCGGCCTCCTGGGGCCGAGCGGCAGCGGCAAGACGACCCTGCTGCGCGCCATCGCCGGCTTCATCAAGCCCGACAAGGGCCAGATCCGCCTCGATGGGCGCGACATCGGCCGCACGCCGGTCCATCGACGCGAAATCGGCATGGTGTTCCAGAACTACGCCCTGTTCCCCCATCTCAACGTCTTCGACAACATCGCCTTCGGGCTTTCGGTCCGCGGCACGCGCATGGCGGAGCAACGCAAGCGGGTTGGCGACATCCTGTCCCTCGTGCGCCTGGCCGGCATGGAGCGCCGGACCCCGCGCCAGCTCTCCGGCGGGCAGCAGCAGCGCGTGGCGCTCGCCCGCGCCCTCGTCACCCGCCCGAAGCTGCTGCTCCTCGACGAGCCGCTCGGCGCGCTGGACAAGAGGCTTCGCCAGCAGATGCAGATCGAGCTGAAGCAGATCCAGCGCGAGGTCGGCATCACCACGGTCTTCGTCACCCACGACCAGGAGGAGGCGCTGACTCTTTCGGACCGCATCGCGATCTTCAACGAGGGGCAGATCGTGCAGTCGGGCAAGCCGAGCGAGGTCTATGAGCGGCCGAAAACGGCCTTCGCCGCCAACTTCCTGGGCGACGCCAATTTCTTCGATGGGCGCGTCGCCGCGCCCGGCCGCGTCGCCAGCGAGTGGGGCTATCTGGCCACCAACGACGATCTTCCGCCCCAGGGCCAGCCCGTGTTGCTGGCGGTGCGGCCCGAGAAGATCACCATCTCCGCCGCCGCCCCATCCGCGAGATCGCCGGGCAACCGGCTTACGGGCCATCTGGCCCAGGCGGTCTATTCGGGCATGAGCACGACCTATCGGGTGACGGTCGGCGCCCGGGAGGTCATCGTCTTCGAGCAGAACCGGGGCGACCATGTCTATAGCCCCGGCGACACGGTGAGCCTTGCCTGGCTGCCTACCCACACCGTGGTGGTGACGCCGTGATCGCCAAGTTCGATCGCCTTGGCTCCGACACGGTCCATGTCGCCGTGGATATGCAGCGCCTGTTCGCCGAGGACACGGGCTGGCAGGTGCCGAGCTTTGCCGAGATCCTGCCCAATGTCCGCCGGCTCGCCAGCCACCGGCCGGGCCGCACGCTTTATCCTTGCTTCGTCACCCCATCCAGCGCTTCGGCGGCCCGGGGCGTGTGGCAGAGCTTTTATCGACGCTGGCCCCAGGTGACGGATGGCCGGCTTCCCGCCGACCGGCTCGATATCGTGGCGGAGCTGGCCGACCTGGCGCCGGCTTCCGCCCGGATCGACAAGGAGGGATTCTCATCCTACTCGGGCCCCGGCTTCGCGCGAGCGCTCGAGCGCCTCGGCGCCCGGACGGTCCTGCTGAGCGGCGTCGAGACCGATATCTGCGTTCTCGGCACGGCGCTCGACGCCATCGACCGTGGCTTGCGCGTGGTCATCGCGATCGATGCCGTTACCAGCTCGTCACTGCCGGCCCACCATGCGACGCTCGAGCATATCTTCCCCCGCCACGAGCCGATGATCGAACTGGCCACGACCGAGGCGATCCTCGCCGCCTGGCAATAGGAGCTGCTTGCCCATGTCGGAATCGACCGTTCGCCTCGGCCGCCGCTGGAACAGTTGGGACGCGGAGCATCCCGCAGCCATGCGCTACCTGCCGCTCGGGCTCGATCTCGAATTCACGGCATACGCCGCCAGCCGCAACAGCTTCACCCGCTTTCCCGCGGGCGCCGCCGGCGTTCGCCTCGGCCCGCGCCGGATCGACGGGGACGGAGTGGAGCTATCGCTGTCCCATGCCGGCACGGATCTGACCCTCGCCTACGACAAGCCCGACCCGGCCGTTCTTCGCGGCCGCTGGAAGGCCGGCAGGCTCGGCGAATGGGGGCTTCGCTATTGGATCGTGCTGACCCTGACGAGCACGGAAGGGGCGGAATGGCGCTACGACCCCGAGACCGGAGAGCTGGCGGCCGAAATCCGCGGCCATCACGTCGTCCTTCGAGGCGAGAGGCCGCCGTTGCTTGCCACCTTCCATGCCGACATGGCGGCGCTTGCCGAGGAGTTCGAGAGCAAGGGCTACTTCTGCCTCGATTCCCGGGGTGAGCGTGGGCGCTTCGCCGCGCTGCGCTATCACCTGGAGGAGATGCCCGAGTTTCGCTTTGCCGTCGCCGTCGCTGAGGATCGGGGGGAAACGGCCAAACGGGCCGCAGCCGCCTTGGCGGCTCCGCTCCGACCGGTCGCCGAAATCCAAGGTGGCCTCCACGCCGGCGCGCTCGACGCCGTGCGCGACGTGGTCGCCTGGAACACCGTCTGGGATCCGGTGAACCGGCGGCCCTATACCTCCTTGAGCCGCAACTGGGTCAGCCAGAAGTTTGGCGGCTTCGGCGTCTGGCTCGACGACGTGTTCTACCACGCGCTCATGGCAGGGATGTTCGATCCCGACCTGGCGCGCGAGAACCTGCGGGCGATTTATGCCGGAGCCACCGCGGCGGGGAATCTTCCCTGTCTCGTCACCGGCCGCGATGCCTGGATCGACCGCAGCCAGCCGCCCATCGGCGCCTTTGTTTGCTGGATGCTTTATCAGCGCCTCGGCGATCTGGGACTCTTGCGGGAGGCCTGGCCGGTCTTGCGCGCCAATCACGACTGGTGGTGGCGGACCCGTGACGGCAACGGCGACGGGCTGGTGGAATACGGCACCTCGCCCGTTGGCGGCGGGCTCTATCGGGGCACCAAGCTCGCCGCCAAGGACGAGTCCAGCATGGACAACTCGCCGACCCATGACGAGGCCCGGCTCGACACCGGGAGCTGGACCCTCGACAGCGCCGACGTGGGACTGAACAGCCTTCTGGCGCTGGACGGCGAGATGCTGGCCCTCATCGCCGCCGAGGTCGGCGAGGCAGCGGAGGGAAAGCGTCTTGCCGGTCAGGCCGACGCGCTGAAGGCCCGCATTGCCGAGCGCTTGTGGGACCCGGAGCGCCGGGTCTTCGCCAACCGCCTCTGGTCGGGGCGCTTCGTGCGCAGCCTCGCGCCGACCAGTTTCTACCCGCTGCTTTGCGGCGCCGCGCGGAAGGACCAGGCCGCGGCCATGGTCGCCCTGCTCTCCGATCCGGCCAAGTTCGGCGGCGACTGGCTGCTGCCTGCCTGCACGCGGGACGACCCGGCCTTCCCCGACAACGTCTATTGGCGCGGGCGCATCTGGCCGCCGCTGAATTTCTTGACCTATCACGGCCTGAAGCGCGCCGGCTTCGCGGCTGAGGCGAGGCGCCTGGCCGAGAGCGGCCTCAAGCTGTTCATGGGCGAGTGGCAGGGCCATCGGCGCTGCCCGGAGAATTTCAGCGCTGTCACCGGCGAGGCCCTCGACCAGCCGGATACCGACTCCTTCTATGGCTGGGGCGCCTTGATGCCGGCGATCGCTGTAGCGGAGACGACCGACATCACGCCCTGGGACGGCTTCGAAGTGACCCATGGCGAGAGCATCTGCCTCGGGCCGCTGCTGACGCCGCTGGGCATGACCACCATCGATTCCGACTCGGGCGTTCTCACCGTCACGACGAGCGGCGAACGCCGTCTTGCCACCAGCCTCAAGGGGCGCATCGCCCGCATCGAGCTTCGCCGAAATTCGGCGAGCATGCTGTTGCCGCCAGGTGCTGCCGGGTGGATCGAGCTGCCGGGAGCGCCGATCGCCTTCGCCGTGCTCGACGGCCGGCCCATCGCCGCCAAGGGCGAGCGCTTCGAGATTCCCGCGCGCGACAGGCCACAGAGGCTCGAATTGATGCGTTCGGGGAAGTAATCGTCCGGCCTGTGCTTCGCAGCCAATCGGGGATGACGGCGGCCCGTTTGATTCGCTCGTCGCGGCACCCTCTGCCGCCCATCGGACGATTGCTTGACAGGGCGCGCCCCGGCGCCCCGTAATCGCTGGCTCATGGCGAATTATCTTCGACCCCGGGAGCTGAGCGAGGCCCTGGCCGCGCTTGCCTCAGGACCTCACAGGATCCTCGCCGGGGGGACCGATCATTTTCCCGCGCGGGTCGAAAGCGCGCCCGACGAGACGCTGCTGGACATCAGCGGGCTTGCCGAGCTGCGCGGCATCGAGGTGACGCCACGGCATTTCCGCATCGGCGCCGGCGTGACCTGGGCCGACCTGATCCGGGCCGAGCTTCCTGCCTGCTTCGATGGCCTCAAGCTCGCCGCGCGGGAAGTCGGCGGCATGCAAATCCAAAACGCCGGCACCATCGCGGGCAATCTCTGCAACGCTTCGCCCGCCGCCGACGGCCTGCCCAACCTGCTGGTACTCGACGCCGCGGTCGATCTCGCTTCAGCGGAAGGCCGGCGGCGCTTGCCGGTCGGCGAATTCGTCGCCGGCAACCGGCGGACCTTGCGCCGGCCCGAGGAGCTGGTGACCGCGATCCTCGTCCCTCGGGCGGTGGAGGACGCGCGCAGCACCTTCCTCAAGCTCGGCGCCCGCAAGTATCTGGTCATCTCCATCGTCATGGTGGCCGCTTGCCTCGCGGTCGAGCGGGACCGGGTCAGAAGCGCCAGGATCGCCGTCGGCGCCTGCTCGGAGGTTGCGTGCCGGCTGCCGGCGCTGGAGCAGGCGCTTGCCGGCAGGGGCCTCGGTCCCTCCCTCGGCGCGGCGGTCGAGCCGGAGCATCTGGCGCCGCTCGCGCCCATCGACGACATCCGCGCTTCGGCCGCCTATCGGCGCCAGGCAGCACTCGTGCTGGTCCGCCGGGCGCTGGATGGCTTGGGGGCGGCGTGGTGATCCGCTTCACCCTCAACGGGCGGAGCGCCGGCCTGGAAGCCGCCGCGGGCCGGCGCCTGTCGGATGTGCTACGCGAGGATCTCGGTCTCATCGGCACGAAGATCGGCTGCAATGCCGGCGATTGCGGCGCCTGCACGGTGCTTCTCGACGGCGGCCAGGTCTGCGCCTGCCTCGTTTCCCTGGGCCAGGTGGAGGGTCGCGAGGTGACGACCGTCGAAGGCCTTGGTCCGGACGGCGCGCTCAGCGACCTGCAGAACTCGTTCCACCGGCATGGCGCCGCTCAATGCGGCATCTGCACGCCGGGCATGCTCATGGCGGCGGCAAGCCTGCTCAAGCGCAATCAGCGGCCGAGCCAGGCCGAGGTCGAGGACGCGCTCGGCGGCGTCCTCTGCCGTTGCACCGGTTATCGCAAGATCGTCGAGGCCGTGCTGGATGTATCGCCGGCACCGGCGCCCAAGCCGCCGCGCAGCGGCGCCGCCGTGGGCGCCCGCCTCGCCAAGCTCGACGGCGTGGCGAAGATAACGGGAAGCGAGCGGTTCGGCGCCGATGCCTTTCCCGCCGATTGCCTGTGGCTCCGGGTCATTCGCTCGCCCCATGCCAGCGCTGGCTTCACCCTCGGCTCAGTCAAAGCGCTGATGCGCCGTCACCCGGGCCTGGCCCTGGTCCTGACCGCGGCCAATGTTCCAAGCAACGGCTTCGGCATCTATGCCGACATCAAGGACCAGCCGGTCCTGGCCGAGGGCCTGGTGCGCTATCGGGGCGAAGCCGTGCTGGCGCTGGTCGGCGACCGCACCACGGTGGAGGGCATCGGCGAAGATGAGCTGCCGATCAAATGGGAGCCGCGGCCCGCGATAGCGACTATGGAGGCGGCGCTCGCGCCGGGGGCGCCGGCGCTGCACGCGGCTCATCCCGACAATGTCCTGATCCGTGGACTGGTAAAAAAGGGCGAGGCGGACGAGGCGTTTGCTCGAGCCGCGGCCATCGCGGAAACGGAAGTCGAAACTTCCTGGGTGGAGCACGCCTATATCGAGCCCGAAGCCGGCTATGCCCGGCGCGTCGGCGGGCGGATCGAGATCTTTGCCTGCACCCAGACTCCCTACATGGATCGGGATGAAGTGGCCCATGTCATGAGCCTCGATCCGAGCCAGGTCCGCATCATTCCGTCGGCCTGCGGCGGCGGCTTCGGGGGCAAGCTCGATCTGTCGCTGCAGCCGCTGATCGCGCTCGCGGCCTGGAAGCTCGGCCGACCGGTGCGTTGCACCTACAGCCGGCCGGAGTCCATGCGCTCCACGACCAAGCGCCATCCGGCGCGGATTCATGCGCGCGCCGCTTGCGACAGGGAAGGCCGGCTCCTCGCCTTCGAGATGGTCGCCGATTTCAACACCGGCGCTTATGCGTCCTGGGGCCCGACCGTGGCCAACCGCGTGCCGGTGCATGCAAGCGGGCCCTACAAGGTGCCAAATGTCCTGGCGCACAGCCGCGCCATCTACACCAATGGTCCGCCCGCCGGCGCTTTCCGCGGCTTCGGCGTGCCCCAGGCCGCCATCGCCCATGAGGCGCTCATGGATGATCTGGCGGAAACGATTTCGATGGACCGGCTTGAGTTCCGCCACCTGAACGCGCTCAGAGCCGGAGACGAGACGGCGACGGGCCAACGCCTGACGGCCAGCGTGGGGCTCGCCCGTTGCCTGGAGGCGCTGCGACGCCCCTGGCGGCGTGCGCTTGGCGATGTCGAAGCGATCAACCGGACCGGCGGCGCTCTCAAGCGCGGCGTCGGGATCGGCTGCATGTGGTACGGGATCGGCAATACGTCGCTCCCCAATCCCTCGGCCATGCGCGTCGGGATTTCCCGCGAAGGCAAGCTGACCCTCTACAACGGCGCGGTGGATATCGGCCAGGGCTCGAACACCATCATGGTCCAGATCTGCGCCGATGCCCTGGGCCTGCCGGTGAGCGCCTTCAGGCTCGTAACCGGCGACACGGACCGGACGCTCGATGCCGGCAAGACATCGGCCTCGCGTCAGGCCTTCGTCTCGGGCAATGCGGCCAAGGCCGCAGGCGAGGATCTGCGCCGCCAGCTCCTGCGCCTCGCCAATATGGGCGAGGGCGCCAAGTTTGAGCTGGGCGAGGGGCGCGCGGTGCTGAAGGAGTCGGGTCGGCGCAAGACCATCGATCTCACGAAGCTAGAGCCCGCTGGCGCCGAGGGGGACGTTCTCATGGGCGAGGGGCGCTTCGATCCGCCGACCACGGCCCTCGACAAGGACGGCCAGGGAGTGCCCTATGCCACCTACGGCTTCGCCGCCCAAATGGCGGAGGCCGAGGTCGATTGCGAGCTCGGCAGCACGAAAGTGCTTCGCATCGTCGCCGCCCATGACGTCGGCCGGGCCATCAACCCGACCCAGGTGGAAGGCCAGATCCAGGGCGGCATCGCCCAGGGCCTCGGCCTCGCCCTGATGGAGGACTATGTTCCCGGCGTGAGCGAGAACCTGCACGATTACCTGATCCCGACCGCGGGCGACATGCCGGAGATCGAGGTCATCATCGTCGAGGATGCCGAGCCGCTGGGGCCCTATGGGGCCAAGGGCATCGGCGAGCCGGCCTTGATCCCGACGGCGCCCGCCATCCTGGGGGCCATCCGGCACGCCACGGGTGCGCGCATCGCGCGCGTGCCGGCGACGCCCGAGCGGGTGCTGGCGGCGATCTCGGCCAGGACGAGAGGCTGACGCGATGAGCGAGGAGAGCGACCCGCGTGGCAAGGACGCCAGGGAAGGCATCATCACGTGTGATGCCTGTCCCGTGCTCTGCCGCATCCGCCCGGGCCGGCTCGGCGCCTGCGACCGCTACGGCAATGTCGAGGGCGTGCTGACGCGCATGGATCCGATGGTGGTCGCCTCGCGCACGGCCGAGAAGCAGGGCGCCATGGTGCCGTTCCTCGGCGCCAGCGAATGGCAAGGCAACCTGCTGCCCGCGGGCGAGACCTTCGTCACCGGCATCGGCGCCGGAACCACCTATCCCGACTACAAGCCCGCACCCTTCATCGTTGCGAGCCGGCATGCCGGCGTCGACATGGTGACGGTGGTGACTGAGGGCATCTTCAGCTACTGCGGCCTCAAGGTGAAGATCGATACCGACCGGTTCGTCGGTCCCGAGCAGGCCGCGGTGCGGGCCGAGGGCGAGCAGGTCGGCCATGTGACCACGGCCGAATACGGCTCCCAGATGCTGGCGCTGGGCGGCGTGCGCCACCTGACGGGCGGCAGCAAGAAGGAAGGCGTGGTCGCCTGCGAGACCATGCTGAAGCTCTGCAACAAGGGTGCCGTCGAGCTCGCGGTCGACGGCGGCGCCAGGCTCACCATTCAGGCCGGCCGGGCGCCCATCATCAACGGCACGCAGGAGGAGCGCATGCGGGTCGGCTGCGGCTCCGCCACCATCGGCATCTTCGCCAAGCAATGGCATGGTCATGTGGACGAGGTCGTGGTCGTCGACGACCACATCACCGGCGTGCTGACCGAGCATCAGGCCGGCCGATTCCTCGACATGCGGCCGGCCGGCATCCGCGTGGCCGGCCGGCGCTCGACCCCCGGCCGCTATTTCCAGGTCGCCAACCCTGGCCTCGGCTGGGGCGGGACGGACATCAAGGATCCGCTTTCCATCATCGAGAAGATCGATACCAAGACCGCCTGGCCGGGCCTGCGGCTGCTGATGGTCAGCACGACCGGCGAGGACTCAGCCTATTTCGTCCTCGACGAGAAGCTGGCACCCCTGCCGGCGGAAATGCCGCCGCCGGTGAGGAAAGTCGTCGAGCGCATCGGCGAGAATTGCGAGCCGGCGCTGACCAGCGTGCTGTTCATGGCCGGGGCGGGAGGGAGCCTCCGCGCCGGCGTAACGGAGAATCCCATCCGCCTCACGCGATCGATCAAGGAAGCCCTGGTCCGGGTGACCTCGGGCGGTGCGCCGGTCTACATCTGGCCGGGCGGCGGCATCACCTACATGGTCGATGTCTCGGCCATGCCCGACAAGGCGTTCGGGTACGTGCCGACGCCGGCCATCGTCGGGCCGATCGAGTTCACCATGCGGCTCGAGGATTACCGCGCCCTCGGCGGCCACATGGAGTCCGTGCGGCCTTTGGAATCGATCAAGTCGCGCGGCACGCTTCAGCTCACGGGCTGGCGCAGCGACCAGCCCTGGCCGCTGGAGCCTGGGTAGCAGCGCTCATGGGTGCGCAGCGGGCGTACCTGCCCGACGGACGGCTGCATCTCAACCACGGGCCGATCGACCTGATCATTGAAGCGTTTGGCGCGGCGGAAGAAACGCACGCGGCCTATGAACAGGCCTGGGCGCGCTTTCCCGACATTCTTCCCGGCCTCGTCGCCGAACTGAAGGAGCTGCGCCGGCCCATCGGCGACTTGCCGCCGCATTTCACGGGGCCGGTCGCAGAGCGCATGGCCGACGCAGTCTGGCCCCATCGCGCCCGCTTCATCACGCCCATGGCCGCCGTCGCCGGCGCAGTGGCCGACGAGATGCTGGCGGCCTTGATCGAAGGCCGGCGCCTCGCCAAGGCCTACGTCAACGACGGCGGCGACATCGCGCTCTTTCTTACGCCGGGCGAGCGTTTCACTGCGGGGATCGTCGGCGACCTGGACGCGCCCGCCATCGACGGCCGCGCGGAAATCGCCGCTGAAAGCCCGGTGCGCGGGATCGCCACCAGCGGGCGCGGCGGGCGGAGCTTCAGCTTCGGCATCGCCGACGCGGTCACCGTTCTCGCGGCCTCGGCCGCCACGGCCGATGCGGCGGCGACAATGATCGCCAATGCCGTGAACCTGGACCATCCGGCGATCCGGCGGCAGCCTGCCTGCTCCCTCGATCTCGACAGCGATCTCGGCGATTTGCTGGTAACCGTTGGCGTGGGATCCCTGGAACGCATGGCGGTCGCCGCGGCGCTCGACGCCGGCGCCGGGGAAGCCGCGCGCATGGCCGAAGCTGGACTTATCGCGGCCGCGATGCTGCAATTGGGCGGCGAAAGAAGGATCGTGGAGCGACATGGAAGTCGAGCTGCGCAAGTTCCACTCCACAGTGGAGGAGATTTTTCACGAAGGCGGGCCGCGAGCGGCGAGGCCGCTGCGCCGGGCCGGCCTTCTGGCGGCGATCCGCAACCCCTACGCCGGACGCTATGAGCCCGACATCCTGCCCTTCATGGAGGCACTCAACGGGCTCGGCGTGACGATGGCCGAGCGCCTGGTGGCGCTTCTGGGCGGCGATCCCAAACTCGTCGAAGGCTACGGCAAGGGCGCCATCGTCGGCGCCGCCGGCGAGATCGAGCATGGCGCCCTCTGGCATGTGCCCGGTGGCTACGCCATGCGCCAGGTCCTGGGCGATGCCAAGGCCATCGTGCCATCGACCAAGAAGGTCGGCGGCCCGGGCGCGCGGCTCGACGTGCCCGTGACCCATATCAACGCCAGCTATGTGCGCAGCCATTTCGACGCCATGGAGCTGGGCATGCCCGACGCACCCCACGCCGATGAGCTGGTGGTAGCGCTGGTCATGACCACGGGCCCGCGCGTCCACGCCCGGGTCGGCGGGCTGAAGGCCTCGGAAATCAAGGGAGAGGACGGGCTCAGATGAAGGCCGAGATCCGCAAGATCGTGGTGGTGGTCGAGGAAACGCGGCGCGAAATGGGCCGCGAGGTGAGCCCGCCGGCGCGCAAGGCCGTGGCGGCCGCGGTGATCCGCAATCCCTTCGCCGGCGCCTATGCCCAGGATCTCGAGCCGCTGATGGCGATCGGCGAGGAGCTGGGCGGGCTCCTGGGCGAGCGCGCGGTGGCCGCCCTTGGCGTCAAGCCCAGCCAGATCGAGAGCTACGGCAAGGCGGCCATCGTCGGCGAAAAGGGCGAGTGGGAGCATGCGGCCGCCATCCTTCATCCGCGCCTGGGCAAGCCTTTGCGGGCAGCGGTGGAGAAGGGGGCGGCCCTGGTCCCCTCGGCCAAGAAGATGGGCGGCCTCGGCACGGCGATCGACGTGCCGCTGGGCCACAAGGACGCGGCCTTCGTGCGCAGCCATTTCGACGCGGTCGAAATCCGCATTCCCGACGCGCCGCGCGCCGAGGAGATCGTCGTCGCCGTGGCCGTCACCGACAGCGGCCGGCCGCTCGCCCGGGTGGGCGGCTTGCAGAAGCACGAGATCAAGGGCGAGGACGGGTTGCGGTAGGGGCGGCCGACCCTCACCCGCCTCGCTTCGCTCGGCACCCTCTCCCGCTCTCGCGGGAGAGGGGACTCATCGCGTCAGCGATGGGTGGGTGAGGGTCTACTGCCCCACCACTTCCGCCACCCGTTCCGCCGGCGGCGTGTTGCGGCTGCGCCCGATGCGGACCACGCCGTCGATGACGACCATGCCCACGCCTGGCAGGTCGCCCAGGCGGACACTGTCCAGCAGGGTCCTGCCGGCGCTGTGCTGCGCCTTGTCGAGCAGCGTGAAGTCGGCGGCCCGGCCGACCTCGATCAGGCCAGCATCGAGCTTGCGCATCCGCGCGGTATTGCCGGTGGCAAAGCAGAAGGCTTGCTCGGCCGGAACCTCGCCCAGGCTCGAGAGCATGGCGATCATGCGCAGGATGCCGAGCGGCTGGACGCCGGAGCCGGCGGGGGAATCCGTGCCCAGGATGACGCGCCCGAGTTCGCGGAGCTCGCGCGCGGTCGCGAGCGCGTAGAGTGCGGCCTTCTCGTTGCCGTTATGGACGATCTCGATCGCCCGCTTGCATTGCTCGCAGAGGCAGCGGATCTGGTCCAACGGCAAGGCCGTATGCCCGCCGTTGATATGGCCGATCACGTCGGCGTCGGCCTCCAGCACCACGTCCTTGTCGATGAGGCCCGAGCCGGGGATCGATGGGCCGCCGGTATGGATCGTGCTCTGGATGCCGTGCTTGCGGGCCCAGGCGACCATGCGCTTGGCCTCCTCGCCGGTCTTGACCCCGCCGAGGCCGACCTCGCCCAGAAGCTTCACGCCGGCGGCGGCCATCTCCTTGAAGTCCTCTTCGACCATGCCCTTCTCGATCACCGGAGCGCCGGCATGAACCTTGACGCCGCCGGGCCGGAAGGCCTCGAAGGCCCGCTGCGCGGTGATGGCGAGCGCCTTGACCCCGACCACATCCCTTGGCCGGCCCGGCAGATGCACCTCGCCGGCCGAGATCATGGTGGTGACGCCGCCATGGAGGAAGCTGTCGATCCAGTTGAGCTGGCTCTGCCGCGGCGTCCAGTCGCCGAAGACCGGATGCACATGGCTGTCGATCAGGCCGGGGACGAGCGCCGTGCCCTTGGCGTCGATCACCGTCCTGGCGCCTTCGCTGTCCAGGTCTTTCGCCTTGCCGACCGCCGCGATCCTGCCGTCGACCGCCACGATCGCGTCGGCATCGAGGATGGGCTGGGCAAGATCGCCCGAGAGCAGCAGCCCGATATTGCGGATCACCAATTTGCCGGCGGCGGCGCCGGCTGTTTGCGCCTCGGCCATTGTCGCCATCCCTAACCGGTGAGTTCGACCTTGTCGACCAGGCGAGCCCCGCGCGAGGCCATGAAGTAGAGACCCATGTAGTGGGCGATGTCCTGGGGATGGGCGGCATGAGCGCCGAGCCCGAGGCTCTCGGCCGTCTCGCGCGGCAGATGGTAGGTCGAACAGCCGGCCTCGTAGACAAGAATGTCCTTCAGGCCCGGCATGAGGTCGTGGTTTCGCGCCGAGAGGAAGGTGAGCACGAAGTCCATGACGCAGATGTCGGTGCAGATGCCGACCACCAGCACCTGCGCCAGGCCGTGGCGCCTCACCCAATCGACCACGCGGTTCGAGCCGTCGGCGGCGATGGCGCCCACGAAGCCGTTGATGCAGTCCTTGCGGACCAGGGTCGCGCTCGCATCGCGCTCGAGCCAGGCGAGCGCCGGCACCAGGTTCTCCTGCCCCGTCCCCGCTTCGCAATGCGGCGGATAGGGCGGCTCGGGCTTGCCCGGAGCATGGGTATCGAGGAAGGCGAAGATCGGCCAGCCCCGGCGGCTGAATTCCCGGGCGAGGCGGTCGGTCTCGGCGACCATCCGCGTGACCTGGGGATTTTCTGCCGCCGGCGCTAGGGAGCCCGCGCCCACCGTGGCGAAGCCGTTGACCTCGTCGACGATGACCAGGCCGATCCTGCTGGCGCCCAGTCTCTCGCCCGCGAGCTTGAGGGGCATGGCGCGGGAGAGCTCGGCCAGGATGCTGTCTGTTCCGCTCATGAATTCGCTTCGCGGGTTAATCGCCGGTCGTCCCTGCGCCGGTCATGCCTGCGATAGTGGTCCGGCGGGACCGGGAATGGCAAGACCGGCACGTCCGATGGCCGCTCTTTGCGGCGAAATGATGCCTGCCTTTTTGCGAAAGCCTGTGCTAAGTGACCGGGAGGATGCGTGAAAATCTGCCGAATCCGGCCAAGGGGACGGGCTCCATGAACGACATGTCGAAGGCGCCCGCCATCCACCGGCCGATCCCTTTCATCGACCTCCAGGCCCAGCGCCGCCGGCTCGGCGGCGCCATCGAGGCGGCGATGGAGCGCGTGCTGGCCCATGGACAGTTCATCATGGGCCCCGAGGTTGCCGAGTTCGAAGCCAGGATGGCGGAATTTTGCGGCGCGCCCCACGTGATCTCCTGCGCCAACGGCACCGATGCCCTGAAGCTCGCCCTCAGGGGATTCGGCATCGGCGCCGGCGACGCGGTGATCGTGCCGGGCTTCAGCTTCTCGGCCTCGGCCGAGGCGGTGGTCATCGTCGGCGCCGTGCCGGTGTTCTGCGACGTGCTGGAAGATACCTTCAACATCGACCCGGCCAGCGTCGCGAAGGCGGCGGCGGCGGCGCGCAAAGCGGGGTTGCGCCCCAAGGCGGTCATGACCGTCGACCTCTTCGGCCTGCCGGCGGATTATCCGGCCATCGAGGCGGTAGCGTCCGCGGAGGGCCTGATCATCGTTTCCGACGCGGCGCAAAGCTTCGGCGCCATCTTGAACGGGGTCCATGTCGGCAATTTCGGCGCGATCACCGCGACCAGCTTCTTTCCCTCCAAGCCGCTCGGCGCCTATGGCGACGGCGGCTGCCTCTTCACCGGTGACGCGGAGGTGGCGGGCCTCATCAGATCGCTGCGCCAGCATGGCGAGGGCAAGGATCGCTACGACAATGTCCGGATTGGGGTGAACTCCCGCCTCGACAGCCTGCAGGCGGCTGTACTCCTGGCCAAGCTTTCGATCTTCGCCGAGGAGATCGAACTGCGGCAGCGGATCGCGGCGCGCTACAAAGAGGCGCTCGCCGATCTGGTCGAGGTGCCGCGGGTGAGCAATTCGGCCCGCTCGGTCTGGGCCCAATACACGATCAAGCTTGCCAACCGCGACAAGGTGCAGGTGAGCCTGAAGGCTGCGGGCGTGCCCACCGCGATCTACTATCCCCGCAGCCTGCATCAGCAGCCCGCCTATCACGGCTTCCCGGAAGCCGATGGCGGGCTCCCGATCGCGGAATCCCTGTCGCGCCGGGTCTTGAGCCTGCCCTTCCACCCCTATCTCGACGCGGCGACCCAGGACTACATCGTCGATAAGCTACGCGGCGCGATCGCCGCTCGCTAAGCGAGACATGAGCCCGAGGGGCGAGCTCCTCTCGCCGGCCCTGCCCTAGTTCAGCTCGGAGGTTGGCCTCAAACGGGCCCCGCCGACGGTGCCGCCTTTTTCGACGCAGTCCTGCTCCACCAGGGATTCCGTCCGACCGTCTTTCCATCTGCAATCGACCATGACGATGGGGCCGCCTTGACGCTGAGGGGCGCTCTCGTTGGCGCTCTGTCCGGTCTGGAGCCCATTGCTGGCAGTAGAGGCTCCGTTTGCCGCCGGCAGCATCGTGATCGCGGCGGTTTCCGGGTAGTGGTTATCGGCGCCCGTCGCGCCGTCGATCCCCAACCCGACGAGGCCGCCGATGACAATAAGGTTGCCGAACGTGCCGCCTTCGACGCCGGAATGGAGATTGGCAGTGCCCGTCTGGTAGCCCTCCTTGTCGCAGCTCACGAGTATGTCATGCTTGTTCTTCTGCACCGTCGCGGTCCCGGGCGTGGGCTCGACTACGGCGATTGTCTGGTTTTCCCGCGACAGGACGCATTTGGCGCCCACCGGTTCAGTCATGATCGCGATCGTTTCAGAAGTACCCGAGAAGATGGTTGCACATCCCGCCAACACCAAGAACGCAGCGAGAATCGCCGCACGACCCATCGTCCCCTCCCCTTGTCCGAGAAGCTACCCCACCATATTCAACCAGCATGCCACAACCTGGGGTCATCTGCCAGGTTCTTGGCTCCACGACAGATTGTCGCAACTGGGAGTGGAATGCAGCCGGACCGGTCTCGGGGATTGTCCTCTGGACTTGCGGCAAGCCACCGAGGTTCCTTGGTGAGGTTCCGCCTTCGTGAGCCTGGCGAGGCAGACCCGGAAGCTCCGCTCCGATTCACCGCCGACTGGCTTCGGCTCCGCGAGCGGCTCGACAGGGCGGCGCGAAACCGCGGCCTCGCCCGCAAGCTGGCCGCGCATCTGCCGAATGCGCCGCGGTTGCTGGACCTTGGGGCCGGAACCGGCAGCCTGTTCCGCTTCCTCGCCCCGATGATTGGACGGCCGCAGCGCTGGGTCTTCGCCGATGCTGACGAGAAGCTGTTGCAGGCGGGTTTGGTCCGCACGGCGCAATGGGCCGAGCGCCATGGCCTGGTCGCGCGCTTCTCGCGAGGGCCGCGTCCGTCGGGCCTGACGGTTCAGGCTCCCCTCGGCCCATGGCGGATCGAGACCCTGCCCGTCGACCTGGCGGAGGCGCCGCGGGGCCTGCCGCTGGCCGAGGCCGACGCGGTGGTCTGCAGCGCGCTGCTCGATCTCGTATCGCGCCGGTGGATGGAGCGGCTGTTTGCCCGTCTGCAACAGCCGTTCTATGCAAGCCTTTCGGTCGATGGGCGCGACGGATGGTTTCCGTGTCATCCAGCGGATCTTGCGCTGCGCCGGGCCTTCGCGCGCGACCAGCGTCGCGACAAGGGCCTCGGGCTCGCACTCGGCGCCGAAGCAGCGCCAACGGCTTTGCAGATACTCGCTGCCAGGGGATATGAGACCTACGAAGCCGCATCCGATTGGCGCATCGCCCGCGGCGAGGTGAGGCTCAGCCGGCTATTTGCCGGGATGGCCGCACGGGCGGCTCTGCAGGCCGCGCCGGAGAGGCGCAGGAGCTTCGAGGCCTGGATGGCGGCGCGCAACGGTCAGGCCTTCGCGGGAAAGCTTGCCATCCGCATCGGCCATCGCGACATCCTGGCTTTCCCTCCGGCCGGCGTGCGAAGCAGGGCAGCGGCACCGATCACGAGCAGTTGATGCCGTGGGAAGGCCCGGGCGACCTTGCGAGGGCAGGGGTTTCTGCGCAGACTGCCTGCGGGCCGGCCCAATGATCGGGAGACGAGGGGATGAAGTTTCTGGCTGCTGTCGGCGTGCTGGCGATCCTGCTCGCCATCGGCGCCGGGGTCTTCTTCTTCGGCGGGTTCTTCAGCGTGGCTGCGACGCGCCAGGATCCGGCCTTCGTGTCGTCGGCGCTGATCTATGTCCGCCAGGCGTCGATCGCGCGCCACGCGGTCGATCTGCCGCCCATGTCCCTCGACGATCCCGCCGTCGTGCAGGCGGGCGCCAAGGCTTTCAGCCAGCGCGGCTGCACCAATTGTCATGGCGGGCCGGGCGTCATGTGGGCAAAGTTTTCCGAAGGCATGAACCCGGGCCCGCCCGATCTGAAGGAGGTCGCCCCGCACCTCGAGCCAGGCGAGCTGTTCTGGGTGGTCAAGAACGGCATCGGCATGACCGGCATGCCAGGCTTCGGACCTTTGGGCGTGCCCGATCAGGAAATCTGGTCGATCGCCGCTTTCCTCAAGAAGCTGCCCGGGATTTCGGAACAGGATTACAAGGCCTGGACCACGGTCGCCCCCTGACAGCGGGCCAGCCTGAGGCAGCGCGGGGCTAGCCTCGCTCCGGCGGCGTTTTCCCCAGGCCCTGGGACGCGCCCGCGGTTGCCAGGTCGGCGGTTTCGACTTTGGCACTGGGTGGCCCGGCCGGCGCGACGTTCCCTGTTGCTGAGGCTGCGGGCTTGGGAAAGCGGGCCTTGTCGACGAGAAACCTGACGCGACCGTCGATCCGCGTGCCGCGCTCGAGCTTGGCGCGCCCTTCCATCACCGCTGTGAAATCTCCGGCCGCCCAGCAGATCGGACAGATAAGCCGGTCCTCGGCATCGGCCGCCTGCGCCCGAACCACGGGAGAGCCACAGAGAGGGCAGTGCAGTCCGATGAGGATGCAACGAAGGGACAAGCGCCTGCTCCGCCGACTATCCGGCCGGCATTTCCCGGAGGAGCAGGTCGGTCGCAACCTCCACCTCGGACATGTGCGGATCGAGCTCGGCGAACAGTTCCTCGATCCGCCTCCACTCCTCGGCCCGGGCGGCGGCCTCGAGCTGCACGCAGATCTCGATCAGATGCCGGGCACCGACCATGGCGCAGGCGCCCTTCAGCTTGTGGCTCGAGGCGCGGACCCGATCGGCGAGACCGCTGCCGACCGCCTCGCCGATCTCGGCGATGCCGGAGCGCGCGCCGGGAAGGAACTCGGCGATCAGCACCCTTATCATCTCCGGATCGTCGCCCACCACCTTGCGCATGATCTGCGGGTTGACGGCGTCGACGCGGGGCCGGGCCGTTGTTCCGTTGGAAATCTCTTCCTGCATGCTTCGTCCTTCGGGCTGCCACTGCCGACCAAGCCAAGCGGTCGGTTTGCGTCGGGTCTATGCCACGGTCGCGCGCATCGCGAAGGCCGCATCACAACCTATCGGCGCACTATTTGCAAGCAGGTTGTTGCGCCGAACTGTGGTCGATTGTCGCAGGCTTGGGAAATCGTCCCTGGAATTACTTCCCGATTAAAGTATTATTGTATGAGTTTAGCGCGCTCGGCTGGCCGCTATTCAGCGCAACGGGGATAGCCCTGCAACTCCCGTGCAACGATCCCGACCCTGCCGTCGGCAAGGGTCAGGGCGAAGCATTCTCGTTTACCAAGCATTTACGCTTGCGCCCTAGTTTATGCCACAGCGTTCATGCGGCCCGGCTAGAGTTCCACTGGCGGCGGGAAGCCGGTTCTCACAGTACCGAGCCAGAGCGACCTCATGGTTTGTCGTGGAATCGGAGCGACGCAGGCCCCAAATGTACATATGCTACATGTTCGAGTTCGGCCGCCCCGCTGAGAGGCGGCAGATGAATTGCGATTCGGACGCCGCGGCTCGAAGCGCGGCCGAGGCTCTGCTGATCGGCTCCCGCGCCCAGGCAGTGCAGGTTTGGGACGGCATCCGTCTGGTCTATCACACCGGCGGCCATTGTGCGGAAATCGGACCCATCCGATGGGAACCCGCCGCTGCGCCTTCCGCAGCATGACTCCCGGATCGCCTGAGGTTCCAGGGAACCGGCTTCGGGCGGCGGGGTGGCAGCAGTCGGTCGCCATCACGAGGGAAGGGACAACTGCTTAGCTGGCCGAATCGTCCGCCCACTCTTTCCACAGGGCGCAAAAAGCGGCGATTCCCGTGCTGACGAACAAGATCCATCTGACGATTGATATCCAAAGCTCGTACCAGCCCCTCTGTTCCGGGATCTTCTTTTGCACCTCGGTTCCCAACGAGGAGTAGCTGCTCAACAGCTTATCGAACGCCGGCCGCGAATCATTGTTGGCCTTGGAAAGCGCCGCGGCTCTTGCCTTCACTGCAGCCAGGCGCGACTGGGTTTCGGAACCCGTGCAAATCGGCTCTATCTCCCACGCACCCGCAATTCGTCCCGCCTTCAGGGCGGGATCCTCGCTCGCGATGGCATAGGCGTCCTTGTCCGGGGAAAACGATGCATGTGTTTCTTTCAGCGCGTTCAGGGCGCTGTATATTTCGGCGTCTTTCCAATCTATTGCCGATACGGCCATCATATAGTTGCCGACGCTTAGCGGGAAATTGAGTTGCGCCGATCTCGATAATTTATAGCCGCTTTCCAGTACTATAGAGGTAATAATCGTTGCAATATCGTCGGGCTTGCAAGTTCCCACCGGGGGCATCGACGCCAGAAGCATGTATAGGTTGTCGAAGTCATTCTGTACTATTTCGTCAGTCAGCGCGAACTCCTGGGGGTACATGGCGGCGGTCGCGACCACGCCCAGTTGATCGATCCGCGACAGCTTGCTCTGCAAGTCGGCCAGCCTTTCGGAGAACACCCGGTCGGCAAGCCACGCCGTCAAGGCAGCCGTGGCGCCTACGATCAGCAAGAGTTGGCGTATGCGCTTGGTGCTTCTGGATCTCTTGCGCGCAGCTGAAGTCAACGTAGCGGCGCCGCTCGGGTGCTCCGCCAAGTCACCGCTGTCATCGGTCATTCCCCTGCTCCAATGCCGGTCCCGGCCAGGGCGGCAATCGCTCAATACGGATGGAAAATACCCGAAGAAAGAACCAGCGCGCCAGCCGGTGGCAGCCAGGCGATCAGCACGCCGACGCCGGGTTTACCGTGCCGTCTCAGCAGGAATCCAAGGACCGGTGCCGCAATGCAGGCGATCGCGCCGCCGGTCCAGCTCGCCACGCTGGACGGGTCGCCGCTCAAGCCCTCCGGCGCGCCTCCGAAAACGAAACCCGATACAGCGACAAGAAGTACCAAGAGCAGGGCATCGGCGATCGAGGCAAGGATCAGCAAGACCCTCATCACTATCGCTCCGCTCGCGGAACCGCCCGTCCCGGCGCGACATGCATTGGCCGGAGTTCAGCAGGGATGGCTCGCTGGAGGCCCGAGCCGGAATCGAACCGACGTGCACGGATTTGCAGTCCGCTGCATAGCCACTCTGCCATCGGGCCTTAGCGGGGCTGGATATATCAGGGCCATGCGGGCCACCGCAAGGCCGGGACCCGGGCCGGGCCGCCGGTCCTATTCCGCGGCTGCGGCCCAGAGCCTGATCGTCTCAAGCCTTTTCGGCTTGAGACGTGAATCAGGCTCTCATCCTAACTAGTAGAGCAAAATTCACGGGTCAGCTTGATAGAAGCTGACCCGATCTTGCTCTAGGACGCTCCACCTTGGCGGCGCAGAACTTGAATTCGGGGATCTTGCCGAAGGGATCGAGGGCGGGGTTGGTCAGGAGATTGGCTGCCGCCTCGGCGAAGCAGAACGGGATGAAGACCATGCCCGCCGGCACGTCGCCGTCGCTGCGGAGTTTGATCTCTATGGCGCCCCGGCGGGTCGCGACGCGGATCAGCTGGCCGGGCGAGAGGCCCATGCGGGCCACGTCATTGGGCGAGAGCAGGGCCACCGCCTCGGGCTCGATCTCGTCCAGCAGGGAGGCGCGCCGGGTCATGGCGCCGGTATGCCAATGCTCCAGCAGACGGCCGGTGGAAAGCACCATGGGGTAGTCGGCATCCGGCAACTCGTCGGGCGGCACGATATTGGTCGGCACCAGCTTGCCCCGCCCGCTTGCCGTCGGGAATCCGCTGGCGAAGATGATCTCGCTGCCTGGCCCGTCGGCGGTCTCGCAAGGATAGGTGACGGCGCCCTCGCGCATCAGCCGGTCCCAGGTGATGTTCTTCAGCGAGGGCATGGTGAGCGCCATCTCGGCGAAGACGTCCCGGGGATGGCTGTAGTTCCAATCGAGGCCGCAGCGCCTGGCGATCTCCTGGAGGATCCACCAGTCCTGGCGCGCTTCGCCGGGTAGCGGCAGCGCCCAGCGCCCCATCTGGACCCGCCGGTCGGTGTTGGTGAAGGTACCGTCCTTTTCCGGGAAGGCCGAGGCCGGCAGCACTACGTCGGCATGCCAGGCCGTCTCGGTGAGAAACAGATCCTGGACCACGAGATGCTCGAGATGGGCGAGCGCCTGGCGCGCATGGTGGGCGTCGGGATCCGACATGGCCGGGTTCTCGCCCATGATGTACATGGCCTTGATCTTGTCGGCATGGATCGCCGTCATGATCTCGACCACGGTCAGGCCGCGCTTGGGATCCAGCGGCACGCCCCAGAACTTCTCGTACTGCTCGCGGATCGACTGGTTCTCGACCGACTGGTAGTCGGGATAGACCATGGGGATGAGCCCGGCGTCGGAGGCGCCCTGGACGTTGTTCTGGCCGCGCAGCGGGTGCAGCCCCGTGCCGGGCCGCCCGATCTGGCCGGTGACGAGGGCGAGCGCGATCAGGCAGCGGGCGTTGTCGGTGCCATGGACATGCTGGGAAATGCCCATGCCCCAGAAGATGATCGAGGCCCGGGCCTTGGCGTAAAGCCGGGCGACGGTGCGGATGGTCGCGGCATCGATGCCGGTGACCGGCGCCATGGCCTCGGGCGCGAAGCCCTTCACCCGGGCCTTCAGCTCGGCGAAGCCCTCGGTGAAGCCCTCGATGTACTGCTGGTCGGTCAGCCCCTCCTCGATGATGGTGTGGAGCATGGCGTTGAGCAGCGCCACGTCCGTGCCGGGCTTGAATTTCAGCCTGTGGGTCGCGTGGCGCGACAAGGTCTGGCCGCGCGGATCGATGACCACGAGTTTGGCCCCGCGCTTGACCGCGTTCTTGATGAAGGTCGCGGCGACGGGGTGGTTGACCGTGGGGTTGGCGCCGATGACGACGATCACCTCGGCGTCCAGCGCGGCGGCGAAGGGCGCGGTGACGGCTCCCGAGCCGATGCCTTCCATCAGCGCGGCGACGGAGGAGGCATGGCAGAGGCGCGTGCAATGATCGACGTTGTTGGTGTGGAAGCCGACTCGCACCAGCTTCTGGAATAGATAGGCTTCCTCGTTGGAGCCCTTGGCCGAGCCGAAGCCGGCGAAGGCCTGGCCGCCGTCGCGTGTCCGGACCCTGACCAGTCCGGCGGCCGCGCGGTCGAGCGCTTCGTCCCAGCTTGCCTCGCGGAAATGGGTCCAGGGATTGGCCGGATCGACCTGGCCCTCGGCCGACTTGGCGACGCCATCCTTGCGGACGAGGGGCTTCTTCAGGCGATGCGGGTGGGTGACGTAGTCGAAGCCGAAGCGCCCCTTGACGCAGAGCCGCCCATGGTTGGCCGGCCCGTCCCGGCCTTCGACGTAGAGCAGCTTGTCGTCCTTGACGTGGAATGTGGTCTGGCAGCCGACGCCGCAATAGGGGCAGAGGCTGTCCACCTTGCGGTCGGCATAGCCGCTGCGCTTGCCCACCTTGTCCAGCAGGGCCGATGGCATGAGCGCGCCGGTCGGGCAGGCCTGGACGCATTCCCCGCAAGCCACGCAAGTGCTTTCGCCCATGGGATCGTCGAAGTCGAAGATGATCTTGGCGCCATGGCCGCGATAGGCCATGCCGATGACGTCGTTGACCTGAACCTCGCGGCAGGCCCGGACGCAGAGATTGCACTGAATGCAGGCGTCGAGGTTGACCGCCATGGCGGGGTGGGAACCGTCGGCCGCGGGCCGACCGCTCGCGGGAAAGCGGCTGACCGCCACGTCCATGGCGCCGGCCCAGCGCCAGAACTCGGATTTCGGGTCATGGGCGATTTCGGGCTTCGGCTGGTCGGCGACCAGAAGCTCCATCACCATGCGGCGCGCGGTCTTGGCCCGCTCGTTGTCGGTCGTCACCTCCATGCCCGGCGCCGGCTTGCGGATGCAGGAAGCGGCCAGCACCCGCTCGCCCTTGATCTCGACCATGCAGGCCCGGCAATTGCCGTCGGCCCGATAGCCCGGATGGGGCTGCCAGCAGAGATGGGGGATCTCGTTGCCCAGGCGCTCGGCCACCTGCCAGATGGTCTCACCCGGTTGCGCAATCGCCTCGCGCCCGTCGAGGAGGAACTTGATGGGCTCGCTCATGACGCGCCTCTGGTGAAATCCTCGGGGAAATACTTGAGCGCGGTCTTCAGCGGATTGCAGGCCGCCTGGCCGAGGCCGCAGATCGACGCATCGGTCATGGCCTGGGCGAGCTCGGCGAGCAGGGGCTCGTCCCACTTCGGCCGGCTCATGAGCTTGACCGCCTTTTCCGTGCCCACCCGGCAGGGCGTGCATTGGCCGCAGCTCTCGTCCTCGAAGAAGCGCATCAGGTTGAGGGCCACGGCCTTCATGTCGTCCTGGTCGGAAAGCACGATGACGGCGGCGGAGCCGATGAGGCAGCCGAGGCTTTCGAGGGTGCCGAAATCGAGCGGGACGTCCGCCATGTTCGCCGGCAGCACGCCGCCCGAGGCGCCGCCCGGCAGATAGCCCTTGAACACATGGCCCTCGGCCATGCCGCCGCAATAGTCCTCGATCAGCGCCTTGACCGTGATCCCGGCCGGGGCGAGCTTGACGCCCGGCTTCTTCACCCGGCCGGAGACGGAGAAGCTGCGCAGGCCCTTGCGGCCGTTGGCGCCGTGGCTCTGGAACCAGTCCGGGCCGCGCTCGACGATCTCGCGCACCCAATACAGCGTCTCGACGTTGTGGATCAGGGTCGGCCGGCCGAACAGCCCGACCTGGGCCGGAAAGGGCGGCTTATGGCGCGGCAGGCCGCGCTTGCCCTCGATGCTTTCCAGCATCGCCGATTCCTCGCCGCAGATGTAGGCGCCGGCCCCGCGGCGCATGTGGATGCGGGTCGGGCCGGAAATTCCGGCGGCGGCGATTTGGGCGATCTCGGCCTCGAGCATGTGGCGGATGGCCGGGTATTCATCGCGCAGATAGATATAGACATCCGCCGCCTCGACCACCGAAGCCGCCACCAGCATGCCTTCGAGGAAGCGATGGGGCGAGAGAGCGAGGTAATGCCGATCCTTGAAAGTGCCGGGCTCGCCTTCGTCGGCGTTGACCGCCATCAGGCGGGGTGCGGGCTCCTGGCGCACGAAGCGCCACTTGCGCCCCGAGGGAAAGCCGGCGCCTCCCAGGCCGCGCAGGCCCGAGCCCTCGAGCAAGGCGATCAGGTCCTCGGGCTTGCGCTTGCCCGTGCGGCACTCTTCCAGCAGGCGATAGCCGCCGCCCGCGCGATAGGCCTCCAGGGATTCGAAATCCTGGAGCGGGCTCTCGCCGTCATGGGCCTTCGCCGCAGCAAGCGCCTTGGCTGCGGTGGCGTCGCCGAAGTGATAGTGGCCGACAGCGACGGCAGGCGCCTGATCGCAGAGCCCCATGCAGGGCGCGCGGATGACGCGGACCTCCTTGCCGGCGGCCGCGGCGATCTCGCTCTGCAGCCGCGCGGCGCCCAGGAGCTCGCAGGTGAGGCTGTCGCAGACGCGGATGGTGACCGGCGGCGGCGGGCTCTCGTCTTCCATCACCACGTCGAAATGGGCGTAGAAGGTCGCGACCTCGTAGACTTCGGCCAGCGCCAGACTCATCTCATGGGCGAGGGCCGCGAGATGGGCGGCCTTCAGGCAGCCATACCGATCCTGGATCAGATGCAGATGCTCGATCAGCAGGTCGCGCCGGCGCTCCCGCTTGCCCAGCAGGTCACGGACCTGGCCAAGGGCATCGGGGTCGACCTGCCGGCCCTTGGGCGTAGGACTGCCCTTGCGCCGGCCTGACCCCGGATGAATCTGCCTGCCCCGCGCGACGGCAACGTCAGCCATGATGCGGCCCATGGCCATGGTGGAGCTTCTCATCCTGCGGGTCGACCTCGACCAGGGGGATCGCGGCGGCGTTGATCAGCTGCTTGCCCGCGTTCTCGAAGTTGACCGTGACGCGATCGCCGATCACCGACTGCACCTGACCCAGACCCCAATCAGGAAGGTCGGGATGGCGCACGAAGGCGCCGGGCGTTAGGCGAATGTTCATGCACGCAATGCTCGTTTGTTAACATAGCCACGATGGACGCGACATCGTATAGACTGGCACCCGACCGACAAGCGAGAAAACGACCCAATCCCATGCATATTTGCATCCCTCAGCCCAGGGTGGCGCAATGGACGACGCGCGCGATTTGAGGCTCGCGAGCCTGCTCGCCTCCAGGCTTTGCCATGATCTCGTCGGCCCGCTCGGCGCCGTCGACAACGGCCTGGAGCTGATGGCCGAGAATGGCGAAATGGCCGGCGAGGCCATGGCTCTGGCCCAGCGAAGCGCGCGGCGGGCCACGGGACGGCTGCAGCTTTTTCGCTTCGCCTTCGGCGCCGCTGGCGGCGAGGAGCATTTCGGTCCGGGAGAGGCGCGCGGGCTGGCGATGGAGTGTCTCCAGAACGGCACGGTCGAGATTCATTGGCCGGCGGCCATGGAGCTTCCGCCCGGCGCGCCGCGCCTGCTCTTGAACCTCCTGCTGCTCGGCAGCGAATGCCTGCCCCGAGGCGGTCGGCTCACGGTCGAGCGGACGGAAGCGGGCGTCGCCGTTCTCTGCGAGGGCACGCAGATTCGCCTGCTGCCCGAGGTGAAGGCGGCGGTGGAGGGGGAAGCGGCGCTGGATGCCTTGTCGCCGCGCACGGTCGTCGGCCACTACGCACAGCGCCTGGCCAGGACCCTTGGCTGGCGGCTTCACATTGTCGAGGACGGTCCCGGAACGCTCCGGTTGGAGACGGCGGCTATGACGCCGGCTTGAGGGCGGCCGGTTCCAGCACCGGATCGCGCAAGGTGTAGCCGCGGCCCCAGACGGTCTCGATGTAATTGTCGCCGCCGGTCGCCTTGGTCAGCTTCTTGCGCAGCTTGCACACGAAGACGTCGATGATCTTGGGCTCCGGCTCGTCCATCCCGCCATAGAGATGGTTGAGGAACATTTCCTTGGTGAGGGTCGTGCCCTTGCGCAGGGACAAGAGTTCCAGCACCCCGTATTCCTTGCCCGTGAGCCCGAGCGGCCGGCCTTCCACCTCTGCGACGCGGTTGTCCAGGTTGACCGCAAGCTTGCCGGTGCGAATGACCTGCTCGGCATGGCCCTTCGAGCGGCGCACAATGGCGTGGATGCGGGCGATCAGCTCGCGCCGGTCGAAGGGCTTGGTCATGTAGTCGTCGGCGCCGAATCCCAGCCCCTTGATCTTGTTCTCCATCTCGCCCAGACCCGAGACGATCAGGATCGGCGTGGTCACCCGCGCCTGGCGCAGCCGGCGCAGCACCTCGTAACCATCGATGTCGGGCAGCATGAGGTCGAGCAGAATGATGTCGTAGTCGTAAAGCTTGCCGATCTCGAGCCCATCCTCGCCGAACTCCGTGGTGTCGACGACGAGCTTCTCGGAACGCAGCATCTGGGCGATGCTCTCGGCGGTGTCGGGATCGTCTTCGACCAGAAGAACGCGCATTGACTGCCCTTCCAACCAGCTCCCGAATCGAAATTAACAAATATTACCGCCCCCGGCCAGCAATTCGTTAAAGCCCCAAGCCTGCCACGGAAAACTGGCCCCTTTCCTGCGGCTCCAGGGAGCCCCAACTCGGGCCTTTCCGGCGAGTCGCGCTCCCGGTCAATCCACCCCTCCGCAAGTTTTCTCATATTTTTCAATCAGATGAGCCGCACAGCCCGGATCGCGAACGGCTTGCCCGGCGCCGGAAAATTCATATACTCCGGCCGCCTCGATTTGGTGCCCACGCGGTTTGGCGACCCCTGCGGTCTGGTGACCCCTGCGGTCTGGTGAATTGAGAGTGCAATGAAGCCTCTGCTCCCTCCCGATTACCGTCCCACCGAAAAAGAGCCGTTCATGAACCCCATGCAGGTCGAGTACTTCCGCCAGAAGCTGCTGCGCTGGCGGATCGAGCTGCTGGAGGAATCCAACGAGACCCTGGTCCATCTCCAGGAAGAGAGCCTGTCGGAGCCGGACATCGCCGACCGGGCGTCGCTCGAGACCGATCGGGCGCTGGAGCTCCGCACGCGCGATCGCGAGCGCAAGCTGATCGCCAAGATCGACGAGGCGCTGAAGCGGATCGAGGACGGCACCTACGGCTACTGCGAGGAGACCGCGGAGCCCATTGCGCTTCGCCGCCTGGAGGCGCGGCCGATCGCCACGCTTTCCATCGAAGCCCAGGAACGTCACGAGCGCATGGAGCGCACCCACCGCGAGGCCTAGACCATGTTTCGATCCGATTGAATCGAAACCTGGTCTAGATCCCTCAGTCTGGTCGCATTTTCTGCGCCGAACCGGTGCCCACTTCGGCGGCAAATGCTCTGAGGGCGAAGGCTACCTTGGGCGACCACTAGGCGCGAGGGACGCTCGCGGATCAGCCCGTGGGTTCTTCGAGAATGGGGTCGGTTGAGTTTGCCACGCCACCGGCGCCGTTCACCGGCTCGGTCGCGCTACGCTCCTGCAGGCCCCGTTCATGCAGAATCCGTTCATGCAGCTCGCGCCGCAGCACCTTGGCTTCGGGCGGAAAGGTGAAACCGAGCTTGATGGACTTGCCGCGAACCTCGACCACCGTCAGCTCGATGTTGTCGTTGATCACGACTGACTCGCCGACCTTGCGCGTCAGGAACAGCATCGCCTTATCCCCCTCAGCCCTGTCTTCCCCGGCTGCGGCCTGCTCCTCACGAACACTCTACCGTCTCGCCTTGGCGCTAACAAGGTGAGGCGGCATGGCGGGATCCGTCCGGACCGCTCGTTGGCGAAGTTCCTTGCGCTGCTATAGTGACCCTTGGGGAGGGGTGCTGAGGGATGATCATGAACGTACTGGCCTTGTGGCTCGCGGTCGCGGCGGCGCTGGGCGCGGCCGCGGGCTTTCTCCTCGGGCGCCAGCGCGAGCGCGGCCGTTCAAAGGACTACGAGCTTGCCCTGGATGCCCTGCCTTATCCGGCGCAGCTCCTCGCCGGCGGAGGCCGGGTCGTCTACGCCAACGCCAAATGCCGCCAGAGCTTCGAGGCCGGCGACAAGCCGCTGCCGGCCCTGCTGCGCCAGCAGGTGGTGGGGGAGCCGGCCGCCCGGGAGCTGGATCGCCTGGCCGCCTCGGGCGATGCCGGCAAGCTCGATCTCGCCGTCGCCACGGCCCTGGGGGAAACGAGCTGGCGCGAGGTCACCGTGCAGCCGCTCGCCGGCCGGCCCGGCCTGGCGCTCTGGCTCTGCCGCGAGACAGGTGCTGAGCGCCGGACCGATTCGGCGCTGCGCCCCCTGGTCGAGGCGCTGGAGAAGCCGGCCGACGGGGCTGCCGCCAAGCCCGCCGCCAAGGCTCACGAAGGTGCGGACCGGCTGGAGGCCCAGCTCGCCCAGACCTTGCGTCTTCAGGCGGTCGGCCAGCTCGCCGGCGGCATCGCCCATGATTTCAACAATCTGCTGACCGCCATGATCGGCTTCTGCGACCTGCTGCTGCTGCGCCACCGGCCGGGCGACCAGTCCTTCGCCGACGTGATGCAGATCCGCCAGAACGCCAATCGGGCGGCGAGCCTGGTCCGCCAGCTCCTCGCCTATTCGCGCCAGCAGACCTTGCAGCCCCATGTGATCTCGCTGGCCGAGGTGCTGGGCGAGCTCGCCCATCTGCTGCGCAGGCTGATCGGCGCCAATATCGCCCTCAAGCTCGATCACGGACGCGACCTCCATCCGGTGCTGGTGGACCAGGGCCAGCTCGAGCAGGTGGTGATCAACCTCGCCGTCAATGCCCGGGACGCCATGCCCGAGGGCGGCACCCTCACCATCCGCACCCAGAACGTGACCCTGGCCGAGGCGATCCCCAGCGCCGGGGAGACCGTGCCGCCCGGCGACTACGTGCGCATCGACGTGGTCGACACCGGCACCGGCATTCCGCCCGAGATCGTCGACCGGATTTTCGAACCGTTCTTCTCGACCAAGCCGATCGGCCAGGGCACCGGGCTCGGGCTTTCCACCGTCTACGGCATCGTCCGCCAGAGCGGCGGCTACATCGTGCTCGATACCAAGCCCGGCCACGGCACCACCTTCATGATCTACCTGCCGCGCTACGCCGCGGGAGCGGCTGCGGCCGCGCGGCGCGAGGGCGAGGAGGAGGCGGCGCGGGATCTCACGGGTGCGGGCACCATCCTGCTGGTCGAGGATGAGGACGCAGTGCGCTTGTTCGGGGCGCGGGCCTTGCGGAACAAGGGCTACAAGGTCATCGAAGCCAGGAGCGGGGAGGCCGCCCTCGACATCCTCGCCCAGGACGGCGAGACCATCGACCTGCTGATCACCGATGTGGTGATGCCCGAAATGGATGGCCCGGCCCTGGTGGACAAGGTCAAGGCCGAACGGCCCGACATCAGGGTGCTGTTCATTTCCGGCTATGCCGAAATGGGCTTCCGCCAGCAGGCGAAGGAAAGCGGCGCCCTTCAGTTCCTTGCCAAGCCCTTCAGCCTGAAGCAGCTCGCCGGCAAGGTGAAGGACATGCTGGAGGAGGCGCGGTAGCGTCCGACGCCAGCGCGCGTTTTACCGCCCCTCGGGCCCGGAATAGGCGCGCTCCACCCTGGCGACCCTCAGCTCATAGTGCTCATACCAGCGTTCCTTGCCGAGCTTCTGGGCCGCCAGATGCCGGGCGTTCCGCTTCCAGGCGGCGATCGAGGCCTCGTCGATGAAATAGGCCACGGTCATGCCGAAGCCGTCCGCGCCGCGCGTGCTGTCCGCGCCCAGGCAGCCCGGCTGGCGAAACGCCAGATCGAACATCGCGTCGGCCATCGCGCCATAGCCGTTGTCGCCCTCGGTCCGCTGCGAGGCGAAGATCACGGCGTAATAAGGCGGCTCGGGAGTCTTCGCGAAGGCATGGGGCATGACGAGGTCCTTGTGTCGAACGAGCTCTGAGGCAACTTAGCCATTGCTGCACGGGCGAGCCAGACCTGGCGGAGGGCATGCTTCTGCAAGGAAGCTGCAGGCATTCACGTTTCCCTGCCCCGAGATAACGGCGGGCCGAACGAGCATCGGTTCGAAAGCAAGCCCCTTCGCGTCGGCTATGGCTCTTCCTTCAAAGTCGAAAAGTCCACTCTGACCCCAGTTCTTCTTAGCAATCTTTCAGCAAGGCGACTTGGCCGATGCGGTCTCTTATCCCACTTCCTTCCCGATGCTGTCCGCTTGCGGCCCATCGACGGGCCTGGTCGCCGGCCGGCCGCCGACGGCATTGAATTTCGCCGCCAGCCCCGGCGACGGCAGCGCGACGTTGCTCGCGAGACCGAGAGTCATCATGAGCCGGATTACGAGCCAGGACAGGTCGAGTTCCCACCACTTGTGACCGTGCCGGGCGGAGCGGGGATCGGCGTGGTGGTTGTTGTGCCAGCCCTCGCCGTTGGCGAGGATCCCGACAAGCCAATTGTTGCGGCTGTCGTCGGGCGTCGCGTAGTTGCGGTAGCCCCACAGATGGGCCACTGAATTGACCGACCATGTCGTGTGCAGCACCAGCAGAGTCCGTACCACGGCGCCCCAGATGAAGAGGCTGAGCCCGAACTGGACCGCTTCCATGACGCCCGCGCCCTGCGATGCCGCAATGCCGAATCCGCCAGTGAAAAACAGCAGCCATGACAGGATGGCAATGAAGATCCAATGGTCGCTCTTCACCAGCCAGGCGTGGAACGGGTCACGCTTGAGGTCCTTGGCATAGCGGTCGATGAGCGGATGGCGGCCGAGATCCGCGCCCTTGGTCAGCAGCCAGCCAACATGGCCCCAGAAGAACCCGCGCAACGGGCTGTGCGGGTCGGGAAGCTCATCGGCATGTTGGTGATGCCGGCGATGGACCGCGACCCAAAAGGCGGGCGAGTCCTGGCCGGAACAGCAGCCCAATATGGCGAGCGTGCGTTCGAGCCATCTCGGGCAGGTGAAGCCGCGATGGGTCAACAGCCGGTGATAGCCGACGTTGATGCCCATGATCCCGAAGAAGAAGATGCCGAGAATGCAGACCGCTAGGCCGGCCCGGCTGAAGAACCAAGGCAGGAACGCCAAAATAGCCAATAGGTGAAGGACAAGAAAGAATCCCGCGTTGCGCCAGTTGGTCAACTGCGTTCCGATCTTCGGACCATAAAAAAAATTTAGCCGATATCCACCGGATGACCAGCTTTCAGAGCCAAGCTTTATGCTGAATGATGGAATTTGCAAGACCAACCCTCGCCAGGAGCGGCAACATGCTCCAACGGCCGGTAACATGGGCACGCTGCGCGTGGAAAGTGCCGAAATAGCCCTCATCGCGACGCACCTGTCCCCTGGTTCTCGCCGGCACCCATGATGACCGGATGGGCGTCACGCCGGCGCTGGATCAGGCGGCCGCCGCAGTTCGGCGAACAATTGCAAAATCTCGGCGAACAGCTTCCTCGGCACGGCGACCTCGGCCATCTGGAAGGCGAAATAGCGCCAGTGGCTGACGACCTTCGCACCGATCTTGATCAGCTTCTCCTTGAGGCTGGTCAGCGACCAGTCCTTGATCGGCGCGGGCGTCGCCAGTGTGCACAGGAAGTTGCCGAGGTTATAGGCCAGGGCGTGGAGCCGCAGGCTTCTGTCCCAGCGCCAACAGCCGAACCGCTTCCAGCTTGAACTCTTTGCTGAACCTCTCCCGCGTTCCCATCCGACACCTCCTCTGGGATAATAACCCCGTTTAGAAATGTCCGGGAAACCCGAGCTAGCTCACTCTGACCCCGATTCTACTGGGACGCGAGTTCTCGCCGTCCCTCGGCCTTGCGCGCGAGGATGTCGGAAATATTCGGATAGGCGCGGGTTGAGCGCATATTCATGAGCTGAATTTTACGTTGCAGAGATCGGCAGCGCCAGTCTCGGCGCGAAATCGGACGCGTCCCACCCAGCGTCCATGGCCATTCCGCATCCCGTCCCGTCTCGCGGACGCGCCGCGCCGGCGGGAACTCGGCGCCGAGGGACGGGGACGGGTCGCGGACGCCCCGTGCCCTGAGACGCGGACATCCGCGTCTCGTCCACCCGTAGAGGAAAGGAGAGGGACAGGAGAGGACAGTAAGAAGAAAGAGAAGAGTTCCGAAGCTGACGCTTCGGCACACGCCCGGATGTTTCCCTCTCGATCCCAAAATGTTCTAACTTTGATCCAAAATTTGGTTGACAATTTTGGAACAAACAGGGTACGCTGCCGTCATTGCATTGAACCATCCGACTATGGAATAAGGGAGAAGAGGCATGTCGCAGCCGGCTTTGAAAGTGGTCGAGAGAGAAGGCATGGATAAATCCAAGGCTTTGGATGCGGCGTTGGGCCAGATCGAGCGGGCCTTCGGCAAGGGCTCGATCATGCGCCTCGGCCAGCGCGAAAGCGCCGTGGAAATCGAGGCAATCTCGACCGGGTCTCTCGGCCTCGACATCGCGCTCGGGATCGGCGGCCTGCCACGCGGTCGGGTTGTGGAAATCTACGGGCCGGAAAGCTCGGGCAAGACCACGCTCGCCCTCCACGTGATCGCCGAAGCCCAGAAGCAGGGCGGCACCTGCGCCTTCATCGATGCCGAGCATGCCATGGACCCGAGCTATGCCGGGAAGCTTGGGGTCAAGGTCGAGGACCTGCTGATCTCCCAGCCCGACGCCGGCGAGCAGGCTCTCGAGATCGCCGACACCCTGGTGCGCTCGGGCGCGGTGGACGTGCTGGTGATCGACAGCGTGGCCGCCCTGGTGCCGCGGGCCGAGCTCGAGGGCGAGATGGGCGATTCCCATGTCGGGCTCCATGCCCGCCTCATGAGCCAGGCCATGCGCAAGCTGACCGGGTCCATCTCCCGCTCGCGCTGCCTGATCATCTTCATCAACCAAATCCGCATGAAGATCGGGGTCATGTTCGGCAACCCCGAGACCACCACGGGCGGCAATGCCCTGAAGTTCTATGCTTCCGTGCGCCTCGACATCCGGCGCATCGGCTCAATCAAGGACCGCGACGTCGTGGTCGGCAGCCAGACCCGGGTGAAGGTGGTGAAGAACAAGGTCGCGCCACCCTTCCGCGTGGTCGAGTTCGACATCATGTACGGCGAGGGCGTCTCCAAGACCGGCGAGCTGGTCGATCTGGGCGTGGCCGCCAGCGTGGTCGAGAAATCGGGCGCCTGGTTCTCCTATGGCGGCCAGCGGATCGGCCAGGGCCGGGAGAACGCCAAGCAGTTCCTGAAGGAGAACCCGCAGATAGCCGCCGAGATCGAAAAGGCGATCCGCCAGAACGCTGGCCTGGTGGCGGGCGCCATGATGGACCGGCGGAGCGACGAGACCGTCGCGGCGGAGGAATAACCTCGGGTTCCGCAGCCACTTGCAACCGGAGCGGCGGCGGCCTCCTCTCCGCTGCCGGCTCGGCCGAAAACGCGCGATGCCCCCGTCGCGCGTTTTCCTTTTGGGCCGCATGCAGGCCATAGAGCAAGATCGCATCAGCTTCATCCAAGTTGACCCGTGAATCGGGCTCTGGGCTTGCTGGCGCCCGGGATTTCCACCAAATTCACGAGGACAGCGCTGGCCGGCCCGGCCGGCGCGAAGCCTGCCGGGGCCGTCCGGGGGCCGAGCCAGGCACTGAAGGATTGACGAAGCCGAGATGCAAAGCGCCAACGACATACGCAGGACCTTCCTCGACTATTTCGCCGCCAACGGCCACAAGGTCGTGCCGTCGAGCCCGCTCGTGCCGCGCAACGACCCGACCTTGATGTTCACCAATGCCGGCATGGTCCAGTTCAAGAACGTCTTCACCGGCGGGGAAAAGCGCGACTACAGCCGGGCGGTCACGGCGCAGAAATGCGTGCGCGCCGGCGGCAAGCACAATGACCTTGAGAACGTCGGCTATACGGCCCGCCACCACACCTTCTTCGAGATGCTGGGCAATTTCTCCTTCGGCGATTACTTCAAGGATCGCGCCATAGAGCTCGCCTGGAACCTCATCACCCGGGAGTACGGCCTCGCCAAGGACCGGCTGCTCGTCACCGTCTTCGCCGAGGACGACGAGGCCTTCGGCTTGTGGCGCAGGATCAGCGGCCTGCCGGAGCAGAAGATCATCCGGATCGCCACCAGCGACAACTTCTGGGCCATGGGCGATACGGGTCCCTGCGGGCCCTGCTCGGAAATCTTCTACGACCACGGCGACAAGATTCCAGGCGGTCCGCCCGGCAGCGCGGATGCCGCCGGCGATCGCTTCATCGAGATCTGGAACCTGGTGTTCATGCAGTACGAGCAGCTGGCCCCCGACAAGCGGGTCAACCTGCCGCGGCCTTCCATCGACACCGGCATGGGCCTCGAGCGGCTGGCCGCGGTGCTCCAGGGCAAGCACGATAACTATGATATCGACCTGTTCCGCACCCTGATCCTGGCTTCCGCCGAGGCCAGCGGCACGCCGCCTGATGGGCCGCATGCGGTTTCCCACCGGGTGATCGCGGACCACCTGCGCGCGTCCAGCTTCCTCATCGCCGACGGCGTGCTGCCCTCCAACGAGGGCCGGGGCTATGTGCTCCGGCGCATCATGCGCCGGGCCATGCGCCACGCCCAGCGCCTGGGCACAAAGGAGCCGCTGATGTGGCGCTTGGTTCCGGTGCTGGCGGCCGAGATGGGCCAAGCCTACCCCGAGCTGCTGCGGGCCGAGGCGATCATCGGCGAGACCCTGCGCCTGGAGGAAACGCGCTTCCGCCAGACCCTGGAGCGGGGCCTGCGCCTGCTCGAAGAGGAAACCGACAGGCTCGCGCCCGGCCAGGCGCTCGACGGCGAGATCGCCTTCAGGCTCTACGACACTTATGGCTTCCCGTTGGATTTGACCCAGGACATCCTGCGCGGCCAGGGCCGCAAGGTCGACAACGCCGCGTTCGACAAGGCCATGGAGCGCCAGCGTGCCGCGGCGCGCAAGGCCTGGGCCGGCTCGGGCGAGGCCAAGACCGAGCAGGTCTGGTTCGACCTGCGCGAGAAGCTGGGTGCGACCGACTTCCTCGGCTATGCGACCGAGGTGGCCGAGGGCAAGGTCCTGGCCCTGCTCAAGGACGGCAAGGAGGTCGGCGAGACAGAGGCGGGCGAGGAGGTGGCGGTCATCGTCAACCAGACGCCCTTCTACGGCGAGTCCGGCGGCCAGATGGGCGACAGCGGCGTCTTCATCGGCGCCCATGGCGTCGAGGTCGCGATTGCCGATACCCAGAAGAAGCTCGGCGACCTGCATGTGCATTTTGGCCGCGTGGCCGAGGGCCGATTGAAAACCGGCGACGCGGTGGAGATGCGGGTCGACGGCGAGCGCCGCACGGCGCTCAGGGCCAATCATTCGGCGACCCATCTGCTCCATGAGGCCTTGCGCCGGCGCTTCGGTCCCCATGTCACCCAGAAGGGCTCGCTCGTGGCCCCCGACCGGCTGCGCTTCGACTACAGCCAGCCGACGCCGCCCTCTGCCCAGGACCTCGCCGCCGTCTCGGCCGAGGTCAACCGGCGGATCCGGCGCAACGCCCCCGTGGTGACCAGGCTGATGACGCCGGACCAGGCCGTGGGTGACGGCGCTCTCGCCCTGTTCGGCGAGAAATATGGCGAGGAAGTGCGCGTCGTCTCCATGGGCGACGAAGACGATGGCAAGGCCTTCTCCACCGAACTCTGCGGCGGGACCCATGTCCGGCGCACGGGCGACATCGGTCTCTTCAAGATCGTCGGCGAAGGTGCCGTCGCCGCCGGCGTGCGCCGCATCGAGGCGCTGACCGGCGCGGCCGCCGAGGCCTTCGTTACCGAGCAGGACCGGCTGGTCGCCGAGGCGGCGATGGCGCTCCGGGTGCAGCCCGGCGAGCTGCCCGAGCGCATCACCGTCCTGGTAGAAGAGCGCCGGCGCCTCGAGCGCGAATTGACCGAGGCGCGCAAGCGCCTGGCGACCGGTGGCGGTAAGGAAGCCGAGTCCGCGGTGAAGGACGTGGCCGGCGTGAAGTTCGCGAGCCGGCTCCTCGACGACGTGCCGGCGAAGGAGCTGAAGGGCATGGCCGACGCGCTCAAGCAGCAGATCGGCTCGGGTATCGTCGCGCTCGTGGCACGCAGCGAGGATCGCGCCTCACTGGTGGTCGCCGTGACCCGCGACCTGACCAGCCGCTTCAATGCCGTCGAATTGGTGCAGCTCGGCAGCCGGACCCTGGGCGGGCAGGGCGGCGGCGGGCGCCCGGATATGGCCCAATCGGGTGGCCCGGACGCCAGCCAGGCTGAAGCGGCGCTGGCCGCGATCGAGCAGGCCCTGCGCGCCGCCGCCCCGCTCGTCCCCAATTCGGCGGCCTAGAAGGGCGCCGGCGATGGCGGGGAACTTCCGCGCCACGCTCTACGGCATCCTCAATCCGCCCGAGCACAGCGGCTGGTCTGCCCGTCTGGCCGAGACCCTGCTTTTGGCGGCGATAACTGCCAGCGTCGTCGCCGCTGTCTGGGACACCGTCAACGACCTCTCTCAGGTCATGCAGCTCTGGCTCGGCCGCCTTTCGATCGCGGCCTTCGTCGTGTTCCTGGTCGAATACCCGGCCCGGATCGTCGCCGCCACCGCGCGCGATCCGGCGGCGGAGGAAACGCCGGGCGCGGCAGCGCTGGACTATCTGCGTTCGCCCTTGGGGGTCATCGATGCTCTCGTCGTCCTGCCCCAGCTCGCCCACGCGCTGGGCTGGCTCGGCCCCAGCCTGCCGCGCCTTGCGGCCGTGTTGGCCGTGCTCAAGATCGCCCGCTACGCGCCGGCCTTGCCGCTGGTCCTGACCGTGTTCCGCAACGAGAGCCGTTCGCTGTTCGCGGCGCTCACGGTGATGCTGGTCCTGCTCCTGCTGGCCGCGACGCTGATGTACACCCTCGAGCATGACGCCCAGCCGCAGCTCTTCAGCAGCATTCCCGCCAGCTGCTGGTGGGCCATCGTCACCATCGCCACAGTTGGCTATGGCGACATGTTCCCGATCACGCCGCTTGGCCGCCTTTTCGCCGGCGGCATCATGCTGTTGGGCATCGCCATGTTCGCGGTTCCCGCCGGCATCCTCGCCACGGGCTTCGCCAGCGAGATTCGCCGGCGCGATTTCGTCGTCACCTGGAACACGGTCGCCAAGGTGCCGCTGTTCAGCGGGCTGGATGCATCGGGGATCGCGGCCATCGCCCGGCTCTTGAAGCCCGAAATCGTGCCGGCGCACTACGCCATCGTCCGGCGCGGCGAGCCGGCCACCGCGATGTTCTTCATCATGAGCGGCGAGGTGGAGGTGGACGTCCAGCCGCATCCCGTCCGCCTCAGGGCCGGCCAGTTCTTCGGCGAGATCGCCCTGCTCAGGGATACCCAGCGCACCGCGACGGTCACCGCCCACACCGAGACGCAGCTTCTGTCGCTCGAGGCCGGCGACTTCCGCAAGCTCATGGACGAGTTCCCGGAGATCCGGCAGCGGGTGGTCCAAGTGGCCGAGGGCCGCCTTGGCGGAGAGGCGAAGCCGAAGGAGCCGCCGGCTTCGTAGGGTCCGGCCTAGTATCGGATCGCAGAAATTCGTGACTCGCGCATCGTCGAGAATTTCTGCGTGAATCCGATACTAAAGCCCAAAACGATGTACCGACTTTCTGCGAAAGTCGGTACTAGGGCGCCAGCAGGCCGCGAATGCGGCGTGCTTACGGCTTCACATCAGCCGCCACCTGCATGCGGATGATCTTGTCCTGCGGCGCCTCGACCATGCCGTTGTTGTTCGGGTCGCCCCGCTTGATCTTGTCGACGAATTCCATGCCCTGGGTGACCTGGCCCCAGATGGTGTATTGGCCGTCGAGCCCGGGCTGCGCCTCGAAGCAGATGAAGAACTGGCTGTCGGCGCTGTTGGGATCCTGGGCCCGGGCCATGGAGACCGTGCCGCGGAGGTGATGGGCGTTGGAGAATTCCGCCGGCAGCTTCTGGCCCGAGCCGCCATAACCCGTTCCCGTGGGATCGCCGGTCTGGGCCATGAAGCCCTCGATGACCCGGTGGAAGACGATGCCGTCGAAGAAATGCTGGCGCACGAGCTGTTTCATCCGCGCCACCGTCTTGGGCGCGAGGTCGGGCCTGAGCTCGATCACCACCCGCCCATCCTTCAGGTCCATGTAGAGGGTGTTCTCGGGGTCGAAGGCCTTGGCGCTGCGCATGGTGAGAGCGAGCGTGGCGGCGAGGACGGCGGACATCAGGGTCATTCTCATCGGCTCATACCATGGCTTTGTTGAGGTTGTGGTCGAGTTTGTCGAGGAACTGGCCGGTGGTGAGCCATGTCTGCTGGGGGCTGATGAGGAGCGCCAGATCCTTGGTCATGAAGCCGGCCTCCACCGTCTCGACGCAGACCCGTTCCAGGGTCTCGGCGAAGCGTTGCAGCTCGGGCGTGCGGTCGAACTTGCCGCGGTACCAGAGTCCGCGCGTCCAGGCATAGATGGAGGCGATCGGGTTGGTCGAGGTCTCCTTGCCCTTCTGGTACTCGCGGAAATGCCGGGTCACGGTGCCATGCGCCGCCTCGGCCTCGACCACGTCGCCGGAAGGCGACAGCAGCACCGAGGTCATGAGCCCAAGGGAGCCGAAACCCTGGGCCACCGTGTCCGACTGCACGTCGCCGTCGTAGTTCTTGCAGGCCCAGACGAAGCCGCCACTCCATTTGAGGGCGCTCGCCACCATGTCGTCGATCAGGCGGTGCTCGTAGACGATGTTCTTCGCCTTGAAGGCCGCGGCGAACTCCTTGTCGAAGACCTCTTGGAAGAGGTCCTTGAAGCGTCCGTCATAGGTCTTGAGGATCGTGTTCTTGGTCGAGAGATAGACGGGCCAGCCGATCGTGAGCCCATAGTTCAAACAGGCGCGGGCGAAGCCGCGGATCGATTCGTCGAGGTTGTACATTCCAAGCGCCACGCCGGCGCTGGGAAAATCATAGACCGGGTATTCGACGGGCGGGCTGCCGTCTGCCGGCGCGAAACGGAGCGTGAGCCGGCCCTTGCCCGGGATGATTACGTCCGTCGCCCGGTACTGGTCGCCGAAGGCATGGCGGCCGATGACGATGGGTCGGGTCCAGCCCGGCACCAGGCGGGGCACGTTGCGGCAGATGATCGGCTGGCGGAAGACGGTGCCGTCGAGGATGTTGCGGATCGTCCCGTTGGGCGATTTCCACATCTTCTTCAGGCCGAACTCCTTCACCCGCGCCTCGTCCGGGGTGATGGTGGCGCATTTGACGCCGACGCGGTGCTGCTTGATGGCGTTGGCGGCATCGATGGTGATCTGGTCGGCGCTGGCGTCCCGGCTCTCGATGCCGAGGTCGAAGTAGAGAAGATCGATATCGAGATAGGGCAGGATCAGCTTCTCCTTGATGAAGCGCCAGATGATGCGCGTCATCTCGTCGCCGTCGAGCTCGACGACCGGCTCAGCGACCTTGATCTTTTTCATGCGCGGGGAGTCCTGTCTGGAGGGCGCGGGATCATAGCCGAGCCCGGGCGTTCGAGGCCAGCATGCGGGAGGGCTATCCTTACAAACGCTCGGGCTGGGGGGGCAGCTTGGGCCGCGGCGCCGCCCCGAGGGCCGGGATCAGCGCCTCGACGCTGCTTACCACCGTGTAGAGCCGGCGGTCCGCCGGGCTGGCGTAGCCTTGGCCGACCATGTGATCGACGAGTGCCAGCAGCGGCCGCCAATAGCCGGCGATGTCGACCAGGAACACCGGCTTGTCATGGAGGCCGAGCTTGCGCCAGGTGAGGATCTCGAAAGCCTCGTCCAAGGTGCCGAAGCCGCCGGCAAGCACGGCGAAGGCGTCCGACATCTCGAACATCTTGTTCTTGCGCTCATGCATGCTGGCGACGATGTGAAACTCCGTCGCCCCGCGATGGCCGAGCTCGACCTTGTCGAGATGGCCGGGAAGAATGCCCACCACCTTGCCCCCGGCGGCGAGCGCCGCGTCAGCCAGCACCCCCATGAGGCCGACGCGCGCACCGCCATAGACGAGGCGAATCCTGCTCTCAGCCATGCGCCGGCCCAGCGCCCGAGCTGCCTCGGCGTGCCGGCTGTCGATGCCGAGGCCGCTGCCGCAATAGACGCAGAGGGATGAGGCGAAGGGCATGAACCAGCCTTGCGCGCGTGGGGAAGGGCAGTTGTCTAAACGAGCCGCAAGCCGATGTGAAGCGCCAAGCGTTGGGTCCGGGACCAGCGAAGCGTATTTTCCGGCGTCACGGAGCCGTGATTCGCGGGCTGTCGCTGGGCGATGCTATCTGGCGCGGCGATGCTTCGCCCCCGTGATCCTCCCGTCCGGCTGCTGGCCTTGCTCTGCGCCTTGCTGGCCAGCCTTGCGCCGGGGCTGGCCCGTGCCGGCGATGCCGGCGCTGTCGCCAGGGGCGCCTATCTCTTTGCCGTCGCTGGCTGCGCCGCCTGCCACAGCGATCCCGAACATGGCGGCCAGCTTCTCGCCGGCGGACCGGCCCTGAAGACCCCGTTCGGAACCTTCTATGGCCCGAACGTCACCCCCGATCCCGTCAACGGAATTGGTTCCTGGAGCGATGCGGATTTCATCCAGGCCCTGCGCGAAGGGCTGCGCCCCGACGGGACCCATCTCTTCCCCGTCTTTCCCTACCCGTCCTTCACCTTGATCACGGATGCCGATCTCCTGGATCTCAAGGCCTATATCTTCTCTCTCCCGCCGGCGGCGGTTGCCAGCCGGCCCCATGACGTTGATTTTCCATTCTCCTGGCGCTTTCTCCAGGTCTTCTGGCGCTGGCTGAATTTTTCGCCGGGGCCCTACCAGCCCGACAAGACCAAGAGCGCGGTCTGGAACCGCGGCGCTTATCTGGTGCTGGCGCTGGGCCATTGCGGGGAATGCCATACGCCGCGCGGGTCGCTCGGCGGGCTCGAGACCGACGCGTCCTTCTCCGGCACCGCCGAAGGGCCGGACGGCCACAAGGCGCCCAACATCACGCCCGACAAGGCGACCGGCGTCGGCGGCTGGTCCCACGGCCAGCTCTTGCGCCTGCTCCGCAGCGGGATGCTGCCCAATGGCGATGCCGTTGGCAGCGTGATGGGCGAGGTGGTCGACCGCGGCACCAGCAAGATGACGGACGCCGACCGGGAGGCCATCGCCACATATCTGGAAAGCCTGCCGCCCATCTCGAATCCCGCCGCCAAGGCGCGGGCGGCCGGTTTCAATTGATTGCGCGGCGCCCTCCGAAGTATTAGTTTGAGGGCATTGATTTTCCAACAATTTGGCGAGGGGTCTTGAATAGGTTCGCAATCCTGGCAGCCATGGGAGCCGCGGTCATCGTCGCGGCCCTGTTGCTGAACTACGCCATCAACCGCAACGAGGTGGGGGACAACACCGCCCCCGCCCTGGCACCGGCCGCCGGAACGACCGGCACCGCGGGGAGCACCGCGACAGCGGCCGGCACCACGACCGGGACGACGGCGAACCAGACCGCGACGACTACCCCCTCGACCACAACGGCAACGGCCGCGACCGGAACGGCGGCGGGGACGACGGCGGCCCAGCCCGCCACGACCGCGCCCTCGACCGGCACGGCAACGACTGCGACAGGAACCACGGCCGCAGGAACCACCGCCAGCGGCGCGACGACCTCGACCACAAGCACAGCTGCCGCCAGCGGGACGAGCCAGCAAACGGCGACAACGGCCCAGCCATCCGCGGGGACCGCGACCGGCGCCTCCTCCGGAACGGCGGGGCAGACCGCGGCAACCGCTTCGACGGCCGTCCCATCCGCGCCCAGCGCCCCGTCGGCGACGACCGGGTCGGCGACGACGACAGCCTCGGCGGCGACAGGTGCGACTGGGTCCAGCGGCGCAACCGCGGCGCCGACGCCGGTCATCAAGCCCAGCTTCGACATCGTGCGCGTCGGCCCGGACGGCAGCGTCGTGGTCGCCGGGCGCGCTGCGCCGCAAAGCGAGGTGACCGTCACGGCCGACAGTCAGGTGCTGGGCAAGGTCGTGGCCAACGCCAACGGCGAATGGGTGGTGACGCCCGACACAAAGTTGGCGCCCGGCAACCATGAAATCTCGATCACTGCCAGTGCCGCGGGCGGAAAAGCCATTCCCTCCGATGACATCGTGGTGGTGGTGGTTCCCCAGCCCAAGGTGGCCGGCCAGACCCAAACCGCATCCGCCGAGCCGCAACAACCCCTGGCCGTGGTCGTGCCGCGCAGCGACCAGGGCAGCACCGTGCTGCAGGCGCCCAACCCGCCCCATTCCGGGCAACTGGTGCTGGAGTCGGTGGACTACGACGCTGACGGCCGGCTCGTTATCGGCGGCCAGGCGCCGCCCAAGGCCGAGGTGCGCGCTTATCTGGACAACACTTTCATCGGCAATGCCATCACCGACGACAACGGGCGCTGGCACATCAAGCCAGCCGGCATTGTCGCCTCGGGCCTGCACACCCTTAGGATCGACGAAGTGGATGCCTCGGGACGGGTGTTGGCTCGCGTCGAATTGCCATTCTCCCGAGCCCAGCCGCTCAATGTTGCAGCCGGCGATCAGCTCGTCGTCGTCCAACCCGGCAACAGCCTCTGGCTGATCGCGAGCCGCACCTACGGCAGCGGCTTCCGCTACACTGTCATCTATCAGGCCAACAAGGGCCAGATATCGGACCCCGACCTGATCTATCCTGGGCAGGTTTTCAAGCTGCCGGGCCCGGCCACGGCGAATCCCTAGTGCCGACTTTCGACGAAAGACGGCACATCGTCTTGAGTTCTAGTATCGGATTCACGCAGAAATTCGCGACAAAGGCCGAGTCACGAATTTCTGCGATCCGATACTAGCAATCGGCCCGTCTTGCCCCACGGTTTCCTGGTGCCGCTGCACCGCGACGGGTGGAAGTTCGTCGCGCTGTTCGCCCTGGTCGCGGTCTTCCTGTTCTGGCTCTGGACACCGCTTGGCTGGGTGGCCGTTGTCGCCACCCTGTGGTGTGCTTATTTTTTCCGCGACCCGGCGCGCGTCTCGCCGGTCGGGCAGAACTGGGTCTTGAGCCCGGCCGACGGCGTGATTTCCGCCATCCAGGCGGTCATGCCGCCGCCTGAGCTCGACCTCGGCCAGGCGGCGCGAACCCGCGTCAGCGTGTTCATGAACGTGTTCGATGTCCATGTGAACCGCAGCCCTTCGGACGGGCGCATCGCCGCGCTCGCCTATCGGCCGGGCCGATTCTTCAACGCCTCGCTCGACAAGGCGAGCGAGCTGAACGAGCGCCAGGCAATGAAACTCGCGACCGATGCCGGGCCGGCCCTGGGCGTGGTGCAGATCGCCGGGCTGATCGCCCGGCGCATCCGGTGCGACGCCAAGACGGGCGAGGCGCTCAAGGCCGGGCAAAGGTTCGGCTTGATTCGGTTCGGCAGCCGTGTCGACATCTACCTGCCCGAGGGCGTGGCCCCGCTGGTCGCCGTCGGCCAGACCATGGTCGCGGGCGAGACGGTGATCGCCGACCTCGCGCGAGAGGGCCCGGCACGCTTGGCGGAGGTACGCTAGATGCAGCGCCTGCCTATGTCTCGCTTCCGGGACCAGTCGTTCAACCGGCTGATCCCCAATATCCTGACCCTGCTGGCGCTTTGCGCCGGCATGACCAGCATCCGGCTCGGGCTGATCGGGCATTGGGAGCTGGCCGTGGTGGCGATCGCGCTTGCCGCCGTGCTGGACAGCCTGGACGGGCGCATCGCCAGGCTGCTCGGAAGCTCGAGCAAATTCGGGGCCGAGCTCGACTCCCTGGCGGACGTCATCGGCTTCGGGGTTGCGCCGGCCCTCCTGCTCTACCTCTGGAGCATGCAGGAGGCCAACGGCCTCGGCTGGGCGATCAGCCTGATGTTCGCCGTGTGCTGCAGCCTCAGGCTCGCCCGCTTCAACACCAAGCTCGAGAACACCGACCTGCCGGCCTGGACGGGGCGGTTCTTCGTCGGCGTTCCCGCGCCGGCCGCCGCTGGGCTTGCGTTGACGCCGATGATGGCGAGCTTCGCCTTCGGCTTCGACTGGCTCGCGAGGCCCTATGTCGTCGGCCCGGTCATGGTGGCCGTCGGCGGCCTGATGGTGAGCCGGATTCCCACATTTTCCTTCAAGCGCCTCAGGGTTCCGCCGCGCTCCGTGCTTCCGACTATGCTGGCGATCGGCATGCTGATCGTCCTGGTGATCAGCATTCCCTGGGTCACCTTCCTCGGCATCGCCGGCGCCTATCTGCTCTCGATCCCGGTCAGCCTGTTGAGCTATCGGCGGCTGGCCCAGCGCCGGCCGATCGCCGAGCCCGTGGACACGACCGGTGCCATGCGCTGACCTGCCGTTCTGGGCCTGAGCGGGCTCGGCCCCCTTGTTCGACGCAGCGCTTCGCCCCGTGATCACCCCGCCGCTGGATGCGGTCGGCCGCAGGATCGCTGCGGCCGGTATTTCGGCCAACGCGCTGACGCTCGGCGGCTTCGCCGTGGGCCTTCTCGCCGTTCCTCTTCTGGCCATGGGCGCTTACGGCGCCGGCCTCGCGGCCATCCTCATCAACCGGCTTGCCGACGGGCTCGACGGCGCGGTGGCGCGCAGCGCCGGCGCCAGCGACCTCGGCGGCTACCTCGACATCGTCTGCGATTTTCTGTTCTACGCCGCGGTCGTCTTCGGCTTCGTGCTGGCGGCGCCCGAGAATCGCATGCCCGGCGCATTCCTGCTGTTCGCCTTTGTCGGCACCGGCAGCTCCTTCCTCGCCTTTGCCGTGCTGGCGGCAAGGCGGGGGGTCGAGACCAGGGCCCGGGGCGCCAAGTCCTTCTATTACGTCGGCGGGTTGACTGAAGGTGCTGAAACCATCGCGCTGTTCGTAGCGCTCTGTCTCTTTCCCAGGGCCTTCGGGCTGCTTGCCTGGCTGTTCGGCGCGGCCTGCTGGGTCACGACCCTGACGCGGATGCTGGAGGCCTGGCGGCTTCTTGGGGGCTCGTCCAACTGATCGACTCTAGAAATGGTAGCCGACGCGCATGCCCAGGTCGTTGATGCCGGGATTGGGACCCGCGAGGCCGCCGTTGGAGTAGTGGTCGTAGTAGACGGACAGGTTCCACTGCGGATCGAAGTCGTAGCCGACTTCGGCTGAAACATGGAACAAGGCGCGCGAGCCGAAGGCCTTTTCGCCTGGGGGCGCGTTCTGCAGGTCGCCGTCATGGACCGCGCCGCCGAAGCCGACGCTGCCGTAGATGCCGTCTTGCGACTGGAACACGTCGTGGGCGAAATCCACGCTCCAGTTGAAGCCGGCGTAGAGGAAACTGGTGTGGCCCAGGGTGTTGATGCTCGTGCCGACGTCGAGGCGAGGATTGAGCACGAAGTTGACCAAGGAGGGGAAATCCTTGTTCGTGAGCAAATCGGTGGGGCGGAACAGGACCTCCCCGTTGATATCGACCCCGCTTTCGGTACTGTCTCCGAAAATTTGGATATCGTGCTTGAGGACGCCGAGCTTGACCTCGTCCACCCAGCCTTCCCCCGCAATGGCGGCCGGCGCCGAGGCCGCAAATATCAGGCCTGCCGCCAGCGCGCCGCCGGCGCACAGTGTACGATAGCGCATTGCCGACCCTTCTTTTGAGAAAGCCCCCGACTCGGCGCAATTCGGCCATTAATTTAGCTTGCTGGCGGCAGAAAGGAAGGGGCCAAAGCCTCCGGCCGCCAAGATTCGTAGCGGCGCTGGCTCCCGGCGGCCGCGGCCAGCTGTCCCGCCGTCAGCGCCGTCGCCCCCACGCCTAGGCGTGCCGCCTTTGTTCCGCAACTCGGGGTGGCGTGCTGACCGCCTTGGTCGCGAACTCCTTCCGCGTCGTCACTAGGCGCCGGTGGCGCCTTTCGCGGGCGGGCAACGGTTCATGGCGTCGACGACGAGGCCGTGGAAATGGTGCACGGCATGCTCGCTCATGTCGCTCCGCGCCGCGTCGACTATGAAGCGGCCCTGGTGGTAGCCGCGGCTGTGCAGCCCCTTCTGCACGCTCTCCACCAGCGCGATGTCCTCGGCCTGGAGCACCTCATCGATGTAGCGGATCTCAGCCTCCTGCTCGGCCGTCGGCGTCGGCGACTGCATGTAGAATTCGAAGACGTGGCGGGTCTTCTCGGGTCCCACCGGCAGATGGCGGAAGATGTTGACGTTGGGCGCGCCCGGAAAGACCTCGATGCAGAGATCGGGCCACAACCACCAGGACCCGAATTTCCTCGCCCGCGCCTCGCCGCTGTAGCGGTAGGCCTTGCTCTCCATGCGCGCGGCCCGTCCGCAATGGCTCGAATAGATGCCGTGGCAGACCGACCGATAGCTCGTCATGTCGACGAGGTCGCAGAAGTCGGAATGGGCCACGTGGCAGTGATAGCACTCGAGGAAATTGTCGATCGAGTTCTTCCAGTTGCCGGCGACCTCGTAGGTCAGGGTCCGCGCCAGGACCAGCCCGTCGATCTCCGGGCAATAGGCGCGGATTTCCTGCTCGAGCGCCCCGCTCTGGAGGTTGAGCGCCGGCGCAAGGGGATCCAGGTTGACGAAAACGAAATTGGCCAGGGTCTCGACGCGGACCGGCTTCAGGCAGAACTCGGCCTTGTCGAAGCCGGGCATGTCCTCGCTGCCCCGGGCGCTCCTGAGGCGGCCATCGGCATGATAGCTCCACGCGTGATAGGGGCAGCTGATGACCTTGGCCCGGCCGCTGCCTTTCAGAAGCTCATGGGCCCGGTGCTGGCAGACGTTGTAGAAGCCGCGCAGCGCCCCATCCTTGCCGCGGATGACCAGAATGTTCTGGTCGGCGACGCTGCAGGTGACATAGCAGCCGGGCTCGGCGAGTGCCCCCAGATGCCCGGCATAGGTCCAGCTTCGGGCGAAGATCGCCTCGCGCTCCCAGTCATAGACCGCCGGATCGACATAGAGACGCGAGGGCAGTGTGTAGGATTTGCCGGGATCGGGATCGAAGCGGTCGACCCCGAAGGCTGCGGGCAGCGTGCTGACTGACACTTTGGATCTCCCTGCTCGCCGGTTGGGGTTCAGCCCCGTCACGCTACTTGCTGGCGGCCAGGTCGTCCAGCCGCCGGGCTAGCGCATATTGCCGGTGTGGCCGAGGGAATAGCGGCCGGGCTGCGGCCAGACCGTAAGGCCGTGGGGTTCCTTGCCCACGGGAATGCTGACCACTTTGCCCGTCGTGGTGTCGATCATGTAGACGACGTTGTCGAACCGGCCGGAAAGCCAGAGCTGCTTGCCATCGGCGCTCACATTGCCCATGTCGGGACTGCCGCCGCCGGGAATGGGCCAGACCGCCTCGACCTTCCGGGTGGCGAAGTCAATGACGGAGACGCTTCCCTTGGCTTTCGGCACTCCCTTCATCATCTCGGTGCCGCGATTGGAGACGTAAAGCTTCTTGCCGTCGCGGCTGGGATAGAGCCCGTGGGCGCCGATGCCCGTGGGGATGAAGCCGACCTCCTTGAACGACTGGCCGTCGATCAGGAACACCCCGTCGGCATGCATGTCGGCGACATAGAAGATGCTGCCGTCGGGGGAGATGCGAACGTCCTGGGGCATGCCGCCCCGGGAGAGCTTGAGAAAGCCGCGCACCCGCCGGCCCACCAGGTCGATCTTCACCAGCCCGCCCTTGAATTCGCAGCTGAAGATCGCAAAGCGCCCATCGATGGAAAAATCGCCGTGATTGATCCCGGGGCATTGGGGCGCCCAGAGGGTCCATTGCAGCGCCATGGTATGCGGATCGCGGAAATCCAGCCGCTCCCGGTTCTCGACCACCACGATGGCCGAACGCCCGTCGGGCATGAAGTACAGGTTGTAGGGATCCTCGACCATGATCGGGCGTCCGGGTTTGCCGGTCCTTGGGTCGATCGGCGTGAGGCTGCCGTCCATGCGCGCGCGCCGGCCGTTGTTGGCGACCCACAGGGTGCGAAGGTCCCAGGAAGGCACGACATGCTGGGGATGGATGCCCACGGGGAACTTGTCCACCACCTTGAGGGTGACCGGGTCGATGACATAGACGTTGTCGGAAAGACGGTTCGGAACGTAGACCCGCGCCAGGTCGCCGGCGACCGCCGGGCTCAACCGCCCGGCCACCGCTTCGCTGTAAAGGTTCGTGGGGTCGACCACCGGCGGCATGCCCGGAAGAACCGCGATGGCCGGGGCGGCGGTCTGTGCGGGGGCCGGTAATGCCGCAAGGGCGATGCCCAAGGCCACGGCAAGGCCAAGGGCCATGGGCAGGGACCGGTCGAAGGGTTGTTGCACGGAAATTCTCTGGCGATCGGCGCAGGCAAATGCTGAGGTCAGTTCAGGCTTATATCCTGTTGCCCCCTCCAATTGCAGGTCTATCTTTCACCGCATTGGCGGCTGGCCTTGGCCGGGAGCATTGAGGCCTGTGGGCCCGCGGGGCCGGTCGACCGTTCGGCCGGGACCCCCGGCTACTTCAGCAGCTTGGCCTGGATGTAACCGTCCTTGGCCCCGACCACTACGTGGATCCAGGAGCCGTTTGCCACCTTCTCGATGGCCATGACCTTGGTCCCTTCCGGCAATCGATCGAGAAGCTTGGTCGAGGTGCTCGGCCCCTGGCGGAGATTGGCATAGCCGTACTTGTTCGAGACCATCATCTCGACATCGGCCACCGTGGAGAGCGGCCCCGCCACGGTGATGGATGGGGTCTTCAGCAAGGATGCCGACGCGTTCCCCGATAGGGCGGCAATGGCTGAAAAGGCTGCCGCGATCACGAGCGTCTTTCGCATCTCGTTGGTCTCCCGTTTGCGAGGTTCCGGCATGGTCGGGCAAGAGATGCCCTTGTCGACCTGACGGCAGTCTGACGACCCGATGAGCGCACGTGAATCATCGTTAGTGCAGGCACCCGGTCGAAGGCATTAGGATTCGCGTCCGCGCCGGCGCGCGCTGCGTTGGCGCAGCTTCAACTGTTCGAGAGGACCCCGCGCCCAATGCGCCTATCCTTCCCCGTTCTGGTGTTCGCTTTCATCCTGCCGGCGACGATGGCTTCGGCCCAAGCGCCCGCCACGGTCTTCCTCGAGGAGCTGACCTGGACGGAGCTCAGGGACCAGGTCGCTTCGGGAAAGACGACCATCCTCGTGCCCGTTGGCGGGGTCGAGCAGAGCGGTCCGGACATGGCGCTGGGCAAGCACGATGTCCGGGCAAGGACGCTCGCCCAGAAGATCGCGGTCGCGCTGGGCAACGCGCTGGTGGCGCCGGTGATCGCCTATGTGCCGGAAGGCGGGGTCAATCCGCCGACCGCGCATATGCGGTTTCCCGGCACGATCACCGTGCCCGACCAGGCTTTCGAGACCGTGCTCGAATACGCCGCCCGGAGCTTCAAGCTGGCCGGCTTCCGGGACATCGTCTTCCTCGGCGACCATGGCGGCTATCAGAAGGACCTGCAGGTCGTGGCCGACCGGCTGAACGGGGAATGGAAGAAGACGCAATTCCGCGCTCACGCGGTGCTCGAGTACTACCGCGTGACGCAAGGGGAATACGTTCAGCTGCTACGCAGCCGCGGCTACAGCGACGCGGAAATCGGCAGCCATGCCGGGCTCAACGACACCTCCCTGATGCTCGCCGTCGATCCTGGCATGGTCAGGGCTGACCGCCTGCCGACCGATCCTCGGCTGACCGCCGCCAACGGCGTCTACGGCGACCCGCGCCGGTCGAGCGCCGCGCTCGGGCAGCTCGGCGTCGACCTGATCGTGGCGCGCACGGTGGAAGCGATCCGGAAGGCGGAGGCTGAGCGGTAGGCGGGAGTTGGGACGAGGGCTTGTGATGAAACCTTCTCTAGCGACGCTGTATCCACTGACGTACACGCAGTGCGGTTGAGCGAATTCCCTCGGCTCTCAAGCACTCCAGACCCTTGGCAAATAGTTCCCGATTGACGCTCCGCGCGCTCGGCGCGGGTCTTGGCCCCGCCGCACCCGGCAACGGCTCCCCGGCGACGGACTTTTGAATGACATAGGTATCCTGAAAATCGCCCCAATGGCGTTCCTGATAGAAGACCAGCCGCGCGCCGTCGGCGTCCTGCAACTTTCCGAATACGTAGGGAAATGTCGAGATCGTGGTTCCATATTCCTTCGCCGTGAGATCGCGCTGTTCGCTTTGAGGCGTGAACCAATATCCATCCTCACGAAGCGTTGGATTGCCCCATATGCTGGCGATGCTCCGACCATGGGCCGTGAATATCAACAATCCGCCCTCCGAAACCAGGTCGAACAACTTCCTGAGCCATCTTCCCCAGGTGGCATCCGGTAGGTGCGTGAAGAAGGATAAGGCGAATACCACTTCGAACTGCCGGCCGATGGCGAGGCACTCGGGATTCTTGTGAGAAAGGATGCTTGGGACACCAAGTCGGTTCTCGAGGAACGCCACGGCCTGCGGATGTGTGTCACAGGCCAAGACCCTGTACTTGCCCCTCATCTTGTGGAGGTGCGGCGACACGCGGCCATAGCCGGACGCAAATTCGAGAACGTCGATCGGCAGCGCTGTAGGACGCAGGATTTTGCTGACCAGTTCGTCGAACTGGTCCGCAAACCATCGGCCATGGGAAAAGTACTCATCAACTGCCGCGATAGGTGACGCGGCAAATTGAATGCGGTTCACGAGGTATTGAAACAAATAGTCCCGGTCGTGTATCTCCGGCGATACGCCATATTTCGAAGCACATTCCCGGCTCCGCAACTCAAGAACTGATCTTTCGATCATTCGAACTCTCCCGGTGGAGACGTGTGCCGCTTCATGATGGGCCGTTGTCGGCTACGCAGCGCTTCTGCGGCGCGATGCCCGCATGTCCCGTCCATGACGTTGACCATTTGGGAAGGCGTAGTCTGGAGCGGATTGTATTCGCTAGGGTGCCGGAAAGCAGCTGGCGTCGGTGCGCGTCCAGTCTTCGACCGCAACGGGAAATTGGTAGCGAACCTATTGCGCAGCAGACCGACCCGGTTATGCTGAGGCGACAGCGACATTGCTTGCCTGGACCAGCGGTCTGCGGTCGCGGGCACGGAAGGCGTGAGTTCGAGGAATGGGCATCCGGAGGTTCGACGGCACGGAATTGGAGCTTCCTCTGCCAGTAATCGCGTTCGACGTCCCGGCCCGGCTGCCGCCAATCCCAAGCTGGAACGGACTGATTCCAGTAGCTTTCTGGATCGTGGATGCGCTACGGCCGGAGGTTCTGGTCGAACTCGGCACGTATATGGGGAATTCATACCTTGCCTTCTGCCAGGCGGTGGTGCGCCTCGGCCTTGCGACGCGCTGCTTTGCCATCGACAACTGGAAGGGAGACCAGCATGCCGGTTTCTATGACGAGAGTGTCTATGACGAGCTGAGGGCCTACCACGACCCGCTGTACGGGAAATTCTCCCGGCTGGTCCGGTCCAGCTTCGACGGTGCCGTCGCGCAGTTCGGCGATGGCACAATTGATCTGCTGCATATCGACGGCATGCATAGTTATGCGTCGGTCAAACATGACTTTGAGACATGGTTGCCGAAATTGAGTATGCGCTCCGTGGTGCTGTTCCACGACATCGATGTGCGCGAGCGGGATTTCGGCGTCTGGCGCTTCTGGGAGGAAATCGGCCAGACCTATCCATCCTTCGCGTTTTTGCACAGTCACGGCTTGGGCATCCTTGCGGTGGGGAAGAACAGAGCCGGCGCCATCCGATGGTTGACTGAGGAAGCATCCCAGTCGTCGACGCTGATCGCGGAGACGCGAGCCATCTTCAGCCGGCTCGGCGACGCCGTCCAATGCACGCGGCTTCGTGAAGAACTCGGAACGCTGCAGGATCAGCTGCGGCAGGGTACGCAGCGCTTGCTGGAAGAAAATGCCCGAAATGCAGCTCTGGAACTTGTCGCGGCCGAGCTGCGGCGGCAGCACGACGAAGAACGGTCGTTGGCGCGGTCGGCCATCGAGCGATCGGAAAATCAGCAACAGGTACTCATGGAGGGCAACGCAAAGGCATTTGCGTTGGTGGCGTCGTACCGTCGAGAGCTTGAGGCGCTTCGCAACTCCACATCATGGCGGATCACCGGACCGTTGCGGCTCGGCAGGACAGCCCTAAGGGCAACCGTAGCGTCGGCGCTGAGGGTGGCCGGTTCGCGGCGGCCATTCGCGGTCTCGCGACGATCGCAGCAACGGACACGCGCTAGCGAGCCGGCGCCAGACCCTGTGGCGGCTCAGCTCGCGATCGAGCGCCCGCAATCGGTGAGCACCATCCGGGCCTCCGCCGACATCGCCGTGATCCTGCATCTGCACTATGCGGAGCTATTCAAGGAAATCTCGGCCTATATCCGGAACATACCGGAGCCCTACCACTTGTATGTATCCGTGACGGAGCGGAAAACGTTCGAAGGCGTGGCGCATGACGTAATTTCGCACCACCAGGAGAGCGAGATTCGCCTGGTTGACAACCGTGGCAGGGATATTCTGCCGATGCTGGATCTCTTGCCCAAGATCGTCGGCAAGTATTCCTATGCCTGCAAAATACACACAAAAAAGAGTGTGCATAGCGAAGTGGGCGAGGTGTGGCGGAAAGACCTACTAAGCCAACTGCTGGGCAGCCGTGACCGGGTGGAAGCATTCCTTGCGTGTTTTCGCTGCTTTCCTGACCTCGGGCTAATCGGGCCGGACGGGCATCGATTGACGGATGCGCAGTGGTGGCGCAAGGAGCGCGCCCGCGTCATGGGACTTGCCTCCAGGATGGCTGTTCCGCAGGAGCATCTGGGTCTGGATTTCTTCGCCGGTTCGATGTTCTGGTTTCGGCCGGCGGCCCTGAAGCCGCTTGCCGACCTCGGATTGACGGGCAGCGATTTTGAACCCGAGTCTGGCCAGATCGAGGGCACCATGGCCAACGCATTGGAGCGCTGCTTCTCGATGTGCGCCAAGACCGCAGGTTACCGCGTGACCGATTCGGCGGAAGCCGTCGTTGCCGCTAGAGGCTTGGTGGTTTCGAGCCAGGTGCTGGCGCCGGCTGGCCCGGCTTCGCAGGAGCGAGCCGTGTGAAGGCTGGCGCCGCTTATCGGTGCGCTGTCAGGCAGGCCAAATCAACCCAACATCCCCGTCAGTGCCCGGCCTCGACTTGTTTCCCGAAGTGCTCACGCAAATCAAGGAGCAGTTGCCTGCTGGTCGAAATGGGCGATGACCCACGCCTGGCCTCGACAATCCAGACGCTCGGGTAACCGAAATCGATGGAAAAGTCGCCATGCCGCTCCAGGTTCCTTAGATATGGATCCTCGCTCCTCCCGTAGTCGCAGAACGCCAGCTGCTCATAGCCAAGCGTCGAGAGCAGATGAACGAGAAATTCCCGGGAATAGAGAAACCGATGTCCCCAGCCATGGAAGGCCCGGTTGGTCGCGTAGGTCTGCTCGATCCGGCGCCGGTCGGACATCGGCTCAAAGGTGAAGTGGGTCTTGATCACCCATTCCAGCGCGGGCGTTGAAATCCTGATTTTTCCCCCAATTCGCAAAGCTTTGCCGGCCTCGGCAAGGAATTGGATTGCGCCGGCCGGGGCCAGGTGCTCGAGGAAATGTTCCCCGTAGACATAGTCGAGCCGGTCTTTCCAGGGCCAGCTCTCGGTCGCGTCCATGACTTGGTCGATGCCCCCGAAATTGCGGATATCGACATTCCACCAGTCCTCATAAATGTTGTGCGGACCGCATCCGACGTGGACGCGCCGGATTCCGCGGCTGTGAGACGGCGGCAGGCGCCGGTTGCCATCGAGGCGACCGGCAAGGTCCCGAATGAGGTCGAAGGGGCGCCGTAGCTGCGTCACGGGGTGCTGCCGGCCGCCCGGGAGAAAGGCGCCGATCCCGCTTCCTCGCTGCTCCGACAAGGATGCCTCATTGGGCGAAACTCGCCGGGCGGTCCATGGAACCAGGATGCGAGCTTGGGAGCCTCCGACAATTTCGATGTAGGGCAGTGACCCGGATGCGGAAGAGGGCTGTCCTCGCCGTCCCCTGCGACTTCAAACCGGAGAGGATATTGTGAGCCAGTGGCTGCTTTTTGCCCGGCATCGAATGGCATCCGCAGTGTTGACCAATCAGCCCAAAGACTCATACTCTCCCCAGGGTAGCAAACACAGCAAGATCTTCATGAGCGGTGGCTAGCGACAGATGCCCCACGGCGCGCCGTCGTTTCCGCGCCATGGGACAGATGGGGATGCTCCGCCCGGGGTTGCTTTCGAGCATGACGCGAATCGCTTTGGTTTGCAGCGAGCCGATCCGGGAGAGCATGGCCGGCATCGGCATCCGCTACCTGGAATTCGCGCGACGGTTGCCGGCGGCGGGCATAGATGCAGTCCTGGTTTCGCCCAGTTCATTGCGGGAAATGTTGCGCCTGGGCCTGTCCGCAGACCGAGTCCGCCATTTTGAAGGCGGACGTTTTTCAAGGATACTTGACGATTGCGACGGAATCGTCGTGCAAGGTCATTTGACGGCCGAAGTTCTCGGGCAGCTTCCCGACAAGCCCACGGCGATCGACCTATACGATCCGTACTTGATCGAGAACCTCGCTTATGCGCAAGACCGCTGGTCGAACCCCTTTGCTCACGAACGCCGAGCTTGGCTGCAGCAAATGAGCAGGGGAGACTTCTTCCTATGCTCGAGCGAAGATCAGCGCCTATTCTACCTTGGCTTTCTCACGTCGCTTGGCCGGGTCAATCCAAACTCGGTACGACGCGATCCGGGGCTATCCCAACTCATTGCCGTTGTACCCTTCGGGGTGCCCGAGGAATTGCCGCAGCACCGGCCCTATCTGCCGGCGGCCCCCGTCGGAAGCCGACGCTTTCTCTTCGGCGGACTCTACGACTGGTATGACCCTTGGACGGTGCTAGAGGCGCTTGAGATCCTAAATCGCCCTGACTGGTCGGTAGTCTTCGTGCGCAACCCGAATCCGGAAACAACGCCGCAGACTCTCATGTCTGAGGTCGAGCGGTGGGCTGCCGGGCGCGGGTGGCTCGGAAACCGCGTCCGGGTGATCGATTGGGTTCCGGCCGAGAGACGCTTCGATCTTCTGCGGGACGTTCGATGGGTTGGTCGCGACCCATGACGCGACGATTGAAGCGCAACTCTCCATGCGCACGCGGTTCCTCGAAGCCATGCTGGCCGGGTGTCCGGTCGTCACGAGCGAATGCGGGCCGTTGGCGCGAACTCATAGCCGAGCGGAATGCAGGCGTCGCAGTCCCGACCCGGGATCCAGCGGCCTTGGCCCGCTATCTGGGCGGCATGTTCGACGACAGTTCGGCACTGAGCCGCCGGGTTGAGGCTGGCCGAGCCCTGGCGGCGGAGTTCTCCTGGTCTCGGGCGATCGTGCCGCTCTTGCCGTTCTGCCGGTCGCCGTGGATCGACCCCGACAAGCTGGAGTCCGATTTCCCTGCCTCATCGATGGCAATGGGGTTTCGCAGCGCTATTCCGGCCTTATCGTCCGCCCGCGTCGTCAAGAATCGAATTCTCCGGGGACTGCGCCGATACCGGCGCTGGCGGGGGCTCGCCTGATGGAATTCTCCGTCGTCATTCCCACATACAACAGGCGGGAGCGGCTTGCCGAGGTGCTTCGGGGAGTCGAGCGCCAAGAGACTGCGCCCGATTTTGAACTCATCGTGGTCGATGACGGTTCCACCGACGGTACGATGGAGTGGCTGACAAACCGTGCTTTTCGCCAGCCACACCGCATAGTGGCTCAGTGCAACCGCGGTCCCTCCGCGGCGCGCAACGCGGGAATCGCCGTTTCCAGCGGCAGGTGGGTTGCGCTGCTGGGCGACGATACGGTGCCTTCCGCAAACTGGCTCGCGACTCATCACGCCGCCCATCTTCAGCGCGGCTGCGATCCGAGGCTCGCCATCATCGGTTACACGAGTTGGCACAAGCAGGTGGATTTGACCCCGTTCCTCAAATACATCAATGAATTTGGGCCGCAATTCGGCTACGCCCTCATAGAGAATCCCGAAGATGTTCCTTTCAAGTTCTTCTATGCGTCGAACATTTCGCTGTGCCGGGATTTCCTACTGCGACATCCCTTCAGCGACGCGTTTCCCAATGCGGCATGGGAAGACATCGAGTGCGGCTATCGAATGGAGAAGGCAGGCATGCGCCTGGTCTTCAATCCCCGGTCCACAGTCCTGCATCACCACGACACCTCCATCGCCCGGTTCTGCCGCCGGCAGGAGAAAGTCGGCTACTCTTCGGTGATTTTCTATAGGCTGGCGCCGGAACTCGGCTCCTTCCTCGGCCTCGGCCCCGATGGCCCGCCACCCGCTCTGCCTCGGAAGGAGGCACTCGCGCTCGAGCTACTGGCCCGAGCGCTGGAGAGGACTCCTCTATCCGTTCCGCGCGTCTGGCAAAAAATCCTGCGCGACTACTATGTCCGTGGAATGCGCAGGGGATGGGATGATCTCGCCTCCTGGCGGCTCACGGCCGGCGCCACGAAGCCGCCGGAGACCGTGCTGCCCGATTGAGGCCCTGGTCGGCGCGGCGGAGCGCGCGCCCGGACAGCTGCTTGGCCCAGCCGATCAATCCCTTCGGGCGGGCCGGAAGGCCGGTGCCGCGTTTGGCGATCACGTAAAGATCCTGGTGCGCCCACCAATACGCTTCTCGAAACAACGCGATCGGCGTGCCGAAGCGTCTTCGCACGGTCTTGGTCACGTATTCGGGCGTAACCAGCGAGCTACCGTATTCCGCCGTGTCGAGATCACCCTGTTCGCTGATCGGGACAAACAGGAATCCGCGCCGTGGGATCTCTTTGACCGGGAAGTACTTCAAACTGGCGAGACCATGGGTGGTGAATATCAGAAAGCCGCCGTATTCGACGTGCTCGTAAAGCACCCTCAGCCAACGCGCCCATGTGCTTTTCGGCATATGGGAAAAGAACGACAGGGCGAAGATCACATCGTATTTTCGCCGCGCCTGGAACTGCTCCGGAATCGAATTCGAGAGCATCGCATCGGAAGAGAGTTCGCAACGCAGAAAGTCGACGGCCTGGGGGTGGATGTCGCAGGCCGTAACGCTGATGCGCGGCAAGACCTTGGGCAGATGACGCGTAACGCAGCCGTAGCCCGAGGCAAATTCGAGCATGGTTGCCCCTGCGCCGGCGTCGAAGCCCAGTTCCTCATACAGCAGCTGCCTGACCAAATCCGAAGATCGTCTTCCGTCATAGAAATATGCCCGTACGGCTTCGCTCAGATTGGCGAACGAAGGATGCGTTGCAAGAAAGTGGAATACGAAATCGTCCTTGTGGATTTTGCCCGACACTCCGAGTTCCGCGGCAAACTGCGCGCAGAACTCGCTGGCTTCGGGTCGCTCATGCATTGCGGACTACTCTCCCACTGGTGAATTCCACACCGTGTTGTTGGAGGGGCCGCATGCTCCCCTTCGATTTTCGTCCGTTGCGACCCTTTGCGCGTCAAGTCGTGCCCAACCAAGCGCCGCCGCGGTCCTCTGCGGCGATCCCCGCTGGTGCACCGCTGTGCCGGGCCGACCCGGTGTTGACCTCATCGAGGCGCTCAAGGTCAAGCCCACTCAGCCCTGCAGGTTTTCGCGACGGAGAAAATCCTCGATGGTCGTCAGGCGCAAGAGCTGTTCGCGCCACCGGTCGAAGTAAGCATACCGTTCACGGTGATCCGTCGCCGTCTTTCGCCAGCCATCGGCCAAGGTGGAGGGGACCGACGGCTCAGCCGATGCCTGCTTCCGGCGCCTCACGACCGCGCAACCGTAGTCGGCATCCACGGTGTAGAAATCGAGGCCGGCCTCGCTCAGGGTGAAGTCGATGAAGGCGGCATAGGTGAGGCCGCACCAATTGCCCGGCTGGAATTCGGCGCCGGCAAGCGCGAGGCTCGGCGGCGAGCAATCATGCACCATGAGAATCCCGGTTTCCGCCAGCATGCGCCAGCCGAGCCTGATGTCCCTGAGGCTGCATGCGTAGCTGTGCTGGGGGTCGACGAAAACGAAATCGTAGGGCGCGCCGGCGGCAATCCAGGTGAGCGCCTCGCCCTCGATCGCCTCGCCCGGCAGCAGTATCTCGGCTGCTCTCGCGAACCAGCCTGGCCTCCGGCAGCGGTAGACCAGGCGCCGGCGGAAGCTGTACTGGCGCCGATCGATCCTCTGGTACTGGTTTCCCGTGGTCCCGGTAGAGATCTCCAGATAGCGCCTGAGGCCGCATTTGCGCCCCAGAAGATTGGCGATATCGCTCTTCAGGAGCGGGCCGGCCGGAAACGGCGGCTTCAGGGCATTCGGCGCTGGAAGTCCGATCTCGACGAGCGAGCGCAGCAGCCGACCGAGGCCTGGCAGGACGCGGTCGCTTCCCGCTAACTCCTGGGCCATTCCTCGAACCTTGGTGGCTTGTCGCCTGCCTTACCCATGGCCGGGCCATCCCCTTCACTCGGCGCCAATCCCGAGGGCCAGCGCCGCGACTGCCCCGAAGTTGCAGCGCCGGACTCTACGGACGGGTCCATGCTGCTGGCTACCACGATCCTCGCGGCGCCATCCACTGCTATGGCGCAGCGCGCCGGCGACGGCACAGGCATAGCTAAGTCCCGCCAATCCCTTCGAGTCAAACGCAGACCAACGCCGATTGGTCAAGTGGCACAATGGCTTGCCTTGACTTCTGGTCCGAGGAACTTCTCCCGCCCGATCGGTGCTTGACATTGTACCGACTAGTCGGTATAGGTCCGTCATGAGCACTGAAACTCCCACCAAACACCCCATGGCGCCGGCGCGACAGAAGCTCCTCGACGCGGCCTTTTCAATGATCCGTACCAAAGGCTACGAGGCCACGACGGTGGACGAGCTGTGCACCGAAGCGGGCGTCGCAAAGGGATCCTTCTTTCATCACTTCAAGACCAAGGAAGCGCTCGGCGTTGCCGCGGCCGAATACTGGTCGGAGGTGACAAGCGCGTTCTTCGAGGCCGCGCCCTATCACCGGCATGCCGACCCGCTCGACCGGGTCCTCGGCTACATCGATTTCCGCAAGGCGATCCTCACCGGCGAGGTTCCGGAATTTACCTGCCTCGTCGGAACGATGGTGCAGGAAGTCTATGAGAGCTGCCCTGATATCCGCGACGCCTGCGATGCCTGCATCAGCGCTCACGCGACGAAGGTCGAGGCCGATATCGCCGAAGCCATGGAGCTTCGCGGCATCCGCGCCGAGTGGACCGCAAAAAGCCTCGCGCTTCACACACAGGCCGTGCTGCAAGGTGCCTTCATACTGGCCAAGGCCAAGGACAGCGCGGACATCGCCGCCGCCAGCATCGATCACCTGCGCCGCTACGTCGAACTCTTGTTTAGGCCCGCAATGCGCAAAGGAAAGGAAATCCCATGAGCGCGAACGATACCTACCTCGCCATCTTCCTCGGCAGCAAGACCAGCCCGCGCATGAAGGCCTGGATGGCGCTTCCCGAAGCCGAAAGACGCGCCAAGGAAAAAGCCGGCATCGCCGCCTGGAAGGCATGGGTCACGAAGCACCAGGCGGCGGTCACTGTCATGGGCGGCCCGCTCGGCAAGACGAAGAAGATCACCGAGCGCGGCATCGAGGATGTGAGCAACGAGATGGGCGCCTACATGACCGTGCGCGCGGAATCCCATGCCGCGGCCGCCAAGCTGTTCGAGAAGCATCCGCATTTCACGATCTTCCCGGGCGAGTCCGTGGAGGTCATGCCGGTCCTGCCGATACCGGAAAGTTGATCGCCAGCAACGCCCATTCGGTCAATTCAACATGGGGAATGACGGCAATGCCCAACACCGTGCGCTTGCACCGCGTCCTGGCGACCCGGCCGGAGAAGATCTATCGCGCCTTCCTCGAGGCGGACGCGCTCGCGAAATGGCTCCCGCCCAACGGCTTTGCCTGCACCGTGCATCATCTGGAACCGAGGGTCGGCGGCAGGTTCAAGATGTCCTTCCGGAACTTCACGACCGGCACCGGCCACTCATTCGGCGGCGAATTTGTCGAGCTCGTCCCGAACGAGCGCCTGCGCTACACGGACAAATTCGACGACCCCAACCTGCCCGGCGACATCCAGGTGACGGTGACCTTGAAGAAAGTATCGGTCGGCACCGAAGTCCACATTGTGCAGGAGGGACTGCCGGACGTCATTCCCGTGGAGGCCTGTTATCTCGGTTGGCAGGAGTTGCTGCGAAACCTGGCACGGCTCGTAGAACCCGAAATCAATCAATAGCCCGGGGCAATCCAGCCGAAACAGCCGGGATGAGGTCGAGACAACAGTCACGCCCAGAGAAGGAGAAAGGCGATGGACAAGGCAATGGACTATTCCACTTCGGCAAACGGGTCTTCCAGCACGGCATCGATCTGGGTCGGACGAATTCTATGCGGTCTCGCGATCGCCTTTTTCGTCATGGACGGGGTGATGAAGCTCGTTCAGCCGCAGGTGGTGATCGATGCGACAAGGCAAATCGGCTGGCCGGTCGACCCGATGACGCTTGCGGTCCTCGGGCTCGTATTGCTGGCCTCTACCGCACTCTACGCCCTTCCTCGAACAGCGGTCCTTGGGGCGATCCTTTTGACCGGCTATCTCGGGGGCGCCGTGGCGTCCCATGCCCGGCACGGCGACCCGCTCTTCACCCACGATCTCTTTGGCGTCTATCTCGGGCTCTTCGTCTGGGGCGGCCTTTGGCTTCGGGATGCGCGAATACGATCGCTGATTCCCTTCCGCATGTAGCGCCTGCGCTCATGTCGGCATTTCCGGCGCCGGATCACGTCTGACAATCCTTTGCAGGGAGGTTGGCGATGAAACTCTACGGATTTGGCCCAACGCGCTCCTTGCGGGCGCTCTGGGGGCTGAAGGAGCTGGATGCGGAATTCGAGTTTATTCTGGTCAATCTTCTGGCCGGCGAGCATAAGCGCCCGGAATTCCTAAAGCTCAATCCCGCCGGCAAGGTCCCCGTTCTGGTCGACGGCGACCTCGTCATTCCGGAATTGGCCGCGATCGTGCTCTACCTCGCCGACAAGTATCGGGAGAAAGGGCTTTTGCCGGCTGACCTGAAGTCCCGGGCAAACGTCTATCGCTGGACGATGTTCGCCGTCACCGAGCTCGAGCAGCCGCTCTGGCGGATCAGCAAGCACACGAGGCTCTATCCGGAGGCCAAGCGCCTGCCCGCGGACATCGCGCTCGCGAGGGAAGAGTTTCTCGCCATGGCGAGGATTCTCGAATCCCATCTCGATGGGCGTCGCTTCATCGTCGGCGACAACGTCACGGTGGCGGATTGCGTGACCGCGTACCTGATCGACTGGGCCAACGAATTGCAGCTGATCGACGGTTTTGCCCGGCTCGGCGCCTATCTCGAACGCATGTACGCGCGGCCTAAGGCGCCGCAACGCATCGCCGAGGCGTTCAAGGAAATCCGAGCTGCGTGAGGTTGAGTTGGGTTGGCGTCGAGGTGGAGCTCATTTCGCTACGCAGCCGCAGTGACGGGCGGCATCGGTCATCGCCGGTGATCCGGCCCCCGGAAGCGGTCCGCCCTGAGGCATGTGCTTGAGCCGAACGGTCTTGCCCCCGGGCCGTGGCCCAGGGTTCGGGCGGAGACCAGCCCGACAGTCTCTCTTCGTCCAGACCGGTTCTCGCGTTCGGGACCGCGAGCTCCCGTGCAACTTGCCGCTTGGCATTAATGAAACGATACGGTATCGTTTCATTGTTGGCGTCGAGTCCGATCCATGGGAGGCGACACATGCGTGTCCTTCGAGCCTTGGTGCTCCTCGTCGGATTAACGGGGACTTTGACTGGATGTTATTACTACTATCCGGCGCCCGGACCGGGTTATGGCTATGCGCCGCCTGCTTACGGTTATGGTTATGGCCCAAGCGTTAGCCTGGGGTTCGGGTATTACGGCGGCGGGGGGTGTTGTTATGGCGGCTGGCATCACCATTACTGGGGCGGAGGCTACTGACAAGGAAGCTCCGGCCGAGAAGGGACCAGCCAGCGCCGCGCCCGGGGCGATGAAGCCACGGTTCATCCAGCCGTGAGGGGAAGGCCGCGACGAAGAGGCCGTCCGTCCCGGGAAGAGGCGGCCCTGCTCGAGGATCATATCCTCGACGTGGCGACGGAGTTGTTTCTTGCGGACGGCTACGGCGAGACGACGATCGAGCTGATCGCCAGGCGCGCCGGCATATCGAAGCGGACGTTCTATGACCGCTTTGCCGACAAAGCGGCCGTATTCAAGGCGGTGGTCCGACGGGTGGTCGAACGGCTTCGGCCGCCGGACGTGGCCGGGCTCTTCGTCGGCGGCAGCTTGGAAGAAATCCTCACGCGCCTGGGCCAGGCAATCCTGCATGCCGCGTTGCAGCCCAGAGCGCTGGCGCTTCACCGCGTGCTTGTCGCGGAAAGCGGCCGATTCCCCGAGCTCGCCGCAGTTTCTACCGACCGCTCGCCAAGCCAGGAAGCGGTCCAGCGGATCGCCGCATTGTTGATCGGGCAATCGGGCAAACGCGCCGGTGGGGCGCAAGCGGAGTTCGCGGCGTCACAGTTCCTGCAAATGACCATCGCGTTGCCCCAGCGCCGGGCCCTGGGTCTCGGCACGCCCATGACACGGACGGAACTCGACAGCTGGACGAGCCATACAGTCGGTCTCTTTCTGCAGGGGTGGTATGGACCCCGTGGGCGGTCCAAAAAGCGAAGGGCCGCCTCGACAGCCCGCTGAGCGCGGGCTATTTGCCGGAACGCCTGAGCATACGCTTGCGTCGGTCCCTGTTCCGCGCCGATCCCAGCCCCGGGCGCGATGCCCGTTCGACGAGGCGCCTCAACTCGTTGCCATGTCGCCTCGCCGCGCAATGGTTGCGCCGGCTTTTGCGAGTGAGCGTTTGCCGAATGTGCGGGATTTCCGGCAATGCCGAGGCCCTCGAAACGCAAGGAACATCGTCGGATGTAATGGCTGGGGGACTTGGATTCGAACCAAGGTTGACGGAGTCAGAGTCCGTAGTCCTACCGCTAGACGATCCCCCAGCAGGGGCCCCCGGGGAGTGACCTGACCCGAGGCGCGCAATCTAGTTCCTCGGGAATTGCCTTTCAAGCGCCCCTGGCCTCAGTTGGAGCGGGCCGGCTGGGCGCTCTTCCGTGGCCCCGCCGGCCAAATCGGTCTAGGATCGCCCCCGAATGAATCGGCCTCGATTCCGGCGGACAGGAGCTCGTCCGCCGATCCTGGCCCATGGAGTTTCTTGGAGTGGACGATAACCTCGGCGCCGCCGCGGCGCGCCAGGCATGGGACGACGGCCCCGCCGGCGCGGAGGCCGTGCTGGCCGCGCTCGACCTCGGCACCAACAACTGCCGGCTCTTGGTCGCCCGGCCCCGGCCCGAGGGCTTCCGCATCATCGATGCCTTCTCGCGCATCGTGCGCCTGGGCGAGGGGATCGGGGCGGCGGGCTCGCTCTCGCCCGCGGCCATGGAGCGCACCGTCGAGGCGCTCAAGGTCTGCGCCGCCAAGATGCGCCGGCGCGGCGTCACCCATGCCCGCAGCGTCGCCACCGAGGCCTGCCGGCGGGCCGACAACTGCGCCGGCTTCCTCGCCCGGGTCAGGGCCGAGACTGGCATCGATATCGAGATCATCTCGAGCGCGGAGGAGGCGGCTCTCGCGTTTGCCGGCTGCGCGCCCCTCCTGGCGCAGGCCCCTTCCCGGGCGGTGGTCTTCGATATCGGGGGCGGCTCGACGGAAGTGGGCGTATTCGAGATCGGCGCGGAGCGGCGGCGCAGCCTCGCCGGCTGGCACTCGGTCCCGCTGGGCGTGGTCACCCTGGCCGAGCGCCACGGCCACGGCCGCATCTCGCCCGAGACCTTCGAGGCCATGGCGGAGGAGGTGCACCGCATGCTCCTCCCCTTCGAGGAGCGCCATCGGCTGGCCGCGGCCGCGCGCGCCGGCGAAGTCCAGATGCTGGGCACGTCGGGCACGGTGACGACGCTCTGCGGCGTGCATCTCGAGCTGCCGCGCTATGACCGGGCGCGGGTCGACGGCGCCTATCTCGATTTTCCCGACATCGAGCGGCTGAGCGCTGGGCTCGCCGCCATGTCCCTGGACGAGCGGACGGCGATTCCCAGCATCGGGCGCGAGCGCGCCGACCTCGTGGTCGCCGGCTGCGCCATCCTGGCCGCGATCTGCCGGCTCTGGCCGGTGGGGCGGCTGCGCGTCGCCGACCGGGGCGTGCGCGAGGGCATCCTGTTCGGGCTTCTGAGCCAAGGCCTCGCCCGGCGCCAGACGGACAAGCGCGAACCGGGGAAGCGTCCGGCCGGCCGGCACCGGGCGGGAGCGTGAGCGCTTCGCGCCGGCCGGGCGGCGGCAGGGGACCGGAGGGAAGCGGGCTGACCGGACGCGGGCTGACCCAGCGCCTGCGCAGCACGGGCCGGCGCCGGCCTTCCTCGATCCGCTGGCTCGAGCGCCAGCTCAACGATCCCTATGTCGCCGAGGCCCAGCGCCGGGGCTACCGGTCGCGGGCGGCCTTCAAGCTGATGCAGCTCGACGACCGGTTCCATTTCCTGGGGCCGGGCAAGAAGGTGATCGACCTGGGCGCCGCCCCGGGCGGCTGGACCCAGGTGGCGGTCGAGCGCTGCCTGCCATCGGGCGGGCGCCAGGGCCGGGTGGTCGGCATCGATCTTTCTCCGATGGAGGCGATCGCCGGGGCGACATTGCTGCATGGCGACTTTCTCGACGACAAGGCCCCGGCCGGGCTCATTGAGGCCCTTGGCGGCCCGGCCGATGTCGTGCTTTCCGACATGGCGGCGCCGGCCACCGGCCATGGCAAGACCGACCACCTGCGGATCATCGCGCTGGCCGAGGCCGCCCATGCCTTCGCTCTCGAGGCGCTTGCCCCCGGCGGCACCCTGGTGATGAAGGTGCTCCAAGGCGGGGCGACCGGCGAACTCCTGAAGGCCCTGAAGCGCGACTTCGCCGATGTGCGCCATGTCAAGCCGGCGGCAAGCCGTCCCGACTCGGCGGAAATCTACGTCGTCGCCCAGGGTTTCCGGGCCAAGGCGCCGGCGCGAAAATAGGGCCAGCTTCCATGCCCGGCCGGGCTTCGGCCCGAAGCCTTCCCTCTCGTCATTCCCGCGGAAGCGGGAATCCACCTGCTGCTGGACCCCCGCATTCGCGGGGGTGACGAAAGGGGGGTGGAGTGGTCGATTGGATCCGCATTCGGCGCCGCTTGCAGAAGCGGGAAACCGCACCAATCTGACAGCCAGCTTCCACTTGGCTTCGTTAGCGTCCTGTGTATGATGGCGCGCCATTACCCGCGGGGGCCCTGGTTTTGGTCCCCGATCCTGGAGGTGTGGCATGGAGATTCGCGAGGCGCTGACTTTCGACGACGTACTGCTCGAGCCCGCCGCCTCCGCCGTCCTGCCGACCCAAGCCGACACCCGCACGCGCCTCACCAAGTCCATCGAGCTCGGCATCCCGCTGCTGTCCTCGGCCATGGACACGGTGACCGAGAGCCGGATGGCCATCGCCATGGCGCAGAGCGGCGGCATGGGGGTGATCCACAAGAACCTGGAGGCGCCGAAGCAGGCCGACGAGGTCCGCCGGGTCAAGAAATTCGAATCCGGCATGGTGGTGAACCCGCTCACCATCCATCCCGAGCAGACCCTGGCCGATGCCCTCGGCCTGATGGACGAGCACCAGATCTCGGGCTTTCCCGTGGTCGAGCAGGGCAGCGGCAAGCTGGTCGGCATCCTGACCAACCGGGACGTGCGCTTCGCCAGCGACCGGCGCCAGCCGGTGGCCGAGCTCATGACCAAGGACCGGCTGATCACCGTGCGCGAGGGCGTCAACAAGGACGAGGCCAAGCGCCTGCTGCACCAGCATCGCATCGAAAAGCTGCTGGTGGTGGACGAGGCTTACAAATGCGTCGGCCTCATCACCGTCAAGGACATCGAGAAGGCCCAGAAGTTCCCCAACGCCTGCAAGGACGAGAAGGGCAGGCTGCGCGTCGCGGCCGCGACCGGCGTTGGCCTCGAAGGCTTGCGGCGGGCCGAAGCCCTGCTCGAGGCCGAGGTCGACGTCATCGTGATCGACACCGCCCATGGCCATTCCCAGGGCGTGATCGCGGCGGTGGCCGCCGTGAAGCGCCTCAGCAACGCCTGCCAGGTCATCGCCGGCAACATCGCCACGGCCAAGGGTGCGCGCGCCCTCATCGACGCTGGGGCGGACGCCATCAAGGTCGGCATCGGGCCCGGCTCGATCTGCACCACCCGCATGGTCGCCGGCGTCGGCGTGCCGCAGCTGACGGCCCTCCTCGACGCGGTGGGCGAGGCGCGTAAGAACGGCATTCCGGTCATTGCCGACGGCGGCATCAAGTATTCGGGCGATCTCGCCAAGGCGATCGCCGCCGGCGCCGACTGCTGCATGGTGGGTTCGCTGCTCGCCGGCACCGACGAAAGCCCCGGCGAGGTGTTCCTCTACCAGGGCCGCAGCTACAAGTCCTATCGCGGCATGGGCTCGCTCGGCGCCATGGCGCGCGGCTCGGCCGACCGCTATTTCCAGCAGGAAGTGCGCGAGGCCCTGAAGCTGGTGCCCGAAGGCGTGGAAGGCCGCGTGCCCTACAAGGGCCCGGCCGGCAATGTGATCCATCAGCTCGTCGGCGGCCTGCGCGCCGCCATGGGCTACACCGGCAACGCCGACATGGCCGCCATGCAGAGCCGCTGCCGCTTCCTCAAGATCACCAGTGCTGGCCTGCGCGAGAGCCACGTCCACGACGTCCAGGTGACCCGCGAGGCGCCCAATTACCGGCCGGACATGTGACTCCTGGTGCCAGGCTTCAGGCGGCGATCGAGCTTCTGGCGGCGATCCACGAGGGCCAAAGCCCGGCCGACCGCACCGCCGCCGCCTTCTTCCGCGCCCGGCGCTACATGGGCGGCCAGGACCGGCGCGAGGTCGTCGACCGCGCCTATGCCGTGCTGCGCCGGCAATCGGCCCTCGACTGGTGGATCGCGCGCGTCTCGCCCGAGCGTCCGGCCGACCGTGAGCGCGCCCGCATGATCGCGGCGCTCGCCCTCATCGACGGGTGGAGCGCCGACCGCATCGCCGGCTCCTTCGACGGCGGGCAATATCGTCCGGCGCCTCTGGAGCCGCAGGAGGGTCGCCTCGCCAAGGCGCTGGTCGGCCAGGCCCTGGCCCATGCCGATCAGCCCCGCGCGGTGCGCTTGGAATTTCCCGCCTGGCTCGAGCCCGCGCTCGAAGAAGCCCTTGGCGACGAGCTGGAACCGGAGATGGCCGCGCTCGTGGGTGCGGCCGCCACCGACTTGCGCGCCAACACCCTGAAGGCGACCCGGGACGAGGCGCTCGCGGCACTCGCCCGCGAAGGCGTGGAAGGCCGCCCGACGCGGCTTTCGCCGATCGGCATCCGGGTCGATGGCCGGCCGCCTCTCGCCGGCCTGCATTGCTTCAAGGCCGGGCTGATCGAGGTGCAGGACGAAGGCTCCCAGCTCGTCGCCTTGCTGACCGATGCCAGGCCGGGCCAGCGCGTGGTGGATTTCTGCGCCGGGGCAGGGGGCAAGACCTTGGCGCTGGCCGCGGCGATGAAGAACAAGGGCAAGCTCGTCGCTTCCGACGTGCTCGAGGGCCGGGTCGCCCGGGCCGCGACGCGGCTCGTCCGCGCCGGGGTCCACAACGTCGAGCGCCGCGGCCTTGCGAGCGAGCGCGATCCCTGGGTGAAGCGCCATCTCGCCAAGTTCGACCGGGTCCTCATCGACGCGCCCTGCAGCGGCAGCGGCACCTGGCGGCGCAACCCCGACGCCAAATGGCGCCTCAAGCCCGAGGACATTGCCGAGCTCGTGGCGCTCCAGCGGCGCATCCTCGCCAGCGCCGCAAGGCTGGCGAAACCTGGCGGGCGTCTCGTCTACGCGACCTGCTCGCTGCTGGGCCGCGAGAACCAGGACCAGGTCGAATGGTTCCTTGCCGAGCACGCGGACTTCGCGGTCCTGCCGATGGCCGAGGTCTGGCGCGAGGTTCTGGGCGGCGAGCCGCCGTCGCAAGGGCCGTTCTTGCGCCTCAGCCCGGCGCGCCACGGCACCGACGGGTTCTTCCTGGCGGTCCTCGCCAAGGCAAGGCCAGCAGCGAAGCCCGAGGCCGAGCCCGTGCCGGAGGAGGCGCCTAGGCCCGAAGAGCCTGGAGAGATCGCGTCATGATCCGCCTTCGCCCCGCCACGCCGGCCGATGCGCGGGCGATCGCGCGCATCCATGTGGAGACCTGGCGCAGCACCTACCCCGGCATGTTGCCCGACAAGACCCTCATCGACATGACCGTGGACGGCAAGGCCACCTCCTGGCGCCAGAGCCTGTCGCGCCAGCTCAATGCCAGCGTCGTGCTGGTGGCGGAGGCGGAGGACGAAGGCCCGGTCGGCTTCGGCAGCGTGGGGCGCAACCGGAGCCCGAACCTGCCCTTCGCCGGCGAGGTCGAGACGCTCTACGTGCTGCCCGACTGGCAGAACCGCGGTATCGGCCGGGCCTTGCTCACCGCCTGCTTCGATTCCCTGAAGCGCCGCAATCTGGTCTCGGCGCTCATCTGGGTGCTGGCCGACAACCCGGCGAGGTTCTTCTATGAGCGCATGGGCGGCAGGCGCGCCGGCGAGCGCGACGAGGCCCTCTGGGGCGCCACCCTGCACGAGATCGCCTATGGCTGGAACGCGTTGTGACTGCTCAGCGCGCCCTTCCGTTCTCCGTCATGGCCGGTTCGGCCATGACGATTGGAAGAGGCAATTCGGCAGCAACCGTTTTCGTCATTCCCGCAAGCTTGCCCTCGCGAAAGCGGGGGCGGGAATCCACGACCGCCGCCACGCCGCTACCTGCCTGGATGCCCGCTTTCGCGGGCATGACGATAGGAAAAGAGCCGCTCACCGTCTTGCCCAGGGGACCTGAAACGACAATGAAGGGCCATTCATGACCGACCGGATCCTGATCCTCGATTTCGGCAGCCAGGTCACCCAGCTGATCGCCCGGCGCCTGCGCGAGGCCGGGGTCTATTGCGAGATCATGCCCTTCAACGTCGATCCGGCGCGGATCGCGGCCTACAAGCCGCAAGGCATCATCTTCTCCGGCGGCCCCGCTTCGGTGCTGGAGGCGGGCACGCCGCGCGCGCCCCGCATCGCCTTCGATCTCGGCGTGCCGCTGCTCGGCATCTGCTATGGCCAGCAGACCCTTTGCGCCCAGCTCGGCGGCGAGGTCGAGGCCTCCGACCATCGCGAGTTCGGCCGCGCCTTCGTCGAGGTGACGGGAAGCTCGGCCTTGACCGACGGCGTCTGGAACCGGGGCGAGCGCGAGCAGGTCTGGATGAGCCATGGCGACCGGGTGATTCGCCTGCCGCCCGGTTTCCGCGTGGTCGGCACCAGCGAGGGCGCGCCGTTTGCCATCATCGCCGACGACAACCGGCGCTATTACGGAGTCATGTTCCATCCCGAGGTCGTGCACACGCCGGCCGGCGGCAGGCTGCTCGCGAGTTTCGCCCGGCGGATCGCCGGCTGCCGCGCCGATTGGACCATGGCCGCCTTCCGCCAGCAGGCGATAGAGCGCATCCGCAAGCAGGTGGGCAAGGGCCGGGTGATCTGCGGCCTTTCGGGCGGTGTCGATTCCGCCGTGGCCGCGGTGCTGATCCACGAGGCCATCGGCGAGCAGCTCACCTGCATCTTCGTCGACCACGGCCTGCTCCGTGCGGGCGAGGGGGAGGCGGTGGTCGAGCTGTTCCGCAACCACTACAACATCGCGCTTGTCCACCGCGACGCCCGCGCGCTGTTCCTGGGCCGGCTCGCCGGCGTCAGCGACCCCGAGGCCAAACGCAAGATCATCGGCGGGCTCTTCATCGACGTGTTCGAGGAGGAAGCGCGGAAACTCGGCGGCGCCGATTTCCTCGCCCAGGGCACTCTCTACCCCGACGTGATCGAATCCGTCTCCTTCACCGGCGGGCCCAGCGTCACCATCAAGTCGCACCACAACGTCGGCGGCCTGCCCGAGCGCATGCGCCTGAAGCTGGTCGAGCCCTTGCGCGAGCTGTTCAAGGACGAGGTCAGGGCCTTGGGCCGCGAGCTCGGCCTGCCGGAGCGCATGGTGCGCCGGCATCCCTTCCCGGGGCCCGGCCTTGCCATCCGCATCCCCGGCGACATCACGGAAGAGAAGCTCGCCATCCTGCGCAAGGCCGACGTGATCTATCTCGATGAGATCGAGCAGGCCGGCCTCTACGACGCCATCTGGCAGGCCTTCGCCGTGCTGCTGCCGGTCAGGACCGTCGGCGTCATGGGCGATGGGCGCACCTACGACCATGTGCTGGCGCTGCGCGCCGTCACATCGACGGACGGCATGACGGCCGATTCCTATCCGTTCCCCCACGAGTTCCTGGCCCGCGTCGCCACTCGGATCATCAACGAGGTGCGCGGGATCAACCGGGTGGTCTATGACGTGACGTCCAAGCCGCCGGGGACGATCGAGTGGGAGTAGGGGCGTAGAAAAGGATGCTGTAGGGGAAGGCCGGCGACTTTGTCCTGACAATGGTCGTCGATCAGTGGCGCCGCGCGCAGCGTCTTGCGATCCAGCCGTCAGCGCTTCCACTCGTCATGCGCGACCATGATCGCGCGGGGGAAGGCGATGACGTCCGACGGGAACACCTCGATGAAGAGGCCGCTCTTGCTTGGTCCCGCCCCGCCTTGGGGGAACATGCCGTTGCGGAGCATTCTGAGGTAGGACGACTCGCTGCACGGGATCGCGTTCTGCATCTGCTGCAGGAACCCGTTGCCTCTTCCGGCGCAGCCTGCGCCCTTGCCGTTCTTGGCCAGCCAGGCGTTGGTCTGCCAGGCGGCCGGTATGCCGTTGGCGCGCGCAAGGCCCACGGTCCGCTGATCGGCCGGCAAGCTGTCGAGGAGAAAAGCGTCCTGCACGGCAAGGTGCCCTGGGAGGGTCCGCGCCGCCGTGCGCACGAGGTCGTCGAGGAGCTTGTTGTTGATCCCGAGCGCCTGGGACCGCGGCATCGGCCGCCCGTCTTCGCCGATGGGCGGAAAGGCGAACATCACGATGATGGGGAGGACGACTTGCGTGTTCGGGAAATAGCGCTGATAGGACGCGGCGATCCCCTTCATGGCCCGGACGACGAGGGACGGCCGATACCCCACCCCTGCCCAGATGCGCGGGCTGTCCGTGACGCAGGGATTTGGGTTGCCGGACTCCGCAGGGCTCTCGTTGGGCAGCGCGAGCTCCTCGGTAAGGGTGTTCATGCCTGTGAGCTTGATCGCCGCCACCTCGCGGTCATAGCCCGTCGCGCGCAGGTGCCGGGACAACTGCGCCAGCATGTCGGCGAACGCGGCCTGATAGCCGGGAGCCCAGGGCGGCGGCATCGAGACGGCGTGGCACGGCTCCTGGCCACCGTGATACGTCATTGCGAAATCGAGGCGGCGGAGGCCCATGCCCAGCGGAGGCGGCGCGAACAACCACGCCGGCGTGCCCTCGCCCGCCGCGACGGCGAGTTCCACGGCCAGATGATGCGATCGCGCCGCCGCGAGCTGGCGGTCGATGGATGTAAAGTCGTAGGTCCTGAGTGCGGGCGAAATCTCCGACCATGTGAAATGCACGCCGACCCCGTCGACGCCCGGGACGGCAAGGGCCTTGTCGAAGTCGCCGTTCTTGACCGCCCAGTTGTAGGGCCACACGTAGATCCCGCGGGCGGCCGGCGGAGTGCTCGGGGCAGCGGCCAGGGCATCGGAGCCGAACCCCTGGAGCAGCAGAGCTGTCAGCGACGCGCCGGCATTCGCGAAGTTCGAAAGGGGTTGCAGGGCAATCGCCGAGAGAGCGAGACCCATCATCAGGCAACGAAGAGCCAGTGATTTTCTCACTGCGAAACTCCAATGGTTACGGCGTAAATTCCCAGATCACTGGCTAACCGCGCAAACTTGATCGATATGGGCGCTTCTGGCAATGCGGCGCTGCCGGCTCGGGTCGTCTTTGGCGATAGAGCGACGCCGCGCACAGCTTCCGGCGGATACTCGACGCCAAAAAACCGTCTGGCGCCCGGCGACGCCACCCGAATGGCCGTGCGCATCGAAGAAGAAATGGGGTCGGAATCGAATTCTCCGTCACGGGATCACGCGGTTGGTCTATGACGTGACGTCCAAGCCGCCTAGGACGATCGAGTGGGAGTGATTTCGGCCCATCCCAGGGCATCCAACAGCATCCCAATTTATCCTGAGGAATCAGTCGGGAGGCTTCGAGCATACGGCCCGGACGCAGCCGCGCAGCCAGCGATGCGCGGGATCGGCATCCAGCCGTGGGTGCCAAAGCAATGAAACGGTGATTTTCGGAGTGGTCACCGGGAGGGGAAAGCTGTGCATCCCGACGCGCAGGTTTCCGGTGTGCCGTTCGGGAACGCTGGCGATCAGGTCGGAGCCGCGTGCCAGAGCCAGCGCGGTCGAAAATCCGCTGACGATCGTCACTATGTGCCGCTCGAGCCCGAGCGCCCTCAAGGCCTCGTCAATGGGCCCCTTGTCGATATCATGCCGTGAATCGAGGACGTGCCTGCCGCCTGCATAGCGGGAGGGCGTGATCTTGCCCTTGCTTAGCGGGTGCCCCCTTCGCACAACGCCAATGAAACGGTCCCGGAACAATGCTTGGGTCCGTATCTCGGGGCTCGTCATCGTCTCAATGACTCCCGTCTCCAGATCAACGATCCCATCGCGAAGTGGTGCGCTACCTCGGTCTTGCTTGGGCAGAAAGCGCAGGCGTACGCCGGGGGCTTCTTCGCTGATGCGGGCAACGAGGTCTGCCCCGAAGTTTTCTACAAAGCCATCGCTCACCCGCAGCGCGAAGGTTCTGACAAGCTGTTTGAGATTGAGCTTTTCCGCAGGGCGCAGAACCGCCTGCCCGTCTTGCACGAGCCGAGCGACGCGTTCACGGAGCTCAAGCGCGCGGGGCGTAGGAACGAGGCCGCGTCCGGCCCTGACAAGAAGCGGATCGCCCGTCGTCGCGCGCAATCGCGCGAGCGCCCGGCTCATCGCCGAGGGACTGAGCCGCAGCCGCTGAGCCGCGCGCGCGACGCTGCCTTCCGTGAGCAGCACGTCGAGCGTGACAAGCAGGTTGAGGTCCGGGTGCGACATCGATCGATCCTATAGCACAACCCGATCGTGATGTGGCGTCAAACGCACGAAAGAAGTGCAGATGGTGCGTGTTCCGCCATGTCTGGCGATGGCCTATGTCTCCCGACATCAAGGGTTGGTTGAGGAGATGAACGATGTCTAAGAACTCACTGGAAACCTTCATTGAAGAGGTCGGGCTTGGCTGGGGGCCGCTGACGTCCGAACTGGTGACCGACTGCCGCACTCGCATCGAGGCGCTCGTGAACGCGCCAGCGACCGAGGCGTGGCTCGCGGAGCTGCAGCGGGATCGTCCCGAAAGCAAGGAGCTGTATCGCGATCCCGCGCACGGGTTCCTGCTCCTGGCCCATGCCGAACCCCTCGGGCGCTACTGGTCGCCCCACGACCACGGCCGCGGTTGGGTGGTCTACGCCGTCCAGCAAGGGGAATCGGAGGTCGGAACCTATGCCCGCGTGCAGGATCCGGATGGGCGGGTCAGGCTCGTCAGGCGGGAAACCTACCGGCTGCGTCCAGGCTCGTCCCGTGTGTTTCTGCCGGGCGATATTCATGACATCCGGTGCACGGCAGGCCCGGTGCTCTACTACCGCTTCACCGACCGCGACCTGAGGCAGGAGGAGCGCGAAGGCCACCCGGTGACCCGCTACGTCGAGCGTGACGGCACCTGGACCTTGGGCGCATGACAAGGCCCTTCATTCCAGCGCTGGAGCGGCCGTTGGCGCGGCGGTTCAACGCTGCAGCTGCGTTCACCGCGCTGTCCGCAAATCGGCGGACGCCCCGAACGACGGCGGATATTGAGCCACATTCTGCGCCGCGGAGAGAAGGGGCGAGCGCCGGATTGCCGGAGCCGCGGCGCATGATCGCGATTGCTTCCGTGCTGTCGGCGATGGCGCTGGTTGTGCTCGATGCGGCAATCGCCAACGTCGCCCTGCCGACAATCGCAGGGTCGCTGCATGTAACGCCGGCCATGTCGGTCCTGATCATGACGGCCTACCAGACGGCCCTGGTCATGGCCCTCCTGCCCTGTGCCGCGCTGGGCGAAAGCCTCGGCTATCGCCAGGTGTTCACGGCCGGCGTCGCGCTGTTCACTGGAGCTTCCGTGGCGTGTGCGCTGTCTCCATCGCTTCCGTGGCTCGTCGCGGCCCGCTTCGTCCAAGGTCTTGGCGGCGCCGCTGTCATGGCGCTCGGCATCCCATTGATTCGCTTCGCCGTGCCGCATGAGCGTTTCGGCCACGCGATAGGTTGGAACGCGCTCACCGTCGCGCTGTCCTCTGCGGCCGGTCCCACGATCGGCGCAGCGATCCTGTCGGTGGCAAACTGGCCCTGGCTGTTCGCCGTGAACCTTCCCGTGGGCGCGACCGCGCTGCTCGCCGCCCGAGCGCTGCCGCATGTCGCCGGCTCGGCGCGACGGCTGGACCTGTTCAGCGTGGGGTTGAACGCTTTGGTATTCGGGTCATTGGTCGTCGGCGCGGAGCTGCTGCCCGCTTCCCCCGTGCTGGCTGTCACTCTGTTCATCGCGGCCACCCTTGGCCTTGTGGCGCTCGTTCGACGGGAAATGCCGAAAGAGGCGCCCTTGATCCCGCTCGACCTGCTCCGCGCGCCGTCATTCCGCGTTTCAGTGATCGCCTCGGTTTGCTGTTTCATCGGCCAGACAGCAGGCGTAGTGGCGCTCCCTTTCTATCTTCAGCATGGGCTGGGGCAGTCTCCCATGATGACGGGGCTCTACATGACGCCGTGGCCGTTGGCCGTGGCCATCGCGGCCCCGGTCGCGGGCCAACTCGCCAACCGCGTATCGACGGCTTGGCTCTGTGCGGTGGGCGGTGCCTGTCTTGCGACCGGCCTCGCGGCTGCCAGTCTTTGGCCGCTGCACGGCGACCCGCAGCCGCTCGTGCTATTCACCGCTTTGTGCGGCCTGGGTTTTGGCCTGTTCAACGTGCCCAATAACCGCAACATGTTTCTTTCGGCGTCGCGCGAGCGGAGCGGCGCCGCGGGAGGCATGCAGGGAACCGCCCGGTTGGTGGGCCAGACCTCGGGCGCCGTCATTATGACACTGCTCTTCACTCTGACATCCGTCGATGCGGCACCGCAGGTCGGACTGGCGATCGGAGCTGCCCTGACGCTGGCGGCGGGGCTCATGAGCACGCTGCGGATTGCATCCACGGCGCCGAGCGCGCCGGGCGTCTGAACGCATCGTCGACGCCGGCGGCATTTTTCCGAGCTTCCCGTGCCCGCTGCTTGCTCGATGGATTCCGGAAAATCGACCGATTGATGCCGATGGTCGCTGAAACCGAGCAAATCGCCGATTGGCGAAATTCTCCCTTGAATTCAAGAGCGCGAATTTCGCTAGTGGGTCAGTTTGAAACGTGAACGGCCTCAAAGTCGTTCACGCTTAGCGCTAGAGCATTTTCCGCCGAAGTGGGAACCGGTTCGGCGTAGAAAATGCGACCAAACTAAGGAGTTTAGAGCATGTTTCAATTCAATCTGATCGAAACATGCTCTAGGCGTGCCATAGTGGTGACGTGGCCATATACGTCTACCAGATCATTCGCGAAAATGACGGCACCTACACCGTAGAGGTGAGCCAGGAAGGTGCCATACATTTCACGTTACAGAATCTCAAATCAAAGGAAGAGGCATTGGAGCAGATGAAGGCTCGCAAGAGTTCAACCGTGGGCTTGGACGAGTGGGTGCGGGCACCCGATAAGAGGCGATTGCCGCTGTAGTCAGGAGAATGGGGCTCAGAGTAGACTTATTCTTCCTCGGTCCAGCTTCCTCTCAGATAAGTCCACCTCGGCCCTCGTTCCACTCTCCTGCGACCCAGGCAGCGCGGATGGTCCGGCGATCCGGCACGTGAGGCCTACATCGAGCTGTTCATCTGTTCGAAGCGGCGATCCAGTTCGTCCCTTGAGGCATGGATGAAGCCGGCGGTCATGCCATAGCCGATCTCGAAGACGTCGCTTTCCAGGCCCTTCATGACCGCGGCTGCGAAGGTCGCCGGGCTGAGATTGGCCCGGAAACCTCCCCGCTTGGCGCGGCCGGCCGGATTGAGGTCCGTGTCGACGGCGGGCGGGACGACTTCGAAGACCTTGATGCCCAGGCTCGACAATTGGCGCCGGATGGCCATGGAAAAGGCGTGCAGGCCGGCCTTGCTCGCCGAGTAGACCGGCATTTTCGCCGCGGGGACGAAGCCGAGGCCGGACGAGACGTTGATGATGGCGGGATCGCTGTGCCTGGCGAGCAGGGGGACGAACAGGCCGGTGAGAACGATTGCCAATTCCAGGTTCACGCGGATCTCGTTGTCGCCGGTCCGGAACGCCTGGATCCCTTGGGTGAAGTCGACATCGCGTTGCACGCCCGCGTTGTTGACGAGAACATTCAGCTTCGGCAGCTCGGCGCTCGCCCAATGCAGAAGCCGCAGCCGGTCCTCCTCCTCGGATACGTCGCAGACCTGCCAGCGGAATTCCGGATGGCTCGCGGCGGCCTGGGCGAGCCTTGCTTCGCTGCGCCCGCAGATCGCCACCTTGCTCCCTGAGGCAAGGAAGGCCTCGGCCAATGCATAGCCAATGCCGGAGGACCCGCCGGTGATGAGGACGGAGTTGTCCGATAGCCGCATCGTCAGCGCCCTCCGCTAGGCATTCGCGGGATGCCCGACCGACTGGGCGAACAGCACGCGCTGCTTGGGGCGCAGGCCCAGTTTGCGCGCCAGCCCGCTCCTGTCGCAATTGTGGAACCATGCCGCCAGGCCCTCCGCCGCGGCGAACAGATGGACGTTTTGCGCGATCAGGCCCGTGTCCACGAAGTAGTAGGATTTCTGCACCTCGGGATCCTGGAGCCCCGGCTCCTGAAAGCCCGATGTGTGGGTCAGACGGTCGACGTCGACGACGTAGATCAGCTGAACCGGCGCCGTGGCGCTGACGCCTCTTTGGCCCGGCGTCAAGGCGCCGGCGCGGAGGTCGCCGGCGGCGACCGGCTTCAACAGGTTGTTGGGCCCGTCATACAAGTAGGCGCCGTCGCGAAACGCGACGTAGAGCTCGATCTCCTGCGAGTTGCTGGCCGAAGCCGCCGTCCTGCCCGGCAGTCCGAACGGCCCGGCCTTGCGATTGACGCCATAGGCGGCCCAGAGCAGGTTCGACAGCTGCTGGCGGGATAGGGGCGCGGCACTGATCTCCCGGACGGTGCATCGCTTCGCAAGCGCGGCGAAGACCGAAACTCCCTTATCGTCCTTCGGCGCCGCCAAGGTGATGGCCGCGAGGCCTGCAGTATCGGGCGGTGGGACAATCGTCATGCGCAGCTTTCCGGGCCGGCCGGGCCCCGCTGTTCTCGCCGCGCCCGGCTTCGAGGGCAGACGGACGATCGCATCATGCGCGCGAACGGCGCGGCCCTCCTTGATCCTGGTCAAGAACCGGATCTGTTCGAAACGGCCGGTCTATGCGAGGTCATCGAGAAAGAGGTGGTCTTGCTGCTCCGTTATGCAGAGGTTGGCGACAAATCGAGCGAGCGCGCGGCCCTGGACGGCGCGCCCTAGCGCGGCCCAGCGCGTCAGCGCCGCTTGGCGTCTCGCGTCTTCCCTGCGATGTGAGTTCGCGCTGACATTGCCACGATGTCGGCCATACCCGGACGATTGTACTTGACAGGTAACCATATGGTTCCCTATATAGCAAGAAAGGCAACCCCGTGGTTACATATCGCTGCGATGGATGACGATGCGGTTTATCGTGCTCTGGCGGACGCAAGCCGCAGACAGCTGCTGGACCGGCTGTACCGAAAGGATGGCCAGACGCTTGGCGAGCTGTGTCGGGGGCTGGCCATGACGCGCCAGGCGGTAGCGAAGCATCTGGCGATCCTTGGGGAGGCGAACCTGGTGTCCTGGAAGCGCCTCGGCCGGGAGAAGCTGCACTTCATCAATCCGGTGCCGATCAACCAGATCGCCGAGCGATGGATCAACAAGTTCGAGCGCCGCCACTTGAGGGCGCTGTCCGCACTGAAGAAAAGCCTGGAAGGAGATGGCCATGACTAGCGCGCCGCGAAGCAGTTTCGTCTATGTCACCTATATCCGGACCACGCCCGAACGGCTTTGGTCGGCGCTCACTAACTCCGAGTTTGCCCAGCAATACTGGCTCGGCGCTCGCTCCGAGGCCGAATGGAAGGCGGGCGGGTCCTGGAAGCTCGTCTTTCCCGATGGGCGGATCGGCGACACTGGCAAGATCGTCGAATTCGAGCCTCCGCAGAAGCTCGCCATCCGGTGGCGCAATGAATTCATGCCGGAGTTGAAGGCGGAAGGATGGTCGCTCTGCACCATGGAGCTCGAGCCTGCCGGTGAGGCCGTCAAGCTGACGGTGACCCACAGCATCGAGCGCGAGAACTCCAAGTTCATCGGCGCCGTTTCCGGCGGCTGGCCGAAGATCTTGTCCAACCTCAAGTCGCTGCTGGAGACCGGCTCAACCATCCTGCCGCCGAAGTACTGATCATGGCCCGCGCAAGATCGGTCACTGACGGCGAGATCGTGCTCGCCACGGTCAACGTCGCCGTGTCGCCCGAGCGAGCGTTCGAGGCCCTCAATTCCGCCGAGGTGGAGCGATGGTGGGGTGCTCCGCGCCTCTACCGCTTCGCCGATTGGCGGTCCGATCTAACCGTGGGCGGACGCTGGCGGGTGAATGTGTGCCTGCCGGATGGCGCCGTTCTGCCAGCGAGCGGGGAGTACCTGGTCGTGCAGGCCCCGCAGCGAGTTCACGTTCTCGCGACGCTACGACTGGGACCACCCGACGCTCGGCCGGCGGGTGACCCGGGTGACCTACCGTTTCGACGCGATCGAAGGCGGAACACGCGTCACCGTGCGCCAGGACGAGTTCGGTTCGCCGGACGCGGCGCGCGAACACGCAATCGGCTGGGAGCGCACCTTGAACCTGCTGCACGCCTAGCTGACTTCGGCACAAGGGCTCGTTGGCCCTTGCGCCGGGGGTGCAGCCGCCTGAACGGGGGCGGCCCGGCGCGGCATTTGCAAGCGAGCGTTGCGCGCCGTCAGGTCGACGGACGGCATGACCACCAATTCCAATCCGATCCTATGCGAGTTCCTGGCCACCACCGCGACCCGGATCATCAACGAGGTGCGGGGCATCAACTGAGTGATCTATGAGGTGGCGTCGAAGCCGCCCTTGCGCGATCGAGTGGAAGTGAGGGGGACGGGATGCGCTGGAGGGCTCTAGAATAAAAAAGCAAAGTATCCGTTCCTGGCCTGATGCGCACGCGCCGACGGGCTAGACTTGGGCCTTGGGAAGAATCTTGGTCTCAACTCGTCTGATGCCCAGCGGTGAGATTTTCACCGTCTTCGTGTTCTCGTCGTATTCAATGAGCCGATCGGCGTGCGCGCGGCGAAGCACGTCGCGGCGATAGACCGAGGGGTTTGAGTGCTCCAAGCTGGCAATCAATTCCGCTTCACTGAGCAGGCGCGCCGAGCCGAACAGGAGGACGAGTGTTTTTTCCAGCATGGACAGGCTGTTGTCCAACACGCGGCGAACACTCCCCGCGTCCCAGATCAGCGAGACCTCGCGCTCCGAAAGAGCCTCCACTATCGCGCTGGCCACTGCGAGCGTGACGCCATAATAAATACGCACAAGCTCCGCCACGACCCACTTGGCCATGTGCAGCACGCAGACGGCATCCATGTGGTTGGGATCGACGTCGCCGCCGACGTGACCGACGTTTCGGTTGTTGCGGATTTCATAGAGGGCGATCAGCATTCGCGGCAACTGGATGCGGACCGAGCGGCCAAAGGACACCAACTCTTTCTCCATCTTTAAGCACGCGTCGTAGAAGTTCGGCGGCTTGTACGATTTGGCTGGGAAGCTGCCATCGACGTGGCCCCGCAGTATGCAGTAGACGACCTCGCAGAGCTTGCCACCATTGAGTTCGGCCGGCTCCCATCTGCGTTCACGGAAGTTGCGCTCGATCTCGCGAAATTTCTCGAACAGCTCATCCTCGAGGGCCTGGGGAACAGCCCCGAGAAGGTGGCTCACTTCGCCTTCGTCTTGGCCTTAGCCGGCAGATCGTACTCGACCAGATTCTCGCCCAGCGATGTCAGCTTGATGTTCTCGCTGTCGGATGTATCGAGCCAACCCACCGAGCCAGCCTGCTGCAAAGTATTCTTTAGGTCAGCCGGGACCGGCCAACTGAGATGCTTGAAGAACGTGAAAACGGCCTGCGCAGTCACCTTCTCCATCTTGATGGTGTCCCGTAGATAGTACACCGCGACAACGCACTTCTGCAGGACGGTGGTCGGCGACTTTTCGGTTGCAAACTGCACCGCCGACACAGTGTCCGGCGGGCTTAGATTCAGGCTCTTGTCCATCGAAATGATCGTCTTGGCCTTCTTCGAACTTTTGACCTTCGCCCTATTGATCGGCGCGTTCGCGGGCGCAGGCGCGGTAGGCGGCGTCGGTGCCGGTTGATCCGTCGCTGGATTGATCCGCGCCGCAGCGCCGTATTTCAGTTGCGCCCAAGCCAGGACGCGTGCGCATTCGTCCGGGTCGAGCGCGCTGAGGGCGTTGTCGATCGCCTCGATGGCTTTCACCTCGCTCATCCTGATTTTCCCCAAAAAGTTCCTTCGCGCCTAAAGTAGGAGCGCCCTTGGAGAAATTCAAGAGCGCCTCACAGGATTCTGTAGCATGTGGATAAAGGTCGGCACGTGCGGGAGTAGGTCTCGTCACCAACAGACAAGCCGCGCGGGCCGCGCGGGCGGGTTTGGAGAATTGGATCGGAGTTCAAAATCTCAGAAAATCTGGGGGCGCACCGGTTGGCGGGAAGCGGCAAGCGGCAAGAGTGAGAGTTCGCGTGGACGATGGCAGGCGTCAGGGTCGGTCTTTCGACGCATTGATGAAGTCGACGGGTGCCAACAGCTGTGCGGGCAGAAGGCCCCGCTCGGGATAACAGAGGAACGGTCGTGGGGAGCATTGCCACGATTGTTCGGAAATGGCTTCGACGGCGTCGGCATTGAGCGTGATCGGCCGCTGGCTGATTCAGGCGATTGTCAATCCCCGTGGCTTGCCGCCGGCCAGCGCCGCTTCGACCACTTGCTCTTGGAGGCGGGGGCTTTCCGTCGCCGCCGCCGCTTAGCCTCGCCGCGGCCGTCTGACGGCTCTCACCTTCCCGCTGCTTGCCCCGCCGCAGTAAAACCGGTCGCCGCCATCGGACTCGAGCCCCGACACGGCCACCCCGGGCGGCATCGCGAGGCTCTCCAGGACCTCTCCCGTTTTGGGATCGATCCGCCTGAGCTCGCTCTCCTCGCCTTCCCAGGTGGCGTGCCAGAGCTCGCCCTCGACCCAGCTGACCCCGGTGACGAAGCGGTTGGACTCGATGCTGCGCAGGATCTTCCCCGTCTCGGGATCGACCTGATGGATCTTGCGGTTGCGATACTGCCCCACCCAGAGCGTCCCCTCGGCCCAGGCCATCCCCGAGCCGCCGCCGCTGGGCGCCGGGATCGTGGCGAGCACCTTGCCGGTCTTCGGGTCGATCTTCTGGATGCGCTCGTCGGCGAGCTGATAGAGGTGCCGGCCGTCGAAGGCCGTGCCGGCATGAGCGGCGACGTCGATCGAGCGCCCCGTCTTCCCGCTCGCCGGATCGAGGGCGGTGAGCTTGTCGCCGGCGGCAAACCAGACCTGCCGGCCGTCATAGGTGACCCCGTTCACCCTTTCCACGCCGGGAAAGGGCCCATACTCGCGGAGGATTTCGGCGGCCGTTCGTTTCATGCTGCCATCCTAATCGCTCGGCAGAGGTGCGGGGAGTAACAAGGTCGTCGTGAATCCCGGCAGGGGCGGGGTCATCCACCGACGCGCCCGCCCGCGGCCGAAGGACTGCACCTTGCCGGCCGCCGCGAGCTGGTCCAGCGCCCGCTGCACGCTGCGCTGCCCGGCGCCGAGCGCCAGCGCCAAGGCCGAGCTCGACCAGGATTCGCCGTCGGCGAGGAAGGCGAGCACGCCCCCGTGCTTCTCTTCGACGGGCCGGGCCAGCACGACGACCTCGCTCGCCCGGCGCGGCGCGAGCGCGAACCCCCGCTTCGTCGCGCTGATGCCGGCCAGGTTCCGCAGCAGCCTTCGAAGTCGCCCGATTTCGACCCGCAATCGCGCGCGGTGGGATTCATCGGTGTGCTTCGCCCGGAAGGCCTTCGCCAGGAGGGTCGCCCGCGGCGCGTCTTCCGGCCAGGCTTCGCCGAGCGCACGCGCGAGCGCGAACAGCACCGGGCGCCTGGCCAGCGAGACCGCCTTGTCTGCTTCGCGCAGGACATAGCGACAGGCATCGACAACCAGCGCGTTGGAGGCGAGCAAGGCCTCGACCTGCCCGAGGAGCAGGGGCCGCTCCTCGCCGCGCGCGATCAGGCGCGCCGCGGGCGTGTTCAGCAGAAGGGACGCACTTTCGACTTCGGCCGCCAGTGCTGCGATGCCGGCCTGGCGCGCGGCATGCTTGGCCCGGGCGAGTGCCGCCCGCGCCGCCTTGGTCTTCAGGCGCCGCATCGCGATGCCTGCGACCACCAGCTCATGGGCGGCCCTCAAGGCGGGCGGGAAGGGCGCCGGGTCGAGCCGAGCGAGCCCGCGCTCGGCCTCCTCGAGGCGCCCGATCAGGAGGAGGCGCCGGATCTCGAGATGCCGCGCATGGCCGGCGTTCAGCCGGTCGCCATGCTCTTCGAGGGTCGCCCGCGCGGCGTCGAGCGCTTTGGCCGGCCAGCCGAGGTCGCGCGAGACAAGCGCGATCTCGGCCTCGGCGACGACGCAGCGCGCGCGGGCCACGGCCTCCTTCGGACCGAAGCCGCGGGCCGCGCGGCGCAGGAGAGCCTTGGCGCGAGGGAAATCGCCAAGCTGCGCCATGGCGATGCCGCGGAGTGCCAGGGCGGGTGCGTCCTCGCGCAACGCGACCCGGTTCAGCGCCCCGAGTGGGTCACCGGCGGCAAGCGCCCGCGCCGCGGCCGTGATCAGCGAGTCCATGGGAATCCCGCCACACTTGTCACTCCCGCCGTTCGACGCCCGGTACTAAATCATCTCCCGACCACAAACCAGCAGGTCGTGGCGCGAAGGGCGCGGACGACGAGGACAGCCAAAGGAGATAAGACCATGACGACGCACAAGACCGGCACGCGTGAAGAGTGGCTGGCGGCCCGGCTCGAGCTGCTGGGCGCGGAGAAGGCGCTGACGCGGCAGAGCGATGACCTGGCGCGCCGGCGCCAGGAGCTGCCCTGGGTCCGGGTCGACAAGGACTACCGGTTCGAGACCGATGACGGGAAGGCTTCGCTCGCGGATCTCTTCAAAGGCCGCTCGCAGCTCCTCGTCTACCATTTCATGTTCGGACCCGACTACAAGGCGGGCTGCCCGTCCTGCTCGGCGATCGCCGACGGGTTCGACGGATCCGTCGTTCACCTGGCGAACCACGACGTGACGCTTGCGGCGGTGTCGCGGGCGCCGCTCGCCAAGCTCCAGGCGTTCAAGAAGCGGATGGGATGGAGCTTTCCCTGGGCGTCCTCCGTCGGCAACGACTTCAATTTCGACTTCAACGTCTCGATCACCGAGGAGCAGCAGCGCGAGGGCGGCAGCGAATACAACTTCCGGCGCGGCGGCCATGCGATGGTCGCGGCGACCTTGCCGGAGCCCGTCCTCCAGAATGCGGCCCAGGCCGGCTCCGAACCGCGTGCCTATGTCCGCGAGAGGCCGGGCATGAGCAGCTTCGTGCTCGAGGACGGCGTCGTCTACCTCAGCTATTCCACCTACGCGCGCGGGCTGGACGGCCTCTGGGGCATGTTCCAGTGGCTCGACCGTGCCCCCAAGGGGCGCAACCAGACGGGCATCTGGTGGCGCCACCACGACATGTATGGCAAGCGCTGAGCCGGGCCATGCGCGTCGCTGCTGGAGCTTCCGAGCGAGCCTTCCTCGGCGTCTCGGCGCTGCTGTTCGCCGCCGGCGCGGCGGTGACCATCGCCTGGTCCCTGTCCATGTCCACGATGGGCGGAATGCCGATGCCAGGCGGCTGGACGATGTCGATGACGTGGATGCCCGGACAGGGCTGGCCCGGCGCCGCGGCGTCTTTCCTCGCCATGTGGGTCGCGATGATGGCGGCGATGATGCTGCCGTCCTTGCTGCCGATGCTGCGGCGCTACCGCCGGGCCGTCGGCCGGGCAGGCGAGGGGCGGCTCAACTTTCTGACCGTGGTGGCGGGCCTTGGATATTTCTTCGTCTGGACCGTGATCGGAATGGCCGTCTTTGTGCTGGGCGTCGAGCTGGCGGCAGCCGAGATGCAGCAGCCAGCGCTGGCGCGCGCCGTTCCGACTGCGGCCGGCCTGGTCGTCCTCTTCGCCGGCGCGCTCCAGTTCACTACCTGGAAGGCGCATCGCCTCGCCTGCTGCCGGGAGGCGCCCGGGCCTGGCAGCAGCCTGCCGGCGGATGCAGCCACGGCCTGGCGTCACGGCTTGCGCTTCGGCCTCGATTGCGTCGGCTGCTGCGGCAATCTGACGGCGATTCTGCTCGCCGTCGGGGTCATAGACCTGCGCGCGATGGCCGTCGTGGCAGCAGCCATCACCGTCGAGCGCCTGGCACGGAACAGCGAGCGCGCCGCCAGAGCCATCGGGGCCGTCGCCGTCGCTGCCGGGCTGATCCTCATCGCGCAGGCGGCCGGGCTCGGCTAGAGCATTTTCCGCCGAAGTGGGCACCGGTTCGGCGTAGAAAATGCGACCAGACCGAAGAATCTAACGCCCAGGTCTCTCGCCGCGCCGTCTGCCGGGGTGGCAATTCGAGGTCAATCCGGGCAGGCTCTGGCGGGGAGAGCGCATAAGCCGGATGCCGAAAAGCGTCATCATCGTTGGCGGCGGACCCGCGGGTCTTACCGCCGCCCTTGAGGTCTCGCTGAGGGGCGGCCGACCCCTCGTGCTCGAGAAGCTTGCCGATATGGGCGGCCTCGCGCGGACCGTCGCCTGCGGGGGGCACCGGTTCGATATCGGCCCGCATCGCTTCTTCACGCTGAACGAAGAGGTGAAGGCGCTGTTCCGCGACGTTGGCGGCGAGGACATCGTGAGCGTTCCCCGGCTCACCCGGATCCTCTATCGCAACAAGCTCTTCAGCTACCCGCTGACGCCGTTGAGCTGCCTCATGGGCGTAGGGCTGCTGCCCGGGCTTAGCATCCTTTCCAGCTATGTCGCGGCGCGGCTGCGCCGAGGGCTGTCGCCTCGGCCCATCCTCACCTTCGAGGACTGGGTCGTCGATCGCTTCGGGCGGCGCCTGTTTGTGACGTTTTTCAAGACCTACACGGAGAAGGTCTGGGGCATCCCCTGCGCGCGGATCGACGCCGAATGGGCGGGGCAGCGGATCAAGAGCCTCGACCTCGGTCGCGCGATCCTGAGCGCGCTCAGCCCGTCAAAGGGGGCTGTCGCCAGGACGCTCGCCAGCGAATTCCTTTACCCCAGGCTCGGCGCCGGCCAGCTGTACGAGAAGATGACGGCCCGCGTTGAAGCCGCCGGCGGCACCGTGCTCCGCCGGACGGAAGCCACGCGGATCGATCGCGAGGGTTTCCAGGTCCGCGGGATCGCCTATGGCGCTGCCGACGGATCCAGCGCCACGGCGTCGGGCGATTTCTATCTTTCCAGCGCCCCGTTGACGGAGCTTCTGGCTCAGTTCGATCCGCGCCCGCCCGACGAGGTCGAGCGCGCCGCCGCCGGCCTCGCCTACCGCAATCACATCAGCGTCCAGCTCCTGGTCAAGGGCGAACCGCCGTTTCCCGACAACTGGATCTACCTGCATTCGCCCGAAGTGAAGATGGCCCGCGTCTCCAGCTACCGCAACTTTTCGCCGGCCATGGCCGCCGCCCCCGACATTCATCCTTTGACGGCCGAGTATTTCTGCTTCGCCGACGAATGGTTGTGGCAGGCTTCCGATGCCGAGCTCATCGATCTGGCGCGCCGCGAACTCGCTTCCATGAGGCTCGTGGCCGCCGCCGCCGTTGCCGATGGCTTCGTTGTCCGCTCTCCCAAAGCCTATCCGGTGATCGAGCGGGGCTACGCCGACAAGGTCGCGGTGATCAAAGGCTGGCTCGACCGCTTCGAGAATTTCCTGCCTATCGGCCGCTCGGGCATGTTCAAGTATAACAATCAGGACCACGCCATGGCGACCGGCCTGCTGGCTGCGCGCACCGCGCTCGGGCTCGGGCATTTCGATCCCTGGCTGGTCAACATCGACGGGCTCTATCAGGAAGGCGGCAAGGCGTAGCGCGACCCCATCCTAGCGATGGTAGATCACGTAGTTTTCGTCCTGGACAGTTGCTCCTTGGAAACGCGCCACCTCGTGAAAGCCGTGGCGGGCCAGCATGCCGGGGTCCACAGGTTGGCCTTCGGCGACGATGAATGTGGCGCTGGGTCCGAAGCGATCCACGTCCCTCATCACGGCTTCCATGTCGATGGGCTCCAGACGCCTGCGGTCCCAGACGGCGAATGACCCCCAGCGCCGCCCGTTGGCATAGTAGATGCGGTCCACCTGCAGATAGCCGACAACCGTACATGTGTGAATGTCTGGAATTCCCACAATGGGGCCGGCCGCCCAACCACGCTCTCGAATAAATCGAGCCGCCGCGCTGCCATTTGAATAGGGCCTTGCAAAGTCTTGCGACGCCACCGCCAGCCCGACAAGCGCCTGGACGGCAAGCACTGCCATGAACAGGCCCGGGGGAACCAGCAAGGCAGACTTGCCAGCCTTTGCGCCGCCTGGGTCGATCCCTGCCCGATCGATCCACACAGTGGCCAGGAAGCAGAGAAAGACAACGCCTTGGGCCCAAGTCACCCCCAGTTTTGCATAAGTGAACGCCAGAATGCCGCCGATGGAGGCCAGCAAGAAGACAGCGGCTGCTGGGTTGTTGCGGAAACGCCGCAGAATGATCGCCAGAACCAACATGGCGGCGATGGCGCCAGCCCAGCGGCCGGCCCCGACCAGTTCCCCAAGCGCCCGCACCACGCCCAGGATGCGTTCGCCCGACAGTCCGAAAGACCAGCCCATGGCGAACCCCGAATCCGCTGGCGGAAGCGCGACAGCGGCCGCAAGCGCCCAGCCCGTGCATAGGATCAGAACGGCGAGAACATTCCAATGACGGTCGGAGGACCTGTCCAAGACTCCAGGGGCGTCGCCCAGGATTCGATCGACGACAAGGCATGCGAGTGCTGCCGCCGATGCGAAGGCAAAATACAAATGCACATTGGCCAAAGCGGCAAGAAGCACTGCCATGAGCACGGGATGCTTCCGGCGCTCGCGCCACAATGAGCAGAAGAGCACGAGCAGCAGGAAGCCGAGGGCATAGCAACGGCTCTTCACGCCATACTCGAAGAGTACGAAATGGCCGAATGGGAGGACCAGGCGCTCCAGGTGGGAAAACGGTGCACGCCACAGGATCACGGCCATCGCCGCGGACGCGAGGGCAAGTTGCAGTCCCTGCATGATCGCAGGATCACGAGTCACGCGGGTCAGCGGCATCAGAAGCAGATACCAGAGTGCCGGATGGCCTTCGTAATGCAGGTTGTGGATCAGATCCGCAAGGCCGTGGCTGTCGCGCGCGATGAGCCAGGCCTGGATCTCGTCGAACCACATCTCATGGGCGAGCATGGTGACGCCAACCGCCAGGACATAGAGCGCCAGGAGAGCAAGGTTGAAGCGCTGTTCTGGTATGCGCGCGAGCGCCGTCTCGAGCCCTCGGAGCGAGAGGCCGACGGGAAAGCGCTGAACCCTGTTGTCTGACCCGTCTTGCCCCAATTCGCTCAACATCCCCCGCACTGAGCGCGCCACCCATAGTGGTCCAAGCGAAGCCTCAGCGCAAAGTCTCCCGAGACGCCAGGCCCGGTCTCGCTCATTGCTCCGGCAGGGTGAAGACCGCGCAAGGGTCGGCGATGCCGCGCAAGCGGTGCTCGCCCAGCGGGACCAGCGCCGTGGTCGTCTCCGCCGCGACCGCGCCGCTGACCAGCACGCTGCGGCCGAGCGGCCGGCAGAGGCCTTCGAGCCGGCTCACCAGGTTGACGGCCGCGCCGATCGCGGTGAAGTCGAGCCGGTCGGCGGTGCCGACATTGCCCCACAGCATCTCGCCCAGATGCAGGGCCAGGCCGAACTGCAGCGACGGCAGGCCTTTCTGCCCGCGCGCCTGGTCGAGATGGGCCATGCCGGCCCGGGCGGCGCCCACGGCGCTGAGTGCTGCGTCGCAGGCGGCGGAAGCCGGCCTTTCGCCGATCGGGAAGATCGCCAGCACGCCGTCGCCGATGAATTTCAGAACCTCGCCGCCGAAAGCGTGAACGGCGCCGGCGATGCGGTCGAACCAGGCGTCCAGCGCCGCCACCACCGCCCCCGGCGTCATGGATTCCGACAGCTCGGTGAAGCTGCGCAAATCGCCATAGAGCAGGACCGCGCGGATGGTCTCGCCCGTCTCGCGCCGCGACCGCCCGGCCAGGACCTGCGCCGCGCCGCGCCGGCCGAGATAGGCCTCGAGCAGGGCGGCCAGCGTCGCCCGCGTGGTCAATCCGGCGAGCGGCGCCGCGGCGAAGCGCGCCGCCTGATGCAACAGCGCGGATTCGGGCTCTGTGACCGGCCGGGTGAGCGCCCAGGCGAGCAGCGGGCCGGCCGAAGCAGGGCCATCGGATGCCCGTCCGGCGACATGCTCCTGCACCAGACCGGTGCCGAGCCCTTCGAGCCAGTCGCGGCTGGTCTTGTCCAGCGTCTGGCCGCTTCCCTGTGTGGCCGAGCCCAGCGCGCCGAAACCGAGCGCCTCGATCACCGCGTCGGTCTCGGCCCGCCACAGCCAGGTGCGCCGGGCGATGATCGGATGCGCCGCCGCCAGGGTGAGCGCGCCGCCGGCGAGCGGCAGGCCGTCGGCGATCAGTTTCGCGCCGAGCGTTGCAAGGAAGTGATCGGCGCCGCGCGAGCTGCTGGCCTCGTCGACCAGCCAGGCGAGAGTGGGGGGCAGCCGCATCGGCGGAATGATAGAGTTACAAATCTGGCGTGAGAACATGATTTGCCTTGAAATCGGCCCTGTCCCGCTCACCTGAGACTGGCAGTCGAAGCGGCGGTTCGCGCTCAACTTTTGCCGATGGAGGTTTCTGATGCTTGAAGGGTTCGTCGTCCGGCGCGAGGTGCAGATCGCGGCGCCCCAGGCGACCGTCTTCGCCTTCCTCACCGACCCGGAAAAGATCCTGCGCTGGATGGGCACCGAGGCAACGGTGGAACCCCATCTCGATGGCCTCTACCAGGTCAATGTCACCGGAAGGGACGTTGCCCAAGGCCGGTTCACGGAGGTGATCCCGGTCCATCGCCTCGCCTACAGCTTCGGCTGGCAGGAGGGGAAGAAGGTGCCGCCGGGCTCAAGCCTGATCGAGATCGACCTGATCGAGCAGGCGGGGGGAACCTTGCTGCGCATGACCCATAGCGGCCTGCCAGACGCGGAGACCGCGGCCGCCCATGACAAGGGCTGGACGCACTACCTCGGCAGGCTGGCCGTGGCCGGCGCCGGCGGCGACCCGGGGCCCGATTCACACCGCAAGGCGTGATGATGGCTGCGGCTCGCACTTCCGAGAAGTGCCAAGACCGGACGCCTGGAGCTGACCACCGCCGTACGACCTAGGGGACTGCACACGAGCTACCTATTCCAGCAGCGTCCTCAATGCCTGCGCGAGCTGCCGTTTCCGGTAGGGCTTTTGGAGCAGCGTCACGTCCGCGCCAAGGCGCGCCTCGTGAATGAGAATATCCTTCGTGTATCCAGACGCAAAAAGCACTTTGAGGTTCGGCCTGATGCGCAGTGCCTGGCGCATGATTTCCACGCCATTCATGCCCTGCGGTAGGATGACATCAGTGAAGAGAACGTCGGCCGGCTCGCCCTTCTCGAGCATCGCAATTGCCTGTGGCCCGCTGGGGGCTTCGATCACGCGATAGCCCAGATCATTCAGAATTCTCCTGGTCGTCTCCCTGACTGCCGGCTCGTCTTCGACCAGCAGCACCACGCCTGTGCCTGCGGCAACAGGCGAAGATGCCGGACGGTGCAGTGCCTTTTCAGCCTCGGTTTCAACGTGGGACGCGCGGGGCAGCAAGAGGCGCACAGTCGTCCCAACCCCTTGCTCACTGTGTAGTTCGACGTGTCCGCCAGATTGTTTGACAAAACCAAACACCATGCTCAGCCCCAGGCCCGTGCCCTTGCCGACGGGCTTGGTCGTGAAGAATGGCTCGAAAGCACGCTTGGCGACCTCAGGTGGCATACCTTCGCCCGTGTCGTTCAACGAGAGTTGAACATAGTCGCCGGGCTGGAGATCGCCCGCATGCTGGGTGTAGGTCTGGTCGAGCGGCCGGTTGGAGGTCGCAATCGTAAGGGAACCTCCCTCCGGCATTGCATCGCGTGCGTTGACGGCCAAGTTGATGAGCGCCGTCTGCAATTGTCCGGGATCGACGAGGGTCGGCCAAAGAGCGGCGCCCGGCTCAAATCCCACCTTGATGGTAGCCCCTAGGACCCGGGGCAAAATGCCCATCAATTCACCGATCAGCGAATTCAGGTCGATTCGCCTGGGCGTCAGAGGCTGCTTGCGAGAGAAAGCCAGCAGGCGCTGGGTCAGCTCTGCGCCGCGCTCGACGGCAGCCAGCCCGCTTTGGACCAGGGCTGCGACCGCTTCATCGCCCTTGATGCGGTCCTGGATCAATTCGAGGCTGCCCGCGATGACCGCCATCAGATTGTTGAAATCATGCGCCACTCCGCCGGACAGTTCGCCTATTGCCGTAAGGCGGTGCTGCCGGGCCAGCTCCTCCTCACGCTGCTTCAGTTCGGTTATGTCTTGGACGGTACCAAACCATGTCTCCGTCGGCCCGCCGGGATTGGGTTCCGGCTCGTTCAAGTCGCGGAGATGACGCATGGTACCGTCGGCTCCAATGATTCGAAACTCCAGGGCGGCCGACTTGCCCCCGGCCTCGGCGTCGCGGTGCGCCCGGACGATGCGCTCCCTATCGTCGGGATGAAGGTAAGGCTCCATGCCCTTCAAGTTGTCGGCCATCGACTTCGAAGGCAGGCCCAGGATTTGCAGATACTCGTCGTTGCAGCTGACTATCCTCTGCAGCGGCTTGGACCAACGGTAGTACCCGAGCTTTGCAAGTTTCTGGGCCTGAATGAGCGCGGCGTCGGTCCGTTTCCGGGCTTCCTCAACCTTCTTGAGTTCGGTGATGTCGTGAATTTGCGATACGAAGTAGAGCGGCTGCCCGTCCGCGCGGCGGATCAATCCGACGTTGAGCCGGGCCCAGATGATGTGCCCATCCTTGTGGATGTAGCGCTTCTCCATCTCGTAGGACCTGGACTCCCCATTCAGCAGGCGCTTCACATGAGCAAGGTCAAGCTCCAAGTCGTCGGGATGGGTAAGCGACTGGAAGTCACGCTGGTGAAGTTCCTTTTCGCTGTAACCGAAGATTTTCGTGGCGGCATCGTTGACGTCGAGGAACCGGCCATCGACGCCAACGATCGCCATGCCATGTCCGGTCGTCTCGAAGGCCGCACGGAAGCGCGCCTCGATTTCCACGCTCGCGTCTTTCGTCCGGCTTGATGATACGGTCGCATTGACCGATTGCGATTCCTGCCGTTCGCTGGCATCGCGAGGCAGCGGCCGAGCGCCAGGCGCTTTCTGCGCACTCGGGTCCTTGGTTTGGCCTACCTGCGAGGCGGGGATAAGCGTTACGTGGATCCGCGGAACGATGCCGGGTCGTTTTTCCCAATCATAGGGATCGAGCTGATCGACTAGGCCCCACCGTGGCCTGCCCTCATATTCAAGGCGGACGCGCTCCTCGTGGACAGGTTTTGGGTCAACCTCCACTACGCCGAGGTCGACACGCCCCTCCCCAGGCTGCGCTGTCAACCAGACCCGTGCCTTGTAAGCCATGTGCTCGCCCTCGCGCCGGCGGAGCTTAGTTGCCTCTTTCGTCCCCCGAACTACGGGCCCAGGTATCCTATGCCCTTCTATGGGCGCTGTTTAGGGTGCCCGGAATACACATATCGCGTGTTCTTTTGACAAACTACACGTCAATGGGTTGAGAGCAGCGGCGATGGCGAGGAGGATCGCGGCCGATTCCGTCATGACCTCGCCTTGGGGCAGGCGCAGTGCTGGAACTTTGCCGCTCGGGTTGAGCGCCAGGAATTCGGGTTTCTTCTGCTCGTTCTTCTTCAGAGAAACCGCGTGGAATGCGTAAGGCGCGCCGGCTTCAGCAAGCGCCGCCTCGGCGGAGAAGGCGCCGGACCCTTTGTCGCCGAAGATCGTATAGCTCATGTCGGCAGCTTAAGCGAAAAGGCGGCGAGAAGGCTCGCGCCTTTTTGCCTGGCGCCGGCGGGCGGGCGCTCCGATCCCGACACGGCTCAGGATCACGCCTTCATGTACGACCGCAGCGTCGACGACCCCGACGGCGATGTCCGGAAAGTGATGTGAATGGACCCGAACGGCATGCCCGCGCAAGGTTGACTGACGAGGCGCATTGCTGCGACACAGGAGGAAAATCATCACCGCGACGGCCATTGAGTTGCATGCTGCGCGTCGACCGTGGTGCTGAAGAAAGGTGGTCGTAGGAGGAGAACGATGGCGACGGAAGCAGGCAACTCGAAATGGGCGACGGCGATGGTATTGGTTGGCTGATTGATCTTTGCCGCCCACCTACCGCTCGATGAGCCCCAGCTCCCGCTACCTCTTCTTGGTGAGCGCGCCCGACACGATGAGATGGGATTGCCGGATATAGTCCTTGAGCGTGTCGTCCTGTTGGTCCTGCTGTTCGGCGGCGGGGGTGGCTACTATGGCTACAGCCGCTACGGCCGCACAGGTCTCGGTGGCGTAGTCACCCTGGTACTTGTCGTATTCGCGGCATTGTGGCTGGTCGGGGCATTTGGCGGCATGCATCACTTCTCCTGACCTGGAAAGCAGCCGCGATCAATAAGGCATTCCTCGACTCCCGACGCGGGCTCGCTGGCCGACGATCCGAAGCTCGCTTCGGGGGCGCCCCGGCGGTAGAATGCAGAAATGCGAGCTGCACTCGGGCAATCTTGAAAGGACAATCATGCAAACTCTGAGCCCAAGCAAGGTCAACGGATCGCAGCGCAGAGCAAGGGCGAGCGCGAATTTCACCAAGGCGCCGGTATTCGACGCCAAGTCCTTTCTCTCGTCGGTCGGAGCAGGCAAGACAACGGTCAAGCTGCTAGGGAAGAAGACCGTGTTTCAGCAAGGCGATCCGGCCGATTCCATCTTCTATATCCAAAGCGGCAAGATTCAGCTGAGCGTGGTCTCCGAGCATGGCAAGCAGGGAGTCGTGGGGATCCTGACCGCCGGCGACTTTTTCGGAGAGGGATGCCTCGCGGGCCAGCCGCTGCGCATGACCTCGGCGATCACGCTCGCGGAATCGACCATCGTCAAGATCGACAAGCAGACCATGATCGGCGTGCTGCACGCGGAACCCATGCTGTCCGAGATGTTCGTGACGTTCCTGTTGTCGCGAAACATCCAGTTCGAGGCGGACCTGGTGGATCAGCTGTTCAATTCGAGCGAGCGACGGCTGGCGCGCGTTCTCCTGCTCCTTGCCAACTTCGGCAAGGAGGGAAAGTTGGAGTCGGTCATTCCGAGGGTCAGTCAGGACATTCTGGCGGCGAAAGTGGGGACGACCCGCTCGCGGATCAACTTCTTCATGAACAAGTTCCGCAAGCTCGGCTTCATCGAGTACAACGGCGGGCTGAAGGTGCATAGCGGGCTATTGAACGTGATCGTCCACGACTAGCGGTGGTTCTGGTCCTCGAGAAGGACCGGCACTCTCGATCGGGAATTCGCAAGGGAGCGACGACGCATTGATGGCGTCGCGGCCGGCCATGGGCGGCATTGCCTTATCGCTATTGGACTTCGGTCCCCTGCAGGCGCAACAGATCCGCGTCCCACCGTTTGGTGAGTTCGCTGATGCGCTGTTGCTCGATGACCCATCCCCAGGCTTCCGCTTCGACATTGAAGCTGCCTAGCGATCGCGGAACGGCGCCTGCCTCGGTGATTTCGACGCCGAAGCAGTGGCCACGCTTGGGGAAAATGCGGCAGCTGGTCTGCGTCATGTCATCCACATGATGCTTTGGCTGAAGCATTGCAAGCTCGGCGGCAGGAATGCGAGGCCGTGGAGCGTCTATCTAGCGAGTTCAAGCACGGACACCGGCCGGTTCTGGGCTATCAGGGCACCCGAAACCAAGCCAATGCCGAGAGCCCCGGCTTGGCTCAATGCTGGATTCAGGTCATGCCGCGCGAGCCATCGGAGCCGCGGCCGTCGGTGCGAGGCTGATGCCCATCGCGAGCGGCCGGGCTCGGATAGCGCGTCCTCATTTTCCAAAATGGCGAGTCCAGACCGGCGCGATCGCCGGCCTCTTGCGCAGCGCTGCGCAAACCGCATCCAGCCGGGGGATATGCCCCTCCGCCAGCCAATCGGGGCCGATACTGGCGCGCCAACGCGTGAACATGGCGGCGTAGATGTCGAGGATCGAGAAGCCGGACGAGAGGAACCACGGCCCTTCGAGGGAACGCTCGACGATCAGGAGCCGCTCGCGGATGCGCTCGCGCGCCTTGCCGCGCAGCGCTTCGGCTTCGGCCCCTTCGGGCGCGAAGCGTTCGGGATAGTCGGACAACTCGACCATCGGATAGATTTCCGAGGTCATGAAGGCGAGCCAGCGATAGGCTTGGGCGCGCGCCGTGCTGCCCTCGGGCGGGAGCAAGCGGGCATCGGGGAATCGATCGGCGATGGCGAGGAGGATCGCGGCCGATTCCGTCATGACCGCACCTTCGGGCAGGCGCAGCGCCGGAACCTTGCCGCTCGGGTTGAGCGCCAGGAATTCGGGTTTCTTCTGCTCGTTCTCTTGCAGGGAAACCGCATGGAATGCGTAAGGCGCGCCGGCTTCGGCGAGCGCCGCCTCGGCGGAGAAGGCGCCGGACCCTTTGTCGCCGAAGATCGTGTAGCTCATGGCGGCAGCGTAAGCGAAAAGATGGCGAGAAGGCTCGCGCCTTTTTGCCTGGCGCCGGCGGGCGGGCGCTCCGAACCCGAACCGGCGCAGGATTACGTGGCGTGCCGGCGCTGAAGCGGGGCCTGATAAAAAGGTGACCAAGTGAATTCCCCTTGATTGGCCGAGCGCGACCGACAAGTCCCTACGGAAGGAGAAAAGGCTATGAAACCCAGGATCACCATCATCACGCTGGGCGTCGATGATCTGGAGGCGTCGCTCGCTTTCTATCGGGACGGCTTGGGCCTCAAGACGAAAGGCATCATCGGAACGCAATTCGAATACGGCGCGGTCGTGTTCATGGACCTGGAGCATGGGCTCAAGCTCGCGCTCTGGCCTCGCAAGAGCCTTGCGAAAGATACCGGGCTTCCCGTCGGACGCCCCAGCGCCACGGAGATATCGATCGGACACAACGTGAGGACGCGGGAGGAAGTCGACGCGGTGATGGCGCAGGCTAAGAGGGCCGGCGCCGTCATCGTGAAACCCGCCCAGGACACCTTCTGGGGCGGATACGCCGGCTATTTTCAAGATCCGGACCAGCATTTGTGGGAAGTCGCGTGGAGCTCGGAATTGCAGCCGGAAGAATGAATCTTGGAATTGGGGCCAGTGTGGATTTTTGTCCGCTCGCCTACCGCTCGATGAGCCCCAGCTCCCGCTGCTTCTTCTTGGATAGCCCGCGCGACACGATGAGATGGGATTGCCGGATGTAGTCCTTGAGCGCGTCGTCCGCGAGCCCCGGCCTGGCGAAATGCTGGATCCAGGTCATGCCGCGCGAGGCGAGATAGGGGGCCGGGCGCAGGCCCGGCATGTCCTTCAGCATCTCGTAGGAAATCTCGCTCACCTTGAAGGTGAAGCTCGGCTCCTCGTCCTGCCAGCCGCCGATGGCGAAGACCTTGCCGCCGACCTTCCAGACATGGGACCCGCCCCATTGGACGACATGGCTGGTCGCCGCGAGGCTGCGGCAGAATGCATTGAACTGCTTGTAGGTCATGGTCCGGCGCTCGAAGTCCCCGCGTCCGCCGTCAGTCGCCAAACGGACAATCGGGGTTCGCCTCTCTCATGGCAAGGCTTGCGGCCGGATTCTCTCCCGCGATTCTATTTGGCGTCGTGAAAAATGATGCCGAGCGCATGCCGCTTGCCGGAGCGCAGGCGGCTGACGCCGTGGCGGAGCTTGACGCGGTAGTTGCCCCCGCTGCCCCGGACCGGCCGGTTGTGGACGGCGAAGGCGACGGCGTCTCCCTGGCCGAGCGCCACGACTTCGACCCGGCTCTGCATCCGCGGGCGTTGCTCGGTCAGCACGAACTCGCCGCCGGAGAAATCGCGGCCCGGCTCCGACAGCACTATGGCGACCTGGATCGGGAAGGCGAACTCGCCATAGAGATCCTGGTGCAGGCAGTTGTAGTCGCCGGGCAGATATTGCAGCAGTAGGGGCGTCGGGCGGGTCTGGCCGGCATCGTGGCATAGCTTCAGGAAGGCCGCATGCCGGGCGGGATAGCGCAGCGCCTCGCCCATGCGTTCGTTCCATTCGTTGGCGATCGGCACCAGGCGCGGATAGAGCGCGCCACGCAGGCCGTCGATCAAATCCGGCAGGGGATACTTGAAATAGCGGTATTCGCCCTTGCCGAAACCGTGGCGCGCCATCACCACCCGGCTGCGGAAATGCGCTTCGTCGGGATAGAGCGCCGCGATCTTTCCGCACTCTTCCGGCGCGAGCAGCTTTTCCAGGGTCGCTGAGCCACGGTCGTCGAGCTCGGCCGCCAGGGCGCTCCAGTCATACGTGCCGATCCGCTCTTCCGCCGAACGCGCGATCGGCGCCGCAGAAGCAATTCTAACCGGGGCATTCATCTCGGCACCTCTCCGGGCGCGACGGTCCGCAAGCCCCAAAGCTAAGGTGCAGTGGGAACGGCGGCACTCCGATTATTGCTTCGGAATTGCAATTGCGCTCGAACAGCTCAGGCGATCGCCAAAGCAAACGGCCGCCGACGTTGTCGCCGGCGGCCGTCGCGCTCGATAAAGCTTCGCAGAACGGCTTACGCCGCGGCTTCCGACTTCTTCTGATAGGCCATCGAACAATGGGCGGCGCAATAGGGGCGACCGGCCAGCGCCTCCTGGCCGCAGAAATGGAAGCCCGGCTGCTTGGGATCTCCCACGGGCCAGGAGCAGGCCCGGCCGCGCGCCTGCGGCGCCTTGGCCTGCACCGCCGGCTGGGCCGGAGCGGGGGCCGGGGTTTCGGCCACCGGCCGGGGCGCCGGCTCGGCGGCGGCTTCTTCGGTCGGCTGGGCCGGCTGGCTCGGGCGGCTCACCCGGGCGAAGGGCGCGTTCTCGTCGCGCCGGATGGGGGAGGGCCGGCCTCTCAGGCCCAGGCGATGGGCCTTGCCGATCACAGCATTGCGGGTGACCCCGCCCAGGAGCTCGGCGATCCGGCTTGCCGTCTGGCCTTGACCCCACAGCCGGCGCAGCTCGTCCACCTTATCGTTTGACCAGTCCATGGCAGCACCTACGAGATGTAGTGGATGGAATATATCATCCTACTACATCGGGTAATGCAAGCGCCGAGTCGGGGCAGCTGACCTAGGAGACGATGCGCAGTTGCCGCTCTATCGCTGCAAGGGCGTCGCTCAAGTCCTTGCTTTCCTTGATTCTCCGGCCACCGGCCAGGATCCGGTATTGGGGTCCGCGCTCGCCGTCCAGGGACTTGACGATGGCGTAGAGCGGCCGGTCATGGCTGTGGCGGAAGACCGAGAACAGGGCCATGCCCGGGCGGTGGTCGATGGCGTAATCCCGCCATTCGCCTGCCCCGACTCGGCGGCTGTAAAGGGAAAGCAGGAGGTTCAGTTCGCGGCGGGTGAAGAACAGATGGCGGGCTTGGGCACGGCGTTCGGCAATTCGAATCAGCTCGGACATCGGCCTGGAACGGGCTCCTCTGGCGTTCGCGATCAAGTTTCACCCCATTCTTCGTCAGGGTCCAGAGCCAAAGTCGCGCCTTCGTCGTGCAATTGGCTTCATGGTTCGACAGGCTCACCACGAGGATATTGAAGTTCGGCCTCATCCTGAGCTTGCCGAAGGAGAGGCCGGCAAAACCCTCTGGCGGCGTTCGCGTTGCGGCCGTTTGCATGGGGCATATGTAGTCGCTATGTTAGCCCGCTTTTCGCCGCCCCGAGGCCCCCGTGACGGACATTTTTCGCGAAGTCGATGAAGACCTTAGGCGCGATCAGGCGATCGTGCTCTGGCGCAAATATGGGCGTCTCATTGTCGCCTTCGCGGTCGCCGCCGTGCTCGCCACCGCCGGCTTCGTGGCCTGGCAGAACTACAGCGAAAGCCAGCGCGAGGCGGCGGCGCGCTACTACGCCCAGGCCATGGAACTGGTGGCCAAGAACGACGTGGCCGCCGCGGCTGGTGCCATGGCCGACGTGGCGAGCGGGGGAAGCGCCTACCGCCAGCTGGCACTGCTCCAGGAGGCGGCGCTCGAGGCCAAGGTCGGCAAGAAGTCGCAGGCCGCAGCGATCTATGACCACCTGGCGGCCGACGATTCGGCCGACCCGGCCTTTCGCGACCTGGCGACGATCCTGTCGGCCATGATCGGGCTCGAGGGCTCCGACCTTGCCGCGGTCGAGAAGAAGCTCCAGCCCCTCGCGGCCGAGGGCCAGGCCTTCCGGCCCTCGGCGCTGGAGATTTTGGGCTATGTCGCCATCCAGCAAGGCGACTTCAAGACGGCCAAGTCTCGTTTCCGGACGATCGCCGACGACATGGCGGCGCCCACGGGCCTGCGCCAACGGGCGACGCAGGTCCTCGCTTGGATCGGCGACAAAGGGGGCGCTTGATGCGCCGCATCGCGGCGCTGCTGCTGGCCGCAGCGACGCTGGCCGGCTGCGCCCAGGCGACCAGCTTCTTCGGGTTCGGCACCTACAAGAAGCCGTTGCCGGGCGAACGCATCTCGATCCTCCAGCTGGGCCAGACGGAATCCGCCGACCCGACGCTCGCCGACGTCAAGATCCTCCTGCCCCAGCCGTTCGCGAATCCCGATTGGCCCCAGCCGGGCGGCTATCCCAGCCACGCCATGCAGCATCTGGCGCTGGGCGCCGCGCCCAAGGTCATCTGGACCAGCAACATAGGCACGGGCAACGATTCCGATCTCTGGCTGCTGTCCGAGCCGGTGGTGGCCCAGGGCCGGGTCTTCGTGATGGACGCGGAATCCCGCGTCTCGGCCCTCGACGCCAATTCCGGCGCGCGACTCTGGCGCGTCAACCTGGGCAGCGACGTGGCAAGCGGCAAGCTTCTGGGCGGCGGCGTCTCGTACGATGCCGGCAGGATCTTCGCCGGCACCTCCTTCGGTCAGGTGGTTGCCATGGATGCCGGCACGGGCAAGGTGCTCTGGCACAAGGACGTCAACGGGCCGATGCGCGCCGCACCTGCGACTAGCAGCGGCCGAATCTTCGCCGTCACCATCGACAACACGCTGCATGTCCTGGCCGAGGACGACGGCCGCGAGCTCTGGACCCATAGCGGGCTCGAAGAACCGGCCGGCATGCTGGGCACGGCCACGCCGGCGGTGCAGGGCAGCACGGTGGTCGTGGTCTACAGCTCCGGCGAGATCTATGGGCTGAAGGCGGACACCGGACGCACCCTGTGGAGCGACACGCTGGCGGGGCAGCTGCGCGGCGGCTCGACCGAGACCATTGCCGACATCCGCGGCCGGCCGGTGATCGACCGCGACTACGTCATCGCCATCAGCCACAGCGGCATCATGGCGGCTTTGGACGCCAAACGCGGCGACCGGTTCTGGGACGCCGATTTGGGCGGCGTCCACGAGCCCTGGGTCGCCGGCGACTACGTCTTCGTGCTGACCGACCAGCAGGAGCTGATCTGCCTTACCCGGACGGAGGGCAAAGTGCGCTGGGTCGGCGGCCTGCCCAAATACGCCAATCCGCCGGACAACACCCAGCCGATTCTCTGGCAGGGGCCGGTGCTGGCCGGCAACCGCCTGATCCTGACCGGCACCGACGGCAAGGCCATCGCGGTCTCGCCCTATACCGGCAAGCTCCTGGGCCAGATCGACCTGCCGTCCCCGACCCATCTGCCGCCGGTGGTCGCCGGCAGCACCCTCTACATTCTCACGGACGACGCCGATCTGGTTGCGCTGAGGTAGGGGCGGTCATGGCCCTCACCGTCGCCCCGCTGACCGTGGCCATCGTCGGCCGGCCCAATGTCGGCAAGTCCACCTTGTTCAACCGGCTGGTGGGCAAGCGCCTGGCCATCGTCGACGACACGCCGGGGGTGACCCGGGACCGCCGGTTCGGCGAAGCCCACCTGGCCGACCTCAGCTTCACCGTGGTGGACACGCCCGGCTTCGAGGACGAGCAGGGCGAGGGGCTGATGGCGCGCATGCGCCGGCAGGCCGAACGGGCGGTGGCCGAGGCCGACCTGGCGCTGCTGGTGATCGATGCCCGGGCCGGCGTCACGGCGCTCGACGGCCATTTCGCCGCCTGGCTGCGCAAATCGGCGAAGCCCATCCTGCTGGTCGCCAACAAATGCGAGAGCGGCGCATCGGAGGCCGGACGGCTCGATGCCTTCCGTCTCGGCTTCGGCGAGCCGATCGCCATCTCGGCCGAGCATGGCGAAGGCTTGGCCGATCTCTATGAGGCACTGGCGCCGCGGGTCGCGGGCGCGGGCGCGCCGCAAGGCGACGGCGAATCGGAAGCGGAGAAGGAAAAGGACGAAGGCGCCGAAGAGCCCAAGGCCCTTCAACTCGCCATCGTCGGCCGGCCCAATGTGGGCAAGTCGACCCTGATCAACCGGCTGGTCGGCGAGGAGCGTCTCTTGACCGGGCCCGAAGCCGGCATCACCCGGGACGCCATCGCGGTTGAGTGGCTGCATCGCGGCCGGCCGGTCCGCCTCGTCGACACCGCGGGCATGCGGCGCAGGGCCAGGGTGGTGGAGAAGCTGGAAAAGCTCTCCACCGAAGACAGTCTGCGCGCCATCCGCTATGCCCAGGTGGTCGTCCTTGTGCTGGATTCCGCCGATCTCCTGGAAAAGCAGGATCTGACCATCGCCCGCCTGGTCGAGGAGGAGGGCCGGGTCCTCATCATCGCCATCAACAAATGGGACTTGGTGGAGCATCCGAAGGAGACCCTGTCGCGCCTCGCCGACCGGCTGCAGACCTCCCTGCCGCAATGCAAGGGCCTGCCGGTGCTGCCGGTTTCGGCCAAGACGGGCCGGGGCCTCGACAAGATCCTCGACGAGGCTTTCGCCATGGTCGAGGTCTGGAGCCGGCGCGTCGGCACGCCCGCCCTCAACCGGTGGCTCCAAGCGATGGAGGAATCCCACCCGCCGCCGCTGGTCAAGGGCCGGCGGCTGAAGCTGCGCTACATCACCCAGACCAAGAGCCGCCCGCCCAGCTTCGCGCTGTTCTGCAACCTGCCGAACGAGATGCCCGAGTCCTACCTGCGCTACCTGGTGAACGGCTTGCGCGAACGCTTCGAGCTTCCGGGCGTGCCGATCCGGATCGAGCTTCGGCGCGGCGACAACCCCTATGCCAAACGAGGGCGGTCGTAGACGCTCTGCGTCACGGCGCCGTGGTTGAGTTGAAACCCTTCGCCTTCAGTCGTGCCCCATGCCAGCGGCAGGCGTCCTCGGCGAGCGCCACGAAGATCTCCGTCGCCGAGTCCGGCGGCGGCAAAGTCTCGGGGTTCTCCCCCGGATAGGCCTGCGCGCGCATGACCGTGCGCAGCCGGCCGGGATCGACGATGTTGACCCTGAGCGCGGTCCTCTCGACTTCCTGGGCATAGATGCCGGCGAGCTGCTCGAGCCCCGCCTTGGTGACCGCGTAAGCGCCCCAATAGGCAAGCGGTGCCGCCGCGGCGGAAGAGCTGACGAAGATGGCCCGGCCGGCGGGTGCCGCGCGGAGCAGGGGATCGAGGCTGCGGATGAGGCGCCAGTTGGCGGTCAAATTGACGTCGACCACACGCTGCCATTCCTTGGGCTCGATATGCGCGAGCGGCGACAGCGTGCCGAGGATGGCGCCGTTGGCCACCAGCACGTCGAGCCGCTTGTGGCGCTCGAAGATCGCGCCCCCCAGCCGGTCGAGGGCGGCGAAATCGGTGAGGTCGAGGGGTACCAGGGTCGCATGTCCCCCGGCCGCGCGCACCGCATCGTCGGTTTCCTCGAGCCCGCCCACGGTGCGGGCAAGCAGGATGAGCTCGGCCCCCTCGGCGGCGAAGCGCCTGGCGATGGCCGCACCCAGCCCGCGCGACGCGCCGGTCACGAGCGCGACGCGCCCGGCAAGGCGTCCGCCCGCCATGGCGATCAGGCCGTTTCGGCCAGAAGGGAGAGCTGCTCGGGCGGACCCTGGCCCTGGTCGGTCAGGCTGGTGGGGTAGTCGCCAGTGAAGCAGGCATCGCAGAACTGGGGCTGGCCCGCCTCGCGCCTGGCTTCGCCCATGGCCCGGTAGAGGCCGTCGATGCTGATGAAGGCGAGGCTGTCGACGCCGATGATCTGGGCCATTTCCTTGACGTCGGAGCGCGCGGCCAGGAGCTGGCTCCGCTCGGGCGTATCGATGCCGTAGAAGCAGGAATGGGTGGTGGGCGGGCTCGAGATGCGCATATGCACCTCCTTCGCCCCGGCGGCGCGCACCATCTCGACGATCTTCCGGCTGGTGGTGCCGCGCACGATGCTGTCGTCCACCAGCACCACCCGCCGACCCTCGATCGAGGCGCGGTTGGCGTTGTGCTTCAGCTTTACGCCCAGATGCCGGATATGGTCGGTGGGCTCGATGAAGGTGCGCCCGACATAGTGGTTGCGGATGATGCCGAGCTCGAAGGGAACGCCGGCCTCGGACGCGTAGCCGATCGCTGCCGGCACGCCCGAATCGGGCACCGGGATGACGACGTCGGCAGGCGCCGGGGATTCCCGCGCCAGCTCGGCGCCAATGCGCTTGCGCGCCTCATAGACGCTCTGGCCTTCCACCATGCTGTCGGGCCGGGCGAAGTAGATGTATTCGAAGATGCAGAAGCGCCGTGGCGCGGCGGGAAACGGCCGCATGGAATGGACGCCCGAGCTGTCGAGGATCACGAGCTCGCCCGGCGCCACGTCGCGCAGGTAATCGGCGCCCATGATGTCGAGGGCGCAGGTCTCCGAGGCCAGGATATGCCCCTCGCCCAGCCGGCCTAGCACCAGGGGCCTGACCCCCAGCGGATCGCGCACGCCGATCACCATGTCCTTGGCCAGCGCCACCAGGGAATAGGCGCCCTCGACCTGGAGCAACGCATGGATCAGCCGGTCGATGACGCTGCCGCGCATGTGGGTTGCCATCAGGTGGGTGATGACTTCCGTGTCCGTCGTCGACTGGAACAGCGAGCCCCGGCGCACCAGCTCGCGGTGCAGCGCATGGGCATTGGTCAGGTTCCCGTTATGGCCGATGGCGAAGCCGCCGAACTCGAGGTCGGCGAAGAGCGGCTGGACGTTGCGCAGGATCGTCTCGCCGGTGGTGGAATAGCGGACATGGCCCATGGCCGCATGGCCCTTGAGCCGGCCGATGACGGATTCCGAGGAAAAACTGTCGGCGACATGGCCAAGCGCCCTGTGGGCGGTGAACTGATGCCCGTCATAGGCGACGATGCCGACGGCCTCCTGGCCGCGATGCTGCAGGGCGTGCAGGCCCAAGGCGCAGAGCGCGGCGGCCTGCTCGGCACCGTAGATGCCGACCACGCCGCACTCTTCCTTGAGCTTGTCGTCGTCGAAGGGATGGGTGCTGATCGTCTTGGCCATATGCCTATTGGCTGCCCTTGATCAGTTGATCGAGGCCCTTCCGTTCGCTGTCGTTATATCCCGGATCGGTCTTCGTCGCAGCCGATTTTGGCGCCGGCTGGCTGAGGGAATTGATCGCCTGCTGGCCGATCTGCTGCTCGACAGCGGTCTTGGCCGCGTCGGCGGCCTGGCCGCTCTTCTTTATGATGTCTTTGGGCAGCAGCGATTGAATGAGCGTTGCTCCAGCGTCGATGAGCGGGAGGCTCTTGGCCTGCTTGATGGCGTCGGGCTGGTCTTCCGGCTTGGGGACGATCCACAGGAACAGCAGGTAGGCCAGGCACACGAGGACCGCGCCCCGCGCCAGGCCGAACAGGAAGCCCAGCGACCGGTCGAGCGCGCCGAAACCGCTGCTCCGGACGTTCCGGGCAAGCATATGGCTGACGGCGGTGCAGACGAACAGGGTCACCACGAAGATGGCGACACCGGTCGCGATGTTGGCCAGAAGATCGCTCTTGATGTAGACGCCGGTGAAAGGGCGCAGATGGGGAAAGGCGTAGATCGTCACAACCGCGGCACCAACCCAAGCGCCGATGGACAATACCTCGCGCACGAGGCCTCGGCTGAAGGCCATCAGCCCGGAAATGATCAGGACCCCGACGACGGCGATGTCGACCAGGTTGAACGGCAGATGGTTCAAGCCTTCCGGCCTCCGCCGAATCGCTCGATCAGCGCGCTGACATGGTCGACCGGATGAAGCGCAAGGGCGCTTCCGGCAGACCTGCGCCGGCCGGCCGATTTCGGGATCAAGGCGTCGGTAAAGCCCAATTTCTCCGCCTCCTTGAGGCGCTGCTCGCTCTGGCCCACGGCCCTGACCTCGCCGCCCAGCCCGATCTCGCCGAAGATCACGAGGCCGGCCGGCACCGGCCGGTCGAAGCGCGACGATACGAGGGCGGCAGCGACGGCGAGATCGGCCGCCGGCTCGCCGATTCTGAGCCCGCCAGCGACGTTCAAATACACATCGTGGCCGGAGAGGGCAAGGCCGCAGCGGGTTTCCAGCACCGCCAGCAGCATGGCAAGGCGCCCGCCATCCCAGCCGACCACGGCGCGCCGGGGCGTGCCGGGCAGCGATGGCGCGAGCAGCGCCTGGATCTCCACCAGCACCGGCCGGCTGCCCTCGATCCCGGCGAAGACCGTGGCCCCGCTCACCTCGCCATGGCGCTCGGCCAGGAACAGGGCCGAGGGGTTGGGCACCTCGATCAGGCCGGCATCGGTCATCTCGAATACGCCGATCTCGTTGGCTGGCCCGAACCGGTTCTTGACCGCGCGCAGGATGCGGAACTGGTGGCCCCTCTCGCCCTCGAAATAGAGCACCGTGTCGACCATGTGCTCGAGCACCCGGGGCCCGGCGATCATCCCCTCCTTGGTGACATGGCCGACCAGCAGCAGGCTGAACCCGCGCCGCTTGGCTAGCCGCACCAGCTCGGCCGCCGAGGCCCGGACCTGGGCCACCGTGCCGGGTGCGGAATCGAGGTTGTCGACATACATGGTCTGGATCGAATCGACGATCACCAGGTCGGGCGGGGCTCCGGTTTCCAGGGTCTGGGCGATGTCGCGCAGCGAGGTCGCGGCGGCGAGCGCCACCGGCGCGCGATCCAGGCCCAGGCGCCGGCCGCGCATCCGGATCTGCTCGATCGCCTCTTCGCCGGAGATGTAGATAGCCCTAGCCGCCGGACCACTGCGACCGAGCGCCGCGGCGGCCTGGAGCACGAGGGTGGACTTGCCGATGCCGGGATCGCCGCCGATGAGCACGGCCGAGCCCTTGACCAGCCCGCCGCCCAGCACCCGGTCGAACTCGGCGATGCCGAATGGCCGGCGCGGCTCGGGCGCGGTTTCGCCGGTCAGCGGCTCAAGCTCGATCTTGCGCCCGCGCCCGCCCGACAGGCCCTTGGGCGCCGCCTCCCGCGCCGCTTCCTCGACGATGCTGTTCCATTCGCCGCAGGATTCGCAACGCCCCGCCCAGCGCGGGTAACTGGCCCCGCAGGCCTGGCAGACATAGAGGGCGGCGGTCTTGGCCACCGGGTTAGCGCTGCGCCTTAGAGCGACCGGACGGGCATCTTGATCGGTCCCTCGGCCCGGCCGTGGATGAACTGTTCGACGAAATGATTGCCGGACCGGTCGATCTCGCCGGCCTTGCCGTCCCAGACGATGCGCCCGTCATGGATCATGGCGATGCGGTCGGCGATGAAGCGGGCGCTCACCATATCGTGGGTGATGGAGACGGCGGTGGCGCCCAGGTCGCGCACGCATTTGACGATCAGCTTGTTGATCACGTCGCTCATGATCGGGTCGAGGCCCGTCGTCGGCTCGTCGAAGAAGATGATCTCGGGTTCCTTGGCGATGGCGCGGGCCAGCGCCACCCGCTTCTGCATGCCGCCCGAAAGCTCGGCCGGATAGAGTTCGGCGACCGGCGGCTCGAGGCCGACGGCGGCGAGCTTGGCGAGCGCCACCTCCTTCGCCTGGCGCCGGGCCATGCGCTCGCCCTCGATCAGGCCGAAGGCGACGTTTTCCCAGACCCGGAGGGAATCGAACAGGGCCGAGCCCTGGAACAGCATGCCGAACTTGCCGCGCACCGCCTCGCGGGCGGCACCCGAGAGCTTGGTCGTCTCCCGGCCGTCGATGCGGATGCTGCCGGCGTCGGGGCGCATCAGCCCGATGATGCATTTGATGAGGACGGATTTGCCCGAGCCGGATCCGCCGATGACCACGAGGGACTCGCCTCGTGCCACCTGGATCTCGATGCCCTTCAGCACCTCTTTCGGCCCAAAGGACTTGTAAAGCCCGGCAACAGCGATCTTGGGCTCTTCGCTCATCGCGAGAAGAAGGCCTCGGTCAGCATGTAGTTGAAGACCAGGATCATGATCGAGGCCGAGACCACGGCGTTGGTCGTGGCCGCGCCCACGCCCTGGGCGCCGCCGCGGGAGTGATAGCCATTGTAGCAGCCCATGAGGGCGACGATGAAGCCGAACACCGCGGCCTTTACCAGGCCGGAGACCACGTCGAGGCTGGTGACGAAATCGACGGTGTTCTTGATGTAGGCGGACGAATTGAATCCCAGCTTGTAGATCGCGATGACGTAGCCGCCGAAGACGCCGATGATATCGGCCACCGCCACCAGGAGCGGCAGGCTGATGAGCCCGGCCAGCAGCCGCGGCACCACAAGATATTTGATCGGGTTGGTCGAAAGCGTGCTGAGGGCATCGATCTGCTCGGTCACCCGCATGGTGCCGATCTCCGCCGCCATGGCGGCACCGATGCGCCCCGCCACCATCAGCCCGGCCAGCACGGGCCCGAGTTCCCGGGTCAGCGAGATGACCACGACATTGGGGATCGCGGCCTCGGCGTTGAAGCGGGTGAATCCGGTATAGCTCTGCAGCACCAGCACCATGCCGGTGAAAATGGCGGTGAGCCCCACCACGGGCAGCGAGTAGTAGCCGACATCGATGAGCTGCCGGCCGAGCAGGCGTAGGCGGAAGGGCGGGCGGAAGGCGAGCGCGAGCGCCTCGATGGCGAAAAGGGCGATGCGGCCGATCTGCTCCAGCGCAATCAGGACCGCCGCGCCGATCGGCTGCAGCAGGTTGGTCACGGATGCTTCCCGGCCGGCAGATACGTCCGACGGGTTCGGCCGCCAAGCGCGGTCAGGATCTCATATCCGTTGGTGCCGGCTTCGGCAGCCAGCTCTTCGACGCCGTGGGAAGGTCCGATCAGCTCCACCATTGCACCCGGTACGGCCCCGTCCGGCGCCGTGGCGCCGAGATCCAGCGTGATCAGATCCATCGATACGCGGCCCATGACGGGAAGGCGTCGATCCCCGAGGAAGGCGCAACCGCGATCGGCCAGGGAACGCAAGAGCCCGTCCCCGTAGCCCATGCCGGCGATGGCGATGAACCCCGGCGCCGCTATCCGGCGCGTCGCACCATAGCCAACGCTCATACCCCTGTCAACGCGACGGACTTGAAGGATTCTTGCTTGAAGTCTAATGACTTGGCGCATCGGGTTCGGCTGATTGTTGAGCGGTGCAATGCCATACAAAGCCGCCCCCGGCCGGACCAAAGCTAGGCGAAAGTCGGGCCCGAGGAAGATGCCGGAGGAGGCCGAGATGCTGAGCCGCTTTCCCGAGAGGCGGAGGCGCCGGACATCGGCCTGGAATTGCTCGAGCTGACGACGGTTCATGGGGTTGTCGGCCTCCTCCGCGCAGGCGAGGTGGCTCATCACCAGGGCAAGATCCAACTTCGCCAGGCGCTCCGGCGCCCCGGCCAACTCTGACACCTCTTCGCGCGTGAGCCCGAGCCGGTTGAGGCCGCTGTCCATCATGAGGGCGGCCGGCGCCGGCACTCCGGCCCAGCCCTCGATGTCCACCATGCTCTTGAGACAGGGGATGAGCCGGTGGGCGAGCAGGCCAGCCGCGCCGCCGGCGGGCAGGCCGTTCAGCACATAGATGCTGGCGGCCGGCAGCAGCCGGCGGAGTGCCGTCCCTTCCTCCAGGGTCGCCACGAAGAACTCGCTCGCCCCCGCGGCCGCCAGGGCCGGCGCCACTTCGGCCATGCCGAGCCCATAGGCGTCGGCCTTTACCGCCGGCGCGGCGATCGCGGGTGCTGCGAGCTTCGCCAGCATGCGCCAATTGGCGACGATGGAGGCAAGGTCGATGGTGAGAACGGGCCGGTCGTCGCCCGTGGCTGCCTTAGCCATCCGACAGACGGTCGTCGAGCACGAGATTGTCGAACTTCGTCACCACCCCCTCGAAGCGAAGCTCGACCGTGCCGATGGGGCCGTGGCGCTGCTTGGCGATATTGATCTCGGCCTTGTTGTGCGCGTGCTCGCAGCGCTGGACCCAGTCGTCATGGCGCTTGGCGAACCGGTCATTGGCCTCGTCCTCGCGCTGCTTCGGCTCGCTGCGCTCAAGGTAGTACTGGTCGCGATAGATGAACATGACCACGTCGGAGTCCTGTTCGATCGAGCCCGATTCCCTGAGGTCCGAGAGTTGCGGACGCTTGTCTTCGCGCTGCTCGACGGCACGGGAGAGCTGGGCCAGGGCCAGCACCGGCAGGTTCAGCTCCTTGGCAATGGCCTTGAGCCCGCGGGTGATCTCCGAGACCTCCTGCACGCGGTTCTCCGGCTTGAGGCCGGCCGGCAGGCGCATGAGCTGGAGATAGTCGACCACGATGAGCCCGAGGCCGTGGCGCCGCTTCAGGCGCCGGCTCCGGGTGCGCAGCGCCGCGATGCTGATGCCCGGCGTGTCGTCGATGAACAAGGGCAGTCTCTGCAGCTCCTGGGCCGCCGCCACCAGCCGGGAGAAATCGTCATCCCGGCTGATCTCGCCGCGACGGATCCGGTCCGAGGAGATCTCGGTCCGCTCGGCCAGGATGCGGGTCGCGAGCTGCTCGGCCGACATCTCGAGGGAGAAGAACGCGACCTTGGCGCCGTTCACCACTTTGGTCTCACCCGCGGGTCCGGTCGTCTCCTCATAGGCGCGGGCGGCATTGAAGGCGATGTTGGTGGCCAGCGCCGACTTGCCCATGGAAGGCCGGCCGGCCAGGATGATGAGGTCAGAGGGCTGGAGCCCGCCCAGCTTCTTGTCGAGATCGATGAGGCCCGTGGTGACGCCGGTCACATGGCCTTCGCGCTTGACCGCCGCCTCGGCCATGTTGATGGCCCCGGTCAGGGCATCGGTCAGCGGCCTGAGGCCTCCCTCGGTATCGCCGGTCTCGGCCAGGCGGAACAGCTTCTCTTCCGCCGTTTCGACCTGCTGCAGGGCGGAAAGATCGAGGTCATGGGTATGGGCGTCGTTGACCACGTCCTCGCCCAGCGCGATCAGCTGCCGGCGCAGATGCAGGTCATGGATGGCATGGCCGTAGTCCTCGGCATTGATGATGGTGACGACCGAGGCGGCGAGGCGGGCGAGGTATTGCGCTCCGCCATGCTCGACCAGGGCCGGGTCCTGGTCGAACAGGTTCTTCAAAGTCAGCACGTTGGCGATCTGGCCGCGCTCGATCAGCTTGCCGGCCGCCTCGTAGATGCGCCCGTGCAGCGCGTCGGCGAAGTGATCGGGGCGCAGGAACTCGTTGACCTTGTCGAAGACCAGGTTGTTGGCGAGGATCGCGCCCAGGAGCGCCATCTCCGCTTCGTAGTTATGGGGCGGGACGCGCGGCGGCAGTTCATCCGTCTGGCGCAGCGGCGTGACGTTGCGGCTGTTGCCCGTGGTCTTTGCTTCCATCGGTCGACCCTAACAGGACCGATCAATCATCATTCGACGATTGTGGCGCCGAGCCTGTGCATAGAATCAAATTGCGTGGATTGATTCGCGTCCGCCTGTCAAGCCGAGACGACCCGGCCCGCGTTCTCCCGCTCGAATTCGGTGACGTAGTCGCGGGTCAGCGGAACCGCATCCTGGCGCTTCGCCAGCTGGAGCTGGAACACCATCTGGTTCATGTGGCGGAAGGCGACCTCGCTGCCGGCGAGATAGAACTCCCACATCCGCCCGAACCGGGCATCGTAGAGCGCCTCGATCTTCTTGCGATTGGTCTCGAAGCGCCGGCGCCATTCGCGCAAGGTCGAGGCGTAGTGGAGGCGCAGGATCTCGATGTCGGCGACCCAGAGCCCGACATCCTCCACCGCGCGCAGCACCTCCGAGAGCGCCGGCGTGTAGCCGCCCGGGAAGATGTATTTCGTCAGCCACGGGTTGGTCGCACCCGGCGGCTCCATGCGGCCGATGGAATGGAGCAGCATGACGCCGTCCTCGGTCAGCAGCTCCTTCGCCTTGCGGAGGAACTCCCGGTAATGGGTCGGGCCGACATGCTCGAACATGCCGACCGAGACGATGCGCTCGAAGGATCCCGACTGCTTGCGATAGTCGCGCAGGTCGAAGCGCACCCGGTCCGCGAGGCCGGCCGCTTCCGCCCGATCCTGTGACAACTTCTGCTGCTCGACCGAAAGGGTGATGCCGGTCACGTCGACACGGGCGAGCCTTGCGAGGTAGAGGCCGAGCCCGCCCCAGCCGCTGCCGATGTCGAGGAGCTTCTGCCCGGGCGCGAGGAGAAGCTTGGCGGCGATGTGCAGCTTCTTGTTTGCCTGGGCGGTGTCCAGGTTGTCGTTGTCGCTGGAGAAATAGGCGCAGCTGTATTGCCGGTCCTTGTCGAGGAACAGGTCGTAGAGCGCGCCCGACAGGTCGTAGTGGTGGGCGACGTTGCGCCGCGCCCGGCCGATGGGATTGTAGGTCTGGAAGAAGCGGGCGATCCGGTCGAGCGGCGCGCGCCAGCGCTGGCTCGGATGCCGTTCCAGATAGGTGATGTTGCGCGACAGGAGGTCGAGGACGTCGTAGAGCGAGCCGTCCTCGCAGGTGATCGTGCCGTCCATATAGGCCTCGCCGAACGCGAGCTTCGGGTTGACCAGCAGGCGCCAATGGAGCGACCGCTCATGCAGGCGGATCGTATAGGCAGGGCTGTTGCTGCCGTGAAATACATGCCGGCGCCCGTCGGCATCGATCACGGTCAGGCAGCCGATCTTGATGGACGAGCGAAGCAAGCTGGCGAGCAGCATCGATCCGGCACTCCTCGGACTAGGAAAGTCTAGCCAAAAGGAAACCTCTGTCCAGGCGTGAGGCTTGCGTTTCGGCGATGGCCGGAACGCAAAAACGGCCGCCGGCGAAGGCCCGGCGGCCGTCCACTGCTTGCTGCGAAACGACGAGCCGGTTCAGCCCTTCTTGGGCTTGCCCTTCGCCTTGGCCTCGCCTTTGGCCTTGCCCTTGGGCTTTTCCTCGGCCTCGGGCGCGGTTTCGTCCTTGGCTTTGGCCTGCCGCTCCGCCTTGGCCTTGCGTTCGGCCTTCGGCTTGGCCTCGGGGGCAGCCTTCTCCTCGCCCTCGGGCTTCGCCTCGGCTTCCGCGGCGCCGCCCGCGGGCTCGACCGCGGCCAGCAGGCTTTCGACATCCGCCGGGGTCTCCTCGACCCGGCCGACGAAGCCGCCGGCCTTCTCCTGCGCCTCGGCTTCCTCGGCCGATTTGGCGACATTGGCGCTGACGGTGACGATCACCTCCGGGTGGAGAGCGACGCGCACCGGATGCAGGCCCAGAAGCTTGATCGGATGGTCGAGGATGATCTGGCGCCGGTCGACGGTGAAGCCCGCTGCCGTCACCGCGTCGGCGATGTCACGGCTGGTGACCGAGCCGAAGAGCTGGCCGGTCTCGCCTGCCTGGCGGATCACCACGACCTTGAGGCCGTCCACCCGGTCGCGGATCTGCTCGGCTTCGGTCCGGCGCTCCAGGTTGTTGGCTTCGATCTGGGCCCGCTGGGCCTCGAACTTGGCCTTGTTGGCCTCGGTCGCGCGCAGCGCCTTCTTGTGCGGCAGCAGGAAGTTGCGGGCATAGCCCGCCTTCACCTTCACCACGTCGCCGATCTGGCCCAGGTTGTAGACGCGCTCGAGCAGAATGACGTCCATGGCCGCCTCCTAGTTCAGCAGGTAGGGCAGCAGGGCCAGGAAGCGGGCCCGCTTGATGGCCTGTGCCAGCAGGCGCTGCTTCTTGGACGAGACGGCCGTGATGCGGCTCGGCACGATCTTGCCGCGCTCGGAGAGATAGCGCTGCAGCAGCTTCACGTCCTTGTAGTCGATCTTGGGCGCGTGATCGCTGGAGAAGGGGCAGGTCTTGCGCCGGCGGAAAAAGGGCCGGCGGCCGCCGGCGGCCGGACGTCCCGAATCGCTCGTGGTCATGCTCATGCTGGCTCTCCTGCGGCAACGGGCGCGTCGCGGTCGCGCCGGGGCCTGTCATCTCTGGGTCGGTCGTCACGCGGCCGGTCGTCGCGCGGGGGGCGGTCGTCGCGGTCGCCGCGTCTCGGGCGGTCGTCGCGAGCCCGGCTCTGGAGCATGGCCGAGGGGCCTTCCTCGAGCGCCTCGACCCGAACGGTCAGCAGGCGCAGCACGTCCTCGTTGATGCGCATGTTGCGCTCCATCTCCTTCACCGCCGCTGGCGAAGCGTCGATGTTGAGCAGGGTGTAGTGGCCTTTCCGGTTCTTCTTGATCCGGTAGGTGAGGCTGCGCAGGCCCCAATATTCCTTCTTGGTGACCTTCCCGCCCTGCTCGGCGATGATGCCGGCAAAGCCTTCGGTCAGCGCCTCGACCTGGGCGGCCGTGGCGTCCTGGCGCGCAATGAACACGGTTTCGTAGAATGGCATTCCTTGTCGTCTCCCTCTGGCTGTTAACGGTCCGGCGCTGGCAGGTCGCCCTGGCAACAGCCGCCCGGACCTAGCCGGACCTCAGGAGCAAGAGGCCGGCAGGGATATCGCCGGGTGTCTCCCCCGGCGAAGCCGCGCAATATAGGGAGGAACCCGCCGCCGCGCAACGGCCATGCGTCCGCCTTGGGCTTGCCCAAAGGCGCAAGCGAGAGGGTCACATTAATGACGTATTTACAATGAGTTGATGTGCGGCATCGCGCGAGCGGCTTTACTCGCCGGCCGGTCCTGTCAGAATCCGATGCGGATCCTCATTCACGCCATTGGCGGAAACCCATGTCCCTCCCATCTCGCGCGACCCTGCTTCGCCCGGTCCTTATCCTTCTGGCGCTGCTGGCGCTCCCCGCCGCGGTCCATGCCGACTCTCTCCAATCGGTGGCCGAATCCGCGGCTCAATATTTGAGCGACATCCAGGGCCAGTTCGGCAACACGCAGGATCCGGCCGCCCAGGCGGCGAACATCGCCGCGGCCAACAAGGCGTTGGCATCCGGCGATGACGACGGGGCCATCACCGCTTACGAGAAGGCGATCGCAGCGGGCGACAACCGGCCCGAGACCTGGTCACAGCTTGCCGCCATCCATACGCGCCAGGAGAACTACGACCACGCCACGGCAGCGGCCTATAACGCCTTCAACGCATCGGTCACGCCTACCGACAAGGCGGCGGCTCTCGCCCGGCTCGGCCAGATCCTGGAAAAGGCCGAGATGCCCAACCTGGCGGTCGAGGCCTATCGGGAGAGCCTCAAGCTATCGCCCGACGACAAGGTGAGCGGCCATCTCCAGGCCATGCTCGACGCCATGACCTTCCGTGTCATCGCCCGCAGCATCGCCGCCACCGGCGATCAGCCCGAGCTCTGCCTGCAATTCCACGGCGATCTCGCCGACACAGGCAGCATACACTATGAGGACTACGTCAAGATCGCACCGGCGCTTGCTTCGCCCGTCTATTCCGTTTCCGGCGACAAGCTCTGCATCGGCGGCGTCGAGTTCGGCCATGACTATCGGGTCACCGTGCTGGCCGGCCTCACCGATGCCAACGGCGACAAGCTGGCGGGCGATACCACCATCGATTTCGCCGTGGGCGACAGCGAGCCCACGCTCGGATTCCGCAGCGCCACCTATGTGCTGCCGCGCATCGGTTCCATCGGCGTCCCGCTGGTCAGCGTCAACCTGACCAAGGCCTCGCTCCGGCTCTATCGCATCGGCGACCGCAACATCGTCCAGACGATCCAGCGCGGGCTCTTCCTCAGGGCGATCGACAACTACGACGCGGACACCATCGCGCAGGAAAGCGGCGAGCTGGTCTGGAAAGGTACCCTCGACGTCCAGCCCGAACGCAACAAGCGGGTCACCACCCTCATCCCCATCGCCGACATGGTCCCGGCGATCGCGCCCGGGGTCTATGTGCTGATCGCCGAGCGCGCCGACGGTGGCGGCGACCAGTACGGCTACAAGGCGACACAGTGGCTCGTCGTGACCGACCTCGGCCTCACCACCATGTCAGGGGCCGACGGCCTCAATGTCTTCGTGCGCTCGCTCAACAGCGGCCGGGCTTTCGACCGCATCACGGTCAAGCTCTATGCCCGCAACAACGAGGAGCTGGCGAGCGTCGTCACCGACCGCAGCGGCCTGGCGAGCTTCCCCCCCGGCCTGATGCGCGGGACCGACGGGCGCACGGCGACCGCCCTCATGGCCTTCCGGCGCGATGGCGATTTCGCCTTCCTCGACCTGACCAGGGCCGCCTTCGATTTCTCGGACCGCGGCGTGGGCGGGCGGCTTGCCCCGCGCGCGGCGGATGCCTTCCTCTATGCAGATCGCGGCGTCTATCGTCCGGGCGAGACGGTGCATCTTGGCGCCCTGCTGCGCGACGCCTCGGCCGAGGCGCTTTCCGGCCTGCCGCTGACCTTGAAGCTCATCCGGCCCGATGAGGTCGAGGCCCACAGCTACAGCCTGACCGACCAGGGGGCCGGCGGTTACGCCCTCGACATCCCGATCTCCACCTCGGCGAGGACTGGAAGCTGGACCGTCCAGGCCTATCTCGACCCCAAGGGCGAGGCGGTGGGGAGTCTCAGCTTCCTGGTCGAGGACGTGGTGCCGGCGCGGATCGAGGCCAAGCTCTCGACCGACGCCAAGGCCATCAAGCCGGGCGAACCCACGCCCGTGGCGCTTGAGAGCAAGTATCTCTACGGCGCGCCGGCGGCGAAGCTCCTGGTCAAGGGGGCCCTCACCATCGAGCAGGATAGCGATCCCTTCCAAGGCGCCTTCCCGGGCTTCCAGTTTGGGCTCGTGGACGAGAAGGTCGATCCCCAAAACGAGAACTTCGACGACCAGACCACCGACGACAAGGGCGACGCCAGCTTCGACATGACGCCCTCGGACCTGCCCAGCACGGCCCAGCCCCTGAAGGCGACGCTTCGCGCCGAGGTTTACGAGTTCGGCGGCCGGCCGGTGATCAGGACTCTCTCGCTGCCGATCCGCAACATGCCACTCACCATCGGCCTCAAGCCCCTGTTCGCCGACGGGGCCGTTGCCAATGGAGCGGAGGCTGGTTTCGACGTCATCGCGGTCGATGCCGCCGGCAATGCCGTCGCCGCGAGCGGGCTGCTGTATCGCCTGATCCCCGAGGATTGGGACTATCAGTGGTTCTACAAGGACGGCAACTGGGACTATCGCATCGTGACCCGGGACAAGCCGGCGGCTGCCACCGGCAAGCTCGACGTCAAGGCCGATGCACCGGGCCATGTCTCCTTCAAGACCGACTGGGGCTACTATCGCCTGGAAGTCTATGACTCCGCCTCGGGTGCGGCCTCAAGCTCGCGGTTCTATGCCGGCTGGGGTGCCGCACCCGGTACCGGCGATACGCCCGACAAGCTGCAGGTCGTGGCTGACAAGGCGAGTTATGGCGCGGGCGACACGGCCAAGCTCCTGATCAAGCCGCCCTTCGCCGGCGAAGTGCTGATCGCCATCGCCACGGATCATCTGATCGATTCCTGGACGGTCGACGCCACGCCCGACGGGCGCGTCGTCGAGGTTCCGACCGACAAGAACTGGGGTGCCGGCGCCTACGTTCTGGCGACGGCGTTCCGCCCCGGCAAGGCGGGCGACCGCGGGCCCGGGCGCGCCATCGGCGTCGCCTGGCTCGGCCTCGATCCGGCGGCAAGGACCTTGAAGGTCTCGATCTCGCCGCCGGCCGAAGTGCCGCCGCGCACGGCCATCGACCTGCCGGTCCAGGTGGCTGGAGTGGGCGAGGGCGACCAGGCCTATGTGACCATCGCCGCGGTGGATGAAGGCATCCTTCAGCTCACCGACTTCGCCACCCCGGCGCCTCAGGACTATTACTTCGGCAAGCGGAGCCTCGGCGTCGAGCTGCGCGACCTTTACGGCCAGCTCATCGACGGGCGCAGCGGTCGGCGCGGCGAGGTCCGCGCCGGCGGTGACACAGGCGCGCTCGCCCAGCGCGGCGCCCCGCCGGAGATCAAGCTGGTGGCGCTCTATTCCGGCCTGCTGAAGCTGGATGCTGAGGGCAAGACGACCCTGCATCTCGCGATTCCCGACTACACAGGGCGCTTGCGGATCATGGCCGTGGCCTGGGATTCCGGCAAAGTCGGCGCCGGCGAATTCCCGCTCGTGGTGCGCGATCCCGTCGTCGCCACGCTCTCCCTGCCGCGCTTCCTGGCACCGGGGGACAAGAGCCGGATCGCCGTCAGCCTGCAGAACCTGAGCGGCCCCGCCGGCGACTACAAGGTGACGCTGGCGGCGGTCGGCCCCGTGACCTTGGGCGACGGCGCGGTTACGACCGAGCATCTCGATGCCGGGGGCACGGCTTCCTACCGTGTGGCGCTCTGGGGCAACCGCGTTGGCGACAGCAAGCTGCGAATGACGTTGCAGGGTCCCGACGGCTTCAAACTCACCCATGAGGCAAGCCTCTATGTCCGCGCCGCCCAGTTCCCGCTGCTGGAGCGGAGCCTGCGCCGGCTTATGCCGGGCGATTCCATTCGTCTCGACGATGCGGCCTTGGCGCGCTTCATGCCCGAGACGGCGGAGCTGACGGCGAGCTTCTCCACCCTGCCCAACCTCGATATGCCCGGGCTCTTGAGCCAGCTCGACCGCTATCCCTATGGCTGCATCGAGCAAACGACGAGCCGGGCGCTGCCTCTGCTATACGTCGCCGATATCGCCAGGCTCTGGGGCACCGGCAAGGAGGCGGACATGCGCCCCCGCGTCCAGCGGGCGATCGAACGGATCTTCGAGATGCAGCGCTATGACGGCGGCTTCGCGTTGTGGGACGCCACCGGCGATGCCGAGCCCTGGTTGTCCGCCTACGCCATGGATTTCCTCACTCGGGCGAAGGCCAAGGGCTACGACGTGGCCGACGTCAGCTATCAGAACGGCCTGAAGTGGCTGGCCGATCTCGCCCAGAACAATCCGGAAGACACCTCGGACATCATGGCCGCCCGGGCCTATGCCCTCTACGTGCTGGCCGAGGCCGGGGCGGAAAACCTCTCCGCGTTGCGCTACATGGCCGACAATCAGCTGGACAGCATGCCGACGGCCATGGGGACGGCTCAGATCGGCGCGGCCCTCGCGCTGCACGGCGACAAGGCGCGTGCGGCAGCGGCCTTCAAGATTGCGCTGGCCCAGTTCGATCGCGAGACCGGCCAGAGCTACTGGTATGACGACTACGGCGGAGCTCTCAGGGACGGCGCTGCGATCCTGACCTTGGCAGTCGAGACCGGCGTATCGGGCATCGACCTGACCAAGCTCCTCGAGCGGGTCGTCTCGATCCAGGCCGGCAGCCAATGGTTCTCCACCCAGGAGCAGGGCTGGCTGATCATGGCCGCCAATGCCATGACGGCCGAGGCCTCGCCCATGACGCTCGCCCTCGACGGCAAGGACCGGCCCGTGAGCGCCAGGCCGCTTTATTTGAAGCCCGACGCCGCGACCCTCGCCAAAGGTCTGACGGTGAAGAACGCCGGCGCCGGGCCGGTCTGGGCCGGCGTCAGCCTGATCGGCGTGCCGGAACAGGATCTGCCGGCGACGAGCGAAGGCTACGACCTCGAGCGCGACTTCTACCTGCCCGACGGCACGGCCGCCGACCTCGACCACGTGAAGCAGAGTGACGTGCTGGTGGTCGTCCTCAAGGGCAAGCGCAAGGACCAGGACCCGCACCAGACCCTGGTGGTGGACCTGCTGCCCGCCGGCTTCGAGATCGAGAACGCCCGGCTCGCGGGATCGGGCAAGACCGACAGCTTCGCGTGGCTGGGCGACCTGACCGAACCCACCTATCAGGAATATCGCGACGACCGCTACGTCGCGGCGATCGACCTGTCGGACAAGGACGACTTCACCGTCGCCTATCTCGTGCGCGCGGTGACGCCGGGCAGCTACCGCCTGCCGGGCGCCTCGGTCGAGGACATGTATCGTGCTTCCTTGCGCGCCCGCACGGCGATGGGCCAGGTGACGATCTCGCCTTATGCGGGAGCGAGCCAGTGAGAGGAGAGCCCAGCGCATTATTCTCCCGCCCCCTTGACGGGGGCGGGTTGGGGTGGGGGTGGGGCCAGCCCGCTTTCCCTCGGTTCCGGATCACCCCCCTCCCTGGCCCTCCCCCGCAAGGGGGGAGGGAGTCGCTATTGCGGCAATGGGCGTGAGCCCAACAAGCCGTCGGCTGCGTGTTGCGCTTGCCTGCGCCTGCGCGCTGCTGCTGGTGCTCGCCGCGAGCGCCGCCGTCCTCGACCGTCTTTTCCCGCCGGACCTGTCGCGCCTGCGTGATCTCTCGGTTCTAGTGACGGACAAGGACGGCAAGCTCTTGCGCGCGTTCCCGGCTGCCGACGGCAACTGGCGCCTGCCGGTGACGGCCGAGGCCGTCGACCCGCGCTTCCGGCGCATGCTGCTCGCCTATGAGGACAAGCGCTTCTACCGGCATTTCGGCGTCGATCCCCTGGCGCTGCTGCGCGCCATGGGTCAGTTCGTGGCATCCGGCCATGTCGTCTCCGGCGCTTCGACGCTCACCATGCAGACAGCGCGCCTGCTGGAGCCGAGACCGCGGACGCTCGGCGCCAAGCTGATTGAGATGGGCCGCGCCCTGCAGCTCGAGGAGCGATTCTCCAAGGATCAGATCCTGGCCATGTATCTGACCCTGGCGCCCTATGGTGGGAACCTCTCGGGCCTGCGCGCCGCCGCGCGGTTCTATTTCGGCAAGGAGCCGGCTGAGCTTTCCGATGCCGAGGCCGCTCTGCTCGTGGCGCTGCCCCAGTCGCCCGAGCGCCAGCGGCCGGATCGCTTCATCGCAACCGCAGCCGAAGGGCGGGCGAGGGTGCTGGACCGGCTTGTTGCCGACGGGATCTTGACTGCGGCCGCGGCCGGCGAGGCGTCGCGGGTTCCCTTGCCTCAAGGCCGGCTCACAGCACCGGTGGATGCGCCCCATCTGGCCGCGCGTCTGGTCGCCGCCAGGCCCGATGCCGGCGAGATCCAAAGCCTTATCGACGGGGATCTCCAGCGCCGGCTCCAGGCTCTCGCGCTGCGCCGGCAGCTTGGCCTCGAAGCGGGTGCCACCCTTGCCATCCTGGTGACGGAGAACACGACCCGCGCCGTCAGGGCCTATGTCGGTGCCGGCGATTTCTTCGACGATGCCAGCCGCGGCCAGAACGACATGGTCCGGGCCATCCGCTCGCCGGGTTCGACCCTGAAGCCCTTCGTCTACGGCCTCGCCTTCGACGATCTGGTCATCCATCCCGAGACCATCATCACCGACCGGCCGACGCGGTTCGGCGATTACGCCCCCCAGAACTTCGACCATCGCTTCCACGGCGAGATGACCGCGGCCGAGGCGCTCCAGCTTTCCTTGAACATCCCCGCCGTGGCGCTGCTCCAGCGGGTCGGCCCGGCGCGCTTCGCCGGGCTCTTCGCCGCGGTGGGCCTGCCGCTTCATCTTCCCGATCCGCTCCAGGCGCCGGGCCTGCCCATCGTGCTGGGCGGGGTCGGAACGAGCCTCGAAGACCTGGTGACGCTCTACGCGAGCCTGTCCGATGGCGGGCTGGTGAAGCCGTTGCGCTTCACGGCCGATGCGAAGCTCGCAGCCGGCAAGCGACTGGTGAGCCCCGTTGCGGCCTGGTACTTGACCCGCATCCTCTCCGACACGCCGCCCCCGCCCAGCTGGCTCGCCGGCGTCAATCGCGCGCGAGCGCCGCTCGTGGCCTACAAGACCGGCACGTCCTACGGGTTCCGCGACGCCTGGGCCATCGGCTACACCGCCGACTACACGGTCGGCGTCTGGGTCGGCCGGCCGGATGGAAGCTTTTCCGCCGGTCGCATGGGTCGCGATGCCGCGGCACCCATCCTCTTCGCCGTCTTCGACCAGCTCCCGGTGCGCGTCATGCCGCCGGCCCCGCCGCCGGCGGGCGCTATCCTCGCCGCCACAGCCGACTTGCCTGAGGCCCTGCGCCGGTTCGGTCCGGACCTGACCCCCTTCGGCCTGCCTCAGGCGAACGGCGGCAAGGACGCGCTCAGCATCGCTTTCCCCGTGGACGGCTCGACGGTCGAGCTGCCCAAGGCAACGGCCGGCTTGAAGAGCCTGCCGCTCGACGCCAGCGGCGGGGCGCTGCCGCTCACCTGGCTCGTGAACGGCCGGCGCGTGGACTCCGCACCGTTCCGCCGCGAGGCGGAGTGGCTTCCCGACGGTCCGGGTGCTGCCCGCGTCACCGTCATCGACCGCGCGGGCCACGCGGCCTCAAGCGAGGTGTGGCTGCAGTAGGGGCCGGCGGAAGGGAATATGGCTATCGCAGTGGGCTATAGACGTACGGCGCGCAAGCGGAGCGCATTTGCGATCACGGATACCGAGCTGAGGGACATCGCCAGCGCCGCGATCATGGGCGAGAGCAGGATGCCGAACGCCGGATGCAGGACTCCGGCCGCAATCGGGACTCCGATCAAGTTGTAGATGAATGCGAAGAACAGATTCTGCCGGATGTTGCGCATGGTCGCCCGGCTGAGCGCCCGGGCGCGCGCGATTCCCGCCAGGTCGCCCTTGACCAAGGTAACCCCGGCGCTCTGCATCGCTACCTCGGTCCCGGTCCCCATCGCGATACCCACGTCGGCCTGGGCCAGGGCCGGGGCATCGTTCACGCCGTCGCCGGCCATGGCCACCACCCTTCCTTCGGCCCGGAGCGTCCGGACGATGCGGTTCTTGTCCTCGGGCAGGACATTGGCCTCGACGTCCCCGATGCCGAGCTTGCGCGCGACCGCCTCGGCGGTGGTGCGGTTGTCGCCCGTGAGCATGACGATGCGCAGGCCCAGCGACTTGAGATTGGCGAGCGCTGCCGGCGTCGTTGCCTTGACGGGGTCGGCCACGACGACAAGGCCGGCCGGCTTGCCGTCCACCGCCAGAAACAGTGCCGTCCCCCCCTCGCGGCGCAGTTCTTCCGCCTTTGCTGCAAGGAGGCCCGGGTCGATGCCGAGATCCGCCATCAGCTTGTCGTTGCCGAGGGCTACCCTGCGGCCCTCGATGGCGCCGGTCACCCCCGCGCCGGTCACGGAAGCGAACTCGGCAGGTTCCGCCAGCGAGATCCCGCGCTCCTTGGCCGCGGCGACGGCGGCGGCGGCAAGCGGGTGCTCGCTCGACCGCTCGAGGCTGCCCGCGAGGCGAAGGACCTCGCTTTCGGAAAGGCCGGCGGCCGGGATCACGGCCACCACCTGCGGCTTGCCTTGCGTCAGCGTGCCGGTCTTGTCGACCACCAATGTGTCGACCTTCTCCATCCGCTCCAGCGCCTCCGCCGACTTGATGAGCACGCCCGCCGTCGCACCTTTGCCGACGCCGACCATGATGCTCATGGGCGTCGCAAGGCCGAGCGCGCAGGGGCAGGCGATGATGAGGACCGAGACCGCGGCGATCAGCCCATAGGCAAGCGCCGGCTGCGGCCCCCAGATGGCCCAGCCGGCGAAGGCGATGATGGCGACGGCGATGACCGCAGGAACGAACCATCCCGAAACCCTGTCCGCCAGCCGCTGGATCGGCGCCCGGCTGCGCTGCGCCTCGGCGACCATCGCCACGATGCGCGCGAGCACGGTGCCGGAGCCGACCTTCTCAGCGCGCATGACCAGGGAGCCGGTTCCGTTGACCGTGCCCCCGATCACCTTGTCCGCCGGCTGTTTCTCGACCGGCAGGGATTCGCCGGTCACCATCGATTCGTCCACGGCGCTGCGGCCGGAGAGCACCACGCCGTCCACCGGAATGCCATCGCCCGGCCGCACGCGCAGCCGGTCGCCGATCGCCACCTCGGCCAGCGCGATCTCTTCGTCGGTGTCATCCGGCCGGACGCGGTGCGCCCTCTTTGGCGCGAGGTTGAGCAGGGCGCGGATGGCGCCCCCCGTCCGCTCGCGGGCGCGCAGCTCCAATACCTGTCCCAGGAGCACGAGCACGGTGATCACCGCTGCGGCCTCGAAATAGACGGCGACGGTGCCGTCCATGCCCCGGAAGCCCGACGGAAAGACGCCTGGCAGGATGGCCGCCGCCACGCTGTAGGCATAGGCTGCACCGGTGCCGAGCGCGATGAGCGAGAACATGTTCAGGCTTCGGTGGCGCAGCGAAGCCCAGCCTCGCTCGAAAAAGGGCCAGCCGGCCCACAACACGACGGGCGTCCCCAACGCGAATTGAATCCAGGTCGAAATCCGGGGCGGCACCAGGTCATGCAACCCCGGGACGGGTATGTGCCGGGCCATCTCGAGGACGACGACCGGGATCGTCAGCGCCAGGCCGATCCAGAACCGCCGCGACATGTCCGATAGCTCGGGATTGGGGCCGGTCGCAGCGGCCGCTTCGAGCGGCTCGAGCGCCATCCCGCAGATGGGGCAGCTGCCGGGCCCGTCCTGCCGCACCTCGGGATGCATGGGGCAGGTGTAGGTCACACCCTGGCGGGCCGGCGGCGGCGCTTCCTTGGGCGCGAGGTACCGGTCGGGGTCGGCGGCAAATTTCGTGCGGCATCCGGCGGAGCAGAAGTGGAACATCCGCCCGGCCTGCTCGAAGCGATGCTTCGATGTCGCCGGGTCGACCTTCATGCCGCAGACCGGATCGAGCACGCGCTCCACCACAGCAGCTGCCTGGTCCGACCCATTGCCACCGGGATGCTGGCCGTGCTGGTCGTGGTCATGACAGCGGCCTTGGGCCGCGGGCGCGTGGCTTGTCATGTCCGCCGTTCTCCTGTCGGGCCGAAGGGATCCGCCTTGATCCATATACCGTACAGGGGTATGGTATCAAGAGGCAAAGGCGACGGTGAGGGCATCGAGCGATGAATGATGCGACGAAGAAACTGGTTTCCACCCGGCTGAAACGCGTCGAGGGCCAGGTTGGCGGACTGCTGCGGATGGTCGAGCAAGATCGCTATTGCGTCGACGTAATGACACAGATCGCCGCAGTGCGCGCCGCGCTCCACAAGGTGGAGGAGCAGATCCTGCGCGACCACGTCTCGCATTGCGTCACCGACGCCTTTGCTTCGGGCGACCTCGCCAGGCAGCGGCACAAGGTCGAGGAGCTCGTCGAGACCATCGGCCGCATGACGAGATAGTGCGGGCTAGGACTGCTCGCTCGCCTCTCAGCCAGCACAGGGAACCAGCGTATGATCCTCTCGCATCTCGGCAAATCGCCGCACATCGACCCGACCGCCTATGTCGCGCCCAATGCCGTGGTTTGCGGCGACGTCCGCATCGGCGCCGGCTGCCGCATATTGTTCGGCGCCCAGGTCATAGCCGAAGGCAGTTCGATCGAGATCGGCAAGGAATGCATCGTCATGGAGAACGCGGTGCTGCGCGCGGGCCAGCGCCATCCCCTTAAGATAGGCTACAACTGCCTCATCGGCCCCGTGAGCCATGTGGTCGGCTGCCGGATCGAGGACGAGGTGTTCATCGCCACGGGGGCGGCGATCTTTCATGGCGCGCAATTGGGCAAGGGCAGCGAGATCCGCGTGAACGCCGTCGTTCACCTGAAGACCCGGCTGCCGGCCGGCTCGATCGTGCCCATCGGCTGGGTGGCGGTGGGCGATCCTGCGGAAATCCTTCCCCCCGATCGGCATGAGCGCATCTGGGCAATCCAGAAGCCGCTCAATTTCCCGCTGACGGTTTACGGCATCGATCGCGACGAGGCCGACATGGTGAAGATCACGCGGCGGCTTTCGGCGGCGCTGGCGTCTCATCGCGAGGACGGGCCGCTGCCCTGAGGCCTTGAAAGGACCCGACGACCCAGCCTCTCCGCCCAGCTCCCCTGTGCCGTGACAACGCCCGCGAGGATGATCGCGCCGCCCAGCAGCAGGCGAAGGTCGAGGCTCTCCTTCAGCAAGCCGACGCCGCCGCTGACCGTGATGAGCGGCACCAGGTAGAGGAACGGCCCGGCCCGCAAGGCCGACAATCTGGAAACGCCATAGTTCCAAAGCATGATGGCGAAGACCGAGCCGCCGATGGCGAGTGCCGCCAGCACCGCCCATTCCTGGCCCGTGAGCCGACCCAGTTCCGCCAAGGCGCCGGGCCCGCCTATCGCGATCAGGGGAAGCGAGCCGGCGACGATGGTGAAGGCGGTCACCTGGAGGACGCCGCGCCGGAAAGCAAGGTCGCGCACCAGGACGCAATAGCCGCTCCAGGCGATGGCCGAGACGAGGACGAGCCCGGCGCCAAGCGCCCCATTCCCGCCGGCGATCGTCCCGCCGCCGTCGAAGAGAAGCCCGACACCGATCAGCCCGAGAACGGCGCCAAGCTCCGCGCCCATTCCGGGGCGCCGGCGCTCCAGCAGAGCCCAAATGAGCAGGATCCAGATCGGCTCGCTGGCGAGGATCAGGCCCGTCATGCTGGCCGTGGTCCATTGCTGGCCGATGGTGACCGGCAGGCCATAGCCGACGATGCCGACGAGCGCGCAGGTGACGCCCGCCTTGAGGTCGGCCCTGCTCCAGCCCATGAGACGCGATTGGATCAGGACCGGCAGGAAGGCGAGGGCGGAAATGGTGAAACGCAGGGCCAGCACGGCCAGCGGGTCGACCCTGAGGACGATGAACCGGATGCCCACCGGCGCCAGGCCCCAAAGCAATACCGCCGCGACCGTCGCGGCGATGGGCAGCAAAGTTCCGGGGGCGGGCGGGGCAGGGCCGTCAGGCCGGTCGGACAAAGCCTATGACCCCATCAGGACGGAGCCTTCCACAAGCCCTCGCGCACCAGCTCGTCGGCCACGGCGCGGATCGCCTTGCCCAGCATGTCCACGACTTCGTCGATCTGCTTGCGGCTGATGGTCAGCGGCGGGGAGAGGATGACCGTGTTGCCGAGCGGCCGGACCAACAGGCCCCGCTCCATGGCGTTGCGGATGATGCGGAACGCCACCTCCCAGTCCGCGGGCGGGGATTCCTTCGTCTTCTTGTTGGTGACGCATTCGACCGCGCACATCATGTGGCTGCCGCGCACGTCGCCGACCATGGGGAGATCGAGCAGCGTCTTCAGGCGTTCCTGGAAATAGGGCCCGGTCTTGCGGACATGGTCGAGGATATGCTCGCGCTCGATGATCTCCAGGTTCTTGAGCCCGGCGGCGCAGGCAACCGGATGGGCCGAATAGGTGAAGCCGTTGGTGAAATACTTGCCCTTGCCGGCGGGCCCGGTCATGGCGGCATAGAGCCGATCGGAGACGAAGAAGGCGCCGAGCGGGATATAGCCCGAGGTCAGGCCCTTGGCCGAGGTGATGATGTCGGGAACGATATCGAACACCGGTTCCGAGGCGAATATTTCGCCCAGCCGCCCGAAGCCGGTGACGACTTCGTCGGAGATGTAGAGCACGTCGTATTTGCGGCAAACCTCCCAGGTCCGCCGGTGATACCCCTTGGGCGGCACGATCACGCCGCCCGAGGCGAGCAGCGGCTCGGCGATGAAGCAGGCGACCTTGTCGGGCCCGAGCTCCAGGATCTTGTTCTCGAGGTCGGCCACCTTGGCGTCGAGGAACTCGGCTTCGCTCATGCCCTCGGGCCGGCGATAGGGATTGGGCGCGGGCAGGTGATGGATCGTGTCGGTGATGAAGTCGAGATTGCCGCGGTCGCCCGGCTTGCCCGAGACGGAGGCCGAAAGATAGGTCGAGCCGTGATAGGCCCAGTCCCGGGTGATGATGTGCTTCTTCTCGGGCCGGCCGACGAAGTTGTTGTGGAACTGGACGAAGCGCAGGGCCGAATCCACCGCCGTCGAGCCGCCGGTGGCGAAGAAGACATGCTTCAGGTCGCCTGGCGTGTATTCGGCGAGCTTGGCGCCGAACTCGATCGCCGGCGGGGTGGAGATGAGGCCGAAGGGCGAGAAATAGGGGATCTTGCGCACCTGGTCGGCGATCGCCTGGGCCATCTCCTCGCGGCCATAGCCGATGTTGACGCACCACATGCCCCCGATCCCGTCGATCATGCGGTGGCCGCGGGAATCGTAGATGTGCACGCCCTCGGCGCCGGCGACGATCAGGGGCTCGCGGGTCTTGGCCGTGCCCAGGTCGATCCAGGGATGGATGATGTGGTCGCGGTCCTGCTGCCACAGCGCTTCGGTGTCATAGGCGAGATTGGTCGCGGGATTGGGGCGCATGGAATCGCTCCGTTGTTCGGTCGCTTCGGCTGAACGGGGAAGCTCTTGGAAGGGCTGAGGCTAGCCTGTGTCGCTGGCCAAGGGCAAGCCGCGGCGACGGCCCACCGGCGCGGAAAATTCGCCTCCGGCGGCGGGCGAAGGAGCGTGGTCCGCCCGCCGCCGATGGATACTCTGATCAACTCTGGTGCTAAGTCCTAGCTGTCGTGGGCGACGAAGGGTTGGCCGCCCGGCGGCAAGACGACGTCCACCGGCATGCCGTTCTGCATCGCATGAGCGTACCAGTAATTGTCGCAGCCCTTCTTCAGGTCACGGGGCTGAATGAACCCCGCGGCCTGCATCTGCTGCGCGGCCTGGTCCGCCGTGCTGCCGTCGATCACATCGGTGGTCAGGCAGGCGTCCGCCCGGGCTCCGGGAGTAAGCGACCCGGCGGCAATCGCGCCGGCGAAGAGAGCCGCGACGAGAGTGATTGATGTCCGATACATGGCTTCTTCTCCATGCTGGTTCAGCCATTGAAGGGGACTTGGGAAGCCCCATCGCGAAAGGCACGTGACAATTACAGGTCTGTCGAGGCCACCACCCGGTATCGCCCGGCGCAGAAAACCGCAGGGCAAGGATCTAAGGCGATGCAGGTGGGTTCTGGTCCGTCGGTATGCCGATGATGTGCCTATAGATCGCGACGGCGCGATTGACGTAGGAGGCGGCGCTGCTCGGGATCAGCATTCCCTCCCGGGCACCGGTCAGGCTCTGAAAGCCCCACACGCCGGGCGATAGCCGTCGGAGAACGTACAAGGATTGCAGATCGCCTGGATCGAACAGCGGGATGACGAAGAGCCAGACGCTGGTCACGTTCTCGACCACGATCACCGCGTGATCTTCGCCGCGTTCGAGCACGCGCATGCGATAGCTCACGAGCCCGGACGAGCGATTGTCCTGCTGGTCGAAGTAGAGATCGCGACCGCTGCTCATTTCAGCGACCGAGAAGTCGGCGCGCCGCCGCGGCATGTCCAGGCCGTCGAGCGCGCCGGCATCCGTTACCAGCGTTCTCCAGGCGCCGTCGGTCACCGACCAGTATTTTATGCCGCGCAACGCCGATATAGCGCCAAATCTCGCCAGCAGGCCGTCGGCGTCGCCCAGGTAGCGGAACCTGCCCGCCAAAGTCACCAGCAAGGAGGAGCGCCATGGAATCCATGGTCGGCAATCGCTTGGCGCGGATATCGGCGGCAGGCTGCCGCTCCTCATCGTCAGCAGGCTTGGCGGTGCGCCGAGCGCGGCGTAGGGCGGCAGCAGCGACCTCTCGCAGGGCCAGGGAGTCTCGGCCCGCGCCCCAAGCGGGACAATCCAGGCGAGGAAGGCGAGCAGGAGACGGACCCTCATCGGGCTTCGCGTCCGCTCAAAGCAGATCCTGCCAAAGGGAGGAGAACGTTTCATCGAGCCTCTGCCCGAAGGGCCGGTCCTTCCAGTTCGACAGTTCGATCTCCTTGGCACTGCGCAGCTGGTCCTCGAATATGGACTCCAGCGCCGCCGCGGTTTCCCGGCCGAGGACGACTGCATCGACCTCGTCGTTGAACAGGGCGCTCCGATGATCGAAGTTGGAGGAGCCGACGACGGACCAGACCCCGTCGACGACCGCCGTTTTCGAATGCAGCACCTCGTTTTGCGTTTCGTAAATCCGCACGCCGGCCTTCAGCAGGTCGGTGTAGTCGCTATGGCCCACGGCAAGGGCCAGGCCGGAGTCGCTGTTGCCGGGCAGCAGCAGTCGTACGTCGACGCCGCGTCTGGCGGCCTTGGCCAGGGCATCCTCCTCCTCATCGGTGGGCACGAAATAGGCGGTCGTCACCCACACGGTCTTTTCCGCGTGGGCGATGGCCGAGACCAGGGTTGCATAGTATCGGGGGATCGTATCGTCCTTCGTGCTGCCGATGATGTGTACAACCTCTTTCCCTTTGGGCGGGACAGTCGGAAAGAACGCGGACTGGTCTAGCGGCGGACCCTTCTGCGCCATCCAATGCTGGACGAACAGCCTCTCGAGCTCGGCCACAGCCGGCCCCTCGATCTGGAGATCGATGTCGCGCCAATAGGCCGCGGGTTGACCATCGGAGCCGACGATTTTGCCGAAGGGGTGGCTCTGGTAGGCGGAGGAAAGATTCACGCCGCCGACGATCGCAGTCGTGCCGTCGACGACAAGGATCTTGCGATGATCCCGGTCATTGGGGGAATAGCCGCTCGTCGCGTCCAGGGGATTGACCGGATTGTATTCGACCAGCGTGGCCCCGGCTGCCTTCAGGCGCTTGAACAACGCGCTTGGCGTTCCGATCGAGCCGAAGCTGTCGTAGATGATGTTGACCGCGACGCCGGCGCGGCGCTTTTCCACCAGAAGGTCGCCCAGCTTCACGCCATCGCTCTCCACGTCCTCGAATATGTAATACTCGAGGTTGACGTGGCTCTTGGCTTTGCCGATGGCAGCGAACATGGCGCGGAAGGTCTCCGCGCCGTCGCGCAGGATCCTCGTCCGGTTGCCGACAACGAGGGGACTTCCGGCGATGGCCTGTTCGACCTTGAGATGCCGGTCCAGGAGATCGGTGTCGCTGGATTGAGTTTTCACGCGGTCGAGAATCGCCGTGCTTTGCTGCTCTGTCAGCGGTCCCTGCGAACCAACCAGTGTCGGTTGTTGACCCGAATCCTCCGAGGCCTGGATCGCCTTCCCCACATTGGGCACCGAAGCGCAGGCCGAAAGAAGGCCGAGGCATCCCAGAAGCAGGGCCACGAGCGGGGTAGGCGGCCTCTTCACGCCTCGGGCCATGACATGGCGGGAGTTCATCTTCCACCGGTCACACAGGATCGAGGCCTGCGAGCGGCCGAGCGGCGGCGAACCGCCGCTCCGGCTTCGCTCAGTCGCAAGTATTCTCAGTTGACCGGAGTGGTGCGGAGCCTGGCGAGCGTCGCCCGATACGGCTCCACGGGCTCCAGCATCGACAGATCGATGATCTGCACGAAGCGCAGCGCTCCCTCGCGCATCTGCCGCTCTGCCAGGTCCGCCACGACGGCCTGGATGGACGCGCGCGCCGGGGTGAGTTTCTGGTCGAGCTGGAATTGATCTTTGCCGAAACCATAGATGCCAACGAAACGGGGACCGTTCTGATCGGCTGCAATCATCTTCGTCATGGTCATCCTCCTGTCGATAACAGGCCCACGGCAACGAGATGTGCCGGCAAGATAAGTGGCTGGGAATTTGGGCGGATGTTAGGCGCGGAAGCCCAATTGGCGTCGCAATTCCGCAAGCGCCGCTATTGCCACACAAAACTCACAGCGTCGCCGCTGGTCGTGAGGCAGGAACGATGGCGTTATCCCGATGTTGGTAGGTCTCCAGGTGGCGGCAACCAGGGAACTCGGGAGCTCCAGTGAACATTCCGGGAGGGCTTCTCGCCCGGATCACTGTCCAGAGAACCAGCGGGAATGATTACCTCGCGCCCGCTGCGGGTAAAATGGGGCACAGGCGATCCGCACATGCCGCATACCGAGGTGGCGAAGCTGTGGGCCGTGGGCAGGTCGTATCGATTTATTTTGTCTTCGCCCCTGATCCAGAGGAAAGCATCCGGGTTGACCAGGGCATTTGCGGCGTAGGCGCTGCCAGTTGCCTTGCGGCAGCGGGAACAGTAACAATTCACGAATTGCAGGAAGGGTAACCGCGCCTCATAGGCGACGATTCCGCAAAGACAGCTTCCCGCGACGATCATGACGACCTCCTTGCTGCCACTACTCCCTCAGTTCCTCCGCCAGGAACCGCCGGCAGCTGGCGACCGCGTCGCCCCGATTGAAGTGCCGGGGATAGATGAGGGCCTGCAGCCAGAAGCCGTCGATCATGGCCGAGAGCGCAAGCGTGATCTCGCTCGCCCGGCGTTGCGCGCCGCGGCCGATGAGGGCCGCGATGCCTGCGTCCATCTCGGCGAGGTAGCGCCGTTCGACCCGTGTGGCCGCGGCGCGATACCGGTCGCGCAGCGCGGCATCCGACCAGAAGGTGAACCAGACCGCGAGCTTTTCGCGAGTGAAGATGCGCCGGTCGAAATAGGCCTCGATCATGGCATCGAGGCGCCGGCGGGGGTCGCCGCCGGCCTCCTCCAAATGCCTCAGCCAGACTTCTTCGTATTCCGCCGAGAGATGCAGGAAGGTTTCGCGGAACAGCCGCTCCTTGGATTGGAAATGGAAATTCACCAGGCCCGTGGCCACGCCCGCCTGTTTGGCCACCTGGGCAAGGGTGGTGCCGGTGTAGCCCTGCCGGGCGATGACGGCGATGGTGGCGCGGATCAGCTCGTGGCGGCGCTGGCCGCGGATCGGTAGGTTCTGCGCCATCGGCTGGTCCGCCTGCGCCTCACTGCTTCTTGCGTGGCGGGTCGAAGAACATGCGGTTGCGCGTCCAGCAGCGGACCATGCTGCGTTCGATCTTCTGCTCCTTGGGATACCAGATCTCGATCCAGAGTTGCTGGCCCGGGGCCGCGTAGCTGGGCGGCAGGCGGGCAAAGGCGATATTCTTCTTCAGCACCGGCGACCACAGGGCCGAGGTCGTGAGGCCGAGCTCCTGCTTGCCTGCCCTGTCGGCGTAGAGGAAGGAGCCCGCGGCCGGCTTGCGGCCCTCGATCTCGATCCCGGTCAGGACATGCCGCGAGAGGCCCTCGCTCTTCTCTCGGGCAAGCGCCCGCTTGCCGGTGAAATAGGCATCCTTCTTCAGGTTGACGGCCCAGCCGATGCCGGCCTCATAGGGCGAAATCCGCTGGGTTGGCCGGATCGCGTACATGGCGCCGATGTAGTCGGCGTCCACCAGGATGAAGCCGGCTTCGATGCGCGTCATGTCGAGGGCGAGCGAGCCGATGGGCGCGATCTTGTAAGGATCGCCCAGGCGGAACAGGGTCTCCCAAAGCCAGACGGCGTGCTCGGGCTTGACCCAGAGCTCATAGCCGAGGTCGCCGGTGTAGCCGGCCCTGTCGATGCGCAGCCAATGGCCGTCGATGGTCGCCTCGAGAATGCCGAAATGGGCGAGCTTCTCGATCCCGGCGACGCCCAGCGCCTTCAGGATCTCCCGCGAGGTCGGGCCCTGGAGCGAAAGCCCGCAGATCTGCTCCGAGATCTCCTCGACGATCACGTCGAAGCCATGCGCCGCTTCTTCCAGCCAGTGAAGCTGATGGAGCGCGGCATTGAGAATGAAGTCGTTCTCGGCCAGGCGGAAGACGGTGCCTTCCTCGATCATCCGCCCGTCGTCGTCGCACCAGGCGGTGTAGACCACCTGCATGGGCCTGGCCTTGGTCATGTCGCGGGTGACGAGATAGTCCATGAACCGCGCCGCGTCGCGCCCGCGGATCGAATACTTGATCAAGGGCGAGACGTCGTAGACCGAGGCGCCGGTGCGCACGGCGAAATATTCCGACTGCTCGGAATCGAAGAAGGCGGGCGCGTAATAGCCCATCCAGCGGATCCAGCCGTTGCCATGCATCAGCGCTTCCATGGGCGCGTGGAACGGCGTCTTGCGCAGGAAGGGCCTCAGGTGCTGGACATGGGTCATCGACCGGTCCTCCGCTGCTTGAGCTCGCGCAGGATCTCCCGCGCCGCATTGGCGCCGGCTGCGCCCGAGACGTTGCCGCCCGGATGGGCGCCGGCGCCGCAGAGCCAGAGCCCCGGGATCGGCATGCGATAGCGCTGGAAGCCGCCGGCGGGCCGCAGGAAGAACATCTGGTCCAGGGTCACCTCGCCGTGATGCCACTGGCCGCCCGAGAGCCCGAACTGGGACTCCAGGTCCTGCGGGATCAGGACTTCGGAGGCGAGCACGCGTCCCTTGATGCCGGGCGCCAGCGCTTCCAATGTGTCGAGGCCGCGCTCCAACACCTGGCGCCGTGCGTCGTCGGGCGAAGTGCTGCGAAGCTTGTAAGGCGCGTACTGGAACAGGATCGAGGCGACATGCTTGCCGGCCGGCGCCAGGCTTGCGTCGCCGAGGCTCGGCAGCACGACCTCGAGGGCCGGATGGTCAGAGACGCGGCCGTATTTGGCGCAGTCGAAGGCCCGCTCCACATGGTTGATCGCCGGCGCGAAGACGAGGCGACGGGCGCCGGCCGCCCAGCCATCGGGCAGGCCGTCGAGGGCGAGATGAATCTTGGCCACGCACCCGTTCATGCGCAGATGCCGGATCCGCTTCAGGAACTGGACGTCGAGCTGGCCCGGGGCGACCAGCTTCAAAAGCGTGGCCTGCGGATCGGCGCTGGAGGCGACCTGGCGGGCGCGAACCTCCTCGCCGCCGGCCAGCACGACCCCGGTGGCGACGTCTCTCTCGACCAGGATCCGTTCGACCGGCGTCTTGAGGCGAATGGTGGCGCCGGCCTTCTCGGCTGCCTTGGCGAGCATGTCGCCCAGGGCGCCCATGCCGCCGACGGGCAGATGGAATCCGCCCATTCCCTGGGGCCCGAAGGAGGAGAGCCGGTAGAGCAGATTGAACACGGTGTTGGGCGAGCGGGGCCCGAGATAGGCGCCGAGCGTTGCCTCGAAGGCGAGCAGGCCCTTGACCGCATCGCTTTCGAACAGGTCGCCGGCGAGGTCGGCCACGTTCATGGTCAGGATGCGCGTCAGCTCCAGGAGATCCTTCCGTCCCAGCCGGCGCAGCGACAGAGCGAACAGGCCGAGGTCGATCTTGGTCCTGAGATCGTTGGAGGCCATGGAGGGGCTGGGCGGCGTGCGAAGCATGTAGCCGCCGAGCGCGCCCGAGAGCCGGACCAGCCGCGCCATCGCCTGGCCGTAGACTGCGGCATCGGCGGACGAGACGCGGGCGATGGAAGCGCTCGTTGCCGCAGCATCCTCGGAGATTTCGATCCGTCCGCCGCCAGGCAGCAGGGCGGCGGTGCCGGTTGCCTTCAGCCCTCGGCGCAAGCCCAGGCGATTCAGGCCCAGGTCGCGGGCGACGCGGGGGTGCAAAGCGTGGAGCAGATGCGCCACGGCCGAGACCCTGAACCCCGGCGCAAACGTCCGGGTCACCGCGCCGCCGCCCGGCCTGTCGTTGGCTTCCAGCACGACGACCTTCAGCCCCGCTTTTGCGAGATAGGCGGCGGTGACGAGGCCGTTGTGGCCTGCGCCGATGATGGCGGCATCATAGAGGGGAGCGCTCATTTCACGATCCCCCGGCGGAAGTCCTTCAGGATCTCCCGCGCCGCATTGGCACCCGGCGCGCCCATGACGCCGCCGCCGGGATGGGTACCGGAGCCGCACATGTAGAAGCCATCGAAAGGCCCGCGGTATTGGCCGAGGCCGGGGAAGGGCCGGTTGAACAGGAGCTGGTCGAGGGTGAGCTCGCCCTGGAAGATGTTGCCCTCGGTCAGGCCCACTTCGTTTTCGATGTCCCAGGGAGTGCGGGTCTGGACATGGAGGATGAGCTTGCGGAAGCCCGGCGCGTTCTCCTCGATCGTATCCAGTACGTCCTTCTCGTAGGCGGCCTTGGCCTCGAGCGTCCACGGCTTCTCGGCCAGCGTGTAGGGCACGTACTGCACGAAGACCGACATGAAATGCTTGCCCGGCGGGGCCATGGTCGGATCGACCGTCGTGGGGATGACGATGTCGAGGAACGGCCGGCGCGACCAGCTGCCATACTTGTAGTCGTCGAAGGCATGCTCGATGTAGTCGAAATCGCCGCCGATATCGATCGTGCCCCAGGCCGATTCCGCCGGCAGGCCGGCGAAACGCGGCAGGCCGTCGAGCGCGATGTTGAGCTTGCCCGACGAGCCGCGGATCTTGAAGTTCCTGGCATAGCGATGGATGTCGGGATCGACCGCATCCAGGTCCGACTTCTCCAGGAGCTTCAGGTAGGTGCGCTTGGGATCGAGGTTGGAGACGACCGCCTTGGCGCGGATCTCCTCGCCGTTGGCGAGCGCCACGCCCACAGCCTTGCCGTCCCTCACCAGGATCTGGGCGACCTCGGCGCCGGTGCGGATTTCCGCCCCTGCCTCCATGGCGGCCGAGGCGATCGCCTTGCTGACGCTGCCCATGCCGCCGCGCGCGAAGCCCCAGGCGCCGATCTGGCCGTCCACTTCGCCCATGTAGTGATGCAGCAGCACATAGGCGGTGCCGGGCGAGTAGGGGCCGAGTGCCGTGCCGATGATGGCCGAGGCAGCGGAGAAACCCTTCCAGCGCGGATGCTCGAAATACTCGTCCAGGAAATCGCCGATGGACATGGTCCAGAAGCGGATGATCTCGTACATCTGGCGCTCGCCCATGCGGCCGAACTCGGCCATGATCCTGAGCAGGCCCTCGATGTCGGTCTTGTGGGCCCAGGGATTGATCCGGTTCTGCTGGAACGGGTTGGGGATGGTCGGATCGGGCGGCGTCATCAGGAGCAGGGGCTTGATGAAGCGGCACTGGCGGCTGATCTCGGCCGCGTAGTGGTCGTAGGCCTCGGCGTCCTTGATCGAATGCCGGCGCAGCGATTCCCGCGTCCGGTCGTGGTCGCGATAGGTAACGATGCCCTCGCCCGCGGCGTTGGGCTGGCTGTTGATCTCGTAAGGGATCACCTGCAGGCCGTGGCGCGGCAAATCCAGGAACCGGAAGATTTCCGGCCGGAGCAGGCTGCAGACATAGGAGCAGGTCGAATAGGTGAAGCCGGGATGGATCTCCTCGGACATGGCCGCACCGCCGGCCTTGGCCGCCCGCTCCAGCACCAGCACCTTCAGCTTGTTGCGCCCCTCGGGCTCGCCGCCCATGGCGAGATAGGCGGCCGCGGTCAGGCCGTTGTGGCCGCCGCCGATCACGATGACGTCGTATGGCGCGTCCATGCTTCGCTCCCGAGACCTGTCCCCCACCGCGGCCGCCTAGAGCCTGATCGTCTCAAGCTCGTTCGGCTTGAGACGTGAATCAGGCTCTAAACCTAACATGTAGAGCAAGATTCACGGGTCAGCTTGAGAGAAGCTGACCCGATCTTGCTCTAGGGAATTGAATAGCCGTTCAGAAATTGAATGTCCATTCAAATTTTTGGCGGACACCGCCTTAACCGGATGGTCATGCCGCCGTCATCGGCAAGCAAGTGGCCAAACGCGCGGAAATGGCGCAAGATCGCCGTTGACTGGAGCGGTGGGGGGAGCCATGAGCGCGAGCTGGATCGTCCTGGTCGTCCTGGGTCTCGTCGTCCTGTTTTTCATCTTCATCTACAACCGGCTGGTCGGCCTGAGGCAGGCCTACAAGAACGCTTTCGCCGACATCGACGTGCAGCTGAAGCAGCGCCATGACCTTGTGCCGAACCTGGTCGAAACGGTGAAGGGCTATGCCGCCCACGAAGCGGGCGTGTTCGAGAAAGTGACCGCGGCCCGGGCGGGCGCCATGAAGGCCGCGTCGATCGGCGAGCGCGGCCAGGCGGAGGGTGCCTTGACCGCGGCAATCGGCCAGCTCCTGGCGGTGGCGGAGAACTATCCCCAGCTCAAGGCCAGCGACAATTTCCGCCAGCTCCAGTCTGAGCTCGACGACCTGGAGAACAAGATCGCCGCCGCGAGGCGCTTCCTCAACAACGCGGTTGCGGAATTCAACGCCCAGATCGAGCAGTTCCCGGCCGTGCTGGTGGCCCGCCCGCTGGGCTTCACCCATGCCGAAATGTTCACCCTCGACGCGGCCGACAAGGCCGCGGCCGTCGAGCCTCCCAAGGTCTCCTTCGGCGGATAGCCAGCGGTCTCAGGAAGGACCGCGAGGGCCATGGCGGCGGTACTCGGCCTTTCCACCTACCGGTGGAACAACAATCTGAAATCGATCCTGCTGCTGACGGCCTTCCCGTTCCTGCTGCTCCTGCTGCTCGCCATCCTGGTCTACCTCGCCGCCTGGTTCCTGTTCGCCGATTCTTCCGGCGGCATGCAGCGCTATCAGTTCCAGCAATTCGGCCTCGATTCCGTCACCGGCGGCCACGGCGCGCTGGATTTCACCTGCGCTTTCGCGCTCGCCTATTGGCCCTATGTCGTCGGCGCGGCGGTGATCTGGCTGCTGCTGGCCTATTTCTTCAACGATGCGCTGATCCATCGGGCGACCGGCGCCAGGGCGGTGGCCCGCGCCGATTCCCCGAAGCTCTACAATCTGCTGGAGAACCTGTGCATCTCCCGCGGCCTCACGATGCCGCGGCTCTACATCATCGATACCGACGCCATGAACGCCTATGCCTCGGGCGTCGATCAGCGCAGCTATTCCATCACCGTCACCAGCGGGCTGTTGGCTCAGCTCGACGACGCGGAGCTGGAGGCGGTTCTGGCCCATGAGCTGACCCATATCCTCGACCGTGACGTCCGGCTGTTGCTGGTGACGATCCTCTTCGTTGGCGTGATCTCCTTCCTCGCCCAGCTGCTCTGGCGCAGCCTTCGCGTGATCTCCTTCGGGCGCAGCCGGCGCGGCGGGGGTGGCGTCGTGATGTTCGTCCTGGCCGCGGCGATCGTCGCCGGCGTCGGCTATCTCCTCGCCCTGGTGCTGCGCTTCGCCATTTCGCGGGAACGGGAGTATCTGGCCGATGCCGGCTCGGTCGACCTGACCAAGCATCCCGAGGCGTTGATCTCCGCCTTGCGCAAGATCGCGACCAACCCGGCCGTGCCGCATGTGCCTTCGGAAGTGCGGCAGATGTTCATCGAGAACCCGCCGGCGGTCTTCACGCTATTCGACACCCATCCGCCGATTGCAGCCCGCATCAAGGTGCTGGAGCGCCTGGCCGGCATAGAACCTCAGGCCTCGGCCGCGACGACGGCTGGTATGGGGGCTGGCGCCATGCCGGCGCCGGCCAGGGCATCAGCCGGCGCGCCCACCGCGCCCGGATGGATCACCGGTCTGACCCTCGCGGGAAGCCTCGGCTATGCCCTGTTCCTGCTCTACGCCAACGCCCGCGATCCAGGCTTCATCGAAGCGGTGGCGGCGCAATTGGCGCCGGTCACCGACGCGGTCGCCGGCATGATCCCGGCCTGCCAGATGGCCGACGCGCTTGCCAATCCCGCCCTCGGGATATCGGCCGTCATGATCCGGCATCTGTTCCCGGTTCTGGTCCTGGTGAACGCGTTGTTCGGCCTCTTGTCCCTCGGTTATATCCGCGTGCTCGCGACCCACTACGCGCGCCGGCTCGCGGGGCGCGGCGTTGCGGCTGTGTCCATCGTCGTCTACCTATTGGTCGCGGTGCTGTCCTTCTACCCGCTCGTGGGCGCACCGATGCTTGCCGTTCTGAGCCAGCAGGCGATCGAGCCCATGGGGCTCGGCGGCTACCTCGTCGGCGCGGCGAGCCCCGCGGTCTTCTTCTATTGCCTGCGCCACATGTTGGCGCTGGCATCGGCCGGGCCGCGGATCGGCGCTGCGACCAAGCTGCCCCCGGCGCGGTAACGTCCGTGCCATGCGCATTCTGATCATCCAGGGCCATCCCGATCCCGCTGGCGGGCATTTCTGCCGCGCCCTCGCCGAGGCCTATTGCGCCGGCGCGGCCGAGGGCGGACATGAGGTGAGGCGCATCGAGGTCGCGACCCTGGACTTCCCATTGCTCAGGACCAAGCCGGACTGGGAAGTGAATCTGCCGCCGGATGCGATCCGGGCCGGCCAGGAAGCCATCACCTGGGCCCAGCATCTGGTCCTGCTCTATCCTCTCTGGATGGGTGCGATGCCGGCCTTGCTCAAGGATATATCGAGCAGGTGTTCCGTCCGGACTTCGCGATGAAAAAGGTGGCCGGCCCGCGGACATGGAAGCCGGGGCTCAAGGAGAAGAGCGCCCGCATCGTCGTCACCATGGGCATGCCGGCCTTGGTCTATCGCTGGTATTTTGGTGCCCATTCCCTGAAGAGCCTGGAGCGCAACATCCTCGGCTTCTGCGGCATCGGCCCGATCCACGAGAGCCTGGTGGGCATGGTCGATGGCCCGGCACGGCGGCGCGAGCGCTGGCTCATGCGGATGCGGGAGTTGGGGCGGCGGGGCCTTTAGAAGAAACCGCCCCGAGGCGCCCGTTGTGGGAGGGACCGGCGGCCAGGCCGGTCCTTGGGCGCCCCGGGGACGTACCGTGGGGACGTACCGTTGCTTTAGCTCGAAATCCCGGCCATCAGCGGGGCCTGCTTGTTGGCATGCTGGTTGCCCAGTTCTTCCAACGTCATGTCCACGCCTTGCTCGAACACGGCCAGGGTCTCCTCCAGGCATTCCTGGTCGTGGGCGGCGGAGATGAACCAGGGCTCGCGGCTGTCGGGCTCGCACATCACGCCGCGCTCGATCAGCTTACCGGCGAGATGGTCGTAGAATGTGTAGTCGCTGGTCTTCCAGTCGCGGTAGTTCTCCGGCGGCTTCTCGCGGAAGAACAGGCCGCCCATGCTGGGATGCCCGGCGAAGCTGTGGGGAATGCCGCGGGCCGAAAGGATCCGGGTCATTCCGGCCTGCATCGCCTTGCCATAGGCGGCGATGTCGGCCAGCGTCGTCGTGTCGCGCAGGATGGTGAGCGTCCGCTCGGCTGCCGCCAGGCTGATGGCCTGGGCGGTGTAGGTGCCGCCATGGGCCACACCCCGGCCGAAGTTGCGCATGATGTCCTCGCGCCCGCCGATGGCGGCGATGGGATAGCCGTTGGCCACCGCCTTGGCCATGGTGCAGATGTCGGCCTTGACGCCATAGACTTCCTGCGCGCCGCCCTTGGAGACGCGGAAGCCGGTCTTCACCTCGTCGACGATCATCAGCACGTCGTGGCGGGTGCAAAGCTCGCGCACCGCCCTGAGGAATTCCGGCCGCGAGGGAATGCCGCAGCAGTTGCCCAGGATCGGCTCGATCATCACCGCCGCGATCTCATGGCCGTGCTTCTTCAGCACGTCCTCCAGCCGGTTGGCGTCGTTGTACGGCACCTGCCAGAAGAGCTGGCGGACGAGCTGGGGCACGCCCTTGCCGTAGCTGACAACCTCCGGCCCCTTCACCGGGTCGGTCATGTTGGCCATGTCGGCTGTCCACATCGCGGCGTCGAACAGGCCGTGATAGCTGCCTTCGAAGGTGACGTAGTGGTCCTTGCCGGTGGCGCCGCGCGCGAGCCGCAAGGCGCCCATCACCGCCTCGGTGCCTGAATTGGAGAAGCGCACCAGCTCGGCCGCCGGGACCATGCTGCGGATCAGCTCGGCAACGGCAAGCTCGCGCTCGGTGCCGAGCGCGAAAACGGTCCCCACCTCCTGGCCCTCTCGCGCGGCGGCATCCACCTCGGGATGGCAGTGGCCGAGGATCGCCGGCCCGTAGCCGAGCCGGTAGTCGATATAGCAGTTGTCGTCCAGGTCTATGACCCGCGCCCCCCTACCTCTCTTGACATAGATCGTCTTGCCCTCGCCCCAGAAGCGGAAGTTGGAGCTGACTCCAAGCGGCATCGCCTTCACCGCCTTCTGGTAATGGGCCGTGGACTTGTCGAGTTTGTAGGCCGGTTTAATCCGCCGGGTCGGGGCGTTCATGTTCCTCTCCGTTCCGGCCGGTCCTTCAGCGAAAGCCCGATGCCCCCGCCGGTTCCGGCCATTGATTTGAATGGCTGTACAAATTTTCTAGCATTTTGGGCAAAAGTTGTCCAGTATGCTGAATGATTGTTTAATTTCGCAGCTGCAAAAACGTGTTATTTTGAAGGGAGTTGGACGGCCCGGCGCATGTTGGCGATGAACGAGCAGGAAGCCCCCAAATCACCCCGAATTACGCCCATCCGCGAGGCGCGCCAGCGTCAGCTGATCGAGGCGACGATGACGGCCATCGGCCAATTCGGCTATTCCAGGCTCACCCTCAACCACGTCGCCACCATCGCCGGCCTCTCGCCAGGGATCGTCAACTTCCATTTCCGCAGCAAGGAGCAGCTGCTCGCCGCCACGCTCGAATATCTGGTGGAGGAGTACGAGGTCTTCTGGACTCAGGCGATCGCCAAGGCCGGAGAATCGGCGGCGGCCAAGGTGGATGCCATGATCGAGGCCGATTTCGATCCCCAGGTGAACAGCCTGGAGAAGGTCGCCGTCTGGTACGCCTTCTGGGCAGAGGCCCAGGCCAATCCCAGCTATCGCGAGCGGGTTTCGCGCCTCGAGGCGCGCTACTTCGAGGAAACGCGCTCGCTTATCCAGCGCCTGATCGAGGAGGGCGGCTACGCCGGGATCAGCGCCGATGGGGTCACCTATGGCATCAACGCCATGATCGACGGCTTCGCCTTCGACCTGATGATCGATCCGGCGAGTTACGATCGCGATGAAGCCAAGCGCATTTGCCGGCTGTTCCTCTCCGGCCTGTTCCCACGGGATTTCTCCGGCGCGCCTCAGCCGGCGAGTGCCGCGGCTGTGATGGCGGCGGTGCAGCGCCTGCAGGCCGAGCGCTCCCAGGCTCTCGCCAGGCTCGAGGAAAAGGAACGAGCGACGCTCGATGCGCTGGCCCGCGGAGAGGCCGCCGACACCGAGCCAAGATCCAGCTGAGTTGACCCCCATGAACGATGTCCAACCGCCGGCGAGCCTCGCCGGCCACCGGCTTGCGAGCCTCCTGACGCCCCGCTCGGTCGCCCTCGTCGGCGCCTCGCCCAAACCCGGAACCGTCGGTCTCGGCATGATCAAGGGCATCCTCGGCGGCGGCTACAAGGGCCGCATCTATCCGGTCAATCCCAACTACAAGGAGATCGAGGGCCTCGCCTGCTATCCCTCGCTCGCCGGCTTGCCCGAGACCGTCGACCACGTGCTCCTCGGCGTCGCCAACCAGCGCCTGGAGGCGGCCATGAAGGAGGCCGTCGCGGCTGGCGCGCGCGCGGGGACAATTCTTGCCAGTGGCTATCTCGAGGGCGACAGCGATCCACCGCTGACCCGGCGCATTGCCGCCCTTGCCCGCGGCGCCGGCATGGCTCTGTGCGGGGGCAACGGCATGGGCTTCTACAATCAGGAGGCCGGCGTCAGGATCTGCGGCTTCCCGCCGCCCGACTGGGTCGCAGCCGGCCCCATCGCCCTCATCAGCCATTCGGGCTCGGCCTTCAGTGCGCTCGCCCACAACGACCGGCGCTTTTCCTTCAGCCTCGCGGTCTCGGCCGGCCAGGAGCTGGTGACCACCGCGGCCGACTATCTCGACTTCGCGCTCCGCATGCCGTCCACCCGGGTCGTGGGCCTGTTCCTGGAGACCGTGCGCGATCCCGCCGGCTTCGTCGCCGGGCTTGAACTCGCCAACCGCCTCGACATCCCGGTCGTGGCTCTCAAGGTCGGCCGCACCGCCGAGAGCGCCGCGCTGGCCAAATCCCACAGTGGGGCGCTCGTGGGCGACGACGCCGTCTATCGTGCTCTCTTCCGGCGCCATGGGGTCATCGAGGTCGAAGGCCTGGACGAGTTTGCCAACAGCCTGCTGCTGCTCTCCCAGCCCCGACGCCTGGCGGCCGGCGGCTTGGCAAGCATCCATGATTCCGGCGGCGAGCGGGAGCTGCTGGTCGACCGCGCCGCGGTGCAGGGCGTGCCCTTCGCTGGCATCGGCGCCGCGACGAGGGATCGGCTTGCGGCCAGCCTCGACTATGGCCTCGAGCCCATCAATCCCGTCGATGCCTGGGGCACCGGACACGAGTACGAGAAGGTGTTCGGCAACTGCATGGCAGCACTCCTCGACGACCCCGACACGGCGATCGGCGCGCTTTGCGTCGAAACCCGCAGCGACCGGGTGCTCCATCACGGCTATGCCGACGCCATGCGCCGGGCCCACGCGGGCAGCGACAAGCCGGTGGTTTTCATCAACAACCTGGCGGCCTTCGGCGACGATGATCTGGCGGTGAACATCACCCGCTCGGGCATTCCGGTATTGATCGGCATCGACCCAGGGCTGGCGGCGATCCGCGGCGCCCTGAAGCGGCGCGACTTCCGGGCCCGGCCGGCCTCCAAGCCGCCGGCGCCGCCGGCGGGACTTCGCATCCGCTGGCGACCGCGCCTCGCCACGGGCACGCCGCTCGACGAGGCCGAGAGCCTGGCGCTGCTGGCCGATTATGGCGTTCCCGTCGCCTCGCACCGGATCGTCGAAAGCGCGGAAGCGGCCGAAGCCGCGGCAACGGGTTTCGGCTTTCCCGTCGTGCTCAAGACCGCCATGCCCGGCATTCTCCACAAGTCGGACCAGGGCGGCGTGAAGCTCGGGCTCGCCGACGCAAGCCAGGTCAAATCCGCCTATGACGATCTCGCCCGAAGGCTCGGGCCCAAGGTGCTGGTGGCGGCCATGGCAAAGCCGACCCTGGAGCTTGCTTTCGGGGCCAAGCGCGATCCGCAATTCGGACCGGTGGTGTTCGTGGGCGCGGGCGGCGTGCTGATCGAATATCTGCGCGACCAGCAATGCGCGCTGGCGCCCTTCGATGCTGCCGAAGCCCGGCGCCTGATCGACGGGCTGGCGCTGCGCCCGCTCCTCGACGGCAAGCGCGGCCGGCCGCCGGCGGACGTGGCGGCCCTGGCCGAAGCGCTCGCCCGCTTTTCCGTGCTCGCTGCCGATCTCGACGGGCTTATCGCCGAGATCGACGTCAACCCCGTTGCCGCGGGAGCCGACGGGCCGCTCGCCCTCGATGCCCTAATCATTCCTGCCGAGAAAGGTTCGAACTAGCGATGGATACTCGTCTCGCCGCCGAAGATCTCGCCATCCAGGCCCGCGCCCGGGAATTCGCCGAGCGCCATCTGCTTCCCCATGAGGTGGAATGCGACCTCAAGGGCAAGCTTCCGGCCAAGACCCTTGCCGCGATCCGCAAGGCCGCCGGCGAATATGGTCTGCGCGGCTACAACCACACAAAGGAAGACGGCGGCCAGGGGTTCACGGCGCTGCAGCAGCTCCTCGTCCACGAAGAGCTGGGCAAGGCGACGAACGGGCTCTGGACCATCGTCTACGGCGCCTCGCTGCCCTTCCGCCGCGCCGACGAAAAGCAGCGCCGCGACTATCTGTTGCCGATGAACGCGGGCAAGCGGCGCGCCTGCTATGCCATCACCGAGCCGGGGGCCGGCTCAGACCCGCGGCTGGTCAAGACCACGGCGGTGCTGAAGCGCGGGCAGTATGAGCTCAGCGGCGAGAAATGGTTCGTCACCTCGGCCGACGCCGCCGACGTGATCCTGGTCCACGCCCATGTCGACGGCGATCCCGACAAGCCGACCCTCTTCATCGTCGACAAGAACCTGCCGGGCGTGAACATGAAGCGCGCGCCCAAATTCATGCACAACTATGTGTTCGAGCATTGGGAGATCGTCTTCGACCGGGTCCGCCTGGCGCCGGACAAGATCCTGGGCGGCGTCGGCCGGGGCCTCGAGCTGACCAAGGACTGGTTCACCGAGACCAGGCTCGAGCTCGGCGCCCATTGCGTGGGTGCTGCGACCCGGGCGCTCGAGATCGCCAACGACTACGCCGCCGAGCGCATCCAGTTCGGCCGGCCGATCCGCGACTTCCAGGCCATCGAGTTCATGATCGCCGACGGCGCAGTCGAGATCATGGCGGCCAAATCCATGCTCTACCGGATCGGCGCCGAGCTGAACCAGGGCCTCGACCGCAAGCTCGTCCACGCCCGCGCCTCGGCCTTGAAGCTCTACTGCTCGGAAATGGCGGGCCGCGTCATCGACAAGTCGGTGCAGATCCTGGGCGGGCGCGGCTACATGCGAGAGAACCCGGTCGAGCGCCTCTACCGCGACATCCGGGTCGAGCGGATCTGGGAAGGCACCTCGGAAATCCAGCGCGCCGTGGTCGGCGGCCAGATCAAGAAGCGGGGGCTGGGAGTGTTCACCGGGTGGAGTTGAGGGGGCGGCCGAAGCCAAGACAACCGCCCCCTTGATGGGGGCGGTGGGCGCGCAGCGCCCGGTGGGGGTGGGGCAAGTTAGAGGATGTGAAGATGTCACCCCCCACCCTGACCCTCCCCCGCAAGGGGGGAGGGGAGTTCGGGCGCAGGGGACAATTGTTCAGCCGCCCAGCAGCTCGTCCGTCGTCACCACCGTGCAGTACTCGCCCGCCATGTTCGCCAGCGACATGGCATGGACCTCATCGGCGCTGCGCAAGCGCCCGCGGTAGTCGCGCCGCGCGAAGGTGAAGCAGGCGTCCTCGACCAGGCAAGTGTCGAAGCCGAGGTTGCCCGCCATGCGCACGGTGGCCTCGACCGAATTGTTGGTGATCACGCCGGCCACGACGAGACCCTTGATCCCGGCTCTGCGCAGGCGGCTTTCCAGCTCCGTGCCGATGAAGGCGCTGTTGGTGCGCTTGGCGATGATGGTTTCGCCGGGAAGCGGCAGCGCCTCGGGCTTGAACTCATTGCCCGGCTGGCCGGGGCGATAGGACGATTGAGGTTCCGTCGAATCGTGGCGGATGTGGATGATCGGCCGGCCGGCCTTGCGCCAGTCCACCAGCAGGCGGGCGACGTTCGCTTCGGCTTCCGGATTGTTGCGCGGGCCGTCCTTGGCCCAGCGCGGATCGTCGATGGCCTTCTGGAGGTCGATCACCAGCAGCGCGATGGCGGGCCCTGGCCGCATCCCGCGTGGCTCGCCGATTTATGCCGCTTCGGATTCCTTGCTGATCGGCGGCAGCTTCACCGGGCGCTTCAGGAAATCCGGCATATGGTCGCCGAAAGCGAGCACCGGCTGATCACCGTCGCTCTCGATGGCACGGGAAGCCTGGTCGGGGCGCACCGGCTCATGCTTGCGGGGTTCTTCGCGCCGGGATTTCCCGTCGCGCCGGCCGCGCGCCTCATTGCGAACCCGCTCTTCCTTTCGGGGCTGCCGGACGACCGCCGGCTCCGTCGTTGCAGTCTCACGCATCTCTGTCTCCTCGGGCCGGCGCTCGATGGGCTGCTCGGCCGTTTCATGATGGGTGCTCGGGGCATGGGCTCTGGCGTGCCTGACGCCCGAGCGCTCCTTGCCGCCGCGCTCTTTGTCACCGCGCTCTTTGTCACCGTGCTCCTTGTCACCGCGCTCTGGCCGGCCCGATCCATGCCGGCCATAGCGGCCACGATGCGCTGGGCCGTCGACGAAGGCGACGGTCGGAATGCCTTGGATTTCCATGCGCGGGATCGTCTTGCCCAGGAGCTTCTCGATCGCCTCGACATGCCGGCCATCTTCCTCGCAGGCGATGGTGAAGGCATGGCCTTCGCGTCCCGCCCGGCCGGTGCGGCCGATCCGGTGGATGTAGTCCTCGGCGTGGATCGGAACGTCGAAGTTGAAGACGTGGCTGAGCCCCTCGATGTCGAGGCCGCGCGCCGCCACGTCGCTCGCCACCAGGATGGCGATCTCGCCATTGCGGAAGCGCTCCAGGGTCTCGGTGCGCCGGGCCTGCGCCATGTCGCCATGGAGCGGTGCGGCATCGAAGCCGTGTTTGGCGAGCGACCGGTGGAGGATGTCCACGTCGCGCTTGCGATTGCAGAAGATGACGGCGTTGCGCACGTTCTCGGTGCGCAGCAGATGGCGCAGCGCCTCGCGCTTATCCTGGTGGTCCACCGCGATCATGCTCTGGACCACGAGGGCCGCAGGCGAGGCGGGCGGGGAGACGCTGATCTCCTTCGGGTTCATCAGGAAGGCGTCGGCCAGGCGCCGGATCTCCGGCGGCATGGTGGCCGAGAAGAACAGGGTCTGGCGGATTCGCGGCAGCAGTCCCACGATCCTTTCCACGTCCGGGATGAAGCCCATGTCCAGCATCCGGTCGGCTTCGTCGATCACCAGGATCTTGACGTCGCTCAACAGGATCTTGCCGCGCTCATAGAGATCGAGCAGGCGGCCGGGCGTGGCGATCAGGACGTCCACCCCCCGATCGAGCTTCTTCAGCTGGTCGGCGAAGGATTTGCCGCCGATCAGAAGCGCCATGGTGAGCTTGTTGTACTTGCCGTAGAGCTCGAAGTTTTCGGAGACCTGGGTGGCGAGCTCACGGGTCGGCTCCAGGATGAGGGAGCGCGGCATGCGCACCCTGGCCCGGCCGCTCGCCAGGATGTCGATCATCGGCAGGGTGAATCCGGCGGTCTTGCCTGTGCCCGTCTGGGCCGAGCCCAGGATGTCTCGTCCCATCAGCACATAGGGGATGGCCTGGGCTTGGATCGGGGTCGGCTCGACATAGCCGACATCGGCAACCGCGCGCAAAACCTCGGGGCTCAACCCCAGATCGGAAAAACTCATGTGTCCTTTGCTGCTCCGCCGGCCGGAGGTTCGCGAATGGCGGAACGTCAGTCCGGAAAATTGCGGCGGATCATAGGAGTAGATAGGATTTTGTCAACGCAATGCAAGGCCCGGCGAGTCTCGGAGGACATGCCCGAATTTCTTACAGGGATAATGATGTCGTTGCTCGCGCGCGGCGGTGATCCACTAGGGTCGAGCCGCGAAGCGGATCGACGGCCGAAGGCGATGTTCACCCATCGGCGAGGCCCGCTGCGCGGTCCGATCCCGACGCTTCGTCTCGAAGCGTCGGGTGAATCGGCCCGCTCCGCTTTATCAGGGTGGATCGATTCAGCCGAGGGACCAAGCGGTCCCTCGGCATCGAGCCACTGGTGGGCGCCCCGCGCGCGGCAACCCGGAGGGCCGGGCGAATTTGACGACAGGACGTTGTCAGCCGGCTCACCCGATGTGCTAACATCGGGCTTCGCCGCCTTCCTAGCCTGTCGGCAAATTCGCCTCGGCGCCATCGCTATCCCTGTGAGAAACTCGGGCTCGGTCACGGCTCCATCTCGAACAATGCAGAAGCAGGCTAGCGGCCCGCAAGCCGGCAAGCGCCCGGTGCTCGTGCTGTTGCCGGGCGCGCTGTGCGATGCCGGCCTGTGGCGCCACCAGATCGCCGACCTCGCCGATCTCGCCGAGGTGCGCTGCGGCGATCTGACGCGTGACGATTCCATCGCCGCCATGGCCGCCCGCGTTCTGGCCGAGATGCCGGCGCGTTTCGCGCTCGCCGGTTTCTCGCTCGGCGGCCACGTCGCCTTGGAGATCATGCGCCGCGCGCCCGACCGGGTGACTCGCCTGGCGCTGCTCGCCGCCACGCCGGGGCCCGAGGCGCTGGGCGAAGTCGCGATGCTGCGCCCGACAGCTGGTGCCACGCCGATGATGACCTTGCTGGTACATCCCATGCGGCTTGGCGACCGGCGGCTCTCGGCCCTGGTGGGCGCGATGGCCGATCGCGTCGGGCGCAAGGCTTATCTGCGCCAGCAGCGGGCGATCCTCGCCCGCCCGGACAGCAGGCCGGGGCTCTCGAGCATCCGTTGTCCCATCATGATCCTGGGCGGGCGCCAGGATCCGCTGGCAGCACCCGGCCTGCTCAAGGAGATGGCGGCGGCGATCCCGGGTGCGCGTCTGGTGGTGATCGAGGACTGCGGCCATCTGGCGCCGCTCGAGCGGCCGGAGGCGGTGACGCGGGCGTTGCGCGAGTGGCTCGCTCAGAAGGCGTAGTCGATTGCCTCAGCAATCGTCCGTCTGGCAGTGGTCGTGCAGCTGGTCGTGCATGTCGGGGTTCTGGGGCGGGAAGAGCCGGATGGTGATCTCGCGGATGAAGGCCACGAATCGCGGATCCTCGGGACCCGCGAACTTGTCCCCGGCGGCGCGCAGGAAAGTGAGCGCGCGATCGTCGCGGCAGAAGGCGGCGAAGAGCAGGACGTTCCCGCCTCGATAGATCGCCGGGATCGGCGCGACGGGGCCGCAGGCCGCCATGGCGTTGGTCTCCGGTCCGTTGAACATCAGCTGCACGCGGTAGGTGCGAAGGGCCTTCGGGCCCGGCGTGGTGGTGAAGCGCGTGGCCGGTCCGAAATGGGCGGCGTACATCGTCGCGGTCACTGCTTGGTCGAGTTCGGGCTTGGGCGCCGTGAAGGGATTGCCCATCACCTCGGTCCACAGCTCGCCCGGCCCCCCGGCATAGGCGAATTCCTGCGGCGAGTAGCCGGTATCCATCTCAGTGTACGTGATGACGCCGCCGGAGGCCGAACAGCCGGCTAGCAGCAGGCCAAGCGCGAGATGGCAGAGCTTTCTCATGTTCCTTCCATCGCCCGCTCTCACAGGTCGAGATCGCGCGCGAACTGCGTTTTCCTGGATGAAGGCGTAGCGCAGCTCGGGCTTGCGGCCCATCAGGCTCTCGACCAGCTCGACGGTCTTGGCGCCTCGCTCGTCGCCCTCGCCTGGTCCGGCAGGGACGCGCAGCAGCATGCGCTTGCCCGGGTCCATGGTGGTCTCCTTCAGCTAGCGCGCCGGCATCTCGCCCAGGCCCTTGAAGCGGCTGATCTCGACCTTGCCGCGCCCGGAAAGCGTGCCCGCATCAGCTCGTCCTTGTGGCGGTCGTCGCGGGCATAGATGCGGTGCTGCCCTGGGTCAGGCGATAGAGCGGCGGCAGGGCGAGGAACAGCTGGCCGTTGTCGACCAGCTCCGGCATCTCGCGAAAGAAGAAGGTCATCAGCAGCGAGGCGATATGCGCGCCGTCCACGTCGGCGTCGGTCATGATGATGACGCGCTCGTAGCGCAGCGCTTTCGTCGAACTGTCGCCGCGTGCCGCAGCCCAGCGCCAGCACCAGATCGGACAGTTCCTGGTTTGGCGCGCAGCTTGTCGGTCGAGGCGCAGGCGACGTTGAGGATCTTGCCGCGCAAGGGCAGGATCGCCTGGGTCTCGCGGTCGCGCGCCTGCTTGGCCGAGCCGCCGGCGCTGTCGCCCTCGACGAGGAAGATCTCGGTGCCGTCGGCGGCGTCGCGCGTGCAATCGGCGAGCTTGCCGGGCAGGCGCAGCTTGCGCGTCGCGGTCTTGCGGTCGAGCTCGCTTTCCTGTTGCGGCGCAGCCGCTCCTCGGCGCGCTCGATGACGGGTCGAGCAGATCGCTCGCGCCGCGCCGGGTCGGCCGAGAGCCAATGGTCGAAATGGTCCTTGAGCGCGCCCTCGACCAGCCGCGCGGCCTCGGCGGGGCGAGCCGCTCCTTGGTCTGGCCCTGGAATTGCGGATCGCGCATGAAGAGCGACAGCATCATCACCGCGCCGCCCGACGACGTCCTCGGCCGTGATCTGCGCCGCCCGGCGGTTGCCGATCAGCTCGCCATAGGCCTTGAGGCCGCGGGTCAGGCCCGAGCGCAGCCCGGCCTCATGGGTGCCGCCCTCGGGCGTGGGCATGGTGTTGCAATAGGAGTTGAGGAAGCCCTCGTCGTCCTCCGGCCAGGCGATCGCCCATTCGACGCGGCCCGTTCGCCGGCAGCTTCGCCTCGCCGGCGAAGGGCGTGGTGGTGACGGTCTCGCGGCCCTCCAGGATCGCGCGAGGAAATCGGCGAGGCCGCCGGGGAAATGGAGCATGGCTCGGCCGGCGGCACGTCGTCCTGGCGAGGAGCGACGGGATCGCAGCACCAGCGGATCTCGACGCCGCGGAAGAGATAGGCCTTGGAGCGCGCCATGCGATAGCAGCGGTCGGGCTTGAATTGCGCCTGGCCGAAGATCTCGGGATCGGGATGGAAGCGCACCGATGGTGCCGCGCCGGTTCGACCGCGCCCGCCTTCTTCAGCTTGGTCTTGGGCTTGCCGCGGATATAGTCCTGGCGTGAACAGCTGCCGGTCGCGCGCCACCTCGACCGCGAGCCGGTCCGACAGCGCGTTCACCACCGAAATGCCGACGCCGTGCAGGCCGCCCGAGGTCTTGTAGACCTTGCCGCCGAACTTGCCGCCGGAATGCAGCATGGTCAGGATGACCTCGAGCGCCGATTTGTTGGGGAATTTGGGATGCGGATCGACCGGGATGCCGCGGCCGTTGTCGCGGACGGTGATGCTGCCGTCCGCGTCCAGCTCGACCTCGATGCGGCTGGCATGGCCCGCCACCGCCTCGTCCATGGCGTTGTCGAGCACCTCGGCGACCAGATGATGCATGGCGCGCTCGTCGGTGCCGCCGATATACATGCCGGGGCGCCGGCGCACCGGCTCCAGCCCCTCCAGCACCTCGATGTCCTTGGCGGAATAGTCGGCGTTGCGCTTCGGATTGGCGGAAAAGAGATCGTTCATGGCGGCGGATTATGGGGATGGGGTGCCGCGGAAACAAGCTTGATGCGGTATGATCGGGCCTAAGGCAACACAACAGATTGGGTATCGGAGGGATTTCATGACCGACCAGCCGCAAGGTGACTGGCCGCCTAGGGACCGGGAGCCGGCCATCCGCACCATCGCCATGCCGGCCGATGCGAACGCCAGCGGCGACATCTTCGGCGGCTGGATGATGTCCCAGATGGACATGGCCGGCGGGGTCGCGGCCGTCGGCCGGGCCAAGGGCCGGGTGGTGACCGTGGCGGTGGAGGCCATGACGGTGAATTGCTAGGGTCCCGGGAGTGTCCGAACGATATCACGAGATATCCGTAGGTCCCGGAAATATCGGGGATTTTCGGACATAGCGCGGAGCAAACTGAGGCCGCGCCTGGATGTGATAGCTGGCGTCCAACCGCCAGCGTTACCGCCAGCAAACCCGAACCCGAGAGGCCCCATGATCACCGACAAGCAGATCCAGAAAGCCCTCCGCGACGCGGCCGCCAGCAAGAAGACGATAGAGCTAAAGGACCCGGGCGAGCGCGGCGCGGGGCGCCTGGCGATCGTGATTCGCCCGATGGCTACCCGAGTGGCCGCCGAGTGGTACGCGGTCTTCTACCGCGCCGGCAGGCGCGTCACGGCCAAGCTGGGATCGTACCCAACCGTGCCGGTTGCCGAGGCCCGCAGAAAGTTCCTGACCGAATACGCGCCGGCGATCTCTGCCGGGGAGGCGCCGGCCATCTGGCGCCGGAAGGCCGCCAGCAATGGGACCGTGGCCGAGCTGTTCCAGGCTTACGTCGACCACCTCGAGCGCGCCGGCAGGCGCGTGGCGCCCATGGTGCGCCGCTACCTCCTGTCTGAGGTCTCCGGCGCGGCCAAGTCGATCGGCGGGGATCGGCCGGCGTCCAGCATCGAGCCTGACGACATTGTTCCCCTCCTCGCCACCATCCATGGGCGAGGGTCCAGGGTTCACGCCAATTCGATTTGCGGATACATCTCGGCCGCCTATAACTTCGGGCTCAAGGCCGAGCATGACTTCACCCGAGCCAATGTTGACACCCGCTGGGGCCTCAAGGTCAACCCGGTGTTGGCGATCCCGGCAGACGCAAGCGCCAAGAAAGCCGGCAACCGGTTCCTGTCGCCGGCAGAGTTCCGCGAGGTGTGGCTGTGGCTGGACGGCTACCGGAAGGACAGCCTGATTGCGTCGGCGGTCATGATCAAGATGGCGACCGGCCAGAGGACCGAGGAGGTGCTGTGCATCTCCGACACCAGCTACGACCGTGGCAAGGTCATGGTGCATTGGGACAAGACCAAGAACGGTCTTCCGCACTCGATACCTCTACCCCATCAGGCCGCCGCCATCCTGGACGCCACGCCGCCGAACGCCCGCGGTTGGTTCTTTCCCCACCAGTATGACGCCGAGCGCTGCGCCGTCTCCCAGGCCTTCATGGAGGTGATCCGGCAGATTCCTGAAAAAACACGACATGGCCCCGTTCACCGCGCGCGACCTGCGCCGGACCTGGAAGACCCTCGCGGGCGACGCCGGGATACCCAAGGACATGCGCGACCGGCTGCAGAACCACGCGCGCGGCGATGTCTCGAGCCGGCACTATGACAGGTACGACTACTTGGCTGAGAAGCGGGCCGCCATGGCGAAGTGGGCGGCCTATCTCAGCTGGTCATTGAGGGAAAGGTCGATCAGATTGGAGAGACGACAGGAAACGTGGTTCCGTTCGGCAGGCCGGCGGCGGCCTCGTAGAGGACGCCTACGGCGACACTCCACGAATGGGACGCCCCATCTTGTAGGTGAGCAACCCGGCCTTAATCAGGGAAAACTCAGCCTCATAGGCAGCCCTGTGGGCGTTGTGCTTTTTGACCTCTGGGGCGAAATCCGCGATTGCCTTTCTAATCAAATTGCCAGCCGAGCCTAGTGTTGTATGCTCGCGCAATGCCTCGGCAACGTCTTCCGGTATTTTTCGCTGACCATGGGCATAGTAATAAACTATCCTAGGACTACGCTTGATAAGCTCGGACATTGGTCTGCGCCACTGAGAACCAAATAGAGTCTCTCCAGCGGCAACAAACTCCGAGGGGGACATATGCGACTTCTTATTGTCCGCTGACATTGACTTGTCGCCTCACTATTTTGTGAAGCAACAATAGCATGACTCCCATGCACTGACTAGGGGCTAATAACCTCCCGGCCACCGCACAACTTAGAGAAAGTTTTAGCCTCTTTGTGCCGATTATCGACCGGGCAGCGCGACGGCTGCCCTATCGGAATACTCTGCGATCGTTCCGAACCTTTTTCCGCGAATGTGTTTCGCGACATCGCAGGCCATGTACGCGATCCTGCCGCCTACCTTGTAGAATGTGGGGCCAGTGCCGGGGGGCGCCTGCCGCCACCTGGCGAGGGTAACGATGGTAACTCCCAGTATCTCCGCGACCTCCGCGGGTTTCAACATGGTTTCGCCGTCCAGTGAAGATAGAGAACGCATGTCCCACATAGGCTCCCTTGTTGCGCGGCCAGATTGCTGCGGTTTCTCCCGACTCTCCGCCTCGGTTCGATTTCGATTTTGATTCCCGGCCGACCAATCAGCGCGATTTGAAGGCCATTTTGCAAGTAAAAAATCGGCACACACTGAAGTATAGAAATTGATTGGTAATTGGCCACAACTTAAGAAGTGGATGGCTACCCCCCGGCGTCTTTTGTATGAGTATTGCCTCAATTATCCACAGTAAGATCGAAGACTGCATGCGACTCGGTTTCCGCGCGGGCACATTATCCGCGTCGATGTGTTGTGACAATAACTGGAACATTAAATTGCGCGAGCCATCATGTTGCTAATGGGCTGTTAACGAAAGAGCTGGGCACCGCGGCGATCTACGGCGTGCTCGTGGATGTATCTCCCTCGGTAGTTGGCGGCTCGCGGTAAAACCTCACGCGCAAACCGCGATCCGTCATGGTGAAGCGTTGAAACATCCGCTTGTCGGCCAGGTCTGGCCGCGCCTCGCACACGTACCGGCCGATCGCGTCGGCGAGCACTTCGTCTGGGACCATTGCGTCGAACACGGGATTCTCGGACATGGCCCCTAATCCCTGATTGGCGCGTACTGGCGCGTCGACTCGGTGTGGCGCCGGCCTAGCCATTGGTCGAGATTGCTTTGCCGATAGTAGACGCGGCCGCCGATGGTCTCGTAGTCAGGCCCCATCCTCATCGCGCGCCAGTTCTTCAATGTCTTCACGCTGGCGGAGCCGACGCGCGCCGCAGCCTCGCGCGGCGATAAGAGACCAATGGGCGATTTGCGCAGCGGCGCGGCCATTGGTCAGCTGGCTCCGCGATGATCGAATACAGTAAATGGTCGGAAATTCTCACTACTGCTCTCGCCAGTGAAGTCATCTGATATCGTCAATCTGCACCGGGTATCATTCGAGAAGCAACGGAGATTCTACGATGGTCCCGCGATTGTCGTTTTAGTGCCTTTCTATATCGAGTAATATCAAACGATATCATTCTATATCGCAAGATATCCATTGGTCCCGCTTATTCTTTGAAATCGGACCAGCCTGGGGTTAGCCTCGGAACGCCTGATGGATCGCGACCGTCAATCTCGGCTGGTCGCCGGCCACAGTGAGGTGGGACATGACCGACACAGCGGCCGCGACTCCGGCGAAGCCCAAGACTCCGAACGACTGGTTCTATCAGCGGACGTTGGCGCCCAAGCTGGCGAAGCTGGGGAAGTTCTGCCAGAAGCGCGGCCTATCGTTCCTCGCCGTGGTCCAGATCGACCCGGGCAAGCATGGGCGGACGGAGGTCCGCACCGAGAATATCGACCTCGGCATGGCGCTTCTGCAGATCGCAGTCATGGCCGGGACAAACGTCGACAGCTACGTGATCAACGCCGGTCGGCTGGTCGAAGGAAAACTACATTCCGCACAGCTCGGCCATCCTCAAGACGCTCGGCATTCACCCAGACCCCGAGAAGCGCAAGGTGGGGGAGAGGGCGGCCGCGGCCTCTACTCCAGTCGCTCCGCCGGCGGAGACGGATGCCGCGGCCGCCGCCGCCGAGGTGGTCGATTTGATCGTCGCCGATACCCGCGAGGGTAGGATGGCGCCAGCGGCCGAGGAGCCCGCGTCCGATCCGCGGTCGGTCGCCGGCAAGCCAGTCACCTTCCAAGATATCCCCTATGCCGGCGAGGGGCCTCCCGACGGGGCGGTAGACGTTCCGGCAACTGAGGACGTTCTGGTGGGCGCCGAGGCGCGCCAGGCCGAAGCCGTGGGCATCCCGGCATTCCTGCGCCGGGCGCAGCCCGAGGACAAGGCCCCCGCGAATGGTTGACCTCTGCACGCCGCGCCGGCTGATCCTGGGCATTGACCCGGGCAAGACTGGCGCGCTGGCCTTCTACGATCCGGCCGCCGATGAACTCGAGACGATCGACGTTCCGGTGCTGGCGGCCGGGGCGGGCAGCAAGACCGTCGTCGATGAGGACGCCCTGGCCCGGATCATGGCCGGCCGCGCCATCATCGTGCGCCACGCCTTCATCGAGCGGGTCAACGCGATGCCCAAAGAGGGCGCCGTCGGCGCCTTCTCATTCGGCGCCGCGTTCGGGCTCCTCCGCATGGCCGTCGCCGCGCACCTCATTCCCCGGACCTATGTCGGCGCGCCGGTCTGGAAGCGCGCTATTGGCGTTCCGGCGTCGAAACAGGGGGCGGCCTTGCGCGCGTCCCAGCTCATGCCGAAGCATTCCGAGAACTGGACGATCAAGCGGTTGCATTGCAACCAGGCCCAGGCCGCTGGCAGGTCTGAGGCGGCCCTGATCGCGTACTACGGGTCGAAGATATTGGCGAAGCAGGCCGCCTGACCGGCGGCCGATTCTTTTGGGTGTGTGTGGTGTGAACAGTGAACGTGGGAACGCAGCGAAGTCAGTGAACAGAAACCGCAACTTGGAGACTCGATAATGGCAATCTCAATCGCATCGTTGGTCCGTACCGGCGAACAGAAGAAACCAGCGCGCATCCTGGCCCACGGCGGGCAGGGCATGGGCAAGACGACATTCGGGGCGGCAGGCCCAGCGCCCGTGCTGATCCCCTGCGAGGAGGGCTGGGGCAAGCTCGACATCCAATCCTTCCCGCTTATGCGATCGTTCGACGATGTGATGGGCGCCATCACTTCGCTTTACCAGGATGACCACAACTTCGAGTCGGTGGTGATCGACTCTCTCGACTGGCTGGAACCTCTCGTCGTCGCCAAGACGTGTGAGGACAACGGCTGGGCGAACATTGAGGTCCCGGACTTCGGCAAGGGCCACGTCGCCGCCATGTCCGTCTGGCGCCAATACGTCGACGGCATCAATGCCCTTCGCGACGACAAGGGCATGTGGATAACCCAGCTCGCCCATACCGAGGTCAAGAAGTTCTCCCCTCCGGACGGCGAGTCCTACGACCGCTATCAGATCAAGCTCTACCACAAAGCCGCCGCGCTCATGCTCGAGCACTCGGACGCCGTGCTGTTCTTCAATCAGCAGGTCTCGATGACCGAGACCAAGGAAGCATTCGGGCAAAAACGGAAGCGTGCCGTCGGCGGCGGCAACCGCATCGTCTACACCGAGGAGCGGCCCGCCTGGGTCGCCAAGAACCGGTACGACCTGCCGGACCAAATCATGGTCCCGTCCAAGGACGAGGACAACGTCAAGAATTGGGCTCCCGTGTGGGAGACCATTCGCGCCTCCGTCGGCGTGTGAGGAGCTACGACGGCATCTGCGAGGAATACGGGCTCAACCCGAACCTCGAATCGCACAGCAACATCGCAATCGACATCTGGATAGGAACCCCAATGGCACAACTCGACGCTCCGATGGACGCCAACAACGTCCCCCCGTCGGCACCCTTCGTAGTGCTGCCGGCCGATGAGTACCTGGTCCAAATCATCAACAGCTCGAACAAGGTAACGAAGGACGGCAGAGGCAAATACCTCGAGCTGGAAATGGCCGTTCTCGACGGCGAGCACAAAGACCGCAAGGTCTTCGATCGCCTGAACCTGGTGAACCCCAGCGCCCAGACCGTGGAAATCGCCCAACGCACGCTTTCGGCGATCTGCCATGCGACTGGGGTCATGACTGTGGCCAACTCCGAACAGCTTCACTTCAAGCCCATGGTCGCGAAGGTGACCGTGAAGCCTGCCAGGAAGGACGAGAAGACCGGCAAGACCTACGAGGCCTCGAACGAGGTGAAGGGCTACCGGAGCCCAGAAGGTGACTACCCGACGGCGTCATCGTCGCCACCGGCTGGGAAGCAACAGCCCCAGCGCCCGGCCGCTCAGACGCCGGCCGCGACGGCACCGGCGAGCAAGCCGGCTGGGGGTGCGCCGCCCTGGCGGAGGAAGTGAGTTAGCCGGGCGGGGGCGCCAGTTTCCAAGGCCGGACGCCCCCGCCCACCTCCGACAACGACTTTCGTCATCACCGGAAATCTCACCCTATGGTGGCTATCCCCATCCATCAAGACCCGACGCTGGCCGAGGCCGATCGGGTCCTTGCCGAGGCGAGAGAACGCCCGCACGCCGCGGCCGTACCTCGGCATGTCCGGGATCGGCGAGGAGTGCGAGCGCAAGCTCTGGTACAGCTTCCATTGGATCGCGCCAGTCACCTTCGAGGCCTCGACCCACAAGAAATTCATCGACGGTCACCGGACCGAAGACCTAGTCATGGAACGCCTGCGGCGCGTCCCCGGGCTCGAAATCCATACCGTTGACCCCGAGACCGGCCAGCAGTTCGGCGTCTCCGATTTCGGCGGCCACTTCAAGGGCCACCTCGACGGCGCGGCCCTGGGCCTGCGCCAGGCGCCGAAGACTTGGCATGTCGCCGAGGTCAAGGCCTCGGAAAAGATGGACGAGCTGCGCGACGCGGTCCGCGAAGTCGGCGAGAAGGGCGCGCTGCGCGAGTGGAACCTGACCTACTACGTCCAGGGCATCCTCTACATGGATTACACGGGCATGGAGCGCCACTGGCTCGTGTGCGCGACGCCCGGCGGCCGGGAGTGGATAAGCGTCCGGACCGACCCGGATCCCGTCGAGGTCATGCGCCAGAAGGCCAAGGCCCGCCGGCGTCATCTTCGACCCTCGGCCGCTCGGGCGAATCAGCGAAAACCCCGAGTTCTACAAGTGCGGTTGGTGTTCGTTCGTCCCCCAGTGCCACGCCGGTAAGTTCGCGGACATCAACTGCCGGACCTGCCTGCATTCGACGGCCTGCGAGGACGGGTCGTGGCATTGCGCCCGCTGGGACCGAACCCTGACGGTCGCCGAACAGCGCGCCGGGTGCCCGGCCCACCTGTTCATTCCTGATCTCGTACCGGGCGAGCAAATCGACGCCAGCGAAAACGGCGAGTGGGTCGAGTACCGGCTGCGCGACAACTCAATTTGGAGGGACGGGGCAAAATGATTGCCAAGATTTCGATCGACTATAGCGCGCGCGCTGTCGTCGAAAAGCTGACCGACGCCGACTTCGCTCGGCTCCACGCGGCCATGCCGGAGATTTTCCCGGAAAAGCGCGCCAGGGCTATTGGGGCCACGGCGAGTATTTCATCGACATGGCCGAAGACGGCGCCCTGCTCAACAGCCTGGGCATCGTCTACCAGGTCCACAAGATCAAGGGCCTACGCAGCGTCGGCGAGGCGATCCCCAGCCTGGGCGCGCCGGTCCACGTCCATGTCCCGAACGTCGGCCTCCTGTTCATTACAGAGGTCGATGTTCTCGAGGATTGCTGCACGGACAACCTGCAATCCTACCTCAAGGAAGGCTGGCGCATCCTTTGCGTCTGCCCGCCGAACTCCCAGCGCCGGCCGGACTATGTCATCGGCCGCGCGAAGCCGGAGGAAGGGCGATGAGCCGCCAAGAAACAGAATTGGATTGCTCTAATTCTGGCCCCGGTGCAGAAGTCGACTGGAGGATGGCAAGATTAAAACGGGTCGTTGACTGTATACGTCAACGCACTGATGTAAATAATGCCCCGGCTTGCCTATACGTCACCATAAGGGAAATCTTAGCG
>CAVRUJ010000001.1:0-2954438 GCA_963724385.1 uncultured Alphaproteobacteria bacterium | reverse complement strand
GTGACGCCGCGGGCGCTCCTCGAGGCCTTGGGCAAGGCCGCGCATGATGTGGCGCCCCAGGCCACGGCCGAGCGCCTGGCGTCAGATATCGCCATGCTGCCGCTCCACAAGGCCAGGGTGGTGGTCGATGGCATCCGCAAGGTCGAGGAGGCCGAGGCGGTCAAGCGCATGGGCGGCGCCGTCGTCCGGATCATCCGCCCGGATCGGCCGATGAATCCGGACTTGCCCATGGATGTCATGCAGGACGCCATCGAGGCGGACATGGTGACCATGAACTACGGCAGTCTGGACGATCTCATGTCCGCGATCGACCAGCTTGGCCGGGCGTGTGGGTGCGTCAGAGAGTATGCCGGCGGCCCGGCCATGGACGTGGTCGCCTGATCCGGTCGTGACGCCATCCTTCGGGTGAACCCCGGAGGTCCCATGCGCAAGCGTTTTGCCTTCCTTGTTCTCGCCGCGCTTCTGGCGTCTTGCGTCTTCGCGGCGCTCGCCAATGCTGGGACCTATACCTATCCCGGACGGGACCCACCAGGGCGCCCCGGACTCCGTGGTTCACGCGCCGATCGGCGTCCATCCCCCGTCGGCAACCGCCGTTGCCGGATCCGGCATCGTCCTGAGCGCGACTCCTGACAGCCTGACCGGCCTCGAGGTCACCTCCGGCGCGACCGCCGGCTTTGTCCTGGTGTTCAACTCCGCGACGGTCCCGGCCGACGGGACGGTGGCGCCGGCGCTCTGCCATCAGATGTTGGCGAGCACGAGTTGGGAAATGCCGATCGATCCGTTGCAGCCTCCGTTTTTCCATCTCGGAGTCTCGGTGGTCTACAGCTCGACCGGATGCTTCACCAAGACCGCGTCGGCGACCGCTTTCATCTCCGGCCAGGTGTCTCCATAGCCAGGTCGTGACGCCACTCTCGCTTGGTAGCCAAGCGAGGCGTCATGCTCGTTCTCCTTCTCAAGTCTGACCAGCTCGGCCTTTTCGAGAAAATCGTCCCGGTCAAGGGCAGCGTCCACTCCGACGGCAAGTTCACGAAGCCGCACTACGCGCGCCGCAAGGTCCGCCTGCCCGAGGCGGCCCCGTTGCCGCTATTCGCCGCGCCGGTTGCGGAGAATAAGCCGGCAATCTCCGCAAAGCCGAAGCCTGAGCCGAAGCCAAAGCCCGAGAAGGCCGCCGGCGATCTGTTCGACCAGAAGCCGGCCGAGGTCGAGGCGAAGGAGAAGCCAGCCGAGGCCGAGGCGCCGGAGAAACCCAAGGCGAAGCCAAGGGCAAAGCCGAAGCCAGAGCCAAAGGCCGAGCCCAGTCGAGGCAGTCGCCGAGCCGCCGACGGTCGCCGCTGGCCGAGCCCGCGCCTCCTCCCGGCTTCTACGATCGCCCGTTTGATCCCATCGCCGTGCCGCCGTTCGGCGTGCCGGCGGGGACCAGCAAGGATGAGCGGCGCCGGCTGAATGCCGAGGCCGTCGCGCTGATCAATTCCAAAGACCAGTTCACGGATGCCGAGCGGGCGATCCTGCGGCAATACTCCGGCAATGGCGGCGTCGGCGACTCCCTGAACGAGTTCTATACCGACCCGAAGGTCGCGGCCGCCATGTGGTACGCCCTGCGCGGCATGGGCCTGGCGCCTGGCGCCGAGGTGTTGGAGCCGTCGGCCGCGACCGGCGTCTTCCTCGAGACTGCCATGCCTGGCGTCAAGGTCGCCGGCGTCGAGCTGGACCCGACAAGCGCCAAGATCGGCGACGCGCTGCATCCCGGTCACTCGATCGACAACGCCAGCTTGGAGCGCTTCGCCGTCCAGGACACGCGCCAGTTTGACGCCGTGATCGGCAACGTGCCGTTCGGCCTTCGCGGATCCCTGATCAAGGATGACAAGCCGGACCTGAAAACCGCCGAGGCCTATTTCCTGGACACGGCGATCGACAAGACGAAGCCGGGCGGCATCGTCGCGCTGATCGTCCCGACCGGCGTCATGGACGGCAAGAACAACCGCGCGCTGCGCGAGCGGTTGCTGCGCAAGGCCGAGTTCCTGGGCGCGCTCCGGATGCCGAACACGGCATTCGAGCATTCCCATACCGAGGTCACCTCGGACATCGTCTATTTCCGGAAGCGGCCGCAGGACGTTGCCGGCGCCCTTATGACGGTGAAGCAGGGGACCCTCAAGGGCCTGGGCGTCTGGGACGATGAATACCTGTCCGGCGGCTATTTCAGCGGCCGCGGCGCCGGCAACATCCTGGGGACCATGGAAGCCGGCTGGCGGGCCAAGGCCGGCATCGGCGACGACATCACCGTTGTTGGCGACATGGCGGGCGTGCCCGACGCCATCGCCGGCTTCCGGCCGGCCGATGGCGACACGGCGCAGCCGACGATGCCCGCCATCCTGGCGGCCCTCGGCGACGATGAGGAGGCCAAGGAACGCGCCGTCACCGCGTCCCTCAAGCATCCCTATGACAACGCCAAGCCGGGCGACACGAAGGTCGTCGACGGCGTCACCTACATCCTGCAAGGCAAGCCTCCCCGGTGGCATCGCGTCGATGAGTTCTTGCAGACTCCGGCGGTCTCGGATGCCCAAGAATTGGCCGCCGACATGATCCTGATCGCGAGCGCTGATGACCGGCCATGTCGGCGGACCGCCCGAAGCTCGACCTGGCGGCGATTCACGCCTATGTCGAGAAGCACGGCATTCCTTCCAAGAATGCCGACCTGCAACTGGCCGCGCACCAGGACAAGTCCCTGTACCGGCTGATCGGCGCGGTCAAGCCCGACGGGTCTCTGTCGGATATCGTGGGGCCGAGAGGCGAAGCCGACGGAGTCGACATTCGAGGCCGCGGCCCTGGCCCTGGCGACCGAGCAAGGCGACTTCACCCCGGAACAGGTCGCCGGCCGGTGGCACCAAGGGACCTCCGAGCAGGCCAAGGATCATCTGTACGCCTCGACGGACTATGCCCTGAATGCGGACGGCACCTGGACGTCGACCGACAACTATCTCTCCGGCGAGCTGTGGCCGAAGCTGGACGCGGCCAAGGGCAAGCTCGCCGGCGGCAATATGAGCCCGGAGGACAAGGCCAAGTTCGAGCGGCAGGTCAAACTCCTCGAGGAGACGATCGACCCGAGGTTGCTTGAAGATGTGGAGATCGCCGTCAACTCGGCATTCCTGCCGCTCAATATCGTGTCCGCCTACTTCACCGAGCGGCGGAACGAGAATGCCTATAACCGCGAAGAAAAGCCGATCAAGATCACATTCGAGCGCGGCATCTACAAGATCGAGAACGGCGGGTGGGGGACCAAGCTCCTCGAGAACTACCTGAACCGGACCGGCGTCAAGAAGGATGACCTGCCGGCGATCGACAAGATGAATGCCGAGTTCAAGGCGTGGCTCTGCTCGTCGAAGTTCCGGGATGAGGTCGAAGACCTATACAACCGGCGCTTCCGCGGGTTCCGCCAGCGCGGCTACTCCGATAGCCCGCTCGAGGTCCCGGGGCTCACGACCGACAAGGTCCCGAACGCCTATCACTGGGCCGGCCTGCGCTGGGCGCTGGAAGCCGGCAAGGGCATCGTCGCGGCCGACGTGGGCCTGGGCAAGACGCCGCGCGGCCTGATGCTGGCGAAGCTGTTGAAGACCACGGGCAAGGCGAAGAAGCCCATGATCGTGGTTCCGAAGTCCGTGCTCGGCAACTGGGTCGCGGAGATTGGATCGTGGTTCCCCGGGTCCACGGTCATGACGATTGGCGAGACCTTCTCCAAGGACAAGAACGGCAACCTCAAGGGCCGGCAGGACACCGCGGCCGAGCGCAACCGCAAGCTCCACGACATCACCCAGAATGACTACGATTTCATCCTGATCTCCCAGCCGTCGTGGAACGACCTGGACATCGACCCGATCACCAAGGGCGAGTACGCCAATGAGGATTTCTGGGTCCAGCGCGGCGATGCCCTCGGCAACGCCGGCGACAAGCGGCTGAACAAAATCCGGGAAGCCCACAAGCAAGCCCTGGCGCAACGCGAGTTCCAGAAGCGGACCGACGCGATCTATTTCAACGATCTTGGCGTCGACGCCATCATCGGCGACGAGTTTCAGGCCTTCAAAAACCTTTACGCGGCGCGTAATAGGTTCGGCCAGCAACCCAAGTTCCTGGGCGGGCAGGGGCTATCCAATCGCGCCCTGGACATGAATTTCAAGTCCCGGTGGGTGCGAGAGCGCAACAACGGCAACAACGTCTATGGCTTGTCGGCCACGCCGACGAAGAATAGCCCGCTCGAAATCTACTCGATGCTGTCGCATATCGCGCCCGAGGCCTTTGTCAAGATCGGCGTGCGCAACAGCGAGGAGTTCCTTGACCGGTTCGTCGAGTTCAAGGACGAGACGATCCTGAACACCCGCGGCGAAATCGAGGAAGCCCTGGTCACAACCGGGTTCAAGAACCTCGACGAATTGCGCGAGATCATGCGCCGGTACATCGATCGCAAGACCGCGGCCGACGTCGGCCTGAAACTGCCGGGCCGCGACGATCGCCTGCATACGGTTGATATGTCGGCCCAGCAAAAGGCCGTCTATGCCGACTTGCGCGTGCATGGCCGAGGAAGCGCGGCAAAGAGCCGCGACGCGACCGGCGACATGCACATTTTCTCCATCATGGACAAGATGGGGAAGGCGGCCATGGACCTCGAGCTGTTGGACTCGACGGCCTATGCCGGCGCCGATAGCCCGAAGTATGACGCGGCCGCCAAGGAAATCGTCGAGGGCGCCAAGTCCGGCGGCCAGGTGGTGTTCGCCGATAGCCTCGGCGTCCACGAGAAGATGGCGAACAAGCTGGTCGCCGCCGGGATCCCGCGCGACCGTATCGCCATCATCAATGCCCAGGTCGCGCCGACCTCGGCGCAGCGCCAGAACATCGCGGATGCCTTCAACGCCCGCAAGCTCGACGTGGTGATCGGCAACACCGCGACGATGGGCGAGGGCATCAACCTGCAGAAGGCGACCACGGACATTCACCACATGGACCTGACGTGGGAGCCGGCCTCGATCCAGCAACGGAACGGGCGCGGCCTCCGGCAGGGCAACAAGATGGAGTCCGTGAAAATCCACACCTATCTCGCCAAGGGGTCATTCGACGGCTACCGCTATCAGTCCCTCATGGCGAAGAAGGATTGGCAAGACCTCCTGTGGAACGGCGGCGACCGCGTCGAGAATTTGTCCCGCGAGGGCAATGTCAGCCGCGACGACATGCTGATCATGCTGGCGGCGGACCCGGACGCGGCCCGCGCGAAATACAACGAGAACAAGGCCGCCGCGAAGCAGAAGTATGAGGAGCAACAGCGCGGCATGGCGGCCGGCCAGTTCGCGCGCCTGCAAGAGATGAAGCTGAGCTTTGCCCAGCTCAAGCGGAAGGACTCGGACAGCGCCAATCGGCTGCGGATCAAGATTGAGCGGGCGAAGACTGCCCTGCACGACAATCCGCACTTTGCCGCCAAGCATGCCCTGAACGGCGACAAGCCCATGCTGGTCCAGCCGCACACTGGCGAGGCATTCGAGGCCGGCTCGGCGTTCGACGTGGCGGATGCCCCGGACGCCCCGACGCGGGAAGTCCGGGAAGTTCGTCGTCACCTCGATCAACCTCCTGGACAATTCGGTTTCGGCTCGCCCCTACGGCTCGACCGGGCGCCCGATGATGTTCAAGCTGGATGACCTGAAATCCGGGGTGAAGCCGTTCAAGTATGACGAAGGCGAGGAGAAGGCGGAGATCGCGCGGACCCTGGCGGCCGAGCACGAGGGCAAGGTCGGTGGCGTGTCCAGCATGAAGGACTTGGTCGCGCTGCCGCATTCGGTGATCAAGGACTCCTACGCGAAGCTGCAGGACAGCATCAAGGGCGGGATGAAGGACTATTCCTTCCACCATGACTATGGCGCCATCCCTCTGGTTCGACTCGGGCGGCAACGCCGTCGCCGCGGAGTCCTATGAGGCGCGCAATATGCTGGGCGATCACGACGTTATGCTGCCGATCCCCGAGCATCGGGAGAAGGCCAAGGCCGCGTACATCGCGGATGAGCGCGCCAAGAATTTCACCCACGACTATCACCAGAAGCGCCGCGGCGGCCGGACGGAGTCGCGGTTCGTCGTGAGGTATCCAGGGAGCCACAGCCAATCGTCCAATCGCTGGGCGTCGATCGGCCGTCACCTGTTCGGCGACGGATTTCGAGAAGGAAGCGCACGGCGAGTTTGAGCGCGGCCAGCACGAGGCCGCCCGCCGGGCCAAGACTTTCGAGGAAGCCATGTCGCATGTGGCGCCGGCGATCGACGTGAGCTATAGCGGGGCGAAATGGCCCAAGCGCGGCCTGGCCGTGCTCTGGGCGCAGGCGAAGCGCACGGGCAAGCTCGATGAGTCCATGGACCGCGCGATGCCGCGCAAGAAGGTCTACGGCGCCGATGTTCCGGTACTGCCAACCGAGCTGTTCTCGCAGGCCGACCAGTATCATCGGTCCCAGCCGATCAACACGCGCCAGCCGGTCCGCGATGTCCTGATCAACCTGGCGAAGGGCGCTGGCCACTATGACCTGGCCGCGGCCATGATCGCCTCGGGCGCGAAGGACCCGCGCGCGGCCGTCGAAGTCTGTTGAAGATGCCGACGACGCATCCGGCCGTCGTCTCCGGCCTGCGCCACATGGCGGACAAGCATCCGGAGTTGGGCCAGACGAAGATGCACGATATCGGCTACTACGGCCCCGGCGTCGGCGAATCGACCACGCTGGATGACCTGGTCGATGAGCTGGACGGCGACGATGACGAAGGGGGCGACGATGAGCGCGCCGCGGCCTAACTCCCGCCGATCAATCCCCGGGTCTTCGCCGATTCGGCTCGGGCGCTCCTGACCGAGGACCCGCGGCGCTACCGGAATTTCGGCGTCTATTGGTTCCTGGTGAAGGCGCTCCTCAAGCGCTATTTCGACCGGCACAACCTCTATTTCCTGGGCGACTATGAGGACCCGGACGTGATCGCCAGGATGCCGGAGTTCCCGTCGGTGCTGGATGCCCTACAGGCGGCCGCCGAGGAGTACCAGCAAAACGCCAGTTTCAACCTCGGCCGGAATCGGCTCGAGGACCCGGACGGCGAGGTGTTCACGCTGATCGACCCGGATGTGGAAGGCTGAGTGGTGACGCCAGGGTACGGAAGCGACCCCGGCCCGCTGTATCGGCCCGGCCCGGCTTGGCTGAAATCACAATCCACTGCTCGAGATCGATACCGCTTCGGTTTAGATCGCAGAGCCCGGGCGGCCACTATGATGCTACGATGCATATTGCCGAGACCTTTCGGAGGCCAGAAATGACAATCGATGCCGCATTCAGCCGACTAACCGCTGTGGCTGACGAAATTCAGGCCGCGGTCCAAAATGCTAAAACCGAACAGGACGCTCGTTTGCAGATTATCGACCGGATTTTAACAGAGATCTTGGGGTGGCGTCTACAGTCAGATACGAACCGCCGTACATAACGACAAGGGGTTTGCCGACTACGCGCTCGTGGACGATCAGGGACGAAACGTTGCCGTCCTAGAGGCTAAAAAGGTCGGCTTACTGTCTATCGATAGCGCCGCGAAAGCAAAAACAGACGCCAAATTGGGCGGGCAGGTACTACGGCAGGTTAAAGATGGGATTAGTCAAGCAATATCCTATTGCATGGGCTTAGGAACTGCCTATGCATCCGTTACGGACGGAAATGTTTGGATTTTCTTTCGGGCAACGCGGAACGACGGACTACCTCCAGAGGAAGGCAAGGCTATAGTTTTTCCCTCGTTCGCAGCAGTATTGGATAATTTTCCCAGCTTCTATGAGCTACTGGCGCCAACCGCTTTGGCCAAGAAGCTGCATTTGGTCCGTATCAACACCGTCGAGGGAATCAAGGCACGACCTAGCGAGCCACGATATTTCGTGCGCGCCCCTGACGAAGCAAGATTGTCGCCCCGGACAGAGTTGGGGCGCGACATCACGGACATCTTCAACCGCTTTTTCGCGGGTATCTCTCCGAGCAGGATGAGGAGATGAGGCGGGCGTGCTTCGTGGAAACACGAGAAAGCCGCGAAGCGGACTTAACGCTAACGAAGATCGCGGCGCACCTCACCAATTCAATTCAGGCAATAGAGACAGAACGGAGCCAAGCGCTCCAACTGGAGATCGAGGCGGTGATGAAGTCGAAGATTTCCGAAATATGTCTGATCATTGGGAACATAGGCGCCGGCAAATCCACTTTCATGATGCGCTTCTTTTCTGACGTTCTTCCGAATGAACTGCGCCGGTTGTGCGTACTAACCCGCGTCGACTTGGCCGACTACACCGGCGACGAGAAGACCATTCAACGCTGGCTGGCTGAGCGTCTACGCGACAGTCTGGAGGACGCTATGTTTGGGGACCGCCAGCCGTCCTACGAGGATTTCCAGGGCATATTCTTCAGGGTCTATAAGCGGTGGAGCGAGGGTACATTTAGGCATCTCTACGAGACAGACAAAAATCAATTTAAAATCCAATTCGGAACGTACGTTGAAGCCCGAAGGCAGGAACAACCAGACGACTACGTCATCGGGCTAATGAGACATGCAATAGCCGGGCGCAGGCTGCTCCCTTGCTTAATTTTTGACAACACAGATCAGTTTCCGCTGGAAATTCAAGAGAAAGTATTTCAGTTCGCAATCGCCCTGAGAAACGCCTGTTTGTCCTTTATCTCAATCCCCATAACGGATCGCTCAATTTGGCGGCTTTCGAAATCCGGTTCGTTTCAATCATACATCTCGCGGTCATTTTATCTGCCGACCCCGGCAGCAAAGGAGGTGCTCGCTCGTCGAATAGGCTATATCCGGACCAAGCTGGAGAAGGGGGACGGCGCGTCGAAGACTTATTTTAGTTCAAGGGGAATTCGAGTTTCGATCCCAAATCTAAATGCATTTGTTAATGTGATCGAGGATGCATTTGTACGAAACGAAGCATTGTCAGGGTTGGTCGGGCGGTTGTCCAATTTTAACATCAGGCGAATGCTTGTTCTGGCGCAAAAGACTATTACCTCGCCTACATTTCAAGTGGATGATCTAATCAGGATCTATGTGGATACTCGAAGGCATGCTTTCGATTATCGTAGGACTGTTCGCGCGATGATAACCGGAGACTACGATCGCCACACAAATCAGACCAATGACTTCATTCAGAACATATTCTGGACTGATGGGCAGAGACCCGTTTCACCACTATTGATCGCCTCCATCTTACAATTCCTTCTGGCGCTCCGAGCCTCGGCGGGAGATGACGTGGATCGAGGATATATTAGCCTTTCTGAACTCGTGGATTCCTCGAACCTTGCGGGGTCGATGCGGGGGACGTCCGGAATGCTGTCGATCAGATGCTGCCTTTACCGACTGATCGAGCCCTTCGAGCCGAACACGATGCCATCTCGACGGGACAAAACTCGGCGTAACGCACTGCGGAGAAGCCCACCTTGATTTGGCGGAGAACGAAGCTGTCTATTTGGAACAAATGGCGTTGACAACGGGCTATCGATTTCCTCGTCCGCGGGACGAAATCGTAAATTGGGCTCGCGATATGGGATCACCTGAAGCTCGGAGCAACATTAAGGCACTGTTCAAGGACTACCTATTGGCCGAGGACAAGAACAAGATGACGGTGCCCACAGCGGGATTTATGAGCCGTTACGGCAACTGCGAACAGTTTTGACCTCGGCATAAGGAACGGGCCGCCCTAGGGCGCCGGGGTGGAAATACCTGCCTCATCAACGTAAGCCATGCGCATTCGGTGATCTCCTCAGAGGCAGCCGCCGCCTAGAAGCTCAAAGAGAGAACGAAGCGCGGAGTGCGTGTCAATCTGGTACCTGGCGACCTGCGCGTTTCTGCGCTGGGTTGTGTTTTGGTAGGCCAACGGCGGTCGGCAATATCCTTAGAATATCGGTGGTGTCCTAATTTGAATTCTTACCCCACATCAAGGCCAAGCTCTTCAATTTGCCGGCGTTCTTCATCGGTTGCGTGCGAGGGCACATGGAGGCGCATCTTCATTTTTGGGTCAGCGTTTTTGGCTTTGAACACGCGCGCCTTTGCGATTGCCTCGCCGCAGTCGGCACAGTGTTGTTCCGGGCCAGCTTCTCCATCAATCTGGTACTCTTGAACAAACCAGTAACCAACAGCCATTTCGGTTTCCGCTCCTATCGGGAAGTACGTTCTACCAATTCCTCAATGCGGGCGGCGATGGTGGCAGAGCGGAAGGCAGCTAAGCCATGAACGTGAAGCAAGGGCTATTTCGGCTCTGGGTGCTCGCGACGGCCGTCTACCTAATCTACATGCTCTTCCGATTGAGTAGGGACGGCGTTTGGGCCGGAGATCATCTTTCTTGCACTCCCGCCTCCAGCCGTATTCCCGCACATTGACTTTCCCTTGTGGGAATTCGTCTCATTGCGTGATCCCGCCGTTGATCATTCTGGGCATTGGGGCGAAGCGTGATTTGGGCACTTACTGGGTTTAGCGGGCGCTCGAAATCAAATTAGGACACTACCTCAAATTGCGGTGAAGGGTTCAATTGGCTATCCTATGCCGGCAATCCGGTGAGATTTTCAATCCGGCAGCGGTGGGGGACCGGGACATGGCACAACCAGATGTAGCAACTCCGAAAAGAAGGGTAGCCTGACTTGGTTACTCTGGTGGGAGATCGACCCATCAGAACTGGAGAAACAGGTCACTCAATACGACAGCTTGCGCTTCATTCATTCGGCACGGGGCAGGCTGTTATCTGCCTTTTGATCGCCATCGTGGCGACGGTAGCATTCATTTATTTTGGAATGATGGACCAAACCGCGAGTTGATGCGGGGATAGCGGCTGTCCTTGCCGTGTTTGTCTATCTCGGCCATCGGTGGGCGATGATAGCCGCGATGGTTTGGTGGACAGTCGAAAAGGAGGGTTCTGCTTTACGATAGAGTGAGCGCCAACCCCGGCTCAGCCGCAAGCGCCGTAATGGGCCAAGTGATCTGGTGGGCCATTTCATGCGCTTCTTCTTTATCTGGCCTTCCGCGTAGAGCGAGAGAAAAGGAAGCGCACCAAGTGGCATTGGCGGCGGCTTAAGCTGGCTCGAGCACCGCTTCGGTTCATGGGCGCCCGCGCGGCGGCGTCGATTGCAGGGCGCATTCATTGAAGCAGGCTGTTGGCACGAATCCAAATGCACTGGAGTTCGTTTGGCAGGTTGTCCGGCGCGTCCACAATTTTGCCGTCAGTGGTGCACTGGCTCGCATAGTCCACGTCGGTGTTGCCCATCTTCACGCTGATGCAGTTGTTAATGTGTACAGCGCAGTCCTGACGGGCCTTGCTATACCTCTTACACTCGCCGCTTGAGTCACACAGCTCTTTCGCTGTCTCGGCCTCAGTTGCCGCCTTCTTTGCCTGATCGGCCTGCTGTTGTCCCTAGGCACTCTCCAGATCCGCCGCATCGAGATTGCTGTGGGGTCTCTGAAGGCGGAGGGGGTGGAGTTCACAAAGGCAACACTACGCAGACCGCCGCCACAAAGAGCAGCGCCACCAGAAATGCCCATTGTGGGTTTTTTGAACCAGAGCACACCAGGGGGCTGCTTCCCGCGCGCTCCCGTCCCCAGCCATAACCTGCCCTCCACCCGCTGGGCGCCAACTTCGCGAAGCTATCACATCTCAAGCTTTGGTGTCTGGCCCTTAGGTGCAAGAGACCAAGGTCAGGGGTGTCCCCGGGGTGGCGTCGATTGCAATGAACGGCGATCCGCGCCAGCCGCTCGCGGCAGTCCTGGCCGGCGTCGGCAAGATCGACGATGTAGGTGGCGACGGCAGCTTGCGTGTAAGTCGCCGGCGGATCGCGCCTGGCGCACGGCTGGCCACCAGCGCCGGAGAACTGAACCGAACGCGGCAGGCGCAGACCATGGGCACACGATATGGTCAAGCCATTGCAATCGGTCTGGTCTGGACGGAATTTATAAGGCGCTGCTCGGTGCCATAGCGCAGGCTGCGAAACGGATACCGCAGCGTCGTGACGCCACTCTGGCGCAATGCGCATCATCGTCCTGCTCCTCAAGGCTATCCAGGCCGGCGAGCGCTGGATCACGGTCCATCCGAACGGCCCGGACGAGAAGGGCCAGCCGGTTCTAGTTACCGAGCAAAAGGACGGCTCGTACAAGGTCGTTGGCGGCGCCGGCGGGTCTCTGAATCACCTCCGGCTGACCGGCGTCAAGCCGAAGGAAGCCTATGCGGCCGCCATCCGCGAGAAGGCCAAGGCCCGGCGCGAGGACAAGAAAAAGCAGCGCGAGCGGGACAAGGTTCTGGGCCTCCAAGAGAAGAAGGCCGAGGCGCATCGCCGGATCTCCGAACAGCAACGCTCGGCCAATCGAGAGTTCGTCCAGGGCGTCGCGTCCGCCATGGGCTGGCGCCCGGAGGACTACGCCTTCGACGAGTCGATGCACGCCGACAAGTCGGACCATGTCCGCGACGACCATGCGGCAGGCGCACGAGATCGAGATGGTCAAGCGCGCCGTCCAGGCCGTCGAGGTCAACCGGCAACGCATCCTTGCCGACGCCGGCGCGCGGGCCGAGGCCGATCTTGGCGAGGTGCCGCTGACAACCGAAAGCCCGGACGTTCTCAGCGTCCAGGACATTGACCCGGTCCGGAGCGCTCCGGCAGGCCTTGGGTACGCCACTGACTACAAGGGCCGCTCTGAGGCCGCCGGGCTCTCCGGCGAGAAGCTGGAAGCCGAGGCGGCCGAGGTCAAGAAACCAATCTCGGATGAACAGCGCAAGGCCCTGATCGCGCGCGGCGAGACCGCGAAGCTGGTCCAGGAAAACATGGCCGTGCTCCGGGATGAAACCGACGCGGCCGAAAAGCTAAAGCCGCGCCTGGTCGCCGCCAAGAATGCGCTCGAGATGATGAAGCTCGACAAGCGCCGGCGCATGGCGGACCTGGAAGCCAGGAAGGCGCGGAAGAAAATCGACACGGCCACGGCCGAGCCGAAGGCCTATGTGATCGAAGTGTCGGACGCCAAGGTTGACGCCGCGGCCGCCGAGGAAATCTCGAACGAGCTGCGGACGATTTCGACCCGGTCATTCCTATCCGAGGTGGCGAAGACAACCGACAATCCGAAGGCCGTTCTCGGCCGCCATATCGGCGCCGGCGCGTTCAATTCCATCAATGCCCTGGCGCTCGCCGCCGGTGGCGCCGGCCTGGTCGATCGCAGCGTCGTCGATGTCCTGGGCGTCGCCGGCGCGGCCGAAGTCCTGGCCGGCCGCCTCCGGACCGACCTGACGCCGGCCGAAATAGATCGCGTCGCCGATGGCATGGAGCAGTTTCACCTTCATCACTACATGGCCGCCAGCGAGGAGGCGATCGGCCGCGCCCGCGAGCTGCAAGACGAGGCCAAGGAAATCGAGCTTGGGCTCGGCCGAGAACGGCGGCGACCTGGCGGCCCTGCAAGAGATCAACCATCGCCGCGGCGAGGCCATCGCCGAGGCCCAGAAGATCATGGGGCAGGCCTTCGGCGAGATGGAGGCGAATGCGGCCCTGGTCTATGCCCTCAAGCGCGGGAAGTCCGACAAGCCGTTTCAGGTCTCCCTCGGGAAGGTCTCGGCCGAGGATGCCATTCGCCAGGTCCGCGCGATCGGACTCGAGCGTGGCGACTACACCTTGGAGACTGCCTCCGGCAACCGCGTCCTGTCGGTGACGCCGGAGGGCATGGCGCGTCTCGCCAAGCCGGTCAACCGGGCGGACCTCGAGCAAGTCCGCCGGAACCTCGATATCATCGAGGGCAAGTATGACCAGGACGACTGGTTTCCGCAGGGCATCTCCGACCGGCCGGACCTGGACATGCAAATCAAGGCCGGCGTCGCGCCGTCCCTGGCGCAACCGTTCGCGCCCGGCGCGGACCTGCGCGGGTCCGTCCAGGACTATATCGGCGGCCGCACGGCCGACGGCGATCTGCCGGCCGATATCGTCGCCGATCTACAGTCGGCCGAGTTCTTCTCCAAGGTCGGGCCGGAGCGCTCGGCCGACTATCTGGCGGCCCTCGATGAGCTGGCGCCGCTCCGCGATGCCGACGGCAAGATGCGGACGGCGGAGGCCTTGCGCCCGGCATTCGAGAAGATGGCGGATACCTTCGTCACGCGGGAATACGGCGCGACGCGGTCGCCGTTGCATCGGCAGTCGTTCAAGGTCGATGAGAAGTCCGTTGACGCCCTGCATCGCGCCTTGGCCGAGGAGCCCGCCGGCGTCGCCGCGTACAAGCCGATCGGCGAGATGACGCCGCAGGATCAAGGGGCGCTCCGGGAGTTCTTCGCCGCCAATGTCGCGCACGAGTTGCCGGAGGCGGGCGAGGCCCGCCACGAGCTGGAACGTCTCGACGGGAATCAGCCCGAGCGCGAAACCATGGATATGTTCGGCGAGACCGTGACCAATCCGGAGTGGTCATCGTGGAAGGCTCGCCGCGATGAACTCTCGGCCCAGGTCAACGCCGCGTCTATCACCTGGCCGAAGTACGTCGAAGCCATGCACGGGGTAGAGAAGGCCTATGGCGCCGTCCAAGACCTGATCCGGTCCAAGGTGAGCAAGGGGTTCGTCGATACCTACAATCGGCTCAATCCGGGCTCGCCGCTCAAGGTCGGCCGCGCCGTGATCCGCGGCAACCTGAACCATCTGGACGCCGTCGACCCGGAGAAGCGCGACGCGCGCTTGGAGCAAGAGCGCGCCCTTGTCGATCGCCTCCGCAATCGCGCCCAAGGCAAATACGCGGCCGGTAGCGTCCGGGACAAGCTGGACGCCGCGCGCGAATCCGAGGCCGGTTTCGAGGCCGCGCAAATGGGGTTCTTCGCCGGCGACGGCGATCTGACCGAGCCGGCGGAGAAGGCAGACAAGCCGCTCGAAGTCGATGAACGCTACACGGTCGGCCACGAGGCCGAGCGCCAGATTGGCGCGATGATGCCCGCGGTCGGCAAGAATTTCCGGCCCGGGCCAGTCGATCAAGCTCATGCGCCCGACGATGTCCGGCGGGAAAAACGTCGCCCGCCAGCGCGCCGTCAAGATGATCGATGCCAACAAGCGCGTCGCGCTGTCGTTCGGCGTCGGCACTGGCAAGACCCTGATCTCGCTGGCCGGCTACACAAACCTGCAACAGCAGGGGAAGGTCAAGCGCGGGCTGTTCCTGGTGCCGTCGATCGTCCAGGGGCAATTCGGCGGCGAGGCCTTGCGGTTCCTCAAGCCCGGCACGTTCAATTGGCACGCCGAGCCCGGCGCCAGCCGGGAGCAACGCATCGCGGCCTATAAGGACCCGAAGCACAACTTCGCGGTCATGACGCACCAGGCCTTCCGCGACGACATGCTGCACCTCGGCGCGCAACAGGCCGGCATCTCGCCAGAGGCGATGTCGGCGAGCACCGACTTCATGACGCGGCCGGAGCGCAAGGCGTGGCTCAAGTCGGTCATGGATAAGGAAGGGATCAATTTCGACTATCTGACCGTCGATGAGGGCCACAACACCCTCAATCGCAAGGGCAAGGAAAACTCGGCCCTGGCGAACGTCATCGATGCCATGTCCGACAACTCGCCGTACTACGTCAACGCCTCCGGGGATCCGGTGAAGAACGACGTGAGCGAGGTGTTCTCGCTGCTACAGAAGATGGACCCGGACCGGTACACGGACGAATCCGCATTCATGCGCAAGTATGGCGTCGATACCATGGCGGCCAAGGATGAGATGCGCCGCGAGCTGGCGCGCTTCCAGTATCCGTCGAAGATCGACCCTGACGTGATCGCCAAGAAGACCGAGCGCAGCGTCGGCGTGTCGGACGGGCAGAAGAAGGCCCTGGCGTCCCTGGATGAGCACCTTGCCAATGCGCGCCTGGCGCGGATGACCGGCAAGGTCGATGTCGAGGCCTTGAAGGCTATCAGCCCGGAGTCCTTCGCCGGGGTCCCGGCCGAACAGCACCAGGCCGTTGCCCAGGAATTGCAAAAGAGCATCGGCATCATCAAGGCCTCCGCCATCCGGAAAATCCTGGATGCCAGTCCGGACTCGGCCAAGCTCGATGACGTGGTGAAGGTGGCGACCGAGCGCGCCGGCAAGCCTGGCGTGGTGTTCGCGCACTCCCTACAGGCGGTCGAGCAAATCAAGGCCCGGCTCGAGCGCGAAGGCCTCCGCGTCGTCGCCATCACGGGCAAGGACTCGGCCAAGGAAAAGGAAGCCAAGCGCCGCATGTTCAATCCGGACACCGGCGACGCCGAGGCCGATATCCTGGTCGCCTCCGACGCCGGCGCCACTGGCATGAATGCCCAGCGCGGCCAGTACGCCGTCCAGTACGACACGCCCATGACGGCCATGACGCATGCGCAGCGCCAAGGCCGGATCAACCGGACCGGCCAGAAGAACAACGTCGAGCTGATCGACCTGGTATCCGACCATCCGGAGGAGCGGCGGGCGCGGGCGCGCCTGGAAACCAAGTATGCCCTCCGGGACATGCTGACGACGCCGATGGAGTTGCTCGACGATACGGGGGTCGCATACTTCCTAAAGCAACGCAGAACTACTGATAACCACGCTTAATCACGGCGAAAATCGTAATTTTACCGAAGTTCACGCGCCGCCATTTTTCGCCATGACGGTAGCCTTCTCTGGCAATGGGCGACCGCATCGATCTACGCAACGGCGACTGTTTGGAGGTCATGCGAGGCCTCGCCGATTGCTCGGTCGACTCGTGCGTAACTGCGATCCTCCCTATCATCTAGTCAGCATCCACAAGCGGTTCGCGAAGACCGGCGGCGCCGATCGCAAGCCCGGAACGGATCAATACGGCCGGCTCTCGCGCGGCTTCATGGGCGAGACCTGGGACGGCGGCGATATCGCGTTTCGCGTCGAGACATGGGCCGAGGTCTTCCGCGTGCTCAAGCCCGGCGGGCACCTCCTGGCGTTCTCAGGGACGCGCACCTATCACCGCATGGCCGTGGCGATCGAGGATGCCGGTTTCGAGATCCGCGACCAGATCGGCTGGATGTTCGGCTCCGGGTTTCCGAAGTCGCATGACGTTGCCAAGGGCATCGACAAGGCGGCCGGTCTCGATACCAAGGGCGAGCCGCTTCCGACCAATCGCGAGGTCGACGAAGCCGAAGTCGGGTCCAAAGAGTTCCGGATGGGCGCGAAGACCGCGCATGTCCCGCAGACCGCCGAGGCGAAGCAATGGGACGGCTGGGGCACGGCGCTAAAGCCGGCCTGGGAGCCCATCTGCGTCGCGCGCAAGCCGCTGATCGGGACCGTCGTCGACAACGTCCTGAAATTCGGAACCGGGGCGCTCAACATCGACGGGTGCCGGATCCCCGTGAACGACGATGACTACGCGCGCAATTGCTCCGGCGACCGCGGGCATGCGGGGACGCGCGATAAGGATGCGACGGGCTCCACGGATATCCGCGCGGGCGGCGGCGCGGCGGCGTCCGGCCGCTGGCCCGCCAACATCGCGCATGACGGCTCGGCCGAGGTCATTCAGGCCTTCGCGCAATACGGCGAGCGCGGCGCATCGGCGCCGGTCAAGGGGACCGAACCGAGCGCGCCGGCAAAGAATGTCTACGGCAAATTCAACAGGTCCGTGGGGACCTTCTTCCATGGCGACGCCGGCACGGCCGCGCGCTTCTTCTATTGCGCCAAGGCATCGCGCGCCGATCGCGATGCTGGCTGCGAGGAACTTGCCCGACGTTAAGCCGCTCGGCATGGTTTCGCGAAACATCCGGCCAGCATGTGACCCGGCGCGACGGCGGCGCGCCGGATGTGGGCAAGAACAATCACCCGACGGTGAAGCCTACCGACCTGATGCGCTGGCTCACCCGCCTGGTGACTCCGCCCGACGGCCTGGTGCTCGATCCGTTCATGGGCTCGGGCTCGACCGGCCGCGGCGCCGTGCGAGAGGGGTTCCGGTTCCTCGGCATCGAGTTGTCGCCCGACTACCTCAAGATCGCGGAGGCGCGGATCGCCGCGGCCGTCGCGGATGTCGAGGCGGAGGCCAAGGCGGCATACGAGGCCAGCCGGCAACTGGATATGTTCGCGCTGGGCTCATGCTGAGTCCCCATCAGTCCACGCTTGCGCCCTCTGAAAATAAATTTCACAAGGGCAACGGAGCTGACGGGAAGCACTACTGGCTTACACCGCCAGCTCTTTATGGGGCGTTGGATGCCGAGTTCAGTTTCGATTTCGATCCTTGTCCGTTCCCATTGCCAAACGGTTTCGACGGCCTGACGTGCGAATGGGGCCGGTCAAATTATGTGAATCCTCCGTTCGGATCGATCATCCATCAAGGAAAGAAAAAGGGACCTACCGCGTGGGTGAGAAAGGCCATAGCTGAGCAGCAAAAAGGAAAGCTATCGGTGCTTGTCTACCCAGTAGATAAGTGGGTGCTGATGTTATTGGAAGCCATCGGAACCGAGGTCAGAAATCTAGGCGATGTTCGATGGCTGGCTACTGAGGACCGATCGATCGGTAAGGGTACGGGCCGTCATATAGCCTGCTTCATCCTGAAACCAACTGCGTCGTGACGGCACTCTTGGGCATCGCGGTCTTTGGCCGCCAGCCTCCGAGGGCGCGCGGCGCGTCCAGTAGCAAGAAGCCCTCACCTCCGGGCGGCCGGCCGATCGCTTCGGCGATGGCTTTCATAGCGGAGGCGGGTACGCCGTTGTTGGAGGCCAGATGACCGCTCAACCCGACTATCGTGCCGAGCTGATCGCGCACCTGGACAAGCGCAAAACGTCTCCCCGAGTCCGCGAGCGCATCCTGCGTCTCAATCCGACTCCGCATCCTGGCGACATCCTCCGCGGTTGGCATCCGGGCGCCGCGCGAGCGCGCGCGAATTGTGGCGCTGCGCTTGCATCGAAAGGCGGCGTCATCCGCCGCTACGGCCGCGCGGCGTGGGACTCCATCCCGCGGTCGAGATCAATAAGTATAGGCCGCCGCCAGTACGCCGGCGCTCCGCATTCCATGGAGGCGTCGGCCTTGTCTGATATCTGGCGACATGCGCCGGCGCCTCGCCGAGCTATCCGCCATGGGCGCGAAGACCGCGCGCGCGGGCTCCGCTATCGCCACGGCCGCCGGCCGAGCGGCGCGAAGTGGTCGAGGCGAAGATCGCTGAGTTGCGGCCGAAGGTTCTCACGGATTCCGCCGCGGCCGAGGAGTATCAAGCGCTCATTCACGAGCGCGGCCAGCTCGACATAGTCCTGGGGTCCGCCAGGGCCGTTTAGTCGTGACGCCATACTCTGGCGCATGTCAGAGGGCGTCAAACCCGGAAGTCACCCGTCGCTGAATCCGACCCCGTTTGGTCGTGACGGGATGATTGCCACCATGATCAACGACGGCGATCTCCTGCGCGCGGTCCCCGATTTCATCTCCATCGGGGCGATGCTCAAGGCCAGCCCGGCAACGGAAGGCGGCCGGCGCGTCATCTATTTCGAGGCCTCGAATGAAGGCCTTGACCAGCAGAACGAAAGCGTCGCCGCAAAGGCCCTCGCCGACTCCAAGGATTTCTACCTCCGCTACGGCAACGTCGATATCGACCATCTGACGTTGCTCGGGCCGAAGCTCGGGATCCCGGATTACCAGTCCTATGAGATTGGCCGCCCCATCGATGTGGGCCAGGCCGGCACCAAGACATTCGTCAAGGCGGAAATCTACTCCGGCTCCGGCCCGGCCGCCGACAAGGCCAATATGTTCTGGTCCTCAATCACGGACCTGACGCCTCCCGCCCGTTGGTATCCCTCCGTCGCCGGCGCCGTGCTCGAAAAGGCGATCGACGTTGATTCCGCCACGGGCATCCGCAAGGCGATCGTCAAGAAAGTCCGCTGGTCGAACGTCGGCGTTTCAAAGACGCCGGTCAATCAGCATGTGCCGACGCTGGCGACCGTGCCCGTCGGCGTGTTCGCGAAGTGCATGACTGCCGGCGGCCTCGATATCGCCAAGGCGCTCGAGGCTGGCTACGGCACCGACTCCGCAACGCTCACGGGCGGCGGGGCTCTCCGCAAGGAAAGCCTCTACGGCAAGCCCATCAACTATTTCGATTTCCGTCACCGGATGTCGGCCGCGATGAGCGCCGGCGAGTGCGGGAAAAACCCGGTCGCGAAGGACCTAGTGAAGTTCGCGACCAATCGTTTCGGCGTCTCCAAGGATGAGGCGGCCGAGCATGTGGAGAGATTCCTGCGGGACATCTCGACAGGCCTCAAACAGCGGAGACACGCACCATGAGTTTCAAGGCATTGCTCGATGAGCTGGAAGTCATGACCAAGGCCCTGCCGGCCGAGGGTGACGCCGCGGGTGACAAGAAGATCGCGGCCGCTGCCGCCGAAGGCGCAGATGGCGACGGCAAGAAGAAGCCGGCCGAAGCCGAGGGCGCAGGCGAAGGCGAGACGAAGGTCGAGGACGAGGAAGCCGCGGGCGAAGGCGAGATGGCGAAGTCCTTCAAGCTCAAGCTCGAGGACGGCTCCGAGATCGACGCCATGGACGGCACCGCCCTGATCAAGGCGCTCACGATGCGCGTCGAGACCAATGAGAACGAAGCGAAGGCGGCCCTGACCATGGCTATCGGCCTGATCAAGGGCCAGGGCGCGATGATCAAGTCGCTCACCGACAAGGTCGAGAAGCTGTCGAACACCGGCAAGGGCCGCAAGGCCGTTGTGACGATCGCCGAGAAGCCCGCCGCCGAGAAGACGGTAGAGGCCGAAGGCGTCCAGATCCAGGACTTCATGGCCAAGGCCCACGTCGTCTGGTCGGCCGGCAAGCTCTCCGGCGACGAGTTCCGCCGGCTCGAGTTCCTACGTGAATCGCGGCCTACAGCCTCCCGCGGAGATCGTCTCCAAGGTGCTGGCCTAACGGCCGCTAACCGCCAGTCGCATCGCCGCTGGTAACACAAGCAGAGAGAAGGGTAGACGAGAAATGAACCCGAGCATCATCTTCCCGACGAACGCCAAGATGGGCGGCTCGTCGGTCAGCGGCGCGATGGACATGACCGACGTCGCTGAACTCCGTAAGGCGTTGACTGCCGGCTACGGCACCGACGTTTCGACCCTGACCGGTGGCGGCGCGCTGCGCATCCAGTCGCTCGAGAAGACCATGCTCTCGACGATCCAGGAGAACAAGCACTTCCGCCTGTTCAACGCCCTGGTGAAGTCGGACGCTGGCGCGACGGTCGATGAGTGGACCGAGCAGTCCAGCGTCGGCGGCTTCCTCGGCGGCTCGACCAACACGGAAACCGGCAACATCGCCCAGACTCAGGGCGCGTATGCCCGGCGCGTTGGCCTGGTCAAGTATCTGATGACCATGCGCCAGGTGTCGTTCGTCACCACGTTGCAGAATGCCCTGGCGGATGCCGAGGCGGTCGAGGCGCAGAACGGCGCCCTGCAGCTCCTGACCGACGCCGAGTTCCTGGCGTTCGAGGGTGACTCGACGGTGGTTCCGACCGAGTTCGACGGCATCTATGCCCAGCAGGTTGCCGGCATCGCCGGCGGCCAGGTCGACAACACGCACATCATCGACCTCCAGGCCGCTCCGCTGAACGCGATCACTCCGGTCGACCAGGCGGCGGCGAGCATCGCCGGCTTCGGCAACTTCGGCACCCCGACGGACCTGTTCACCTCGCAGCTCGTCCAGTCGGACTTCAACACCGGCCTCGACCCGGCCTTCCGCGTTCCCCTGACCAACGTCCCGGGCGGCGGCATCCAGCTCGGCGCGCCCGTGATTGGCCTCCGCACCTCCTGGGGTGACATCGCCAACCAGCCGGACGTGTTCATCCGGGACTCGATCAACCAGCAGCCCTTCGAGCTGTCGTTCTCGGCGATCGCCGCCGCGAACGCCTTCGCTCCGGCGACGGTTGTGCCGACGGATGGCGGCGTCAACGCCGGGTCTCAGTTCGGCGCGCTCCAGGCCGGCAACTACTACTACTACGTCGCCGGCATCAACCAGAACGGCCAGTCGGTTGGCGTGATCTCGGCGCAGTTCGCCGTCACCGCCGGCCATGCCGTCACCCTGACGATCGGCCGCTCCTCGGGCTCGCCCCAGGAAACCGGCTACGTCATCTACCGTTCGCGCCTGAACGGTGGAAACTCGCTGAACGGCTCGGTTGTCGGCCAGGGCTCGGACTTCCGTCAGATGTGCCGCATCCCCTACTCGGGCGCCGCGACCACGGTCTACACCGACCTGAACACCGACATCCCGGGCACGACCAAGGCGTACCTGCTCAACAACGCCCCGGGCGCGAAGGCGATCAACTGGCGGCAGCTCCTGCCGATGATGAAGTTCCCCCTGTACCCGACGGTCTCCGCCGTCGTGCCGTGGGCTCAGCTTCTGTTCGGCTACCTGCGGATCGGCAAGCGTCGGCACCACGTCGTCATCAAGAACATCCTCCCGACGGGTGCAAGCTGGCGGCCGTTCAACGTCTGAGCGGAAGCGTGACGAGTCAGACAAGGCGTCCGGGGCTTCGGCCCCGGACGCAAGCCTGACCCGAGGCGCAATGCAAATCCGAGAGGCCACTATGTTCCACGTCCATTGCAAGCTGCCGAACGCTTCGCACCATATCAGCGGCGTCAAGTTCCGCGACCACGATAAGGGCGGCGTCATCACGGCCGAACCGGTCGACGCCGCGACGGTCGCCAAGTTCGCGGAGCATCCCGGGCTACATCGTCATCGACCTGGACAAGAGGAAGCCGCGCGCGCCGAAGGCCGCCGGCGGAAATGCGGCGCCCGATGCGCCCGCCGATGGCGCCGGCTCGGAGAACGGCCAGGATTCCAACGCGGCAGAAGCCGGCCAGGGCGCCGACGGCGAGCCCGGGACTCTGGTCTGAGCCGGGCCGCGAAAGTCACCTCGAACGAAAGGTCTGACCCATGTCTGGCGACACCCCAAAGGCCCCTATCGTCCTGGGCCGCGACGTGCAGGACCAGCTCAACCGTGGTCTCCCGATCTGCAAGCACGTCGGCCTGGGCGATCTCCTGAACGACCTGATCACGCAGCTCAACGCCGTCACCGCGAAATACAATGCGCTCCTGGCGCACGTCGATACCGCCAACGTCGCCGGCATCGGCAATACCAACGTGGCGACCTACGGTGTGTCGGGTCCGTCCGCCCTGACGCGCTCTGTCGAAGCGCGTGAAGTGACATGGCGCGGCGGCTTCGGCCGCCGCTCCTCCTATAGGAGGCGGCATTGAGCCTATTTTCAACGGCTGACGTTGCCTCCCTTCGCACGGACCGGCTTGTGCTGATGCTGGCGACGTACCTACAGGGATTCTCCCCGTCGGACACGTACCTGCTCAGCAAGTTGCAGGCGGCCGAGGCCGAGACCAGCCACGCGCTCAAGGTGCTTTTCGAGCCGACCACGATTTTCCCGACGCAACCGACACCGGCCATGATTGCCGCGGCCGGCCCGCTGCCGTCGCCGCCGTCGGCGCCATACATCGTCGAGCCCGGGATACGACTATGACCCGTCGTTCTTCGAGGCCGACAAGTGGGGATACCTGGTCACCCGCCAGCACCCCATCATCAGCGTGACCTCGATCACGTTGGTCTATCCGCAGCCGACGAATCAGGTGTTCGTGATCCCGAATGACTGGCTCCGGATAGATCCGAAGTACGGGCATATCCGGATGATCCCGGCATCGAGCGCGTTCTACGCGCCGCTGGGCGCGTTCCTGATGCAGGCCCTCGGCGGCGGCCGCACCATCCCGTCGATGATCCAGGTCCAGTACGTCGCCGGCCTGGATAAGCATGGGGCAGGGACGCCCTACTCGATCGACAGTTTCCCGGACCTGATCGACGTGATCAAGAAGAAGGCCGTCCTGAGCATCCTGCAAGACAACTTCATCCCCGGGTCCGCCTCGATCTCGGCCGATGGCCTGTCCCAGTCCATGTCCCTCAAGATGATGGACTACGAGGACATCATCAATCTCAAGCTGTTCGGGCCGAAGGGCGCCAATGGCGGCCTCTGGACGGCGATCCATGGCGTCGCGCACACGGTCCTCGGGATCATCGCCTAGATGCAACTCTCGCCGGCCGCATTCGACGGCTTCCTGGGCGCGATCGGCCAGCAAATGCTCTGGCGCCAGGCGTCCGTCTGCCCGTGCTTCAATCCCGTCTCCGGGGCCGCCAAGCCATCCTGCCCGGTGTGCAGCGGCAAGGGCCGCGTGTGGGCCGCGGCCGTCGCCGGCATGGCGGGCTTCGCCGGGCAGAAGGCCAAGGTCGAGTTCGCGCAGCTCGGCCTATGGACCCAAGGCGATATCGTCCTGACGATTCCGGAGTCGTCTGCCCTGTACGCGCTCGGCCAGTTCGATCGCGTGGTGATGCAAAGCACGGTCCTGCCGTTCTCGCTGAACCTGACGCGCGGATCCGGCGACGTGCTGCCCTACACTCAGGTCGCTTCCGTCGCCAAGGTCTTCTGGCTGAGCACGGACGGGACGACGATCATACCGGGCGGCATTCCCACGGTCGGCGCCGGCGGGGTCTTGACCTGGCCGACGGGGCAGACGCCGCCGCCGAGCGGGCAGCAATACAGCATCAGCGGCACCTATGCCGCGGAGTATTACGCGCCCTATGAGCTGGGCTCGAACCGGAATTTCTTCTCCGGCGCCAGGCTCCCGCGCAAAATCCTCATGCGGCTCTGGGACCTGTTCGGCCGCTAGGCCGGCGGCGCGATATCGTTCTGGATGGCGCCGGCGAATATGGTCTCGGCGTCTGTCCTGCAGCCCATCGGCGACGATCTGGGCGAGATGCAGGCCGGCCTTCGCCGGCACAATCCAGCCGTCCGAATCCTCGGACATCACGCGGAAGGTCACGTAGGAGCTACTGCGCTGCTTTCCGGACGAAGTCTCGAACCGGTACATGCCGGCGGCCGGGTCCGTCTTGTGCTGCGGTTTCAGCTTCGGGACCATGCCGGCGGGCAGGGACGAGCCCCACTGGTATTTGCGAGCTGGGACCAGATAGCGCCGCTTGGTGGAAACGTCGAATGCCCCGGTGCCGGACTGGCGAAATCCTTGGCCCGTGATCCTGGACGGGCTGAGCTGCTTGGCCTCCGCATAGACGTGCTCCGCCATCGGCTGGCCGAGGGCATCGTTCCCGGGCGTGTTGTGGCGGAACGGGATGATGAGGTAGCGCTTCCCCTTGGCGCTCGTGCGGACCTTCATAGAGGTGTCGAGCATCTTCTTTAGGTCGCGCGGCGGCCGCCCGTTCTCGATGTCCTCGACGTAGCGATAGTCAGAGACGATCTCGCCCGAGTAGGGGCCGGTCATCCGCCATTTGATGGTGTCGGCGTAGGCCTTGCGCTCGCCCTGCCATAGGGGGGCCTTCATCACCGATTCCCGCCAGCGCTCGGCGCCGGTCATGGTGACGCGCTCCACGGCCGCGGCCAGGCTTCCGAATACTCCGGATTTGACGATAGGCGATATCGCCAGAAGGCCGGACAGGTCGACCGTGATCTCGAAATCAGCCATCCCGCAAGCATAGCCTCACGACCGCGGGCGCCTCCCCGGGGGTGCCCCAGGTCGTGACGCGATCATGCTTGGCATGATCAGCTTCATCGAGACGCTGCCCATCGGCAACGCCATCCGCGTTTTCTGGACGCCGCCTGCCGGCGCTTCCCAGGTGACGATTCTGCGGAAGACGGCCGACACTTTCGCCGGGCAAAGCGATCCGAACGCCCTGGTGGTCTATGAGGGCTCGGCCGTCGTCAGCGCTCTCGACACAAACTCGCTGACCAACGGCACTCCGTACTACTACCACGAATACGACTTGATCAATTCCGCCTGGGTTGACGGCGGCGCGAGCGTGTCAGCCACGCCGGCGACCGTCGATCAAGGCGCCGGCCCCGATGTGCTCTCCCTGGTCCGCGACCGGCTAGAGCTGGCGCTGCGAGCCGCAGTCACCTCCGGAGCCATCGTCCAGGCGCTCGGCTACGTGCCGGTTCTCACGGCGCCTCCGGTTTTCGACCAGACAAAATTCCCGCTGGTGACGGTCCACCTCGAGTTGGACCGGCCGGAAGTGCGCGGCCTCGGCGAGCTTGTGTCGCCGGACATCTTCGATTCCGGCAACAACGATTGGGTTTCGTCCGAGGGCTGGCTGTCCCGCGTGAACCTGAAAATCGTCGGCTGGGTGCTCAACCCGGACGAGCGCATTGCGCTGCGCCAGGCGATCAAGTCCGCGCTGATCGGCAACCTTCCGGTCTTCGACGACGCCGGCATGGACCTGATCGAGGCGTCGTTCGTCGATGCCGAGGATTTCGAGTCCTACGGCGCGCCCGTCTACCAGACCGTTTGCGATTTCACATGCCTGGCGCCGTCCGTCGTCACCGGCACCACGCCTCCCATCACCGACGTCACGGTCGCGGCCTCCGACGCCCTCGGAGCCGAGTGACCACAGCCATGGAGACATAGATGTCCGACCCGACCGCTGCCGCCCCGTTCCCCATGGCGCTCGAGGAGTTCTGCGCGCGCCGGTCGAGTGACGATCAAGCGCATCGAGCTTATCGGCGGGTTCTTCCACGTCGAGAAGCGGGCCGGCCACCTCCGGGACACCGAGGCGAATTTCAACGCCCGCTTCCAGGCCTTCGCCAACGCGCCGGCCTAACCGCAACAGCCCCAGATAAGGAAATCCGCCCATGTCCTTCTTCTTCAACGGCCGGTTGTGGATCAGCCCGGCCACCATGTCGGTGGTCGACGATAGCGCGCTGGCGAATCCGAACCCGAACGTCGGGAACGTCCTCGCCATCATCGGCACGTCCATCGGCGGCGAGCCCAATTCCCCGCTGGCCTTCGGCAGCGCCGCGGAGGCGGCCGCGACTCTGATCGGCGGCGATCTCCTGGACGCCGTCACCGCGGCCTTCGATCCGTCGAGCGACATCGGCTCCGGCCCCGCGACGGTCATCGCCATTCGCGTGAATCCCGCGACTCCGTCCGCGCTCAATCTGCTCGACGGCAGCTCGTCCGCGATCATCAACCTGACCTCGCGCGACGACGGCCAGTACACGAACCAAATCAAGGTGAAGGTCGAGGCCGGCTCGGTCCAGGGCTTCCGCCTCACTACCCAGTACCAGAACGCTTTCTACACCCAGGACAACGTCTACCGGGCCGCGTTCTCGATCCAGTACGCCGGCGCTCAGGCGACCGCGACCATGACCGTGAACAACAGTCAGGTCGTGCTCGACGCGCCGGCCGGCACGCCGGTTGCGACGATCTCCCTCGCGACCTACCCGACGATCCAGCAGCTCGTCGATTTCATCAACACCGTGCCGGGCTTCTCGGCCGCGGTGCTCGGCGGCAACGGCGCGCTGGCGTCCCTCAACGCCCTGGACAACGTCGCGGCCCAGGACGTGAAGACCGCGCTCTACACGGCCACGGCGACCTTGCAGGCCGTTGTCGACTGGTTCAATTCGCCGGCCGATGCCCTGGTGAACGCCGCGCGCGTCGCCAATGCCGGGACGCTGCCGGCCCTCCTGCCGTTCACCTACCTGTCCGGCGGCTCGGATGGCGTGGTGACGAATACCCAGTGGCAGAACGCATTCACCGCGTTGCAGTCGGTGGATGTCCAGTGGGTGGTCCCGCTCTCGCCGACGCCGGCGATCTGGGCCATGGCCGACGCGCATGTGCAGTTCATGTCCACGGTCGGCCGCATGGAGCGGCGCGCGATCGTCGGCGAGAACACGGGCACGACCGACACGCAGGCCATCGCCGACGCGCTGACGCTGAATAGCGACCGCACCTCCTTGGTTCACCTCGGGTACAACGGCTTCGACCAGAACGGCAACCTCGTTCTGTTCCCGCCGTACAAGCTCGCGGCGCTCCTGGGCGGGGCCTTCTCCGGCGTCAATCCCGGGACGGCGCTGACCAATCGCGCGATCAACGTGAAGGGCCTCGAGCGCCTTCTGCGCGACCCCACGGACACGGACCCGCTGATCACCGGCGGCGTGCTGTGCGTCGAACAGACCCGCACCGGGTTCCGCGTAGTCAAGTCGATCTCGACTTGGCTCAACAACCAGAACTTCGACAAGGTCGAGGTGTCGGTTGGCGCGGCGCTCGATTACGTCGCCCGCAGCGTCCGGCAGGCCGTCGATGTGCTCCGCGGCCAGGCCGGCAGCCCGGCGAACCTCGCGCGAGCCGTCGCCATCGTCGAGACCACGCTGCGCCTCCTCTCGCAGCCGGTCCCGTCCGGTATCGGCGTGCTGGTCGGGGACCAGAACAGCCCTCCCTACAAGAACATCACCGCGAGTCTCAGCGGGGACGTGCTCGCGATCTCGTTCCAGTGCTCGCCCGTGATCCCGATCAACTACATCCCGGTCACCATCTTCGCCGTGCCGTTCTCTGGCACGGCGCAGGCGGCCTAACCGGGCTTGGCAGGAGTAGAGCCCGATGGCTATCCAGACAGTCACAGAACCTCCGGACCAGGTCCGGCAACCGAATCCAGGTGTTCCTCGGCGGCATCCAGATCGGGGCCGATGCAATCCGTCCGCGCTGAACGACGACTACTCGCCCGAGCCCGCCTCCGGCATCGGCGATATCCACGTCCTGGAGTACGTGCCGACGATGGCGCGCCACAGCCTGTCCGATCTCGGCCATGGTGCTCAACATCGGCTCGCTTCGCGCGGCCGGCGTTGCCGCGGAGAACGGCGACGGGGTCCTGCAGGGCCTCGTCTTCGATGTCGTCGTGGTCTCCAAGGACGACGGCTCGGTGCTCCGGAAGTACGTCGGATGCTCCTACGCGAGCGGCGACGTCGATGTGCAGAAGCATCAGATCGTCTTGAACTCCGGCCAGCTCTTGGCGCTCGACGCCCAAGGCCTGGGCCTGTAACGGGATGGGGCCGCCGGCGGGCGGCCCCTCCTTCTTCTGAGGTGAGGAAGCTATGACACGAGACAAGTCCGCATCGGACTATGAAATCACCATTGACGGCATCGGAACCTTCATGTTCGCGCGGCGCAACATGCGCGACCAGTTCCGGATCCAGGCGGAGTACGCCAGGTTGACCGAGGGCGTGAGCCCCATCCCCGTCGACCTCGATATCGCCGCTCAGGCCGTGGCGTGCCTCAACGTGCTCACCGTGAGCGCGCCGGAGGACTGGGACATCTCCGCCATGGACCCGCTCGAGGAAGAGTCCTACGCCAAAATCCTTCAAGTCTATGGCGCGGTCCGCGCACGGGAGGAATCCTTTCGCCGAGGAGACAAAAAGGACGGCGCGCCGGCGGGGCAAGGAAAGGTCGTCGACTCTTGAGTTTTGGTTCCGGCGCAAGTTCAACCTGGCGCCGACGGACCCTCGTTTCCTAGACATCACGGCCGACGAGCTGGCGGTCGAGTATCACGCCTGGGACAGCTTCGAGCGTCCGGTGACCGAGGAGTTCGAGGACGACGAGTTTGATCGTGACGCCATCCTGCGGGACATGGAAACCAACCCCGGCAACTGGGAAGACGTAACGGGCAAATGAGCCAAGAAGTCAAAATTGGCGTCCAGGCCCAGACCGACCAGGCCGCCGGCCAGATCCGCAAGGTCGAGGAAGCTACCGATGCCCTCGGCGGCGCGATCGACCATGTAGCGAAGGCCTCCCAGGCGGCCGCCGATGGCATGCGCCAGATGGAGGCCATTGCCCAGCGGCTCAAGAACGTCCAGGGCGTCTTGAGCAAAGAATTGGGCAAGCCGATCGACGCCGCGGACGCGGCGCTGTTCCTGTCGAATTTCGAGAACATGCGCCAGGGCCGCGGCATCGGCTCGCAGAAGACTCGCGCGTTCGGTTCATTCGAGGACTGGTACGCCGGCAACTCGACGATGTTCCGGCGCCGGGCGGACGCCGAGCGGCACCGGCGCTACGTCATGGCCGTGGGGATGCAGCGCACGGACTATGCGCGCCAGTATGGCATCCCGGCCTTCTCCGGCGACCAGGAAGGCGCGCCTCCGCCGCCCCAGGCGCCGTCGTTCGCCGAGAACACCGCCCAGCGCGCCGGCGGCATGGCCATGGGCTTCGGCAAGTCCATGCTGGCCCTGGCGGGCCTTACCACCGATCACCGGCATGATGGGCTCGGCCGTCGACATGGCGACCGAACAGTCCGTCGACCATCGACACCTTGAAACGCCGCATGGGCGACCTCGGCGTCACCTTCGATGCCCTCAAGGGCCAGGTCGAGGACGCCGCGCGCGGCATGGGCATGACGACGGTCGAGGCGTCCAGGCTCGCGTGACCAATTCGCGCGGGCCGCCGGCAAGGCCGCGCCGGATACCATCGGCGACAGCGTCCGGAGCTCGATAGGCTTTGCCCGGTCGTTCGGCATGGACCCGGCGGACACCACTCAGTTCTTCGGGCTGATGCAAAAGCTTGGCGCCACAGGCGGCAATGACCAGAATCAGCGCCGGTTCGCCCTGATGATCGCCGAGGCGATCGAGAAGGGCGGCTACACGCCAATGGCCGAATGACGTCATGGCCGCCATCGCGAATTTCGCGTCTCGCTCGGCCAGCATGACTCTCTCGACGCCGAACATCGGCGACTATGCCGGCCTGCTCACGAGCCTCATGGGCACGAAACTGCCGGGGCTTGACCCGACGGGCTCCGCGGCGGTCCTAGACGCCGCCGACAACGCCATCCGCGCCGGCGGCGGCATGGGCCTGGCCGGGCTCAATTTCTCCTATGCGGCGCTCATGCGGGGCACGCCGGGATTGACCAATCCGGTCGAGGCCGAGGCCCTGTGGCAAGGCGGCCTGGTGGGTACGACCGCCAAGGCCTGTTCGGCGCCGGCATCGGCCATCGGCGACTACATGGGCGCAAGCCATGGCGTGAGCTCCGCCCGATCTGACCGGCGGAACGAATTTCGACAAGATGCGCGACGCTCATGCAGGCAGCAGTACGGGCGACAATCCCTGGTACTACCTGGATGCCATGCAGAATTTCTTCGGCCTGAAGTCGATCTCTCAGGCCGCGGCCCTCATGGACATGAATCCGACAGACCTGACTCGTCCCAGAAGCTCCTTGGCCGGCCTGGGTTGAAATTGTCGGACCTGAGCGCCACGGGCATTCAAGGCGTCGCCGCCATCGCCGGCGCCTCGAACATGGGCGATCTTCAGGAATCTCTATCAGGGCACCTTGGCGCGGTCCGATATCTCGGATGCCGAGAAGGCGTCGCTGCGGGACGCGGCCCACACTGGAAATTTCGACACCCTCCAGAATGCCCTGGTCAAGGTCGTCGGAACGCACGGACCAGCAGGTCACGGAAGGTCAGCGAGACGCGCGCGACCATCGCGGACATGAAGAATCGAGCTGACGCGACCTCGGCAGATCTGCTCATGGGGCCCTCAAACGATATTCGGATCGCCGTCGAGAAGATGGCCGGAATAGCGGGAGTACCGCGAGCACCACCCAACAGCCTGACTATCAGGTCACCACCAACTCCGACGGCAGCCAGACCATAAACCAGACCAGCAACGTCGGCGGCCGCTATCGCATCACCCGGCCGGTGGCGACCGTGCCGAAGGGTCGATTTATCTCTCCCCAGACCAGCTACAGGCGATCGACGACGCCGCCGGCGGGGACCCGGCCAAGGCCGCGCTCATGCGCGCGCTGGTCACACAGGAGAACCGCGGCTTTGGGTACGCCAATAACAACGCCGTCTCCCCGAAGGGCGCCCGCGGGGCGTTGGCAATTCATGCCGGACACATGGGCAAAGTTCGGCGACGGCACAGACTTCAATGCCGCGTCCGGCAACTTCACGGCCTAGGCCAAAGCCGTGTCGAAATTCATCGACAGGATCGAGTCCGACATCGGGACGAGAGATCCGGACGTTGTCGCCGCCTACTACAATGGCGGATACCCGACGCCAAGGACGTACTCGGTGGCGGGGCGCCGCGGAGCAAAGAGACGCAGCGACTACCTCGCCGGCATTGACGCCACCTTGGGCGCCACGCCCATGCCGGCCAGCGCGAACTCGAGCGGGTCGCCGGACGACAGGAACCGCCCGGTCCAAATCGCCGGCGAGGCGACGATCCACCTGGTCGACAAGGACGGCAACCACCGGGGCGCGACCGTTCTGAGGCCATACGCCGCCAAGCCTCCGGCCGGCGGCGCACGCATGGTCCGGCGGTGGAAGCGCAGCTGTGACCGTGGCGGTCCAGGTCTTCGATCCAAAATGCAGCGTGATTCTCAAGAAGAACATCGGCCGCGACCAATGTGGCCGGCAACATCGCCGCGTCCACGCGGTTCCAGGGGACCGCCCGCCAAATCGATCTGACGCCATACCTCGGCGATACCGGGTCCGTCGTCGTGTCGAAGTCTGTCCGCCAGCCGGCCGGCATGTTCTCAGTGACCCTGGCCGACAACCTGGCGCCGGGCGAGATGGAGTCCCTGTACGGCATCATCGAGCCCATGGACGTGATCGAGATTCGCATGGCGCGGGACACCTCGCTTTACGCCGGCGCCTTCACCGACAACATGCCGATCATGATGCGTGGGTTCGTCACGGAGATCGGCCGCAGCGAGGTTTTGACGGCGATCGGCCGGTGCGCCGCGTCATCGTCTCCGGCCAGGACTACGGCAAAATCCTCCTACTGAACCAAATCGCGTACCTGCCGAATGAGGTGACCGGGCAAAACCTGCTCACCTATTTCAAGTTCTTCGTCAACTATGGGCTCGAGGCCAATCCCGAATCAGGACGCATCCCAGTTCGTTTCCGAGGTCAACTACAAAGGTCATCCTCCAATTCCTCGCCGCCATGCGCCTTGCCGCGTCACGGCGGCGCGGGGCCGGGCGGCGTCGGCGGTCGCTCATTCGCCGATCATGGATATCAAGTGCGCGGTAGGAACCGACGCCATCGTGCAGGACGGCCAGATTTCCCCGTTCGGGACCAATGAGTGGCCCGGGGGCACAGTCTACGATCTCCTTGCCTACTATGGAGATGTCGGGCCGTGGAACGAGCTGTTCATCGAAGACCAGGAAGACGCGCCGCACCTGATCTATCGGCCGAATCCGTTCAAGGACACCTCGGGCAACTATATCCAGCCGCCGTACCCGACGAATGCGCCGGCGCTCAATGTCATCGACGATAGCGCCCTGGTGGCGCTCAAATCCTCGAGGTCCGATGCCGGGGTCTACAACTACTTTTGGACCGACAACCAAAGCTACTTCATGGTCCAATCTGCGATATTGCAGGCGGGCGCGGCGTTCGCCAATCCGGCCAACATCTTCTTGTCCGGATACCCCAATAGCGATCCGAAGCTCTACGGGTTCCGCCGGCTCCAGACACAGAGCCAACAGGGCGCCCGCTTCGACGGGCAGGGCGAGACGGTATTCGACAACGGCCGTGCCGTCGCGCTGCCGTTCATCGCCGCCAAGCGCGAAGTGGTCTTGGAGAGCAACAAGGACAACGTCGTATTCGAGACCGGGCAGATGAAGCTGCGCGGAACCGAGACGATCAAGGCCGGCACCTATCTGCGCCTGATCCGCGGCGCCAGCGTCGTTGGCGGGACCCTCGGTGGAGGCCTCAAGTCCGAGGTCTATGCCCATACCGTCCAGCACGAGTTTGTGCCGTACCGGAGCTACACGACATCGGTCTATTTCGACCGCGGGACAGGCTTCATAGAGCGCGTCCAGCGCGGCAACGGGGCGGACTCGCCCTACTTCTCGGAAATGCGGACTGGGGGCGTCTATGAGTAGCCTGCGCATCGCCAAGGTCATGGCGATTCACCCCGAGGGATACTCGGCCGACCTGGTGTTTCTCGACACCGGATCGCAGGCGCCGGCCGTCCAGATTCTATCGCCGTTTGCCAGCACAAACACGGGCCTGAATGATCTGGCGACCCCGACCACGCCAAAGTCTGGGAGCCCCACGGACGTTACCGAGACAAAGGACCGCGACATCTACGCGGTGGTCGGCTATGCCGGCCGGACGCCCGTCATCATGGGGTTCCTATATCCCCAGGTCTGCCAAATGCTGTTCACTGACATGCAGCGGCGCATCGACCGGCACGCCAGCGACGTCTACACCTCGATCGACTCCGCGGGCAATTTCGAGATGTATCATCCCAGCGGAACCTACCTCCGCATCGGGACCTCGCCGGCGCATGAAGACCTGACGGGCAAGGATTTCGACAAGAAGTGGAAGATCGCCAAAAACACGACGACGGCGGTCCATGTCCACCTCGGGGTCTCGAATGCCGGGTCCCAGGTCGCCTCGATCGACATTGACCCGTCCGGCAACATCACGGAACAGAACAACGGCAACCTCGAGGCCACGGTCGGCGGCAATCTGGACGCGACGGTGGCGGGAGAGATGACGGCCAATGTGACGGGGAATGTGACGGTGGAGTCCCGCGCCGTCCTACGCCTCGCGGGCGACACCGTCGAAATTCACGCGAAGACCAAGCTCCGCTATGACTGCGACGGCAACGGGCAAGAGTTCCTGCCGCTGGTGCGCAACGACTATGTAATCGGAACGACCGGCAACACGCTGGCGATTGCGCCGCCGGAGATCCCGTAGGCTACCCCAACTCCATTCTTGTATTTCCTAAGTGGGTTAGTCTCAACGAATGTAGTTGAGGCGAGTGCCTCCTGTTTCTCTAAAACGGGAGTCGGTAAGACCCATTTTCCAGCATGTACTGGTTTCGTGGCCTTTGGTGAAAGGGCCACGGTACTTAATCACAATATAGAAAAACAATTCTTCTCCTTTCCTCAATTCGATAGGCGGTCCTTCCTCGTTATATTCGAGATATGTAAGGCCAGGAGCACACCAGTCTCTTATTGTCTGAGTGAGATGGGGGGCAAAAATTTTCGTATCGAGCAAGTCAGATTGACTTATCCATCCAGGTTCCGCGGACAATTTTCCAGTCATGCTGGTACTCAAAAACAGACGGACAGACTCAATTATAGCAGGAACGTCGCTGTGATTGGAAACCATGTATGGCACTATTCCCGCTTCAATTTCCCCGTCGTCGCTACCCACCTTTTCAATTTCCAACTTCGTAATGTCAGTTACGAAAAGATAGGGCCTTTTAGTCAGAGTAAATTCTTTGCGGGCCTGTCTTGCCAGACAAATTGTGGCAAAGCCCAAGATAACCGTGAATGTGGCAATTACGGCGGTAGCAATGGCAGTGAGAGTGTTCACGTCCAACTTCAAACAGCCTTTCTCGCACTTCTCGGGTTTGCTATGGTTGGTGTCATTTATTGCGTGGCATTCTGGTTGGCGGTGCGTAACGCATGAAGTTAGCAGGAATAACCCAGAGGGCTAAATCATGGCTACCATGGTAAAAGCTTGGGTCGTGCTCTACACGCTTTATGGCGCTCTCCCTACGGCCAAGCCAGAAATGCTCATATCTTCCACTCATGACGGCTGCATTCTAAATATACAGATTGCTGAAATTTATGACATAGGAACACGGATAAGCCGCTGTTTCGTCACTAACGTTCCTCTTGAAGAGTACAAGTCACAAACTGATCCAGAATATTTACCGCCAACGGGGACGACAGGCGAGACATTTGATCCGTCTATGGACCTTCCCCCGTTAAATGCCCCGCCGTTGAAGCCAGTGGCGCCTGTACCAGAACCGTTACCCAAGGGAATGGTTTGCGACGACATCTTGAAACGTGCGGGGCTCTGCACTCCATGAAGCCTGTTGGTGTCAAGTCCGGGCCAATCGCCCTAAAAAGGGTATCCGCCGAGATGTATCGGTCAGTAACGCCATAGACGCTGCAATCGACATAAATTGACCAGAACCATCTCTGATCGTCGTAACTCTCGAAAATCATGTAGGGACTGGTTTCCGTATCCAGCCGGGACAGGAACTTGGTGCGATCCAGTATCAGGTTCGGCGTTTCGGCGATGGCCGGCGCGGCTATGAGCAATAGCGCGGCGAAAATCATGGGCGTCTTCTTCATGCCCGCAAGCCTCTCGTGACGCGGCCGACACTGTCAAAGGGTCGTGACGCCATATCTGGCGAAATGCGATACCCCCGACCTCCCAAAAGGCCGGCTTTCGGCCCATTAGCTTTCTGCTGAGCAACGGGGTCACCGGCACCCTGACCAGCATCGACCTCCTGATCCGGCCGGAGGAGCTGACGCGGTCCGCGCCGTCGCGCCTTTCGGCGACGCAAACCTTTGGCGGGGCCTGGGTCGATAATTTCGGACCCGGCCTGGTCGGAATCAACATCGCCGGCCATACGGGCTGGCGCGGCGGCCTGTTCGCCGATGGCTTCGAGCTGTTCCAGGAACTCAAGACCACGGTCTTCGACCAGTGGCATTCCCAGCGCGCAGGCCGCGGTCGCGGCCGGCCAGGACCCGGCGCAAATCCAGCTCATTTTCTCGGATGCCCTGGACGGCAACGTGGACATCGTCGTTCCGAACGTCTTCACGCTGCGCCGAAACCGGACCCGCCCGCTGCTGATGATGTACCAGATAGGCATGACGGTGGTCGGCGAGGAGCTTTCCCAGACCATCGCCGCCGGCGTGGCGCCGGACCCGATCGACACGGCCGCTTTGGGCGTCGCCAGCCTCAGCGACAGCATCGGCCTGATCAACGGCCTTTCGCCCCAGCTTGCGCAGTTCTTCGACGCCGCTGTGGTGGCGCCCTTTCAAAGCGCGTTCGCGGTGGCGTCGACCGCCGTCAATTCCGTCATCTCGGCGATTGGCGACGGGCGCCCAAGGGCTCGGCACGGTGCCGGCTCCGCTCCTTGCCGTGGCGATCGACATTGCGCTCTCGAATCGCAATGCCCTGTTCAACTACGGGGCTCTGTCCACGTTGGCGACGCTCGGCTTTTTCCAGGCCGCCCAATTGGCGCTGGCATTCGAGAACATCTACTGCGTCCTGCTCAACGCCCTCCAAGAGCTGTTGGACTATCCGAACTATGCCGACCTCTACGGGTCGTCCGTGTGCTCCTCGACCTCCGGCGGGTCTCCGCTGAGCCCGCTGCGCGGGGAGAATGCCTGGTCGCTGGTGTTCCCCATTCCGGTGCCGCCCCTGGTGGCGGTCACTCCGGACGCCCAATCGGCGATGGCGAGGTTCAAGTCAATCGATCCAGTCCTTGCGCCCGATCTCCCTGTCTGAGATGCAAAGCCGGCTCGCGTCGATCGGGTCGGGGGTGACAATCCAATGAACCAATTCAGCCGGACCCTGACTGGATGGCGGTTCGTCGAAACGCTCGCCAATGACACAATGCAGGGGATCGCCGCGCGCGAGCTTGGCGACGCCTCGCGCTGGGTCGATCTGGTCAACATCAACGGCCTGACGCCGCCATACCTCACCGGCGAACTCGAGCCAGGCCGGCCCGACGGTCAAGCTGTTCGGCCAATTGATCTTGGTCCCGGCTCCGACGCCCCAGGTGTCGGCGCAGACTGACCCTGACGCGGTTTACGGGACAGATTGCCAGCTTTTCGACGGCGACCTGCAGCCGACGGATGGCGGCGATTTTGCGACCGTCGCCGGCCGCGCCAATCTCCGGCAGGCCATCGTCGATCGCATCGCCACGGATCCCGGCGAGCTGCTTTTCCATCTCGACTACGGGTGCGCCATCCGAAAGCTGCTCGGAAAGGCGAACGGCCCGACCTCGGAACTCCTGGCCGGAAAGTATGTCGCCGGCGCGCTCCTGTCCGATCCGCGCGTCAAGTTCGTGTCGTCGGCCGTCGTCCAGGTGACCGGCGATGTGCTCGCCGTTGACGCGACGATCGTCCCGATCGCCGGCGCTCCCATCAATGTCTCTGCGGGTGGCTGACAATGGCCTTCCAGATCAAGAATTTCGTCTCGATCGTCGCCTCCATGATCAACCACATGAAGGGGACGCAATCCAAGATCACGGATTTCAACGTCGGGTCCGTGGCGCGCACTCTGGTAGAGGCGCCCGCGATCGAGATGGACGAGCTGTACCAGCAGATGTTCATTGGCCTGCAAGAGGCCATCCCGGTCGCAACCTACAATTCGTTCAACTTCGCGGCGCTTCCGGCTCTGCCTGGGTCCGGCCTGATCACCCTGACGATCACGCCGTCCGCCAATCCCGTCCTGGTGCCCGGCCGGCACGGTTTTCAGCTACCAGAACGGCGCCACGGGGTACGCCAGCGAGGCGGACGTAACGATCCCGGCCGGAAACTCGACGGCGACCCTCCTGGTGGCGGCCGTCACCGCCGGCGCGCTCGGCAACATTCCGGCCAATACGGCATTCATCAGCGCGGCGCCGCTCCCGGCCGGCTTTGTCAGCGCGACGAATCCCGCGGCCTTCACGAACGGAACGGATGCCGAGACCGATGCGCAGCGCCAACAGCGCTTTGCCCAGTTCATCGCCAGCCTGGCGCGCGGCACCATCGCGGCCCTCGTGTTCGGCGCCAAGACCACGGCCCTGTTCGACTCCAATGGGGTCGAGATAGAGCATGTGGCGTCGGCGGTTGTCGTCGAGCCGTATATCGCGGACCCGACTCAGCCGATCGCCCTCGTTGATCTATACGTCCACAACGGCGTCGGCGGCACGTCTAGCCCGCTGGTCACGCAATGCCTGAACGTGATCAACGGCTACGTCGACTCGCAACGGCAACAAGATTCCCGGCTGGAAGGCCGCCGGCGTCGTCGTCAACGTCTTCGCCGCAACCGAGATCGTTGTGAATTTCACCGGGACCCTGACGGCGCTGCCGGGATTCTCCAAGCCGTCCCTGCAGCCGCTCGCTCAGGCCGCAATCAACAACTATGTCCTGGCGCTGCCGATCGGGGGCGATTTCATCGTGGCCGAGGCCATTGCCCTGGTCATGGCGATCCCGGGCGTGGCGAACATCGTGCCGGCGCCTCTAGCGCCTCCGGCGGCCCCGACTTTGGGCTCTGTGGCGGCCGGAGCGCTCGCCGGCGCCACCGTATTTCTCCAAGATCACCTACGTGAACGTCAACGGCGAAACCCTGGCGTCGACCGAGGCTTCGCTTGCCGTCGCCGCGAACCATGTGCTCACCGTCCAGTCTCCGCCCGCCATCGCCGGCGCCACCGGCTGGAACGTGTACCTGAGCACGGCCACGGGCACAGAGACGAAGCAGAACGCCGCGCCAATCGCCATTGGGACCAATTTCCAGGAGCCGAATACCGGCCTCATCGCCGGCGCCGCGCTTCCGGCGACGAACACGGCGGCCCTCAGTGACGCTCAGGTCGGGGCCTCCCAGAAGCCCATGCCCGGAACCACGACGATCAACTGACCATGCAGCTCACCTCGAAACTGCTGGGCTTCCTGAACCGGGTCTTCAACAAGGACCCGGAACAGTTCCTTGCGTTCCGATTCCAATACGACGGCTCGGACATGACCTGGCAGGTCCAGGATGGGTTCCTGACTACCGTTGTCACCGGCGGCACCGGCGGTCCCCTCAACATCGACCTGTCCCAGTTCACGGTTCTCGGGCTGGCGTCCTTCATCGACCAGCAGCCCGGCTACGACCTGGTCTATGTCGATCCGACGGCCAAGAATGGGCTTTCGGCCCTGGTCCTGATCGACAGCTCGGGCGACCAGAACCTCTCGAACGGCGACCACGTCTACGGCTACACCTCGCTCCTCTGGTCCTATCTCGAGGCGAACTCGGCCGAGCTGGAATTGCCCAGGACCAAATCGAGGCCATGCCGGCGGAGATGAGCACCACGACCGCCGATGGGTACTGGCTGGATTTCATCGGCAACTTCTATGGCATCCCCCGGAACATCGGCGAGGTTGATGCCGTCTACGGGCCGCGGATCATTCAAACGGTGCTGGCGCCTCGCGGCAACAACAAGGCGATCGAGATCGCCATCAAGAACATCACCGGCCAGGCCGCGACGGTTACCGACGCGCCGATCTCCGGCCCCGGCTTCCCGCTGTTCAATGGCGCCATCACCTTCAACGGCGCGCAGGAGTACCACAGCACGGCGACGCGCGAGTATGGGCTATTCGACGTTTCAACCGGCTTCGACCTGATCAACGGGGTCAGCCCGTCGGCGTTCATCGCGGCCGTCACGGCGATGATCGACGCCTGGCGCGACGCCGGCACGCACCTCCGGCAATTCACCCTGGCCGGCGGCACCATCAGCGACACCTTCACGGCGACCGTTACCGACGTTATTGCCGCTCTCGTGGTCGGCGCCGCCTTGTCCGACACCCTCCCGGCCCCGACCGAGTCCGAAGTCGCGGCCGTCACCATCGCGACCATGTCCGACACCGGGCCGACGCCAACCGAGGCCGACACCTTCTCCTGGTCCTATTTCACGAAATACAACGGGCTCAGGAACTTCAACGGCGCGGTCCCCTTCGACAGCGGGGGCACCATAAACGAGAGCTACTAGGCCTCCGCGGGAGGTCGTGACGGGATACTTGGCCCCGCACTGGACCCGGGGTTCCTTCCGCCATGAAGCTCGAGGATGTAGCCGCTCGCCCAAAGGGCATTCTCCGCATCGATGTCTACCGCCTTGGGGTCCTCCGGGAGACGATCGAGGAGAAAAACCTGATCGTCACTGGCGCCTTCACCGCCATTGCCGCCTTGGTCGGCGGGAACGTCACCAACAACAGCGTCACTCAAATCGGGTTCGGCACGAATGGGACCGCCCCGGTGGTCGGGAATACCGGCCTGACTGGCGCATTCATGAAGAACGTCGACTCCGTGTCGTATCCGTCCGCGGGCGTCGTCCAGTTCAATTTCAGCCTGCTCACGACCGAGGACAACGGCATGGCGATCCTCGAGTTCGGCCTGTTCACGGCCGCGGGGACTCTGTTCTCGCGCCTGGTGCGCTCCGCAGCGCTCAACAAGGCCTCGGACATCTCCCTGTCCGGCAACTGGCAAATCACCTTCTGAGGATTGAGCGATGGCCTTCCAGCCAGAGACAGCCACCTATGATGCCGGCGTCTACCAGCTAGAAATGACCGACGCGGTTCTCGGCGGCGTCGGGAACATCGCCAATGCGCCGCTCCTGAACCTGGCGGACCGGACGGCCTACCTCAAGCAGCACGTCGACAACCTCGAGTCCGGCGTCACCGTCATCCCGACCTATGCCCCGCTCAATAGCCCGGCCTTCACCGGATCTCCGACGGCTCCGACGCAACCGGCCGGCGACAACTCGACGAAGATCGCCAACACCGCCTGGGTCGACAATGCCGAGTTCGGCATCGCGACGGTCAACGTCGCCGGCGGCGCCAACGTCACCCTGACGCAAGCCCAGTGGGGCTGCGGCATCATCGTCCTCACCGGCGCGATCACGGCGAACATCAACGTCGTCTTCCCGGTCAATGGCTTCTGGATCGTCTCGAACCAAACCACGGGCGCCTTCACCATCACGGCGAAGACCACGGCCGGGACGGGCTTCCTCGTGGCGCAGGGCAAGAACAACGCCCTGTGGGGCGACGGGACGAATATCCAACAGGGCGCGAACGACTACACGAATGCCGCCCTCCTGGGCGTCCCGACGGCGCCGACGCCCGGCCGCCGGCGACAACTCGACGAAGGTCGCCACGACCGCCTTCATCCAAACCGCCCTCGGCGGCACGGCCTCGGTCAACGTCGCAGGCAATACCGATGTCACCCTGACGCCGGCCCAGTACGGCAACGGCGTCATCATCCTGACCGGCGCGCTCACCGGGAATATCCACGTCATCTTCCCCGTCATCGGCAAGTGGATCGTCTCGAACGCAACCACGGGCAATTTCACCATCACCGCGAAGACCGCGGCCGGAACCGGCGTCCTGATCGACCAGAGCTACAACGCCGGCATCTTCGCCGATGGGACGAATATCCAGCAGGCGCAGAACGATTTCCTGAGCGCCACGGTTGCCGTCGCCGGCGTCAACGTGACGCTGTCAGCGGCTCAGGCCGGCGCCGATATCATCGTCTTTACGGGGACTTTGACGGCCAACATCAACGTCGTCGTCCCGAACACTGGCTCGTGGATTTTCGTCAACAGCGCCACTGGCGCCTTCACCATCACGGTCAAGACCTCGGCGGGTACTGGCGTAGTCGTCGCTCAGGGCTCCTCGCCCGAGCTGTACGCCAACGGGACCAATGTCGTCCGATCGTTCCCTGGCATCGGGTCCGGCCTGCGCGACGATGGGGCGGGCAACGTCCAGACCAACGAGGCGCTCGCCAACGTCACGGGCGCATCGACTCTGGCGGCCGCGGACCATGCAACGGTCAAGATCGCAACTGCCGCGGCGAACCTCACGATTCCGCATTCGACCACGCTTTGGAACGGGTGGGGTTTCATCTATATCGCTGGCGCCGGCGCCATCACCATCACCCCAAACGCATCCGATACCGTCATTGCCAATGGTGTCGCGCAGACTTTGGGCGCGGCCTACGTGATTGCCCAAGGAAATTGGGGAATTGTCCAGACGGACGGCGCCGGAAAGATTTAAGTCACCAGCTCGTCCGGCGGCATATCAAATGTCGCGTTCACAAATGTCGTGAACGCCTTCACTAAGTCTCAGGGCGGCCCGACGGGCACGCTGACGGATGCCGCCACGATTACATGGGACGCCAGCCTTATCCAGGTTGCCTCAGTGACTCTCGGGGGCAATCGAACTCTGGCGCTGCCAACCAATCTGACTGCCGGGCAAACCTACATCTTGATCGTCCATCAGGACGCTACCGGGTCGCGGACCCTGGCCTACGCATCCGGCTTCAAGTGGGTGGGGTCCATTGTGCCGATACTGTCGACGGCCGCCAGCGCCATCGACATCCTCTCTTTCGTCTATGACGGAACTAGCCTCATGGGCAATGCTGGCTATGCGGTGGGCTGATGTTTACTCGCCCCATTGGCCTGCTTGGCCCCAGGAATTTTGCGGCCCCGGTATGGATCGGGACCGGGTCGATCGTATCCGGCACGTCGGCGACCGTTGTTACAAACGCCCGCGTCAATGATGGCGATACCATAGTTCTATTCATCCCCATGATTGGGGGCCAAGGCATCACTTCCGCATCGGACCCATCGGGGAACAACTACGCCTACATCCACGACACCGGCGTAACCGGGATCGGGACCAACTATAGAGTGGCGGCCGTCGCCAAAGCCCTTCCATCCGGTAGCACGATCACCGTCGGCACCGGTGCTTCCGACAGCGATATCCTAGTCATCGCGTTCAAGATTCCCGGCGTCCTGCCGTTTTCGTCTGTAGACCAGTCCCCGAGGACGGACACATCCACCGCAGCGACCGCCGCCACCGCCATAACTGCCACTACAACCTCACCCAGAGAGGTGGCGCTTGGCATGGTGTGCGTGAATGGCAACGTCACTATCACCCCAAACTCGGGTTGGACCACTGTCAAGGCTACCGCGCAGGCAACTATCAGTTTCCTGGTGGCTTTCCAGCTTTTGCTCAACACAGCAAGCCTAAGTTGGGCGCCATCATGGGGCAGTAGCCTCAATTGGGGTGGCGGCCTAATCACATTCAGGGGGTACAACTGACATGAACTTCGTTCGCATCGCCAACAGCGCCATCATCGATGGCCCCAATGCCTTGGGCGGAGCCTGGGTCGACCCCGACGACGGCACGACCTACACAAACATGGCCGTCTGGACCGAGGCGCAGCGCAATGCGCTCGGTTGGTTCGCCGTGTCGGACACGCCGCCCGCCTTCAATGCCGCGACTCAACAGCTCGTGACTGGGAGCGGTGACGCTGGTCAACGGGGTGCCGACCCAGCAATACACCGTGACATCGTTGCCGCCGGCGACGCTGTACGTTATGGCGCTCGCCGCCGGGATCAAGATCACCTCCACGGCGACGCCGGCGCTGAATGGGACCTATTCGATCACCGATCAAGGGCCGGTCAACTACCAGCAGAAAATCCAGGCCATCGCGGACGGCATAGCGAATGGCAAGGGCCTGCCGCACAATCAGGCGACGGTTGGGTGGATGGATATTAACGGCGCGGTTCACAACTTCGCGCCGGCGGACTTCCTGAACTTCGCCAAGGCGATCGAGGACTATGTGTACGACCTGGCGGGGTGGGAATCGGCGCTGATCCAGGGCGCCAACCCCGCGGCGCCATCGTCATCGGTGACGATTCCCTAATTCGTCTGACCGGCCTCGGCCGGCGCCTCAGTCGTGACGCCAAGATTTGGCGACTGAGGCGCGAGCTGGCGGGCTGGACCATGCGTGACCTGGTGAGCGGACAGAAGGCCGTAGTCCTTCAATTCTCAACCGAGCCCTCGCCGGACTCGGCGCTCATCCGTTGGTTCTCGCACTCCCCTTATTCCCACATCGATTTCGTGTTGCCCGATGGCCGCTACTTGGGCGCGCGTCTCGACGGCGGCGTGATGATCCGGCTGCAGGGCTACGCGACGTTCACACGGATCAAGCGGGTCAGGATCGAAACCGAGCTGGCAGACGCGATCTACGCGGCGGCGCTCGACCAGCGCGGCAAACCATACGACATGCGGGCGATCGTCGCCTTCGCCATCCCGCCCTGGCCAAGCATCGAAACTGGCGCGACCCGGGCCAGTGGATTTGCTCAGAGATAGGGCTGTGGGCATTCGAGACCGCCGGCTTCTTCAAGCATCCGGTCTCCCTGCCGGCCAACAGGGTGACGCCGGGAGACCTCGACCTGGTCCTCAGCCCATTCGCGGAGACGATCGTTGAACGGACTGGCGCATCTAGCCCGCAACCTGTTGGCGTGGGGGCTTGACGTGGCGGACCCGGTCTCGACGAAGGTTCCCCTTGTCGACGGCGCGGCCGTGGCCGCCACCGTGACAAGCCCTCTCTGGATGCAGCATTTCGAGATTTGGGCGCAGTTCGTCCTGATGGTCGGCGGCCTGATCCTCTTGACCGTGCGCCTCACCATCGCCGTCGTCGAGCTGTACCGGCGCGGCTGGCACGGCGGCTGGAAGGGCTTCATTCGGAGTCTCGTCCGCGCCGTGATCCGGGGCGTCGAATGACCGACGTTGCCGCTCTCATTCGATTCAACGAAGGCGACAAGCGGTTTGTCTATGACGACGCGACCGGCAAGCCGATCGTGCCTGGGTCGATCGTCAAGGGACATCCCACCATCGGCAACGGCTTCGCCCTCGATGTCGCCGGCCTGGATGACATAGAAATCGCATTCATCCTCGGCCGGCAGGATCGCGCTGGCGGCGGGACGGGCCGCGGCCGATCTCGGGCCGGGCGCATGGATCGGGCTCGATGTCGTCCGCCAGGCCGCCCTGGTCGATATGGCATACGAGATGGGCGGGGGTGGCCTCGCCGGTTTCCCGACAATGCTGGCGGCCGTCCGTGCCCGCGACTGGCAGAAGGCCCATGACGCGGCCCTCGATAGCGACTGGGCGAGAAAAGAAGCACCCGTCCGCGCCGGTCGTGACGCCACGATTCTCCTCACAGGACTTTGGCCCGCCGAAATCGGTTGAGGCCGCTTGGACAAGCCGGCTTCGGCCGGTTGCAACAACTGTGAGGTATCAAATGATCCGCTTGCTCATCCGCAATTGGCGCGCTCTGGCCTTCGGGCTGCTCGCCTTCGCCGTCTTCTTCGCCCTCCCCATCATCGCGTTTGCCCAGACCGCCCCGGCCGTCGCCGGCCTCCCGATCAACGGCGACAACCTTCCCGGAATCCTCCAGTTGGTCGGCGTGGGCGCCGTGCCCGCCCTCCTGCTGGTGGCGCTGGTGTCCTTTTTCGCCGCCCTGTTCTGCGCGCTCACGCCGACGCCGGATCCCAAGACGACCTGGGGCCGTATCTATCAGGTCATCGAATGGCTGGCGCTGATCACGAAGAACACGAAGGAAACCGGCATTCCGACCGTCGATGCCCTGCATCAGGCGGAGGTGGCCCTTCTCGACGCCCCGAAGCTGGTGGTGTTCAAGCCGACGCTGTCGGTCCCAGGCGCCGTCGGCGGCCCCGGCGCCCGCGGCCGCCCCGAAGGCGTAACCACGGTGGGCGCTCCCATCCTGCATCTCCCGTTGGTGGCGATCGTCAACAAGTCGACGATCGTCACCGACGACGAGGTTCGGACGGCCGTTGCCGCGCTGCAGAAGCAGGTCAGCAATGACTTTGCGCCCGCCGGCTGGGTCGATGCGATCCTGACGTTCGTGCCCGCCGGGCGCTCCCAACTTCCCCTCTGGGGCATCGATGCCGTCTTGATCTCGTCCCGACCGGCGGCCAGGCTCAGGCCGGCGCGTGGCCGCTCTACCTCGGGCGATAACAGCGACCAGGCCGGCGCGCTCGGCTACCACGAGACCGCCCAGGCCGGCTCGCCGGTCGGGTTCTCGTTCGCCGCGACCGACAAGCAATATAACGTGTCCTGGTCCTGCACCCTGAGCCACGAGCTGCTCGAGATGCTGGCGGACCCGTGGATTTTCTGCACGGGCATCCACCAGACATCCGCGACGGCGTCCATCGACTATGCCCTCGAGGTCTGCGACGCGGTCGAAGCCGATGCGCTCGGCTACGACATCGACGGCATCCGGGTCTCGAATTTCGTCTACCCGGCCTACTTCATGGACTCGCCGCCGCCGGGCGCGAAGTTCGACCACATGGGCCACCTCCCCGGGCCGTTCTCTATCGCGCCGCAGGGCTACGCCAGCATGTTCGTCCAGGGCAAGGGCTGGACGCAGACCATGGCCGAGACGACGCCGCGCGGGCTCGCGCGGGCCGCCAAGGGCCGCTTCACCCGGGGCGCGCGCCGCATCGCCGGCATCCCATTCCTATGACCGCCGGGCGCCGGAAGTCGCCCATCACATCAACGTGAGGAGCTATCAGCATGATCCGTCGCCTTTCCGTCCCCTTCTCGCCATGGCCGCCCTCGGCTGGCGGCGTCCTGGCCCTTGCCGCTTGCGCGCCCAGTGCGGGCGGTTCCGGCCCGGCCGTCACCGCCGATCCGAACCAGGCCTTGTACGAGTTGGTCATCGCGGCCGACAACGCCTCGGCCATCGCCTTCCAGGGCGCGTCCAATCTGGCGTCGCTCTGCAAGATCCCGGCCGGGTCGATCGCCGGCGTGAATGTCGCCTTCCAGGGCATCTCGGCCGGCCTCTCCCAGGCCAATGCCGATATCCAGGCCGGCAATACCGCCGGGGCTCAGGTGGCGTACACCGCGGCCCTGGCGAGCTTGCAGGCCGTCCAGGCGACCTTGGCCACCGCGCCCGTGACCGCGGCGGAAACCTCCTCCATGGTCGCCAAGGCGCAAGCGCGGAAGCCTCGGCGACCAGCATCGACCACGACTCAGGTGATCTCCCTGATCATCGAAGACCTGCCGGTGCTGCTCTCGTCCGGTAGCCAGCTCGCCGGCGTGATCCAGACCTACGTCAACCAGCTCGGCGGCGGGACCTCTGGGACCACCTATACGCCGGCCGACGTGAAGACCGCGGACCTCTCCCAGACCACGGCCCTGGCCGTCTGGGCGGCCGCCAGCAAGACGGTCTGCAAGTAGGCCGGATGCGCCTTGCCCTTCTCCTCGCCGTTGCCCTGGCCCTCGGGGGGTGCGCTGCGCTCCCCTTGGCCGGGGTCGCGGCGGGGAGTAGCGCACTCACTGTCGCCCTCACCGGTCAATCAGGACGCCGGCTTTGTCCTGACGGCCGTCCAGCCGGTCACCGCCATGTGGTGCTCGGCCCAATTCCAGAAGCCGCATACCCCGAAGGCCCTCAGCGCCCTGGTGGCCTTCTGCGGCAACCTCCCGACCGATACCGCGACCCTGCTCAAGCAGATCGTCGCCGTCGTCGCCGCCGTCCAGGCGGAGCAGGCCGCGGCCGCAAGCCCAAGACGCTCGGCGAAATCCCAGAAGCCATCGAGCCAGGCGGTTCCCGACCAGGACCGTGGCCGCGTCCTGATAGGGAACGCCCTACCGCCGGCAAAACCGCCGGCAAAGGCCTACTGGACCTATAAAAACCCCCGTAGTTCGGGCGCTTCTGAATTTCGGCCTTGTCATTGGTGATCACGCCGGCCACGACGAGACCCTTGATCCCGGCTCTGCGCAGGCGGCTTTCCAGCTCCGTGCCGATGAAGGCGCTGTTGGTGCGCTTGGCGATGATGGTTTCGCCGGGAAGCGGCAGCGCCTCGGGCTTGAACTCATTGCCCGGCTGGCCGGGGCGATAGGACGATTGAGGTTCCGTCGAATCGTGGCGGATGTGGATGATCGGCCGGCCGGCCTTGCGCCAGTCCACCAGCAGGCGGGCGACGTTCGCTTCGGCTTCCGGATTGTTGCGCGGGCCGTCCTTGGCCCAGCGCGGATCGTCGATGGCCTTCTGGAGGTCGATCACCAGCAGCGCGATGGCGGGCCCTGGCCGCATCCCGCGTGGCTCGCCGATTTATGCCGCTTCGGATTCCTTGCTGATCGGCGGCAGCTTCACCGGGCGCTTCAGGAAATCCGGCATATGGTCGCCGAAAGCGAGCACCGGCTGATCACCGTCGCTCTCGATGGCACGGGAAGCCTGGTCGGGGCGCACCGGCTCATGCTTGCGGGGTTCTTCGCGCCGGGATTTCCCGTCGCGCCGGCCGCGCGCCTCATTGCGAACCCGCTCTTCCTTTCGGGGCTGCCGGACGACCGCCGGCTCCGTCGTTGCAGTCTCACGCATCTCTGTCTCCTCGGGCCGGCGCTCGATGGGCTGCTCGGCCGTTTCATGATGGGTGCTCGGGGCATGGGCTCTGGCGTGCCTGACGCCCGAGCGCTCCTTGCCGCCGCGCTCTTTGTCACCGCGCTCTTTGTCACCGTGCTCCTTGTCACCGCGCTCTGGCCGGCCCGATCCATGCCGGCCATAGCGGCCACGATGCGCTGGGCCGTCGACGAAGGCGACGGTCGGAATGCCTTGGATTTCCATGCGCGGGATCGTCTTGCCCAGGAGCTTCTCGATCGCCTCGACATGCCGGCCATCTTCCTCGCAGGCGATGGTGAAGGCATGGCCTTCGCGTCCCGCCCGGCCGGTGCGGCCGATCCGGTGGATGTAGTCCTCGGCGTGGATCGGAACGTCGAAGTTGAAGACGTGGCTGAGCCCCTCGATGTCGAGGCCGCGCGCCGCCACGTCGCTCGCCACCAGGATGGCGATCTCGCCATTGCGGAAGCGCTCCAGGGTCTCGGTGCGCCGGGCCTGCGCCATGTCGCCATGGAGCGGTGCGGCATCGAAGCCGTGTTTGGCGAGCGACCGGTGGAGGATGTCCACGTCGCGCTTGCGATTGCAGAAGATGACGGCGTTGCGCACGTTCTCGGTGCGCAGCAGATGGCGCAGCGCCTCGCGCTTATCCTGGTGGTCCACCGCGATCATGCTCTGGACCACGAGGGCCGCAGGCGAGGCGGGCGGGGAGACGCTGATCTCCTTCGGGTTCATCAGGAAGGCGTCGGCCAGGCGCCGGATCTCCGGCGGCATGGTGGCCGAGAAGAACAGGGTCTGGCGGATTCGCGGCAGCAGTCCCACGATCCTTTCCACGTCCGGGATGAAGCCCATGTCCAGCATCCGGTCGGCTTCGTCGATCACCAGGATCTTGACGTCGCTCAACAGGATCTTGCCGCGCTCATAGAGATCGAGCAGGCGGCCGGGCGTGGCGATCAGGACGTCCACCCCCCGATCGAGCTTCTTCAGCTGGTCGGCGAAGGATTCGCCGCCGATCAGAAGCGCCATGGTGAGCTTGTTGTACTTGCCGTAGAGCTCGAAGTTTTCGGAGACCTGGGTGGCGAGCTCACGGGTCGGCTCCAGGATGAGGGAGCGCGGCATGCGCACCCTGGCCCGGCCGCTCGCCAGGATGTCGATCATCGGCAGGGTGAATCCGGCGGTCTTGCCTGTGCCCGTCTGGGCCGAGCCCAGGATGTCTCGTCCCATCAGCACATAGGGGATGGCCTGGGCTTGGATCGGGGTCGGCTCGACATAGCCGACATCGGCAACCGCGCGCAAAACCTCGGGGCTCAACCCCAGATCGGAAAAACTCATGTGTCCTTTGCTGCTCCGCCGGCCGGAGGTTCGCGAATGGCGGAACGTCAGTCCGGAAAATTGCGGCGGATCATAGGAGTAGATAGGATTTTGTCAACGCAATGCAAGGCCCGGCGAGTCTCGGAGGACATGCCCGAATTTCTTACAGGGATAATGATGTCGTTGCTCGCGCGCGGCGGTGATCCACTAGGGTCGAGCCGCGAAGCGGATCGACGGCCGAAGGCGATGTTCACCCATCGGCGAGGCCCGCTGCGCGGTCCGATCCCGACGCTTCGTCTCGAAGCGTCGGGTGAATCGGCCCGCTCCGCTTTATCAGGGTGGATCGATTCAGCCGAGGGACCAAGCGGTCCCTCGGCATCGAGCCACTGGTGGGCGCCCCGCGCGCGGCAACCCGGAGGGCCGGGCGAATTTGACGACAGGACGTCGTCAGCCGGCTCACCCGATGTGCTAACATCGGGCTTCGCCGCCTTCCTAGCCTGTCGGCAAATTCGCCTCGGCGCCATCGCTATCCCTGTGAGAAACTCGGGCTCGGTCACGGCTCCATCTCGAACAATGCAGAAGCAGGCTAGCGGCCCGCAAGCCGGCAAGCGCCCGGTGCTCGTGCTGTTGCCGGGCGCGCTGTGCGATGCCGGCCTGTGGCGCCACCAGATCGCCGACCTCGCCGATCTCGCCGAGGTGCGCTGCGGCGATCTGACGCGTGACGATTCCATCGCCGCCATGGCCGCCCGCGTTCTGGCCGAGATGCCGGCGCGTTTCGCGCTCGCCGGTTTCTCGCTCGGCGGCCACGTCGCCTTGGAGATCATGCGCCGCGCGCCCGACCGGGTGACTCGCCTGGCGCTGCTCGCCGCCACGCCGGGGCCCGAGGCGCTGGGCGAAGTCGCGATGCTGCGCCCGACAGCTGGTGCCACGCCGATGATGACCTTGCTGGTACATCCCATGCGGCTTGGCGACCGGCGGCTCTCGGCCCTGGTGGGCGCGATGGCCGATCGCGTCGGGCGCAAGGCTTATCTGCGCCAGCAGCGGGCGATCCTCGCCCGCCCGGACAGCAGGCCGGGGCTCTCGAGCATCCGTTGTCCGATCATGATCCTGGGCGGGCGCCAGGATCCGCTGGCAGCACCCGGCCTGCTCAAGGAGATGGCGGCGGCGATCCCGGGTGCGCGTCTGGTGGTGATCGAGGACTGCGGCCATCTGGCGCCGCTCGAGCGGCCGGAGGCGGTGACGCGGGCGTTGCGCGAGTGGCTCGCTCAGAAGGCGTAGTCGATTGCCTCAGCAATCGTCCGTCTGGCAGTGGTCGTGCAGCTGGTCGTGCATGTCGGGGTTCTGGGGCGGGAAGAGCCGGATGGTGATCTCGCGGATGAAGGCCACGAATCGCGGATCCTCGGGACCCGCGAACTTGTCCCCGGCGGCGCGCAGGAAAGTGAGCGCGCGATCGTCGCGGCAGAAGGCGGCGAAGAGCAGGACGTTCCCGCCTCGATAGATCGCCGGGATCGGCGCGACGGGGCCGCAGGCCGCCATGGCGTTGGTCTCCGGTCCGTTGAACATCAGCTGCACGCGGTAGGTGCGAAGGGCCTTCGGGCCCGGCGTGGTGGTGAAGCGCGTGGCCGGTCCGAAATGGGCGGCGTACATCGTCGCGGTCACTGCTTGGTCGAGTTCGGGCTTGGGCGCCGTGAAGGGATTGCCCATCACCTCGGTCCACAGCTCGCCCGGCCCCCCGGCATAGGCGAATTCCTGCGGCGAGTAGCCGGTATCCATCTCAGTGTACGTGATGACGCCGCCGGAGGCCGAACAGCCGGCTAGCAGCAGGCCAAGCGCGAGATGGCAGAGCTTTCTCATGTTCCTTCCATCGCCCGCTCTCACAGGTCGAGATCGCGCGCCAGGGCTGCGTTTTCCTGGATGAAGGCGAAGCGCAGCTCGGGCTTGCGGCCCATCAGGCTCTCGACCAGCTGGGCGGTCTTGCGCGCCTCGCTCCGGTCGCCCTCGCCGTACCGGTCCGGCACCTGGACGCGGAGCAGGATGCGCTTGCCCCGATCCATGGTCGTCTCCTTGAGCTGGATGGCCGGCATCTCGCCCAGGCCCTTGAAGCGGCTGATCTCCACCTTGCCGCGCCCGGAAAGCGTGCCCGCCATCAGCTCGTCCTTGTGGCGGTCGTCGCGGGCATAGATGACGGTGCTGCCCTGGGTCAGGCGATAGAGCGGGGGCTGGGCCAGGAACAGATGGCCCTTTTCGATCAGGCCCGGCATCTCGCGATAGAAGAAGGTCATGAGCAGGGAGGCGATATGGGCGCCGTCCACGTCGGCGTCGGTCATGATGATGACGCGCTCGTAGCGCAGCCGGCTTTCGTCGAACTTGTCGCGCGTGCCACAGCCGAGCGCCTGGATCAGGTCGATCAGCTCCTGGTTCTGGGCCAGCTTCTCGGTCGACGCGCTGGCGACGTTGAGGATCTTGCCGCGCAACGGCAGCACGGCCTGGGTCGCCCGGTCGCGCGCCTGCTTGGCCGAGCCGCCGGCGGAATCGCCTTCGACCAGGAAGATCTCGGTGCCGGCGGCGGCGTCGCGGGTGCAGTCGGCGAGCTTGCCCGGAAGGCGCAGCTTGCGCGTCGCCGTCTTGCGGACGAGCTCGCGGTCCTGCTTTCGCCTGAGACGCTCCTCGGCCAGCTCGATCACCCGGTCCAGGAGATCGCTCGCCCGCGCCGTGTCGGCCGAGAGCCAATGGTCGAGATGGTCCTTGATGGTGGCCTCGACCAGCCGCCCGGCTTCGACGCTGGCGAGCTTCTCCTTGGTCTGGCCTTGGAATTGGGGATCGCGGATGAACAGGGAGAGCATCATCACGGCACCCCCCGAGACGTCCTCCGCCGTGATCTGCCCCGCCTTGCGGTTGCCCACCAGCTCGCCGTACGCCCGAAGCGAACGCGTCAGGCCCGTGCGCAATCCGGCCTCGTGGGTGCCGCCCTCGGGTGTGGGGATGGTGTTGCAATAGGAGTTGAGGAAGCCCTCGCCGTCCACCGGCCAGGCGATGGCCCATTCCAGGCGGCCCTGATTCTCCGGCAGCTTTGCCTCGCCGACGAAGGGCGTAATGGTGACCGTCTTGCGGTCCTCCAGGCTCGCCGTCAGGAAATCGACGAGGCCGCCGGGGAAATGCAGCACGGCCTCGGCCGGCGTCTCGTCGTCCTTGGCGATGAGAGAGGGATCGCAGTGCCAGCGGATTTCGACGCCGCGGAAGAGATAGGCCTTGGAGCGCGCCATGCGATAGCAGCGGTCGGGCTGGAAGCGCGCCTGGCCGAAGACTTCCGGATCGGGATGGCAGCGCACCGAAGTGCCGCGCCGGTTGACCGCGCCCGCCTTCTTCAGCTTGCCTTGGGGCTTGCCGCGGACATAGCTCTGGGTGAACAGCTGCCGGTCGCGGGCGACCTCGACCTCCAGCTTGTCGGCGAGAGCGTTCACCACCGACAGGCCGACGCCGTGCAGGCCGCCCGAGGTCTGATAGACCTTGCCCCCGAACTTGCCGCCGGAATGGAGCGTGGTCAGGATCACCTCGAGGGCGGACTTGTCCTTGAACTTGGGGTGGGGGTCGACGGGGATGCCCCGGCCGTTGTCGCGCACGGTGATGAAGCCGTCCTTGTCCAGCTCCACCTCGATACGGTTGGCCTGGCCCGCCACCGCCTCGTCCATGGCGTTGTCCAGAAGCTCGGCCACCAGATGATGCATGGCCCGCTCGTCGGTTCCGCCGATATACATGCCGGGGCGCCGGCGCACGGGTTCCAAGCCCTCCAGGACCTCGATGTCCTTGGCCGAGTAGTCGGCGTTGCGCTTCGGATTGGCGGAAAAGAGATCGTTCATGGCGGCGGATTATGGGGATGGGGTGCCGCGGAAACAAGCTTGATGCGGTATGATCGGGCCTAAGGCAACACAACAGATTGGGTATCGGAGGGATTTCATGACCGACCAGCCGCAAGGTGACTGGCCGCCTAGGGACCGGGAGCCGGCCATCCGCACCATCGCCATGCCGGCCGATGCGAACGCCAGCGGCGACATCTTCGGCGGCTGGATGATGTCCCAGATGGACATGGCCGGCGGGGTCGCGGCCGTCGGCCGGGCCAAGGGCCGGGTGGTGACCGTGGCGGTGGAGGCCATGACCTTCCACCGGCCGGTCCTGGTGGGCGACCTGGTCAGCTGCTACGCCGAGGTGACCAGGGTCGGACGTACCTCCTTGAGCGTGCGCATCGACGCCTGGGTCGAACGGCGCATCGGCGGCACGGCCGAGCGGGTGACCAGCGGGACCTTCACCTATGTGGCCGTGGACGACGCGCGAAAGCCGCGGCCGGTGCCGGCGGTTTAGATCAACCGTTCAAGAGGCGAGGGCGGATTGCCACTCCTCGGTCACCTCGCTGGATGCTTCGGCGTTCCGGTACTGTTTGGCCAACTGCCTCAGTTCGGTCGGTTGCACTAACCGCGACACCGCCCATACGGCGGCTCCGCGAACCAACGGGTCTCCGTCGCCGAGCAGCACTACCGCCGAATTGAGCAACGCCGGGTCGCCGCTGTTGCCGATCGCGATCAGCACATTGCGGACGAAACGCCCGCGCCCGATGCGCTTGACCGGGGAGCCGGAGAAGCGCTTGCGGAATCCTGCGTCGTCGAGGGCGGCGAGTTCGGCCAGCATCGGCGCCTTGAGGTCTTCGCGCGCCGCCAAATCCGGCATCGGTGTCGCGCTCGCGAACTTGTTCCAGGGACAGACAGCGAGGCAGTCGTCGCAGCCATAGATGCGGTTGCCCATGAGCGGCCTGAGTTCGCGCGGGATTGGGCCCTTGTGCTCGATGGTGAGATAGGAGATGCAGCGCCGGGCATCGAGCCGGTAGGGCGCAGGGAAGGCCTTGGTCGGGCAAACATCAAGGCAGCGCCGGCATTCCCCGCAATGGTCGCTTTCCGCCGGGCCCGTTTCCAGATCAAGATCGGTGAAGACCTCGCCGAGGAACAGCCAGGAGCCGAACTCGCGCGAGACGAGGTTGCTGTGCTTGCCTTGCCAACCGATGCCGGCCGCTTCGGCCAGCGGCTTTTCCATCACTGGCGCGGTATCGACGAAGACCTTGACCGCGGCGCCATGCTGCTCCGCCATCCAGCGGGCGAGCGCCTTGAGGCGCTTCTTGACCACATCGTGGTAGTCGCGATTGCGGGCATAGACCGAGACATCGCCCTTGTCGGCTGCGTCCCTGAGGGCGAAGGGATCCTCGGACGGCCCGTAATTGAGGCCGAGCACGACGACCGAGCGGGCTTCGGGCCAGAGCGATTTGGGCTCGGCGCGGCGCTCGGCCTTGGCCGCGAGCCAGCCCATGTCGCCGTGATAGCCTTGGGCCAGGAACCCGGCGAGGCCTTCCCGCACTGCCGGCGAAAGCTCTGCCTTGGCGAAGCCGACGGCGTCGAAGCCCAGCGCCAGGGCCTTGTCCCTGATCGAGGCGCGAATGTCGCCTGAGTTCGAGTGCGACTGTGCCTCACCCCCACCCCGACCCGCCCCCGTCGAGGGGGCGGGGGACTTCGCGGGGCTCAGCTCGTCATTTCTTCTCCCTCCCCCCTTGTGGGGGAGGGATGGGGGAGGGGGGTGCCGCGGGTTCTTCGCTGCCAAGCCGGCTCGCGCTCAGCCGCGCCCGCGATAGGGCGCCACGGCCTGGGGCGGGATCCAGAACTCCGGCCGGCGCCTCGCCCGTCTGGTAGAAGACGTCGATGGGCATGCCGCCGCGTGGATACCAGTAGCCGCCGATGCGCAGCCACCGCGGCTTCAGCCGGTCGACCAGCTTCTTCGCGATGTCGAGGGTGCAGCCTTCGTGGAAGGCGCCGTGGTTGCGGAAGGCGGCGAAATAGAGCTTGAGCGACTTGGATTCGACGATCCATCGATCCGGGAGGTAGTCGATGACGAGATGGGCGAAGTCGGGCTGGCCGGTGACCGGACAGAGGGAAGTGAACTCCGGCTGGGTGAAGCGGACCACGTAGTCCCGATCGGGATGGGGATTGGCGACCCGATCCAGCACCGCCGCCTCGGGCGATTTCGGCGCGTGACCCCGATGGCCAAGCTGGGCCAGCCCCGCATAGGTCGTCTTGCTTTTCCTTCCGGCCATGCCGCTCTCCGCCGCTCCCTCAAGCCTCGCCGCGCGCGCGTTCTTCCTCGAAGGCTGCCCGGAAATCGGCGAAGTGCCGCTCCGCGATCGCCGCGCGCAAGGCGGCCATGAGCTGCTGATAGTAGTGCAGGTTGTGCCAGGTCAACAGCATCGAGGCCAGGATCTCCTTCGACTTCACCAGGTGATGGAGATAGCCGCGCGAATAGCCGCGGCAGGCCGGGCAGGCGCAAGCCGGGTCCAAGGGCTGGAGGTCCTCGGCGTGGCGCGCGTTGCGCAGGTTCATCTCGCCAAAGCGGGTGAAGGCCTGGCCAGTGCGCCCCGACCGGGTGGGCATGACGCAGTCGAACATGTCGATCCCGCGGGCCACCGCGCCGACGATATCTTCCGGCGTCCCCACGCCCATGAGATAGCGCGGGCGATCGGCCGGCAGGAAATCGGGCGCGAAATCGAGGATGCGGAACATCTGCTGCTGGCCTTCGCCGATGGCGAGCCCGCCGATGGCGTAGCCGTCGAAGCCGAGGGCGGCGAGCGCATCGGCGGACTCCTGCCGGAACTGTTCGTAGATGCCGCCCTGCATGATCCCGAACAGCAAGTACCCCGGCCGCCGGCGAAAGGCGTAGCGGCAGCGCTCGGCCCAGCGCATGGAAAGCCGCATGGAGTCGGCGGCTTCCGTTTCGGTCGCCGGAAAGGGCGTGCATTCGTCCAGGCACATGCTGACGTCGGCGTCGAGGAGGTCCTGGATCTCGATGCTGCGCTCAGGCGTGAGCAGATGCCTGGTCCCGTCGACATGGGAGCGGAACTCGACGCCCACTTCGCCGATCTTGCGCAGCTCCGAAAGGCTCATGACCTGGAAGCCGCCGGAATCGGTGAGGATGGATTTCGGCCAGTTCATGAATCGGTGAAGTCCGCCCAGCGCCGCCACCCGCTCGGCCCCAGGGCGCAGCATCAGGTGATAGGTGTTGCCGAGCAGGATCTCCGCGCCGGTCGCCGCGACCGATTCCGGCAGCATGGCCTTGACGGTGCCGGCCGTGCCTACGGGCATGAAGGCGGGCGTCTCGACGGTGCCGTGTGCCGTGGTGAGGTGTCCGCGCCGGGCCTTGCCGTCGCTTGCCAGCAGCGCGAAAGAGCCCCCGCTCACGACGCCCGTTCCAAGAGGCAGGCGTCGCCGTAGGAGAAGAACCGGTAGCGCTGGTGGATCGCGTGGGCATAGGCGGCCTTCATGCGCTCGAGCCCGGCGAAGGCAGCGACCAGCATGAAAAGGGTCGATTTCGGCAGATGGAAATTGGTCATCAGCAGGTCCGCGGTCCGGAAACCATAGCCGGGCGCAATGAAGATGTCCGTTTCGCCCTTGAACGGCCTGACGCGGCCGTCTTCGTCGGCCGCAGTCTCCAGCAGGCGCAAGCTCGTCGTGCCGACGGCGATGAGCCTGCGGCCCTCGGCCTTGGCCCGATTGATCGTCGCGGCGGCGGCTTCGCCGATCTCGCCCCACTCGCCATGCATGCGGTGCTCGGCGATGCGCTCGCTCTTCACCGGCAGGAAGGTGCCGGCGCCGACGTGGAGCGTCAGATGGGCGCGTTCGATGCCCCGGGCGTCGAGAGCGGCAAGAAGTTCCGGCGTGAAATGCAGGCCGGCGGTGGGTGCCGCGACCGCGCCCTCATGCCGCGCATAGACGGTCTGGTAATCCGCCGCGTCGCGGCTCTCCACGGGCCGCAGCTTGCGGATATAGGGCGGCAGCGGCATGGCGCCGTGCCTGTGAATCGCTTCGGCAAGCGCCGGTCCGGCGAGGCCGAAGGCGAGCGCGATTTTGCCGCCTTCACCCTTCGACCCGACCGTGGCCGAGAAGCCTGGGGCGAACTCGATGCGGTCGGCGGGCCTGAGGCGCCGGCCGGGCCTGGCCAGCGCCTGCCAGTGGCCGCTGCCGGTTTCCTTCAGGAGGGTCACCTCGACCGCGACCTCGCCGCGCCCGCCGCCGGCAGGCCGAATGCCCGCGAGCTGGGCCGGGATCACCTTGGTGTCGTTGAAGACCATCAGGTCGCCGGGCCGGAGCAGGGCCGGCAGGTCGCGGACGTGGCGATCCTCGAGGCCCGCCGCGCTCACTCGCAGCAACCGGGCCGAATCCCGCGGGCTCGCGGGATGCCGGGCGACGAGTTCCGGCGGCAGGTCGAAATCGAAATCGCTGAGGCGGAGGGTCAAGGCCGCGCGCGGCTCAGGCCATGTTGACAATCGACCCGCCATGCCTCAGCAAGCAGCCCCGGCCGGCGAGAATTGCAGTGACAGCGATGACCGAGCAAGCGAAGCGCCCTTCGTCCTATTTCGTGGCGGTGACGGCCCTGTTCGTCACCTGCCTGGTGGTGTCCAACATCATCGCGGTCAAGCTCAGCATGGTCGGCGGGCTGGTCCTGCCGGCGGGCATCGTCATCTTCCCCTTGAGCTACCTCTTAGCCGATGTGCTGACCGAAGTGTACGGCTATCGGGCGGCGCGCCGGGTCATCTGGCTCGGGTTCTTCTGCAATCTTCTGGCGGTGCTTGCCATTTGGCTCGGCGGCCTATTGCCTGCGGCGCCGTTCTGGCCGAACCAGGGCGCCTATGACAGCATCCTGGGCGCGACGCCGCGGCTGCTCGGCGCCTCCTTCGTCGCCTATCTGGTGGGTGAGTTCGCCAACACCATGGTCATGTCGCGCCTCAAGGTCGCCATGGCGGGCAAGCATCTCTGGCTGCGCGCCATCGGTTCGACCCTGGTGGGGCAGGGGCTCGATTCCGCCGTGTTCATCACGCTCGCCTTCTGGGGCCAGATGCCGGCCGGCATCCTCTTGGGCGCGGTCGTGACCCAGTGGCTGGTGAAGTCGGCTTACGAGGCTCTCGCCACGCCGCTCACCTACGCCATGGTTGGCTTCCTGAAGCGCCGCGAGGGCATCGACACCTACGATCGTGGGATCAGCTTCAATCCTTTCGCGTGGGGAGAGTAGGCGACGCGCTGTCGGATAGCTTGAGTTGGCTCAGTAAACGTATTGGGGCGCGCAGGCGACCGCCAGGTGCCAGAACGAGAACAGCGCAAACAACGTCACATAAAGTATCGTCAAGCCGCCTTCGATCGGCCTCCGGCGCCGCATCATTAAGGCGGCGAGTATGAGGAAGGCTAAGGATGTGGGCAGAAGAGAGTCCAAAAACGGTAAGGACAGCCACAATTCCGCGACTTCGAGGCAGCTACCGACGGGCGTGATGATCAGGTTGTACGCCACCAGCAGGATGAAGTAGGCCACAATTGCCAAAGACGTGGAGACCACGAAGATATTCGCGATGTTTCTCGCAAGAGACTTTCTAAGAATCAATGACAGTATCAAGAGCAGGATCAGCGAAAGTCCGCCGACACCGAACACGAAGCCATCCTCCCCATAGTGGCCACGATTGTATGCGATATCAGCGAGAAGGCCGGATGGCGGGGAGGAAACGGAACTGCCCGGATAGAAATACTGGGTCGCCGGCGCCCAGCAGGCTGGCTGCGGCGCGATGGTGAGTTCCTTTTCCAGTGGCTTGACCATTTCGTCGGCCGGCTATGTATCCCCTAAGCCAATGGTTGCGCAACGGCGACGCTTACTCTCTCGTCGCGTCTCTGGGCGGAATTCCGAAGGCATGACCAATTCTCCGTGGTCCAGCGTGCCCCGGCGATCCGCGTGGATTGGCACATAGATAGAGGACGTGGATGCCCGGGTCTCGACCTTCGGTCGACCCGGCCATGACGAAAGAGAGAGGCCATCCACTGTCTTCCCGCAAAGAGAAGCACCCCCTGACGCGCCCTAAACGGACATCGGGTGCGGCCTTGTCGCTTCTGCTGATGACCCATAGTGGAAGTCGGCCCAATGGACTCCCTGCGATAAGCCTGACCGCCGCCTGTGCTATCGCGTCGGCTCCGGTCGGATGGTAAGTTGGAACAGTTCGAGGGGACGCGTATGGGCGCCGCGATCAACGAACAGCTGCTGGATGAGCGTCTTGCCGAGCTCGAGAAGGCTCGGGCCTGGAGCCCGCGTCTGGTCTCCAAGCTCGAGAGCCATATCCGCTCGGCGAATGATGAGGGGCTGTTCCGCATCAACCCCTTCACCTTCGCCCGCGAGAAGAATCTCAAGGAGACCGAGGTCATCGATCTCTTTCTTTACGCTACCTCCCTCGGCCTCTTCGAAATGGATTGGCAGCTGCTCTGCCAGCAATGCTCCTGCGTTGTCGAGAGCTTCGGCAGCCTCAAGGGCGTACATGGCCAGTTCCACTGCAACTTCTGCCAGGTCGACTACGAAGCCAACCTGGATGACTACATCGCCATCACCTTCACCGTCAGCTCTCGGATCCGCGACATCGCCTTCCATCATCCCGAGCGGCTTTCGGCAGTGGAATACTTTCGTATGGGCGGGTCGCCCGACGGGGTATTGCCGGACGGGACGCGCTTCATCGATTTCCAGGCTCAGGTCATCAAGGCGCTGGGTTTCCTGCCGCCGGGCGAGACGACGCGGTTCACCATCGAGATGCAAGGCGCGGAAGTCATTCTCGGCGTCAGCGCCGAGGGCAAGGCCGCCCCGCTCTACACTGTCGCCGGCCCGGCGGTGCCGGGCGAACAGGTGGTGCCTGTGCGCTTCGAGCATCCGGTGCGCACCCACACCACAGGCGAGTTGGCACCGGGACGGATCACCTTCGCGGTGGAGAACCTGACCGCCGAGCGTGGTACCTTCTGCCTGGCGGTCCTGCCGCCCGATTTCGAGTTCGGCCACGCCCCCATCAAGTTCCTGCCGTTCCTCACCGGAAAACGGCTGCTGACCACCCAGGCCTTCCGCGATCTCTTCCGGTCCGAGGTGATCCGGGCGAGCGAGGGAATCGCCGTCAAGGACATCGCGCTGCTCTTCACCGATCTCAAGGGCTCGACGGCGCTCTACGACCGTCTCGGTGACCTGAATGCCTTCTCCCTGGTGCAGCAACATTTCGAGCATCTGCAGGCGGTCACCCAGCGCTTCAACGGGGCCATCATCAAGACCATCGGCGATGCCGTGATGGCGGCCTTCCTCGATCCCGTTGACGCGGTGGGCGCGGCGCTGGCCATGCGCGAGGCGATCGCCTCCTTCAACCGCGCCCGACCGGATCGCGAGCTGATCCTCAAGATCGGCGTGCACAAGGGCGCGGCGATCGCGGTCACCCTCAACGACCGGCTCGACTATTTCGGCCAGACCGTCAACATCGCCGCTCGCGTGCAGCATCTGGCCGACGCCGACGAAATCTATCTCTCGGACTCCGTCCATGACGCCGAGGGCGTCCAGCAGCTGCTGGCACCCTTCGCACCCAAGACCAGCGTCGCCCAGCTCAAGGGCGTCCGACAGGACATGCAGGTCTGGCGGGTCGCGGCGCCGACGGTAAGCGGCGGCGCCATCCCGGCCCGCTGAAGGGAACCCCAGCGAGTTCAACTCGGCGCACTGTTCTGACTGGCGTCCTCTTGGGCGCGGTCGTGACTCAGTGGCTGGTGAAGTCGGCCTATGAGACTCTCGCCACGCTGCTCACCTACGCCACGATCGGGTTCCTGAAGCGCCGCGAGGGCATCGATACCCACGACCGCGGGATCAGCTTCAATCCGTTCGCGTGGGGGGAGTAGAGGCCTGCCCGGCTAGAGAACCCACCGCCGTCATGCCCGGGCCGGCCAACGGCCGAGACCCGGGCATCCACGGTTTTCTCGTTTGGCCCAACGACGTGGATGGCCGGGTCTTGCGCCCGGCCATGACGCGGGAAAAAGGTCAGTTCATCACGTTCTCCAAAACAAAACGCCCCCCGACCCGCCGCGGCGGGCCAGGGGGCGAGGCGCCTCACTCCCAACTCAGACGCTGTAATACATCTTGAATTCGATCGGGTGCGGCGTGTGCTCGTAGGCGTAGATCTCTTCCCACTTCAGCTCGAGGTAGGAGTGGATGAGATCGTCGGTGAAGACGTCGCCCTTTTTCAGGAAGGCGTTGTCGGCCTGGAGCGCCGTCACCGCTTCCCGCAGCGAGCCGCAGACGGTCGGGATGTTCTTCAGTTCCTCGGGCGGCAGGTCGTAGAGGTTCTTGTCCATAGGGTCGCCCGGATGGATCTTGTTCTGGATCCCGTCCAGACCCGCCATCAGGAGGGCGGCGTAGGCGAGATAGGGATTGGCGGCGGGGTCGGGGAAGCGCACCTCGACGCGCTTGCCCTTCGGGCTCGCCACATAGGGGATGCGGCATGAGGCCGAACGGTTGCGCGAGGAATAGGCCAGCAGCACCGGCGCCTCGAAGCCGGGAATGAGGCGCTTGTAGCTGTTGGTCGTCGGGTTGGTGAAGGCGTTGAGCGCCTTGGCGTGCTTGATGATACCGCCGATGTAGTGGAGCGCCGTTTCCGACAGGTCGGCATAGCCGTTGCCCGCGAACAGCGGCGTGTTGCCCTTCCACAGCGAATTGTGGACATGCATGCCCGAGCCGTTGTCGCCCTTCACCGGCTTCGGCATGAAGGTCGCCGTCTTGCCGTAGCTGTGGGCGACGTTGTGCACGACGTACTTGTAGATCTGCATGTTGTCGGCGCAGCGCACCAAATGATCGAACTTGATGCCGAGCTCATGCTGGCTCGGCGCCACTTCGTGGTGATGCTTCTCGACCGATACGCCCATGTCCTGGATGGTTGAGAGCATCTCGGCTCTGAGGTCGGCGGCGGAATCGACCGGCGGCACCGGGAAATAGCCGCCCTTGATGGGCGGACGGTGGCCGGTATTGCCTTCGTCCATCTTGTCGCCGGAGACATAGGGGCCTTCCTCCGAGCTGAACTCGTAGAAGGCGCCGTTCATGCGCACGTCGAAGCGGACGTCGTCGAAGACGAAGAATTCGGCCTCGGGTCCGACGAACATGGTGTCGGCGATGCCGGTGCTCTTGAGATAGGCCTCGGCGTTCTTGGCGACCGAGCGGGGATCGCGGCTGTAGTTCTGGCCGGTGAGCGGCTCCAGCACGTCGCAAAAGACGATGACCGAAGGCTGGGCGGCGAAGGGATCCATGACCGCCGTGGCGCAGTCGGGCAGCAGGATCATGTCGGACTCGTTGATCGCCTTCCATCCGGCGATGGAGGAGCCGTCGAACATGATGCCTTCGGTGAGCGATTCCTCGTTGACGGTGTTGATGTGCTGGGCAAGGTGCTGCCACTTCCCGCGCGGATCGGTGAAGCGGAAGTCGACGTATTTGGCGTCATGCTCCTTGATCAGGTCGAAGACTTTTTTCGTGTCGGCCATGGCGGATGTTCCTTCGTCTTGCTTGCGTTGGAGTGAGAGCGGTTTCTTGTTTCGCTTCAGCGGTTCAGATGGCTTCGGCGCCGCGCTCGCCGGTGCGGATCCGGATCACCTCGTCGATCGTGGTGATGAAGATCTTGCCGTCGCCGATGCGGCCCGTCTGGGCGGCATGCTGGATCGCTTCGACCGCGCGTTCGACCAGCTGGTCTTCCAGCACGACTTCGAGCTTCACCTTGGGCAGGAAATCGACGACATATTCCGCCCCCCGGTAGAGCTCGGTGTGCCCCTTCTGGCGGCCGAAGCCCTTGGCCTCGGTCACGGTGATGCCCTTGATCCCGACCTCGTGGAGGGCGTCCTTCACCTCGTCGAGCTTGAATGGCTTGATGATCGCTTCGATCTTTTTCATGACTTGGTTCCATAGACTGTTCGGCCGTCGCCGCTCGGCCTTCAAGCAATTCCCGTGCCAAAAAGGAAAGGGCCGGCATCCTTGCGGAGGCCGGCCCTTGGTCGAAGCTGCTGCCTATTTCTTAGGCAGGGAGGCGCGCATTTAGGCGGCGTTGCGCCCAGTACCGACTTTCCTAGAAAGTCGGTACATGGTTTTGAGTTTGAGTACCGGATTCACGCAGAAATTCGCGACGATGTCCGAGCCACGAATTTCTGCGATCCGGTACTACCGAGCCATTCGCCCATGCGCTGCATGGCGAGCCCGATGTTCTCGATGCTGTTGGCATAGGAAATGCGCAGATAGCCCTCGCCATAGGCGCCGAAGCTGGTGCCGGCGATGGTGGCGATGCCGACCTCGTCCAGAAGCTTCAGCTCGAGCTGCTTGGCCGTGAGGCCGAGCATGGAGATATTTGGGAAGACGTAGAAGGCGCCGCCCGGATCGACGCAGGAAACGCCGGGCAGCTTGTTGAGCTCGGCGACGACGAAACGCCGGCGCTCATCGAAGGCCGTCATCATCTTCTGGGCCGCGTCCTGAGGACCGTTGAGCGCAGCGACCCCGCCCCACTGCGCCGCGGCGTTGACGCATGAGTGGCAGTTGATGGCGAGCCGCGTGGCATGCTCCACCAGCGCTGCCGGCCAGACCGCATAGCCCATGCGCCAGCCGGTCATGGCGTAGGTCTTGCTCCAGCCGTCCAGCATGATCACCCGGTCGCGCAGCTCCGGGAAGCGGAGCAGGCTCACGTGCTTGCGGCCGCCATAAAGCATCTCGCTGTAGATCTCGTCGCTCAGGACCGCCACGTCGGGATGGTTGGCGAGGCCCTTGGCGAGCTTCAGCACCTCGGCCCCCGGCGTGGCGCCGCCCGTGGGGTTGGCCGGGCTGTTGATGATGATGAGCCGGGTCCTGGGCGTGATCAGGGACAGCAGCTCCTCGGCCGAGAAGGAGAAGCCGTTGACTTCGCGCAAGGGGAGCGGAACCGGCGTGGCGCCGCTGAACTTGATGACCGACTCGTAGATGGGGAAGCCCGGGTTCGGGTAGATGATCTCCGCGCCTGGCTCGCCGAACATCAGGATGGCGAAGAACATGGTGACCTTGCCGCCGGGGACGACCACCACATGGGCCGGATCCACGGTCACGCCATGGCGCTTCAGGAGATTGGCGGCCACCGCCTCGCGCACCTGGGGGATGCCGTTGGCGGGCGTGTAGCCGTGATGGCCGTCGCGTAGCGCCTTGCAGGCCGCTTCCACGATATGTTCGGGCGTCTGGAAGTCGGGCTGGCCGATGCCCAGATTGATGATGTGCTTGCCCTTGGCTTCCAGGGCCTTGGCGCGGGCGAGCACCTCGAAGGCGGATTCGGTGCCCAGGCGGCCCATGCCGCTCGCTAGCTTCAACATGACTTCTCCCATTTCTCAGGCAGGTGGTGACTTCGGCGCGGTTGGACGCCCTCTCCCGTCGGGGATCGCAACCATAGGGAAATTATGGTTTTGGCAAAATGGGTACTGTTCCCGGAGCGACGCTTGACGCGTGGGGCTGCGACGTCCTAAACCACGCGGCACCGCGGCGGGCGTAGCTCAGGTGGTTAGAGCGCCAGATTGTGGATCTGGATGTCGTGGGTTCAAGTCCCATCGCTCGCCCCATTTTCTTCGTGTCCGACCCGGACACATAGGCAACAAAGCGTACCGGAGACATGGGTGACAGCCCCGGGCCTGATCCGGCGGCGCATGCCGCAGGGCCCGCCAGCGACTTCCGCCTCGTCCAAATGCTGCCGACGTTCCTGTTCGACGTGGCCTTGCCGATCGTCCTTTACAACCTGCTCGTGCGCCAGGGCCTGCCCGTCCTCTGGGCCCTGGTGGTGAGCGGCCTCTCCCCGGCGCTCAACAGCCTTCGCGTCTGGCTGAAGACCGGCCGGGTCGAGCCCCTCGGGATCATCGTGCTGGCATTCCTCGCCATCGGCACCGCGGCTTCCCTGGTCACCGGCAGCGTCTTTTTCACGTTGATCAAGGATTCCTTCCTGACCGGCACATTCGGTCTTCTTTGTCTCGTCTCCTTGCTGGCTCGCCGGCCGCTGATGTTCGCCATCGTCGGACAGTTTGTCGCCGGCGGCGATCCCGCCCGGATTTCCTGGTGGGACGGGTTATGGCAATACGCCGCCGTCCGCTCGGGCATGCGCTTCGTGACCGTCGTGTGGGGGATCGCCTACCTCATCGAAGCGTTCGTCAGGGTCGGCCTGGCGCTCATCCTCACCCCTGGTCAGGTGGTGGCGATCTCGCCCGTGATGGGATTCGGCACGATGGTCCTGCTCATAATCTGGACGCGCCGGCATATGCTCTCGGTCCGTGAACGGCGGCTTCACGAGCAGGCGGCTGGCCCGGGCGCCTGAGCGGCTTGGGTCGCATTGTCGGTTGCCGGTCGCCGGGTTTGGACGCAAGCTTGGCGCCGCTCCAATTTCCTGCGCCAAGGCGGGCCTCATGGACGATCAGGCGGTTCTCCAGGCCAACGAGGCGTTCTACCAGGCTTTCGCCCGGCGCGACCTGGCGGCCATGGACAAGCTCTGGTCCAGCGCCAACGCGGTCGTCTGCATCCATCCTGGCTGGGCGCCGCTGTTCGGGCGCGAGATGGTCATGGCAAGCTGGCGCAGCATCCTCGACAATCCGCATTCGCCTGCGGTCGTGTGCCGCCAGCCCCACGCCTTCGTTCACGGCGACAGCGCCTTCGTCCTCTGCTTCGAGGACCTCGGCCAGGTCTTCCTCATTGCCACCAACCTGTTCCTGCGCGAGGCCGACGGCTGGAAGATGATCCACCACCATGCCGGGCCGATGCCCGCCACCGAGCCGGAAGACGACGAAGACGATGACGACGGCGAGGAGGATGAAACGACCTCGGAGCGCCTCCACTGACGGCGCTGGCCGGCCGCCTTGGCATTGCCTCGCCTCGCCCTCCTCGGCATGTTAGATAAGCCAATCTTCCTTCAGGGGCGGTGATACGGGCGATGAAGCGGCTGGCGTCGGTTATCGGTCTTTGCGTCGGGCTCGCCTTCGCCGGCGTTCTGGCGTGCGCGGGCAATGCGCGGGCCGACTATCAGGCGGGCCTCACGGCCTTCGACGCCGGCGACTTCGAAAAGGCGGCCAAGGAATGGGAGGCGGCGGCCGCGACCGGGGACGCCAGGGCCGAGCACGGCCTCGGCCTGCTCTACGACCTGGGCAAAGGCGAGCCGGCGGATCCCAAGCAGGCCGCCAAGTGGTACAGCCTGGCGGCGGCTCAGGGCCTGCCGGCGGCCGAGAGCAACCTCGCCCTGATGTATGCCCAAGGCCGCGGCGTCGACAAGGACATGGTCAAGGCGGCCCAGCTCTGGACCGATGCCGGCAAGGCCGGCTACCCGACGGCGCAGTTCAACCTGGCGCTCATGTATTATCGCGGCGAAGGCGTCGGCAAGAGCTACGCGACCGCCGCGTCCTGGTTCCGCAAGGCGGCCGAAAGCGGCTCCGTCGACGGCCAATATGCGCTGGGCGAGATGTACCGGCTCGGCCGCGGCGTGAACAAGGATCTGAACCAGGCGCGCTTCTGGCTCGCCATGGCGGCCAAGAACGGCAACACCGCGGCCCTCGACCGGCTGAACGAAATGCCGCCTGGCCAGGTCCCGCCGGCGCCGACCGCGACCAATACGGCGCCGGCGCCGACCGCCGGCACGGCTGCATTGGCGACTACCGCAGGATCTACGGCCGCGACTGATACCGGGACAGGAGCCTCGACGACGGCCGGCAGCACAGCCGCAACTGCCAGCGACACCACCGGCTCCACCACCGTCATGACCGCGACGGGCAACACGGCTGCCGCGACGAGCTCGGGCGCTGCTTCCATCGCTCCGGTCCTGACACCGACCACGGAGACGACCAGCGGAACCGCGACCCAACTCAGCATCCAAGCGCCGGCCACGACGGACACCGGCACGGCGACAGGCTCATCCTCAATGGCGGCGGCTCCGGCCGCAACCACCGTGGCATCCGGCGCGCAGCCGCTTGCGATCGAATCCACGGGCCAAAGCACGGCGACGGCGGGCACCGCCGCAGCGCCCGCGGCGGTCGGAGCATCTGATACGCCTCTGACCTCGCTCTCCAGCGACCAGGTCCTGGCAGCGGCGAATGCCAATGCCGCCGCGCCGGCGACGACGAATACGGGCACGACGACCATTTCGGGGGCAGGCGTCTCCACCGATGCCGGCGCGGCCGCGCCTACGGCCAACAATGGCGTGATCAATATGAGCCTGCCGCTGACCGCATCCGACACGACGCCGAGCGCAGCGGCGGCGACCGCATCCGCCGTTACGCCGCCGGCCTCGACCGCCGCCACTTCCGTGGCTGCCGCCGACGCGGCGAGCCAGGCCGTTGCCGATGGCTACCACGTCTGGATCGGCACGCTCCAAAACGAAAGCGATGCCCGGCTCTATTGGTCCCAGGAGGTCCAGCGATTCCCCGATCTGCTGAAATCCCTCGGCCTGACCTTGCGCCAGATCGATCTTGGGGCGAGCGAGGGAGTTCTGGTTCCGGGTCCTGGGCGGCCCGCTTGCCAGCCGCGAGGCGGCCGACAAGCTTTGCCAGGCGATCAAGGCGCGCTCGCCGCTGGACGATTGCCGGGTCGTGCTCAATTGACCGGCATCCCTGCGGCCTGATGAACCGCCACGCCCTTCTGAGCGTGGCCGAGATGCGGGCGGCCGACGCGGCCGCCATCGAAGGCGGCCGGAGCGGATCAGAACTGATGGAACGGGCAGGGGCGGCCGTGGCCGCCGCCGCCCTCGAGCGCTGGCCCGGCCGCCCGGTCCTGGTCCTGTGCGGGCCGGGCAACAACGGCGGCGACGGGTTCGTGGCCGCCCGGCGCCTGAAGGAAGCGGGCGCCTCCGTTCACCTGGCCTTGCTGGGCAACCGCGACGGGCTCGCTGGCGAGGCGGCCGAGGCCGCCTCGCGCTGGAAGGGCTCGCTCTCCGAGCTCACGCCGGACCTTTTGACGGGGCCGGATCTCGTGATCGACGCCCTGTTTGGGGCTGGGCTCGCCCGCCCGCTGGAGGGCATAGCGCTGGCCGTCGTCCAGGCGATGACGGATCGCGGCATCGACAGCCTGGCGGTCGACGTGCCCAGCGGGCTCGAGGGCGACAGCGGCGCGATCCTGGGCGGCGCGGCGCCGGCCCGCCTCACCGTCACCTTCTGCCGGGCCAAGCCGGGCCACTATCTGCTGCCGGGCCGGAGTTATTGCGGCGAGCTGCTGGTCGCCGATATCGGCATCGCCGATTCCATCGTCGATCGCCTGGCGCCTCGCCAATGGCTGAACGGGCCCTGGGCCTGGCGCTTCCGCCCACCGCAAGCCAAGGACCACAAGTACGACCGTGGCCATGTGCTCCTCTTGGGCGGCAGCCGCATGACCGGTGCCGCAAGGCTGGCGGCACGCGCCGCGCGCAGGGCCGGTGCCGGCATGGCGACCCTTCTGGCGGCGGAGCCGGCGCTGGCGGTCTATGCCGCCGACCAGCCGGGGCTCATCGTCGCGCCGATCGCGGAGCTCGAGCACTACCTTGCCGATCGGCGCGTTATTGCGGTTCTCCTTGGTCCGGGCGCCGGCGCTGGCGCTGCGACCAGGAAGCAGGTGCTGGAGGTCCTGGGCCGGCACAAGGCGAGCCTGCTCGACGCCGACGCCCTTTCGGCCTTCGCCGGCCGGCCGCAAGATCTGTTCGCGGCCATTGCGGGTCCGGTCCTGATGACCCCCCATGAAGGGGAATTCGCCCGGCTCTTTCCCGGCATCGCCGGGCACAAGCTCGCCCGCGCCCGAGCCGCCGCCGCGCTGGCCCGGGGCTGCCTCCTGCTCAAGGGAAGCGATACGGTCGTGGCATCGCCCGACGGCCGCGTCCTCATCAACGCCAACGCGCCAGCGAGCCTGGCCACGGCGGGGGCCGGCGACGTGCTGGCGGGCATCGCGCTCGCCTGCCTTGGCCAGGGCATGGCCCCCTTCGAGGCAGGCGGTGCTGCGGCCTGGCTGCATGGTGCGGCGGCTGGCCGGTTCGGCCCCGGGCTGATTGCCGAGGACCTGCCGGAAATGCTGCCGGGGGTGCTGGCTGAGCTCTGGGGCGAGGCCGCGCATTAGCCTGGCTTTTCCCCTTGTGCGCGGGCCTTGCGTGCTATACATCGCGCGCTGCGGCGGCCGGCGGCTTCCTAGCAACGGCGGGCGTGGCGGAACTGGCAGACGCGCCAGATTTAGGTTCTGGTGACGCAAGTCGTGGGGGTTCAAGTCCCTCCGCCCGCACCAGTGACCGACCATGGCAACGGACGATGGCGTGCCGGGGCCTGAGCGGCCTGGCAAGCCAGCGGATCCCTCGACGGATGGACCATCGATGAACGTAACAGAGACCATTGCCGACGGCCTGCGGCGCGAATTCAAGGTCATCGTTCCGGCGCAGCAGCTTCGCGACCGGGTTGAAACCCGGCTCAAGGACCAGCAGCGCAGCATGCGCCTGCCGGGTTTCCGGCCCGGCAAGGTGCCGATGAACCTGGTGGACAAGCATTGGCGCCAGCACGTCACCGGCGAGGAGGTCCAGCGCACCATCGGCGACACCTCGGCCCAGATCGTGACCGAGCGCGGCCTACGTCCGGCCGGCCGTCCCAAGGTCGAAATCACCAATTTCGCCGACGGCGCCGACCTCGAGTACAAGCTCGCCGTCGACCTCTTGCCGGAGATCGAGCCCGGCGATCCGGCCAAGCTGGAGCTTGAGCGCACGGTGGTGGAGATTCCGGAGGCCGAGGTCACCCAGGCGCTCGAGCGCCTGGCCCGCGAGCAGGGCCAGAGCGAGCCGGTCGCCGAACCCAAGCCGGCGGAGACGGGCGACATCCTGGTGATCGATTTCGTCGGTCGCATCGACGGCAAGGAATTCCAGGGCGGAAAGGCCGAAGGCCATTTCGCGCGCCTGGGCTCGGGCATGCTCATTCCCGGCTTCGAGGACCAGCTGATCGGCGCCATGGTCGGCGAAAAGCGCCAGGTCAGCGTCACCTTTCCGCCCAACTATCCGCGGCAGGAGCTGGCCGGCAAGCCCGCCCTGTTCGACGTCGAGGTCAAGGAGCAGCGCCGGGTCGTCCCCTCGGCGATCGACGACGCGCTCGCCCGCAGCCTCGGGGTCGAGAACCTTGAAGCGCTCACCAAGCGGGTGCGCGAGCAGTTGGAGCAGGAGTATAAGGTCGCCTGCCGGCTGCGCCTGAAGCGCCAACTCCTTGACAAGCTGGCCGCGAGCTATGACTTCGAGGTCCCGCCGAGCCTGCTGGAGGACGAGTTCAACGCGATCTGGCGCCAGATCGAGGCGGATCGCGCCGCCGGGCATCTCGACCCCGAGGACAAGGACAAGAGCGAAGACGAGCTGAAGGCCGAGTACAAGGCGATCGCGACGCGCCGGGTGAGGCTGGGCCTTCTCCTGTCCGAGATCGGCCGGCGCGCCAATGTCGAGATCAAGCAGGATGAGCTGGCGCGGGCGATGACCAACGAGGCGCGGCGCTATCCTGGCCAGGAGAGCAAGGTCATCGAGTTCTACCAGAACCACCCAGAGGCGATGGCCCAGCTGCGCGCGCCCCTGTACGAAGACAAGGTCGTTGACTACATGATCGATGCGGCGAAGGTGACGGACCGGCGCGTGACTCCCGAGCAGTTTGCCGAAGAGCTGAAGCAGGACAACGCCGCGTGAGCGTTGGGAAGGGGCGATGATGAAAGACCGGGATCCCATTCAAATTTACGACAATCTGCTGGTCCCCATGGTGGTCGAGCAGACCAACCGGGGCGAGCGCGCCTTCGACATCTATTCCCGCCTGCTGAAGGAGCGGATCATCTTTCTCGTCGGCCCGGTCAACGATGCCGTCTCCAGCCTGATCTGCGCCCAGCTCCTGTTCCTGGAATCCGAGAACCCCGACAAGGAAATCGCCCTCTACGTCAACTCGCCGGGCGGGCAGGTCCATTCGGGTCTCGCCATGTACGACACCATGCAGTACATCCGGCCGCCGATTTCGACCGTCTGCATGGGCATGGCCGCCTCCATGGGCTCCCTGATCATGGCGGCGGGTGCCAAGGGCAAGCGCTTCGCCCTGCCAAACTCCAAGATCATGGTCCACCAGCCCTCGGGTGGGTTCCAGGGTCCGGCCGCCGACATCGAGATCCATGCCCGCGAGGTGCTGAAGACCCGGGCCCGGCTCAACGACATCTACGCCAAGCATACGGGCCAGGAGCTGAAGGCCATCGAGGACGCCATGGACCGGGATAATTTCATGGATCCCGAACAGGCCAAGACCTTCGGCATCATCGACGAGGTGGTCGAAAAGCGCCCGGCGCGCGAGGCGCAACCGCCGGCAAAATAAGGCCGATCCGGGCACCTGGCACGGTTGGCGGGCGCCCCGGCCCCGGCGGCCGGAGCCCCAGAAACTGGTTGTGCCGGCTTCGAGGCCTGCCCTAACATGACTACGAATTGGGTGTAGCTGACCGACTGAAAGCGATGGCCAACCCCAACAAGCCTCCCGGCGGCGATTCGAAGAACACGCTTTACTGCTCCTTCTGCGGCAAGAGCCAGCACGAGGTGCGCAAGCTCATCGCCGGCCCGACCGTGTTCATCTGCGACGAATGCGTCGAGCTGTGCATGGACATCATTCGCGAGGAGCACAAGACCACCCTGGTCAAGTCCCGCGACGGGGTGCCCACGCCGGCCGACATCTGCAAGGTCCTGGACGACTACGTGATCGGCCAGACCCATGCCAAGCGCGTGCTCTCGGTCGCCGTCCACAATCACTACAAGCGCCTTGCCCATGGCGCCAAGGCGAACGACGTCGAGCTCTCGAAGTCCAACATCCTCCTGGTCGGCCCGACCGGCTGCGGCAAGACCTTGCTCGCCCAGACCTTGGCCAGAATCATCGACGTGCCCTTCACCATGGCCGATGCCACGACCTTGACCGAGGCGGGCTATGTCGGCGAGGACGTCGAGAACATCATCCTGAAGCTGCTCCAGGCCGCCGACTACAACGTCGAGCGGGCCCAGCGCGGCATCGTCTATATCGACGAGGTCGACAAGATCAGCCGCAAGTCCGACAACCCGTCCATCACCCGGGACGTCTCGGGCGAGGGGGTCCAGCAGGCCCTGCTCAAGATCATGGAAGGCACCATCGCCTCAGTGCCGCCCCAGGGCGGGCGCAAGCATCCCCAGCAGGAGTTCCTGCAGGTCGATACGACCAACATCCTGTTCATCTGCGGCGGCGCCTTCTCAGGGCTGGAGAAGATCATCGCGCAACGCGGCAAGAAGGGCTCCGCCATCGGCTTCGGCGCCGACGTGCGCGGGCCCGACGACCGGCGCACGGGCGAGGTCCTGAAGGAAGTCGAGCCGGAGGATCTGCTGAAATTCGGCCTGATCCCCGAATTCGTCGGGCGCCTGCCGGTGGTGGCGACGCTCGAGGACCTGGACGAGAAGGCCCTCATCGACATCCTGACCAAGCCCAAGAACGCCCTGGTCAAGCAGTACCAGCGCCTGTTCGAGATGGAGGACATTCGCCTCGACTTCACCGAGGATTCGCTGCGCGCCATCGCGCTGAGAGCGATCCTACGCAAGACCGGCGCCCGGGGCCTGCGCTCCATCATGGAGGGAATCCTCCTCGACCCCATGTTCGACCTTCCCGGCCTGGAGGGGGTCGAGCGCATGGTGATCAGCAAGGAGGTGGTCGATGGCACGTCGCGGCCCCTCTACATCTATTCCGACCGGCGCGAGGATGTCGGCGCCGGCGCCTGAGCCTGCTCTGGCCGGCCCTTGAAGAACCTGTCGGGAACGCCATTTATGCAGTGCCGTGAAGCCTGGCCGGCTTTCGGCCGGGACGCCGAGCCGGTGGCTCAGCGCCCGATCCCTTGTCCGAGGATCCCATGACCGAACTGGCACGCAGCTCCCTTTACCCCATTCTGCCATTGCGCGACATCGTGGTCTTTCCGCACATGATCGTGCCGCTCTTCGTCGGCCGCGAGAAGTCGGTCAAGGCCCTCGAGGACGTGATGAAGGAGGACAAGCAGGTCCTCCTGGCGACCCAGAAGAACGCCACCCAGGACGACCCGCAGCCCGAGGACATCTATGGCGTGGGCACGGTCGGCACGGTGCTGCAGCTCCTGAAGCTGCCCGACGGCACGGTCAAGGTGCTGATCGAGGGCGGGCAGCGCGCCCGCATCCTGAAATACGCCGACAACCCGAATTTCTTCCAGGGCTTCGCCGAGTCGGTTCCCGACCGCGACCATGAAGGCAAGGAGGTGGAGGCGCTGGCCCGTTCGGTCGTTGCCCAGTTCGAGCAGTACATCAAGCTCAACAAGAAGATCCCGCCCGAGGTGCTGGTCTCGATCAACCAGATCGAGGACCCGAGCAAGCTCGCCGACACGGTCGCTTCCCACCTCGGCCTCAAGATCGCCGAGAAGCAGGAGCTGCTGGAGATCGACAGCGTCGCCCACCGGCTGGAGCGCGTGTTCTCCTTCATGGAGGGCGAGATCGGCGTGCTGCAGGTGGAAAAGCGCATCCGCAGCCGGGTCAAGCGCCAGATGGAGAAGACCCAGCGCGAGTACTACCTGAACGAACAGCTGAAGGCGATCCAGAAGGAGCTCGGCGACGGCGAGGAAGGCCGCGACGAGCTGGCCGAGTTGGAGAGCCGCATCGGCAAGACCAAGCTCTCCAAGGAGGCCCGGGAAAAGGCGCTGGGCGAGCTGAAGAAGCTGCGCTCCATGAGCCCGATGTCGGCCGAGGCGACGGTGGTGCGCAACTACCTCGATTGGCTCCTGGGCATCCCCTGGAACAAGCCGACCAAGGTCAAGCACGACATCAAGGTCGCCCAGAAGGTCCTCAACGACGACCACTACGGCCTCGACAAGGTGAAGGAGCGCATCCTGGAATATCTCGCCGTCCAGCAGCGCATGAAGAAGGTGAAGGGCCCGATTCTCTGCCTGGTGGGCGCCCCCGGCGTCGGCAAGACGTCGCTCGGCAAGTCGATCGCCCGGGCGACGGGGCGCAATTTCGTGCGCATGTCGCTGGGCGGCGTGCGCGACGAGGCCGAGATCCGCGGCCACCGGCGCACCTATATCGGCTCGATGCCCGGCAAGATCGTCCAGGGCATGAAGAAGGCCAAGACGTCCAATCCGCTGTTCCTGCTGGATGAGATCGACAAGCTCGGCGCCGACTGGCGGGGCGACCCGTCCTCGGCCCTGCTGGAGGTGCTGGACCCGGAGCAGAACTCGACCTTCAACGACCATTACCTGGAGGTCGATTACGATCTCTCCGACGTCATGTTCGTGACCACGGCGAACACGCTGCGCATGCCCCAGCCCTTGCTGGACCGCATGGAGCTGATCCGCATCCCCGGCTACACCGAGGACGAGAAGGTGGCCATCGCCAAGCGCCACCTTCTGCCGAAGCTGTTCAAGGACCACGGCCTGAAGCAGGGCGAATGGCGGGTGTCGGATGCGGCGCTGCTCGATCTCGTGCGCTACTACACGCGCGAGGCCGGCGTGCGCAACATGGAACGCGAGCTGGCGAGCCTCGCCCGCAAGGCCATCAAGGACATCCTGATGAAGGGGCTGAAGCGCGTCAGCATCACGCCCCGCAATCTGGAGAAATATGCCGGCGTCCGGCGCTTCCGCTACGGCGAGGCGGAGCAGAAGGATCTGGTAGGCGTCACGACCGGGCTTGCCTGGACCGAAGTCGGCGGCGAGATCCTGTCGATCGAGGCGGTGACCGTGCCGGGCAAGGGCAAGGTCATCACCACCGGCAAGCTCGGCGAAGTGATGCGCGAGTCCGTGCAGGCGGCGGAAAGCTATGTCCGCTCGCGCGCCACCGACTTCGGGATCAAGCCGACGCTGTTCGAGCGCAAGGACATCCATGTCCATGTGCCCGAGGGCGCGACGCCGAAGGACGGGCCGTCGGCGGGCGTGGCCATGCTGACGTCGATCGTCTCGGTGCTGACCGGCATTCCGGTGCGCCGGAACGTGGCGATGACCGGCGAAGTGACCTTGCGCGGGCGCGTCCTGCCGATCGGCGGCCTCAAGGAAAAGCTGCTGGCGGCGCTGCGCGCGGGCGTCAACACGGTGCTGATCCCCCAGGAGAACGAAAAGGATCTGGCCGAGATCCCCGACAACGTGAAGAAGGGATTGCGGATCGTCCCGGTCGCCACGGTGGAAGAGGTTCTGAAGGAAGCGCTTGCCGAGATCCTAGTCCCGATCGAGTGGGTCGAGCCGGCAGAAGCCTCGACCGTCGCCCCTCCGCCTGCGCGCGAAGGCGTCGTTACGCATTGACCAGACTCCCTCACGCGCCGTCCAAGGGCGGCGCGTGAGGCAAGCAATATGGGTTGCGCTTCGGTCAAGCTGAGCCGTTACTTTCTTTCGACATGTTGGGATCGCAGCGCGATTTGCGCTTCGAACCGAGCGGACTTCGGACGAACAGGCTCCGGGGGATAACCGGCGCTCCGCAATTGACGCAGGCAAAAGCCGCGATCTACACTTTCCGCCATCGGCTGGCGTTGTGATGCAGGTCCATTCCCAACTCGATTCTCGAAGGGGGGTTTCATCGTGAATAAGAACGAATTGGTGGCGGTCGTCGCGGCGAAGGCGGGCCTTTCGAAGGCCGATGCCGGCAAAGCCGTCGAAGCCGTATTCGACGGTATCGAGGCGGCGCTGAAGAAGCATGGCGAGTTCCGCAATGTCGGCTTCGGCACCTTCCATGTCGTCAAGAGAGCGGCGTCGATCGGGCGCAATCCGCGGACCGGCGAGGAGATCAAGATTCCTGCTTCGAAGCAGGTGAAGTTCAAGGCCGGTGCGGGGCTGAAGGCGTCGGTCAACTGAGCCTTCGGCCGATCATGCGAGTTTCGCCGGCCGCCTCGTCTAGGAGGCGGCCGGTCGCGTTTCGGGACCAGCGCAAGACGCAAGCGGACGGGCGATTAGCTCAGCGGTAGAGCATCTCGTTTACACCGAGGAGGCCGGCGGTTCGAATCCGTCATCGCCCACCATCCTGCTTCGCGCTCCGCCGTCTCATCCTTGACACCCTCCGGTCGACGGATTAGATGAACCCGCCCTTTTGGGGCGCCAGCCTTCTAGGGGGCGTAGCTCAGTTGGTTAGAGCGCCGGCCTGTCACGCCGGAGGCCGCGGGTTCAAGTCCCGTCGCTCCCGCCAGTTCCATCGCATCGCAAGGCCTCGCGCCGGTGCCTCGAACTGCGTCGTTTTGCCCTTTTTTTGGCAATCTCGGGGTCCTATAGTGGCGGCGCTTTTTGAGGGCGACGGGCGCCGCGGGGTGGGCCGCCGCTCCGTCGCGCGGGATGTCTGCCGATGAACCAGATGCTGCGCGAATATCTGCCGATCCTGATCTTCCTCGCAATCGCCGTCGTCGTGGCGGGGGCGATGGTCGCTGCTTCCTTGGTCGTCGCGCGCCAGCGGCCCGATTCCGAGAAGCTGTCGCCCTACGAGTGCGGCTTCGAGGCCTTCGACGACGCCCGCCGGCGCTTCGACGTCCGCTTCTATCTGGTCTCGATCCTGTTCATCATCTTCGATCTGGAGGTCGCCTTCCTGTTTCCCTGGGCGATCTCGCTCCGGCGCATCGGCGCCTTCGGGTTCTGGTCGATGGTGTGCTTCCTCGGGATCCTGACCGTGGGCTTCATCTACGAATGGCGGAAGGGCGCATTGGAATGGGAGTGAACACGGCCCTGCCGGCCGGCGCCTCCCAGGACGCCGCCCTGAAGCTGGTCACCGACGAGCTCACCGACAAGGGCTTCGTCGTCGCCCAGATGGACAAGCTGGTGAACTGGGCTCGCACCGGTTCGCTCTGGCCCATGACCTTCGGGCTCGCCTGCTGCGCGGTCGAGATGATGCACGCCTACATGTCGCGCTACGATCTCGACCGGTTCGGCATCGTGCCCCGAGGCAGCCCCCGCCAGTCCGACGTGATGATCGTCGCCGGCACCCTCACCAATAAGATGGCGCCGGCCCTGCGCAAGGTCTACGACCAGATGGCCGAGCCGCGCTGGGTGATCTCCATGGGATCCTGCGCCAACGGCGGCGGCTACTATCACTATTCCTACGCCGTCGTGCGCGGCTGCGACCGGATCGTGCCCGTGGATGTTTATGTGCCCGGCTGCCCGCCGACGGCGGAGGCGCTGGTCTACGGCATTCTGCAGCTGCAGAAGAAGATCCGGCGTACCGGCACCATCGCCCGCTGACGACAAACTTACCCATCATGAACCAGGTGCTGAAGGAGCTGGGCGACTACATCCCGGCACAGATCGGCCGGCATATGGAGCGCGTGGAGTTCGTCCACGACCAGCTCGTCGTCTCGACCCAGCCAGCCTCGATCCTGCCGGTGCTGGGCTTCCTGCGCGATGACGGGCGCTGCCAGTTCAGGCTGCTCTGCGACATCTGCGGCGTCGACTACCCGGAACGCCCGGCGCGCTTCGAGGTCGTCTACAACCTGCTGAGCCTCAGCCACAACCTCCGCATCCGGGTCAAGCTCGCGGCCGACGAGGCGACGGCGGTGCCCTCCGCCACCTCGCTCTTCAGCGTCGCCGGCTGGTATGAGCGCGAGGCCTGGGACCTCTACGGCATCGTCTTCGCCGACCACCCCGATCTCCGGCGCCTGCTCACCGACTACGGCTTCGAGGGGCATCCGATGCGCAAGGATTTCCCCCTCACCGGCTATGTCGAGGTGCGCTACGACGAAGAGCAGAAGCGCGTGATCTACGAGCGGGTGAAACTGACCCAGGATTTCCGCAGCTTCGATTTCCTCAGCCCCTGGGAAGGCATGCTGCATCTGCCGGGCGACGAGAAGGCCGGGAAGAAGACCTGATGGAAACCCAGATCAAGCCCTTGACCATGAATTTCGGGCCGCAGCACCCGGCGGCCCATGGCGTGCTGCGCCTGGTCATGGAAATGGACGGCGAGGTGGTCCAGCGGCTCGATCCCCATATCGGGCTGCTCCATCGGGGTACCGAGAAGCTGATCGAGTACAAGACCTATCTCCAGGCGATCCCCTATTTCGACCGGCTCGACTACGTCTCGCCGATGTGCCAGGAGCACGCCTTCGTGCTCGCGGTCGAAAAGCTCCTGGGCCTGGAAGTGCCGCTTCGCGCCCAATACATCCGCGTGCTGTTCGACGAGATCACCCGGATCCTGAACCACCTGCTGAACATCCCCGCCTATGCCGCGGACATCGGCGCGGTGACGCCGTTCCTGTGGTGCTTCGAGGAGCGCGAGCTTCTGATGGAGTTCTACGAGCGGGTCAGTGGCGCGCGGCTCCATGCCGCCTACTATCGGCCCGGCGGGGTGCATCAGGACCTGCCGGCCGGAATCCTCGACGACATCGGCGCCTGGGCCGAGCGCTTTCCCAAGGTCCTCGACGACATCGAGAACCTGCTGACCGAGAACCGCATCTTCAAGCAGCGGCTGGTGGACATCGGCATCGTCACCGCGAACGACGCCATCGATTGGGGCTTCACTGGGCCCATGCTGAGGGGCTCGGGCGTCGCCTGGGACCTGCGTAAGGCCCAGCCCTACATGGTCTACGACCGCATGCAGTTCGACATACCGGTGGGCAGGAACGGCGACTGCTATGACCGTTACCTGGTGCGCATGGAGGAGATGCGTCAGAGCCTGAAGATCATCAAGCAATGCGTCGCGGCCATGCCCGAGGGACCGCATTGCACCAATGACCGGAAGGTGGCGCCGCCGCCGAGAACGGAGATGAAGCGCTCCATGGAGGCCCTCATCCACCACTTCAAGCTCTATACCGAGGGCTTCCACGTGCCGGCCGGCGAGACCTATACCGCCGTCGAGGCGCCGAAGGGCGAGTTCGGGGTCTATCTCGTCTCCGACGGCACCAACCGGCCCTATCGCTGCAAGATCCGCGCTCCCGGCTTCGCCCATCTCCAGGCCATGGACTACATCTGCCGCGGCCACATGTTGGCGGATTCCGTGGCGATCCTGGGTTCCATGGACATCGTCTTCGGCGAGGTCGACCGATGAGCGAGGCCTTCGCCTTCACGCCCGCCAACAAGGCGCTGGCCGAGAAGATCATCGCCCGCTATCCCGCCGGCCGGCAGGCGAGCGCGGTTCTCCCGCTGCTCGACCTTGCGCAGCGCCAGGTCGGTGGCTGGCTGCCCCGAGCCGCGATGGACTATGTCGCCGAGACCCTTTCCATGGCCCCGATCCGCATTTACGAGGTCGCGACCTTCTACAGCATGTTCAATCTGAAGCCGGTGGGGCGGAACCTGCTTCAGGTGTGCCGGACCACGCCCTGCTGGCTGCGCGGGGCCGACAAGCTGACCGAGACCTGCCGGCGCAAGCTCGGCATCGGCCTCAAGGAGACGACGGCCGACGGGAATTTCACGCTGGTCGAGGTCGAATGCCTGGGCGGCTGCGTCAACGCGCCGGTGATCCAGATCAACGACGATTTCTACGAGGATCTGGATCCGGCGAAGCTCGAGGCGATCCTCGACAAGCTCGCCCATGGCCAGAAGCCGACGCCCGGCTCCCAGACCGGCCGGCAGGGTTCCGCACCCGTCGGCGGGCCGAGCACGCTATTGGGCAAGGACTGAGCGCATGCTCAAGGATAGCGACCGCATCTTCCGCAATCTCTACGGGGTCCAGGACTGGCGCCTGGCCGGTGCGCGCAAGCGCGGGCTGTGGGACAACACCAAGGCGCTGATCGAACGCGGACGCGATGCGATCATCGACGAGATCAAGAAGTCGGATTTGCGCGGACGCGGGGGTGCGGGCTTCCCGACCGGGCTCAAGTGGTCCTTCATGCCCAAGAAGTCCGACGGGCGCCCGGCCTTTCTCGTGGTCAACGCGGACGAGTCGGAACCCGGGACCTGCAAGGACAGGGACATCCTGCGCTTCGATCCGCATATGCTGGTGGAAGGCTGCGTCGTTGCCGGCTTCGCCATGGGCTGCGAGGCCGCCTACATCTACATCCGCGGCGAATTCTATAACGAAGCCCTCAATCTCCAGGCCGCCATCGACGAGGCCTACGCAGCCGGTCTCATCGGCCGCAATGCCTGCGGCTCGGGCTACGATTTCGAGGTCATCCTGCATCGCGGGGCAGGCGCCTATATCTGCGGCGAAGAGACCGGCCTATTGGAAAGCCTAGAAGGCAAGAAAGGGCTGCCCCGCCTGAAGCCGCCCTTCCCGGCGGCCGTCGGGCTCTACGGCTGCCCGACCACGGTCAACAACGTGGAGACGATCGCGGTCGCGCCCACCATCCTGCGCCGGGGTGCCGCATGGTGGAGCGCGCTCGGCCGGCCGAAGAACACCGGCACAAAGATCTTCTGCATCTCCGGCCATGTGGAGAAGCCCTGCAACGTCGAGGACGAGATGGGCATCCCGCTGAAGGAGCTGATCGAGAAGCATGCCGGCGGCGTGCGCGGCGGGTGGGACAACCTGCTGGCCGTCATCCCGGGCGGCTCGTCGGTGCCGCTGTTGCCGCCCTCGATCTGCGCAACGGTGCTGATGGATTTCGATTCCCTGCGCGAGGTGAAGTCGGGCCTCGGCACCGCCGCGGTCATCGTCATGGACAAGTCGACCGACGTCGTCGCCGCGATCGAGCGGCTCGCTCATTTCTACATGCACGAGAGCTGCGGCCAATGCACGCCCTGCCGCGAGGGGACCGGCTGGATGTATCGCGTGATGAAGCGCCTGGTGGTGGGCGACGCCAGGGTCGAGGAGATCGACATGCTGGAAGAGGTGACCCGCGAGATCGAGGGTCACACCATCTGCGCCCTCGGCGATGCCGCGGCCTGGCCGATCCAGGGCCTGATCCGCCATTTCCGGCCGGAGCTCGAGCGGCGCATCGCCGCCCGCAGCCAGCGCCAGGCGGCGGAGTAGGGGGCCGATATGCCGAAGCTCACCATCAATGGCCAAGCGATCGAGGTGCCGGCGGGCAGCACGGTCCTCCAGGCCTGCGAGTTGGCCGGTTTCGAGATTCCCCGTTTCTGCTACCACGAGCGTCTTTCCGTCGCCGGCAATTGCCGCATGTGCCTGGTCGAGCAGGAAAAGGCGCCCAAGCCCATCGCCTCCTGCGCCATGCCCGCGGCCGACGGCATGGCGATCCACACCGACACACCCATGGTGCGCAAGGCGCGCCAGGGGGTGATGGAGTTCCTGCTGGCCAACCACCCTCTCGACTGCCCGATCTGCGACCAGGGCGGCGAATGCGATCTGCAAGACCAGGCCATGGGCTATGGCTTCGACCGGGGCCGGTACCGCGAGGCCAAGCGCGCCGTGACCGACAAGGACTTCGGTCCCCTGGTCAAGACGGTGATGACCCGCTGCATCCACTGCACGCGCTGCGTCCGCTTCATGGCCGAAGTGGCCGGGGTCGAGGAGCTGGGGGCGCTGGGGCGCGGCGAGCATATGGAGATCGGCACCTATATCGAGAAGGGCCTGAGCTCGGAACTGTCCGCCAACATCATCGACATTTGCCCGGTGGGCGCCCTCACCTCCAAGCCTTACGCGTTCCTCGCCCGGTCCTGGGAGCTTAGCAAGACCGAACTCAATCGACGTGATGGACGCAGTGGGCAGCAACATCCGCGTCGATTCCCGCGGGCGCGAGGTGCTGCGCATCCTCCCGCGGCTGCACGAGGGCGTGAACGAGGAGTGGATCTCCGACAAGACGCGCTTTGCCTGCGACGGGCTCATCCGCCAGCGCCTCGATCGGCCCTATGTTCGGCACGAGGGCAAGCTGAAGGAGGCGAGCTGGCCGGAAGCGCTCGGTGCCGTGGCCGATCGGCTGAAGCGTCTGGCCGGCACGCGGGTTGCGGCCATCGCCGGCGACCTCGCCGATGTCGAGTCCATGTTCGCCCTCAAGGAGCTGATGCAGAGCCACGGCTCGCCCCATCTCGACTGCCGGCAGGATGGTGCCGCCATCGATCCGGCCTGCCGGGCCGGCTATCTGTTCAATACCACCATCGCGGGCATCGAGCAGTCCGACCTTTGCATCATCATCGGGAGCAACCCGCGCATCGAGGCGCCCATCGTCAATGCCCGGATCCTGAAGCGTGTCAACCAGGGCCGTTACGGGGTCGGGCTCATCGGCGCCAAGGCCGATCTCACCTATAAACACGAACATCTGGGAGCCGGCCCGGACACTCTCGAAGCGCTTCTCAAGGGCAGTCATCCCTTCGCCAAGCTGCTGGAGGGGGCCGAGCGCCCAATGCTGATCTTGGGCCAAGGCGCGCTGGCAAGGGCCGACGGCGCCGCGGTGTTGAACCGGGCCTGCAAGCTCGCCTCGAAGTTCGGCCTGGTGAAAGACGGCTGGAACGGCTTCAACTTGCTCCACACGGCGGCTGCCCGGGTCGGCGGCCTCGAGCTCGGCTTCCTGCCGGGCTCGGCTGGGCGCGATGTCGCCGGCATCCTCGAAGGCGCCGGCCGCGGCGAGATCGATGCGGTCTTCCTGCTGGGCGCCGACGAGATCGACATGAGTCGGTTGGGCAAGGCTTTCGTGATCTATCTCGGGCATCACGGCGATGCCGGCGCCCATCGCGCCGACGTGGTGCTGCCTGGCTCGGCCTATACCGAGAAAGACGCGACCTACATGAATACCGAGGGCCGGCCTCAGCTCGCCCAGCGCGCGGTCTTCCCGCCGGGCGAGGCGCGCGAGGATTGGGCCGTGCTGCGCGCGCTGTCCGAACTCATGGGCCGCCCGCTGCCTTATGATGACCTGGCCGAGCTGCGCCGGCGGCTCTACGCCGCCTATCCGCGCTTCCAGCGGATCGACCGGGTCGAGCCGGCTGCCTGGGGCGAGTTCGGTCGCGACGGCCGCCTTGAGGCGACCCCGTTCCACTCGCCGGTCCGCAACTTCTACATGACCGATCCCATCAGCCGCGCCTCGCTCACCATGGCGCAATGCACGGAGGCCTTCGGCGGCGAAGTGGAGGCGACCGGCACCCATGGGTGAGTTCTTCCAGGGATACGTGATGCCGACGGCGATCATGGTGGCCGAGATCGTGGCCATCCTGGTTCCCCTGCTGATCGCGATTGCCTATCTCACCTATGCCGAGCGCAAGGTGCTGGCGGCAATGCAGCTGCGTCGGGGCCCCAACGTGGTCGGCCCCTTCGGCCTGCTCCAGCCCTTCGCCGACGGCCTGAAGCTGCTGTTCAAGGAAACCATCATCCCGAGCGGGGCGAGCCGCGTCGTCTTCGTCGCGGCGCCGATGCTGACATTCAGCCTGGCGCTGGTCGCCTGGGCGGTCATCCCCTTCGGCGACGGCATCGTGCTCGCCAACATCAATGTCGGCATTCTCTACCTCTTCGCCATCTCCTCGCTCGGTGTCTACGGCATCGTCATGGCCGGCTGGGCGAGCAACTCGAAGTACCCGTTCCTGGGCGCGCTGCGCTCCGCCGCGCAGATGGTCTCCTACGAGGTCTCCATCGGCTTCGTGATGATCACGGTGCTGCTCTGCGTCGGCTCCCTCAACCTCTCGGACATCGTCCGCGCCCAGCGCCACATCTGGTTCGCCGTGCCCCTGCTGCCGATGTTCGTCATTTTCTTCATTTCGGCGCTGGCGGAGACCAACCGGCCGCCCTTCGATCTGCCCGGAATCGGAGTCCGAACTGGTCGCGGGCTATTTCTCCGAATACTCGTCCATGACCTTCGCGCTCTTTTTCCTGGGCGAATACGGCAACATGATCCTGCAGAGCGCTACGATCTGCTATCCTCTTCCTCGGCGGCTGGCTGCCACCCGTCGATGTCGCGCCCTTCAATTGGATTCCCGGTCCGCTCTGGTTCTTCGCCAAGATGGCTTTGGTGCTGTTCCTGTTCCTCTGGGTGCGGGCGACCTTCCCACGCTACCGCTACGACCAGCTGATGCGGCTGGGCTGGAAGGTGTTCCTGCCGCTTTCGCTTTTTGGCTGGTGGTGACGGCGGGCGTGCTCATGGCCTTCGGCTGGCTGCCATGAGCCTGGATAGCGCAAGCTGCAGGAGGAGGGCCGAGCCATGGGCGCCTTGACGCGTGCGACCAGGGGGCTGTTGCTGGTGGAACTGCTCGCCGGCATGAAGCTCACGTTCAGCTATATCTTCCGGCCCCGGGTGACGGTGAATTACCCCTATGAGAAGGGGCCGCTCAGCCCGCGCTTCCGCGGCGAGCACGCCTTGCGCCGGTATCCCAACGGCGAAGAGCGCTGCATCGCCTGCAAGCTCTGCGAGGCGATCTGCCCGGCGCAAGCCATCACCATCGAGGCCGAGCCGCGCGAGGACGGCAGCCGGCGCACGACCCGCTACGACATCGATATGACGAAATGCATCTATTGCGGTCTGTGCCAGGAAGCCTGCCCGGTCGACGCCATTGTCGAGGGCCCCAATTTCGAATTCGCCGCCGAGACCCGCGAGGAGCTGTTCTACAACAAGGACAAGCTGCTCGCGAACGGGGACCGCTGGGAGGCGGAGATCGCGGCCAACTTGGCAACTCGACGCGCCTTACCGGTGAGAGCGACATGATCATCCAGGCTCTCGCCTTCTACCTCTTTGCCGGCATCACCGTCGCCTCCGGCGTCATGGTGATCTCGGCCCGCAACCCGGTGCATTCGGTACTGTTCCTCATCCTCGCCTTCTTCAATGCGGCCGGGCTGTTCGTGCTGATGGGGGCCGAGTTCCTGGCCATGATCCTGGTCATGGTCTATGTCGGCGCGGTCGCGGTGCTGTTCCTGTTCGTGGTGATGATGCTCGACATCAATTTCGGCGAGCTTCGCCGGGGCTTCCTGACATACCTGCCGATCGGCCTCGTCGTCGGGCTCATCTTGCTGGTGGAGCTGCTGCTGGTCTTCGCCGGCTGGGTCATGTCGCCGCTGGCCGACATCGCCGCCCAGGCGCCGATCGCCCCGGCGAGCCAGGTGACCAATACCCATGCCCTGGGCATGGTGCTCTATACCCACTACGTCTACCTGTTCCAGGTGGCGGGGCTGATCCTGCTGGTGGCCATGATCGGCGCCATCGTGCTGACTCTGCGCCAGCGCACCGGCGTGCGCCGGCAGTCCATCGGCCGGCAGACCGGGCGGTTGCGCCGGGACTCCATCGACATCAAGGACGTGCCGACGGGGAGCGGCGTGGCGCCATGACCGATCGGCCTTGCCCATTACCTGACCGTCGCCGCGATCCTGTTCACGCTCGGCATCTTCGGCATCTTCCTCAACCGGAAGAACGTCATCGTCATCCTGATGTCGATCGAGCTGATGCTGCTCGCCGTCAACATCAACTTCGTCGCCTTTTCGACCCAGCTCCTGGACGACCTGGTGGGGCAAGTCTTCGCGATGTTCGTGCTGACCGTGGCGGCGGCGGAGGCCGCCATCGGCCTTGCCATCCTGGTGGTCTATTTCCGCAACCGCGGCTCCATCGCGGTCGACAGACATCAACCTGATGAAGGGCTAGAAGCGCGATGGACGTCGCAATCGTTGTCCTGCCGTTGATCGCGGCTGCGCTCGCCGGCCTGTTCGGCAAGTGGCTCGGCGACCGTGGCGCCCAGGGCGTCACCTGCCTCGCCATGCTGATTTCGCTTGGGCTCTCCTGCTACGTCTTCGCCGATGTGGCCATGGCCGGCCATGTGCGCGTGACGCCGCTCTTCACCTGGTTCCTCTCCGGCGGGTTCGAAGCGCCTTGGGCCCTCAGGGTCGATCAGCTGACGGCGGTCATGCTCATCGTCGTGACCGGCGTCTCGGCCATGGTCCATGTCTACTCCGTCGGCTACATGCACGGCGATCCCTCGATCCCGCGCTTCATGAGCTATCTGAGCCTTTTCACCTTCTTCATGCTGATGCTGGTGACGGCCGACAATTTCATGCAGCTCTTCTTCGGCTGGGAGGGGGTCGGGCTTTGCTCCTATCTGCTGATCGGCTTCTGGTATGACCGGCCATCGGCCAACGCCGCCGCGATCAAGGCCTTCATCGTCAACCGCGTCGGCGATTTCGGCTTCGCGCTCGGCATCATGGCCGTCTTCCTGATGTTCCGGAATGTCGGCTTCGACGCCGTGTTCGAGGCAACCCCCGGGGTCGCAGCCACCAGCATCCGGTTCCTCGGCATGCAGATGCCGACCATGGAAGTCATCTGCTTGCTGCTGTTCGTCGGCGCCATGGGCAAATCGGCCCAGCTCGGCCTTCACACCTGGCTGCCCGATGCGATGGAGGGCCCGACCCCGGTCTCGGCCCTGATCCACGCCGCGACCATGGTGACCGCCGGCGTATTCATGGTCTGCCGGCTCTCGCCCCTGTTCGAATATGCCCCCGTGGCGCTCGCCGTCGTCACCATCGTGGGCGCCGCCACCGCCTTCTTCGCGGCCACGATCGGCCTCTGCCAGAACGACATCAAGCGGGTCATCGCCTATTCGACCTGCAGCCAGCTCGGCTACATGTTCTTCGCCGCCGGGGTTTCCGCCTATGGCGCGGCGATGTTCCACCTTTTCACCCATGCCTTCTTCAAGGCGCTGCTGTTCCTGGGCGCGGGCTCGGTCATCCATGCCATGTCGGGCGAGCAGGACATGCGCAAGATGGGCGGGCTCTGGAAGCTGATCCCCGCCACCTATGTGCTGATGTGGATCGGCAGCCTGGCGCTGGCCGGCATCGGCATTCCCGAGGTCTTCGGCTTCGCCGGCTTCTATTCCAAGGACGCCATCCTCGAGGCCGCCTGGGCCTCGGGCAGCGCCGTCGGGCATTTCGCCTTCTGGCTCGGCGTCATCGCGGCCTTCCTGACCGCCTTCTATTCCTGGCGCCTGCTGTTCATGACCTTCCACGGCAAGCCGCGCGCCGATCACGAAACCATGCATCACGTCCATGAATCGCCCCTGGTGATGCTGGCGCCGCTTCTTCCGCTTGCCGCCGGCGCGCTCGCTCGCCGGCTACATCGTCTTCCCCCATTTCGTCGGCGACCACATGGCCCATTTCTGGCAGCAATCGCTCCTCGTGCTGCCGGGGCACGATGCGCTGCGAAGGCGCATGAGGTGCCGCTCTGGGTCAGCCTGGCGCCGCTGGTGGTGGGTCTCGGCGGCATCGGGCTCGCCTATGTCATGTACATCGCCGCGCCCTGGCTGCCGGCCCTGGTGGCGGCGCGGTTCCGGCCCGTCTACCTGTTCCTGTTGAACAAATGGTACTTCGACGAGCTCTACGATTTCCTGTTCGTGCGCCCGGCGCAATGGATCGGCTACGGCCTCTGGAAGGGCGGCGACGGCGCCGTCATCGACGGGCTCGGGCCCGACGGCATTGCGACCGTCACCCGCGGCCTCGCGCGTCTGGGCCGGGCGGCTCCAGACCGGGCTACGTCTATCACTACGCCTTCGCCATGCTGATCGGCGTCGTCCTGCTGGTCAGCTGGTACCTGTTCTGGCTCCGGTGAGCGCGCCATGACGGGCTGGCCGCTCCTCTCGGTCGTCACCTTCCTGCCGCTGCTCGGGCGGCGCTGATCCTGTTCCTGCGCGGCGAGGCCGAGGCGGTAGCGCGCAACGCGCGCTGGATGGCGCTGTGGACGTCGCTGATCACGCTCTCGTGTTTCGCTGGTGCTGTGGGTCTACTTCGATCCGGGGAGCGCCGACTTCCAGTTCGTCGAGCAGGCCGACTGGATCCCCGCCTTCAGCATCGCCTACCACATGGGCGTGGACGGCATCTCCATGCTGTTCGTCCTGCTGTCGACCTTCCTGACGCCGATCTGCGTGCTGGCGAGCTGGGAGGCGATTCAAGTCCGGGTGAAGGAGTACATGATCGCCTTCCTGGTGCTCGAGACCCTGATGGTCGGCACGTTCTGCGCCCTCGACTTCGTCGCTCTTCTACATGTTCTTCGAGGGCGTGCTGATCCCGATGTTCCTCATCATCGGCGTCTGGGGCGGGCCGCGGCGCGTCTATTCGGCCTTCAAGTTCTTCCTCTACACGCTCGCGGGTTCGGTGCTGATGCTGCTGGCGATCATCGCCATGTACAGCGTCGGCGGCACCACCGACATCCCGACCCTGATGCATCACGGCTTCCCCATCGGGCTGCAGAGCTGGCTGTGGCTGGCGCTCTTCGCCTCCTTCGCCGTCAAGGTGCCGATGTGGCCGGTCCACACCTGGCTGCCCGACGCGCATGTCGAGGCGCCGACGGCGGGCTCGGTCATCCTGGCGGGCGTGCTCCTGAAGATGGGCGGCTACGGGTTCCTCCGCTTCTCGCTGCCCATGCTGCCCCAGGCCTCGGTCGCTTTCACGCCGCTCGTCTACGCCCTCTCGGTGGTGGCGGTCATCTACACCTCGCTGGTGGCCCTCGCCCAGACCGACATGAAGAAGCTGATCGCCTATTCCTCGGTCGCCCATATGGGTTTCGTCACCGTCGGCATTTTCACCGGGCACGGTGCAGGGCGTCCAGGGCGCGATCTTCCAGATGCTGAGCCACGGCATCGTGTCCGGCGCCCTCTTCCTCGTCGTCGGCGTGGTCTATGACCGGATGCACACCCGCGACATCGCGCGCTATGGCGGGCTGGTGCACCGCATGCCGGTCTACGCCGCGGTCTTCATGCTGTTCACGCTCGCCTCGGTGGGACTCCCGGGAACCAGCGGATTCATCGGCGAGTTCCTGGTCGCTGGTCGGCGCCTTCCAGGTCAACAACTGGGTTGCGACATTGATCTGCACCGGCATCATCCTCGGCGCGGCCTACATGCTCTGGCTCTATCGGCGGGTCATCTTCGGCAAGCTCAAGAAGGCCGACCTCCTGGAGATCCTCGACTTGAGCCCGCGCGAGATCGCGGTCTTCGCCCCCCTGGTGCTGATCGTGCTGTGGATGGGCATCTATCCCACGTCCTTCACCTCCATCATGGCGCCCTCTGTCGATCGCCTGCTCGCCGGCTACCAGGCAGCGCTCCCAGGCGGCAGCGCGACCCATCTGGCGGCCCTCCTGCCGGCCGTGACGCCATGAACTGGCTTTCCGCCCTGCCCGAGATGACCTTGGCCGGCGCCGCCATGGCCCTGCTCCTGTTCGGCGTCTTCCTGCCGCGCGAGCGAGCCCGCTTGGTCGGCTGGCTCGCCGTGCTGGCTCTCGTCGCGGCGATGGTGCTGGTGATCGCCACGCCGGCCACGGGCCAGCAGGCCTTTGCCGGCCTCTTCGTGGTCGACCGGTTCGCCCGCTTCATGAAGCTTCTGGCGCTCGGCGCTTCGGCGCTTTCGGTCCTGCTTTCCCTCGACTATGTCGAGCGCGAGCACATGGCGCGCTTCGAGTTCCCGATCCTGATGCTGTTCGCCACCCTCGGCATGATGCTGATGATCTCGGCGAATGACCTCATCGCGCTCTATCTGGGGCTGGAGCTCCAGAGCCTGCCGCTCTACGTCATCGCCGCCTTCCAGCGGGATTCCCTGCGCTCGACCGAAGCGGGGCTGAAGTATTTCGTTCTCGGCGCGCTCTCCTCGGGCATGCTGCTTTACGGCGCCTCGATGATCTACGGTTTCGCCGGCACGACCGGCTTCTCGGGCATCGCAACCGCCGTGGCCAATCCCGCTGGCGCGCCGATCGGTCTCATCATCGGCCTCGTCTTCCTCGTCGCCGGGCTTGCCTTCAAGGTCGCGGCCGTGCCCTTCCACATGTGGACGCCCGGACGTCTACGAGGGCGCGCCAACGCCGGTGACCGCCTTCTTCTCCGCCGCGCCGAAGATCGCGGCCATTGCGCTGTTCGTCCGGGTGATGGTGGAGCCCTTCGGTGCGGTCGCGGCGGACTGGCGCCAGATCATCGTCGCCATATCGATCGCCTCCATGGTGCTGGGCGCGGTCGCCGGCATCAATCAGCGCAACATCAAGCGGCTGATGGCCTATAGCGCCATCGCCAATGTCGGCTATGCCCTGGTCGGGCTCGCCGTCGGCACGCCGGACGGCATACGCGGCCTGCTGGTTTACATGGCGATCTACCTGGTCATGACGATCGGCAGTTTCGGCTGCATCCTCTCCTTGCGCCGGCAAGGCCTGATGGTCGAGGAGATCGCCGATTTCGCGGGCTTGTCGCGCGGCCATCCGATGCTGGCGGCGGTCTTCGCCCTGTTCATGTTCTCCATGGCGGGCATCCCGCCGGCGGCCGGCTTCTTCGGCAAGCTCTACATATTCTTGCCGGCCATCTCGCACGGCTTCTACACGCTGGCCATCGTCGGCGTGCTCAGCAGCGTGGTGGGGGCCTACTACTATCTGCGGATCGTCAAGGTCATGTATTTCGACGAGCCCATAATGGAATTCGATCCGCCGAGCGGCGGCGAAGTCCTGGCCGTCCTGACCGCGACCGGTCTTGCCATCCTGCTGTTCTTCGTCCTGCCTGGGCCGCTTCTGTCGGCGGCCGACGCGGCGGCAAAATCCCTGTTTGGCGGATGAGCAGCCAGCCGAATCTGCCGGCGTTCTTCAGTCTCGTCACCCTCGGCAGCGTCGACAGCACCAACCTTGCGGCCGGCCGCCTTGCCCGCGCCGGCGCGCCCGAGGGGACGATTGTCTGGGCCAAAAATCAAACCAGCGGCCGCGGGCGGCGCGGGCGCCAGTGGGCCTCTCCCGAGGGCAACCTCTACCTCTCGCTGCTGCTGCGCCCCGGGGTTCGTCCGGCTGAGGCGGCGCAGGTCGGTTTTGTGGCCGGGGTGGCATTGGCCGAGACGCTCCAGGGCCTCCTGCCGCCGGCGCGACGGATAAGCTGCAAATGGCCCAACGACCTCCTGGTCGATGGCGCCAAGGTCGCCGGCATCCTGCTGGAGGCCGAGGCCTCGGGCGGGGAGCCCGCCGCCCTGGTGCTGGGCATTGGGGTCAATCTCGCGAGCCATCCCGAAGGGCTTGCCTATCCCGCGACCTCGCTCCTTGCAGCGGGTGCAAGGACCACCCTCGAGGCTCTGCTGGAAGCCTTGGCTTCTCGTTTGGATCATTGGTACGCCCTGTGGCGCCGCGCCGGCTTCTCGCCGGTGCGCCGGCGCTGGCTCGACTTCGCGGCAGGGCTCGGCGCGTCGATCGAAGTTCGCCTGGACGGGACGACCCTCAAGGGTCGCTTTGCCGCCCTCGGCCCTTCCGGCGCGCTCGAACTGGAGTTGGCCGAAGGCGGGCGTCGCCTGGTGACCGCAGGCGACGTATTCTATCCGGCGCCCAGCGCCTGAAAGAACGCCGATGCTGCTCGCCATCAACGCCAACAATACCAATGTCAAGTTCGGTCTGTTCGAAGGTGGACGCATGGTCGGCGATTGGCGCATCCGCACCGACAGCGCCCGCACCGCCGACGAGTACATGGTGTGGCTGAGCCAGCTCATGGCGCTTGCCGGCTTCGATCCCAAGGCGATCCGCGAGACGATCATCGCGACCGTCGTGCCCCAGGCCCTGTTCCATCTGCGCATGTTCTGCGAAAAGCATCTCAAGGCCCCCGCGTTGGTGGTGGGCGAGCCGGGCGTCATGCTCGGTATCAAGGTCTTGATGGACATGCCGATCTCGGAGATCGGCGCCGACCGGCTGGCCAATGCCGTCGGCGGCCACGCCCTGTTTCATCGGCCGCTCATCGTCGTCGACTTCGGAACCGCGACCACCTTCGACGTGATCGACGGCGATGGCAACTACGCCGGCGGCGTCATCGCGCCGGGGATCAACCTCAGCCTGGAAGCCCTGCATCAGGCGACCGCGAAGCTGCCGCGGATCGCGGTCGAGGCGCCCGGCCACGTGATCGGCAAGGATACGCTGGGCGCCATGCAGTCGGGCATCTACTGGGGCTATGTCGGCCTGATCGAAGGGCTGGTGGCGCGGATCAAGGGCGAGTTCGGCGCCGATCTCACGGTGGTCGCCACCGGCGGCCTCGCGCCGCTCTTTGCTGGCGCCACCCCGGTGATCGAGCACCTGGAGCCCGAAATCACCATGCGCGGCCTGGTGGAGATCCATCGCCGCAATTGTACCGGGGCCGTCCCTGTGAGAAGCCCGGGCTAGATGACCGACAAGCCCGGGGCCGATGAGCTGCTCTTCCTCCCATTGGGCGGGTGCGGCGAGATCGGCATGAACCTCAATCTCTACGGCCATGCCGGCAAATGGCTGATGATCGACCTCGGCATCACCTTCGGCAACGAGGCCACGCCCGGGATAGACATCATCATGCCGGATCCCGAATTCATCGTGGATCGCCGCGCTGACCTGGTCGGGCTGGTGCTGACCCACGCGCATGAGGACCATATCGGAGCGGTGCCCTATCTGTGGCCGCGCCTGCGCTGTCCCATCTATGCCACGGCCTTCACCGCCGCCGTGCTGCGCCGCAAGCTGGCGGAGGCCGATCTCCTGATGGATGCCGAGATCACCGAAATCCCGCTGTCAGGGCGCTTCTCGGTCGGCCCCTTCGAGGTGGAACTCGTCACCATCACTCACTCGATCCCGGAACCCAATGCGGTGATCCTGCGCACGGCGGTCGGCGCCGTGCTGCACACCGGCGACTGGAAGCTCGATCCCGACCCGGTCATCGGCCCCATCACCGACGAGGCGGCACTGCGCCGGCTGGGCGAGGAGGGGGTGCTGGCCATGATCTGCGATTCCACCAACGTCCTGGTGGAAGGCAGCTCGGGCTCCGAAGCCGAAGTGCGCCAGAGCCTGGAAGACCTGATCGGCGAGCTGGATCAGCGCATAGCGGTCGCCTGCTTCTCCAGCAATCTGGCCCGTATCGAGAGCTTGACCCGCGCCGCCATGGCGCACGGGCGCCATGTCGCCCTCGTCGGCCGGTCCCTCCGTCGCATGGTGGAAGCCGCCCAGGAGACCGGCTACCTCACCGACCTGCCGGAATTCGTCGACGAGGCGGACGTGGGTCATCTGCCGCGTGAGCGTGTGCTGCTGATCTGCACCGGCAGCCAGGGCGAGCCGCGCTCAGCCCTCGCCCGCATCGCCCGCCAGGAACACCCCAACGTCCACCTCGATCCGGGGGACGCGGTGATCTTTTCCTCGCGCATCATTCCCGGCAATGAGCATGCCATCGGCGAGCTGCACAACGCGCTGATCCGGCGCGGCATCAGGATCGTGACCGAGCGAGATCACTTCGTCCATGTCTCGGGCCACCCGGCGCGCGACGACCTGGCCGAGATGTACCGCTGGGTGAAGCCGCGCGTGGCCGTGCCCGTGCACGGCGAGCTTCGGCATCTGCGCGCTCATGTGGCGCTCGCCGAGAGCTGCCAAGTGCGCCAGGCCCTGCTGGCGGAGAATGGCGCCATCTTGCGGCTGGCCCCGGGGAAAGCCGAGATCATCGGCGAGGCGCCCTCCGGCCGGCTCGGCCTCGACGGCAGCCGGCTTGCCCCGCTCGAAGGTGCCGCGCTCAAGGCACGCCAGCGGATGGCCTTCAGCGGCCTCGCCGTCGCGGCCTTGGCGCTCGCGGCCACGGGCGAGCTTCTGGCCGATCCCCAGGTTTCGCTGCACGGCCTGCCGGAGACGGCGGATGACGGCCGCTCGGTCGCCGCCGAAGCCACCGCCGCTGTCAGGTCGGCCCTTGCCGCCATGACCGTGGGCAAGCGCACCGACGATGGCGCGGTCAAGGAGACGGCGCGCCTTGCGCTGCGGCGGACCATCCAGGCCCTCTGCGGCAAGAAACCGCAGATCGCGGTCCATCTGGTCCGGCTGCCCGGCTTGCAATAACCTCGCCCAAGTTTCCTGAAACGGGCATGGATCGACCGATGATCGGCCGACTGAACCACATCGCCATCGCCGTGCCGAATCTGGCGGCGGCCTCGGCTGTCTACAGGGGAACCCTGGGCGCGCAAGTGTCAGGGCCCGTTCCCCAGCCCGAACATGGCGTGACGGTGGCCTTCGTTTCGCTCCCCAACACCAAGGTCGAGCTCTTGGAACCCCTGGGCGAGAATTCACCCATCGCCGCTTTCCTCGCCCGGAATCCGGCGGGCGGCATCCATCACATCTGCTACGAGGTCATTGACATCCTGGCCGCTCGCGACCGTCTCGCCGCGACCGGCGCCCGGGTCCTCGGCGACGGCGAACCCAGGATCGGCGCCCATGGCAAGCCGGTCCTGTTCCTGCATCCCAAGGACTTCTGCGGCAGCCTGATCGAGCTGGAGCAGGCATGAGCTGGCTGACCGCGGCCGTCGTCTTCGCCTTGATCTGGTGGGTCGTCCTGTTCGCGGTCCTGCCTTGGGGCGTGGACCGCGACGAGAACCCGGCGCCCGGCCACGACGCCGGCGCGCCCAAGGCGCCGCGCCTCTGGGCCAAGGTAGGTGCGACGACGGGAATTTCATTGGTGATTTGGCTGATTGCCATGTGGCTGATCCGCTCGCCCTGGCTTAGCTTCCGCAACTGACATTCCTCGCGAGCGGCTTTCCCCAGACGGACTGCATTCGATGAGCGGCTACTGCAAGATCGCCCCCGGCCATCCCCTGCACGGGCCCTATCACGAGCGGGAATACGGATTCCCTTCCCGCGCCGACGACGTCCTGTTCGAGCGCCTCGTGCTCGAAATCAACCAGGCGGGGCTCTCCTGGCTCACCTGCCTGCAGAAGCGGCCGGCCTTCCGAAACGCTTACGCTGAATTCGACATCGATAAGGTGGCCGCCTTCGGCGCGCGCGAGCGCCGGCGCCTGATGGCTGATGCCGGCATCATCCGCAATCGCCTCAAGATCGAGGCCGCCATCGAGAACGCCAAGCGCCTGCAGGCGATCCGGGAGAGCCACGGATCCTTCGCTGGCTGGCTCGAACTCCTACCATCCCTTGTCCAAGGCGGAATGGGTGAAGCTGTTCAAATCGTCCTTCCGCTTCACCGGCGGGGAAATCGTCGGCGAGTTCCTGATGAGCCTCGGCTACCTGCCCGGCGCCCACGCGCCCGATTGTCCGGTCTACAAGCGCATCGCCCGGCTTCGCCCGCCCTGGCTCAAAGCCGAAGCCCGCGCCAAGCGCTGAGCGCCCTCGGGCCATGGACAGCGCCCGGGGCCTCGCCTAAATTCACGGCCGCCAACCTCAAGGAAATTCAATGCGTCTCACTGCCTATTTCATGCCGACGCTCAAGGAGAATCCGGCCGAGGCCCAGATCGTGTCGCACCGTCTGATGCTGCGCGCCGGCATGATCCGCCAGGCAAGTGCGGGCATATATTCCTGGCTGCCGCTCGGCTTTCGCGTCCTGAAGCGGATCGAGCAGATCGTGCGCGAGGAACAGGACCGCATGGGCTGCCAGGAAGTCCTGATGCCCACCATCCAATCGGCCGACCTGTGGAAGAAATCGGGGCGCTACGACGACTACGGCAAGGAGATGCTGCGCATCTTGGACCGTCACGAGCGGGAAATGCTCTACGGACCGACCAACGAGGAGCTGATCACCGAGATCTTCCGCCATTCGGTCAAGAGCTACCGCGAGCTGCCGAAACTGCTCTATCACATCCAGTGGAAATTCCGCGACGAGGTGAGGCCGCGCTTCGGCATCATGCGGGGCCGCGAGTTCCTGATGAAGGACGCCTATTCCTTCGACCTCGACCAGGAGGGCGCCAGGCGCGCCTACAACAAGATGTTCGTCGCCTATCAGCGCACCTTCCAGCGCATGGGCCTGAAGGCGATTCCCATGGCGGCCGATACCGGGCCCATCGGCGGCGACCTGTCGCACGAATTCATCATCCTCGCCCATACCGGGGAGAGCGCCGTCTTCTGCGATCGGGATTTCATCGAATTCGATGCGCTCAGCAGCGATATCGACTACGAGGACGCGAAAGCCGTGGCCCAAGTTGTCGACCATTTCACCTCGCTTTATGCCCGCACCGACGAGAAGCATGACGCGGCGCTGTTCGAGGAGAGGGTGCCGGAGGCGCGGCGCTATGTCGGGCGGGGCATCGAGGTCGGCCATATCTTCTATTTCGGCACCAAGTACGCCCTGCCGCTCGAAGCCCTCGTTGCCAAGCCCGACGGCGAGGCGGTGCCGGTGCATGGGGGAAGCTACGGCATCGGCGTCTCGCGGCTGGTGGGCGCCATCATCGAAGCGAGCCACGACGATGCCGGAATCATCTGGCCGGACAGCGTGGCGCCCTTTGCCGTTGGCCTGATCAATCTCAAGACCAACGACGCCGCGACCGCGGCCAAATGCGAGGACATCTACGGCCGGCTGCGCCAGGCCGGGATCGAGGTTCTTTATGACGACCGGGACGAGCGGCCGGGCGCCAAATTCGCCGACATGGACCTGATCGGCCTACCCTGGCAGCTCGTCGTCGGTCCGCGCGGCATCGCCTCGGGCCTCGTGGAGCTGAAGCGCCGGGCGACGGGCGAAAGGCTCGAGCTGCCTCTCGACCGCGCCCTCGAGAAGATCGCGCCCTAGGAAGCGCCGATGTTCTCCCCCTTCGAGCGCATGGTGGCGATGCGCTACCTGCGGGCGCGGCGCAAGGAGGGCTTCATCTCCGTGATCGCCGGTTTCTCCCTGCTCGGCATCGCGCTTGGCGTGGCCACGCTCATCATCGTCATGTCCGTGATGAACGGATTCCGCCACGAGCTCTTGGGACGCATCCTCGGCCTGAACGGCCATCTCACCATGGAGGCCTACCAGGGCCCGCTGCCCGATTACGCTCGGCTGACCGACGAGCTGCGCAAGCTTCCCATGGTCAAGATGGCCGATCCCATGGTCCAGGGCCAGGCCATGGTCACGGTGAAGGACCGCGCCATCGGCGCCGTGGTCCGCGGCATGCGGCCGGAGGACATCAAAGCGCGGGCGATCATCGCGAACAACATCAAGGAAGGCAGCCTCGATCGCTTCCACGGCGAGGACGTGGTCATCATCGGCCGACGCATGGCCGAGGGCCTGGGCGTCGGCGTCGGCGACCAGATCACGCTGATCTCGCCTCAGTCGACGGCGACCCTCATCGGCCTCATCCCGCGCATCAAGGTTTATGACGTGGTCGGCATCTTCGAAGTTGGCATGTCGGAATACGACAGCAGCTTCGTCTTTATGCCGCTGGAAGCCGCCCAGCTCTATTTCAAGATGCCCGGGGCGGCGAGCGACATCGAAATCACCGTCGATGATCCCGACCGGATCACCGCCGCCGTGGACGCCATCCAGGCGAAGATCGGAAGCAACTACCGCTTCGTCGATTGGCAGCAGGCCAACTCCAGCTTCTTCGGGGCGATCCAGGTCGAGCGCAACGTCATGTTCCTGATCCTGACCCTCATCATCGTGGTCGCCGCCTTCAACATCATTTCCGGCCAGATCATGCTGGTGAAGGACAAGGGCCGCGACATCGCCATCCTTCGGACCATGGGCGCCACGCGCGGCATGATCATGCGCATCTTCCTCTTGAGCGGCGCCAGCATCGGCGTGTTCGGCACGGCGCTCGGATTCGGCATCGGCCTCGCCTTCGCCGACAACATCGAGTCGATCCGCCAATGGCTCCAGGGCCTGCTGCACACGCGTCTCTTCCCCGAGGAGATCTACTTCCTGTCTCAGCTGCCGGCCATCGTCGATCCGGGCGAGGTGACGACGGTTGTGGTCATGTCGCTGACGCTTTCGCTGCTTGCCACCCTCTATCCCTCCTGGCGGGCGGCGCGTCTCGATCCTGTCGAGGCGCTGCGCTATGAGTGAGCCGGCCACGGCCTTGGAGCCCGTTCTGGCCCTGAAAAGCGTGAGCCGCAGCTTCGGCCAGGGCGAGAGCCGGCTGGAGGTCGTCCGCGATGCCTCGCTCACGCTCAGCGGCGGCGAACTGGTGGCCCTCATCGGGCCGTCGGGCGCCGGCAAATCCACCCTGCTCCAGATCTGCGGCCTGTTGGAACGCCCGAGCGCGGGCGAAGTCTTCATCAAGGGCGATAGGGCGGGGAGTCTTGGCGACCAGCGCCGGACCGAGTTGCGCCGCTCCACCATCGGCTTCGTCTATCAGTATCACCATCTATTGCCGGAATTTACCGCGCTGGAAAACGTCGCCATCCCGCAGATGATCGCCGGCGTCTCGCGCCGGCAGGCCGGCGAGCGGGCGCGGGAGCTTCTGGGCCTCGTCGGGCTGGAAAAGCGCACGGGCCATCGTCCGGCCGAGCTCTCGGGCGGCGAGCAGCAGCGCGTCGCCATCGCGAGAGCGCTCGCCAACCGGCCGGCTCTTCTGCTGGCTGACGAACCGACGGGCAATCTCGACCACCATACGTCGGACGAAGTGTTCGCGGTCCTGTCCAAGCTGGTACGCGCTTCGGGCCTGGCGGCGCTGGTCGCGACCCACAACCTCGAGCTTTCGCGCCGGATGGATCGGGTCCTCACGATTACCGACGGGCGCCTGACGGGTTCCGGTCAGGCCTGATTCCGAATCCTGGTGACGACTCCGGGCCGGGCGTGGAATGCTCGGCGAATGGCTCATGCCGATTTCGTCCATCTGAGAGTTCACTCCGCCTATTCGCTCTCCGAGGGCGCGATCAAGATCAAGCAGCTGATCGATCTCTGCCGGCGCAACGCCATGCCGGCCGTCGCCGTGACCGACAGCGGAAACCTCTTCGGGGCCTTTCAATTCGCCCAAGCCGCCGCGGAGGCCGGCGTCCAACCCATCATCGGCTGCCAGATCGGCATCAGGCGCCAGAATGGCGAAGGGCCTGCGCGACCGGGCCTGAAGCCGGCGCCGGACCAGCTCGTGCTGCTGGTGCAGAACGAAGCCGGCTATCGCAATCTCCTGCATCTTTCCAGCCGGTCCTTCCTGGAGGGCGAGCCCGGCGAGGCGGCGCAATTGGCACTCTCCGCGCTCGCCGGCGCGACTGGAGGCCTCATCGCGCTTACCGGCGGGCCTCAGGGCCGCGTCGGGCGCCTCCTGGCCGAGGGCCAGGACGCGGCGGCGGGCGAAGCCTTGGCGGAGCTTCAGGCGCTGTTCCCCGGCCGGCTCTATGTCGAGCTGCAGCGCCATGGCCTGGCCGTGGAGCGCCAGATCGAGGGGCGCTTGATCGAGCTAGCCTATGCGAGCGGCCTGCCGCTTCTCGCCGTCAACGAAGTGTTCTTCGTCGACGAGAGCGTGTACGAGGCCCATGACGCCTTGCTCTGCATCGCCGAAGGGGCGCTGCTGAGCGAGGAGAAGCGCCGGCGCGTCACGCCCGAGCACCGGTTCAAGAGCGCCGATGAGATGCGCAGGCTGTTCGCCGATCTTCCGGAGGCGGCGGACAATACCCTCGTCGTCGCCCGGCGCTGCGCCTATATGCCGCTCAAGCGCAAGCCGATCCTGCCGCCCTTCACCTCCGCCGACGGCCTGCCCGAACCGGAGGAACTGCGCCGGCAGGCCGTCGCCGGGCTGGCCCGGCGCATGCAGGGCAGGAGCGAGGCCGAGCGCGAGATCTACCGCCAAAGGCTCGATTACGAGCTTGGCGTCATCGTCTCCATGGGCTTCGCCGGCTATTTCCTCATCGTCGGCGACTTTATCGGCTGGGCCAAGCGCCATGGCATTCCCGTGGGACCGGGGCGCGGCTCGGGCGCGGCCTCGGTCGTCGCCTGGTCGCTCGACATCACCGATCTCGATCCCTTGCGCTGGGGCCTGCTCTTCGAGCGCTTCCTCAATCCCGACCGCATATCGATGCCTGATTTCGATATCGACTTCTGCCAGGAGCGGCGGGACGAAGTGATCCACTACGTCCAGGAAAAATACGGCCGCGACCGGGTAGCCCAGATCATCACCTTCGGCAAGCTCCAGGCTCGCGCGGCGCTGCGCGACGTGGGCCGGGTGCTGGAAATGCCCTATGGCCAGGTGGACCGGCTCTGCAAGATGGTCCCCAACAATCCCGCCAACCCGGTCAGCCTCGCCCAAGCGGTCGAGGGCGAGCCGCAGCTTCGCGCGGCGATCGAGCAGGATCCGGCCGTGGCGCGGCTGTTCGACATCGCCCGCAAACTCGAAGGGCTCTATCGCCATGCCTCCACCCATGCCGCCGGCGTGGTCATCGGCGACCGGCCGCTGGAGGAGCTGGTACCGATGTACCGGGACCCCCGCTCCGACATGCCGGTGACCCAGTTCAACATGAAGGACGTGGAGCAGGCCGGGCTGGTGAAGTTCGATTTCCTCGGCCTGAAGACGCTGACCGTGCTGATCCAGGCCGAGGCCCTGCTGCGCAAGCGCGGAATCGCCGTCGATCTCGCGCGACTCCCCCTCGACGATCCGAAGACCTACGCCATGCTGAGCCACGGGGATTCGACCGGCGTGTTCCAGCTGGAAGGTTCCGGCATGCGCGATGCGCTGCGCCGGCTCAAGCCCGACCGGTTCGAGGACATCATTGCTCTCGTGGCCCTCTACCGACCGGGGCCGATGGACAACATCCCGCGCTACATCGCCTGCAAGCATGGCCAGGAGAAGCCCGACTACCTGCATCCCTCCCTCGAAGGTATCCTGAAGGAGACCTTCGGAATCATGATCTACCAGGAACAGGTGATGCAGATCGCCCAGAAGCTGTCGGGCTTCAGCATGGGCGCCGCGGACGTATTGCGCTGGGCCATGGGCAAGAAGATCAAGGCGGAGATGGAGGCCCAGCGCGCCAACTTCATCACCGGCGCCGTCGCCAACAAGGTCGACCAGGCCACGGCCGCGCAAATCTTCGACCAGGTCAACAAGTTCGCGGGTTATGGGTTCAACAAGAGCCACGCGGCGGCTTACGCCCTCATCGCCTATCAGACGGCCTGGCTTAAGGCGAACCACCCGGTCGAATTCTTCGCCGCCTCGATGACCCTCGACATTCACAACACCGACAAGCTCGGCGTCTTCCGGCAGGAGCTGGGACGGCTGAAGATCCGTCTGTTGCCGCCGGATGTGAACCGGTCGGAGGCGGTCTTTGGCGTCGAGGCCGAGGCCGACGGCACGCTCGCCGTACGCTACGCCCTGGCCGCGGTGCGTAATGTCGGCCAGGGCGCGGCCGAGGGGATCGTAGCTTCGCGCCAGGCAGGCGGTGCCTTCGCGAGCCTCGCCGATTTTGCCCAGCGCTGCGATCCGCGCCTGCTGAACCGGCGCGCGCTCGAGAACCTGATCGCCGCCGGCGCCTTCGACGGGCTCAACGCCAACCGGCGCCAGACCTTCGAAGCAGCCGAGCTGCTTCTGCGCCAGGCGGGAGCGGCGGCCAGCGACCGGACGAGCCAGCAGGCGAGCCTGTTTGCCGGCGGCGGGGAGGCGCCGCGCCTCAGCCTCCCGGCGGTTCCGGACTGGCCGGGCATGGACAAACTGCGCCACGAGTTCGAGGCCATCGGCTTCTATCTCTCGGCCCATCCGCTCGACAGCTACGGCAGCACCTTGAAGCGGCTGGACGTGGTGCGCTTCGCCGACCTCCAGACTTGGCTCGCCGGCAGGCCGACCATGCGCGCGAAGCTCGCCGGCATTGTCACCGGCAAGCAGGAGCGGACCTCGGCCCGCGGCGCGCGCTTTGCCTTCGTCCAGCTTTCGGACAGTTCGGGGGTCTACGAGGTGGTCCTCTTTTCGGAGCTGCTGTCGGCGCATCGCGAGCTCTTGCAGCCCGGCACGCCTCTCCTGCTCACGGTCGATACGCGGCTGGAGCCTGACAGCATCCGCCTCACCGCCCAGGCGATCCAGCCGCTGGACGAGGCGGCCGCCCATGCCAGCGCCGGCCTCAAGGTCTTCCTCGACAATTCCGGGCCGCTCACCGGCCTGAAGCAGATCATGGAGCGCTGCGGGCGGGGCAGGGGGCGCCTGAAGCTGGTGCTCGAGCTCGACCGGGGCAGGGAATGCGAGCTGGCGGTGGCCGGCAACTGGGCGATCTCGCCGGCCACCCGCGGCGCCATCAAGGCCATTCCCGGGGTCGTCGATGTGCAGGATTTCTGAGCCGCCGAGCGTCCACAAATAATATCCGTATTTCAGCAGGTTACAGCACGTTCTCTCGTCGCGCTGGAAAGGGCTTGCCATCGCCCGGCCGGGCGGCTATGACCTCGCCCGTTTGAAACCGCACGCGGGGCCGCGGCTTGCCGGGGAGAAATCCTGGCCGGTCGCTCCGGTGTCCGTCCTAGGGCGAAAGCCCGGAGGGGACCAATTCCCGCGGAGGCACAACCGGAAAAGGATCTTTCTCATGGCGATGCCTGAGTTCTCCATGCGTCAGCTCTTGGAAGCTGGCGTGCATTTCGGCCACCACACCCGACGCTGGAACCCGAAGATGGCGCCTTTCATCTTCGGCGTGCGCAACGGCGTCCACATCCTCGACTTGGAGCAGACCGTTCCGCTCCTCCAGCAGGCGCTCCAGGCAGTGCGCGACGTGGTCAGCGGCGGCGGGCGTGTTCTCTTCGTCGGGACCAAGCGTCAGGCGAGCGACAAGATCGCCGAGGCGGCGAAGCGCTGCGGCCAGTACTACGTGAACCACCGTTGGCTCGGCGGCATGCTGTCCAACTGGAAGACCATCTCGAATTCGATCAAGCGCCTGAAGGACCTGGAGGCCAAGCTCGCCGAGGCGAACACCGGCCTGACCAAGAAGGAGATGCTGCAGATGACTCGCGAGCGCGACAAGCTCGAGCGGGCCCTGGGCGGCATCAAGGAGATGGGCGGCCAGCCCGACATCCTGTTCGTCATCGACACGAACAAGGAATCGATCGCGGTGGCCGAGGCCCTGAAGCTCGGCATCCCGGCGATCGCGGTCGTCGACAGCAACAGCAATCCCCAGGGCATCGCCTATCCGATCCCGGGCAACGACGACGCCATTCGCGCCATCGCGCTTTACTGCGATCTCGTGTCGGCCGCGGTGCTCGATGGCCTGCAGCAGGAGGCGATCGCAACCGGGGCCGACATCGGCGAAGCGGCAGAGCTGCCGGCCGAACCGTTGGTTCCGGCCGAAGCCGCCGGCGAAGCTCAGGCACCCGCACAGGCTTGAATTCGGCGCATCGCCCGGCTGCCGCAAGGCCGCCGGGCGACGCGCATGCGCTGCATGTTGACGGACGTTTAGGAAGAGGCAAGGGACATGGCCGAGATCACCGCGGCGTTGGTCAAGGAACTGCGCGAGAAGACCGGCGCAGGCATGATGGATTGCAAGAAGGCGCTGTCCGAAACGGGCGGCGACCTGGAGAATGCCTTCGACTGGCTGCGCAAGAAGGGCTTGGCCGCCGCGGCCAAGAAGGCCGGCCGGGTGGCGGCGGAGGGATTGATCGGGCTCGCGACCGATGGGACCCGCGGCGCCCTCGTCGAGGTCAACGCCGAAACCGATTTCGTCGCCCGCAACGAGCAGTTCCAGGCCTTCGTGCGTGAGGTGGCCAAGCTTGCCCTAACTGTTGATTCCCTCGAAGCGCTCGCTCGTGCCGGCTATCCGGGCGAGGGCAAGACCGTGGCCGAGAAGCTGACCCAGTTGATCGCGACCGTGGGCGAGAACATGACGCTCCGGCGCATGGCCAGGCTGGCCGTCGACCGGGGTGCGGTCGCGGGCTATGTGCACAACGCCCAGGCGCCTGGCCTGGGCAGGATCGGCGTGCTGGTCGCGATCGAGTCCGCGGGCGATCCGGCGAAGCTCGGCGCCTTCGGCAAGCAGCTCGCCATGCATGTGGCCGCGGCCAATCCCCAGGCGCTCAACGTCCAGTCCGTCGACCCGGCGGCCGTCGAGCGCGAGCGGGCGGTGCTGACCGAGCAGGCGCGAGCCTCCGGCAGGCCCGAGGAGATCATTGCCAAGATGGTCGAGGGCCGGCTTCGCAAGTTCTACGAGGAAGTCGTGCTGCTCGAACAGACCTATGTCATCGATAACGAGAGCAAGGTGAAGGCGGCCGTGGCCGCCATGGCCAAGGAGGCGGGTGCGCCCGTCGCGGTCGTCGGGTTCAGCCGGCTGGCCTTGGGCGAGGGCGTCCAGCGGGAGCAGAAGGATTTCGCGGCCGAGGTGGCGGCCCAGCTGGGCAGCTAAAGCATTTTCCGCCGAAGTGGGCACCGGTTCGGCGTAGAAAATGCGACCAGACCAAGGAATCTCGAGCATGTTTCGAATCAATCGGATCGAAAAATGCTCTAGGCCACAGACGGCGGGAAAATGCCGCCGCGGGGCGCTGCTATGATGAGCCCAGCGGCGCCCCCATGGGCGCGGAGGATGCGGAGGATGGAGAGGCGGAATGGCTGACCTGCTCTACAAGCGCGTCCTGCTGAAGATCTCGGGCGAGGCGCTGATGGGCAGCCGGGAGTTCGGCCTCGATCCCGATACCGTCGGCCGCATCGCCCGCGAGGTGAAGGCGGCCAACGCGCTTGGCGTCGAGCTCTGCCTCGTCATCGGCGGAGGCAACATTTTCCGCGGCATCGCCGGGGCGGCCCAGGGCATGCAAAGGGCCTCGGCCGACTACATGGGCATGCTGGCGACCGTGATCAACGCGCTTGCCATGCAGAACGCGCTCGAGCAGCTCGAGGTGCAGACCCGGGTGCAATCGGCCATTCCCATGTCGACGGTGTGCGAGCCCTATATCCGGCGCCGTGCCCAACGCCATCTCGAGAAGGGGCGGGTGGTCATCTTCGCCGCCGGCACCGGCAATCCCTTTTTCACGACCGACACCGCGGCCGCCTTGCGCGCCTCCGAGATGGGCTGTCAGGCGCTGATGAAGGGGACCAAGGTCGACGGCGTCTACAGTGCCGACCCGATCAAGGTCCCGAACGCCGAACGCTTCGACCGGCTCTCGCACCTTGAGGTCCTGTCCCGCGACCTCAAGGTGATGGATGCGGCGGCGGTTTCGCTCGCCCGGGAAAACCGCATTCCCATTCTCGTCTTCTCCATTCACAAGCCCGGCGGCTTTGCGGAGGTGCTGACCGGCAAGGGGAAGTTCACGATAATCTCCGACTGACATGCGACGGGGACGAACCCATGGCTGATGAACTCTCGAATGAATTGAAACGCCGGATGGATGGGGCGCTGGAGGCGCTGCGGCGCGAATTTGCCGGCCTGCGCACCGGGCGCGCCTCGGTGCATCTGCTCGATCCGGTCGTCGTCAAGGCATATGGCGGCGAAATGCCGCTGAACCAGGTCGGCACGGTCAACGTGCCGGAGCCGCGCATGATCACGGTCCAGGTCTGGGACCGGAGCCTGGTCGTTGCGGTCGAAAAGGCGATCCGGGACGCCAACCTGGGCGTCAATCCCCAGTCCGACGGGCAGCTCGTGCGCGTGCCCATTCCCGAGCTCAGCAGCGAGCGGCGCCAGGAGCTGACGAAGCTCGCCCACAAATATGCCGAGCAGGGGCGGATCGCCGTGCGCAACGTGCGGCGCGACGGGATGGAGACGCTGAAGAAGATGGAGAAGGACGGCAAGATTTCCGAGGACGAGCATCGCCGGCGAAGCGAAGAGGTGCAAAAGGCAACCGACGAGCACATCAAGAAGGTCGACGATGCGCTCGCCCAGAAGGAAAAGGAGATCCTTCAGGTCTGACTCCATGGAAGTGCTGCCAGCCAATTCGGAGAGCGCCAAGCCCCCCACCCATGTGGCCATCATCATGGATGGCAATGGACGGTGGGCGAGGTCGCGGGGCCTGCCGCGCATCGCCGGCCACAAGCGGGGCGCGGAGGCCGTGCGCCGGACGGTCAAGGCGGCGGCCGAGCTCGGTATCGGCTATCTGACGCTCTACGGGTTCTCGTCGGAGAACTGGAAACGTCCGCCGACCGAGGTGGACGACCTCATGGGGCTGCTGCGTCTCTATCTCGCCAGCGAGATAGAGGAGCTGGACCGCAACGGCGTGCGCCTCAGGGTCATCGGCCAGCGCGACCGTCTGCATCCCGAGATCGTGCAGCTGATCGGGGCGGCCGAGGCGCGGACCGCCGGCAACGCGCGCCTCAACCTGACCGTTGCGCTTAGCTACGGCGGGCGGGCGGAGATCGCTCACGCCGCCAGGTGCCTCGCCTTCGAGGTCAAGGCGGGCCGGCTCGACCCGGCGGCGATCGACGAGACGCAGTTCGCGCGCCATCTGCTGACCGCCGGCATTCCCGATCCGGATCTGCTGATCCGCACCAGCGGCGAGAAGCGGGTGAGCAATTTCCTGCTCTGGCAATGCGCCTATGCCGAGTTGGTTTTCCTGGACCGGCTATGGCCGGATTTCGCCCAGGAGGACCTGGAGTTCGCCATCCGGGAGTATCATGGTCGCGACCGCCGCTATGGCACCGCCCGCTGACGCCCGGGCGCTGCGCAAGCGCCTCGTCTCGGCGGCCATCCTGCTGCCTCTGGCATTGGTCAATGTGTGGCTGGGCGATCCCTATTGGGGCGCGCTGGTCTGTCTCTTCGCCCTGGTCATGGCGTGGGAGTGGGCTCGCATGTGCACGGGCGGGGCTGGCGGCCTGGCCTTGGGCCTCGACCGCGCGGGGCTTCTCGCCATGGCCGTGGTCGGCGCCGGCGTGGTCCTGGCCGCGACAGGCCGCTATTCCCCGGCGGTAGAATTCCTGGCGCTCGGCGCTGCTGCCGTCACCTGGCTGGCGGGGCGGGCGCCCGGGCAGCCCGCGAGGCTGGCCGGCCGGCCGGGCGGCCCCGTCTGGCAGGGCTTTGGAGTCCTTTACGTTGGCCTGCCTTGCGTTGCCATCCTCTGGGTCCGGGCATCCCCCGACGGGGGGCTTCCGGCCCTGCTCTGGATCTTGGCCCTGGTGGCGGCCGTCGACACCGGCGCCTTCGCCGCGGGACGGCTGATCGGTGGCCCAAAGCTGGCGCCCAGGATCAGCCCGAACAAGACCTGGGCCGGGCTCGCCGGGGGAATTGCGGCGGCTGCGGCGATCGGCTGGCTGGCCGGCGCCTGGATTGGCCTTCCTCACCGGCTGCCCCTCGTCCTCCTCAGCGCCGGGATGGCGGTGGTGGAACAGGCGGGCGACTTGGCGGAATCGGCTTTCAAGCGCCGATTCGGGGTCAAGGACAGCAGCGGGCTCATCCCGGGCCATGGCGGCTTCCTCGATCGCGTCGACGGACTCTTGGCAGTTGCGCTTGCCGCCGCCGCGGCGCAATGCTTCGCAGGGGGGATATTCGCATGGACGCGATGAAGGCGGATCTCCAGGCTGACGAGACCCAGCGCCGGGTCACGGTGCTGGGGTCGACCGGGTCGGTCGGCTGCAACACCCTGGACCTGATCGAGCGCAACCGGGACCGCTACGAAGTCGAGGCCCTGACCGCCAACAACAACATCGCCTTGCTGATCGAGCAGGCGCGTCGCATCCGGCCCCGCCAGGCCGTGATCGCCGATGAAAGGCATTACGACACGCTCAAGGAGGCGCTCTCCGGCACCGGGATCGAGGTCGGCGCCGGCGCCAATGCCGTCATTGAGGCCGCGGACAGGCCGGCGGACTGGGTGATGGCGGCGATCGTCGGCGCCGCGGGGTTGAGGCCGACCCTTGCGGCCGTTCGCCGGGGCGCCGTCGTGGCCCTGGCCAACAAGGAATGCCTTGTCTCCGCCGGCCGGCTCATGATCCGGGAAGTCACAAAGGCCGGCGCCACGCTGCTTCCCGTCGATTCCGAGCACAGCGCCATATTCCAGCTGTTCGACTTCGAGCGGCGCGAGGCCATCGAGAAGATCATCCTGACCGCCTCGGGCGGGCCGTTCCGCTGCATGAGCCTGGGCGAAATGGAGGCCGTGACCCCCGCCCAGGCGGTCCGCCACCCCAACTGGTCGATGGGTCCGAAAATCTCGATCGATTCCGCGACCATGATGAATAAGGGCCTGGAGTTGATCGAGGCCCATCACCTGTTCGGCCTGCCCGCCGAGCGCATCGAGATCCTGGTCCATCCCCAGTCGGTCGTGCACAGCCTTGTGGCCTATGTGGACGGTTCGGTGCTGGCCCATCTGGGCAGCCCGGACATGCGCACGCCCATTGCCTATGCCCTAGGCTGGCCGCGACGCATGCATGCGCCGGCGGCCAGGCTCGACCTCGTCAAGCTTGGTCAATTGTCCTTCGAAGCGCCTGATTTTACACGATTTCCCAGCCTGCGCTTGGCGCAAGAGGCGCTTCGCGCCGGGGGCACGGCAACGACCGTGCTCAACGCCGCCAATGAGGTGGCCGTGCAGGCCTTCCTTGACAGCGCCATCGGCTTCGGCGCCATCGCCCGGACGGTCGAAACCGTGCTTTCCACCATGTCCTTCACCGAGGCCGACAGCCTGGAGGCGGTTGCCGCAGCTGACGCCACCGCGCGCGAAATGGCCTTGCGCCTGATCTAGCCCGTACTGGGCTTCGTAGAAAGTCGGGACAACGTCTTGGGCGTAAGTACCGGATTCACGCAGGAAATCCCGACAATGCCCGAGTCGAGAATCTCGGGCTAGGCTCTTCCTGGGGCCTATGCTATGCAACGCGGCACCTGTGACGGGGGGATCGGCAATTCGTCGGTCGCGGCGCGGCGTCTTCCGGCGGGCGGAAGACCGCGGCGACTGATTGGAAGAGTGACCGGATGAATTACATCGCCTCGTTGGTCGAGCCCTACGCTCAGCACATTTTCGCCTTCCTCTGCATCTTCACCGCGGTGGTCTTCGCCCATGAGCTGGGGCACTACCTGGTCGCGCGCTGGTGCGGCGTTCGGGTGGAGGTCTTTTCCATCGGCTTCGGCCGGGAGATGTTCGGCTGGACGGACCGGCACGCGACCCGCTGGCGGGTCAGCTGGCTGCCCTTCGGGGGCTATATCCGCATGTTCGGCGATGCGCCCGTCGACGGCCAGGCGGGCGCGCCGATCGACCCCGCGCTGAGGCCGCTCTCGTTTGCTGGCAAGTCGGTGGCCGCCAGGGCGGCCATCGTCTTTGCCGGCCCCTTGGCCAATTTCGTGCTTGCCGTGGTCGTGCTGGCGATCCTGTTCGCGACCTTGGGCCAGCAGCTCACTTCGACCGTGGTCGGCAAGGTCTATCCCGACAGCGCGGCGGCCCAGGCGGGAATCCTGCCCGGCGACAAGATCCTGGCCCTGAACGGCCAGTCGGTGCACCGGTTCGAAGATATCGCCGACGTCGTGCTGCTGGGCCTGGGCGAACCCCTGAAGGTCACGATCCAGCGCGGCGGCGCCACCCTCGACCTGCAAGCCACCCCCCACGTCATCGAAGAGGCCGACATCTTCGGCACGGTCCACCGCATTGGACGCCTGGGCATCGAGAGCAGCGGCCGCGGCGAGATCGTCCATTACGACCCGGCCACCTCGGCCTGGATGGCCGTGCTCGAAACCTATCGCCGGACGGCCGACATCCTGAAGTCCCTGGAGCAGATCGTCACCGGCGTCAGGCCGCCCAAGGAAGTCGGCGGCATCCTCTCGATCGCGAAGATGTCCGGCGACGTCGCCGGGCGCGGCCTGATCGACGCGATCGATTTCGCCATGCTGCTGTCGATCAACCTCGGCCTGCTCAACCTGTTTCCCATTCCGTTGCTCGATGGCGGGCGTCTGCTGTTCTACGCCTTCGAGGCCGCGCGCGGACGGCCGCTCGGTCCCCGGGCCGAGGAATGGGGTTTCCGCCTCGGCTTCGCTTTGGTATTGAGTTTGATGCTGTTCGCGACATGGAACGACCTGATGCGATTCAAGGTGTTCCATTAACAATCGGTTCGAGGCGCCTGCAGGGGGGCCGAGGTCATTGCGCTTGGCGTGGAGGGCATTGCTATTGGCGGCCGGTCTTGCGCTGATGGGTGCGGGCTTGCTTGCCCTGCCCGCGCCGGCGGGCGCGCAGAGCATCTTCACCGGCGATGCCATCGGCGACATCCGGGTCGAGGGCACGCAGCGGGTCGAGCCAGAGACGGTGCTCTCCTACATGAAGCTCCAGCCCGGCGACCCCTTCGCCGCCGACCGCATCGACAAGGCGCTGAAGAACCTGTTCGATACCGGGCTCTTCGCCAACGTCACCTTCAGGCGCGAGGGCAACACCCTGGTGGTCAAGGTGGTCGAGAACCCGATCATCGACAAGATCGCCTTCGAGGGTAACAACCACATCGACGACAAGGATCTGCTGAACGAGGTCCAGCTGAAGCCGCGCACGGTCCTCACGCAAAGCCGCGTCCAGGAGGATACGACCCGGATCCTGAATCTCTACCGGCGCGAGGGGCGCTTCGGCGCGACGGTCGATCCCAAGATCATCAAGCTCGACCAGAACCGGGTCAACCTGGTGTTCGAGATCAAGGAGGGCAAGAAGACGGAGGTGCGGCGCATCAACTTCGTCGGCAACAAGTCGTTCTCCGACAGCACATTGCGCGGCGAGATCGAGACCTCCGTATCGGCCTGGTACCGCTTCCTGTCGACGACCGATTCCTACGATCCGGACCGCCTCCAGGTCGATCGCGAAAAGCTGCGCGATTTCTACCTGTCGGAGGGCTACATCGACTTCAAGGTGATTTCGGCCGTGGCCGAGCTTTCGCCCGAGCAGGATGCCTTCTACATCACCTTCACCGTCGACGAGGGCGAGCGCTACCGGGTCGGCAAGGTCGCCGTAAAGTCGACGCTGCGCAACCTGGATACCAAGACGCTCCAGGGGCTGGTCGAGACGAAGACGGGCGAGTGGTACGATCAGCTTGCGGTCGACGGCACGATTCAGGCGATGAACGACGCTCTCGGCACGCTCGGTTATGCCTTCGTCGACATCCATGCGCGTCTCGACCGCGATCCGGATCCGAAGAAGAAGGTCGTCAGCGTCACTTACAACGTCAACGAGGGCCCCAAGGTCTATGTCGAGCGCATCGACATCAAGGGCAACGTGCGGACCCTCGACAAGGTCATCCGGCGCGAGTTCCGCCTGGTCGAAGGCGATGCGTTCAACACGGCGAAGCTCCAGCGCACGCGCCAGCGCCTGGAGAACCTCGGCTTCTTCAGCAGCGTCGACATCAAGACCCTGCCGGGCAGCGCGCCCGACAAGACGGTGATCGAGGTCGACGTGGCCGAACAGTCGACGGGCGAGCTCAGCTTCGGTCTCGGCTACTCGACGGCGAACGGACCCTTGGGCCTGGCCGGAATCCGCGAGCGCAACCTACTGGGCAAGGGGCAGGACCTGCAGCTCAATCTCAGCCTGTCGGGCGTGCGCTCCCAGGTCGTGCTCAGCTTCACCGATCCGTATTTCCTGGATCGGCCCATCGCTGCTGGCGTCGACGTCTTCGACACGCGCACCAGCAACCAGGACAGCACCCAGTATACCGAGCAGGATATCGGCGCCGGGGTTCGCGCCGGATACCAGATCAGCGAGTTCCTGAGACATACGGTCCGCTACACGGTCACCCGGCAGGACATCACCAACGTCGCATCGACCGCCTCCCTGGCGATTCAGCAGTCCCAGGGGATCACCGTCAACTCGCTGATCGGTAACGAGTTTCTTTACGACCGACGGGACAACAGCCTGGCGCCGAAGTCGGGGTACTACATCCGCCTGCGCAACGACCTGTCGACGCTTCCCGGCACTCTCTCCTACATCGGCACGCGGCTCGGCGGGGGCTACTACCTGCCGCTCAACCGGAGCCAGAGCGTGGACCTCCGATTGAGCGGGGAAATCGGCTACCTTGCCGATCTGGGCAAGGCGATTCCGATCATCAACAGCTACTATCTCGGCGGCGATACCTTCCGCGGGTTCCAGACCTACGGCATAGGCCCGCGCAACTCGGTAACGGGGGATGCCCTCGGCGGCAAGGAGTATGCCGTCGGCACGGTGCAGCTCACGTTCCCCTTGGGGCTGCCGGAGGAATACCAGGTCACCGGGCATCTCTTCAGCGACTTCGGCACGCTGACCGGCACGGACGCCAACATCTCGACGATCCAGGACACCGCCGCCCTGCGCCTTTCGGCCGGAATCGGCTTCGACTGGAAGTCGCCGTTCGGGCCCTTGAGCGTCGACCTCGCCTATCCCATCCTGAAGCAGTCCTTCGACAAGACCCAGATCATCAATTTCAGCGTTGGAACAACCTTTTGAAACCAGCCATGCCCCGATTTGCAACCAGGTTCGCGCTCGCTCTTCTCGCGGTTGTCGCCGTCTTCGGGACGCCGCCGGCCTCCTTCGCCCAGACGACGCCCACCAATGTCCCTGTCGTCGTCGGCGTTCTCGACGTTCAGCTCATCATGCGGGATTCGAAGGCGGCCAAGAGTGTCAGGTCCGCGCTCGACCGGCAGGCCTCGGCCTACCAGGCCGAGCTGGCCCAGCAGGAGAACGCACTGCGCAACGCCGACCAGCAGCTGATGCAGCAGCGCGCCTCGCTCCCGGCCGACGAATTCAACAAGCGGAGCACCGACTTGAGCCAGAGGGCGGACGCCCTGCGCCAGACGGCGGAGAAGCGGCGCCAGGAGCTCCAGAAGATGGAAAACGGCGCGATGGTCCAGATCGAGCAGTCGCTGCTGCAGGCCGCCGCCGACATCGCCAAGGAACGCGGGCTGACCCTCGTCCTCAACAAGTCGGCCGTCCTACTGAACGTCCAGGCCTATGATATCACCCAGGAAGCACTGAGGAAGCTCGACGCCACGCTGACTTCGGTGAAGCTGTCGGCGCAGTAATGAGAGGCCTAGCAATCGGGAATCATCGGCGATGACCGAGACGGACGCAACCGACAAGTCCGTGACCGAGGCGGACACTAGGCGGATCGCCCAGATGATACCGCACCGCTACCCGTTCCTGATGATCGACCGCGTCACCGAGATGCAGGCCGGCAAGCGGGCGGTCGGCATCAAGAACGTCAGCATCAACGAGCCTTTCTTCCAGGGCCATTTCCCCGGCGCGCCGGTGATGCCGGGCGTGATGATCGTCGAAGCGATGGCCCAGACGGCGGCCGTGCTCGTCGTCCACACGCTCGGCGCCGCGGCCGAGGGCAAGCTGGTCTATTTCATGACCATCGACAATTGCCGCTTCCGGCGGCCCGTCTATCCGGGCGACCGCCTGACCATCGAGGTGCTGAAGGAGCGCAACCGGGGACCGGTATGGAAGTTCCAGGGTATCGCCAGGGTCGAGGACAAGGTCGTGGCCGAGGCGGTCTTCGCGGCAATGGTGCGGGAAGACACATGAGCCGCATCCACCCCACCGCCGTCGTGGCGGCGGGCGCTCGGATCGCCGACGATGTCGAAATAGGGCCTTACTGCTGCATCGGTCCGGAGGTGGAAATCGAAGCCGGATCGGTGCTGCACGCCCATGTCGTGATCGACGGCCGGACACGGGTGGGTGCGGGTGCCCAGATCCATCCTTTCGCCTCGCTCGGCCAGCCTCCGCAATATGCCGGCTTCAAGCGCCGGCCGAGCGGCCTGGAGATCGGCCGCAACAACATCATCCGCGAATACGTCACCATGAACGGCGGGACCAGTGCCGAGGGCGTCGCCACCACGATCGGCGACAACGGTTACTTCATGACCAGCGTGCATGTCGCCCATGATTGCCGGGTCGGCAACGGCGTGGTCATGGCCAACGCCGCCACCCTCGGCGGGCATGTCACCCTGGGCGACTTCGTCGTCGTCGGCGGGCTTTCGGCCGTGCACCAGTTCTGCCGCGTCGGCAAGCATGCCATGGTGGGGGGCTGCACCGCGGTGAACAAGGACGTCGTGCCCTTCGCCATGGCCGCCGGGAACCGGGCGCGGCTGCGCGGCCTCAACGTCGTCGGCATGCGCCGGCGCAACTTCTCCCGCGCCGACATCCAGGCGCTGCGCAACGCCTACCGGGAGATCTTCCTCGGCCCCGGCGCCTTCGCCGAGAAGCTGGACGCGGTGGCCCAGAGCTATCGCGACAATGCCGTGGTCATGGACCTCGTCACCTTCATCACGGCCGACGCGACGCGCCCGATCTGCACCGTGACGGCGGACACCGATGAATAGGCCCGCCTCGCGCGCAACCCGGCATGGCGCCTAAACTCGGCATCCTCGCCGGCGGCGGCGAGTTGCCTCAACTGCTGATCCGCAAATGCCGCGAACAGGGGCGAGCGGTCCACGTCATCGCCCTTTCCGGGCATGCCGAGCCCGCGGCCGTGGCGCAGTCCTCGCATGACTGGGTCCGGCTCGGCGCCGCCGCGGATGCGTTCAGCAAGTTGCGAGAGGCCGGCGTCGAGGAAGTCGTCTTTGCCGGCAAGATCCACCGCCCGGGCCTGAGCGAGCTGATGCCCGACTGGCGCACGGCCCGCTTCCTCGCCCGCATCGGGGGGCGGCTGTTGACCGACAATCGCCTCATCGCCGCGATCATCGAGGAGTTCGAGGCCGAGGGTTTCCGCGTTGTCGGCCCGGCGGACGTGGCGCCGGAGCTGGTCGCGCGACCGGGCCCCTACAGCCGGCAGCTGCCGACGACGGAGGAGAGCCGTGCCATTGCCGCCGGCTTCGCCGCGGCGCGCGAGAGCGGCCGGCGCGATGTCGGCCAGGCCGCCGTGGTGCGAGGCGACGCTGCGATCGAGCTCGAAGGGCCGGAGGGAACCGACGCGCTGATCGAGCGGGTCGCTTCCCGGGGCGGGACGGGCGCGATCCTGGTCAAGGCCCGCAAGCCCCAGCAGGAAATGCGCGCCGACCCGCCCGTGATCGGTCCGGCGACGATCAGGCACGCCGCTGCGGCGCGGTTCCGCGGCATTGCCGTCGAGGCGGGTGGCGTGCTCGTCCTCGATTCCGGGCTGCTCGCGGCCGAGGCCGACAGAGCGGGCATGTTCCTCGTCGGCATCGATCCGCCACCATGAGCGGCCCTGCGTTGCGCCCCCCTGCTATGCGCATCGTGCTGATCGCCGGCGAGCCTTCCGGCGACGTGCTGGGCGCACGCCTGATGGCGGCCTTGCGCCGGGCTGCGGGCGAGGCGATTGCGCTGGAAGGGATCGGCGGCGAGCAGATGACGGCCGCAGGCCTGGCGAGCCGTTTTCCCATGGCGGAGCTGAGCCACATGGGGCTGGTCGAGCTTCTGCCGCATCTGCCGCGCCTGCTGCGCCGGATCGGGGAGACCGCCCGCTGGCTGCGTCGGTCTCCGCCGGACCTGCTGGTGACTATCGACGCGCCGGGCTTCTGCCTGCGTGTCGCGCGGCGTCTCAGGGGCAGCGGCATCCCGATCCTCCACTACGTGGCGCCGACGGTCTGGGCCTGGAAGCCCGGCCGCGCCGCCCGGCTCGCCCGGCTTTGCGACCATCTCCTGGCGCTTCTTCCCTTCGAGCCGCCCTATTTCACGCGCTATGGCCTTCCCTGCACCTATGTCGGCCATCCGGCGCTGGAAACCATGATGGGTGTGCCGGACGGTCGCGGCTTCCGCGAGCGCCACGGAATCCCGGCCGAGGCGCCGGTGATCTGCCTCCTGCCCGGCAGCCGCGCTTTCGAGTTGCGTCTCCTGATGCCGATTTTCGGCGCGGCGGTCCGCCGGCTGGCGGAGCGTCACCAGGGCCTGCGTGTCGTCCTGCCGACAGTGGGGCCGGTCGCGGAAGCTGCCGAAGCCGCCGCGCACGCACTCGGCGTACCAACCACGGTCGTCCTCGATCCGGCGGCCAAGCGCGACGCATTCGCCGCCAGCGACGTAGCGCTCGCGGCCTCGGGAACGGTCGCCGTCGAGCTCGCCGTGGTCGGAACCCCGGCCGTGATCGCCTATCGCGCCAGGCCGCTCACGGCGGCGATCGTCAGGCGCCTCATCAAGGTGAAATACGCCTCGCTCGTGAACCTCCTGCTCGACCGCGAAGTGACGCCCGAGCTGCTGCAGGAGAATTGCCGGCCCGAGAAATTGGCCGAGGCGCTCGACCGCTTGCTCGCCGTGCCGGAGGCGCGCGCCGCCCAGCGCTCCGCCTATGGCGAGGCGCTGGCCAAGCTCGCGGTGGAAGGCCGCCCCAGCGACCGGGCGGCGGCCGTCGCTCTTGCCATGATCGCCACTCGGAAAGCGAAGGCGGGTTAGCCGGAGGAAGCTTCCACCCGCCGGCGATGGGCCTGCAGCTCGCGATCGACCAGCAATGCCGCCTCCAGGGCTCGGCGCCCGTCTTCCCCGGATACCACCGGCTCCTTGCCTTGGCGAACCGCCGCGAGGAAGGAGCCGAGCTCCTGCTCAAGGGCGTCCACGGGCGGGTAGACCTTGTCCTCGACCGTGATCCGGGCGGCGCCGTCGGCGCCCTCGGCCTGGCGGCGGAAGACGCTGATCCGGCGCTTCAGGAAATCGACCGAGGTGCAGGAATCCTGCTGAAAAATCCGCATCTTGCGTTCGCTTCTGAAGCTGATGCGGCTGGCTGTCAGGTCGGCGACGCAGCCGTTGGCGAACTGCAGGCGGCAGCTCGCGATGTCGTCGGCGGATGTGACCACCGGCGCGCCCAGGGCGTGCGCCCATTCGATGGGCGAGCGCACCAGGCTGAGGACCAGGTCCAGGTCATGGATCATCAGGTCGAGCACGGCGCTCACCGCTTCGCCCCGCGGCTTGGCGAGGCCGACGCGCTCGGCCTGGATGAACAGCGGCCGGTGGACGAGCGCTGCGATATGCGCGCCGACGGCCGAGAAGCGCTCGATATGGCCGACCTGCAGCACCCGCCCGCAGGATTTGGCGAGCCGGATCAGGTCTTCCGCCTCCTCGACGGTTTCGGTGATCGGCTTCTCCACCAGGACATGGGCGCCGCGCGTGAGGAAATCCCGCGCCAGCGCGTGGTGGCTCGCCGGCGGCGTGGCGATGGAGACGACGTCGACCCGGCCCAGCAGCGGGACGTGATCGGTCAGCGCCTCGGCACCGTGCCTGGCCGCCACCTCCGCCGCCCGGCCGCGATCGCGATCGACAACGGCGACGAGCACGGCCTCGGGGTTCTCGGCCAGCTTGCGGGCATGATGCTGGCCGAAATGGCCGACGCCGATCACGGCCGCTCTCAATGGTCCTGCCATGCTGCTGGACGCCGCCCCTTGTGGCGAGTGGAACGAAGGTTCCTATACAACGGGGGTCCGCTGATGCGCAAATGAGGGATCGGGCGGTGGTGGGGAGTGCCAGTCGCTCGGCTGCCTCGCCCGCTGAGGCAAGCAAATGCCGCCCTGCTGCCTTCGGCGCGGACCTACATCACTGCCTTCGTCGAGGCCCCTGACGGGTACAAGATCGAGTTGACCGAGCGGTAAGGCGACGCTTGGGGGCGAAGGCCCTACTTCCTCGCCCCCATCGGCACGTAGTCCCGCTGGGTGGCCCCGGTGTAGAGCTGGCGCGGGCGGCCGATGCGCTGGGAGGGGTCCTCGATCATCTCGGCCCATTGGGCGACCCAGCCGACGGTGCGCGCGACCGCGAACAGCACGGTGAACATGCTGGTGGGGAAGCCGATCGCTTCCAGGATCAGGCCGGAATAGAAATCGACGTTGGGATAGAGCTTGCGCTCGACGAAGTAGTCGTCCTCGAGCGCGATGCGCTCCAGTTCGAGCGCCAGCTCGAGCAGAGGCAGCTCGCGCTTGTTCAGAACGTCCAGCACGTCGTGGCAGGCCTTGCGCATGACCTTGGCTCGGGGGTCGAAGTTCTTGTAGACCCGGTGACCGAAACCCATGAGACGGAAGCCGGAATTCTTGTCCTTGGCCTTGGCGATGAACTCGGGGATGCGCTTCTTGTCGCCGATCTCGCGCAGCATGTTGAGCACGGCCTCGTTGGCCCCGCCATGCGCCGGACCCCAGAGCGAGGCGATGCCCGCCGCGATGCAGGCGAAGGGATTGGCGCCCGAGGAACCGGCCATGCGCACCGTGGAGGTGGACGCGTTCTGCTCGTGGTCGGCATGCAGGATGAACAGCTGGTCCATCGCCTTGGCCACCACCGGGTTCACCTTGTAGTCCTCGGCCGGCACCGCGAAGGTCATGCGCAGGAAGTTCTCGGCGTAGCCGAGGTCGTTGCGCGGGTAGATGAAGGGCTGGCCGGTCGAATACTTGAAGGCCATGGCCGCGATGGTCGGCATCTTGGCGATCAGGCGATGGGAGGCGATTTCGCGCTGGCGCGGGTCGTTGATGTCGGTGCTGTCGTGGTAGAAGGCCGAGAGCGCACCGACCACGCCCACCATGACCGCCATGGGATGGGCGTCCCGCCGGAAGCCGCGGTAGAAGGTGTGGATCTGCTCGTGCAGCATCGTGTGATAGACGATGTTCTTGGTGAACTCCGCCTTCTGTGCCGGGGTGGGCAGCTCGCCTTGGAGCAGCAGATAGCAGACCTCGATGAAATCGCTGTGCTCGGCCAGCTGCTCGATGGGATAACCTCGGTGGAGCAACACGCCCTTCTCGCCGTCGATATAGGTGATCTTGGATTCGCAGGACGCGGTCGACAGGAAGCCCGGATCGTAGGTGAACAATCCGTGGTCGCCGTAGAGCTTGCGCACGTCGATGACCCGCGGGCCCAGGGTCCCGTCGATGCTCGGCAGCTCGAATTTTTGTCCTGTGGCGTGGTCGACGAGGATGACCCCGCTCTTCGTCGCAACGGCGGCATCGTTGGCCATGGTCACCCCTCCTCTTGTGCAGTGCAATATAGATAGTCCCGAACGGCTCCGGGTTCAACGTTCCGACGATGACAAATTGCCGACGGAGGCCAGATCTTCGATCCGGGCCAGGGTCTCGGCCCGGCCGAGGATGACCATCACCTCGAAGATCCCCGGCGAGGCGAGGGAGCCCGTCAGCGCCGCCCGGAGCGGCTGGGCGATCTGGCCGAGTTTCAGGCCGTGGGATGCGGCGAATTCCCGCAACGCGGCCTCGAGCCCGGCGAGGCTCCAGTCGCGCAGGGCAAGGTCCCGCGCCAGGTTCCGCAGATGGCCGCAGGCCTCGGCCGTCAGGAGCTTGGCCGCCTTATCGTCGATGGGCAGGGGCCGGGGCCGGACGTAGAACATGGCGTTGTCGGCGAGCTGCTCGAGGGTGTCGGCCCGCGCCTTGAGGCCGTCCATGCCGGCCCGGACCCTGGCCTCTGCCTCGGCTCCCAGCGCGTGGCCGAGGCGCTTCTCGATCCGCGGGCCTACCAGCTCGGCCAGGCGCCCGTTGTCGGCCGCCCGCAGGTAATGGCCGTTCAGGTTGTTCAGCTTCACATAGTCGAAGCGGGAAGGGGAGCGCCCGACCCCGTCAAGATCGAAGAGGGTGATCGCCCGCGCCGTGTCGATGATCTCCTCGTCCCCATGGGCCCAGCCGAGCCGCAGCAGGTAATTGCGCAAGGCCTCCGGCAGGTAGCCCATGTCGCGGTAGGCCTCGACGCCCAAGGCGCCATGGCGCTTCGAGAGCTTGGCCCCGTCGGACCCGTGGATCAGGGGGATATGGGCGAAGGCCGGCTGGTCCCACCCCATGGCGTCATAGAGCTGGATCTGGCGGAAGGTGTTTGTCAGATGGTCATCGCCCCGGATGACCTGGGTGATGCCCATGTCGTGGTCGTCGACCACGACCGAGAGCATGTAGGTGGGCGTGCCGTCGCCGCGCAGCAGGACCATGTCGTCGAGCTGGTCGTTGCCCACGCGCACCTCGCCCTGGACGCGGTCCTGGACCACGGTCTCGCCGGTCTGCGGCGCCTTCAGGCGGATGACCGGCGCCACGTCCTTCGGCGCCTCGGCCGGATCCCGGTCGCGCCAGCGTCCGTCGTAGCGGGTGGGCTTGCCCGCCGCGCGCGCCGCCTCGCGCATCGCCTCCAGTTCGGCCGGCGTGCAATAGCAATGATAGGCCTTGCCCGCGGCCAACAGGGCGCGAGCGACCTCGGCGTGGCGCGCGGCCCTGGCGAACTGGTGGACCACCTCGCCGTCCCAATCGAGGCCGAGCCAGGCGAGGCCCTCGATGATGGCCGCGATGGCCTCCTCGGTCGAGCGCTTCCGGTCGGTGTCTTCGATCCGAAGATGGAATTTGCCGCCGTGGTGGCGCGCATAGAGCCAGTTGAACAGCGCCGTGCGGGCGCCGCCGATATGGAGGAACCCCGTGGGCGAGGGCGCGAAGCGGGTGACGACGGACATTGGATGCTCTTCCCGGTGGCGCGGCCTTGTAGCATGGCCAAGCGACCGCAAACAACGAATGGCGCCCTGGTATCGGATCGCAGAAATTCGTGACTCCGGGCCATGTCACGAATTTCTGCGTGAATCCGATACCAAGACTGGAAACGATGTACCGACTTTCTGCGAAAGTCGGCACTAGGGTCGCGCCGCCAATGATGGAATACTGGCGCCGGGCAGGGCGGGACTTGGCTAGCGATGCGGGCGGCTCTATCGGAAGCGCTGCGCGTTTTGCGCGATAACCTGGAGGCGGAGCGCGACCGGTGGGGGCTGTGGCTGCCGGTCGCCATGGGCGCTGGCATCGCGCTCTATTTCTCGCTTCCGGCCGAGCCCCCTTTGGCGGCCGGGCCCACTGCGCTGGCCGTGGGTGGCCTGCTGCTGCTGATCCTGCTGCGCCGCAGGCCCGCCCTGCGCTACCTGGTCTATGGCCTGATTGCCGCGGCGGTCGGCTTTTCGGCGGCCGAGCTGCGCACCGTAAGCGTGGCCGCGCCGATGTTGAATGGCCGGCTCCAAGCCGTTCAGCTCCAGGCGCGCGTCGACGAGGTGGAGCTGCTGGTGGACAACCGGCGCCTCTTGCTCGACGACTTGGCCATCGACGGACAAACGCGGGTACCGGCATTCATTCGGCTTCGCCTCGCCGCGAGCGACGATACGCCGCTTGAGCCCGGCGATCGGATCGGGGTCCGGGCGACCTTGGGCCCGCCTTCACGGCCAGTGGCGCCGGGCGCCTTCGATTTCCGCCGCCAATTCTATTTCGACCGGATCGGGGGCATCGGCTTCGCCCTCGGCCACGTCCGCAGCCTGCCCGGCGCGCCCGAGACCGCGAGCGGGTCCCTGATGCGTTGGCTCATGGGGGGCTTTGCCGATCTCAGGTCGATCATCGAAGGCCGGATATCGGCGGCTCTGCCGGATCCCGATCAGGCGGGGGTGGCGATCGCCTATGTCACCGGCATCCAGACCGCGGTATCCCCGCCCGCGCTGACGGCGATGCGCAACGCCGGGCTCGCCCATCTGCTGGCGGTCGCGGGCCTCCATCTCGGGCTCGCCGCCGGCATCCTGTTCTTTTTCAGCCGGGCCCTGTTCGCCCTCATGCCGGCGATCGCGCTGCGCTGGCCGATCAAGAAATGGGCCGCGGTGATCGCCCTGCTGGGGGCCGTTTTCTACACGCTCCTCACCGGTGCGCGCGTGCCCGTGGTGCGCTCCTGCCTGATGGCGGCCTTCGTGCTGCTCGGCGTCGTTGTCGACCGGCGACCGATCACCATGCGCCCGGTCGCCTGGGCGGCCTTCGCCATCCTGCTGCTGCGGCCCGAAAGCATGACCGGCGCCAGCTTTCAGCTGTCTTTCGCCGCCATCGTCGCGCTCACCGCCATCTGGGAGCGGATCGGGCGCGGAAGGTACCGGCCCGGCAGCGCTCTGAAGCGCGTCTTGCGCGAGATCTTCGACCTTGTCGTGACCAGCCTCACCGCCACCTTGGCGACCGCCGCCTTCGCCATCTATCAGTTCGACAGGATGAGCAACTACGGTCTCATCGCCAACATCCTGGCCGTGCCGATCACCGGCTTCTGGGTGATGCCCTGGCTGATCCTGTCCCTGCTGCTGATGCCCTTCGGCTTGGAACGCCTGGCGCTCGCCCCCGCCGGTCTCGGCATCGGGGCCATCCTCTGGACGGCGCGCACGGTGTCGTCCTGGCCCGGCGCGATCGCCATCGTGCCGTCGATGCCGGCCACGGGAATTGCCCTCATCGCGCTGGGCGGGCTGTGGCTCTGCCTGTGGCGCCGGGCCTGGCGCTTCGCCGGCCTGGCCGGGGTCGCCGCCGGCTTCGCCCTGATGTTCTGGGTTCGTGCGCCGGACATCCTCGTCGCGGAGGATGCCGGCCTGGTCGCCGTCAGGGCGACGGACGGTTCGCTCAGGTTCTCGTCGGCGCGGGCCGATCGTTTCGTGGCCGAGGAGTGGCTGCGCGACGCGGGCCAGACCGACCGGGTGACATGGGGCGACAGGCCGGCCGACCACCTGGCTTGCGATGGCATGGACTGCCGCTATCGGCAAGGCAAGCGTCAGGTGGCGATCCTGCAGGACGGCGAAAACTTCGCCGTTGCCTGCAGCGAGGCCGATCTGGTCATCACCCTTGAGGCGGCGCCGGGTCCCTGCCGCGCCCTGCTGATCGATCGGGCGAGGTTGGCCCGGGATGGCGCATTTGCCGTCTGGCTCGATGGCGATGGTGTGAAGATCAAATCGGTTCGCGAAGGTGAGGGGGACTGGCCCTGGTCGCCCGCGCCAGCCGAGACTTCCGCTGCCGGTCCATAGCGGGCCGCCGCGCCCGCGCTGGAGACGCTGTCTTGCCCCGGCCGTCCGGCCTTGACACCATGGGACAGCGAACAGGGGGAGATCCGTCTTGCTGCTCGGTTGCATCGCCGACGACTTCACCGGCGCCAGCGATCTGGCCAATACGCTTGCGAAGAGCGGCCTCGCCACGATCCAATTCATCGGTGTTCCGGCCGCCGATGCGCCCGCCGACTGCGAGGCCGGCGTGGTCGCGCTCAAGACCCGCTCCATTGCCGCCGACGAGGCGGTTGGCCTGTCCCTGTCGGCGCTCGACTGGCTCAGCCGGCAGGGCTGCCGGCAACATTTCTTCAAGTACTGCTCGACCTTCGATTCGACACCGCGCGGCAATATCGGCCCGGTGGGCGAGGCCCTTGCCGAGAAGCTCGGAGTCCGTGGCGTGGTGGCCTGCCCCGCCTTTCCCACGGTCGGCCGCACGGTTTACCAGGGCCATCTCTTCGTCGGCGGGAAGCTGCTATCGGAATCGGGCATGGAGAAGCACCCGCTGAACCCGATGACCGATGCGGACCTGGCCCGCTGGCTGGCGCTGCAATGCCGGCATCCCGTGGGCCAGGTACCATGGCCGACTGTTGCCGCCGGGCCCGCGGCCATTCGCGCGGCTTTGGCGGCGAGTGCTACGCGAGGGGAGTGGCTCGCCATTGTCGACGCAATCGAGGACAAGGATCTCCTCGCCATCGGCGCCGCGGTCGAGGGGGCCCTGCTGCTAACTGGCGGATCGGGCGTGGCGCTGGGCCTTGCCGACAATTTCCGCAAGGCAGGCCTAGCATCCGGACGAGGCTCGGCCTTCGCGCCCGTCGCCGGACCGGCCGCTGTGATTGCCGGCAGTTGCTCCGGCGCCACCCTCGGCCAGGTCGAGCGCTACCGGGTCGGCCACCCGGCGCGGGCGCTGGACATCGATGCCCTCATGGCCGGGGAAGCGCCCAAGGCCGCCCTCGAATTCATGCTCGCCAACCTCGCGGCGGCACCGCTGTGCTATTCCTCGGCCTCCGCCGCCGAGGTCCAGAAGGTCCATGCCAGGCACGGGCGCGAGCGGGTCGCCGAAACGGTGGAGAGCTTCTTCGGGCGGCTGGCGGCGGGCCTCATCGACGCCGGCGTCGCCCGGCTGGTGGTCGCGGGCGGCGAAACTTCGGGTGCGGTGGTGACGGCCCTCGGCCTTGCCTCCTTCGCCATCGGGCCTGAGATCGATCCCGGCGTGCCGGCACTCTCGACGATGAGCGGGGCGACGATGAGCGGGGCGACGATGCGCCAGGGCAAGCTTGCGCTCGCGCTCAAATCCGGCAATTTCGGCGGCCCGGACTTCTTCGAGAGGGCTCTTGTAGTGCTGGAGAAGGGCGCGTGAAGGACAGCAAGCTGCGCGAGGAGATCGTCCGCCTGGCGAGGTCGCTGTTCGACCGCGGGCTCACGCCCGGCTCCTCGGGGAATATCAGCGCGCGGCTGGAAGATGGCGGATGGCTCGCGACCCCGACCAATGCCTCGCTCGGATCGCTGGATCCGGCCCGGCTATCCCGTCTCGACAAGGCCGGCCGGCTCATCGGGGGCGACCCGCCGACCAAGGAGCTGATGCTCCATGCCGCGCTCTACGAATCACGGGCGAGCGCGCGCTCGGTCGTGCACCTCCATTCGACCCACGCCGTGGCCCTCTCCATGCTCGCGGACCTCGATCCGAAGCAAGTGCTGCCGGCGCTCACAGCCTACTACGTGATGCGTGTCGGGCGGACCGCTCTGGTGCCCTATTACCGGCCGGGCGATCCGGCCGTGGCCGACGCCATTCGCGGGCTTGCCGGGCGATATGCCTCGGTCCTTTTGGCCAATCATGGGCCGGTGGTGGCGGCGGCCTCGCTGGAGGCGGCTGTCTACGCCATCGAGGAGCTGGAAGAGACGGCCAAGCTCCAGCTTCTGCTGCGCGGCTTGAACCCGCGGCTGCTGACGCCGGCTCAGGTCCGGGATCTGGTGAAGGCCTTCGAGCTCGACCCGGCCATCGCTGAGCCGCAGCCGAAGGATCAGTAGCGCCGCAACAGCCCGGCGAGCCGGCCCTGCAGCTTGACGCGGTCCGGACCGAAGATGCGCGTTTCGTAGACCGGGTTGGCCGGCTCGAGCGCGATGGAATTGCCTTTCCGGCGCAGGCGCTTCAGGGTCACTTCGTTATTGTCGATAAGGGCGACCACGATGGCGCCGTTCTCGGCCGTGTCGCAGCGCTCGATGACCACCGTGTCGCCGTCGAGGATGCCGGCGTTGAGCATCGAGTCCCCTTCGACCTGCAGGGCGTAATGCTCGCCGCGCCCGAGAAGGCTGGCTGGCACATCGATGTTCTGGCTGTTGTCGCGCAGGGCCTCGATCGGCGTGCCGGCCGCGATCCGGCCATAGAGCGGCAGGCGAATGGTCTCCGCCGGCTGGGCGACCGCCGCACCGGGCAGCGCCCCGCCGAAATCGCCGTGGATCACATTGGGAGCGAAGCCGGGCCGCGCCGTCGTGCCCTCCTTGGCGGCAGCGGCGGTGACGTTCTCCGGCAGGCGGGCGACCTCGAGCGCGCGCGCCCGGTGCGCAAGGCGCCGGATGAAGCCGCGCTCTTCCAGGCCGGTGATGAGCCGGTGCACGCCGGATTTGGATTTCAGGCCGAGCGCTTCTTTCATTTCGTCGAAGGATGGGCACACGCCTGAGTCCGACAGGCGCTTGTTGATGAACAGCAGCAGCTCATGTTGCTTCTTGGTCAGCATCGCCCGGTCTCCTCGACTTGCCGCACCGATGTTTGGCGCTACCCACAATGGGTGGAACAAAACCCAAACTACGCCACATGTTCTAGTTTGGTTCTGTTGCCCCGTCAAGGCGTCCGGCGCGCTATTTTGCCGGAAGATAGGGCCTGATCCAGGCGAGCCCGGCCTCGGTGGCCGCCGCGGGCTTGTATTCGCAGCCGATCCAGCCTTGGTAACCAAGACTTTCCAAGTGATTGAAAAGGAACGGATAATTTATTTCGCCACGATCCGGCTCAAGGCGTCCGGGATTGCCGGCGATCTGAATATGGCGGATGAGCGGCCAATGCAGTTCGATCTGCCGGGCGAGGTCGCCCCGCATGACCTGGCAGTGATAGAGGTCCAGTTGAAGGAAGAGATTCGGGTGGGCGACCTTCCGGATGATGTCCGCTGCCTGCTGCGGCTGGGTGAGGAAATAGCCGGGCATGTCCAGCACATTGATGGGCTCGATCAGAATCCGCACGCCTCTCCCTTGCGCCACCGATGCGGCCTCGCGGAGATTGGCGGCAAAGGTTTCTTCGCGGCAGGTCGGGCCGGCGCCGGCCATCGCGTGAAGCTGGCGGCAGCCCGTCGCTTCGGCATAGCGAAGCGCCGTCGCGAGGCAAGCGCGGAACTCGGACTCCCGGCCCGGCAGAGAGGCGAGGCCCCGCTCGCCCGCCGCCCAATCGCCGGGCGGGAGGTTCATCAGCACGACCTGGACGCCGGCCTTGGCCGCCGCCGCCGCGACCTCGGCTTCGGGATGCTCATAGGCGAAGGCGAATTCGACGGCCTCGAAACCGGCCGCCGCGGCCGCCGCGAAACGCTCGAGGAAAGGGCGCTCCGGGAACAGGAAGGAAAGGTTGGCGGCGAATTTCAGCATGCTGCAGGAATCCGAAGAGGCGGGATCCGCAACCGGATTCCCGCCCCTTGCTGTCGATGCGCCGTCGTTACTTCGCCGCGGCGACGGCGCGCGCGGCCATCACATTCACGAGATGGGCGCGATACTCGGCGCTTCCGTGCATGTCGTTGTTGAGGCCCTTCGAAGCGGTCTTGATGCCGGCGAGCGCATCGGCCGAGAACTTGCCCGCGAGCGCCTTTTCCATGTCCTTCTGGCGGAAGACGCCGGGACCCGCCCCGGTGACGGCGACGCGCACGCCGCCCGCGGTCTTGGCGACGAGAACGCCCACCATGGCATAGCGCGACGCGGGGTTCGGGAACTTGGCGTAGCCCGCCTTCTCCGGCTTGGGAAAGCTGACGGCGGTGACGATCTCGCCGTCCCCGAGCGCGGTTTCGAACAATCCTTTGAAGAAGTCGTCGGCCTTGATCCGGCGCTTGTTGGTGACGACCGTGGCGTCGAGGCCGAGCACCGCCGCCGGATAGTCGGCTGCGGGGTCGTTGTTCGAGATCGAGCCGCCGATCGTCCCGCGATTGCGCACCTGCGGGTCGCCGATGCCCTCGGCCAGGTTGGCGAGCGCGGGGATCGCCTTCTTCACATCGGCCGAATGAGCGACCTCGGCATGGGTGGTCATCGCGCCGATGACGACCGCCCCGCCGTCGAGCTTGATGCCTTTCAGCTCGCCGATGCCGGCGAGGTCGATGAGATCCGACGGGCTCGCCAGGCGCTGCTTGATGGTCGGCAGCAGGGTCATGCCGCCGGCCAGGATCTTGGCCTCGCGGGCCGCCGAGAGGGCCTTGCCGGCGTCGGCCAGGCTTCCGGGACGCTGATAGTTGAAGTCTTGCATGTTGTCCTCCCTTACTCGGCGGCCTTGGCCGGCTTGGCGGCCTGGATCGCCTGCCACACCCGATGGGGCGAGGCCGGCATGGAGATATCGCTGACGCCGAGCGGCAGCAGCGCATCGAGGACGGCGTTAATCACCGCCGGGGTCGAGCCGATGGCGCCCACTTCGCCCACGCCCTTGGAGCCGAGCGGGTTGTGGGTGCACATCGTGTTGTGGGTTTCGACCTGGAACGAGCAGAGATCGTCGGCCCTGGGCATGCAGTAGTCCATGTAGGAGCCTGAGAGGAGCTGCCCGCTGGAATTGTCGTAGACCGCTCGCTCGAACAGGGCCTGGCCGATGCCTTGGGCCACGCCGCCATGCACCTGCCCCTCGACGATCATCGGGTTGATGACCCGGCCGATATCGTCGCAGGCGGTGAAATTGATGATCTTGGTGGTCCCTGTCTCGGGATCGACCTCCACCTCGCAGATATGGCAGCCGCCCGGGTAGGTGAAGTTGAGCGGGTCGTAGAAGGAGGTCTCCTCAAGCCCAGGCTCGAGCTCGGTGATCGGGTAGTTGTGCGGCACATAGGCGGTGAGCGCGACCTGGCCAAAGGGAACGCTCTTGTCCGTGCCGGCCACCTTGAAGACGCCGTCCTTGAATTCGATGTCGGCGACCGAGGCCTCCATCAGGTGGGCAGCGATCCGTTTGGCCTTGGTGACGATCTTATCGAGCGACTTCACGAGGGCCGACCCGCCGACGGCGAGCGAGCGCGAGCCGTAGGTCCCCATGCCGAAGGGGATCTTGTTGGTGTCGCCGTGGGAGACCTCGACGCTCTCGATGGGGATGCCCAGCATTGACGACACGATCTGGGCGAAGGTCGTCTCATGCCCCTGGCCGTGGCTGTGGCTCCCGGTGAAAACGGTGACGGAGCCCGTGGGGTGGACCCGCACATTGGCCGTCTCGTACAGGCCGGCGCGGGCGCCCAAGGAGCCGACGACGGCCGAGGGGGCGATACCGCAGGCCTCCAGATATGTCGAGATGCCGATGCCCCGCAGCATGCCGCGGCTCTTGGCTTCGGCCCGGCGCTTCTCGAACCCCGCCCAGTCGCTCTTCTTGAGGGCGATATCCAGGGTCGAATGATAGTCGCCGCTGTCGTACTGGAGCGCCACCGGCGTCTGGTAGGGGAAGGCGTTCTGCGGGATGAAGTTGCGCCGACGAAGCTCGGCCCGGTCCATCTTCATCTCGCGCGCCGCCTTTTCCACCAGGCGTTCGAGGAGATATGTCGCCTCCGGCCGTCCGGCGCCGCGATAGGCATCGACGGCGACCGTGTTGGTGAACACGGCCTTCACCTCGCAATAGATGGCTGGCGTGGCATAGACGCCCGCGAGCAGGGTCCCGTAGAGATATGTGGGGACGCAGGGCGCGAAGGTCGAAAGATAGGCGCCCATGTTGGCGATGGTGCTGACGCGCAAGCCCAGGAACTTGCCGTCCTTGTCCATGGCGAGCTCGGCATGGCTGACGTGGTCGCGGCCTTGCGCGTCCGACATGAAGGATTCGCTGCGCTCGGCCGTCCACTTGATGGGCCGCGCGATCTTGCCCGCGGCCCAGGTCAGGATCGCCTCTTCCGCATAGTGGAAGATCTTGGAACCGAATCCACCGCCCACGTCGGGCGCCACCACGCGCAGCTTGCTTTCCGGGATCTGCAAGACGAAGGCGCCCATCAGCAGGCGGATGACGTGGGGATTCTGGCTCGTCGTATAGAGCGTGTAATCGCTCGTCGCCCGGTCGAACTCGGCGATGGCCGCGCGCGGCTCCATGGCGTTGGCGATCAGGCGCTGGTTGACCAGGTCGATCTTGGTCACGTGGCTCGCCTTTGCGAAGGCGGCGTCGGTCGCGGCCTTGTCGCCGATCTGCCAGTCGTAGCAGAGGTTGCCCTTGGCCTGGGGCCACACCTCAGGCGCGCCGGCTTTGAGCGCGCCGGCGGTATCGATGATGGGCTTCACCTCCTCATAGGAGACGTCGATCATTTCCGCCGCGTCGCGGGCCTGGCTCTTGGTTTCGGCGATGACCACCGCCACGTGGTCGCCGACATGGCGCACCATGTCCGCGACCAGCGGCGGGTGCGGCGGCTCGACCATGGGCGAGCCGTCCTTGCTCTTGACCAGCCAGCCGCAGGGCAGGCCGCCCTTGCCGTCGGCCGCGTAGTCGGCGCCGGTGAAGACCGCGACCACGCCGGGCGCCGCCTTGGCGCGGGCGGTGTCGATCTTCTTGATCTTCGCCGCCGCGTGGGGCGAGCGCAGGATATAGGCGTAGGTCTGGCCGGGCCGGTTGATGTCGTCGGTATAGGTGCCGCGACCGGTCAGGAAGCGGAAGTCTTCCTTGCGGCGCACGGGGGCGCCGATGCCTGTGTCAGCCATGGTCCTAGCTCCTCATCGCGCGGGCGCCGGCCTGCACGGCCTTGACGATGTTGTGGTAGCCGGTGCAGCGGCAGATGTTTCCCTCCAGCCACTCGCGGACGTCCTGCTCCGAGGGCGCGGCGTTGCGGTTGGCCAGGTCGACGGCGCTCATGACCATGCCGGGCGTGCAGAAGCCGCATTGCAGGCCGTGATGCTCGCGGAAGGCGGCCTGCATGGGATGCAGCTCGCCGTTCTTGGCCAGGCCCTCGATGGTGGTGACCTTGGCCCCGTTGGCCTGCACCGCCAGCATGGTGCAGGATTTCACCGACTTGCCGTCGATATGGACGACGCAGGCACCGCATTGGCTGGTGTCGCAGCCGACATGGGTCCCGGTCAGCCCCAGATGTTCGCGCAGGTATTGAACCAGCAAGGTCCGGCCCTCGACGGTGCCCGTCACCGCCTTGCCGTTCACTGTCATGGACACGGTGGGCATTCTGTCCTCCCTGTGTGATCGCGCCCGTCCTTCGAGGGCCGGCCGCCGTCCTGGATTTCTCGCCGAGAAGGCTATCGCTGCCCGGCGGGTGATTCAACCGCGTTTCGGGTTCGGATTTGCTTCAGCGACCGTAATAGATCAGCAGCAGAATGGCGATGACGATGAGACCCACCACCCAGACCCAGGGTCTCAGGCCTCGTGACGAGCCCGGCGCCGTCGCGGTGGTGGGAGCAGGAACCGCAGCCGCGGGGGCAGGCGCCCCACCCGGCGCCAGAGTTGCCTCGGCCGGAGCCGGCACGCCGGCGCTGACGAGACCGGCGAAGGTTCCGAAGAATTCGTCGGCCAGCTTGCGCGCCGTCCCGTCGATGAGTCGGGCGCCGATCTGGGCCAGCTTGCCGCCGATCGCGGCATTCACGCTGTATTTCATCAGGGTTCCGTCGCCGTCGGGCTCGAGCCGCACCTCGGCGCCGCCATTGGCAAACCCCGCGGCGCCGCCCTGGCCTTCCCCGGAGATCTTGTATCCGTTGGGCGGGTCGAGGTCGCTGAGCGTGACCTTGCCGGCGAAACGGGCCTTCACGGGCCCCACCCGGATCGTGACCTTGGCCGTGAATTCGTTGTCGGCGGTCTTCAGCAACTCCTCGCAACCCGGAATGCATTGACGCAGGACGTCAGGGTCGTTGAGCGCCTTCCAGACTGTTTCCCTGGGGGCCGCGATGCGGAATTCGCCAGTCATGTCCATGGGGCGGAACCCTTCACAGCAGGTAGCGCAAAGTGAAATAGACCATGCCGATGGCGATGCTGACCAGCATCATCGGAAAGCCCAGGCGCAGGAAGGCGCCAAAACCGAAGGCGATCCCGTTTCGCTCGGCGATGCCGGCCACGGTCAGGTTCGCCGTCGCCCCGACCAGGGTGCCGTTGCCCCCTATGCAGGCGCCGTAGGCGAGGGCCCACCAGACCGGCTGAAGCGCCGCCTCGCCACCCAGGCCCGGCGCCAGGCCCTTGATGACCGGGATCATTGTCGCCACGAAAGGGATGTTGTTGATGACCGATGAGAGCAAGGCGGATGTCCACAGGACCAGGAGCGTCGTCAAGGTCAAATTGCCTGCGGTAGCGCCGGCGATCTTGGCCGCAAGCCAGGAGAGGACTCCCGCCTGCACCACTCCGGCGACGACGACGAACAGTCCGACCAGAAAAAATATCATGCTCCATTCGACCTCGCCGAACGCGGCATGGACCCGTCGGGTTTGTTCCTCCAAGGGGCGCCACCAATTATCCAGCAACAGCAACAGGGCCGCCGCGCCCATGGCGGTCGATCCCGGCGCCAGGCCAAGGCGATCGCCGAAGACGAACCCGACTACGGCAAGCGCAATCACAACGACGCTCTTCAGAAAAAGCGGGCGGTCGGAAATGGCGTCGCCCGGATGCAAAGACAGCACGAGAGAACGGGCCTCTGCTTCGACCCGCATATGCCGGCCCCAGAGCCAGTGGCCGATCGCGAGCTGGACCAGAAGCGCGATCGCCGTTGCAGGCGCTAGATGCATGAGAAAGGCGTCGAAGCCGAGGCCGGTCGTCGAGCCGATGAGCATGTTCGGCGGGTCGCCGATGAGGGTCGAGGTCCCGCCGATGTTCGACGCCATGATTTCGCTGAACAGGAACGGATAAGGCGCCAAGTGAAGGGCCTGGGTGACGACGATGGTGACCGGCGCGATCATCAGCACCGTCGTGGCGTTGTTGAGCACGCTGGAAAGAGCGGCAGTCGCCAGCGTGAGCAGCGCCAGGAGAAGACCGGGCCGGCCTCTGGCGGCGCGGGCCGCGGCGAAGGCGAGATACTGGAACATCCCGCAGGGGCGGATGAGCGCCACCAGCAGCATCATGCCGATCAGCATGGCCAGCGTATTGAAGTCCTGGGCGGCGATGGCGGAACTTTGATCCACGATCCCGGCGAGAATCATCAGCCCGCCGCCAAGCAGGGCGACGACCGCCCGGTCCAGGCGCTCCAGCACGACGAGCGCATATGTGGCGAGCAGCAGTGCGCTTGCCAGCCAGAACGGATCGATGCCCAAGACGGCTACAGGCGTACCGCTCATCGAACTCCCCCCGGGCGGGCAGACTTCGCGGGCCGGGCTTGCTTGTCAAGCCGAAGGCGGCCAAGCGCCCCGGCGGCGCCGGCGTGGACTGCCGCGAGGGCGCGCGCTACTGTTTCGCCATGCGCATATTGATCCTCTGGATGGGCGTCCTGCTCGCGATTGCGACCGGCGCCGCCGCCTCGCAAGCCGAGGATCTCGACATCGTGACGTCCCAGGGCCCGCAGCATTTTTCCGTCGAGCTTGCGACCACGGAGGCCGAGAGGGAGCTCGGGCTCATGTACCGCCAGAACCTGGCGGCCGATGCCGGCATGCTTTTCATCTACCCAGGGGAGCAAGAGGTGGCGTTCTGGATGAAGAACACCCTCATCCCCCTCGATATGCTGTTCATCGGCGCGGACGGCCGCATCCGGCGCATCGAGGAACGCGCGATCCCGCTGAACGAGACGCCGATTTCCTCGATCTATCCGGTGAAGGCCGTGCTCGAGGTCAATGGCGGGACGGTCGAGCGCCTGGGCATCCATGCCGGCGACTTGGTGCGCAATGCCGCGCTCGGCACCGGTGGCTGACCCGGGTTAGTTCTTGCGTACGAGCGTGAGGCCGTCGCCGATCGGCACCAGGCTCATGGAAACCCGGGCGTCCTGATGCACGTGCTTGTTGAGCGCCCGGATCGCCGTGGTGTTGCTGTCGGTAATGCTTGCGTCGGCAACCTCGCCCGACCACAGCACGTTGTCGATCGCCAGCAATCCCCCCGGCCGGAGCAGCTTCAGGCAGCGCTCGTAATATCCGAGGTAGTTGGGTTTGTCGGCGTCGATGAAGGCAAAGTCGAAGTGACCGGCCTCGCCCTCGGCGAGAAGCCGGTCCAGCGTTTCCAGGGCGGGCGCCAGGCGCAGCTCGATCTTGCCGGCCACGCCGGCCTTGCCCCAGTAGCGCCGGGCCACGTCGGTGAACTCCTTGCTCACGTCGCAGGCGACAACATGCCCGTCCGGCGGCAAGGCGAGGGCGACGACCAGGGAGCTGTAACCGGTGAAGGTTCCCACCTCGATGGTCCGGCGCGCGCCGATCAGCTGGACCAGCAAGGCCATGAACTGGCCCTGCTCCGGCGAGATCTGCATCAGGGACTGAGGCAGCTTGGCGGTTTCCTCGCGCAGCGCCTTCAGGAGCGCCGGTTCGCGCAGCGAATTGGCCAGGATGTAGTCGTAGAGCCGGTCGTCGAGAGAGATTGAGCGGTTGGACATGGCGCGGTCCTAGTCTTCCAGCAAGCGAACGTACTGGTCATCATGCTCCAGCACGGATTGGGAGACCGTCTTGCGCCGCGTGGTGTCGGAAAGGCAGAAGATGCCCGCGTAAGGCAGCCCGTCGGTACCAATGAACAAGGAATAGACCTCCCAGACAATGTGCCAGGCATCGCGCCGGCGATAGCGCGCGCCTACGGCGATTTCCGGACTGCGGCGGCGGCGTAGGACCGAGAACATGGCGAGTCGTCTCGCTGACCTGCATATAGATACCACAGTCCGGCCGCGAGCAGCAGTGGCGATCGCGATTTGTTCCTTGAAATTGGCCGAGACCCAAGTGCCAGCTGCGCAAGATTGCTAGAACCCCTGGTTGCTGGTAAAGCCTAGCGCCCAAGGCGACGGGGCGTAGCTCAGTCCGGTAGAGTGCCTGCTTTGGGAGCAGGATGTCGCTGGTTCGAATCCAGTCGCCCCGACCACCACCGACCCGGCCACCAACCAATTGAGGCGAGCGGAAGAGACGGCACCATGCAGGTTCGCATATTTCAGCCTGCCAAGACCGCCATGCAATCTGGCCAGGCGGGGACCCATGGTTGGCACCTCGAATTCGCGCCGGGCGCGCCCAGGCTGGCGGACCCGTTGATGGGCTGGACCAGCTCGACGGATACCCGCGCGCAGCTCCGGCTGAGCTTCGAGACGCGGGAGGAAGCGGTCGCCTTTGCCGAGAAGCACGGCCTCCCCTATGTCGTCGAGGAGCCCCATGAGCGCAAGTTCCGGCCCAAGAGCTACGCCGACAACTTCCGCTATGATCGGGTGGGCCGCTGGACCCATTGACCGCTGGTCACATGCCAGGCGCCCGTAGCTCAGCGGATAGAGCAGCCGCCTTCTAAGCGGCAGGTCGCAGGTTCAAGTCCTGCCGGGCGCGCCAGTGGTTTCGTGGGCCGGCTTCCGATCGAAGCGGCCGGTACTGCCGGCATAGGCGTCGTGCAGGAGCTGCACCGAAAGGACGCCGGTCAGCCGTCCGTAGAGATCGTGCTTCCGGCGCAGATCGGTCGTTTCCGCCGCCTCCTTCGTCCACCGCGCGACCGCGGGTTCGGCGAAGAGCCCCGTTCGCTTGAGCTGGGATGCGCTCATCATCTCGTCGCGAAGCTCGTCCGGCCGCTGCCAAAATGGCACGACCGGCGCGTCATAGCCGAACTTCATCCGCCTCTGCACCTGCTTGGGCAGGAGGCCGGCAAACGCCTTGCGCAGGACATATTTTTCCTTGAGCGCGAACATCTTCACCATTGGCGGCATCTGGCAGGCGCTCTCGATCATGGCGTTGGCGAGGAAGGGCACCCGCAGTTCCACCGAATGCGCCATGGAATTCCGGTCGGCGCGCGCCAGGATGTAGTTGGGCAGCCTGGTCTTGAATTCGATGCCGATGGATTTGTTGAAATCGTCGATGCCCGCCTGCCGGCTCTTGAGGGACTGGCAAACCCGGTGCATGGCCGAGCCTTCGCCGAGGCTGTCCGTCATCCTCTCGGCGAACAGGCCCTCGCGCATCCTGGCCTGCATGACCCATGTCGGATACCAGGCGGGATAGGTGCCGAACCGGTCGATCACCGGTTCCGGGTCCTGGGACAGGATCTCGCCCAGGGCTCGCCGGTCTTCGGCGTTCGCGAAATAGTAGCGAAGCACGCGGCCCAGCAGAAAGCTTCTCGCCCCGGCGACCGCCGGCAGGGAGAGGGCGCGGCGAATCTGGTTCAGGGTATAGACGAAGTATCCGCCGTAGAGCTCATCCGAGCCCTCGCCGGACAGGACGACCTTGTAGCCGTTGCCGTGGACCAGTTTGGAGAGGGCGAACATGGGCACGTCGAGGAGCGAGGTCTGAGGCTGCTCGAGATGGTGCAGCACGCGCTGAAACAGCGCCGCATCGGCAGGCGGGGCTTCCAGCACCGTCGAGCGCAGGCCCGCCGTTCTGGCCGTCTGCTCGAAGATCCGCGATTCGTCGAATTCCGCATCGGCGAACTTGATCGAGAAAGTCTGCAGGTCGGCCTTGGCGCCGAGCAGATCGCGCAAGACCAGCGTCGTCACCGTCGAATCGATGCCGCCGCTCAAATAGGCGCCGACCGGAAGGTCGCCGATCGTGTGCGACGACACCGCCGCGCGGAAGTCCTTGCGCAGGGTCACGGCAAAGGGCGCCGCCGAATGGAACCGGTTGCCGGCATAGGCCGGGAAGGAGGGATGCCAATACTCCCTGCTTGCCGACCGTCCATCGGCGAGGTCGACCGTCATCAGCGAGGCGGGCGGGAAATTGTCGGCGCCGTCGAAGGCGGTTTGCGCGCCGGGAATGTAGGAGAAGGCGAAGAAGTCGTAGATCCCTTGCGGGTTGAGACCGAAGGAAACCAGGCCGGAGCGCAACAGCCCCTTGATCTCGGAGGCCACGATGACGAAGTCGCGGCCGTCATGGATGAAGAGCGGCTTGATGCCCAGGCGATCCCTTCCGACCAGGGCCCGCCTCCTGTTCATGTCTAGCAGGACGAAGCTGAACATCCCATCGAGGCGCTCGACGAAGTGCTGCTCGTCCTCCTCATAGAGGTGGAGGATGACCTCGCAATCGGAGTTGGTGCGAAAGCGGTGGCCCTTGGCGACAAGCTCGTCGCGCAAAAGCTTGTAGTTGTAAATTTCTCCGTTGCAGACGAGGGCGATGCGTTCGTCCTCGTTGAAGAGCGGCTGTTGCCCATGGGCGACGTTGACGATGCTGAGGCGATTGAAGCCAAGGGCGGCATTCTCGAAAAAGAACGTCGCCTGGTCGTCGGGGCCGCGATGGCCGAGCGAATTCAGCGCGCCGAGCAGGTTCTCCGGCGATATCCCGGCGCCCCTCTTGTCGAGAAAGAAGACGATTCCGCACATCTCAGCCCACCGCCTGGACGCAACTCGCCAGATATTGGTTGTCGACCGGCGATGTTACGTTTTCCGCAGGTTCGGGGCAAAGGCCGCAAGCGGCGGCGCTCGCCGGGATGGCGGCATGAACGGGGCACGCTCGGCTTGTTTCGCCGGGTGCGATCCCTTAGGCTCGGCCAAGTTGGAGGCTGAAGCGACGACGAGTCGGGGGCAATCGAAGGTGAAGCGCAAGCCGTGCGGGCGGTTCCTTGGCACGCTGGCGATCCTCGCCTGTCTTGTCGTCTCGGCCTGTGCCACCGCACAGCATCCCAAGGCCACCGGCCAGATCAGCTACGATGCCTTCATGCGGCTGGCCAACGATACGCGCAAGGCCGGCGACCTGGTGAGCGCGACGCAGTTCTACACCCGCGCCCATGAACTGGAACCGGACAGGATCGAGCCGCTGCTGAATCTGGGTCAGGTCTATGCCCAGGCAGGCACACCCGGGGACGCGGCCGGCGCCTATGAGGAGGCGCTCAAGATCGACGACAAGAACCCGGAGGCGCTGCGCGGGCTCGCCAATCTCCAGCTCCAGACCGGAGATCCGGCGAGTGCGGCGACCAATCTTCGCCTCGCGCTCGCCCAGCAGCCGGACTGGCGCACGCAGAACAGTCTGGGTGTCGCCGACGACATGTTGGGGGATCGGGCGGGGGCCCAGGCCGCCTATCGCGCCGGGCTGGCCCTTTCGCCCGGCAATCTGCAGCTCATCAACAATCTAGGGCTTTCCCTGGTGCTGGCCGGTGATTTCGGCCAAGGACTGCCGATCCTCGAACAGGTTTCCAAGGATCCGGCGGCGACGCCGCGAATGCGGCTGAATCTGGCCCTGGCCTATGGCCTGGCGGGCCAGCCGGACAAGGCGGCCCAGATCGCCAGGGCCGATCTCGATGCGGCTAAAGTGGAACAGAATCTGGGCTACTACGAGTTCTTGCGTCTATTGCACAATCGCAACGCCATCGCCGCGATACTCGGCGCGCACCAGGTGGAAACGGCCCAGCCGTAAGCCACGTGACGGGCTCTCGGCCCGGAACCTCACCGGTTGACGAGGGTGTCGAAGATCCGAATGATCGCCGGCCCCAAGAGCACGATGAACAGCGGCGGCAGGATGAAGAGCACCATCGGCACCGTCAGCAGGGCGGGCAGGCGCGCGGCCTTTTCCTCCGCCTTGAGGATGCGTTCGTCCCGGAACTCGGCGGCCAGCGTACGGAGCGCCTGGGAAAGCGGGGTGCCGAAGCGGGCGGCCTGCTGAAGGGTGTTCACCATCGACTTGATGCTGGGCAGGCCCGTGCGCTCGGCGAAATTGACCAGGGCCTGGCTGCGGTCGGGCAGGAACTCCATCTCGACGCAGGTGAGCGCGATCTCGTCCGAGAGTTCGGGTGCCGCCTTGGCGAATTCTTCCGACGCGCGCCTGAGCGTGGCGTCGAGGCTGAGGCCGGCTTCCGAACAGGTCACCATCATATCGAGCATGTCGGGAAGCTGGCGCTGGAGCTTGGTCTGCCGTTTGGTCGCCGCATTGTTGACGTACATGTCGGGAAGGAAGAAACCCAACAGCGCGAGCCCGGCGGCAACGGCGGCCCTGATGGAAGTGCTGTGGGAAAGAAGGTGCAGCGAAGTCATCCACAGGAGCCCGCCCAGCCCCACGAAGCAGGGCAATACGAGCTTGAAGAAGAAGTATCGGACGACCGCGTCGCCCCGGCGCCAGCCGGCCGCCGCAAGCTTCAAGGCGACCTGCTGGGCCTGTTCGGTGCGCAGCAAATTGAGGCTGACCACCACGCTGCGCATGAAACTCGAGGTCTCCGCACCACGCCCGCGCCGGCGCGGCGCCATGGTGATGCCGCGCAGCGTTTCGCGCCGGCTAGCGACTTCCCGGATGCGCCGCTGGCTGGGTTGCCGGACGGTCAGGGTGCCCCAGACGATGGCGACCGCCATGCATGCCACCAGGAGCAAAGCGGCTAGGGTCAACTCGTCGATGTTGACCCCGGGCGGAAGGAAATGCTGGAGGTAGTTCTGCATCAGAAGTCGAAGTTCGACATCTTGACCATGATGGCGATACCGGTGCAGGTCAGGAGAAAGCCGATGACCAGCATCATGATGCCCCGCGCGTCGGAGATTAGGGTGCCGCCGTATCCCCGGTTGAGGACGAGCAGGATGAAGAACATGACGAAAGGCAAGGCGCCGACGATCCAGGCGCTGGCGCGCGCCTCCGCCGAGACGGCCCTGATCTTGAGCTTAATCTGCCTGCGCCGGCGCAGCATCTTGCTGAGATTTTCCAGGGTTTCCGACAGGTTGCCGCCGGTCTCCTGCTGAATGCTGAGGGCGATGTTGAAGAAGCGGAATTCCGGCAGGGTGATGCGCTCGGCCGCATGGTCGATGGCGTCTCTCAACGTGACGCCGACTTGGACCGCGTCGCGAATCTGCTGGAACTCGCCCTTGACGGGCTGCGGCGCCTGCTCGGCGACCACCTTGATCGCCTCGGAAATCGGCTGGCCGGAGCGCACGGCGCGCACGATCAGGTCGATGGAGTCGGGGAAACTGGCAGTGAAGCGCCCCAGACGGCGCTTGGCCAAATAGGCGACCGTCGCGTATGGCAGCAGGAGGCCGAGGATCAATCCAATCAGGAGCTCGACGTAGAAAGGCCAGCGCAAGAACCACCACAACAAGCCGCCGCTGAGCACGGCCACGGCCAAGGATGCGATCAGATAGCGGTCGATCGTGATGTTGTGCCCCGTCTGATAGAGGCGCAGCCGGAATTTATTCATGTCCGGCAGCAGGCGCTTGGATAGCGCGTTTACCGCACTGATCGAGCTTTGGGTCGTGTCCCGACGAAGGATCCGCGCCTCGGCCGCCCTGCGGCGGAACGACTGGGCGGCAGGCTGCTTGACCCGGTCGAGGCGCAGCTCGTGGCGCCGGGAGCGCTCGGACTCTTGCAGGAACAGGCCACTGAGCAGGAGGCCGCCGAGCGCGAACACCACCATCCCCAGCATCCAGGGGCTGGCGCCGCTGAAATGCAGCAGGCTGTCGACCGCGTTCATGCCATCGCTTCGAGAAGCAGCCTATCCACTCCGAAATAAGCCGCTTTGGCCAGGAAATGTGGGCGGAAGCCCGTCGACTTGAAGCGCCCGATGAGACGGCCCTGGGGATCCTCGCCTTCGAACTCGTAGGTGAAGAGATCCTGGAGGGTCACCACGTCGCCCTCCATGCCGACCACCTCCGTGACGCTGGTGACGCGGCGCACGCCGTCGCGCATGCGGCTGATCTGGATGATGACGTCGAGGGCCGAGGCGATCTGATTGCGGACCGCGCGCGGCGAGAGGTTGATGCCGGCGAGGCCGACCATGTTCTCCACGCGCATCATGGCGTCTCGCGGCGTGTTGGCGTGGATGGTGCCCAATGACCCGTCGTGGCCCGTGTTCATGGCCTGCAGCATGTCGATGGCCTCGTGCCCGCGCACCTCGCCGATGATGATGCGATCGGGGCGCATGCGAAGCGCATTGCGCAGAAGGTCGCGAATTGTCACCTCGCCGCCGCCCTCGAGGTTGGGCGGCCGGCTCTCGAGCCGCACGACATGGGGCTGCTGCAGTTGCAGCTCGGCGGCGTCCTCGATGGTGACGATGCGCTCGCCGGGGTCGATGAGCTGCGACATGGCATTGAGCAGGGTCGTCTTGCCGGAGCCGGTGCCGCCCGAAATGAGCACGTTGAGACGACAGCGGGCGGAGATCTTGATGACCTGGGCCAGCGCCGGGGAAAGGCTGTTCAGACCCGACATGCTGTCGAGGGTGATCTTCTTCTTCGAGAATTTGCGGATGGAGATGGTCGGCCCGTCGAGAGCGAGCGGCGGAACGATGATGTTGACGCGGCTGCCATCGGCCAGGCGGGCGTCGCAAAGGGGCGTCGATTCGTCGATCCGGCGTCCAACCTGGCTGACGATTCGGGTGGCGATGTTCATCACATGTTGGTTGTCGCGGAAGGTGACCGACGTCGGTTCGATCTTGCCCCGGCGCTCGATGAACACCCGGCGCGGGCCGTTCACCATGATGTCGTTGATCGTATCATCGGCCAGGAGGGGCTCCAGCGGTCCCAGCCCCAGCATGTCGTCGAGCAGGAGGCGAACCAGCTCCTCCTGCTCCACAGCGTTCAGGCGCAGCTTGCGCTCGGCCAGCACCTCCGCCACCAGGCCGGTGAGCTGGCGGCCCAACTCCTCGCGCGCCAGCCGCGCGGCTGCGGTGACGTCGATCCGCTGGACGATGATGGGTTGGACCGTGAGGAGCGCTTCCTCGATGCGCCGGCGTGCCGCGCTCACCTGCTCCGGGCGGCGCGCGGCGACCTGATTGAACATGAGGAGCGCGCCGTTCGGGGAATCGGCCGGCGCGGCAGCGACCGCACCCGGGTCGCTCGTTTCCAGCCGCGACACCAGCACGTCGATGACCTTGCGGCGGCTCTGCATCCCGAGCGGCTGACCGGAGCCGTCGGGAAGATCGGCGACAATCATGCCGATGCGGGCGGCGATGGCGGATTTCGAGAGGAAGTCGAGGCGCTGTCCGGCGAAGGCCCGCGACACCGTCGGCCAGAGACGATCCGCAATCTGGCCGACCTCCTTGTCCGTGCCTTGCGCATTCGCAGGCGCCACAATACCGGGGGTCGGATCCAGGACGCTCATCGCCGACTATTCCTTGCTGAACCAGGAGAACCGGGAACGGGTTGGCTCTTTGCCCTTGGGCTTGGTTGAATTGATCTGCTCTGCCAGATGGCGCAGGCCTGCTGTGAGCTTGCTTGATTTTGCCGCGACCGCCAGCGGCTTTCCGCTGACCGCCGAGGAAGACGAGGCCTTGGCGTCCTCGGGAAGCTGGTGCGCTATCTTGTGGCCGAGCGCCTTCTCGAATTCCCGCTGGGAAACCCCGGTGGCCCTGGATCCGACGCGGCTCGCCACCACGATCAGGCGCGCGCTGGGCGAGAGTTGCTGCGCCTGGGAGCAGAGCCGGATGCAGTCGCGCAGGCCCGCCAGCGAGAGATCGGTAACGATGATGATGTCGCGCGCCGCCGGCAGGACCTTCGTGCGATAGGTGGCCGGATGCAACGGGACGTCGACGATGGTGAAATCGCCTTGCCGCCCCAGCTCGTCGAGGAGGAGGGTGATCGCCGTCGGGTCCGCGCGCACGTCCTCCTCGTGGGACTCCTCCGCCGCCAGGATGCTCAAGCGATCCGTGACCTTCGTTCCCGCGCTGCTGACCAGCAAGCTGTCGATCCGGTTCGGCTGTTCGAGGGCCTCGCGCAGGCCCCGCGAGGGCTCGACATCGAAGGCGAGTGACGCCGTGCCGAACTGCAGGTCCAGATCGACCAGCGTCGTCTTCCGCTTGAACTGCTCCGCCAGCAGCCAAGCGAGGTTCGTCGCCACCGTGCTGGCGCCCGCCCCTCCGCGGGTCCCGACCACGGCGACGAGCCGGCTGCGTTCGATCGCGGCAGCAGCCGAGCCCTTGGTGGTGGGCCCCAATTCCGCCTGTTGAACGGCTGCAAGCAGGGCGCGGTCGGTCACCGGTTTCACAAGATAGTCGACGACGCCCGCTTCGGTCATCTCGCGATAGAGCGCGACGTCGTTCGTCGTTCCGACGGCGATGATCCGCGTGCTTTCGCTGCCGGCCGCGAGCAGGGGGAGCAGAGCGTCGAGCGGCCGCTCCCCGTCGGACACGTCCACGATCAATAGGCCGGGCAGTGTATATTTGGTCGCGTACTCCAGGGCGTCCCGGCTGCCGCCTTCCCGGACTACCAGCCGGCTTTGGCGCGACTGGCAGACGGCCTGGACAGTCTTCCTCGTCTCATCGTCCACGATGAAGGCCACGCAGCCGGTCGTAGCGCCGCCCGTGGCACCTGCGGCATCCTTCGGTGCCGCGGCACTCGCTGGCTGAACCTGCTTGGCCAGTTCGTTCACTGACCGCCCCCCGAACTGGTGGCCGAGGTCGTCGATGGAGCGCTAGCGGCTGTCGCGGCTCCTGCACGATACTTGGCCACGAATTGCGCTGAATACTCCGCGTCCGCAGGGGGCAGCTGGCGACCCTGGACCAAGTCGGCCGGGTTGGCGACCATCAGATCCAGATCCATGGTGTTGTAGCAACCTGGTTGCATGACCGGGCGATACTCATTGTCGAGTGTGATGGGGGCGTTGTAGCCGGCGCAGGCGGGCAGCTGAACCTTTGTCGCCTTGCCGAGCACGCTGACCGTACCAGGCTCGGCGCTCTGCACGGCCAGCACTGATTCGACCATGATACCCCGGCTCTCCAGGTTCTTCTGCACCGCGCTCACCCGGCTGGCCGTGAGCTTGCCTTCGCCAGGGCCGGGGGCAGCCACCACGAGGGCGACCGAGTTGCCGGTGGTGATCTGGTTGTGCGCCAGGAATCCGTCTATGGCGGACTGGTCGTCGGGGTTGAGCGCACCCTCATCGGGGGCGAAGTGAACATCCAAACGCACCGGAGCCACGGTCGCCTGCGGCTGCACTCGCGGCTCCACCTGCTTCCAGGTCGCGTAGCTGACTTGGCGGGGCACCGTGTCGCAACCGGCGAGCCCAAAGACAAGCAGGACGGCCGCAGTCGCGAGGAAACGGGTGTTCTGCATGGCCATCACTCCACTCCGAAGCCGGCGGGACCGGCAAGACCGCCCATCTGACCTTGTGGCACCAATGAGCCTGTCCCGCTGCCAACCGGTGAGCTCATTGGTTGGGGAGCGTCGACGAACCCGCCGCCGGAAGGACCTATGAGGGCGTCCGTAGGCGCCGCAAGCTTTCCGGAAACAGGCGTCACGATATAAGGCGTGACGATGATGACCAGTTCGGACTCGTCATGGGTGAACTGATCGGACTTGAACAACTCGCCTAAGACCGGGATGTCGCCAAGTCCGGGTACCGACTGGTTCGAGATATTCCCGGTATTCTGGATCAAACCCCCGATGGCGAAGCTCTGCCCGCTGGCGAGTTCGACCGTCGTGTTGGCGTTGCGCTCGATGAAGGAGGGGATGATGCTGCCCGCAATCGTAACCGTGTGGGTGAAGTCCAACTGGGTTACGTCGGGCGCGACCTTGAGGCTGATCCTGCCGCCGCCGATGATCGTGGGGGTGAAGCCGAGGCTGACGCCAAAATTCTTGAACTCGACGGTGACAGTCGAATTGGCCCCGGACGATTGCGGCACGGGGATGGGGAACTGACCCCCGGCCAGGAATGTTGCCGTTTCTCCGGAGACCGCGGTCAGATTGGGTTCGGCGAGCAATGTCACCAAGCCCTCGGTCGCCAGAGCGTTGATGAGCGCATTGGTGTTGCCGTTGCCGATTTTCAACTGATTTGTAGCGCTTGTGGTGGAAAGGGCGAGGGGAATTGTCGCTGCCCCTGAAGTGACGGCGGCGAATGTGAAGCCGCCGATATTGAATGCCGAGTTCCAGTCGATACCGAGGTTCCGAACCACCGTGCGCGAGACTTCCGCCACCTTCACCCGCAGATTCACCTGGTCGGGCGCCGTGATCTGCAGATGGTTGATGATGTCGACGCCCTTGCCGGAGAACTCGCTCACCACGCGCCGGGCATCTTCCGCTTCGGCCGGCGTGGCGACGGCGCCCGTGAGCAGGATTCCGTTGTCCAGGGACTCAACCTCGATCTGGCCGCCGGGAACCACTTCCGCCAGGGTTTCCCGCACCCGGGAAAGATTCTGGACGACGCGCAGGGTGATGTTGAACAGGACGTTCTCATGGCCGTCCACGGCATACATCGTGGTGTCGCCGACTTTCAGCCCGAAGACGTACATCAGCTTCGCCGAGCGAATCGAAATATCCGCGATCGCCGGGTTGGCGATGACCACCGCCTTGGGAGTCTGGTCGAGACGCACCAGAGTTCCCTGGTCGAGCTGGATGATGAGCGGTTCTCCGCTGGTCGGGATGACCTGAAACGCCGAGGCGGCGTTGGCCAGCAAAAGTGTCGCAAACGCGATCGCTACCGCGATGAGGCGCCTGCTAGTTGACAAGGAGTTGCTCAACCTTTCCCCCACGGTTGACCTCGATTCTGTTCTGAGGCACGTAACCCCCCACCCGCGCCACCGGCCGGGCGACCGTGGCCGCCGGCAAAGGCACGTGGCTGACCTCAGTGTCGAAGGTATAGGTCGTGCCCGGATCAGGCTCCGGGACGTCGCGAATATCGGCAACGATGTTCGATTCGCCGGGGCCTTTGGCGAGACCGCGCAGCGTAAGAGAGAGCTTGCCCAGATCCTGGGCGACGGTCAGAAGCTCTGACTCCTTGGGCGTGACCTCAATGGTGGTCGTCCGGGTGCCCTGGGGCTGACCCGGATGGGTCAGAATCTGGTCGATAGCCAGGATGCGGACGTTCATCAGCAGCGTCTCCGTCACGCGATGCGCTTGGCGGGGATCATAGACCACTCCCGCCTTTGCGTCCGGTGTCGTGTTTGCTGACGTCCCGGCGGCTGGCTTAGCCGGCGGGGCCTCAGCCGTCGTAGCAGCGCCCGCGGCCGCTGCGGCCTTCGCATTGGTGACGATCTTGCCGGAGGTCGTCGGAACATCGTGGGTCAGCAAGATGTCGACCCGATCGCCAGGGTAGATCAGCCCGGCCACGCCGGTGATATCGGTAACGCCGATCGCCATGGCCCGCATGCCGGGCTTCAGTACGGCGGCGAGGAACCCTCGATCGCCGGGACGGGCGATCTTACCCTCGACGAGCGGTTCGCCCGCCGCTAGATCGTGCAAGGCAACCGCGGTATCCAAGGACTTTATGTCCACCTTCCCTTGGAGCATGTAGTTCGGATCCAAGGTCTGGCTGGGCCAAGCCTGCCAGCGCAGCAGCTCGTCTCTGAGGAAGGTGCCGGTCGGAATGGGGGCCGCGGCGACCAGAACCATGTTCGCCGGCGGGGGAGGGGGTGGTGCCGCTGCTTGGGGCGCCGCCGCCGGTTGCACTTGGGAGAGCACGTAGGCCCTCACCAATAGAACGGCGCTGCCGACGAGCAGCAGCAGAGCGAGGACCAGGAGTAAACCACGCATGCTCATGTCGAGTCACTTCCCGCAATAAATCGCATAGGCGACAAACATCCCTCCGATGGAGATTGCCACACCGTATGGAATCTCCGTCGAAGCAGCGCCGCCAGAGGCGCCTCCTACGGGCGCCAGATGCCTACGGCGCAGATGCAAACTCGCGAGCACACCCGCGGCCACGAGGCCGCCCATGATCGCCATCACGAACAGAAAGTCGAAGATTCGCATCGGTCCGGCCCAAAGGGCGATGGCCGACATCAACTTGACGTCGCCGCCGCCGATCAGGTTGCACGCAAACAGACCGAACCCCGCTACCAAGGTCGCTGCCCCTACTGCCACTCCCCCCAGCGCGCTTACTGGTGTTGGACTGGTCGCAACATGCAGGACGTAGAGTCCCGCGATCGCCAGGCTAATCCAGTTGGGGATGATCAGCCGACGCATATCCCCGATCGCTGCCCATACCAAAATCGCGGCAAAGGCCAGCAAGTCGGGGATATGCAGTACGGCCAAGTATCTCCAACTTTCTCAAGGCCAACCTTACGACATATTCGCATTGACCTTGCTGAATACGCTCGAAACCGTGGTGCCGAGGGTGCTCAGGATCGTCACTGCGGCGATCGCAACCAGAGCCGCGATCAGCGCATACTCAAGCATCGTGACGCCCTTCTTATCCTTGCCGAACGCCTTCGGGAGCGACGTGCCCAGCGTGCTGAGATTCACTGCCGCCACCTGGAGCTTTCTTACGAGACGAAGCATAGTCGTTCTCCATAGAGCGAGTTAGGGAGGGCTATAAAATGTCACAGCTTACGCCAAAAGCAAGTTGTTTTTTCTAAGATATTGATATGGCCAGTCAACTCCCCGGCTTTTCGGCGACTCCGACGGCTATTGTCAAGCTGGGCGGGCGGAGAACGTCCCGCCTCGTACATCAATCGGTCACCTGACATGGCAGGTCGAATCGCCTCGCCAGTATTCGATCCGGAGCGCCTGCGAGGCTATAGTCGCGTCATCGTTGCGGTCTATGTCTTGTTTGCCTTCGGTCTCTTCACCGGCGCTTTCGGTAAGCGCCTGGACAATGATTTCATCACCTATTGGAGTGCCTCTTACCTTTCGCTTGAAGGCCATCCCACGGCAGCCTTCGACGTGGCGCAGAACGATGCCGTGCAGCGCCTCGCGGTTCCCGTCAGCAGCAAGATTTATCCCTGGCACTATCCGCCCACCTATCAGCTGCTCATTCTGCCGTTAGCCCTGTTGCCGTATCTGCCGGCGTATCTCAGCTTCATCGCACTCTCCGTCCTCGCCTATGTGGCTGCCTTACGGCGGTTGCTCGACTGGCCCGACGCCACCTTTCTGCTCCTTGCCTTTCCCGGCGCCTTCGTTTGCTTCCTGCACGGTCAGAATTCCCTGTTCACTGCGGCTCTGTTCGCGCTAGCGGTTTCGGCAGGACCCAAGAAACCCCTGATCGCAGGCCTCTGCTTCGGTTTGCTCGCCTATAAGCCGCAGCTCGGGCTCTTGGTCCCGGTAGCCTTGCTGGCCGCCGGCCAGTGGTCGGCATTCGCCGGCGCCGCTGTCACGGTCCTGGGTTTCGCAGGCATCGCCACGGCCGTCTTTGGCTTCCCTCTGTGGCGCGCCTTCTTCCAGCATACGACGATGGTGCGCTCGATCATGGAAAGGGCTCTGGTGCCCTGGGAGAAAATGCCCACGGCCTTCGTATTTCTCAGATGGCTGGGCATTCCCCAGGAACTCGCCTATGCCGGGCAGATCGCAGTCGCCGTGGCGGCCGCTGGAATTGTCTTCGTGGTCTGGCGCCGACAGGGCCCCAGCCTGCTCGCGGGCGCCGTCCTTGTTTGCGCATCGCTCCTCGTTTGGCCTTATGTTTTCGACTACGAGCTGGCGATCCTCGCCGTGCCCTTGGCCATCATTGCCGCGGATATGGCCCGGCGCGGTGCCGCGCGCTGGGAACCGCCAGTGCTTCTCATCCTCTATTTCGCACCCATTCTGACGACGGGCTTCGCCAAGCTCACCCATGTGCAGGCAGGCTTTCTCGAGCTTCTGGCGGCCTTGCTTTTTTGCGCGAACCGCTCGCTCCGGGCGTCAGTCGAATGCGGTCACCCGGCCTCGGACCCGAGGGACAGGGACAAACGCGAGGCAGTTGGGCCAATTTCGTGATCGCCCGCAGCAGGAGGCACGGGCACGCCTGTTGTCCGCTGCCAGCCGTGCTTTTTCCAATAGCTAACTTGCAAGATTAACAGTCAATAATAAATTATTAACCTTGTTGATTTTTTATTCATTTGTAGGACTAGAGGCGGCGCGATGTCCGCGGCCGGTCGGGGTTTGCCAAGGGGACAGATCATGCGTCTGGAGGAGCTTCTCATGGCCCAGGGCGTGGTCCAGGCTTCGGACCTGGAGCGCGCTGCCGAGCGCCGCCAGGCACGGGGCGGGCCGTTGGCCGACAGCCTGCTGGCCCTCAGGCTCGTCACCCTCGAACAGCTGAACGCGGTTCTCCAGATGACGCCGCCGGCATTGCCGGGCTCCGTGGCCGAGACCGGGATCGGCCGGCGGGCTCTGCTCGCTCTGCTGCTGAAGACGCTGCACAACGGAGGCGCCGACAACATCCCGGCCCTTGCCGGCCAACTCAGACTGTCGAGCAGCGTCGTCGGCAGCCTGGTGGAAGAGGCGATCGAGCAAAAGCTGCTGAAGGTGACCGGCTCCAACGGCCGGACCACGATGCCCGTCCTCACCTATTCCTTCACCGAAACCGGCCGCGAGGCGGTAGGCGAGGCTCTCCAGCGAAGCAGATACGTGGGTCCGGCGCCCGTCTCGCTGCAATCTTACATCGATCAGGTCAATCGGCAGCGGCTTCGCAACGAGCGCGCCAAGCGGGACCGGATCCGCAAGGCGTTCGACAATCTCGTGGTCACGAGCGAGTTCGTCAAACGAATCGGCCCCGCCGTCAACGCTGGCCGCTCGATCCTGCTTTACGGTCCGCCGGGCAATGGCAAGAGTTCCATCGCCCAGTGCATCGGCCGGGTGTTCACCGATGTCATCTACATACCCTACGCCGTCGAGGTGGAAGGCCAGATCGTTAAGGTCTTCGATTCCAGCATCCACGAGGAGATCGCGCCGCCCGGGATCGTCGGCGCGCTGGACATGGAGATCCGCCGCGAGGAGTTCGATCGCCGTTGGGTGGCCTGCCGCCGGCCCGTCATCGTGACCGGGGGCGAGTTTAACCTGGAGATGTTGGACCTTCGCTATAACGCCGCATCGAACTTCTACGATGCCCCGCTGCACCTGAAGGCGCTGGGCGGAACCTTCGTGATCGACGACTTTGGTCGCCAGGCCGCGCGCCCGACCGAGCTCCTGAACCGCTGGATTGTGCCGCTGGAAGAGCGGGTGGACTATCTGCGCCTTCAGACCGGCGCCACTTTCTCGGTCCCGTTTGATGAGCTCGTGATCTTCTCTACCAACCTCAAGCCTGACAGCCTGATGGACCCGGCGTTCCTGCGGCGCATCCCGTACAAGATCGAGCTCAGCCCGCCTTCACAGGAGCGCTACAGGGAGATCTTCCGCCTGGCGGCCGCCGAGCGCGGGCTTCAGTTCAGCGACGCGGTGTTCGCCTGGCTGGTCGAGGAGCTGGAAGAGCGCCGCCAGTTGCCGCTCGCCTGCTATCAGCCGCGATTCATAGTGGATCAAATCGTCGAGGCCTGCGCGTTCGACGAGAGTCCGCCGCTGATCACCGAATCCTCCGTTGCCGCAGCGTTGGATAATCTATATACAACCGGCCCGAAGAATCGGGCTCTTGCGGCGGCCTAGGGTCGCCGAATCGCATGCCCGAAGCGCTCGATGCGAGGACGACCGAAGAAAATCGGCCGCGAGCCGAAGCGGAACGGGTGAACGACATGGTCGGCAGCGGCGCGGCGGCGAAGAGCCCCGCCAAGAAGCGGCTGCTCGTCATCGACGACGAGCAGAGTATTTGCGAATTCATCCGGCGCGTCGCCGAGTCCCAGGGCTTTGAGGTCGTGACCGCCGTCACCCATGACCAGTTCCGCGCGGCCTACGACGCATTCAAGCCGTCCGCGATCCTGCTCGATCTGATGATGCCTAACGTCGACGGCGTCGCACTCCTGGAGAAGCTCGCCAAGCAGGGTTGTGCCGCCAAGCTTCTGATCATGAGCGGCTATCATCCGGAGATGCTCAACAACAGCCGAAAGCTCGGCGCCGGTTACGACCTCGATGTCCGTGGCACGCTCCACAAGCCCTTCGGCGTGGCCGAGCTCCAAAGCGCCCTGCGCTCGGTCGAATAACCGCCAGCCTAGCCTCGCCCCTTCAAAGAATAACCGCAAGCGGTCAGGAATGCCGCGAAGCGGTCGCTCAGCATCCCGCGCCCGGTCGCGAGCTGTGGCAGGGTGAAGGCCGAACCGGTGTTGACTTCGACGATCACCGGACCCTCAGGGCAGACGGCGATATCCCAGGACTGATAGCGCAGCATGGCGAAGATCGGCGCACAGTCGAGGGCGAGAGCGACGACCGCCTTCCAGTGCGGCAGGGCCAGACCGAGGAGGCGCCCGCCGGTGTCGGGATGCGTTTCGAGCTCCTCGATAGCGGGCCCGATCCCGCGAATTACCCGGCGGACGATCCCGGTTTCCGGGTCAAGGTCGGCCAACAGGTTTCCCTTGCGCCAGAAATTGTCGGCGAAATTGCCTGCCGCGGGGATCTTCCAGATGGTGTGGAGAATCTGCGGGCGTCCTTGTTCGACGATGATGATGATGCGGACGGTGGCGATCGCTTCGCAGACGGATCGCAGCGCCGGATGCTGCTGCAACACAGACTGTAGAAGGTAGCCGCCGCCTTCGCCCAGGCGCTGAGCCAGGCCCGGAACTGTCAACCGCTCGCCGCCGGCGGCCTCGATCAGACCGCCCTCGCACGCTGTCAGCAAGAAGGCCCCGAAACTGCCCATCCCCCCGATGGGCTTGCAGAACAGCGGAAAGCGCGCTTCGCCGGCGAGGAATCCCGCGAGGTCGTCGGTGCCAGCGAGCCTGCTGGCGCTGCCGAATTGGCGGCCACCATGGCTGAATACGGCCTGGGTCTCCGGTACCGGCGCGCCGGCGGCCGAGAGGAGGGTGTAGGCGAGGATCTTGTCTTCCGAGACGCCCCAGCAGCGGATATCGCAGCAGGCTGCTGCGACCCGGTAGGTGATCCGTTCGCTGAGGAACCGGCGCTTCTCCTCGGGCGAGTAGAGCGCGTCGTCATAGAGCCGGTAGTAGAAATAGTCCTTGGCCGAGAGACGCCCGTTGCCCAATCCGAGCCGAAGAATCTCGGCGAATTGCGAAGCGTAGGATTTGCCCTTCAGATCGTGGGCGAGCCTGAGGCCTGCAAGCACGTCGATGTCAGGCCCGGAGCGCTGCCGATCCTGTTCGTAGATGCTGTTTCGATCCGCCGACACCCGAGGCCACCTCCCGGGAGTCAAGCTAGCAGCCAGGGGCTTTATCGCAAGGATGGATCGGCCGATGACGCCCTCAATTGGGCCTGCGCGGATCCTCGCTCACCCCCTGCCGAGCGACCGACTGTCGGTCGATGCTGACCGCCTTGATCATAGCGTAGACGGCCATGCCTTCGACCAGTCCAAGGTCGTGGGCCGAGCGCGCCGTGACGCGCGCCCAGATCGGACTGCCGGCGTCGAGTTCGACATCGACATGGGCGCCCTCTGCGGCATGGATCTTGCGAACCTTGGCCGGGATCACGTTCAGGATGCTGACATGGGCCGGGGCCACAAGGGCCAATGAGACGTCCCGCGCCCGGACTCGCAGGCGAAGCTCGGCGCCGGGTTCGGCGGCGACCCGCGGGATGAGGAGCCGGCCGCCGGGGAAGCTCAAGCGGCTCAAGGAGTAGACCTCGTCGTGGGATTCCAGGCGTGCCGATAAGATGGCGCCGGCGTCCTGCTCGCCCACCAGCCGCTGCATGGCCGGTTGGCCGAAAACCTCCGCTACGTCGCCCGAGGCAGCGATTCGACCACCTTCCAGGATCAGGACACGGTCCGCCAACCGGATGATCTCCGATGCGTCATGGCTGACATAGACGATCGGCAGCCGAAGTTCGTCTCGGAGTTTCTCGATGAAGGGCAGGATTTCCGCCTTGCGCTCCGCGTCAAGGGCGGCGAGCGGCTCGTCCAGCAGCAGCAGCTGAGGCTTGCTCAACAGTGCCCTGCCGATGGCGATGCGCTGCTTCTCGCCGCCTGAGAGGTTGGCGGGCCGGCGTTGCAGCAGATGGCCGATGCCGAGGAGCTCGACGATGGCTTCGAAGCCGAAGCCGGTTTCGCCCGTCGGCGACCGGCGCCGGCCATAAAGCAGATTGCCCCGCACGTCGAGATGGGGGAAGAGGCGCCCTTCCTGGAAGACGCAGCCGATGCGCCGGCGCTCGGCCGGAAGGTCGACCCGCGCCTGCGCATCGAAGAGCAGATGCCCGGCAAGGCTGATGCGGCCGGAGTCCGGCCTGAGGAGGCCGGCCAGCATGTTGACCAGCGTCGTCTTGCCCGCGCCCGACCGCCCGAAGAGGGCGAGCACGCCCGCCGCGGGAAGCAGGAACTTGGCCGTCAACTGGAATTCCCCGAGGCGCTTCTCGGCCGTCACGTCCAGCATCGCTCAGCCTCGCATCCGTCGATCCATGCGCCTGGCAAGCAGCTCGGAAGCGACCAGGGCGATGAGCGACAGGAGGAGGGCGATGATGCTGAGGCGAAGGGCCGCGAGATCGCCTCCCGGCTCTTGTGTCGCCGTGTAGATGGCGATCGGGATCGTCCGCGTCTCGCCCGGGATGTTGCCAACGAAAATGATCGTCGCGCCGAATTCACCCAGTCCGCGCGCGAAGGCGAGGACCGAACCCGCCAGCAGGCCCGGCAAGGCAAGCGGCAAGGTGATGCTGAAGAAGGTGTCGAAAGGTCCGGCGCCCAAGGTCCGCGCGGCCGCCTCGAGCTTGCGGTCCACGGCCTCCAGCGAGAGCCGGATTGCCCGCACCATCAAGGGAAAGCCCATCACGGCCGACGCAAGGGCGGCACCTTTCCAGGTGAAGATCAGGGTGATGCCGAGCTCGCTATAGAGCCATGCCCCGATGGGCCCCCGCCGTCCGAGCAGGACGAGCAGACCGTAGCCGACCACCACCGGCGGCACGACCAACGGCAAGTGAACCAGCCCGTCCAGAAGCAGCTTGCCGGGAAACTGCCGCCGGGCCAGCAGCCACGCCGTGGCGACGCCCAGCGGCAGGCTGCCGGCAACGCTGACGAGGGCGACGCGCAGGCTGAGCGCGACCGCCTGCCATTCGGCGTCAGTCAGCTGCAGCGGTGGCACCCGTCAGCGTGAAGCCGGCGTCAAGGAACACTTGGCGCGCCTGCGGCCCGAAGAGGAAGCGATAAAATGCCTTGGCTTCGGCGTCATCCTTGCCGGCGACGAGAGCAACGGGATAGACGATGGGGGGATGGCTTGATTCTGGGAAAGTGCCGACGATGCGGACCTTCTTGCTGACCGCCGCGTCGGTCGCGTAGACGATGCCGGCCGCGGCCTCGCCGCGCTCGACGAAGGCAAGGGTCGCGCGCACGTCCTTGGCGCTGACGACGGACGGCTGAACCGCGTCCCATTGCCCGAGCTTCTGCAAGGAAGCCTTGGCATAGCGCCCGGCCGGCACCGCGTCCGGATCGGCGAGCGCGAGCTTGCCGCCGCCCAGCTTGCCGGCGATGCCGTCGACGCCGGCCGGCATCGTGCTGTCCGAGGGTGCGATCAGCACAAGTGCGTTGCCCAGCAGGTTGCGCCGGCTGTCGGCGACGATCAGCTTGCGCTGGGCCGCGTAGTCCATCCATTTCTGGTCGGCCGAAATGAAGATCGCCGCCGGCGCGCCGTTCTCGATCTGCTTGGCCAGGTCGCCCGAAGCAGCGAAGGACGACACCACATGGCCGCCGCCCGACTTGGCGAATTCCGCCGCGATCTGGTCGATCACGTCCTTGGTGCTGGCGGCGGCGAAGACCAGGATGTCCCCCGCCCGGGCGACCGGCGAGGCCAGGAGCAGCAGGGCAGCAAGCAGAACAACGGCAAAGCGGCGCATGAAAACCCCCTCAGGCTTGGTGGCGGATCGCGTCATATCCGCTGGAATATATCGCAGGTCATTCTGTCAAAATAGGGCGCTCGCCTCAAGGGCGCTTCCTGCCGGCTATCCGTAGAGGGTATGAGGATCGACCAGAACGGGTTCCACCACCGCGACCTGGCCATCCTCGACCTTGTGGAAGAAGCAGGTCCGCCGGCCGGTATGGCAGGCGACCCCCTTCTGATCGACCTTCAGCAACAGCGTGTCCTTGTCGCAATCGATGCGCAGCTCGACCAGGCGCTGTCTTTGGCCGGACGTCTCGCCCTTGCGCCACAGGCTTTGGCGGGAGCGGGACCAGTAGCAGACCCGGCCCGTGGCGAGCGTTTCCTCGATCGCCTCGCGGTTCATCCAGGCCAGCATCAGCACTTCGCCGGTGTCGTGCTGTTGGGCTATGGCGGGAATCAGGCCATCCGCGTCGAATTGCAGGGAGGCGACGAAGTCGCTCATGCGGCGGCCTTGAGGCGGGCGAAGCCGCGATCCAGATCGGCGATGAGGTCGCCCGCGTCCTCGAGCCCGGCATGGAGCCTGAGGCAGGGTCCATCCGCCGCCCAGGGCACGGCGCTGCGCAGCGCCTGGGGTTTGGTCGGGATGAGCAGGCTCTCGTAGCCGCCCCAGCTGAACCCCATGCCGAACAGCTCCATGCCGTCGAGCATGGCGGCGAGCGCGGCGGGCGGGTAGGCCTTGAGGGCGAAGCCGAACAATCCGGAAGCGCCGCGGAAGTCGCGCTTCCAAAGCCGGTGGCCCGGATCCTGGGGCAGGGCCGGGTGCATGACCCTCGCCACTTCCGGGCGGGCCTGCAGCCAGCGGGCAAGGGTGAGAGCCGTTTCCTGGTGCCGGGTGAGACGCACGGCCATGGTCCTGAGGCCGCGCAGCGCCAGATAGCAGTCGTCCGGCGCGGCGCAATAGCCGAGGCCATGGATGGCCGCCTTCAGCTGCTGATAGTGGGCGGTCCGGCAGACGACGATACCCATCATCGTATCGGAATGGCCGGTGATGTATTTCGTGCCGGCATGAAGCGAGATGTCGATGCCGTGCTCGAATGGCTTGAAATAGAGCGGCGAGGCCCAGGTGTTGTCGAAGACCGTGAGGCAGCCGCGCGAGTGCGCGGCGGCGGCGATCGCCGGAACGTCCTGGACCTCGAAGGTCAGCGAGCCCGGCGATTCCAGATAGACGAGCCGCGTGTTGGGCCGGATCAGGGCTGCGATTCCGGCGCCGGCCGTCGGGTCATAGTAAGTCGTCTCGATGCCCAGCCCGGCGAGAGCGCCGTTGCACAGCGTGCGCACAGGCCCATAGGCGCTGTCGGTGACCAGCAGATGGTCACCCTGTTTAAGGAATGTCAGCAGAATCCCGGCGATCGCCGCCATGCCCGAGGGCATGGCGATCGCCCGCTCGCCGCCTTCGACGGCCGCCACCGCTTCCTCGAAGGCGAAGGTGGTGGGCGTGCCGTTGCGTCCGTAGGTGACGCCCGAGAACTTGTCCTTGAGGGCGGCTTCCAGGGCCGCAACCGTCGGGTAGAGGATCGTCGAGGCGTGATAGACGGGCGGGTTGACGATGCCGAAATTGGCCCGAGGCTTGTTGCCGGCATGGGCGAGGAGGGTTTCGTCCTTGTAAGGACGGTCGGTCATGGCTGAATCCTGGGGCTGAACCTTGACGATAGGCGGAGCCACGCCTTGTAGCATCGGCCGGCCCGGCGGCAAAGCCCGGCCCCGGCCGCGGGTTCAGCCGTTCATTTCCTGGCCGAGATAGGCCCGCTGCACCATTTCGTCCTGGAGCAGGCTCTGGGCGCTGCCGGAGAGCACGACCTCGCCGGTCTGCAGCACATAGCCGCGATGGGCGATGGACAGCGCCATGGCGGCATTCTGCTCGACCACGAAGATCGTCGTGCCCAGTTTGTTGATCGCCTGGATGATCTCGAACACCTGGTCGACGAAAGCGGGCGACAGGCCCATGGAGGGCTCGTCCATGCAGATGAGGCGCGGGCGGGCCATCAGCGCGCGGCCCATGGCGACCATCTGCTGCTCGCCGCCGGAAAGCGTCCCCGCCAGTTGCTGGCGGCGCTCCTTCACCCGCGGAAAGAGGGCGTAGACTTTCTCCAGATCGTCGTTGAAGTTCTCGCGGTCGGTGCGCACATAGGCGCCCATCTCGAGGTTCTCCAGCACGGTCATGCGCGGGAACAGGCGTCGGGCCTCCGGCACCGGCGCGATCCCGAGCTTCACCCGCCCGGCCGTGGGCAGCTTGTTGATGACCTGGCCTTCGAACAGGATGTCCCCGGTCTTGGGCGGGACGATGCCGAGCACCGCCTTCATGGTGGTCGATTTACCCGAGGCGTTGCCGCCCAGGAGGCAGACGATCTCGCCCTGCTTGATGTCGTAATTCACGTCTTTCAGGACGTGCAGCTCGCCATAGAAGGTGTTGACGCCGCGGAACTCAAGCATGCGCGGCCTTTCGCCCGAGATAGGCCTCCAGCACCTGGGGATTGCTGTGCACTTCTTCGGCGGAGCCTTCGGCGATCTTCTCGCCGTGGTCCAGCACGATGATCTTGTCGGCGAGGTCGTTGACCACGTTCAGCTTGTGCTCGATGAGGAAGACGGTCAGCCCCATGCCGCGCAGGCTTCGTATCTGGTCGGCCAGTTCCAGGGTTTCCATGGGATTCATGCCGGCCGTCGGCTCGTCGAGCAGGAGCACTTTCGGGCGCGACGCCAGAGCCCGCGCGATTTCGACCCGCCGGCGATTGGCATAGGAGAGTTCCTTGACCAGCTGGTTGGTGCGCGGCAGCAGCCGATTGCCGAAGGCCTCGATGATCTCGATGGCGCGCTCCTTGGCATCCTTTTCCTCGGTCCGGCTTTGCTGCGTGCGCAACACGGCTCCTAGCGGTCCCGTCGTCGTGCGCGAGTGCATGGCGACCAGGATGTTCTCCAGCACGGTCATGTTGGCGAACAGGCGCAAATTCTGGAACGTGCGGGCGATGCCGCGCTCGGTGATCTTGTGGGCGGGCAGTCCCGTGATGTCCTGGTCGAGCAGCAGGATCTTGCCTGAGGAAGGCTCGTCCATGCCGGTGATCAGGTTGAATGTGGTCGTCTTGCCCGACCCGTTGGGCCCGATGAGGGCCACGATGGTGTTGCTTTCGACGACGATGTCCAGATCCTTGACTGCGATGATGCCGCCATATCTTCGCGTGAGTTTCCGCGTTTCCAGCATCGCTCGCTTCGGTTCGACTTTGGTGGCTTCGATGCCGCGGATCGGCACGGCGAAGCCGCCGCGCCCGGCATGGGCCGTTTGCTGCTCGAGGCTGAGGGCCGGCGTGGCCCGTACCGCCGGGATCAGGCCCTGGCGGCGGAAGAGCATCATCGAAACCAGGATGATCCCGAAAATGAGCTCAATGGATTGGACGAGATCGACCTTCTGGAGCCAGGCGACACTGATGGCGTGGCCCAGCATGTGCGCCCAGCTTGTCAGATCCTGAAGGAACCAGGATTGCAGCAACTGGAGAATGATCGCGGCCAGCACCACGCCATAGACGCTGCCCATGCCGCCGAGGACGACCATGACCAGGATCATCACCGACACCGGGAACATGAACATGTCCGGTGTCGCCGTCCCCAGCTTGGCCACGTAGAAGGCGCCAGTCATGCCGGCGAAGGCGGCGCCGATAGCAAAGGCCAGCAGCTTCAGATGGGTCCGGTTGATGCCCATGGCTCCAGCCGCGATCTCGTCCTCGCGGATGGCGACCCAGGCGCGTCCCACCCGGGAGTTCTGCAGGCGGAAGCTGACGAAGATCAGCACCGCGATCATCAGCAAGCCGAGATAGTAGTACGGGTTGGAATCGACCCCGAAGGAGTAACCGAAAATCTTGGGCGCGGCGGCGCCATTGAGTCCGATCGCGCCGTTGGTGAGGTAGGGCGTGTTGCGGGCGACGATCGGCACGATCTCGCCGAAGCCCAAGGTCACGATCGCCAGGTAGTCGCCGCGCAGACGCAAGGTGGGGGCCCCGAATAGCGCACCGAAGAAGGCGGCGACGAGGCCGCAAATCGGCATGGCAAGCCAGAACGAAACCGTGAAATGCACGACGTTGGGCACGCCGTCGGCATGGATGCGCGCGACCAGGCCCAGCCACTGGAATGGCCCCCAGAAATCCGACCACATCGGCTGCACCTGCCAGGAGGACAGGATGCCGTAGGTATACGCGCCGATGGCGAAAAAGGCGGCGTATCCCAGGTCGAGCAGGCCGGCAAACCCGACGACGATGTTGAGGCCGAGGGCCAACACCGCGAAGGCGCAGGCATTGGCCGCCGCGTCGATGTCGCCGCCGTTGCGATCGATCAGCGGCAGGAACATGAGGGCGATTGCGACGAGTACCACGATCGCCTTGCGGCGGCGATCGGCGGGAATGCGGCGCAGCATCGATCCCGTTGCGCCGCCCACCTCCGCTTTCTGGCCCAGGGATTGGGTCAAGCAGCCGTCCTCAAGACTTGCGCGGCACGAGGCGACCCAACAAGCCGCTGGGCCGGAACACGAGCACCAGGATCAGGATCGTGAAGATGATGACGTTGGTCCAGCGCGTCGCTATCAGTTGCCCGCCGAGAGACTCGATGAGCCCGATCAGAACGCCGCCCAGCATCGCGCCGGGGATGCTGCCGATACCGCCGAGCACGGCGGCCGTGAAGGCTCGAAGCCCCGCCGTGTAGCCGACGACGTAGCTCGTGAAGTTGTAGTAGAGGCCGAAGATCAGCCCTGCCGCACCCGCCAGCGCGGAGCCGAGGAAGAACGTGAGCATCACGACCGAATCGACCTCGATGCCCATCATCCGGGCCGCCTCTTGGTCCTGGGCCGTTGCCTGCATGGCCTTTCCCATGCGCGTGCGCCGCACGAAGACGTTGAGGCCGACCATCAGCAGCAGGGCGATGGCCCAGACCAGGATCTCGCGCAGATGCAAGGTCGCGCCGGCGATCTTCCAGAAGACGTTCGGCATCGGATTGGGGTAATTGAGGGCCGCCGCTCCCTGCGTTAGCAGGATGACGTTGAACAGGATGTAAGAGACACCGATCGTCGTGATCATCGCCGCGGTGCCCGGCACGTTGCGGAGCGGGCGCAGCATGGTGCGCTCGATCACGACCCCCAGGACGCCGCAAAATAGCATCACGCCGACGAGGGCCAGCAGGAGCACGCCCACGAGAGGAAAGCCCGTGAGAATGACCCGCTGGCCGATCAGACCCGTCAGCTTGAGGACCCACATGGCAAAGAACGAGCCCACCATGAAGATATTGAAGTGGGCGAAATTGATGAGCTCGATGATGCCGTAAACCATGGTGAACCCGAGCGCGAGGAGTGCGTACATCGCGCCCAGGCTCACCCCGTTAATGACCTGCTGAAGCAGGACATCCGAATAAGACACGGACTTTAGACCCCGTCTATTTCGTTTCTCTCCTCAGCTCGCCGGCGCTTCCGGCGCTACGCCGATGTACTTGTACTGGTGCTGGACGTTGTCCTCCGCCGAGGCGGGGTCATGATGGATCTGGAAAACGCTGATCACCTTGTTGACGATGTCGCCGTTCTCGTCGAACGAGATCGGGCCCTGGAGCCCATTGAGGCTCGTCGACTGGATCGCGTCGCGGACGGTGTCGTGGTTGACGGGCTGCCCGCTAGCGGCCACGCGCTTGATGGCGTCGGCGATGACCAGGACGGCATCATAGCCGGTGATCGCATAGTCGCTCGGCGTCATGTTGTAGGCCTTGGTGTATCTGCCTACCCAGTCCGACATCGAGGCATCGTCCATCACGTGGGGCGAGGCCTGAGTCACATACCAGCCCTCGATCGCCGGGAACCCGACGCCCGAGAGAATGCCGCCGTCCACCATGCCGTCGCCGCCGCACTTGATGATGTTCGGAGCGATGTCATAGAGCTGCTTGGCCACCTTGACGCCGGCTTGCGCGACGCCGCCGTAGTAAACGGCGTCGGGGCTGAGGCCCTTGATCTTGGTCAGCACCGTCGTGTAGTCGGCTTCCTTCGGGTCGAGCTGATCGTGACCCATGACGTTCATGCCGATCTTCTTGGCCTGGGCCTCGAACAGATTGGACATGCCGACGCCGTAGGCGCCGGAGTCATCCAGGATGTACACGGACTTCACATGCAGCGTGTCGCGCATGTAATTGGCCATGTTCGGTCCCTGGTATGCGTCGGTGGTGACCGTACGGAAATAGATCGCCTTGCCGTTCGGCTTGTATTGGGCGGCGAACTTCGGATCGGTGATGTCCGGGTTCGTCGAGGAGGGCGTAATGGTCGCGACGTTGGCGGCCGAAAGGATCGGCGTCATCGCCTTGCCTTCGCCGCTCATTTCCGGGCCGACGAGGGCGACCACGCTCGGGTCGGAAACGAACTTCTTCGCGTTCGTCGCCGCCTGGGCCGGGTCATACTGGCCAGCCGTCGAGGTGCCGCTGTCGAGAACGGAAGCTTGCAGCTTGTAGCCGCCGGCGCCGCCCGCGGCATTCACGTCGTCAATCCCCATCAGCGCACCGTTCTTGATGCGGGTCGCGGAATCGGCGTCCGCGCCCGTCAGCGGCAGCTCGATGCCGATGGTTACCGTTTTGTCCTGCGCCTGGGCCGGAGAGAGGCCCGCAATCGTTGCCAGGGCGGCTACGGCGCCCACCCCCAAGGCGGTGGTAAGTAATTTTCGGCGTTGCATATTGGCGTTCTCCCTGTGTTGCGCGGTTGCTTGCCGCCGGCTGTCGGCGGATGCCTGCGGGGAGTTGCCCCCCTCGACAGGCGTCCTGCGCGAGCCGCGGTTCTAACGGCTCACGCGCATCCGGCCGCAGTTGCGCCACTCTAGTGCGGTATTCGGCCAGGCCGCAACGGGGTTGATGGAGGGTTAATGGAGGGCCCCGGTTTCCCCTTCGCGCGGGTAAGACCGCGGCTCCGGTAATCTCCGAAAGTTGCATAGGAGCGCGGGCGGGTCTTGGAATTGGTCGAGGATTCGCCGTCGCTCCCGCTCTCGCCACGTAACTTTGCCATCGGCGGAAAAACGGTCTGCCTTGCCATTGACCACCGCGGACGCCACGCGGCGGGGGTTCGCTTCAGGGCAGGCGGGGCTCGAAATGGCTGGGCGTTCTTCCTGACAGCCGAGGATCCAGGATCGAGCGTCGCTCCTGCCGGTATGCCCTGAAGCCTGCCTGCTGGTAGGTCTGCAAGGCGCGGGGATGGTCGAGGGTGCAAGTGTCGACGATCAGCCGGCGGGGCGTGGCGGTCCAGGCGGCATCGATCGCCCAATTGAGCAGATACCAGCCGAGCCCGAGGCCGAAATAGCCCGGCATCAGGCCAAAGTAAGCGAGGCTCACGTCGGGTGCCGGACGCCGGTCGATCTCGACATAGCCGGCGGGCGCGCCGGCGACGTAGGGCACATAGAGGTCGACCTTGGGGTCGGCAATGATTTCACCCAGAGCCTCGTCGGGCATCTGCTTGCGCTCATACCAGAACCAAGGGGCGCCCACCTGGTCGTAAAGGAAGCGGTAGAACGCGATGCTTGGGCGCTCGACCCTGAGGAGGGCGAGCTTGAGGCCGGCCGGCATAGGCACGGTCGGCCGGCTGGGTTGCTCGGTCATCTCCAAATAGGTGATCACGACCGGGAGCTCGCTCTCGGCGTGAGGCTTGGCGTCGGCGGCAAAGGTCTTGGACATCACCATCCGCGGCTCTTCCGCGAAGCCCAGATGGCGATAGAAGCGGGCCACCGCCTCGTTGCCGTCGCGGATCATGAGCATGAGCTTGGGCATGCGCCGGGCCAGGGCCCAGTCCTCGGCCCGGGCGACCAGGGCTCGGCCACAGCCGCGTCGGCGCGAGGCCGGATCGACTGCCAAGCGATACATCCAGGCCCGATGACCGTCATGGCCGACCTGGACGCTGCCGACGAGGCGCTCGCCCTCGAAGGCAAGGATGAGCTCGGCGTTGGCTGCGTCCCGTACGGAGGCGACCTCGCGCGCCGGGTCGTGATGCGGCCGCAGGATATCGCAAGCCCGCCAGAGGGCGATTACGGCGTCGAAGTCTGCATCGCGATAGGCGCGGAAGGCCAAACTCATGGTTCGACGGGAGTGTCTCCCGGCAGGCCCCATTCGGCCCAGGAACCGTCATAGACCGCGACATCGCGATGGCCCACGAGGTGCAGCGCGAAGGCCAGCACCGCGGCCGTGATCCCCGATCCGCAGCTGGTGACGACGGGCTTGGCCAAGTCGATCCCCGCGGCCTGGAATTTGGCCAGGAGCCGGTCGGCCGGCAGCAGGGTCTTGGCCGTCGGGTCGATGAGTTCGAGAAACGGCAGGTTGAGGGAGCCGGGGATATGCCCGCTGCGCCGGCCGGGCCAGACTTCCGGTTCGCGTGCATGGAAGCGGCCGGCGGAGCGGGCATCCAGGACCTGTTCGCGACAGCTCTTGAGATTGGCCAGGATCTGCTCCTTGTCTCGCACGAGGCTGTGGTCGAGGCGGGCGGTGAAATGCCGTTCGCGCGGCTGCGGCGGATCGTCGTTCACCGGCCGGCCTTCGGCCAGCCACTTGGCAAGTCCGCCGTCCAGCACGGCCGAATCCTTGTGCCCGAAGACGCGCAGCGTCCACCAGACCCGGGCCGAACCCATGAGATTGTTCGAATCATAGACGACCACGCGATTGCCGTCGCCGATCCCGAGCTTGCGCATGCGGGCCGCGAACTTTTCCGGGCTCGGGAGCATATGCGGCAGGGAGCTTGTCTCGTCGGCGATTTCATCGATGTCGAAAAAGAGTGCACCGGGAATATGCCGGGCCTCGTACTCGGCGCGCGCGCTTTTGCCCTGCATGGGCAGATAGTAGGTGGCGTCGACGACCCGCAAGTCGGGCGCGTCGAGATTGGCGGCGAGCCAGTCCGTGCTGACCAGGCTCTCGGGATGAACGTAGGCCGTCATCAGGGTTGCCTGAGAGCCAGATTGACGCGCCGGTTCTGCTTGCCCTTGCTCTCGAGCTTAACCACCTCGACGGGGCCGATCTCGCCGGTTCGCGCGACGTGGGTGCCGCCGCAGGGTTGCAGATCCACTCCCTCGATTTCCAGCAGTCGGACGCGGCCCTGGCCGATGGGTGGTTTGACCGCCATGGTGCGGACGAGCTCCGGCCTGGCCGCCAGCTCATCGTCGGTGATCCAGCGGGCCCGCACCGGATGATCCTCGTTGATGAGCCTGTTGAGCTCGGATTCGATCCGGGCCTTGTCCAGCTTCGCCTCTGGCAGGTTGAAATCGAGGCGTCCCTTGCCGTCGCCCACCTGCCCGCCGGTAACGTCGCCGGGAATGACCGCCGACAGAAGATGCAGGCAGGTATGCATGCGCATCAGCCGGTGCCGCCGGGGCCAGTCGATCTCCGCAGTCACCTTGGCGCCTACGGGAGCCCCAAGAGCGCGCTGTGCCGGCACGTGAACGATCTCGTCGGGGGTCGCACCCTTCAGTGTGTCGGCGATGGCGATCTCGCTTCCATCAGCAAGGCGGAGCAGGCCAGTGTCCCCCGGTTGTCCGCCGCCGGTCGGATAGAAGACGGTGCGATCCAGGCGAATGCCGCGCTCGTCCACCTGGGTTACGGTGGCATCGCAAGTGCGGGCATAGGCGTCTTCGCGAAACACGAGTTGCATGGGCGTCACTCGGGCCAAAGGGAAGGGGATGCTATCCGCCTCGCGGACGGGGGTCCAGGCGAGGGCCTCGGCGTCAAATGCGGACAATGGTCAAATAGGCGTGTACGTAGTCCATGCCATGACCGCTTGGGTTTGCTCGCACGCCGGCCTCATAGCATGCATAGTATCGATCGATGATGGCCTGGCGCGCAGCCGCGGGCCGGGCCGGATCGAGTGCGGCATAGAAGGTGCTTTCAGTCCAGGAACGCAAGGTGGGGATATAGGCCTTGGCGAATTTGGCCGCGTCGCCGTGGCGGGCGAAATCGGCGGCGAAGGGGCAGGGGACGATGCGCGTCTCGGCTCGTTCGAGGCGGAGGCCGGCGGCGTGCACCGGATGGCCCGGATCGGTCAGCGGCCCCGTGAACTCGGGCAGGCTTTTGTAGTACTGGGGCAAGGTCATGGCCCGATACTCGCGCTCTTGGATTTCGCCCGCGGCCAGGAATTCGCGCCAGATCCGGTTGAAGCTGTCGAACATGTCGACCCCGCCCGTGTGGCCGAGATAGCGGCCTTGCTCGTCGCGGCAGAAGTTGGCCAGCACAAGGCGCCCGCCGGGCTTGAGCTCGCGCGCGCGGGCCAGCAGGATCGTCTGCCAGTCGGCATTGCCCTGGCTGGCGAAGGCCGCCAACTCCTCGCCCTTCGCGCCGACCGCCTGGACATGGTCTGTGATGTCGCAGGGCTTGGCCGAGAGCCAATGCATGGCCGTGGCCGAGAAGCCGAGGTCGAGGCTGCCCGAAGGCAGGATCTGACGATAGAACGACGTTGCTGACATCAACGGGAAAACGCCGTTGCCGAATGCCCGACCATGAACGGTCGCCACCAGCGCATTGAAGTCGTTGCGCGGCTGGTCGGTATGGAAGAGGGCGATCTCGCGCCCGGGCCAACGCCGGCGGATCGCTTCGATCATGGCCGCGATGAGGTCGACCGATGTGCCGCCATCCGCGGTTCCCATATCGGCGAAGACGAAGGGACCCTGCCCGGTCGGCATTCGCCCGATCGCTTCCAGCACCATCGGGATCGCGCTGTCGATCACATGCTTCGCGCCGACGGTGGCCAGCGAATAGTACCCGCCGCCCTTCATGGCGATGTCGGGCTTCATGCGAGCCAGTCGGGCGCGGGCAGGTTCTTCGATTTCAGGAAGGCGGGATTGAACAGCTTGCTTTGATAGCGCGTGCCGCTGTCGCAAAGCACGGTCACGACCGTGTGTCCGGGTCCCAGGTCCCGTGCCAGGCGGATGGCGCCGGCGACGTTGATGCCGGAAGAGCCGCCGAGGCAAAGGCCCTCGTGCTTCAGGAGGTCGAATATGATCGGCAGCGCCTCGCTATCCGGAATCTGGTAGGCGACGTCGACGGGAGCGCCCTCGATGTTCTTGGTGATGCGGCCCTGACCGATCCCCTCGGTGATGGAGCTGCCCTCGGACTTGAGCTCGCCGCGGCTATAGAAATTGTAGAGCGCGGCGCCCATGGGATCGGCAAGGCCGATCCGGATCTTGGCGTCCTGAGCCTTGAGATAGAGCCCGACGCCGGCGAGTGTTCCGCCGGTGCCGACCGAGCAGATGAAGCCGTCGATCCTGCCTTCGGTCTGACGGAAGATCTCTGGACCAGTGGTGCGGTAATGGCCCATGCGGTTGGCGGTGTTGTCGAACTGGTTGGCCCAGACGGCGCCGTTGGCCTCGGATGCGGCCAGCTCCTCGGCCAACCGGCCCGAAACATGGACGTAATTCTTCGGATCCTTGTAGGGAACCGCGGGCACCTCGCGCAGATCGGCCCCGCAGAGCCGGAGCATGTCCTTCTTTTCCTGGCTCTGGGTATCGGGGATGACGATGACCGTCCGATAGCCTTTGGCATTGCCGACCAGCGCGAGGCCGATGCCGGTATTGCCGGCGGTGCCCTCGACGATGACTCCTCCCGGCCGGAGCTGGCCTTTCGCCTCGGCATCCTGGACGATGGCAAGCGCGGCGCGGTCCTTGACCGACCCGCCGGGATTGAGGAACTCGGCCTTGCCCAGAATCCGGCAGCCGGTGGCGCGCGAAGCCGCCTTCAGCTCGATCAGTGGCGTGTTCCCGATACTGCCGATGAAGCCGTCGCGAATATCCATGGCGGCGAGACTATCGGGCGGCCCGTCGCGGGTAAACCGGGAATGGCTTGTCCCTAGCCCGAGTTTCTCACAAGGATCACGATGGCGCCGAGGCGAATTTGGCGACAGGCTAGGAAGGTGGCGAAGGCCGATGCCTGCGCATCGGGCGAGCCGGCTGACGACGTCCTGTCGGCAAATTCGCCCGGCCCTCCGGGTTGCCGCGCGCGGGGCGCCCACGTCGTCAGCGGGCCTCGCCGATGGGTGAACATCGCCTTCGGCCCCCTTTCTAGTGGATCGCCGCCGCGCGCGAGCAACGACATCGTAATCCCTGTGAGAAATTCGGGCTAGCTCCACGCCTGGCGCACTCGCTCGCGGTTGAGGGCCAGCCACTGAAGGCCGACGATCGCAACGGCATTGGTGATCGATCCTTCCTCCAGTTGGGCGAGCGCCTTCGCCCAGGGCACGACTTCGACCCGGATGTCTTCGTTCTCCTCGGCGAGCCCATGGATTCCGCCGAGGCCACGGCTGTCGACCCGCCCGCAGAAGAGAGCGACGGCCTCCGAAGCGACGCCGGGGCTCACCAGATAGCGGCAGATGGGGATGAGCGCCCCGATCGCCGCACCGGCCTCCTCCTCGGCCTCGCGGCGCGCGACTTCTTCGACGGCTTCTCCCTCCTCGACGATCCCCGCGACGATCTCGACCTGCCAGGGCGCGAAGCCGGCGGCCCAGGCCCCGATGCGGAACTGCTCGATCAGCACCACCGCGTCCGCATCCGGGTCGTAAGGCAGCACGGCCACGGCGTGGCCCCGCTCGAAGACCTCGCGCCCGATCTCCGCGCTCCATCCGCCGGCAAAGAGCCGGTGGCGGAACCGATATCGGAAGACTTTGGCGTAGCCGCTGTACAGCTCGGCCTTCTCGAGAATCTCGACTCCGTCGTCCATCGCGAGTTACCCACCTCGAAGATCGATCCTGCCCGAGCATACTTGGGGTCGGCCGCCGCGGGCTTCGCTTTTCGACGGTTAGACACCGCTTTTGGGCTACCTCGGCCAGAGTTTGTACTTGTTCTGTGATAATATTCGGTGCTGATATAGGGGTGGAACGAAGCGCATACCGTCATGCCGGCGCCAATGAGCAGCCGGCAGACGAGAGGATGCGCGGCGCGCCCTGGATAACCGCTGTGGGAGGCATTTTCCAATGTCGTTGGATCGGAAGGACCTGGAGCAGGTCCACGTAGCGATTCCTGGGCTGGTCGACCAGCTCAAGGAAGGCAAGTTGGAGCGTCGCGAATTCCTGCGTGTATCGACTTTGCTGGGTCTCTCGGCCACGGCGGCCTATGCGCTGGCCGGGGTGCCCGAGCCGATCGCACCGGCCGAGGCGGCGACGGGCGGGACGATCACGTTCTCCATGCGCGTGGTAAAAATCGACAACCCGGCGACTTTCTCCTGGGTTTACGATTCCAACATCGTCCGCCAGGTCTGCGATTACCTGACCCGGACCGACGCGAACAACGTCACCCACCCGTGGCTGCTCAAGAGCTGGAAGGCGAGCGACGATCTCAAGACCTGGACGCTCACGCTGAACAAGGGCGTTAAGTGGTCGAACGGGGACGAGCTCGTCGCCGACCACGTGATCTGGAACATTTCGCGCTGGTTGGACGAGAAGACGGGGTCGTCGATCCTCGGCCTCTTCAGCTCCTTCATGATGGTGTCCTACGACACCGGCACGAAGGACTCCGCCGGCAAGGCCGTGATGGGCAACAAGATCTGGTCCGACACCGCCATCCAGAAGGTGGACGACTACACCATCCAGCTGAACGGCAAGCAGGCGATGCTGGCCGTGCCGGAGAGCCTGTTCCACTATCCGGCCCTGATCCTGCATCCGAAAGACAACGGCGTGTTCGGCATCGGCTCGATCGGCACCGGCCCCTTCAGCCTGACGGAATTCGAGTTGGGCAAGAAGGCGGTCCTGAAGCGCCGGACGGACTACACGGGCGCACATCCGGCCAAGCTCGACCAGGTCGTCTTCATCGACAACGGCGACGATCCGGCGGCGGGCATCGCGGCTCTGGCGTCGGGCCAGGTCGACGGAATGTACGAGGCCTCGACGACCCAATATGCAACCCTGCAGAAGATCCCGCATGTAGCCATTCACCAGGTGACGACGGCGCAGACGGCCGTGGCCCGCATGCAGCAGGACAAGCCCGAATTCAAGGATCCGCGGGTTCGCAAGGCGATGCGGCTTGCCGTCGATTCGCGGAAAGTGCTGCAAATCTCCTATCTCGGCCTGGGTGCGCCGGGTGAGCACCATCATGTGGCGCCCGTCCATCCCGACTACTACAAGCTCCCGCCCATGAAGCAGAATATCGCCGAGGCCAAGAAGCTGTTGGCCGATGCCGGCGTGCCCAATGGTTTCGACGTCACGATTTTCTGCAAGAAGGACCCTGACTGGGAAGCGATCTCCGTCCAGGCGATGGTCAACATGTGGAAGGAGATCGGCGTCAACGTGACGATGAACGTCCTGCCTTCCGCTCAGTATTGGGACCACTGGACGATCGAAACCTTCGCCTATACTGCCTGGACCCATCGTCCGCTGGGCGTCATGGTTCTCGACCTCGCCTATCGGACCGGCGTGCCGTGGAACGAATCCCACTTCGACAACGCCAAGTTCAACAGCCTTATGGACCAGGCCGACGCGACCTTGGACGTGGCCAAGCGCAAGCTGGTCATGAAGCAGGTCGAAGAGCTGATGCAGGAGGAAGGCCCGATCGTGCAGCCCGTATGGCGCGCGGTCTTCACCGGCGTGAACAAGAGGGTGAGGGGCTTCACGATGCACCCGACCAACTACTTCTTCTGCGAGCAGTGGTCGGTCTAAGCCGGGCTTCGGTTCGGAAGATCAAACGGGCGCCCTTCGGGGCGCCCGTTCTGTTTCAAGCCCGCAGCTGGTATTTCCGCTGCAGTTCGGCAACGTAGCCTTCGGCTTCCCCGTCGGCCTCGGCCGGCGACCAGCCCATGACGTCCCGCACTTCCCGGGCCACGTCATGCGCGATGTCCGATCCCATCCGCTCGCTCCAGCCCAGCCGCACGCGCCGGAACATCAGGTCTTCGAGCTTGTGCACATGCTCGTGCTCGCAGGCAAAGCGCAGGTCCGCGATGCTGACCCCCGGATAGGACTGCGAGATTTGGGGCATGTTGTGGTCTTCCGGGAAGGGCCGCGCGCCGTAGGGCACGGCCCGCGATGGACCGGAGGGAGCCAGGTGCCTCGCCACGCCCTCCACGATAGCGCGGCCGGCGCTGCGATGGGTCATCAGAAGCCCGCCAGTGTAGACATGATAGCCCGGCAGGCCTTGCCGGCCGAGGTCGTGCAGCATGACGGCCGGCCCGCCGGCAGGATGGCCCCGTCGGGCCGTCCGCGGGCGCACGCCCGCCCAGCAATAGATCACGTCCTGGCGGCGGAGGCGGAGGGCGGGGAACTGATAGTTCATCTCGTCGATGAGGTCGGTGATCTCGTCCTCGGTGGCGAGAAAGCCGCCGGCGCTTCCGTCATGCGCCTTGTTGCGCGGTCCGAAGTAGTGGAGATCATCCCAGGGGATGACATAGAACGGCTCGCCGCCCCGGGTCATGGTCTCGAAGCCGAGGCCGCGAAAGACTTCCGGCAGCCGCATCATCACGTTCGTCCCCTTGGCGCCTTGATTGAGCGCCGGTGCAGCGAGCCCAGAGGCCGAGGCCAGATCATCCACCCAGACCCCTGCGGCATTCACCACGGCCTTGGCTTCAAGCGAACCGGCCGCACCCGTCCGGCGGTCGGCGGTTTCGAGCGACCAGGCGCCGTCGGGCCTGCGGGCGAGGTTTGTGACCGCCCTGTGATTGGCGATGCTGGCGCCGTTGTCTTCGGCATTGAGGGCCGCGTCGACGCAGATGCGCTCCGGCCAGTCGAACTGGTATTCGGTGTAGCGCATCACGCCAAGCAGCCGATCGGGATCGCGCAAATGCGCCAGGACCGGTTCGCGGCGAGCCTCTTCAGGGCTGAGCAGCGCGCGCTGCAGCGGTATGCCGCCCGGATCGAGGCGCTCAAGCAGGGAAAACCCGAGGCGCACTTGCCAGAGCGGGATCGAGCCGTCGCGATAAAGCGGGAAGAAGAAGGTGATTGGCCGCACGCGCTCAGGCGTCTGGCGCACGAATCCGGACCGGTCGCGCATCGCTCGGCGGGCAAGTTCCACGCCCTCCCATGCCTCGCCGGGGCGCCGGAGCGTGTCCAGCAGCGAGCGGAACCGGGAGAAATAGGAGAGCCCGCAGTACTGCAAGCGGCTGGTGCGCCCCGAGGTGGCTCCGGCGATATCGCCTTGCTCCAGCAGGATCGTGCGGTAGCCGGCGGCGGCCAGATGATTGACCGCGCTGCAGCCGATGATTCCGCCGCCGATGACCGCAACGTCGAAAGCCTCCATGGGCGAAAGACTGTCGCCACCAGGAGGGTTTGGTCAAGTCTTGGAGGAAAACGAACACGCCTCCATGGGGCATTGGCTTGGACGTCCGTCCGATCGACCCAGGAAACCGCTTGACGCTGCCGGCCGCGGGTTCTTGAGTCGCACCGGATCGCGTCGTTTTAGCCACAAGAGACCCCGATGCAAGCCCATGAAGCGCTGCTGCAGCCTTTCCGGCTGAAGCACTTGCAGCTCCGCAACCGGATCATGAGCACGGCCCATGCGCCTGGCTTCGCCGAGGACGGCATGCCGGGGGAGCGCTATCAGCTCTACCACGAGGAAAAGGCCAAGGGTGGCCTGGCGCTGACCATGTTCGGCGGTTCGTCGTCGGTCGCGCCGGATTCGCCCCTGCCCTTCAACCAGATCGATATCAGCGACGACCGGATCCTTCCCTACCTGCATTCCTTCGCCGATCGGGTCCATCGGCACGGTGCAGCGATCTTCTGCCAGATCACTCATCTGGGCCGGCGGGGCGCCTGGGACGGACGGCATTGGCTGCCCTTGGTCGCCCCCTCGGCCACGCGCGAGCCGCTCCATCGCTCCTATGCCAAGGAAATGGAGGACTGGGACTTCCGCCGGATCCTGAAGGCCTTCGCCGATGCCGGCGAGCGCTGCAAGAAGGGCGGCCTCGACGGCTGCGAAGTGATCGCGGCTGCCCATCACCTGATCGACAGCTTCATTTCGCCGGTTACCAATCAGCGGCAGGACCGGTACGGCGGGAGCCTGGAGAACCGCATGCGCTTCGGCCTTGAGGTCATGACGGCGATCCGCGAGCGGGTAGGCCCCGAGTTCGTTCTCGGCATGCGGGTCGCCGGCGATGAGCTGCTGGAAGGCGGGCTCGACCAAACGGAATGCCTCAAGGTCGCCGCCGGCTTCGCCAACAGCGGCCTCATCGATTATCTGAGCGTCTACCAGTCCCATGGCGACAATTTCAGCGGGCTGGTGGGCATGCTGCCGGACATGTCGTTTCCGCCGGCGCCGTTCCTCTATCTCGCCAGCGCAGTCAAGGCAGAGACCGACCTTCCCATCTTCCATGCCTCGGCGATCCGCGACATCGCCACCGCGGCCCGCGCCGTGGAAGGGGGTCACGTGGACATGGTGGCGATGACCCGGGCCCATGTCGCCGATCCCCATCTGGTGCGCAAGTTGCAGGAAGGCCGCGCGGACGAAATCCGCCAATGCGTCGGCGCCAACTATTGCGTCGACCATGCGGCCATGGGCGGCGGCCTCGCCTGCATCCAGAACGCGGCGACCGGCCGTGAGCAGTTCATGTCTCACACGGTCTCCCGCGCCCCGGTGGCAAGGCGCGTCGTGGTCGTCGGCGGCGGGCCCGGCGGGCTGGAGGCGGCCAGGGTCGCAGCCGAGCGCGGCCATTCGGTCGTGCTGTTCGAAGCGTCATCGCGCCTGGGCGGGCAGATCAATCTCGCCCGGGCCATCGCCTGGCGGGAGAACCTCACCGGAATCACCCGCTGGCTCGAGCGGGAGCTGGCGCGGCTTGGCGTCGAAGTTCGGCTCGATCGGACGGCGACCGCGGATGCCGTGTTGGCTCTATCGCCCGACATCGTCGTGATCGCCACCGGCGGGACGCCGCGTCCTCCGGCTTGTCCGGGCGCAGAGCTGACGGTCTCGAGCTGGAAGATCCTGGCGGGCGAGACGCAGACCGGCAGCAACGTGCTGGTCTATGACGAGCCGGGCCTGCAAGGAGGCGTGAGCGCCGCGGACTATCTTGCGACGCGAGGCGCATCGGTCGAACTGGTGACGCCCGACCGGCTGGTGGGCGAAGCCATCGGCCATACCGGCTTCGTGGCGCATCTGCGCAATCTTTACAAACACAACGTCATCCAGACGCCGAACTTGCGACTGACCAGCGTCTATACGGAAGGCAATGCGATTATTGCGGTTTTGCGAAATGAATTCACCAATACCGAGGAGGAGCGTTCCGTCGACCAGATCGTCTACGACTTGGGCACGCTGCCCCGGGACGAGCTCTATTACGCGCTCCGGCCCGCGTCGCGCAACCTGGGCGAGGTCGACTATGACCGGCTCATCGGAGGCCGGCCGCAGGAGCTCAGGACGAATCCGGCCGGCAGGTTCCAACTTTTCCGCATCGGCGACGCGATCATGAGCCGCAACGTCCATGCTGCGATCTACGATGCGGCGAGGCTGATGAAGGACCTGTAGGCCCGTCGGACCCTCGCCGTTCGCACGAAGCGCTTGATCGCTTCGCCAATTGCGTGTTTCCTAGTTTCAACAGAAAAAGACGCGGGCGGCAGCCAGGAAGGCCGCTATCCGTAGCACAGGGGGTTGACTGCGCGACCGGCTAATGCGGCCCATGGGTCGACGGCAGGTGCGGAGCGGGAGAGCGGATGCTGAACTTTTTCGCCAAGCGGCTCGGTTATCTGCTGCTGACGATGCTGGCAGTGTCCCTCATCATCTTCCTCGTCAACGAGTATTCCCCCGGGCAAGTGACCCGCAAGATCCTCGGGCCCTTCGCGACCCAGGAGCAGGTCAACATGCTGACCGAGCAGATGGGCCTCAATCGCCCGGTGCTGCTGCGCTACGTCCTCTGGCTTGGCCACATTCTCCAAGGCGACCTTGGCAAGTCGACGCTGTGGGGCGTTCCGGTCAACGACATCATCTGGGACCGGCTGGCGAATACCTCCATCATCGCGTCCCTCGCCTTCCTCATCATCGTGCCGGCCTCGATCTTCCTGGGGGTCAGCGCCGGAATGCGCGAAGGATCGCGCCTCGACCGCACGATCTCGCTGTTCAGCATCATCACCACCTCGGTTCCGGAATTCGCCTCCGGCGTGTTCCAGCAGAGCGTGCTCGTCATCTGGCTGGGGCTATTGCCAGGCACTTCGCCGCTCGATGCCAGCGGCGGCTGGTCCATTGCCTCCCAGCTCGTCCTGCCGGTGTCGGTGATGGTGCTCTACGATCTGGGCTACGTCGTGCGCATGGTGCGGGCCTCCATGGTGGAGACCATGACCCGCCCCTATATCCGCACCGCGGTGCTGAAGGGCCTGAGTTTCCGGGACGTGATCATGAAGCATGCGATCCGCAACGCCATGATCGGCCCGTTCACCGTGATCCTGCTCCAGGTCAATTACCTGGTGACCGGAGTAGTCGTGGTCGAGGCCGTGGTGGGCTATCCCGGCTTCGGGCGCATGATGCTCGACGCGGCGCTCAACAAGGATGTCGCGGTGATCGAGGCAGGCTCGATGTTCGCCGTGCTGGTCACGGTCACCACCCAGGTCATCGGCGACTTCGGCTACATGCTGCTCAACCCGCGCATCCGGTTCACCTGAGGGCCCGCTCATGGCCGCGACCGCCATAGACAGCAAGAAGCCGGCCGGCGCGCTCCTGCGGCTTCTGAAGCGCATCGCGCTGCTGCGCGAGTCGCCCGTCGGCATGATTGGCGCCGCGCTGGTGCTGTTCTGGGTCCTGGTCGCGCTGCTGGCCCCCCTGATCTCGCCCTACGACCCCAATGAAAACTACATGGACGATTTCACCAATCTGGGGCCGTCCATCGCGTTCTGGCTCGGTCGCGACAACCAGGGCCGGGACATCCTGTCGCGGATCATCTGGGGCTCGCGCATCGTTCTGACGGTCGGGCCGATCGCGACCTTCAGCGCCTATGTGGTCGGTTGCACCATGGGGCTCCTGGCTGGCTACTACCGGGGTTGGGCCGACGTCGTCATCAGCCGGATCTCCGACATCATCCTCTCGTTCCCGGTGATCATCCTCTATCTGATCATCATCTCCCAATTCGGCCCTTCGGCTCTCAACATCATTCTGGCCGTCACCTTCATCGCCTCCCCCCAGGTCTCGCGCATCGTGCGCGGCCTGACCCTCGAATTGCGCGAGCGCGACTACGTGGCGGCGGCGAAGATGCGCGGCGAATCGGCGATCTACATCATGCTGGTGGAGATCCTGCCCAATGCCCGCGGACCGCTCATCGTCGATGCCTGCCTGCGCATGGGCTATACGACGATCGCCATCGGCGTGCTCGGCTTCCTCGGCCTCGGCCTGCCGCCGCCGGACCCGGATTGGGGCGGCATGGTCAAGGACACCTACACCATGATGTCCTCCTCGCCCTACATGTCCCTGTTCCCCTGCATGGCGATCAGTTCGCTCGTGGTCGGTTTCAACATGCTGGCCGACGGCCTGCGCGAAATCAGCTTGAGGGACTGAACCCATGCCCCCGGTTCTCGAGCTCCAGAACGCGCGCATCTCGTATTTCACCCGGGCCGGCGAGATCAACGTGGTCCCGGGCGTGTCCTTCAAGCTCGAGCAGGGGGAGGCGCTCGGCCTCGTCGGCGAATCGGGCTGCGGCAAGTCGACGGTCGCCTTCTCGGTCATGAACTATCTTAGCGGCGTCGGGCGGCTCACCGGGGGCAGGATCCTGTTCGAAGGGCAGGACATGAGCAAGATGTCGGCCGAGGAACTGCGCAAGATCCGCGGCGGCCGGATGGCCATGGTCTACCAGGACCCGATGTCGAGCCTGAACCCGGTGATGTCCGTGGGCCGGCAGCTCATGGAAGTGCCGATGATCCATCAGAACGCCGGTCCGGCGGACGCGCGCCGGCGGGCGCTCGAGATGCTGGGCGAGGTGAACCTGCCGGACCCCGAGAGCGTCTTCGATCGCTACCCGCACCAGCTCTCGGGCGGCCAGCAGCAGCGCGTGGTCATCGCCATGGCCCTCATGTCCGAGCCGTCGCTCCTGCTGATGGACGAGCCGACCACCGGCCTCGACGTCACGGTCGAGGCGGCGGTGTTGGACCTGGTGGCGCGGCTGCGCGACAAGCACAATTCCTCGATCGTCTTCATCAGCCACAATCTGGGCACCGTGGTCCGCATCTGCGACCGGATCGGCGTGATGTACGCGGGCGAGCTGGTCGAAGAGGGTGCGATCGGGGAAGTGTTCCGCAATCCGCGCCATCCCTATACCCGGGGCCTGCTGGACTGCATTCCCGTGCTCGGCAGCAACAAGACGTCCTCGGCGCTCGCGCCGATCCCGGGCCAAATGCCGCCGGCCATCAACCGGCCGAAGGGCTGCATCTTCGCTTCGCGCTGCAAGTACGTGGAGGCAGCGCGCTGCACGGCGGGGCCGATCCAAACGACCGACGTGCCCGGCGAGGTCGAGCACCGCGTGCAGTGCGTGCGCAGCGCCGAACTGCCGCCCCGCCAGCCTCCGAAACCGAGCGGCGAGGCCCTGGTCGCCAAGGGCAACAAGGAAGAAATCCTCAACGTCGACCATCTGCAGAAGTTCTATCGCCAGTCGCCGAGCATCTTCGCGGGCGGCAAGGCCTATGACGTCAAGGCGCTCAACGATATCAGCATGATGGCGAAACGCGGCATGACGCTTGCGATCGTCGGCGAATCAGGCTGCGGCAAATCGACCTTCGCCAAGGTGCTGACGGGCATCGAGCAGTCGACGGGCGGCAAGGTCGTGCTGGACGACGAGGAGATCGGCAATCAGCCGGTGGAGCGCCGCGCCGATTCCATCAAGCGCAAGCTGCAGATGGTGTTCCAGAATCCAGACAGCACGCTCAATCCCAGCCATTCCATCGGCTACATCGTCGAGCGTTCGCTGCGCCGGTTGAAGCATCTGCGGCGAGTCCAGGCCAGGGCCGAGGCGCGCAAGCTGATGGAGACGGTGAAACTGCCGGCCGAATTCGTCGATCGCAAGCCGCGCCAGCTTTCCGGCGGCCAGAAGCAACGCGTGGCCATAGCCAGGGCGCTGGCCGGCGATCCGGAGGTGGTGGTGGCCGACGAGCCGGTCTCGGCCCTCGACGTCTCGGTTCAGGCGGCCATCGTCAACCTGTTGATCGAGCTGCAGGCCAGCCGCGACACCACCCTGATCTTCATCTCCCACGATCTTTCGGTCGTGCGCTATCTCGCCGACCGGGTCGCCGTCATGTATCTGGGCAAGATCGTGGAGTTCGGCGACGTCGAGGACGTCTTCCTGCCGCCCTATCATCCTTATACCGAGGCATTGCTGTCGGCCGTGCCGATCCCCGACCCGGACCTGAAGCAGAAGCGCATCATCCTGGAAGGCAATCTGCCCAGCGTGCGCGACGTGCCGGCGGGCTGCCCCTTCGCCACCCGTTGCCCGCGCAAGGTGGGCAAGATCTGCGATGACGTGCCGCCGCCCGAATTGACGACGGCGACGGGCCATCGCATCGCCTGCCACATACCCTTGGCCGACCTTATGCGCGTCGACCCGGTGATCAGCCGCGCTGCCGAATAGGCGGCCTTCAGTAGCCGAGCGCCTCGGCGACCAACTGGTGGAAGTGGTGGACGGCGTGCTCGCTGCGCTCGGTGCGCTCGCGGTCGACCACGAACCGGCCTTGGCGATAGCCCCGCGAGGCAAGGCCGCGCTGCACCGATTCGCACAGCAGGTTGTCCTCGACCCCCAGAATGGTGCCGCCGTAGATCGACGCCGCCGTGAGCTGGGGCGTGCGCTTGCCGTCGGGGGTGTAGCCGACGAAGTGCTGCTCGGTGCGGGTGGGGCTGAGCGGATTCCACCAGAACAGCGAGAACGAGGGGTCGCCCGGCATCACGTTGATCGTCGTCATGGGCCAAAGCCACCAGAAACCGCTGTGCTGGATGGCGGCGGCGGGATCGAAGGCATAGGCCTTGTTCTTGGCCCGCACCACGGGACCGACGTGAGAGGAATAGAACCCGTGCAGGGTCGACCGGTAGCTGGAAATGTCGACGATGTCGGCAAAGGCCGGGTGGGCCGGAGCGCAGTGATAGCATTCGAGGAAATTGTCGACCCCGACCTTCCAATTGGCCTCGATGACGCTGCTGCCGCCGCCGGCCCGACTGTCCGTGCGCTTCATCGTCGCGAAACCTGGGATATGCGCCTCGAGTTCGGCCAGCAAGCCGCCTGCCAGTTTCGCCAGCGGCTCGGCGTTCGGATCAAGGTTGAAGAAAACGAGCGGCCCCAGGGTTTCGACCCTGACCGGCGTCAGGCAAAATTCGCCCTTGTCGAAGCTCTCCATCTCCTCCGCACCCCGGGCGCTGCGCAACGCCCCGGTCAGGTGATAGGACCAGGCGTGGTACGGGCAAGTGATGACCTTGGACTTGCCCATGCCCTGCAAGAGCTGATGAGCCCGATGGGCGCAGACGTTGTAGAAGCCGCGCAGTTCACCATCCTTGCCGCGGCAGATGAAGACGCTCTGGTCATGGATCGCGGCGGTGACGTAGCTGCCCGCTTCGGCAAGGTCGCTGACATGGCCGGCGACGTGCCAAGTGCGGAAAAAGATCGCCTCGCGCTCGGCGGCGAAGACCTCGGGCGCCGTGTAGAGCCGCGACGGCAAGGTATAGGAACGGGCGGGATCGCTGTCGATCCGGCGTTCGTCGAGTACCTTTTCGATGCCCGGCATGGTCCACCTCCGTTCGGAAAGCGCGCGGCAATTCATTCTAGCTTGAGCCAGGTCGCAGAGGGAAGCGTTGCCGGGCTTGCCAGGCGCATCGACGCAAGGCCAGAGTGCGTGGAAGCAAGCTCACCCGGGGGAAATTCATGCCGCGCGATCCGCGCTACGACATCCTGTTCGAACCCGTCCGCATTGGTCCGGTGACGGCGAAGAACCGCTTCTATCAGGTGCCCCACTGCAACGGCATGGGCCACTATCAGCCCCAGGCGCTCGCCGGCATGCGCGGGATGAAGGCCGAAGGCGGCTGGTCCGTGGTCTGCACCGAGGAGTGCGAGATCCACCCGACCGGCGACACCGCACCCTATCACGAGGCGCGGCTGTGGGACGATCACGACATCCCGGCACTCGCGCGGATGACCGAGGCGGTGCACAAGCACGGCGCGCTGGCGGGATGCGAGCTCGTCCATAATGGGCCCACCTGCGCCAATCTCTACAGCCGCATGGCGCCCATCGGCCCCAGGCACCAGCCGATCAACGGCTACTATCCGGTCCAGGCCCGGGCCATGGACAAGGAGGACATCCGCAATTACCGGCGCTGGCACCGCGAGGCGGCTGTGCGCGCCAAGCGGGCCGGGTTCGACATCGTCTATTGCTATGCCGGGCATGATCTCTCGCTGCCCATGCATTTCCTGGAGCGGCGGCGCAATGACCGGATCGACGAATATGGCGGGAGCCTCGAGAACCGCGTCAGGCTCTTCCGCGAGATCATCGAGGAGGCGAAGGAAGCGGTGGGCGATACCTGCGCCGTCGCCGTGCGTTTCGCCACCGACGAGCTCATGGGCGAACAGGGCATCGCCTCGGATGCCGAAGGCCGCGAGGTCGTCGAGATGCTGGGCGAGCTTCCCGACCTCTGGGACGTCAATGTCAGCCCCTGGTACAACGATTCCACGACCTCGCGCTTCAAGCCCGAAGGCTCCCAGGAGCCTTTCATCGCCTTCGTCAAACGGGTCACGAAAAAGCCGGTGGTCGGGGTCGGGCGTTTCACCTCGCCCGACAGCATGGTCTCCCAGATCCGCCGCGGCATCCTCGACTTCATCGGCGCTGCCCGGCCCTCCATCGCCGATCCCTTCCTGCCGCGGAAGATCGAGGAGGGGCGGGTCGAGGACATCCGCGAATGCATCGGCTGCAACATCTGCGTCAGCGGCGACTACACCATGGTGCCGCTGCGCTGCACCCAGAACCCGACCATGGGCGAGGAATGGCGCAAGGGCTGGCATCCGGAAAAGATCCAGGCCAAGGGCTCCGAGGATTCCGTGCTCGTGGTCGGCGCCGGCCCGGCAGGGCTCGAATGCGCCCTTGCGCTGGGCCAGCGCGGCTACCGCGTCCATCTCGCCGAGGCGGAGAAGGAGCTGGGCGGGCGGGTGACGCGCGAATCCCGGCTGCCGGGGCTGGCCGAATGGGCGAGGGTCCGCGACTACCGGCTGCAGCAGCTCCGGAAGCTTCCCAACGTCGAGCTCTATCCCGCGAGCCGGCTCGGCGCCGACGACATCCGCGAGCTCGCCTTTCCCCATGTCGTGCTGGCGACCGGGGCGCGCTGGCGACGAGACGGTTTCGGGCGTTGGCATTCCTCGCCGGTCAAGGGCTTCGATGCTCCGGCGGTGCTGACTCCCGACGACATCATGGCAGGCAAACTGCCCGAGAGCCCGGTCGTGATCTTCGACGACGACCATTACTACATGGGCGGCGTGCTGGCCGAGAAGCTGAGGCAGGCGGGCCTCGACGTGACTCTGGTCACTCCCGCGGAGCTCGCTTCGGTCTGGACGGCGAACACCCTGGAGCTGCGCCATGTTCAGGCGCGCCTGCTGAAGCTTGGGGTCAAGATCAGGCCCAGCCGGGCGGTCACAGGTTTCTTCGGCGATCACGTGACGCTGGCTTGCGTCTTCACCGATGCAGGCGAAGAATTGGCGGCGCGCTCGCTGGTCACGGTGACGGCGCGCCTGCCGGAGGAGGCGCTCTATCTCGCTCTCAAGAAGGCGCCCGGCGATCTGAAATCCGTCCGGGCCATCGGCGACGCCTATGCCCCATCGACCATCGCGGCCGCGGTCTATGCCGGCCACGAGTATGCGCGCTCCTTCGACGGGCCGGCGCCCGCCGGCGAAGTGCCCTTCCGGCGCGAGCTTCCGGACCGGGTTACGATCTAAGCACCGGCTGCAGGGAGTTTAGCGGGCGATAAGCACGCTTTCGACCGGCTAGGCGGCGTCGAAGAAGAAGGCCGTCTGCAGGTGCGGGCAGAAATGCCCCATGCAGGTCAACTTCGTGACACCCCGATGCCGCATCTGCAAGGGGAAGAAAGGCCTCACCAGATTCGTTTTCAGCATTGAGAGGCAGTGCGCCCATGCCTCGAGGCGAGGAGGCTTCACCATCATGCGCATGGAGTTCAGGCGCTTGACCGGGAGAGTCCTGTGGACCCGCGACTGGTCCGTTGACGGACCTGGTTCCGCGGATCTGAGGATGCATGCCAGGGACGCCCTTATGGGCTTCTATGATGGCGACCAGGACGAGTTCTGGCCCAAGGCGGAGTTCCGCGACAAAGTGCCGGAGGAAGTTACGATCTACGACGCTTCCGGCAGGTTGCTGGCTGCCTATGATATCCGCAACATGATGGCGGATACGAAGCGCCGGCTCTCGGGCATCAGGAGAGGCTGACGTTCAGGGCCGGGAGGAGTGCTGAAGGTCCGTCCAGCCAAATCTCGATTCGCGATGCCGATCTCATCGGCCGGGCCCTTCATTCTTCCAACACCCTGTGCGCGTGCAGTACCGGCTCGCCGCGAGGATCCAGCTCCGGCGCGCCGTAAGTGCCTTGGGTCAAGGGCACGGCAACGAAATTGCCCTGTTCCTTTGCCGACTTGGCCGACCGGCGAATCATCCGCCAGATTACGAAAAGCGCCATCGCCGTCATGGCGCCGCCCATGAAGAGATAGAGGCTGCGCGGTCCCGACAGCGCGATCATGCCGCCGGCGATGGACGGGCCGATGGCCGAGCCGACGCCCCAGGCAAAGAGCAGGCCGCTGGAAGCGGCGACGAAGTCCTTCCGCGCGATGTAGTCGCCTGCCTGGCCGACGCCGAGGCCGTAAAGCGGCGCCATCAGGCCCTCGAACAGGAAGACCAGCACGGCGAGGATCGCGAAGGAGCGGTCGCCAATGAGGTAAAGGGCGAAAGCCGCCGCGGCCGCGCCGGCCGAGGTCGCCAGCATGAGGGGCCGCCGTCCCAGCTGGTCGGAGAGATAGCCGATGGGAAACTGGGCAAGCAGGCCGGCCAGCGTGCTGAAGCTGTAGACGATGGACAATTCGCGGGTGCTGTAGCCGGCCGCCACCATATAGGCGGGCAGTAGGGCGTAGAAGGCCGGGCCGGCGACGCCGGAGCCGAGGCAGGCGACGACGCCCAGCGGCGAGATGCGATAGAGCCGGATGAGACCGAAATGCTCGCGCTCTCCGATTTCCGGATTGCCGATCCGGGTGAGGCCAAGGGGAATGAGAGAGGCAACGAGCGCGATGGCCGCGAGGGTGAGCAGCCTGTGGCCGGTCGGGTCGGCGATGTTGAGGGCCAGCGGGCTGACGCCGCTGGCGGCCCAGGATACCGACATGTAGAGCGAGAAGATCTTGCCCCGGTTGCCGCTCGTCGCCTTGTCGTTGAGCCAGCTTTCGACCACCACATATTGGCCGGCGATGGCGTAACCGGTGACGATGCGAAGCCCGAGCCAGACATAGACCTGGTCAAAAAGCAGGAACAACAGGACTGCGCTCGCCGCCAGCGCCGCGAAGACGGCAAAGGTGCGGATATGGCCGACCCGGTCGATGACCCGATGGCAGGTGAGGGTGCCGAAAAGAAAGCCGGCGAAATAGGCCGAGCCGATGAGACCGATGAATTCCGCCGGGACGCTCCGATGGACGAGCTGCAGACTTATCGTCGGCGATAGGATGCCGAGCGCCGTCTCCAGGCACACGACGCCGACGAGCACCGCCAAGACGGGTCGGAGGGTCTTCAGCAAGTTGTCACTCGAGCAGCGCAGCCTGGCCGCGTTTGTAGAGCCCGTTGGCGATGATCAGCCGCTGGATCTCGCTGGCCCCTTCCCAGATGCGATCGACCCTGAGCTCGCGGAAGAAGCGTTCGGCGACGTTCTCGCGCATGTAGCCTCGCCCGCCGAAGATCTGCACCGCCCGGTCGGCGACGCGGTTGGCCATCTCGGAGGCGGAGAGCTTGGCGATTGCGCATTGGGCGTGGCTGACCTTCCGGTCGACGCCGGCATCGATTTCCTCCGCCGTGCGGTAGGTGATGAGGCGCGAGGCCCAAAGTTCGGCAACGCTGTCGGCCAGCATGAACTGGATCGCCTGTTGATCGGCGAGCGGCTTGCCGAAGGCGATGCGCTGCCTGGCAAAGGCGCTCGCCTCCTCGATCAGCCGGGCCGCCGCGCCGCAGCAGCGCGCGGCGATGCCGAGGCGCTCATAGCGGAACCAGTCATAGGTGAAGGCCATGCCGTCGCCCTCGTTGCCGATGCGGTTGGCCGCGGGCACGCGCACGTTTTCGAAGCGATAGATCGGGTGGTGGGCAGCGTAGTTGTGGCTGTAGGCGGGCGTGCGTACCAGGGTGACGCCGGGGGTCTTCATGTCGACGAAGAACAGGCTGTGACTTCCGTCATGAGCCCCGCCCTGGATCTTCGCCTGGAAGATGAAATGGTCGGCGTGGTTGGCGCTGGTCACATGCCACTTCTCGCCGTTCAGCAGGTAGTCATCGCCGTCGCGACGGGCCGTGGCCTTGATGGCGTCCACGTCCGAGCCCGCATCGGCTTCGGTGATGGCGTAGCATTCATGGCGCTCGCCGCGGATGTTGGGCATCACCCAGGTCTGCATCTGGTGGGGGGAACCCTGGCAGGCCTCCACCATCCAGGGCGGGGTGGAATCGTAGCACCAGCCGAGCGCATTGGTGACCTTGCCAATCTCCTCCTGGATCACGACCTGCTCCAGATAGGTCAATCCCGCGCCGCCGAGAGACTTGGGAATGGCAAGGGCATGAAGCCCGATTTCCTTTGCCCGGCGCCGGTGCCGCTGGCGAAGGGCATCGGGCAGCAGGCCGCCGTTCATCTCGGCCTCGACCTCGTGGGGGATCAATTCCTCGGCGACGAACCGGCGGACCTTCTCCTGCCAGGCGCGGGCAGCGGGGGGCAGCGGATAGGGCATGGCACCGGATCTCCTTGATGTTCGTTGGGGCAGGGCGCGCTGTCTGCTTCAGGCGGCGCGGCCGGTCGTGAGATGACGAGCGAACTCGCGCGGGAAGACGGAAGCGAGAAAGGCGAGGCAGGTGCGTTTGGCTTCCTTCCGGTCGATCGCCGTCGGGCTGGTCAGGATGTCGAGCCACAGTCCGTCGATCATGGCATTGAGGCCGCGGGCGACCCGATCGGGCTGAACCTCGGAATAACCACCTGCTTGGGCCAGCTCCCGGCACAGGGCATGGGTTTCGGCGAAGTAGCTCTCGGACAGATCCTGGCAGATCTTGAGGTATTCGGGCCGCCAGCGGGCCTCGCCCCAAAAGGCATACCAGACGGTCACCTGCTTGCGGCTGGTCACGATCGGATCGAAGTCGGCGGCGATCATTGCGGCCAGCTTGTCGGCTGCATTTGGCCCGGCCTTCCGCACGGCGGAAATCCAGAAGCGCTCGTATTCCTCGGCCATGTATTTGAGGGTTTCCACCAGCAAGGCGTCCTTGCTGCGGAAATAGAAATTGACGATGCCCTGGGAAAGCCGCGCCGCCTTGGCCACTTGCCCGAGCGTGAATTCGGCAAAGCCCCGCTTGGCCAGGCTGTCGATCGTCGCCTCGATCAACTCGATCCGCCGCGACTGCTTGATGTCGAGCCGGCGCCCCATCTGTCGCTCCCACGAACCGGCTTCCGCTCCGCAGCCGGTCCCGCGTTCATACGGGAAAGCCGGGCCTTAAATCAATGAATTTAAACCAAGTTGTGGGGCTTCATTGAACGGACGATCAACCCGGATGACAAACCCGGGGCCCTTGCGCGAGACGGCACCGCTCCTATACTCCGCCGCCCGCTGGGCAGGGGTAATCACAAGGTATCCATGATGTTTCAGCCCGATCTCTTGAAGGCCAAACGCGTCCTCATCACCGGCGGCGGCACTGGTCTCGGTTACGCCATGGGCCATCGTGCGCTCGATCTTGGCGCCGAGCTCGTAATCTGCGGCCGGCGCGAGCAGGCGCTGGCGGAGGCGGCGACGAAGCTGCGGGCGGAGACCGGCGGCAAGGTCGAAATCCACGGCTGCGACCTGCGCGACGCCGCGGCGGTCGAGCAGATGCTGGATGCAATCTGGACCAACGGCCCCTTGGACGCGCTGGTCAACAACGCCGCCGGGAACTTCATCGCCCGGAGCGAGGAATTGAGCCCGCGCGCCATCGATGCGGTGCTCGGCATCGTGCTCCACGGCAGCGCCTATTGCACCACGGGCTGCGGCCGGCGCTGGCTGAAGGCGGGCAGGCGCGGAACCGTCTTGAGCATCGTCACGACCTATGCCTGGACCGGCTCGGCCTACGTCGTCCCCTCGGCCATGGCCAAGGCGGGGGTGCTGGCGATGACAAGGAGCCTGGCGGTGGAATGGGGTCCGCGCGGGATCAGGCTCAACGCCATTGCCCCGGGACCGTTTCCCACGCCCGGCGCCTGGGAGCGGCTGGTGCCCCGGCCCGATCTCGCTCGGGCCTTCGAAACCAAGAATCCCCTCCGGCGGGTGGGCGAGCATGGCGAGCTCGCCAACCTCGCGGCGTTCCTGCTGAGCGATTTTTCCGGCTATATCAATGGCGAGGTTGTGACCATCGATGGCGGCGAGTGGCTGCAGGGGGCGGGCCAATTCAACTTTCTCGACCGGCTGAGCGACGCCGACTGGCAGGCGCTGAAGCCGAAAGGCAAATAAAGGACAATAGGCCATTGGCATCCTTGGCGGATTTGGGACAAAATCCGCCGATCGAGCCATTGGTTCGAGCCATCGCCGGCCCTTGTGCCGATCGCCGGGGGCGGAAAGAAGGAGCGATGAATGCGCGCGCTGCGAACCGGCGCCCTGGTGTTGATGTTTGGTCTCGCCGCTTGCGGTCACACCCATACCGTGACTGCAAAGCCCGTTACGGCGCCGCCGCCGCCACCCGTACGACCGCTGGTCAGCGTCCCGGGACCGGGTGAGCTTCCCCAATATCCGGTGCCGGTGTTGAAGCCCGGCACGGATGTTGCGGCTGCGCCTGCGGCCGAGTCAGGCGGCCAGCCCGCGGCCGAGACGGGCAGCCAACCCGCGGCGCCTGCGGCAACCGGGACCGGCGGCAGCCAGACCGAGACATCGGCAGCGCCGGGCACTGCGGCAGCGCCGAGCACCGCGGCCGCGCCAAACGCTCCCGCCGCAACACCGGCGGCCAGCTACGATCCGGACCGGCTGGTCGGGCTCAGCGAATCCGAGGCCACGAATCTCCTGGGCCCGCCGGCGGAAAAAGCGGATGCGCCGCCATCGCGCGTCTGGACCTACCGCTCCGACATCTGCGATGTGAAGCTGTTCTTCTATCCCGAAGTGGGTGGCAGCACCTATCGCACGCTGACCTATGAGATCAACGATCGCGACCCGGCCGATACGACCCATGGCGGCTGCGTCGGCGGCCTGGTGAAAGCCCATGCAGGCTGACATCGAACCGCGAGGCCGTCTTCTCCTCGTCGATGACGACGCCCTGTTCCGTGAATCCCTCGGCCAGAACCTGATGGACGAGGGCTACGAGGTCGCCAGCGTCGACGGCGGCGAGGCCGCCCTCGGCCAGCTCGCCAAGCCCGAAGAGGTCGATGCGGTTCTCCTCGACTGGCGCATGCCGGGGCTGGACGGGCTGGGCGTGCTTCGCCTCATGCGCGAGCGCGGCCACAGCATGCCTGTGCTGTTCCTGACGGCACTGACCGACAACGTCTACGAAGAAGCGGCCCTGGCCCTGGGCGCGGTCGATTTCATCAGCAAGTCGCGCAGCCTTTCGGTGATCCTCCAGCGCCTGTCGCTGATCGTCGACGGGCGCAAGCGTGCCACGGCGGCGGGCACGGAGCTGATCCGCCGCGGCAAGCTCGAGCTCAGACCCCTCATCGGACGCGCCTTCTGGGACAGCAAGCGGGTCGAGCTGACGCTGACCGAGTTCACGATTCTGCAAACCCTGGCCGAGACGCCGAAGCGCGACTTCTCGTACCGGGAGATCTACGATCTGGTCCGGGGCGAGGGGTTCATCGCAGGCTGGGGCGAGGAGGGCTACCGGGTCAACGTTCGTTCCTTCATCAAGCGCATCCGCCAGAAATTCCGTGCCATCGACGACGAGTTCGACTGCATCAAGAACTACTCGGGCTATGGCTATTACTGGGATCACGGCGAATGAAGAACCCCATCACGCGCATCCGCCGGTCGCTGGTGATGCCTTTGATCATGCTGGCCATTGCCTTCCTGTCGGTGCCCGTCGCGCTCTACCTGATCTTCAACCGGGCCGATCGGGAAGGGCAGGATCTGCTGCTGCGCAGTGTCCAAGCCCAGGGCCGGCTGGTGGCAACGGCGCTCGAACCCCTGCTGCGCCGAAGCGATCCGTCGGCCTTCACCAATGCGACCGACACCCTCGCGCCCTATATCGACAACAGCAACACCCACATCCGGCTGCTCTTCCGCCCCGTGGGGCAGGAGGGTGCTGCGGGCTTCTATCTTGTCGGCGCCGCGCCGCCGATCGGCGCCGCCGATTTCCAGCCGGAGAGCCGCGAGCTGATCCGTCTGGGCGTTCTGGACACGGTCACGCAGTCCTGCAGCGGTGATCAGCCGCAGGCGCGGAACTTTCACGACCCCGCCGGGCTGGACGAGGTTCTTGCTTCCATCGTGCCGGTCCTGACCGAGAAAGGCTGCTGGGCGATCATCTTCTCCTACCCGTCGAACGACGTCGTGGGAGCGGCGCTCACCACCCCCTATTGGAAACGAATCGAGGTCCAGGATGCGGCGATCCTGTACATCGGCCTCGCGGGAATTACCCTGTTCGTGTTCCTCGCCATTCGCGGCAGCGTCAGGCGCTTCGGGCGCACCGCCCGGGCCCTCAGGCTGGGCAGCGGCGAAAGCCGGAGCTTCTCGGACCAGAACGAGATTGCCGAGCTCGACGGCGTTGCGGCCGAATTCGACCGGCTCGTCTCCACCCTCGGCCACAGCGCCGAGAGCATCCGCCGGCGGGCCGAAGACAACGCCCATGCCTTCAAGACGCCGATCGCGATCATGCGCCAGTCGCTGGAGCCGCTGCGCAAGGGGCTCGCCGACGGGAACCTCAGGGCCAAGCGCGCCCTCGAGGTGACCGAGCAGGCGGTCGAGCGGCTCGACAACCTGGTCGACGACGCGCGCCGGCTGGACGAATCGGTGGCCGAGCTGCTCGACCCGCCGCGCCGGCCCGTCGACCTCAGCCGCCTGCTGAACCAGATGACCAAGGCCTATCGGGCGTTGGCGGAGGGCCGCGGCGTGGTGCTGGCGGCGGAGCTGCCGGAAGGCCTCACCGTGCTCGGCAGCGAGGAGCTGATCGAGACCGCGGTCGAGGCCGTGCTCGACAACGCCATCAGCTTCACGCCCAAGGGCGGCAGGGTCGAGCTGCGCCTGGTCAAGTCCGGCACCCGGGCGGAAATCGACGTCGTGGACGACGGCCCCGGCGTGCCGATCGAGCACAAGGATCGCATCTTCGAGCGCGGCTTTTCGCTCCGCAGCGCCTCCCGCTCCGACGGCGAAACCCATGGCGGCATCGGTCTGTGGACGGCAAGGCGCTATCTCCAGGCCTTGGGCGGCGGAATCCATGCCGAGAACCTGGCCGGGCGCGGCCTGATGATGCGCCTCGACCTGCCTCTGGTCGGCACCGCCTGAGCCGCGGCCCGGCGCCAAGGGGAGCCTTCTGTTGAGCAACCGCGAGGCGGTTCTGCCCGACGACTGGGACAAGGCGCTCCTGGTCGGCCGCGCCATGTTGCCGGGTCCTGCAGGCGGCCCTGCGGTGCTGGTGGTCCGGGCCGGCGAGGCCGTCGACGTCTCGCGCCGTTTTCCGCTTGCCGCGATGCTGCTGAACGAGGCCGATCCCGCGTCGGCCGCCACCGCGGCTTTCCGCCAGGGCGAGAGCCTGGGCCCGGTCGAGGCGCTGATCGCCAACAGCCCGGCGAGCCGGCGCGACGCCGCGAAGCCCTACCTGCTCGCGCCCATCGACCTTCAGGCGATCAAGGCCTGCGGCGTCACCTTCGCCGCAAGCCTGGTGGAGCGGGTGATCGAGGAGCGCAGCAAGGGAGATCCCAAGGCGGCCGATTCGGTGCGCCGGCGCCTGACCCAGGATCTGGGCGTCGATCTCGCCGCCATCCGGCCTGGTTCGGAAGCGGCGCGCAAGGTGAAGGAAGTGCTGGTCTCCCGGGGGCTGTGGTCGCCTTATCTGGAGGTCGGGATCGGGCCCGATGCCGAGGTGTTCACCAAGGCCCAGCCCATGTCCGCCGTCGGCTACGGCGCCGATGTGGGCATCCATCCGGCCTCGGTCTGGAGCAACCCGGAGCCCGAGGTGGTGCTGGCCATCCAAGCCAGTGGACGCGTCGTCGGGGCGACCTTGGGCAATGATGTGAACCTGCGCGATTTCGAAGGCCGCAGCGCTCTCCTGCTCGGCCGGGCCAAGGACAACAACGGGTCTTGCGCCATCGGCCCCTTCATCCGCCTGTTCGACTCCGGTTTCGGCATCGACGATCTCAGGCGCTGCGAGGTTGGCCTCACCATTGCCGGGGCGGACAACTTCCGTCTCGAAGCCGTGAGCTCGCTCGCCCGGATCAGCCGGGACCTGCTCGATCTCGCCGCCCAAACCGTCGATCGAAACCATCAATATCCCGACGGGCTGGTGCTTTTCACCGGGACCATGTTCGCTCCGGTACAGGACCGCGTGACCACGGGTGAAGGCTTCACCCACAGGCCCGGCGACGAAGTCGCGATCTCCAGTCCCAAGCTCGGCACCCTGGTCAACCGGGTGGACTATTCGGACCGGATCGCGCCCTGGGATTTCGGGATCCTGGCGCTCATGGCCAACCTCGCCAGGCGAGGCCTGCTGCAGGGTCAAAGTTGAAGCGGAAGGCATCGATCAGACGACGGGCCGCTGCGCCGTGAGGGCGCGACGACCAAAGCCGAGCCTCGTCGCCAGCCCGAATTCGGCGCCGGTTCCAGCGGCATGCCGACGCTGACCATCGTGCTCCAGTCTTGGTTCGATCGCGCGGCCCTGATCCTGCCGATGCTTTCCTTGCCCTTGCTGTTGCTGGCGATCCTTGCCTGGGGACGGGCTCTGCCGCTTCGCCGGCTCACCGAATCCGACTTCTTCGTCCGCATAGTTGTCGCGGCCGGATCAGCGACGGTCTTGCTCTACCTCGGCCAGATTGCCGCCTATCTCGCCTACCCGGGCTTTGTCGACCATGTCCAGACGACGATCACGGTCATGTCGTACATGGCCGTGAATGGAAAGGAAGTCTATTCGCCGCCCGCCGCCGCAGGGATTTACGGCATGCCTTATGGGCCAATTCTTTTTCTCGCCAATGGCCTGGGGCTGCTACTCGTCCAGTCGACCTTGGGCTCGAAGCTGCCGGGGATAGTCGCACTGATCTCAGCATTGGCGGCCATGGCGCAGCCGCTGCAGCGGCAGCTGAAGAACCGTGTCGCTCTCTTCCTCGCCCTCGCCAGCTTGCTCGCTTTGCTGCTGCCTTATGGCCTTTTCGCCTATTGGAACCGGCCGGAGTCATTCCTGCTGCTGTGCGCCGCCTTGGCTCTTGCCGCGCTGCAGCTGCCGCGGGTCGCAGCCAACCTTGCCATGGGCATGCTGCTGGGACTTGCGGCCGGCCTCAAGCTGCATGGTTTCGTTTTCGTGGCGCCCGCAGCACTCGCCCTGATCGGACGCGACGCGGGTTGGCGCCGCAAAGCGGTGAGCGCGCTCGTTCAAGCGCTGACCGGCGCGGCCGTCTTCCTGGCGCCATTCTCCCTTTCGAACGTTTCCGCGGCCGGCTACTACGACTACCTCTCGATGGCGGCCGGCCATGCTGTCGACCTATGGATGTTGGGAGTAAGCCTCGCATTTGCCGCCGCCTTCGTCGGACCGCCGGCGTTGGTCTATGCCTGGCGCCGGCCGGTGCTGGCATCCGAGGATCGTTGGCTGCTGTGCGGGTTCCTGGCTGCTACGGCCGCCGCCGTTCTGGTCGCGGGCCGGGTGGAGGCCGGTCCCTATCACATTCTGCCGATGATCCCGGTCGGGCTCTATGCGACCGCGGTCGTCGCCGATCGGAGCAAGGCGGGGCGCCAGTTGCCGCTCGCGCAAGCAAACCTCTGGGCCGCAGGTCTCGTGCTGGCGCTCCTGGCCGGCGGCACGGGCTTCTTGCGCAACTATGGCGGCCTGTCGGTCGTCGAGCTTCTGCAGAACCGGCCCGCCATGACCGAGGCGACCGCCGAGCTTGTCGATCTTGCGCGGCAATATCCCGAAGCCCAGATGGCCGTCAGCGACGACGACCGGTACTGGCTGGCGATGCAGGATGCGGCGCTGGTCATGCGCTCGGGCCGGATCGCCATCGACTATGCCACTTGGATGGATCTCGTCTTCGTCGGTGCGGATTCCAACCGGCTGATGCGGTATGTCGACCGCTGCGCCGTGCCGGCCTGGATCATGCCCGGCGCCGGAACTCCGTTTTCACTGAGGAGCCTTTATACGGGCGCGCCCCTGTTCTCCGATGATTTCCGACGGCGATTCCTGGAGAACTATGTCGAGGCAAGGGCCGGCCGCTTCTACCGCGTCTGGACCTGCCGCGCCGGCTGATGCGCTGCTTCAAGCCTTCTGCCTGCAGGAGCACCGAAGGTCACATTATGAGCTGCTTGCGCTTTAACAATGTATCGATGTCGGGCGCGAGCGCGCGGGCTGCGCCCAGATCCGCGGCTGCGCCCGCCGCGTCGCCGAGCCGGTCTTTGGCGAGCCCCCGCCCATAAAGGGCGTCGGCCCCGTCCGGTGCCAGGGCGAGGGCTTCGTTGAAATCATCGAGAGCCCGCTTGGGTTCGCCGATGAGGAGATCGGCCCAGCCGCGGCCGTTGTAGCCGATGGCGTCGTCGCTCTTGATCTGGATCGCGATATCGAAGTCGGCGATCGCGCGATCGAACTGGTGCTTGTAGTTGAACGCCCAGCCGCGCGCGCTCAAGGCATCCACATTGGAAGGGTCGGCCGCTAGCACGGCGTCGTAGTCGGCGATGGCAAGGTCGTAGTCGCCCTTGCGCCCCTGGGCGATGCCGCGGTCCAGCCGGGCCTTGGCGAAGTCGGGCGCGAGCTTCATCGCCGCGTCGAAATCCTCGATCGCGGCCCCATAGTCGCCCTTCGCAAGATAGGCGTTGCCCCGATTGTCGAAGGCCGCGGCTCCGTCCGCTGCACTCAATTGTCCGGCATCGATCAGCGTCGTGCAGTCGGCCACGATCTGCGCCGGATCGCTCCCTTGCGCGCAGCCGGCGGCGGGGTCGCCCGCCAAGGCGGGGCAGGCGCCAAGAATGACCATGGCCAGGGCGAAGCAGGGCCCAATGACGCCGAGAGCCACGGGGCTCGGCCCATCGGCCATGCGCGCGCCCGGTCGCACTCGATCGCCTTGCGCAGGAAACGAAGACAAGGTTTACAGGCCTTCTTGCTGCATGTGAGAGGACTACGCCAGGCGAATGCGGGTCAGCATCAGACCACAAATCCGGTAGAGGACGGTAGTGCCGCCCCAGGGCGCATGTATGCCCGCGCCGTGGCGGACCCTTTCCTTTGTAGTCATTCTGACATCTTGACCTTTGCGCCCTAGGGCCCGAGGATATGCAGGACAAGCTTAGGTAGGCCTTGAGGCGTCATCGCATCGGGTTCGGTGCGTGCCGCTCGGCCAAGCCGGGGCTTGCTCGAGGGGAAGTCTACGCCAGCGGATTTCAAGCCTGCCGGAACGGCAGGGCGCCGGTGCTTTTTGGGGGAGGGACCTTCGGGGTGAAGAAAGCTCTATTTGGAACCACGGCCCTGGTGGCCGCGGGTTTGTCGGCCGGCCAAGCCATGGCGGATGGTGGAATCCATCTGGGCATTTCCGGCTTTTACCGTGGGTCTGCCGGCTTCCTTATCGGCGGCGATCAGGCGGCGGTGCCGGTCTTCCACAAGACGACGGGCGGCGGAACAACCACGTCGATTGGCGGCCTCGGCGACTTCGGCCGGACCAGCGGCGGGTTCCGGCAGGAAGTCCGCATCAATTTCAAGGGCGACTTCACCCTGCCCGACGGAATCACGGTATCGGCCCTCATAGGCATCAATCCCGGAGGTGCCAACAACGTCGGCGCCCAGCTCAACCGGGCCTATGCGGACTTCAAGGGGCAATACGGCGATCTCCGATTCGGTCAAGGCGATGCCATGGACGCGGTGAAGCAGGACTGCGTCTATGACCCGGGCAACGTCACCTCGAACTTCGGCATCAATTCGGCCAACCAGGATTTCACCAACGCGGGGCTGGCCAATTTCGGTTCCAATGTTGTCGGCGTCGCGACATTCGAAACGGCCGCCGCGACTTGCCTGACCTTCACCCAGAAGGGAACCGCGATCGCCTATTTCTCGCCAGCCTTCGCCGGATTCACCCTGGCTGTTACTTATACCCCCAGCGGGGGCACCACCAACGAGAGCGGTTCCCAGGGCGTCGGCTCCGGCACCGACCTGAAGCACAAGCAGGCAGAGAACATCCTGACCGCCGCGGCGGACTACAATGGCGATCTTGGCGGCGGCTGGACGTTCCTTGCCGGCGGCGGCGGGGAGTGGGCTTTCAGCGGCCACACGTCAGGCGGCGGAACCGAGCACAACAAGCCTTCGGCCTATGTGTTGGGATTCCAGGTGGCCAATCCCAACGGCTGGACGTTCGGCGCCTCGGGCGAATATCTGGTGAACTATCCGCATTTCAACGGGGTTTTCATCGCCACGGATGCCGGCACCAGCGGAGCCGACGGCTGGGTGGGGGCGGTCGGCGTCGCCTACACGTTCGGCAATTGGTCCTTTGGCCTGCAGGGCATCTATTCCCAGTACCAGGTCCATCAAGGTTCACCCAGCGCCGGCCATGACGCGGTCTGGGGCGTCGGGCTAAACGGCGCCTACACGCTCGGTCCCGGCATCACTCTGGAAGGCCAGGTGGCCTACAGCAAATATGACCCCGCTGTGGGCACACCCAGCAGCACCAACCCGATGTCGTATGACGCTGTCGAATTGGATGCTGGCATCGCGATCAACTTCTGATGCTGGATGCGCCGTGAACCGGCCTGGGCCGTTCGGTCGGCCGGCGGTTGATGACGGGGCTGTAACTTGAGGGATCCGAACGAGGCTGAAAAGCTTTTGGCCAGTGCCGATGGAGCGGCGGCGGACCTAACCGGAGTGGGGGAAGACTGATATGCACGTGAAGTTCTGCGGCGCCATTGCGGGTCTCCTTCTGCTGGTGGGCTGCACCAGCAATATCCAGGAGATCAAGACGGCCGAAGGGACCGGGTCCGCTTATTCAAAGGCGTTGACGACCGAATACAAGGCCTTCGTGGTCGAGCTGACCAATGCCTATGACTGGTCCCATGCGGACTATTTTGCCAAGAAGGGCTTGAGCGCCGCCCACGGCGAAGTCGTCCCGCCCGAGGACCTGGCCAATTGGAACGTCCTGGACTCGAGCAAGGCCGACCTGACCGCGGCGCGCCAGTCCCTGACGGCGGCGCTCGATGGCGGGGCCCGCGACTCGAAGCCCGACTTGGCGGCCAAGGCCCAGGTCCGCTTCGACTGCTGGGTGCTGGATTCATACGAGGGCAACTTGCCGCATGTGTCGACCTACACGTATGAGGACAGCTCCTTCGATACCTCGGCCGCGAATCCTTATGCTTCCTTCGCCTGCAAGACGGCCTTCCGGTCCGACCTCGCGGCGATCCAGAAGTAGGGGAAACGACAGCGGCAGACCGGCCGGCCTCCGCTAGACCGGTGGTACGAGGCGAAGTTTCATCGCCCTTCGGCGCGTTCGTGGCCACAGCGCCCTGGCAGGACATCGCGATCTTTGTGAGAAATTCGGGCTAGAGCATGTTTCGATTCGATTGAATCAAAACATGCTCTAGATTCCTTGGTTTGGTCGCATTTTCTGCGCCGAACCGGTGCCCACTTCGGCGGAAAATGCTCTAGCATGCCGGGCTGGATGCTCGGCTGAGGCAGGTCGATGAAACTTGGCTGCTGCCTGGTGGCTTCCGATCTCAACCCCGACTACCTGGATTTCTTCCCCCTGGTGCAAAGGGCTTGGAGGGAGGTTGTCGGCATAGAGGTCAGGCTGGTCCTGATCGCCAACGGCCCGGCCCCAGAGCCTGCGGCCATTCGAGCGCGCGATTCGCGTCTTTCCTCCGGTGCCGGGCCCGCACACGGCATTCCAGGCCCAGTGCGTCAGGCTTCTCTTCCCCGCGCTGTTGCAAAGCGAATGAAGCGACGCAGTCGTGACAACAAGCTTTTCCGCCGTCAGCGCCCGTGAGCCGGATCGGTCGGCACGGGCAACACCGCATTTTGATTGGGGAGAGGCCGAGACCTTCAGCTCGACGCCGCGCGTTCACTGACTTCGGGGCTCCGCGTTTGCCTTGTAGGAAGGCCGCACAAGCCCGAGTATCGACGTCGGTCTGATTGTCATCCGGGGAATCCCGGCTTATCGGCCGATCCAAATTCCGGAGACTGGTCATCGAGATGCATGCCACCGTGAAATGCCTGCTGGCTGCGGCGTTCTGCCTGGTCGGTTTGTTTGCCGACATAACATCGGCAGCGGCCCAACAATCGGCATCGGACCGCGCCAAGCGCTGGTTCATGGAGAACGATCGCGACCACGACGGCTACTTGACGGTCGACGAGGTCGTCCCCTACCAGCTGAAGCTCCTGAGGCGAATGGATCTGTTCGGTGACGGCAACATTTCGCCGCAAGAGTACTGCGCGAACACGTCCTACGGCTCCGCCGACGAAATCGCGCGGTGCCACAAACAGTTTGCCGAGATCGACGCCAACGGCGACGGCTATATCACTGCAGAAGAAGTCACGGAGTATTACCGGCTGCTCCTCGAGACGGCCGATGTGAAGAAGGACGGCAAGGTCAGCCTGGACGAATGGCTCGCGGTCGCGGGGGAAAACTAGCGTCCGGGGGTCGAAGCCGGGGGCTGTTGTCCGCTGAGCTCGGAAGATCGCGCCCCGGCGCTCGTCACATGGGGCCGCCATTCTGCTGAAGACGCTGTAGCTGCATTATTCGCCCGTGTGTTCGTCCTCTTCGTCTTCCCAGGCGTAGCGTTTGCGCGGTGGTATATCCAGGCGCCGCAGCGCGATCGCCAGCACCAGCCCGATCATCGCGGCCGCGAGATGGGTTTCCCAGGAAAGCTCGGGCTTGATCGGCAATACGCCCCAGGCCAGGGTCCCGTACAGAAAGCAGACCAAGAGCGATGCGGTGAAAGCACGTTTATCCCGGCGGATCAAACCGGCCATGAACATGTAGCTGACCAGGCCATAGATCAGTCCGCTGGCTCCGATATGGTCGGCTGGTCTGGCAAACAGCCACACCGCAATTCCGGGCCCAAGGTAGACCGCGGGGATCACCTTGAGGGCGGAGTTCGGATAGAGGTGCAGCATCCCGGTGCCCAGCACCAGCAGAGGCAGGGAATTGGCGAACAGGTGAGCGAAGCTGCCATGCAGCAGGGGTGCGAGCAGAATGCCGGGCAGCCCCGCCAACTGCCGTGGACGGACGCCGAAGCGTTCCAGCCCCAGATCCAGCCCCCAGTTCAAAATCTGGATGAGCCAGATCAGGGCGACAAAGCTGAGCGCGATCTTGAACGCCAGCCGGAAGTTGGCGCGGGCCTGCTCTGAGGTGGTGTAGGCCGGGTCGGGGATATAAATCTGCATGGCGGGATAGAATACCAGTCATAGCCCTTTCATAACCGCACACAGAGAGCCGATGAGAGTCGCGGAACGGCTCTGGCTAGGAGCTAGCCGGCGAGGCCGGAATGCTATTGGTGAGTCACGGCGCGGGTGGAGAGTCCGCCTACGTCGTCTCCGATTGATCTTTTCGAGAGACAGCAGAATCAGTTTTGACCATTGGACGGATAATTCGCGATATGAAGCTCATCGCTTCTGGCTTGCTGGGCATGGCATTGATAACCCCATGGCCGGCGCTTGCGTCGGCAGGCTGCAACGCCTTCCACGGGATGGTGGACGATCAGACCAAGGGCGAAGGCGGAAACCGGGTCGGTGCCGGGTTCAGCAAGGGCGATACGCTCACGGTTAAAATCCATCAAGCCCCGGGCCAGATGAAAGAGAACCGTTAATCTGTTGGAATATGCCTCGCCCGATGGCCCGTTTCGCGCGCTTACAGAGGAGACATCCAACAGTTTTACTTACATGGTTCCGTCAAGCACCGGTGATTTCATCTATCTGAATTTCAGCGGAGCACTGCCGGGAATGATCGTTACGTGGAGCTGCACGCCGGCCAAATAGCTTTAGGTCGTGCCGAAAGGTGCCGCATGTGCGCCAATAGAAAACCCGCCGGGTGCGCATCGCTGAGAAGCGCGGCGTAGCGGGGAGAAAATCCTTCCGCTAGGGCCCAAAACGGTACATGGCGTAGGAAAAGGATGGCTCCGGGGCTCTCTGTCGAACTTGCCAGATTATGGCAGTGAAGTCAGTGGCTCAGGGCTGACCTTGTTACTTCACCCACAAATACACCCACGGTCTCGGGTCAAACTACAGTGGATCACTTTGGACCGTTTGCTCGGCGCCTGGGGCGGGCATAGGGCCATCAGCCATACCCTTGCCGGCCAAGTGGCGGCCTCGCCAAGCCCTCCCATAGTTTATCGCCATCTGCCGCCAGCCAGCGCGCAACGTGCTTGCGCCATCGATGCAACCTTGCATTTTGGCGCGGCTATTCCCTCAATCCCTAGAATGCGGTAATATGATACCGCAACAGCTTGCGATGCCGCGCGGCTCAGCGAAGGTGGGCAGTATGACATGGCAGAACGGCCCGGCCCTTGCGGCAGCCCGCGCTCGGGCTGTCCCGACACTGCAACCCGACGATGCGCCGCGACTCCCGTCGGGACGCTGCCGGCGTTATCCGGGAGCCACCCCTGTCTTCCTCCCCCAGGGGAAAATTTTGCGCCTACGAAAGTCGGTGGCGGCTTCGTCGCCCGTCCCGAAAACCGCTGGCGCCCCGGTATGCCGACGCATGACCGGCAGCGGATCACCCCGAAGCCACCCGGCTGGCGCCCGCACAGCCCAGGATCGAAGCTCTCGGACCTCGACGTTGCCGCGATCCGGGCTTCGCGCGAGCCGCAGGCAATCCTGGCCGAGCTGTATGGTGTGTCTCCGTGGACCGTCAAGGCCGTGCGCAGCGGTCGCCGCGGGAATGGCAGCTGGTGCAAGCCCAGGCCGATTGAGCCACAACTCAGCGCCGCCGATATTCTGCAGACGGTGAACCGGGAACTCCTGGTGCTGTCGCGCAAATGCCGGCGGCTGATGCGCACCGCTGCCAAGCGCGAGCGTGGCGAGGAAGCGATCCGAGCAGTCGAGCAGGCAGGGGAGATGACTGAAACGTTGGCCGCCGCGAGCACGGCACGGAGGCGGCCATAGAGCTAGGATTGGTCGGCCCCGGCGCCTACCGGCAAATGAGGCTGGCTGCTGGCTGTCGCCCACTTCCAGTATTGTCTTGATCATCCTGGCTGCGTGGGCTTGCCTAACGCCGCTCCGGGCTTGGCTGTGGCGGGCTCTCCACCTGCCGCTGCGGGCAATCCACTGCCCCCGGATCGCACCGCTCGACGGCCGCACCCTGCGGCGGATCATGCCGATGATCCGAGCTGCAGTCGAAACAGACTAACTGCGCCAGAAGGGCAACAACGCCTAAGACCGTGGAAATCGGATGTCTCCCGGTTGGACTGCCTTAGCCGCTAGCTGGCTCCATCATCGCACAATCTGGCAGGGCAGGGACGCTCTGACAACTCCTCTCCCCAACGGCTAACCCATCGGGACACACCGATGCAATAATCGAAGCCACCGGTGTCTTCCCCCAAGAATTTTCTGGGGGCTCACCCAATCCAATCCCGGCGCGACAAAAAATGAAGTACGCCGAGACGATTTCGACAATAGATGTGATTTGCCTCGCCTGGCGCGAACGTTTATGATGCCTGATCTCTGCAACGGAGGGGGAAAGTGGCTACTCCAGTTTACATTGTCTCGCAAATGTGGGGTACCGCTCCGCAACTCGCAAGGCAGGAGTCGGCCAACGGGGAGATTACTTGGGACAACCCGTACGCAAGTATGTCACTGCTTTCGTTTGATATCCAAAACTTCACTCCAAATCAGCTCGGAATTAAATACAGTTGCTTTTACAACTACCACATTCAAAATTTGATTAAACCTGGTGATGGTGCAGATGGAACACTAATGCCAAATGTTAGTGACCCGTCACAATCTGCCTACATATGTGCTGTGGCATTGCAACTCACTGGAGGCTTAAGCGACCAATACTATGTAGCTTATGATGCCAAAGCCTTTATAACGAACAAATACACGGGTACCCCAGAAAACGCATCAACACGCGAATACACTGGTGTTGATGGGTCTTTTGCTGGAGAGTGCTATGCCTTACCAGACGATCTGGCCTGGATTTACCATTTGTACGTCCGGGTCAGCCCCCGCGAACCGTAACGCTGAACTGGGGGATTGACCTTTGCTGTCGGTAATCAACGGGGGGAAGGACTCCGAAATAGGGCCATGCTCTGGCAGGCGCCCCTTCCCACTAAGCCAAGCGTGGAGAGCCGGATCAACTCCTCGGCATGCTCCTCCAGTTCATACATCGGTCGCCGGTATCTGCCCGGTGGGTTGCCTACGTCGTTGTTTCATTGGCAGATGGCGAAAATAGCAACCCATTGCGCGGCAAGCGAGGAGCTGATTCACCCATTGCTGAGTTCAACGCCTTTCCTGAATTCCTACCCCCTCTAAGTCCCTGATTGCCTCTAGTATCTGGCGCCACGTGGGGCAATTATGTCTTTAACAACACCATTTCTGTAGATTGTATTGAGCCTATCCCGCACCTCATCTCGGGTTAACTTGGGAGGGTAATGTGCCTATTTTGGTGCATGGCTACTGTAAGAGAGGACAAATCCATCTGCGTCACGCCTGAGATGGCGAAGGCGGGTTCCATTGAACTCTCAAGCTGGGATGACGGGGTTGATCCAGGCAGGGAGATTGTCGCAGCGGTATATCGCGCGATGGTTATAGCTTCGCGTGCCAAACCCGTAGCCTCGTCAGAAGATCATTCAACTGCCACTGAATTGCCCTGACTTTTGGGGCATCCATAGGTTCCAATTCCGGATGAACAGCCCGCTTCACTTTCCACGGTTTCCCCGGAGGTTGCCACGTGCCGGATGTGCGGACGAGAGAATACTGACCTTTCTTATTTCTGTGCCAAACCCCGTGAACGACCTTGTTTCGCGTGCCTTCTGCCCCCTTTTCAATTTCCTCTTTGATCGTTTTAAATTCGTCAAGCATCGTCCTATTGCCGGACTTCCTAAGCTGATAGAGACCCTCGATACACCCGAGCCGGGTTCGAGCATTCATTCCGATTACAAGAACACGGGTCACTCTGTATGGCGTTTTGCTAAGCAACCGAATAACGTGCTCCATTTCCAATTCCAGGTTCGCCCAACAAGTGGCCACACTCGCGACTGCGTGCGCCATTTCTGGCGTCAGATAAGTTGTCGTTTCGATTTTGCGTATCCCAACCATGACACTTGCCTCTAATTCGGGCGTGGCTTCGCCTTCACAGGACAGTCAGGTTTCGGACAACCGGGATGATGGCCAATGGTTAGAGTTGTCAAATCTCCTAGGAGAACTTGTGTCGCAGGGATCGCCATGGTGCGTTTCCCCGGCAGGCGAAACTGGATTAGCAATTGTCCTGTATCTTCATCGGCCTCCAGCGTGGGAGACGCTAAGCCAGTTGGCAAAATGTAGTGACCTGGCGCGGCTAGTGGAACTTGGATGCGAGGCGGTTTTGTCATCGAAACGCTCCTAGGTTGCCTGGCAGCTCCTAGGATAGCGCGGAGAGGGGCTTGGGGCGACTCTAGCCCCTCTCTCATTATGTCCTTCTAACGCCGCTATTCGTCCGGCGGCTCCTTCCCCTTATTTTCTTGGCACCACTTGTATCCGGCCCATGACGCAAAGAAAAATATCCCAAGCGTGATGCCGGCGGGCATGTGGTAAGCCTGGGTCGCAAAAACCGTCATCACTAGGCCTAGAATTACCCACCACATGGCCCAAGAATAGCCGGAACGAGGGGCGGAGTCTCATGCCGCCCATTCTGTGATAGGATGGTAGCATGACCAGAAAACAAGCCAGCAGACCCACAGAATCCGGCCCCGAGTGGGACCAGTTCAAGCGCGCCGTACTGGCGGTAGCTAGGCAGCCACACGTTGACCGACCAAAGCCGAAGGCCACGCCCAAACGGCGGCCCTCAGTCGTCGTCAAGGAAGGCCAGCAATAGCTGCGGGTTCTCGGCTAGAGCTAGCGCAGGCTTGTCGCGCCTAGATCGGGCCGGTTTCTGAGCCTTCTTTGCCCCCACTAGTCCGCCGATAGGTCAGGCGCTTGCCACGAATGCCCTTGGCGGCCTTCTGCATACGTTTCTCGTCGTCCACACCCAAAGCGGCGCGCTCGTTGTGCCTGAAATCGAACTCGCCTAGGTAACGCTTCAAATGCTGCTGGCTGACATGATGGAAAGTGCCAACTAGGCCGCGTTTAAGGATGCTAAAATAGTTCTCAACCGTGTTTGTGTGCCAGAAGCCGCCACGGGCATATTCCTCGATGCTATGGTTGACAGAACCATGGCCCGCAAAATCCTCGCCAATAGGCGGATATACGGTCCCTTCATCCGTCATCAGGTAGGAATGACGGTTGATCTGCGCCTTGAGGATGGGACGCAGGGTCTTGCCATTGACGCTAGGCACATGGAAAGAGCGAACGCGGCCTTCGCGCTCTACGAGGGCAACAACGGCTTCCTTGGGCGGCACATGGTTCTTGCGGTTGCGAGCCTTCCCGCCGACATAAGTTTCATCGGCCTCAACAACTTTGTTCTTGCCGCCTAACTGGCCCCCAGCATCCGGGAACATGTCGCGCATTCCCTCGCGGATGCGATGTGCCATGAACCAAGCCGCGCGATAGGTGATTTCAAGCTGGCGGTGAAGCTGGTGAGCCGAAATGCCTTTCTTGCTGGCGCACATGAGGTGCATGGCGAGAAGCCATTTACTGAGCGGGATGTGGCTGCGTTCCATGACCGTGCCGACCGTGACCGTGAATTGCTCGGCGCAGCCCTTGCACTTGTACAGCCCGTCGCGATGCCTCTTGCCCTTTAGCGCATAGGACGCGCCGACAACGCCGCAATGTGGGCATACGGTCCCATCGGGCCATAGCAAAGCCTCAAGCCATTCGCGGGCTGCGGCTTCATTGTAGAAAATCGGGCTACCAGAAATCGACATATCAGCCTCCATTGAGTGAGGCGACTATACCGCTAATGGGCATGGTGTGTAAAGGACATAATTGCCCCACGTGGCAACCCCATCGAGATGACCGATTTCAAGTAATTCATCGGCCCGCCCGCCCGCAGGCCGCCATCGGCTCCATGCTGGTCGATCAGCAGCTTGACGGCCCTATAGGTGTCGGGGTCGGAGGTCATCCAATCAGGTCACGCCGCGCGCCGGCGGCTCGATGCAGCGCAGGTCATCGTGCGCCGAGCAATTGCCCAGGCCACCGGCCTTAGGATGTCCGCCTCAATTCAGGGCTTCCCCTTCGCGCCCATCCGGCCCCCAAGTCTTCGACAGTTCGTTAGCATCCGGCGCTAAATCCCAGCCCTGCGCCATAACTCCAGGTTACTGCACTTGCTACTGTTTAGCTATGCGCATTGGTAAAACTTCCTTGACTTTCAGTTGCAACGGTATTCCCATGCGGTGCTGAGCTTGTCGCTCTTTCGGAGGCTTGCACTAGTGAAATAGAACTGTAACTTAATAGGTATGGGAGATACCAATGGCCCGCGCCAAGTCAAGTGTTCCCGCTACAATAGACGAAGCAAGAAAATTAGGAGCAAAGAAAATTGAGAAACCGAAGACTTGGGACCCTGAAGGCATTCATATCACGCCGGTTCAGCCGCGCGGAATATGCTACATAGGCCCTTGTGTTAATGGTGCCGGAACTGTTTGCTACAGCTTACCTCCCGCAGCCAATGGGGGATGTAATGAGTGTGTGAGTTGGGCCGACCCTCATTGCCAGTGATAAGAAATTGTACGGGAGACCGCTGCGCACACTAACCATCCTGCGTGAATCCTTGGCATGATTGCCCGGTGGACTTGAGGGCGAAGGCACCCTCGAGTGGTTGAACTAGGGTGCTGATGTCGCACGCGGTAGTCTCACCTCGAACTCCAAGCGCTATGAGAGCGCTTGGAATTCGGAGCGTTTGATCGGCCCGCAGGCCAGCGTCGGCGCGGTGCTAGTCGATCAGCAGCTTGGCAGCGCGGTAGATGTCGGGGTCGGAGGTCAGCGGTTCTGGGCCCAGCCGATGCCCGATTGGATCAACTGCCGGTATTCGTCGATGAGGCCAAGGCAGCTAAGGTCGTTGCGGATAGGGAAAGACGTGCCTTTCACCGCAGGATCAAGGTTTAGGGCCTCAATGATTCGGGTCCGCGCCACAGCAACATTGGCATCGGACATTCGGTAGGCCGTACCGAAGACCGATTGGCCACCCTGCGACTTGGGCGCCTTGATCAGCTTCATATTCTGTTCGTTGAAGCTGAAGCCCAGAAACAGCACGGTGCTGGCTTCCGTAAGCCATTGCCGAGGCGCATTCAAGGCCTCGGGGTCTTCCAGCCGCTCTGCGAAAGTCCTGATCCCCTTGGCGAGTGACGCTACAAAGTTTGGCGCGGCGTCCACGCCGAATGGGCACTGCTGTTCGTTCGGATGCACATTGGGCAATCCGCCAACCACCCCGTAGGGATGCCAGACCTGGAGCTTCGCGACGAGGGCCTCGGCCTCCGACAAACCAATGGAATAGGCGGCGCGCAAAGCGTGGGTGAGAAAATGCTCCAAACACCGATCATAGTTGAAGTTGATCACTGAGAGATTCTTGAACACCTTGTCGATCTGGCTTTTGGTCACGCCCTCGAAGAGCATCTCGGCGAGCCTGAACCAAGTGCCTTTGGCGTTGGGGAACGGATGTGCTGTGAACGCCGACTTCAGGATGGTCGCCAAGATACAGCGTGCTGCCGTGTTCGGCTTCGAGGATCGCGCCGACGATTGCGAGTTTGCCGACGGCTGCGACGTGAGGGTCTTCTCGATGCATGTCGATAAAGGAATCGATGGAACTGGCGAAGCCGAGACCGGCACTAATGCGACAGGCAGCCGCCCGGTAGTCGTTCGGACTGATTCCGGCGCTTTTAGCGGCCTGAATTATGATTGCCGCCAGCGACGCGAGGCCGCTGATCTGTTTCTCACCGTCAAACCTGATGTCGAGGTTCGGCGCCATCCGGGCCGCTAGCTCGCTCCCGACCGGCAACCCCACCTCCTGGCTGGAGCCGGCGCCAAGAACCAGCACAGTCTTGACCTTGATCATCCCTGCCTCACGTCTCTTCGTTCTTCCTTGCTATGCGATTTGCTCGACTAACTCGGGCCGGTCGTTCTTCGGGCTATTCACGGCTTTGCTGACAGGGTAGGCCGTCATGTCCGCGGGCGGATAAGGCCGCAACAGATCGGCGGGCGGCTCGGCTGCGGTCAACCATCGACCAAAGTCAGACGGATCGATGATGACCGGCATCCGATTGTGGATCGCGCCGGCAACGTCGTTCGGCGGGCAGGTGATGATCGTGTAGGTCTCGATTGTCTCGCCGCTTGCCTTGTCCTTCCAGTTTTCCCAGAGCCCGGCGAAGCTGAATGGCCGGCCATCATTGAAGCCGACTAGATAGGGCTGCTTGCCGCCGGGCGTCTTCTGCCACTCGTAGAAGCCGCTGGTCGGAATGAGGCATCGACGCACCCTGAAGGCCGCGCGATAGGACGGCGCCGTGGCCACCGTCTCGGCGCGGGCGTTGATCGTTTTGTAGGCGATCTTGGCATCCTTGGCCCAGAACGGGATCAACCCCCATCGCAGCATGGCGCATTCGCGCCTGCCGTCGCACTCCCGAACCACGGGCGCAACTTGCGTCGGGGCGATGTTGTATCGTGGGCCGAAGTCGTTTGGCGCGACCGCCGGCTGCGTCAGCCGATAGAGGGCGACGATCTCAGGCCAAGTATGGCGATGGGTGTATCGGCCGCACACGCGCCAAGTGTAGCAGCCTGGAGCCTCGACGGGGCAGGCATTGCCTTCGAGATGCTTGGGTAGCCCCGCTCGCCGCATGAGCATCGGAACCGCCGGCCGATGTAGGACAGCTCGGGCGGGAAGGTTTGCCACACCGAGGCCCACACTATCGCGCTACGCCACTTTGGAGGAACATGGTAGAGTCCTTATACACGGGACTGGCCAGCTTGTAGCGGTGAACACTGCCTAGCGTTCTCCCTGAGGTCCGGATGCACAAGGAGATGGTTATGACCGCAAAACTGCACCACGCTTTTGTGCCGTTTACTTTGGTGATACTGGGGAGTAGTGCAGCACATGCTGACTCCGCGCCGATTGTGTCATGTGCTGTTTTACAAAGCCGCGCTGACGCTAGGGAAACACTTACACCTTTGGAGCGGACCCAGCTAGTGACGTGCCATGGCATTGTCACGGGTCCCGCGAAGCCGGACTTGTTTCCTGTGACAGTTCCGGTTTGGTATAAATTTGATTTGCAATCAGAAAAAAGCAAATCCGAAATTAAAGGTTAGTCGAGCGATATATGTACATTTCCGACCTGTGGTCCGTCTTTCAGACAACAGCCGTGATAGCTCTTTTGTCACTAGTAGTTCCTGTGTGCCTTTTGTTCTCCGCGATATTCTTTGTGGGCGGCTATAAGGTCCTGTCGAAAGAACACAAGAGCTGGACTGGACACAGTCGCAGTGGCGTATTCACTGGCATATGGACTTCTTTTCCACTCGGTGTAGCCGGCATCGTTACCGGCTATCTTACGGGACTTAGTCGCGCGCCTGCCGTGCAAGACTTGGTCCCCGCAGCGTTGGCACTTGTTAGCGGGATCGCATTGGTATTCCTGCGCGGATCAGGCCATCGAGTATGGGTTATTGGGCTTACTGTGCTGACATTTTCGCTAAACATACTTCTAGGCGTGTCTGTGGGCGCGACCGCAAGGTCCAATTGGGTGGCGGTTACGCACAGCGTGTCCTATCAGAGGCAGCAAGCTGATCAAGAATTTCTCATCAGGAATTACAGAACGGCCTTAGGATTGCCGAACAAACCGCTATTCGATTCTTCATCTAATTCTGAGACGGACTTACAAAAACCCTAGTTTATTTGTCGCCGCGGCCGGCCAATGCGCTTTGAGAGAGCTGCACGCGGCACCCGCCGCTACGTGCGCTCGATCCGGAGTTGTGGCAGGCTAGCTACGACGCCGGGCCGACCCTGCGAAGCGGGCGATTGAGGGGAGGAATTGATGAAGCGCGCTCTGGCGGCTGCTATCACGGCGCTGGCCATGGGGCTCGCCCCTGGCCCTGTCGCTAGTGAGGTAACGATTTACACTTTAGGCAGCGTTAGCTGCGGCGCGTGGACCGCTGATCGGAAAGCCAGTAACCTCCAAAGCATCGCCGATGAATATTGGGTAGGCGGCTTCCTGTCAGGGGTGAACTGGTCCACCGGCCAAAGGCTCGGAATAACCGTAGATGGCGCCGGTCTGTACGGCTACATCGACAACTACTGCGCCTCGCATCCCTCGCGAGATATGTCGAACGCGGCGGGGGCGTTGGTAAACCTGCTTGCGAAGTACGGCCAATAGCCAATATTGAACTGGCCGCACGCCTAAGAAGCAATGGTGGGAGGAAGGGATGAAGCGAGCTTTCGCGACTGCAGCTTTGTTGTTTTTCAGCATTGCCGCCCTCAACACTGCCTCTGCTGATCAACCGCTCACCATTGCCGACACCGACGCCGCCGCTCACGTCGGGCAGGTGGTGACCGTCGAGGGCCAGGTCGCCAATGTCTACGTGTCGTCGAAGGGCAATTGCTTCTTGGAATTTGAGAGGGCCTATCCCAATGAGGTATTCTCGGGTGTCGTGTTCTCATCCTCGGCGGCGCAGTTCGGCGATCTCACCAGCTACCAGGGTAAGCGAGTTCAAATCACCGGCCGGATCCGGCTCTACACGGGGAAGCCCGAGATCATTCTGGAATCTCCCGACCAGTTGCGCATCGTCCCTTAAGCGTAGGATCGGCGGAACCTGAAACGGAGCAACAAAGATGACTGTGGCAGACAACCTCAAGGAACACTCCAAAGAGGTCATCGAGGAGTACCTAACCGCCGCAAAGGCATGCATCAATTGGCGGAAGGACGATGGCGGGATGCTGGGGTATCCGGCGGCGCTACTGCTTTTATGTACCACTGACGCCATCGGTCGAAGTCTCCTGTCGAGGAGAGGTGACGATGCACGACTGGAGGTGCTGAACCATCCTAACTTTGGCTTGGCGCTGCGCGAAGACGCGATCAAGCACCTCAAGCAATTCTATCGAAATGCTCTCACCCATAACGGTCAACTTGGCCGCGACGCCCTCCTGTCGTCCGAAAAAGAGGGTGAGCCGTTCGAGTTCATCGATGACCGGGTCCAACTTCGGGTTCCGGCGTTCTACAAAGTGGTCAAGGCCGGATGGGATAAGAGCAAGCGTGCCTTCAATCCGCAGGACGCAGACAAGCGCCCATTAGCCGGCCCGCCCGCACAAGAACCCGATCCTTATGCCTGGGTCCCGAACCTGTCATCGGGTCGGCGCTGAGCCGATGCGTGGATGGAAAGTCATGCTGGCGCTGCTGCTGACAGCGGGCGCGGCGCTGCCGTCGTGGGCGGACGACGCCGAGGATTGCAGTAGTGCCTCACTGCTAAAGACCGATACGGCCAGAGTAGTGTCCGCGTGCCGCCGCCTCGCCGACCAAGGCAATGCCAGCGCGGAATATATACTCGGGGGCCTCTATGAGACCGGCCAGGGGGTGCCGCAGGACTACGCCACGGCGATGTCGTGGTACGGCAAGGCCGCCAACCAAGGCAATGCTTTAGGCCAGATCGGCCTCGGGCTCATGTACGAACGCGGGCGGGGTGTTCTGCAGAACTACATCCAGGCGGCAGCGTGGTACCTCAAGGCCGCCGACCAAGGCAATGGCTTGGCCCAGTTCCTTCTTGGAAACATGTACGAGAAGGGCCAGGGGGTGCCGCAAGATTATGTGCAGGCGTACATGTGGCTCAATCTCTCCGCTGCAGGTTCCCCAAATTCGAGCAGTTATGGATACATCGCGTCCACTGGGGCCCGCGACGAAGTTGCTGGGAAGATGACCCCAGATCAAATTGCCCAAGCGCAGGCGCTCGCCGCCGCGTGGAAGCCGACGACTGGGCAGTGACGGCGCGGCAACATCGCCTGTGGAGTCACCACACCGAGATCGCAGGCCGTCGCGCTGCCGATCAAGGCTCGCCGTCCGCCGCTACCGATTGGCGGCCGCCTCGCCGTGACAGCGCCGCTCGTGATAGAAGGGCCACCTGCCGGAGGGCACTGAGCCGGTGCCGCAGCTCGGCGTCTAGCTGGTCGTGTCTGCGCCGGATTTCGGCCTCGACTGCCCGTTCCCCCGCATCCGCCGAATCCAGCAGCAGGACCAGTTTGCGGCGGGGAAGGCGCCTCGTGCCAGCCACCCATCGATGAACCTCGCCGGGCGAAACCCCGAGATATCGACCGGCCCGCTCGGGCCAGCGGTCGCCGAAACGGGCCTGCAAGAGGCTCTTTAACTGTTCGGGCTTCATGCGGGGCGCGGGTCGCCCAAAAATGCTGTCGCCGTCGGGAGAAGATGCCGCATCCGCCTATCGCCGCGCGCCAGAGATTGCTGCGGCCGGAGATGGTACACCTTTGTCTCAGATAGGGCTCCGGTACGCCTTTTCGCCACGTCTACCCCGACTAGCCTTGCGGTCTCTGCGGTCTCTGCGGTCATTCCCAATCCTTCGCGCAAGATTGACATGCCAAAAAGTGTTAGGCGGTCGAACCCGACCGCGAAGACAGCGGAAACCGCATGCCGGATCAGCATCGCTCAATCCACCATTCAGCTCGATGGCCATGATCGTCGGCTTTGCTTGCCAGGCTCAGGCCATCGATGATTCGTCCCTTGCGGCTGCGCAGCCAATTGCCGAAGCTCCTGGGATCAATCCGGCCCCGTGGAGCGATGGCGAGGACGGCGTCGCGCAAGGCAGGGTTCCGATAAGGCGGTTCGCTTTCCGCCCCCTGCATATCGCGCTCCTCGACTGCCTTAAGCACTTCGGCAACGGTGCGCCGATACTCCCAGCCCGTCCCTATCGAAGCCGCCCAGGCCGACAACAGCTCTGCAAGTGCAGCGCGCTCCGGGTCCTCTGCTCGCGCCACCTCCATCGTCTCGACCGGATCGGCGCGGCCGAGCCAGATCAGGGCGGACCGAACGGAATCCGACCAGGGCCCAAATGACGCAAGTGGTGAGGTGGTGACCGGTCGCTCGGCAGCGATGTATGCGCGAACTATGCATAGGGCGGCAGCAACGTATCGGCCGCGGTCGGCAAGCACCTGCACAACCGGGTCGCTGTTAAACCGGCGCTGCTCCGGCCGTTCGCATTTGGGGTCGAGGGTGCATAGCAGCCCGCGCCGCGTCATGTCGCCCCGCAACGCGATGTTGTTGCCGGTGGCGAAGAATGTCGTTCCCCGCGCCTCGATCCGGACGCGTTCGGACCGGCCCAGGATACGCACGTCGAGCGCATGGCGCTCGATCGCCTGGCACAAGAAATCGCCCCCAAGTTCGCCGTTCGCGTTGTCGATCGAGATCAGGGACTGCGCGTGCAACAGTGCGGCACCCAAGCGCTTCTCGGTCTCTTCCTCGGTCCGGCCAGAAGCAGTGACCGGCATCAGTTGGCCGGTACTGATTGCCCCGACAACGTCGAAGAGATACGACTTGCCCGAGCCCGAAACCGGGGCGCGACATACGAACATCGGCGCGACGGGAAAGGCTGCGCGCACCACCGGGGTTATCATCGCCGCCAACGCGACGCTTCGGCTGGCTTCCTCGGCAAAGGGGAATTCTGCGACAAGCCCAGCAAGCAGCTGCATCGCCCGCTCAGCATTCTCGCGTGTCGGAGGCACGTCGGGCATTGCCAGCGGCGCCACCAATACCAGCCGCGTCACGGGATCGTAACCGGGCGTGGAAAGGCACGTTCCATCAGGCCGCAGGGTCGGGGTTGTAAGCACCCCAACGACAGGCCGGAAGCCCCATTCTCCGTACCGCGCCAGGATTGTATCGGCTACGTCGCGCGGCGGGTCAGCGGCAATCCATTCTTTCTGCCGCTGGCTATACCGTTGCCAGGACGCGACGCGGCCCAGCGCGTCTCGCAAATAGGCCGCTTCCACCCTCGCCAACTGGGCGACCTGCGTCCGCCTTCCATGGGCCGCTTCCGCCTCCTCGACAACCGGCCGCACCAGGACCGATCCACGCCGGTAGATCGGCACCGAACTATCGATCAGGGAGCGCTCTGCGGCCGTGGCCATTTCGGATAGTTTTCCTGGCTCAATGCGGATGATGGGTGTGCTGCATTCATCGGCCGGGTCGACGCCACCGTTGCGCTTGTGCCGTGCCTCGGCGAGTGCCGCGATATTGCCGATTCCTTCTGGCATCAGCGGTCCGCCCGGTAGCGACAAAGCTCGCGCCCGCAAATCGAATTGACGATCCCAACCACCTCGCCATCGGCGAGGGGCGGGTGGCACCGGGTCAAGTTCCAAGTCCGCATCAGATCGAGCGCAACGTAGGGGTCAACACCCGGGCGAAGCAGATGGCCTACGAGTCGGGCAATGGCATAGTTGCGGCGACCTTTGCCAACTCCCTCGGCGACGAGCTTCCGCCAGCCCACCGGCAAGTCCACGGCCCCCTCTCGCGCCTTCTTCCCGATGAGGAGTTTGATGAGCCACAGCGGAGCTGTGCCGATCGGGGTCTCGTCGGGGTGACGATCAACATTCCAGCAGTACACTCTTCCGGATTCATGGACCGACGGCGGTGCAACGATGTAGCCGTGATCTGATCGAACATCGAGCCCGGCACCAATGGCACCTGCGCTGTTTCCGATGCCCGGCACGTGCCGGAATAGGAGATGTTGGCCGCCGCCGCCGGTCAAAGACTCGACAGTGAGAGGAAGGTCGCCGTGCTGGCGTTCCAGGGCGGCAAGTGATCCGTCGCCGCCGCTGTGTGGATCAACGTCGAGGGCGAGGACGCCGCTGATGGCCCCCGTCGCAATTCCGACATTGGCCATCGGTTCCCGGGACCACCATTCTCGGATCGCAGCGCCGTCCCGAGTGGCATCCAGGCAACCACGCCCGCCGTCCCGCCTGGGAATCAGCGGAATTTTGCTCTTGGGCTTCAGCGGAAATACCGCAAAGCCGCGTCGGCTGAGATCGAGCGCTGCGGCGAGAAAGCTAGAAGTCACTGCAGCTCCTCGTCCGCAGCGGCATCGGAGCTGCGAGCCTGCAAGGCGCCCGCCGCGGTGGACTGTTGCTGTTCGAGATCATAGCTCAGACTTATGCCGCTTCTGCGCGAAGGCGATCGATGAGCTGCCGCAACTCGTCAGCCGCGATGAGCGTCCGCCGGCCGATTTTGAATGCGCGCAACTCTCGGCTGCGAAGCATCTCGTAAAGGCGAGACCTTGAAATTCCCGTGGCCGTGACCGCGGCAGCGACGGTGTAGGCCAGCCGGTCGGGTTGGTTGTGATTCAGATCCATCGTCCGTCTCGATCCAATGTTTGTTTCTGGACGAACGGTAATCCGATTGATCGGCGTTTGGAATTTGTCGTTTGCTGCTATTTGTCGCTATTGCTGCGACTCAATAACCGGCAGCTCGGACAGGACCATGTTGCGAGCCTTCCGGCAGGTGTCGCGTGACACCCGGTAGCGTTCCGCCATCGTCTTTTCCAACATCGCTTCCAACTCGGAGCGCGCCAGCCGCTGCGAGCGAAGGTCCTCCATCATGCGGTTTGCTACAGATTGGCGCTTGGTCGGCTTCGGCCCTGGCGACTGCTGTACGCGGAATTGGCGGCTCCCGCGGGCCCATGCCCTTAGTTCGGCGGCATCGACGATGATGCTTCGGAACCAGGATGCGTAGTAGTTGGGCCTGCGCTCGACGGCCCTGGCTCCGCCGACTATGAGGGCGCGCCACGACAGGTTCCCGTGGATCAGCGTATCAATAGGGACAGCGTTGGGCAGTTGGACGGAAAGCCGCCCGTCTGCAACCGCCACCAATGCCGCGACCAAGAGCCTTTCAAGCGGGATGCCCTGCTTGGCTCCAATTTCAGCGACCAAATCATAGAGGTTGACTTCTCTTGCCATTCCCGCGCGTCCGCAAGCGCCCGCAACGTGGCGCAGCGGAAGGCCGGTGCGGTACCGGCCATGTCGGGTTGCAATCCCTATCCGCTGCCAAGAGCCATCATATCACGCTGCGACTATCCGGCGGGCCGGATCGCCACTACCTTGCCGGCCCGCGCTGGAGCGGAGCAGTAGCCGGCCCATGCCTCCATCAGCTTCCGTCGTTTGCCGATCAGGTTGCCGCGCCGATAGGCTGCCTCGACCTTGTTGCCCACGGCATGGGCGAGCGCCATTTCGACGACTTCGCTGGGATAGTTAGTCATCTCGGCAGCCCAATCGCGGAAACAGCTTCGCATTCCGTGCGTCGTGATGTCGGCGCGCTTCATACGCCGCAGCACCGCCAGCATCGACATGTTGGACAGCGGTCGGTCTGCCCGCAGGCTCGGAACAGGAATTCGCCAGTCCGGCAGGCCTTCATCGTCTCGACCAAAGCGACGGCGGACGGCGAGAGCGGCACACGATGCTCTCGCCCGCCCTTCATGCGCCCGGCAGGTATCGTCCACGTCGCGGCGTCCATGTCGATCTCGGTCCACCGTGCGCCGATGACCTCGCCCGTCCGGGCGGCCGTCAGGATCGCAAATTCCAGAGCCCGTGCCGCGATGCCCTGCTGCGGCTCGCAGGGAGGCCAGGAAAGCGCTGATTTCGACATAGGGTAGGGCAGCATGATGCTCGACTTGGGCCACCTTGGATTGGGCCGGCAGCAGCTTGTCGAGATGGCCGCGCCACCGGGCAGGGTTTTCGCCTCGCCGGTATCCGCGCACCGTCGCCCAGGCAAGTACCGCCTTCCATGCGCCCGCGAACGCGGCCGGCCGTTTCCGGCTTCGCCGTCCAGAGCGGGGCCGCTGCCTTGCCCGACGCCGCACGGACCTCCTGTTCCAGCACCCGCATAACCAAGCCAGTGTCGATATCCTGCACCGGCAGCGCCCCGATGATGGGCTCTGCATAGGTCGCGAGGGTGTTCGTCCACAGGTCCGCGTGTTTCTCGGTCCGCCAGCCTGCCTTGTTCGCCTTGATGTAAGCTGCGGCACACTCCCTGAACGTGATCGAGTTCGCCGCTTCGAGCCTCGCCCGGTCACGTTCGGCCCGGCGGGCTTCTATCGGGTCGATGCCATCAAGCAACATGCGCCGACATTGTGTCGCTCTTACCCGCGCCTCTGCGAGGTTGATGACGTGGAAGGGGCCCAGGCCCATTTCGCGAGCTTTGCCGGCGAGCATGTAGCGAAAGCTCCACGATTTGCCGCGCTGCGGAGTGACCTGCAAATAGAGGCCGCCCCCATCCGCGTACATCCCGGGCTCGGTCGCTCGCGCGACCGCCAAAGCCGAGAGCCGCTCGATTTTCTTGGCCATCACTTCCACCCATAAATTCACCCACATGGATGGAGCGGATTATGTCGGACGGAGCCAGACGTGTCCAGCACAGAAATGGCCTTTTTTCGGCCATTTCCTTCGCTTTTCTGGATTTCTGTGGACGGCCCTGTACGGGCAGGTGGCTCCGGGGCTCGGATTCGAACCGAGGACCGATCGGTTAACAGCCGATTGCTCTACCGCTGAGCTACCCCGGATCGGTGAAGGCCGGCGTTATAGCAGAGGGGCCCCCAAGGCGCCAAGAGCCTTCGAAGCCAAGCGTTTCTAAGCTTTGACTCGCCCCGCAAGCCCTCGCAACTCGAGCGCCAGGGCATCTCGGGGGAAAGCGACACTTCGCAGCCGTTTCGCGACGCGCGCCAGCGCCGCCCGGCCATTTGCACCGTTGCGGTCGCCTGGCCCATTCCGTAGCTTCGATCCCTGATCCGCAGGCGGAGGAGAATGAGGCCATGGCTGAGCCCGCGCGCGCGGAATTGGCCGAGGAAGCAGGCGCGGCCCTGCTGCCGGCGGAGCTTTGCCGCTTCACGCCTCAGGATTCCGCCGGGCATGAGGCGTGGCATCGGACCTTTGCCGGTCGCCTGGCCGGGTTCGCCCGCCATGCGGAGGAGGATCCTTACGCCAACCCGATCCAGCTCCTCGCCCTCGACATCGGCCGCAGGATCGACGCCGGCGAGCTGGCCCTGGGCGATCTCGAGCAGCTGATCCAGCGCTTGGTCCTGGCGGCCTTCCTCGACCGCTGCGAGAGGCTGGGCCAGCGCTTGAGCGAATGCGATCCCGCCGCCAATGCCGGCAGGATGGAGCGCCTGCTGGCCGGTCTCGCACGCGGACGGAGTTTCGAGCAGTTCCGCGATCTCGTGGAGCGCGAGCATTTCGGCATCGTGCTGACCGCCCATCCCACCTTCGGCCTGGCGCCTGAGCTGATGCGCGTCGCTGCCCAGCTTGCCACCGGATGCGATGAAGCCGGGCACCCGCTGTCGCCCGCCGCCCGGCGCGCGCTCATCGCCGAGGCCGGCAGGAGCGAACACCGGCCGCCCCGCGGCATCGAGCTCGGCACCGAGCATGCCCTTTCGGTCGAGGCCCTCGGCCATCTCCAGGCGGCGCTCCGGCGCCTGCTCGGCATCGTGCTGGACGTCGCCCGGGCGGCCTATCCGCAGGAATGGACCAAGCTCCGGCCGCGCCTCATCACGGTGGCGAGCTGGGTCGGCTTCGACATGGACGGGCGCTCGGACATCCTTTGGGGCGACAGTCTCATCCGCCGTTTCGAGCTGTTGGCCATGCAGCTCGCCCATTACCGCGCGGAGACCGACCAGGCGATCGGAGCACTCGCGGCCGAGGCGCCCGCACGCGAGGCGCTGGCCGAACTGGACCGGCGGCTTTCCTCGGCGGCGAAGGAGACGGCCTCGGCCATTGCCGACCTGAAGGCGGCGAGCGGGAGCGGGGAGGCGGCGCGCCGGCGCCTGTCCGCCGCGGCGCGCAAGCTCCATGCCAGCCGGGGCGGGCGCCTCACCGAGGCCGGCCAGCTCATCGCCCTCATCGACTGGGCGCTCGACGGAACCGGCGATCCGGTGCAGGCGCGCCGGCTTTGCGTGCTCCGGGCCGAGATGGCCTGCCATGGCCTCGGCCTCGCCCATATCCATGTCCGGCTCAATGCCAGCCAGATCCACAACGCGATCCGCAAGGCCGTGGGCATGGAGGCAGCACCCGACGATCCGGCCCACCGGCGCTCCTATCTGGCCGGCATCGGCCGCTTGCTCGACGGCGTGCAGCCGGCGGAGATCAACTTCGGCTCGCTTCTGGCGGAGCGCGCCTCGGCCAAGCGCCTGTTCATGCTCTGCGTGCAGATATTGAAATACGTCGACGCGACGACGCCCATCCGGTTCCTGATCGCCGAATGCGAGACATCCTTCACCTTGCTGGCGGCGCTCTATTTCGCCCGCCTGTTCGGGATCGCCGACCGCCTCGACATCTCGCCCCTGTTCGAGACGACGAAGGCCTTCGAGCGCGGCGTCAAGGTGATCGAGGATTGCCTCGGCAATCCCCACTACGCGGCCTATGTCCGCGGACGCGGGCGGCTTTGCATCCAGATGGGTTTCTCCGACGCCGGCCGGCATCTGGGGCAGACGACAGTGTCGGCCACCGTCGAGCTGCTGCGCCAGCGCCTGACCCAGCTCCTCCAGCGCCTGGGATTCGCCGACGTGGAACTCGTGATCTTCGATACCCACGGGGAATCCATCGGGCGGGGCGCCCATCCGTCCAGCTTCGCCGACCGGCTCGCCTATGTCTCCTCGGCCATGTCGCGCCGGCGCTTCGCCGAGGCCGGCCTCAGGGTGAAGCAGGAAGTGAGCTTCCAGGGGGGCGACGGGTTCCTGCATTTCCTCGGCGATCCCATCGCGTTTGCCACCTTGTCGCGGATCGCCGAGTTCGCGCTGCAGGACGACCATGAGGCGGCCGAGGATCCCTTCTATGAGGAAGGCGACTACATCACCGAATTCTTCATCACCGTGCGCCAGTTCAACGAGCGGATGATGAACGATCCCAATTTCGCCGCCCTCCTGGATGCCTATGGCGTCAACATGCTCTATCCCTCGGGATCGCGCGCCCAGAAGCGCCAGCATGACGGCAGCGCGCGCCACGTCGACCTTTCCCATCCGACCCAGCTGCGTGCCATTCCCCACAATGGCGTGCTGCAGCAGCTGGGCTTCCTCGCCAACGGCCTGGGGGGTGCTGGGCTCGCCGTGGGCAAGGATCCCGACCGCTTCGCCAGGCTCTATCGCGGTTCGCCTCGCTTTCAGCATCTCTTCGCCATGGTCGAATGGGCGGCAGCCTACAGCGATCCCGACGTGCTCCGGGCCTATGTGGACGCCCTCGATCCCGCCGGCTGGCGGCGCGAAGCGGCCCATGTCGCGGAAGCGAGCGGGGCGGGGGAGCGCCTGAAGGTGGCCGATTTCCTGGAGACGGCCGATCGTCACGACCGGCTGGTGCGCATGCTGCGGGTGCTCGAGCACGACTACCTCGATCTGGAGCGCGGGCTGGCCGAGAGCCGGGCGGCGGCGCCGGCGGCGGGGCCCCTGATCCAGGGCCCGGGCGCCGACGCACGGACGAACCTGCGCCTGCTTCACGCCATCAAGATCGCCCTCATCCACCGGATCTATCGTCTGGCCGCCCACATCCCCGATTTCAGCGACCAGCACGGCGTGACCTCGGCCGAGCTGACCGGCAACATCCTGCATCTCGACATCGAGGATTCCCTGGAACGGCTCGGCCGGATCTTTCCCAGGGTGGACAACCTCGGGCCCGCCGGCGACTTCGGCGAGGTGGCCACCTACCGGAGCGACGCCACCCAATCCTACGAGCAGGAGCACGCGCGGATCTTCGAACCCACCGCCGGCCTCTACGAGCTGCTGCGCCGGGCCGGCGTCGGCATCTCGCATGCCATCGGCGCGCTGGGTTGAGGGTCTGGTGGCGCTGCTCGCCGCGCGCCAAGAGCTGCGCAAAACCGCCATTGGCCGAACTGTCCTTCGGCTATAGTGCCCGCCCAACCTTGGAGGGACGGGCGTGCAAATCGAGATCCTCGACAAAGCGCCGGCGCAAATACCGGTCCTCGTTCTCGGCGCCCATGAAGGGCGCAGGCTCACCCCCACGGCGGCCGCCTGGGACAGGCGTCTCAAGGGAGTGCTGAGGCGCGCCATGGCCGCTGGTCGCTTCACCGGCGCCCGCGATCAATACCTCGACATCCTGGCTCCCGCGGGAATCCCCCAGCGCCGGCTGCTCCTGGTGGGGCTGGGAACGGTGCGGACATTGAAGCCGGCGGCAGCGGAGGAGATCGGCGGGCGGATCGAGAATGCGCTCGCCAAGCTCGAGGAAGCCGAAGCCGCCGTTGCTTTGGATATCCCAGGCGGGCTGGCGGCCCACCTTGCCTTGGGCGCCATCCTGGGCGGGCAGCGGTTCGTCAAGTTGCGGACCCGTCCGCGGGCGGAAGACGTGAAGCCCGTGCGGAGGCTGGTTCTGGAGGTCAAGGGGCCGGCAGCGGCCGAGCGCGCCTTCGCCCGTCTCGCCCCCGTGGCCGACGGGGTCGGCCTTGCCCGGACTCTGGTGAACGAGCCGGCCAATCTTCTGGGCCCGGAAGAGTTCGTCCGCCGCTCCCGCAATCTCGCTTCCCTCGGGGTGAAGATCGAAGTGCTGGACGAGCGAACCTTGAAGCGCCTCGGCATGGGCGGGCTCCTGGCCGTGGGCGCCGGCAGTGCCCGACGCCCCCGCCTCCTGGTGCTGCGCTGGAAAGGACGGGGCGCCAAGTCGGGGCGCGGCCCTCTTGCTTTCGTGGGCAAGGGCGTCTGTTTCGATGCCGGAGGGCTCGACATCAAGAAGGCCGAAGGCATGGAGGCCATGAAGGGCGACATGGCGGGTGCCGCGGCCGTGGTGGGCGCCATCAGGGCGCTTGCGCTGCGCAAAGCGCCGATCGAGGTGGTGGGCGTCGCGGCCCTGGTCGAGAACCTCCTTTCCGACGCGGCCTATCGTCCCGGCGACGTGGTCCGGACCCACTCCGGCGAGACGGTCGAGATCATCAACACCGATGCCGAGGGCAGGGTCATCCTGGCCGACGCGCTCGCGTACACTGCCCGGCGTTTCAAGCCGAGGGCCATGGTGGATCTGGCGACGCTCACCTATGCCGTGGGCGCGGCGCTGGGGCATTTCCACGCCGGCATCATGTGCAACGACGATGCCTTGACGCGCCGGCTGATCGCCGCCGGTCAAGAGACTGGCGACCGGCTCTGGCGCCTGCCGCTGGGCAAGGAATACGACGAGAACCTGGTCTCGGGCATCGCCGACATTCGCCAGATCGCACCGGACAGCGACGTGGCCGATGCCGTGCATGGCGCCCAGTTCCTCCAACATTTCGTCGGCGACACGCCCTGGGCCCATCTGGACATCGCCTATACCGGGATGTTCGCGCCCAAGGAGAAGCCGACCCAGCCCAAGGGCGCCACGGGTTTCGGCGTCCGGCTGCTGGACGCTTTCGCCGAGAGCTACGAGGCCTGAGCTCGCCGGAGGCCAAGCCCTCCGAAGGCTGATCTCGTCATCGAAACTTCTTGCCCGCGTCACCCGGACGTAGCCCGCCGCGGGCAATCATAACCCGCCGCTCGCTCCTGTTCGGGGCACCGGCGACGTCCGCGGCCCGGCGACGGGACGGCGGCTCACGGATGTACTGAGTCGTCGTTCGACGCCGGGGCGTGAGCGCTCAGCGTTTCGCGCCCGGCGCTTTCCTGCCGAGCTGCGGCTCCAGCAAGTCGAAGAAGGTCTTCACCAGGCGCAGATCCCTGCGCTCGGCGAGGCAGACTGCGTATTCGGTCATGGCGAGATCCTCGCCGACGAGCGCGACGGCCGCCAGGCGCGGGTCGCTGCCGAACTCGCTCTGCGAGACCACGCCGACGCCGAGCCCGGCAGCCACCGCCTCGCGCACGGCTTCGCGGCTGTTCATGTCAAGAACCTCGGCCAAGACAAGCCCGCGCCGCGCCACGGCGGTTTCGAAAATCCGCCGCGTGGTCGAGCCCTGCTCGCGCAACACCAGGCGAAGGCCGGCGATCTCGGCGAGATCGAGGCGCCCGCGGCGCGCGAGCGGATCGGTCTTGGGCACGAAGGCGACCATCCGGTCGTGGCGTAAGGGCCTCGCGAAATAGCGCGGGTCGCCGGCCGGGTCGGCGAGCACCGCGACATCGAGACGGTGGTCCAGCAGGGCATGGGCGAGCTCGGCCGAGTTGCCCACGGTCAGCGACACGCGGATGCCCGGGTAGCGCGCCGTGAAGGCCGCGAGCGCAGCGGTCACGTGATAGGGCGCGTCGGCGCCGACCCGAAGGCTGCCTCGCGTCAGGCCCTTTGCCGCCGAGAGCAGGTGCTCGGCCTCGTCCTCCAGGCCGAACAGGCGGCGGGTCAGGTCGAGAAGCTCGCGCCCCAGTTCCGTCAGCGCCACGCGGCGCCCCCGCCGATCGAACAGCCGGACGCCATAGCGGTCCTCCAGCGCCTTTACCTGGCTGGATAGCGTCGGCTGGGTGACGTGAAGCTGCTCGGCGGCCCTGGTGAAGCCGCCTTCGCTGGCCACCGCATGGAAGGCGCGCAGTTGGGAATGGTTCATAGATATGCCCTATGCAAAGTATAGAAAGTAGTGATTGGACGTATGGTAGGGCCAGGGGCCAAATAGGCAAGTCGAAAGCGCCCGCGCCGATCCCCGCGCCGATCGGGGCCGGCGCGGATCATCGAGGAGACCACGATGCCGAGCCGCGATCCCTGGCTCTTGACCCCCGGTCCGCTGACCACCTCGGCCACCGTCAAGGCGGCCATGCTGCACGATTGGGGCTCGCGCGACCGCGCCTTCATCGCCATCAACCGGCATATGCGCCAGCGCCTCGTGGAACTGGCGGGCGGTGCCGGCCGTTACGTCTGCGTGCCGCTTCAGGGCAGCGGCACCTTCGCCGTCGAGGCCATGCTCGGATGCTTCGTGGCGCCCAAGGGCCGGCTGCTGATCCTCGTCAATGGTGCCTATGGCAAGCGCATGGCGCGGATCTGCGACTATTACCGCCGCGACTACAAGGTGCTGGAATGGGCCGAGGATCGGCCCGTCGATCCGGCGGCGGTAGCCAAGGCCCTGGCGGAGGATCCGGCCATCGGGCATGTCGCCGTGGTCCACTGCGAAACCACATCGGGCATCCTCAATCCGCTCGCCGAGATCGCGGCCGTGGTCGCCAAGGCAGGCCGGCGCCTGCTGGTCGACGCGATGAGTGCCTTCGGCGCCATCGCCGTCGACGCCCGGGAGATCGCCTTCGACGCGCTGGCCGCTTCCTCGAACAAATGCCTGGAAGGCGTGCCGGGCCTGGGCTTCGTCATCTGCCGGGAGGAGGCGCTCGGCGCGACGAAGGGTCATTCGCCGTCCCTGTCGCTCGACCTCTTCGACCAATGGCAGGCGATGGAGAAGACCGGCCAATGGCGCTTCACCCCGCCGATCCATTGCATCGTCGCCTTCGACCAGGCGCTGAAGGAGCATGAGGCCGAGGGCGGCATCGCCGGCCGCGGCCGACGCTACCGGGAGAATTGCCGCATCCTCGTCGAAGGCATGCGCCGGCTTGGATTCGAGACCCTGCTGCCCGATCGCCTCCAGGCGCCCATCATCGTCACCTTCCACATGCCGGCCGATCCGAAATTCGCCTTCGAGACTTTCTACGACGGCCTGAGCGAGCGCGGTTTCGTCATCTACCCCGGCAAACTGACCGTGGCCGACAGCTTTCGCATCGGCTGCATCGGCCGGCTCGGTGCGGCCGAAATGCAAGCGGCGCTCGCTGCGGTCGAGGCGGCCATGGGCGAGATGGGTGTCGCCAGCGGGAGTCCCCGCAGGCGAGCCGCGGGCGCGTGAGCCATGGCCAAGTACCGACTTTCGCAGAAATTCGGTACATCGTCTTGAGTCTTAGTATCGGATTCACGCAGAAATTCGCGACAATGCCCCGAGTCACGAATTTCTGCGATCCGATACTAGCAATCACGCCGCGCTTAGTTCGCCGAGACAGTTCGACAACCCCAGGTCGGGGAACGACCCCGGCCGCCTCATTCACCTACGGAGCATGACATGACGTTCAACTACCATCGCAGCTACCGCGGCAAGATCCAGGCCGTTCTCCTGGATTGGGCCGGCACCACCATGGATTTCGGCTGCATCGCGCCGGCCGTCGTCTTCGTCGAGGTGTTCAAGCGCCGGGGCGTGCCGATCTCCATCGAAGAGGCACGCGCCCCCATGGGCGCCCACAAGCGCGTGCATATCGAGCGCATCACCCAGCTCGAATCGGTTCGCCGGCGCTGGATCGAGAAGCATGGCAAGGCCCCGGGCGACGCCGACGTGGAGAAGATGTTCGAGGAATTCGTGCCCTTGCAGCTGAAATGCCTATCGGACTATTCGGCCATGATCCCCGGGACGCTGGATGCCGTGAAGGCCTTGCGCAAGCGCGGCTACAAGATCGGGTCGACCACCGGCTACACGACCGAGATGATGAAGATCAACCTGCGCGACGCCGCCAAGCAGGGCTATGAGCCGGACTCGACCGTCTGCGCCTCGGACGTCCCGTTCGGCCGGCCCTACCCCTACATGTGCCTGCAGAACATGATCAACCTCGGTGTCTCGCCGGTCGAGGCCTGCGTCAAGATCGACGACACCCGGCCTGGGGTGGAGGAAGGCCTGAACGGCGGCATGTGGACCATCGGACTCGCGGTCAGCGGCAATGAGGTCGGTCTTTCCCTCAAGGACTGGAAGAAGCTGCCCAAGGCCGACCAGGGGCGGCTTCGCGAGGGCGCCTACACGCGCATGCGCCAGTCCGGGGCCCACTACGTCGTCGACAGCATCGCCGACATCATGCCCTGCATGGACGACATCGAGGCGCGGCTGGCGCGCGGCGAAAGGCCCTGACGCGAGACGGGCTTCTCGCCTTGCCAGGACGCGGGGGCGTCTGCAACATGACGCCCGACGCGCTTAAGGCATGGCGCGCCCAAATTGATGCAGGAGAAACCCATCGTCATGAGCAGGCTTCCGTCCCAGGTCGAGATCGTCATCATCGGCGGCGGCATCATCGGCTGCTCGGTCGCCTATCACCTGGCGAAGCTTGGCAAGAAGGACGTGCTGTTGCTGGAGCGCAAGAAGCTCACCTCTGGCACGACCTGGCATGCGGCGGGGCTGGTGCGCGCCATGCTCTACAGTGCCAATCTCACCAGGCTCGCCCGCCACAGCCTGGAGCTCTACACCCGGCTTGAAAAGGAAACCGGCCAAGCGACCGGGTTGAAGCAGAACGGCAGCATCTCCATCGCCACCAACCCCGAGCGCTGGGATGAACTCAGGCGCGGCGCTTCCATGGGCCGGGCCTTCGGCGTCGAGGCGGAAGAGATCACGGCCCGTCAGGCGCAGGAAAAATGGCCGCTGCTCAATATCTCCGACGTGGTGGGCGCCATCTTCTTTCCTCGCGATGGCCAGACCAATCCCGCCGATACGGCGATGGCATTGGCAAAGGGCGCCCGCACGGGCGGGGTCAAGATCGTCGAGGACTGCAAGGTCACGGGGATCCTGACCAAGGATGGGCGTGCCGCCGGCGTCCGGACAGCCGAAGGCGATATCAAGGCAGAGACGGTGGTCAACTGCGGGGGCATGTGGGCGCGCGAGATCGGTCTCATGGCCGGCGTCGCCGTGCCGCTGCACGCGGCCGAGCATTTCTATGTCGTGACCGAGCCCATGGACCTGCCGGGCAACCTGCCGGTCATGCGCGACATGGACGCTTGCGCCTACTACAAGGAGGACGCGGGCAAGCTCCTCATCGGCGCCTTCGAGCCGAAGGCCAAGCCATGGGGCATGAGCGGCATCCCGGAAGACTTCTGCTTCGACGAGCTGCCCGAGGATTTCGAGCATTTCCAGCCGATCCTGGAAGGCGCCATCCACCGGGTGCCGAAGCTGGGCGAGGCGGGCATCCGCAAGTTCTTCAACGGCCCGGAAAGCTTTTCCCCCGACCAGCGCTATCTGCTCGGCGAGGCGCCCGAGCTGAAGAGCTTCTTCGTCGCCGCCGGCTTCAATTCCATCGGCATCCAATCGGCCGGCGGGGCCGGCATGGCGCTGGCCGAATGGATCGTCGGAGGCCACCCGCCCTTCGATCTCTGGGACGTGGACATCCGGCGCATGGCCCCGCACCAGAACCGCAAGACCTATCTCTACGACCGCGTTTCGGAGGCCCTCGGCCTGCTTTACGCCATGCATTGGCCCTATCGCCAATACGAAACCGCGCGCGGCATCCGGCTGACGCCTTTGTACATGCGCGTCAAGGAGAACGGCGCCTGCTTCGGCGAGGTCGCCGGGTGGGAGCGGGCCAACTGGTTCGCCCCCGATGGGGTCGCGCCCAAATACGAATACAGCTTCAAGCGCCAGAACTGGTTCCCCTACGCGGCGGAAGAAGTGAAGGCGACGCGTGAGCGGGTCGGCCTTTTCGATCAGTCCACCTTCGCCAAGTTCCTGGTCCGCGGACCCGACGCTGAGCGCGAGCTGCAGCGCATCTCGGCCGCCGACATGGCGGTGACGCCGGGCCGGGCCGTCTACACCCAGTGGCTCAACGAGCGGGGCGGGATCGAGGCGGACCTGACCGTGACGCGCCTGGAGGAGAACGCCTACATGATCGTCACCGCGGCGGCAACGGCGGGGCGCGATCTGCATTGGCTGAAGCGCAACCTCGCGGCCGATGCCCGCGTCACGGTGGACGACGTGACCAGTGCCTATGCCGTGCTGGGCGTCATGGGGCCGGCGAGCCGCGCGCTGCTCCAGCCGCTGACCGAGAGCGATCTCGGCAACCAGGGCTTTCCGTTCGGGCAATCGAAGGAGATCCTGCTGGGCAACGTCGCGCTGCGCGCGACCCGGATCAGCTACATGGGCGAGCTAGGCTGGGAGTTGTACGTCCCCAGCGATTTCGCGGTCGGCCTCTTCGACGCGCTCATGGCCGCGGGCGGCGAGCACGGCCTGAAGCTCTGCGGTATGCATGCCATGGATTCCTTGCGCATCGAGAAGGCCTATCGACACTGGGGCCACGACATCACGGACGAGGACACGCCGCTGGAAGCCGGCCTCGGCTTTGCCGTCGCCTTCGACAAGAACGCGGATTTCATCGGGCGCGAAGCGCTGCTGCGTCAGCGAGGCGAGAAGAAGCTGACCAAGCGGCTGCTCCAATTCGCCCTCGAAGACCCCGAGCCGCTGCTCTATCACAATGAACCGATCTATCGGGACGGCAGGCTCGTCGGCAATACGAGCTCTGCCAATTACGGCCACCACCTCGGCCGCGCCATTGCCATGGGCTATGTGCGCGATGAGGCCGGCGTGAGCGCTGACTACGTCGCGGCCGGCAAATGGGAGATCGAGGTCGGCCTGAAACGCTACCCGGCGCGGGCGAGCTTGCGACCTCTCTACGATCCGACCAGCGCCAGGATGAAGGTGTGAGACCATGATCAAAAGCGTCACGGCGGTGGAAGGCGCCTTGAGCGTTGCTTGGGATGCGGGCGGCGCCAGCCGGTTCCCCTACCTATGGCTGCGCGACAACTGCACTTGTCCGCTCTGCCGCGATCCGCGCAACGGCCAGCGCCTGTTCGACGCGCTCGACCTTCCAGCCGAGCCGCGGCCCTCGCGAGCCACGGCTGAGGGCGATGCTGTGAGCGTCTTGTGGTCGGGCGAGAAGCACGAGAGCCGTTACGCGGGCGGCTGGCTTGCGGCCCATGATCCGTCGCCCGCGGCCCGCGCCAGGCGCCGCCGGCATCTGACCCACTGGGGTGCCGAGATCGCCAACGACCTGCCGCAAGCGGATTGGCCGCGGGTGCTCGCCGAGCCCGTGGAGGAGCGCCGTTTTCTTAAGGCCCTGGCAGCCCATGGTTTCGCGCTTCTGCATCGCGTGCCCTTGGAGCCGGGCCAAGTGGCGACGGTGGGAGACCGGCTGGGCCATGTCCGCGTCACCAACTACGGGCGGCTGTTCGACGTCATCTCGGTTCCCAACCCCAACAATCTCGCCAACACGGCGATGGCGCTTGGCGTCCATACCGACAATCCCTATCGCGACCCGACGCCAGGGCTCCAGCTGCTCCACTGCCTGGAAGCCGGCGCGCCCGGCGGCGACACGCTGCTGGTGGACGGCTTCCGCGCGGCAGAGGAACTGCGCCGGCGTCACCCGGAGGATTTCAGCCTGTTGTCGTGCTTGCCGCTGCCGTTCCATTTCGCCGACGCGAGTGCGGATCTGAGAGCCGCCACGCCGATCATCTCCACCGACTTCGAAGGTCAGGTGACCGCGGTGCATTTCAACAACCGGTCCATGTCAGCCCTCGACCTGCCCGAAGAAGACATCCTGCCCTGGTACCGGGCCTACCGGCGCTTCGCCGCCATCCTCAGGGAACCCGCGGGTGAACTCAGGATCCGCCTCGAACCGGGCGATCTTCTGATCATGGAAAACAACCGCGCGCTCCATGGCCGCACGGCCTTCGATCCGAGCCGGGGCCGCCGCCATCTCCAGGGCTGCTACGTGGACAAGGACGGCGTGGAGAGCCGGCGGCGCGTGCTCGAACGGAGCGTGGCATGAGCGCGCCCGTGGAAGAGGCCTTGGCGCTCTATGCCCGCAAGGGCCAGCTCGCCTATGGCGAGGGCGTTTCCATGCTCGAGCATGGGCTGCAGGCGGCGCGCCTGGCCGAGCAGGAGAGCGCCGGCCCGGCCCTGATCGCCGCCGCCTTGCTTCACGACATCGGCCATCTGCTCCACAGCCTGCCCGAAGATATTGCCGACCGGGGAATCGATACCCAGCATGAATCTCTCGCCTCCGCCTGGCTCTCCCAATATTTCCCGCCAGCGGTCAGCGAGCCGGTGCGCCTCCACGTCGCGGCCAAGCGGTATCTCTGCGCCGTGGAGCAAGGCTACATGGCTGGTCTCTCGCCGGCTTCGATGCAGAGCCTCGGACTCCAGGGCGGGCCGATGTCGGAAGGTGAGGCGGCCCGCTTCGCTGGGGAACGCTTCTCGACCGAGGCGATCAGGCTTCGGCGCTGGGATGACTTGGCGAAGGTGCCTGGGCAGAAAACGCCCGGGCTCGACCACTACAGGGCGATTCTGGAAGCTGCGAGGGCTGGCTTTCCGGTGACTGCCTAGGCCGAGCCTTCACGCTAATGAGGTGCTTGAGGCCGGCGATCTGGTCGGCGTAGCGTCCTGCCATAGCGCTCAAAACAGGCGGTCGCCAATGTCATCTGCTTCATCGACGCAACCCCTGTGCTTCACATCGTCGCCATCCTAAGAATCACAGCCGGATGGTCTCATCGATGCCTTTTGCAGAGGTTCCTTGATGCAGATCAAACCCACTGGCAACAAGTCAGGGTACTTATTTCAATTATACAGTTTGACGGGGGCTGACAGCCGCAGGTTGCGCTTATACGACTGGACATAGGGTATCAGCGCAGAAGGTCGGGGCCCGAACGGACCTAAAGTTGCGCGCGTGTGTCTGCGCAAGAGCGACGCTAGCTGATCATGATGATGAACCTTTGGGAGGGAATTATGCAGCACACAAAGTGGATTGGTGGAGCCATTGCCGGGCTGTGGATGGTGCTTGCGGCGCATGCCGCTTCGGCTCAAACCATAGGCTTCTCGCAAGTCGGCCATGAAAGCGATTGGCGTACGGCGTTCTCCAAGAACATGCAGGACGAGGCCCAGAAAGAAGGGATAAACCTTAAGTTCTCCGATGCCAATCAGAAGGAAGAAGACCAGCTGAAGGCGGTGCGGTCATTCATCGCCCAAAGGGTGGACGCAATCATCATCGCGCCGGTGGTTGTCACCGGATGGGATCAGGTGCTGAAAGAGGCGAAGGACGCAAACATCCCCGTATTCCTTGTCGATCGCGACGTCGACACGCAAGACAAATCGCTCTACGTGACGCGCGTCTCGGCCGACTTCAACCTGGAAGGCCGCCTTGCCGGCGCCTGGCTGGCGCAAGCCTTGAAGGGTCGAGGCAACATCGTCGAGTTGCAGGGCACCGTGGGTTCCGCCCCCGCTATCGAACGCAAGAAGGGCTTCGATGCGGTGATGGCGCTGTTTCCGCTGATCAAGATCGTGAAGTCGCAGAGCGGCGACTTCACGACCCAGGGCGGCAAGGAAGTGATGGAAAGCTTCATCAAGGCCACCGACGGACTGAAGGGCATCAGCGCGGTTTGGTCGCATAACGACAACATGTTGCTCGGCGCCATCCAGGCGATGAAGGAAGCCGGCCTGCGCCCGGGCAAGGACATCCTGACAGTCTCGGTGGACGGCGTTCCCGACATCTTCAGGGCGATGCTTGCCGGAGACGCAAATGCCTCCGTCGAGCTTCGCTCCGACATCGGCCCGGACATCTACGGCGTCGTCAAGGCATACTTGGCCGGCAAGAAGGACTGGCCGAAATGGGTCGTGATCCCGAGCGACCTGCATACGATTGCCGACGCGGCGGAAGTGCTGAAGAAGAAGACCGGCGAGTAAGGTTCCCTTCGCGCTCGCCTCATCTTCCTGCGATCGAGGAGCGGTGCCATGCCAAGATTTCTCGCGCGGCACCGCCTTCGTTCCAGGAAGCGCGATTCGCGTCCTCACTCACCCCCAAATATGGTCGAATAAAGGGGACATTGACGTGCCAGAGGCGTCCATACCTCGCGTTGAGCTGCGCGGCATTTCCAAGATTTTTCCGGCGGTGCGGGCCCTGGACAACGTGGATTTCCGCCTCAACGCGGGGGAGGTTCACGCACTCCTGGGCGAAAACGGCGCCGGCAAGTCGACCCTCATCAAGATCATGACCGGAGCCCTGCGCCGCGACGCCGGGGAAATCCGCATCGACGGCAGGCCGGTCGAAATTGGCAGCACGGCCGAAGCTCGGGCATTGGGCATCAGCACCGTATACCAGGAACTCAATCTCATCCCCACCCTGTCGGTGGTGAAGAACCTGACGCTGGAACGCCAACCGCAGCGTTGCGGCTTCATTTCCTGGCGGAAGGCCGGCGAGCGGGCGCGCGAACGCCTCAAACGGCTCAATCTCGATATCGACGTCGAGCGGCCGCTAGCCTCCTTCTCCATTGCCATCCAGCAACTCATCGCCATCGCGCGGGCGCTTGAAGAAGATACGCGCGTCCTGGTCCTCGACGAGCCGACCGCCAGCCTCGATGCGCGCGAGACCGAACTTCTCTTTCAGATCATCCGCGATCTGAAAGCGCATGGCATCGCCATCCTGTTCATCACCCACTTCATCGACCAGGTCTATCAGATCGCCGACCGCATCTCGGTGCTGCGCAACGGCCAGTTGGTCGGCACGGCGCCGACCCCCGATCTGCCGCGGCTCAAGCTCATCTCGCTCATGCTGGGGCGCGAACTCGGCGAGACCGGCCCGCTGCGCCGTGCCGCAACGGGCGAGGCTGCGGCGGAGCCAGTGCTGACCACCGAAGGCCTTGGACGCCGCCGCTACATGGCGCCCTTTGACCTCGCATTGCGGGCTGGCGAGGTGGTTGGGCTCGCCGGGTTGCTCGGATCGGGCAGAACCGAGACAGCCAAGCTCATCTTTGGTGCGGTACGACCTGATTCCGGTAGGGTCCGCATCGACGGCAAGCCGGCGTCGCTCCGCTCGCCGCGCCAGTCCATCGGCCACGGCATCGGCTTCTGTCCCGAGGACCGCAAAGTAGAAGGGCTGATACCCCAGCTGACCGTGCGTGAGAACATCATTCTCGCGCTGCAGACAAGACGAGGATGGCTACGCCAACTTTCACACGATGAACAGGAGCGGCTGGCGGCCGAGATGATCAAAGCGCTGGGCATCGCCACGCCAGACGCGGAAAAGCCGGTCGACGAGCTGTCAGGCGGCAATCAGCAGAAGGTCATCCTAGCCCGGTGGCTGGTGTCCAAACCGCGGGTGCTTATCCTCGACGAGCCCACGCGCGGCATCGACGTGGGCGCTCATGCCGAGATCGTGGCGCTGATCCGCCACCTATGCGACCAGGGTCTGGCGCTGCTCGTCGCCTCTTCGGAGCTCGACGAGATCGTGGCCGTCAGCGATCGGGTGGCAGTATTACGCGATCGGAAAAAGGTGGGCGAAATCGTCGGCGATCAGGTGTCGCGAGACAACATCATCCGGACGATCGCAGGCGGATGATATGGATCGCGCCAAAGGCACGAGCGCAGCGATGGCGACCCTGCGGGCTCGGCTGGGCGAGCTGGTGGGCCGGCCCTGGCTGTGGCCCATCGTCGCACTGGCCCTGATCCTTCTCGTCGACAGCGTGGTTTCGCCGGGCTTTTTCTCGATAAGCATCGTCCAGGGACGCCTGTTCGGCAGCACGATCGACGTCCTCTATCGCGGCACGCCGACCGCTCTGGTCGCGCTCGGCATGGCCGTGGTGATCGGCACCAAAGGCATCGACCTCTCGGTCGGCGCCGTGATCGCCATCGTCGGTGCAGTGATGACCAATCTCATCCATCGCGACATGGCGCCGCCTCTAGTGCTCGCGCTGACATTGGGCACAGGCCTGCTGTGCGGCCTGTGGAACGGCTTCCTGGTCGCGATTTTGGACATCCAGCCGATCATCGCCACCCTGATTCTGATGGTCGCGGGCCGCGGCATCGCCCTGCTGATCGATGAGGGTCTGATCGTCACATTTCGCAGCGACTTCTTCTCGGCGATCAGCACCGGGGAATTCCTCACGGTGCCGTCGCGCATTCTCGTCGCCGCCGGGACCTTCCTGGCTCTCTGGTTGCTTCTGCGCCGCACGGCCCTGGGCTTGTTCATCGAATCGGTGGGCGGCAACGCCGCGGCCGCCGATCTCGCGGGCATCAATGCCAAGCTGGTCAAGATCGGCGCCTACATGCTGTCGGGATTATGTTCGGGGATCGCCGGCGTGCTCATCTGCGGCGACATCCGCGGTTCCGACAGCAACAACGCCGGCCTGTTCATCGAACTCGACGCCATCCTCGCGGTGGTGATCGGCGGCGGGTCGCTTGCCGGCGGGCGCTTCTTTCTCGGGCTGAGCGTTGTCGGAGTGCTCATCATCCAGGGTCTGACCACCTCGATCCTGGTGAGTGGTCTGCCGCCCGAGTACAACATGGTCGTCAAGGGCGCCGTGGTGCTGATCGTGCTTCTGCTGCAGTCGCGTCGCATGCGCGGGAGCATTCTTGGCGTGTTCGGCAGGAGGAGGGCATGAGGGACCGCTATCTTCCGCTCCTCGCGACGGTGACGGTCTTCATCCTGGCCTATGCCGTCGGCGGCCTCAGCTTCAAGTATTTCCTATCGACGCTGGTTTTCGGAGATTTGCTGACCGACAACGCGTTCATCATCATCGCCGCCATAGGAACCACCTTCGTCATCCTGTCCGGCGGCATCGACCTGTCCATCGGTTCGATGATCGGCTTTGTCGGCGTGGCGATGGCCCATCTCGATACCCTGGGCTGGCATCCCCTGGCATCGGGCGCACTGATGATCCTGTTCGGGGCGGTCTTCGGCGCCGCCATGGGCTTCATCATCGACTTTTGCGAGATCCAGCCATTCATCATCACGCTCGCGGGATTGTTCCTCCTGCGCGGCAGTTGTTTCATGGTGAGTCTCGATTCAGTACCCATCAACCATCCCTTCGTGAGCGCCTTTTCGGACTGGCGGATCCCGCTCGGCGGCGGCGGCCGGCTGTCGAGCTCGGCGCTCGTGATGCTGGTCGCGCTCGCGGCGGGGGTCATCATCGCCCATTTCACGCGTTTCGGCACCAATGTCTACGCCATCGGCGGCGACCGCACCTCGGCGCGGCTCATGGGCGTGCCGATCCGCCGCACCACGATGATGATCTACGCGCTGGGCGGCTTTTACAGCGCACTAGGTGGGGTCATCTACGCACTGTACACGGCGTCGGGCTACCCCTTGGCCGCGGTGGGCGATGAATTGATCGCCATCGCGGCGGTTGTTCTGGGCGGTACGCTGCTCACTGGCGGTGTGGGACTGGTCATCGGTACGCTGTTCGGCGGGCTAATCCAAGGGCTCATCACGACATTGGTGAATTTTCAAGGCTCGCTCACCAGCTGGTGGGCGACAATATTCATTGGCGTCCTCTTGTTCGTCTTCATCGTCGCGCAGCGCTCGATCATAAGTTCGTTCATGCGACGTTGTGCCAGTTAGGGCCATGCGAACGGCGAGGCGTGCACATTTCGGAATGTTCCGGATGGAACGGGCGCGGTGGAAGGCGCGGGAATAGGCCAGCTCTCAAAGCTGCCTGAGCCCTTCGGGATTTCAGCCAATCTTGACCTGGATCAAGCGAGTGCCGCCCGAGCCTTCCTATAGCGGCGATGTTTTCCAGATGCGGCTGCGGGTGCTGCACGGGGAAATTCAGGGGATGCTGCTGCAAACTCTTCGCGAAGAGGTCCTGGCCGCGAACCTGGAGCTCGTCCGCCACGGCACCGTGCTCTCCACCTTCGGCAATGTCAGCGGCATCGCCCGCAGGGATGGCCTCGTTGCGCTCAAGCCAAGTGGCGTGCCATACAAACTGCTGACGCCGGCAGGCATCGTCGTCTCCCAGCTTGCTGGCGCCCCGGTGGACGGCACACTGAACCCGTCCTCGGACTTGTGGACCCATCTCGAACTTTGCAGCTATTTCCCAACAATCGGGGGCGTCGCCCATACGCATTCCGACCACGCAACGGCCTGGGCTCAGGCGCAATGCCAGTTAAGAGGCCGTCTCGAAATGAGATTGACGCCGGATGGCCGGAGCGAGGTGTGATTCCACGCTGACAAGGGCTCGTTGAGTGTCACGCGGGGGATTCCAGATTGAATTAACCCGCTGGCGCGGGAGGTGGCCTCCAGATTCCCAAGACAGCGAAAGTCTGAATCACTGTGGCGAACCAGGGACGTTTGCCATGTCGATATCCGTGCCGCTGCGTGGTGATTGGGATGCGCCTAGCTCGCTGCCCGCGCCGCACAGTTGGGGCAGCGGCCGGCGAGCTCGATGGTCAGCCGGTCCACGGTGAATCCCGCGGCGGCGGCCCGCTTCTTGGCGGACACGGCAATATTGCCATCGCCCAGCTCCGTCACCTCGCCGCAACCGGTGCAGATGAGGAACTGGCTCACATGCCCGGCCTCGGGCTGGGCGCAGCCGACATAGGCGTTGAGGGATTCCAGGCGGTGGACGAGACCCTGGGCGATGAGGAAGTCGAGCGCGCGATAGACCGTGGGAGGTGCCGCCGCACCGTCTTTGCCGGACAGCGCCTCCAGGATGCCGTAGGCGCCCATCGGCCGATGACCCCGCCAGACGATCTCCAGGACCCGGCGCCGGATGGGCGTCAGCCGCGCGCCGCGGGCGGCGCAGATCGCCTCGGCCCGGTCGAGGGCGTCGTCGATGCAGAGCTGATGATCATGGGGCTTCCGGCCGCCCCGGGTTTGGCGCCTGGCCCGCGCGCTCATGGTTCCACCGTCCCGCCATTCTGAACTATGGTGTATCCGCTTTAGGCAGAATGGCAATACCGACCGGCGTCATGAACAGGGTTGGAATTCTGGGATCGCGGAAGGCCGGGGCGCTTGGGGCCTGGCTGCTGCTGCTGTCGGCGCTGGCTGGCCCCGCTGCCGCCAAGGCGCCCGTGGTCATTGTCACGGTGCGGCCTTTGACGGCCCTGGTTGCGGCGGTGATGCAAGGGATCGGCACGCCGACCACCCTGATCCCCTCCGACCAGCGGCCGGAGACCTTCACGCTGCACAACGAGGACGTAGACACCCTGCGCCAGGCGGACCTGGTCTTCTGGATCGGCCCATCCCTGGAGGCTTCTCTGGTCCAGCCATTCGCCGACCTCGAAATCGGGGCCCGCATCGCCGAGCTCGACGATACCCCTGGCCTGCTCATGTTCAAGCGGCGGCGCGGCGGGGAATGGGATGCACCGCCCATCGTTGGCCAGGCCGCCACCTCGGCCCATGGCGATGCCGACGGGCATATCTGGCTCGACGCCGACAATGTCAAGCTTCTGATCGGGCGGATCGCCGGGGCCCTCATCGACGTTGATTTCCCGGATGCCGAAGTTTATCGCAGCAACGCCGAAAACCTGCGCAAGAAGGTCGACGCCCTGGACCGTGAGCTGGCCGATAGCCTTGCCTCTCTCCACGACCGGCCTTTCCTCCAGATCCAGGACGAATTCCAGTATTTCGAGGCTCGCTACAACCTGGCCGGGGTGGGGGCGGTCGGGTTGGAGACCGATGCGCTGCCTTCCAGCCCGGTGAAGGCCCTGGCCGCGCGGGTGGCGCGGCTTCATGTCGTGTGCGTCGTCGGCGAGGAACCGGGCGACAGCGTCGATCTCCAGGCCATCGAGACGGCAGCCGGCGTCAGGACGGCGCTCATCGATCCCTATGGCGCCGACTATACCGAAAGCCCGGATCTCTATTTCGAAACCATGCGAGACGTCGCCGCCCAGTTCGCTCATTGCCTCAGCGGCCCTTGAAGGGGCTTGCGGGCGCTGGTGTCAGGTGGCGGCGAGCCGGGCGGCGGGGAAGCTGTAGAGCCGCCTCGGACCCAGGATATGCACCTTGGCCCGGCGGCTGAACAGCCGGCGGATGGCGGGGTCCATCACGTCGAGCCCGCCGGCATAGGCGCCGAAGGCCGGCAGGATCAGGCGCCGGTCGTCGCCGATGAAGCAGCGGCCGCCGACATAGCGCCCGCGCCAGCTCAAGCCCGCCTTGGGATGGAAATGGCCCGACACCTCGCCGACCGCCACCGACTCCGCGATATGGCGGAAGACGAGCGGCCCGAGGACGAGTTCACCCAGAATGCGTCCGCCGAGAGAGGCGGGCGGGGCGGGATCGTGGTTGCCGGCAATCCAGATCCAGTCGCGTTCATTGGTCAGGCGGGAAAGCCTCGCCCGGTCGGAGCGCCCGAGACGGCCGGCTGCTTCCATGTCGTGGAAGCTGTCTCCGAGGCAGATCACGATGGCCGGGTCATGGCGGTCGATCGCTCCGCTCAAGGCCAGCAGGGTCGCCGCCGTATCGTAGGGCGGCAGCAGGCGGCCGCGGCTGGCGAAGCCTGAGCCTTTTTCCAGATGCAAATCGGCGACGGCGAGAACACGGCGTTCCGGCCAGAACAGCGCGCCGGACACGTCGGCCAGAAGCTCGGCGCCGTTGAGGCCGAGGGCGACCGGCGCGCTCACAAGGGCAGCTGCGGCGCCGGCTCTTCGCCCGTCGCCTCCTCGATCAGGGCCTGGGCCGCTTCATCCAGCAGGTCGTCCAGCGCCGCGCCGTAGACTGCCTCCTTGCCGATTTCCAGCAGCACCGGCACGGCGAGCGGCGAGACCTTGGCCAGGCGCTTGTGGGTGATGCGGCCCGAGACCCGGGCCAGCATGTCGGCCAGGCGCCGGATGTCGGTGAGGCCGCCTGCGGCGTCCGCCCGGGTCGCGCGCAGCAGGATGTGCCGCGGGTCGTGCCGGCGGAGCACGTCGTATATCAGGTCCGAGTTGAACGTCACCTGCTTGCCCGTCTTCTCCTGGCCCGGATGGCGCCGGTCGATCAATCCCGCAATGACCGCGACATTGCGGAAGCATCGCTTCATCATGCTCGATTCGTCCATCCATGCTTCCAGGTCGTCGCCCAACAGATCCTGGTCGAAGAGGGCGTCCACGTCCCTGACGGGTCTCAAGCCCCAGACCGCCAGCACATAGTCTGTGGCGACGAAGCCGAGCGGGCGCAGTCCCATGCGCTCCATGCGCCTCGTCAGCAGCATGCCGAGCGTCTGATGGGCATTGCGGCCCTCGAAGCAATAGGCGACCAGGAACTGCTTGCTGCCGCGGGGGAAGCTTTCGACCAGGAGACCCTCGCGGTCGGGCAGCAGCGAGCGCCGGCGCTGGACTTCGAGCCATTCCATGACCGCGCCGGGCAGGACTGGCCAGCGGCCCGGCTCGGCCAGCAAGGCCCGCACCCGGTCGGCCAGATGGGTCGTAAGCGGAAGTCGGCCGCCGGCATAGGCGGGCACCTTGGGCGCATCGCCCGTGCCACGGCTGACCTCGGCGCTCATCTCCCTGATGCCCTCGAAGCGCAGGAGCTGGCCGGCGAACATGAAGGTGTCGCCGATCTCGAGGCCCTGGATGAAATACTCCTCGATCTCGCCCAGCACCTGGCCGCGCCGAAAGCGCACGCGCAGCATCGGCTCCTGGACGATGACGCCGACATTCATGCGATAGCGGCGCACGACCCCGGGGTCGGCGGGATGCCAGCGTCCGGCTTCGTTCTGCTTCAGCCGCCGCCAGCGCTCATAGGCGGCGAGCGCATAGCCGCCGGTGGCGACGAAATCCAGCACGGCGTCAAAGTCGGCCCTGGCCAGGGCGCGGTAGGGCGCGGCGGAGGCAACCTCCGCATACATCGCATCGGCGTCGAACGGATAGGAACAGGCGGCGCCGAGCAGATGCTGGGCGAGCACGTCAAGGCCGCCGGCGCGCAGTGGTTCGCCGTCGAGGCTGTTCTCCCGCACGGCCTCCAGCGCAGCGCGGCATTCCAACACTTCGAACCGGTTGGCAGGCACCAGGAGTGCCCGGCTTGGCTCGTCCAGGCGATGGTTGGCGCGGCCAATGCGCTGGATCAGGCGGCTGGCGCCCTTGGGCGCGCCCACCTGGATCACGAGGTCGATCGCGGCCCAATCGATGCCGAGATCGAGAGAGGACGTGGCGACGACGGCCCGGAGCGAACCCCGCGCCATGGCGGCCTCCACCTTGCGCCGCTGCTCCGGCGCCAGGCTGCCGTGGTGCAGCGCGATCGGCAGGTTCTCCTCGTTGATCCGCCACAGGGCCTGGAAGACGAGCTCGGCCTGGGCGCGGGTGTTGACGAAGACGAGGGAGGTGCGCGCCTTGCGGATGCGTACATAGACCTCGTCCATGGCGTGAAGCGCCATGTGACCCGACCAGGGCAGATAGGCCCCGGTCTGCAGGATTTCGATCTCGGGCCTCGAGCCGGGGCGGCCGCGGACGATTGTGGCCTCCCCGGGCTTATCCGTCAGCCAGTCGGCGAGCGCCGGCTCGTCGGCCACCGTGGCCGAAAGCCCGACCAGGCGGCAGCCGGGCGACAGCCGCCGCAAGCGCGCCAGGCCGAGGGCCAGCAGGTCGCCCCGCTTGTTGCCGGCCAGCGCATGGAGCTCGTCGACAACCACCCGGGCAAGCTTGCCGAAAAGCCGTGGCGCCTCGGCATAGGAAATCAGCAGGGCCAGGGATTCCGGCGTGGTCAGCAGGATGTTGGGCGGGCGCTTGCGTTGGCGCAGGCGCTTTGCCGCCGGCGTGTCGCCGGTGCGGGTCTCGATGGCAATGGCGAGGCCCATCTCGGCGACCGGCAGGGTGAGGTTGCGATGGATGTCGACCGCGAGCGCCTTAAGCGGCGAGACATAGAGCGTATGCAGGCCTTCGGCCGGCCGCTCTGCCAGTTCCATGAGGCTGGACAGGAAGCCGGCAAGGGTCTTGCCGCCGCCGGTCGGCGCCACCAGCAGGGCAGAGCGGCCTTGGCGGTCGAGGCCGATCAGCTCGAGCTGATGGGCATGGGGTTGCCAGCCTCGGGCGGCGAACCAGGCATCGAAAGGGGCGGGAAGGGACGTCAAGGGAAGCCCGGAGCTACAAACCCGGCCTGAGGAGAGCGATGCGTGCCTCATGCTCGGCCACCGTCATCGGTTGCGGCGCGCCCTGGGACCAGACGGGATTGGGCCAGGCCGGATCCCCGACGAAGCGCGCGATGACATGGACGTGGAGCTGAGGCACTTGGTTGCCGAGCGCGGCGACGTTGATCTTGTCGGCTTTCAAGCAATCCTGCAGCAGCCGGCTCGCCCGGGCGATTTCCTCGGCCAGGATCGCCCGGTCGGCCGCGGCAAGGTCGTGGATTTCGCGCAAGGACGGGCGTTCGGGCACCAGGATCAACCAGGGAAAACGCGCATCGTTCATCAGCAGCACGCGGCTGAGCGGCCAGCGGGCGATCTCGGTCGCGTCGGCGGCGAGGCGGGGGTGCAGGGCGAAGGCGTCGGTCATGGCGCTACCAAGCTCCACTTTCGCACAGGCTGGTATCGGGAATCATCAGCCTGCGCCACGCGCCACTTCGCCATGAAAGAGCGAAGCCGCCATGTCGCCTTCGGGCTACTCGCGTCGTATGCTAGCGAGCAAGGGCGAGGTGGCTTGGGCATTTCAGGCGCCGGACCGATTTTGGGCGCGAATTTCCGATGCTGCAGGCCTTGAAGAGCGTCGTTTCCTTGCTGCTGGGCGCGGGCGCGCTCACTTTGGGCAACGGCCTCATCGGCATCGTGTTGCCGGTGCGCATGAGCCTGGCCCACGTGCCCCCTGGGATCGTCGGGCTGGTCATGTCGTCCTACTACGCCGGGCTCGTCGGCGGCTGCCTTTGGAGCCGCGGCATAATTCTGAGGGTCGGCCACATCCGGGCTTTTGCGGCCTTTGCCGCGATCGTGGCGGCCACGACCCTCGTCTACCCGCTTTGGATCGATCGGCTTCTTTGGGCATTGCTCCGTGCTGTGAGCGGCTTCTGCATGGCTGGCCTGTTCGCCACCATCGAGAGTTGGCTCAACCTGCGTTCCAGCAGCGAGACGCGGGGCAAGATTCTGTCGCTCTATATGGTGACAAGCTACTTTGCCAGCACGATCGGCCAGCTGCTCGTCAATATCTGGGATGTTCGCGGACTGGAGCTGTTCTGTCTCGGCGACATGCTGCTGTGCCTCTCCCTGGTGCCGGTGGTCCTGACACATGTCTCAGGTCCGGATGTCAGCCGCGTGGCGCCGCTCTCCTTTCACAAGCTCTACCGCATCTCGCCCTTGGGCGTCGTCGCGTCTTGCGGTTCCGGTCTTATGAGCGGCGCCCTCTATGGGCTTGGCGCGGCCTTCGGCGCCGGCATCGGCATGTCCATCCTAGCGATCTCCATCCTGATGGGGATCACGACCATGGGCGGCCTCGTCATCCAATGGCCGATCGGTCACTTGTCGGACAAATACGACCGCCGCACGGTCCTGCTCTGGGTACTGATTGCAATCTCGACCATCAGCTTGGCGGAGTATGCGATGTCGCACTCGCCCTGGGCGAGGGTGAGCCTGCTGCTGCTGTCCGGCTTCCTGGGCGGGGGGGCGGCGACCGTCTACCCGTTGGCCGTCGCCCACGCCTTCGACTATGTCGAGCGCGATCAGATGGTGGCGGCATCCTCGGGCATGCTGCTCGCCTGGGCCATCGGGGCGACCGCGGGGCCGCTGCTCGCTTCACAGGCCATGGCTGCTGGCGGCGGATGGGCGCTGTTCTTGTTCATCGCCGCGGTCTCCGGCGCGCTCGCCGCCTTTGCCCGCTACCGGATGGGTCGGCGCACGGCGTTGCCCCCGGAGGTCCAGGCCAAGTTCGCCCCCCATGGCGAGGCAACGGTGGCGGTCGGGGCACTCGATCCGCGCACGGCCGGCCCGGTAGGGTCCGCGCGTCTGGACCCGGCCGAGGCGGCTCTGTCATGATTGCCGAGGGGGAAACGGCCCATGGCTGAGGCGCTCGCCTACGACTACATCATCATCGGCTCCGGTTCGGCCGGCTCGGTGCTTGCCTATCGCCTCGGCGCCAGGCCCGAGCATCGGATCCTGGTGCTGGAAGCGGGCGGCCCGGACCGTTTCTACGACTGGAAAATCCAGATGCCGGCCGCCTTCGCCTATCCCCTGATGCAGGACAAGGTGAACTGGGCCTATCACAGCGAGCCCGACCCGTTCATGGACGGGCGCAGCATGTATTGCCCGCGCGGGCGCGTGGTCGGCGGCTCCTCCTCGATCAACGGCATGGTCTATATCCGCGGCCATGCGCGGGACTACGACCACTGGGCCCAGCTCGGCCTCAAGGGCTGGTCCTATGCCGAGATCCTGCCCTATTTCCGTCGGGCCGAGAGCCGGGACCTGGGCGCCGACGACTATCACGGCGCCGAGGGGCCGCTGCATGTGAGCCGCGGCCACAGCCCTCAGCCGCTGTTCAAGGCCTGGGTCGAGGCCGGGCGCCAGGCGGGCTATCCCATGACCAGCGATCTCAACGGCTACCAGCAGGAAGGGCTGGGGCCGATGGACATGACCACCTGGCGCGGGCGCCGGTGGAGTGCCGCCAAGGCTTATCTGAGGCCGGCCATGGCCCGAGGCAATGTCACGCTGGTAACCCGGGCGCTCACGCAGCGCCTCGTCTTCGAAGGGCGCAGGGCCGTGGGCGTCGAGTATTCCACCGGTGGCCGGCTGCATCAGGCGCGCGCCAGGCGCGAGGTGATCGTCTCGGGCGGCGCCATCAACTCGCCCCAGATTCTCATGCTGTCCGGCGTCGGGCCGGCCGATGAGCTGCGGCGCCTCGAAATTCCCGTGGTCCAGGATCTGCCGGGCGTGGGGCGGAACCTCCAGGACCATCTCGAGACCTATGTCCAGCATGCTTGCCTGCAGCCGATCACCCTCTACCCGGTCCTGAAGAACCCTTTGCGCCAGCTTCTGGTGGGCATGCAGTGGACCTTCTTGGGCACCGGCCCGGGTGCCACCAACCACTTCGAGGCCGGCGGCTTCATCCGCAGCCGGGCCGGGGTCGAGCATCCCGACCTGCAATACCACTTCCTTCCCATTGCCGCCTCCTACGACGGCAGCGAGACCGCACCCGGCCATGGCTTCCAGGCTCATGTCGGTCCCATGCGCCCCACCAGCCGCGGCTGGATCAAGCTGAAGAGCAAAGATCCCAGGCAGCACCCGGCGATCCTGTTCAACTACATGCAGACTGAAGGCGACCGCCAGGAGATGCGGGCCGGCGTGCGCCTCACCCGCGAGATCTTCGCCCAAAAGGCCTTCGTGCCCTATCGCGGGCAGGAACTGTCGCCGGGCCCCGACGTCAGGTCGGACGCGGAGATCGATGCCCATATCCGGCGCAAGGCCGAGAGCGCCTATCATCCCTCCTGCAGCTGCAAGATGGGCTTGCCCAGCGATCCCATGGCGGTGGTGGACGCCGAGGGCCGGGTCCATGGCTTGGTGGGCCTTCGCGTCGTCGATGCCTCGATCATGCCCAACGTGGTCAGCGGGAACCTGAACGCACCCGTCATCATGATGGCCGAGAGGCTATCGGATGCGATTCTGGGCCAGGCGCCGTTGCCACGTTCCGAGGCCAAGGTCTACATCGCGCCCAACTACGAGACGTTGCAGCGCTGAGTCTTCGTACCGAGCACCGGTTTCGGGAATTCCGTCAATCGGCTAATCTCCGTAGCCACATCATCGCCGAAAAGGCATCCCCATTTGCGCAAGACTCCGATCCGGGGCTTGCTGTTCGACAAGGACGGCACGCTCATCGACTTTCTCCAGACCTGGGCGCCGGTCTATGAGCAGGCTGCCCATCACGTCGCCCGGGGCGATCCCAGGCTGGCCGAGCATCTCCTGACCATCGGCGGACGCGATCCGGCGACCAAGCGCTTCCGGCCCGAATCGCCCCTGGCCGCCGGCACCAACGAGCAAATCACGCGGCTCTGGGCTGCCGCCGCCGGCCACGCCGATGTGGAAGGCCTCCACCTTCATCTCAGCCGTTTCTTCAAAGAGCATGCGATCGCCAACGCCCGGCCGGTGACCGATTTGGCGAATCTCTTCGGCCGCCTCAAGACCCGCGGGATGAAGCTGGGTCTCGCGACCATGGACAGCTCCGCCGCCGCTGAAGCCCAGCTCGAGAGCTTCGGCGTGCGCCGGCTGATGGATTTCGTCTGCGGCTACGATTCCGGCTTCGGCCACAAGCCTGGTCCCGGCATGGTGCATGGGTTCTGCGAAAGCGTCGGCCTTTCAACCCAAGCCGTAGCCGTGATCGGGGATTCGCCCCATGACCTCGACATGGCCCGCAACGCTGGCGCCGGGCTCGCCATCGGCGTGCTCACCGGCGTCAGCCCGCGCGAGCTTCTGGATCTGCACGCGGACGTGGTGCTGGAAAGCATCGCCGAGCTCGAAACTGTCCTGGACGGACGTGCCTGACGAGGCACCGCGTCCAGCGCTGCGAATGCGCTCTGTCTAGTCGCGCGCAATCTCCGCGCCGAACCCTCTCAGGTATTTCATCCCCGTATCGCACATGACGCTGACAATGGTCGCGCCGTGCTCCAGTTCTTCGGCCATGCGCAAGGCGGCGACGACATTGGCGCCGGTGGAAATTCCGGCAAACAGGCCTTCTTCGCGGGCCAGCCTGAGAGCCATGGCTTTGGCCTCCTCCGTGGCGACCCGTTCGATCCGGTCGACGATGCCTCCCCGCCAAAGCGGCGGGACAAAACCCACCCCGATCCCGTCGATCTTGTGAGCGCCCGCCCGGCCGCCTGAGAGTACCGGGGATTCGTCGGGCTCCACGGCGACAATCTTGATGCTTTGGTTGCGCTGCCGCAGGGCTTCTGCGTTGCCTCGCAACGACGCCGCGGTGCCGACGCTTTGGACGAAGCAGTCGATCCGCCCATCTGCCCCGGTCCAGATTTCCTCCGCCATCTTGTGATAGGCCGCAAGTTGGTCGCTGTTGTTCAGCTGATCGGTCCAGAAGCCGCCGGTTCTGGCGGCGATGATGCGTGCGGCTTCGATCATGTCCCGGGTCAGCCTCTCGGTCATGCGTCCGCTGTCGCTCGGCAGCACCTGGAGCTTGGCTCCCAGGATTCTCATATGGTCGAGCTTCTCCTTGGCGAAGGCATCCGACGTCACGATGTGGAGCGGATAACCCTTGACTGCGCAGACGAGCGACAAGGAGACGCCGGTGCTGCCGCCGGTGTACTCGACGACAGACCCGCCCGCCGGAAGACGCCCGTCCGCCTCGGCGGCTTCGATCATGGCAAGCGCCATCCGGTCCTTCATGCTGCCGGTTGGGTTCTCGCTTTCCAGCTTCAGCAGGATGCGGCAGCCGTTCGCCGGAGGGAACTTGCGCAAAGGCACCAGGGACGTGTTGCCGATGCATTGCAGGATGTCCCGCTGCAATCCGTTCATGATGCCTGCCTCGCTGCCGATGTGGCCGGATGGTTCTATAGGCCCGGCGCATCAGCCCTGGTGGTACGGAATCCGGACCGGCCGCCGAACTGCGAGCATAGGTCGATGTACAGCAAGATCAGCCGATCGAAGCGCCCCGGTCCGCCAGGAGTTCACGAAGCACCGAGCGATGGCATCGGAATTCGTCCTCGCAGTAGCAGCCGATGGAGAAATTCGCATCTTGCGAAAGGATCGCCAGGAGGTCGAGGGTTCGTCGCGCCGCCGGCTCGTTCATTTCTGCGCGGAAGGAGCGAAAGAAGGCGCTCCATTCCTTTTCGGTCCGTGCCGCTTTGGCCTTGGACACCAATGCCGCGCTCGGCGCCAGATCGGGATACCAGATATCGAACCAGTCCTCGGCCGCATAACGCTCCTTGCGAACGCCCCGCGGCGGATGCCGCACGGCACCGATCCGCGTCCCTTCCCCAGGAAGTCGGGGCGTGCCGAGACGAACGATGCGCAAAGTCATGATCGCACTCGTGCCGGCGATTCCATCGGTCGCCGCGAACCGCGATGCCGCCCGTCGAGCGATTTCCCCGTCGCCGGGGCGATATGGGCAAACAGGTATCGATCGAACCATCCCGGAAATGCACGGCTCTGCGCCTTGGGCCCGTCGATCGCCAGGCCCATCCGCTGCGCTTCGATGAAGCCGGCGTCGCCCCGCCACCCGGCGACCAGCGCGGAAAGCGGCCCCCGGACGCTGAGCGGCTCGGGGAAGCCCGGATTCTTCCTGCATAGCGAGGCTTCGTTCCTCTTGAGCAACATGAAGTGGCGCTTGCACCCTCGGATCTCGAATCGCAGAACGACGGGATGTTTGGGCAGCGCCGCGAAGCGGACGCGCCTCTGCATGTCGATCAGTACAGGTCCCAAGTCGAGGTCCTCATCGGCCGGTCGCCTCTCCAGCCATCTCTGTCCCCAGCTGCCGAGTGCGCTCACCAGACCGGCGAGCTCCTTGCCCGCTTCGGTGAGGGCATATTCGGGACCATGCGCGCCGTCGCTGCGCAGCACCACGCCTGCAACGGCCAAGCCCTGCAACCGTTCGGACAGCACGGTGCGGGAGATCCGCGGAATGCCCCTACGGATGTCGCTGAAGCGCCTGCTGCCGCTCAAGAGTTCACGCACGATGAGCAGGGTCCATCGGCCGCCCAGCACTTCCTGGGCGCGTGCCACGGAACAGAACTGACCGTAACCCGCCATGACGAAACTCTAGCATGGCGGGGATGCCGAATGCGGTACGGATTCCGGACCATGTGGCCCGGCCGCCCGCGTTTAGGATCGGATTGGCAAACGAGCGCTCAGAACGCCGCGTCGGCGTCGCGCCGGCGTCGGCCTGCGCGGCGCCCGCCGGCGGGCGCTTCGCCGCCCAGACCGCAGGCCTCCGTCCCGGCCGTCAGTTTGCCGAGCTTGGCGGCAATTTCCGTCAGGGTCGGCTTGCTCCCGGGAACATGGTTCGAAAGCGCGGCGCGCATGGCGGCAAGATGCTCCGGCGTGGTGCCGCAACAGCCTCCGATGATGCGCGCGCCCGCGTCCCGGGCGAGGCGCGCGTAGTCGGCCATCAGGGCAGGGGTGCCGTCATAGCGGATCTGGCCCTCGACGAAATAGGGCACGCCGCAATTGCCCTTGGCGACGACGATGTCGCCGGGCTTCGTGGCGTTGCTCATGTTGACGATGGCCGCCACCAGCTCGGCGGCGCCCACGCCGCAATTGGCGCCATAGCCCAAGGGCCGCGGTTCCATGGCATGGGCGAAGCCGGCGAAATCGGCGGGGGTGAAGCCCATCATGGTCCGCCCGTTGGTGTCGAAGCTCATGGTGACGACGAAGGGCAGGCCCGTCTTGGCCGCGCCGGCGGCGGCCGCAAGCACTTCCTCCCGCGCCGACATGGTCTCGATCCACAGAAGATCGACCCCGCCTTCGGCCAGCGCCGCTGCCTGCTCGCCGAAGGCCGCTTCGGCCCCTTCAGGTGTCAAAGCGCCCAGAGGCTCGAACAGCTCGCCCGAAGGCCCGATAGAGCCGGCGACGACCACTGGCCGCCCGGCGGAATCCGCAACGCGCCGGGCTATGCGCGCCGCCTCCCGGTTGATCTCGCGAACGCGATCCTGCTGCTTGTGCAGCTTCAGGCGATAGCCGCTGCCCCCGAAGGTGTTGGTGAGGATGATGTCGGCGCCGGCGCCGACCATGCCGCAATGAAGCGCCTCGACCTTTTCGGGATGCTCGAAATTCCAAAGCTCCGGCGCCTCGCCGGTCATCAGGCCCATGGCGAAGAGATTGGTGCCCATGGCCCCATCGGTGAGAAGGAAGGGCCGTTCGGTCAGAAGCTGCTGCAGGCGCTGGGACATAGGCCGAAGCTAACCTCTCCCGGCGGAGGGGACAAGGGTTGTGAGCGTTAGAATTCCTTCGTCCGAAGGGATCTTTTTAAGGAACGCAGAAACCGCGCATAGTTAGACGATTCGAAGCATTACCGACCGTCTTAAAGCTGGCACCCATAAACAGGATTCTCAAGGGCAGCGAAACCTGATTCAAGGTCTCCGAAGGGAAATTGTCGATGGATCAGGCGCATTTCTGGCTGAACGACGAGCAGTTCGAGAGGCATTAGTCGCATCTTCCCGTCGACACGCCGGGCAAGCCGAGGCTTGATGATCGTCGAGTGATCAGCGGCATTATGCATGGCCATCTGCATCGCAGCCGTCATCTCCTACTGGTTATGAGTTCTCAATCCTAGATGGAATTAGTGTACGATCAGTCAAATACTGTGGGGAGGCAGAATGTGCCGCAAGTGCGGATGCCGACCGGCGATCAGAGAGGCTGGGGATGCAATTGTATACCATAAAGCACTGGTTGATTATCGCGGTGTTCGTCGCGATGCCAATTTGGTGGATCCTAAAGGTGACCCATGTGTCGAGAGTAGACAAAATGGCTTCCGAAGTCACCCCGAAGCCATCCAATATTCTCTATGCACGCTGGCTGGTGACAAATGTTCTTGCTTGGGTTCTAATTATTATTTTCGACTTCCTCATGGGCTATGTGCATTATTTCGATCCAGGACGGCAAAATTTTCTCGAAGGTAGAGAACTCGCATTGGCGACGCCGTTTATTTTATTATTTGCACTTTTTTTCTTCTTTATGGGTCGAGTGAAATACACAATATATATTGGGAAAAAATACCAAATCCAGATGGAAAACATATTTGTGGGATTGATATTTGCAATCATACCTACATTGGCGATGACAACGGGAATTATCCCCTTGACATAATACACGCTACTGGTTGAGAATGACCTCGGATCGCGGGAGGTCATCATGTCCAAGCAAGTGCCTAGCGTCGCGGAGGGGATCACCTTCCATTTCGAGTGCGATAAGTGCGGCGAGAAGGCTGAGGAGACTGTGGCTAGGCTTCTCCACGTAAACGAGGTGCCCTGCCGTATTTGTGGCCGCTCGATCAACCTCAAAGCACCCAACGTTAGGCTTCGTTTCAAGGAACTTGCGGACGATTGCGCGCGCTTGAGCGCTGCGCTTCGCGAAGCTGGTAACAAGTGATAGGGCATCTGATATAGGACGTTCCATGATGAGCAACCTTTCTCGTCCAGAGTTTAGCAACGAAGATAAAGCTCGCGAGTGGCTTGAGGCCGAATTATGGCCCGATGGCCCGATCTGCCCGCATTGTGGCGTAGTGGACAAAGCGACGTTGCTGCAAGGCAAGTCGCATCGTCCTGGGCTGTATCAATGCAATGCTTGCCGTGAGCCGTTTACCGTGACCGTGGGCACGCTGTACGAGCGCAGCCATATCCCGCTGCATAAGTGGCTGGCGGTCACCCATCTCATGATGGCATCGAAGAAGGGGATCAGCGCGAAGCAGATTAGCCGCATGTTGGGTTTCCCTTACAAGACGGCTTGGTTTATGTGCCATCGCATCCGCGAAAGCCTCCGCGATCCGACCCCGCCAGCGCTGGGCGGTAAGAACAAGATTGTTGAGGCGGACGAAACCTATGTCGGCGGGAAGGCTAAGAACCGTAAGAATTTCACCCCACCAAAAGAGATTGTGCTGTCGCTGGTGGAGCGCGGCGGCAAGGTGCGCTCGCGCCATGTGCCAGAAGTGAGCGGCAGGACGTTGCGCTCGGCCATCGTCACCCAAGTTGACCGTGCTTCTTACCTGATGACCGATGAGGCGGCTGTCTATCAGCACATGGGGCCGGAGTTCATGGGCCACGGCACGGTCAACCACAGCATCGAGGAATACGTGCGCGCCTACTTCTGGCATACGAATACGGTCGAGGGATATTTCAGCATCCTCAAGCGCGGGATCATGGGATCGTTCCACCATGTCAGCCCCCAGCACTTGCATAGGTATCTGGCCGAATTCGACTATCGCTACAATGAGCGCGAAGCCCTTGGAGTGGACGACGCGCAGCGTATGGCGAAGTCAGTGAAGGGGATTGTGGGGAAGCGTCTAACCTATCGGCGGCCTGGTGAGCGGTCATCCCAGCAAGCTTAGGCTTTCGCGCGCGGCTTTCGCCCGTTTCCTTGCTTTGCTGGAGAAGTCTTCTTAGCCGTTCGATGCTTCGGGCCGCTAATTGCGGCAGCGTGGACGGCTTGACGAAAGCGCTCCCAGCCATCGGGGCGTAGTTCGATTTCAGGTAGCCGTCTTTTCTCACTCACGCCCCCACCCTAGCATGGCGTGACCGGATTTACAGCCGGTCTCCCTCAATCCCCCAAGAATCCTAAGTTTTCCATTGTGATGCGGATAACGCGCACTGTGACCTCGATAATCAGATGAACCTCATGAACGTTGGCGCTTGGGCCGGTTAGAAGCCTATCTGTTTCTATGTGTACGCCAGTGATCAAAGCGTCTTGTTCCAGTAAGCAATGAAATGGATCAGCGTCCGGCCAGCCGGCGTCCAGATCGCTGTCATTTGGTACTCGCAGACCATCAAACAGCGTCTTCAATCGGTTATCTAGGTCGCCCCCTTGCTTTACCGCTGACCCTGGGTCTTCCTGGCGAAGGAAAATAACATTGAGACCACATGCTAATCCCATCGACTCGCGGACTATCGGCAAAAAAGACTGGCCACGCACTAGCATAGGTGTCGTTAACGGCGCGTTGGTTGCTGGTGGTGTGCCGCTGGTGGTCGAAAATGTGACCGCGACGTTCCCGCTGGGAGCAGAGATGCCACTACTAAGCGGAACATGCGCCTTAATCCCAAAGCCCATGAGTACGGGATGGGTCTGCCACAATTTAACCAACTGAGGTCTCAGCGCCTTTCGGATTTCCCATTTTTCTTTCGCGCGCGTCGCATTGTTGCTCGCGGCTAGCAAGGGGCCTTGATAGGTGAGGGTGAATTTCATGAGATCAAAAGGCACTAAATGGCCAATAAGCGCAAGTTTGCCAGCCAGAAGCTCCTGAAGCTGATCGGCAACCACGGGCGCACCTCACGGTCAGCAAGCCCGTCGGCCGCCGGGTTTTACGGGATCGAAATTAGCGAGGCATCTATCAATTGACGGCTGTTACGTCAAAGTGATATTTGCCATGACAACGGGCTTGGTGGACGCAGTGGTGAATCACGTTAGCCGGCTAATCAATCATTAGGAGGAAGAAATCGCAGAGAACCCGATAAACGTACTCAACTCGGCTATTTGACAAGCCTATCTGAATTATCGTAAGAGCGCAGCAAATTACCGCTTCATCCGGCAATTCCCGGGTGAAATAGATTCGCCGGTTTGACTCAACAGCGATTTGACCTATTTCACTTACATACGGAAAAGTTGGCGGACGTTTGTCGGACGGTCCCCGTAAGGCGTGAATCGTTACGGCTTCTCACCCGGCCTTAGAATTCCTTCCTCCACAAGGTAGTCATAGATAGCCGCCGCGGCTTCCTCCGGCGCCGGATCGACCAGGAGCCGGCCGCGGCCGGCCTGGATCTCCGTAGCCGCGCTGAGACGCTCAGCGGCGCTGCCGGTCGTGGCAAGTTTCAGGCGCCGGGGCTTCGGGCGGGCCGGCTGCTCCCGAATCTCGTCCGCAATCGGTGGGCCGGCCGGCAAATCGATAACCTCGATCCGGCCGCGCCTGGCGCGCGCGAAGGCCCAGGGCCGCGGCGCCGGCGCCGCAAGCGACACGGTCACCAGGGTTGGCAGCGGGGCGGTCAAAACTCTGCGCCTGCCTCGCGGCAAAGCCTGAAGGGCCCTTATGCCGGCGCCGGCCATGGAAATCTCGGCGATGTTCGCAAGCAAGGTCGCGCCCAGCGCTTCGGCCAGAAGATAGGGCAGCATGCCGCTGCCTTGCCCGGTCTCGGCGGCGGCCCCTGCCAGGACGAGCTGTGGGCCGCATTCGGCGAGATGGCTGGCGAGGGCAGGCAGGGCATCGCTTCCGGCCGGCTGCCGGAGCACGGTCAGGCTCTCGAGCCCCATGCCGAGATAGTCGCGGAGCGCCGGCTCGGCAGGGTCGCCGGCATGAAGGGCGCCGACCCGCACCCCGTCACCGAGGCGGAGGGCCAGTTCCAGGGCGCGGGCATCGGCCGCGGCGGCCCGGCTGCGCAGCGAAGCGGGATGCCGGCCGATGGACAGCAGGACCGCGACCTCAACGGCCATGACGCTTCTCCCGGACAAGCTTCGAAAGGGCCGGCATCACTCTTTGGGCATCGGCGATGATGGCGAGGTCGGCCCGTTTCACCATGTCGGCGTGAAGGTCAGTGTTGACCGCGACCACGCGCTGGCAGCGCTGGATCCCTTGCAAATGCTGAGGCGCTCCGGCAATGCCAAAGGCGAGGTAGCAGCGCGGCTCGACCAAGCTGCCCGAGGCACCGACCTGTCGAGCGCGCGGCAGATGGCCGGCATCGCAGGCAATCCGGCTGCCGCCTTCGGCGGCGCCCAGAGCGGCCGCTGCGTCGTGGAAGGCGGCCCAATCGGTGACGCCGTTGCCGGCGCTGACGATGAAATCGGCCTCGGCGAGCGGTACGGCGTTGGGATCGGTCGCGGCGAGCCCGCCGTCGACGATCCTGGCCGGCTTCGCGGGCAGTTCGATGGACGGCAACGGCCGCGCTTCCCGGAGGGCGCCCGTCGGCGGATCCGCGGCCTCGGCTGCGAACAGGAGGATGCGCGGTGGCCGGCTGAGGAAATCGCTGCGTCCGCCCTGGCCTCGGCTTGCCACTTCCTCGGATGAGAGGCGGACGATTCGATGAGCGGGGCGCTCTCGCAAGGCGGCGGCGACCCGCCGGCCGATGTCGCCTCCGCTGGTCGGCGTTTCGGCGAACAGGACATGGCGCGGCTCGAGGCGCTCGATGGCCGCGAGCACGGCCTGCGTCAAGGCCTCGGGCGCGTAGCCGGGCGGCAAGGCAACGGACAGGAGCCGGTCGACGCCGGCGACCGCGAAGTCTTCGGCGCAGCCGGCGGGAACGAGCGCCACGACGGCTCCCTTGGCATGTTCGGCCAGAAGGCGAGCCGCGCCCAATAGATCGCGGTCATGACTCGTGAGGCGCCCGTCCTCGAGATCGGGGACGGCGAGGATCAGGCAGGCGGGACTGTCGACGACGATGCGCGGGAGGGCCTCGGCCTCAGGCCGTTTGGGTTGTGCCCGCTCGGATTGAGCCGCAAGCCGCTGGGGCCCTCGCGCTGTTCGGGGATCGCGCCTGATCCGGCCGCTCGCCGCGCTGGGCTCGGGCGTCGGGCCAGGCTGGCGCTCGGCGAGTTGGTTGCGTTCGGCGTGGGGGTCGCGGCGAATTCTTCCCGTTGGCGAGGTGGACGCCTGCCGCCGGTGCCGCTCGATGCGAAGCCGGCTCATAGCGCGGCCTCCAGCAGCTCGGCCAGGTCGGCCACGACAGGCCTCGGGCCGATCACGCCCTCCAGCATCGCCGCGCAGTTCGGGCAGGCGACGGCGACGGTCGCCGCCCCGGTCGCCCGCGCCTGTTCCATGCGCAGATCGGGAATTCGGCGCTTGCCCGGCACGTCGGTCAGCGGCGCGCCGCCGCCACCCCCGCAGCAGAAGGAACGAAGACCGAATCGCTCCATCTCCCGGCGCTCGACGCCCAGCCGGTCGAGGATGGCGCGCGGCGCCTCGGTTTCGCCGTTGTAGCGGCCGAGATAGCAGGGGTCGTGATAGGCCACGCTACCGCCGAGGCTCTTGCCGGGAGCGAGCTTTCCCTCGGCCATGAGGCCGGCGAGCAGCGCGGTATGGTGGAGCACCTCATAGTTCCCGCCGAAGGCCGGGTACTCGTTCCTCAGGCAATGCAGCACGTGGGGATCGGCCGTGACGATGCGCTTGAACCGGCGCTCGGCAAGGGTTGCGATGTTGCGACGAGCGAGGTCCTGGAAGAGCGCTTCGTCGCCCAGGCGCCGGGCAAGGTCGCCGCAGTCGAGCTCCTCGGCACCCAGCACGGCGAAGTCGAGGCCGGCCCGGCGCATCAGGCGAAAGAGGCTGCGCAGGGTCCGCTGACCGCGAAGCTCATAGGCGCCGTCGCCAAGCCAAAGCAGCACGTCGCATGCGGCGCCCTCGCCAAGCCGGGGCAGGTCGAGATCGGCGGCCCAGTCGAGGCGGGCAGCAAGAGTCCGGCCGCCGGGATTGTCGGCGGCCCTGGTCTCGGCCAGCGCTTCCGCGCCTTTGCCGGGCGTGGCGCCCAAGTCGAGGGTCAGGTGCCTGCGCAAATCGACGACGGCGTCCACATGCTCGATCATCATCGGACATTCGCGCACGCAGGCCCGGCAGGTGGTGCAGGCCCAGATCGTCTCGGGCTGGACCACGCCTGCAGTCCCCGCGTCGAGGCGAACGGGGGTTCCGGCGCCCGGGCTTGAAAGCGGCGGATGGGGCGAACCGGCATAGGGTTCGGCGAACCGGCCCGGCAAGGCGGCGACGAGATCCTGGATCAAGGCCTTGGGATTGAGGGGCTGGCCGGCGGCGTTGGCGGGGCAGGCGGCCTCGCACCGGCCGCATTGGATGCAGGAATCGAATCCCACCAGGCGGTTCCAGGCAAAATCCTCGATCCGGGACGCGCCCAGCTTCTCCGCTGTCAGATCGAGAGGTACCAGATCAGCGACAGGCCGGAAGGCTCCGAACCGCCCGGGCCGCGGGTGAACGATCAGGTGAAGACTGCCCGCCAGAATGTGCTTCAGGGGACCCGCGGCTACCTGGCTCGCCAGCAATACCAAAGCAAGACTGGTCAGAATCTGACCGGGCGCGCTGCCGTTCGCAAAGCTGGGCAACAGGCCGATTTCGGCGAAAGCGATGGGCGCTGCGGCCAGGGGAAAGAACAGCAACAATGCCGGCAGCAGCGAGAATCGGCCGCCGGACAGCCGGGCCGGGCGCCTCGGCCAGCGCCGGCGGGCGACCAGCAGGCTGCCGGCCAGCGCCATGGTCAAGGCCGCGAGCAGCAGCAAACCCGGCAACGGTCCCCGCCAGCCGGGCCAAGCCATGGCAAGCAGCAGGACCGCGCTGGCTAGGAGGCCTCCGGCCGTCGCCGCATGCATCGGCCCGGCGAGGCGTTCGCGCGAGACCGCGTCGTGGACGTCATGGAGATAGGCCTTGGGCAGTCGCCGGATACCGCCAACCCAATCGATCTTTGCCGGCCGTCCGATCCGCCAACGCCCGGCATGGAGAGCCACAGCCGCTGACAGGATAAGGGCCGAGACGACGAGGCCGATGCCGAGGACTTCCATATCCTACGCATCTATCCCATCGTCGGCGCAGGTGGCAAGGCTTGGCGGTGGATGGCGCTCCGACCCTTCTTAAGTGTAGTGTCACCGTGGCACCGGCGAAGTTCATCCTGCATGATCAGCCCGACAACCGTCCTCATCGGCGTGGTGATATTCCTGGCGCTGCAGAGCGCCCTGCTGAGCCATTTCCTTGTCCGAAATATCCGGGCTCGTCGCGCCCTGGCGGAAGCCGAGCGCGACTACCGCAGCCTGTTCGACAATGCCGTCGACGGCATCTACCGCTCGAGCCTGGATGGCCGCCAGCTCAGGGCCAACCCGGCGCTTGTCCGTCTCAACGGCTACGACAGCGAAGAGGAGATGCTCCGGTCGGTCAACGACATCGCCCGGGAGTGGTATGTCGACCCGGATCGGCGCGCGGAGTTCAAGCGCCTGATGGACGTCCATGGCAGCGTCGAGAATTTCGTTTCCGAAATCTATCGCCACAAGACGCGCGAGCGGATCTGGGTCTCCGAGAATGCCAGGCTGGTGCGGGACGCCAAGGGCCAGCCGCTGTTCTACGAGGGCGCGGTCAGGGACATCAGCGCCCTCAGGCGGATCGACCAGGAGCTGATCAAGGCGCGCCAGGAAGCCGAAGCCGGCAACGCCGCCAAATCGCGCCTGCTCGCCAATGCCAGCCATGAGCTGCGCACGCCCCTCAACGCCATCCTCGGGTTTTCCGAGGTCATCCACCGCGAGATGCTGGGACCTCTGGGCAAGGAGCGCTACCGGCAATACGCCAAGGACATCAACGACAGCGGCCTCCATCTGCTGGGAATCGTCAACGACCTGCTCGATCTGTCGAAAATCGAAGCAGGTCGGCAGGAATTGAAGGAGGAGGTCATCGAGGTCTGCGAGCTGTTCAATACGGCGAGCCGGTTCCTCGCTGAATGGGCTGAGACCGCCGGGCTCACCGTGACCACGTCGGTACCCCAGGGGATGCAGCCTTTGCGCGGCGACCGCCGCGCTCTCATCCAGGTGCTGCTGAACCTGCTGTCGAACGCCGTCAAGTTCACGCCGCCCGGGGGTTCGATCACGCTCGAGGCGAGCCGGGGCGAGGACGGCGGCCTGATCTTCCGCGTCAGCGACACCGGTATCGGGATCGCCCCGGAGGATATTCCGAAGGCGCTGGAGCCCTTCGGCCTGATCGACAGCGCCATGTCGCCGAAGCACCGGGGCACCGGGCTCGGGCTTCCCATCAGCCGGGCGCTGGTCGAGCTGCATCGGGGCCGCTTCGAGCTGGCAAGCAGGCCGCAGCGGGGCACGACCGCCACGGTGCATCTGCCGGCGGACCGGGTAGTCGCCCAAGGCCGCCTGAATTGAATCCCTCGCGAACGGCCTTACGCGAGCCTGGCGGGACCGCCCCGGGCCGCCCTGGCTCTGGGCGGCGAATCCTGCTCATCGGATTCTGCACCCTGGTGCTGCTTGGCGTCTGCGCCGAGGGCTTGAGCCCATGGGCGGATCAGCTCTCGCCGAAACTGCTGGTCGCGGCACCGGGCATGCCGGTTGCCGAGATGCTGGCGCGATCGACCTTGAAGCCCGAAGGCGGCGGGGGAGTTGGGGTGCCCTATGTGGGCGGCGGCAGTTTCGATCTCAGCGTCCCCGGAATGGGACTGACCTTGCGGCAATGCCGCTACTATTTCATCGCGACTGAGAGAGCCGACCCGACGCGGATCGAATCCCTGTCCATCGGCCTTGCTCCGGACCAATTGTCGAAAACGGCGCTCGATGCGGCGGATGAAGGGCTGCGCCGCGAGCTGGCGAAGACCGGCTGGCTCGCCGGCCGCAAGCAATCCGAAGACAGTGCCAAGGAGAGCCGGGTCTGGCTGAAGGACGGGATCATCCTCCATATGGATGCCCGCAGGCTCGACGCGCCATCCGCGGGCGAGAACCCGGCGACAGCAGGTGCATGGATCCGTTTCGTCGACCTGGTCGCCAAGGCCGCCTATCCTGGCGTCAAGTTCATGGTCTTCGAGCCGCCGCTGAACTAGCAAATCACTCCGTCAGCAGAGCGGCGGCCTCGGGCTTCCAGCTTACCCAGACCGCCTCGCCGATGGCGTCGGATTCGGCCAGGTTCCGGTCGACGTTCTGGCGGGCGACGGCGATGAGCTTGTCGAGGCCTTCGACCTGGACGAAATAGTGGCTTCGGTCGCCGAAATAGGCCTTGGCGCTGAGGTGCCCGGCAATCGCGTTGTCGGTGCCCTGGGGCGCGCTGCGGTGCAAGTGCAGCTTCTCGGGCCTGAGGGCGACCGAGACCTTGGTGCCGGCGGCGGGCGGGTTCTCGGCCGGCGCGATGTCGAAGCGGCCGAGGCGTCCGGCGTCGATGCGGGTCGTCCCGTTCGTGGTCTCGCCCACGATGCCGGGCAGGAAATTCATGCTGCCGATGAATTCCGCCACCTCGCGGCAGCTCGGCGCCTCATAGAGCCGGGTGGCGTTGTCGATCTGGAGCGCTTTGCCCCGGGACATGACGGCGACACGGTCGGACAGCGCAAGCGCCTCTTCCTGGTCATGGGTGACGAAGACGAAGGTGACGCCGACGCTGCGCTGGATCTGGCGAAGCTCGATCTGCATCTCCTCGCGCAGCTTCTTGTCGAGGGCGCCGAGCGGCTCGTCCAGCAGCAGCACTTTCGGCCGGCAGACCAGGGCGCGGGCGAGCGCCACGCGCTGGCGCTGACCCCCCGAGAGCTGATGGCTCGCGCGCTCGCCGTAGCCCGGCATCTTGATGAGGGCGAGGGCCTCCTCGACGGTGCGGGCGATCTCGGCCTTGGACAGCCGCTTCTTGCGCAGGCCGAAGGCGATGTTCTCCCGCACATTGAGGTGGGGGAAGATCGCGTAGTTCTGGAACACCATATTGGTGGGCCGGGCATAGGCGGGCACCGGCGACATGGGCTGGCCGTCGATGAAGATCTCCCCGGACGTAGGCAGCTCGAATCCCGCCAGCATGCGCAGGAGCGTGGTCTTGCCGCAGCCCGAGGGGCCGAGGAGCGAGAAGAACTCACCCCGTCTGATCTCGAAACTGACATCGTCGACGGCACGCACGGCGCCGAAATGCTTGGAGACGTTGATCAGGGAAATGATGCTGTCTTGCTGGGTCATGGTTTCTCAGAGGCCCGCGGGCCGAATGGCCTTCACGCCCCGCCGGCGGAGCAATTCGGCGGCGACGACGATGACGGTCGAGGTGACCAGGATGGTGCTGCCGAGCGCCAAAGTCATGGGCAGACGGTCGGGAAAGCGCAGCTGGCTATAGAGGAAGATGGGAAGGGTCTGGTTGATGCCGCTGAGGAAGAAGGCGATCACATACTCGTCGAAGGAAACGGTGAAAGCCATGAGCAGGCTGGAGACGATGCCGGGCAGCGCGAGGGGAAAGGTGACGCGCCAGAAGGTCATCCAGCCGTTCTCGCCGAGGTCGTTCGCGGCTTCTTCCAGGTCCTTGTCGAAGCCTTCCAGCCGCGACATCAGCACCAGCATGGAGAAGGGCACGCACAGCAGCACATGGCCCGCACCGACGGTCCAAAGCGTAAGGGGCAGGTCGAAGGCCTGGCGGACGATGATGAGGAGCGCTACGGCGAGAATGATGCTGGGCACTACCAGCGGCAACATGATCACGCCCATCACAGGCCCCTTGCCCGGCAGGCGATAGCGCGTCGCGGCCATGGCGCCCAGCATGCCGAACACGGTGCTGACGAAGGAGACCGAGCTGGCGACAATGACGCTGTTGCGCAGCGCACGGAGCAGGGAATCGCTCGCGACCAGGTCGCGATAGGCCTGGAGGGTGAAGCCCTTCAACGGGAAGATCGTGTAGATATTGTCGTTGAACGAGAACAGGGGCAGCAGCAGCACAGGCCCGTAAAGGAAGCCGATGAACAGGATCCCGTAGATTGTGAGGGCATCGATGCGATGGCGCATGGCGGTCACTTGTTCCAGCGGCGCATGCGCCGGTAGCCGACCAGCTGGAGGAAGATCAGCACGATGCAGGTCACGACCAGCATCATCACCAGCGAGAGAGCCGAACCCAGCGGCGCGTCGTTGGCCCGGCCGAACAGGACCTGGATCGCGTTGCCCACCATGCTGCCGCCCGACCCGCCGACCAGGGACGGCGTGACGTAGTCGCCTACGGTCGGAATGAAGACCAGAAGGGCCGTCGCGATGGTGCCGGGCGCCGAGAGCGGCAGGGTCACATGCCAGAAGCGGGCCATGGGCCTGTAGCCGAGGTCCGTGGCGGCCTCGAGCAGCGAGCGGTCGATCTTCTCGAGCGAGACATAGATCGGCAGAATCGCAAAAGCGGCCCAGGCATGGGCCAACGTGATGACCACGGCGAACGGGCTGTAAAGCAGGAATTCCAGCGGCTTGTGGATGATGCCGAGGCTGATGAGCCCGGAATTGATGACGCCGTTGTAGCCGAGCACGATCTTCCAGGCGAAGACCCGGAGCAGGTAGCTGGTCCAGAACGGGATGGTGATCAGGATCAACCAAAGGATCTTGTGCCTGGTCACCCGGAAGGCGAGGAAATAGGCCATGGGATAGGCGGTCAGCACGACGCCGGCCGTGGCCATGAAGGAGAGGAAGATCGACTTGACCAGCAGGATCGCATAGACGGGATCGAGCAGCGGGAAGGGGATTCCCCACCAGTAGGTGATGGTCTTCGAGGGCTCGGTCAGCTCCCGGTAGTTGTCGAGGGTGAAGGTGGTGTCGATGCTGTAGAGGTCCTGGGTCCAGAAGCTCAGCAGGACGAGGGCGACGATGGGCACGATGAGCAGGGTCGCCATCAGCAGGATGGTGGGCGACATCAGGAGATAGCCGCGCAGCCATTCATAGCGCCGCAGCAGGCTGCCCCTCGCTCGCACCAACGCCGGCGCCAGCATCGGCTGGACGCTCTCCGCTCCGCTCATGCGCTATGCACCGGAAGTTCCCTGTTCCATCCGCCCGTTACCCGCCCCCTGCCTGGAGCGCTCGGGCCGTTATCCTGGATTACGCCCAAGGCCGGGGGGCTCTGTCAACCAGCGTCGGCCGGCGTGATGCTCCGTGCCGAGACATTTCGCGAACATCATTGACAGTCCCGGACTGGAACGTGGCAAACTTAGCGGACAACAATGGGCGGCCCATGATGGGCTGCAAGCAAAGGATGGGGGGCTACATGAACCGGGTGAAATTCATCGATCGCCTGTCGCAAGGCAAGATCTCGCGACGCACGGCGCTCAAGGCTGCTGCCGCCTTCGGCGTCGGCATGGCCGCGATGCCTCTGCGAGCGAGGGCGGATTTCGTGCTGACCTGCATGGAATGGAGCGGCTACGACAAGGCGGACTTCTTCAAGTCCTATGTCGCCAAGCACGGCAAGGTCCCGAATTTCTCGATCTTCGCCGACGAGACCGAGGCGCTGCAGAAGGTGCGCGCCGGATACGATGCCGACATCATGCATCCTTGCACCTATTCCGTCGGGCCCTTCGTCGAGGCCAAGATCTACAAGCCGATCGACACCTCGAAGCTGTCGAATTGGCCCGACATCTTCCCGACCCTGAAGCAGGTCCAGGGCGTCGTCCTCAACGGCGAGACGGTCATGGCACCGGCCGACTGGGGCAATTCCGGCATCGCCTATCGCCCCGACCTGGTAGACGCCGACTATCAGAAGCACGAGTCCTGGGGCATCTTCGCCGACGACAAGTACGCCGGACGTGTTGCCATGCTCGATAACGAGGTGGTGGCCGAGATCGGCGGCCTGATGCTGGGCTATTCGCCGAAGGAAATCTTCCAGATGACCGACGAGGAGCTGGCGGCGACGCGGCCCTTCATGGAAAAGGTGGTGAAGAACTCCCGCTTCCTGTGGAAGGACAATACCGAGCTCGACCAGGCGCTGGCCTCGGGCGAGGTCGTTGCCGGCTACGCCTGGAACGTCACCGTGAAGAACCTGAAGGCCAAGAACATTCCCGTGAAGTACGCCGATGCCAAGGAAGGCGTCTTCACCTGGCTCTGCGGCATGACCTTGCTCAACACCGGCAAGGCCGACGAGGCCACGGCCTACGATTTCGTCGATGCCTGGCTATCGCCCGAGACCGGCAAGAACCTGATCGAGGAAGACGGCTATGGCCACAGCAACATGAAGGCCTTCCAGATCGCCGATCCGAAGGCGATTGCGGATCTCGGCATCGCCGATCCGGTGAAGCACCTCCAGGAAGGCATCTTCCTCGCTGCCGTCGAGAGCAAGCGTCAGGCGAAGTACGTCAAGCTGTGGGAAGAGGTGAAGGCGCTGAAGTAGCGCGCCGGCCTTTCACGCAACATCGACCGCCGGGGATGGCGCCCCATGAGGCGTCGTCTCCGGCGGTTGCGTTTGGTGCCCCTGCCAGAGCGGGGTGACAAGCTGCGGCCCGGGAAGCGAGGAAAGCCTTGAGCACAGTCGATCTCGTCCTATTGAACGCCGACATCCGGAGCATGGACCCGCTGATGCCGCGGGCCACTGCGATGGCCGTGGGCGATGGCCGCATCGTCGCTCTCGGCGATGATCGGGAAATCCGCGCACTGGCCACTGGGCGAGCCAGAATCATCGATGCCGGCGGGCGGCTGGTCCTGCCGGGGTTCCAGGACACCCATATCCACGTCCAGGATAGCGGCACGGGCTTCGCCACCAGCGTCGATCTCGCCGGGGCCAAGACGGTGGCCGAGTTGCAGAAGCTACTTGGCGACTTCGCTCACCGGCATCTCGATGAGGCTTGGGTGCGAGGGGTCGGTTGGTATACCGGCATCTTCGGCGCGCAAAATCTCGACCGCGCCGCATTAGACGCAGCAGTTCCGGACAGGCCGGTCTTCCTCTTCGGCTCCGATGGGCACAACGCCGTGCTCAACAGCAAAGGCTGTGCGGCGATCGGGCTCGACAAGGCGGTGGCCGACCCGCCCAACGGCCATTTCGTGCGCGACGAGGCGGGACAGCCCACTGGCATGGCCTACGAAGACGCGGTCGGCTGGGTGCGGCAACGCCTGCCGGCTCTGACCGACGAGAACTATGCAAGCGGCGTTCGCTATGCCCAAGATCTCTGCAACCGGCACGGCATCACCGGCGTGCTGGACGCGCTGGTCGGCGAGCGGCATATGCGCGTCTATGGCAAGCTCGATCGGGCCGGAGAGCTGAGGATGCGCATCCGCGCCACGGCCAAGGTCTTTCCCCACGAAAAAACGGGAGAGGCGCTGGACCGCCTGCAGACCCTGCGCCGGGAATCCAGCGGTGTGTTGGCCTCGGTGCATTCGGCCAAGTTCTTCCTCGACGGCGTGCTGGAGAACCGCACCGCCGTCATGCTGGCCGACTACAGCGATGCCGCCGGCGGCAACGCCGCACTGATGTTCGATCCCGACCAGCTCGGCGAGCTCTTCACCGCCTTCGACGCGGCGCGGTTCCAGCTCCACGTCCATGTCATCGGCGACGGCGCGACGCGCATCGCGCTCGATTGCATCGAGGCGGCGCGGCATGCGAACGGGGCCTGGCCCGCCCTGCACCAGCTGGCCCATGTGCAGATGATCGATCCGGCCGACATCCCGCGCCTGCGGCCGCTCGGCGTGGTCACCAACATGCAACCGCTCTGGGCCCGCCACGAGCCCTCGGTCACCGACGTAGCCTTGCCGATGGTAGGCGCCGAACGCGGGCGCTGGATGTATCCCTGGCGCTCGGTGATCGACTCGGGCGCGCCTTACGCCGTCAGCAGCGACTGGGGCGTATCGACCCTCAATCCCTTTGCCATCATGCAGGTGGCCGTCACCCGCCAGCCGGTGGGCGCGAGCGCGGACTATCCGATCTTCGTGCCGGACGAGCGCCTCAGTGTCGCCGACGTGGTGCGCGGCTACACCGTGAACGCGGCCGCCGCCGCCTGGCGTGCGGAGGAAACGGGCTCGCTGACCCCCGGCAAGTTCGCCGATCTCATCGTGCTCGACCGCGACATCTTCGCCATCAGCCCCTACGAGATCGGCGGCACCGAGGTGCTGCTGACGCTGCTTGGCGGCAAGGAAGTCCATCGCGCGCAGGAGTTCGAAGGGTAGGCGCCGGGAGGCTGTGCCCTTGATCCCTTCCCCGGCACAGGGGGAGGAGAAGGGTCAGGCCCTCAATCTGGCGTTCTCCGGATCCCAGGGCGATTCTGCCACCACTTCGGCGGGATAACGCTCGCCCAGAAGGATCATCTCCAGCTTGGTGCCCGGCTTGGCGTAGTCGGGACGCACATAGCCGACGGCGAGGCTCTTGCCGAGAGTGTAGCCATAGGCACCCGAGGTGGCGCGGCCGACCATCTTGTCGCCGACATAGATGGGCTCGTTGCCCCAGGGGTCGCTATCTTTGACCTGAACCGCGAGGGTGACGAAGTTGTAGGGCAGGCCCTTCTGCTGCTGGCGCAGCAAAGCCTCGCGGCCGATGAACTCGCCCTTGTTCAGCTGGACGAAGCGGCCCATGCCGGATTCCAGCGGCGAATACTCGGTCGAAAGGTCGACGCGCCAGTAGCGATAGCTCTTTTCGACCCGGAGGGAATCCATGGCCCGGATGCCGAAGGGGCGGATATCGAACTCCTTGCCCGCCGCCATGATCGAATCCCAGAGATGGAGCTGGTAGGCGAGCGGGTGATGCAGCTCCCAGCCGAGCTCGCCGACGAAGTTGACCCGTAGTGCGCGGACGGGCGCCACGCCGACCGTGATCTCCTGGGCCGAGAGCCAGGGGAAGGCGGCGTTGGAAAGATCGGCGTCGGTCAGCTTCTGCAGGACCTCGCGCGAACGAGGGCCGGCCACCACCAGGACGCCGCGGTCCAAGGTCACGTCGCGGAGCGCGACCGATCCGTCAGCCGGCAGGTTCTTGGCCAGGATATCGAAGTCGTGGCGTTCGGCCGCCGCGGCGCTGATGACGTAGAAGGACTGTTCGCCGAGCCGCGTGATCGTCCATTCTGAGGCGACCCCGCCCTTGGGCGTGCAGACATGGCAGAGCTGGATGCGGCCGATCTTCTTGGGCAGGCGGTTGGCCACCAGCCGGTCGAGATAGGCCTCCGCCCCGGGGCCCGAGACCTCGAACTTGGAAAAGCCGGTCAGGTCCAGGAGGCCGGCCCGCTCGCGCACCGCCTTCACCTCCTCGCGCACGGGCTCGAAGAAGTTGGTGCGCCGGAAGCTGTATTTGTCCTTGGGCTCCACGCCCTTGGGCGCGAACCAGTTGGCCCGCTCCCAGCCGAACTTCTGGCCGAACACGGCGCCCAGCTCCTTCTGGCGGAGATAGCAGGGGGCGGTCTTGACGGGCCTGGCGGCCGGGCGCTCCTCCAGCGGGTAGTGCAGGATGAAGACGTGCTCGTAGCACTCCTCGTTCTTGATCTTGGTGTAGCGCTTGTTGGCGTAGTCGCCGAAACGCCGTGCGTCGACGTCCCACATGTCGATGCCGGGCTCCCCCTCCACCATCCATTCGGCAAGCTGCCAGCCCGATCCGCCGGCCGCCGTGATGCCGAAGCTATGCCCTTCGCAGAGCCAGAAGTTCTTCAGGCCCCAGGCCGGTCCGATGAGGGGGCTGCCGTCGGGGGTGTAAGGGATGGGGCCGTTGATGCAGTCCTTGATGCCGGCCTTGCCGAACACGGGGACGCGCCTGATGGCGGCATTGATGTGCGGCTCGAGCCGGTCGTAGTCGGGGGCCAGCAGTTCCTGCCCGAAGGCGTCGGGCACGCCGTCCACCGCCCAGGCCGGGGCGCCCTTTTCGTAGGGCCCTAGGATCAGGCCCTGGCGCTCCTCGCGCATGTAGTAGGACTGGTCGCTTTCGCGCAAGACGGCCAGCTCCGGCAAGCCCCGCTTCTTCCGCTCGGCCAGCTCGGGGATTTCCTCGGTGACGAGATACTGATGCTCGACCGCGATGACCGGCAGGTCGAGGCCGACCATCCTGCCGACCTGGCGCGCCCAGCTGCCGCTCGCCGTCACCACATGCTCGCAGGCGATGTCGCCCTTGTCGGTCTTCACCAGCCATTCGCCGTTCGTCCGCCGCTCGATGCCGGTCACCTTGGTCTGGCGGTAGATCTCGGCCCCGCCGCTACGTGCGCCCTTGGCCAGCGCCATGGTCACGTCGGCCGGTGCCACATGGCCATCCTGCGGATGGTAAAGCGCGCCGATGATGCCCTCGACGTTGCAGAGCGGCCAAAGCTCCTTCACTTCCTTGGGCGTGATGATGCGGAAGGGGACGCCGATGGTGTTCGCCGTGCCGCAATACTTGTGATACTCGTCCATGCGGTCGCGATTGGTGGCAAGGCGCAGGTTGCCGGTCTGGTGGAAGCCCACCGCCTGGCCCGTTTCGGCCTCCAGGCCCTTGTATAGGTCGACCGAGTATTTGTGAATCTGGCCGACCGTGTAGCTCATGTTGAACAGCGGCAACAGCCCCGCCGCGTGCCAGGTCGAGCCGTGGGTCAGCTCCATCTTTTCGCACAGCACCACGTCCGACCAGCCCTTCTTCGCCAGGTGGTAGAGGATGCTGACGCCGACGACCCCGCCGCCGACGATCACGACCCGCGCATGCGTCTTCATCGAAGAGCTCCCTGTTGGCCGAAGGGTCTGTACATATTCTGGTCCGGGTCGAGGTCTTGCGCTCGCGCGACGGCAACTGTCGCGATCCCGCCAGTGACCCGCACCAGACACATAGCACAGAGTATGAGGGAGATAGAGGGCGCGCCGCTCTAAGCTTCGCGCCGAGGGCGATGGAGGGCCACGCCGGCGATGACGAATGCGACGCCCGCCACTTCGGTCGGCGAGGGGAGTTGACCCAGCACCAGGATGCCGATCGCTGTCGCTGTCGCCGGCAGGAGGGAAAGCAGCAGGGCGAAACTCGCCCTCGGCAATCGCGCCATGGCGAGCTGGTCGCAGACATAGGGGATGACGGAAGAGGAAATGCCGACGCCGATGGCCGCGGCCAGCAGCAGCGGGCTTGCGAATGCGGGAAGGGCGTCGCGCAAACCGATAGGTGCCGCGGCCATCAATGCCACCAGCATCGCCGTGCCCAGGCGGTCGATCCCGCTGCTCCCGCCGCCCTCGGCGATGCGATGGCCGAGCACGATGTAAAGCAGGAACAGGCCGCAGTTGGCGAAGGCGAAGGCATAGCCCAGCGGCTCATGGGCGAGGCTGAGCCTGGTCAGCAGATAGACCCCGGCGACGGCGGCAACCAGGGCCGCCAGATTGCGCCGGCTGCCGAGGCCGAGAGCCGCCAGGAGGATCGGGCCCAGGAACTCTATCGCGCCCACGGTGGCGAGCGGCAGGCGGGCGATGGCTTCGTAGAAGCAGCAGTTCATCGCCGCCAGCACGACGCCAAGGGCGACAATGTTGCGCCGGTCGGCCGGCGGCACGGTCAGGTAGTAGCGCCAGGGCTTGCGCCAGAGGGCGAAGACGAGAGCGGCGCTGGCGATCCTGAGCCAGGCGACGCCGAGGGGCGCCAGACTGGCAAAGAGCAGCACGGCGAAGGCCGGACCGAGATAGTGGAACATGGCGCTGACGAGGAAATAGGCATGCGGCGGCAGACGTTTTGCTTGAATCGCCAGATGGGCAGCGGTGGCCATGAACAAGAATTGCACCCACAGACCGGTCTTTCCATGGCATTATGAAGGCATGCTTCTCACAATTCCATCGATATGAAGGGAAAAGCGGCAATGCACCTTCAAATATCCGATCTCCTCCAGGACGCCAGGAACGTGAAGCTTCTCCGCGAACTGCGCGCCGACCCGCGGCTCTCCATCTCGGAACTTGCCCGCCGGATCGGCCTTTCGGCACCGGCCGCCCGCGAGCGTCTCGCCCGTCTGGAAGAGGCAGGCGTCATCCGCGGCTGGCGCGTGGAACTGGATCCGCGGGCGCTCGGCTACGCCGTGGCGGCCTATGTCCGGATCAGGCCTTCACCCGGACAGCTGGCGAAGGTCGCGCAGTTGGCCCAGAAGATGCCTCAGGTGGTGGAATGCCACCGGGTGACGGGCGAGGACTGCTTCGTCCTCAAGGTCCATTTCGAATCCATGGACCGGCTCGACGGCGTGATCGACCGGTTCCTGGCCTTCGGCCAGACCACGACCTCGATCATTCAATCGACACCGGTCGAACCCCGCGCCTTGCCCCTGCCGGGAGAGCGGTAGGGAGTCCTGGTCACGAACCGCCGAGCGAATTCCAGAAGTCGACGTTGGTGTGCGTGAGCAGGATGTCGTGGCTCCCTTCCAGGCAACTGCGCATGCTTTCGATCTGGTGGTGGACGTCCACCTTGGCGACGCAATTGCTGTGGATCTCTTCGGCCTGCCTGACGCCGGCGGGATCGACCGGCGCGCCCTGGTAGAGTGCCTCCGTCTTCGTCAGCACCTCGGCGTCGGCCGGGTTCCGGCCCAGCTCACCTGGCGGCAGGTAGTTGATCATGGCGTTGGTGAGGCGAATGGCGTCGGAATCTGGTCCCGACCGGTCGAAGAAGGTCTCGGCCTTCTTGCGGCTGGCCCCGGTGGCGAGCGCGATTTCCTGGTCCGATTGCGGGTTCGGGTCGGCGGCCTTGGCGACGGGCAGGAGCGACGCATCCTTGCCCACCTCGATGGCGACGGAAGCGGCATCGAGGTTCGCCAGGTCGGCGGCGGTGAGCCGGGCAGTGACCGAGGCGAAACCCCGGCCGTCGACGAAAGCGAGGTAGCGGGTGCCGTCGAGCCGGCGGATTTGCCCGTCCCGGCCGGTCACCACCAAGGTCAGGCTTGTGCCCGGCGCCGGGTCATAAGCCATCCCATCGATCGGATTGGAGCGCGGCTGTTCCAGACAGAACGAAGAAAGATCGGCCCGGCAGCCTGAAGCGCCGCATTGCATGGGCGTCGGGCGAATGCTGGCGACGAGGCCCAAGACCTGCGGCGAGGCCTCGGCCAGGCCGGCCGAGAGAACGAGCCCGCCGGCGAAGACCGCGGGCAACGTCAAACGAAGAATGCGGTTCATGGTTCGGGTTCCTCCTCTATCAGCTGCCGCCGGCGCCGTCGTCGACCGATCGGGCAGGGGCGCCGGTCGCCTGCTGCAACTCCAATGCGCCGATCAGTCCAGCTTGACTGGTTTCCATGCAGGTCTTGAGGGTCACGGCGGTACGCGCATCCACCGCCGCGCCGCAATTGCGATACAACACGGCCGCCTCGGCGATGCCTTGGGGATCGAGGGGCGATCCCGCGGCCAGCATCAGCGCCTTTTCCCAGATCGCCTGGCGGGATGCCTCGGCCTTCGGCTCGTCGGACGGCAGGCTGTTGATGAGCAAGGCTGCGAGCTTGGCGGCGTCGCTCGCCTCGCCCGGGGTCTCGAAGCTGCGCTCGGCGATACGGCGCTCCGTGCCGGTGGCGTAAGCGATGTCCGCCGCTGTCTGGGGATTCCCGTCGCCCGCCACAGCGACCGGCAGGACCGAGGTCATGGGAGAGATCTCGATGGCGGCCGAGACGGCTCCGAGCGCCTTCAGCCGCGCCTCGGGCAGCGAGAGCGTGACGGAGGAGAACCCGATCCGGCTGCGGACCGCGATGAGGTCTTCGCCCGGCAGGCGGATGCTGCTGCCGTCGGCGCGTCGGGCGATCAGGGTGAACCCGCCGCCGGGGGCCAGTTGGTATTCGCTGTCCACCTTCGGCGACGGCCTTCCCGCCTGCAGGCAGAAGCTGCTGACGAAGCCGCTACATAGGCCGTCTTCGCAGGTGAGCGGCGTGGGAACGCCGTTGCTGGCGACAAGCCCGAGGATTTGGGGTGCTGCCTCGGCAGCCGAGCCCACGAGCCAGAGCGCGGCCGCCAGCGTGGTCCCGAGCCCCAATCGACGCCAAACCATCAAGTCTTGGCCAATCATTGGCGATCCCTCATTAACTGCCGCCCAGGCTGTCCCAGAAGGCGCGGTTAGAACCCGACATCAGGTCGGTTTGACGTAGCTGCATGCATAGGCCGAGATTGAATGCGGTCAGCGAATCGACGGCAGCACCGCAGTCGCTGAACATCCGGCTGCTCGCCGCCACGGCCGTCGGATCGACCGCCTGCCCGGATATGGCAGCCATCACCTTGTCCCAGACAGCCTCACGCCCGGCCGCCGTCTTCGGCTCGTCGAACGGCAGGTTATTGACGACCATGGTGGCGAGCCGCGCCTCGTCGTTCGTTTTGCCCGAATTCTCGAAGGCCGGTTCGGCCAGCCGGCGCAGCTTGCCGGTCACATAGGCGATCTCCTCAGGGGTCAGCGGGTTCGGATCGCCTGCCACCGGAATCGGCAGCGCCGTTGTCATCGGCGCCACGTCGATCGAGGCAGAGCCTGCGCCCAGCGCTCTCAACCGCGCCTCGGGTATGGAGATGCTCATGGATGAAAAGCCGATCTCGCTGCGCAAGCTGACCAGGCCATCGGCGGGCAAGCGCATCCGGCTGCCGTCGGCGCGGGTGACGACAAGAGTAAGCCCGCCGCCCGCCGCAAGCCCGTATTCGGCTTGAACCTGCGGGGCGGGCCGGTCCTGCTCCAGGCAGAAGCTGCTGAAGAAGCCGCGGCAGACGCCATCCTGGCAGCGGAGCGGGGTGGGCATTCCGTTGCTGGCGACGATGCCCAGGATCTGGGTGGCCGCTTCGGCGCGCTCTGCCGATAGGGCCGGCAAGGCCAAGGCGGCTAGCACAACGGCGAAGCGGATTTTGCGCGTCATCGGGCATCTCCCTCGGCATTCGGCGAGGAGCGGCCCTAAGCACTGCTGCGGACGACTGGTGCGCAAACTCGGCGCCCGCAGACAGGCGCGACCGTCCCGCTTCCATTGCGACGACACCGCCCGGCGCGAGCAGCGCCATCAACCAGTTAGCATCGCACCCGGCCCTGAGTTCGGTCAATCGCCGGGGTTGCCCCGGACAAGGCCGCCCGGCTCACGATGCCGCGAGCCGGCCGGGCTAATGGCGCGGATATGTCAGGTGCTGTCGCGCATCGGCTAGATGCAGCCGTTCATGGGTCGCACATATGGATTTCCCGTGAACCGTCCCTCGGTGCTGCCATGACCTCGACCGACACCCCGCCCGATGCCGCCGTGCAGGCGCCGGCCGGCCGCCGGCAGCGCGGCGGCGCCGACGCAAGGCGCGCCACGCGCAGCCATCCGAAGTTGGTCCAGCAGCCCTACATCGTCCGCAAGATCCCCCTGGTGACGGTGCTGAACGAAGAAGGCTTGCAGATCATCGAGCGCAACGCCGATACGATCCTGGAAGAGATCGGCATCGAGTTCCGCGACGATGCCGAGGCCCTCCAGCTCTGGCGCGGCGCTGGCGCCGACGTGAAGGGGACGCGGGTGCATTTCCCGCGCGGGCTGCCGCGCGCGTTGATCCAGAAGACCGCGCCCAAGCAATACACCCAACATGCCCGCAACCCGGAACGCAGCGTCGTCATCGGCGGGGACAACACGGTCTTCGCGCCGGTCTATGGGCCGCCCTTCATCCGCTCCCTCGACGAAGGCCGGCGCTACGCCACCATCGAGGACTTCCGCAATTTCGTGAAGCTCGCCTACATGTCGCCCTCGATCCATCATTCGGGCGGCACGGTGTGCGAGCCGGTCGACCTTCCAGTCAATAAGCGCCATCTCGACATGGTCTATAGCCACATCCGGCTCTCGGATAAGCCCTTCATGGGCTCTGTCACCCAGCCGGAACGCGCCGCCGATACGGTGGCCATGGCGCGCCTCCTGTTCGGTGAGGATTTCGTCGACAAGAACACGGTCATCACCAGCCTGATCAACGCCAACTCGCCCATGGTCTGGGACGGCACCATGCTGGGCGCCCTCAAGGTCTATGCGCGGGCCAACCAGGCCTGCGTGGTGACGCCCTTCATCCTGGCCGGCGCCATGAGCCCGGTGACGGCCGCGGGCACGCTCGCCCAGGTCCTGGCCGAGGTGCTCGCCGGCGCCGGCACGACCCAGCTCGTCCGCCCCGGGGCGCCGGTGGTGTTCGGCGTCTTCGCGAGCTCCATTTCCATGCAATCGGGCGCGCCAACCTTCGGCACGCCGGAGCCGACCCTGGTGTCGCTGGCCGCCGGCCAGCTCGCCCGGCGTCTTGGGATCCCTTTCCGTACCGGCGGCTCGCTGTGCGCCTCCAAGATCCCCGACGCCCAGGCGGCGTACGAGAGCGCCCAGACCTTGCTGCCGACCCTCCAGGCGGGGACGAATTTCGTCCTTCATGGCGCGGGCTGGCTCGAGGGCGGGCTCGCCTCCGGCTACGAGAAGTTCGTCATGGATGCCGATCAGCTGGGCATGATGCAGGTGCTGGCCAAGGGCATCGATCTGTCGGAAAACGGCCAGGCGATGGACGCCATCCGCGAGGTGGGGCCGGGCAGCCACTTCCTCGGTTGCTCCCACACCCAGGCCAATTTCGAGACCGCCTTCTATCGCTCCACCATCGCCGACAACAACAGCTTCGAGCAGTGGGAGGCCGAGGGCCGGCTCGATGCGGCCCAGCGCGCCAACAAGCTGTGGAAGCGGATGCTCCAGGAATACGAAGCGCCGCCTCTGGATCCAGGCAGGGACGAGGCGCTCCAGGAATTCATCGCCAAGAAAAAGGCGGCGGCTCCGGATTCGAACGTCTAACTGATCAAGCGGCGAGCCGCAGGTTCCAGAGCAGCCTGAGGCCGATGAGGGCGAGGAAGCTGCCGAAGGCGCGATCAATCCAGCGTTTGGCGCGGCCGTAGGCGGCCTGGGCCGGGGCGCTGGAGAACGCCAGCGCCACGATCGAATACCAGACGACCTCGTCCAGCGCGATCGCCGCCAGCACCACGAGATTGACCCATTCGGGATAGCCCGGCCCATAGACCTGGGAAAAGACGCTGCCGAAGAACACGGCAAGCTTGGGGTTGGTGATATTGATGAGAAAACCCCGCCGGTAGGCCGAGAGCCGGCGAGCGCCGGGCAGGGCGGCGGCCATGGCGAGGGGGTCGGCGGCATGTCGGACCAGCTTCCAGCCGAGATAGAGCAGATAGACAGCGCCCAGGGCCTGGATCAGGTGGAACAGCCAGGCCGCCACCGCGAGCAGCAGGGCTAGGCCGTGGATCATGGCAAAGGCCCAGACGACCGTGGCGGAGGAGACGCCGAGCCCGGTCGCGAGCCCCGCCCGCCGGCCTTCGCCAACGGCCGTGCGAGACACCACGAGGAAAGCGGGCCCGGGGCTGGCGGCGCCCATCAGGTTCACCAGCATCACCGTGCCCAACATCAACCAGAATGAGTTCATGGTTCGCCTCGCAGGGAGTTCGAGCGCGGCGCGGCCGCGGCTTTCACAGCTTGTAAAGCAGCCGAATGCGCGGTGCCACGACGTAGTTGAGTTGCACCAGCAGGATGAAGGCGATGCTGGCATAGGTGCTGACGAGGCAGAGCAAGGCGCCGAAGGCATAGAGCGACTGGCCGATCACGATGCGGCGCTTGACCGCTGCCGAAACATCGGCGGTTGCGTCCTCTTTTACCAGTTCGGCGCCGATCGCATAGGACCAGGTCACGTAGAGCGCCACCCCGATGATCAGGATGTTGAGCCAATAGACGAGGAGTGCCAGGCGGAAAGTCATGAATTCGGCCAGCAGAGCCGTGGAGAAGGGCAGGAGGGCGATGGCGGCCAGGAAGGCGATATGGAGCCAGGCCAGATTGCGATCGCCCCGCGCCAGGTATTGGATCTGGGTCTGCTGACCAAGCCAGAAGATGCCCAGGGTCAAGAAGCTCATCAGATACATGCCGATTCGGGGCGCCAGGCCGAGGAGTGCGCGCCACAGATCGCTTTCGTTGTGGATGGCGTCCATGGCCGGCACGCGGATATCGAGGACGAGAAGCGTCATGGCGAAGGCGAAAAGCCCATCGCTGAGCGCTGACAGGCGCTCCAGGCTCTGGCCCGCAATGCGGTTGTAGACGGTCTTCATGGTTGTCAGTCAAACCCGGCGGACGGCTATGGCGCAAGCGAGGTGCATCTATGGGAAGGTCTATCCATTCCTGCTTAGAATAGCGCCGCTAGATGCCCGGAGGCCAAGCCGCGAGGCAAGATGAGCGATCTCGAACCCATCCCCTACAGCGATGCAAAGCTCCGCTCGATCCTCGAGCGCGTCAAGACCATCGCCATGGTCGGCGCCTCGCCCAACTGGAACCGGCCCAGCTACTTCGTGATGAAATATCTCCAGGGCAAAGGCTATCGGGTGATCCCGGTCAATCCCGCGATCGCCGGCCAGATGCTGCTGGGCGAGAAGGTCTACGCCTCCCTCAAGGAGATTCCCGAGCCGATCGACATGGTGGACGTCTTCCGCGCCTCGGACCAGGTGCCACCGATCGTCGAGGAGGCGATCGCCATCGGGGCCAAGGTGGTCTGGATGCAGCTCGGCGTGCGCAATGACGCAGCCGCGGCCAGGGCCGAGGCCGCCGGCCTGGAAGTGATCATGAACCGCTGCCCCAAGATCGAGTTCGGTCGGCTGGGCGGCGAGCTCTCGTGGAGCGGGGTCAACTCGGGCATCATCCGAAACCGGCCGGCCGAGCCGCCGAGGCCGAGGCGCGCGAAGGATCGCCCGCCGCCGCCGCGCAACAGGAGCTACGGCTTCGAGACTCGCGCGGTGCATGCCGGGGCCGCACCCGATCCGGTGACCGGCGCGCGCGCCACGCCCATCTACCAAACGACCTCCTATGTTTTCGAGGACGTGGATCACGCCGCCTCGCTCTTCAACCTGCATAACTTCGGCTACATCTATTCGCGTCTCAACAACCCGACCGTCTCCGTGCTGGAAGAGCGCCTGGCGAGCCTGGAAGGCGGGCGCGCGGCCGTGGCCGCCGCCTCGGGTCACGCCGCCCAGTTCCTCACCTTCTTCACCCTCATGGAGCCGGGCGACGAATTCCTCGCCTCGCGCAATCTCTATGGCGGGTCGCTCACCCAGTTCGGCCTTTCGTTCAAGAAGCTCGGCTGGACCTGCCATTTCGTCGATCCCACAAATCCGGAGAATTTCCGCAAGGCCCTCTCGCCGCGCTGCAAGGCGATCTTCGTCGAGAGCCTGGCCAATCCGGGCGGCATCGTCGTCGATCTCGAGGCGATCGCGAAGATCGCGCATGAGGCGGGCCTGCCTTTCATCGTCGATAACACGCTCGCCACTCCCTATCTCTGCCGGCCCATCGACTGGGGTGCCGATATCGTCTGCCATTCGACGACCAAGTTCCTTTGTGGCCATGGCAATTCGCTGGGCGGTGCGGTGATCGAATCCGGCCGCTTCGACTGGTCCCAAGGCGGCCGCTTCCCCTCGCTGACCGAGCCCGAGCCCGCTTATCACGGCCTGAAGTTCTTCGAGAACTTCGGCGACTTCGCCTTCACAACCAAGGCTCGCGCCGTGGCCTTGCGCGATTTCGGGCCGACACTTTCGCCGATGAATGCCTTCCTCACGCTCACGGGGATCGAGACATTGCATGTGCGCATGGACCGGCATGTGGCCAATGCCCAGAAGGTGGCCGAGTTCCTCGCTTCCCATCCGAAGGTGGCCTGGGTCTCCTATGCCGGATTGCCGCAAAGCCCGTTCCACGCATTGGCGAAGAAGTACCTGCCCAGGGGCGCCGGCGCGGTGCTGACTTTCGGGGTCAAGGGCGGCTATGAGGCGGGAACCAAACTGGTCGAGAACGTGCAGCTGTTCTCCCATCTTGCCAATATCGGCGACACGCGAAGCCTGATCCTGCATCCCGCCTCCACCACCCACCGGCAGCTCGGCGACGAGCAGCGCCTGGCGGCGGGGGCGGGGCCCGACGTGGTCAGGCTCTCGGTCGGCCTCGAGCTGGCCGAGGATTTGATCCGCGATCTGGATGAGGCGTTGGGCGCCGGCTGAAAAGGCGGCAGGCAATCCATTCAATAGCGATTGGGGGGGACGATATGCTCTTCATGATCATCGAGCGATTCAAGGACCAGGACGCCGTGCCCGTCTACAAGCGCTTCCGCGACAGCGGGCGCATGGCGCCGGACGGGCTCAAATATGTCGGCAGCTGGATCGAGGCGAATTTTGACCGCTGCTTCCAGCTCATGGAATGCGACGACCTCAGGCTGATCCAGCAATGGGCGCTGAACTGGCGGGGCAGCGGGGTCAGCCTGGAGATCGTGCCGGTGCTGCCGAGCAAGGATACGCAAGAGGTGGTGGCGCCATTCCTGGACCGTGACAGGACGTGACGGAAGAGGCCCACCACCCGGACCGGGGACTGCGCGGCGCGGTCAAGTTCGTAGCAGTTGCGAACCTCGCCTATTTCGGGGTCGAGTTCGCTGTGGCGCTTGCCATCGGTTCGGTTTCGCTGTTCGCCGACAGCATCGACTTCCTCGAGGATGCATCGGTCAACACGCTGATCCTGTTCGCGCTTCGATGGTCGCTGCCTGCCCGCGGGCGGCTCGGTATGGCGCTGGCCGGGTTGCTGCTGGTGCCGAGCCTGGCGACCCTGTGGATGGCCTGGGAGAAGTTCGCGGCGCCGCTGCCGCCGGCGGCGGTACCCTTGACCCTAGCCGGCACAGGCGCGCTCGGCGTCAACCTGACCTGCGCCTTCGTGCTGGCGCGGCACCGGCATCACAAGGGGAGCCTGAGCAAAGCCGCGTTCCTTTCCGCGCGCAACGATGCGCTGGCCAATGTCGCGATCATCATCGCAGGGTTCGTGACGGCCCTCACGCTGTCGGCCTGGCCGGACCTGGTCGTGGGACTCGCCATCGCGGCGATGAATGCCACGGCCGCGCGGGAGGTCTGGGAGGCAGCGAAATCCGAGAGGCTGGAAGCCGAAGCCTGAGAGGTGTCGCGGCCGCCGCCGCTCCGGTCAGCGCGCCCGCCGGCCGAACACCCAGTGATAGACCACGAGCACGATCACCGCGCCGACGACCGCGACCACCATGCTGTGCAAATTGAGGCCGGTCACGCCGCCGGCGCCGAATTGGGCGAACACAAAGCCGCCGACGATGGCGCCGACGATCCCAAGCACGATATCGAGGATCAGGCCCTAATGCGGCTAAGCAGTTATTCCGAGCGTCGAATGCTTACTGCGTCGCTGGCGTTGGCGACGAGATAAGCCTCTATATCGGCGCGGACATTCTCGGGCAGAGAGGCGTCCTCGCCCATGTGATCGGACAGGTTGGCCATGATCTGTCGCCACTCGATCATCTTGTGGGTTATGGGCAGCAACGGCCGGTGGCAGGCGCCGCATTCCTTTTCTGTCTCGGCTTGGGCCGTGCCGGGCACGGCGATGCCTCCGTCGGCCCAAGCGGTTTCGGCGGCAAGCAAGATCGCGCAAACGACCATGGCGAACGGCCTCACCGCACACCTCACTTCCCAGAAAGGTATGTAATTACATCGCCCTTCTCGACGGCGGTGCAAAGCCGCCCGAGAACGCTCTTGCAGTTGCGGGTGAACCAAAGATCGACCTTCTCCGGATCGGTAAAGCGGTCTGGCGTCAGAGAAACGGCCATGGGAGCGATCGGCTTCAAGGCGCGCGTCTTGCCCCATGCCGTCGGATCCTTGGTATGGCAAGTCGTGCAGGAAGGCGTTTCGAACTTGCCGCCAGTATGGTCGGCGCGCCAAAAGGCGCCGCCGCGATCCGCGGAGAAGCCGGCAAAGGCGGGATCTGCCTGCTTGGCCTCAGCCGCCAAAGCGGCCAGGATCGCATCGCGGGCCGGGTTCGCCCGCGCCGCCGCTGCACTGAGCAGGAGGCAAAGCAGAACCAAGAAGCTGCGCGTCGACATGTTGCTCCTTGCGTCGCAGCGGATCGCGCAATCGTCGCGGCCAGGCCGCTCTTGCGTCTACGTGCCCGGGTCGATCACCACGAGGCCGTATTCCTGCGCCGCGCGTTCGAGCCAGTTCCACAGGTAATCGGCAAAGCTGTTGAGGAGATAAATGTCGTAGCGAGGGCTGGCATCCGTCTGATGCAGGATCACGTTCGCCTTGCTGAGCCCCGTCTGGGCGCAGTACCCGGGCTGGAATTCGCGAGGATGGAGATCGAGCGGCGTGCCTTTCTGGAGCAGTTCGCGCGCGTTGCGGCCCGCCACGGTGATCACGGTGCGGGCTTCCGAGACATCGACCGCGGCGGCATGCTGGCCGGCCATAGATTTTTGCAAGGCAGCTGCCAATTCGGTTTCCCGGCCGGGTGCTGCCACCACGAGCCATTCGTCGGGCGCGAGCCAGAACACGGTGAGGCCGCCGGCGCCGGCCGCGCGGTTCGGGATCTCGGGCAGCTCCAATCCCAGAACCCCGGAAACGGCCGCGACGAAGGCGGGGTCGCCGACATTGCCGCGCAAGTTGATCTGGCAGCGATGGGCGCTTTCGCCCATCTCGATCCCGGCATCTGGATGGCTCTCGGCCGCCCTCGCGGTCAAGCTCTTGTGGGCGAGCGGGCTGCGCCGGAGGTATGGCTCAACCATCGATCCGCTTTCCTTCGAGGTCGTAGAACTTTGGTTCGGTCACCTTGGCCCGGATCACCCGGTCGACGAGCGGGACATGCACCGTGTCGCCCATGCGGTTGCGCCCGTTCTTGATCACCGCCATGGCGATGGAGCGCCCGACATTGGGGCTCATGTAGCTCGAGGTGACGTGGCCGATCATGATCATGGGCGGCTTGTCCTTCAGCTCGGCCACGACCTGGCCGCCCTCGGGCAGGACGTCGCTGGGGTTCTCGGTCAGGAGGCCGACCAGATGCTTGCGGTCGGGCCGCGCCGTGTCGGGCCTGGCGTAGGAGCGCTTGCCGAAGAAATCGGGCTTCTGCTTGCTGACCGCCCAGGCCATGCCCAGGTCGTAGGGCGTGAAGGTGCCGTCCGTCTCCTGGCCGACAATGATGAAGCCCTTCTCGGCGCGCAGCACATGCATGGTCTCGGTGCCGTAGGGCGTCACCTGGTATTTCTCCCCGGCGGCCAAGAGGGCGAGCCAGAGGGCGTGGCCGTAACTCGAGGGCACGTTCACCTCGAAGCTGAGATCGCCGGTGAAGCTGATGCGGAAGACCCGGGCCGGGATGCCGGCAACATGGCCTTTGCGCATGGACATGAAGGGGAACGAGGCATTGTCGAGCGGGATGTCGCTGGTGAGCTCGCCGAGGAGCTTGCGCGCCATCGGCCCGTTGATCGCCACCGTCGACCATTGCTCGGTGACCGAGCTGCAATAGACCTTCATGTCCGGGAATTCGCATTGCAGCCAGCTTTCGAGCCAGCCGAGCACGGTCGCGGCATTGCCCGTCGTCGTGCTCATCAGGTAGTGGTTTTCGCCCAGCCGGGTCGTCACGCCGTCGTCGAACACCATGCCGTCCTCATGGCACATCAGGCCATAGCGGCAGCGGCCGACTTCGAGCTTCGACCAGGCATTGGTGTAGACGAGGTTGAGGAGCTTGGCGACGTCGGGGCCCTGGAGATCAATCTTGCCCAGGGTGGAAGCGTCGACGATGCCGACCGAGGTCCTGACCGCCTTGCTTTCGCGCGCGACCGCCTCATGCAGGCCTTCACCCCGCTTCGCGTAGTACCAGGCGCGCCGCCATTGGCCGACGTTCTCGAAGGGCGCGCCCACTCTCTCATGCCAGCTATGGATCGGCGTGCGGCGGATGGGCTCGAGGAGATCGCCATGGTCGTCCCCGGCGAAGACGCCGATGGTGACGGGGGTATAGGGCGGACGGAACGTCGTGTGGCCGACGTCGGGCAGCGGGCGCCCTTGCGCCTCGGCCAGGATGCCGAGCGCGTTGACGTTGCTGGTCTTGCCCTGATCCGTGCCCATGCCCATGGTCGTGTAGCGCTTCAGATGCTCGACCGACCGGTAGCCCTCCCGATTGGCAAGCCTCACGTCGGCCGCGGTCACGTCGTTCTGGAAGTCGACGAAATACTTGCCGTCATGGCCCACGGGCAATGTCGAGGGCACAATCGGCGCCAGCCGGCCTGGCTCGATTGACCCTGCGATGGCGGCGGGGACCTGGCCCGCATCGCCGGCCGCTCCCGCATCGCTTGCTGCTGCGGCGCCGGCGGCATGGCCCTCGGCCAGGCAATCGGCAAGACCGAAGCTGCCGCGGCAGGCACCGGCCGAGCGCTCGGCCTCGTGGGATGCGTCAGGCAGGAAGGCGCCGATGGACTCTTCCCAGCGCAGCTTGCCGCGCGACTGGCTGAACAGGTGGACGCTGGGCGTCCAACCGCCGGAATGGAGCAGCAGATCGCAGGAAAGCGTCCGCGCCGTGCCGGTGACGCTGTCACCCGAGAACGGCATGACCGAGACGCCTTCGACGCGGAACTTGCCCGTGGTGCCGGTGACGGCGTGGCCGGCGAGCACCTCGATGCCGCGACGCTTCGCCGCTTCCAGGGGCAGCGCGCCGGGCTCGGCCCTGAGATCGACGATGGCCGCGACCGTCCCGCCGGCCTGGGCGAGGTCGAGGGCGGCCTCGTAGCCGCCGTCGTTGTTGGTGAACAGCACCGCGCGGTTGCCGGGCAGCACGGCATAGCGCCGCAGATAGGTCGTGACGGCGGAGGCCATCATGATGCCCGGCCGGTCGTTGTCCGCGAAGACGAGCGGCCGCTCGATGGCGCCGGTCGCCAGCACCACCTGCTTGGCGCGCAGCCGCCAGAGCCTTTGGCGAGGAAGCTGCGCCGGCGGTGAGGCCAGGTGATCGGTCACCCGCTCCACCAGGGTCAAATAGTTGTGGTCGTAGTAGCCGAACGCGGTCGTGCGCGGGAGGAGCCGGACGTCCGGCATGCCGCCAAGCTCGGCCAATGCCTCGGCCAGCCACTGGGCCGCAGGCCGCCCGTCGATGCGATCGGCGCTGGCGAGCAGGCTTCCGCCCAACTCGGCCTGCTCGTCGGCCAGCACCACCCGCGCCCCGCGCCGGGCCGCGGCGAGCGCGGCGGCGATGCCCGCAGGGCCCGCGCCCACCACCAGCACGTCGCAATGGCCAAAGGTCTTGGAATAGCGATCGGGATCGGGCCCGGTCGGCGCCTTGCCGAGGCCCGCCGCGCGCCGGATGAAGAACTCGTACTTCATCCAGAAGCTCGGCGGCCACATGAAGGTCTTGTAGTAGAAACCGGCCGGGAAATAGCGCGACAGGAGGTTGTTGATGCCGCCGATATCGAAGCTGAGGGAAGGCCACCGGTTCTGGCTCTCGGCCACCAGGCCTTCGTAAAGCTCCGCCTGGGTCGCCCGAATATTGGGCTCGCTGCGCGCGCCCTGGCCGAGCTGGACCAGCGCGTTGGGTTCCTCCGAGCCGGCGCTGACGATGCCGCGGGGCCGGTGATACTTGAAGCTCCGCCCCACCAGATGCACGCCGTTGGCGAGCAGGGCGGAGGCGAGGGTGTCGCCGGGATGGCCCTCGTAGCGCTTGCCGTCGAAGGTGAAGCCGATGGTCTTGGCGCGGTCGATGCGGCCGCCCTCGAGCAGGCGGAAGGATTGCTTGCTCACGGCTGGGGCTCGCCCATCTTGTAGACCTTCAGGATACGGTGGGTGACCGTGTCGCGGGCAACGTTGAACCAGCGCCGGCAGCCCCGCGCGTGGTTCCAGCGCTCATATTGCGTGCCTTTGGGGTTCTTGCGCATGAACAGATAGTCGGCCCAGGCGGCGTCGCTCAAGCCTTCCTGGTTCTGGGGCCGGGCGATATGGCCCTCGCCGCCGCAAGTGAATTCGATCTCGGCGCGGGGTCCGCAGAAGGGGCACTCGATCAGAAGCATGGGGCGATCAGAAGCATGGGGCAATCGGGACCATCGGATCCCGTCCTCTAATGGGCGACGCCGGCGGCGCCGTGCTCGTCGATCAGATAGCCGGAAACGAAGCGCTCGAGTGCGAAGGGTTCGTTGAGCTTGTGCGGCCGGTCCTGCGCGATGGTGTGGGCGAAGACCCAGCCGGACCCCGGGGTCGCCTTGAAGCCGCCCGTCCCCCACCCGCAATTGAAGTAGAGACCTTCCACCGGCGTCCGGCTGACGATCGGGCTCGCATCCGGGCAGACGTCGACGATGCCGCCCCAGGTGCGGAGCACGCGCAGGCGGCTGAAAATCGGGAACAACTCGATGAGGGCGTTCAGCAGGTTCTCGACGACCGGCGGGCTGCCCCGCTGGGAATAGGAATTGTAGCTGTCGATGCCTGCGCCCATCACCAGCTCGCCCTTGTCCGATTGGCTGACATAGACATGGACCGCGCTCGACATCACCACCGTGTGGAGAACCGGCTTGATCGGCTCGCTGACCAGGGCCTGGAGCGGATGGCTCTCAATGGGCAGGCGCAGGCCCGCCATCTTGGCCAGCACGCTGGCATGCCCGGCGACGACGCAGCCGACCTTGCGCGCGGCGATGAAGCCCTTGGTCGTCTCCACTCCGGCCATCCGCCCCTGCTCGATGCGCAAGCCGGTGACCTCGCAATTCTGGATGATGTCCACGCCGCGCTCGTCGGCCGCCCGCGCGAAACCCCAGGCCACCGCATCATGCCGGGCGACGCCGCCCCGGCGCTGGAGGGAAGCGCCCAGAACCGGGTGGCGCGCATCGGGCCGGCAATCGAGGATGGGGCAGAAGGCCTTGATCTGCTCCACGGTCATGATCTCGGAATCGATGCCGTTGAGGCGTATGGCATTGACCCGCCGGTGGAGTTCGCGCAGCTCGTGCTGATTGTGGGCGAGGCTCAGGAGCCCGCGCTGGCTGAACATGACATTGAAATTGAGGTCCTGGGACAGGCTCTCCCACAGCTTGAGGGAATGCTCGTAGAGATGGGCGCTTTCGTCCCACAGGTAGTTGGAGCGCACCACCGTGGTGTTGCGTCCCGTGTTGCCGCCGCCGAGCCAGCCCTTCTCGATCACCGCGACATTGGTGATGCCGTGCTCCTTGGCGAGGTAATAGGCGGTGGCGAGCCCGTGGCCGCCGCCGCCCACGATGATCACGTCATAGCTGGGCTTCGGCGCCGGGCTGCGCCAGGCTTCGGTCCAGTTTTCGTGGTAGCTCTTGGCGTTGCGCGCCAGGCTGAAGATGGAATAGCGCGGCTTCATCCAATACTCCTCGGCAGCGCGCGAGAATGGCAGCGCGCTCGCCCCCAATCAAGCGCCACACCGGCAAGCGCTACACCGGCAAGCGCCACGCCGGCTTCCAAGGCGGCGGCGAAACCATGCAACATGGCCGGCCGAAGCCGGCGCGGCACGGCACGCCGCCGACTATCGATTTTGCGACATGCACCTGCTAATTTCAGGCTGGATGCGGTCGCCCGTCCGGCTGCCGCCGGTATTCGCGGGACAAGCATGCGATGATAGGTCGCACGACATTGGGCACACCGCTGGTTCCGGCCATGGCCTCCGAGTCCGGCATCGGCATGGTCGGCAAGGCCCGCTTCTGGCTGAACCAGGCGACCTTCGAACGGCAATAGGGATGTTCGGCGCCGCCTCATCGGAACTGCCCCAACGGATCGGCTTCATCCTGGTGCCGAATTTTTCCATGATCGCATTCACTTCGGCGGTCGAGCCGCTGCGCCTCGCCAACAGGGCGGCCGGGCGCGAGCTCTACGCCTGGCGACTGTTCTCCACGGACGGCAAGCCCGTGGCCGCCAGCAACGGCATCGCGCTGACGCCCAATGGCGACATCGACCAGACCGTGGGCTTCGGCACCGTGATCTTGTGCAGCGGCATCGACGGCCATCTGTTCCAGGATCGCAGCCTCTTCGCCGCTCTGCGCCGGCTCGACCGGCAAGGGGCGGATATCGGCGCGCTGTGCACGGGAAGCCATATCCTGGCCCGTGCGGGGCTGCTCGACGGCTACCGCTGCACCATCCACTGGGAGAACATCGCCGGCTTCGCCGAGGATTTTCCCGACATCGAAGTGACCTCGGAGCTGTTCGAGGTCGACCGCAACCGTTTCACCTGCTCGGGCGGCACCGCGGCCCTCGACATGATGCTCAACATGATCGCCCTCCAGCATGGCCATGAGCTCGCCACCGCCGTCTCCGAGCAGTTCATGCATGAGCGCATCCGGGACAGGCACGACCATCAGCGCATGGCCCTGCCGGCACGCCTCGGCGTGCGTCACCCGAAGCTGATCCGGGTCATCCGGCAGATGGAGTCCAACCTCGAGGAGCCGCTGGAGCGCGGCCAGCTCGCCGCCGCGGCCGGGCTTTCGACGCGCCAGCTCGAGCGCCTGTTCCGCAAATACCTCAACAGGTCGCCGGCCCGCTACTACGTCGAGCTGCGCCTCAACCGGGCGCGCCTGCTGCTGCTGCAGACCAACATGTCGGTGATCGACGTGGGGCTCGCCTGCGGTTTCGTCTCCGCCTCCCATTTCTCCAAATGCTATCGCGACTTCTTCGGCAAGACCCCGCGGCGAGAGCGAGGCCTGCCCCAGCTGCCCTTCGGCCTGGACGATGGCGGACGGCACCGCGGGGCCTGAGGCGGCAGTGGCGCCGGTTCTGGGGCGCGTGCGGACGGACGCCATTCCGAGGCAAGCCCAGCCGCATGCGCCGACCGCGCCTGGCCGGCGTCTGCATTTCATGGACAATCTGCGCGTCGCGCTGACCGTGCTGATCGTGCTTCAGCACGCGGGCTTCGCCTACGCGCCGGGCAATTGGTGGTACTTCACCGATGCCCGGCAGGAGCCGCTGCTGGACGCCTTCTTCATCGTCAACCGCAGCTTCCGGATGAGCCTGTTCTTCCTGATCGCCGGCTACTTCATGCCCTACGTCTTCGACCGCAAGGGTCCACGGGCCTACCTGAAGGACCGGTTCTGGCGCCTGGGCCTGCCGATCGCGGGATTCCTTCTGTTCGTGTTTCCCCCGCTGATGTACGCCTACTACCTCAACTTCCGCGGCTATGGGTCGATCGGTTTCTTTCCTTACCTCTACCACATCTACTGGGGCTTCAACGCCTATACCCCGCGCCATTGGAGCGGGCCGGCATGGCCCGATCGCCAGATCGGCCATCTCTGGTTCACCGAGATGCTGTTAGTCTATGCCGTGCTCTATGCGGGCTGGCGTCGGATCAGGCACTACCTGCCACCCTCGTGGATCGGTCGCCAGCATCAGCCGCGCCTTGTCCTATTGCTGCCGGTGATGATCCTGGTCGCCGCAGCTTCCTGGTGGGCACGGCTCGATTACCCGATCTACCGCTGGGGCGCCTTCTTGGGCGTGCTCCAGCTTTCGCCCGGCGACTTGCCGCGGGACTTCGCCTGCTTCACCCTGGGCGTGCTCGCCTTCAGGAACGGGTGGCTCGCCAATCTTCCCGCTCGGCAAGGCTATCGCTGGCTAGGCCTCGGCCTTGCTGGCGCGATGCTGTTCATTGCCGCGCATCTCTCGGGCCATTCCTTCTTCAGCACCGGCGGCACGGGCAAGCTCGCGATCCTCTTCCCCTGCTGGGAGACGCTGACCTGCTTTGGTTTCTGCTTTGGCCTGCCGGTGCTGTTCCGCGAGCATTTCGACCTCCGCACGCCCTTCCTGGACCGGCTCTCGGGCGCCAGCTACGGCGTCTATCTGTTCCACCTGCCGCTGGTCGTGGCGCTGCAATACGCCTTCGCCGGTCTCGATATCCCGGCGGCCGCCAAATACCTGACGGTCGGGCTGATCGCCCTGCCGGTGAGTTTTGCGCTGGTGATCGCCGCCCGCCGGTCCCAGGCGGTGCGGCGCATCATCTGACCCCGTCGCGGCTCAGCCTTCGTGCCCGTAGTTGAAGGCTTTGCGGGCGAAAAGCCGGCGGACCATCGGCTCGAAGGCCGCGAACGGCATGGTGTCGTAATCGGGGTCGAAGGAGGGCTGGTCCCAGTTCTGGCAGAAGGCGGCGGTGCGCTCGAACATGGGGTGGCCCCGGAACTTGTCCCGTTCGTTGCGGTCAAGCCCGACGTGGTGGAAGTAGTAGTAGCCCTGGAAGACGCCATGTTGGGCGATCAGCCAGTGATTGTCGGCCGAGATATAGGGCCTCAGCACGGCGGCGGCGAGCTGGGAGTGGTTCTCGGGCGCAAGCGTGTCGCCGATATCGTGAAGGAGGGCGCAGACCACGGTTTCCTCATCCACCCCGTCGCGAAAGGCGCGGGTTGCGGTCTGCAGCGAGTGTTCGTAACGGTCGACCTGATAGCCCATCTTGTCCCCGGCCAAACGCTGCAGCGCAGCAATGGCCTCGTCCGCGACCCGCTCGACCAGAGGCACGTATTTGCGGGCGAGCAACTGGTACTCATCGAAAGTGCCGTCTTCCATGCGGGTGAATGCGACTGCCTGTTCCATGGTCCGATTCCCAAATAATGCCACCAGCGGGCGGAGTTTATCGGCGCGGGCGCATTGAATCCAGCCGCTACCACCTTACATCAAAAGTCTAGGCAGTCGCCGCAGCCCGAGGGGGACAACCTTGCGACTCCGTCCCAGGCAATTGCGGCGGAGAGGAGGTGTTGCGTGATCGTAAGTGCCATCCTGAAGGGCAAGGGCAGCGCGGTGATCACCGCGGAGCCAACCGAGAACCTTCTGGCCATCTCGAATCTCATCGCCAAACACCGTATCGGCGCCGTGATCATTTCCGAGCCGGGAGGTGCACTGCTCGGCATCCTGTCCGAGCGCGATATCGTGAATGCCGTCGCGGCCTCCGGCGCAAGGGCGCTGGACAAGCCGGCGAGCGAGGTGATGACCCGCAACTTGCTCACCTGCGAGCCGGGGAACAGCGTCGATGAATTGATGACGATCATGACCAGGAGCCGTGTGCGTCATCTGCCCGTGGTGGAGCAGGGGCGGCTGGTCGGCATCGTCAGCATCGGCGACGTGGTCAAGTGCAAGCTCGACGAAGCCTCGGCCGAAGTGGGGCTGTTGCGTGACTACGTAATGGCGGGGCGCTGAAGGTTCCGAACTAGACCGCGTCTTCGAGGACGAGGATCGGAACCTGCCTGCCGGCAGCGAGCGCCGGCGCGCGCGGTGGCCTGATGAGCAGGCAGTCGGCCTGCTGCAGCAGGAACAGCATTGAACTGTCCTGCCTGTCGAAGGGCGTGGCCACGAGCCGGCCGGCGGAATCCCGGGAAAGCCGCGAGCGCAGATAGTCCTGCCTGCTGTCGTTCTCGGCGAGGTCGCGCCCGGCGATCGCCGTCACTGTCTCGTCTTCGGCAAGCGGCTGGCCCAGCATCAGGCGCAGGATGGGCCTGAGGAAGATCGCGGCGCAGACCAGCGACGATACGGGATTTCCCGGCAGCCCCAGCACCGGCACGGCGCCGATGCGCCCGAACATCACCGGCTTGCCCGGCCGCATGGCGATCTTCCAGAAATCCACCGCCATGCCCTTTTCACCAAGGGCGGCGCGGACCAGATCGTGATCGCCGACCGAGGCGCCGCCGGTGGTGACCAAAAGGTCGGCGCCGGCAGCACCCGCGGCGAGCCGCTGGAGCGCCTCGCGATTGTCGGGCGCGATGCCGAGGTCGATGGGCTCGCCCCCGGCGCCGGCGATGAAGGCGGCGAGCGCGAGGCCGTTGGAACTGACGATCTGCTGCGGCCGGCGCGGATCGCCCGGCATGACGATCTCGTCGCCGGTGGGCATGACCGCGACGCGCGGCCGCCTGCGAACCCTGAGCCAGGCGTGGTTCATGGCCGCGGCCAGGCCGATGTCCCGCGGGTTGAGGCGCTTGCCGGCGGAAATGCCAAGATCGCCTTCGCGGAAGTCGAGACCCGCCGGCCGCACATAATTGCCCGGCTTCGCGCTTTCCTTGACCAGCACCTCCTCGCCGGCGGCCTCGGTATCCTCCTGGATGACGATTGCATCGGCCCCCGCGGGCAGCGGAGCGCCGGTGAAGATGCGTGCCGCCTGGCCGGCCCCGATCCGGGCCGCGACATCGCCGCCGGCCTGGGCGTAGCCGGCGATCTTGAGGTGCACGGGCACTTTGGCCACGTCCACCGCGCGTACGGCATAGCCGTCCATGGCCGAGACGTCGAAGGGCGGCTGGGTCAGGCGGGCCCGCAGGTCCTCGGCCAGCACCCGGCCCAGTGCCGCGGGCAGCGCCACCTGCTCGGCGGAGAGGGGTGCGAAGGCCGAGAGGATCCGCGCCTTCGCCTCGGCGACGGAGAGCATCACGCGGCCTCGAAGCTGCCGGACTTGCCGCCCGTCTTGCGGGTGAGGCGGATGTCCGCGATCCGCATGCCCCGGTCCACCGCCTTGCACATGTCGTAGACAGTGAGGGCGGCGACGCTGACGGCAGTCAGGGCCTCCATCTCCACGCCGGTCCGGCCGCGCAGCCGGCAGGTCGCCTCGATATCCACGGCGCTGCGCTTTCGGTCAAGGGTCAAGCTCACGGCGATGTGGGAAAGGGCGAGGGGATGGCAAAGCGGGATGAGCTCGGCCGTGCGCTTGGCGGCCATGATCCCGGCGAGGCGGGCCGCCGCCAGCACATCGCCTTTCTTCATCGCGCCATCGGCGACGAGGGCGAGCGTCTCCGGCTGCATGAAGACGGAGCCCTTGGCGGTGGCGGCCCGCTCGGTCTCGGCCTTGTCGGAAACATCCACCATGGATGCCCGACCCTTCGCGTCGAGATGGGTGAGCCGAGCCATCAGGCCGTCTGCCTGGCCGAAGGGGGGCGAACCGAAGAGGAGCGGGTAAGCAAGGCCGTGGTCGCTGCAGCCACGTCGGCTTGGCGCATGAGGGATTCGCCGACGAGGAAAACAGAGGCGCCGGCGCGCTCCATCCGCGCCAGATCCGCCGGCGTGAAAAGACCGCTCTCGGCCACCGCCAGGCGGTCTGCCGGAACCTTTGGCGCCAGGGCTTCGGCCGTCGCCAGATCGACCGCCAAGGTCTTGAGATTGCGGTTGTTGATGCCGATCAGCCGGGCCGGAAGCCTGAGCGCGCGCTCGAGCTCGGCCGCGTCGTGGACCTCGACCAGCACGTCCATGCCAAGGTCGCTCGCCGCGCGCTGCAGACGAGCCGCCTCACCATCGTCCAGGGCGGCCATGATCAGCAGCACGCAGTCGGCCCCGAGCGCCCGGGATTCGGCGATCTGGTAGGGATCCAGCATGAAATCCTTGCGCAGGACCGGAAGCTCGACGGCGGCGCGAGCCGCGACCAGATGCTCATCGCGGCCTTGGAAATAGGGCTCGTCGGTCAGGACCGAAAGGCAGGCGGCTCCGCCGTCGCGATAGGCGCGGGCGAGGGCGGCCGGATCGAAATCGGCGCGGATCAGCCCTTTGGAAGGCGAGGCCTTCTTGATCTCGGCGATGAGGCCGTAGCGTCCCGCGGCTACTTCGCTGGCCAGACGGTCGGCGAACCCGCGGGGCGCGCCGGCGGCACGCGCGGCCCGTTCCACGTCAGAGAGCGGCCGCTGGGCCTTGCGCCTTTCCACTTCCCGGCGCTTGTCGGCGCAGATCCGGGCGAGCGTGTCGGTCATCCGGCAACGGTCCGATTGGTGATCTCCACGAGCTCGGCCAAGGTCGCCTTGGCCTTGCCGCCGTCGATGGCGCGAGCGGCGGTCGCGACGCCGGACTTGAGAGAATCGGCCATGCCGGCCAGCAGCAAGGCCGCGGCGCTGTTGAGCAGCACGATGTCGCGATAAGGCCCGGGACGACCAGCGAGAAGCTCGGTGATGGCGGCTGCGTTGGTCGCGGCATCCGCGCCCTTCAAAGTCGCGGGCTCGGCGCGCGCAAGCCCGGCGGCCTCGGGCGTCACCTCGAACTCGACGACCTTGCCGTCGCGAAGCTCGGCCACATGGGTGGCGCCCGTGGTGGTGATTTCGTCGATCCCGTCGGAGCCATGGACGACCCAGGCCCGCTCGGTGCCGAGCCGGCCCAGCACCTCGGCCAGCGGGCGCACCCATTGCTTGGCGAAGACACCGACGAGCTGGCGCCTGGCGCCGGCAGGATTGGACAGCGGCCCCATCAGGTTGAAGATCGTGCGCGTGCCGAGCTCGACCCGCGAGGGCCCCACATGGCGCATGGCGTTGTGATGGCGGGGCGCCATGAGGAAGCAGATGTTGGCGCGCCACAGGGCCTCGCGCACCAGGGCCATGTCGGCCTCGATGTTGACGCCGAGCGCGGCCAGAACGTCGGCGGCGCCGGTCTTGGAAGAAGCGGCGCGGTTGCCGTGCTTGGCGACCGGCACGCCCGCCGCCGCGGTGACGATGGCGGCACCGGTCGAGATGTTGAGGGTGCCCGAGCCGTCGCCGCCGGTGCCGCAGGTGTCGATGCTGCCTTCGGGCGCTTCGACCCGTAGCATCTTCGCCCGCATCGCCCTGACGGCGCCGACGATCTCCGGCACCGTCTCGCCGCGAACGCGCAGCGCCATGAGGAAGCCGCCAATCTGGGACGGCGTGGCATCGCCCGACATCAATATGTCGAAGGCTTGTTCGGCTTGCTTCTCGTCGAGGGCTCGTCCGGCGGCGACCGCGGCGATGAGCGGCTTCAGATCGCTCACGCAGCGGCCTTGGGCGCCAGGTTGTGGCCGGCGCGGCGCAGGAAATTTCCGAGCAGCCGGTGGCCATGCTCGGAGGCGATGCTCTCGGGGTGGAACTGGACACCGTAGATGGGAAGCTTGCGGTGGGCGACGCCCATGATGATCCCGTCTTCGGTCTCGGCCGTGACCGCGAGGCTCTCCGGCAGGCTCGCCCGCTCGACCACGAGGGAGTGGTAGCGCGTTGCGGCGAAGGGGCTGGGGATGCCCTCGAACAGGTCCTCGGCCTTGTGGCTGATGGAGGACAGCTTGCCATGCATGGGCAAGGGTCCGCGAACCACCCGGCCGCCGAAGACTTGGCCGATGGCCTGGTGGCCCAGGCAGACGCCGAACACGGGCAGCTTGCCCGCCGCGCTGCGGATGAGATCGAGGCAGATGCCCGCCGATTCCGGGTATCCTGGACCCGGGGAGAGGATGATGCCCTGGGGCGCCATGGCCATCACCTCGGTCACGCTCACCTTGTCGTTCCGGCGCACCTCGACGCGCGCGCCGAGCTCGCCCAGGAAATGGTAGAGGTTGTAGGTGAAGCTGTCGTAGTTATCGATCAGGACGAACATGTTCTGGGCCTTGTGGGAGCGTCTTCGGCAGGCTTCGCAAGCTCGGGCGGCCTTTATATCAGGTCGTTTCCGGGGACGGAAGCAAGCGGCCCGCAGCACCTGTGCTATCCTCAAATCATGCCCAAGCGATTCGCCGGCAGGAGGAAAAAGACAGCGCGCCGGCGTGCAGCAAAGCATGCTTGGGCCGTCCTTCTGGCCCGCCTCGGCAAGCTGCCGCGCGCCGCGCTGGGGCTTGCGGTCGGCGGGCTGGCGATGGGTGCCGCACTTGGTGCCGTGTTCAGTACTTCCCACGCGCCCGACCCTCACGCCGTCGTTGCCGCGGGCGCCGTAGTCGCCGTCCTGCCCGAAGCGAAACTCGCAGCGGCCTCGTCCGCCACGATGTCCGCGGCAAAGCCGGCACTTCCTCCGGCGCCGGCGGCGAGCGCGCCATCTCCCATGGCGACCCCGCCGGGCGCCAAGCCCGCCTGGCAGCAATTCGCGCTTGCGGTGCCGGAAACCGACGGCCGGCCCGTCATCGCCATCGTCATCGACGACATGGGAATTGATAAGGCGGACTCCGCCCGGGTCATCGGCCTGCCGGGCCCGCTCACCATCGCCTTCATGTCCTACGCGACCGAATTGGAGCCTCAGGCCCAGGCGGCCCGCGCGGCGGGCCACGAGGTCTGGCTCCATGTTCCCATGGAGCCCATGGACGGCGAACTCGACGCCGGCCCCAACGTGCTGAAGACCGGGCTGCCGCCCGATGAGAACCGCCGCCGGCTCGACTGGGCGCTGTCGCGGCTTCAGGGCTATGTCGGCGTTAACAACCACATGGGCAGCAAGTTCACCAAGTCCGAAGCCGACATGGCCCTGGTGATGGAGGCCCTCAAGGCCCGCGGCCTCGCCTTTCTCGATTCACGCACCACCAAGGAAACGGTCGCGGCCAAGGTCGCCGGCGAATTCGGCGTGCCCCATATCGACCGCAACGTGTTCATAGACAACGATGAGACGGTCGCGGCCGTGCAGGCCAAGCTCGTCGAGACCGAGCAATATGCCAGGCAGCACGGCTACGCGCTTGCCATCGGCCATCCGCATCTTGCGACCATCGAGGCGCTGTCGGCGTGGCTGCCGACCTTGCGCGCGCAGGGGTTCGTGCTGGTGCCGGCGAGCACGCTTCTGCGTCTGGAAGCGCCAGGGGCGGGCTGAGTCCCAAGTCCATCATGCGTGGGCCGCCGGGTCGGGCCTAGCCTGGCCTTGCCGAAGGAAGCGGTGAAAGGCGCACGGCGGTCAAGCGCGAATGCGGCGCCACCGCTGGGTTACCTATTCGCTCGCCCCCGATCCGCTGCAAAGCGCACCGCCTCCTGAGCCGCGCGCACCAGGGCGCGGGCCTTCTGGCAGCTCTCCTGGAATTCCGCTTCGGGCTGGCTGTCGGCGACGATGCCGCCGCCGGCCTGGACGTACATCGTCCCGTCCTTGACCACGGCGGTGCGCAACGCGATGCAGGTGTCCATCGCCCCGCTGGCGGCGAAATAGCCGACGGCGCCGGCATAGACCCCGCGCCGGTCGGGTTCCAGCTCGTCGATGATCTGCATCGCCCGCACCTTGGGCGCGCCCGACACAGTGCCGGCGGGGAAGCCGGCGACCAGCGCGTCGATGGCGTCGAGGCCGGGCCGGATCGTCCCCTCGACGTTGGAGACGATATGCATGACATGGGAATAATGCTCGATGGTGAACTGCTCGGTCACTTCCACGCTGCCGATGGCAGCGACCCGGCCGACGTCGTTGCGGCCGAGATCGAGCAGCATCAGGTGCTCGGCCCGCTCCTTCGGATCGGCCAGCAGCTCCGCCGCCAGCTCGCGGTCCTCGGCCGGCGTGGCGCCCCGGCGCCTGGTGCCGGCGATCGGGCGGATGGTCACCTTGTCGTCGCGCAGACGCACCAGGATTTCTGGGCTCGAGCCGACGATGGCGAAGGAGCCGAGATCGAGGAAGAAGAGGAAGGGCGATGGATTGAGGCGCCGCAGCGCCCGGTAGAGGGAGAAGGGCGGCAGGGTGAAGGGAAGCTCGAAGCGCTGGGACAGCACCACCTGGAAGATATCGCCGGCGAGGATGTAGTCCTTCGCCCGCTCGACCATGGCGTGGAACTGTGCCGGTGGCATGTTCGAAGCCGGCTCCGGCAGCTCGGCCAGCTGGTCCACGACCTCCCGGCGCTCCGGCAGGTTGCGGCCGAAATCGGCCACCGTGTCGGCGAGGCGTTCGCAGGCCTGGTTGTAGGCCGCCTGGGCGCCAAGTCCTGAGCTTGGCCAGACCGGCGTGACGATGGTGACCAAATCCTCGACGTTGTCGAAGATCGCCATGACGGTGGGTCTGAGGAAGATGGAATCCGGCAGGCCCAGTCCCGGCGGCTTGTCTGTGGGCAGATCCTCCATCAGCCGGACCATGTCGTAGCCCATGTAGCCGAACAGGCCGGCCGTCATGGGTGGCAGGCCGGCCGGCAGCTCGATCTGGCATTCGCCCACCAGCGCGCGGAGCGAGGCGAGGCCGCCGCCGGGGCAGGGCTGGAAAGCCTGCTCGTCGACGCGAAAACGCCGGTTGATCTCCGGCCGGTCGCCGCTGCAGCGCCAGACCAGGTCGGGCTTGAGGCCGATCAGGGAATAACGCCCGCGCACGGCGCCGCCTTCGACGGATTCCAGCAGGAAGCTGTGGGCCTTGCCGTCGGCGAGCTTCAGCATGGCCGAGACGGGAGTCTCGAGGTCGGCGACCAGCCGCGTATAGACCACCGAAGGGCGATCGGCCTCGTAGCCGGCCGCGAAGCTTTCGAAGCTCGGCTCGACTTTCATGCAGGTTCTAAATCAGCGATTGGGCCGTGGCGGGGTCGGTCTTCACCGGGATCTCGTTCTGGAGTGCGCGGCGGAACTCCGACAAGAGATCGTCCGACAGGGTCTTGCCGAGTTCGAGCCCGACCTGCTTCACCGCATCGGCATTGGCGGCCGGATCGGCGGGCTGGATCTCCACCAGCTTGGCCACGACATGGCCGGGGCTGGTGGTCGAATCGTTCGGCGCCGTCGCTGCCTCGCCCAGTTTGGCCGAGAACAGCAGGGCCGCGAGCGACGCAGTCACGTCATTGGCCTCGTCGCCGCTGTCGCGGGTGAAGGGCGAGCTGCGCTTGACGGCGACGCCCAGCGATTGGGCGATGACCTTTATGTCCTCGCCCGCCTTCAGGCGATCGACGATCTTGGCCGCCTGGTCCGCCGCAGCCTTGCTTTCGGCATCGGCCGTCCAGTCGGCCAGCACCTTGTCCTTGACCTGGTCGAAGGCGCGCAGCGCCGGCGGCGTGACCTGGTCCACCCGGAGCACGAAATAGCCGCCGGCGCCATCCTCGATCTGCGCGCTGGTCTGTCCGGCATCGGTCCCAAAGGCGGTCGGCAGGAGTTGCGGCGCGCTGGTCAGGTCGGCAAGCGTCTTGCCGGCGGCGTCGAGCCCGTCGCGGGTGACGGCGGGGACGGCCTGAACCGTAAGGCCGAGCTTCTTGGCCGTATCCTCCAGGGAGGCGCCACCGGCCAGCGCATCGTCCACCTGGTTGGCCATGCCGACGAGAGCGTCGGCCGCCGCCGCGTCGGCGAGCTTCTTGGCGATCTTGTCCTTGACCGAGGCGAGATCGCCCGCACGGCCCACCTCGACCTTGACGATCTTGGCGACCTGCCAACCCAGGGCGGTCTTCACCGGTCCGACGATGGAACCGATGCCGGCGGAGAACGCCGCGTTGCCGAGCTCGGGCAGCAGGCCCTGCTTGGCCACGAGACCGGTATCGACCGGGTCGGTGCCGCTCGCTTTCTTCGCCTCGGCGGCGAAATCGCCGCCGCCGGCGATCGCATCGACAGCCGCCTTGGCCAGGGCCTGATCGGCCGTCGTGAACGTCAGGAGCTGGCGCTTCTCCGGCACCGCGTATTCGTCCGGATGGGCGTCGAATTCCTTGGCAATGTCCGCGTCGCTCACCTTGATGCCCGCCGCAATGGCTGCCGGCTGCAGGCGCAAGATGGCAAGCTTGCGGTATTCCGGCGCCTGGTAACGGTCGGGGTGATCCTGGAGGAACTTCTCCAAGGTCGCCTGATCGGGTGTGGCCAGGGTCTTCACGCTTGTGTCGGCGATCAGCAGGGTGTCGGCGACGCGCTTTTCGGCCTGGTAGCCGTAAATCGCATTGACCATGGGCGTTGGCGCCACGGCGCCGATGGCGACGGCGTCGTAGAGCTGATTTCGGATCATGTCGTCGCGCAGGCTGAGAATGAAGGCGTCCTCGGTCATCCCTTGCTGCTGAATGAATTGGGCAAGAAGCCCTGGGTCGAACTGGCCTTGCTGATTGCGGAAGGCGGGCGCGCCCGCGAGCGTGCCGGTGATGACGTCATTGGGCGCCCGAAGCCCCAGGTCGTTGGCCAAATGGCTGAACAGGCTTTGCGCCACCATCTGGTCGAGCACCTGCTGGGGCAGGCCCATCTGCTTGGCGATGTCGCCGTTGAACTGTGCGCCCAGCGCCCCGCTCATCCGCTTCAGCTGCTTCTGGTATTCGCGCTGGTATTCCTGGGCCGTGATGCTGTCGCCACCGACGTCGGCCACCTTGACTTCCATGACCTTGCTGCGGATGACGTCGCCGATGCCCCAGATCATGAAGGACGCGACGAGCACCATGAACAGGATCTTGAAGAACCAGGACGAGGCTTTGGAGCGGATGAATTGCAGCATGTGATGCGATATCCCTGTGGCCGCGCCCGGCTTGAGCTTGGGCCAGTTGGCGGGGCGGCGAGGGCGGGCATCATAGGGGCGGCCCCCGGCCCCGGCAAGCAGAGCTGGCGGCCCGATTTCAGCCGGTTTCTCAGTCGCCGGCTTTCGTGTTAGGAGCCTCGGCCGAAGCTTGGCATGGAGACCGGAATGGGCAAAGAAAGGCCGCGGCCGCTGATCGCCGGCAATTGGAAGATGAACGGCCGGCGGGCCGAGGGGCTGGCGCTCGCCAAGGCCATTGCGGGCGGGGCTGGTGGCATCGGGGCGGAGCTGCTTGTCTGCCCGCCGGCGACCCTCCTGGCCACGGTCGGCGAGGCGCTCGCGGGCACGGCCGTGGCGCTGGGCGCCCAGGACTGCCATCCCGCGCCCTCGGGCGCCTATACGGGCGACGTCTCGGCACCCATGCTGGCCGATCTCGGCTGCCGATACGTCATCCTCGGCCATTCCGAGCGCCGGGCGGGCCATGGCGAGAGCGACGCCCTGGTCCGCGCCAAGGCCGAGGCGGCGCTGGCCGCCGGGCTCGTTGCCATCGTCTGCCTGGGCGAGACCGAGGCTGAGCGCAATCGGGGCGAAGCCTTCGCCGTGGTGGCCCGCCAGCTTGCGGGCTCGCTTCCCGTTCGGGCGAGCGGAGCGAACATGGTCGTCGCCTATGAGCCGGTCTGGGCCATCGGCAGCGGGCGGACGCCGACGGGGGCCGACATCGCGGCCCTTCACGGGCATCTGAGAGACGAGCTTGCCAAGCGCTTCGCCGATGCTGCCGGCTTCCGCCTGCTCTACGGCGGCTCGGTCAAGCCCGGCAATGCCGGGGAAATCCTGGCCATCGCCGAGGTCGACGGGGCGCTGGTCGGCGGCGCCAGCCTGAAGGCCGAGGATTTCCTCGCCATCGCCCGGGCCTCGGTCTAGCCGGCCAATCTCCAGACTGGCATTCCCGGCCCAAAGGCAGTACAAGGCCGCCGCATAGCGGATAGGGCAGCATGGAACGGGTCGTACTGGTCATCCACCTGATGATCACTGTGGCGCTGATCGGCGTCATCCTGATGCAGAAGAGCGAGGGCGGGGCGCTTGGCATCGGCGGTGGCGGCGGCATGTCCAATTTCATGAGCGGACGGGGCACCGCCAATGTGCTGACCCGGACGACCGCGATCCTCGCCTTCTGCTTCATGCTGACCAGCCTGGCCCTGGTCATCATTCCCCAGCTCGGCGGCAAGGCGCCCTCGATCCTGCCGATGAGCGTGCCGACGCAGCAGCTGCCCGTCACGCCCGCCCCGGCCAAGCCCGCGACTCCGACCACGCCCACCGTCCCCCTGGGTCAATAGAATTATTTCGTCGTCGTTCCGGGTACCGGGCTTGCTGGCGACCGGCGGCCTCGGCGATACTGTGGGCCCATGACGCGGTTCATCTTCATAACCGGCGGCGTGGTCTCCTCTCTCGGCAAAGGCATCTCCGCGGCGGCTCTGGGGGCCCTGTTGCAGGCTCGCGGCTTTCGCGTGCGCCTGCGCAAGCTCGATCCCTATCTCAACGTGGATCCGGGGACCATGAGCCCGACCCAGCACGGCGAGGTCTACGTCACCGACGACGGGGCGGAGACCGACCTCGACCTCGGGCATTACGAGCGCTTCACCGGCGTGCCCAGCCGCCGTTCCGACAACGTGACGACGGGACGCATCTATTCGACGGTGATCGCCAAGGAGCGTCGCGGCGACTATCTGGGCGCCACGGTCCAGGTGATCCCCCATGTGACCGACGCGATCAAGGACTTCATCTGCGCCGATCTCGACGATGTGGATTTCCTGGTTTGCGAGGTCGGCGGCACGGTGGGCGACATCGAGAGCCTGCCCTTCCTGGAGGCGATCCGCCAGCTCGGCAACGAATACGGGCCTGCGCGCACGCTGTTCGTGCACTTGACCTTGGTGCCCTGGATTCCCTCGGCGGCCGAGCTCAAGACCAAGCCAACCCAGCATTCGGTCAAGGAGCTGCAATCGGTCGGAATCCAGCCCGGGATCCTGCTCTGCCGCTGTGATCGCCAGATCCCGCGGGAGGCGCGGCGCAAGATCGCCCTCTTCTGCAACCTCAGGCCCGACGCGGTGATCCAGGCCCTGGATGTCGACACCATCTATCAGGTGCCGGAGGCCTACCATGCCGAAGGCTTCGACACCGAGGTCTGCCGCCATTTCGGCCTGTCGGCGCCGGAACCGGACCTCAGCCGCTGGGCCCGGGTGGTCGAGCGTATCCGCCAGCCGGAAAGCGCCGTCGATATCGCCGTGGTGGGCAAGTACACGAGCCTCCTCGACTCTTACAAATCCCTGGGCGAGGCCCTCGTCCATGGCGGCATCGCCAACAACGTCAAGGTGCGGCTCAACTGGATCGATTCCGAGATTTTCGAGCGCGAGGACACGGTGCGCCACCTGGAAGGCGTGCACGGAATCCTGGTTCCCGGCGGCTTCGGGGAGCGGGGTGCCGAGGGCAAGATCCAGGCGGCCCGCTTCGCGCGCGAGCGCAAGGTCCCCTATTTCGGCATCTGCTTCGGCATGCAGATGGCGGTGATCGAAGGTGCCCGCAGTCTCGCCGGCATCGCCCAAGCGGATTCGACGGAATTCGGGCCCACACCCGAGCCGGTGGTGGGCCTGATGACCGAGTGGATGCACGGCAATGTGGTCGAGCGGCGCAACGAAGGAACTGACCTCGGCGGCAGCATGCGGCTTGGCGCCTATGACTGCCATCTGGCGCCCGACAGCCAGGTTCGCGCGATTTACGGCCGCGACTGGATCAGCGAACGGCACCGGCACCGCTATGAGGTCAACATCAACTACAAGGAACGGCTGGAATCGACAGGCTTCCGCTTTTCCGGCATGTCGCCCGACGGGATCCTGCCGGAGATCGTCGAGCTGCCCCAGCATCCCTGGTTCATCGGCGTCCAGTTCCATCCGGAGCTGAAGTCCAAGCCCTTCGAGCCTCACCCCCTTTTCAAGTCATTCATCGAAGCGGCGGTCAGGCAGTCGCGACTAGTCTAGCGATCGGCCTCTGCTATATAAGGCCGGCATGAGCGCCACCCCTCATCGCGTCAGCATCGGCAACATCACCTTGGCCAACGATCTGCCCCTGGCATTGATCGCCGGACCTTGCGCGCTCGAATCCCGCGCCCATGCCATGGAGATGTGCCAGGCGCTGACCGAGATGACGGCCAAGCTTGGGATAGGGCTCATCTACAAGACCTCCTTCGATAAGGCCAACCGAACCTCGATCAGCGGCGTGCGTGGCATCGGCATGGCGAAGGGCCTGCCCATCCTGGCCGAGCTGCGCGAACGGTTCGGCGTGCCGGTGCTGACCGACGTCCACGCGGCCGAACAATGCGCACCCACGGCAGAGGCGGTGGACGTGCTGCAAATCCCCGCCTTCCTTTGCCGCCAGACCGATCTGCTGGTCGCCGCCGCCAAGACCGGCCGCGCCATGAACATCAAGAAGGGCCAGTTCCTCGCCCCCTGGGACATGAAGCAGGTGGTGGGCAAAGTGGAGGCCGCGGGCAACCGGCGCGTGCTCGTCTGCGAGCGCGGCGTCAGCTTCGGCTACAACACGCTGGTCTCCGACATGCGCAGCCTTCCGATCCTGGCAGAGACAGGCTATCCCGTGGTCTTCGACGCCACCCATTCGGTGCAGCAGCCGGGCGGGCAGGGGACTTCCAGCGGCGGGCAGCGGGAGTTCGTGCCGGTGCTGGCCCGCGCGGCCGTGGCAGTCGGCGTTGCGGCCGTCTTCATGGAGACCCATCAGGATCCCGATCGAGCGCCCTCGGACGGGCCGAACATGGTTCCGCTCAAGGACATGCCGGCGCTGCTCGGCCGTCTCCAGGCCTTCGATCGGCTGGCCAAGGGGCATTAGCGCTTTGGCGGTGCTTGCGGCGCATTTCCAGTCCATGGCCCGCAACAACGCCTGGTCCAACGACCGGCTGCACCGGGCCTGCGGGAAGTTATCCGATGTTGAATACCGCGCCCGCCGCGTGAGCTTCTTTCCCAGCCTGCCCGCGACCCTGAGCCATATCCTCACCGTCGACTGGTACTACATCGATGCATTGGAGAACGGCGGGCGGGGCTACGACGTGTTCAAGGACGATGAGCCATTCGCCAGCCTGGCCGAACTGACGGCGGCCCAGCGCGCCAGCGACCTGAAGCTGATCGCCTTCTGCGACGGCCTGAGAGAGTCTGACCTGACGCGCAAGGCGATCCTGGACCGGGGCGAGGCGGGTCGTTTCGCCGAGAGCGTGGCGGCCATTCTCGCTCACCTCTTCATCCATCAGGTCCATCATCGCGGCCAGGCCCACGCCATGCTTTCAGGCACCAGCATCCCGCCGCCGCAATTGGACGAATTCTTCCTCGATCAGGATCTGCCGTTGCGCGCCGCCGAGCTGCGCGTGCTGGCATTGCCCGAGGCCCCGCCCTATAAGGGCTGACCGCCCGGCCCGGTCAGGAGAATCCTTCCATGAGCGCCATCGTCGATATCCGCGCCCGCGAAATCCTGGACAGCCGGGGCAATCCGACCGTCGAGGTGGACCTGCGCCTGGAGAGCGGCGCTTTCGGTCGCGCCGCCGTGCCGTCGGGCGCTTCGACCGGCGCCCATGAGGCGGTCGAGCTCAGGGATGGCGACAAGAAGCGCTATGGCGGCAAGGGCGTGCAGAAGGCCGTGAGCGCGGTCAACGCCGAAATCTTCGATGCGCTCTCGGGCATCGAGGCTTCCGAGCAGGCCAAGATCGACCGCATGATGATCGCCCTCGACGGCACCGCCAACAAATCGCGCCTGGGCGCCAACGCGATCCTGGGCGTCAGCCTGGCCGCGGCCAAGGCGGCGGCGGCCGAGGCGGGCCTGCCGCTCTATCGCTACGTCGGCGGCGTCGGCGCCGGACTCTTGCCGGTGCCGCAGATGAACGTCGTCAATGGCGGCGTCCATGCCGACAACCCGGTGGACTTCCAGGAATTCATGATCCTGCCTGCCGGTGCGCCGCGGTTTTCCGAGGCGCTGCGCTGGGGATCGGAAATCTTCCAGGCGCTGAAAGCGCAGCTGAAGGCGGCCGGCCTCAACACCAATGTCGGCGACGAGGGCGGCTTCGCGCCGAACCTGAAAAGCGCCGAGGAATGTCTTGCCGTCATCGTCAAGGCGATCGAGAGCGCCGGCCTCAAGCCTGGCCGCGATGTTCTCCTGGGGCTGGATCCCGCTTCGACCGAGTTCTTCCGCGACGGCGCCTATCATCTGGAAGGCGAGGGCAAGACCCTGAAGCCGGCCGAGATGGCGCGCTTCTACGGCGAGCTCGTCGGGCGCTATCCGATCGCCTCCATCGAAGACGGCATGGCCGAAGACGATTGGGAAGGCTGGGAAGCTCTGACCAAGCTGCTCGGCGCCAAGATCCAGCTCGTCGGCGACGATCTCTTCGTCACCAATTCCGTTCGCATCGCCGAGGGAATCAAGCGCGGCGTGGCCAATGCCGTGCTGATCAAGGTCAACCAGATCGGAACCCTGAGCGAGACCCTGGCGGCCGTGGATTTGGCCCACAAGGCGGGCTATCGCACGGTGATGTCCCACCGGTCGGGCGAAACCGAGGACGCGACCATCGCCGATCTCGCGGTTGCCGCCGGATGCGGCCAGATCAAGACCGGCTCTCTCTCCCGTTCCGACCGCCTGGCCAAGTACAATCAGCTCCTGCGTATCGAGGAAGAGCTCGGCGCCGATGCGCGGTTCGCCGGCCTGACGGCATTCGCACGCTAGCTTACTGAGTCCTTCTTGCAACAACCGCGACTCGTCGCATCGTCGCGAGTCGCTTTTCCTTGACGACGCGGAATTGCCTGTGATTCGCTGGCCCGATGGGCTGGCTAGGGGATATCAGGCGGCTCTTGCGGCAAGTGGCGATGCCGGTGTTGGGCATCGCCTTGCTGACCTATGCCGCCTATCACGCCATTGAGGGTGATCGCGGGCTTTTCGCCTGGATCGCGCTCAATCAGCGTCTCAACGAGGCCCAGGCCCTTGCCGACGCGGTCGCGGTCCAGAAGCAGGAGCTGCAGAACCGCGTCTATCGTCTCAGCAGCGCGAGCCTCGATCCGGACCTGCTCGACGAGCGGGTGCGGGCCATGTTGGACTACGCGCGGCCCGATGAAGTGGTGATCATGCTGCCCCCGGATGCCAAGCCCGCCGGTGCCAATTAACTGTTTTCCGGTTCATTCCCGGTAATCTGAAATAAATCAATAATTTGCGGTCTGTTGCTTTCGGCGAAAGCCTGAGGTTACATCGGGGCGCAGCCAAGCCCAAAAGGCGGCGGGCAGCATTTCGATGCGGGAGGATGCCATGGCCATTGCCGCGAAGCGCAAGCCGCGCGCCCAGGAGGGTTCCGATAGCAGCGTTCTCTTGGCCTACTACCGCAACATGCTGCTGATCCGCCGGTTCGAGGAGAAGGCGGGCCAGCTCTACGGCATGGGCCTGATCGGCGGCTTCTGCCATTTGTACATCGGCCAGGAAGCGGTGGTCGTCGGCGTCCAGGCGACGCTTCAGCCCGGCGACAGCGTCGTCACGTCCTACCGCGATCACGGCCATATGCTGGCTTGCGGCATGGACCCGAAGGGGGTCATGGCCGAGCTGACGGGGCGCGCCGGCGGCTACTCCAAGGGCAAGGGCGGCTCGATGCACATGTTCAGCATCGAGAAGCGCTTCTTCGGCGGCCACGGCATCGTCGCGGCCCAGGTGCCCATCGGCACCGGCATCGCTTTTGCCCATCGCTACAAGAGCGACGGCGGCATCTCGGTCACATATTTCGGCGACGGCGCGGTCAACCAGGGCCAGGTCTACGAATCCTTCAACATGGCGGCGCTCTGGAAGCTGCCTGTGCTCTACGTGATCGAGAACAACAAGTACGGCATGGGGACTTCCGTCGCGCGCGCCTCGGCCCGCCAGGATCTCCACCTGCGCGGCGAGGCCTATGGCATTCCCGGTGCCGAGGTCGATGGCATGGATGTGCTTGCCGTGCATGCCGCGGCCGACAAAGCCGCCGCCTACGTGCGCAGCGGCAAGGGCCCCTACATCCTGGAGATGATGACCTACCGCTATCGAGGCCACTCCATGTCCGATCCGGCCAAGTACCGGAGTCGCGAGGAGGTGGCGAAAGTGCGCCAGGAGCATGATCCAATCGATCATCTGCGCCTGCGCATTCTGGACGAAGGCCATGCCGACGAGGCAGGGCTGAAGAACATCGACCGCGAGATCAAGGACGTCATCTTGGCGGCGACCGATTTCGCCCAAGCGAGCCCTGAGCCGGACGCCGCGGAGCTCTACACCGACATATTGGCCGAAGCCTGAGCGAGCTCAATCCGGGACGGGGCAGGACATGACCATCGAAATCAAAATGCCGGCCCTGTCGCCGACCATGACCGAGGGCAAGCTCGCCAAATGGCTGAAGGCCAAGGGCGATACGGTCAAGGCGGGCGATGTGATCGCCGAGATCGAGACCGACAAGGCGACCATGGAAGTGGAGGCGGTGGACGAAGGCAAGCTGGCCGAGATCCTGGTCCCGGAAGGGACTGATGGCGTCAAGGTCAACACGCCCATCGCGCTGCTCCTGGGGGATGACGAACGCGCGCCGACTGCTGCCGCAAAGCCTTCGCCCGCTCCGCCGGCGCCGGCCCCGGTTCAACCACCTCCCGCCATTCCTGCAACTCCCGCTGCCCCGCCGAAGCCGGTGATCCCGACCGTCGCGCCGGAGCCAGCAGCGAGCGGCGCCAGCCAGACCATGACCGTGCGCGAAGCCCTGCGCGATGCCATGGCCGAGGAGATGCGCCGGGATCCGACGGTGTTCCTGATGGGCGAGGAAGTGGCCGAGTACCAGGGCGCTTACAAGGTGAGCCAGGGCCTGCTGGAGGAATTCGGCGCCAAGCGGGTGATCGACACGCCCATCACCGAACATGGGTTTGCCGGCCTCGGCGTCGGCGCGGCCTTCAACGGCCTCAGACCCATCGTCGAGTTCATGACCTTCAACTTCGCCATGCAGGCGATGGACCAGATCATCAACTCGGCCGCCAAGACCCGTTACATGTCGGGCGGCCAGATGCAATGCCCGATCGTCTTTCGCGGGCCCAACGGTGCCGCCTCGCGCGTCGCCGCCCAGCATTCCCAGTGCTATGCCAGCTGGTATTCCCATGTGCCGGGGCTGAAAGTCATAGCGCCCTATTCGGCGGCCGACGCCAAAGGCCTACTGAAGGCCGCCATCCGCGACCCTAATCCTGTCATCTTCCTGGAGAACGAGCTGCTTTACGGCCAGAGCTTCCCGGTGCCGACGGACGGCGACCTCGTGCTGCCCATCGGCCGCGCCCGCGTTGCGCGGCCCGGGCGCGACGTCACCATCGCCGCCTTCTCCATCATGGTCGGCCATGCCCTGAAGGCGGCCGAGCTGCTTGCCGCGGAAGGGATCGAGGCCGAGGTGATCGACCTGCGCACGCTGCGCCCGCTGGACACGCCGACCCTGGTCGAATCCGTGAAGCGCACCAACCGCCTAGTCACGGTCGAGGAAGGCTGGGCCTTCGCCGGCATCGGCGCCGAGCTCGCCGCCATCATGATGGAGCAGGCTTTCGATTGGCTCGACGCGCCGGTGGCCCGCGTCGCCGGGGCAGATGTGCCGCTTCCCTACGCCGCCAATCTGGAAAAGCTCGCCCTGCCGCATGCCGAACAAGTCGCCGCCGCGGCGCGTCAAGTCTGTTACCGGGGGTAGCGATGCCGACCAACATCCTGATGCCCGCCCTGTCGCCGACCATGACCGAGGGCAAGCTTGCCAAATGGCTGAAAAAGGAGGGCGACGACGTTAAGGCAGGCGATGTCATCGCCGAAATCGAAACCGACAAGGCGACGATGGAAGTCGAGGCAGTGGACGAGGGCCGCCTGCAGCATATCCTCGTGCCCGAAGGCACCGACGGGGTGAAGGTCAACGCGCCGATTGCCGTGCTGCTAGGGGAAGGCGAGGATCCCAAAGCCGCCGCGGCGCCAGCGCCAGCGCCCAAGCCAACTCCGGCTGCTGCTGCGCCAGCTCCTGCCAAGCCGGTCGCAATATCGGCAGCTCCTGCGAGCCCGCTGCCTGCCGCGTCCACCGCGCCGCTGGCGCAGCCCGCCGCTAAGGTCATGGACGGTGAGGGCGAACGGATCTTTGCCAGCCCGCTCGCCCGCAGGCTCGCGACCGAGGCGGGTATCGAGCTCAAGTCCCTGTCCGGCAGCGGCCCGCATGGCCGCATCGTCAAGACCGATGTGGAAGCGGCGAAGGCCAAGGGTCCGGGAGCCCGTCCGGCCACCGCAGCAGCACCGGCGCCGGCCGTTGCAGCGCCGGTTGCGCAGATTGGAGCTGTACCCGCGCTTTCGGCTGCCGTGGTCGCCGGCAACATCGCCCACCACGTCCTGCCGCATACGAAGATCCGCAAGGTGATCGCGCGGCGCCTGGTCGAATCGAAGCAGCAGATTCCCCACTACTACCTGACCATCGACTGCGAGATCGACGCGTTGCTCAAGCTCCGCGCCGATCTGAATGCCAAGGCGCCGGAAAAGGGCGAGGGTGTCTACAAGCTCTCGGTCAACGACCTCGTGGTCAAGGCCGCGGCAGTGGCGCTGCGCCGTGTGCCGGCAGCCAACGCCGCCTGGTCCGACGAGGGCATCGTGGTGTTCGATGCCGTGGACATCTCGGTTGCGGTCGCGATTCCCAGCGGCCTCATCACGCCCATTATCCGCAATGCCGACGTGAAAGGCCTTGCCACCATCTCCAACGAGATGAAGGGGCTGGCCGCCCGGGCCAAGGAAGGCAAGCTGAAGCTCGAGGAGTTCCAGGGCGGGACCTTCTCGATCTCCAACCTCGGCATGTTCGGCATTCGCGAGTTCGCGGCCGTCATCAACCCGCCGCAGGGCGGGATTCTCGCGGTCGGCGCCGGCGAGCCGCGTCCGGTAGTGAAGGCAGGCGCGCTCGCCATCGCCACGGTGATGAGCTGCACGCTGTCGGGCGACCATCGCGTGGTTGACGGCGCTGTCGGCGCCGAGTTCCTGGCCGCCTTCAAGAAGCTGGTCGAGGATCCCTTGACCCTGCTGCTCTAGGACGTCGGGCTTATGGCGACCGGCGACCGGATCAACCTGGGACAAAAGCTCGCGAGCTTCGCCGAGCATTGGCACCCGAAGCTGGTCGACACCATCGACGACTACGAGATCAAGGTGGTGAAGCTCATGGGCGATTTCATCTGGCATCGCCACGCCGAGGCGGACGAGTTGTTCCTGGTGCTCAAGGGAAGGTTGCGCATGGATTTCCGGGACCGGCAGGTTTCGGTCGCTGCCGGCGAGATGATCGTCGTGCCGCGCGGGGTCGAGCACAAACCCTATGCCGAGCAGGAATGCGAGATCCTGCTGCTGGAGCGCCGCGGCGTGGTCAATACGGGTGATGCCCCCGCCGGCGCGCTGACCCGCGGCCAACTCGAGAGGATCTAGCGGCATGGCCGAGCAGAGCTTCGATCTGGTCATCGTCGGCAGCGGCCCGGGCGGCTATGTCGCCGCCATCCGCGCGGCCCAGCTCGGCCTCAAGACGGCGCTGGTGGAACGCGACCAGCTGGGTGGCATCTGCCTCAATTGGGGCTGCATTCCGACCAAGGCCCTGCTTCGCTCCTCGGAGATCGCCCATCTGCTGCGTCATCTCGGCGACTACGGTTTCTCGGCCAAGGAGGTGGCCTATGACACCAAGAAGATCGTCGAGCGCTCGCGCAAGGTGGCGGCCCAGCTGTCCAACGGCGTCAAGTTCCTGATGCGGAAGAACAAGGTGAGCGTGATCGAAGGTCACGCTCGCCTCGCCGGCCCAGGCAAGGTCGCCGTCGACAAGGGCGACATGCTTCTGGCCAAACACATCATCCTCGCGACCGGTGCCAGGGCGCGCTCGCTGCCGGGGCTCGAGCCCGACGGCAAGCTCGTCTGGACCTACAAGGAAGCCATGGTTCCGGACCGCATGCCGAAATCCCTCCTGGTCGTGGGCAGCGGCGCCATCGGCATCGAGTTTGCGAGTTTCTATCGCAACATGGGCGCCGAGGTGACGGTGATCGAAGTGCTCGATCGCGTCCTGCCGGTGGAGGATGCGGAGATTTCCGCCTTCGCCCGCAAGTCCTTCGAGAAGCAGGGCATGAAGATCCTGACCGGCGCCACGGTGAAGGGCCTGAAGAAGGCCGCTGACAGCGTCACCGCGACGGTGGCCGCCGGCCCTTCCACCACCGAGATCGCGGTCGAGCGGGTGATCCTGGCTGTGGGCATCGTCGGCAATGTGGAGAACCTCGGCCTCGAAGGGACCAAGGTGAAGGTCGAGAAGACCCACGTCGTCATCGACCCCTGGTGCGCCACGGGCGAGTCCGGGGTCTACGCCATCGGCGACCTGGTCGGCCCGCCCTGGCTCGCCCACAAGGCGATGCATGAGGGCGTGCTCTGCGTCGAGCGGATCGCCGGGGTGAAGGGGCTGCATCCCCTCGATGCGACCAAGGTTCCCGGCTGCACCTATTGCATGCCCCAGGTGGCGAGCGTGGGCCTGACCGAGGCGGCGGCCAAGGCCGCCGGCCGGGAGGTGAGGGTCGGGCGCTTTCCCTATATCGGCAACGGCAAGGCGATCGCCATGGGCGAGACGGAAGGCCTGATCAAGACCGTGTTCGATGCCAAGACGGGCGAGCTTCTCGGCGCCCATATGATCGGGGCCGAGGTGACCGAGCTGATCCAGGGCTACACCATCGCCCGGGGCCTGGAGACGACCGAGGCGGAGCTGATGGCGACCATCTTTCCCCACCCGACGCTCTCCGAGACCATGCACGAGGCGGTGCTTGACGCCTATGGCCGGGCCCTCCACATCTAGAACGCCATGGACGCCGTCCGACCCCGCCACCCTGAAAAGCTCGATCGTCCGGATTCCCCGATCCAGCGCAAGCCGGCCTGGATCCGGGTCAAGGCGCCCGGCTCCGCCATTTATCAGGAGACTCGGGCGCTCATGCGCCGGCTCGATCTCCGCACGGTCTGCGAGGAGGCAGCCTGCCCCAACATCGGCGAATGCTGGAGCAAGAAGCACGCGACGATGATGATCCTGGGCGATGTCTGCACCCGGGCCTGCGCCTTCTGCAACGTCGCGACCGGTCTGCCCGACAAGCTCGATCCCCATGAGCCCGCCCATGTCGGCGAGGCGGTGGCGACCCTCGGCCTCTCCCATATCGTGATCACTTCGGTCGACCGCGACGACCTCGACGACGGCGGTGCGGCCCATTTCGCCGAGACCATCCGCCAGATCCGCAAGCAGGCGCCGGCTACGACCATCGAGGTGCTGACGCCCGATTTCCTGCGCAAGCCCGGCGCGGTGGAGGCTGTCGTGGCCGCGCGGCCCGATGTCTACAATCATAACCTCGAGACGGTGCCGCGGCTCTACCGCCCGGTCCGGCCCGGTGCCCGCTACTTCGCGTCGCTGCAGCTCCTGGCCAAGGTAAAGGCGCTCGATCCCAGCCTGTTCACCAAGTCCGGGCTCATGGTGGGCCTGGGCGAGACGCGGGATGAGGTGCTCCAGGTGATGGACGACATGCGCGTGGCGGATGTCGATTTCCTCACCGTCGGGCAATATCTCCAGCCCACGCCCAAGCATCATCCCGTCGAGCGCTTCGTTCCGCCCGAGGAATTCCAGGAGCTGAAGCGCATGGCCGAGGGCAAGGGGTTCCTGCTGGTGGCAGCCTCGCCGCTCACCCGGTCTTCCTACCATGCCGGCGAGGATTTCGAGCGGCTCCGCGCCGCCCGCAGTGCCCGCCTCGCTTAGACGCGCGAGGCCTCATGATCCGGCATGCCGAGCAGCGCCTGCTGGGCTATAGCCCGCGCCAGCTCTACGACCTCGTCGCCGACGTGGAGCGCTATCCCGAGTTCCTGCCCTGGTGCATCGGCGCCCGGATCCGCGAGCGCCGGCCCGATTTCCTGCTGGCCGATCTCATCATCGGCTTCAAGATGATCCGCGAGCGCTTCACCAGCCGGGTCGAGCTCGATCCCGAGGCGCTCGCCATCCACGTGACCTATGCCGATGGCCCCTTCAAGCATATGTCCAACCGCTGGCGCTTCGAGCCGGTGGGGGACGGCTGCTGCCGCATCGATTTCCAGGTCGAATTCGAGTTCCGCTCGGCCATGCTCCAGAAGCTGATCGGGGTGCTGTTCCACGAAGCCGTGCGGCGCATGGTCGGCGCCTTCGAAACCCGGGCGCGAAAGCTCTACGGGGCGCCACAGCCCACCGCCGCTTAGACCGCGAAGTACACGCGTCCCTCGATCCGATCCCCGCCCCCGCGGCCGGCGGCGATATCGCCCTGCGCGCGGGCCGTCGCGAGGGCGGCGATGACGCTGTCGAGAGCGTCTCCACCGGCATCGGCGAGGATCCGGTCGGCAAGCTTGCCGTCGAGGACAGCGAGATGGCCCTTGCGTTGCAGGAGTTGGAGGATCGCCCGTCGCTGCCCGGCAAGCCCGGCGTGCTTGTAGCTTCCTTGCCAGGCGAGATGCTTCAGAACCGAAGCTGGGCAGGTTTCGATCATCCAGGCCTTGCCGGCGCCGGGCTTCTGCATGGGCAACACGGCTGCGGCGCCCTTGGCGACGAGCGGCCGCAGAAGTCCCGCCAGGCCCCAATAGGTCTGATGGTAGAGACGCAGGTTAAACGCGCACCAGGGAGTCTTGGCCTCCTTGTCCGTCTGGCGCCTGGGCTCGCGTCCAGGGCTGACGCGCCGGCAAGATTCGCGGAAGGCGAGCGCGTCGGCATGGTCGAAACCGGCGATGAAGCTGTCCCAGGTCTCGGCGCCCATGATCTCTCGCGGCAGGGCGAAGGGAAAATCGCAGCCGAAGATCGCGTCCCGATGACCGGCGATGAATTGGCCCAAGGCCAAGAGGGCTGCTTCCCGCGCCCTGGCTCCGCCGCGAAGTTCTTCGGCCGGCAGGCAGGAGAGGATGTGCAAGCCCCGCGGCGTGGGCACGCCCTCGGCGATCCAAATGTGCCGGCCGGCATCCTTCGCGCCGCTGAAATCCACCCCGAAGATGCGGCGCGTCAAGAAAGCGCGCTGCCGAGAAGCTCGATGGCGTGCTCCACCGTCGCTGCGCGCACGGCCGCCCGGTCGCCGGGGAACTGGTGACGCTCCACCGCCGTCTCGCGTCCACGGCGGGCGAGGGCCAGGTAGACGAGGCCGACTGGCTTGCCCGGCGTGGCCCCCCCAGGGCCGGCAATGCCGGTGACCGCGATGGCGACTTCGGCCGGCCCGTGGGCGAGCGCGCCCTCGGCCATGGCTCGGGCGACCTGGACGCTGACCGCGCCATGCTTGGCGATGAGCGTCGCCGGCACGCCCAGAAGCTCCGTCTTGGACTGGTTGGAATAGGTGACGAAGCCCCGCTCCAGAACGTCGGATGAGCCGGCAACGTCGGTCAGCCGCCCGGCCAGGAGCCCGCCGGTGCAGGATTCAGCAGTGGCGATTCGAAGCCCGGCCTGACGGTAGAGGTCAAGCAGTGCTGCCGGACTCACAGCAGCACGCTGGCCGTCGCCTGGGCGGCGATACCCTCCCGGCGTCCGGTGAAGCCCAGCCCCTCGGTCGTGGTCGCCTTGATGCTGACCCGCGAGCTGTCAATGGCGAGGATCGCGGCGACGCGTTCGACCATGGCTTGGCGATGGGGTCCGATGCGCGGACGCTCGCAGATCAGGGTTACGTCAACCGAAAGGATTCGCCCGCCCCGCGCCGCGATGAGCGACGCCGCATGGGCGAGGAAGCGGGCGGAATCGGCACCCCGCCATTGCGGATCGCTGGGTGGAAAATGCATCCCGATGTCGCCGGCGCCGATGGAACCCAGCAGGGCATCGGTGAGCGAATGGAGGCCGACGTCCGAATCCGAGTGTCCTTCCAGGCCCCGGTCATGAGGCACGGCGACGCCGCAGAGCATCACCTTGTCGCCCGGGCAAAACCGGTGGACGTCGAAGCCGCTGCCGCAGCGCAGGTCGATCTGGGGCGTCAGCAGGCGCTGGGCGCGCAAGAGATCGGCTTCGTTGGTGACTTTGAAATTCTCCTCCGCGCCGGCGACAAGCGCCACGGCCAATCCCGCCGCCTCGGCGACCGCGGCATCGTCGGTGAGTTCGCGCCCCGCCGCGGCGCGATGGGCGGCCAGGATCTCGGCGTAGCGGAAGGTCTGCGGCGTCTGGGCGCGAAAGAGCTTGGTCCGGTCGAGGGTTCCGGCAATGAGACCGTCTTCGGCGCGCTTCACCGTATCGGCGATGGGCAGGGCCGGGATCGCCCCCGTGGCATGGTCGAGCGCGGCCAGAGTCCGATCGATCAGGCCCGCATCCACCAGCGGACGGGCGGCGTCGTGGATGAGCACGCGCTCGCAAGCGAGGCCGCTCAAACTTTCCAGGCCGCGACGCACCGATTCCTGCCGCGTGGCGCCGCCCTCGACAGGAGGCAGAAGCGTCAGACCCGATATCGCCGCTTCGTAGCGCGGCCGGTCGTCGCCGTGAATGACCACGCGCACCGCATCGACCGATGGATGACGGGCGAAGGTCTCGACGCTGTGGCACAGCATCGGCTTGCCGGCCAGCGGCAGATACTGCTTGGGCAAGGCGGCGCCGAAGCGCTGGCCGCGGCCGGCGGCGACGAGGAGGGCGACGGTGGGGCAGGGGGTCATCGGCGCGGAGGGTAGTGCGGCTGGCGGAGGCTTGCCAAGCCGGGTTTTTCCGGCTAGCGGTGGGCTCCACAGTCCTGGCGCACATGCTGCTCGATCTTCTGGCACTCCTGGCCCTGGTTCCGGCCATCCTGTTGCTGCTGCGTCCTCGCGACCGGCGCGACGCGGTGGTCTGGTGCGCGCTCGCCCTTGCCGTCGCCGGGCCCACGATCCAGGTCGCTGCCGCGAATGCCCAAGGCTGGCATGCGAGCTTCAGCGGCGCGTTGTGGGTCAGCGCCGATGCGGCCCTCATCCTCTTCGTCGTCGCCGCGGCGCTGAACGAGGTGGCCTGGCGACTCCTACCGCTCTTGGCCGCCTATTGCTTCCTGCTTGGGGTTGGCGGAACGCTGTTCGCGGCCCTGCCCCCCGAGCCGCAGCCGGCGACGCAGCCGGCGGCATGGCTCGGCATCCATATCGCCGTGTCGCTCGCCACTTACGGTCTCGCCACCATCGCGGCGGTGGCGGGGCTGGCCGGCCTGCTTCAGGAGAGGGCCCTGAAACGCCGCCAGCAGAGCCGCTTTCTTGAGACCCTGCCATCCATCGCCGATGGCGAGCGGCTGGTCCATGGTCTCCTGGCCGCCGCCGAAGTCGTGCTCGGCATCGGCGTGCTGAGCGGCATGGCGACCCAATATCTGATTTCGGGCCGGCTCCTCGTCTTCGATCACAAGACCTTGTTCTCGCTTCTCGCCTTCGTCGTGCTGGGGCTCCTCCTCTGGCTGCAATGGCGCACGGGCCTGCGCGGGCGCCGGGCGGCACGCTTCGTGCTCACGGCCTATTTGCTGCTTACCCTGGCCTTTCTCGGCGTGAAGTTTGTGCGCGATGTCCTGTTGGCGTAGGCCACCAAGGGTCTCAAGGCCGTCGAGCAATGCGGGCCATTTTCTGTTGCACCGCAGCAGAAACGAGATAGGATTGCCCATCTCTTAGGCATTTGACGGGTTCGCCTATAAAATGAGCATCTGCATTGGGCCCGTCCGGATCGCCGATCCGGTCATCCTTGCCCCCATGTCCGGGGTGACCGACCTGCCTTTTCGCCGGCTGGTGAAGCGGGCGGGCGCGGGTCTTGTCGTCTCCGAGATGATCGCGAGCCAGGCCATGATCCGGGAGTCCCGACAGTCCCTGCTCATGGCCCGGACCGAGCCCGAGGAATTTCCCATGGCCGTCCAGCTCGCCGGGTGCGAGCCCGAGGTGATGGCCGAGGCGGCAAAGCTGAACCAGGACCGGGGTGCGGCCATCATCGACATCAACTTCGGCTGTCCGGTGAAGAAGGTGGTGAACGGTCATGCCGGCTCGGCGCTGATGCGCGACGAATTGCATGCGGGCCGCATCCTGGAAGCCACGGTGAAGGCGGTTTCGCTGCCGGTCACCCTAAAGATGCGCACAGGCTGGGATCACGCGAACCGCAATGCGCCCAGCCTCGCGCGCATTGCCGAGAGCTGCGGCATCCGCATGATCACGGTCCATGGCCGGACGCGATGCCAGCTTTACGAGGGCAGCGCCGATTGGGCCTTCCTGCGGGAAGTCAAGGAGGCGGTCGCGATCCCGGTGATCGTCAACGGCGACATCGCCGACCTCGAAGGCGTGCGCCGCGCGCTTGCGCTCTCGGGCGCCGATGGGGTGATGATCGGCCGCGGGGCCTATGGCCGGCCCTGGTTCCTCAAGCAGGCGATGGCAATGCTGCGCGGGGAGCCGGTGCCGGTCGCGCCGACCTTGGCCGAACAGGGCGCGCTCGTCCTCGAACACTACGAGGCGATGCTGAGCCACTACGGCGCCGGCGCCGGCCTGCGCGTGGCGCGCAAACATGTCGCCTGGTACAGCAAAGGCCTGCCGGGTTCGGCCGAATTCCGCGCCGTCTTCAATCGCATCGATGAGCCGGGCGCCGCAATGGCAGCCATCCGCGCTTTCTATCGCCCGCTGTTGGGACGGGAGGCCGCCTGATGGCCCTCGCCGCGCCGGTCTTGCAGCTTCCCCCCGCGGTTCCGATCGACCACGCCCAGCTCCTCCAGTCATTGCCGCTGCCGGTTCTCGCCCTCGATCCGGCCAATCTGATCGTTCATGCCAATGCGGCGGCGGCCCAGTTCCTGGGCGTGGCGGCGACGGGCCGGCCGCTGGCCGACTTCCTGCCCACGGATTCGCCGCTCCTTTCGCTGCTCGCCCAGGCCCGCAGCCAGGGCGCCAGCATCGCCGACCGGGAAATGGCGCTCGAGACCCCGGCCTTGGGCCGCCGTCTGATGGCCGTGGACATAGCGCCTCTGGCGGAGCGGCCGGGATGGCTTTGCCTGATGCTGCAGGAACGCTCTTTCAGCAGCCGGCTCGACCAGGCGCTCAACCGCATGGATGCCGCCCGGGCCATGGGCACACTGGCCGCAGTTCTGGCGCATGAGGTGAAGAACCCGCTTTCCGGCGTGAGGGGTGCTGCCCAGCTGCTCGAGCCCGGCCTCGAGGAAGAGGGCAGGTCGCTCACCCGCCTGATCCGCGAAGAGGTCGACCGGATCGTGGCCTTGGTGGACCGCATGGAAATGTTCGCCGAGGAGCGGCCGCTGGCGCTGGCCCCGGTCAACATCCATCGCGTTCTCGACCATGTGCGCCGGATCGCCGAGGCAGGCTTCGCCCGCGGCCGGCGCTTCCAGTGCGACTACGATCCTTCCCTGCCCGCGGTGCTCGGCAACCGCGACATGCTGGTACAGCTCTTTCTCAACCTGGTGAAGAATGCCGCCGAGGCCACGGCGGAAGACTCAGGGACGATCACGCTTTCCACCCGCTTCCAGCTCGGCCTCAGGTTGACGGAGCCGGCCGGCGGCCGGCGGCATCTCCCCTTGGTTGTTACCGTTCAGGACAACGGCCCGGGCATTCCCGAAGCCATTCGCGCGCGGCTCTTCGATCCGTTCGTTTCGAGCAAGGCGGGCGGCAAGGGCCTGGGTCTCGCGCTCGCCGCCAAGATCGTCGCCGACCATGGCGGCTTGATCGAGTTGGCGAGCGAACCGCGCCGGACCCAGTTTCGCATCCTGCTGCCGGCAGCCGACGAGGAGGAAGCAACTTGAGCGGCGAAAGCATCCTGATTGCCGACGACGACCGTTCCATCCGCGTGGTGCTGGATCAGGCGCTCGGCCGCCTCGGCTACCGCGTGCGCAGCACCGACAAGGCCTCGACCCTGTGGCAGTGGATCGGCGAGGGGGACGGGGATCTGGTCATTACCGACGTGCTGATGCCCGATGGGAACGGGCTCGACCTCATTCCGGGCATCCGCAAACTGCGCCCGGACATGCCCATCATCGCCATGAGTGCCCAGAACACGCTGCTGACCGCGGTGCGGGCGGCGGAGCGCGGCGCCTTCGACTACCTCGCCAAGCCCTTCGATCTCGATCAGCTGGTGGGCATGGTGGAGCGCGCCTTGCGCCTGCCCGGGCCGCCCGAGCCGGCGGCGGAATCGGCCGGCGGCGAGGGCCTGCCCTTGATCGGACGATCGCCGGCGATGCAGGCAATCTACCGGGTCATGGCGCGGCTCATGGCGAGCGACCTGACGGTGACGATCCTGGGCGAGTCCGGAACCGGCAAGGAACTGGTGGCCCGCGCCTTGCATGATTACGGCAAACGCCGGCGCGGCCCTTTCATCGCCGTGAACATGGCGGCGATCCCGCGCGAGTTGATCGAGAGCGAGCTGTTCGGCCACGAGAAAGGCGCCTTCACCGGGGCGCTCGGCCGTGGTGTCGGACGCTTCGAGCAGGCGAGCGGCGGTACCCTGTTCCTGGACGAGATCGGTGACATGCCGCCCGACGCCCAAACGCGGCTGCTGCGCGTGTTGCAGACTGGAGAGTTCACCACCGTAGGCGGGCGTCAGCCGATCAAGGCCGACCTGCGCATCGTGGCGGCCACCCATCGCGACCTGCGTCAGGCCATCCGTCAGGGACAGTTCCGCGAGGATCTTTTCTATCGCCTGAATGTCGTGCCGATCCGCCTTCCCCCCTTGCGCGAGCGCAAGGAGGACATCGCCGATCTGGCCCGGCATTTCCTTGCCGTCGGGGCGCCGGCCGGAGAGTCGTCGAAGGCCCTCGATGTTGCCGCCCAGGAGCGCCTCAGGGCCTATAGCTGGCCGGGCAACGTGCGGGAACTGGAAAACCTGATGCGGCGCATAGCCGTGCTCTACAGCCAGCCGGTGATCGGCGCCGACATCATCGAAACGGAACTCGCAGGTGCTTTTACCCAAGAGCCGGATGCGGGCGGGCGGGCGGAATCGCTTTCGGAAACGACCGGCCGGCATCTGCGGCAATACTTCGCCGCCCATCAGCCGGGACTGCCGGCCAGCGGCCTTTACGACCGGGTCTTGCGGGAAATCGAGCGCCCGCTCTTGGCCATAGCCCTGGAAGCGACGCGCGGCAATCAGATCAAGGCCGCCGAGTTGCTGGGCATCAACCGCAACACCCTGCGGAAAAAAATTCGCGAATTGGATATCGAAATCCTCCGTAGCCTCCGCTAGGCTGTGGCAATCGTGCAACAGGCCTTGGAAAACCGGGTGGCAATTCGGCCATGGCTGTGACGTGGGCGGATACGGCGGCCTCGCTGCTCCGCCGACAAATCGATTGGGCCCGCCGGGTTGGCCTGGAGCGCAAGCTCGCCTTGGCTCTCCTGGTGATGGCCGTGGCCTCCGGGCTTACGACCTATGGGGCGCTGACCAATAGCGTGGGCGCGCTGCGCAGCCGGTCGACGATCTGGCTGCTGCTCATCGATCTGATCGTCCTGTTGCTGCTCGGCACGGTGTTGGCGCGCCGGCTGGTCGCCCTGTGGGCCGAGCGCCGGAGCGGCCTCGCGGGCGCCCGGCTCCACGCCCGCATGGTCCTGCTTTTCAGCCTGGCCGCGGTGACGCCGACCATCATCGTCGCCGTGTTTACGACCCTGTTCCTCAACTACGGCATCGACACCTGGTTCAGCGCTCGGGTGAGCACCGCGGTCAGCGACTCACTGCTGGTCGCCCAAGCCTACTTGCAGGAACACCAGCAGCGCCTCGGCGACGAGGCGCTCGCCATGGCGAGCGACCTCCAGCGTCAGGGGCCGAGCCTCGAATTCAACCGCGCCCAGCTTGCCCAGCTCCTCTCACTCCATGCGGAGCTGCGCCAGCTCGACGAAGCCGCTGTCATCGATGGACGGCGCGAAATTCTCGCCAACGCCAATCTCAGCATCGTCATGGCGTTCAGCCTCGACCTGCCCGATTGGGCGTTCAACCAGGCCCGCGCCGGCCAAGTGGTGATCCTGCCGAGCGCGACAGGCGATCGAGTGCGGGCCCTGGTTCAGCTCGATCCGGTCGCCGACACATTCCTCTATGTCGGGCGCCTCGTCGATCCCAAGGTGCTCGGCCATGTCGACAAGGCCTCCAGCGCGGCCCAGATCTACCAGGATCTGGAGAGCCGGCGCTCGACGATGCAGATCACCTTCGCCTTCGTCTTCGCCGTCGTCGCCCTGCTGGTCCTGTGCGCCGCCATCTGGTTGGCGCTCGTCTTCTCCGCCCAGTTGGCGCGGCCGTTGGGCCTGCTGGCCAACGCGGCCGAACGGGTCCGTAGCGGCGATCTTTCGGTGAGGGTGGAGGAGCGTGCCGTCGATGGCGAGGTGGGCGGCTTGAGCCGGGCCTTCAACCGCATGACCAGCCAGCTGGAAAGCCAGCGCGCCGAGCTGGTGGAGGCGAATGCGCAGCTGGACGCGCGCCGGCGGTTCACCGAGCTGGTGCTGGCCGGCGTTTCGGCCGGCGTGATCGGCCTCGACCAGGCAGGCCGGATCGAGCTGCCGAACCGGTCGGCCCGCGAGCTGCTGGGCGTCGATCTCGACCGGTGCCTGGGCGAGAGGCTGGCCGAGGTCGTACCGGAGATGGCCCCGTTGATCGAAGCCGGAATGACGACGCCGAGGCGGTCCGTGGAGGGACAGGTCGACATCGAGCGCGCGGGCAACCGGCGCACGCTTCTGGTGCGGGTGGGCGCGGAGCGCGGCGAGGCGGAGAGCGAACGCCTCGTCGTCACATTCGACGACGTGACCGAGCTCCTGCGCGCGCAGCGCAAGGCGGCCTGGGCGGACGTGGCCCGGCGCATCGCCCATGAAATCAAGAATCCGCTGACGCCCATCCAACTCGCGGCCGAGCGGCTGAAGCGCAAATACCTGAAGCAGGTCACGGACGATCCGGAAACCTTCCAGGTCTGCACCGACACCATCGTGCGCCAGGTCAACGACATCGGCCGGATGGTGGACGAGTTCTCGTCCTTCGCGCGGATGCCCGCCCCGGTCATGCAAGACGAGGATGTCGCCGAGCTCTGTCGCCAGGCGCTATTCCTGCAGCAGAGCGCACATCCGCAAATCCGCTACCATGTCGAACTGCCAGCCGGGCGGGAGCTGCTGAGCTGCGATGCCACCCAGGTGAGCCGCGCACTCACCAACCTGCTGCAGAACGCAGCTGACGCCATCGAGAGCCGGCTCTCGGAGAATCCCGCGGGGCCGGCCGGCGAAATCTGGCTGTCCGCCGGGCGGGTGGACAAGCGGTTGACCATCGCGATCGAGGACAATGGACGCGGCCTGCCCAAGAGCGAGCGTCACCGCCTGACCGAACCCTACGTCACCACCCGCACGAAGGGGACGGGACTCGGCCTCGCGATCGTCAAGAAAATCATGGAGGACCACAACGGCAATCTGATATTGGACGACCGCGTCGGCGGCGGCGCGACGGTGAAGCTGATCTTCGCAACGGAATCCGTGGCGACCGTGAACCCGGGCACCGCCGCGCGACCCAGGCTGAGCAAGACCCATGGCGCATGACATCTTGATCGTCGACGACGAAGCCGACATCAGGCTTCTGATTGCGGGCATATTGCGGGACGAGGGCTACCACACGCGCGAAGCGGCCAACAGCGACGGCGCCCTGGAGGCGATCCGCGGCCGGCGGCCGACCCTGGTGATCCTGGACATCTGGCTGCAGGGCAGCACGCTGGACGGGCTGGAGACTCTGGCGGTCATCAAGCGCGAGCATCCGGGCCTGCCGGTGGTGATGATCAGCGGGCACGGCAATATCGAGACGGCGGTGCAGTCGATCAAACTCGGCGCCTATGATTTCATCGAGAAGCCTTTCAAGTCCGATCGCCTGATGCTGATCGTCGATCGCGCGATGGAGGCGGCCCGGCTCCGGCGCGAAAACGAAGAGCTGCGCAGCCGGCTCGGACCGGAAGACGACCTGCTTGGCGAATCCTCGTCCGTCGCCCATGTGCGCCAGCAGATCGAGCGCGTGGCGCCGACCGGCAGCCGGGTCCTGATCTCCGGCCCGCCGGGCTGCGGCAAGGAGATCGTCGCCCGCCTTCTCCACCAGCGCTCGAAGCGCAGCACCGGTCCCTTCATCGTCATCAACTGCGCGGCCATGCGGGCCGACCGGCTTGAGGTCGAGCTGTTCGGCAGCGAGAGCATGGGCGACAAGGCCGACGGGCCGACCAAGGTCGGCACCCTCGAACAGGCCCATGGCGGCACGATGCTGCTCGACGAAGTGGCGGACATGCCCTTGGAGACCCAGGGCAAGATCGTGCGCGTTCTTCAGGAGCAGACCTTCGAACGCGTCGGCGGGGCGACCAGGGTCGAAGTGGACGTACGGGTGATCGCCTCGACCAATCGCGACCTTGCCGGCGAGATGCAGGCGGGTCGTTTCCGCCAGGACCTGTTCTACCGGCTGAACGTGGTGCCGATCCGCATGCCAAGCCTGCGCGAGCGGCGCGAGGACATCCCGTTCCTGCTGGAGTACTTCATGGCCCGCTCCGCGGAGATCGCGGGATTGCCGGCCCGGCGTATCGGCCCCGACGCGCTCGCCTGGCTCCAGGCCTATGACTGGCCGGGCAACGTGCGCCAGCTTCGCAACGTCGTCGATTGGCTGCTGATCATGGCGCCGGGCGAGCCGGGCGAAGCGATCCGCGCTGACATGCTGCCGCCGGACATCGGCGCCATCGCGCCGTCGCCGCTGCGCGGCAACGACGGTGCCGAAATGATGTCGCTGCCCTTGCGCGAGGCGCGCGAAGTGTTCGAGCGGCGCTACCTGGACGCCCAGGTGAGCCGGTTCGGCGGCAACATCTCGAAGACGGCGGCATTCATCGGCATGGAGCGCTCGGCCCTCCACCGCAAGCTGCGCGCGCTTGGCATCACTTCGGCCGACCGGTCGGAAAGGGGCGAGGCCTAGCCCTTCGATGCCCCGCACCGCCTATGTCAACGGCCGCTATCTGCCGCATGGGGCAGCGCGCGTCCATATCGAGGATCGCGGCTATCAATTCGCCGACGGCGTCTACGAAGTCATCCATGTCCGCCGCGGCAGGTTGATCGACGCCGGCGCCCATTTCGACCGCTTCGAGCGCTCGCTGAAGGCGCTTCGCATCGCCCCGCCGATGTCGCGCGCAGCGCTGCGCCTGGTGCTGGATGAGCTGCTGGCGCGCAACGGCATCGCCAATGGCCTCGTCTATTTCCAGGCGACCCGTGGCGTGGCGCCGCGCGACCACAAATTTCCAGCCGTGACCCGGACCAGCCTGGTAGCGACCGCCAAGAACCTGAAGGAAGTGCCCCGCGCGTATCTCGAAAACGGGATCGCCGTGGTCACGATCCCGGACATTCGCTGGCGGCGCAGCGACATCAAGTCGGTATCGCTCCTGGCCAATATCCTGGGCAAGCAGGGCGCGGTGGAGCAGGGGGCCTTCGAAGCCTGGCAGGTGGACGCCAACGGCTTCGTCACCGAGGGCACCAGCACCAATGCGTGGATCGTAACCGCGACCGGCGAGCTGGTGACGCGGCCGCTCGACACCGACATTCTGGCCGGCGTCGTACGCGGCGCGCTCGTCGGCCTGCTCGAGGGGCTCGGCGCGCGCCTTGTGGAGCGGCCCTTCAGCGTCGCCGAGGCCCATGCCGCGCGCGAGGCCTTCATCACCAGCAGCAGCAGCTTCCTTCTGCCGGTCACCCGGATCGACGGCGTCGCCGTCGGCGATGGACGGGTCGGGCCGGTGACGCGCGAGCTGCGCCGGCGGATCATGGCCCATGTCGAGGGCCAGTCGGCATGACGCCGCGCCCCCGTGCCATCTTGTTCGACTGGGACAATACGTTGGTGGACAACTGGGGAGTGATCTCCGAGGCCATGAATGCGGTCTTCGCAGCCTTTGGGATGCCCCCATGGACCCTGGCGGAAACCAAGGCGCGGACGCGCGCGTCGTTGCGCGACGGTTTCCCGCAGCTGTTCGGGGAGCGTGCGCAGGAGGCCGGGCGCATCTTCACCGATTATTTCGCCGCACGTCACCTGGAGAGCTTGATGGAAATGCCGGGGGCGGGTGCGCTCCTGGCGGACCTGGCACGCAGTGGCCTCCATCTCGCCGTGGTCAGCAACAAGCGCGGGCGGTTCTTGCGCCTGGAGGCGGCTCGGCTCGGCTGGACCGGCCATTTCGCGCAGCTGATCGGCGCCGCCGACGCGCCGGCCGACAAGCCCGATGTCGCCCCGGTGGATATGGCGCTTCGCGGCAGCGGCATCGTCCGGGGCCCGGATGTGTGGTTCGTGGGCGATGCCGACATCGACATGGCCTGCGCCATCAATGCCGGCTGCCATCCGGTGCTGCTCCGGCGCGAGCCCCAGGCGCCCGGCGAGTTCGCTCACTCTCCGCCGGCACTCCATCTGCCCGACTGCGCCGGTCTTGCCGCCCATCTCGGCGAAGTCGGGGTTTTGCCCGCCGCAATTCTATGATAGGCAAGCGCCGCGCCGGCAAGGAGCCGGCCGCGTTTGTTCAACGGGCCCCACAATAAGGCCAAGAAAGGAGGGATCCGATGACCGCTGCTAAGACTCAGAACGTGCAGGATGTTTTCCTCAACAATGTGCGCAAGAACAAGACACCGGTGACGGTCTATCTGATCAGCGGCGTCAAGCTGCAGGGCATCATCACCTGGTTCGACAATTTCTCGGTGCTGCTGCGCCGCGACGCCCATTCGCAGCTGGTATACAAGCACGCCATATCGACGGTGATGCCGGCGACGCCGATCCAGCTCTTCGAGGGCGTCAAGGAAGAGGAAGCGGAATGAGGATGTTCCCACGGCAATGATGCACCCTCGGCCATGACGAACGACAGGCGTCGATGACCGATGCCGGGGCCGCGTCCGCGCCGGCCACGCGCACTCTCGTCCTGAGCCCGAGCCTTCGCGGCAAACCCGGCGGCCAGCGTGCACCCGAGGCGCGGCTTGGCGAAGCCGTCGGCCTTGCCCAGGCGATCGAACTCGACGTCGTCCACGGCGAGGCCATTCGCATTGCCGAGCCTCGGCCGGCGACGCTGCTCGGCAGCGGCACGGTGGAGACCTTCAAGCGCTTGATCGCGGCCGAGGAGGTCGGGCTCGCCGTGGTCGACTGGCCGCTCTCGCCCGTGCAACAGCGCAATCTCGAAAAGGCTTGGAACTGCAAGGTCATCGATCGGACGGGCCTGATCCTCGAGATCTTCGGCGCCCGCGCCCGCACGGCGGAAGGCAAGCTCCAGGTCGAACTCGCCGCCCTCAGCTACCAGCGAAGCCGGCTGGTGCGCTCCTGGACCCATCTCGAGCGCCAGCGCGGCGGCTTCGGCTTCCTGGGCGGCCCGGGCGAAAGCCAGCTCGAAATCGACCGGCGACTGATCGGGCAGCGTATTGCCAAGCTGAAGAATGAGCTCGAGGACGTGAAGCGCACCCGCGGCCTGCATCGCAAGGCGCGCAAGAGAGTGCCGCTCCCGGTGGTGGCGATCGTCGGCTACACCAATGCCGGCAAATCGACGCTGTTCAATACGCTCACCCGTTCGGCCGTCGTCGCCAGGGACCAGCTTTTCGCCACTCTCGATCCGACCATCCGGACGATGAAGCTGCCCTCCGGGCGCAATATCGCGCTATCGGACACGGTCGGCTTCATCTCCGACCTGCCGACCGACCTGGTTGCGGCCTTCCGGGCGACGCTGGAAGAAGTCGTGGAATCCGATCTCATCCTCCATGTCCGCGACGCCGCCCATCCGGACAGCGCAGCCCAGGCCGCAGACGTGGCGAGGGTGTTGGCGGATCTCGAAATTGCCGAGGACGGCAGCCAGGGCCCGATCGAGCTCTTGAACAAGATCGATCTCCTGGCGCCGGACGCACGCGCGGCGCTCTTCGCCCAAGCGCGGGACGGCGACCGGCTGCCGATTTCGGCCCGGACCGGGGAGGGGATCGAGGCGCTGCTGGCCGAGATCGACCGCCGGCTGGCGAGTGCGCAGGACGTCGCCCGTTACCGCATGCGCCATGGCGAGGGCGGGGCGATCGCCTGGCTTTACAGCCACGGCACTGTGCTGGAGCGCCGCGACGACGAGAAATTCGCCTATCTCACCGTCAGCCTGACGCCGGAGGAACGGGCGCGCTTCGAGCGCATGCAGCGACAGGCATGAGCACGCGTGTCGATATCGATCGGGTGTCCCGGCTCATCGTCGAGGCCGCTGCCGAAGAGATCATGCCGCGCTACACCAAGCTCGCCGCCGGCGACGTGCGCGAGAAGGGGCCGGGCGACCTCGTCACTGTGGCCGACGAAGCCATGGAACATCGCTTGACGGCCTTGCTGCAGGACCTGCTGCCTGGCTCTGCCGTCGTCGGCGAGGAAGCTGCGGCGCGGGACGGCGCGGTCCTGCGGAGGCTGGCGACGGACGAACCCGTCTGGATCATCGATCCGGTGGACGGGACTTCGAATTTCGCCCAAGCGAAGGGCGACTTCGGCGTGATGGTGGCGCTCGTCGTCGGTGGGCGCGGCGTTGCGGGCTGGATCTACGATCCGGTCGGCGGCCGCATGGCGACGGCGGAGCTCGGCGCCGGTGCCTGGCTGAACGGCAAACGTCTCAGCGTGGCTGCCGCGCCGGGCGATCCGGCGGAGCTCAGCGGAACCCTGCTGGCCGGGTTCTATGGCGACCAGGAACTGGGGCGTCGAGTGCAGCAGCGCCGCGAGCGGGTCCGCGCGCTCAAGAGCCGTCGCTGTGCCGCCTCGGAATACCTGCGCATCGCCAGCGGCGAGATGCATTTCGCGCTATTCACGAAGCTGATGCCTTGGGACCACGTGCCGGGAGTTCTTGATCCACGGCGAGGCGGGCGGATACAACGCCTATGTGGATGGCGGCACCTACCGGCCGGATCGCATCACGGCGCCAGGGCTGCTGCTGGCGCCCGATCCATCGAGCTGGCAGGCGCTGCACGACCGCTTGATCAAACCGTGAAGCAGGGGAGGTGCCCGACATGGCGAAGACCGCCTTCATAGGCCTCGGCGTGATGGGATTTCCCATGGCCGGGCATCTCAGGGCCAAGGGCCACGATGTCGTCGTGTTCAACCGGACGCGGGCGCGGGCCGATGCTTGGGTCGCCAAGCACGGCGGCCGAGCCGCGGCGAGCCCCGCCGAGGCGGCCCATGGCGCCGAGTTCGTCTTCGTTTGCGTCGGCAATGACGACGACGTGCGCAGCGTGGTCCACGGCAAGTCCGGCGCCCTGGCCGGCATGGGCAAGGGCGCGGTGCTGGTCGATCACACCACGGCTTCCGCCGAGCTTGCGCGCGAACTCGCCCGGGAGGCGACCAGTGCGGGCGTGGCCTTCCTCGATGCGCCTGTCTCCGGCGGCCAGGCAGGAGCCGAGAACGGCAAGCTCACGGTGATGACGGGCGGCGCGCCCGAGGTCTTCGACCGGGCGAAGCCGGTGATCGATTCCTACGCCAGGGCCTGCGTGTTGTTGGGGCCGAACGGCGCAGGGCAACTTGCGAAGATGGTCAACCAGATCTGCATCGCCGGGATCCTGCAGGGTCTCGCCGAGGCCATGAACTTCGCCCAGCGCGCCGGGCTCGACGGCCAAAAGCTGATCGAGACCATCTCCAAGGGCGCGGCGCAGAGCTGGCAGATGGACAATCGCGCCCTCACCATGCTGGCCGGCAAGTTCGAATTCGGTTTCGCCGTGGATTGGATGCGCAAGGATCTCGCGATCTGTCTCGCCGAGGCCAAGCGCAATGGGGCGCGCTTGCCGGCTACCGCCCTCATCGACCAGTTCTATGCCCAGGTTCAGGCCCGCGGCGGCAGGCGTTGGGACACCTCGAGCCTGATGCATCTGCTGGCCAACGATTGAACGCGGCCGACGAACGTGCGGCACGGTGGCTTCAGGGCCTCGCTGCCCAAGGCTCCACGACGCCCACGAATGATACCGGCCCGCCTGTCGTCAGGGCCCGGGCGACGCCCCGGCAGATTTCCTCGTCGGTCAGCCAGCGAGACGAACCTGCCGGGCCATCGCGCATGAATCCCAGCACGGCGATGCGGTAGTCCAGGTTCGGGAGCTTGGAGAACTGCTCGTGCCAGCTGGCGAGAATTTGGGGAGCGGCAGGGTTGGCGGCGGCGCTGCCCAGTACGTGGCAATAGACCTTCTCGACATGAGCGGCGATGGCCAGCGGCGCCTGGGGCGCCGTCTCGTGGACCCAGCAGACGGAGCGTTCGATGGGGCCCGCGACGCTGACCGCGGATCGCAGGGCCCCCGCAAGCGCCTCGGCATCGGTGTAGTCGGCGGAAATGGGGTGGATGCCAGGCGCCAGGTCGCTCAGCCTTCGAAGGCGGCCGATATCTCGGGCAAGAACGGAGACCTGCCGGCCGGAGCGGGCGAGCTCGACGCATAGCGCCGCGAGCATGCCGCTGCCCCCGACGACGAGGTCATGGCCGCCGAACGGAGCCATCCTTATCGACGCTCGTCCGCCTTGACCGCCTGCCAGGCGGCTTCGAGCCGGTCGAGACCGGTGGTGGCAAGGTCCGCCACGCCTTCGGCGGCCATGGTCGCTTCCACGGCGCGAAAGCGCCTTTCGAACTTGGCGTTGCTGCTTCTAAGGGCGGATTCCGGGTCGACGTCCAGATGGCGCAGCAGGTTCACGCAAACGAACAGAAGATCGCCGCATTCGTCTTCCACGGCCTGGCGGCTGCCGGTGAGGCGCGCAGATTCGATTTCGGCCATTTCCTCGGCAAGCTTGTCCTTGATCTGCGGGAGAGCGGATTCGGCCGGCCAGTCGAAACCGGCCCGCGCGGCACGTTTCTGCAGCTTGAGGGCGCGGGTGAGGGCGGGCAGGCCTATTGGCACGCCATCCAGCGCACCGGCCAGCCGGCCCGCCGCCGCGGCCTTCGTCTCGCGCTCAGCCGCCTTCTGGGCCTCCCAGGCCCTGGTCTGAGCCGCTGCGTCGGCGATGCTGGCTTGGGCAAAGACATGGGGATGGCGGCTGATCATCTTCTCGCCGATGGCTCTCGCCACGTCTTCGATGTTGAAAGCGCCGACTTCCTCGGCCATGCGGGCATGAAACACGACCTGCAGCAGGAGGTCGCCCAATTCCTCCCGCAAGGAAACAAGGTCGGCTTGCTGGATGGCATCGGCCACCTCATAGGCTTCTTCGATGGTGTAGGGCGCGATGGTGGCGAAGGTCTGCTCGACGTCCCAGGGGCAGCCCCGCTCAGGATCGCGCAAGCGGGCCATGATCGCGACGAGGCGCTCAAGGGGCCGGCTGGAATCGGCAAGGACATCGGTCTCGGACGGAGTCTCGGGATGTTGCATGGCGGGGCTCGGACGAGGTCAGGAGGAGAGGCTGAAGGAAGATATCGCCTGACTTGATCGCTGTCTGTCGTCTGTCCGTATATCGCATAATGTATATTATGGAAAATACAAACGTTCCCCCTAAGGCGCTGATGCAGCGTTGAAATTGGCGATCCTCCGGGAAAGCGCTTGTGCACCTTGAGCCCTGGCGCTGCCAATTCTGTAAAATCATGCGGGCATGCCAGTTCGTATGGGGACAGATCCCCAAATATCGTTGAGATTTAGCCTTCTCGGAGCGATTCCTTTCATTTACTATCACTTTTATGGGGAATGGGCTGCCTGCCAGAAGCCAGACGCGGCGCGATCAAGCGCCCGCCGCGGACCAGCATTCGTCCCCTTCCCCGACACAGCTCAAATGGCTTCGCCGCGGCCTCAGCCAGCCGGGCGGCAAACTTCCCCTGTTCGACAGCTGGGGCCAGCGAGTGAACGACCAGACTGTGCGCAGCTGCATCGCCCAGGGCTGGGCCGAACCCTGGTTCGCCAATCCCCTGAAACCCGACTGGCTGGTCTGCAAGCTCACGCCGGTTGGCCGCTCCATCGCAGCCATAGATTAGGTTTCGGTTCGCTGCCTGACCGCAAAGGGCACGCCAGGGAGGCATCGTGGTCGATCGAAGGTCTGTGCTTGGCGGGGTTGGATTTCTCGTCTTGAGCCTATTGACGGCATCGGCCGAGCCGGCCCGCGCCGACGAACGCGGCACGCCCGAACAAGCCCAAGCGATGGTCGCCACGGCGGTCGCGCTTTTCGCGACCAAGGGCGAAGCGGCCTTCCCGGTCATGCAGCAGGGCGCTGCCACCGGCTTTCTGAAGGGCGACCTCTACATCTTCGTCTTCAGCACCGGCCCCGCGGCTAAGATCGTCGTCCAGGCCGCCGATCAGAAGCGCGTCGGGATTCCGGTCGCGACCCTGGTGGACAGCGAGGGCAAGGCCTATGGCAAGGAGATGTTGGATCGAGCCACAGCCGAGGGCGCCTGGGTGGACTACAAGCGCACCAATCCCGCGACCAACAAGGAAGAGCAGAAATCGAGCTGGGTCGTGCTCTACGCCGGCTACCTCTTCGGCTGCGGTATCTACAAGCCGAACTAGGCGGCTCTCAGCTCGAAATAGACGCTGTCCACCCATTCTTCGCCGATGAGCAGCGTGCGCTCGGCCGAGCCGGTTTCGACAAATCCGAGCTTCCGCAGCAGGCGCAGGGACTTGGCATTGCGGGGATCGACATCGGCCTTGATCGAGCCCAGGCCGCGCGCGAACGCGCGCGCAATCACGGCACTCACCGCCTCGCTGGCATAGCCACGGCCCCAGACGCCGGAAGCGAAAATCATTCCCAGCTCGTTGCCAGACCATAGCCCCGCCTTGCCGACGACCTCACCGGCGTGGGTGACGACGAAGTCATCGGCCTTGCCGGACCCGACTGCCTCGATGGTGCGGGCGATCCAACGCTCGGTTTCCGCCAGGCTCAGATGCGGCGGCGTCGACCAATAGCGCATCGCTTCGGCGTCGCTCAGTATCGCATGGAACGCCGCAGCATCTTCGGCACGAAACCGACGCAATGTCAGGCGCTGGGTCGTGATGATTTCCCGATCGGGCAAGCCGGCCTCCCTCCGTGCCGGCCGCGAGGAAACACCCGCCATCCGGCGTCTTCTCCTTGCGGCAACGGGGAGGATGAAATGGTCGGAGCGGCGGGATTTGAACCCACGACCCCCAGCGCCCCATGCTGGTGCGCTACCAGGCTGCGCCACGCTCCGACCGGTTCTCTCACAGACGCGCCGGCGTGCTTGGGGCTGGGGCTCTTCCGTCGGCGGTGTCCGTATATACCCGCCAGCGAGACTGCAGGCAATCGCCGCGTTGCTCGGCTCAGGGCTCCAACAGGGCGAGCAGCCTGTCGCGCAAGGAACGTCAGCTGGGCGATCGCCTGGGTGATTTCCCGGCGCCTCTTGTCCGCTTCGCTCAGCTGGCTGATATCGATGGTGTCGCCCTCGAGGGATTCGACGCGTTCCTTCAGCGACCCTTCGCGCATCAGGCGCTGCACGCCCTTGATGGTATAGCCCTCGTGGTAAAGCAGGCTTCGGATCTGGCGCAGAAGCTCCACGTCCTCAGGCCGGTAGTAACGCCGGCCGCCGCCCCGCTTCAGGGGCCGCACCTGGGGGAATTTCGTCTCCCAGAAACGCAGCACATGCTGCGGGACTTCAAGTTCGTCGGCTACCTCGCTGATGGTGCGAAAGGCGCTTGCGGATTTTTCGAGCTTGCGGGCCCCTGGGGCCGGCCGCGGCTCCGCCGACTGATCCTGCTTCGGGCGTTTGGCGGGAGCCGAGGTGTTCACGATGCGGCACCGTTCACGCGGCTCTTCAGCACATGGGAGGCGCGGAACACAAGCACCCGCCGGGGCTTGATCGGCACTTCCTGACCGGTCTTGGGATTGCGGCCGATGCGCTGGCCTTTGAGGCGGACGAAGAAGCTGCCGAAGGAGGATATCTTAACCGTCTCGCCCCGCTTCAGCGCTTCGGACATTTCATTCAGGACAGCCTCCACCAGCTCGGCCAATTCATTGCGCGAGAGGCCTACTTCCTGGTAGACGGCCTCGGCGAGATGGGCACGCGTGATCGTACTGTCGGGCATGAGGGATCGGTCCCGGGAGTTCACAAACGACTCTAATTGCGAGTCGCAAAACAGTCAAATACAGAGGGATGCGGGGTGGTTTCCTCCCCGTTCCAGAGGCCGGGCCGGCTTACCAGCGGATCAGGGCCGACCCCCAGGTAAATCCGCCTCCCATGGCTTCCAGCAGCACCAGCTGGCCGGGGCGGATGCGGCCGTCGCCGGCAGCCTCGGCCAGCGCCAAGGGGATCGAGGCGGCCGAGGTGTTGGCATGCCGGTCCACGGTGACGATCACCTTCTCCGGCGGCAGATGAAGCCGATGCCCCATGCTGTCGATGATCCGACGATTGGCCTGGTGAGGCACCAGCCAGTCGAGCTCGCGCCCGGTGATGCCCATGGCGGCCATGGCCGCGTCCACCGCCTCGCCCATCCGCACGACGGCATGGCGGAAGACTTCACGGCCCTCCATGCGGACATGGCCGGTGGTCTGGGTCGCGGAAGGCCCGCCGTCGACATAGAGCTGCTTGTAGTGGCGTCCGTCGGAATAGACATGGGTCGTGAGGACGCCGCGGTCGGCAAGCACGCCCTCGCCGCTCCCGGCCTTCAGCACCAGGGCGCCGGCTCCATCACCGAAGAGGACGCAGGTGCCGCGGTCGTTCCAGTCGAGGATCCGCGAAAAGGTCTCGGCCCCGATCACCAGCGCCGTGCGGCACTGGCCCGCCTTGATGAAATTGTCGGCCGTCGCCAGCGCGTAAATGAAGCCGCTGCAAACCGCCTGGATGTCGAAGGCCGCACCCTTGGTCATGCCGATACGGGCCTGGACCTGGGTCGCTGTCGCCGGGAAGGTATGGTCGGGCGTCGTCGTTCCCAACACCAGAAGATCCACATCCGCGCCGTCGAGCCCGGCACGCCGAAGCGCCTCGCCCGCCGCCGCCGTCGCCAGGTCGGATGTCGTCTCGCCCTCGGCGGCGATGTGGCGCTGACGGATGCCTGTACGCTGGGTGATCCAGGCGTCGGAGGTTTCCAGCCGCTCGGCCAGCTCGGCGTTGGTTACGATCCGGCGCGGCAGATAGGCGCCGCACCCGACGACCAGGGAACGGGGGACCATCTCAGAGCCCGACGACCTGGGGGCTGGTGGGATTGCCGGCGAGGAATCGGGCGAAGTCGTCGCGGATCTTGTCGAGGGAATTCTGGCTGATCATGTCGACCGCCACGCCGATGGCGTTGGCAAATCCCAGCGCGTCGGTGCCGCCATGGCTCTTCACCGCCACGCTGTTGAGGCCGAGGAAAATGGCGCCGTTGTAGCGCCTGGGATCGGTGCGCACGCGCAGTGCATTCAAGGCTGGGCGCGCCAACAGATAACCGATGCGCGCCACCAGAGAGCTCTTGAAGCTGCGGCGCAAGAACTCGGCATAAAGCTTGGTTGTGCCCTCCAGCGTCTTCAGGGCCACATTGCCGGTGAAACCGTCGGTCACGATCACGTCCACGGTGCCGCGCGCGATGTCGTCGCCTTCGACGAAGCCGTGGAATTCGCCTGGCATGCTGGTGGCGCGCAATACCGCCGCGGCGTCGCGGACCGCCTCGTGTCCCTTCACTTCTTCCGAGCCGACGTTGAGCAGGCCGACCGTCGGGCGATGGATGCCAAGCACGGTCCGGGCGAAGACGTTGCCCATGATCGCGAACTGCACGAGGTTGTCGGCATCGCAGACGAGATTGGCCCCGAGATCGAGCATGACGCTCTCGCCGCGTAGCGTCGGATAGAAGGACGCGATCGCCGGCCGATCGATTCCGGGCAGCGTCTTGAACACGAACTTCGACATCGCCATCAGCGCGCCGGTGTTGCCCGCGGAAACCACGCCGGCCGCCTCCTTCGCCTGAACCGCGTCGATCGCCAGCCGCATGCTGGAATTGCGGCCGGCGCGCAGCGCCGTCGACGGCCTCTCGTCCGCCGCCACCAGCTTGTCGGTATGCTGCAGCGAGCTCGCCTTGGCCAAGGCCTTGTGGCGGGCGATCAGGGGCTTGACCCGCCCTTCGTCGCCGAAGAAGAGGAACCGGACGTTGGGAAAGCGCTGGCGGGCGATATTGGCGCCCCTGACCACCACCTCGGGCGCATTGTCGCCGCCCATCGCGTCGAGAGCGATGTTGAGGCTGCCCGTCACGGAATTTGGCCTAGGCGGAGTGCGGGCCGGGACGCAGCGCTCAGGCTGCGTCCGGCGCCACGACCTCCCGGCCGTCGTAGTGGCCGCAGGCCGGGCACATGTGATGCGGGCGCTTCAGCTCCCCGCAGTTCGGGCATTCGATGGACTTGGTCGCTTTGAGCGCGTGGTGCGAGCGCCGCATGTCGCGACGGGACTTCGTCACTTTCTTCTTCGGAACAGCCATGATTTGTACTTCCTCGACAGATGCCCGTCCGGGCACGGCACCAAGCGGCGCATTCCGGCTTTCCGGGCACCGACAGGCGCCCGATGTGTAGCCGAGAACGCTTCCCCGGGCAACCATATCCTCGGGCCGCCCTGGCGGACTGCGGGTTAGCGCTTCTTCAGCTTTTCGAGCCCGGCGAAGGGCTTCCGGCGGCCATCCGGCTCGACAGCGGAGTCCTGCGGTTGTTCGTGAGGCCAGGCGGCGCCCGGCGCCCGGGGATAGGGATCGAGGGTGACGGCCAGCTGCTGGGCCACCGTTTCGCCAATGTCGATCTGCGCGCCAGTCACGGCCTCGATCTCGTCTTCGGCCAGGGGGTCGAGGTCCACTTCGGCCTCCGGCCGGGCGCCGCCGGCGTAGCGGCAGGCGAAGTCGGCCTCGACATGTGCAGGCACCGGCTCGAGCGTCACCACGCAGCTCTGCACCACGTCGGCCACCAGGTGCCCCTTGGCCAGAACCATGTCGCCGCCTGGGCGCGAAAGCTCAATGGAGGCTGAGAGCCTTTCGATGGCTGGCAACCCGAATCTCTCGGCCAGAGCCCGGCGCTCGCCCACCCCGGCCTCGATCCTTCGAACCTGCGCCTTGGGGCCGATGCTCTCGATGGCCACCGGCCGGCTGAATTCATTGGTCCGCGATCGGGGCCCGCTCATCTACGCAGCTCCCGAACGGCTTCGGCAGCGGGCGGATCCGGAAATAGCAGCCGGCCGGCGGCGATTTCGGCCAGCGGCAGCGTTGCGATCAACGCCTGGGCCCGGCCAAGGTAGGCCGCCATGGCCGCGATCTGTTCGGCGGTTGCTTCAACGGTTCCGTAGAGATTGCGTTTCAGGGCCGAGGCGATCCCGTTCGCGGATGCTGCCTCGTCATAGGCGGCCACGCGCCCGTAAAATCCGGCGGCCATGTTCTGCACGCGCTTGCCCACGCCCAGGTCGCCCGCGCCCATTTCGCGCAGGCTCGCGTCCATATCGGCGAAGAACAAATCGACCAATTCCTGGGCCAGGGCCTGGGCCGGCAGGTCCCCGCCCTTCAGCCTGCGCAGCACCAGATAGACGTGGAGGGCTATGAGCTCGAAACGACCGTCGAGGCTGTCGGGCACGCCGGCGGCGGCATAGAAGGCGGGCCGTCGCGCCTGGGCGACGATGGCGGCATAGAGTTGTCCAGCGCTAGCTTCGCCCGGGTCGCGGCGAAAGGGGTTCCAGCGGCTCAACTCCCAACGGCTCAACGCCAAGCTCCGGATTCCTTGACAGGCCTGTGACGCCGGTGCCATTAGGATGGCCGTAGCGGTCGGTCTTGGCAACACGAGACGCTTGCGAGCGGGAGGCGATGAGAACGGCCCTTTTTCTGGCCCTCGGCGTGAGCTTTGCGACGCTTGCGGCTTGCGAAGCGCAGCTCGATACCCGCGGCAATTTGCCCGACCCCGAGGTGGTTCTCCAGGTTCAGCCGGGCATCGACAACCGCGACCGGGTGGCCGAGCTTCTGGGATCGCCTTCCACCGTGGGCACTTTCGACGACAAGACCTGGTACTACATCAGCAAGAAGACGAGCCGCGTCGCCTTCTTCGATCCCGAAGTGCTCGACCAGGAAGTGCTGATCGTCAAGTTCGACGACGCCGGGACGGTCAGCGACATGAAGCTGCTCGGTATCGAGGACGCCCATCAGGTCGTACCCAACCCGAACGTGACGCCGACCTCCGGACGCGAACTCACCATCCTCCAGCAGCTCATGGGCAACATCGGACGGTTCGGCAACTCCAGCGGCAACGGCAGCATCTTCGGTAGTCCAGGCCATCCCTGAAGGGCTAGGCCTCCGGCGCCAGTGGCGGCTCGCCAGCTTCAGTGGGCGAGGATGGCCAGCAGAAGCAGCGCGACGATGTTGATGATCTTGATCATCGGGTTCACCGCCGGCCCCGCCGTATCCTTGTAAGGGTCGCCAACCGTATCGCCCGTCACCGCCGCCTTGTGGGCATCGGAGCCCTTGCCGCCGAAATGCCCGTCTTCGATGTACTTCTTGGCATTGTCCCAGGCACCGCCGCCGGACGTCATCTGGATGGCGACGAAGAGCCCGGTGACGATGGTGCCCAGCAGCATGGCACCCAGCGAGGTGAAGGCCTTGGCCTGGCCGGCGATGAGGTCGATGACGAAGTAGACCACGATCGGGGCCAACACCGGCAGCAGCGAAGGCAGGATCATCTCCTTGATCGCGGCCTTGGTCAGCATGTCGACGGCTCGGCTGTAGTCGGGCTTTGCCTTGCCTTCCATGATCCCGGCGATCTCCTTGAATTGCCGGCGGACCTCGACCACCACCGCGCCCGCCGCCCGCCCAACCGCCATCATGCCGAGCGCGCCGAACAGGAAGGGCAGAGACCCGCCGACGAACAGGCCGATCACCACGTAGGGATCCTGCAGCCGGAACTCGACCGCCAGGCTGGGGAAATAGTGCTGGAGATCCTGGGTATAGGCGGCGAAAAGCACGAGCGCCGCCAGACCGGCCGAGCCGATGGCGTAGCCCTTGGTCACGGCCTTGGTAGTGTTGCCCACGGCGTCCAGCGCATCGGTCGTCTTGCGCACGTCCTTGGGCAGGTCCGCCATTTCGGCGATCCCGCCGGCGTTGTCGGTCACCGGGCCATAGGCATCGAGGGCGACGACCATGCCGGCGAGGGCCAGCATGGTGGTGGCAGCGATAGCGATGCCGAACAGACCGGCCAGCATGGAGGCGGCGATGATGCCGGCGCAGATCACGAGCACCGGCAGGAAGCAGGCTTCCATGGCCACCGCCAGACCCTGGATGATGTTGGTGGCATGGCCCGTCGTCGATGCCTTGGCCACGCTGCGCACCGGCCGATAGGCGGTTGAGGTGTAGTATTCGGTGATCCAGACCAGCAGCCCGGTGACGGCAAGCCCCACCAGGGCGCAGAGGAAGAGATGGGCGCCCGAGACGCTCGCCTCGCCGATCTGCACCGGGGTGCCGTAGCCGACCATGACTCCGATGACGCCAGCGATCAGCACGGCGGAGACCGCGGCGGTCGCGAACAGGCCCTTGTAGAGCGCGCCCATGATGTTGCCCGAGGCACCGAGCCGCACGAAGTAGGTGCCGGCGACCGAGCCGACGATGCATACCCCGGCGATCGCAAGCGGCAGCATCATCATGGTCGCCTGGGCTTCGCCGGCGACGAAGATCTGAGCCAGCAGCATGGTCGCGACGATGGTGACGGCGTAGGTCTCGAACAGGTCGGCGGCCATGCCGGCGCAATCGCCCACATTGTCTCCGACGTTGTCGGCGATCACGGCCGGATTGCGCGGATCGTCCTCGGGGATGCCGGCCTCGATCTTGCCGACGAGATCGGCGCCGACGTCCGCTCCCTTGGTGAAGATGCCGCCGCCCAACCGGGCGAAGATGGAGATGAGCGAGGCGCCGAAGCTGAGGGCCACCAGCGCCTCGATGGTCGTGCGCGAGTCGAGCCCCTGATGCTGCAGGATCATGTAGTAGATGGTGACGCCGAGCAGGCCGAGGCCGACGACGAGAAGCCCGGTCACGGCTCCTGCCTTGAAGGCGATGGCGAGCGCCGGCGACAGGCCGTGGCGGGCGGCCTCCGCCGTGCGCAGGTTGGCGCGCACCGACACGTTCATGCCGAGATAGCCCGCACTCCCGCTCAGCACCGCGCCGATGAGGAAGCCGACGGCGACGTAGGCGCCGAGCGTGAAGGCCAGGATGACCCCGATGATCACGCCGACGATGGCGATGGTCGAGTACTGGCGGTTCAGATAGGCCTTCGCCCCTTCCTGGATGGCGGCCGCGATCTCGCGCATCCGGTCGGTCCCGGTCGGCGCCGCCAGCACCGCCCGCGCCGAAACCGCGCCGTAGACGAGGGCAAGGACGCCACACGCCAGCACGAGCCAACTTATCGTCGTAAGAAGGGTCATTCCGTCCATCCATCCCAGGGAAAAGCGGGCCGCACCGCCTGGCGGGGGCCCTCGAAAAGCGGCCGGAACATAGGAGATTCGAGGGGACGGTGCAACCGGTTGGTGGGGCCGGCCAGGCGCGGCCCACGGCCCTCAGGCGGGCACTGGCCGCCGGCGCTGAAGCAGCCAGAAAATGGTGCCCGCCGCCAGCAGGACCGGCAGGATGACCCCGAGGTTGACCGCGCTCCAGCCGAAGTGGTGGTTGAGGCCGCCCGAGGCGAAGGAAGCCGTGGTCACCAGACTGAAGACCAGGAAATCATTGAGAGCCTGGGTCTTTGCCCGCTCCTCCGGCCGGTAGGCCTCGGTCAGCAGGCTGCTGGCGCCGATATAGAGGAAGTTCCAGCCCATCCCCAGCAGCACCAGCGCAGCCCAGAAATTCCACAGCGCGATGCCCGAGAGATTTATGGCGGCGCAGGCCATCAGGCCTGCGGTCCCCGTCAGCATGACCCTGAGGGCTCCGAAGCGCGAAATGAGATGGCCGGTGAAGAAGGACGGCACGAACATCCCCAGGACATGCCATTGGATGATGGTGGCAGCGGTGCCAAAGGCGAAGCCGCATCCGATCATGGCGAGTGGCGTCGCCGTCATCACCAGGGACATGCTGCCATAGCCGATCATTCCGCCGAGCGCGGCCACGATAAAGACCGGCTGGCGCATGATGGTGCCGAGCGGCCGGCCCGGCAGTCGGCGCTCCGCCGGCGTCGGCCGAGGGATGCGCACGAACTGGACCAAGAGCCCGTTGAGAGCCTGGAGCAGTGCGATGGCCACGAAGGCGCCGGCGAATTGCACTGGCTGGAACCAGTCATGCGACCACTTGGCAAGCTCCGGTCCGGCGAAGGCGGCGATCACGCCGCCCGCCATAACAAGGGAGATGGCCTTGCTCTTGAAGCCCAGATCCGCGGTGTCGGTGGCGGCGAAACGGAAGAAAAGCGCGAAGCCGTTGGCCACGCCGACCAGCGCGTTGCCGAGGCAGAACAGCGCGAAATCGGATCGGAAGACGGCGTAGCATTGCAGCGCGCCGCCGAGCATGCCGACCAGCGCGCCGACGCTGAAGCCGGCGCGCCGGCCGAAGTGGCGCATGATGTAGGAGGCCGGGAAGGTCGTCAGCATGACGGTCAGCTGCTGCAAGGCAATGGGCAGCGTGGCGAGGGCCTTGTCCGAAGCGAGCATCTGGCCGGCGAGCGCCGAGACGGTCGCCATCATCGAGATGCTGGTCATGGCGACCGCCTGGCAGAAGGCGAGAACCATGACGTTGCGGCGGGCCGGCGTCAAAAGCATGGCCGCAACTTGGAACCTCCTTGACGGGCTGGCAAGGGCCGCCCCCTGCCGTGATCAGAAATGCTGGAAGCCGCTCCGCTTCATGGCCATGGGCTCGCCGGCCGCGTCAAACACCCTCACGCCCCTGCCCTCCACCATTCGGCCGATGACCGCGACCGGCAGGTCCGCCAGCTCGCCCTCCCGGCCGGCGGGCAAGGTGAACAGCAACTCGTAGTCGTCGCCGCCGGTGAGCATCGCTTCCAGGAGCTTTGGTTCCCTTTCCACCGCCTTGCGTGCCGGGGGCGACAGGGGAACTCGGTCGGCATCGACCCGTGCCGCGAGGCCGGAAGCCTCGCAGATATGGCCGAGGTCGGCGACCAGGCCATCGGAAACGTCGAGGCCCGCGCTCGCCAAGCCCGCGAGGCGCTGGGCAAGCGCAAGGCGGGGCTGTGGCAGGCGATAGCGCTCGACCAGGTAGTCGTCGCCCGGGACGGGTGCCAGGCGGCCTTGCAGACGGGCGAGGCCCAGAGCCGCGTCGCCAATGGTGCCGCTGACGGCCACAAGGTCGCCGGCTTTGGCAGTGGACCGGCGCAGCTCCTGGCCGGGAATGACCGTCCCAAGCGCGGTGATCGAAAGGGTAAGCGGGCCTGGGGTCGCCGTCGTGTCGCCACCCATGAGGGCGACGTTGAATTCCGCCTGGTCCCGGCCGAGACCGGCAGCGAAGCTTGCGATCCAGCCCTCCTCGATGGTCTGGGGAAAGGCGCAAGTGAGGAAATAAGCGAAAGGCTTGGCGGCCATCGCGGCGAGGTCCGAGAGATTGACCCTGAGGGCCTTGCGGGCGATGAGGTCGGGCGGATCGTCGGGAAGGAAATGCACGCCTGCGGTAAGCAGGTCCGCGGTCACGACGAGCTGCTGGCCTTCCGGAACGTCGATCAGCGCCGCATCGTCGGCAAGACCCAAGGCGCCCAGCCGGCCGCCTGCCGGGGGCCGGAAATAGCGGGCGATCAGCTCGAATTCACCCGGCCGCTTTACCTGGCCCAAGCTTTGTCCCCAGCTCCAGCGGCCGGAGCTCGCGCGCCAGGCGATCGAGCACGCCGTTCACCAGGCCGGTCTCTTTTTCGCCGTAGAAGGCGTCGGCCAGGTCGACATATTCGCTGATCACCACCCGCGCCGGCACGTCCGCCCGGTCAGCGAGTTCATGGGCACCGGCCCTGAGGATGCAGGCGAGCAGGGTTTCGAGCCTTTCGATCGTCCAGTCCTCCACCAGCACCGCGGCGATCATGTCGTCGAGATCGGCGCGGCTGCGCACTACCCCGCGCACGATGTCGGCGAACAGGGACGGGTCGGCCTTCAGCAGCCTGACCCCGTCGATGCCTTCGCCCAGGCGGTGGGCGGTGAACTCGGCGATCACCTGCTCCGGGTCCGCGTTGGAGAACGCGATCTGATAGAGCGCCTGGATCGCGGCGAGCCTTGCCGTGCTCCGCGACGTGGCGGGCCTGGCGCGCTTGCTCATCAGCGCGCCGGGAGCGCGAAGCGGCGCTTGAGGGCGATCATGGCGAGACAGGCGCGAGCCGCATCGCCACCCTTGTTCTTGTCCGCAACCCCTGCCCTCGCCCAGGCCTGCTTGCCGTTTTCCACGGTCAAGATGCCGTAGCCGAGAGCGATCTTCTCCCGGCAGGCAAGATCCATGAGGGCACGGGCGCTCTCCCCGCAGACGTAGTCGTAGTGGGTCGTCTCGCCGCGGATCACGCAGCCGAGCGCGACAAAGCCGTCGAAGGCCGGGCGGGCGGGCTGGATCCGCTGGCACTCGAGCGCGATCGCGATCGCGGCCGGAATCTCGAAAGCGCCGGGCACCGAAATCCGCTCGTGGGTGGCCGCGGCGGCATCGAGCGCCTGGACGGCGCCCTTCAGAAGTTCGTCGGCGATGTCCGGATAGAAACGGGCTTCCACGATGAGCACATGAGGCGGTTGGCTCAAGCCTCGTCCTCCGGATGGGGGATCGGGCGCTGCCCGGCCAGCACGAGGCCATAGCCTTCCAGGCCGACGATGGTGCGCCTCGTGTTGGAGAGCAGCGTCATCTCGCGAACCCCGAGGTCGAGGAGGATCTGGGCGCCAACGCCGTAGTCGCGCAGCTGGTCAGAGGCATGGGGTCCGCCCGCGACGCGGGCGCGCACCCGGTCCGAAAGGCTGGTGCGCAGCGCCTCGCGCAGCAGCACGACCACCCCCCTGCCCTCCGCCGCGATCATGCGCATGGCGGCGGCGAGTTCCCCGCCCCGCCCGCTGCTGCCGTCGGCGAGCACGTCGTCCAGCACATTGAGGGCATGCATGCGCACGAGCACCGGGCCCGGCGTCGTCACGTCGCCTTTGACCAACGCGATATGCTCGGCATAGGCGACGCGGTTGACATACACATGCATCCGGAAGCGCCCGCCCCAGCGGCTTTCGAAATCCGCTTCCAGCGCCCGCTCCACGATCCGGTCATGCCGGCGCCGATAGGCGATGAGGTCGGCAATGGTGCCGATCTTGAGGGCGTGGCGCTGGGCGAAGGCGATCAGGTCGTCGCGCCTGGCCATGGTGCCGTCGTCGTTCATGATCTCGCAGATCACGCCCGACGGATTGAGGCCGGCGAGGCGGGCGAGGTCGACGGCGGCCTCGGTGTGGCCGGTGCGGACCAGCACGCCGCCTTCGCGGGCGACCAGGGGGAACACATGGCCGGGGCTTACGATGTCGTTGCGACCCTTGCTGGGATCGATGGCGACCGCGATGGTCCGCGCCCGATCAGGTGCCGAGATGCCGGTGGTGACGCCTTCGCGCGCTTCGATGGAGACGGTAAAGGCAGTGCGCAGCCGGGATTCGTTGCTCGGCGACATCAAGGGCAGGCCCAGCTCCCGCACCCGCTCGTCGGTCATGGCAAGGCAGATGAGGCCGCGGCCATATTTGGCCATGAAGTTGATCGCCTCCGGCGTCGCCATCTGGGCCGGGATCACGAGATCGCCTTCGTTCTCCCGATCCTCGTCGTCGACGAGGATGAACATGCGCCCGTTGCGCGCCTCCTCGATGATCGCCTCGCTGGGCGAGACGAGCTCGGAAAAGGTAACCCGCCAGCTCTCGGTCTTGGGACGGCTCATCGGCGCTCCGCTTCCATGAGCCGGGCAAGGTAGCGCGCCAGGAGGTCGATTTCCAGGTTGACCCGGTCGCCGACGGCCAAGCTGCCGAAATTGGTCTCCTGCTGGGTCACCGGGATGATGTTGACGCCGAACACGGCATCCTCGACCTCGTTGACCGTCAGGGAGACGCCGTCCACGGCGATCGAGCCCTTGGAGGCGACGAAGCGAGCGAGGTCAGCCGGTGCCCGGAAGCGGAAGCGCAGGCTCGCCCCATCCGGTCGGCGGAGAATCACCTCCCCCACTCCGTCGACATGGCCGGCAACCATGTGGCCGCCCAACTCGTCGCCCAGCCTCAGCGGGCGTTCCAGATTGACCGGGCTGCCGGGGCGCCAGGCGCCGATGGTCGTGCGCGACAGGGTTTCGGCCGAGGCCTCGACGGCGAACCAGCCCGGACCCTTATCCACCACCGAGAGGCAGACGCCGCTGCAGGCGATGGAGGCGCCATGCGCGATGGAAGCGCCATCATAGCTGGTTTCGATGACGATCCGCGTGGCGCCGCCGGGGGTCAGGCTGCGCACGCGCCCCAGGTCGGTGATGATGCCGGTGAACATGGGGCGAGACGCTACCCGGCCCGACGATAGGTTTCCAGGCGGTCGGGCCCGAGCGAGAGGGTCTCTTCGGGCGCCAGGGCCTCGATCTCGGCGAGATGCTCGAGCCCGAAACCCTCGGCCGCCGGCAGGCCGTCGCCCCCGATCATGCCGGGCGCCCGAAAGATGGCGAGCCGGTCCACCAGCTGCCAGCGAAGCAGCGCCGCGGCAAGCTTGGCACCGCCCTCCGCCAGGACCCTGGTGAGCCCGCGGTCCCCCAGCAACGACAGCACATGCTTCAGATCCAATGCCCCGTCCGGGCCGGGCGGGACATCCATGACTTCGACGCCGCAATCGACGTAGGCCCGCCGGCGCAGCCGGTCGCCGTCTTCCAGCGTCACCAGCAAGGTCGGCGTCTCCCTGGCACCGGCCACCAGCGCCGAAGTCAGGGGAAGCCGCATGCGGCCGTCCAGCACGATGCGAAGCGGCGACCAGTCACTCAGGCCCGGCAGGCGTACGTTCAGCAAGGGATCGTCGACCAGCGCAGTGCCGCTGCCCACGACCACCGCATCATGGCGCGCGCGCATCAGATGGGCCCGGGCCCGCGCCGCCTCGCCGGTGATCCAGCGGCTCTCCCCCGTTCGCGTGGCGATCCGCCCGTCGAGAGTCATGGCGAGCTTCAGAGTGACGAGCGGTCGGCCCTCGGCCAGACGCAGCAGGTAACCGGCGTTGAGATCGCGCGCGTCTGCGGCTGAGACCCCGAGGACGACCTCAATGCCGGCTTCTTGAAGCCGGGCAATCCCACGCCCGGATACCCGCGGGTCCGGATCCTCCATGGCGATGACGGCGCGCGCGATGCCGGCGCCGAGCAGTGCCTCGACGCAAGGCGGCGTCTTGCCGTGATGGCTGCAAGGCTCGAGCGTGACGTAGAGCGTGGCGCCGGCCGCGGCCTCGCCGGCCCGCGCCAGGGCCTCGGTCTCCGCGTGCGGCCGCCCGCCCGGCTGGGTCCAGCCGCGCCCGACCACGCGGCCGGCGCGAACCAGCACCGCGCCCACGGCCGGGTTGGGCCAGACTCGCCCGAGCCCGCGCCGGGCAAGCGCTAGCGCCGCCCGCATGTGCTCGAGGTCGGTCTCTGGACTATTCGGGCTCGCGCTCGCCACCGAGCTTGCCCACGAATTCTTCGAAATCCTTGGCCTCGCGGAAATTGCGATAGACCGAGGCGAAGCGCACATAAGCGACCTTGTCCAGGCCGGAGAGCGCGTCCATCACCATCTCGCCGACGACGGAGGTGGGAATCTCGCTCTCGCCCGAGCTTTCCAGGCGCCGGACGATGCCGTTCACCACGCGCTCGAGCCGGTCGGAATCGACCGGGCGCTTGCGCAGCGCGATCCGCATGGAGCGCATCACCTTCTCGCGGTCGAAGGGCTCGCGCTGACCGTTGGTCTTGACCACCGTCAGCTCGCGCAGCTGCACCCGCTCGAAGGTGGTGAAACGGGCGCCGCAGTTCGGGCATTGCCGGCGCCGGCGGATCGCGGCGTTGTCGTCCGTCGGCCGCGAATCCTTCACCTGGGTGTCTTCGTTGCCGCAAAACGGACAGCGCATAGTCAGCCTCCCCCGAGGGCCGGATTGCTCGTCGGCTCAGTTCAGCGAGCCATAGATCGGAAACTTCCGGCACAATGCCGCCACTTCGCTGCGGACCTCGCGCTCGACCAACGCGTTGTCGGTCGAGTTGCTGCGGGCGAGCCCGTCGAGGACCCGCACGATCAGCTGGCCCACCTGCCGGAACTCGGCCGTGCCGAAGCCGCGGGTCGTCGCCGCCGGCGAGCCAAGGCGAACGCCTGAGGTCACCGCCGGCTTCTCCGGATCGAAGGGGATGCCGTTCTTGTTGCAAGTGATGCCGGCGCGTTCCAGGCTGCCTTCCGAGGCCCGGCCCGTCAATTTCTTCGGCCTGAGATCCACCAGCATCAGGTGATTGTCCGTGCCGCCGGTGGTGATGGCGCATCCGCCCGCCACAAGCGTCTCGGCGAGCGCTTTGGCATTCTCGACGACGGACTTGGCATACTGCGTGAACTCGGGGAGCAGCGCTTCTCCGAAGGAAACCGCCTTGGCCGCGATGACATGCATCAGCGGTCCGCCCTGCAGGCCCGGGAAGACGGCGCTGTTGATCTTCTTGCCGATCTCCTCGTCCATGGCGAGGATCATGCCGCCGCGCGGGCCGCGCAGCGTCTTGTGGGTCGTCGTCGTCACCACATGGGCATGGGGCAGCGGGCTCGGGTGCGCCCCGCCGGCGACGAGGCCGGCGAAATGCGCCATGTCGACCATGAAGAAGGCGCCCACCGAATCGGCGATGGCCCGGAAGCGCTCGAAGTCCCAGAAGCGCGGGTAGGCCGAGCCGCCGGCGAGGATCAGCTTCGGCTTGTGCTCGCGAGCCAGCTTCTCGACCTCGTCCATGTCGATCCGCTGGTTGTCGGCGCGCACGTTGTACGGCACCACCTTGAACCATTTGCCCGACTGGTTGACGGGCGAGCCGTGGGTGAGATGCCCGCCCGCCGCCAGGTTGAGCCCCATGAAGGTGTCGCCTGGCTGCAGCAGGGCGAAGAAGACGGCCTGATTGGCCTGGGCGCCGGAATGGGGCTGGACATTGGCGAAGTTGCAGCCGAACAGCTTCTTCGCCCGCTCGATAGCGAGCGCCTCGGCGACGTCGACGAACTCGCAGCCGCCGTAATAGCGCCGGCCAGGATAGCCCTCGGCATATTTGTTGGTGAGGACAGAGCCCTGGGCCTCAAGCACCGCGCGGGAAACGATGTTCTCCGAAGCGATCAGCTCGATCTGGTCCTGCTGGCGATGCAACTCCTCGCCGATCGCTTTGAACAAGGCGGGATCGCGCTCGGCGAGAGACATGCTGAACAAGCCCGGCATCGGGCCGGTGCCGGTAGAGGCCATGGTCATGGGCGGATGTCTCTCTTCATGTGGATCGAGGTCAGGAGATCTTGGCGACGCGCCGATCGTGGCGGCCGCCCTCGTAAGCGGTACTGAGGAAGATGGCAAGGCAGTCCTTCGCTACTTCGCTGCCGAGGAGTCGGGCGCCCAGCGCCAGGACATTGGCGTCGTTGTGCTGGCGGGCAAGCCTGGCGCTGGTCGAAATCGTGACACACGGCGGCGCGGACATGCCGGTGCCGGTTCGCCGCCATCCCGACCCCGATGCCGGTGCCGCAAATCAGAACGCCGCGCCGGGCCCGGCCGTCGGCCAGCGCCTTGGCAAGAGCATCGGCGAAGTCGGGGTAGTCGACCGAAGCCTGGTCGTGTGTCCCGAGATCAAGAACGGAAAATCCGCGCCCGGAAAGCTCGGCCGCCAGCAGGCGCTTTAATTCGAGGCCCGCATGGTCGCTGGCGATGGCAATTGTCTCAGGCATGGCGCTGTCGGGGCTTCCAGAGGCTCTGACTGTGACAGGACTACCATATGTCGCCCCATTGCAACAACCCACCACAAGCCATGGAATCTACAATAAATTCGGCCCAAAGATGCCGCCAAATGCAATGGGCCCGGCACCGCTTGGGTGCCGGGCCCATCGAGATCGGGTCTGCGACCCGAAATTAGCCTAGTTCGTCGGGGCTTCGGCGTAGTTGCCGCCCTTGAACACGTACCACACGTAGGTGGACGAGGTCAGGTCGCCCTTCGGGTCGAAGGAGAGCTTCCCGATGATCGTGTCCCAGGACTGGGAGCGCAGCGCCGCGGCCACCTTCTCGGAGTCCGTCGAGCCGGCCTTGGCAACTGCCATCGCCCAGACCTGGATCGCGGCATAGGTCGAGAGGGTATAGCCCTCGGGCTCGAACCCGTCCTTGCGGAACTCGGCGACGACCGCCGCGGCCGAAGGCAGGTTGCGGGCCTCGGCGGCGTTGGTGAACATCACCCCGTCGGAAGCCGGCCCGGCGAGCGTGGCGAATTCCTGAGTGTTGAGCGAGTCACCCGAGAGCAGCTGGGCGTTCAAGCCCTGCTCGCGGGACTGCTTGACGATCAGGGCTGCTTCCGGGTGGTAGCCGCCGAAGTAGATGACGTCGATATTCGCCGCCTTCATCTTGCTGACCAGGGCGGAATAGTCCTTCTCGCCGGCGGTGATTTCGTCGTCGAGAACCTCCTTGAGGCCAGCCTTGTTCATGGCCGCCCGGGTCAAGTCGGCAAGGCCCTTGCCGTAAGTCGACTTGTCGTCGATGACGGCGACGTTCTTGCCTTTGAAGTGGTCGGCGACCCAGCCGCCGGCAAAGGTGCCCTGCTGGTCGTCGCGGCCGCAGGTGCGGAACACCGTATCCCAGCCCTTGGTCGCAGCATCGTCGGTCAGCTTCGGATTGGTCGAAGCCGGAGTCATCTGCAGGATCCCCTGGTCGTGGTAGACCGACGAGGCGGGGATCGACGAGCCGGAGCAGAAGTGGCCGGCCACGAAGATGATGCCCTTGGAAACGAAGTCGTTGGCGACGGCTACGGCCTGCTTCGGATCGCAGGCGTCGTCGCCGACGCTGAGCGCCAGGCTTTTGCCCAACACGCCGCCCTGGGCGTTGATGTCGGAGACCGCTTTTGCGGCCCCCCGCTTCATCTGCTCGCCGAAGGCCGCGTATTCGCCGGTCATCGGGCCGGCGGTGGCGATATTGAGGCTGTCGGCGTGGGCGGCCGGCACGCTGATCGAAGCGGCCAAAGCCGCTGCGGCGATCAGCGGTAGAGCATATTTGCGCATGCGGACTACTCCCTGTGGCTGCAATTGAAAACATGACGCCGTCGGACGACGGCGATCCCTGATGCGATCTCGGCTTTCAGCCTCTCGATCTGGATTGATTCATTGTAACACGCAATCGGATGCGCACAATAGCTTGGCTTCCAGGCGAGGCATCCGCATCAGAGCCCTGAATTTCATGGATTTTTCTGTCGCCAGGCAAAGAGGCCGGCGCGCTCGTACAGCCATGGGTACTGGCTCGTCATCCGGCGCACGCGCGTCACCCGAAAGGCAACGAGCGCGAACGCGACGATGACGGCGAATTCCACCAGATAGCCGAACACGGCATTACCAAGCGGCTGGGAACCCGACGAAACCAGGCTGTCGACGATGAACGGCCCGCCGAATAGGGCGAAGCCGAGGAACTGGTTGGCGATCGCGAGCAGCGCCCCATAGGGGAGAACCTGCCACCAAGGTCGCCAAGTGTCGGCGACGACCTGGCCCATGAGGAAGCCGCCGGCGCCGAACATAACGATGGTGAGCGCAAGCACGGAAAAAGACATCGCCATCCCCTCAGCCGTGACCGCCCTCGAGATAGGCCGCCCGCACCTCCGGATTGGACAGAAGATCCCGGCCGGTGCCCGAGAGCGTGATCTGGCCGTTGACCATGACATAGCCGCGATGGGCCAGCTTGAGCGCGTGATAGGCGTTCTGCTCGACGAGAAAGACGGTGACGTTGTCCTTCTCGTTGATCTCGCGGATCACCGCGAAGATCTGCCTCACGATGAGGGGTGCTAGCCCCAGGGACGGCTCGTCCAGCAGCAGCAGGCGCGGCCGGCTCATGAGCGAGCGCGCGATCGCCAGCATCTGCTGTTCGCCGCCCGAAAGCGTACCGCCCCGCTGCCCCTGGCGCTGGCGCAGGATCGGGAACAGCGTCATCACCCTTTCCAGATCGGCTTGGAAATTGGCCGGATCGGCGGTGACCGCGCCCATCTGCAGGTTTTCCAGCACGGTCATGCGCGGGAAGATGCGCCGGCCCTCCGGGGCCTGGGAGATTCCCTTGCGCATGATCTGGAAGGTCGGCTGGCGGGTGATGTCCTCGCCGTCGAAGCGGATCGATCCGGCCCGCGCCTGGGGCGTGCCACAGATCGTCATCAACAGCGTCGACTTGCCGGCGCCATTGGCTCCGATCAGGGTGACGATCTCGCCTTTGGTGATGGCGAGGTCGACCCCATGCAGCGCCTCGATATGGCCATAGAAGGTGTGGACGCCGGAGACTTCGAGAAGTGCGGTCATGCCCTGGCGCCTTCGGCCGGCGGGTTCTCGTCATCCTCGGCTTCGCCCAGATAGGCGCGGATCACCGCCGGGTCGTTGCGGATCTGGGTCGGCGTCCCATCGGCGATCTTGCGCCCGTAGTCGAGCACGACGATGTGGTCGGAGATTCCCATCACGACCGACATGTCATGCTCGATCAGCAGAATGCCGATCTTCTGCTCGTCGCGGATGGAAAGCAGGAGCTGGTTGAGCTCGGCGGATTCCCGCGCGTTGAGCCCCGCCGCCGGCTCATCCAGGCAAAGCAGGTCCGGATCGGTGCACATGGCGCGCGCGATCTCGAGCCTGCGCTGGCCGCCATAGGGAAGATTGCCCGCGTCCCAGTCGGCCATGGGAACGAGCCCGACCCGTTCCAGCCACTGCCTCGCCTTCTCCACCGCCTCGCGCTCCGCCCGGCGATAGCCCGCAAGTCCGATCAGGCCGGCGAAGGTGTAGCCCGAGGCGCGCATCAGCTTGTTGTGCTGGGCGACGATCAGGTTCTCCAGCACCGACATGCCGGGGAAGAGACGGATGTTCTGGAACGTCCGGGCGACGCCGGCGCGCTGCGCGATGCGATAGCCGTCCATCTGCTCCAAGAGGAAGCTGCCGCGCCGGCCGTTCAGGACGAGCCGGCCCACAGACGGCTTGTAGAACCCGGTCAGGCAGTTGAACACCGTCGTCTTGCCGGCGCCGTTCGGCCCGATGACCCCGGTGATCTGCTGGTCCCGCGCGGTGAAGGACACATCGTCCACCGCGACCAGCCCGCCAAAGCGCATGGTCAGGTGCTCGACCGAAAGCAGCGGCGCGTCGCTCACGGCTTCGCCTTTCCGCGATGCAAGAAGATGGTCGGGCTCCTATGGGAGAGAATGCCGCCCGGCCGCCAGATCATGATCAGCACCATGCCGATGCCAAACGCGAGCATGCGGTAGTCCTGGAGTGCCCGGAAATATTCCGGCATCCCGATCAGCAGGACGGCGGCCAGCACTACGCCGATCTGGGTGCCGAGTCCGCCCAGCACGACGATGGCGAGGATCACGGCGGATTCGAGGAAGACGAAGCTCTCCGGACTGATGAAGCCCTGCCGTGCGGCGAAGAAGGAGCCGGCCATGCCCGCGAACATGGCGCCGATGGCGAAGGCCGTCAGCTTGGTGTTGCGGGGATTGATGCCGAGCGCCCGGCAGGCCGTCTCGTCCTCGCGCAGCGCCTCCCAGGCGCGGCTGATGGGAAGCTTGCGGATGCGCAAGGTGAACAGATTGGTTCCGAGCGCGAACACGAGGATCACGAAATAAAGGAAGATCACCCGCTGGATGGGCAGGTAATCGATGCCGAAGAAATGAGCGAAGGTCTCCTGGCCTTTGGGCGCGGTGCGCTCGAAGATAAGTCCGAACAAGGACGGGCGTGGGATGTCGTTGATGCCGTTGGGCCCGCCCGTGAACCACCACCAGTTGGTGATGATGATCCGGATCATCTCGCCGAAGCCAAGGGTAACTATCGCCAGGTAGTCGCCGCGTAGCCGCAGCACGGGAAAGCCCAGGATGATGCCGAAGCTGGCAGCGAGCGCGCCGGCGATCGGCAGGGCGACCCAGAAGCTGAGCCCGAAGTTGATCGAGGTCATGGCGTAGGTGTAGGCGCCGATGGCGTAGAACGCGACGTAACCGAGGTCGAGAAGCCCGGCCAGGCCGACCACGATGTTAAGGCCCCAGCCGAGCATCACATAGGTCAGCACGAGCGTGCCGATGTCGACGAGACGCCTGTCGGCGAATGGCGCGAAGGGCATGGCCACTGCGATCGCGATCAGAATGGTCCCGAAGACCTTGTTGTACTTGAGGTAGAAGGCCGCGAACCGATCCTCCTGGTGGCCTGCCTGCCGCGCAACAGCCTGGCCGCGCTGGGCCACACGCATCATGAGGAGCGCGCGCAGCACCAGGGAAATGGGCACCAGCATCACGCCCCAGTTGACGACCCATGAATTGAATGGAAGCTGGTCGCCCAGGGGCAAGCCTTCGATCTTCGCTGTCTCCAGCACCGCGAAGGCCGCGATCATGGCGAGCCCGCCGATCAGCGCCGGCATTGCCCGGCCGATCTTCAACAGCTGGACCAGGAAATAGACGATAGCGATGCCGACGGCGGCGCAGACGAGCGCGCGAAAGCGCGGCTCCAGCAGCATGCTGCCGCCGTTCGGCGTGGGGACCGTCTCCAGCCCGACGAGCAGGCTGCCAAGTATGAGGGTGATGACCCCGGCGGCGACGGACCTTTTGGCGAAATCGGTATAATCGACCGGCCGGTCGATCGCGGTTACGGCCATGACGCTAGACCTTTTCCAGGTCCGGCCGGCCGAGCAGGCCCGTCGGACGGAATATCAGCACCATGACCAGGATGGCAAAGGTGGCCACGTCTTTGTACTCCACCGAGAAATACCCGGACCACATGACCTCGATGAGGCCGATCAGCACGCCGCCCAGCATCGCCCCCGGCAACGAGCCGATGCCGCCCAGCACCGCGGCGGTGAAGGCTTTGATACCGGCGACGAAGCCGATGTAGAAGTCGATCTGCCCGTAGTAGAGCAGCACCATCATGCCAGCGACCGCGGCCAAGCCGGCGCCGAGGACGAAGGTGAGGGAAATGGTGCGGTCGACGTTGACGCCGAGGAGAGCCGCCATCTTGCGGTCCTGCTCCGTCGCCCGCTGGGCGCGGCCGAGCGGCGTGCGGGTGATCAGCATGGTGAACCCGGTCATCAGCGCGACCGTGAGGGCGACGATGCCGACCTGGAGATAGCGCACCTCGACGGCGAAGCCGTTCTCGGTCCAAAGCTGGAAGCCGCCTTCGAGCAGGTTCGGCATCGGCTTGTTCCGGGCGCCCTGCAGAAGCTGGACGTAGTTCTCCAGCAGGATCGACATGCCGATGGCGGAGATCAGAGGCGCCAGGCGCGTGGAGCCGCGCAGCGGCCGATAGGCGATGCGCTCCACGGTCCAGCCATAGACCGCGGTGACGATCACCGCGACGATCAGGACCAGGCTGAGCGCCAGCGGGACCCAGGTGATGCCGAAGAAGCCCAGGAGGATGAAGGCGATCAGCGCGTTGAAGGCGCCGATCATGTAGATGTCGCCATGGGCGAAATTGATCATGCCGATGATCCCGTAGACCATCGTGTAGCCGATAGCGATGAGGCCATAGATGGCGCCCAGAGTCAGGCCATTGATCAACTGTTGAAGGAATAGTGCCATCGCTCCCCCGCCCCTGCGTTGGCCCTCGCCAGCCGATTTCTCGGCGACTGAGACCTGACAGTCGGCACCGTTCCCCTCGACCGCCCTGCCGTGTTCCCCGGCATCGGAAACCGAAGCCTCGCCCGCCTTGCGGCTGTTCCGGGCGATTCCTCGCCGCCGCCTTGTTAGGCGCGACCCTAATCGACGATTTCCCAGCCTGCAAGAGAGTTACTCCATTTTCACGGCCTTGTTGGTCGCGGGCTATGGCCGTTCGTCGGCGGGCATCAGGCGCAGGGTCCCGAACAGCCCGGACGGCCGGAACAACATCACCGCCGCCAGGACCCCGAAGACCACGATGTCCCGCCACTCGAACCCGAAAAGCACCCCGGCATAGGTCTCGATCAGGGCCAGCAGGAGGCCGCCCAGCAAGGCGCCTTGGATCGAACCGATGCCGCCGAGGACGGCCGCGATCAGGGACTTGATGCCGACGATGAAGCCCATGTGGAAGTCGACGGCGTTGTACTGCAGCGCCTCGAACAGGCCGGCCGCACCGGTGAGCGCGCCGCTGAGGGCGAAGCTGAAGGCGATGGTGCCGCGCACATCGACCCCGACGAGTGCCGCCATCCGCGGGTCCTGGGCGCAGGCCCGGTAGCTGCGGCCGAAGTCGGTGCGCTTGCTGATCCACCACAGGATGCCGGCGATGGCGAGCGTGGCGAGACCGACGATGACATGACCCTTGCGCAGGTAAACGTCGTAGCCGAGGCCGTCAATGATCCGCCAGGCCGACTGCTGGTATTGCGGCATCCAGCGCGTTTTCGGGCCCTGGAGCAGGAGCACGCCGTCGCTGACGATGATGGAAAGCCCGATCGAGGCCACAAGCGGCACCGTCGTTGCCGAGCGGGCGAGGCGCTGGAAAATCAGGCGGTTGACTGTCCATCCCGCGATCGCGCCGGTGGCCACGACATAGGCGCCGGTGGCGAGGATGGGCAGCAGCGTGAATGCGCCGCCCAGATGCAGGGTGAGCGCATAGGCGATGTAGGTCGCGAATGCGCCGATCATGTAAAGCTCGCCGAAGGCGAGGTTGATGAAGCGCGCGATGCCGTAGATGTAGTTGAAGGCCACGGCCAGCAGCGCATAGAGGCAGCCCAAGGTCACGCCATTCAGCGCCTGCTGCAGCATGTAAAGAAGGAAGGTGAGCGTAGTCGGCTTCGGCTTGGGCCGCGCGACCGTATTGTCGTGGGTGCGCAGCCATAGCACCTTGAAGAACTGCTGCACGTCGTAGCGCTGCATGATGCCCCAGCGCTGGCTGCGGACCTGGTCGACCTGCCACTGGCCATTGGTCTTGTTCAGCGGCAGGAACCAGCATTCGATCCACGCTTCTCCAGGTTTCAACGCCGGGTCGCCGGGGGTCCAGGCGACGTGCACGCCCACCACCTGATCGCGATCGCCCGGCTGTACCTGATAAAGGATGTCCTTGGCGTGCTCGTCGAAGCCGGGAACGAGGTTCTTGCAGTAATCGACTGCTCCGGCGAAGGGGTCGGCCTGGTTGGCGAGGGCGACTTGGGCACCAGTCAGGCTCATGAGGAGGAAGAGCAAGGCGCCCATGGCGAGGCGGTGGCCGACGAGGACGGGGTGTGTTACCATCAAAAGAAATTTAGACGGTAAACAATTCGAAGGCAACTCTTGCAAAGCCCCTCTCCCACTTCGAATGAGCCAATGAATCAGAGCCGCGCCGGCCGCCTGACGCTGCTGGCCGGCGTGCTCTGCCTCAACTTCACCAACACGACCAGCGGGCGCGGCAGCGATCACAATCTCGAGCATCTCCAGCGTTACGATCACTTGCTGGCTTGGGCCGAGCATGTCGGCATGCTGGATCAGGCCGCAGGCAAGGCTCTTGCCGCCTTGGCAAAGCGAAATCCCAGAGCAGCCGTGCGGAGCCTGTTTCGAGCGGTCCGGCTGCGGGAATCCCTGCACGGGATCTTCACAGCCGTGATCGCCGGCGCCGCGCCTCCCGCTCTCGAAATGGATGAATTCAACGAGACCCTGGCCGAAGCCATGGCGGCAGCTCGCATTCTGCCGACGGCGACGGGATTCAGCTGGGGTTGGCAGGACCTCTCTTCGTCCCTCGACCATGTCCTGTGGCCGGTCGTCCGTTCTGCGGCCGAGCTCCTGACCGGTCCCTACCTCGATCGCATCAAGCAATGCCCAGGCCGGCATTGCGGCTGGCTGTTCCTGGATCGCACGCGCAACGGCCGGCGCCGGTGGTGCGAGATGGAGGTCTGCGGCAGCCGCGCCAAGATGCGCCGCTACCGCCAGCGCCGGCAGGCCGCAAACATGGACCGTGGCTCGGTTCCGGGCTAGGTTTCCCCGGCGTTGCAAGCCTGCTTCGGGAGACCCGGATCATGACCCAAGCCGCCGCCAAGATTCCTGGCTCCCCCGCTGGGCGGGCCGAGTTCAAGTGGGACGATGCGCTTCTCCTCGAGGACCAGCTGAGCGAGGAAGAGCGCCTCGTGCGCGATACGGCGCGCGAATATTGCCAGGACAAGCTGATGCCCCGGGTGATCACGGCCAACCGGCATGAGCGCTTCGACCGCGAGATCATGAACGAACTCGGCGCGCTCGGCCTGCTCGGCTCGACCATCGAGGGCTACGGCTGCGCCGGCGTCAACTACGTCTCTTATGGCCTGGTCGCCCGCGAGGTCGAGCGGGTGGACAGCGGCTACCGCTCGGCCATGAGCGTGCAGTCGAGCCTGGTGATGCATCCCATCCACGCCTACGGCACCGAGGCCCAGCGCCAGAAATACCTGCCGCGCCTGGCCAAGGGTGAAATCGTCGGCTGCTTCGGGCTGACCGAGCCCGATCACGGCTCCGATCCTGGCGGCATGACCACGCGGGCGCGCAAGTCTGGCGCTGGCTACGTGCTCAAGGGCAGCAAGATGTGGATCACCAACGCGCCCATCGCCGACATCTTCATCGTCTGGGCCAAGGACGACACCGGCGCCATCCGCGGCTTCATCCTGGAAAAAGGCATGAAGGGCCTCTCGGCGCCGAGGATCGAGGGCAAGTTCTCGCTGCGCGCCTCGATCACCGGCGAGATCGTCATGGAAGACGTGGCGGTGCCGGAGGAGAATCTGCTGCCCAACGTGAGCGGCCTCAAGGGTCCCTTCGGCTGCCTCAACAACGCCCGCTATGGGATCGCCTGGGGCGCGCTCGGCGCCGCCGAGTTCTGCTGGCACGCGGCCCGCAACTACACCCTCAATCGCAAGCAGTTCGGCCGGCCGCTCGCCGCCAACCAGCTGATCCAGAAGAAGCTCGCCGACATGCAGACCGAGATCACCTTGGGTCTTCAGGCCTGCCTGCGCCTGGGCCGGCTCCGGGACGAAGGCCGCTCGACGCCGGAGATGATCTCGATGCTGAAGCGCAATTCCTGCGGCAAGGCCCTCGATATCGCCCGTATGGCACGCGACATGCACGGCGGCAACGGCATCGCCGACGAGTTCCACGTCATCCGGCATGTGATGAACCTCGAGGCGGTGAATACCTACGAGGGCACCCACGACGTCCACGCCCTCATCCTCGGTCGCGCCCAGACCGGGATTCAGGCCTTCAGCGCGTCTTAGCGCGCCTGCGAAGGGCGCCGGCCGATCTTCGCGGCGGCTCGCCGCGGGCCGCAGCGCTTTGCGCCTGTTTGAAGCTCGCCACCGCCCCTGTCAGCCAGGTGCGAAACGACTGCACCGCCTGCCGGCTCTCCGCCCATTTGGGATATACCAGGTGATACGCGCGGGGCGCCGGCACGCGTTCGCTGAAGGGTGCTACCAGGCGTCCAGCCGCGAGGTCGTCGGCGATCATGGCGCTGTGGCCAATGAGCACTCCGCCACCGCGGATCGCTGCCTCCAGCGCCATGCTGTACAGCGTGAAGCGGGATTCTTGTCTCGGCCGGAGATCGGCAAGACCCGCCGCGGTCAGCCACAGGCGCCAGTCATCCTGCCAGTGAACGTCGTACAGCAACGTCTGACCCGAGAGGTCGCTGGGCTGGCGGATCGGTCGCGGACCCTGCAGCAAGGCCGGGCTGCAAACCGGAAAAATCTCCTCTTCCAGCAGGAGATCCACCCTCAAGCCGGGATGGCGGCCGTCCGTATAACGCAGGCCGACGTCGTAGTCCCTCGTCACGAAATCGACGATCTCGGCATCGGCCGCCAAGCGCACGTCGATGTCCTGATGCCGCTCCTGAAACTGCTGCAGGCGCGGTACCAGCCATTTTTCGGCAAAAGCCGGCAGCGCACTGATGCGCAGCGTCCTGGTCCGGCTACCCACGGCGAGCTGCTCGGTGGCGGTCGCCAGCCGGTCCAAGCCGTCGCAGCAACCGGCCAAATAGTTCGAGCCGGCGTCGGTCAGCACGATGCCTCGGTGAAGCCGATGGAACAGGCGGACGCCGAGGAAGCGTTCCAGCATCTTCACCTGGTGGCTGATGGCGCCGGCAGTGACCCGCAATTCGCGGGCGGCGAGCAGGAAGCTGCCGTGGCGGCCTGCGGCTTCGAAGGCGCGGAGGGCATTCAGGGGCGGCAGGCGCCGGGTCATGGCTCAGCCCAATTAAGCCATGGGCGAGGGAATTTGGCTTGCGCGAAATGCCCGGCCGCTGGGAAACTTGGATGCATCGCGGCCAAGGTCGCGTGGGTGGTGAAGGTCACCATGCAGCTTACCGAGGCACAGTTACGCCGGTTTGAGCAGGACGGTTATGTGGTTCTGCCGGCGCTGTTTTCGCCACGAGAAGTAGATGTGCTTCGGGCAGCGCTTGCTCCCGTCTTCGCGGAGGAGACGCCGGCGAACGTCCGCGAGAAAATGAACGGCGAAGTCCGGACGGCCATGGGCCTGCATCTGCGCCATCCTGCGTACGCCAAACTGGTGCGCCACCCTCGCCTGCTCGATCCGGCGTTCCAGCTTCTGGGCAAGCGGCTCTATGCCCAGCAGGTGAAGGTCAATGTGAAGGCCGCTTTCGAGGGCGAAGCCTGGCAGTGGCATTACGACTTCGCTACCCACCGCAACGAGGATGGTGTAGGCAAGCCGCTCGCGCTCAATCTCCACGTCTTCCTCGACGACGTCGTGGAGTTCAATGGTCCGCTTTACTTCATTCCCGGCTCGCACCGTCACGCGACGCCGGAGGCAATGCTCGACACGGTCTCGACCAGCTATCCGCTCTGGGTCGTCGACCGGCCGAGCGTGGCAAAGCTGGTCGAGGCCCAAGGCATCGTTTCGGCAACCGGCCCGGCGGGCACCGCGCTCATCTTCGGCGACACGCTGGTGCACGCCTCGCCGCCCAATCTCTCGCCCTGGAACCGGCGCATCTTCTCGCTGATCGTCAACCCGGTAGAGAATGCCCAGACCACCTTCGCTCGCCCGGACTACAAGCATCACCGCGACTTCTCGCCGCTCGTGCCGCTGGACGACAACTGCCTGCTGGCTGCTGCCGCATGAACAAAACGCCGGCCACCGCGCTGCAATCCGTGGTGCATGACGGCTATTTCACCGCGCATCTTCGCCAAAGCGATCCCGAGATCGCCGGTGCTCTGGCCGACGAGTGGCGCCGTCAGACGGAGATGATCGAGCTGATCGCCTCCGAGAATATCGTCAGCCGCGCCGTTCTCGAGGTACAGGGCTCGCTGCTGACCAACAAGACCGTCGAGGGTTTGCCGGGCAATCGCTATCACGGCGGCGCCACAAATGTGGACATCATCGAGCGCGTCGCCATTGAACGTGCTTGCAAGCTGTTCAACGTGGGCTTCGCCAATGTGCAGCCCCATTCCGGCAGCCAGGCCAACCAGGCCGTTCTGCAGGCGCTGCTCAGCCCGGGCGACACGGTGCTGTCCATGGCGCTGACCGCCGGCGGGCACCTCAGCCACGGCGCGCCCGCCAATCAGAGCGGCAAGATCTATCGGGTAGTCCAGTACGGCGTGCGCCGGCAGGACGGGCTGATCGACTATGACGCCGTCGAGGCGCTAGCCCGCGAGCACAAGCCGAGGCTGATCATCGCCGGCGGATCTTCTTATCCCCGGGCCATCGATTTCGCCCGCATGCGAAGCATCGCCGACGAGGTGGGTGCGGCGTTGCTGGTTGACATGGCACATTTCGCCGGTCTTGTCGCCGGCGGGGTCCACCCGCATCCGTTCCCCCATGCCCATGTGGCAACGACCACCACCTACAAGTCCCTGCGCGGCGCGCGCGGCGGGATCATCCTGACCAATGACGAGGCGCTGGCGAGGAAGTTCAACACGGCGGTGTTTCCCGGCACGCAGGGCAGCCCCCTGCTCCATGCGCTGGCCGCCAAGGCCGTCTGCCTTGCCGAGGCGCTGCGCCCCGAATACCGACGCTACGCCGCGACGGTACTGGAGAATTCCCGCGCGCTGGCGGAGGTCTTGATCCGGCGTGGCTATGACGTTGTGACCGGCGGCACGGACACGCCAATCGTCCTGCTCGATCTGCACCGCCAAATGCTGAAGGGTCTTGCTGCCTCGCAAAGCCTCGAACGCGCGGGCATCACCTGCAACAAGAACGCCGTGCCGTTCGACATGGAAAAACCAACGATCACCTCGGGTGTGCGGCTCGGCACATCGGCCGTGACTACACGCGGCTTCCGCCCGGCGGAATTGCGCCAGACCGGCGAATGGATCGCCGATGTGCTGGACGGGCTGGCCGGCGCGCCGGAGCGCAACGGCGCCGTGGAAGAAGCGACACTTGCCAAGGTGCGGGCGCTGACCGCCCGCTTTCCAATCTACCCGCCGGAACTCTCGGGGGCGATCTGACCCCGCTTTCCTTGGTCGCTGTCTATGGCCGCCGTGCCGATTCTTTCGGGGTTGACGCCGGCGGGACGACCCGCTACATGACTTGCGGCGCCGATTTGAGCCTCCAGCTTGCGGGCGCCTAACAAATGCAGCTAAAGCGACGGATGCAAACCGCCCAGCTTAGCTGCGGCGGTTTTTTGTCGTCCGGTCTGGTCCACCGGAAAAAGCAACGGACCCGCGGAGATTTGAGGGGCAGCTTGCGCCGCGTGATCAAACGCTAAAGCGTCTTAACCATCGTGTGGCCCGCACGAGAGCGAAGTGCAAGGAGGGCCCGATGGCCAGGAATCTGAAGGATATTTTCGAACTCACCCGGTCAGCCCTGGGGCAGCGTCCCAAGGAAGCGCAGGCGACTTTCACGGCCGCCACACGCCAGGTCTCTGGCCTCACCAGCGAGGCCTCCATTCGCGACTTCCGCCTGAGACTGGACCAGGTGCCGGCCCTCGGCGGAGCCGACGCCGGTCCCAATCCGGTCGAGCTCGTGCTGGCCGCTCTTGGCTCCTGCCAGGAGATCACCTATCGGCTCTATGCCGAGGCCCTGGGCATCCCTCTCGACCATGTCTCGGTGAAGGTCGAGGGCAGGCAGGACCTCCGCGGATTCTTCGCGGCCGACGAGGGCGTTCGCCCCGGCTTCCGGGACATCCGGGCCGTGGTCGAGATCGACAGTCCCGCCAGCAGCGAGGAAATCCAGCGCCTGAAGGAGGCCGTAGATAGCCACTGCCCGGTGCTCGACATCCTTCGCAACGTCACGCCGACGAAACTTGATTTGCTGCACAACGCCGGCCGCCGGCCGGTGGCCGCCTGAGAAGCAGCGGCCTGAGATAGGGAGAAGACCATGACGCTCAAGACCAAGCACCCGGAAACCATCGTCCTTCATGCCGGTCATCGCGCCGACCCGACGACGGGCGCCGTCGCCGTGCCGATCTACCAGACCACCTCCTACCAGTTCCGCAACACCGAGCACGCGGCGAACCTGTTCGCCCTGAAGGAGCTCGGCAACATCTACACGCGCATCATGAATCCGACGACGGCGGTTTTGGAGGAGCGGATCGCGGCGCTGGAAGGCGGCGTCGCCGCCCTGGGGCTTGCCTCGGGCCAGGCGGCCTCGGCCTTCGCGCTCCAAAACATCGCGCGGGTGGGCGACAATGTCGTGAGCTCGACCGATCTCTACGGCGGCACCTGGAACCTCTTCGCCAACACCCTGAAGGACCAGGGCATCGAGGTCCGCTTCGTCGATCCGGCCGACCCGAAGAATTTCGAACGCGCGACCGACGCCAAGACCCGGGCCTACTACGCCGAGACGCTGCCCAACCCGAAGCTGACCGTGTTTCCCATCAAGGAGGTCGCCGACATCGGCCGGCGCCTGGGCGTGCCGCTGATCATGGACAATACGGCCGCGCCGGTCCTCTGCCGGCCGTTCGAGCATGGGGCGGCGATCATCGTCTACTCGACCACGAAGTACATCGGCGGGCATGGCAACTCCATCGGCGGCGTGCTGGTGGACGGCGGCAATTTCGACTGGGAAAAGCACGCCGAGCGCTTCCCTGCCCTGAACACGCCCGACCCCAGTTATCACGGCGCGGTCTGGACGCAGGCCGTGAAGCCGCTGGGACCCATCGCCTATATCATCAAGGCGCGGGTGACCCTCCTGCGCGACCTCGGCGCGGCCATGAGCCCGTTCAACGCGTTCCTCTTCCTCCAGGGGCTCGAGACCCTGCCCTTGCGCATCCGCGAGCACAGCCGCAACACCCAGGCCGTGGTCGAATACCTGAAGCAGCAACCGCAGGTGACGCGGATCATTCATCCGAGCCTTTGGGACGGCGAACAGCGCCGGCGGGCCGATACCTATCTCAAGGGCGGTTACGGCGGGATGGTCGGCTTCGAGCTCAAGGGCGGGCGCGAGGCCGGGCGGAAATTCATCGATTCCCTGGAGCTGTTCTATCACGTCGCCAACATCGGCGACGCGCGCAGCCTGGCGATCCATCCGGCGTCCACCACCCACTCCCAACTCGACGCCAGGGAGCAGTTGGCCACGGGCGTGTCCGAGAACTACGTCCGTCTCGCCGTCGGCCTCGAGCATATCGACGACATCCTGGCCGATCTCGACAAGGGCTTCCGGGCCGCTGCTCATTTGGCGAAAGCGGCGGAATAACCTCGGCGTCATAGTTGTGGCGAAGGCCCGCCCGGATTGTCCCTCCGGGCGGGCCGATTTATGATCGCGCCATGGTGCGCGTCTGCTTCACGCCTAACCTGCGCCGGTATGTCGCCTGCCCCAGTCTCGACGCTTCCGGCGACACGGTGGGCGAAGTTCTGGCCCAGGTCTTCGCCCAGCAGCCGCGCCTCAAGAGCTATGTCCTGGACGACCAGTCACGTCTGCGCCGGCACGTCACTGTCTATCTGAACGACCGCAAGGCGGAATTGGCCACGGCGGTCGCCACTGGCGACGAGGTCTATGTGATGCAGGCGCTCTCCGGAGGTTGACCGATCATGACCGAACGGCTGATGGCGGCGACGCGTAAGGGCTTGTTCATCTTGCAGCGCCAGGCGGACGGCTGGCAGATTCTCCGCTCGGCCTTTCTCGGCGATCCCGTGTCGCTGGCCATGGCGGACCCTCGGGACGGTCGGTATTACGCCGCGCTCAAGCTCGGCCATTTCGGCGTCAAGCTCCATGCCTCGGAGGATGAAGGGGCGACGTGGCATGAGGTGGCCTGTCCCGCTTTTCCGCCAGCGGAAGGCGACAATGGACCGAGCGTGCTGGAAATCTGGGCACTGGAGCCGGGCAAGCGGCCGGGTGAGCTCTGGGCCGGGACGATCGGCGGCGGCCTGTTCCATTCGACGGACGGGGCGGCGAGCTGGCAGCTCGTCGACGGCCTGTGGAACCATCCGCTGCGCAGCAACTGGTTCGGCGGCGGGAACGAGGCGCCCGGGATTCACTCAATTTGCATCGACCCGAACGATCCGGCCCATCTGACCCTCGCGGTTTCCTGCGGCGGCGTATGGCAGAGCCGGGACGCGGGCGCGACCTGGCGGCCGACCTCCGAGGGCATCTATGCCGAGTTCATGGCGCCGGCGCGCCGGAACGATCCCTCGATCCAGGACGTCCATCGCCTGGTGCAATGCCCGGCGCGGCCATCGGCGCTCTGGGCACAGCACCACAACGGCGTCTTCCAATCCACCGACGCCGGCGAGAGCTGGCAGGAAGTGACGTCGATCAGGCCCTCCAAATTCGGCTTCGGCGTCGCCGTTCATCCCAAGGATCCGGAGCGCGCGTGGTTCGTGCCGGCGGTCAAGGACGAATGCCGGATTCCCGTGGATGGCGCCGTCGTCGTCGCCCGGACGACCGATGGCGGCCGCAGCTTCGAGGTCCAGCGTGAAGGCCTGCCCCAGCGCCACGCCTATGACCTGGTGCTGCGCCACGGCCTCGCCATCGATCGCGCCGGCCGCTGGCTTGCCATTGGGTCGACCAGCGGACATCTCTGGGTGTCGGATGACCAGGGTATGCGCTGGCAGATGGCGGCAGGGCACCTGCCGCCCATCTATGCCCTCAGCTTTGCCGGGGCGTAAGGCCCGTGCTAGGCTTCGGCCGTCATGCCGCGCGATAGCAAGGAGCAGAGAACCGTCCGCCCTGCGGGCCGTCTCGAGGGTATCGGGGAATATCCCCGGGTCAGGTTGAGGCGCAATCGTGCCGCCGATTGGGTGCGGCGCCTGGTGGCCGAAAACAGTCTTGCGGCGGACGACCTGATTTGGCCGGTCTTCGTCCATGAGGGAGCCAAGGCGCGCGATCCGGTGTTGGCCATGCCGGGGGTGTTTCGCCTCTCGATCGAGGCCTTGGTGGACGCCGCAGGCGAAGCGGCCGAGCTCGGCATTCCGGCGATCGCGTTGTTTCCCGTGGTGCCGTCCGAGCTGAAATCGGAAACGGGCGAGGAAGCCTGCCGGCCGGAGAACCTCTGCAACCGCGCCATCCGTGCGGTGAAGGCGGCCCATCCCAACCTTGGCGTCATATGCGACGTCGCGCTCGACCCCTATACCAGCCACGGCCATGACGGGCTGTTGTCGGATGGCCGGATCCTCAATGACGAAACCGTCGAAGTGCTCTGCCGTCAGGCGCTGGCCGAAGCCGAGGCCGGCGTCGACGTCATCGCCCCTTCCGACATGATGGACGGGCGCATCGGGCGCCTGCGGGACACCTTGGACGCAGCTGGCCATCAGGATCTGCGCATCCTCAGCTACGCCGCCAAATACGCCTCCGCCTTCTATGGTCCGTTCCGCGATGCGCTCGGCTCCAAGTCGGCCTTGGGCAAGAGCGACAAGCGCAGCTATCAGATGGATCCGGCGAACGGCGACGAGGCTCTGCGCGAGGTCGCCCTCGACATCGGCGAGGGCGCGGACATGGTGATGGTGAAGCCCGGCCTGCCCTATCTCGATATCCTTCACCGGGTGAAGGAACGCTTCCGGCTGCCCACCTTCGTCTACCAGGTGAGCGGCGAATACGCGATGCTCAAGGCCGCGGCCGAGCGCGGTTGGCTCGACGGCGAGCAGGCCATGCTGGAAACCCTGCTCGCGTTCAAGCGCGCCGGGGCGGACGGCGTGCTGACCTATGCCGCGGTCGACGTGGCGCGAAGGCTCAAGGCCGGCTGATCCCGATGCGTCCGGCAGCGTTCGCCGCCCTTGTCCTGTTGGCGGCGGCAGCCTCTGTCGTGTTAGGTCATGCCCAAGGCCTTGCCCAGACGCCTGCAACCCCGCTCATCTATGACATCCCCGCCCATATGGGCCAGGACATAGCCGCGATTCCGCAGAGGCCTGGTCGCGGAACCTTGATCCTCGAAGGCGGCGGCTACGGCGTGGACGCAGTCACCGAGCAAGTGGTCGCCTATTCCGGCACCGAACCGGTTCTCTGCCTCATCGATACGGCTTCCGGCGGCTCGACCGCGCCGGAATCCCGGTTCGACGGCATCGGTGGCCTCAGGATGCTGGTGCTCGACATCACGCCCGACAACGCTGGCGACCGCGCCGTTCTCGATGCGCTCAAGGGCTGTACGGGCTTCTATCTCGACGGCGGCAATCCGGAGATGCTTTCCGAGGGCCTGCTGCAGGGCACGAACGACAGCCCGGCCCTTGCCGTCATCCGCGAAAAATTCGAGCGTGAAGGCGCGGTCGTGGCGGGCACCAGCGCCGGGGCGATGATCGCGGGGCCGCTCACGCTTTGCGAATGCGGTCCCCACAGCAGCGAGCTGGCGCTCGGCAGCGGCAAGCTCTTCAGGGCACCGGGGTTCCATTTCATCAATGGGCTGTTGATCGATGCCCATTTCTTCGCCCGCGGGCTCATCGGCCGGCATCTCTATGCCTTGGCAGCGACCGGTCACAACGTCGGCGTCGGCATCGACGAGGCCACGGCCGTGATCGTGCCCGGTGACGGCGGACTCTGGACCGTCGAGGGCAGCAGCGCAGTCGCCCTCATATTCCGCGATCCGGCCGGCAGCGAGGGAAGACTGGAGGGGTTTACCTTCGATCTGCTGGCCAGCGGCGACCGGTTCGACCCGGTGAGCCGGAAGATCGTCGTCGACGGCACGCAAAAGCCCACCCGAGTCCTGCGCGGCGCGGACGCAACCCCTGTCCATGTGGACGACATCTTCGACCCCGGCAAAGTCAAGGCGCTGGTCGAAAGCTTCATCGGCGCGCCGACGGACCGGGCCGAAGGGGCAAGCAACGAGATCAGGCTCGCCATCGATTTCGCCAAGCGAGCCGACACGACGGCCTACGCCGACGGCGACCGGATCAGCGTGCTCGGGCTCGACCTCGGCGTATCGAGCTTTTGAGACGCGAGGCGCTCAGCCGGAATAGCGGGCGAAGAATTGAGCCATGCAGCGGTCGTGCCAGGGAATGAGACTGCCGGTCCCATGGAAGCCCACATGACCGCCATGCCGGGGGAATAGCGGTACGAGGCGCGGATTGCTCCGCCAGTCGAAGTCCCGATAGGCGGCGAAGGGTATCCAGGGATCGTCCCGGCTGTGGATCACCAGGGTGGGAACCGCGACCTCCGGCAGGAAGGCGAGCGCCATGCAGCGGCGATAGTAGTCGTCGGCGCCGGAGAAGCCCGCGCGCGGCGCCACGAACCTGTCGTCGAACTGGTAGATCGTGGTGATCCTTTCCAGTTCGGCCGGCGCCGGTGCGCCGGTCGGCAGGGCCGAAGCCTCTTCCTTCAGGCGTGCGAGCAGATATCGCTGATAAATGCGGTTCCGTCGTTTCTCGATTGCCAGCCGCGCGGCGGCAAGATCGATGGGCGCGGAAATGCTGACGGCGCCCAGCAGGATGGCGCGCCTGCCCGCCTCGCCCAGGAACTTCAGCAGCATGTTGCCGCCGAGCGAGTAGCCGACGAGGAACAGTCCCTTGCCGGCGAGCCGGCCATCCATGCTGCCCAATGCCTGGCGGAGATCTTCACTGCGCCCGGCGTGATAGACAAAGCGGCAGCGCCCGCGGGTCGGGCCGGCGCCGCGCAGGTTGAGGCGAAGCACCGGATAGCCAAGGCCGAGCAGATGACGGGCGCTCGCCCGAACATAGGAACTCTCCGCGGATCCCGTGAGCCCGTGGATCAAGACCACGAGCGGGCGCTGCGTGGCTGCCTCCGGCCGCTGCAAGATGCCGAGCAGGACGTCCCCGCTTCCGTCCCCCATGGCGAACTCGACGCGCTCGCAGGAAGATGACTCGAGCGCGGGGCCGCCGCCCGTCAGCGTGTTTCGCAGGGTCTGCAGGTCGCGGCCCCACCAGGGCCAACGGCTGCGGAACTTGGGAAAACTCAAGGCCGCGTCAGCCATGAGCGGACGATCTCGATCTGGTCCGGCACCATGAGCGAAGGCGCGTGGCCGATGCCGGGAAACTCCACCAGCTCGGCCTTTGATGTCATGGCTTGCGCGGTCGCGGGCAGCAGAAGATCGGACTCCGCGCCGCGCAGCAAGAGCACGGGGCACCGAACCCGCTCCCAGACCGGTGCCAGATCGATGTCCGCCGCGATGGTGCCGGAAAAAGCCCGGCCGATCTTGGGATCGTAGGCGAGCCCGTAGCGTCCGTCGGGAAGCTTGCGGTGACCGTGCAGCGCAAGCTGGCGCCAGGCATCGTCGTCCAGCTTGCCGAAGGGGGCGTGGACCTGGCGCAGGTAAGCCTCGACACCCGCCAGGTCGGCAAAGGTCGGATCCTTGCCGACATAGCCCGCCAGGCGCTGCAGGGCCTGGCGCGGAATACGACAGCCGACGTCGTTCAACACCAGACGGCGGATGGGCGAGTTGGCTTGAGCCGCCAGCATCATGCCGATCAGGCCGCCCATGGAAGTACCGACCCAGTCCACCTCGGCGGTCCCGAGCCGGGCGATCAGTGCCGCCATGTCCGCGCAGTATTGGGGGTAGCCGTAGCCGCCCGGGTCGGAGAGCCAGTCGCTGGCGCCGCGGCCGACCATGTCGGGCGCGATCACCAGGGACTCGTTTGCCAGCACCGCGGCCAGGCGGTCGAAATCGCGCCCGTTGCGGGTGAGCCCATGGACGCAGACCACAGGCGGCCGGGCGCCGGCCGCGCCCCAACTGGCGTAGCTCACGCGATGGAAGCCTGCGGGCGACAGGCCAAGGAACCGGCCGTGTTGCATGGACAGTCGCTCGAGGGGCGTGCTACCCAGCCACCGGCACGCCCATGCCTTGAACCGAGCCAACCTGCCCCGTTCCGTATTCTCCATGACTCCTGTCCCATTCGGTTTTTCAGACTTGGCACCCGTGCTGGCAACGCCGCCATGAAGACGGGCGCCAACCACCGGCTGGGAGTCCTGCTGGTCGCCGGCGCTGCCCTCTGGTGGAGCACCGGCGGGCTCTTCATCCGATCGGTCCACACCGACCCATGGACGATGATCTTCTGGCGCTCCCTTTTCGCCGCGGCGACCATGTTCCTGTTCATTGCGATTCGCAAGAGTGGGGCGAAGGGCAAGAGCGGGCGGCCTATCGCGCAATTCTACGACATCGGCTGGCCCGGCATCGTCATGGCGCTGTGCTTCTGCGGCGCATCGGTCAGCTACGTTCCAGCGGTGATGCTGACCTCCGTCGCCAACACCCTCATCCTCCAGAGCCTCTCGCCCTTCGTCGCCGCGCTCCTCGGGTTCCTCACCATGCGCGAGCATGTCAATTCGCGTACCTGGATCGCGATGGTCGTCTCCTTTCTCGGCGTCTACATCATGGTGGCGCGCTCGATCGCCGGCGGCTCCTATCTGGGCAACCTGCTTGGCTTCGGCATCGCGGTCTTCTTTGCCTCCGCCGTGGTGGTGACCCGCTACCGGCGCCAGGTCCAGATGCTGCCCGCTTCCTGCCTTGCGGCGCTGTTCGGATTCTTGCTCAGCGGATGCGTGCTCGCGTTTGAACACCGGCAGCCTTGGCCTCTGCCGGCAGCGGAGCTGGCCACGCTTGCCGCCTTCGGCGGGCTGCAGATGGCGGGCGGCATGATCCTCTTCACCTACGGCGCCAGGTTGATCCCCGCGGCGGAAGGCGCGCTGCTCTCCATCATCGAATCCATCGGCGCGCCGATCTGGGTGTTCTTTGTCTTCGGGGAGGATCCCGGAATCCGCGCCATCGTCGGCGGCTACATCGTGCTCTCGGCAGTCACGATCTACACGGCGCTCGATCTCGTCCGGCCGGCCGAGTAGCAACGGCCCCGGCAACCATGACAAGGGGACATCGCAAGGGGCTGTTGCTGGTCGCCTCCGGGTCCTTGGCTTGGAGCCTGGCCGGCCTCATCTTCCGCCTCACGTCGGTCGACGTGATCACCATCCTCTGCGGCCGCGCAGCCGCGGCGGCGCTGTTCCTGCTCATCGTCCTGGTCCGGCGCGAGGGCCGCAAGCTGCCGGCATCTTTCATCGCCATGGGTTGGCCAGGGTTGGCCGTCGCCCTCCTCTTCATCGTCGATGGTTCCTGCTACATGGGCGCCCTTCATTTCACGTCGGTCGCCCATCTGGTGGTGATGGTCAGCCTGACGCCCCTGTTCTCGGCGCTGATCGGGCTGGTCGTGCTCAAGGAAGCCGTCCGGCGGGTCGTCTGGATCGCCATCGGCGTGTCCTTCTTCGGGGCGGCGGTGATGGTCTCGGGAAGCTTCGGCAGCGGCGCCCTGACCGGCGATCTCCTGGCCATGGGCGTTCCCGTCGTCTTCGGGGTCGTGATCGTCATCATGCGCCGACATCCCGAGGTCGAGACCCTGCCTACGGTCTTCCTCGCGGCGGCGATCAGCGCGGTTCTGTTCCTGCCCTTCGCGCATTTCGCCGCGGCGTCGCCGCGCGATCTGGTGCTGATGGCGGCACTCGGCATCGACGAGTTCGGCGTCGGGCTGATGCTTTATCTCGCCGGCGCCAAGCTCATCCCCTCCGCCGAGGCCGGGCTGCTGTCCCTGCTGGAGACGGTGGCGGCGCCGCTATGGGTTTGGCTGGCACTGGGCGAGAATCCCGGTCTTCGCAGCCTCGTCGGCGGGGCCCTGGTGCTGGCCGCGCTTGCTGCTGTCGCGGTTTCCGATCTGCCTGGCGAGAGGGCTAGGCCGCCATAGGCTGGTCGTTGGTGACGACGAGGGTTTCGGGATAGAAGCCGTTGAAATGGGTGGCGGTGGCGTTGGAGTAGGCGCCCATGCGGTCGATCTCGATCCAGTCGCCGTCCTCGATGTCCGCCGGCAGATCGAAGGTGCCCGGCAGCACGTCGAGGGAATCGCAAGTCGGACCGTTCAAGATGAAGGGCTGGAGCGGCGCAGAGGAGTCGCCCTTGAGGCGCACCATCCGCGCCGGCAGCTTGATCTTGGCCGAGACCATCTCGTCGAAGGAGCCGTAGGTGCCGTCGTTGATGTAGAGCTGGTTGGCCTTGCGCAATTGGACCTGGACGACGATGGAAATGCCATGGGCGACCAGCGCCCGCCCAGGCTCGCACATGAGCATGCAGTCCCGGCGCAGGTGAAGCTTCTTCACGCCGGACTCGATCACGGCCATGTAGTCTTCCAGGGGCGGCGTGTTGGTGCCGACATAGTGGGCCGGAAAGCCCCCACCCACGTCCAGCAGCTGGAGGGGCGTACCGGCCGCCTCCATGGTCCTGCCGACGATCTCCAGGGCCTGGGAATAGGCGCCGGGGACGAGGCACTGGGAGCCGACATGGAAGGCGATGCCGACCTGGCAGCCCTGCTTCCTGGCGGAGCGCAGCAGCTCGGCGCCGACATCGGGAGGCGCGCCGAACTTGGACGAGAGATGGAAGAAGGTGCCCGCCACCGGCGGCGTCTCCAGCCGGACGACGATCTGGATCCCCTCCCCGCCGCCCGTCTCATCGATGACTTTGGCGAGCTCCTTCTCGTGATCGACGACGAAGGTGTCGACGTTGTAAATGCGGGCCGCCGCGTGGATCACGGGCCGAGACTTGACGGGATGCATGAAATAGGCGCCGGCGTCCGGGAAATTCTCGCGCACCAGGGCGATCTCGGGGAGCGAAGCGGTGTCGAAATGCCGGATGCCGGCGTCATAAAGGGCGCGCAGGACGCTCGGGTGGGGATTGCATTTGATGGCGTAAAGGACACGGCCGGGGAAGAGCTCCAGGAACCGCTGCGCCTGCTGGCGGAGCACATGGGGCCGGAGGCAATACACCGGGTAGCTGGGCTTCAGGGCATTGACCATGCCGAGCACGTCGTCGAATTGCTTGTCCAAGGGCATCCTCGCTTTTCGCGCAGCCGGTTGGTCTCGGGGCGCCGGGGCTTCTAACCCGGATTGGCGACCCCTGTCGACCGCCTAGCATCGCCCAAACCCGTGAAATTCCGCTATCATGGTCGGGTGACTCAACGGGGGTCCCCTCGTGGCTCTGCATAGGCTTTGCGCGCTTCTGCCGTTCCTGTTGGCTGTGCTTCTGGTTGGAGAAGGCGCGGCCGCGCAAAGCCTGTCGGCCGCCGATCTGATCGTCTACCGGGCCGCATTCAAGGCCGTCGATCAGGAACATTGGCTGGAGGCGCGCCGGCTCGCCGGGCTGGCGAAGAACCCGCTGCCGGCCAAGGTCATCCAATGGCTCGACTTGACGCGCCCGGGGCCGGGCCGGTCTTTCGACGAAATCACCCAGTTCATGGCCAGCAGCCCCGATTGGCCCGGGCAGGACAAGCTCCAGGAGATGGCCGAGCACAACATGCCGCCGGACATGTCGGCGGATGCGGTGCTTGCCTGGTTCAAAGGCCGCTCCCCCAGTACCGCCTATGGCGCGGCAGCCCTGGCCCAGGCGCTGATGGCCAAGGGCGAGACCGATGCCGCGAACGACCTGATCCGCCAGGCCTGGCGGGATGATGACTTCGACAACGATGCTGACGAGCTGCAGTTTCTCGCCCAGTTCCAGTCGAAACTCCAACCGGAAGATCACATCGCCCGCCTCGACCGGACGTTGTGGAACCACGATGAGGCGGGCGCCCGGCAGGTGATGCCGCTGGTCGATCCTGGCCATCGGGCGCTGGCCGAAGCGCGGCTGGCGCTCGCCAAGCAGGAGCCGACGGTCGCCGAGCTCGTGGCCGCAGTGCCGCCGGCGCTTCAGCGCGACGCGGGCCTTCTCTATGAGCGCGCCGCAGCCTTGCGTCGCGCGGGGGATTATCCGGGGGCCGCGGCCGTGCTCGACCCCCCGCCCGCGGACATCGCCAGGCCCGAGCTGCTGTGGCCCGAGCTCGAGGACGCGGCCCGGCGCGCGATCACCCGGGGCGACATGTCCGTCGGGTTCCGGCTCGCCTCGGGACATGGCGCCACCCAGGGGTCGGTCTTCGCCGAAGGCGAATGGCTCGCCGGCTGGATCGGCCTGCGCTTCCTCGACGACTACAGGGAAAGCTATGACCGGTTCACCGAGCTTTACGCTGGGGTCACCTCCCCCATCAGCAAGGCCCGCGGCGCCTACTGGGCCGGCAGGGCGTCCGAGGAAATGGGCGATTTGGCCACCGCGCAGAACTGGTATCGGGCGGCCGCCTCCAATTTGACGACCTATTATGGGCAGCTGGCCGCGGCCAGGCTCGGCAGCCGCGACGTGCTCAGGTTCGGGCCCATGCCCCAACCGAGCGCCACCGAACGCGCCGCCTTCGACAGACGCGAACTGGTGCGGGTGGTCCGGCTCCTCGGTCAGCTCGGCCAGAGCGACCACGCGCGCGTCTTCCTGGAGAAAATGGCCGACGATGCCAAGCGTCCCACGGTGCTGCGCATGATTGCCGACCTCGGCCATGAGCTGAAGCGCGACGACCTCGCGGTGATGGTGGCCAAGACGGCCCGCAGCAAAGGGGTCGATCTGATCGAGTATCTCTATCCCTTGCGCGCCATTCCCGTGGGCACCGGACCGGAAGAGGCCTTGGTCCTGGCCGTCATCCGCCAGGAGAGCGCCTTCGAGGTCAAGGCTTCGAGCCCAGCCGGCGCGCTCGGCCTGATGCAGCTCATGCCGCCGACCGCCAAGCATGTCGCCAAGGGTCTGAAGACCCGTTACAAGAAGGAGCTCCTCACCAAGGACCCGAACTACAACATCCGCCTGGGGCGGAGCTACCTGCAGGAGCTTCTCGACTACTACGGACAGTCCTATGTGCTGGCGATCGCCGCCTACAACGCCGGCCCCGACCGGGTGGACAGCTGGATCGCGCAATTCGGCGACCCAAGGGACTACGGCACGGATGTGGTGGATTGGATCGAGAGCATTCCCTTCTCCGAAACCCGCAACTACGTGCAGCGGGTGCTGGAAAACTTGCAGGTCTATCGCCACCGCCTGGGCATCGTGCAGATCGCCCAGTCCTTGCAGCAGGACTTGACCCGCAGGGGGAACCCCTAGGCAATGCCCGAATCCTCCCTGCCTGCGGCCGGTGCCGAGGCCGGCCGGGCCAGCGATCCCGTCGCCGACACGGGCTTCCAGCCCCGATGGTTTCGCAGCCAGGACGACCTGCTGCTCTATGGCCGGGATTACGGCCCTGCCGGCGCGGGCCTGCCCGTCCTGTGCCTCGGCGGCCTGACGCGGAACTCCAAGGACTTCCACGATCTGGCGCTGCGTCATGCGCCGCGCCGGCGCGTGCTGGCGCCCGACTATCGCGGCCGGGGCCTGTCGGCCCGGGATGCCGACTGGCGCAACTACCGGCCCGAAACCTATGTCGGCGACATCCTCGATTTCCTGACCGTGCTGGGGGTCGAGCGCGCCGTTGTCGTCGGCACTTCCATGGGTGGCCTGCTGGCCATGGGTCTGGCAGCCTTGCGGCCGACCCTGGTGGCGGGCGTCATCATCAACGACATAGGGCCGGAGGTTGAAGGCGACGGCTATCGCCGTATCCTCGACTACATCGCCACCGACCGGCCCCAGCCCGACTGGCCCTCCGCCATCGCCGCGCTGCGCGAGATGTTCCCCACCCTGGCTTTTCCTACACCCGCCAAGTGGCAGCGCATGGCCGAGGCTAGCTACCGGCGCGGAGACGACGGCCTGCTCCACTACGACTGGGATCCGGCCTTGGCCCGCGGGCTCGCCAACGAGAGCGGCCAATTGCCCGATCTCTGGGCCTATTACCGCGGCCTCGGCAGCCGGCCTGCGCTGGCCCTGCGCGGGATGTTGTCCGACGTGCTGAGCGAGGTTACCTTCGACCGCATGGCGGCTGAAAAGCCCGACCTTGTCCGCGTCGAAGTGGCCCGGGCGGGCCATGTGCCGTCTCTCGACGAACCCGAAGCCGAAAAGGCAATCGATGAATTCCTCGCTCGATTCTGAACTCCTGCCCACCGTGGCAGAAGTGGAGGCTGCGGCCCGGCGCATCGCCGGACGCGCGGTGGAGACCCCATTGCTGGAATCGCCGGCCCTCAACGAGCGCATCGGCGGACGGATCCTGATCAAGCCGGAACAGCTGCAGCGCACCGGCTCGTTCAAGTTCCGCGGCGCCTTCAACAAGCTCTCGCGGCTCGCCGAAGCGGGCGGCCGCGCCGGCGCTGTGGTCGCCTACTCCTCCGGCAATCATGCCCAGGGAGTGGCCGCGGCCGCGGCGCTCCTGGGCTTCAAGGCGGCGATCGTCATGCCCTCCGACGCGCCGGCGATCAAGATCGCCAATACGCGGTCCTATGGCGCCGAGGTCGTGCTGTACGACCGGCAGCGCGACAACCGGGAGGCGATCGCCGAAGCCCTCGCCGCCAAGATGGGTGCTGCGATCGTTCGCCCTTACGAGGACCACGACATCATCAGCGGTCAAGGCACTGTCGGGCTCGAGCTGGCCCGCCAGGCGCGGGCAGCTGGCGCCGATCTCGACGCGGCCCTCATCCCTTGCGGGGGCGGCGGCCTCATCGCCGGCTCGACCCTGGCGTTGCAGGCGGTTTGGCCCAGGCTGCCCGTCTTCGCCTGCGAGCCCGAAGGATTCGACGATACAGGCCGGTCGCTGGTGGCCCACAAGCGCCTGGGCATCGCCCCCGGCGCCAAGTCCATTTGCGACGGCCTGATGGCACCGACGCCGGGTCGGCTCACCTTTGCCCTCAACGACCGGCAGCTTGCCGGCGGCATTGCGCTCAGCGACGACGAGGTCTTCAAGGCGATGGCTTATGCCTTCCAGGTGCTGAAGCTGGTGGTGGAGCCGAGCGGCGCCGTGGCGCTCGCTGCCCTGCTCTCGGGCAAGTTCCAAGGCCGGGGACTGACGGTCGGCATCGTCTGCTCGGGCGGCAATGTCGACCCCGGCGTCTACGCAGAGGCGCTCCGTTCGGCCATTTAATCGCTCCGCCAAGGCAGAACGGCCGCCCGAAGGCGGCCGAAGGTGCTGTCCTCGAAAGGGGAGCCTAAGAAGCCCTGCTGCCGTCGCCCAACCTGCGTCCCTCCTGCCCGCCGGGAGAGTCGCTGTGGCGAACGTGGCCCTCGAGGAAGGCGCCAGGCTCGATCGCCAGGATCTGATGGACAATGTCGCCCACGACCTTCGCGGTCCGGTCGAGGGTGACCGTGTTGGCGCGGATCTGCCCGGTCACCTGGCCGCAGACCCGCGTCGTCTCCGCCACCACGTTGCCGGTCACGACTGCGCCTTCGCCGATGGTGAGCGACCGGCTCTGAATATCGCCTTCGACGATTCCATCCACTTGCAGGTCGCCGGCGCTGATCAGGTCGCCCAGGATCTTGAGATCGGAGCTGATGATCGACGGCGCCGCGCTGCGCGGAGTCGGACGCGAGATGTCGGTGGTGCCGACGGCGCCAATGCTGGATGTCGGTTTGGGTTGACTGCTAGCCTTTGAAAACATAACGCCCCGCCTTCAGGAAGTTCATGGGATCCATGGGTCGACCGTCGATCAGCACTTCGTAGTGGACATGGGGGCCGGTACTGCGCCCGGAGCTGCCGAGCAAGCCGATCTGCTGTCGATAGTCGACGGCATCGCCCACGGCCACGTCGATTCGGGCCAGATGGCCGTATCGCGTATGCACGCCTAGACCATGATCGATCTCCACCATGCGGCCGTAGCCGCCACGCCAGCCGGCGAAGACCACGACCCCCGGTGAAGTCGCCAGCACGGGCGAAAGCATGGCGTTGGCGAGGTCGAGGCCGGGATGGAAGGAGAAGCGTCCATTGAACGGATCCTTGCGGATGCCGAACCCGCTGGCGATGAAATAATGGTCGATGGGCGCCATGAGCGGCAGGGTGCGCAAGACCAGCTGCAGCGTCTCCAGCCGGCCCACCTCGCCGTCCAGCGAGGCCACGCTCGCCATCAGCATGGTGCCGTCGGTTCCGCTCGGCGGCTCCTTGACTGGAATGAAGGGCCCGCCCTGGCCCGAGAGCTCGTGGGCGGCGCGCAGCAGGAGCCCGTCCACGTCGACGCCGGTCATGGCCACGGTCTTCTCGACTTCGTCCACACCGTTGCGCGTGCGCGCGGCCAGCCTGTCGACGATGGTCTGCTGCGAGCGCTGGATGGTGGCGAGCTGGTTTTCCAGATCGCCGATGCGGCCGGTCAGGTCGCGCCGGGCCGACTGCAGGGCCTCGCGCTGGGTGATGGCGGTATTGAGCGCCGTCTGCGTGTCGGTGACCTGGCGCTTCAAATGATTATTGTCCGCCCGCGTCGAGTTCAACTGATCCAGGAGCATGGAGATCTGCTCCTCGGCCAATTTTCGCGCGAGATCGGCTTCGGCCTCGTGGTGCTCCGAATCCGCCAGGTAGCCTTGCAGCTGGGAGACCTGGCTGGCGAGTACCTGTTTGCGCCCGTCGGCCTGGGACAGGACCTGCTGCATCGCGGTCAGCTCCGAGGCCAGCTGCTGGCGCGTGTTCTGCAGTTGGGCATCCACCTCTTCGCGCGACTGGTTGAGCGAGGTGTTCTGCGACTGCGCCGCCTGAAGCTGGTCGCGCAGCTGGCTGACCGCGTCGGAGAGCTGCTGGTTCCGGCTCGCCACCGCCTGCAGATCCTGACCGAAGTTCTGCAGCTTGTCGCGTAGCGTGAGTTGGCGTTGGCGCACCTCGCCCAGGCCCGGGATATCCGGGTTGTCGCCGTTAGCCGAATCGCCTCCGGAGGCGAGCTGGCCCGCCTGGTTCTTGTCCACGTTGCGCGCGAAGGCCAGCAGATCGTCATAGGAGCGCGTCATCTCGTTCAGCAGATCGACATAGGCGGTCTGGGCGCGATCGAGTTCCCCGCGCTTGGCAGCGAGCTGGCGGCTATTGAGGACCATGTTCGTGGTGGCAAACGCGCCCCAGATGGCGAAGCCCAGCAGGATCGCCGCGGTGACCTTCTGTTGGCGCGAGGATATGGCGAGATAAGCGACGCGGCCGTCGGTTCGAAGTATCAGTTCCCGAGGAGGGAACCAGCGATCGAAGTCTTCCCCGCACGCGCCGCGACAAGCTGGGCCGCATCGCAGCCGCCTCGGTCGTCTGCAGACGAAACCTCGACTCTTTCATCCCGCGCAGACCCCCTCAACGCTCCCACGACCGATAGGCTACAACCCGTGGGTCCGTGCCCACGTCCCCTGTCAATTCTCCATGCCCGCCGCCAGCGAACTGCGGCCCTGCCCCCCGTTGCCGTTCACTTCCAGTTTTTTGCGTCTTTTGCTTTTTGGCGACGGATTCAACTCGGCTTCCGCCTTGTCCCGGCGGGCCGACAGCCATCGAAAGCTACTGACTGCCCCCCGGACATGCAAGCGCATTCTTGCCAAGCGATTTCAGTCTCTTGGCGCAGAGTCTGTTAAGGCAAAGTTACGCGCGACATAGTCGACGACGCTGCGCACGCTGTCCTCGACCGAGAGTTCACCGGTGTCGACCACGAACTCCGCGGCCTCGGGCTCCTCGTAGGGCGCCGAGATCCCGGTGAACTCGGCGATCTCGCCGCGCCTGGCCCGCTTGTAGAGGCCCTTGGGGTCGCGCTTCTCGCAGGTGGCCACGTCGGCCTTCACATAGATTTCGTGAAAGCTCGACTTGGCGGCGCTGCGCGCCCGCTGGCGGTCCGCCCGGTAGGGGGAGATAAAGGCGGTGATGGCGATCACCCCGGAATCGGCGAAGAGGGCCGCCACCTCGCCGATGCGGCGGATGTTCTCCGCCCGGTCTTCGGGCGAGAAGCCGAGATTGGCGCTGAGGCCGTTGCGGACATTGTCGCCGTCGAGCACGTAGACTAGATAGCCCTTCTGGAACAGGCGCCGCTCGACTTCCATGGCGATGGTCGACTTGCCGGCGCCGGAGAGCCCGGTGAACCAGAGAACGCCGCCCTTGTGGCCGTTTCGCAGCATCCGGGATTCAGCGGTCACGCGATGCTCGACCCGGGAGAGGTTGCTCGAGCGGACCGTCACGCTCTGGCGCTGGTCGGGATAGCCCTTCATGTCGACCAGGCCGCCGGCCACGATGTTGTGGCCGTCGGTCAGGACGAAGCGCCCGGTCCGGGCGATGGCCTCCGCCTCGTCGAGGGCCATCATCGCCCGGCTGCGCAGGATCACGTCGGCCACGCCGTGACGGCTCACCTCGCTCGCCTCGTGGATGCTCAGATCCTCGGTATCGAACACGCGTTCCACCGCCTGGACCGTCACCGGCACGTCGAGGGTGCAAAGCTTGAGGCGATATTCCGCGTCGCGCTGCAGATTGCCGCGGCCGAGCCAGATGATGCGGCCGCGAAAGACGCTGGTGAGCACCGGCGGATTTTCCGGCTGGCTGGCGATCTCGCCCCGCTCGATGAAGATCTGCTCATCAAGCGTGAGGCCCACGGATTCCCCGGCCAGCGCCTGGAGCGCCGGCGCCGGCCTGTTCCAGCCTTCGATGGAGGCAACCCGCGCGATCTTGTTGCTGGGAGAGAACAAGAGTCTGTCGCCGACGGCGAGCTTGCCGCTCTCGATCCGCCCGACGACGATCCGGCGCTGGTCGAACTTGTAGATATCCTGCACGGGCATCCGGAGCGGCAGGTCGACGGGCCGGGGCGGAGCACGGAAGCTGTCGAGCGCCTCCATGAGGGTCGGCCCTTCGTACCAGGGCATCCGGTGGGACCGTTGCACCAGATTGTCGCCGTCCCGGGCCGATACGGGCACGACGTAGTCGGCCTTCGCACCCAGGCCGGCGAGGTAGCGCGCATAGCTTGCGCGGATGTCCTCGTAGTGGCCGGCGGAGAAATCCACCAGGTCCATCTTGTTGACGACTACGGCGACCTGCTTGATGCCCAGCAGGTTGATGAGGAATCCGTGGAGACGCGACTGCTGCTGGATGCCGTGGCTGGCATCGATCATCAGCAGGGCGGCATCCGCGCTCGATGCGCCCGTGATCATGTTCTTGATGAATTCGCGATGACCCGGCGCGTCGATGATGACGTAGTCGCGCAGTTCGCTGCGCAGCCAGATCTGGGCCGTATCGATGGTGATGCCCTGGTCGCGCTCCGACTGGAAGGCATCCATGAGGAAGGCCCATTCGAAGGGCATGCCGCGCCGCTCGCACATGGCCCGGATCGAATCCAGCTTGCCCTCGGGCAGCATGCCGGTGTCGTGGAACAGGCGCCCCACTAAGGTGGATTTGCCATGGTCGACATGGCCGACGATGACCACGCGCAAGGCCTCTTGCAGGTGGGGCGCGGCTTGAGGGTCGGGCGTCATCACATGTATCCGGCGGCCCTGAGGCGCTCGAAGGCGTCCTCGGTCTCGCGGTCCATGGCCCGTCCCGCGCGCTCCGGCGCCGAGGTCGCCTCAAGCTCGGCGATGATTTCGTCGATGGTGGCGGCCTTGCTCTCCATCGGGAATGTGATGTCGGAATCCCCCAGCGACCGGTAACGCTTGCCGGCCTTGGCGAAGTAGAGATCGACGACGGGAATGCGCTCGCGCCGGATGTAACGCCAGATGTCGCGCTCGGTCCAATGGAGCAGCGGATGGACGCGCAGGTGGGTCCCGGCTGGAAGATCGGTGTTGAAGTGATCCCAGAATTCCGCTGGCTGGTCGCGGAAATCCCATTGCCCGCTGTCGCCCCGCGGGCTGAACACCCGCTCCTTGGCGCGCACGCTTTCCTCGTCGCGCCTGATCCCGGCGATGATGCCGTGCAGCCCATGCTTGGCGATCGCGTCGCGCAGTCCCAGGGTCTTGCGCGCGGCCGAGCGGGCGGCCGGCGGCAAGGTGGGATCGGTCGCCTCCAGGGGCGGACATTGCTCGAGGATCAGGTTCAGGTTCCATTCGCGGCTGTAGCGGTCGCGGAAGGCATACATTTCCGGAAACTTCCGGCCCGTATCGATGTGCATCACCGGGAACGGGACATGGCCGAAGAAGGCCTTGCGCGCCAGCCAGACCATGACATTGCTGTCCTTGCCCAGCGACCACAGCATGGCCAGCCGGTCGATCCGGTTGAAGGCTTCGCGGAGGATGTAAACGCTCTGGGATTCGAGCTGGTCGAGATGGGTCATCGATCGGGTGGCCGGTTCTCTCTAGGCGCCCCGCAATCGGGGCGACGGGGCCGTTTACAGCCTGGGCAACGGAAATGCAATGATTCCGGCCTCGCCCGGGTCGGCGCCCGGCGGACCTAGGGTTTGCGCGGCTGCCATTCGAATACGGCGATCGTGCAACCGACGTCGGTCCAGGAATGATGGTGCGTCCCCGGCGCATAGCTGACGAAGTCGCCCTGGCGCAGGACCCGGCCGTCGCTGTCGATGAGTTCGCCCGCCAGGATCAGGAAATCCTCGTAGCCGGGATGCTCATGGGGGATGGTGCGGGCACCCGGCTCCATGCGCATCAGGTAGCTCCCCTGCCCCGCCTTGCGGTCGTAGCTGATGGGAAGCCAGCCGATGTCGGCTTGCAACGGTCCCTCGAGATCGTATGGGCCGAACGCCGCGCTGCTCGTCACAAGAACCCGTCGCGCTTCCGCCGCCTTGCTCATGGGTAGCCTCCTGGTGACCGTCGCGGGACACTATCACGATAGAGTTGGCATTCAGGCATCATCGTCATGTCCGCTCTTGCCTCGCCCTGCGTTCCCCGCTTCACTTGTCGGCCATGAAGATCCTGGGTTTCCTGTTTGCTTCCGCGCTGATCTTTTCTAGCGTCGCGGCTTCGGCTCAAATGGCGGACAAGGCGGAGTCCACCATCGATCTGCGCCCGGCGGGCGCAGGGGCCGACGCCTATGTCGAAACGCACATCGTCAACCGCAGCTTCCTCTCTGCCGACCATTGGCGCTACGGCGACACCACGCCCATCCGTTTGGTCCTGCGCCTCCAGACCGACGTGGTTCGGCGAGACGATGCCGAGGGCATTGTCTCGGGCATCGTGTCAGCTACCACCTGGCGGATCGACGGGGCCAAAAAGCAACAATTGTGGACAGCGAAGGAACCCGGAGACTCAGGCGAGATCTCGACCCGCCGCGATGTCTTCATCGTCACCCAGCATGGCTGTTGCGGCGGACGCGATACCTTCACCGTCTTCGATCTCTTTGGCGGTCGGCGCCTCTTCACCGCGACCGGGCCCGATGCCTCGGATTGCTGGGCCCAGGTCGAAATACCCAACAGCCACGGAATCGAACGCCTGGTTGCCTTCCATGCCGCCTATTCCATGACCGACGAGGCGGAATTCGGCGCGCTCACACCGAGGACCGTCGGTCTGCTCACCTATGCCGCACCGGACAGGCCTCTGGCCCGCTATCGACTGCTGGCAGCGAGTCCCGACGCCGTCGACGGCTTCATGGGCCAGGCTCTCCTGCGCTTGCGCCTGGATGGCAAGGCGGAAGATACGGATTCCCTCGAGCTTTGGCCGGTGGACGGCAAGAAGGATCCGGCCGCAATGGGTGGCTTCGCCATCCGTCTCCAGCTCACCGACGACAAGCTGGTGGTGATTCCGGTATCCGCCGATGGCCTGCAAATCGGCCGGGCGAGCCTGCCCCAAGGCCTCGCCATCGAGCCTGCCCCGCTGCCTTGAGCGATGGACTGCTGGCGCAAATCCGGGTAACCGGCTATGAAGCCCGCATGACCCCCGAAGGCCCCTTTTCCGGCCTCTTCGTGCTCGATCTGACCCGGATTCTTGCTGGCCCCTATTGCACGATGCTGCTGTCCGATCTGGGCGCGAGGGTGGTCAAGGTCGAGCCGCCCCAGGGCGATGAATCACGGCGCTACGGGCCTTTCATCAACGGCAAATCGGGCTATTTCACGGCCTTCAACCGGGGCAAGGAATCGATCGCCCTCGATCTCAAGGCGGACGCAGACCGCGCGATCTTCGAGCGCTTGCTGGGCCAGGCCGACGTTCTGGTGGAAAATTTCCGCCCGGGCGCGATGGAAAAGCTGGGCTTCGGTTGGGAGGCGCTGCACGAGCGCCACCCGCGGCTCATCTATGCCGCGGCTTCCGGGTTCGGCCATAGCGGTCCCTACGCCCAGAGGCCGGCCTACGACATGGTGGTGCAGGCCATGGGCGGGATCATGAGCATCACTGGGCATCCCGGCGGCCCGCCGACACGGGTCGGCTCCTCGGTCGGCGACATCACGGCCGGCCTGTTCATGGCGCTCGGCATCGCCACGGCGCTATACGAGCGCACGCGGAGCGGAAGCGGCCGGAAGATCGACATCTCCATGCTCGATTGCCAGGTGGCCATTCTGGAGAACGCCATCACCCGCTATTTCGCCACCGGCAAGTCGCCGGGACCGTTGGGTGCCCGCCATGCCTCCATCGCCCCCTTCGCCGCTTTCGCCGCCGCCGATGGGCATCTCGTCGTCGCCGCCGGGACCGACGCGCAATTCGCCAAACTCTGCGACCTGCTGGGCCGGCCGGACATGATCCAGGACCGGCGCTTCGCCGGCAACGACGCGCGATCGCGCCATGTCGAGGAGTTGACCGAAGAAATCGAAAGCTGCCTGAAGCGCCGGCCGGTCGCCGAATGGCTCGACCTGTTCGGCAAGTCTGGGATTCCCTGCGGTCCCATCAACGACGTGGGCCAGGTTCTGGCCGATCCCCAGGTGCAGGCCCGGAACATGGTGGTCCGCGTGGATGATCCCGCCATGCCGGGCCTGAAGCTCGCCGGCAACCCCATCAAGCTCTCCGGCTTTGCCGACCCCAGCAGCCGAGGGCCCGCTCCCGATCTCGACGCCGATCGCGAGCGCATCCTCGACGAACTCTGAGTCATGGGACGCCTGGCACTGTGGGCGTCGACGCTGGTGCTGTTGGCGCTGGGCGCGCTCGCCACTATTCTCATGGCGACCCTGCCGACGCTCGACGGCGCGATCGCCGTTCCCGGTGCCTCGGCCGGGATCGAGATCCAGCGCGATGAGATGGGGATCGTCACCATCCGCGCGGGCAGCGATGCCGACGCGGCGTTCGCCCTTGGCTATGCCCATGCGCAGGACCGCCTGTTCCAGATGGACTTGACGCGGCGTCTTGGCGCCGGGCGGCTTTCGGAGGTCATCGGCGCCGCCACCATCGAGACCGACCGTTTCATGCGGCGCGTCGGGCTCTATCGCGTGGCCGAGGAGAATCTGACGCATCTGCCCGACGATGTGCGGCACTTCCTCCAGGCTTACGCCAACGGCGTGAATGCCTATCTCGCCCGGCGCGACAGCCTGCCGGCACCGGAGTTCCTGCTGCTGGGCTACAGGCCAGAGCCATGGACGCCGGCGGACTCCCTCGTCTGGGGCCGGCTGATGGCCTGGCAGCTTTCCGGGAACTGGCGCGATGAGCGCCTGCGCCAGGCTCTTGCCGACCGCCTGCCGGCCCAGGTGATGCAAGCGCTCTGGCCGGTGACGCAGAAGCACGCCCTCCTCGACGATCCCCAGTGGCCCCTGCTCGACTCCGGCGCTTCCAACAATTGGGTGCTGGCCGGCACCCGCAGCGTCACCGGCAAGCCGATTCTCGCGAACGATCCCCATCTCGCTCTCGACATGCCGGCGGCCTGGTATCTCGCCCGGCTGGAGACTCCCTCAGGGCGCCTCGCAGGCGCGAGCGCACCCGGCGTGCCGCTCATCGTCATCGGCGACAACGGTCACGTCGCCTGGGGCTTCACCACCACGCAGGCGGATACGCAGGATCTCTTCGTCGAAACGCTCCTCCCGGGCGGACGATACGCAACGCCGTTCGGACCGCAGCCGCTCCTCAGCCGCGACGAGACGATCGGCGTGAAGGGCGGCGCTCCGGTGGTGGAACATGTTCTGGAAACGCGCCACGGCCCGCTGATCCAGATCGACCAGGCTACCCAGCGCGCCTATGCGCTCGCGTGGACGGGTCTGGCGCCGGACGACCGCACGGCGGCAGCGCTCCTGGCCATGAGCCATGCGCCCAACGCCATGGCCTTCCACGATGCGCTTCGCCGGTTCGATTCGCCGGTCCAAAACGTCGTCTACGCCGACGACGCCGGCAACATCGGATTTGCCACCGTCGGGCGCATCCCGATCCGCAAGACCCTCGTCGAGGACAGCCTGATGCCGGTGCCCGGCGAGACCAGCGATTACGACTGGATCGGCATGATCCCCTTCGATGCCTTGCCCCAGGGCATGAACCCGCCGGCAGGTTACTTCGCCACAGCCAACAACCGGGTGACGGACGCGAACTATCCCTATTTCGTGACCGCCCGTTGGGACGCCGACTACCGCATCGACCGCATCCGCCAGATGATCGAAGCCCGTCCCAAGCACGATCTGGACAGCATGACGGCGATCCAGCGCGACACTTACTCCCTTGCCGCCGAGACGCTGGTGCCGCTGCTGCTGGCGAGCGAGCCAGATGCCAGGCTGTCCGCCTGGAACCGGCGGATGGATCGCGCGGATGCAGCGCCGCTTATCTTCGATGCCTGGATCAGGGAACTCGCCCACGGCCTGCTGGACGAGGACCTCGGCAACGCGTTTTCGGAGTTCTGGTTCTGGGACACGAAAATCCTGATCGACGCGCTGAAGGGCGGACCGGCCGCCCAGCTCTGCGACGACCGGCGCACGCCGGTCGTGGAGGACTGCGCCTGGCAGGTGCGCCAGGCCCACGACCGCGCCATGAAGGCGCTGGCCGACGCCTATGGCAGCGATCCCTCCTCCTGGCGTTGGGGTGCCGCGCATCGGGCGCATTTCCCCCATCCGTTGTTCCAGCATCTCCCTGTGCTTCAGGCCTGGCTCGATCCAAATATCCCGACCGATGGCGACTTCTTCACCGTCGGCCGAGCCGTTCCCCAGGTGGAGGATCCCACGGGCGCTTCGTTCGACAATGTCTTCGGCGCGGGGCTCAGGGCGGTCTTCGACCTGGCCGACCTCGACCGCTCGCGCTTCGTCATTGCCGGCGGCCAGTCGGGCAATCCGGTGTCGAGCCACTATGGCGATTTCATTGAGTCCTGGCGGGATGGCGTCTATTTCACCATCCTCGGCCGCGGGCGCAACCGGCTGACCCTGAACCCGGGCCACCCCGCATGAAGGGGACGAGAACATGAGCGTGACGATCGACGACGTCCGACGCGCCGCCACCACGATCGCCGGCCATGTCGTGCGCACGCCCGCCATCGCCGCCCCGCGCCTGGCCGAGGCCACGGGTGCCGGTGAGGTGATCCTGAAGCTTGAGAACCTGCAGTATACCGGCTCGTTCAAGGACCGCGGCGCTTACAACAAGCTGGCGAGCCTCGACGCCGCCGCCCGGAAGGCGGGCGTGATCGCCATGTCGGCCGGCAATCACGCCCAGGGCGTGGCCTACCACGCCGGGCGCCTCGGGATTCCGGCGACGATCGTGATGCCCGAGGGCACCCCGTTCAACAAGGTCGAGCGAACGCGCGGTCTCGGCGCCAAGGTCCTGCTCCAGGGCGACAGCATCGACAGCGCCGCGGTGTTCGCACGCGAGCTTGCCGCCAGGCAGGGCCTGACTTTCGTCCATCCCTACGACGATGCGCTGATCATCGCCGGCCAAGGCACGATCGGCCTCGAATTGCTGGCCGATTTTCCCGGCCTCGACATCATCGTCGTCCCCATCGGCGGCGGCGGGGTGATGTCGGGCGTGGCGATCGCGGCCAAGGCGCTCGATCCCCGGATCGAGATGATCGGGGTCGAGGCCGCACTCTATCCCTCCATGCATCACGCCGTGCGCAATCTTGCACCGGCCAACGGCGGCCTCACCATCGCCGAGGGCATCGCCGTCAAGTCGCCCGGCGCGCTGACGCGCGAGATCATCGCCCGGCTGGCGAGCGACCTGTTGCTGGTCGGGGAGGACGCGCTCGAGCAGGCGGTGCAGATGATGGCCGAGCGACAGAAGATCATCGCCGAGGGTGCCGGCGCCGCCGGGCTCGCCGCCTTGATCGCCCATGGCAAGCGCTTCGCCGGCAAGCGGGTCGCCATCGTGGTGTGCGGCGGCAATATCGATGCGCGGATCCTGGCCCAGCTGCTGATGCGAGGCCTGGTGCGCGACGGGCGTGTGGTGACGCTCCGCATCGAGATCTCGGATTCTCCGGGCGTGCTGGGCCGGCTCGCCGGCGCTGTTGGCCAGGCCGGAGGCAACATCATCGAAATCGATCATCAGCGCATGTTCGACGACCTGCCGGTCAAGCAGGCCTATGTCGATGCGGTGATCGAAACCCGCAATCCCGAGCACTACAGGGACATCATCGCGGCGCTCGAGAAAGACGGGTTCCCGACCCATCTGCTCAGCAGCCGGGCGCGCGAAGCCGCAAGATGACCGCCTATCGCAACGTCCTGGAGATGATCGGCCGCACGCCTCTCGTGGAGGTGACGCGGCTCGAAACCGGCTTCTGCCGGTTGTTCCTGAAGCTTGAGAACCAGAATCCCGGCGGTTCGATCAAGGACCGCATCGCCCTTTGCATGATCGAGGTGGCCGAGCGGGAGGGAGCCCTGAAGCCGGGCGGGACCCTGATCGAGGCGACGGCCGGCAACACCGGGCTCGGCCTCGCGCTGGTGGCGTCCCAGAAGGGCTATCGCCTCATCCTGGTCATCCCCGACAAGATGGCCCAGGAGAAGATTTTTCATCTGCGCGCGCTCGGCGCCGAGGTGCGCATGACCCGCTCCGACGTGGGCAGGGGCCATCCCGAGTACTACCAGGACATGGCCGAGCGGCTCACGCGCGAGACTCCGGGCGCTATCTACGTCAATCAGTTCGCCAATCCGGCCAATCCGCTCGCTCATGAGACGGGCACGGGCCCGGAGATCTGGCACCAGATGGGCCACGCCATCGACGCCGTCGTGGTCGGCGTCGGCTCGGGCGGGACGCTGACGGGCCTCGGCCGGTTCCTCAAGCGCGTGGCGCCCAAGGCGCAAGTGATCCTGGCCGATCCCAAAGGTTCCGTGCTGGCGCCCATGGTCGCCACCGGCAAGCTGATCGAGGCCGGTTCATGGCTGGTGGAGGGCATCGGCGAGGATTTCGTGCCGCCGAACTGCGATCTTTCGCTGGTCTCGGAAGCCTTCTCGGTGACCGACGCCGAGAGTTTCGCCACCGCGCGCGAGCTGCTGCACAAGGAAGCGATCCTGGCCGGCTCCTCCACCGGCACGCTGGTCGCCGCCGCGCTCAAATATTGCCGTGCCCAGAGCGGGCCCAAACGCGTCGTCACCTTCGTGTGCGACAGCGGCAACAAGTACCTCTCCAAGATGTTCAACGACTACTGGATGCTGGACCAGGGGCTGCTGGCGCGCGAACGCCAGGGTGACCTGCGCGACCTGATCGCGCGCCGGCATGTCGACCAGGCGACGATCACGCTCTCGCCCAAGGATTCCCTGCTCGTCGCCTACCAGCGCATGAAGCTCTATGAGATCTCCCAGCTCCCGGTCCTGGACCGCGGCAAGGTCGTGGGCATCATCGACGAATCCGACCTGCTCCTCGCGGTCTATGGCCATGCCGGCAAGTTCCGCGAGCCCGTGTCCGGCGCCATGACGACCCGCCTCGAATTCATCGAGGCGAGCCAGCCGCTCGCTGACCTGGTCGCGCTGCTGGAGCGCAATCACGTCGCCTTGGTGACGGAGGCGGGCGAGTTCCTCGGCCTCGTCACTCGCATCGACCTTCTGAACCACTTGCGCCGCAGCATCGCCTAGGTATCTCCATGAAGAAGCAGAACCGACGCGGCTTCGCCACCCGCAGCATCCATGCCGGCCAGTCGCCTGACCCTTCGACCGGCGCGGTGATGACGCCGATCTACGCCACCTCGACCTATGTCCAGGAAAGCCCCGGCGTGCATAAGGGCTACGAGTACTCGCGCAGCCAGAATCCCACCCGCATGGCCTATGAGCGCTGCGTCGCCGATCTGGAAAGCGGCAGCGTCGGCTTCGCCTTCGCTTCGGGCATGGCGGCGACCTCCACTGCCCTGGAGCTGCTCGACAGCGGCGCCCATGTCGTTGCCATGGAGGATCTCTACGGCGGCAGCCGGCGCTTGTTCTCGCGCGTGCGGGAACGCTCGGCCGGGCTTGTCTTCACCTATGCCGATCTCAGCCGGCCTGAGGCACTGGAGGCGGCAATCCGGCCGGAGACCAGGATGATCTGGGTCGAATCGCCGACCAATCCCCTGCTCCGGTTGGTCGACCTGGAAGCGACGGCGGCCATCGCCCGCCGGCGCGGCATCATCACGGTCTGCGACAACACCTTCGCCAGCCCCTGGGTCCAGCGTCCCCTGGAGCTGGGCTTCGACATCGTCATGCATTCGGCGACCAAATACCTGAATGGCCATTCCGACATGGTGGGCGGCGTGCTCGTCGTCGGTCCGAATGACGAGATCAGGGAGAAGCTGGTCTTCCTCCAGAACGCCATCGGCGCGGTCGCCGGGCCCTTCGACAGCTTCCTTGCCTTGCGCGGCTTGAAGACCCTGGCTTTGCGCATGGAGCGTCATTGCCACAACGCCATGGCGGTCGCGCGCTTCCTCGAGAGCCATCCCAGGATCGAGAAGGTCTATTATCCGGGGCTCGAGAGCCATCCCCAGCATACGCTCGCCAAGCGCCAGATGCATGGCTTCGGCGGCATGGTCTCGGCCCTGCTTAAAGGCGATCTGGCGGACACGCGCCGGTTCCTGGAGCGTTGCGAGATATTCGCCCTCGCGGAAAGCCTGGGCGGGGTCGAGAGCCTGATCGAGCATCCGGCCATCATGACCCACGCCTCGGTGCCCGCCGAGGTTCGCGCCCGGCTCGGTATCGGGGACGGGCTGGTTCGCCTGTCCGTCGGGGTCGAGGACGAGGCGGACCTCCTGGCCGAGCTGGGCGAGGCCCTGGCCTGAATTGTGGCAGCGCTTCGTGAGATCCCTGGGCCAAGGCCCTTGCGCTTGCGCCCGTCAGGGAGGATTCTTCGCCAGGTAGCTGTCCAGCGCGGACGAATCGATCATGGCTAGTAGTGCGCCGGCGCGGGCCCGGCGACGGCCTCGGCCAATCACGGGGCGGATGTGACGATCCAGAGTCGGACGCGGCCGATGGCCTTTCTGCTCACGCGAGAGGCCCCCTGCCCCTATCTGTCGGGCCGGCGCGAGCGCAAGCTGGTGACCGAGCTTTCGGGTCCGGATGCGCCCGAGAGCTTCGATCTCCTGTCCCGGGCCGGCTTCCGGCGCAGCCATGCCGTGGCCTATCGGCCGGCTTGCCACGGCTGCCAGGCCTGCGTGCCGGTTCGCGTGCCCGTGGCCGAGTTCCGGCCCGGTCGGTCCCTGCGCCGGGTCGCGCGGCGTACCGCCGGGCTTGCCTGGTCCCTCCGGCCGGCCCGGGCGACGGCGGAGCAGTTCACTCTTTTCAGTCGCTATCTCCTCAGGCGCCACGGCGACGGCGAGATGGCCGGCATGGCATTCGCCGACTACCGAGCCATGATCGAAGACACGCCTATCGACACCGGGGTCTTCGAATTGCGGGACGGCGATGGCAACCTGGTTGGCTGCTGCCTGGTCGACCGGTCCATCGACGGGCTCTCCGCCGTCTATAGCTTCTACGAGCCCGACCTCCAGATGATGAGCCTCGGCAGCGCCACGGTATTGCGCCTTATCGAGGAAGCGCTACGCCGGGGCCTCGCCTATGTTTACCTCGGCTACTGGATCGCGGCGAGCCGGAAGATGGCGTACAAGACGCGCTTTCGCCCGCTGGAGGCCTTCGGCCCCGACGGCTGGTCGCGCCTAGCGCTGCCCAAGCAACCGGACTGAGCCTAGTACCGACTTTCTGCGAAAGTCGGTACATCCTTTCACGGTTAAGTATCGGATTCACGCAGAAATTCGCGACAATGGCCCGAGTCACGAATTTCTGCGATCCGATACTGGCGGTCATTTCCCTGTCAGGCATAGTCGTCTAGTCTTTCGCTTCGGCGCCGGAAGCGGCGTTTGAGTATCGGCGGGCAGGGAGACGGCAGGTGGCAGTTTCGCGCGAAGTGACGGTGGCGGCGACGCAGTTCGCCTGCGCGAGCGACAAGGCGAGCAACCTCGACAAGGCGGAAAGCATGGTTCGCCGCGCCGCGGCAGAAGGCGCGCAGGTCGTGCTCCTGCAGGAGCTGTTCGAGACCCCCTATTTCTGCAAGGACCAGCTCCCGGCCCATTTCGCGCTCGCCCAACCGGCGGAGGGCAGCCAGACGCTCCGGCGCATGGCGGCGCTCGCCCGCGAGCTTGGCGTGGTGCTGCCGGTCAGCTTCTTCGAACGGGCCAACAACGCCTATTACAATTCCGTCGCCCTCATCGATGCCGATGGGCGCCAGCTCGGGATCTATCGCAAGTCCCATATTCCCGACGGGCCGGGTTATCAGGAGAAGTTCTATTTCAATCCGGGCGATACCGGATTCCGGGTGTGGAACACGGCCTATGGGGCCATCGGCGTCGGCGTTTGCTGGGACCAATGGTTTCCGGAATGTGCCCGCAGCATGGCGCTCCAGGGAGCGGAGATCCTGTTCTACCCGACGGCCATCGGCTCCGAGCCCCAGGATCCGAGCCTGGATAGCCGCGGCCATTGGCGGCGCGTCATGCAAGGCCATGCGGGCGCCAACTTGATGCCCTTGGTGGCCTCGAACCGGATCGGGCGCGAGGAGGGCAAGAGCGCCACGCTGACCTTCTATGGCAACTCCTTCATCGCCGGGCCGACCGGCGAGCTCGTCGCCTCGGCCGACGCCGAGAGCGAGGCCGTACTGACAGCGCACTTCGACCTCGATGCCGCCCGCGAGAGGCGCGCGGCCTGGGGCCTGTTCCGGGATCGCCGGCCCGATCTCTATGGCGCGCTGGCGACCCTGGATGGCGCTTCGCTGGTTGCCGCCGGCGCCGGGCAGCCCGGCGTCGCCCGGCAGGGCTGAGGCGGGCGGACTTCACTGCGATGCGGACGGCAGCAAGAAGCCTGTTCCCGGTCCTGCTGGCCGGCGTGCTGCTGGCGGCGCTGTTCCTCTACGGGCGAGCGGCGGCAGACGATGAGCAGGTCCTCAATGTCTACAATCTCCCCGACTATATCGGCGAGCACACCATCGCGGATTTCGAGAAGCTGACCGGCATCAAGGTGAACTACGACGTCTACGATTCCGACGCCACCCTGGAGACGAAACTCGAGATAGGCCATTCCGGCTATGACGTTGTCGTGGCTTCCGACGGGTTCGTCGGCAAGGAGGCCGGGGCCGGGCTCTTCCGTCCGCTCGACAAGACGCAGCTTCCGAACCTCAAGAACATGGACCCCGCGGTGCTGCGCGCCGCGGCCGTCTTCGATCCGGGCAACGCGCTCACCGTGCCCTATTTCTGGGGCACCATCGGGATCGGCATGAATGTGCTGAAAATCCAGGCGCGCATGCCCGATGCGCCGGTCGACAGCCTGGATATGGTATTCAAGCCCGAGTTGGTCAAGAAATTCGCCGACTGCGGCGTCGCCATCCTGGACGATCCCGGCGACATGCTGGAGATCATCCTCAACTACCTGGGCTTCAGCCCCTACACGGCGAAGCAGGCGGACTACAAGGCGGCCGAGGACCTGCTGAAGAAGGTGCGACCCTACATCAAGTACTTCCATCCCTCGCGTTATGCCGACGACATGGCCAACGGGGAGATCTGCCTTGCCATCGGCTGGAACGGCGATTTCCTGAATGCCAAGCGCAGGGCCGAAGAGGCCAAGAACGGGATCGAGATCGACTACCGCATCCCGGTCGAGGGAACCCAGATCTGGATCGACAATCTGGCGATCCCGGCCGACGCCGAGCATCCGGGCAACGCCCACCGGTTCATCAATTACCTGATGGAACCCCAAGTCGCAGCGGACGGCGCCAATTTCGTCAACTACGCCTCGCCCAACCTGGCCGCCACGCCCATGGTTAAGGATGCGCTGCGCTATGATCCCGATATCTATCCGGATCCGCCGGTGATGGCCAAGCTGTTCCCGGACAAGCCGGCGACGGCCGCCGTCGAGCGGCTGCGCAGCCGCACCTGGGCGCGAATCAAGGAAGGGGAGTAGCGATACCGGCCGGTCGCGCTGCCGGCCGAACCTTGACGGTTTGAAGCCACTTCCATTTTCCGTCATGGCCTGATCGAGGCGGCCATCCAGGTTTTGCCAACCGTAAGACTTCGCGGATGGCCGGGTCTCGGCCTAACCGCCGGCCTCTTTTGGCGGGATATGACCCGAGGGGTACCCGCCGGGTGGGTACAGTGATAGCGTTCGCGAAATCCCTCGCTCATCGGCGGAAAGCCGAACACGAAATAGCGGCGAGGACGGTGGCGGCAGTTGCCTGACCCGCAATGGGCAGGAACGGGGAGGAAGCCGAGATGCCGACGAGCAAATACGAGGCTGCCCTCGGCAAGCAGGCTGCCAACTATCAACCGCTGACGCCGATCTCGTTTCTCGAACGCTCGGCCCTGGTCTTTCCGGGCAAGCCCGCGATCGTCGACGGCGAACGCGTTGTCACCTATGCCGAGATGTGGCGGCGCTGCCGGCAGGCGGCCGACGCGCTCGGCAAGGTCGGCATCGGCAAGGACGACACGGTTTCGGTGTTCTCGCCCAACGGCGTTGCGGCGCTGGAGATGCACTATGCGGCGGCCATGGCGGGCGGCGTCCTCAACCCGATCAACTACCGGCTCGACGCGAAGGCGGTGGCATTCATCCTGGAGCATGCCGAGAGCAAGGCCTTCCTGGTCGATTCCGAACTGATGCCGATCGCCAAGGCGGCCCTGGCGGAGGTCAGGCATCCTCCGATCCTGGTCGAAATCGGCGCGGCTGAGGCGGGTCATCCGGCGAAAGGCGACGGGATCGAGTACGAGGACTTCATTGCCGGTGGCGATCCGGATGCGCCAATCCGGACGCCCGGCGACGAGTGGCAGGCGATTTCCCTCAACTACACCTCGGGGACGACCGGCAATCCCAAGGGCGTGGTGTGCCATCATCGCGGCGCCTATCTCGTGGCACTCGGCCAGGCGCTGAGCGGAGGATTGGGGCCGACCAGCGCCCATCTTTGGACTTTGCCGATGTTTCACTGCAATGGCTGGGGCTTTACCTGGGCGGTCACGGCGGTGGGCGCTACCCATGTGATTCAGCGCGCCGTCGTGGCGAGGGAGATCTTCGCCAACATCGAGCGATTCGGCGTCACCCATCTTTGCGGCGCGCCGACCGTGCTCGGCATGCTTGCCTTCGCGCCGGGCAGCGACCGGCGACGCCTGACGCAGCCGGTCAGGATCATGACCGGGGGTGCCGCGCCGAGCAGCACCGTCATCGGCGCCCTGGAGCAGATGGGCTTCACGGTCATCCACGGCTATGGCCTGACCGAGACCTATGGTCCCGCGACGATGTGCGAATTCCAGAGCGCTTGGGCAAGGCTCGACCTGCCCGAGAGAGCGCAGAAGATGGCGCGCCAGGGCGTGCGCTATATCACGGTGGCGGGATTGCAGGTGATCGATCCGGCGACCGGCGCGACCCTGCCGGCGGACGGCAAGTCGATGGGCGAAATCGTCACCCGGGGAAACACGGTGATGAAGGGCTATCTCAAGAACCCGGCGGCGACCAACGAGGCGTTCCGCCACGGGTGGTTCCGCACCGGCGACCTCGGGGTCATGCATCCTGACGGCTATATCGAGGTCAAGGACCGCTCCAAGGACATCATCATCTCCGGCGGGGAAAACATCTCCTCGCTGGAAGTCGAGGAAATCCTCGCCCGCCATCCCGCCGTGCGCGAAGTGGCCGTGGTCGCCAAGCCCGACCCCCATTGGGGCGAGACCCCTTGCGCCTTCGTGGCGCTGCGCCAAGGCGTGGCCGCACCATCGGCCGAGGAACTCATGGCATGGTGCAAGGGCCAGATGGCCGGCTTCAAGCGTCCCCGGCACATCGTGTTCGGCGAACTGCCCAGGACCGCGACCGGCAAGGTCCAGAAATACGTGCTGAGGCAGCGGGCGCGGGAGGGTTAGCGGCTAACGCGTCAACCCATCACCGGCTTGAACTGGCGCCCCAGCTGCAGCCCCTGCCCCTGATAGTGCGAACCCAGCGTGCCGCCATAGAGCCGGTCCGGGGTGGCGGCGAGCTTCTCGTAGCGCAGCCAGCCGACGGTCTGGCCATGCTCGAGCACGAAGGGCACGTCCCGCGAGCGCACCTCCAGCACGGCGCGGCTGCCGCGCCCGCCGGCCGGGTCGTAGCCGAAACCCGGGTCGAAGAAGCCGGCATAGTGGACGCGGAACTCGCCCACTTGCGTGTCGTTCGGCAGCATCTCCGCCGCATGGTCCGGCGGTACGACCACGGCTTCGCGCGTCGCCAGGACATAGAAATCGGCGGGATCGAGCACGAGCCCCCTGCCCGGCCTGAGGCTGATCGCGTCCCAGAAATCGAGAGGGTCGTAGGCCGAGCGGGCATCGACATCGACCAGCGCGGCATGCTTCTTCGCCCGCCAGCCGACCAGCCCTTCGCGTTCCTCGCCCAAGAGGTCGAGGGTGACGGCGATGGCATCGCCCCGGATGTTCGCATTCTCGGCATCGACGAGGCGGAACTGTTCATGCAGGCGGCGAAGCTGCGAGGCGCTGGTGCCCGGCGTGCCGCGCCGGAAGCGGATCTGGGAGAGCCGCGAGCCCTGGCGGACGATGACGCTGAAGGTCCTCGGCACGATCTCGGCATAGAGCATGCCCTGGTAGCCCGGCGGCATCTCGTCGAAGGCTCGGCCGTTGTCGGTGATGACTCGGGTGAAGATGTCGAGGCGTCCGGTCGAGCTCTTCGGATTGGCCGCCGCCGAGATCCGGCTGCTGAGCTTCAAGCGCTCCAGGAGCGGCACGACATAGACGCAGTCCCGTTCGAGACAGGCGCCCTTGGTCAGGTCGATCTCATGCAAAGCGAATTGCTGGATCTTCTCGGCGACCGTCGCGTTCTCGCCGGGGAGGAAACTGGCGCGCACCCGATAGGCGACGCGGCCGAGCCTGAGATCCAGGCTCGCCGGCTGGACCTGGTCGGGGAGCAAGTCCTGCTCGCCCCAGATTTCGTGGTCGCGGATGAGGGCCTTGATCTGCTGGAAGGGCAGGATGCCGGTGCCCTGGAGCGCGCTTGCGGCGCCGGGGTTCGCCTCGCCGGCGCTGCGCGCGAAAAGTTCGTTGCTTTCGGCCATGGGCAGACAGTAGCGGATCGCGCGCTGTTGGCTCAAATGGATAAGACTCAGGCGTTGCCCGAACTGTCCGCAGGCTTATCCACAGTTCGCAATGCCCGGTCGTCCAATGAAATCCGTCAGTTGGCGGTTTGTCCCCGCTCTTGCGACCCTGCCGCCTAGAACAATCCCTCCACCTCGCCCTTGTCGTTGAGGCGGATGCTGTTGGCGGCGGGCACTTTGGGCAGGCCTGGCATGGTCATGATCTCGCCGCAGATGACCACCAGGAACTCGGCGCCGGCGGAGAGCTTCAATTCCCGGATCGGCACCACGTGGTTGCTGGGCGCGCCCTTGAGGTTGGGATCGGTGGAGAAGCTGTATTGAGTCTTGGCCATGCAGACCGGGTAGTGGCCATAGCCCGCCTTCTGGAACTCGGCGAACTGATCGCGAATTTTCTTGTCGGCGATGATGCCCTGGGCGCCATAGAGGGTCTGGGCGATGGTGCGCACCTTGTCCCAGAGCGGCAGGTCGTCGGGATAGAGCGTCCGGAAATCGGCCTTGCCGCTTTCGGCCAGCGCCACCACGGCCTTGGCGAGGGTCTCGGTGCCCGCACTTCCCTCGGCCCAATGGTTGCATTCGATGGCCTCGACGTGGAGCTCGGCGCAGGCCTGCCGCACGGCCTGAAGCTCGGCATCGGTGTCGGCGCTGAACCGGTTGATCGCCACCACCGGCGGCACGCCGAAGCCCTTCACGTTCTCCACGTGGCGCGCGAGGTTGGCGATGCCCTTCTTTAGCGCTTCGACGTTCTCCTTGCCGAGATCCTCCTTGGCGATGCCGCCATGCATCTTGAGGGCACGGATGGTGGCGACGATCACGGCGGCGCTGGGCTTGAGGCCGGTCTTTCGGCATTTGATGTCGAAGAATTTCTCGGCCCCGAGATCGGCGCCGAAGCCGGCCTCGGTGACCACGTAGTCCGCGAGCTTGAGCGCCGTCTGCGTGGCGATGACCGAATTGCAGCCATGGGCGATGTTGGCGAAGGGCCCGCCGTGGATGAAGGCGGGATTGTTCTCCAGCGTCTGCACCAGGTTGGGCAACAGCGCATCCTTGAGCAGCACGGTCATGGGGCCTTCGGCCTTGAGATCGCGGGCGTGGATCGGCTTGCGGTCGCGGGTGTAGCCGACGATGACGCTGCCCAGGCGCTTGGTGAGGTCGCGCAGGTCGGTCGACAGGCAGAAGATGGCCATCACCTCGGAGGCCACCGTGATGTCGAAGCCGTCCTCCCGCGGGAAGCCGTTGGCGACGCCGCCGAGCGAAGAGACGATGCTGCGCAGCGCCCGGTCATTCATGTCCATCACCCGGCGCCAGGCGACGCGGCGGGTGTCGAAGCCCAGGTCGTTGCCCCAGTAGATGTGGTTGTCGATCAGGGCGGCGAGAAGATTGTGGGCCGAGGTGATGGCATGGAAGTCGCCGGTGAAATGGAGGTTGATGTCCTCCATGGGCACCACCTGGGCATAGCCGCCGCCGGCCGCACCGCCCTTGACCCCAAAGCAGGGGCCGAGGCTGGGTTCGCGCAGGCAGATGATGGCCTTCTTGCCGATCCGGTTGAGCCCGTCGCCCAGGCCCACCGTGGTCGTGGTCTTGCCCTCGCCCGCCGGCGTCGGCGTGATGGCGGTGACCAGGATCAGCTTGCCGTTGGGTTTGGATTTCAGGCTCTCGACGAATTCGAGGGCGAGCTTCGCCTTGGTTGGCCCGTGCCGGTAGAGATGCTGTGCGGGAATGCCGATCTTGCCGGCCACTTCCTCGATCGGGCGCATCTTCGCCGCCCGCGCGATCTCGATATCGCTGCCCACCTTCATCGCCATTGTCGCCCGCTCCTGGTCAAAATCTACTGAATGGCCTCAGAACCCATGCTGCCCGGATCCAACCGCCTCTTTCGTCACCCCCGCGAAAGCGGGGGTCCAGGGGACGATGGATTCCCGCTTGCGCGGGAATGACGACATAAGCGTGACGCGGCCTAACTCGCATCACATCGGCGCTCGCCGAACTACCCCCATAAAACACGCCGGCGACCGTAGGGTACGGTCGCCGGCGCGGATCGCCTCCGGGCGACGGAAAATAGCGTCGAAAGGCCTAGCAATCCAGCGTGTTCGCGGTCTCCCAGGCGGTCAGATGCTTGGCATAGCTCTGCCATTCGTCGTTCTTCAGCTTCAGGTAGCTGTCGATGAAGCCGTCGCCCATCCGTTCGCGCAAGACCTTGCTCTTGTCGGTCGTGCGCAGCGCATCCAGCAGGTTGAGAGGCAGTTTCTTCACGCCCTTAACCGTGTGGCCCTCGGTGTACATGTTGATGTCGAGGCGCTTGCCCGGGTCGCGATGGTTGTCGACACCGTCGAGCCCGGCCGCCAGCACACCGGCCTGCATCAGATAGGGGTTCGCCGCCCCATCCATCAGGCGCAGTTCGAAGCGCCCGGCGTCGGGGATGCGCACCATATGGGTCCGGTTGTTGCCGCCATAGGTGATCGAGTTCGGCGACCAGGTCGCGCCCGAAATGGTGCGCGGCGCGTTGATGCGCTTGAAGCTGTTGACCGTGGGATTGAAGAACGCGCAGAGGGCCTCCGCGTTGTGCATGATCCCGCCGAGGAAGCTGTAGGCAAGCTTGGAAAGGCCGAGTTCGCCCTTGGCATCATGGAAGAGGTTGGTCTTGCCCGTCTTGTCCCAGACCGAGACATGGGCATGGCAGCCGTTGCCGGTCAGGTTCATGAACGGCTTGGGCATGAAGGTGGCGCGGAACCCATGCTTCTCGGCCAGCGCCTTCACCATGTACTTGAAGAAGACGTGCCGGTCGGCGGTCTTCATGCAGTCGTCGTATTCCCAGTTCATCTCGAACTGGCCGTTGGCGTCCTCATGGTCGTTCTGATAGGGCCTCCAGCCCAAAGTCAGCATGCTGTCGCAGATCTCGGTGATCACGTCGTACCGGCGCATCAGGGCCTGCTGGTCGTAGCAGGGCTTCTCCTGGATGTCGGCGGGGTCGGAGATGGCCTTTCCGTCGGGCGTGATCAAAAAGTACTCGCACTCGACGCCGGACTTCATCCGATAGCCCTTGGCCGCGGCGGCGGCGATCTGGTCCTTCAGCACCCGGCGCGGCGAAGCGGCGACTTCCTTGCCGTCCATCCACAGGTCGGCGGCGAGCCAGCCGACTTCGGGTTTCCAGGGCAATTGGATCAGGCTCTCCGGATCAGGCTTTGCGAAGAGGTCTGAATCGGCCGGAGTCATGTCCAGCCAGGTGGCGAAGCCGGCGAAGCCGGCGCCGTCGCGCTGCATTCCCTCGATCGCCGCGGCTGGTGCCAGCTTGGCGCGCAAACCGCCGAACAGATCGACGTAGCTGATGAGGAAATACTTGATCTTCCGTTCCTTGGCGACTTTGGCGAGATCGATGGTCATGGGTGCTCCCCCTGATGTTGGTATCGCGTTTCCGGTTCTTGTTCTTGGTCAGTAGCTGTTGCGGCCGGGAATCCAGTTGGTTCCGGCAAGCGGCACTCCGGCCATGGCGGCCGCTTCCACGGTGAGGGCGACGAGATCGTCGGGCTCCAGGTTGTGGACATGGCTCTTGCCGCAGGCCCTTGCCACCGTCTGAAGCTCCAAGGTCATAACCGAGAGGTAGTTCCGAAGCCAGCGCGCGCCCTGCTCGGGCTGGAGCCGGGCTTGCAGCTCCGGCAGCTGGGTGGTCACGCCGACGGGGCACAGGCCGGTATGGCAATGGTGGCAATAGCCAGGCTCGGTCCCGAGCTTATGGTAGTCCTCGACATGGACCGGCTTGTTGCAGCCGAGCGCCACCATGGCGGCCGAGCCGATGGAGACCGCGTCGGCGCCGAGCGCCAGCGCCTTGCCGGCGTCGGCCCCGCTGCGGATGCCGCCGGAGACGATGAGCTGCACCTTGCGATGCATGTCCAGTTCCTGCAGCGACTCGACGGCCAGGCGCACGGCCGGCAGGGTCGGAATCCCGACATGCTCGATGAAGACGTCCTGCGTGGCGGCCGTGCCGCCCTGCATGCCGTCGACCACGACCACGTCGGCGCCGGCCTTGACCGCCAGCGCCACGTCGTAGCGCGTGCGTGTCGCCCCCACCTTCACGTAGATCGGCTTTTCCCAGTTGGTGATCTCGCGGATCTCCTGGATCTTGATGGTGAGGTCGTCCGGCCCCGTCCAGTCGGGATGGCGGCAGGCGCTGCGCTGGTCGATGCCGACCGGCAGGTCGCGCATCTTGGCCACCCGTTCGGTGATCTTCATGCCCAGCAACATGCCGCCGCCGCCGGGCTTCGCGCCCTGCCCGATCACCACCTCGATGGCGTCGGCCCGGCGCAGGTCGTCCGGATTGAGGCCATAGCGCGAAGGCAGCACCTGGTAGACCAGGGTCTTGGAGGAACGGCGCTCCTCCTCGGTCATGCCGCCGTCGCCCGTGGTGCTAGAAGTGCCGATGTCGGTGCAGGCGCGCCCGATCGCCTCCTTGGCGTTGGCGCCCAGCGCGCCGAAGCTCATGCCGGCGATGGTGATCGGTATCTTCAGGTGGATCGGCTTCTTGGCGAAGCGGGTGCCGAGCCAGACATCGGTCGCGCATTTCTCCCGGTAGCCTTCCAGGGGATAGCGCGACACCGAAGCGCCGAGGAAGACCAGGTCGTCGAAGCTGGGCAGCTTGCGCTTGGTCCCGAAGCCGCGGATTTCATACAAGCCCTGATCCGCCGCGCGATGGATCTCGGCAAGCACCTGCCGGGAAAATGCAGCGGAGGGGCGAAGCCCCCGGGGGTCGACGGTCATGACAGGGTTTTCCTCGCGAAAGCTCAATAGGCGTCGGCGTGGTCGATATGGAAATTGTAGAGCTTCCGGGCCGACCCGTACCGGCGGAAGTTCCGCGGATCGGCCTTGATGCCGGCGCGGGTCAAAAGGCGCGAAAGCTTGGCGAGATGATGCTCGCCGATCTTCTTCTCCACGCAGTCCGCGCCCAGGCTCTCGACCTTGCCCTGGACGTAGATCTTCGCCTCATAGATGGAATCGCCCAGGCTCTGGCCGGCGTCCCCGCAGACGACGAGGGTGCCGGTCTGGGCCATGAAGCCGCTCATATGCCCGACCGACCCGCCGACGACGATATCGACGCCCTTCATGGAAATGCCGCAGCGTGCGGAAGCATCGCCCTCGATGACCAGCAGCCCGCCATGGGCCGAGGCGCCGGCCGACTGGCTGGCATTTCCTTTCACCCGGACCTCGCCCGACATCATGTTCTCGGCGACGCCGACGCCGCAGTGGCCGTCGATGACGACCGTCGCTTCCTTGTTCATGCCGGCGCAGTAGTAGCCGACATGGCCCTCGATCAGCACCTCGATGGGCCGCTCGAGGCCGGCTGCGAGCGCATGCGCGCCCTTGGGATTGAGGACGCGCCAGGCGCGCTCGTTGGTGTCCGCCGGCAGGTCGTGCAGGCGCTGGTTGAGGTCGCGAACCGAAGCCTCGGCGAGGTCGAAGGTGATCATTGGGCTACTGCAGGCTCCAAGTGTAGACGACGGCGGGTTTGGGCTCCCAAATGGTCGCGTCCTCGACGCCGGGGAGATTGGCGAGGCTGCGGAATTCCGAGGCCATGGCAACCCAGTCGTCCGTCTCGGCCAGCACGGCCGGCTTGCAGGCGATGCCGTCGCGCAGGACTGCGAAGCCGTCCAGGGTTCCCATGGTGAAAGTGTAGAAGCCATCGAGATCGGCGAGCCCGGCCTCGAGCGCCTCGGGAAGACTGGCACCCTCGCCCAGCCGGTGCGCGAAATAGCGTGCCGCGACCTCGCTGTCGTTGTCCGTCTCGAACTCATGGCCGCGCCGGCGCAGCCACTTGCGCAGGTTGTTGTGGTTGCTGAGCGAGCCGTTGTGCACCAGGCACATGTCCGGCGCCGCGGTGAAGGGATGGGAATGCTCGGTCGTCACCGCGCTTTCGGTCGCCATGCGCGTATGGCCGATGGCATGTGAGCCCTCCATGCTGCGGATCCCGTATTTGTCCACGACCTCGGCCGGCAGGCCCATGTCCTTATAGACTTCCATGAGGTGGCCATAGCCCATGATCCGGAGCTCCGGGTGGTTCTCCTTCAGCCAGCGTCGGGCGGCGGCTTCATCTGCGGCGACGGTCACCACGGCATGATTGGCCTTGATTTCGATATCGACCTCGCAGCCCAGCCCCTCGCCCAGGCCCCCGCCCACTTGGCGCCAGTGGTAGTGCGGATCGGCGTGGAATAGGGTGAGCTTGCACTGGTTAGCGCCGGTCGGCCGGTGATAGACGGCGATACCCGCGCTGTCGGGCCCGCGCTCCGTCATGCCGACGAGCATGACGGAGAGATGCTTGCCGAGGTCGACGCGCATGGCGGGGTTTTTCAGGAACAATCCGACGATTCCGCACATGGGCGACGCTCCTTTGCTGGTGGCCGGGGTGCCTGGCGGGCAATCTAGACGACCGGCCGCGGCCGATCAACAGAAGAATAAATGTTTACTAGTAGGAATTCCGTCTGGCAGGTATGCGGAATGGGACGGGCCCGGATTTAGCCGACTAAATGTTTAGTCATGACATTATATAAGAATCGTAACATATTGATTATAAAATATATAATATACTACGGGAGATCGCACTCTCAGCTCGACGGCTCCCTCAGATAGGTTATCACCGACAGGAAGCGGATGGGCAGCTTGCGCAGCTCCTCGGGACCATGGGGCACGTCCGCATCGAAGAACAGCGAGTTCGCCTGGCATCAGCACGTAGGTGCGGTTGCCATGGCGATAGCCGACCTCTCCTTCCAGCATGTAGATGAACTCGATCCCTTCATGCTGGAACACCGGGAAGACGTCGAAGTCCGCGGATAGCGTGATCATGTAGGGCTCGACCGCCAACGGCCGGCGCACCGAATGGCCGAGCAGCTGATACTGATGCCCCGCCCGAGTGCCCCGGCGCTCGATGTTGAGCCCCTGCCCCGCCTTGACGAAGGTTGCGTCGCGCTCCTCCTCGTATTTGCGGAAGAAGGCGGTCACCGGCACGTGGAGCGCGTGGGACAGCGCCTTCAGGGTGTCGAGGGACGGCGATGTCATGCCGTTCTCGATCTTTGAAAGCATGCCCGCGGACAAGGCCGCCTGGCGGGCGAGTTCGGCCACGGTCATGTCGAGCTTGCGACGGAACGCCCGGACCTCGCGGCCGATGGCGACCTCGAGATTGGCGTTGCGCCTTCCCGCCAGGCTGTGGGGGTCCTGCATGTCGGCGTCGCGGGGACCGCGGGTCATGGGGTCAGTAACCTTCCAGGATATGAAGGGCAGCGAGGCCGACGGGCCCGCCCTCGAACTCCATCATGGCGTCCAGCAGGCAATCCCAGAGATAGTCGCCCGACGCGCTGTCGGCGAGCAGGTAGAATCCGGGGGTCTCGGCGAAGTCACGGCGCAGGACGATGCCGTTCATCCGAGCGACCGACGTCTGGGCGATGGCGCCCTCGGCAAAGCGATGGGCGCGAAGGTCGACGCCGCAAATCTTGGCGAACATCTCCGCCGCGTGAACGCCCGAGAGTGCAAACCAGCAATGGGAATCGGCCCGCGGCACCGGATAGCCAATGGGCGGGCGCGGCTTCTCCTCGCCCCAGTTCCAGGCAGCGTCGAGCTGGTGGATGAACCCGCCCTGCGCGGCCAGGGAATCGACGAGCAGCACTTCGTTCGGCGCCAATCTGAGGGCGATCTCGCCGCCGGCCTGGCGATAGCCGCGATTGCTCTCGGCGCCGACGGTGACGCCTTGGCCTGCCAGCCATTCGACGCTGCCCGCGCCTTTGAAGCCTGTGCGCGCGAGCGGCGACAGGTCGGCGAGCCCCATTCGGCGCGCCGTCTCGGCCTCCGCCGTCCCATCGCCAAAATCGGCCGCGACCAGACCGCCGTCCACCACGGCGAAGCGGGCGCCCCGGTCGATGAGCTTGCGATGGACGAAGCTGAGGCGCGTCTGCCGCTCGAGCCCGATGCCATCTACGGCCGCCGCCATGTCTCACATCTCCTGGCGCTTGTTTTCGGGATCATAGAACGGAATCGGCACAACCTCGGCCTCAACGATCCTGCCGCCCGCCGCCCGGATATCAAACCGGCTTCCAGGCTTCGCCTGATCCGCGGCGACATAGGCGAGGCCGATGGTCTTGCCGAGAGAGGGTGAGCGCACGGCCGAGGTGACACGGCCGACGATATCGCCGCCCCGGATCGCAAGGTGACATTCTCCCGGTACTGGCGCCTCGGGATCGGCAAGGGCAAATCCCACCAGCTTGCGGGTCAAGGGACGCGCCGCCTGCATGGCGATTGCTCTGCCGCCCATGAAGTAAGGCTTGTTCCGGGCGATCGCCCAGGCCATGTCCGCCTCCTGTGGATAGGTAAGCCCGTCGGTGTCCTGGCCGATGATGATATGCCCTTTTTCCAGCCGCAGGACCCGTTGGGCCTCGACGCCGAAAGGCCGGATGCCGCCCTCCTCTCCCGCTTCCATCAACGCATCCCACAGGGCCTCGCCCTGGCTCGCTGGCACATGGATCTCGTAGCCGAGCTCGCCGACGAACCCGACGCGCAGGAGCCGCGCCCTTATCCCGGCCACCGTCCCAAGGCGCACGCCCATGTAGGGAAACGCCGGCGCCGAAAGATCGACGTCGTGGCAAAGCTTGGCCAGAACCTCCCGCGAGCGTGGGCCCGCCAGATTGACCCCGGCGTAGGCGGCCGTCACGTTTGTCACATCCACGTCGAGGCGCCATTGGGCATTCCAGTGGAGCATCAGGCGATAGACGCCGTCCACGCCGCTGGTGGTGGCGGTGACGTAGAAGTGCTCGTCGTGGAGCCGGCAGGCGACGCCGTCGTCGATGATGGCGCCGGTCTGGTCGCACATCAGCACGTAGCGCGAGCGCCCCACCGGCTGCTTCGAATAGGCGAAGGTGTAAAGCCGGTTCAGGAACTCGGCCGCGTCCGGGCCGCGGATGTCGAGCCCGCCCAAGGTCGAGACGTCGATCAAGCCGACATTGTTGCGGACCGCCAGGATTTCCTCGCGCACTGCCGTCTCCCGGTCCGCCGGTGCGCCATAGAAGGCCGGGCGCTGCCAGAGGCCCGCCGGCATCATCTTCGCACCCAGCTCCAGGTGCCGGTGGTGCATGGCGGTGTGGCGCTCCGGCTCGAAAATGCGGCCTGCGAGATGGCCGAATTTCTCCGGCATGTAAGGCGGGCGCTGGGTGGTGACGGAAAGTTCCGCCAGATCGGCGCCGGTTTCCCGCGCCAGCAGGCGCAGCGCGGCGACAGCCGAATGCCGGCCCTGGGATGGGCCCATGCCCACGGTGGAATAGCGTTTCAAGAGCTCGATGTCGTCGTAGCCCTCGGCGATGCCGGCGAGGAGGTCCTTCACCTGCAGATCCTCGTCGAAGTCGACGAAGTCGTGTCCGCGGGGGTGGGGGAAAATGGGGAAGCCGTGGGTCTGGCCCCTCGCCCCGCGGTCGCCCGTCACCGGCGGTGGTTCGGTCTCCGAGGTGAAGCCGGCGTCCAGAGCCGCGGCCCAGCCGGCGCGGTGACCCTCGATCAACACCGCATCCAGCCGGTACGTGCCATTGACCGAGCCGGCCGCGAAAACATGCGGCGGCAAGGCCGAGGGCTGGAACATGTTGGCGGCCTGGTCGTAGGCAAAACTTGCGCCCGCGTGGTGGAGGAGCTGGCCAGCCGGGCTGTAGCCCGTGGACATGCAAAGGAGATCGCATTCGAACGTGGCGGCGGCTTTATCGACTTCCCCTTCGCCCAGGATCCGCGCGACCGAGGCCCCGATGATTTCGAGCTTGCCGACGCCAGGAATCGCCTCGACGACCGCGTGGCCGGGAAGAATCCGCACGCCCTTCCCCCTGACCGCGCGGAGCCTGGCGGTCTCCTCGGGTTCTTCGCGCAGATCCGCCACGGCCTCGACGGCCGTGCCCACTTCGAGAAGGTCGAGGGCGACGCCATAGGCGTCGTCGTTGGCCGCGAGCACGACGGCCTTGCGTCCCGGCCGGACGCCGTAGAGCCGGATCAGGCGCTGGGCTGCCGTGCCGTTCATCACGCCTGGAAGGTCGTTGTTGCGGAACACCGCCGGCTGCTCGTGCGAGCCGGTGGCGACCACCACCGCCTTGGCGCGAAGCTTGTAGAGGCGTTGGCCTTTGACGACGGCGAGCCAGTTGTCGGCGAAGAGGCCGCTGCAGGTCGCGTCGGTCATGACGCGGATGCTGGCGCGTTCGGCGACTTCCGCGGCCAGCTCCTCGCCCATGACCGAGCGGCCGCCGTCGCGCTCGAAGCGGGAATAGGCGAGCGACCCGCCGAGGATGGGCCATTCCTCGATCAGCACCACCTCGGCCCCGCTGTCGGCGGCGGCGATCGCAGCCGAGAGGCCGGCCGGCCCGCCGCCGACGATCGCGACGTCGGCGAACAGGTATTGCTTGTCGAAATATCCTTGCGGGGCGTAACGGTCGATTCGGCCGAGACCGGTGCGGTTGCGGATCACCGGCTCCCAGAATCTCCAGCTGCCGTGCTTGTAGAAGGCCTTGTAGTAGAAGCCTACGGGCAGGAAGCGCCCGAACAGCCCGATGGCCGAGCCGGCATCCACCTCCAGGCTGATGTCGTAGTTCTGGGCGCTGACCGCGAGCGCCGGCGTGACCGGCCGGCGATCGGCCAGCACATTGGGTTCGTCGTCCGCCTGGACCAGGCTGTTTGCGTCCTGGCCGGCCATGGTGAGGATGCCGCGCGGCCGGCGGAATTTGAAAGATCGCGAGAGCACCCACTGGTCGGCCGCCGCCAACGCCGAGGCGATGCAGTCGCCGGCCAGGGCGTGATACTCGCGCCCCTCGAAAGTGAAAGCGTGGGACGTTTCCCGATCGATGAGACGGCCATAGGCGCTGCCGAGACGATTGATGCCCGCCATCAGGCCGGGCCCGGTTTGGCAGGGCCCGCGAACTCGACGCGCTCGGCGAAGAGTTCGCTTGCCGGGTATGTGCGGATGACCTCGTCGGTGACGGTGTTGCGCTCGGCGATGAACCAGAAGGAGGTTGGCAGGTGGCACCACCATTCCCGCACCACGCCGGCCGCATTGGTCTCGACGAACAGGTAGTCGGCCCAGGCGCGGTCGCTGCAGCGGGCCGGATCGGGCATCGCCTTCACTTCGCCGCCCCAGGCGAATTCCGAAATGTTGCGCGGGCCGTTCAGGGGGCAGTTCAGGATTTTCATGGCGTTCGGCTCAATGCCCCACCGACGCCGCGCCCTTTTCGCCGACCTGGTCGAACTCGTAGAAGCGCTCCAGGCGGAAGGGATGCAGGATGTCGGGCGTCTTGCCGGTCGCCAGCATCTCCGCCATGCGCTTGCCGCAGACGGGCGTGGCCTTGAAGCCCCAGGTGCCCCAACCGGAATCGAGATAGTAGTTCTTGACCGGCGTCAGCCCCATGATCGGGCTGAAGTCGGGGGTCATGTCGGCCATGCCGGCCCATTGGCGCGCCAGCTTCACGTCGGCCAGGAAGGGAAACAGCTCCAGCATGTGGCCGAGCAGCCCTTCCTTGAAGTCCAGGGTCGAGCGGCTGGAATAGAGCCCATAGGGATCGGTCGATCCGCCCATCACCAGCTCGCCGCGATCGGACTGGGAGACATAGACGTGCAGGCTGCCCGAGACCACGATCTGGTCGAGGAAGCGCTTGAGCGGCACCGACACGCAGGCCTGGAGCGGAACGGTGCGGATCGGCAGGCGGAAACCGGCGAGCTTTGCCACCCGGCTGCTGGATCCGGCGACGGCCTGGAGCACGCGCTTGCAGGCGATCCTGCCGCGGCTCGTCTCCACGCCCGTGACGGCGCCGTTCTCGATGACGAAGCCCTGCACTTCGGTCTGGCAGTGGATCTCCACGCCCTGGTCGGCGGCATAGCGCGCGTAGCCCCAGGCGACGGCATCATGCCGGGCGATGGCGCCCGGCGGATGGTAGAGCGCGCCCAGGATCGGATAGCGCGCATCCTCGGAAAGGTTGAGCGCCGGACAGAGCCGCGCGATCTCGTCGGGAAAGATGAGTTCCGAATCCACGCCCAGATGCTTGTTCACCTCGGCCCGCCAGCGGCAGGTGCGCAGCGCCGCGTCCGTGTGGGCGAGCGTGAAATGGCCGCGCTCCGAATAGAGAATGTTGTAGTCGAATTCCTCGCTGAGACCCCGAAAAAGTGCCAGGGACTCCTCGTAGAAGCGCACGCCTTCCGGGGTCAGGTAGTTGGAGCGGATGATGGCGGTGTTGCGCGCGGTGTTGCCGCCGGCGAGATAGCCCTTGTCGAGGACGGCAACGTCGGTGATGCTCCAGTTCCTCGCTAGGTAATAGGCCGCCGCCAGGCCGTGGCCGCCGGCGCCGACGATGACCACGTCGTAAGCGCGTTTCAGCTCCTTGGGCTTGGGCAGATGGCGCCGCGCGGGATATTTTCCGCCGAGCCCGTACCTCAGCAGCGCGAAAGGCATCGGCCCATCCTTCGCAGCTCCCCTTCACGCCTTCGGCCGCGGGGCGAAGGCCGGCGGCAAGCTACAAACCAGTTTCCCCAAAAGGCAAGGAGATTTCGCCCCCATCCATGGGAGTCAGGCCGGGTCGCGGGTACCATTGGTCTGGAATTGGCCGGTCGACACTGCGGCGCGCTTGTCTTTGCCCGCGAACAGCCGCATGTATCGTAGCGGAGATCGCGGATGGCATCCCCCAACATCATTCTCAGCCCGGCGGCGGCTGAGGCGCTGAAGGCCGAGTTCCTTGGCTGGCAATGCCGTATTCGCCAGCTCGTCGCGCGGCAGGCGGGCGGGCGTCCCTCGGCCGCCATGCGCCCGCGCGCGGTGGCGCCTGAAGGCCATGAAATCGCGCCCGCCATCACCGTGCTCATCGTCGAAGCCGACTCGCGAAACAGCACCAGCCTGTTCCGCCATCAATATCTGAAGACCCAGGATCCCAACGAGCGCTACGACAAGATCCTGGAAATCCTTCAGGCGAGCTACTTCCAGCAGCCCGCCCTGTTCGACGACGTCATGACCGCGCTGTTCGGAGCGCAATCCGAAACCGCGGGGCGGCTGATGGCCCATGGCCGCTGCGTCCTCGAGTTCGAGGAGTACGCCCAGGCCTATCGGATTCCCTGCGCGGTCGCTTCCCTCGCCGAGGACGACGCCCTCTATCAGGCGACCTACTGGCATAACCGGATGTTCAATCCCAACCAGCCCGAGGCCCTGCGCATCCTCTCCTTTGCGCCCGATTGGAGGCACGCGATGGGATATCGGCCGGACCGCGAATAGACCGTAGTCTGCCGCCAACCGGCGTCTGAAGGGCTAAGCCGGGTGGGAGCCATCAACTCCTAATCGATGGCTCCCAAGTTCGATCCCGGCGCACCCATCAGACTTCTCGGTAGATCAACGACTACTCACGTGCGGCGGCGTGCTTGGCTGGATGCCCTCACATCCAGAATATGAAGTAGCCCAGCAGGCAGGAGCCAATGCCGCCAAGCAGCGCTAGATATGGCAGCATCCCAGCCCGCTTGGGACCCAGCTCCGTCTCTCCCGGCATTAGCAGGTCCGAATACATGTGCTGTGGGAATTTGCCTTTGTCGACGATGAAGTGGCGGAAGGCGAACACTGGAAGGATCATCGCCGCCGAGACAAAGCCCGAGACAAAGGTGCCATTGCCCCAAACGTTCGCGCCTGCGCCCAGAAGGAACGCATTGACGTAGGCTAAGACCGCACCAAGGGCCAGCAGCCAATTGGGGCAGCGCCAGGGCCGCCTCACATCCGGGTTGTCGATCCGGTGAATCCACCCGGCGTTGAGGTTCAGGAAATTGAAGATCAGGTAGTTGCAGTTCGATACCGCCAGGACGAACAGGTAATTGGACATCGACAGCAGGATCAGATTGAAGGCGAAGTCCGTCCACATCGCCCGGGTCGGCGCACCGTGCTCGTTCAGGTACCCGAGGTATTTCGGCAGCCAGCCATCTCTGCCACCCTGGTTGAGGGTTCTGGACGAACCGGCCATCGCGGTGATGATCGACATGATCAGGCTGAAGAACAGCAGGACCACGAGGATTTTGGTGATGAGCGGACCAGCGTTCAGCATGCCGGCCAGGGCCACACCCATCCCGGAACCGGCGGCGATGCCCGGATCGAGCATTTTCTGGGTGCCCAGAACGCCTTGGAAGACCACCGGCACCGTTACATAGGCGACGATGCAGATCAGGCCGGAGACGATGATCGCCTTCGGCATGTCCACGGCCGGATTCTTGAACTCGCTCATGTAGCAGACGGCGGTTTCGAAGGCATAAGCCGACCAGGCAGCGATGAAAAGTCCGCCGAGGAAGAGAAGAGTCCCGCCCTTGTCCCAGACGCTCGGAATGACCTGGCCACTGCTGTTGGTCGCAAGCGGCGTGAAGGGAACAAAGTTCTGCGCATGCACGTTGCCTTCCAACAACGGAATGACGCAGACGATGAACAACGGAATCAGCGAGGCGATGGTCAGCATCGTCGAAATTTGCGCCGTGCGGAGGATGCCACGATGCTGGATCGCAAAAACGACCAGCATGATGGCAACACCCAGGAAGAACGTCGCATTGATCTGAAGTGTCAGGCCCTTTGTAACAAAGCCAAGGTCCACCAGCGTCACGTTCCAGGCCATGATTGGCGCATTGGCGTCGAAGAAGATGGACAATAGATAGCCAGCACCGAGCCCCGCGCCAATGGCAAGGACGGGGGTCCAGGCGAGCCAGTTCGACCACAGGGACAATGGTGCAAGGATCCGGCTGTAGCGGATCCATGCCGTGGCGCCGTGAACCGCGGTACCGCCCGTCTTCGATGGGTGCAGGCCGGCGATTTCCGCGTAGGTGAATGACTGCGCGAAGCCAAAAAGGACCGAAATGGTCCAGACCAGCCAGGCGGGAGCGCCGATCGTGGCGGAAATGCCACCCATTGAGAAAAGAACGAGTGCTGGAACCCCGGCCGCTATGAACACGACCTGCTTCCAGTCGACGTCTCGGAGCATGCGATCCGCAGACCCGGATGTAGCTGTCGACATACGCAACCCCCCCTTCAGTTATTTTATTGGCAGTCTCCTTGACGACCCAAGTCGTCAATCCGCTCAGAACTTGCGATAAGCCTTGTTGAGGTCGACCAGCGGATGGCGGGGCGACATCTGGAACTTGATCAGCAGCTCGCGGGCCAGCATGTCCCGGTCCTGCTGGTTATCGGGCAGCTTCACGCCCTGGGGCACCGTGACCCAGCCGTTGACGTTGCGGTCGAAGATCGCCGCGCGCCCTTCCTCGTAACCCAGGTGCACGTCCTCGAGCCAGTTGAGGTCGTCCCAGCCCATCACCTCCATGTACTTCTTCAGGAAGGGCGTGATCCGCCGATAGTCGGGCACGAGATTGACGTCGTATCGGTAGCCGATGTGCTGGCCGATTTCCTTCTCGCGCTTGCTGTCGAGGCCGGCCGTCTTGATGAAATGATCGATGTCCTTGGCGCCCCCGGCCTTGTTCCCTGCCGTCTTGACGGCAACCTTGGCTGGCGCTTTGGCGGGCTTGGCCGCCTTCGTCTTCGCCTTGGCGTATCTGGCGAGCTTGGTCACTTTGGCCATGTCTTCGAGCCCTTCCTCAATAACGGGTCATGTCGGGACGGCCGACGGTGTGCTGGGAGCCGGCAAGCGGGACCATGGCCAGGGCCGAGGCCTCCATAGTGAGGGCCGCAAGGTCTTCCGGCTCCAGGCTATGGACGTTCGTCTTGCCGCAGGCGCGCGCCATCATCTGGCACTCGATGGCGAGGCAGTGCAGGAAATTGTACACCCGCTCCGCCGCCGCATCGGGATCGAGGCGCTTGCGCAAGACCGGGTCCTGGGTCGTCACGCCAACGGGGCAGCGGCCGGTGTGGCAGTGGTAGCAGTAGCCCGCCTCCACCCCGATTTCCTTCTCGTAGTCGGCTTCCGGGATGTCCTTGTTGCAGTTGAGCGCCATCAAGGCCGAATGCCCGATGGCGACGGCGTCGGCGCCGAGCGCCAAGGCCTTTGCGACGTCGGCCCCGTTGCGGATGCCGCCGGCGTAGACCAGCGAGATTTCGCCTGACTGGCCCACGTCGTCGAGCGCCTTGCGGGCCTGGCGGATGGCGGCGATGCCGGGCACGCCCGTCTCTTCGGTGGCGATATGCGGGCCGGCACCGGTGCCGCCTTCCATGCCATCGATGTAGATGCTGTCGGGCCCCGTCTTGGCCGCCATGCGCACATCGTCATAGACGCGCGCGGCGCCCAGCTTCAGCTGGATCGGAATCTCGCCGTTGGTCGCCTCGCGGATCTCGTTGATCTTGAGGGCGAGGTCGTCGGGCCCGAGCCAGTCGGGGTGACGCGCCGGCGAGCGCTGGTCGATGCCGGCGGGAAGCGAGCGCATCTCGGCCACCTGGTCGGTCACCTTCTGGCCCATGAGATGGCCGCCCAGGCCGACCTTGCAGCCCTGGCCGATGAAGAACTCGCAGGCGTCGGCAAGCCGCAGATGGTTCGGGTTGAAACCGTAGCGCGACTGGATGCACTGGTAGAACCACTTGGAGGAAAACCGCCGCTCGTCGGGGATCATGCCGCCCTCGCCCGAGCAGGTCGCCGTCCCCGCCATGGTGGCGCCGCGGGCGAGCGCGATCTTGGCCTCGTAGCTCAAGGCCCCGAAGCTCATGCCGGTGATGTAGATCGGGATGTCGAGAACCAGCGGGCGCTTCGCCCGGGGCCCGATGATCGTTTCCGTCAGGCATTTCTCGCGATAGCCCTCGATGACGAAGCGGGTCAGCGTGCCGGGCAGGAAGGTCAAGTCGTCCCAGGTCGGGATCTTCTTGAACAGCGAGAAGCCGCGCATCCGGTAGCGGCCGAGCTCGGACTTGATGTGGATGTCATCCATCACCTGGGGCGTGAACAGCAGGCTGTGCCCCAGCACATGGGTGTTGCGCTTCAGCTTCTTCTTGGCCGCCGGCTCGCCAACGGGCGCCTTCTTTTCCTTCGCCATGATTTGTCCTTTCCCAGCGGCTAGAGGATCAGCTTCTTTTCGGCCGGCTCGAGATTGTCGTAGTTCCAGAGCTGGCGCCCGGCCACGATCTTCTTCATGTTGCGCACGCCGTTGGGCGCCTTCAGGTCGTACATCTTCAGCTTGCGTTCGAGCCAGGAGACGTCGAGCTCGGTCATCTCGCCTGCCACAGCATCGACGCCAAGCCCTTCGATCTTGCCGCCGACGTAGATCGTGCCGTCATACATGGAATTGCCCAGGTTCTTGCCGGCGTCGCCCAGGATCACCATGCGACCGCGCTGCATCATGAAGCCGCAGAAGGCGCCGGCCCTGCCGCCGATGATGATCGTCCCGCCCTTCATGTCGATGCCGACGCGCGCGCCCACGTCGCCCCTGCAGACGAGATCGCCGCCGCGCAACGCCGCGCCGAAGGTCGAGCCGGCGTTCTTCTCGATGATCACCGTGCCGGCCATCATGTTCTCGGCGCAGGACCAGCCGACCCGGCCCTTGATGCGGATGTTCGGCCCATCGATCAGGCCGCAGCCGAAATAGCCGAGACTGCCCTCGATGTAGAGATTGAGCCGGTTCAGGATCCCGACGGCCAGCGAATGCTTGGCGCCGGGGTTCTTCATCACGATGGTCCCGTAGCCCTGGCTCATCAGCTCGCGGAGCTTCAGGTTGATCTGCCGGCTGTCGAGGGAGGCGGCGTCGAACTCGGCCCGCTTGTTGTAGTCAACCTCGAAGGCCTGGGGGTAGGTGAAGCGCTCCTCCTCCTCGGGCAGGAAGAAGCGCTGCTGGGTGCGACCGGCAAGCTGCTCGGTATGCATCCCCATGTCGGAGGATTTCTGTCGGAGTGCCATGATTTTTCCCTGGTCGCCTCTTCTGCCTGCGGTCAGCTCTGCCAGACGCGCACTTCACCCTCATAGGGATCGAAGGTGTCGATCTCATGGGGGAAGACGCTGCGGATCGCCACCTCTTCCGAGGCCAGGACGATGAAGTCCTTGCTCTCGTAGAGAACCATCGGCTTGGCGGCCATCACGTCCTTGGCCATGCCGAGGCTGTCGGCGGTCGCGACCAGATAGGTGAACACGCCGTCGAGGTGCTCGATCGAGCTCTTCATGGCGTCATGGAGCGTAGCGCCCTCTTCCATCTTGTCGGCGAGGTAGACCGCGATCAGCTCGGAATCGCAGTTGGACATGAAGCGGTGGCCGCGCCGCTCGAGCGCGCGCCGCCCGTTCCAGTAATTGGTGAGCTGCCCGTTGTGCACGACCGACACGTCGGCAAAGGGATAGGCCCAATAGGGATGGGCCGAGCGGATGTCGACATCGGACTCGGTCGCCATGCGGGTATGGCCGATGGCGTGGGTGCCGATGAAGCCGGGGATCTTGTATTGGCTCGCCACATGGGCGGCGTCGCCGAGATCCTTGATCAGCTCCAGGCCGAGGCCCATGGACAGGATTTCCGCCCCGTCCACGTCCTCGATGTAATCGGCCAGTCGCCGCCGGTCGCCCTCGAAGGCGATGCGATAGCGGAAGGCGTATTCCGTCGCCTCCAGCTCCTCGAGGATCTTGGCCCCCATCTCGACCAGGCGCTTGTCGACCTCGGCCCGGCGCGCCTTCACCTGGTTGTGGATGTCGAAGCCTTTCGACATCTCGTCCTGTTCCGCGACCTTGAAGCGAAGCACCAGCTCCTTGCCGTGCGGCTTGCCGTAAAGGGCATAGCCGGTTGAGTCCGGTCCACGATGCTTCAGGGATTGCAGCATCGCAGTCATTTCCCGGCCGATGTCGCCGGTCTTGCCGCGATGGATCAGTCCAGCAATGCCGCACATGCTGTGTGCTCCTTTCGATGCCTCAGGGCAGATAGTCCCAATACTGCTTCAGGTCCCATTCGGTGACCGTGGACATGAATTTCTCCCACTCGTCGCGCTTGTAGTGGGTGAAGACGCGATACATCTCGTCCGGCATGGCCGACTTGACGGTCTCGTCCTTTTCGAGTTCGGTCAACGCGTCGCCCAGCGACATGGGCAGCTTCTTGACCTTCTTGCCGGCCGCCATGGCGGCATAGATGTTGCGTTCTTCCGGCTCGCCGGGATCGAGCTTCTGGCGGATGCCGCTGTCGAAGGCTTTGAGGATGCCGGCCGCCATCAGATAGGGGTTCACGGTCGAATCGACCGACCGGTACTCGAACCGGCCGGGCGCGGAGATGCGCAGCGCGCAGGTCCGGTTCTGATAGCCCCAGTCGGCATAGACCGGCGCCCAGAAGCCCGTGTCCCAGAGCCGCCGGTAGGAATTGACCGTGGAGGAACCGATGGCCGTCAGCGCGCCGACATGCCGGATCAGGCCGCCGATGCAGTTGAGGCCGATGGGACCGGGCTTGGCCTCGCCCTTCAGCGGCATGAAGGTGTTCTCGCCGCCCTTGAGATAGATGAAGTTGCCCTCCAGCCCCGGCAGCTTGTCGTGGCCGAGCTTGTTGAGCTTCTCCTCGCCGCCTCGCCACAGCGAGATGTTGTGGTGACAGCCCGAGGCCGAGACGCCCATGAAGGGCTTCGACATGAAGCAGGCGATGATATTGAACTCGCGGGCGACCTGGGCGCAGATCTGGCGATAGGTGGTAAGCCGGTCCGCCGTGCGCAGGCAGTCGTCGAACATGAAGTTGAGCTCGAGCTGGCCGGGCGCGTCCTCATGGTCGCCCTGGATCATGTCCAGGCCCATGGCGCGGGAATACTCGATCGCCCGCATGAACACCGGCCGCAGGGATTCGAACTGGTCGATGTGGTAGCAGTTGGGCTTGGAGAAGCCGCCGGCCGGCAGCCCGTCCTCGCCCTTCTTTAGCCACATCATCTCCGGCTCGCAGCCGTGGCGCATGTGCAGGCCCTTGTGGGTCTTCTTGAACTCCTCATGGATGATGCGGAGGTTCCCGCGGCAGTCGGAGGTCAGATGTCCGCCCGGATTGACCCGTTCCTCGCGGTTCCGGAAGCAGGTGCAGAAGACGCGGGCGACCCGCTTGTCCCAGGGCAGCTGGACGAAGGTCTCCGGGTCGGGAATGCCGACCAGCTCGGAAGCTTCCGGCCCATAGCCGATGTAGTTCTTGTGGCGGTCGACGAAGAGGTTGGCGGTCGAGCCATAGACCAGCTGGAAGCCCCGTTCGGCGACCGTTTCCCAATGGTCGGCGGGCACGCCCTTGCCGACGATGCGGCCGGTGACCGAGACGAACTGGTAGTAGATGTACTGGATCCCCAGTTCCTTGATCTTCTCCCGGACCTGCTTCACCAGTTCCTTGCGGCCCTTGGCGTTGACGTGGACTTCCAAGTCGGTCATCGGTGTCTCCCCCTTATGTCGAGCTTTGTTTCAGCCGGTTCATTCGGTCTTGGCCCCGCTCCCGCTCAGCTCCACGGGAAGGGGCTGTTGGACGTGGGATGAAGTCTGCCTTCGGCGAAGCGGGAAAAGCGAAACGGCTCCAATAGGTCGCTGGTCGTCCCGCAGATGTCGTCGGCCACCAGATGGCCGACGCCGATCATCTTGTAGCCGTGATTGGAATCGGCCACCACATACACGTTGTGGCAGAAACGGTCGAAGACCGGGAAGCTGTCGGCGGTGAAGCTGCCGATGCCGCCCGAGGGCTCCTTCTTGTAGAGCGGCAGCTTGCCTTCGAAGCGCTTCTGGCAGAAGGCGAGCGCCGAGCACCACATGTGGGCGAAGTCGTCGCCGACCACAAAGTCGGGCGACTCGGGCCCATAGGGATCGATCTTCACCTCGGCCGGGTCGGCCTTGACCTTGAAGGGCATCGCCCCGCCCTGGACGCCGCCGAAATTGAAATCGGGCTTGTAGTAGATGCCCCAGAGCTTTTCCGTGATCACCGAATGATCGACGTCCGAGTAGAGCGTCGCATCGGTATCGACATGGATCACCGGCGGCATCTTGCCATCATTGGTGCGCTGGAGCATCGGATCGACGCCCAATGTCCCCTCCTGGAGCGACCAGAAGGTCCACATCGGCACGTTGTTGTGAAGCTTGCCGTCGCGCCCCTTGACGGTGATCGCCGCCGGCAGCTCCAGCATGTCCCAGATCTGCTTGACCCAAGGCCCCGACGCGACGACGACGAAGTCGCAGTCGATGGCGCCCTTGTCGGTCACCACCGTCTTGACCGCGCCGGCATTGTCTTTCTTGAAGCCGGTCACCTTGACGCCCGTCAACAGGCGCACGCCTTCGTTCTCCGCCTTCTTGGCAAGGCCGTAGATCGAAGCGGTGTTGTTGGCATAGCCGCCCTTCTTCTCGTGCAGCACGGAGGTGATGCCCTTGGCCTGCCAGTCGTTGAACAGGCCCTTCATGTAGGTCATCGAGTCCTTTTCGCCCTCGATGAACACGGACTCGTAGCCGATCTCGCGTTGCTGCTTGGCGATGCTGCCGACCTGCTCGTGCATCACCTCGGGGCTGATCTGCATGTAGCCCACGGGGTGATAGCTGAAGGCCTTCGGATCGGTCTCCCAGACCGAGACGCTGTGGGCCATCAGCCGGCGCATGGCCGGCTGGTAGTAGTTGTTGCGGATCACGCCGCAGGCGATGCCGGATGCCCCCGCCGCGATGCCGGTCTTGTCGATGACCAGGATGTCCTTGCCGCTTCCGCGGCCGGATTTGCGCAGGTTCTCGCCCAGGCGCCAGGCCGTGCTGAGGCCGTGGATGCCGGCGCCGACGATCACGTATTTCACATGGGAGGGAATGGCCATGGGGAGAGGGTCCCGTTTTTCGGTCCGCTATTCTGCCCCCCGCATAGTGCCCAACCGGGCTTGACGGGGCGAGGCGATAATGGATCATAGTCTCAGCCGATTTCAAACCAATTTTTGCAAAGGCTCGGAAATGGCCAAAATTGGTGGAAGCATCGCCGAAAGGCCGGTCCCGGTCATCACGGATCCGGTGCGCGGCTCGTCCTGGATCATGGGTCAGCTGCGCCAGGCCATCGTCGAGGGGGGCTACGCTCATGGCGAAAAGCTGCCGGCCGAGCGCCAGCTCGCCGCAGCCTTCGGCGCGTCGCGCACCACGGTGCGCACGGCCCTCGACCAGCTGGAAGTGGAGCGCCTCGTTACCCGGCGGGTCGGCAGCGGCACCTTCGTCAACTTCCGCGCCCAGGAAAATCCCGAGGACATCGCCGAGCTGACCAGCCCCATCGAGCTCATCGAGGTGCGGCTCGGCATCGAACCCAACATGGTGCGTCTGGCGGTGCTGAACGCCACCGCCCGGGACATCGAACGCCTGGCGCTCGCCATCGAGCGGATGGACCAGGCGAGCGCCGATCCCGAAGGCTTCACCCTCTGGGATGAGGAATTCCATCAATTGATCGCCGAGGCGACCCGCAATCCCCTCATGGTCTGGGTCTATCGCCAGATCAACGTCGTGCGCGGCCACCGCCAGTGGATGGCGATGCGGGACAAGGTGCTGACGCCCGAGCGGATCGCCGAATACAACACCCAGCATCGCGCGCTCTACGAAGCTGTCCGCAGCCGCGACACCGAGGCCGCCGTTGCCATCGTCACCAACCATCTGCACTACGCCCGCAGGCAGCTCGTCGGCGCGAATTCGGAGTAAACCGCGAGCCTTGGTCGCTCGGGACATGGCGGCTATGCTCGGGTTTCCCTGAGCCAGGAGCCCGCTTCGATGGCCAAGACTTATTATCAGCCGCTCGGCGGCAACCAGATGCCGCGCTTCGGCGGGCCCGCGACGATGATGCGCCTGCCGAGCCTGCCTTCGGCCGAAGGGCTCGACGCCTGTTTCGTGGGCGTGCCCTTCGACATCGGCACCTCGAACCGGTCCGGCGCCCGCTTCGGCCCGCGCCAGATCAGGGCCGAAAGCTGCCTCATCCGCCCCTACAACATGGCGACCCGCGCCGCGCCCTTCGACAGCCTGTCGGTGGCCGACATCGGCGACGTCGCCATCAACACCTTCAACCTCGCCAAGAGCATCGCGATCATCGAGAAGGCTTATGACGAGATCCTAGGCCACGGCTGCAAGCCGATGACCTTGGGCGGCGACCACACCATCGCGCTCCCGATTCTGCGCGCCCTCGAGCGGAAATACGGTCCCGTCGGCATGGTCCACGTCGATGCCCACGCCGACATCAACGACAACATGTTCGGCGAGCCCATCGCCCACGGCACCCCGTTCCGGCGCGCGGTGGACGAGGGCCTGCTCGACGGCAAGCGCGTCGTCCAGATCGGCCTGCGCGCGACCGGTTACGCGGCAGAGGATTTCGATTGGCCCCGCGCCCAAGGCTTCCGCGTCGTCCAGGCCGAAGAGTGCTGGCACAAGTCGCTGACGCCACTCATGGCCGAGGTGCGCGCGCAACTGGGCAAGGGCCCCGTCTACTTGAGTTTCGACATCGACGGGCTCGATCCCTCCTCGGCGCCCGGCACCGGCACGCCCGAGATCGGCGGCCTGACCACGATCCAGGGGATCGAGATCATCCGCGGCTGCCGCGGCCTCGACATCGTCGGCTGCGACCTGGTTGAGGTTGCGCCGCCCTACGACCCCAGCGGCAACACGGCGCTGCTGGCGGCGAACCTGCTTTACGAAATGCTCTGCATCCTCCCGGGGGTGAAGTACCGGAATTGAGAGTTGCGAAGTTGGACGCACCCACCCATGGCTTCGCTACGCGTCCCCCCTCCAGCCTGCGGCGGGCGTCGGCAAGAAGTGCCCTCGCCCGCCCTTCGGGCGGGAGAGGGAGGGGACCCATTGCGATAGCAATGGGGAGGGTGAGGGAATGCTACTTGGCGTCAGGCGCCAAGGCCTTTCGAATTTCCGAAATGACTTCCTCGGGATTCAGGAGGACATGGTTGTTCCAAAAACGAATTACCCGAAACCCCATGCCTGAAAGCCGCCGCGTGCGGACACGATCAGCATCAGTGGAAATGGCGTGCTGCCCTCCGTCCAATTCAACGATCAAATCGCGCTCGATGGCTACGAAGTCGACGATGTATCGCCCGATTGGCCTTTGCCGCCGGAACTTTATGCCATCGACTTGACGATTGCGGAGCAGGCGCCAGAGTTTTCTCTCGGCGTCCGTGGCAAGGCGACGAAGCTCGCGTGCTCGGTCAGAGGACATCGGAAGGTAGAGCCACCCACCCATGGCTTCGCCATGGGTCCCCCCTCTCCCACTTCGTGGGAGAGGGTTTTCTACTCCGCCGCCTGTCCGGTGACCGCGCGCTCCGGCGGCGGGAAGCTGCGGTCGTGGCGCAGCGCCGGCACCATGTTCCTTGCCTCGATCACCTTGGCGGGATCGACGTCGGCCGTGATCCAGCCCACCTGCTCGCCGCCGTCGGCCAGCACCTCGCCCCAGGGATCGACGATCAGGCTATGGCCCCAGGTCCGGCGGCCTTCGGCGTGAATGCCGCCCTGGTTGGCGGCGAAGACGTAGCAGCCCGTCTCGATCGCCCGGGCGCGGACCAGCACATGCCAATGGGCCTTGCCGGTGGTGTAGGTGAAGGCGGCCGGAATCGCGAGGTAGCTGGCGCCCGCATGAGCCAGCGCCCGATAGAGATAGGCGAAGCGCAGGTCATAGCAGACAGAAAGGCCTATCGAGCCCCAGGGCGTCGCGGCGACGACCGCGCGGTTGCCCGGCTTCACCGTTGCCGATTCCCGGTAGGTCTCGCCGCTCGCCAGATCGACGTCGAACATGTGGAGCTTGTCGTAGCGGGCGGTGACGGCGCCCGTGGGGTCGACGAGGAGGGAGCGGTTCACCACCCGGTTCTCGCCCTCGGCCTTGAACAGGAGCGAGCCGACCAGGATCCAGCTCCCGGTTTCCTTCGCCAGCGCGCGAAAGCGCTTCAGGCCCGGATCGGCGGCCTCGGGCACGGCCTTCTCCAGCACCTTGGGATTCTGCGGCTCGATCATCGTCGCCATTTCCGGCAGCACGATGAGCTGGGCGCCGTCCTTCGCGGCGCCCCGGATCAGGGGCTCGAGCGCGGCGATGCTGGGCGCCATATCTCGTTCGGCGCAGTTCTGGACGCAGGCGACGCGGAAGGTCTCGGCCATGACGGCTCTCCCAAGGATCGAGGGCGGCGGATCGCCGGGAATTATAACCTTGCTACGGGCGGGGCGGAGAGATTATCTCTCGGCCTTGCGGCCGCATGCCCCTGTAGCTCAACGGTAGAGCAACGGTTTTGTAAACCGTAGGTTGCGGGTTCGATTCCTGCCGGGGGCACCAGGCTCTCCAATGCGCTGGCCAAGCGGTGCCGAGCGCGAAAAACCTCCGAATTGCACGTGGGCCAAACGGCTGAAGAGAGCCTTGGGCAGGCCTGACCATATGGCTCGAGCTCAGGCCGGCCCAAGCGGCGGCCGTTGATCCAGAACGACGAGGCTGCGAGGGCCTAAGAGCTTCGATCAGGGACGGCCCCGTCCACGAAGCGCCGACGCCTTTCAGTGGATGGCCGTGGTCGTGTGCTTTCCGTCGGCTTCGAAGGTGATGGTCGCGGAGCTTTCGCCGCTGGTGAACTCCACAGCTTCCGAGTAGCCTTCGAGACTAGAGTTGAGTACCTGCTGGTCGGCATCCCAATATTCGAAGTTATCCTTCTCCCAAGTCGCAAACATCTTGGCGCCTCCCCAGATCTGGCGCACGTTCTGCCCCGATGATCCGGTGAACCAGCCGGTCTCGCCGCGATAGTAGAGGACTGTGGGGTGAAGCGCGGTGTCGAACGGGCGGCACTCGTCCGGGGCTAGTTCAAGCCAGCCCCGCGACATCCAGGAGCCGTCCGCCTGCGGATAGGCGATGGCGACGTACACTGGCTGGGCGAACTTGTTGCAAAAGACGACATCAGCCCTTGCGTTCGAAGCCATGCAAAGAGCAGCTATGGCGAGGAACGAGGCGATCTTCAACGCGGTGGTGTGCATTTGTGACCCTGCTCGGGCAGTGGGCCGAGGATTGAAGCTCGCCCCCTCATTGGCGACTCACTCCGCATCGACGCTGGATAGCGGGCCGCAATCCCGGTCGTTTCGCCATTGTCAGGGCAGTAGGAAGGTAGCCTTCCGAAGCGGCGCCGCGTTGACTTGGATCAAGACGCCAGCGACGCAATGCCGATCCGCTCAAGCTGCTGCTGACACCTCGACGAGCAACAGATCGCAGGCGAGCCGGCGGCCGTCTTCGCCGCGAAGCTCTTGCCGCACCAAGGACAGGTGAGCGCGGGCATGATCAGTCCCCCAAGGCATGAAGGGGCGAGATCGGCGCGGCGCTGTTCTACAGCGGCGGCCGGCGGCCGGCTTGATTGTTGATCGGCACGTGGCCCAGAATTGCGAAAGCGCGCGACCCCAACCGGATCGGCCGCTGCAGCCCAACGCCCGCGTGCTGGGCCCATAGCCGGCCCCAGCGGCCGCCGTTGATCCAGATCAACGAGACCGCACCGGAGCGGACGATGATGGGTGGATTACTGTTCGGGAGGTCGTCCCATGTCCGCGAGCAAGTCCTCGAAACTCGCGATCCAAGGATGGGCGAAACAACTGGCTGCGTTCGCCGTCTCGTTCGTCTTCTGCATCGCCGCGCTGCCCTCTTTCGCCCAGCAGCAGCCGGCTTCGCCCAGCGTCCCCGCGGCGCCATACGGCTACGGTCCCATGATGTGGGGATGGCGGGCCGATGGGCCTGGCTGGGGCTGGCATCCCTTCATGATTGTCGGCCCGATCTTCGGTCTCTTCGCCCTCATTGGCATCATGGCCATCTTCGTGTGGCTGGTGCGTTGGGCGACCCACGGTCACCCGTTTCATGGTCATGACTTCCACCATTTCCATGGCGAGAGGAGCCGCACCGCCCTCGACATTCTCGAAGAACGCTTCGCCAGGGGCGAGATCGACAAGGCCGAGTTCGAAGACAAGCGCAAGCTTCTGAGCCGCTAGCCTTGCCCCACGGCCTCGCGCGGGGCTAGCCGATGGCGATGGGCTCCACGAGGCTTGGCTCATCCTTGGCCGGGCTGTTGACCGCCCTGCTCACGGGGAAGGCTGTCATCTCCGTCGCCGGGTATGGTTTGAGCAGATCGACCGGCGGCATTCCGGCGCCGAGCCACCGGTCGAAGTCCTGCGACCCGATGATGACTGGCATGCGGTCGTGGATCTCAGCGGCCACCGCGTTGGGTGCGCCGGTGATGATCGTGTAGCTCTCGATCGTCTCGCCGCTGGCCTTGTCCTTCCAGCTTTCCCACAGGCCCGCGAAGCTGAAGGGGCGGCCGTCCTTGAAGCCGATGAGATAGGGCTGCTTGCCTTCCGGCGCCTTCCGCCACTCATAGAAACCGCTGGTCGGGATGAGGCACCGGCGCGCCTTCCAGGCGGCTCGGAAGGAAGGCGCCGTCGCCACGGTCTCGGCCCTGGCATTGATGGTCTTGTAAGCGATCTTGGCATCCTTGGCCCAGAACGGGATCAGGCCCCAGCGGAGCATCGCGCACTCGCGCCCGCCGTCGCGCTTCCGGATCACGGGCGCCCTCTGGGTGGGCGCGATGTTGTACCTCGGGCCGAAGTCGTTCGGCGCCACCGCCGGTTCGCTCAGGCGGTAGAGTGCGACGATCTCCGGCCATGTCAGTCGATGGGTGTAGCGCCCGCACATGAGCACAGTATAACCGCTCGCCGATGAGCCGGCGCGGGCACCGGATCGAAAAAGGCTTGCGCTTGACGATGCCATGGCCGGCCTGCACTCTCCCGGGCTCACGACCGAGGGGTATAGGAAGTGGCGCCGAGGCCGGTTTCGTCGACCTCCGTGGAGGGCGGCAGCCATGTCATCCCAGGCTGGATCATGGTGCTAGAGCATTTTCCGCCGAAGTGGGAACCGGTTCGGCGTAGAAAATGCGACCAGACCAAGGAATCTAGAGCATGTTCCGATTCAATTGGATCGGAACATGCTCTAGGCTTGACCGGGGGCGATGCCCGCGGGACCAGGGGCTGAGGTCATGCTTCGGTTGCCCTCGGCCGTTCGCCGGCCGCTCTGGCTTGTCGCCATCCTTCTCGGCATTACCCTGGTCGGCTTCCTGCTGCTGCGCGCGGCATCCGGCGCCGAGATGTCGGTTGGTGTCGCCTGGTACATGCAGTATCCCGTCTTCCTCGGGCGCATCGCTCGCGGCGAATTCGGTTTTTCGGTGGTCGGCGATGGGCCCGTCCTGTGGGTGGTTCTGGGCCGTCTGCCGGCCTCGCTTGTCCTGCTGATCCTGTCGCTCGCGATCGCCGGCGCGATTTCCGTCAGCCTTGCTCTCGTGGCCCTGCGCCATGAAGGACGGTGGCCGGACAAGCTGATCTGCTTCTACGCGACGCTCGGTTTGGGGGCAGCACCCTTCTGGCTTGGCCTCGCACTGGCGATCCTGCTGGCCGAGGCGCTGCCGATCTTTCCCGCTTTGGGGTTCGGCGACGGCCTCATCTCCCATGCCTATCATTTCATCCTGCCCTCCCTCGCCATCGCCCTCCTCTTCTCGCCCGCCCCCATCCTGGCGCTGCGCCAGACCCTGATCAGGGCCATGGAATCCAACCACGTCACCGCCATGCGGGCCCAAGGGCTGGACGATGAAGCGATCTATCGCCGGCATGTCCGGCGCAATGCCCTGCTTCCGGCGGTCGGTGCGCTGCGGGAGCGCGCCGCCTGGCTGGTGGGAACCGCGGCTGTGGTCGAGGCCACGTTCAAGATTCCGGGCCTGGGATCGCTCGTGGTCGAGGCAACGCTCGCCCGCGACTTTCCGACGGCGGTCGGCGGGTTGATGGTCGCGGCCGTCGCCGTGTTGCTGCTGGGCCAGCTGTTCGACTTCGCCTCCGGTTTGGTTGATCCGCGGGCGGGCCGGTCGTGAGCATCGCGCTGCCGCAATGGCATGTGTCACCGGCGCTGCGCCGGGGCGCCATTCTGGTCGGGATCTGGCTGTTGCTCGTGGCCGGCGCCGACCTCCTGGCGCCCTATGACCCGACGATCCGCAGCCTCAAGGAAGTCTTCCTGCCGCCGAGCTGGGCCCATTGGTTCGGCACCGACGACGAGGGCCGCGATGTGTTCAGCCGCGCCATCTTTGCCGCGCGCCTGGACCTCATGCTGGCCGTGCTGGGCGTGTTTCCGCCGTTTGCCATCGGCACGACCCTGGGCCTGCTGGCTGCCCATGGGGGCGATTTCGGCGAAGCCATCCTGAAATTCCTGGGACGCGGCGTCGGCGCCTTCCCGACCTATCTTCTGGCCCTGCCCATCGTGGCGCTGGCGGGGCCGGGCTTGCGCGGTTTCCTCCTCGCCGTGGCGCTCACCGGCTGGGTGGGCTACGCCCTGAAAGTGCAGGCTGAGACCCGGCGTCTCATGCAAAGCGACTTCGTGACCGCGGGCCGAGGGCTCGGCTTCGGCGGCTTCCGCATCCTGGTCCTGCATGTTTTTCCCAACTCGCTCCTGCCCGCCCTGCTGCTCGCGGTCTCCGAGGTGGCCGGCATGCTGCTGCTGGGTTGCACGCTTGGATATTTCGGCCTCATCGCGCCGTCCGGCGACATGGAGTGGGGCGCGATGGTCGCCCAGGGCGCGGCCAATCTGGACAGCGCCTGGTGGCTCGCCCTTTTCCCGGGGCTGGTCGTCTTGGCCATGGCGACCGGGTTCAACCTCCTGAGCGAAGGCCTTGCCGAGCGCTTCGGGAGCGAGAGCTGATGCCTCTTCTCTCGGTCAGCCATCTCTCCGTCGAGTTCCACACTCGCCAGGGGCTGCTGCGCGCGGTCGATGACGTGTCCTTCGCCATCGAACCCGGGGAGATCCTGGGCCTGGTGGGCGAAAGCGGCGTGGGCAAGACGGTGACCTGCCGCGCGCTGGTGAGGCTCCTGCCCGGCCGGAATGGGCGCATCGCCTCGGGCCGCGTCGATTTCGCCGGACGGGATATCGCCCGGCTGCCGGAGGAAGAGCTCAGGCACTATCGCGGCCGGCAGATCGCGCTGTTGTTCCAGGACCCGGCTTCCCAGCTCGACCCGATCCTGAACGTGGGCGATCAGCTGGCCGAGATCATCCTGCTCCAGGAAGGGGTCGAGCCGGCCATGGCGGAGCGCCAGGCGGCGGCCCTGCTTGAGCAGGTCGGCATCGACGATTCCGCGCGGCTGATGGCGGCCTATCCTTATCAACTCGGCCCGGGCCTTCTCCGGCGCGTCGCCATCGCCCAGGCGCTGGCATCTTCGCCGCGCCTGCTGATCGCCGATGAGCCGACCAAGGGCCTCGACCCGGGCATCCAGGCCCAGATCCTGCGCCTCCTGCTCGACTTGCGCGACCGGCGCGGCTTGGCTGTGATCATGATCAGCCAGGATCTAGGGGTCGTCTCCCAACTCTGCGACTCCGCCGCCGTCATGTATGCCGGACGGATCGTCGAACGGGCTCCCAAGGGCGAGCTCCTCAACCGGCCCCTCCACCCTTACAGCGAAGCCCTCGCCCAATGCCTGCCGGGCGTAGCCCCGGCCTCCGTTCCGTTGCATGAAATCGCCGGCGAGCCGCCGGCGACCGGCGAGCTCATTCCTGGCTGCCGCTTCCATCCCCGCTGTCCCCACGCCATCGATCGCTGCCGCTTCGGCGATGTGCAGCTTGTCGAGGTTTCCGCCTGGCGGGCCACGGCCTGCCTGCGCTGGGAGGACATGTGGCAATGACGCCGTTGCTCGAAGTCAACGGCCTCAGCGTCAGCCAGCCCGCGGCCCAATCGCCCGACGAACGAGTGCGGCGCAAAGGCGGGCGCATCATGGCCGTCAGCGGGCTTTCCTTCGAGCTGGCGGCCGGGGAGAACCTCGGCATCGCCGGCGAGAGCGGTGCCGGCAAGAGCACGCTGGCCCGGGCCATCCTGCGGCTGGTCGGGTCCGAGGCGGGCGAAATCCATTTTGATGGGCAGTCGGTGAAAGGCCTGCGCGGTCCGGCGCTCGCCGCCTATCGGCGCCAGGCGCAGATGATCTTCACCGACCCGCTGGCCGCCCTCAACCCGCGGCTCAGCGTTGCCGAGACCCTGGCCGAACCCCTGATCGTCCATCGCCTTTGCACCGCGCGGGAGGCCGTTTCAAGGGTCGACGAGCTGATGACCCGCGTCGGGCTGTCGCCCGAGCTTCGCCGGCGCCGGCCGGCCGAGCTTTCGGTCGCGGACTGCCAGAGGGTTTCCATCGCCCGCGCCCTTACGGTGGGCCCGCGGCTGCTGATTGCCGACGACGCCGTCTCGCGGCTGGACGTTCCGCTCCGGGCGCAGATTCTGAACCTGCTGGGCGAACTCTCCCGCTCCATGCCGGCGGGGTTGATCATGATGGCGCGCGACATCGGCATGCTGCGCCGGCACTGCCAGCGCGTGGCGGTGATGTATCTGGGCCGTATCGTCGAGATGGGGCCGACCGAGGAGATTCTCGCCAAGCCGCGCCATCCCTACAGCCAGGCGCTGGTCGCCTCGACGCCGCGGGCGCGGGCCGACGCGCCGACGCCCCGGGTCACGCTATCCGGCGAGACGCCGAGCCCGGCCGATCTTCCGCCCGGCTGCGCCTTTCATCCCCGCTGCGCCAAGGCGTTGCCGGTCTGCAGCACCGGCTCGCCGCCGATCCGGCGCAACGACGGGCCCATGACCGTCTACTGCCACCTGTTTCCGGAGCCGACGGCCCAGCGTCGCTGAGGATCAGGCGAGGGCGTGGCCTTCGAAGCCCCCGAGGAAGGCGACCAGGTTCCGGCCAAGCTCGTCGCTGAGGTAGCCGCCTTCCTGCACCAGGATGGTGGGCAGGCGCAAAGCCGCGATGCGTTTGGCGATCGCGGCGAAGCCCGCTGTCGTGATGGCCAGGCCGGCAAAAGGATCGCTTTTCGCCGCGTCGAGGCCGAGCGCCACCACCAGCAGGCCAGGCGCATAGGCGCGAATTTCCGTCAGGGCCCGGTCGAGCACAGGCATGTACCCGGCGTCGCCGGTGCCGAGCGGCAGCGGAAGGTTGAGGTTGAAGCCCCTGCCGGCGCCCTCGCCCGTTTCCTCGGCATGGCCCCAGAAGAAGGGATAGAACACCCGCGGATCGGCATGAAGCGAAACCGTCAGCACGTCGGCCCGGTCATAGAAGATGCCCTGGGTTCCGTTGCCGTGGTGAAGGTCGACGTCCAGGATCGCGACCCGCTCATGCCGGCGCCCTGCCCAGGCGGCGGCGATCGCGGTGTTGTTGAGATAGCAGAAGCCGCCGGCCACGTCGGCGAAAGCATGGTGACCCGGCGGCCGGCAGAGGGCATAGGCAACGGGAGCGCCGGCGAGCACCAGCTCCGCCGCCTGCACCGCGCTGCTCGCGCTCGCCAGCGCCGCCGGCCATGTCATGGGCCCGATCGGGCAGGCCGTATCGGCCATATGGAAACCCGCCTGACCCACGACTGAATCCGGATAGGAGGCATGGCGGCGATCGGGGTGGATGTTGGGAATCACCTCCGGCGCTGCGTCGGCCAAGGCCAGCCAGCGCTCATGAGCGGATTCCAGAAAGCTCAAATAGGCCGGGCTATGCACGGCCTCGAGCGGCGCGGCGCCGAACTCCGCAGGGGCCATCATCGCATGACCGGCCTTCGCCGCGGCCTGGCGCAGGACATTGGCGCGCTCGGGTTGCTCGGTAGAAGGACGCCACTCGCCGCGGACGAGGAAGCGCCGCGGATCGTGGCCAAGCTGCGCCTCGGTGAAGACGACCTGCATCGCGATCCCTTTCCGTGGTGCAACTTTGCCCGAGCGCTGTGCTCGGCGACAAGCGTTCTCGTCTTGGCAACCGTGCGGGCCTGCTCTATGAACGGCAACTCCGTTCGGCCCCCTCTAGTCCTGCTGGAGAAATGCCATGAAGCTGGTCCGCTACGGCCCGCCAGGCGCCGAGAAGCCCGGTTTGATCGATCGCCAGGGTGCGCTGCGCGATCTTTCCGGGGAAATCGCCGATATCGACGGCGCGGCTCTCCAGCCGGCGGCCCTCGCCCATCTGGGGTCTCTCGATCCGGCGCGATTGGCCAAGGTGGCGGGCCGGCCGCGCTTGGGCCCGCCCGTCGCCCGCATCGGCAAGGTCGTGGCCATCGGCCTCAATTATGCCGACCACGCCGCCGAGGCGGGACTGAAGGTGCCGAAGGAGCCGATCGTTTTCATGAAGGCGACCAGCTCCATCGTCGGACCCGACGACGCGGTCGTCATCCCGCGCGGCTCCCAGAAGAGCGACTGGGAGGTCGAGCTTGCCGTGGCCATCGGCCGGCCGGCCAGCTATGTCGAGGAAGCCGACGCCATGAGCCATGTCGCGGGTTATCTGACCTGCAACGACGTGTCGGAGCGCGAATACCAGACCGAGCGCAGCGGCCAGTGGGACAAGGGCAAGGGTTGCGACAGCTTCTGCCCGCTCGGGCCCTGGCTCGTCACGCGCGACGAAATCCCCGATCCCCAGGCGCTCGACCTCTGGCTCGAGCTGAACGGCGAGCGGGTGCAGAAGGGCAATACGCGGACCATGGTCTTCGGCGTCGCCCATCTGGTGCATTACGTCAGCCAGTTCATGTCGCTCCAGCCTGGCGACATCATCACCACCGGCACGCCGCCCGGCGTCGGCATGGGGATGAAGCCGCCCCGCTTCTTGAAGCCTGGCGACAGCATGCGTCTCGGCGTTGCGGGGCTTGGCGAACAGACGCAGAAGGTCGTCGCATGGTCGCCCGCGCAAGCCTGACCGTTTCGATCGTCCTTGCCGGCCTGATGACCGCAGGCGGCGCCCTTGCGGCGCCGCTCACGGAGATCGGCAGCTTTCCGCTCGGCGCCGCTCCCGGCGCCATCGACGATCTCGCCTTCGATTTCGCCAATCAGCGGCTCTTCGTGTTGGAGAGCGGCGCCGGTCAGATCGCCGTCGTCGATCTAGCCACGGGCGCCATCATCCAGACCGTGAAAGGCTTGGCAAAGCCAATCGGCATCGCTCGCGACCCCCAGGACGACCGGCTCTATGTTGCGACCGCAGCGGGCAAACTCGACGCCTTCGAAGGCGTGCCTTTGAAGCCGGTGACGGGCATCGCCATAGGCCCCGAAATCGGGCCGCCCCGCTATGATGCGGGCAGCGAGCGCGTCTACTTCGCCTTCGGCAGCAAGAAGGTCGCCATCGTCGACACGACCCATAACAAACATTGGGACGACATCCGCCTGAACGGCCGGCCGGGGCCTCTGGCGATGGAGGACGATGGCACCAGGCTTTTCGTCGGCGCCGTCGGCGAGAGCCGCATCCTTGTCGCCGACAGGGGCGACAACAAGCAGACGGCAAGCTGGACCACGGCGTCCTTTTCCGATCCCGCGGCGCTCGCCATCGACGCCGGCGCTGGCCGCCTGCTGGCCGCCTTCCGCAGTCCGGCCAGCCTCGCCTGGTTCGACCTTGCCGACGGGACAGCCAAAGGCAACACGCCGGCTTGCGCCGAGCCTGGCCAGTTGCTGGCCGACGGCGATCGCGGCCTCATCTACCTGACCTGTGCGTCGGGCAGCGTCGAGATCTACGGTCGGGACAGCACCGGCGCCTATGCAAAGCAGGGCAGCATCGAGACCAGGCCCGGCGCCACCGCGGCCCTGCTCTCGCCGACCAGCGGCCGGCTCTATCTCGCCGTCCCCGCCTCCGCCGGCCATGAGGCGGAAATCAGGATCTACGCGCCTGGAAGCTGAGCTGCCTACTCGCCGCCCATGACGATGAGGGCGTCGACGGCCATGGCGCCTTCGGGCAGGACCATGAGCGGATTGACGTCGAGCTCCACCAGCCGGTCGCGATGGGCATCGGCGAAGGCTGCAATCGCCATGATCGCGTCGATCGCGGCTGCCATGTCGCCGGCGGGTTTGCCGCGATAGCCTTTCAGCAGCTTCGCCACCTTGAGCCGGCCGAGAGCATCGGCGACCGTTTCGCGGCTGGTCGGCAGCAGAAGCGTCGCCGCATCTTCCACGAGCTCCACCAGGACCCCGCCCATGCCGACGACCATCACCAGACCGAACTGGGGATCGCGGTTGACGCCGACGATGAGCTCGGCGACGGCGCCTACGACCTGCTTTTCCACCAGGAAACGCTCGGGCTTCAGGCCCGGCTTGTAGCGGGCGACGGATTCGGCCATGGCTCGGGCCGCGCGCTCCACGTCCTCGACGCTGCGCAGGTTGAGCGCCACCGCGCCCGCCTCGGTCTTATGGGCGAGTGCCGGCCGACCCAGCTTGAGGGCGACGGGAAACCCGATTTCGCTCGCCGCCTGGCCGAGCTCATCCATGGCAACGAAGCGACCGTCAGGCGACTTGAGCCCGAACTTGGCCAGCCGCTGCTTGCAGTCCCATTCCTCGCGCAGGATGGGAGACTCCGGTGCCGGAGGCAGGTCGGGAAGGGCGAGATCCGGCGCCGCGCTCTGGCCTGCCCGGTTGGCGGCAGCACCGAAGGCGGCGATTGCGGATTCGAGGCCCTGAAGCGGCGCGCAACCCAGCGCGATCATCCTGCTCCTTGCCGTCGCGGGGATCAGCTCCGAGAGATCGCTGGCAACGAGCGCTGTCTTGCCGCCGGCCGCGTGGCAGGCCGCCAGCAGCGCATCGACGGAGCGGTCGCAATCGCGCTGACCGACCGGGTCGGTGGGCGGGTAGTCGATGATCAACATGCCGGCGTCGACGTCGCCCTGCATCACCGTGGAGAAGCAGCGCGTCAGCGCCTCGCGGTTGCCCCAGAGCGAGGTGTTGTAGTCCAGCGGATTGGAGACCGAAGCGAAATGCGGCAACTCGGCCCTGAGCGATGCAGTCTGCGCCGGCGATAGTTCGGGCAGCGCGACGCCATGGCGTGCCGCCAGATCGGCCGTCATCAGGTTGTCGGCCCCGGAACAGGTGAACACCCCCAGGCGCGCGCCCCGCGGAACGCCGCAGACGGAAAGGAGCTTCGCCGTCTCCAGCAGGCCGGCGATGGTATCGACGCGAATGACCCCGAGCCGAGCGAACAGCGCATCGTAGAGCTTGTCGCTTCCGGCGAGCGAGCTGGTATGGCTCATCGCCAGCTTGGCGCCGAGCTCGGACCGGCCGGCCTTGAAGGCGACGACCTGTTTGCCGTTGCCGCGTGCCTTCAGCACCGCCCGGCTGAATCCCGGCATGTCGTCGAGGCCCTCGATGTAGAGCGCAATCGCGCTCACATGCTTGTCCTCGGCCAGCACGTCGATGTAGTCGGCAAGCTTGAGCACGGCCTGGTTGCCGGCGGTGATGACATAGGCGAGCGGAACGGAACGGTCGTTCTGGGTCAGGTTGAGGGCGAGGTTGCCGCTCTGGGCGACGATGGCGATGCCGCGTTCGGTCCGGCCGCCGCCGAAGCCCGAGGCGAACATGGCCACCCCGTCCACGTAGTTCAGCAGCCCGTAGCAATTGGGACCGACCGCGGCGAGGTCGCCCGCCGCCTCGATCAGCGCCTTCTGCAGCGCGATTCCCTCCCCGCCCACCTCGGCAAAGCCGGCGGCGTAGCAGACGGCACCGCCTGCCCCCATGGCCGAAAGCTGGCGGACCATTTCCACCGTCAGCTCCCGCGGAACGGCGATGAAGCTCGCATCGGGCGCTGCGGGCAGGTCGGCAAGAGACTTGAAGCAGGGCTTGCCGCCGATCTCGTCATAGGTCGGATTGACTGGCCAGATCTCGCCGGTGAAACCGGCAGCAACGCAGTAGCCGATGGTTGAGGCCAAGCGCTGGCCGCCGACGAAGGCCACATGGCGCGGCGACAAGAGCCGCCTCAGATTCCTCAGCCTCACCGCCCGGCCCATCGCCTCGATCCCCTTTGCGGCCTGACGGCCGGGGCCGCGAATTTGTCTCAACAAGCCTTGGCCTGGCAAGCCGAAGTTGGGCCTTCGGTTGACAGGCCGCGCCCGCCCGGCCAAGGATGGCTCGCTGTCCATCACGCTGTCCGAACACAGCCTTTCCCCGCTCTGTCGCTCAATTTGGGGCCTTCCGGGACGGCCGGGACCATCGAAAGGAACTCGCGGAATGACTGAGCCGGTGCGCATCGACAAGAACGGTGCCATCTGGGAAATCACCCTCGATCGGCCAAAAGCCAATGCGATCAACGCGGCGGCGAGCGCGGCGCTCGGCGTGGCATTCGTCGCCTTCCGGGATGACCCTTCAGCCCGGGTTGCGATCGTGACCGGCGGGGGCGACAGGTTCTTTTCCGCCGGTTGGGATCTGAAGGAAGCTGCGACCGGCGGCGCCGAGGGCGACTACGGCCCAGGGGGCTTCGCCGGGCTGACCGAGCTGTTCGATTTGGACAAGCCGGTGATCGCAGCGGTCAATGGGCTTGCCGTCGGCGGAGGTTTCGAGCTTGCGCTCGCCGCCGACTTGATCGTCGCGGTCGAGACGGCGGAATTCTTTTTGCCGGAAGCCACCATTGGCCTCATCCCCAATGCGGGCGGAGTGCTGCGCCTGCCGCGGCGCCTGCCGCGTGCGATCGCGATGGAGATGATGCTGACCGGAAGCCGCCTCACGGCCCGCGAGGCGATGGCCCTGGGGCTGGTCAACGAGGTGACGCGAGCGGAAGGCCTGATGGCGGCGGCAAGGTCGCTTGCGGAGCGCGTGCTCGCCTCGGCACCCCTGTCGGCTCAGGCGATCAAGGCGGTGATGCGGGCCACCGAAGCGCTTTCCGTCGAGGATGGCTACCGCCTGATGCAGGAGGGAGGAATCCCCGCATACGACCGGGTGAGGCGCTCGCAGGACTACTTCGAGGGCGCGCGGGCATTCGCCGAGAGGCGCGCCCCCGTCTGGCGGGGTCGGTGATGGCGAGGCTGTCCGAAATCGCCGCCGCGCTGGGGGCGGAGTTCACCGGCGACGGGCGACTGGCCATTGAGGGCGTGAACCATCCGGCCTCGGCGAGGCCGACGGATCTCGCTCTCGCCATGGAGGAGGACGCTCTCGCCGCGCTCCCGGCAAGCCCAGCCAAGGCGGCAATCCTGAAGCGCGGCTGCACCGCGCCTGAGGGTCTGGCGGGAGTCATCTATGTCGACCACCCGCGCTATGCGCTCGCCGGCCTGACGCGGCTTTTCGCCCGCCCGCCCCATGTCCCGCCCGGGATTCATCCGAGCTCCCTCGTCGATCCCACGGCGGCGATCGGCGAGCGGCCCGCCATCGGTCCCTTTGTGCAGATCGGTCCCGGAGCGCGCATCGGCCCCCGCGCGGTCATTCTGGGCCAGGCCAGCATCGGTGCCGGGGTCCTGATCGGGGCCGACGCGCTCATCTACCCGGGTGTCAGGATCGGCGACCGGGTCGAGATCGGAGACGGCGTGATCCTCCACAACAACGCCAGCATCGGTGCCGACGGGTTCAGTTTCGCCATTCCCGGGCCGGGCGAGCCAGCACCTGCCGGCCAGCCGCCAATTCAACGCATCGCCTCGCTCGGCACGGTCGTCATCGGCGACGGCGTGGAGGTCGGGGCCAACTCCTGCATCGACCGGGGCACCATCGAGGCCACCCGCATCGGCGACGGCAGCAAGATCGACAACCTGGTGATGATCGGCCACAACAACCGGATCGGGCGCGGCTGCCTGATTGCCGGCCGGGTCGGAATTTCGGGCAGCTGCCGGATCGGCGACGGGGTGATCCTGGCTGGCGGCGTGGGAATAGCCGACCACGTCACCATCGGGGACGGCGCCGTCGTGCTTGCGGGCGCTCAGGTGGGGAGCAACCGGATCGCGCCGGGCGCGGTGGTCATCGGCATGCCGGCCATCGCCAAGGAGAAGTTCTTCGAACAGGTCCGCCATCTTCACCGGCTGAAAAAGCTGTTTGCCGACGTGGCCGAACTGAAAGCGCGCTTGAAGGACGGCAAAGAAGGCGGTTGAGGCAAGCGGGCTACGGATTTTCAGTGAGCTGCCTCTGGCGCCAGTCGGCGCGGCGGCCTATTCTCGCCGCCTCTACTCTCATTCGTTCCGGAGTCGGCGTTGCACGGGCGTAGGTCGCTTCCAGTGCTGGCATGCCGCTTTTCCCGGCGCCGGCTCTTGGGCGCCGGACTCGCGGCGCTCGGCGTGGCCAGCTTCGGACCGCGGCCGGCGCTTGCCCAGGAAGTCCGCTATTTCCGCATCGGCACGGGCGAGACCGGGGGGTCGCTGTTCGTGCTCGGCGGAGTCATCGCCGCCGTGGTCAGCAATCCGCCCGGCAGCCGGGCCTGCGACGAAGGCGGGAGCTGCGGCGTTCCGGGCCTGATCGCCACGGCCGAAACGACGGCGGGCTCGGTCGAGAATGTTCGTTCTGTCGCCGCCGGCCAAATGGATTCGGGCCTCAGCCAAGCCGACGTCGCCTATTGGGCTTACACGGGCAAGGATATTTTCGCCAAGGGCGGATCCGTCGCCAGCCTGCGGGCGATCGCCAATCTCTATCGGGAAAGCGTGCATGTGGTCGTGCGCCGCGATTCCGGCCTGAGGCAGATCGGCGATTTGAAGGGCAAGCGGGTCGGGCTCGGGCCCAAGGACTCTGGCAATCTGGTGACGGCGCGCTTCGTGCTGCGGGCCTATGGCCTCACCGAAAAGAGGCTGCATGTCGATTACGGCGACCTGGGCAGCACGGCGGCAAAGCTGGAGCAGGGGAAGCTCGATGCCTTCATCGCCGTGGGCGCCACGCCGCTGCCCCCGATCGACGATCTGGCCCAGCGCGTGCCTCTGGCCCTGCTACCGATCACGGACGGCAAGATTACGGACCTCCGGCGGGGCTATTCCTTCCTCAGCGTCGACATCATCCCCGCCGACACCTATCAGGGGGTTGCCCAGACCTCGACGGTCGGCATCGGCGTGATCTGGCTGGTCGCCGCCAGTCTCGACGAGAACCTCGTCTTCCAGCTCACCCAGGCCTTGTGGAACAAGGCCAACCGGCGCCTGCTCGACGAGACCGGGTCGCTTGGCCGCCAAGTGCTTCCAGGCTCGGCCCTTCAGGCCGTTCCCATCCCCATCCATCCCGGGGCCCAGCGCTTCTATGCCCAGATGAGCCAGCCGCCCGCCACGGATACCACGCCCTAGCGCCTCGTACCCTCGTCACCATGGCTCGTGGCAGGAATACGGGCTAAAATGCCTTGGGAACCCATGGCGATTTTGACCAGGACACTGTTGGCCGTCTTTGTCGTGGTTTGCCTGGCGCTACCGGCCAGGGCGGACTTCGACAAGGGCAACAAGGCGTTCCAGCGCGGCGACTATGCAACCGCGCTCACCGAGCTCCTGCCGCTCGCCAAACAGGGCGACCCCAAGGCCCAGCAAATCCTGGGCGAGATGTACGCCAACGGTCTTGGCGTCGATCAGGACTATGCGGCCGCCCTCAAGTGGGACCAGCTCAGCGCCGAGCAGGACTTCGCCCCGGCGATGGCCGATCTGGGGGACCTGTACTACTACGGCAATGGCGTGCCGGAGGATCAGGCCGAGGCGCTGAAATGGTACAAGAAGGGCGCTGACAAGGGCGATCCGGCCGCCGAGTACGCCTACGGGCTGATCTTCCATGACGGCTCGGCCGGGCAGAAGCAGGACTTCGGCACCGCCTTCAACTGGTTCCTGCGCGCCGCGGCCCAGGGCGACGCCGAAGCGATCAACATGGTGGGCTACATGCACGATTCCGGCGAGGGCATGCCGGAAGACCCGAAAGAGGCCTATCGCTGGTATCGCAAGGCCGCGGAAAAGGGCTACGACATCTCCGAATACAATCTGGGCGTCATGTATCAAAGCGGGCGCGGCGTCGACAAGGATCCCGCCGAGGCCGCCCGCTGGTACCGCAAGGCCGCCGACCAGGGCGATGCGGATTCCGAGGCCGCCCTGGGTTACCTCTATGAGCAAGGCCTGGGCCTGAAGTCCGACATCGCTGAGGCCGTTCACTGGTATCGGGAGGCCGCCCGCCAGGGTTCCAGCCGGGCCCTCAACAATCTGGGCGTGCTCTCCGAAGACGGCACGGGCGTTTCGCGCAGCCTGGTCACCGCCTATTGCCTCTATGCCATGGCCGCGGAGAAGGCCAGCGACCCGGACGACAGGAAACTGGCCCAGGACAACCGCAACGACCTGGCCAAGAAGCTGTCGCAGGAGGAATTGGCGAAAGCCAAGGACATCCTGCTGAAGGCCGCCGGCGATCCGGGCATGATCCTGCCCGACGAGGCGACGGCAAGTGCCGAAGGCGGCAAGACCGGCAGCGCCAGCAGCTCCACGAACAACGCGCCAGGTGCCGGCAATCGTTCTGGCACCCCGCCCGATCAATCGGGCAACGCCGGCGGCCTGGTCGGCAGCGTCAAACTTGCGCTGGCGGCACTGGGCTACGATCCCGGCAATCGCGACAACACGCTCTCTGACAGCGCCGTGGCGGCCATCAAGGCCTTCCAGAAGGATCACGGCCTGCAGGCCACCGGCGAGATCTCGGGTGATTTCCTGGCAGCGCTTCTGGCGGCGCGCTACGAGACCGGGGACGCATCCAAGCCGGCCGATGAGGGCACCAAGCTCCAGCTCTACGCCACCGGCTCGGGCTTCTACGTTTCGGCCGCCGGCCACATCGTGACCAACCAGCATGTGGTGGACGGCTGCAAGGAGATGCGGCTTGCCGGCGGCACGGTGTTGCAGTTGCTGGTCGCTGACAAGGCCAACGACCTGGCGCTTCTGAAGGCGCCGCGGCCGGGCGCGGGCTTCGTGCGCTTCCGCGACGGGCACGGCGTGCGCACGGGCGAGAGCATCCTCATCGCCGGGTTCCCCTTGCGTGACGAGATCTCGAGCGAACTCAACGTCACCACCGGCAATGTCAGCTCGCTCGCCGGGCCAGACAACGACAGGACCCTGATCCAGATCACGGCCCCCGTGCAGCATGGCAACAGCGGCGGCCCGGTGCTCGATCTGTCAGGCAACGTCGTGGGCGTGGTTCAGTCCAAGTTCGATCCCAGCGCCGAGGCGGATTCCGACAACACCATCGACGTGCCACAGAACGTCAATTTCGCGGTGAGCGCCAATACGCTGCGCTCCTTCCTCGACGCCCAGGACATCGAGTACGAGACGGCGCTCTCCAAGGACGCCCTCAGCGCCGCCGAGATCGCCCAGCGCGCCCATGACTTCACGGTTTCGCTGGAGTGCTGGCAGTAGCATTCAGGCCGGCTTGCGCAGGACGAAGTGCAGCTCCTCTCCTTCGCGCCCCTTCTCCACCATGAGGCAACCGGTGGTCTCGCAGAAATGGGCGAAATCCTTGTCGGCGCCCGGATCGGTCGCGAGCACGCGCAACAGCCCGCCGGGCGTCACGTCTTTCAGCACCCGGCGGGCTTTCAGCACCGGCAGCGGGCATTTGAGGCCGCGGGCGTCGAGAACGGTTTCCTTGGGCTGATCGTTCATCGTTGAATCCTATCTGCGGATCGGGGGCGGCGCCATCGGGATCGCTGGCAGCTGAGCGGTCGACCCTTCCTGATGGATGAGAGGCGGATATCGGATTTGACGGCCCTGGCCTTTCGCCTCTTCTATGGGGGAACAGGAATCGGGGGGATTCGCTCGGTGCCGCCGGTCGAGGAACGCATCGAAACGTCGCGCAGGCTTTCCGACGAGGCAAAGTTCTCCACTTGCTACATGTGCGCCTGCCGCTGCGGGATCAAGGTGCACCTGAAGGACGGCCGGATCCGCTACATCGAGGGCAACCGCGATCACCCCGTGAACCACGGCGTGCTCTGCGCCAAGGGTTCTGCCGGGCTGATGAATCACTATTCTCCGGCAAGGCTCACCCAGCCGCTCCTGCGCGTCGGGCCAAGGGGTGCCGGCGTTTTCAAGGAGATCGGCTGGGACGAGGCGATGGCGATCGCCACGGAATGGCTGGGGGACATCCGGGCCAGCGATCCCAAGCGCCTCGCCTTTTTCACCGGGCGCGACCAGAGCCAGGCCCTGACCGGCTGGTGGGCGGCCCAGTTCGGCACGCCCAACTACGCCGCCCATGGCGGCTTCTGTTCGGTCAACATGGCCGCTGCCGGGCTCTATACCGTCGGCGGCTCGTTCTGGGAGTTCGGCGAGCCCGACTGGGAGCACACGCGCTATTTCATGATGTTCGGCGTGGCCGAGGACCACGACAGCAATCCCATCAAGATCGGGCTCGGCAAACTGAAGGGGCGCGGCGCCAAGTTCGTTTCGGTCAATCCCGTGCGCACGGGCTATTCGGCCATCGCCGACGAATGGCTCGGCATCCGCCCCGGGAGCGACGGGCTGTTCGTGCTCTCCCTCATCCATGAGCTGTTGAAGGCCGACAAGATCGACTTGCCCTTTCTCGCCCGCTACACCAATGCGCCTTGGCTGGTGGTTCGCAACCCCGGCGGGGCCGATGATGGCCTGATCGCGCGGGATCTTGCCGGGCGGCCACTCTGCTGGGACCGGACGCATAACGCCGCCGTCGACGCCGCCTCCGCCGACGCCTCGCCGGTGATGGTGGGCGAATTCACGCTCGCCAATAGACAGCGCGCGGTGCCGGCCTTCCAGCTCATGGCCGAGCGCTATCTCGATGAGCGCTACGCCCCGGAGACGGTCGAGCGCGAAGTGGGCATCGCCGCAACCGTCATCCGGCGCATCGCGGCCGAGCTCGCCCATGCGGCCTTCGAGCAGGAGATCATTCTCCAGCAACCCTGGACCGATTGGGCCGGGCGGCGCCAGGAGACGATCATCGGCCGGCCGGTCGCCATGCACGCCATGCGCGGCATCTCCGCCCACTCCAACGGCTTTCATAGCTGCCGCGCCATTCATCTGCTGCAGATGCTGCTGGGCAGCATCGATTGCCCCGGAGGCTTCCGTTACAAGCCGCCCTTCCCGCGCCCGATCCCGCCTCTCGTGAAGCCCTTGGGGGAGTCCCAGGCGGACCGCTCTCTCGGCGGCGCGGTGCTGGGCTTCCCGACCGGGCCCGCCGATCTGCTGGTTGAAGCCGACGGCAGGCCGAAGCGTCTGGACAAGGCCTATAGCTGGGAAGCGCCGCTCGCCGCCCATGGCCTGATGCATATGGTCATCCACAATGCCTGGAAGGGCGATCCCTACACCATCGACACCCTCTTCCTTTACATGGCCAACATGGGCTGGAACTCGGCCATGAACCCGGGCGAGACCCTGCGCAAGCTGACCGACCGCAGCGCCGATGGCGCCAGCTATCGGATCCCGCATTTCATTTACGCCGACGCCTATTTTTCCGAGACCGTGGCTTATGCCGATCTCGTGCTGCCCGATACGACTTATCTCGAGCGCTATGATTGCATCTCGCTGCTGGACCGTCCCATCTCCGATGCCGACGCAGCGGCCGACGCCATCCGCCAGCCGGTGGTCAAGCCGGATCGCAACGTTCGCCCCTTCCAGGATGTACTGATCGAATTGGGCGCGCGGCTCAAGCTGCCGGGTTTCGTAGAGCCCGACGGCAAGGCCAAGTTCCCCGGCCTCTACGCCGACTACATGGTCAACCATCAGCGGGCGCCGGGTATCGGGCTTCTGGCCGGCTGGCGCGGCAAGGACGGCGAGAAAAGCGGCGTCGGCGAGCCGAACCCCGGGCAGCTCGAGCGCTATATCGCCAACGGCTGCTTCTGGCGCCAGGAATTGGCCCCCAATCAGCGTTACCTGCGCCACGCCAACAAGGACTACCTCGATTGGGCGGTCGCCATGGGCTTCGTCCCAAAGCCCGATCAGATCGTGCTGCAGGTCTATAGCGAGGTGCTGCAGAAGTTCCGTCTGGCGGCCGCGGGGCATGGTCCGGCGCAGCCGCCGGAGCGCGACCGCGAGCGCGTCGCCCGCTATTTCGATCCCTTGCCCATCTGGTATCGCCCCTTCGAGCAGGATCCGGCCAGCGGGGAATTCCCGCTCCACGCCGTGACCCAGCGGCCCATGGCCATGTATCACTCCTGGGGATCGCAAAATGCTTGGCTGCGGCAAATCCATACTAGCAACCGCCTGTTCGTGAACCGCGCCAGGGCGAAGGCGCTCGGCTTGGCGGACGATGACTGGGTCTGGATCGAGAGCCGCGACGGCCGGGTGAAGGCCCAGATCAAGCTGATGGAAGGTGTGAACGAGGACACCGTCTGGACCTGGAACGCGGTGGGCAAGCGCGCCGGCGCCTGGAACCTCGACCCCGCAGCGCCGGAAGCCCGCCAGGGATTCCTGCTGAACCACGTGATTGCCGAGCTCTTGCCTCCCCAGCCGGACGGTTACCGTTACGCCAACAGCGATCCCATCACGGGACAGGCGGCCTGGTATGACCTCAAGGTTCGCCTGATCAAGGCAGAAGCCTCGGAGAAGCGCGAGACGGCGCCGCGCTTGCCGACACTTGCCCGACCTTCGGGTTTGCCCAGGCCCGCGAGCATTCTCCGCTATGGTGCGGCCTTCCGCGGCCGGCGAGAAGGCGAGCGATGACCAGCCTGCCGCCTCCGGGAAAGCGCAAGCTCGGCCTCGTCATCGATCTCGACATCTGCGTCGGCTGTCATGCCTGCGCCGTCAACTGCAAGGAATGGAACAGCGGCGGTCAGATGGCGCCGCTGACCGATCTCGACCCCTATGGCGCTCAACCTCGCGGCGTGTGGTTCAATCGCGTCCATAGCTTCGAGGCTGGCGAGGGCAGCGAGGGTCGCACGGTGCATTTCCCGCGCTCCTGCCTGCACTGCGAGCAGCCGGCCTGCGTCGAGGTCTGTCCCACCGGTGCCTCTTACAAGCGGGCCGAAGACGGCATCGTTCTGGTGAACGAGGACCTCTGCATCGGCTGCAAGCTTTGTTCCTGGGCCTGTCCCTATGGCGCTCGAGAATTCGACGAGGACGTGGGCGTGATGAAGAAATGCACGCTCTGCATCGACAAGATCTACAACGAGACCCTGGATGAGAAGGATCGCGTGCCAGCCTGTGTCGCCACCTGTCCGGTATCCGCCCGGCATTTCGGCGATCTCGGCGACCCGGGCTCCGAAGTTTCACGCCTGGTCGCCGAACGCGCCGGCTATGAGCTGATGCCGGAGATGGGCTACAAGCCGGTCAATCGCTACTTGCCGCCGCGCCCGCGCAAGGACAGCGCTGGCTGCACCGGCGCTCCGGCCGCCCTCGCGTCGGCGGCCACAGCCGGGGGCGATGCCCATCCCCTGCTCCGCTGGGTCGACCGAATTCTCAGCCGCTGATCCATGCACCCCGCCGGCTCGGTCATCTGGTTCACGACGCTCTCGGGCGCGGGCTATGGGCTCCTGTTCCTGCTGGGCCTGCTCGCCGGAACGCCGCTTCTGCCCGAGAGCCGCTGGTTCGCCCTTGCGGCCCTGGCGCTCGGGCTTGGCCTTGTCGCCGCCGGGCTCGTCTCGTCGGCCTTGCATCTGAGCCACCCCGAGCGGGCCTGGCGCGCTTTTTCCCAATGGCGTTCATCCTGGCTTTCGCGCGAGGGCCTGCTGGCGGTTGCGGGCTTTTTGCCCGCGGCGGTATTCGGCGTCGCTTGGGTGTTCTTCGGCCATCGCCTGCTTTGGGTCGGTTGGCTCATGGCGGCCTTCGCGCTCGCCACCGTCTATTCCACGGCCATGATCTATGTCTCGCTGAAGCCGATCCCGCGTTGGCACAATCCTTGGGTCGCGCCCAACTACCTGTTGCTCGCCTTGATGACCGGCTCGCTGCTGATACGGGCTCTTGCGGCGCTTTTCGGCCAAGCGTCCTTTGTTCTGTGGATCTTGAGCCTCGCGGCAATGGCTCTCGCCGCCGCCGGCAAACTTGCATACTGGTGGCAGGTTTCACGATCCGCGCCGACGGCTACGGCCGGGAGCGCCACCGGGCTGGGCGCACTGGGCCCTGTCCGGCTCTTGGAAGCGCCCCATACGGAAGAGAACTATCTGCTGAAGGAAATGGGCTATCGCATCGCCCGCAAGCACGCGGTACGCCTGCGCGGGATCGCCGTTGTTTTCGCCTTCGCGCTGCCGCTGCTCCTGACCGGAATTTCTCTGCGGCTTTCTCCCGCAATCGCTGACAGCGCGTCGTTGCTCGCCGCTGCGGCCGGAATGCTCGGTGTGCTTGTGGAGCGCTGGCTCTTCTTCGCCGAGGCAAAGCACAGCGTCACTCTCTACTATGGCGCCTCCGCCGTCTGAGGCAGAGCCACCGGTCAACAACGGAAGCATTCCATGGATATCGTGACCCAGTTCCCCCGCCAGGTCCGGGAAATCGAGAACCTGTTCATCACTCTGGCCGACGGCTGCCGCCTGGCAGCGCGGATCTGGCTGCCGCTAGATGCCGAGAAGAATCCCGTGCCGGCGATCCTGGAATATCTGCCCTACCGCAAGCGCGACGGCACCTCGGAACGCGATCAATTGACCCATCCCTATTTCGCCGGCAATGGCTATGCCTGCATCCGGGTGGACATGCGGGGCTCCGGCGAATCCGACGGCTTGCTCGAGGACGAATACCTGAAGCTGGAGCAGGACGATTGCCTGGAAGTGCTGAAATGGATCGCGGCCCAGCCCTGGTGCACGGGCAAGGTCGGCATGATCGGCATCTCCTGGGGCGGCTTCAATGGGCTGCAGGTGGCGGCACGCCGCCCGCCCGAACTCGCCGCGGTGATCTCGCTCTGCTCCACTGACGACCGTTATGCCGACGACATCCACTACATGGGCGGCTGCCTGCTCAACGACAATCTCCAATGGTCCTCGGTCATGTTCGCCTACATGGCGCGCACGCCCGACAAGGCGCTGCTGGGCGAGCGCTGGCGCGACGTCTGGCTGAACCGGTTGAACAACGAGCCGCTGCTGATCGCCAATTGGCTGAAGCACCAGCGCCGCGACGCCTTCTGGAAGCACGGTTCGATCTGCGAGGACTGGGCAGCGATCACCTGCCCCGTCTATCTCGTCGGCGGCTGGGCCGACGGCTATTCCAACACGATCCCCCGGATGCTGGCCCATCTCAAATGCGCCAAGAAGGGCCTGATCGGCCCCTGGGCCCACAAGTATCCGCATTTCGCCAAACCAGGTCCGAGGATCGGTTTTCTCCAGGAAGCGCTGCGCTGGTGGGACAAATGGCTGAAGGGCATCGAGACCGGGATCATGGACGAGCCGCAATACCGGGTGTGGATGGAAGAGCCCATGCCGCCGCGCGCCTACTACGAGGAACGCCCGGGCCGCTGGGTTGCCGAGCTCTCCTGGCCCAGCCCCAACGTCAAGACGAAGTCACTTCATCTTGCGTCCGGGGCGCGGCTCACGGAAACGCCAGCGCCGGACATGCCCGTCTCCCATCTCTCGCCGCAGTCGGTGGGTATGGGTTGCGGAGCCTGGTGCGGCTTCGGGATCGGGCCGGAACGGCCCTTGGACCAGCGGATCGACGACGGTCGCTCGCTCTGCTTCGACAGCGAGCCGTTGGCGGAGCGTCTCGAAATTCTGGGAGCGCCGGTCCTGCGCCTCGAGATCGCCGTCGACCGGCCGCAGGCCTTCCTCGCGGTTCGCCTCAACGAAGTGACGTCCGACGGCGCCTCTGCGCGGATCACTTATGGCCTGCTCAACTTGGCCCATCGCCTGAGCCACGAGAACCCGTCGGCGGTGAAACCCGGCGAGCGCATGACCGTCGCGGTGCAGCTCAACGACATCGCCCACGCCTTCGCCGCGGGCAGCCGCATCCGCGTGTCGCTCTCGACCAGCTATTGGCCACTGGTCTGGCCCTCGCCCGAACCCGCGACTCTCACGGTCTTCACCGGCGCCAGCCGTCTCGAGCTTCCAACCCGCAAGCCGCGGGCGGAAGACGCCAAGCTCCCCGCCTTCCCGGCCTCGGAGGGGGCGAAACCACTCGCCAAGACCTATCACCGGCCGGCGGCCGGCCGGCGCTGGATCGAGCGCGATATAGGCAGCGGCCTGGTCACCTATTTCATCGAGGAAGACATGGGACATTTCACCATCGACCATATCGGCCTCGAAACCGACTTCGTCCAGCGCGAGGCCTATCGCATCCGCGACGATGATCCCCTCTCCGCCGAAATCGAAATCAGCTATGCGATCTCCATCGGCCGCGGGAACTGGCGCACGCGAAGCCAGACGCGCACGGTCATGCGCGCCGACAAGACTCATTTCATCTTGACGGCGAGCCTCGATGCCTATGAAGGCGAGCAGCGGATCATTGCGCGCAACTGGCAGGAGCGCATAGCCCGCGACATGGTGTGAGGTGTAAGCGCCGATAGGTCAGTCGAGGCCGGGATAGTCCAGCGCGAGAGCGGCCTTTTCCATTTGGACGACGCGGTCGTAGGCGCCGTCGGGCAGGACTTCCACCCCCCTCAGGAGAAGCTTGGCCCGCGTGTCCGCAAGCTCCGGGTCGGCCATCGCGGCCTTCAACCCCCGGCGCAGTTTTTCCAGCACGTCGTCGCTGGTGCCGGCCGCGGTCACATAGGGCAAGGCCGGTGCCGAGGGGGTCCGGCAGAGTGCACGCAGGCCGTTGAGCGACGAACGGCTGTGGCGCGACAGCAGGGCGAAGGTGACGCAGTCGATGGCCGCAAGGTCCGCCTCGCCGCTGGCAACCGCTTCCAAGCTGGCGATATGGCTTCCCGTCTCGATGCTCTCGCTGAAGAAGCGGCCGTCCTTGGCCAGGGGCGCTGCCAAGGCTCGAAGGATGTTGAAGCCCGATTGGGAGTCCGTGCTGTTGAAGGCGGCGCGCTTGCCCCGGAGATCGGCGAAGGAATGGGCGGGGGCCGATGCCGGGACGACGACGACGCTGGAATACTCGGGCCCCTTGCTGCCGGGCGCGTCGTAGCAGGGCGTGGCGACGACCCGGACATGCCCCTTCAGTGCATGGGTCAGCGGATAGCCGCAGCTCTGGCTGAACAGGAGGAAGGGCGAGAGCCAATGCTCGGGCAGGCGCGGGCGAGAGATCAGCTGCGCCGGCACGTCGGCGACCCCGGCGGCCCGGAAATGCCTGGCGAGGCCCCGCCACAATTCCTGCGTCGCCGCCGACAGCTCCGGCAGGTCGTACATCGGCAGGCTGGCGAGCTTCATGGCGGCGGGTCGTAGTAGTCGCCGGCGTCTTCGGTCTTTATCTGCTTCTCGATCTTGAGGGCGATGGGCGGGTCCATGCTTCCCAAAGTCACGTCCAATTGGCCGCTGCCCATCCGCTCCCAGAACATTTTGGAGCCGCAAACCTTGCAAAAACCGCGCCGGACGCCGGGCGAGGATTCATACCAGGCCAGATGGCGCTGACCTTTGATCTTGTAACGGTCGCTTGGCGCCAGGCTGTAAATGCCGAGTGCGCCCTGCCAGCGGCGGCACCGCTGGCAGTGGCAGGCCGAGGCCGGCGGCAAGGGTCCCTCGATTTCATAGCGCACGGCGCCGCACAGGCAGCCGCCCGTGGTACGCCGATTCATGTGGCGGGCGCCGTCATGGAATAAGGCAACTGCTCCAGCCCGTCGGTGATCTCGTAGAAGTCGGCCTTGTCGGAGACGAAGATGTGGCGGATGGTCCTGAGCCCCGTCGGCTTGTCGAGGGAGCCGGCGGAGATCGAAACCCGGCCGGTGCCGATGGGTTCCCAGAACAGGCTGGAGCCGCAGATCCGGCAGAAGCCGCGCCGGGCAAGCTCGGAGGACTGGTACCATTTGAGATGATTGGCGCCGCTGAGCTTGACATTGCTCCAGGGCGCGGCGGTGTAGCTGGGCGGCGCGCCGTGCTGCCGGCGGCATTGCCCGCAATGACAGACGACCACGTCGCGAAGCGGCCCGCGGATCTCGAAATGTACTGCGCCGCAAAGGCACCGGCCCGTCGCTCTGACCGGCCGGTCGTCAGTTTCCGCCATCACGCGCTCCCGTCTGTCTCGTCGCCCGGCGCCGAGGTTCCACTTCGGCCAGCAGGCCACCGAGCCATTTAACCACATCGGGCGGCTGCACCACAGCAACCCGGATGAGCTCGTCGAACCGGCCCGCAAGGGCGCGAATATGCTCGGTGCCGTTCAGCACCAGGTACATGTCTCCGACATAGAGCGCGGCGCGGCGCGGGCCGAAGATGGTCATTGCGGCGGCGTAGTAGCGCAGGCCGTCGAACAGGAACCAGCGGAAGGTGGGATAGAGCTCCTCCACCAGCGCGATCATGTGGGAGAGCTGATGCCGGCGATGCGCGGGATCGAGATCGCGCCAGATGCCTTCGCCCCGGGCGAAGCTCTCCAGCTCCTGACGCGGGCTGCAGACCTCGAGGTCGCTCTCCGGCCGGCGCTGGATTTCCAGGCGCTGGCTGGCGGCAGCGATGGGCGAGCGGTGAAGGGCCGGCTGCTGGTGACGGTATTCGTAGCGGATCAATTCCTCGCTCTTGAGGAGATCGGGCAGGCGCGTCGGCACGTAACGCACCTTGTAGCCGACGGCTTCCCGATACCAGCGATCGAGCCGCGGGTCGCTGGGGGCGTGGCCGCCGGCCTCGATTTCGATCGGAGGGCTTAGGAGCCCGGCCCCCAGCGCCCCCTCCTGGCTCAAGCCCAGCAGCCAGTCGACGCTGACCTGCTGGCAGCGGGCGAGGGCGGCGAGCGTGTCGGCACGCGGCAGTCGCTTGTTTTCCGGCGACAGGAACTGGGCCAAGGTCGAGCGGTCGATCCCGACCTGGCGGGCAAGCGCCGCCTGGGTGAGGCCCGTGCGGGCCATCGATTCCCCCAGCCGGTCGCGAAAGACATGCAGCAGCTCACGACGGTCCATCGCTGTCCTCCATGTCGCACTATGACAGCATATGTTGCATTATACTACAAGTTGACGTGTTTGCTGAGCATATGCCGCTTGCTGCCAGCTGCAACCCGGCGATACTGCAAGGCGGGATGACTACAGACTCAAGAGCCGCTCCAGCGGTCGATTGGCCCACGCTCGGTCTCGCGCTCGGCATCTACCTCGCCTTCGGGCTGCTGACCTGGTTCAATAACGCCCTGCCCTGGTGGTTGGTCGCGCCGCTTGGCGGCTACATCGTCGCCCTGCACGGGTCGCTTCAGCATGAGGCGGTCCATGGCTATCCTTTCCGGAAGAGCCGGTTGCTGACCGCGGCCGCGGTGTTCCCGTCACTTTGGCTTTGGCTGCCGTTCGCCTATTACCGGGAGCTTCATCTCACCCATCATCGGGACGAGAGGCTCACCTGTCCGCTGACGGATCCCGAGTCCTACTACGTCACGCCGAGCAAATGGGCGACCATGGGATGGTTCCATCGCCTGCTGCGGCGCTGGCTCACCACCCTTTCGGGACGCCTGATCCTTGGTCCGCCCTATACGATCTGGCGGGCCGGCTGCCGGCTCCGGGACGCGATCTTGAATTGGGACAAGCCCCATCTCGCCCAGTGGCTGGCGCACCTGCCGGCGGTGGCGCTGGTGCTGGCCTGGGTCATGGGCGTCTGCCGCATCCCGCTGTGGGAGTATCTGCTGTTCTACGTCTACCCCGGCCTGTCGCTGACCCTGCTGCGTTCCTTCGCCGAGCACCGCGCCGCGATCCTGGTTGGCGAGCGCATCGCGACGCTGGAAACCAATCCGGTGATGGGTCTGCTGTTCGCCCACAACAACCTGCATATCCTGCATCATGTCGAGCCGGCAACGGCCTGGTACCTGCGGCCCGCCCACTACCGCGCCCGCAAGGCCGAGCTCGATGCCGCGAATGGCGGCTACGTCATCCACGGCTACGGTGAGCTGTTCCGCAAATACCTGTTCCGCGGCAAGGAGCAGCCTGTCCATCCTTTCGCCGGCCAGGGATTTCCGGTCTAATCGCCGATCTCAGAAACGCGGATGCCCGGGGCCGAACTTGGTTCCGGCGCCGCAAGCGGTCCAGTCCCTTCGCGCAACACACCAACCATGATCTCCCTATTGAAGGCCACCTGGGCCCTGCTGCTGGGGGTGGTCCTGATCATGGCCGGCAACGGCCTGCAGGCGAGCCTCTTGGGCCTGCGCGGCAGCCTTGCCGGCTTCTCCAGCTCGGTCATGGGCATCGTCATGTCCGGCTACTATGTCGGCTTCCTGGCGAGCTCGTTGTTGACCCCACGAGGCGTGCGCCGGGTCGGCCATGTCCGGGTCTTCGCCACGCTCGCGGCCATGGCTTCGGTTGCGGCCCTCCTCGCCCCCATCTTCGTCCGGCCGGAAGTCTGGTTTGCGTTGCGCGCCGTCACCGGGTTCTGCTACGCGGGCCTCTACATCATCGGCGAGAGCTGGATCAACGACCGGGCCGACAACGAGACCAGAGGGCGTCTGTTCTCGATCTACATTCTCGTGCAATACGTGGGGCTGATCGCTGGCCAGGCCATGCTCAACCTTGCCAGCCCCGCCGGCTTCGAGCTCTTCACCCTGGTTGCCATCGCGATCTCGATCGCGGTCGTCCCGATCCTCATGGGCGTGCGCCAGGCGCCGCGGTTCGAGCAGCCGCGCCGGGTCAGCTTGCTCCAGCTCTACAGGGTCTCGCCCCTTGCGGTGCTGGGCGTGTTCTTCAGCGGCATGGCGCAGAGCCATTTCTTCTCCCTGGGCGCCGTGTTCGGCGACCGGATCGGGCTCGATACGGGCCAGGTCTCGCTGTTCATGATAATCGCCATTATCGGCGGGTTCTCGCTGCAGTGGCCGATTGGCCGGGCCTCCGACCGTTTCGACCGGCGCCGCGTGCTGACCGCGGCATCCTTCGCCAGCGCCGCGGTCGCCTGCCTCGCCATTCCGGCGTCGTCCTTCTCGTTCCCCGCCCTGCTGGCAGCGACCTTCGTCTATGCCGGCATGTCGCTGCCCATTTATTCCCTCAGCGTCGCCCACACCAACGACTTCCTGAAGCCGGACCAGATGGTTTCGGCCAGCGGCACCATGATGCTGGTCTATGGCTCGGGGGCGATCGGCGGGCCGGCGCTCGGCGGATTCCTCATGGGCCGGTTCGGCGCCTACGGCTTCTGGGGATATATCGCCGTTGTCCACGCCACTCTTGCGCTCTTCGCCCTCTATCGGATGACGCGCCGGCCAGCGCGGCCGCGGGAGGACCAAAGCCGATTCGCCGCTTTCCAGCCGGAGGATCGGGCGCCCCGTTAGCGGCTCACGACTGCTTATCAGGTCCGTATTGCAGGACCTGCACTTTCTCCAAGGTGACGAGGCCGCTGCCCATGATCTCCTCGAGCTTGGGCAGGAAAGCGTCGATCTTCTCGGCGCCGTCGACGATCTCGATCACGATGGGCAGATCTTCCGACAGACGCAGGATCTTGCTGGTGTGCAGGCGGCTCGAATGACCGAATCCCATGGGGCCGCGCAGGACCGTGGCGCCGGCCAGATGCTCGGCCCGCGCCAGAAGGACGATGGCTTCGTAGAGCGGCTGATGCCCGTGCCGGTCGTCCTCGCCGATGAAAATGCGAAGCAGCTTGGCTTCCGGGGGAACTTGCATGGCTCAGCTTCCCTTCACTTGTTGATGCTCGCCGCAGCGAGGTGCCCCACCCAGACGGCGACGAGGCATAGGACGACCGAGAGGACGACATTGCCGCCGGCCCTGAGCCACTCGCCGTCACGCGCCAGGTTCAGAGTCTGCAGGCTGAAGGACGAGAATGTGGTGTAGCCACCGCAAAGCCCGATCATGACGAACTGCCTTGCCGTGGTCGCGACCAGCAGGCGCCCATCGGGCCCGGTGATCGTATTGAAGAACCCGATCACGAGGGAGCCCGACACATTGACGAGCAGCGTGCCCCAAGGAAACGTCTCGCCGAACATGCGCGCGACGACGCCCGAGAACCAGTAGCGCCCCCCGCCGCCCAGCGCGCTGCCGAGCATCACCCAAAGATAAGTTTGCAATGCCATTGGCTCTCCTCGTCCTGGCCACGAAGGCGCTCGGTTCCTCACAGCGGCAGGCATGAAAAAACCCGCCGGCGGCGGGCTTGCAAATCCGTTCCCACCGCATCGTTTACACGCGGCAGGAGTCATCAGCCCTTCCGGGCGGTTTTGGGGGACCCCATCCCCGTGGATTCTCTGTGTTGGAGATTAAGAGCGCTGGACGTGGCCGTCAATCGGGCCGCCGGCCCTTACTGCGCCGCGGTCGCCTGCTTCTCCGGCCGGCCGACGAGCTTGGCCAGGTCTTCTTCGTTCAGCGTCTCGTGCTCCAGTAGCTGCTTGGCGCCTTCCAGGAGCGTGGCTCGCCGTTCCGTCAGGATGGCGGTGGCCTTCTGGTAAGCGCCTTCGACCAGGTCGCGGACGGCCATGTCGATCTCGTGCGCGGTTTCTTCGCTGTAGCTGCGAGGCGGCGGCATGGCGGGGCCGCCGAGGAAAGTCGCCTGCTCGCGATCGTAGGTCACATGGCCCAGCTTCTCCGCCATGCCGTAGCGCGCCACCATGGCGCGCGCGATGTCGGTCGCCTTGGCAAGGTCGTCGGCCGCGCCGGTCGAAAGCTCCTGGAACACCAGCGTCTCCGCCGCCCGGCCGGCCAGCAGCACGGCCATCTTGGTTTCCAGCTCGTGGCTGCTCATCAGATAGCGATCCTCGGTCGGCCGCTGGATCGTGTAGCCGAGGGACCCGATGCCTCGCGGGATGATGGAGACCTTGTGCACGACGTCGCTGCCCGGCAGTGACAGCGCGACCAGCGTATGGCCCATCTCGTGATGGGCGACGACTTCCCGCTCATGGCGGTTGAGGAGGCGGTTGCGCTTCTCGAGCCCGGCGACGATCCGCTCCACCGCGCCGGTGAAGTCGTCCATCCCCACCGCCTCGGCGCCGCGCCGGGTGGCGAGCAGCGCCGCCTCGTTCACCAGATTGGCCAGATCGGCGCCGCTGAAGCCCGGCGTGAGCGCGGCGATCTTCTCCGGCTGCACATCGCTCGCGAGCTTGGCCTTCTTCAGGTGGATGCCCAGGATCTGGATCCGCCCTTGCTTGTCGGGCCGGTCCACCAGCACCTGGCGGTCGAAACGCCCGGCGCGCAGCAGGGCCGGATCGAGGATCTCGGGCCGATTGGTGGCGGCGATCAAGACCAGGCCGGTCTTGGGATCGAACCCGTCGAGCTCAGCCAGGAGCTGGTTCAGCGTCTGCTCCTTCTCGTCGTTGCCGCCGCCATAGGAGAACGGCGAACGCGCGCGGCCGAGGGCATCCAATTCGTCGATGAAGATGATGGCCGGGGCCTTGGTCCGCGCCTGCTCGAACAAGTCGCGCACCCGGGCGGCGCCCACGCCGACGAACAGCTCGACGAACTCCGAGCCGCTGATGGAAAAGAACGGCACGCCCGCCTCCCCGGCCACGGCCCGGGCGAGCAAGGTCTTGCCGGTTCCAGGCGGACCGACCAGCAGCACGCCCTTGGGCACGCGTCCGCCGAGGCGCCCATACCGGTCCGGCTCCTTAAGGAAGCCGACGATCTCCTGCAATTCGGCCTTTGCCTCGTCGACACCGGCGACGTTGGCGAAGGTCGTCTTGGTATCGGTCTCGACGTAGATCTTGGCCTTGCTTCGGCCGACCGTCATGAAACCGCCCATCCCCTGCTTGTCGGCGATGCGCCGGAACACGAACATCCAGAGGCCGAAGAACAGGACGACGGGAACGACCCAGGACAGGATATCGCGCAGCAACGTGTTCTCGACCGCGCCGCCATAGCGCACGCCGGCCTGCTGCAGCTGCTGCGCGAGGGCATCGTCGACCCGGTTGGTCACGAACTGCTGACCCTGGGCCCCCTCGGTCGTGGGTTTCAGCGTCCCGTAGATGCTGTCCTTGGCAACGACGACCTCGGCCACCTTGCCGGCCTTCAGGTCTGCCTGGAACTCGCTGTAGGGCAGGGTCGTGACCTGCTGGCTCGCCGACCACAGGGCCTGGATGATGAACAGGCCGATGAGGGCGATGACCCAGTAGGAAACATGGAATTGCTGACGCTTGTCCATGACGGCAGTTTAGCGGGTCTTTCGCTCCGGAGCCACGCCGGCGGTCGCAAGGCTAGGTCTTGACCCCGCCTTCCCGCTTCCGACGTTCGACGAACTCCTTGAGAGCTTCCTCCTTGGCGGGATCCAGCGGCGGCGGCTGGTATTCGGCCAGAAGCTGCTTCCAGATCGCGTTCGCCCGCTGGGCGGCGGTGAGCGCGCCGGCTTCGCGCCAGGTCTCGAAGTTGCGCCAGTCGGAGAGCATCGGCGCATAGAACGCTGTCTCGTAGCGCGCCAAGGTGTGGCCGACGCCGAAGAAATGCCCGCCCGGCCCGACCTCGCCGATCGCTTCGAGGGCGAGCGTATCCGCGTCCACGACGAGCGGCTGCATGAACTCGCCGATGCCCTGGAGCATCTCGGCGTCGAGGATGACCTTCTCGAAGGAGGCGACCAGACCGCCTTCCATCCAGCCGGCGCCATGCATGACCATGTTGGCATGGCCCATGACGGCGCCCCAGATGGACATCTCGGATTCATAGGCGGCCTGGGCATCCACTGTGTTTGCCGCGCAGGCGTTGGAGGAGCGGTAGGGAATCTTGTAGCGCCGGGCGAGCTGCCCGCCGGCCAAGGCGGCGCGGGTGTATTCCGGCGTGCCGAAGGCGGGCGCCCCGGTCTTCATGTCGACATTGGAAGTGAAGCCGCCATACATGGCCGGGCAGCCGGGATTGACCACCTGCATGTAGGCGATGCCGGCGAGCGCCTCGGCGTTCTGCTGGGCGAGCGCCCCCGCCACCGTGGCCGGCGCCATGGCGCCGCTGAGGGTGAACGGAGTCATGACCACGGGCTGGCGGTGGAGCGCCATCTCGGTCATGCCCTGGAGCATGGGCATGTCCAGGCGGAGCGGCGAGTTGGAGTTGACCACGGAAAAGACGCCCGGCTCCCGCGCCAGGGTTTCCCGATCGACGCCCCGGGCGATGAGGCACATCTCGATGCCGTCTGCGATCCGTTCGCGGCCCAGGCTGTAGGGGTGCCAGATCCGGTCGGTGAGCCTGATCGCCGCGTAATGGGCGTCGAGATGCCGGGTCGAGGCCGGCAGGTCGGCCGGCTCCACGGGATAGCCGGCGATGAAATGGACGATATTGAGGCTCTGGCAAAGCCGCAGGAGGTTGCAATAGTCCTCGAAGCTGCCGGGACGCCGGCCCTTGTCCATGTCGGAGCAATTGGGCGCGCTGGCGACGGAGCCGAAGTTGATGTGGTTGCCGCCGAAGATGAGGTCGCGTTCCGGATTGCGGGCGTGCAGCGTGACCTCCGAGGGAACCTTGGCGACATGCTCCAGGATGAAGCCACGGTCGAAGCGCACGCGCAGATTGTCCGCGCCCATCTTGGCGCCCGCCGCACGCAGCCGGTCGCGCGCGCCGGCATCGAGGAACTCCATGCCGTAGTCCTCGAGGATCTTGAGGGAGGCCTGATGGATCGCCTCGAGCTGCTCCTCGGTCAGCACTTCGATCGGCCGGTAGGGATTGCGGTATTGCCGCCAGGGCAGCTGCTTCAGGCTGCCGCCGCGGCTGCGCCGCTCTCGATTGCGTTGAACGTCGCGAGCCATCAAGGCATCTCCCCAGCCACGAATTGCTTCGATCCGGCATCAGCGGACGGCGCGAAGGATAGTGAGCGGCGAACTGGGCCGTTGAGCCTTATCCGCCGCAATGTATTCCCATTTCGACCGGTCTTCGCGTGGCTTTCGCTAGCCAAGAAGCGCCGTCACGGCATGGCGGAAGCGGGCAAAGACCGCATGCTCCGCCCGGTGGTGCCCCTCCTCCACCACCCAGTGGCCGCCCACCATGACATCGCGCACGGGATTGGCGTTGCCGGCGAAGACCAGGGCGTCGAGGAGCGTGTTCTCGCTGCGGCCGAGGAGCGCCGGCGATTCCGGATCGAGCACGATGAAATCGGCCCTGGCGCCGGGCGCGATCCGGCCGATGTCGCGCCCCGATGCCCTGGCGCCGCCGGCAAGGGCAAGACGGAAGAGCCGGGCGCCGACATGGGCGCTCCCTGCACCGTCCCCCGGGGCGTCCTCGGCCGGGCCCTTCGCCAGGACATTCCGCCGGCGGGTCACCAGGCGCTGGCCGTACTCGAGCCAGCGCAGTTCCTCGATGGGGCTGACCGAGATATGGCTGTCCGAGCCGATGCCGAACCAACCGCCGCGGGCGAGATAGGGCCCGGCCGGAAACAGTCCATCGCCGAGGTTGGCCTCGGTCGTCGGGCATAGCCCCGCGACGGCGCCGCTTGCCGCCAGCAGGTCCGTCTCGGCCTCGCTCAGGTGGGTCGCATGGACGAGACACCAGCGCTCGTCCACTGCTTCATGGGCGAACAGCCACTCCACCGGGCGCTTTCCGGACCAGGCAAGGCAGTCCTCCACTTCCTTGGTCTGCTCGGCGATATGGATGTGGATGGGCGCACGGGCGTCCATGGCCGTAAGGCCGGCCACGGCCCGGCTCAGGCTCTCCGGGGTGACGGCGCGCAACGAATGGGGCGCGATGCCGACGCGAAGCTGGGGGTCGCGGCCGTGGCGCTCCTTCAAAGTGCCGATCAACTTGAGGAAGCGGTCGGCATCGTTGAGGAAGCGCCGCTGGCCGCTCGCGGCCGGTTTGCCGCCGAAGCCGCCGGCAGCGTAGAGCACGGGTAGATGGGTGAGGCCGATACCCGTCGCCTTGGCGGCGGCGACGATGCGCTCGGACATCTCGGCCAGATCGGCGTAGGGGTTTCCGTCCAGGTCGTGATGGAGGTAGTGGAACTCCGCAACGGCGGTGTATCCCGCCTTCAGCATCTCGACGTAAAGCTGGGCGGCGATGGCCTGGACCTGCTCCGGCGTCAGGCGCCCGACGAAATCGTACATCATGGTCCGCCAGGTCCAGAAACTGTCCCCCTCGGAGTTCCTGCCCGCCTGCTCGGTCAGTCCCGCCATGGCGCGCTGGAAAGCGTGGCTGTGGAGATTAGGCATGCCCGGCAGAAGCGGCCCGACGGCCCGGTGCGCGGCCTTGGGTTCGCTGGCTGGTTTCACTGAAACGATGTGCCCGTCGCCGGCGATTCCGATGGCGACATCCCGAGCCCAGCCGCCGGGCAGTAGGGCGTTCTCGGCAAACAGGACTGTCTCGCTCATGGATTGCGGCCTGGGACGGAAGCTGGCTTCGCCGCAACATAGGAGCTAATAGTGGCGGCGACAACAGCCGCGGGCTCTCCTTCCATGTGGGACGATATCTGGGTCAACGGCCGGCTCGCGACCATGGTGGAGGGCGAGGTTCCCTATGGTGCGATTGAAGACGCGGCAATCGCGGCAGAGGGCGGCCGCATCGCCTGGCTGGGCCGGCGCGGCGAACTTCCGGGCGCGGCGGAGGAACTCGCCAGGCATGTCCACGACCTCGGGGGACACTGGCTGCTCCCCGGCCTCATCGACTGCCACACCCATCTGGTTCACGGCGGCGACCGGGCGCAGGAATTCGAGCTTCGCCTGAAGGGCGCCAGCTACGAGGAGATCGCGCGCGCTGGCGGCGGCATCCGCTCCACCGTGGCCAAGACCCGCGCGGCCAGCGAGGCCGAGCTGCTGGCCTCGGCCCAAGGACGGCTCGACGCCCTTGCCCGGGAAGGTGTCACGACCGTCGAGGTGAAGTCCGGCTACGGCCTGGACACGGCCAACGAGACCAAGATGCTGAGGGTCGCCCGGACCCTGAAAGGCGCCAATATCCGCGCGACATTCCTGGGCGCGCATGCTCTGCCGTCGGAATTCGAGGGGCGAAGCGGCGCCTACATCGATCTCGTCGTCGAGGAGATGCTTCCCGCGGCGGCGCCGCTTGCCGACGCGGTCGACGCCTTCTGCGAGCGCATCGCTTTCACGCCCGAGGAAACCCGGCGGGTCTTCGCTGCGGCGCGCGCCCGAGGCCTGCCGGTGAAGCTCCACGCCGACCAGCTCTCCGATCTGTCCGGCGCGGCGCTCGCGGCCGAGTTCGGCGCCCTCTCGGCGGATCACCTCGAATACACCTCGCCCGCCGGCGTCGCCGCCATGGCCAAGGCCGGGACCGTCGCCGTGCTGCTGCCCGGCGCCTTCTATTTCCTCAGGGAAAAGCAGTTGCCGCCGATCGAGGCCATGCGCCGCGAGGGCGTGCCGATCGCGATTGCCAGCGACAACAATCCCGGCAGCGCGCCGGTCACTTCTCTCCTGTTGATGCTCAACATGGCGGCAACCTTGTTCCGTCTGACGCCCGAAGAGGCGCTCGCCGGGCTTACGCGGAACGCGGCGGCGGCTCTGGGGTTGGGCAAGAGCCACGGGACGCTGGAACGCGGCAAGGCGGCCGATTTCGCCGTTTACGCCATAGAAAGGCCGGCAGAACTCGCCTATCGCATCGGCTGGAATCCTTGCGTCGGCCGGGTGCTGGCGGGAAGGAACGAGGCGGCCTGAAACATCGAGGCCCGTGATCTTGGTCTCGATCCGATGCCGATATCGGGAGTGGTTCAGGGTGAGTGAACCGTGGTCGATGAACACGCCGGGCGCGCGCCTGCCCACCACCGGGGTCCTCGCTCGTCGAGACCAGCCTGATCGACCGCCTTTCGGCAGCCTTTCGAATTTTTGGAATAGTTTGGTGCCCTAGCTGTGAGCTTTCAACAGGTTGTCCATCCGGCCCCTGCCGGGAGAAGCTGAAGGTGTCGAAGCCTCAGTGATCTCAGGGAGAGACCGGATGAACGTTCACAAGAATGCCCGTCTCACGGCGCACGGTCGAGAGTGGATCGTGGCCCGGGTGGCGAGCGGGCAGACGCTGCAGGCCGTCAGCGAAGCCGTAGGTGTCTGCCCGCGGACGGTGCGCAAATGGGTGAAACGCTACGATGCTGAAGGACTTGCCGGCTTGGCGGACCGCAGCTCGCGGCCCCGACGGCTGTATCGGCCGACGCCGCAGGCGATCGTCGAACGCATTGAAACCCTTCGGCGCGAGCGATTGACCGGCAAGGCGATTGCGGCCGAGGTCGGAGTCTCGCCGGCGACCGTCAGCCGGCTTTTGAAGCGCTTGGGCCTGAACAAGCTGAGCGCCCTGGAGCCGGCCGAGCCGGTGCGCCGCTATGAACGCGAAAACCCCGGCGAACTCATCCACATCGATATCAAAAAACTCGGCAGGATCGATGGCGTCGGCCACCGGATCACGGGCGACCGTAAAGGCCAGAGCAGCCGGCGAAGCCGGGGCCAAGGCCTCGGCTGGGAGTTCGTCCATGTCTGCATCGACGATGCCTCGCGCGTCGCCTTCAGCCAGGTCATGAAGGACGAGAAGAAGGGCAGTGCCGTCGCCTTCCTCAGGGCCGCCATCGCCTATTACGCAAGCCTCGGCGTCCAGGTGCAACGCGTCATGACCGACAACGGCTCGTGCTACAAATCCTTCGCCTTCGCGCGGGCCTGCAAACGGCTCCGCCTCAGGCACATCCGAACCAAACCCTATACCCCCAAGACCAACGGCAAGGCCGAGCGGTTCATCCGACGTCGTTACGCGAGTGGGCCTACGCCAGGGCCTACCATCACTCAGACCAGCGCACCGCCGAACTGCCGCGATGGCTTCATCGATACAACTGGCATCGCCCCCATGGCAGTATCGGCTCAATGCCACCGATCAGCAGGCTCCCTTTGACCGGGAACAACCTATTGAGGCTCCACACCTAGCCGTTACCGGCTCTGCACGTCTGCTCGTGAATGCGCGTGTCAGATGTTGGGGCAAATGTCAGAGTATTGGGTTTACGAAAGTTGGTAAAATAAGCGGCTGCGAATTCATCGGGGCGGCTGCCCGTTCTGCAATGATGGCAGTGGCTGGAAGGTGGCTCCCTCTACTAGACATGGCAGGTGGCACGGCCCGTACTCGAGCCCTCTTGCCATAATCGATCTTTGGCAGAAGAACCTGGATTGGGAATTGAGCCACTGTGCAATTTGTTCGAGACCCAATAGTCGTTCCAGGGGCAGAATTGAAGCCGCAGTGACAGGCCGCGGTCTGCGGCGAAGAAAGCGTTCGCTGTGATGCGCGACCTGGATATCCTCCGCCCCGACGCCTTGCTCATCGAAGAGCGGAGCTAGCACGGCGCCGCCTTGTTCCTGCTCGCCATACCGATTGTTCGCGGCAATGCACGTGCGATAGCTCCGCAGCCTGTCCCAGCTCACGCCGGGGCAGCCTTCACAGCCCGACTGGCCTTGCGGCTTGAGTTGCCCTTTCCGTTCCCGCTGCCAGGGCCATGGCGCTCCGCCTTCCCCAATACCCGCTTTCGGCCTGCAGACGCGCGGCAGTCAATATTTCGTTAGTTCTGGTGCCACATGCGCGCAGAGCCGCGCTGCTCGGCTGCCGGTTGGCGGGGCCCTGGAAGGGTTGCTTAAGGACGGCGCCATGAGCGGTGCGACGTGGCGGCGGCACTCGCGAATTGCACGCAATCTGCTATGATTGCGGCCCTCGCGGCGCCAAACTTGCTGCCTGATTGCGAGACTTGCGGTTGCGGCAGAACTGAAGTGTGGCGCAGGAATCCTGAGAGCATCTCATTGAAAATCGAATGCCAACCTTAGTCATTTGGGGGAGACAATGGCCCGCAAGCCCGCAAGACCGAAGAAGCAAACCACCAAGAGGGCCGCAAGGCCCGCCGCCAAAAAGGTCGTTGCCAGGAAGAAGGCGCGCGCCACGCCGGCAAAGCGCCAGGCCGCAAAGCCGCTGCTCCACGGCATCGCCTTCAGCGGCCCGACCTACAAGGTCGCCCTGATGTTGGCGCTGTCCGGCCAGCCCTTCGCTTACAAGCACATGGACATGCGGGCGGGCGCCCATAAATCGCCCGAGTACCTCGCCATCAACCGCTACGGCCAGGTGCCGGCGATCATCGACGGGGCGCTCAAGCTTTGCCAGTCGGGCGCCATTCTGGAGTACCTCGCTGACAAGCTCGGCAAGTTCGGCGGCAGGAACGCCGAGCAACGAGCCCGGGCGCGGGAATGGCTGTTCTGGGATGCTGACAGGCTGAGCCCGGGCATCTTCCGCAGCCGAGCCGTCGCCCGGGGATTCCTCAATCTCGATCCCGGGGCTGTCGGCTACTTTCGCGACCACGGCGAACAGGGGCTGAAGGTCTTGGAAGCCGAACTGGGCAAGGGTCCCTTCGTCGCCGGCGATAGGCCCACCATCGGCGACATCGCCTGCTACGGCGTCCTGGTCTTCGCGAAGGAAGCCCAATTCGACCTTTCGGGCTACCCGAACATCAGCGCCTGGATGCAGCGCATGGAGAGCCTGAAAGGCTTCAAAGCGCCTTACGATCTCCTGCCGCTCCACGATATCGCCTAGCCCCGGCCGACAGCATCGCCGCGAGGATCCGGCTGAGAACCGGTCTTAGACCGGCGGCCAGGTCCTCGCGGAAGGCGAATGGGGGATCCTCGTCCATATAGGTCGCCTGGGCGAGCTCGAGCTGCACCGCCTCGATCCCCTCCGTCGGGCGGCCATAGCTGCGGGTGATGTAGCCGCCCTTGAAACGGCCGTTGAGGACGTGGGTGTAGCCGCTTGCTCGTGCAGCTTCCTCGGTCACCGCATCGCTCACGGCGGGCGACGCGGCGAGGCCATCGCCCGTGCCGAGATTGAGATCGGGCAGCCGGCCTTCGAAGAAACGCAGCACGCGGGAGCGAATGGAATGGGCGTCGAACAGCAATGCGTAGCCGTGGCGCGCCTTGAGCTCCGCCAGGGCGGCCGAGAGCTTGTCGTGATAGGGCCGCCAGAACCGCCCGATCCTGAGGGCGATCGCGGGCGCGTCGGGCGCCTGGCCGGGCTTGTAGATCGGCCGATCGTCGAAACAGGTCACCGGGCAAAGCTCGGTGTTGCGTTGGCCGGCGTAGAGGGCGGCGCCGCTGGGCGACCGGTTGAGGTCGACGACATAGCGCGAGTGGGTCGCCTGGATGACAGTGGCGCCGATCGCGCCCAGGAAGTCATAGAGCCGGCTCACATGCCAATCGGTATCGGGAACGCCGAGGCCGGCTTCCGTCATGCCGGCGGCAATTTCCGCAGGTATGTACGTCCCGTCATGGGGCATGCTGACAAGGAGAGGCGAGCGCCCCTGTCGGAATCGAAAGACTTCCATTTGTTGCGGCTCGGCGGTTGATCGACCGCCCCGAACAATGGACTATCGGGTCATGCAAAGCCAGACCCGCACCGACCGCTTCCGCCACGCCCAGCGGCGCCGGGCTCTGGTCGCGGGCCTCATCCTCATGCTGGTTGGCATCGGCTTCCTTCTCTGGCCGCGGCTGTTCCCGCCGGCGCCGGCGCTGCCGCGGGAGGGCAACGACGAGGCCACCCTCGCCCGCTACATCGCGTTGCCCGCGATTCCCACATCGGTCCATTGGCGCCTCAGCGCCGGGGCGCCCGTCGACCCGGCCAATGCGCCGGCTGGCGGCACTTGGTCGATCGAGGCGACCTTGGCATTCTCGGCGGCCGATGCCCCGAAGGTCACGGGCATTGTCGACTTTTACAAACCGCCCCTGACCGCGGGCAAGCTGGTGCGGATCGACGACACCCATATCCAGCTGACCTTGCACGGCCGCTGAACGCAGGTCAGGCGAGCGGCGTCAGCTCTCCCGCGGCCGCCATGCGGCGCAGCTCGCTCTTGCGGATTTTGCCGCTGGCGGTCAACGGGAACTCCTCGACTGCGAAAAACCTCGCCGGAATTTTGAACCGGGCGATGCGGCCGTCGCAGAAACTGCCGAGTGCCACAGCACTTGCCGGCCGGGCGAGCTTGACCGCCGCGCCGACCGCCTCGCCGTAATACGCATCCGTGAGCGCGAAGACCGCGATCTCGCCGACGTCGGGATGGGCGCGCAGCAGATTCTCGATTTCGGCCGGATAGATGTTCTCGCCGCCGCGAATGATCATATCGCGAAGCCGGCCGCCGGCGATGACGAGGCGCCCCTCCTTGGTCAGAAATCCCAGGTCGCCGGTCTTGAGCCAGCCGTCGGGGCCGATGGACTCGGCCGTCTCCGCTGGTTTCCTGTAATAGCCGAGCATGACCGTGGGGCCCTTGACCTCGATCTGGCCAATGCTTCCCGCAGGCATAGCCTCGCCGGTGCGGGAGTCCGCGATGCGAACCTCGAACCCGGGCAGCGGTCGTCCCGTGGTGGCGAAGCGGTCCTCGTCGTCGATCTCCGGCACCGATACCAGGGTCGAAACTTCCGTCTGGCCATAGACCTGGGCAAGACGCGGCATGGGAAATTCGGCGGCACAACGCGCCAGCAGCTCGGGGTCGGCATCGGCGCCGCCGCAGGTACCGGCCCGGAGGCTCGAAAGGTCGAATCGCTTGCGCTCCGGATGGTCGAGCATGGCGAGATAGCTGGTCGGCACGCCTGAGAGCATGGTGCAGCGCTCTGACTCGATGACGCGGAACATGGTGACGGGGTCGAAGGCCGGAACGCCGACTTGACAGGCACCCGCCTGCAGGCAGCCGAGCGCGATCATGATGCAGCCGGCGCAATGGAAGGGCGGGATGATGGAGGTCCATTTGTCGTCCGGGCCAACGGCGAGACGCTGCGCCGTCCCCCAGCTGTTGCCGAGCATCCCCAGATGAGTGAGCAGCGCTCCCTTGGGAAAGCCCGTGGTGCCCGACGTGTAGAGAAGGGCTGCGGGCGCGGCAGCATCGATTTCAGGAAGCTCAGCCTTCGAACGGCGCCCCGCCGCGAGCAGCGCCGCATAAGAGACGCAATCGGGCTCTTCGCCATCGAACAGCACGACATGGCGAAGCAGCGGCAGCTCGCCTCGCAAGCCGCGCAGATTCTCGAGGTAGGGATTGGAGCGGAAACTGCGGGACAGCAGGATCGCCCTGCTGTCCGACTGGGCCAGCGAGTAGTCGAGATCGTCGCGCCGATAATGGCTGTTGAGCGGCACGAGAACCAGCCCGCCAAGCGCGGCGGCCATCTGGGCGACTGGCCATTCGACGCGGTTCTCGGCCAGCAGGGCCAGATGATCGCCTGGCGAGAGCCCGAGATCGAGAAGCGCTCGCGCCAGCGCCTCGGCATCGCCGAGCCATTCGGCGAAGGAAAGCCGCTGGCCGCTTTCGGGAAAGGCGAGCGCGGTCGCCCCCGGCCTCTCGGCGGCATGGTGGCGCAATGCGTCACCCGGCGTGTCGAAAAGTGACAGCGCCGTCACTGCAGGACCAGTCGCGCGATGATGTTGCGCTGGATTTCGCTCGCCCCCTCATAGATGCGCAAGGCCCGGGCATCGCGCAGATAGCGCTCCACCGGCAAGCGCCGGCTGTAGCCGTAGCCGCCGTGAATCTGCAGCGCCAAGTCGGTGATGCGGCTCGCCGTTTCGGTGGCCTGCAGCTTCGCCATGGCGGCTTCCCGGGTGAACGGCAGGCCGGCTTGCCGCAGCGCCGCGGCGCGATAAGTCAACAGACGCGCCGCCTCGAGCGACGTCGCCATTTCGGCCAGCATCCACTGGATGCCTTGAAGGTCGGCCAGGGATCCGCTGCGCGTCTTGCGCTGCTTCGCCCAGTCGCGGGCCGCCTCGAATGCGGCGCGCGCGATGCCGAGCGCTTCCGCGGCGACTTCGATACGGCCGCGATCGAGAGCGCGTAGCGCGGTCTTGAAGCCGCTGCCGGCGGGGCCGAGGCGTTGCTGCTCTTCGAGCTTGCAGTCGAAGACGATCTCGTAGATGTGGCTGGCCTTCAGTCCCATGGTGGGCTCGGGCGCCGAGACGGTGATGCCGGGGGATCGGCGCTCGACGACCACGGCCTCGATCCCCCGCGCGCGGGCGGACGCATCGCCTTGGGCGAAGACGACGAAGAAATCGGCAAAGCCGGCATTGCTGATGAAATGCTTGGTCCCGCTGAGACGATAGGCGTCGCCCTTTCTCACCAGCCGGCAGCGCATGTCGGCGGGATCGGAGCCGCTCTCGGGCTCGGTTAGCGCGAAGGCGCCGATGCGCTGGCCCGATGCCGCGCCCGGCAGGTACCGGCGTTTGAGGTCGTCACCGCCCGCCAGCAGGATCGCGTCGCTGGCGAGGAAATGCGCAGTGACGGCCGAGGCGGTAGCGGCGCAGGCGGCGGCGATCTCTTCTACCGCCAGCGCTAGGGCGAGGGCCGAGGCCCCCGCCCCGCCCCAGGAGTTCCGGCAGGTTCATGCCCAGGATCCCGTGCGCGGCCAGGGCCGGCAGATGCTCGACGACCGAGCCGCCGTCGTCCAACGCGGCCGCCCGCGGAGCGAGGCGGGCTTGCGCGAACTTGGCGACGGCCGCGGCGAGCGCGCGGTCCTCGGGCGTGAAATCGGGGATCAACTGTGCGTCCTCGCTGGCCATCCGCCTCGCCCGGCGCGACGTTCTCGACGGCGTCGGCGGGGTTGTATATACAGGCTAGCTTCCTCCCCGGTGAGGCGCAACATGACCAGCCCCAATCCCCGTCTCGACAACGAGCGCAAGATCCGCAGCCCGCGCGGCAGCCAGATCACGGCCAAGTCCTGGCAGACCGAGGCGGCCATGCGCATGCTGATGAACAATCTCGACGGCGAGGTGGCGGAGCGGCCCCAGGAGCTCGTGGTCTATGGCGGCATCGGCCGCGCCGCACGGAATTGGCAATGCTTCGACCGGATCGTGGCGACCTTGAAGACCCTCGGCTCCGACGAGACGCTGCTCGTCCAGTCGGGGAAGCCGGTCGGCGTGTTCCGCACGCATGCCGACGCGCCCAGGGTGCTGATCGCCAATTCCAACATCGTGCCGCATTGGGCGACCTGGGAGAAGTTCCACGAGCTCGATCGCGCCGGCCTGATGATGTATGGCCAGATGACCGCCGGCTCCTGGATCTATATCGGCAGCCAGGGCATCGTGCAGGGAACCTATGAGACCTTCGTCGAGGTCGGCCGGCGACATTATGGCGGCGATCTTGCCGGCCGCTGGATCCTGACAGGGGGCCTTGGCGGCATGGGCGGCGCCCAGCCGCTCGCGGCCACCATGGCCGGCGCTTCCATGCTTGCCGTCGAATGCCAGCCGAGCCGGATCGAGCGGCGGCTGGAGACGCGCTATCTCGACGCCAAGGCCGACAGCCTCGACCAGGCTTTGGCGCTGATCCAGGAGGCCGGCAGGAAGCGCAAGCCTCTCTCGGTCGGCCTGTTGGGCAACGCGGCCGAGATCTTTCCCGAACTGCTCAAGCGCGGCATTCGCCCCGATGCGGTGACCGACCAGACCTCGGCTCATGACCCCCTCAACGGCTATCTGCCGGCGGGCTGGAGCCTGGACAAGGCCGAGCGCATGCGCATCAGCGATCCCGCCGCGGTCATCCGCGCCGCCAAGGAGTCCATGGCTGTCCAGGTGAAGGCCATGCTGGGTTTCCATAAGCTGGGCGTTCCCACCCTCGACTACGGCAACAACATCCGCCAGATGGCGCTCGAGATGGGCGTGGCGGAGGCCTTCGATTTCCCGGGCTTCGTGCCCGCCTATATCCGCCCTCTGTTCTGCCGCGGCATCGGGCCGTTCCGCTGGGCCGCGCTCTCGGGCGACCCGGAGGACATCTTCAAGACCGACCGGCGGGTCAAGGAGCTGATGCCCGAGGATCGCCACCTGCACAACTGGCTCGACATGGCCGAGCAGAGGATTGCATTCCAGGGCCTGCCCGCCCGGATCTGCTGGGTCGGCCTCGGCGATCGGGCGCGGCTAGGCCTCGCCTTCAACGAAATGGTGGCCAAGGGGGAACTCAAGGCGCCCATCGTCATCGGGCGCGATCATCTGGATTCGGGATCGGTCGCGAGCCCGAACCGCGAGACCGAGGCGATGCTGGACGGGTCCGACGCGGTGTCCGACTGGCCGTTGTTGAACGCGCTCTTGAATACGGCTTCGGGCGCGACCTGGGTTTCCATCCACCATGGCGGGGGCGTGGGTATCGGCTTTTCCCAGCACGCCGGCATGGTGATCGTCGCCGACGGCACGGCCGAGGCGGCGCGCCGGCTGGAGCGGGTGCTGACTAACGATCCGGCCTCGGGCGTCATGCGCCATGCCGATGCCGGCTACGACATAGCCAAGGTCTGTGCCCGCGAGCACGGCCTGAAACTGCCGATGCTGGAGGGCGGCGGCGATCCGGTCGGGATTTAGCCGCCGCCGGTCGTCGTCGTTGCCGTCTTCACCGCCGTTCCAGGTTTCAGCACTACCCTGATGTGCTGTGTCCTGCCGGCCTGGATCGCGACCGGCGCCTCGCCCATGCTCCCGTCGGCCGAAGTGGCGATCAGCAGATATTCACCTTCACGCAGCAGGAAGTTGGGGCTGGCCCCAGTGTTCGTGGTGATGACTTCGTGCTGACCGTCGGAGCCCGCCTGGGCACGCACGACCTGCCAGGTGACGTCCGCCTTCGGCTTCTTCCCGCCGGCGGCGACCGCTTGGGCCGCGACGCTGGCCGCATACAGGTCGACCGTATAGTGATAGGTCACACCCGCCTCGATCAGCATCGCTAGGTCGGTGTGCGTTCCCTGATAGTGGGAACGCAACACGTAATAGCCGGCCGAGAGATGGAACACCGTCATCGGCTCGAAGCGGTCCGCGACCTTGGAATCAGGCCCCGGTCTGCCCAAGGCATTGGCGAACATTTCCCAATGCACGGGATCGGTCACGGGCTTGGCACCTGTGAATGGGATCATCTTCACCTGAACCACCGAGAGGTTCAGGGGAATGACCTTGTTGATCGGCTGGGAGCCGACGATCACGAGCTGGCTGCCGAGAGACTCCGCGTCCCGAATCGCGACCACGTAGGTGCCGGGTGCCAGGGAGAACTGGGCCTTGGCGCCGGTCTGCTTGGCCACGCCTTCCGTGGGCTGGTTGTTGGAATCGGCTTTGTAGACTGTCCAGACGATTCCCATGTCCAGGAGTGGCCTCAACCCGGCCATGGCCGAGGCTTGCAAGGTGACCGGCGTGCTGGCCACGGCCGCGGCATTGGCCGGATTGGGCGGGAGGGAGGCCAATTGCGTCGGCTTTGTCGTGGCGGCGCTGGACGCTGTCGCGCCCGTCTTGGAGGCTGTTGCGGCTGTCGCAGTCGACAGGGCCGGCGCGGCCTTCGTCGCGGGAGCGGCGAGCGCAAACCCGGTGCCGGGTTTCAGGCTGGGTACATTATCGGGCCACGGGGCCTCCACCACCTTGGGCGGCGGGGGTGGCGGCGGTGCGGGTTGCACTGCGGCTGCCGGAGGCGGCGCCGGCGGAGCCACGACCGCGGGCGCCGGCGCGGAGCTTGCCGGCAGTGTCTGGGTCTTTTCGTTGGCGGCATTGGCCGTTGCAGCGAATCCAGCCGCGACCAGGACCGCAAGAGCGAGCTTGCGCACCGTCCATCCCTCCGAAGCGGTTGCCTTTTTCACATGCGGACCTAATACCCCAAACCAGCGGCGGGCAACAAGGAGTCTTAAAAAGAGGCAAGGCGCCCGGCTCGATGGTGGACGCCCAGGGTTCTAGCCCAGGACCGGCGCCCGGCCCAGCCAGAGATCGAGAAACCCGTCGAACCAGTCGTGCAGCGGCGGATCGAACCGCCGGCCGAGGTCGCGTTGGAGGGCGGCCGGCTGGGCGCCAGGACGGACAAGCTGATCCGCCGCGCCTTCGACCCAGGCGGCCGCGACGTTCGCGGTCACTTCCGGGTGGAACTGGAGGCCATAGACCTTTGGGCTCAAACGATAGGCCTGATGGGGAAAGGCCTCGCCGCGAGCCAGGAGCTCGGCCTGTCCGGGCAGCTCGAAGCCCTCCTTGTGCCAGTGATAGACATGCAGGCCCGCCGGGATGACGTCGCTTCCGACGGCGGTCGGGAAGACGGGAAAATAGCCGATCTCGCTGAGCCCCTCGGCGTGGGGGGCCACGCCGGCGCCCAAGGCCCGGGCGAGGAGCTGGGCGCCGAGGCAAATGCCGAGCAGGCGCCGGCCTTCGGCGACTTGCGCCCGCATCCAATCCATCTCCTGGTGGAGGTAGGTCTTGGAATCGGCCTCGCCGACGTTTTGCGCGCCGCCCAGCACCACGGTGCCGGCATATTCCGCGCCGCTCGCCGGCAGAAATTCCCCGCCGGCGGGACAGCACCATTCGACCCGGTAGCCCTTCGCCTCCAGGAGAGGCGCCAGACGCCCCTCGCGCCAGTCGCTATGGGCAACGATGAGGATCGAATCGGTCATCGGCTCAACAGGTACCAAATCCCCTCAGCGCCCGGCAAGGAAGGCCTTCATATGAAAAGCCATCTGGGCCGGGGGATAGATATGCTCCCGGCCAATCGGACAGGCGAGACGGGCCAGGCACCCGCCCTCACGGCAGCGCTCGCCTGTCTCGCCTCCAACATGGCCTCGGCAACCGGCAACGTCATAGCCCGCCGGCTTGAATGCATCGACTGGACAAGCCCCGAGGCAGGGCCGGTCCAGGCAGGAGTCGCAAGGCCGCGCCCTCAAGTCGCCTTGGGGTAGCAGTAGCCGCTGGTCGAAGGCTAGGGCCCCGCGGTAGGCATGCCACAGCCCATATTCAGGATGGATGAGTATCCCGAGAGGGGATGCGGCGACGCTGCCGCCACGGATTGCCCAGCGCTGGAAGGGCAACCAGGGAGGCCCGCCGAAAGGAAAGAGAGCCATAGCGCCGGCATCATCCGCCACCCTGCGCAGCACGCGTGCCGTCCAGCGATCCAGCGCATGGGGCGTGCCATCGGCGAACTCGGCCGATCGGCTGAAGGCGGGCCACATTCTCCCGCCCAGATTGGCCACGAGATAGAGCGTCTCGACCGGTCGGCCATCCGCCGCGAGAGGTACACCGTCCGAAGCCGCGGGGTGGAAGCCGCCGCCGATGGCGAGGCCGTGGGGATCGAGAAGCCCCGCGAGCGCCGCAAGTTCGGACGGCACTATGCCCGCTCCAGCACCATGGCGATCCCCTGCCCCACGCCGATGCACATGGTGCAAAGGGCGTAGCGCGCCTGTCGCCGCTGCAGCTCATGGGCGGCGGTGCCGGCCAGCCGGGCGCCGCTCATGCCGAGGGGATGACCCAGTGCGATCGCGCCGCCGTTGGGATTGACCATCGGGGAGTCGTCCGCCAGGCCCAGATCGCGCGTCACGGCGAGGGCCTGGCTGGCGAAGGCCTCGTTCAATTCGATGACATCGATATCGCCGACCGTCAGTCCAAGACGCGCCAGGAGCTTGCGGGTCGCCGGCGCAGGCCCGAAGCCCATGAGCCGCGGCTCCACGCCGGCGACGGCGGCGCCGAGAATCCGCGCCATCGGCTTCAGGCCGAGGCGCTCGACAGCTTCGGCAGAGGCGACCAGCATCGCGGCGGCGCCGTCGTTGACGCCCGAGGCATTGCCCGCGGTGACGGAGCCGCCGGCGCGGAAGGGCGTCGGCAGCTTGGCGAGCTTCTCGGGAGTTGTGTCGGGGCGCGGATGCTCGTCGGCGGAAAACCGACGGGCCTCGCCCTTCACCGGCGGAAGGTCGACGGGAATGATCTCGACGGCAAATCGGCCCGCCGCTGCCGCGTCGCGTGCCCGCATCTGGGAGCGATAGGCGAAGGCATCCTGGTCGGCGCGAGAGATCTGGAACACTTCGGCCACGTTCTCCGCCGTCTCGGGCATGGCATCGACGCCGTAGCTAACCCGCATCGCCGGATTCACGAAGCGCCAGCCGATCGTCGTGTCCTCGACCGCCGCATGACGCGAGAAGGCGCTCTCCGCCTTCGGCATGACGAAGGGCGCGCGCGACATGCTTTCCACGCCGCCCGCGACGACGAGGTCGGCTTCGCCGCATTTCACCATCCGCGCGGCGCTTGCGGTGGCGTCGAGACCCGATCCGCAAAGCCGGTTCAAGGTGGCGCCTGCGACCGAAACCGGCAGGCCCGCGAGCAGCGCGGCCATGCGCGCGACGTTGCGGTTGTCCTCGCCGGCCTGGTTAGCGCAGCCGAAGATCACGTCGTCCACCCGCTCCCAATCGAGGTCCGGATGGCGGGCCATCAGCGCCTTCAGCGGAAGGGCCGCGAGGTCATCGGTGCGGATCGAGGACAGCGCCCCGGCGTAGCGCCCGATGGGGGTGCGCAGGGGATCGCAGAGAAATGCTTCGGCCATTACTTGGGCCTCCCGGCGCCCGCCGCCGCGGTCCGCATCTTGAAGTCCCTGAGCGCCGCCAGCTCGTCGGCTGTCGGCGCCCCCGTTTCGGCAAGCTCGGGCGCCCGGGCGAGCTTCCAGCCGCAGGCGGCCTCGACCTGCTGCAGCTTCACGCCCGGATGGAGCGAGGTCAGACGCAGCTCATGGGTTTCCGGGTCGGGCTCGAGGATGCCCAGATCGGTGATGACCCGCGTGGGACCGCGGCCTTGGGCGCCAGACTTGGCACGGCTCTTGCCACCGTTGCCATGGCCGAGGGACGTCACGAAATCCAACCGCTCGACGAAGGCGCGCGGGGTCATGCGCAGCATGACGAAGATCTCCTTGGCCGAGGTGGCGATCTCCGGCGCGCCGCCGGCGCCGGGAAGCCGGGTCTTGGGCCGGGCATAGTCGCCGATCACGGTGGTATTGATGTTGGCGAAAAGGTCGATCTGGGCGGCGCCGAGGAAGCCCACGTCGATCCGGCCGCCCTGAAGCCAGTAGCGGAACATCTCCGGGACCGAGACGACGTTGAGGGCGGTTTCCGAGAGCTCGCCGTCGCCGATCGAAAGAGGCAGCAGGTCGGGCTTGGCGCCGATGGTGCCGGATTCATAGATGAGCACGACGTCGGGCGCGTGGCTGAGGCGTGCCAGATTGGCGGCCGCACTCGGCAGGCCGATGCCCACGAAGCAGACCATGCCGTTCTTGAGTTGCCGGGCGGCGGCCACGGTCATGATCTCGTCGGCGTTGTAGCCGGGGTCAGACAGGGGCTGCCTCCTTCGCCGCCGCCTTCAGGCTCGCCTCGAACTCTGCGAAGTCGGATGTGGCCAGCACATGGCGTTCGATCCAGGCGCGGAAAGTTCCCCTCTCGCGCGAGACGGCGTCCCAGGCCTTGTAGAACCGATTGTCGCGCTTGTAGTAGCCCTGGGCATAGGAAGGCCAGGCGCCGTGCGGGACAGGACAAACGGCGCCGACGACGAAGCTCGGCAGGACGCAGGCATTGGGCGGCGCGTTCAGCTCATCGACGATCTCTTCCACCGTGACGATCGATCGGCGCGCCGCCAGCACGGCCTCCTTCTGAACGCCGACGATGCCCCAGAGCAGGACATTGCCCTTCCGGTCCGCCTGCTGGGCGTGGATCACCGCTACGTCCGGTTTGAGAGCCGGCACGGCGGCGAGTTCCTCGCTGGTGAAGGGGCAGGCGATGCGCTTGATCGCCGGATTGACCTTGGGCAGGTCGTCGCCGATATGGCCGCGGAACACGGCAAAGGGCAGACCGCTCGCCCCGGCCGCATAGGCATTGGCCATGTCGGCATGGCTGCGCTCGTCGAGCTCGAGCGGCTGCGGCCAGCCCTGCTCCACCGCCTCGCGCAGGCGGTGCAGCGAGCCGACGCCGGGATTGCCACCCCAGGCGAAGGTGAGGCGCCTGGCCAATCCCATGCCGATGATCTGGTCGTAGATCACGTCGGGCGTCATGCGGATGAGCGCGAGGTCTCGCTTGCCCTGCCGGATCGCCTCCAGCCCCGCGGCCGACGGGATCAGATGGGTGAAGCCCTCGAAGGCGACGCTGTCTCCGTCCCGGATCAGCGCGCCGACCGCCTCTCGCAGACTGGTGATCTCCGCCACGTCGCCCTCGGTCCCGTCCCTGGCAGCCTTGCTCGCGGGCCAAGCTGTCGCGGGTTTTCGCCTCGCCTGTCAAGAGCGATGCGCTCCGCTTGTGCCAGAGCCTGATCGTCTCAAGCCCGCTCGGTTTGAGACGTGAATCAGGCTCTCGTCCTCACATGTAGAGCAAGATTCACGGGTCAGCCTGAGAGAAGCTGACCCGATCTTGCTCTAGGCGCGGTTTCGCCCGATGCTTCGGCAAAAGCAGCGACGGACCGGGAGGATGCGATGGGGAAGCTGACCCAGAGCTACGTTCATGGCGCCAGCGACCTGCCGCTCATCGGCGACACCATCGGCCTGCATCTCGACCGCATGGCCGCCTTGGCGCCGGACGCGCCGGCGCTCGTCTCCTGCCATCAGGGCATCGGCTGGACCTATCGCGAGTTCCGGGAGCAGGTGGACGCGGTTGCCGCCGGTCTGATCGCGCTCGGCTTCGAGCCGGGCGAGCGCCTTGGCATCTGGTCGCCCAACAACGCCGAATGGTTGACGATCCAGTTCGCCACGGCCAAGGCGGGGCTGATCCTGGTCAACATCAATCCCGCTTATCGCCTGCACGAATTGGAATACGCGCTCAACAAGGTCGGCTGCCGCGGCCTCATCCTCTCGCCGGCCTTCAAGAGCAGCGACTACATCGCAATGATGCGAGCCCTTTGCCCCGAGATCGATCGCTGCCCTCCGGGCCGGCTCAAAGCCGACAAGGTGCCGTCGCTCGATCTCGTCGTCCGCCTGGGCGAAGGGCGCACGGCGGGGATGATGAACTTCTCCGAGATCGCGGCGGCTGCCACGCCGGACAGCCGGCAGCGGCTTGAGGAGCTGGAAGGCCGCCTGCAATTCGACGACCCGATCAACATCCAGTTCACCAGCGGCACCACCGGCAGCCCGAAGGGCGCCACCCTCAGCCATCACAACATCCTCAACAACGGCTTCTTCATCGGCGAGGCAATGCGCCTCACGGATCAGGACCGGCTTTGCATCCCCGTGCCGCTCTACCATTGCTTCGGCATGGTGCTGGGCAATCTCGCCTGCATCACCCACCGCGCCTGCATCGTCTATCCGGGCGGGGGCTTCGATCCGCTGGCCGTGCTCAGCGCAGTCGAGGCCGAGCGCTGCACCGGGCTCCACGGCGTGCCCACCATGTTCATCGCCATGCTCGATCACCCCGAGTTCGGCCGCTTCGATCTCTCCTCGTTGCGCACCGGCATCATGGCCGGCAGCCCCTGCCCCATCGAGGTTATGAAGCGCTGCACCGGGAAGATGCATATGCGCGAGATCACCATCGCCTATGGCATGACCGAGACCAGCCCGGTCAGCTTCCAGAGCTCGGTCGACGATCCCATCGAACGGCGGGTCTCCACCGTCGGGCGCATCCAGCCCCATCTCGAGGTGAAGATCGTCGATGCCGAGGGCCGCATCCAGCCCCCGGGCAAGCCCGGTGAGCTGTTGACCCGAGGCTACTCCGTCATGCGCGGCTATTGGGACGACGAGCCGCGCACGCGCGAGGCCATCGATGCCGCCCGCTGGATGCACACCGGCGACCTCGCCACCCTGGACGAGGAGGGCTATTGCAACATCGTCGGCCGGATCAAGGACATGGTGATCCGGGGCGGCGAGAACATCTATCCCCGGGAAGTCGAGGAATTCCTCTATACCCACCCCAAGATCGTCGACGTGCAGGTTTTCGGCGTTCCCGACGCGAAATACGGCGAGCAGCTCTGCGCATGGATCCGCCTTCACGAGGGCCAGCGGATGACCGCCGAGGAACTGACGGCCTACTGCAAGGGACAGATCGCCCACTACAAGATTCCCCACTATGTCCGCTTCGTCGACGCCTTTCCCATGACGGTGACCGGCAAGGTGCAGAAGTTCATCATGCGCGAGAAGATGATGGCGGAACTGGGCTTGGCGGAGATGGAGACGGCGTGAAGAGTGTTCGGCGGTGCGTCCGTTCCGATTGCAGCGCGAGCGCGTGAAATAGTGGATGGCGCTCATTCCTTCGTCATGCCCGCGAATGCGGGCATCCACGGACAATGTCACGCAGGCCGAGCCATGGATTCCCGCTTTCGCGGGAATGACGATTCATTGGGGGTCGGTCGCGGGGCGATTGTCGCGGCCCCCCGCGGTCGGGCCAGGGCTTCGATCATCCGTCCTGCGTTTGGCGCAGGGCGGTGTTGCCGCTCCGGCCATCGCCACTGCCCGCGGCGGCGGCTAAATTGCCGCTGCCTATGTCCGCCCCTTCGATAGCCAGCGGGGACCGCGCCGAGCGGCCGCCCGTTCTGCTGCCCCTCATCATCGCCTTCGCCCTGTTCATGGAGAATCTGGACTCGACCGTGGTCGCGACGGCGCTTCCGGCCATGGCCAAGAGCCTCCACGAGAGCCCGCTGATGCTCAACGTGGCGATGACCTCCTATCTCCTGAGCCTCGCGATCTTCATTCCCGCGAGCGGCTGGATTGCCGACCGGCACGGCGCGCGCGATGTGTTCGCCAGCGCGATCGCCGTCTTCACCGTGAGCTCGCTCGCCTGCGGGCTTGCCCAGAATCTGCCCGAGATGATCGTGGCCCGCGTTTTCCAGGGCCTGGGCGGGGCGATGATGACGCCGGTCGGACGCCTGGTGCTCCTGCGCTCGGTCTCGAAGGCGCAGCTCGTCCAGGCCATGAGCTATGTCACCATCCCGGCCCTGGTGGGCCCGGGCATCGGCCCCCTGGTCGGCGGCTTCATCGCCACATATTCCACCTGGCGCTGGATCTTCCTCATCAACCTGCCCATCGGGCTCGCCGGAATCTTGCTGGCGCTGAAATTCATCCCCAATCTCAGGGTGGCTAAGCCGGGCCGGCTTGACCTGCGAGGGCTTCTCCTCATCGGCATGGGCCTCGGGGCGTTCGCCTTCGCCCTCGACAATGTCGGGCGCGGCTCCTTTCCGCCCGGCGTCGCCATCGCCTCATGCGCCCTGGCCGTGCTGCTGCTCTGGTTGTTCCTTCGCCATGCCCGGCGCGCGCCCGAGCCCGCCCTCGACCTGTCGCTGCTGCGCGTGCCGACATTTCGCGCCTCGATCCTTGGCGGCAACTTCTTCCGGGTCGCCGTCGGGGCGAGCCCCTTTCTCCTTCCGCTCATGTTCCAGGTCGGCTTCGGGCTTTCTCCGCTCCAGTCGGGCTCTCTCACCTTCGCGTCGGCGCTCGGCGCCCTGTTCATGAAGATCTTCGCCCCGCCCATCGTCCGGCGCTTCGGCTTTCGTAGGCTCCTGGTCTGGAACGCGGTCCTCTGCGCCGTCATGCTCGCGGTCTGCGGCTTCTTCCGGCCCTGGATGCCCTACGCCATGGTGACCTCGATCCTCCTCTTCACCGGCTTCTTCCGCTCGCTGCAGTTCACCTGCATCAACGCCATCGGCTACGCCGACATCCCGCCGGCGCGCATGAGCCGCGCCACCAGCCTGTCGAGCGCCGCCCAGCAGCTTTCCCTCAGCATGGGCGTGGCGCTGGCGGCGGCGATCCTGGCGCTCATCAAGCCCAACCATGCGGCGGCCGGGCTGGCGCCCTCGGATTTCCTTTTTGCCTTCGTCGCCATGGCTTGCGTGTGCCTCGCCTCCATGCCCTTCTTCGCTTTCCTTTCTTCCGAAGCGGGTCAGGAAGTGAGCCGCTACCGGAGCGAAGGCGGCTGAGCCAGGAGTCTTTCCATGTACCTGCCCCGACTTTTCCACGAAGAAAGCCTGCCCGCGCTGCACCGGGCGATCGCCGAGGCACGGCTTGCAGTCCTGATAACGAGCGGGCCGCAGGGCATCGTCGCCTCTCATCTGCCGATGCTGTTCGACCCGGCGCCGCAACCCAATGGCCGGCTTCTGGGTCACGTAGCGCGGGCGAACCCGCAGTGGCGCGACTACGACGGCAAGAGCGAGGCGCTCGCCATATTCCCGGGCCCCGAGGCCTACATCTCGCCGGCCTGGTACGCGACCAAGAAGGCCACCGGCAAGGTCGTGCCGACCTGGAACTATGTCGCCGTGCACGCCTATGGCCGGCTTGAATTCTTCGACGACCCGGTGCGCCTTCGCTCCCTGGTCGGCCGCTTGACCGAGCGTCATGAGTCCCGGCGCCCCGCGCCCTGGGCGGTGGACGACGCGCCGAAGGACTACATCGATGCCCAGCTCAAGGCCATCGTCGGCTTCGAGATGGCGATCCAGCGCCTGGAAGGCAAATGGAAATTGAGCCAGAACCGGCCGGCGGAAGACCGTGCGGGAACCATCGCGGGGCTCAAAGAAGAAGGCGGCCCAGCCGAGCAGGCCGTGGCCGCCTTGATGAGTGATCGCGAGAAGGGAAACTAAGTCCTAGAAACAAGCCTCCGCCGGCGAAACCCGAAATCAGGCGGCTGCCGGCGTCCTCGACATAGGATGCTCCGCCGCCTGCTTTACGGCGGCGACGCGCAGGTTCGCCCTGGCCTCGTCGCCGCGGGCCCGAAGGTCGGACCTGATGCTGATGGCGATGGCAACGCCGACGTAGATGAAGGTCGCCAGCGCGAGCCCGAGGGTCACTACATCCCACCGGCCATCCGTCTGCAGCCAGGCAATCGCGCCCTGCAACCAGTTGATAATGCTCATTGTCACCGCTCCATTGCCGATCCGTGCCGGGCCCCCAGTATCGGGCCTCGCGCTAAGCAATATCTGATGATTGGAAAAACTTCGTTAAAATTCAATGGGTAATATTATTTCCATGACGTGGAATTTCAGGGGTGACGCGGCGCAGGCCAAGCCCCGGCCCGACAGGCAGTCGGATGGCTCGGATCGGGCGCGGCTATTGCGTTGGCACCAAGTAGCCGATCGCACCGCCGATGGAGAGCAGAATGACAGCAGCGTAGAAAAACCGGGCCATGGCCTTCCTCCTGTTGAAACGGGGATCAGGCGTGCCTCCCGGCGGCCGCAACGACCGGCGGGAGGGCAGGCAAGGCTGTCTTGAGACGCCCGCGATCATAGCGACGACCGGCTAGCGATTCGTGGTGGCAAATTCAGGCGGGAACTGTCACTCAAATGACGCGAAGCGTTGCATCGATGCGACGTCTTCATCTTCGCGCGCGCTTTGAGGACTCTGCGGGCCGCGGCTATCATGTCGCTTTAAACCTGGGAGTTCCTCTGTCATGACCGATCGCCGGCCCGCCGCACCCTCGTCCATCAGCCGCGAAGCCCGCGACTTCATCGACCGCGCGCCGGCGCCTGGCCGCCTCGACGTCTCGCCGGCGAGCATCCGCGAAAGGCGCAAGCAGAGCTACGCGACCTATGCGCCTGCCGGCGAAGCGTTGCGGCGCTCGCTCGGCGTTCAGCTTCGGGACGAGGAGATCGCCGGCCTGCGCGTCCAATGCGTCCTGCCGCTGAGGCCGCGCGACGATCAGTCCGTGCTCTATTTCTTCGGCGGCGGCTTTGTCGAGGGCAGCCCGGCGGAGGATCTCGCCATCACCGCCCGGCTCGCGGCCATCCTCGGGCGCAGGGTCTATGTGCCCTACTATCGCCTCGCGCCAGAGCATCCAGCACCGGCCGCGGTGGACGACGGCTATGCGGTCTATCAGGCGCTCTCACAGAGAGCGGAGGCGCGTTCCCTTGCCGTCGCGGGCGAGTCTGCCGGCGGCGGGCTGGCGCTCGCCATGCTGCTGAGGGCGAGTGCCGCCGGCCTCGCCATGCCCAAGGCGGTCGCGTTGCTGTCGCCCTGGGCCGATCTCAGCAGGACCGGCGACACCCTGACCACGCTCGCCGCCGCCGATCCGGCATTGGACTATGCGTTGAACCTGGAGCCCGCGGCCCGCGCCTATGCCGGCGGCCATGATCTCCGCTCGGCGACGGTGTCTCCGCTTTATGCAAATTTCCCGGCCGGTTTCCCGCCGACGCTCATCGGCACCGGCACGCGCGACCTCTTCCTCAGCGACTGCGCCCGGCTATCGACCAAGATGCGCCAGGCGGGCATCGCGGCGGAGCTCAGGGTCTGGGAAGGGATGTGGCATGTCTTCGAGTTCTATCCGGAGATTCCGGAGGGCGAGCAATCGCTGAAGGAAATCGCGGGATTCCTCGACAGGTATCTCAGCCTCGGCGGATAGCGTGCGAACACGCCACTTGGCGGTCGAGCGCAAAATTCCGAATGCAGACGCCGCGCTTTGCGCGATCCCGCAAAAATGCCCTAGCGGTAAACCAGGGTTCATTTGCCTTGAGGCCGGCACGGCGTCACAGTGCGATCGGCCGAGAGGCATGCGACGTGTTCGGTCCGGTCGGGAGCGACGTCTGCATGCGATCAAGAGTGCGCGCGAGCACGAGGCAGCGGGCGCGCTCCGGCGGCCGAACCGCATACGGCAGGCTAGTATCGGATCGCAGAAATTCGTGACTAGCGCTCTGTCGCGAATTTCTGCGTGAATCCGATACTAGAACTCAAAACGATGTGCCGACTTTCTTTGAAAGTCGGCACTAGGAGGACCGACGATGGGCACCGATCGCGATGCGCACGGCTATGCGCCGGCACGTTTGAGAGAGGAAGCGCACAGGCTGCAGGAAGAGACGAAACGGGAGACCGACCCCGGCGTCAAACAGGAGCTGGCCCAGCGGGCGAGCCTGCTCGAGCACACCGCCGAGATGCTGGATTCGGCGGAGCCCGAGCGTGAGCCGCCGGAGGAGCGGGAGCCCTTAGACGATCTCTAGGCCCCCTTCCCCGCCGGCATCGGACCTGATAATCCGCTGGCGACGGGGATGGGTGGCCGAGCGGTTGAAGGCACCGGTCTTGAAAACCGGCAGGGGCGCAAGCTCCTCGTGGGTTCGAATCCCACCCCATCCGCCAGATAATAAAAATTACCCAATATAAAACAGGTACTTACTGAAAACGACTTTGGTTACTCCCCTCCCTATACCCCCGCGCCACGTTTGGTTGCTGGCGAACGTGTGCGGATGCTGCCTGCGCGCCGGCGGCCGGGCGTCGACCCGCCCCGCTCGGGATGATCGCCCTCTCCTGGTATCGCGCAACGCTCGCGACTTGGGCCTGCTGACGCCGCGCTGGTTCGGCGCCGTAGGATCGGGCTGCAGCTCGTCATCATCGCGTCGGCACCGCTGATCGGGGGCCACTACTCGGACGACGTTCTGGCCGGTTTGGCTGTCGCTGGCCTGGCAGTCGCCGCAGCCGAGGGCTCGGCTGGATGTTCCGCCAATGCCGAGCAACTGGTGGTCACCGTGATCGCGGATTAAACCGCCGGCAGATCGCGCAGCAGGTGGAAATCGGCAAAACCTTCGTTTGCCAGCATCCCGATCAGGATCATGTCGGAATTGTTCTTCGGCAAGCCTGATATCCGAGAATATGACGGGTCTTGTTTGTTGGGGGTGTAGCGGACCGACACCTCATGACCGTGCTGCCGCGCTATGGCGGAGATGCGGCCACTTTGTAACACGGCCACGCCGGATTTGGGACTCAGCTTCTTGGATGTCGACTTGTTCCTGTATATCTCGACGATAGTGCGCAACCGCTCAATCTTGCTGCCTGGGCAGTGCTCGAGCCAGTTGGCCGATAGGTAGCCCTCATCGTTTTCCCTAAGCATCATCGACCTGGGATATAGGCCCACCACAGTATCGCCTTCCCACTCGATTACCTGATAACCGCAACGTCTAACGACGTGATGGTCCTCCGCGACCAGGGAATATTTTTTCGCCATTTGACGAGGAGTTAGTCCAGGAGCTTCGACTCAGTCAGGCCTTCGATCATACTCCTCAATCTCGCCACATGACCTCGCCAAGCGGAGGTTTCCGGGCCACGAACGGACTCGTACCTCAATAATGCAACGCATTGATCATCGGGCAGGAACTCCACATGCGCCGACCGGCCTTCCGACCTCCAGCCGGCAAGCAGGGCGCCAGAAGGACCGACGCCCAGGTTGGGTATCCGGCCCGGCCGAGCATAAATCGCAAATCGCAGATACGTCCTGAACGCCCCAACATCGATTTTGGAGGATTCATCCTCCCAATGCTCGATATCGAGCAAGCGATCAATCGCCTCGAAGAGACTGGTGCGCTCGGCCCGCCCAAGGTGCATCGCCACTTGCCCAGTCAACAGTTTCAGTTCACTCCGATTCTGAAACAGAGCAGCTTCCAACCCCTGACCGGTTGTTGGTACGTATGCTTGCGAATGGATGGCCGGTGCGCCTGCGGTGACGCGGTCCCGCCTGATGTGACGAGCACCCCACGTCGTGGGCAGGCTAGAACCGAACTGCTTGATAGAAGTCGAGGTCGACCATCGCGGGTCTATCGCGGTTGCGTCGCTGGAGATGCCAAAAGCCTGGTCTTGGAGCGCACTACTCACGGTCAAAAATCTCCCGAGCACGAGCCGTAATGAATGCCTCGAATAGATAGTTCTTTTGAAGGCGTATCTCTTCCAGTAGCTGCACCAAATCCGCGTCCTTCTGCGGGAGGTTTTGGTCCCTGTAGAGGTCGATGTCAAGAAGAAGGGATGTATGATCAATGAGAGGTGAGGTTACCGGACCCGTCCTTACCACTGCATGACCCGCTATAGCCGGCACTGGCATTGACAACTGGAGAGAATAAGCATCAACAGCCGCGGCCTCAGCGGGCAAATCCGGAGCGGCCAGGATATAGTCTTTCGCGTTAGTCGCATGGCCTGCCTGCGTCGGAATATCAATTCGGTTTATGTACCGCGCAGCAATTCTAGTAACCGTTCTGTACCCGCTCACCTTTTTCAATGCGAGGAGATTTTCATTCGCCTTCTCGGAGAATTCTCGCCATCCGCAGTACGGGGCTCGTCGAGCAGTTGCGATTCGATCCTTTCGGAGCACAACTATGTTGATCGAATCGGATGCCGTCATTCTATATCCGGCCAACTCCTGTTTTGCCACGGTCGCAGCGTCCTGTCCCGCCGCGACAGGTGTGACCTCCAGAGATACGTCGAACATTTGCTCTGTCGTCGGATAGGAGCCATCAACGTTCCGGACGAACTTCTTTAGGGCATCCTCACTCAGAGTCTGCTCGAAACGGTGTTCGATTACAGCCTCTACAATGGGTGGCCTACGATAACCGCCTGGGGGCATATTCGAGCCTGTTAGGGCGATGCTGCCCCTCTCTCTATACCAGATTCCGGCCAGCATAATCTTGTCTTCGGCCGGTGACCAGCAAAGGGACGACGACAATTCATTCCGTGCGAGCCGTGAGAAATCCCCGCCATGCTGATCGATCAAGAGTTTGGCGGCGCGGAAGATGTCGGGATCGGCGGTCACAGCCGAGTGGGTGTCGCCTCCAACCCCTCGCGCACTCCCGCAAGGCAGCCTTGCGTGATGAGGAAGATCTGGGGTCGGAGTGGATTTTTTGCCACGTGAATATTTTTTGGCCCAGGCTCCAGGAATAGAGAGTCCGGGGGGCCGAGCCGAGAGACAGCCTCTCCTGCCCCGTCCGAATGTGCTTTGATGATCGTGAAGACGACGCCCAAGGGAGAACAGCAATGATCCGCAATCTCCAGCATCTTGCCCTGACGGTTCCCGATGTCGAGGCCGGACGCCGGTTCTACGAAGCCTTTGGACTGCAGGCTGGAGACCGCGGTGACCGTCTGGCGCTTCGCTGCGCAGGGCGCGATCAGGACCAGATTCTGCTAAACGAAGGACGAGAGCGGCGCGTCCATCATCTCAGCTTCGGCACTACGGCGAGCGAGTCGCCTGACGCGAAGACAAGGCTTGAAGCCGGCGGTTCCGGCGCGCCTGCGCGGAACGGTGCTATTCGAATATCTCAATGCTATTGCGGAAGTCGTCAACGCTGACTCGATAGACCCGATCACCTAAGCTCGAGCGCCGAGGGGTAACAAGCCTTGGGAGGATCAGTCAATGTACAGCAGACCTACCCTTGTTGCGCTCGCGGTCACTGGTGGCGTTCTGCTCGCCGTCATGGGCGAATATGCATTTCCGTCATGTGCGTATGCGCAAATGCCGATTGGTGCGCTGCCGCATAAAGCAAAGTCCGAGTTGCTGCTGACGGCGAGCCCGTCATCGCCGGCGCCGGCCCCCACCGTTTCCTTGAGTGTTGCTCAGGCTCTTGCGGTCTTGAAGCAGAGGGTGGATGCCGATGAGGCCGATATCGCGACGCTGAAGACTAAATTGGTTGGCGATGACAAGAGCATCAAAACGCTGCTGTCTCAGGTTTCTGCCCTTCAGTCGCAGGTCTCCACTCTTCAAGGGGGCGCGCAGGGGCAGCAGGCCTCGTTGCAAAAACTGCAAACGCAGTTCGCAAATCATTACCACACCTTCACGCTAACCACGCCGGGACACATGCCCAGCGCGCTCATAACCTTTCATTGCCCGGGAATCGGCCAGCCTTGCACGGCAGAAGGCAGCGTCCCCAGCGCCAACAATGACTATGGCATGATCATCTACCCATCCACATCAACGCCCATTCCGGGGTCGACCTCTACCGTGAGCACGTCTGGCCCAAAAACCAACTAGCCGCCAGGGAGAGAGTCCGGCGTCAATCACCGACTCCGACGCTCTCCGTGCCGCCAGGCTGCCAATAGAGCAACACGGAGACAAGGCGACTTGCGCTGCAGCTCGACAGGCAGCGGATCGCATCGCCTGTGGCGACAATGAGGGCGTCGCCATGTGGCAGGCAATTCTTGCCGCCATTGTCTAGCGGGCTCACAAGCTGCTAGTGGTCCAATTCCGATAGAGGCATCTTCTTCCGTCGGCAACGGCTGGGCGGGGCTGGTGATGTGTCGGGGCAGGCTTTCGGCTAGACTTGCTGCATGGGCACCTGGGGAACCGCGCTCTTCTCCGATGACACGGCGAGCGACGTGCGGGAGGATTTTCGCGGTGCCATCGCCGACGGCCTGACCCCCGCGGCAGCAACTGACAAGATCCTTGCCCAATATTCTCCTGACCCGGCTGATCCTCCCTATGCCGCGACCGTGTGGCTCGCTCTTGCCGTCACGCAATGGAAGCTCGGCCGGCTGGAAGAGCGCGTGCGTGACGCGGCCATCGCTGCGATCGACGGCGGGGGCGCCCTCGCCGCCTGGCTGGGCACGAAATCCGAGGCACGCCGGCGCCGGATCCTCGCCGATACCCGCGCGCAGCTCCTGTCACCCCCGCCCCCGCCACGGCAGGTGCGGCGCGATCTTCCTTGCACCTGCGACTGGCAACCGGGCGATCTGGTAGCCTACCGCACCGTTGGCGGCAACCAGATCATCCTCCAGATTCAGATGCTGCACACCGACAAGGGCGGCACCTACCCGTCGTTGGAGGTGCTGGACTGGCAGGGCCCAGACTTGCCGGCCGCCGAGGTGATCGACGCTCTCCCCTTCGCACGGGCCACGCCGGCCTATATATCCGGGCTGCACAAGTCTTTCGCTGCAATTCCCGATCTCTCGGTGCAGCTGAGCCGCATCATGCTCCTGGGGCTGAAGGCGCACACCCAGAAGGGCCGGTTCCGGGCGCTCGCCCACCGACGCCAGCCGCCGGGCCGCCGCTGGCCCGCCTCGGGCAATGCCGTGCTCTTGAAGGAATTCGACGACTATTTAAGCCGCGTGCTCGGATTTCGCTGATCGCTAGGGGCAGGCGGTGAATTCCCGGCCGAGCTGTCCTATATCGGGTGGTGGTTCCGATGCCCCTGCGGCGAGCGGTGGTGGCCAAGCAATTCGAAACCGTTGCCGGGGCTTTAGTGCATCGACAGGCCGCTGGCTCTCCTAAAGAGCAGGGAGTCAATCGCGGCGCGGGTCACCAGCCATTGTACGGCCGATGCCAAGTGCCACCGCTATCGCCGTAGTCACCATGGTAATCGGAGCCACCATTGTAGCCGTAGCCATTGTTGTAGCCGCCGTAGCCGCCGGAATACCCATAGCTGCGGCCTTCATGGCCCCCGTAAACGACACAGCCGGCTAGGGCGCCGACTAGGATCAAGGAACTGAGGATGTTTGGCAGGGCGCGCATGTGGTGAATCTCCCGATCTCGGTGAGGCGACAATTATTGTGTCGCGCTAGGACATGCTGATTAAATTGTGTGACCGACCTTTAGTTACAATGAAATAAATCACCCGAGATCCAAATAAATGGTTCAAAATTGCACACTGCAATTCACCACATTATTCTTATGCTGTTCGCAGAGGGGAACCACAATGGACGAAGCCGCCCAAGGCATCGCTAAGGCTGCCCTCACCCCGCAATCCGTTGTGCTACATGCGCTCGTTCATAAGGGCGTTTTGACCCGCGAGGATGCTCTGGGCATCGTTCACCGAAGCCAGGATGCGGCGGCGAATGTCCCCAGTGCTGAGGCCGCCGGCAAGGCGGTGGTGGTCACCCAGAATTGTCTTGCGGGTGCACGCGAGGGGCTGGCTGCGATGGCCATCCCCCAGCGATGAAATCACTCCGCCTCAGCGGCGGTGTAAATCCCCCGCAGCCGCCGCAGGATTTGGCGGAGCGCCTTTTCGCTGTCCCCCAACCCCGATGTGCCCACATTCATCCAATAACACGCTCCCCAGTTGGCACCCTCGCCGTCAACGTCATGTCGGTTGACTCTAATGCTTTGAACGGCCGCAGTGCATTTGCGAGCGCGGAACTCCGCCAGGATCAATTCCTGTATTTCCGGAATCGATTTTGACTCCTTAGCCATTGGCGCCAGCTTGACTGAGCAGGGAGCAACAGTGCGCGTCTCGACCAACAGATGCAATGCTGCGTAGTTCACCGCGAAGCAGGGCCCGCCAATGGCCTCTGAGCCCGACATCTTCCGCGCCGCGAAGCTGCTGCTAGACCAGCACGGCGAGGATGCAATGCTGCGGCACTCGCGAGCGGGCCGTTCAGCTCCTACACGCTGGCGACATGATCGGGGCAGCCACTTGACGCCGGATCCTGAAAGCAATTGAGGTGAGGGGGCGAGCCGATTAACTGACTACGGACAGCTTGTTGCTCAAATCCGGCGACTACAATCCCTGCCAGGTCGGCCTTACCATTTGCAAGTGGAAGGAGCCGGACTCGTTCGGGACGTCCTCTTTGATCTCACTGACGAGCTCTCCATTCTCCGCCAGAGCCGTGCGGTGACGTTCAGCCTCTTCACGAGTAGAAGCCCAGACCCAATGCAGCGGTGCGGTTGCTTCGGGTTTACGGGCGGCGAATATATGCAACATCCTGTCGCCTCCTGTTCTTTCTCTCGAAGTCTCATCGCCATGATCCGCGCGGCTCAAGGCGAACCCTCAGCGGGAAGGGTTGCGGGGCCGGTCTCCCGGCTGATCGAAACCGGGCCGGGAAGCCGTATGTGGCCATAGCCCGGGGAGGGCCAGATGGGCCGGTTGGCGGCTTCCCGATAGCCGAGTGACGGGTGCGAGGGGGCGCACCGCCGCGCGGTTGCCCTGCGCTTGTCTCTGCCTTTCTCCTTGGAAGCGCAAGTGACGGTTTGTCCACAATCAAAGATGGGCGGCCGGTCGCCGTCGACATCTGGCTGGGCTCGAGCGTGCCGGTCTTGATGCCGATCAGGATTGATACGGGGAAAAGGAGTCAAGGCTCCGAGAATAGAGAGTCCGAAGGGGCCGAGCCGGCAGACAGACTCTCCTGCGCCGGCCGATTGTGCTTTGATAGTCGCGAAGTCGACGACGCCCGAGGGAGAACAGCAATGATCCGCAATCTTCAGCACCTTGCCTTGACGGTTCCCGATGTCGAGGCGGGGCGGCGGTTCTACGAAGCCTTTGGACTGCAGGCTGAAGACCGCGGCGATCGTCTGGCGCTTCGCTGTGCCGGGCGCGATCAGGACCAGATTCTGCTAAACGAAGGACGGAAGCGGCGCGTCCATCATCTCAGCTTCGGCACTACGGCGCGCGGGTTGCCCGACGCCAAGACAAGGCTTGAAGCCGGCGGCATCCGCCTCCTCGATCCGCAAGGCCAAGGCGCGCCCGGCGGCCTGTGGTTTCACGACCCCGACGGCACGCTGGTCAATCTGCAGATTGCCGAGGCGGCACCGCCCAAGGCTGAGCCGGGAGAAAGGATGAACAGCCCCGGCGATTTCCGTCGGCTTGGCGCGCGCGGTGCACCGGCGCGGGGCACGCCCACCCGGCCGAGGCGTCTCGGCCATGTGCTGCTATTCACGCCCGATGTGAAGCGGGCGGCTGCCTTTTACACCGGGACGCTGGGCATGCGGCTCTCCGACACGGCTGGTGGAGATATGCTCGCCTTCCTGCGCAGCGCGGGCGACAGCGACCATCATGTCCTGGCCTTCGCCCATTCCGACCGCAGCGGTTTCCATCACGCTAGTTTCGAGGTCGGCAGCTTGGATGAGATCGTGCTGGGCGCCGGGCACATGGTGGAGGCCGGCTACAGCAGCGCCTGGGGGCTCGGCCGCCACGTCATCGGCTCCAACTTCTTCCACTACCTGCGCGATCCGTGGAACGGATTGGCGGAGTACTTCTGGGACATCGATTTCGTGCCGGACGCAGCGAATTGGGAAGCGACGGATTGGACGCCGGCAGACGGCTTCTTCCTCTGGACGACGGGTGGCCCGCCGCCGGCGGATTTCGTGCGGAATTTCGAAGAGGATTGAGGATCTGCGCGGAATCGTTGGCGATCGTGAATCTCATTGCGCTCAACCCCCTGGTTGATCTGGCGGACGCTAAGGACCATATGAAGCAAAGGTCCCATGAAGAATGTCATGCGAACTGGCTTGCTGATTGCTTTCGTTGCGGCGCTTTCCGTTGGGTTGGCGCCGGCCGGACAGGCCGGCGGCGGCAACGATGGCCCCAATGTCCTGAAGCCCTACTATTATCAGCCGCCGGGCGGTCCCCTGAATGCCGTCGACCAGCAGCAGCTGATGGTCTATCGCCATCAGCTCGAGCAGCAGCAGCAATCCCTCCAATTGCAGCAATACAGAGGGACCAGCGGCCCTAACTTGTCCCAACCGGCTTTCGCCCAGCCGGTAAACCCGGCCACGACGAGCAGCGAGCTCTCGCAGACACGCAACGAGCTGGATCGGGTCAACGGTCTGCTCAATCCCGTGCCTGGCAATGGATCATTCACACCGGGCCCGATGAACGAGACCGCACCGATGCCGATCGTGCCCATGGGCATGGGGACTCAGTTCGTCATCACGCCCCACTGACCGTCCTCAACACAAACGCGCTCTGGGTAGTGCGTCAGTTTGAAACCGGCAGGAACTTGACGTAACAGCGCGAGTGCTATTTTGCGGTCTTTGGCCGCGTGATTTTCTTCACGATCTCCGGTGTGAGTTCGACGCGTTCGTCACAGAGTTTGTAGAGGTCACGGCTAGGGCTTTGCTGGCCCTTCAGAACGCCATGCCAAAGGGTGACCAAAACACCCTCTTGCTTCACAGCCTCGACCGCTGGGATTGTGTCGCTGTCTCCGGTAAAGAGGGCAACTGCCGTGATCTTGCCCTTCCCCGCCAGGAGGGCCATATCGACCCCGAGCATGAGGTCAACTCTCTTTTGCTGGAAAATCTTGTTGCCGCTTGCATCGGTAGCAATATGGGCCAGTTGCCCGAGGCGCACCTGAAAGCGCGGTACGTAGTTCAGCGCCTCGATGAACTTAAATTTTTTGTCATACCGTTGCTTTTCCTCAACGGTTGGCGGGTTGCTCTGGTAGGGAAGGCAATTGTAATAGTAGGCGCGCAGGAGATCGTTCGGCGCCGACATTGCGAGCGCCAATTTCCCGTAGTCGATATAGGAACCGGGATGGTCCGCCATCAGGACCTTCTCGATGTATCCGGCATCCAGATAGACCGCGCATACGCCCATGACTTATCTCCTGCCGGCCCCTTAAGGGCGGCCCAGAAACGAAAAGCCGCTCCCGGAAGGGTGCGGCTTTAATAAGTCTCTCGACGTTACGAGAACGCCGAGGTGCATATGTATGGCCGCTATATATGGCGCCACGCTATCGCTGTCAAGCACTCTCTGAGTACGTGATATTACGTACCGTGACATCTCGACGCCTTCATGGCACACTTCCAGGATGCTTAAGCGCCCAAGAAGGCCTAGAGACAGCAACCAGCTGGCCAAAATGGTGGTCGATCTTACCACTGGCAACGTCGAGGAATCGGCGCCATCTAGTCGCGTTAAGAATCCGGCCGCAGTGGCTCTTGGCAAGCTCGGAGGCGAAAAAGGTGGCAGAGCGCGGGCCGAAGCCCTCTCGGCAAAGCAACGTAGTGCCATTGCCCGCCGGGCGGCCAAAGCGAGGTGGAAACGCGATGCCGCCGAAGGTTGAACCGCTCAGTGTCCCGACCGCTGCAAAGAAGGCATATCGGGCAAGCATCTATCCGAAGAAGGATGCTGTAGACCCTGAGTTGGCAGAACTGATCCTGCAGCTTGAGGTTCTACTCGAACGGAAGCTGTGGGTTCTGATCCAGACCGGGGATGATCGCTGGAGCGAGATAAGCCACAAGGTGTATTGCGGCTTCCGTGAGCAAAAGAAGGAAATTGCGGACAAAGAGCGCGTGGGACTCTTGCTGCACTCCCCCGGTGGCGAAGCGTCGAGTGCGTACAAGATTGTTCGGATTTTCCAGCGGCGATCCGAAGAGTTTATAACTGTGGTGCCATGCTATGCGAAGAGCGCGGCAACACTAATGGCACTTGGCGGCAAGGAAATTCTCATGGGCTCGGAGGCCGAGCTCGGCCCGCTCGACGTGCAGCTATATGACCAGGACAAGGACGATTGGGAATCGGCCCTTAATGCCGTGCAATCCCTGGAACGCTTGAATGCCTATGCGCTTGCGGCATTTGACCAAGCGATGCAGCTATTAGTGCCTCGCACAAGGAAGAAGTTGGATGTCCTGATGCCACAGGCGCTTGAATATGCCATTAGCATTGTCAAGCCGCTGGTCGAGAAGATCGATACCATCGATCTAACGCGCAAGTCGCGGGAGTTGAAGGTGGCCGAAGATTATGCCGTCCGTCTGATGCGACCGTACTACTCGCATGCAGATGCGCAGCGTATCGCATCGAATCTCGTGCAACGGTTCTCGACCCACGAGTTTGTCATTGATAGCGCCGAGGCTGGCAGTGAGGGCGAATCCTTTGGTAGGCCGATTAATTTGGGGCTCAAGATCGCAGAAACGCCGCTAGCCGTTGAGGCTTTGTTTAGCAAGATGGAGTCACTCTTGGACCGGGGCACGGTCATAGGTCGGATTACGGAGGTGAAGACATGAAAAGGAAAGCAAAGCGGAAGGCGAGTCTCACGCTTGACCTGACTTCACGATCTGTTGTCGAAACGGCCATTGAACGATCAAAGGATCAGCGGACTGAGACTTGGGAAGGCGTGCATAAGCGCTCGCCGAGAAAAATTCCTCTATGGGGCAAAGATGGGGCTATCGAAGCCCCCCTGAGGGAGCGCTCTAGGCGCCAAGCCTGAAAATGAAATAATGCTTGACCGCGTTAGCATGGGCGCATATACTGGTGCCCATGAACAAGCTCGGCCGCGCCAAGCGCACCCAAATTCTCCACCTTCTCTGCGAGGGCAACAGCATGCGGGCCACGGCTCGCATTGCCGATGTTGCCTTCAACAGCGTGGTAAAATTGCTGATCGAAGCGGGAAGGGCGTGCAGCGAGTATCAGGACCGCACCTTCCGCGAACTGACCTGCAAGCGGCTACAGCTCGATGAGATTTGGAGCTTCGTCTATGCCAAGGCAAAGAACCTTCCCGACGCCAAGGCCGCGCCAGAGATTGCCGGCGACGTTTGGACGTGGGTCGCGATCGACGCCGACACAAAGCTTGTGCCGTCATGGTTAGTAGGCGACCGCTCCGGCGAGACTGCCAAAGCATTTGTATCCGACCTGGCCGCTCGGCTCGCGGGGCGCGTGCAAGTCACTACGGACGGCCACAAAGCCTATCTAGAGGCCATCGACGCTGCCTTTGGCATCGACGTTGACTATGCAGTCCTAGAAAAGATTTACGCCAGCCCGGCGGAAGGCCAGAAACGGTACAGCCCCCCAGTCTGCGTAGGGGCGAAGCGCAATGAGATTGTCGGGCGGCCGGATCAGGATCACGTTTCAACGTCCTTCGTCGAGCGCCAGAACCTCACCATGCGGATGTCGATGCGGCGTTTCACCCGCCTGACCAATGCCTTCTCAAAGAAGGTTGAAAACCACGCCTATGCGATCAGCCTTCACTACATGCATTATAACTTCGTCCGCCAGCACAAGACGCTCCGGGTTAGCCCGGCAATGGCAGCTGGCGTATCTGATCGGCTCTGGTCAGTCTCGGATATCGTGGACGTTGTTGATGCGTGGGAAGCGGCTCAAAAATCAAAATGACGCACTACCGCGCTCTGGCCTCTATTGACCTCGCTGCGACCCGGCGTAAAGTTAATTCCGGGAGCGAATCGGGACTGGCGGTTCCGGTTCGTTGGAGGGGAAGAAGGCCTGTGGGCGATTTCTGGACCAACATGCTGTGGTGGCTGACGCGGCTTTTCGAAAGGCTGGGCGAGCAGCCTTGGTTCGGCCAGCTGCAGGGTGCCCTCTCCAACGCCACCCGATGGCTCATGGGCAGCGGCACTCCCGTCGTCGGCGGCCTGATGGTGCTGCTGGCGGGCGTCATCGTGGCTCGTGCGTTGCGCGAAGACCGCCAGAGGAGACATCCGCCTCGCAGCGACTGGGTCGCCGACAGGCTGGGCCAGGACAGCGCCGGCCGCTGGCGGCCGACCATGGCGCTCTACCGTCCCCGCCGCGAGGACATCTTGGCGGAAGCCGCCCGTCCGCTGCGCCTCAAGCAGGCCAAGCGGGCGTAGCGCTCCGGCGCTCATTCCTGCCCGCCTTTTTGCTCCATCTCCAGCTGTCCGCAAGCGTCGGTTCCGGCTAAGAACTCCCGGAACAATTCTCGGGGGGCACCAGGCGGCGATGCAGACGGCTCGGCGAAAGCTGGACCCGGCTGAGTATTTCTTCTGGCTGGCGGATCGCGTCTCCTGCCGGAACTTCGCCATGTTTGCCGAGCTCGCGGGCGAGCTCGATCCCGAGGCGGTGGCGGCGGCACTACGGCGCGCGCAGCACCGGCACCCGGCTCTTCGCCGGCGGTTCGCTGTAGCCCGCAGCGAAGTCTGGCTGGAGCCGACGGGGGACGCGCCGATCGGTCTGCGTTGCGTCGCGGCGGCGGACGCCGATTGGCGGCCATTGATCGAGCGCGAGCTGGCCACGCCCTTCGCGCCGGAAGACGCGGCGCCGATGCGTTGCCTTTATGCGGTTCTGCCGGGGGAGCCGAAAGCGGCACTCCTCGCCCTCACCTTCCACCATTCTGTGGCGGACGGCCGGTCGGCCGCAGCGCTCCTCAGCCGGCTCCTGGCCGAGGCGATCTCCGGCGATGATCCGGGTGCTGACCGGGAAGCCGAGTTTCCACCTCTGCACGAGGGTTTTCCGATCGTCCATCGCCCAAACTCGCCTTTGCTCGAAGGCATGGGCGCGGCGCGCCGGGACCGCCAGGGCGATGAACAGGAGAGATTGGCGCGGCTGAAGTGCCGCCTCGCGCCGGTCATCCCGCGCATCGAAGCCGTCGCGCTGCCGCCGGACGCGACCCAGCGCCTGCTCTCGGCCTGCCGACGCGAAGCGACGACCATGCAAGGCGCGCTCGGCGCCGCGCAGCTCCTGGCGACACGGGAAATCCTCGGGACCGCTGCGCCTGGCGCCCTGCTTCTCGCCCATGCCCTGGACATGCGCCCCTATCTCGAACCGGCCGTGCCGGGCGACTGCCTGGGTCTCTACAGCTCGATCTTGTCGGCGAGCTACGAGCTTGGCGAAGAGAGCAGCTTCTGGGATTTGGCGCGGCAGATCGGCGGCGGCCTTCGCCGGCAGATCGCCCGGGGCGAGGCCTATTACTGCTATTCCCTCGCCCGGCTGTTCTATGCCCTGCAGCCTCCAGCGGGCCTGGCGACGGGCTCCCTGCTGACCAACATCGGCGCGATCGCGCCTGTCCCCGGCGGCGATATCGTCCGGACCATATCCTTCGCCCTTGCCCCCATGCCAAACCAGCTCTCGGTCTGTTCCGCCAGCAGCTATGCCGGCCGTTTGCTGGCGAACCTCAATTTCGATGGCGCGGTCACCCCGCCCCGAGAGGCAGCGTGCCTCGCCACGGCATTTCGCCGGTGCCTTGACGCCGCCGCCTCGACTTAATTCTAAGAGGCCGGCTCGAGCGAAGCGTGGCCCGTCCGCCGGTCGGCCTCGCGGGTCACGGCGTTGAGCGCGTCTTCGAGCCGCAGGCGGATGGCCTCGCGGCCGGCGGGATCCAGTTTCCCCGGCAGCTCGATCTCCGGGCCGACGACGAACACTCCCTGTCCGAAAGGAAGCGGCAGCAAGAAGCGGTCCCAGCTCGGCATGATGCGCCGGCGGCTGGTCGCATAGGAGACGGGAACGAGCACCGCTTCGGCCAGCTCGGCCGCGATCACCGGACCCATGGCCGCGCGCATGCCGGGGCCTCGCGGTCCGTCCGGGGTCATGCAAGGCAATCCATAGTCGCGGCAGACCTCGGCCACGCGGTAGAGCGCCTGGATGGGCTCGCGGGAGGAAGAGCCGGTGATGATCCCGATGCCGAAGCGCTGCACGGTGCGGGCGATGAGCCGGCCGTCCCGATGATCCGAGACCAGGATGTGAAACTGCCGGTCGCCGCGTACGGCGTAGGGCATCATCAACAACCGCCCATGCCAGAAGCAGATGATGGCGCGGCGGTGGTCGGCAAGCAGCCGGTCGGCGATCTCATAGCCGACCCGCTCCCACCGATTGAGGCGATAGACGAGACGAATGTAGAGAGCCGCGAGGCCGGACAACAGCCATTGGCCCAGGTCCGAAATCCGCGAACCGGCGAAGGCTTCTCACGGTTGGCGCGCGACCACGGCGCGCCGACCGGTGAACGCCTCGTAGGCCCGCGACATGAAGCCGACCGCGGCGGCGGTGTTGAGAAAATCTAGCACCAGGAACAGCGGCATCAGGACCGCCAGCTCGGGAAGCCTTTGCCCCGGGGAACCGCGCGCCAGCGCATAGCCCCCTGCGATCACGATTGCGTATTTCAGCAGCATCAGGGGCAGGCAGCTGGCGAGAAAGGCAAGGAACAGGCGCCAACCGCTTCCCCGGGTGAGCTGCCAGGACCGGCTGAGGGTGACTTCGCTGTCGCCGACGGCGATGGCCGGAAAGACGAGGATGAAGCGCACACCGAAGAAGAGTCCCACTATCAGGAGGCCGCCCATTAGCCAGCGCAGCGCCGGCGACGCGGCCGCGATTTCGGCCGGCGCGCCATTGGCCAGCAGGTAAAGAATGCCGCCAAGGATCAGGACGAGCAGAAGCGCCGCCAGCAATCCCAGGAGCATTCCGAGATAGCGCAATTCGCGAAGGCCGAAACGGGCGGCTTCGCCCCGCCTCGCCGCATCGCCGATCAGGCTTGCCCGATGCCAGGCCACGGCGAAGGCGACCAGCAGCGGCAGGGCCACGAGCTCGGCGAGGTTGCGGCCGCTCTCGACCTTCATCAGCCATTCCAGGGTCGCGCCGAGCAACCAGGCAAGCATGAGCCAGACCCAGCCGAGACGCAGCAGAAGCGGCAAATGGCCGAAGACGAATCGGTAACTGTCTCTGATGAGCGGCCGGACGGCGATCGCCGATGGCGGAGGTGTGGTCATGGTCGGCCGCGGCTCTCCCGGGCCGACTCTACGGCGCCCCCCGCGCTACGGGCAAGGCCGCGGCAGGACTCCTGCCGGCCAGTCAGGGCTGCTGTATGGATTGAAGCGACGTGCCCGTCGCCGTTTTCGGCGCTGGCTTTGTCATCGAAAACTTCGCGAATTGAAGGGTGAGCGTCTCGATCGGCACCGTATTGCCGACGCCAATCGTCCGCTGGATCGAGCTGACGAACACGTCCTGCATCGAGATTCGCAGGACCAGGTGCCGGGCCGAATCCATTTCCTCGATCGTGGCGGAGCGAAAATGCTTTTCGGCACTCTGCGCGGAAAACAAGGAAGGTGATGCTTTGTCCATCAGCTTGGTGACCGTCAGGGAATGGTACTGGTTTGCCGTATTGCCGCTCGATGCATAGGACGATGCCGCTTGAGTTGATTTGCCGGTCCACTGGATTTTCGTGAGGTGGATCCAATGGGGATGCCCAGTCTCGGTAGAATCCCCGGTAATGCCCTCGATGTTCATGAATATCTGATTGGCAAGAGCCGGAGTCGCCGCAGCAAGGCTTGATCCGGCCAAGATAGACATGCCAAGGCAGATGAGGCGGATCCATTGTCTTGTGACGCGGCGCATGGGTTGGTCTCCACGGCTGGCCGGATGAAGCCGGACGCACAATCGCCACTCTGCGAGAAGCTACGCGTCACTATACGCTGCCGGAGATCGAGGCGCTAAGCGGTTTCGCTCAAGCTTCAGTGCAGCGCTGGCCTCTCGGCCGCCGCTCCCTCGCGTCGGCGACGGGTTTGCTCGATCAGGCGGCGCAGATCTTCCAGGCTGATGCGGTCGCAATCGAGCATCAGGTGGAGGATCGGATCGCCGAGCAGTTCGCTCAGCTTCGGTTCGCCCTGGAAGTCGCACATCTGGCCTTCCCCTGTTCAATCGCGTCGTGAGGGGCAGGCTCGCTGCCAACTGCGGCAGGCTCTGGACCGGATTGCGGCAATTTCGCGATTCTGCCTGCGCAGATTGGCGCTGCCTTATTTCGGCAGCGCCTTCGGATTGCTGATGGCAAGCCGGGCCAGAAGCTCCGCCGCGAGCCGGCCTCGCAATGCGGGATCGTCGTCATGCAGCCCGGCGCGAATGGCGGCGGCAAGGGCCCGCCTGTCCGGTTTCGCGGGGCGGAAAGCGGCGCTTTCGCGCCCGCCTATGGCCATGGCATTGGCGATCATGCGCGCTTCCAGACGGCGATCCTCCGGCAACGTCGGTAGGAGCTCCTCCAGCAGGAGACGCCTTGCCTCGGCCAGCAGGAGCGATGCCGGCGGCTGCTCCGCCGCGGCCGCGGCCGCTCCGGCGGGTGCGGGCCAGGGGCCGGGCGCGATGAGCTCGATGATCGTGCGCTCGAGCTCCGGCAGGATGCGCCCGGTCAGTGCCAGTTGCAGGGAATGCTCTCCGCCGCCTATATGCCGGTCCATCTGTTGGAGCGCGATCACCGCCCATCGCAAATGGGCCATGACTTCCCAGTAATGCACCGCGTCCGGATCGATCCGCCGGCCGGACCCGGATTCATAGCCGCGATAAAAATCGGCCCGCGGCGCGATGCCGCCGGCCTCCAGCCCATCGGCGCCATAGCGCCAGCATTTGGCGCAGAACCAGCCGATATCGGTCATCGGCTCGCCCCAGGCGGCGAACTCCCAGTCGAGGATCGCGGTCAGCCCGTTCTCGTCCACCATGTAGTTGCCGGTGCGGAAGTCATGATGCACCAGCACGATCTCGCCCGCCGGCGGAGCCTTTCGCTCGAGCCACCTGAGGCCCCATTCCAGGATGGGATAGCCGTCCTCCCGCCCATCGAGGTCGGCGCGCAGCCGGGCGATTTCATCGAGAGCCGGGCTCGATCGGGGCAGCGGCAGGAACTGAAGTCCCGCGGCGCCGGGCAGGATCTTGTGAATGCGCGCCAGCTCGGCCCCGAGGCGCTCGGCCAGACGCTTGCGCTCTCCGCCCAGCTTCAGATCCTTGACCACCCGAATTCCCTGGGCCACGCCGGCAACGCGGCGCATCAGATAGAAGCCCTGGCCCAGCACCGACGGGTCGCGGCACAGCCAGAGCGGCTCCGGCACGGTGACCCCGGCGCCATGGGCCGCGCACAGCAGGGCGAATTCCTGCGCCCGGCCGTGGCTCATGGCCAGGCGGGACTGCGCGTCGGTGCGCAATACCAATTCCCGCCGCCGGCCGGCCAGCTCGACGTTCACCAGCCAGTTCTCCTGGATTGCGCCGCCGGCCAGCGGCGTTGCTTCCAGGGCGCCCACCGCCTCCCCGCTTGCCTCGGCAATGAAGGCGGCAAGCCGGGCGCGCACGGCCGGATCTTGAAGTTGTGCCTTGGACATCGCCAGTGATGCTAGTCCCAGAACTCCTCGCCGCGCTCGAGGAACGCGGTGGCGAGGACCATCTTGTGGACCTCCGAAGCGCCGTCCACCAGTCTGGCCTGGCGGGCATACCGGTACATCCATTCCAGCGGCGTATCGCCCGAATAACCCCGCGCGCCGCAGAGCTGGATGGCGGTATCGACGGCCTTGTGCAAGGCATCGGCCACCTGCACCTTGGCCATGGAGACTTCCTTGCGTGCGAAGTCGCCCTGGTCGAGCTTCCAGGCCGCCCGCGCGGTCAGCAGGCGCCCGGTCTGGATCGCCATGGCGGCTTCTCCCAGCAGCCATTGCACGCCCTCATGGCGGGCGAGCGGCGTTCCGAAGCTTTGCCGCTCGGCCACATAGACGGCGGCGATCTCGAGCGCGCGCTTGGCCATGCCGAGCCAGCGCATGCAATGGGTGAGGCGCGCGGTGCCGAGGCGGATCTGGGTGACCTTCAGGCCGTCGCCGACGCCAAGCAGCCGGTTCTCGTCGGCGATCTCGAGCCCGGAGAACTCCAGCTCGCAATGGCCGCCATGCTCCTCGGGGCCCATGATCGGAATTCGCCGGACGATGCGCCAGCCGGGTTGCTCCCGGTCGTAAAGGAAAGCGGTCAAGCCCTTGCGGGCATCGGGCGAAGTGCGGGCGACGAGGATGAAATGCTGGGCCATCTCGGCCCCGGTGATGAACCATTTCCGGCCCTCGATCACCCAACGGTCGCCCTTGCGCGTGGCGCTGGTCAGCATGGCCGCCGGATCGGAGCCCGCGCCCGGCATCGGCTCGGTCATCACGAACGAGGAGCGCACCCGGCCATCGACGATCGGCAGCAGCCAGCGGCGCTTCTGCGCCTCGGTCGCGACGCGGGCCAAGAGGATCATATTGCCGTCGTCGGGCGCTGCACAGTTGAAGGCGGCGGGACCGAAGATAGATCGGCCCATGGCCTCGTAGCAGACAGCCATGGCGGATACGTTCAGCCCCAGCCCGCCCAGCGCTTGCGGCACTTGCGGGGCCCAGAGCCCGGCCGCTTTCGCCTTCGCGCGCAATTGATCGAGCAGCGGCAGGGCGATGTTCTCATGCTCGTCGAAGCTCGCCGGATCATTCTCCAACGGCAAGATCTCCGCGGCGACGAAGGCGGCGATGCGCCGGCGCAGGGCCTCGATCTCTGGCGGGACGGCGAAATCCATCAGAGAGAATGCCCGCCATCGACGACCAGCAGGCTGCCGGTCATGTAGGCGCCGGCATCGGAGGCCAGCAGCAGCAGCGGCCCGTCGAGGTCGGCAAGCTCGCCGATCCGGCGCTGGGGGATGCGGGCGAGAAGCGATTCCAGCCCGGGACCGGTCAGATAGTCCTCGGTCATAGCGGTAAGAAAATACCCGGGACAGAGGGCGTTGACCCGGATCTTGTGACGCGCCAGCTCGGCGGCAAGCGATCGGGTCAATTGCATCAGGGCGGCTTTGGAGGCGCCATAACCAGGGATTCCCTTCTCCGCCATCATGCCCAGCACCGACGCGACGTTGACGATGCTGCCGCCATGGCCGAGGCGGACCATATGGCGCGCCGTCTCCTGGGCCATGAGCCAGGCGCCCTTGAGGTTGGTGTCGAGGACCTTGTCCCAATCCTCCTCGCTTTGGTCGAGCACGGGCTTGGACACGACGACGCCGGCATTGTTGACCAGGATGCCGATCGGCCCCAGCTCCCGCTCGGCCCCCTCCACGAAGCGGACCACGCTGGCGCGATCGAGGACGTCCACCTGCAGGGGCACTGCGCGACCGTCGAAGGCCTCGATCTCGTCCGACAGGGCGGCGAGAGGTTCCAGGCGCCGGCCGCCCACCGCCAGGCGCGCCCCGGCCTTGGCGAGAGTGAGGGCAAAATGGCGGCCCAGGCCGCTGCCCGCCCCGGTCACGATGGCCGTGCGCCCCGCGAGATCGAATGCCGTCACCGCTTTTTTCCCCGGAACAGGTAGAGCGTGCCGCCGGCAATCGTGACGAACATCGCCGCCGACGGCATCCAATACGTATAGGCCAACAGCACCGTCAGCGACCAGGAAATCACCACGCCGATGGACAGGACCTGGTTGAGGACGAAGCAGAGGAGCCTGACCCAGGAATGGCGGGAGCGCCAGACCGCGACCAGGGTGAAGCTGTAGAGGGCGAGCCAGCAGAAATAGACGATCCGGTTGCCGAAGCTGAACGGGTCGAGCTGGTCGAAGACGTCCTGGATACCCCGTAGGAAGTCCGGCATCAGCCCTCGTCCGTGGCGAGCGCCTTCGCCTTCTCGCGCAGCAGGTATTTCTGGATCTTGCCGGTCGAGGTCTTGGGCAGCGGACCGAAGACGACCGTCCGCGGCGCCTTGAAGTGGGCCATCTGGCTGCGGCAGTAGTCGATGATTTCGGCCGCGGTCATCTCACCGGCCTCGGGCCGCGGGGTCACGAAGGCGCAAGGATGCTCGCCCCACTTTGCGTCCGGCCGGGCGACCACGGCCGCTTCCAGGACCTTGGGATGGCGATAGAGCACCTCTTCGACCTCGATGGAGGAGATGTTCTCGCCGCCCGAAATGATGACATCCTTGGAGCGGTCCTTCACCTCGACGTAGCCATCGGGATGGCGCACGCCCAGGTCGCCGGTATGGAACCAGCCGCCGCGGAAGGCCGCATCTGTCGCTGAAGGGTTCTTCAGGTAGCCCATCATCACCGTGTTGCCGCGAAGAAAGATCTCGCCCATGGTCCGGCCGTCCCTCGGCGCCTCGACCATGCTGTCGGGATCGGCAACCAGCAGGTCCTCGAGCGTCGGGTAGTTGACGCCCTGGCGCGCGGTCAGCCGGGCGCGTTCGGCCGGCGGTTTGGAATCCCATTCCTCGTGCCAGGCGCAGATCAGGGCCGGGCCATAGGATTCGGTCAGCCCATAGGCATGGTTGACCCGGAATCCATTGCGCTCCATGGCCGCAATGACGGCGCTTGGCGGTGCGGCACCGCCGGTGGTCACTTGGACCTCGTGGGTGAATTTCGTCTTCGCCACGTCCGGCGCATTGGCGAGCAGGTTCAACACGACGGGCGCCCCGCACAGATGGGTGACGCCTTCGCGTGCGATTGCCCCGTAAACGGCGGCCGGTTCCAGCCGGCGAAGGCAGACATGGGTTCCTGCCACCGCGGTCACCGCCCAGGTGAAGCACCAGCCGTTGCAATGAAACATGGGCAGGGTCCAGAGATAGATCGAACGGCTGTCCAGTCCAATGGCCAGGATATTGCCGAGCGCATTCAGGTAGGCGCCGCGGTGGTGACAGACGACGCCCTTGGGGTTGCCCGTCGTGCCGGAGGTATAGCCAAGGCTGATGGCCGACCATTCTTCGGCTATGGGCGGAGGCTGAAATGTCGCGTCGCCTTCTTCGAGAAGGCCTTCGTAGTTGGTCTCTGCGATGCGCCGGGTTGCGCCGCCGACGGGATCGACGATCTCGACAACAGGGATTGGCCGGTCGAGCCGGCGCAACGCGCCCTCAACGATGTCCGCGTATTCCGTGTCGGCGATCAGGAGCTTGGCCTCGCCATGGGCGAGGCAGAAGGCAATCGCGCCCGCATCGAGCCGGGTGTTGAGGCAGTTGAGCACGGCGCCGGTCATCGGTACGCCGTAATGGGCCTCCAGCATGGCCGGAACGTTGGGCGCCATGATGGCCACCGTGTCTCCCTCGCCGATGCCGCGCCGGACAAGCGCCGAGGCGAGGCGATGGCAGCGGTCGCGGAACTGCCGATAGGAAAAGTGCCTATCGCCATGAATGACAGCCGTCTTTTCCGGGTAGACCGCAGCCGCGCGGGCAAGAAAGGAGAGCGGCGTCAGGGCCGCGAAATTGGCCCGGTTGGCGTCGAGATGCTGTCGATAGATGCTCGATGGCATCTTACGGGCCTCCCCAAAACGAGCTGTCAGCGGCTGTTTCGAAGTTTCAAGTCTGCCCCGCCGGGCTCGACCGGCGCAATAGCCCCTGCCCCGATCCTCTTTGTCGGCATGGCATTTTTGCTGCCGGCCACCCAGGTGGCGTACTAGAATGCGGCCGGAGTTTCGCCATGCGCTTGGACATATTTTCGGACACGATCTGCCCCTGGTGCTATGTGGGCAAACGCCGGCTGGCGCGGGCCCTCAAGGAACGGCCCCAACCCAAGCTCAGCCTGCGCTGGCGCGCCTTTCAGCTGAATCCCGCCATGCCGGTCGAGGGCATGGCGCGGGACCGCTACATCGAGGCCAAGTTCGGCAGCCCCGACCGGGCGCGGCGCATCTACGATGCCGTCATAGCCGTCGGCGCCGGCGAGGGCATCGCCTTCGATTTCGACGCCATCCGGCGCACGCCCAATACGCTGGCCTCCCACCGGCTGCTTCGCAAAGCGGCCCAGATCGGCCGGCAGGATGAACTGCTAGACCACCTGTTCGCCGCCTATTTCGTCGAGGGCCGCGACATCGGTGACAAGGGCGTGCTCGCCGAGATCGCCCAAGAGGCCGGCATCCCCGATGCCGCGCGGTTCCTCGCCGGCGTCGAGGGCGCCGAGGAAGTCAGGGATGAGGACGCATTCGCCCGCCGGCAGGGCATCAACGGCGTGCCTTGTTTCATTTTCAACAGCCGGTTTCTCCTGTCCGGCGCCCAGGAGCCGGAGAGCTTCTTCCAGCTCTTCGATCTTGCCCGGGAAGAAGAAGCGGCCGGCTTGCGCGAGAGCGCGGTTTGAACCGGTCATGACGCCATCACCGCCGCCCGGCGTCTTCGTCTGCCCCGCCTGCGGGTCGACCAGCGAGGCCAACATGCGCACCACGCTCTCCGTGCCGGTGGTGCCGCCCGACCATGCCTGGGATCCCGTGTTCGAGCTTCGCCATTGCGCCGATTGCGGGGCCACGACCCCGGCTCATCTGGCCGAGCGATGGGGGAATCTCGACGTGGCCGAGGCCGAGCGGCAATGGCGGAGCAGCTTCCAGGCGAGCAGCCCCTTCAAGCCGTTCTATTGGCAGTCCGTCGATTCTCCCCCGTCATAGTTACGAGGCAGCAATACTCTGCCGGTCGAATTTTGGCAGAGCGGGTCGGCGAGTTATTCAATCAAGACTCTTTTCGCGTCTCTGAATATTCATGCCGAAATCGCCTGCGGGCGGGGAATCACGCATTTCCCGGTTGAACGCGGCGGCAAAATTGGCATGGTGGGGCTCCGAGGGGGATTCGCGTTGCAGCTTGATTCGCCGGCTGAACCGCATTCAACGCGCGGCCTGTATTTGGCTCGCCGCATGCACGCCTACCCGCGAATCGCCATTGCCGTCTACCTGCTCGTGATTCTCGGGCTGGTTCTTGCTTCCGACAATCTGGTCGATCGCCAGGGACGGCCGCTCGGCTACGACTTCAGCGCCTTCTGGGGCGCCTCCTACCTTACCCTGGACGGGCGACCTCAAGACGCCTTCGACAAGGACCAGATATTGGCGGCAGAGCGCGTGGCCGTGCCGCAGACCCAGAAGTATTATCGCTGGTGGTATCCTCCGCCTTACCAGCTCCTGATCGCGCCGCTGGCCTTGCTGCCCTATGCCGCCGCGTACTGTGCATTCGTCGGCCTGACGTTGGTGGCTTACCTGTTCGCCTTGCGCCGTCTGCTGCATCAGCCCGAGGCGTTGCCTTTGCTGCTCGCCTTCCCCGGCACTTTCATCTGCCTTCTCCAGGGGCAGAACTCGTTCCTGACCGCGGCCCTTTTCGCCGGCGGGATCTTGTGCCTGCGCTCCCGACCGATCCTGGCGGGGGTGTTGTTTGGGCTTCTCATCTACAAGCCCCAGTTCGGCTTGCTCATCCCGATCGCGCTGATGGCGAGCGGCAGGCACCGGACATTCGTCGCGGCGGCCGCAACCTGCCTGGCATTCTCGGCAGTCGCCACAATCTTCTTTGGTTTCGGCCTGTGGCTAACCTTCTTTGACCATCTGGGGGTCGCCCTCACGCTCATCGGCGATGGGCGGAAGCCGTGGGAGAAACTTCCCACGGCCTTCGTCTTCCTGCGGATGCTGGGTGTGCCCGCGGTCATGGCCTTCGTCGCTCAAGCTGCGACGGCTCTCGCAGCAGCGGCGGTCGTGGCCCATGTCTGGCGGCGTTGCGGGCCGAGTCTTCTTGCAGGGGCCGTGCTGGTCGCAGGCACGCTGGTCGCCCTGCCCTATGTCTTCGACCATGAAATGGCGGTGCTGGCTGCTCCCTTGGCAATACTTGCAAGCGACATGGCTGAGCGCGGCTCGCTTCCCTGGGAGCGGGCAGCGCTCGCCACGATCTACGTGACGCCATTCGGCATGGTCGCCATCGCCCAGGCGACAAACCTGCAAATCGGCTTTCCGGCTTTGGCGGCAACGCTGTTTCTCGCTGCGCGGCGCGCCCTTGCCTCGAACCTTCTGCGGAGTCCCGTTCGCGGCGCTATGGTCGGCGCCGTCGCCGAGTAGCTGAGGTCGAACAGTCCGAGGCAAAGCCCTGCCGCGCGCTACGGCCGTCGCATCCTGAACTTGGTATCGATACAGGCGTATTCTGCGTAACCAAGGCGGGCGATGGGCTTGGCGGCGATGATGTCGACCCGCCCCTCCTTGATCAGCGCGTCGTCGATGTGAATGCCGACCACTTCCCCGATCACCAGGTCGTTGGGTTCCTTCGGATCCCGGTTCGGCAGCGCGATGATGCGCCACAGGCGGCATTCCAGGTGAACAGGCGTTTCGGCGACCCGCGGCGGCCGGACCAGGCGAGAGGGTACGGGCGTCAAGCCGGCCGCCTGCATTTCGTCGGTTCCGGCGGGAAACCCGAAGGAAGTGGCATTCATGCGCTCGCGGAGATCCCATGTCGCCAGGTTGCAGACGAACTCGCCGGTCTCCTCGATGTTCCGCCGGCTGTCCTTCAGTATCCCCTCCGCCTTCAGGCCATTGGGCGCAAAGATGACCATGGGCGGCCGCTCCGCCACCGCATTGAAGAAGCTGAAGGGGGCCAGGTTGACCCGGCCTTGCCCGTCGATGCTGCTGATCCAGCCGATGGGCCGCGGCACGACCAAAGACTTGAAGGGGTCCGGCGACAGGGGCGCCTTGCTTCCGGTTTCGTAGAACATCGGTAGTTCCCTCAGGCGGCGAGTTCGGCGAGTTTGCGCATCAATTTCTCCACGCCCTTGACGCGATCGGCAGAGTCTTCCCAGGGTTGGCGAAACACCATGCGCTGGTCGGGCCGGACCATGGCGCCCTTGCCCTGGCTGGCGATGAAGCCGAGGAGGCGTTCGGGCTTGGAAAAGCGGTTCTCGTGCAGGCCGACAACTGCGCCCTTCGGTCCCGCTTCCACGCGTTCGACATTGGCCGCCAGGCACAATCGTTTGATGGCGACGACCTTGAGCAGATTCTCCACTTCCGGCGGCAGCGGCCCGAAACGGTCCGTCATCTCCGCGGCGAAGGCATCGATTTCCTTTTCGTCCACGAGCAAGGCGATGCGGCGATAGAGGGCAAGCCGCACCGGCAAGTCGGCGACATAAGTCTCGGGGATCAGCACCGGCATGCCGAGGCTGATTTGCGGAGTCCAGCCCGCCCCGGCCGCGGGTCGGTCGCCCCCGCGGGCCTCCGCCACCGCCTCCTCCAGCATGTTCTGGTAGAGCTCGATGCCGACCTCCCGGATATGTCCGGACTGTTCCTCGCCCAGAAGATTGCCCGCCCCCCTTATGTCGAGGTCATGGCTCGCCAGCGTGAAGCCGGCGCCGAGCTGGTCGAGGGTCTGCATGACTTCCAGGCGCTTCATCGCCGTGGGTGAGAGCTTGCGTTCGGGCGGCAGGGTCAAATAGGCATAGCCGCGCAGCTTGGACCGGCCGATCCGCCCGCGCAGCTGATAGAGCTGGGCGAGGCCAAACATCTCGGCCCGGTGAATGATCATGGTATTGGCGGTCGGAATGTCGAGACCTGACTCGACGATGTTGGTGGACAGCAGCAGATCATAGCGCCGGTCGTAGAAGGCGGTCATCGCCTTCTCCAGTTGGGTCGGTGGCATCTGGCCATGGGCCATGACCATCTTCACTTCGGGCACCAGCTTCCCGATGCGTTCGGCCAGCTTGCCCATGTCCTCGATGCGCGGGCACACATAGAAGGTCTGCCCGCCGCGGTAGTGCTCGCGCAGGATCGCCTCGCGCAGGATCACCGGATCGTAGGGCAGCACGAAAGTGCGGACCGCCAGGCGGTCCACCGGCGGCGTGGCGATCAGGCTCATTTCCCGGACGCCCGAGAGGGCAAGTTGCAGGGTGCGCGGGATCGGCGTCGCGGTGAGCGTCAGCACATGAATGTCGGCGCCGAGCTCTTTCAGTTTCTCCTTCTGGGCGACGCCGAAATGCTGCTCCTCGTCCACGATGACGAGGCCGAGGCGAGCGAACGACACAGCCTTGCCGAGGAGCGCGTGGGTCCCGATCACGATGTCGGTCTTGCCGGCCGCCACTGCCGCACGAGTCTCGGCCGCTTCCTTCGCCGGCACCAGCCGCGAAAGCTGGCGCACGGTAAGGGGCAGGCCCGCGAAACGGGCGCTGAAGCTGCGGAAATGCTGCCGGGCCAGGAGCGTTGTCGGCGTGACCACGGCCACCTGCTTGCCGGCCATGGCAACCACGAAGGCAGCGCGCAAGGCCACCTCCGTCTTGCCGAAGCCGACGTCGCCGCAGATCAGCCGGTCCATGGGCCGCCCGGCCGCAAGATCGACCAAGACTTCCTCGATGGCCTTGGTCTGATCCTCGGTCTCGGCGTAGGGGAACCGGGCCGCAAACTCGTCGTAGAGGCCCGCCGGGGCCTGCAGGGTGTCGACGCTCTTCACCGCACGGGCGGCGGCGGTGCGCATCAGCTGCTGGGCGATGTCGCGAAGCCGCTGTTTGACCCGCGCCTTGCGCGCTTGCCAATGGGCGCCTCCCAACCGGTCAAGCTGAGCGCCCGTGTCCTCCGCGCTGTAGCGCGACAGGACCTCGATGTTCTCCACCGGCACGTAGAGCTTGTCGTTGCCTTCATAGACAAGTTTCAGGCAGTCATGCGGCGCGCCGCCGACATCGAGCGTTTCCAAGCCCTCGTAGCGCCCGATCCCGTGCTCGGCATGAACGACGAAGTCGCCCTCGGCGAAGCTCGCCATCTCCGAGAGGAAGCGATCGGCCTTGGCGCGCTTGCGGCCCGGACGGACCATGCGGTCGCCGAGAATGTCCTGTTCGGCGATGACCGCGAGGTCGCCGGTGACGAAGCCCTGCTCTAGACCGAGCAGGGCGAAGCCGACCGTCGCTCGTGGCAGGGCCTTGGCTGCCGGCCAGTCGGGCACGACCTGATGCTGGGTGAGGCCGTGGTCCGCCAGCACATGCTCCAGCCGATCGCGGCTTCCGGCGCTGACGGCGGCGACCAGGACGCGCCGCCCGGCCGCCCGTTCTTCGCCGATGCGCTCGCGGACCGCGTCGTAGAGATTGACCTCCGGCCTGGCCCTCGCCTCGCCGAAGTCGCGGATCCGCCGGGCGCCGGCATCCGGCTCCTCGCCCGATGAAGCGAAGGGCGACAGCAGGAGCTGGCTGCGCCCGGCCAGCCGTTCCGCCAGCTCGCTGCGGCCGAGATAGAGCCCGTCCGGCGGCAAGGGCCGATAGACCGCGCCGCCGTCCATGCCGCCGCCGCGAAGCACTTCGGTCCGCGCCTGATAGAAGTCGGCAATCTGGTCGAAGCGCGCCTGTATCGCCTCCTCCGCCTGGTGATCCAGGCTGACCAGCGCGTTCGGCAGGTAATCCAGCAGGGTCTCCATCCCCTCCAGGAACAACGGCATCCAGTGTTCCATGCCGGGATAGAGCCGGCCCGCGCTGATCGCCTCATAGAGCGGATCGTCGCTCACTGCCCCAAAGCGCTCGCGATAGCCGGTGCGGAAGCGGGCGATCGCCGCGGCATCGAGCCGCATCTCGCTGACCGGCCGGATGACGAACCCCTTGCGGCGGCCCGCGCTGCGCTGGGTGAGCGGGTCGAAATCGCGTATGGCCTCGATCTCGTCGCCGAAGAAATCGACCCGCAAGGGTTGGGCGGCGCCCGGTGGGAAGAGATCCACGATCCCGCCTCTGACCGCGTATTCCCCCGCCTCGGCCACGGTGCTGTTGCGCAAGTAGCCGTTGGCCTCCAGGAACCCCACCACGCGCGCGGGCGCCAGGCTGGCACCCTCCTCCATCGCAAGCCGTGCCTCGAGGAAGCTGTGAAGCAGAGGCACCCGCTGCAGGAAGGCGGCAACGGTGGTGACCACGAGCCGGGGCCCCTCGCCCTCGCCGGCGAGCCGCCCAAAAGCGTCGATGCGCCGCGCGACGATGTCCCGATGGGGCGAAACGCGGTCATAGGGCAGGCTGTCCCAGGCGGGAACGCACACTACCGCGCGATCCGGGGCGAAGAAGGCTAAAGCCTCCTGGAGACGGGCCATCCGGGCGTCGTCGACGCACACATGCAAGAGGTCGCGGCGCTCCGCCAACGCGCTCAGTAGAAGCCCGTCGAAGCCCTCGGGTGCTCCGGCCAGGAGCCTGCGACCCGGACGGCCGAGATCGAGTGCCGCTATCGGGCCCGGGTCCAGCCCAGGCCGGTGCCTGACGCGTTCGGCAGCCGTCACGGATTGCCATCCTTGGCCAAGCTGGCCGTCATCAGGCGCCGGAGATCCTCGCCGATCCCGGTTGGCCATGGAGCGCGGCCGGTCAGCCAGTCATAGATATCGGGGTCGCTGTTTTCCAATAGCCCGCCGTAGCGGTCAAGCTGATCCCGGTCGAACTCTGCCAGATGGCGCTCGGCAAAGCGGCCCAGGATCAAGTCCATTTCCCGGCTTCCCCGGTGCCAGGATCGGAATGCAAGCCGCTTGCGCAGGGTTTGGTCGTCCATGGCCACGGCGTTAGGATGGCAAGGAAAATGTCGGCAGCGGGTCACAACAGCTTGCGCCCGGAAATCCTTTATCCGCTCTTCGCTCAGACCACAACGCTGCCCGGCATCGGTCCGCGGCTCGGTAAGCTCGTGGAGAGGATAGCCGGCCGGAGCGTCGTGGGCCTGTGCTGGCACCTGCCCACGGGGCTGATCGACCGGCGCCTGTCGCCAAAGCTGGTCGATGCGCCGCCAGGGATCGTGGTCACCGTGACTGTGACGGTGGACGCCCATCTTCCCCCGCCCAGCCGGCGCCTGCCCTACAAGGTCCGCTGCCACGACGAGACGGCGGGCCTCACCCTCGTGTTCTTCCACGCCCATGACGAATATCTGAAGCGCAACCTGCCGGTGGGAGAGCAGCGGGTCTTGAGCGGGAAGCTCGAGACCTATGGGGGACATCTGCAGATGACCCATCCGGACTATATCGCCAAGCCGGAAGAAATGGCCCAGCTCCAGCGCGTCGAGCCCATCTATCCGCTCACTGCCGGCCTGGCGCCGAAACTCCTCGGGCGCGCGATCCAGGCCGCCATCGCGCGAGCGCCCGAGTTGCCCGAATGGATCGAGCCCAGCCTGATCGCCAAGATGAAATGGCCTGGCTGGCGAACCGCGCTCTGGGTTGCCCATAACCCGACCTCGGAAGCGGATCTCTCGGCCGGCAGCCCGGCGCGCCGGCGCCTTGCCTATGACGAGCTTCTGGCGAACCAACTTGCCATTGCCCTGATCCGGGCCCAGGAGCGCCGGCCGATCGGCCGCAGCATTCGCGGGGACGGGCGCCTCAGGGCAAAGGTCCTGGCCGCCCTGCCCTATAGCCTAACCGGCGCCCAAGCGCAGGCTCTGGCCGAGATCGATGCCGACCTCGCCTCGCCTCACCGGATGCTGCGCCTGCTCCAGGGCGACGTCGGCAGCGGCAAGACGGTGGTGGCGCTCCTCGCCATGCTGAGCGCGGTCGAATGCGGCAGCCAGGCGGCCTTCATGGCGCCCACGGAAATCCTTGCCCGCCAGCATCTGGCAACCTTGGAACCCCTGGCCACTGCCGCCGGATTGCGGATTGCATTGCTGACAAGCCGGGACAAAGGCAAGATCCGCGCCACCACGCTTCAGGCGCTTGCGGACGGGAGCCTGCCCCTGGTGATCGGAACCCACGCCCTTCTCCAGGATGACGTGGCGTTCAAGGATCTCGCCATCGCCGTCGTCGATGAGCAGCACCGGTTCGGCGTCGAGCAGCGCCTTCTGTTGGCCGACAAAGGCCGGCGTTCCCATCTCCTGGCGATGACGGCCACCCCCATTCCACGCACCTTGATGATGACCGTCTACGGCGACCTCGATGTCTCGCGGCTGACGGAAAAACCGCCAGGCCGCAAGCCCGTGGATACCCGCACCCTCCCGCTTGAACGCCTGCCCGAGGTGATCGCCGCGGTGCGCCGGGCGGTCGCCGGCAAGGCGCGAATCTTCTGGGTGTGTCCCCTGATCGATGAGTCCGATGCAACCGATCTGGCGGCGGCCGAACAGCGCTTTGAGGAGCTGAAGCAGGCCTTTCCCGGACGGGTCGGCCTGGTGCATGGCCGGATGAAGGGCGCGGAGCGCGATGCCGCGATGGCCGCCTTCTCCGAGGGGCGCATCGACATCCTTGTCGCAACCACCGTAATCGAGGTCGGCGTCGACGTGCCCGCCGCCTCGGTCATGGTGATCGAGCATGCCGAGCGCTTCGGCCTGGCCCAGCTTCACCAGCTGCGGGGCCGGATCGGGCGCGGAGCGGCCCGCTCCACCTGCCTGCTCCTATACCATCCGCCGCTCGGCGAAACCGCCAAGGCCAGGCTCAGCATCCTCAGGGATACCGACGACGGATTCCGGATCGCCGAGGAGGACCTTCGCCTGCGCGGCGCCGGCGAAATTCTCGGCACGCGGCAGAGCGGGCTCCCCGACTTTCGCCTCGCCCAGCCGGCAGAGCATGCCGACCTGATCGCGCTTGCCCATGACGACGCAAGGCTTGTACTGGCCCGGAATCCGTCCCTCGACACGCCGCGCGGCAAGGCGTTGCGCGTGCTGCTGTACTTGTTCGAGCGCGACGCCGCCGTGAAGACCCTGCGCGCGGCTTGAGGGATTATCCGGCCCGCGGCAGGACCCTGGCTGGGACCTCAGCCTGCGGGCGCGCCGGCGGCGTGACGAGCCCGCCGGAAATGACCAGCTTGACCGCCTCCTCCACCGTCATCGACAGGCGATGGACATCCTTGTCCGGCAGGAACAACAGGAAGCCCGAGGTCGGGTTGGGAGTCGTGGGGACGAAAACATTGACCAGCGGCTCGCCGCCGATCTCGGCGATTTCTTCCATACTGTGCCCGGTGATGAACCCGATGGTCCAGATGTCGCGGCGCGGATATTCCACCAGGACAACCTCGCGAAAAGCCGAGGTCTTGTTATTGACCACGGTCTCGACAATTTGCTTGGCTGTTCCGTAGATGTTCCGCACCACGGGCATACGGTTCAGCAGGCGCTCGCTGAGGCGAAGCACCAGCTTGCCCAAATAGCCGGCGGCCAGAGCGCCTACCAGGGTCAGCACGAGCACCATCAGGATCAGCCCGATCCCCGGCACGGAAAATGGCAGGTAGGTTTCCGGGTTGTAGACCGGGGGAATCACGGAGAAGACTCGCTCGTCGACGAAGGAAATCAGCAGCCAGGCGATGTAGACGGTGATCGCCAGCGGCGCCGTCACCAGGACGCCGGCAAAGAAATATCCCCGCAAACGGGCTCCCATGCTTATTCTAATGGGTCCGTTCGAAGCATCCGGTTCTCCGAGCTTGTCGCTCATGGGGCGATGATACGGGATCGGAGGCCTGCTTGGACATATGCCGCGTGCGAAGGGCACTCGTTGGGCGAAAGCCGATGGAGCCCAAGACGAGCTGCGGATCGAGCGGTTTCCGCCGATCGGCACCAAGTCGTGATGCAGGCGGCGCTTTCAGTGAATTCCGGCATATCAAGAGCAAGGTATAGGGCAGGCTCCATGAACGAACCCCGGCTTCTTTCCCTGGCGACGGCCACGCCGCCTCACCGCATCGCGCAGCAGGTGGTCCGCGCGTCGGCCGACCGGCTCTTCAATGCCAAACAGGCCGACCTTACGCGGCTGATGCCGATCTACGACAATGCGGGCATTGACCATCGCCATTCCTGCGTGCCGCTGGAGTGGTACATGGAGCCCCATAGCTGGGTCGAGCGCAGCAAGCTCTTCGTCGAACATGCCGTGATCCTGCTGTGCGAGGCGGCGCAGAAATGCCTCGATCAGGCGGGGATCGGCCCCGAAGACGTCGACACCGTAGTCGCCGTCTCGACGACCGGCATCGCCACGCCCAGTCTCGACGCCCTGGTCATCGAGAAGCTGGGCCTCCGGCGCGACGTGCGGCGCCTGCCAATCTTCGGCCTGGGCTGCGCCGGCGGCGTCATCGGCCTCGCTCGAGCCGTCGATCTCGCCCGGGTCACGCCGGGCACGCGCGTGCTCTATCTTGTCGTGGAGCTTTGCGCCCTCACCTTCCGCTATGGCGACAACCGGCGCAGCAACGTCGTGGCCTCGGCCCTGTTCGGCGACGGTGCCGCCGCGGGCTTGATCTCGACCGATGGCGAAGGTCCTGTCTTCGGACCCTCGGGCGAGCATACCTGGGCCAATACCCTCGACATCATGGGCTGGCAGGTGGAGGACGATGGGCTCGGCGTCCTGTTCTCCCGCGATATCCCCGCCCTGGTGCGAAGCGAGCTTGGACCCGTGCTCGGCGCTTTCCTCAAGCGCCAGGGCATCGCGCTGACCGATCTTGCCGGCGCCATCTGTCATCCCGGCGGCGCCAAGGTCATCGACGCCCTCGAGATCGCGTTCGAACAGGCGCCGGGCGCCATGGTCGCGGCGCGTTCGGTCCTGCGCGACTTCGGCAATATGTCGGCGGCGACGGTGCTCTTCGTCCTCGAGCGTACCCTCGCCATGGCCAGTCGCGGCCGCTACCTGATGTCCGCTCTTGGCCCGGGCTTCACCGCAGGATTCCAGCTCCTCGAGGTGGCGTGACCTGGGCGAGCCTGATCGTGCTGCTGGTCGCGCTCGCGCGCGGCCTGGAACTTCTCCACGCCCGTCGCAACGAACGCCGGCTCTTGGCCGAGGGCGCGACCGAGGTGGGTCGGGCCCACTATCCCCTCATCGTTGGGCTTCACCTCGCCTGGCTCCTCGTGCTGGCGGTCGCCGCGCCCGGCGTCGTCGCGTTGCACTGGCCGTGGCTCGCGCTGTTCCTACTGCTCCAGCCCGCGCGGCTCTGGGTATTCGCGAGCCTGGGACGGTACTGGACCACGCGTGTCATCACGCTCCCCGCCCAGCCGCTGATCCGCCGCGGGCCCTATCGTCTGTTCCGCCACCCCAACTATCTCATCGTGGAGCTGGAAATCGTCAGCCTGCCACTCGCCTTCGGCCTGGATGTTGCGGCGCTGCTATTCGGCCTGGCCAATGCGGCGATCCTGCTGTGGCGGATTCGGGTTGAAGACCGCGCCCTTGCCCCGCGCCGGGGTGCGGTGCCGATTCAAGGGTAGGTGGCGCCGGCGTATTGCTGGGAGAGACGCTTGCCCAGGGCCGCGGCATCCTCAAAACCAGGCGCCGGGACCTGGGAGAAGTCCACCTTCAAGCTCGAAGTGACACGGCCGGTCACTCGCAGGCTGTATTGCTGGACGGCAAACGGATCCTGATAGAACCAGAAGGGCGCTAAATTGGGAGGGCCGCCGTAAAATCCCCGGGGCCCGTACATCGCTCCGCCCAGTCCGTAGAAGCCGGAAAGACCCAAGGCGGGTGGTGGCGCGTACTCCCGCGTCACATCCACGCTCGCGTCGCGATGGTCTTGCTCGACCTTCAAATAGGAGAACCCCTGGGCTGCCGCGATTTGGCAACTTCGCCACAGGGCAAGATCGAAGGCGCGGGCCTTTTCCGCGTCGAGCCGCCGGCCGCGGGCGCCTTCATCCTCGGGAAGGCTTAGCTCGGGTGACGTGTAATGGACGTTCGTACTGGTCGGACGCCAGACGCAGTTCCGAGTATCCATACCCGCCATCGGGGCTGGCGGCGACCATCGCCGTCTGGGGCATCCGCTCGGCGCAGCCGGCGAGCAGGGAAACGGCAATCACAGCAAGGATTCCTGCGCTTGGTCCGCGCATTTCGCAATTTACCATGGGAATTGGCGGACGCGGCAAGAGGGCCTGACCCAGAAGCCAGGGAGTCCGGTCACAACTGCGTGTAAAGCCGGGGTTTCTGGCAGGTGACCACTTTACAGGTACCCGGCGGCAAGGCGAGTCTCTGCCGCGCGCAATGTTGCGCGGCGGGTGTCACGAGCCTGAGAATCCCCATGAAGAAGACGACGCTTGCTGTGCTGATGGTCGGTGCCGCTTTCGTGGCCGGTTACCTCGCTCCGCGATACTCGCCGCCCGCCTGGGCCGACGACGTTCAAGCTGCCGTGGACGCGCGCCGGGCGCTGATGAAAGAGATCGGCGGCGAGATGAAAGCGATAGCCGATGCCATCGACGCCAAATCGACCGACACGGCCAGCATGCAGAAGCATGCGGAGCTGATTCAGGCTGACGCAGCCAAGATCCCGGCCCTGTTTCCCACCGGAAGCAGCGCTGACGATCTGCCGGGCAAGACCCATGCGAAGCCGGAGATTTGGAAGAGCTTCGACGACTTCAAGGCGACCGCCGCGACGCTGGGCACGGAAGCCGGCAAGCTCGCGGATGCAGCCAGGTCGGGGGACGTGACGGCTGTCGCCGCACAGCTAGATGAGACCGCGCACAACGGGTGCGGCGCCTGCCACAAGCAGTTTCGATTGCCCCTGCAGTGAAACGCTCCGTCTCACGGCGGGGCCGGCCGAAGCATTGAGCCGGTTCGCACCGCGCAGCGGCTAATCCAGGGCGAAATGCTTTCTGAGCGACTTGGTCGTCGTTTCCGAAACGTAGTACACGCCATCCAAGAGATGGCTGTGGTCGGAATCCCAGACCTCGGCGTCATAGTCCCATTGCATCAGGGAGGCGATCCGATTGTCGTCGCCCACCAGCCGGCGCAGCCGGCGGGTGATCGCGCCCTCCCAGGGCGTGAGTGCGTGCCAGTCCTTGTCCTTGGTCACCGCCAGGAGCTGCTTCATGCTGGCGCGGCCATTGTTGCGCGCGAAGATCGTCAGGCGCTCGCGCGTCGCCGCGTCGGCCCCCTTCAACAGCTTGCGCAGCAGCGGCAGGGCCACATCATGGGGTTGGCGCCAGCGGAAGTTCCGGCGTGCCGCCGCCGTCGTCGGCGATTGGGCCTGCGCTTGGGGCCCAAACAGATTCAGAAGCTCGGAGCGGGCTCCGGAAGACAGGCGGGCAAAATCGGCCTGGTCGATGACGAGCTGCATGCGGTTCTCCCTTCCGGGCGGCAATTATGAGCCGGGGATGCCCGGCCTGGCAACGGTGAGGCTTGCCAGCTCCGGGCTAGCCCTCGGCTTCGTAGCGCCGGAGAATCTCGTCGACCGGGCCGATTTCCACAAGCCGGCCCTCCCGCAGCAGGGCAAGCTTGTTGCACAGCCGTTTCAGGGTTTCGGGGGAATGGGACGCGACCACCAGGATGTGAGCCGCCGACGTCAGGCGGTTGAGGCGTTGCGCCGCCTTGTCGGCAAAGGTCCGGTCGCCGGCGGCGATCATCTCGTCGATGATCAGGATTTCCGGCTCGAGGCTGGTGGACACGGCAAATCCCAAACGCAGCAGCATGCCGGCCGAATAGGTCCGCAGCGGCAGACTCAGATGGTCTCCCAGCTCGGTGAAACTCTCGATGTCCGGCAAGTGGCCGAGCGTCTCCCGGCGCGACATTCCCATCATCAACCCGCGCACTATGATGTTCTCGTAGCCGCTGCTCTCCATGTCCATGCCCATGGTGACATTGGTGAGCGAGCCGAGGCGCCCCGCGACGGTGATCCGCCCGGCGACCGGCTCATAGATTCCGGCCATCACCCTGAGGAGTGTCGACTTGCCGGCGCCATTGCGGCCGATCAGGCCGAGACGGTCCCCGTCGACGAGGGAGAGAGTTATGTCGCTGAGGGCGTGGACTACGACATCGTGGCCCGCAGACGCGCCGATGCGCCCGCCGCTCAGGCCAAGCAGCCGATGGCGAAGGGATCGCGAGCGCCCGTCGTAAATCGGGAAGTCCACGACCACATCGGTGAGTTCAACCCGGGACATCAGAGCCAGTAGGTGATTCGGGCCCGGAACCGTCCGAACAGCAACATGGCGGTGGTCCATCCGGCCAGGGTAACCACCAGGGCGAGCAGCCAATTGGAAGCCGGCGTCGGCACGCTGAGGAGCGGATCGGTAACGATGGACAGGAAGCTCGCGAAGGGGTTGAGGCTGACGAGCCACCACCACTTTCCGTGCAGCGTCTCCGGCACCCAGATGACCGGCGTGAGAAAGAAGGCGACCTGCATGAAGCTGCCGACGATCGGGGGAAGGTCGCGAAAACGCGTGCAGAGAAGCCCCACCACGAGCCCGACCCACATGCCGTTAATCGCGATCAGCGCTAGGCCCGGCAAGGCCAGGAGGGCTATCCAGCCCGGCAGCGGCAGGAAGATCACGATGACGACGAGCAGTACCACCAGGTTATGGGCGAAGACCATCAGGCTGCGCAGCACCACCCGGGCGGGAAACATGGATTTGGGCAGGGCCTCCTGCTTCAGGAAGCTTTCGGCCAAGATGAAACACATGCACCCATCGGCGACCATCGAGGAGATCAGCCCCCACATGGTGAGCCCGAAGGCCAGCCGCGGCAGGTAATGAGAAACGTCCTGGTGAAAGAGCTCGCCATAAACCAGGCCCATGGCGGCGATCTGGAAGGCCACACTCACGGTCAGCCAGATCGGGCCCAGAACCGAGCGCCGGTAGCGCTGCCGAACGTCGAGCCAGGCCAGATGGACAGTCAGGCGCCAACGCTTGGCGGCCGTTGCGAGATCGAGCCAAGCCAGGCGCAGATCGCGCCGCATGCGGCCTTCTTCCGTCGCTTCCGTCAATGGCTCCTCTCGGATGAAGCTGGAGCGTGGCTCCATATCACGCAGCCCCTAGGGCCGGCAATGCGGCTTCGCCCTCGAATTTCGACCCGGCCCCTTGACCGCTAACGCGTTCGGGGACATGAACGGGCCCATGTTCACTCTCGCTCATCTGTCAGACGTGCATTTGGGCGATGTGGGCATTCCGTGGCCCGGCGCATTGCTTTCGAAGCGCATTCTCGGTCTCCTGTCCTGGCAGTTGCGGCGGAAGTCCGTCCACATTGCGCCAGTGCTCAACGCGCTGGTGGCCGACCTTCATGGCAAAAAGGCCGACCACATCGCGGTCACCGGCGATCTTGTGAACATCTCGCTGCCCAGCGAGTTCAAGCGCGCCGGTGCCTGGCTCGCGGCACTGGGCCCGCCGGCCGATGTCACGGTGATACCCGGCAACCACGATGCCTATGTGCCCGTTGCCTGGAAAGCCTCGCTGGGCCTCTGGGCGCCCTACATGGCGGGCATCCGGCCCGATGGCGCGGAGCAGCCGGCGGAGGGCCCTTCGGATTTCCCTTTTCTCAGACGACGAGGGCCCCTGGCGCTGATCGGCATATCGACGGCCGAGCCCATGCCGCCCCATATGGCAGCCGGACGCATCGGGCCCGAGCAATTGGCACGGCTGGCGACGCTGCTGAAGAGCACGCGGACAGAGGATCTCTGCCGGGTAGTTTTGATCCATCATCCGCCGGTTTCCGGCGCGGCGTATAAACACAAGCAGCTCCTGGACAGCGAGGAATTCCTCGCCGTCGTCGCCTCAGAGGGCGCGGAGCTGATCCTCCACGGCCATACCCATATGTCGGGGTTGACCTATCTGCCGACGCCCGCGGGCAAAGTGCCCGTGGTGAGCGTGCCCTCTGCCTCGGCAAGGCCCACGGCCCATCACGACCCGGCGCGCTATCACCTCTATCGCATCGAGCGGCAGGGCGGCTCCTGGCGGATTGCCGTGGAGGTGCGCGGTGTCGCCACCGGCCTCGACCGGTTCGTGGAGGAGCGGCAATTCGCGCTCGAGGTGCCGGCGGCTTGACCCCGGATTTCGCCTAACCCGGAATGTCGACCGTCAGGCCGTCATAGGCCGGCTCGACTCCTGGAGGACAGCGTCGGGCGACCTCGTCGTAATCGGATTGATGGTTGAGATGGGTGAGCAGCGTGCGCTTCGGCTTCAGGCGCTCGACCCAGGACATGACCAGGTCGAAATGCGCGTGGGTCGGGTGAGGCTCGAAGCGCAGGCAATCGACGATCCAGAGGTCGAGCCCGGCAAGGACCGAGAAAGCGACCTCGTCGAGCCCCACGACATCGGTCGAATAGGCCATGGCACCGATGCGAAACCCGGTGGTTGTGGCACCGAGCCCATGCTGCTGCTCGAAGGGAACGATCTTCAGGGGGCCGACAGCGAAGGGCCCATCGATCGTACGGGCCTTCAAGAATGGGCGATAGAGGACGCCCGAGGCTTCCCTGTTCTGGCGGAAGATGTAGCCGAACCGGCTCTCGAGGGCTGCAAGCGTGCTGCGACGCGCCCAGGCTTCCAACGGCGGAGCCCCCGATGCGCGGCGCAGGTAGCGCAGGTCGTCGATGCCGTGACAGTGATCGGCATGTTCATGGGTGAACAGCACGGCGTCCAGCCGATGGATGTCGGCATCGAGAAGCTGCATGCGCAGATCGGGGGAAGCGTCAATCAGAACGGAGACGTCATCGGCCGCGACATGGACGGACACGCGCCGGCGACGGTTCCGGGGGTTGGCCGGATTGCAGGCCCCCCACTCGCCCCCCACCAGCGGCACGCCGCCCGACCCGCCGCAGCCGAGCACGACCACCCGCATCATGGCTTCGCCTTTGGGAAAAGGCGCCGGAAATTGGCCGTGGTGCGCGCCGCCAGAGCCTCCACGCTCTCGCCACGAAGACCGGCGAGGAAAGCCGCGGTGTGGGCGACAAAGGCGGGTTCGTTGCGCTTTCCGCGCTGGGGAATAGGCGCCAAATAGGGGGAATCGGTCTCCACCAACAGGCGGTCCTCTGGGATTTCCCTGGCGATGGCGCGAAGATCCTCGGCATTGCGAAAAGTGACAATGCCCGAGAACGAGATGCAGAACCCGAGGGCCAATGCGCGCTCGGCCAGAAGACGGGTCGAGGTGAAGCAATGGATGAGGCCGGTGAGCCCGCCCTGCTCAGCACCCTCTTCCAGGAGCGCCGCCGTATCCTCCTCGGCATTCCGGCTGTGCACGATGATAGGCAGGCCAGACAGGCGCGAGGCCTCGATGTGACGGCGGAACAGCTCGCGCTGGCGATCCCGGGGACTGCGGTCGTAGTGATAGTCGAGGCCCGTCTCTCCGATGCCCACGACCTTGGGATGGCGAGCGAGCGCCGCAATCTCTGCGGCTAGCGTGTCGGGCTCGTTCGCCGCCTCGTGCGGATGAATCCCGACCGAACACCAGACATCGTCGAAGCGATCGGCGACGGCCAAGACCCGTTCGAATTCGGTGAGCCGCGTGCAGATCGTGACCATGCCGCCGACGCCCGCGGCTCGCGCCCTAGCCACGACCTCGTCCAGCTCCGGCGCGAATTCCGGGAAGTCGAGATGACAATGGCTGTCCACCAGCATCGGGCGGCCGCCTGCGCTTTCGCTCATTCCGCCGCTTCGACGAATCGCGGGAACACACCCTGGGGTTTCGGCAGCGCCGTGCCGGGCGGGATCATCTGTTCGAGGTCGGCAAAGCGTCGGCGCTCCCCCGGCACGGCCAATTGGTCAAGCAGTCTGCCACAGGATCCGGGCATGAAGGGTTGAGCGAGGATCGCCAGGCGCCGCAGCGCTTCGACGACGACATAGAGGACCGTCCCCATGCGCGTCGTATCCGTCTTGCGCAACACCCAAGGCGCCTGGTCGTTGAAGTAGCGGTCGCCGGCACCGACGACCTGCCACAACGTTTCCAGTGCCAGATGGAAAGCCTGGCGCTCGATCTCGGCGGCAAGCCGGCCATGGAGCGCGCGCGCTCCCGACAGCAGAGCCTCGTCGGCGGCCGCGAGGGCGCCGGGCGCCGGCAGCCTGCCCCCGCAGTTGCTCGCGATCATGGACAGCGTGCGTTGGGCAAGATTGCCCAAGCCATTGGCGAGGTCGCCGTTGAGGCGCCCGACCATGGCGCGGTGGGAGAAATCGCCGTCATGGCCGAAGGGGATCTCCCGCAGCAGGAAATAGCGCACGGGATCGAGGCCGTAGCGCTCGATCAGCTTCAGGGGATCGATGACGTTGCCCAGCGACTTGGAGATCTTCTGCCCTTCATTGGTCCACCAGCCATGGGCATAGACCCGCCGCGGCGGGGGCAGGTCGGCCGCCATCAGGAAGGCCGGCCAATAGACCGCGTGGAAGCGCAGGATATCCTTGCCGACCATGTGCAGGTCGGCGGGCCAGTATCGTCGGTACAGCTCGCCCTCCACGTCGGGAAAGCCCGCCGCGGTGATGTAGTTGATCAGCGCATCGAACCACACATACATGATGTGGGCGGGCTCGTCGGGAACCGGCACGCCCCATTTGAAGCTGGTGCGCGAGATCGACAGGTCGTTGAGCCCGCCCTTGACGAAGCTCAGCACCTCGTTGCGCCGGCTCTCGGGCGCGATGAATTCGGGATTGGCGGCGTAGAAGGCGAGCAGCTTGTCCTGCCATTCGGACAGACGGAAGAAATAGCTGGGCTCTTCGACCCATTCGACCTCGGCACCGGAGGGTGCACGCTTGCGGCCGTCGGGACCCGTCGTCAGTTCGTCCTCGCCATAGAACGCCTCGTCGCGCACGGCGTACCAACCAGCGTATTTGCCCAGGTAGATCTGGCCGTTTTCCTTCAGCCGGCGCCACAGCGCCTGGCAGGAACGGATATGCCGCGGCTCCGTCGTGCGGATGAAGTCGTCGTTGCTGAAATTCATCCGCGCCGCCAAGTCGCGGAAATTCTGCGAGACCTTGTCGGTGAAAGCCTGAGGGTCCATGCCTGCGGCGGCGGCCGACTTCTCCACTTTCTGGCCATGCTCGTCGGTGCCGGTGAGGAACAGGACGTCGCGTCCGTCGAGGCGCATGAAACGGGCCAGCACGTCGCAGGCGAGCGTCGTGTATGCGTGACCGATATGGGGCGAATCGTTTACGTAATAGATCGGCGTGGTCAGATAGTAGCGGCTCTCGGCCATGGTTCCTCCGGATGGGCGGCCCTTTTCCCACAGGCGGTTGGCGGAGGCAAGGTCGCGGGGGACCTTAAGTCAGGCCGCCAATTGCTGGAGCTGGAGCATGGTCCCGATCCAGACAAGGCGCCGGTCGAGGTTGAGAGGATCGATAAGCGCGAACTGCCGCTCGGTCGCTTCGAGAAAGGCGAACCAGCGGTCCAGCCCCACGCTGCGGCCCAACCGGTCCATGCAGCTTGCCTCGCCGGCCAGGATCTCGGCTTCCTGCCGGCCCGTCGCTCTTTGGCGGAGCATGCGGGCGAGCCAGCCGGTCAGCAGCTCGGCGGCCGAACGGAAAGCGTCGTCGGCCCCGCTGCGCCCGAGGCGATCCGCCATTTGATTGAGCGCCGCGCCGTCGAGGCGCGGCAGCGACAACAGCAAACCCACGATGTCGCGGTAGAGCTCCAGCCCGCCAGATTGTGAAAGGGAGAGAGCCCGGCCGATGCTTCCAGAGGCCAAGCGCAGGAGAAGTCCCCGGTCCGCCACGCCGAGCTCGGGCATGGTCCGGCCGAGATAGCCGGCGATTGCCTCGTCGTCGAGAGGGCGCAGGGCAAGGCGCCGGCAGCGCGAACGCACCGTGGGCAGCAAGCGGCCCGGCGAATGGCTGACGAGCAGGAGCACGGCGCGCGCAGGCGGCTCCTCCAGGATTTTCAGAAGGGCGTTGCCGGCATTGCGGTTCATCTCCTCGGCCCCGTCCACGATCACCACGCGCCAGCCGCCTTCGGATGGAGTGAGACGCAGGAAGCTCACGGCATCGCGCACGTCATCGACCACGATTTCGCCGCGCATCCGGCCTGTCTTGGGATTTGGGCTGCGGGCGACAAGACGCAAGTCGGGATGGCCGCCGCTCGCCACCAGGCGGAAGACGGGATGGCGCGGGTCGAGGGCCAGGCTGGATGGCCCTTCGCCGAAAAGCCCGTCGGCTTCGGCGCCGGCACCGGCAAGGAGGAAGCGCGCGAAGCGGAAGGCGAGCGTGGCCTTGCCGATGCCCCGTGGGCCGGTCAGCAGCCAGGCATGGTGAAGCCGGCCCGAGAGGGCGCTTTGCAACAAGACGCGTTCGGATGCTTCCTGGCCGACGAGTTCGAAATTCTCCTGGGGCTCCATGGCGCGACTATAGCGAAACGCCCAGGCGCTGGTTCACTGCCGCCGCGATGCGCGCCCAGGTCGCCGCCTCGTCCCCAGAAGCGTCGATCACCGCGCAGCGCCCGGGCTCGGCCGCGGCAATAACCAGAAAGCCCTGCCGCAGCGCCTCGTGAAAATCGCGGTCCATCTTCTCGTAACGGTCCTCCCCGCCCTTGCGGCCAGCGGCGCGGGCAAGGCCTTGCCCAACCGGCAGGTCGAAGATCAAGGTGAGGTCGGGCTTCAGCGAACCCAGAACCGCCTCCGCGAGGGTGGCGATGAAGCCGCGATCCACGCCATGGCCATAGCCCTGATAGGCCATGGTCGAATCCGCGAAGCGGTCCGAGATCACCCAGCGGCCGGCCGCAAGCGCCGGCCGAATGGTCCGCCGGATGTGATCGGCCCGGGCGGCGAAATTCAGCAGGGTCTCGGCCATGGGCGACCAACGGCCCGCTTCGCCGGTGGTCAAGAGCCGGCGAATCTCCTCCGCTCCCGGAGACCCGCCCGGCTCGCGGGTTTCGACCACCTCCAGGCCCCCGTGGCGCAACGCCGCCGCCAACCTGCGCGCCTGGGTCGACTTGCCCGCCCCTTCTCCCCCTTCGAGCGTGATGAAGCGGGCCGGGCCGGTCATGGGGCTCAGCCCAGGATCAGATGGCGCGCCGCCAAGATCATGCGCCGAAAGGCACCCAGGCGTTCGGCATGCCCGGCGGTGACCAAGGGCACCTCGACAGGCGACATGCCGGGCGCCTCGATGCGCAGTATGCCAACTTCGCTTCCGGCGACGACGGGTGCCGGCAGCGGCCCGTCGAAGACCGCCGTCGCCTTCACCTGGTCGCGAGTTCCGCGAGGCAGCGTCAGCACCAGGTCCGACTTGGCCGCCAGCGGCACGCTCGGCGATTCGCTCATCCAGACCGGCGCATCGACCAACGGCGCCCCCGCCTTCACGATGCGGTCGTCCTCGAAATTGCGAAAGGCCCATTCCCACAGGGTGACCGCTTCGTCGGAGCGCGCCTGTTTGCTGTCCAGACCCTGGACGACCATGATGACCCGCCGGCCTTCCTGCTGACCTGAAGCCACGAGGCTGTAGCCCGGTCCTTCCGCATGGCCGGTCTTGAGGCCGTCCGCGCCTACGTTCTTGTACAAAAGCGGGTTGCGGTTGCCCTGCTTGATGCCGTGGTAGGTGAAGTCGATTTCCGAGAAGTAGTGGTAGTACTCGGGGAAGTCGGTGACCACGTGGCGCGCCAGAATGGCAAGGTCGTGCCCGGTGGTGTAGTGGTCCGGGTCCGGCCAGCCGGTGGAATTGACGAAATGGGTTCCGTTCATGCCGAAGGCTTTGGCCTGGGCGTTCATCCGTTCGGCGAAGGCCTGCTCGCTGCCGGCCATGGCCTCGGCGACGACCACGCAGGCATCATTGCCGGATTGCACGATGATGCCGCGCAGCAGGTCCTCGAGGCGAATCTGGTTGCCCAGCTCGACGAACATCTTGGAACCCTGCATCCGCCAGGCCGTCTCGGACACGGTCAACATGTCCGAGAGTTTCATCTTCCCGCTCTTCAGCTGTTCGAACAGCAGATAGACGGTCATCAGCTTGGTGAGGGAGGCGGGTTCGATCCGCTCCTCGCCGTTCTTGTCCAGCATCACGGCGCCGGTCTGGTAGTCGACGATGTAGGCCACATGGGCGTCGGTCTGGATGTCCTCCGCCGAGGCGGACACTGCAAAGAAGGCCGACAGGAACAGCAGGCAGAGAACGAGGTGCTTCATTTTTCCTCTCAGGTTCCGAGGCATCGGGCAACGCGGCGGCCCGTCACTCGACGATCAGGCGGGCGTCCCTGTTTCCCATGGCGATAACCTGACCCAGCACGCGGTCGGCATCGGCGACGGTGCCGATCGGGCCCAGGCGCACACGATAGAATCTTTGCGCTCCCAGTTGAACCGGGATGATGCGCGCGGCGGCGATTCCGGAGAGCCTTGCCCTCAGATGGTCGGCGTTGGCGATCTGCAGGAAGGCCCCCGCCTGAACGAACAGGTTTGTCGGATGGACCGGCTGAATGACCACCGTGGTGCTCGGCTGGGGCAGCGGTCCCGTCGCCTGGCCGAGCAAGGATTTCGGCGCATCGGGAGCTACTGACGCCAGCTGGGTTCCGCCCGCCAACGGCTGGACGACGACTTTCGGTGCCGGCGCCGCCGCGACCTTGGCGGGAGCGAAGCCGGCGTCGGTCGCGCCGAGGCGTGCGGCGAGCTGCCGGCTTTCCTCCGCCATGATCTGCACCCGCACCCTTGCGGTGCCGTTGATGTCCATGCCCAAAAGCTGGGCGGCGCGGTACGACACGTCGATGATGCGATTGTTCACGAACGGCCCGCGGTCGTTGATGCGCAGTTGGATCTGCCGGCCGTTCTCGAGATTGGTCACCCGGACCAGCGTGGGAAGCGGCAGCGTCTTGTGCGCCGCGGTCAGCGCGTTCTGATCATAGACTTCCCCGCTCGCCGTCATCTGACCGGCGAAGCCGGGCCCATACCAGGAAGCGATGCCCGTTTCGTCATAGTCGTAGTTGACCGCGGGATAGTACCAGACCCCGTCCACCTGATACGGCTGGCCCACCTTGTAGCCATAGCTCGGCGCGGGCTGCTGGGTTAAGACCTTGGTCTGGTCGACGACCAGAGTGGTCTCGGCGCAGGCAGAGAGCCCGAGCGCCAGGAACAGCATCGCCAGGCGGGCAATCCGCATCATCTTGTGGGCTGGACTCTCATAGACACTGGGCAAAGCAGGTTAGTTCCCACCGATCCGGTCTGCAAGCAGACCCACGGATGTGGCGAAATAGGTTGATTGATTCCACCGCATGACGACGCCGTAGTTGGCATAGACGAGAAAGGCAGACCCGTTGGAACCATCGGGGGTGACCAGCGAGGCGCTGAGGCCAAGCGCCGGCAGATCGCTGCCATCGACGTTGTGGATCCCGATCCGTTTCCACTCGCTGAGCGCGCGGACCTTCTTCAGGGTGGCCAGTTTGCCGTCGAGGCTCTGAGGCAGGCGAACCTCCCTGCCCCAAGTCTGGTCGGGCCGCCAGTGCAGGCTGGCGAGATAGTTGGCGATCGAGGCGAAGACATCCGCCTCGCTCGTCCAGATGTCGCGTCGTCCGTCGCCGTCGAAGTCCACGGCGAAGTGTCGGAAGCTCGACGGCATGAACTGGCATTGCCCCATGGCGCCGGCCCAGGATCCGGTCATGCCGGCGAGAGTTATGTCCCTCTCGTCCAGGATGTGGAGTGCGTCCAGGAGTTCGCTGCGGAACATGCGTTTGCGCGATCCCGAATAAGCAAGCGTCGCCAGCGCCCCCACGACGGGGTATCCACCGGTGATCCGCCCGTAGTCGGACTCGAGCGCCCAGAGGGCTACGATGAAACGCGGCTGAACGCCGAAGGACGCCTGGACCTTGAGCAGAAGCGGCCGGTATTGCGCCATCAAAGCGCGCCCGCGCTGGACCCGGTCCTCCGTCACGACCTTGGCGAGATACTGGGCGAAGCTCATGGTCAGCTCGGGTTGATGCTTTTCCCGGTCGATCACTTCCGGAATCGGGCGCAGGCCGGCGAAGGCGGCATCGACCGTCGCCTCCGACACGCCCTGGGCCCGGGCTTCGCGACGCAGGCCGAGAAGCCAGTCGTCGAAACCATCGGCCTGTGCTGGAGCCGATATCCCGAACAAGGCCAGCCCCAGACCCAAGGCCATGAAGCGAAGGAAACCGCGTTGGCCCGCCATGCCTTCTCCCGAGTTGCAAAGCCCGGCAACCCCGCGCCCTTGTGCCACAAGCACGGCCTGGGGTGAAGATGACGCCTTCTACGGCGAAGGAAGCAGGCTCTGGCTGCGCCCGAGCCAATGATTGGCGAAGAGGCCGATCCACTCCTTGAGGCCGAGCGAGACCTTGTTCAGGTTCTCCTGAAAGTCCATGCCGAAGTCGGCGGTCGTCTCACCGGCGACGGTCTGGTAATCGACCGGATCGGGGATCACGGGCCAGCCCTGGGTGCGGAAAAGGCCGACCGCGCGCGGCATGTGGAAGGCCGAGGTGATCAGCAGCCAGGTCTCGCCGGCCATGGGATGAGCGAGGGCCTTGGAATCGACGACGTTCTCGTAGGTGTTGCGGGATTCGCGTTCGAACATGACGCGGCTGGTGTCCAAGCCCATCCATTGCAGCACGAGACGGGCCGCATCAGCCTCGCGGAAATTGCCGTTCTCCAGCTCGGGTCCGCCGCCGGAGAAAACAAGCTTTGCCGTCGGGTATCGGCGGGCGAGATCGGCGAAGGCAATGAACCGTTCGGCATGGTCGTTGACCGTCGGCTGGCGTCGGCTTTCGGTGATTTCGGTATTGACCGCGCCGCCCAGCATGATGATGCCGTCGACCTTCGGGGGTAAGGCACTCAAGGGCGGAAACCGTTCCTCGAGCGGCCGCAGGAGCCAATCCCCCACCGGCAGGAAGGCAATCGCTAGGCCGAGCAGTGCGGCAAGGGCGACAAGGATACGCCCGAGACCGCGCCATCGGGTGAACAGCAGCAGGGCTCCCACGGCGATGACCAGGACCAGGAGATTGCCAGGTTGGGCGAGCAGCCAAACCGCTTTGCCTAGGGTGTAGATCAAGGATGGCCTTAGATGCTGTCGTCGACGCAGCTCACATAAACGACCCAGGAGAACGGCTGTCCAGGGCCCTCGAAGGTCGCCAGCCTTGCGCATTCCCGGTCCAGCTCGGCGTCGATGCCGAGAGAGCGGGCCCGGATCGCCGCCGCGTCCTCCAGGTTCCGGCAGAGGCGATCGGCCGTGGATTCTTGCGTCGAGTTCACGGCAAGAAGGCGGCAATACTCCCGCGACCGGTCCTCGCGCGAGGCGAGAGGTGCCGCCGGCGGAGGTGGGGTCGCGCAGGCAGTCAGTGCCAGGACAGCGACTGTGTAATTCAACAATTTCAAGAGCTTCAGGAAGATGGTGAGAGCTCCGTCTTAGGACAATGGACCCGGGCGGCGAGCCTAGCCTGCCATCGATCCGGACCAGATTCTCATATGCCGCTCCGGCCCGCTACCTCATAGCCGCCGCTCCGCAGCACGGTCCCGCGTTGCAAGCGCGGGGGCGAGCGTCTAGCTTCGAGCGCGATCGAGCGACATTCGACAATGAGGGCCAGCCGTTGTGACGCGCCTTCTCCCCAATTCCGTCGACGAGACTCTGGAGCTCCTGACCGGCGGCCGCTACGTCGCCGACCGGAGCCTGGCAACCGCTCTCTACCTCGCCCTGCGCCTTGGCCGGCCGCTGTTCCTCGAGGGCGAGGCTGGCGTCGGCAAGACCGAGATCGCCAAGGTGCTGGCTGAAACCCTGGGGCGGCGGCTGCTGCGCCTCCAGTGCTACGAGGGCCTCGACGTTGCATCGGCCGTATACGAATGGAACTATCCGCGGCAGATGGTTGAGATCCGGTTATCGGAAGCGGCCGGAGACAGAAGCCGCGAAAGCCTGGGCAGTGACATCTATTCCGAACGCTTCCTCATCAAGCGTCCCCTGCTTCAGGCGCTCGAGCCCGATCCTGCCGGGGCGCCGGTGCTGCTCATCGACGAGCTCGATCGGACCGACGAGCCTTTCGAGGCATTTTTGCTGGAAGTGCTCTCCGATTTCCAGATCACGGTCCCGGAGCTCGGCACGCTTCGCGCGACGGTGCCGCCCATCGTGGTGATCACTTCCAACCGGACTCGGGAGATCCACGACGCCTTGAAGCGGCGGTGCTTCTACTACTGGGTCGATTATCCCGATGCCGCGCGGGAACTCGAGATCCTCGCCGTCAAAGTGCCCCAGGCTCGGACCGAGCTCAGCCGGCAGGTGGTTGGCTTCGTCCAGAAGCTGCGCAAGGTCGAGCTTTTCAAGCTGCCGGGAATAGCCGAGACCATCGACTGGACCCAGGCGTTGATAGAGCTGAACCAGGTCGCCCTCGATCCCAAGGCCGTGGACGATACGCTTGGCGTCCTGCTCAAGTATCAGGACGACATCGCCAAAATCCGCGGCAGCGAGGCGGCCGTGTTGCTGGACCAAGTCAAGTCCGAGCTGGCCGCTGCCGGCCGTCATGCCTGAGCCCGGTCGTCATGCCTGAGCCAGCTCGGGCAGCCGAGCGGCCGACCAGCCAAGGCCGGCTGGTCGACAATCTCATGTTCTTCGCCCGCACACTGCGGGCTGCGGGCCTGCCCATCGGCCCGGGCCGGGTGATCGAGGCCCTGCGCGCGGTGGAAACGGTCGGCCTCGGCCGGCGCGAGGATCTCTACTGGACCCTCCATGCCGTATTCGTGAACCGGCAGGACCAGCGTCCCCTGTTCGACCAGGCCTTCCACGTCTTCTGGCGCAATCCGCAGCTTCTGGAGCGAATGATGGCGATGCTGCTGCCCAGCATCGGACGCGCCGAAGATGAGGATGGCCAGGAAGAGGTCAGCCGGCGCCTCGCCGAGGCGCTTCGCCGCGAAGGCCCGGAGGCGGCCCCGCTGGGCACGCCCGGTGAGGAAGAGGACGAGGTCGAGCTGGACGCGACCATGACCTTCTCCGATCGCGAGCTCCTGCAGAAGATCGATTTCGAGAAAATGTCGGCCGAGGAGATGGCGCGGGCAAAGCGCCTGATCGCCGTCATGCGGCTGCCCATCATGGAAGTCGCAACCCGGCGATTCAGGCCCGATCCCCATGGCCGGCGCATCGACATGCGGGCGACGCTACGCGCCAGCCTCCGGGCGGGCGGGCTCGCGACACTGAAGCGGCGCGAAGCGCGCCGGCGCCATCCGCCCCTCGTCATCCTCTGCGACATCTCGGGCTCGATGAGCCGGTATTCGCGCATTGTGGTGCATTTCATGCACGCGGTGACCAACGACCGGGACCGGGTGTTTGCTTTCGTCTTCGGCACCAGGCTCACCAACATCACCCGGCTTCTGCACCATCGGGACGTGGATGTAGCCCTCGACCTCGTTTCGGAACGGGTGGAGGACTGGTCCGGTGGAACGCGGATCGGCCATTGCCTGGCCGAGTTCAACGCGCGCTGGTCCCGGCGCGTGCTGGGCCAGGGGGCCGTGGTGCTGTTCATCAGCGACGGGCTCGAGCGGGACGCGGACCAGGTACTGGGGCGCGAGATGGAGCGCCTGCACAAGTCCTGCCGGCGCCTCATCTGGCTGAACCCGCTCTTGCGTTACGATGCCTATGAACCCAAATCCATGGGCGCCAAGGCAATCATGCCGCATATCGACGATTTCCGGCCGGTGCACAATCTCACCAGCCTTGCCGACCTGACCTCGGTTCTGGCAAGGCCCGGTCAACGGCGCATGGAGGGCGTCAGCCAATGGATGCAACAGCGTCAGGCCTGAGCGAGAACATCCTCGAGCGGGCCGCGCAATGGAAGCGCGACGGGCGTGGCGTGGCCGTCGCCACCGTCGTCGCCACCTGGGGCTCCTCCCCGCGCCCGACGGGCAGCCAGCTCGCCGTTGATCAGGACGGCCGCATGATCGGCTCGGTCTCCGGCGGCTGCGTCGAAGGCGCAGTGGTTCGAGAGGCGCAGGAGGTGATCGCCGGCGGCAAACCCAGGCTGCTCGATTTCGGGATCACCAATGAGCAGGCTTGGGAAGTCGGGCTTGCCTGCGGAGGCAAGCTTCAAATCTGGCTCGAAGCCCTGGAATGAAAGGCGCGCTTCTCGACCGGCTTTTGGCCGACCGCGCGGCCAAGCGTTCCGTGGCACTGGTAACGGACCTCGTGGATGGCCGCCAGGCGATCGTGCGCGAGGGGGACGCGGAAGGCGAGTTCGCGCTGGACGCAGCCGCCCTGGCGGAAGTGCGGCAGTACCTTCGCCGCGACGACAGCGACATCCTCGAAGCGGCCGGACGGCGCTTGTTCGTCCAGGTCCACAATCCGCCGCCGCGCCTGTTCCTGGTCGGCGCGGTCCATATCGCCCAGGCCCTGGCGCCCATGGCGGCGCTCGCGGGTTATGGAGTGCAGCGTCATCGACCCCAGGCGTTCCTTCGCCACCGACGCCCGCTTTCCCGGCCTAGCGCTTTCCCATGACTGGCCGGACGAGGCGATGGCGACCCTCGGCCTCGATGCGCGCACGGCTGTCGTCACCCTCACCCACGATCCCAAGCTCGACGACCCGGCCCTAGCCGCAGCCTTGCGCTCACCCGCCTTCTACATCGGCGCACTCGGGAGCAAGCGGACCCACGCGGCCCGGCTCTCGCGCCTCGCGGCGGCCGGATTTTCCCCCGCCGATCTGGCGCGCATCCACGGGCCGGTGGGGCTTTCCATCGGTGCCCTTTCGCCGGCGGAGATCGCCGTCTCGGTCCTGGCCCAGATTACCGCGGTGAGACGCGCGGCATGATCTTCGCCGAGCTGCCGCTCTCCGAGGCCGAAGGCGCGCTGCTCGCCCACAGCATCCGGGTCAAAGGCACTGCCTTCCGCAAGGGTCGTCGCCTCAGCGCGGCCGACATCGCGGCGCTTGCCGCCATTGGCCAGACCACCGTCGCCGCCGTCAGGCTCGAACCGGGCGACGTGACCGAAGACGACGCGGCGCACCAAGTGGCCGAGGCCGTTTGCGGCGAGCATCTCTCGGTTGCGGCAGCCTTCACCGGCCGGGCCAATTTGATCGCTGAAGCCCCGGGTCTGCTGGTGGTCGACCGCGCGCGACTGGATGCCGTGAACTTGGTGGACGAGTCCATCACGGTTGCCACGCTCGCACCCTTCGACCTGCTGGCCAAAGGCGACATGGCGGCGACGGTCAAGATCATCCCCTTTGCGGTACCGGGCGAAACGCTCGAACGCTGCCTTGCGTTGGCGCGCGGCGGCGGGCCCATCCTTCGTCTCGCCACGCTCCACCCCCGCCGCGTGGCTCTGATCCAGACGATTCTTCCCGGTATCAAGGACAGCGTGCTGGACAAGACCAGGGAGGTGACCAACCAGCGCCTCGCCGAACTGCACTGTCCGCCGGTGACCGAGCGCCGCTGCGCCCATCGCAGCGCCGACCTTGCCAGGGAGATCGCGGCGTCGGGCGAGGCCGAACTGATACTCGTCGCGGGCGCCTCGGCCATCACCGACCGACGCGACGTCATCCCTGCGGCCCTGACCGCTTCGGGCGGCAAGATCCTCCATTTCGGCATGCCCGTCGATCCCGGCAACCTTCTGCTACTGGGGCGGCTGGACGAGCGTCCCGTCCTCGGCCTGCCCGGCTGCGCCCGATCGCCCAAGGTCAACGGCTTTGATTGGGTGCTGCGCCGGCTGATCGCCGACCTGCCGGTCGACGGCGCCGACATCATGCGCATGGGCGCCGGTGGGCTGCTGAAGGAAATCCCAACCCGTCCGCAACCGCGCGCCGAGCCGGCCATTGTTCCCCGTGCGCCCCGCGTCGCCGCCCTCATCCTCGCCGCCGGACGGTCGAGCCGGATGGGCGGGGCCAACAAGCTGCTGACCGAGGTCGAGGGCCGAGCCATGGTCGCCCGGGCCGTCGATGCGGCCCTTGCCTCGCGTGCGAGGCCGATCGTGGTCGTGGTCGGTCATGAAGCCGCCCGCCTCGAGGCAGCCATCGGCGACCGCCCAGTGACAGTCGTCGAGAACCCGGCTTACGCCTCGGGCATGGCCAGTTCGCTGAAGGCGGGCTTGCAGGCGATGCCGAGCGGCATCGATGCCGTCCTCGTATGCCTTGCGGATATGCCGCGGGTCGGGCCCGAGGTGCTGGATCGCCTGATCTCGGCGTTCAATCCGCTGGAGGGCCGCGCCATTTGCGTGCCGACCTGGGAAGGCAAGCGCGGCAACCCGGTGCTGTGGGCCCGGCGATTCATTGCCGAGATGACCGGGCTTGCCGGCGACGTGGGCGCGCGGCATCTGATCGGCCAATACGGCGAGCTGGTAGCCGAAGTGGCCATGCCCGATGACGCCGTGCTGCTGGACATCGATACCCCCGAAGCGTTGGCCCATCTGCGGCAGCGTCCGGCATGAGCGATGAGCTCTACCAAGCCGAATTGGTTGCGAGAGCGCATGCGGGGCGCAGCCGTGGACGGCTCGCCAAACCGGATCGCAGCGCGACCCTCGACAATCCGCTATGCGGCGACCGTGTGACGCTCGATGTCGCCCTCTCTGGCGATCGCATCTCGGCGATCGGCCATCAGGTGCGCGGCTGCCTGCTCTGCGAAGCGGCGGCCGAGACGATTGCCCGCCAGGCGCCGGGCAAGACCCGCCGCGAACTCGCGGAAGCTTCCGCCGCCCTCGCCGCGCTGCTCAAGCAGGGCGTGCCGGCACCGGCCGGCGAGTGGGAAAGCTTGGCGGCATTCGCGCCAGTGCGGAACGTGAAGAGCCGCCAGGATTGCGTCCTGCTGCCGTTCGAGGCGCTGGCCAAGGCGCTGGCGTAGAAGCCTCAATTGGCTCTTCGGTATGTGCCGATGTCGGCAGGACGGCGCGCGAGACGGCGGATGCCTTACTCAGCGTAGTCCGGTTCCTCGCGATCGAGGATGCGTTTCATTGCATTGAAGTGCTTCATCGCCGACTCGCCGGAATCGCCGCGTCCGAAAACCGATTGGGCGATCTGCGTCGGCACCAATTTGAGCGGCTTGCCGCTTTGCATGGCAAGCAGTTGCACCTGGCATGACCGCTCTAGGAAATAGAGGTCATGAAAGGCCTCGGCCACCGTCTGGCCGATGACGGTGACGCCATGGTTGGCCATCATCAGCACGCGCTTACCGTCCAGCACGCGGGCGAGGCGCTCGCCCTCCTCGGTCGCCATGGCGAGGCCCTGGTAGTCCTCGTCATAGGCGATGTCGTCATAGAAGCGCAGGGCATTCTGGCTCGCCCATTCCAGCCGTCCGCCTTCGATCATGCCCAGCGCGGTAGCGTAGGGCATATGGGTGTGCATGATGCAGGCGGCCCGCTCGCTCGCCTTGTGGATTGGAGCATGAATGCAGAAGGCGGTGATCTCGACTTCGCCTTCGCCTTCGATCAGGCGGCCATCCCCGTCGACCACGAGCAGATTGCTCGCTGTCACCTCGGACCAATCGAGGCCGAACGGGTTCAGAAGAAACCGATTACGGCTGCCCGGCAGCATTAGGGTCAGATGATTGTCGATCCCTTCGTTGAAGCCGTAGCGGTTGGCGAGCCTGAAGGCCGCCGCCAGATCGACCCGTGCCTGCCAGATTGCATCGCGCAACATGCCTGTCGCCTCCTTGACCGCCGGCAAATTAGCGGGGTGCTTCCGGCGCCGCAACGGCCCCTGCCCCATGGGTGTTATGCGCTATAATCCATCCATGGCTGAAGCAGCCGCCTATGGCCATGCTTCCATCACGCGTCCGGAGATGCGCGAGCTGCGCCGGCTTTCCGACCGCGCGGGCCTCCTGCATATCGCCGGTCACCTGGCCTTGCTGGGTGCTGCCGCTGTCCTAGTGGCGCTGGCGCCAGACGAGGTGGCGCGCATTGCGGCTCAGGCGCTGGAGGGGGCGATCCTCATCTTCCTGTTCGCGCCCCTCCATGAGTTGATCCACCGCACCGCCTTCCGCAACCGGCGTCTGAACGATGGCTTGGCCGCGGTCGTCGGCTTCCTGCTCTTATTGCCGGCCGGTTATTTCCGCTATTTCCACTTTGCCCACCACCGCCATACCCAGGATCCCGCTCGCGATCCGGAACTGGCGACGCCAAAACCGGCAACCCTTGGCCAATGGCTCTGGGTTGTGACCGGCCTGCCGCTCTGGCGGGATTCGGCCTTGGGCCTGCTTCGCCACGCCGCCGGCAAGGTTACCGAGCCCTATCTCTCGGCGATCCCGGCCCGGCGGGTCATCCTGGAGGCGCGGATACATCTGGCCCTATATGCAGCCATCGCTGTGACTTCGATCGCCTTCGGCAGCGATGTTGCGTTGCGCTACTGGATCATACCGGCCGTGCTGGGCCAACCCTGGCTGCGTCTCTACCTCATGGCCGAACATACGGGCTGCCCCCTCGTGCCTGACATGCTCGCCAACTCGCGCACGACTCTCACCAACGGATTGATGCGATATATAGCGTGGAACATGCCGTTCCACGCCGAACATCACGCCTTCCCCGCCGTGCCGTTCCACGCCTTGCCAAGGCTGCACAAGCGTCTGGCGCCAGCGCTGCGCAAGACCTCGCCCGGCTACATTGCCGCCCAGCGCGAAATCCTGAAAACGTTCAGCTGAACCGCCCGCGTCAAGCGGTGAAGACGCGCGCGCTCAGCGCCGCCGCCAGGGCCTTGGCTTCCGGCGCCAGCACGCGGCTCCTGGTCACCGGCGGCAGGTGCCGGCGGGTTTCCGCAACCAGGGGCACCAGTGCAGGCGATGGGTCGCGGTCCGTGGCAAAAAGAGCCTGCGACCCGACGGCGGCGAGCACGGCGAGAGTGGCATCGAGACAACGACCCGCCTCGTCCTGGGATCGCCAGGCGGGGAAGTTGGGCGGCGACACGTCGTTCTGACCGAAGCCGCCGCCTTCGCTCCCGGGCAGGAAATTGCGCTGAGCCGCTCGGCGGGCCTGTTCCGCATAGCCGACCTGGACCATCCCGAAACAGCCGAGATAGCCTTCTTCCTTGCGCAGCTGGTCCGGCAGCAAGGAATGGGCCCCATGCAAGAGCTTGCTCACATGGCGATCGGCCAGCAGGCAGAGATCGGCCATGGCCGCCGCAAGGTTGTCCATCGCCGGATGTGCCATGGCATTGTGATAGCCGCCGGTGCTGTAGACCCGGCCCAGGGGCGCCGCCTTGGTCGGCGCCAGGAACACGGGATTGTCGGTGACCGCCTTCAGCGACGTCGCGGCGGTCGTCTCTGCCGCTTCGGTCGCGCGCCGGAATTGGGCGAGCACGCGGGGCAAGACTCGAAAGCTCACCGGCGCCTGATAGGGCCGGCGCTCCGAGCTGCCGCCCGCCATGAGCCGGCGCAGGCGCTGGAGCGTCGCGCTTTCGGCCGGGTCACCCCAGAGGCCCTCCAGCTCCTCCCCGAAATGCCCGAGCGGGGCGCGGATCGCCTCGCAGGAAAGGGCGAAGACCTCCTCCGCCAGTTCCAGCCGTCGCCGTGCCGCCAGAGCGCTGTCGGCCAAGAGAGCCGAGGCGCAGGGCGAACCGTTGATGAGCGCCAGGCATTCCTTTTCACCGAGCTCGAAGCGCTCGGCCAAACCATTGAAGAGTGGCGCCAGGCCCAGGATCTCCCCGGCCCCGCCCTGGCCTTCCAAGCTGACTTCGGGGAGCTTGCGCCCGTCCAGCAGGCCGGCCACCGCGGCGGCAAGCTCAGGCGAGATCGCCGCGTGGCCTTCGACGTAGTTGGCGAGGCGGGCAAAGACGATGCCACGGGCCACGCGTTCAGGCAAAGCGATGCCGAAGGCAACCATTGAGCCGTGCGGCGGGGTGCGCGCGTGCTTCTTGCGCTCGGCCGGGGACAGCCGCTTGCTCGCCATCTGGCCATAGCCGCTGGTGACGCCGTAGATCGTGATCGCCGGATCGGAATCCAGCAGGGCCAGGAACTGGCGCCGGGTCTGTCCCATCCGCCGGAGTGCCGATTTTGAAAAGCCCGCGCTGGCGCCTTGCCATGCTACCCGCTGGAAGTTGGCAAGAGTGAAATCGGCGCGCGAGGAAAGGCTGAGCGGCATGGCAATCTCCATTGCGGAATTCGGAGTTTTCACGGGGTGTCCGGGGCACCCGGCACCCCTTCGGCCCCCGCTCCGGACCGGGCGCAAATTCGACCCATAATGGGCTGAAATTGCAACATTGGATCGCGCCGATGCCAAAACGCAAAAAGCGTCGGGCAAGGCTTTCGGGGCCGACGGTAGGCTTGCTTTTGTCCACCCGGCCCCGCAGACTATCGGGTGGTAGGCCGTCGGGGGAACCGAAAGCGTTTACTTGGGTGCCCATTTTGCACCCGGGCCGCCTCGTGGGATGTCCGACCGGCTCTGCCGATGCCATGATTGATGCAGAGTGGGCTTGATGAACGATCGTGAAATGGGTGGTGGAGCGTCCTCTGAGATTCGCGGCAAGGTGAAGTGGTTCAATCCGGAGAAGGGCTTCGGGTTCGTATCGCCTGCGGATGGGTCGCCGGACGTTTTCCTGCATGTCTCGGCTTTGAAACAGGCCGGGCTTCAGGATGCGCCGGAGGGTTCGAGCATCATTTGCGAGGTCGGACCCGGCCGTAAGGGCGTACAAGTCCTGCGCGTGATCACGCTGGACACCACGACCGCCGTGCAGCGGCCTCCGCGTCGCCCGCCGGGACCGCGGTACTAGATCCGGGCTATAACCGGATGCTCCGTCTACGGGCGGAGTTTGGAGGGCTGTCGTCTGGGAGCCGACGCCGCAAGCGAGCGTCGCGGCCGTTCCTGTTGTTTTTCCTGCTCGAGCGGCGCTTCCTCTGCTGATGGACTTCGATTCCCACTCATTCCGCCGGGCGCTAGGAACTTTCGCCACGGGCATCACCGTCGTCACCTCGGTGGCCGCGGACGGCGAACTTCTGGGGTTCACCGCCAATTCCTTCAACTCCGTCTCGATGAACCCTCCCCTTGTCCTCTTCAGCCTCAACCGCAACGCATTCAGCCTGAAAGCGTTCGAGGCGGCGGGCGTGTTCGCCATCAACGTCCTGAGCCAGGATCAGGAAAAGACCTCGGTCGCCTTTGCTCGTTCGCTTGCCAACAAGTGGGATGGCATTGCCTACGAGACCTGGGATACGGGCTGCCCCATTCTGACCGGCGCTCTGGCGAGCTTCGAATGCGAGACCGTGTCCATGCATGACGGAGGCGACCACGTCATCTTCGTGGGCCGGGTCCTGCGCCTCAAGGCCAGCGAGGACGGCAAACCCCTGCTCTATTTCCGCGGCTGCTATCGGCAGATCGATCCGTCCGTCTAGCCCACCGGCAATTTCGGGGTTGGGCACCGGATTGGTACAGGATTGGCGATCTCCGCGCCGCAATTGGTTGCGAATTCTTGCCTGCCAGCTTCCCCATCATGTACGCTTGCCGGCGCCGTGAAAGCAGCCGAGCTCGTCCCGCTTGACGCTGGCATGCTGACGGCGCCGGCAGGGACGCCAACGGGAGGAGACGGCAGATGAGCCAGACGAAAAAATGGGGCGAGGAGGATTTCTGGGGTCTCGGCTTCGAGTGGGATCCGCAATGGCTCCTCACCGACAAGCAAAAGAACCTGCAGGCGAAGCTCATCGAGCTCTCTCGAACCACTTTGCGCGACAACGCCGTCGAATCCGATAAGAAGCTTCTTTTCCCGCGCAAGAATTTCGAGGCCCTGGCGAAGTTGGGTCTGCTTGGCCTGATCGTGCCCAAGGAACTGGGCGGCATGGGCGAGAACCATGTCGCCGCCGCCATGGCGGTCGAGACCATCGCCCGCTATGGCTGCGCCAGCACCGCCATGTGCTACACGATGCATCTGGGCGCCGTCGCGGCTGCCTGCCTTCGCCACCACAACAACGAGACGGTCAAGAACGTCCTTCGCCGGCTCGACAAGGATGTCTTCATCGGCACCCTCTCCTACTCCGATCCCGAGACCGGCTCGCACTTCTGGTATCCCGTCTCCTCCGGCGCCGAGAAGGTCGACGGCGGCTGGAAGGTGCGCAAGAAGGCCTCCTGGACGACCTCGGGTGGCTTCGCCGACTGGTACATCATCCAGACCACCAGCCCAGATTTCGGCGGCAACTACGCCGACCTTTCCTGCTGGCTGATCATGGGTAACGAAGTGAAGGCCGAGCCCTCGAAATGGGACGGCCTCGGATTGCGCGGCAATCAGTCCGGCACCTTGGAAGTCGACAACGTCGTCGTTCCGCTGGACCGCATGGTCGGGCCCAAGGGGGATGGCGCCAGCTCGAACGACGAGTGCGTCGATCCCTTCTTCCTGCTCTGTTCATCGTCGTGCTGGAACGGCATCTCGCTCGGCCTGATCGACATCGCCAAGCGCCACACCACGATGAAGAAGCACGTGGACGTCGGCATGCGGGTGGCCGATTACCCGACCATTCAGGACTACGTCGGCGAGGCGATCTGCGACACCAATGCGGCGCGCGCTTTCGTCTACCAGATGGGACGGGCCATGGACGAAGTGACCAACAACTGCGACTGGTCGCTGCACAAGGACCTGACCAAACTGCCGCGCGCGCAATACCTGCACTGGATGTGGCAGGTGAAGTTCAACGCCGCCAAGAACGTCGCCCATGTCGCCGACAAGATGCTCCACGCCTGCGGCGGCACGGGCTACAAGCCCGGGCTTGGCATCGAGCGGTACCTGCGCGACGGCAAGGCCGGCTGGGTCATGGGCCCCACCAACGAGGTGCTCCGCCAGTTCGTGGGCAAGGCCTCGCTTCTCGGCTTTCCCTCTCTCGACTATTGGAACCAGGCCGTCAACGAGCGCGTGCTTCAGAACGAGATCAAGAAGCTCGATCCCGCCGGCAAGAAGGCGTTGGCGGAGAAGCTTTTGCAGGAAGCCGGCAAGACCAAGGCGGCGGAGTAGCGGCTAAGCGGCGGCGCGGGAAGTTCCTCGCGCCGTCTGCTCTGGCCCTCAATTCGGCAGTCCGTTCTCGAAGCAGTAGTAGAGCTTCTGATAACCCGAGCGCAGGTCGAGCGTCTTGCGGCGCACCGCCTCCGGCTCCCTGCCCTGCACAACGACATCGGCGATGAGCTCGGCGACGGTCTCCATCTCCGGTTCCTTCATGCCCAGACGCGTCACCTCGATGGTGCCGATGCGAATACCGCTCGGATAGTCCCAGTCTTCCGGCTTGTCCCGCGGCAGGAGGTTCTTGTTGACGATGATGTTGGCCCGCTCCAGCTTCTGAGCGGCGGCCAGACCGCGGCCGTAGGCGCCAACGTCGGCAATCGCCTGATGGGTGCGGGTGAAGCCCTTGGCCGCACCCAGCATGGGAATGCCCCTCGCCTGGAGCGCGGCCGAAAGCGCTTGGGCGTTGCGCACGATCTGGGCCATGTAGGCGGGCCCGTAGGCGAGCGCCTCCGCCGTGGCGAGCGCCAGGGCCGCGACGCGGTTCACCTGATGGGTCGCGGCCCAGACCGGGAAAACGGCCGTGGTCACCGCCTCGGTGATCGCCGGATCATCCCAGACGATGATCCCCGATTGCGGCCCGCTGAAGGTCTTGCCGGCCGAGCCGGTCAGGATATCGGCCCCTTCGCGCAAAGGATCCTGGAACTGGCCGCCGCCGATGAGGCCGATCTGATGCGCGCCGTCGAAGAAGAGCCGCCCGCCCCATTCGGCGATGACCGCCTTGACCTCGGCAACCGGCAAAGGGAACAGGGTCATGGAAAGGCCGAGGCTGACAAGCTTCGGCCTCACCAGAGGCGCCACGCGCCGGAAGGCGTCGATATCCACCGTCAGCTCATCACGGTCGAAGGGGATATCGACGATCTTCAGGCCTCTTGCGCCGGCCGGGCCGATGGTCCGGTTGGAGCTGTGGCCGCCAAAGGGTTGGGCCACGCTCATGATCACGTCGCCGGGATCGGTCAGCGCCGAATAGACCACGGCATTGCCCACCATGCTGGCGCACATGCGATGGTCGGCGTAGCGGCAGCGGAAACACTTCTTCAGCAGCTCGACGGCCAAGGCCTCGACCTCGTCGATGTGGCGCGTGCCGGCAAACCACCGGTTCACCGGCCCGATATGGCCCTCCGCCGCCCGGGTACCGATCTCCGCCGAGAGCAGCGCCCGGACGCCGGGACTGGTCGGCGCTTCCGGCGCCAGCAGGTTGATGCATTGCTCGCCCCGCCAGCGCGCATTGCGCTCGACCGCGGCCAGGATCTCCCGGCCGATCGCGGCCGGCTCTTCCGCCTTGTCGATCAGCGCACGCGCGGTAGCGAGTACGCCTTTGTCGTGAACTTCGAAGGAGTTGTCGTAGATGGCAGGCTTTGACGATTCCATGGGATTCTCCTCTGCCGGCCTGCCGATGTGATTTCGCTGTGGGCTACGACCGTGGCTTCAGCTTCTCCGGGTCGTAGAACGGGAAGCGCACCACCACCGCCGGGATGCGCTTCTGCTGGCCGTCGAGCTTGCCCACCTCGGCTTCCGTGCCGAGAGCGGCGTAGGCGACGTCGATACGGCAAAGCGCGATGTTCTTCTTCAGGATCGGCGAGCGGGTGCCGCTGGTGATGGTGCCGACCTGGGCGCGGCCGACATGGACGCAGTCGCCCTTGCCCGCCGTCTCGTTGCCGGCGAGCTCAAGGCCCACGAGCTTGGTTCGCGGATTGGCCTGCCGGCGCAGCAGCGCTTCGCGGCCGATGAATTCCTCGTTGCCCTTGAGGGCGACGGTGAAACCGATGCCGGCCTCGAAGGGATCGATCTGGTCGGTGAACTCGTAGCCGGCGAATATCAACCCCGCCTCGATGCGCAGCATGTCGAGGGCCTCCAGGCCGAGCGGCGCCAGGTCATGAGGCCTGCCCGCTTCCCAGACCGCGTCCCAGACGGCGACGGCGTGCTTTGGGTGGCAGAAGATCTCGTAGCCGAGTTCGCCCGTATAGCCGGTCCGCGAGACGAGGACGGGAATCCCGTTGTGGTCGCCGAGCCGGCCAATGGTGAAATGGAACCACTGGATTTCCAGGAGGCTCGCCCGGGCGGGCGGCGTCCAGACGACGGTCTTCAGGATCTCCCGGCTCTTCGGCCCTTGGACGGCGATATTGCAAAGCTGGTCGGTCGCCGACTTGACCCAGACCTTGAGGCCACGCTTGGCCGCCTGGTCGCGCAGCCATTTGCCGGTGTATTCGTCGCCAGACACCAGGCGATAGCGATCGGCGCCCATGCGGAAGGCGACGGCGTCGTCCAGCATTCCGCCCGTCTCGTAGCACAGTGCGGTATAGGCCGCCTGGCCTTCGGCGAGCCGGCGCATGTTGCGGGTGCAGGTGAGCTGCATCAGGGCCTCGGCGTCCGGTCCCAGCACTTCGAATTTCCGGAGCGGCGAAAGGTCGATCACCACCGCCCGCTCCCGGCAGGCGTAGTATTCGTCGGCGGCGCCGTGATTGTTGAACTTGGTCGGCAGCCAATAGCCGCGGTATTCGGCGAAGTTGCGGGTCAACCCCGAGGTCCGGGGATGGAAGGGCGTCTCGCGGGTGAGCCGCGGCTCTGAATCTGGCGTCATGCGATAAGCGATCGCTCGCGAAAAATTGTGGCGGGCCGGATAGACGCGGACATGGATGTCGGTCGGGTTCCAGGCATTGGTGGCATCGATGTCGTCGGGACAGGCAGTGGAGGCGCAGACGAGATCGGTGGCGGCGCGGAACAACACATAGTCCCCGGGCCTGGACCAGGGATCGTCGAGGAAGATGGCGTTCTGGGCTCCGATGCCGGTATTGTAGAACAGATTGAGGCAAGGCCAGCCGCGCCGGGCCTGGACACCGAAGGGCGCCAGAGCGTTGCTGAAATTGTCCGAGCAATTGGCGTGCCCGGGATAGCCCTGGTCCTCGTAGAATTTGGCCGTGCAGGCAAGCCCGAAGGCATCGTGCCGCCCGACGGTGTCGCGCACCAGCTCCAGCAGCGGCTGGAGGTCATAGTCGAAGAACTTCGAATAGAGTCCGGGACCCGGATAGATGTAGCCCGTCATCGAGCGGGTCGCGGTCATGTCGAAGCTGCGCTCCCGTCCCTTCTCGAGCTGGCGGGCATCGAAAGCGAGGAAGTCGGAGCATTGCCGCCCGGCGACATCGATGACTTGAATGTATTCGCCAGCGCGCACTTCATAGGCTTGGCCTGTCCCCCGGTCGATGCGGCGCTCGAATTTCGGTTCGGCCAGGGGCTCAGGCAATGGCGGGGTCACCGGCAGCGTCGGACGGGCGCGCCGGACGATGGCCAATATCTCGGTCGCCGGCAGGTCGCCGCTCACCTCCATGGCGCCGCCGACGGCATGGATCACGACGATGCAGTCGCGCTCAGCCCCCAGATCGACCTGCTCTCCGGCGCGGGAATCGCCCTGAAACAGATCAGCCGCCCGTGCAATGCCACTGGGCAGACCGCGCGCTCTGAGGGCCGCAGCGATATCCCGTGCAACCTCGTCGGCGCCGGCCAGAAGCCGGCTGATCCCGTCGGCAGGCCCGTTCGTCGAAAGACCCAGGGCTTCGGGATCCTCCACTCCCGCCGGGCCGAACGCCGCAAGCTCGGCTCGCTGGCGGCCTTCCAGGTCGATCAGTGTCAGCCGGTCTCCGGCAGACAGCGCGAGCACGACGGCGCCGCCGCCGGCGACGCGGTAACGTTCCGCGCCGGGTTCGAACCGTGGCAGGCCGGGTTCGAGCAATCGCGGGCGTTCGGCCAAGGTGACAGCCATCGCCGGCTCTCCAAATCGTATTATGCCAGTTTGGGGGATAGCCGGCGGCCCAGCAAGGCCGCCGCGCTTTGACCGGTCAGGACCGGTCAGATGGCCGACTGGCTAAAAAATCAGCTTGCCGGCAACGACGATCAGCACCGTAGCCAGAATGTACCGAAGTCCCGTGTCGGGCAGACGAACCGACAGGCGACTGCCCAGGATCACGCCCGGCAAGGAGCCGACGAGCAAGGATGGCAGAATATGCCAATCGAGAGTGCCGAGCATCCAGTGCCCGATTCCGCCCACGAGCGTTAGCGGCACTGCATGAGCGATATCGGAGCCGACGATCCGCCGAATGGGCAGCTTGGGATAGAGGAGAACCAAAGCGGTCACGCCGATGGCGCCTGCGCCGACCGAGGATATCGAAACCAGGACGCCCAGCACGGCGCCGGTGGCCACGGTGACGATCCTGGTGCGCCGCGAGCTCAACTCGCCGACGTGGGATGCGTAGTAAGCCTGGATCGCCCGACGAAAGATAAGGACGCAGGCGGTTATCACGAGACCCGCGCTCAGCACGGAGTTAATGACGATGCGGGCCGATTCGCCGCTTAGATTTGCTTGCGACATGACAGCGATCGTGAGGGCCGCGGCCGGTATGCTCCCGGTCGCCAGCCGGCCGACGAGGTGCCAATCCACGGTCCGGAAGAAGCCGTGGATCAGGGAGCCGCCCGTCTTGGTGATGGCGGCGTACAGCAAATCGGTGCCGACGGCGGTGGTCGGGTGAACGCCGAACAGCAGGATCAGGAGCGGCGTCATCAGCGAGCCGCCGCCCACGCCGGTCATCCCGACGAGGAAGCCCACGCATAGCCCCGACAGGCCATAAAGCGGGTTGAACCAGTGAAGCATTTGTCCCAAAGCGCTCATATCCTAGCGCGAAGCGTTCGCGAAAATTGCGTTATTTTCTATCGGGCGCATCGGCTCCCCACCCTCGGCTGAACCGATATTCCACCTTGCGAAGGCCCCTGTGCTGCGACCCGTTGGCGCAGCACCGCGGCAGTCGGCATCCCGTCAGCCGCCGGCTGGTAGAAGACGCTGAAGCGCCGGATTGCCGCCGCCAGAATCTCCGGAACGATCTCCTCTCCGACTTCATAGGCGTCGAAGCCGGCGCGATGCATGAACAGGAGCTGGTCGCGCAGCACGCGGCCCGTGGCCCGGATCTCGCCCTTGTAGCCATGGCGCTGGCGCAGGATGCGAGCCTGGGAAAAGGCACGGCCATCGTTGAACTTGGGGAACTCCAGCGCCACCAGCGCCAGGCGATCGAGATCGCCGGCGAGTTGCTCAACAGCATCCGACGGCTTGAGGCGGACGCCGATTGCGGTATTGCGTGGCGCGATCAGGCCGCGTTCTTCCTGCCAGCGGGCGAACCCGATCAGGATCGGGCCCTCGGCCGGCAGAACCGTGCCGTCGGCCACGGGCTGGAAGGGGTCGGCGGCGATCCGTCCCTGTCTAATGAGCAGCATAGAGCTTCTCCTTGAAGGGCGCGATGCCGACCCTTCGGTAAGTGTCGATGAAGCGCTCGTCGTCCTGTCGGATATCGAGATAGGTCTCGACCAGCTGCTCCACGGCGTCCACCACCTGATCGGCCGCGAAGGCGGGGCCGATGATGTCGCCGAGGCTGGCGTTCTCGTCGGCGCTGCCGCCGAGAGTCACTTGGTAGAACTCCTCGCCCTTCTTGTCGACGCCGAGGATTCCGATGTGGCCCACATGGTGATGGCCGCAGGCGTTGATGCAGCCTGATATCTTGATCGCGAGCTCGCCGATCCGCTGCTGACGTTCCGGATCGGCGAAACGGGTGCTGAGCTGCTGGGCGACGGGGATCGATCGGGCATTGGCGAGGCTGCAATAGTCGAGACCTGGGCAGGCGATGATATCTCCGGCGAGACCGATGTTGGGCGTGGCGAGATCGAGGGCTCGCAACGCCTCCCAGAGCTTCGGCAGGTCACTGCGCTTCACGTGCGGAAGCACCAGATTTTGGACATGGGAAACCCGGATCGCGCCCAGGCTGTGGTCGTCGGCCAGATCCGCAATGGCCTCCATCTGCCCGGCCGTTGCATCTCCCGGCGTGCCGCCGGCCGGTTTCAGAGACAGCGTCACGATGGCGTAACCAGGCTGGCGATGGGCGGCGACATTGCTGCGCATCCAGCGCGCGAAGTCCCTTGACCCAGCGCGCTTGGCGATCACTTCCGGCGGGAACGGATCCGCGGGTTCATAGGCCGGCGGGACGAAGGCCGCCTCGATGCGGGCAATCTCGGCTGCCGGCAAGGTGAGCTCGCCGTCCTTCAGCGTTGCCCATTCCTGTTCCACCATCTCGGCAAATTTGGCTGGGCCGATAACGGCGACCAGGATCTTGATCCGGGACTTGTAGAGATTGTCCCGGCGCCCGAGCAGGTTGTAGACCCTGAGGATCGCTTCCAGGTAGGACAGCAGGTGCTGCTTGGGCAGGAAATCGCGGATGGTGACGCCGACGATGGGCGTGCGCCCCTGCCCGCCGCCCACGATGACCTCGAAGCCGATCTCGCCCGAGGCATTGCGGTGCATGCGAAGGCCGATGTCATGCACCTTCACCGCGGCCCGGTCATGAGGCGCGCCGGTGACCCCGATCTTGAACTTGCGCGGCAGGAAGGAAAATTCCGGATGAAATGTCGACCACTGCCGGATGATCTCGCACCAGATCCGCGGGTCTTCGATCTCGTCGGCCGCGACCCCGGCGAAGTGATCGGCCGTGACATTGCGAATGCAGTTGCCGCTGGTCTGGATGGCATGCATCTCCACTTCGGCCAGCTCCGCCAGGATGTCCGGCGCGTCGGCGAGCTTGATCCAGTTGAACTGGATGTTCTGGCGCGTGGTGAAATGGCCGTAGCCGCGGTCGTAATGCCGGGCGATGTGGGCGAGCTTGCGAAGCTGCGTCGAATTGAGCGTGCCGTAAGGAATGGCGATCCGCAGCATATAGGCGTGAAGCTGCAGGTAGAGCCCGTTCATCAGCCTAAGGGGCTTGAACTCTTCCTCGCCGATCTGGCCCGCGAGCCGGCGCGTCACCTGCTCCCGGAACTGCTCGACCCGCTCCTGGACCAAGGTCCGGTCGTAGCCGTCATAGGCATACATCGCTAGCTTGCCTCCGTTTGGCGGTCCACCAGCCAGGGAACGCTGGGGCCCTCGGCACGAATGCGCTCCCGGTAGCGCAACGCCACGATCCGACCGTCGGCACCGCAGCCGACATCGATCAGATAGGGAGCCACCACCTCGGTCCGCTGAGCCGCTTCGGCCCGCTTCAACAGCGCCGCGGCGGCTTCACCCTCCGGCACGAACTGGCCGGACTCGAGGCGCTCGACCCAGCTTCCGTCCGCGGCGAGGAACACCACGGTCCCGTCGGCCAGCCGGTTGGCGGTCACCATCTGATCGGCCACGGCTCGCCTCACCCGACCTCAGCGCGCTGGAGGAGAGCCAGCGGGTCCTCGTGGACCTCGGCGGCGGCATCGCCGATGAAGACGATCGCCGGCCCGTCGATGCCCGTTGCGCGGATCAGGGACCTCAGCGTCCCGAGCCGGCCGACGGCGCCGCGCTGGTCCGGCAGGGTTCCATTTTCTACCACCGCGACCGGCGTATTCGCCGACAGCCCGCTCTCGATCAGGCGCCGGGAGATGAACCCGGCGGCACCCACGCCCATGTAGATGGCAAGCGTCTGGCGCGGCCTGGCAAGCCCGGCCCAATCGATCGCGGCCTCGCCTTCCGCCGTCTCGCCGGCCACCAGGCTCACGACCTGGGCGCCGTCGCGATGAGTAAGAGAGAGACCCACGGCGGCGGCGCAGCCCAGCGCCGCGGTGATGCCCGGTACCACCTCGACGGTTACCCCGCGCCGGCGCAGATAGGCGAGTTCCTCGCCACCTCGAGCAAAGACCAGCGGGTCGCCGCTCTTCAGTCGGACCACGCATTTGCCCTCGCCCGCCAGCCGGGCCAGCAAGGCGTTGACCTCGCCCTGGGATAGGCCAGGCCGGCCGCCGCAGTCGCCCACATGGATGCGCTCGGCATCCCGACGAACCAGGTCGAGCAGCTGCGGTCCGACCAAACGGTCGAAGACCACCACGTCGGCGCGCTGCATCACCTGAAGCGCGCGCAGGGTCAGAAGATCCGGACGGCCTGGTCCGGCACCCACGAGATGCACGATTCCCGCCTCGGGTCGGCGGACCGCCGGGCTGTTGACCAAGCTCAGCATGTTCTCCCGGGCCTTGCGATCATGGCCTGCCAGCACGGCCTCGGCGATGGCGCTGTCGAAGAAGCGCTCCCAGAACCGGCGGCGACTGCCGCCTTCGGAGAGCAGTCCCTTGATCGCGCCTCGGAAGCTGTCGGCAAAACGGGCGAGCTGGCCGAGGCGCGCCGGCAGCAGACCCTCGATCCTCTCGCGCAGGCGCCGGACGAGCGCCGGCGCCGTGCCCCCGCTGGAGATTGCGATCACGACCGGATCCCGTTCGACGATGGCCGGAAGGATGAAGCCGGAGGCCTCCGCCCGGTCGACCACGCTCCAGGGCAATCCCTTGTCCCTCGCGGCTTCCGCGACCCGATCGTCGACCGCCTGGATCTCGCTCGCCGCGAAGACGATGGTCTGACCGGTGACGTCGCCAGCGACGAAGCCGCGCCGGCGCAGCCGAGCACCTGATTGCTCGATTTCCGGCAAGACCTTGGGTGCGACGACCGTCACCACGGCGCCCGCCTTCTGCAGCAGACGCAATTTGCGGGCCGCAGCTTCACCTCCGCCGACGATCAACGCCGGGCGGCCTTTCAAGGCGAGAAAAACCGGGAAATGCTCCATGGCGTCCGCTCCGTTCTCCCGGCCGCTTCCGGCCGGTATGGGTTTGACGGATGGGGAGCCATGGAAGGCGCTCCTCACCCATCGGCTTCGGGCCCACGGAGCAACCCCCGTGGCGCTTTAGCGAGGCATGACGCGGCCGCAAGCTGCCCTTCAAATTCCCGCGGGTCCGAAGCCGGCCGGACCAGTCCAACTAGCGCACGGCGTGCGATTACGCCGCGCCAACGAAAAACTCCGCTGCGGCAGGGCGCCGAGCGGAGCTCGAAACGCTTTAGCCGCATTTATAACGCGCCCGCAAGCTGTTGCTCAAATCGGCGCGGCAGGCACTACACATCACTTGCTCTTGGCTGTCAATCCAGGAATTCGATGGTCTCCGCCGCCGGCATTTTGTCTGCGTGCCTCCACGTTGCGGTCGGGCTCATGGGCAGGAATCAAACCTGGACCCAGCCGGCTGCGGCGGCGGTGCTCTGTTCGAAGTAGCACCAGGTTTCATTGACAGACGGGCGAAGCGCTGCCTTTCATCCCGGCTCATGGAGAATCGGACCATAGGCTGCGCAAGGGTGGGACGACGTTGAGGGCTTTGGGGTTCCCGGTCGCGGCGGTCCTGCGCCATCGTCTGGTGCAGACCGGCGTCGGGTTGGCGATCGGCGTCGCGCTGCTTTGGCTTGCCTTCGCGCGCACTGACATTGCCGGCCTCGGACGGCGCCTCGGGCAAGTCCAGATCGCCTGGCTTTTGCTGGCCATCGGCTGCTATTGGACGGCACTCGCCATTCGCAGCTGGCGCTGGCGCATCATTCTATCGCCCGTCCGCCGGCTGCCGTTTTTTCAGGTCTATCTCGGTCTCATCGTGGGCTACGCCGCCAACAACGTTCTGCCCGCGCGGCTTGGCGAGCTCTTTCGAGCGGACTACTTGGGGCGACGGAACGGCATCTCCCGGCTCTCGGTGATCGGCACCATCGTCGTCGAGCGGCTGTTCGACGTGATTGTCTTCGTCGGTTTCATCCTCGCGGGCCTGGCCGCCCTCCACGGCCGGCCCGACCGCCGAACCGGCCCCATTCTCCATATCGTCGAGGTGGTCGGGGTCGGCTGCGTGCTGCTGGCGCTGATGCTGTTCCTGCTCCTGCGGCTTCGCCACAAACCGTTGCCGGCGGCCATTTCCTTCCTCGAGCATCGCCTGCGCTCGCTGGCTGATGGCCTGCATCTCATCACCGGCCTGGAGGAGGTCGCGCTGCTCGCTGCGGCGACAGCGGTTGTCTGGACCGCGGACAGCACGTCGTCCTGGCTCCTCTGCCGCGCCCTCGGCGTGGACCTCGGTTTCATGGAGCTGCTGCTGGTCATGGGGATGTCCTGCCTGGCCGCCTTGATTCCGGCGGCGCCGGCCAATATCGGAGCTCTCCAATACGCGCTGGTTCTGGCCTTCCAGCTGATCGGCTATGACGCTGACGTAGGCTTCGGGCTCGCCCTTCTGATCCAGGGATGCTTCGTCGGCAGCTCGACGCTGGCGGGCGGCTGCCTCTACCTCACGGGCGCGCTTTCCGGGGCAACGCGCCGGGCTAGTACTCGATCTTCGTGATTTCCAGCGTCTTGTCCCCCGCCGGACGTTTCCAGGTCACGCTGTCCCCCACCGACGCGCCGGCGAGAGAGCGGGCAAGGGGCGAGACCCAGCTGATCTTGCCATGGGCCGGATTGGCCTCGTCCTCGCCCACGATCGCGAAGCGGCGCTTCTCGCCCTCGTCGTCAAGGGTGGTGACCAGGGCGCCGAAACTCACCTTGTCCTGCGGCTGGCCAGCCGGATCGATGACGCTGGCGCGCTCGATCCGTTCCTGGAAATAGCGGATGTCGCGTTCCACCGGCTTCAAATGCTCCTCGGAGAGGATGGCATCGGCATGGGCCATGAGCTGGTGGCGCTGCTCCTGCAACTCCGCCAGTTGGGCTTGAAGCGCCGCCAGGCCGGCCGGGGTCACGTAGTTCGGATGTGGGCTCTGTGGCCGCTCCGGCAACTCCTCGCCCGAGGTATTGGCGTCGTCTTCCTTGATGAATGCGCGGCTCATGGGAAAAGCATGGGTCCGCGGGAGCCGGCCGGCAAGTGGATTGTTGCCTTGCGCAATATGGGATTAGATCGGGCGCCTTTCGGCATGAGGGGGGGAACAAGATGGCGGACGTGGATTGTGTGCTCAGAATCCGCAGCATTCTGGGCGAAGGCGCGCTATGGGACGAAGCGCAGAACCGCCTTTATTGGATCGATTTGAAGCGTCCGGCCGTCTATCAGTTCGATCCGGCTACCGGGCGCAACAGCAAGGTCAAGGCCAAGTTGAAAGGCTACATCGGCGCCATGGTGCTGCGCCGGTCCGGCGGGATGATCGTTCTCGACCATCGAGGCATCTTCTCCCTCGACCCTGAAACTGGAATCATGCGAGTTTTTGCCAAGCCGATCAAGGACATGCGCCAGATCTGGTTCAACGACGCCAAATGTGACAGGCAAGGAAATCTGTGGTCCGGCGTCGGCGACCGAAAGGAAGCGCGGCCTCTCGGCGTCTTCTTCCGCTTTGGCCCCAAGGGCAAGGCGACCCGGATCGACAAAAACTTCATGTGCCCCAACGGTCCAGCTTTCAGTCCCGATGGGCAGACTTGCTATTTTTCAGATAGCGCGGGCAATAAAATCTACCGATACGATATAGACTTGCAAAGCGGCCGGGTGGGGCAGCGGCGCCTGTTCGCGGCAATTCCGATCGGCGACGGCCAGCCCGACGGCCTAACCGTGGATGCCGAGGGCGGCGTCTGGTGCGCCCAATGGGACGGTTGGCGGGTCAGTCGGTTCCTGCCCGACGGCAAGCTCGATCGCGTGCTGGAGATGCCCGTGCCGCGGCCGACATCGGTTGCATTCGGCGGCCCGGACTTGCGTACGCTCTACATCACCAGCGCCTCCCTCGACCTTCCCCGGGCCCGATTGAAGGAAGCTCCCCTCTCGGGCAGCCTCTTCGCCTGCCGGCCGGGCCAGCGTGGGCTGGTCGAACCGCGCTTCGCGGGCTGAGCCTTCACGTCATGACCGAGACCTGCGATGTCGCCATCGCCGGCGGCGGCGTTATGGGCAGCGCGATCGCCTATTTTCTCCTCGGGCCCTGCGGCTTCCAGGGCCGCGTGGTCGTGGTGGAAAAGGACCCCACCTATGCCACCGCCGCCACGCCGCGTTCCGCTGGCGGCATACGCCAGCAGTTTTCCACGCCCGAGAACATCGCCATGTCCAGCTTCGGCGCCGCCTTCCTCAAAGGAGCCGGCGCGGCGCTCGAGGTGGACGGCGATCGGCCCGCCCTGCCCTTCACCGAATGGGGTTATCTGTTTCTCGCCACCCCCGCCGGCCTCGACGTGCTCAAGGCGAATCACGCGACCCAGCGCCCGATGGGCGCCCAGGTGGTTCTTTTGACGCCAGCCGAACTCAAATCCCGCTTCGCCTGGCTCAATGTCGAAGATCTCGCCGGCGGGAGCCTCGGCCTCGCCAACGAAGGCTGGACCGATCCCTACGGACTGCTTCAGGCCTTCCGCCGGAAGGCACGCTCTCTGGGCGCCGTCTACATCGCCGACGAGGTCATCGGGCTCACGCAGGCGGGCGGGCGGATCGCAGCCGCCAAGCTTGCCAAGGGCGGGACCCTTACTTGCGGCGCGCTGGTGGACTCGGCCGGCTATCGCGCCCGGGAAATCGCCGCGATGGCCGGGATCGACCTGCCCGTGCGACCGCGCAAGCGCCTCGTGTTCGTGTTCGATTGCCGCGAACCGATCGAGCGCGCACCGCTCCTGATCGATCCATCGGGCGTGTGGTGCAGGCCCGAGGGCGCCTCCTACATCGGCGGCGTCTCGCCGCCGGAGGATCAGGATCCCGACTGCCTGGATTTCGAGATCGACTATGCGATGTTCGAAGACGTGGTCTGGCCGACCCTCGCCCATCGCGTGCCGGCCTTCGAATCCATCAAGCTCGTGCGGGCCTGGGCCGGACATTACGACTACAATACGCTCGACCAGAATGCGATCCTCGGCCCCCATCCCGAGATCGCCAATTTCTATATCGCCTGCGGATTCAGCGGCCACGGCCTGCAGCAGTCGCCTGCCGTCGGCCGGGCCATCGCCGAGCTTATCGTCCACGGGTCCTATCGCAGCATCGACCTTGCCCGCTTCGGTTTCGAGCGTGTCTTGCTGGGCCATCCGATCGTCGAGTTGAACGTCGTCTAGCATTCGTGAGACAGTAAGCCATGACCACGAGCGCCCTCATTTCCGTGCTCTGCGAGGATCACCCCGGTTTGATCGCGGCGATCACCGGGCGCCTCTTCGACATCGGCGCCAATCTTGGCGACACGACTTTCGCCGTCCTGGGCGGTGCCGCGGAGTTCAACTCGGTCTGCGAGCTGCCCGACAGCGTGTCGATGGCCTCGGTGGAGGGCGAGTTGATGCGGCTATCCGCCCTTCAGGGAGCCAAAGTCTCGGTAACACCGTTTGGGTATCAGCCGGTCCATGCCGAGCAGGCCCATATCACCCACCGGATCGAGATCACCGGCAAGGACAGCCCGGGGCTGATCGCCAGGCTGTCCGAAGTCTTCCTGCAGTTCGGGGCCAACATCGTACGCCTCAATTCCGAGCGCCTGCCCGGCGCCGGCGAGACCCACTACATGCTGCGCATGGCGGTCTACATTCCATCGGGCAAGGCCAGCAGCTGCCTCGCGACCGTCGCCAACACGGCGGCCCAACTCGCGCTCACCTGCTGGTGGGAAGAGTCCTAGAGCGGCGTTGCCTCAAGGCTTGGGACAGGAGAAGTCCTTGTTCGCGGCCGCCTGGTCCGTGTCGTAGATCGGACGGTTGGTGCATCTGGCATTGTAGTCCGCCACCTCGCTGTTGAGGTCACGGGTCGATTTCTGGAGCCTGGGCAGCGCGTTCTCGTAAAGCTGCTGCTCGACCCGGGCGCGCAAATTCATGAGCTCGCTCAGCTGATCCTGGGCCGAGGGGTCGCTCGGATCCATGGTCGCCTGCATCTGGTCGATCTGCTGGCTGAGGCGCTGGATCTGGCCGTTGCGGTCGTCATAGGCGGCCTGGCTTTCCGCGAGCCCCTGGCGAAGGCGTTCGACCGTCTGCTTTTCGCACATGCAGGCGCGAATTTCTTCGACCGTGAGGCCCGGGCTGGTCGATTGGGCCCTGGCCGATTGCGTCAGCAAGACCAGAAGCCCAAAGGCCAAGAGCGCATGAGCCCAACCTCTGGCGTTCACAGCAAGCCGCATCATCCCCTGTTCCCTCCGCTCACCCCATTCGCCATCATATTGCTTCCTGCGGCAGAATTATGGCAACCGGTGAACCGGGCCATGCGCCGGCCACCGGACGCCGCGAAGGGAGATGTGGGATGCGGGTAGTCGTGCTGGGCGCCGGCGTGGTCGGTGTCACCACCGCCTGGTATCTGGCCGGCGACGGCCATGAAGTCGTGGTCGTGGACCGACAGGCCGCGGTCGGCCGGGAAACCAGCTTCGCCAACGCCGGCCTCATTGCGCCAGGCCATGTCTATTCCTGGGCCTCGCCACGCGCACCGATGATCTTGCTGCGCTCGCTCTGGCAGGAGGATACGGCGTTGCGCTTCCGCCTCAAGGCCGACCCGCGCATGTGGGGGTGGGGCCTGCGCTTCCTCGCCAACTGCACGGCCGCGCGCAACCGAGCCAACACGCTGCGCAAGCTCTCCCTGTGCCTTTATAGCCAGAAGCTTCTCCGCGAGCTGGCTCAGTCGGCGGGCCTCCAATTCGATCACATCGCCGGCGGTCTGCTCTATCTCTACCGCGAGCGCGGCCATTTCGAGACCGGTGTCGCCAACATGGCCATGCTGCGGGACAACGGCTTGCCGCTCGAAGCCGTCGATGCGGATCGTATTGTCGAGCTGGAGCCTCAGCTTGCCGGAGCCAAGCACAAGTTCGCCGGCGCCATCTACGCCGCGAGCGATGAAAGCGGCGACTGCTTCAAGTTCACGGAAGGCTTGGCGGCTGCGGCCGCCAGAAAGGGCGTGCGCTTCCATCTCGGCGATCCGATCCTGCGCCTCGAGAAGTCCAACGATCGCATCCAGGCGGTGGTGACCGAGCAAAGCCGGCTCGAGGGCGATGCCTATGTGCTTGCCTTGGGAAGCTACAGCCCGGTTCTCGCCCGGCCGTTGGGGCTCGATCTTCCCATCTATCCGGTCAAGGGCTACTCGCTCACGTTGCCCATCGACGGCCGGGCGGGCGCGCCTGCTCTGGGCGGCGTCGACGAAGCCAACCTGGTCGCCTACGCACGGCTTGGCGACAATTTGAGGTTGACGGCGACGGCGGAATTCGCGGGCTACGACACCACGGCCGATCCCAAACATTTCCAGGGCATGCTGCGGGTCGCACGCGAGCTTTTCCCCGATGCCGCCGACTACGACAAACCCCGCTACTGGGCCTGCCTCAGGCCGATGACGCCGGACGGCCCGCCGATCCTGGGACGCACGCCGATCGCCAATCTCCATCTCAATACCGGCCAAGGCCATATGGGCTGGACCATGGCCGCCGGGTGCTCGCGCATTGTCGCGGACATCATCGGCGGCCGGCGGCCGGCGCTGGATATCGCCGGGCTTACGCTCGATCGCTACTGAAGCCGCGGCTCAGATCTTGAACAGGCTGCCGAAGCCTGGGACCGGCTCTTTGTATCCGGCCAACCGCAGGCAATGCCAGGCCATGGCGTGGTTGCTCGAGGTGACCGGGACACCGACCTCGCGCTCCAGATCTTCGGCTATCGCGGCGACCCTGAGGCTGGTGCAGGAAACAAAGACGGCATCGATCCGCTCCGCGGCGACCAACCGGCGCACGGCTTCCTTGATCGATGCCTCGGAGATCCGCGCCACCTCCAGATCGTTCTCGTGGTTGAAAGAACCCATGACCGGCACCGCGATCCCGCGCGTCTCGATGAAGCGGCGCAACATCTGGTTCACTTCCTCGATATAAGGCGTCAGCAGCGCCACACGCGAGGCGCCGAGCGCCTTCAGGCCGGCGATGGCGCCGGTGATGGGCGTGGTGCAGGCCACATCCGGGCGCGCCTCCCTGATGCGGGCGAAGACCTTCTCCTCCCCGATCACCACGGTGCCCGATGTGCAGCCATAGGCGACGACATCCAGGTGAACGCCCGGCATGATTAGACCGGCGGCGGCAGCCATGCCTTTTTCCATTTCCGCCAGGGTCGTCGGGTTGATTTCCGCTGCATTGCGGATCCGCGTCTCGTAGAAGGCAACGCCGTCGATCGCCAGCATCCGACGGAACTCGTGCTCGATGGTGTTGTCCGTCGCCAGTACGATCAAGCCGATCGCGCCCAGCCGGGCGAGCCCGCCGTCCAGGGTGAAGGGCAGCTGGGTCAGGCTCTTGGCCTGGCCAAACTCCACGCGCCGCAATGCGCTCTCGTTCATAGTCGGCTCCATCGAATTCGCCCGACGCAGGGACAAATATACTGCATGTTTATTGATAGCATACCGCGAATGACGCAGTGTAAGCCGCGGAAAGCCGTAGGAAACACTTTGAAATTACGCGCTTTACTGCAGGATGCGCCGGCCTGGCTCGGGCCAAACTCTAGAGAACAAAGCCTGAGCGTTACCGCCGGCATTACCGCCAGCAAAGCGAGGCTCATGTGATCACCGACAAGCAAATCCAGAAGGCCATCCGGCAGGCTCCTGGCAGGGGCAAGGCGATTGAATTGCGCGACCCGGGGCCGCGGGGCAGCGGGCGCCTGACCATGGCCGTCAGGCCGTTCCCAGGCGGCCGCGTCGCCTCGGAATGGTACGTCGTCTACTACCGCGGAGGCCGGCGTTGCATGGCCAAGCTCGGATCATATCCCCGAGATGACGATCGTGGCGGCCAGGGCGATATTCGCCTCGGACTATGTGACCGCGATCTCCGCCGGGCTCGAGCCCGAGACAATGGCGAGACGCCGCGCCCAGAAGAACGGGACCGTCAAGGAACTGTTCGAGGCCTATGTGGATCACCTCCGGCGGGGTGGCAAGCGAGTGGCCGACATGGTCCACAGCATGCTCTTGGCCAAGGCGACTGGCGCGGCGGACGCCATAGGCGCCAGTCGTCCGGCGTCATCCATCGAGCCGGCCGATATCGTTCCACACCTTGCGGCGATCCACGCCAGGGGCGTGAGGACACAAGCGAACGCAGTGCGGGCGTACATTTCCGCCGCCTTTGCCTTCGGTATGAAGGCTGAACACGATTTTACCCGCACCAGCCAGGGCACGCCCTGGAATCTCAAGACCAACCCGGTCTCGCCTATTCCCAGGGATGCCGGAGCCTCTCACCCGGGAGACCGGTTCTTGTCCCCGTGCGAGTTCCAGGAGTTCTGGCGTTGGCTGGATGCTCGCAGGGACCGCAGCTTGTTCGCGTCCGCGATCATGCTCAAGATGGCCACGGGACAGCGGAGCGAGGAAATCCTGCGGGTCACCGACTCAAGTTATGATCGGACCAGGTCCATGCTGACCTGGGACAAGACGAAGAACGGCCGCCCCCACTCCCTCCCCCTGCCCCATCAAGCGTGTTGCCCTGCTCGACGCGCTAGCTCCCAATGGGCACGGCCTGTATTTCCCGCGACGAGGACATCCAGATCGGTGCGGCCGGACACGACGCCATGCGCCACTTGGTCGACGATTTCCTGGAGGTTCACCCTATTCCAAAATTCAACGCCCGGGACCTCCGCCGGACCTGGAAGACCCTCGCCGGCGACGCCGGGATCCCGAAGGACATGCGCGACCGGCTACAGAACCACGCTCAGGGCAGCGACGTATCGAGCCGGCACTATGACCGGTACGACTATCTGCCGGAGCGGCGGGCCGCCATGGCGAGGTGGGCGGCCTATCTGGACCTGGTGATTGAGGGGAAGGTCGATCAGATCGGCGGCCGAGCCGACAACGTCGTGCCGATTGGAAACGGAGCGGCGGCCTGATGGCGAAGTGTCCTGGCGCACCGCGCCCGGCCGCCGCGCCAATGTGGTGCCGATTGGCAATTGGAAGGCCCGATGACCGACTGCGCATGCCTTTCGGCCGGACCTCGGATGCCCGACGTCGTCGACGAACGCCATGTCGGGTGCGACAAAACTGCCGGCCGGTTCGCCGACGTGACGATCAAGCGGTGCTCGCGGTGCCGTCGGCTGTGGCTCGGGTATCATGGTCGAATACGAGGTATTTTCCGCGATCTGGCCGCTGGGCCGAGGCGCCGATCGGCGAATCCACCAGCCATGACGCCGGAGGCCGCGCCGGACTTCTTGAGCCGCGCCGAGTTCTACGTCTACGGCGGGTCGTACTTCGGGCACGCGGGGCGCCGGAGTTCAGGACCGATCTCGTGGTGGTGAATCGGACCAGCATCCGGCGCCCGCCGGTCGCGAACCGCCGCACCCGCCATGGATTGAGCGAGCATGCGGCCTTCCGCGCCGCCGGCCGGGCGGGTGCCGCGCTCCGGTGGTTCGCCGGTCGCCTCCCTCGCCGTCAAGGGCGCGGTGTCCTCTGCCCGGCCTCCAACGGCCTGCCAGCGCGACGGCGGGCAAGTGCCTGCTTTGCCGGTCGTGGTGTTCAGCGCCGGACCTTATAGCTGAGCCGGCAGTGTTGCGGGCGATCGAGGCCGTTGCCGCAGAAGTCGAGCACTGTCAGATCGACGACACGGCTGTCGGGAGGATCGCGGAGAGCACCGCACAATGCCGTGCTGCGGTCACTTGCCAGGACGCCCTACTCCTCAGCGAGGTCGAACGCCGTTGTCCACACTGAGCGCGCCAGCGCCGAAGGCCACCACATACAACAGGCCGCCGGCCATGACCAAGTTCTTGTAGAAGTGGATCATGTTGTCATAGGCCACCATGGCGTCGGCCGAATGCATTCCGGCTGCGAGGTGAACGGCGAGCCCGGTGATCAAGCACCAGATGGCCAGAATTCCAGCGGCCCATCGCATCTTGAATCCAACAAGGATTGCGAGCCCGCCAACCAGTTCGACAATAACGGCCACCCAGACCATCAAACCTGGCGCTGGGACGCCATCGGAAGCGAAGTACTGCGCGGTCTGACCCCGATTCATCAGTTTTGCATATCCGGCCCAAATGAAAATGCTGGATAGTAGCAAGCGCCCGAGCGGCGGCAGGTAGCTGCAAATCTTTTCCATTTTGGACCCTCCCAAACTGGCCTTATCCGACACGCCTCGGATTGAACAGGGATTTGATGGAATGGTGAATCAATTCGGCCCTACGGGCAAGCTACGCCGTGGACGTCGGACCGCCCCAAACGGGCAGTCATAAGCCTTCATACCGCTCGCATGCGGCGCTCCCTCGGCTCGTGTGGAGTTCTAGTAGAAATCCTACCGACTGAAATTCGGCGCTCCGCCCAGCACCAGCCAGCGGCGGCGCCCATCGCGGCGTAGACGCCGCCAATGGCGCAGGAAGCGCGAGACGAGCCGGAACGGGGAATTCTTCGCTGTCGGCGATGTTGGGCCTGTAGCGCAAGTGGGCGGCCATCACCACCAGCTCAGAAGTGGTCGCCTAACCCAGACTTGATCCTTGGGGGCCCAGCGCTTTTGCTCGGCGAGCCACGCCTCCGCCTTTGCTTCATTGACGAAACCTTTGACGATCCTTTGGGAGCGGTCAGGCGTCGTCGAGTCGACAGCGTAGGTAAGGTCATGCAGGAGGACCAACCGGGCAGAATACCTCTCTCACGGCCGAGCGGGCCATCCGAGTTGGGTGTGCCTTCGGCTTCTTCGTCAACCCTTAATATCCAGTTAATAACTCGCAGCAAATAATGGGCTTGCGGGTAAATGCTACGCTAAGGGCGACCCTCGGCACGGGGTTTCTTCGGTGTTCTGGAACGTGAACGCCAAGATGGGCTAATCGGCATGTCCGACTATTTCTTCATCAAGTGGCGATTTAGCAGGGATCCCCAAGGGTGCATATCTCTGAACCCTTCCGGACTGCCGAAGCCGCCATGGCCAGCGCCTGTGTCTTGCTCAAGTTTCGCGCTTACGTGATTTGGATTGAAGGCCCCGACGACATACGCATCGGAGCGGACGAAATCGTCCGAAATTGCCGAGCGTGGGCGGAGGAAGACTTGACAAGAAGGGACGCAGTCCCGCCGCGGCGTGAGCGCAAGGCTGCGCCAAAGGGACCGTCGACCATGCCGACCGCGGTCCTCAGGATCACCGGCAAGGCGGCAACGTCAGCCCTGCCAAAGAAGGCCCCGCGGAGAGGGGGCGAGCGGGGCCAGTGAGTTTCGGAAGGCATCGCCGCGACTGACGCCGGCGCGGCCGACGCGCTCACGCTACTATGCTCGGTAGCTATTGGGGTGGCAGCAACTGCCGATGCATTACATTATGCACGTGTTCGTTCCGCCGATACGCGGGGCGCCGATGGAGGATTTGGGCAAAATTCCTGTGCCTCCGGAGCCCGTACCTCGGCATTGGTGCATTTTCAGTACAGGGGACAGCCGGCAGTCGGGATGGTAGCGCTCATTGATCCGCACGACTGGCAGAAGCGGCCAGGGGTTGTCCCGGCGATCCACGTGCACATGAATCAGAGCCAGTGACCGCTCATGAGCCCTTTCTGGACTGCAGGGAACGGCTGTGACCAAGGGCGATGCCGAGCTCACGAAGCTCCTGGCCCGATACCAGCGGATTGCACCGTTCTACGATCTTCTCGATTTGCCATTCGAGCGCCGACGATATCGTGCATTGCGGCCGTTGCTCTTTGAAGGGCTTTCCGGTCGGCTACTGGATGCCGGAGTGGGTACGGGCCGCAATTTCCCTTTCTATCCGCCGGGCGCCCAGGTCGTCGGTATCGACTTGAGCCCGGCGATGCTGGAACGAGCCAAGCGAAGGCAAAGTTGGTCGGCAGCGTCGATCGAGTTGAAAGAGATGGATGTGACCAAGCTCGACTTTGAGGATTCAACTTTCGACGCGGCGGTCGCGACCTTCCTGTTCTGCGTCCTGCCCGATGACCTACAGGTGCCCGCGCTTCGGGAGCTTTCCCGCGTTGTGAAGCCAGGGGGCGTTATTCGGCTGCTCGAGTTGTGCAACCGCGAGGAACCCTGCGGCGGGTTGTAGCGCAGATTTGGGAACCTTGGGTTGCCTGGGCCTATGGCGCGGGCTTCGACCGCCAAACCGAAGCACATGTTCCCAAGTCGGGGCTAATACTTGTCGAAAGCCGTTACGTCGTGCCTGACCTAGTGAAGTTGCTTACTGCACGCGTGCCATAATAGCAGCCTTGACCAGCCAAGACGTTACCCAAAGAAACGCCCCGCGGAGGCGGGGCTTAGTGGGTTTCGGAAGGCATCGCCGGGAATGACACCGGCGCAGCCAATAACACTTTACGCCCACCGGCGGGAACGCAGCAAGCCGGCGGCGCGTGGCGTGATGGCCGAGGCTGACATCCGGGTCCAGGCATCCATCCGCCAGAAATCGGCACTCCGCCCGGCGAACCACCGGAGCGCGGCACCCTGGCCGGCGAGCGAGGCCGCCAGCGCTTCCCACAGCGCGACCGGAGCGGCCGGCCTACGTACCAGAGTCGGGGCGGTCAACACCACTCTGCGCTCTTCCTACGGGCGCGCCATCGAGGGCGGGATCAACGCGACGGCCAGGAGCAGGAGCAATTCCTGGCTGCCGCATTGTGCCTGCCGCGGCGATCAAAGGAGAATTCGGGAGGCCGCCCGCAGGTTGACGGGGATCTTTTTTGCCGCTCTCGCCGTCTTGCAGCGACCTCGGCTCTCAACAGGCCCGCGGACATCCTGCGCTGGTCACCCCGGGGTAGCGGCTCAACGATACATTCAAGCATCAGCGGGTCAAGCCGCCGGCGCCCGGCTCGGTGGGGAAGGTCATAGGAAAATTGCCCACGCGCGCGAGCGACCGTAGGCACTAGCCTGCCAGCTCTGGGAGCCGGGCTGCCTGCCCTGCCTGGCTATTACGCCGGCCACTGCTCGCGCACCGGATCGGACACCATCCTGCATGCTTCTAGCCATCTCTCACGCCATAAACGGACCACGGCACCAGTACTTATGTGCGACGGGACGTGACCCTCGAAATCGGAGTATAGTTATTTACCTAGCGGGTCGCGGCTCCCTCGTGACCAGCAACTCAATTGGCGTCTAGCCACGACTGGCCCGCGGCCCTCGAACCACTGGTTCGGGAGGTGCCAACATGGCCAACGAAAGTCACATCAGAAATCCCGTCGAGTGGGGATGGGATCTGCTCAAAGGCACGAAGCTGGCCGTTGGATCGGCTGCCCACTCCATCCCGGGCGCCCCACTGGCTGGGGACCTGGCATCTCCGGTGGTCCGGCGCATCGAGGTGGCTGATCTCAAGGAACATTCCTGGCCAAGGGTCTCCAGGACTTCGGAGCCTATCGGACCGACGTAATATTCCTCTGCATCATCTACCCGGTTGCAGGTCTCATCCTGGCGCGACTGGCCGTGGGCAATGACCTGTTGCCGCTGGTATTCCCATTGGCAACTGGTTTCGCGCTCGTCGGACCTGTCGCGGCGCTAGGCCTGTACGAGATGAGCCGTCGACGCGAGCAGGGCGCCGCCGTCACCTGGGCGGACGGCTTCAGCATTTTGCGCTCGCCTGCACTTGGCGCGATTGTGGCGCTGGGATTAGTGCTGCTGGCAATTTTCTTACTCTGGCTAGTCACGGCCTATGCGATCTACGCGGTCACGCTCGGACCCAAGCCGCCATCCTCGATCACTTCATTCGTCGGTGACGTATTCACCACAGGTGCGGGCTGGGTCCTGATCATTGTTGGCGTCGGCGTTGGCTTCCTCTTCGCCTGCCTTGTACTGGCGATTAGCGTCGTCTCGTTTCCAATGCTGCTTGACCGCGACGTGGGACTCGTCGCGGCGGTTTCGACATCGGTCCGCGCCGTGCGCGCGAACCCTGGCACAATGGCCGTCTGGGGTCTCATTATCGCGGGAGGCCTGGTAATTGGGTCGATACCCTTGTTGCTTGGCCTCACCATCGTCATGCCTGTGCTCGGGCATGCCACTTGGCATCTATATCGCAAAGTCGTGTTTAGGTAGGCGGGCACAAACTCGCATCAGGAATCGATTCGGCGGGGGCGCCATCAGGCGGGATGGGTTGGAGTCAGACAGCATTGTGCGTGTTACCATGGCCGGCGTGAATTCCGGACCGAGCCGCCCACCTACAATGTCAGCTTGCCGGTCGAAATTCACCGAGTGAAATTCGGCACTCCGCCCGATACCAGCCAGCGACGGCACCCACCGCGGATATCGAGGCCATCAGAAGGCGCAGGAAGCGCGGGTCAGGCCGGAACGGGCAATCCTCGCCGCCGGCGACGCTGGCCCTGTAGGGCGGGGTGGAATTGGGCGGAATTATGTAGCAGTCTCGTCCAGGTTCTCGGCGAAAATTGGGCAGATATTTCTCGGCGCGATAGCTGTCAAGGGAGATGCCATGGATGCCATCCTGTTCGGCTCGAACCCGCGCGTGGGGGACATCGCCGATGCGATAAAGCATCTCGCTGATCACAAGGAGCTGTATTGGACGGTGGGGTTCAAGATCGCGAAGAAGTACTTCTCTTTTCCGTTGCTTGGGTTCATCCATGTCGCCGGCAAACAGGTTGAGTACAAAGCCACGATCAATCAAATTCTTCCATTCGAGCCAGCGCATTACGAGAATGCTGCCGTCAAACCGGAGTCTTGGCGACAGGAATGGAAGGACGTCAAGCGGCGGCCGCATCTGCCACAGGAAAACACCTTCATTATAACGCAAATCGAGCGGGTTTCATGCGAGGCGACGTCCTTCAAGAAACCTGGCGGCGGGTCAGTTACGCACGCACCACAGAGTTACGTTCGCGTCCTGCCGCCATGACGTGAGCGCCGACGATGCCGCTCGCGGCCATCGTCATGGGGTTGGCAAATGGACCCTCGAGGGAGGCCTGTTTCTGCAACAAGAAAGCCCTGTCCTTTCAGTGGCCCAGCTTTGGTGCTGAAATTATTTGATATTTGCATGGTGAGCGAATCGATACCGCCGCCCCGGATGCCCGCTGTTCGATGAACAGCGGACTCCGAAGGCGCGTTGGCACGGCCGGCGTTGTTGACCCGACTCGGACATGAACCAATGAGCACGGATTGGAGCAGTCGGATAGAGATGCGGACTGCGATCCGTTCGCAAAGCCAACATTCAGGGCGGACCGGGTTCCGGGGGCAGCTTGCCTGGAGTGTGCACCAGAAGGAGCGCGCGCTCCTGACTACGGAGCGCTACTACGGCTGCGATCAGTAGCAGTAAGGCACCACTCCTCACCACTCGGTCCGCCGCTGTGGCCAGGTGCCAACGAAGATCGGCGTCGGTCATGGCGAAGATGGCACAGAACCCCGCAATATAGAGCAGGCCTGCTAGCAGCGCCGGCATGCTCGACCTCGGAAACCACCTGCCCTGGGCGCGAAGCCCTGCCGAGACCAGGATCAACAAAAGCAGCATGATCCGGACCTGCGTGTCGAACATCACGCTGTGGAGAATCCGCCAGAACTGATGAGGATCGGTGATCCGGCGCCAGGCACTGGCGAATGAGAAGCCTGCTTCCTGGAGAGACCAGAGGTGCAGCAGGAGTTGCCAGAGCAAAAACCCTCCGAATGGCAGGAGAGCCAGCGGGATCGTCCACCTGGGCGTGCGCGGCAAGGCAATACGCCGGGAGGCCAGCAGAATAGTCGCCGACAACGCGAGCGCGAGATAGACGACTTCCGCCTCCTGTTTAAGGCCCCCGACCACCCCAAGCGCGCCCGCCGCCGCCAGCAAGGCGACCACGCTGCCGCCTTCCAGCCAGTCGGCAAGATAGAGGGCTCCTGCCGCGGCATAGAGAGCGAGATACGCATCCATCGAGCCGTTGCCTAGGTACCTCTCGCCGACAGCCAGAAAGCCAACCGCCGCGAGCGCCATGGCTCCCGGCGTTTCGGCAAGCCCGAGCACCGCCAAGATCGGCACCGGCAGCAGCAGGACTAGGGCGAACTTGGGCAGGTACTCGTTCCAGAAGCCGACCACTTCACTGACCTGGGCGGCCAGCCCCGGCAGCAAGAGCGGATAGTCCGCATGGATGAGAAGTCCCGTATCTCGCCAGAGCCCGCCCGCAAAGAAGATCGCCTTGGCATGGAAGAACCAGATGGAGCGTGCATCCCAGTCGTCGAGCGGATCGATCACGATGACCAGGACGGCGGCAACCAGCAGCACGAGCCCGGCGATCCAGCAACGCGGATAGCGCGGCCGGAGCAATCGCCTACGCCAAAGCCAAAGGGCCGAAGCTCCTCCCGCCAGAGCGAGAAGGGAGCCGACGATGAGGATCGCGACAAGCGAGCGCAGCAATAGCAGCAGGAGATAGTCGAGGCAAAGGCCGTAGGACCAGATCACGGCCAACAGGCGCAGATCGGCGGGCTCAGGCGAGCTTCCGCGCCGTGCCAAAGCAAGCACCGGCAGGGCACCCAGCCCCGCTATGAAGAACCAGCTAAGGCTGAGGACAGCGAGCAAGCAGCGCGTCCTCCCGCTTCTCGACTAGGCTGCAGCCAGCCGGCACCTGCTCGCTGGCGAAGGCGACATACCATGCCGCCTCGGCTTCCAAGCGCATTGGCCAGCCACCCTCCATCAGGCGTTGCGGATGCTCGAGATCGGCCTTGAATCCGGGCGACATGCGGAAACTCTTAGCCCCATGGCTGCGCAGCATGAGCAGTGCCTGCTGTACCGGCTTCGCCAAAACCCATTCGCCGGCTCCGGGACGCCAGAACTCGGCCAGTTCGCGCGGCAACGACTGGGTGAAATAACGCTGAATGGCCAAGGGGCCTGTGTAACGCCGCAGATGGACATGAAGGGCACCAGCAGCCACAACTGCCAATAACATCACTGCACCGAAGCGACGAAGCCCAATCATTCTTGGCACCCTACGCAGCGCCCAATAGCCTTTACCGAGCCTGCAACAGCCCTATCGCCTGACCGCCTCACCGGCCTTTATGAGGATTCGCCATGACCACCCAAGAGACCGGTGTGATTTCCCGAAGCGCCGGATAGATTGCCGCAAGGCCTGGCACACGCATAGTGCGGCGCTGGCGCTTCTTGGCACATGAGGAACAGCCGCAGATGACTGACGGGGATGAGAACAAATCGGGCGCGGCGGGCCTTCTTTCTGTCGTCGTCCCCTGCTTCAACGAAGCGCCAACCATCGAGATTCAGCTCGCGCGCGTGCTGGCGGCCGATAGACTCGGCATGGACCTGGAGGTCATCGTGGTCGACGACGGCTCAACCGACGCCTCGCCCGAGATCGTCGATCACATCGCTAAGCAAGTCGACTGCCTGCAACTGCTTCGTCAGCAATCCAATCGTGGAAAGGGCGCGGCGCTGCGTCAGGGGATTGCGGCTGCCCGCGGTGAAATTCTGCTGATCCAGGATGCGGATCTTGAATACGATCCGGGGGATTATCGGAGACTTCTCGGCCCTATCGTTCGAGACACGGCCGATGTCGTCTATGGTTCGCGCTTTCGTGGCAGCGAGGAGGCCCGGGTGTTGTACTTCTGGCACAGTGTTGCCAACCGCTGGCTTACTTTGCTCTCTAACATGTTCACGGACTTGAATTTGACCGACATGGAAACCGGCTTCAAGGTCTTTCGCAGAAGCGTGCTCGGTCGCATCGATCTGCGCGAAGAACGGTTCGGCTTCGAGCCAGAGGTGACCGCCAAGCTAGCTCGGCTTCGTCCCCGGTTACGCATCTTCGAGGTCGGCATCAGCTATCACGGCCGTACCTATGCGGAGGGCAAGAAGATTGGCTTCTGGGACGCGCTTCGTACGCTTTACTGTATCCTGCGATATTCGGTCTGGTAGAGAGGTCCTCGGCCCCCGCCCGAGCGCTTGGCGGTACATTTCCGGTGTGCTTGTCGGCTCCCAACCGAAACTGACACTCATCTCGGACCGACGCGGCAACAGCGGCATTCTGACATTTCTCTCCGATGCAATCCGTCTGTGAATGGCAAGCTCTGGCCGGCGCTGCGAGCCGGTGACATGGCCGCGAGCTGTCGGTTCATTCAATTAATGGGCACCGCCGCGAGAGGCAGCGATCTTTGCCCGACGCAAAGGCGGGTGTAGCTCTAGCTGCGGGTTGCGACCAGTGTCCAGTTCGGGTCGCGCGACCGCGTGTTGCGGGAGAAGGTCCAGATGTCGGTGATGGCCACGACGGCGGTGGGATCGCCCTCCACCGTCTTGCCCTGGGCGTCCTGGGTGACCTTGATCTGGTCGGAGACGATCTTCGCCGTGACCACGGCGTTGTGGTTCTGTAGATCGGCCTCGATGATGTCGAGGGAGCGGATGCCCACGAGGGTCGTCGAGAGGGTGTGACCGGCCTTGCGCCGCCCTTCGATCGCACCGTTGAAATTGGCGAAGACCTCGTCGTTGAGCAAGTGGCGCAGGGTCGCCGTGTCGGCGGCGGCGAAGTCGTGGACGATCATCTCGAAGGCCGCCCGGGCGCCGGCGGCGAATTGGCTTTCCTCGAAGGAAGGATCGGCCTGGCGGATCCGTGCGATGCCGGCGGCGAGCGGCGAGGGCGCCTCGCCGCCGATGGCGGGCTTGGCCGCCAGGTCCGGCAACGGGCGCGGCAGCTCGTGCGGCGGCACCGGCTGGTTTGCGGCAGGCGCGCCGACGGAGGGATCGCGGCGCTGTTCCTTACCGGTCCGCCGGCCGAGCACGCTGCGCAGGCGCCTGACCAGGAACACGGCCACGACGGCGAAGAAGATTAGTTCGAGAAACTGGAAGCCTGTCGCCCATAAATCCTTGCGCTGCCGCACAGCAACGTGCCGGGCAGGTCCTTCGACCTGCCTCCGGACCGGCGGTTACGCTAGAGGTGAACCTATCTGCTCTACATAGGAAATTGCCGGGGGAAGGACAAGCCGAAGCCACTCCCGCGGCCATCGCCATACTCCTGCGCCACGGGCAATCCGAATTAGCCGACATTCTCGCGGCGGCCGACTAAACCGCCCCTTCTTTGAGGGGAGTAGTCTCCGCTGGCGAGGTTGGCGAAGCAGTTAGTCGCCCATCCTATTCCCGCTACGTCGGTACACCGCCGCCAGTCGTGACAGTTCCATCTCCATGTGCCCGCGAACGCCAACACTTGGATCAAAGTTGATGTCGCTCGAGCATCGCGCGGCCGGCGTCGCCTACACGGCCATCGACGGCGCGCCCGGCCTATTCTTCACCTGCCAGCCCTATTGCGCCAGGCTATCGACCACGGCCTGCGCCAGCGCGCTGGCGCGAAGCCCAGCGGCGCCCGCGGCGAGGCGGCCGAACAATTCGCCAAGTGCCGCGGTTGCGCGATCGGCGCCGCCCACGCCGGCGAAGCGGCAGTCAGCTACTCAGTTCTCTATGGTTCGCGGCATATCTGCCCGCGGTGCGGCCGCGGCACCGGCCGGCGGTTGATCGGCGGGAGCCGGTGCATCTCCTGTTATAACCGCGAGCTGGAGGTCCGGAGGGGCCGCAACGCCAAGGGGACCGCGCCACGGAAGGCTCAGCTTGCCCGCCGATCGCTCCGGTATGCGGTCGAGGGCGGCGGGGTCCAAACGTTGTCGATCGACCACTCGGCCGACTTGGCCGAGCTGATGTTCGTGGCGCTCCGCAAGACCCGCGGGCGCGTCTTCTTCGCATTCCATGGCCAGGGACCAGCCGGCGCGGCAGGGACGCCATGACGAGGGCGGCGCTGTGGCGTGTCGAGGATCACGCCTGCGCGTGTTGCCTTGGCCGCGTCCTGTCGCGCCGGGCCGATGACGGCCGAACTATCAGCCGGTGCTCGAATTGCGGCTCGGAGGCCGCCGGCGAGCCCGTAGCGATATGCTGTTGTGGGATCCGGCGCGGAAATTATGACCGGCTCCGGTGTATCCGGCTGGATCGGCCGATGGCGGGAATTTCAGCCGAGGTCGTCGTCGTCGAGGCCGATGGTGCAGCGCCAGGCGGGCGGCCGCGGCCTGCCGGCGGATGATCGCCACCGAAAAAAAGACCCGCCAACGGCGGAGACCGCTGGCGGGCAAGAGCCCGGAGGAGCTGGAAACAACCCCGGGCCTCGGCGGGGGCATTATCCAGCCGGTCGATCTACAGTTCAGCCCGTCGCCGCGGCCTCGGCCGGCGCCGGGTCAGCACGACGAGCCCGATCGCGGTCCATGCCGAGCCGGACAAGCTCAGCCGCGGCCACGACGTCGCCGGCTTCGGCGCGCCGCAAGAGTGACGCCAGGAGGCGCCTGCGCGTCCTGGCACTCAGCGGGCTCGGTCCTCTTCTCGGAATACGCGGCCGGTGTGCGAGGGCACTCATCGGCGATTCTCCCGTGTCAAGTCGAGTCGCTTGATCGCCTCCGCCAAGCCGGACGTCGGCACCCAGCTCTCGCGACCCGGGCTTCCGCCCGAGGCGCTTCCAAGTGTCGGCGATTTCCTGTGATGTTCCTGAACAGCAACCCGTCCAAGACGGTGGCGTTCCCTACCAAGCGCTCAAGAACTCAGTGTCGCTGGCCCTTGCCAAGTCGCCTTCCGCTTGGGCCAGCGCCCGCCTGGCTTCCGCGGCGTCCGTTGGCGGCCGTCCGGCGACGTTGGCCTCGGCCTCGGCGAGCAGGGCCTCGAGGTTCTCGGCGTCGGCCGCGATCGTCATCAGGCTGTGCGCCGTCTTTCGGCGTTTCGACGCCTGCCTTCCGGGCGGCGACGATCTCAGAGCGCTCGGCTTGCTTCTCGGTGATGCGACCCTTGACTACGTCGCGGTGAGCCTCGGCATCCGCCAGGGCGCCTTCGGCGCGCTCGGCGTCAACTTTGGCCGCGGCGACGACGCCGGCGAGATTTGCGATTTCGATGGTCATAGGTGCCCCATGCGTTTGGCCGTCGGGAAAGACGGCGGTTGAAGCGTGGCGAGCACGTCGGCGATCCTGGCCGATGCCGCGACGCCGATCTCGAATCGGAGACTCGGCGACCCGGCCAGCGATGACCTTGGCCGCCTGCTCGGCGATCTCTTCGAGCATGGCTTCCCACCCCCGGATCCTGGACTTCGCATCTGTGATTTGGTCCCGAATGCCACTCGTGGCGCCGCCGGCGAGCAGCGTGGCGCGGAGGTCGCCGTTCAAGGCTTTAATCGTCCGCCTAGCCTCGGCGATCATGCTCCGAATCTCGCCCTCGGTCGGGGGCTTGATCCGGGCCGTCATAGCCCGCGGATCCTATCGGCCGCGCGCGCGATGGCGCCGTCGAGGAGCGCGCCTTCGTGCCCCGACAGCTGGCCCGACGCGGCCATAGCCGTCGCCTTCTCGTTGATCCTGGCCAATTGATCGATTGCGTCCTGGCGCCAGGCGGCGCGGGTCTCGCCAAGTCGACAGTCATTGCCTTCGCCATGACCTTGAGCTGGCCGGTAAGGCTCGACATGGCTTTGTGGAACGGCCTGCCACCGAATCGGATTTTGTCGACAGTCATTGCCACGTCGCGGTCGTAGGCGCGCCGGTCGCGCTCGCGGGCTAGGTCGTCGAGGAGTTGGCGGAAACTCATGGTCATTCTCCATTGCGCGTCAGATGAATCCGAATGACCTAATGATGCCGTCACGACCAAGGCAGCAGGAAAGGCCGAGCTGAGCACGCGAAGGCCGCCGACGATCCCGACGCCGTAATGTGGGAAATCGACGAGAACCTCGTCCGGGCCGAGCTGACGAAGATGGAGCTGGCCGACCATCTCGTTAGGCGGAAGGCGGAATACCTCAAGCGCCATCCGGAGACGCAGAAGGGCGGAGACTTCGGCAATCAACACACGGGCGGCAAGGCGAGGCTAAGCGACAACTTGTCGTTTAGCCAGGACACGGCGGCCAAGACCGGCACGAACAAGCGCACCATCGAGCGCGGCGTTCGCCGCGGGAAAAAGATCGTGCCCGACGTTCTCCATGACGTCGTCGGCACGAAGCTCGATAGCGGCGCCGCGCTCGATAGGCTGGCCAAGCTGGAGCCGACCGGCCGACGCAAGACGTTGGTGGGACAACCTGTCCCACCAACGATTCCCGTAAGGACGGAAGAAAGAAAGGTCCGCAGCACCAACCTGGATTCGCCAGCGATACGGCGGCGGCCGACCGGCCGGCGCAAGAGATCGGTGGTCCAAGTTGCACCACCAATCTTGGCAAGGGGGGAAGCGGCTAGGACCTCAACATGAAGCGGGATTCGCCACCGAGACGGCGAAGAAAACTAGACGAAGGCAAAGCTGTCGAGGCGATGGTCGACGTAATTTCGGGCGAAGTTCGCCCGAAACTATGGCGAGGCGGTCGACACGGCGGATCCAGAGGGAGATGGCGTCGAGCCGGCGAACGGACGATGTGGGCGAAGTTCGCCCACATCCCCGCCGACCGGCCCGGCCGGCGACCGGAGAAAGTGGCTCAACCGGAGCCACTTCCCCGCCGACGGCGGTCGAAGGGAACGGGGCCGAGTTGACGAGCGGAGAAAGTGGGCAAAGTTTGCCCACTTTTCAACCGACCGAGCGCGGCGCCGGAGGAGGTTTCGGGCGAACTTCGCCCGAAACCCAAGGGCGGCGGGAGAACGTGGGAACACCGTTCCCACGTTCCAGCACGCGGCCCCGGGGCAGAGAGGATTTGTGTCTGATGCCGTAGAGAGGACCGGCTGATCGAAGGCGACAATCAACCGCGCCTCGCCGCTGCCATCGCCGAGGGGTGGAAGGATATCGACACCCAGATATTCGAGGGCTCGGATATCGACTTTGAGAAGGCCGAGTTTGCTGAGAATCTTGCACCGTGGCGAGTTGACGAAGCTACAGCGGGACCAACAGCTCGCTAGGTACATCCGGTTATGCGAACAGGAACAGGAAGTAATTTTGCGTCACGATGACGCAAAAATAGGGAGGGGCCGCCCGGTCGGTGGCGTCCGCGCCGCGGCCCGTGAATTGAACCTGCCGGAGGCTACTGGCAGGAGGGCAGTCGCCACGGAGACCATCACGGCGCCGGCGGCCGTGGCGATCACTGAGCTTGGGCCGGCGAAGGCCGCGCGGGCGCGCCAGCTCGCCGAGCGCCAGCCGCGGTCCGAAGGGCGCCAGATACGGCTCGGGAATACGGTACGGCGGAGGAGATATCCGCCAATTAGGCGACAGAAGGTGCCTATTTATTGGCATTAGAAATATTACGCGGTGGTCTTACCTGACCGTATACCCCACCGAGCCATCGATTTTGGTGCGGTAGTGGGCGACATTCCCGGGAGTACCGGAACCGGCCAGCGCCACCGGGAAGCCGGCGAGTGACGCCAGATACTTCCGGGTGACTACAGCAGGCAGGACTCCCAACGGCCCGGTCCGCTTCGGGGCCACTCCCTCGTGACCCCGGTTTCGACGACCAATGTAGCCGCCCGGCTACGCCACGGCACAAAGTGAGCTACAGACTAACCTATTGATACAACTTCGATAATTTGAATTTTTGGCGTTTGTAGCCGTTGTAGCCGCTCCCCGACAGCCAATATATATATATCCACTCCCCAACTCACCTCATCAATCCCCATCCCACCCGTTACCAACCTCTCTCACATGGGGACTATATTTATATGGCTACATTAGCTACATACTATACTATACTATATCTAATATATTGATATATATATAGAAATTGATGTAGCCAAACGTGTAGCCAGCGTGTAGCCGTCGGCTACAGGTTTGCCGTGAGCGGAGCAGCCGTTGCGTCTCTCGCGGCCCGGCAGCGGCAATCCCCTATGACTTAAGCGGCATATCGTCGTCGTGTTGGTAGTTCCAGTCGTCAGGGTCCGGATACGGACCGGACGTTGGCGTGGGTGGGGTCTCCTCGGCGTCGTCCACAAGGACGGCGGACAGTTTGATGGATATCGCCCCCGAGGGGTTCCCGGCGAAGCGCTCCTTCTTGGGTTTGCTGTCGAGCCCGACGTGCCGCGCCGCGCCCTTGACCCCTAAGATTTGATCTTCCCAGCCGGTCCTGAACGACGTTTCTTCGAGCATTTTCTCGATCTCCTTGTTGCCTCGTTCCATAAGGAGATGACCCGCGGCAAGAGAGGCGTTGCCCTCGGGGATAACCTTGAGACCGTAGAGCTTGAGTTTCCTGTTGGCTTCCTTCGCGCCAAGCATGTGAACCTCGCGATCCTTGGCGTCCTGGGGAATGCCGGCGGCGATCACAACCAGCTCCGAAACTGCCATCTCTTTTCCACCAGGCATGTTGATCCGGTGACCGAGGATAGCGTTCAGCACTTTGTCTGACTTGTCGCCGCCGGTCTCCTGGAGGAATATCGACCAGTCGAACGTGTCAACGAAACCCTCGGCTTCATCGGGCGTCGCCACAGTCGAGTACATAAGCGACCATGCGCCGGCGATCAGCGTGCCGTACTGATCTCCCTCCCGCTGAGCCCCCAGCCGGTTGGCGACGACATTGACGAATGTCTCGATGTTCTTGATGGTGACCGGTAAATTATGAATTGCCCGGCGGACAAGGCGGCCCGGCATTTTGCGGTCCTTCTCGATCGACAGCATGGCAGCGCTGATCTCAGGCCAGCTATTCATGTGGTCCAGCTCACGCTTGGACCGTAGGTATAGTTTCGCGATTCGATCGTGGTCGGCCTGATAGCGGATCCCGACCGACACCGACGACATCAGGAACATGGATCGTGGCAAGAACTCTATGCCGTGGCCCGCGGGGGTACCCTTGACTGTTCGCGCCTCGGATTTCGTGCTCGACTGCCTAGCGAGCTGTATGACCCCTTGCATCCGCGCAGCGTCGCGCTCGTTATTCGATTCGCCCTCATCGAACAGGACCGGGAGGGCGTCGCCCTTAAGGGTTTGGCGAATACCGGCTTCGGTGGTCACGCCCTGAACGTACAAACTCATCTCTCCCACGAGGAAATTCACGAAGCGCTTCATGATGGTGGTTTTTCCCGAGCCGGCCTTGCCCGTGATCCACGCGTGCGGTCTCCACCCGAGAGCCCCACAGACCGGCGCCAGTGCGACCCAGCCGGCTAGCAGGAGATGCGACCCAGGTTTCACCCAACGGAACTTCTCAGCGACGGCGACGATGCGCTTGCCGTCGTCGTCGGAGAGTGCGGTCTCTGCCGGTGCTGGAAGCGTCGCCCCCAACTCATAGATGAATCTGAGATTTGATCTTCGTCACCCCCATCTCGACGTTGTCGACCGATAGCCGGTTGCCGAAGTGGAACACCAGTCGGTCATCGTCGATCCAGGCGCCGCGGCCACGAACCTTCGACGCGTCGTAGAATCCCCGATCGTAGCACGCGCTGATCAGCCAATCGGCCGCGGCACTCTTGTTCCAGCCCTGTTTCTCGGACTCGAATTTCTTCTCCCACCACGTTTTCCTCGCGAGTTCGAGCTGCGTGGTTTCTTGGCCGAGCCCTCGGGCCGAGTATGCCCGAAGCTGTTTGGCCTCGTGTTGGTAGAAGTGGAAGATGCCCTCCGCGCCGGGACCCGTGCCGGTACACTTGCTATACCCGAGGATGGCGAAGTAACCGGAGGGGTCATGCGCCGGAGGGGGGTCCGGTAGTGGTGGGGGAGTTGGCGCGGCTGGCGCGGGCACTGTGGCCGGTGCCGGCGGCGGGATATCGGCCTTGATAGCCGCTAGGATCCGCGCCTTGACCGCGTCGCGGCCGTCCCGCGATGCCATGTCATTGAAGTCAGTGGGCCGCCCCTCGAGGCTCTTGAAGGTAGGCTTGACGCCGCAGGCCGGCGCGCCGATCGCGGCGACGGCCTCCTTGGCGCGGGTCAGGCCAGGATTCTTGATGGGCTCGGTAGTCCACTGGTCATTGTCTGCGCACACGACGAACCGGATATCGGGGAATTGCTTGCGCCAGGCGCGGGCGACGGGCTCGAGGTTCCCGGCATCGAACGCCACGACGACGCCGATGTTGGCCGATTCATAGATTGAGGCGCCTGTGGCATAGCCCTCGCAGATCGCCATGGTCTTGACGCCGTCGACGTCGAGGGGTTTGCCGATAACGAAGAAGCATCCGCGTTTTTTGCCGTCCCGGAGGAAATCCTTGTCCCTGGACAGGGCATTCTTCGAGTCCGGGAATATCGCCTGTAGGGAGACGATCACGCGCTTGCCGGTGGTGGTGACCTCGAATATCGGGGCCAGCAGCGCGTTCGGAACGGTGATGGTCCTGGTCACCTCCCCGGTTTCGTCGTCGATGAAGTCTTTGACCCAGTCGCCGACGCGCAGGCCGTGAGGCTGGACGCCTTTGCGGACCAGATAGGGATGATTGATCGGCGCCGGCTTGGCCGCGTTCCAGACGGCATTGGCCTTCGCCGCGGCCGCCTCGTGTTTCTTGCGCTCGGCCTCGGCGCGGGCCTTTTCGTCGGCCCGCATCTTCGCCATGAGCTTGCGCCGCTCGGCCTTGGATAGTTTCGTCCCGCCCCTCAGAGACCATTTGATGGCCCCGTTTCCAAAGCGCTTGTAGCACCCATAGACCCCATTGGCCGGCTGGGATGTCGAGATGGAAGCTTGTACCAGCCATTTTTTGAGCCCTGTTTGTCTCCCTCGCCGTGCGCGCGATGGATTTCGCGGTCAGCTTCGATGTCGCCTTTGAAAACGAGGCCATTCGCCGCCATGTCACGCCGCATGTCCGCGAGGATGCACTCGGGCAACGACGACATTGATTGGCGCGACTTGGACGGCGCGCGCGGAGAGATGGTCGCGTCAGTTTTCGTGACGCTACTATCACCAATGCCACTCGCCTCACTCATCTCCACGGGGGCTGCCAGCGGTTTTCCGGCCACCTGGCGGCCCTCTTCGCTCTCCGTATCCATCGTATTTTCCTAGTTCAAAACAGGTCCTCGCCGTCGTCGACGGCCGTCGACATGGCGGCTTGCCTGGCTATCTCGATCGCCATGTGGGCGAAGGCGGTGATGATCTCATCGGGCGACTTCGCGCCGAGGGACAGGACGTCGATCGCGTCCAAGGCGGCTTCGGCCCGGTCTCCGGCGGCGGCCACTACGCGACCGCAGTGCAGGCGCAGCGCCGCGACGGCCTCGGAGTTATCGGCAAGCATGCGCCAAGCGCTGCGATTGCCGCGATAGGCCGCCAACTTGAGTAGGCGACGCGCCAGAGCGGCCTGATGACCGGGCTCCATCGCTACGCTCCCTCGCGTGCGATCCGCTCCAACTCTTCGTGTGTGATAAGTCTCCGCCGGCCGACCAGGACGGATTTGACCTTTTTGGCGCGGAGCAGATCGTACATTTTTGACCTGCCGACGCCCAAGACTTCGGCGGACTTATCCGGCCCATAGGCGATGGGATGGGGTGAGTGTGATGAAGACGTTTCGCGGCTCATTGGTAACTCCCGTTTTCAGTGGGGTGATCTTGGCGTCACGACTCCGGCCGCCTTTGGCCGCTGAAATTTGAAGGCATGCGCTCTAGTTCGTTGCGAGCCGATTGTCTCCGCCGTAAGCGCGCGCCGTCCTGAGGAAAACTGAGGAAAATTGGGGCGTTGTGAGTAGCCGTGAGTAGCGGAGAGCATGCCGGCTCCGTTCGATCGCGTGCGTATTGGTCCGGAGAGTGTCCCCTCACGGCCGCATGCGGTCCCGCGATAAGTTGCGTAAAGTGACGGCTTTCGGCGATCTACTGGAATTTTCTGCGTAGTCTTGGAGACCCGGCCGAAGGCATTGGGGCGACCGAGGGCCGGATCAGCGCCGCCTGCGGGACCGCCTTGGTTTCTCTGCCGCGATCAAGGCTGCGCGTACAATGTTGACCGGCCGCGAACACCCCAAGGCGATTCTGATATACGAACCCGCGGCCAAGGCCGCGGCCGAGCGCTCCGCCAAATGTTCGTTGAATCTCCGGACCGTGGCCTGGTCAATAATCTGGCTCGTCCCGGCACGCTCCGCAAAATCGAAGTCTTTCAACAGGCGATAGGCTTCGTTGCGGTCAGTCGAGTATTTCGGCAGTAGATTTCGGTTTATCAGGTTGCGGACTTCGCGGCCGGTTCGGCCATAGACGCGCCTGGCGACTTCGGCATCCAGCTCGGGGCCGGCCGGAAGTGATCGCCACGAGGATGACCGGCCGACGGTCACAGGCGCCCCCGAGGCATATACCCGCCAGACGGCGGATTGACGGCATACGGCCTTAGCACGGTCTCGCCGCGATTGTTGCCATCCTTGTCGATCAGGCGGATCGTGGCCTCGCCAGCTATCTGGACTGGCCGGTTTCGATCGTCCGGCGATCCGCTCGAGTTCGGGCTTGTCGGGATCGGCGTGGCGCCGAGCAGCGTGGCGTCAATGCCGGCGAGGTAGTTCTGTGTTTCTTTGCTACGAGGCGCCGCGCCGTTGAGCACGTCTCGGGCATTGTAGAAGCCGCCATCGTAATAGGCGGCGACCACGTCGGGGTCTTTCGTCCCCATGTCGGACTCAATCTGGTCGATGAACTTGGACACCGCCTTGGCCTCCGCCGAAAAGTTACCGGCCGAGGCGTTGAAATCTGTGCCGTCGCCGAACTTGGCCCAGGTGTCGGGCATGAGCTGCCAGGCTCCGCGGGCGCCCGCGGGGGACTTGGCCTTGTCATTGGCAAATCCAAACCCGCGATTCTCCTGCGTCACCAGCGCGCGCATGAGCGCGACCTTGGCGGGGTCTCCGCCGGCCGCGTCGTCGATCGCCTGCAGTTGGGCCGGCGAAAGATAGACCTGGCCCTTCGGGACGGTCGCCACAGGGCGGGCGATGGTATACCGGCCGCCGGCGTTGCTGGTCTGCGTGATGGTCCGGCTGCCGTCCGGATTGTCCGTGGACGAATATGAAGGCCCTGGCGCGGAGACGCCGCCTATGCCGGCCATCGCCCTGACGGCGTCGCGAATGTCGCTCAGGGGCCGCAGGAGCTGCTGACCGAGGTCCGCTATCGATTGTTTGAACGCCGCTATCAACTCGCGGGTATCCGACCCGATCGTGGCCTCTTGGCCGTGCGCGCCGATGACCTTGATCAGCGCGGCGCGGAGGGCATTGAAGTCACCACCGGATGCGTTCCTGAGCGAGGTCTTTTCGTCGGCCGACAGATCGCTCCGACCGATGGTATCGGAGTAAATCTTCCTAAGGTCCGCCATGCTCTTGGTGCCGCCGACTTGGGAGAGCGCCTGCATGCTGGTCGGGTCCAGGTCCCCCAACTTAATCCCAGTGCCGGCCAGCGCCCCCTGGACGCCCGTAAGATCGGCCCCCTTCATGTCCATCAGCGCCGCGGCTTGGTCGATCGATTTCAGGCCGAAGAAATTTTGAGCCGAACTCAAGGCCGATCCAGCCGTCGCCGGCGAATTTCTTGAGTGCGTCGCGCAGCTTGGCGAAATTGGTGGTGCCCGACAGCATCGGCGGGGTCAGACCATGGCGGGCCATGTAGTCACCCAGGACTGTGCCAGGCGCCATCTGGCCTTGGGTCGATCCAAACAAGCCGCCTTGCCATAGCGCTTCCGCCTCGACTGGATTATCCAGCCCCGGCGTGCCTCGCATCAGGGCGGCATACGAGAAATTCAGCCCGGCCAGGCCCATGCCGCCACCGGCGCGGACCGCGTTGTCAGCGGCATTCAGTATCGCCGCGGAGTTAGTCGGGTCCAGGCCAGGCGCCTTCGAGCCCATGAGGCCCGCCAACGCGCTGGCATACTCGGCGACGTTCGGCGCCGAGAGCGTCATGCTGGCCGAGCGCGAGGCGAACGCCTGGACGGCGTTGACGATGTCGGCCGCGTTCGCGGCGTAGCCGGACTTGTTGATCGCCTCCGCAATCATCAGTGCGAACCGGCGCTGATTCTGGTATTGGCGCCGGTGACGCCAAGCCGACTCATTGTCCCGAAGAACTGCGCGGCGTCGGCTGGGTCGTCCATGCCGAACGCCCGGGCGAAGCCGATCGAGGTGCGGAGCTTCCCGCCTATGGCATTGGGCGCGCCGTTGCCCTCGGCTCGCGCGAACTGCACGGCGAGGCGGGAAGCCTCTACCGTCGTCATACCCATGCCCTTGGCCGCGTCCTCGACCTGGTCCTTGAGGGCATCGAAGGTGACCCCAAGGTCTCCCATGGAGCGTTTCAAGGTATCGATGGTGACGGATTGCTCAGTCGCCATATCGACGCCAGAGCCCACCATGCCGGCAATCGACGTGAGGCCCGCCATGGCCAGCATCGACTTGCCGAAGCCAAACGCCATGCCGCCGGCGCGCTGGGCTGTGTTCTGGACGAAGTCTGGGGCGGCTGGCGGCGGCGGGGCGTTCTCGTCCGGACCGAACGCCGGGATGCCATACTCGCGCGCATAGCCCGTGCGCTGCATGCCGACAGCCATGACGTAGCGCCGGTGCCGCTCGGCGTCCGCCCGGCGCCGGAACATCGTCGAGTTGCCGGCGTACCAGTCCTCGAACGATCCGAAGGCGCGAGTTTTCTGCGAGCCGATCCCGCGGCCTTGGCGCATGTTCTCAAAATTCGCCAGGAACAACGCCGCGTCCGCGGCGTCGATCGGCTTGCCCAGCTCCTTGCTGAGCGTGCCCTGGACGTTCTTAGTCGCTGGGCAATGGCCTCCATCTTGGCCAGGCCGTCGGCCGCCGCCTTGGAGGCCTTGGCGATATTCTCAACCGACCCGGCGACGGCGTCCGCGGCGTCATCGAGCTTCTTGAGTTGGCTGGCCGCCTGGTCGGCCTGGGCGGAGACGCCTATGGATACGCTGCTGGGTCATGGCGCCAGTGTGGCGTCACGACCTGAGATGCCCATCAATTGGGGTAGTTTGGCGGTAAACGTGGATCATTTGGAGGCGCGGCGAGCCTGGACGGCAAGGCCGTCTCCGCGGCCGCCGGCGGCCCGTGACTGCCCGCAACTCGTGACAGCCACCACCATCGGCCGGCGGGGAGGCCGTAGGCGTGCAAGTCCAGGTCGATCGGGCAATCCTCTTTGGCGCCAGCAACGTTAGGCCTGTAGGGGCTGGTGGGTGGAATTCGGCGGAATTATGTAGCATCTTGTCCAGGGTCTCGGCGAGACTTGGTCTGCTATTTCTCGGCACGATAGCTATCAAGGGAGAAGCCATGGATGCCATCCTATTCAGCTCGAACCGGCGCGTGGGGGACCCTGCCGATGCGATAAAGCATCTTGCATGTCACAAAGCCCTGTATTGGACCGTGGGGTTCAAGATCAAGAAGAAGCACTTCTCTTTTCCGATGCTTGGGTTCATCCACGTCGCCGGCAGACAGGTTGAACACAAAGCCATGATCAATGAAATCCTTCGGTTCAAGCCAGCGCACTACGAGAATGCTGACTTCAAACCGGAGCCTTGGCGACAGAAATGGAAGGACGACAAGCGTCAGCCACGGGAATACACACTCGTTATAACGCAAATCTGCCCTGTCTCGTGCGAGGCGACATCCTTCAAGAAGCCTGGCGGCGGATCGGTTAAGCGCGCACCACAGGGTTACATTCGCGTCCTGCCGCCGTGACGTGAGCGCCGACAACGCCGCTCGGGGCTATCGGCATTGCGGGGCTCGTCGCCATGATGGCCATACCCATCACCATAGTGCTGGCGTCCGCCCCGTCGGCGAGGTTGCAGCTTGGTATCCGTCGCCGTAGGCTTCTCAAGTCGCTATTGCGGCAATCGAGCGCCATCGGGAGGAACATCCATGGCAAACTTGGCTAAGTATGACAGCTACCGCTACGCTTTTCGACGAATCAAAAGAGGCATTGGCGGCCGGATACTCGCTTGAGGCCACCGCACTCTGCGAGTCAATCATCTCGGACCGCTTGACTTCGATGCTGTTGGGCCGTGGTGCGACAACGAAGAAGAAGCCGGAAAGGTTAAGTCTCGGCGATCTGGTTTCGCTTTGGCGCAAACACGAAAGAAATGAAGAACGCGACCTTCGCGAGTGCGTCGACGAGTGGCGAGACCGCCGCAATGCTTCCGTTCACGCTGCCTGCAAATCGGCTCCGGGTACGCCGACGAAGGCAGTTGGGGATTTCCTCGATAATCGGAAGATTGCGCCCGCGAGGGTGAGCACTTGGCGGGTGAAGTCCGGCGGTTACAGCGTTCGACAGATCCCCGCCGTCATCGCGCCCCCACCCAGAAAAAGAAGCAACGATGACCGCGAGGCGGGTTGAGCTGCTGACCGGCGACGCTGGCGTCTTAGGCTGAATCCTACCGATTGAAATTCGGTACTCCGCCCGGCATCAACCAGCGATAGTGACTACCGCGGATATCGATTCCACCAGAGGACCCCAGATGCGCGTCCGGTCGTCATGAATTCCAGTAAGAACCATGGTAGAGGTGCGTCTTGATGAAGGCAATTTCGGCACTTCCCACGCGCAGCATGCCCATGTTACCGGCCGTTGGAGCATGTTGCCGCTCTTGGTGAGGGCACGTCTTGCGACTGCCATCGTTCGGCGGCAATCTTGGCTCAGCAAGCCGGTTATCCGGTGAATGTCGGATTAAGGGGTCGCCGCTCCCGCCGAAACGGGGGGTTAGGGGCGTTCGGAAAGCTGATGTTTATCGCGGACTGGGGATTTGCTGCTAGGGTTTCTCTTACACCGATGTCAGGGCTCGACATGCAGCATTAGCGAGTAGCTGCCGTCTTTGTTTCCCTGGAGGAGGATATCAACGTTGACTCACCTACCATTTCCGGAAATGGTGGCGCGGCATTCGCCGAAAGTTTAGGCTATCGTCGTAGGAGACTTCAGTCTGGTTCGATATGGATTGGGCTGTGAGCCTTCTATCTTTGCTAATCCCGTCTGATTGAAAGCTTGGGTTAGCGTTTGCGTTGTGTCCCTGTCGTCGCACGCTGTGACGAGTTCCAGCTCCTTCTTGAGGTGCCGCTTCAGGAGAACATATCCTCTTACGACCAGTGTCAATGCCACGATGCCACTCGAAACAATCGATTTCCTTCCGAAGACGACATCGCATCTCTTCGAGTTTCCGCTTGTCTGTGCGACGATACGTTGCCTGATGGCTGGCTTTACGTCCGCTTCTTCAAGGGGTGCGACCTCAATGGGCATTCTATAAGCAGTCTGATTGACCTGGCGCTTGGTCAAACTCCTGAGTAGTTCGCCGCCGACGCAGATCGACTGAAAGCCAGCGGCTGAACTGAGGGCTATGGGAGCCGTGCCTTTGGCTGGTGGTGCTGTTTCCGCCTGCGCCTGAACCGATAGAGCCATGCCTCGGCGGCTGTTTCCGTCTCGAAGCCCGGCTTGATTTCCGGCGGCCCGCCGGGCCCCTCCACCAGCACGGCATCGGTGCGATCAGCGTCCAGCACCGCCCGAGCCGTCCCCACGTCGATGAGCCGCGATCATACGGCGAGAGACGCGGGCGCGGGCGCCGCTGACACGACTAGGGCAGAGGGCCGGGAAGCCGCCGGGACCATGGTTCCCCGTAGCCGAACGGCGGAGTTAGCGGGACACCGCCGCCGACTGGTCGCTGCACTAGCCGCGCGCCGCCGCGCCCAGGCGCTCCTTCTGGAGGACCGCCGAGTTGACCACCTTGCGCTTGCGCCTGCTCAAGATCGCCGCCCGCGTTGTCGAGGGCGCCGCCCGGATCCGCGTCCGTCCTGCCTTCGGCCGCGCGAGAAGGCTCTCCGAATGCTCTCCGGCCGTCGCGCTGCGGTCGGCCCGAGAGGTCGGGGCGATGTGCCCCGCCGAGCCCTCCGCAACCTCAACCGTTACACAATCGGGACCCGACTCAGCGTCGCAAACCACGCCTCAGATGAGCCGCGACCATACGACAAAAAACTGGCGCTTCCGGCGAACCGCGCCCACGATGACTGAATAGATGCGGTCAGCTCCCGATTCTATGTATTCGGCGGTCGCGTGAACGCGACAACGGCCCGGCGGAACTTTACCTCCGATCCCGACATCTTCCTCGCCGCCAAGCCGCTCATTGACCAGGACGGCGACGATGCCGGCCTGCGGGCGGCCGAGCGCGCCGATCAGCTCCTCGAGGCGGCGACATGATCGGGGCCACGACCTGGCGCCGGATTCTCAAGGCTATCGACGAGCTGGGGCGGGGGAGGCGGGAAGGGGAGCCCGTGAACTGACTGCGGCGCGCTCGCCAAAGCGGCGGACTTCACGGCAGCCAGGACCTGCGATCTGGTAGCCGAATACGCATCAAAATTGATTGGCACCCCTATGCGCAAGCCCCGCAAATCCTCCGGCCGCATGGCCAGCAAAGGCTTCCCGAACCCGATCGACGTCCATGTCGGCCGGCGGATCCGCCAGCGGCGCACGCTCCTCGGGCATGAGCCAGGAGAAGCTGGCCGAAGCGATCGGCCTCACCTTCCAGCAGATGCAGAAATACGAGCGCGGCGGCAACCGCGTCGGCTCCAGCCGGCTGTTCGACCTGGCGCGGGTTCTCGATGTACCGATCTCCTATTTCTTCGAGGAGATGGAGGCGGGCGTAGCCGACAAGTCGCCGAGCCGGCTGATGGGAGTTCCCGCGTCGAAGTTGCAGAAGGCCGCGGCCGAACCGGACCCGCTGGCGAAACGCGAGACCCTCGAGTTGGTACGCGCCTACTACAAGATCGCCGAGCCCCGGGTGCGGAAACGGCGTGTTCGAGCTGACCAAGGCCATTGCCAAGGCCGCCGGCTGACGATTCGATGGTCGAGATACTGCGCTATGCGGCCCGGCAACCGAGCTGGCGTCGCCGTATAGGCGGAGCAAGCCGCAGTCCACGCCGGCCAAAGGCCGCCGGCAAAACCCCGGAAGCCATCGAACCCAGGCGATTCTCCGACCCGGACCGTAGCCGCGTCCATATAGGGAACGCCCAACCGCCGGCGTTACCGCCAGCAAACGCGTCCGCGGCGGCCCGACGCCAGTCGCAAGCCCAGCATTTCCGCCAAATTTTGAAGCCCCCTGCCCTTAGGCCTTGTCATACTGCATAATAAGCAGATACGGAGGAATTGATGAACCGCTGGACGAGTTTGGCCGCAGCCATCCTGTTGGTCACCACGGCTGCCTGGGCCGATGACCCGATGCAGATCGCCGTCGTAAGCTATGGCCGCGTGCCGGCGGGTGCGGCGTTCAATACCGAGCCGGCCGACAACAGCGAGATCACCGATCATGTCGATCAGAGCCTGCGCCAAACCTTGACCGACAAGGGATTCCAATTCAGCGAGGACGCAGGCCTGATCTTTGCCGTAGCGGCCGATACGACAGGCCGAACCGGCAGCAGCCTCGGGGCGGGGCCGCAGAACAACGCCCAGGTGCATATCACCATCAACACCAGTCAGAACGAGCTCATCGGCGGCGCCACGCAGCCGGCGAACAAGATCCCCCACACATTCCGGATCACGCTCGGCCTCTACGAGCGATCCTCGGGCCACTACATCTGGCGGGGCGAGATAACCGACCTCAAGCCGGATGCCGATCCTCTCGTTGCCACCGGGCCGATGGTCGCCAAGCTGGTCGAGGCGCTGAGCAAGTCGGTCGGACCAGCCCAATAGACCGCGGCGGCTTGCTGCTCGCTCTCCCATCGGGCAGATTCCCGACGTCCCTACCAGGAGACCCACCGTGGTCATGAATCAAACCTGCGGCCAGTCCGCCGTCGCCTTCTTGGAAGCCAATGGCGTGGACACGGTTTTCGGCATTCCGGGCGTTCATACCCTCGATTTCTACCGAGGTTTGGCCCAGAGCGCGATCCGCCATGTGGGCGTCCGGCATGAGCAGGGGGCAGGTTTCATGGCCGACGGCTATGCCCGCGCCTCGGGCAAACCCGGGGTCTGCGTGCTCATTACCGGGCCGGGCGTCGTCAATGCCGGAACCGCCATCGGTCAGGCGTTTTCCGATTCCGTTCCCATGTTGGTGCTGAGCAGCGTCAATGCCCGCGATGACTTGGGCAAGGGTCGCGGCCGCCTGCATGAGATCACCGATCAGCAAGCCGTGATGGCGCCGCTCACGGCCTTCTCCCGTACCATCATGAAGCCCGAAGAGCTGCCCCGGGCCATGGCCGATGCCTATGCCGTTTTCGAGACGGGGCGGCCTCGGCCGGTGCATATCGAGATTCCCCTCGACGTGCTGTCGGGGCCGGGCGTTCCGGCCGAGGACAGCCGGGGCCGCCGGCGCCGACCGGTGCCCGATGCGGCGTCGGTCGCGTCCGCCGCGAAGCTGATCCAGACGGCCAAGCTTCTGGTGGTGATCGCCGGCGGCGGCAGCGTCGAGGCGGTCGATCCCCTGAAGGCCTTCGTCGAGAAGTCCGGCGCCATTCTCGTGCCGACGGTGGCTGCTAAGGGATATGTCCCGGACGACCACCCCCAAAGCCTCGGCTCGACCCTGGCACAGAAAGCGACCTTGGCTTTGCTCGGCGAGGCGGACGTCGTGGTGGCCGTGGGAACGGAGCTGGCCGAGACGGAGCATTGGACCGCGGCCCTGCCCATCAAGGGGAAGCTTGTCCGCATCGACCTTGATCCGCGCAACATGAGCCGCGATTACCCGGCGGCGGTCGCCATCCTCGCCGACGCCGGCGCGACGCTGAAGGCGCTCGCCGCCGCCATCAAGCCGAGGCCGGCGCCGGATGCAAAGCGCCTGGCGGGCATCCGCGCAGCCAACCTCGCGGAATGGCGCCCCCTGCAGCGAAAGCACATTGCGGTTCTCGATGCCCTTCGCTCGGCGCTCCCCGACGACGGCATGGTTGCCTCCGACATGACCCAGATCGCCTATACCGGGAACTGCTACTTCCGCTGCCAGCGGCCAAGGACCTGGTTCCACCCGCAAGGCTTCGGCACGCTGGGCTACGCGCTGCCCGCCGCCATCGGCGCCAAGCTTGCGGCGCCGGATCGCGCGGTGGTCGCGCTCGCCGGCGATGCCGGCCTGCTGTTCACCGTCCAGGAGCTGGCGACTGCGGCGGAGCTACGCATGCCTCTTGCCGTGCTGCTTTGGAACAACGATGCGCTTGGCCAGATCGCGGGCGACATGGTCGGACGCGGCATTCCCGAGATCGCCGTCAAGCCGCGCAACCCGGACTTCCAGGCCCTTGCCCGGGCTTTCCACTGCCATGCGCGCCAGCCGACAAGCCTGGCGGAGCTGACCCAGTCGCTGAAGGACGCCTTTTCGGCCGATGGACCGACGGTGATCGAGGTCCGCCAGGACGCGGCCTTCCTCGCATAGCTTGACCCGGATGCCCCGGCCGCTGATCGGCTTGGCTCTAGGCGGGGGCGGCGCACGCGGCTGGGCCCATATCGGCGTGTTGCGCGCGCTCGCCAAGGCGGATATCAGGCCCGATATCCTTTGCGGAACCTCGGTGGGCGCGCTGGTGGGCGCCATCCATCTGGCCGGAAAGCTGGACGTGATCGAGGACTGGGCCCGCGGCCTCAACAAGCTTCGGATCGTCGGCTATCTCGACTTCCATGCCTCGGGCGGTGGCATGATCGGGGGCAACCGCCTGGCCGCGATCATGCGCCGGCATTTGGGCGAGACAGCGATCGAAGCCCTCCCCATCCCTTTTACCTGCGTGGCGACCGACCTGGTCACCGGCCATGAAGTCTGGCTCGCCCGCGGCAATCTCGTCGATGCGCTGAGGGCGACGATCTCACTTCCCGGCGTTTTCGCACCCATCCTGTGGAACGGCCGGTGGCTGGTGGACGGGGCGCTGGTCAATCCCCTGCCCGTCTCACTCTGCCGGGCGATGGGGGCGCAGATCGTCATCGCCGTCAACCTCCATGCCGATATCATCGGCCGGACCAGGCACGCCGAACAAGACATCCCGCGGGCCGCCGGCTTTGATCTGCTGCATGAATTTCCCGAGGTCGCGAGCAAGACGGAGCACGGCCTGAGCGGCTGGCTGAAGGGCGTCTTTGGACGGGTGTCGGGCGCGCCCAGCCTGTTCGGCGTCATGGTGCAATCCCTCAACATCATGCAGGATCGCATCACCCGCAGCCGCTTGGCGGGCGAGCCGCCGGACGTCTCCATCTCGCCCCGCCTCGGCCATATCGGGCTGCTGGAATTCGACCGCGCCGCCGAAGGCATCGCCGAGGGTTTCGCGGCGACGGAACGAGCGCTCAGCGACATCGGGGAAGTCATCGCCGTCTACTCGAGCGGGCCGGCGTAAGGCTGGCAATGCGGCTATAATCATTGCCCGGGACGATTCGCGGATCGTCCGGTGCAAGACAGTCGGGCAATATGGGAAGACGATGCTGAGGCGACTGCGCAGCTTCATGGGCTGGCCGAAGCGACCGGGGCTCATCCCGGGGTTGCGGCGATGGCGCGGGTTGCTGACCGCTGCCGTGCTGGCTGCGGGATTGGCGCCGGTCCCGGCGTCGGCCGAGACAGATGCCGGGATCGCCGCGCTCAATCAGGGCGACTACGGCATCGCGCTCAAGGAGCTGACGCCGCCGGCAAGGGAGGGCGATGCCCGGGCCCAGGCCAATCTGGCATCGATCTATCACTACGGTCTGGGCGTCGCCACCAGCTTCTCCAGGGCGTTCTACTGGTACCGGGCGGCGGCAGTCCAGGGCAACAGCGACGGCGAGATCGGCCTTGCCATCCTGTATTTCAACGGCCAGGGCGTGGCCAAGGATCTGGCCATCGCCCACATGTGGCTGACGATCGCCGTCGATACCATGCCCGAGGGCGACGCGCGGGAGCGTGTCCGGGCCGATCGCGACGTTCTGGCGCAGCAGATGACGCCGGCCCAGCTTCAGCAGTCGGCCGGGCTGGCGCAGAACTGGTATCGCAATCACCAAGCGCCGTGAGCGATTTCTCCCCTCCGGCAACGATCCGCTCGTCGATGGTGCATGACCTCTATCGCCATTGGGTGGAAAAGCGCGTAGGGCGGCTGGCGCCCCGATGGCGCGATATCGATCCGGGTGCGATCCGGCCACTGCTTCCCTTCATTTCCATTGCCCATGTGGTCCCGGGTCCGTTCGACCTGCGCTATCGGCTGGTCGGCACCGGCGTCGTCGAAGCCGCCGGCCGGGATTTTACCGGGCGTCGGTTCAGCGAGCTCGGGGTGACCACCGGTTTCGAATCCTGGCTCGCCCACTACGGTCGCGTGGTGCGACAGGCGCGCCCATTCTACGGGCGGTATCGCGGGGATATCGCGCCCGACCTGGCGCGGTTTGTGGACCACGGCGCTTTTCCGCTGTCGGAAACCGGCGAGCAGGTGGACGGCGTGATCGAGATTGAGGATTGGTCCGAAATCCGCGGTCTCAACCCCGGCCATATCGACCTGCCGATTTGGCGGTTCGAGTCCTTGCCGATCCCGGAACCGCTGTCATGAGGGATTTCCTCAAGGTTTACGTCCCGATCGCGCTCCTGATCGCGGCCGGCTTCGCCCTTGCCTATCACTTCATCGATCCGGCGCCGCCCAATCACCTGCGGATCGCAGCGGGTGCCCCTGGCGGTGGCTATGACCAGTACGCGGCGCGTCTCAAGGCCGCGCTCGCGAGCAATGGGGTGACCCTGGAAGTGCTGCCGACGGCAGGCTCACTGCAGAACCTGACGCTTCTGGACGCTCCGCGCAGCGGCGTGGACTTGGCCATCGTCCAAGGCGGCACGGGCAGCCCGGATGCGATGCCGGATTTGCGCTCGATCGCAAGCCTGTACTACGAACCCGTCTGGCTGTTCGTCCGCGGCACATCGCCCGATCGCTTGTCGGCCCTCAAGGGCAAGCGTATCGCCATGGGTCTCGATGGCAGCGGCACCCGGGAGGCTGCGGCGGCGCTTCTCGCCGCGGGCGGAGTGGACAACGACAATGCCGTGTTCGTCGCCCTTGGCGGCAAGGACGCCGCCGCCGCCCTCAAAGCCGGCCGCGTCGATGCCGTCTTCCTCGTGACCTCGCTCAGGGATCCTACGGTTGCGGATCTCAGCCTTTCTCCCGGCATCGGCCTCGTCAATCTCGCCCAGGCTCAGGCATACGCAAGGACCTTCCGGTACCTTTCCGTCGTCAGCCTGCCCAGGGGCATGATCGACCTATCGAAGAATGTGCCGGCCCAGGACATCAGCCTGCTCGCTCCGGCCGCATCCCTGGTATCCCGCAGCAGCCTGCATCCCGCTCTCGTCGATCTCTTGATCGAGGCGACCCGCGGGATCAGCGGCCCCGGCGATGAATTCGCCCAGCCGGAGGAGTTTCCCTCCGCCATGCATCTCGATTTCCCGCTGACCAGCGAGGCGAAACGCGCACTTGCCAACGGCCCGAATTTCCTTAGCCGCTACCTTCCTTTCTGGGCAGCCGTGCTGGTGAAGCGCACATGGATCCTGATCCTCCCGCTTCTGACCCTGGTGATCCCCCTGCTCCGCATGGCGCCGCCGACCTATCGTTGGCAGGTGCGCCGCCGGATTCTTCGCTACTACAAGGAGCTGAGGCGGATCGAGACCGGCGCCCGCGACATCCGCCGGCCCGAAGCCCGGGAGCTCGCCCTCAAGGAGCTCGACCGCCTTCAGGCCGAGGCCGGACGCCTCCAAATGCCCTATGCTTTTGCCGAGGATCTCTACCACCTCCGCCAGCACATCGATTTCGTGAAGCGGACGCTCTAAAATCGCTTAGCTCAGCTCGCGGCGATCACCGGAATGAGCCGATGAACCACCGCCGCCGCGGCAGCCGCCGCCGCCGGCAGGAATGTCTGGAAGTCCACATGGCTATCGCTGCCGGCGAGATCGCTGAGGCAACGCACGACGACACAAGGGACGCCGAAGCGTTCTGCCGCTTGGGCTAGCGCGGCTCCTTCCATTTCCACCGCCTGGCCGCGGAACTCCTTTGACAAGCGCGCCCGCGTCACTGCGCAATTGACGAACTGGTCGCCAGAGAGCACGCGACCCAGGACCACCCGAGACCGTCGCTTGGCGTGGAGCGCGCCTGGAAGCGGGGGCAGCTCGAGTCCTTTGATCGCCTTCGCGATCGCCCGGCGCAATCCCGGCGCGAGGGAGAACGTGAAGGGATTCCGGGCGACGCCGATGGGCGCGTCGCCGGGACGGAAAGGCTTGAGACGGCCCTTTACGATCGCGCCATAGTCATGCTGCAGCAGTTCCTCGGCGATGACCACGTCACCAATGGCGAGTTTCGGGTCGAGTCCGCCGGCCACACCCGAAAAGATGAGACCCTGGCATCCGAAACGGTCGAGCAGCAGCCCGCCGACGAGCGCTGCGGCCACCTTGCCGACGCCGGCCTCGGCCAGGACGACGGGATAACCATCGATGCGACCGGGCCGGAAATGAAAGCCCCCCAACTCGATTCTGCCGCCCCGATGGGGCACCAGCGCATGGCTCCCCGATTCCTCCGGCAGAGCGGAGACAATACCCAGAGGACCAGGTCGACGGGTGGGGGACCGAGCGGTCTTCCTCATAGGGGTCTCCTATTCAAGTTTTCACGCGACCGAATCAGGACAATATCCGGCATGCCAATTCCTAATCCGAGATTCGTCTGGAAGTGTCTAGATTCGCATACTCCAGTAAGATCGCACGTCACGTCCGCAGGAGGAAAGCAATGCCGGAAGTCTATGTCCATGCCATCGAGGGTCGCACGAAGGATCAGAAACGCGCGCTGATAAAGGACATCACCGATGCGGTGGTCAGGAATTTCGGCGTGACTGCGGACGCGGTTTTAGTGGAGATCATCGAGTCTTCACGTGACAACAAAGCGAAGGGTGGCGTGCTGTTCAGCGAGCGGTGATCCGCGCTCCCGGTCATTCCGACTGATGCATCACGGTCCGAGGAGAACGAGCCTTTCAGTCTTGGGACTCTGGTAGCTTGGGACAATCGCGGGGTCGCAGCCGCCGCGGCGATCGGCTGCGGCCTCATCTATCCGGCATCGGGCAGGCTGAGCCCGCGCCTCACCAGGGATCGCCAGCCCTCTTCCGCGTCGTCGGCGTATTCGAACAGCTTTATATCGGCGCCGCCGATCATCCCTTCCCTGCGCATCGCTTCGAGATTCACCACCTTCTGCCAATAGCGCCGATCGAACAGCAGGACCGGGATCGCCTGGGCCTTGCCGGTCTGCAAGAGCGTCAGGATCTCGAACAGCTCATCCAGGGTTCCGAAGCCACCCGGAAACACGGCCAGCGCATTGGCGCGCATGACGAGATGCATCTTGCGCATCGCGAAGTAGTGGAACTGAAAGGTGAGTCCCGGCGAGGTATAACGATTCGGGAGCTGCTCCTTGGGTAGGCTGATGTTGAATCCGATCGCCGGCGCGCCCGCTTCGGCCGCGCCGCGGCAGGCCGCCTCCATGATGCCGGGCCCACCGCCGGTGGCGATGACGTTGTCGCGATGTCCGCGCTGGTGGTTGAGGGCCCCGCCCCGCTCGGAGGCGATGCGCCCGAACCGCCGGGCCTCTTCGTAGAGCGCGGATTGCTGCAAGCGCAACTTGGCGAGGTCGAGTTGCCGGCGTCCCTTGGCGGCTTTCAACTTTGCCTTGGCCTCCTGGCGCGAAACGACCCTGGCGCTGCCGAAGACGACGATGGTCGAACGGATGCGAGCTTCGCGCAGAATGAGCTCGGCCTTCTCGTATTCCAGCCCGAAGCGCACGGCCCGCAGCTCGTCGCGCAGCAGGAACTCGGTATCCATGGCCGGCAGGACGAAGCTGCGCGACTGCTTGGCCGTGAGGGCAATGGGGTTAACCGCCCGTCGCCCCGGCCTTCCGGCGGGCACGAGACCGCGCTTGACCCGAACCTTCATCAAATGCTCCCTAGGATTGGCGCGGCATCTTCGACCATCGCCGCGCCTCGAGGCAATCCTTGCCAGCAGCGGCTTGCCCGCAAGCCGAGGAAACCATCTCGGCCATGACTTCTGCGACCCCTTTGAGCCGACCGCCTGTCGGGTCCGTCCTCCTCAAAGCTTCCCTGACCCGATCTCCTCCTTGCGCCGGGCCACATAGGCGCCGAGCTCCTCCTTGATATCGGGCGCCATGGGCGGTTCGACATAAGTCCGTAGCAGCTCTTTCCAGATCCGATTGGCTCGGCGCGTGCCGTCGAGGGCGCCCGTTTCCTCCCAGGTTTCGTAATTGCGCCAGTCCGAGAGGAGTGGCGAATAGAAGGCATGCTCGAAACGCTCGAGGGTATGGCCGACGCCGAAGAAATGCCCGCCGGGTCCGACCTCCGCGATCGCCGCCATGGCTTCGCTCACGCCGGCGGTGTCCAGGGGCTGCAGGAACTCGCGCATCATCTGAAGCATCTCGGCATCCACGATCAGCTTCTCGAAGGAGGCCGTGAGCCCGCCCTCCAGCCAACCTGCGCTGTGCTCGATCATGTTGACGCCACCCATGATCGTGCCCCAGAGGGACATGCCCGAATTCATAGGCAGCCTGGACATCGACGCAGTTGGACGACGTCACGTTGCTCGACCGGTAGGGCAACCGGTAGCGCCGGGCGAGCTGACCGCTGACCATGGCCGCCTTGGCATATTCTGGCGTGCCGAAGGCCGGCGCGCCCGTGCGCATGTCGACGTTGGAAGTGAATCCGCCATAGACCGCCGGCGCCCCCGCGCGCACGAGCTGAGTCAGCGCGATCATGAACAGCGCTTCGGCGTTCTGTTGCGCCAACGCGCCCACCATGGTCACCGGGCTCATGGCGCCGGCAAGGGTGAAGGGTGTCGCGATGGTGGCCTGGCCCGCACGGGCCAGCTCGACCAGCCCTTCGCCCATGGGGATGTCGAGGCGCATCGGCGAATTGGCATTGATCACCGTGCCGGCGATGACCCGACCGTCGAGCTTGTCCTGTGGGATGCCGTTGGCGATCGCCGCCATGGCGATGGCGTCGCGCACCCGATAGCCGCCGAGCGCCCAGCATTGCCAGGACTTGTCCGTGAGCCTCAGCACCGCCTCGTAGAAATCGAGGTGGCGCGTCTCGCTGGGCAGGTCGGTCGGCTCGATCGGGCCGCCGCCCTCCTGATGGATGACGTTCACCTGGTGGATCAGCTTGATGTAGTCGCACATGTCGGCATAACAGCCTGCCCGCCGCCCCCGATCGAGGTCGTTGGCGAAAGCCGGGCCGCCCACGGCGGTGAAGACCAGGTGGTCTCCCCCGATGATCAGGTTCTTGGCCGGGTCGCGAGCCTCCATGGTGAAGACCGGCGGCGCCTTGGCGATCTGCTCCTCGATCAGCGCCGGATCGCAGCGCACGCGGCAATTGGCCTCGTCCACCGCGGCTCCGCCCCGGCGGAGTATCTGCCGGCTCTCGGCATGCAGGACTTCCACGCCAACTTCGGCAAGGAGGCGCAGCGATGCGCGATGGATCGCTTCGATCTGATCCTCGCCCAGGATGTCCATCGGGCGATAGCGGTTGCGCAGCCGCGCGAAGGGAAGCTGGCGCAACCCGGCGCTCCGACCCGACCGATCCCGGCGCTTCGCGCGTACCGCATCGCTCATGTCCGGCTTCCTACTAGTCGACCGCGACCATTTCGCGGCTGTAGCCGACGGCATCGGGATCCACGGCTTCGCCGAACTCTCGGGCCACCCGGTGACCGTCATAGACGGCGCTGTAGATCGCGCCCGGAACCCGGCAATCGCCGATGGCGCGAATCGTCTCGATCTCAGGCAAGCTGCCGGCTGCCTGCAGCGCCCGCAGATCCTCCGCGAGGGAGTCCGCGGCCTGGCGCGCGGCGACGACGAGAAGCGCATCGCCCGAAACTTGCAACGACGAGCCGTCGTAGATGCTGGCGAAGCGCGCCGTGGCGCCGTCCCATGCCTCGATCCGCCGAGCGAGATGGATGGTGGCGCCGGCGGCCATCAGGCCGGTCTGCACCCGCATCTGCTCGTCGGTCATGGCGGTCCAGGTCGACACCTCGAGCCCGGGCGTAACGAAGGTGACGCGCCGACCGGCGCGCAGCAGTTTCTCCGCGAGGATGCCCGCCATGTAGTACTGGTCGTCGTCATAGACGATGACCTGGCCATCCGGCATGGCGCCGGCTAGGAGATCGTCCGGGGTCACAAGATTCGCCGCGGTCTCGTTCAGCACTGGCCGTCCATTGGCATAGCCGGTCCCATTCCTCAGCCAGGTGGCGCCGGTCGCCAGCACCACATGGTTGCAATCGATGGCGGCGATATCCTTTGCCGACAGTCGGCTCTCAGGGAAGATTTCCACATTGGGCAGGCGCGCCAGCTGTCCCAAGCGGTAATCCCGCACCCGGGCCCAGCTCGCGAGACCCGGCAGCCGGCTCTCCAGCGAAACCCGTCCACCCAACTCCCGGTTCGCTTCAGCCAGCATGATGCGATAGCCGCGCTTGCCGAGCGTCATGGCGCATTCGAGGCCGGCAGGTCCTGCGCCCACCACCAGGATCGGCTTGTTTGTCCTTCGGTCGGCCGGCGGCACCCGCTCGGGATGCCAGCCGCGGCGGTATTCCTCGCCCATGGTCGGGTTCTGGGTGCAGCGCAAAGCCACGCCCATGTTGTTGTGGGCGCGGCAGATGTTGCAGCCGATGCATTCCCTGATCTCGTCCTCCCGGCCCTCGGCGATCTTGCGCGGCAGCCAGGGATCGGCGATCGAAGGCCGCGCCGCGCCGATGAGGTCGAGCACGCCGCGCCGGATCTGGGAGACCATGACGTCGGGTGAGGTGAAGCGGCCGACGCCCACCACCGGCTTGCTGGTCAGCTTCTTGACCATGGCGACATAGGGTTCCTGGTAGCCCTCGGACGAGAACCGGGCGCTCATGGAATTGTTTTCGACATAGGAAATGTTGACGTCCCAAAGGTCTGGCAGTTCCGCCAGGAGGGAGACGACCTCGCGCCCTTCCCGCTCGTGGGTGGCACCCGCCTCGCCCATCAGCTCGTCCATCGCCAGGCGGACGGCCACGGCGCATTTGTGGCCGACGGCCTCCTTGGTCACCTCGATCATCTCGCGCAGGAGCCGGGCACGGTTCTCGATCGACCCGCCATATTCATCGCCTCGCCGGTTCCAGCGCGGCGAGATGAATTGAAAGGGCAGATAACCATGGCCGGCGTAGCAATAGACGATGTCGAACCCGGCCCGCATGGCGCGCTTTGCGGCGGCGGCCTGCCAGCGCAGCAGGGCGCGGATGTCCGCCTTGTCCATGGCCCGGGTCTGGATCGGGTAGACGTAATGGCCTGGCCCGCCCGAGGGCGAAAGAGTGGTTTCGCGGCTGGCGCGGTTGGGCGACTTGATGCCTCCATGCCAGAGCTCCACGCCCGCCAGGGCCCCATGCCCGTGAACCCGCTCGGTCAGTTGCGACAGCGTCGCCACGTCGCGATCGTCCCAAAGGGTGGCAAGCCTATAGGGCCCGTCCTCCGAGCTCGGGTGGATCGAGCAGTACTCCGTATTGACCACGCCCCAGCCGCCCTCGGCCTTGATCTCCCTGAGGCGCATGAGGCTTGCCGGCTGATCCATGCCCATGCCGGTGCAATGGGGCACCTGATAGAAACGGTTCGGGGCCGTGACCGGGCCGATCCGAACCGGCTCGAACAGCAAGTCGTAGCGCGGGTTTCTAGGCATTCGTCCGATCACCGGATTTCAGAGGGAAGAGAGACGGGAAGCTCAGCCCAGACAGTCGATTGAGCCTGGACAGCGGCCGCAGGATAGCTTGCTGGGCTGCTTGAAATGAATCTCATAATTTTGGCCAATTCCATGAGCAATTCTCATGTTATCCTCGCCGCGAACCCATGGCCTCCGCTCTCGACCTCAAAGTCCTGCGCATGCTGGTAGCCATCGACCGGCACGGATCGGTCACTCGGGCCGCCGAAGCCTTGGGAATTACCCAGTCGGCACTCAGCCATCACATCAAGGAAACCGAGCGGCGCGCGGCGGTGTCCCTGTTCCATCGGGTCAATCGCCGCCTCCACTTCACGGCCATGGGTGAAGAAATCCTCGGCGCGGCCAAGGCGATCATGGGTGAAGTCGATCGCGTCGAAGCCGACCTCGAGCTCTTTCGCAAAGGCTATGGACCGGTGGTGCGAATCGGAAGCGGCGCCTATGGCTGCGAGGGATGGCTGCCGCGCTTCATCGCCGAACTGGCGGGCGACCGCGGCCAATTCGATATCGAAGTCCTGGGTGGCCTGACCTTCCCGCTGGTCAATGCAGTCATCGACGGCGCCCTCGACCTCGCCATTTGCGGGGGCGAAGTGGCGGATCGGCGGGTACGCGTCTTCCCCCTGTTCAAAGATGAGCTGGTTGGCGTCTTGCCTTCCGGTCATCCCCTGGCCCGACGCGCGCATCTCGAGCCGGGCGATTTCCAGGACGAAATTTATCTGACCTATTCCACGGTGCCCGAGAAGGGGTTCGAGGACGATCGCTTCTTCCGCCCGGCCAAGACCCTTCCCCGGCGCTGGGTCAAGGCGGGCGACGTGGCGATGATCGTGGAGATGGTGCGGGCCGGCCTCGGCGTGTCGATCCTCAGTCATTGGGCGGTTGCCGAGCGAGCGAGCCGAGCCGGCATCCAAACCAAACGGCTGACCCGGACCGGACTGCCGACACGCTGGCAGGCGGTCATCCGGGCCAATGAACTGAAGGATTTCAGCGAGCGCCAAGCTCGGCCAGCGTTTGTCCGATTGGTGGGCGAGGTATCCGCGCCTGGCTGCGGGCTAGCTCCTCACGCCGTCACTCCGGCTTGCGCAGCGGGACCGACAAGAGAACTCCGAATTCCGCCGGCATGTTGCAGCTCACCCTGGCATGGACCCTACCCTGCTTGTCGAAGAATTGGGCGGAAGGCGCCAGCGGAAACACGCCCTCGTGCCAGATATTCGGATGCAGGCAAACTCCGAAGCTTCCGTCGCAGTAGAAGGCGACGAAGTCCTGGGGTTCCAAGTCGTCGCCAGGCTTGGCCAGCGGAACCACGAAGGGAGTCTTGTCCAGAGGATAGAAAAGCTGCCCGCCGTCGGGATGATAGTTCACATGCCAGAGGAGAATGCGCGAGCGATCCGGCGTGGCTGTCGTCTCCGACGCCTCCGCCGGGTCGCGGGACCAGCCCAGAAGATAGGCGTCCTTGACCGCCTCGTTGCGGCCGTAAAGAACCTCGCCCTGCCACCAGAAGGAAAAAATCCCTTCGGTCGTGCCAGCCTCGTCGCCTGTGTCGGGATCGATCGACCGCCAGCCTTGAGCCGGCCAGCGGACGATTTCGACGGGGTGGCTGCAGGGATCGGTGACGAGGGTTCCGTACCCTGCCAGGCTATCGGGAGTGGCCAATACCAGCCGCGGCTCGACCGTCGGAATTCCCGCGGGAATCGTGACCGGCGTCCGGAAACCCTTGTCGCGATGCTCCAAGGCTTGATGCGAAGCCTTATCCTGGGATTGCATGGCTACGCTCTCCCTCTACCCCGTCCGGCCGAAATAGCAGAATATTGTGGAAGCGTTCCAACCCTGTGACCGTGGACGGCTCGGCGGGCGGCGCATCATGGTAGGGTCATAACAACCGCAAGCCCAGGGAGAATGCGAACATGAAAATCGTCGTCATCGGCGCCACTGGCACCATCGGCAAGGCCGTCACGGCGGCCCTGGCTTCCCGCCATGAAGTCGTCAAGGTGGGCAGGACCCGCGGCGATCTCCAGGTAGACATGACCGATTCCGGCTCCATTCGCGCGCTGTTCCAACGCACGGGGCGGTTCGATGCCCTGGTCTGCACCGCGGGCAAGGTCCACTTCGGCGAGTTCGCCAAGATCACCGAAAAGGAAATGCAGGTCGGGCTCAAGGACAAGCTGATGGGCCAGGTCAATCTCGTGCTCATCGGCCGCGACCATATGAATGACGGCGGCTCCTTCACGCTGACCGCCGGCGTGCTGAGCCAAGAGCCGATCCGTTACGGCGCTTGCGCCAGCCTGGTCAACGGTGCGCTGGAAAGCTTCACCCGGGCCGCGGCCATCGAGATGACCCGGGGCCTCAGGATCAACGTGGTGAGCCCAGGCGTGCTGGAGGAATCGCTGCCGACCTTCGGCGAGTACTTCCGCGGCCATGAGGCGGTGCCCGGTGCCCGCGTCGCCAACGCCTATGTCAAGTCGGTCGAAGGGCTCCTGACCGGACAGGTATTGCAGGTGCTCTGAGGACAGTCCGCCCCGCCGCGCCGGCAGACGCATGTTGGCGGGCGAGGCGGAGGCGAATTCTGTTCGTCGGCCGCGCAAAGCGACACAATCATGCAACAGACTCGGGATAATCATGACGGGTGCCTATCCATTTCGCGTCAGCTGAGATTCTTTCCGACTCCGAGCTTCCGGAGCCGACCTTTTCCTATGCCTCCGAGGAAGTCAGCCGGCTGAGCCGAGTCCTGATCCGGACCATCGAAGCGCTCAGCGGCCAGCCCAGGATCAAGCGGCTCTATCTGGACTATCAGAAGCGCAATCGTCCGCCGGAGCTGTTCTGGAACGACGCCATTGAAGGGTTGCAACTGGACCTGCGGCTGAACCGGAAGCCCGAGCTGGCCATTCCCGCCAAAGGCCCGCTCGTCATTATCGCCAACCATCCCTTCGGCGTGGTCGACGGGATCATCCTCTGCCGGATCGTTTCCCAGGTCCGCAGCGACTACATGATCATGACCCATCGGGTGCTGCACCAGGCGCCCGAGGTCCGCCGCTTCATCCTACCCATCGACTTCACCGGAACCAGGAGCGGGCTCGCGACCAACGTCCGTTCGCGCGCCGCGGCCCGGGATTTGCTTGCCTCCGGCGGCGCCCTGATCGTGTTTCCCAGCGGCGGCGTCGCGGTATCGCCGACCTTTCATGGGCCGGCCATCGATCTGGAATGGAAGACCTTCGCCGCAAAGCTCATCATGCGCGCGCGCGCCGACGTGCTGCCGGTGTTCTTCCATGGACAGAACAGCCGGCTCTATCTGGTCGCTGCCCGCCTTCACCAGATTCTGAAGCTCGCCATGCTCTTCCACGAGGTGAGCAACAAGATCGGCCGCAGCCTATCGGTCTCCATCGGCGACGTGATCGCCAACGAAAGCTTGCGCGCGCAGCCCGATCGCCAGGCGATCACGCGCCACCTTCAGGAGATGACCGAGGCCGCCCAGTTCGCCCGAGGCTGACCGCGGTCCTTACGGCGCCGTGGGCATTACGATAGTCATGTAGGGCGAAGAGGGCTTCTCGCTCTCCCCGAAGGGCCCCGGCACCTTGTGCGTGACCGGCGGCAGGCTCTTCAGATAGACGGCGATGGCATTGGCATCCTTCGATGTCATGTTGGCGAAGGAACGCCAGGGCATGATCGGAGCCAATTGCCGGCCGTCCGGACGGACGCCTTTGGTCAAGGCTGCGACGATCTGGGCCTTCGTCCAGTTTCCCAGACCGGTGTCCTTGTCCGGGGTGAGGTTGGAGCCGTAGAAGTAACCGAGGCCGGGGATCTGGAACCCGATCGACGAGCCGCCCAGGAAATGGGCCATGTCCGGCTTGCCGGCCAGCGCCCCGTCGGTGTGGCAGTCCGAACAGGAGATGATCGAAACCAGATATTTGCCACGGGCGATCTGAGCGCTCGTCGCGCAGGCGTCGCCCGCCGCGACCAGGGCTAGCGCAAACGCCAACCCCAACCCCAACCCAAACAGCCTTCCAGTGATCATCCCCCGCTCCCCTCTCGCCCTCACCGGCCCATGCGATTCCCCTGGCCGAGGGGGCGGAGCTTATCCTATCGATGTATCGATTTCTTCAGTTTATGAGCGGTGCCTGGCGCCGGGAGCGATGCCGCCCCAATTGAGACTAAGCTGCCTCCAGCACCCGGTTGACCTCGACCAGGACCCGGTCCGTCGGATCGAGCTTGCGCAGGATGACATTGGCGCCGACATCCTTGGCCAGCTGGAAGAAGTCGACGTTGTAGAAGGTGCCGGCACCGGAAACCGCGATGATGCGGGCCCCGCGGTCCATCTGGCGCAGAGTCTTGATGACCTCTGCACCTTCCAGGCCAGGCATGCGCATGTCGGTGATGACCAAGGCGGGCTTGTACCGCCGATACATCTCCAGGCCTTCGGCGCCATCCAGCGCCTCGATGACCTGATGACCATCGTCCTCGAGGATCCGGCGAATGACGCCCCGGTAAAAGCCGTCGTCGTCGATTAGCAGAATCATGGCCACGGCTCGACTGCTCCCGGCAATTCCATCAGGCAGCCATCACGATAAATCTAGGCCGAACCTCCCTCGCCCGCCAGGGTCGGTCCGTGCTTACAATTCGCCAATCATTGTTAACAAACGATTGACGAGGTGTTTCTTTTCCCAGAATTCTGTCGAGTTCACGTCGGCCACGAGATCCTCGTCGTCTCCCTCTCCCGTGCCGGCGACGGTCTCGGCCGGGGGAGCAGCGGAAAAGTCCGAACCCCAGAGCCGGCCACGCCTTGGCTCCGGAGAAAAACAAGATAGGGTAGCGTCCCATGACGGTCGTCTTGGATCGGCGCGGCGACATTGACCTCAACGCCTTCCGGCGCGTGGCCTGGCAAGGCGAGTCCCTGGCCATCTCGGAGCCGGCCTTGGCGCGCATCGCCGCCTGCCGCGAAGCCTTCCTGCGATTGATCGACAGCGACCCGAACTTGGTCGTCTATGGCGTCACCACGGCCATGGGTGAGTTGGCCAGCCGCCGCCTCAATCCCGAGGAACGCCGGCGCCACGCCCGCCTGAAACCCTTCGCCGCAGCCACTTCCTTCGGCGAGGCCCTGCCCGGGCGGATCGTCCGGGGAATCATTCTCGCCCGCCTCGCCAATTTCCTGGAAGGCCACGCCGCGACCTCGCCCCGGATCGCGCTTGCGGTTGCCGCCATGCTCGACGGTGTCCCGCTGCCCAAGGTGGCCGCAACGGGACAGGGGGGTGCTGGCGAGATACTCGCCCTCTACCCGCTGTTCGCCGAATTTTCCGAGCGGTTCGAACTGGAAGTGCAGGAACGAAATTCCCTCATCAACGGCTCGCCAGCTGCGGCCGCCTTGATCGCGGATACGGCCCTGGCGGCGCAAAACCGGTTCACGCAGGCGTTACGGGTGCTGGCACTTTCAATCGAAGCCTTTCGGGCGCCTCTCGAACACTACGACGCGGTCCTGGATGCCCTCTGGGGCGACGAACATGAGGCAGCCGCCTTGGCGGGCCTGCGCAAATTCCTGGCCGGTGCGGGTAGCGGACGCCGCAACTACCAGGCGCCGGTCAGCTACCGGATCGTGCCCCGGGTCCTGGGCCAGGCCCACCGCGCCCTGACCCAGGCCAAGCGGGCGGCGGAGATTTCCCTCGCCTCGGTTTCCCACAACCCCGTCTTCGTACCGCCGGATGAGACCCATCCGCTCGGCCGGTGCCTCAGTACCGGCGGCTATCACAACGCCATGGCAGCGCCCGTGCTCGACGATCTCGCGGCTATCTGGGCCGATATCTGTCTTCTCTGCGACCGGCACAGCTCCAAACTCTTGAATGGCCGGGTCTCCCATTTGCCGGACCTGCTCATGGTCGGGCGGGAAGCGAGCGAATCCGACGGTCACGGCAATGTCGGCTATATCCCGATGGCGGTGACCGGCTTCCTCGAAGAAGCCAAGGCAGCGGCGCAGCGCAGCTTCATACCGGGCAGCGAGTCGGCGGGCGCCGGCCAGGATGACGTGGCGGCACCGGCATTTCTCGCTTGGGCCAAGGAGGAACGAGCGGGCCGCGCCTTCGATGCCGCGCTCGCCCTTCTGGCCGTGGTTGCCTCCCAGGCCCTCCACGTGACCGGCCGACCGGCCCCGCCGCCCTTGGCGCGCTTCGTCGACGAAGTCCGTTCCATTGTCCCGCCAGTCGGTGCCGACAGGGTCCTGGGGCCCGAGCTCGAGCAGTTAACCCGAAACTTCACCCGCCATGCCTTTTCGGCTTCGGTTCCATGAACGTCCTTTCTCCGCAATCCCAGTCGCTGCGCGGTTTCCTTGCCAGGCTCGAAGCAGAGGGCGAGCTCCGACGCATCGTCGAGCCCATCGATCCGAAGTTCGAAGTCTCGGCCTGCCTGACCGAAGCGTGGGACGGACCCGCATTGTTGTTTGAGAAGCCGACCCGAGGCGGGCTCCCCGTCGTCGGCAATGTTCTCAATTCTCTCTCCCGCATCGCGAAGGGCCTCGGCACGACGCCGGCAGGCCTTCAGGGCAAGCTCGTCGCGGCGATCGAGCGGCCGCTTCCCTCGCGCAGGGTCGAGGCGGGCCCCTGCCAGGAAATCGAGATGCCGGAACCGGATCTGGGCCGGCTTCCAATCCCGACATTCTTCGAGCGGGAAACGGGGCCATACATCACGGCAGGCGCCATTGTCGCCGCCGACAGCTTGACGGGAAAACGCAATCTTTCTTTCGCCCGATTGAAACCCCTTGGCGGCAATCGCGCCTTCATCGGCATCGCGCCCAATCACCATCTGGCCGTCATGGCCCGGGCCGCGGCTGCCCGTGGCGAGCGGCTGCCCATCGCTGTGGTCATCGGCAATCATCCGGCCGTGCTCATGGCCGCTGCCCTCTACCTCGGCCTCGGTGACGACGAGATGGAGGTGGCGGGCGCCTTGCTGGGGGAGCCTATCGAGGTCGCCCGCTGCCGCAGCCATGGCCTTCCGGTTCCTGCCCAGGCCGAGATCGTCCTCGAAGGCTGGATCGATTCCGCGGAGCTGATCGAAGAGGGCCCCGTCTCGGAGTTTCACGGCTTGTTCGAGAACTACGGTCGCGGCCAAGTGGCGACCTTCGAGCGCATGACCCGCCGGAACGACGCGATCTACCAAGCGATCCAGCCGGGCTTTCATCCCGAGCATGTGCTGATCGGCGGCGTATCCATCGCCGCCGGCCTAGCCCGTCACGTGCATCGGAGCGTTCCATCCAGCCGGGCGGTTGCCGTGGGCGTGGGCGGCGCCGGGCGCCTGCATGCCGTAGTCGCTCTCGGCGATCCACGGCCCGGCGATGCGCGCAAGGCCATGTTCTCGGTGTGGAGCGCCGTCAATCTGATCAAGCAGGTCATTGTGGTCGACGATGATGTCGACGTCTGGGATCCCCTCCGGGTGGAATGGGCGATCGCAACCCGCATGAAGGCCGATCGTGATATTCTCGTCGTACCGGGCGTGAGAGCCGACCGGTCGGAGCCGTTGGAGCGTCAGGGCCTCGTGGCCAAGCTTGGCATCGATGCCACGCGCCGCGCCGAGGACCGGTCCGACTGGGAGGCCGCGGAACCGCCGGCTGCCGCCATGGCCAAGGCGCGCGAGGTCCTGACCGGCAAGGGGCTTGCGTCGTCCGCCCGGTTCGGCAAAGGAATGCGCTCATGAAGCATGATCTGCTGATCCGGGGCGATCTGGTCCTGCCCGATCGGGTTCTGCCCAATGGCTACGTCGCGGTCGCCGACGGCAGAATCGCGACCCTCGGCCAGGGCGACCCACCCTCCGCCCGAGAGACCCAGGACTTCCGCGGTTGCCTCATATTCCCTGGCATCATCGACGGCCAAGTCCACGCCGGGTCGGCCGACGGTTTCGCCGGGCTCGAAGACTTGACCCGGTCCGCCGCCGCGGGCGGCGTCACCACCGTTGTCGACATGCCCTATGACGAGCCTGATCCGGTGACCACCTGCGAGCTGTTCGAGGCCAAACGCAAAGTGCTGGAGGCGACGGCCCATGTGGACGTGGCGCTTTACGCCACGGTCGCCAAGGACGTCGATGTCGCCATGATCCCGCGACTTGCCGCAGCTGGGGCCTGCGCCTTCAAGATCTCGACTTATGAAAGCCATCCCAAGCGCTTTCCCCGAATCTCCCATCCGGCGATGGAACGCGCCTTCAGGGCGATCGCCGAGACCGGGCTCAGCGTTGCCGTGCACAACGAAGACCAGGAGCTGGTGGACGATGCGATCCGGGCGAGCAAGGCGGCGGGACGCCGGCGGATCGACGCCCACAGCGCCAGCCGGCCGCCCTTGGCCGAGCTGGTGGCCAACGCGGTGCTGCTGGAGATCGGCGCTGCCACGGGTGCCCGGGCCCATATCGTCCATTCATCGCTCGCGCGCGGCTTCGACATGGCGGCGAGCTATCGTGCCCAGGGCTACGCCGCGACGGCCGAGACCTGCATTCACTATCTGATCCTGACCGAGGCCGACGCGATCCGGGGCGGCGCGCGATGCAAGGTCAACCCGCCTATCCGCGCCGATGAACGCGAAGCGATCTGGGACAGGCTTTTGCGCGGACTCGTCGCCTTCGTTTCCTCGGATCATTGCTCCTGGCCCCTGGCTCGCAAGAATGACGACGACATCTTTGCCACCCCGGCCGGCGCTCCCGGCGTCGCCGCGCTGCTGCCGCTGTTCTTCACCGCCGCTGTGGACCAGCGCGGCCTGCCCCCGCATGAAGTCGCTCGGCTTCTTGCCGAGGCACCGGCCAGGCATTTCGGCCTTTACCCCAGCAAGGGCGCCATCGCGGCCGGCGCCGACGCCGATTTCGCCGTCGCCGAGCGCGGCCGGTTCCTGTTCGACGAGCAGCGCCAACATTGCCGGCGGGCAGCTTGGAGCCCGTATCACGGCCGCCCCGTCGCCATGCGCGTGGCGGCGACTTTCCTGCGCGGGCAACGCATATTCGATGGCGCGGAAATCCTGGCAGCGCCCGGCAGCGGCGAATTCCTGCGCCCTGCGCTGGCCGCCAGCCGGGCAGCGTCTCCCCGCCTGGCAGCAACCGGCAGCTGAGAGGCAAGCATGGGTCAGCGCATCCTGGTCATCAACCCGAACAGCAGCGAGCGGGTGACCCGCGACATCGATACGGCGCTTGAATGCCTGCGATTCAAGCACGGTCCGGCGATCGACTGCGCGACCCTGGCCGAAGGGCCGCTGGGAATCGAGAACCAGGTGCAGGTGGACAGCGTGGTCCTGCCGCTCCTCAAGTTTGCGGAACAGGAGAGCCAAAGAACCTCGGCCTATGTGATCGCCTGCTTTTCCGATCCCGGACTCTACAGCCTGCGCGAGCGGCTGGCGCAGCCCGTCCTGGGCATCGCGGAAAGCGGAATTGCGGTCGCTCTCACCCGGGGCGAGCGCTTCGGCATCATCTCGATCCTCGCCCGCTCCATCCCTCGCCATCGGCGCTATGTCGCCTCCCTCGGCCTTGCCGGCCGGATGGCCGGCGACCGGGCGGTCGGGCTCCAGGTTGCCGAGCTGCGGGAGGCCGACCGGGTGATGGAGCGGTTGCGGGCGGTGGGCAGCGAACTCCACCATCGGGATGGCGCCGACGTGCTGGTGCTCGGTTGCGCGGGCATGGCCGGTTATCGCCAGGCGCTGCAGGAACATGTGGGCATTCCCGTGGTCGACCCGACCCAGGCGGCGGTCGGGCTTGGCTTGGTCGCCCTCATGTCCGAAGCAGTCTCTTGAGCGCAGCAGGGGAGGAACAGGCCCCTTGCCGCGCATTCTCCAGGTAGCCGGCGCGCAGCTCGGGCCCGTCGCGCGAAGCGAGCCACGTTCCTCCTCCGTCCGGCGCATGGTTGCCCTGATGATCGAGGCCAAGAGCCGGGGGGCCGAGCTGGTGGTATTTCCCGAGCTCGCCCTCACCACGTTCTTCCCGCGCTGGCATATCGAGGATCGAGCCGAGCTGGACTCCTTTTTCGAGCGGGAAATGCCGTCCCCTGAAACGGCGCCGCTGTTCGAAACGGCCGATCGCCTGGGCGTCGCCTTCCACCTCGGCTACGCCGAACTGGCCACGGAGGATGGCCGGGAACGGCGCTTCAACAGCGCGGTCCTGACCGACAGGCGAGGCCGGATCGTCGCCAAGTACCGGAAGATCCACCTTCCCGGTCATGCCGAACCGGATCCGGCCAGAGCCTTCCAGCATCTGGAAAAGCGCTATTTCGAGCCCGGAAACCTCGGCTTCAAGGTTTGGGACAGCCTGGGAGGCCGGATCGGAATCCTGATCTGCAACGACAGGCGATGGCCGGAGGCCTTCCGGGTCCTGGGACTCCAGGGCGTCGAGATGGTGCTCATCGGTTACAATACCCCCACCCTGAACGGCCAGCGCTTCGAGCCGCCGCACCTGCGCGCTTTTCACAACCACCTCTCCATGCAGGCCGGGGCCTATCAGAACGGCAGCTGGGTGGTCGGTGTCGCCAAGGCGGGCTGCGAGGAGGGTGTCGACATGATGGGCGGCAGCGCCATCGTTACGCCCAATGGCGAGATCGTCGCCCAGAGCGCCACCCTGGAGGATGAGCTCATCCTGGCGGCTTGCGATCTCGACGCCGGGGCCTACATCAAGCAGAACATCTTCAACTTCGCCGCCCACCGGCGCCCGGAGCACTACCGCCTTATCGTCGATACGGTGGGAAGCCTGCGCTAGCCCGTCGGGAGCGACCGCAGCGGGCCGGAGCACGCGTCCCTTGCCGCGGTGCACACGAAATCGTGAAATCCCTTTGAAACGCTACGGGGAATCCCTAGCTTGCCCGGCCGTATTTTCCGTGTCACAAGGGCCGAAGCTTGTTGCTGGAATGCTTGCGATAATCTATATTTAATGACCGTTTCTCTGTTTTTGGCTTCACCGGGATGCTCATGATGACCGTCGATTGCTACCGCCAAGGTATACCGCTGCGCTCCCTAGGGCGCGGAACTGCGATCCACGGCGAAAGGCCCGTCGAGGTTCGCTGACATGCGGAGAATCGTTCATCCAACCGGCCTGATCAGACGGTTCCTGCGCCATACCGGCGGCAACCCGCTCATCCAGTTCGCCTTGGTGGCGCCCGTCTTTCTTGCGCTGGTGTTCATGATCGTCGACGACGGGCTCACCATATTCACTCAGGCCACGCTGGACAACGCCACCCGAGACGCCGCAAGGAACATCCTCCTGGGCACTTACCAGAAGGGGGGCAATACAATCAGCGACTTCACGACTGCCGTCTGCAACGAGATGGGAGGGTTGATCCCAAGCTGCACCAGCAACCTGCAGGTCTATGTCAACAATGCTTCCAGCTTCTCGGGCCTCTCGGCGCAGTCTGCCAGTGGCGGATCTTTGAGCAACGCCGGGACCTTCTCCATGGGAACTGCCAGCGCCCATGTGATCGTGCAGACTGCATATAACCGGGCCTACATCGCGTTCATCGGAAGATACGTTTCTGGTGGCAGCTTGCTTCTGATTTCGACCATCGTCTTCCAGACGGAGCCCTACTCGTGAGGCCCGGACTGCTTGCGGCGTTCAGCAGCCGGCGGGGAGCGGCTCTGGTCGAGTTCGCCTTGATCTTGCCCGTCATGGTGTTCTTGTTCTTCGGGACCTTCGAGGCTACGGAGTTGGTACGCGCATACATGAAAGTCGGCAACGCGACCCAAGTGTATGCCAATCTGGTGGCCGCCGATATCTCCGGCTCGATAACCCTGGCGAACTTGAGCGACGACTGTTCCGGCGCGAGGCTTGTATTGACTCCTTACGCCACCGGATCCTATTCCGCCGCCGTCGCCAGCGTGACAAACAATGGCGGAACGGCCAGCCAGGATTGGCACGACACGACACAGTGCGGTTCCGGCATCAGCTCGATATCCGGCACGAGCCTGGCGCCATCCAACCTGACGCCCAATAACAACGACAGCGTTATCGTGGTTGAAGGGAAGTACGTTTACAACTCGGCTATCAGCTATCTGCTTCCTGCCAGTCAGACTTTCACCAGGACGGCTTTCGCCCGGCCACGGAACAATTCCACTCTTTCCTGTACGGGCTGCAGCACACCGTGAGAAACCCGCACTATCGAGGCATCCATGGCGCATTCATATGATTTCGCAAATCTTCTAGGGCGATTCCGGGGCAGCCGCAAAGGAAACGTCCTTGTTATGGCTGCGCTCATGTCGACGGTACTCATCTACGCGGTCGGCGTTGCGGTGGACTACATGGACGCCGTCGATTTCCGAACCACTCTGCAGAGCACGGTCGATACGGCGGCGCTAGCAGGCGCAACCGCCTACACCGCATGCACGACCACCGGTCCTGGCTCTCAGACCACCGCGCAAACCATTGCCACCAACGTCTTCAATGCCACGGCCCAGCCTTGGCACAACGGCACCATCACGCCTACCGCCACCGGCTCGACCAGCGGGACGGCTTGCCCTGGCACTCCCAGCTCCTTCAACATGACAGTCACGGCAAGCGGCACTGTGCCTACCACCTTTTTGTCGTTTCTTATGCCTTCCATGTCTGTGTCGGCGACGGCGACGGCCATCAACCCGATTGTCACCGTTACCTTCAATGCCGGCGGCTGGGGCAGCAGCGCCTATGATGCCAACTACATTTATGAGTACCCGATACCCAGCGATGGGAGCGTGCCGGCCTTTGATGCCACGCAGATGGGGAGCTCGACGGCACCGAACGCGAGCGTCGACAACACATTCAATTTCCTCTTCACGAACATGAACAGCACCTCCAACGGCACCGTCACCGTATCCATGCCGGTATCCCAAAAAATAGGCTTGATGCTTTACAATGTTACCGGCGGGAGAATCGGCTACGGCAGCGGCCAGTACAATGGTCAGTCGCAGGGATCCACCCACGCACTCTATTCCCAAAAGGCGGACCCGTCCGCTTCCGCGACCACACAGGTTCTGGATTCCAACGGCAACCAAACAGGCAGCACGTCAACCAATGGTGCGTATTCCAGCGGCTTCAACAATCACGGCAGCAGCACTGTTCAGAATTGCAGCTTGCAGATCGTTACGACGTTCGGCAACGGCACGGCTGTGACCTCGACCAGCATAAACAGCATCACCAGCAGCAACTTCCAAACGATCACTGCGCCCGTCGTCGGCAATTGTTATGGCAATACCTTGCAGCCAAATGCAGGAAAGAGTTGCCAAGAGTTGAACGGCCAAGCCGTGTATTACGAATGGAATGACATGGGCGGGGGGGCTGACGACTACGACTACAACGACGCGGAGTTCGGGTTCTACTGTGGCGCTGGCTCAGGGTCTCCTGGAACCGTTCATCTTATCAGCTGAAACGTTGCAACTCGCCGCTTGGTCCAGTCGGCCGGCGAAGTCAGGTCTCTTCGGTCGCCGAGGAAGCCTGCAGTTTCTGCGATCTGCGGCCGCTATCGCGGAACGATCGCGCGTGTCTCATGGGGCCTCGTCATTGGGGAACTGTAGGGGCGCTAACGCTGGCGCCTATGGCTGGAATCTCGCGTCCACGCGCAGGCGCGGCCGAGGCCTCAGGCCAGCAGCAGATCCGGCTGCCGGCGGTAGCTGCCGATCACGCCCTGGCGCAGCAACCGGCCGGCTTCGGACGCGTCCACCGGCCGGCTGAACAGGAATCCCTGGCCGTATTCGCAGCCGGCGGCGAGCAGGAAATCGCATTGTTCGGCGGTCTCGACGCCCTCGGCCACGACCTCCATGCCCAGTTCACGGGCAAGCCCGATGGCCGAGCGCACGATAATGGAGTCGCGGTTGTGCTTGGGCGCGCCGGCCACGAAGCGCTGGTCGATCTTCAGGCGCCCGGCCCTCAGTCCCGCCAGGTGATCGACCGATGAATAGCCGGTGCCGAAATCGTCGATGGCAATCCTGACGCCCTGGCTTTGCAGCCGGGCCACGGCGGCGACGTCCCGCTCGGTTGTTTCCATCAGCGCGGCTTCGGTGATCTCTAACGTCAGCCAGTCGGACTTGATCGACCAGCGCTTGGCGCCCTCGGTGACCGAGCGCTCCACGTCCTGCACCATCTTCAGTTCGGCCGCGGACAGGTTTACGGCGATCTCCGGCGGCGCAATCTTTTCGTCGCGCCATTGGCTCATCTGGCGGCAGGCCTCGCCGATCGCCCATTGGCCGATCTGGCCAGCGAGGCCGGTCGCCTGGGCCACCGGCAGGAATTCGGCCGGCAGCAGGCGTCCGCGCGTCGGGTGGTTCCAGCGGATCAACGCTTCCAGCCCGATGATTCGACCCGTTCCCAGCTCGACCAGCGGCTGGTAGTGAAGCTCGAACTCGTTGCGCGTCAGGGCCTGACGAAGATCGCCCGAGAGGCAGACGCGATTGCGAACCTCGGCGTCCAGCTCCTGGGTGTGGAAGCAATACTGGTTGCGGCCCCGTTCCTTGGCCCTGTAGAGGGCGACGTCGGCTTGCTGAATGAGCACGTCCGCGGAATCGACGCCGCTGGCGTAGAGAGCAATGCCGATGCTGATGGTGCAGCGAACGTCGCCCCCATCGAGTTGCACCGGCTGGGCCATCAGCTTCGCGAGCTTGGCAGCGAGATGGCCGGAGTCCGAAGCCTCCGCGACGCCGGTTTGCAGGATTGCGAATTCGTCACCGCCGAGCCGGGCGACCAGATCGGTGGCGCGCAGGCTCCCGCGCAGGCGCTCGGCGACCGACTTCAGCAGCAGGTCCCCGACGTGGTGGCCTCGGGTGTCATTGACGTCCTTGAAGTGGTCGAGGTCGATGTAGAGGATGGCGAACTTCGGCCCGTTGCGCCTGGCGGCCAACAGGGCTTGCTCGACCCGCTCGAAGAATACAGGCCGGTTGGCGAGGCCGGTCAGGTCGTCGCTGCGGGCGAGCCGCGCGATTTCTCCCGCCGCGCGCTTGCCCTCCGTGATGTCGAGGAGGATGCCCTCGACTTCCACCACCCTGCCCCGCCGGTCGCGCACCGGCAGGTACCGGTTTTCGAACCAGACGTAGGATCCGTCGGCGGCGGCCATGCGGAAGTCGATGTTGCCGGGCTCGGCCCGGCCGGCCAGGAGCCCCGCCATGGCCGCGTCGAAGCCGGGCGCGTCCTCCGGATGGATGAGGGAGCGGTAGAGGTGGGGTGACCGGATGAACTCCGCGGCCGGACGTCCGTAGCGCCCGATGTTCTCGGAGACATAGGTCATAGGCATCCCGCCTGCGGCCTTGAGGCGAAAGAGCACGGTCGAGCTGCCTTCGACGATTCGGTTGGCGTCTTTCAGCCGGCGCAATTGCCGCTGCTGGAGATGGACCCCGGCCACGAACAGCGCGGCCATGGACAGAATGAGGGCCGGCAGGACCATGCCGAACCAGCGATACCGCTCGGTCTCGGCCATCCAGCGATCGGCGCCGAACCGAAAAGAGAGCACGGCCAGCAGCCAGCCGAGCGCCAGGGCCGCGGCCAGGGGCGGCAATATCCACCAGGGAAACCTGCGCGACGGGCCCGTCATGGCCGCGCTCGCATGCAGCAAGCGACCCCTCGACCTGATCGGCCAGGCTTGTGCGACTCCCTAGGCATCAGAGGCGGTAACCCCGTAGATCGAAGCGAAAGTCGACGAATTGCCGAGCGTCCGGCACCACCGTGACTCAGCGGCGCAGGATCGACCGTAGGTTAATAATTTATTATTTGTGTGAGGAAAAGGCCTTGACTTACGTCAATTGTCCACCGTCACGGACAGTCTTCTTAAAGTGGCGGAGAAAGTCGCCCGTTCGGCGCTTCTCGGCATCGCGCAAGGCCCCGGGAGATTGTACAATTACAAACATGCGCAGATCGCGAGCCTCGGCCTTGTCGGCACAGTCGTGCCGCAGATAGGCAATGGCCTGACCCTGTGCCTCATTGGAGGAACGATTTGGTGTACAAGAGAAGTTTCGCCGCCTTCGGCATCGCAACCGCGATCGCCCTTGGCGGCTGCGCCACTACGCCGCAGGGGCCGAGCGTGGCGGTCATGCCCGCGCCCAACAAACCCTTCGACCAGTTCCAGGCCGACCAGGCCGTTTGCAAGGACTATGCCCAGCAGCAGGTCAGCGGCCAGGCCCAATCTGCCAACAACCAGGCTGTCGGCACCGCCGTTGTCGGCACGCTCCTGGGAGCTGGCCTGGGTGCGGCCGTCGGCGGGGGCAATGGTGCGGCCATCGGCGCCGCCTCGGGCGCGGTCGCCGGCACGGCCATCGGCGCCAGCGGTTCCCAGGGCAGCCAAGGCAGCCTCCAGCAGCAATACGACAACGCCTACATGCAATGCATGTATTCCAAGGGCAATCAGGTGCCGGGCACGCAGCCCCAGTCCCCCGTCAACCAGGGGCCGAATACCGCTCCGCCGCCGCTCCAGTCGGAATATGTCCCGCCGCCGCCGGACGACACCTATGTCTGGCAGTCGGGCTATTGGCAGTGGACCGGCAGCCAATACCAATGGGTCCCTGGTCACTACGCGCAGCGTCCCTACCCCACAGCCATGTGGGTGCCCGATCACTGGGAACAGTACAACGGCGGCTGGGCTTTCGTGCCAGGGCATTGGCAAGGTTAGCGTGATGATGCCGGTGCAGGCTGGCGCGGCCGCCTCTGAATGCGACGGCGGCCTTGCGCTGGATTATCGATCCCGCCGAAGATCAATCGGCGGGCCGGCGCTGTCGGATGGCTAGATGATGTCTCGCAAAGCGTTCAAGGATGGCCGGTGATCGGCCGCGACAAGCAAAGCCTGGTGCAGGAGAACCATCATGTACTTTCTTTACGTCATCGTTCCGCTGCTGCTCGTCATTCTTGTCGCCCAGACGGGGCTCTCCATCATGAAGCTGGAGGCCATCCTGAAGGTCCTTAGCGAAAAGAAGGAGTGAACTCGGCCCTTTCGCCGCCGGCCGAAGATTTCATTGCATGCGCTGGTACTGCACCGGCCCCGTATCAAGGCTCGGGGACTTGAGAATCACGGCGTCCGGCGAGACGAACCGATAACGGGCATCCAGGGTCTGGGGCACGGCAAGCGTCTCGCAATGCATTTCGAAGTCGAGGCCCGGCAGGCATTCCTCTTTGGGCTCCCAGTCTCGATTGACGAATCGGATGGTCTGCTGCCCCGGCAAGACCGTGTAGGTGCCGACGACATTGAATTCCAGCCCAGGATCGCTTTGCCCGGTCATGGTGAAGCTGCCGTCCGGACTCAGGGTCGCGTCGCTGGTGACGGGCAACCCGTTCAGCGTCACGTTCGTTTGCCAGTGGCCGACAAGAGGGTATTGCTGCGCCCGGCTCTCCTTCAGCGGGAACGCGAGGAAAGCGAAGATCAAGGCAATCGCCGCCGTTCGGCCTGCCACCATTCCGCCCTTCTCTGCTTCGCCGCCATGGATGCACGCGAATTGCGGCTAATCCGTGGCAGCGCCGGCCAGGGTCAGCCGTGGCGGTCGTGCCTGCCTTCCAGCCAGCTTTGCAGGGCAAGCGTAACCCCGAAAGCCGTGAAGGCCACGAGCACCAGCGCAAGATAGTAGATCTCCCCTCGAAGACATGGCCCGCCTCCGAAAGCTGAACGGAGTCGATCTTCTGGCAGACTCTGCCGGGGCCTTCGTTGATGCAGATCAATGGCGATCCGACCAGGGCCTGGTCGTCTCAAGCGCGCTTAAGCTCGATCCGGAAATCAGGCTCCAACCTGCGGAAGCGGAGGAAGATTTGCCGGTCATCCTTGGAGTCAAGCCCGGGTTGAGCAAGACGCAAGCGTACTGCCCTGCGCGGCATGAGCCCCGTCCCCTCGGCAGGGCCTTTCTTTGAGAAAATCCGCAAAGTATGCTGATTTGCGGTTGCTAGGGGAGCAACGCATGCAAATCGCCACTGTAACTTCGACGCTCTTGCTGCTCGTGGCATGCCCGAGCTATGGCGAGTCGATCACCGACGCCTTGAACGCGCAGGAGGGTGATCCCGTCTCGGTATCGGGAACGACCAGCAACTATTATAGAGACAACAGCGGCAATTGGTCGTTTGACTTGTTCGATGGCACGGCCTCGATCACGGTCGACACGCATAAGTCCGAGGCCCAGTGCGCCCCGGGTTCTGCAGTCAGTGTGACCGGGAAGTATGACTATGACGCATCAACGTCGGAAGCGATCATCCGGAACGCGCAGCTCAAATGGACCAGTTGCGCTCCGTTCTAGGAATCCGTAAGGCTCAGGAACTGGCCGCCGTCCTGCTTAGCCCTGGCTCTCTAGCGGTACTCGCCTATGGGCCGGCACAGATTGAGGTCTCGCTTCGACAGTTACCGTTCTTCTGGATGCAAGCGTTCCTCGCCTTGTTTTCGGCGATGCCGCGCTTGTCGTTTGTGGCAACGGTGTAGGTTTCATTTCCCACCGCCGCCGCAACGGCAGCGCAGGTATTGAAGAAGCTGATGACCACTTCACAGTCGTTGCCGTACCGCGCGCAGAAGGACATAGCCTGCTGCTTGGCTTCCGCGGCGGACGTGGTGTTGTAGGCCGATCCCGATGCACCGCTCTTTGGGTCAATCGCGATGGCTCCATAGTGGACGGCGGGCAGCGTCCAAGGGCGCGTCACGTCAAGGTCGCCACCCGGGCTGCAACGTGCGGCGCAGCTTTCAGGCCCTTCTTCTCCCGGCGACTGCCGGCAAAAGCTCATGCACTCTTGCGCCGCTGCTGCGTGTATCGCTGATGCCGCAAGAGCAATGCCGATGAACAAACCCACCGGCGGGGCCGCCAAGCGCCGCCGTGGTTTTCCCCCGGCGCCTGGGCGCAAGCCCGGCGACGATTGCATACTCATTCCGCCCTCTGGATGATGTCCGCCCTCGCTCGCAAATTGCTCGTGTCGAACTATTCTGGGCACGCGATGGCTATGATCGGCTTGACCCCCAGCGCTATTGCATGGACCCGGGCGAGATAGAGTTCTAGCTTCTTCCAATCGGTTAGCGCCCGGCCGACTACCGCCCAAGTAATCTCTGGGTCGGGATCTCCATGAAACGGGACGGGAGGCATGTCCAACAGATTGCCCATAGCGCGTATCATCCGGCCGGATGATCAAAACAAGTCGATTCTAGACATAAGCGTTGCCGTATTCCTGCCGTACAGTCGGCCTTGCGCCCGGAAATTCACCAGTAACTCCTTGAAACAACTGGCGTCCCCGACGGGATTCGAACCCGTGTTACCGCCGTGAAAGGGCGATGTCCTGGGCCTCTAGACGACGGGGACGCATGGGCCCCATTGGCGCCAGAGGGCCAAGGGCGGGCCATGACTAGCGGCCCGCTCCCGCAAAATCAATCGACAAAATCCCCGGCCGCCCGCTCGCCTTGCCCGGCGCAGGGGCGCTCGCCATACTCGCCTGCCTTTTGCCTTAGCCATTGGGGAGAAACGTCATGAGCATCAAGCGCATCGAGGTCGGGCCGCGGATGAGCCAAGCCGTCGTCCACGGCGACACGGTCTATCTGGCCGGGCAAATCGCCGACAATCCCGTGCCCTCGGTCGAAAAGCAGACCCGCCAGATCCTGGCCCGGATCGACAAGATCCTGAAACAGGCGGGCACCAGCAAGGCCAAATTGCTCAAGGCCAATATCTGGCTTTCCGACATCCGCAACTTCGACGAGATGAACAAGGTCTGGGATTCCTGGGTGTCCCAGGGCAACACGCCTGCCCGAGCCACGGTCGAAGCGCGCCTGGCAGGTCCCCAATACCTGGTCGAAATCATGGTGACTGCGGGGGTATAGCCGAGGCTCCATCGGGGTCCAAACCCGATGCCGTTCAGGCCACGGCGCCGTCTTCGACCACAAGCTGGACCGCGTTGCGGCCCTGCCAGCGGTCGGCCCGCAAGTGGCCGGCCAGATGCAACGCCGGGCCCGAGGGCTGGAGCAGCGCCCGGCCAAGCCCATTCTCAAGGCTGCGGAAGGCAATGGCCTTCAGCCTTGCGCCGTCGCTCCCGGCGAGAATGCAGCGGACATGGGCTTCGCCCGCCCTGTCGGCGCGTATGACTCGCATCGCGGGAAGCGCGAAGCGCGGCTCGGCATTGCCGCTGCCGAAGGGGGCGAGGCGCTCGAGCTGAACGATCAACTCGGGCGTGGCGGCACCGGGCTGGAGCGCGGCGTCGAGTTCCAGGGTCGGTCGCGGCGCTTCTCCGTTCGACCCGGCGCCCAGCCGGTCGGCGAGGAAAACCCGCAGATCCTCGACGCGATCGGCCGGCACGGTGAAGCCGGCTGCCATCGGATGGCCACCGCCGTTGATGAGTAAACCCGCCTGGCGGGCGGCGATCACCGCGGCGCCCAGGTCGACCCCTTGAATCGACCGGCCCGAGCCCTTGCCGATCCCCTCGACGATGGCGACGACGCAGGCGGGGCGGCCGTAGCGTTCCTTGAGCCGGCTGGCGACGATCCCGATCACGCCCGGATGCCAACCCTCGCCGGCGGCAAAGACCAAGCCCGGTGCGAGCTTGGCCTCCACGGCCGCGATTGCCGCCAGCAGGACGCCTTCCTCGATCTGGCGGCGCTCGGCATTGTAGGCGTCCAGGCGCCGCGCGATCTCGGCCGCCTCGGTCGGATCGGATGTCGCGAGCAACCGAGCGCCGAGCCCGGCCTCGCCCACCCTTCCGCCGGCATTGACCCGGGGGCCCAGGATGAAGCCGGCATGATACGTGCCCGGCGCCTCGTCGAGCCGAGCGAGGTCGGCGAGCGCCGCAAGCCCGATGTTGCCTCGGCCCGCCATCACCTTCAGGCCCTGGGTCACGAGCGCCCGGTTGAGCCCTGTAAGCGGCACCACGTCGCAAATGGTGCCGAGCGCCACCAGGTCGAGCCACGACTTCAGATCGGGCTCCATGCGGCCGGCCCCATACCAGCCGCGCCGGCGCAGAGCCCGATTGACCGCGACAGCCAGCAGAAAGGCAACTCCCACGGCCGCGAGCTGGCCGTGCCCGGGCGCCTCGTCCAGCCGGTTTGGATTGATCACGGCCGCGGCTCGGGGAAGCGCCGCCTCGGCCGCGTGGTGATCGACGACGATCATGTCGAGCCCGGCCTCGGCCGCTCCCGTCAGGGCCTCGAACGCGGTGATGCCGCAATCGACAGTAATGGCCACCGCGATGCCCTCGGCCTTGAGCTTCAGGAGGGCCGGCAGGTTTGGCCCATAGCCTTCCTTCATCCGGTCGGGGATATAGACGCGGATCGCCCGGCCTGCGGCGGCAAAAAATCGGCACAGCAGTGCTGCCGAGGTTGCGCCATCCACATCGTAGTCCCCGAACACCGCGATCCCCTCGCCGGCCTCCACGGCGCGGGCGAGGCGTTCGGCGGCCTTGTCCATATCCTGGAATCGTGAAGGGTCCGGCAGGAGTTCGCGCAAGCGAGGATTGAGGAAGCCTTCCGCCGCTTCGGGTCCGATGCCGCGCGCTGCCAAGAGTCGGCCGACGATCTCCGGCAGGGAGAAACGCTGGGCGATCGCCATCCCCGATCTTTCGTCGCTGGGCCGCTCGCGCCATCGCCGGCCGGTGAGGGAACGCTCGACGCCGAGGAAGGCCTCGCTCACCTGGACCTTGAACCCGAAGTGCTGCTCAACCTTCGAAGCCGGGTTTGCGGCTCCAGTTATGGTGCGCTTCGATCAGGCGGACCGTGCCCGTCTTCGAGCGCATGACCATGGAGTGGGTATAGCCGCTCTTGCCTTCGCGCCGCACGCCCTTCAGCATCGTCCCGTCGGTGACGCCCGTCGCCGCGAACATCACGTCGCCCTTGGCCAAATCGAGGATGCCGTATTTTCTGTCGAGCGCCTCGATGCCGAGGCGCCGGGCCCTGGTTTTCTCCTCGTCATTGCGGAACAGAAGCCGTCCTTGCATCTGGCCGCCGATGCATCGCAGGGCGGCGGCGGCCAATACTCCTTCGGGCGCGCCGCCGCTGCCCATGTAGATATCGACGCCGCTGCCTGGCCGGGATGTCGCGATGACGCCGCTCACGTCGCCGTCCGAGATCAGCATGATCCGGGCACCCGCGGCGCGGACGCGCTGGATCAGCTCGCTGTGGCGCGGACGGTCGAGGATGCAGGCGACGAGATCGGGGATTCCCAGCTTCTTGGCCTGGGCCAAGTTCTTCAGGTTTTCCTCCGGCTTGGCGTCAAGGTCGACCACGCCTTCGGGCAAGCCTGCCCCGACCGCCACCTTGTCCATATAGACGTCCGGCGCGTTGAGGAACCCGCCCGCTTCGGCCATCGCGACCACGGCCAGTGCATTGGGCCCTCCCTTGGCGGTGATCGTGGTGCCTTCCAGGGGGTCGAGGGCGATGTCGATGGGCGGCCCACCGGCGCCGACCTTCTCGCCGATATAGAGCATGGGCGCTTCGTCACGCTCGCCTTCCCCGATTACCACGGTACCGTCGATGGCGAGACCGTTGAGGGCGCGACGCATGGCATCCACCGCCGCCTGGTCCGCCGCCATCTCGTCGCCGCGGCCCATGAGCATGGAGGCCGCGAGCGCTGCGGCCTCGGTGACCCGCACCGCCTCCAGGGCCAGATTGCGGTCCATGCTCAGCTTGGCCATGACGCTTGCCTCCCGATTGCCGAGTGTCGTCGTCGCGCCCTTCTAGAGCGCCTCGATGCGGATCATATGCGGCGGCTCGGTTACCGAGTCCAGCCCGGCAATTCGGTCCAGCGCCCGGCGCATGGCCGCCTCCTCCGTCTCGTGCGTGGTCAGCACCACCGGCACCGCCTCGCCCGGCGAGCGGGCACGCTGGAGCATGGACTCCAGCGACACTTCCTGGTCCCTCAGCGCCGCGGCGACGTTGGCGATGACACCCGGCCTGTCCACCACCATGAGCCGGATGTAGTAGGCGCCGCGGTGGCGGGCCATGGGTGCGGAGGGCAGCCGGCGAAGCTCCGCCGCGGGCACCGAAAAGGTCGGTTGGCCGCGGCCCCGCGCGATGTCCACCAGGTCGGAGACCACGGCCGAGGCGGTCGGCCCGGCGCCCGCCCCCCGCCCTTCGCAGAGGTTGCGGCCGACGAAATCACCCTCGATCACCACGGCGTTGTAGACACCTTCCACATGAGCGATGGAGGTTCCCACCGGCACCATGCAGGCGTGGACCCGCTGCTCGATGCCTGCTTCAGTCGGCCGGGCAAATCCCAAGAGCTTGATCCGGTAGCCGAGCTCGCCGGCAAAGGCGATATCGAGGGCGGAGACCTGGCGGATGCCCTCGACATGAACGCCCGCGAAGTCGATCTCGCAGCCGAAGGCCACGCCCGAGAGGATGGAGAGCTTATGGGCCGCGTCTACCCCGTCCACGTCGAAGCTCGGATCGGCTTCGGCATAGCCCAAGCGCTGGGCGTCGGCCAATACGTCGGCGAAATCCCGGCCGGTCTCCCGCATGGCCGTCAGGATGTAATTGCAGGTGCCGTTCAGAATGCCGTAGACGCGGTCGATCCGGTTGCCAGCCAGCCCTTCCCGCAGAGTCTTGATGATGGGGATTCCGCCGGCGACGGCCGCCTCGTAGCCGAGCTGAACGCCCTTGGCTTCGGCCATCCTGGCGAGCGCCGTGCCATGATGGGCCAGCAGGGCCTTGTTCGCGGTCACGACATGTTTGCCGCGCGCGATCGCCCGTTCCAGGAGCTCGCGTGCCGTGCCGTCGGCGCCCCCGATCAGCTCGACGATCACGTCCACCTCGGGCAGTCCGGCCAGATCCAGGGCATCGTCGAACCAGCGATAAGCCGAAACGTCGATCCCCCGATCGCGAGACCAGTCGCGGGCCGACACGGCGGCGATCTCGATTCGCCGTCCGCAGCGCTTTGCCAGGTCGCTGGCATGGGTGGTGAGGAGCTTGATGGTGCCGGCGCCCACCGTGCCGAGCCCGGCGATGGCTATTCGAAGTGGCGCCGTCATGATCCCAGCAGGACGCCCGCGCTCAGCGATCGAGGAAGACTTCGACGCGCCGGTTGCCGGCCTCGCCCGTGGGCATGAACTCGTAGTACACCGGCTGTTGCGCGCCGACCGCGGAAACGCTGATCGTCCCCCCCGGCGCCCCGAACCTGATCAAGGCATGGGCAACAGCATTGGCCCGGGCGATCGACAATTTTTGATTGATCGCCTCATGTTCCCCATAGCTCACCGCCGCCGTCCGTTCGCTGGCGTGGCCTATGAGACGGAGCTGGCCCCCCTGCTGCCGCTGGATCAGCGCCACATCCTTCAGCACCCCCATCGCTCGGTTCGAAAGGGCCGTTGACGCATCCTCGAAGAAAACAACGGCGATCGGCGAACCGGCGGGCGGCAAGGCGGTCGGGGCGGTGGCCGAATAGGCGGTGCCGTAGGCCGGGGCGCCTCCTGCCGGAGCGCCGTAGAACGGCGCGTAGGGGGCCGGATAGAGCTGTTCGCGCGCCGGTGCCCCGCCCAGCTGGCTCTGGTCCACGCTGACCGGCACCTGGGGCACCGCACTGGCCATCTGCGGCACTGCGGGAGCCGGGGGCAAGGGATTGGGCGGCGGCGCCAAGGGCGTGATCCCGGAGGTCGGCTGGGGTGCGGCCGGGACCTCAGGTTGCGGCAGGGTCTGGGTTGCCACGGTGCCGCCCGTGGCCGGGGCGCTTGCAGTCGTCGATTCCGCCGGCTGAGACGCGGCAGTCGCCGCGGTTTGCGTCTCCGTGGAAGCGGTCGTGGCCTGAGTCTGGGAGCCGGAGGTATCGGTTGCAGCCGGTGCCGAGGGCGTGATGGTCATCACCGGTGCCGGCGGCGCGCTGCCTTGCTGCTCAGACTGGGCGGTGAGCTGCTGGTCGCTATAGGCCGCATTCTGCTGGTCGGCAACCAGGCCCGAAGCGATCTGCTGGCGCTCCGCCGAGGATGAGGTCGCCGGCGCGGCCTGCGGCACGGTGCCCAGGTTGGGGTAGCTCTGGGCGGTCTGGGCAGGTTGGGAGGTCGTGCTGTTGTCCCCGCCGAACAAGCTGCAGCCGGCAAGGAACCCTGCCAGCCCAATGGCCGGAAGCCCTCGCCGCGGCGCACTCCCTGCCGGACGCACGTGCCAAGATCGGTTCATTCCACTCTCGGTCCCGGTTCCGGTTGTTTTGCCAGCGGTGCGTGGTTATGTTGCGGAAAGCACAGGAACTTTCGTCGAAAAAAGATCATAGAGGAAGCGGACATGGCCGATCAACAGGCTCCGGACGCGAAGCTGCCGGATCCGATCGAATTGTCGCGTGCCATGGCGCGGATCGCCAAGCAGTCGCAGCGGCTGGTGGCTGATTTCATCCAGCGCCAGAGCGAGGGGGCGGCCGAGGGAGCGGCCGCCAGCATGGGCGACCCGATGAGCATCGGCCGGGCTTTCATGGAAATGACCGCCCGGATGATGGCCAACCCGGCCAAGCTCGTGGAGGCCCAGGTCAATCTCTGGCAGGACTACATGCAGCTGTGGCAATCGGCCGCACAGCGCCTGTCCGGCAAGGGAACTTCGCCGGTCATAAGACCCGCGCCGGAGGACCGGCGGTTCAACGATTCGGCCTGGGAAGAGAACGAAGTCTTCGACTTCATCAAGCAGTCCTACCTCCTGAGCGCCCGCTGGATCCAGTCGACCGTCCGCAGCGTCGAAGGCCTCGATGCCAAGACCGCCAAGAAGGTCGATTTCTACACCCGCCAGTTTGTCGACGCCCTCGCCCCCAGCAATTTCGTCCTGACCAACCCGGAGGTGCTGCGCTCCACCATGGAGAGCGGCGGCGAGAACCTGCTGAAGGGCTTGGAGAACCTGCTGGCAGACCTGGAACGCGGCAAGGGCCAGCTGCAGATCAGCATGACCGACCCCACCGCCTTCGAGGTCGGCAAGAACGTCGCCGTCACCCCGGGCAAGGTCGTCTTCCAGAACGACCTGATGCAGCTGCTGCAATACGAGCCGACGACGGCGGAGGTGAACCGCCGGCCGCTGCTCATCATCCCGCCCTGGATCAACAAGTATTACATCCTCGACCTTCGCGAGAAGAACTCCTTCATCAAATGGGCCGTCGACCAAGGCCACAGCGTCTTCATCGTCTCCTGGGTCAACCCGGACGAGACGCTCGCGACCAAGACCTTCGACGACTACATGCTGGAAGGCCCGCTCGCGGCATTCGGCGCCATCGAGCAAGCCACGGGCGAGAAGGACATCAACGTCATCGGCTATTGCCTCGGCGGCACCTTGCTTGCCTGCACGCTTGCCTACATGGCAGCGAAGAAGATGAAAGGCGTCGCCTCGGCGACATTCTTGACCACCCTCGTGGATTTCACCGAGCCCGGCGAGCTCGGCGTGTTCATCGACGAAGAGCAGCTCGAATCCCTCGAGGCGCGGATGAAGGAGAAGGGCTATCTCGAAGGCAGCGCCATGGCCAACACCTTCAACATGCTGCGCGCCAACGACCTGATCTGGTCCTTCGTGGTCAACAACTATCTCCTGGGCAAGGAGCCCTTCCCCTTCGATCTGCTCTACTGGAACTCGGACTCGACGCGCATGCCGGCTGCGATGCACAGCTTCTACCTCCGGCGCATGTACCAGGAAAACAAGCTCGTGAAGCCGGGGGCGCTCTCGCTCAACGGCACGCACATCGACCTTGGCAGAATCCGCGTGCCGTCCTTCGTCCTATCGACCAAGGAAGACCACATCGCGCCGTGGAAGTCGACCTATGCGGCGACCCAGCTCTTTGCCGGGCCGGTGCGCTTCGTACTTGCCGCGTCGGGCCATGTGGCAGGCGTCGTCAATCCGCCGGCGGCCGGCAAGTATCATCATTGGACCAGCGACAAGAACCCGCCGGACCCGGAGCAGTGGTTGGCGTCCTCGAGCCAGCGTCCCGGTTCCTGGTGGCCGGGCTGGAACGAATGGGTCGCCGCCTTTTCCGGCGGCAGGATCAAGGCGCGCAAGCCGGGTGACGGCAAGTTGAAGCCGATCGAGGGCGCGCCTGGAAGCTATGTGAAGGTTCGCGCTCAGCAATAGCCGGTTGCGCTATGCCGCTCGCCCGCCCCGTCCTCTGCCGCCGCATGAGCTGGGCCCTCGGCCTGTTTCTGCTCTTCTCGTTCTGGCGCCCGGCGTTGGCCGACGACTGGGCGGTCGGACCCGCCCCCGGCGGCGAAACCGACGCAAAGGCTGCGGTGACGACCAATGCCGACGGACAGACGCTCTTCATCTGGGCCAAGCATCTTGAGGACCGAAGCCTGATATTCGCCGAGCTGCATCTGGGCGAAGGCGACGAATTCGCCGGCCGGATGCCGAGCTACCGCATCGACGACGGCGAGTTGGTCGACACCGAGCTGGTCCGCCGCGAGGGCGAGAAGCAGGGCTCGCTCTGGGGCTTTGTTGCCGGGCGAGCCTGCTTCTGGCTGATCTGGTCCTCCAACCAGGCGACCGTGGATGCGAGCGACCATTTGGCCAAGTGGATGGTCGGCAAGAGTCTCCGCATCACCTATCTTGATGCCGACGGCAGCCAGAAGACCGCCGATTTCGACCTCGGCGGCGCTGAAGGACCGATCGAACAGGCGACCGGCGTTTCGCTGCCTTAGATTCCTTGGTCTGGTCGCATTTTCTACGCCGAACCGGTACCCACTTCGGCGGAAAATGCTCTGAGCCGGCTCAGCTTTCGGAGGGCTCGGGCTCGACCGTTGGCGTCCGATGCTTGGGCTTGCGCCGGTAAGCACGCGGAGACTTCTCGGGTCCCGCCTTGCGTCGGCGCGCGACGATGGCGAAGGGATTGCGCGGGGCCGGAGACTTGCTGCGCCTGGGTCTCTTGGCCATGGCGCGATCAGCCGGCCGACCTGTACTCGTCCGCCAGGTGGCAATAGTGTCTTGCGGTCGCCTCGAAATCGGCCAAGTCCGCCGGCGTCAGAGCCCGGAAGAACTTGGCGGGGCTGCCGGCCCAGAGCTCGCCCCGCTTCACCCGCTTGTTGGGCGTCACAAGCGCCCCGGCTGCCACCATGGCGCCCGTTTCCACCACGGCGCCATCGATGACGGCGGCCCGCATGCCGATAAAGCTGCCATCTTCCAACGTGCAGGCATGGATCAGCGCCATGTGCCCGATGGTGACGCCGGCGCCGATGTTGACCCGATAACCGGGCGTGGCCGGGTCGAGGCCCGCCGGCGCCTCGTTCACATGGATGACGGTGCCGTCCTGGATATTGGTCTCGCGCCCGACCAGGATGCTGTTCGAATCCCCGCGCAATACGCAGCCGAACCAGATGTTGGCCCTGGGCCCGATCACGACGTCGCCGATGATGACCGCGCCCGGCGCGATGAAGGCGTCGGCGGCGATGCGCGGATGCTTGCCCCGATAGGGGAGGATGAGCGGCTTCATCGGTCGTACCTTAAGGAAACAACGCTTCCTGCTCGAGCGCCGTGGTTTCCGGCCAGCCGGACATCAGGTTCATGTTCTGGACCGCCTGGCCCGAGGCGCCTTTGACCAGGTTGTCGATGGCCGAAAGCAGGATCGCGCGGCCCGGCAACCGGTCGGCGAAAACCGCCATCAGGCAATGATTGGAGCCGCGAACATGGCGAGTAGCCGGGGCCTGGCCCGCCGGCAGCACGCGAAGGAAGGCTTCGCCGGCATAGCGCCGCGTCAAGGTCTCGCGCAGGCCATCGGCCGTGGCCCCGCCGGCCAGCCTGACATAGATGCTGGAGAGTATGCCCCGGCTCATTGGCACGAGATGCGGGGTGAAGTTGACCTTCACTGGCTTGCCGGCGGCGCGTGACAGCCCCTGCTCGATCTCAGGGGCGTGACGGTGACCCGCGATGCCATAGGCGTGAATGCCCTCGCTCACCTCGGCATAGAGGTTCTGCTGCTTGGCGTCGCGTCCGGCGCCGCTGACGCCCGACTTGGCATCGATGATGATGTCATCGCTGTCGATCTGCCCGGCCTCGATGAGCGGGATCAGGGGCAGCTGGGCCGAGGTCGGATAGCAGCCTGGATTGGCCAGGAGCCTCGCCTTGGTCACGGCATCGCGCGCCAGCTCTGTCAGGCCATAGACAGCCTCTTTCTGCAGCTCGGGTGCGCGATGGGCGTGGCCGTACCATTCCGCGTAGGTCGCGGTGTCGGCCAAACGGAAATCAGCCGAGAGATCCACGACCTTAAGATGGCCTGGCAGCTTGGCGATCACCTCCTGGGTCGTGCCATGGGGCAGACAGCAGAACACGAGCTGCACTTGCGACCAGTCGGCCTCCTCGACCTTCACCGGCAAAGGCAGGGCGAGCCCGCCCAAATGGGGAAAAATCTCGCCCAGCGGCTTGCCTGCCTGGCGATCGGCTGTCAGCAACCGGATCTCGATCCCGGGATGGCGCGCCAGCAGGCGCAGGAGCTCGGCGCCCGTATAGCCGCTGGCACCCAGGATTCCGATCCGCAACCGATTTTTCATCGCCATGTCCCGGCTCCTCCAACGAAACGGGGCGTCCCGACGGGACGCCCCCATTCCAACACAGGTTGGGTTTCGTCCCTAGCGCTTCGAGTATTGGAAGCTGCGTCGCGCACCGGCGCGGCCGTATTTCTTGCGCTCGACCACGCGGCTGTCGCGGGTGAGGTAGCCACCGGACTTGAGGGCCGCCCGAAGCGCCGGCTCGTAGTGGGTGAGCGCGCGGCTGATCCCGTGGCGGATGGCACCCGCCTGGCCCGAGAGCCCGCCGCCGGTGACCGTGGCGGTCACGTCGTACTGGCCGAGACGGTTGGTCACGCCGAAGGGCTGGGCGATGGTCATCCTGAGAACGGCCCGGGCGAAATAGATCGCGCCCTCGCGCCCGTTGATCAGGACCTTGCCCGTGCCCGGCTTCAGCCACACCCGCGCCACCGCATTCTTGCGCCGGCCGGTCGCGTATGACCGGCCCTGGGCGTCGATCTTCTGCTCATGCGTCGGGGAAGTCGCCGAGGGCGCCTTGCTGGCAACGCCGAGGTCCTTGAGATCGGACAGCGTCTGGGTTTCGGGGCTCATGCGTCGGCCGTCCTCTTGTTCTTGCGGTTCATCGCGCCGATGTCCAGCTTCACCGGCTTTTGCGCTTCGTGGGGATGGGCAGTGCCGGCATAGACCTTCAGGTGGCGCATCTGCTCGCGGCCCAAGGGCCCGCGGGGAACCATGCGCTCCACCGCCTTCAGGATCGCCCGCTCTGGATGGCGCCCGCCCAGGATCTGGCCCATGGTCCGCTCCTTGACCCCGCCTGGATGGCCGGTGTGCCAATAGAACTTGCGGTCGGTGAGCTTGTTGCCCGTGAGCCGTACCTTCTCGGCGTTGACCACGACGACGAAATCGCCGCAATCGACATGGGGCGTGAAGCTGCGCTTATGCTTGCCTCTGAGGCGCATGGCGACCAGGGAGGCGAGGCGGCCGAGCACGAGACCATCGGCATCGACGAGATGCCAGGTCCGGGTGACGTCGGCAGGCTTCAGGGACAGGGTCTTCATGGGGTATTCTGGCTTTGCCGGTCGGTTGGGTCGGGCGCGGAGTATGGCCATATTCGGCGCCGCGTCAATGAGATTATCGCGGCCGCGCTTATAGTTATAGATGCGGTATCATAATACCACATAGCGACAGTTGCCAACCCCCGTGGCACAGGCGAGATTGAAACCATGGCCAATGACCTGGCAGCGAAAACGCAGAGCGAACAGCCGAGCCAGCTCCTGCGGCGGGACCAGGACAACGTCGCCGTCCTGACGCTCAACCGGCCCGCTCAGCGCAATGCCCTTTCCATGGATCTGATGGGAGCACTGCTGTCCGCGCTCGGCGATATCGCGAACGACGGGTCGGTCAAGGTCGTGATCCTTGCCGGCGCAGGCCCCGCCTTCTGTGCCGGTCATGACCTGAAAGAGCTGCGCAGCCGCCCGCAGCGCGAAAGCTACCAGGCCGTATTCGCGCGCTGCAGCGAGCTGATGCAGGCGATCGTCCGCCTGCCGCAGCCCGTGATCGCGCGGGTCCATGGCGTGGCGACGGCCGCCGGCTGCCAGTTGGCGGCAAGCTGCGATCTCGTCGTCGCGTCGCAGGACGCACGCTTCGCCACGCCGGGGGTCAATATCGGCCTCTTCTGTTCGACGCCCATGGTGGCTCTGTCCCGCGCCGTCCCTGCCAAGGCGGCCATGGAAATGCTGCTCACCGGCGACATGGTGCCAGCCGCGCGGGCGCGCGAGATCGGCCTGGTCAATCGCGTCGTGCCGGCTGCGTCCCTGGAGGCGGAAGCGATGGCCCTTGCCCGCCAGATCGCCGCCAAATCGCCCCTCACCCTCAAGATCGGCAAGGAAGCCTTCTATCGCCAGGCCGAAATGGATCTCGCGAGCGCCTACGCCTATGCCAGCGAGGTCATGACCCGCAACATGCTGGCGGCCGACGCGGCCGAAGGCATCGATGCCTTCTTGGAGAGGCGCTCCCCGACCTGGCGCGGCTGCTGAATCCGGTTTGCCGCACAGCTTGCATTACTCGGACGCCTTGCTGCGCGCACTGCTTTCAAGCATGCAGGTGATTGCCATGCCGGGCGCGAGCCTCAAGCCCGAGCGCCCTTCCAACGGCGTGATGCGGTTTCTTCAGAGCCGCGGCTATCGCGTGATCCCGGTCAATCCAGGGCAAGCAGGCAAGACGCTACTGGGCGAAAAGGTCTACGCGCGCCTCGCCGATATTCCCGGCAAGATCGACATGGTCGACGTCTTCCGCGCTCAGGCCGCCCTTGGCCGCACGACCGACGAAGCGATCGCGGTTGGCGCAAGGGCCGTCTGGATGCAGCTTGGCCTGATCGACCAGGATGCGGCCGCTCGCGCCAAGGCGGCCGGCCTCACCGTGATCATGAACCGCTGCCCGGCAATCGAGATCCCGCGCCTGTTCGGCAGCGCCGATCCGCACCTCTAGCTTTTTGCCAGGGCCATGAAGTTGCGGTAAAGCCGGCGGGCATCGCGGTTGAAGGCCGGCATCTCCGCCTTGGCGGCGGCGTCGAGCCGCGGCATGGAGCCCTCACCCAAGGTGGCATCGAGCGCGCAGGCATAGGCGGGGATCACCGCCCAATCGCCGACCGTGTTGGGCTGGATCTCGCAGTGATATTGCATGCCATAGGCGCGGCGCCCGACGCGCATGGCCTGGACAGCGCAAAGCGGCGAGCGCGCCAGGACAGCCGCGCCCGCAGGCGCATGCCTGACCTCAGCGCCGTGCCATTGCAAGGCCTTGAAGCGATCGGCGATGCCTTCGAACAGCGGGTCGCTGCGCCCTGCTTCCGTCAGTTCCACATCGAGCACGCCGACTTCGGCCTGAGGCGCCTTGCCCACCTCGCCGCCGAGCGCGGCACCCAACAGTTGGTGACCAAGGCAGACCCCGAGATAGGGCATGCCGCGCTCGAGCACCGCTTCCCGGATCGCATGCTTTTCGGCGGCGAGCCAGGGGTGCTGTTCTTCCTCCCATACGTCCATGGGTCCGCCCATGGCCCAAAGCTGGTCGTAGCCCGTGAGAGAAGGGATCGCTTCGCCCCGATCCAGCTCGATGGCATCCCAGGCAACGCCATCCTCCGCCAAGAAATCGCGGAAGATCGCGGGATGCTCCACGTCCACATGCTGGAAAACCAGAATCCGCATCCCCTGCTCCCTCGACGTCACCGTTGCGCGGCGAGAGTGCCATTGCCGTCGTCGCCGCACAACACGGGCCCCCCGACCAATTCAGTACCAGGTGGCCCGCGGATTGTTGAGCACGGCCGGGGGAAGGACGCGGCAATACCTCGCACCTTCGGTCAGTGCCTGGCAGGCGGCAGCGGCTTGAGCTGCGGTCAGGCCGATGATGGCGGCGCGATAGACCTGGGTCCCTTCCATCTGGCGCGTGAACACGTCGGCATGGCCGCGGCGCAGGTTCTGGGGTAGAGCCCTCAGGCTGCTCTCCAGCAACGTGCGGGTGGGCGCCGATGTCCGGAACCCTCCGAGGAGAATTCCCCAGCCCGGCAGGCGCCCGGCAACCACGCCTTTGGGCGTAAGCGACCAACCCGGCATGCAGTCTTCGGCCGAGAGCTGCTGGGGCGGCGCTGTCGGGGGCACTTTCATCATCTGGGCTATGGTCAGGGGGTCTTCCTCGGGCGCGACGGGCGCCGCGAAGCCGGCATCGAGAAGGTCCGTCGCCTCGTGGAAGCGCTGGCCGCTGGTGAGCCCGCCTAGGATCACCGCGATGATCCGTCTTTCCCCGCGTACCGCCGAGGCGACCAGGTTGTAGCCGGAGCCGCAAGTGAAGCCGGTCTTGAGTCCGTCGGCGCCGGGATAGATATCCAGAATCGCATTGATGGTGGGTAGCGTACCGCCGCGAAAGACGACGTCGCGCGCATCGAAGAAGGCATAGAACTGGGGGAAATCGCGGATGAGGGCGAGCGCCAGCACGGCCATGTCCCGCGCCGTCGTCGTTTGTTCCGGATCGGGAAGCCCGCTGGCGTTGCGAAAAACGCTGCCCGTCATGCCGAGCGTCTTGGCCGTCTCGGTCATGCGGGCCGCGAAGGCGGTCTCGTCGCCAGCGACCCGCTGGGCGAGCGCCACCACCGCATCATTGGCCGAGCGCGTGATAGTCGCCAGGATCGCCTGGCGTACGGTCAGATGCTCGCCTGGTGCCAGGCCGATCGAGGATGGCGGCATCGAAGCCGCATAGGGCGAAACGGTCAGCTTCTCGTCCAGGCTGAGCCGGCCGGCCGCGGTCTCCTGGAACACCACGTAAAGCGACATGAGCTTGGTCAGGGAGGCAGGCCGCCACAGAGCCGTCGGCTGCGCCGAAGCCAGCACAGCGCCGGTCGCCGCATCGACCACGATCGTGGCCGGGCCCGCCGCCGCGGGCGTCGCTACCGCGAGGAGGCCCAGGAAGCAAAGAACCGCAACGCGTTCAAGTTGGCGAGCCAGGCTCATGTCGCCTCGGCGCGAGCGCCCTCACATCGCCGGACGCTTGTCGCTCCAGGGCCGGGCCGCTTCGATCTGGCTCGCCAGCCGGAACAGCAGGGCCTCATTGCCCAGATCCGCGCCGATCTGCACGCCCACGGGCAGCCCCTCGCTTGTCCAGTGGAACGGCACCGAGGCGGCTGGCCCGCCGCTGAAGTTGAACTGCCCGGTGAAGCACACATAGTCGAAAAGCTTGTTGAAATAGGCGTCCAGGTCCTTGCCGATCATGTCGAAGGTGCCGAGCGGCACGGGCGGGCCCGCGACCACCGGCGACAGCAGCACGTCGTAGCGCTGGAAGAAGGCGCCGAACCGGCGCCCGATTCCGTGGACCGTCGTGATGGCCGCGGCGTAATCGGCGGCAGCAAGCCGCCGCCCCTCCTCCGCCCATAGCGCGGTGACGTTCTCCACATCGCCGGGGCCGAGTTTCTTGCGGCCCAGGCTTGCCAGGCGATAGCCGATGCCGGCGGCGAGATTGGCGGCGATGATGGTCCGAATCGCCCTCATCGCCGCCTCGGCGTCGATCGTCGGCGCGGCCTGCTCGACGTGATGGCCGAGCCCCTCCAGAAGCCTGGCCGCTTCCTCGGCCGCGTCGCGGGTCTCGGGCGAGACCCTGCCGCCGGCGAGATGCTCGACGTTGAGGGCGATGCGGAGCTTTCCCGGATCGGCGCCCACTTCCTCGATGAAGGGGCGTCGGCGCGGCGGCGCCCAATAGGGATCGCCGGGCGCCGGCCCGCTGGTGGCGTCCAACAAGGCCGCGCTGTCCCGGACGCTGCGGGTCACGGCATGGCCGGCGGCGAGCCCGCTCCAGCCTTCGCCTACATCGGGACCGGCGGGATTGCGCCCGCGCGTCGGCTTCAACCCGAACAGGCCGCAATGCGAGGCGGGAATGCGGATGGAGCCGCCGCCGTCGGTGGCATGAGCGGCCGGCACCATGCCCGCGGCGACTGCCGCGGACGCACCCCCGCTCGACCCGCCGGCGCTGTGGCTCGGTTTCCAGGGATTGCGCGTCGGGCCGAAGCGCAACGGCTCCGTCGTCGCGTTGAGGCCGAACTCGGGCGTGTTGCTGCGCCCGACGATGACGATGCCGGCCGCCTTCAGTCGTTCGACCAGCGTGCTGTCGTGATCGGCGATGAAGCCGTCGAACAGGCGGCTGCCGTTGGAGACCGGCGCGCCGGCGTAAAGTTGATACAGGTCCTTCATCAGGTAGGGCACACCCGACAGCGGGCCTGCGGGAAGTCCGCCCGCGATCTGGCGCCGCGCCAGATCCTCCAGCACGAAGGTGACGGCGTTGAAACGCGGGTTCAGGCGCTCGATCCGGTCGAGGGCCGCGCTCAGGACTTCGCCCGCGCTGACGGCGCGTTCGCGGATCAGCTGGGCGAGCCCCAGCATGTCGTAGGATTCGTATTCCTGGAACGGCATGGCGGCCTCCTCGCAGGAGAGCCTAAGGGCCCGGCCGGCGCGGGTAAAGCCTCCCTGCTCGCAGGCCAAACGCCGCCGTGATCGGGAAGCGAGGCCGAGCTATGGCCCCGTGTCGGCCTCCCCGATGTCGAAGGCTGTCTTGGCGCAAGCTTCGCCCTGTCCTTGCGGAGTGCCGGCCGAGCCCAGCACGCCGCAGTCGAGGTCGTTGATCAGGAGCTTGATCGCCGTCAGGCTGCCGGAGTTGGTGTTCGGCTGGTCTGACGCGAGGGCTCGCAGCGCACCCTCCTGGTCGTTGTTCAACGGCACGAATGTGATAGTGCCGTCGACGCTCCTTATGTGGATGAAGGCACTGGCCACGGAGCTTGAAGCGCCGGAATGCTTCAAATTGGTCGTGAAATGCGTCTGCAGGAAGGCGCCGACAGTCCCCGCGAAGGCGTCGGCGATGGGATCCTCGCCAACGACGAGGATGTTATCCTCGGCGTTCAGGGTGACGCCTGCCAAGGCGTGGTCGTTCATGGGATCGGCGAGCGCCAGCGCCTCGATGTTGCTGATGATCATCGTCAAGCTGCCCGAGCCGGACGCGCCTGCCTCGATATTAATGAGAGCGTTGGCGAAGTTGCCCGAATGGTTGCTGAGGGAGACGGCGATCGCGTCCACATTGCCGGCGACGAACACGTCGTGGCCAGCGAAGACATTGATGATCGCGTCGGCTGTGTCGTAGCTGGACGCCAACGGCGCGTTGGCGTTGGCTTGCGCGAACAGTCCGCTGTGCGAGACATCGACATCCCCGTCCGCGGAAAGCTGCACGACTGCCAGCGCGTTGGCATAGTTCGCATGTCCGGACCCGACGGCGTCCGCCAGTACGATCGCCCCAGGAAGGGTCACGTCCCCGGTGGCCTCGATTGTCAAGTCAGCGATCGCGTCGACCACGGCCTCATTTGCGGCAACGTTCGCCTCCGCCGATACCTTGACAGGCTTTGCGACCGAGAACGTCCCCACTGGACGCTTCGATCCGCAGCTCCGCGTTGGCGCCGAACAGAGGGGAGCCCTCGCTCTTCGCAAACGCCGTGCCGATTCCGGTCAGATCGGCATCGGCCTCGACGGTGACGCCGTTGAGCGTCACGCCGCTACCTAGTGAGCGAATCTGGACGACCGCGCTTGCCCATCCCAATCTGGGGTCCGTGTTCACGCCCAGGAAGCCCAAGTTGGTATTGCCGGCTTCCAGACCGTTGCCCAGAAGCTCGGCAACCACATCGATGTTGCCATCGACGGCAATGGAGCCGTTGGCAGACATATGCGCGCTGGCCAAGGCCAACGCGGCGCCGGTCCCGGGGTCGTCCGCCAGGGCGTGCATCGTCACGCCGCCGGCGATATCCAGCGCTCCCCTGGTTGCGTTCGCCAGGAAACTTGCGACCGCGATTGCGTTTTGCACGCCGTCCTGGCCGATCGCCGTTCCATCGACGACCACATTGCCGCCGATATTGTGGTTGGCCAGCACATCGCCCAGCTGGACATGACCGGCAAGCAGCTTCAACTGGCTTACCGCCGCGACGCTGCCATCGCCCGAGTTCAGGGCGTTGCCTAGCACGTTTATATTGCCGGCAAATGATTCGCCCAGGAAGGCATTGGCCTGCATTTCGGCGATCGCCTTGACGCTCCCGGCACCGGTACCGCCCTCGGCATTGGCTTCCACGAGCACGTTTCCGTAGACCAGCAGTCCGCCCCCGTGGGTCCCGTCCACGGTGCTGGCCTGCAGTTTCGCGTTGGCGATCGCGGAGCCGTTTCTTGCCCCGTTCGATAGCTCGTCTGCGGTGACGGTGATGTCGCCGCCGAAGACGTGTTGCGCGCCCGAGAAGGAGCATGCGGTTCCAAAGCTGGCGCCGTCGTTCGCAGCAATGGCAAGCTGCGCGTTCGCTTTCACGGTACTCGCCCGACCATCGTGCGTGGCGTGGGTCGAAGCGAAGGCGGTGACATCGATATCGCCGAAGAGATCGGTGAAATTTCCCCCAGCTTTCACGTCGGCTACGGCAGTGGCAGTCACGGAAATCGGATCGAATGCCGTCGCCGTCGCGTGAACGCCAAAGCCGCTGAAGAAAAAGACATCGCCTGATGCCGAACTCGTCGAGGCTCGCCAAGGCCGCTACGTTGCGTGCAGTGACGGCGCTGGCAGAGGCGTTCACCGAAGCGTAGCCGACCTGAATCGAAGAACCCCGCAACGTAGCCACTGCCTTCGCCACGACCGAGTTCAGGCCTGCAGCTCCGTGAGCATCGGCAGTGACATAAAGCCCATCCGACACGTCCACACGCCCAGCGGCATTGAGGGACGCGTCGGCTAGGGCGGACGCGACCCCCCCTTCACCATTCCCCTCGAAGGCGCGGGCATCGACATCGACACTGCCCGAGACGGTGATGTCGCCGGTCAACGCGGTCAGGGCCAGATTCGCATGAGCGATGGCGTTTCCGCTCCCTGCCGGATTCTGCGCATTCGCCGTGTCGAGGACCCTGCGCGCGATCGTCAGCGAATCGGCCGCGAAGATATCGGCCGATGCCACGGCGTGGGCGAGCCCATCGCTATGGTCGCTGGCAACCGCGACCACCTTCACCCCCACGTAACTCGTGGGGAATATGTTGCTGTTGATGCGATCCGTCCCGCCGTCGAAAGTGACATCGGCGCCGTTCACATGCAGCTGCGCCTGGGCATTGGCCGAGCCCGTCGCCGCAATCGCCGATGCCGAGACGATCGCAGCGGCGCCGATGGTTACATTGCCGAACCCTTCCTCGGTACTCGCGAAAATATTGGCCGAGGCCTTGCTCCTGGCTTTGCCGTTCGCGAGCCCGTCGTTCGCGAAAGCCCCCACGAACAGGCCGATATTGGCATGTGTGCTGCTCTGGGCATTGGCGCTGCCGAAGGTGATGAGCTCCTGGCCAATCGTCACTTCATTGCCACGGACATTGAGGATCGCATTGGCCGAGGCCGTGTTGCCTCCGACATCGTTGGCCCAGGCGCCCACGAAGATGCCGTTCGTGACGTTGACCTCGTGGGCACCGGCGAACAGGCCCACATTGGCGTTCGCCTCGGCAATGCCGTTGCCGGCGTCGCTGGCAATCGCCGCGACGTGCACGCCGCTCCCCAGCGTAAGCGCACCAGCCGTGACTGTGAGATCAAGATCGGCCAGCGCGATCGCATCGTTCGCCCCGTCGCCGTTGAACGCATTGGCCCTGACGGTCACGTCATGCAAGATCGAGATATTGCTGTCGGCCATGTTGGCAACCGCATTAGCGAGGGCGCCGTGACCGCCATGGCTGGCGGCTTCGGCTTCGATGTCGAGCCCCGTCACGCTTAGATGGGGGATCGTTCCCTGCGAGAACACGGCGCTGGCCTTGGCACCACCGATGGTGCCAATGCCCAGGTTGCGCGCGGCAACGTCCAGCACCACGTCGCCCAGTGCCACCGTCAACGGCACATCAAATGTAATGCTGCCGTTCGCAACGGCGTTGCCATGCTCCCAATTGGTGGCGTCGGCGATGACCGTCAGGTTGCCCAGCACGATGTGGTCCGGTGCGCCGGCGATGATCAGCTGCGCATCCGCCGTCGCGCCTGCAATCAGCGTCGAGTTTCCAGGCTTAACGCCGTTATGCGCCACCGCTGTGACGGTCACGTCGTGGGGAATTGAAACGGTCGCCTGATGCTCATCGATACTTGCGAAGGCGTTGGCGAAGGCGTTGTGACCGCCCGCACTAGTAGCGTCAGCCTCAACATCCAACGCAGTCAGAGTTAGACTGTTGGTCACGGTTGGCGAGAAGACCGCGCTGGCTACAGCTCCGTTGATGCCATGGGTTCCCAGGTTTCTTGCCGCCACGTCGATGGTTACATCGCCGAGATCCATGGTAGCCGGATCGAGGTTCGCAGTTCCCACAGCATGGACACTGCCATGTTCGTAGTTGGTGGCATTGGCCATCACCGTTAGGTCGCCCAGTTCGATCTTGGTGGCGGGGCTAAGGATAAAATGTGCACTGGCCGTGGCATTGCCCGGCTCGGTGGAGTTTCCTGGGGGCAAGCCGTTGATGGCAGTCGCCTTGACCGTAACCCCATCAAGGATCGACGCGATCCCGGTTTCGTGAATGTCCGCATACGCATTGGCGAAGGCGTTGTGACCGCCCGCACTGGTGGCCTCGGCTTCAATATCGAGGCCTGCCACATTCAGCGTAATGCTCGGATTCGGCGCGAAGTTGGCGCTGGCCGTGGCTCCCCCAGACCCGTTTCTCGCCAGATCCACTGCCGCGACGTTGATCATGACATCGCCCAATGTGACGTTCTTCGCCGCGGTGCCGAAGCTTACCGATCCGTGCGCATTGACATGGCCCGAGCCCAAATGGGCATTGGCGAGCGTACTGGAACCGGTGTTGACGGCGAAGGCGTTCACCGTCAGATGATCAAGCACTTTAATATTATTCGCGCCGTGGAACCGCAGATGGGCATTGGCAGAAGCCGCCAGGCCGTCCTGGCCGCGGACGTTGAATGCCGAAGCGCTCACCGATGCACCGCTTGCGATGTCGATGGTCCTATTGGCGCCGGCAACCGTGATATCGGCGGACGCATTGGCGATCGCTGCGCCCTCGCCCCCGTCGCTGGCATGGGCAACCACTCGCAGCGAGCCGTCGATGTTCGCATTGCCGTTGTCCGCCGTCAGCGACAGGTTCGCGTCCGCCAACGCGCTCCCGAAGCCGACGGGATTCAGCGCCACGGCGCTGTCGATGACTTCGCCCGTGATCACCAACGAGCTGTTGGCCCGGATCGTGGCAATGGCGTTGGCAATGGCGGTTCCGTCATGGCCCGCATTCGCCGAAGCCCGTTCGAAGATGCCGATGAAGTCGTTGAATGCACCTCCAATGTCCACGGTCCCGCCGTCGAACGTGACGTTGGCGCCGTTGACATGGAAATGGGCTTGAGCACTGGCCGAGTGGCCGCCCGTGTCGCTCGCCAAGGCGGAGAGAATGGCGGCCCCGCCGACAGTCACATTGCCGAAAACAAGGCCGTCAAAACTGGCTCGGATGTCTGCCGAGGCGTCCGCCACCGCGTTGCCGACCGCCCCATGATCCACTGCGAAGGCGCCGACGAAAACGCCGATGTTCGACATGAAGTGGTTGCCGTGGGTGTCGTTGGCGTTGAGCGACGAGAAGGTCACCAAATCGTGGCCGATGCTGATCGCAGAGCCTGCAATCTTCAGAATCGCGTTGGCGAGCGCCGTGTCGCCATGCTTGTCGAAGGCGAAGCCGTCCACCACCACGGCGCCCTGGATGTTGACCAATCGCGCGGCTTCGAGAGTGGCCGTTGCATCGGCGGCGGCTTCGCCATTCGCGCCCAAATCGTGGGCCAAGGCCACGACGCCGACGGCAGCATCGTTCGCCGAGCCGGGTCCCACGTCGAGGCCGATTCCGGCGTTAGCGAGGAGCAAGGCTACCGCATTCGCCGACCCGGAGTGGGTAGCGAGTTTGTTGCCGGCGTCGGACGCGCCGGCGAACACACCGGCATGGCCGGTGATGCGGATCGAATGGTCGGCGTTGAGCGATGCATTGGCGAAGGCCTGCGCCTTGCCGCTCGCATTTAGGGCGGTGGCGTCGACATGGAAATTGCCGCTCGAAGTGCCACGGCCATCGACAGTGCCGATCTGGATGTTTCCCCCAAAGTCTCCAGCCTTGGCAGTGATTATCCCGTTCGCGCTCGCCTTCGTCCGGCCGCCACTCGCCTGATCATTGGCAAATGCCTGGACGTCAACATTGCCGCTCACGACCACATCGCCGCTCTGCTGCACCGTAAGTTGCAAATCGGCAAGAGCGGTGGCATTGCCCGCCCCGTCGGCGTTCAGCGCCTGCGCGTTGACCGTGACGTCGCGAGCTATCGAAATGCCGAATTGGTCCGCGATGATCGCCACCGCATTGGCGAAGGCACCGCCGCCGCTCCCGGTGTTCGTTGCGTGAGCGACCACCGACATGTTGCCGACTGTGACATGGCGGGTTTGGAAGGACAGCGTGGCGCTGGCCGACGCGCCGCCGCTTCCATGCGCGTGCGCTGCCACGTCGACGCTGTTCACAATATTGGCGCCTATGAATCCGTCAAAGCTTGACACATCGGCGAACGCGTTCGCGGCGGCCTGGCGGTTGCCGCTGGCAGTGGCGGTCACGCCCAGGTTGCCATCAACCGTGACACCCATGCTGCCGGTGATATCGAGGTTCGCCGACGCCCGCGTCCGACCGCCGCCGTCAGCCAAGGCATGAACCTCGACGCTGCCGCCCGACAGTGTTTGGCTGGTCAGCCCGACGGTCACTACTCGGCCGTGGATCCCCAGGTCAGCGACCGCGCTGGCCGAATTGCCCAGAGGATCCTGGGCGTTTGCCAGAACCTCGACATTGCCGTGGATGGCGACCGGAAAGCCGACGCTTTCGGTAATGGAGGCAAGGGCAAGTGCCTTGGCCTGGAACCGCCCGTTGTCCACTGCGCTGGCCTGAACCGTGACCGGGCCCAGGTTGACGGAGCCGCGCTCGGCATGGACCAGGAAGCTGGCATCGGCCGAAGCGCCCAGTGGGGAGATGACGTTCCGCGTATCGGCCGTAATCGCGCGGGCAAGGACCTTGCTGGTTCTGCCCACAGTGACACTGCCCCCGTCGGCATCCAGCGAGGCGCGGGCCCTGGCTGTCACGCTGTCGCTATTCAAACTGCTCGTGATTGCTTCTACGTCGAGGCTCCCGCCGATGAATACCCGGCCCCTACGGGCGAGGAGAACGGCATCGGCCGTCGCGTTGGGAACCGACGAATCGTGACTGGCAAGATGCGCCGTCTGCCCGTTGGCCGTCACGATCACATCGTTGGAGATTTCTATGTCGGCAGCATTCACAGCCAGATGGGCGAACGCGTCGGCGTCTTTTGCCCCGCCGCCATTGAACGCAAGAGCTTGAACTTCAATGTTGTTATGGAACGAAGCGACGCCATAGCTGGCAACGACAAACAGGTTGGCGGTCGCCGAAGCGCCGCTGCCATGTCTGAGGTTGTTTGCCGTGGCATGAACGTTCGCTGCGCGGGTGACGTCTACTTGGCTGCCTACTAGGTTCAGGTGAGCATTGGCCCGGGCAAAGGACGCGCCGAGCGCCGAGGTCGCGGCGGCGTTGGCCTCAACGATGGCATTGCCCTGGATCGTGACCGCATTGGCGCCGTGGATGGTGGCGAAGGCGCTGGCTATATCGTTGCCGACATTGTTGCCCAGCACCGAGGCACCGACTTCAACAGAACCCGTGACGGTGATAATGCCATCATGGGCGAAATTGGCGCTCGCCTTGGCAACGGCCGACCCCACATGGCTCGCATTGGCAAAAGCGTGCAGCGCGACACCGCTGTCGAGCGTGACGACTGTCGCATTGGCTATATCGAGATGGGCATCGGCCACGAAATTGGCCGGGAAGCTGCCGGCCCCGGTATGCCCGCCGACCCGTGCCGCGACCGACAAGATGCCGCTGTCCACAATGTCATTGCCGTTGAGCAAGACGCCGGCGTCAGCAACGGCATTTTGGGCGCCTCCAGCCTCAAAAGCCGAAGCGATGTCTTTCAGGCCGTGCAGGACGATCGCGTTGCTACCCGTGATATGTATCTCAGCATCGGCCGTCTGCACGCCGATGCCGTTGGCAGCGGCCTCCACGTCGATCAGGCCCGCGGCGTTGAAATTATGCCCAGCGTTGGCTGTGAAATCGGCGGTGAAGTGGCTGTTGCCGGCGGACTTGACGGTGATGTTCTTGACGAAAATGTCCGTGCCGGCCTTCAAGATGACGTTGCCCGCCTGGGTGACTCCGGCATAGTCATGTCCGAGCCCGGGGTTGTCGGTACCGAAGCCGCTGACGATGCTTAGACGGCCACTGTTGCTGCCGATTTCGCCGTGGTTGGCCGTCAGATGCACGTTGCCGGCACCCGTTCGGATCTCGTAGTCCTTCACGTTCGAGAACACGATGTTCTCGTTGGCTGTCACCGTCAGGGCGCCGTCGTTGCCCAGCAGGACAAAGTTGTTGGCGGCGTTGGTGCCCTTGAACGTGATGTCGTTCGACGCGGCAAGGGTTACGGCGGAGTCGTGCTGGAGCTGGTTGGCCAGCCAGTGCTCGTTGATGAACGTGTCGGCACCGCCAGAGCCGCTCTGGGTGCCGCTGGCAGCAATCAGGATGTTCAGCGGGTCGATCAGCAGATTGCCGCCCTTGCCTGCATCGATGTTGCCGTCAAGCTTGACGGACTTGCCGCTGACCTCGATATGGCCGCCTTGGCCGGCCGTGCCGCCCGCCGCCTGGACATTGGCCGCCGCTTCGACATCGTCGACCCCGCCCGCCTTGGTGACGATGTTGCCGCCCGCCCCGGTGCCGTTGCCTTGCGCGGTGACGGTGCCGCCGAGGTTGATGTCCCCCGTCGAGGTCACCATCACCGTGCCGCCGGCCTCGTTGGCCACGAAGGCGTCGGCATCCACCACGCCCTTCAGGTTGACGACCGCGTTCACAACCTGGGTCGCGACATTGGCCGAGATGATCACCTGGCCGGAGCGCGCCTGCAGGGTGCCCGAATTGTCGACCCCCACCTTCTGGCCGTCGGCCACGATCTGCGCCGCCGTGCCAGGGGGAACCACGAAGTTGATGAGCCCGTCGCCGCGCAGGTCGAGGGTGAACTGGTTCGTCCCCGCCAACGCCACCGTGCCAAGGTCGGCCTTGATGAAGCCGGTGTTCTGCACATAGGGCGCCGCCAGGATGGCAAAGCCCCCGTTCGACACCGTGATCTGGCCCTGGTTGATGACCGAGCCGCCGCTGCCCGAGGGTGCGCTGAAGTTGGCGAACTGGTTGGCGTTGCCGTCGATCGTCATCGCCGTGGTCGCCAGCAGGGCGCCCACGTTCACCCGCGAGGTCCCGGCAAAGGTGATGCCGGCGCTGTTCAGGATGAATACCCGCCCGTTGGCGTTCAACGCACCCTGGAGATAGGAGGGAACCCCGCCCACCACCCGGTTGATCGCCAGCGCGCTCGAGCCCGGCTGGTTGAAGTTGACCGTCTCGTTGGGGGCGGTCGAGAAGGTCTGCCAGTTGATGTCCAGCACATTGCTGGTCTGGCTGATGGTCGTCGTCGTGCCGGCCTGGCTGATCGTGCCCGTGCCGCTCGTCACCTGCCCGCCCGTGGGCCCGGCCAGGGCCATGCCGCCCCCGCCGAACAGCACCGCGCCGCTGAACAGCACCATCAGGCAGTACGACACCTCCTGCCGTTTCTTGTTCCGCCAGCGCTTCCAGCGAAACTCGACCTTGCCGTCCCGAAGATGCAGATTGTTCATTCCTAGTCCCCTAGACGCCCTCAGCTGGTCATTCCTGCCATCAACGGACGTCGCTTCGCCTGATGCAAATCCTGAGCCTGCTTCTCCTAGGCCCGCGCTCGATCGACACCTATCGAGTTAGCCGCCCCCACTATCGCTGTGACCACGTCCGCGGCCGGTACTGCCCCCACCTCCACTGCTCGGGCTTCCACCGCCGCCCCCGGGATTGCTGCTGCCGTCCCCGCCATTGGCGCCGCCCGCTCCGTTGTCCACGCTCGCGTCCTCCGCCGTCGCCGGATCGGTCGGTACGGAGGACATTGGCACGGGCGTTGCGGTGCAGGAGCTCGTGACCTGATAGGCTTGGCCGGCATTGGCATGGGCAATATCGCCATTGCCGCAAGGCTTCACGTCGACCGCGCCCTCGAGCACGCCCACGGTCGTGGTGCCGTCATCCTTCACCCAAACCATGAACTTGGTGCCCCGGATGGTAAGCGTCGTCGTCGGTGTGCTGAGCTTTACGCCTGCCGCATCCGACGCCTGACCGCCGATGTAACGAAACAGTCCCTTGGCGAGGTTGATGCTTCCGCTGTCCGACTGGCTGCTGGGATCGTAAACGAAACGATCCAGCACCACAGTCGAATTGGCGCCGACCTGAAGCTGGGTCTGGTCGCGGAATCGCACGACCGTCGAGCCACCGGCAGGGGTGATCACCTTCTCGCCAGCGAAAACATCCTGCGTGTAAACCAGGTTATCGACGGATGTCGCAGCCTGCCTGGCCCCGGTGGCGCCATTGAATTGCCGCTGGACGACATGCCCGATCTGTGGCTCCGCCAGGGCACCCATCGCAGCAAGCAAGGCTGTTGCGGGCACGCCCAACGCGAAAAGCCGCCAAGACCTGCGCATGACCCCCTCCCCAGACCCACCTCCAACAGGCAAGCCCCGTAGCCTGACACAAGATTGCTACGAAATACAGACTGCCCTGCGCCAATTCTAAAAATTTGCCTCTTGATCAAGGCTCTGGAGGGTTATCCGGGATTGCCGAAGGCGGCCTTGGATCGAACACGGTCCAATAAGGTCCAGGCACCGTCCTTTCGCTTGCCACCGCCAAAAGGACGACCCCTGAGATCGAACATTCCTCGCCGGCTGCGGCTGCCCGATCGCCGCAAAGCCCGCCGACTTCGCCCAGGCGGTTTATCCTATTCATCCACCAAGGGTTGTGGCAAACTCCAACACTGTTGGGTGGACCATGTTCCTGGAGGGGCGGGTAACCATGGAGCGGATTTCGCGCGTCTGGAGCTTCAGAGGGCGCGCCGGGCGCCTGGAATACTTTCTCGTCTCGCTCGTGGGCGGTGCCATCATAGCGTTCGCATTCTTCAATGCGCTCTATGTCTATCGCTGGACACCAACGCTCTTCTTGCCCGCAATATTGATCGCGACCTTGCTGTGTATCCTGTTCGGCATCGCGGGTTGGGCGACTGCCGTCAGGCGCCTCCATGACCGCGAGAAATCCTGGCTATGGCTTTTGTTGTACTACCTTGTTCCGGCCATCGCGTTCCAACTGGCGCGGGCGCCCGAACTGCAATTCCGATGGCTTCTCTTGCTTGTCAGCCTTGCCATTCAACTGGGGGCCTTTGTGGAACTTACCTTCCTTCGGGGCACGGACGGGGCGAACAAGTATGGTGAGGAAACGTAGCCCCGAGCGTCCGGCCCCCAGGCAAGCTACCGGCAGGGCGGCAACTCTGCGGCGACCAATTCCAAGACATTCTCTAGCCTGGCCTCATCGCTTGAGATTGCGGCGAGTGTCAGTTGCAGCGTTCAGTTCACCCATGACTCGTGAGACATCCATCGTCCTATCCACCTTCGGCTCCCTCGTCCGTCACGGCTATCGGATGGACGTATCTTGCTGGCGCTGCGAGCGGAGCGTGACGATAGACCTCGCAACCTTCCCGCCCGAGCTGTCCTTTATCGGCCGCCGGTTCCGGTGCTCCTGCGGGGAGCGGTGCTGGCCGAGTATTTCGAAGCCGCTGCAGAAGTCCGCCACGCTGACTCGCTCGCACCAATTCTGCAAGGCGTCATCCTTGGCTGCCGTTCCCTCCCAAACACGCCCCTTGTCGCCCCTCTCGCCGCCAAGCGGAATGCCATGAACGAAAGAGCCCGCCGGTGCGCCTCCTCGTAACGATTGCGCATTACTTCAAACAGGAACCGGTGTCGCAGTGGGTCGGCGCGGGTGGCAGCGGTCGCTCGCCGTTTGCCAAGATTGCCGCGCTCAACGAGTTGATCGTCGCCCTTCATCGCTATTTCGGGCCGCGTCGGCTTGCCCTCAATCCGGCCGACCCTCTGCCTGGGATCGGCCCCGGCGGCACTGTCCTCGACATCGTCGTGATGACGACGCGCGGCGCCAACTTGCTCGAGTGGATCGGGATCGATCCGTCCGCATACGCGGTCTCGTATTTCGATGGTGAGCCCCAAATGCTGCCCTTCGAGGCCCAGCGGATCATGAGCGAGCGCGCCGGCGATTACGACCTCTATGCGTATATGGAAGACGATTTGATCATCGACGATCCGGCATTCTTCGCCAAGATCGCTTGGTTTGCCGACGCTTGCGGCCCGCGCGCCATGCTGCTGCCGATTCGCTATGAGATGGCCCATACCGGAACGCCCGCCAAGGTCGCGATCGGCGTTCGCCTTTCTGGCCAGGCGATCGCGCCGTTCCGACAGTCCGGCGCACCCCTTGAGGTGGCCGGACTTTGGAACGGCATGAAGCAGACCTTTCATCTGCCGAACAACCCTCACGTCGGGTTCTTCGCCGTGACGGATGCGCAGTTGAAGATCTGGATGGACTCCGGATCCTTCTACGACCGCGACACGTCATGGATAGATCCACTTGTGAGTGCCGCGACCCTTGCACCCGGCAAGGTCTTCGCTTTGTACCATTCGGCGAAGTCGGACCCTTGGTTCCTGGAAATCGAGCATTTCGGGACGCGCTTCGCCAGCACGCTTGCGCAGCCCGGCGACCTGTTCGGCGAACCTCCCCTCCTGGGGCTGGTCGAGGCCGCTGCGGCAAGCGGTAGCGCAGGCGTTCCTTCGCCTCTCGCCGCGATGACGCCCGGCGGCAAGACCAACAACATGTTGGTCGGCGAGACCGCGGAACTTCGCCACAGGCTCGCAGCGCTCGAGAATTCGCGATCGATGCTTGCTGTAGCGCTCGCCAAGGCAATCTGGCGCAAGCTCAGCCGGTTCAGGTAGGCGCATGAGGCCGGCGACATGATCGGCGCCACGACCTGGCGGCGGATACTCAAGGCTATCGAGGAACTGACACGCGGCCGCCATGAGGGGGAGAAGGTGAATTGAGGCCCACTGCTAGCCGCGCACCCTAGCTCGCGTACTCTAGCTTCAGTGAGAAATTCTAGATCTTCGCAATAGCCTTTCGGGGCTTTTTTCGCCTAGCGCGGTTCCTGGCAATGACAGCAGGCATCTCGAACAGATATTCAGCCAGCGTCTTGGCGTAGATGAAGGCGCGACGGGCGTCCTCGGCGCTCGGCAGAGGAGCTGGAACCTCGTCGGTATGTGTGTCTGTGCCAATCTCTCGGACCTCAAGAGCCCAGTCGGCCATGACGCCCGGTAAGTGACCATCTGCGACCGCGGCCTTAATTAGGCCCATGAGGCCTATCTTTCGTTCTCGGTAGCCCTTCTCAGCGAGCATCGCCTCGACTGCGCGCACAGAAGCTGAAACGCACGCAACTGGGGCGCTGAGACTGTCGCCAGCGTCCTGAAGCATCTTGCGAGGTCGATCGGGGATCTCGTCAGGTGCCTTGTAGGCATTGTGCCTAGGGGCGTGAAATTCCAGGAGAAAGCTGTTATCTCCGAGCGACTAATAGCCAACGGTCGCCCCGTAGCAGGTGGCGTTGGTACACGTGTAGAGCACAGCGTAAAGCTCTACGTTTCGCCACCTGGGCTGATACCGCGATCCTTCGTAGCTCCGAGTGACCAAGACTGGAGCGCATCGGGGCGGCATGCTCGTGGAGTCTCCGCACTTCCAGCATTTGGCCGACAAGTGGGGAACCTCGTTCGGAGTCATCTTCTAGCTCCATCACCTTGGCGGACACACTGCGGACATGCCCATCTTTGTTTATCCGCCTCCTCCAATTAAGTTATTGAAAACCCTGGTGGGTGCGCCGGGGATCGAACCCGGGACCTCCTGATTAAAAGTCAAAACCGGCAACGTAAGCGGCGCCCTGAATTTGCGCGGTGTTCATATGGGAAGTGCAGTAAATCAGCCAACGGCGCGCACTTCCCTTGTATGCAGCATGTTGCGTGATTATCTCCGGCGTCGCCGCATTTTGCTTCCCCCCTGCTTCCCCGGCGAAGCAACAAGGAAAGCGAAGACGTTGCTCAAATCGACGGAGGTGTAACCCATGGCTGGACTTACAGAGAAGGCAGTTAGCGCGGCGCGCGCGCAGGATCGCGAAGCATTCTTGTGGGACCGACAGTTGGCCGGCTTCGGCGTCCGTATCAAGCCCCCAAGCTCGAAGAACCCGGAGGGCGTAAAGACGTTTTTCGTTCAATACCGCGTGGGACCCCAGACGCGGCGAGCCAAGATCGGCCGGCATCCTGCCGTCAAAGTGGAACAAGCGCGCAAGAAGGCTGTGAAGCTGCTAGGCGAGATCGGCGACGGGGGCGATCCTTCGGCGCGGGTGCGGCGGGAGCGGGCTGGTCAAGCGGACACTGTCGAGGCAGTCGCCGCCGTATTCATCGAGAAACACGCAAAGGCCAAAGGTCGCCGTAGCTGGCGCGAGACGGAAAGAATTTTTGGTGTCTACGTCACGCCCAAGGTTGGCAAGCGTCCAATCCGCAACCTCCGGCGTCGCGACATCATCGATTTGCTGGATGGGGTGGCTGAAAATCACGGGCCGATAATGGCCAACCGAGTGCTTGCAGCCGTCCGGAAGCTGCTTAACTGGTCTATTGCTCGGGACATCATCGATGCATCGCCCGTCGTCGGCATAGAGAAGCCGGGTGAAGAGAGAAAACGTGATCGCATTCTGACGGACGATGAAATCCGGGAGGTTTGGAACGCCGCTCAGGCCATTGGCTATCCGTATGGACCAATGACAGCGACGCTAATGCTTACAGGCCAACGTCGGGGTGAGGTTGCCGGAATGCGCCGCTCTGAGATCGATCCACGCGACCGAGTTTGGACAATTTCACCCGGCCGTACCAAGAACAAGTTGCCCCACGAGGTTCCGCTATCCCCTGCCTTCATCGACTTGTTCAATTCGCTACCCAACAACGGCGATTGTGTGTTTAAGACCGGTCGCGCGGGGGACAAGCCAGTAAATTCCTTCACGATGGCAAAGCAGCGCCTAGATGCAGCTATCCAGTCTGCACGCGAGGCGTCGGCTCCTGTTGCGGGGCGTTCGGCGCAGCAAGTCGAACCCATGCGCGCTTGGACATTCCATGACATCCGTCGCACCGTGCGAACCCATCTGTCCAGGCTTGGTATCAATGCTGAGATAGCTGAACGCGTTATCAATCACGTGCCCACCGGCATTCGCGCTGTCTATGACCTCCATCAGTTCCGCGAGGAGAAACGGGCCGCGCTTGCGCTGTGGGCACAGTCTCTCGCCGGCATAGTTACGCCCTCAGACAATGTTGTAGTTCTATCGCGCAGGGAGCCTCAAGGTCGGCCAGGGCTCGAAGCTAAGGGCCTGGTCGATGGTACTCGCGATGAAGCCGCGTCCTGATCCGCGCCCGGCGCCCGCCGGGTCCTTTGCTCCTGCCGAGCGTCGGCCGTCCGGCGCCTTCACAAACGACAGCTTTGACGTGGACGCGGCTTGGACCTATTCCGAGGAGGAATGGCTCATCATAGCTGAGACCCTAACCGTTTCCCGAACACAAACGGAGGCCCAACTTTGCGCAGCACGGGCTGCGATCACGGAAGCGGCGCGTATCTATAAAGGGCGCTCCAAGAGCGAGAAGGTGCGCCCCACTGCCGGTGCGGTCAGAGGCAAGATAGTGAAGTTGGACAGAGCCTTGGGAACTGCAAATGGCGCCATTGGCAGCCTCTCCCAAGCAGCGCAAAACGCTCTCAATGACTGGGGGCTGCAAATCGACAATCAGCCAGTGATGCCGGCGCTCTGGGAGGCTCTCAAAGTCCTTCGGCGGGTACAGTCCACCATCGGCGCCGCTGCCGAAACGGAAGCTCGCCGTGGGCGCCCTAGGCTGGAAGCCCGAAAGTGGTTCATTCTGACCCTATGCAACGTTTGGACCGGGACTTACGCAAGTCCACCGACGCGATCAACCAACCCCGACAAGCGCGATCAAATGCCGCCCTTCCAGGCGTTTGTTAGAGCCTGCCTGGAGCCACTGACGGAGAAGCTGGAAGGCTTGGACGATGACATCCGGTGGGTAATTGATAGGGGAAAAAATGGCCCAGCCCAGGGCTGATTAACCCCCTTAGCGTGAACGTAGAAATCGCTTCCCCAGTTTTCCTACAATTAGCTCCATGACGCAGCGACGTGCTGCATCCCGACCCCTACAGATGGAGCATCCCATGCACGATAGAGAACTAATCCCGGCCCTCATCAATGAAACCGAGGCCGCTCGCATCCTCGACTTGAGTGTGAAAACTCTCCGCCGCTGGCGGTGGGCAGGTCAAGGCCCCCGCTTCGTGAAGGTTGGCACCTGTGTCCGCTATGCTGTAGCGGACCTAGCGGCATTCATCGAGGCCGGCCGGCGCCAGTCCACGTCTGATTTAGCGAGGGCGGCATGAGGCGTGCCCGGGCGAGAGGAGGTGTTAAGCAGTGGCAGGTCAGAGGCGAGGTCGTGAGGCTGGTAGATAGACCCCGTCTAGTCACCGATGGGCCAACAGAAGTCCCCCTGTTGAAACAGCTCCGCGACCTTGGCTTGTCACCTGCGCGCGAAAGGCAAGCCAGGCTCTTTTTTCAGGAGCTCAGAAGGCGTGGACTTTCGCTATCGAAACAAGAGTGGATAGACGTGGCCCAGAGGCTGGGAATGACCGGCAACAGCACTACGCGCGCTTTGAATGCGCTTACAACGTGCGAGTTAGTGGCAATCGACGTTGAAACGAGCGCAATGACGATCTTTGAGGACCAGCCTGCGACCGGGCCGGAGCCTCGGGACCGACGGCCATGAGCGCGCTTGAACAGGTCGAGAGTACAGGTTCTTACCGTACCTGGGGGCCGGTCGGGCGCTCCCGGCTTCGGCTCCTGTCTATAGTAGACCTGGAGCGCCTTCCCGACCCCATTTGGCAGATTGCGGGTGTGACGCCACAGGGAGGCTTGGCGCTGCTCTATGGCCAACCCGGCATTGGCAAATCCTTCCTAGCGTTGGACTGGGCGCTTTCGATTGCCACAGGCCAAGACTGGATGGATCGAAGGGTGCAGCAAGGTAGCGTCGTCTACGTTTACGCCGAGGGTGCGCCCGGGCTGAAGAGGCGTATTGCTGCATGGCAGGCCACTCACGGCCAAAGCAACTGTCCGCTTTGGACGCTTCCCCGGCCGTTGGAAGTGTCGAATGGCGTGGTGCGAAGCGAGCTATTGAGTGCCATCCAGCAGGCTGCAATCACTCCGAGGCTACTCGTGGTGGACACGCTCGCCCGCTGCTTTGGCGGCGCAGACGAGAATGCCACAGCTGACATGAATGCGTTTGTGGCTGGGCTCGATGCCATACGAGACAGCTACCCGGACATGACCACTCTAGTGGTTCATCACACAGGCAAAGACACCTCCAAGGGTGACCGGGGCAGCACGGCGCTTCGCGGCGCAGCCGATACTGTGATCCGCCTTGAACGGAAGGCGAATGGGCTTGTACTCAAGTGCGACAAGCAGAAGGACGCCGAGCCATTCAAAGACATCCTATTGTCTCTCGCAGAACTGAAGTTGCCAACCGGACCGAGTTCCTGCGTGGTACGCAAGCTTGAGGGTTCAGCAGCCAATGCGAACCCGTGCGACCCACGAGTGGCGGAAAGCAACGGGCGGGCACTAGATGCGCTAGGCAGCTTTGGAGCCGAAGGGGCGAGCCATGGGGAATGGATGCTCAAGTCGGGGTTGATCAAGAGTACATTTGGTGACGTGCTAAAGCGGCTTTCTCTCAGCGGACAGATTATCCATGACGAAAACCGATACTTCCTGCCGCAATTTAGTCCGAAGTCCGAAACAGGTCCGGAACAGATCCGGCCGGACGCGGCCTAGTGGTCCGGAAAGTAGGTCCGGAATACCCCCCTTTAGGGGGTTCCGGCCTTCCGGCCCGGCCCAGTATTATCATTCACCAAAGTCGGCGTGAAATGACCTTAGGCCCTGGCAGCAGCTTCCCGTTGATCGTCTTCGCTATCCTGGCGATAGGTACATTGGCCGGATGGTTGGCGGGCGAGATTACCCAGGGGCATGGCTTCGGATTTTGGGCCAACGCCAGCCTGGGCACTCTCGGCGCACTCATCGGATCGTGGTCTCTTGGGTGGCTAGAGATTTATCCCTTTGGCCGAATTGCCGTCGTCCTCAAGGCGATAGCTGGAGCGGTGATTGTGTTGGCAATCGCTCACTGGTTCCAAAGGCGGCGACAGAGATAGCGGATGCTCAACACGTCACCGCTCGTTTACCTTGGGCCAGCGGGGGCCGAGGTGGAGGCAGTCTCGCTTGATAGCTTTTGTCGGAGGCCAAAGTCAAATACGCGGGCTAGTTCTTCATCGATTATGTCATCTATACATGTGCCCAGGGCGCGCCCGCAGAACCAAATGCCTCCGGCCCCCACTGCGGTTCCCAAGAGTGTGTCCCACGGCATCGGTTGCCAGGAGCGCGGCAATGCGTTTGCCGATACCCACAGGCAATACGCCGAGAACGCCAATGGAATACATAGGCCCATGATCAGTCCAAGCCCTCGCGGTGCTATCTCTTTCCGGAGTTGCTTCCGGAGCTGCTTCCGCGCTTCCAATGCCTCAGCCCAACTCAGGCGTTGATCATTCACCATTCCTCGGCCTCCTTTTTCTTGACCTGCTCCACGGCCCCGTCTTCAACAGAGCCGGGTTCCGCTCCTGCGTCCCAGCCCTTTGCTGTCCGGCGGAGGTAAAGAGCGTGCCGGCATCGGCACCCCTACTACATACAATTGCTATGGAGACAACGGGACCGGCAAACACAGTCCGACTTGTTTAGATTGAGGAGGGTTACCAGTTTGGCCGGTTCCTGCGATACAGAACATCATCTTTCCCGTAATCGTATTCAGCCGCCAAGCCCATCCAGCCGTACCACTGATGTAGCCGGCCTCCATTCGAAACTGTGACGCTGTGGCGTCTGTTTGGGCACTGGTTTTTGCAGCTACCACTATGGCGCCACTCAAAATCGCCACTGAGATAACGATGGCTCTGGGGTAGTCCATGCATTCCTCCAATGACAAAGTTTAGCGTTTAGACAGCCACTGCTTCCGCGTGGGGGAGCGCGTCCGCCACTCTAAAACATTGGCCCCGTGCAAACCCCGTTCAGCATTTGCCCATAGCATCTCGGATGGTAAGCAGACTGCGGCAGAATTTGACCCTGGCACACTCCCGCGACTACTGGGCCTGTGCACTCGCTGGGGCTGTAGACGGGCTGCCCCTCGCTGTAGACGGACCCTCCGCCCGGCGCGACGGGAGCGAGCTGACCAGCTCCCCGCATCTGATCCATCGCGACGGCGGTATCCACAACGCACGATGCATAGTCGTCGCTGCCTTCAACAAGGCCCTGGTTCTTGCAACTGGCCTGCGCCATTGACATTACGTCCTGGCCGCTCCAGCCGGAGGAACACCCCACTAGCCCAACTGTCGCGCCAAGCAGTGCAATCGCCACTAGACTTCGCATAATGGCACCTCCACAGGCTCGTCCCTTGGGCACCTTGCATTCTATACTATCCTCTTTTGGGATTATCCGGAATTGGGCTTAGTGAACTCACCGCCTCCTAGCAGGCGGGAGTTTTCACGTGAGGAAATCGGTTCACAGCGGGACCAGCCGGGCGGTTGCCGCTGTCCTCAAAGAGGCAAGGCTCAAGGCCGGACTAACCCAAGCGGAACTGGCCAAGCGCCTCGGCCGGCCTCAGTCGTTCGTTGCCAAGTACGAACGCGGCGAGCGGAGGCTCGACGTGGCGGAGTTCATTTCAATTTCGGAGGCCTTGCGAGCCAATCCTATACGGCTCTTTGCGGCCATTGCAAAGCGGAGCGCCTAACGTCGCGGCCCATCACACCCGCCACAGAGTTCCGCCCTTCTGGCCCGGCCCGCCGCGCCTTGTGCTCCTACCTGGTTTCTGAACTGTGCGGACGCATGCTGGCGCTTCCCCTTTCAACTATATTGCCCGCCGCGTCTCGAACCACTGCATCGGTGGTATCCCTTAGACATAAACGTTCGGTCACCGTTACACCAAAATTCATGGTGCCCTTGATTTTCGCAATCCACTGCCCACGCGTGCTACTAGGATCGAGCTCAACGTGCTCAATCTTGTTGGCTTTTGCCACCTTTGCGGCGCCTTTTTGAAGAGGATGAGGGCTAACTGTTATGCCGCCCGCTGCACCTGTGTCTTGGATGCGATAGGCAACAGCGGCCATGCGCTCTTGCGAAATGCGGGAGGTTGTATAGCGCCGGCACTCTATGATCCATAATGCGCCATCCACCTCCTGAATGCCCTTCGCATCAATTTTCCACTCGGTTCCCGAGCACCGACCCCGCACCGCCTGCTTACCTTCGACATCTGAAAGACCAAATCGTTTGCCGGCCTGCTTGAGTATGTAGGCGGCGACTTCCTCGTACGTTTCCCACTCCCTACCCCTCTTTCCAAGTTTGCGCTTCGACGCTCCCGGCCTCCGTTGGCTCGACTTGCTGTGCATCCGACATCCTCATGCGGTTACTGGCGAGCATCGGGCATCAGTGCCATGTGCTGAACGATCCCATTGCCAACGCTCCCATTGTACGGAGCCAAACCCCTTATACCTCACACCTTCACTTGGGCTCTTCGTCGCGAAGGTGAAAAGTGGGGAGAGGCGGATTGATCTGGCCACGTTCATTTCGACTGCGGAGGCGACGGAAGCCAACAAACAATCCATAACTATGTATTGTAATGATAGGCGGCGGGGCCATCGCCGTGGAAGCCAAGCTTTTGTCCCGCATCCAGACCGATCTGGTTACAGTGCCATTTGAAACAGAAGCCGCATTTATGCTCCATGGTTCTAAAGTCGCGAAAGGCGAGGTAGCCGTAAACCCACAAGTCCGCGAGGTCAGCCGACTTCTGCGTGATACGGTCAATCTCTTCTGCCGCGATACGAAACGTAGGGCCTGTTCCCCAGACAACTGGCAGCGATTGGTCGCGTTCGATTGCGCGCCCCGGAGGAATTGTACGAATATTTTCGTAAGTGGGGTTTTCAGGTAGAACGCTGACCACCAAATGCTCGATACAGACGGCGGTTAGAACGGCCACGCTGCGCCCATAATTGTGGAAAGTGATGTCTACCCTGCAGTCCTCGGGGGGTGGACCACCTTCGCTAATTACAGTGGAGCCGGAAAGATATCCTCCCCATTCACTAAGTTGAATATCTTGCACGAAAATAATAGGCAATTCGGCAGAGAGCACCGCAGCAGCAGTGGTTTTCGTAAGTTCAGCTTGCTTGTTGCTGACGCGGGTCAACAGGACAGTGAATGCGGCGATAGCAATCGTGGCTATCGCGGTAATGCTGCCCCCGTTCTGGTCGATGAAAACTCCCGTACACGTTTTATAGATATGCAATGCCGTGATGAACTCGGTGGCACCGTTTTCCGGGGATTGATTGGATTGCTGAATTTGGGCGCCGCCCATGCAGGTCTCAAACGATGAGGAGGTAACCACCAACCACCCGAGCGCGCCAATGCCGAGGCCGACGAGGGCCAACCATTTCCATGTGCGTGCCACTCTCAACATACCCTGATTGCCTCGCCGAAGATGCCCGCGTTTTCCCGCTTGTCGTAACGCAATTGAATACAACTGGTGTAGAGCGGCAAGCGCGGCATGGTCGCCTGATGGACACGCGGCAGAGCGAACCCCTTGCACGGACTTAGCGACACTGCTGCCGCCGCTCCCGTTCTTCTTCTAGTGCCTTCTCGAACGGTGCGAGCGCGTACAGCTTATCCATGAGGCTAGTTGGATAGTAGATGTTGAAGCCACCGCCTTGCCCCGGTGCGCTTGCGATTAGACCCGTCCGCATGATCGCGCCCGCCGTGGCGGCGAAATCCAGGTCCTTGAAGCCAAGTGTCTGAGACAACTCCAGGCTCGCGGCAGTCATGGCCTGCGTTGCAAGAATGTTGTCGCCAGTGTGCTTGGCAATCGCCTCCTGAGTAGTCCGGTAGAGCGTTGCCAGGACCACCACTTCTTCATACCGAAGCGAGGCGAGGATGTCCGCGTAGTAGAGGAACTCATCCGCGACAAGATTACCTGCAGCCGCTTGACCGGCGATTACCTCGGCCATCAGGCGAAGATTTACCCGCGCTGTACCTTCCTGAGCCGCACGCATGTACCGGAATACAATTTCGGCAACCTCACCTTCATCTACGTCGCAAATCGTTTTGTTGCCACGCCTCAGCTCCTTCAACAGCATGTCGCGCGCTGCCTCTTCGCGTCTGCGTAACATCCGTTGGAGAACCGAGCTGGCCGTGCTGCCACCCGGCACCTGAAGAGCTGAAAACGCATCCTCGACAAGAGCTGCTAGTGTGCCGCCAAGCGTCATGAGGCCACTTGTATCCCCGTGTGCCACTCCACCGGCTCAAACCTCGCGATGTTGGCGACGAAGTAACTGCCATCCGGATCAGCGAATAGCAGGCACTCGAACTTGTACCGCACCCCCGCCACTGTCAGCGCGCCTTGGTACGCTTCGCTGGTGCCGCCGTCGTCCTCGACCGTCCGGTGGATCAACTCCGGCGCAATGCTGGCAACCCCTGCCACCGCCTCAGGCACGCGGCCGGACAGGCAGCCGTCGCACAGCACCTGCTCCAGCCCCATCCTGGCGACCAGGTAGAGGTAGCCGTCCACTGCGCCTAACCAGTCCATTGGCGCCTCCGTTTCGGACGCAAAACACGCTAGACAGAACGACAGAACATTTCAAGAACATTTGTTTGTCAGCCTGGCTAGGCTTGCGCATGCGTCAGTTGCGGGCCGCCTTGACGTTGTTGGCCGGCTTCAGTCTGCTCTAAGGTTAGCTCCTCCGGGCCAGGGAGTGGGAGCAATAGACGAATGTTGCGTATTGATAAGAAGGGGAAGCGCCTAGTAGGTGTCCAAAAGTCGAGCCTCTCGGCTGCGGATCAGTGGGAGCGCGAGCTGGAGGACATGATTTGGGCCAGCCCACAAGTATTTTGCGACGAGCTGGGCCAAAAGCTATGGATGATCGGCCGGGAAGTCCGGCCTTCTGATGCGGTTCCTGATCGCATGGACCTCCTCGCAATCGACGAGGAGGGCAGCGGTGTAGTTATCGAACTCAAGCGGGGAAGCAACAAGCTGCAATTGCTTCAGGCGATCAGCTACGCCGGAATGCTGTCGCGATGGAACGCAGAGGACTTTGTGGAAGCCCTCGCACAACACGGAAGCAAAGCCCCCGACGATGCGAGGTCAGAAATCGAAGAACACCTCGCATCCGGGTTGGCCACTCTAAACTCATCTCAGCGAGTTATTTTGCTCGCCGAGGACTTCGATCCGGCGCTGCTATTCGCTGCGGAATGGCTTCATGAGAGTTTCGGAGTAGATATCCGCTGTTACCGCGTTCTGCTGTCACACGAGGCAGGAAACGATTACCTCACGGGCGTTTGTGTTTACCCTCCCGCAGAAATTGCCTCTCTCACTCGCGGACCCCGGCAAGGGTCCGGAGGAGGTGTCAGTTGGGCGACATGGGATGCAGCCCTCGAAGACGTGGACAACGCAGCCATGGTGGAATTTTTCAAAAGCGAAGCTGGGAAATCCCAGGAGGGCCGCCTCAAGCAGCGGGAGCTTATATATCGCATAAAAGAAAAGCGGCGGTTTTTTGTCGCCGCCCGGCGGAAGTACGCTTACGTCTGGCAGGAGGGCAGATTTGCGGAGGACGGTGCTTTCTGGGGGAAGCGCTTATCTGAACCTAGTTCAGTCACCGAAGTCAAAAGCGGGCAGGCAATGAGCTTTCAGCTATCCACGAAGGCCGATTTTGATGCCTTCTCTACAGCGGTAAAAAAGGAACTCACGGACGCGCATTTTAGTGAGGAGCAAGACTTCAAAGGGCCTGCTACAGACGAATAGAAAGACCCTCCAGGGCCTCATAGTATTTCTATCAGGGTTTAGAGGGTTCTTGTGTGGTGTCGGCAGTCGCACTGTCCCCAGCAACACGGTGTGGCACAGCAGCGCACTCCAGCACGTTGCTGCGCACCTGCCACCGTCTCCGCTGTGCCTCCGCGATCCGCCTCCGCCCCTCTGCCGAGCGCGGCCCCGTTGACCGGCCACCATGGAGTTTGCAACGCCCGTTTCGCGGCCTCCCCGTCTCAGGATCGAGCACGGGCGGCGCTAGGCAGGGCTGATGGCCCCGGCTTCTAGCCCGTGCGCCGCAACGTTCGAACCTTCTGGCAGACATTCCAGCCATCTCTAAGACCCCATGACGTGCGCGCACGCGGGCGAGGCGATGCGGTTGTCAGCAAATCCCACCTAACCCATTGCCCCACCTAACTTCTACATTTTACCCGTTCGCGCCCTCGCATTTCAGCACCTTCGCGGTCCTGGCTTCGTCCCGGCGATAGCGCCGGCCGATGTTTCGGCGATGCATGGAGCCTCGCGCTACCCCCATGCTCAGATGCGTCCCCCATGGGGACATCGCAGCGCTGCAAGCGGGGCGCAGTGGCGTGATGTCATCCTCGACGTTGTGGGTTGAGAGCGAAGCCGAAGCGCCAGCGCTAGGCTCGTCCCGGCTGCTGGCGAGGGCGGGACTTACGCAAGTCTCAGGCAGGCCGCCATTCCCTTCGACATGGCGACCTTGTTGCACCGCTGTCCCGCCGAATGCCGGTAGGGGGCCCTACAAGGGTCGCTGCAAGGTGCTCGCCGGCCTGCTGGCCCGTGTGTGCCCAGCGCTAGGAGGCGCGCATCTTGGACCGCCCAGCAGTCTCAGAGGGTCTCAGGGTCAGCCAGGGAAACCGCAGGTCCTTCCGAGAGACGGAACGCCTAAGGCTCGCCGGTTGCTTCCCGGATGCTTCCCTGGACTTAAGTTCACGTCCGATCTTGACCGCAGGCCGCAAAGTTGCTTAGCTCTGTCAAGAGGTTCCATGGTGGGTGCGCCGGGGATCGAACCCGGGACCTCCTGATTAAAAGTCAGATGCTCTACCGCTGAGCTACGCACCCGGGGGAGTTGGGCGGCCGGTCTAGCATTTTGCCCGGCCAATGCAAGCGCGTTTCAGCGACCGCTTCCGTCCCTCTGCACCGCCGCGAAGCGATGCGCCAGGCGAGCCGCCACCTTGGCCGAGACGAAGCTGTTGATGTCGCCGCCGAGCTGGCCAATCTCCTTGACGAAGCGCGAGGAAATGAACTGATGCCGGTCGGAGGCCATGAGGAACACGGTCTCCACCGCCGGATCGAGGCGCGAATTCATTCCGGCCATCTGGAACTCGTACTCGAAGTCGCTGACCGCGCGCAGGCCCCGGAGGATCATATGGGCGCCGACGGACTGGGCGAAATGCATCAGCAGATTGTCGAAGGCGCGTACTTCGACGCTGCCGTTGCCGGGCGGAAGCGCCAGGTCTTCGACCTCCGCCTGGACCATCGCCACCCGCTCCTCCACCGCGAACAGCGGCCCCTTGCCGGCATTGGTGGAGACACCGATGACCAGCCGGTCCACGAGCCTGGCGGCCCGCCGGATGATGTCGATATGGCCGTTGGTGATGGGATCGAAGGTGCCGGGATATATCGCGACGCGGTTCCTGCTCAACTGGCTTCTCCCTCGTCGCGTTCCTGCTCTTCCTCGGCCAGATGGGCGACCGAGGCCACGCGTTCGCCCTCGGCGACCTTGAACAGCACGACGCCCTGGGTCTTGCGCCCGGCGACGCGGATGTCGTGGACCGGGCAGCGGATGAGCTGGCCGCCGTCCGTCACCAGCATGATCTGGTCGCCGTCTGCCACCGGGAAGGCGGCGACGACGTCGCCATTGCGCTCGCTGCGCTCGATATTGGCGATGCCTTGCCCGCCCCGCCCGGTGATCCGGTATTCGTAGGCCGAGGAACGCTTGCCGTAGCCGTTGGCGGTGACGGCGAGGATGAATTCCTCCTCCGCCTTGAGCTCGTCGAAGCGGGCGGGCGGCTCGACAGGTTCCGTCCCCTCCACCGCCGGCTCCTCGCCGGTCCGGCGCAGCGCCGCCGTCGCCTTGAGGAAAGCCTCCCGTTCGGCAGTGTCGGCATACATGTGGTGCAGCATGCCGAGGGAGATCACCTCGTCCTCCTTGCCGAGCCGGATGCCGCGCACGCCGGTCGAGGTGTGGCTGCTGAAGACTCTGCACGTCGGTGACGGGAAAGCGGATGCAGCGGCCGCGCCGCGTGGCCAGCAGCACGTCCTCGGCCTCGGTACAGGTGGAGACGCCGATCAGCCGGTCGCCCTCGGCGAGCTTCATGGCGATCTTGCCGCTGGCCTTCACGTTGACGAAATCGGAGAGCTTGTTGCGCCGCACGTCGCCGCCGGCGGTGGCGAACAGGATGTCGGTGGTCTCCCAGCTTGCTTCGTCGGCCGGAAGCGGCAGGACGGTCGAGATCTTCTCGCCCTCCTGGAGCGGCAGCATGTTCACCAGCGCCTTGCCGCGGGACTGCGGCGTCCCCTCGGGCAGCTTGTAGACCTTGGTCTTGTAGACCATGCCCCGGGTCGAGAAGAACAGCACCGGCCGGTGGGTATCGGCGACGAAGAGCCGGCTGACGAAATCCTCTTCCCGGGTCGCCATGCCGGCCCGGCCCTTGCCGCCCCGGCGCTGGGCCCGATAGGCGGCGAGCGGCACCCGCTTGATGTAGCCGCCGTGGGTCACCGTCACCACCATGTCTTCCTGCTGGATCAGGGCTTCCACGTCATGCTCGAACTCGAGCTCCTCAAGGGTCGTGCGCCGGGGCGTGGCGAACTCGGTCTTCACCTCGGCGAGCTCGCTTCGCATGATGTCGAGCCGGCGCTTGCGGGATTCCAGGATGTCGAGGAAGTCCAGGATGCTCTTGGCCAGCTCCTGCAGCTCCTCGGCGATCTTGTCGCGCTCGAGCCCGGTCAGGCGCTGCAGGCGCAGATCCAGGATGGCGCGGGCCTGCGCCTCCGACAGGCGGTAGGTCCCGTCCTCGGCCACGCCGCGCCCCGGCTCGTCGATCAGCTTGACCAGAGGCTCCACGTCCTTCGCCGGCCAGGCGCGGCCCATCAGCTCCTCGCGCGCCGTGTTGGGATCGGGCGCGCGGCGGATCAGCGCGATGACCGCGTCGATATTGGCGACGGCGATGGCGAGCCCGACCAGGACATGGGCCCGCTCGCGGGTGCGGCCGAGCTCGAAGGCCGTGCGCCGCAGCACCACCTGCTCGCGGAAGGCGACGAAGGCGGCGACGACGTCCTTCAGGTTCATCAGCAAGGGCTTGCCGCCGTTGAGAGCCAGCATGTTGACGCCGAAGCTCGTCTGCAGCGGCGTGAAGCGGTAAAGCTGGTTCAGCACCACCTCGGCCATGGCCTCGCGCTTCAGCTCGATCACCACCCGCACGCCGTCCCGGTCCGAACTCGTCGCGCAGGTCCGAGATGCCCTCGATGATCTTCTCGCGCACCGTCTCGGCGATGCGCTCGATCATCCGCGCCTTGTTCACCTGGTAGGGAATCTCAGTGACCACGATCGCCTCGCGGTCCTTGCGGATTTCCTCGACCGTCACCCGGCCGCGCATGGCGATGCTGCCGCGCCCGGTGTGATAGGCCTCGCGAATGCCGGCCCGGCCCAGGATCAGGCCCCCGGTCGGGAAATCCGGCCCCGGGATGTGGCGCATCAGCTCGTCGAGGGTGATATCCGGATCTTCGATATAGGCGATGCAGGCGGAGACGACTTCGCCCAGGTTATGGGTCGGGATATTGGTCGCCATGCCGACGGCGATGCCGCCGGCCCCATTGACCAGGAGATTGGGGAAGCGCGCCGGCAGGACCGTGGGCTCGCGCGCGGTGTCGTCGTAGTTGGCCTGGAAATCGACCGTGTCCTTGTCGATGTCGTCCAGCAGGGCGTTGGCTGCCTTGGCGAGCCTCGCTTCGGTGTAGCGCATGGCCGCTGGCGGATCGCCGTCCATGGAGCCGAAATTGCCCTGCCCGTCGATGAGCGGCAGCCGCATGGAGAATTCCTGGGCCATGCGCACCATGGCGTCGTAGATCGCCGTGTCGCCATGGGGATGATACTTGCCCATGACGTCGCCGACCGTGCGCGCCGACTTGCGGTAGGCCCGGTTCCACTCGTTATTCGCCTCGCGCATGGAGAACAGGATTCGCCGGTGCACGGGCTTCAGCCCGTCGCGCACATCGGGCAGCGCGCGGGCCACGATCACGCTCATGGCGTAATCGAGGTAGGAGCGCTTCATCTCCTCCTCGATGGTAACGGGCGCGATGTCGGATGGCGGCGGAACGGGCGTGTCGGTCAAGGAGTTTTATCTGTATTTTCAGAGAGTTATGGGAGGGCACGCGAATCGCCCGAATGACGCAAAACTGTAGCAGGTTTTGCATCTGCGAACAACCGAGCCGGACGCCTGGGAACGGCTCCGGCGACAGGCTCCCCTCTCCGCCACCCCTAAAACGGAATGTCGTCGTCGAGCTCTCCGCCGCCGGCGCGGGTGGGCGCGGCTGGGGTTTCGCCCGGACCCTCGGAAACGCCGCCGGCGTCGCCGGCCGCTCCACCCCCGCGCCCATCGAGCATGGTGAGCTCACCCCGGAAGCGGGTCAGTACCACCTCGGTGGTCGAGCGCTCCTGCCCGGACTGGTCGGTCCATTTGCGCGTCTGGAGTTGGCCTTCGACATAGACCTTGCTCCCCTTGCGGAGGTACTTCTCGGCAACGTCCACCAGGCGGTCGTTGAAGATCACCACGCGGTGCCACTCGGTCCGCTCGCGCCGCTCGCCGCTCGCCTTGTCGCGCCAGGTATCCGATGTGGCCAGGGAGAAGTTGGCCATCTTGCTGCCGTCCTGGGTGCTGCGGACTTCCGGATCGCGGCCGAGATTGCCGACCAGGATGACCTTGTTGATGCTACCCGCCATGGTTGTGTTCCTTCTTCTCTGATTCGTCCAACTCTACACAGCCGGGCAATGTTTTGGGAGTCGATTTTCCCGTCCGCTTCACCTATATGAGCACTCACCTCCTTTAGGATCGGCCATGGCAGGCGAGTTCACCGGCGCGCGCATCTCCGTCCGCGGCGCGCGCGAGCATAATCTCAAGGATATCGACGTCGATCTGCCCCGGGACAAGCTGGTGGTGCTGACCGGCCTGTCGGGTTCAGGCAAGTCCTCGCTCGCCTTCGACACCATCTATGCCGAGGGCCAGCGGCGCTATGTCGAATCCCTCTCCGCCTATGCCCGCCAGTTCCTCGAGCTGATGCAAAAGCCGGACGTCGATTCCATCGAGGGGCTGTCGCCGGCCATTTCCATCGAGCAGAAGACAACCTCGCGCAACCCGCGCTCGACCGTCGGCACGGTGACCGAGATCTACGACTACATGCGCCTGCTCTACGCCCGGGTCGGCGTGCCCTATTCGCCGGCCACGGGCCTTCCGATCGAAAGCCAGACCGTGAGCCAGATGGTGGACCGGATCCTGGCCATGCCCGAGGGCACCCGGCTCTACCTGCTCGCCCCCGTGGTGCGCGGGCGCAAGGGCGAGTATCGCAAGGAACTGGCCGATCTACAGAAGCGTGGCTTCCAGCGGGTGAAGGTGGATGGCCAGATCCATGAGATCGACCAGGTTCCCGCCCTCAACAAGAAGCTGAAGCATGACATCGAGGTGGTCGTAGACCGCATCGTCGTGCGTCCGGGCCTGGAAACGCGGCTCGCCGATTCCGTCGAAACCGGCCTCAACCTCTCCGACGGGCTGCTGTTCGCGGAACGGGCCGATTCCGGCAAGGCCGCGCCCGACCGCGTCACCTTTTCCGCCCGCTTCGCCTGCCCGGTCTCGGGATTCACCATCGACGAGATCGAGCCCAGGCTGTTCTCCTTCAACAACCCCTTCGGCGCCTGCCCGGCCTGCGACGGGCTAGGGACGACCCTCTATTTCGATCCCGAGCTGGTGGTGCCTGATGACTCTTTGACATTGCGCGAGGGCGCCATCGCGCCATGGGCCAATTCGAGTTCCCAATACTACGCCCAGACCCTCGAGAGCCTGGCCAAGCATTACAAGATCAGCGTCAACAGCAAGTTCCGCGACCTGCCCGAGAAGGTCCGCAAGGCCATCCTGTTCGGCTCCGGCAGCGACGCCATCGTCATGCAATATGACGACGGCCTGCGCAGTTACCGCACCACCAAGCCGTTCGAGGGCGTCATTCCCAACATGGAACGGCGCTTCCGCGAAACCGACAGCAGCTGGATGCGCGAGGAATTGTCACGCTACCAGAACAACAGCCCCTGCGACGTCTGCAAGGGCAAACGCCTGAAGCCCGAGGCGCTCGCTGTGAAGATCGCCGGGCTCGACATCGCGGAAGTCGTAGAAATGTCCATCGCCCAGGCGGCGCGCTGGTTCCGCGACCTGCCGGGCAAACTCACCGCCAAGCAGCGCGATATAGCCCAGCGCATACTCAAGGAAATCCGCGAGCGGCTGGGGTTTCTCGAGAGCGTCGGCCTCGAATACCTGACATTGAGCCGGGCATCGGGGACGCTCTCGGGCGGCGAGAGCCAGCGCATCAGGCTCGCCTCCCAGATCGGCTCCGGCCTCACCGGCGTTCTCTACGTGCTGGACGAGCCGTCCATCGGGCTGCACCAGCGCGACAATGCGCGGCTTCTCGAAACCCTGAAGCGGCTGCGCGACCTAGGCAACACGGTGCTGGTGGTGGAGCATGACGAGGAGGCAATCCGCAACGCCGATTACCTGATCGACATGGGGCCGGGTGCAGGCGTCCATGGCGGGCGGGTGGTCGCTGCCGGCACGCCCGACATCGTGATGCAGGCGCCCGAGAGCCTGACCGGCCAGTACCTGACGGGACTGCGCCAGATCCCCATGCCGCTGAGCCGCCGCAGGGGCCAGCCGGGTGCCCGCCTCCGGATCGTCGGTGCCAGGGCCAACAACCTGAAGAACATCACGGTCGAACTGCCGCTCGGCACTTTCACCTGCATTACCGGCGTCTCGGGCGGCGGCAAGTCGACCCTGATCATCGAGACTCTTTACAAGGCGCTGGCCCGGCGGCTCAATGGCACCCGCGTCCATCCGGGCGAACACGACCGGATCGAAGGGCTGGAGCATCTCGACAAGATCGTCGATATCGACCAGTCGCCCATCGGCCGCACGCCGCGCTCCAACCCCGCCACCTATACCGGCACCTTCACCCCCATCCGCGACTGGTTCTCCGGCCTGCCCGAGGCCGCGGCCCGCGGCTACAAGCCCGGCCGCTTCTCCTTCAACGTCAAGGGCGGACGTTGCGAGGCCTGCCAGGGCGACGGGATGATCAAGATCGAGATGCATTTCCTGCCCGACATTTATGTCCAATGCGACACTTGCAAGGGCCGGCGCTACAACCGCGAGACCCTGGAAATCACCTTCAAGAACAAGTCCATCGCCGACGTTCTCGACATGACCGTCGACGAAGGGGTGGAGTTCTTCAAGGCGGTGCCGGCGATCCGGGAAAAGCTCGCCATGCTTCAGGAGGTCGGTCTCGGCTACATCCATATCGGCCAGCAGGCGACCACGCTCTCCGGCGGCGAGGCCCAGCGCATCAAGCTCTCCAAGGAGCTGTCGCGCCGGGCCACCGGCCGGACGCTCTACATCCTCGACGAGCCCACCACCGGGCTTCATTTCGAGGACGTGCGGAAACTGTTGGAAGTGCTCCAGCGCCTGGTGGAATCCGGCAATACCGTGGTGGTGATCGAGCACAACCTCGAAGTGATCAAGACTGCCGACTGGATCATAGATCTTGGTCCCGAAGGCGGCGACAAGGGCGGGCGCCTGGTTGCCAGCGGCACGCCCGAGGACATCGCGGCCGAGTCGGCGAGCTACACCGGCCAGTACCTGCTTCCCTATGTCGGTGCGGCGGGCCGGCGCAAGGCACGAGCCCGTGGCTGAGCGCCACCGCATCATCATCGACACCGACCCGGGGATCGACGACGCGCTCGCAATCCTGCTCGCTTGCGCTTCGGAGGAGATCGATATCCTCGGCCTCACCACCGTGGCCGGCAATGTGTCACTGGCGCAAACAACCGAGAACGCCCTGAAACTCTGCGCGCTTGCCGGCCAGGCCGACATTCCGGTTTACGCGGGCGCCGACAAACCTTTGGTTCGCGCGCCACGCACCGCAACCTCGCATGGAGAGACGGGCCTGGGGGGCGCTGAGCTGCCCAAACCCCGGGCCAAGCCGCAAGCACGACACGGCGTCGATTGGATGATCGAGACGCTCGCCGCCGCTCCTCACGCCAGCCGGCGCCTGGTCGCCATCGGACCGCTCACCAATGTCGCGCTCGCCCTCCAGCGCGCACCCCAGATCGCCGCGGCCCTGGCCGAGCTGGTGATCATGGGCGGGGCCACGCCCGAGTTCGGCGGCAACATCGACATCCATGCCGAGTTCAACATGCGCGTCGATCCCGAGGCGGCCGAATTGGTGTTCGCGCGAGGCCTGCCGATCACCCTCGTGCCCCTGGACCTTTCCTATCAGATGGCGGCGACGCCAGAGCGGATCGAGCGCTTCGCCGCCATTCCCGGTCCCGTCGGCCGGGCGGTTGCCGGGATGCTGCGGCATTACCACGACGGCGACGGCCATCTCCACGATCCCCTTACCATCGCCTGGCTTCTCCGGCCGGCGCTGTTTACCGGGCGCCGGGCCATGGTCACCGTGGAGACCAAGGGTGAGCACAGCGGCCAGACCCGTTTCGACTGGCGCGACGACGGCCCATGCCGGGTTCTCCTGGAGGGCCAAGCCGAACCCTTCTTCGATCTGCTGGTGGAGCGGCTGGCCCGGCTCTGAGCGCCGCCAGCGAAGCCCTTCAATGCGGATGGCTGCGGCGCCCGAGGTATGGCGCCATGCGGGGATCCTTCATGCACATGTCGTAGGCCCGCGCGAGATGAGGACGCAGGACCTCCCCGGTCGCAGCGGTGTCGAGGATCTTGCGCTGCATGACGGCGAGCCGGTCCCGGATTTCGGCCATGATCGCCGCCTCGTCGATTCGGGGGAAACGGCCGGCGGCATAGATCGGCTGTCCCGCGACGACGACCCGCTCCAGGGAGCCACCCTGCTCGCAGTAGACCAGCTGATTGACCGCATGGTTCAAGGGCAAGAAGGCGTTGCTCGACAAATCCCATTGCAGGAAATCGGCCTGCTTGCCGGGGTCGAGCGACCCCAGGGACTTGCCGAGCCCGGCGCAGGCAGCACCCCCGGTCGTCGCCAGGCTGAGCGCCCCACGGGCGCCGATCCAGCGGGCGTAGTCGCTGTCCCTCCCGTTATGGATCAAGCCGGCCAGCTTGAGCGATTCCAGCATCGAGCAACTGTCGTTGGCGTTGTGGTTGTCGGTGCCAAGGCCGACGGGAATGCCGCGCGCGCGCATGGCCGCGACCGGCGCGATGCCGGAACCGAGCTTCAGGTTGCTGCCGGGGTTGTGGGCGATGGCAGCGCCATGCCTGGCCACGATGTCCAGGTCGCCGGATGACATCCATACGCCGTGGATCAGCACCGCGTGGCGATCGAGGATCCCGAGCGCCTGCATATGCTCCACCATGCTGCGGCCGTAAAAGAGCTCGGCCGTCAGGGCCTGGATGCGCGTCTCAAGAACATGGATCAGCACCGGGATATCCAGTTGCCTCGCCAGCTGCCAGGTTTCCTGCAGGAACCCATCAGTGCAGCGTTGCGGGCCCGAAGGGGAAAGCACGGCGCGCACGCGGCCCTTCCAACGCGACGCAAGGTCGCGCCAGAGGTCGAGGATTTCGGCCGGTGTCGGTGCCTGATGCTTTGGCGCCACCTTGAAGTCCGCCGGCAGGCATTCCTCCAGATAGGGCATCCCGCGATAAAAAGGCTTGTCGGCATAGGCTACGCTCACGTCGGCGCGCAGGCCCAAATCTTGATAGGCCTTGTAGACGGCATCCACGTTCTCCCGGTCGAGCGGCAGGCCGTGATGCACGTCGTCCAGCACCATCGTGGTGCCTGAGCGGATCATTTCCATGCCGCCGAGCAGCGTGCGCAGGTAGACCTCCCGCGGCGTCCATCCGCGGCTCAACATGGGCGGGTTGTAGAGCGCCATCCAGATCTCGAGCGGGAGCGGCGAAAACCGGCCCTTGTCGAACCGGTCATGGGAGTGCTGGTGGGCGTTGATCAGGCCCGGGGTGAGGAACTTCCCCGCGCCCTCCTCGACGCGCCTCACGCCATGCGCCGCCGGATCGAGGTTGCGGCCGACCGCCGCGATGCGATCGCCGTCCACGACCAGATCGAGCCGTTCCGGTTCCTGCTCCGCACTTCTCAGCACCAAGGCGCCGCGGATCATCCAAGTCACGTCACGCCCCTCTTAGTCCTTGGACTTGCCGCGGAGCGAAGGGCGAGCTGCCCCGCTTCGCCTCAATTGTTGGCGAAGGGCCTGGTTCTCCTTCGCCAGCTTGTCCCGATCCTGCTCGGCCTTGGCCAGCCGCGCCTGGGAGCGGGTCAACTCTCGCCGAAGCTGGATCAGGTATCGGTTGTCGTCCTGCATCACAGGGCACGGGCCGCAATGGCATCCACCTCGATCAGGAGATCGGGATGGGCCAGAGCCGGGATGACCAACAGGGTCGAGGCGGGCGCGGCACCCGCGAGTGCTGCGTCGCGGAATTGGCGCGATGCGGGCACGTCGCTGGCCCGGGTGAGGAAGACGTTGACCTTGACCAGATCGCCCGGCTCCATGCCGCCTGCCTTCAGCACCGCCAGCAGGTTGGACCAGCTTCGCCTGGCCTGGGCTTCGAAACCCTGCTCGAGCGTTCCATCGGGCCTCGCGCCCACTTGGCCCGAGATGTGAAGCCAACGGGCGGGACCCTCGACGACCGCGCCGTGGCTGTAACGCGAGAAGGGCTTGACGATATCCGACGGATTGAAGAAACGCGGCATTGTCCTGATCTCCTGGGGCTGTTCTGCTTGCTAGGCCTCGAAGGCGACGCTATCTGTTCGAGCCATGAAGGACAATCCGGTGCATGTCGTGGGCGGCGGGCTTGCCGGTGGCGAGGCGGCCTGGCAGCTCGCGCGCGCTGGCCTTCCCGTCGTACTCCATGAAATGCGGCCCCTGCGCGGCACCGAAGCCCATCGCACCGACCGTCTGGCCGAACTCGTCTGCTCCAATTCTTTCCGCTCCGACGACGCCATGAACAACGCCGTCGGCCTGCTCCATGAGGAGATGCGCCGGGCCGGCTCGCTCATCCTCGCCGCCGCGGATCGCCACAAGCTTCCGGCGGGTGGCGCGCTCGCGGTCGACCGCGAAGGGTTTGCCCAGGAGGTCACCGAGAAGATCGCGGCCGAACCCCTGATCCAGCTGGAGCGCGGCGAGGTCGCGGGCCTGCCGCCAGCCGATTGGGGGCCGACGATCATCGCCACCGGTCCCCTCACCTCGCCGGCACTCGCCGATGCGATCCGCGTCCTCACCGGCGAGGAGTCCCTCGCCTTCTTCGACGCCATTGCACCCATCGTCCACCGCGAGACCATCGATCTCGATGTCGCCTGGTTCCAGTCGCGCTATGACAAGGCCGGTCCGGCCGGTGACGGCGCCGACTACATCAATTGTCCCCTCGACCGCGAAGGGTACGAGGCATTCGTCGATGCCCTGCTGGCCGGCGAGAAGACAGAATTCAAGGAATGGGAAGCCAACACGCCCTACTTCGAGGGCTGTCTGCCCATCGAGGTGATGGCGGGTCGCGGGCGCGAGACGCTGCGTTTCGGTCCGATGAAGCCCGTGGGTCTGACCGATCCCCATAGCGCTCGACGGCCCCACGCCGTGGTCCAGCTTCGCCAGGACAATGCGCTCGGGACCCTCTTCAACATGGTGGGCCTCCAGACCAAGCTGAAATATGCCGAGCAGACGAGGATCTTTCGCATGATCCCCGGGCTGGAGCAGGCGGCCTTCGCCCGACTTGGCGGGCTTCACCGCAACAGCTTCATCAACAGCCCGAGGCTCCTGGATACCCAGCTCCGCCTGAAGGCGAGGCCCGCCTTGCGTTTCGCCGGCCAGATTACCGGCGTCGAGGGCTATGTCGAGAGCGCGGCCATCGGGCTTCTGGCCGGGCGCTTCCTTGCCAGCGAGCGCCACGGGCGGCGGCTGCCGGAGCCGCCGCCGACCACGGCGCTGGGCGCTCTTCTCGGCCATATCACCGGCGGGGCGGACGCTCGCAGCTTCCAGCCGATGAACGTCAATTTCGGCCTGTTTCCGCCGATGGCCAATGCAGCCGACGGAAGGCGCGGCCGAGCCGAGCGCAAACCCGCCCTAGCCGCACGCGCGCTTGCCGACCTCGAACGGTGGCTATCGCAAGCCCGGCTCGCCGCTTGAACTAGCCCCGTGAGAAACTCGGGCTAGGCCCGCTTCATCCGCGGACCCTCGATATGCGGCAAGAAGACGGTGATGAGACCGATGGCCGGCAGGAACGAGCAGAGCCGGTAAACGAACTCGATGCCCGTCCAGTCGGCGAGCGCGCCCAGCAGCGCCGCCCCCAGCCCGCTCATGCCGAAAGCGAAGCCGAAGAAGAGGCCGGCCACGGTGCCGACCCTGCCCGGCATCAATTCCTGGGCATAGACCAGGATCGCCGAAAAGGCCGAAGACAAGATGAGGCCGATGGGCACGACCAGGAATCCCGTCCAGAACAGATTGGCGAAGGGCAGGATGAGTGTGAAGGGCAGCACGCCCAGGATCGAAAACCAGATCACGTATTTCCGCCCGATGCGGTCGCCCAGCGGCCCGCCCGCAAGGGTCCCGAGCGCGAATGCGGCGAGATAGACGAACAGATGGACCTGAGCGCTCTGCACCGAGAGGTGAAATTTCTCGATCAGGTAGAAGGTGAAGTAGGTGTTGAGGCTGGCGGTGTAGATGAACTTGGAAAAGATGAGCACCAGCAGGATGCTCACCGCGGCGGCGACCTGGCGGCGGGGAAGGCTAGGCCCCTGGCTTGACTTCGCGCCAGCCTTCGCCTTGCGACGGTCCGAGAGATGGGCGCCATACCAGCGCCCGACGTTCCAGAGCACCATGATCGCCAGGAGCGCTGCGATCGAGAACCAGGCCACGCTCGTCTGTCCCCGCGGCACCACGATGAAGGCCGCCAGCAACGGCCCCAGGGACGACCCGACATTGCCGCCGACCTGGAACAGGGACTGGGCGAGACCATGGCGCCCACCCGAGGCAAGGCGCGCCACGCGCGAAGACTCTGGGTGGAAGACGGAGGAACCCGTGCCGACGAGCGCAGCGGCCAGCAGGACCGTCGGGAAGTTGGGGGCCTGGGACAAGAGCAGCAGGCCGCACATGGTAGAGCTCATGCCGATGACCAGCGAATAGGGCAAGGGCCGGCGATCGGTGTAAAGCCCTACCATCGGCTGCAGCAGCGACGCGGTCAGCTGGAAGGTCAGGGTGATAAGGCCGACCTGGGCGAAGCTCAGCTGAAAACGAGTCTTCAGCATGGGATAGATCGCCGGGATCAGCGACTGGATCAGGTCGTTGAGCATGTGGGAAAAGCTGATCGCCGCCAGCACGGCAAACAGCGTGCCCTCGGCAATTCCATCCCGGCGCAGGATGACGTTCTGGCTCACAATTCCTCCGTTGCCTCAGAGTCCCGTCGAGAATAGGGCGTCCGCGGCTCCATCACCATTGCATCTGGCCCATGGGAGCCGCCCATTATTGCCGAGGGCGCTAAGCCTTAATACCGACCGAGCAAGCGATTCAAAGCGAGGCCCCAGATCCGCCCGGGCGGCGGTTGTTGAACCCGGGCATCGAAGGGGTCATAGGCCGCCGCTTCCAGGCGGCGGAGATGGCCGCGGGCGAGCGTCGCCTGGAGGAAGACCGGATGGAAGCGGCGCGGTACCTGCCCTCGGACCCGGCGAACCGCGGCCAGCCGGCCCCGCGCTTCCTCGGCCAAGGCCTCCACGACGGGACGAAGGGCCGGCGAGGAGCCCTTTTCGAAGAGACGTCCCGGCGACAGGCCGGCCGCAGCCATCAGGTCCGCCGGAAGATAGAGGCGACGCTTGGCTGCATGAAACGGCACCGCTCTGGCGATGCCGATCAATGCCCAAGCAATGCCCAGGTCACACGCCGCCTCCTCGGCCGCGGGACCCGGCTGCCCCAGGACCTTGAGCGCCTGCAGCGCCAGGACCCCCGAACTGCCTTCGGCATAGTCCAGCAGGGCCGCGAGGTCTGCCGGCGGCTCATCGGCCATGTCGCGTTCCCGGGTTTCCACCAGACGCTCCAGCATCCCGCGCTCCAGGCCGTGGGTCGCGATCGCCTGGGCCAGGGGCCGGATCACGGCGTGGGCGCGGGGCCGACCCTCGTCGATCTCGCTGAGCGCATCCCGCCACCACTGGAGCCGCATCAGGCCCATGAGCGGTTCCTTCACCGATTCCCGGACCCGCGCCAATTCCTGGTTGAAGGCGTAGAGCGCGAATAGCGCGCCTTGGCGATCGGGCGGCGCGAACAGCGCCGTCAGATAGCGGTCATGGTCCTGACGCCGCAAGGTTCGCGCGCAATAGGCAAAATCGCTTTCCGACATGACCGGAATGACCGTGGGGACATATGAGCGTTGAAGCCCCAACGCGTTGGGATAGAATGATTATAGTTTCAGTTTCGCAAGCCAAGGGGGCGTTCGATGAAGAATCCGCTGGAGAACCTGCACAAGACGATAGGCCTCGGCCTCATTCTAGCTCTCATCGTCCTCCTGATCCGTGGCTACTATAGCGACCTCGGCAATATCGCCTTCTGGGCCTTCCTGTTCACATGGTGCCATGTGCTGGCCGCGATTTTCTGGATCGGCCTGCTCTACTACTTCAACTTCGTGCAGATCCCGTCCATGCCGAAGATCCCCGACGAGCAGAAGCCGGCCGTCAGCAAGGTCATCGCGCCCACGGCGCTGTTCTGGTTCCGCTGGGCCGCGGCCACGACCGTGCTGTTCGGCTTGCTGACCGCGGGGGCCAACCAGTACATCGGGGCGGCCCTCACCCTGCAGGCGCCGGTGACCACGATCGGCATCGGCATGTGGCTTGCCATAATCATGGCGGCCAATGTCTGGTTCGTGATCTGGCCGAACCAGAAGAAAGTGCTCGGAATTGTCCAGGCCGACGCGGATGCAAAGAAGAAGGCCGGCCGAGTTGCCATGCTCGCGTCGCGCACCAACACCATGCTTTCCATCCCCATGCTGTTCTGCATGGTTGGATTCAGGTTGCTCGGCTAGAGAGGACCATGGTGTGAGGTGAGACCGGGGCCCGCGGGCCCCGTTTTCACGTCATGGCACGGCGATCAGCGCGGCAGCGACCAACCGGCCCTCGGCCATGAGCACGTTATAGGTCCGGCAGGCAGCACCCGTGTCCATCGGCTCGACGACCACGCCGGCCGCCTTCAGGCCCTGGCGCAGGTCTGGCGGCATTGGCAGCATGCGCCGACCCTGGCCGAACAAGAGCAGGTCCACCTCGCCCTCCCGCCCGGCATTCAGCACAGCGGCCAGATTCTCAAGGCTCGCCTCCGCCGCCTCGGTTATGGGCCAGGCGAGGCTTCTCGTCGGGAAGACGAGCAAGGCGCCGGCGTGGACCTGCCCGCCCACCCGGAAGCGCCCGTCGCCATAGCTTTCGATGATCTGTCGGCCGCCGGGAATGAGTGGCGTCAGGTCCAAGGAGCGGCGCCGCTCAAGGCCGCGCGTCGACCACGAGCTTAGGCTTCGGCCCGCGGCGCAACCGGTTCTCACCCAGGAACAGAAGGATCGGCGCGGCGATGAAAATGGAAGAAGAGGTGCCGACGACGATGCCGAAAAGGATCACGAAGGCGAATTCCCTGACCGCGCCGGTGGCCACGAGCGCCAGAGGCAGGGTCGCCAGGAAGGTCGTAGTCGAGGTATTGATCGTTCGGTTCAGGGTTTCGTTGATCGAGAGGTCGATCAGTTGACGCAGCGGCATGGCCTTGTACTTGCGCAGGTTCTCTCGCACCCGGTCATAGACCACCACCTTGTCGTTGATGGAATACCCCATGACGGTGAGAATCGCCGCCAGGCTGGTGAGGTTGAATTGCAGGCCCGTGAGGGCGAAAAACCCGACCGTCTTGGTTACATCGAGGATCAGGGTCACGACGGCGCCGACGCCGAATTGCCATTCGAATCGGAACCAGATGTAGATCAGCATCGCAACCAGCGCGAGGCCGAGCGCGATCATGCCGTTCTGGAACAGCTCGCCGCTGATCGTGGCGCCAACCGCCTCCACCGATCGCAACTCGGTGCCCGGGAATTTGGCCGAAAGCATCTGGCGCACCAGCTCGACCGCCTTCTGCTGTGCTTCGTCGCCGCCGGGCTGTCGTTCGAGCCGGATCAGCACGTTGTCGGGCGAACCGAACTGCTGAAGCGCCGCCTCGCCTAGGCCGAGCCCGTTGAGCGACGAACGCAAGGCGCTGAAATCCGCGGGGCCTTGGGTCCTCGCCTCGATGGCGATGCCGCCGCGGAAATCGATGCCGTAGTTGAGGCCCGGGTAGAAGAACAGGAAGATCGAGGCCGTACTGAGAATCGCCGAGACGACGAGGCCGGCGATGCGCCCGCGCATGAAGGCGATCTTGGTATTGTCCGGAACGAAGCGCAGACGATACATGAGTCCCGCTTCCCCTATACCGGCAGCGCCGCCGGACGGTTCCGGCGCAGCCATACGGACATGATCCATCGCACCAGCACGATGGCGGTGAACATCGACGTGCAGATGCCGAGGCTGATGGTGACGGCGAAGCCCTTCACCGTGCCGGAGCCGAGCACGTAAAGCAGCGCCATCTTGATCAAGGTCGTCAGGTTCGAGTCCAGGATGGTCGCGAAGGCCCGCCGGAAGCCAGCATCGAGCGCGGCGATGGGCGAACGGCCGAGCTTCGTCTCCTCCCGGATGCGCTCGTTGATCAGCACATTGGCGTCGACCGACATGCCGAGCGTCAGCAGCATGCCGGCGATGCCCGGCAGGGTCAGGGTTGCTTGAAGCAGGGAGAGAGCGGCGATTGTGAGGATCAGGTTGAAGATCAGCGCGACGTCGGCAAACAGGCCGAACAGGCCATAAGCCAGCACCATATAGGTCGTCACCATGGCGAAGCCGACGGCGCAGGCATAGACGCCGGCCCGGATGGAATCCGCCCCCAGGTCGGGGCCGACCGAGCGCTCCTCGATGATCTTCATCGGCGCCGGCAGCGCACCGGATCGCAGCAGCCGCGCCAGCTCCGTTGCGGAATCCGAGGTGAAATTGCCGCTGATCTCGCCCGACCCGCCGCAAATGGCGTCACGGATCACCGGCGCGCTGATCACCTTGTTGTCGAGCACGATGGCGAAAAGCTTGCCGACATTGGTGCGCGTCGCATCGCAGAAGCGCGTGGCACCGAGAGAATCGAAACTGAACGTGACGACCCACATGCCGTCATGGTTGCTCGGCTGGGAATCGGTCAGGTTCTCGCCGCTGACCATCACCCGCTTCATGATCACGTAGGCGGTAGGTTCGCCCGGTCGCGGCGAATCCGCCGGCAGAAGCTCGGACGTGGGCGGCAGGTTCCCCTTGGCGGCGTCTTCCGGCGCTACCGAAGTATCGACGAAGCGGAACGTCATCTTCGCCGTCTTCCCCAAATACCTCTTGACCTGCTCCGGGTCCTGCACACCCGGAAGCTGGACGAGGATGCGGTCCTTGCCCTGGCGCTGGATCGTCGGCTCCCGAGTGCCGGTCTCGTCGACACGCTTGCGCACGATGTCGATGGACTGGTCCATGACCTGCTGGGTCAATGTGGCGAGGGCCGTATCGCTGTAGCTGGCGGCGACCGCGCCGTCGGCGCCGATCGTCAGATCGAGGCCGGTGGTCTGGGATTCGAGCAAAGGCCGGGCCGCGTCGATGGTGGAAGGATCGCGCAGCTTCAGCTTCACCGCGTTGCCCTGCACGCCGAGATCGGTGTAGCCGATATTGGCCTTGCGCAACTCCACGCGGATGCCGTCGACGATGCCCGTCAGACGCTCATGGACATAGGAATCGATGTCGGCCTGCAGCAGAAGATGGGAGCCGCCCCGGAGGTCGAGGCCCAGGCTCACCCTCTCATGGGGCAGCCAGGAAGGAATCGCGTCGCTGATCCGGGCGGGCAGCAGATTGGGAAAGGCGAATATGCAGCCCAGCGCCAGCACCGCCAGGATGGTGGTCACCTTCCATCTTGCGAAATACATCATGGCGCGAGGTTCGCCCGGAACATGTGCGGCGGCCTAGCGGCCGTCGCTGCTCTTCTTGTCGGGCGAATTGTCCTGGACAGCCTTGGCGGGCTCGGTCCGGTTCAGGACCTCGTTGATGCTGCCGCGAAGCACCCGGACGCGCACGCCCTCGGCGATCTCGAGTTGGACCTCGTTGTCGTCGACCACCTTGCTCACCTGGCCGATAAGGCCGCCGGTCGTGATGACCCGGTCACCGCGCTTGATCGCGGAGACCAGCGCCTTGTGCTCCTTCATCTTGCGCTGCTGGGGGCGAATCAGCAGGAAGTAGAACACGACGAAGATCAGGACCAGCGGCAGGAATTGCAGCATGCTCCCTGTGGCACCGCCGGCCGCGCCGGAAGCAGCTTGCGCATAGGCATCAGTAATGAACATCGCCAGTCCTGCAAGGTTTCTTCGAGCGGCGGACTATAGCGGCCCGACCCGGAAATGCAATGCCGGCGGGACGCCAGGGATTTCAGCATGCTAGGCTCGATCTCGCCATGAATGACGCCCCTTTCCTGCCTCTCCTTCAGCGCATTGCCGGCGCCCTCGAACGGCTCGCTCCGGCAGCGGCCGCCTCCGATCCCCTGGACAAGGCGGAGGCCTTCATCTGGCATGCCGAGGGCGGGCGGTTGGAGGCCGTGGGCAAGGTGAGCCGGGTCGATCTCGACCTGCTGCGCGGCGTTGAGCGCGCCCGCGACACTCTGCTAGAGAACACCCGGCGCTTCGCCAAAGGCCTGCCGGCCAACAATGCCCTCTTGTGGGGCGCGCGCGGAACGGGCAAGAGCTCGCTGGTCAAGGCGGTGCATGCTGCCGTCAATGCCGAGACCGGGGGCGGCCTTGCGCTCATCGAGATCCACCGCGAGGATCTCGCCTCGCTCCCCGCCCTTCTCGCCCGGCTCAGAGCCAGCCGGCGCCGGTGCCTTCTGTTCTGCGACGATCTTTCCTTCGATGCCGCCGATACCAGCTACAAGTCCCTGAAGGCCGTGCTCGAAGGAGGCATAGAAGGGCGGCCAGAAAACGTCGTCTTCTATGCCACCTCCAACCGGCGCCACCTGATGCCGAGAGAGATGATCGAAAACGAGCGCTCGACGGCCATCAACCCGGCCGAAGCGGTGGAGGAAAGGGTCTCCCTGTCCGATCGATTCGGCCTCTGGCTCGGCTTCCACAATTGCGATCAGGACACCTACTTCGCCATCGTCGAGGGCTACGCCCGGCGCTTCGCCCTGGACCTGCCGGTCGAGACCCTTAGGGCTGAGGCCAACGAATGGTCGCTGACCCGCGGCGCGCGCTCAGGGCGCGTGGCCTGGCAGTTCATTCAGGATCTCGCCGGGCGGCTGGGGCATCGACTCGACTGACGCTCCCTTAGGCGCAACCGTTCCTGCCGCCTTTACTCGCCGAGAACAGTTGTTTCTCCAACCCAAATTTGCCATGCTCCGGCCAAGGTTCGGGCGGGCCACTCGATCGAGTTGGGGAGAAGAGGGCCCGCCGTCCAAGGCTCCGGCAGTGGACGCCGAACCGCCGCCAGGCGCGCAAGCGTGAGGCTGGCTAGAACATTGGGGGGGCGCGCGTGCGGTTCTCCATCGCGGTGGAAGCTTGCGGCGGGTAAAACCGTCCGGATCGTCGGGCAAGCGCGCCGGCATCGGCGCCGCGCGCCGGCGCGACCTGATCCGAGGCACCATCGCCTCAATCGCCCGGCTCGGCTACCACAACTCCACCGTACAGACCATCTGCGACGAGGCAGGCCTTTCCCGCGGCTTGATCGGGCATTATTTCGAAGGCAAGGACGATCTCCTTCTCGAGGCCTTCCGATATCTGGTGAGGCAACTCCGCCAGGAAACCCGCCGGGCGATGAACACCGTCGGGCTCGATCCGCTGGCCCGTCTCCTGGCGGTCATCGAGGTGACTTTCCGCAAGCCGATCATGGGCCGTGACGAAGCGGCGGTGTGGCTGGCCTTTTGGGGCGTCGTCTATTGGCATCCCGGACTGCGCAAAGTGCATCTGAGGGTCTGGCGGGCTTATCGCAAATCCATCAGCAGCCTGCTGGAGAACGCGGCGCGCGAACGCGGCATCGCGCTGGATACGCGCATCGCCGGCTGGACCTTTGCCCAAATGGTCGACGGCCTGTGGCTGGGCTGGGTCATGGACGAGACCGCCTACACGCCGGAAGAAGCCAAAAACATCATGCAGGAGTGGGTCCTCAACCTCCTCCACGAACGCGAGCCGCGGAAATCGCCTGCTCAGCGTCCCCTGACTTCCCGAAGCGCCGCGTCGACGACCGATTCCGCCGATTGAATTCAGCCTCTTTGACCCCTGGTCAGGCCCCTTGTGGCGCCAGTTCCGTCATGGGGTCGACCGCCTGAGCGCCTTTGCGCAGTTCGAAATGCAATTGGGGGCTGTCCACGTTGCCGGTCTGCCCGACCCGGGCGATCACCTGGCCGCGCTTCACCTGGGCGCCCCGTTTCACCAGCAGCGTGTCGCAATGGGCATAGGCGGAAACCCAGCCGTCCGCATGGCGGATCAGCAGCAAGTTGCCGAAACCGCGTAGTTCGTTGCCGGCATAGACGACGACCCCGTTCTCCGCCGCTTTCACCGGCGTGCCCAGGGGCGCTGCGATGTTGATCCCGTCATTGTGCTGGCCGCCATCCTTGGGTCCGAATGGCGAGATGACCTTGCCGTTGACCGGCCAGAAGAACTTGCCGGAGCTGCGCGCCGCCGGCGCCGTCTCGCTTCCGCTTTGGCCCGCCTGAGGTTCGAGCGCGGCCGTGGCCTGTCCGATAGCCGAGAGGGTCGATGGCTTGGGTGGCGGGGGAGGAGGAGGCAGAACGCTGGCTTGCGCTCCGGCTCCGGTCGCAGTCGTGCCGGCGGCCGGCTCCGGCTGAGGTTGGGCGACGGCAAGCGGCTGGCCCGGCAGTGCCGCTGCCGGCGTCACCGCGGTCAAGACGGGCGGTGGAAGGGACTGAGTTCCGGCGGTTGAACCCGCTCCCGGCAAGGACGCGGGAGCGGCGGGCACGGAACTGCCCGGCAGCGGCGCGGCGCTGACGCCTGGCGGCGGGGCCAGGCTCTCGGTCGTCATGCTGGCGGATCCGGCCGCGGGAAGGCTGGGGCCCGGCTGGGCCGGAGGAAGCACCATGCCCGGGGCGGCGCCGGCGCTCTCTACCTCTGGGGAACCCGGCAGCCGGATTTGCTGACCGACCTTGATGAGATAGGGAGGCACAAGCCCGTTGGCGGCAGCGAGCGCACTCACCGTCGTCGCGTGCTGACGGGCGATGCGCGTGAGCGTGTCGCCGGGGACGACGGTGTAGACGCCGCCCGACGCGGCGCTCCCGTGCGGAATATCGAGTTCCTGTCCCGGCGTCAGCTCATAGGGAGGGGACAGGTGATTGGTGTCGATCAGACTTTGCACCGGCACGCCGAAGAGCTGGGCGACGCTGTCGACCGTATCCCCGGAAACCGCGACGTAGAGCTGATCGCCGGGCTGTATGTTGGCTGGAGGAGGACTGGCCGAAGACACGGCATTGGCAGAATTGTCGCTGCCCCCGAAATCGGCACAGCCAGCAAGCAGCATTGCTGCCAGCAGGCAGCCAGCAAGTGCGCCGAACCTCATCCGCTTGCCCGTTCCGCAGGTAAGCCGGGCAGGAGCGGCACGAACCGCACGTCGCATAGCTTCTCCGTCGTTATTTCCGCCTCCAGGCGCCTGATGCGCACCAGCTCCTGGTCGGCACGCTCCGGTCCAAGAGGCAGAACCATGATGCCCCCGACCGCCAGCTGGGCCAACAGGGTCTCGGGCATGCCCGGCGCCGCCGCAGTGACGATGATACGGTCGAAGGGCGCCTGGGCGGGCCAACCCTTCATGCCGTCGCCGGCGATGGCGGTAATATTGTGGATGCGCAGCGCGGCGAAGCGCCGTTCGGCCTCGGCGAGCATGGCCCTGTGCCGCTCGATGGTGTAGATGCGCCTTCCCAGCCGGGCCAGGACCGCCGACTGGTAGCCCGATCCGGTGCCGATCTCCAGCACCTTGTGGCGCGCCGTCAGCTCGAGGGCCTGGGTCATCAAGGCCACGATCTGGGGTTGGCTGATGGTCTGGCCGTGGCCGATGGGAAGCGCCTTGTCCTCATAGGCCTGGTCGTGAAACGCCTCGGGCACGAAGGCCTCGCGAGGAATGCGCTCCATGGCGGCGAGCACGGCGGTATCGGTGACGCCGCTCCGGCGCAGCGCCATGATCAGCCGGATCTTGCGCGCCGCCAGGCTCACCCGAAGGCTTCCGAAAAGCGCCGCAGCATGGCCCCATGGGTCAGGTCCAGATGGAGCGGCGTCACGGCGATGGCACCCTGGCGCACGGCCCAGAGATCGGTCCCCTCGCCCACCGGGTTGTCGCTGCTGAAATCCCCGATCCAGAGATAGTTCCGGCCCATTGGATCGGCGGCGTGGGCAATCTCGATATTGGCCGCGCGGCGGCCCTGGCGCGCCACGAGGACGCCTTTCGCCTTGCCCTTGACGATATGCGGGAAATTGACATTGACCAGCACGCCCTCGGTCCAGGGTACGGAGACCAGCCGGCGCACGACCTCGGCGCCGTTGTCGCTGGCGATGCGCCAAGTGAGGGACTGGCCTTCGCGCATCTGACTGATGGCGATGGCGCGGATGCCCAGCAGGGTCGCCTCCATCGCCGCCGCCACGGTCCCGGAATAGGTCACGTCCTCGCCCAGATTGCTGCCCCGGTTGACGCCCGAAAGCACGAGGTCCGGCCGCTTCCCTTCGATCAGGTGGTTTACCGCCAGCAGGACGCAGTCGGTCGGCGTCCCGTCCACGGCGAAGCGCCGCGGCTGCGCCCGACGCACCTGAAGCGGACGGCGGAGCGTGAGCGAGTGGCCGGCGCCGCTCTGCTCCATCTCCGGCGCCACGACCCAGACGTCGCGGCTCAAGGACCGGGCGATCCTTTCCAGGATCTTCAGGCCCGGCGCATTGATGCCGTCGTCATTGGTGACGAGGATGCGCGCTTGGGAAAGCTTGAGCGGAGGCTTGCTCATGGCATCTCGATGGCCGCGAGCCCTCCCATATAGGGATGGAGAACTTCCGGCAGGGCGATCGAGCCGCCCGGCTGCTGGTAGTTCTCCAGGATGGCGATGAGCGTGCGCCCCACGGCAAGGCCCGAACCGTTCAGGGTATGCGCGAAGCGGGTACCCTTGGCGCCAAGCTCGCGGAAACGCGCCTTCATGCGCCTGGCCTGGAACTCGCCGCAGTTGGAGCAGCTGGAAATTTCGCGATACTTGTTCTGGCCGGGAAGCCAGACCTCGATGTCATACGTCTTGCGGGCTGCGAAGCCCATGTCGCCGGTGCAAAGCACGATGGTGCGGAACGGAAGGCCCAGGCGCTTCAGCACCGTTTCGGCGCATTCCGTCATCCGCTCATGCTCCGCCTCGGACTGCTCAGGCCTGGTGACTGAGACCAGCTCGACCTTGCTGAACTGATGCTGGCGGATCATGCCGCGCGTGTCCTTGCCGGCCGCTCCCGCCTCGGATCGGAAGCAGGGCGTATAAGCGGTGAAGCGCAGGGGCAGCGCCGCCGCTTCCAGGATGCTGTCGGCCGCCAGGTTGGTCAGCGGCACTTCCGCAGTCGGGATCAGCCAGTAGTCGCCGGAGACGCGGAATAGATCCTCGGCGAACTTGGGCAGTTGTCCCGTGCCATACAGAATCTGATCGCGTACCAGGAACGGCGGCGCGACCTCGGTATAGCCGAACTCGCCGACATGGAGGTCGAGCATGAAGGCGGCCAGCGCCCGCTCGAGCCTGGCGAGCGCACCTTTGAGCACGACGAAGCGCGCGCCGGACAGCTTTGCGGCGCTGGCAAAATCCATCAGGCCCAAGGCCTCGCCCAGCTCAAAATGCTGCAGCGGTTTGTTGAGGCGCGGCATTTCGCCGTGCCTGCGGATTTCCCCGTTGGCGGTCTCATCGGCCCCGTCGGGCACATCGGGTGCCGGCAAATTCGGGATCGTCGCCAGCAGAGCTTCGATCTCGGCGGCCTTTTCGCGCTCCGCCTGCTCGGCTTCGGGCATGCTCTCCTTGAGGCGGCCGACCTCGGCGACGGCGGCCGAGGCGGCGTCTTCCTCGCCCTTCGCCTTCAGCCGACCGATCTCCTTCGACAGGCTGTTGCGCCGGGCCTGCATGTCCTCCAGCGCCTGCTGCAGGCGCCTGCGGTCTTGGTCGCGGGCGAGGATATCCGCCGCCTGGGGCGCCAATCCCCGGCGCTTCAGGCCGGCGTCGAAGCCCTCGGGATCCTCGCGTATCGACTTCAGGTCATGCATCGGGCAAGCGATTCGCCAATGTCCGGTGCAGGGTTATAGGACGGCGGACTCATCTTAGTCCATCGACGGGCAATTGCCGCCGCGCTGGGACTGCCGGCGTCAGACGGTGCCCGGGCCCTTCAGTTCCTCGTCGACTTGCCTGTCCCGCTCCGCCTTCTTCTTCTCGACCCACTTCGCCGACCAAATGGAAATCTCGTAGAGCAGGACTATCGGCAACGCGAGACTCATCATGCTGAATGGGTCGGGCGGGGTGACCACGGCGCAGACGGCGAATACACCGACGATGGCGTAGCGGCGCTTCTTGCGCAGGCCGTCCGACGTGACGATCCCGACCCGGGCCAGCAGCGTGAGCAGGACCGGCAGCTGGAAACAGAGCCCGAAGGCGAAGATCAGCTTCATCACCAGGGAGATGTAGTCGCTGACCTTGGCCTCGAGCTGGATCGGCAAGGAATTCGGTCCGCCATGCTGCTCGAAGCCCAGGAAGAACCGCCAGGCGACCGGCAGCATCACGTAGTAGAGGACGGACGCGCCGATCAAGAACAGGACGGGTGTAGCGACCAGGAAGGGAAGGAAAGCCTGGCGTTCGTTCTTGTAGAGCCCGGGCGCGACGAAGGCCCAGATCTGCCCGGCGAAGACCGGAAAGGTGATGCAGGCGGCGCCGAACAGGGCCACCTTGACCTGGGTGAAGAACACCTCGGTCAGATCCGTGTAGATGAAACGGTGGCCGGTCTCCTTGAGCAGGATATTGGCCAGCGGCTGGGCGAGGAAATTGAAGATGTGCTGGGCGAAATAGAAGCAGCCGAAGAAGGCGATCAGCAAGGCCAGGATCGAATAGAGCAGGCGCCGGCGCAGCTCGACCAAATGGTCGAGCAACGGCATCTTCTGGTCGTCTTCGGCGCCGGCCAAGTGTTTACGCGCTCTTCTTCAAGTCCCCTTCGGCACCCGCTTCCGGGGCTTCGGGTGCTTGCGGCTCGGCAGGGATTTCCGCCGTGGCGGACGCGGGCGGTTCGGCCGGACTCTCGGTCAACGCAGCCGGAGGATGTTCGCTTGGCTCCTCTTTGGGCGGTTCCAGCGAATGAGGCGGCGCCGGCGGCGCATCGTGGAGCACGATCTCGGCTTCCGCCGCCCGCTCTTCGCCCGCGGCCTCGGCCAACGGATCGGTTTCGATCGCCGCCTTGATCTCGCCGGTTGGGTCGACCTGCTTGGCGATCGTGTTCTCGACCCCTTCGGACATCGCCTGCTGGATGGAACGGCGCGTTTCGTCCAGCTCCGCCTCGCGCACCAGCTCGTCGATCCCGCTGCGGAAGTCGCCCGCCATCCTGCGCGCCTGGCGCAAAAGCGAGGCGCCGGTGCGGATGGCGTTGGGCAATTCCTTGGGGCCGAGCACCAGCAAGGCAACCACCAACAGGATGGCGATATGCGACCAACTCAGGTCGAACATGAAAGAGGTCCCGGCCGAAAGCTCAGCCGGCGGCTTTGTCCTTGCCGCCCAGATCGGCCTCAATGGCCTTGTCGTCGCCCTCGGCGGGCTTGGTCTCTTCCTTCATGCCCTTCTTGAAGGCCGTGATGCCCTGGCCCAAGTCCTTCATCAGATTGGGAATCTTGCCCCGCCCCCCGAACACGACGAGGACGATGACGAGCAAGATGAGCCAGTGCCAGATGCTGAACGATCCCATGCGGGTCTCCTGGAACGCGCGGCGCGCGATTGATGGCGGACTATGGCAAAAAGGCCTGTCGGCCGCAACGCAACTTATATGGCGTCGCTCAAGGGAAAGATAAAGACGGGCGAGCGGCCAGCTTCACCGGCGGCCGCCTTCGTCCTCGTCTTCTGCTTTGGCCTCGGCGGCAGCGACGGCAGCCTCGAAGTCACCGACCGCATCCTCCTCGCTCCCTTCCCCCTCGCCCTCGTCTTCCTCCGGAGGAGCCACCGCGGCCATGGCCTGGGCACCCAGGGTCGAGATGGCAGAGCGCGCATCAAGCAGGCCGGCGGCGCGAAGCTCCTCCATCCCCGGCAGCGCTTCGCAGCTTTCCAAGCCGAAATGATCGAGAAAAGCGTCGGTGGTGACCCAGGTGACCGGCCGGCCCGGCGTCTGGCGCCGGCCCTTGGGCTTGACCCAGGTCGCTTCCAGCAGCGTGTCGAGAGTGCCGCGGGAAAGGGCCACGCCGCGGATTTCCTCGATCTCGGCCCTAGTCACCGGCTGATGATAGGCGATGATGGCCAGTGTCTCGATTGCCGCCCGGGAGAGCTTGCGCGCGACAGTCGTCTCGAGCTGCAACCGGCCGGCCAGGTCCGGCGCCGTACGGAAGGCCCAGCGATCCTCGAGCGGCACCAGATGCACGCCGCGGTTGGCGTAGAGCCCCGCCACCTCCTGCAGCAGCCCCTTGATGTCCGCGCCCTCAGGCAACCTGGCGGCAAGGCTCCTTTCGGAAACCGGTTCGGCGGAAGCAAACAGCATGGCCTCCACGAGCCGCAAAAGCTGGAATTTGTCTTCGCTCATTCCTGCGCGCCTAAGCCGTCACGGAGAATTGGAAACCCCTTGATTTCCCGGAGTTTATAAACTTGGGGCCGTTCGGGCGCCAGCCGATTTGGCTTGGTGGGCCGGTCCACTCCAGGCCAGGATGACGAAGGATGCAAGCGCGAGGCTCTCAATCACTTGAAAGCATGACCGGCAAACAACCTTCCTCCAAAACCTCATCGAGCGTCTCCCTGCTGGGCGACATCGGCGGAACCCATGCCCGCTTCGCCCTGCTGGAGAAAGGCCGAATAGCCGATATCGCGATCCTGAACGCAGCCGACTACAGCGGGCCCTATCCCGCGATGCGGGCGTTCCTCGACGCACAGGTGCCGGGCGTGCGGATCGACCATGCCTGTCTCGCCATTGCCGGTTGGGTCGAGAAGGGCCGCGCCACCTTGACCAACGGCGGCTGGAGCCTGGACACGGTCGAGATGTGTCGGCTGTTCAAATTCAAATCCGCCACCCTGGTCAATGATTTCGAGGCTATTGCCTGGTCCCTGCCCCATTTGGCGGCCGCCGACCTCCACTACCTTGGCGGACCGACAAAGTTCCCCGGCCGGGCACCCATGGCCGCCATGGGTCCCGGTACCGGCTTGGGGGTCGGTTACGTGCTGCCCGAAGGCCGCTCCTGGCGGGCGATTGCCAGCGAGGGCGGCCACGCCTCCCTTGCCGCCGGCAACAGCCGGGAAGCGGCCGTCATCGAGTGGCTGCGCGGGCGATACGGGCACGTTTCGTCCGAGCGCGCGCTTTCGGGCGACGGGCTGATCAACCTCTACAACGCCATCGGCGCGCTCGACGGCCGCAAGCTGCCGCCCTTGAGCGCGCCCGAGATCGCCGATGCCGCGCTTGCCGGGCGAAGCGATGCAGCGAAGGCCGCCCTCGACATGTTCTGCGCCTTCCTCGGGGTCGTGGCTGGCAATCTCGCCTTGATTTGCGGTGCCCGCGGCGGGGTCTATGTCAGCGGCGGCATCGTGCCGCGGTTTCCCGACTACGTGGCCCAATCCGAATTCCGCCGGCGCTTCGAGGACAAGGGTCGCCTCAGGCATTATCTGGAGGTCATTCCCGCAGCGGTCGTCCTTCATCCCAATCCGGCCATGGTAGGTTTGGCGGCCTTGCTCGCCCCCGCGCACCGACGGCACCTAGCCCGCTCCTCTTTGATCTAGCGCAAGGCCTGCAAGCCCGGCAAAAGCGGATGATGTATAGTCGGATGCGGCGGCGGGATCAGAGTCCCGCAGCGGCGCGGGCCCGGCATCATTGCACTTCCAACAGAAGGAGCAGCCATACCATGCGCAGCAATTTCCTGATTGCGGCGGTTCTTGCCGCCTTGGCCGGCAGCTGGTCGCTGGCCGCCGAAGCCAAGGACAATTTTGTCATCGGCCTCAGCAACGGCTGGGTCGGCAGCGAATGGCGCACCCAGATGATCGATGAGGCCGAAGCCGCCGCCCAGGCCTGGGCGGCCAAGGGTGTCACGGTCAAGACGATCGCCCAAAGCGCCACCGTCGACGTGCCGGGGCAGATCGCCCAGCTCCGCAATTTCATCAACGAGGGCGTCGACGCGATCCTCATCAACCCGAACAGCCCGACCGCCTTTGACCCGATCATCGCGCAAGCGAAGGCCAAGGGCATCCTGGTCATCGCCACCGACCAGGAGGTCTCCTCCAAGGATGCGCTCTATGTCGGCATCGATCAGAAGGCCTGGGCCATGAAGTCGGCCGAGTGGCTGGCCAAGACTCTGGGCGGCAAGGGCAACGTCGTGTGCATCAACGGCGTCGCCGGGCATCCCGCCAACCAGATGCGGGTGGCGGGTTATCGGGAAGTCTTCGCCAAATACCCCGACATCAAGATTCTGAATGAGGTCAACGCCAACTGGGACGAGGCCCAGGGCCAGCAGGCGATGCAGACCTTGATCGCGACCTACCCGGACATCAACGGCGTCTGGGTCCAGGACGGCATGGCGGCCGGCGCCTGGCGCGCGCTCACCGCCGCCGGCAAGACCAACGTGGCGGCGACTGGCGAAGTGCGGGTGGATTTCCTGAAGCTCTGGCACGACAACCACTACAACAGCGGCGCCTCGGTCAATCCGCCGGGCGTTATGGCGAGTGCCCTCAACGTCGCGGTGCTCCGCCTCCAGGGCCATGAGTTCAAGGACGGCATCTTCCAGGGCCAATACGGCAACGCGATCTACATCCCGATCCCGCTCATCGATAATTCCAATTTCGAGCAGGTCTATGAGCAAGTGAAGGACAAGCCCGGATACTTCTCGGTCACCACCGTGGTCACGCCGGAGGAAGCCGCGGCCTTCTTCAAGTAAGTCCTTAGGGAAAGCCTTCACCGGATGGCTGATGGCAGCCCCGCGCTTCTGCGCGCAAGCGGCATAGCCAAGCGGTTCGGCGGGGTCGTGGCCCTCGACGGCGCCGAGTTCGATCTTCGCGCCGGCGAGGTGCACGCCCTCGTCGGCTCCAACGGCTGCGGCAAAAGCACGCTCGCCAAGATCATCGCCGGCGCCGTCGGGGCGGACGCCGGCAGCGTCCTTCTCGAGGGTCGGCCGGTCGCTTTCGCCGGGCCCGCCGAGGCTGCCTCCGAAGGGATCGTCACCTTCTATCAGGAGCTGAGCCTCATACCGCAGATGACCGTGGCCGAGAACATCTTCCTCGGCCGCGAGCCGCTGACGGCAGTCGGGCTCGTCGACCGTCGGGCGTTGCGCCAGGCCGCCGGCGCAGCGATCGCGGAATTCGCCGAGGCGCTCAGCGCCGGCGTCGACCCCGACGACCTGGTGGCCGAGCTTTCTGCCGACGAACGCCAGATCGTCGAAATCCTGAAGGTTTTGGGCCTTCGCTCGCGCATCGTGATTTTCGACGAGGCGACCGCCGCTCTCGACCGCAACCAGGTCGCCGTGCTGTTCCGCCATGTGCGCGCCCTCAAGGTGCAGGGCCGCGCCATCGTATTCATTTCTCATCGGCTGGACGAGGTTCTCGAGATCGCCGACCGGGTCACGGTCATGCGCAATGGCTTGACCGTGCTGACCCGGACTCCAGCGGAGCTGACCCGTGACCAAATCGTGGAAGCCATGGTCGGCCAGCTTGGCGCGCCTCATGAAGCCAAGGCCCGCCATGCCGCCACGGCCGAGATCGCCCTCGAAGCCGAAGGGCTGGATGCGGAGAAGCTGACGGGCGTTTCCTTCAAGCTTCGGCGCGGCGAGATCCTGGGCCTGGGCGGCCTTCACGGCCAGGGTCAATCCCAGCTCCTGCGCGCTCTCTTCGGCATCAGCCCGATCCGACGCGGGCGGGTGCTGCTGGGCGGCAAGCCTCTCGTTCCCAGTTCGCCGCTCGCCGTGCTGCGGAAGTCGATGGCCTATATTTCCGGCGATCGGGCACGGCACGGAGTCATGGCGATCCGGCCGATTTTCGAGAATCTCGTAGTGTCCCTTCTGGCCCGCGACCGGCGTTTCGCCGTCCCGCGCCGGCGCCTGGAAGGCGAGCTCGCCCCGATCGTCGAGCGCCTGAAGCTCAAATTCGCGAGCTTCGCCGCGCCCGTGGCCCAGCTCAGCGGCGGCAATCAGCAGAAGGTGGTGATCGGGCGCCTGCTCGCCACCCGGCCCTCCATCCTGTTGCTCGACGACCCGACCAAGGGGATCGACCTCAGGACCAAGCGCGACCTTTACGCCATGATGGACGATCTTTGCGCCCAGGGCGTATCGATCCTGCTCTACTCGTCCGACGACGAGGAGCTGCTGGGCGTCGCCGATCGTGTGCTGGTGTTCGATGGGGGCCGCATCGTCGCGGAGCTTGCGGGAGAGGAGCGCAACCAGCTCGCCCTCTACCGCGCCGCCTATGCTGCCGGACGAAGCCATGCGGCCTAGCAGCGCAGCGCCGGCACGCCGGCGTTTTGCCTTTCGACGTCTCCCCTATCTCTTGACCGTCCTGGTCTTCATCTCGCTCTCCGCGATCAACGGTTTCCTGCAGCCGAGCTTCTTCCGCTTCGACGTCGCCGCCTCCAACCTCAGCGCCTTCTTGCCTGTCACCCTGGTCGCTGTAGGGCAGACCTATGTCATCCTCGGCGCGGACATCGACCTGTCGGCGGGGGCGATCGTCTCCCTCGTCAATGTCATCACGGCCACGATCATCGACGGCATGGGCGGCTCGGGTGCAGGCATCGCCCTCGGCCTCGCCGCCGGGCTGGCCGCTGGGCTGGCCTGCGGTCTGTTGAACGGCTTCTGCGTCGCGCTGCTGCGCTTCCAACCCATCGTGACCACCTTCGCCACCAGCCTCGTCTTCTCCGGCCTTGCCCTTTGGGTCCTGCCGGAAGCGGGCAAGCAGGTGCCGCCAGCATTCTATGAAGCCTATGCGGGCTCGGTGCTTGGCCTGCCCACGGTGCTGTGGATTCTGATCGTTGTCGCCGCGCTCGGCGCACTTCTCGCCCGGTCGCGCTTCCATCATGCGCTGAGGGCCGTCGGCGGCAATATCCAAGCGGCCTTTCAGACGGGCCTGCCCGTCGCCCGCGTGCGCGTGACGGCCTATGTGCTGTCGGGATTCTTCGCAGGTCTCAGCGGCCTCGCCCTGGTAGGCGAGACGGGATCGGGCGACCCGCTCATCGGCGCGCAGCTCACCCTTTCCTCGATCACGGCGGTCGTGCTCGGCGGCACTGCGCTCGCCGGATGCGTGGGCAGCATCACCGGCAGCATCCTCGGCGCCTTCATCCTCGGCCTCATCAACAACGTCATCTTCTTCGCCCAGCTGCCCTTCGAGTGGCAGGGGCTGGTCCAAGGCGCCATCATCCTCGCGGCGCTTTCGGGCGGCGTCGTCATGGCCCGCCGGAAGGCCGAGTGATGCCTGGCCGGGCCATCGATCTTCTGAAGCGTCCCCTGGTCGTCGCCCTGCTGGCGATCCTGGCCCTTCTCGTCGGGGGCGAGATCATGTCCCCGGGCTTCGCCTCGCCGCGTCAGATCGCGACACTGCTAACCATCGCCGCCCTTCTGGGCGTGGTTTCCGCCGGGCAGAACCTGGTCATCCTCTCGGGCCATGAAGGGATCGACCTCTCGGTCGGCGGCATCATCTCCTTCAGCGCCTTCCTCGCCGGCAACATCATGCAGCAGAGCGACGCCAACCTGGCCCCGGCCGTTGCTGCAGCGCTCGGCGCGGGTTTCCTCATCGGCCTTGCCAGCGGTCTCGGGGTTACGCTTCTGCGCATCCCGCCCCTCGTCATGACGCTGGGCATGCTGGGGGTCGTGCAGGGCGGCCTGGTGCTGCTGACCCGTGGCGTGCCCTCAGGGCGTGCCGCGCCCCTGCTCGCCCGCATCGTCGGCGAGCCGACCGTGATCGGCTTGCCGGGCATCGTGCTGATCTGGATCGCGGTCGGCCTCGGCCTGGAGCTGCTGTTGCGGCGGACCAGCTTCGGGTTCCAAATCTACGCCATCGGCGCCAATGAGGCGGCGGCGGCGCTCGCTGGCGTGCCAGTACGGCTGACCCGCGCCCTCGTCTTCGGGCTCAGCGGCTTCTTCAGCGGCCTCACCGGCGTTCTGCTGCTAGGCTACACGGGCAATGTCTTCATCGGCGCCGGCGACCAGTACATGCTGCCCTCCATCATCGCCGTGGTGATCGGCGGCACATCGCTTGCGGGTGGCAGCGGCGGCTATGTTGGGACCATGGCCGGCGCGGTGTTCCTGGTCCTGCTCCAGAGCATCCTGACTGCCCTCAGCATTCCGCCCTTCGGCCGGCAGGTCATCTATGGCATGACGCTCCTGGCCCTGATGCTGATCTATGGCCGCCAACGCCGCTTGCGGGGGTGACTGCGTCTTCGGAGCCCGGCGACACACAAACAAAAAGGAGGCAACCATGACCAGAAAACCCCAGATCGATCGCCTGCGCATCGGCATGATCGGCAGCGGCTTCATCGCCAAGTTCCATCTGCAGTCCTTCCTCAGCGTCCGCCATGTCATCGTGAGCGGCGTCTATAGCCCGTCCCGCGAGCATCGCGAGGCGCTGGCGCGGGAGGCCAATGAAAAGGAGCTCGGGCCCTGCCGCGCCTTCGATTCTCTCGAGGCCATGACCATGTCCGGCACCGTGGACGCCCTGTGGCTGCTCATGCCCAATTACGCCCGTGTCGAGACGATGCACGAGATTCACTGGCTGGTGAAAAAGAAGGGGGCCAAGATCGTCGCCGTCGCCTGCGAGAAGCCGCTGGCCCGCACCCTCTCCGAGGCGCGGGAGATGCTGCGCCTGGCGGAGGATGCGGGCCTCAATCACGGCTATCTGGAGAACCAGGTATTCGCCCCCGCCGTGCAACGCGGCAAGGAGATCATCTGGCGTCGGGCTGTGCCCAGCAGCGGCCGTCCCTATCTCGCCCGCGCCGCCGAGGAGCACAGCGGCCCCCATATGCCCTGGTTCTGGCAGGGGAGCCGGCAAGGCGGCGGCGTGCTCTCCGACATGACCTGCCACAGCGTCGAGGTGGCGCGATTTCTCCTGACCAAGCCCGGTGCGCCACGTAGCGACTTGACGCTCGTCAGCGCCAGCGCCAGCACCGGCAATCTCAAATGGACCCGGCCGGAGTACGTGAAGAAGCTCAAGGGCATGATGGGCAAGGCGGTGGATTACGCCAAGCATCCGGCCGAGGATTTCGCCCGCGGCGCCATCCTACTCCAGGACGCCGAAGGCCATGAGGCGATGATCGAGGCGACCAATTCCTGGGCCTATGTCGGCGCGGGCCTGCGCATCCAGATCGAGCTTCTCGGCCCGGAATACGCCATGGAATTCACCTCGCTCAACACCGGTCTCAAGATCTTCATGTCTCGGGCGATCACCGGCGGCCAGGGCGAGGATCTGGTGGAAAAGCAGAACGCCGAGCAGGGCCTGATGCCGGTGCTGGAAGACGAGGCCAACGCCTATGGCTATGTGGGCGAGAACCGCCACATGGTGGATGCCTTCCGCCATGGAAAGAGGCCGTTGGAAACTTTCGCCGACGGCGTGGCCGTCATCGAAATGCTGATGGCGCTCTATCGATCGGCCGAGACCGGCAAGACGGTGAAGCTGCCGTCCAAGGAGCTGGAGCGCTATGTGCCGCCGGTGGCGAGGGCGGGGTGACTACTGATCGTTCCGCACTTGATCTGGCGTACTGACAAACATCGAGTCACAAGAGATACCCCATGGCAGCCAACAAGGATCGACAATCTATACCGCCTGCCGACCCGCTAGCCGTCCGCCCCTACCGCCCGCGACATCTGCGTTTCATTCGCCAGCAAGTTTTGGGCGAGTGGCGCATCAAGGTCTACGCCATCGCCACATTTGGCCATGAGGCTCGCAGCGAACTCATCGAACCTGCGGTATCCCTTGCTGAGACGACTCTTCCGCAGCCAGCACAAAGCGATGAACGACCCGGCATCGGCTTCGTGATCGCCCACGATGCGGCAAACGTCTGCTTCGCCCTGATTTATTGGTGGCAGTCGGCCAATGAGCTGCATCAACGCGTTTTCGTAAGCCCGCTCGATGAACCGGGGCATTTCCGGCCGATCGAAAACCCTGCCGCCGGCTGCGTCTGGGAACTCGGCATCATCGACTTCGAGCGCCGGGCTTGGATCGAGGACGTGTTGGCCAATCCGGCCGGGCCCGATATCGAGCGGTATCTAAGCCGAGCGCTCAACGCCGACGTTTGACCGGGACATGGGGAGAGCTCCTGCAATCAGTCGGGATTCACTCGCGGTGCAGGCCATTTTCGAAACTCGGCGTCTCGTCCTTCGTCCCCGAACACAGGCGGAGACGGACGCCTGCATCGAGATGGATCGCGAGCCCGGCGTGGCCCGCTTTGTGCCCGAGATACTGCGCCTCGTGGCCGGCCCGTCTATGGATCCGGAGGCCCATCGTGCCTTTGTCGAGGCCCGCACCCGCGGTCCTTACCCGTCAGGACTCGGCTATTGGACCATTCATGCGCGCTCGACTGGCAACAGTTTTCTCGGCTGGGGCATGCTCATTCCGTTGGATGCCGTGGGGCCGGACATAGAAATCGGTTGGCGGCTGCGTCCTGCGGCGTGGGGACATGGCTACGCCACCGAAGCGGCAACGCTTTTGCTGCGTCATGGACTGGAGACCTTGCGTCTGCCCGAGATCGTATCCGATATCGACCCGGCCAACTTGGCCTCGGTCCGCGTTGCCGAGAAAATCGGCCTGCAGCAGCTCACGGCAACGCCTCTGCCAGATGAAACGACGATCCGGTTTGCATTGACGCGAGAGGAGTTCAGTCGGCGTCCGTGAGCCCTGTTGGTCCCCAGGCACGGGGAGCGGGTTTCCGGGTCATGTCTGCGCCGCGTTGTCTTCCCGTTTGCGCAGGAAGATCGGCCCGAACACGCTGTCCTGACGGATGCGCAGGCGCCCCGCCCTCGCCATTTCCAGGCTGGCGGCGAAGGTGGCCGCCAGCGCCGAACGGCGGACGAGGCCGGCGGCAAGTCCAGCGGGCAGGAAACTCGCCAAGGTCGCCCAGTCGAGGGTCCGGCCGATCATGCCGCCGAGCCGCTTCAGGGCATCGTCCATTGAGTAGAGCTGGCTCGACAGGATGTGGAGCGCGCCTTCGTGGCGCCGGCCGGCATGGCCGCCATAAGCCTTGAGCAGGTCGTAGAGAGTGGCCGTATAGACGGGCTTGGCGATGACCTTGAAGCGCTCCGGCTCGCCGCGGGGAAAGAAGTCGCGCCCGAGCTGGGCCCGGGCCATGATCTTCTGCCCCGCCTCCTTCATGGCCTGGAGGCGCTGGAGCTGGAAGGCAAGCGCCGCGGCAAGCTCGGCGCCGGTAGGTTCCCCTTCCGTCTCGGGCTCCGGCAGGAGCAGGCGCGATTTCAGGTAGGCGAGCCAGGCGGCCATGACCAGGTAATCAGCCGCGATCTCAAGCCGGAGCTGGCGAGCCCGCGCGATGAAGGCGAGATACTGATCGGCCAGGTCGAGGATGGAAATCTTGCGCAGATCCACCTTCTGGTCCCGCGCGAGCGCAAGCAGCACGTCGATCGGCCCCTCGTAGCCGTCGAGGTCGAGGAGCAACGCATCCTCCGGCGATATCTCCTCGCGCCGGTCTTCCTCGAATTCCTGGTCCGATGCGGCCATGCGGCGCGGCTCTACGACAGGTAACGGGCGACGCCCATAAGGTTCACGATCGCGTTATAGAGGAATTCGAACGGCGGAAACAGCAAGCGAGGAAGGATATTGAGGTCGACGCCCAGGCTTTGACCCAGCAGCGGCAACAGGATCAGCAGCGCCAACAGGATCAGTATGCCGCGGCGCTCGAGCCGTGCCAGCTGGTAACCCAAGGGCTTAGGCAGGAGCCCCACGGCGACGCGCCCGCCGTCTAGCGGCGGCAGCGGTATCATGTTGAAGATCGCCAATATCAGGTTGAGCTGGATGGAGTTGTCGAGGGTCAGCAAGCCCCAGCCGGCGGCCGCATCCGGCAGCAGGGCGGCGATATGCATCAGCGCCGCCGAGAGCAAGGCGAGCGCGATATTCATGAGCGGCCCGGCCGCCGCCACCAGCACCGTGTCGCGCCGCGGATTCCGCAGGCGCCCGAAATTGACCGGCACGGGCTTGGCATAGCCGAACAGGAACGGGCTATGGGCCAGGAGCAGTACACCCGGCAGCAGGATGGTGCCAAAGGGATCGATGTGGCGCAGCGGATTGAGGCTGATCCGACCCTGCCGGTAGGCCGTGTCGTCGCCGAGCCTCCAGGCTGCGAAGCCATGGGCTGCTTCGTGCAAGGGGATGGCGAAGAGCACGGGCAGAACCCAGACCGAAAAGGTCTGGATGGTTTCGCCGAGGTTTGGGTCAGACATGGGCGGCCATCAGGGATTCAAGTTGCCTCGCCATGGCGCCCGCATCTTCGGCCGGTCTCACCGCGGCCGCCACCATGGCTCTGGCCCGCTCCAGCCTGCGGACGGTCGCATCGCCGATGGCGTGGGTCGCTTCGGCCACGGCTTCCATCTCCTCCATTTTTCCATTGCAGTGGAGCGCCAGGTCGCAGCCGGCAGCCAAGGTCGCCGCGGCCCGCTCCCCGATCGATCCCGAAAGCGCCTGCATGGAAAGGTCGTCGCCGATCAGCACGCCCTCGAAACCGATATGGCCCCGGATGACCATGTCGACAACTCGGGCGGACATGGTAGCCGGCCGTTCGGCGTCGATGGCGCGATAGAGCAAGTGGGCCGTCATGGCCCAGGGAAGGCCAGCGAGTGTCTTGAAGGGGCGGAAGTCGCTCGCCTCCAGCTCGGCGCGTGAGGCCTCGACCACCGGCAGGCTCAGATGGCTGTCCACCAGGCTTCGGCCATGACCCGGGATATGTTTCATGATCGGCGTGATCCCACCGGCGAGGAGCCCGTCGGCCACCGCCCGGCCGAGCAACGCCGCGATCTCGGGATCGCCGGCAAAGGCGCGGTCCCCGATGACGTCATGGGCGCCGGGAAAGCGGAGGTCGAGTACCGGTGCGCAAACCGTGTCGATGCCGACCGCGGCCAGCTCGCCGGCCATGAGCCGGGCATTGAGGCGTGCCGCTTCGGCTGCCTTGTCCCTGTCCCGGGATGCGAGCTCCCCGAAGCGCGCCGCCGCTGGCGCTGCCCGCCAGTGAGGCGGTCCCAGACGCTGGACCCGGCCGCCTTCCTGGTCAACCAAGACCGGCGCATCCGCCCGGCCGACGCTATCCCGGAACTCGGCCGTGAGGGCGCGGAGCTGCCGCGGCGATTCGACATTGCGGGCGAAGACGATAAGCCCAAGCGGATCGACGCGGGCAAAGAAGCGCGTCTCCGCCGACGCCAGCCGCAGCCCCGCGCAGCCGAAAACAACAGCCTTACATTTCATGAAAAATCAGGGCTTAACAAGGCATGGTTGACCATGCGTCTTAAGTTTGGTGCAGGCCGCGGCAGCAGAGGTCTTGTCCTCGAATGGACCAGCTTGCAAACGATAGTAAGTCCCTGAGGTCAGCGTCACCTTCTCAATGTGAACGGTGAGGCTTGCCAGCACGTTGCTGTATTTGCTCTCCAAACGCTTCCAGGTCTTCTTTGCCGCCGCCTCGCTCTTGAGGGAAGCCAGTTGGATCCGGTAGTTGCCAAGAGAAGCCGTCTGGGTCGTGCTGGGCGATGCCGGCGCTGTAGCGGCAGGCGCGGCAGGCGCTGTGGGTGCCGTTGCGGCAGTCGACGCTGTGGCTGAGCCATTTGCGTTGTTTGTCGATGCGGTCGTCGCCGGTGGCGTGCTCTGGACAGACAAAGGCTCCGCCGGCAATGGCGCCGTTGCGGTACTTGGCGCGACCGTGCTCTGGCCCGTCGCCCCGGCGGAAGAGCCGGTTGTCGTCGGAGCGGCCGTGGTCGCGGATTCGGTAGCGGCCGGCGCTGTGGATGCCGCGTTGCCCGATGATGTCGACGCCCCCGGGATCAGCGTCTCCGTCATTCCCGACGAGCCGGTCGTAGTCGGGCTTGTAACCGGTGCTTCCGCAGTAGTGCCGGTAGTTGTCGTGGCGGCCGAGGCGGTCGTCGTCGACCCTGTCGTGCTCGGGGTGCTTGGAGCCGTCGAAGCCGTCGTGCCGCTTGCCGTTGTCCCAGCGGTCGACGCACTCGATTGGTTGTCCGACGCCCCGGCAGTTGTCGAACCTGTCGCTGCCGCCGTAGTCGAGGGCTGGGTCGTCCCTGTCGCAGCCGGAAGCTGCGGCGTTTCGGGCGGTGGAAGCAGCACTTCGGTCTTCGGCTCTGGCGCGCTGCCCGGAGCCACCTCGTTGTAAACGGTCTTGTCGCCGCTGGTGTTCGAAGTCGCCGCTGCCTGGTCGGCAGGCGGCGGGACCTTCTCCGGCGTCTGGCTGGCCGCCACCACCGGCACTTCGCCGTTTGGCGGCGCTGCGTTGATGGACTTGTAGGCCCACCAACCTATGCCGGCGAAGACCGCGAGCGCCAGGATCGACAGCATGTAGGGCAGCAGGCGCGGCCGCGGACGGTCGATCGGGTCGGGCTTGGCCAGGGCCTCGCGCAACTCGGCAAGCCGGGCGCTGGGGTTGGGCGGAATCTCGTGTTCGGCCTCGGCGCGAGACAGCAGATCCGGCTGGACCGGCGAAGGCGAGGCCGCAGGCTGCGCCGGCGCGAAAGGCGCCCCCGCTCCCGCCAGAACCGGTCCCGTGCCCGGATCTCGTCTTGGCGTGGCGGCCTGGCCTGGCGTGCCCAGCTCTCCGCGCAACCGGCGCAAGGTCGCAGCCACCGCTTCCTGGAGGTCTTCCGGGGATCGCTTTTCCGTTGCCATCAACGCATCTCCTCAGCCGGTTCGACCCCGAATACGCCAAGCCCCGAGGCAATCGTCAGCGCCATTGCCCGGATCATGGCGAGCCGTGCCGCCGTCAGCCCCGAATCCTCCGCCAGGAGAAAACGCAAGGCCGCATCCTCCTTCCCCCTGTTCCAGAGCGCATGGAAGGCTGCCGCCAGGTCGTAGAGATAGAATGCGATGCGATGAGGCTCATGCGCCTCGGCCGCGCTTTCCACGATTCGCGGCCAGCCTGCCATCAGCTTGATCAAACCAATCTCGCCCGAGTCGGTCAAGCGATGCAGGTCAGCGGAAACGGAATCGATGTTGGGAAACTCCGCCGCGGCGTTGCGCAAGACCGAGCGTGCGCGGGCATGGGCATATTGCACGTAGAAGACCGGGTTGTCCCGCGACTGCTCCAAGACCTTGGCCAGGTCGAAATCCAGCGGCGCATCGTTCTTGCGCGTCAGCATGATGAAGCGGACGGAATCCCGGCCCACCTCCTCCACCACCTCGCGCATGGTGACGAAGGTGCCGGCCCGCTTCGACATCTTTACCGGCTGGCCCTCGCGCAGCAGGCGCACGAGCTGGCAGATCTTGATGTCGAGCTCGCCCTCTCCGCCGGTGATCGCCGTGACCGCTGCCTGCATACGCTTGATGTAGCCCGCATGGTCGGCGCCCCAGATATCGATCATGGTCGGCGTGCCGCGGCGGAACTTGTCGTAGTGGTAGGCGATATCGCTGGCGAAATAGGTCCAGCTGCCGTCCGACTTCTTCAGCGGCCGGTCGACGTCATCGCCGAACTGGCTGGCCCGGAACAGGGTCTGGGGCCGGGGTTCCCAGTCCTCGGGCGTCTTGCCCTTGGGCGGCTCCAGGGTACCGACATAGATGAGGCCACGCTCCTTGAGCGTCGCGAGCGCCCGCTCCACGCCGCCCGATTCGATCATCGCGCGTTCGGAGCTGAATACCTCCTGATGGACGCCCAGTGCCGCCAGATCTTCGCGAATCCCGGCGAGGATGGTATCGACCGCGAACCGGCGCACCGGCGTCAGCCATTCCTCTTCCGCCCGCCCGAGCCACTTGTTGCCGTCCCGCTCCGCAAGTGCCCGGCCCACGTCTTTCAGATAGTCGCCCGGATAGAAGCCTTCCGGAATCTGCTCGATTGTCTCGCCGAGCGCCTCGCGGTAGCGCAAGTGCGCCGAGCGGGCGAGAACGTCGACCTGGGCGCCGGCATCGTTGATGTAGTATTCCCGGGTGACCTTGTAGCCGGCTTTGGCCAGAAGCGAAGCCAGGGCATCGCCGACCACGGCGCCGCGGGCATGCGCGATATGAAGCGGCCCGGTGGGGTTGGCGGAGACATATTCCACGTTGACCGCGCGTCCCCCGCCAACCGTCGAAGCGCCGTAGCCGTCTCCCGCCGCCAGGATGTCGGCGATCCGCGCCTGCCAGAATCGATCTGCGACCTTGAGATTGATGAAGCCTGGGCCGGCGACCTCGACCTCGGAGACGTTGGGGAGTGCCGCCAGGCGCGGGGCGAGCAGGCCCGCCAAGGCCCGCGGGTTCATGGCGGCGGGCTTGGCCAGCACCATGGCGGCGTTGGTGGATATGTCGCCATGGCTCGCCTCGCGCGGCGGCTCGACCGAGACTCGGGCCAGGTCTAGGCCGGAGGAAAGCTGGCCGGCCGCCATGAGGCCTTCGAGCTCGGCAATGATGCGCTCTCTGAAAACAGTGAAGACGTTCATGCCTGGGAAAGATCCGTTCCAGTGAGGCGCCGGTGGGCGTCGAAGGCGTAGCGGTCGGTCATGCCGGCGATGTAGTCGGCCACCAGCCGCGCCGTTGCCGCGGAGCCTGGCGCCCCGGCTTGGGACCGCCACTCGGCCGGCAGGACTTGGGGCTCTGAAAGATAGGCATCGAACAGCTCTCGCACCACGCGCTTCGCCCTGGCGGTCATCCGGTTGACGCGCTCGTGACGGTACATCCTTTCGAACAGGAACCGCTTGAGGGCCCGATCGTCGTCGCGCGTCGCCGCCGAAAACGCGACCACGGGCCGGCCGAGAGCACGGATCGCCTCGACGGAGGCGGGCTTGGCCTCGGCCAGGCGCCGGCGCGTCTCCTCTATCAGGTCGCTCACCACGCGGTCAATCAGCCGGCGCACCGATTCATGGATGAGGCGCGGCAATTCCAGTCCCGGATAGCGGGCGGAAACCTCGTCGAACACGCTGCCGACTGAGGGCACCTCCGAGAGATCCGCGATGGCGAAGAGGCCGGCATGGAGGCCGTCATCGATATCGTGGTTGTTGTAAGCGATGTCGTCGGCGAGCGCCGCCACCTGTGCCTCGGGACCGGGCCATCCATCGAGTTCGAGGTCCCGCGCCTCGGCGTTGTACCGGGCAATGGTCGCTGGCACGCCTCGGGCTCTCGCTCGTGCGCCGGCCCCCTCGCCTGTCAGCGGGCCGTTATGCTTGGCGATACCCTCCAGGCTTTCCCAGGTCAGGTTGAGGCCGTCGAATTCGGCGTAATGGCGCTCGAGGCGGGTCAGAATCCGGAAGGTCTGCTCATTGTGATCGAAGCCGCCGAAGGGCGCCATGCATTCGTCCAGCGCCTCTTCGCCGCCATGGCCGAAGGGCGGGTGGCCCAGGTCATGGGCGAGTGCCACCGCCTCGGCCAGATCCTCGTCGAGGGCGAGCGTTCGGGCGATGCTGCGCGCGATCTGCGCCACTTCAATGCTGTGGGTGAGGCGCGTGCGGTAGTGATCGCCTTCATGGTAAACGAAGACCTGGGTCTTGTACTTGAGGCGCCTGAAGGCGGTGGAATGAACGATCCGGTCGCGGTCGCGCTGGAACACCGTGCGCATCCGGGCTTCCGGCTCCGTATGCAGCCGGCCCCGGCTCGCTTCCGCCCGGCTGGCGTAAGGGGCAAGGGCCGAAAGCGGGTGCACCATGGGGGCGGACAGTATCGGCTGACCCGGGGTTTGACAAACCCGCGCAGGCACCTACATTGAAAGGCAGCCCTCACAGGGCTTTGGGCAAGGAACGGCTGAGACAGCATGAACGAGATCACGCCGGTCAAGGAGGTGGCGCTGACCGCGGCGGCGGCCAAGCGGGTGGCTGCGCTTATCGCGGCGGAAGGCAATCCGGCTCTGATGCTGCGCCTGGCGGTTTCGGGCGGCGGCTGCTCCGGCTTCCAGTACGGCTTCTCCTTCGACGACACTCGCACCGACGACGATGCGGTCTTCACCCGCGATGGCGTGAAGCTCCTGGTCGATTCGGCATCCCTTGATCTGCTGGCCGGAGCCGAGATCGATTTCGTCGAGGAGCTGGTGGGCGCCTCCTTCCAGGTGCGCAATCCCAACGCCACGTCCTCCTGCGGCTGCGGCAGCTCCTTCTCCGTTTGATCCGCGTCGCCACCTGGAACGTCAACTCGGTCCGCAGCCGCATCGGGCATCTGGTTGCCTGGCTGAAGAGCTTCCATCCCGACGTCGCCCTGCTCCAGGAACTCAAATGCACGGTGGACGGCTTCCCGCGACTGGAGGTCGAGGACCTCGGCTACAACCTGGCCATCGTCGGCCAGAAGACATACAACGGCGTCGCCATCCTCTCCCGCCACCCGATGACCGTCGAAGCCGAGCGGCTGCCGGGCGCGGCGGAGGACGAGCAGGCGCGCTACGTCGAGGCCCTCGTCCAGCCCGGCAAGAAGGTGGTTCGGGTCGCCTCGATCTATCTGCCCAACGGCAATCCGGCCGATAGCGAGAAGTTCCCCTACAAGCTTGCCTGGCTCGAACGCCTGCGCCGCCATGCGAAGAGCCTGCTGAACCATGAGGAGCCGCTGGTGCTTGGCGGCGACTACAACGTCGCGCCGACCGACGACGACGTTTACGACCCCGTCGGCTGGAAGGACGATGCGCTCTGCCGGCCCGAAAGCCGTAGCGCATTCCGGCGAATCGTGAATCTCGGTTTGGTCGACGCCTACCGCGCGCTCCATTCCGAGCCTCAACGCTACAGCTTCTGGGACTATCAGGCCGGCCGCTGGCAAAAGGACGAAGGGCTTCGGATTGATCATCTCTTGCTGTCGCCCCAGGCGGCCGACCTTCTGACAGCGGCTGATATCGACCGTGGCCCACGCAAGCAGGAGAAACCCTCCGACCACACGCCGGTGTGGTGCGAGCTGGATCTCTAAGCCGCCAGCCCATCGCCGATCATGCCGAGGCCGGTGGACGAGATCTTCGACGACGACTTCCTCGCCTCGCTCTACGACCATTTTAATCCCTGGGGCCCTTGCGACGATTTCTATCTCCAAAGGGCAAGGGAGTCGGGCGGCCCGGTCCTGGACCTCGGCTGCGGCACCGGCATGCTTGCATCGCGCATCGCGGCCGAAGGCCTGGAAGTGGTGGGCGTCGATCCGGCAGCGGGGATGCTGAAGGTCGCCCGGTCCAGGCCAGGCGCCCAACGCGTGACCTGGATCGAAGGTAACGGGCAGAGCTTCGACCTGCCGCGACGATTCAAGCTCATCTACATGACCGGCCACGCCTTTCAGGCCCTGATCAGCGACGAGGATGCGCTCGGCGTTCTGCGCGCGGCCGCACGCCATCTCGCACCCGCTGGCCGTTTCATATTCGAGAGCCGCAATCCGGTGGCGCGGGAGTGGCTGGAATGGCGACCGGACAATTCCTGGACCGTCGAAATCGCGCCGCACGGCCGTGTCGAGGAATCCGACGACACTGCCTTCGACGAAGCCAGCGGCATCCTCGAGATTACCCATCGCTATCGGTTCCTCGACCGCGGCACGGAGCGCGTTGCCCTGAGCCGTATCCGTTTCATCGACCATGACCATCTTGCCCGGCTGATCGAGGAGGCCGGACTGACGCCATTGGCCTGGTACGGCGATTGGGACCGGCGCCCGCTTTCATTGGCGAGCAAGGAGATCATCGCAGTGGCGGGTCGGGCGGATCGCCGCTAGGTACCGCTGCCAAACGCCGGCCCCTTCGGCATCAACCGAAGGCCCGGCCGCAAATTGCGATAGGGCAGATCGCGGTGGTCGACGGGGTTGGCGCCGGGAGCGGCGACGATGAGTACTGCCGAAGACATCGCCTCGAAGTCGGCGCGAAAATGAACCGAGCTCTTGAGTGCCAGGATCCTTTGTTCCCGGGGCTCAACGCCGAGATGGCGGAACATGGCCTGGTCCGCCGCCTGTTGCTTGCGGCTGGCAACAGCGATCCTGACCCCGCCAGTAGAGAGCAGCGCCATCGGGCCGAGCTGCATGCGGTTGCCGGCATAGAACGGGCCCGTTGCGGTGAAGCGACCATCGCCCAGGCGCTCGACATGGAAGCGCGCCGTCAGCGGCCGGTGCCCTGGGAGACGCGATCCCTCGCCCAGCGCGATTTCGATGTCCGCCCCCTCGCCCGCCCCATGCGCCGCCGCGGCGCCGGCCGGATCGTAGAGCAGCCCTGCGACGGCGCCCTCGGCCCGCTCGACTATCAAGGCCTCGATCAATCCAACCGTGTCCGAATGACCGCCGGCGCCGGGGTTGTCCTGGGTATCGGCCAAGATAGCCGGCCGTCCCGAAGCCGGCGCCAGCCGCATGGCCTCCCGCACGGCCTCCCGCGGCTGCCACACTTTGCCGGCGAAATCGCCCTCGGCCTCGCTCACGGCCGCGGCAAGACGGTCGGCGGCACGATCCGCGGAACGCTGATCCTCGGCATAAGCCAGCACCGAAGGTCCGCAGTCGGGAATGTCGGCCGGCGGAAATCCGGGCGCGAAGGAAAGATCCGCCACGCCGCCGTTCACCATGGAAGAGAGCTCGCGAAACAAGGTCGCCGCCGGATCGATGAGAGTGCATTGCCAGGTGAGCGGGATGAGGAATGGCGGTTTGCGCAAGGCCTTGGCAAGCGGGCCGCGGGCAAGGATGCGTTCCAGGAGCGTCGCCGCCCGTTCGCCGGATTCCGTCATGTCCACATGGGGATAGCTGCGATAGGCGGTCATGGCCGTTGAGCGGTCGACCATGGCCTCAGATATGTTGGCGTGGAAATCGAGGGAGCAGACGATGGGGAGCGCCGGTCCCGTGACCAGTCGCAGGCGCCGCAGCAGCTCACCCTCGCCGTCCGCCAGATGCTCGGTAACCATGGCACCGTGGAGATCGAGGTAGAGCCCATCCAGTGGGCGGGCATCGGCTAGGCGCTGGCAAAGCTCCCCTGCGATGCGCTCGAAGGCGTCCTTGGTCACCCGTCCCGCCGGCGTCGCCGAGCACCAGAGCAGCGGGACGAGCTGATGCTTGGCGCGGTTGGCCGCGCCGATGAAGCCCGTTGCCGGCAAGTTGATGCCTTCGAGAGCGGCGAAGATCGCGCTGCCGCGGGTCAACCCCGGCCATCCGCCGGCACGGAGGAAATCCTCATAGGTCGTCGGCGTCGTGGAGAAGGTGTTGGTCTCGTGCTGAAAGCCGCCGACGGCGATGCGCGCCAAGATTGCCCTCGCCTCAGAGTTCGATGAGCCGATCGGGCACGCGGCTCGCCCGGCCGGCTTCGGGCGGAAAATGCTTGGCCATGATGGCGCCCAGTTCCTTGAGCGCCGCTACCAGCGCCGTTCCCACCTCGCCGCTCCTGGCCCGTTTGGCGAAGGAATGCGCGACGCCGGTCCAGGCCTCGCCGCCGGCCAGCTTGTCGATCTCGTGATCGACGACGATCTCGACCTGCTGTTCGGCCAACGCCACCAGCAGGAGCACGCCGTTGTGCTCGGGCAGGCCAGCGAGCCCCCGGTCGAGGAACAGGAGATGGGCGAGCCGCCGGGCCTTGGCCGCCCGCATAGATCGCGGTGCCAGACGGGCGGCAAGCAGGGTGAAGTCGGCGACCAGGTAAACGACGGCAAACGCGATGCATTGGGCCGCGAGCCCCTTCCACACGGAGGTCCAGGGATCGAGCGAGGCCACGGCTATGCCCGCGAGCAGTGCCGCCGCGATGCCGAGCACGAGGCTGACGCCGTGGTGGCGATCGATCCGCCGGGCGACGACGGCGACGAATTCGGCGCTGGTCCCCTGCTCCGCTTCGCGGATCGCGGCGATCACGGCATTGCGTTCCGTCTCGGAGAGCTTTCTCATCCTCATCACCAATGGCCGGAGGCGCCTCCCCCTCCGAAGCTGCCACCTCCGCCGGAGAATCCGCCTCCGAATCCTCCGCCGCCAAACCCGCCGCGGCCCATAGCACCCCGACCCATTCCGCCCATGTACATCGGGCCGCCCATGTAGAAGGGATAGCCGATGCCGTACCGGCGACGACGCATGTTGCTGAGAAATATAGTCAACATGATGAATACAAAAATAATCGGCAGGACCGCGATCGACTGGCCTGATCCATTGTCACCGTTACCAGTGACCTCTGCGACCGGCTTGCCGCCCAGGGTCGCTATGATGGCCTCGACGCCCGCCGTGATGCCGCCAGCCATGTCGCCGGCGCGAAGGCGCGGCACTATCACATTCTGGATGATCGCGTTCGCGGTCGCATCCGGCAGGTCGCCTTCCAGCCCGTAGCCCACCTCGATCCTGACCTCGCGGTCGTTGGGCGCCACGATCAGGAGCAGGCCGTTGTTCTTGCCCTTCTGGCCGATGCCCCAGCCGCGACCGAGCGCGATGCCCCAATCCTCGATGGCATAGCCGCCGAGATCCGGCAGGGTCGCCACCACGAGCTGAGTTCCGCTTTGTTTTTCGAAGTTCTCCAGCTCCCCCGAGATGCGATTGCGCGTCCACTCGTCCATCACATTGGCGAGGTCGACGACCCGGCCGGTCAAGGGCGGCACGGTGGGCCCGGAAGCATGTCCCAGCGACGCGGCCAGCAGGAAAAGGAGCAGCGGCAGGATCGGCCGTGCGAGCCGGGACATCGGGCGACTACTGATTCCCGAAATTGACCGCGGGAACCGCGGTCGTCTTCTCGTCGACGGCGAACTGGGCCATCTCCTTGTCGGAGGGGTAAAGCAGCGCCGCCCACCAACGCCCGGGGAAGGTGGAAAGCTCGGTATTGTAGAGCCTCACCGCCTCGATGTAGTCGCGCCGGGCGACCGCGATGCGGTTCTCCGTTCCCTCCAGTTGAGCCTGCAAAGTCTGGTAATTGGCGTTTGCCTTCAGCTCGGGATACTGCTCCGACACCACGAGCAGATGCGACAGGGCCGAGGTCAGGCCGGCCTGGTTCTGCTCGAAGCTTTGCAACGCCTGGGGATTGTTGAGGATATCGGGCGGCAGTTGCATCTGCCCGACCTTGGCGCGCGCTTCGACCACGGCCTCGAGCGTTTTGCTTTCGAAATTGGCCGCTCCCTTCACCGTCGCCACCAAGTTGGGCACCAGGTCGGCGCGGCGCTGATATTGGTTCAGCACCTCGGCCCAGGCTGCCTTGGCCTGTTCGCGGTAGTTCGGGATGTCGTTGATCCCGCAGGACGCGAGCAGCGGCAACATGAAACCCAGCGCCAGCAGCAGCGCCAGGCCTCGCCGCCGGCCCGCGGCGTCAGATGTCCGCATAGACATGGGTCTCGGCCTTGGCTCCCGGATGGGTGACCGCACCCTTCTCGGTGTCGCCCACGGTCATGGCGTAACGCCAGAGCGCCCCGGATTGGTAGTCGTGCCGGCGCGGCTTCCAGGCCTTGCGCCGCTTGGCGAGCTCGGCCTTGGTGAGGTCGACCGACAGCGTTCCCTTGGCGGCATCGAGCCGGATGACGTCGCCGTTCTTCAGCAGGCCGATGGGCCCGCCCACTGCCGCCTCCGGCCCGACATGACCGACGCAGAAGCCGCGGGTGGCGCCCGAAAAGCGCCCATCGGTGATGAGGGCCACCTTGTCGCCCATGCCCTGGCCGTAGATCGCCGCCGTTGTCGCCAGCATCTCGCGCATGCCTGGGCCGCCGCGCGGTCCCTCGTAGCGGATCACCAGCACGTCGCCCGCCTTGTATTTACCGTCGCGCACGGCGTTGTACGCGTCTTCCTCGCAATCGAAGCAGCGCGCCTTGCCGACGAAGGTCAGGTTCTTCATGCCGGCGACCTTCACGATGGCGCCTTGCGGCGCCAGGTTGCCCTTGAGGCCGACCACGCCGCCCGTGGGCGAGAGGGGTTTCGAGGTCGGCCGGACCACGTCCTGTCCCGCGGGAAGTTTTACTCCGCGCAGGTTCTCGGCAATGGTCTTGCCGGTCACGGTCAGGCAGTCGCCGTGGAGATAGCCGCCGTCCAGCAATGCCCGCATCAGGATCGGCACGCCGCCGACATCGAAAAGATCCTTGGCGACGTAGCGGCCCGCCGGCTTCAAATCGGCGATATAGGGCGTGCGGCGGAAGATCTTGCACACGTCCTCGAGATCGAATTCGATCCCCGCCTCATGGGCGATCGCCGGCAGATGCAGGCCGGCATTGGTCGAGCCGCCCGAGGCAGCCACGACCATGGCCGCGTTCTCCAACGCCTTGCGGGTGACGATGTCGCGCGGGCGAATCCTATGCCGAAGCAGATCCATCACTGCCCGGCCCGAGGCCTCGGCGTAAGCGTCCCGGCTCTCGTACGGCGCCGGGGCACCAGCCGAACCGGGCAGCGCCAAGCCGATGGCTTCCGACACGCAGGCCATGGTGTTGGCGGTGAATTGGCCGCCGCAGGAACCGGCCGAGGGACAGGCGACGCATTCCAGCTCATGCAGATCCGCATCGCTCATCTTGCCGCTGGAATGCGCGCCCACGGCTTCGAACACGTCCTGCACCGTCACGTCGCGCCCATGGAACCGGCCCGGCAGGATCGAGCCGCCATACATGAACACGGCAGGAATGTTGAGCCGTACCATGGCCATCATCAGCCCCGGCAGGGATTTGTCGCAGCCGGCGAGGCCCACCAGCCCGTCATAGCAGTGGCCGCGCACGGTAAGCTCGGTGCTGTCGGCGATCACCTCGCGGCTGACCAGCGAGGATTTCATCCCGGCGTGGCCCATGGCGATGCCGTCGGTCACGGTGATGGTGGTGAACTCGCGCGGCGTGCCGCCCGCCGCCTTCACCCCCTTCTTCACCACCTGGGCCTGGCGCGCCAGCGAGATGTTGCAGGGTGCGGCCTCGTTCCAGGTCGTCACCACGCCCACGAAGGGCTGTGCGATCTCCTGCTCGGTCATTCCCATGGCGTAGTAGTAGGAACGGTGCGGCGCGCTCGCCGGACCGATGGATACGTGGCGGCTCGGCAGCTTCGACTTGTCGACCTTGCGCATGGCTGGCTTTCTCGCTGGGTTCAAAGTGGCGAACCGGCAAAATAGCCGGGCAAGGCCAAGGCTTCCAATGCTTTATGGGAACATGGCTCTGCGCCGCGGGGCTCGGCAATCGGCGAGCAAGCCATTCCGTGCTATGCTCTCCCATGACTTGCGGCATGGGAGGGACCAGGCCATGGGCCGGATCTACTATGCTACGAACCGCAATCCCGACAATGCGGCGGCTCCGACCAGCTTCGGCACAGACTTCAACGGGCCCGAACCCGGGAACCTGACCTTCGGCATTGCCGACGTGAATTCACCCCCAGGTCATGACGCCAATGGCTTGCCCAACGAAGCGCCGGCGCCGACCGATGTCACGCTTTCCGACCCCTCCCCAGGTGACTTCTCGGCGTCGGCCAAGCAAGCCATCGTCAACGGCCCGGCCCAGCACCTGATCCTGTCCGTGCACGGCTTCGACTATCACTTCTGGGATTCCGTGACCCGGGCCGATTACCTGGCCCGCTGGTTCAACGACGGCCGTTTCGCCAACCCGAGCTGCTTCGTCATGTTCGGCTGGCCGTCGGTGGGCGACCTTGCGCAGTACGAGCGCGATTGGGGCTACTCGACAAAGTCGGGGCCGGCATTGGCCCAGATGCTGACAACGCTGCAGCCCCTGATAGCGGCTTTCCGCGCCCAGCAGGGAGCCGCGGGCCACGTGACACTGCTGGCGCACAGCATGGGCAATCATGTCGTCGACCAGGCCATGGCCGCCTTCGCCGCCGGCGGGCCCTCGACCTATGACCGCGTGATCCTCGCAGCAGCCGACGAGAGCCGAAATGAGCTCACGCCTCCCGGCAATCTTGCCCTGGCCAGAACCCTCGCCGACAAGGTTTATGTCTACTACAACAATCAGGACCTTGCCCTCACCGCATCCGAATTGGCCTTCCACGACTTCGTAGTCCGCCTCGGCGTCGACGGGCCGCCCAACAAGGACGATTTCAGGGGGTCCAACGTGACCTTCGTGAACGCGTCGGCCGCCGGTGCCGGGAATGCTGAGAACAGCTATGACGACACGGGACACCAGTACTATCGCGTGATCCAGGAAGTGCGGAACGACATCTGCGCCGTGATGCGTGGCATGGCGGACGACCAGATTCCCAACCGCATCTACCGCGACGATCCGAAATACGACTGGGAGAATTACTGGCGCATCGATACGGTGACGACGCTTTCACCGCCGGACACGAAGCATAAGTAGCGGACCCCGTTCAGCGAAGCGAAGCCAGCCGCTGAAGCGCGCTCGCGAGCTTCGCCCGCGCCGCACCGGCCTCGGCGAGGCGTTCGCGCTGATCCTGCACCACCTCGGGCGGCGCCTTGGCCACGAAATCGCTGTTGGCGAGCTTGCGTTCGATCTTGCCCGCCTCGCCCGCGACACGGTCAATCTCCTTGGTGAGCCGCGCACGTTCCTTGTCGATGTCGACATGGCCGGCGAGGGACAGCATCACCGTCGCACCTTCCACGACCACCTGCACGGCCCCGGCTGCATTGCCATGTAGCTTGATTTCCGATAATCGCGCCAAGCGGCAGACGAGTTCGCCATGATCCGCAAGCCGGACTTGCGCCGCCGGCCCGGCATCCCGAAGGATCGCCGGCAGTTGGGCCGCCGGCGGCACGTTCATCTCGGCCCGCACGGCGCGGATTTCCGAGACGAGTTGCACGATCCAATCCAGCTCTGCCGTCGCGGCGCGGTCGGTCAGCTTCGCGTCGTAGCTCGGCCAGGGCGCAACGATGAGCGGCGTCTTGCCTTCCAGGACCTGTTGCCACAGCTCTTCGGTGATGAATGGCATGAAAGGATGGAGGAGATGCAGGAGCTGGCCGAGGGCCCAGGCGACGGCGGCGCGGGTTTCCGCCGCAGCGCCGGCATCGGTCCCCGCGATGATCGGCTTGGCGAATTCGAGATACCAGTCGCAGAACTCGCCCCAGACGCCGTGATAGAGCGCGTGGGCGGCTTCGTTGAACTTGAACTCCGCCAATGCCTGATCGACGCGCCCGGCAAGAGCGGCGATGCGCCCCACCGCCCACCGGTTCACCTGTTGACGGCAGCGGGACGGATCGAAGGCCGGGTCGGGCAGACAGCCATTGACCTGGCAGAAACGCGCGGCGTTCCACAGCTTGGTCGCAAAGTTCCGGTAGCCTTCCACGCGGCTCGCGGCCAGCTTCACGTCGCGGCCAGGCGCGGCGAGGGCCGCCAAGGTGAAGCGCACGGCATCGCAGCCGTATTCGTCGATGAGTTCCAGGGGATCGATGATGTTGCCCTTGGATTTCGACATCTTGTGGCCGAACTCGTCGCGCACCAGGGCATGGATGTAGACCGTGCGGAACGGCACTTCGCCCATGAAATGCAGGCCCATCATCATCATCCGGGCGACCCAGAAGAAGATGATGTCGAAACCCGTCACCAGCACGTCGCCGGGATAGTAGCGGGCGAGCTCGCGGGTCTTCTCCGGCCAGCCGAGGGTCGAGAACGGCCAGAGCGCGGAGGAAAACCAGGTGTCGAGCACGTCCTCGTCGCGCTTCAGCGCGGTCGCCTTGCCATAGTGCCTGGCGGCGGCGGCCATCGCCTCGGCCTCGTCCATGGCAACGAAGATCCCGCCGTCCGGCCCATACCAGGCCGGCACCTGATGGCCCCACCAGAGCTGGCGAGAGATGCACCAGGGCTGGATGTTGCGCATCCATTGGAAATACGTCGCGGTCCATTGTTCCGGCACGAAACGGGTCCGCCCGCTCTCCACCGCCGCGATTGCCGGCTCAGCCAGCTTGGCCGCATTCACGTACCATTGGTCGGTGAGCCAGGGTTCGATGACCACGCCCGAGCGGTCGCCATACGGCATCGTGAGCTGGTGAGGTTCCACCTTTTCGATCAGGCCCGCCGCCTCCAGATCGGCCACCACCTTCTTGCGCCCCTCCTCCCGCGACAGGCCGCGATAGGTAGCCGGAACGTTGCCGTTGAGGCGCGCGTCGGCATCGAAGATGTTGATCATGGGCAGGTGATGGCGCCGGCCGACCTCGAAGTCATTGAAGTCGTGGGCCGGCGTGATCTTCACGGCGCCGCTGCCCGTCGCCGGATCGGCATGGTCGTCCGCGACGACGGGAATGAGGCGCCCGACCAAGGGCAGGCGCACATGCTTCGAAATCAAGCTCTTATACCGCTCGTCCTCGGGATGCACGGCAACGGCGGTGTCGCCCAGCATGGTCTCCGGTCGCGTGGTGGCCACCACGATGTAGCGGCCTTCCGCGCCTTCGACCGGATAGCGCAGATGCCAGAGATGGCCCTTCACCTCGCGCGCCTCGACTTCGAGGTCGGAGATCGCCGTATGGAGCTTGGGATCCCAGTTGACCAGCCGCTGGTCGCGATAGATCAGGCCCTGGCGGTGAAGATCAACGAAGACCTTGCGCACCGCCTGGCTCAAGCCCTCGTCCATGGTGAAGCGTTCGCGCCGCCAATCGGCCGAGGCGCCCAGGCGCCGAAGCTGGCGGATGATGGTGCCGCCCGACTCCCGCTTCCATTCCCAGACCTTCTCGATAAAGGCGGCGCGGTCGATGGTCTGCAGATTGGCCCGGGCGCCCAGCCGCTGAAGCACAATGCCCTTCTCGGCCAGCTGACGCTCCACCACCATCTGGGTCGCTATGCCGGCGTGATCCGTGCCGGGCTGCCAGAGCACGTCGCGCCCGCGCATGCGCTCGTAGCGCACCAGAACGTCCTGCAGGGTGAAGGTGAGCGCATGGCCCATATGCAGGCTGCCCGTGACATTGGGCGGCGGCATCATGATGGTGAAAGGCACGGCCTTGGACCCGGGGTCGCAGGCGAAATAGCCGCCCTGTTCCCAGCGCGCGTAGTGCTTGGCCTCGACTTCGGCCGGATTGAAGGTCTTTTCGAGCATGGCCGGTTGTTTAAGGGGCGGAACTCCGGCTGGCAAGGGCCGCCGGCCTGACGAGAACTACGGCGAGGGCTTCTCCTTCTCGCTCTCGCGGCGGATGCCGTCGATTACCTCCTGGACCATGCGCTCGACCATGGCCGGCAGATGAGCTTCGAGCCAGGCCTGGATCTGTGGCTCCAGCGCCCGGCGCACGAAGGCCTCCAAGGTTTCGCCAGCCGAGGGTGATGCCGAGGGTGCGGGGGCCGGCTCGGTCTGCGGTTGCGGCTTTTGAGCTTCCGGAGCGGGGGGAACGGTGAGCCTGACCACCGATCCGTCATCGGCCAGCATCTGGGTCAGGACCAGTTCAGGCTTTTCCGGGGCACCCCCGGGGGACGGGCGGGCGACCGGAGCGGGACCGTCCTCGTCGTCCGGAATTATCTTCCGGATGGAGGCCAGAATCTCCTCCATTGTTGGTCCCTGCGCGCCCTTGGGATCGCTCACGACCGATCCGGCTTCCTCCCACGGCCTTTGTGGCCCTTGGCAATATAGTATAGCCGGCGCCGAGAAAATCTCTCAGAAAATTCGGCTCTTAGAAGACGAAGCCACGCTCCCGCTTCAAGTCCGGCAGGATCGGCACCGAGGCATCGAAGACGACCCGGTGCGACAGCACGTCATTGCGCTTGTCGAAGAGCGTCGCCCGGCCGATGCCGTCAGTCTCAACTACCGCCACCAGCCGGCCCCCATCGGCGAGCTGTTCGAACAGCGCCCCCGGCAGGACCTGCACCGCCCCCTCCACAAGGATGATTTCGTAAGGCGCCTTGAGGGGCCAACCTTGCGCCAACGGGCCATCCACCTGGGTCGCCCCATCGATGGCCAGCCTGGCGAACTGCTCCCGGCCCCGGGCGGCGAGCCCAGGATCGCTTTCCAGCGCCACGACCGCGCGCACGAGATTGGCCAATACCGCCGCGCCATAGCCGCTGCCAGAGCCGACGACGAGCGCCCGGTCGGTCACCTGCGGGTCGGCCAACTGAACCAGCCTGGCGAAGACCATGGGCTCCATCAGATAGCGTCCGGGGGCGAGCGGCAGATTCTCGTCCACATAGGCCGCGTGGGCCCATTCGGGCGGCAGGAAGCGCTCCCGGGGAACAATCTCCAGGGCCTTCAGCAGCTCCGCGTTGGTCACCTTGTTGGTGCGGATCTGGCTTTCGACCATGTTGCGGCGGGCAAGCTCGTAGTCCATGCCTGTCTCCGGGTGTAGCGACGGGGGCGTTGCGGCGGGCGGCATCATAGTCAGGCCCAAGTCCGCAGGCCAGGGCTGCGCCGGCGAAGATTGACTTGGCCGCGGGCTTGGGGCGAGCTTGACCGGAAAGAGAATTCCGGGAGACCGATCTTGCCGAAGCGCTTCCGCGGCACGGAAACCTACATCACCACCCGCGACCTGGAAGTCGCGGTCCATGCCTCGGTCACGCTGCAGCGCCCGCTCCTGGTGAAGGGCGAGCCCGGCACCGGCAAGACCATGCTGGCCTTCGAAGTCGCCGCAGCGCTCGGCCTGCCCCTCATCCAATGGCACATCAAGTCCACGACCAAGGCCCAGCAGGGCCTCTACGAGTACGACGCGGTCTCGCGCCTGCGCGACGGGCAGCTGGGCGATCCCCGGGTCCACGACATCGCCAACTACATCGTCCGCGGCAAGCTCTGGGACGCCTTCGAGGCCGAAGCGCCGGTCGTCCTTCTGATCGACGAAATCGACAAGGCCGACATCGAGTTCCCCAACGACCTGCTGCTCGAGCTCGACCGCATGGAGTTCTTCGTCTACGAGACGCGGCAAACCGTGAAGGCGCGTCACCGGCCTGTCGTGATCATCAGCTCCAATAACGAGAAGGAGCTGCCCGACGCGTTCCTGCGCCGCTGCTTCTTTCATTACATCCGCTTTCCCGACCCCGGGACCATGGAGCGCATCGTCGCCGCCCATCTGCCGGATATCCGCAAGGATCTGGCCCGCGAGGCGCTCAAGCTCTTCTACGAGATCCGCGAGGTGCCGGGGCTGAAGAAGAAGCCGGCGACCTCTGAACTGATCGACTGGCTGAAGCTTCTCATGGCCGACGAGATTCCCGTCGCGGCACTGCGTTCCAATGATCCCAAGGTGGTGATCCCGCCGCTGCACGGCGCGCTGCTGAAGAACGAGCAGGACGTGCATCTGTTCGAACGCATCGCCTTCCTCAACCGGCGCGGACAGGCGTAGGGCCCGATGTTCGCCGGCTTCATCGCCGAGCTGCGCGCCGCGGGAGTTCCCGCCTCCCTCACCGAATACCTGACCCTGCTGCGCGCGCTCAAGGCCGGCTGCGCCGACACCAGCGTCGAGAGCTTCTATTTTCTCGCCCGCTCCGCCCTGGTGAAGGACGAACGGCATATGGACCGGTTCGATCGGGTCTTCGCCCATTTCTTCAGGGGCCTGGAGACGGTCGGCCCCGACATCGCCGCAGAGCTCCCCGAGGAATGGCTGAAGAAGCTGGCCGAAAAGCTGCTGACGCCCGAGGAGATGGCCGCCATCGAGGCGCTGGGCGGTTGGGACAAGCTCATGGAGACCTTGCGCCAGCGCCTGGCCGAGCAGAAGGGCCGGCACGAGGGCGGCTCCAAATGGATCGGCACGGCAGGCACATCGCCCTTCGGGGCCTTCGGCTACAATCCCGAAGGGGTGCGGATCGGCCAAGGCGGGTCGCGCCATCGCAGCGCCGTCAAGGTTTGGGAGAAGCGCGAGTTCCGCGACCTCGACGGCGAGGTCGAACTCGGCACGCGCGGCATGAAGCTGGCCCTCAGGCGCCTGCGCCGGTTCGCCCGCCAAGGCCGGCCCGAGGAACTGGACATGCCCGGCACCATCCGGGCGACGGCCCACAATGCCGGCTTGCTCGACCTCAAGCTCCAGGCGGAGCGGCGCAATACCGTGAAGGTGCTGTTGCTGCTCGATATCGGCGGCTCCATGGACGACCATGTGGAAAGTTGCGAGCAGCTTTTCTCCGCCGCCCGGACGGAATTCCGCCATCTCGAGACCTTCCATTTCCACAATTGCCCCTATGAGCGGCTCTGGCGCAGCGGCCGGCGCCGGCATCTCTCCGAAACGCCGACCTTCGAGGTCCTGCGCAGCTATGGTCCTGACTGGATGCTGGTCTTCGTCGGCGACGCCACTATGAGCCCGTATGAGATCCTCCATGCCGGCGGCTCCGTCGAGCATTGGAACGAGGAGCCCGGACAACGCTGGATCGAGCGGCTGACTGGCCATTTCACCAAGGCCGTCTGGCTTAATCCGCGCTCGCAGGAACGCTGGGACTATGCCCAGTCCCTGCAAATGATCCGCCGCCTGATGGGCGGCCGGATGTATCCCTTGACCCTGGACGGTCTGGACGCGGCAATGCGGGAGTTGGGACGATGAGCGCCATTCGCAGCACTGGCTTGCCGGACGGCCAACAGGTCCCGGTCCTGGGCCAGGGGACGTGGAAGATGGGCGAGAGCCGGTCCCGCCACAAGGACGAGGTGGCAGCGTTGCGCCTCGGCCTCGATCTTGGCATGAGCCTCATCGACACCGCCGAGATGTATGCCGAGGGAGGGGCCGAGGAGGTCGTCGCTGAGGCCGTCAAGGGCCGCCGGCGCGAGGTCTTCATCGTAAGCAAGGTCTATCCCCACAACGCCAGCCGCTCCGGAGTGGTCGCGGCCTGCGAGCGCAGCTTGAAGCGCCTGAAGACCGACCGCATCGATCTTTACCTCCTCCATTGGCGGGGTGGCATACCTTTGGCCGAGACCCTGGCCGGCTTCGAGGAGGTCAAGGCTGCCGGCAAGATCCGCTACTACGGGGTCAGCAATTTCTCCGTCGGCGATATGCGCGAGCTCACCCAGCTTCCAGGCGGGAGGGGCGCGGCCACCAACCAGGTGCTCTACAACCTGAAGCAACGCGGCATTGAGTTCGACCTGCTGCCCTGGATGCGCGAAGCCAGCCTGCCCGTCATGGCCTATTCGCCGTTGGAAATCGGCCCTCTGGACCGGTCCGCGGCACTCCGAAAGATCGCCGCCAAGCGCGGCGTCAGCATCCCGCAGATCGCCCTCGCCTGGCTGCTGCGCCAGCCCGGGGTCATCGTCATCCCCAAGGCGAGCCGCGAGGAACATGTACGGGAAAACCGGGCGGCCCACGACATCATGCTGTCGCCCGAGGAACTGGCAGAGATCGACGCGGCCTCTCCCCCACCCCGGCGCGCGACGCCGCTGGAGATGGTCTAAGTTCGCCGCTTTGTCCTTTTGGCGCGGGCCTCGCGCGTCTCCCGCTCGTGGAAGATGAAGCCGAGGAAATTCATCAACAGCTGGGCGGCGAGGAAGCAAGTGATGCCGGTGGGGTCGTAGTCCGGCGCCACTTCCACCAGGTCCATGCCGATGACGTCGCCGCGCTTCACCAGCCCCTGCAGGATCTCGAGCACCTCGTAATAGAGGAAGCCGCCATGGCTGGGCGTTCCCGTGCCCGGCGCGATGGAGGGATCGAAGCCATCGATGTCGATGGTGACGTAGTAGCGCTTTCCTGCCGGGATCTTGGCGAGCGTGCCTTTGGCGCCGAGCCGGCGCACGTCGCGCACGGAGAGAATCGTCGATCCGGCGCGCCTGGCCGCGGCATAGTCGTCCCGGTTGGAGGAGGAGACATTGCGGATGCCGAGCTGGGTCATGCCGGTGACGTGCTTCATCTCCGAGGCCCGGCGCAGGGGATTGCCGTGGCCGTAGCGCACGCCGTGACGCTCGTCGACGAAATCGAGATGGGCATCGAAATGCACGATGTGCAGCGGCCCATGCTCCGAGAAAGCCGCCATGCAGGGAGCGTGGATCGCGTGATCGCCGCCCAGCATCACGGGCAGAGCGCCGGACTTCAGGATCTGGCGCACCGCCGCCTCGGTGTTGGCGTGGCAGCGCATGGTGTCGGTGTGGACCATGTCCACGTCGCCGGCGTCGACGATGCGGACCTTGTCCACCGGCAGATAGACCACGTCGTCCTCGAAGTCATAGGCGCCGCTATGGCCGAAGGAGAACAGGGTCGAGGCCTCGCGGATGCCGCGCGGGCCGAAGCGGGCGCCGGCCCGGTACTGGGTACCCATGTCAAAGGGGACGCCCAGGACCGCCACGTCGGCGTCGATCTTCGCCCAGTCGGTCACGATCGGCTTCTTTGCGAAGCTGCAATGCCCGACGAAGGGCAGGTCGAGCCGCCCCGTCTCATAGCCATGCTTGGCCATCAGAACCTCCTCTAAAGCCGATGCCGCAAACGTGAATGATGGAAGCCCGGGCTCGCGCCGTCCAGGCCCAGCCCGATCCCTTGTCGCGGCGGGCCCATGGGCCCATGTTATGGGCCGACCTTGAAACGGAGGTTCCCATGCTCTCCAAGCTCCTGGGCCGCAAGCTCACCCTTCCATCGGCCGGCGAGGCCTTGCCCGGCCGGACCACGGCCATGGCCGTGCCGGCGGCTCATGAGGTCAACGGCCATCCCCTGAAGCCGCCCTTCCCGGCCGGCCTCGAGCAGGCGATCTTCGGTCTCGGCTGTTTCTGGGGCGCGGAGCGGAAGTTCTGGCAGGCGCCGGGTGTCTATACCACCGCCGTGGGCTACGCTGGCGGGTCGACGCCAAACCCGACTTACGAGGAGACCTGCTCGGGCCGGACGGGACATGCCGAGGTCGTGCTGGTGGTCTTCGACCCCAAGGTGACGTCCTACGAGGCCCTGCTGAAGCTGTTCTGGGAGAGCCACGACCCAACCCAGGGCATGCGCCAGGGCAACGACATGGGCACCCAGTACCGCTCAGCCATCTACGGCTTCACGCCCGAGCAGCGCCGTGCGGCCGAGGCCTCACGGGATGCCTTCCAGAAAAAGCTGACCACCGCCGGCTTCGGCCCCATCACCACGGAAATCGCCGACGCCGGGCCGTTCTACTACGCCGAGGACTATCACCAGCAGTACTTGGCCAAAAACCCCGGCGGGTACTGCGGGCTGGGCGGTACAGGAGTTTCCTGCCCCATCGGGCTGGTCGAAGCCGCGGAGTAGCGGCGCAGGGCCTGCTGCCCATCCCAAGGAAGCCGCAATGAGCGGCGAGACGGTCGAAATCACATTGCGGGCCTTGGCGCCTCTGCCGCCATTGTCCGAAGTCGTGTTTCTTCGCAAGGAGAGCCGCGACTTCGTCGCGGGACGCGGACCGATTCCTGCCGGGCACAGCCCACGCGTTCACCGATTCTTCCGGGTCGCCACGGCCGTCTTTGCCATCGCGGGAACCGCTCTCAGCCTCGCCGCCCTCGGATGGGTTGTGGCGTCCGGTCAGCCAGTGGCGGACATGAATGGATTCTTCTTGGCATCGGGGCCGACTCTCCTGGCCGCAGCCCTGATCTACTACGGCATCAACTTCGTCCTGCTGAAGCAAACCAGTAGGGAGCAGCGGCTGTCGGAGCGAGGTGGGCTCCTGCCGGGCGAGGTGGTCTCGACCCGCTTTCGCAATACTGATGACGCCAACGATGTGCTCCGGCTCGAGTACCGCTTCGCCCCGCCAGGAGAAGAAGCCGCCACCCGCAAGAAACATTTCCCGCGTCACGATCTCAATCCGAAATCCCCGCCACCGCCCGGCTCAAGGCTGCTGATCCTCTACGTGGACGAGCAGCTGTGGCAGGTTCTTTAGCGCGATCAGTTGGCGATATCGATGCCCTGCAGCTTGCCGGGATTGTCGGTCACGTCCCAACGGCCTTCCTTGGCGCCGCAGGTGATGGGAACGTCGTCGATGTTGGGCAGGTAGAGCGGGCGGTTGCGGACGATGGGGCCGGTGGCGAAGATTCGTGTTTGGCGTCCGCCCTCGGCTTCGGAATAGGCGATTGAGACACCGCCGACGAGCGCATCGGTGTCCGGCCAGATCAGGCGCAGCACCGTCACGGCGCGGTTGAGGCCGTCCTTGCCTTGCCAGCGGTCCACCTTGGGCAGTTTCGGTTGGCCAACCCCGGCATAGACCTTGCCGTCCAGGCCGATGCCGAGCTGCTGGACCTTGCCGGGATCGGCGTGATTGACCATGCCCGGATCCTCGGTGGTCCAAAGCTCGAAGTGGTCCTGAGCCACCCAGGACTTCGCCGGCGTGACGTAAGGCTGGGAATCGAAAATCTGTAAAACCAACGTCTTGCGGTCGAGTGCCAGGAACGCAAGATCGGCCGTCCGCGCGGCATCGGGCTGACCGAACACCGTGTAGCCGCCGGCGTTGCCAAGGGTGAGCCGCGAGGCACAGCTGCCGAGAATCGTTCCTGCGGCAAATCCCGGCGGCGGCGACTCGCCATCGCCACCGAGGTCGGGAAGCATGACGTTGACGCCCGACAGGAAGCCGGGCCTGGCCGGCAGCACCATCTGTCCGCGAAGCAGGCTGCAGGGATCGTCGCTGGCAGAATCCGACTTGAGGGCATCGTCGACGGCGACCGAGCGGGCCGCCATGGCAGGCACGTCGACCCAGCTCAGCGACGCATAAGTGGGATCGCTGGCCCGGAATCCACAATCCTCCATGCTGAGCGACTTCAGTGGCGACAGCTGGATCGTTTCGGTCACTTCCCAGCGATCGTTGGAGCCGCCGTATTGGATGTGGGTCAGCCTGTCGTGGCCGATCTCCACTTGGTCGTCGCCGACCTGAGCAGCGCCGTAGCCGTCGTTGCAGAGCTTCAGCACCAGCTTCGGGTCTTTGCCCTCCGCGATCAGCCAATACTCCCGACCGCCGTCGTTGTCGCCCTCCGTGGACAGGCAGCCCGTATCCGGACCATCGGCAGGTTTGTCGGCAAGGCCAAGCGCGACTTCGGCGACAAACAGAGAAACGCCGGCCTCCGACTGGCCAGCCGTTTTCAGCGCAATGAGCCGGCAGCTCGCGCGGGCCTTGCAGATTTCGGTTTTTGCCTGGCCCATATCCACGCCGCGGGCGGCCTGTCCCCAGACAATCAATCCCAGGCCGACAAGCGCCGGCAAGAACGCCGATAGAGCGCGACCGAGGCGGATCATCCTTGCGGCACTCCCATGGAACTCTCGCGCAGTATATATCCGCTGCGGCGACGGCTGCATTGCCGACCTATCGCCGATTGCACTAGGTTGGAGCGTCCCATCCCGGACATCCGAGGGTTCCATGGCATTGCATCGATTGGGCGCCAGTTTGCTGCTCGGCATTCTCCTGCTGGCGGCAAGCGCCGGTGCGGCTCAGGCCCAATGGGTCTTCCTCGCCCGCAAGGTGATCGGCCGCGTCGAAAGCATGCAGCAGAAGCCGGCACCGGATACGCCCACCTATGATGTGGCCACCGTCATCCTGGAAGCCAACGCCGACAAGGTCTACCGGACCATTATCGAGACGGTGCATGCCCACCCGGAAAACAAGATCACGAACCAGGATGATCTGAGCCGGCAGCTCGACGTCACCAACGGCAAGCAGACCGTCGGCATCCATGTGTTCGAACTTCAGGACAAGGTCTCCCAGCTGATGATCGCCTCGGCCGTGAAGCCGGGCCAGCAATCCCCCACCTCATACGCGGTGCAGCGCGTGCTGGCGGTCTGCGCCAGCATGCATGCAATCTGCTACATGGAGGGGAACGCGCCGCCGTGAGCTTGCCTGGTACGCCTCCTTCCGTTCGGTATCGTTTGGAAGAGGGCGCCACGCCGGCGATCTTGGCGACAGGAGGGAAATGAACTAGCCTGCACCATTGCTACTTTTCGTTACAGGCCACCCTTGCCCCAACCTCCTTCACTTGTTCCCGCTAGCTATCCACGGACCTATCGCCCCTGGAGCGGCGGCAGCTCCCTGTCGCTTTGGCGCGTTATTTTCGCATTCGCGGTCATCCTTGTCATGTGGGCAGGCCGCGGAGGTACTCACTGGATCGCACTGCCTGCCCTTCTCGTGGTCGGAATAGCGTCTGCCAGTCAGGCACTAACGAGGTTTGTTCTCTACCCTGACAGGATTGAACGCGTCAGTTGGATCGGCAAACGCCAGACCGTTATGCGTCAGGACATCGTTTGGCGTCGAAGCATTGCAAAAGACATATTCCTTTCATTCACGAACGATCAGCAGGCGTGGCGTCTACCAGGCATCCGCAGGGATCCCCTTTGGGACGCGTGGATGGCGGGGATTCCGGATCTCGATGCCCAGAACCAAGCCATAGCACTGGCCAATCCGAAGCTTGGCAGCACTCCCACAGAGCGCAGTCAGCGATGGAAGTGGGCCATGTGGCTTGCATGGTTTCTAGTTGCCGCGACGTTGCTCGTGGGCGTCTGGGGGCCGTTCCAGACGGAAAAATATAGTGTCCCAGCAACCGTTGCCTTGCTTGCCCTACCGTGGCTGGCTCTGCTCTACGCGTGGCGGTGGGGAGATATCATGACGGCTGATTCCCAAGCGGAGGGCGAGACAAGGTCGGGCAATCTGCGCCCTGGCAACCCAACGCTTCTCGTGATGGCTACCAGCTTCGCTTCAGGGATCGGATTATTCTTGGTTGCCTCGCAGCGAGGTGGGCTAACTCTCGTGGAAGGAGGAGGCTTGCAAGCGTTCGGCCTGGGTCTAGCTGCCTTTGTCGCTTACACCGTGGCCTATTTCCGCGCCACGAAATACGCCCGGATTCCTATGGTCGCCTTGTTCTCTGGATTCTTGGTCCTGCCAATTGTGCTCGCCTATTCTTGTGCCGGCGTGCTTTGCATCAATAGCCTATCTGGTGCCTCTCGCAGCACATATTTCAACGCACGAGTTGACGGCAAGTACATATACCCGGACGGCAGTGGCAATCCGACCTTCCACATCGGGCTGGCGCCCTGGGGGCCAAACAAGAAGGAAACCACGTTTCGCGCGGCTGACGCGGACGAATATGCGCGCTACAACCCGTCCGACATCGTTTGCGTCGCCATGCACTCTGGGCTCTTGGGCATTCGCATCTGGTCCACGGATGGCACTTGCCCCCCCGTTTAGCCGATGCCGCTATAGGCGATTGTACATCGGGTCTATTGTCTGAAAGCTGTTGTCAAATTCGACCAGCCTGGAAATACAGTAGGCCCTTCGACAGCCGCTTCACGGCATCGCCATCGCCTTGTCGAAGACGTCGTGTGTCCAGGCGCCTTCCGGCTCCTTGGTGATCACCGGCGCGGACTCGCCCGAAAGCAGGATCTTCACAGTGCGGTCATAGGCGGCCGGGTCGAGCCAGCCGGTGCCCTTTGGATTGGTTCCCACGAGCTTGGCTATTTCTCTCAGCATCCGGGTCTGGTGCTTCTCGGTTTGGGCGCCGGTGACATCGTTGTTGAGCACGATCTGCACCGCCTCGGCCTGACTGGCGACGGCCCAGTCCCAGCCCTTCATGGAGGCCCTTACGAAACGGGCGAGCTTGTCCGCCATGGCGGGATTCTTGAGGTTTTTCTCGAGGGTGTAGAGCCCGTCCTCGAGCGTGGCCACGCCTTCGTCCTCATACTTGAAGACCACGAGCTGGTCGGCTGGGAGCCCGGCGTCGATCACCTGCCAATACTCATTGTAGGTCATTGTCGAAATGCAATCGGCGTGCTTCTCGATCAGCGGATCGACGCTGTAGCCCTGCTTCAGCACGGTCACACCCGCCGGCCCGCCTTCGGTCGAAATGCCGAGCGCGCTCATCCAGGAAAGGAACGGGTATTCGTTGCCGCCGAACCAGACGCCCAGCGTATGGCCCTTGAAATCGGCCGGCGTTTTGATGCCGGTTTCGGCCCGGCAAGTGAGCTCCATGCCCGAATGCTGAAAGGGCTGGGCAATATTGACCAGCGGAACGCCCTTCTCCCGGGTCGCCAGAGCCGAAGGCATCCAGTCCACGACTACATCGGCTCCGCCGCCGGCGATAACTTGGCTGGGGTTTACGTCGGGGCCGCCAGCGCGGATTTCGACGATAAGCCCGACATCTCTATAGAAGCCTCTGTCCTTGGCCACGTAGTAACCGGCGAACTGGGCCTGGGTCACCCATTTCAGCTGCAGGATCAGCTTGTCGGCGGCTTCGGCGGCGATGCTCCAGCCGGCAAGCAGTGCGGTCAGCGCCACAAGGCCGAGAAATCGTCTCATGGTCAGCCTCGCTCAGCCGGCCGGGGCGTTGGCCCGTTCAATGATCGCCCGCAGCAGCACGTCGCAGCCGGCGGCCAGATCCTCGCGCTTGGCATCCTCGATCTCGTTGTGGCTGATCCCGTCCTTGCAGGGCACGAAGATCATGCCCGTCGGCGCCACCCGCGAGAGATAGACCGAGTCATGACCGGCACCGCTGACGATGCTCCGGTTGCTGAAGCCCAGTTCCTCGGCCGCCTTGCGCACCGCGCCGACGCATTCGCCGGCGAACTTCACGGGGGGCGAATACCAGATTTCCTTGAAGTCGAGCTCGAGCTTGAGTTCGCCCGCGATCTTCTCGCATTCGGCCTCCATGTCCCGGCCCATGCCCGCCAGCACATCCGGATCGGGATGGCGGAAGTCGATGGTGAAGAAGACCTTGCCCGGGATCACGTTGCGCGAGTTGGGCGAGACCTGCAGCATCCCAACCGTGGCGCAGGCGTAGGGCGGGCGGGAAAGGCCAATGCGATTGACGGCGGTCACCATGCGCGAGACGCCGACAAGCGCGTCCTTCCGCCGGGGCATCGGGGTGGGCCCCGCATGGGCTTCCTGCCCGGTCACCGTCACCTCGTACCAGCGAATCCCTTGGACGCCCTCGACGACGCCGATGGTCTTGCCCTCGGCTTCCAGGATCGGACCCTGCTCGATATGGGCCTCGAAGAAGGCGGCCAAAGGTCGGCCGCCGCAGGCTGCGTCGCCGGCATAGCCGATGCGCTTCAGCTCCTCCCCCATGGTCTTGCCTTCGACATCCTTGCGGGCCAGGCCATAGTCCAGATCGAAGACCCCGGCGAAGACGCCCGAGGCGATCATGGCGGGTGCGAAGCGCGAGCCCTCTTCGTTGGTCCAGACCACGACTTCCACCGGCCGGATCGTCTCGTAGTTGAAGTCGTTGAGGGTGCGGATCACTTCGAGCCCGGCCAGCACGCCGTAGTTGCCGTCGAACTTGCCGCCGGTCGGTTGAGTATCGATATGGCTCCCCGTCATCACGGGAGCCAGTGAATTGTCCTTGCCCGGGCGCCGGGCGAAGATGTTGCCCATCTTGTCGATGCTGATTTTGCAGCCCGCGGTTTCGGTCCACCGGCAGAAGAGGTCGCGCGCCTGCCGGTCCAGCTCAGTCAGAGCCAGGCGGCAGACGCCACCTTTCTCCGTGGCGCCGATCTTCGCCAGCTCCATCAGGCTGTCCCAAAGCCGGTCGCCATCGATGCGGATATTGGTCGTCATCCCGTCTCCCCGCCGGCCCCATTCCAGCGCGTTGCGCGTCGGGTGTCCCGGACGCTGAATCGAATCGAGGCAGGCTGGCCCGGTTGGCCTGCCCCTGCTGACGCAGCCTGGTACCCGACAAACCTGCTGCCACAGATTACAGGGGGCGCACTCCCCGTCAATCAGGCGGCCTGGCTGCGTGCCCGTGATCTGCGTTACAGAGACGGCCGCCTGCTTCTTCAGTTCAGCACGACCCGACAAACCGCGAGCGGCGACCGCGATTGGATCGTTCCACAGACATGCTCAGCCTTGTCTCGCTTGGTCAGCGATCCGCCAAGCAAGCGGTAGCTGAGGGACCCCATCGTTGCGGATTGGATCGGACGCAGAACCGGCTTCAATGTCTTGAGGAGATCCGGGAAGCGGCGAACTTGCCGGGCCCAGTACCGCCGGGCGTCACCTTCGCTTCGAAAATTGCCGAGCCACAGCTTGTAGCCGCCAACCAGGGTCGAATCCGCCTGGGCAGCCGCCTCGCTCGAAGTGGCAGCGCTATCGGCAGGAACAGGATCAGCCGAGGCCAAGCTCCCTGTGACTGTGGTGCGTATTTGGGCCTTCCATTCGACGGCGTCGGTAGCGTCGACGGGTTGCGGCGGTCCGCCCTCAAGCCCGTTCGGCCCATGCGTCGGATTTGCGAGTTCGGCAGTGGAGTAGCTGGCCAGGATGTCGCTTGAGAGGCTCTGCCCCTCAGAATTCAGCGAGGTCGGATTGTACTTGCTCGCAACCTGCTGCCATCCCCCGATGTCGTACGCGCCCACCTCCGGCTTAGAAGGCCACGCCATCGCGCCGACCGCGCTACGATCTGGAGGCCGCAATTCGTGAAGCGCCTCCTGTGAAGCACTGATGGAGCCTGCCGGCGCAACGGAGGCTAGGTCCACAAACAGCTCATCTTCGCAAGGACCGGATACGATGGAACAGGCCAACACGGCGGGGCCGAGAAGGTTGCCCTCACCCATCGAAGGCCCGACGCTTGCTGCTGCTTCAGCATTGGCTGGATTGCCCGTTCCACTCAACTGGCTTGTGGCGCCTTTATCGGCAAGAGCCGAGGCCCCCGTACTGCTGGGCGACGCACCGAGTCCGCCGCTGGCGCTTGATTGAGCGCTCACGGCACTCTTCACAGCACCGTTGAGCGCTCCCGCTACGCTCCCACCCAAGGCTTCGCCGACTGCGCCACCAACGGCGCCAACTGCACCCCCGACAGCTCCGCCCAGCCCGCCACCCAGCTTTCCGCCTTGAGATGCGCCGTGCCCTTGTCCTTGCCCGTGTCCCTGGCCAGCCGCCCGCGCGGGCCCCAAGAGCGCCCCGTCCGGCAGGGCAAGGCCCAGGAGCAAAACTAGGACGAAGGCCCTCACCGCCGTAGAAGACAGAACCCCCAAGGGCAACCTGTGAATTTTCTGGCTCATGCTGCCTGGCTCCCATTGCCAGTGCCTTGCTGTCTCTGCCGGCGCATATCCGACCAATTGCCGATCGTCGCATCAGAATCGTTGCCGACCTCTTCACGGCTTTAGTGGCAAATTTCTGTCCGAATTCGAGGGGGAGGACCCGTTCACGTTTCCCATCGACCCTTCCTGACGTCGCCCATCCTGCTTACCATTGGCGCCGTGCCGTTGGTCTCTTGCGACGCAAGGGCATCGGCCGGTCCGGTTCTGGAAGCGGGGAGGCCAGGCGGGCAGGAGGCAGATCCATGGTGGCGCAACAAAACCTTGCGTTCGCGGTTGGCGCGCTCGCCCTCGCGGGACTTCTGCTTCTGCCCGCCTCAGCAGCGGATGCCGGCAGCGCCGCCGGCGCGCTGAGCGTGGGCAACCAGTCGGTCAGGCTGACCACGGCCTACGCGCGCGAGGAGCGCGAAATCCCGGAGTTGAATGTCGGCGATCCCGACCCACATATCGTCGTCATTCTCGTCGATCGCACGCTTCCTGAGGCAGCGACCCGCAGTGAACTGGCGCTGGTCCAGCTGGCCAGCACCGGTGCCGTCGCAGGCTTGGTCGTCGACATCAATCCGGCGAACGGAAATATCTTCGCCGGCAAGTCCTTTCTCCCCCAGGGCGGCAACCCGCAGTTTTTCACCCAGACCCCCGGATCGGACAATTTCGCCAGCGATAGCTTCAAGCTCGCCGCCGGCCACGCCAGCGGTCATGTCCACACATCCCAGCCTGTCGACGTGACCAACCCCGACGGCACCACATGGGGCAGCTACAGTTTCGACGCCACTTTCGACGCGGCAGTGGTCCCCGCGCCCGAGCTTCTGGCGACCGTAGCCGGCGACCAGGCGCGTGCGAGCGATCCGGCCCGCGCAATCCGCCGCTATCTGGAAGCCGTGGCCAAGGGCGATCTCGCGGCGATCAAGGCCAGCCTGGCCTCGGATCATCCTTTCGCGGCCATGGTCACGGCGGACAACCTGCCCGAGATGAGACAGGAAGTGCTCGGTCCATACGCCGACGCTTCAGCGATGATGGCCGATCTGCAAAAAGTCTATCTCTATCAGGCTCAGGCTCAGCTGTTCTTCAAGGGCACTGAAGGCGGCACAGTCATGCCCATGGTGCTCGAAGGCGGGGTGTGGAAGGTTTCGACGCCTTAGCCCGCTCTCTATCCGGCATTCGCGTCGACGCCCGTGCTCTATTCGATACCACGTCGAAGGATCAGAGCTCGTCCAGACGGAACCGCGCGATCTTATGCACTTCGTCTAGAGCGGTTTGGAATTCCACGGTCCTATCGTTCCCGAGGCGGCGCTCGAAAGCGGCCAGAATCTCCTCCCGCTTCCGTCCCTTCACCGCCATCACGAAGGGAATCCCAAACTTTGCCTTGTAGGCGTCGTTGAGCCGGTTGAACTGGGCGAACTCGGTGGGGCTGCATTTGTCCAGCCCCGCGCCCGCCTGCTCCGATGCCGAATGGGCAGTAAGCTCTCCGCCGATCGCGAGCCGACCGGCAAGATCGGGGTGGGCAATCAACAATGCCAACTGGCGTTCCTGCGGCGCGGCGTGGACCACGGCCCGCATGGCGGCATGGAGCCCGGCCGGACTGTCGAGGACGGACCCTAGCCCGGCATCGAAGACCGCTTCGGCGATCCAAGGCGAGTGCTCATAGGTGGGCCCATAGAGGGACACAAAGGTGGCGCGGTCGAGCTGGCTGGGCGGGCGCCTCAGGCGCTTGGCAGGCATCGGGTTTCCCTCGCCCTTCAGGTAAGACTACAATGTCAACACAGTAAAGGATGCAAACTCAGATGCTTGCCGACTGGAATAGGCTTCCATGGGCCGCTTGACGACCCACGTTCTCGATACCGCTCATGGCCGGCCGGCTGCGGGTATGCGCATCGAACTGTTCCGGCTTGGCGAAAAGCGCGAACGCGTCGCAGCCACGGCGACCAACCCCGACGGCCGCTGTGAGCGACCACTCCTGGAGGGCGCGGCGTTCGCTGCCGGCTTCTACGAGCTCGTTTTCCATGCCGGCGACTACTTCACCGGCCTCGGCGTCAAGCTGGCGAGCCCCCGGTTTCTCGATCAGGTGACGGTGCGCTTCGGTGTAGCGAACCCGGCGGAGCATTATCACGTCCCCCTGCTGATTTCCCCTTATGCCTACTCCACCTATCGCGGAAGCTAACCGCGCCATGGCCGCGACAGTCCGATTCCTTCTTGGCGAGGAGCTGCGCGAAGTCGCGATCGACGACCCCACCCTCACGGTTCTCAACTATCTGCGCGGCCAGGAACGCCGGACCGGCAGCAAGGAAGGCTGCGCCGAAGGCGACTGCGGGGCGTGCACCGTGGCGCTGGGCGAGGTGGAGAATGGTCGTCTCGTCTACCGCGCGGTCAATTCCTGCATCCAGTTCCTGCCCACGCTCCACGGCAAGCAGCTCTTGACCGTCGAGGATCTGGCAGGTCCAGCAGGGCAGCTCCATCCGGTGCAGCAGGCCATGGTCGATTGCCACGGGTCCCAATGCGGCTTCTGCACGCCCGGCTTCGTCATGTCGCTTTTCGTTCTGTTCCGCGACGGCATGCCCATCGACCGAGCACGGATCGACGACGCGCTCGCCGGAAATCTCTGCCGCTGCACCGGCTACGGGCCCATCATCGCGGCGGCAGAACGGATGAGAAGCGCCGGCACGGCCGATCACTTCACTCGGAACGCGGGGAAGACTTTGGCCGCGCTGGAAGCGATCAAGGACCCTAAGCCGTCTAGTTCGGGACATCAGCGCTACTTCGCGCCGCGTCGTCTGGACGAACTGGCCGATATCCTGCTGCACCATCCGGAGGCCTGCATCCTTGCCGGGGGTACCGACGTGGGGCTCTGGGTCACCAAGCAGCATCGGCGCCTCGATCCTCTGGTCTATTTGGGCGAAGTGGCAGAGCTTCAGCGTCTCGATATCCGCGATAGCGAAATCGAGATCGGCGCGGGCGTCACCTATTCCCGTCTGCTTCCCGTTGTCGCCACCGAATATCCCGATTTCGGAGAGGTTCTACGCCGGCTCGGTTCGACCCAGATCCGCAATTGCGGGACCATGGGCGGCAATGTCGCCAACGGTTCGCCCATCGGCGACAGCTCGCCTCCCCTGATCGCTCTGGGCGCCCGTCTCGTCTTGCGCCGCGGCAAGGATCGACGCGAGATTCCGCTGGAGGACTACTTCATCGCCTATGGCAAGCAGGATCGGCAACCCGGCGAGTTCGTCGAATCCCTCCTGCTGCCCCGTCGGGATCCCGCCTGGAGCCTGCGCTGCTACAAGATCTCCAAGCGCTTCGACCAGGACATCACGGCCTGCCTCGGCGCCTTCAATGTTAGGCTCGAGAAAGGCCGTGTCGCCGATATTCGCATCTGCTACGGCGGTATGGCAGGCACGCCCAAGCGGGCCTCCGCCACCGAAGGAGCGCTCCGCGGCCGTCCCTGGACCCGGGAGACGATTGCCGCGGGCCAGGCGGCGCTGGCGAAGGATTACGAGCCCATCAGCGACATGCGGGCGAGCAAGAGTTACCGCGCCCGTGTCGCCGGCAATCTGCTGCTCAAGTTTTGGCATGAGACGACGGAGCCGAATTTGGAGTCCCGCGTCGTCGAGCCGAGGCGGGCCCATGGCTGACCGGCTGCAAGGCGGCGTGCGCCAGGCCATCCCGCATGACAGCGCGGCAAAGCATGTCTCCGGCCGGGCCATCTACACCGACGACATGCCCGAGCCGTCCGGGCTTCTCCATCTCTTTGCGGGAAAGGCCGATCGGGCCCATTCGCTGATCCGGCGCCTCGACCTGGAGAGAGTGCGCAAAGTCCCGGGCGTCATCGCAGTCCTCACTGCGGCAGACGTTCCCGGCGCCAACGATATCAGTCCAGTGGGCGCCCACGATGATCCCCTGTTCGCCGATCGCGAGGTGCAATTCCACGGCCAGGTGCTTTTTACCGTTGCCGCCGAATCCCTTGATCAGGCTCGCGCGGCCGCAGGCCTCGCTGTCGTGGAGTACGAAGACTTGCCGGCGATCCTGACCATCGAACAGGCGTTGGCGGCCAAGAGCTTCGTGCTCGAGCCCCATGTCATGCAGCGCGGCGACTTGAAGGCGGCATTGGCCGCCGCCCCTCATCGCCTCAAGGGCTGCATCCGCATGGGCGGCCAGGATCACTTCTACCTCGAGGGTCAGGTCTCGCTAGCCATCCCCATGGAGGACGGCGACGTCTTGATCCACTGCTCGACCCAGCATCCCTCCGAAGTGCAGCACGCCGCCGCGCGGGTGCTTGGCCGGCCCGACAATGCCGTCACCGTCGAGGTCCGGCGCATGGGTGGCGGCTTCGGCGGCAAGGAAACGCAAGCGGCCCAATGGGCGGCAATCGCTGCCCTGGCGGCGGTCAAGACCGCCCGGCCGGCCAAGTTCCGCCTCGAGCGGGATGACGACATGGTGATGACGGGAAAGCGCCATGCCTTCGTGATCGACTATGACGTGGGTTTCGAGGGCAATGGCCGAATCCGCGGCATCGCCTTCGAGCAGGCGGCGGGTTGCGGCTATTCCGCCGACCTATCCGGGCCGATCGCCGATCGGGCCATGTTCCACGCCGACAACGGCTATTACCTGGAAAACGTCAGCATCACCTCCCAGCGCTGCAAGACCCACACCGTCTCCAACACGGCCTTTCGCGGTTTTGGCGGTCCCCAGGGCATGGTCGGCGTCGAGCGGGTGATGGACGCCATCGCCCGGCATCTAGGCAAGGACCCGCTGGCGGTGCGCAAGATCAACCTCTACGGCAACGACGAACGCAACGTCACGCCCTACCACCAGACGGTCGAAGACAACGTCTTGCCGGAGATCATTGCCGGGCTGGAGGCGAGTTCGGGTTACGCCGCTCGCCGCACTGCCATTCGCGCCTACAACGCGGAGAGCCCGATCCTGAAGAAGGGCCTGGCGCTGACGCCGGTCAAATTCGGCATTTCCTTCACCAACACGCCCCTCAACCAGGCCGGGGCCCTGTTGCATGTCTACACCGACGGCAGCGTCCACCTGAACCATGGCGGCACCGAGATGGGCCAGGGCCTGTTCACCAAGGTCGCTCAGGTCATCGCGGAAGAGCTGCAGGTCGACCTCGACCGGATCAAGATCACCGCGACCACGACCGGCAAGGTGCCCAATACCTCGGCGACGGCTGCTTCCTCCGGCTCCGACATGAACGGCATGGCGGCCCAGGCGGCTGCCCGCGAAATCAAGCGGCGCCTCACCGCCTTCGCGGCCGAATGCTACGGCGTCGGACCCGCCGAGGTGCAGTTCCTGCCTGGGCGCGTGCAGGTCGGCGCCGAGGAGATCCCCTTCCCCGCTCTCGTGAAGCAGGCCTACTTGGCGCGCGTATCGCTTTCGGCCACCGGCTTCTATGCCACGCCCAAAATCCACTACGACCGAGCCAAGGCCGCGGGCCGCCCATTTTATTACTTCGCCTATGGCGCCGCGGTCAGCGAAGTGATGGTGGATAGCCTGACCGGCGAATACAAAGTGACCCGGGTGGACATCCTGCACGACGTCGGACGTTCGCTAAACCCCGCCATAGACCTCGGCCAGATCGAGGGTGGCTTCATCCAGGGCATGGGCTGGCTCACCAGCGAAGAACTCTATTGGGATGCGGCCGGTCGCCTCAGGACGCATGCGCCAAGCACCTACAAGATCCCGACCTGCGGCGACCGTCCGACGGACTTCCGCATCGAGATCATGGCGGACAACGAGAACCGCGAGACCACGATCTTCCGCTCCAAGGCGGTCGGCGAGCCGCCGCTGATGCTGGCCATCTCGGTCTTCGCCGCGCTCTCGGATGCCATAGCCAGCACGGCCGACTATCGCCTTTTGCCCGACTTGGACGCGCCGGCCACGCCCGAACGGGTGTTGCTCGCGATCGAGGAGCTCCGACAGCGCGCCGCCGAGCCGGCCCAGCGGGCGCGCGCGGGCGAATGATCGTGAACCCTGCAACCGATTGGCTCGACAAGGCATTGGAGCTGGCGCGGCGCGACGAGCCCTCGATTCTCGTCACCATCGCCGCAGCCGCCGGTTCTTCCCCGCGGGAGGCCGGTTGCCGAATGCTCGTCCATGTCCAGGGCATCGCCGGCAGCATCGGCGGCGGGCATCTCGAGCTGAAAGCCATCGAGCGGGCCCGCGCCATGCTCACCATGCCTCACTCTCCGGCGGCGGACGAGGTCCGCCTGTCGCTCGGACCCAGTCTCGGGCAATGCTGCGGCGGGCGCGTCACGCTGAAGCTGGAACGGCTGGATCGCAATGCCTTGCCTCGGCTTGAGCGCATGGCAGTGCCCGTTCAACCCATCTATCTTTTCGGGGCAGGCCATGTCGGGCGGGCCTTGGTCCATGTGCTCGCGCATTTGCCGTATCGGATTCATTGGTTCGACGGACGGAGCGACATGTTCCCGGTCGAGGTCCCAGCCAATGTTCAGATCGAGACCTCGGCCGAGCCGCGCCATGACGTGTCGTCCGCATCGCCGGGCACCTTCTTCCTGGTCATGACACACAGCCATGCCCTGGATCTCGAGATCTGCGACCGGGTGCTGGCACGCGGCGACTTCGGTTTCCTGGGGCTCATCGGCAGCGCCAGCAAGCGCGCCGCTTTCTTCAGTCGCCTGCGCCGGCGCGGCCATTCGGAGGCCGCGCTTGCGCGCCTCACCTGCCCGATCGGCCTGCCCCAGGTGCCGGGCAAGCAACCGGCCATGATCGCCGTCGCCGTCGCTGGCCAGCTCATCGCCCTGTCGGCTGACTTGGCCGCAGCTCGGCGTGACGTCCCTGCCTCGGTTGGCGGAGTCCAAGGTCGATGAACAAAGCGGCATCCGATCCCGGACTGTTCATGCGCCGCGCCATCGCGATCTCCGCCGAGCGCATGCGCGCCAACCTCGGCGGCCCATTCGGCGCCCTGGTGGTCCGCGATGGCGCAATCCTGGCGGAAGGTTTCAACGGCGTGACCTCCGGCAACGATCCCACCGCCCATGCCGAGGTAGTGGCAATTCGCGAGGCCTGCAGGAAACTCGCTCATTTCAGCCTGGCAGGCTGCGAGCTCTATACCAGCTGCGAACCATGCCCCATGTGTCTCGGTGCCATCTATTGGGCCCGGATTGACCGAGTTTACTATGCCAACACACGGACAGACGCGGCCCGCATCGGATTCGACGACGACCACATCTACCGTGAATTTTCCTTGCCGATGTCCGCAAGAACCATCCCCTTCGTCCATCTGCCTCTCGACGAGGCGCGCAGCGTGTTCAAGGAATGGATGGATAAACCGGATAAGATTCCGTACTGAATCGGGGGATGGGGATCGTGACGCAGGGGGAATCGAAGGGCATCGCCGCACCGCCGCTCCTTACCCTGGCCGGCATCACGAAAAGATTCCCCGGCTGTCTCGCCAATGACAGCGTGGATCTCGCTGTCCTGCCGGGCGAGATCCATGCGCTTCTGGGCGAGAACGGCGCCGGCAAGAGTACGCTGGTGAAGATCATCTATGGCGTGCTGCAGCCCGATGCCGGCGAAATCCGGTGGCAGGGCAAGCCGATCCGGATCCCGAGCCCGAACGCCGCCCGGCGTCTTGGCATCGGCATGGTGTTCCAGCATTTTTCCCTGTTCGAGGCGCTGACCGTGGCGGAGAACATCGCTCTCGCCATCGACGATCCGGCTCAGCGCCGGGGCTTGCGCGGGCGCATCGTCGAGGTCTCGACCGCCTACGGGCTCGCCCTCGATCCCGACCGCGCCGTGCACGATCTTTCCGTTGGCGAGCGCCAGCGCATCGAGATCGTGCGCTGCCTGTTGCAGGAGCCGCGTCTGCTGATCATGGACGAACCCACCTCCGTGCTGACACCCCAGGAAGTAGGCAAGCTTTTCGAAACCCTGCGCCGGCTCGCTGAGGAAGGCTGCGCCATCCTCTACATCAGCCACAAGCTGGATGAGATCAAGGCGCTCTGCGAGCGAGCCACCATCATGCGCCTCGGCCGGGTCGTGGCCGAATGCGATCCCCGCCAGGAAAGCGCCCAACGCCTGGCGGAACTCATGATCGGCAGCGAGCTCAAGGCGCCGACCCACGGCCGCCGACCCCCGCCTGGCGCCAAGCCCAGGCTTCAGCTGAACGACCTTACACTGCGTTCCGACCAGCAGTTCGGAACCGATCTCAAGGAGATCAGCTTCAGCGTCGCCGGCGGCGAGATTCTCGGCATCGGCGGCATCGCCGGCAACGGACAGAACGAACTCATGGCGGCGCTCAGCGGCGAGGCCCGTGTCGAACGGCCCGACGCGATCCTGATCGATGGCAAACCGGTGGGACATCTGGGTCCCGGCGCAAGACGCGCCCTCGGCGCCGCCTTCGTGCCCGAGGAGCGCAACGGACACGGCGCCGTCAGCGCCATGTCGCTTTCCGAGAATGCATTCCTGAGCGCCCACCGCCGGCGCGGGCTCGTCAGCCGGGGGCTGATCCACGGCAAACGCACCCTCGGTTTCGCCCGGGAGGTGATCGAGGGCTTCGACGTGCGCAGTCGCGGGCCCACGGCTCAGGCACGCAGCCTTTCCGGCGGCAATCTGCAGAAGTTCATCGTCGGCCGGGAGATCCTGCAGCATCCGGGCCTGCTCATCGTCTCGCAACCGACCTGGGGCGTGGACGCCGGAGCGGCGGCGGCCATCCATCAGGCGCTCCTCGACCTGGCCGAAGGCGGAAGCGCTGTGGTCGTCATCTCCCAGGATCTGGACGAAATTTTCGCGCTCTGCGACCGCATCGCCGTGATCGCAGGCGGACGGCTATCCGAGGCGCGGCCGGTCGGCTCGGTGACGGTGGAGGAGATCGGCCTGCTGATGGGCGGCGGGCGCATGGCTGGCGGGGCGGGGGACGGGAATGCGCTTCCGGCTTGAGCCGCGCGGCGAACGTTCGACCGTCTGGGCCTACGGCTCGCCAATCCTCGCTATCGCCCTCACCCTAGCCACCAGTGCTGGCATCTTCGCCCTGCTCGGCAAGAGCCCGACTGTCGCGCTCTACACCTTCTTCGTCGAGCCCTTGACCAGCCCGGGGAGCCTGCCCGAGCTCCTGGTCAAGGCTTCGCCTCTCGTTCTGATCGGCACCGGGCTTTCGCTGGGCTTCCGCGCCAATGTCTGGAACATCGGCGCCGAGGGTCAATACACCATGGGCGCGCTCGCCGGTGGCGGGCTCGGACTCTGGTTTTACACCAGCACCAGCCCCTTCCTTCTGCCGGCGATGATCGTCGCGGGAGTCCTCGGCGGCATGGCCTGGGCCGCCATTCCCGCCTGGCTCAGGGTGCGCTTCAACGCCAGCGAAATCCTGACCAGCCTGATGCTGACCTATGTCGCCCAGCTGTTGCTACTCTACCTCGTCACCGGTCCCTGGCGCGACCCGGAGGGCTATGGCTTCCCGCAATCACGGATGTTCTCCGACGCCGCCACCATGCCGATCCTGCTCGAAGGCAGCCGCCTTCATCTCGGCGTCGCATTGGCTCTCGTCGTCGTTCTCCTGGGCTGGGTCCTGCTCGGCAAATCCCTGGTCGGCTTCCAGCTCAAAGTGGTGGGCCAGGCGCCTCGGGCCGCGCGCTATGCCGGCTTCAGCGATAAGGGCCTGATCTGGCTCTCCATGATGCTGGGCGGCGGGCTCGCCGGCGCGGCCGGCCTCTTCGAAGTGGCAGGCCCCGTCGGCCAGCTGACGCCCCAGATTTCGCCAGGCTATGGCTTCACCGCGATCATCGTCGCTTTTCTCGGCAGGCTCCATCCCGTCGGCGTGTTGCTGGGTGGACTTCTGCTGGCCCTCTCCTATCTCGGCGGCGAAGCGGCCCAAATCGACCTCGGCCTGCCCAACGCCGTCACCGGGATATTCCAAGGGGTTCTGCTGTTCTATCTCCTCGGCTGCGACATCCTGATCAACTATCGCCTACGCCTCGGTGGCCGCGCCCCACTCGCCCGCGATTCGAGGCCGGCATGACGTTCGGCTGGGTCGTTCCCGTCCTCCTCTCCATGGTCAGCGCCTCCACGCCCCTGCTGTTGGCCGCATCGGGCGAGCTGGTGGCCGAGAAATCGGGCGTCCTCAACCTCGGCATCGAAGGCATGATGCTGGTGGGCGCCATCGTCGGCTTCGCAGCGACGGTTACCACCGGTAGCTGGGGCCTGGGCATTCTCGCCGCCGGGCTTGCCGGCGCCGCCATGGCCGGCATCTTCGCCCTGCTGACCCTGATCCTCTTGGCCAACCAGGTGGCAACAGGCCTCGCACTCACGATCCTGGGAACGGGCCTCAGCGCCCTCATCGGCAAGGGCTTCGTCGGAACCGCGATCGATCCGTTGCCGAAGCTCGACCTGCCGGTCCTGACGAGCCTGCCCGTGATCGGACCGCTCCTGTTTCACCAGGACATTCTGGTCTACGCCTCCTTTGCCCTCGTCGCGGGCATCGCCTGGTTCCTTTATCGCACCCATGCGGGGCTTGCCTTGCGCTCGGTCGGCGATTCCCACGACGCGGCCCATGCCATCGGTTATCCCGTCATCGCCATCCGCTTTGGCGCGACCGTGTTCGGCGGCTTCACCAGCGGCCTCGCGGGTGCCTATCTCTCGCTCGCCTACACGCCGCTCTGGGCGGAGAACATGACGGCCGGCCGAGGCTGGATCGCCCTTGCCCTCGTGGTCTTCGCCACCTGGCGGCCGGCCCGGCTGCTACTGGGTGCCTATCTTTTCGGTGGCATCAGCATCCTGCAGCTCTATGTCCAGAGCCTGCCGCTCGCCATACCATCCCAGTTTCTGTCGATGCTGCCCTATCTCGCCACGGTCCTGGTACTGGTGGCGATCTCTCGCGATCGGTTGCGGATCCGGCTCAATGCGCCGGCCTGCCTCGGCAAAGCTTTCCATGCAACCGGCTGACGCAAAAACATCTGGCCAAAGCCAGCGCTTCAGGTACACTAGCAGTCGAGTTGAGTATTGCTATTTTTAGGAGCATGGAGAACTACAATGCACAGAAGGACATTCAACAAGCTCTTGGGAACCGGCATCGCGGCTGCGGCGTTGGGGCGTTACCGGCTGGCCCAGGCGGCCGACCAGTTCAAGGCCGGCTTCATCTATGTCGGACCGGTGGCCGACTACGGCTTCTCCCACCAGCATGATGTGGGCCGCCAAGTCGCCCAGACGGCGCTTGGTGACAAGGTCAAGACCACCTACGTCGAAAGCGTCAAGGAGGGCCCCGACGCCGAGCGGGTGATCCATGAACTGGCGGCGGCGGGGAACGGCATCATCTTCACCACCTCCTTCGGCTTCATGAATCCCACCATCAAGGTGGCGAGAGAGTTCCCCAAAGTGAAGTTCGAGCATTGCACCGGCTACAAGCGGGCGAAGAACGTCGCGACCTACAACATCCGCTTCTACGAAGGCCGCTACGTCCAGGGGGTGCTTGCCGGCAGGACCTCGAAGTCCGGCATTGTCGGCTATGTCTGCTCGGTGCCGATCCCCGAAGTAGTCATGGGCCTCAATTCCTTCATCCAAGGATTCCGCTCGGTCAATCCGAACGGAAAGATCAAGATGGTCTGGATCAACGGCTGGTACGACCCGGGCAAGGAGAGCGACGCCGCCAAGGCCCTGATCGACCAGGGCGCGGACATCATCGCCCAGCACACCGATTCCGCGGCACCGCTGCAGGTTGCCGAGGACCGCGGCGTGCACGGCTTTGGCCAAGCCTCGGACATGATCAAGTTCGCGCCCAAAGCCCAGCTCACCGCCTCGGTCGACAATTGGGGCGACTACTACACCCAGCGCATCCAGGCGGCGATGGACGGCAGCTGGAAAACGACCGACACCTGGGGCGGCCTGAAGGCTGGAATGCTGGTGATGGCGCCCTTCACCAACATGCCGGACGACACGGCCAAAGCAGCTCAGGATGCCGTGGACGGAATCAAGAGCGGCAGCATCGTCATCTTCAAGGGGCCGATCAACGACCAGAGCGGCAAGGTGAAGGTGGCCGACGGCACCCAGCTCAGCGACGACGAGATTGCGGGCATGAATTGGCTCGCCGAGGGAATCGAAGGCTCGCTGCCGCAATAGCCGGCGCGGCGGGTAAGGGCCCCGTCTCCCGCTTGCGGGAAGCGGGGCCCTTCGCTTTCATGGAATGGCGATGGATGAACGGGACACCCTGATCGAGCGACTCCCCAAGGCGGAGCTCCATCTTCACATCGAGGGCACCCTCGAGCCGGAGCTCATGTTCGCGCTTGCCGCCCGCAACGGCATCGCCTTGCCCTATCCCTCGGTCGAGGCGCTGCGCCAAGCCTACAGCTTTTCGCGGCTTCAGGATTTCCTCGACCTCTACTACCAGGGCATGTCGGTCCTGCAAAAAGAGACCGACTTCCACGATCTGGCGGCTGCCTACCTGCTTCGGGCGCAATCCCAAGGCCTGCGCTATGCCGAAATTTTTTTCGATCCCCAGGCCCATCTCTCCCGGGGGATCGCCTTCGAGACCGTCCTCGACGGGCTGGAGCGCGCGATAGACCAAACAAGGCGCGCGCATGGCCTCGAGATCAAACTCATCATGTGCTTCCTGCGTCACTTGGACGAAGACGACGCGCTCCGAGCCCTCGAACTCGCTCTCGCCCACAAGCATCGCATCCTCGGGATCGGCCTCGACTCGTCGGAATTGGGCCATCCACCCGCCAAATTCGCTCGCGTTTTCCGTCGGGCGAAGGATGAAGGGTTCCGCCTGACCGCCCATGCGGGCGAGGAGGGCCCGCCCGATTTCGTCTGGCAGGCCCTCGACATCCTGGGCGTCGAGCGGATCGATCACGGCATCCGGGCGATGGAAGACGATGCTCTGGTTCGAAGGCTGGCCCGCGACCAAGTGGCGCTGACTGTCTGCCCCCTCTCCAACCTGAGGCTGCAGGTGGTCCAGGACCTGGCGCGCCATCCCCTGAAGCAGATGCTGGACCGTGGACTCCTCGTCACGATCAATTCCGATGACCCGGCCTATTTCGGCGGCTATTTAAACGAGAACTACGCCGCAACGGCCCGGGCTCTCGGGCTTGCCGCGGACGAAGTAAGGCAAATCGCGCGCAGCGGTTTCACTGCCTCCTTCTTGGCCCCGGGAAGCAAGGCGGATGCCGTCGCCGCCTTCGATGCAGCCGGCGGCCTGATCTAAATCGATGTCCGCAGTCCTCTGGGATTGGATCAGTCTGCTGCTGCGCTGGGCCCATGTCATGCTGGGCATCCTCTGGATCGGTACCTCCTTCCACTTCATCTGGCTCGATGCGAGCCTGCGCCGGGAGCCGGAGCAGCCGGATGGGCTCGCCGGCGGCAGCTGGATGGTGCATGGCGGCGGCTTCTATCACGCGGAGAAATACCTGGTCGCCCCGGCCCGCCTGCCGGCCCAGCTTCACTGGTTCAAATACGAGGCCTATTTCACCTGGCTGACGGGATTCCTCCTCCTCGGCGTCGTCTACTACCTCGGCGCCGAAGAATTCCTGATCGACCCGCAAGTGATGCAGATTTCGCCCGGCGCCGCCATCGCCATCAGCCTCGGCGGTCTTGCCGCCGGCTGGGTCGCCTACGACTCCCTTTGCCGCTCGCCCATGGGCCGGAACACGGCGCTTCTGGTGACGGCGGTCTTCGTCCTCGTGGTCGGCGCCGCCTATGCCTTTACGCAGGTCTTCAGCGGGCGGGCTGCCTTCGTCCATGTCGGCGCCTTCATCGGCACGATCATGGCCGGCAACGTCTTCTTCATCATCATTCCGAACCAGAAGAAGACCGTCGCCGCCATGATCGCCGGCGAAAAGCCGGATCCGAAGCTCGGCCTGATGGCCAAGCAGCGTTCCCTCCACAACAACTACCTGACCCTGCCCGTCATCCTGATGATGGTGAGCAACCACTACCCGATGCTCTACGAGCGGGCGAACAGCTGGCTTTATGTGGCGGGCGTCCTGCTGATCGGCGGGCTGGTGCGCCAATACTCGAACGCGAAGGACGGCGGCGAGACCGCGCGCTATGTCAACTGGCTGCTGCCGGCGGCCGGGGTCGTGGCGCTCTTGCTCATCGTTGGCAGCTTCGACTTTTCCAGGTCCAGCGCCTCCACGGCGAGCGGACCGCCCGTCACCCTCGCCCAAGTGCAGCCGATCTTCCAGCAGCGCTGCACGGCCTGTCATTCCTTGGCACCCACGGACAGCAACTACCGATCGCCGCCCAAGGGCATCGCCTTTGACACGCCCGAGGAAATCAGGCGTTACGCCAAGCAAATCTACCGCATGGCGGTGCAGACCCGCGCCATGCCGCTCGGTAACAAGACCGGGATGCTGCCGCAGGAGCGCGAGATGATCGGCCGCTGGATCGACGCAGGGGCGGGCATTTGATTACTCACCGACGCAGCCCGGAGAGCTTCATCCCGTGTCCTGTTCCGTCGCGGGTCAACGATCAGCGACGCCCTCACCCCTCCCATCGCTTGCGCGATGGGTCCCTCCCCTCTCCCGCTTTGCGGTAGAGGGTGCTGAGCGTTAGCGAGGCGGGTGAGGGTCAGCTACAAATCTACGCTGCCACCTTCATCGCCTGCTCCAGCAGGTTCATGCCCTCGTCGATGATGGCGTCGGCGGCGGTGAGCGGAACCAAGATGCGGATCACATTGCCGTAGACGCCGCAGGAGAGCACCACCAGGCCGAGTTCGAGAGCGCGCTGGGTCAGCTTGCGAGTCGCATCGGGATCGGGGTCGAAGCCGCCACGCTCCTTGACGATCTCGAAGCCGATCATCGCGCCCGGCCCTCGCACCGCGGCGATGGGCAGAAGATCGTTGCTGCGCGCCATCTTTTCGAGCTTTGCCTTGATCCGTTTTCCGATGGCATTCGCCCGTTCCAAGAGCTTCTCCTGCTCGATGATGTCGAGCACGGCCAGCGCCGCGGCGCAGGCTACGGGACTGCCGGAATAAGTGCCGCCGAGCCCACCGGGCTCGGCCGCATCCATGATCTTGGCCCGGCCGATGACGCCCGAGAGCGGGAAGCCGCCGGCGAGCGACTTGGCGATGGCGATCAGGTCCGGCTCGATCCCGGAATGCTCGATCCCGAACATCTTGCCGGTGCGCGCGAAGCCCGCTTGCACCTCGTCGGAAACCAGCATGATCCCGTGCTCGTCGCAGATCTTGCGCAGAGCATGGAGAAGTTCGTCGGGAGCGACATAGAAGCCGCCCTCGCCCTGCACGGGCTCGATCATGATGGCGGCCACCCTTTGCGGTTCGATGTCCGCCTTGAACAGGAACTGCAGGGCCTTCAGGGAATCCTCGACGGTCACGCCGTGATGGGGAATGGGAAACGGGACATGGAAGATCTCGGCGGGCATCGGCCCGAAGCTCTTCTTGTAGGGCAGGACCTTGCCGGTCAGCGCCATTGTCAAAAGGGTCCGGCCATGGAAGGCGCCGGTGAAGGTGATGACGCCGGGACGGCCGGTCGCCACCCGCGCGATCTTGATCGCGTTCTCAGTCGCCTCGGCGCCGGTGGTGAAGAGGATCGTCTTCGCCGGTCCCTTGAAGGGCGCCAGCTTGTTCAGCCGCTCGGCCAGCTCGATGTAGGGCTCATAGGCCAACACCTGGAAGGCCGTGTGGGTGTAAAGCTCGAGCTGTTTCCGCACCGCCGCGATGACCTTGGGATGGCGATGGCCGGTGTTGAGCACGGCGATGCCGCCGGCAAAGTCGATATAGCGTTTGCCGTCGGCGTCCCAGATCTCCGAATTCTCTGCCCGTGCCGCATAGACCGGCGTCGCCTGGGCGACACCCCTCGGCACCGCCTGATTGCGCCGGGCCAGCAATTCTGCATTGGTCGCCATCGTCCCCTCCCAGGGTCTGTCGGATTGGCCGAGAGCTTCCCCGAGGCTTACGCGCCGGTCAAGCTGTCCCTATCGGGAGGCCTGCGTTGCGCGGCGGGCGGCAATTTGCCATAAGCTTCACTCCACCCGGCAACGTCGATTTCTCGAGGATCATGGATATGTCCGCCAACCAGGCGACCGAAGCAACGGCCTACCCGACCCTCGCGCAAACCTTCTGGCCCCGGGGCGCTGCCGCCCCGGCGCTTCGCGGCGCCATGCTAGCCTTAGGCGGCACGGTGCTGCTGTGGCTCTCGGCCAAGATCCAGGTGCCCCTCCAACCCGTCCCCATCACCATGCAGACCCTCGTCGTGCTGGTCCTCGGCGTCGCCTATGGCTGGCGGTTGGGCGCGGCGACCATGGCGCTCTACCTGCTGGAAGGCGCCGTCGGGCTGCCGGTCTTTGCCGGCGGCTGGAGCGAAGGCGGCGGCTTTCACCTCCTCTACGGAGCGACCGCGGGCTATCTGTTCGGCTTCGTGGTTGCCGCCGGCGTCTGCGGGCGATTAGCGGAGCGCGGCTGGGACCGCAACGTCCTCGGCAGTGCCGCGGCGATGGTGATCGGCAATCTGATCATCTACGCCATGGGCCTCGCCTGGCTTGCCGGCCAGATCGGCCTCGCGAAAGCCATCCAGTATGGGCTGATGCCCTTCCTGCTGGGCGACGCCCTCAAGATCGCGCTCGGGACCTGCGCTCTGCCGGCTGTCTGGAAGGGCCTGGCCCGGCGTTGAGCCCGGTCCGGACATCTGCCAGTCTAGGGTGAAACCGGGCCGCAATCGACCACCCGTCTGCAGGAGGTGAACGCCATGGCAAGCGACAGCATTGTCAGATTCGAGCCCAAGGGTCCCGCGGGCGGGCTTCAGCGCTGGGACGATATCCCTGCCTCGGATCTCGAGAGCGGCCGGCCGGTGCAGCGCGGCCACTACTACATCAACGATGCCGCGCGGGGCCTTTCGGCAGGCGTTTGGGATTGCACCGCCTTCACCGGCAAGGCGGGACCTTATTCGGTCAACGAATTCATGCTGATCCTGGAAGGATCGGTCACCATCGTGGAGGCCGGCGGGAAGGAAACCACAATCCGCGCGGGCGAAACCTTCATCATCCCCAAAGGCCTTCATTGCCAGTGGAAGCAGCCAGGCTATCTGCGTAAGTACTTCGTCATCTTCGACGACGCCTCCGGCCTCAAGCCGGCCGATGCGGCGGCCTTGCATGTGCTGCGGCCGGATCCCAAGGGCGCTCTTGCTAAATCGACGCCGCCGGCGCCTGAACTGCTATTGAGCGGCGCGCCTGTGCAGCATGCCCATGAGTGGTTCAGCGACCTGACCGGGCAATGGAGCGTGGGCGTCTGGGACACCACGGCCTATCACCGCAAGCCGATCCCCTTCCCGCGCCACGAGCTGATGCATATCCTCGAAGGCACGGTCACCCTCACCGACGGCGCCGGACGGGTCCAGCGCTTCACCGCCGGCGACAGCTTTTTCGTGCCGTTGGGCACCGTCTGCGACTGGAAATCGGAAGGTTACCTGCGCAAGATCTATTGCATTTTCCAGCCGCGCCTCGCAGCGGCCAAGACCGAAGCGGCAGAGTAGCGCGTGAAATCCCTGCTGGCGGTGCCGCCCTTGTGGAGCGGCGGCGAAGAGGCGGTGGCCTTCGCCTGTTCGGCGGCCAAGCAGATTGGCGCGGCCCTCGACATCGTCTTCCTCGACGACCGTGCCGACTACCCGGTGTTGGCCAGCGTGGGCGAGGCCATGTACGGCATGTCCCACGAACAGCGCGACACGGAAGAACGGCTGGAACTGGTCGAGGCCGCCAGGCAGCGTCACGCCAACATGGCCTCCAGCAGTAATATCGCCGGCCGCTTCATCGATGAGCCGTTGGCCGCCGATCAGGTGATGACCTCCCTCGCCCGTCTGCAGGACGCCATCCTTCTCGCAAGACCGACGGAGCAGGTGGGCAAGACCTATCAGGAGGCTACGCGTATCGCGATTTTCGAGTCCGACCGGCCGGTGCTGCTGGCGCCCGGCAGCCTCCAGGACCTGCGCCTTGGTCACGCCTTCGTCGTCTGGAGCGACAGCACTCAGGCCGCCGGCGCGGTTCGGGCCTTCGCCCAGCTCGCCGGCAAGTTCGAGCGGGTCACCTTGGCAGGCTTCGGAGCGCCCGACTTCGAACCCGTCGAGAGCTTCCTCAGCCGGCATGGCGCCAGGGTGGCGGTCCGGCCCCTGGCGGGCGACGACTTGAGCGCGAGGCAACGCGGCCGCGTCGCCATCGCCGAGGCCTGCGAGACCGGCGCCGACATGCTGGTCATGGGAGCCTTCGGCGATGGCCGTCTCGACCGGCTGCTGGGCCTCGGTGGCTCGACGGAGAAGGTCGTCACCAGCTGCCCCCTCGCACTCCTGCTGGCCCACTGAGCGTCTCGAGCGCGGAGTCTTCTTCCCCGCGGCCTCGAATTTCCGTTGTCGAACCGGCACCGGCGAACCGGATGGAACGCAGCGAAAGAAAGGAACCAGCATGCGGCCCAATGCTTTGAAGCGCCTATGGGCGTCGGGCGGCGCGGCCGTCAATGGATGGCTTTCTATCCCGAGTTCCTTTTCGGCCGAGACCATGGCCCATCAGGGCTGGGACAGCCTGACCGTCGATCTTCAGCATGGCGTGCTTGATTACGGAACCGCCGTACCCCTGCTCCAAGCCGTCTCCACCACGCCGGTGACGCCGCTCGCCCGGGTTCCCTGGCTGGAGGAAGGCATCCTCATGAAGATGCTGGATGCCGGATGCTACGGGATCATATGCCCGATGATCGAGAGCGCGGCCGATGCCGACAGGTTGGTCAGGGCCTGCCGCTATCCCCCTCGCGGCCGGCGAAGCTTCGGCCCGATCCGCGCGACGCTCTATGGCGGAGCCGACTACTTCCAGAAGGCGAACGAGGAAATCGTAATCTTCGCCATGATCGAAACCCGGGCCGGCATCGACAATCTGGAGGAGATCCTGGCTGTCCCCGGGCTCGACGCCGTCTATATCGGTCCCGCCGACTTGGCGATCGCCTTGGGCGTGGCGCCACAATTCGACCATGAGAAGGGCGTCGCGCGGGAGGCGATCGAACTCATTCTGCGCAAGACGAAAGAGCGCGGCCTCGTCGCCGGCATTCACAACGGCACGGCTCGCTATGCCCTCTCCATGATCGAACTCGGCTTCCAGTTCGTCACCATCGCATCCGACGCCCGTCATCTCGCCGCCAAGGCCGGCGAGGTCGTCACCGAGATGCGCAAGGGTCTGAAGCGCGACCAAGCCCCCGCCGCGCCGGCGAAGGTGACTTACTGATATGGCGCGGGTGCTCGTCATCGAGCCGATCCACCAGAGTGGTCTCGACATTCTCAAGCGCCGGCCCGGCATCGTCGTCGAGCAGCTCGGCCAGACGAACGAAGCGACGATCTCGGCCGGCGCCCGGCAGGCCGACGCGATCCTCATCCGCACCAGCCCGCTTTCGGCCGCGGCTATTGAAGGCGCGCGCCAGCTGAAGGTCGTGTCGCGCCATGGGGTCGGCTACGACAACATCGATCTTCCGGCACTCAATGCGCGGCGAATTCCGCTCACTGTGGTCGGCGCGGTCAATGCCGTTTCAGTGGCCGAGCACACGTTCTTCCTGCTGCTGAGCGCGGTGAAGCGCGGGCTTGCCTATGATCGCGCCGTTCGAGAGGGCCGCTGGTCCCTGCGCAACAGCCTGGGCGCCCGAGAGCTCGACGGCAAGACGCTGCTCGTCGTCGGCTTGGGACGCATCGGCCGGAACGTAGCGGCAAAGGCGCAGGCCTTCGGCATGCGCGTCATCGCCTATGACCCGTTTCTCAACGAGGCCCCCGGCGGATCCGGCATTGAGCTCGCCCCCGATCTGGATGAAGCATTGGCGAAAACCGATGCAGTGACGCTGCATGTTCCCATGACCGCTTCGACCCGCATGCTGTTCGATGCCTCGCGTCTGGCCAGAATGAAGGCCTCGGCGGTACTCATCTGCACGGCGCGGGGTGGCCTAGTGGATGAAACGGCGCTCGCCGCCGCTCTCAAGGAAGGCCGCCTGGCAGCCGCCGGCTTGGACGTCTTCGCCGAGGAGCCACCGGCCGCTGATCATCCCCTGTTCGCCCTCGACAACGTGATTCTGTCCCCCCACTCGGCCGCGCTCACAGAAGAGTGCGCGGCACGGATGAGCACGGTTTCGGCACAGAACTGTCTCGATGCCCTGGACGGACGGCTTAATCCTAGTCTGGTCGTCAATCCCGACGTGCTGCGAGCGCGGCCGTGATACGCCTAGCCGCATTGGTCGCTGGGAGAGATAAGCAAACCGGGGCCCGGGTGAAAATTACCTAGCCGTCGAGCTCCTTGTAGCGGCGGAAGATGCCCTCCTCATTGAAGGCGATGCGCCGATCCGAGGCGAGATAGGCCGCGATGCGCGGCAGGGTCGCAACCTTGTCATGCAGGGCCACGACCCGCGGCAGTCGCCGCTCCAGCCGGGCGGTCGCCTTCGGAAAGGCATAGCGCATGCCTTCGACGACCTGGAACAACGACAGGTCGGCGTAGCTCAGCCGGAATCCGACCAGATGGAGAGTGCTGCCGGGCTTGGTATCCAGGATTCGCTCGAAATAGCCCAGGAACTTCGGCGCCCGCTGGCGCCGGAACTCCTCGGCCCGGCGCCTCGCTTCCCTCTTCTGGTCCTCATAGTAGAGGCTGCTGGCGATGGGGTGATGGGTGTCGTGAACCTCCTGGACGAAATCCGCGATGGTCAGCTGAAGCTGGTTGGTCCATAGGCGGTCGGCTTCTGCAGCGGGCGCCAGGCCGTGACGGGCCCCGATGAACTGCAGGATATTGGCCGTCTGGCCGATGAGCCGGCGCCCAACTCTGAGGAAGGGCGGCGCGAAGGGCGGATGGGCGACCTTTTCGCCATCGAGAAAGCGGAACATCGCGGGCATGCCGCCCGAGCGCGCGGGGCTCCGAGCCACATCTGCATAGGGAACGCTGGCCTGTTCGAGAGCGAGCCGGACGAATTCTCCACGGCCCTGTATCGTCGGCCAGTAGTAAAGTTCATAGGTCATGGTCTTGGCTCCTTTTGCAGCAGGCGGCTTCGCGGCTAGATGGTTCCGGTTGCCATTCGTTCCCCCGGCGGACGAGCTTCCCGATCCCGCCTAAATCAGAGACGTCAGGCATGGGCCGGAGCCGCTCCTTCATCGATCACCTTCCAGTCATGGGTAATCTTCGCGGTCTTGCCCAGCATGAGGGACGCCGAACAATACTTCTCGGCCGACAAGGCGATGGCGCGCTCGACCTTCAATTCCGCCAGTCCGCGCCCGGTGACAACGTAGTGGATGTGGATGCTGGTGAAGACCTTGGGATCGGTCTCGGCCCTTTCGGCCTCCACCTCGACGACGCAATCCGTCACCTGTTCCCGCCCACGACGCAGGATATGAATGACATCGAACGCGGTGCAACCGCCCAGGCCCAGCAGCAGCATTTCCATCGGACGCGGCCCGAGGTTTCGCCCGCCCGCTTCCGGCGCGCCGTCGAGGATCAGGCCGTGTCCGCTGCCCAATTCGGCAAGAAAGGTCACATTCTCGATCCATTTGACACGGGCTTTCATGACAGGCTCCTCGTGATATTCGACGGGGCCGGCGGGCCGCTGATCCGCGTCGGCATTGTTCCAGAACGATGATGAAAACCCTAAATCGATAAGCCAGTCCAGGACACAAGTCAGGCAAGCCAGCGCTGCCGCAGCCGCGACGTTGCCCCAGGGCGCCGGCCTGGTTGACATCCTGCAATCGAGGCGCGATTGATGTTGCCGCATCGGACTGCTTTGGAGACCCTGATGCCCGATCGACCGAGCTTTATCGCCTTCTGGCCAGAATATCTTTCGGCCCACCGCGACCGTCGGACCCGCGCCATCCACTACCTTGGCACAACCCTTGGAGTCGCCTCGTTCCTTGCCTTTCTGGCGACCATGGACTGGCGCTTCCTTCTGGCCGCACCCATCCTCGGCTACGGGCTAGCCATGTCTTCTCATCCCCTGTTCGAGGGCAATTTGCCCAAGACCTTCGAGCACCCGCTGCTCTCCTTTGCGGCCGATTTCTATATGCTCTATCTCTGGGCCAGGGGAAGGATCGCTTCGGAACTCGCGCGTCTGCCGCGTGACGGCGGGCAACGGCGGGCGGCGTAGCAGAGGGCCTGGGTAACCGCCGGCCCACCCACCCGGCGATAACTCCCCTTGCTATCCTTCGGCCAGTCAATCCAGACTGCTTTGCCTGGGGGACAAGAGCTTCCCTAAGCCGGCCCGGACAGCAACAGGGCCTGGACGAGAGGGAATCGCGGCGCCGGGGCCGGCCTGGCGCCAGATAGCCGATCCGACGGCGAGGGATGGGGTTGCTATGGCTGCGTTCTACGATCTCAGCGCGGAACGTCATACGCGGAATCTACGACCGCCGTATCGTCGCCCCCGCCGTGCTCGATATCGACGCGCTTTTCCCCGATGGACGGAAGTTCGCCAAGGCCTGGCGCGAAATCCGAGACGAAGGGCTGCGCGTCGCACAGCAGCTGGGCAGCGTCCCCCGCTTCCACGAGATCATGCGCGAGCAGACCGAGATATCAGCCAATGACGGCCGGGACTGGCGCATGCTGATCCTGAAGGCTTACGGGATCGAGAACCCGCCCAACATGGCGAAGTGCCCCGTGCTTGCGTCAATCGTCGCTTCGGCGCCGGACGTCCTTTCGGCCTCGATTTCCTTCCTGTCGCCGGGCAAGCATGTTCCCGCTCATCGCGGCCCCTTTCGCGGCGTGCTTCGATTCTACCTGGCCCTGTCCATGCCGACGGGCGCGGATGGACGGCCGGGCGCGGTGCTGCGGATCGCCAATTCCGAGTATCGACTGAAAGACGGCGAGTTCATGCTGTGGGACGACACCTATACGCACGAGGTCTGGAACCACAGCAATGACTTGCGAATGGTCCTGCTTCTCGATGTGCGCCGGCGCGGGATGCCCCTCGACATGGAGATCTTCTCCCGGATCCTGATGGGGATCGTGCGGATTGGCATCAAGCTGCGCGGTTTCACGTGATCCCCGAATTGCTGGAGCACTATCGCCATCCGACCGCGGGCGACCGGACGGTCCCTACGCCGACTTCCACGACTGCCTTGATCTACATTCCCCTGTCGAGCGCGATCAAGCCGGTCCGCATCGGCCAATGAGCATCCCGCCGTCGTCCGCGGAGCGATGAATTTCCTCCTCGACTTCATCGCGTCCTCGGCTCATTCCGGCCCGGCCATAGCCGCCGCGCTGTTTCTGATCCCGTTCATTCATGAGGACATCGCCATCGTCGCTGCCGCCCTGCTGATCGCCCAGCACCGGCTTTCGATCCAGCTGGCATTCCCCAGCATCTTCTGCGGCATGGTGGGGAGGGATCTCTTCCTCTACAGCCTCGGCGCCGCGGCCCGGCACAACGCCACGGCCAGGCGATTCCTGATCAGGCCGCGGGTGCAGCTGCTGAGCGAATGGCTCCGCGGCAACATGCTGTGGGTCATTTTCGTCGGGCGGGTCATGCCGGGCCTGATGTTCCCGACCTACATCGCCGTCGGCTGGTTCAACCTGTCGCTCAAGCGCTACGCCCTGACGACGTCGGGGCTTTCCGTCTTCTATCTGCCGGTCGTCTTCGGCCTTGCCTATGGCCTGGGGCGCGCCGCCGTCGACCGCGTCGGAAGCTGGGCCTGGCTTATCGTCCTGGTGCCCATCGTCATGATCCTGCTTCTGCGGCTTCGGGTTTCCCTCCGCCGACGGCTAGCGCAGCGGCGATCAACAAGTGCCGGATGAGTCCGTCACCGCCTCAAGCGTAGTCAACTAGAATGCGGCGGATGCAGTCATTCACCTGCTCGGGCCGGTGCCCCACCAGGGACAGGTGTCCCAACCCCTGGAGCAAGTGGAAATGCCCTTGCGGCGCCAGATCGGCGACCCGCCGGCCGTGCTGCTGAGGCGTCTGCATGTCCTCCGAAAAGGTGATGACATGCAGCGGCACCTGGCATTGAGGCAACCGGGCCGTGATGTCGTAGTCGATGCACGCCTGCCACTGGGCCGCCAGGAACGGGCCCTCGCGTTCCCCATAGCTGCGATCCACGAAAGGCTTCACTTTCGCCCATAGCTCGTCGTCGCCCAGCACTTCCGAGGGATACATGAAGGCCGCGTAGTGGCAAATGGCGAAGTCGCGGCTGAGGCGTCCGCCCTGCCGGCGGAATTCCACTTCGGCTGTCAGCCAGTCCTTTAGGAACCCCGCCGGCCGGCCGGATACACCCATCGCGACGGCCGCGCGGACCAGCTCCGGATGGTCGAGGGCGACCTGGATCGCGATTTTGGAACCCATGGAGAGCCCGATCACGAACACCGGCGGTTTGCAGACGGCGCGTATCAATGCCGCGCAATCCGCCCCGTAGTCCTCGATCAACCATGGTGGTTCGCGCCGGCTTGCCGTCTGCCCCGAGCCGCGCGGATCGAACGACGTGTTGCGAAACTGCCCCTCGAAGGCGCGGAATTGATCTTCCCAGTCCGCCGCCACATTGTCGCCACCCGGGCACCAGACGATGTCGGGGCCATTGCCGCGCTGGAGATAGAACAGGGAAGCGTCCGACAGATCGAGCGTGGGCAAAGGGGGGCACTCCTATCCCAGGGAATCATACATGGGCCGGACGGACTCGATCGTATAGGGAAAGGCCGCCGGCTTCTCGAAATGCCAGGCCTTGAAGCCCTTGCCCGCCAGGGCCTTCGCCAACTCGCCGGCGCGCAAGATGGTGCCGCCATAGAGCCAGTTGGCGAGGTCGAGGATCGCCGTCATGTGCATGAGCTCGGTCGCCGTGCTGCAGGCATCCCTGACGATGGTGATCCGGTAGTCGCGCCAGATGGCGTCCCAGACCGTCGTCTCGAAGCAGGCCTCGCTCCACACGCCCATCATGATGAGGTGGCTCGCGTCCATCTTGCGCAGGATCAACTCGAGATTGGTGCCGAAGAAGCCCGTCCAGCGCTGCTTGCGCACGATGATGTCGGATGACGCGGGCGCCAGCTCCTCGTGCAGTTCGGCCATGGGGTCGCCGGCCACGGAGTGGGTCGGACGCCCATTGCGCAGCGGCTCGTAACGCAAGGCGTCCGTCCCCCTCGGATCGAGCCAGTGCTGCGTATAGATGATTGGCAGGCCGGCGGAACGGCAGGCATTCAGAGCCGTCTTCGCGTTCGCCAGCAGATCGGGCTTGTTGTAGATCGGCCAGGCGCCATCGGCCTCTATGCATTCCTTCTGGAAGTCGATGGCGAGCACGGCCGTCCGCGCGATATCGAATGGTATATCCACTTCAGAACTCCATTGCTCGCGCTTCCGCCGCCGTCGCCGAGGGATAGGCCTCCAAAATGCCGCGGATGCATTGGTTGACCGCGTCCGGCCTGTGCAAGGCCATGGACAGATGCCCCAACCCTTCGAGCAAATGGAATTGTCCTTTGGGCGCCAATGCGGCCACCCGCCGGCCGTGCTGGGGTGGGGCCTGCAAATCCTGGGAAAACCCGATCACGTGGATCGGCACCTGGCAGCCCGGCAGCCGGTCGACGACGTCGAAATCGATGCAGGCCTGCCATTGGGCCGAAAGATCCTCGCCCTCACGCTGTCCGTAGCTTCGGTCAATGAAGGGTTTCACCTTCTGCCAAAGACGCTCGTCGCCCAGCACCTCGGAGGGATACATGAAGGCGCCATAGTGGCACAGGGCGAAATTGCGGGTGAGACGGCCGCCGGCGCGGCGGAACTCGACCTCCGCGATCATCCAGTCCCGGGTGAAGCCCATCGCCTTGGCCGCGGTTCCCATGGGCACAGCCGCGCGCAAGAGCTCTGGGAAATCGAGGGCCAGCTGCAGCGCGATCAGCGATCCCATGGACAGCCCGACCACGAAGACCGGCGGGCGACAGAAAGCGCGGATCAGCGCCGCGCAATCCACTGCGTAGTCCGCCATGGTCCAGGGCGGCAGGCCGTGACTAACCGTCTGCCCCGCCCCGCGAGGGTCGAGGGAAATGTTTCTGAAGTCCCGATCGAAGGCTTTGAATTGATCGGCCCAGTCGGCCGCAACATTATCGCCGCCTGGAATCCACAGAACATCCGGCCCCGCGCCGCTCTGGAGATAGAACAGCTTGGCCTGTGGCGTTTCCAGGAACGGCATGCCTTCCCCCCGATGCCAGCGACCGCCGAAGCCCCTGCCCCAGGCCACTAGGTCTTACGAAATTCTGACCTTATCCCATTGATCCGTCAAATAAATACTGGATTGGTCAGACAACTCTCCGGCTCGCCTCCGCGCAAGCCTCGAGGTTCTCCATGAGCGGGAAGTGGCAGCGATGCAAGTGCTGCGCCGAGATCGCTTGCGTCTCCGGCCGCACCTGTCGGCACAGGTCCTTGGCGCCAGGACAGCGGGTATGAAATTCGCAACCCTCGGGGCGCCGAGCCATGCTCGGCACCTCGCCTAGGAGTGCCACCTGGGTGCGCCGCTTGGCCGGATCCGGGTGGGGCTGGGCGGCAATCAACCCGGCGGTGTAAGGATGAACCGGATGGGCGAAGATTTCGCTTGTCGGTCCGTGCTCGACGAAGCGCCCCATGTACATGATCGCCGTTTCGTCGCTGACGTGGCGCACTACGGCCAGGTTGTGGGTGATGATGAGGTAAGTCAGGCCCAGCTCTCGCTGGAGCCTGTTCATCAGGTTCAGGATTTCGCCCTGGACCGAGACGTCCAGCCCGGCCGTCGGCTCATCGGCGATGATGAGCTTCGGAGAGAGCGCGATCGCTCGGGCGACGCCAACGCGTCTTGCCTGACCGCCCGAGAGCTGGTGGGGATAGCGCCCGGCAAAATCCAGCGGCAGGCCGACCAATGCCAACAGCCGCTTTGCCTCGGCATCCCGATCACGGTCGCTCAACGCATGCACGACAAAGGGCTCGGTCACCAGCGAACGCACGGTGCGGCGGGGGCTAAGGCTCGAAATCGGATCCTGGAACATCATGGCGACGTTGCGGTGATAGGCCTTGGTGCCGCCCTTCGCCGTGCGGAAGGGCTCCGCGCCTTCGAAACGGATCGAACCGCCGGCTATCGGCACCAGTCCGATGATGGCGCGGCCCAGAGTGCTCTTGCCCGAGCCGCTCTCGCCCACCAGCGCCAGAGTGCGGCCCCGGCGCAGCATGAATGAAATGTCGAGCACCGCATCGAGGAACCGGTTCGGTATGCCGAACAGCTTGGCGCGGATCCGCCCCACCAAGGGATAGCGCACGTGAAGATGGTTCACCTCGAGCAGCGTGTTGTCGCTGTTGGCAGCCAGCAGCTGCTGGGAGGGAGCGAGTGAAACCTCAGCCATTCGCCCCGCCCCGTAGCAGATGGCAGCGCGCGATATGGCCGGCGCCGGCCTCGTGATCGGCCGGACGCTCCTGCCGGCAGACATCGACCGCCTGCGGGCAGCGCGGAGCGAACACGCAGCCGGACGGAATTCGAAGCAGGTTCGGCACGTCGCCCGAGATTGTCGGCAGCTCGCGGCAGACCTCTTCGATGCGTGCGGGATCGCATTCAAGGAGGGCACGGGTATAGGGGTGGCGCGGACTGTGGAAGATATCTTCGATGGGGCCCTGCTCCACGACCTCGCCGGCATAGAGCACGACGACGTAATCGCAAAGCTCGGCGATGATGCCGAGATTGTGAGAAATGAACAGGATCGAGCCGTTCAACTCGCGACGCAAATCCCGCAGCAACTGGACGATCTGCGCTTCCAAGGTCACATCCAGGGCTGTAGTGGGCTCGTCGGCGATGAGGAGCTCGGGTTTCTCCAGGATGCCCATGGCAATCGCGATGCGCTGTCGCATGCCGCCGGAGAACTGGTGCGGGTGCCGGTCGAGCTGATGCTCGGAATCCGGGATGCCGACCCGCCGAAGCATGTCAGCGGCCCTGCGGCGCTTGTCCGCCTGGGACATTTGCCGGTCGCGATACTGGATATCCACCATCTGCATGCCGACGGACCGAACCGGGTTCAGCGACGTCATCGGGTCTTGGAACACCATGGAGAGACGGTCGCCCCGAAGCCGCTGCATTTCCAAGGCCGGAAGGGTCAAGAGCTCGCGCCCGGCAAATCGCAGGCTGCCCTCGGTGATCGTGGCGTTGGCGGGCATGAGCCGCATAACGGCCAGCGCGAGGGTCGACTTGCCAGAGCCGCTTTCGCCGACGAGACCGACGATGCTGCCGCGCGGCACCGCGACGCTCACCTTGCGCAGAGCCATGACCGGGCCCTTCGGCGTGCGGAACTGCACGCTGAGATCCCGAACCTCCAACACATTGGCGGTGGTTTCCAAGACCGGCTGGACCGCCGCCGCCATGCTCAGACGACCCTCCTCAGCTTGGGATCAAGAAGATCACGCAAGGCTTCGCCGAGGAACGTGAAACCAAGCGTCGTGAGGATAAGCGGTATGCCGCCCGCGATCACGATCCAAGGGGCATCGCGAATGCTGTCGAAGCCGTCCTGCAAAATGCGGCCCCAGCTCGCGGCCGGTGGTGGGATGCCCATGCCGAGATAGGTCAGACCCGCCTCCAGGGTAATCACCGAAGGGATATCCATGCTGGCGATGATCAGGATCGGCCCGATGATGTTGGGCAGAATATGGATCAACAGCACGCGCCACGGCGAACTGCCAAGGGAGCGGATGGCGAGGATGTATTCCGAGTGCTTGGTCGCCAAGGTTGCGGTGCGGATGAGACGGGCGTAGCCAGGCGTCTGGATCGTGATGACCACTGACATCAGCGTCTCCAGGCTCGGGCCGAACAGCGTCACGACCGTGAGTCCAAGCATCACCGTCGGAAACGAGTAGAGCGAATCGAAAATCAGCAGCAGGAAATTGTCGAGCCAGCGCGGCCCGTATCCGGCGCACAGCCCCAGAATCAGCCCAAGGACGAGCGCGATCGCGATCGAGGACACGCCGACGCCGAGCGCGATCTGGCTGCCGGCGATGACGCGGCTGAAGACGTCGCGCCCCAGGTTGTCCGTGCCGAAGACATGAACCAGGGACGGCGGACTAAAGCGCTCAAGCACCCTGATCTTGAATGGGTTATAGGGCTCGATCCAGGGCGCCGTGAGCGCGCAGAACACCACCAGCAGCACCAGGGAAAGTCCCAGCAAACCCAAGGGATCGCTCCGCAGCCGGCGCAACAGACCGGCGGCAAAGCCTGGGGTGGCTGCCTCGGCCGTAATGGCGACGATCGCCTCAGAAGTTTGCGCGGACACGGGGATCCAGCCAGGCGACGATGAGATCGGAGACCGGCATGGCAAAGGCAAACAAGGCCACGGTCGACAGAACCGCACCCTGCACGACCGGGTAGTTGCGAACGTCGGCCGCATCGACGATCAGCTTGCCGATGCCGGGGCGCGCGAAGATGTTCTCGGCAAATACCGCACTCGACAGCAGTCCGCCGATGGCAAGCCCCAGCAAGGTCACGGTCGGAAGGATCGCGATGCGCAACGCATAGTGGAGGACGATTTTGCCCTCGGGTAGGCCGAAAGCCCGTGCCGTGCGGATATGGTTCTCGTTCATGACTTCAAGCATCGAGGCGCGCACGATCCGCGCCAGATAGCCGACCCAGCCCAAGCCTACGGCGAAGCTAGGCAGAACGAGATGCCAAAGCTGGTCTCTGATATCGCCGTCGTCGCCCGCGCCGATGACGGGAAACAGGCCGAGTTGCACCGAGAACAGCAGCAGGGCGTAAATCGCGACCACGAAGGACGGAATCGAGATCGTGCCGACGGAGAGAATGCCCGTAAGCCGGTCGATCCAGGTCCCGCGTTTCAAGGCCGAATAACAGCCGAGCGGTATGGCGATCAAGACCGCCCAGCCCAGCCCGGTGCCAATCAGGATCAGCGTCTTGGGCAGGCTCTCCATGATCTCTGTACCGACGCTGCGCTTGCTGAAAATGTCGGTGCCGAAGTCGCCCTGAGCGATGTTGGCGACCTGGGTCGCAAACTGGATGAGGATCGGCTTGTCCAGCCCCAGCTCGTGATTGAGGCGCTGGCGCATTTCCGGCGTCGCCCGCGAGCCCAGCATGATCGAGGCCGGGTCACCCGGAATTGCGTGCAGCGCGGTGAACAGCAGGCCCATTGAAGTGAGGCAGATCAGGATCGCAAGCGCGATCCGTTGCAGCGTATAGGTCAGCATGGCCCGTACGTCATCGCCCCGACGCTTCCGAGGGCGCTATCCCCATAGTTCTGGACCACGCTCGCCTAGCCTCCCACTTTTTTAACCGCCGCCCCCTTGTGAGGGCGGATTGGCAGGCCTCACGCTATCGCAGGCCGGGAACTCAAGCCAGATGGAACCTGCCCGCCCGGACCGACCGCCCAAGAGGCGGAAACGGTCCGAGCGGTAAAGTTGCCGCGAAGCCTCTGGCCCTCGCCTCAGGCCGGCGTAAACAGTTCCGGCAGCGGATCGCCGCCAGCGTCATAGCCTGGCTGGATCGCGTCCTTGTAGGCATAGAACAGGGGATCGAAGGTGATCCAGACATAGGCGCCTGTGTTCTCCATGATCTCCTGCATGCGCACATAGCCCGCCGCCCGCTTCGTCCTGTCGGTCTCTTCCAGACCCTTCGACCAGAGGGCTTCAAACTCCGGATCGGACCACCGCTCCCAGTTCCAGACGCCGATCTGGCTCTTCACGAACCACTGGATGGCGTCGGCCGGATCGGGCGTCGTCTGGTATTGCATGATCCAGAGTTCCAGGGTCTTCCAGGCGTCGCCCTTGGACTCCAGCCCGAGATTCCAGAAGGGCCCCGAATCCGTCGGCGTGACCTTCACGGTAATGCCGACGTCGCCGAGATTCTGCTGAATAACCTGGCAGGCGGTCACGCGTTCGGTTTCGCCGGCAAGCGTTTTGATTTCGAGCGACAGGCCAGAAACGCCGGCCTCCTTCAACAATGCCTTCGCTTCATCCGGGTTGTAGGAGTAGTTGGACTTGTCGCGATGTCCGAGCACGCCAATTGGCACGACGCCATAAGCCCGCGGGCACACGCCGGCGTAGCCCGCCTGCAGGATCGCGTCCGTGTCGATCGCCCTTTGGATGGCCTTGCGAATGCGGATGTCGCTCAGCTTCGGATTCTGCGTGTTCATCCCCATCCACGTGTAGAAGGGCCCCGGCGTATTGACCAGCTTCGCGTGCGCCGGCAAGGACTTCATGTAGCGGGCGGCCGTGTCCGGCGGCACGCCGGTGAAATCCAGTTCCCCGGCTTCGAAGGCAAGTTCGGCGGCCTTGAAGTCCTCGACATCCACCAGATGCACCTCCTGGAAGTACGGCTTTGCGCCGATCCAGGCGGGATTGGCCTTGAATGTCGCCTTCTGCTTCGGCGTCCAATCGATCATCGTGTAAGGCCCGAACTGGGCGGGCAGCGGTATGGTGTACTTCTGGTCCTTCATCTTCGAGACCAGGGATGCAGGCACGATGGACCCCGAATCCGCCGCCACGCCCATGCCCCACGTGGCAACGAACGGCGACTTCAGGACCACGGTACCGCTGTACTTGTCCTTGACGTCGACATGGTCGAGCGTCGGCCAGCGCCCGCTCCAGTCCGCCTTGAGCATACGCTCGAAGGAGAACTTCACGTCGGCGGAAGTGATTTCGCCGGCATTGTTGCTCCACATCATGCCTTGCTTCAAGGTGAAGGAAATGTGGGTCGGGTCGTCCTGGCCCACTTTCTCCACATAATCCGACGGCTTCCAACCCCAGGTGCCGTCCGGCTGCTTTTCCGGCAAGGCCAGCCGCGGCATGCACATGAACAGCACCGTGGTCTCGGGGCCGCCAATCATGTAGCCCGGATCCAGGATCTGTAAATCGACGGGCATCCTGATCTTCAGAATGCCCTCTTCCGCCCCCAGCACTTGCTTGGGGTCGATCCCCAAAGCGGTGATCGAGGCCATCGCCGCCGCGCTGCGCAGGATGTCGCGGCGGCTCATATAAAGCTTGCTCATTCAACCCTCCCTGTTTTCCAGCACCATAACTTGAGCTTGACGCGGGCTCATTACGCCGTCGCGGCGTCTGTTCTCTTGGCTGGCAACCGGTTCAAGCTTCGATTCCGAAGCATCCCCTCGCGGCTGCCGCTTCTCATCCGACAAATTATCGCAATCTTGCCCCGTCCACCAGACCAGACCGCTCTCATACGCAACTCGGGCGGCAGTCGATCGCCCCGGCCCTGAACATCGGCTCAAGTCCCATCCGCACCATAAGTCATGCCCGGCCCCAGGTACCTGCATGACGCACCGCCGATCACAATATCGTTAGAAGTTGTCCCCCATCGGTCATTCGACAACAACTTGTGCTCACATCCCCACTCGCGGCAGATCGCGCGACCAGTTCTTGGTGAACACGCGGCGATCACCCTCGTAAGCGTCCAGCGCTACATGCAAGTGAAACGCTTCCCGGCTGCAAGTCGCGATCGTTCGGCTGATGGTGCGGATCGCCCAATCGCCGCGGTCCATGGCATAGCGCCACTCGATGTCGACGGTCGTGCTTAGGGGGTCACCCTCGATCTGGCTGATCCGCTCGACAGCCCCGGCGTCGACGGTAAGACCGTGCTCCTCCAAGCGAAACGCGCCTGAATCCCGATGGATGGTCACAGTCGTCTTTCCGGTCGTGGCGTCTTCTTCGACGGTACGCTCGCGCCGACCCGCTCGAAGGCGGGTGAAAGGCACGTTGGGAGCCGCTTCCGAGGGCAGGAATGCGATCCCGCCGTCGGCGGCGGGCGATCCGGCTCTTTCAGGGAGGTCGAGCCGGCACTCCGCCGGATGCACTGTCATGGTCACCGGCTCCGGTGCCGGCCACAGGATGGGCCAGTAGTTGGTCGACAAGGCGAGGCGCACCCGCGAGCCAGCACTGAACCGATGGCCCAGGTCATTCAAGGGGAAGCTGACGCTGACAGGTTCCCCCGGGCACATGGGCACGGACCGGCCGAAACCTTCCCGCCGGGTCAGATTGAAGACCCCATAGGAGATCAGGGTCGAGGCGCCATCGGGCGCAACCTCGCACAGGCGCGCCGTGACGATACCCACCGGCCGGTCGATCGCCAGCCGCAACGTGACCCGGGGCGTGCCCAGCAGCTCCAGCGGCGCCTCCAGAGGCGCGCTGTCGAAGACCAGGGACCGCCCATCGTCCGCGCGCTGATCGATGGGAAGCTCGCCGACATAACCATAGGGACACCACTCGCCCGCGGTGCTGCCGGTCACCTGCGGTGATCGGTGCTGGATCGTCGTCGCCGAGGATGGCGCATGATCGAGTAGACGTCCTTCGTCGAGGAAGAACCGCTTAATGGTGGTCGATCCTGGCCAATCCGCCTCGCTGACCCAGCGGCCGGGCCGCGTTTCATAGTCGGAGGTCGGCGGCACGGCATCCTGGATCCAGGTCTTGAGCCTGGGTTCGTCCACGATTCCATTGTCGATGCCTTTGAGCCACCGGTCCCACCAGCGCAAGCATTCCTGGAGGAATCCGATCTGGGGGCCGGGCCGGGCGATGTGAGGATAGGCGTGGGCCCAGGGGCCGATCAGCGCCTTGGCCGGGGCCTTCAGATGCTGCAGCAGGCGCAGCACGCAGTTGGTGTAGGGATCGGTCCAGCCGCCGATGGTGTAGACCGCGGCCGTGATCCGGCCATAATCCTCGCCGACCGAACCATGGCGCCAATAGGCGTCGCGCAGCGGATGCGCCAGCCACTCGAAAATGAAGGGCGGGCTGCCCTCCAGCCGCTCGAACCACATCTTGCGCCAGCGCTCTCCGACGACCAGGGGATCGGGCGGCCGGGCGTTATACGCCAGCATGGTGGAGGCCCAGGAGATGTTTCCCTTGAGCAGGGCCCCACCCATGTAATGGCAATCGTCGCCATAGCGGTCGTCGGTGGCATGCACGGGTATGATCGCGGCGAGCGCCGGTGGCCGCAGCGCGGCGATCTGGAGCGCGTTGAAGCCGCCCCAGGAGTAACCCATCATCCCGACCTTGCCGCTGCACCAGGACTGGGCCGCGATCCAGGCGATGACGGCCAGCCCGTCGTCCAGTTCCTGCGGCAGGTATTCGTCCAGCAGCACGCCCTCGGAATTGCCGGCGCCACGGATGTCGACGCGCAGCGAGGCGTAGCCGTGGCCGGCGAAGTAGGCGTGGGTCGGCGTGTCGCCGATGATGGTCCCGTCCCGCCGGCGATAGGGGATGTATTCCAGCACCGCCGGCACCGGCTTCTGCTTGGCCGAACGTGGCAGCAGCAGGCGCGCGGCCAATCGGACCCCATCGGGCATGGGAATCCAGACGGGATCGAGAATATCGAAAGCCTCGGGCATCCGGTCGAGGATTTTGGGCCCCTGGGTCAAGATGGGGTGCTCACATATGGTCCCGCGGCATCCGGTGGTCGAAGCTCTGGCTGAAGCAGCGCTCGCCGCCGGCATAGGCATCGACGTCGGAACGGAAGATGAAGTGGGTTTTATCGCAAGTCATGCGGATCTTGGTCTCGAGCCGCGCGTCCCAATCCGATCGTTGGTAGTGCACCTTCGTGGAAACCGTGGTCTCGGCGGTGAGCGGATTGTTCTGCGCGATCGCAAACTCCTTCACCTTTGCGTAGGAGACGACGGTGCCGATGTCGTCGATGCGATAGGACCCGTCGCTCCGGCTGTTTCGCACGATGGTCCTGTCTGCACCGACGTCGTAAAGCGTCTCGCGCTTTTCAAAGCCGGGATCGAAAACCGTGATGGCCGTGGGCTTGGACTTTTCGACCGGGGGGAAGCCCGGATAGTCGCGGATGCGCGCCACTGGGAGCACCGGCAAGGCGACCTGGCTCGCTCCCGTTTCAATGAACAACGTGGCGGCTTCGGGCGATGGCCAGACCAGGGGCCAATAGCAGCTCGAAATTGAGATGCGCAGACGCTGGCCGGGCGCGAAGACATGGGCCGCATGGGTGAGCGCGACCTTGACCCGGTAACGCCGGCCCGTTTCCAAGGCTGCCGGTTCGGCGTGACTGTCCCGATGGGCGAGATTCACCACGCCGTAGCTGACCCGCGTCGCCGCGCCATCCGGTGCCACGTCGCTGAGACGCACGGCCACCAAGGCTTCCGGCTTATCCGCAGACAACTCGAGGTTGGCGACGACCGAACCGACGACAGCTAGGGGTTCGGATAGAGGTGGCGTATCGAAGACCAGTGAACCGGCATCGTCGATCCGCTGGTCGAGAGGCAGTTCCGGCGCCACCTTGCCTAGGCCATAGGCGCACCATTCGCCGCTGGCAAGCCCAGTGGTCTGCGGCGAGCGCAGAGTCAACGGACCTTCGGGATTCGCCGCGGAGACCAGTCCCTGCCGGCCGAGCGCCCAGACCTGCGCGACGATATCCGCCGAAGGCCAGCGGTCGATGGCGATCCAGCGCCCCGGCCGGTAGTCGTAATGTGCGCTGGGCGCGATTCCATCCTGCAGCCATAGCCTGAGTGCAGGGTCGTTTTCCACGCCTGTCGGCCTGCCCTTGAGCCAGCGGTCCCACCAGCGGGTCGCCTCCTGGAGGAAGCCGATGGCGGGGCCCGGGACGCCGCGGTGAGGATAAAGATGGCCCCAGGGACCCGAGAGTCCCTTGCAGGGCACCTTGAGGTTTTCCGTGAGCTGGAAGACCGCGGCGCGGTAGCCGTCGGCCCAGCCGCTGACCGACAGCACGGGGCATTGGATCGCCGCGTAGTCTTCGCAGACCGAGCCGTGGCGCCAGAATGCATCGCGCCGCTGATGCTCCAGCCAGAGCGCGGGGAAAGGACGCAGAACCTCGAGCCGGGCCAGCCACCGTTCGCGCCAGTCCGGGCCCACCATCGCGGGGTCTGGCGGCAGTCCGGCATAAGCGAAGAAGGCGCCGCCCCAATCCATGTTGTCGGCGATGAGGCAACCGCCCATGAGGTGCGCGTCATCGGCGTAGCGATCGACCGTCGAGGAGAGCGAGATGACCGCCTTCAAGGCAGGCGGGCGGCGCGCCGCCACTTGCAGCCCGTTGAAGCCGCCCCAGGAGATGCCGATCATGCCCACGCTGCCGCTGCACCAGGGCTGGGCGGCGAGCCAGGCGATGATTTCGCATGCATCGTCCTGCTCCTGCTTCAAATACTCGTCGAGGAGCAGGCCGTCGGAATCGCCGCTACCCGCGATGTCCACCCGGGCGCAGGCGTAGCCTTGAGCAGCAATCCAAGGATGGCTTTCATCGTCGCGCGGTCGCGTGCCGTCGCGCCGGCGATAGGGGATGTACTCCAGGATCGCGGGCACCGGATGGCTTTCCGCATCCCGAGGGAACCAGAGCCTGGCCGCGAGACGCCGGCCGTCCGACATCGGGATCCAGGCAAGCTCGATGGAGCGCACGCTGTCCGATACGTCGCGGATGATGGGCGCTTCGTTCATGAGTGCTTCCCCGCCCGCTTGGTGCGGCGCCCAGGCCTAACGCGCGGCCGCTTGGCGGGTCCGATTCCGGGTAGCCGGCTGGCGAGGTAGTCCCGGCATAGCCGGCGAGCGTGAGCAGGCTGGATGCGCTTGGCATCGACCGCGTAGGCCCACCAGAACCCGTCGATGAGAGCGGTCAGGCCGAGGGCGAGGTCCTCCGCCATCGGTTCCGGGGCGAGCTGGCGCAAGGCGAACATGATGTTGGACTGGAAACGCCGGTTCAGGATCCTCTGCATCCGGGCAAAGCGTGGATTGCGGCGGACCTCCAGCCAGAAGCTGAGCCAGGCGACCATCGATTCCGGGAGGAAATGCCGCCTGGAGAAACAGCCATCGATGATCGCATGCAGCCGGCCCAGCGCCGTGGGTCTGGCCCGAAGACGCGCCCTTATATCCCGCCCCAGATCGCGCATAAGACGGCGCATGGTCGCTTCGAGCAACGCCTCCTTGCCGTCGAAATAGTGGTTTACCAGCGCCGGTGACAGCCCGGCCTGCTTGCCGATGGCATTGAGCGTGGTCTGCTGGAGCCCGCCTTCGAAGATCGCGGCGATGGTGGCGTCGATCAGTTCGTTGCGGCGAAAACTTTGCAGCCTTGCGTTGGCCATGGCCTGACCGGTTCGAGTTTGCCGCCGCTCACGGCGGCGGAGCGTTGTTCGATTGAACAATCTAATGTTTGTACGGTCAACAAACTTCCCCCAAAATGCCCATAGGCATGGCGAGGCAGGCAGCGCCGCAGGATGGGCAAGGCGGCGGCGTAATTGCCTGGCGACTGGCAATTCCCTATGGAGATTCGCCTCCGCCTGGATGGGATCGACGAATTGGCCGCCTAACCAACGCAGGCAACCCCTTGAACGAAAGCGAGCACTCACCATGACGACCCCAACGCCCAGGGCGATCCGCCACCATGAGACCATCTGGATCCCGCTTGCCGATGGTACGAGGCTGGCCGGCCGCCTCTGGATTCCGGAGGATGCCGAGGCACATCCGGTACCGGCGATCCTGGAATACATCCCCTATCGCCGGCGGGATGGAACGCGCGACGGCGACGATCTCACCCACCCCTACCTGGCCGCTCATGGCTATGCCTGCCTCCGTCTGGACATTCGTGGAACCGGCGATTCCGACGGTGTCATCCGAGACGAATACCTGAAGCAGGAGCAGGACGACGCCGTCGAGGCGATCGCCTGGCTCGCAAATCAAACCTGGTGCACCGGCAATGTCGGAATGATGGGCATCTCCTGGGGAGGCTTCAATTCCCTTCAGGTTGCCGCCCGCCGGCCGCCGGCCCTTAAAGCCATCGTCACCGCCTGTTCCACCGACGATCGCTACGCTGACGACATGCATTACATGGGCGGCTGCCATATGACCGGCAACCTCGAATGGGGATCGAGTTTCTTCTCCAGAATGGCCCAGGCGCCCGACCCGCTCATCGTCGGCGATCGCTGGCGGGAGATGTGGACGGAACGCCTGGAAGCCGTGACGCCCGTGTTCGCCACTTGGCTTCGCCATCAACGGCGGGACAGCTATTGGCGCCACGGCTCGGTGTGCGAGGACATCGGCGCCATTGCCTGCGCCGTCATGGCCATCGGCGGCTGGGCGGATGGCTACACCAACGCCGTGTTTCGCCTGCTGCGCAACCTGAAGTCGCCGCGCCTGGCCATCGTCGGGCCCTGGGGCCACAAATATCCCCATAACGGCGTCCCGGGCCCGGCCATTGGCTTCCTTACGGAGTGCCTGCGCTGGTGGGACCACTGGCTGAAAGGCCAGGACAACGGAATCATGGCCGAGCCGATGTTGCGGGCCTATGTCCAGGATTCCGTGGCGCCTGCCAGTCACTACGACCACCGCCCCGGGCATTGGGTGGCCGAACAGTCCTGGCCTTCCCAGGCCAACGTGGCGCAGCGCCTGGCGCTCAATCCCGAAGGTCTCGCGGCGAAGCCCGGAGCAATCTTGGCTCTATCCGTCTGCTCGCCCGAGACGACCGGTGCGGCCGCCGGCGAATGGTGCCCCTATGGGCTGGGCGGCCTCGGGCCCGAACTCCCCACGGATCAGAGACCCGATGATGCCTATTCGCTCGTCTTCGACGGCGAGCCTCTGGCAGAGGCATTGGAAATCCTAGGCGCGCCTGTGGCGGATCTCGAGCTGGAAGCGGATCGGCCAGTCGCGAATGTCATCGTCCGCCTGAGCGACGTGGCGCCCGATGGTCGCGTCACCCGCGTCAGCTATGGAGTGCTGAACCTCACTCACCGGGACGGACATTCCGCGCCTGTGCCCCTCAAGCCCAACCAACGCCAACGCATCCGCCTTCAGCTCAACGACATCGGGCACCGGTTCCTGGCGGGGCACAGAATCCGCGTTGCCGTATCCACCGCCTATTGGCCGATCATCTGGCCGGCGCCGACACCCGTCCGCCTTACCGTTTGGACAGGGCAATCCAGCCTTTCGCTTCCAGTTCGCCGGCCCCGACCGGAAGACGCCCGGGTCCACTTCGCCGACCCGGAGAAAGCCACACCAACGCGCCGGCGCATGCTGCAGCCGGGTGCCGTTCATCGCAGCATTTGTCAGGATGTCGCCAGCGGAGAGCAGCGGATCGAAGTGCTCCGCGACGACGGCGCCTCGGTCATCGAGGAAATCGGGGTGGAGACGGCCTTGCGCAAGATCATCCGCTATCGGATGCGCCCGGACGACCCCACCTCGGCACGATCGGAGGTCGAACACGAGTTCACCCTCCGCCGCCCGCAAAACTGGGATACCCGGGTCCATACCCATTGCGCCATTGCCTGCACCGAATCGGAATTCGTCGTCGAGGCCGATCTGGAAGCTTTTGAGAGCGGCATCAGGATGTTTTCCCGTAGCTGGACAGAGCGAATCCCTCGGGACATGTGCTGATTGGGCCGAGGTCATTGACTTCCGGGGCCCCTGGGCCAAACTGCCGGGGTTTCGAGGGTAATGCGCCAGGAGCACATGCCAGTCGGGCTCAATGTCTTCCTGATTGTTGTCATCATGATCCCCGCGATTGGCCTGGTCGTCGGCTGGCTTGCGGGCAAGATCATGGAAGGCCAGGGCTTCGACTTTTGGACCAATGCCGGATTCGGTGCTCTTGGATCCATCGTCGGCTCTCTTGCGTTTGGATTTCTGGGCCTCCACTTCTTGGGCCTCATCGGCGTCGCGATCAAAGCCACAGTCGGCGCGGCGGGCGCGCTGGCGATAGCCAATCGGTTCAAGAAGCGGCAGGGCGGCTGATAGCAGGATCAGCTGCGCCACGCGGGGACGTCGCCGCTCAAGGCAACTATGGCAATCCCAAGGTATTCCAGAGGCAGAGCCTGTTGAGCGCAGGAGAGGGCGCTACATCAGCGTGCAGTGGTCAGGAAGACCTATCGGGAGGTTCACTCCTTGCGCGCTTTTGCTGCAATCCTCGGTTCGCTCGCCCTCGCCGCGATGCTGTCCGCTTGCGTCTACGAGCAACCCTACGGCTATGGGCCCTCCTATGGCTATGGCTCGGGCTACGGCTATGCGCCGAGCTATGGCTACAGTCCGGGCTACGGCTACGGGCCCAGCTACAACTTCAGCTTCGGTTACTACGGCGGCTACGGCGGATACGGCTGGCATCATCACCACTACGGCTATGACCGTTGGTAGATCGGGCGGAGATCAGATGCCAGGCCAATAGTGGGACGGCAGCGCGGCTGTGAGCTTCCACGAAAGTCCAGACGGCCCGCATTCTTACGCCATCCTGCTTAAGACCCCGGCCAAGGCGCATTGCAGGCGCGCCTTGGCCCTAGGAGCTCTCGAAAACCCGTGGGCGGAAATCAGGCGAGATCGAAGCGATCGGCGTTCATCACCTTCGTCCAGGCCGCCACGAAGTCAGCCACGAACTTGGCTTGCGCGTCAGCCGACCCGTACACTTCGGCAAAGGCGCGCAACTCCGAGTTCGAGCCGAAGACGAGGTCGACGCGGGTGCCGGTCCACTTCAGTTTGCCGCTCTTGCGGTCCTGCCCCTCGAACAGATTTTCATCTGAGGTCGCTTTCCACTCGATGCCCATGTCCAAGAGGTTCACGAAGAAGTCGTTGGTCAGCGTCCCTGGCCGCTTCGTGAAGACGCCGTGCCTGGACTTGCCGTGGTTCGCACCCAGGACGCGCAAGCCGCCCACGAGAACCGCCATTTCCGGCGCAGTCAGCGTCAGGAGTTGCGCCCTGTCGATCAGAAGCTCTTCCGCCGACACTGAGTATCTGGTCTTCAGGTAGTTGCGGAAGCCATCCGCTACCGGCTCGAGGTGAGCAAAGGACGCCGCGTCGGTTTGCTCCTGCGATGCGTCCGTGCGGCCCGGCGTGAAGGGAACCGTCACATCCTGCCCTGCCTTCTTTGCCGCCTGCTCGACGGCGGCCGAACCGCCGAGCACGATCAGATCTGCGAGCGACACTTTCTTGCCACCTTTTGCCGCGCCGTTGAACGTCTTCTGGATGCCCGCAAGGGTTTTCAGAACTTTTGCCAGCCGGACAGGCTCGTTGACGTCCCAATCCTTCTGGGGCTCGAGACGGATGCGCGCCCCGTTCGCCCCGCCGCGCTTGTCGGAGCCGCGGAAGGTTGCCGCCGAAGCCCATGCGATCCCGACCAGCTCGGAGATGGAGAGTCCCGTGGCAAGGATCTTGGCCTTGAGATCCGCGATGTCTTTCGTGCCGATCAGCTTGTGATCGACGGCGGGAACGGGGTCCTGCCAGATCATCTCCTCCGCCGGCACCTCGGAGCCGAGATAGCGCGCGCGCGGCCCCATATCGCGGTGCGTGAGCTTGAACCAGGCCCGGGCAAATGCGTCAGCGAAGGCATCTGGATTTTTGTGGAAGTGCCGCGAAATCTTTTCGTAGATCGGATCGACCCGCAGGGAGAGGTCCGTGACTAGCATGGTCGGCACATGCCGCTTCGACGGGTCGTAGGCGTCCGGGATCGTGGCAGCGCCGCCCTTCGCCGTCCACTGATAGGCGCCGGCCGGGCTCTTAGTGAGCTCCCACTCGTTGCCGAACAGGTTCTCGAAGAAGTCGTTGCTCCACTTCGTCGGCGTCTTGGTCCAGGTCACTTCCGGGCCGCCCGTGATCGCGTCCCTGCCTTTGCCCGTGCCGAACCTGCTCTTCCAGCCGAGGCCCATCTGCTCAATGGGCGCCGCCTCGGGTTCCGGACCGACAAGCTTCGCATCGCCGGCGCCATGGGTCTTGCCGAAGCTGTGCCCGCCGGCGATCAACGCAACCGTCTCCTCGTCGTTCATCGCCATGCGCGCGAAGGTCTCGCGAATGTCGATGGCGGCCGCGGCCGGATCCGGCTTGCCGTTCGGCCCTTCGGGATTCACATAGATGAGGCCCATCTGCACCGCGGCGAGCGGATTCTCGAGTTCCCGGTCGCCCGTGTAGCGCTTGTCGGCAAGCCAGCTGTCTTCCTTGCCCCAGTAGACGGCTTCGTCGGGCTCCCACGCATCGGGCCGCCCGCCGCCGAAGCCGAAGGTCTTGAAGTCCATCGACTCGAGCGCGACATTGCCCGCGAGGATCATGAGGTCGGCCCAGGAGATCTTCCGGCCGTATTTCTGCTTGAGGGGCCACAAGAGCCGGCGCGCCTTGTCGAGGTTCGCATTGTCCGGCCAAGAGTTGAGCGGCGCGAAGCGCTGCTGGCCGGCGCCGGCACCCCCGCGCCCGTCGCCGGTGCGATAGGTGCCCGCGGCGTGCCATGCCATGCGGATGAAGAGCCCCCCGTAGTGGCCGAAATCCGCCGGCCACCAATCTTGGCTGTCCGTCATCAGCGCATGGAGGTCCTTCTTCAGGGCCTTGAGGTCGAGCTTCTTGAACTCTTTGGCGTAGTTGAAGGCCGCGCCCATCGGATCAGACTTGGGCGAGTTCTGCCGGAGAATCCTGAGGTTCAGCTGTTTCGGCCACCAGTCGCTGTTCGACCTCATGCCGAGGTTCGTCGTCCCGTGCATGACAGGGCATTTCCCCTCGCCTTTTGGGCCAGTCTTTGTGTCCACGGTCGCGTCTCCTGTTCGGATGATTAGAATAAGTCTAATCTATGGCTTCCGCCCGGGCAGGTCAACAGTTAAGAATGATTCTCGGCAAGGACACAGGACGGGGCCCCCTCATCGACTGCGTTGTGCTGAAGCCCGTTGCGGGCGTGCCCGCCTGGATCCAGGCACAGCTCTATGGTGATCTCGCGGCCCTCCTGGCCTTGAGCGATGACCAAGCCCGCAAACAAAAACTCCCGGCCAAAGGTAGGACCGGGAGTCAATTATCGCTGGTTGCGGGGGTAGGATTTGAACCTACGACCTTCAGGTTATGAGCCTGACGAGCTACCGGGCTGCTCCACCCCGCGGGAGTGGGAGGACGGGAGGCAGAGAACGGAGGAGAGTGCGCTGATGACGCTTACTGACTTCTGACTCCCGTCTTCTGACTTCTGGGTCGAAGAGGGATGCGTTTGTGGCGGGTATGTTGTGTGTCTTCCGTCCTGAAGACCTGGCGGCGACCTACTCTCCCGCGTCTTAGGACGCAGTACCATTGGCGCTGAGGGATTTCACGGCCGAGTTCGGGATGGGATCGGGTGTTGGGCCCCTCGCCGTAACCACCAGGTCGTCGGGACGGAAGACAGGAACCGGAAGTCAGAAGTCGGAAGTCGGATTCTTACTGACTTCTGATTACTGACTTCCGGGCGCGTATGAGTGCTGAGATGCTTCACCGAGACTGAGGCGTAGCGCCTCTGGAGGGCCTGCTCGCTGCATGCGAGGCAGGGTAGTGGATCAAGCCGAACGAGCGATTAGTACCGGTTGGCTGCACGCATTGCTGCGCTTTCACCTCCGGCCTATCAACGTGGTGGTCTTCCACGGCTCTTCGGGGAGAACTGGTCTTGAGGGGGGTTTCCCGCTTAGATGCTTTCAGCGGTTATCCCGACCGCACATAGCTACCCGGCGCTGCCGCTGGCGCGACAACCGGTACACCAGAGGTGCGTCCATCCCGGTCCTCTCGTACTAGGGACAGATCCTCTCAATTCTCCAACACCCACGGCAGATAGGGACCGAACTGTCTCACGACGTTCTAAACCCAGCTCACGTACCACTTTAAATGGCGAACAGCCATACCCTTGGGACCTGCTCCAGCCCCAGGATGTGATGAGCCGACATCGAGGTGCCAAACGACGCCGTCGATATGGACTCTTGGGCGTCATTAGCCTGTTATCCCCGGCGTACCTTTTATTCGTTGAGCGATGGCCCGTCCACGTGGAACCACCGGATCACTATGACCGACTTTCGTCTCTGCTCGACTTGTTAGTCTCGCAGTCAGGCAGGCTTTTGCCATTGCACTCACCGGCTGATTTCCGACCAGCCTGAGCCCACCATCGCGCGCCTCCGTTACTCTTTGGGAGGCGACCGCCCCAGTCAAACTACCCGCCATGCAGGGTCCCGGCCCCCGCTTCAGGGGGCTCGGTTAGACATCAGAGAACGAAAGGGCGGTATTTCAAGGGTGGCTCCACACCGGCTGGCGCCGGCGCTTCAGTGCCTCCCGCCTATCCTACACATTCATTCCCTAATGCCACTGCAAAGCTGTAGTAAAGGTGCACGGGGTCTTTCCGTCTAACCGCGGGTACTCCGCATCTTCACGGAGAATTCAATTTCGCTGAGTTGGTGCTGGAGACAGCGGGGAAGTCGTTACGCCATTCGTGCAGGTCGGAACTTACCCGACAAGGAATTTCGCTACCTTAGGACCGTTATAGTTACGGCCGCCGTTTACCGGGGCTTCGATTCAGAGCTTGCACCCCTCCTCTTAACCTTCCGGCACCGGGCAGGCGTCAGACCCTATACGTCGCCGTACTGGCTTCGCAGAGCCCTGTGTTTTTAGTAAACAGTCGCCACCCCCTGGTCTGTGCCCCCTCGCCCTGGTTGCCCAGGGAAAGGGCCCTCTTCTCCCGAAGTTACGAGGGCAATTTGCCGAGTTCCTTCAGCACCATTCTCTCAAGCGCCTTGGTATGCTCTACCAGTCCACCTGTGTCGGTTTCGGGTACGGTCTATGAGCTGGGGCTGTTTCCCGGAACGCCTTCACCGCCAGGGCAATCCAGTAAGCCCTAACGATACACGGCATTCGTCACCACCAGCAGGCCCTGGAATATTAACCAGGTTCCCATCGGCTACGGCTCTCGCCCTCACCTTAGGGGCCGGCTCACCCTGCGCGGATTAACCTTGCGCAGGAACCCTTGGACTTTCGGCGGGAGTGTTTCTCGCACTCCTTGTCGCTACTCATGTCAGCATTCTCACTTCCGATGCCTCCAGGAACCCTTGCGGACCCCCTTCGCAGGCCTACGGAACGCTCCGCTACCGCGTGCCTTGCGGCACGCCCGCAGCTTCGGTGCGTGGCTTTAGCCCCGTTACATTTTCGGCGCAGGACGACTTGTCTAGACCAGTGAGCTATTACGCTTTCTTTAAAGGATGGCTGCTTCTAAGCCAACCTCCTGGTTGTCTTGGTCTTCCCACATCCTTTCCCACTTAGCCACGACTTGGGGACCTTAGCTGGCGGTCTGGGCTCTTTCCCTCTCGGCCACGGACCTTAGCACCCATGGCCTGTCTGCCGGTCTCTTACTCGCCGGTATTCGGAGTTTGGTTAGGTTTGGTAAGGCTCGCGCCCCCCTAGCCCATCCAGTGCTCTACCCCCGGCGGTAAACAACCGACGCTCTACCTAAATAGATTTCGCGGAGAACCAGCTATTTCCGAGTTTGATTGGCCTTTCACCCCTAGCCACAGGTCATCCCCGTCTTTTTCAACAGACGTGGGTTCGGCCCTCCAGTACGTGTTACCGCACCTTCAGCCTGCCCATGGCTAGATCACCCGGTTTCGGGTCTAATCCTGCGAACTAACGCCCTATTCAGACTCGCTTTCGCTGCGCCTGCGCCTATCGGCTTAAGCTCGCTCGCAAGACTAAGTCGCTGACCCATTATACAAGAGGTACGCCGTCACCGGCTCGCGCCGGCTCCGACTGCTTGTAGGCATCCGGTTTCAGGGTCTCTTTCACTCCCCTCATCGGGGTGCTTTTCACCTTTCCCTCACGGTACTTGTGCACTATCGGTCACTGAGGAGTACTTAGGCTTGGAGGGTGGGCCCCCCATGTTCAGACAGGATTGCACGTGTCCCGCCTTACTCGAGGACCGCAGCTCTTTCTACCCGTACGGGGCTATCACCCGCTCTGGCGCGCCTTTCCAGACGCTTCCGGTTCTTAAGCTGCAGCCACTGGCCTAATCCGCTTTCGCTCGCCACTACTCGCGGAGTCTCTGTTGATGTCCTTTCCTCCGGCTACTGAGATGTTTCAGTTCACCGGGTTCGCTTCGCCGACCTATGGATTCAGTCGGCAATGACCCAATAGGGCCGGGTTTCCCCATTCGGAGATCCGCGGATCAAAGGGTGCTCGCCCCTCCCCGCAGCTTTTCGCAGCGTGCCACGTCCTTCATCGCCTCTCAGTGCCAAGGCATCCACCAAATGCCCTTACGCGCTTGATCCAAAGCCCCAACCTCGCACACAGAGAGCAAGCCCCCCGCGCCCAAGCCCAGAGCCTCGTTTTCGACAACTCAGCACTCATGTTTTACCCGCCTGGCCACCCCCGTCCGTCCCCATCGGCGCGCATCCCATAGGACGCCCCCCAACGGCAGACAACAGGCCGCAGCCAGTCGCATTCCTCTTCACAATGCCAATCAGCAGAAGTCGGAAGTCAGAAGACGGAAGTCAGAACGACTTCCCCAGCGACCCCAACCTATTTCGTACCCTCACGCGGAACCAAGAGAACCAGCGCCAGCCTCACACCGTCGCCACCTTCTGTCTGACTTCTGACTTCCGATCACTGACTTCCGGCCTCGGCTCCTGGTGGAGCCGGACTCCGTCAAGCCCGTCGGCTCCTGGTGGAGCCGACCGGGATCGAACCGGTGACCTCCTGCTTGCAAAGCAGGCGCTCTCCCAGCTGAGCTACGGCCCCGGTCTCAGAAGTCGGAAGTCAGATGACAGAAGTCAGTACGACCCGGCCATGGGCCGACTTACCTCTCTGACTTCTGATCCCTGACTTCCGAACCTGGTGGGCCAGGGAAGATTTGAACTTCCGACCTCACGCTTATCAAGCGCGCGCTCTAACCAACTGAGCTACTAGCCCGGCCAGAAGTCGGAAGTCGGAAGACAGAAGTCAGCAAGGCACGGATGCGCCGCAATGACACTGACTTCCGACTTCTGACCTCTGACTCCTGAATCCGCGTGAGAAGGGATGCGGGGACGGCGGCCCCATCCGCAAGGCCAAAAGGCCCTGATGGTATTCAGAAGAGGTGTCGGCAGCCTGGCGGCTACCGTCCTTCTCCCAAACCCAGAAAGGAGGTGATCCAGCCGCAGGTTCCCCTACGGCTACCTTGTTACGACTTCGCCCCAGTCGCTGACCTTACCGTGGTCGGCTGCCCCCCTTACGGGTCAGCATACCGCCTTCGGGTAAAGCCAACTCCCATGGCGTGACGGGCGGTGTGTACAAGGCCCGGGAACGTATTCACCGCGGCATGCTGATCCGCGATTACTAGCGATTCCAACTTCATGCACTCGAGTTGCAGAGTGCAATCCGAACTGAGACGGCTTTTCGGGATTGGCTCAGGGTCGCCCCATCGCTTACCCGCTGTCACCGCCATTGTAGCACGTGTGTAGCCCAGCCCGTAAGGGCCATGAGGACTTGACGTCATCCCCGCCTTCCTCCGGCTTGTCACCGGCAGTTTCTCCAGAGTGCCCGGCTTAACCCGTTGGCAACTGAAGATGAGGGTTGCGCTCGTTGCGGGACTTAACCCAACATCTCACGACACGAGCTGACGACAGCCATGCAGCACCTGTGTGGCGTCCGGCTTTACCCGACAGGACCGGTCTCCCGATCCCTTAACGCCCATGTCAAGGGCTGGTAAGGTTCTGCGCGTTGCTTCGAATTAAACCACATGCTCCACCGCTTGTGCGGGCCCCCGTCAATTCCTTTGAGTTTTAATCTTGCGACCGTACTCCCCAGGCGGAGTGCTTAATGCGTTAGCGGCGACACCGAAGAGCAAGCTCCCCGACGTCTAGCACTCATCGTTTACGGCGTGGACTACCAGGGTATCTAATCCTGTTTGCTCCCCACGCTTTCGCGCCTCAGCGTCAATTGCGGGCCAGATGGCCGCCTTCGCCACCGGTGTTCTTCCCAATATCTACGAATTTCACCTCTACACTGGGAATTCCGCCATCCTCTCCCGCCTTCAAGCGCCGCAGTATCATGCGCAGTTCCCAGGTTGAGCCCGGGCCTTTCACGCCTGACTTACAGCACAGCCTACGCGCCCTTTACGCCCAGTAATTCCGAACAACGCTAGCCCCCTTCGTATTACCGCGGCTGCTGGCACGAAGTTAGCCGGGGCTTCTTCTGCGGGTACCGTCATCATCTTCCCCGCCGAAAGGGCTTTACAACCCGAAGGCCTTCATCACCCACGCGGCATTGCTGGATCAGGGTTGCCCCCATTGTCCAATATTCCCCACTGCTGCCTCCCGTAGGAGTCTGGGCCGTATCTCAGTCCCAGTGTGGCTGATCATCCTCTCAGACCAGCTACGGATCGATGGCTTGGTAGGCCGTTACCCCACCAACTACCTAATCCGACGCGGGCCCCTCCTATGGCGATAAATCTTTGTCCCTCAGGACACATAGGGTATTAGCCGCAGTTTCCCGCGGTTATTCCCTACCACAGGGCAGGTTCCCACGCGTTACTCACCCGTCTGCCACTTTCACCAGACCGAAGCCTGGATCACGTTCGACTTGCATGTGTTAGGCATGCCGCCAGCGTTCGTTCTGAGCCAGGATCAAACTCTCAGGTTGACCTCGGGAACCCAATCCCATCACCCATCAGCCTTACGGCCAACAGGCAACAAGACCAGGACCCAAAATCAGGATCCCGTCACTTCACGCGCTTCTTCACACCACCAGCTTCCACCGCCCAAACCCCAGATACCTCCAGAGCCGGCACGCCAGCCGCCAATAGCGCGAAATCAGAAACACGAGAAAGCAACAGGTCCGCTTACGATTAGCCTCTCAGCCTCGCAAAAACAGAACCGCCGCCCTCGCATCCCTTCTCTTTAAACCACAATGTCAAACAACAGACCGCGTTCCGACCGAAGACGACGAACGACCAAGACCCCTTGTCAGGGTCTCGGCGAACCGCCGCGCCGACAATCAAAAGAGCGGTGCAGAAGCTTGCACGGACACGCCAAGGCAGAAATGAAACATCTCTCGGCGGCCGAGGGACGTATGTAGGCTTCAGCCGCTCGGCTGTCCAGTGCAAAACGGCAACAAAGCCCAAAAATCTGTGGATTGCAGGCCATTGTGCGATGCAATAGCCGGCCTACAGCAGGCCGAGGGCGCGCAGCTCCGCCGCGAGCTTCTCGGGCAACTCGTCCCCGCCCTCGCCTTTGACCAAGTCCGGCGGCGCATCGCCAGCCTCGAGATAGCGCCAGCCCTGGAAGGGCCGGTGAGCCGTCTGCCGCACCCGGACCAGCCGGCGTCCAAGCACGATGGCGCACCAGACTCCCTCCTCATCCTCCCGCCGGTCGAGGCGAAGAATACGTTGACGCACCCTGATCTGCCCCTTGATCACCCAATAGAGCGATCCTCCGGCGGTAATCTCCTTGGCCCGTTTGGGATGATTGCGCGTCCAATGCTCCAGCGGCGAGCGCTTGCGCTGCCATTGAGCGAGATCCTCGACGCTGTCGCAGCCGACGCAGAGCTTGAGAAGATGCAGCATCGCCAGACTACACGAGCGCCGTCTTGGGGGCGGCAGCGAGCCGCGCCCGCGAAACCTTGGATGCTGGCGGCCGGCCAAGATGATCGGAAATGAATCGGCCGGCTTCGATCAGGGCGTCGAGGTCCACACCCGTCTCGATGCCGAGGCCTTGGAGCATGTACAACACGTCCTCGCTCGCAACATTGCCGCCGGCGCCCGGCGCGTAGGGGCAGCCGCCCAGGCCGGCAACGGAACTGTCCACCACAGCAACGCCGGATTCCAGCGCCGCCAGAATGTTGGCGAGGGCCTGGCCATAGGTGTCGTGGAAATGGACGGCCAGGCGCTCTTTCGGCAGCTTGGTCGCCACGGCCTCGATCATGGCAACCGCCCCGCCCGGCGTGCCGACCCCGATGGTGTCGCCGAGCGAAACCTCGTAGCAGCCCATAGCGGCGAGGCGCTCGGCGACTTCTGCGACCTCGGCCGGATCGATCGGGCCTTCATAGGGACAACCGAGAACGCATGAGATATAGCCCCGCACGCGAATACCGGCCTCTCTTGCCGCTTTCATCACCGGCTCGAACCGCTCCAAGCTCTCGGCGATGCTGCAATTGATGTTCCGTCGGGAAAAGCTTTCCGAGGCGGCGGCGAAGACGGCAACTTCCTCGGCCTTCGCGGCAAGGGCGGCCTCGAAGCCGCGAAGATTGGGAACCAGCACGGGATAGGCTGTTCCGGGACGGCGCGCGATTCCTCCCATGACTTCCGCAGCATCGGCCATCTGGGGCACCCATTTGGGCGAGACGAAGCTCGTGGCCTCGACCGCCGGCAAGCCTGCCGACGAAAGCCGATCGATGAGCGCGATCTTGACCGGCGTCGCAACGATGTCCGCTTCATTCTGCAGACCGTCCCTTGGCCCGACCTCGACCATGCGCACGCGCTTCGGCAGGCGCATCATGCGGTCTCCGCAACGGCGAGAATCAGAAGCTCCACCCCCTCTTCGACAAGATCGCCCGCGGCGAAGGCAACAAATTCCACAACGCCGTCGGCCGGCGCCAGCAGGCTATGCTCCATCTTCATCGCTTCCAACACCAGGAGCGTATCGCCGCGCTTCACCCGGTCGCCCTTCGAAATCTTGAGCTGAACGATCCGCCCTGGCATGGGTGCCGTGAGGCTGCCAGAAGGTGTCTCGATCGCTTCCGCCGCCGCCAAGGCATCGGCGAGATCGAGGCGGCTCTCCGCACCCGCAAGGAATACATGGAGCGTGCGGCCGCGGCGGACCACTGTTGCATCGAAGCGCCGGTCTTCGAACTCGATTCGGAGGCGCCCACCGGCCACGGGCCAGGACGCTGCGGGCTTAGCCCCCTGACCGAAGTCGAGGCTGAGCGACCCGGGCCCATATCCCAGGGTCACGTGGCGATCCTTGCCCGCATCGACAAAATGAAACTCGCGCCGATGCTCCAGATTGAGCCGCCAGCCGTCGGCCGCCTGCCAGGGCGAATGGTCCTGACTCGAAGCCGCCTTCCGCCGATCTTCTGCAATCAACCACAAGGCTGCCGCAGCCAATGCCTCTTCAGCCGCGGGCGGTGCTTCCCGAAGGAGCAACTCTCTGTGGCGTTCGATGAATCCAGTATCGATCTGTGCACCCACGAAAGCAGGATCTCTGGCGACCGCTCGCAGGAAGCCCGCATTGTTGGCAAGACCAACAATCTCGACTTCGCCAAGGGCCTCATCGAGGCGTCGACAAGCGGCATCGCGGTCTGGATCCCAGACGACCACCTTGGCCAGCATGGGATCGTAGTGGATGGAAATCTCGTCGCCCTGTCGCACTCCGGAGTCAATGCGAATGTGTTCGCTCGCCTTCGGCAGTTTGATATGCAGCAAGCGCCCGGTCGAGGGCAGGAACTCTCGCGTCGGATCCTCGGCATAGAGCCGGGCCTCGATCGCATGGCCGCGCGATTTCACTTCCTCCTGACGCAAAGGCAAAGGTTCGCCTGCTGCAACGCGCAGCTGCCATTCCACAAGGTCGAGGCCGCTGATCATCTCCGTCACCGGATGCTCGACCTGGAGCCGCGTGTTCATTTCCATAAAATAGAAATGCATGTCCCGATCGAGTAGGAACTCCACCGTCCCCGCCCCGACATAGCCAACGGCGCGTGCCGCCGCGATGGCCGCGTCGCCCATCTGCCGGCGAAGCGCCTGAGACAGGCCGGGTGCTGGCGCTTCCTCGATCACCTTCTGATGCCGGCGCTGGATCGAGCAGTCGCGATCGAAGAGATGCAGAATATGCCCATGACTGTCGGCAAAGACCTGCAACTCCACGTGGCGGGGCGCCACAAGGTATTTCTCCACCAGCATGCTGTCGTCGCCGAAGGCGGCCTTGGCTTCGCGCCTGGCGCCGGCAAGCGCGGCGGCGAAGTCGGCCGGGCCATCGACCCGGCGCATGCCTTTGCCCCCGCCGCCGGCTGCCGCCTTCAGCAGAACAGGATAGCCGATGCGCGCAGCGGCTTCGGCAAGCGCGGCTTCGTGCTGTTTCGCCCCGTGATAGCCGGGCACGACAGGGACACCGGCCTTTTCCATCAGTGTCTTGGCTTCGCTTTTGGAGCCCATGGCGCGAATCGCGGCAGCTGGAGGACCGACGAAAATCAGGCCGGCCCCCGCAAGCCTCTCGGCGAAGGTCGCGTTCTCCGAAAGGAAGCCGTAGCCAGGGTGAACCGCCTCGGCGCCGGTCTTCAGCGCTGCCGCGATGAGCTTCTCTATGTCGAGATAGCTCTCCCGTGCCGGCGCCGGCCCAACGGCGATCGCTTCATCGGCCATCTCGACATGGAGCGCGCAGACGTCGGCTTCGGAATAGACGGCGACGGTGCGAAGGCCCAGGCGCCTCGCCGTCCGGATGATCCGGCAGGCGATCTCGCCCCGATTGGCGATGAGCAGCTTGCCGAACATCAGCCTGGCCAGCGCGGTCTGCGCTTCTCCAGGAATGCCGAGACGCCCTCGCGCGCTTCGGCACCAGCGCGCAGTTTCGCGATACGCCGCGCTGTCTCGGCGCGCAGACCCGCGTCGATGGGTCTGCCGGCAACGTCGGCGATGAGGCGTTTGGCCTCCGCCATTGCCAGTGGCGGATTCTGCACAATAAGGGCCGCGAGCCTTCGTCCCTCCGTCCAAAGCTGATCGGCCGGCACGACCGCTTGGACCAAGCCCAAGTGCTCAGCCGTCGCCGCATCGAATCGCTCCGCGGTCAAGAAGTAGCGCCGCGCGGCTCGCGGACCGATGGCCGCGAGGACATAGGGGCTGATCACCGAGGGGATCAAGCCCAGGCGAACCTCGCTCAAGGAAAAGACCGCGTCCGCCGCCGCCACCGCCAGGTCGCAGGCGGCCACAAGGCCGACGCCGCCGCCCAGCGCCGCCCCCTGCACCAGCGCGATCGTCGGCTTCGCCAAGCTATTCAGCCTGTGCATCAGCTCGGCCAAAGCCTTGGCGTCCTTCTCGTTCTCGGCCTCGCTCGCACCCGCCATGCGGCGCATCCAGCCGAGATCAGCGCCAGCCGAGAAGCTCTTGCCCCTGCCGGCGAGCATGACCACGCGAACGGCCCGGTCCTTGCCGAGACTGTCGATGGCGCCAATGAGCTCTCGGATCAGTTCGTCATCGAATGCGTTGTGCCGGTCAGGCCGGTCGAGCCAGAGGGTCGCGATGCCCTCGGCAATTTCGGTCGAGACGTGGCTCATGGCTACATCCGGAACACGCCGAAGCGCGTCTCCTCGACAGGCGCATTGAGCGCCGCCGCAAGGCCGAGGCCGAGCACCCGCCGGCTGTCCGCCGGTGCGATGATGCCGTCATCCCACAGCCGGGCACTGGCATAGTAAGGATGACCCTGGCGTTCGTACTGGGCGCGGATCGGTCCCTTGAACGCTTCCTCGGCTTCGGCGGGCCAAGGCTCCTTCATATTGTCCTTCTTCACCTGGGCCAGCACGGCCGCTGCCTGCTCCCCGCCCATGACCGAGATTCGCGCATTGGGCCACATCCACAGGAAGCGCGGCCCGAAGGCGCGCCCGCACATTCCGTAGTTGCCCGCGCCGAAGCTTCCGCCGATCACCAAGGTCAGCTTCGGCACGCGCGCGCAGGCGACCGCGGTCACCATCTTGGCGCCGTCCTTGGCGATCCCGCCCGCCTCGTATTTGCGCCCCACCATGAAGCCGGTGATGTTCTGAAGAAAGATCAGGGGAATTTTCCGCTGGGCGCAAAGCTCGATGAAATGAGCGCCCTTGAGCGCCGATTCGGAGAACAGGATTCCATTGTTGGCCAGAATGCCGACGCCATGGCCATAGAGACGGGCGAAGCCGCAGACCAAAGTAGCGCCATAGAGCTGCTTGAATTCGTCGAATGCGCTCCCGTCCACGATGCGGGCGATCACTTCCCGCACGTCGTAGGGTCTGCGTGGATCGGCCGGCACCACGCCGTCAAGCTCGGCCGGGTCACAGGCCGGCTCGACGGATGCCTCGCGCGGCGCCGGCGCCCCGAAAGTGCGACCGAGATGAGCGATGCTCTGGCGGCAGAGCGCCAGGGCATGGGCGTCGTTCAGGGCGTAGTGATCGACCACGCCGGATCGCCGCGCATGGACTTCGGCCCCGCCCAGGTCTTCGGCGCTCACTTCCTCGCCTGTCGCCGCCTTCACCAGAGGCGGGCCGCCGAGGAAGATGGTTCCCTGCCCGCGCACGATGATGGCTTCGTCCGACATGGCCGGCACATAAGCCCCACCGGCGGTGCAGGAACCCATGACCACGGCGATCTGCGGAATCCCGGCGGCAGACATGGTGGCCTGGTTGTAGAAGATGCGACCGAAATGATCGCGGTCGGGGAACACCTCGTCCTGTCGCGGCAGATTGGCTCCGCCGGAATCCACTAGATAGATGCAAGGCAGGCGGTTCTCCCGGGCAATGTCCTGGGCTCTCAGATGCTTCTTCACCGTCAAGGGGTAGTAGGTACCGCCCTTGACCGTGGCGTCATTGGCCAGGATCACGCATTCTCGGCCCGATACCCGGCCGATGCCCGTGACGATGCCGGCCGCCGGTACCTCTTCGTCGTAGACCTCGTGGGCCGCGAGCTGGGAGAATTCCAGGAACGGCGAGCCGGGATCGAGCAGCAGGTCGATGCGCTGGCGCACGAGGAGCTTGCTCCGCGCCAGATGCCGTTCGCGGGCTTTCGCTCCGCCGCCCTTCTCGACGGCACCGACGCGGGCCCGCAGGTCCGCCACGAGCGCCTGCATGCTCTCGACATTGGCGCGGAACTCCGCCGAGCGCGGATCGACAGCGGAAGTCAGGACCGCCACGGGCGCATGCTCCCTTGCATCCGCCTAGCATCCCCGCCGACCGCCGGGCCGGCAAGGGCAAATCGCCCGATATGTCGCCACGGAAGTGAAGCTGTTACCTTCAAGAGGCGTCGTACCAGAGGAGGTAGCCGGATCGAGACCATGGCGGCCAGGCTCTATCTCGCGATCGCTTTCGCCGTCGCAATCGCGCTTGGCGCCGGGCGTAGCGCGTCGGCGGACGATCTCGCCGCCTGTGCCGGCATCGACGATGCCTCGGCACGCCTCGCCTGCTACGACAAGTTGGCGGGCCGGCAGGCCCCGCCCGGAGTTGGGAAATGGCGCCTCGACCATCGCCGTTCGCCTCTGTCGGGCGGCGATATGGTTTCCCTGACCCTCCATGCCGATCAAGCCGATCCCACCGCCTTGCCGCCATGGCTGCAGCCCCAATTGATCATCACCTGCGACAACGGAGAAAACCAGGTCCTGATCGTGCCGCAGACTCTCATCTCAGCCAGCTACAACAACGTGGACGTTCTCCTGCGGGTCGATGGCGGGGATCAGGTCCGCGAAAATTGGCAGCTATCGGGCGACGGGCAGAGGGCCTATCGGCCGGACCCCGTACCCTGGATCAAGGGTCTTTTCGGCGCCACGCAACTGGAGTTTGGCATCAGGCCGTTTCTCGGGAAGCCTCTCGACTTCACCTTCGATGTCGAGGGCCTGGCGACGGCGATCCAGCCCTTGGTCACGGCCTGCCATTGGTAGGAGTGTTGCCTACCAGCCTCCCGTCTCGAGCCAATGTTCGACATGTGCCAGGCGGTCGTGGCCCCAGAAGGGCTCACCGTCGACGATGAAGAACGGCGAGCCGAAGACGCCTCGCGCGATCGCGGCGTCCGTCGCCTGGCGCAAGCGCGCCTTGGTTTCGGGTTGGTCCACCCCTTCTTCCAGTCCTTCGATGCCCAATGGACGGGCGATCTCGACGAGGGTGGAAACCTGGGTCACGTTGCGGCCTTTGGCAAAGGCCGCGTGATAGACCGCTCTTGCCAAAGCCTTGGCCTGATCGCCGTCGGCGAGCCAATAGAAGGCACGGCTTGCGGCCAAGGCGAAAAAGGGGAACTTCGCCGGTAGGCGGAACGACACGCCCAAGAGCCGCGCCGAACGGGCGAAGTCCCGTTCGGAGTAAGGCCCGCGCATCGGTTGCTCGGTCAAGGCACGCTGACCGGTCAATTTGAAGGCCGCCCCCAGCAGGAAGGGATGCCAGGCGACTGACCGCCCATGGCGCGCGGCCAGCTCATCGATCCGGGTCGAAGCCAGATAGCCGTAGGGCGAAGAGAAGTCGAAATAGAAATCGATTGCCGCGCTCATGAGCTACCCTCGGCGCAATCACCAGGGCACAGTCTTGCCATCGTGGCTGAAGAAGCTGCCGCTGTCCTTGCGCTTCAGGCCGGCGATAACCCGTCGCAGAGAGGCGATGCTGTCGGCAGCCTCCAGCGGCGCGCCACGGCCGCCCATGTCGGTCTTGACCCAGCCGGGACTCAAGACGGCGACAATAACGCCCCTGTCCTTCAGTTCGTTGGAGAGACCCTTCATGGCCATGTTCAGGGCCGCCTTGCTCGAGCGGTAGACATAGTCACTTGCGCTGTCGTTCCCGCCGATGGAGCCCATGCCGCTGGATATGCTGACGATCCGCTTCTGTTCGGATTGGGCGACATTGTCGGCGAGGGCATGGGACAGATGGAGCGGCGCGATGCTGTTGACGCGGAATACCTCGAGCCAAGCGGCAGTGTTCGTCCCGCTGCGCGGTCCATAGATGCCGGCATTGTTGATCAGGACGTCGATTGCGCGGCCCTTGTGCCGTTTGGACAGCGCCGCGATCTGGGCATCATCGCCGACGTCGAGGGCTTCCACCTCGACCGGGCCGGACAGCTTCTTCAGCTCCTTCGCCTCGGCCGGCTTGCGGCAGCAGGCGATGACGGTCCAGCCATCCGCCGCATATTGGCGGGCGAACTCCAGCCCCAGGCCGCGGTTGGCGCCGGTCACGAGAACTGTGGCCATGATCCCTCCTTACAGAACCTGGTAGTGAGCGTTGGTGGGTTTGAGGCCGTTCACCGGCGTGATGTCCATGGGGCAGGCCGAGAATACCGCGATCAGGTCCATCTCCGCCCGCAGCAAGACATGGTCGCCGGGCCTCGCCACCGTGGGCTCGAAGCCCAGCGACCCGTCGGGCCGCACCGGAATGTTCATCCACATGTTGAGCGGGCACGGCACCTCCGGCGGAGCGAGGCCGAGGGCCGCCATGGCGCGCTGCAGGTTCTCGGTGCAGCTTTCGTGGTAGCCCTCGTGGCCCAGAAGCTCATAGCGGTAGCGATCGCAGGCGGCGATCAGGGTATCGTGGATGCCCGGCGAGCTGTCCTCGAGAAAGGTCAGGATCGGCCGGCGCCGATTGGTCAACATCGCCGTCCCCACTTTGGGAATGATGCCGAGCAAGGTCGGGCGCGTATGCTCCATGGACATGAATTCGCCGAGATCGGCGGCGCTGAAGGCCCAGGTATCGACGACCTGGGTTCCATGGGTGTTAATGAGCTTGATCCGCTGGCCTCTCACCAGCTTGACCGCCTTGCCCTGGCGGGCCGGTATCTCTACAAGGCCCGCCATCAGCCCTCGCTTCGCCTGCGCGCGGTGACTTCCATCTCGAAGAACATGCGGGAATCCACCAGCCCGGCGACGATGGCCGTGGAGGCCGGGCGGATTTCGCCGAAATAATGCCCGAGGATGGGCGCGATCTCCGCCCAATCGGCGGCGCGGGTGATGATGTAGTTGGCGCGCACCACGTCGGCCAGGCTGGCGCCGGCCTGATGCAGCGCGGCGCCGACGTTGCGGAAGGTCTGATGGACCTGCTCGCCCAGATCCTTGGAAATGCTCATGGCCGCGTAGTCGAAGCCGGTGGTTCCGGCGACGAACACCCATTCGCCCTCGACCACGCAGCGGGAATAGCCCGCGACCTTCTCGAAGGGCGAGCCGGAAGAGATGAGACGTCTGGTCATGGCGCTACACCTTCTTCCGCCGGCGCGGACGCCGGACCAATTCGCCGCCGCAGTTCGGGCAGATCTGGTTCATCGCCGCGGCGCAGGCGCTGCACCAGGTGCATTCGAAACTGCAAATATGCGCCTCCGCCGAATCCGGCGCCAGGCTGTGGCCGCATTTCTCGCAAGCCCCCCGCATCTCCAAGGACATCCCGTTCACTCCCCTTCGTTGAACAGCTCGCGCCCGATCAGCATCCGCCGGATCTCGCTGGTGCCCGCCCCGATCTCATAGAGCTTGGCGTCGCGCAGCAGCCGGCCGGTCGGGAAATCGTTGATGTAGCCGTTGGCGCCCAAGGCCTGGATCGCCTCCAACGCCATCCAGGTCGCGCTCTCGGCGGCATGAAGGATGGCGCCGGCCGCATCCTTGCGCGTGGTCCGGCCGCGGTCGCAGGCCCTGGCGACGGCATAGACATAGGCCCGTGCGGCATTGAGGGTGGTGTACATGTCGGCGAGCTTGCCCTGCATCAGCTGGAACTCGCCGATGGCCTGGCCGAACTGCTTGCGCTCCCTGACATAGGGCAGGACCACGTCGAGGCAGGCCTGCATGATGCCGAGCGGGCCGCCCGCCAGGACGGCGCGCTCGTAGTCGAGGCCGCTCATCAAGACCCGCACGCCGTCGTTCTCGGCTCCCAGGCGGTTTTCCTCGGGCAGCTCGCAGTCCTCGAAAACGAGCTCGCAGGTGTTGGAGCCGCGCATGCCGAGCTTGTCCAGCTTCGGCGCCGTGGAGAATCCCGCCATGCCCTTCTCGACGATGAAGGCACTGATGCCGCGCGGCCCCGCCCCCGCATCGGTCTTGGCGTAGACCACCAGCACATCGGCGTCTGGCCCGTTGGTGATCCACATCTTCCTGCCGTTGAGACGATAGCGCCCATTCCGATACTCGGCCCGGCTGCGCATGGAGACGACATCCGATCCCGCCTCGGGCTCGCTCATGGCGAGAGCCCCCACATGCTTGCCGGACATGAGGTCGGGCAGGAAGCGGCGGCGCTGGGCGGACGAGCCGTTGCGGCGGATCTGATTGACGCAGAGATTGGAGTGAGCGCCGTAGCTCAGGCCCACGCTGGCGGAGGCCCGGCTCACCTCTTCCATGGCCACGACATGCTCAAGATAGCCCATGCCGGCGCCGCCGAGTTCTTCTTCGACGGTAAGGCCCAGCAAGCCCATCGCCCCAAGCTTGGGCCAAAGGTCCGCGGGAAAACTGTTCGAACGATCGATTTCCGCCGCCCGGGGCGCGATTTCCGCCGCTGCAAAATCGGCCACCTGCTCACGCAGCATGTCCACCGTTTCGCCGAGACCGAAGTCGAGGGAAGGCATGCGCCTAGGTTATAGCCACATCCGCCCGGGAACAACGCCGCGTCGGTCGTTTGAGGAGATCAAGCGGGGGGCTGTGCCTCCGCCACGGCAACCGCCGTCATGTTGACGATGCCGCGCACGGAAACCGAGGGGGTGAGAATGTGCACCGGAGCAGCCGCGCCCATCAGGATCGGCCCGATGGAGATGCCTACGCCCAGGTGGCGCAGCAAGCCAAGCGCAATATTGGCGGCATCCAGGCTCGGCAAGACGAGAAGATTGGCCTCGCCGGCGAGAATGGAATTGGGGAAAAGGCGCTGACGCAGGCCGGGGGAAATGGCGAGCTCGGCCTGCATTTCCCCCTCCACCTCGAGATGCGGCTCGGCAGCGTGAAGCAGCGCCAAGGCCGCGCGCATCCGCTTGGCCGAAGCGGCGTCGCTCGCCCCGAAGCTCGAATGGGAAAGCAGCGCTGCCTTGGGTTCGATGCCGAACCGGCGCATTTCCTCCGCCGCCATCCGGGTCATCTCCACGATGCCCTCGGTGGTCGGCTCCGCCGTCACCTGGGTATCGCAGAGAAAGAAGACGCCCTTGGGCAGCACCAGGACATTGAGGGCCGAGGGCGCTTGGACCCCGCGCTTCAGGCCGACAATTTCCCGGACATGGTCCAGGTGCCAGGGATAGCGCCCGGCCGTGCCGCAGAGCATGGCGTCGGCGTCCCCCTGCTTCACCATCAGGGCGGCGATGATCGTAGTTTCCGTGCGCACCAGATTGCGCGCATCCTCGGGCGTCACGCCGCGCCGCTCCATCAGCCGATGGTAGAGGCGCCAATAGTCCTCGTAACGGGGGTCGCTCTGGGGATCGACCAATTCGAAATCCTCGCCCGCCTTGATCCTGAGGCCGAGCTTGCGCAGCCGGCTGTCGATCACGCGCCCTCGGCCGATGAGGATTGGCTTGGCGAGGCCCTCGTCGATCACCGTCTGGGTGGCGCGCAGCACCCTCTCGTCCTCGCCTTCGGCAAAGACCACGCGCTTGGGATCGCGCCTTGCCCGCTCGAACAAAGGCTTCATCACCAGGCCCGTGCGGAAGACGTACTGGCTGAGCCGGTCGCGATAGGCGGCAAAATCGGCGATCGGCCGGGTCGCCACCCCGCTTTCCATGGCCGCCTTGGCCACGGCCGAGGCCAGCTCGACGATGAGGCGCGGATCGAAGGGCCGAGGAATCAGGTAGTCGGGCCCGAAACTCGGGCTCTCCCCGCCATAGGCGGCGGCGACGATGTCCGATGGCTCGGCGCGGGCCAGCGCGGCCAGGGCCTCGGCGCAGGCCTTCTTCATCGCCTCATTGATGGTCGTGGCGCCGACGTCGAGGGCGCCGCGAAAGAGGAAGGGAAAGCAAAGGACGTTGTTCACCTGGTTCGGATAATCGGACCGGCCGGTCGCGATCACCGCGTCGGGACGCACGGCCCGCACCTCTTCCGGCATGATTTCCGGCACCGGATTGGCGAGCGCGAAGACCAGCGGGCGGGCGGCCATGCGGGCGACCATCTCCGGCTTCAGCACGCCGGGCGCCGAAAGGCCGAGGAAGATGTCGGCCCCCTCGATGACATCGGCGAGGCTCCGCGCCGCCGTCTTTCTTGCGTAGCGCGCCTTGCGCGGGTCCATCAGCTCCTTTCGTCCCTCATAGACGACGCCCACAATGTCCGTGACGGTGATGTTGGCCAGCGGCAGGCCGAGGGCGACCAGGAAATCGAGGCAGGCGAGCGCCGCCGCCCCGGCGCCGGAAGCAACCAGCTTCACGCTCGGCAAACTCTTGCCGACGACCCTGAGGCCATTGAGCATGGCGGCGGCCACGATGATGGCGGTGCCGTGCTGATCGTCGTGCAGCACGGGAATGCGCATGCGCTCGCGCAGGCGCGCCTCGATCTCGAAGCATTCCGGCGCCTTGATATCCTCGAGATTGATGCCGCCGAAACTGGGCTCAAGGCTGGCGATGATGTCCACGAGCTTTCCGGGGTCGCGCTCGTCGATCTCGATGTCGAAGACGTCGATGCCTGCGAAGGTCTTGAACAGGACCGCCTTGCCTTCCATCACCGGCTTGGCCGCAAGCGGGCCGATGGCGCCCAGGCCCAGCACCGCAGTCCCGTTGGTCACCACGGCGACGAGGTTGCCGCGCGCAGTGAGCCCTGCCGCTTCGGCCGGATCGGCAACGATCGCCTCGCAGGCGGCGGCCACTCCTGGCGAATAGGCGAGCGCTAGGTCATGCTGGTTGGCCAGCGGCTTGGTCGCGACGATGGCGATCTTTCCCGGCCGGGGCTGGCGGTGATACTCGAGCGCGCTCTCGCTCAACTTGTCGGTCAGGGTCTACTCCCGGCCCCGAACGGTCCGGGCCAATGGCGCGTGGGAATGGGATGAGAGGACAAGGGATTTGGCCAAGAAATCAAGAAAAATCAATCACCTGAGCCGCAATATTGGGGCCGCGAGCGGGTCATTCCCAACTCGCGGCCGCTGTTCCTATCCGATCTGCCGCTTCAGGAACGCCAAAGTCTTGGCGTTGAAGTCGGCGACGTTCTCGTAAATGGGTGCGTGGGCACAGTCTTCGAAAACCAGAAGCTCGCTGCCTTTGATGCCGCCCTTGAGGGCGTCAGCGAAGCGGGTCGAGGTCACCATGTCGTGGCGCCCGAAGGTGATCTGGGTCGGCGCCTTGATCCGGCCGAGTTCGCCAGCGGCGTCGTGCGCGATCACCGCTTCCGATTGGCGCAGGAAGGCGTCCACCGGCTGCTTGGGGCGGCTGCGCACGAAGGCCGCAAGCTGCTCGATATAGTCGGACTTCGCCGCATAGAGCCCGGGCGTGAAGCACCAGGGGAAGATGCCCTGGATCACCATCTCGGGGACGCTGCCGAGGCCCTTAGCCATGACCTGCCAGGTCCGCACCACGGTCGTGAGATACGGATCGCTCTTGGTCCAGCAGCTATGCAATGAAAGGGACTTCACCTTCTCCGGGTGGCGCGAGGCGAGCCAGAGCCCCGTCGCGGCGCCAAGGGAGAGGCCCATCACATGAGCCCGCTCGATCTTGAGGGCGGCGAGAAGGGCGGCAGCGTCATCGGCGAATTGCCGTGTGGAATAGCTGCCGGCGGGCTTGTCGCTCTCTCCGGCACCGCGGGGATCCATGGAAATGCAGGTGAACTGCTTGGCGTAGTCGCCGACCTGGAACGCATAGCAGGCGTTGTCCGCCGCCAGATAGGGGATCAGCAACAAGGGCTCGCCCGCGCCCTGCTGCTCGTAGTTGATCGTGATGTCGTTGACTTTGATCTTGGCCATGGCGCTTCCTCCCGGTTCGGCCCGATGACGGCTCGTGGCCGACGATTGCGTTTGCGGCTCCTGCTGCGCGAGGAGTTCCGAGGATCAGCCTATCACAATCCCCGCGGCGACCGGGAAGCTGGCGCTAGAATTCCCAATAGAAGTTGAGATCGACCGCGCCCGTCTGCGGCACATTGGCCGTCTTCGTCATCGGGACGCCGCGGTGAGCGGCCAGCACGGTGTATTTTCCCGGCTTCAGCTTGGCATAGAGATACGGGCCCTGGGAGACGGCGTTCAGCACGACCGCGCCGGAAGCATCCGTGATCCGGACCGGTACCATGGCGAAATAATTGCCGGCGATGGCCTTGGCGAAGAGAAGGTGCAGGTTGTAGTCCTGCTTCACGGCAAACATGGCCCGTTGGGAATCCTCCCCCACACCGCCGGAGACGAAGGTCACGTCGCCTTGGGTCTGCGGTTGCGGCAAGGATTGGGCCAGGGCCGCATGCACCGCACAGGCCAGAAGCAAAGCCATCGCGGCGAGACAAGTTGCGATCTTGGTCATTTATGGCGCTCCCTTGTGGTGGCCCGCAGCGGTCGGGGCGATCGATTGCCCAGCTGACGGATGAATGAAAAACCGTAACAAATCCGATAGTTAGCTAACTCTTCGCCTTCCTATCGAGTAACTCAAGATGACGCCCGAATCAAGACATTCCGTGACTCGGCCCGGCGCACTCACCCTTCCAGCGTCGAGGTCGGACGTGCCGGCAGCCCGCGATAGTAACCACCACCTATATGCAGCCGAGACTTGTGGTATAATTTCCCGAGACCAGGGATCGGGGAATCAGCATGGCCATTCGCGTTGCACGGCTCGCCGCCGTCGGGCTCCTGTTCGCTGCGGTTTTCTGCAGCCCGCTTTGTTGGGCGCAGTCGCAGGAGCAGTTGGAGTTTCACGCCCTTCAACCGCTGGAGCCGGCGGAAGTCTTCGGCAACGCCTGGACCATCTATGCCGACGGCCCTATCGATGCCGACGCCGGACCTCGTTTGGACCGACTGATCAAAGACAATGACATTCCCCCGAAATCCCTTCTGTATCTGAACTCGCCGGGTGGGGACTTCATGGGCGGGATCACCCTCGGCCGGGTCATCAGGAGCGCTCTTATGTTGACCTATGTCGGCCGCGAAACGGCCGATCGCCTGAAACCCCAGGCGGGCGAATGCCTCGGCGCCTGCGCTCTCGCGTTCCTCGGCGGGGATTTCCGATACCTGGTCGATGGATCAATTTACGGCGTGCATCGCTTCAAGGCCGCCAATGCCGACGGGCAAGGCGCGGATACGGCGCAGGTCGTGTCCGCCGAAGTCGTGCAATACATCCGCGACATGGATGTCGACCCCGCCCTGTTCACCGAAATGAGCAAGGTCGGACCTGGTGAAATCAACAGGCTTTCTACGGCCGATCTCAAGCGATTGAACGTGGTGAACGACGGCGTCAAGCCGACGACCTGGACCGTGGAGAGCATCGATCAGGGAATCTATTTGAAGGGCGAGCGCGAGACCATCTTTGGAATTGGCAAATTCATGTTCCTCTGCGCGGGCGAGAACCAGTTAGGGCTGTATGTCATCTTCGACCCAGAGGGCCGAGAGCAGGAGACTCTCGCGATGAAGGCTGTCTCGCTCAGGATCGACGATCGAAAGATTCCTATCGCCGACCGCCAAGTCGAGGCCCCACACCTGGTCAATGGACTGGTCAACGCCGTCTATGTTCTCGACGACAGGCTCCTGCATTCGATGCAGCACGCCAAGACGGTCGGATTCGAGATGCAGAATTCCTACGATGCCGGTGTGTTCATGGGATTTGACGGGATGGATTTTGTCGAGGGTGCGAAGAAGCTACCCGGATTTCGAAAGATGTGTCCGAAGTAGTAGGTGAGTTCCGACCACACAGCACGCCACTACCCACGCGGCTATAATGCCCTTGCTGTCACATGATCGCTATTTCTGCATAGGCGGCTGCAAATCCTTATCGGAAGAGCGCTTTGCCCGGTCACTTCACAAACGTATTCTTCACCCGCACGGAGCGGAATACGTATGTCACCCAAATTGCCCCGACCACGAGGATCGCGATCAGCCCTCCTATAGCTTCGGGGGTGAACCCGGTTTGCCATGGAAGACCGACAATCAGCGGCGGGAAAATAAGTATCGCACCTGAAACGATGAACGTCGCCACCCATTGCCAGAAATACCAAATCGGGAAGTATCGCTTTTTCTGGAAAAACATGATCGCGACGATAGCCTGAAACACCACAATTGCCAAAAGCAGCACGACCTCGACGATCTTCGCCGTTTCAATATTGGGAACTGAATATGTGGCCTCAAGCTTCGCATACGCCTCCATCTCCTCCTGCAGAAGCGCGAGCGTTCTCATCGGGGACACGACCACCCCGATTGCCAGCAGGACCAACCAGCCCCCAATCCCCTGCGGTCCCACTACCCCGGGGGCCGCGCCCACCTTTGATTTGCGGGCTGCCCTGACAAGCCAGGCCAGACCCGCGACGATTGCCGCCGGAATCAACAAATGCCAAATGCTGAAGGATTGCATCCCCAACTCCCCTCTGAAACCCGGGCTTCGCTCTTAACAGCGTATGCTACTTTTGTTTGTTTACGTGTGGAATATATGCTACCTTAAGGGTAATATAGCAAATAGATGCAGCGCGCAAGACCTGGGGCCCAACGGGCCAAGCACTCATCAGCCCCCCGCAGCAATTCCCGGCGAAACTGCAAGAAGGCCGGCCCTACTTCACCGCCGAAAACGCCGTCGGGGCCAGGATCTGGTTGCTGATGCCGGCCACGATCGGGCCGTTGGCCTCGGTCTCGGCCCGCTTCTTCTGCCACTCCGGGTCGGCGAGGAAGGCGCTCCATTTCTTCTCGCGTTCGGCCAGAGACTCCCAGGCGATCATATAGGTGAGAGCCTGGTTGGAGGGCCCTATCGCCGTGGTCCAGAAACCGGCCTGCCGGATGCCGTGCCGCTCCCAGATCTTCAGGGTAATCGTGTCGAACCGCTTCAACAGGTCCGGCAGCCGGCCTGGAACGCATTCATAGACGCGCAGCTCGTAGAGCATTTGGGTTCCTCCAGATTGCGCAATTAGGGCCTGCCTGGCCGGCGAAAACGAAAACGGGCGCTCGCCGGTTGAGGTGCTTGGCCCGGCAGGCGCCCGCTTTCAAAGAATATGGTGCGGTCGAGAAGACTCGAACTTCCACGGGTTGCCCCACAGCGACCTCAACGCTGCGCGTCTACCAGTTCCGCCACGACCGCATGCTTGTGTTCGGACGCCGCCGGGCATACCAAATCGGGCTGCCCCGATCAAGCGCCCCTGGGGCATTGGAGCGACTTATATGGAATGGCGGATCGACGACCGCCAGGTCGGCTACGAGGCGGCGCTCGCCCTGATGGACGAGCGGGCGGCCGCCATTCGCGCTGGCCGGGCCGACGAGCTCGTCTGGCTGCTGGAGCACCCGCCCCTCTATACCGCGGGCACCAGCGCCCGGCCGGCCGATCTCCTGGCGCCGGGGAGGTTCCCGGTTTACCGGACCGGGCGGGGCGGCCAATACACCTATCATGGGCCCGGCCAGCGGGTCGGCTATGTGATGCTGGACCTCGCTCGGCGCGGCGCCGACGTCAGGGCCTATGTGCGGAACCTGGAGGACTGGCTGATCCGGACCCTTGCCCAGTTCAATATCAAGGGCGAGCGGCGTCCGGACAGGGTCGGCATCTGGATCGACCGGGGCGGCGGACGGGAGGACAAGATCGCCGCCATCGGCGTGCGCATCCGGCGCTGGGTTACCCTTCACGGCGTGGCCGTCAACCTGGACCCGGCGCTCGAGCATTTCTCCGGCATCTTGCCCTGCGGCATCGGGACCCCGGGCTTCGGGGTCACCTCGCTGCATGATCTTGGCGTGCTGGTTTCCATCGCCGAATTGGACATGGCCCTGCAGGAGGCCTTCGCCGAGGTGTTCGAGGCGAATTAGGCCGTCGGCCGCTGCTCGAACCCGTTGGGCGGTTCCTCGGCCGTGGCTTCGCTGGAAATGCTGTCCACCTTGGCGAGCGGCGGGCCCTGGCGGCAGGCGAGGATCATGTCGTCCACCTTGGCTTCCTCGCCGGCCAGGAGGGCTTCCACGCTTCCATCACGCCGATTGCGGACCCAGCCGGTGATACCCCGGCGCGTCGCCTCCTCCACCGCCCAGGCGCGATACCAGACGCCCTGAACCCGGCCGCGAATTCGCACCAGCCGGACCTTCATTCGAATTCGAGGATGGCCTGATCGACGGCGAGGCTGTCACCTGGCCCGGCATGGAGCTTCTTCACCCGCCCGTCCCGCTCGGCTCTCAGCAGGTTTTCCATCTTCATCGCCTCGACCACCGCCAGCTCCTGGCCGGCCTTCACCTCCGCGCCGGCCTCGACGGCCAGCGAGACCAGCAGGCCGGGCATGGGCGAAAGCAGATAGCGCGACATGTCGGGCGGCTGTTTCACCGGCATCAGCCGGGCGAGCTCTGCCGCCCGCGGACTCATGACCGTGAGAGCGAGGCTGATCCCGCCATGGGCAAGGCGCCAACCGATGCCGGCGCGATCGACCTGAACCGTCACCGGCTTTGCATCCGCCCGGCCCTGATAGAGTGTTTCTCCCGGCTGCCAGCCGTCGATCAGTTCCACGCTGGCGCCGCCACCGATGACGGCGTGCCCGCCCGCCGTCTCGGCCACGGTCAGCGGCAGCTGCTCGCGGCCGAGCAGCACGACGTAATCGGCACCGCCCGTCGGCTTCGCTCGCGTCACCCGCCCGCTCAGCTGCATGTCGCGGCGCAGGGTCCGGTGATGCAGGACGGCAGCCACCGCGACGAGCAGCCGTTGGTCTTCCTCGCCCGGCGTCAGGCCGTGGAAGCCGGCGGGGAACTCCTCGGCGATGAAACCGGTGGAGAGCCTGCCGGCGGCAAACCGCGGATGGCGCAGCAGCGCCGCCAGGAACGGAATGTTGTGCGCCGGCCCGCGGATCTGGAAGCCGTCGAGGGCGGCCAGCAGGGTCGCGCTTGCCTGGCGTCGGTCCTCGCCATGGGCGATGAGCTTGGCGATCATGGGATCGTAGAAGATGCCGATCTCGGCCCCTTCGTAGACGCCGCTGTCGACGCGCACGCCGGGTCCGCTCATCGGTTCGCGATACCGGCTGATCCGCCCGGTCGAGGGCAGGAACCCTCGCGAAGGATCCTCGGCATAGATCCGGGCCTCGATGGCCGAGCCCTCGAGCCGCACGTCCTTCTGGCGCCGGGTCAGCTTCTCGCCTGCGGCAATACGGATCATCTGCTCGACCAGGTCGATGCCGGTCACGAGTTCGGTCACCGGATGCTCGACCTGAAGCCGGGTATTCATCTCCAGGAAATAGAAATTGCGCCTGGCATCGACGATGAATTCCACCGTGCCGGCGGAGCGGTAGTGGACGGCCTTGGCGAGCGCCACGGCCTGCTCGCCCATGGCGGCGCGGGTCTTGGCGTCCAGGAACGGGCTCGGCGCCTCCTCGATCACCTTCTGGTGGCGGCGCTGGATCGAGCATTCGCGCTCGCCCAGATAGAGGCAGCGGCCATGGGCATCAGCCAGGATCTGGATCTCGATATGACGCGGCTCCTCGATGAACTTCTCGATGAACAGCCGGTCGTCGCCGAAGCTGGAGCGCGCTTCCCCGGCGGCGGTGCGGAAGGCTTCGGCGAGATCGGCATCGTTGCGGGCGACGCGCATCCCTTTGCCCCCGCCCCCGGCGGAGGCCTTCACCATCACGGGATAGCCGATGCCCCGCGCGATCTTCACTGCCTCCTCGGCGTCCTTGATCACGCCGAGATGGCCGGGCACCACGCTGACGCCCGCCTTCTGGGCCAGCTTCTTGGATTCGATCTTGTCGCCCATGGCGGCGATGGCCGAGGCCGGCGGACCGATGAAGACCACGCCTGCCTTCTCCAGCGCGCGGGCGAAGGATGGATTCTCCGATAGGAAGCCGTAACCCGGATGCACCGCTTCCGCGCCGCTCGCTTCCACCGCCTTCAGGATGTTCTCGATGACCAGATAGCTCTTGGCCGAGGGCGCCGGGCCGATGGGAAAGGCCTCGTCCGCCTCGCGTACATGGGCGGCGTCGGCGTCCGCCTCGGAATAGACGGCCACGGTGCGAATGCCCATCGCACGCGCCGTGCGCATGATGCGGCATGCGATCTCGCCGCGATTGGCCACCAGGATCTTGGCGAAGGGCGGCTTCGCCGCCGGGCCCCCGGCCGTCCTCTCCGCCTTCGCCGGCTTGCCCCCCTCGTTCATCAAAGGGGACCCGACGGACGCTGCTGCGAGGGGCCGTTCATAGCGGGATATTATCGTGTTTTTTCCAGGGGTTATCGAGCTTCTTTCCGCGCAGCATGGCGAGGCTCCGGCAGATCCGCCGGCGGGTCGAATGGGGCATGATCACGTCGTCGATAAAGCCGCGGGCGCCGGCGACGAAGGGGTTGGCGAACTTGGCCCGGTATTCCTCGGTCCTGCGCGCGATCTGCTCTGGCTCGCCGATATCGGCGCGGAAGATGATCTCGACCGCCCCCTTGGGGCCCATGACCGCGATCTCCGCCGTCGGCCAGGCGTAGTTCACATCGCCCCTCAGATGCTTGGAGCTCATGACGTCGTAGGCTCCGCCATAGGCCTTGCGGGTGATCACCGTGACCTTTGGCACCGTCGCCTCGCCGTAGGCGTAAAGCAGCTTGGCGCCGTGCTTGATGATGGCGCCATGCTCCTGCGCCGTGCCCGGCAGGAATCCCGGCACGTCGACGAAGGTCACGATCGGGATGTTGAAACAGTCGCAGAACCGCACGAAGCGCGCGGCCTTGCGCGAGGAATCGATGTCGAGGCAGCCGGCCAAGACCATCGGCTGATTGGCGACAATGCCGACCGTCGCTCCCTCCAGGCGCCCGAAGCCGACGATGATGTTGCGCGCGTAGTCGGGCTGCAGCTCGAAGAAATCCCCTTCGTCCACGACCTTCTCGATCAGCTCCTTCATATCGTAGGGCTTGTTGGCATTGGCCGGGACGAGAGTATCCAGCGAAGGCTCCAGCCGGTCGGCGAGATCGGCGGTCGGCCGGACGGGTGCTGGCTCCCGGTTGGAGGGCGGCAGGAAGTCGATGAAGCGCCGCAATTGCAGCAGCGCTTCCACATCGTTTTCGAAGGCGAGATCGGCAACGCCGGATTTCTGGCTGTGGGCGGAGGCGCCGCCCAGCTGCTCGTGGGTGACGGTCTCATGAGTGACCGTGCGGACCACATCGGGGCCGGTCACGAACATGTAGGAGCTGTCCTTGACCATGAAGATGAAGTCGGTCATGGCCGGGGAATAGACCGCGCCGCCGGCGCAGGGCCCCATAATGAGAGAGATCTGGGGCACCACGCCGGAAGCGAGCACGTTGCGCTGGAACACCTCGGCGTAGCCCGCGAGCGAGGCCACGCCCTCCTGGATGCGCGCTCCGCCCGAATCGTTGAGGCCAATGACCGGCGCGCCCACCTTCATCGCCTGGTCCATGATCTTGCAGATCTTCTCGGCATGGGCTTCGCTGAGCGAGCCGCCGAAAACGGTGAAATCCTGGCTGAAGACGAAGATGAGACGCCCGTTCACCGTGCCGTGGCCGGTGATGACGCCGTCACCGGGGACCTTCTGGTCGTGCATGCCGAAGTCGGCGCTCCGGTGCTCGACGAACATGTCCCATTCCTCGAAGGAGCCTGGGTCGGTCAGAAGCTCGACGCGCTCGCGCGCCGTCAGCCGGCCCTTGGCGTGCTGCGCCTCAACCCGACGCTTGCCGCCACCGGCCCGCGCCGCCGCCCGCTTTTCCTCGAGCTGCCGAAGAATCTCGCGCATTCCTCCCCCCGAGAATCAGCCAATAGCAAAAAGCCGGGACCGGCGCTAGGCGGCAGGTTCTTCGCCGAGCAGCTGGAGGAAGCGGTGAATGAGGCCGAACTCGGCTTCGATGGCGCGCCGGCGGAGCGCGGCCTCGCTATCCTCGCCCCAGCGTTCCATCTGGAAGGTCTCGTCCAGTTGGGAAAGGGCGAAGGCTTCCGCCGGATCCAGGCGGCCTTCGACGAGAGCCAGGCCGACCACCAGGGAACCGGCGGTCCGCGTGGCCAAGTCAAGCGCAACCAGGGTGAAGGGGTCCAGGCTCGCGATATGCCGGCCGAGGCGCTGGATCGCCGCATCCGGCTGGGGCCGCGGCAGCACGCCCCAGTGCACGGTCAGGGCCGCACCGTGCCGGGCCTCAAGCCAGTCGAGCAAGGGCTGCCAAAGTCGTTGCTGTCGCTCGCTCAGCGATTCCGGGGCTTCAGCCCGATAGCAAACGAGGTCGGTGCCTGCGTAGGCCAGCAGCCCCTCGATAACCGTCATTGGCTGGGGCGCGACCCGATCGAGCGCCGTATTGGCCAATTGGCTGAGCGGCATGTCCTGAGGCCGGATCCGGTCTTCCTGGCCGCGCCATTCTTCGGCGATGGCCTCAGCCAGAGCCCGGCTCGGCAGATATAACGGGGCCTTGGCCGGTGTCGCCAGCAGCCTGCCGTCGAGAACAATGCGGAAGCCGCCTTCCTCCAGGCGGACGACGGCTTCCTTGAACAGTCGCCGAGATGCTTCGATCAGGGCAGCAGGCTCTTGATGGCGTTGGTGGCGCCAGTGGCCGCGTTCCCGACACCGCCCAGAAGCCCCCCGCTCCCGCTGGTGGACTGTGTGCCGCCCTGCTTTGGCTGGGTCGTCGTCTTGGCCTGCGCCGCCGCAGCGGAGCCGCAGCCGGCACCGGTATCCGCACCGCTGCTTGCCTGCTGGCCGCCGCCGATGCCGGCGATGCTGCCGACCGTGCCCAGGACATTGCCCGGCGTGGACAAGACCGTTTTCAGGGTTCCGCTCGCCATCGCCGCGGCATCGGGCGCGACGCTGGGATGGGCCATTGTGCCGCCGACCTGCATGGGAATGGCGAGCGCCGTCAGGTTCGCCGAGGAGGCATAGGGCACCAGATGCAAGTCGAGTCCTTCGGTCGCAAGGTTGATCGTGCCGTTGCCGATGATCGTGGCCCCGCTGGTCTCGACGGCGAGCCGGCGGGTGTTGGCGAGCCCGCGATTGATGTCATAGCCCACGACCGCGCATTTCAGGTTCGAGCTGTCGCCGCCGCCGGACGAGAACATCTTGAAAAGGTCCGCGAACATCAGCTTGGCGAAGTCGTTGTTGATGTTGCCAGGACCCATGGTCGCATCGAACCTGCCGTTCAGGCCCGCCATGATCGCCCTGACCGAGTTGCCGGCGCCGGCGACGCTGGTCTTCATGTTGACCCGCCCGCCCGACAGCACGCTGCTGCCGGCCATCACTTGCATCAAGCTCCCCGCCTCGACCTGGTTGGCGGCGACGTCGACGGCAACGGGCGCGGGAGTCCTGGCGCCATCGACCGACATGTTGATCACCATGGTCCCGCCGGCGAGCCCGGCGGAGAAGGGCTTTATCTGCAGCCTGCCGTCCGCCAGCGACAGCACCAGCTTGACGTTGTCCATGGTCACCGGTGCCTTGATCATCTGCTGGGCCGCGAGATTGAGATCGGCGTCCGCAGCCATCAGACCGGAGAAGGGAAGCGGCGTAGCCGGGAAGACCCGCCCGTCGCTGCTGCCAGCGGAGGAACCGCTGGATGCGCCGCCAGCCGGCGCCGGCTTCACGCCGAAGTCCTTGAGGTCGATCTTGGTGGCCGCCAAATTGGCCGCGATCTTCGGCCGCTTGCCGCCAAGCGCGAGGCCCACGTCGCCGGTCAGGCTGCTGCTTCCCATGGTGAGCTGCATCGCCGTCACCTTGTAGCCGCCGGCCGTGTCGTTCACCACGCCGCCAAAGCTGTAAGGCCCGAGCGGAGGCAGGCTGGCGCCGGCCAGACCGTTGAGGTCGGACAACGCATTGCCCTTGGCGGCGACCTGGAGATTGATGCCCTGCATCTTGGTGATCTGGGCGACCTCGCCCTTGACCGAAGCCGTCGTGTTGCCGCTGGTGATGGTGATGTCGAGAGGATAAGGAGCCGAGCCCGAAAGCAGCTCCGGCGCGCCGACACTGCCCGTGACGTTCAACGGCGTCGTACCCAGCAAGGCGGCCAGCGTGATGTCGATCTTGCCGTTGCTGGTGGTGGCGTCGAGCTTGTCGACCTTGAAGCTGTGGCTGACGCCGGTAACGCCGTCGCGATAGGTCACCATAGAATCGCGAATCTGGACCTGGCTCACCTGGGGCAGCTGCATCGTTCCGCCTGACGTCGTGGGCAGGCTCGTCGTGCTGCTTGCCGTCCCAGCGGTAGCCGGCGTTCCAAACACCCAGTTGCCTTCCCCTTTGGCATTGGTCTCGAGGAGGATGTCGGCGCCGTCCAGCACCAGGCTGTCGACTTTGATTTGCTTGGAGAGCAGCGGCAGCAGCTCCATCTGCACGGCCAAATGCTTCAAAGTCAGCATGTTCGGCCGCGATCCACCGGGTGCGTTGGCGAAGCTCACGTCATCCACCGAAACCGAGGGCGTAAGCGAAAGGCCGAGCTTGAAATTGCCGTTAATGGTGAGTTCGCGCCCCGTCGCGGCCTTCACCGCGTCGGCGATCTGGCCCTTGTACTGGTTGAAGTCGATGGACATCAGGATGGCGACGACGGTGGCGATCAGCGCCACGAAGAGCACGACGACCCCGATGACAACGGTTCTAAGGCGCATCCTGAGCCTCCCTTGGTGCCCGGTGATCAGCCGGACAAATGATCAACCCTGCTGGCGTCGCGCGCAAGTATCCCGTGAATGGCTTTCCGAATTGTCTCCGTTGGCTGACCATTCCCTGTCAGGCCTCAACATCCGCCAACGGCTCAACAGCGGGTTCGAGGTCGAAGCCGAAGAATCGCCAGGTTGCCGCCATGTGCTTGGGCAGCGGCGCCTTGGCCGAGACGATGCCGCCGCCCGGCCGAGGCAATGCAATGCTGCGGGCGTGCAGATGCAGGCGCTTGGCCAAGTCCACCCCGGGCAGGAAGGCGCCGCTTCCGCCATATTTGCCGTCGCCCAGGATGGGCGTTCCTATTTCGGCACAATGGACGCGAAGCTGGTGGGTTCGGCCGGTCTCAGGCATGAGAGCGAGCCAGGCAGCGCGACGCCCCGCATGTTCGACCACGCGATAGAACGTGACGGCGCGCCGGCCCTCCTCGTCCGGCCGTACGCGCTCGCCGCGGTTGCTGCCCTGTTTGGCAAGGGCAAGATCGATTCGCCCGGCCGAGAGTTTCGGCAGGCCGACCACGATCGCCCAATAGATCTTGCGCGCCTCCTTGTGGCGGAAGGCTTCGGCGAGCCAGCTTGCCGCCGAGGCGTTCCGCGCGAGAACGAGAACCCCGCTGGTGTCCTTGTCCAGGCGATGGACTAGGCGTGGGCGCTCGGGCGAGCCAAAGCGCAAGGCGTCCAGCAGCGCATCGACATGCAGCTCCGTGCCGCTGCCGCCCTGGACCGCGAGGCCGGCGGGCTTGTCAACGATGAGCACGTCGTCGTCCCGGTAAAGGACGCGGCGCAGGAGTTCCGTCCTCGCTGCCTTGGCGCCGGCGATCTCGCGGCCTGGCCGGTGCGAGGGCGTCGGCTTGGGTGCCAGCTCCATGGGCGGCACGCGAATGATCTGGCCGGGCTGCAGCCTCTGCCCCGCCTTGGCGCGGCCGCCGTCGACGCGGATTTGTCCGGTGCGCAGGAGCTTCTCCAGCCGGCCATGCGGCAGATCGGGGTAATGCCGCTTGAACCAGCGGTCGAGGCGCAGCTCTCCTTCCGCCGGCGCCACGGCGATCGAGGCGGCACTCATCGGGAAGTCGGATCGAGTCCTGCCGCCCGGGCACCCGCACTCACGCGGCGGCGACCTGTCCCTCGCGGGAAATCCAGCCGAGGCACTGCTCCGTCGTCATCAGATAGACGCCCATCCGGGCCAGCTCCGCGAGCGAGACGTCGTTGCTCCCCGAAAGCGCGTCCGTCGCCAGCACGATGCGGAAGTCGCGGTTGCTCGCCGCATAGACGGTCGCCTGAGGCCCATTGGAGAAATTGCAGCCAGAAATGACCAAAGTCGTGATGCCGAGACCGCGCAGATGCCGCTCCAGCTCGGTGCCGTGGAAGGCGCTCCAGCGCGGCTTATACATGACCCATTCGCGGCGCCCCAGTTCCTGGAACCGTCCCTCGAGGAGCAGGCTCGCATCGAGCCGCTGGGCCGGATCGGGCTTCAGCTGATCGACCAGCTCGGCCCCAAGGCTCCCGGGCATGACAATGCGCTGGCCCTCCTCGATCGAGGCCCGATTGCAGAGTTCCACATTCGAACCGTCGCAGCGATAGAGGCGGACCACATGGACGATCGGCCGGCCCTTGGCGCGGAAGCCGTCGGCCAGACGCTTCATGGCGCCGACCGCGCCCGTGGCGCCGCCGGTCTTGGCGCGGGCATTGGGCTGGCAGAAATCTCGCTGGGCGTCGATGCAAAGCAGCGCGACGTGATCGCGCTCGGGCGACAGGTAATCGCGCATCGGTGTTCGGTCCTTCGTCTTCGCCGCGAGAGAGCGGAAGCTAGCGGCATCGGTGTAAGGGTACAACTTCAAAGCAGGCATAAAGGCTTAGGGAGCCATGCGAAGTTTGCAGATCAGCTTCGCTGGCGTTCGGCCCTGAGCTTCGCCCAATAGTCCAGGCGCTTGCGAATCTCGCGCTCGAAGCCGCGCTCGGCCGGATTGTAGAACGCCTGGCGCGCCATGCCGTCCGGGAAGTAGTTCTGCCCGGAGAAGGCCTCGGGCTCGTTGTGGTCGTAGGCATAGTCCTTGCCGTAACCCAGATCCTTCATCAGCCGGGTCGGGGCATTCAGGATGTGCTTGGGCGGCATGAGCGAGCCGGTTTGAGTAGCCGCGGCCTTGGCCGCGGACATGGCGGTATAGGCGGCGTTGGACTTGGGCGCCGTGCCCAGATAGATCACGCATTGGGCGAGCGCCAATTCGCCCTCGGGCGAGCCCAGGCGTTCGTAGGTCTCCCAGGCAGCGAGCGCCTGGACGATCGCGTCCGGATCGGCGAGCCCGATATCTTCGACCGCAAAGCGCAGCAGGCGGCGCGCGATGTAGCGCGGGTCTTCGCCCCCCGCCAGCATGCGCGCCAGCCAGTAGAGCCCGGCATCCGTATCCGAGCCGCGGAGCGACTTGTGGAGCGCGCTGATCAGGTTGTAGTGGCCTTCTTGGGCCTTATCGTAGAGGGGCACGCGGCGCTGAACGGCGGCAGCCAATCCTGCCATGTCCAGGGTGGCGCCGGCTGGCAACTGGAATAGCTCCTCGGCCATGTTGAGAAGGTAGCGCCCGTCGCCGTCGGCCATCGCGCGCATCGCCTGCCGGGCTTCGGGCTGGAGAGGCAGCTTACGATCCTCGGCCGCCTCGGCCCTGAGCAGGATTTCCTCCATCGCGGAATCGTCGAGCCGGTTAAGAACGAACACCTGGCAGCGCGACAAGAGCGCGGCAATCAGCTCGAAGGACGGGTTCTCGGTGGTGGCGCCCACGAGAATCACCGTGCCGTCTTCGACATAGGGCAGGAAGCCATCCTGCTGAGCCCGGTTGAAGCGGTGGATCTCGTCGATGAACAGCAACGTGCCCTGGCCTGCCGCGCGCCGGCCCTTGGCCGCTTCGAAGATGCGCCGCAAGTCGGCCACGCCCGAGAACACAGCCGACAGCGGCTCGAAGTGGAGCGAGGTCTGGTCGGCGAGAAGGCGGGCCAAGGTCGTCTTGCCGCAACCGGGCGGCCCCCAGAGGATCATCGAGGACAGCCGGCCGGCGGCGAGCATGCGGCCGATGGGGGCGTCGGCGGCCAGCAGGTGGCTTTGTCCGACGATCTCCTCCAGCCGGCGCGGGCGAAGGCGATCGGCCAGCGGGCGGGGCGCCTGGGATTCGAAGAGACCGGTCAGCGCCGCGCCTTCTTGGTCATTGGATTTGGCGCGCTCATTGGATCTGCAGAGTGCGCGATTGCCCGTCGCGGCTGAACGTGATCTCCCAACTTCCATTGGCCGCTGCCAGCGCGTCCTGCACATCGATCACGTTGGCCGTGTGCCGGCCATTGACGGATTCGATGATGTCACCCTTCTGCAGACCGAGGCGGTAGGCATAGCCGCCGCGCCGGACCTTGACGATCACCACGCCATGCCACTCGTCGGCTAGCTGCAACTGGTCCGCCACGGCAGGTGAAAGGTTGGCGACGACCGCGCCCGCGAGCGGTTCGGCGCCGGCAAGCTCGGTGCGCTGGGCCGGTGGCGTCTCAGGGGGCGGCAGGGGGCGAACCGGCAGCGTCATCTGCTGCTCGCCGCGCTGAACGGTCAATGTCGCCTCGCCGCCCGCGGCAAGCGTCGCCAAGCGAAACTGGAGGCTCCCCTGATCGTCCACCTCCTTGCCGTTGACCGCCAGGATGACGTCACCCTGTTGCAATCCCGCCCGAGCGGCCGGCCCGCCGGGATAGACCTCGTCGATGACGACGCCAGTCGGATGGGATAGGCCGAGCCCTTCGGCCATGTCCACGCCCACGCTTTCGCCCCTGACGCCGATCCAGGCGCGCTCAAGATGCCCGCCAGTTTTCTCGGCGGCGAGAAAGGCCGCTACCATATTGGCCGGAATGGCGAAGCCGATGCCGACCGACCCGCCAGTCTTGGAAAAGATGGCGGAATTGATCCCGGCAACCTTGCCGTCCATGGTCACGAGCGGACCGCCTGAGTTACCCGGGTTGATCGCCGCGTCGGTCTGGATGAAGAAGCCATAGTCGCTGATGCCCACCTGGGTGCGGGCGAGCGCGGAGATGATGCCGCTGGTCACCGTCTGGCCGACGCCGAAGGGATCGCCGATAGCGAGCACGAGATCGCCGACCTGAAGCTGGTCGGAATCGGCCAGCGGCAGGGTCGGCAACTTCATCCCGCCGGTGTCGATGCGCAAGAGCGCCAGGTCAACGCGCTCGTCGGCGGTCACCACCTTGGCCGGAAATTCGCGCCGGTCGTTCAGGACCACGGTGATCTGGTCGCTGTCCTGAATCACATGATTGTTGGTCACGATCAGGCCGTCCGCGCCGATGATGACGCCTGAGCCCAGCGAACTCAGCACCCGCTCCTGCGGGACGCCGAAATCGAACTGGCCGCCGAAGAACTGCTGGAAGAAGGGGTCGTTGAAAAAGGGCGAGGCGGCCCGCCCCTGCACCACCCTGCGCGTATAGATATTGACCACGGCCGGGGCGACCTGCTTCACCACCGGCGCGAAGCTGAAGACGATCTCCGCCCTGGTGCTCGGCACCGCCTGAGCCCAGCCGCCGGATGTGTCGGCGGCAAGCAGAGCCGCCGCGAAGCCGAGCAATGCTACGAAGCGGCGCAAGCGCAAGTAACCCTTGAACGGGCTCGGCTTCAGGATGCCTCGGCCGCAGCGCCCTCAGCCGCCGGCTGGCCTTGCTTCGGACCGGAGTCCTTGCCTTTGGCCTCGGGATCCCGGTCGACGAACTCGATGACGGCCATCGGCGCCGCGTCGCCATAGCGGAATCCGGCCTTCAACACCCGCGTATAGCCTCCCTTGCGGCTCGCATAGCGCTCGGCCAGCGGGCCGATCAATTTGGCCGCCAGGGCTTCGTCCTGGAGAACGGAAATGATCTGGCGCCGGGCATGCAGGCCGCCGCGCTTGCCGAGCGTGACCAGGCGCTCCACCACGGGCCTCAGATCCTTGGCCTTGGGCAGGGTCGTGCGGATCTGCTCGTGCTTCACCAGCGCCGCCGCCAGGCTGGCGAACAGGGCCTTGCGATGGCTGCTGGTGCGATTGAGCTTACGCCCGCTCAAACCGTGACGCATGGTCGCTCTCCTTTCCGTTCCGGCCGATCAAGGCCGATTGCGCTCCCCGACCCCGCGCGTCCACCGGCAAACGCCGAGGATCATGTAGGTCGGGATGGGCCACCGCGGCCCGCAGTAGCTCCGTCAGCGGAGCCTGCTCAGTACGGCTCGTCCAGGCGCTTGGCCAGCTCCTCGATGTTCTCCGGCGGCCAGCCCGGGATTTCCATGCCCAGATGCAATCCCATCTGCGCCAGGACTTCCTTGATCTCGTTCAGCGACTTGCGGCCGAAGTTGGGCGTGCGCAGCATCTCGGCCTCGGTCTTCTGCACCAGGTCGCCGATATAGACGATGTTGTCGTTCTTCAGGCAGTTGGCCGAACGCACCGAAAGCTCCAGCTCGTCCACCTTGCGCAGCAGGTTCTTGTTGAACGGCGGCTCGGCGGTCTTGGCCTCCTCCTGCGCCAGCGAGGGCTCCTCGAAATTGATGAAGAGCTGGAGCTGGTCCTGCAGGATGCGGGCGGCAAGCGCCACCGCGTCCTCCGGCGTGACCGTGCCGTTGGTTTCGACCTGCATGGTGAGGCGGTCGTAGTCGGTCTTCTGGCCGACGCGGCTGTTGTCCACCTTGTAAGTGACCTTGCGTACCGGGCTGAACAGGGCGTCGACCGGGATGAGCCCGATGGGCGCGTCCTCGGCCCGGCTGGTGGTGGCGGCGACATAGCCCTTTCCGTTCTCCACGGTGAACTCCATGGACAAGGTCGCGCCCTGGTCGAGGGTGCAGAGCACGAGGTCCTTGTTCAGGATTTCGATGTCATGGCCAGTCTCGATCAGCTCGGCCGTCACTTCGCCCGGCCCCTTGGCCTTGAGGCGCATCCGCTTCGGGCCATCGCCATGCATGCGCAGCGCCAGCATCTTGATGTTGAGGACGATGTCCGTCACGTCCTCGAGCACGCCGGGGATGGACGAAAACTCGTGCAGCACGCCGTCGATCTGCACCGAGGTCACCGACGCACCCTGAAGCGAGGACAGCAGCACGCGGCGCAGGGCATTGCCCAGCGTGAGCCCGAAGCCGCGCTCCAGCGGCTCGGCCACGATGCTCGCCAGGCGCTTGCCGTCGGTGCCCGCCTCGACATTGAGCTTGTTCGGCTTGATCAGCTCGGTCCAGTTCTTCTGAATCACGGTTTCGACCTCTGGAGGTAAGGCGGGGAAGTTTCCCGGCCGTTTGATTGATGTCGCGTCTTGCCAGCGCCGGCCCTTGCCGGCGCCGGAACTCAGATGCGCCGGCGCTTGGGCGGGCGGCATCCGTTATGCGGTATGGGCGTCACGTCCTTGATCGACGTAATGGTGAAGCCGGCAGCCTGCAACGCGCGCAGCGCCGACTCACGGCCCGAGCCGGGGCCTTTCACCTCCACTTCGAGCGTCTTCACGCCATGCTCCATCGCCTTGCGGGCGGCGGAATTGGCGGCGACCTGGGCCGCGTAGGGCGTCGACTTGCGTGAACCCTTGAAACCCGAGCTGCCCGAAGAGGCCCAGGCGATCGAGTTGCCCTGGGCGTCGGTGATGGTGATCATCGTGTTGTTGAAGCTGGCGTTCACATGCGCCACGCCGGCGGTGATGTTCTTGCGCTCGCGACGGCGCGGACGCGCGGTGGCTGTCTTGACCATGTCAGATTCCTTTAGACGGTCTTCTTCTTGCCGGCGATCGCCTTCGCCGGACCCTTACGGGTACGGGCGTTGGTGTGGGTGCGCTGGCCGCGCACGGGCAAGCCCTTGCGATGGCGCAGGCCCCGGTAGCAACCGAGGTCCATGAGGCGCTTGATGTTCATGGCGGTCTCGCGGCGCAGGTCTCCTTCAACCCTGTATTCGCGGTCGATGAGCTCGCGGATGCGCAGCACCTCGGCGTCGGTCAGCTGGTTGACGCGACGGTTCTCAGGGATGCCCAGCTTCTCCACGATCGACCGCGCCCGGGTGCGCCCGATCCCGTGAATGTAGGTAAGTCCGATCAGCACCCGTTTCTGCGTCGGAATGTTGACGCCCGCGATACGCGCCACTGTGCTAACTCCTTGTGATTCCTAAATAAGCACCCGGGCAACTTGTAAGCGCGCCAATCTGGCCCGGCCGCGGCGCGATACCGAGGGCGCGGAATATATAGGAAACCCGGCCCCGGTCAACAAGATAACCGATCTTTGACAGCAGCTTATCCTCAGCAGCCCAGCGCCCTGTCGATCTGGCGGGCGACCTCCTCCGGGTCGGCCATGCCATCCACGGTCGTCAGCAGCCCCCTGGCGCGGTAATAGGGCAGGATCGGCGCCGTTTGCTGACGGTAGGCGGCAAGCCGGGTCGCCACGGCTTCAGGTCTGTCATCCGGACGGCGGACGAACTCCTTGGCCCCGCACCGGTCGCAAACGCCATTCGTCTTCGGCTGCTTGAATTTGTCGTGATAGCCGGCCCCGCATTTGGCGCAGGAATAGCGTCCCGCGATGCGCTCTATCAGCGCCGGCTCGTCGACCGCGAGTTCGATCACCCTGTCGATGCCGCCCAGGCCTTTCGCAACCAGCATGGCGTCCAGGGCCTCGGCCTGCTGGACCGTGCGGGGGAAGCCGTCGAGGATGAACCCCTTGGCGCAGTCCGGCTCGCCGATGCGCTCGGCGATCATGGCCACGATCAGGTCGTCGCGAACCAATTGGCCTGATTCCATCACCTGCTTGGCCTGGAGCCCGAGCGGCGTGCCCGCCGCGACGGCTGCGCGCAGCATGTCGCCGGTGGACAGCTGCTTCAGGCCGCGGGTTTCCTCCAGGCGCTTGGCCTGGGTGCCCTTGCCGGCCCCGGGCGGACCGAGCAGGACCAGCTTCACCCGCGCCGGCCCCGGAGCCGCGATTTCTTGATCAGGCCCTCGTACTGATGCGCCAGAAGGTGGGAATGGATCTGGGCCACCGTGTCCATGGTCACCGAGACGACGATCAGCAGGCTGGTGCCGCCGAAATAGAACGGCAGGGCGCGCCAGGAGAGCAGGATCTCCGGCAGCACGCAGACGATCGCCAGATAGGCCGCGCCGACGACGGTGAGCCGGGTCAGCACATAGTCGAGATAGTCGGCCGTGTTCTTTCCCGGCCGGATGCCCGGGATGAAGCCGCCGTACTTCTTCAGATTGTCCGCCGTGTCGACCGGGTTGAACACGACCGCCGTGTAGAAGAACGCGAAGAACACGATGAGCCCGACATAGAGCGCAAGATAGAGCGGCTTGCCGTGGCCGATGTAGAGGGAGAAGAACTGGGCCCAACGCGAATTGGCGCCGGCGCCGAATCCCGCGATCGAGGCCGGGAGCAGCAGCAGGGAGCTCGCGAAGATCGGCGGGATCACGCCCGAGCTGTTGAGCTTCAAGGGCAGATGCGAAGCCTCGCCGCCGAACATCTTGTTGCCGACCTGGCGCTTCGGATACTGGATGATGATCCGGCGCTGGGCACGCTCGAAGAAGACGATGAAGCCGATGACCGCCACCACCACCGCGGCCAGCAGGAGTATGACCCAGAGTTCCAGCGCTCCGGTGCGGCCGAGCTCGAGCGTCGAAGCGAAGGCGCTGGGCAGGCGAGCCACGATGCCGCTGAAGATGATGAGCGAGGTGCCGTTGCCGACCCCGCGCTGGGTGATCTGCTCGCCCAGCCACATCAGGAAAATGGTGCCGCCGGTCAGCGAAACCACGGTGGTGATGTAGAACAGGAAGCCGGGCGCGGACACCACGGGCCCGGTTTGCGCGTGCATGGCCGCAAGCCCGTTGGCGATGCCGAAGGCCTGGGCGGCGGCGAGCCCGACGGTCAGCAGGCGGGTGTACTGGTTGATCTTCTTGCGTCCCGACTCGCCCTCCTTCTTGATAGCTTCCAGGCTGGGCGAGATGCTCGTCATCAGCTGCATGATGATCGAGGCGGAGATGTAAGGCATGATGTTGAGGGCGAAAATGGTCATGCGCCGGAGCGCGCCGCCCGAGAACATGTCGAACATGCCGATAATGCCGCCCGCCTGCTGGCGGAACAGCGATTCGAGCGCGATCGGGTCGATGCCCGGCAACGGGATATAGGTGCCGAGCCGATAGATGATCAGCGCGCCGAGGGTGAACCAGATCCGCCGCTTGAGCTCCGTCGCCTTGGCGAAGGCGCCGAAGTTGATGTTGGCGGCAAGCTGCTCTGCGGCCGATGCCATGGGGACCTACCTGTCCGTTGCTACGCCTTCGTCTTGTCTTTCGCTTCGCTTCCGGCCTTGTCCCCTTCGGCCTTCCTGGGTGCCGTCACCTCGACCTTGCCACCGGCCTTCTCGATGGCCGCGACCGCCGATTTCGAGGCGCCGGCCACTTTCAAAGCAAGCTTGGCCTTGATTTCTCCCTTGCCCAGGAGGCGCACGCCGTCGCGCAGCCGGCGCAGCACGCCGGCAGCGACCAGCGCCTTGCCGTCGATGGTCTGGGAAACGTCGAGCCGGCCGGCATCCACCGCCTGCTGCAGGCGGTCCAGATTGACCTCGACGTAGTCCAGCCGATGCACGTTGTTGAAGCCCCGCTTTGGCATGCGCATGTGGAGCGGCATCTGGCCGCCCTCGAAGCCGTTGATCGCCACGCCCGTGCGTGCCGTCTGGCCCTTGCCGCCCCGGCCCGCAGTCTTGCCCTTGCCCGAGCCGATGCCTCGGCCGACGCGCATGCGCGTCTTGCGGGCGCCCGGATTGTCGGAAAGTTGATTGAGCCTCATGGTCGACCGGTTCCTTACTCGACCCGCACGAGATGGCGGACCTTGTTGATCATGCCGCGCACCGCGGCCGTGTCCTCGAGCTCTCGGCTGCGGCGGATCTTGTTGAGCCCGAGGCCGATCAAGGTCTGCCGCTGGTCGGCATAGCGGCCGGCCGCGCTCGCGACCTGCGTGACCTTCAGTTTCTTGCCGCTCTTGGCCTGCCCGCCCGCCTTGTCGGTCATGGATACTACTCCCTCGCCTCGGCCTTGCCATCGCCGGTTTCGCGCCGGCCGATGATGTCGCTGACCTTCTTGTTGCGCCGAGCGGCGACGCTGCGCGGCGAAGCGCAACTCATCAGCGCGGCGAATGCCGCCTTCACCATGTTGTGCGGATTGGAGGTGCCGATCGACTTGGCGACCACGTCCTCGATCCCCAACGCCTCGCAGACCGCGCGCACCGGGCCGCCGGCGATGATGCCGGTGCCGGGAACCGCGGCGCGCATCACGACCTCGCCGGCGCCGAACCGGCCGATCACGTCATGATGGAGCGTGCGCCCCTCCCGGAGCGCCACGCGGACCATGTGGCGCTTGGCGTGGTCGGTCGCCTTGCGGATCGCCTCGGGGACCTCGCGGGCCTTGCCGGCCCCATGCCCCACGCGTCCCTTCCCGTCGCCCACGACCACGAGGGCGGCGAAGCCGAACCGCCGGCCGCCCTTCACCACCTTGGCGACGCGGTTGATGCTGACCAGCTTCTCGACGAGATCGCTGTCCTCGCGGTTGCGATCCCGGTCGCCGCCTCGGTCCCGCCGACCGCCTCTTTCGCTGCGTGCCATTCTCGGCCTTTCCTAGAAGGACAGGCCGCCCTCGCGGGCAGCCTCGGCCAGGGCCTTGACCCGGCCATGAAACAGATAAGAACCCCGGTCGAATACGACCTCCTTGATGCCGGCGGCGACCGCCCGCTCGGCCAGCAGCTTGCCTACTGCCTTCGCCGCGGCGATGTTGGCGCCCGTCTTCAGCTCGGCCTTCAGCTGCTTGTCCAGGGACGAAGCGGCCGCCAGCGTCTTGCCTTGGTGGTCATCGATGACCTGGGCAGAGATGTTGAGGCCCGAGCGGAAGACCGACAGGCGCGGGCGTCCGGCGGACTTGGCGCGGATACTGAACCGCACCCGCTCCTTGCGGCGTTGGCGCGACGGCTTTTTCACATGGGGCATGATCGTCGTGTCCTACTTCTTCTTGCCTTCTTTGCGCACGATCCGCTCGCCGACATACATGATACCTTTGCCCTTGTATGGTTCCGGCTTGCGGAAGTCGCGGATCTCGGCGGCGACCTGCCCGACGCGCTGTTTGTCGGCGCCGGTGATCAGGATCGAGGTCGGCTTCTCGCATTTGATCTGAATGTCGGAGGGAATCGGATAGTTCACGTCGTGGCTGTAGCCCAGCTGCAGGGTCAGGGTCTTGCCCTGGACTGCCGCACGGTAGCCGACGCCGCTGATCTCGAGCGACTTGCGGTAGCCTTGCGAGACCCCGGTCATCATGCTTCGCACCAGGTTCCGGGTCGTGCCCCACATGATCCGCGCCTGCTTGGTTTCGCGCAGCGGCTTCACCCAGATCTTGCCTTCTTCCAAGGTGACCGCGACGTCGCCAGAGACGCGCATCGCCAGCTCGCCCAGCTTGCCCTTGGCCATGATCTGACCCGCCGCGATCGAAACGGTCACGCCGCTCGGCACGCTCACCGGGTTCTTGCCAACTCGAGACATTTCGACCTTCCTCAGAACACGCGGCAGAGCACCTCGCCGCCGACATTGGCGGCGCGGGCCTCGTTGTCCGACATGACGCCACGCGGCGTCGACAGGATCGAGATGCCGAGCCCGTTGAACACGCGGGGCAGCTCGTCGACCTTCGAATAGACGCGCCGGCCAGGCCGCGACACGCGCGAGATTTCCCGGATCACGGGATGGCCTTCGTGGTACTTGAGCTCGATGCGCAGCTCGACCCCGCCCTGCTCGGCCCCGTCGCGCTGATAGCCGCGAATGTAGCCTTCGCGCTTCAGGACTTCGAGCACGTTGGCCCGCAGCTTCGAGGCGGGGCTGACGATGGTCGCCTTGCCCGCCTTCTGGCCGTTGCGGATCCGGGTCAGCATATCCCCCAAGGGATCGCTCAATGACATGACTGTATGACCCTCCTTACCAGCTCGATTTCGTCATGCCCGGGATCTGGCCGATCGAAGCCAGCTCACGGAGCGCGATGCGCGACAGCTTGAACTTGCGGTAGTTTCCGCGCGGCCGCCCGGTCAGCTCGCAGCGCAGCCTGATGCGCACCGGCGAGCCGTTGCGCGGGAGCTGCGCCAGCTTCAGGCGGGCCGAAAAGCGCTCCTCCATCGGCCGCGACTTGTCGTTGGCGATCGCCTTCAGGCGCTGACGCCGGCCGGCAAACTTCTTGCTCAGCCTCTCGCGCTTCTTGTTCCGTTCGACGGCGCTCGTTTTTGCCATATCTCTCCTCCGGCCCCGGTCAGTTGACGAAGGGCATGTCGAAGCCCTTCAGAAGGGCCTTGGCTTCGGCGTCTGTCTTCGCCGTCGTGCAGATGACGATGTCCATCCCGCGCACGGCGTCGATCTTGTCGTAGTCGATCTCCGGGAAAACGATCTGTTCCTTGAGGCCGAGGGCGAAGTTCCCGCTGCCGTCGAAACTCTTGCCGGAGACCCCGCGGAAGTCCCGCACCCGGGGCAGCGCGATATTCACCAGACGATCGAGGAATTCGTACATCCGCCCACGGCGCAAGGTGACCTTGCAGCCGATGTTCATCCCTTCGCGCAGCTTGAAGTTGGCGATCGCCTTGCGCGACTTGGTGACGACCGGCTTCTGGCCGGCGATCGCAGTCAGATCCTGCACCGCTGACTGGATGCGCTTGCCGTCGCCGACCGCCTCGCCGACGCCCATGTTGATCACGATCTTGTCCAGCCGCGGCGCCGCCAAGGGGTTCTTGTAGTTGAACTCCTTCATCAGCGCGGGGCGGACGACCTTCAGGTAGCGATCTTGCAAACGCGTCATTGCTCTCGAGCCTATAGATCGATGGTTTCGCCGGACCGCCGGGCCACGCGGACCTTGCGGCCGTCCGCGAGGGTCTTGAAGCCGACCTTCGTGGCCTTGCCCGACTTGGGGTCGATATGGGCGACATTGGAAACGTGGATCGCCGCCTCCTTCTCGATGATGCCGCCCGGATTGCCGGCGCTCTGCCGCGTGTGGCGCTTGACGATATGCACGCCCTGCACGACGACGCGGTTCTCCTCGCGCAGCACGCGGAGCACCTCGCCCTGCTTGCCGCGGTCGCGCCCGGTGATGACGATCACCTTGTCGCCCTTCTTGATCTTGAACTTCGCCGCCATCCTCGATACTCCGCTTTCCCTACAGCACTTCCGGCGCCAGGGAGATGATCTTCATGAACTGCTTGGCCCGAAGCTCGCGCGTCACCGGGCCGAAGATGCGCGTGCCGACGGGCTCGCCCTGCTTGGTGATGAGCACCGCCGCATTGCGGTCGAAACGGATGCTGCTGCCGTCGGGCCGGCGGATCTCCTTGGCCGTGCGCACGACCACCGCCTGCATCACGTCGCCCTTCTTCACCCGGCCGCGCGGGATCGCCTCCTTGATCGAGACGACGATGACGTCGCCGACCGAGGCGTATTTCCGCTTCGAGCCGCCCAGCACCTTGATGCACTGGACGCGCCTGGCGCCGGAGTTGTCGGCGACTTCCAGGTTGGTCTGCATCTGAATCATGGCCGGGTCCCCTAGCTCGCGGCTTCGGCCGGGATCACTTCCCAGCGCTTGGTGCGCGACAGCGGCCGGCACTCGCGGATGACGACCTTGTCCCCCGCCTTGCAGGCGTTTGCCTCGTCGTGGGCCGCATAGCGCTTCGTGCGCTTGATGAACTTCTTGTAGACCGGGTGCATGAATCGCCGCTCAACCGCGACGATCACGGTCTTGTTCGGCTTGTCGCTGACCACGGTGCCTTGCAGTACGCGCCTTGGCATGCCTCTACCTCTTCAAACTCAGCCGCGCGCCTTCTGCGCGAGAATGGTCTTGATCCGGGCGATGTCGCGCCGGACGACGCGCACCCGCGACGTGTTCTCCAGCTGGCCGCTCGCCCGCTGGAACCGCAGGTTGAACTGTTCCTTCTGCAGCTGGGACAGATCCGTCTTCAGCTGATCCGGGGTCTTGACGCGCAGGTCATCCGCTTTCATGGCCTCGTTACTCCACGCCCAGACGGCTGACGAACTTGGTCTTGATCGGCAGCTTGGCGGCAGCCAGCGCGAAGGCTTCGCGCGCCGTCTGCTCCGGCACGCCGTCGATCTCGAACATGACCCGGCCGGGATGGATGCGCGCGACCCAGAACTCGGGCGTGCCCTTGCCGCTGCCCATGCGCACCTCGGCCGGCTTGGTCGAGACGGGCACGTCCGGGAAGACACGGATCCACACGCGGCCAAGCCGCTTCAGGTGGCGCGTGATCGCGCGTCTGGCCGCCTCGAGCTGGCGCGCCGTCACCCGCTCCGGCTCCAGGGCCTTCAGGCCGAAGGCGCCGAAATTGAGGTCCGCTCCGCCTTTGGCGGCGCCGTGGATGCGACCCTTGTGGGCCTTGCGGAATTTGGTTCTCTTGGGCGAAAGCATGTCGTCTGGTCCTCAGCTCCGGGCGCCGGTCTGCTGTTCCTGGGCGCGTTTGTCCTGGGCCATCGGGTCATGGGCCAGGATCTCGCCCTTGAACACCCACACCTTCACGCCGCAGGTGCCGTAAGTCGTCTTGGCCGTGGCGACGCCGAAATCGACATCGGCGCGCAGCGTGTGCAGCGGCACCCGCCCCTCGCGATACCATTCCACCCGGGCGATTTCCGCCCCGCCGAGCCGGCCGGAGCAGTTGATCCGGATGCCTTGGGCGCCCAGGCGCATCGCCGACTGGACCGCGCGTTTCATGGCGCGACGGAAAGCCACGCGGCGCTCGAGCTGCTGGGCGATGTTCTCGGCCACAAGCTTGGCATCGATCTCCGGCTTGCGGATCTCGAGGATGTTGAGGGCGACCTCGCCCCCGGTCATCTTCGAGAGGTCCTGGCGCAGCTTCTCGATGTCGGCACCCTTCTTGCCGATGACCACGCCAGGCCTGGCAGTGTGGATGGTGATGCGGGCCCGCTTGGCCGGCCGCTCGATGACGACGCGGCTGATGCCGGCCTGGCTCAGGCGCTCCATCAGGTACTTGCGAAGCTGCAAGTCCTCGTGCAGGAGCTTGGCGTAGTCCTCGTCGGCGTACCAACGGGAATCCCAGGTCCGGTTCACGCCGACGCGCAAGCCGATCGGATTGGTCTTCTGGCCCATTACGCCTTCTCCTCGCGCTCGCGCACGACGATGGTGAGGTTGCTCCACATCTTCTGCACCTTTGCTCCCCGCCCGCGTGCGCGCGCATGAAAGCGCTTCAGCGCGAAGGCGCGCCCGACGCTGGCCTCGGCGACGTAAAGCCGGTCGACGTCCAGCTGATGGTTGTTCTCGGCGTTGGCGATGGCCGAATCGAGCGCCTTCAGCACTTCGCCCGCCACCCGGCGCTGGGAAAACGCGAGGTCAGCCTTCGCCACTTGCGCCGACTTGCCGCGGATCAGCTCCGCCAGCAGGTTCACCTTGCGCGGCGTGGTCTGGATGGCCTGCACCGTGGATTTGGCCTCCGTGTCCTTGAGCCGGCGGGGATGCGATTTCTTGCCCATCGTCTTATGCCACCACCTTGGCCTTCACCGCCTTCTTGTCGGCGATGGTATGGCCGTGGAAATTCCGCGTCGGCGAGAACTCGCCGAACTTGTGGCCGATCATGTTCTCGGTCACCAGCACCGGCAGGAACTTGTGGCCGTTGTAGACGCCGAAGGTGAGGCCGACGAACTGCGGCAGGATCGTCGAGCGCCGTGACCAGGTCTTGATCACTTCGTTGCGGCCCGAGCCGCGGCTGACCTCCGCCTTCTTCAGCAGGTAGCCGTCGACGAAAGGACCCTTCCAAACAGAGCGTGCCAAGGCTTCCCGCCCTCCTCTTACTTGCCGACGCGGCGGCGCCGCAGGATCATGCCGTCCGTCTTCTTGTTTCTGCGCGTCTTCTTGCCCTTGGTCGACTTGCCCCAGGGGGTGACCGGATGGCGCCCGCCCGAGGTGCGCCCCTCGCCGCCGCCATGGGGATGATCGACCGGATTCATGGCCACGCCGCGCACCGAGGGGCGACGGCCTTTCCAGCGGTTGCGCCCGGCCTTGCCGATGACGATGTTCTGCTGGTCCGGATTGGAGACCGCGCCGATCGAGGCCATGCATTCCGCGCGCACCATGCGGACTTCGCCCGAGGACATGCGCAACAGGGCGAGGCCGGCATCGCGGCCGACGAGCTGGACGTAGCTGCCCGCCGCCCGGGCGATCTGGCCGCCGCGGCCGGGCTTCATCTCGACGTTGTGGACGATGGTGCCGACCGGGATGTTCTTCAGCTGCATGGCATTGCCCGGCTTGATGTCCGCGCGCTCGCCCGACACGACTTTGTCGCCGGCCTGGAGGCGCTGCGGGGCAAGGATGTAGCTCTGCTCGCCGTCTTCGTAACGGATGAGGGCGATGAAGGCCGTCCGGTTCGGATCGTATTCCAACCGCTCGACGGTCGCCGGCGTGTCGAACTTCTGCCGACGGAAATCGACCATGCGGTAGCGCCGCTTGTGTCCGCCGCCGCGCCAGCGCACGGTGATCCGGCCGAGATTGTTGCGCCCGCCCTTGCTGCGCAGGCCCTCGGTCAAGGCCTTCACCGGGGCGCCCTTGTGCAGCTCCGAACGGTCGACGATGACCAGCTGGCGTTGGCCCGGCGTCGTCGGTTTGTAGGATTTCAGCGCCATGGCCTCACACTCCCGTGGTCACGTCGATGGTCTGGCCCTCGGCCAGGGTCACCATCGCTTTCTTGCTGTCGCTGCGTTGGCCGAGCCGGCCGCGGAAGACCTTCTTCTTGCCCTGCTGGCGCAGCGTATTCACCGCCGTTACCTTGACCTTGAACAGGCCTTCGACGGCGGCCTTGATCTCGGGCTTGGTCGCCGCCAGCGGCACGCGGAAGGCGTATTGCCGATGGCCCGTCATCTGCGTCGCCTTCTCGGTGATGACCGGCGAGCGGACGATCGCGTACATCTCAGCCTGGGTGAGGCGGACGACCCGCGTCTTCATGGGACGAGCCCTGCTCATTTCAGCCGCGCCTCCAAATGCTGGACCGCATCGCGCGTCAGGACGAGGGTGTCCCGGCGCAGGATGTCGTAAACATTGGCCCCCTGCTGGGGCAGCAGGTCGAGATCGGCGATGTTCCCGGCGGCGCGACGGAAACCCTCGTCCACCGTCGGGCCGTCGATGATCAGGGCCCGGCCCCAACCGAGCTTGGCGAGCTTCTTGGCGAGACCGCCGGACTTGCCGCCGTCGATCTTGGCCGCGTCCAGCACCACGAGCTTGCCTTCCGCGAGCTTGGCTGACAGCGCAGTCTTGAGTGCCAGCCGGCGCACCTTCTTGGGCAGGTCCGTGGCATGGCTGCGTACGACCGGGCCGAAGATGACCGCGCCGCCGCGGAACTGAGGCGAGCGCAGGCTGCCCTGGCGGGCCTGGCCCGTGCCCTTCTGCTTATAGGGCTTCTTGGTCGTGCCGCTGATGTCCGAGATGCCCTTGGTCTGATGCGTACCGGCCCGGCGCTTGTTGAGCTGATAGTTCACCATGCGCGCCAGGATGTCCTTGCGCACCGGCAGGCCGAACACGGATTCGGCCAGGTCGATTTCGCCGACCTGCTGGTTGTCGAGATTGGTCACAGCGGATTTCATCGCCCTATTCCTTCTTCTCCGCCGCTTCCTCGGCCGCCGGCGCTTCCGCTGCGGCCGGGCCGGACTTGAGGGCCGCCGGGAACGGGATGTCCTTCGGCGCCGCCCGCTTCTTGGCGTCGCTCACCAGGACGTAGCCGCCGTCGGCACCGGGCACGGCGCCCTTCACCATGATCAGGCCGCGCTCGGCATCGACCGAGACGACCTTCAGGTTCTGGGTGGTGACCCGGACATCGCCCAGATGCCCCGCCATCTTCTTGCCGGGGAATGTGCGGCCCGGATCCTGCCGGTTGCCGGTCGAGCCATGTGAGCGATGCGAGACCGAGACACCGTGGGAAGCCCGCAAGCCGCCGAAATTGTGCCGCTTCATGACGCCGGCGAAACCCTTGCCGATGCTGGTCCCGGTCACGTCCACGAACTGCCCGGAGAGGAAATGGGCCGCCGACAGTTCGGCGCCGACCTCGACCAGCGCATCCGCGCTCACCCGGAACTCCACGAGCTTCCGCTTCGGCTCGACCTTGGCCTTGGCAAAATGCCCGCGCATGGGCTTGGTCACGTTCTTGACCTTGGCCTTGCCGACGCCGAGCTGAACGGCGGTATAGCCGTCGCGCTCCGCCGTGCGCACCTGCACGACCTGGCAGTTGTCCACCTTCAGCACCGTCACCGGCACATGGGCGCCTTCCGCATCGAAGATGCGGGTCATGCCGACCTTTTCGGCGATCAATCCCGTGCGCATAGCGCCGCTCCTAGCTCTTCAACTTGATCTCGACGTTGACGCCGGCGGCGAGATCGAGCTTCATCAATGCATCCACTGTCTGCGGAGTTGGATCGACGATATCGAGAAGCCGCTTGTGCGTGCGGATCTCGAACTGCTCCCGGCTCTTCTTGTCCACGTGGGGCGAGCGCAAGACGGTGAACTTCTCGATCCGGGTGGGCAGCGGAATCGGTCCGCGGACCCGCGCACCCGTGCGCTTGGCCGTGGTCACGATCTCGCCCGTCGACTGGTCGAGAACGCGATGGTCGAAGGCCTTCAGCCGGATACGGATGTTTTGACTTTCCATGGTCCTGTTCCTTGCCGGCCGAAGCCGCCGTCCTCTCCTGTTACTCTATGATCGAGGCGACGACGCCGGCGCCGACGGTGCGGCCGCCCTCGCGGATGGCGAAGCGCAGGCCCTCGTCCATGGCGATCGGCACGATCAGCTGGATCTCCATCGTCACGTTGTCGCCCGGCATCACCATCTCGGTCCCGGTCGGAAGCTGAACCACCCCGGTCACGTCCGTCGTCCGGAAATAGAACTGCGGACGGTAGTTGGTGAAGAACGGCGTGTGCCGCCCGCCCTCCTCCTTCGTCAGGATGTAGGCTTCCGCCTTGAACTTCGTGTGCGGCGTGATCGACCCGGGCTTCGCCAACACCTGCCCGCGCTCCACTTCCTCACGCTTCGTCCCGCGCAACAGCGCCCCGATGTTGTCCCCCGCCTCGCCCGCGTCCAGCAGCTTGCGGAACATCTCAACGCCCGTCACAACCGTCTTCGTCGTCGCCCGAAGACCCACGATCTCAACCTCGTCCCCAACCTTCACGATCCCGCGCTCGATCCGGCCCGTCACCACCGTGCCGCGGCCCGAAATCGAGAACACGTCCTCGATCGGCATCAGGAACGCACGGTCCTTCGGGCGCTCAGGCTGCGGGATGTAGCTGTCCACTGCATCCATCAGCTTCAGAATCGCGTCATGCCCCAGCTCAGGGTTCCGGCCCTCCAGCGCGCACAGCGCCGAGCCGCGGATCACCGGAAGCTTGTCCCCGGGGAACTCGTAGGACGACAGGAGCTCCCGAACCTCCAGCTCGACCAGGTCCAAAAGCTCAGGGTCGTCAACCATGTCCACCTTGTTCATGAACACCACCAGCGCCGGAACCCCGACCTGGCGCGCCAGCAGGATGTGCTCGCGCGTCTGCGGCATCGGGCCGTCGGCCGCCGAGACCACCAGGATCGCCCCGTCCATCTGCGCCGCGCCCGTGATCATGTTCTTCACGTAGTCGGCGTGACCCGGGCAATCCACATGCGCGTAGTGCCGCGCCTTCGTCTCGTACTCCACATGAGCGGTCGAGATCGTGATCCCACGCGCCTTCTCCTCCGGCGCCTTGTCGATCTGGTCGTAGGCCATGTAGGTGGCCCCGCCCGTCTCCGCCAGAACCTTCGTGATCGCCGCCGTCAGCGACGTCTTGCCATGGTCAACATGCCCAATCGTCCCGACGTTGCAATGCGGCTTCGTCCGCTCGAATTTCGCCTTCGACATCTTTCGCTCTCCGTCCTCTATCCCCGCCTCAAGCCATCTTGGCGCGGACTTCGTCCGCGACGGCCTGGGGCACTTGCTCGTAGTGATCGAAATGCATGGTGTACTGGGCCCGGCCCTGGCTCATCGAACGCAGGGTGCTGACATAGCCGAACATGTTGGCGAGCGGCACCATCGCGCCGATGACCCGCGCATTGCCGCGGCTGTCCATGCTGCCGATCTGGCCGCGCCGGCTGTTCAGGTCGCCGATGACGTCGCCCATGTACTCCTCGGGCGTCACAACTTCGACCCGCATGATGGGCTCGAGCAGCTTCGGGCCCGCCTTGGGAACGCCTTCGCGGTAGCAGGCGCGCGCGGCGATGTCGAAGGTCATGACGTTCGAATCGACGTCGTGATAGTCGCCGTCGATGAGCGAGGCCTTGAAGTCGATCATCGGGAAGCCGGCGATGACTCCGCTCTCCTTCGCGACCTTCAGGCCCTTCTCCACGCCGGGAACGAATTCCTTCGGCACCGATCCGCCGATGACCTCGTTCTCGAACACGAAGCCCGAACCCGGCGGGAGCGGCTCGAAGCGGATCTTGACCTTGGCGTATTGTCCGGCGCCGCCGGTTTGCTTCTTGTGGGTGTAATCCTGTTCGACCGTGCGGGTGATGGTCTCGCGGTATGCGACCTGCGGCGCGCCGACGGTGGCCTCGACCTTGAACTCCCGCTTCATGCGGTCGACGATGATCTCGAGGTGCAGCTCGCCCATGCCCTTGATGATGGTCTGTCCGCTCTCGGGATCGCTGGCGACCCGGAACGACGGATCTTCCTGAGCCAGGCGGTTGAGCGCGACGCCCATCTTCTCCTGGTCACCCTTGGTCTTGGGCTCGACCGAGACTTCGATGACCGGCTCGGGGAAGATCATGCGCTCGAGCACGATCGGATTTGCCGGATCGCACAGCGTGTCGCCGGTCGTGGTCCCCTTGAGGCCGGCCAGCGCCACGATGTCGCCGGCGCAGGCTTCCTTGATGTCTTCGCGGTGGTTGGCATGCATCTGCAGCATGCGCCCGACCCGCTCCCGGTCGCCCTTGACCGTATTCAGGATCTGCGAACCCGAGTTGAGGATGCCCGAATAAATCCGCACGAAGGTGAGCGAACCGACGAAGGGATCGGTCATGATCTTGAAAGCAAGCCCCGAGAACGGCTCGCTGTCCGAACTCTTGCGGGCCAGCGTCTCTTCGCTATCAACCTTGGTGCCGACGACGTCGGGCACGTCGGTGGGCGCCGGCAGGTAGTCCACCACCGCGTCAAGCAGCGGCTGGACGCCCTTGTTCTTGAAGGCGCTGCCGCACAGGACGGGCACGAACAGGCTGGCGATGGCACCCTTGCGGATGCAACGCTTCAACGTCGCCTCGTCCGGTTCCTTGCCTTCGAGATAGGCTTCCATCACGCCATCATCGACCTCGACCGCCAATTCAACGAGCTTGGCGCGATACTCGGCCGCCTTGGCCTGGTAGGCCGCGGGGATATCGCCGACGGTGAATTCGGCGCCCAGGGTCTCCTCTTTCCAGGTGATGCCCTTCATGCGCACCAGATCGACCACGCCGACGAACTCGCTCTCGACGCCGATGGGAAGCTGGACGACCATCGGCTTGGCGCCCAGCCGGTCGATGATCATCTGCACGCAGCGGTCGAAATTGGCGCCGATGCGGTCCATCTTGTTGACGAAGCAGATGCGCGGCACGCCGTACTTGTCAGCCTGACGCCAGACAGTCTCGGACTGGGGCTCGACGCCGGCCACCCCGTCGAAGACGGTGACCGCACCATCCAGCACGCGCAAGGAGCGCTCGACCTCGATGGTGAAGTCGACGTGGCCCGGCGTATCGATGATGTTGATCCTGTGGTCGCGCCAGAAGCAGGTCGTGGCGGCCGAGGTGATGGTGATGCCGCGCTCTTGCTCCTGCTCCATCCAGTCCATGGTGGCGGTGCCCTCATGGACTTCGCCGATCTTATAGGACCGGCCGGTGTAATAGAGGATGCGCTCCGTGGTCGTCGTCTTGCCGGCATCGATGTGGGCCATGATGCCGATGTTTCGGTAGCGATCGAGGGGCGTGACGCGCGGCATGAAAAATCACCAGCGGTAATGGGAGAAGGCCTTGTTGGCCTCCGCCATCTTGTGGGTGTCCTCCCGCTTCTTCACCGACGCGCCGCGATTGTTCGCGGCGTCGAGGAGTTCGGCCGACAGCCGGTCGGTCATCGTCTGTTCGCCGCGGCCGCGGGCGTGCTGGATGATCCAACGGATCGCCAGCGCCTGGGCCCTCTCCGGACGGACTTCGACGGGTACCTGGTAGGTCGCGCCGCCGACCCGACGGGAGCGGACCTCGAGCTGGGGCTTCACGTTCTCGAGCGCGTCGTTGAACAGCTTCACCGGATCGGCGCCGACCTTCTTCTGCATCTGCTCGAAGGCGCCATAGACGATCTGCTCGGCCACCGATTTCTTCCCGGCGTACATCATCGTGTTCATGAACTTGGTGACCACGACGCTGCCGAACTTGGCATCCGGCTGGACTTCGCGCTTCTCGGCGGCATGACGGCGGGACATGGGATCGCTCCTTACTTCGGACGCTTGGCGCCGTATTTCGAACGGCGCTGGCGGCGGTCCTTCACACCCTGGGTATCGAGCGTGCCGCGGATGATGTGGTAGCGCACGCCCGGCAGGTCCTTGACGCGACCGCCGCGAATCAGCACCACCGAGTGCTCCTGCAGGTTGTGGCCTTCGCCCGGGATGTAGCTCGTGACCTCGAAGCCGTTGGTGAGCCGCACGCGCGCGACCTTGCGCAGCGCCGAGTTGGGCTTCTTCGGGGTCGTCGTGTAGACCCGTGTGCAGACGCCGCGCTTCTGCGGGCTCGCCTTCAGCGCCGGCACCTTGTTGCGGGCGGCAAGCGGCCGGCGCGGGTTGCTGATCAACTGATTGATCGTGGGCATCGACTTCGCATTCCTCCGACGGCCGCGTCCGGCCGCCTCAAATTGCACTGCTGCGGCCCTTGTGCCGCGATGCAAACAACCGCGCCGAGGCGACCCTAAGGTTCGCTTCGGGGCGGTACCGAACTTCGTCGCCGTCCGAAAACGGCGTATGTCTCACCTAGAAATGCCAGGGCTGCGTCTAGATCGTACGATCTACCACCAGCCCAAGAAAGGCGCGCGGAATATAGGTGTCGCACCCAGGCCAGTCAAGCGGAACCGCGCCTCGAAAGACTATCGTCTATGCAGCTTGCTCTAATCGATCTCCCGGGTCGCGGACGATAGCTCGCAAGGCATTGAGCTATAGCCTCAATTCCAGATTCCGCAGGCCTCAGCGGCGATGCCCGGCCAACCTGCCCTTTGGGCGGGCTGGCCGGGCTCCGATTCGGACTCCGCCGTTTTGCCTCAGGCGACCTTGGTTGCCTTCGCCGGTTCGCTCGCCGGCAGGGCCTTGGCCTGGTTGGCGGCGATCTGCTTGTCCCGCTCGGCCGCGACCGCGCGCACGCGGTTCATCACCGAACCGGTACCGGCCGGGATGAGGCGGCCGACGATGACGTTCTCCTTGAGGCCGATCAGCTCGTCGATCCGGCCCGAGACCGCAGCCTCGGTCAATACCCGCGTCGTCTCCTGGAAGGAGGCGGCGGAGATGAAGCTGCCGGTCTGGAGGCTCGCCTTGGTGATCCCCTGGAGCACGGGGATGCCCTGGGCGAGACGCCCGCCTTCGACCATCATCCTGGCATTGACCTCCTCGAACTCCTGGCGGTCGATCTGCTCGCCGATCAGGAACGTCGTGTCGCCGGGCTCCTCGATCTCGATCTTTTGCAGCATCTGGCGGACGATGACCTCGATGTGCTTGTCGTTGATCTTGACGCCCTGGAGCCGATAGACCTCCTGGATCTCGTTGATCAGATAGCTCGCTAGCGCCTCGACCCCGAGCACGCTCAGGATGTCGTGGGGCACGGGGTTGCCGTCCATCAGCAAGTCGCCCCGCAGCACGAAATCGCCTTCCTGGACGCTGATGTGCTTGCCCTTCGGGATCAGGTACTCGCGCGGCTCCTGGCTCGCGTCCTCGGGCACGACCAGGATACGACGCTTGGTCTTGTAGTCCTTGCCGAATTCGACCCGCCCATCCAGATCGCTGATGATCGCGAAGTCCTTCGGCTTGCGGGCCTCGAACAGTTCGGCCACCCGCGGCAGACCGCCGGTGATGTCGCGGGTCTTGGAGGACTCCCGCGGGATGCGCGCCAGCACGTCGCCGGCCCTGACTTGGGCGCCGTTCTCGACCGACAGGATGGCGTCGACCGACATGAAGTAGCGGGCTTCCAGGCCGTTGGCCAGCTTCAGGATCTTGCCCTTGCCGTCGGTCAGCGTGATGCGCGGCTTCAGGTCATTGCCCCGCGGCTGCTGCTTCCAGTCGATGACGACGCGGTTGGTGATGCCGGTGGTCTCGTCCAGCACCTCGCGCATGGACAGGCCCTCGACCAGGTCGAGATAGTTGGCGATGCCCTCGCGCTCAGTGATGATCGGCAGAGTGTAAGGGTCCCACTCGGCCAGCTTCTGGCCCTTGGTTACCGCGGTGCCATGGTCGGCCAGCAACCGGCCGCCGTAGGGCACCCGATGGCGGGCGCGCTCCCGCCCCGCCTCGTCGCTCAGCACCAGCTCGCAGTTCCGGCCCATGACGATCGGCACGCCCTCGCTGTTGACCACGACGTTGCGGTTCTTGATGGTCAACTGAGCATCGAAGGCCGCTTCGACGCTGGATTGCTCGGCGCCGCGCTGGACCGCGCCGCCGATGTGGAAGGTCCGCATCGTGAGCTGCGTGCCGGGCTCGCCGATCGACTGAGCGGCGATGACGCCCACCGCTTCGCCGACATTGACCGCCGTGCCGCGAGCGAGGTCTCGCCCGTAGCAGGCGGCGCAGACGCCGTTCTTGGTCTCGCAGGTGAGGACCGACCGAATCATGACCTTGTCGATGCCGGCGCGGTCGATGGTCTCCACCTTCTCTTCGTCGATCAACTCTCCGGCGGCGAGAATGCGCCCGCCCTTCAGCGGATCGACGATGTCGACGGCGGCCGACCGGCCGAGGATGCGCTCGGACAGAGGCGAGATGACCTCCCCGCCCTCGACCACCGCCTTCACTTGCAGCCCGCGGGTCGTGCCGCAATCCACCTCGACGATGATGGCGTCCTGGGCCACGTCCACGAGCCGGCGCGTCAGATAGCCCGAGTTGGCGGTCTTCAGCGCCGTGTCGGCGAGGCCCTTGCGGGCGCCGTGGGTGGAATTGAAATATTCGAGGACGGTCAGCCCCTCCTTGAAGTTGGAGATGATCGGCGTCTCGATGATTTCGCCCGAAGGCTTGGCCATCAGGCCGCGCATCCCGGCCAGCTGCTTGATCTGGGCCGCCGAGCCGCGGGCGCCGGAATGGGCCATCATGTACACCGAGTTGATCTGGCTGCCCGAGGCGTGCTCGGACATCGCCTTCATCATCTCGTCGGCGACCCGCTCGGTGCAGTTCGACCAGACGTCGACCACCTTGTTGTACTTCTCGCCCTGGGTGATCAGGCCGTCGAGGTACTGCTGCTCGTATTCCTTGACCTTGCGCTGGGCGTCGGCGACGAGCTTCTCCTTCGCCTTCGGCACGATCAGGTCATCCTTGCCGAAGGAGATGCCGGCCCGGCAGGCGTAATGGAAGCCCAGCCCCATCATCCGGTCGGCGAAGATCACCGTCTCCTTCTGGCCGCAATGGCGGTAGACGGCATCAATGACGTTGGTGATCTCCTTCTTCGTCAGCACCCGGTTGATGACGCTGATGGGCAGGTTGGGATGCTTGGGCAGGATCTCCGCCAGGAGCATGCGCCCGGGGGTCGTCTGGATCACCTTGGTCACCAGCTCGCCCTTGTCGTCGTAGATCTGGGTGCGCGCCTTGATCGGCGTGTGCAGCGTGATCGCCTTGGCGTTCAAGGCCGCCTGGATCTCGCCGATGTCCGAGAAGGCCATGCCCGCGCCGGGCTCGTTCTTGCCTTCCAAGGTCACGTAGTAGAGGCCGAGCACGATGTCCTGGCTGGGCACGATGATCGGCTTGCCGTTGGCGGGCGACAGGATGTTGTTGGTCGACATCATCAGCACGCGGGCCTCGAGCTGCGCCTCCAACGAAAGGGGCACGTGCACCGCCATCTGGTCGCCGTCGAAGTCGGCGTTGAAGGCGGTGCAGACCAGCGGATGGAGCTGGATCGCCTTGCCCTCGATCAGCACCGGCTCGAAGGCCTGGATGCCCAGGCGGTGCAAGGTCGGTGCGCGGTTGAGCAGCACCGGGTGCTCGCGGATGACTTCCTCCAGGATGTCCCAGACCTCGGGGCGCTCTTTCTCCACCATGCGCTTGGCCGCCTTGATGGTGGAGGCCATGGCATAGAGCTCGAGCTTCGAATAGATGAAAGGCTTGAACAGCTCGAGGGCCATCTTCTTGGGCAGGCCGCACTGGTGCAGCTTCAGCTCCGGCCCCACGACGATGACCGAGCGTCCCGAATAGTCGACGCGCTTGCCCAGCAGGTTCTGCCGGAAGCGGCCCTGCTTGCCCTTCAGCATGTCCGAAAGGGACTTCAAGGGCCGCTTGTTGGCGCCGGTGATGACCCGGCCGCGCCGGCCGTTGTCGAACAGCGCGTCCACCGCCTCCTGCAGCATGCGCTTCTCGTTGCGCACGATGATGTCAGGCGCCCGCAGCTCGATCAGCCGCTTCAGGCGGTTGTTGCGGTTGATGACTCGGCGATAGAGGTCGTTGAGGTCCGAGGTGGCGAAGCGCCCGCCGTCCAGCGGGACCAGGGGGCGCAGCTCCGGCGGGATCACCGGAATCACCTCCATGATCATCCACTGGGGCTTGCTGCCCGAGGCAAGGAAGGCCTCGACCAGCTTCAGGCGCTTGACCAGCTTCTTGCGCTTGGCCTCCGAGTTCGTCTCCTTGAGATCGATGCGCATCCGGTCGCGCTCTTCCTCAAGGTTGATGGCGGAGAGCATGATCCGGAGCGCTTCGGCGCCGATGCCGGCTTGGAAGGAATCGACCCCGTGCTCGTCCTGGGCCGCCATGTACTGGTCCTCGTTCAGCAGCTGATGCTGCTTCAGAGGCGTCAGGCCCGGCTCGATGACGACGAAGTTCTCGAAATAGAGGATGCGCTCGAGGTCCTTCAGCGTCATGTCGAGGAGCAGGCCGATGCGGCTCGGCAGCGACTTCAGGAACCAGATATGGGCGACCGGCGAGGCGAGCTCGATATGCCCCATGCGGTCGCGGCGCACCTTGGAAAGGGTCACCTCGACGCCGCACTTTTCGCAGATGATTCCCCGATACTTCATCCGCTTGTACTTGCCGCACAGGCACTCATAGTCCTTGATCGGCCCGAAGATGCGGGCGCAGAACAGGCCGTCCCGCTCCGGCTTGAAGGTGCGGTAGTTGATCGTCTCCGGCTTCTTGATCTCGCCGAAGGACCAGGACCGGATGCGCTCGGGGCTCGCGATCGAGATCTTGATCTGATCGAAGCTTTGCGTACCGGTCGTCTGGCCGAAGGCGGCGATGAGCTCGTGGTTCATTGCATACTCCCGAATCGGGTTCTGATCGGCGCGATCAATAGCTGCGCTGCTCGAGTTCGACGTTGAGCCCCAGCGACCGGAGTTCCTTCACCAGCACGTTGAAGGATTCCGGGATGCCGGCCTCGAAATTGTCGTCGCCACGCACGATCGCCTCGTAGGTCTTGGTGCGGCCGGAAACGTCGTCCGACTTCACCGTCAGCATCTCCTGCAAGGTGTAGGCGGCGCCGTAGGCTTCCAGGGCCCAGACCTCCATTTCGCCGAAGCGCTGGCCGCCGAACTGGGCCTTGCCGCCCAGCGGCTGCTGGGTGACCAGGCTGTAGGGGCCGATGGAGCGGGCGTGGATCTTGTCGTCCACCAGATGGTGCAGCTTCATCATGTAGATGTAGCCGACGGTCACCTTCCGCTCGAACCGGTCGCCCGTGCGCCCGTCGGTCAGATGGACCTGGCCGGACCGATGCAGCCCCGCCAGCTCCAGCATCTCGACGATGTCCTGCTCCGTCGCGCCGTCGAAGACGGGCGAAGAAACGGGGACGCCATGGCGCAGATGTTCGGCCAGCTCCAGGGTCTGGGGATCGTCCAGTTCGGTCACTTCCTGCTTGTAGGTGCGGTCGCCGTAGATCGCTTTCAAGTGCTTGCGCAGCTCGGCCGTCTTGCCCGCGGTCTTGGAGGCTTCGAGCAATTGTCCGATCTGGTGGCCCAGGTTGGCGCAGGCCCAACCCAGATGGGTCTCCAGGATCTGGCCGACGTTCATGCGGCTCGGCACGCCCAGCGGGTTCAGCACGATGTCGACCGGCGTGCCGTCATCGAGGTAGGGCATGTCCTCGACCGGGACGATCTTGGACACCACGCCCTTGTTGCCGTGCCGACCGGCCATCTTGTCCCCCGGCTGGAGCTTGCGCTTCACGGCGACGAAGACCTTGACCATCTTCATCACGCCCGGCGCCAGTTCGGCGCCGGCCTGGAGCTTTTCGACCTTGTTGTTGAAGCGGGCTTCGATGGCCTGGATGCTGCCGTTGAACTGCTTCTTCAGGGACTCGATGTCCGCCATGCGCTTGTCGTTCTTGACCGTGATCTGGCGCCACTGCCCGGGCGTGAACTCGCCCAGGAGCTTGTCGGTCACCTTGCTGTCCGCCTTCAGCCCCTTGGGCCCGCCGCCGGCGGTCTGGTTCAGGAGCAGCTCCTTGAGCCGGCCGTAGAAGCTGCGCTCGATGATGGCCTTCTCGTCGTCGCGGTCCTTGGCCAGACGCTCGATTTCCGTGCGCTCATTGGCGAGCGCGCGCTCGTCCTTGTCGACGCCGCGCCTGGAGAAGACGCGGACCTCGACGATGGTGCCGGAGACTCCGGGCGGCAGGCGCATGGAGGTATCGCGCACGTCGGAGGCCTTTTCGCCGAAGATGGCGCGCAGGAGCTTTTCCTCCGGCGTCATCGGCGATTCGCCCTTCGGCGTCACCTTGCCCACCAGGATGTCGCCCGGCTTCACCTCGGCGCCGATATAGACGATGCCCGCCTCGTCGAGGTTCTTGAGCGCTTCCTCGCCGACATTGGGGATGTCGCGGGTGATTTCCTCCTGGCCCAGCTTGGTATCGCGGGCCATCACCTCGAACTCCTCGATGTGGATCGAGGTGAAGACATCGTCGCTGACCAGGCGTTCGGAGATCAGGATCGAGTCTTCGAAGTTGTAGCCCTGCCAGGGCATGAAGGCGCAGAGCACGTTGCGGCCCAGCGCCAGCTCGCCCAGGTCGGTCGAGGGTCCATCGGCGACGATGTCGCCCTTGGTCACGATGTCGCCGACCTTCACCAGCGGACGCTGGGTGATGCAGGTGTTCTGGTTGGAGCGCTGGAACTTCAGCAGGTTGTAGATGTCCACGCCCGGCGCATCCGACTTGGTCTCGTCGGTTGCCCGGATGACGATGCGGGTCGCATCCACCTGGTCGACCATGCCCGAGCGCCGGGCGCCGATGGCGACGCCCGAATCCCGTGCCACGGTCTCCTCCATGCCGGTGCCGACCAGAGGCGCCTCGGCGCGGAGCAGCGGCACCGCCTGGCGCTGCATGTTGGAGCCCATGAGGGCGCGGTTGGCGTCGTCATTCTCCAGGAAGGGGATGAGTGCGGCGGCCACCGACACCAACTGCTTGGGCGAGACGTCCATGTAGTTGATGTCCTCGGGCCGGGACATGACGAAGTCGCCGCCCCGCCGGCAGGAGATCAGGTCGGAGGTGAAGCGGCGCCGGCTGTCGAGCTCGGCATTGGCCTGGGCGATGGTGAACCGCCCCTCCTCCATGGCCGAGAGATAGACGGAATGATCCGTCACGACGCCCTTTTCGACGATGCGGTACGGGCTCTCGATGAAGCCGTACTGGTTGACCCGCGCATAGGTGGCCAGGCTGTTGATGAGGCCGATATTCGGACCTTCCGGCGTCTCGATCGGGCAGATCCGGCCGTAATGGGTCGGATGCACGTCGCGGACTTCGAACCCGGCGCGCTCGCGGGTCAAGCCGCCCGGCCCAAGGGCCGAGAGCCGGCGCTTATGGGTGATCTCGGACAGGGGATTGGTCTGGTCCATGAACTGGGACAGCTGCGAGGAACCGAAGAACTCGCGCACCGCGGCCGCCGCCGGCTTGGCGTTGATCAGGTCATGGGGCATGACGGAGTCGATTTCGACCGAGCTCATGCGCTCGCGGATCGCCCGCTCCATGCGCAAGAGCCCGATGCGATACTGGTTCTCCAGCAGCTCGCCGACCGAGCGCACCCGCCGGTTGCCGAGATGGTCGATGTCGTCGATCTCGCCCCGCCCGTCCTTGAGGTCGGTCAAGACCTTGAGGATGGCCAGGATGTCAGCCTTGCGCAGCACGCGCACCTGGTCGTCGGCGCCGGCCGGGTCGAAACGCTCCGGCGGCAGGATGCTCAAGCGCGAGTTCATCTTTACCCGGCCCACGGCCGAAAGGTCGTAGCGCTCGTTGTCGAAGAACAGGCCCTGGAACAGGGCTTCCGCCGTGTCGAGGGTCGGCGGCTCGCCCGGCCGCATGACGCGGTAGATGTCGATGAGGGCGTCCTCGCGGGTCCGGTTCCGGTCGGCCGCGAAGGTGTTGCGCATGTAGGGGCCGACGTTGACATGGTCGATGGCGAGCGTCGGCAGCGTGGTGATGCCCGCCTGCTCGACCTGCTCGATGATCGCGGCGGTCAGCTCGTCGCCCGCCTCGACGAAGATCTCGCCGGTCTGCTCGTTGATGAGATCGGCGGCCGCGTACCGTCCAATCAGATCCTCGACCGTGACCAGCTGCTGCTTCAGGCCGTTCTCCTGGAGCTTCCTCGCGAGCCTGGCGGTCATCTTGGCGCCTGCCTCGGCCACCGTCTTGCCGGTCTTGGCATCCACCAGATCGCGGACCAGCTTGATGCCGCGCATGCGCGCCGCATCGAAAGGCGTCTGCCAGCCCTTCTTGGAATGGGTGAAGGCCACCGTGTCGTAGAAGAAGCCGAGGATCTCGTCGGCCGACATGCCGCCGGTGCGGCGCTCATCGTCCTCCAGCTTGGTGGCATCGGCGAGCGCGGCCAGGTGCTGCTCCGCGCCCTTGCCCCAGAGCGCCAGCAGCAGGGTCGTGGCCGGCAGCTTCCGACGCCGGTCGATGCGAACATAGACGAGGTCCTTGGCGTCGAACTCGAAGTCGAGCCAGGAGCCGCGGTAGGGAATCACCCGGGCGGCATAGAGATACTTGCCCGAGGAATGGGTCTTGCCCTTGTCGTGGTCGAAGAAGACGCCAGGCGACCGGTGCATCTGGCTGACGATGACGCGCTCGGTTCCGTTGATGATGAAGGTGCCGTTGGCCGTCATCAGGGGCATGTCGCCCATATAGACGTCCTGCTCCTTGATATCGCGGATGGAGCGCGCGCCGCTGTCCTCGTCCACGTCCCAGACCACGAGCCTGAGGGTGACCTTGAGCGGCGCGCCAAAGCTCATGCCGCGCTGCTGGCACTCCTCCACGTCGTATTTCGGCTCTTCCAGCTCGTACTTGACGAACTGAAGCTCGGCCCGCTCCGAGAAGTCGCGGATCGGGAACACCGATTTGAAGACCTCCTGAAGGCCGACGCTGACGCGCTTGTCGGGCGTCACGCCGATCTGGAGGAAGTGGTCGTAAGAGCTCTTCTGAACCTCGATCAGGTTCGGCATCCGGCTGATCTCCGGAATCCGCCCGAAATCCCTGCGAATGCGCTTGCGACCGGTAAACGACTTCGTCATCGATGTCCTCGTCCTCAGCGGGGCTCTATGAGCCCCTGGGTTCTAAGCGGGGCCATCCTGGCCCCAAGGGTTCGTCGTCTCTCCGCTTCTTCGTCGTTGCCTGCCGGCACCGGCCGGCGAGTTCCTTGTCTCAAGCAACCCGCCGGCCGGTTGTCCCGGCAGTGGTGCGGGCGGTCTTGCCTACTTCAGCTCGACCTTCGCGCCCGCGTCTTCCAGCTTCTTCTTGATCTCGGCGGCTTCGGTCTTGTTGACGCCTTCCTTGACCGCCTTCGGTGCGGCTTCGACCAGATCCTTGGCCTCCTTCAGGCCAAGCCCGGTCACCGCGCGCACTTCCTTGATCACGTTGATCTTCTTCTCGCCGGCAGCCATGAGCATGACGGCGAACTCCTCTTGCTCGGCCGCGGGGGCGGCGGCAGCGGCGGCGACAGCCGCGACGGCCACCGGGGCCGCGGCAGAGACGCCCCACGCTTCCTCGAGCTTCTTGCTGAGCTCCGCTGCCTCGATGACAGTCAGCTTGGAGAGCTCGTCAACCAACTTCTGTAGATCGGCCATTGTCATTTTCTCCTATCGGCTTGAACTTTGGGGATCCTCAACCGGCCTTGTTCGCATAGGCCCCGAAGACACGGGCGAGCTGGCCCGCCGGCGCCCGCAGAACCTGCGCGACGCGCGTCGCCGGGGTCTGCAGCATGCCGATGAGCTTGGCTCTCAGCTCGTTCAGCGACGGCAGGGTCGCGAGCGCCTTGACCCCGTTGGGGTCGAGCAGCGTGTCGCCCATCGCCCCGCCGACGATGGTGAGCTTTTCGTTCGCATTGGCATAACTGATCGCCACCTTCGCGGCGGCCACTGGATCGGTCGAATAGGCGACCGCCGTGGGCCCTTTGAAGAGAGGCGCCAGCTTGGCGAACTTCGTGCCTTCGAGAGCGCGACGAGCGAGCCGATTTTTAGTCACTTTGAAGCCGGCACCGGCTTCCCGCATCTGCCGGCGAAGCGTCGTCACTTCGGCGACCGTCAGGCCGGACTGCTGGGTCACGACGACCAGCTCCGTCTTGGCCAAGACGTCATGCAGGGAGTCGACCAGCTTCTGCTTTTGCGATCGGTCCACTTATCGTCTCCGATGCCTGGGCCTTCCGGGACTATTCCCGTCCGGCCCGTTGCACATGGATCAGCCAGGACAGGCCCGGCCGATCCGGTTCGCCTGTCCCAGAAGTTCAAGCCGCCGCCGGCCAGAGCATTGGCCGATGAACGGTTGTCCTCCTGCCTATTGCGGGCGCTTCGCGCGATTAAGCCTTCGGGGACAAGTCCCTTCGGGCACCCGCAGTCTCGGACAGGTTCGGAGCGAGCCCACCGGGCGCGCCCCGCTTCACCGGCGCCCCGGCGATATGCCGAAGCGTCGGAATTCCAGTACGGCGATCGCCTAGCCCAGCAGGCTCGCGATCTCCAGCTTCACGCCCGGCCCCATGGTCGAGCTGATGCTCACCTTCTTTATGTAGCTGCCCTTGGCGCCCGAGGGCTTCGCCCTGGCGACCGCGCCGACAAACGCTTTCACGTTGTCGATCAGGGCTTCCTTGCTGAAGCTCGCCTTGCCGACGCCCGCATGGATCAGGCCCGTCTTCTCGGCGCGGAACTCGACCTGCCCGCCCTTGGTCGCCTTGATCGCCTGGGCCACGTCGTTGGTCACGGTGCCGAGCTTCGGGTTCGGCATCAGCCCGCGGGGGCCCAGCACTTTGCCCAGGCGTCCTACGATGGCCATCATGTCCGGCGTGGCGATGCACTTGTCGAAGTCGATCTTTCCCGCCTGCACTTGCTCGGCCAGATCCTCAGCACCCACCAGGTCGGCGCCAGCCTCCTTGGCCAGTTTCGCCCTGTCGCCCTTGGCGAAGACGGCGACCCGGAGGCTCTTGCCCGTGCCGTGGGGAAGCTGCACCACGCCGCGGACGTTCTGGTCCGACTGGCGCGGGTCGACGCCCAGATTCATCGCCACTTCCACGGTCTCGTCGAACTTCGCCGTGGCGCCTCGCTTGATCAGGTCCACCGCCGTGTCGACCTTATAGAAGGCGTTCCGGTCGAGGCCCTCGCGGGCCTTCTTGCCTCGCTTGCCCAGTGCCATCGTCCTACTCCACCACCTGAAGGCCCATCGAACGGGCCGAACCCTTGATCATCTGCACCGCCGCTTCGATGCTGTTGGCGTTCAGATCGGCCATCTTCTGCTCGGCGATCTTGCGCAGCTGCGCCGTGGTCACCTTGCCCACGAAGCCGCGGCCCGTGGTCTGGGACCCCTTCTCGATGCCGGCCGCCTTGAGCAGGAAATAGCTCGCCGGCGGCGTCTTGGTGACGAAGGTGAACGACCGGTCGGAGAAGCAGGTGATCACCACCGGGATCGGCATGCCCAGTTCGAGGTTCTGCGTCGCCGCATTGAACTCCTTGCAGAAGGTCATGATGTTGAGGCCGCGCTGACCGAGCGCGGGCCCCACCGGCGGCGAGGGATTGGCCTTGCCGGCCGGGATCTGCAGTTTGATGTAGCCTTCGATCTTCTTTGCCATTGATCAAACCCCTTTCCTGGGATTGCGCGGTGCGGCGATGGCGCGCCTCCCGCAAGTTCCGACGCGGCGGGACCGTCCCGCCGCCCGCTCTCAGACCTTCTCGACCTGCGAGTACTCGAGCTCCACCGGCGTAGCGCGTCCGAAGATCGAGACCGCCACCTTGAGCCGGCCCTTCTCCTCGTCCACTTCCTCCACCAGACCGTTGAAGGAGGTGAAGGGGCCGTCGCAGACCCGGACCTGCTCGCCGATCTCGAAGATGATCGCCGGCTTCGGCCGCTCGATCCCTTCCTGGACCTGGCGCTGGATGCGCATCGCCTCGGCCTCGGTGATCGGCGTCGGACGGCCCTTGCCGCCGAGGAAACCCGTCACCTTCGGCGTGTTCATCACCAGATGCCAGGTCTCGTCGGTCATCTCCATCTTCACCAGAACGTAGCCGGGGAAGAACTTGCGCTCCGCGTTCACCTTGGCGCCGCGGCGCAGTTCCACGACCTCCTCGGTTGGCACCAGCACTTCCGTGAACTTGTCGGCCATGCCCTGGCTCTCGGCCTGCTCGCGGATCGACTGGGCGATCTTGCGCTCGAAGCCCGAGTAGACATGCACGACGTACCAACGATGCGTCACTTCTATCAGCCTCCGAACCCGATCAGCGCGCGAACCCCGACGGAAAGCAGCGCATCCACCGCCATGAAGAACAGCGCGCAGGCCAGCACCATGAGGAACACCATGCCGGTGGTGACCGTGGTCTCCTTGCGCGACGGCCAGGTGACCTTGGCGGTCTCCTGGCGCACCTGGTGGAAGAACTCGACGGGACTTAGCTTCGCCATGACCTTCCTAACTCTTCGATCTCGCCTGGTCCTCTAACGTGGCAGGAGTGGAGGGACTCGAACCCCCAACCCCCGGTTTTGGAGACCGGTGCTCTAGCCAATTGAGCTACACTCCTAGTCGCCCGCCCATCAGGGCCGGGCTTCGTGCTCCACGCCTATTCGATGCCCGCTTCGATGCCCGCGCTTACTCTATGATCGAGGCGACGACGCCGGCGCCGACGGTCCGGCCGCCCTCGCGGATGGCGAAGCGCAGGCCTTCGTCCATGGCGATCGGCACGATCAGCTGGATCTCCATCGTCACGTTGTCGCCCGGCATCACCATCTCGGTCCCGGTCGGAAGCTGAACCACCCCGGTCACGTCCGTCGTCCGGAAATAGAACTGCGGACGGTAGTTGGTGAAGAACGGCGTGTGCCGCCCGCCCTCCTCTTTCGTCAGGATGTAGGCTTCCGCCTTGAACTTCGTGTGCGGCGTGATCGAGCCGGGCTTCGCCAACACCTGCCCGCGCTCCACTTCCTCACGCTTCGTCCCGCGCAACAGCGCCCCGATGTTGTCCCCAGCCTCGCCCGCGTCCAGCAGCTTGCGGAACATCTCAACGCCCGTCACAACCGTCTTCGTCGTCGCCCGAAGACCCACGATCTCAACCTCGTCCCCGACCTTCACGATCCCCCGCTCGATCCGGCCCGTCACCACCGTGCCGCGGCCCGAAATCGAGAACACGTCCTCGATCGGCATCAGGAACGCACGGTCCTTCGGGCGCTCAGGCTGCGGGATGTAGCTGTCCACTGCATCCATCAGCTTCAGAATCGCGTCATGCCCCAGCTCAGGGTTCCGGCCCTCCAGCGCGCACAGCGCCGAGCCGCGGATCACCGGAAGCTTGTCCCCGGGGAACTCGTAGGACGACAGGAGCTCCCGAACCTCAAGCTCGACCAAGTCCAAAAGCTCAGGGTCGTCAACCATGTCCACTTTGTTCATGAACACCACCAGCGCCGGAACCCCGACCTGGCGCGCCAGCAGGATGTGCTCGCGCGTCTGCGGCATCGGGCCGTCGGCCGCCGAGACCACCAGGATCGCCCCGTCCATCTGCGCCGCGCCCGTGATCATGTTCTTCACGTAGTCGGCGTGACCCGGGCAATCCACATGCGCGTAGTGCCGCGCCTTCGTCTCGTACTCCACATGAGCGGTCGAGATCGTGATCCCACGCGCCTTCTCCTCCGGCGCCTTGTCGATCTGGTCGTAGGCCATGTAGGTGGCCCCGCCCGTCTCCGCCAGAACCTTCGTGATCGCCGCCGTCAGCGACGTCTTGCCATGGTCAACATGCCCAATCGTCCCGACGTTGCAATGCGGCTTCGTCCGCTCAAATTTCGCCTTCGACATGTCCCTCGATCCTCGACTTCTGTTCGCCTATCGCCGCCGATCCGCCGCCCGGCTTGGAGCGGGTGGCGGGAATCGAACCCGCATAGCCAGCTTGGAAGGCTGGAGCTCTACCACTGAGCTACACCCGCGCCCGTCGCCTCATGCCCGCAAGTCTCAATTCCTTCGCCCGACTCGTCTCGCTCGTGACCGCCCTCGCGCCTTCGGCTGGTGGAGGGGGAAGGATTCGAACCTTCGTAGGCCGAAGCCAACGGGTTTACAGCCCGTCCCCTTTAGCCACTCGGGCACCCCTCCGGAACCGTGACCCACTAGGTTCGGCGAAGCCCGCGAACTATCTGGATTATCCGTTGCCTGTCAACGTCCAAACACAAATGCGCGCAACCGGACGCCAGCCCAGCCATGCTATGCCGGCGTCGAGCGCGCTTGCCACTACCACCGATGTCGTGAACATATTAGGGACGAACATGGGTAACCGCAAGCATTTCCGCAAAACTTCCTTGAGAGCTCAGCCTTCGGCGCCGGTCCCGGCACCCGGCGGCGGCTACTGGCTTTATGGTCACCATGCGGTAACTGCCGCAGTCGGCAACCCCCACAGGCGCGTCCGGCGGCTGGTTGGCACAGCCGCGGCCTTGTCCGAGCACGACTTTGCCCGGCCGGCTGAGCGACTGGACGCGCCGGCCCTTGCGGCGCTGCTGCCGGCAGGCGCCGCGCATCAAGGCCTGGCCGCCCTGGTCGAGCCCCTTCCCTTCGTCGCCTTGGAGGAGATTCTGGAAGACCTTCCGGAAGGGCCGCAGCGCCTTCTGCTTCTGGATCAGGTCACAGATCCCCAGAACGTCGGCGCCATCCTGCGCTCGGCCAGCGCCTTCGGCGCGGCGGCCGTGATCCTGACCGAACGCCATGCCGCGCCGGAATCAGGGGCGCTCGCCAAGGCCGCCTCGGGCGCTCTCGATCATGTGCCCCTGGTCCGCGTGGTCAACCTCGCCCGTGCCATCGATGCCGTGAAGCGGGCCGGCCTCTGGTGCGTCGGGCTCGCCGCCGAGGCGGAGCTCACATTGGCCGAGGCAAAGCTCGCTGGCCGCGTGGCGCTGGTGCTCGGCGCCGAGGGTGGGGGCTTGCGCCGGCTCACCCGCGAGCATTGCGATCAGCTCGTCCGCCTGCCCACCTCGGGGCCGATCGCTCAGCTCAATGTCTCCAATGCCGCGGCGGTCGCCCTCTACGAACTGGCGCGCTCGACGCCGTCGGCGGCTTCGAGCACGCCGTCCAAGTGAGCCGCGATTTCAACTAGCCGGGGTGAGCGTGCCCGCCGGCTCGACGCTCGTTTCCTGCATCATCTTGATGTGGCCCGGCTGCGCCGCGACCCGACCGAGCCAGGCACGGATTTTGGGATAGGCCGCCAGATCGAAGCCGCCCTCGTCCGCCACGTGGGTATAGGCGTATAGCGCCATGTCGGCGATGGAATAGCCGGAAGGCGCGAACCAGTCCTGTCCGGCCAGATGCTGCTCCATCACCGAAAGGGCGAAGGTGCCCTTCTCCGCGTTCACCGCCAGCTGCGCCCGGCGCTGGTCGCCTGGCGGCGCGTAGTGAAGCAGATAGCGGTTCACTGCGATGTAGGGCTCGTGGCTGTATTGCTCGAAGAACATCCACTGAAGGATCTGGGCCTGGGCCCAGGGATCATCGGGGAAGTATTTCGTGCCCCGGGCGAACCAGAAGAGGATGGCGCCGGATTCGGCGAGGTTTCGGCCGTCGTCAAAATGCACCGCCGGCACCTTGGCGATCGGGTTGATCGCCCGGAAGGCTGCCGAGCGCGGCTCACCGCGCACTTGGTTCACCTCGACCCGCCGATGGGGCGTGCCGGTCAGCGCCAGGATCAGGCGCACCTTGTAAACGTTGCCCGATTCGAGATTGCCATAGAGCGTCAGCATGACCGGTTCCCCCATTTGCTGCCGAATCCAATGAGCGGCATCACCTACTCCGAATCGCGAAGGCCGGCAAAAGCACAGATTTCACGGCAGCCTGGAGAAAAACTCACAGGCGGCGGTGGTCCGGCAGTTCGCCCCAATTGGGTTCAGAGTGGAATTTCTATTGGCCTCAAAAATATGTGAGAGCCGAGCCGCCTGCCTGCCGTAAGGTGATAGTGCCGCTAGAAAGTGGTATGACCACGATCGCGCACAACCCAAGAGGCGAGATTGATGATGAAATTGCTTGGGTTCATCGGCGATGTGGTGGAGGGCATATTGATTGTCCTGATAATCATCCTTGGGATCCCGGTTGGGATGACCATCCTGCTTTTAATCGCGACCTGCATCGGCGACCTCACCGGCTGGTATCGGCTCGAAAGGTATCTGCACGATTAGGTGGCGAGAAATGAAGACCACACAAGGAGACGAGGGGGCCAAAAAATGTGGTCGTTGAGGGTTCTACTATTGCTAAAGCTTATCGTGATCGTGCTCATGCCAATCTATCTGGTGTAGCGGGGAATTCAGCTATTTAAGAAAGATCGCCGCCGCTTCTGGATCAGCGTGGCTCTAATCGTCAGCATCTTGTGCGTGGTGATTGTCATGGCAGTTGTTGGGATAGCCATGCGGGACAGACTTTTGCATCGCTAGTTTCCAAACTTACCTGCCGTGAGGGGACAATCCCGAAGGAAGAAGCATGTTCGGTCTTAGCCCGCCAGCTCCAGGAGTTCGGAAATTCCTGATCTCGTTGTCCGTGTTGCTCGGGCTCGTCACGGCCGCATTGCCGATGCTCTACGAACAACGGTCCGTCGATGATCCCGCGCTTTGGTTCAATGTCGTGTTCTGGCCGCCCGCGATATGGATTGTTCTTAATGGCGTGCTGCTAGCTCTATTTGGGAGAGCCGTCTTGCCCGCGCTGTGGATAACGCCGCTAGTAGTGGCGTGGCCGTGCATCATCCTTGTAGTCCTTCTCTTTTTAGCGTCGTCGCCAGGGCCCCTGCTCTAACCCTACCTGCCATGGCGGGACAGTCCCGAAAGAAATTCCCGATATTTCCCCCAAAAATCCTTCCTATTATTTATTGCTTTCCTGGCTTTCGTTTCTCCCTTCATCATCCGCTTGATCAACTTGGTATGGCAGAAGCAGTTGGTTCAACTCTGAACCCAGTTACAGGCGCCGGGGGTCGAGCGATTCGCGTTTAGAAACTCGGCGGCGTGCAGGCGGAAACGATCTCGCAGATCTCCTCGCCGATGTTGCGGAAGCGATGCGGCAGGCGGCTGTCGAAATAGTAGGCATCGCCGGGGCCCAGCAGGCGCCGCTGGTCGCCCACGGTGACCTCGATCTGGCCGCGGACGACGACCGCACCTTCCTCGGCCGCGTGGCGCAGCATGGTTTCGCCTGTATCGGCGCCGGGCTGGTAGCGCTCATGCAGGATCTGGAGCGCCCGGCCGGCGAGATCGCGGCCAACTTGCCGGTAGGAGATTCCACCGCCGGCAATCTCTGCAAGTTCGGATGCGGCGAAGAAGGTCTGCCGGCTTGGCGCCAGCTCCATGGCGAAGAAATCGGCCAGCGAGACAGGCAGCCCATCCAAAACCTTTTTCAGCGAGCCCACCGAAGGGCTGCTCCGGTTCTGCTCGATGAGCGAGATGATGGCATTGGAAACCCCTGCCCGTTTGGCAAGCTCCCGCTGGGAAAGACCGTGCATAAGGCGCAGCGCCCGAAGCCTGGCGCCGATGTCCATATCCTCGCGCATGGCCGTTTATCCTGCTCAAGATATTTAACGGTCTTGGATTGAGATATACCCGTTATCTAGGATAAACAAGGCTCTGGCCCTGGCTTTGCTTACTTTATTGATCATGGTAGCGTTCATTCTTCCCCCAAGGAGTCCCCAGCCCCATGACCGATACCGCCCCCGCCTTCGAGGCGACGCCGAACAACCTCGAAGCCTTCTGGATGCCATTCACCGCCAACCGGCAGTTCAAGGCCAAGCCGCGGCTCTTCGCCGGCGCCAAGGACATGCATTACACGACGATAGAAGGCCGCAAGGTGTTGGACGGCACGGCAGGCCTGTGGTGCGTCAATGCCGGCCATGGGCGGGAGAAGATCACCGAGGCGGTACGCGCCCAGGCGGGCAAGCTCGACTACGCGCCCGCCTTCCAGATGGGCCATCCCTCGGTGTTCGAATTCGCGGCCAAGCTCACCAACCTGCTGGGTGCCGATTTCGACCATGTGTTTTTCACCAACTCCGGTTCCGAATCCGTCGATACCGCGCTCAAGATCGCGATCGCCTATCACCGGGTTCGCGGCGAGGGGACGCGCCAGCGCCTGATCGGTCGCGAGCGCGGCTATCACGGCGTCGGGTTCGGGGGCATTTCCGTCGGCGGCATCGTCGCCAACCGCAAGGTGTTCGGCTCACTCCTCAACGGCGTCGACCACCTGCCCCACACCCACAATTTGCAGAAGAACGCCTTCACCCGCGGCCTGCCCGCCCATGGCGCGGAATTGGCCGACGATCTGGAGCGCATCGTCACTCTCCATGACGCTTCCAACATCGCCGCCGTGATCGTCGAGCCGGTGGCCTGCTCCACCGGCGTGCTGCTGCCGCCCAAGGGTTATCTCCAGCGCCTGCGGGAGATCTGCACCAAGCACGGCATTCTGCTGATCTTCGACGAGGTGATCACCGGCTTCGGACGGCTGGGGGCGAGCTTTGCCACCGAATATTTCGGCGTCGTCCCAGACCTCATCACCACCGCCAAGGGCATCACCAACGGCACTATCCCGATGGGCGCGGTGTTTGCCCGCAAGGGCGTCTACGATGCCTTCATGACCGGGCCGGACAACACGATCGAGCTCTTCCACGGCTATACCTATTCGGGCCATCCGATGGCCTGCGCCGCCGGGCTTGCCACTCTCGAGCTCTACAAGGAAGAGGGCCTTTTCGAGCGCGCGGCGTCGCTTGCGGCCTACTGGGAAGACGGCGTGCATTCGCTCAAGGGTACACGCAACGTCATCGACCTCCGGAACCTCGGGCTCCTCAGTGGCATCGAATTGGAAGCGCGCCCGGGCAAGCCGACGGCGCGCGCCTTCGAGGCCTTCCTCAAATGCTATGATAAGAATCTCCTGATCCGCACCACGGGCGACATCATCGCGCTGTCCCCGCCGCTGATCGTGGAGAAGAAGCATATCGAAGAGATCTTCGGGACCTTGGCCGAGGTGTTGAAGACCGTCGATTGAACGATCGGCCGCGGACTCGCGGCCAGGAAGAGGATCCGGCCGGCCCGTCATCCAAGGCGGGCCGGCAGCATTTCCATCGCAGGGGAGAGCATCATGCTCATCGGCGTGCCCAAGGAGATCAAGACCCAGGAATTCCGCGTCGGCCTGGTGCCTTCGAGCGTGCGCGAACTGGTCCACCACGGCCACAAGGTGCTGGTCGAGACGGGCGCCGGCGAGGGCATCGGCTTCGACGACAAGGCCTACAAATCCGCCGGTGCGGCCATCGCCAAGGATGCGCCCGAGGTCTTCGCCAAGGCAGAGATGATCGTCAAGGTGAAGGAGCCGCAGCCCAAGGAATGCAAGATGCTGCGCAAGGGCCAACTGCTCTTCACCTATCTCCACCTGGCGCCCGACCCCGAGCAGACCCAGGCCCTGATGAAGTCGGGCTGCACGGCCATCGCCTATGAGACGGTGACCAGCGAACGCGGGGGCCTGCCGCTGCTGGCACCCATGAGCGAGGTCGCGGGCCGGATGTCGGTCCAGGTGGGCGCTCATTGCCTCGAGAAGCCGCAGGGCGGCGTAGGCATCCTGCTCGGCGGCGTGCCGGGCGTGCCGCCGGCCCGGGTGGTCATCATCGGCGGCGGCGTCTCGGGCACCCACGCAGCGCGCATGGCCATCGGCATGGAGGCGAGCGTCACCGTGATCGATCGGTCTCTGGATCGCCTGCGCGAACTCGACGACCTCTTCGGCGCCAAGCTTACGACCGTCTATTCCACCGTCGATGCCATCGAGCAGCATGTGCTGGCGGCCGACCTCGTCATCGGCGCGGTGCTGGTGCCCGGCGCCTCGGCGCCCAAGCTGGTCAGCCGCGCCATGGTCAAGCGCATGCGCCCCGGTTCGGTGCTGGTGGACATCGCCATCGATCAGGGCGGCTGCTTCGAGACCAGCCACGCCACCACCCATTCCGATCCCACCTATGTGGTGGACGGCGTCATCCACTATTGCGTCGCCAACATGCCGGGCGGCGTGGCGCGGACCTCGACCTTCGCGCTCAACAACGCTACGCTTCCCTTCGCGCTGGCGCTCGCCAACAAGGGCTGGCGCAAAGCCTGCCAGGACGACAAACATTTGCGCAACGGCCTCAACGTTCATGACGGGCTTATCGTCCACAAGGCCGTGGCCGATTCCCTGAAGCTCAAATACACTCACGTGGAGATGATCCTCGCCTGAGAATCCCCGGTCGTGGTTCGAGCCATGCGGCCGATGGATCTGTTGGGACGCTATCGGTTACGGCGATAATCGCCTGATTTTACGGAATATTTTTTGACGGCGGCGCGTCGCCTTGCCAATCCTTCGCCGGCCGGGCTAGCTTCCCCGATCCAACGGGTTGTTTCCTATCATTGTCGCGCCCGGCCCCTAAGCCGGGTATCCCGCGCGTCTTCAAGCTTGCAAGCCCAAGGCAGTGTCATGGCCGAACTCGAAGACTGGTTGAACGAGCGCAAAATCGACGAAGTCGAATGCCTTGTTCCCGACATCAACGGCATCGCGCGCGGCAAGATCCTGCCGGCGGCCAAGTTCATCAAGAGCGTGCGCGACGAAAGCCTGCGGCTGCCGGAAAGCATCTTCATCCAATCGGTGACCGGCGAGTATTCCGAGAATGCCGACTATGAGGACATCGCCAGCGACCAGGATCCGGACATCTATCTTCGCCCGGACGTCGATACCATCCGCATCGTCCCCTGGTACCAAGCGCCCACGGCCCAGGTCATCTGCGACGCCTTCGACAGCGACGGCAAGCCCGTAGAGGTCTCCGCCCGGCACGTGCTGCGCCGGGTCCTGGCGCTTTACGAGGAGCGTGGCTGGAAGCCGATCGTGGCACCGGAGCTGGAATTCTTCCTGGTCCAGATCAATACCGATCCCGACCTGCCCTTGCTTCCGCCCGTCGGAAGGTCGGGCCGCACCGAGACGGGGCGCCAGTCCTACGGCATCGACGCCACCAACGAGTTCGATCCGATCTTCGAGGACGTCTATGACTTCTGCGAGGCCCAGGAGATCGATATCGACACGCTGACCCATGAGGCGGGCGTGGCGCAGATGGAGATCAACTTCAATCACGCCGACGGCCTGACCCTCGCCGACCAGGCCTTCCTGTTCAAGCGCACCGTGCGCCAGGCGGCGATGCGCCACAACATCTACGCCACCTTCATGGCGAAACCCCTGGCCAATCAGCCGGGCAGCTCCATGCATATCCACCAGTCCGTGCTCGAGACGGAGACCGGGCGCAACCTGTTCGCCGACAAGCTCGGCCGCGACACCGCCATGTTCCGCTCCCATGTCGCGGGGCTGCAGCGCTTCCTGCCTCAGGTCATGCCGCTGCTTGCCCCCAACGTGAATTCCTTCCGGCGCCTCAGGCCCTTCTCCGACGCCCCGATCAATGTCCAATGGGGCGTGGACAACCGGTCGGTCGGCTTGCGCGTGCCCGTCTCCGACGGACCTGCCAGGCGCATCGAGAACCGGCTCGCCGGAGCGGACGCCAATCCCTATCTCGCCATCGCCGCATCGCTCGCCTGCGGCTATGTCGGCATGGTCGAGCGCATGAAACCCACCAAGCAGGTGGAGGGCAGCGCCTATCGCATGCCCCATACCCTGCCGCGCACGCTCTACGACGCGCTGCACCGCTTCGGCAATTGCAAGAAGATGCGCCCGATCCTGGGCGAGCGCTTCATGCGCGCGCTCATGCTGGTGAAGCAATCGGAGCTGGAGGCCTATCAGGGCGTCATCAGCTCCTGGGAGCGCGAGCACCTGCTGCTGAACGTGTGAGGCGCTAGAGCAAGATCGGGTCAGCTTGAATCAAGCTGACCCGTGAATCTTGCTCTACTTCAACAGATTAGAGCCTGATTCACGTCTCAAGCCGAGCAGGCTTGAGACGATCAGGCTCTAGACGCCGACCGGTCAATCGCCCGGTTCTTCGGTCCGTGCTATAGTGCCTGTGACATGGCCCAGATCACCGACAGGACGGCCTGCCACCCGACGCTCACGCGTCAGCGCGAGCTGCTTATTCTCTGCGCCAGGATCGGCTTCAACCCCTGACCTCCAGACCCGGGACTGCAATTCAAGTCTCTGAGGTTTCGGCATTTTTTCATCCAGGGGTATTAGCACATGACCGTCCTTCCGAAGCGCAATTCCACCGCCGACTGGCAAGCCGCCGACGCCGCCCATCACCTGCATCCTTTCACCGATCAAGGCCAGCTCAACAGGCAGGGGACACGGGTCATCGCTCGGGCCGAGGGCTCGCACCTCATCGATTCCGAAGGGCGCCGGCTATTGGATGCCTTCGCCGGCCTCTGGTGCGTCAATGTCGGCTATGGCCGCAAGGAACTGGCCAAGGTCGCCCACGACCAGATGCTCGAGCTTCCCTACTACAACACCTTCTTCAAGACCTCGACCCCGCCGGCGACCGAGCTGTCGCGCATCCTGGCCGGGATCGCGCCCAAGCAGCTGAAGCATGTCTTCTATGGCTGCACGGGCTCGGACGCCAACGACACCATCGCCCGCATGGTGCGCCAATACTGGAACCTGGTCGGCAAACCGGCCAAGAAGACCTTCATCAGCCGGGTCAACGCCTATCACGGCAGTACCATGGTGGCGGCGAGCCTGGGCGGCATGAGCTACATGCATCAGCTGGCCGATCTGCCGCTGCCGGGCTTCACCCACATCATGCAACCCTATTGGTACGGCCAGGGCGGCGACATGACGCCGGAAGATTTCGGCCTGCTGGCCGCCCGGGCGCTCGAGGAGAAGATCAACGAGATCGGGCCCGAGAACGCCGCCGCTTTCATCGGCGAGCCGATCCAGGGTGCGGGCGGCGTCATCGTGCCGCCCACGACCTATTGGCCCGAGATCCAGCGCATCTGCAGGAAATACGATCTGCTTCTCATCGCCGACGAGGTGATCTGCGGCTTCGGGCGCACCGGCCACTGGTTCGCCAGCGAGATGTACGGCATCGAGGCCGACTTCATGACGCTCGCCAAGGGCATCACCTCGGGCTATGCGCCGCTCTCGGCCGTCATGGTGGGCGACCGCGTCGCCGACACCCTCATCGGCAGCGGGGAATTCAACCACGGCTACACCTATTCCGGCCATCCGGTCTCCTGCGCCGTCGCCATCGAGAACATCCGCATCCTCAAGGACGAGAAGATCGTCGAGCGCGTGCATGACGAGACCGGGCCCTATCTGAAAAAGCGCCTTGAGGAATTGCTCGATCATCCCCTCGTCGGCGAGATCCGCCTGGAGGGCTTCATGGGCGCCATCGAGCTGGTCAAGGACAAGAAGAAGCGCAAGACCTTCGAGCCCGTGGGCGCGGTCGGCACCATCTGCCGCGACCACTGCTTCGCCAACGGCCTGGTGATGCGGGCAACCCGCGACACCATGCTCATCTCCCCGCCGCTGACCTGGACCAGGGCCGAAATCGACGAGTTCGCCGCGCTCACCCGAAACGCCCTCGATCTCACGCTGGCGGATGTGAGGAAGCGATTCGTATAGCGCAGCTACCCTCACCCTCCCCATCGCTGAGGTGATGGGTCCCCTCCCTCTCCCGCAATGCGGGAAAGGGTGCCGAGCGTAGCGAGGCGGGTGAGGGTTACGCGAACTTGTTGCTTCGCGTAAATCCCTGGGGCGGCAGGCGGCCGGCCTGGCCGCGGTTGCCACGCCAGTCCTTGAGATCGGTCTCGGTGCGCTGGCGCTGGTCGCCCTGGCGCCAGGTGAGACCGTCCTTGTAGTCGAAGGATTTGACGTCCGAGAGGCCGCCGTCCTTGTAGCGCTGAAGGATCACGCCGCGCCCGCGAGTCATCTCCGGCAGTTCGGCGAGCGAGAACAGCAGCAGCTTCCGGTTCTCGCCGATGACGGCGACCGTGTCGCCTTCGGCCGGCGCACAGGCCGCCGCCTCCACGCCCTCGGCCAGGTTCAGCACCTGCTTGCCGGCCCGGGTCTGGGCCACCACCGCTTCCTCGGGCACCACGAACCCGCGCCCGTCGGCCGAGGCGACGATGAGCTTGCGCCCGGGCTTGTGGACCAGAAGGGTCACCAGGTCCTGGTCGTTCTCGAGGTCGATCATCAGGCGGACCGGCTCGCCATGGCCGCGCCCGCCGGGAAGCTTGTCGATGCCAAGGGTGTAGAACCGGCCGTTGGTGCCGAAGACGAGCAGCTTGTCGGTGGTCTCGGCCGGTAGAAGGAAACGGCCCCGGTCGCCTTCCTTGTATTTGAGCTCGTTCGGCTCGGCCACCTGCCCGCGCTGGGCCCGGATCCAGCCCTTGTCGGAGCAGATGACCGTCACTGCCTCGCGCTCGATCATGGCGTCCATGGGCACTTCGACATCCGCCGGCGGCTCGCCCGAGAGCGTCCGCCGCCGGCCGAGCGCAGTCGCGGGCCCGAAGCGCTTCTTGACCTCGGCCAATTCCGCGGCGATCTGCTGCCACTGCTTGTCCTCGGATTTCAGCAGCTGACCCAGGGTCTTCTTCTCCACGCCGAGCGATTCATGCTCGCTTCTGATCTCCACCTCCTCGAGCCGGCGCAGCGCGCGCAGCCGCATGTTGAGGATCGCCTCGGCCTGGGCGTCGCTGAGCTTGAAGCGCTTCATCATCGCGGGCTTCGGCTCATCCTCCTTGCGCAGGATCCGGATCAGCTCGTCCAGATTGAGGTAGGCGATGAGGTAGCCCGCCAGCACTTCCAGACGCCGCTCGATGTTGTCGAGACGGAACCTGCTCCGCCGCTGGAGCACTTCGCGCCGGTGGCCGAGGTAAGCCTGGAGCAGCTCGGGCAGCGACATGACCCTGGGCGTCTGCCTGGCGTCCAATACGTTCATGTTGAGGGGAAAGCGGTTCTCCAGATCAGTCTGCCGGAAGAGTGCTTCCATCAGCATGGCGGGGTCGACGCTCCGGCTGCGCGGCTCCAGCACGATGCGCAGATCGGCCGCCGATTCGTCGCGCACGTCGGCGAGCAAGGCGAGCTTGCGCTCCTGCAGCAGCTGCGCGATGCGCTCGATCAGCCGGGACTTCTGAACCTGGTATGGGATCTCGTCGACGACGATCTGCCAGACCCCGCCCTTCAACTTCTCGACCCGCCATTTGGCCCGAAGCCGCAACGACCCTCGACCGGTGCGGTAGGATTCGACCAGGCTCTCCCGGCTCTCCACCAATGTCCCGCCGGTGGGGAAGTCCGGGCCCGGCATCAGGTCGACCAGCTTGGCGACCGTCGCCTTGGGAAACTTGATCAGATGGAGAAGCGCGTCGATGACTTCGGCCAGGTTGTGGGGCGGGATGCTGGTCGCCATGCCGACCGCGATGCCCTGGCTGCCGTTGGCGAGCAGGTTCGGCAGGCCGCCCGGGAGGACCACAGGTTCCCTATCCTCGCCGTCATAGGTCGGACGGAAATCGACGGTGTCCTCGTCGATCCCTTCCAGCAGGGCGGCCGCGGCATCGGTCAGGCGCGCCTCGGTGTAGCGCATGGCGGCGGCGTTATCGCCGTCGATGTTGCCGAAATTGCCTTGCCCATCGATGAGCGGGTAGCGCGCGGCGAAATCCTGGGCAAGGCGCACCAGGGCGTCATAGATCGCCTGGTCGCCATGAGGGTGGAATTTGCCGATCACGTCGCCCACCACCCGGGCCGAACGCTTGTAGCCCGAGCCGGGATCGAGACGCAGCTGGCGCATGGCATAGAGGAGGCGCCTGTGAACCGGCTTCAGGCCGTCCCTGACGTCGGGGAGCGAGCGCGACATGATGGTGGAGAGGGCATAGGAGAGGTAGCGTTCGCTGAGGGCCTCGGCCAATGCCGTGGGCCTGATCTCCTCCCCCGGAGGCGGAGACGTGGTCGTCTTGGCCATCAATAATCCTCAAATATCCGCTAGATATGGTAGGCCTTTACCAGACCGCGTCAAGCTGTAGCTACCAGCGGTCGACCCGATAGGGCGTCATGTCCAGCCCAGGATCGCGCCCGGCGGCGAGGTCGGCGATGAGCCGCCCGGTGATGGCCCCGAAGCTCAAGCCCAGATGCCCGTGGCCGAATGCGAAATAGGCATTGGCGAGTTTGGGCGAGGCGGAGATCACCGGCACCGAGTCCGGCACCGAGGGGCGAAAGCCCATCCACTCGGTCTTATCCGTTTCCTTCAGGCCCGGGAGCAGCTTGCGCCCATGCTCCAGCAGCACCCGCGCCCGCGCCCAATTGGGCGGCGCTTCGAGCCCGCCCAGCTCCACCGTGCCGGCGAAGCGAAGTCCGTTTTCCAGCGGCGTCATGACGAAGCCGTGGTCGCCCAGATGGATGGGCAGGCGCAAGCTCACGCCGGGATCGGGCAAGGTGACGTGGTAGCCGCGCTCGGTCTCCAGCAGAACCTTGTGGCCGAGCCTTCGAGCCAGCCGGCGCGACCAGGCACCGGCGGCCAGGACGACGGCATCGACCCCATGGCGTGCCTTGTCGGTCAGCACGGCGGAGGGTCCGTTGGCCCCGAGCTCGATGTCGGTCACCGTCTCGCTAATGAGCCGGCCGCCGCGGGCAGTGAAATCCTCGGCCAGGCGTTGGACCAGGCGGAAGTTGTTCACCGTCATCGAATTCTCGGGAAAGAACACGGCCTTGGCGAAAACCGGGGCCAGGCTCGGCTCGATCTGCCGGATCTCCTCTCCCCCCAGCACCTCGAATTTGACGCCGCGCCGGTGTTGCAGTGCCATCTCGCCGCGTGCATGGGCGAAGGAGGCCTCGGTCTTGTAGACGCTCAGCCAGCCCGTATGGCGGATCATGTCGCTGACGCCCGCCGCTTCCGTCAGCGGCTTGAAGGAGTCCACGCAGCGCGAGGAGAGCTCGCGTAGCGCCATGGAGATCCGTTCCACCCGGTCGGGCCGGCTGGCGGCGACGAAGGCCAGGAGCCAAGGGGCGAGCCTGGGCAGATAGCGCCAGCGGATGGAAAGCGGACCCAGGGGGTCCATCAGCATTCCCGGCACGCGACCCAGAATGCCCGGCATGGCCACGGGCTCGCAGGACGCGCCGGCGATGACCGCGGCATTGCCGAAGGACGTCCCCTCCCCAGGGCCGCGGTAATCGATCAGGCTTACCCGATGCCCGTCGCGCTGGAGATAGAGGGCCGTGCAGACGCCGACGACTCCGGCGCCTATGACGGCGAAATGGCGAGGCGGCGATGCTTGGGACATGAGAATCGATGGGGCAATCGGGCTTGCGGTTCGCTCCCGAAGCTATATCAGGCCCGCTCCAGCCTCGCCAGCAGGCGTAGCCGCGCGGCCGGCATGCGTTCAAAGGCGTGGCGCTCGAGGAAGGAACCGGTCAGGGCCAAGCCGTGGCGGATCGCCGACAAATCGGCGACCCCGCCGCGCAAGAAGGCGGGCAGCGGCAGCAGCCGTTCCTTATAGGGCCCGGCGGCGCCGCGCGAAACGGCGCGACCGCTGTTGGGCGAGACGAAGGCGAGATCGGCCGTCTCGCCGCTGACGGCGCAGCGCGCCAGATCGAGGCCGAAGCCGATCTCCGACAGAAGATCCAGCTCCCACAGCACGTAGCGTTCCGCCCAGGCTAGAGTCTCCGCCGACCCGCGCAGGCTCACGATCAGGCCGGCGAAACCTTCGAAGGCGCGCGGATGGGGTTCGCGCTCCGGCAGCGCCGCTTCGGCCACGGCCGTCGCCGAGGTCAGGATCGCGAGCCGCATCGGCTCATCCAGGAACTCCGCCGCCGTCTGGGCCAGAAGCTCACAAGTGTAGTTGCCCAGATGCTCGGCGAGCCGTGCCCGCCAATGGGCGCCGATGCGATTGCCCGGCTCGTAGGTCCCCGCCGCGCGCCGTCCGCCGCCGCCCTTCACCAGCCCGGCATGCCGGCCGTGCTCGCGCGTCAGCAGGGAGAGCACGAGGCCGCCCTCGCCATGCCGGCGCGCGGCCAAGACATAGCCTTCGTCGCGCCACTCCATCCCTAGGACTCGAAATCGAGGCCCATGGCGCGATAGCGCTCGGGGTCCTCCTGCCAATTCTCCCGCTGCTTCACGTGCAGAAAGAGATGAACCCGGCGGCCGGCGAGGCTTTCGATTTCCGGCTGGGCCGCGAGCCTGACCGCCTTGATCATCCGGCCGCCTTCGCCCAGCACGATGGCGCGCTGGCTCTCGCGCTCGACATAGATGATCTGGCCGATGCGGAGACTCCCGTCGGCGAACTCCTCCCAGCTTTCGGTCTCGACCGTGAGGGCGTAGGGAAGCTCCGCGCGCAATTGCAGGAACAGCTTTTCGCGGGTGATCTCCGCCGCCAGCTCGCGCATCGGCAGGTCGGACAGCTGGTCGCCCGGATAGTGCCAAGGCCCTTCTGGCAGACGCGCGACGAGCGCCTTCAAGAGATCGCCGACGCCGTCCCCCTGCTCAGCCGAGACCATGAACACCTCGTCGAACACGCCTTCCTCGTACAGCGTCTTGGCGAGCCCCAAAAGCTTCTCGTGCCTGACCGCGTCGATCTTGTTCAAAACCAGAATCGCGCGCCGCCGGGCCTGCTTCAGCCCATCGAGGATGCGCCGGGTCTCGTCGCCCAGCCGCGGTCTGGCGGCATCGACGACGAGAACGATTAGATCGGCATCCTCCGCCCCCTGCCAGGCGGCACGGACCATGGCGCGCTCCATCCGCCGGCGCGGGGCGAAGATCCCGGGCGTGTCGACGAAGACGATCTGGGCCGTGCCTTCGACAAGGATCCCCAGAACCCGACGGCGCGTGGTCTGGACCTTGGGCGTGACAATGGAGACCTTGGCCCCGACCAGGCGGTTCAGCAGCGTCGATTTGCCGGCGTTGGGCGCACCCAGGATGGCGACGAAGCCGCAGCGGCTCGCCGGCGGGACCTTCGGGTCCTCAGCCATCCGCCTCCACCCTGAGGCGCGCCAAGAGCAGCGCCGCCGCCGCGGCCTCGGCCGACCGGCGCGACCGGCCCTGGGCCCGGGCGGGCTCGCGGCCCGGAAGGCTGACCTCGATTTCGAACACGGGATCATGGGCCGGGCCGGCGCTGCTGCACAGACGATAATGCGGCAGGGGCAGGCCCTGGCCCTGGGCCCATTCCTGCAATGCCGTCTTGGCGTCCTGGGGCGGCTCGGCCTGCTGGTCCAGGAGCGGGCGCCACCAGCGTTCGACGAAGGCCTGGGCGGCCCCAAGCCCGCCATCGAGATAGAGTGCGCCGATCACCGCCTCGCATGCGTCGGCCAGCAGGCTGTGGCTGCTCCGCCCGCCCTGCTCTTCCTCTCCGCGCGAAACGCGCAGATGGGTGCCAAGGCTGATTGATTCGGCCACCCGTGCCAGCGCCTCGCGCCTCGCCAGCGCGGCGAAGCGCTTGGCCAGGTCCCCTTCGGCCTCGGCCGGATAGGCGCGATAGACCATGTCGGCGATGACCAGGCCCAGGACCCGGTCGCCGAGGAACTCCAGACGTTCGTATGTCTTCTTGGCGGTGGCGCTGGGATGGGTGAGCGCCTGGTCAAGCAGCTCGGGCCGGGCGAAGCGATGTCCGAGAAGCTCGGCCAGCGCCTCGACGGAGCGCTTCACCTGATGAGTTCGAACAACCGGCCGAAGCGGATGGCGAACGGCCATTTCCAGATCTCCCACCAGCTGGCGGATCTGTCGAGGGAAAAGAAAATGATCTGGGCGTGGCCGACCAGGTCCTCCGCCGGCACCTGGCCGACTTCGCTCGTCCGGCTGTCGGCCGAATTGTCCCGATTGTCGCCCATCATGAAGTAGTGCCCGGGCTCGATGACGTATTCCGGCGTGTCGTCCAGGCTGCCATGGTCCCCATCCTGTTTGAGGATCACATGGGCAACGCCGGGCTCTGAACCGCTGCCGGGCAGGGTCTCGACATAGCGGACGATGCGGTTGCCATACTCGTCCACATAGTCGTCGATGCGCTTGCGCTCCGCCGGCGCGCCGTTGATGTAGAGGAGGCCGGCCTTCATCTGGATATGGTCGCCAGGCAGGCCGACGACACGCTTGATGAAATCGATGGAGACATCGGTCGGTTTGCGGAAGACGACCACATCGCCGCGCTTGGGATCGCTGCCGAAAATCCGGCCGCCGCCGAACATGTCGGGACTGAAGGGGAAGGAGAAACGGCTGTAGCCGTAAGAGTACTTCGAGACGAACAGGTAGTCGCCGACGAGCAGGGTCGGGATCATCGAACCGGACGGGATGTGGAAGGGCTCGAACAGGAAGCTGCGGATGCCCAACGCAATGATGAGGGCATAGACGACGGTCTTCACCGTCTCCGATACGCCCGAGGATTTCTGAGTCATGAGCTGCGGCGCCTGACGATCTTCAGTGTTCATATGCGCCGCGGCTCGGCGCGGGCGGCATGAAGACAGCCGGGCCCAGCGCTGTCAAGCGGCCCGCCCCCACAATCGGCCGCGGCCCCGGGCTCGCGCTCATTTGTCCGGGACGGCGGAGATGATCACGATCGCCTGGGCATGGGGATCGTCGTCGGTGAGGCTGAGGTCGATCTGGGCCCGCATGCCGCTGGGCGTGATCTCGACGAGGCGTTTCAGGGCACCGCCGGTCAGCTTCATGGTGGGCTTGCCCGAGGCCAGGTTGACCACACCCATGTCGCGCCAGAACACGCCGGCGCGAAACCCGGTGCCGAGCGCCTTGGAGCAGGCCTCCTTGGCGGCGAAGCGCTTGGCGTAGCTGGCAGCGCGCTTGGCACGACCCTCGGATTTCCGGCGCTCGGTGTCGGTGAAGACGCGTTCCACGAAGCGTTCGCCGAAGCGCTGAAGCGTCTTTTCCACCCGGCGAATGTCGATGATGTCGCTGCCGATCCCCAGGATCATGCGCTGCGCTCGCCACCCGCCTCCGCCCGCGCCTTGTCCATGAGCGAGCGCATGCGCCGGATCGCGCTTTCCAGCCCGCTGAAGATCGCTTCGCCCACCAGGAAGTGACCGATGTTGAGCTCGGCCAGGCTGGCGATGGCCGCGACCGGCGCGACCGTATCGAAGGTGAGCCCGTGGCCGGCGTGACATTCGAGGCCGATGCGCTCGGCATGGGCGGCGGCCGCGATCAGCCGGTCGAGGTGACGCCCGCGCTCGGCACCTTCGGCCTCGCAATAGGCGCCCGTGTGCAGCTCGACCACTGGCGCGCCCAGCAACTTGGCGGCGTCGAGCTGGGCCGGGTCGGGCTCGACGAACAGGGACACGCGGATGCCGGCTTCGCCCAGCCGCCGCGCGTAAGGTTGCAGGTGGGCGAGGCCGCGCACCGCATCCAAGCCCCCTTCGGTCGTCCGCTCCTCGCGCTTCTCCGGCACCAGGCAGGCGGCATGGGGCTTGTGGGCAAGGGCGATCGCGAGCATCTCCTCGGTCGCCGCCATCTCCAGGTTGAGAGGCAAGTCGATCTCCCGGGTCAGCCGGTCGATGTCGCGGTCGGAGATATGCCGGCGATCCTCTCGCAGATGGGCGGTGATGCCGTCGGCGCCAGCCTGGGCGGCCAGCCGTGCCGCACGCACCGGGTCGGGATGGCGCCCGCCTCTGGCGTTGCGGATGGTCGCCACGTGATCGATGTTGACCCCGAGGCGCAGGTAGGGCTGCTTCATCATTCCTCCTTGTGGCGCCGGCGTATCTTCTGTCGTTTCCCCGTGCGCTCCTGCCGCCGGAGATGATAGCCGGTGACGAGCTGGCGCGCGGCAAAAAAGCTGATGAACCAGACGGCCACCACAATGGGGATCGAACCCAAGGTCATCGGCAGCAGCACCTCGAGGGGGTGCCGCATGATGTACAGGGAACCGACATCTCGCGGCAGATGATGGTGACTGCTGTCCCGCAGCATCCAGGCGCCGATATGGTAGATGCCGTAGAGGATGACTGGCACGCTCCAAGGATTGGCGAACAAGGTGCCGATCCCGGCAGCCCAGGGATTGCCCCGCACCAGCCAGGCGAGCATCAGGGCTATGGCCAGATGGAAGCCGACGAAGGGCGTGAAGGCCACCGCCGCCCCGCAGGCGAAGCCCACGGCAATCGAGGTGGGCGTGCCGGGCAACCGGCCGATTCGGTGCGCCAGATAGCGGGTCGAACGCCTGAAGCCCCCGGACGGCCAGAAGAATTCGCGCAGGCGTCGTGCCCAGGATTGCTTTTCACGGCGACGGAACATGGGTTGTCCGCGACGGCCGGTTCAGCCGCGCGCCCGCTCCACGGAATTAATCACCGGTGTCGCCCTCAAGGCGGCAATGATGTTGGTGAGGTGCCGGACGTCCTTCACCTCGACGTCGATCATCATCTCGAAGAAATCGGTCGACCGGTTGGTGATCTTCAGATTCGAGATGTTGCCGTCGGTCTTGCCGATCACGGTCGACAGGCTGCCCAGGCTGCCCGGTTCGTTTGCGATGACGACATGCAGGCGCCCGACATGCATCTCGGCGTCGCCCGGGTTGACGTGCCAAGCGACATCGAGCCAGCGCTCGGGCGCGTCGGAGAAGCTCTCCAGGGTCTCGCAGTCGATGGTGTGGACCGTGACGCCCTTGCCGGTGGTGACGATGCCCACGATCCGGTCGCCGGGCAGTGGATGGCAGCAGCCGGCGAAGTTGATCGCCATGCCGGGGATGAGGCCGGTGATGGGGACCGCGAGTTCTTCCTTCGCCGCCGTCTTTCGCGCCCGCGCGCGGCGGGGAGCGGCGGCCTTGCCCTCGGCCGACTTGCCGTCTGCGGATTTCGCGCCCGGGAATACCGCGTTCAGCACCTCGCGCCCGGTGATGTTGCCGGCGCCGACGGAGGCCAGGAGCTCTTCCACCGATTCGCATTTCAGTTTCTTCAGAACGCCATCCAGCGCCTTGTCGGTCAGCTCATGCCCGTCGTGGCGGAAGTCCTTGGCCAGGATCGAGCGGCCGAGCTCGACATATTGCGCGCGCTGCTGGGTGCGCACGAAGCGGCGGATGCAGGCTCTGGCCTTGCCGGTGACAACGAAGCGCTCCCACGTCGGCGAGGGGGTCTGGTTGCGCGAGGTGACGATCTCCACCTGGTCGCCATTCTGAAGCGCGGTGCGTAGCGGCGTCATCCGGCCGTTGATCTTGGCGCCCACGCACCGGTCGCCGACCTGGCTGTGGACGGCGTAGGCGAAGTCGACCGGGGTGGCGCCACGCGGCAGCGCGATCAGATCGCCCTTAGGGGTGAAGCAGAAGACCTGGTCCTGGAACATCTCGAGCTTGGTGTGCTCGAGGAACTCTTCCGGCCCGGCGGCATGCTCCAGGATGTCGAGCAGCTCGCGCAGCCACCGGTACTGGCGCCCGTCAATCCGGGGCGCGTCTTCCTTGTAGCGCCAGTGGGCGGCTACGCCGAGCTCCGCCACCTCGTGCATCTCGCGGGTCCTGATCTGCACCTCGACCCGCTGGCGTTCGGGCCCGATCACGCCGGTGTGGAGCGAGCGGTAGTCGTTGGGCTTGGGCGTGCTGATGTAGTCCTTGAAGCGGCCGGGCACCATGGAATAGTTGCTGTGCAGCACGCCGAGCGCCTGGTAGCAGGCCGCCACGTCGGGGACGACGATGCGGAAGGCCATGATGTCAGAGAGCTGCTCGAAACTGATGTTCTTGCGCTGCATCTTGCGCCAGATCGAGTAGGGCGTCTTCTCCCGGCCCGAGATCCAGGTCTCAATCCCGGCGGCATCGAGCGTGCGCTTCAGCTCGGCGATGATCTTGGGCACCGCCTCGCCGCCTTGCTCGCGCAGGTATTTCAGGCGCTGCAGGATCGATTCCCGCGCTTCGGGATAGATCTCGGCGAAGGCGAGATTCTCCAGCTCGTCCTTCATCTGCTGCATGCCCATGCGCTCGGCGAGCGGGGCGTAGATCTCCATCGTCTCCAACGCGATGCGCCGGCGCTTCTCGGTATCCTTGATGAAGTGCAGAGTCTGCATGTTGTGCAGACGGTCGGCGAGCTTGACCAGCAGCACCCGGATGTCCGCCGACATCGCCAAGACCAGCTTGCGGAAGTTTTCGGCGTGCTTGGTGTGGTCCGACTGCAGCTCGATGCGAGTCAGCTTGGTGACGCCGTCGACGAGCTTGGCTATCTCCTTGCCGAATAGCTGTTCGATCTGCTCGAGGGTGGCGTCCGTGTCCTCAACCGTGTCATGGAGCAGGCCGGTGACGATCGACGCGCTGTCGAGCTTCATCCGGGCGAGCAGCTCGGCCACGCCCAGAGGGTGCAGGAAATAGGGGTCGCCCGAGGCCCGGCTCTGGGAGCCGTGGGCCTTCATGGCGAAGACATAAGCGCGATTGAGGGCGTCCTCGTCGGCGGTCGGATCGTAGGCCTTGACCCGCTCGACCAGCTCGAATTGCCGGATCATCCGGTCACCCTGCGTCGCCTTGACGTGGCGCCCGGCGTCGGACGCCCGCCGCCCGACACAAAGGCGCCCGGCGCGGTTTTATTTCGCCTCCGCGGCGTCTTCCTCTTCCGCCGCCGGCTCGTCCTGGAATTCGCCGTCGATGCTGAGGCCGGCGTCGGCGGCATCCTTTTCCTGGGCCTGGATCATCTCGCCCAGGAGGTCGGCCGTCTCGGCCCCGAATCCGCCTTCCTCCTCCGGCTCGTCCTTTTCCACGTTGCGCTGCAGGCCCTGGACCAGGTTGTTGCGCAGCCCTTCCAGATCGATCGTCTCTTCGGCGATTTCGCGCAGCGCCACGACGGGATTCTTGTCGTTGTCGCGGTCGACCGAAAGCTGTGCCCCGGAGGCGACGTCACGGGCCCGCTGGGCCGCCAACATCACCAAATCGAAGCGATTGGGCACCTTCAACACGCAATCTTCAACCGTCACGCGCGCCATGATCTCTCCCGTCAATCGGCTGGAAAAAAGGACGAACGGTCAATATATGGGCCTGATTACCAGAAATCAAGCCACGTCAATCACTTGCCGCGATTTGCGGAAGCGCTCGAACCAGATCATCGGCAGGCAGCCGGGCGATCAATTCGGCGACGGTGAAGCCCGAGAGCGGATGGCGCCAGTTAGGTCGGATTTGGGCCAGGGGACGCAGCACGAAACCCCGCTCGGCCAGGCGCGGATGAGGCAGCAGAGGGGGCACTGTGCCTGCGCGCAGCGCGTCCCCATAGGCCAGAAGGTCAAGATCGAGGATGCGGGGTGCATTGGGAACCGTCCGGACCCGCCCGAAATCGGCTTCGACGCCATGGAGCAAGGCCAGCAGGTCTTCCGGCCCCAGTTTCGTGCGCACCTCCACCACGCCATTCACGTACCAGGGCTGATCGGAGAGCGGCACGGGGGCGCTCTCCCACCAGCCCGACCGGGCAACGATCTCCAACCCTCGTCCAGCGAGAGCAACCAGAGCCGCTTCGAGGGTCGCAACAGGAGGCCCGTAGCGCTCGCTGGGCAGATTGGCGCCGAGGCCGATCAGTATCGGGGCAACCATATGCCCCTTGCATTCCATTCCTTGAGCCCCCATAGCTACTCCCATATGGGGCGGGCTAAGCCGTTGATAAGCCGTATTTTCGCCATGGTCTTATACCTTCATATCGACGGCTTGATTAGTCGACATGGATCGCAATTGAATCGAGGCATGCCATGAAATTGAAGTTTCATCCCGACGAGCGGGTCGCCATCTTCATCGACGGGGCCAATCTCTATGCCGCTGCCCGCGCCCTTGGCTTCGACATCGACTACAAGCGGCTGTTGGCACTCTTCGGCGAAGAGTGCCATCTGGTCCGCGCCTTCTACTACACGGCGCTGATCGAGGACCAGGAATACTCGCCCCTTCGCCCGCTGGTCGATTGGCTGGACTACAACGGCTATACCATGGTGACCAAGCCGACCAAGGAATTCACCGATTCCATGGGTCGGCGCAAGCTCAAGGGCAACATGGACATCGAGCTTGCCATCGACGTCCTGGAGATGGCCCCTTACCTCGACCACGTCGTGATCTTCTCCGGCGACGGCGATTTCCGCCGGCTGGTGGAGGCGGTGCAGCGCAAGGGCGTCCGCGTCTCTGTCGTCAGCACGATCCGCTCCCAGCCGCCCATGGTCGCCGACGAACTGCGCCGGCAGGCCGACCACTTCGTCGAGCTGGGCGAGCTTTCCGACAGCATCGCCCGCAGTTTCCACCCCCGTTCCGCCCCAGCCACGCCGGCCGATCCGGATCCGGACCTGGCTGAGACCGCGTGAGGCAGGCGGAAGGCCGGCGCGAACTGGACCGCGACTGCCCCTTCTGCCCCCGGCTGGCGGCGTTCCGGGCAGCCAACCGGAGCCGCGAGCCCGGCTGGCATAACGCCCCGGTGCCGAGTTTCGGGCCCGCGGACGCCAGGCTCCTCGTCGTCGGCCTGGCGCCCGGCCTCAGGGGTGCCAACCGAACCGGCCGGCCCTTCACCGGCGACTACGCCGGCGACCTGCTCTACGCCACCCTGGCCAAATACGGCTTCTCCGAAGGCACCTATGAGCAGCGCGCCGACGATGGGCTCAGGCTGATCGACTGCCGGATCGCCAATGCCGTGCGCTGCGTGCCACCGGAAAACAAGCCGACGCCGGCGGAGGTCGCTGAGTGCCGGCCCTTCCTCGCCGCCGAGATCGCCGGCCTCAAGCGGTTGAAGACAATCCTGGCGCTTGGCAGCATCGCCCATGGTTCAGTGCTGGCGGCGCTTGGCCAGCGTCTCTCGCGCCACCCCTTCAAGCATGGCGCGATCTATGAATTGCCCGGCGGCTTGGTGCTGACCGACAGCTACCACTGCTCGCGCTACAACACGAATACGCGGCGGCTGACGACGGAGATGTTCGAGGCGGTCGTCGGCGCGATTCGCCGGCACCTCGCTCAGCCCATGGATTCGGCCAAGGCCGGATAAAGGGCGGCAAGGAAGCCGGCGACAGTCGGTAGCACGATCAGCGAGCCCGCCTCGTCGATCGCCTCCGGGATCATCGCGTGCGCGATGAGAGCGAGCACCGCGCCACCGGCGACGGCTTGGCAGAACACCGCCGTCAGCGAATCCGAACCGCCGAGGAACGCCTTTCCCGCCGCCGCCGCGACCACGCCGGCGACCAGCACCGACGACCACAGGAGAAAAATCTTGCGCGGTCGAAAGCCAGCCTTGCTCAGCATGGCGCCGCTCGCCGCGGCCTCGGGAATGCCGCCGAGGAACATGCCGAGCATCAGGGTCAGCGACAGGTTCTCCATGCTGACGAACTTGGCACCGATGACGAGGCAAGCCGGGATCGTATCCAGGATATTGCCGAAGACGATGGCCAAGCCCGCGCCTTGCGCCGCCTCGGCCAGGATCCGATCCGCCTCTTGCCGGCGCGCTGGCCGGAGGCTCTTGCTCGCCACCCTGGCCCAGGTCTCGGGATGGCTGCCGCCGGCGCTCAAGTTCTGGATGGCCCGATCGTGGCTGAGATGCAAGGCCGCCTCGGCGAGCTGGGAATCCTGCGACATGAGGCGAAGAAAATCCTCGCGACCGATTGCCAGCAGGTCCGAGGCGATGCCCGCCCGGATCGTCGCCGTTCGCGGCTCGCCGCTGAGCAGAGCCATCTCGCCGAAAGCCTGGCCAACCCCGAGCTCGGCCAGGGATTTGGCGCCCGGCGCGTCGGCTTCGACGACCTCGACCCGGCCCTTGGCAACGATGTAGAGGGCATCGCCCTGGTCGCCGGCGCGGAACAGGATCTCCCCGGGCGCCAGGCTGCGCCGGCGCACCAGCGGCAGGATCTCCCCGATGTCCTCTGCCGGCAGATGGCGCAGAAGCTCGCATTGGGAAAGCAGCCGGATGGTTTCCGCGGCGTCCTGCTGCAGGCGCCGGCTGGCATATTCGCGAAACCGGGTGGGCGAGCGGATCGCCGCCCCCTCCCCTTCCAGGCGCAGCGACATGAAGTAGTAGAAGATCGCGCCGGCCGCGAAGCCGCCGCTGACGAACAGCCAGGCCGAAGGAGCATCGAACCCGTGGCGATGCAGATCGACGGCGCCCTGGTAGGCGAGTTCGATGCCGAGCGAACTGATGAGCGCGCCCGCGGCAAAGGCAAGAATGCAGCTGAGCAGGCGCTTGGACGGGTGGAGGTAGAGACCGAGCGCTGCCCCGATCATGTTGGACGAGGTGACGGTGAGGCCCAGGAGGGAGCCGGCGAGGATGTCGCGAAGGGTGTTCATGGTTCGCCGTCTGCGAGTTTCGGGGCCGCGCTACCGATTCCTCGCCCGCAGCACCCGCGCCTGTTCGCGCTGCCAGTCCCGTTCCTTGATAGTCTGGCGCTTGTCGGACTTGTGCTTGCCCTTGGCGACGCCGAGCTGGCATTTGGCGATGCCGCGCGCGTTGAAATAGATCGCCAGCGGCACGATCGTCATCCCTTCGCGGTTGATCCGGCCCTTCAAGCGCTCGGACTCCTTCTTGTGGAGCAGAAGCTTCCGGGGCCGGCGCGGCGCATGGTTGAAGCGGTTGGCCGATTCGTACTCTGGGATATGGGCATTCAGCAGGTACAGGTCGCCGTCCTTCTCTGCGGCAAAGGCTTCGGCGATGCTGGCCCGGCCGCTGCGCAGCGACTTGACCTCGCTGCCCAGCAGCTGCAAGCCGGCCTCCAGCGTGTCCTCGATGAAGTAGTCGTGGCGCGCCTTGCGGTTCTGCGCGACGCTCCTGCGCTCCTCGGCCATCAGGGCCGGCGCTTAGTGCTAGTTCATCAGCCCGGCGGCCGAGAGAGCGCGCTGGACTTTCTGCTTGCTGAGGTCCGCGATCTCGCAGAGCGGCAGCCGGAGATCGGCCTGGCAATGGCCGAGAAGGCTGGCGGCGAACTTGACCGGCCCGGGGCTGGCTTCGCAGAACAGAGCCTCGTGGAGCGGTGTCAACCGTTCGTTGATGGCCATGGCCGCCTTCACGTCGGCGCGCCGCCAGGCCCCGTGCATCTCCGAGAGCAGGCGCGGCGCCACATTGGCGGTGACCGAGATGCAGCCGCTGCCGCCCTGGGCGAGGAAGGCCATGACCGTCGCGTCCTCGCCTGAGAGCATGCAGAAATCGTCGCCGATGGCGGCCTTCGTGCGCGTGGGGCGCGCGAGGTCGTTGGTCGCATCCTTGACGCCCACGATGTTGGGCAGCTTGGCGAGCCGCGCCATGGTATCGATGGACATGTCGACGACGCTTCGTCCGGGGATGTTGTAGATCAGGATCGGGATGTCTACGGCGTCATGGATCGCCTTGAAGTGGCGAAACTGCCCCTCGGCCGTCGGCTTGTTGTAGTAGGGCATGACCACCAGGGCGGCGTTCGCCCCGGCCTGCTTGGCGTGGCGGGTCAGGTGGATCGCCTCGGCCGTCGAGTTGGAGCCAGTTCCGGCAATAACCGGCACCCGGCCGGCCGCGGCCTCGATGCAGAGATCTACGACGCGCATATGCTCGGAATGGGAAAGGGTCGGCGATTCTCCGGTCGTGCCGCAGGGGACGAGCGCGTCCGTGCCTTCGCGGATCTGCCAATCGACGAAACGCTGAAAGGCCGGCTCGTCCACCTCGCCATTGCGGAACGGCGTTATGAGAGCGGTGATCGATCCATAGAACATGGCGCAGTCCTTTCCGGAGATCCGGATCGGGCGACCATATCGAGGAGGGCCCGTCGCTTCAAGACGCAGTGACCGGTCCGCTGCCTGACTCGGCCTGGGCAAAGCGGGCGTCGCGCCAGGCGAGTGCCGCCTTTAGCCCCTCGCGGTTGCGGATTTCGCGGAACATCTTGCCCTCGGGCGTTTCCAGGGCCTCGATCTGGATGTCGGCATCTAGGCCGACCTCGAGCGCGGCGGAGAAGCCCATGGCCTCGTAGCCTCGATTGATCGCCCGCTTGGTGAGCGCCACCTTGGCCCGGTCGTTGAGGGCGATCTCGCGGGCGATAGCGAGCGCGGTCGGCAGCTCCTGGCCAGCCGGAACGACCCGGTTGATGAGGCCGCAGGCGAGCGCCTCCGTCGCGTCGATCTTGTCGTTTCCGGTGAGCAGGAACTCCTTGGCCTTCTTGGGGCCGGTGAGCCAAGGCATGAGGAGCGCGATGATGCCGCTGCCGAACCGCAGCTCCGGTTCGCCGAAGCGCGTACCCTCCGCCGCCACGGTGATGTCGCAAGCCATGGCGAGCTCGCAGGCCCCGGCAAGCGCGTAACCCTGGACGGCGGCGACGGTCGGCCGGCTCAGATGCCAGAAGCGCATGACGAAGTCGAAATCCCGCCGCAGGACCGGAGTCACGTCGGCAACCGTGTTCCACGGCCGCCCGACGCCCTCCTTGAGGTCGAAGCCGGCGCTGAAGGCGCGGCCGGCCCCTGCCACCACGAGCACGCGGGTCTGCTCGTCCTTCTCCACCAGATCGAGCTGCCGGTTCACCTCCTCGACCATTTTATGGTTGAAGGCGTTGAGCTGGTTGGGGCGGTTGAAGGTCAGAAGGCCGATCGGCCCGCGATTCTCATACTGGATAGTCTCGTAGCTCATGGTGCTCCTTGCGCCCGGGTTTCTCGTTGCGATAGGACCTTCTCGCGAGCCAATTTGACGACTGTAGCGGCTCTCTGCCAGATTGTCGCCGCTCCGCCCTTCCTCCCGCCACGACAGACCCCATGCTCGCCGCCAATTTCGGCTTGTTATTCTGCGCCTTGTCCTGGGGAAGCATCATTCCTGCGCTGGGCTACCTGCTGGGCAATTGGGATCCCTATTTCCTCGCCGCGGCCCGCTACGCACTCGCCGCACCGCTGCTTCTCCTGCTGCTGCGATGGCATGAAGGTCCGGGGCCCTGGTTCGCCGGGCTCGCGGGATGGCGCTGGTGGTTGTTGGGCGCGATCGGCATCGGCCTGTTCGCGCCCCTATTCACCCTCGGGCTCCATTATGCCAACCCAATCATGGTCGCCATCCTCGCTTCCATGAGCCCGGCCGTCACCGCCGTCGTCGGCCGGGTCGGTTTCGCGCTGCCCATGCCTGCCCGAATGATGCCTGGCATCCTGCTCGCCGTCGCAGGCTGCGCCTACGCGACCTACGACCCGACGCTCGCGGGCAGCCCCTTCGACCTGCGCGGCGGCGAAATCCTTGTCATCGCCGCCCAGGTCTGCTGGTCCTGGTACTCCATCGCCTCCCAGCGCTGGATGCAGGGCTGCAGCCAGCTGCGGATCGCCGGGATCACGACCACGCTCGGCTCCGTGGTGCTGGTCGCGGTCTATCTGCTGGCCGGGGTCATGGGTGCCGCAAGCCTGCCGCCGGCGGCACCCCGCGGCCCCCTCGATGTCGGTATCCTCCTGTGGCTGCCCTTGGTACCCGTGCTCATCGGCAACCTTCTTTGGCTCAACGGCGTGCGCAAGCTGGGCGCGGTGATCGCCGCCCTGTTCATGAACCTGATGCCGATCTCGGCGGTGCTGATCACGGCCGCGCTCGGCATCGAGCCCACGCGCCAGCAGCTCATTGGCGGCACGGTCGTGCTCGCCGGCATCCTGCTGGCGCAGTTGCGGCGCTCATGACCGTGGGATAGCGTCGCAAGGACGGCGATAGAGGGCGGCGATTCATGGCTTCCATAAAGCATTTCAAGCGTTCGGAGATGAGCTTCGAGGCCTATGGCGGCCCGCCTGGCAAGGCCACGATCGCAAGGCTGATCGGCCCCGAGCTGAGCGGAACCCTGGGTGCCGGGCTCGCCAGGTTCGACGGCTGCTCGATCGCCTGGACCGTCCTCTATGACGAGATGATCGTTGTGCTGGAAGGCCTCTTCCGCCTTCGCGCCGGCGCCCAAGTGTTCGAAGGCAAGCCGGGCGATGTCCTCTGGATCCCGGAGAAGACCGCCATCGTCTACGAGGGAGACAAGGCCCTGGTCTGCTACGCGCTCTACCCCGTCGATTGGCGCCAGCGCCACGGTGTGTCCTGATGACGCGGAGCTACCGCCTCCCATGATCCCGCGCTATAGCCGGCCCGAGATGACGGCCATCTGGGAGGCCGCCAACCGCTATCGCATCTGGTTCGAGATCGAGGCCCATGCCTGCGACGCCCAGGCCGCGCTTGGCGTCATCCCCAAGAAGGCGGCGGCGGCGGTCTGGAAGCTCGGCCGCTTCGATCCCGCCCGCATCGACGAGATCGAACGCGAGACCAGGCACGACGTCATCGCCTTCCTCACCAATCTTGCCGAGCATATCGGCCCGCCCGCCCGCTTCGTGCATCAGGGCATGACGTCGTCAGACGTGCTCGATACCTGCCTGGCAGTGCAGCTGAAGCAGGCGAGCGACATCCTGCTTGCCGACCTGGATCGGCTGCTTGCCGTCCTGAAGCGCCGGGCGCTGGAGCACAAGATGACGCTCTGCATCGGCCGCAGCCATGGCATCCATGCCGAGCCCACGACGTTCGGGTTGAAGCTCGCGGGCCATTATGCCGCCTTCGCCCGCGCCCGCGCCCGCCTGGTGGAGGCCCGGCGCGAGATCGCCACCTGCGCCATCTCAGGCGCGGTCGGCACCTTCGCCAACATCGATCCCGCGGTGGAACGCCACGTGGCCGATAAAATGGGCCTGGTAGCCGAGCCGATCTCGACCCAGGTCATCCCGCGCGACAGGCATGCATTCTTCTTTGCCGTGCTCGGCGTCATCGCCGGCTCGATCGAGAACCTAGCAATCGAGATCCGGCATCTCCAACGCAGCGAAGTGCGCGAAGCCGAAGAGTTCTTCAGCGAGGGCCAGAAGGGCTCCTCCGCCATGCCCCACAAGCGCAACCCGGTGCTGTCGGAAAACCTGACCGGGCTTGCCCGGCTCGTGCGTGCCGCGGTGACGCCGGCGATGGAGAACATTGCGCTGTGGCATGAGCGCGACATTTCCCACTCCGCGGTGGAGCGGGTGATGGCTCCCGACGCCACCGTAGCGCTGGATTTCGCGCTCGCCCGCCTCGCCGGGATCATGGACAAGCTGATCATCTATCCGGAGGCGATGCGCCGCAACCTCGGCCTCTTCGGCGGGCTCGTCCATTCCCAGCGGGTGCTGCTGGCCTTGACCCAGGCAGGCATGGACCGAGAGGATGCCTATCAGGTCGTCCAGCGCAACGCGATGCGGGCCTGGCAGGACAATCTGGACTTCCAGGGATTGCTCGAGGCCGATCCCAACGTCACGAAGAAGCTGAAACCGGCTGAGATCGCCGCCTGTTTCGACCTCGCCTACCACACCAGGCGGGTCGACGAGATATTCAAGCGCGTATTCGGGAAGAGCTGAGGGTTCAGCGCTTCGTCTCTTCGGTCAGCTGCCGGTGGGCCTCTTCCAGCAGCTCTCCCAGATGCTTGCGCAACCGGTGCTCGGTCATCTCGACGCCCTTGGCGGCGCAATCGGCCATGATCCGCTTCACCAGGGCATCCTCGTGGTTCTTCTCATAGGCATGACTGGCGAGCGACTTGCCATACTCCTCGGTCTCGGACTGGGAAAGCTGAAGCTGGGGCGCCAGCCAGCGGGCAATCAGCTTGTCGCGCCTGGCCTTGGCCTTGAATGCGACTTCCTGGTCATAAGCGAACTTGCCCTCAAATCCTTTTTCGCGATCGTCGAAGGTGGCCATCGGCGCTTGCGCTCCCCGGGGTTCCTGGCGGTAAATGCGGCCCTGGTTATAGCGGGTCGCCCGGGGTTTTTGAACCCGCGACCGAGCCCGCAAAGGAAGCTTCATGTGCAGCGTTGTCATCCTGCGCCGGCCGGGCCATGACTGGCCCGTCGTTCTCGGCGCCAACCGGGACGAGATGGCCGCCCGGCCCTGGCTTCCGCCCGCGCGCCATTGGCCGGACCGGCCCCAGGTGATCGCCGGGCTGGACGAGCTGGCGGGGGGAAGCTGGCTCGGGCTCAACGACGACGGGGTCGTCGCCGGAATCATGAACCGCAGCGCCAGCCTGGGCCCCAGCCCCGGCAAGCGCAGCCGGGGCGAACTTGTCCTGGAGGCCCTCGAACATGCCGACGCGGAGATCGCGGCCGGGGCCCTCTCCGAACTCGACCCCGACGCCTACCGCCCCTTCAATATGATCGTCGCCGACAGCCGGGATTGCTTCTGGCTGCGCCATGCCGGGCGCAGGATCGAGGTTCATGGCGTGCTGGAAGGCGTCTCCATGCTGACGGCCCATGACCTGAACGACGAGGCCGGCAGCCGCCGCATCGGCCATTTCCTGCCGCTTTTTCGAGCCGCACCTGCCCCCGATCCCGAGCATGACGACTGGCGCTCCTGGGAGACCCTGTTGGCGAGCCGCGAACATGGATCGGCCGCGGGTCCGGCCGACGCCATGACGATCGTGGGTCAGAATGGTTTCGGAACCCTTTCCAGCGCCCTTATCGCCCTTCCCGTCCCCGGCCATGACCGCCGCCCCATATGGCGATTCGCCGCGGGGCGACCCGATATCGCACCGTACCTGCCGGTGGCTATTCGACGCTGAGCCGAATGGCCCGGCGCTGTCGTTGTTTTGCCACCATCGACCTGCTATAGGGAAGCGAACTCCCCCGCGATTCCGCGAGAACCTGCCATGTCACGTCGCCGCCGGATCTATGAGGGCAAGGCAAAGGTTCTTTTCGAAGGTCCTGAGCCCGGCACCCTGGTGCAATATTTCAAAGACGATGCCACGGCCTTCAACAATCAGAAGAAAGGCACCATCGTCGGCAAGGGCGTGCTCAACAACCGGATCTCCGAATACCTGATGACGCGCCTGGGCGAGGCCGGGATCCCGACCCATTTCGTGCGCCGGCTCAACATGCGCGAGCAGCTGGTGCGCGAGGTCGAGATCATCCCGCTCGAGGTCGTGGTGCGCAACATCGCCGCCGGGCAGCTCGCGACCCGTTTCGGTCTCACCGAGGGCACGGTGCTGCCGCGCTCGATCGTCGAGTACTATTACAAGTCGGACCAGCTGGGCGACCCAATCGTCTCCGAAGAGCACATCACCGCCTTCGGCTGGGCCACGCCCCAGGAGCTGGACGAACTGCTTTCCCTGTCGCTGCGGATCAACGACTTCCTGTCGGGCCTTTTCCTCGGCGTCGGCCTGAAGCTGGTGGACTTCAAGCTGGAATTCGGCCGGCTATGGGAAGGCGAGGAGATGCGCATCATCCTGGCCGACGAGATCAGCCCCGACAATTGCCGGCTCTGGGATGTGAAGACGAACGAGAAGCTGGACAAGGACCGGTTCCGGCGCGACCTCGGCAAGGTGGCCGAGGCCTACCAGGAAGTCGCGCGCCGGCTCGGCATCCTTCCCGAAGGCGGCCCGCGCGACATGGCCGGCCCCGAAACGGTGCAGTAGACCCGCTCTCGGCATGAAGGCGCGCGTCCATATCACCCTCAAGAACGGCGTTCTCGATCCCCAGGGCCGCGCCATCGCCCATGCCCTCACCGGCCTCGGCTTCAGCGGCGTTGGTGATGTGCGCCAGGGCAAGTTCATCGAGCTCGATCTCGCCGAGACCGACCGTGCCAAGGCCAAGGCCAGCGTGGAAGCAATGTGCGCGAAGCTTCTCGCCAACACGGTGATCGAGAACTACGCCATCGACCTGGTCGATTGAGATGCCGGCGGTGACGACAGTCCGCACCGCCGCCACGAGCGCCGGGGGGGAGTTGTGAGCGTGCAGGCCGCCGTCGTCGTCTTTCCCGGATCCAACCGCGAGCAGGATGTGGCCAAGGCGCTCGGGGCCGCCATGGGCCATCCGCCCCACATGGTCTGGCATCGCGACAGCGAGATCCCGAAGGTCGACCTGATTGTCGTGCCCGGTGGCTTTTCCTATGGCGACTACCTGCGCTGCGGCGCAATCGCCGCCCATTCGCCGGCGATGCGGGAGATCAAGGCCCGGGCCAAGGCGGGCGTCGCCGTGCTCGGCATCTGCAACGGCTTCCAGATCCTGACCGAGGCGGGCCTTCTGCCCGGCGTCCTGTTGCGCAACGCCTGCCTCACCTTCGTCTGCCGCAACGTGGGCTTGAGGGTGGAAACCAGCCAGAGCCTGTTCACCAGCGGCTACGCCGCCGGCCAGACCCTTTCGATCCCCGTCGCCCATCATGACGGCAACTACTTCGCCGACGATGCGACCCTCGACCGGCTCGAGGACAGGGGCCAGATCGCCTTTCGCTATTGCGCCCGCGACGGCAGGCCCGCCGAGGAAGCCAATCCCAACGGCTCGGCCCGCAACATCGCCGGGGTGTTCAACGAGACCAAGAACGTGTTGGGCCTGATGCCGCATCCGGAGAACGCCGTCCTGCCCCTGCAGGGCTCGATGGACGGGCAAGCGCTGTTCCGCGGCATGGTCGAGGCGCTGTCGTGAACGATCGCGTCGGCGCGCCTCCCGCCATTACGCCCGAAATAGTCGCCGAGCATGGCCTCACCGCCCAGGAATACCGGCGGGTGTTGAGCATCCTCGGCCGGGCGCCCAACCTGACCGAGCTTGGCATCTTCTCGGTGATGTGGAGCGAGCATTGCTCCTACAAGTCGTCGCGGCGCTGGCTGAAGCGCCTGCCCACGACCGGCGCCGTCGTCATCCAGGGGCCGGGCGAGAACGCCGGCGTGATCGATATCGGCGATGGGCAGGCCTGCGTCTTCAAGATCGAGAGCCACAACCACCCGAGCTTCATCGAGCCCTACCAGGGGGCCGCGACCGGCGTGGGCGGCATCATGCGCGACGTCTTCACCATGGGGGCGAGACCAATCGCCAACCTGAATGCGCTGCGCTTCGGTGCGCCCGCGGATCCCAAGACCCGGCATCTCCTGGCCGGCGTCGTCGCCGGCATCGGGGGCTACGGCAATTGCATGGGCGTGCCGACCGTCGGAGGCGAGACCAATTTCCACCCCGCCTACAACGGCAACATCCTGGTCAATGCCATGACCGTGGGCCTGGCCGACAAGGATCGGATCTTCTATGCAAAGGCGGCCGGCGTCGGCAATCCGGTGATCTATGTCGGGGCCAAGACCGGGCGCGACGGCATCCATGGCGCCACCATGGCCTCGGCCGAGTTCCGCGACGATTCCGAGGAGAAGCGGCCCACGGTCCAGGTGGGCGACCCCTTCACCGAGAAGCTGCTGCTGGAAGCTTGCCTCGAGCTGATGGCGACCGACGCCATCGTCTCGATCCAGGACATGGGCGCCGCCGGCCTCACCTCCTCCTCGGTCGAGATGAGCTCCAAAGGCGGGCTCGGCATCGAGCTCGATCTCGACGTGGTGCCGATGCGCGAGACCGGCATGACGCCTTACGAGATCATGCTCTCGGAAAGCCAGGAGCGGATGCTGATGGTGATCCGGCCCGAGGCGCGCGAGCGCGCCCGGGCAATCTTCGACAAATGGGAGCTTGATTTCGCCGAGATCGGCAGGCTCACGGACACGGGCCTTCTCGTGCTGAAAGCCGGTGGCCGGATCGCCGCCGAGCTGCCGGTGGCCCCCCTGGTGGAGCAGGCGCCGGTCTATGATCGGCCGACGGAAGCCACGCGCCCGGCTCAGCCGCTGCGTTCGGAAAGCGTGCTCGCGCTCGAGCCGATCGCCGCGCTGGAAAAGCTCATGGGCTCCCCCGACCTTTCCAGTAAGCGCTGGATCTGGGAGCAGTACGACCACCTGATCATGGGGGAGACGGTGATCCGCCCTGGCGGCGATGCCGCCCTTGTGCGGATCCCCGGCAAGACCAAGGGCCTCGCCATGGCGACCGATTGCACGCCGCGCTATTGCTTCGCCGATCCGAAGCTTGGCGGCGCCCAGGCCGTGGCGGAGAGCTGGCGCAACCTGACGGCGGTGGGCGCCCGACCGCTCGCCGTCACCGACAACATGAATTTCGGCAACCCCGAGCGGCCGGAGATCATGGGCCAATTCGCCGGCTGCATCGAGGGCATCCGGGAAGCCTGCCTGGCGCTCGACTACCCCGTCGTCTCGGGCAACGTCTCCTTCTACAACGAGACCAACGGCAAGGGCATCCTCCCGACGCCTGTCATCGGCGGGGTCGGAGTCATCGACGACGTGGCCAAGGCGACTTCCATCGCGTTCAAGGCAGCGGGCGAGGCTATCCTTCTCTTCGGCGCCACGACCGGCCATCTCGGCTGCTCGCTCTACTTGCGTGAGCTGCTCGGACGCGAAGAGGGCCCGCCGCCTCCGGTCGATCTCGCAGCCGAACGCCGGAACGGCGATTTCGTCCGCGGGCTCATCGTCGCCGGCCGGCTCACCGCCTGCCATGACCTGGCCGATGGAGGCCTGCTGGTGGCCCTGGCGGAAATGGCCCTTGCCGGGGGAATCGGCGCCGAAATCGCGTTGCCGACCGAGCTGCCGCACCATGGTTTCTGTTTCGGCGAGGACCAGGCGCGCTATCTCGCGACCATGCCCAGCGCGACGGCGCACACGGTGCTGGCCGAGGCCGAGGCGGCCGGGGTGCCGGCCCGAATCCTCGGCCGGACCGGCGGATTGGCGTTGACAGTTGCCGCCGGCAATACGATATCCCTGACCAAGCTCGCTCAGGCCCATGAGGCATTCCTGCCGCGCTTGATGGCAGGGTGAAGCGGAGACTGCGATGGCAATGGATGCGGCCGAGATCGAGCGCCTGATCAAGCAGGCGATCCCCGATGCCGACGTGGCGATCGAGGATTTGCGCGGCGACGGCGACCACTACGCCGCCACGGTGGTTTCCGCCGCGTTTGCCGGCAAGACCCGGGTGCAGCAGCACCAGATGGTCTATCAGGCCCTTCAGGGACGGATGGGCGGAGAACTTCACGCGCTGGCGTTGCAGACCGCGGCGCCGCCGACGGCATAGGGCAACAGAGGACGGAACGATGAGCAACAATCCGGTTATCCAGCGCATCCAGCAGGACGTCGCCGAAAACGAGGTCGTGCTCTACATGAAGGGCACGCCGGTGTTTCCCCAATGCGGCTTCTCCGCTGCCGTGGTCCAGGTGCTGACCGAGCTTGGGGTCAAGTTCAAAGGCATCGATGTGCTGACGGACCCGAGCCTGCGCCAGGGCATCAAGGAATACAGCAGCTGGCCGACCATCCCCCAGCTCTACGTCAAGGGCGAGTTCATCGGCGGCTGCGACATCGTGCGCGAGATGTACGCCTCGGGCGAGCTGCAGCAGCTCTTCCAAAGCCGCGGCGTCGGCACCAAGGCGGCTTAGCGCCTCCACTCGTTTCGTCACCCCCGCAAAAGCGGGGGTCCATGCATTGCTGGATTCCCGCGTTCGCGGGAGTGGCGCACGCTATTCTTTATTCTTTGTTCGTCGGTCCCCTAATCAACCCCAGGCAAACGCCGCCATGCTGAGGCTGCCATGGGCGAAGCTGCGGTGGAGCGCGCGGCCCTTGCCTTTGGACTCGCCCGCCACTCCGGCCCCGAGAGCCACGAAGAGCGGCAGGAAATGCTCCTCCCGCGGATGCGCCATTCGGCCTTCGGGCTTCAAGCGTCGGTAATCGAGCAGGGCTTCGACATCGCCGGCGACGACGCGGTCGGCAAGCCAATCGTCGAAAGCGATGGCCCAATCGGCGGGCTTGCGGCTGTCGATCTGGAATTGACGCAGATTGTGCACCGCGCCGCCGCTTGCGAGAATCAGCACTCCTTCGCTCGCAAGCGGCGCCAGGCGTTGGCCCAAGGCCAGATGCCAAGCGGGACCGCCCTCGACCTGCACCGAGAGCTGGGCAACTGGGATATCGGCCTTAGGATAGAGAAGCATCAGCGGGTTCCACGCGCCGTGATCGAGGCCCTGGCCGGGATCGATCTCAGCTTCGGGGATGAGCTCCTTCACCCGGCTTGCCAGCTCAGGCGCGCCGGGTGCGGGATAAGTCAGGCGATAAAGCGCATCCGGAAAGCCGTAGAAATCGTGGATCGTCTCGGGCTTCGTCGCGCCGCTGACAGCCGGCTGCCGTGTTTCCCAATGGGCCGAAGCGCAGAGGATCGCCTTTGGCCGGGGCAGCGTGGCAGCAAGCCCGGCGATGAAATGCCGGGCCGGTATATCCTCCATCACCAGCGTCGGTGCGCCGTGGGAGAGGAAGATCGCCGGCAAGGTTCCGCCTGGTGAGGTCATGGCTGCTCCAAGGATTCGACCGACATCTCGGACGATTCCTATTGGTGCGGCCGGTCAGCCCTGTAAAGTAAGCACGCGAAAGTAACCGGCGAAGATCGGCGTCACAGGCGCCTCAAACTCCCACGATCAACCCCGCTCCCCAAGCGACCAGCCCCGCCCCCGCCAGGCGCCCGAGGAGATGCCCGCGCGGCAGCAGTTTCTCCGCCAGCACAAGCGCTGAAAGGATGGCGATCCAGATCAGGTTCATGATCCCGCTGACGAACAGAATCAGCATCAACGCCCAGCAGCAGCCAAGACAGTAGAACCCGTGGCGCAGTCCGAGACGGAACGCTCCGCCCGACCCCGGCTTCCAATACTGCGCCAGGGTCTCGACCGGCGAGCGGCAGAGCCGGAGACAGGCTATCTTGACAGGGGCGAACTGGTAGAGGCCGACGCCGATCAGTACGGCGCCGGCGAGCCGAGGCTCGAGACCGCCCATGGCACTGGCCGACAGGCCGGCTTCGTGAAGCGCCCATTGCAGGAAGGTGGCAGCAGCGCTGGCACCGGCCCAGACCGTGAAATAGCCGGCGAGCGCGAGCCAGGCCATGGCGACCGGAGCGTTCTCGCCGCGTCTGCGCTCCACGGTCGCGGTCAGCAGCACGACGGGTGCAACGGACGGCGTCATCATGGCGACCATCATCACCGTCCACATGACCAAGGTCAGCAGGACGTCGCTGAGCTGCCAGGCGTGGCGCATAGGCATGGCCATGAGGGAAAACCAGGGGCCGTAGTCGACACCGACGAGATATGTCCAGCCGAGGAAGGTCAGCAGGACAAGGCCCGCTGCGGCGATCACCCGGTCGCTCACTAGCAGCCGCTCAAGGGCGGGCACGCTCGACATCGCCACCCCCTGGGCCGCTGACTATGCCGCCGGATGGACGACGCCCTTGGGCGTGTATTCGACGTTGGCCAGCGTGCTGTGGCTGTTCTGGTAGCTGTATTTGATCCCGCCGGTCGCCTTCACCATTTTGGCGCTGGCGATCTCGCCCTCGTGATGCTCGAAGCCGTTCGGCATCACCACGCGGATCCGATGTTCGGCACCGGTTACCGGATTCCTGATCGGTTCGGATTCCGTTTCAAGAATGCCAGGGATGAAGACCCGCGCCCGGCGTTTCTCGAGATCGAAGGAGAACTCGATCGGCTTGAATTGCGGCTCCAGGAGCTTGGCGGTGATGAGGGAGAAGATATGGAACAGGGTGTCCTCGTCCTGCTCCTTGCCGCTCATGATGGTGAGGAGCGCTTCGCGCTGTTTGGGATTCGCCTTCTCATCCACCACCGGCTGCATGGTGCCGTTGCCGAGATGCAGCGCGCCGGGGAAATCGACAACCGCGGCGAAGGCGAGCCCCGACAGATCGGTGTCGCCGAAATGGCCCTTGTCGATCTTCATCGCCACCATGCCTTGGCAATTGCCATGGGTGGGCAGCGCGTTGAAGTCGCAGGGGCAGCCATAGGCGCAGCCGCAATTCTTGATCCAGTGGCCCTTGAGCCGCCATTGCACGGAAGCCATGTTCCCTTCCCTCGCTTGAGGTTGGTGTCGAGCTTCGCGTCCGCCCCCTCCCAGCACCCCTTGTCCGCCAGCCTCACCATTGTACCAGCGCGACGGGGCGAATCCCAGGCGGCGAAGGCCGAGACAAATGCCCGAAACGCGAGCGGCCGCGCCTTTGCCGGGCGCGGCCGCTAGTCCGAGAGTTCGGCCGCACGGGCCGACGCGATGGTTCAGCGCGAGTAGAACTCCACCACCATGTTGGGATCCATCTGCACCGGATAGGGCACGTCGCCGAGGCCGGGCGCTCGCAGGAAGGTCGCGCGCATCTTCTTGTGATCGGCCTCCAAGTAGGTCGGCACATCGCGCTCGCTCGAACCGACGGCCTCGAGCACCAGCGCCATTTCGCGGGATTTCTCCCGCACCTCGATGACGTTGCCGTCCTTCAGCAGATAGGAAGGCACGTTGACCCGCCGGCCGTTGACGCTGACATGGCCGTGGTTCACGAACTGCCGCGCGGCGAAGACCGTGGGCACGAACTTGGCGCGATAGACCGCGGTGTCGAGCCGGCGCTCCAACAGCGCCACCAGGTTCTCGCCCGTGTCGCCCTTGCGGCGCGCGGCTTCCTCGTAAATGCGGCGGAACTGGCGCTCGCCGATGTTGCCGTAATAGCCCTTGAGCCGCTGCTTGGCCATCAGCTGGGTGCCGTAGTCGGTCGGCTTGCGCCGGCGCTGGCCATGCTGGCCGGGGCCATATTCGCGGTCGTTGTAGGGGCTCTTGGGGCGGCCCCAGAGGTTCACTCCGAGCCGGCGGTCTATCTTGTACTTGGATTCAGCGCGCTTGGTCACGTAGGTAAACTCCCGTGTTGACGGTTTTCCTTCATGTCCCGAGTGTCCGGCCCGGCAAACCCGGCGGCGGGGCGGCGGCACGAAATTGAGGCTCAGCCGCCCTCAGCTCGGAAGTCGCGGCACTATAGTGGCGGAAGTCGGCCTGTCAAGGAATGGAACAGTCCCAATTTTCAATGGCTTGCAGGGCATTCCTCGGGCGGACGCAACCGGATCACTTGCGCCGTTGCCTGAGCGTGGACAGCTCGGCCACGATTCCATGCAGGGTGCGCAGCTCCTGGCGGGTCAAGGCTGCACGCTGGAACAGGTTGCGGATGTTGCGCACCATGCTCGGCCGCTTCTCGACGTTGCGCAGGAACCCGCAGTCGTCGAGCTGCCGTTCCAGGTGGGCGAAGAAATTCATGAGCTCGGCCTTGGTCGCGGGCCTGGTCTCGTTGGTGACCAGCCGGCTGGGCGGGGTCGCGTCGCCGGCCTGGAACCACTCATAGGCTACGATCAGCACGGACTGGGCCAGATTCAAGGAGGCAAAACCGGGGTTGAGCGGCACCGAGATCACGGCGTCGGCCAAGGCGATATCCTCATTGACGAGGCCGGTACGCTCGGGCCCGAAGAGGATGCCCACTGCCTCGCCGTGGGCCACCCATTTGCGGATTTCGCCGGCCGCCCGACGCGGGGTGGCGACCCGCTTGATCATGCCGCGATGGCGCGCCGTGGTCGCATAGACGCGCCGCAAGTCCGCGATCGCATCGGCGGCGCTGTCGTAGAGCCGGGCGCGCGTCAGCACCGCGTCGGCACCCGAGGCGGCGGCTACGGCCTTGCCGTTGGGCCAGCCGTCCCGCGGGCGCACCAGGCGGAGATCGCCGAGACCGCAATTCATCATCGCTCGCGCCGCAGCGCCGATGTTCTCGCCAAGCTGGGGTTCCACCAGCACGATCGCCGGCCCGCTGGCCGCAAGACCGCGCTTACGATCCGTACCGGCCATCAGGCTTTCGGGTGATGGGTGCGAGCCTCGGGATTGGCGCCGGCGCGAAACAGCTTCCAGGTGATGGCGTCGTGAAGCGCGTTGAAGGAAGCGTCGATGATGTTGGTCGAGACGCCGACGGTAGTCCACCGATCGCCGTCCCGGTCCGCGCTTTCGATCATCACCCGGGTCACGGCTTCGGTGCCGGCGTTGGGCGTCAGGATGCGGACCTTGAAGTCCACCAGACGCATGTCCTCGAGCTCGGGATAAAACGGCTTCAGGGCCTTGCGCAATGCGGTGTCCAGCGCATTGACCGGTCCGTTGCCCGTCGCGACCGACATCAGCTTTTCGCCGCCTACTTCGACCGTGATCGTGGCTTCGGACTCCGTCACCAGCTCGCCTCGCGCGTTCCAGCGCCGGTCGTCCATGACCCGGAAGCGGGCAAGACGGAAGAATTCGGGTACCCGGCCGAGCGCGCGCCGGGCCAGAAGCTCGAAGCTCGCCTCCGCCCCGTCATAGGCATAGCCGTCATATTCCCGCGCCTTCACCGTCTCCACGACCGAGGCGATCTTGGGATCGTCCGCATCGACCACGAGGCCGATATCGCGGAAGCGGGCCAGGATATTGGCCCGCCCCGACTGGTCGGAGACCACGATGTGGCGCCGGTTTCCCACCAGTGCCGGCTCGACATGCTCATAGGTGCGCGAGTCCTTCTCCACCGCCGAGACGTGCAAGCCCCCCTTGTGGGCGAAAGCGGACTCGCCGACATAGGCCGCGTTGCGCAGCGGCGCGCGGTTCAGCCGTTCGTCCAGGAGATGCGAGACCCTGGTGAGCTGGGCGAGCTGCTCGGGACCGATGCCCGTCTTGAAGTCGGTCTTGAGGGCGAGCGTCGGGATCAGCGAGACGAGATTGGCATTACCACAGCGCTCGCCGAGCCCGTTCAGCGTGCCCTGAATCTGGCGCACGCCGGCCCGGAGCGCGGCCAGGCTGTTGGCGACCGCGTTTTCGGTATCGTTGTGGGCATGGATGCCGAGCTTGCTGCCCGGGATCTTCGACACGACCTCGCCCACGATGCGCTCGACCTCATGAGGCAAGGTGCCGCCGTTGGTGTCGCAGAGTACGATCCAGCGGGCACCGGCGCGCTCGGCCGCCTTCAGGCAATCGAGGGCATAGCCGGGATTGGCCTTGTAGCCGTCGAAGAAATGCTCGGCGTCGAACATCGCCTCACGCCCACGGGCGGCCGCAAGCCCCACGCTCTCTTCGATCATGGAAAGGTTCTCGCCGCGCGGGACGCCGAGGGCCACATCGACCTGGAAGTCCCAGCTCTTGCCGAACAGGCATACCACCGGCGCCTTGGTGCCCAGCGAAGCCGTCAAGGCCGGATCGTTGGCGGCACTGCGGCCGGAGCGCCGGGTCATGCCGAAGGCGACGAGCCTGGCGCGGGAGAGGACCGGTGGCGTGGCGAAGAAGGCATCGTCGGTCGGGTTGGCGCCGGGCCAGCCGCCTTCGATATAGTCCACGCCCAGCTTGTCCAGGGCCTGGGCTATGGCGATCTTGTCCTCGACGCCGAAATCGACGCCCTGGGTCTGGGCGCCGTCGCGCAGGGTCGTATCGAAGATGTAGACGCGCTTGTCGTCGCTGGTCATGGAGGCTCCCGGCCCCTATCTGCCCTGCGGGACGGAGGGCGTCAACCGGAGCCTGGAGACTGGTCGTCTCAGCAAATCCGCGGTAGCTGCTCTCCGCTCAGCATATCGACGATGCGATTGCCGCCGATGGCGGTCCGCATGGTGACCCGGCCGTCCCGACCCGGCCCGACGCTGCCGATCCGGACCGCGTCCTTGGAAACCTCGTGAGCGCGCAGCACTTCCACCGCCCGCTCCGCGTCGGCGGCAGCGACGAAGGCGAGAAACCGGCCCTCATTGGCGACATGGAGCGGGTCGAACCCCAGCAACTCGCAGGCGGCCGAAATCTCCGGCAATACCGGCACCGCCCGCTCGTCGATCGCCAGCGACAGGCCTGAGGCTTCGGCGATTTCGACCAGCGCGCTGGCCACACCGCCGCGGGTCGGGTCGCGAAGGCAGCGGACCCTTATGCCGGCTTCGAGCAGCGCCAACGCGGCATCGGCCACGGGCGCGCAGTCGCTCTCGGGCAGGGATTCGAAGCCGAGGCTCTCCCGCGCTGCCATGACCGCGATTCCATGGCGGCCGATATCGCCGCTCAAGATGATCGCATCGCCCGGCTGGACGGCGCGCGGATGGAGATCGGCGCCAGGCATGAGGCGGCCGACGCCCGACGTGTTGATATACATTCCGTCGGCTTTGCCCCGCTCCACGACTTTGAGGTCGCCGGTGACGATCGCCACCCCTGTCGAGACCGCCGCCTGGGCCATGGACGCGACGACGCGCGCGAGATCGGCGAGCGGCAAGCCTTCCTCCAGGATGAACCCGGCGCTTAGCCAGAGCGGCCGCGCCCCGCACATGGCGAGATCGTTGACCGTGCCGTTGACCGCCAGGCTGCCGATATCCCCGCCGGGAAAGAAGAGCGGCCGCACGACGTAGGAGTCCGTCGAGAAAGCGCAGGGCCCGCCCGTGTCGATCGCGGCGCCATCGTGCCGGCGCCTGAGGGCGGGATTGTCGAATGCCGGCAGGATCAGGCTTTCCAACAGCCTTGCCATGGCTCGGCCGCCGCCGCCATGGGCAAGCTCCACCCTGCCCTCGACCGTGGCCGGGAGCGGGCAGTTCGGCGCGAAGACGGGCTTGTCGTTCATTCGGCCGCGCTTTTTCCGGCCGCCTCGTTGCGATAGCGGTAATAGGCGGCGCAGGCGCCTTCGCTTGAAACCATAGTCACGCCAAGCGGGTGCTCCGGCGTGCAAGCCTTTCCGAAGGCTGGACATTCGAACGGCTTCTTCGCCCCCTGAAGGACGAGGCCGCTGATGCAGGGGCCCGGCCGTTCGGCACCCCTGCCCACGGGACCGAAGCGCCGTTCCGCATCAAAACCGAGGTAGGCTTCTCGAAGCCCGAACCCGCTCTCGGCGATTTCCCCGATCCCGCGCCATTTGCGCGGCACGACGTGAAACACTTCCCGGATCAGGTCCTGGGCCGATAGGTTCCCCGCCGACCGGACGACGCGACTGTACTGGTTCTCGACCCGCGCCTCGCCCGCCTCGAGTTGGCCGACGCACATCAGGATCCCTTGCAGGATGTCCAGCGGCTCGAAACCGGTGACGACGATGGGCACACGGAACTGGCGGGCAAGCGGCTCATAGACCTCTGAGCCCATGATGGCGCAGACATGGCCGGCCGCGAGGAAGGCCTGGATGCGGTTGCCGGGCGCCGAAAGGATCGCTCGCATCGCCGGCGGGACCAGGACATGGGAGACGAGGGCGGAGAAATTGCCGATGCCTTCGGTCTTGGCACGGTGGATCGCGAGCGCGTTCGCCGGCGCGGTGGTTTCGAAGCCGACGGCGAAGAACACCACCTCGCGCCCCGGCTCCTCTTTGGCGATGCGGAGCGCATCCAGGGGCGACTGGACGATGCGCAGATCGGCGCCGCCGGCTCGCGCCGCCAGCAGGCTGCCCTCGCTGCCCGGCACGCGCAGCATGTCCCCGAAGCTGCAGAAGACCACGTCTTGGCGCCCCGCGATCTCGATCGCCTTGTCGATGTATTCCACCGGCGTCACGCAGACCGGACAGCCCGGCCCATGCACCAGGGAAACATTCTCCGGCAACAGCTGGTCGATGCCGAAGCGGACGATGGCATGGGTCTGGCCGCCGCAGACCTCCATGAGGGTCCAGGGCCGGCGCGCGGCCCGGCCGATGGCCTCGGCATAGCGCCTGGCCGCGTCGGGGTCGCGGAATTCGTCCCTGAATTTCATGCCTGGCCCGGCTCGCCCTGCGACGGCGCGTCTTCCTCCGTTTCCAGCCCGTCCAGATAATCGAACACGCGCCGGGCTTCGCTTTCATCAATGACAGAGATGGCGATACCCACATGCACCAGCACATAGTCGCCCGGCTTCGCCTCCGGCAGGCAGGCGAGGCTTACCTCCTGGCGGATGCCGGCGAAGTCGACCTTGGCAGTGCGCTGGAGCAGCGGCCCCTCGGAAATGGCCAGCACCCGGCCCGGAACCGCGAGGCACATCAGACTTCTCCTCTCGCCAGCAGTCGGCTTGCCCAGGCGACTTGGCCGAGGCAAAGCCCGCCGTCGTTGGGTGGAACCTGCGAGGGCCAGAATGGCGCAAAGCCTGCCGCGCGCAAGGCCGCAACGGCACTTTCCATCAGCCGTCTGTTCTGGAAGCAGCCGCCCGCCAGCACCACCTGTCTTTCGCCGATGCGCCTGGCGACAGCCAGGAGGCCCTCGATCAGGCCATCGTGGAAGCGGGCGGACATCTCGCGAAGCGCGGCGCCGCGGCCGAGATCGGCCAGCAAGGCATCCAGCGCCGGCGCCCAATCGAGGACGCGGGGCGCGGTGCCGGATTCCCGAAGCGGAAAATCATAGGCCGGATCGGCCTTGCTGCTGCCGGCCGCCCATTCCAGTTCCATCGCCGCCTGACCTTCGTAGCTCGCGCTTTGCCGCAGGCCCGTGAGGGAGGCGACTGCGTCGAAGAGGCGGCCGACGCTGGAGGTTCTCGGCGTATTGAGTTTGCGCAGCAAGGCCTCTGCCAACACCCGGCGCTCCGTGTCCGAGAATTCGGCGACCGGCGCCAGATCGTCCCGCGCAAGCGCCGCGGGACCCAGATGTTCGAACAGCAGGCCGATCGCCGCCCGGCGCGGCTCCCGCATGGCGCTCTCGCCGCCCGGCAACGGGAACTGACGCAGATGAGCCACGCGCCGGAAGCTGTCTTCGCCCACCAGAAGGAACTCGCCGCCCCAGATGCTGCCGTCCGTTCCATAGCCCGTCCCGTCCCAGGCGATGCCCAGCACCGGGCTCGACAGCCCGTGCTCGGCCATCACTGCCGCGACATGGGCGAGGTGATGCTGCACGGCGATGCGGGGTGCCGCCATCGTCTCCGCGTGGCGGGTTGAAACATAGTCGGGATGAAGATCATGGGCGATTGCAGCAGGCCGGGCCCGATACATTCTGGTGAGATCGGCGATCGTCCGCTGGAAAGCGCGCTCCGCTTCGGGCGTTTCCAGATCGCCGACATGCTGGCTAACGAAGGCCTGGCCATCGACACCGAGCGCGACGCTGCTTTTCATATGCCCACCGAAACCGAGCACCGGCGCACCCTTTCCGGCCAAGACAATCGGCAGGGGCGCGTAACCTCGGGCGCGCCGCAGCATCATCGGCCTGCCGGCGACGATGCGAAGCACGGAATCGTCCACCGGCCGCAGGATCGGGCGATCATGGACCAGGAACAGATCCGCGATCCCGCCCAGCCGATCCAAGGCGTCATGCTCGTCCGTGGCGATGGGTTCGTCCTTGAGATTGCCGCTGGTCGCCACGAGCGGTCTGCCGAACGCCCGCATCAGCAAATGATGCAAGGGCGTGTAGGGCAGCATGATGCCGAGCGCGGGAATTCCCGGCGCGACCGAGTCCGCAACCTCCGTCTTGCCGCCGCTGTCCGATCGACGGGCAAGTAGCAGGATCGGGGACTCGCGAGAGGCGAGGCAGGCCTCTTCCAAGGCGGAGATCTCGCAGAGATCCCGCGCGGCGTCCAGGGATAGACACATGAGGGCGAAGGGCTTGTCCGGCCGGCGCTTCGCCCGGCGCAACCGCTGAACCGCCTCGTCCTGCGCGGCGTCGACCAGGAGCTGAAAGCCGCCCAGGCCCTTGAGCGCGACAACTGACCCGCGCCGCAAGGCCGCGACGCCCTCGGCCAGCGCGGCCTCACCCTCGCTAATCCTGTTGCCCCGTTGATCCCAGAGCGCCAGACGCGGTCCGCAATCCCGACAGGCGTTGGGTTCGGCGTGAAAGCGCCTGCTCGCCGGATCGGCGTATTCCGCCGCGCAGGCTGGGCACATGGCGAAGATGCGCATCGACGTGCGCTGACGGTCATAGGGAAGATCGGCGATGATGCTGTAGCGCGGCCCGCAATTGGTGCAGTTGATGAAGGGATAGCGGTAGCGCCGGTCCGCCGGGTCGAACAGCTCGCTGAGGCAATCGCCACAGGTTGCGAGGTCCGGAAGCAGCACCGCTCGCGGCATCGGGCTCCGGTCGCTTTCGCGAATTTCGAAACCAATTGCACCGGTCGCCAGGATTGCCCGCGTCACCAGCCCGCGCGGCCGCGCATTGGGTGGTGCCTCCGCTTCCAGGGCGCGAAGGAAGCTTTCGATGCTTGCGGGCTCGCCTTCGACTTCGAGCCTGACTCCATCGCCGGTGTTGGCGACCCAGCCGGCGAGGCCCAAACGCCTGGCCAGACGCCAGACGAAGGGCCGGAAGCCCACGCCCTGGACGGCGCCCCCGACCTCAACCCTCATGCGGTGACGGCCGGCGGGCGTGACCAAAATGCTGCCGAGAGGACCGTTCAATCTTCGATCTCCACCCGCTGCACCAGCACGTCCTGGGCCCGCGGGTCGCCAATATCGTCCGAAACCACGACGACCAGCTCGGCTCCCTCGGCCAAGGTGCCGCGGGTCGCGTCCTCGAAATGCTCGCGGAAATGCTCGGCCGAGAAGTGGGACAAGGCGCCCAGCCAGACATGCACGGCGCGCACCCTGACCGCCTGCTCGGCTTTCGCGATCTCGGCGATCCGCCGCGTCAGACCCGCCATGAGGGACGCCTCATGCATCGCTCACGCCCCCTCTTCCAAATCGAGAAGGATGCGTCGCTCGACCTCGGCCGCGGCTGCCGCGACCGCTGGCGAAATGGACGCGCCGACATCGAAGCACCGGCCTTCCACCGCATAGACGAAGCAGCGCCGCGGCAGGCGCTTCAGCGCGCGTGCCAGTTCGATGCCCTGGGCGAGGCCGAGGCCGTGGGTGGAGAAGCTCGCCAGGTTCGCCGGCAGTTGCCCGCGGGCGGCATCGAAGCGGAACACCTCGCCCGGCGCTCCGCCGAGGACTGCGGCATCGGCGATATAGGCTGCGTCGACACCGTCGAGGCATTCCACCAGCGCCGTCGCCTCGCCTTCCAGCTCCGTCACCTCCGCCAGGCCGCGCGCCTTGAGGCGCCTCGCGACCAGCCGCCCGATCGCGTCGTCACCGCGCTCCAAGCTGCCGAGGCCGATGATGAGGCGGCTACGCCTCTGCCGGTCCATCGCCCAGGGCCGTGCCGCGCCGATCCACCGTCAGCTTCAGGAAATGGGTGGCGCAGGAGATGCAAGGATCGTAGTTGCGGATCGTCTGCTCGCAGCGCCAGCGCAGGGCCTCGTCCGGCAGTTCGGTCCAGGCGCCGACGAAGTGGCGCAGATCGTCCTCGATGCTGCCCTGGTTCTGGGAGGTGGGCGGCACGATGCGCGCGTCCAGGATCGCGCCATCCTCGGCCAGGCGGTAGCTGTGGAAGAGGATGCCTCTCGGCGCTTCGGTGCAGCCTGCGCCCCGACCCGCCCTCACCTGCACCTCGACGGCAGGACGCGCCGGCTCCTCATAGCCGGCAATCAGCCGTAGGGCCTCCTCGCAGGCATAGGCGACCTCGACCGCCCGCACGACGATGCTGCGGTAGGGGTTCCGGCAGATGGGACCCAGCCCCGCTGCCCGCGCCGCTTCCTGGGCGGTGGGCGTCAGCCGGTCGTAGTTGAGGCTGTACCGCGCCATCGGTCCCGCCAGGTAGTTGCCACGGCCTTTGATGCGGGAATGAAGGGCGTGGCTGTGGGGAACGTGAATTTCCTCGAAATGGCCTTCGTAATCGCCGACGGCGATGTCGAGGCCCCGATTGGAGACGATGCGCCCGTCGGCGATGGGATACTCCTCGGGGTGACGCAGCGCCACGAACTCGTAATCCCGCTCGCAATCGGGAAACTCGAAGTCCGCGACCCAGGCGACGGTTTCGAGTGCTGCTTGCAGCGCCCATTTCAGCGATTCCACCAGGCCATTAAGATCGCGCCGGGAAGGCGCCTTGTAGAAGCCGCCGACCCGGACATTGATGGGATGGATCTCGCGCCCGCCCACCACCCGCATGATTTCGTTGCCGATCTTCTTCAGCTTGAGACCGCGGGTCACGAGCTCGGCATGATCGCCCGCCATGGCGATGGCGCTCTCGTAGCCGAGGAAGTCCGGCGCGTGGAGCATGTAAATGTGAAGCGCGTGGCTCTCGATCCATTCCCCGCAATAGAGCAGCCGGCGCAAGGCGCGGATCGGCCCGTCGACGGCGATGCCAAGCGCGTCCTCCATGGCATTGACCGCGCTCATCTGATAGGCCACCGGACAGATGCCGCAGATCCGCGAGGTGATGTCCGGCGCCTCGGCGAAGGACCGCCCGCGCAGCAGCGCCTCGAAAAAGCGCGGAGGCTCGAAGATGCGAAGCTCAACCTGCTTCACCTCGCCGCCATCGAGGGTCAGATGCAACCCACCCTCGCCCTCGACCCGGGCGAGGTAATCGACCTGGACCGTCCTACGCGCCATGACGCCCCCCTTCCTTGCGGAACGGCTCGGCGCCTGCGTTGAAGCTGCGGTAGAGCCGCGCGATGGTGCCCTCGGGTAGCCCCAACGCCGACATTTGCCGGCTGAGCGAGGCGGGATTGGGCGTCTCCATGGGCCCGAAGCAGCCGTAGCAGCCGCGATCGAAGGAGGGGCAGAGGGCACCGCAACCCGCATGGGTGACCGGTCCCAGGCAAGGCGTGCCCTTGGCCACGGTGACGCAAACATTGCCGCGCCGCTTGCATTCGACGCAGACGCTGTGCGCCGGGGTGTTGGGCTTGCGGCCCTGCAGGAACGCGGCGATCACCTCCAGCAACTGGCGCTTGTCGATGGGGCAGCCTCTGAGCTCGAAATCCACCGGGACATGCTCGGCGATGGGCGTCGAACTGGCCAGGGTGTCGATGTACTGCGGCGAGGCATAGACGATGGAGACGAACTCCTTCACGTCGGCGAAATTGCGCAGGGCCTGGATCCCGCCAGCCGTGGCACAGGCGCCGATGGTGATCAGCTTTTTCGATTGCCGCCGCACTTCGCCAATGCGCTCGGCGTCATGGGCCGTGGTGACCGAGCCCTCGACGATGGAAAGGTCGTAGGGCCCCTTCACCACCGCCCGGGTCGCCTCGGGGAAATAGGCGATCTCGACCGCGGCGCCCAGCGCCAGCAGTTCATCCTCGCAGTCGAGTAGGCTCAATTGGCAGCCGTCGCAGGATGCGAACTTCCAGACGGCGAGCTTGGGTTTGCGTTGCCTCTGAGCCATCGCAACCCCTCAAATCTCATGCAGGCCGAAAATGGCGCTCACCCGATCGTAGCGCAGAACCGGCCCGTCCTTGCACAGGAAGAAGGGCCCGAACTGGCAATGGCCGCAATGGCCCACGGCGCATTTCATGTTCCGCTCGAGCGAGACGTAGATGCGTTCGCGCCCGACCCCGGCCTGCTCCAGCGCCGCGGCGGCGAACCGCATCATCACCTCGGGGCCGCAGACCATGGCCAGGCTGTGCAGCGGATCGAATCCCGCCCGCTCGATCAGCGTCGTGACCACCCCGACATTGCCGTGCCATTGGCCGATGGCGTGGTCGACGGTCACCTCGATCTCGACATCGAGGCGCCGGCGCCAAGTCTCCAGCTCACGCCGGAACAGGATGTCGTCCGGGCTGCGCGTGCCGTAGAGGAGCATGACCTTGCCGTAACGCTCGCGCTCGGCGAGGATCCGGTAAACGGCCGGGCGCAATGGCGCCAGGCCCAGGCCGCCGGCGACCACGATCACGTCGCTGCCCTTGGCAGCCTCCACGGGCCAGGCGCTGCCGAAAGGCCCGCGCAGCCCCAGGCGATCGTCGCGCCTCAGCCGGCAGAGCGCGCTCGAAACCGGCCCGACGGCGCGGATCGTGTGGACCAGCGGCCCGGCGGCGCCGGGATCGCCGCTGATGCTGATCGGCACTTCGCCGACGCCGAAGGCATACATCATGTTGAACTGGCCGGCCTCGAAGCCCCGCCCGCCCTCCGCCCCATCCTCCTCGAGCTCCAGGGTCCAGACATCGTGGGTCTCCCGCTGCGTCCGCCGGACGCGCGCCATCGCCGGCAGCATCGCGTTGTCCTGGCTCGGATGGGGCAAAATCGCCTCAGACGGTCGCGCCATAGAGATCGAGCAACTGGAGGCGGGTCGCCTGCAAGCGCTGGATCAGCACCGGCATGAAGCGCTTCATCAGGTCGTAGCCCAGGTGATGATCCTCCTCGCATTTGCCGCGCAGGCATTTTGCGTCGAGGGCGAGCGCGCGGGTCAGCTCCATGGCTCTGGCGTCATAGGTCCAGCGATAAGGCGGGATCAGCCATGAAACGCCGGCCACCTCTCCTTCGCGAATGGTCTGGATGGTCACCGGCGCGCGGCCCGGCGCTTTCAGCTCGAGCGCGACCCGGCCGCGGCGGATGAGATAGAACCAGTCCGCCGGCTCGCCCTCGCGCAGGAGATAGTCTCCGGCTTCGAAGGCTACATTCTTGGCGCAGCCGACAATCAGCTTGCCATGGGCCGGCGGCAATCCCTTGAAGAAAGGATGCTCCAGCAGAATGCGTTCGAGTCCCTCGATCGCCATGCTCAGTGCTCCTCGCTTTCCCGGATAGCCCGCACTTCCTCGGTGATGTCGATTCCGACGGGGCACCAGGTGATGCATCGCCCGCAGCCGACGCAGCCCGAACTGCCGAACTGGTCATGCCAGCTGGCAAGCTTGTGGGTGATCCATTGGCGGTATCGCGACTTACCGGATGCGCGCACGCTTCCGCCATGGATGTAAGAGAAATCCATGGTGAAGCAGGAATCCCACTTGCGCGTCCGTTCAGTCGAGCCGGCGTCGAGCCCGGTCACGTCCTCCACCGTCGTGCAGAAACAGGTGGGGCAGACCATCGTGCAATTGCCGCAGGTGAGGCAGCGTTCGGCCACATCGTCCCAACGCCCATGCTCCAGGTTGCGCTGGAGCAGTTGCTTCACTCCTTCTGCATCCATCTGGCGGCCCATGCTGGCCCTGGTGCGCGCGATCACGGCTTCGGCCGCCGCCTCGTCCTCGGCGCTCGCCGGGCGATGGCTGAGGCCGGCCAGGATTTCCGCGCCGGCCGCGCTGCCGACTTCCGCCAGGAAGCGATGGGTCCCATCCGCGATGAGCTCGGTCAGCGCGACATCATGGCCGGATGACGCTTCCGGCCCGGTCCCCATGGAAACGCAGAAGCAGGTCCCTCCGGCGGTTCCGCAATTGACCGCAATCAGGAAGGCGCTATCGCGCCGTCGGCGATAGCCGGCATCGGTGAAGGCATCGCCCAGCAGTACCCGGTCCTGGATCGCGATGGCATGAAGCTCGCAGGCACGCACGCCGATGAAGGCAAATTTCGGGTCCTCTCCGGGGCTATCCTCGATCTCGACTTGCCCTTCGCTCCGCCTCGCGCGCCAGAGGGTCTCGACCGGCGGATGAAGGAATTTCTTCCAGCTCTGGGGTCCGACGGCGAAACCGAACATTGCCTCGTCGGTGCGTTTCTCGAGCCGATAGGTCCCGGCCTCTTGGCGATCAGTCCAGCCTCGCGGCAGATCCTTGGTTCCCGCCACGCTGTCGTAGACGATGGCGCCGTCCCGGATCGTGGGGCCCATCACGCGGTAGCCGCGCTGGCTCAAGGCCGCCAGCAGCGCGTCGAGGCCGTCGACCTCGAACACGATTCGGTCGCCGATATCGAGGGATGCCGCCATCTGCTTCCTGTATCGATCGAGCCTGCGCGGCCCCACTGGCAGTGTACAGTAAGGAGCGGTTTATCGCCCGCGGTAATTGAGGTAGCGCAATGCGTCCTGCCCTGCCCCTCTCGTGCCCCTCGCAGAATCCTCGCCGAGCCCTCTAAGATGCCCGGCACAAATCTTCGCCCTCCGGCGCACAGCCAAAGTGCATGGAAGGGCGCCCCTTTGTCGCGGCAAGCTCGAAAGCGCTGACCCATGCCCATGTTCGACCACGTTCAAATCAAGGTGGACGACTTCGAAAGCAGCCGGGCCTTCTACGAGCCCGTCCTCGCCGTACTAGGATTCGAGGTCGTGCTCGAGGTTCAAGCCGTGGTGGTCGGCTTCGGCACAAATCCGCATGACATGTTCGAGGTGCGGCAGGCCGATGCCAGCGCCCCGGTTTCCAAAGCGGTGCACATCGCCTTTGCGGCAAAGAGCGAGGATGCCGTTCGAGCCTTTCATGCAACGGCGCTCGCCCACGGCGCACGAGACAACGGCATGCCGGGACTCCGCCCGCACTATGAGGAAGGCTACTTCGCCGCCTTTGTCATCGATCCGAACGGCCACAATCTCGAAGCCGTGTTCAAGAAGGCCTGAGCCCTATCCCGCCCGCCGCCAGGCCGTGCCCTTGGGGCCATCTTCGAGAACGATGCCCTGCTTCGCCAGGTCATCGCGGATCCGGTCGGCCTTGGCGAAGTCGCCGTCCTTGCGAGCCGCGATGCGCTCGGCGATGAGCGCTTCGACGGCGGCTGCATCGGGACCGCCCGAGCCGCCCTTCAGCCAATCCGCTGGCCGCTGCTGAAGCAGCCCAAGCAAAGCGCCGCCGGCAAGCAGGGACGCCCTGGCCGCGGCGCGCTCGGTCGGGCTCGTGGCCTTGTTGAGCCTCGCGGCCGCTTCGTGGAGTGCGGCGAGCGCGGCCGGCGTATTCAGGTCATCTTCCAGGGCAGCCATGAAGTCCCCTGATGGCTCACTCGCCGCCCCCCGGTCATCGCCGCTGCGCTGAAGCGCACCATAGAAGCGGTCGAGCTGGGCCGTCGCCTCCTTCACGCCCTCGCGGGTGAAATCGAGCGGCTGGCGGTAATGGGCCGAGAGCAGCACAAGCCTTATCGCCTCGCCCTTATGCCCTTCCTCCAGCAAATCGCGAACGGTGATGTAGTTCCCCAGCGACTTCGACATCTTCTCGCCGTTGACCTGGACGAAGCCGTTATGCATCCAGACGCGGGCGAGCGGCGCGCCGTCATGCGCCGAGCGGCTCTGGGCGATCTCGTTCTCGTGGTGGGGAAAGATGAGGTCGATGCCGCCGCCATGGATGTCGAAGGTAACACCCAGCAGCGCTTCGGACATGGCCGAGCATTCGATGTGCCAACCCGGCCGGCCGCGGCCCCAGGGGCTGTCCCAGCCCGGATCCTCCGGCCTGCTCGGCTTCCACAGCACGAAGTCGGCTGGACTCTTCTTGTAGGGCGCTACCTCGACCCTGGCGCCTGCGATCATATCCTCCTGGGACCGGCGCGAAAGCTGGCCGTATTCAGGCATGGAAGGCACATGGAACAGCACGTGGCCTTCGGCCTGATAGGCATGGCCGTTGGCGAGCAGGCGCTCGATCATGGCGACCATGGCGGGGATGTGAGCCGTGGCGCGAGGCTCCTCATCAGGCGGCAGAGCGCCGAGCGCGGCCATGTCGGCGTGATAGGCCTCGGTCGTGCGCCGGGTCAGATCGGCGATGTTCTCCTTGTTCTCGGCCGCCGCGGCGATGATCTTGTCTTCCACATCGGTGATGTTGCGCACGTAGACCACGTGTTCCCGGCCATAGACTTTGCGCAGGAGGCGGGCGAGCGTATCGAAGACGACGACCGGGCGCGCGTTGCCGACATGGGCCGGCTCATAGACCGTCGGGCCGCAAACATAGAGCCGCACCTGTGCCGGATCGATGGGCGCGAAAGCTTCCTTGCGGCGGGTGAGCGTGTTGTAAAGCTGGATTGCCATGGCTTCAGTCCGTCACTCCGCGCAAGCGGGCAAGGGCCCGCCGACGGCCGACAAGCGGTAGCAAGAGTTTCATCTCCGGTCCATCCTCGAGTCCCGTCAGCGCCAGGCGGAGCGGATGATAAAGCGCGCGGCCGCTTTTGCCGGTCGCCTGCTTCACCGCCGCGGTCCAGCCGCCCCAGGTCGATGCGTCCCAGGGTTCCGCTGGAAGAAGCTCAGCCGCAGCGGCCGTCAGGCTCGCGTCTTCAATCCTCGGTTCGATCGCACCCCGAACGATCGCAAGCCAGCCCGCCGCATCGGCGAGCTGCCGGATGTTGCCGCGGATCGCCGACCAGAAAGCCTCATCGGCCGTCGGCGGCAGGCGATCGGCGACGGCGGCGAAGGAGAGCAGATGCAGGAGCCGCGCGTTCATCGCCCAAAGCTCGGCCAGGTCGAAACGCGGCGCTCCGCCATGAAACCGGGCGAGGTCGAAATCGGCGGCGATCGTGTCGAGGCTGGTCCTGGGCTCGGCGGCGCCGGCGCCGAGGCGCGAGAGATAGCTCGCCAGCGCGAGCGGTTCGATGCCCAGATCGCGAAGCTCGGCCAACGACAGGCTTCCCAGGCGCTTCGACAATCCCTCGCCCGAGGCATCGGCCAGCAAGGGCAGATGGCCGAATTCCGGCGGCGTCGCGCCCAGGGCCAGAAACAGCTCGACCTGGGCGCCGGTGTTGGTCACATGGTCGGCGCCGCGGATGACGTGGCTGATGGCAAAGTCGATGTCGTCCACGACGGAGGTGAAGGTGTAGAGGTAGCTTCCATCGGCACGGATCAGCACCGGGTCGCTCTGGCTCGCCTCATCGATCTGCTGCGGCCCGCGCACCAGATCGATCCAACGGCTGATCCCGCCGGAGAGCCGGAAACGCCAATGGGCACGCCGGCCTTCGGCTTCCAGCGCCTGGCGCTCCGCTTCACTCAGCGCCAGCGCCGCCCGATCGTAGACCGGCGGTTCGCCGCGCTGAAGCCGGAGCTTGCGTTTCAAAGCCAGCTCCTCGGGCGTCTCGTAGCAGGGATAGAGCCGGCCCTCGACCTTGAGATTGGCCGCCGCCTCGTCGTAGCGCGGGAGGCGCGCCGACTGGGATGCCTTCTCGTCCCAAACAAGCCCCAGCCAGAGGAGATCGGCCTCCATCCCGGCGGCATAGGCGGCGGTCGAGCGCTCGCGGTCGGTGTCATCGAAGCGCAGGAGGAAGCTGCCGCTGTGGCGATGCGCGTAGAGCCAGTTGGCGAGCGCGATATAGGCGTTGCCGACATGCAAGCGGCCAGTCGGGCTCGGCGCGAAGCGCAGGCGCGGCGCTGAGGCTTCACTCACCACGATACGGCACCCCGGGGAACGTCAGCTGCGAAAGCCGTTGGTGATCGGATACCGCCGGTCCCGCCCGAAGGCGCGGCGGGTGATCTTGACGCCTGGCGGGGCCTGGCGTCGCTTGTATTCGGCGACGTCCAGCATGCGCCAGACCCGGCGGATCGTGGCGGGGTCGTGGCCCTTGGCGGCGATCTGATCCACTGTCATCTCGCCTTCCACCAAGCCCTCCAGGATCGCATCCAGCACATCGTAAGGCGGCAATGTGTCCTGGTCAGTCTGGTTGGCCTTGAGCTCCGCCGTCGGCGCCTTGGTCAAGATGCGCTCCGGAATGACCACGCCCACGGGTCCCCGCCCGCCGTCGGGCGTGGCGCCGTTGCGCCAGCGCGCCAGCGCGTAGACCGTGGTCTTATAGACGTCCTTCAGCACCGAATAGCCGCCGCACATGTCGCCATAGAGGGTGGCGTAGCCGACCGACATCTCCGACTTGTTGCCGGTCGAGAGCACCATGTGGCCGAGCTTGTTGGAGAAGGCCATGAGCGTGAGACCGCGGGCCCGGCTTTGGATGTTTTCTTCCGTCGTGTCCGGCTTCCGCCCCTCGAACACTGGCGCCAGCATGGCGCCGAAGGCCTTCATCGCCGGCTCGATGGAGACGCTGTCGAGACGAACCCCGAGCGCCCGGGCGCAGGCCGCAGCATCGTCCAGACTATCCTGGCTGGTGTAAGGGGACGGCAGCATGAGTGCCCTCACCCGCTCGGGCCCGAGGGCGTCGGCGGCGACCGCGGCGGAAAGTGCTGAATCGACGCCACCGGAAAGGCCGAGCACGACACCGGGAAAACGGTTCTTTTCCACGTAGTCACGCAGGCCCAGCACCATCGCCTGATAGATTCCGGGAAGCCCGAAGATCGGCTCGACGATATCGCCGGCGATACAACTCCAGCCGGCATTGCCGCGACGCCAGCGGGTGAGCAGGACGGTCTCCCGCCAGGCCGGGAGCTGGGCCTTCAAGGTGCCATCGTGGTCAAGAGCGAAGGAGGCGCCGTCGAACACCAGCTCGTCCTGGCCGCCTACCTGGTTGACGTAGATGATGGGCAATCCCGTCCCGGTGACGCGCCCGCCGGCGAGCTGCATGCGCTGGTCCTGCTTCTCATGCTCGTAGGGGCTGCCGTTGGGAACCAGCAGGATTTCTGCTCCCGTCTCCGCCAGGGTCTCGGCCGCGTCGGGCGTCCACATGTCCTCGCAGACCATGACGCCCAGGCGCACGTCCTGGTAGCTCATGGGCCCCTGGGGCGGGGCGGCACTGAACAGGCGCTTCTCGTCGAACACGCCGTAGTTCGGCAGGTCCATCTTGAAGCGCTTGCCGGCGATGGCGCCCTCGGACAGCAGCAGCGCCGCGTTGTAGAGCTTGCCGTCGTCCTGCCAGGGCGTGCCTAGGATCAGCGCCGGCCCGCCGTCCGCGGTATCCTTCGCCAAGCTCTCGACCGCGTCCCGGCAGGCGGCCTGGAAGGCCGGCTTGAGCACCAGATCCTCGGGCGGATAGCCGCTGACCACGAGTTCGCTGAACAGCACCAGATCGGCGCCGAGCCGGCGCGCTTCGCCCCGGGCGGCGCGAATCTTCGCCAGATTCCCGGCGACGTCGCCCACGGTGGGATTGATCTGGGCAAGCGCGATGGCCAGCTCCTGTGTCATGCCGGTGAACTTATCCGATGGCGCAGGCCTGTGAAAGGCGGGGGCCGAAGCAGCGGGTCCGATCGATCGCCCAAGGCCGCAACCCGCAGCGCCGAAGGTTCTGCCACAAGAAGAACCCCGCCGGAGCGGGGCTAAGGTCCGGCAAACACTCGCATATGGATCCTGCAGGATCCGCGCGGAAGTCTGATCCTGGCGCCGGAGCGGAGCTCTGTTAACCCCGTGACCGGGCATGCCGATTTCACATGGCTGGGACCGATCGGGCCATGGAGGCCCCGTCTGAAGCCTCTGCCACTCTATTCGGCCGCCTTGCGCCCTATCGCCTGTTGATAGTTGCGTTCGGCGAAATTCCAGTTGACGAGCTTGTCGAGAAAGCCGTCCACGTAGTCCGGCCGCCGATTCTTGTAGTCGAGATAATAGGCATGCTCCCACAGATCCAAGGTCAGCAAAGGCAGCTTTCCGTGGCCAATGGGCGTGTCCGCATTTACCGTGGAGACAACCCTGAGGCGCCCGGCATCGAGGATCAGCCAGGTCCAACCGCTGCCGAAGTGGTTGACGGCCGCAGCCCTGAACGCCTCCCTGAAGTCCGCGAAGCTGTTGAAGTCGGACTTGATCCGATCGGCAAGCGCGCCCTTCGCTTCACCTCCGCCGCCAGGCGTCATCGAATTCCACAAGAAGCCGTGATTCCAAGCCTGGGCAGCATTGTTGAAAAGCGCGGCCTTGCGCTTTCTGGACGCGGTCATCGCGATCACATCCTCGAGCGGTCGGCCCGCCAATTCCGTGCCCGCCACGAGAAGATTGGTCTTGTCCACATAGGCCCGATGGTGCTTGCCATAGTGGACCTCAAGCGTGGCGGCACTGATCTGCGGCTCGAGAGCATTCGGGGGATAGGGAAGGCTTGGCATTTCGATGGGCATGGCTTTCTCCTTGTCCTTGACCTCGGTCGGCCTCGGGGGCCGGCGTCTATCGTGGCGAGTTCGCGGACCTGGGCAGCAAGACGGCGCGATGGCGTTCTTGCGCCTGGGCCCGGGCGCGCACGCGAAGCAGATCCTTGCGGGCAACAATTCCGACCAGCGTCCCATCTACCGACGAGACAATGGGCACGCGGCCGATGTCCTGATCCGACATGCGATCGGCCAAATCGCCGACGAGTTCGTCGGGCGTGCCGACCAGGGGCTCGGCGCTGGTCAGAAACTCGCCGAGCGTCCGGCCTTCATGGCCACCTTCGATCGTCCAGCGGAGGATATCGGCACGGCTGACCAGGCCTGCGACCTTGTTGTCGCCGCTCACTACGGGGTAGCTCTTGTGGCGCGGCTGGACGCTGGTGAAAAACGCGACCGCCTCGTCGATAGGCATAGCCGCCGGAAGGCTGTCGACAGTTTCCACCATCACGTCTCGGACGCGGGCCATGGCGAAGGGATCGATGCTGTACTCGCGCAGGACATGGTGACCCCGCCGGGCGACCTTTTCCGTCAGGATCGAGCGCTTCATCAGAAACACGGTAACCAGGTAAGCGGCCGTGCAGGCGGCCAGCAGCGGCAGCAGAGCATGGAGATCGCCGGTCAGTTCCACGGCAAAAAGCGTCGCCGTCAAAGGCGAGCGCATCGTGCCGCCCATCATCGATGCCATGCCGATCAGGGCCCAGAGGCCGGCATTGCCGCCCGGCAGCCAGTGGGCCTCGATGGCGCCCAATGCCCCGCCCATGATGAGCAAGGGGGCAAGAACGCCGCCGGATGTACCGGAGCCTAGCGCGATGGACCAGATGACCGCTTTGACGACCAGCAGCATCAGCAGGCCGCGCAGAGCCATGTCGCCCAGGAGCAGCGCCCGGATGTTGTCATAGCCGACTCCAAGCGCGGCCGGTTCGATCAATCCGCCGAGGCCGACGACCAGGCCACCGATAGCCGGCCACCACATCCAGTGGATCGGCAATCTTTGGAACAGGTCTTCGGCGCCATAGACCATGGCTGTCAGCAGGCCCGAGGCGAGGCCTGCGACAAGCCCGACGGCGACGGAAAGCACGATCCCCCACCAGGGCAGATCGAGGCCCGCCGGCATCGGGAACAGCGGCCCCGCGCCGAACATCAACGGGCGCCAGGCAGCAGCCACAACGGCGGCCGTCGCGACGGGAATGAAGCTGCGCGGCTTCCATTCGAACAGCAACAGTTCGACCGCCAGGAGCGTCGCGGCCACCGGCGTGCCGAATATGCCGGTCATGCCCGCGGCGGCTCCCGCGACCAGAAGCGTCTTGCGCTCCGCCGCGCTCAGGTGAAACAACTGGGCGAAGAGGGAGCCAAGCGCCCCACCCGTCATGATGATGGGGCCCTCGGCGCCGAAAGGACCGCCGGTCCCGATGGAGATGGCCGAGGAAAGAGGCTTCAGAAGGGCTACCTTGGGCTGGATCTGGCTGCTGCCGATGAGAATCGCCTCCATCGCCTCCGGGATCCCGTGGCCGCGGATCTTTTCCGAGCCGAAGCGGGCCATCAGCCCGACGAGGAGGCAGCCACCCACCGGCACCACAACCCTCAGCAGCCCCAACGGTGATCCGCCAATGGGCAGCGCCACCGCGGAAAGGCGGCCGTAATAGGCCAGATCGGTGACGACCGCGATCAATTTGACCAGCAGCCATGCCGCGAATGCACCGGTCGAGCCGGCCACCAGGGCCATGGCAATGAGCGGCAGGACCCGCGGATCGATGGTGAAGTCGCCGAGCGCGGATCTCGCGGGGCCCCGCGAGCCCGACGGCCGATCCGATGCACGCAAACGCGCGGATGGTGCCGAGGCAATCTGGTGTGCGGCCATGTTTCTCCGTTGCAAGCGCGTGCCGTTGAGCGAAAAACGGCGCCACGCCGTATCCGGGTCGTTCCGAGAGACGGACCTTATATATCGTACTACGATGTACTTTCAACATCGACCGACAGATGCGAGAGGCCAAAGATGAAGAAGAGCAGGACGGGGCGAGCGCAGCGCCGGCAACCGCCGGCAACCGGCGCCGCCGGCGCGGCGCTGACGATCACCAAAGCGGACTACGTGGCCCTGGCGGATTTTCGCAACGCGCTCCGCAAGTTCCTGGATTTCAGCCAGGCCGCGGCGCGCGCGGCCGGCCTGACGCCCCAGCAACATCAGGCACTCCTGGCGATCAAGGGCTTTGCCGGCGGAGACGAAGTCACGGTCGGCGACCTCGCCGATCGTCTCCTGCTACGTCATCATAGCGTGGTCGAGCTCGTCGACCGGCTCGGACGGTTGGGCCTGGTCAAGCGCAAGACCGATCCCAGGGATCGCCGCCGCGTACGGGTGTTTCTGACGGCCAAGGCCGAGCGGATATTGTCCGGTCTGTCTACGGCGCATCTCGCTGAGATTCGCCAGCTCGGTCCTTATCTTGCAGCGCTGAACAGCCGCTTGTCATCGAACCCGCGATAGCTCGGCAACTCCAGCTTGAAAAGCCGGCCGGCTGTCGGCTGACTGGCTGTCGGGTGCGGAAACCGAGGCTATCCCTTGGACGCCGCCTTGGTTGACCGCTTGCGCCTTGCCTTGGCAGACCGAGCTTTCGGCTTGGCCGCAGAGCGGCCCTTTGCCGCCGCCGGTCGACCCTTCGAAGCTGCCCGAGCCGCTTTTCTGCGGCTGGGCCGGACTGCCTTCGACCTTGCGTGCCGGACGTGGATGCGCTCGATGTCGCTCGCGGCGGCATGCTGTTGCGCCCAGTCCATCGCCTCTTCGTAGGACACGGGGGCATTGAACAGAAGCTCGTTGTGGATGACCCCGGTGTCCTCGTCTTGCCAGAAATAGGTCACGGTGCTGTCCGGTTCGCCATCCATGTACCAAGTGTAAACGAACAGGCAGGGCACCGCCGGAGCAAAGATGTCCAGATCGCCAACTTCGACGCTTGTCCAAGGCAGCAATTTCGGCATTGGGTTTCTCCCTGCAAAGTAGGACGCGTTAGGCAGGCTACTCCCATCATGTTCGGCAAAGTTGATTCAGATCAACGCGGTCATTTTTCCGCGCGTTAAAGTGCGGGTGTCTCCTTCAGAGACGCATCGGAGTCCCCCTCCAGTTGATGCAGAAGCCCTCGATCAGGATCGAGGGCTTCTTCTTTGTCAGTCTTGCCGCCAATTGGACGAATGGCTGAACCGCCGGGTCAGCCATCGCGCGACGGTGGGCAGCTGAGCAAGGGGAAATAGCGACCGTCGAGCACACGGCCCTTGGGGGGTTCATCAGTGTTGTAGAAGACAGTTTCCTCGGTGGGTCGGACCATGAATGCCGGCAGGCCCTCTACCTCCGGCTCTTCGGCCGCCGCCCGGGTGCCATCCCGCATCAGATTAAGCACGGTCGCGCGCCGGGACCGCGGCGACCGGTTGTCGTGCGAGCCATGGATGAGCAGCGGGTGATGGAAGCTCGCCTCGCCGCGCTTCAATTCGATGGGCTCGGCCCGGAACGCCGCCCGTTGCTCCGCCGACAGCACCGTGTCGATGGCGCCCATCTCGCCTGTGAGACCGGTCATCGGCAACAAACCCCAGCGATGGCTGCCCGGGATATAGCACAAGCAGCCGTTTTCGATCGTCACATCGTCGAGCGCGATCCAACAGGTGACATGCCCCATTGGCTGGGCGAAGGTCCAATAGGAGTAGTCCTGATGCCAAGCGACCACGCCGCCCCGATGGGGCGGCTTGCAGAACAGCTGGTCTTGCATGAAGCGGACGGCGCCACCCAAGAGCTGCTGCGCCGGCGTGACGACGGCGTCATGCCATAGGAGGTCGTGGAAGGCGGTGCCGATGCGCCAGGCTCCTGAGGCATGCAGCATCGACCGGCCGGGGTCCGTCGAGGCATTGGCCCGATATTCGTACCACAGTTCCCGCTTCGGATGGGCGGGCCGCACCCAGGGCTCGAGCTCCGCCAGCAGCGCGTCGACCTGGCGGTCGTCAAGAATTCGGATCCCTGCAACGTAGCCCTGCTCGTGAAATTGACGCAGCTGCAGTGGCGTCAAGCGATTGCGCAAATCGTTCGGCGTCGGCGCAGGAAACAGGGTTCCAATCATGCCGTGGCGCAGAGAAAGATCACCGTCGGTCATGTTCCCCTCATTGTTCCAAGCCAATGCGAGTCAAGCCGCCTTCACGGCCGAAAGACGATTGTCGGGTCGCCGGACCATGGCCATATTCCACTGCTGCCGCGCCTGGGCCAACAAGACATTGCAACGGCAAGGATTGCGCCTCTATCGGACCAGCGCTCGCGGACACCCGGCAACAACCTCGACGGTGACTGCGGCCTTGGGGTCGACGTCAAAATCTGGGCCAATTCCCATCGTCTCCGCCTTTCCACAGAATGATTTATTCGGCGCGACCCGGACCTCCATGGGGTAGGTCAATGATTGCCGGTTTGCTGAAGGCGACCCAGCCATCCGCTGTCGGCATCAACGGCGATAATCCTTCCCGCTCAGACCAGATAGAAGATCTGCGAAACGAGGCTGCCACTCGCCTGCTTGGTGAACGCGGCCCGATCGAGGCCGCGCCGTTCGGCCATCGAATTCCGGACCTCGACTTTGACCAGCTCGACCGCGGTCTTGCCGCCGATGGACCCCGGGGAGTCGAATGACAGCAGCAAGTAGCCCGCGTAGATCACGGGCAGGCGAAAGGTCACGACTGCAGAAGAGCCTTTCGGTAGAACATAGCGGTGATCGCGCAAGATGATCCGGCGTGGCGCCAGATAGCTTGCGCGTACTTCCACCCGGCAGGGACGCCGCCCCTCGACGACTTCCGCAGCCAGGGTAACATCGATTACGCTGTCGTCGGACGCGGGCGCCGGCGGTTCCGTGATCGATGCCAGTTTCCTCTCGACAGACTCGAGGTCCTGGAGCGCGCGGGCCAGGCTCAATCGCAGCAATCCGACGAGACGCCGGTGCTCCGCCTGCGGCAACCGACCGGCGGCCTCTGCCGCGGGAGCGCCGAGCCTCTCCAACATGGCGAGAAAGGCTTGCGCGGCAATTGCGGCCCGATCGCTCAAGGCGTCGATATCGGCGAGGTCGGATGTGGCGCGGGCGACATCCGCAGGCGACTGCAGCCAGGATTCCATGATCGCCTGGCGCATCGAACTGCGCGCGCTGCCGGCCGCCTTCAGCGCGGCATCAATGCGGCTCAGTGCCAGACAGGCGTCGCCGAACACACCGAGGATCGTCCCATCTTCCGGCGGCGACGGCGCCGAAGCCAGATCGGCGATCAAACCATTCAGCTCGACCTTGCCGATCGTGGCGCAAAGTTCCTCTACCTTGAGCATTTCTTCGTCGATGCGCCAAAGCCACCAGCCATATCCCCCTCCGCCCCTGGCCTCCTCGCCTGTCGCGGCAGCCCTGGCACCGCCGTGCCAAAGGACACGCGCAGTCTCGAGCGCTGCCGCCACCCGATCGGCGCGGCTCGCAAAGTCCGCGACCAGCGAGGCAGATTGCATTCGCTTGGCAGCCCTGCGTTTGTCTTCCAATGCACCCGCCGCCCAACGATACGCGACATCGCAGGGATAGGAGTCCTTCCCGACCAGATCCTGCGCCGCCAGCTGGATCCGGTCGGCGACGCGGGCGAACGTGGCCGTGCCCATGCGCTCGAACCAGCCGAGCTGCCGCAGGCTCAGCGCCAGGTGCCGCGCGGCCGTGTCATGGGCCATCTTCGAGGGGTGATGGTCGGCCTCGCTCACCACCAAGACATCGAGGGACAGGTTGCGCTCGGCGAAATGAGCGAAGAAATCGATGTAGGCAATGTCACGCGCCGCGCACAGATCGGCGATCAGCTTGCTGATGTGCCGGTTCCCCGCCTGCTCGGCCAACGGCTGGCCGGGCCATACGTTGTAGAAGCAGACGGCGATCGGCAGATCGTTCGATCGCGTGAAGGAGGCCATGTCGTCAAAACAGGCACTGATGCTTTCGTGGTAGCGATGGGTGGGTTGCCATAGCGGTCCGCTCTGCCCCGGGCCGTAAGTCGCGCCGTAGCTGCGACCGAACAATTCGGCATCATTGGTGCACAATGTCAGCACGACGGCATCATAGACCTGGGGAGAGTTCCTGAACGATTGCCAGGCGTTCCAGATATTGTAGCCGCAAACCCCGAGATTGACGGCTTCGATGGGCCACCCGGTCGCCATCTGGTTCAGATGGCGCTCTGCACAGGCCGGCAAAGTTTCATCCGGCGCGACGCCCTGACCATAGACGAATGAGTTGCCGACAAACGCGAGCCGCCTCAAATGCGGGATCCGCGAGCGCGGCGACCAGTAGCCTCGGCCGGATAGGATTCGCACCGGCCCGCCCCTCAATGCGGATAGAAGAACTCGGTCGGCTGGGCCGGCTTCGCGGGTTTCGGAGCAAGCCCTTGCGCCACCGCGATGCTGCTGCGGGCAGCGGCCACCAGCCAATCAGGCGCTGCCGGCGTTGCTTCCAGCGCCAGAACGGCCTGCGTCACGCGCCGAGGCCAGTCATCGGGCTCCGTCATAGGGCTCCTTAGACACCAAGAACGCGCCGATCGCCAGGAAATCGATATCCGTTCCGAGGAAGCATCTGACCGCATCCTGGGGCGAGCAGACGATGGGCTCCCCGCGGATATTGAAGGAGGTGTTGATGAGAACGGGCACGCCCGTCAGTTCTCCGAAACAGCCGAGCAGCCGGTGAAACAAAGGATTCTGTTCCCGAGAGACCGTTTGGACGCGCGCCGTCCCATCGACATGGGTGACGGAAGGGATCCGGCCCGCCTGGTCGGCCCGCACGCGGGGCGCGAGCAGCATGAAGGGGCTGGGCCGGTCGAGCTCGAAATACTCGGCGGCCCGCTCCTCCGGCACCGCCGGGGCGAAGGGACGGAAGTCCTCGCGGAATTTCACGCGTGCATTGAGGACATCCCTCATCTGCGGCGAACAGGGATTGGCCAGGATGCTCCGCGAGCCCAGAGCCCGTGGCCCGAATTCCATCCGCCCCTGGAACCAACCGACGATCAGGTCCTGCTGGATGAGTTGCGCCGTGCGTCGGCAAAGCTCCTCCTCATCAAGGACCAGGAAGGACAACCCATGGTCCCTGAGGCAGCGGTGAATCTCTTCCTCGCCATACCGTGGGCCCAGCGTCGCCTGGAAGCTCCGGGGTATTCGAGCCGCGCCATGGACGACGTGATGCGCCCAGAGCGCCGCGCCGAGCGCGGCTCCGTTGTCTCCGGCGGCGGGCTGAACGAAGACGTCCTCGAAACCGCCTCGCTCTACGACCTGCGAATTCGCGACGCAGTTGTAGGCGACGCCGCCGGCGAGGCACAGGTTCCGGCTGCCGGTCGCGGCAAGGCAGGATCGGGCGAGCGCTACCATGGCCTCCTCCGTGACGGCCTGAAGCGAGGCGGCGATGTCCCGGTGACGCTCCTCGATCCGCTCCCCCGCCCCGCGCGCCGGCCCGAGCAGTTCGACCAGAGCCGAGGAATACATCGAGGTCGCGTCATACATGTAGGAGAAGAAGTGCGGGTTGAGGGCGAAGCTGCCGTCGTCGAAAATGGTGATCAGCTTCTCGAATTCGCGCCGGAAGCGCGGCTTGCCGTAGGAGGCGAGGCCCATCACCTTGTATTCGTCGTCGTTGACGCGAAAGCCCAGGTAGGCGGTCAAGCTCGCATACAGCAGGCCGAGGGAATCCGGGTAGCGGATCTCCCGGCGCCTGTCGAGGCGCGCACCCGACCCGAAGAACTCCGTGCAGGTCGCCCATTCGCCGACGCCGTCGACCACGAGCACCGCTGCCTCGTGGAAAGGAGAGGCGAAGAAGGCCGAAGCGGCATGCGAGACATGATGCTGGGCGAAATACACCGGCCCTCCGAAGCCGAGCTTCCGATCGATCGCTTGCCGGACGAGCAGCCCGTGATCGACCAGATGCGCAAATTGCGAGGCGACTTGCGCCGCCGATTGCGGCATGTGTTCCTTGCCGACCTGCAGAACGCGCTCGAGCTTCCTGGCAGGCTTCTCATAGAAGGCGACGCAGGCGAGATCCTTCGCCGCGATCCGACCCTCGCCAAGGCAATAGGCGATGGCTTGCGCGGGAAAGCCCGCGTCGTGCTTGATGCGGCTGAACCGCTCTTCTTCCGCTGCCGCCACGACCGCGCCGTCCCGCAGCAGACAGGCGGCCGCGTCATGGAAATTGTAGGATATGCCAAGGATATTCATGCCCGCATCTCGCGCGGCGTGTCAGGATTTGGATGCCGCGAAGCAGATGGCCATTGCAGTCGCAGCGCGCGTGGGTCTTCCGACGCCCCCCTAGTAAAGGCTGTCCGGAGCCGTGGTTTCATCGTCGCTGGCGACCCAGCGCGACGGGCCGCGGCCCTTCGGCGCCGGCTCGACATGAGACAGAAGCGCTTCGACCGCGGCCTCGAGCTCTCGAGCGGGATCGTGACCTTCGCTCTCGGCAGGCTCTTGGCCCTTCGACGGCAAGGTCACTTGGACCTGCTTCCGCCGCTGGGCACGCTCGTCGTCGGGAGCGTCGCCGGCGCTGGCTGGCCGATTGTCGAGAAGTACTTGGTGTTCGCCGCATTGATGGCGGCGTTCCTGGCCGACGGGTCGGCTATTTGGCCCGCCGCGTTCATCTCTTGAAAATAGGTCGCCTTCGCATCCGATGGACTCGAACCTTGGACGGTCCCCGGACCCGGCGTATCGATATAAGGCTGGGTCCCCGGTGTGGCGCCATTCGAATTCAAATCCTGTAATTGCTGCAGGGTCGGGCTGGTCACGGTTCCGGTGCTGGTGGCCGGCGGGGTTGGCGGGGGTGTCGTGGTTGCCTCAGGCGGACTCGGCGGCGGCGTATTGCCGCCTGATGGCTGGAGCCCATAGGCCAGGGCCGAACCAGGCCTTTCCGTTTCGAGGGCGAGGAAGGCGACCGACAGGCGCAAGGCCATCAGCCCCGCCGCGCCCGCGGCACCGGCGCGCAGCGCGCTCCGGCGCGATGGAGTCCCGGCCCAGACCCTCTCCGTTCCCCTATCGCCGCGCGGCAGGCGAACCGGATCCTCCTCGGCACAGGCCTCGTCGTCGAAGACCGGACCGAGGTTCACCCTCGCCTCCACCTCGACGATGTCGCAGCGCAGTTCCCCCGCCCGTCGCAGCTCGGCCATCAGCACGCGCAGATGCTCATTCGCCAGGCGGAGCGCGCCGGCCGTGCTCCGCAGCTCGCCGCTGGCGGCCCGCCGACCCCCTTGGATGAGGAAGTGGAAGCGGCCATTCGCCTCGGCCATGGCCGCGGCGCCCGAGATCCCTTCGATAACGGCAACACCATGCGGACCGAATTCCGCCGCAGGCAGCGACGTCCCCTTGCCGCTCTTCAGGATTTGGCTGAGGCGGTAGCTGCCGGTAGGCGTGTCGCCGTATCGCAAGATCGGATTGCGCCGGGGATTGCCATGGGCGGCAGCCAGGGAATTGGTCGACCGGCCGGCCACCGGGAGGGGACCACACAATCTGCGGCCGCGAAGGTCGAAAAGAGTGAGTCTTCCGCATCGGCCGCGGTCGGCGAGGAACTCGACAACAAGGCGATTCATTCTCCGCTTCCCCCACGCCACCCGGCCTCGGCCCGCTTATACTGCCGCTCTTCGATGAGCGCCAGATGACAGCGCGCTTGGCATGTTCGGCGCCAATCTGGCCTCAGCTTCCCGGCCGGGCGCCGGCAGCCGGCCCGCCCCCGCCTAATGTTGCGCTTCTGACATGCGATTTATTTTCTCTCATCGTCATTCCGGCCGGAGCGAAGCGGAGAGCCGGAATCCAGGGGTCCCAGGCACTGCATTCGCCCTGGATGCCCGCTTTCGCGGGCATGACGAATGATGATGAACCGTCAGAGTCATAGCACTAGCTGCCATCCAAAAGTTCCTCGTAAGCCGCCGCCATCCTCTCCACGGAGAACCGCTTGCGAGCGATCTTCCGGACGGCCTTGCCCATCCGGTCTCTCAGGCGCTTGCTCTTCAGCAGGGCAAGGATGCGATCCGCCATTTCCGCCGGGCTCGTGACCAGATAGCCGTTCACGCCGTCTTCCACTTGCTCGGCCATGCCACCGGACCGGTTGGCAATGATCGGGAGGCCCATGGACATCGCCTCAAGCGATGCGTTGGGACAGCCCTGCCGGTCCGAGAACATGACAAAGACCTGGAACTGGCCAAGGAAAGGGATGACGTCCGCCTGTTCCCCCACGAAGAACAGGTTCTGCGACCCCGCTGCGACAACGTGACGCTTCAGCTCGTCGAAATAGCCCTGGCTTCGCGCATCCGGCCCGCCGACGACGGTAAGCGAGCTGCCCGGCGACTGGCGCGAAACCAACGCCATCGTCTCCAGCAAGAACTCTATGTGCTTGTCCGGCACGATCCGGCTGCATGTGCCGATGGCAAGCCGCAAGTCGCGCTCGCGCGGCAACATGAATTCCGCCGGCGGCAAGGGCACGAAGTTCGGCGCTGCGGGCACGCCATTGGGGATGACCCGTATCTTGCGCCGATTGACCTTCGTTCCCGGCGGCGGAACGCCCTTGGCGTATTTGGCGACGAATCCGTCGAGCCGGGCGAAATACTGGTCCGCCGTGAAGGCCAGCTGCCGCTGGAAAGCATCGGCGCCCGCCAGTTCTTCGAACAGCATCGGGCCCGGGCTGACATCGATCAGCCGGATCTCCCGGAAGGACAGGATCTTCGCCAGCGCGAGTTTGATCTCCGGACCGACGTTCCAGAAGCAGAGATTGCGGATGCGAAGCATGTCGATCCAATTCAGAACCGCTTCGACTTTGTCCATGATACCCGCGGCATCATCGGCCGAGAAAATCGGGATGCGCGCCTCGTCCAGGCGCCGCTTGTGGTGGTCGAGGACCGCGCCCGCAAGCGCGCAGACGACGGTCTTGTGCCGCGCCGGTAGTCTGGTCAGCAGATTGACCAGGGACTGCTGGGGCCCGCCCATCTGAAGGTTTTCGGTGAGGAACAGCGAACCCGACAGAGGACCCGGCTGCCAAAGCTTACCGGCAATGCCATGCCTGGCCAACAGCGGCCACAGGCGCGGCACGGCGAGGGCCTCGCCCCCGGGCTGCGGCAAGATCCGGTCGGCGACGTGGACGAAGCTCAGAATGCCTTCGACATAGCCATCGATGTCGGCCCCGTCCCCAACCAAGACCGCGCACTTGCCAAGCACCTCCCGATTGCCACCCGCATCGGACACGACCACGGGGCAGCCGGCCTGAAGCGCCTCGAGCAGGGCCACGCTCAGCCCCTCATAGATGCTGGTGTTCAGAAACACATCGAAGGCCGCAAAATAGGGATCGGTTGGATGGACGTCGCCGGGCATGATCATGTCGGCGATCACGCCGAGCTCGACCGCGCGCCGGCATGTCGCTTCATAGGCGGCGCGGCCGGCGCCGTGATCCTGATCCCAGCCGCCAAGGATCATCAGCTTGGCCGGAACGCTTTGGCGCACGCGTTCCAGCACCCGCACGGCTCGCGTGTAGGCTTTCTGCGACTTGAATTGGCCGACCATGCCGATGAGGAGCGTATCGTCGGCAATCCCGTACCGCTCGCGGATCTCGCGACGCTGGACGGCGAGCTCCCCCGGCGTATGGAAGCGCTGCAACTGGTGCCGCAGGGTGATGACCGGCTTGGGGCAGCGGGCGGCGCGGAGTTCCTCGGCGACGGCGTCCGACACCGCGACCACGAAAGGCACATGCGGGTCGCGGTAGCCCGCCGGCGGATCGGTCCATCCGGCCTGCGCGTTCTGAACGACTGGGATAGTGGTGACGCCCATGTCCCACAGCTGGCGAAGCAACTTGGCCGGGACGAGATGCGTGTAGATCGTCGGATCGCCGGTGCACAATACGTCCGTCCCGATGGCCCGCATGCTCGCGGCGTCATCCGATGGGCCGTCAGCGAAAACGACCTCCAGATTGCCGTCCGCGCCGGCGGGATACTGGCGCCGGGACCGGTGGACGACGTAGAGCCTTTGCGACAAGCCGGGTTGCTTGCGCAAGGCGGTCATCGTCTCGATGACGGCCCGCTCCGCGCCGCCGCGCACAAGGCTCGGCACGAGCACGTTCAGCCGCATGGCGGCGCGGGGCTGCCCGTGCTGCGAGCGGACCGGCAGATTAGGTGCGGCCTTCCGCATCGCAGCGCCGACCGGCCGAAGCCCCGCCGGAACCTCCCACGGGTCGATGAGCCCGTATTTGCGGTAGAGTTCCCACAGGGTGCTGCCCGGGCGCGGCGCGTTCTTGTCGGGAACGTAGTCCAGGAGCTTGCGGCCCCGGTAATAGCCGGCGTCCTCACCGAGAGTCCGCCACATCTCGTTGATCCAGTGGATCGCATACCATTCGTCGGGGATCGGCGCAGGCTCTTCGATGAAGCGGCGAATGACGCCCAGCCAGCTATCGGCATTCGAAAGGTCTGCTTTGATGAAGCGGCCGAGTTCGAGGCGCTCGACATTGCGGGAGAGAATCCGATTGGGCATCAGCCAGGTGCTCAATTCGTTCACGGCTGCGGCCGTCTCCTTGTAGGAGCGCCGCATCAGAGGGCTGCCTTTCGGGCATTTCAGGATCGAGCCGACGACGCCGACCCGGTGCGGTCGCAAGACATAGTCCTCGGCGAAGTCGAACGGCTTGAGGCAGGTGACATCCATGTCGACCCAGATGCCGCCATGCTCGTGGAGCAGCTTGTAGCGGAAGAGATCGGAGAAGGGAGCGCCGTAGCTGCCGCGGCCGACGCCGGTCTCGGGATCGCTCTCCGCCTTGCGGAAGACCCGGTTGCGCGGAATGACCTTGCTGGCATCGCGCAGCGTAACGCCCGGCGGCAGCTTCACGCCCAGGTCGTCATAGACCCACAGATGAAACGCATGGCCGAAATGCGTGAAGGAGTGCAGCGTCAGCAGCTCGAGACGGGAAAGGCCGCCGCCGACCCACATGCCATGGATGACCTGGTTGTCCCGCCCCCGCACTCTCATCCTGCTTCGTTCCTCCGGCCAACCGCTTGCGGCTCATGAAGGGCGGCGACCTCATCCCAGTTGGGCCAACCGGTCCAGCCCATCCCGCCGTTGATGAAATGCAGAAAATGGGGTTTCGCCAGACCGGGCGTGCCGGTCAGCGAATAGTTCCTGGCGACATGGAATTGAGCCGGGGCCAGGCCTTGCCGCTTGTCACGGGGAATGCCCCATAGCCGATCGACGATGAAGTTGAAGGCCGAGGGCAGCGGCGCCTGGTTCTCCAGACCCAGCTTCCACACCACGGCGGCCAAGGTTCCCTGGTCGCGGGTGTTCCATAGGGGATTCCCCATGACCTGGAGGCTGTAGTCGTGCCAGAGGGAGAGAAAGGGCTCCGACTCCCCATCGAACAAGAACACGCCGCCGTTCCACATCCGCCAATCGCGGCGCCGGACCTCGACGCCGAAGCTCAGTTGAATACTTTCCCGCAAATGGCTGCACCGGCTCTCGGCGCAGCGGCAATTGACGCCATAACGGCTGAACATGTCGATGTCGACCGCGTCGGCAGCGAAGGTGACCGGCCCCGACCGGTGCTCGAAGATCGAGTCAACTTCCTCGTCGACGGCAACCACATCGCTGTCCAGATAGCAGAATCGCGTCCCGCGGCCGCCGACCAGGCGCAATAGATCGGTCTTCAAGAAGATGCTCGCCTGGTGATCGTCGTATTCGAGGGGCGGAACGACGTCCACCACCTGGTCATGGGCGACCGGGCAGGCGCTGCGGGCCCGAACCACCACGATTTCCTGCCGCGAAACCCGCTTGAGAAACGAAATGGCGAGATTGGCGAGGCCGATATGCCGATCGCCGACCACCGAGAATACAAACGCATGTCGCTGAGCCATGGCAATCACGTGCGGCGTCGGTCAGGTCAGCTTGCCACAGACCGGGGCCGGAGCGAGTCGCTAATCATCTACAGAGCTATGCATCCTCATACTATCTCGCCCAGCCTCTTGATCACCGCCCGCTGGGCGACGCCGCCGCTGAAGGACGTACCGGCGAGCGCGCCGGGGCGGTAGATCTCGACCGGCCAGCCCCAACGCCGGAGCGTTTCCAGCTTCGGGCGGATCATGTGCTCGAAGCGCTCGGCGTACTCAGGCAGGCCGAGGCGCGCAGCCGGCGTTTCGTCGTCGCGTGCGACGACGATGAGCGGAATGCCCGAGGCGTAGGGCTCGATCGAACCCTCGAACCAAGGATCGGCCGCGGCGAACCAGCGTCGGTAGAACTGATGGGCGAGCACTCGGCCCAAATCCGCCTGGTCGCCGAGATCGACCATGCCGGGCGAGAGGACCCATTCGAGAGTCTGCCGGGCCGAGGGCTGGCCGCCGAGGGCCTGGCATGCGGCCGCGTAGAGGTGGTTGCCAAGCTCGCTGCTCCAGGGCGGGAGCACGAGCGAGGCGTAGAGCCGCGGACGTTTGCCCACGGGCGTATCGACTTCCTCCCCCAATGCCGCGATGGCCGCGGGGGAGAAGAACTCCTCCAGCGGCCAGCCCTGGTCGGCGGCGAGCGGCCAGACCACCCGGCTCCACAGCGCCCGCATCCCGGCATAGGCGCGCCCGGGGAGGCGATGGATGTAGGGAAGCATATAGGCCGTGTTGTAAGCGATGCTGGGCTGAAAATCGTCGCCCACCACGGCCTTGAGGCCGGCGAGCATGGGATGGCCGCGATAGCGGGCGAGGAAATCGACGAGCAGGGCCGACGACATGCAGTCGACCCGCAGCACCTGGCGGCCGAAATCGAGTCGCGGCTCCAGAGGATAGCCGCCGGCGAGGTTGGGGCTGACGGAGAGCATGGCAGCCACCTGGCGCAGCGCCGTGAACCCGTCGATCAGGCCCTGGCCGTTGCGGACAAGCGAGAGCGGGCTGTAGGTCATCCAGGGCTCGGATTCCCCTGCCCCGGGCAGCCAGGGCACGAAGCTGGCAAAGCCGTGATGGGCCCAGCTGCCGGCACCTCGCCCGTAGCTGCCCCGCATGGGGAGCTTCGCCAACGGCCAGCGCCGGTAGGGCAATGCCGGATCGCCCACGCCGTGGCTGAAGACGCTGACGGGCCAGCCCCCAGCCGGCGCCTTTCCCTCGGGGACGAACAGCTTGGCGGCAAGCCGCGATCCGCTGGAAGCCTGGCTCCAATAGGCGATATGGAAAACGGAAACGGGCAGCAGATCGGGCTCAGGCCCGGCGAGGCGGCCCAGGCGCTCCAAGGCGACGACGCTTCCGGGCGGGAGCCGGGGGCCGGCGGGCTTGGCTTCAGCGGTGGCGTTCATGGCCGATTAGTTTCGCTGGAAAGACGCGGCGGGAACAAGCTGCGCGGATTGGGAATTTTCCATCACCGTCTTGCGTTCCGGCCGTGCCGGTCGCATAGTTTCGACATCGGCTGGACTCGGGGGATTCCATGCGTAGCACATGCTGGCGGCGTACAGCCCTTTTGACCACCGCTTCGGCTCTCGGGCTCGGGGCAGGTACGAGCCGGGACGCCCAGGCCGGCCCTCCGCCCGCGCCCAGCCCGTGGGAATTCGCCGTATTCGGCACGTTTCTGACGACCCAAGGCGATAAGTATCCTAGTGACCATCGCGAGCTGCGCCCGGCGGGAAACGGGGGCGGGATCCAGGCCTACGTATCCTACGACCTCACACCCAACTGGGATCTGCGCCTGACCGGCTCCGGCAACTGGCTCAGCGACTACTACAGCTATGAGTTTTCCGGCCGGCAAGCCACGCACGTCAACTACTACTACGCCGACTTCGACGCCGGCTACAACTTGAACCCCTGCCCTAACACGAGTCTGCGGCTGGCCGGCGGCGTGGAATATGCCAATTTCGCCAGCACCTTTAGCGAGGGCTTTTTCAGTAGCGGCGTCTACCACTACTTTGGTGGGCTCAAGAACAGCTTCTGGGGGGTGGGACCTCATGCGAGCGTCGAGGGCTCTTATGCCTTCGGCCGCAGCGGTTTCTCGGCCGTCGGCTGGCTCGACGGATCGGCGCTGTTCGGCGATTTGAGCCAGTCGGGAGAGGCAGCCCACAATTCCAACACGGCGGGCGGACGAACCGCTTTCGGCCTCAGGGCTTACGCCGGTTTCGCCTATGCCCTGCCGGTCCAGAACGTGGACGCCAGCGTCAATCTCGGCTTCCAGGTCCAGCAATGGTGGAACGTCAACAGCACCGCATTCGGCGACCAGGGCACAAGCCATGCCAGCGAACTCTTCTACGGTCCGCTGGCGGGGTTCGAGGTCCACTTCTAGAAGTCTGCAGCGCGCCGTTCCGACAGTCTGAACCTTTCCTCGTCGCGGCCCAAATGACCGGGCTTTGCGGCACAGCTTCCAGACACCTCGTTCCACCGAGGCGATAGCGATGGGCGGTCTCGTCTGGCTCGCCTCCTATCCCAAGTCCGGCAACACCTGGGCGCGGGCCTTTCTGCACAATCTCCTGGGCGGCCGGAGCAAAACCCAGGACATCAATGCGATGAACGGCTTCACCATCACCGACAACACGCCAGCGTGGTACAAGCCCTTCGTCGACCGGCCGGTCACAGAAATAAGCCCGGAGGCGCTCGCACTCCTGCGGCCCAAGGTGCACGAGGCGATTTCGCGCTCGGCCCGCGGCCGCATCCTCCTCAAGACCCACAATGCGCTCGTCGTCCACGCCGGAGTTCCCATGATCACCATGGGCCTCACCGCCGCGGCCGTCTATTTCCTGCGCAACCCCCTGGACGTCGCGATTTCCTATAGCCACCACATGGGATGTTCGATCGACGAAACCATCGCCCTCATGGCCTTGAAGGGGCGGACGACGCCGAGCCACCCGGGCGGCGTGTATCAGCTCCTCGGCTCCTGGAGCGAAAACGTCGAGAGCTGGACCCGGAAGCCGAATCCCGCGCTACATCTCATGCGCTACGAGGACATGCTGGACCGGCCGCTTGAAACCTTCGGGGCCCTGACGCAATTCCTGCAGATCGCGGCGACCACGGAAGATCTCGGCCGCGCGATCGAGCTTTCCTCCTTCGACCGCCTGAAGGCCCAGGAGCAGACGGCAGGCTATCGCGAGAAGCCGAACACGGCGCGAGTCTTCTTCCGAACCGGGCGCAAGGATCAGTGGCGCGAAGCTCTGACCTCGGCACAAATCGCCGCGATCGTCGACGTACATCGCCAGCAGATGGCGCACTTCGGTTATCTGCCGGAGGGGTATTGACGGCCTTTGCCGAGGAAGCCGCCCGCGATGCCCGGCCTACTACCCAATCCGGCCAATTCGTGCTGGAGTGAAAAGACGGTAAGCGCCGGGCTCGTTGCCGGATGAGGAGGCGAACTCCGCGGGCAACTTGAACAAGGATCGCACATTCCTGGCCGAAAGCATGACTGGCTGGGCGCCGCTGGATCAAGCAGCGGTTCAGTCGAGCCGAATGAGGGCTCTCCTCGCACCTGTTATTGTCATACTCGTACTGGGTTTTGCTGTTCTGGTTGTTGCCATCGGCTATTTCGTCCATGTCCAAGACCAGACGGAAATTCAAAAATCCGAAGCGATCACGCGGACGTCTCTCGAAGTCGAAAAGCAGCAAATTTCCGACATATTGGATTCCTATGCCTGGTGGGACGAAGCCGTCGATCAAGTGCGGGGTAAGCTGGACCCCAAATGGTTGGATGACAACGTCGGCAGCTATCAAACGCAGAGCCACGACATAACGGCGAGCTTCATCGTCGGGTCCAGCGATCAAACGCTGGTCGCGTTCATAGACGGCAAGTCTGTCAATGCCACTGCTCTCGGGAGCCTGAAGGGCGGCCTCGACCTGCTGATCAAGTGGACCCGGCTGTCTTCGCAAATCGAGCCCGCCGTGGCAACCGGCATTCTCATGCTCGGCAACCAGCCCATGGTTGTCGGCGCCGAAGCGATCACGCCCGAACTCGGCTCGCCCCTCTGGCCTGCTGACAAACCGAGATGCGTGTTGATCTTTGGCCGCCCCTTTGACCGGGCATTGCTGGATCGCGTGTCCAATCGTGCGGGAGCCACCGGACTTCGCGTCTTGGGCGAAAGGGAAGCTCCTCTTCTCGCAACGCTGCCTCTTGTCAACCCCAACGGAACAACAGTCGCGTCCCTGACCTGGCCGCCGGACCTGCCCGCGCTGCGGCTGATATGGCCGCTCATCCCCTTCATTGGCGCCTTGTTGGCGGTCGCGCTGGGACTCTTGTGGTGGTTTCTGCATCGACTGCGCGCCGTCGGCGACACTCTTCACCGCCAGGCGATCGTCATTCACCAGATCCAGGACGCCATTTTCGGCGCCGATTTCGACGGCGCTATCGCCAACTGGAACGCCGGCGCGGCAAGAATGTTCGGATTCAGCCGCGAACAGGTGATCGGTCAACCGCTCAGCCTCATCTATCCGGACCTGAGCCCGCAGATGCTTGCGGATGGGGTCGAGGCGTTCAGGGCAGGCAAGGAATCCGTCGAACTTCAGGTATCGGCGCGCCGCAAAAGCGGAGATGTCTTCCCCGCCCATGTGTCGCTCTTTCCCGTGAAAGGGGATCACGGCGAAGTCGTCGGCACGATCGGCTATGGCCTCGACATTTCCAAACAAAAGCAACTGGAAGCGAAACTTGAAGAGCTGGCGACCGTGGATGAGCTGACAGGCGCCTACAACCGCCGCTACCTTCAGACCCATGCGCCAGTCGAAGTTCAGAGGGCGCAGCGCTTTAAACGTCCCTTGTCCTTCTTGTTTCTCGACCTCGACCATTTCAAACGGGTCAATGACCGCTTCGGGCACCCCTTCGGCGATCTCGTGCTGGCCATGTTTTCCACCGTTTGCCGCAGGGCGCTGCGTCCCTCCGACGTTCTCGTGCGCTACGGCGGTGAAGAGTTCCTGGTCATGCTTCCCGAAGCCGGATTGGATCAGGCCCTCGCCGTCGCCCAGCGACTTGCCAGCGACCTCAAGCAGACCAGATTCTCCCTCGATCCGCCTTTCCAAGGCCTCACGGTCAGCATCGGCGTATCCGAGCTGCGACAGTCGGGCGATAGCTTCGAGGCAATCCTGGAACGAGTCGATCGGGCAACCTACCGCGCCAAGCAACTCGGGCGGGACAGGATTGAAACGGAACTCTAATGTTGCCTCGGAGAAGTCTCGCGGCACGCGTGGATTCCGAGGTTGCAGTCATGCCTTGTGTCTACTCCCGGGCAACAAACACGGCTGACGTTTTGCCAGTATTTGCGACAATTCAAGCCGAGGTGCTACCTGACGTACCGATCCGAGGCGTGGCTCGTGACGTAGGATTGGATCCGCGCAACTCCCCGCACGAGGGTGCGTGACGTGGAAGGCGTGCTTGGCTTCGTCTTGGCCGGCTTCGCGCTCGCCGGCAGTCCCGGCCCGGCCACTCTCAGCCTTGCCGCCACCGGTGCCGCATTCGGCGCCCTGCGCGGTCTTGGCTACATGACCGGGATCGTCGTCGGCATGGCCGCCGTGATGGCAGTCGTCGCGACCGGCGTGGTGAGTGTTCTGCTGGCATTGCCGGGCGGAGCACCGGTGGTGACCGTCATGGCCGCCGGCTATTTCGCGTATCTCGCCTTGCGCATCGCCATGGCCCCGCCCCTGACGGAACAGAGCGGCCGGGGACGCCAGCCGTCCTTCGCCGGCGGCCTGTTCCTTTCCCTCGTCAATCCGAAGGGCTATGCCGCCATGGCGGCGCTGTTCTCCGGTTTTCAGCTTATCCGAGGCCGCTTCGAAATGGACGCCGCAGCGAAGGCGATCCTGTTGCTGGCTATCATCACCGCGGTCAATATTGCCTGGCTCTCCGCCGGCGGAGCGCTCACGCGGTATTTTCGCGAACCCCGCAGCAACCGGGCGATCAACGTGATCTTTGCCGTGCTGCTCGTGGCGTCCGTTACTCTTGCACTGTCGTTCCGGATCTAGCCCGCTTCCCGAGCCGATCGTTGGTCGCCAGCTTCCTCGGCGGTGTTCCGTTATTTCCTCAGCAGGAATTCGCGGCCGACCTTCACCAGAGGCTTGCCGTCGTATTCGACGATGTCGGCGGTGGCGTAGGTTTCGGTCCAGCGCTGGGGCAGGTAGGAGCCGGTGCCGATCACGTCGATCGGCGCCTTGGCTTCGGCCATCAGGCGGCATTTGGCCGGATCGAAACCCGAGGACGCGACGAGCTTCACCTTGGCGAAGCCGGCGCCGTCGAGCGCGTCGCGGAGATGGTGGCAAGCGGCGGCCGAGACGCCGGCGCCGACCAGATAGCGCAGCTCGGATTCGCTGCGATAGCCGCGGATCGCCTCGGGTACATGGCGCTCGAGGGCGGCGTAGGAATGGCTCGGATCGAGCCCTTCGACGAACCGGCTGCCCGGGGTGTCGATGCGCAGGTTCAGGCGCCCCTCGGCCGCGAGATCGGGAAAGCGCCGGCAGACGGCAAGCGAATCGCTGACTTCCCGGCCGAAGTAGTCCACCAACACGGTCATGTCGTCGCCGGGAAAGGTCTCATGGAACATCTCGGCCGCGCGCACGGTCGAACCGGCATAGCCGATCAGCGCGTGGGGCATGGTGCCGCGCCCGTCCGGCTGGCCGAAGAAATGAGCCGTGGCGGCGGTGGCATTGGCGATGAAGCCCTTGGCCCCGACTTTCCGGCGCGCGCGGGCCGAGCCGACGCTGGCCGCATAGGCCATGAGCTCCGCCATTTCGAGACCCGCGCAATGACGGGCATCCATGGCGAGGAAGGCGACCTTGGGCAGGTCGGCGCACATGGTGAAGGCATTGAAGGCCGCGACGCAGGCGGGTCCGAGCTTCTGCAGGAAGATGGTCTCAAGATCTACCAGGTGCCGGAAGGAGCCGGTCAGGTAGAGGATCGGCTCGCCCGCCCCCACCCATTTGCCTTCGGGATAGCGCAGGTCGATGGCAAAACGCGTGTTGCGGGCCGCGGCGATCGCTTCGAGCCACTCGATCATCATGCGCGGGGCCGAAATCACCGGCCGGCGCATGAACACCGCATAAGTGACGGTCTTGTCGCCGAAGCGCTCGATCGTCTTCTTCGTGCGCAGGAAGTAGTGGTCGGTCCAGGCCGGGATCTCTTCCAGGTCCGGCTTCATGGCCGATGCCATTCTCCGGCGGCGTCCGGATCAGGACGCCGCGGCGACCTTTCGCTGCGACGCCGCGCGCTCCTGCTTGAGGGCACTGGCAATCAGGAAGGCGAGCTCGAGGGCCTGGCTGGCGTTGAGCCGCGGGTCGCAGTGCGTGTGGTAGCGGTCGGCGAGCGACTGCTCCGTCACGGCCCGAGCCCCGCCGATGCATTCGGTCACGTCCTGGCCGGTCATCTCGAAATGCACGCCGCCCGCATGGGTGCCTTCGGCCTGATGCACGGCGAAAAAGCCGCGCACCTCGGCCAGGATGCGCTCGAAAGGCCGGGTCTTGTAGCCGTTCGAGGACTTGATGGTGTTGCCATGCATGGGATCGCAGGCCCAGACGACCTTCGCCCCGGATCGCGCGACGGCGCGCAGGAGCGCCGGCAGCTTCGCCTCCACCTTGTCGGCACCCATGCGCGCGATCAGCGTAATCCGCCCCGGGATGTTGGCCGGGTTCAAGACCTCGATCAGGCGCAGCAGGTCGTCCGGCTCCAGGCTCGGCCCGCATTTGAGGCCGATGGGGTTCTCGATCCCGCGCATGTATTCCACGTGCCCGCCATCGAGCTGGCGGGTGCGGTCGCCGATCCACAGGAGATGCGCCGAGCAGCCGTACCATTTGCCCGTCAGGCTATCGACCCGGGTCAGCGCCTGTTCGTAGTTGAGGAGAAGCGCCTCATGGCTGGTGAAGAACTCCGTCTCGCGAATCTGGGGAATGGCCTCTGCGGTCATCCCGCAGGCGGACATGAAATCCAAGGTTTCGCTCAGACGGTCGGCCAGCTCCGCGTAGCGATGGGCAAGCGGGCTGTCGGCCATGAAATCGAGGGTCCAGCGATGGACCTTATGCAGATCGGCGAAACCGCCCTGCGCGAAGGCGCGCAGCAGGTTCAAGGTCGCGGCCGACTGATTGTAGGCCTGGAGCAACCGGTCCGGATCGGGCCGGCGCGCCGCCTCGGTGAATTCGATGCCGTTGACGATGTCGCCACGGTAGCTCGGCAGCTCGACGCCGCCGACCACCTCCGTCGGTGTCGAGCGCGGCTTGGCGAACTGGCCGGCCATGCGCCCTACCTTCACCACCGGCAGGGCGGCCCCGAAGGTCAGCACCACGGCCATCTGGAGCAGGACGCGGAAGGTATCGCGGATGTTGTTGGCGCCGAACTCGGCGAAGCTCTCCGCGCAGTCGCCGCCCTGGAGCAGGAAAGCACGGCCCTCGGCCACCTCGCCCAGGACATGCATGAGCCGCCGCGCCTCGCCGGCGAAGACGAGCGGCGGGAAGCTCCTGAGGCGCGCTTCCGCCGCCTCCAGCTTCGCCGGATCGGGATAGACGGGCATCTGCCCAACGGGCTTGCCGCGCCAGCCTTCCGGTGTCCACTTCGCCGCCATCATTCGACCTCTGCCTTTCGCGAGGGTGACCCTATACGCCGGAAACAGGCCCATTTCAACCGCTTGGCCGGCTAGCCGAAACCCGCCGGCGGGCCTCACGGCCGCGGCGGGACGACGAGCAGGTCGAAGGCCACGGGTGGTGCCTTCATTCCCCAGGCGCTGTGAAACAGCTCGACTTCGGCTTGACTTGCGGACGCGGTCGCGTACTCGCGCGCCAGCGTCAGGCATTTCTCATCGGCCTTCAGGCAGACGGCGAGGAACCCGTGGCGAGCGATCGCTTCGGGCGTGATCCAGGGAGACCAGCCGCGGTCGAAGGCGATGAACTCCGAAGGGTGATCGGGGCTGTAGAACGCCACCGCATCGGCATAGGGAGAGTAGCCGGCGACGATCGCCAATGGCGTGCCCGTCTTCTGCCGCCAGAGCTGGGTTGCGGCCTCTGCGATCTCCATCCGGGGTTGGGCAGCGGCCAATTCGCCACGGTTCATCTTCTCGTAGGCGACGAGGGGCGAGGCGATCAAGGCGGCAAGCGTGATCCCCGCCGTCAACCGGCGGGCAAGGCGCAATAGCCTTGCATCGTCCTCGACGCCGGCGAGTTCCATCAGCAGCAAGGGAATGAGGCAGAAGATACCGACGGACATCGTGTCTGCGAGCGGAAACCGCAAAGCTACGCCGGCAGCAGCGGTAATCAGGGCCGGGCCCAGGGCCAGGGCCGCAAGAACGCGGAACCTGGGGTCCCGGCTCCGCTCCGCGAGCCGCCGCCAACGCCGGCTGACCGGCCCGCGGCTGCGAAGGGCGACAACGAGAATGACCAACCCATGCAGGGCCAGGCAGGCCAACAGGTAACCGACAGCGTTGTACAGGCTCTGGAGCAGGGTCAGGCCCGCTTCGCCTTCGGCATAGCGGATCGGTCGAAATCCGGTGGTGATGAGCCACCAGACATGGGGCGCCACCAGAAGTGCCGCGACGCCCGCCGAGAGATAAGGGGAGACGGATGCGAAGTAGCGTCTGCGTTGGGGATGAAGGCAGGCCGCGGCGAGGCAGGTCAACAGCAGGACGATCGCGTAGTATTTGGAGAGCATGGCCGCGGCCGACAAGATGCCGAACAGCAGGGCGTCGACCTTGCGGCCGTCGTCGATCGCGCGCAGGAAGTAGTAAGCCATCCAGGGCCAAAGGGAGAGGAAGACGGCGTTGGCGTTGTACTTCAGCGCGAGAAAGCTGTAGCAGGGCGTCAGCAGCAGCAGGAACACCGCCGCCGCGCGCCTCTTTCCCTCGGCGAACCTTCCGATGATGAACCAGGCGCCCAGCAGCCCGACATTGGCGTTGAGCACCGACAGAAGGGAAAAAGCCCAGCCCTTGACCGGAAAGACCAGGAACCAGAGGCCGGCAAGCCAGGCCCAGAAGGGCGGGTGCTTGTAGTAGCCGAGCTGGAATTCGCGGCCCCAGACATAGGCCTCGGTCATATCTTCGTGGATAGCTTCGGAGCTGTGGGAAATCGCGGCATAGAGCGTCCATGCCGCCAGGTTTAGGGCGAGAAGGCCAAGAACCAGGGGGAGATCGGGGGAAGGTCGCGCGCCGTCGGCTATGCCCGACCGCCGACTGGCGCCAATCGCGCCCGGGACAGCTGACAGGTTCTCGTTCGCCAATGAACGGTCCAACTACGGCAAAAGCAGTACGGCAGGCGACAATGTATCGCCGGGATTCCAACAGTGCGCAAGATTGCCCAAGGTCCGAGGCCGGCGTTCGCGGCGCCAGCCGATGACGGCGCCGGAGTATCGCTTCTCCAGTTCCTAACGGCTGGCCTGATGGGGCACGTCGATCATGCGCCGGGTGCCAGCCGCCACGTCGTAGATATGGAACGAGTTCATGTTGCGTCCGTATAGGTGGAGACTGACGCAGGTCTCTCGCCCCTCGGGCACGCCGGTCATATGGATATGGTCGGGGTTGGGCACGAAGCTGGAAACCGAGCCGGGGTTGAGCAGGATCACGCCGCCGCGCTTGAGACGAATGTCCTGGTCGGCCACGATGTCGCCCGATGCGGACATGTAGCTGCGCTCCTCCAGCACGCCCTGGACGATGCCGACCACGCCCCAGGTGCCGTGGTCATGTACCGGCGTCCATTGCCCGGGAAGCCAGACCAGCGCAAACAGCGAGAGATTGCCGCTAGGCGCGATATGGATCGCGTTTCGCGCATAGTGCTCCGGCTCGCTGCGCAAATGGTCGGCGGAAAGAAGACTCTCTGCCCCGTTTGCCAATTGCCGCATCAAAGGCGCAATGGCGGTGACCCGATCGGCGGCGCCATCCTTCTCGGCCACGACCGATTCGCAGTCCGCAATGAAATCCGCCAAGTTCGACTGCATCGTTGCCCCTCCCCGGGAGCCGTCGCCGCGACATCTGGCGTATACCCGATTCTCCGAGCGGACATTGCGGGTGCAGAGAAGAGTTGGCAAGAAGCGCCTGCGTCCTGGGCAAACTGCCTCTGGCCGCGGGTGCCTGCTTTCGGTTACACCCCCGGGCCATGGAAGCCGCTGCCATCATCGCCCTGCTTCGCGCCGAAGGGCTGCTTCTGCCCGGAGACTCGCCCACGATCTCGCCGCTGGCTGGCGGCTATTGGAACCAGGTCTTGCGCCTTCAGGACGGAGGCCGGGATTGGGTGGTGAAGGTCTTCGACCATCGGGCCGAGCGCAGGCTTTTCCCCATCCTGCCCGACACCGAGGCCCGGGCCATGGCTGCTCTCTCGGGCCTTGGCCTGGCGCCCGATCCAGTCGCCTACCTGCCTCGCGCCGGCGAGCGCCCCGCGCTGCTCGTTTACCGCTTCCATGAAGGCCGGCCCTGGCAAAGCGGCAGCGCCAAGGTCGCCTGGTTGTTGAAGCGCCAGCATGGCCTCGCGCCCGAAGGCTTCCGTTTGCTGGCGACGGAGCCGGCGGCGATCCTGGCCCAAGGCGACTGGCTCATTCGCGATCTCGAAGACGATGCCCATGTAGCCCGGCTCAACGCCAGGCGGCCTGAGCCGATTCACCTGCCGGCGCCGCGCCTTGCCCTTGTCCATACCGACGCCGGCCCCGGCAATCTCATCGAGGGGCCCGAGGGCTTGCGCCTTATCGACTGGCAATGCCCCGGCCTGGGCGATCCGGCCGAGGACCTCTATTCCTTCCTCGCCCCCTGCTTCCAAATCCTGTTCCAGCATGAGCCGCTCACCGACGACGAGCGCGGCGAATTCCTCGCCGCCTATGACAATGCCGAGGTCGCGGCGCGCCTCCAGGTCATGCGGCCCTTCTACGCCTACCGGATGCTGGCCTATTGCTGTCTCAGGCGGCTTCGGCTATCGGAGTGCGACAAGGCAGCAGCAGAACGCTACCGCTCGGCGATCGAGGCGGAACTGCCGGTGTTGGGGGGCGGGCGTGGATCTGTTCCTGCATAGCTACAGCCTGCGCTTCCACTATCTGCATAAGCCGGGTTTCGACGTCTTCGCCTTCATCCGGCGGGCGGTGGCCGACGGCTTCTCCGGCGTCAACATCAACCTCAATGCCGCCCACTACCGGCACTTGTCCGGCGACAGCCCGGATCATATCGCCGCCGTGCGCCGGGCGCTCGACAAGGCCAGCCTGAAGCGCGACGTCGAGACGAGCGGCACCGATCCGAAGCATCTGGAAACCTTGCTCGCCGTTGCCCGGACGCTGGGGGCCGACAACCTTCGCACCTACACCCGCCATCACGGGGACACCGAAGAGCAGATTGCGCTCACGGCCCGGGACCTGAAGACCGGCGCGAAGCTGGCCGAGCGGGCGGACGTGCGGATCCTTCTGGAGAACCACGAGGAGTTCACCGGCGCCGAACTGGTCGCGATCCTGCGCCAGGTCGGCAGCGACTGGGTGGGCGCGCTCTACGATTACGGCAATTCCCAGATGTGCATGGAGGATCCGCTCCATTGCCTGACGGTCATGCTGCCCTATGTGCATACGGCCCATCTGAAGGACCACATGATGCTCAGGCCCGCCGACGCGCCGGATGGGAAACTCCGGGTGATGGGCGTTCCCATCGGCGAAGGCAACCTTGCCATCGTCGAGGCCACGCGCCGGCTCATTGCCGCCGGCGTTCCCCGGGTCGCTTTCGAGAACGTCTGGGCCTATTCCGCGCTCGTCCAACGGCCGGACCGGGACGGTTGCCTCGGACGGGGCGTCTTCGCCTATGTGGAGCCGCCTTTCGACTCGGCCCATTGCGCACCGGATCCCTATGCCCTGACGCCCGGGCAGCGAGTTCGACTACGAAGACCGCGCCATGCGCCGGTCGCTCGCATGGTTGCGAAGGGCATTCCAGGAAGCCGCATTGACGGTGGCATAAGGCTGCGCTGTCTTGCCGGCCATTGGCCGGCCATTGGCCGGCCGGATCGAACGCGGCCTACTGGGCGTCCAATACCGGGTCGAGGAATCGCTTGCGCATGGTGACGAATTCCTCCGCCGCGGTCGGATGCACCGCGACGGCTTCGTCGAACTGCTGTTTGGTGGCACCCATCGTCACGGCGACGGCGAGGGACTGGATGATTTCCGGTGCGTCGGGGCCAAGCATATGGGCGCCGAGAACGCGCTGGCTGGCGCGGTCCACCACCAGCTTCATCAGGGTGTGCTCATCCCGGCCCGAGAGGGTGTACTTCATGGGGCGGAATCTTTCCTTGTAGATGTCGACCGCCGCGAAGCGTTCGCGCGCCTTTGCCTCGCTGAGGCCGACCGAGCCGATGGGCGGCTGGCTGAAGACGGCGCTGGCCACGCTTGCGTGATCCATCGCCCAGGGCCGGCCGCCGAAAACCGTGTCGGCGAAGGCCATGGCCTCGCGGATCGCGACAGGGGTCAGGTTCAGCCGGTCGGTCACGTCGCCGATGGCATAGATGTGCGGCTGGCTGGTTGTGGAATAGGCATCCACTTCCACGGCACCGTGATGGGTCAGCGTCACGCCGGCGGTTTCCAGGCCGAGGCCTGCCGTGTTGGGCCGCCGGCCGGTCGCGACCATGACCTTGTCCACCTCCAGGCTGCCGCCGTTGCTCAGCGTCAAACGCCAGGCCTCGCCCACGCGCTCGATCCGATGCACCACGGCATGGAGCCTGAGGTCGATACCCTTGCGGACGAGCTCCGCCGCGAGGCCGTGGCGCAGGTCGTCGTCGAACCCGCGCAAAATCTGGTCGCTCCGGTAGAGCAGGCTCACCTTACTGCCGAGGCCGTTGAAGATGCCGGCGAACTCGACGGCGATATAGCCGCCGCCGACGATGCCGATGCGTTCGGGCAGCCGCTCCAAATGGAAGGCTTCGTTGGAAGTAATGCTGTTCGAGGCGTCGAACCCCGGCAGCATGACCGGATGGGCGCCGGTCGCGATCAGGATCTTGTCCGCCGAGAACCGCCGGCCTGCCAGCTCGATCTCATGGGGACCGACCACATGCGCACGGCCCTCCATCAGGGTGACGCCAGCGCCGGCGAGGGTCTTGCGGTAGATTGCCTCGAGACGCGCGATCTCCTTGTCCTTGTTGGCGATCAGGCTCGCCCAGTCGAAGCGCATATCGGGGATGGTCCAGCCATAGCCGGCCGCGTCTTCGACCTCCTCGCGGACATGGGCGGCATAGACCAAGAGCTTCTTCGGCACGCAGCCGCGGATGACGCAGGTGCCGCCGACCCTGTATTCCTCGGCGATGGCAACCTTGGCGCCGTAGCCGGCCGAGACCCGCGCGGCGCGCACGCCGCCCGATCCGGCGCCGATGACGAACAGGTCGTAGTCATGGGCTGCCATCGGTTCACTGCTCCGTCGGGCTGGGATCGGCGAGGCTCAGGCCGTCGCCGCCGCGAAGCGCCCGGCCGCCTGGAGGCGGCCGCGAACGACCCACCACAGGCCGAGCGTTTCGACAATCGGGAGCACGATGTTAACAAGGCCCGGCGCCAGCGGATAGGGCGAGAAGACCGGGACGAGATCGCCAAAGCCGGTGGCGCGCAGGATCACGGGCAGCGGCGAATAGAGCAGCACCAGACAGAGGAAGGCAGCCACGTCGGCGCGTCCGCGCCGGGAGCGGAAATTCACGGCGAGCACCAGCAGGGCGTCGCGCAGCAGGAAGAATACGAGCGCCAGGGAAAAGATGTTGAGCCCGCTGCCCTTGCCGAAGCTCGCGAACATGGGCACACGGCTCAGCAGCACCAGCAGGCCCGATATCTGCGCGAAATCGCCGAACAGGCAAAGCGTGACGCCGGCCAAGGCCGCCAGAAGGAAGCAGGGCAGCCATTGAGGCAGCAACAGCAGGGCCTGGCCGAGATCACCACTGCCCAAGGCCTGGGCGAACCAGCGATAGCGCAAGACGTCCTTGGGCTCGGCGAACAGCGCCGCGTAGGTGAGGGAGATGGCGATGACGAAAGGACCGATCAGCCAGCCGGCGAGCCCTTCGGCATAGAGGATCGCCGGATAGAGCAGACCCTCGGCATAGACCATCAGGAAAACTGCGAAGGCGATCCAGGCCAGCGGCAGGTTGCGGAACTGCAACTCCAGGCGCATCAACCGGTAGGCGCCGAAAACGCTCCAGGCGAGGAAGAGATAGGTGCTGGCGAGCCAGAAGAGGTCACCCTCGATCGCCCAATGGAACCACTGCACTGGCGCCAGCTGAGAGGACGAAATGCCGAACGGCATGCCATGGGACAGGGCCCAGGCAGCGAGCAATCCCGCGACCTGGCTCGCGGTGGCGCCCAGGCGCCGGCGAAGCGTCTGCTTGCGCAGCAGGACGAGGCTGGTCTGGAACGCGACGGCTTGTCCCAGCAGCCCGATGCCCAGCATTTGGGCGAATTGAATCGCCTCGCTTGCCTGCCACAGCGGGAAGCCGGCGAGCCATCGGGCCGCGACATGGGCGCCAAGGGCGAAGCCGCTCGCGTACCACACATAGGAAGTCCCGCCGAGAAGCTTGCCCCAGGTCATCTGCCAGGCGCCGAGCGCCGACATGCGCTGGGCATCCCAGGTCCGCTGCGCCACCTCCTCCGCCATGAGATCGCCCGCGCGTCGCGTGCCCCATAGCAGGGCAAGCAGGTAGTAAGCTCCTTGGGAAAGCAGGGCGACGACGTTGTAGACGTGGAAGGCGATGATCCAAACCGAGACCAGGATGAGGCCGAGGCACAGCGGCGCGAGCAGCAAGCGGCCGGGCGAGAATTGGAGCCAGAGATTGCGCCGGAGCTCGGGATTCATGTGGCCCGAGCCTTCGCCGCGACACCGCTCATGTAGGCCGCCTGCAGCCCTTCCCGCTCGGCAGCGAATTCGGCGACCGCGAAACCCGCATCCAGCAGGCGTCGAAGCAAAGCGGCGCGCGCGCCCTCGTCGCCATCGAAGCGGAAATGTGCATTCAGGCCATCGATGACGAGCCCCGATACTGACGGCTCGGCCTTCAACAGCGGTTCCAGGCGTTCGTCCGGCCGGATGAGGCGCAGGCGCATGGCGGCAGCGGTGCCCGAGGCCGGCCCGGCGAGCGCCCGCTGATCGGCGAGCCGGCCCTCGCGCAGGATCAGCATATGGGTCGAGTAGTCCTCAAGCTCGCTCAAGATGTGGGAAGATACGATCACGGTCATCCCTTCCTCACGCAGCCGGCGCAGGGTTTCGGCCAGTCCGACCCGCGCCTCGGGGTCGAGGCCCGAGGCGGGCTCGTCCAGCAGCAGCACGCGGGGCCGATGGACGATGGTCTCGGCGATGGCCAGACGCTGACGCAAGCCGCGCGAGAGCGTGCCCGCTTTCTGTCCCAACCGATCGGCGATGGCGAGACGTTGGGCCGCGCCTTCCGCCGCCGCGGCCTCCTCTCGGCCGCCGAGCCCCAGGGTCGCCGCGCGATGCAGCAGGCATTGGCGCACCGTGAGCTCGTCATAGAGCCCGTAACTGTCGGGGAGGAAGCCCATCATGCGGTGACTTGCTCGAGGTTCGCGCAATACGTCGACGCCCGCGACACTGACCGTTCCCGCGAAAGGCGCATCGAGCCCGGCGATGCAGCGCAGAAGCGTCGTCTTGCCGGCGCCATTGGGGCCGACGAGCGCGGTGATGGTCTCTGATTCCAAGGCGAAGGACACCTGGTCGAGGGCCCTCAGCCCCGGATAGTCGAACACGAGCCCGCCGACCTCGATCATCGCCGTCATGCGCGGGCCCTTCCACCGGGCGAAAGAACCAGTTTTCGCTCCTGATCGCGCAACGCGACGACAGCGGCGACCAGAAGCATCAGGGCGCCGCTTCGCACGACCCGGTTCGCCCCCGTATCGAGAGCCCATTTCAGGTCAGCGCTGATCATCGCGAATATGACGCACATGGCGGCGACATAGAACAGGCCCGCGAGCAGGAGCACAAGGCTCGGTGCCGGCAAGCGCTTGCCCTGGACACGAAGCCCGCCTGAGACAGCCAGGTGCAAGAGACAGCGGCCGCATTCGCCGCTATTCTCATCGCCTGCGAGCAATCTGGGAGGGCGACCATGGTCAAGAAACCCGTCATCGTAAAACCCGGGCAGGACTATCTTGCCGTCGTTTGCGTCAAATGCAGCCAGCTTTTCCCTGTCGAGGTATCGGCTTCGGCAAAGCCATCGAAGGGTCGCCCTTCGGGGCCGCAGGAACATGAATGTTCCTTCTGCGGCCACAAGGCGGTCTATCGTCCGGAGCACGTCAAACGGATGACGGGATCCCATGAAGAGTGAGGTGTCCTTCGAACCCACCGGCGCGTCGCGGCAATCGAGTCTGCCCGGTCAATGCGCCGGAGGATATGCCGGCCAAGGCCAGCGGACCTAAGCTTCGGCATCCGGGAGGCGAGTGGGCGGATCAACAACGCAAAACAGAGGATCAATCATGGCATTCTACATGTTCCAAGGCCGTTATACCCAGGAAGCGATCAAGAACATGGTCGCCAACCCCGAAGACAGGTCGAAGGCCGCGGCCTGGGTCGCCAAGGCCCATGGCGGCAAATGCCACAACTATTTCATGAGCTTGGGCGATTATGACTTCATGGCGTTGATGGAATTTCCCAACGACGAAGCGGCGACCGCCACCAGCATGGCCGTCGCCTCGGCCGGCCATGTGGCCGGAATGAAAACGACCAAGCTCCTGACCGGCGCGGAGGCCGTAAAGGCCATGACCGCGGCGGGCGCAGCAGCCAAGGCCTATCCGCTGCCGAAGGGGAAGTAGGCGGACTCAGGATCCGAGGGGCGGCGCGAAACCGTCCCTCGGGACTGCCGGGAATGCCGGTTCGCTTTAGGAAATCCTTCGCTATGACCGAAACTGATTTTGACCCTGGCCGGTACGTCGATCTCGAGCGGTTTCCGATCCACGATATTCAGAGCGCGGAAGGTCTGGATTTCCTTTCCCGCTGCCGGGCAGAACTTGCCGACACGGGCGCCTGCAATCTCGACGGATTCATCCGCCCCGAAGCCGTCCTGGCCATGGCGGAGGAAGCCTTGGCGCTGGCGCCGCTCGCCTACGTCAAGGACACGCGGCGCAATGCCTATTTCACCAGGGACGACGCGACGCTCTCGCCCGATCACCCCATGCGCGCGTTCTTCCCGCTGAAGATGTCCCAGCTTGCCAACGACGCGATCCCCAAGACCGCCGCCATCCAGCAGCTCTACGAGTGGGACCCGCTGACCGAGTTCATCCGCCTCGCCGTCGGGCTCGAATCGCTCTATCGGATCGCCGATCCGTTTCTCGCCCTGAATCTGACCTATTTGAAAGCTGGCGACCGGCAGCCCTGGCACTATGACCACAACGAATTCACGGTCACCCTCCTGCTGCAGGATGCGGAGCGGGGCGGCGCGTTCGAATATGCACCCCGCCTGCGGACCGCCGAGGACGAGAACTTCGAAGCCGTCAAACGGCTCTTTGCCGGCAGTTACGATGACGTGCGCACCCTGCCCCGCCGGCCCGGCACGCTCACGATCTTCAAGGGCCGGCATGCCATGCATCGCGTGACTGAAGTGCGGGGCCAGCGCCAGCGCGTATCCGCCCTTCTCAGCTATGACAGCCTGCCAGACCAGTTCGCCTCGGACGAAACGAACGCCTTCATTTACGGACCCAGGGTCGCGGCGATCCTGGCTGCCAGGCGAGCCGGCGAGGAACGCGGAAGCCTCTAGCCCGAATATCTCACAGGGATCAGGATGGCTCCGAGTCCGCGGGTCTGGATGGCCCAACGTCAATATTCCAAGACCGCCAAGTCGCGCTTGTAGACGTCCCTGATTCTGGAATCGATGCCGTGATAGCGGTCGTGGATGTCAGTGCTGCGACGATGATTGAGCCTGCTGACATAGGCCAGGGAATCTTTCGGGAAGTATCCTTCTTCGGCCAGGCGCGCCAGGTCCTCCGCCAAGGATTCGCATCGGGCGACCTTCACCGGCAGCATCTCCAGCCCGCAAATCGCATACTGCGGCCTGAAGTGATGGTCGACGTCCTCGACCGGCTGGCTCTCGACGTAGTCGAGAAGCAGATCGGGGGTGAGCGCCTTGTCAGCGTCCAGGCCGAGAGCGCTCCTCACCGCCGCTGCGAAGACCCCCTCCCGACTTTCCACGATCGATTGATTATAGGCGGACCAGAACCGGTCCACCGGATGCCGGACCACCGTGAATGCGACGCGCGCGCCTGACCGGAAATCCGCCGGCACGCATCCGACCTGCAGCGTGTTGCGCAGCTGCGACATGAACGCTGGAATGCCGTCCACCGGCAGCACCGGTTCACGAACCTTCGCGATGGCGGCCAGGACGGAAGTGTTCCCTGCCTTGGGGACCGGGATGTAGAAGGACCCTGTTTCCTCCACATAGAGGAGCGCCTTGGTTACATGCGATTGCGGAATGCCTTTGCTGCGCCATTGGGCTTCTTCGCGGAGCCAGGCGAGCCGCGTCCGGTATTTCATCGAAAAGGGCGCCGCGATCAGGGAGCGAAGTAAGACGGTTCGCTTCTTGAGCAGGCCCAAACAATTGCTTGCCCCGCAGGATTTCCGCCGCCTCGGCGGGGCCACTTCGGAAAAAGACAATTGGCTGCTCCTGTCCCCTCGACGGGCGCGCCATGGCGAGTGCGGCGCCACGCCGAAAACGGCACAACGAGGACAGAGCGCAGGAACGCGCTCCGCCTTCTCGGCTCCCGCAGCAGCCTCTTCAGCCATTGGCTTTGGAACCTACTGGCCGGAAATCATCTGCGTTTATCGCCGCCATCTTGGCCCTGGACCCCCACCCGATCGCCCCGGCAAGCTGAAACGTTCGCCAGGGACCGCTTATTCCACGGACGGCGAGGGATTTTCCTGCGTCGAGCCAGAAATTGGCCGACCGTCCAACCCGTAAGGCTTTTCGGTGAGCCCCGATCCAAGGTTGGGTGCGGCCGCCGCCGGTGGCGGCCTTAGCTACGCTGGAATGCGGCCAAACCTTGTCATCTCGTCAGGTCGCCGCCTGGCCGGCCGGCCACCCCGCTTCCCTACCCGTCTGGGCAGTCAGCTCTGCGTGAGCGGCGAATGAATGCGGTCCGAGCGACGCCCCGGACCGAGGCGGAGCGCCGCCTCGACAGCGGCGCGATCCGTCAACTCTCCTCGACGCTCGCCGACCAGCGAAACCGACAACCGGCGCAGCCCTTGGGCGGCCCGATCGACGCGATATCCGCGAAGCCTGACGTAGAGCCGGAGGGAAAGCGAAGGCCGCCTGGCCAGCGCTTCGAGGCGCCCGGCTTCTTCGCCCAGATCCCGGCACGCATCGCCAAGAGCATTGAGCGCCTCGATATCGTCGTTGCCGGCGAGGCGGGCGGCGGTGTTGCGCAAGGAAAAGGCGACCACGAGGGAAGCCTGGACTTCCCGTCGGCAATCCATGAATTGCCGGATGGGCGACAGGAGGCGGTCCCCGATCCAAAGGCCCGCGAGTACCGTCGCCAAGGATGCTGCGCCGGCAAGGTCTGATCCTGGATGAACGCTTCCCGGCATGGCCACCCACCCGGTTGTGGCGAAGTTTGCTTACGGCGCCGCGTTTCGGCCGCCGTCGCGACGCTGGCGGTCCATCGGGCAATCATACGCGTCAAAACGTCGAATCACTTCGCCAAATTGCAAGGCCAATTGCTGTCGATGGCAGGCAGTTGCCGATCTCACCAGTTGCTGAACTGGCCATGATCCTGTCCATTGCCCGTATCGTACCAGTTATCCGTGTAATAATTGTCACCGGGCGGCGGATAGGGAATCATTTCGTTGGGCTGCACGGTCCCGGTATTCGAGCCGGAATTGGGGCTGAAGCCGAGGCTCGGGGAATAGCTCGCTCCCTCCGTCGTGCAACCTGCCAGCAACCATGAGATCATGACCACCGGCAGCAACAGCTTGCTGATGCCTGACATGTCCCACCTCGCAAAAGGTCGAGGGCGGTGTTCAACTTGCGACACTGGTGACGCCCAAGCTGACGCTCAAGGCGTGCCACCAAGATTCCCCGAGGATTCCCCGAGATCGCCGCAAAGGTCTCCCTAGGGTCCATGCCGGCGAAACAAATTCATGACCGCTGCTGCAAGGGCGCGAACGCCCAACCACTCTTGGCTCGGAGAGCAGCCTGAGGCAGGGATGCCCCGAGACAGCGGTGGAGGCATGCCGTTGTCACGATGGTGATCAGCACGAGTTTTCGCCCAAAATCGAACCAAGATGCCACCCCGATGACACTCGCTCGGACAGGGTGTTTCGCCCATATGACACGGCATGGCGAACTCAGTGGCAGGAGGCGGCCACTTTCGCGGGGTGTACAGCGTCGGCAGCACTCTCGATGCGCCGAGGCATGAACTGACGGCCCTGCGGGACACGATCGAGGAAGTAGTTGCCGATCTCGTGAGGGAGCAGGCGCAAGGAAGAGCTATCTACTTCGCGCAGATCATCAACACGGCGACCTTGCATCCGATCGAACCGGCGGAGGCAACGATGGAGCGGTTGCGCCGGGCGGACACCAGAGGGAGCAGCGGGCCACGGCAGCCGCTGGCCCTTTTGAAGTCCCTGAACCCGAGAACCTCCCTAGTCTCCCAATCGGTCGGCTATTTCCTATTGGCGATGGCCGTCATTTGCATCGGCACCATTGTGGAAATTCTTCTGGTGTCGTGACCATCGCTGCGCTCGCGCCGCCCAAGGCCTATCCGGTGGCTCAAGGGGAGGTAGATGGGATCGGGTCCGAGGAGCGGCCTAGTACCGACTTTCATGGAAAGTCGGTACATCATTTTGAGCTTTAGTACCGGATTCACGCAGAAATTCGCGACTATGCCAGAGTTCTCGAATATCCGAGATCCGATACTAGGGCCGCCCCTCGGGGCTTTGGCCGGGGCTAGATCCCGCCCATGCAGAGGTACTTGATCTCCAGGAAATCCTCGATCCCGTACTTGGAGCCTTCGCGGCCGATGCCGGATTCCTTGATCCCGCCGAAGGGTGCCACCTCGGTCGAGATGATGCCGGTGTTGATGCCAACGATGCCATATTCGAGCTGCTCGGCCACCCGCCAGACGCGACTGATGTCGCGGCTGTAGAAATAGGCGGCAAGGCCGAACTCGGTGTCGTTGGCGAGCCTGACCGCGTCATCGTCCGAAGTGAAGCGGAACAACGGCGCCACGGGGCCAAAGGTTTCCTCGCGTGCCACTGCCATCTGGGGCGTCACGTTGGCGAGGATGGTGGGCTCGAAGAAGCTGTGGCCCAATGGATGGCGCTTGCCGCCGAGGATGACCTTGGCGCCCTTCTTGACCGCGTCGGCGATATGTTCCTCGACCTTCGCCACCGCCTTCATGTCGATGAGCGGACCTTGCTGGGTCTCGCCCTTGAGGCCGTCGCCGACCTTTAGCTTGCCGACCGCACCGGCGAGCTTCTCGGCGAAGCGGTCATAGACCTTCTCCTGGATCAGGAGCCGGTTGGCGCAGACGCAGGTCTGGCCGGTGTTGCGGTACTTGGAGGCGATGGCGCCCTCGACCGCGGCGTCGAGATCGGCATCCTCGAACACGATGAAGGGGGCGTTGCCGCCGAGCTCGAGGGAGACCTTCTTCACCGTGCTGGCGCATTGCTGCATGAGCAGCTTTCCGATCTCGGTCGAGCCCGTGAAGGAGAGCTTGCGCACGACCGGGTTGGAGCTCATCTCGCCGCCGATGGCGGTGGCCGAACCGGTGACCACGTTGAGCACGCCGGCCGGGATGCCCGCCCGCTCGGCGAGCTCGGCGAGTGCGGTGGCCGAAAGCGGCGTCTGGGAGGCCGGCTTGATCACCACCGGGCAGCCGGCGGCGAGCGCCGGGGCGCATTTGCGGGTGATCATGGCGTTGGGGAAATTCCAGGGCGTGATCGAAGCGACGACGCCGATGGGCTGCTTTATCACGACGATGCGCTTGTCCGCCTGGTGGCCGGGGATGGTGTCGCCATAGACGCGCTTGGCCTCCTCCGCGAACCACTCGACGAAGGAGGCGCCATAGGCGATCTCACCGCGAGCCTCGGCCAGGGGCTTGCCCTGCTCGGCTGTCATCAGCACGGCAAGATCCTCCTGGTTCTCCATCATCAGGTTGAACCATTTGCGCAGGATATTGGCGCGCTCCTTGGCGGTCTTGCGCCGCCAGGCGGGCCAAGCGGCATTTGCCGCCTCGATGGCGCGGCGCGTCTCGGCGGCCCCCATCTGGGGCACGGTCGCGATCACCTCGCCCGTCGCCGGGTTGGTCACCTCGATGGTCTTGCCGGAATCGGCATCGAGCCATTTGCCGTTGATGTAGCATTGCTGGCGGAACAGCTTCATGTCCTTCAGCGGCAGGGCGGGGGCGGACTTCTTCACGGCTTGCTGCATGGCGCACCTCGAGGTGGAAACCGGATTTGGGGGACGGATTGGCGCCTAATATAGCGTCGCGACGCCATAGGGCAACCCGGCGCCCAAGCAGGGCTGCTTCGCTAGCGCCGGCGCGCCAGCGCGAGGCCAAGCCCGGCCCCGATCAGCAAGCCGCCGGTCAAGCGATTGCGCAGGCGCCCACGGGAGCCGAGCAGGCCCCGGGCGCGCCCCGACAACAGCGCCCAGCCGCTATCGACCAGAACGGCGACGGCCATGAAGCTCAACGCCAGTAAGGCGATCTGAGGGCCGGGCGGCAAGTCTGCGGCGATGAATTGGGGAAAGAACGCGCCATAGAACAGCAGGGTCTTGGGGTTGGTGAGCGAGATGAGGAAGCCGCGGCCGTAGATTGCCTTAAGCGACTTCATCTGGGGCCTGGTGCGCGTCAGGTCCACGGGCTTCGCCAGCCACTGGCGGATGCCGAGGAACAGGAGATAGGCGACGCCGAGCCAGCGCAGCCACTCGAACATCTGCGAGAGCCAGGAGAGAAGGGCCGTCATGCCGATGGCGGTCAGTGCCAGCTGGAGCACCATGGCCGAGCTGGTGCCGAGCACGGTCAGCAATCCGTACCGCGTGCCGTAGGCGACGCTGTTGGCTACGATGAGGGCCACGTTCGGGCCCGGAATGAGCATCAAGACAGTCGTCGCCAGGACGAAGGCGAGGTAGAGCTGGGTATGGATCATCGGCATCTCCGTCGGCGGCGCCGGTCGAATGGTGCGGGGAAACCCAGCGCCGCGCTATTCCATAATCTTGCCATGGTTCTTTGCCAAGCTCGCGGCATGTCGGCCAGCCCTCGGATGGTCCCCTTGCCTCGCCTGTTTGTCTTCGCCTGGCTCGCCTTGGCTCTCTTCGCCGGCGGCGCCTTCGCCCAGGAGAGCGGCGCCGATACGCCCGGCGAGCGGGTGAGCGACAAGGCGGCGATCGAGGCCTTGCTCAAGGACCAGACGCTCTATGGCCGCTACGTCAACGGGCTTGCCTGGGCGGAATATCATTCCCCCGACGGGCGCACGGCCTATCGGCAATACGACTGCGTCTATGCCGGTCATTGGTGGGTCGCGGGCGGCCTGGTCTGCTTCCGCTACGACGCCTTCAACCAGGGCCGGCCCGCCTGCTTCCGTCTCTACCGCAATGGCGACCGGCTGAACTTCTACTACCCGAGCCTGGTCGGCCCCTGGGTGCTCAATGCCTACAGCCTAGTCCGCAAGCCCGGCAATCCCGACAAGATGCCCGTGGAGGGCCAAGCCTGCGTCGGAGTTTAGCTCACCCTCACCCACCCATCGCTGATGCGATGGGTCCCCCCTCTCCCGCATTGCGGGAGAGGGTGCCGAGCGAATGCGAGGCAGGTGAGGGCCTACTCCACAGTCACGCTCTTGGCCAGGTTGCGCGGCTGGTCGACGTCGGTGCCTTTGATGACGGCGGCGTGGTAGGCGAGGAGCTGGACTGGAACGGCGTAGAGGATCGGCGCGACGAAGGCATCGCAAGACGGCAGCTCGATGGTCCGGGTCGCCTTGGCGCCGAGACGTGCGATGCCTTTCCTGTCGGAGATCAGGATCACCCGGCCGCCGCGGGCCGCGGCCTCCTCCAGGTTGGACGCGGTCTTGTCGAACAGCTCGTCACTGGGGGCAACCACGATCACCGGCATGGCCTCGTCGATGAGGGCGATGGGCCCGTGCTTCATCTCGCCGGCCGCATAGCCTTCGGCATGGATGTAGGAAAGCTCCTTCAGCTTCAGGGCCCCTTCCATCGCGATGGGGTAGGTCGAGCCCCGACCCAGGAACAGCACGTCTCGCGCCTCCGCGATCTCGGCCGCCACGGCATGAATCTTGGCTTCCCCGGCCAGGATTTCGCTCACCAGGGCCGGCACTTCCGAGAGCTCCTGGAACAGCGCCGCCTCGCGGGCGGCATCGATCTCGCCCCTGGCCCGGGCGGCGGCCAGCGCCAGGCAGGCCAGCACCGTAAGCTGGGTGGTGAAGGCCTTGGTCGAGGCCACGCCCACTTCCGGCCCCGCGAGCGTGGGCAGCACATGGTCGGATTCCCGCGCCATGGTGCTTTCGGGCGCGTTCAGCACCGCCAACACCTTGTGGCCCTGGCTCTTGGCATAGCGCAGAGCCGCGATGGTATCCGCCGTCTCGCCCGATTGGGAAATCACGAGCGTGGCGCCGGTCTTGGCTAGCGGCGCGGCGCGATAGCGGAACTCGGAAGCGATATCGACCTCGACCGGCAGGCGCGCCAGCTTCTCGAACCAGTATTTGCCCACCACGCCCGCGTAATAGGCCGTGCCGCAGGCGACGATCGAAAGCCGGTCGATGGCGGCGAAGTCAATGGGGAGATTGCCGAGCTCGGTCCTGCGCGTGAGCGGGTTGGTCAGCGACTGCAAGGTCTCGCCGATCACCGCCGGCTGCTCGCAGATCTCCTTCATCATGAAATGGCGGTGATTGCCCTTGCCCACCACCGCGCCGGAAAGCGCCGTGGTGATGACCTCGCGCTTGACCTCGCGGTCCTTGTTGAATACGCGGGCGCCATCGGGGCGGAGCACCGCCCAGTCGTCCTCCTCCAGGTAGCAGACCCGCTGGGTGAAGGGAGCGAGCGCGAGGCCGTCGGAGCCGAGATACATCTCGCCCTCGCCATAGCCCACCGCGAGCGGCGCGCCGCGCCGGGCACCCATCAAGAGGTCGGGCCGGCCGGCGAAGATGATGGCGAGCGAAAAGGCGCCCTTGAGCCGAGGCAAGGTCGCGGCCATGGCCTGCTCCGGCGACATCTGGCGCTCCAGGCAATCGGTCAAGAGATGGGCCACCACCTCCGAATCGGTCTCGGTCTCGAAGCGCGCGCCGGAGCCGGCAAGCTCCTCGCGCAAAGCCTGGAAATTCTCGATGATGCCGTTGTGGACGATGGCCACGCGCTCGGTCGCGTGGGGATGGGCGTTGGTCTCGCTGGGCCGGCCATGGGTCGCCCAGCGAGTGTGGCCGATGCCCACATTACCCGGCAGCGGCGACCGGTCGAGCAAGGCTTCCAGATTGGCGATCTTGCCCTCGGCCCGCCGCCGCTCAATATGGCCGTTCACCAGGGTCGCGATGCCGGCGGAATCATAGCCCCGATAGGCGAGGCGCTTCAGCCCTTCGACCAGGCGAGGGGCCGCGGGCTGGTTGCCGAGAATGCCGACGATTCCACACATGGCTTCGACCTTCTGCTGCTCAGGGTTTGGCGGGTTTCAGCTTCTGCTTCATCTGGCGGAACAGGATCGCCCAACCTGGCTTCTGCTCCTGGCGGGCGCGCGCGATGGCCAGGGCATCCGCCGGCACGTCCTCGGTGACCACGCTTCCTGCGGCGACGATGGCGCCCGGCCCAATGGTCACCGGGGCCACGAGAGAACTGTTGGTGCCGATGAAGGCGCCGGCGCCGATGGTCGTCTCGTATTTGCCGTAGCCGTCGTAATTGCAGGTGATGGTGCCCGCGCCCACATTGGCCCCCTCGCCCACCTTGGCATCGCCCAGATAGGCGAGGTGATTGGCCTTGGCCCCGGCGGCAAGCCGCAGGTTCTTGGTCTCGACGAAATTGCCGACCCGCGCTTTGTCGCCGATGACGCTGCCGGGCCGGAGCCTGGCGAAGGGGCCGATCACCGCGCCTTCACCAACCCTTGCGCCCTCGAGATGGCAGAAGCCGCGGATCTCAGCCCCGTCGGCGACCTCGACGCCGGGACCGAAAAAGACATTGGGGCCAACGGTCACGTCGCGCCCGAGCCTGGTATCGAAGCTCAGCCACACCGTCGAGGGATCGATGAGCGTAGCACCTTCCTCCATGGCGTGATGCCGGAGATGCTTTTGCATGGCGGCCTCGGCCGCCGCCAACTCGGCCCGGCTGTTGATGCCGAGCAGCTCTTCGGCCGGGGCCTCCAGCGCCACGGCGCCGAGGCCGTCGGCATGGGCGAGGCGCACGATGTCGGTCAGGTAATACTCGCCCTTGGCGTTGTCGCGCCCGAGGCGGGCCAGCAGATCCCAGATGCGCTGGCCATCCACCGCCATCACGCCCGAATTGCACAGGCCCTGGCGCCGAAGAGCCTCGTCCGCGTCGGCGAATTCCACGATCGCCTCGAGCCGGCCGCTGCCGTTGACCACCAGGCGGCCATATTGGGCGGGGTCGGCTGGCCGCATGCCCAGAACCACCGCGGCGGGCGCATCGCTTTGACGCCGGCGCTCGACCAGGCGCCGGAGCGTCGCGGTCGAGATGAAGGGCGTGTCGCCATAGAGGATCAGAAGATCGTCGGCCCCTTCGCCCAGCGCCTCGCGCGCGGCCAGCACGGCATGGCCGGTGCCGAGCTGAGGCTCCTGCACGGCCGTTCGATAGGGCGCCACGGCGGCTTCCACCCCGGCCATGCCGGGGCCGACGACGACGACCGCGGGATCGGGCGCCAGCGGCGCCAGACTGGCCAGCACATGGGCGATCATGGGGCGTCCGGCGATGGGATGCAGCACTTTGGGCAAGCGCGATTTCATGCGCGTGCCCTTGCCCGCCGCCAACAACACGGCGGCCAGGCCCGGTCCGGTTTTCGCTGCGCTCCGCTCAGCCATGAACGCGACTCTTCACCAACAACGACTTGCTTCCGACGCAACCTGCCACAGGCCCGGCGCGGGTCCAAGCGGGCAACGCGGGCAAAGAGCTATGACTGGGGCAGCACGTCCCGGAGATCGAGATGGATGGGGCCGAGCCCGCTATCGGCTTCGAGACGGAGGAGCGCCGGCAAGGGCCCAGCCAGGTTCGGGGCGAGCCAGAAGCGCGCCGTCTTGGGATACATGCCGGACTCGACGGCGTCCTGGGGAAAGCCCGAGATCAGGGTGAGCCCCGCGTCGCAAGCAATGGGTTCGCCCTCTACCGGCAGCTCAAACCGCGGGATCGCCAGGCCGTCGGGCGCGGGATGGAGGCTGAGATCATACCGCCGGGCGCCGTCGAAGACATGCAGCTCGCCCTCGCAACGCCCCACGCGCGCTACTTCATGGGCGACCGCGAGCGCCGCGCTCAGGGGATCGATCGTGCCGGCGAGAAGCCCGCGCGCCTTGGCGATCTGCCCCTCCTCCGTCGGCGGGTCGTCGGCCAGGCGCACCGCGCCATGGGCGCCATAGGTGAGCGTCATGGTCTGCCGCGTTTCGAACAGGGTGAACTCGCTGGTGTAGCGTAGCGGCAAGGGCCCCGGCCCTGCGACCTTGCCCTGGCTGGAGGCCAGCAGGTGGAAAGGATAGAGCTGGCCCAGCGTGCCCACGAGCCCGCTCGAGAGGTTCATCCGATAGGGCCCCGTGCCCTCGCCGAGGCTCACGTCCACCCGGGCATAGAGCACCTCGGCATCGACCAGGAACCCGGCATAATCCAGGCGGACGCGCGCCGGTGAGCGCGGCATCGCCGGGCTGGCAAGCAGGGCCACCAGAAGAACGGCGGCCAGGATGCTTCGCAAAGCGGCCATGGCACGGGACTATAGCCCAGATTCGGGCGAATTCGGGGCAATCCCCGGGGCCATGGCGTCGGCCGGGGCCCGGGCGCGGTTGACAGACGCGGCCGCCGGACCTAAGAGAGCCCCCCTGTCCTGCGGCCCCGATCCTTCGTGGCCGCCTTCGGGGATGGGCGCTTAGCTCAGCGGGAGAGCACACCCTTCACACGGGTGGGGTCGTAGGTTCAATCCCTACAGCGCCCACCACTTAAACCAAGGGAAATCGGACTCCGGTGCACCTTGGAGGGCGCCCGCGTTCGGCAGGACGATGCAGAACGGAACACGAATTGGCAGGCCGATGCGTGCAAAATCCGTGCAGCGCGTTCCGGCGGCGTTCGGACGTTGCGAGAATGAACTGCCCCGCTTCGAAGGACCCTCTTAGGTCTTGGCTCATGCCGCGCGGCACGGCGACTCTCCGCTGCAGCAGGTGCGGCGGCGCAACCTGTGGCGTGCTGGTCCGCCGGCTACCTAGGGGGCTCACAATCGTCGGCGTCGAGTGCGCTGCCTGCCTTGCAGGCGTGCCAGTCAATGGCGGCACGCTGGTCGAAATCGGGCCGGCGCGGCGCGATGGCCGCTGAGCAAGTGAGCCAGGCGCTCGCGGTCGCGGCGCCGGCGCCGAAGAGCCGGCGAAGATATGCGGAAACCGCCAAGATCGCGGCCGCGATTGAGCGGCTCAACCTCAGCTTCGCCATGGTGAAAGTTGGCGGCCGATGTTCGGTGATATGCGAGGAGCGCGCGCCGGACGGCCGCTCCGTGATTGAGCTCATGCCGATCTCGGATTTCAAAATCTGGCACGCCAATGAGCAATACCGCGCGCGTTCGGGCAAGTACGAAGGCGTCGGCGCGCTCTGGGTGGGCCACAAGCTGCGTCGCAGCTATTCCAATCTCGTCTTTGCTCCCGAGGGCGCGCCAGAGGGCGCATATAACCTGTGGCGCGGCTTCACCGTCGTGCCGAGCGACCGCGACCCGTGGAAGGCCTGCCCGACCTTCATGGACCATCTACGGACTAACGTCGCGCGCGGCGACGAAGCCCTTTTCAATTGGGTGTGCGCCTGGTTCGCCCACATGGTTCAGCGACCCGCCGAAAGAATCGGCACGGCGCTCGTGCTCCGCGGGAGGCAGGGGACGGGCAAGACCAAAGTTGGGCAGGTCATCGGCTCGCTGTTTCCGGATCATTGGGTTCTCGTCGCCAGCGCCCGGTACTTGGTCGGCCAGTTCAATGCGCACCTGGCGGCATGTCTGCTGCTGCAGGCCGACGAGGGATTCTGGGCGGGCGACAAGCAGGCCGAGGGCCTGCTCAAGGGGCTCGTCACTGGCTCGGAGCAGATGATCGAGCGCAAGGGCGTGGATCCCATAAAAACTCGAAACCTCGTGCGGCTCCTGGTCACCTCAAACGCCGATTGGGTGATCCCAGCCGGATTCGAGGAGCGGCGCTTTGCGGTCCTCGATCTTGGCGAGGCCGCGATGCAAAATCACGGGTACTTCGCGGCCGTTGACGCGGAGATGAGCACTGGTGGTCGCGAGGCTCTCCTGGGGTGGCTCCTGCGCTTCGACCTGGCTGCCGCTGATGTGCGCCACATCCCGAAAACCGAGGCGCTCAGGGACCAGAAGATCGCGAGCATGCGCCCGGAGGTAGCCTGGTGGTACGGTAGGCTACGGCACGGCGCTCCGACTGCCTCGCGCGACGAGTGGGGCGACGATCCCGTGCAGACCACCGCGCTTTACGCCTCCTACGTGGCCTTTTGCGATCTCAAGGGCGAGCGGCATCGGCTCACCGATGACCAGTTGGGCCACGCGCTGCGCAAGCTCGTTCCCGGGCGCCTAGAGCGAACGCGGCCATGGTTCGCTGAGGCCGATGATCAGGGATTGCCGCGCCGGCGGCGCGCCTGGTGCTACCGCCTGCCGCCACTCGACGACTGCCGCCGGCACTTCGACGAGCTCCTGGGCCAGGACGCCGATTGGGGCGACGAGGCAGGGGACCGGCCCCCGATGGCGTAGCGATCCCCGGTCCACGCGGTCCATGCGTGGTCCATGCGTGGTCCATGCAGAATAGACCAAAACCCTAAGCGAATCAGGGCGGTGGAGTCATGGTCCATGTGGTCTGCGCGATTTGCCAAGTCCGCATGCGCGCGCACGCGCGCATGCGCGCATGTACACCCCGTAAGTACATAGACCACATGGACCACATAGACCGACCCTATAGAATTTGCTGAACTTGCTCGGGCTAGTATGGACCACGCATGGACCGCGCGGGCCAGGCACCGGGGGGGGGTCAAATAATTCGAAGCGTGCCCCCCTGGACCGGGGGCCTGACGACAAAAAAGCGCCCGGGAAATTGTCGGAATCTTTTTTTAACCGGATTTCGGTTAACGGCCCGGACCCTCCCGGTTCCCGAGGCACCGCATCGCGGATCCACGCTTGAGCGATGGTGAGGCGCTACGCGGGCAGTTGCCCCTCGACAAAGAGGGCCGCGCGATCGGCCCTATCCAGGAGCTCGGCATCGAAGGTATCGCGACCGCCGTCCCGAATTGCTTCAAGCAGGCCCCTGCGAAGGACGGCTCTGACGATCGCCATGGCCCCGCGCGCGGTCACCGGCACGGCATCAGCGAGTCGCTGCTCGAGCTCGGCGACTTGATCGGCGAGCGGCCCGATCTCGTCCTCGATGCGGTCGAGCCCGAGGTCGGCGAATGCCCTCTCGTGGCGGCGCAGCCGTTCGGCGAGCTCGGCGCCACCAGGGCACCGCGTGTCAACAAGGGCGCTGGCGTCGCGAGGATCAATAGTGCCCTCAAACTCGGCGGGAAGGGCCTTGCGGACCTGATCGCGACGCGCCAGCAGAGCGTAGAAGTGAGGCATCACGCCCCCGAGCGCCAGCGCGTCCCTGATGATGGGCTCGTCGAGGGCCTGGGCACAAGCCGAGATTGGTTCGCTTTCCCCGGCCGAAGCGGCGGATTTTAGAGCGGCCATTGCAGTCTCCTATGTGTTTGTTGTGCCGTATGTGCCGACAATCCGCCGGCGCGCTCGCTCTGTCAAGCACAGGCGGCACAATTGACACGCCCCAGCGACCCCGCGACGGCGTCGCGTGCCCAATCGAAACCCGGACGCGTGCATGTGCCGCTGTCCGCGCCCGAAGTCGGCACTAGGTGCGCCAGGGCGCCGGCGGATCGCACCGCCAAGTGCGCGCTGGGCCGTGCCGCCAGGGCGCCCGGCCCAGCGCGCCAGCGCCGTCGCTCAGCCGCGGCCGGGCACGCGCGGAGATCCCCAAGGGGCTCGCTGCCGCCGACCCTGGGTCGCCGGCGGACCGCGCTGGCAATTGGGCGGGGAGCGTGCTGCCGGGGCGCATCGCGCGGCGCCAGCATCACTCCGCCAGGGAGCGGCCTGCTTGGGTTTTGGTTCGCAAAGATCGCTCAAGCCGACGTATCGAGAGCATGCCGGTGGCAAGCAAGGCGCCATCGAAACTGTTTTCCCCCTGCTCCCGCATGACCCGGAATTGCCCCCTAGAGAGTAGCACCTTGGCGATCGCGAGGGCTCCGCTGTCCGTCGCAGGTACTGCTTGCGAGATCCTTGTTTCGATCTCTCCGATGCGTTCGAGCAGCGACTCGAGCTCATCGTTGAGCACGCCAAGGCCCAGGCCCAGGAAGGCCTCCTGATATCGTTGCCAGCGTTCGACTTGCTTGCCCGACACGCCTACCCAGCTCGCGATCCCCCTCGGGTCGATCCCCTCGTGGCGGAACTCACTAGGCAGAGCAGTCTCAATCTCGCGCCGGCGCAGGATCAGCGCCTGGGCGCGCGGCATTAGCTCATGCCAAGTCGCCGCGTCCCGAAGGATGGCGTCATCGAGACACAGCGCGCTCCGCGCCCCCGTCTCGTTAAACCGAGCAGCCGGCATGGGTTTGTACTTAGACATGGGGTCGTCTCCTTGTGCTAGTTGTGCTGTGTGTGCCGACAATCTGCCAGCGCGCTCGCTCTGTCAAGCGCAGGCAGCACAATTGACACACTGTCGGCCACTCGGTAGCGTCGTCGCATGGCCGAATCGAAAACCGAGCGCGTCCACGTGCCGCTGTCCGAGGCCGAACTCGCCAAAATCGACGACTGGCGGTTCGCGCATCGCATGCCGAGCCGGGCCGAGGCAATCCGCGAGCTCGTGCGCCTGGGCCTTGCCTCCAGGAGCGATCGGCGGAAAACGGGGCGCCGCGTTAGTCCGAAGTCTTGACTGAAGGTACCCGGGCGGGTAATCTGCCGTCCGCATGGTCCATTCCGCTCTCAACCTTGCCGGCCAATCGTACAGCGCCGCCGACATAGAGGCAGCGGGGCGCGGCTGGCCAACGCGCCGTGCCGTCCAGGCGTGGCAGCTCCGCGAGCAATGGCTAACGACCGTTCCGCTCACCGCCGACTTCCTCAGGCCTTATGCCTACTCGCACGTCTGCGAGGCTGTGCTGGTGGGGGCCTGCGCGGCGCTCGGCATTCCGCCCGAGGACGCCCGGCGCGGCATCATGGTCCGGCTGCGTGATGAGGATGTAGCCGACGGCTGGGAAGAGGTCGCGCGCGCCGGGATACTGGCGCTGCCGGAATTGTCGGTCCTCGATCCCAAGCGCCCTCACTTCTGGATTGCGAAGTACGCGCCGCGCCGGGGCCAGATGAGCGCCCTCGAGGGGTTCACCGCGGCGCGCGCCCGGCGTCTCGCGCGTGAGGCGGAAAAAAGCAGCGCCATGCTGGCCCTAAACGTGACGGTAATTCTCACGTCGGCAAATCGTGAATTGGAGCGCCGGCTTGCGGCGCGTCGCGGCGCCAGGCGGGAGCCGCCCGATGAGCAATGACGAAGGCCCGAGCGACGAGGAGATCCAGACATTCGAAGAGGCAATCCAGACCATCGCGGCCGAGCTTTTTCTATGCGGGCGCGGCATCGTCGCCCGGGGGGTCGATGCGTCGGTCGTGCGGTTGGCCCTTTTCGAGGCCTCCTTTCAGCTCGCGATCGAGACTGGCGGATCGGGCGCGGTTCTCAGCGACCTGGCTGCCTATGCCTTCGCCGTCAACGCCCGATTGGGCCAGGGCCAGCGACCGGCAGGGCACGCTTGACAATGGATACCCCGCCGCGTAGCTTGCCCTTACTCGAGCCCGATCGCCGCCGGCCTGGCGCCGGCGTTCTAACGGGCGAAGTTGGCGCATATTCCCTGGCGGTTTGTGCGCCACCGAGAGCGACAAGGCACTTTCTTTCGAGATCGAGCTCGCCCGCTGCCCGGCCTGGCGCCCGGCGGTCCGACGAGCGAAGCGGCCTCGGACTCCTGGAGAGCCCTCAGCGCCGCCGATGCAACCGGCACTTTAACCGGAGCGCGGCGGCGTTTGGCGTTCTGCGCTCCAAATGGAGGACTCCCACGTGAGATTTAACTTTAATGAGGCCGAGCTCATGACCGCCCAGGGCGTGATGAGCCGGCACGGAATTGCGGTGCGCCTCGAGTTCGATTCCCACGCCGGCCGCGACACGAACGCTGTGCATGAGCGAAAGAAGGCCTTGAGGCGGGCAGGCACCGAGCTGCTCGACAGGATCGAGGCCGAGAAGCGGCCGCCCTCAGCCGACGAATCGACCACCAACCGCGTCATCGCGGACTTGCTCAGCATCGCCGCGGACGAAATCGACGCGCGATTCCAGCTCGGCATCAAGGGCCCACGGTCGGGCCCGAGCGGCTCGCGTGCCGCGCCGCATTGCTCTGGCGCAGACGCCGAGCCGCCGATCTTTTTCCGCGATCTGAAGACGGGCAAGGAGATCCCCGTGCTCCGGGCGGGCGAGAGTGTCGCCCGGTCAGTCGCCGGCGACGGCAGCGAAAGCCGGGGCCTCCTGGGGCAAATGGTGAGAGCCTGCGTCCCGGGAGTGGCCAGCGAAGCCGAGCATCGTGCGCTCGGCGAGTGGGCGCTCCCCTCGGGCGGCTACGCGGTGCCGACCGAAACGTCGGCAGAGATCATCGACTTCATGCGGGCGCAGGCGGTGGGAGTGAAGGCGGGCGCCCTCACAATGGTGATGCCGACGGCGCAGGTCATCATGGCGAGAATGGATTCCGACCCTGCCGCTACGTGGCGCATCGAGGGCCAACTGATTCCCGAGGGCGACCCGCTCGTTGGCGCCAACATCATGCGGGCGCGTTCGCTCGGATGTCTGGTGACCATAAGCCGCGAGCTCGTCGAGGATGCTGCCAACCTCGACGAGATCATCAAGACCAACATCGGGAAGGCGATGGCGCTCGAGCTCGACCGCGTCATGCATCTTGGCGATGGCGTGACGATGCCCCTGGGCATCGCCAACATCCCGTCTGCCTACGGCGGAAAGATGCCGGGGCTGGTGGACATGGGCACCAACGGACACACGCTCAACGCCTATGACGACCTGGTCAATGCTCTCTACACGCTTGACGCTTCCAACGTTCCAGAGGCGCCCCGCTCGGCCATCATGGCGCCGCGGACGCTCCGCGACTACCGCAAGCTGAAGGACGGCCAGGGCAGGCCGCTGCTGCCGCCGCCCGGCGCATCGGATCTTCAGATGCTGAGCACTACCAGCGTTCCGGTAACCGACACCCAGGGGAACGTCAGCACGGCATCCCGGATTTTCGTAGGCCACTATCCCCACGTCTTGTTTGGGATCCGGACCCAGCTCGAACTCGGCATCCTTCGCGAGCTGTTCGCTCAGCAGGGCCAGGTCGGCTTCCTCGCGTGGATGCGGGCCGACGTAGCCTTCCTGCACTACGAGAGCTTTTCTATCATCCGCGGAGTCCTGGGGAGCAGCTAAGAGGGCCAAATGCGCGTGAAGTTACTGGAGGCCGTGGACAGGGCTGAGCTCGTCGCCGGCGCTGGCTGGGTCGAGTTGCCGGACCGGCTGGCCAAGGAGCTTCTGGCGAGCGGGCACGCCGAAGTCGAGCAGGCGCCTGTTGGATCATCCTCGCCGGCGCCCAAAGGGCGGAACGCGTCCGAGCGCCCGACTCGCCCGGCGCCGGAAAATCGCGAAGCCGGGCCGCCAGCGGCGGAGGCCGCGGCCGGCCGGCGGACATCCGCCCGGGAGCGCCTGGTCTAGGGCTGCGGGACATTTCGGGCCGGGGTTGGCACTCCATGGGCCGATCTCGGTCCGCGCCGGGCGGTGGTGCTCCTTCCGCCGCCCGGCGGCTTTGTTTCACCTGAAACTGTTCCCCGTGGAACAGTACGGGCCGGCCCGCTCGCCGGCATCGAGATCCGAGGGTTAAGTGGCAAAGGCTGGCCAGCTCGTCGCCGATCTGATCGCCGAGACGCAGCAATTCCGCGCCGACATGGCCGCGGCCCGGCGGCCGGCAGCAGACCGTCAGGCGCACAGCGGAGCCCATGGATGACTGAGCCGCTTGAGCTCATGACCATGGCCGAGGCCGCCGCGCGGCTCCGGATCAGTCGACGAAAGCTGCAGGACCTTCTCAGGGTCCATGCCTACTATCGGCTTGCTGGTCGCAAGAAGCTTTTCACGACCGACGATTTCAACCGCCTGGTGGAGGCCCTTCGATGCCCATCCGGAAATTCCGCCGCGGCCGAGTCTGGTACCTCCGCGGCACCGTCCGAGCACAGCGTGTTTACGAAACTACGGGCACGGATCAAGAGGCAGCTGCAGAGGCACTCCGAATCAAACGGGAGGGAGAGCTCCTCGACCGTAGTGTGTTTGGGACGGCGGCGGCGCGAACCTTCGCCGCCGCCGCAGCATCTTACCTCGAAGCCAGAACCGGCCTGAGGGCGCGCGACCTCGGCTACCTCGATCGCATCCTTGAGCACTTCGGCGAGGGCCGAATGCTGGCGACCATCAACGGCGACGCCGTCGAGGGCGCCATCGCCACCTTGTGCCCTCATGGCGGTCCCGCTCACGTGAACCGGTCGGTTATCACGCCCATTGCCGCCGTGCTGCACCACGCGGCCGAGCGGGGCTGGATGGAATGGCGCAGGGTCAAGCGCCGGCGACCGCCGCGCGGGAAAACGCGCTGGCTCTCGCCGCAGGAGGCCGAGGCGCTCGTTGCGGCCTGCAGCCCGCACCTGAGGCGCCTGGTGGTGTTCATGCTGTACACCGGCTGCCGCCTGGGCGAGGCGCTCGCGCTCGACTGGCGAAACGTGGACTTGCAGAGGCGTCGCGTCGTCTTCGCCGACACCAAGAACGGCGATAGCCGCGGCGTCCCGCTCCACGATCGCGCGTTCGAGGAGATTGCGAATCTGCCCGGAGGGCGCGCTGGCGCCGTTTTCCGGCGCCCTGATGGCCATCCCTACGCGCCGAGGGCCGACGGAGGCGGTCAGATCAAGACTGCGTTCAGAGGGGCCTGCCGGCGCGCCAGCGAGGCCTCTGGATTGACGATCCAGGCGACGCCGCATGACCTGCGCCACACGTGGGCGAGCTGGCTCTACGCCGAGCGCCGCGATCTGCGTGTGCTCATGGAGCTAGGCGGCTGGCGAACCATTGCCATGGTCGCGCGCTACGCGCACGTGAACCCGGATCACCTGGCGCCGGCAATTCACAGCCTGCCTGGTGCAAAGGCCGTGCAGGCGCAGCGGAAGCGGGGATGACATGCCAGTAAAGTCAACGGCTTGCCCGCGTTGGCCCGCTGCCTTCACACGGGTGGGGTCGTAGGTTCAATCCCTACAGCGCCCACCATCATGTCTTCGCAGAAATCCGCCATCTTTAGCCACATCAGCAGCCATCAGCGCCCTCGTCATGGACAATGGCAAGCCGGATGCCTGTGCAGCGTGCGCCGTTGATTGGCGACGATGCGATGTCCCAGGAACAAGCGGTTACTACCACGATGAGGTCCATCTCGGCGCGCAGTGTAACGAAATCGCCGGCCTTTGTGAGAGCGGGTTCCGAGCGAATATTGCCGTGCTCGTCTGCAGGCGTGTTCTGGAAAAAGTTCACCGGATCTGGAGTCTCTGGTGGCCGCCAACCGACTTCCGCCGCAGCCTTCTGAAAGTTCTCCTCGCAGCTGGGATGATGGCCGGTCACTCCCATCAGCGCGTACACCAGTGGATCGCAGGCGCGGTATAGCATGTCATGGACGCCGGGCGTGCGGTCCTCGACCAATGTGAGGATCGGGCGAAGCTGGTTGGTGTAGAAAGACTGGCCGACCCTCGGAAACAAGCGCTCTGTGGCCGACCGTGTATTCCCCACGCTCAGCCATTCTGTCTTGTCGGCGCTCGATACGGCGAACATATCGGCTACCTGCGCACCTTCGACGTTGACTATGCGGACCAATTGCCCCCGCTTGACTTCAATCCAGCCTCCTGACTGTGCGGCAATGTCGCGCGCATCCGTGGCGCCCATCTGCGGTCCTCCGAAATGGTTTCGTCCGATACCTCGAGTGTCTCGTCGCGATCCCGCGACATACCAGCCGCCACACTCATCGTCACGCTCCGCTCATAGCGCCAGCAACGCACGTCCATCCAGAAGCCGTGGTGGACCAGCTTGTCGAATTTGGCCAGGACGATGGGCCGCACTAGGGTCACGCGGGCTTATTCAACGCCGTCCATGCGGCCAACGAATCCATGTAATCACGCCAGCGCAAGATCTTGCGGTTTTCGATAGTGGCAATCGAAGCGAACCGGTTGTCGTAAGTCGCGCCAGTGGCAAGCACCTTCCCATGCACTTCGTATTCGAGCGTGACCACGCGACCATCGTCCGAGGGATGCACGATCAACGAATCGCCTCGGCTGAGCCGGATGTTGCGCCCGTAGCCGGAATAGAGCGCTATGAGATTGTCCCGGCCGCGCGTTACCCGAGGCCAGCCCGGAAACTCATAGAGGAACTCGAACAGCACATCGTTTGCGAGGGTGTCGAAATAGTGCTCGCCATCGACGAACTTTGCGAGGCCCTCCATGACAACCTCAAAGAAAGGGTCGAGAGCGCTAAAAGCCGTGTAGTCAATCTTGGGCATCTCTTACTCCCGACGCTTTCGCCTCGAATTCGGATCGAGCCAAACAAGGATCACGCCCATGGGTCGGCCCTCCGGAGCCTGCCTGGCAATCGCCTTCTCGAGCCTCTCCCCCGGCTCCTGGTCGAACTCGGCACCGACCATCGTAGCTTCGCAGAAATCCGCCCTCTTCGCCGTCACGGGGGAGTGCCGGCAGCCAGATGCATGACTGCCGATATGAATATGCCCGCGGTATGGCATTGGCGACTTCGACCTGACCCCGCCTCACGATCCCGTGCGCTGGCCTTGCCCCAAGAACGGCGGCGGTTCACTCTATTCGTACCGACGAACCAGGTATGGCATTGCATTGGAGCAATCCAGCCATGAAACCTCTTGCAAGGCTTCCGTCGCTGACTGTGGCGGCCCTCCTGACCACCGCGCCGCTGGCAAGCCCGGCCTTGGCCAGCTATTTCGGCTCGATCACCCTGAAGCCCGGCGAGACGCAACAGATCTATACGGGGCTTCCGGGCTTCAACATGCGCCTCTGCAACGACTTCTTCAGCACCGGCGCGGCGACGGTGACGGTCGACGACAACACGCCCCATGACCTGCTCCCCGGCCTCTGCACCGAAGACATCGGCAACCGGATCATTGTCCAGAGCCATGCGAGCGGCCAGGTGACGATCGTCTACCGGTCGATCCGCGACCAGCAAAACCACCACATGCAAGAGGACGAATGAAGCAGGCGAGGCGGCCCGCCTCGCGATCGGCTTTCGGCCCCGCCGGGATCATTGGCCCTGCTTGGATGCCAGCCATTCTTCCAGGGTGACGCGGCCATCGCCCTTCTGGTCGGCCCGGTGGATCGCGTCGCGGTAGTAGCTGGACAACTCTTCCCGGGTGACAGAGCCGTCGCCGTCGCTGTCCATCGCGACGAACAGGCCGCGGCAGCGGCTGATCTCATCGAACTGGTCGCTCGGGACGCCGCTGCAGAACTCGGCCAGCGAAAGCTTCCCGTCGCCGATGGCGTCCATGCGCTTGAAGCGCTTCAGCTCATAGGAAACCACCTCGTCGGCCGTCACGTACCCGACATGGTCGCGATCATGTTCCTCGAACCAGCGCTTGGCTCGTTCCTCGGACGACATGTCGGCACGGCAGGGCAAGGCCGTGATTGCCACCAGGCCGGCGAGCAGTAACGACAGGTACCGATGACGCATGGCACTCCTTTGACAAGCTGCTGCTTCGGCGACGGTCCCGGGCAACAGGCCGCAACCGTCATCGGACAGAGTAAGCCACCCAATGTGGCAATTCAGCGACGGCGAGTCCGCGCGACTCGCCTGGCGACCTACCCAACCAGAATGTAGGCGGCGAGAACGACAAAGCCGGAGACCGCAAGGGTGGCGTGCGCGCCAATCAGCACCCCCGGAAACTGCCTCTTGCGCAGGCGCATGATGAGTATCCCGCCGCCCATCAGCGCCGCGATCGCAAGCAACCCGGCAGAAATCTTCCCGAACGCTTCGGTGCCTGTGCTGAGCCCCCGCGGCGGCCCGCCGAGCCCCGCCAGGAGGCAGCCGAGGCCGGCGAGAGCGAGCAACCCGTGCAGACCGCCCAGCGGCCAAGCGGGCATCGCCGCCCCTTCCGCGCGCAGATGCAGAACGGCGAGCACGGCGCCCAACAGCACCGCGGAACCGAGGATGGAGAAAGACGCGTTCAGCATGAAGGCAGGCCCGCATCGATTGCCATTCCGCGCATCGCTGATCTACCTTGCAATTCTTTCATAAGGCTCCCTCTGTCGGGGGGCCTTCGGGCCCGAAGAGGTAATGCTTGCTGCACCCTGACCCAAGGGGGAGGATTCCAATGGTCACCGTAAGGGAACCCATTCTGCATCCGATCGCAATCGGCGATCTCCGTCCGACGCAAATCACCGTGGGCATGCGCGAAGTCAAGGCCAAACGCCAGGCGTGGCGCGAGACGGCAGGCAGCAAAGGCGGCGAATTCCTCGGTCATCACATGATCCCGGTCATTCTGGGGCCGAAGGGCCGCCACTACGTTATCGACCATCATCATCTCGCCCTGGCGCTGCACGAGGAGGGCGTGAAGGACGTGCTCGTCACCATCGTTGCCGATCTTGAGCGGCTGGAGCCGGCCGCCTTCTGGTTCGTGCTCGACAACCACAACTGGATGCACCCGTTCGACGACGAGGGGCGCAGGCGCGGCTACGAAGACATCCCGAAATCGGTCGAGGGCCTGATCGACGATCCCTTCCGCTCCCTTGCCGGTGAATTGCGGCTCGCCGGAGGCTACGCCAAGGACACGACGCCGTTCAGCGAATTCCTATGGGCCGAATTCCTTCGCGCGCGGGTCAAACGCAAGCTCGTCGAGAAGGACTTTCCCGCCGCCTTGAAGCATGCGCGCCAACTCGCCAGAAGCGAGGAAGCAAACTACCTTCCCGGCTGGTGCGGCAAGGTCAGTCGGTAGCGACCCATCGCGCTCAACGAGCGGCCAGGTCGCGAATGATCCGCACCAGCACGCCGGCGGTGTTTCGGTCTATGGCGCCACAGCGAAGCCCCTCGATGCAGACCGCCGTCGGCGCTCGCCGGAAGCTCTTCGGCCGACAGGCACGGCGGAGCAGCGAATACCTGCCAATCCGGCGGGGCCGCAACATGCATGGAAGCGCAAGACCACATGAACGGAGGGGCGAACGCCAGTGTTATGCTTCTGACATTCGATTCATTTTCTTTCATCGTCATTCCGGCCGGAGCGAAGCGGAGAGCCGGAATCCAGGTGTTCCAGGCACTGCAATCGCCCGGGATGCCCGCTTTCGCGGGCATGACGAATGAGAATGAACCGTCAGAGTCACAACACTAGCGCATCCGGCAGCGGCGGACATGGCGGAATGGGCGGTGGCATGTAGGCCACGGCCGCCGTCAGGTATGGGAAACGATGGCGTGGGTCAGGTAGAACACCAGCGCCAGCCCCAAGAACGCCAGCAGCGCGGCGAGCGCGAGATCCAGCCGGAGGCCCGAGATTAGGTGCAGTTCCGGGCTGTCGATGGCTTTTCTGGTCGCCAGGAAGCGAATGACTGAAATCGCCGTCATGGCCACACCCAGAAGCAACAGGGCGAGCCCGGCCTCGCGTCCGAATCCGGTCGCCGGGAAATGCGGGGCTTTGGAGCCTAGCGTTACCATGGCGACCTGCAGGAAGAGATCGAACCGCTCCAGCAGGAAGCCGAACGCCATCAGGGCGATGGCCGTGCGCACCCAGGCGAGGAAGGTCCGCTCGTTCGCCGAATGGTCGGTGTAGTTCTTGATCATCCCCGCTGGATCGTAGCGCCTATCAAGCCGGCTGGCAAAAAGCCATGTCGCCGGCGGCGGCAACCGCGCTCTCGATCCCGGGCAGCTCACTGCGGGAGAGAGTGGCGGATTCCGCAATTCCAGGTTCTGCCGCCGCGACGGGGATGCCCCGAATTCACCGAGACGTGAACCGCCTCCGGCCTGGAAAGACCCTTGATCCAGGTCAAGGCCCCGCAACCGGCAGCCTCGTATCAATTCCGTCATGGCCGCTGCAGCCCTATCCCAGCTATCCCCGAAGGACGAAAGCCCGACTTTCGAAATCGTCCGGCTGAAATCCGGCCACTTTGCCGTGAGGGCACCCTTCCGGCCCGATCGCCCGATTCTGATCTATGGCTTTCGAGACGCGGCGCAAGCCTGGACCTGGATCGAAAGAACGAGAGCCCGCCTTGCAAAGTGATTCCGACATCGCCGCCGTCGCCCGCGTGATCCGCCAAACCTATGGAGTCCGGGCGGCTTCGCTTATGGAAAACCGGGCCAGGGACTATGAGCGGGCCGGCGCCAGGGGCAGGGCCGAATTCTGGGGCCGCGTCGCCCGCTCGGTTCGGGAAATCAACTCGGCCGAATGTGCGAAGGCCGCGGGATCTGGAGCCATGGCGCCGGCAGAAGGCGGCTGCGCGCGCTAGAATCCGAAACTCAGTGCGGCGGCGCCGGTTTCCATTCGCGGATGAGTTCCTGGGCCGTCTGAATTTGGTCCGGCGTCATCCGTGCCGCCACGGCATCGCGATCCGCGGTGGCCTTGGGCTCGGAATTGGCCGCGGCCAGGCTCAGCCACATGTAGCTTTCCACGTCGTCCTGGGGCACGCCCTCGCCCACGGCGTAGGCCCTGCCCAGGGAATGCTGGGCGCTTCCGTAGCCCTGCTCGGCCGCCCGCATATACCACTTGGCCGCTTCGGCATAGTTCCGGTCGACGCCCACGCCCTGTCGGAACATGTCGGCGAGAGCGGTTTGCGCAGGGGCAAAGCCCTGATCGGCGGCACGACGAAGCCAGACCGATCCTTCGCCGTGGTCCGGCGGCACGCCGAGGCCGAGGTTGTACATCACCGCAACCTTGTATTCGACGCGCGGGTCCCCTTCGTCGGCAAGCCGCCGGCAGGCATCGAATGACCGGCCAAAGTCCGACCAGGCGGATTGGTCGCTTCGGCAATCCTGTGCGTCGTCCGCCCTTGCCGCCGGCGCCATGGCCGGCAGCGCCGCGGCCAGCAACAGAACCAGCGCAGATGGATGCAATGGCCTGTTCATGAAAAGCCTCTCAAGGCTCGCGAGAATTTTATCCCGCCTTCGCCCATGACGGAAGCGCCGGCCTTGCTCTATGATCGCCGGCCGCAAGGAAGCAACCGATGACCCAGCCCTTTCCCCATCTCTTCCAGCCGCTCAAGCTTCGCCACAAGACGCTCAAATGCCGGCTCAACTTCGGCGCCCATACGGCCAACATGAGCGTCGACGGCCTGCCGAGCGAACGGCACCTCGGCTATTACCGGGAGCGCGCCCGGGGCGGGGCGGCGATGATCGTGGTCGAGCCCGTGCCGGTCCATCGCGGCACGGTGCTGACGCGCGGCAACTTCCGCGCCGACGACGATTCGGTCATCCCCCATTTCCGCAAGATCACCGAGGCCTGCCATGAGCACGGCACAGTGATGATCCAGCAGATGTATCACCTCGGCGCCCATGGCGATTGGGACAATGCCTTCGAGGCCAACTGGTCGCCCTCGGGCCTGCCCTCGATGCATGATTCCGACGGAAGCCATGCCATGACCGAGGCCGAGATCGAGGAAGTCATCAACTCCTTCGTGCGCGCGGCCTGGCGGGCGCGAGAGTCGGGCTATGACGGCTGCGAACTGATGGCCGCCTACAACGCCGCCATCGAACAGTTCTGGTCGCCCTATTCCAACCGGCGGACCGACCGCTGGGGCGGGAGCTTCGAGAGCCGGATGCGCTTCTCGGCCGAGATCCTGTCGCGCATCCGCAAGCGGGTCGGCGAGGATTTCATCATCGGGGTCGCCATCAGCGTCGACCCGACGCGCCCGGAAGTGCTCTCTATCGCCGATCAGCAGGAGATCGCCGCCTGGCACGATGCCCGCGGACTTTACGACTACGTCACCTGCGGCACCGGCAGCTATTTCGATTTCACCAGCATCATCCCGCCCTTCCTCTATGCCGACAAGCTGGGGGCGCCCTTCGCCGAGGCCTTGAAGCAGAGCGTCAAGCATGCTCGCGTCCAGGCCGAAAGCCATATCCGCACGCCGGAGAACGCCGACTACGTCGTTGCCTCTGGCCAGGCCGACATGGTGAGCGTGGTGCGCGGCCAGATCGCCGATCCCCATCTCGCCAACAAGGCGCGCGAAGGCCGGGCCGAGGACATCCGGCGCTGCATCTCCTGCAACCAGATGTGCTGGGGCCGGCGCTACCGCGATTACTGGATCAGCTGCCTGGTGAATCCCTCGGCCGGCCGGGAATATCTGTGGGACGGCGATACCTTCAAGCCTGCGCCTGCTCCGAAGACCGTGCTGGTGGTGGGCGGCGGGCCGGCCGGGCTGGAAGCGGCCAGGGTCGCCGCCTCGCGCGGACATCGGGTGACCCTGGCCGAGGCCTCGGACAAGCTGGGCGGCCAGTTCCGCCTGGCGGGGCTGCAGCCGCGGCGGACCCAGATCCTGGACCTCATTGAGTGGTACGAGGGCCAGTTGGGCAAGCTGCAAGTCTCCGTGCGCCTCAATACGCCGATGGATGCGGCCGAGGTAGCCGCCTTCGGCGCCGATGCGGTGGTGATCGCCACCGGCTCGAGCCCGGCGCGCGACGGCTTCCAGCGCGGGCAACCCGAAGTCGCCGCGCTTGCGGGCGTCGAGCGGGACAACGTCTTCGCCGTCGAGGACGTGATGCGCCGGGAGGCAAAGCTGGGCAAGCGCGTGTTGCTTCTGGATGACTCGGGCAACTGGCGGGGCGGCGGCACGGCCTGGCATCTGGCCGAGAAGGGGCACGAAGTGACCATCCTCACGCCCGACCCGCTGGTCGGCCGCGAGATCGTCCGCACCGGCGCCGACATCCCCTTGCGCGCGCGGCTTGCCAAACTTGGCGTCCGGTTCATCACCGAGTCCGTTGTCCGCGCCTGGCATGGCGACGGTGCCACGATCAAAAGCCTCCTGGATGGCAGCGAGCAACGCCTACCGTTCGACTGCCTCGTGCTGGCGACGGTCAACCGGTCGGAAGGCGAGCTCGCCGACGGGCTTCGCGGCCTCGGCAAGGAATTCCGCGCCATCGGCGACTGCCTGTCGCCGCGCCACGCTCCCGCGGCGATTTACGAGGGCCGCAGGCTGGGGCTGGAAATCTAATAGGGCGGCCCCACACCAATATGTCGTCATGCCCGCGGAGGCGGGCATCCATCTGCCGAGACCGTGTCCTGGGGCCGTGGATTCCCGCTTTCGCGGGAATGACGAGTCACATGATCAGTCCGGAATGAGCCGCTTCTCGAAGCAGACGCTGATCGGGCTTCCCACGTAGGGACCGAAAATGGGGATCGGCGTCCAGCCCATGGCGCGATAGAGGCCGATCGCCTCGCGCTGGAGGTTGCCGGTCTCCAGCACGGCGCGGGCGTAGCCTCGCCTTGCTGCTTCCGCCTCCAGAAACGCCAGCATGCGCCGGCCGAGCCCGCGGCCGCGCTGCGAGGGCAGCACGAACATGCGCTTGATCTCGGCCGCATCTTCCCAAGGGCGAAAGGCGCCGCAGACAGCAGGCTCGCCATCGATGTAACCGACGGCGAAAACGCCGCCACCAACCTCGAAATCTGCCACGTCGATGCCGTTCACGGGCAGGCCCGGGTATTGGTGCGACAACTCATCGTCGAGGGCCGCGATCAGCCTGGCCGCTGCGGCCGAGCCGGCGCTTTCGATGCGATATTCGACCCGTGCCATGCGTCAGGATTCTACGGCGACAGCAGGGCCGTCAATCGATGGCCGGACCCTCGCGGTCGTAGCGCGGCAGGTCATCCTTCACCTCGAACCAGGGAATCCGGCCTTCCCGCCAGATGTGCATGCGCGGCGGCAAGGCCTCGGGCCGGTCGAGAGTCGGCGTATTGATCGAGACATAGGTGGGATTCTCGGCAATGCGGAATGTGAGCTGGCTCCCGCAATGGGGACAGAAATGGCGGACCGCCTGCGGCGAGGAGCGATAGGCCTTGGCCTTCCCCTTGATGAAGGCGAAGCCCGCGATCGGAATTTCGGCCGTGGCCTGGAGCGGCGCGCCGGACGACCTCTGGCACATGCGGCAATGGCAATAGCCGCTGTCGATGGGCGCCAGGCTCACCCGGTAGCGCAGGCGCCCGCAGAGACAGCCGCCTTCCAAAGGCTCGAACATCGCGATTCCTTTGTCTCGTGAAAGGCGGCCATCCTAGCCAGGTACATGATCAACCGCAGCCATGGAGTGCCGGAGCGGGCGGCTCCTCGATCGCGTTCGTGAGCCCGCGAACGGTGCGGCGGAAGAAGCGCCTCAGTGCCTTGCGGAGGCGCCGGCGCGGGGCCGGGAAGGGCGTCTCCCGCTGCGCCCTCAGCGCCTGTTCCATGTATTGCAGGGCATGCAACTGGACCAGACCGGGGGACATGAATTGGATAAGCATGGCTTATCTCCTCGATTTCGCGTTGCGGTGGCCAGATTGGCTCCGCCATGGCCATAAGATCGGCCTTCCCTGCCCGATCCGCAAACGAGCTTTTCTCTCCTCACTCATGAGTTATAGTTATCAATCATGGTTTGGCGCCTGCCCTCCCTTTCGGCCCTTCGCGCCTTCGAGGCCGCTGCCCGCCTATCGAGCTTCACCAAGGCCGCTGCCGAGCTGCATGTGACCCAGGCCGCCGTCAGCCATCAGGTCCGGGCGCTCGAGGACCAGCTGGGCGTCCGGCTGTTCGAGCGCACGACCCGGCGCCTCGCCCTGACCCCTGCCGGGCGCCGGCTATTCCCGGCGGCGAGCGAGGCCTTCGAAGGCCTCGCCCGCGCCGTCGCCGGGATCGGGCGCGGCGAGCAGCTTTTGGCCATCACCACCACGCCCTCTTTCGGCGCCAGTTGGCTAGCGCCGCGGCTCGGCCGCTTCGCCGAGCGCCATCCGGCCATCGAGCTTTCCATCCGCCATGCCAGGGCGGTGCTCGACCTGAGGCAAGAAGGCCTCGATCTCGCGATCCGCTGGGGCAAGGGCCGCTGGCCGGGGGTGGAAGCCGAACTCATCGGCCCCTCGGCGCTCGTCGTGGTGGGCGCGCCCGCCTATGTGAAGCGCCTCAAGCTGAAGGCGCCGGCCGACGTTACGCGGGCGACGCTGCTCCACGATGAGACTCATGAGGATTGGAGCGAGTGGCTGATCGTCGCCGGGCTCGATCCGGCGTTGGCGCATAGGGGCGTGGTCTTCGACGACGAGAACGCCATGATCCAGGCCGTCATCGGCGGCCAGGGCCTGGCCTTCGAACCGCGCAGCGTCGCCGCCGGCTTGATCGCGGAAGGACGCCTCGTCACGCCCTTCGATCTTTCGCTGGCAGAAGGCTACGGCTTCTATCTCGTCTATGAACGCGATGCCCTCAAGCGCCCCAAGGTCGCGGCATTCCGGCAGTTCCTGCTGGAGGAAGCCGCAAGGGACCAAGCGGCGGCCTCGCGGCCTATTCCTCCTTCTGCATCACGAACACGGTGACCAGAAGGAAACAGGCGACGAAACGGAATGCCGATTCCTGGCCGTTCCAGGTCGGCGACTGCCACATGGCGAACCACTCCCCGCCAATGACGAGGAAGCCGACGAACCAGACGAGAAAGGCCATGGCGGCACCGAGCGCAACGCTTGACTTGCCGGCGGCGAAATCGGCCGGGCTCGCGCTTCGCAGCCGCCACAGGCGCCAGGCGGCATAGGCGAGCACCAAGCCGGTCAGCCCCTCGCCGGCGATGATCGCCAGGTAGGCGGCATGATGCAGGGCCGGCGCGGTGATCGCCCGGTACATCAGGTGATTGCCGGGGAAGGTGGTGTCCATGCTGAGGACATGATGGACGAAGGCGAAGTTGGAGCCGTAGTCGGTGATGTTGCCGAAGGCGACCAGCAGGGCATAGAGCGCGAGCCCCGCCACCATCGCGATCTTCGCCAGCCGGATTGCTCGCAAAGTCTCCTCCCCCGCCGACGGCCCGCTTTCGGCCGCCGCACTGGCAATGCTAGCATTGCCACGGGAGGTTCTCATGTCCATTGCCAGCAAGTTCAAGGCCGCCGGCGAACGGGGTGCCGCGAGCGGCAGCCGAGTCACCCGGCGGGTCATGCGCATCATCGAGGGGGACGTGCCGAGCTTCATGGAACTGCCCCTGCTCGAGGAAATCGAGGGCAAGCCCGACATGGTGGTGGTCGGCGTGCCCTATGAAGGGGTCAAGATCCGCGACCGCTTCACATTCGTGCCGGCGCGGGCCGACCTGCAGGAGGCGATCTACGCCCGCACCGGCGCCGACAAGGCTCCCGATGCGATCCGGCGCCAGTCGGTCTACTACTCCGTCGACCACAGCGGCGGGCTGATGCCAGAGCGCGGCCGGGGCTTCCGCATCGTCGACGCGCTCAGCGTGTGCGACGGCGGCAATGTCGCCATCGACCACAAGGTGCCGGCCCAAAAGACGCTCCACGCCGCGGCCGACCGGATTCAGGACATGATCGGCAAGAAGGCGGTGCCGATCATCTTCGGCGGCGACGACACCGTGCCCTATGTCGGCATGCGCGCCGTAGGTCGCCAGAACAAGGGCAAGCGCATTGCCGCCATCAAGCTCGATTCCCATTTCGACCTGTCCTGGGAGCCGAAATACTGGGCCGGCTCGCAATGGGCGCGCTCCATGGAGGCGGGCTATCTGAGGCCCGAGAACTTCGCCCTCATCGGTATCCGGGGCCTGCGCAACGGCATGAGCTGGCACGAGGCGGCCGAAGAACTCGGCATCCGCTACTGGACGCTCTGGGACGTTGAGGAACAGGGAATCGCCAATGTCATGGCAGCCGCCATCGGGGCGGTCGCGAAGGATTGCGACCTGCTCTACCTGTCCCTTGATCTCGATGTCATCGATCCCGCCTTCCTGCCGGCGCAGAAATATCCCGACCCGGGCGGCCTGACCGCGCGGGAAGCGTTGCGCGCGCTGCGCATCGCGGTCGACACCGGCCCGCGCCTCGCGGGCTTCGACATGGCCTGCCTCGGCCCGGATTTCGACCTGAACGGGCTCGGTGCCCAGCTCGCGGCGCGCTGCGCCGTGGAAGTGATCGGCGCCTATGGCCATCGCTTCGGTCGCAAGCGGAAATGACGCCGAGCCGCGACGACTGCGCCGGGCTCGACCGGCGCGATCCTCTGAAAGGCATTCGGGTACGCTTCCGCCGGCCGAAGGACCTGCTCTATTTTGACGGCAATTCTCTGGGCATGCTTTCCGAGCCCGCTCTCCGCCGCGCCGTGACAACAATCGAGGAGGAATGGGGCGAAGGCCTGATCGAGAGCTGGACCGAGGCGGGATGGATCACCCTGCCCGAGCGCGTCGGGGCCAAGATCGCGAAGCTCGTGGGCGCGGCGGCCGACGAGGTGATCGCGACCGATTCCACCTCGGTCAATATCTTCAAGCTTTTGGCCGCGGCGCTCCGGCTTCGCCCTCAGCGGCGCGTGATCCTGGTCGAGGCGGGGAGCTTTCCAACCGACATCTACACGGCCGAAGGGCTGGCGTCGCTCCTTCCCGGCATCGAAGTGCGCCTGGCCGACCCGACTGCTGAGGCGATCGGCGAGGATGTCGCGGTCGCGCTTCTCGGCCACGTCGACTACAAGACCGCCGCGCTGCGCGACATGGCGGGCCTCACCGCCGCCGCCCACGCCAAGGGCGCGCTCATCCTCTGGGACTTGAGCCACGGCGCGGGTGCCCTGCCGATCGATCTGGGCGCGGCCGATTTCGCCGTAGGCTGCGGCTACAAATACCTCAACGGAGGGCCCGGCGCGCCGGCCTGGCTCTATGTCGCCAAGCGCTGGCAGGAAGCCTTTTCCCAGCCCCTCTCCGGCTGGATGGGCCATGCGGCGGCCTTCGATTTCGAGCCTCATTACCGCCCAGCCAAGGGGCTGCGCCGGGCGCTTTCCGGCACGCCCTCGGTCATTGCGCTGTCGGTTCTCGATGCGGCGCTCGATCTGCTGCTGGAAGCGGACATGGAACGGCTGCGCGCCTCGGCCCAGTCGCAGATGGACCTGTTCGACGGGTTGCTCGCCGCCCGCTGCCCCGAGGCGGGTCTGGTCCTGGTGACGCCAAGGGAACACCACAAGCGCGGCAGCCATCTCGCCTATCGCCACCCTGAGGGCTATGCGCTGACCCAGGCGCTACGCGAGCGCCTCGTCATCCCCGACTTCCGCGCCCCGGACATCATCCGCTTCGGCTTCACGCCGCTGACGCTCACCCATGTGGACGTGTGGGATGCCGTAGACCGGCTCGCTGCCGTCTGGCGCGAAGGCGCTTTCCGCGATCCCCGCCATCGGCAGCGAGCGGCGGTGACGTGACCGGCGCTTGCTCTTTGGCCCCGTCAGCCGCAATCTGAACTCACGATTGGCTCCCAAGCAATGTTGAGGGATCGCCGGTGAAGACCATCTTCGTCATGGTGAAATGCGAACTCGGCCAGGCCTACAAGGTGGCCGACGAGGCGGTGGAGAAGATCGAGCAGGTCTCCGAGGTGCATTCCACCTCCGGCCAGTACGACCTGCTGATGAAGTGCTACCTGGCCGACGACCGGGACATCGGCCATTTCGTGACCGAGACCATCCAGACCCTGCCAGGGGTCAAGGACACCTTCACGCTCATCGCGTTCAAGGCGTTCACGTAAAGGGCATTCTGTGCGGATCGAGACACTTCAACCGCTTTTCGTCATTCCCGCGAAAGCGGGAATCCATACGCCATGGACCCCCGCTCCCCACCTGCGCGGGGACAAGCTTCGCGGGGGTGACGAGTGGGGCGTGGACGCCCGCGAATCCGGATTCCGCTTCGAGTATCTCTGTGTCAACAACGCCTCCAGCATATCAATCTTTGCTGGGTGACATCAGCGAGTCATAGAAGCTCTGCGGCCCTTCGATTTCCAGGAGCCTGCCGTGGTCGATCCGGAAAAACCGGTTGGCCACGGCCTCGATCAGGCGCCGGTCGTGGGAAACCAGCAGCGCCGTCAGGTCCTTGCTCAGGATCTCCTCCTCAAGCCGGTCGCGCCCTTCGATATCCAGATGGTTCGTAGGTTCGTCCAGGATCAGGAGATTGGGCCGCTCCAGCTTCAGCAGCAGGAAGAGTAGCCGCGCCCGCTCGCCGCCGCTGAGCTCGCCCATGGGCCGGCTTTGCTCGACCACGGGAAAGCCGGCCCGCGCCAGCTCGCGGCGCAGCTGCTGATCGCCGAGGTCAAAGCTGTGGAGGAAGAATTCGAACAGCGCCCGCTCGGCGGGCAGGCGCGAGAGCTCCTGATCGAAATAGCCGACTTTCGCCTGGGGACTGAAATAGACCTCGGCCTTCGCCGCCAGCTGCTCGCGGCCCACCGCCGCCTCGGCCGTCAGCAGGCGCAGCAGGGTCGATTTACCGCTGGCATTGGCGCCCAGGATGGCGACGCGATCGCCGCGGGCGAGCTGAAGGCGCTCCACCGTGACGAGGCGCCGGCCGTCCGGCGCGGACAGGACGAGGTTCTGGCAGCGCAGCAGATAGTTGCTGCGGGCCTCTTCGGCTGAAAGCTCGAGGGCGCGGCGGTCCGCCTTGGCTACGGCCGTGAGCTCGCCGCGCAGCTTGCCGATGCGTTTCTCCATGCTTTTGGCCCGGCGCGAGAACTTCTCGTTGTCGAAAACCTTGCCCCAGGTCGCCAGGCGTTTGGCGCTGGCCTCCAGACGCCGGATCTCGTCTTCCTCGGCGGCGCGCGCCCGGGCGGCGGCGATGTCGCGTTCGGTCAACAGCTCGCGCGCCCGGCTGCAGGGATGGTCGAAGGAATGGATCCTGCCGTCCCGCAGCACCAGGGTGCGCGCGGTCACCCGATCAAGCAGGGTCCGGTCATGGCTCACCAAGATGAAGGGCGAGGCAAGCTCGTCGCGCATCCAGGCTTCGAGATGCAGGATCTTGGCCAGGTCCAGATGGTTGGTCGGCTCGTCCAGCAGCAGGAGGTCCGGCTCGCCCGCCGCCGCCCGGGCGATGAGGGCGAGGCGACGCCAGCCGCCGCTGAGCTCGCGGAATCTTGTTTGGCTCTCCCTCTCGCCGAAACCGAAGGCGGCCAGCAGCGCCTCGGCCCGATAGCCGTAGATCGCCTGATCCGCGACCGGCATTCCGCCCACCACGACCTCGCGGGCCGTCAGGCCCTCCAGCTCGGGCGGCGGGATCTGCTCGACATAGCCGATGGAAAGGCCTCGGCGGAGCTGGAGTTTCCCGGCATCGATTTCCTCCCTGCCCGCCAGCACCCGCAGCAAGGTCGACTTGCCGCTGCCATTGGGTCCGATCAACCCGACCCGGTCGCCTTCGCCGACGGCAAAATTCAGCCCCGCGAAGATTTCCCGCGTGCCATGGGCGAAGCTCAGGTTCTCGGCGCTCAGCAGAGACAAAAAAGGCCCCCTAAGAAAGGGGCCGCAGCATACAGGCGGGAGCGGCGGGGAAAGAAGCCGCCCTACGCATCACAGCCCCAGCAGCATGAGAACGCCCACGGCAACGATCAGCAGGTTCCCGTCGAGTTGCAGCCAGCCGAGCCTCTTGGTCAGCGGCAAGGCGACCGAGCGGCTCAGCCATTCTCCCAACCACAGCAGCAGGATGCTGAATCCGGCGACCGAAATCGCCACAGGGCTGTTGGCGAGGCCGGCGATGCCGCCGGCAAAGCCCAGCCCCACATTGTTGATCGACATGGCGCCGGCCAAGGTCAGGGTTTCCAGGACATCCGGCCGTTTTGCCAGGGCCCGTCTGGGTAACGGGAGTCTCATCCGCCCCTCCGGTCCTCGTCTTTCGAGCCAGATGTTGAAGAACCCGAGACCGATCAGCAGCAATCCGGCCGCGACATCAGGCAGCTTTGGCGGCAGATAGCCCTGCAGGCCTTGACCGGCAATGAGAGGCAGCAGGGTCGCGACCGTCGTCAATGCAGCGATCGCGAGATTCCGCAACAGTCCGATTTGCCTGCCCTGGAGCCCATAGGCGAGACCTATGGGAAGATTTTCCGTGTTCGCGCCGATGCCGAGGGCAACGCTAGACACAAATGCGGTCAAGGGAGTCATGCGGGGTATCCCGGACTTCGCCACAGGCAGCGAGAACTCTCAGCCAGCGCCTTCACCCCGACGGCAGGGTCGTCAAGCTGAAGGCGACGGCACGTCGCTCGATTGAGCCTTGCAAACCCCCAGGATCGCCGGCGCCTCCAGGGTCACGCGCCGCAAGTGGCCGATGCCGCCCGCGCACGCCGAAGAAACCAATGCCACGGAACCCTTGCCGGGCCAAGATGGCGGTTCGATCGGCCACCCCATTCCCCGAAAATTCTTCATCCACGCGAGAACTCTACTGGATTTCTGCTGCCAAGGACCGCTTCGCTCGCGCCCGCTCCTTGCCCCCGCTGGCCGTGACATTGTCAGAAGGTGGAAATCTGATCGTAAACACCGCACCGCCGCCGGCAACATCGTCTATCGATATGGAAGCCCCATGCGCTTCGACAATGCGGGCCACGATGGCCAGTCCCAGGCCCGTGCTGCCGGCGTCCCGCCTGTCCCGACGCCAGAAGCGGCGGAAGATATGTTCCCGCTCCCGCTTGGCAATGCCCGGCCCGTGATCGATCACCCTCACAATCGCCCTGCGATCAACGTCGATTTCTACGGCGGTCCCTTCCCTCGTGTGCCTGATGCCATTGCTCGCCAGATTGGAGATGGCCTGGAACAGAGCGTCGGAATTGCCCCTTATTCGCACCGGGCCGGTTTCGCCTGTCAAGGCAATGCTCTTGCCCTTGGCGATGGCAAGCGGAGCCAGCGAAGCCACGACTTCCAGGCAAATGCCTTGAAGGTCCGCGGCCTCGTTCCAATTGACGGTAAAGGCCTCGAGCTCGGCGATGACGAGAAGTTGGTCGACGATGCGGCCGATGCGACCAACGTCTTGCCGAAGCTGTGCCGCAAGCTCCCCGTTGCCGAGGCTGTCCAGGCGGGTCTGCAGGACCGACAGCGGCGTCCGCAGTTCATGCGCCACCTCGGCAATGAACTCGCGCTGGGTATTGAAGCCTTGTTCCAGCCGGTTCAAGGCATTGTTGATGGCGGTGATCAGCGGCACGATCTCGCGCGGCATCTGGCTGGTCGGCAAGCGGTAGTCGAGTTGCGCGGGCCCGATCGCTTGCGCCAGCCTGGATGCCTTCAGCACCGGCCGCAGGGCGTACCGAAAGATGATCGCGTTCACGGCGAGCAGCGTCAAGAGAATGGGCAGAGTGATCCAGCCGACGCGCTGAAAGAAATCCGCCACGATGTCGTCGATGACGACGTCGCGATGATTGAGATCTTCCGCGATCTGTATCCACACGCGCTGGCTGCGAATAACCTGGGGAAAGCTTCCGCCATAGAGGATTCTGTTGTCCCAAGGGAGTTGGAAGAACGCCGGCGTTGGCTGAAGCTTGTCGCCGGGTGAAATGGCCGCATTGCCCGCCTCGGACGAAAACAGCACATTGCCGGAATCATCGAGGATCGCGAAGGCGTAGCGGCCATAGCTGTGCGAATACAGCTCGCGCGTCTCATCGGGTAGATTGAATGCCAGCTTCCCGTCAGCCTTTGGAGAAAGGTAGTGCGCGATTTCGTCGGCCGTTTGACTCAGGGCACGATGGTGCAAGTCATCCGCCGCGGATCCGAGCAGTTCATAGAGTGCCAGCGGCATGAGAACGGCGACGGCACACAGGGCCAGGCCATTCAGCCACATCAGTCGCGTGAGGATCGAGCGAGCCCAGCGCATGGCTATTTCTTCTCGCTGACAAGATACCCGACGCCGCGAACGGTGTGGATTTCAATGTTCGCGCCGGCGTCGACGAGAAGCTTGCGCAGCCGATGGACGTAAACCTCGACGGCATTCGATCCAATCGCCGCTGCAAGTCCGAAGAGCTGGTCTTCCACTCTTCGCTTGGTGACGACCCGACCACTGTGGCGCATCAGAATTTCCAGCAACGAGAATTCTCTCGGTGGTAGAAACATCGCACTGTCGCCGACGGTCAGCTGTCCCAACTCCGTATCAAGCGTCACATCGCCGCTGCGCAGCGTGTTCCCGGTCAAGTTGCGTTGACGACGCAGAATGGCCTCCAGCCGCGCGACAAGCTCCTCCGTGTCGAACGGCTTTACCACATAGTCGTCCGCACCGGCGCGCAGACTTTTCACCCGGTCCTGAACACCGCTCCGTGCCGTGAGCACCAGAACCGGCGTGACGTCGGAGCGCTTGCGCATGCTCCGCAGGACCGTCAGCCCGTCCTGGTCGGGAAGCCCCAGATCAAGCACCACCACCGAGTACCGCCTTGCGGCAAGTGCATCCATCGCCTGCGAGGCGCTGGCCGCTGCATCCACACGATACCCGGAAGCGCCAAGTGCGGTTATCAGGAGCTGAGAGAGGTCCCGGTTGTCCTCGACAAGGAGCAACCTCATCTGCGCCGGCGCCGTGCATAAAGGGAGTGCACCCGGCAAATCTTCCGCGCGACTTGTTCGCTGCCCTCGATTGACGTCATACGCCGGCGGCCTCACAGCCACTATCTCGATGCAATGTCGTCCGGGGCAGTTTCCTCCCGCCGCCCTGGCAGCTTCGCCGCGAGTCTGACCGCATCGTATCACTGCTCGCAAGCGCCGTAATGCCGATCCGAAGCTTTGCCGCACCCGACTGTAAGTATTTTGTAAGGTGGTTTACTAGTACCACTGTACTTGTAAGGACTTCGTAAGCGTAGGGACCTATACTAACAAGATCAATCCAAGGTCTCCGCGGGAAAAGAAACCATGCGTGCCGGCCGGCTCTCAACAATGCGAAGCATCTTCTTGCGTGACCAAATCCTCCGGTTCCTACGCCATCGCGGCGGCAACGTCCTCCTCCTCTTCACGCTCATGTCGACATTGCTTGTAATGTCGGTCGGCGTGGCGGTCGATTACATGCGCGCGGTCGAGTTCCGGACCGTCCTCCAGGGCACGGCCGACGCCGCCGCCCTGGCGGGCGCCACCGCGTTCACTTCCTGCAACGCGAGCGGAGACGGCTCCAAGGCGACCGCGCAGACGATCGCGTCAAATATGTTCACTTCCACTTCAATACCCGGGAGTCCCGGCGGCATCACCTCCAGCGCAACAGGCGCCGTATCGGGAGCCTGTCCTAGCCCGACGGCCTATAACATGATCGTATCGGCGAGCGCGACCCTTCCGACCACATTCCTGTCGATCATTTCCACCTCAATGCTCGTATCGGTGACGGCGACCGCCACGAACCCGGTCATCAATGCCACCGCCAATGCCGGCGACTGGTTCAGCAGCGCCTGGGATGGCAACTACATTTATTGGTACCCGATTCCCACGGATGGCAGCGTGCCGAGCTTTGATTCCACGAGCATGTTCGACGGCAGCGGGAACCTCAATCCGACCAATGGGATCTTTCACTTTCTCTTCACGAACACCCCGCGGCAGCTTTCCGGCGGCAACCCAATCCCCACCTCCTCGCCAATATCCGTGGCCGCGTCGGTGAAGATCGGATTCCTGTTGCACAATGTGACGGGCGGGAGGCTCACCTATGGAAGCGGGCAGTACGATGGGCAGACACAGGGATCGATCCATAATCTCTACTCGCAATTGCCCAATCCCGATGCCAGCGTCATCACCAGCAATGGGTCGAGTAACGGCGGATACACCAGCAACTTCGATAATACCAATAACCCGCATGTAAACCCGAATACCTGCACGCCGGCACCCTGTCAGCTCACCTGCACGAACAACGGCGCGGCCTATGACTGCACGAAGCCCCAGAACTGCAGCCTCGAGATCGTTACAACCACAGTTGACGACCTCAACAACAACGTCGTGCCCTCGCAAATCCAAAACAAATGCTACGGCGTGACCACTGTGTCGTATTCCGGGCAAAGCTGCGAGCAGCTGGGAAGCCAGGCCGTGTATTACCAATGGAACGACATGGGCGGCGGGTGGGACGACTACGACTACAACGACTCCGAATTCGGCTTCTATTGCAGCTCGGGCGCTGGAGGCCCTGGGGTCGTTCATCTGACCAGCTAGTGCGATGCCGTCGGGCAGCTCGGTCACCCGCTCCGGCGGACGGAACGTTTCGACAAGCGTCCTTACGAACTACGCAAAGCGACCGACTGCGACACTCAACAACGCTCAAGGCGGCGTGGCGGTGCAAAACTGCGCGTCCTGGGTACTGCCTTGTCGTTGCGACGGCTACAATGCGGAGAATTCCTCAATCACTTCTCTCTATATTCCGCTTTGCATTACGTAATTATTTTGTAAGGGCTTTTCTTTGCAACACAGTGCGTGTTCATTTCAAAACATGCTAGAAGAATGACAGGATACATGTGATCGACGACTGAGGGGTCTCCTTTGCTATGCCATTGCAAGTCTCGGGATGAACAGCAGTCCACGTTGGGGACGCATGGTCAGCTTGCGCGCTTTGCGAAGCTCCGCTCCTCGCGCATCGCAGCGATTCTGGGACATCGCCGCGGCACAGCGGTGATAGAATTTGCGCTCATCGCGCCCCTGTTTCTCCTCACGATGGCCTTTATCTGCGAGATCGGCCTGGCGCTTTTCACGCAAGAGGACATGGACAACGGCGCGCGTTATGCGGCCCGCCTCATTCGCATAGGGACGATCACCGGCAGCTCCTATTCCTCCACGCTGATTTCTGACATCTGCAGCAATATTTTCCTGGTTCCGTCCTGCAGCTCGAACTTACGGATTTATGTCGCCGCTGCCGCTTCCGGAAGCCCGGCAGGATCCGGGTTCTCTTCCATTTCGACGGCGACGGTCTCGGGCGGGAATATTACATCGTCCTATGCGTCCCTCGCTGCCAATGACGATGTCATCGTCGAGCTCGGGTACAGCCAGCCATGGGCGATTGGTCTGGTTGCCAAGGCCGTCGGGGGAAGCAATGCCCTGCTGCTTTCGACGGTAGCGGTGCAGACGGAGCCCTACTAGTGGTCGCTCTAGCTTGCGCGCAGTTCCGCAGGCGATGCGATGGCGTCGCCACCATCGAGTTTGCCGTGCTCTTGCCCTTCCTGCTCTTTATCGTCTTTGGAACCTTCGAGGCCGCCGAAGTGTTGAGGGCCAGCATGAAGGTGGCCACAGCCGCCGAGAATGTCGCGGATCTGATCGCCCAGCAGAGCAGCGTGACGGATACCACAAGCGGGTCGCTCGGAAAATTTTGCTCCGTGGGCAAGCTTGTCATGACGCCGCTGGCCACGTCTGGCACGTCGGGCAACCCGGGCGCGTTCTCCGCAGCGATGATCAGCGTCACCAACAATGCAGGTACGGCGAGTGACGACTGGGAAAGCGACGGCGCCTGCTCGGTCACGGCCACCAGCTTCAAGGCCTCCGCCGTCACACTCGCCACGCAGGCGGTTACCAACGGCGTCAATCCCAGCTGCGCCTCCGGCAGCACGGTGGATCTCGTGCCCTGCGCCGGCGACAGCATCATCGTCGTCAAAGTGACCTACGTCTACAACTTGCCGCTCAACATCAATCTTGGCGCGATCCTGCTCAATCTGCCGGGAAGCTTCCAATCGGTGACCCTGACCTATGTCGCCTATGCCCGCCCGCGCGGGAACGTGACGATCTCATGTACGGAACCCAGCAACGGGAATGCCTGTTCTTCTTGAGGAGGTTGCAGTGACAAATCGCATGAACGTCGGTTCCACCCTCTTGCGCTTCGGATCGGATAGGCGCGGCGCCGTCGCAATAATGTTCACCGTGATGCTGATCCCCATGATCATTACCGTGGGGGTGGCCGTCGACTACGCGAGAATGGTCCAATACAAGGCCGACCTGCAGAATGCGGTCGACGAGGCGGCGCTCGCAGGTGCGGCGGCATTTCTCGATGCCACCGAGTCTACCAATGCCCAGGATACGGCGACGAATTATTTCTACGCCGAATTCAACAACTTGCCCGTGGGAACCTTGACGAACTTGACGGTGACGCCCAACGCCAACGGGACGATCAATCCCGCGCTCGGCACGGCGTCGGCCCTGACCGTCACCGTCACGGCCAATGCGACGATACCAAGGACGTTCCTTACCATCCTCGGCGTTCAACCGCTCGCGATCACCGCCACGGGCACGGCCGGCGACCCGGTCCTGACGCCCAATTTGAGTTTCACCAACGTCTCCTCGCGCGCCTGCGACGGCAACTCGGCCTTCCTCTATCAGGTGCCGAAGAAGGCCAACGGCGGCGGCTATGACTATGAGACTGTCCCATCCTTCACGACCGGGGCATCGGGCAACTACTACGAGATCGGGACCAGTTTCGCGGGCTCCTCGTCCCCCTATGCCACGCTGCCCGCCGGCCAGTCATTGCCCACCATCACCGCCAATGCGCCGCTCGGCTTCATGATGCAAAACATCACGAACGGCAATACAGGCAACCCCTCCTGCGGCGCTCCGGTCATGGGCGCGAACTCCTATGGGGCTCCAGACGGCGCGGTGCAGGAGTTCTATTCCTCGCTTCTGCCTCTCGGTGAGTCGCCCAGCGAGGACAGCAACTACACCTACACGGCTGTCGTCACCACCAGCCACGGCAACATTTCCAGCGTGGTGGTGACGCTCCCGCCAAGCACCATCTATCCGAGCGGCACGACGATCAATGAGCCGATCGCGTCTTCTTCCTATAACAACCTATGGACATACCTCGGCGGCGCCTCCAACAACGGCACTTCCAATTGCACATCCTCGAGCTCGGGCAACACGACGACCTACACCTGCACGACGCAATATCCCACATCCCTGTCGTCAGCCACGTCGAACTGCTCGCTCTACATTCAGACGGGCGTAACCCAAAGTTACGTCAACGGTCTGAACAATAACTCTGCAACGCCTTCGGCAGCGGTTCCAAATTGCTTTGGCGTGACCCCGAAGAACTACCCATACGCCGCGCCGACTTGCGCCCAGATTTCCCAACTGGCAAAGGGAACGACGGCGCCGGCGGCCGTCTACTGGTGGGATGACGCCGGTGGCGTAGGCCCAAATGAGCAGTTCTACGGGCCTGCCAGCCATTGCACGCAGATATCGTCGAGCGACCCGGGATACGGCGAAGACTGCCAATACCAGAACAACTTCTTTGCCGTGAACTGCACCGTCAGCGGCGGCGGCGGCAGCGGCAGTGGCCTCACCCAGGTCGTGCTGACGCAATAATGGCGGTGCTCTCCGGATCGCGTGTCTCTCGGCCGACTCCAATTCTCGAGGTGCCGATGCCGGCCGCCTGACCCTGCGGGCACTCGTTCGGGTTTGCCACCCACCCTATTGAGTAACTTCGTCGGTTTACTTTTGAACGGTGCAGGAATCACTCGCAACCAATGGTGACGTATTGGATCTATGAAAATTGGGAAGTGAAGCGGATGCGATTCCACCGAGGCAGCTGCAAATACTGCAACGATGGCAAGGGTTGGAGATCCTACAATTCGGGAAAATTCAGCAGGTGGCATGGCCCGTATCCAACCCGCGCTGCTGCGGCCGCACTCTCAAGGGGACACGAGGACTGGGATATCCGCGGCTGCAGCTTCTGCTCTGGATCCAAGCGCAGCCTCTAAAGGCCGGCGTGCCTCATCGCTGCGCCGGCCTTGGATTGAGTGCCGCTGCGACCGGGCCCCTGCCTGGGATAACCACGCAATGTTGCACGGCAACCTTGCCGACGAAGCGTAGCGAGCTTGGCGAACCGGCTCTGGTCAGACTGGGAATTGGAGTGAATCGCGGTTTCCGAGTTCGTGGTGGGCGGCCGTTTCAGCATCTCGGACTCTGGACCGAGGTAGATGAGGAAAACAGAGCAACTTGCGCTGCGCCGGCTTGTCGCGCGGCCCAGGCCATTTGCGTTTTCAAGTGAGGACGCCATGCCAGCTCCAACTCTTCGCGGGCCCTACCGGCTTGACAGTGCTGTCATCAAGAACTTCGTGCCGTCAGGCACGGCCGGAATTTATGTCCTCGGAACTATTTCACCCGGCGTCTTGCAGCCGGTCGACGCCGTCGGCCGCGCGGACAAGGATCTTGCTGCAACGCTGGTTGACCTGGTCGGAAGCAACTCGGGCTTCATGTTCGCAACCGCGCCGTCGGCAGCTGAAGCGTTCGAGATGGAATGCGCGCTCTACCATGCGAACCTGCTGGCCGGCCGAAGGCCGCACCCACGTGCCCCGTCGGGGACCTCCTGGCGGTGCGAAGAATGCGGGACGTAAGGCTGGACCGCAACCTGGACGAATTCGAGCCCGGTACCGAACAGGCGGGAGCCGAAGAAGAGGGACAGGGCACGGTCACCGCAGCGGACTTGCCGTCGGGTATCCAAATGGCCATGCTGAACCACTGCGTCGGGTTCTTGACGGCGGGGGTTTGCGGGCCATGGGCGTCAGCCAATACTTCGCACTGATCGGCTTCGGCCAGATCGGTTGGGGCTGGCAGTTCCTTGCCGGCATATGGCTGACCGTGCAGATCTCCATCTCGGGCTATCTCGTCGGCTTGGTCTTGGGCCTGCTTGGCGCCTGGGCGAAGTTGTCGGGAAATCGCATTGCCTTCATCGCCGCGGAATCCTACACGACGATCGTCCGCGCGGTGCCCGAACTTCTACTGATCATCCTCATCTACTACACCGGCACCTCGGCGCTCAGAGACCTGCTGGTCGGCTTGGGCTTCGGCCAGGACATCGAGGTCAACGCCTTCGGGGCCGCCGTCGGCACCCTGGGCTTCGTCCAGGGCGCCTATACGACGGAGGTGTTCCGCGGGGCGATCCTGTCGGTGCCGAAGGGCCAAATGGAGGCCGCAAAGGCGTTCGGACTGTCAGCCGTCCTGCGGTTCCGGCGCATCCTGTTTCCGCTCATGTTTCGCTACGCGCTGCCGGGCTTGAGCAACCTTTGGCTCAGCATTCTCAAGGACAGCTCGCTCATCAGCGTCGTCGGATTCAGCGAGCTGCTGTTTACCGGGAAGACCGCGGCGGCATCGACCAAGCACTATTTCTACTTCTACTTCGTGACGGCCCTGGCCTTTCTCGCGCTGACCTCGCTGTCGAACATCGTCATCCGGCAGATCGAGCGCGGCACCAGGAAAGGCGTTCGGGTCACCTGAAGGCTGGCGAGGAGCGAGAGGGGCCAATGCGGGCAACCGCGGCGCGGACTACCCGAAATTCCTTGATCGCCGCGGCGCCCGCCGCTTGCCTGCTTGCCTTGATGGCTCAAGCGATTTTCTCCACCGACTCGCGAGCCGCATCGCTCACCGTCAATGGCGTGACGTTCTCGGATCGATTGGGAGGGTTCGTTCTGGAGAAGGCCAGCGGCGAGGGCTCGCTCGACGACCCCTTCGTCCTGGTCGAAAGACTGACGGATCCCAACGGGGGAACCCTTTCCTTCCAGGTGCCGCCGGAATTCGGCAACCACATCGGTTCCCAGCACCACATCGGGTTCGCCCTGGTCAAGGTGATCGAGAACGCAACCGGCATCCCTTGGACCGCATTCGAGCTCGAGCTTCAGTCGATCCTCGGCACCCCTAGCGATTACTACGACGGCCTGTCGTTCGGGCAAGGTTCCCAGGCGGGAAGGCCGTTCAGCGCGAGCGGCTTCGATCACGTGACGATCATGGACGAGCCCTATGACCGGATCGAATTCGATCACGGCAGGATCGCGGTCGGCGCGAGCGTCACGATCCGGTTTGTGGTATCGGAATTCGATCCGTTGACGGAAGCCTACTTGCTCCAAAGGCCGAGCAGGCCCGTCGCATGGGAGCCCTCACGACGCGGCAAGAGACTGCTCGCCTCGCGCTAGCCTAGCCTTGCGGTGCGGGTGGCTGGATAATTGCACCCCAGCGGGCGGAACGCTGCCGCCACGGGCCGGCGCGCTGCGAGGGAGCCGAAATCGACTCCCTCGCTGGCTCACGCAAATGGGGCTCGGCCAAACGGCGCCGAATTACTCGGACGGCACAAATGCCATGCCATGCGGGCTGGTCATATTGCCGACGATGGGCACGACCGCGCCGCTGTGCAGATCCAGCTCACCCACATAGGCGGGAATTGCCGGCGTGATCGGAGCCGTTGTGGATGCCTTGACGCCGGTCGAGGCCGAGAAGGCGGAACCCAGCCCCCAGACGGGCGCATCGACCCGGTAAACAGTGTTGGCGTCGCGGTCAGCGACCAGCAGGTAGCCATGGGCCGCCGTCGCGAACACCGTGTCGTCGACCTGCACGCCGCCGAGAAGCGGCAATGCCTGCACTGCGGGCTCCCGCATCGCCGACTTGCGTACGATCACGAGCAGCGCATCTCCCTGGTCGTCGAGCAAGATGTCCCCGGACGGCATGATCGCCAAAAAGTCCGGATCGGTGAGATTGAGGACGGACTCCTTGCCGGTGGTGATGTCCACCGCCTTGGGCATCCCGGCAAGCACGGGCTTCACCGCGATCTTGTTGCCGGAGGCCACGGTCGCCATCACGAGGGACGGCCCGGCGACGTTGCCCTTAGAGTCCGGCGTCGGATTGGACGCGCTGATGTAGATCACCCCGCCCCTGAAGGCCATGTCGTCATAGCCGCCGCCGTGGGCCGTGGGCGCGAAGCTGTAGAGATCCATCGCGCCGGACGCCGGATCGACCATCACGAGGTTGGGATTGGAATCCTCGTTCTGCAGCACCCAGAGCTTGTTGCTACGGGGATCCAGCCTCATCCCGTCATTGTGACCGACCACGGTCAATGACTTCATGACCTGGCCCTGACTGGAGTATTCGACGATGGTGCTCTTGGCGCCGCCGCTGCCGTCCGGTTTGCCGCCGTCGCCATAGCCGATCCACACGGTGTCTTTCACGATGGCGATCGAATCGGGTTCCGAAGAGCCTGCCGGAGACGTCGCAAAGGTGCTGATTTTGTACCCCGGCGACGCCATGGGCGCCGGCATGGTATCGGCGAATGCCGTCGCCGACGCGTACAGGGCACTCGCAAGCAACACGAAGCCCAGGGTTGGTAGCGAATGCTGCATAAGGTCGAGCTGATGCCGAGAGCTCCACATGGTCGCGTCTCCATTTTCGAATGCCGCCCCTCTCGCATTTCTAACAGCAGCAGATGACAGACCGGTGAACGCAGGGCGGCCCACGCTGCGTCCATACCTATCATCAAAGGGTCACACGAAAATGCTACTCACATCGCGCGTTGGTTCCGAGCGGCTCGCACTCGGCACGCGGGATGCAGTGGAGAGCGCGATGAGTTCCAACGCCGGGCCCCAGCAACGAGTAGTCATCTTGATGCTGGATGGGCTGGGCTTGGATTATTACAGGCAAAGCCAGATGCCAACGTTGAAGGGGTGGGCCTCCGGTGGCCTCTTTGCCGAGGTCAAGGCGGTTATGCCGTCAGTGACCAATGCCAACAACGTCTCGATCTCCTGTGGTTGCTTTCCCGATCTGCATGGTGCGGTTGGCAATTCCTGGCTCGACGAATTGACCGGCCGCGAGGAATACCTGGAGAGCGGTGACTTGCTGCTCGTCCCGACGATATTCGAGCGAGCGGCCCGCTGGGGCGTTCGCTCAGCGCTGCTGACCTCAAAGAAGAAAACGATCACTCTCATGCGGCGCGGCGCTTCGCTCACTCTTGCCGCCGAGGCGCCCGACGGCGACTGGACGGACCGGCTTGGCGAGGCGCCGCCGATCTATTCCGCGGAAATCAACTACTGGCTCCTGTCGGCGGCGCTCGATGTGCTGCAGAGGCGGCCGGAGATCGGGCTTCTCTATGTCCACACCACCGATTTTCCCATGCATGAATGGTCGCCAAATGCGCCCGAATCGCAAGCTCATCTCGCTGAATTGGACCGGTTGATCAACGAGATGGCAAAGACCGCGCCAGATGCCGCATTCCTCATCACCGCGGACCATGCGATGTCCTATAAGGCCCGTGTCTGGGACCTCGAGCGAGCGCTTACTGCGCGTGGAACTCCGGTCCGCATGGCCATTTCGGCCGAGCGTGACAAGTACCTGCGCCATCATCGCGGGTTTGGAGGTACGGCGTGGGTGCATCTGCACGATCAGGCAGACGCGGAGCGCGTCGCAGCGGCGTTGCGCGGCCTTGCTGGTGTCGAGAAGGTGATGTCGCGCGCGGAGGCGGCGCGGACTTTTCGCCTGATGGCCGATCGCATCGGCGACCTAGTCGTGCTTGGCGACGCTAAAACCGTCTTCGGTCATCTCGATTCCGTTGAATTGGAAGAGTTGCCGCCGACCTACCGAAATCACGGCTCCACATACGAGCTCGATATCCCGCTCATCATTCATAACGCCCGTGGCGTCCCGGGCCGTGACTTCTTTTCCCATAACCTCGATCTCGCCCGCTGGCTTTACGCGGACTAACAAACAGAATGCCGCCTCATTGTGGGGCCGCATGGCAACACGAGCAGGAGAACGCTGATGCCGATACTTTCCCGACGCGAAGTCCTCGCCGGCGCTACTGCATTTGCGGCCGCAGGCTTGGTTGGCCGTACCAGCGCTGCCTCAACCCAACTGGTGATCTATCATGCGATCGACTACGTCGGATCGGCGTCAAAGGCGTTCACGGCCAAGACCGGAATCCCGGTGAAGCTTGTGGAACAGGACAGCACCGGCCTGGTGCTCGGCAAGATTTCCGCGGAAGGCGATAATCCGCAATTCGATCTCGTGTGGATCGAAGGCTCCGCCGTGGCCGAGCGGCTGGCCCAACAGAACGTACTCCACGCCTTTCCCGATCTCATCGCCAAAGCCGACTACACTGCCGTGGGCCGCAAACTCGCACCGGCATCAGGTTTCCACTTCCCCACCAGCGTGAGTACGACCGGCATTGCGGTAAACACTTCCAAGGTCGCGACTGCAGATGTGCCGACCTCCTGGGCGGATCTCGCAAAACCGGTCTTCGCCGGGGCGGTTGCCGCCAAAGACCCCAATCTCTCCGGCCCCGCCTTTCAATGGCTGGCCGGGCTGTTTCAATCCATGGGGGTGGACCAAGGCAAGGCCCTGCTGACCAGCGTTCTCACCAACAAGGCGCTTTCTGGCCTTCCGAGCGGCGGCTCCTTGAACAAACAGCTGCTCACCGGCGACGCCAAGGTCGGCATCGCACAGGACAGCGCCACATTCAGCAAGATTGCGGCGGGCGAACCGCTCATGTCGGTCTACCCCTCAGAAGGAGTTTTCGCATTGCCTTCGAGCATCGGGGCGAGCGCCAAGTCGCAGAACCTTGATGCGGCCGGCCAGTTCATCGAGTTCGTGTTGAGCCCCGAAGGTCAGGCGGCCATGGAGGACGGCGATGATGCGGACTTCTTCTTCGTCCCTCTCATCAACGGTGTGAACGCCAAGCCCGGGCGCAAGACCGACATCAATTTCCTCTTTCTCGACGATGCGGTGGCTACGGCGCATGAAGTCGAGTGGAAGAAGTGGTATCGGGATAATTTCGTGCCTTGACCGAGGTTCGCGGGCCATTCAGGGGGGGCCTGGCAGATAGGCTAGTCCCCTCGGGGCTAAAGCTTGGGCAGCACGTATTCTCGGCGGCGGCTGGGGCGGCCTTCGTGCTGCTGATCGGACTGCCGCTCGGGCTTATTCTGGTGCAGGCTTTCATGCCTGCGCTGTTCGACCCGAACAACGGGCCGGGCAGCGTCAGCCTCGCGGCGCTGGCCAACAGTCTCAGCGATCGGCGTAGCGTGGCCGCGATACTGCACTCCATGCTGCTCGGCGGCATTGCCGCCTCGAGCGCCACAATTCTTGGCTTTGCCTATGCTCTGGTGATGCAGCGCACTGACGTGCGGTGGCGACCGGCTCTCGCATTAACGCCATGGCTGGTTTTTCTCACGCCCGGGTATCTGAAGGCACTGGCCTGGGTGCTGTTGATGGCGCCCCGTGGCTACCTTGCTCAGTTTGGGTTGTTGCCGATAGTGGTGCAACACGCGTTCTTCGGCCTGCCTGGCCTCATTTTTGTGCACACCCTGAACCTGTTCCCGCTTGCATATTTCATCGTCGCCGGCGCCATGGCGGGTCTGGGCGGCGAATTCGAGGAGGCGGCTCGCGTTGCAGGCGCTTCATCCTGGCAGGCGTGGATTCGTATCAACATGCCGCTGCTGGCACCCGCGGTCGCGCTGGCTTTTCTGGCCATCTTCGCGGAGGTCGTAGCCGACTTCGGCATGGCGGCGACAATCGCCCGGACGATCAATTTCGGCCTCTTGACCTACAGCATTTATACCGCAACGAGCGACTTCCCCGTCGACTTCGCGCTCGCCGGCAGCCAGGCGCTCCTGCTCCTGGCGATGCTTTTGGTAGTGCTCGCTGGCGACAGAATGCTTCGCCGGCAGCGCAGCCTCCGACTGATTTCGGGTCGCTCTCGTCCGGCGCGTCCGATGCGCCTTGGCGCAGCGCGCTGGGCCGTGACCTGTGTGGTGCTGCTGGTGGGCATACTTGCGGTTTACCTTCCTTTGGTCGCGATCACCTTGCGCGCGGCATGCCGCACCCTCGGCCAAGGCCTGGTACCCGACAACATGACGTGGCGTTTCCTCCTTCAGGCGATCACACCCGACCATGCGGCCAACACGGCACTCCTCCGCAGCTTGGGACTCGCCGCTCTTACGGCGCTGTTCACTGGTGTTGTAGCCCTACTACTGGCTTGGCGCATCGAGCAGGCCAGCAAGCTGCTGCGTCAGGTGGTGCTTCTGGTCGCTGTCGGGACGATCGCGATTCCCGGGATCGTGCTTGGATTGGGCTTCATCCTCGTCTGGGACCGTTTGCCTGGCTTTCGCGACATGCCGCTCTACGGGACTTGGCCCTTGCTGGTATTGGGTTATGTGGCAGCAGGCTTGCCCTATGCATTGGTGATCGTTCTTTCCGCCATCGGCCAGATTTCACCGAACCTCATCGATGCGGCACGACTGCACGGGGCGGGCGAGACGGCGCGCCTCACCCGCATCATCATGCCTCTGATCGCGCTGAGCCTGATCACGGCCGTGCTGTTCGTGTTCGTACGGACGGTCTTCGAGCTGCCCATGTCAGAAGTGCTGGAACCCGCCGACGGGCCGCCTGCGCCTACGTTGATTGTCCGCCTCTTCGGCAATGATGATGACGGACTTGGTTCGGCTCTTTCTCTGGTTGCTATCCTTTGCACCGCGGCATCGGCCGGCTGCATAGCCCTCATCGCGACACGGCTGGTGCGGTCTTTTGGGAGGTCTGGGCTTGGCGCCATGGTTGGCATGTCGCGGGCTCGCTAAGCGGCTCGGCGGCAAGCAGGTTCTGCACGGGCTCGACCTGTCGGTGGAGCACGGGGAGGTGCTGTCGATCTTGGGGCCGAGCGGCTCCGGCAAGACAACCTTGATTCGCCTCATCGCCGGACTGTCCGAGCCCGACGCTGGCGAAATCGCCATCGCCGGACGCAGCATTTGGAATGCGAACACCAATGTGCCCGTGGAGGCGCGCGGGGTCGGTTTCGTCTTCCAGGACTATGCGGTTTGGCCGCACATGACGGTTGCCGAGAATGTCGGCTTCGGCCTGCAGATGGCCGGCATGGCGCGCTCCGACCGCGACCGCCAAGTGCGTGAGGCGCTCGAAGCCGTGCACATCGCGGAGCTCGCGCGGCGTTACCCAGACCAGCTGTCCGGAGGGCAACAGCAGCGCCTCGCCCTTGCTCGAAGCCTTGCCGCGAAACCACAACTGATACTGATGGACGAGCCTCTCAGCAATGTCGATGCGGCCCTCAGGGAACAGCTTCGGACAGAAATTCTGTCGGCAATACACGCCCAAGGTACCACTGCGATCTACATCACCCACGATCAGAGCGAAGCCATGGCCATGTGCGATCGCCTCGCGCTGATTCACGATGGACGCATCCTACAAACAGGGGATCCGGAGGAACTTTATCGCCGGCCGGCGTCTCTGTTCGTAGCCAACTTTCTGGGGGGAGCAAACCAGATCAGAGGCACCGTGGCTGTCACCAACGGGGTGGCGGAATTTGTTGCCGGCAGCTGCCGTTTGCGTGTTGCGGGCGGGATCGCACCCGGGCCCAGCGACTGCGTATTCCGACCCGAGGACACCGTGCCGGCGTACAACCTCGACTGCAACAGGCTGGAAGGGTCAGTGATCAGCGCGACATTCATAGGCCGTTGCTGGCGCTTGTCCGTCCAGGTAGACGACAGGATCTTACAGGTTGACTGGCCCGCGCGAGCAAAAATCGGCGAGGACATTGCCTTTGCAGTGCCGCCGGACCGTTGCGTTACTCTGGTGCCGGGGCCGAGTTAGAGATCGTAGCCGATGCGCGCGCCTCATTCACGCCCACCTGTCACTATTGCCGAACCGTCTGCAGAAACACCGCATTCTGATATGCGGGGGGCCGGCCGGCCGCGAGCCATCCCGAAAATCGGATCCGCGGCGAGGTGGTCGACAGCGCCTATCACGGCCGCTGCTGGCGCCTGATGCTGCGGGTGGCCAACGACATCGTGCGGATCGACTGGCCGAAGCGGGAGGACCCGGGCGCGGCCATCGACTTTTCCATCCCGCCCGAGCGCTGTACCGTGCTCGCCGAATAGGCCAGCGACCGACGAGTCTGTGAACGGGTATCGATCATGAGCAACATCGCCGCGATCACCTCCACGCTCTCCGCCTCCTTCCTCGGTTCCTTCGTCGAGGTCGTCGAGGCCTTCACCATCATCCTGGCGGTCGGGCTTTCGCGCGGCTGGCGGCCCGCCGCCGTCGGCACGGCGCTGGCGCTGCTGAGCCTGGCGGTGATGGTCGTGGTCCTCGGGCCGCTCCTTGGCCTGATCCCCCTCGACCTGCTCCGCTTCGCCGTGGGCGTGCTGCTGATCCTTTTCGGCATGCGCTGGCTGCGCAAGGCGATCCTCCGGGCCTCGGGTTTCATCGCGCTCCATGACGAGGAAAAGGCCTTCGCCGAGGAAGCCGACATGCTGAAGCAGCAGGCCCTGGACCGGCGCGCCGATTTCCTCGCCGGCCTCGCCGCCTACAAGGCCGTGCTCCTGGAAGGCGTGGAAGTCGTCTTCATCGTGATCGCCGTGGGCGCCGGGCACGGGCTCACCGGCTATGCGAGCCTGGGTGCCGTGGCGGCCGTCCTCCTGGTCCTGGCGATCGGAGTCATCGTTCATCGCCCCTTGTCGCAAGTCCCGGAAAACGCCCTCAAGTTCGTGGTTGGAGTGATGCTGAGCTCCTTCGGGGTGTTCTGGACGGGAGAGGGCCTCGGCGCGGCCTGGCCGGGTGCCGATGCAGCACTCCTCGGCATCGCCGCCATGTTTGCGGCAACCGCTCTGGTGGCAACGAAGCTCCTCAGAAACTACCACGCCGCGCGGCCTGTGACGGTGTCCCGATGAACGCGATCCGCGCGGTCTTCACCGGCCTGGTCGGGCTCTTTATCGACGACGGCAGCCTGGCATTGGCGATTCTGGGCCTCGTCGCCATCGCCACGGTGGCGGTCAAGGCCGGCTGGCTGACGCCGCTCGCGGGCGGCCTGCTCCTGCTCGCGGGCTGCATCGCCCTGATCCTGGAAAGCGTCTATCGGGCAGCGCGCCGCAAGCTCGCCGATCGTGGCTGAACCATCGCATCCGGAAGCCCCCCGACGAACATGGCCCGGCCTCGCCGCCTGATTCGCCCGAGGCCCTGAGGCGCAACGGGCCTCGATGCGTCTTCTCCCGCCATCCGCCTCGCGCAACGCCACGTTGCTCCTGACGGCCAAGAGCTTGCGGGCGACGGCGGATGGCTTTGTCAGCGTCCTGCTGCCCGCCTATCTGCTGCTCCTGGGTTTTGGACCATTGCGGATCGGCCTGCTGGCGACCTCGGCCTTGGCCGGCTCGGCCGCGATGACGCTGATGGTCGGCCATGTAAAGTTGGGGCTTTCGCCGCGCGGACTCTTGATCGTCGGGGCCGCGCTGATGGCCGTGACGGGCTTGGCATTCGCCGCCACGGAATCGTTCTGGATCTTGCTGGCCGTCGCCTTCCTAGGGCCGCTCAACCCTTCGGCCGGCGATGTCAGCATGTTTCTGCCCCTGGAACACTCCCTTCTCGCCGGCGCTGTATCGAGCCGGGAGCGAACGGCTCTGTTTTCCAGATACAGCCTCGCGGGATCGTTGATGGGAGGAATCGGCTGCTTGATCGCCGCGGTCCCGAACCTGCTCGTTCGCGATCTCGGCGCCACGCCGCTCGGCGCGTTCCACGGGATGTTCCTCGCCTATGCCGCCGTCGGCGCGGCTTCGGGGCTGGTCTATCGCCTGCTCCGACCGGCAAGTGGCGAGGACGAGAGGGCCGCAGCCCGGCCGCTCGGACCGTCTCGCCGGCGGGTTCACGGCTTGGCCGCACTTTTCAGCATCGACGCTTTCGGGGGCGGGCTCTTCGTGCAATCGATCCTGGCGCTCTGGTTCTTTCAGCGCTTCGGCCTTTCGGTCGCCGCCGCCGCCCAGATCTTCTTCTGGACGAACATGCTCTCGGCGCTCTCCTTTCTGGCGGCCGCGCCGCTAGCCGAGAGGATCGGGCTCATCAATACGATGGTGTTCACCCATCTGCCGTCCAATCTCTGCCTGGTCTTTATCCCCTTCATGCCGGACCTGCGATGGTCCCTCGCCTTGCTCATGCTGCGCAGTCTGCTCTCCCAGATGGATGTCCCCACACGCAGCTCCTACGTCATGGCCATCGTCACGCCGGCGGAGCGGGCCGCGGCCGCCAGCATTACCGCGGTTCCGCGCAGCCTCGCATCCGCCCTCGGCCCGGCGATATCCGGCGGCCTGCTGTCGTTGCAGTCCTTCGGCTGGCCGCTGCTCATCGGGGGGCTGCTCAAGGCCGGCTACGACCTTGCCCTCTTTGCCCTCTTCCGCAGCATCCGGCCGCCGGAAGAAGACGGCGAAGGACGGAACTGAATCAGCTGTTCGGCCGACGCAGTTTTCGGTCGGCTACGGCCGCCGGAAATGCGCCACTCAGCGCGGCTCGCCCTCCGGTTCGGCTTCCGCCAGCGGTTGAACGACGGCGCTTCCCGCCATCGCCGCCGTGGCCACCAGCACCGGGCAGGTGGCGCGCGCGATCACCGCCTCGCTGTTGCTGCCGAGCAGGACGCGCCCGAGGCCAGTGCGCCCCTCGCTGCCGATCACGACCAAATCCGCCCCGGTCTGACCGACGATGGTCTGGATCTCATCCGGCGGCAAGCCGTGCCCGACCTTCCCGTCGGCGTCGATTCCCTCCGCGCGCAATGCCGCGACCGTCCGCTCGACGATCTTCGCGGCCTCGGCCTGGCGCTCGGGTGAGTGCTTGGGGACTTCGACCGAGAGAACAGTAAGCGGGAGATTCCGCGCGCGGGCCAAGCGGGCGGCGATCCTCGTCGCCGTCTCGCTTGCCGGCGAACCATCGCTTGCCAGCAGGATGCGCCGCTCCCACATCTTCGAGGCCCTGGGCGTCACCAGGACCGGGCACGTTGCGCCGCCGATCACCTTTGCCACGGCACCGCCCAGCATGGCCCGCGCCAAGCTGTACTTGCCGCGCCGGCCCATCACGATCATGTCGGCGTTGTGTTCTTTCGCCGCGGCGACGATGCCCTGTGCGGGGCTGCGGCCCCGGTGCGTCGCGGCCAGGGTCTTCACGCCGCTCGCCTCCACGCCGGCGACGGTGCTCTGGACCAGCTTGAGCGCCTCCTCCTGCTCGGCCAGTCGGGTGTCGACCCCCATGACATCGGACCCGTGCCGCGCGGGCAGCACGGTGAGGACCACCAGAAGGGCGCCCGCGGCACGCGTGAGTTCCGTCGCCACGCGGATGGCCCCGGCGCTGAATTCAGAACCGTCGACGGCTACCAGAACCTTGGCAAGACCGACGGCGGACTGCGTCATATCGAACACGGAAAATCCTCCCGCCTCGTTTGGGCGGTTCCCGGGGCTAGCCCAACGCTCCGACATTGCACTCGGCGCTAGCGTATCACTCGGCTGCTGTCGCGCAAGCTGGGTCATGATCGCCTCCTTGCCAAACCAACCGACCGTCTTGTGACCACTGCGATCCGGAATTTAGAGTCTGATGGTTCAGCTTGCCTTGGCACTGTGACAATTAGAGGTCTCGGGACTGCTGCCTCAGCGGGGACGATCGTCTTCGGCGAAGAGGCCGACGGCACCCAGTTCCTCGCGGCGCATCTGGTCCGCTTCCTCGACCAGGCATCGCAGCAGATGCGCCTTGTGGACGCAGCCGACCAGGCGAGGGTCGGTGGGCGACGTGACCACGGCCGCGGTTTCGTAATCCATCTCGTCCAGGACCTCGAGCGCGGTGCTGAGCCGGTCGTCGGGCGTCAGCAGTCGCGCTTGGGGTTCGGCGAGACCTCCGGCCGTCATGTCATTGCCCGAACCCGGTTCGGCGATCTTGGCGGACGCGCTCTGGCTCTCGATGATGCCAACGAAGCTGTCATCTTCCTTGTGAACGAAGGCCAGGGATTGGCGCTGCCTGGCGAACTCGCGCAAGAGATCCTCCAGCTTCATCGTCGCCGGAACGCGCATCATGTCGCGGTCGAGCACCCGGCGCACCGTCAGCTCGTACATCCGGCTCACGTCGTAGGCCCCCTTCAGGCCCAGCCCGCGCACGTGGAACCGCCAGGTCGAGAAGGAGTAACCGAACCAGCGCCGGGTGATGACGGTCGACGTCATGGCCGCAACGGCGACGCCCAGAGTCATCGTGTAGTCGGACGTGATCTCGAAGACGAGGAGGATCATGGTCAGCGGCGCACCCACGATCGCGGCGGCGACGGCGCCTATGCCGACCACGGCATAGGCCGAGTGGACGGCGACCAGCGTCGGGAGGAAATGGAAGCAGACGTGCCAATATACCGTGCCCAGCAGCCCACCCAGCAACAGCGACGTGCTGAACAGGCCGCCCCGGAAGCCGCTGCCGATGCTGATCGCCGAGGCCAGCGCCTTGGCCACGAGCAGGATAAGGACGAGATCGACGGGCACATTGTCCCTCAGCATCGCGGCCATCAATTCATGGCCGGTTCCCAGGACCTGCGGATAGAAATAGCCGAGGCCGGCAACCATCAACCCGCCGGCGACGGGCCTGAGCCAAGATGGAATCGCCGCGCCGCGCAACAGGCTCTCGAACCTCGTCGCGGCCCACATGACGCCGACACCCACGGCCGCCGCCGCCAGGCCGAGCAGAGCAAACAGCACATAGTCGTTCGAATTGAGCATCGGCGGCGTGACGACGTAGTAAATGGGCCTGACGTCGAAGAAGAAGTGCCCCGTCAACGTGCCGGTGATCGCCGCGACGGCCACCGGCACGAGGGCGGTCACCGCATAGCCGCCGATGACCAGCTCCAGGGCAAAGAACGTGCCGGCGATGGGTGCATTGAACACGGCCGCAATGGCCGCCGCCGCGCCGCAGCCGACCATGGTCCGCAAGGAGGACCGGCTGAGCTTGAAGCGCTGGCCGAGCCAGCTCGACACCGCAGCGCTCAGCTGCGTGGCACCGGCTTCCAGCCCGACCGAGGCGCCGAGGCCGACGGAGCCGGCGGTCATCAGGGCTATGACGATTCCGTCGGAAAGCGACATGATGCCGCCGTGGAGGGCATTCGCCTCGATGACGTCGAGCGGCTCCTGCTTGCGCCGGCGCTGGATGACATAAGCCGCGACGCCGTAAGCGAGGCCGCCCAGACCGAGCACCGCCAAGGGCCGCCACCATTTGAGCAGCGCCTGGCTGAGGGCGTATTCCTGAAACGGCACCCCATAGAGGTAGTGGTGCATGACGACCACCAGTCCCCGGAGTCCGATCACGCCGGCTGCCGCCACGGCGCCGGAGATCGCAGCGAGCAGAATGAGGAACAGTTCGTCGTTGCGGGCACGTTGGCGAAATGACCGCCATTTCGCCCGAAGGGACCTCAGGTCCATGGCACTTAGACACCGGCGCGAGGAGCAAATTCGGATTGTCCCGCGGCAGGCGGAGCCAGGCCGGTGAGGCAATCGAAGCGCATCATACGCGAGCCGGCGGCTATGGCCACCGTTTCAGAATTGGGCCGACGGGGACGACTTGCCTGGGATTAAGCCCGACGGAAGACCGCGCGCCCCTTGTTCCGGACGCGAAAAAAGGCCGGCCGTCGAATGACGGCCGGCCTGGCATTCAGCTCATCGTCGTCGACGTCAACCGAATCGATTAGTTGGTCGCGCCTTTCCACAGGGGCGAGCCGTCGGCTGCCTTGAGGTCCTTGGCCCAGCTCGCTTCGATCTGGCTGACGACGCTGTCGGGCAGGGGCACGTAGTCAAGCGCCGAGGCCTGGTCCTGGCCATGACGCAGGGCCCAATCCAGGAACTTCAGCACCGCCAAATTGTCATCCGGCGACGCGTCGGTGCGCATCAGCATAAAGGTCGCCGCCGTGATGGGCCAGCTCTTCGCTCCGGGCTGGTTGGTCAGGACCAGGTAGAAGTTCTGCACCTTGCTGAAATCCGCATTGCTCGCCGCGGACACGAAAGCGTCCATGGTCGGCTCAACGACCTGGTCCTCGGCGTTCACCATCTTGGTGTAGGTCATGTTGTTCTGCTTCGCGTAAGCGTACTCGACGTAGCCGAGAGCGCCATCGACCTGCTTGACGTTGGAAGCGACGCCGGCATTGCCCTTGCCGCCGACCCCGACCGGCCAATCGATCGCGGTCCCCTCGCCGACCTTGCTCTTCCAATCGGGGCTGACCTTGGAGAGATAGTCGCTGAAATTGAAGGTCGTGCCGGATCCGTCGGACCGGTGCACGATCGTGATCGCCGTATGGGGCAAGTCAACGCCGGGGTTCAGGGCCTTGATCTCCGGATCGTCCCAATAGGGGAGCTTGCCGAGAAAGGCATCGGCCAGGGCCTCGCCGTCCAGGCGAAGCTGGCCTGGCTGGATGCCCTGGAGGTTGACCACCGGCACAATCGAGATGATCACCTGGGGAAACTGGATCAGGCTGTTTTTGGCCAGTTCATCGGGCGTGAGCGGCTTGTCGGTGTTGGCGAACTGGACCGTCTTCGCTTCGATCTGCTTGATGCCGCCGCCGGAGCCGATGGCTTGATAATTGACTCCCGTTCCCGTGCTCTTCTGATAAGCATCGGCCCACTTGGACAGCACCGGGTAGATCGCCGTGCCGCCGGCGCCGTTCAGCTGATCGGCCATAGCCGAAGCCGCCGAAAGGGCGACTGCGCTCACTGCGAGCGCTACTAATGTCTTGCGCATTGCCACCTCCAGTAATTTCTGTAAATCCCCGACCGCATCCCAAGCAGGACGCAGCCCAACCCATACCCGGAACATATTGCAGGAGCATGACAGCGCTGAGCCTGGCGGATGATTTTGCAGAAAGTTAACGCTTGCGCCGGCTTGAGGAATCGCGAATGGCCGCGCCCCACGGGAATTAGGCGCTTTGAATGCCCTGAAACTGTGGCATGGCATTGGGCCCAGCCGCACCGCCGTCAGCTGTCAGTGCCAGCTTCCTTCCTGCCAGCGCCCGGCCGCCCCATCCCTTTATTCAAGCCCAGCCGCATGTTATGGATTGCCGCGCTAGATCGAGCGGCCCCGAGCGCTTTCCAGGAGGCAACCATGTCCACGATCACCTCGCTGCGTCCGGCCAGGCAAGCCAATGCCGACGAATGGCAGCTTCGGGTCGACCTCGCCGCGGCATTCCGACTCGCGGCCGAGATGAACTGGCACGAGGCGGTCGCAAACCATTTCAGCCTGGCGGTCTCGGCCGACGGCAAGAAGTTCCTGATGAACCCGCGCTGGATGCATTTCGCCCGCATCCGGGCGAGCGACCTTCTGCTGCTGGACGCCGAGGACGAGGAGACGATGAACCGGCCGGATGCGCCAGATCCCTCCGCCTGGTGCATTCACGGCACCATGCATGCCAAGCTGCCCCAGGCGCGCTGCCTCCTCCATCTGCATCCGCCCTATGCCACGGCGATCGCGGCGCTCGCCGACCCGGAGATCAAACCCGTGGAGCAGAACACCGCCCGCTACTACAACCGCGTCGCCGTCGACACGGAGTTCGGGGGCATCGCCGATGACCGGGCCGAAGGCGAGCGGCTGGTCTGCGTCATGGGCAACAGGAGCCGGATGATGATGGGCAACCACGGCGTGCTCATCGCCGCCGACACGGTCGCCCAGGCCTTCGACGACCTCTATTACTTCGAGCGCGCCTGCCAGACTCTGGTGCTGGCCTATTCCACCGGCCAGAAGCTGAACATCATGGCCCCCGACCTGGCGGAGCGCACGGCCACCGGTTGGGACAATTACCGCGACAGCGCTTTCTCGCATTTCGCCGAGCTGAAGCGGCTGCTGGACAAGAAGGATCCGTCTTACGCAGAGTGAGGCCGGTCCGGGAGGCGCGCGCGTCTTTCCCACCCCTTCGCTATAGCGCTCCTGGCCCTGGCTTCGGCCCACCGGCAGACCGCCCGCCATGCATTGGCTTGCCCTCGCCTACGCTGTGGCCTGCATCTTCGGCGCCGCGATTGTCAGGGGATATAGCGGCTTCGGCTTCTCGCTGCTGGCCATCATCTCGCTGTCCCTGCTGTTGCCCCCGGCTGAGATCGTTCCTTCGATCTTCGTGATGGAGGTGGCGGCGAGCCTGCATCTGCTCCCCGGCGTCTGGCGCGACGTGCATTGGCGAGCGCTCGGCTGGCTGGCGCTCGGTTGCCTGGTCGCGACACCCTTCGGCGTCTATGCGCTCGCCAAGGTTCCGGCCGCGCCCTTGACGATCGCACTTGCCATTTTCGTGTTCGGCGCGGCCCTGCTGCTTGCGGCGGGATATTCGCTCCATCGCATGCCGGGCCGGGCTCTGACCTTCGTCGTCGGAGCCGCCTCGGGGTTCTTCAACGGTGCCTTCGGCACCGGCGGCCCGCCGGTGATCCTGTTCTTCTTCAGTTCGCCTGCCGGCGTGGCAGCGGGCCGCGCCAGCCTCATCGCGTTCTTCTTGTTGACCGACGTTTATGGGCTCGCCTGCCAGGGCTGGAATGGCTTGCTGAACTGGGGAACATTGGAGCGCGCGGCCATTTTCCTGCCGCCGCTGGTGGCCGGGGTTTGGTTCGGCAATCGCAGCTTCAAGGGCGCCGATCCGGCGGCCTTCCGCCGCTGGACGTTGCGCCTGCTGATGCTGCTGGCTTTGCTGACCGGCGGGCGCGCGGCCCTAGCACTACTGTAAGCGCCCCAATCATCTCGCTTGGATCGCCGGAGTCTCGCCGGCCAGGGCCTTGAGCAACATGCCGGCGACGCATCTTGTCGGCCGAGGCAGCATGCTAGAGTCTGTCTGTGGCTGCTTGTGGCGTCGGTCACGATCGATCAATCAACCTCAACACATTGCTGGAAGACCCTGAATTAGCAAGAAAATCTCAAAGTCTGAACAGCTTTTCCACCTCGAGCCCGTGGCAGGCGTCACATTGCAGACGCGGCTCCGCCAGATGCTGGTCGCCGCCATCCGAGAAGGCCGGCTCCCGCCCGGCGGACCCTTGCCCTCCTGCCGGCGCTTGGCAGAAACCCTGTCGGTCGCCCGCAACACGGTGGCGCTCGCCTACCAAGACCTGGTCGAAGAAGGCTTCCTCGTCACGCGCCGCCGAAGCGGCTTTTTCGTCAGCCGCGACCTCGATCCCGCACGCCTGGCCCTGCCCGGTTCCCCGGGAGCGCTGAGCCCGCTTTCGGCACCAGCGCCCGACTGGCTGCCGCGCCTGCGCCGGCGGCCTTCGACCCAGCGCAACATCGTCAAGCCCCGTGACTGGCGGGACTACAAATACCCCTTCATCTGCGGCCAATTCGATCCAGCGCTGTTTCCCATCGCCGCCTGGCGGGAATGTTCGCGCCAGGCCGTCGGGCCCGCCGCGCTCAGCGATTGGGCCGCCGACCTCTGCACCGAGGACGATCCCCTGCTCATCGAGCAGGTCCGCAAGCTGCTCTTGCCGCGCAGGGGCATCTTCGTCACCGCGGAAGAAATCCTGATCACAATGGGGGCGCAGAACGCGATCTATCTGCTCTCAAGCCTGCTGGTGGACGATCGAACCACTATGGGTCTGGAGGATCCCGGCTATGCCGACGCGCGCAATATCTTCATGCTGCGCACCAGCCGGCTCATCGGACTGCCGGTGGACGATGAAGGGCTGATGGATTCACCCGGCCTCGAGCGCTGCAACTATGTCCTTGTCACGCCGGGCCACCAGTTCCCGAGCACCGTCACCATGTCGCTCGCCCGCCGGCACAGGCTGCTGGAGCGGGCCCAGCGCGAAGATTTCATCCTGATCGAGGATGACTACGAGGCCGAGATCAACCATCTCGGCCGGCCGGCCCCGGCGCTGAAATCCCTCGACCGGTACGGGCGCGTGATCTTCGTCGGCAGCCTCTCGAAGACGCTCGTGCCGGGATTGGGGATCGGCTACCTGGTCGCGGCCCGGGAGGTGATCGCCGAAGCCCGCGCGCTTCGTCGGCTGATGCTGCGCCATCCGCCGGCCAGCAACCAGCGCACCGCCGCCCTTTTCCTTGCCCACGGCCACTACGACAGCCTGCTGCGCCGGGAAGGCCAAAGCCTGAAGCGGCGCTGGGCCGCCATGCAAGGGGCTCTCGCGCGGCACCTGCCCGAGTGCCGGTTCCAGCAACCCAGCGGCGGCACCGCCTTTTGGATCAAGGGGCCGCCGGAGCTGGACGCGCGCGCGCTTGAAAGGGCCGCGGCAAGGGCGGGCATTCTCATCGAGCCTGGTGATACCTATTTCCTATCGGACATGGCGCCGAAGAACTTCTTCTGCCTCGGCTTTTCCTCCATCGCGATCGAGCGGATCGAGCCCGGCATCAAGCTTCTGGGCGAGGTGATCCGCCGTCTGCTTTCCGGCCCATCGGAAGCCCCTGGCGGTCCTGCCTGAGAAGACTCAGGGCGGGCCTTGGTGCCCTTCGCAACGCCTGCCGCAGGCCGCAGAATGGCTATATACTGAGACTGGTCGCTAGGGGATTGAGGGTGGGATCGACAGCAAGACTGGCCTTTTACAGGGGCCGTGGCCTTTTGGGCCATGGGGGCTGGGTGTTGCTGCCCGGCCGGCACCGGAGCGAGGCTCTTTCCCAGGCCCAGCCCCCGGCCCTGGGCCATCTAAAGCCATGACGGTTCAGCCCGATCCGGCTCCCCGCCGGACGAGTGCCTGGCCCGACAAGCGCTGGGTCGTCGGGCTCGTCATCTCCCTGGGGATCATCACCGCGGTCAGCGTCATCACCAACAAGAGCTTCACCCTGCTGACCGATGCGAGCCAGCGCCTGCAGCACAGCTACCAGACCCTTTACCAGATCGAACGTCTGACGTCCGGGCTCAAGGACGCCGCCAGCCAGCAGCGCGGCTACCTGCTCACCGGCGACCCAGGGTTCCTGGGGCCATACGAGGCCGATGCGAAATCCATCTCCGGCACGCTCGCGGCCATTCGAGCACTCATCGTCGACGAGGCGGACCAGCTGCACCGGCTGGATGCGCTGGAGCCGCTGATCGCCGAGACCATGGACACGCTCGGGCAGACGATCCAGGCCCGCCAGTCCGAGAGCCACGCGCCGCTCAATCTGGATTCGCTGCGCGAGACGGGGACGCAGATGGCCGCGATCGATTCCCTCGCCGGCCAGATGACCGATGCCGAAAACCGCGTGTTCCACGACCGCGACGAAGCGGCGAAATTTCGCGCGTCGCTGATGGCGGAAATCGAGCTCCTCGGCAGCCTGCTGAGCGTGCTCATCATCGGCGTTACCTTCCTGCTGATGAGCCGGGAAATCGGCCAGCGGCGCCATACCGAGGAGACGCTGCAGAATCTCAATTCCGCCCTGGAGCAGCGGGTCACCACCCGGACGACCGAGCTGCGCCGGGAGGTCGCCGAGCGCCGGCGTGCGGAAGGCCGGCTGCAGAGCACGAGCGCCTTCCTGGATGCAGTGATCGAGAACGTCCCGGCCATGATTTTCGTCAAGGACGCCGACAGCGGCCGGTTCGTGCTGCTGAACCGGTTCGGAGAGGATCTGCTGGGCTACGACCGGCGCGATGTGATCGGCAAGACCGACTACGACATCTTCCCCAAGGAACAGGCCGACCGCTTCGTCGCCCGCGACCGCGACGTGCTGGTCTCCCACCAGGCCCTGGTGACGCCCGAAGAATCGATCACCACCCGCATCCGCGGCGTCAAGCTCCTGCACACGACCGAGGTGGCAGTGCCCGACCAAACCGGCGCCATGCGCTATCTCGTGGGCTTTTCGGTCGACATCAGCGAGCGGCGCGAGATCGAGCAGCAGCTGCGCCACGCCCTGAAAATGGAGGCGGTGGGGCAGCTGACCGGCGGCGTGGCCCACGACTTCAACAATCTGCTGGGCATCATCATCGGCAACCTCGATCTCGTGCTGGACGCCGTGAAGGGCGACAAGGCGCTGAAGGAGATCGCCCAGGCGGCGCTGGACGGCGCCTTGCGCGGCGCCGAGGTGACCCAGCGCCTGCTCGCCTTCTCGCGGCGTCAGCCGGTGCAGCCGATGCGCATCAACCTCAACGACCGGCTGCAGCAGATCGTGCCCATGCTCCGCCGGACGCTGGGCGACCCGATCAGCGTTCAGCTTCACGCCGCGCCCGAACTCTGGTCGGTCCTGGTCGATTCCTCCCAGACGGATACGGCCCTGCTCAACCTCGCCGTCAATTCCCGCGATGCGATGCCGCAGGGCGGCGTGCTTACGATCGAGACCGCCAATGTCCATCTCGACAGCGCCTTTGCCTCCCGTCATCTCGAAATGCGCGCCGGCGACTATGTGCGCCTGACGGTGAAGGACACCGGCGCGGGCATTCCCCCCGCCGTCCTCGAACGGGTGTTCGAGCCCTTCTTCACCACCAAGGGAACGGGCAAGGGAACGGGGCTCGGCCTCAGCATGGTCTACGGCTTCGTCAAGCAGTCGGGCGGGCATATCAAGATCGACAGCGAGGTCGGCCACGGCACCTCGGTCACCATGCACCTGCCGCGCGCGGCCGCCACGGTCGCCGACGAGGCCGGGCGGGATGCTGCGCCGCGCGGACCGTCGGCGGGCGGCGAACTGGTCCTGGTCGTGGAGGACAACGAAGGCATGCGGGCGGTCACCGCCAAGCAGCTCACGGGCCTGGGATACCGCGTGCTCGAGGCCGATTTCGGGAGCCAGCGCCCTCAAGACCCTGGATGGCAACCCCGAGATCGCCCTGCTGTTCTCCGACGTCATGATGCCGGGCGGCATGACCGGCTACGATCTGGCCAAGCAGGCGCGCCAGCGCCGGCCGGATCTCCCCGTCCTCTTGACCACGGGCTACGCCAGCGAAGCGGCCGCCGCCGAGGCGCCCAAGATCGAGAAGCTCCAGCTGCTGATGAAGCCCTACCGCATGAACGACCTGGAGGATCGGCTGCGCCAGGTCCTGGAGGCCCAGGCCTGAAACCGCAGGCCGGGGCTTGAAGCGGGCGGAGACATTCAGTATGTCCGGTCTGGCAATTTTTCCGCTCTGGCGGTATGTCCCTTCCGCCGCCCAAGGCCTGAACCCCAGGATAGCTGGCAACCTGGTGCCCGATCTTCCGGAGAAGAGAGGTTGATGAAAGCGACCGCGCCAGCGACCGCCAACGCGCCTGCGACCCAGGGAGAGCATGGTGCGGGAGAGAGGCGCCAGCTTGGGAGTTTGATGCTGGGGGCGCTCGGCGTCGTCTATGGCGACATCGGAACCTCGCCCCTTTACACGGAGCAGATCTGCTTCAACCAGACCGGGGACCTCAGCACCCGGGGCATCCTCGGTGTGCTGTCTCTGATCGTCTGGTCCCTGGTCACCGTTGTGACCGTCAAATACGTGCTTGTCGTCATGCGTGCCGACAACCGGGGCGAGGGCGGGATTCTCGCCCTCACCGCTCTGGCCCTACGCGGCGTGCCCAAGAGCGGGAAGATCGCGGCCTTGGTGCTGGCTGCAGGCATGGCGGGAGCTGCCCTGTTCTATGGCGACGGCGTCATCACGCCGGCCATTTCCGTTCTCTCGGCGGTCGAGGGCTTGAAGGTCATAGCCCCGGGGCTAGAGCCCTTCGTGCTGCCGATGACGGTCGTTCTTCTGCTCGGCCTTTTCGCCATGCAGCGGCGAGGCACTCAGGCAGTCGGAAGCTACTTCGGCCCCATCATGCTGGTCTGGTTCCTGGCGCTTGCTGCCGGCGGCTTGTACCAGCTCGCGAACCATCCCGGCCTTCTCAGGGCCATCGATCCGGAATGGGGGGCAAGGCTCCTGATCCGCCACCCCTGGCACGGCTTCGTGCTCCTGGGCGCGGTCGTGCTGGCGGTCACAGGAGCGGAGGCGCTCTATGCCGACATGGGCCATTTCGGGCGCAAGCCCATCAACCGCGCCTGGCTCTATTTCGTGTTTCCCTGCCTGCTGCTGAACTACTTCGGCCAGGGTTCGCTTCTGTTGAGCAACCCCCAAATGGTGGACAATCCCTTCTACCGGGTCTATCCGGGCTGGGCCCTTGTCCCCATGGTGATCCTCGCTTCCGTTGCGACCATCATCGCCTCCCAGGCCGTCATATCCGGCGCCTTCTCGATGACAAGCCAGGCCGTGCAGCTTGGCTACCTGCCGCGGCTCCTGGTCCGGCACACCTCGGCCCAGCAGCAGGGCCAGATCTTCGTGCCGAAAGTCAATTTCCTGCTGCTCATCTGCGTTATCGCCCTCGTGCTCGGCTTCAAGTCGTCCGGCGCGCTCGGGTCGGCCTACGGCATCGCGGTCACCGGCACGATGAGCCTCACAAGCATGTTGGCGGCCGTCTACCTCATCAGGGTGCGCGGCTGGAACCGGGCGGCGACCCTGGCGCTCTTCGCGGTCTTCCTCGCCGTCGACCTCTCGTTCTTCAGCGCCAACATGCTGAAGGTTGCCGACGGCGGCTGGGCGCCGCTCCTCATCGGCGCCGCCACCTTCCTTGTCATGTCCACCTGGACCAAGGGCCGCAGCGCCCTTGTCGCCCGCCGGAGCGACGAGAGCCTGCCGCTCGACATGTTCCTCGCAGGGATCCGGCCGGGCCATCCGGCGCGGGTCAAGGGCACGGCCGTGTTCCTCACCGCCGACCTGGAAAAGGTGCCTGCCTCCCTGCTCCACAACTTGAAGCACAACAAAGTGCTCCACGAGCGCGTCGTGCTGATGAGCGTGCGCACCCTGGACATCCCGCGCGTGGCCGAGGAGAACCGCTTGGAAATCAAGCATTTCCCTCATGAGGTCCACACGGTCGCGGTGCGCTACGGCTTCTCCGAGGAACCCGACATCTGGCGCGCCCTCGCCCAATGCCGCTCCAAGGAGCTGCAGTTCAACCTGATGGATACCTCGGTCTTCGTCGGCCGGGAAAAGCTGGTGGTCTCCGACAAGATGCGTCTCGCCCGTTGGCGCAAGGAGCTGTTCGTGATGCTCTCGCGCCTATCCCTGAGCCCGGTCGAGTTCTTCCGCGTCCCCAGCAATCGCGTCGTCGAACTGGGCGGGCAGACGGAGTTCTAAAAAAACGTCCGGATCGCGCCGACGATGTCGTAGGCGTCGTCGACCAGGAACATGGCCTGCCATTTGTCGAAGGTCGTGCAGGGGTGGGAGATGCCGAGCGCCACCATGTCGCCGGGCCGGAGCGGACTTTGCGCCGGCACCTTCACATGGGCGTGCTGGTCGTTGAGTTGCACGACCTCATGCCCGGGTGCCAGCGGCGAGGCCGAACGGCCGACGCCGGGCCGGTACCAGGCGAGCGGGACCGGCAGGTCGAGATCGTAGGAGACGTCCCTCTTGCCGGCGGAAAGGATCAGGCGGCCCGGCTCGGGCCGCGACTGGACATAGGTCCATAGTTCCAAGGCCGGCATCAGTCCGCCCTCGAGACCGGCGGCGAGCGGCGAGCGTTCGCGCACCCGCTCGAACGCCTTGCGGTAGGCGGTCGAATCCTGGGTCAGGTAGCAGCCGCTGCGCAGGACCACCATGGCCTCCGATATGCCGGCCGCGGCCAGGCGCTCGGCCGCCATGTCGTAATAGGCGGAGCCGCCGGCCGAGAGGATCACGCGGCCCGGAGCGAACAGGCCCTCCCGCCGGCAGTCGGCGGCGATTGCCGCCAGGAAATCGAGGAAGGCCGCGACCCTGGCCTCGTTCTCGGCCGTGCTGGCGCCGCGGATCAGGCCCTCGAAACCTTCGACGCCGACAAGCGCCAGGTGCGGAGCCTCCGCCTTGATGGCCCGGGCGACGGCGAGCGCCTGCTCCCGGTTGCGGCATCCGGCTCGGCCGCCTTCGATGCCGCCTTCCAACAGGAGGTTCACCGGCCGGGCGAGACCTTGGCGTTTCGCTTCGGCCGCCAGCATCGCCGCGCCCTCCATGGAATCTATGAGGGCGTAAAACTCGAACGCGGGATCGCGAACCAGCTCGCGCACCACCTCGCCAATGGCCTGCTTGCCGATGAGCTGGTTCGCCAGCAGGATCCGCTTGATGCCGAAGCGCCGGCAGACCTGGAGTTGAGATACGGTCGCGATCGTGATGGCCCAGGCGCCGTCAGCAAGCTGACGCTTGAAGAGCTGCGGGCTCATCGTCGTCTTGCCATGGGGGGCGATGACGCAACCGGTCGCCTTCAGGAACCGCGCCATCCAGCGGCCATTCGCATCGAGGACGTCGCGCTTCAGCACGGCAAGCGGTAGCGGCAGATCCTCGCGCAGCAAGTTCCAACCTTGCTTGCCGACATCCCCCAGGCGGACCGGCGCGTGGCCGCCGGGGAACCCCTTCACCAGATCGTCCAGCAGCAGGTCGTCGATGGCGTCGATCGGATCGGGGGCATTCATGGGATCGGGCATGGGGATTGTCCTGTCAGCGCCGACGCAGGAACCGGTCGACGATTCCCAGTCTAGGGCGCGGCATCGCAGCGTCGCAACCGCGGTCTCGACCCGGCGGCGTGGACCGAACTAGCCCACCCTCGCGCCAACTCCGGCATTGGAGGCCCGACGGACGGTGCGAGCCTGGGATGGAATCCTCGACAACCACGGGAGAGAGACCGCTATAGACTGATAGGTGGTATTCGTCGGAAAGGGGGGGGTTGACCCGAATGACTGATCTCCAAATGCGCGAGGATCCACGGTTTCCCGGCGTCTTGATTCATTCGAGTGCCTTTGTCGATGATCCTGTGAAGATCGGCGCCCGATCTCGCATTTGGCACTTTTGCCACATCCTGGGTGACGTTCGAACTGGGGCGCGGCTGCATCCTGGGACAGAACGTCATGGTAGGACCTCGGGTGCGCATTGGCGACAATTGCCGCATTCAGAACAACGTCAGCCTCTACGAGGGTGTGATCCTGGCCGATGACGTGTTCTGCGGCCCGTCATGCGTGTTCACCAACGTCGCAAATCCGCGCGCCCATGTTCGCCGCAAGGAAGAAATACAGGCCACCGCCGTAAGCCGGGGAGCGACGATCGGTGCCAATGCCACGGTGATCTGCGGCAATTCCATTGGCGAATTCGCCTTCGTCGCAGCCGGGGCCGTGGTCACGCGGAATGTACCGCCGTTCGCGCTCGTGGCGGGCGTGCCTGGCCGGCGGATCGGCTGGATGAGCCGGGCGGGGGAACGGTTGACGCCCGATCTCGTCTGTCCGCGGGACGGCACGCGCTACAGCCTCGTTGGCCCCGAACGGCTCGAGGAGACCAGGACGTGAGCCGGCTGCGCGGCCCTTGCGATCGATGTCACACAAGAGCAGAGCGCTTGCGGGTGCGCTGGTTCAAAACCGGCGCCACGAGGGCGAGAGGAGGGGATGAAAATTGAGTGTCTTGCTTGTTTCCTACCATCACGCGGATGCCAACAGCGTTGGGTCGCTCCGGTCGCGGGCGCTGATGAAGTATCTGCCGAAGTTCGGCATGGACGTTCTCGGTTCTCACCTGTGCCCAAGGTTCGGCGCCGATCACGGTCCGCGACCGGACGATCGAGATCTCCACGAGCAGCCCGGACCAATACGATCCCAATGCATGGCTGAAGCAATGCTTGCGTTTCTGCAAAGAAATCCGCCAGGGGTCCAAGCCAGACCTGATCATCGCCACCTATCCACCCATAGAAGCTCTGGAGGCTGGCCTCGCGCTGTCGACTTCCTATGACGTGCCGATGGTCAGCGATTTTAGGGACGGGCTTTTATTTGATTCTTTGGAGACGGCTGCGAACGCCCTACATCGGGAACGCTATGCGGAGATCGAGGCGAAGGTCGCCAAGAACTCCATCATGATTGTTACCGTGTCGTCGCCGATCAGCGCGTATTTCCAGAGCCGATACGCACACCCCTGCGTTCACACGATGTACAACGGCTTCGATCACGACGATGTCGAGCCCGATCGCAGGGTGGTGGTGCCATGCGCGCGGATCACCATCTGTCACACGGGGCGCTTGGATTACTCTCGCTGGGGAACCTCGCAGAACGGCAACGGCCTGCAGGCGCTGAGCGCCGCCCTGCTGTCCCTGACGGGAGCGAGGCCCGAGATCGCGAAGCGACTGCTCTTCCATTTCGCCGGCCACTTGTCCCCAGAGGAGGTGGCCATTCTTTCTCCGTGGGTGGCGAGGGGATCTGTCAAGTTGTGGGGTGTTGTCGACCGGCCGGTCGCCCTCGGACTCCAGCACCGGGCGGATGTCCTCCTGCTGATTACCGCCCCGAACGTCCCTAGCATCGCGACGGGAAAGCTTTTCGAATACTTGAAGGTGGCGAAGCCTATCCTGGCTTTGACGCGGGGCACCGAGGCCGCAAGAATCGTCGGCACGACGCGTGCCGGCGTGAATGTCCCGCCCGACGACCCCGATGCGATCATGCGTGCGCTGGTCAGAATGGTCGAAGACGATGACTTCTTTCCACGACGCGACGAAGAAGCCGTGGCCACATACTCGCGATCGCATCAGATATCTGCCTTTGCCGAGGCCATCAGACAACTCAGGTTTGACTAATCGGGATCGACGGCACCCGCCTCCGGAAGCGGAGGCTCGAGTGGCGCAGTAAGCCCTGGCTTATGGGTTCGACGCCTATCTATCTGTTGCCGAGCCGCCTTCAGGAATCGCGCCATCCAGCGGCCATTCGCATCGAGCACGTCGCGCTTCAGCACGGCAAGCGGCAGCGGCAGATCCTCGAGCAGCAGGTTCCACCCTTGCTTGCCGACATCCCCCAGGCGGACCGGCGCGTGGCCGCCGGGGAATCCCTTCACCAGATCGTCCAGCACCATGTCATTGATGGCATCGATCGGGTCAGGGGCATTCATGGGATCGGACATGGGGATTGTCCTGTCAGCGCCGACACGGCGGTTGATCCAGGCTTAATGCATAACGGCCTGAACTCGTAGAATCACAAGCATAGCTGAATACACGCAAGGTTGATGAAGCCGACATGGTCCGTTGCGCGCGTGTTGCAGTCATCCGCGTCGCAACGCTGGAGGTCCTGTGGCTTTACTTGGTCCCCGCGTGGCGCAGCTCATTGAGCAGAAAATTGCCGGCGCGCTTGCCCCGGTTGCGCAGGATGCGCAACGGGCCTTTGTCGAGAAAATAGGTGAGCAAGATGCTGTCCCGGGTGAGGACCTCGGTTCCTACCCGATCGACCGAATGAATGGTGTCGCTGCCGACGGCAAATGCGTAACCGCTGTTGGGTTCGAACCGAAGCTGGCTGAAGCGCTTCAGGCCGCCGTCCGCCGATAGTTCGTGGAAGACGGTACCGACATGAGCAACGGACGCATCGCGCGGCAGATAGAGCTGCACCGTGATGGCTTTCCAATGGGTGTCGGGATGAGGGCCGATGGCATAGCCGGCAATGTCCCGGGTCAGGACCGGAATGGGATAGAGGCCGACCTGGCGCCCGTCGCTGCCGAAGCGACGCTCCAGCCCCGGCGCCAGGAGGTCGACGAAGGCCGAGCGCACTTGGCGCGAACGAAGCGCACTGCCCACCAGGAACCAGATCGCGCGCTTGCGCGCCGGAAAGTGGCGGATGTATTCGGGGAACAGGTCGATCTTGTAACGGGTCGGCGTTCCGTCCTGCAGCTTCGCCGATTTGCTCCGGCCGGACATGGCCCGATAGTCGGCGGTATCGGGCATGCCTTCGAGAATCGCCTCATAGATGCTCTCCGGAAATATGTTCCGAAGGGTCGCGTGGATGAATGGAGTCTCCAGGACCGGGGCCTGTCGCACCGACTGGGCGATGTAGCCGCTGAGATCCTCGGCCGATCCCCAGGATGGGGCCCGGGAAACCGGGTCCAGCCGCCCCGTGTTGAGAAAGGACTGATTCACGCCGACAATTTCCTGACCATGGCTCATATGCCCGATTGTTGCTGGATCATAGCCTGACAAGAGGACGCCGTGGCTATGCGACTTCAAGCCGCTGTCAGGCGAAGCGCGCCGGCGAGAGATCGGCCTCGGCCACGCCGAGATCGGCGAGGTCGGGCGGTACCGGCTGGCGCCGGATGAGCGCTGCGACCAGGCGGGTGATCCCGGGAGCGGTCTGGATGCCAAATCCGCCCTGCCCCGCCAGCCAGAAGAAATCCTCGACCTTGGGGTCATAGCCCACGACGGGGGTCTTGTCCTTGGCGAAGGTGCGCAACCCGGCCCAGCGATGCTCGACCCGCTTCACCGGCAGTTCGGCCGCCTTCTCCAGACGGTCGATCAGGATGGCGATATCGATTTCCTCGGGCTGCACGTCGCAGGGTGGCATGGGCGTCTCGTCGGCGGGCGAGGCCATGAGGCGCCCGGCATCGGGACGGAAGTAGAAATGCTCGTCGATATCGATCACCGAGGGCCAGCCGCGCACATCGGTTCCCGCTGATGGCTGGAACAGGATCGCCGTGCGCCGCTTCGGCACGAGGCCCACCGGCTTCGCGCCGGCAAGCGCCGCGACCTCGTCGGCCCAGGCGCCGGCGGCATCGACGATCACCCGGCCGCGGAACTCTCCCGCCTTGCTTCGGATTCGCCAGGCACCGTTTTCCCGCGTGAGCGCACCGACACGAGCGTCGACGACGACTTGCCCGCCGCGGGCTTTGAGGCCGCGCAGATACCCGCTATGAAGTCCGTGCACATCGATGTCCATGGCATCGGGGTCGAAGGCCGCCTCGGCAACGTAGTCCGCTCGCAGCACTGGTACTTTGGCCCGGGCCGCAGCACCGTCGAGCCGGCTGACCCGCCCGGCGAGGTTCTTCATCTCAGCCATGAAACCGTCGAGGGAATGCCGCTGGTCGGGCCGCGCGATCAGCATCACGCCGCGAGGCGTAAGCAGTGGGTGCTCGGCGAAACCGGCCGGTGGTTGGAGATAGAATCCCTTGCCAGCAGTGGTGAGCGCTCTCACCGTCCGGTTGCCGTAGGTCTCGGCATAGAGGGCCGCCGACCGGCCGGTCGAGTGATAGCCAGGCCTTTCCTCCTGTTCCAGCACCAGAACCCGCCCGATTGCGGCCAGCTCATAGGCCGCCGAAGCGCCGGCCATGCCGGCGCCGATCACGACATAATCGAAGTCGGACATGGAAGGGTTCCCGCTGCCGCTTTCCCCATAGCCCAAGCTCGGCCAAGAACCACAGGAACGGGCCGCCTGTCGAGCGGAAAGCCGGGCCGAGCGACCATGAAAGATCATTAATATGCTTTAGTTTCAATGCTGAACTTGGCGTCTTATACTCCCCGCTGACAATCGCCGCCGGACTGTGAGAGATTGCCGCGCCGCTATATTCTCGGGTTCTGCTCTTCGGAATGAGATTGGGGAAATGACCAACATGCGACTGGCATTTTGGATGCTTGCTTCCTTCGGCCTGCTCCTGGCCTCGCCCGCCTGGGCAGCCGACGCGGGCGATGCGAAGGGCCTGTGGCTGCTGACCGACTACCCGGCGATCACCGCGCGCGCCGGGGAAAGCACCACGGTCAAGCTGCAGCTGCAGAACGCGGGCCTTGCGCCGGAGGCCGTGACCCTTTCGGTCACTGACGTTCCGCCGGGCTGGAAGGCCGTGCTGCTGGGCGACGGCTCGCCCGTGGGTGCGGCCATGGCGGCGATCAACCAAAGCGTATCGCTGCAGCTCCGCCTGGACATTCCCGATGGAACGCCTGCGGGCGACCATAAGCTCACCATCCACGCCCAAGGTGCCGACCTCACCGCCGACCTGCCGCTGGAGGTAACTGTCGGCGAAGTGCAACCCCCAAAGCTCTCTATCAAGACGAGCCTGCCCTCGCTGCGTGGCACTACCCACAGCAGTTTTGAATACGACTTCACGGTCAAGAACGAGGGCACCAAGGATCAGGTGGTCCGCCTGGCGGCCGAAGCGCCCCAGGGATTCGAGACCAGCTTCACCGAGGAGTATGGCTCCCAAGAGATCAGTTCCATCCCCATCGAAGCGGGGCAGAGCAAGGATCTGAAACTGAAGGTTCAGCCGCCGAGCCAGGCGCCGGCTGCCGACTACCCGGTCGCAGTTGAAGCCTCGGCTGCCGGGGTCGCCGCCAACACATCCATGACCGTCGAGATCACCGGCCAGCCGAAGCTCTCCCTCACCGGCGCTGACGAGGGTCGGATCAGCGTCCAGGCCGAGGCGGGAAAGCCCACGCAAGTGAGCCTCAGCCTCGGCAATGACGGCAGCGCGCCCGCCCAAGGCATCGATATCTCCGCATCGCCGCCTTCGGATTGGACAGTCAGCTTCGACCAGAACAAGATCGACCAGATCGGGCCCGGCGAAAAGAAGACGGTGCAAGCCACCATGACGCCTTCGGCCAAGGCCTTGGCCGGCGACTACATGGTGACCTTCACCGCGTCGGACAACGCCGATTCAGCCTCAACCGATTACCGCGTCACGGTAGCCACCTCTACGCTCTGGGGCATCGTCGGCATCGGCATCATCGCGATCGCGTTGCTGGTCGGCGTGGGTGCGGTGGCCCGCTTCGGCCGGCGATGAACGAGGCGATCGTCGAAACCAAGGCCCCGATGGACGATATCGTCATCGAGGCCAAGCGCCTGAAAAAGCGCTACGGGGAGTTCGCAGCCGTGGACGGGATCGACCTTTCCATCCGGCGCGGCGAGATCTTTGGACTCCTGGGCCCCAACGGCGCAGGCAAGACGACGACCATCCTGATGCTGATGGGGTTGACTGAGGTCACCGCGGGCAGGCTTACCGTGAACGGCTTCGATCCCGTGCGCGAACCCCTCGAGGTGAAGCGTCATGTGGGGTATCTCCCGGACTCGGTCGGCTTCTACGACTACCTAACGGCCGAGCAGAACCTGCGCTACACGGCCCGTCTCGCCGGCATTCCCCGGGACGAAATCGACGAGCGCATCGGTGAAGCTCTTGCCCAGGTCGGCCTCGAGAGCGTAGCGAGAAAGAAGACCGGCGCCTTCTCCCATGGCATGCGCCAGCGCCTCGGCTTGGCCGAGGTGCTGATGAAGAAGGCGGAGATCGCCATCCTGGATGAGCCCACCTCCGGCCTCGACCCTCAGGCGACATTCGAGTTCCTGGAGTTGATCCGCGGCCTCAAGGCCCAGGGGCTGACCGTGCTGTTGTCCTCCCATCTGCTCGACCGGGTCCAGGCGGTCTGCGATCGGGTCGCGCTGTTCAACCGGGGCAAGATCGCGCTGCAAGGGACTGTGATGGAGCTTTCGGCCGCCGTGCTGGGTGCGGGCTTCAACCTGGCGATCACCGTGCGCAATGCCGATCCGGCGCGGCTGCTCAACGGCATCCCGGGCCTGACCCGGGTGATCGACGACGGCGACGGCGAATACCGCGTCGTCGCCGACCGGGACGTGCGTGCGGCCGTCGCCCGCTCGCTCATCGCCGGCGGCGCCACCCTCCTGAAGTTCGACGCGCTGGAGCCCAGCCTTGATTCCCTCTACCGCGACTTCTTCGAGAGGCAAGAGGGTGGGGGCCGAATTGGTGAGGGTGCGCATGGCGAAGCGTAGGGGTTCGCCCTGGACCGGGCTTGGCGCCATCTTCCTGAAGGAATTCGCCGATCATCTCGGCGGCGCCAGGATGATGATCCTCGAATGGCTGATGCTGCTGACTGGCGTCGGCGCGGTCTATACGGCGATCCAGGACCTGCGCCAGACCACCAGCGAGGACCCCTTCCTGTTCCTGCGCCTCTTCACGCAGAACCACGATCCCCTGCCCTCTTTCACCGGGATTCTGGGTTTCCTCATTCCGCTGGTCGCCATCGGGCTTGCCTTCGACAGCATCAACGGCGAGTTCAACCGGCGGACCATGAGCCGGGTGCTGGCCCAGCCCATTTATCGGGATGCCCTCCTGCTCGGCAAGTTCCTGGCCGGGCTCTCGACCCTGGCCGTGGCGCTCCTCGCCCTTTGGCTCTTGGTGATGGGGCTGGGGCTGGTGACGCTGGGGGTTCCGCCTACGGGCGAGGAGGTGCTGCGGGGCATCGCCTTCCTCATCGTCGCCATCGCCTATGGCGGGGTCTGGCTAGCGGCGGCACTCCTGTTCTCGGTCGTGTTCCGCTCGCCCGCGACATCGGCCCTTTCGGGCCTGGGGCTCTGGCTGCTCATGAGTGTGCTCTGGCCCTTGCTGACCCGGTTCCTGACTCAGGCCCTGTTCGCTTCCCAATCCGCGGCCCTCATGGGCGGGCAGAGCCTGCAGCAGATCGAGGTCCAGCAAGGCTTGGCGCGGCTTTCGCCGGATACGCTATTCGGGGAAGCCATGCTCGGGATCCTTCACCCGGCCACCCGGGCGCTTGGACCCGTATTCCTGGATCAATTGCAGAACGCGATCCTCGGGGCGCCGCTCCCGTTAACTCAGAGCCTGTTGCTCATCTGGCCGCAGGTGACTGGCCTCGTGGCCGGCGCCATCCTCTTGTTCGTGGTTACTTACGTGATCTTCCAACGCCAAGAAGTGAGAGCCTGAGCGGGAACGCATAGCCGAACCACAAAAATGCCATGCCTGACGGCCCGGAAGCGGAGTCATCCTTTCGGCCGCCGAAAGGCCAAGAAAAGTGCATGCCACCGGCGTGGTGGCAACGGGGAGATTATTCATGTCATTGGATTTGCGCGTTGGGGACATGCGCGCCGGCGCAAGCGAGAGAGGCTTGGCCGAGCGGTCCGGCGAGAGCCGCAAGAACCAGGTCAAGGAAGGACAAGTCCGCTTCGCGACCTATTTCGTGATGGGTTTGGTAGTCATCGGCGTGGGCGCCGCCGTCGCGAGCTTCATGCCATTGCCCTGAAGGCTCTTGCGATCTTGACGGGCGACGGCCCGTTGGTGTCTTAGTGCAGCCGAATCCGCACTCGGCCCGCTAGTATCGGATCGCAGAAATTCGTAACTCCAGGCTATGTTACGAATTTCTGCGTGAATCCGATACTAAGATTGGAAACGATGTGCCGACTTTCTGCGAAAGTCGGTACTAGGAGGATCGCAAGGTGAAATTTCTCCATTCCATGATCCGCATCACCGATGTGGATCAGTCCCTCGACTTCTACTGCAACAAGCTCGGACTCAAGGAAGTCGAGCGCTACACCAACGAGGCGGGCCGCTATACGCTCATCTTCCTCGCCGCGCCCGAGGATCTCGCCAGCGCCAAGGCCGACCGGGCGCCGCTCATCGAGCTCACCCACAACTGGGATCCACAGCCCTATGCCGGCGGGCGCAATTTCGGCCATCTCGCCTTCGCCGTGGACGACATCTATGGCGTATGCAAACGCCTCGCCGATGCCGGAGTCACGATCAACCGGCCGCCCCGGGACGGCCAGATGGCCTTCGTGCGCTCGCCCGACGGCATTTCCATCGAGCTGCTCCAGAAGGGCAAGGCCAAGCCTCCTCAGGAGCCGTGGAAGAGCATGGCGAGCACGGGGGCCTGGTAGGGGGCATGACCACCGAATACACCGTGGGGCTTCGCCGCGAGGGGCGTTCGGACACCCTCTCCGTCAAGGCCGAGGATGCCCTCATCGCCGCCCTCAAGGCCAAGTCCCAATACCCTGACGCCATGATCACTTACGTGCGCAAGCGCAACCAGCGCGGCGACAAGCGCCATCCGCACCACGGCCTGTAGACGGTGATGCGGACGGCGTTCGCCGTCCTGGACGCATAGGACTCCTGCCTGCTCGCAGGGTTACTTGCGCCCGCGTTCCGATGCTGTTGAATCAGGGGGCAACAGGCCCGACTCCTTGACATCCTCCGCGGGCGCCGCCGGGGCCGGCTCGGCGAATTCCCTTGCCTTGGCGCGATAAAATGGCCGAGCGGTTTCCTGGTGCTTTTCGTCCGGCTGCCGCGATCCGGCCCGATCCCGCTCCGGTACCTGGTCGGCCGCTCCATATTGCCGGCATATCCGGGCTACCTCCGCTGCCTCGATGCGCTCGCCCAGCGGACCTTCGATCCAGATTTCATACGGTTGATGGGCAACTATCGGGCAAGCGTTGGCGATAGCAATCGCGCGCGTCTCGAAGGGTTCGGAGGCATGCACCCTTGGGCTGGCGTCCGAGAAGCGCCACTTGATGCGCCATTGCATAGTATCTCAACGCGGAAAGCGGAGACTTATTCCGAGGCGAGCCGGGATCCAAGGCTTGCCGCATCTGGCGAGCGCCCAAGGGCGTCTCCAGTTCACGCACCGACTCGCTATCCGAAAATCGCCCGGAAACTGGCCCCTTATTGTCATGGGAATACCGCGCCCTTCGGCCCGTTGACGGTCCATGCGCGTTCGCACGAAGGCAGTCCATCGTCAATAGCGGCAACGTTTTGCAGCGGTCGCGATTGGTCAAGGCTCTGCGTTTGGCCGCAACACAAGGAGAAGCTAAAATGAGCAAGTCAGTCCAACCCGCGATGCGGCATATAGCCTGGGCCGCGGCGCTCGCCGTTATCGCGGCGGCAATTCCGCTCAAGCTCGATTCGCATGGCTCGTTCATCCAAACCAGCGCTTTTGCCAGTAATGGCAATGGCCATGGCAATGGTGGAGGGAATGGCAACGGAAACGCGGGCGGTAACGGCAACGGAAACGGCAACGCCGGGGCCGATAGCAACGCAGGCGGAAACGGAAAGGGTCATGGTTCCACCGCGAGCGCCCTTGGCGGGCTGAATGCGGGACATGCCTCGGCAACCGCCATGCTCAATACCTCGCCGAATTCGCGCGTAGGCAAGATCGCCGCCTACAAGGCCGCCGAGGCGACGGCGCTCGCTGCGGCAGCCGCAGCGGCGACGGCAGATGCCACGGCAGCGGCAGCGGATGCTGCGCTTCTGGCCGCCAACAACGCACTCACGGCGGCGCAAAATGAGTTGAGCAACGACTTGTCCACCATTCCTGGCTTTGGGCTCGGCGTCTTAACGGACTCAATGGGCCAAACTTTCGGGTCGCTGACTACCACCATCGCAGCAGACACGGCCACAGTGACCACTGACACTACTACCGCTGCTACTGCCGATGCCGCAGCGGCCACTGCCGATGCTACGGCGGCGACCGACGCAGCCACTGCGACGACAGACCTGAATGCGGCGGCGAACAAGACGCCGGTGAGCCCGTCGACGCAGGCGGCGCTTGACGCGCTGCTGGCCGGCAAGTAACCCTCGCCCGCCAAAACGGAAAGGGGCCGAGCCGCGCCCACGGGTGCGGCTCGGCCCAATGAAGCAGGAGAAGTCGAATGAGTACACATGGCTTGGTCGCAGGATTGCTGCTCGCCTCTGTGACGCTTTCGGCCTGCGGGACGTCACCTGGCTGCCGTGCCCTGACGGGTGCTGGCATAGGTGCGGCCGGCGGCGCCGTATTGGGCGCGGTGATAGGCGGAAACCCGGCGCTTGGAGCATTGGCTGGCGGTGCTGCCGGCGCGGCAGTGGGCGGCCTTACCTCGCCCAATCAAGTCTATGCCGGCCGGGCGCCCTGCGATTGAGGCCCTCGGCCGGGAGCGGAGCCGATCGCTATTGCACGGCTGAAATATCGGTCCCGCAGGCTTCCCGCGCATGGACGAGGCCGAAGCCATAGACCGAATTCCGTCCAGGCAGCCCCAAATGAACGGCATCGCCGGCGAGCGCCGCCCGTAGCGACGTCGGATCGGCCGGAACGCCTGCCATGAGCTCTACCGCCGACACGGCAGTCGCGAAGGGGGCTGCAAATGAGGTACCGGTCACGAATTTTCCGGCGCCCTTCCCGTCGGCTGTCCAGATACGGACGCCGGGTGCCGCGAAGGCGATGTAGCTGCCCTGATTGGCTTCTGCGAAGACCTGTTTGTCCTGGTCGATGGCGGTGATGGCGATGGCGTCCGGGTACGCGGCAGGATAGGCGGGCAGACCGGCAGAACCGTCATTCCCGGCTGCGGCGACCAGTATCGTGCCGCGCTCAGCAGCCCGGCGGACCGCTGCCTCCAGAAGCAGGTTGGGTCCGCCAGAGAGGCTGGCGTTCACGAGCGGCACATGTTCGGCCACCATCCAATCGAGCGCGGCAGCCATGGCGAATGCCGTCGCACGAATATCCCTGCCGTCTTTCTCGAATACATCCGCCGCATACAGGTCGGCGGCCGGCAGTAGCCCTGCGGTCTTGGAACGGGCAGGGTCCCGCCCGCCGGTCAGCAACATTGCCACAGCGGTTCCGTGCTCGGATCCTGCCCCGCCCGCCTCCGCGGGCAGGAAGGATTTCTGATGCAGCTTGTTCGGGTCGAGCAGCGGAGACGCCAGGTCGATCGCCGTGTCGATCATCCCGATCCTGAATCCGGCGCCGCAGCCTTCGCCCCCCTGCCACCCGATCAATTGCCGGGCATAGTCCGGCGCCGGCAGGGAAATCACCTGAGCCGATTGGGTCGCGTAGGTAGCGTAGACAGTGTTTACATCTGCGATCAGGTCTGGAGCGGCCTTGCGAAGCAGATCGATCGCCTGGCGCACGCCCAGCCGGGGCGGGGTGGCGAAGCGCAGCGCCGCAAGTTGCAGGGATGACAGCTGCCGGGCCTCGATGAGGCGGAAGCCCAGTCGCTCGGTAATGCCTGTGGTCTCAGCACGACCGTCGATCACAAGGATCTCGTCGGCGACGAACCTGTCTCCTGCCAACCCCGAGGGATTTCCCCCGGCCAGGCCTCCCGACGTGGTCGAGCCCGTCGCACCTGTGTCCCCACCGGAGTCTACATCACTCTTCCCCTTGGCCTTGCCGTTGCCATTCCCGTTACCATCCCCATCCCGTTTCCGTTCCCATTTCCATTTCCGTTCCCATTTCCGTTGCCATTCCCATTACCGTTGCCGTTGCCATTGCCGTTCCCATTTCCATTGCCTCCGCCATTACCGTTGCCGTGACCATTGCCTGCAAAAGACGGCTGGACAAAGCCCAATCCGTGGATTGACACCACGCCGTGGCCCGACCGGTCGATGGAATTTGTGAAATCGGCAAGGAGAGCGAACCCAAAGGCTCCTACGACCATGCCCCAACGAATGGCCGCGACAGCAAGTCGAAGAAGGCGGGAGCGCCGGAAGCGCACAGGTCGTCGTAGTCCGCGACGCTCCGGCGAATTGGAGTCAGCCGGAAGCATGGGAACGACCAGAAGTCGTTGCGTTGCTGCTATCCATCGACCCACGACCTGTCTGGCCAACGTGTGTGCAATTCTCAGATTACTTCAAATCAACCAGTTGAAACTATAGACGGCCCGTAAACAGATTAACAACCTTGTGAGCGCGCGGCTTTCTAAGATACTCCCCAATAGTAGTATTAATAGAAAATGTAAACTGTTTCCAGTGAGCCCCGGGCTTGCTGGCTGTCACGTTGGCCTCTTGGCTCGTCGGATTCACTCAGCGCTTTCCTTGACTGCGGGAGCCAATAGTCTCACCGATACTGCCACGGCCACGGTTGAACCCTGCCCGGGGGAATAAAACACGGCCACCGCACGTTGCTGCCACGAATAGGGGACGTTGGGTGCTTGAAAGCCAAGACCTAGGCCGGCAATTGGTCGCGATCTTGCCCAGGCTCCGCCGTTTCGCATATGGCCTGACCGGGTCCATGGAAAAGGGGGACGACCTGGTGCAGGCGGCCTGCGAACGAGCGCTGTCCAAGGCGCATCAGTTTGATCCGGACACGCGGCTGGAGGCTTGGGTCTACACCATCATGAAGTCGATCAGGATCGACGAATTGCGCAAGCATCGTGAGATGGCCATGGATCAAGAGCTCTTGGCGAACCATCCGGGCGGGGACGCGAGCGCCGACACGGAGAGCCGGATCAGGCTCGCCGAGGTCCGAAAGCTGATCGCGAAGCTCCCGGAGGAGCAGCGTGTCGTTCTGCTCCTCGTTTCCGTCGAAGGCATGAAGTACCGCGAGGTGGCTGCGGTGCTCGGCTGCCCGATCGGCACGGTCATGAGCCGCCTCTCCCGTGCGCGCCTGGCGCTCGGCGCGGCCCTTGCCGGTGACCAGCCGCACGGCGGCAAAGTAGTGATCTTTCCAGGATGAATTGCCAGCGTTTTGCCGCTGGGGAATGGAGCTGAATTGGAGATGCGCGGAACGGATCCAAAGTTGGGGACTGGCTCATGACCCGAAATTCGACCTCCATCGATCGCGAGACTCTCGTCGCCTATGTCGACAATGAGTTGCCGCGGGAAAGGGCGGCTGAAGTCGAACGAGCCCTCGCAAGCGACCCGGAGGCGCAGGAAATCGTTCGCCTCATGCGGCTCGGCGGCGAGGCGGCGGCCCATGCTTTCGACCAGGCGCTTAACGAGCCTCCGCCCGCCCATTTGCTGGTTGCCCTGCAAGGTCCCCCCAGAATGCCAAGGTCGGCACGGCATCGTCGCGTTTTCAGTTTCAGTTGGCGCATGACGCTCGCGGCCTGCCTCGCCTCTCTCGCGATCGGTTTTGCCGGTGGGCTCCTGCAGCGTGGGGGCGACAAGGGCTATGGGCCTGCCGCGGCCAAAGCGCAAGATCCTCTGGCGACTAGCTTCGAGTCCGCCCTCTTCACCGCACTCAGCAGCGGGGCCGCGGGGCAGAGCTATGATTATGGCGACGATGCCATGGGGCGCGGACGGCTCCAGCTCGGGCGGCAGTTTACAACCAGCTTTGGGTCCGACTGCCGGGAATTCGACCGGGTCGAGACCCGCGGCTCCGTCCAGACGCGCGACGGCGGTCTCGCCTGCCGGAGCGCTGGCGGAGGCTGGGCCGTCATGACGGTTCCGCGGTGACAGTCCGCCGCCGGACAGGAACTCGCCGATCACTGTCGGGAGAAAGTTCCTGGCTGATCGCCGGCGGGTTTGCCTACGCAGTGTTCAGCATTGGCCGGAGCGGCCGTTAACCCAGCAGCGATTGGTGTCTCCTCTCGTTGCGGACGTTTGGCCTTCTCGCGGTGGTTGGTACCCCTGGCCGCGAAAGGGGACCATCTCGGCGTACCCTGTCCCCACCCCAGCTGAGTTTTGCCAGCCATTCCCGCAGGTGCGGCGGAACGTTGAGCAGCAAGCATCAAACAGACTGCCGCGCTTCCCTTCGGTCGACAACTGAAGCGGTGGCAGAGAGCGACTGGAATAAACGGCCAAGCTGTCCGTTTCGATGTTGAAGGCGGGGTTCTCCCTGCGGGCGTTTTGCCGCCAAGGGGCAGGTAAAGTGCAAATAGTGCGCTTTCTCAGGAGGTTAGTCTCGTTCGGCCGGGCCGAAGGCGGCAACGTTCTTGTCACCTTCGCGCTCAGCATCACCGTTCTGCTCGCCGCCGCCGGTCTCGGCACTGAGGTCGCCTCCTGGTACTCGACCAGGCGCGACATGCAGAACGCCGCAGACCTGGGCGCCTCCTCGGCGGCGATATCCCTAAAGTTCAATTATCCCGGAAGCGCGACCTTCGACGGCTACGCCACGAAGGAGGCCAAAGCCGCGACAGCGACCCACGGCTACGCGGACGGGAGCAATAGCACAAATGTAACTGTGAACATTCCGCCCTTGAGCGGCAACTACACAGGCGCCAGCTACAATCACAAAGCGGCCGAGGTGATCATCTCCCGCCCGATGACGGCGTTGTTCTCCAGTCTCTTTCTGTCCACGGGCCCGACAATCACCGTGCGAGCGGTGGGATTGGTGAATACGTCGGCCAGCGACTGCATGGTCGCGCTCGATCCCAGTGCACAGGGCGCCCTTTATCTTCAGGGCCACGCGCAAATAAACGCCACCTGTGGCGTTGCAGTCGTATCGACCGTCAACTGCGCTTTGGATATCACCGGCGGCGCTTCATCTGTCAGCGCCACCAGCGTGGATGTCGGCGGCAACGTCTGCGGCAACACGAGCAAGTGGACGGTTACGCCTACTACAAACGAAGGGGGCATCACCGACCCTTACGCCACGCGGACAATGCCGACGCTCGCCTCCGGCTATCCAAGCGGCGGTTCATACCCAGGCGACAAATTGCAGACCGTGACGTTCGACGCCGCTCACACGTATAACGGGGATGTAACAAGCACGACCGACACGTCGACTCTGTTCCCCAACGCCACCGATTCATGCGCGTTGGGGTGCGTCATCAACGGCAACGTCAATCTCCAGAATGCGACGCTGACTTTGGGAAGCGGTGTCTTCTTCATAAACAGCCAAGGCAACGCCTCGAGCGGAAGCATAACTCTCGGCGCTCACGGCTCGATTGTCACGAACGGCGGCACCATCATCCTGAGCAGCAGCAGCGGCACCAACGTGGGAACCTTCAGCCTCCAGAGCGGGCAGGCATCGGTGACGCTGCTGTCGCCGGGCATCAACAGCGGCGACCCGGGCTACTCCATCACCCAAAACTCGACATACTCCGGCTTGAAGGGCGTTGCCATCATGCAGGATCGCCTAGCGACCGAAACCGATGCCAACAACGGCTGCGGCGCGACGAATACAAACACATTTCAAGGCAGCCCGAGTTTGGGCGTCACTGGCGCCATGTACTTTCCGCAGGGTTGCCTGCAATTCCAGGGAAGCCCTACAACCACGGCCTGCTATCAGTTGATCGCAGGAGCGCTCGATTTGGCAGGCGATCCTGGTATCAACTTAAGCGGCTGCTCACAGGGCGAAGCGTTAGGCGGCCCCAGAGTAGCAATATTGGTGGAGTAGCCTTCTGACTCGAGCGGAACTTTCGGTTAGCGCGCAATCCGCTCCTGGACAGCGTCCGGGCCTGGGCCAAGCCGACGTTCCGCGACCCGCACAAGGCCTTCACTTGGATACCATCGGAGTCCAACTGCAACAAAACCTGGTGGCGGGAACTCCTGGTGCTTGTCTTAGGGGAAACATACGCGAGTGGAGATGGGGCTCATTGAAATGCCACACCAATATCCGATCATGAGTGTGATTGGGCGAGGGTTGTCGACCGCCCTGCGATTTGCAAGGTTGAGGTTCCTTGATGCCCGCGGCGTCGCTACCGTGGAAATGGCCCTCGTTTCAACAGTCATGATCACAATTATGTTGCCCATGTACGACCTGGGCATGGGCTTCTATGTCAAGACCCAGGTGATGTCCGCAGCCCAGGCCGGCGCCGACTATGCATTTATCGTGGGGTGGAGCAACTCCAACAATTCGAGCCCGCAAACGAGCATCAACGCCGCGGTCATGAATGCGACGGGCCTCAACGCCTCGAGCACTCCCGCACTGACCTCCTCGTCGACGCCCTGGACCTACGTGAACGGAGGCACATGTTCGGGCGCGAACTGCGACTTGTGGCTCAGCTGCAAGTGCACGGATGGCACCACTCTCTCCGATCCCGCCTCGCAGCCGACCGCGCCGTTCAAGGCGACTGATTGTTCGAGCCTTGCCACATGCAGCGGTTCGAACAACCCGCAGACGCCAGGGGCTTACGTGACCGTCGAAGCCCATGCCACCTACACGCCAATTGCGAGTTACTTGGGCTTCGGCAATCCGATCACCTTCACCGCGACATCCGTCGTCCGCATCCAGTGACGAACGAGCGAAAGCCAGAAATCAGCGGCGCCGGGGCGAGCCGTAGTCTGGCGAGACAAAGGCGAGCTGTTCGCGGTTGGGCTCGGTCTTTGCTCCGCTCGCGAAGTGGCGCGTCGATCCTGGAGTTCGCCCTGGTTCTTCCTGTGTTTGTGATGCTGTTGTTTGGGATTTTTGAATTCGGGCGCCTTCTCTGGATCCAAAACGCGCTACACTATTCGGTGCAGCAGGCGGCGCGCTGCGCCTCCGTCAACACGACCCTATGCGATAATGCGACCGATATCCAAACGTATGCCGCCGGACTGGCGGGCGCCGGCATCCCCAGTTCTGCCTTTTCCTATTCGTCGTCCACATGTGGCAGTGTGACTGGCAGCGTAGTCTCCGCCTCCTACACAGTTCGCCTGTTCATCCCTTACTTCTCGCTCAACCCGACGCTGACGGCGCAGTCCTGTTTTCCGAAATAGGCGAAGGGCTGCCGTTCGCACTCCATCGCCCGCTGCGGCCTGTCAATCAACGTTCCGCGTCCACCGCGCGCCATTCCAAGGTCAGCTCGTCCAATCGCGACTTCAGCTCGGCTGAAAGGGGTTTGGATGCGGCCGCCAGGCTGTCCGCAAGCTGGTCCGGCCGGCTCGCTCCGATGATCGGCGACGTGATGGCCGGGTTGGCGAGCACCCAGCCGACGGCGAGGGTCGCCATGCTCATCCCCGCCTCCTTCGCGACCTTGCGCAAGGCTTCGACGGTAGCGAACTGCCGATCATGCCAGTAGCGCGCCTGGTACATCGGACCCGCGCTGCCCAAGGTGAAGCGCGTGCCCTCCGCGGGCGTATTCGCCTTCGCGTGCTTACCTGAAAGGAAACCGCCCGCGAGCGGATTGTAGGGGATGACCGCGATGCCCTCTTCCCGGCAAAACGGCAGCAGGTCTCTCTCGAAGGTCCTGAACAGCAGGTTGTAGCGGGGCTGAACGGAAGCGATGCGGGCCAGGTTCTTCAGCTCCGCCCGTCCGACCGCCCGGGCGAGCTTGAAGGCCGGCCAGTTGGAGACGCCGACATAGCGCGCCTTGCCCGATTGGACGACCCTGTCGAGAGCCTCGAGCGCTTCGTCGATGGGCGTTTCCGGCTCATAGCTGTGCAGCTGATAGAGATCGACATAGTCGGTCCGAAGCCGGCGAAGCGAAGCCTCGATCGCATCGAGAATGTGCTTGCGCGACATCCCCTGGTTCCACGGCTTCGGCCCCATGCGGCCGACGCATTTCGTCGCCACGACGAAGTTCTGGCGCTTCCCGGCGAGCCAGCCGCCCAGGATCTCCTCCGTCCGGCCGACCGTGCCCTGGTCGCCGCCGAGCGGATAGACATCGGCCGTGTCCAAAAAGTCGATGCCGCCCTCGGCGGCGGCATCGAGGATGGCGCGGCTCTCGCCATCGTCGCATTGAAGCCCGAACGTCATCGTGCCGAGGCAGAGCCGCGATACCGGCAATCCGCTGAGGCCAAGTCTTACATGATCCATGTTCCAACCTTTCGTTGCAGCGGGCTAGCATCGGATCGCAGAAATTCGTGACTCTGGGCATTGTCGCGAATTTCCGCGTGAATCCGATACTAAAGCTTGAAACGATGTACCGACTTTCTCCGAAAGTCGGTACTAGCGCCGCCCTAGGTTATCTCCTCCTGCGTCCCGGCGTCGCCGAAGCCCGGGACAGCAGGCCCAGTTCCTTGAGATCCTGCCAGAGCGCCGCTGGCACCGGCCGGGCCACATCCGCCAGGTTGGCCCTAACCTCGGCCGGCATTACCGCGCCCAGCACCAGCGAGACGACCGCGGGGTGGGCCAGGGCAAAGGTGATGGCCGCGCGGCGCAAGGGCACGCGGTGCTTCCTGCATACGGCTTCGATCTTTCGCACGCGTTCCATGATCTCGGGCGGCGCCGGGACGTAGTTGTATCGGGCGCCCTTGACCGCGCCGGTCGCGAGGATCCCCGAGTTGAATACCCCGCCCAGCATGATTCCGATCTTCTTCTCCACCGCCAGCGGCAGGAAGGAATCCGCTGCCGGCTGCTCGAGCAGTGAATAGCGCCCGGCCAACAGCATCACGTCGAAATCCCCCGCCTTGGCGAAGCGCTCGGCCACGTCCGCCTCGTTCAGCCCCACGCCGATCGCCGCGACCGCGCCCGAGGCGCGCAGCTTGTCCAAGGCCTTGTAGGCGCCTTCCATCGCTTCGCCGAACCGGGTCTCGTAGCCGGCGCCATGGGTCCACACATCGACGTCGTGGATCAGCAGGATGTCGATCCGGTCGAGGCCGCTGCGCAGGAGCGATTGCTCCACCGAGCGCATGGTCCCGTCGTAGGAGTAGTCGAACACCGGGCGGTGGGAGAGCCCTCCGACGAAACCGGGCGAAATGACCTTGGGGTTGCGGGGCGCCAGCCGCTCGAAGGGATTCATCCAGCGCCCGACCTTGGTCGAAACCAGGAAGCTGTCTCTGGGATACCGGCGGAGCGCGGCGCCGAGCCTGAGCTCGGCCAAGCCGTTGCCGTAGTGAGGCGAGCTGTCGAACAGGCGAACGCCGGATTTGTAGGCCGCCACCATGGTGTCCACCGCCTGGTCCTCGTCGAGCTTCTCGTAGAGATCGCCCAGCGGCGCCGTGCCGAGACCGATCTCGCTGAAGCGCAGCTTCGCGCCGGCCTTGGTGGTGAAGGTTCGAGACTTCATGGAACTTGTCCGTCCGATCCGTTGGCCACAGTCGACATTGGCCCTGATGCTAACCCGAGTCAGACCGACCGCCAGACTTCTTTCTCATCCCCCCAGCCAGGCCGCCGTCCCCGCCGCAGCGGCTTCCCGGGCCGCCGGCCTGTCGGGCGTCCGTCGAGCCAGACAGCCTCGCCGTTCACCAGCACATGGCAGATCCCTTCCGACACGGCGTCCGGTTCTTCGTAGCTCGCGCGGTCGATGACCATGGCCGGGTCGAACACGGCGATGTCGGCCGCCATGCCTTCCTTCAAGAGGCCGCGGTCGGCGAGACCGAAGCGCGCGGCGGTCAGGCCCGTCATCTTGTGCACGGCGCTTTCGATCGACATCAGTTTCAGCTCCCGCACCGAGCGCCCCAGCACGCGCGGAAAAGTGCCCCATAGACGGGGGTGGGGAATGCCGAGGCCCGGAAGCCCGTCCGAGCCGATCATGGTCGCCGGAAACGCCAGGATGGCGCGCACGTCCGCCTCGTCCTGGCAGAAATAGATGGCGCCGCCCGGCATCAGCTTTTCGGCCGCCGCCCGCTCGGAGGTGCCCCAGGTAGCGGCGATGTCGGAAAGATCGCGCCCCGCCATTCCCGGATGCGGCAGAGAGGACGTGACCAGGGTCCGGGAATCGTCATAGACGAAATCGGGATGGATCATGGTCGCGGCCGCCGTGTACGGATGCACGTCCAGGCCGACGCTTTGCTGCCTTCGCGCCTCATCGATCAGGGCGAGCGTCCATCGGACATGACCGGCATTCTCGGGCCCGTCGCCTTGATGATGCGAGAGCACCAGGCGCACCCCGGCCTCGCGCCCGATCTTCAGCGCCTCGTCCATACCTGCTTTGAGGCGCTTGTCGTAGTTGCGGCTGTGGATCGTGCAAACGCCCTGGAAGGGTTCGACGGCACTGGCGACCGCAATCACTTCCTCGGTCGAAGCGGCCCGGTTGGTCGGGTATTCGAGGCCGGTGCTGAAGCCAACCGCGCCCGCTGCCATGTCGCGCGCAAGAAGCCCGCGCATGGCCGCGATCTCGTCCGCTGTCGCGGGGCGATCCAACTCGGCCATGCTGCTGAGGCGCAGCGCCGAGTGGCCGATGAGGCCTGCCGTGTTCACCGCCGCCGGGTGCCGCGCCAGGAATTCGAAATAGGGCGCAAGGCCGGAGAACCGGAGATCCCGCGCGCCGCGGACGAGGTAGCTGGACGGAAGCTCGCCATCGGCCGGCAGCGGCATGGCACTGAAGCCGCAATTGCCCACCACCACGGTGGTGACGCCCTGGCTCACCTTCATGGCCATATCGGGCTGATCGATGAGCGCAAAGTCGTCATGGGTGTGGGCGTCGACGAAACCCGGCGCGACGATCTTTCCCGCGGCATCGATGTCGAGCTCGGCCGTGGCCCCGCGGAGGTCGCCCAAGGCGGCGATCCGGTCTCCGGCCACGGCGACGTCGGCGCGATAGGCCGCGGCCCCGCTGCCGTCGACCACCATGCCGCCGCGCAGGATCGCGTCGTGAGCTTGTCCTGGTTTGGTCATCGCCCTCCCCTAGTATCGGATCGCAGAAATTCGTGACTCAGGGCATTGTCGCGAATTTCTGCGTGAATCCGATACTAAGCTTGAAACGATGTACCGACTTTCTCCGAAAGTCGGTACGGGGCCGCGGCGACGGCAGTTCGTTCAGCGGGCGGCGGCGGTCTGGGTTTCGAGCCGTCGGCTAGCTTCCTTGAGGGCGCTTCCTTCCGGATCGATCTGGCGCCCGTCGACCAGCACTTCGTAATAGAGATGCGGACCCGTCGAAACGCCCGTTGATCCGACATAGCCGATGACATCGCCTCGGCGGACCGAAGCGCCGGGCGAAAGCAGGGGCGAAAAGCCCAGGAGATGGCCGTAGGCGGTCTCCAGGCTTCCGGTATGACGCAGGCGAATATAGTTGCCGTAATTGCCGCGATAGCCGAAGTCCTCGACCACGCCGTCGGCCGCGGCGCGCACGGGCGTTCCGACCATGGCCTCGTAGTCGACGCCCTTGTGGAACAACCTGACATGGAACACGGGATGGAGACGCCAGCCGAACGGCGAACTGATCGGGGCGCCCGGCAAGGGATCCCAAAGGGCGACCATGGTCGCCGGCATGATCTCGACCGGCTGCGAGGACGGTGGCATGGCGACCGGCCGGTATTGGATTTTGTGCCGCCTGCCGTCACGACCAGTGAAGGCGATGTAGCGCAGCTCGGCCGCCGCGCCGGCTTGCGAGCTCTCCGGCACTTCGTAAGCGATCGTCACCAGCTCGCCATGCACCGGCGGGTGCCGGGTCTGAGAAAGCGTCATCACCACTTGCTCGCGCAGCTCGGGCGGAAGATTGGACTGGGCCAGCACGCGCGGCAGGGACGGGCTGCCCTCGACGGCTAGCATCTTGAGGACCATGTTCGCATCGACGCTCGCCAATGCCGGAGGGCTGGCGACCGCGGTCAACGCGCTCGGAACCAATACGACGCCGGCGCTACGTCCATGCTTGCCGGACCAGCTCACCGAGGCGAGTTGCCTGCCCTTGCCGCTGCCGATGAATTGCAAGGTCAGCTTGTCGCCGGGCATGAGCTTCCGGGCGGCGATATGGCCCTTCAGCTTGGGCAGGTCACGGTAGGCTTCGGCCGCGGATAGCCCACCCCGGCGCAAGGCGGAGAACAGCGAATCCCCGCGCTTCATCGTCACCACAGTGACGCTCTCGCTGCCCGGGATCGAAGCGGGCATGATCGGCGCGGCGGAAGCAAGAAGCGCGCCGCTCGCCACGGTGGGCCTCAGCATCGGGATGAAGGCGCTCGCCTGCTTCTGGCCGGCGATGGAGAAATTGGGAGCCGTCGCGCAGAGGATTGCGACGAGAGAAGCGACCGAGCCTGCGAAGCGAATCTTCGGCAAGTCGGGTCGATGGCGTTGGCGCATCCGATCCAATGCTCAGGCCTCCCCCATAATTCGGATTGATTCGACGGACACGCCGCGAGTCGGAACGCTCCCCTCGCCGACTCGCCTTTCGTTATTGGTCCAGAACGCACCCTCGCGTCAACCCAAAAAATCCTGCTGTTGCCTCATTAACACGCTGTGACATCGATGCATCTTGAGTTTCCAAGGGCCGTGACAAAAGGGTGACGGCATCGTCCGGTGCCGCGAGCAGCTTCGAGAGTAAAGACAGGATCAGCATTCACGTGTGAAGCCCAATGCACTCGGGGCGGCCGGTCTCCACGTTTCGAACTTGTATTTGCCGTTCCTCGGACAACGCAAGAAGCCCCGCCCTGCTCTGCCCTTTCGGGCTCGGCAGGGCGGGGCAATGGGCAATCGGCAAAGATGCCGCGGAAGATTGGCCGGCGCGGGCGGCCTTCTCGATTACGGGGCCGCCAGCTCCGGGCAGTTCGCCCTGAGGGCTTTGTTGTGCTCATCGATTTGGCGCAGGGTTTCGATGGTGTCGGCCGGCAACGGGTGGATGATCTTGTCCCAGCCACAGGCTGAGGAAATCGACGCCGGCGCCGGACCGACGCAGCCGGCGAGCAGAAACGCCACGAGCAAGGCCAGTATCGGATCGCAGAAATTCGTGAACTCGAGCCATTGTCGCGAATTTCTGCGTGAATCCGATACTTAACCTGGGAGGGATGTACCGACTTTCTGCGAAAGTCGGTACTAGGGGTCTCATGGCCGGAAATCCTTCTGCAGATCCGCCCTTACCTCGGCGTCGGATTCGCCCGCAACCTGCGCGCTAGTAGCGGCGGCTACCGCGTCGGTCTTCACGGTCGCCCGCAGCTCCGCGTTTTGTTGCTGGACCATGCCGTCCCTGCGCGCCTCGGCCTTGTCGAAGAGCTTGGCCGCCAGATCGGCAAGGCCGAGGAGCTTTGTCACGAAGCCGAGGCCGGTGAAGATGAGGGACAGCATCAGGCGCCTGGGATCGCGGCGCTTGCCGCCGGTCCGGCCGCAGGCGACGCTGCGGGCAGAGCGGCCTTGAGATTGGCCACTGCCCCTTCGATGGCGGCGTTGATGGCGTTCTGCACGACTGGCAGCCCTTGGTTCTTCAGCGTGCTGACGACCGCGGCCGTTGCGGCCTGGAGCTTCTGAGACCCCGTTCCGCCCGCGGTCTCGGCCGCCGTCACCGCGGCCACGGCGGCATTGATGAGGACCGGGCCGCCATTGGCGACGATGCTCTTTGCGGCACCCTCGAGGAAGTTGAGTACGACCTTCTCTTCGCTCGAGAACCAGGCTTCGACGCTCGCGATTTCCTTGCTGAACCAGCTCATTTCTCTGCTCCATGGGTTGCGGCCGGACTAGCGGCCTTGTTGGGGATCAGGTAGACGACGGCGCCGCCGGCGAGGATGGCGAGGCCGCTCGACAGCCAGGCCTGGCCGTCGGCCGGGATCGCACCCCAGGCGGTATGGGCGAGCTCGTTGCTGATTCCGGCAACGAACCAATCGGTGAATCGGGTCAGCCCGCCGGCGGCGATACCGCCGGCCACGGCCTTGTTGAAGGGCAGCATGGGGTTCCTTTCATGAAGCTGCGGGTTCAGGCGTCGGGATAGGCCCCGGTCTTGATCGCGGTCGCCCAACGGCCGACCCGCGCGGGCTCTTGATGGTCGGCGAGCGAGGCCAGCAATCCGTCCGAGGCGTCGGCCCATCGGGCTTCGCGGATCGCGCTGAGCGTGTTCTGGAAGGTCAGCAGGCCTTCGATGCCCATGTTGAAGGCCATCTCCACCAGCACGCGCTGGCGCACCGGATCCAGGGTCGCGGCCCAGGGGAGCTGGCCTTCGACATCGAGGGTCGCCCGCGCGACGTCGCTGGCGAGCATGGTGCTGGCCTCCTCTTCGGAAATGCCCACGCTATCCAGGTTGCGGCCATAGCCGATGGTGAGCTTCCCCACGCTGTCCCGGTACGGCTTGAGCCGCAGGCCTTCATCGCGCTTCAGATCGGCGAGAAGCCGGGCGAGGTCGGGTTCCAGCCTGGCAAGCTGCGGCGTTTGGTCTTCCATGGCCGGCCATCCTTGGATTTCGTTGTCGAGGGTCAGAACAGCTTCGGATCGAAGCCGTGGTATCGGCAGACCAGCGCCGCCCCGCGCCGGAAGCTCTGGCCGTGATGGGCCCTGATGCCGGCCAGGTTGTCGCGCACGTGGATCATCTCGTGCGCCATAGCCATCATCAGGCTCTGGGTATGGCCGATGGTCCCGGCCGATATCGCGATGCTATGACCCTGCCCGTCGACCACGCACCGGCCACGCAGGCCCGGGCTGGCGATGACGTGGAATTCGATCTCTTCCCCGGGCGGCAGCTTCCAGCGCCGGAACGGCGGGGTCGCCCGCAGGAACTCATAGGCCGCCTCCAGCATGGCGGGGTCGAGCGGCAGCGTCATGTCCGCCTCCGCTGCCTGTCCTGACCGGGCTCGGGCTTCCATTTCCGGTGGCGCGCCGCCCATAACTGATGTAGCTGGAGTGTCGCGTTAGCCGGGCTGCAGGAAGCTGGGTTTGCCGCCGTCCTCGTCGAAGGCGAGGCGCTAGTATCGGATCGCAGAAATTCGTGACTCGGCGTGATGTCACGAATTTCTGCGTGAATCCGATACTAAGACTGGAATCGAGGTACCGACTTTCTGTGAAAGTCGGTACTAGGCCATGGGGAAGGGATTGCCGAACAAGTCCGACGAGGTCGAACGGCTCTTTCGCGCCTTGCTCCTCATCCGCCGCGCGGAGGAGCGGATCGCGCAGGACTACCCCTCCGATCGCATCAAGAGCCCGGTCCATCTTTCGATCGGCCAGGAAGCGGTCGCCGTCGGCGTCTGCAACGTCCTCGGTCGCGACGACATCGTCGCCATGTCCTATCGCGGTCACGCGGCCTATCTGGCCAAGGGCGGCAGCCTGCGCCGGATGGTGGCCGAGATGTACGGCAAGGTCACCGGCTGCGCGCGTGGCAAGGGCGGCTCCATGCATCTCGTCGCCCCTGACGTCGGCGTTTTGGGCGCTTCCGCGGTGGTCGGGACCCAGGTGCCCATTGCCGCCGGCTGGGCATTGGCCATCAAGCGCCGCGGCGGCGGGCCCGTCGTCGCCTGCTTCTTCGGCGAGGGGGCGACCGAGGAAGGCAGCATGAGCGAGACCCTGAATTTCGCCGCCCTGCACCGGCTGCCCATGGTCTTCGTCTGTGAGAACAACGGCTATGCGATCCACGAACCGCTGGCCAAGCGCTGGGCCACGAACCGGCTCTGCGAGCGCGTCGCCACTTATGGCATTCCGGCTCGGCGCATCGAGGACCAGGATCTGTTTGCGATCCGGGAGGCTGCCGCAAGCGCCGTCGCCCGCGCGCGCGAGGGCGAGGGCCCGTCCTTCATGGAATGCCTGACCTACCGCTGGCGCGAGCATGTCGGCCCGAATGAGGACTACGAGTCCGGCTACCGGAGCCGTGCGGAGCTGGAGCCCTGGCAACGCGCCGACCAGCTCACGCGCCTGGCGGGGATGTTGCCGGCCGGCGTCGTCGAGCGCCTGGAGCGGGACGTGGCGCTCGAAATCGATGACGCCTTCGCCTTCGCGCAATCGAGCCCGCCGCCCGACCCGGAGGAACTCCTGCTTCACGTTTATGCCCGGTGAGCCAGCGGTGACGGATCGCGAGATCAGCTATGTCGAGGCGCTCAATGAGGCGGTCGCGCAGGAGATGGAGCGCGATCCCTCGGTGTTCGTCTTCGGCCTCGACGTCGACGACCACAAGGGCATCCAGGGATCGACCAAGGGCCTGCTCGAGCGCTTCGGCAAGGATCGCGTGTTCACCACGCCGCTTTCCGAAGACGCCATGACCGGTGTGGCCATCGGCGCCGCCATGGCCGGCATGCGGCCCATCCACGTCCACATCCGGCTGGATTTCCTCCTCCTCTGCATGAACCAGCTCGTGAACATCGCCGCCAAGGCCCACTACATGTACGGTGGCGCCCTCAAGGTTCCCTTGGTCGTGCGCGGCATGATCGGCAAGTCCTGGGGCCAGGGGGCCCAGCATTCCCAGGGCCTGCACGCCATGTTCATGCATGTTCCCGGCTTCCGGGTCGTGGCGCCGGGCAACGCCTACGATGCCAAGGGCTGCATGATCGCCGCGATCCGCGAGAACAACCCGGTCATCTTCGTCGAGCACCGCCTGCTTTACCCGACCCGGGCCTACGTCCCCGCCGAGCCCTATTGCGCGGAGCTGGGCCTGGGCCGGCGGCTCGCCGCCGGCGGCGACATCACGCTGGTCGGCATTTCCAACATGGCCATGGAATGCCTGCGCGCCCGCGAGCTTCTTGCCGAGGTCGGGATATCGGCCGCGGTCGTCGACCCGGTCTGGCTGGCTCCCCTGGGCATGAAGGTCATCGAGGATTCCGCCGCCGAGACCGGCCGGGTTCTCGTGGTGGACAACGGCTGGCTCGACTGCGGCGCCAGCGCGGAGATCCTCGCCCGCCTGGCCGAGGGCGGGTCCCAGCTGCGGCTTTCGCGCATGGGCTTCGCCCCCAGCACCTGCCCGACGACGCCATGGCTGGAGGAGCATTTCTATCCGAACCCGGCGACCATCGCCGCCAAGGCCGCGGCGCTGGTCCGGGGCGGCGACTGGATGCCCGACCGGGCAAGGGCCCAGCTCGCCTACCAGATGAATTTCCGCGGTCCGTTCTGAGCGCGGCGCGAAGGGAAGCTGACGGCATGTTCTACGAGTTGGCCATGTCCACCTGGGGGCCGGAAGAGGCCGAAGCCATCGCCCGCACTTTCGCTGGCGACCGCACGACCATGGGCGAGGCCGTCGCCGGCTTCGAGCGCGCCTTTGCCGCCTATCACGGCCGGCGCTATGCCGTGATGGTCAACTCCGGCTCCTCGGCCAACCTGATCGCGGTGGCGAGCTTCTTCTATCGCCGCCGCAATCCCCTGAAGCGCGGCGACGAGGTTCTGGTGCCGGCGATCTCCTGGGCGACCACCTATCATCCACTGCAGCAATACGGGCTGAGGCTTCGCATCCTCGATGTCGAGCTCGACACCCTCAACATGGACGTGAGCCGGCTCGAGGATGCCTTGACCCCCAAGACCCGCGCCATCATGGCGGTCAGCATCCTGGGCAATCCCGCGGCCCTCGACGTGCTGCGCGCCTTTGCCGACAGGCACGGGCTCTATTTCATCGAGGACAACTGCGAAAGCATGGATGCCGAGCTGCAGGGGCGCAAGGCCGGCGCCTTCGGCGATGTCAGCACCTTCAGCCTCTTCTTCTCCCACCACATCTCGACCGGCGAGGGCGGCGTGGCGCTGACCGACGACGAGGAGACGTTTCACCTTCTGCGCAGCTTGCGCGCCCATGGCTGGACCCGCGACCTGCCGGCGGATTCCCCGATCTTCGAGCGCCGGCAGGATGACTTCTTCGAGGCCTATCGCTTCATCATCCCCGGCTACAACGTCCGGCCCATGGAATTCCAGGGCGCGGTCGGCGCCATCCAGCTGAAGAAGCTTCCCGGCTTCACCGCGCAGCGCCGGCGCAACTTGGCCCTGTTCCGGAGCCTCTTCGCGGCCGACGGGCGCTTCATCATCCAGCGCGAGAACGGCAAGAGCTCGAGCTTCGCCTTCACCATCGTCCTGCATCCCGAGGCGCAGCTCGACCGCAGGAAGATCCTGGCCGCCCTCAAGTCCGCCGATATCGGCTATCGCATCATCACCGGCGGCTGCATCCTGCGCCACGACGTGATGCGCCACTACGACTACGAGACGGTGGGCGAGATGAAGAACGCCTATCTCGCTCACGACAGCGGCTTTTTCGTCGGCAACGCGCCGGTCGATCTGACGCCCCAGATCCATCGCCTGCGCGAAGTCCTCGATCGCGCGGGTCGCTGACCATGGCAGGGCGCAAGGCAGGTTCGGCACCAACGATTCTGGTCACGGGCGGTGCCGGCTATATCGGGTCGATCCTGGTGCCCGCGCTCCTGGCCAAGGGCTACCGCGTGACGGTGCTGGACAACTTCATGTTCCGCCAGGCCCCTCTCGCCCATGTCTGCGCCGATCCGCGCTTCGACCTTGTCCGCGGCGATATTCGCGACCAGCGGCTGATGGATACCCTGCTGAAGAAGCACGACGTCGTGATCCCGCTCGCGGCCCTGGTGGGCGCGCCCCTCTGCGACCGGGATCCCTTTACGGCCGAGGCCGTCAATCTGAAGGCGCCGCTCGCCATGCTGAAGCGCCTGTCGCCCGCCCAGCGCCTGCTGATGCCGATCACCAATTCCGGCTACGGAGTCGGCGAGCCGGGCAAGCTCTGCACGGAGGAGACGCCGCTCAGGCCCATTTCCTCCTATGGCCGCCACAAGGTCGCGGTGGAAAAGGCGGTGCTCGACCGTGGCAACGCCATCACCTTCCGGCTTGCCACCGTCTTCGGCATGTCCCCGCGCATGCGCATCGATCTGCTGGTCAACGATTTCGTCTATCGCGCCGTCACGGACCGGGCCGTCGTCCTGTTCGAGGGCGCCTTCAAGCGCAACTACCTCCACGTCCGCGATGTGGCGGCCGCGTTCCTCCACGGCATCGAGAACTTCGCCCGGATGAAGGACGAGCCCTACAACGTCGGCCTGTCCGACGCCAACCTGTCGAAACTCGAATTATGCAAGAGAATCCAAAGGCATATCCCGCAATTCGTCTTCACCGAGGCGGCCGTCGGCAAGGATCCCGATCAGCGCGACTACATAGTTTCCAACGAAAAAATCGAACGGACGGGCTTCCGCACGGCTTATTCTCTGGATGCGGGCATCGTCGAATTGATCAAGGGCTACCGGATGATCCGCAATTCGGTTTATGGAAATGTCTAGGCGCGAGCGGACTGGCGTGGTCGCGAATGGCCCGATGCCCGCCCTCGCCGGGACCGATGTCATCGTCTTGGCCGGCGGCCTTGGATCCCGCATCCGCCCCGTGCTCGGCGACAGGCCGAAGATCCTGGCGCCGGTCGCCGGCCGGCCCTTCCTCGATCACCTGCTGCGCTTCCTCGCCCGGCATCGGGCGCGAAAGGTCGTCTTGAGCCTGGGGCATCTGGCCGAGAGCGTCACGGCCTACATCGCCGGCCTTTCCCCGGCTCTGCCTGTGGAAACCGTGATCGAGGACCGTCCCCTGGGCACGGCCGGCGCCATAGGCTTTGCCCGCCGCGCCGTCGCAAGCGACCCGGTCCTGGTCCTCAATGGCGACACCTGGCTCGAGATCGACTTTGCCGCCATGCTGGCCGCCCACCGGCGCGAACCGGGCACGCTGGCAACCATCGCCTGCGTGCGCGTGCCCGATGCGGGCCGTTATGGCCGCGTCGAGCTCGCCGATGACGGCATCATCCGGCGCTTTTCCGAGAAGGAATCGGGGCCTGGCCGGCCTGCGCTCATCAATGCCGGCGCTTATCTGCTGTCGACCGCGCTCATGGACGATCTCGCCCGCGGCCCGGCCCGGTCGCTGGAGCGCGAGGTGTTCCCTCGCCTGGCGCCTGGCACGCTTCGCGGTTTCGTCGCCGACGGGCGCGGCTTCATCGACATCGGCACGCCGGAAAGCTACGCCCGGGCCGAAACCGTCATGGCGGCCGCCAAGCCGTGATCATCACCCGCACGCCCTTCCGCGTCTCCCTCTTCGGCGGCGGCTCCGACTATCCGGCCTGGTATCGCGACCATGGCGGCAAGGTCCTCGGCTTCGCCATCAACAAGTACTGCTACATCAGCGTCCGCCGCCTGCCGCCCTTCTTCGACCACAAGCACCGGATCGTCTACTCGGCAGTCGAGAACGTGAACGCGATCGAGGAGATCAGGCATCCCGCCGTCAGGGCCGTGCTGTCGGAGATGCATGTGCGTGACGGCCTCGAGATCCATCACGACGGCGACCTGCCAGCCCGTTCGGGCATCGGTTCCTCCTCGTCCTTCACCGTCGGCCTCCTTCATGCCTTGCATGCCTTGAACGGCAGCCTGCGCAGCCCGCGGGAGCTGGCCGATCAGGCCATCTATATCGAGCAGTCAGTGATCGGCGAGAACGTCGGCGCCCAGGATCAGATCTGGGCGGCCTTCGGCGGTTTCAATCGGATCGAGTTCCGGACCAACGGAACCTACGACGTGGCGCCGGTCATCCTGCCCAAGCAGCGCTACCGCGATCTCCAGGCCCATTTCATGCTCTTCTTCTCGGGCATTTCCCGCCATGCTTCCGAGATCGCCGGCGAACAGATCGCCAATCTGAAGCGCCGCGCCAGCAACGTCCGCGCCATGATGTCCATGGTCGATGAGGCGATGGCGATTCTGGCCTCCCCCGACCGGCCGATCGCGGAGCTCGGCAAGCTCCTGAACGAAGGCTGGATGCTGAAGCGGGAGATGGCGGCCAGCGTTTCGAACGGCACGATCGACGATATCTATGACAAGGCGATTGCCGCCGGTGCCCTGGGCGGCAAGCTGCTGGGCGCGGGCGGCGGCGGCTTCATCCTCTTTCTCGTCGCGCCGGACCGGCAGGCGCAGCTCCGCAAGGCGCTGGACCGGCTCATCGAGGTCGGCTTCGAGGTAGAAGGCTCCGGCAGCCGCGTGGTGGTCTACGAACCGAACGGCCTCGGCGCGGCATAGGCCGGCATCGCGGAATCGTAGCGACGCCTGCCTTATCAGTCGCCTGAATCTTGCTTTAAGTTCAAGGGCTAACGATCGCTTCTTAGTCTGCCTGTTCGCGTCCGGGGCGATCAGCTGTTGCGCCGAGGTGTGAGCCTCAGCCACCGCCTTCGCTTGTATTTGAGCAGCTGGCCAACGGACCAGAAAATGCCCCGGATGCGCTCGCTTCGCGTTTCGCAATGGACCATGCGGACATGCGGGTTCATGTAGCCGACCGCGGTCGCGACGTTGCTGGTGATGTGGACGAACACGTCGCAGCGGGCAAGCATCAGGGCGTCGATCAGGACCTGCTCCCCAAGCGCAACCGCGGGCGGCTTCCCGCCGGCATCCGTGGACACGTCGCTCGCCGTGGCGGCTCGCGCCACATTGGGCTGTAGGATCAGGTTGCCGCCGAACAACTTGCGGAACTCATCGGCGGTTTCCTCCACGTCGGTCGCCAGCACGACTCGCCAGCTGCCCTCGCGTGGGATCAGCCCGCGAATTCTGTCGATGAAATCCCGGGGCGACGGCATCAGATGGATCTGCTCCCCCGCATGCACCGGGTGCCTCACATGCGCCCCGATCAGGAAGTGGCCGGCCGTCGCCGGCGGCATCAGCGCGTCGACACGGGCAGTGATGTGAGGCCTGATCCGTATATGGTCCGCAAACGCCTTGTGGTATCGGTGCCGCCAGCCCGAGCCCGTGTGAGCCATGGCGTAAGCCTGCTTGGCCGTCATCATCGTGTTGGAAAAGCCCCGGGCGACCTTGATGCTTTCGGGGAAGCGGTCGAAGGCGAGCGGCTCGAAGAACAGATTCCACAGGTTGCCGTCGGCCGGTCTGCCGAAGGAGCAACGGTGTTCATTGCTGGGGACGGTCCAATCGACCGAAACGGCCTTCACGCCGCCGCGGCCGAGGTCGCTGCAGAGATGGTCGACGACCTCGTTGAAACTCGAAAAGAAGCCGGCCCAGCGCAGCGGCACCACCAGGGTGTATTCGGTCGGCGTCATTCTTCGCATCGGCTCGTCAGGGCGCTCGGGTCCTCGCACATGCGTGCAGCGGGTCGCAAAACTGAAAGATCCAGAATTCCGGCTAGCGGCGAAGCCCGGTTCTGACTAGCCATTGCCTCCGCTTCTCTTTAAGGAGTTGGCCAATGGCCCAGACCGTGCCCCGGATGCGCTGGCCACTCGTCTCGCAGTGGACCAATCGTGCGTGAGGATTCATGTAGCCGACGGCGGTTGCCACGTTGCTGGTGATGTGAACCACAATATCGCAGCGGGCAAGCATTAGGGCATCAACGAGAACCTGCTCGCCAAGTGCCACTGAAGGCGGCTTCCCGCCCGCATCGACCGAAAGATCCTTCCCAGTAGCAGCTCGCGATGCGTTAGACTGTATGATCAGACTGCTTCCGAAGGACTTGCGAAACTCCCCAGCGGATTCCTCTACATCAGTCGCTAGGACGACCCTGCAACTGCCCTGGCGCGGAATTCGCCGACGGACCTCGTCGATAAATTCGCGCGCGGACGGGATCGGGTGAATTTGCTCCAATTGATGCACCGGGTGCCGCACGTGGGCGCCGATTAAAAAGTTGCCGGCCGACGGGGGCGGCATCAATTCTTCAACTCGACGTATGATGTGAGGCCTGACCCTGATGTGCTGAGCAAACGCCCTGTGATAGCGCCCCCGCCAGGCGGACCCGGTGTGAGTCATGGCATAGGCTTGGGTCATCATCCGGTTAGAAAAACCCCGGGCGAACTTGATGCTTTTGGGAAAGTGATCGAACGCGAGTGGCTCGAAGAAGTGATTCCACAAGTTGCCGTCGGCAGGCCTTCCAAAAGAGAAGCCGATATCGTCGCTAGGAACAGTCCAATCCACCGAGACAGCCCTTACGCCGCCGCGTCCAAGATCGCTGCAAAGATGATCGACGACCTGATTGAAATTCGAAAAGAAGCCCCCGGGGCGAAGCGGCACAATCAGAGTGTAGTCGACTGATGCTATTCCTTCCATCAACACTTTCCGAGACCCAGGTATCGGCAGCTGAGTGAAAAGGCCGGCAACGGCCAAGCCCACCACCAGATGCATTATCGTGCACGATACGCCAACGGGCAAAGCGGAGCCATCACAACCAGCTCCAAATCATTGACTTCGCCCGGCCGCACCAGCCGGGGTTCGACGCGTCAAGCAAACACATCTACAATTTCATGTACCGGCCACCTATGCTCCTATGCCGGCACGCCGGCGCATGGTCCACTATTGTGGTACATGCGACCCTGGCCCAACTGCGCCCGCGTGATTGAGCCGATGCGCCTGACACCGGACAGGTCTCGGGCTGTGAGCCTGGCAAGACTTTGGCTGTATCGACCCTTTGAGGGACGCTAGCTTTGTGTATCTATGACAAAAACATACACATGACGAAAACTAAGAGTGGCAGACAATCTACGATGAAGCCAGAGATAGAGGTGATTGGCTTGGTACCCCGAGCATCGACGCGCTTTCCGCTCGCTCTCCCAGCAGCACGCCGTTGGCCTACACGGGATGTTCGGCATTATGTGTGTGCTGCTCGGGCGATCTTACGGAGAGAATCAATGCCTCTAGCCTAAGCTGGCTGCCGGGCCTCACGCTGATCTAGCGGATTTGCCGATGCGTCGCGACAATGCAAGCGACGGCGCCTCCACCCAATAATGGAAAAGTGCGGCGGCACACAACGACACCGGAATTACGCTCCCTACCGCCAAAAGTAGGGGAACGCTCGGGTAAAGAACATGCACGACGACTACCTGTATTAGCGCATGTACAATGTAAAGGCTGTAAGAAATTCTTCCTAGCCAAATCAAAGCGGGTTGAACCAACGGCCGCCCAATCCGATTTGCAAATCCTATTAGCGCAATGGCGGATGCCCCTTTCGCAATGTCAGAGTGGGCAATAAAGCCCCAAAATATGGCGACTGCAACGAATAACAAAGCACGTCTAGGTACCGCAGCGACGAAAGAAGCAATATGGCCAGAGTGCTTTGCCCCGAGAATGCCAAGCACAAAGAAGAGCACAAAGTATCCTGTGATGATAAAGGAATCTAGGAAGTTATTTCCACACTCAAAATAACCGAGCCCAAAATACCTGCCGGCCCGGTGACACATCCAGAACAAAAAAACGGCGGCCAGCATAACACCAACAGATGTTCGGCGGACACACCAAACCAGCAACGGAATAATCAAGGAAATCCGCAGCTCATAAACCAAGGTCCAGCCAGGTGGAACAAAACTAACGCTCCTGGGAGTCCCAAGCATCGCCAAATTTGACAAGATGAGGTCGAGGTTCGGAGTTTCACTCCACACCTTGTTGAATGCTATGCCTAGTCCGGGAATTGGGCGAGGAGCCAAGAACACAGACAGGCCCAGAGACAGTAGCATCGCAGCAACATAAGGAAGGTAGATTCGGCAGAACCGCTTTGCCAAGAATTGTGGATAGCTGGGCCCCTCACCACGCAAAAACGGAAGTGCCAACACGTAGCCGCTGAGAACGAAAAAAAGAATGACCGCGCCCCGCCCCTCCATGAAGAGTAGGCGCAGAGGGGTGAACTTTAGCCACGATGTTATTGGGGCTCCGAATTCTCCCATCGACCCCAAGCAGTGCTCGCTAAGGACCGCAAACGCCGCGAGGCCGCGGAGTGAGTTTAGCGCCCCGATTCGAGGATGTGCTGAATCTGACATAATAGCTAAGGTACGAGACTGAGCGAGCCGACCCCATAAGTTTCGGGGGGATCAGACCATCTCTGCCGCGATGAGGCAATCACAGACGACTATTTAGAGACAATCATACGCTATCCGCGTCCCCAGCGGACATGGGCGCCCCCGCGACTTTCGCCAAGCATGGGCAGAGCTGGTGCTTCGCCTCGGCACCGCAAAACACACCGCTTCCGTCAGTCAATGCCTGCCTAGGAGCGGCGCGACGGCGTGCTCCCAAACCCATCCAGCCGCAGCTGTCGCCAGGAGCAATATGCCGCCGACCTTGGCGATAAGCCGAGCCGCACCCTTGCCCATGTTGAAGGCCTCGACCAGGCTGCGGACGTCCTTCTTCAGCTCCGCCATGTCGTCGCGCATGCCCTTGAACGCAGTCTCAAGGGCGGCGATGCGTTCGCCTTCGGGGGCCGGCATGCTGGTCAGGCGCCCTGGCCGGCGGTCCCGGCAATGACGCGGAGGAAGTCAGAGAGATTCATGTCGAGCCGGTCCTCTGCTGAGTGGAAGCGTCCGCCGAAGAAGAGAGATCGCTTTATTGCCTGTCTCACTGACTGTTGAACTCGATGATGTCGACGATGCCAGGGCCTCCCGCCCCTCCGGCCTGCGCGCCCGCGGTGCCATAAGAGGACGCCCCCGCCGCGCCGGCGCCATAATTTCCACCCGCGACGCCGGGCTGAGAATTGCCCGACGTGACGATTGGTTTACTCCGAACGGCGCCGCCGAATATCGGGGAACCTGGACCATCGCCGCCGTAAGCAATTGAAGTGTTGGACGCTCCGGACCAGCCATATCCGCCGGCCTGGCTTTGTATGTTGATGTCGCTATTCGTGGCCGTGCCGGCAGCTCCGCCGTTGGCGACGTTGGTAGCAGCTGCGGGCGTCAGACCTGCACTCCCTCCGCCACCCGTAGCGGATAGAAGAGTACCAAAACTAGTGGTCCCGCCAGGCCCCCCTGCGTTGGCACCCGATGCGCCGGCCGTCCCTTGCGCTCCGATGGTCACAGTCTGGCTCGCACCGACTTGTGCCGCCGTCAAAAGCCTTTCGCCGTAGCCCCCAGCTCCACCCCCAGCAGTTGCCCCCAAGCCCGTAGAATTGCCGGCGGCAACGCCCCCGCTCCCTCCACCAGGTGCCTGCAGCCGCACGAGGCAGTACAGCATCCCCGCATGCGGCGTGTAGGTTCCCGAGCTGGTGAATGTCTGCCGCGTGATCGAGACGACCGCCAGATTGCTCGTCGACGAGTACTGGACCACGCGCCAGTTGCCCGATCCTTCGGATACCGCCGTCATCGTATCGCCGGCCTTTGTCACGATGTTCGCCGCTCCGGGCACGATCAGCGAGGTGGCGTTGTAGGTGAGGGTGAGCGCCCCAGTGAACTCGGCGACGATGCGTGTTCCAGCCTGGCAGCTGCCGAGGCTCGTGATCGTCGTCGTCCCGGTGATGTGGACGAAATTGCCGGTGGCTCCGCAGAGATTGGTCGTCGCGGCCGAAGCGATGTCGGCGCCCTTGGCCTCGCTCAGCAGGCCCGTGAGCGCGCCGCCCGTGAAGGCCGAATTGCCGGCGCCGACGCTGACGAGCTGGAATTCCGTCCCGTCGTACTGGACGATGACGGCTTCCCCGCTCAGGATTTCGTTCCCGGTGAGCGCCGTCGTCCCCCGCTTGGTGATGGCCTTCGCGCCCAGGCCGTTCACGTTGAGCGTCGCCGCACCCGTATTGGTTCCCCCCGCGATGAAGGAGAACGTGTCCCCCTGGATATAGGCCGCCGGCGCGACCGCGTAGCTGAGCGTGATTGTGTTAGTGCCCGCGCTGGAGACGGTCGGGTTTACCCGGTCCCAGTCCCGCTTGAGGGCGCCCATGATTTCGTGGATGACGCCGTAGAGATTGGCCGCAAGCGTGTTGGCCGGCAGGCCGTTCGGCACCACGCAGGTGTTGGATGCGGCGGTCTCGCTCCAGCATGAATCGGGCAGGTCGTTGGCCCGCGCCGGCAAAGCTGCCGCCAGGGCGAGCAGAAGCATTGCCCGGCCCAGGAGTCTTAGCCGTTTCATCGATGCCTCCTTAGCTGATGCGAATTGGCCGCTGGCGCGGTCGTGCGGGACATTCGGTGCTTGCCACAATTCGGGGGCGACTTGCGGAGCTGCCCTGCGCGGGACCGCGGCTATGCGCCTCCCCAACACGAATAGGGCCTTGCGGCTTGCAAATTTCGTCAGGTCGACGGTCGTTCGCCGATGATTGGTATCGCGAGTGATGCTGCCGAACGCGCCCGGAAGGCGCGGGTCATCCTTTCGCGGCTTGGCGCTCGGCCCTTCGGCGATGCCTGTAATGCCGGATCTGGCGAAGTCCCGGCAGCGATTTGATGGCCCTTATGAGCCGCTTCCAGCGGGTACGCCAAGATCGGCGGACGTGAACGGTGATCTTTCCCTCGCTCCACATCAGTCTGTCGTTGCCCACGAGCTGCAACGAACCGTCGTAGAGCTGAAAGACCTTGGTCTCGTACCGGCCGACCGGATGGATTGCGCCGATGGAATTGTCTGGTATTTGCAGGAGTGGCAGCAACTCGCGACGTACGAAGAAGGCGTTCCAGTCCGTCGCCGCCGCCAGTTCGTAGCCCTTTTCCCTGCCAAGCTCGACCAGCGCCAGGAGGGAACAACCTTGGTAGGTTCCGGGGTCGGGGACGTAGATCACATCGTTCGGGATCGTCGGGTTGAACTCGATCAGGACCAGGCGGGGCCGGAACTCCTTGAGCGATTGCCAGATGTGCCAGTCGAGGCCATCCACGTCGATGCTGAGGAGATCGGGCTCCGCCGGGCACTCCGCCTCCTTCAGGATGCGGTCCAGCGAATTGGCTGCAAGATCGACATAGCGGTTGAACAGCTTGACCCGGGAGAGTCCGGCGTAGCTGCGGTCCAGCTCGCGGAAGGAACTCTCACGGCCCTCGATGAGAATCCCGTCCCAATCGCAATCGCGAATGAGCGACCAGGTATTGCTGAACTTCTTGCCGTCGGCCGCCCCGAACTCGATGCAGGTTTTGTTGGTCGTGCCTATCAGTTCGAGGATGCGGGCGAGGATTCCGTCCTCCCCGTCCTGAGACGTCACGTTTCGACGATAGGCCTCGAATGGAAGGTTTCCCTGTCCGCAGGGCTCGATGGGAAGATGCTCTAAGCGCATGCCGCAGTGAAGCGTCTCGCCGAGACGACTGTCAACGACATCGGCTGACAACTTCCGTCGCTGCCTGCTCTGATGCTACAGTTCGCGTGTGGGTGCGGTCGCGACAGACATCCGGCGCTTTCTCCAGTTCCGCAGCGACCTGCGGCGCTGGCGCGCGCTCGGGGGCGCCGTCACGTCGCTGATGCCGATCTATCGGGACAGGCATAAGCCGGCTGCTCAGCTGGGCGAGTATTTCCACCAGGATCTATGGGCGGCCCGCCGTGTCGTCGCCGCGAAGCCGCCGCGCCACGTGGACGTTGGCTCGCGCATCGACGGCTTCCTCGCCCACCTCCTGCCTTACATGGAGGTCGAGGTCGTCGATATGCGCCCGCTCGCCAATGGCCCCGCCGGCCTTCGGTTCACCCAGGCGGACGCGACCACCATGGCAGGCTTCCCCGATGACAGCCTGCCATCCCTTTCTAGCCTCCATGCCGCTGAGCATTTCGGCCTCGGCCGCTACGGCGATCCGGTCGATCCCGGCGCCCACATCAAGTTCATGCGCTCCCTGCAGCGCGTGCTGGCACCCGGCGGCCGGCTCTACTTCGGCGTGCCCATGTACCGGCGGGACCAGGTCTATTTCAACGCCCACCGTTTTCTCAGCATGGCCACGGTGATGGGCGCCTTCGATGCCCTGACCCGCGTTTCTTTCGGCTTGGTGACGCCCGATGGCTGTTACCTGGAGTCAGCCGCGGAGAGCGACGTTGAGAGGCTGGGCCATGTCTGCGGCCTGTTCGAGTTCAAGAAGTAGAACGCTTGGTCGGTGGCGGCGGGTTGTATTTGGACCGCCCGCACGCGCGAGACGCGGCGAAGCTATTTTTCTTCGCCTTTGTTATCTGGATTCCATGGTTCCCAGCCAGCCGCCAGGCGCGCCTTGAGATCGGCAGTATCGTCGACATAGCGTTCCTTTGTATACTTTTCGATCCATTTGCCGAGGTACCAGCCACCCAATTCGGCGTGGCCCTCTGTATACAAGTCGACAGTTTTCCCGTTCGAAGCAGTAAAAGATAGCTTGATATGCTCGTTGTCTATTGCGTCTAATAGATAGAACACAGCGTCATCGACGACCTGGGGTACTACGAGCTTTGCGAATTCCACTGGCGTACAGTTCTGCGCCGCTTCGCGCAACCGCTTCGCGGTGGGACCTTTCGTATCGGGGCGGAGCATCACATCACTGGACCTGATCGCCAGGTCTCTTACGAGTTCGACGAGCTCCTTGCCAAATTCCTCGACTTCCGGCGTGGTCGCCATGTCATCATCCCCACGGAGTTCGGATCGGCGCGGATATGCCACTGTCCTTCATATGCGCGACCGCTCTTTTTACGATACTATCGGCTATTTTGGCATCCATTCCTGCTTGAATCAATGCTTTCGTTTCGATCGATTGCATTGCCTCCAAAGTCAGGGGCTTGCCCGTCTTTGCGAAGGCCATATATAGCTGCTGCTGCTTAGGGGTAATGTTCGTGTGAATCACGTTCAGCCGTCCCAATTCGTCGTTAGATATGGCAAGCGCTTGTTTGAGGTCATATCCTTCGACGCCTTCGAATGCGCGTTTGGCGAGAATATGATGTCCGGCACCAACGCCGTAGGGCTGCAGCCTGACTGAGTCTGGATCTACCGGTCCGGCCGCCGCGGTGCCCGATCCCGTTCCCTTGGGAACCTTGGGCCCTCCGCGCGAACCTCCTGACTCATCCGCCCAAAAATCCTCGAGGGTGTTCTCTAGGGACGGGGACACAAGGCTCCCCGCTTGCTTGGCCATGGCCCCCACCCGGCCCGCGAGCAGTGGGGCACCGAGCCCGACGGCGCCCTGAACCCAGGGCGGTAGCCCCAGTTCCTGGGCGCCCTGGGATACGGCGCCGGATAGCGCTCCGTAAATCGCGCCGGGCAGGCCGAACGGGCCGGCGGAAACGGCGCCGCTCACGCCACTTTGGAATATGCGGCCTCCGGCAGAGGTCGCGTCATAAGGCGAATTGCCAACCGCCTTGACGATGTCCGAAGTCATCTCGTCGCTGGTCGGAAGTTTGCGCGCGAGCGCCGCGATCGGCATGTTGTCGGTCGCAGTCGCGCGGTTGCGGGCGCCGGGGCCGAGGCGCGCGTAGATCGATGCCGCCTGTGGCCCGGTCCGACTGAGCGCCCGGGCAAGATCCCCCGGGGTCGCGAGCAACGCGCCGGCGCCGCGCTCGGCAGCCGTCAGGGTCATCGGAATCACGTTGGCCCAGTCGCCGCCACCCTGACCCGCGGCTGCCTGCTGGGCCGCCATGGCGCGCTGAACATACGAGGCAACGCCGGCCCCCTTGCCCGTCGAGGGGCGCCCTGCGCCGATCCATTCCTGGGCCGCGCTCGGCCCGGCGTTATAGGCCGCATAGGCGTCCGGCAGATTGCCGAACGTCCCATACAGTTGGCTCAGGTAAGCCGCGCCCGCCTGGGTCGCCGCGTCGGGATGAGTCGCCAGGAAGCGCGGATCCATGTTCATGCTGCGCGCGGTCGAAGGCAGCACTTGCAGTGGCGTGACCGTGCCTGCGCTGCTGACGGCGCCGGGGGTCGTGGTATTGCCCGCCAGGAGCCCGGCGACGGACCCGGTCGGCAAGCCGCGTTCCCGCTCGGCGGCCGGGCCGGCAGCGATGTAGGGAGCCATCGCGGCCGGCGCGGGTACGCCGCTGGCCGGATTGGAAGTCGAAATAGGCCAGTCGCCGACAGGTGCCGGCCTCAAGGCCGGGGCCGGGGCCGGGGCCGGTCCCGACTCGACGGCCTGAACCGGCTGAGCGCGCAAGGCTTGGTGCTGCGCCAGCCGTTCCTGCACCGCTTGGTTGATCTGCGAGGCGCCGAAAGGATTGCGGCCGATCTGGTTCCAGATGACAGCCTTGGCCACCTTGGTCAGCGTGTCCGGATCGGCCATGTCGAGCGGCTGAGTCGGCTTCAGGCCAGTGCGCAGGGCGAGGTTCGTCGCATAGTCGGCAGGATCCCGGTTGCCGCCGGCGGGCGCCCAGGTCGAGGCGATGCCTTTCAGCGTATTGAGGCCCTGCTCGCCATGGGCGAGCAGGTTGTCCACGAGAGCACCGAGCTCGCTGTTGGCGCTCGCAAAGCCCGTGTTGCCGTCGCTGGTCGAGACATAGCCGGAGGGCCAGATGGCGCTCGGATCGAGGTAGGCATTCGACGGAATGTCCCCCGCGGGGACAGGCCCACGCTGGGTCATCGGGACATCCCTCCCCTTGATCTTTCGCTATGCGTCGATGCTGTTCGCGCCAGTGCGGAACCGACCCCGGCCGCCCGCCGTTAAGGCGTGGGGGTTCGAACCCTGGTCGGAGGTTTGGACCTTTGCGCGAGGATCGTGATCGGCCTTGTGCGTGAGCAGGAGCCGCCGAAGAAGCCGGAGCCGGGCTGCGTTCGGGGCTATCGCCCCATCTTAGGGTTGATTGGTCGTCCCGCCGTTCCCAGTACCGAGCGGCACGATGCGCCCGTCGGGATAGATGTTGACCCAGGCCTTCCGCCCGGATTTCGGGTCGGTCATCGATTGCAGGGTGGGCGCCTCGGCCACCATCCGCCCGTCGATGCTTGCCGTGCTGCCGGGCCTGAGGTCCGACCTGGCGTTGAGCGCCTGCGCCAGCGCCGTGGCGCCGGCCTTCGTCGCGGCGGCGTTCAGCGACCCGTCGGGGTTCATCCAGGTCCGGCCGTCGGGCGCGAGCTGCAGGCCGTTTTGCGTCTGCTGCTTGTAGACCATGAAGCCGGGCGAATCTTCCGCCCGCGCCTTGTACAGGTTGATCATCGCGTCGGACCCGCCGAACATCGCCATGCGCTGGGCGATGTCCAACCAGCTGCGATACTCGTCGAGATAGCCCGGCGCCGATGCGCTCGCCCCATCCGCGTCGCCGGCGCCGGCGGCGGGCGCGGCTCTCGCCGGGGTCGCATTCGGTTGCGCTCCTGCCGTCTGGCTGGCCGAATGCCCCGAAAGGTTCAAGGAGCCCGCGGCGCTGGCGAATGGCCCCATCCCCATGAGCGCGAGGGTCCGGGCGAGGTTGAGGTTGTTGTCGGCCGTGCCCGTCATCTGCTGTCGGCGCTGGGCCGCCGCCTGCTCGCCGCCGAGGAAGCCCGCGCCCAGCGCGGAGAGCCCCTTGTAGCCGACGGAGGAAGCCGAGCCCGCGAGAGCCCCGCGGATGGCGTTGCCGAGCGGCGAATTGCCCAGCATGCCCTGGCTCCCGGAATACATGCTGCTCGGCAGCGCGATCGGGCTGGGCTCGGCCTGCGCGCCCAGAAGCTGGGCGAGATAGCCGCCGCCTTGCTGCATCGGGTCGCTGATGAAAGTGTCGAGGAGTCCCATCGGGCTCTCCTATGCGAAGAGGAAGGGAAGAAGGCTGGCGAGCGCGCCTCCGCCGCTGGCTGCGGCGGTTCCGGCGGCAGCACTTCCGCCGATGCCGAGCGCTTGCAGGACGTTCGGCGTCAGGGCCGCTTTCGCGAGGCCGCCCACGGCGCCGCCGGTGGCGCCCAGCGCTCCTCCGCCCATGGCATAGCCGCGCGCCGCGCCGCCGAGCGCTCCCAGGACGGGCGAGGTCTGGCCGAGGCCGAGCGGCCCGCCCATCCCCGCGGTCGAGCGGTTCGGGATCATGCCTGCGACGATGGGTGACGTTGGCGGCTGCTCGATGCCGAGCAGCCGCGCAAGATAGCCGCCGCCGGGGTCGCTGGGGTCGGTGAGCGCCCAGTCGAAGAAGCCGGGCATCAGAGGATGCCGCCCAAGAGGCCGCCGAGCAGGCCGCCCGCCCCGCCGCCGGGCTGGCTCTGGGTCGTCGTGGATTGGCCGCCATAGCTCGATTGCCCGAGCCAGGCCATGAGCTGCGAGAGGTTGTTGTAGGGGAGCTGCTGGTTGTAGTTCCACTGCTGCATCGGCGCGTTGATGAGCGACTGGTTGTAGGCGTCCTCAGATGCGCCGCTTTGGGCGAGCTGGTCGAGCCCGCCATAGGGCGCGTTGGCGATGCTGGGCACGCCCCAGGCCGCGCCCTGGTTCATCAGGTTGAGGGTGTTGCCGTAGTTCTGGTACTCCTGCGGCGCCAGCGCGTCGGCCACTTCCTGGGTCGCGGCCAGGCTCTCGCTGGGGCTGCCTCCCCTGCCCGCCAGGGACATCTGGCTCTGCACCCCGGGGATCGCGGCGTCATAGACCGACTGGTTGACGGCGCCCTGGTAGGGGTTGCCCGCGGCCAGATAGTCCCCGCTCAACAGATGCGTAAGGTAGCCCGAGCCGGCGCCGATCGCCGGCGTGGGATTGCTGGCCGCCGCCGCGATGCCCTGCTGCGCCGCCTGGGTTGCCGGCGACTGCGCCGCGACCGTCGAGCCCGGGTAGTATTGCGGGCCGCCGGCCTGGTAGAGCCCCTGCCCCTGCTGCGCGCCATAGGTGACGTAGGGCTGCAAATAGGAAGGTGGGCCCGATGTGGTCGTGGTCGTGCCCGTCTGGCCGCCGCCGCTGCTCATGGGATCACCTTTGAGAATTCGATCAGGCCGGACCGGTACGCTGGCGGCAGTTTGCGCCGCCAGCCCTTGCGCCCTTCCAGGCGGATCAGGTTGCAGCCGAGCTCGGCCGCATAGGCTTCCATTCGCCGCAGGATGTCGCGCCAGTCGGGCGGCATCCTGCCGGCGAAGGCGACGATGGTCATGACCTTGGAGCCCGGATAGGCGTCCACTTGCGTGATGCCGGCGGCCGCGCAATCCGGCCAAGTCGCCCAAAGCTGGCGCTTCTGCGTCGCGATCTGCTCCTTGATTTCGGCGAGGGAGAAGCCGCGCTTGGAATGCTTGAGTGCCGACGCGATGAGCCCCGCGACCCGTGGCCATACGGTCTCGAGTTCCTCGGGCTGGACGCCCTTCACCGGCGTCATCGCCCGCCGTTCCCGCCGGGACGAATGCCCGGTCCCGCGGCGAAGGGGAATGGCTGCGGGCTGCCGCCGAGGATCGCGTTGGTGAGGAAGGCCTGGACGAACGGCGATGGCGGCAGGTTGGACGGCTGGGGCGGCAGCAGGACCGGCCCGCGGGGGGCAAGAGCGAAGGCGGGCCGGACGCTGGCTTGACTGGCAGCGGGATTGCCAGGCATCTGCACTGTTGTAAGCGGGTCCGGCTGATTCTGGGCGAAGTTCGGCTGGCCGGACGGTCCTGTGTTCATGTTGAGGTGGACGGGTGATGCCGGCGTCGCATCTGGCCCTGGCCTGAGGACCGGCGGCGGGATTGGATGTATGAATTGCGGAAGGACGTCCGGCGCTTGTTGTCCGGTCAGTTTCTTGTAGTTGTCGCGCACGGTTTGAACATAAGACTGCGTGGCCGCGCCCCACCTGGACGGGTTGCCGCCGTTGTATTGCTGCAACGCCTTGTCCAGGTCGCCGCCATACATCTTCAGATTGTTTCGAAGAGCCAAGGCGCCGCCCATGATGTTCTGGCGCGGATCCCACGGATCGGTCACGCCGACGCTCTCCCATGTTTGGGGCTCGAGCTCCATCAGGCCTACGGCGCCTGTCGCGCTCCACTTCCCGGGGTTGAGGCTGCTCTCCCGCATGGCAATTGCCTTGAGCAGCATCGGATCGATGCCTGTGAGATATCCGGCGGCGGAGAATACTGGCTCAAGATCAATCGACGGCCGGTTGTATACGCCCAGGGCCGGTCCTTTCTGCGTCATCGCAGCCTCCTCCTTCACGAACCCAGGGCTGCCGAATGCTTCCCCGCCTGCCTATGGCCGCGGAAGCACTCAACTGAACTTGGGGCTCGGCTTGTGGAAGTTGCCTGAGTTTTCTCGGGCTCGTTCGCTCCTGTGGGCGTCGATTCCGGAGCGCAAAGTTCACTCCGCGTCGCATTCAAACGATCTCAGGAGCTGCAGTTGCCCTCGCGGCGCCCTGCTCACGGTTCCCAGGTTTGATGGATTGCCAAGGCTCTTGTTGGTCCAATCCGGCGTCGCGGCTATGCGGGGTTGAAGCTATTGCGCCATGGTTTGCGCATTGTACAGCTTCTCCCTTGCCTCCCCGACTGTCGGAAAACTGCATCCTTCGTCGTCATACGGGTCGCGCTCGATGACCGGCAGGTCGACGCCCTCCAAGTACCATAAGCGCTCGGACGGCCACGGTCCGGGGACGAAGACGGAGCTCGTGGGCACGGAAACATGATAAATGCAAACACTGATCTGTCGCCCCCGGAGCAGGATCGTGGCCTGATCGGTGTCGCATGCATGCGGCTTGCACCCCTCTATCAACATGACGCCGTCATCGACTTGAATTGGCGAATACACGACCCACTGCAAAATGACCTGGCGATACAACTGCTCGCCGACCAATCTCGACAGCGCAGCGTGGATGCTGGCCAGCTTGTAGATGTCGGCTCCATTCGGCCCGTCAAATGGATATGACCCGTCCCACCGCGCGGGATCCGGCCAATCGTCAGCTCTGGCGGGAAGCGCCGCTGCCGCAGTCATGAAGAAAAGAGCGCTTAGGACCACCCGGTTAAACCGCGCGAGCCGAAGCAGGAACTGCCACGAAATCACGATCGAGCTCCCCATCAAACACCAAACTCCTGCTTTTGTAGCATCGGCCCTTCGGCAACTTCCTGTCAATGGTATAGTAAGTATTACTCTTATTACTTGTCACTATGCTCTGGCCCTGGGCCATACCGTCTCGAGCTCCTCGGGCTGGATACCCTTCACCGGCGTCATCGCCCGCCCGGCCTGCCTGCCCGGATGCCAGTTCCCAGCGCGAAGGGATATGGCGGCGAGCCGTCGCCGAAGATCGCATTGCTCAGAAAGGCCTGGACGAACGGAGATGGCGGCAGGTTGGACGGTTGAGGTGGCGGCGGGACCGGCCCGCGCGTGGCCAGGGCGAAGGCGGGTTGCACGCTGGCTTGACTGGCAGCGGGATTGTCCGGCATCCGCACTGTTGTAAGCGGGTCCGGCTGATTCTGGGCGAAGTTCGGCTGGCCGGACGGTCCTGTGTTCATGTTGAGATGAAGGAGGGGCGCCGCCGGCCCTGGCCTGAGGGTTGGAACTTCTTATGGACGCGAACTGGGAGGGCCGGATGGTCCCGCATTCATGTTGAGGTGGACGGGTGATGCCGGCGTCGCATCTGGCCCTGGCCTGAGGACCGGCGGCGGGATTGGATGTATGAATTGCGGAAGGACGTTCCGGCGCTTGTTGTCCGGTCAGTTTCTTGTAGTTGTCGCGCACGGTTTGAACATAAGACTGCGTGGCCGCACCCCATCTGGATGGGTTGCCGCCGTTGTATTGCTGCAGCGCCTTGTTCAAGTCGCCGTCGTACATCTTGAGGTTGTCGCCAAGTAGCAAGGCGCCGCCCATGATGTTCTGGGCCGGATCCCACGGATCGGTCACGCCAAGGCTCCTCCAGTTTTGAGACTCGAGCGACATCAGGCCGACGGCACCGGTGGCCGGAGTCCAATTCCCAGGGTTGAGGCTGCTCTCCCGCATGGCAATCGCCTTGAGCAGCATCGGATCGATCCCCGCAAGATGTCCGGCAGCGGAGAACAACGGCTCGAGATCAACCGACGGTCGGTCGTACATGACCGGGGGCGGCCCTTTCTGCGTCATGGAAATATCCTTCTTGATAGACCGAGAGTTGCCCGCCGCCTGCTCATGGCCGCGGAGGCCGGCCGACAGAATTTGGGAGTCGGTTTGCGAGAGGCGCCGGAGCGCTATCTGGCTTGTTCGCTTGTATGGACGCCGATGCCCGAGTGCGACGAAGTGCGAACCTGGCACTCGGAAGATGTCCGGACTTGCCCCTGCGCCGGGGCGCTTCGTTCACGCGCCCCAGGCGCGATGGGTTGCGTAGACTTTTGTCAGTAGGAACCTGCGCCGCTGTTCCGCAGGTTTGGGACTATTCCGCCATGGCTCGCGCATTGTGCAACTTCGCCATTGCTTCCTCGACTGACTTGAACTGGCACCCTTCTTGGTCCTTGGGATCGCGCTCGACGACCGGTAGATCGACGCCCTCGATATACCACAGGCGCTCGGAAGGCCCGGGGAAGAAGACGGATCCCGTGGGCACCAAAACGTGATAAATGCAGACGCTGATCTCTCTGCCCTGAAGCAGGACCGTGTCCTGATCGGCGTCGCATGCGTGCGGCTTGCAACCCTCTATCAACATGGTGTCGCCATCGACCAGGAGCGGCGGCTGCGTTTCCCATGCCAATATGACCCGACGGTATATCTGCTCGCCGACCAGTCTCGCCAATGCGGCATGAATGCTGGTCAGTTTATAGATGTTGGCTCCGTTCGGCCCGTCGGAGGGATATGACCCGTACCACTCCACAGACTCGGGCCAATCGTCCGCTCTCGCCGGCAGCGCCGCTGCCGCACCGATGAGTATGACGGCACCCAGGACAAACCAATTCAATCGCCAAAGCCGGGCCCCAAACGCAACCACGGAAGAACTCCTTATAGGAATTCGGGCGGACTGGCACCTCGCGCCATGGTCAGCCTAGTACTGATCCGCCATGGCACGTGCCTTCTGTAGCTTCGTCTTGGCGTCCTCGATGGATTTGAACTGGCATCCCACTCCGTCGAGCGGGTCCCGCTCGACGACCGGTAGCCAAAGGCCCTGGATCAACCAAAGGCGATTGGCGACCCTGGATTCGGAATCGGACGCAACGACGACCGAGATGTGAAACGTGCAAACACTGATGTTTCGGCCTTGGATCACGGCCGCGACCTGATTCGTATCGCACGCGTGGGGCTTGCAGCCCCAAACAACCATGCTGTCGCCTGCGGCCATTATTGGTGAATACTCGCTCCAACCCAAGATGACACGCCGATAGAACTGGTCGCCCGCCAACCTGATCAATGGCGCTCGAACGCTCGTCAGCATGTAGAACTGGGTGCCGTTCGGCCCCTTGAGAGGAGATTTCCCGACCCACTTTGCCGGATCCGGCCAGTCGTCCGCTTCTCGCGGGAAGCGCCGCTGCCGCGGTCATGAAGAAAAGAGCGCTTAGGACCACCCGGTTAAACCGCGCGAGCCGAAGCAGGAACTGCCACGAAATCACGATCGAGCTCCCCATCAAACACCAAACGTCGAGCTTTTACATCATCGGCCCTTCGGCAACTTCCTGTCAACGGCATAGTTAGTATTACTCGTATTACTTGTCACTATGCTCTGGCCCAGGGCCACACCGTCTCGAGCTCTTCGAGCTGGATGCCCTTCACCGGCGTCATCGCCCGCCCGGCCCGCCTGGCCGGATGCCCGTCCCCATGGCGAAGGGATATGGCGGGGAGCCGCCGCCGAGGATCGCGTTGGTGAGAAACGCCTGGACGAACGGCGATGGCGCCTGGCTCGCTGGCATGGGCTGCTGGACCGGCCCGGGCAATTCAAAAGCGACGGCGCGTTGGATGCCGGCGCGATTAGCCGCGGGAGCGCCGAGCGGCATCTGGGCCGTCGTCTGCGCGTCCGGCTGACTCTGCGCGAAGCTCGGTCCGGCGGACGGGTTCACGTTCATGGTGGGATGACCGGATGCCGACGTTGGCCGGGGTCTGAGCAGCGGAGGTGGAACCGACTCGTCGGGGGTCGTTGCCGAGCCCGGCCTGAGCACCGGAGGCGGGAGTGACTCGGGTGCGAATTGGGGAAGAACCCTCGGCGCTTCTTGACCGGTTAGCTCCTTGTAGTTCTTGCGTACGATTTGAACATACGCCCTGGTGTACGGGCCCCAATTGGGCGGGTAGCCGCCATTGTATTGCTGCAGCGCCTTGTCCAGGTCGCCGCCGTACACATTCAGGTTGTCGCGAAGCAGCTCTGCGCCGCCCAGGATGTTCTGGCCCGGCTGGAACGGGTCGGTCACACCATAAGCTTTCTGGTTTGCCACCGAGAGCTGCATCAGGCCGTCATGGCGATCCGGTTTTCCAGTGGCCGCGTCAATGTCGGTTCTCGTGAAGTCGGGTTTGAGCCTGCTCTCGTAGATCGCCATGGCTCTGAGCAGCCACGGGTCGATTCCCGTGGAGCGACCGGCGGCGGCGAACTGCGAATCCAGGTAGTCGCTCCAGGAGAGAGGGCCCGGTTGAGTCATGGCTTTATCCTCGGATGAGGCTTTGGGGCCGGCTCGTTGCATGTGCCCAATCGCGTTTCTGCCGAAAGCGACATTTACAGCGAAGGTCCTGAAGTTTCGCGCGCGGCTGGTCGCCTAGCGAACCTTGGTCCGGCTTCCGGTCGATGTCAGGATATGAACGAGCTCACGCGACGCCATGCGGCTCGGTCCGCTTTGTCTCAGCAACGACCGAAGCGCGGACGCGATAGCGGCACATTAGGAATTCGGCAAGCCTCGGCCCTGGTCCGCTTCCCCGCTGAAGGTTCTTGATCGCACGAGCAAGCGGAGAGCATCCCGCTCGCCGCTTCGGGAACTCATAGTTCTGGAGCGACGGTGTCAGCGAGCCGGTACACCGCAGCGATCCTGGCTCAGTTTTGTTCCGCCAGGGCCCGGGCGTGCTGCAACTTCGTATTCAGATCGTCCATGGACTCGAAACTGCATTGGTCATTGTCGACATTGTCGGGGTCACGCTCCACCACAGGCAGCCCAACACCGTCAATGAACCAGATGCGTTCGGAGGGCCAGGCCACGCCGTCTGAGTTTTTTGGCAAGAATTCGCGATAAAGGCAGACACTGATCTTTCGCCCTTGGAACACGGTTGTCACCGCACCGATCTGGCACGCGCCAGGCTGACAGCCCTCGACGAATATGGTGTCGCTCGTAGCAATGATTGGAAGATATTCGTTCCACGCCAAGATGACGTGTCGATAGAATTGCTCGCCGACCAGGTTCACCAGAGCCGCTCGAACGCTCGTCAGCTTGTAGATGCTGGCTCCATTCGGCCCCTCGGTGGGATATTTACGGTCCCACTCAGAAGATTTCGGCCAGTCGTCCGCTCTGGCGGAAACCACCGTCGCCGTAACCGCAATTATGACGACAGCGAGGACAAGCCAAACCATTCGCCGAGTCCGACGGACAATCACGATTGAGCTCCACCCCAGGAACCGGATTTCAAGCCACGAGCACTATTGCTCGGCCCGCCATTCTCTGTCAACATCACGATAGGTTTTTGCTGGTTTTAGTTGTGCCCTTAAGATTACCTTCTGTTCGGGTTGCCGCCGCTTTGCCCGAAATCCCCAACCCCGAATCCGCCGTTGACGTTCGTCTTGACGGGCAAGGGAGTTGGCGCCGGCATTTGGGTCGGCATAACGTCCGGCGCGTTGAAGGCCCCGCCCGTCGGAAACCGCCAGTTCGGGTTGGCGAAATTCGGCGCCATGCCGAGCTGGAACGGGTTCATCGCCCAGGCGGGCACCGCGCCATAGGAATTGCCGATCAGGATCCCGCCCGGGTTCTGGCTCATCAGCGGCGCCAGCGAATAACCGCCGAGCTGCGGCGGCTGTGGGATCGGTCCCGCCGCCGGCGTGCCCGTTTCGGCCGCGAAATGTCGCTGTCCGGTCCGCGGGTTCAGGCTGCCATGGGCGCCGAGCGTGCGAAGCAGCATCGCTTCCCGCGGCGAGATGCGGGCGTTGATCGTGTCGCCGGCGACGCCCCGGTTGGGCGCCGCGGATTGCATCATGAGGGCGATGGTGGGGTTCATGGTTCTACCCGATGATGAGCAGGAGGAACTTCCGGTCGGTCTCGGCCTTGTTGGCATGGGCGAGGGTCATCGTCCCGGCGCCCTGGGAGGCGACGTAGAGCGCCCCGGCGGTGATCTCGGCCGCGGCATTGGCCGTGAGCGGGCAGAAGCCGATGTAGCTCGATCCCGGCGAACCTCGTTGCCATACCGGCGTGGAGAGAGGCAAGATTGCCCGTGCTCCCAGCGGAAGCTGGGAAGCTGGACGCGAGCCTTGCAAGCCTACGGGCGCGCAACCGATTCGTGTGAACGATGAAGCACATCCGCTCTCGCCGAGTAACCCGCAGGTCCCGGGACCGGCCATCTTCTGGTCAGAGTGAGTAAGCCGGCCGCTATTGCGATTGCCGTCATCGCCGCGACTGCCGCGGCCTTGGCCCCGTTCGGGATTGCCCTCTATTTGGCAAGACAGCAAGCTTTGCAGGAAGAGATGGCAAGAGCCGGCCAGCTGGCCGAAGATGTATTGCGACGAAGCGATGAAACGGGCGATCAGGTACTCAGGGCATTCAGCATGCTCGATGCCGTTGCCTCCTCAAATCCCTGCTCCGACGAGAGCATCCAAGTGATGGCCAGCCTGGCGGTCGCTTCAGAGCAGGTTCAGGCCATCGGCTATGTCAAAGACGATCGCCTCATGTGCTCATCCCTGGGCCGCTACGGTGCGGGAGTTTCGGTAGGGCCGTCTGCCTATCGCGGCAGGTTTGGCACGGACATCCGCCCATCGGTGGAGCTTCCAATGGTGCGGGGAAAGAGATTCGTGCTGTTGACGGACGCGAGGAGCGGCTACACGGCGATTGTCCATCCGGATCTTCCGATCGATGTGTTCGTGAACGACCCGCAGATCTCCCTCGGCGTATTTGGATACTCGAGCAAGAAACTGCTGACAAGCCGGGGAACCTTCAAGCCACAGTGGGCGCAGGCCCTGGGCGAGGCTCGACGGGTAGAACTCGATGACGGCGAATACGTGGTGGCGATTCGGCGCTCGGACAACTACGACACCGCTGCCTTCGCGGCGATTCCTTCCGCCAACATCGATCAAGGGCTGCTGCACAATGCCATCGTGCTTGTTCCGATCGGGGCCCTGGCCGGCGTGGTCTTGGCGACCGCCGTTCTCTATATTGCGAAACTTCAACGCGCACTGCCGGCGATGCTGAAAGCCGCGCTCAGGCGGAATGAATTCTTCCTCAGCTATCAGCCGATCGTCGAATTGCGGACGGGGAAATGGGTCGGCGCGGAGGCGCTGATTTGTTGGCGTCGCTCAAGCGGTGAGATGGTGCGCCCGGATATCTTCATTCCGGTCGCAGAAGACACTGGTCTCATTCAGCAAATCACCGAGCGTGTGGTTGAGATTATCGGCCGGGAAGCGGCCGGCCTATTCGAGCGCTACCCCCATTTTCACATAGCCATAAACCTGTCGTCGCTTGACTTGCAATCAAAGCGCATAGTCGAAGTGCTTCGTCTATTGGCCAGTCGCACAAGTGCCGGCGCCGGCAACGTCGTTGTAGAGGCAACGGAGCGTGGTTTCATGAAATCCGACGTTGTAAGGGAGGTACTCCGCGAGATTCGCGCAAGCGGCATGCGCGTCGCAATCGACGACTTCGGCACGGGGTATTCCAGTCTTTCCTACCTTCACAGCTTTGAGCTTGACATCCTGAAAATCGACAAGTCGTTCGTCGACACGATCGGCACGGACGCGGCCACGAGCCATGTCGTGCTACACATAATCGAGATGGCGAAGGATTTGCATCTTGAGATGATCGCTGAAGGCGTTGAAAGCGAGGCGCAAGCACAGTTTCTGCGCGAACGCGGCGTTCAATATGCCCAGGGGTGGCTGTTTGCCAAGGCAATGGCGTTTTCGGATCTGGTTTCGCAATTGGATAAGATGGGCTTCGACGCATCGCAATGATGAACGGTCCGGAATCTGCTTTTCGCCTACTTCTGAGGCCTACATGCGCTGCCTCCAACCAGCAATGATCCCGGTATGCATGCGACGGTCGAAGGGTTGGCCGAGGGCGGACCGTCCACATGTCTGCAGTTGGCACAAAGCAGAGCTGAATCCACCGCTGCACGGTTGTCCGATTTCGGGGGTAAAGCAGACAAGGCAAATTTGTGAGTGCACGGCTCAGCAATAGTTTCCAACCTCGGACTACTTGCTCTTCGGTTTGCCGCCGCTTTGCCCCAAATCCCCAGCCCCGACCCCGCCGTCCACGCCCGCCTTGATCGGGGAAGGAGGCGGCGCCGCGGATTGCATCATGAGGGCGATGCCGGAGTTCATGGTTCTACCCGATGATGAGCAGGAGGAACTTGCGGTCGGTCTCGGCATTGTTGGCATGGGCGAGCGTCATCGTCCTGGCGCCCTGGGAGGAAACGTAGAGCCCGCCGCCGGCGATTTCGGCCGCGGCATTGCCGGTCAAGGGACAGAAGCCGATGTAGCTCGTTCCGCTGAGGCGCGGGTCGTTGACCACGGTGCTTCCGGCGTTGGCGGCGAGCGTCACGCCGAGCGTCGCGTTCAGGTTCCCGCCGACCGCTCCGTTCAGGATCGCGACGACCCTTGCGAGCCAGGCGGCCAGCGCCGGCTGGCCCGGCACCGGCGGGGGATGGTCCAGGCCCTGGTAGCCGGTCGCCACTAGAGCATTTTCCGCCGAAGTGGGCACCGGTTCGGCGCAGAAAATGCGACCAGACTAAGGAATCTAGAGCATGTTCCGATTCGATTGGATCGAGACATGCTCTAGAACCTTCCCTCGGGCCGGATGTCGAGGTCGTCGATCCCGATGATGTGGTTCCAGCTCGCCCCGGCCGCGGTCGTGATCCTGCCCCGCACATAGCGCGCCGCCTGGTTGAATGCGCAGGTCCCGAGCCCGTTGACCGGAACCGCAGGCCCGAATGCGACCGCGTCCATCTGCCGGTTGCGGGCTCCGAGCTGCATCTGCGGCGCGCCGCCGTCCACCAGCGGCCGGGCGCCGCGCACCCTCACCAGCCTGCCCGCGCCCGGCGCCGCCTCGATCGTGTCCACCGTCGCCGCCATGGCCGCGCCGTTGAAGAAGCCGACCCTGTGCGTGGCGTCCGCGGCGCCGATCAGGCGGTGCGCGATGCCGGTCCACACCTGGCTGTCGAAGGGGAACGGGATGTTCTCGATCGCGCCATAGGCGGCGCTCAGCTGCTCGATGGTCCAGGCCTGCTGGGTGGCGCCCGAGAACATCAGCTCGATGGCGAGCCCGTTCAGATGCGCCCAGCGGTCGACCGCCCAGTTGTAGAGCAGGATGTTGTTGGGGTTCCCGTTGCTGGCGTTCGCGTCGGGAAAGGCGACCGCGTAGAGCTGGTTCACCTGGTCGATGGCCGAGCAGACCCGCGGCAGCTGGGACTGGTCGAGCAGGCCCCAGAACCAGTTGTTCACCCGCTCCTGGCCGATCGGCTCGATGACCGTGCCATAGAGCACGACATAGAAGCCCGACCGGTCGCAGAAGAACGTCCGCTCCTTGTATGTGGCCAGGCTGCCCGGGATGGTGAGCCCGATGTTGTCCGCGATCTTGCGGAACTGGAAGATGTCCGGCACGCCGACATATTGCCCGGCCCTGACCGCGAATTCCTGGAAGATGGTGCAGCCGAGGTCGAAGCTGGTGAGGCCCTGGACCCAGCCGCCGTCGGAGAGGTCCTGCTGGCTCGCTTGGGTAACCTGGGAGGATGCCCAGGAACCCGCGTTGTCGATCGGCCCCCATTGCAGGCGATTACGCGCGCTGCCCTGGTTGCCGGTCATGAAGAACCGGCCAACCACGGTGCCGTATTTGGCGATGGGCGGGGAGCCGCCGGCGGCCGAGAAATTGCTGTCGCTGTCGATGTTGAACTGCTGCATCGCGTCCACGCCGTTCTGGGCATAGACGATGTTGGCGAACTGCTTGAAGTCCCACAGCCCGTCGGAGGGGCAGGCATAGGCACCACCCGCCACCCGCGAAACGTCGGCGAGCGCCGCGCCGTTGACCGAGTAGAGCTTGTCCACCGTGCCGACGAGCAACAGGCCCGTCCCGTTCGAGGCCCGGGCGAAGAAGGCACCCTGGATCCTGGCATCCGCCGCCGCCGTCAGCGCCGCGAAGCTCGGGAACGGCCGGTAGCTCTTCGAGGCCGGGAAGCAGTTGAGCGCCTCCAGCGATCCTTCCGAGGCCAGGTCCGGCGTGTCGGGCGTCCAGGGTCCGACGGGGATCAGCATCAGGCCCCCGCCACGTCCGAGCGCATCTGCAGCGCGCCGCCGCTGTAGCGGTCCGCGGCATTGGCCGCCTGCAGCCCGTTCACGGCCGAGGAATAGAGCCCGTAGAACTTCTGGGCGTCCTCGTCGTTGCCGAAATAGATCGCGGCCTCCAGCAGCGCGCCGTAGAGATAGGCGTCCGGCTTGTTGGTCATCAGCCAGTTCGTGGCCGAGGCCAGCGCGCCGAACTTCTTGTAGAAGCTCATGCGCACGGCATAGGCCGCATCGGCCGGCGGGGCGAAGCGGATGCAGTCGCCGTCGAGCGCATAGACCAGCGGCTGGTCGGGCCCGGCCGATAGCCAGGTCGAATCGATGGTCTCGGGCGCCACCGGCGAGAGCTTCGCGGGCGGGCTCGTCTGGAGATAGATCGAGCGGATCTCGAGATAGCCCGCCGGCAGCGGCACGCCCCCCGGCGGCACCAGGTTCCAGACCGTGCCGTCGCAGTAGAGCTCATAGGCCCCACCGGCGACGATGTCCCCCGCCACGACATCGGCCTGGGGGACGCCCTTCTTGATCGCGAGCGCGCCGCTCCCGGCATCGAAGGTCGCCGCCCCGGTGTTCGAGAAACCGCCGACGAAATCGACCACGCTGCCCGGCGCGTTGGCCGGCGCGGGCGATGGCGCCACGGCTAGCGCGTTGGCCGATCCGGTCGAGGTGCCGCCCGACACCACCTGGCCCGTGATCAACGTCGCCACGCTCTCCATCGCCCGGATGCGCAACGGCCGGCAGGCATAGGGCAGATCCCCGCCATAGGCGATCCGGCTCTCCGCCAGGGTCACGAAGTCCGGCGCCGGCGTTGAAACGAGCGTGTCGCCGGGGCGCGCCAGGTAATTCGCGATCGCCGCCTGCAGGTCGCTGTAGGTCGCGATTGCCATGGGCCGCTCGCTTTGGCAGTTATTGAGATGAACAGAGAGGCGCTCGGGTGGGAAGCCACACCCAACTCGTCACCCCCGCGGAGCTTGTCCCTGCGCTGGCGGGGAGCGGGGGTCCATCCCTTTCGTCACCTCCGCGGAAGCGGAGGTCCATTCCAAAGCTGGATTCCCGCTGTCGCGGGAATGACGATTAAGCGGCAGAACCACAAAGGCACGAGAGACAGAGAAAACTCCTGGGGCCGCCTTGCGGTCCCCTCATGTTTGCTTTTTTCTTCTCTCGTGTCTTTGTGGCTCCGCGTTCGAACGTCGTACTTTGGCTGTGGTCGGTTGAATCCGGCGGCGTCCCCACCTAACTGACGGTGATGGCGCAATCGACGAGGACCACGGCATGGCTGCTCAACTCAATCACACCATCGTCTGGTCGTCCGACCAGGCGAAGTCCGCTCGGTTCCTGGCCGAGATGCTGGGTCGGCCCGCGCCGACTCGCTTCGCCCATTTTGACGTGGTGGAACTCGACAATGGGGTCTCTCTCGACTTCGCCGATGCCGAAGGCCCGATCCGCCCGCAGCACTACGCCTTCCTGATCGGCGAGGCGGATTTTGACGCCGTTCTCGGCCGAATCCGCGAGCGTGGGCTTGAACACTGGGCGGACCCCATGCGCCAACGCGCAGGCGAGATCAACCGCAACGACGGCGGGCGGGGTGTCTACTTCCTCGACCCCGATGGCCACTACCTGGAAGTCATCACCCGGCCTTATGGCGGCAGTGCCTCGCGTCGGGCATCGTCATGAACGATCGAAACGGGCGAGAGTCGGTCCACGATCCCCAGGACCTCGAGCGCCTCCTGGTATCGAGACAGAACGCCGGCGACGTTGATGGCATGACCGCATTGTTCGAACCCAACGCGGTGATCGACTGCGGCGGCGGACGGCTCATCCGAGGCAAAGAGGCCATTCGTGCCTTCTATGTCGAGATCGTCGCTGCGGGACGAAAATTTGCGATGGGGCAGCAGCGGCCGGCCTTGATCTGCGGCGACCTCGCTCTCACCTCGACGCGCCTTCCCGATGGCGACGTGACCTCCGAGGTCGCCCGGCGGCAGAGCAACGGAAGCTGGCTCTGGGTGATCGATCGATATTCCGTCACTTAGGCGAGACGCACGGATAGCGGCAACAGCCCGCGTCGCTACTATCTTCTCTCTTCTCTGTGTCTCCATGACGCCTCTGTGTTCAGAGTCGTCGCTGGTACTCCAAGAGGCCGTCATGGCCGTCCGCGGACTTGTTCCGCGGATCAACCCGGCCATCCTCGCTTAAATCGTCACCCCCGCGGAAGCGGGGGTCCATTCCGAAGCTGGATTCCCGCTCCCCGCCTGCGTGGGGACAAGCTTCGCGGGAATAACGATTGAGCGGCAGAACAGCAAAAGCGCGAGAGTCAGAGACAACGCCTGAGCCGGCTCGCGGTCCCTTGGGGTTGCTTTTTTCTCCTCTGTGCCTCTGTGTCTCTGTGGTTCTCTCTTCTTCCTGCCGACTCTCGGGCCCTAAATCCGCCCCGGCGAAGTCCTGAGATACCGCCACTCCGGGTCCCGGAGCAGCTTCTTCACCGCCGGCCAGTGGTCGCGGTTGAACACGTCCACTCCCCGCTCCTCTTTCCACTTGAGCGCGACGATCATCGGGATCTCGGCCACTTCCCTGAGCTCGCGCGAGGGCGAGTAGCCGTCGCCCGCGTTCGCCGCGGCCTTGTTCGCTTCCAGCACCGGCTCCACGTCCTGCACCCGTTCGATGGCGAAATCGCCGGTGCCCGTGTCGAAGTGCAGCCATTCGACGATGCCGTCCGGCTGCACTTCGATCAGGCGCTTCTCGGTCATTGCCCCCGCGCCATTCCTGCCGCTACTCGCCTGTCCGCTCGACCCAGCCCATCTCCGGGATGAAGCTCGCCGCCCCCGATTGGCTCGGCAGCCAGATATGGATGAGGCAGGATCCAAGCGGCGGGATCACGACCTTCGGCACCTGCTGGAGGCTGAAAGTGTTGACCTGCTTCTCCAGGATCAACGGCGCGTCGACGCCCCCGAACTTCAGGATCGCCGTGTCGTTGGCGACCGGGATCGCCGGCAGCAGCAGGCGCTGGCCGACCAGCATGCGCGCCGCCGCGGTCTTGGCCGAGGCGGTGATGTTGCCGGCTCGGACCTTGGCGATGGAAGCGTTGCCCTTGCCGCCATGGACGTTGTTGATGGCGGCCGTCAGGTCGCTGCCGCCCGAGCTGTAGCGATCGACCGCGAGGTCAACCTGTGCCGCGGCCAGGAGCGCGGTGCCCGCCGTGCCGGGCGCCGTGGCGATGAGGGCGAGGAAGTCGAGGTAGATGTTCTTCCCGCCCGGAACGTCCTTGTTGTAGATGGCGATGAAGGGGTTGGTGTCCGCGAAGGCGTTGGTGGTGGCGCCCGTGGCGATGCCCGTCTGGGCATTCTGGACGCAGTAGTAGGAGCCTTCGTCGGGGAAGCCGTGCATGTCGGGTCCGTGGACCTCGACGGGGGTGAGTGAAACCATGGTCTCGTCTCCTCTTGTGGGGTTGGCTAGATGCCGCCTTCGCCCGGCGTCGCGTAGAGCTGGGCGCTCCCGCCCGCCGCCGTGACCGCCGCGAGGAAGTCGGCACCCCCCGTGGCGAAGATGCGCTCACTGTTCGCCAGCAGCGGAAGGCTGCTCGCAGCACTGGCGGGGTTCTGCTGGTTGGCGCCTATGAGCTCGACGAAGGCGGTTCCGGGCCCGGCATTGACCACGTGCACCGTCCCGGCGCGCCGGCGCGGCGCTTGGGCGGGATTGCCCGTCGGCGCCTGGGCGGGCGGCAGGATGTTGTCGAACTGCACGGCGGCCGGGGTCGGCCCGGCCGAAAGCGAGACCGTCGCGTTCGGCCCCGCCGGCGCGAAGGGCGTGTTCCTGAGGGTCATGGCGGGCCCCTACTTCGAGCCCGGCCCGAGCTGCGGCTTGAAGGCAAAGCTCGCCATGCCCACGAGGCCGGAAGAGGCGCCCGACGCCGTCGAGCCGGTGAGCCACTTCCCGGCCGGCACCTTGACCGAGAGCGCCCCGCCGTTGAACTGGCCGCTGGCGGAATGCACGTCCTGGCCGTTCATCAGGTTGCTGGACAAGGTCGTGCCACTGGTCGCCGTGGCGCCGAAGGAAGCCGTGCAGGCTGCCGCCGCGATAGTCGTGACGTTCGAACTGAAATGCTGTAATCAGAATGTCGTAGCCGAGGTTGTTCTGCCAGGAAAGCAGGCCGCCCGCGCTGTCCGTGCCGCCGGCGACGTTGAATTCCAGGATCGCGCCCGAATTGTAGCGCGGGATGTTCGAGCCCGCGGGCCCCGCATAGCCGCCGATCCGGCACAGGTCCTGCTGGTCCTGCTCCCGCAGGATCGAGACCGAGCCGTCGGCGTTCTGCCGTTCTGTTGCCATGGGATTTTCCTTTGGGAATGGGTGGCGAATGCGTCACCCCTCCTTCCCGGTCCCCTCCCCCCTTGCGGGGGAGGGTTAGGGAGGGGGGTGGCAGGTGGGGGCGTAGACGGAGGGCGGCTTACGACAGGTCGGCGATCACGCCCGAGGCCGCCTCGTTGCGCGCGAGCAGGCCGTATTCGCCCACCAGCAGCTTCTTCATGCTGTCGCCGGTCTTGGCCAGGTCCTCGATCCGGATCGGGTCGAGCCAGGCGAGCTGCCACATGTCCGACTGCAGGACGAAGGCGGTGCGGTTGCGCTGGAAGCGGTTGGTGACCAGCTTCAGGTCGCCGAAATCGCTTTCATAGACCTTGATCGCGGTCGCCAAGGTGCCCTTGGAAGTGTCCTGCATGCGGTTGACGTTGCCGGTGAAGGTCGAGACGACCTGCTTCTGGGCCGGCCCCACCATCAGGGTGTCGGCGTCGCCGCCCGCGCTGTAGACCTGCTGCGCCACCGTCTTCAGCAGGCTTTCGTTGAAGGCCCGTTGCGTCCCGTCGGTCGCGGCCGAGACAACCCCGGCGGAGAAGCCGCCGCTGGCGCCGCCCGCCCCGCGCGAGCTGTTGGTCTTGATCCAGCCTTCGAGGCTCCCGGTCGTGCGCGCGGTCGTGGTGCTGCCCGCCGAGGAGGCCTGGTTGCCGGTCAGGATCGCCTCCATGTCGCGCTTCAGCTCCTTGGTCTTCTTGACGATCTGGTAGGAGAGCTCGGAAGACCTGCCGGCCTTTTTGACCGTCTCCTCCGTGCGCGACAGCACGACGGAAGCGTTGGAGATCTGGGTCCGGTTGCCCACGCGCACCGTGGGCGTGACGGCGGCGATCGAGGTGTCGTCGCCTTCGATCTGGGCGTTGCCGGTGTTGGGTGCCGCCAGCGCGTCGGTCTGCCATTCGAAGAATGTGTTCTCCGCCTTCGCCTTGCCCATGGCATTGGTGAAGGGGCAGTCGGTGGGAGAAATATTGCTGATGAAATCCTTGAGGTCTTCGCGCATGCCGATGGCGGCAAAGGTGGAGAAGGTGTTGGTCGGGAAGGCCATAGTCTAGTTTCCTTCTATCAGGCGCGCCAGGGCCTGGGCCTGCTGGTCCGAAGTGCCGTGGCGGGCGATTGAGGTGAAGGCAGCCGCGCGTGAAGGGTCTGGGCCTCGCTCGCCGCCGCCGCCCGGCCTCGCCAGCTTCGGCGCCTCGGCGATCTTCTTCGCCGAAGCACTTCTGGTCGCGGCCTGGCTCTTGCGATGGAGGGCGGCGTCGCGGATGACGACGGCCATGCGGTGGTCGAGCACGGAGCCGATTTCCTGGGTATTGAATCCGATGCTTCTCAGGTAGTCGGTCTGCTCGGCCACCAGTGCCTTGGCCTTGGCGGGGTCGGCCAGTTCCGGGATGGCCTGGAGCAGCTTGCTGCGCTGTTCGCCGAGCCACCCGTTGAACCGCGTCTCCTGCTCCTGGCGCTCCCGGTCTGCCGCCGCTTGCATGTCGCTACTGGCCGCCTGGAGTGCCTGGGCCCGAGCCTGCCAGCGGATGAACCGGGCAGGATCCTGGGCCGCCATCCGTTCGAGGTCGTCGGGCGAGCGTATGTCGGCGAACTCGCCGGCAGTCTGCTTGATAAGCTTGTCGACCACCGCCGCCAGACTCTGCACGTACTGTTGCCGCTCTTGGGAGGCGGCCAGCAATTCGGCATCCGCCGCCTTGCGTTTGTCCGCCGCCTCGTTCACTTGCCGGTTGAAAGCCGCCGTCTGCTCGGCGTCCCGCTCGCGGATGACTTTCTGCAGGTCCGCTGGGAGCTTCGCGAAAGCGTCTCTCGCCTCGGCAGGCCATGAGCTCGGCGCCGCGATGACCGGGGTCTCCGGGTCGCCCTCGCCTTCACTCTCGCTTCCGGTGACCGGCTCTTTCGCCGGGCCGTCGCCGGCAGGCTCTTTGCCTCCGGCTGGCTGGGCATCGGGCTTGCCAGGGCCCGCGCCAGTGTCTTGGGGTTCTGGGTGAGCGTCACCCGATGGGCCGCCCTCGGGTTTCCCCTGGGGCTTCTCCTGCGGCTTCTGCAGCAATTCGGTCAGGGCCTCGACCGTTTCGGCTCCACCGTCGGTCGCGCCGGCTGCGCTATCGGGCATCAAGGGTTCTCCTGCAAGAGCATTTTCCGCCGAAGTGGGCACCGGTTCGGCGCAGAAAATGCGACCAAACCAAGGAATTTAGCGGCGGCGTTCGGCCTGCCGCTCGTTGGTTTCGATCTCGTCCTCGGCGACCAGGCCATCGCGCACCAGGCCTTCGAGTTCGGCTCGGAACGCCGCGGCAGCCTTGAGCCGCCAATAGGCCCGCTCGCGCGTGGCGCTCTCGGTCGCGGCGCTGTTAGCCCAAGCCTCATGGGCCCGCTTTTCGATGGTCGCAAGCGCGCCGGCGATCAGCGGGTCCGCGAGGATCGTTGCGGCCTGGATGCCGCGGTTCTTCTGGGCCTGGGGCGTGCGTCGGATGCTGGTGGGTTCGGGTTCGTAAGGCAGGGGGCCGATGGCGCCGGGCGAGAGCCAGCGCCGGAGCCTGGCGATCACGCACTACCCCCCGGCGGCTGTGGCATCGGCTGTTGCATCGGCGGTGGCAGCGGTCCCGGCGGCATTTGGGGCGGCGGCTGCGGCCCCGGCCCCGCGCTGGACTGATCTCCGCCTTGATCCATCGAATCCCGGAAGATCTCGCTCAAGACCTCGTGGATCGTCTCCTGCAGGCTGCCTCCCGCCTTGATGGCCGCGGCGGCAATGGTGGCGCCGGCGGCGATCTTGGCCTTGACGATATCGGCCTTGGCGCTCATGGCCGCTTCGACCGCCCGGATCGGCGGCTCGTTTTGGGCCCGATGCATGTCGGCCTGGGCGCGGATCACCCCGGCCGTCGCCGAGCCTTGGGCGTAGATCGCGCGCGGGTCCGGCTGCCCCCCGCCCGGCCCAGCGCCCGGCCCGGCGCCCGGATAACCTCCCGGCGCGCCCGGCGGCGGCGGAACCGCGGGCGCCGATTTCGGGTCGTTGAAATAGGGCCCCGCCGTCTTCAAGCCGGCGTTCTCGCAGATCTTCTCCAGCGTGTTGTAGACGTTCGGCAGGCCGACCAGCGGGTTCTGGGGGCCGAGCTGCTGCATCGCCGCCTGCTGGGTCTGGAGGATCATCATCAGATGCCCCAGCATCTGGTCCTTGTTGCCGTTGCCAAGGCCGACCGTCACGGTCACGTCCATCTGGTCGTTCCACTCCCGCGGATCCATGGCGACCCAGGTCCCCCGCAGCCTTACCATCCGCGGCTCCTGCTGGTGCTTGCACACCAGCTCCAGGATCTTCTTGAAGATGCCGGCTACCAGCATTTCCCCGGCGTTGCGCGCGATCAGCTCCTGGCGCATCTGGGCGAAGCCGGTGATGAGGTTCATCCCCGTCGCCGTCTTGTTGAGCGTGTTGGCGTCCAGGCCCTGGTTGTAGCGCGTGACCCCGGTGCGGGTTTCCTGCTTGGTATCGAGCATTTCCAGGAGCGGCATGGCGAGCGGCGCGATGGAGGCCGTCTCCAGCGGCATGAAATGCCCCTCGGGCATCACGTTGGGGTCGGTCATGCGCACCAGCCCGCCGGGCCGGGGAGTCAGCATGTCCTCGACATTGACCTTGCCCGAAATGGCGAAGCGCCCGTTGTTGGCCCGATACATGTTGTCCAGCACCTGGCGCGTGACTGTGGATTGGGTGAGCTGGAGATCCATGGTCAGGTCGGCCATCGAAAGCCCGAAGAACTTGTGCGGCTGGGGCACCGGCGTCCAATAGGCAAACGGCAGCGAATCGATTTCCTCGTTGTCGAGGATGGTCATGCCCGGGTCGCCCGCGACCGTCACTTTGCGCAGCTCGGCGAGGCCGTCGCCGTCATGGTCCATCTTCAGGTAGCACTCGGTCAGCCAGATCTCCTTGGTCGCTGGATCGAGAGCCGGATTGGTCACGAAAGGCGCCTCGTCCTCGGCGCTGAACCTCTCCAGCCGCTCGGCATTAAAATCCTGCGCGTCGTTGCCGGGCAGCCCGTCCACGACCTTCCTGGCGTAGCCCATCTCGATGAGCTCGGTCGCCGTCTTGCGCACCCGATGGCCGATGAAGGCCGCCGCCGAAAGGCTGACCGCGCGCCGCGAAATCAGGAATTCCTCCGGCGGCACGGCCCGGATATTCACCCGGCCGGTCTTCTTGCGCCGGCGCACCACCACGTCGTGCAGCCTGGCCGGCTGCGGCGACGGCAGGCCCGATTGCGGGTCCGGCTGCATCAGCACGCCGTCATAGGCGTCATGGGCGACGACTTCGACGTCATTGGGGGCGACGAGCTGTTCCAGCTCCAGGTCGGTCAGGCCCTTGTAGCTGTCCTTGGTGATGTCCTCGCCCACCTCCCAGCCGATCTTGACCACGCCGCATTTCTGGATCAGGCCGTCGCGGAAGGCCGTTTGAAGAACGTCGTATCCCTTGTTGTCCTTGGTGAAGATGTAGTTCGTGTAGTCCGTCGCCTGGCTGGCGATGGCTTCGTCGCCCGGCCCCACCGGTTCGAACTCCGCCACCTTGTCGCCGCTGACGAAGATCTTCATCAGGCTCGGCATGATCGATTCGACCACGTCGCGCACTTCCGTGGTCACGATTTGCGACGAGCCCTCGACTTCGTTCCCGTAAGGCTCGGCGTTGTAGTACTGCAGCGCCTTCAGCCGCGCTTGCGCGAGCTTGCCGTTGAGGAAGCCGAGCGCCCCGTTGATCTGCGCCTTGCAGATCGCCAGCACCTCGTCGTCGGTCATGTGGGGCATGAGTTCAGGGTGTTTTCTTCTTGACCGGCGCGGGCGTCTTGACGGGCTTGTCGGCCTTGGGCGCGGCCTTCAGCACGATCATCTCCTTTTCCAGCGCCGCCAGCCTTCGCTCCAGCGCTTCGATCCGCACCATCAGGGCGATGCTCATACGTAGCTGCCTTTCGGATATTTGATCGGCTTCGACCGCGGCTTCACCGTGGCTGCGCGCAGCATCATCAGGGCATAGCGGGTGGCGCTCATCAGGTCGTCGCCTTCCTTCACGATCAGGCCGTCCTTGCGGTGGTAGAGGCGGAACTCCTCCCACCAGTCGTTGAGGTGGGTGGCGACCTTGAGTTTTCCGGTCTTCATCCGGTCGAGCATGGCGATGACGCCCGCTTCCACGCTGACGCCGCCGTCCTCGAAGCTTGCCGGCTCGGCCAGCATCGCCACGCCCTGGTCGCGATACTGCTTGGCCAGCGGCTCGCCCGATCCCTTGTCGTGCTGCAGGCCGTCCTGCGGCCAGGCGACCGGGATCCAGGCGCCCCGCGCCTTGATGGCGGCGGCATGGACGATGGGGGTTTCCACCTTCACCCGGTAGCAGTCGGTCACATGGACGATGTCCGCGTCCCGGTCATGGGCGAGCCAGACCGCGGCCGTCGGGTGGTCCCAGCCGAAATCGATCCCGGCGATGCGCGCCCAGCTCTGCGGCAGGTCGATCGCCGGCTCGCTGATCGAGACTTCGGCGATCGGGAATATGCGGCCCGAGCCCAGGATCGGCGTGCCGCGGAGGCGCGCTTCGCGCTCATGCTCTGGGTAGCTGGCGACGATCCTCGCCCGCTCCGCCTCGGGGATATGCTCGGCGTCCTCGATCACCATGTTCGTGTCATGCCGGTCGGGCGAAGGTTCCATGAGGAATCGCCGCACCACCTCGGACATGCCGAGCAGAGGGGTGAAGGTCAGCCACATCATGCCGCCGGTAGCGTTCGTGCGGGTCAGGCCCTCGAGATAGATGTCGAGCGGCGGCTCTTCGTCGTCCCACAGCCAGTCCAGGCTCTCGCCCTGCCACTTCTCCCGGCCGCGCTCATAGGACTTGAAGCTCATCATCGAGATGCCGCCGCTGACGTGGCGCACGCGCACCTGGTCCATCAGGTCGGCAACGCCGCGCGCCATGCTGTAGCCGGCGATGTCAGCCCCCGGCACCATGCCGCTGCCGATCGAAGTCGGCCGTCCCATCAGCACGCGCTGGGGGTTGTCCCGCGTGCTTTCGCCGGTGACGCCGGCGACCCAGCCGATGGTCGGTCGGTCCCAGCGCCGACCCTGCCACCAGTCGGGATATTTGCCGGTCAGGTGATAGGCCGCCTCGGCCGCGCCGGCCACGGTCTTGCCGAGCTGGTTGCCGGCGCGCAGCAGCCGTTCGCGATGGGCGGCACCGGCGGCGTGGAACTCGGCCTGCTTAGTGTACGGGCGGTAGGCGCTGAGGCGCAGCAGCGACAGCCGGTCCCTGAGGTTCGCCAGGAGCTCGCGCCTCCTCTCGCTCGAGATGCGCGAGAGCGCGCTCGAAAGCGCGGAGCTCATCGGCGGTCATCTCGTCGAAGGGCGTCCGGGTGATCTCCACCTGCTGCAAGGGCTTGCCCCATCCGCGCTCCAGAAGGTCGGCCGCCGCGGCCCGGCGGACCGAATCGGTCTTTCCCTTCCCGCAGAGGTCCACCAGCGTCGCGATGGCAAGCTGGGTATGGCCGCGCGCCATATCCCGCACCCAGCCGACGCCCTTGGGCCGGCCGCCGGGATTGCCGCTGACGCCCTTCAGCCACCGACCTTTGCTGGTTCGGGCCACGGCTCAGCGCTTGCGCGTCAATAGGCCGAACGCCTTCTTGACCGCGGTCTTGCGCGCCTGAGCGCGGGCATTTCCGCCACGCCCGTCGTTCGCGTTGAGGTCGGGCGCGCTCAGATCGATGACCTTCGGATTGCGCGCGGGTTTGAGCTTGGTCGCCTTGGAGCGTGCCATGGCCGATCCTCGCATTCCTGAAATGAAAAAGCCCGCGGTCGGATCGCCGCGGGCGCACCTATGATCATTAGGGAAAAGCTTCTATCAGCCCCCGATGCGGAATCAAACCGGATTAAGGTTGAGAACCCTCAGCGCGGACTCTGGCCTTTCAGGACTCTCTCCACGGCGTCGAGGATCGCCGCTTTCCGGAACGGCTTGCGGACGGTCTCGCTGGCGCCGAGTTGCCGGGCGAGATCGAGGTAGTCGGTGTTGCCGCTGCGCCCGCCCCCGGAGATCATGATGATCCTGGTTCGCGGATCGAGCTCGCGTATCTCGATGAGCGTGCTGATGCCCTCCTTCGCCGGCATATGCACGTCGCTGATCACCAGCTCCGGGCCCGAGGCCTTGAACGCCTCCAGGCCCCGCTCGCCGTCCTCCGCTTCCAGCACCTCGTGACCGGCTGAGGCCAGGAATTGGCGCAGGGTGTCGCGCACCAATGCCTCGTCTTCGATGATCAGGATGCGTGCCATCCCGTCGGCCGCTTTCCCTGCCTAACCGGCGCCGTCGGGCACATCGGCGGTCATGCCCGTCCGCAGCGCCGGCAGATAGATGGTGAAGGTGGTGCCCTGCCCGATCTGGCTCTCGACCAGGATGGCCCCGTTATGCGAGGCGACGATGCCGTGGACCACCGAAAGCCCGAGGCCCGTTCCCTCGCCGATCCCTTTGGTCGTGAAGAACGGCTCGAAGATGCGCTTCAGGGTTTCGGCGTCGATCCCCTTCCCGGTATCGCTGACGGTCAGCTTGGCATGGAGGCCGGGTTTGAGCGCCGGATGGCTTTCGCAAAATGCCGCGTCCAGCGTGACCGGCGCCGCCCGCACGGAGAGCCGGCCCCCTTTGATGCCCATGGCTGCCGCCGCGTTCGAGGTCAGGTTCATGACCACCTGATGCAATTGCGTGACGTCCGCCAGGACGTCCGGCGTGTCGGGCTCGATCCGGCTTTCTATGGCGATGCTGCTCGAAACCACCGAGCGCAGCAACGAGATGGCCTCGGACATCACGGTTTCCAGCTTGACGGACTGCCGGTTGGGCTTGTCCCGCCGCCCGAACGTCAGGATTTGCTCCACCAGCTGGCTCGCCCGCTCGGCCGCGGCGAGCACTTTTTCCAGGTTGGCCCGGTCCCGGCTGCCCTCGGGCATACCTTCGATCGTCATTTCCGTGAGCCCCAGGATCGGCGTCAGAAGGTTGTTGAGGTCATGGGCGATTCCCCCCGCCAACCTGCCGATCGATTGCAGCTTCTGCAGCTGCCGCTGTTCCTCCTCCATCCGCTTCCGCTCGGTCGTATCGACGAGCACGCCGATCTCGCCCAGATACCGGCCCTCGGCATCGAACCGCGCGCGCCATACGTCGAGGAACCAGCGGTATTCCCCCTTTGCCCCGCGTAGGCGGTACTCCAGTGAGCCTTCGGAGCGATCGGGAGTCGCCGCCTCGGCATCGTATTTGCGCCAGGTTTCGACATCCTCGGGATGCACGTCGGCCTTGAAATCCGTCCGTATCTCGTCTTCGAGGCTGCGTCCCGAATAGTCGAGATAAGTCTTGTTGAAGTAAGTATAGGCGCCCGTCTCGTCCTTCAACCAGACCAGGGCCGGCACGGTGTCGGCCATCGCGCGGAACCGCTGCTCGCTTTCCTCCAGGGCGGCGGCGGCCGACTTGATGTCGGTGATGTCCTGCAGCGTGCCGGCGTAGAGGAGCGGCTTCTCGCCATCCTGGCGCTCGATCTCGCCGATCTCGTGCACCCAGGCGTATTTGCCATCCGGCCGCCTGATCCGATATTCGAGGTCGTAGGGCTGCGCCGTGGCGGTCACGGCCCGATACTTGGCCTCCACCCGTTCAACGTCCGCCGGATGGATCAATCGCAGGTAGGCGTTGTCGCCGCTGGGCAGGTCGCCCACAGACCTGCCGAAAATCTTGTTGGCCGTTGCTGCCCAGCTATAGTTGTCGGGGCCGTCGGACGCCTCCAGATCCTGCTGCCAGTACACCAGCTTCGCCCTGCGCGCGGCATAGGCAAGCTGACGCCGGCTCGTTTCCAGCTCGGCGTCCTTCAGCTTCCGCTCGGTGATGTTCTGCAGCGTTCCGAAATACCCTATGGCTTGACCGGCCGCGTCCACCTCGATTTCGGAGATCTCGTGAATGTGGCGCAGGTCGCCGTTGGGAAGGATGATGCGATACTCGAGGTTGAGCCCCCGTTTCTCCTTCTCCGCGTCTTCGTATTCCCGAAGCACGCGCGCCCGGTCGTCGGGATGAAACCGGAGGCCGACGAAATGTCCCGGCCCCTTTTCGGCATCGGCCTTGACGCCGAGCATCTCCTCGTAGGTTTCGTCCCAGCTCAGCACCCGCCTTTCGAGGATCGACCAATGGAAGCGCGTGACTTTGGCCAACTTCAAGGCGTTGGTGAGAGAAACGTCGCTCTGTGCTCTGTCGTTTTGCACCGGGCTGTTTCCTGGCATCGGACCGCGGAAATTCTCGATTCGCGTGCAATCGGGAACTTCTGCGCAACTCCGATATTACACCAACGGCCCGTCAGCCGGCGCCTCACCGCGCCTTCATTGCCAAGGTCACCTCCCCCACTGCGGACGCTGCTCAGAGTCCGAATATTTGCCGCGCGTTGTCCTGGCGGATGGCGCGACAGACGTCGACTGGCAGCGCTGCCGTATTCGTCATTGAGCCTTTCATGTCGTGCACTTGGTGCGGATAGTCGGTCCCGAACAGGACCCTATCGGCGCCGACGATCGAAATCAGGAACTGCAGAGCTCCCGGATGATAGGTGATGCAATCATACCAAATACGCTTGAGGTATTCCGACGGTCTGGCCTTCAATTTCCGGCGGGATGGAATTTCCACCTCGTCGCCCTTGTCGAACCGGCCGACAAGATATGGGAGCGCTCCACCGCCATGCGAGGCGATCAGTTTCAGGTTGGGGTAGAGATCCAGGAATCCATCGAAGACGATGCGGGCAAAGGCAAGCGTGGTATCGGCAATAAAGCCGACCGACCAGCTCAGGTCGTATTTCTTCATGTCCATCGCATCGATGCCGGGTAGGTCGGTCGGGTGCACGAGAACAGGCAGCGCGCGCCGGTCGATCTCGGCCCAGATCGGTGCAAACAGCGGGTCCGTCAGACTATGGCCGGCGATATTGGCAAGGACCATCACCCCGACCGCACCCGCATCGCAGCTCCGCTGCAGCTCCTCCAGGGCCCGTCGCGGATATTCCCAAGGCAACGAGGTGAGCCAGCGGATGCGGTCCGGCCACCGCTTTTGGGCGGCGGCCATGCTGTCGTTGGACTCTCGCGCGGCCTCGCAGCTGATGTCCTCGGTTCCCCAGTAGACGTTCGGGCACGTCAGCGAGACGATAGCCGTGTCGATTTGCCCGGCATCCATGTCGCGCAGACGCAGTTCGTAGTCGAAATGGCCGCGCTGCGGAATTGCGACAGGCGTGTCGTGGCGAAAGATCTCCACCTGCCCGTCAGGCCGCGTCCGCAGATTGTACATTCCACCCTTGGTCCTCAACAAAGCCATGAACCTATCGGTGAACATGTGCGTGTGCACATCAATGACTTGCATATTGGTGTTGCTCCTTGCGTGGTCGAGCCGACTGCGTCGATCCGGTCACTCCCTCACCCCTGCCGCAGCGCCAGGGTCAGTTCCCCCGCCACCGGCGCATCCCGGGCGAGTTCGTGCTGGTAGAGCGCGGAGCGGGCATGCTGCCCACGCTCCGCGCCGAACACCGCGATCAGCAGGTCCGAGGCGCCGTTCAGCACCTTGGGTGCGTCCCTGAAGCCGGCGGCGGCGTTGACGAAGCCGAGCAGGCGGATCACGCGCTCGATGCGGTCGAGGTCGCCGAGCACGGCCTTGGCCATGGCGAGGTGGTTGATCGCCATCAGCCTTGCGGATCGATAGCCGTCTTCGATCGCGAGCGCCGCGCCGAGCTTGCCGACAATGGGAAGGAAGTCTTCGCCGTCATCCCCCACGGCCGTGCCATAGGTGCCCGACAGGTAGAGGATGCCGGCATGCTCGACGCCGTAGGCGAAGTTGCCGATGGCGCGCGGCGGGCGCGGCAGGGTGATGCCGAGCTCGGCGAGCCGCGTCTCGATCTGTCCCGTCATGGCGCTCTTCCTTGACCTCTCTCTCGCCCCGGGAATCATGGCCGGAGTCCCGAGGTGCGCGCCGCTCGGGGAGAAGGGCTCGGGGCGCCCCGGCCGGCGCAGCCCTTCGGCCTTGCGGCAGTCTTCAAAACGGCGCATTTTCTAGCTGCATCGGTAAAGAATCCAGCGCCGCGGCTTTCGTCCTTGGCGCGATGGTGGCGAAGCTGGTTTCTCGGTGAGCGAAGAAACTGCCCATTTGGGAGGCAAACCGCCGATGGCGGCTGCGGAAGCTAGTTCGAGCGGGGTCGAGTTTTCCCAGGTGACCAAGCGCTTCGTCTCGCCTACCGGGGCCGTGATGACCGCCATCCGCGACGTCAATCTCTCCGTCAAACCGGGGGAATTCTGCGCCGTCGTCGGCCCGACGGGCTGCGGCAAGTCGACGACGCTGACCCTTGCCGCCGGCCTCGATCGACCGAGCGCCGGGATTGTGCGCGTTTCGGGTCTGCCGGTCGAAGGCATCACCAAGCGCGCGAGCTTCGTGTTTCAGACGGATGCGCTCTTGCCCTGGAAACCGGTGCTTGCCAATGTCGCGCTGGGTCCGATGTTTCGTGGCCAGCCCAGAAAGAAGTCCTTGGACATGGCGCGCGCTTGGCTCAAGACCGTGGGCCTCTCCGGCTTCGAGCACCACTATCCCCATCAGCTCTCGGGCGGCATGCGCAAGCGCGCCGCCCTTGCCGCCGCCCTGATCAACGAGCCGGTGCTCCTCCTGATGGACGAGCCGTTCTCGGCGCTTGATGTGCAGACGCGCGCCATCATGTCGAACGAGCTGCTCGCTGTGTGGGAGAAGCTGAAGCCCACGGTGTTGTTCGTGACCCATGACCTCGAGGAGGCGATCGGGCTCGCCGACAAGGTCGCGGTCATCACCGCCGGGCCGGGCACGGTCAAGGCGATCTTCGAGGTCGATCTGCCCCGCCCGCGCGGCGCGGTCCAGGATATCCGCTTCCAGCCACGCTTCCTCGAGCTTTACCGGCAGATCTGGGAGGCGCTGCGCGAGGAAGTCTCGCGCGCCTATTCGCGCGTCACCTCGGCCGGCCCCGACGAAGGTGCCGCCGCATGAACGCGGAAGCCAGCGCTCCCGCCGCGGCCTCGGACGCTGGCTCCCTGGCCGCCCAGGCGAGGACCCGAGCGCGCCGGCGCAAGGTTCAGGTGCGCGCCGCCCAGGCGGCGACTGTGATCGTCATCCTTGGCGCCTGGGAGATTCTGTCCCGCGTCGGGGTCATCGATCCCTTCTTCTTCGGCTCGCCTTTGGGCATCGTTTTGCGGCTCGCGGACTGGGCCGTCAACGGCACCGCCTATGGCTCGCTGTGGCTCCAGATCTGGGTGACGATCGAGGAATCCGTGCTGGGCTTCCTGGTCGGCGTGGCGCTCGGCGTCGCCTGCGGCGTGACCTTGGGCGAGATCCCCTTTCTCGCCGATGTCTTCGCGCCCTTCATCAAGGCGGTCAACGCCCTGCCGCGCATCGTGCTGGGCTCGATCTTCATCATGTGGCTGGGCCTCGGCCTCACCTCGAAGGTCATGTTGGCGGCGGTGCTGGTCTTCTTTGTAGTTTTCTTTAACGCCTTTCAGGGCGTGCGCAGCGTCGATCGCAATTTCGTCGCCAACGCCCGCATCCTCGGCGCCACGCGCCTGCAGGTCGTGGCCCATGTCGTGCTTCCTTCGGCCATGACCTGGATCATCGCCAGCCTTCACGTGGCCCTTGGCCTGGCCATTATCGGCGCAATCGTGGGCGAGTTCCTGGGCGCCCAGCATGGCCTGGGCCTCGTTATCGCCACGGCCCAGAACACATTCGACGCTAATGGCGTTTTCGCGGCGATGCTGGTCATCGGCGTGCTGGCGGTCAGCGCCGAGGCCGCCATGGAAGTGCTGGAGAGGCGACTGCTCGCCTGGCGGCCGCCCTTGGCCGGCGACAGCAACGTCAAGGGAATCTAGACAGCGCCGGGCGCCCCCGCTCCCCGCTCGAAACTCGCTAGAGAACATCTGCATGGAAAGGAGACCAAGATGAAGAGAAGCATACTGTCGTTCACCCTCGCTGGTGCAGCCGCGGCGACGCTCGTCGCGGGCGCCGCGCTCGCGCCCGTTCGCGCCGATGACATGCCGACGGTGCACCTGATGGTGGGCGGCATCGACAAGCAGATCTATCTTCCCTATCAGCTCGCCGAGAGCCTCGGCTTCTACAAGAAGCATGGCGTCAATGTCGAGCTCAGCACCGAGCAGGAGGGCGGCATCGGCGCCGAGGACGCGGTCGTGTCCGGACAGGTGGAGATGGCCGGCGCCTGGTACGTCCACGCGATCGATTTCCAGATGGCCGGCAAGAACGTCATCGGCATCGCCCAGCTCGGCAACGCGCCGGGCGAGCGGATCATGTGCGCCACCGGCTCGAACGTGACCTCGCCCACCGACTGGAAGGGCAAGGCCGTCGGCGTCACCGACATCGGCTCCGGCACCGACGATCTCGTGCGGTATGTCTCGGCCCGTAGCGGCATGACGACGACCGACTACACCCGCGTCTCTGCCGGCGCGGGCCAGACCATGATCGCGGCCCTCAAGTTCGGCAAGGCCGTCTGCGGCATCACCACTCAGCCGACCGTCAACGCGATCGAAAAGCTCGGCATCGGGTATTCCGCCATCGATCTTTCGACCGGCGACGGCGTCAAGAAGTGGCTCGGCGGCTTTTGGCCGACGGCCACGGTCCTGGCCCGCGGCGACTGGGTGGAGCAGAACAAGGACACGACCCAGCGCGTCGTCACCGCCCTGGTCGAGACCATGCACTGGATCGATACCCACAGCGCGGCCGACATCGCCGCCAAGCTGCCCAGGGACTTTGTCAGCAACCCGCTCTCGACCGAGGACGAATACGTCAAGGCCTTGGCCCAGGATAAAGGCCAATTCATCGCCGACGGCATGATGCCCGACGGCGGGCCGCAGACGGTCTACGACGTGGAAAAGGCGGCCGGTAAGATCACCGGCAACGTCGATCTGAGCAAAACCTACACCAATGCGTTCGTGATCGAAGCTAACAAGGAGCTCGGCTACGCCCAGTAACCAGCCTCTTCGCTTCGCCCTAAGCGAACCAGTGCGACCCGGAGGCGGCCCTGCGGCCGCCTCCTTCTTTTTGCCTTCCCCTTGACTTGGCCGCCGGCCTGCAGCGGATATCGAGCCGGACGGCAGTGCTCGGCCTCCAAGGCTGGGGCTTATGTTCAGCGAGTTGCGGCGCGCTTTCCCGCACTGAGGTATAATCGCTGCCGTCTTCGCCTGTACCGCTCAAGGGCAAGTGAGGGGGCCATTCAATTCGAGGGGGATGCGGAACCGAAGGAGCCCGCAATGGAATACCCAGCATGCATCGCGATCGCGGTCCTGTGCCTCGCTGCGAGCGCCGCCCATGCCGAACCCTGCGACCCCATGACGGGAATTTGCCGGACGGTTAGGCAGCGCCGGTCGTGAGAAAGCTCTTGCAAGCCTTGGCCGCCGTCCTGGCCGTCGCCGGCCCAGCGGCTTCGTCTTTCGCGCAAGACAGGTTCACCGTGCAGGGCTGTCCCAAGCTCTTCGAACTGCCGGTCAGCTTCTCCATCGACTGCAGCGGTGTTTCCGATCCGGCCGAGAAGAAGCTGTGCCTCCCCTTCATCGAGAACGTCGCCTGCAAGGTCTTCCCCGCCTATCGCGAGATCACGGGCATGAAGCTCGAATCGATCTGCCCCTCGATCGAATACAGGATCTACGACAAGGACAAGTTCCCCCACCCGGCCGGCGAAGGCGGGCTCGCCTTAAATTGCGCCGTCGACTACGTGGCCGACTATTCCATCGGCTTTCGATCCAAGCTCGGCCCTTACGACGTGCATGAAATCCTGCACGAGTATCAGATGATGCTGGGCGCGCTGCCCGACGCCCATGTGCTGTTCAGCTCGAGCATGGCGGAAGCGATCCGCCTAATCGGCGATTCGGAGACCTATTCCACGCGCCTCAGCCAGATGAAGGAGGAATCGGCGCGTCTCAACCAGACCGCCAATAGCTGCAAGATCGCTGAGGTCGCCGTCGAAGAATCTCTCTATCTGCAGAACTTCAGAAGCGTCTATGCCTTCTATCGCAAGCTGGCCCTCGGCATGGAGCATGATATCGCTCTGCGCCAAGCGCGCTTCAACCGCATGTTCTACCTCGTGTCCAGCGACGACGCCTCGGTGCGCCAATTCCTCCTCGACCACGGCTGCGGGCCGTTCTGATCGTTTCTGGCGGCGTTGTTATTGCGGCTTCAGCGAAAGCAGGTAGGCGATGACGTTGTCTTGCTCGTCGCGCGACAGTTTGAGATCGGGCATCGCGGGATGGGGGGCGTCAAGCCAGTGCTGAAGCCGCTCCGGCGTGTTGGCGGGGTCCTTGGCGATGGTGGCAAAGGGCGGCGCTGCGTCGCTTGCGAATTGCCCGGCTTCAACGAGGTGGCACGCGGTGCACCAATGGCGCGCCAGAATCAGTCCTTGCCTGGGATCCTGCGCCTCGGCCATCGAGCTCCATGAACTGATCAGAAGCGCAGCCAGCGAGACGAAGCACCAGCCCACTTTACGTCGGGTCATTCCCATCCTCTCCGATCTCGCCGATGGCGCGTGAGGCCGATCATGCACCTGGCGATACCCTGAAGCCGAAGCGGCTCATTCTTGCTCGGCGTCCACATCGTGAATCGCATCCGGCTGCTCCTTCGCCGGCGACCAGACATAGCTGACCGCGGCCCACAGCCCGGCGCCGCGATAGGGAACCTCGATCCGATCGCCGACAGCCGGGATCTTGACCAGGTGCATGGAGACCGGCGGCTCGCGTTCCGGCATTCCTTTCAGCCGCAACCTGACCCTGAGGAGATAGGACATCTCTTGCCTCCAATGCTTCGTCCGGCCCGGCGCCGAAGCCGGTCCGAATTTCCCGCCTGCCCAGGCCGAGGATCAATGATCTAGGTCAAAAGGGGTTCGGGCGAATTGCCGGACCCGTGTCAATCGAAGGTCGCCAGATCGGCCGCGATACCCGGGATTGCCGGACCCGTGTCAATCGAAGGTCGCCAGATCGGCCGCGATACCCGGGCAGGACTTGGCCATGCTGTTCGGGCCGACGCTGGGCTCGGGCACCCCCTCCTCGACCGCATCGATGGCGGCGGCGAGGCGGGCGTCGCTGCCATAGATGTCGTCGCGGAACTCCACGGTCCCGTCCGCGTCCGCGAAGGCGGTCTGGTAGAGGAAAAACACTGGTACTGGCTTTGCCAACGGCACGATGCGAGTGGGCGCGCCCGGATCGGGCAGCGTGGCTCCCAGAAGATCGCCGGCGAGCTCGCGCGCGAGGTCGACGCGCACGCAGCCGTGGCTCAGCGCCCGCTGCGGCAGGTTGAACAAGTTGTGAAACGGCGTGTCATGAAGATAGACATCGAATGGGTTGGGCATGTCCAGCATGACGCTGCCGAGCGCGTTCCACGGCCCCGGCAGCTGGCGCAGCCCCCACCCCATGGCGAGGATATTGGTCTTTTTCCAGTTCAGATCCTGGCCCGTGGGATCGCCGCCCTCGCGCCCCGTGATCTCCATGTGGTTTTTCGCGAGATAGCCGGGGTCCCAGCGCAGCCGCGGCTGGATCTCGTGCTGGATGATCGAGGTCGGCACCACCCAGGCGGGATCGAGGACGATCCGGTAGACCTCGGCCGCGAGCACCGGGGTCGGATGGTTCGCCTGCCCGACGATGATGCGCGAGACCAGTAAGGGCTTGCCATCGCGGTAATAGGTCAGCATTTGCGATGACTGCTCTGCTTCTATGCGGGTCGCAGGCCAGGCCCGCGGCATGGCCCGCAGCCGTTCGAGATTGATGCCGAGCTGGCGCACCCGGTCCTCGGCGCTGATGTCGAGCGCGGCCAAGGTCGCGGGACCGACCCGCCCGTCCACCAGCAGGCCATGGCGCTGCTGAAAGCGGCTGACCGCGTTGGCCAGCACTGTCCCGAATGTTCCGATGCCCGCTTGGTTCGAGGCCAGATCTCCTTCGGCCGCCAGCCGGTCGCTGAGGCTCGCGACCAGCGGCCCGGTGTCGCCGAACTTGAGGCTGGTGGCGGCCGGCAGGCTTCTCCATCCGCCCAGAGCCGCAATCTGCTGATATTTCCCATAAGCCGCCCTTAGCCGCTCATAACCGGCAGAGCTCGGCAGCATTTGTTGCAGCACCGGCGCCGGCCCGTCGGCGGCGATGAGGCTTGTAATTGCCGCCGCGGGATCGAACAGCGGGGCAGGAAGGGTCCAAAGCGCGTCGATCGAGCTGATATCGATGCGCCCATGGGCAAGGATCGCAGCATAAGCGAGGAAGCGGTCGGTCAGGATGAGGTCGCGCTCGGCAGGGGCCAGGGCCGGATCGGCCAGCGCCTGCTGCAACGCCTGCAAGCCCAAGCTTGCTGGCGGGATGCCTTCGGTACCTGCGTCGGCCAGCGCATTTTGGAGCGACACCGCCCAGTGGGCGTGGTCCTCCCAGATCGCCGCGTTTGCCCGCTTGCCATAGACCTGGACCAGGAGCGCCCGGTCGAGGAGGAACCCCTCGACGGCGAGCGGCATCGTCGATTGAAGGCGGGCCGAGATTTCCTGCGCATAGGACGGCGCCGCGGGAACACTGTCCGCTGCGGCCGGCGAGACTCGGGCGAGAAGTACGAGCAGCACGCTTATGACGAGCGCCCCAGCGGCTCTGCGCGCCCAAAAGGTCAATCTGCGTGCCATGCCTGCCTATCATCGGTCATTGGCCGTCTCGCGGCCTTGACGTGAATCAACAACGGCCTTCCCGATTCTGGGCCAAAGTCCAGGGAGCGCCCGGCTCGCGCCCAATGGTCCGCGTCATCGCCGGGCACGGCTCGCTCAGAACGGCAGGCCGAATATCATTTGGGTCCGCGAACCGTTTTCCGAACCCGAACTCTTGACCGACGCGCTGTTGGCGCAGCCGGCCAACAGCAACAGGCTCATGAACATTCCCAGCACCAACCGCGAGCGCATGTAACAGGGGCCCCGTGCTTCCAGAGTTTGCCGACAATCCTATGGCGGCCCGCGTCGGCTTGACCGGGTCCAGCCCATGTTGCGGTCCTGTCAGCATAGCTTGAACGGCGCCGGCGTCCATCGCTACAGTCGGCTAGCCGCCGGCTCTCTGTCCGGGCTCGTGCCTTGGTGACTGGGTGCCTGAGCAACCCTTGCCTCGCGACGTTCGGTCTTGTGCCTCATCCCGTCTTTCCCCGGGCCTTCGTAAGGACCATTCTATGATCGCCATTCCGAAGACGATGAAGGCCGTGCTTCTCAAGGGGCATGGCGGGTTCGACCAGCTCGAGTATCGGGAAGATGTCCCGGTCCCGCGGCCGAAGCCGGACGAAGTCCTGATCCGCGTCGCTGCAGCCGGCGTCAACAATACGGACATCAACACGCGGACGGCCTGGTACTCGAAAGGCGTCACCGAAGGGACAACCGCGGAGGGGGGAAGATCCGGTTATGCGGAGGCGAAGGCCGAGGATACCGGCTGGACCGGTTCCGCGCTGACCTTTCCCCGCATCCAGGGCGCCGACGCCTGCGGCCGCATCGTGGCCGTGGGCGAGAATGTCGATGCCGCGAGGCTCGGCGAGCGGGTCCTCGTCGAGCCGGCCCTGCGCCAGCCTGTCGGCTGGCGGCCTTACGAGGCCCTGTACTTCGGCTCCGAATGCGATGGCGGTTTTGCCGAATACGCCAAGGCGCCGGCTGAGCACGTCCATAAGGTCGAAAGCCGGCTCTCCGACGCCGAGCTCGCGTCTTTCCCCTGCTCCTATTCCGCCGCTGAGAACATGCTGACGCGGGCGGGCCTGCGCGCTCGCGAGACCGTCCTTGTCACCGGCGCTTCCGGCGGCGTCGGCTCGGCGGCGGTCCAGCTTGCAAAGCGGCGGGGGGCCACCGTCGTCGCTGTCACCAGCGCGGCGAAGGGCGCCCAGATCCGGTCCCTCGGCGCGGACCGGATCCTCCTGCGCGACGACAGCCCTGCCGTTGCGCTTGGCCGAGAGGCCGTGGACGTGGTCATCGATGTCGTCGGCGGGCTCCACTGGCCGGAGTTGCTGGACGTGTTGAAGCGCGGCGGCCGCTATGCCGTGGCGGGCGCCATCGCGGGTCCCCTGGTCGCGCTGGATTTGCGCACCCTTTATCTCAAGGACCTTTCCCTGCTCGGTTGCACGATCCTGGAGCGTGAGGTGTTCGCCAACCTCGTCGGCTACATCGAGCGGGGCGAGATCGGGCCGGTCCTGGCCAAGACCTTTCCCTTGAAGGAGATCGTTCGGGCCCAGCAGGAATTCCTCGGCAAGCAATTCGTCGGCAAGATCGTCCTGATCCCATAGTTTGCCTATCCGCCGACGCCGTCAGTCGAGCTTCAGATCGAGCAATTGGAGCTCGGAATACATATTGTCGATTTCCGCGGGCTGAAGCCGGCTCGATTTGAAAAACCGCGGCACCGGCATGGGTTGGATTGTCCCACCCTGGGGATGGCCCATCAGTAACCTTGCATCGGCCGCAAGCACGGCCCGCCCGCTTCGCGGCAGCAGGCTGTCGGCGATCGCCTGGGCCCTGGCGGCAAAGAACGCCGGATTGCTCAGATGAAGCACGTCGAAATAGGGGTCGCCTTGATGCTTTTGCTTGATCGAGAACACGGCGAGGCAGCTTTCTTCGCCTTCCCTGATAAGGATGGGGCGGATGGGCAGTCCCGCGTGATCGCGCAGCATCTCCGCCTGCGCGGCCTCGCATGCCTTCAGGATTTGCGCCTCGTCCCGCTCGATGGCGAGCCCGACCGGCGGAGCCTGGACGGTCCATAGACGACGCTCGCTGTCGAGCACGCGAAAACCGACCCTGTCGAGCAGCGTTAGCGTGCGCGAAGAGCTCGTGAGATTCGTGTAGGTCGTCTCCGGGTCCGCCGTCGCCGAACGCATGAGCTCGAGGCCGAGGCCGAGACCCCTGTAGGCCTTGTCGAGATACCAGGCGCAGATGTTGACGATCCGATGCCGGCGCTGCCCAAGCCTCCGGTCGGCATAAACCATGCCGACATAGCCGACGACCCGGCCCTCGACGATGGCGACACGGCCCAGATCCGGCTTTTCCGCGATCCAGCGGTAGGTCATCAGCCGGCGCCAGCGATCCGGGGTGAACTTGCGGTTCATCTGCTCGTGCAGGAGCCGGCAGATTGATTCGATATCGGCCGCCCCCGCTGGGCGCACCTCGCCGACCCTCATGCCAGGCCTGCCGGTGCCGGGTTTGCCGGGGCGAAGACTTCGTCCGCCGATAGCCAGGACGCACCGGGATGCCGCGCGAGGAAGCCGAGGAGATCGGCAAGGAAGCGCCAGGCCGCCTCGTCGAGCGAAAGGTGATGGGAGAGGATGCCCGTAGGCTCATCCAGATCGGCGGCTCCTAGGCGCCGACGGCTCAGATGATCGGTGATTCCCTTGAGCGCGGGTCCTTCGCCGCGGAAGTGCGGGCCCCCTTTCCAGGACAGCAAGTCGAGATGCGTGTTCGCCTCGATAAACCCCGCCATGTATGGCGGTGGCGCGCGCTCGCCGAAGGCCGATACCCCGATGAAGCCGTTGCCTCTCAGGCCCGCGAACAGCCGCCTGTCGATCCTGTTCCACGGCGCCGCGACGACGGGGATGAACTGGGCAGCGAAGGCGGTGCGCAAGATGTCGCGCCCCGCGGCAAGTTCGCCGAGCACCCGCTCGGCCCCGCGGTGAAGTCCAAGCTCCCACGCCCCCTCGCCCTTTCCCGCGGCGTGGTTCTGATGGGCGAAGCCGTGCTGGAGCACTCGCAAGGCTGGGCGGGCGCGCAACCTTGCCGGCAAATCCGCGGACAGGAACTTGGGCACGCTGGCAATGGCCACCGGAACTCCTTCTCTCGTGGCGATGTCGAGCAGGCGGTCCAGAGCCGGGCTCGGCTTCGTCGCATCGTCGTCGCGCCACCAGAAGCTGGCGGCTGTACCGGTCTCCAGCCAAAGGCCAAGCTCTCGATCCAGCGCCGCCCAGGAAACCGCACCATCCCCGCGCCTGCCGGCCGGCGGATCGCGCGGAACCTGGTTCGGGTCGCTCGCAGGAGGATGGTCGGTGGTCACCACACACTGGACCCAGGAGCTAAGTTTCACACCGGCACCGAGCGCATTCGGCTTATCGCCGGCCGCGACAATGGTCGCCGGATTCCTTGCCCTGTCAATTCCGCTAGGATCGGCGCCCGCGCCGCCCCAAACGCGTCGAATTGTCTCTCCGGCCGCCTCCGGTCAATTCAGGCCGAAGCGGCGGATGAACCACATTTTCACATGATGGGTAAGAATGACGTAGCTTACCAGGGTCAGCGCCAATGCGATCCAGTAATCGTGCGGCAGCCTCTTGAAGCCGAGCGCGTGCCCCAGATGCGTGAAGGGAAGCGCAATGCCGATCAAGGCGATGATGACTGTCGTCGCCATCAGCTGCGGGCTCGCCCTGCTCTCGATGAAGGGGACCTTGGCGGTGCGGATCACGTGAATGATGAGCGTCTGCGTGAGCAGTGACTTGACGAACCATCCCGTCTGGAACAGCGCCGGGTCGTTCCAGGCATGGAAGAAGTAAAGCATGGTGAAGTACGTCGTATAGTCGAAGATCGAACTCATCGGCCCGATGAAAATCATGAATCGCATGATGTTGCCGATGTCCCATCGGCGCGGGACCCTGAGATACTCCTCGTCGACCGTGTCGGTCGGGATCGTCGTTTGCGAGAAGTCGTAGAGAAGGTTGTTGGCGAGCACCTGGAGCGGCGCCATCGGCAGGAACGGCAGGAAGATGCTGGCGCCGATGACGCTGAACATGTTGCCGAAATTCGAGCTCGCGCCCATCTTGATGTATTTGATGATGTTGCCGAAAACTCGCCGGCCCTCCATCACGCCTTCGCTGAGCACCGCGAGGCTCTTCTCGAGCAGGATGATGTCGGCCGAGTCCTTGGCGATATCGACCGCGGTGTCGACCGAGATCCCGACATCCGCGGCCTTCAGCGCCGGGCCGTCGTTGATGCCGTCGCCCAGGAACCCCACGACGCGGCCTCTTCTATGCAGCGCCGCGATGACCGCGGCTTTCTGGGTCGGGGAGACCTTGGCGAACACCGCGACCGCTTCCACGCAGGAGTCGAGCGCCTCTTTGGACAGGGATTCGATTTCGCTGCCCAGCAGGACGCGGTCGACATGCAGCCCCACCTCGCTGCAGATCTTCCGCGTGACGATCTCGTTGTCGCCGGTGATGATCTTGACCTGCACGCCGATGCCGTTGAGCGCCTTGATCGCGCCGGCGGCACTGTCCTTGGGCGGATCGAGAAAGGCGATATACCCGAGAAGCGTGAGTTCCGCTTCGTCTGCGACCGAATAGGCCGGTTTAGGTGTCGGAAACTCCCTATAGCCCACCGCCACGACCCGGAAGCCATCACCGTTCAGGAGCGCCGTTTCCTGCTTGGCCGTCTCGATGTGGGAGGGATCGAGGGGCCCTCGCTCCCCTTCTATTTCGTAAGCGGAACAGACGCTGGCCATCTCCTCCACCGCGCCCTTGCAAATCAGCAGGTGCGTCTTGTCCGGTCGCTCCACGACCACCGACATCCGCCGGCGGTCGAAGTCGAACGGGATCTCGTCCACCTTCTTGAAATCATGCTCGACCCGAAGGTCCTGACGGAGGTCCAAATGCTTGAGCACCGCGACGTCGAGCAGATTCTTGAGCCCCGACTGGTAGTAACTGTTGAGGTAGGCGAATTCGAGGACCTTGTCGGAGTCCTCGCCGCGGATGTCCAGGTGCCGCTTCAGGATGATGCGGTCTTGCGTCAGCGTCCCGGTCTTGTCCGTGCACAGCACGTCCATGGCGCCGAAGTTCTGGATCGCGTTGAGGCGCTTCACGATGACCTTCTTGCGCGACATCGCGAGGCTGCCCTTCGCCAGGTTCATCATGACGATCATCGGCAGCATCTCCGGCGTGAGCCCGACGGCGACGGCGACTGCGAACAGCAGCGCTTCGAACCAGCTGCCCTTGGTGAATCCATTGATCAGGAACACGGCGGGCACCATCACCGCCATGAAGCCGATCATGAGCCACACGAAACGGTTGATCCCCTTCTCGAAATTCGTCAACGGCCGCTGGTGCGCGATGGTGTCCGCGACCTTGCCGAAGTAGGTTTGCCTGCCGGTCAGGAACACCACGCCGGTCGCGGCGCCGCTCACGACCGCTGTGCCCATGAAGCCTATGTTGGGCAGGTCGAGGGGATCGCCAATGCCGTCCGGCGCTGGTTTGGCGAACTTTTCCGCAGGCAGCGCTTCTCCGGTCAGCGAGGCGGCGTTTACAAACAGCTCCTTGGCGGAAATCAGCCGGACATCGGCAGGAAACATGTCTCCGGCGGCAAGCGCAATCACGTCGCCCGGCACCAGCTCTTCGATCGGGATCTCTCGCTGGACCGGCTCGGCGGGGGTGGCTTGTCCGCCCTCTTGCGCGCTCGGCCTGCGCAAGACGGTCGCTGTCGTCCGCACCATGGCACGCAGCGCCGCTGCGGCCTTCTGCGAGCGATACTCCTGAATGAAGCTGAGGCCGACGCTGAGGATGACCATCATCGCGATCATGACGGCGGCACGTGCGTCGCTCAGCAGGTAGGAAGCGAACGCCAGCGCCAGGAGCAGCACGTTCAGCGGCGTTCCGAGGCGGACGAGAAGCTGAACCAGGATGCTTGCCTGTTTCTCCTGGGCGACGGCATTCGGGCCCATCTTCCGCAGCCGCTGGGCCGCTTCGCCTTCGTCGAGGCCGCCGCCGGTCGTGCCCAGCTGGGCGAGCGCCTCCTCGGAAGCGAGCCGTGCCACGTCGAGGTAGCGTGACGAAGCATCGGGGTGGCCCTTGCCAGTGACTGCCGGCCGGTCCCACCGCCAGAGCCGGTGCCAGAGCATTCTTGGAAACTCGGCACGGTTGTTTGTCATGGGGTGCTGTTCATGGCCCTTGGGAGGACGGGATGTCGGCCACTCTACGCTGGTTACTCCTGGTCTGTTATCCGCTTGCGCGATCGAGGCTGCCGTCGCCGCCAACCGGCGATGGTCATGGACGAAAGAAGCCGGGCGGGCGTCGCTCGGCGGCGCATGGCCCGACCGGAACGGAATTTAGATGACGCGACCAACGAATGCGATGGAAATGCGGCCTGACCGCCCAACCGCGTGCGGCCCTATGTCGGATTCTCCAGGCTGAAGCTGTCGCCGTCGTCGTCATAGGAGAAGATCTCGCCGTAGCGGCCCCAGCCGATGGCCGCGCGGAGGTTCTGGCGGGCGTGTTCCTCGGTCGTATGGTCCTCTAGCTCCTCCAAAAACCGGCTGAAGGGCGCCCGGTGGCTGGGCCGTTCGTCGAGTACGCGCTTGATATGGGCGATGAGCGGCACATGGGCCAAGCTGCACTCGGCGAACAGGCGCTTGCGCGCGTCGATCTCGGCGTCCACGAACCTGCGCCCGATATCGGTGAGGCGAATGTCGCCTTCGGCAAGCTCGGCGAAATGCAGGAGTTGCAGGACCTCGGCGATCGGAAACAGGTCGTCGGCGTCCATTTGCAGCAGGGTCGCGATCGCGGGAAGATCGGCTTTGCCGTTATAGGGCGGGCCCGCGACGGCTTCCATCAGGCCGGCGAGCTGATTGCTCGACACGCGCGGCATGATCATGGCGATGCCCGCGCCGGAGATATGGCCGCCCAGGGTTTCCCGGGCTTGCCCCGCCGACTTCTGGGTCATGACGCCGTAGATCCTGTCGACCAGGGCGCGGAAGGACGGATCCAGGCGGCTGCGGGGTTGGGGAATATCGACCCGGATCTCGGATGCAACGCGGCCGGGGTTCGAGGAGAACACCAGAATGCGGTCGCTCATCAGGACCGCCTCTTCGATGTTGTGCGTTACCATCAGGACGGACTTGATCGGCATCTTGCCCTCGGCCCAGAGCTCGAGGAAATCCGTCCTCAGCGTTTCGGCCGTGAGCACGTCGAGGGCCGAAAACGGCTCGTCCATGAGCAATATGTTCGGATGCACGACGATGGCGCGGGCGAAGCCGACCCGCTGCCTCATGCCGCCCGAAATCTCCTTCGGATAGGCGGATTCATAGCCGTCCAGCCCGATCAGGTCGATGGCGGCCAGCGCCCGATGACGCATCTCTGTTTCTGGAACCCCGAGTGCTTCCAGCCCGAACTCGACATTCTCCAGGACCGTGAGCCAGGGGAACAGGGCGAAGCTCTGAAACACCATGGCCACGCCGCGCACGCAGCCTTGCACCGGCTGGCCGTTGACTACGACACCGCCGGAGGTGGGCTTGATGAGACCGGAGACGATCCGGAGCAGGGTGGATTTGCCCGAGCCCGAGCGCCCTAGCAGGCTCACGACTTCACCTTGCCGCAGGCTCAGGTCGACGTTTTCCAGCACGACGACCTCTCCCCCACCCGCTTTCGGGAATGCCTGACAGACGGACTTGGCCTGCAGCAGGAGCGGCGAGGTCGTGCTCATCATCGGCGAAGCCTCCTTCAGTCAAGCCTCAGGCGGCGCTCGGAAAGCACATAGAGCCGCCGCCAGAAGCCGCGATTGAGAAGAATCACGAAGCCGGACATCACGGCTATCCCCAGCATGATGCGCGGATAATCGCCCGCCGTCGTGGCTTGCGCGATATAGGCGCCCAGGCCATGCGCCCGGAGCGTGGTGGAGCCCCAGGCGACGATCTCGGTCACGATGCTGGCGTTCCAAGAGCCGCCGGAGGCGGTGATGGCGCCGGTGATGTAATAGGGAAAGATCCCGGGCAGGATGACCCTGGTCCACCATTTCCAGCCGCGCATGTCGAAGTTCGCCGCGACTTCCTTGAGGTCGTTGGGGAAGGCCGTGGCGCCGGCTATGACGTTGAACAGGATGTACCACTGGGTGCCGAGGATCATCAGGGGGCTGAGCCAGATGTCCGTGTTGAGGTCGAAGCGGACGATCACCACGACGGCGACCGGGAACAGGAGGTTCGCTGGGAAGGCGGCGAGAAATTGGGCGATCGGCTGGGCCCACTGGGCGATCTTGGGCCGAAGGCCGATCCAGACGCCGACGGGTACCCAGATCGCGGAAGCGAGCGCGATCAGGATGAGCACCCGGACCAAGGTGATGAGGCCGAGTTCGAGGGCCTGGACGAGGTCTGAGAACCCGAGGCTTGCCCGGATGAAGTCGAACAGACGCCATGCCCCATAGAGCCCGATTGCGGCCACGCCGGCATACCAGAGCCAGTCGGTCAAAGCCGGCGAGAGCCAGCGCTGGACGGGCATGGCGGGAAGCTTCGGCGCGGGGAGTCGGAATCGCCGGGCTTGTCTGATCAGAGAGCCGGCTGGCGACAGCGCGAGCTCGATGAACCGGGACCGCTGCAGGAGATCAAGCACCCAGGATTTCGGCGCGATCTGGGCAGCCGTCTGCTCGAACCGGAATTTCTCGGCCCAGGCGACCAAGGGCCGGAACAGAAGCTGATCGTAGGCGACGATCACGACGAGCATCGCCAGCACTGCCCATCCGACGGCGCCAAGGTCCTTGTCCGCGATGGCGAGCGCTACGTAGGAACCGATGCCGGGCAACGTGTAGGTCTGGTCCCCCACCGAGATCGCCTCGGATGCCACGACGAAGAACCATCCGCCCGACATGGACATCATCATGTTCCAGATGAGCCCGGGCATGGCGAAGGGAACCTCGAGCCGCCAGAACCGCTGCCAGGCGGACAGGTGGAACCCGCGGCAGGCCTCGTCCAGGTCTTTGGGGATCGTGCGCAGCGACTGGTAGAAGCTGAAGGCCATGTTCCAGGCCTGGCTGGTGAAGATCGCGAACACCGCCGCGCTTTCGGGCCCGAGCGTGCTCCCCGGAAACATCCGGATGAACATCACGATGGTGAATGAGATGAAGCCCAGGATTGGCACCGACTGGAGCACGTCGAGAATCGGGATGAGGATGAGCTCGGCCCGCCGGCTCTTGGCGGCGAGCGCGCCATAGACGAGGGTGAAGAATAGCGACGCCGCCAGGGCCGCCAGCATCCTGAGCGTGGTCCTGAGCGCGTAGTCGGGAAGATTGCCGACGTCCAGCGAAACCGGCGTCTTCTGCAGCACCTCCAGAGGTGCCGCCACCTGATGCGCACCCACCGCGATGACGGCGAGCACGCCCAGGACCAAGGGCACGGCGACGACATCCCAGCGGTTCGGGGTCACCCGGGAAAGTCGGGTGGAAACGACCAATGGACCGCGCACGGCAGAACCTCCGAAACTGGCCTCGATCAAAAGCACCCGTGCGACGTCGTGACCCTAAGCTAAGCAGGAACTGTTACGGTTTCGCCAAATCCCGGCGGTTGGCCGGATTGCCGCTTGTTAATGGAGCGACACGCCTCGTTCAAGCGCCAATCAGCGGGTACGCACCTCGATCGTGACGTGGGACAGACTGTGGAACGGGTGCAGCCGGGCGCGATAGAAGTCCGGGCTTCGCCGCTGTTCCGTAACGACCGAGACGATGGCACCGAGATGCCCCGGCCCCAGGCGCCATAGGTGCAGGTCGGACAAGGTATCGCCGTCGGCTTCGATGACTTTGCGCAGCTCCTCAGCCATCCGCCGGTCCGGGCTCATGTCCAACAGGACGGCGCCGGTATCCCGGATCAGGCCATAGGACCAGTTGGCGATCACCACCGCCCCGACGATGCCCATCACCGGGTCCATGAAGACCCAGCCGAAGTACTTGCCGGCTGCGAGGCCGGTGACAGCCAATACCGACACGAACGCATCGGCCAGCACATGCACGAAGGCGGCGCGCATGTTGTTGTCCCGATGGGCAGTCCCGTGCCCGTGGTGCCCGTGCCCGTGATGATCGTGCCCGTGGTGCTCGTGCCCATGCTGGTCAGGGCCGTCATGCTCATGGTGATCGTGGCCGTGATGATGCTCATGGCCATGACCGTGTTCATTGAACTTCCCGCCGCTGAGGATCCAGGCGCTGGCGACGTTCACCATCAGGCCGACCAGGGCGATGGGGATCGCCTGGTTGAAACTAATGGCAACCGGGTGGAGCAGCCGCGTCACCGCCTCATAGCCGATCAGAAGCGCGATCATGGCCAGAACGATGGCGCTGGAGAATCCGGCAAGGTCGCCGAGCTTGCCGGTTCCGAAGACGAACCGTCGGTCTTCGGCATGCCTGCGGGCATAACTGTAGGCGAGTGCGGCCAGCAGCAAGGCGCCGGCATGGGTGGACATGTGCAGGCCGTCGGCGACGAGCGCAAGGGAGCCGAATATGCTTCCGCCAACGATCTCGGCAACCATCATCACGCCGCACAGCCAGATGACCGCCCAGGTCCTGCGGGCGTTTTGGTCATGGCCGCTGCCGAGGAACACATGGCTGTGCCCGAAAGGAACGGGGGCGCCGGCGCTGCCGGTCATGGCAACCTCCTCACTTGAAATAGCTGTGGACGACCTCGATCAATTGATCGGCCGCCTCGGCATTGAGGGCCTTCGGGTCCTTCACCGGGTCGACGAGATGGGTGCGCACGTGATCCTCGACGACCTCGGCCAGCAGGCCGTTGACGGCCCCGCGGCAGCCCGCGAGCAGGTGCATGACCTGGGCGCAGCCCGCCTCCCCTTCCAGCGCGCGCTCGACCGCCTCGACCTGCCCGCGGATGCGGCGCACGCGGTTCAGAAGCTTGCGTTTCTCGCGGATCGTATGACTCATGGCACCACCCTAAGGGATAGGGGGGTATCCTATATAGGTGGCGAAATGTCAAACCCCATGCTGCCGCCGGCCGTCCCCGGCGGTCAGAAGTGGAACATGTCCATCAGGTCGCCGATGGCCGGTGCGTTGAGCGGCACATAGGGCTCGCCCATTTTGACGACCGGGTTCGGCAGGTTGTCGCGGCTGCGATTGCTCACCGGCGGCACTGTCCAGTTCTTCTCGATGAATTTCAGGATCGAGACGTGGTCGGTGTAGCTGTGGACTACGCGCCCGCCGGTCGAATAGGGCGAAACCATGATGAGAGGGACGCGCGGCCCGTCGCCGAAGAAATCGAGGGGCTGGATGTAGCCGGAATCCCAGTAGCCGCCGCCTTCGTCGAAGGTCACGATGACCGCCGTTCCGGCCCAGAGATCGGGTTCGGCGCGGACGGCATCGATGAGCTTCCTCGAGAAGGCCTCGAAAATGCCGAGCTTCGAGCTGGCAGGATGACCGTCATTGAGCCCGCTCGGCTTGACGAAGGAGACGGCCGGCAGGGCGCCGTTCTGGATGTCGTTGTAGAGATCGGCCAGATCCTCGATGTGCTCGGTGCGCATGGCCGCGTCGGCCATGATGGTCGGCGTGTATTGCAGGAAATTGCAGATGTTGCAGTAGAGGTAGCTGGACGGGTCCTGAAGATAGGCGTTCCAGCCCTCCCCGTAATAGCGGAACGACACGCCCTTCTTGATGAGGGCGTCGCCGATGGTGGGCAAGTTCGCCGGCGGCACCGTGAACGGATCGGTCTTGTCCAGGGTCCCGTCGCCGAGATAGCCGGGATTGTAGTTGTTGACCAGATAGAAATGCCCGGGCTCGCAGTTGGGGTTCGGCCGATAGGGCAGCGCCGCCAGGTAGTCCAGGATGGAACCGACGCCCGGCTCAGCCCGGTCGGCGCAGCCCACATAGGAGCCGCCTGAATAGCCGTCCTGCGTAAAATAGTTGTTGGTGCCTGGCTGCGGATCTGGATTCTCGATCTGGCTCTTCGGCGGCGTGGCGGTGTTTCCTTTGCCGTCGCTGAACCAGATGGCGTCGCCACTCCCCAGCATGATGTGATTGGCGCCAGTCCCGCCATTGACGGCCTGATGGTAGTTGTCGCTGAGCGCATAACTGTCGGCCAATTGCTTCAGATAGGAAGCGTCGCCGTCATTGACATTGTAGAAGCCCATGGCCGTCGAGCCTTCGCCCGTCGTCTTGTCGTCGAAGCCGGCGGGTTGCGGCTTGCCGTTGCTGCCGGCGCCGACGCTGACCTCGACCCAGGGGAAAAGGTCGGCGAGGCAGCCGCTGGGGTTGGCGGGCGTGGCGTGATCGAGGCTGCAGTCGAGCTGCTGCCACATCTGGAAGAAGCGATGCACGGGGCTGGCAGCGTAAGCATCGTAAGGGATGCCGGGGGTAAGCTGGAAGGGGCCGTTGGGCAGCGCTGCCGCGCCCAGCAGTCGGCTGTCGAGGGACCGTTTGGGGAGACCCGTCGCCCCGGTCAGCAGCAGGCGGAGATCGGCGCCCGGCAGTCCCGGATCCATCGAGGCAGCATGGCCGATCGTAAGGAAAGGCGCTTCGCTCCCATCGCTGGCGGCGGCCGGCGCCGACCCGGTCATGGCCGGAGGCAATTTGTCATAGGGTTGCTTGTGGGTGGGCGCCGATTCGTACTTGCCTTCGACAACGGCCTGATACTGCGCAGCCTTGGCAAAGTTGGGGCCGGGCGACCCGTCAGCTCCGATGATGCCCTCGGAGAGCAGATTGAACACCGTCTGTCCGGGTCGCGGTTGGTAGGCACCGAAGACGTGGTCGAAGCTGCGGTTCTCGCCGATGATGACGATGACATGCTTGATCGGCGTCGTCGTCGCCGCATCGTTGGCCTGGAGCGAAACCGTCTGGGCGGCGGCGTTGTCCAGGGCGGCCGGAACCGCGGCAAGCAAAATTGTCCCGATCGCCTGTGCTCGTAGCATGGCAAGGCGCATGATTCGTCTCCCCTGCTGGCTGGCCGCTCCTGGCCCGGAGTATGGCGGCGAAGCGTTGCAGGCGCTTGACGGGTCGTCGGTCGGATATGTTGTCGGTCAGCCCGCGTTGGCCGCCGCTCCCCGCCGTCTTTTCGGGGTTTGCTTACGCTTGCTCGACTGAGCGGCGTAGAGGCTCCGGACCTCCTTGAGCCTCGCCGAATAGCCCAGCTCGTTGGGCGTGTAGACGACTTGCTTCCTTGAGGCGATGTCTATGGTGACGCTGTCGTCCGGCGTTTTTGCCTGGATGCTGTCGCTCGCCGGGTGATATTCGATCCTGAGCTGCTTCAGATCGACGATCACCCTCAGATAGCCGTAGTCGATATCGTCGTAGTTCTCGAACGTCACCGGATCGTCGGCAGCACCTTGCGCCTTCAAGGTCTGCGGCGTGCGCAGCGGCACGCCGCCAGGCGCCTGCAGCTTCTGCACGTTGTGCCCGCCGTTGCCGCAGATGATGTAGGGGATGTCGGTTCCGTCCGGCCGATGCCGCGTGAAGCGCTGATAGGAATGCGCGTGGCCCGCCAGCACCGCGTGCGGCCACACGCCGATGTCCTCGCAGATCTTGTCCATCTGCCGGCGCATGTCGAGGCTGGAAGAATGTTGGCCGCCGATCGCATAGGGCGGATGATGATGGGCGAAGAGCAGCGCCCCGGCATATTTCTCGCTCTTGACGCGCTCGAGGGCCGCCGTCAGGAAATCGAGCTGGGAATTCCCGATTGTGCTGTTGGCGATGACGCCGGGATCCTCCAACGTGTTGCTGTAGAACACGAGGATCCGCACGAAGGGCGCGTCGAAGGTGAAGAACACGCCCGGCTGGATCTGCGCGGTGCGCGAAAGCCCGCCCGCTTCTGGCGTCATGGTATAGCCGGCCGCCGGGTCGGCGCAGAAATTCCGCAAATAGGCATCGAGGCTGGTCGCATGCGCCAGCGGCGAAATCATGCCGTCGTGGTTGCCGGCCGCCGCCAGGACCGGCGCGTGGTAGTTCCGGTACGGCTCATAGAACTGATCGTAGTAGTATTCCGGCTCACCGAAGCTATAGACGTTATCGCCCAACAAGAGGCAGAACTGCGGGACTTCCTTCGAAGCGGCCTCGGTGAAGTCGCCGATCATCTTGTCGGTGACCTCGTTCTCAGTCTTGGGGCCGCGCGTGCTGCCGCAGTCGCCCGCGGCGTGGAACACGATCTGGCCGGTTTGCGAGATGACGTTGGTGGCGCCGCTGCCGCCCCCGAGACCTGGGCCAGCGTCAGCTGCGGTTCGGAGCCGTCGCCGCGCGGCGGCGGAAAGGGCATCGGTTGAACACGGTGCTCCTTGTTCAGCTGATCGATGACCTTGTAGGCGGGACCATCCGACGGGTGTTTGATCTTGAAGATCGAGGGATCTGCAGTCGGCTCCGGCTGGGCGAAGACCGGCGCATCCAGCGCTCTGGGAGCATGGACCGCAGCCGGCTCTGTGGGCGGGCTGCTCGCGCTCGTCTGGAACTGCTTCGGTCGCCTGGCCATGGAGCTTCCTCCCCGATCCTACGAATGTCCGAAATCACGAAGGGGTGTCACGGGACGAACGGACATCCTGCCGCCGTTTCCGCGGTCCTCCGGCATTCCCCGGATCCTCGCTACTGCCGGCCAGTCTGAACTTTTTGGGTTACGGCTTTGCTAAAGTGCAATCCCGACGAGCAGCGGTGCAAAGAGGCAGCGCATGCCACCGCCGAGATTCCGGCCCGGCGCTGCCGCACTCCTTTTGACGGCGCAACTCAATGCCGGAGCCGGCTCATCAAGACTGCGAAGATCGGGTGTAGCACGCTGGACAGGAGCCAAAGCAGCCCGACAAGGCCAATCGCGGCGACAATAATTTTCGTCACCGGGCTGGTTGGTTTGGATCTGAAGGCCCGCGCGGAAAGCGGCAGCGTCCCTGCCAGGTTGCCCGCCGGCGCCTCGCCCGTTTGGTATTTGGGATCCAAATGTTGCTTCAGCCGGTCGACGGCAGCCTTCGACTGCAGGGCCTCGGCCGCGCCCGGGACGCCCTTCTCCTTGGCGAAGCCCAGGACCATCTCCATCATCTCCGCAGTCTCGTTGCCGGGGATAGGGCTCGCGGCCTTGATGCCTGCGGCGTGGCTCATCTGCAGGGCCAGCCATTGGGCTTCCGCCAGTTCCCGGATGCCCTGACCGGTGCCGATCTGGCGCCAGCCCTGGCCCCTGATGCGGACGGTGACCACCCAGGGCGTCTCGATCGGCACGGCGTGAATGGACGCCACCTGGTCGATGGCCATGGACTGGGTGATGCGGAAGAGGCCATTGGTTACGCGGATGACGCCATTGCCGATGACGATGCGCTCGGCCGCGAACCAGAGGCGCGCCAGCCAGAGATAGAGCAACAGGTTGAGGACGCCCCAGGGGACGATGACAACCAAGGGGATTTGGCCATACGCGAACAGCATCAGGACAAACGAAACCGCAAACACGATGGACTGGGCGACGGCGCCTCCGGCTCTGCCTATCGGCGGAATGAGGAATTCGGTCCCGCCCTCGGCCGCCGGCCTGATCTTCACCCGGAAGCCCGGCCCGGGCTTGTAGTCCTCCAGCCTGCGCTCGCGGTCCGCGGCGATGGCCGCCACGGCGGCCGCCTCGCCGGCGCCGAGCGATGCCGCGAATACCGGCAATTCGAACTCGGCGTGATAGGCCTGGGTGCGGCCGCTGGCATCCTGCACGTCCAGCACCCAAGTCCGCCAGTCCCGGCCGTTTGGGAAGGTAGTCGCCGGCTGGTCGGCGGGAACCGCGAAGGCGATCTTGAACAGACCGCTGCCGTCGGAGACCAGCGTGTCTTCATCCTGCCAAACGGCGTGAGAGTCGACCGACCTTTCTTCGGCGGTGGGAAAGGGCTTGTTGATCGACTGGTAGTCATGCACCACCGAATTGACGCATTTCAGCGTGACGCGCAGCTGCCGGCCGGCCCGGAACTGCCGAGTCATGATGAGCTCGGCCTTCATGGCCCCGCCGAGCGGGATCGGCACCGTCTCGAGCTTGAGGCGCGAGCGGCCGTATCTGGCCCAGCTCATGACCAGATGCACGGCCTTCAGCGTCATGCCGGCGCCCACCAGGCCGAAGATGGCCATGGGAATGAAGGGCCCAAATCCGCCGTCCGGCGCCAAATGCAATCGCTCGTGATAGAAGCCTAAGGCAACGGCCAGGAAAACCAGGCCCATGAACGCGATGACGAAGACGTCGAGATGGAGCCCGACGCTGTCGCGCATGATGCCTGCCGCCCAGTCCTTGCGCTTCAGCCACGGCTTCTCGCCGGGCGAGCCGGACGCCACCGCATCGGCCGGCCCTAACGCACTATTCTGCTGGTTCGACCCCGACACCGGCACTGATCCCCCGCTTTCCCAGGATCTGCACGGTCGATTGCGAAAGCATTGTAACACAAGGCCAGGCGAAGGCGGGACAATCGGGTGTCCCGACGGAAAATGCGCCTTGATGGAAAGATCCCCACGTTCCGCGCGGCTTGATTTGACCGTCGGTGCTACCGCACAGTCTTTCTTTCGGTTGTCCGGTACGCGGGTGCCGGCTTCGCCCTAGTCGGGAGAGCCGCCAATGAAGCCTTCCCACCACGCAGCCAAAGGGCGAACGCGCGCGCGGAGGCTTCCTTTCCTGTTGGCGCGGCTCAAGGAGCACCCTCTGGCGCGGATCGGGCCGGGTCTCATCACCGGCGTGGCCGACGACGATCCAAGCGGCATAGCAACTTATTCCCAGGCGGGCGCCCAGTTCGGTCTCAACATGCTGTGGACCATGCCGGTGGCGTTTCCGCTGATGGCCGCGATCCAGTCCATGTGCGCCGACATCGGGCGGGTCACCGGCAAGGGGCTCGCCGCCAACATCAAGGCCGCCTTTCCCCCGATCGTGCTCCAGGGCGTCGTGCTCCTGCTGCTGGTTGCCAATACCCTCAACATCGCCGCCGACGTCGCCGCCATGGGAGAAACCGCCGAGCTCGTCAGCGGCTTCGACCGGCATATCATGACGGTGGTGTTCGTCGTGGGAACGCTGCTGCTGCAGGTCTTCGTCCCCTATCACCGGTATGTCTATTTCTTGAAGTGGCTGACGCTGTCGCTCCTCTCCTATGCGGCGGTCCTGTTCACCGTCCATGTCCCCTGGGGTCAGGTGGCGCTGCACACATTCTGGCCCAGCTTCACGCCCAACGCGGCGGCCGCCACCGTCATCGTCGGCGTCTTCGGCACCACCATCAGTCCCTACCTCTTCTTCTGGCAGGCGTCGGAAGAGGTCGAGGACATGCAGATGCATCACGGCGCCAAGCCGCTCGCGCGCGACAAGCGTTCCGCACCCCCGGAGCTCCGGCGCATCCAGTGGGACACCTGGAGCGGCATGTTCTACTCGGACATCACCTCCTATTTCATCATTCTGGCAACCGCGGTCACGCTCCATGTGGCGGGCGTGACCGACATCCAGACGGCGGCGCAAGCAGCGAGCGCGCTCAGACCGCTCGCCGGCGATTTTGCCTACATGCTGTTCGCGCTAGGCATCCTCGGTGTTGGCCTGATCGGCGTTCCGGTGCTGGCCGGCTCCGCCGCCTACGCCGTTGCCGAGGCCATGGGTTGGAAATGGGGACTTGAGCGCAAGGCCGCCGACGCCCGCGGTTTCTACGGCGTGATCGCCGTCAGCGTCTTGGTCGCGCTCATCATCCAGTATTCGCCCATCAACCCGATGAAGGCCCTGTTCTGGAGCGCCGTCATCAACGGGGTCGTGGCTGTTCCGCTGATGGTCGTTGTCATTGTCCTGGTCTCGCGGAAATCGGTGATGGGTGCCTACACCGCGAGCCGGCCGATCGTCGCGCTCGGCTGGATCGCCACGGCAGTGATGGGTGCAGCGGCGGTCGGAATGTTCATTCCTGGCTAGAGAGCGCCGGGATTCCAGCCCTCAATTCGAACACTGGGAGACCTGCACCTCGCAGTTCGCGCCGCCGCCGCTCACGCATTTGTTCTGAGCTTCGTCGCGCGCCGCCCCATCGCTGTCGCCGAGGCCCCAGAAGGCGTCCGTGCCGTCGCCCGCGGCGACCGCGCCGCATTTGTGCTCGAACCACACCATCACTTCGCAGTCGTCGCCGTGCTGTGCGCAGTTCTGCAAGGCCACGCTTTCCGCCTTCGCCTGGCTGTCCCAGCTATAGGAATAGCCCCAGGCCCGGCTCGTGCGGCCATAGGCGATGGCCCCAAAGCTGAAGACGGGAAGGTCCTCCGTGCAGTGATGCCAGTATTCGATGCATTCGCCCTCTTGGTACATGCTGCACTCCGTGGTGCAGTCCTGCGCCCGTGCCGGCGGCAAGGCCGTCAGCGTCAGCAACACGCCAAGCGCGGTCGCAGCGATCCCCCCGGTCTGTTTCATGGCACCCCCTTGGCTCGCTCCCGATGCCTTCGGCCCCAACAGGCGCAGCCAGCAGCATGATAGCCCAGGCAGCAGCAGCCGGGCCCTCAGAAAAAGGAAGGACCGAGCTTGGGCGCGCAGTCCCGCCGAAAGCCTCGTCGGCCGGAGGATCAGCCGCCGACGATGCCATGCCCAAGAAGCGTCACCAGGCCCAGGGCGAGCCCGGCTACCGCCATCATGATCAGGAGCCCCCTCAACACCCAACGCGATTCCGGGCTGTCTCTTTCGTCTTCCACTTTAGGCCTCCAGTGCGCGCAAAGCAGACGCCGGCTCAACTGCCCAATGCATTGATCCAGATCATCGAACGGCGCTGGACGGGCAAAAAGCGACGCCGCCATGTCGTCATTGCGTCAGCCGCCGCAGAAGCGGAAATCCGATGGGCAGCATACGCCGGCAGCAGGCTATAGTGGATTAGTAACTTGAGGTCGCCGCGGCGCGGTATCAGGCTTCGCCCTTCGTGGCAGGGCCTGACTGGTTTCTTTGGCGGTGGAAGGATTGGGCGATGGCAGACGGCCCGGCCAAGTCGCGTCTGACCGCGGCAATGCTGCGCGAGGACGGCTGGCGGTTGCTTGACCAGTCCAGGACGACCCATGAGCCGCGGCTGCGAAGGCAGCTTGCCAGGCAGGCCCTCGATCTCGCCCAAGTCGCCGAGATGATGGACGCGAGCGATCAACGGAGCGGGCGAGAAACGATCATACCTGCTCCCCGCCGATTGCGCCGACTGAGGGCCTTGGCCCGCGAAATCGTCCCGCCGGAACAGGACGGCTCGCGCTAGACCAAGATCGGGTCAGCTTGGTGGCGGTTCTTCTTCAGCGGGCTGCTCCGGCGTTGCGGCGGCGCGCCGAGGAGGCATAATTCCCGCCTGATCGAGTCTTCAGGCTCCCTTTCTCAGGAGATCGAACGCCATGGCAACATCCGTCGGTCCGTCGCAGAACCCCGGCAATCATGAACACAAGGCGGAGCATCACCTCTTCCGCTTCCATCGTCCCCACATGCATCTTTCCTCCGTGTTCGGCACCGACTGGTTCGCCCTCAAGGCCGAGGCCTTTGCGCGATTCTTCGGCACGCCGGTCTTTCTCATCGCCCAGACGCTCATCGTGGCCGTCTGGATACTGCTGAACGTGGTCGGCATTACCTCATTCGACCTCTACCCCTTCATCCTCCTTAACCTCGCGTTCAGCTTGCAGGCCGCCTATGCGGCACCCCTTATCCTCCTGGCGCAAACGCGCCAGGCGGACCGGGACAAGGCCCATGCCATCGCCGACGCGGAGCATCGGGAAGATCTCCACCGTGCCAGCGAAGAACGCCAAGTAGCCGCAGCCAAGCAGGTGGCCCTGCTGGTGGAACTGTTGCAGCAGAACACCTCCCTGACCGAGACCATCAGAGCGCTTACGCAGCGCGTCGAGACCCTGACCGTCGAGGTTCACAGGAGCGTGGTTGCGGGGAGAACCGCTTAGCTTCGCGAGCCTGCGAGGCGCTGTCCTATCCAACTTCCTGCCGCCTTGCTGGGCCGGCGAGTGCAGGTGCTAAGTACTAATACGTAGATCCTGCCAATATTGAGTTAGGTCAAAGCCTTGACTCCATGCCGTGCCGATATTGCGCCGCGAGGCATCGTGAGTGTCTCGCAACCCCAGCCCGGTCGCCGGGTAATGACCGGCACCGCCAAGAATGGAGTTAAACGATGAAATACGGCGCAATGACAGCCCTGGCCGCGGTCGCGCTGGTCACGGCCGCCATGACATCCGCAGGCACGGCACAAGCCGGGCAGACGCAGCCTGAGGTCCAGAATGTGACGATCTACGTTATGGCCGACGAGATGGGCCTCGTCGGTTCCGACAAGCTGCACCACGACAGCTTCATCCCCTCGAGCTTCGTGCTCAAGGCGGGCGAGCCGGTGACGATCACGATCGTCAACTATGACGACACGACCCATTCGCTTACGGCGCCTGACCTTGGCCTCAACATCGTGGTCAAGCCGGGCAAAGACGTGGCCGGCAGCGATCAAGTGACGCCGGTTGCGACCACCTTCACCTTCACGCCGACGAAGAAGGGCCAGTTCCGCTGGCACTGCATGTTCCCCTGCGACACGGGGACCGGGAAAGGCGTGGCGATGAAGCCTACCTATGACGGCCAGGATGCCGACGGCTTCATGGCCGGCTACATCGAAGTGATCTAAGGCCGACAAAGCGACTCGCCCGAGTCGCGATCGAGCCGATGATGAGAGCCGCCAGGGCCCGACCCTTGCGGCTCTCTTCGGCTTCTGCACCCGAGTAACAGGGCCCCGGCGGAAAACGAACCTTCCCCCGTCTCGCCCTCTGGCTGTCCCTAAAGAGTCACCGTCTTCTGATAATCGACCGGCGGATCTAAATCCACCCGGCCGAGGGGGCAGGGGTCACCCATCCTGGAAAGGTTCATCATGAAAGCTGTCTCACGATTGCTGGCGGCGGGTGCGCTGTCCGCGCTCGCCCTGAGTTCGGTCGCCGATGCCGGCGCCGCGGGGGGTTCCTATAGGCACGTCTTGTTGATCAGCATCGACGGGATGCACGCCATCGATCTGGCAAACTACGTCGCAGCCAATCCGGATAGCACGCTCGCTTCCCTTGTCCATACGGGCGTTGATTATCCGAATGCGTTGACGGCCATGCCGTCGGATTCCTTTCCCGGTTTCATCGCCCAGGTGACCGGCGGCACGCCAAAATCGACCGGCGTGTTCTACGACGACAGCTTCGACCGCACCTATTTCGCCCCGAACTCCAATTGCGCGGGCGATCCCGGGGCCGAAGTCTCCTTCGCCGAGGACGTGGACTTCGACAACAAGCAGCTCAATGCCGGCGGCACGCCCGGCGACTGGAAGAGCCAGATCGACCCGAAGAAACTGCCGATGGCCATGGTCGACGGCAAATGCACGGTCATGTATCCGCATACCTTCCCGCGCGTGAACAATATCTTCGAAATCGTCAAGAAGCATGGCGGCCGCACCGCCTGGTCCGACAAGCATCCGGCCTATGAGTGGCTCGCCGGCCCGTCGGGCAAAGGGCTGGACGACTTCTATGCCCTGGAACAGGATTCCCTGATCCCCGGCACCAAGGTGAAGACCACCGGCAGCTTCAAGGCCGAGCGGGACTTCGACGAGGCGCGGGTCAAGGTCGTGCTCAATGAAATGATGGGTAAGGACAGCACCGGCGCGCACAAGGCTCCGGTCCCGACTCTGTTCGGCATGAACTTCCAGGCCGTCAGCGTCGGCCAGAAGCTGCCGAAGGCGGGTCCCGGCGACGACCCCGGCATGCTGGGCGGCTATGCCGACGCCAGCGCCAGGCCCAACAGCGGTCTCGCGGCACAGCTCGCCTACGTCGATGGCGCGCTCGGCGAACTGGTGGCGGGATTGAAGGCGAACAATCTGTATAACAGCACGCTCATCGTCATCGCCTCGAAGCACGGGCAGGCGCCGATCGACCCTGCGACCTTCCAGGCGCTTGACGACGACCCCTACACCAAGACGCCGGGCTACGGCTTCCATATCGCCGACGATGCCTCGCTGATCTGGCTGAAGCCCCAGACGCGCGCGGCCAACCTCCAGGCGGCCCAGGACTATCTGACCAAGAACATGAAGATGCTTGGCATCGGCAAGCTCTATACGTCCAACGCCATGGCCGCTATGTATCAGGACCCGGCGAGCGACAGCCGGACGCCCGACTTCATGGTCGCTGTCGTTCCGGGTGTGGTCTACACCGGCGGCTCCAAGATCGCCGAACATGGCGGCTCCAACATGGACGATCGCAACGTCGCCCTGTTGATCAGCAACCCGCGCCTCCATGCTGAGACTCTCACGGCCTTGGTCCAGACCACCCAGGTCGCGCCGACGATCCTTCGGGCCTTGGGGTTAAACCCGAACGAGCTTCAGTCCGTCCGTATGGAAGCCACTCAGGAGCTGCCGGGCCTACCCTTCTGATCATTGCTGCTGTCCCTGCCCCTCGCGTCCGCTTGCGGCGCGAGGGGCTGCGGGCGGCAACATCACGGCTGCGCAACGCCCGTCACTCGGCCGCGCGCTTGCCCTTGTCGGGTTTCAAGGCAATGTCTCGCTCACCCGGTGGCAAGGCCGGGACGGGGTGCCGCCTTCGGCGCCTCCCGCCGATCCTATGGCCGAAGTGGGAAAGGTACAGATAGATCACCGGCGTCGTGTAGAGCGTGAGCGCCTGGGACAATAGAAGCCCGCCGACGATGGTGATGCCGAGCGGCTGCCTCAGCTCCGCCCCCGCGCCTACGCCGAAGGCCAGCGGCAATGCGGCCATCAGAGCCGACATGGTCGTCATCATGATCGGCCGGAAGCGCAGCAGCGCCGCCTGATGGATCGATTCCTCGGGTGTCAGCCCTTGGTTGCGCTCGGCGTCGACGGCGAAATCGATCATCATGATGGCGTTCTTCTTGACGATTCCGATCAGGAGGAGAATCCCGATCATCCCCATGACCGAGAGATCCTGCCCGAACAGCATCAGCGCGATCAGCGCGCCCAGCCCGGCCGAAGGCAGGGTCGAGAGGATCGTGATCGGATGGATATAGCTCTCGTAGAGAATGCCGAGGATCAGGTAGACGGCGATGATCGCGGCCAGGATCAGATAGGGTTGCGATGCCAGCGAAGCCTGGAACGCCTGCGCCGTGCCTTGGAAGCTGGTCACTAGGCCGGGCGGCAAATTCATTTGGCGCTCCGCACCCTGGATCGCCGCGACCGCGTCCCCCAGCGCGTAGCCGGGCGCGAGATTGAAGGAGATCGTGACCGAGGGAAACAGGCTCTGGTGATTGATGGTGATGGGCGCCACGGAATCCTTGATGCGGGTGAACATCCCCATGGGCACGAGCCGGTCGGAGCCCGCGGCGCGGACGTAGAGGTGATCGAGGGCGCCGGTGTCGATCTGGAACCGCGGCTCCAGTTCGAGCACGACATGGTACTGGTTGAGCTGGGTGAAGATCGTCGCGACCTGCCGCTGGCCGAAGGCATCGTAGAGCGTGTCGTCGATCGCCTGGGGCGTCGTTCCCAGGCGCGAGGCCGTATCCCGGTCGATGCTGAGCGTGGCTCGAGGCGCCGAGGCCTGGACGTCCGTCGTCACGTCCTGCAACGCTGGCAGGGACCGTAGCCTCTTCTCCAGCCGCGGCGCCCATTGGGCGAGCTCGTCGCTGTTCCCATCCTGCAGCGTGTATTGGTATTGGGTCTTGCTCGGCCGGCCGCCGACCTGGATGTCCTGGCGGACCTGCATGAACAGCTGGATCGCCTCGACCTTCGACAAGCGCGGGCGCAGCCGCGCGACGATCTGGGCGGCCGAGGCCTGCCGGTCGCTCCGCGGCTTGAGGTTGATCAGCATCCGGCCCTGGCTCACCGTCGGGTTCGCGCCGATCCAGTAATAGACGTTATCAACGTCGGGATCGGTCATCGCGACCCGGCCCAGCGCCTGGATGCGGTCGGCCATGGCCGAGAAGGAGATGTCGGGCGCGGCCTCGGCCACGCCGATGATGAGGCCGGTGTCCTCCTGGGGGAAGAAGCCCTTGGGAATCACGACGTAGAAATAGATCGTCGCGGCCAGCGTCGCGACCGTAACGCCAAGCGTCAGCGCGCGGTGGTGCAGGACCAGGGTCAATCCGCGGTCGTAAAACCGGCGCATCGCCTCGAAGGCGCGCTCCAGCATCCGATAGGCGGGGCCGTGGTCGGCCGGGTCGCGATGGCGGATGAGATGGGCGCACATCATCGGGGTCACGGTCAGCGAGATGATCCCCGACATCACGACCGCGGCCCCGACGGTCACGGCGAATTCGCGGAACAGGCGCCCGATGACGCCGCTCATCAGCAGCACGGGGATGAAAACGGCGATGAGCGAGGTCGTCATCGATACGACCGTGAAGCCGACCTCCTTGGCACCCTTGAGGGCCGCGTCCAGCGGCCGGTCGCCGGCCTCGATGTGCCGGACGATGTTCTCGATCACCACGATGGCGTCGTCGACCACGAAGCCGGTCGCGATGGTGAGCGCCATCAGCGACAGGTTGTCCAGGCTGTAGTCGAGCAGATACATGACCCCGAAGGTGGCGAACAGCGACAGCGGGATCGCGATCCCGGGGATGGAGGTCGCCCGGATATTGCGCAGGAACAGGAAGATCACGACGATCACGAGGCCGACGGTGATCAGCAGCGTGATCTGGACGTCATGCACCGAGGCCTTGATGGTCTGGGTCCGGTCCCCGACGATCGCGAGATCGACGCTGGGCGGCAGCGCTGCGCGCAAGACCGGCAGGCGGTCCTTGATGCGCTGGATCGTCTCGACCACGTTGAAGCCTGGCTGCTTGTGGACGTCCACGATGATCGTCCGCTTGGCCTGGAGCCAGGCCGCTTGCTTCATATCCTCCGCGGCGGCGACCACGGTTCCGAGATCGCCCACACGGATCGGCGCGCCGTTCTTGAACGCGACGATGAGCGACTTGTAGGAGTCCGGATCGAACACCTGATCCGTGGTTTCCAGGACGACGGCCCGCGCGGGCCCTTCGAGGCTGCCCTTGGGCGCGTTCACGGTGGAGACGGCCAGGAGGCCGCGCACGTCCTCCAAGGTGAGGCCGAGCTCGGCGATCTTGTCCGGATTGATCTGCACGCGGATCGCCGGCTTCTGCTCGCCGTGGAAGTCGACCAGGCCGACGCCGTCGATCTGGGACACTTGCGGGGCGATGAACTCGTCCGCATAGCGGTCCACTTCGGTCAGCGGCAGGCTGTCGGAGGTGAGCGCCAGAGACAGGATGGTGAAGTCCGCCGGGTTGACCTTGTGATAGCTGGGCGGGCTCGGCAGGTTCTTGGGCAGGCTCCCGCCGGCCGCGTTGATGGCGCTCTGAACGTCCTGCGCTGCGGCATCGATGTTGCGGGATAGCTCGAACTGCACCGTGATCGTGGTGTTGCCGATCGAGCTCGACGAGGTCATCGAGCTGATCCCGGCGATATCGGATAGAGCGCGCTCCAGCGGGGTCGCGACCGATGCCGCCATGGTCGCGGCACTGGCGCCGGGCAGCTCGGCCTCGATCTGGATGGTCGGGAAGTCCACCTGAGGCAGCGGCGCCACCGGCAGGAGGTAGAAGGCGACCAGCCCGACCAAGGTCAGCCCGACCATCACCAGGGACGTGGCGACCGGCCGCATGATGAACGGGCGGGAGATGTTCATGGGCCGATCGTTCGCGACGGAAAGGCGCTCACAAGCCGGAGCCCGGTTGCGCCGGCCGGGCCTCGATATGGGCGCCCGGCTTCAGCCGGTATTGGCCGTCGACGACGACCCGATCCTTGGGCGCCAGCCCTGCTGCGATGACGGCAAGCGGCCCGCTGACGAGCTCGACGGTGACCGGTGCCAGCTCCACGCTGTCGTCCGGCTTCACGCGGTAGACATAGGCGCCGGACTGTCCCTGCTCCAGCGCGCTGGCTGGCGCCACGGTGGCGTTCTTGATCACGCGCACCTGCACGCGCGCGCTGATGAATTCGCCGGGCCAGAGAGACCGGTCCCTGTTGTCGAACTGAGCCTTCAACCTCACCTGTCCCGTTGCCTGGTCCACCTGGCTGTCGACGAAGACGAGCTTGCCGGCCGCGAGCAGCCGATCGCCGTCCCGGCTATAGGCGGACACGTCGACCTCGCCCCGGGCCATGGCCGCCAGAATCGCCGGCAGGTCGTCTTGCGACAGCGAGAAGATCGCCGCGATCGGCTGCATCTGCGTGATCGTGACCAGCCCGCCGGAATCCGAGGCGTGGACGATGCTTCCCGGATCGACCAGGCGAAGGCCCGCCCGGCCGTCCAGCGGCGCCTTGACCGTGGTGAATTCGAGCTGCAAGGCCGCCATGTCCACCGCGGCCTGGTCGGCGGCAACCGCCGCCGCGAGTTCCGCGGTCTGGGCCCTCGCCGTGTCGAGGCTTTGCTGGGTCGCGGCACCCCGCGTTTCCAGGGTCTGGAACCGCGCCAGGTCGAGTTTCGCGTTGGCGAGCTGCGCCTCGTCCTTCGCCTTGTTGGCCTCAGCCAGCTTGAGCTGCGCCTCGAACGGCCGCGGGTCGATCTCCGCCAGCACGCTGCCGGCGCGCACGTCCTGACCTTCGGTGAAGGCGACGCTCTCGAGCTGCCCGTCGACCCTGACCTTGACCGTGACCTGATTCAGCGGCTCGACGGAGCCGATCCCGGTCAGATGGACCGGCACGTCGCGCTGCTCGACCACGCCGAGCGTGACTGGTATCGCCGCCTCGCCGCCCCCCGTGGATTGGGCAAAGGCCGAGGGCGCCGTCATGCTGCTTCCCACAAGGCCCCCGCAAAGGGCGGCGGCCGCGATCAGCCCGGGGCTCCAGAGTCTGCAATGCGGTTTCATGGCTCCAGCTCACGCATATCTTACCCCCTGCCGGCGCTGGCCGGGATGACATGACGCGCACGCCGCTGGTTATTTCTCTTGCCGTGGTTACGCAGAATTCATCTGGCGATCAGCGCCCTGTCAGCTGGGTCAAGCTTCGCCAAGCGCGCCTGCCCCCGTTCACCTGCTGACCGGGTTGCGCTCCGCCGCTCGGCTCAGCGCCCGAAGCGCCGCCTTCGCTGCTGGAATGCGCGCACGGCACGCAGGAAGTCGATCCTGCGAAAGGCGGGCCAGAACACGTCGGTGAAATAGAACTCGCTGTAGGCGCTCTGCCACAGCAGGAAACCCGAAAGCCGGATCTCGCCGCTGGTCCGGATGATGAGCTCGGGATCGGGCAGGTCGGGTGCGTAGAGATAGCGGCTGATCGCCTCGGGCGTCACCAGCGCGGCGGCCTCGGCCAGGGCGCGGCCGCGCTGCTCCTGATCGCGCAGGAAGGCCTGGACCGCATCGGTGATCTCCTGCCGCCCGCCATAGGCCGCGGCGATGGTAAGCTGCATGTCGTCGTAGCCGGCGGTCGCCGCCTCGGCCGCCTTGACCGCGGCAAGGGTAGAATCCGGAAGCAGCTCGAGGCGGCCCATGGCGCGGACCCGGACTTTGCGCGAGTGGATTCGCGGGTCGCGGGCGAGCGAGGTCAGCTTCGCCTCGATCGCCGACAGGATGCCGGAGACCTCTTCCGGCCGGCGCTCGAAATTCTCGGTCGAGAACACCCAGAGGGTGATGGCGGGAATCGTCAGATCGGCGCACCAGCTCAGCAGATCGTCGAGCCTGTCTGCGCCAGCACCATAAATTTGCCTCGGGTCGGTCAGGTTGTGCAGGCGCGCGAAGCGCCGGTTCCCGTCCAGGATCAGCCCGACATGGCGCGGCACCGGGCGCCGTCGGACCTGGGTCAGCAGGCGCGCTTCGTAGAGCCGGTAGAGCGGCGCCAGCAGGCCATGGCCGAGCGCGACGGCCGCCCGCGGCGGGACGAGCAGCCACCAGGCCGTCTTCGTCGGCGGCGTCCCACCGGCGGTGCCGGCGCGCGTATGAACGATCTTGGTCACGAAGCTTATATCCTGGCATGGAGCGACGAGGTTGGGAACCGGGCGTTCCGCGTTTCGGCATGCGCCGCCGCCCCGGGTAGTCCCATGTCGGCCATGGCCTTGAATGCGATAGATCGGCCAAGAAGGCGCAGAAGAAGTAATTGCCCACCCGTAGTTTCAGTCGGGCAGCTCCGCGAAGGATGCCCCTGCCATCCAGGCCGCCAGACAGGTTACAATGGCAACAAGAACTCATCTGATCGCCGGATGACCGTCGGGGGACAAACCGGTGGCCCTTATCCTCGTCATCGACGATGAGGCCTTTTATCGCGGCTACCTCCGCCGATTGCTGGAGCGGATGGGGCATGGGGTGATCGAGGCCGCGGATGGCGCGACCGGCATCGCGCTCCACGCGGAGCGTCATCCCGATCTGACGGTCGTCGATTTCCTGTTGCCCGACAGCAATGGTGGCAAGGTGATGCAGGCCATATTGCAACGCGACCCCGCCGCGCGTTTCGTCGCGGTTTCGAGCCAGGCCGCCGCCAGCGATCCCGGGTTCGCAGCGACGCTGAAGCGTCTGGGCGCAGCCGCCGTCGTCCACAAGTCGGACCCGATGGAGAGATTGGTGGCAGAAATCGCGCGCGTCCTTGCGTAAGCCGGGCGCTCGGGATGTCTGTCTCAGACGGCGAGCACTGTCGGGCCGCAATAAATATTGGGCCGCGGGACCAATCGGTGCTTGAGTCTCATCATCCTCTCTGCCTTTATGGCAAGGCAGATATGACAAAGATGAAGGTTCTTTCCGTCGCTCTCGCCCTGGCGCTGGTGGGTATCGCGCTGCCGGCGCGGGCGGACGATGCGGCCAATCCGATCGGATACCCGACGCTGAAGACGGCGGGCGTGACCTTCGGGACGATCAACGACAAGGGCTTCTACGCCAGGCCGGGATTTTCCGTCGAGGAACCCCGAACCGGCGGGCTCTTGGTGCCGCTCCTGCTGACCGGCCTTTGCGGCCTCATGTGGCTCGGCGGGCAGAAACGCCCCAACGGCGCACGCTAATTGCCGTCACTTCGCCGGCGCCGGCTGACGGAAAAACTCGGCCGTCGCCTCGTCCATCGGAAAGAAATTCTCGACACGGATCTCCTGGACCGTGATGTCTTGCGGCGTGCCGAGCGTCGCGATTGTCGTGAAGACGTTCAGGCGGACGCCCGCCTTCTCGAGGTGCATGAGAAGCAGCGGGCGTGGTGCCTCCTCGAGCGCGGCGGAATGGGCGAGCTCAGGCAACCCCTCATGGGACAACAGGCGCTTCAGGAGCGCCGCAGATTCGGGCGAGCCGTCCGCGAGCGCGTCGGCTTGAACGCCGCGGATGAAGTGGAGGGCGACTTCCTTCCAGTTGACGACGAACGGCCGCATGACCTCGGGCGAAAGGAGCGCGTCCGCCAGGTTGACAGGGCCATCGGGAACCGCGCCCAGGATGAACGCGACGAGGCGCTTAGCGCCCCGATTGGCGCGCTTCAAGTTCCAATGCCGGTCCACCACGAAGGCCGGGAAAGGTTCCTGCTGGCCGAGGATGTAGTCGAGCGCGCGGTCCGCCTGGGCCAGTTCCGGCTCGCCCAGCTTGCCCTCCTTCCAGATCGCCGCGTAGCCGGCCGATTGCAGGAACGCATTCTGCTGGCGCAGCGACACGTTCAATGCTGCGGCCAGGCTCAGCACCATCTGCTGGCTGGGCGCCGCGCGGCCGGACTCGAGGAAGCTCAGATGGCGTTGGGAGGATCCCGCTGCGCCAGCCAACTCGAGCTGAGACAATCCGCGCCGCCGTCGCCACCAGCGCAGCTGCTCGCCGAAGTTCTTGTACGTCCCATTCCCCATGGCTCTACACAATAGCAGAAGGCGCTGGAGCCGGGTGGGCAGCAGTGCGGAAGCTTGGCGCGACGGTTCTACCGGCGAGGTCGAAACCAGACCGACATGCTGTCGTCCCTCCGGATTGCGGCAGACTCGAGGCCGATATCGCGGAGATTCCGGTCGTTCAGGCCGGCCAGCAAGTATCGGTCGCGACGGCTCTTGTTCCAGGCACCGATCTGCTCGATCAACCGGTCAAATCCGCGCGCAAGGATGGCGCGAATGCGGCCGGCGCACACCCGCAATGGGGTGCCTGCTTCCCGCTGCGTCGTCTTGGTGATGAATCGCGCCATTTGCCCACCCCTTGAGAGTGTGGACTCGATCCTGGCGACCGCCTCTCGGGCATGCAATTACGTGGCAAGTAATTGACCGGTTTCGGATCGGTAAGCCGCGCTTCTCGGCAAGGGCAAGTTCTCGTTCAACAAAATTCATCTGGACGTGGCGCGGAACCGGCTGCCGGCGCGCCAGCGAGCCTCCCCGTCAGGATTGCCCGGGGTATAGGAGAGGTCGCAACTCGGCCCAATAGCTGAGACCCACGGTTTCAATGGCGATCCGATCGCGCAACTCCGCGCCGACGCCTTGCGTTCGCTGCCAATAGTCTCGCGAAAACCAGGTCTCTTCGTCCAGCGGGCTCGCAAGCTCGAAGCCGCGGTCGCGGAAATATCGGCTTGCGGAAGTTTCAGCGTTGCAGGCGAAAGGTATCCCGGAGGAAATGAATTTCTGTGCCTTGACCGGCGGCTTGGTCGATTGGGTGAAGTCCTCGCCCTTGATGTCGATGGCTGCCTTGCATGCCTGCATCATCCGCCGCTGCTCCGCTTCGCTCCAGACATGGGCCGCATGGCCATTGATGCTATCCGGCTCGATGCTGAGCCGGACTCCGAGCTGGCGAGCCAACCTCCGCGCCGCGTCGGCGGCATTCCGGTTTCCGACGTCGGTCAGGATACTCAACCGCCGTCGGATGGGATACCGCTCGAGCCAGTCGATGAGATAGGGCGTGTGCTGCAGGCCCCCGACCCACAAGACATGCCCCTCCTCCTTGTAGGGCGCCAATTCCGGCAGCGTATATTTGCCATGATGCTCGACCAAGGCGAGGCGTCTGCAATGAGGCCGTAAACATTCGAGGAGAAGTTCGCTATGCGCCAGCACGAGGTCGCAGGCCTCCAGCAGCGGCCTGTCCTGGTAGATCTCGTCAATGGCGGCATAGCGATCGACAGGCGCGTAGATGAGCTTCGCATCCCTGTCATGCAGTTTCCTCCCGAGCCGCAAGGGCGGCCGCTGCTTGATGGCCATGACAGCGTCGCAAGGCGGGATGCGCCGGTAGCTCTCGAACGGCACGACCTCGGCGTATTTCGCGAGTTCGCGCGCCGTGTCGGCCCCGATCCAGGTCCAAGACGGAAAATCCCTTACCGGACCGATGGCGAGGCGGCTCACCCGTCGATCATCCCCGCCGTCCAGAGGCTGGACGCCTAGAGGATGCTGCGCCCGGCATTCCTGCTTCTTGCCGCATACTTGCGCCAGGCGAGGCGCCGGATGATCCGCATGAACAGTCTCCTCGGCGCCTTGGCGAGGCGAAAGATGAAATCTCCTGCTTCGGCAAGCCGGGACTTCCGGCCACGCCGAGACTGCCAGCTCGCTTCGGCGAAGGCGCTGCGCAGCCAATCGACCTCGTCGGCATCGGCGGGCGCTAGGCCGGCAGCGAAGTCGATGCGGTATTTCCGATGGGGACCGATCGCGAACCACGGATTGTCCGAAGCCTTGCTGGGAATCACTTCGACGGCGATCCCGTGCCGGCGCAGCATGAAAACCAGGCTCAATTGGTCGCGGTGGCTGAATATCTTCAGCTGCCGCCACCAGTCATCCATCAGGTTCGCCACCTCCGCGTCGTTGTGCCGGCGAAACATGACGCCGCCGAAGTGAAGGCCGGCGCCGGCTTGAAGACCATGCGCCCGATAGAAAGCCATCTGGGCATCGACGATCGCCGCGTCGTCGTAGCGCAGGCGTTTCACCGTCTCAGCTTCCGCATAGGTGCAGTCGCGGGTCGGATGTTGGAACAGGGCGATCGGCGCCTTGCCGAGAAGCTGGTCGAAGAGCGGCCCGATCGACTCCTTGATCAGAACATTCGCGTCGACATAAAGGCTCTCTTCGTAATCGGAGAGGAGCCGGTGCGGATGCAGCTTGTGCCAGCGCGCCGTCATGCGCGGATTGCGCTCCTGGCTGACGAGCTGTCTTGACTGCCACGGCCCTCGCATTCCCTGTTCGCCGTCCGTGAAGGCGATGTAGTCGAGCCCGGGCTCCGCTGAGACCGGCGACAAGAGAGTGTCGAAGCCTCCGACCAGGACAGTGTAGACCGCTCGTCGCAAGGGCTTGGCCTTCGCGCTTGGACTTCCGAGGACTTCCTCAGTAATCCGCCGAACTGCCCACAGTCCAGCGGGAAAACGGGTACTGCCTGCGTCATGGCTGCTCGGCGAATGCAGCCACGTCCGATGAGATCTTATTCCCCGCCCCGCACCGGCAGCGTTTCGCCATCCCCCCGCGGCAGGCCGAGCCGAAATTACGGCTACGCCTCTATCCAGAGCCCCTCATGGGGTGAAGACGGCAGCATCCTGGCCGGCGAGAACCTTTCGATCGTAGTGGGAAGCCGCCGGAATTGGCTTGTGTAGATGCGAACGAGGTCGAGCTTTCGCTGAAGGTTTGCGCCCAGGTAAAGGCTGTGTCGCCGGAGTGGCCGGCCACCCCAGCCGCAGTCGAAGCTCGCGAGGCCCTTGAGCCGCAATCGCCACTTCGATGCATAGGGAAGATCCTCGTAGAAGCCGATTTGATAGGTGCTGCGAAGCTGCGTCAGGTTGCGCAAGACCGCCCATCGTACGGCCAGATGATCGGCATGGCCCCCGATGCCCATCGGGCAGAAGAGCCATGGCCGAAGCCCTGCCGGGCGGCCTGCGGCCAGCTGATTCATGGCGAACAGGAGGGGATTCTCGATGATCTCGGCGTCTTGAATTGCGTGCGAGCCGTCGAAGGCGAAACGCCCGCGAAGCGGGGCATCCAGGAACCCGAGACGCATGAAGCGTAGGCCGGCTGCGGCGGCAAAACGGCGGTCCTCGGCGGTCCGGATCGCGGTCACCCGCTGCGCGCGCGCAGCAGAGTTTCCCGACAGCGAAATCGGCTCGGAGATGAAGCTGCTTTTCGAGAAGACCGTGATCAGGGTGCCGGCGCCGCTGAGGCTCGCCAATATCCCAAGCGAAAAACACACGTCGTCGGGATGCGGCGACAGATAGATATCGAACGCCGACAGCGTCGGCTCCGCGCCGATCGCCCGGTCGCCGCCCAGGCCGTCGATGGCGTCGTTGAGCGCGGCCTGTGCTTCTCCCCCGATCGAATCGCATCCAGCGGCCCGCCGCGCGCAACCGGCAAGGCCGAGCCCCATCGCGGAAAGCCCGGCCGCGGACAACCCGCAATTCACCTGCCGCCGCGTCAGAGGGCCGCGCCCGATCGGGCTACCGCGCTTCTCGCCATTCATCGCGGGCCCTATCTGACAAGCCCTAAGAGGACGGCTGCATTGAAGCCACGCCACCTCTGTTCCGTCCCAACCAAGGCCATCCCTTCCAATCCGCGTTGCAAGACCAGTGCGGTGGCACGGGCGCGCTCGAACCGTTCTGTGGCCGACTTTTCATCGGCGGGCCTGCCCGATAGGCCGGTCACAGCCGCAGGAATATTTTATGCCGATACAGGAAGCGAAGGCACCACAGCTCCAGCATCAGACCGACGATCGCGATCGCAAGCGTGCCATAGTCCCCGAGAAGACGCTCGACATCCCCGCCGGCGATGCGCCTGGCTATGCGTTGGAAGTCGATCAGGTTTGCCGCCATGTAGATTACGATCGAGTTGGTGCCGATCCACACGAACGGCGTCGCCCAGCCCTTCCACTTCCAGATCTCGATCACTTGGTAGAACAGCGCCAGAAGCAAGACGCTGAAGCCGGCAGCCACCAGCACGTAGGACAACGTCCAGATCTTCTTTACCACCGGGAACTGCAAGCCCCAGAACCAGCCCGCCAGGACGCCCGCCACGCCGGCTCCGACGAGCCAGAGCACCTTGGCCTGATCCGAGTGGGATTTGCTTTTCAGCAGCAATCCGGCGAGAACGCCGAGCAGGCAGGTCGCTATGGCCGGCAGCGTGCTCAGCAAGCCTTCCGGGTCGTGATCGCCATCCCATTTGCGCAGCGGAAGGAACTGGGCATCGAGATAGTTCGCCAGGTTCTTGCCCTCGGCGAAGTTCCCGCTGCCGAAAACGGGGACGGGGATGAACGTCATCATCGCCCAATAGCCGATGAGCAAACCGGCGCAGACGCCGGCGACATACCGCGGCCTCAAATAAAGGAACAGAAGTGCGGCAACGAGGTAGCAGAGCGCGATGCGTTGCAACACGCCGAGCAACCTGATGTCGAGAAACGACGTGGCGAAGCCGCCGTAATAGAGGATCCCGAACAGGTAGAGCAGGATGGCGCGGCGGAAAATGCGCCAGATGGCAGCCCTGCGCGCCGGCCTTTGATCGCTCTGGCTCGTGGCAAAGACCACCAGGATGCCGGTGATGAAAACGAAGAGAGGGAAGATCAGATCTTCGAAGTTGAACCCCTCCCAGGCGCTGTGCTCGAGCTGCTCGGCGACCAGCTGGATCGGTCCGCCGCTGCTGATCTTCTCGAGACCCGCCACGAGGCTGTCGGCGCCGATGATCCAGAACATGTCGAATCCGCGCAGAGCATCGAGAGAAAGCAGCCGCTGGGACGGGGTCGGGACGCTAGGCTCGCTGGCCGGCATGGCTGAGCCCCGGTCCATGCATCGCTAGGGTCGACGCACGGGTTGGCGTTCGGCCAGGGGAACCGTTTCGGCCGCTGCGCTCGCGGGGAACGACGGTCCTGCCCTGCCGGAAGCCCCACATGGCCCTCACGTCAATTCGGCCTCAGAACTTGGATCGACCCCATCTCCGCCAACTCCCGGTTGCGCCGTCGCCGGCCCACCACGGCAATGCCCAGGAAGATGGTCGCATAGAACCAGATCGCGAGCGCCAGGTAATAGGCGGAATAGACCCCGATGACCCAGCTCACGCCCTGCTTCTTTAGGATCTGGACTGGATGATCCGCATACCAGATCCAGCCCAGCAGGACGCCGAGCATGATGCTCCACGCCCGCTCAAGGCGGTCCTGCTTCTCCCATGAGCGAGCCCGGCTCAAGACATAGCACAAGGGTATGACCAGAATTACCAGGTCGTAAGGATAGTGGTAGACGACCGCGTAGGCGAACAGCGATAGCAGGCAAAGCAGTTCGAGGTCATCCTCGGATCGGCCGCGGAGTATTGCCGTCAAGACCGCAAGCGTGAGGGCCACGGCGCAGGCGAGCGGCGGCAGTTTCGAGGCAATCCCGAGGCGCGTCGCCAGGCCAAACAACTCCAAATGGCCGACCGAAGTGACCTGCTGCGCGACGCGAAGAGGTTCCACCAACAGGTCCCATGGGCTGCTCCCCGTCCAGACGGCCGCGAAAAGGATCAGCGCGCCTTGGATCGCCGCGGCGCCGAGCAGCAGCGCGAGCCTGCCCCGAAACACGAAGAACAGGCTTAAGGGAAGCGTGAGGGTGTATTTGAACCAGGAGATCGCGAGGAAGACCGAGGCGAGGACGGGGCGATTCCTCCGCTCGGCCCACAGAGCGGCCGGAAAGAACGCCAAGGCGAAGATGGCGTGCTGACCGTTGTGAAGGTTGGTCAGGAATGGCCGGCTCGCCAGCAGCAGGAGCAGCAGCGTCGCAAGGCCGCGCCAACCGCTCTGCGGCAGGAACAGCCGATGAAGCGTGGCGGCCATGCCGGCGCCGAGCAGGATGTTGAGACCGGCCCAGGCGGCCTTGGCCGCCGGCCAGGACAGCATGGCGAGCGGCCAAAGCATGACCAGGGCGGAGGCCGGGTACATCGGCGCGACCGGCGGGCGGAAGGGCGGCTCGGCGCAGTTGCCGCACTGGAGATAGAGCTTGTAGGGGTCTTGGCCGTTCAGGAGGGCCCGGGCCGCGCCCCAGTTGTTGTCCTGGCTGTCGTTGAGGGCGATGAGAACGCCTTGACGGAGCCACATCGCCGCGACCAGCCCCAACAGGAAGATGGCCAGCCAGACCAAGCAGCTGGACGCCCGGAACCGCATCGCCTCGCTGGGGCCTTGTTGCAAGCGGTTTACTAGAGCCGGTCGCCCGGCTGGATTCAAGAGCTATCGGCCGGCGGGTGCTGTCCGGACTTGACCCGAATTAGGACACTACCGGCGCGCCAGCCCTCGCTTGGGTCGATCATGCCCGCGGTCCCAAACCCAGGCTGACCTGACGCCGGCCCTTCGGCTACTATCCGCATCGCGCGAAACTGGCGCAGCCGCGACGAGCTCTCCGCAAGGATCGAGAAAGCCGCGCGGCGAAAGAGGTGGCGGGATGACTCATCTGTGGGTTCGGGCCGAGCAGCGCCCGAACGAGGAGCGCGTGGGGTTGACGCCGGCGGGGGCCGCGGCTCTGGTCGGGGCGGGCATCCGGGTGACGGTCGAGCGAAGCTCGGTCCGGGCCATTCCCATCGACGGCTACGAGGCGGCGGGATGCGAGATCGCACCGGAGAACCTGTGGCCCAAGGCGCCTGGCGAGGCAATCATATTCGGGCTGAAGGAATTGCCCGAAGACGGCACGCCGCTGACCCACCGCCATATCATGTTCGGCCATGCCTATAAGGGGCAGCCGGCCGGCCGGCTGCTGCTGAAGCGCTTCAAGGCCGGCAAGGGCACGCTCTACGATCTGGAATACCTGGTCGACGAGAGCGGCCGGCGGGTCGCGGCCTTCGGCTATTGGGCGGGCTATGCGGGCGCGGCGATATCGCTGAAATGCTGGGCCGCGCAACAGAGGGGCGGCATCGCCGGCCGGCTCCGCAAATACGCGGGCAAAGCTGCGCTACTGGCCGACCTCACCAAGGAGCTCGCGGGCATGAAGCGCCCGCGCGCGATCATCATCGGTGCCTTGGGCCGCGTCGGCAGGGGGGCATCAGACCTATGCACGGCCATGGCCGTGCCGGCGACCAAATGGGACATGGCCGAAACGGCCTCGGGCGGCCCCTTCCCCGAAATCCTGCAGCACGAGATCTTCCTCAACTGCATTCTCGCGCGGCCGGGTTGCCCGGTCTTCGTTCCGCTTTCGGCCAAGTCGGAGCCGCGCCGGCTGACGGTGATCGGCGATATCGCCTGCGATCCGACCTCGGACTTTTCGCCGATCAAGGTCTATGACCGGGTGACGGAATGGGACGCCCCGGCGTTGCGCGTGGCCGACAACCCTCCGCTGGACGTGACCGCGATCGACAACCTGCCCTCCCTGCTGCCGGTGGAGAGCAGCGAAGACTATGCCGCACAGCTCTTGCCCTCGCTGCTGACGCTGGGCAATCTGGACACCGGGGTTTGGGCCCGCGCCAAGGCGGAGTTCGACCGCCATATGGTCGGCTTGTAAGAGGCTGCCGGCTCGCAAATGCCGGCTATTGGGGGGAATGACGATGACGATCCATTGGTGCGGCACGGGGTTGTCTTCCGGTCCGGGGCTGAGGCGCCTGATCGAGAAGGGCCACAAGCTGGCAGTTTGGAACCGGACGGTCGAAAGAGCCCGCAACGCGGTGGGCGACCTGACCAAGGACATCCGCCCCTATGCGCTCGAGGCTCTGGTCGCGGCTTTGCGGCCGGGCGATCTCGCCATATCGATGCTGCCGGCGGATCATCATGTGGGCATTGCCAAGGCCTGCCTGTCGAAGGGCGCGAATTTCGTTTCGTCTTCCTACATCGCGCCGGAAATGCGGGCGCTGGACGGAGAGTTCCAGGCCAAGGGCCTGGTCTCGGTCAACGAGGTCGGGCTCGACCCCGGGATCGACCATCTGATGGCCCATGACCTGGTGGCACGCTATCGGGCTTCGAAGGCCTACCATGGCGACAACGTCCTCAGCTTCACCTCTTACTGCGGAGGCGTGCCGAAGATCCCCAACCCGTTCCGCTACAAGTTCAGCTGGGCGCCGGTCGGCGTCCTGAAGGCGTTGCGTTCGCCCTCGCGTAGCCTGCGGGATTTCAAGGAGCTGCGCGTGACGCGGCCCTGGGATGCGATCACCTCCTACGACGCTCCGCTGCCCAAGCCCGAGAGGTTCGAGGTCTATCCGAACCGCGACAGCCTGCCCTTCATGGAAGACTATCGCTTCGACAAGAGCTGGAAAGTGCGTGACTTCGTGCGCGGCACGATCCGGCTCGACGGCTGGACCAAGGCCTGGACGCCGGTGTTCCGCGAGATCGAAACCCTCTCGGGCCCGTCGGGCGATGCGCGGCTCGCCGAAATGGCCGCCCAATTCCTGCGGGACAATTCCTATGCGCCCGGCGAGCCCGATCGCGTCATCCTGTTGGTGTCGCTGAAAGCCGAGCGCCAGGGCAAACCGGTGTTTCACGAGACCTGGGCGATGGATGCCTGGGGCGACGAACGCGGCACGGCCATGGGGCGGCTCGTGTCCGTGCCGGTTTCGCTCGCCGTCGAAGCGGTCTTGAACAAGGGCTTCAAGCCGGGTGTCCACGGCGCGCCGAGCGATCCGAAGACGCTGGAAAGCTGGCTCGGCCAGGTGCGCGGACTGGCGCAATACATGGAGCGGGTGAACCACGTGGCCTGACGCAAAGGCCGCTTTGCCGTCCCGCCTCCCCTAGTTCTCGCCTGCGTGCTCGATTGCCCAAGCAATCGCGTAGTCGGCGACTTCCTCCCACCCCGGCGCGATCAGCCAATGGCTTCGGCCGGGGAATATCTTGAACTCCGTCATGGCCTGGGATCGCCGGTGCTTCAGATAGGCGGCCCGGACCGACGAGAGCTGCACCACCCGATCCTGCTCGTTGGCAACGAACAGCAGAGGCGCTCGCCTGGCGTTCGAGAAATCGACGCGGCTGCCGATGCCCAAGGCGAGGTCGAAATAGATCCTCCCCGGCGTGGGCACGATGTGGCCCTCATAGGCCGCCCGTTGCTCCTCGCCCGAGGAGAGCTGCATGAAGGCCCGGGCGAAATGGCCGAAGGTCATGGTCGCGGGCCGGCGCCAGGCCTGCCAGGCGAGCAAAACGGGGAACGCTGCCCGGATGGTCGCAAGACCCGGGAAGACGCCGCGCGCCGGCGCTGGATCGATGGCCACCCCCACCGCGCCCAATCCTCGATCGAGCAAGAGCTGCACGATGAGGCCGCCGAAGGAGTGGCCGATCAGGATCGGCGGGACCGGCAAGGCCCTGATCGCGCGTTCATGGTGGCGCAAGATGTCCGAGAGCGACAGCCGGCCCAGATTCGGGTGGGGCGAGGCGCGAAGCTCTTCGATCGGGCGGCTCTGCAGCGGCCATTCGGGCGCCAGGCAGTGGAGTCCTCGAGCCTCGTAGCGATGCCGAAAAGGATCCCACCAGGCCGAGGTGAGCCAGGCGCCATGGATCAGCACCACGTCGCGACGCGCCACAGATTTCCCCCTGGGATCGCCTAGCTCCGGCTTCCGCCGGCGACAAAGAGATCCTGCAGCCCGTGGACCGAAACGATCAAGATCAGCAGGGAGCGCAAGGCGGCCCCACCTCCCGAGGATGCCGGCGTCATCGCCAGCACCGCCCGCAGCGTCAACAGCCGCTTCCAATCGAATATCCCGGCCGCCTCGGTCACCTCCCGGGAAAGCAGGTGATGCGCCCACTCCGACCGGAGGATCTCGTCCGCGGCTCGCGGCGGCGCGAAGAAGATCTTCTTGCGCGTTGCAAGGGTCTTGAGAGGCAGCCGTTCGGCGAAGGCCCGCCGGATCAGCTGCTTGCCGCCCCACGCCCCGATGAGCGCCTGCTCGCCCAGCGCGCTGGCGAATTCGAACACTTTGTCGTCGAGGAACGGAACGCGCCCTTCGATGGAATGGGCCATTTCCTGCCGGTCGGCCAGGAAGTTCAGGATATAAGCCGGCAAATCGTATTTCAGGGCGAGGTACCGGTCGACATTGGTCAAGTTCATCGGCTCGCCCTGATGGGACCGCAGATCCTCGGCCAGCCTTTGCAGCGCGCCGACCGGCGAGAAATAGCGGCGGAAATCCCGGCTGAGATGCGCGCGGATGAAGCGGGCGTAGAACAGTGCCCGCTGTCCCAAGTGGGGTGCCGAGCCGAACAGCCGGTTCAACGCGGCAACGTCGCGGGGACGCGGGATCGACAGGAAGCCGGTTCCGAACTGCCGCGACCAGAGCAGGCGGGACCAGTCGGCAAGCTGCCGGACCAGGCCGTGCCGCTGGCCTCTTTCAGCGTTCGCGCCGAAATAGGGATACCCGGCGAACAGCTCGTCGGCGCCCTCGCCCGTCATGATCGCCTTCACATGCGCCGACGCGGCCCGCGACAGCAGGAACTTCGCCGTGCCGTGCGCGTTGATGACCGGTATCTCGCTGTGCCAGAGCGACCGCCGGAAGTTATCGGCAATGTCCCGGTTGCGCACGCGCAGCACATGGTGCTCGACCCCCAGGCGCTGGGCGGTGGCGAGCGCGGCCCGGCTTTCGTCGAGCGCCCTGTCGTCGAAGGCGATGGTGAAGGCCTTGAGCGACGGGGCACCCGCATGCTGCATGGAAGCGAGCACGGCGGAGGAATCGATCCCGCCGGAAAGATAGACTCCGACTGGAAAATCCCCTTGCAGCCGGACGCGCACCGCTTCATCGAACAGGCCTAGGAATTCGCGCGCGAGCGTTTCCCCATCCTCCCGGCGCGTCGGGCTCGTCCATTGGATCGACCAGTAGGGTCGTTCGGAGATGCCGGCTTCGCGTGCCTCCAGGTAGGATCCCGGCTTCACCTCCAGGATTTTCGAGAACGCCGTGCTGCCGGGCAAGGTTATGCCGACGAGCTTGGTGGCGAGCGAAGCATGGTCGAGGGCGCGCGGAAGGCGCGGATCGGCGAACAGCGCCTTGGCCTCGGAGGCGAACAGGAGGAGGCTGCCGTCCGCGTGATAGTAGAGCGGCTTGATGCCGAACCTGTCCCTTACCAGGTAGAGAGCCCGGTCTTGCGCGTCGTAAAGGGCGAAGGCGAACTCGCCGCGCAGCATGGCGAAAGCGCGCGTACTGTGGAGCTCGAAGAGATAGGGAATGACCTCGACGTCGGACCGGATATCGCATTCGATTCCGGCCTCGCGCACCTGCGCGGCGAGTTCCCGGTGATTGTAGATTTCTCCGTTGCAGACTGCGGAGATCATGCCTCGCCGGTTGCTGACGGGCTGCGCTTCGGCACCCTTGAAGAAGGCAAGCTGGGCATGGCCCAGGGCGAGCCTGCCGTCGGGGCTGAACCAGCAGGTCCGGCCCTCCGGCCCACGATGGGCCAGCGATCCGATCATCGCCGCGATGACGCTTCCTTCGCGCCGGCCGCCTCGCCAATCCAATTCCCCGGCAATGCCGCACATCAGTGTTCCCGCTCCTTGGAAATCTATCCGTGCGGTGGGGACGACGGCCTCCGCCGAGGCGCTCGGACGTTCGCGCAAGTCATCACCACCACGATGCCGTGCGGTTGGCCCAGGCCGCCAGGCCCGGCGACAGCCGTGTTACCCACCAGCCCAGCCGGGCCGTGAGCGTGATGACGACCAGGCGCTTGTTCCGTCGAATCGCGTCGACGGTTCTTGCCGCGACTTTCCGCGATGTCGTGCGGCTCACCCAGAAAGGAAAGCGCGACAGCCATGGCATGATCATTCCGGTGACGACGAAGCCCGGACACACAGCGGTCACGCCGAATCTGCGCCCGGCGAATTCGCCATGCAGCGCCTGGGTGAAGCCGACGAGCCCGAACTTGCTGGTCTGATAGGCAGCCGCGTTGCGAAAGGGGACGAGGCCCAGAATGCTGCAGATATTGACGATATGGGCCTCCTCCTGGGCCTGCAGCACGTCGATTAGTTCCCGCACGAGTTGGATCGGCGCCAGGAGATTGATCGCGAGCAGGCGCGTCCACTCTGCATCGCTCATCTCCCGCGTCGGTCCGAAATAGGCGATGCCGGCATTGTTGACGAGGATGTCGAGCTTGTTCCAGGCGGACAGGAGCTTGCGGACCGCGACGGTGATCGCGGCCGGATCGGCAAGGTCGCAGATCCATTCCACGGCTTTCACGCCTCGGGTCCGGGCCTCGGCCGCGGTTACCGAGAGCTCCGCCGCATCGATGTCGATCAGCCACAGCTCCACGCCTTCCTCGGCGAGCGCAAGCGCGATGGCTCGGCCGATGCCGCGGGCGGCTCCGGTCACCAGCGCCTTTTTTCCGCGCAACGCACGCATGAGGGCCGACAGTATCTGGGGAACAATCCAATTGCCAATATCGCGGAGCGGCGGCCACTCCAAGGATCATTCCAGCGCTGATCGGATGAAACCCGAAGGACTGTCTTGCCGAACGGCTTCCAGCTCGCTGAGGAGCTGCTTGCGGTAGATGTGGTAGTCGACCTCGATGGAATGGCGCGGCGACTTGGCCCAGCCGTAATGCGGCCGTTCGGCCTGCAGCAGGATTCGCGCCTCCATGTCGGCGGGCCGGCGCCACCGGCCGCGGATCTCCTCGGCCACGAGACGCGCCTGGAGATCGGACAACGGCCAGATGCAGCCGATGGGCTGGACCAGGCCGATGAAATAGAGATCGCGACGCGACGGCGGGAAGACGAGCAAATAGAGCCGCGGCGGGGCGCCGTCCTCCAACTCGCCCGGGGCCTGCTCGAAGCCCGGGGCTTGGGCGAAGAAAGGAAACCCGATGCGGTACCCCGTCGCGGCGATGACCGCGTCGAATTCCTCGCTGGCGCCGCCGGCGAATTGCACCCTCGGGCCATCGAAGCCGATCACGTCGGGGCGGGGATGAACCCGCCCCTCGCGGATCGCCCGGAAGATATGGGAATTCAGGTTCGGGTGATGCTCCAGGGGTTCATGGTCCGGCGGCTGGAGCCCCTGGCTTTGGTTGCGGCCTTGGATCGCCCAAAGGTAGAACTTGGCCAGGTTCTGCGGCAGCGGACGCGGCAGAAGCCGCAGGTACTGGTACACAATATCGGTCGGAATCCCCAATATGAACTTGGGGAAGAAATAGTAGCCGCGGCGCATGCTGAGGCAGCTCAAGGCCGAGACCTTGGCCGTCTTGAGCGCGACGTTGCAAGCCGTGTTGCCCCCGCCGATCACCAGCACGCGCTTGCCCGCGAAAGGTGCCGCCCTCTTGTAGTCGTGGGAATGCAGGAAGGTCCCGGTGAACCGGCCGGGAATCGCGGGCAGTCTCGGCTGCCAATGATGCCCGTTGGCGACAAGCAGGTAGTCGTATGTCTCGGTGACGGCGCCGCCAGGGCCGGAACTCTCGATCAGCCAGCCGCGCTCGCCCGCCGGCGTCGCGCGGACGACTTCCGTGTTGAAGCGGATGTAGGACGTGACGCCGAAATGGTCGGCGTAGCTCCGGAAATAGCGGAGCAGTTGACGGTGGGTGGGATAGGCGGGGTACTCCCGCGGCATCCCGTAGCCCTCATACTGCGACAGGCGGCGCGAGCTGATGGCCTGGGTCGTCTCGTAGATGCTGGAATGGGATGGCGCGGGGCTGTAAATCCAGTTGCCGCCGACCGCGGCGTTCCGGTCGACGATCACGAGGTTGGTCAGCCCCGCCGCGACCAGGTTCTTGCCCGCGGCGATGCCGCTGGGGCCGGCGCCGATGACGCAGATGCGAGGTCCCTGCCTCGCCGGGCCGGAAGGCTCTTCGGCTCCTGACGTTCCTGTCCCGCCGTCCACGTGACGCGTTACCTCTTGGCCATGCCTGCGCTCACCGGGCGTGGCGCCAGAGCAGGGCCAGGTTGGCGATCAACCCCTGGCCCTCGGCTTGTGCATACGGCGAATCGGCCGGCAGCAGGCCCATGATGCGCTCATGGGCGCCGCGGAGGTTGTGGTAGGGCATGCTGGGAAACAAGTGATGCAAGGCGTGGTATCGCAGCCCCACCGGGGCCCAGAGCGGGATCAGGAAGGACCGTCGGGGATAGTTCAGGGAGTCGAGGAGCTGGCCGGTCGTGCTCATGGGCTCGCCCAGCGACCGGTAGTGATGGGCCGTCAGCAGGCGGAAGCTGTTCACGAACAGCACGCCGGCGATGACGAGATAGAGCTGCCACAGCAGCGAGACGGGAATGATCCCGCCGAACAGGCCTGCGGAAACCGCTAGTAGGTACAGCAAAGCTGCCAGCTCCTGCCGCCGCCACGCCTGACGTTCCTCGGCGGTCGGCGGATCGCGGACATAGGCGAGATTGATCACGAGCGATGAGGCTCTGGTATCCACCCAACGCCGGAAGCTTCGGCTGAACCAGCATAGCGGCGTGGCGAAAAGGAATCGCAGGACGAAGAAGGGAGGTGCGACGAAGCTGAACAGGGGAAACACCAGAATCCCCCTCCGCGTGCCAGTTCCCCAACGCCGGTATTCTCCGTCCCGGCCCGTGCCGTAGCTGCGGAAATGGTGATCCCCATGGCTCGAATAGACGAAGCTCGGGATCAGCAGGGGAATTCCGCAGAGCAGGTTCCAGACCAATCGGAATGCCGGCATCCGGTTCGGCGGCTGATGCGCCAGCTCATGAATGAAGATAACGGCGCGGTAGAGCGCGAGCGTCGCGACGGCAAGCGCGAAGTACTTGGCGGGTTGGCGCCACGGAATCAGCACCGCGACGACAAAGCAGAAATAGAAAAGCGCTGTTGTAGCAAGAAAATCGGACCAGTAGATGCGGGGGTCGGGGGCGAAGAATTCGTCGAGCTCGCGCCGGAGGCGAGCGACCGGGAGCGCCCGGCTGTCTTCGAGCGAGACCTTGCTTTCGGACGACATCGGTTACAGCGGCCCCGTCTGCGGCTCCCGAACCTCTCCGGCCGAGAGGTGATGCGAACCCGAGTTCATGCGGCTCGGCACTCTGTGATGCCCTCGCCGCATGGTCAAGGCCGCGAAAGCTTGCGCAGCCGCGCCGCTCGACTGGCGGGAAGGCCCAGCCGTCGGATCTTCAGGCGAGCACGATGTCCGGGTAGGGCTGAACCCTCTCGCTCTGCGGGAATACGAACCGATCGAGATCGGGCTCCGGCAGGCCCATATGGTCCTTCAGCACGGCCTTGGCGATCGACCGCAGGTCCATGGTCGGGGCCAGATCGCGGTTCTGGTATAGCCGCCCGGCCGAAAGACCGGGCCAGTCCGCCAGCACCTTTCCGCCATTGAGCGCGCCGCCAAGCAGGAACGCGGCCGTGGCCGTGCCGTGGTCCGTGCCGCCCGTTCCGTTGGGCCGCGCAGTCCGACCGAACTCCGTGGCGCTCAGGATCACGGTCTTGTGCCAAACCGGGCCCATGGCGCCGGCCATCGCGTTGAGGCCCGCCGCCAAGGTGGCGAGCGCATTGGCAAGCCGACCCGTCGCCGCGCCCTGGCCGGTATGGGTGTCCCAGCCGCCGATTTCCAGCGTCGCCACCCGCGGACCCTCGGCTGCGGCGAGCAGCTTTCCGACCCCGGATGCCACCGAGACGAAGTTCATATCGACGCCGGGTTGCTTGCCTTGCGCGCCGTTGGCAGCAGCCGAAGGCTTCGTCATGCCGCCGCCCAACGTGGCCTCCACGAAGGCGTCTTCCTGGACACCGTCTTCCAGCGCCATGCGGAACAGCTTGTCCTGGCCATAGGATGCCGCAAGCGATCGCACGAAAGCCTCGGGCAGCTGGTTGAGCCTGGCCGGCGCCCAAGAATTGACCGGCGCCTTGCCGCGGAGCGCCAGGGGAATCTCCTGGGCGCCCGCCAAGGCGAACTTCGAGGTCTTGCCGCCATAGAGCGTCACCGCCCTGTTGAGCCAGCCATCCAAGGCGCCGACAGGCGAGGTGGTGCCGTTTTCCAGCACGTCCTGGCCGTCGAAATGGCTGCGGTCCCGGTAGGGGGTGGCGAGCGCGTGCAGAACCATGAGCTGCTTCGCCTGCCAAAATTTGGCGAAGGAGCCAAGCGCAGGATGAAGCCCGTAGAACCCGTCGAGGTCGATGATGCCGTTCTTCTGGCCCGGCGGGATCATGGCAAGGGCGCCGCGCAAGGCGGCGTAGTCGCGGTCGCCATAGGGCGGCACCGCGGCGAGGCCATCCATCGCCCCCCTCTGGATGACGAAGACGAATCGCCGGTCGGTCTCCTTGGCGGCCACGGCAAAGCGCGGCAGTCCCATTCCCCCGAGCGCAACGGCAGTAGTTGCGGCGAGAAGTTGACGGCGGTTCAACATGGCTTGCTACCTCCGCTGGAATTCCCGGCTGCCCAGGAGCATGGCGAGCTTCAGGCCCGGGTCCTTCTGCGCCCCGATCGCCTGGCGTGTATCCTTCGACATGACGGGGCCAATGGTCGTTTCGGCAATGGCGTCGATATCGATGCCTTTGGCCATGCCCGCCAGGTTGCGGGACCATTGCAGGCGCCGGATCAATGAGTTGGGCGAGACCCAGCTCTCGCTGTTGTCTGGCCAGCCTGCCGGCGACGGGGCGAAGAAAGGCCGCTGCCCCAGGAAGTCGAGCCCGCCCAGCAGCTGAGCGGGCTTGGCGAAAGCGATCCCCGTGGCCCGCAGGGTCGATACGACGAAGCCGTTGGAGTCCTTCACCTTGGCCAGGGGGTTCTGCCAGGCTTCCGGGCATTGCACGAGCAGGCGGCAGACCGCGCCCAGATCCCCATCGGTGCGCTGGTATTCCCCCGCCAGCCGCTCCACGGCGCTCGCAGGCGGTTGGTCGGCGATGAAATGCCGCGCCAGTTGAGTGGCGATGTGGCGAGCCGTCGCCGGATGGCTGGCGAGGAGCCTCAAGGCCCCCTCACCTTCGTCCTCTCCGGCTTCCTCGAACCAGGCCTTGAGCACGAGCTTCCGGCCGGGCTCGTGCAGTTGCGGATCGAAGCGGAAGGTTCCGTATTCGGGATCCTTGGGGTTGCCGATGGTCCAGCCGGTCAGGATCTTGGCCATGGTGGTGACGTTGGCCTGGCTGTAGTTGCCCACCCCCAGGCTGTGCAATTCCATCAGCTCCCGGGCCAGGTTCTCGTTGAGGCCCGGAGGATTGGGATTGTGACGATGCTTCAAGGCGAATGGCGAGTGCGGGCCGATCGAATGGACGTTGTCGAGGTAAAGCAGCATCGCGGGATGCTGGGTCGCGGCCCGCAGCATGTCGAGAAACCGGCTGAAGACGTAGGGCCGGATCGCCTCGCGCTCGAAGGCGCCGGCGACCGGCAGCACTTCTCCGCGCTGAATGGAGACCGTGAAGTGGTTGCCCCAGAATTGGACCAGCCGCTCTACGAATGGCGTCGGGCTGGCAACCGCCGCCGTGGTCCGCCGCGTCGCCTCGAGGACGTAGATGTCGCGGATCCGCTGCCCCAGCACGTTTGCCGCCGACATCGCATTGGCCCCCGCCTGTCCGCCGCCGACGCGCATCAGCGCCTGGCGCTGCATCTGGATCTGCGCTGTCTCTTGCAAGGCATCGCCGGACCTCGGAAGACCCTCCAGGTCGGCGGGCAATACAGGATTAGCGAGCTGCTGCAGCAGCGCGCCCTTGGGGTCTTGGCTCAGGTATTCGAGATCGCCGGGTACCGCACCCATCCCGAACCTGTTGGCGGCTATGAAGGCTTCAAACGTGGCCATTCGCCTTGCCTCGAGCACGGAAAGGGTTCGTTGTCACCTGGCCGTCGATCAGGGATGGCACCCGAAGCCGGGGCCGTTTTCAAGATCTAATGCCAGCGCCCGGCCACGAACACCCATCCGCCTCCTGAGGCCGCCCAATGGTCGGGGACCCAGCCGGCCCCGGCATAGGGCCGCGATACGTAGTGTCCAGGCACCCAGTAGTAGCCGTTGCCGTTCCAGCGCCAGTGACCGGGCTGCCAGACATAGACGGGGCCGGGCGGCGCCGGGATCACCTCGTAGCGCGGCGGCGGCGGCGCCACGCTCACGACGGCCGGCTGGACATAGACCCTTTGCGGCGGCGGCGCGACCACGCAGCCGGTCAGGCAGAGCACGGACAGGAAAACAGCACCCCACAGCCTTTGCATTGCTGAACCCGATCTTGGAAGCGGCGCTCAGTTCCACTCACGCGTCGCGCGGACAAATCCTGCGCCGAACCGTTTCGGTTTCGTGACCTTGCATTCGGCGTAGCGCTTGCCGCAGGTTTCGGCCGATGCCATTCTTGCCGCATCCGCCGCCATCGTCGCGCCTCGGATGTCTTGATCTTCGGAGGCCGGCGCTGGTGCAACTTTGGGGGAAATCGTCATGTTCCGCATCGCGATGCTGTTTGCGGCAACGCTGAGCCTGGCCTTGTCGCTCAACATTTCGAATGCCGCGGCAATCACCGACTGTCCGGGGCAAACCCCGGGCCTGCCCGGCCCGTTCTACGTCCTGTTCGCCATCGGCAGCTACCAGATCGACGCGGCGGGCATGGAAAAGATCAGGGAGGCCGCCAAGATCGCCAAGGATCAATACATCCGCACCGTCTGCGTCCGCGGCAAGGCTGACAAGCAGGGCAACGTGGACGCGAATTTTACGCTTTCGGTGAAGCGTGCCGAGGCGGTCGCCGCCGCGCTGATTCAGCAGGGCGTCGAAGCCAGCACCGTCAAGGTCGTCGGCAAGGGCGAAGGCTTTCAGGGCGGCGTGGGCGAAGGAATCAACATCTTCGACAACAGCCAGATCGACCGCAGCGCCAGGATTTCTCTGACCCGGTGAAGGCAGGGGCGAGCGGGCTAGCCGTCGATCATGCCAGCCGCCTTGGCCCGCTGGTAGGCGAGCGCGGCCAGCGCCAGGTCGCCGACGGCAAGCCCCCGGAACACGAACGCGCTGCGTTCCTCCGCGGTCGCGCGGCCCGGGAGGTCGCCGGCGACCAGGCCTGAGAGGTCTCCGGCGACGAGCAAGGGGGCGACCATGGGCTTGCTCATCTTGGCTTCTTGCTCCAGGTCGTCGATCACGATGCGCTCGAAAGCAGCCATGCCCCCGGGCAGCCAGGACGTTGCAAGGTCGGTGATGGTGGCGAAGACGCCGGGCTTCAGCCAGCGCGCGTCCAGGAAGGGTACGGGATTGGGCAGGAGGGTGACCGATGAGACCACGATGTCGGCCTCCTCGATTGCCCCTCTGGCCGTAGCACTGGCGACCGCCTTCAGGCCTCGCGCCTCGGCGGCCCGGCACAGAGCGTCCCGGTTCGCTGCACCGCGCCCGAAGGCGCGAATCTCCCGCAGCGGGAAGAGGTCGCAGAAGGCTTCTAGATGGCTTCGCGCCTGGACGCCGCAGCCGATGAAGCCGATGCAGGCCGAATCCGGCCGCGCCAGGCGCTTGGCCGCCACGGCGCTTAAGGCCGCGGTGCGCTTCGCCGTCACCCAGTTGCCGTCCAGCACCGCCAGCGGTTCGCCGGTCTCGCTGTCGAGCAAGCTGACCAGCGAGCGCAGCACCGGAAGACCTCTCTCGCGGTTCCGCGGGTTCAGCACCAGGGATTTCGTGGCCACGACCCGCGGCTCATCCGCGACCGCGAGGGTCGCCATGATGTAACGCTCGTCGCCCGGATAGAGCACGCTTTTCGGCGCGCACCAGACGCGGCCGTCGCGCTGGCCGATGATGAGCCGCTCGATGCAGGCGACGGCCTCACCCGTGGTTATCGACAGGCGCTCGAGCAGCGGCTCGGACAAGTAGGCCAGATTTCCTGGGCTCAAGGACTCTTCGCTCATCTTGAGGAAATACGCGGCTTTACTACGGCTCGGCGGCCCTGGCGCCGGGTTTTGCCAGGGCCAAGGCGGTCGAATAGAGCCGGGGCTCGGCCAGCAGGCCCAAGGCCACTTTGAGATCGACGCCGTTGGTTCCGTGATAGGCGGGGCATTGGGCCCGGAGCCGGTCGAGCGCCGCGGTGTCTTCGGGCGAGGTGCTGTCGCGCTCGCCGACGGGCACGGCCTTGAGGCGCCCGGCGGCGAGCTTGGCCATGATGCTCGCCGCGTCCCCGTCGCCCTGGTCGGTGCAGATCGCCGGCAGGACGCCCAGGTGATTGAGCGTATAGCCCGACGGCGCGAAGAAGCGTGCCCAGGTGATGACGAGATCGCCGCCGTTGGGCATGTCGAGCACTGTCTGGACCGTGCCCTTGCCGTAGGAGTTGCTGCCGATGACCACAGCCCGGCCGCTGTCCTGCAGCGCCGAAGCGACGATTTCCGCCGCCGAGGCGGAATCGCCATTGATCAGCACCGCCATGGGCCGACCATCGGTTATGTCGCTGCCGGAAGCCTCGAAATGCTGGTTGCTGTCGGGATCCCGGCCGCGGGTCGAGACGATGAGCCCGCTGGCCATGAACAGGTCGGCCACGGCGACCCCTTGGTCCAGCAACCCTCCGGGATCGTCCCTGAGGTCCAGCACGACTCCCTGCATGCGGCTGCCGATATCGCTGCGGGCTTTTTCAACCTCGCTGCGAACGCTGTCGGCCGTCGACTCGTTGAACTCGGACACCTGGATATAGGCGACGTCGCCTTCACGCTTGTAGGCCACGGTGTCCGGCACGATGTGGGCGCGCCTGACGATAATCTTGAGCGGCTCGGATGTGCCTGCCCGCTCGATGGTCAGCGTCACCTTGCTGCCGACGGGGCCGCGCAGCCTGTCGATGACCGCCTGGTCGTCCAGGCTCTTGGCCGCCACCCCGTCGATCGCCACGATGATGTCATCGGCGCGCAAGCCGGCGCGCTCGGCCGGCGTGCCGCTCTCGATCGAGACAATGCGCACGGTGCCGTGCTCGATCGAGATATCGATGCCGAGGCCCCCGAAGCCCTCCAGCATCGCGCGCTCATCGGCCGCGTCGTCGCGCCCTTCGTAGCGCGTGAATCGATCGAGCGGGCCGACCATTCCGGTGAACACTGTCTTGTAGATCGCCTCGCTGTCGGCCTTGCCCACGGCCGGCGAGATGTTTCGCGCCGCCGCGACGGCATTGGCGGTGAGTTCGGCCCAGTCGTCGGCGGCCAAGGTTCCGTCGGCGATGAAGGTCGCGGCCGTCTTGCCGTCATAGTCCAGGTCGAGCTTGCCGTTCGCCGGCGCCACCGAAAACCGGCCATCGATCGCGGACAGCGACGATAGGCCGCCGATCGTGAGAGCCCTCAGGTCGGGCTTCTGGACGTAATACTGATCGATGCCCTCATAGCCGGCCGCGAACATCTGGCGGTCGAGGTCATGGTCGTGCCCGGCGCCGGGCGGATCTATGCCGCTGCAGCCCGCGATGGCCGCGAGCACAAGCAGCATCGTCAGCTGCCATGGCCTCGATGTCAGGAAAAGCTCAGTCGGCATCTCGATCGGTCCCTATCGGCGGCTGGGAGCCTACCCGAAATGGAGCGGCGTTTGTGCGCGAATCCGATCGGGCGACCGCAACGGAGGGCCGCTTGCAGCTTGAAGGAGCCGTTCGGCCCGGTTACTGAAACAGCTTCAACGCGTTCTTGAGCGTCTGAAGGACTCCCCAGACGAGGGGGATTCCAACAAGACCCCAGGCCAGCACGAGCTTGAGCGTGTTGCGTGAAGCCGAAGCGCTCCCGCCGTCGTTGCTGCTCATGGTTTCCTCCTTCAAGCCTCGGCTTCCTCACGGCTCATGTGATGGTGCTCGCCCACCGGCCGCATCATAGCGTTGCACAGGAAGCCGACAAAGAGCAGTCCTGCCATGATGTACATGGTGAGCGAATAGGCGTCGGCCTTCGAGACGCCGTGGTCGATCTGGTATTGGCGGATGTAGTTGACCAGCACCGGCCCCAGGACGCCGGCCGCGGACCAGGCCGTGAGCAGCCGGCCATGGATGGCGCCGACGAAACGCGTGCCGAAGATGTCCTTCAGGTAGGCCGGGATCGTGGCAAACCCGCCGCCGTACATGCTGAGGATGATGGCGTAGCAAAGGACGAACAGGGTCACGCTGCCGATATGGGCCGTGGTCGGCACCGCGGCGTAGAGCAGGATGCCGAGCAGGAAGAACACCGTGTAGGTGTTGCGCCGGCCGATATGGTCCGAGGTCGAGGCCCAGAAAAAACGCCCTGCCATGTTGAAGAGGCTGAGCAGCCCGACGAAGCCGGCGGCGGCCACGGCCGTGATCCGGCCCGGGAACATTTCCTGGCTCATGGCCGAAGCCTGGCCCAGCACGCCGATGCCGGCGGTCACGTTCAGGCAGAGCACGCCCCAGAGCAGGTAGAACTGGGGCGTTTTCAGCGCCTGGTCGACGTGGACATGTTCCTGGGTGATGAGCTTTTTCGGCTCGATTGGCGCCTTGTAGCCCGCCGGCGCCCAACCCGCAGCCGGCACCCTGACGATGGCCGAGCCCACCATCATGAAGCAGGTATAGACGATCCCCATGACGACGAAGGTCTGCGAGACGCCCACGTCCGTCGGGCTCGCGAACTGTTGCATCAGCCAGACCGAGAGAGGCGAGGCGATGAAGGCGCCGCCGCCGAAGCCCATGATGGCCATGCCCGTGGCCATGCCGGGGCGGTCAGGGAACCAGGTGATGAGCGTCTTGACCGGCGAGATATAGCCGATGCCGAGCCCGCAGCCGCCGATGACGCCATAGCCGAGATACACGACCCAGAGTTGATGCATTGAAACGCCGAGCGCCGAAACCAGGAACCCGCCGCCGAAGCAGAGCGCCGCGGTGAACATGGCCTTGCGCGGCCCGACCCGGTCGAGCCAGGTGCCGGCGAAGGCGGCCGAAAGGCCGAGGAATACGATGGCGATGCTGAAGATCCAGCCGAGGTCGGTCAGCTTCCAGTCGTCGGGCGCCGACTGGCTGATGCCGATCAGCTTGGTCATCGGCAGGTTGAACACGCTGAAGGCATATGCCTGTCCGATGCACAGGTGCACGCATAGCGCCGCCGGCGGCACCAGCCAGCGGCTGAAGCCCGGCTCGGCGACGGTATGCTCACGATCCAAGAACGATAGGACGCTCATGCTGCCTACCCCCCTCCCATGTGACCCCGCGAGCCCTCAAATATTGGGCAATATTCGCCAAACGCACAAGGCCGCGGGAAGGACGCCTGCCGGCTATCTCTTTTGGTAGCAAGACCGGAAGCCGGAAATGCAAGCGGATGCGGGCCGATCGCCGGGCTGGACGGTCCCATGGCCGCTGGCAACCGTCGCCGCCGCGCCAACGGCGCCTTGCATCGGCTCCCAGGGCCTTGAGCCTGTCGCCGACTAAGCCGATAAATGCCTGCCCAGGCATTCTCCCTTCCCGGCGGCGCCCATGATCGATATCGAGGCCTATTTCGCGCGCATCGGATATGCCGGCCCCAGGCGGCCCGACCTTGAAGACCTTGCGCGGCGTCCACGCCCGCCATCCGGCCGCGATCCCCTTCGAGAACCTCGACCCGCTGCTCGGGCGCCCGGTCTCCCTCGATCCGGCCGCGCTCCAGGCGAAGCTCGTCGCCGAACGGCGCGGCGGCTACTGCTTTGAGCAGAACACGCTGCTGAAAGCGGCTTTGGAGGCGCTGGGCTTCCGCGTCACCGTCTTCGCCGCCCGCGTCATCTGGATGCTGCCGGCGGGCCGCCCGCCTAACCCGCGCGCCCACATGGTGCTCAAGGTGGAGGGCGAAGGCGTGGCGCATATCGCCGATGTCGGCTTCGGCGGCCTGCTCTCCGCCGCCCCGGTGCCGCTACCCGACGCGACGGCCGACGCCATCGGCGCGGAGCAGCCGGTCCCGGGCGGCGCGCTGCGGCTCAGCCGGGACGGCATGTTCCTCGTTCTCCAGGCACGAACCGACGGCCCCTGGCAGGACGTCTATCGTTTCACAGAGGAGCCGCAATTCCCGATCGACATCGAGCTCGCCAACTGGTTCACCGCGGCCCATCCCGGCTCGCGCTTCCGCAATGTCCTGATGGTGCAGCGCCTGCTGCCCGATGCGCGCGTCAGCCTGATGAACCGGCGCCTGGTCCGTCGGCCGGCCCAAGGGCAAGCGCAGGAACGAATAATCGAGGATGCCGCTACCCTGGAGAATGTGCTGAGGGAGACCTTCGGCATCGAACCGCCGGGCGACCTTTCCGAAGTCTTCGCGCGCCTTCCGCCGTCCTGAAATCCGCGGTGACGAATCCGAGTCAAAGCGGGCCCGAACTCTTGTCGGATCGTCCGCCGCCAGCGGCTACTTCACGATCATGACCGAGCATTTGGCGAGCGTGGCGACCTTGTGGGAGACCGATCCCAGGAGCAGGCTCTCGAGCTCCGAGAAGCCCCCGGCTGCCCATGATGATGGCATCGATCCGCGCGAGGTTGGCATAGGCGACGATCGAGCGGGCCGGCTTGCCCTCGCGGTAGATGACCTTGACCTTCTTGATGCCGGCGGCTTCCGCCTTGGCTTTGACGTTGGCGATGACGCGCTTGGCCGCATTGTTGACCGCCAGCAGGTCCTGCCTGGTGAGCTGCTCGCCCTTCATGTAGCTCTTGAGGTTCTCGGGCAGCTCAAGCTTCGATGTGACGTGCAGGAGCGTCAGGTCCGCGCCGAAGCTGCGGCTGAGCTCGATGGCCGTCTCCGCGGCCCCCACGGAATGCATGGAGCCGTCGAGCGGGACGAGGATGCGCTTGAACATCTGCAATACCCCGGTTCAGCAAGTCCGACCAATTCTTCCGGCTACTTAGAGTGAACGGCCAAGCATGTTTGGTCCAGCCGTTAAGTCAAAGGGTCCCGAAAACCAGGAGGGCGGAGCCCTCCCCCTCTGGAGCGTCTGCGCAGAGCCGGCCGGTTCGCGTCTACCTTGATCTGTGTCAATGCAGCATGCCCGAGGCAAGGCCCAATAGTTCCAAAGTCGCGGTATTGGTCATTCGCGAGGAATAGTGGCGATCCCTGTTCTACGACCTCGAACGTTGCGCTAGGTCTCGCCCCAGGCACTTCGGAATTCGGTCCTGCCAATTGATCTGCACCTGGACGGACCGGACCCATGTGAAGGCGGACACAGAACCACCCATGAACGAACCGCTTCTTAACAGCATTGCCGAAAACCTCGACGTAGGCATCATTTGCTATGATTCGCAATTAAGGCTGCAATACTGGAACAGCCTCGCGCTCAAGCTGCTGGACGCTCCTTCGGAGCTGTTCGTCCGGGGGCGCTCGATGCGCGATATCCTCGCCTTCTTTGCCGAACGCGGCGATTACGGACCCGGCGACGTCCAGGCGCTGGCCACGGGGCGATTAGAGTGGCTATCGCAAGCGACTAGTCGGGGCCGCGACACCCATATGCTGATTCGGCCGAACGCGAGCGTCCTTCTAGTCCATGCCCGGCGCAGCGCTGAGGGAAGCCTCGTCTTTCGCTTGAGCGAACTTTTCATGGGCCAGCCCGTCATCGAGAGGGTTGAAGAAGGCGTCATCTTCTTCGATCGCGAGCAGCGAATCATGAACTTCAATCATGGGGCCGAGCAGATCTTCGGCTGGTCCGCGGATGAGGTCGTAGGCAAGCCCCTCCGCATGCTGCTGCCCCCGCGCTTCCATTCGCGGCTGGACACACAGGTGAAGGCCTTCGAGCTTTCGATTGGCCGGACTGGTTCCATCCAGAGTGAAGAAGAGTTTTTCGGACAACGCAAATCGGGTGAGGAGTTTCCCGCCGAAGCGTCATTGGCGAAGGTCGAGGCAGAAGGCGGGTTGGCCTATGCCCTGATCCTGCAGGACAGCTCACAGCGCAGGCAACTGGAGCAGGCAAGCCGACAAAGCGAGGCGGCTCTCCGGCAGGCGCAGAAGCTGGCGCAGCTCGGCTATTACCGATGGTCGAAAGGTAAACAGCAGCTTGTCAGCTGCAACGACGAATACATGCGGATCCTCGGGTTGCCGCCGAGAGAGTCCACGGCGGGATTGCCGGGCATGGCGCCTTCCCTCCATCCCGATGACCGGGAGCGCGTGATCCAGGCCCACAGGGCGGCGGAGGCGGAGGGCCGCGGCGTGCAGGTCGAGTTCCGGATCGTCCGGCCGGACGGGACCGTCCGCTACCTGCGCGATCTCAATGAGCCCGAACCCAATCCACACGGGCCGCCGGACATCTGGTTCGGCACCGTCCAAGACATTTCGGATATCAAGCAAAGAGACGATGCGCTGCGCGAGAGCGAGCAAAGGTACCGCTCGGTCGTCTCCGCCCTCTCCGAAGGCATCGTGCTGCAGGGCGCCGACGGAGCGATCCAAACATGCAACGAAAGCGCCGAACGCATCCTCGGCTTGACCCGAGACCAAATGTTAGGCCGCACATCCATGGATCCGCGGTGGCAGGCGATCAGGGAGAACGGTTCCCCCTTCACGGGAGACACGCACCCGAGCATGGTCACGCTTCGGACCGGGAAGCCCTGCCATCACGTCATCATGGGCGTGCAAAGGCCGGAAGGCGCCCTCGTCTGGATCTCCATCGAAACACAGCCCCTGTTCAACGGGGATGGCGATAGGCCTCGAGCGGTCGTCGCTTCTTTCGCCGATATTACCGAGCGCAAGCGCCGCGAGACAGAGCTCGCCGAAACGCGACGACGCATGACCGACGCAGTTCGCCGGGCAAAGCTTGCCTATTGGAGCCAAGTCCCTGGCCCGGTTCCGAACTCCTCCCTCTACGCATGGGAAGAAGCCGCGGACCGCATATTCGGCATGCCATTCCGGCGGCTGCCCACGGACAACCGACAATACTTAAAGCTGGTGCATCCCGATGACGTCGAACGCGTGAGGGAAACCTATCGCCGGGCCGGTGGCCGAGCGGAGCCCTACCAGCTGGAGTACCGGATTCTGCGGCCGAACGGCGAGACGGTCTGGATTTACGAGATCGGCGAGATGGAGCCACCGGAAAGCGGCCGGCCGGTCAGCTACGCGGGTACCGTGCAGGATATCACTGAGCGCAAGCTGGGCGCTCTTGCCCTGCAGCGCCTGACGCGCACCCTCAAGACGTTGAGCCGAGCGAAGCGGGCGCTGATCCGTGCTTCCGATGAGCCCACGATGTATCAGGAGACTTGCCAGGCGATCGTCGAGACAGGGGGCTATCGCATGGCATGGATCGGCCTCGTTGCGGACGACCCGGAGAAGTCCATCGGCACCGCGGCCGAAGCCGGCTATGATGCCGGATATCTCGAGGAAGCGGATATTACCTGGCGAGACGTCGAGCGCGGCCGCGGCCCCACGGGCAAGGCTGCAAGAACGGGCCTGCCGCAGGTTAATCGCGACTTCATCACCAACCCCGATACCGCCGCCTGGCGCGCCGGAGCATTGAAGCGAGGCTACCGGTCAAGCATTGCCCTGCCACTAGCGGATTCATCGCGGGTCTTCGGCGTACTGACCATCTACGCCGCCGAGCCGGAGGCATTCGGGCCGGACGAAGTGGAACAGCTGACCGATCTGGCCAGCGATCTTTGCTACGGTATACGCGCGCTCCGGACGGCGGCGGCCCATAAGCAGAGCGTCGCCGAACGCCAAATGCTTGAGCGCAGCCTCCAGCAGACGCAGAAGATGGAGGCCTTGGGACAGCTCGCCACCGGCGTCGCCCATGACTTCAACAATCTCCTCACCATAATTTGCGGTTCCAGCGAACTGCTTCTGGAAAAGCTGCCGTCCGGGGACCCGCTGCTGGAGCTTGCGACCTCGATCTCGGAAGCTGGCGAGCGGGCCATTTCCCTAACGCAGCAGCTTTTGGCTCTCAGTCAGCGGAGTTTGCTCCAACCCAGAATCGTCGATCTGAACATTGTCGTATCGGACACGCAGAGGATGCTGCGCCGGCTGATCGGGGAGAACATCACTATATCCACTTCGCTCGAGCCGGCGCTTCACAGGGTCCGCGTGGATCCTGGCCACTTGCAGCAGGTGCTCATCAACCTGGCGATCAATGCACGCGATGCGATGCGGGAGGGAGGACGCCTGACCATCGAGACGGCCAACGTCGAGCTCGATGCCGCCTATGCCGCCGCACACCCTGATGTCGCGGCTGGCGGCTACGTCATGCTGGCGATGACGGATACAGGCCTCGGCATGACGCCGGAGATCCAGGCCCGCATTTTCGAACCTTTTTTCACCACCAAGGAAATCGGCAAGGGGACAGGTCTGGGGCTCGCCATCGTCCGCGGAATTGTTAAGCAGAGCGGCGGACACATAGAAGTCTATAGCGAGGCGGGAATGGGAACGACGTTCAAGATATATTTTCCGGCAACCCTCGAAGCCGTCACGGAGGCCGGGGTGGGGGCGCGGGCACCGGAACGCAATCTCGAAGGGATCGAGACGGTCCTGTTCGTCGAAGATGAAGAGGGTATCCGCCGTCTTGGGCTCCTTGCGCTGGAAACGCATGGCTACAGGACGCTCGTCGCTCCCGACGGGGAGGAGGGTTTGCGCGTCGGTGAGGCGCACGCCGGCACCATCGATCTATTGATCACCGACGTTGTCATGCCCAAGCTCGGCGGACGCCAGCTTGCCGAAGCGCTTCGCAGGCGGTTCCCGCATCTGAAGATCCTGTTTACCAGCGGCTACCCCGACGATGCGATCGTCCGACACGGCATATTGCAGGCGGAAGTCGCGTTTCTGCGGAAACCCTATACGCCGCTTGGCCTCCTGCGGAAGATCAGGGAGGTGCTTGACGAAGGGCCGGCCGCCGGAAGGGCGTAGCCGCCTCGGCCGGGAGCCCGAACGCCGGCAAATGCGCGATCGGGCTGCATCTCTTCGTAGCCCGATAGCTCGCTCGGCGTCATTGGCTGCCCGTCTTCTGGCGCAGCGCGTCGAGCAGGGCCGAAACCCGGCCACCCTCGCTCTGGATCGCCGAGGCGATGTCGGAGCGATGGGTAATGCGCAGGCTGACGCCTTCGACCGTGAAGTCGGCGATGCGCAGCCGGCCGGCCTGGTCTTCGATGCGCCAATCGAGGTGGATCACGTCGCCGTTCAATCGGTCGATATGGGAGATGACGGTGAAGCTGCCGTCGTCGCCAAGCCTGCCGCCGGTCACCTCGAAGCGTTCCCCGGCATATTGCGCGAAAGTCCTGGCGTAGGACTGGGCGAGCAAGATCTCGAACAGACGCTGGAAATCGGCACGCTCGGCCTCAGTCGCAACCTTCCAGTAGCGGCCGAGGACGAACTTGGAGCCTCCGGGAAGATCGAAATAGGCTTCCAGCAGGCCCTTGAAGCGCTGCTCGCGCACGTCCTCGCTCAAGCCCTGCCCTGTCAGGGAGCTTATGGCGTCGTCGCCAAGGTTCTCGATGAATTTCTCGGCATCGGCCACCGTCGGCGCCGCTTCGGCAGGCAGGCAGGCGAGCAGCATCGCAGCCGCGCTGGCCCCCAGGAGAACACGACGTTGCATCGACGTACCAGGCATCCGCGAGATTGCCGCCGGCAGGATTCCAAGTTTGGCCAGCATACTCCGCGCCGCGCCGGCGGCTAGCCCGCCGGTTCTGTCCGCCTAATGCACCGCGATGCAGGTGCAGTGGGCGAGCCGGCAAACTTCCCGCGATACGCTTCCGAAGGTGAAGGAGTCGATCTGGCGCAGGCCCCGGCTGCCCAACACGATTGCGTCAGCCTGCAGCTTGGCCGCCGCGGCCGCGATTGCCGGCGCCGCGGGACCATCGCCGGGTTCCAGCACCTCGACGCGGACCCGGCGCCTCGCCGCTTTGGCGCGACCCTGCTTCAACACGAGCGCCGCGATCTCGCGCAACAGCGCTTCGGAGACCGGCCGGGCGGGCGCGCTGGGATTATTCATGATCTCTTCCGCCGTCCGCTTCTGCGGGTCGGCCAGGCAGAGACGTTTCAATTGCTTCGCCAGAGCCGGTCCGGCGGCGGCGAGGTCTGCGAGACGAAGTAGCTCCTCCGGTTCCTGGTCGCGAAGCAAGACATGCAGCAGGACAAGCTTCGCCTTGTGCTGCTTGGCAAGATCCAAGGCGACGCCCAGGGCCTTGCCCGCCGGCCTCGAGCCATCCAGAGCGACCAGAATAGTTTGCAAGAGTGCCTTCTCCTCCGGAACGTCAATGCAGCGGCGCCGAGCCGGCCGTTCCCTCCTCCTGCCTGGTCGTAGCGCTTGCCGCCTCCATGGCTCGCGGCACCACGTCGCAAAGCAGGGCCTTGAACACCGGGAAACCGGAAAGCGGGTCGATATTGGCCGGATCGGTAAGCTCGTTCACGTTGGCCTGCTGCCAGGCCGGCCCGCCGAGAGGACCGCCGCCGCCCATGTTGACCTCGACCGCGCCTTCGACGATGTCGGGCGTGACCGATGCCCAGAAAGGAACCCGGCCCCGGGGGGAAACGACGAAGACGGGATCGCCGTCGCCGATCCCGCGCCGGGCCGCATCGGCCGGATGCAGATGGACGAGCGGCAGGGGCTGCTGGGCTGCGAGCGAGGGAACGTTGAAATGCTGGGAGCGGAATGCCGTCTGGGTGCGTGCGCCGGAGTTGAAGACGAGGGGAAACCGCTTGGCGAGTTCCGGTGAGGCCAACGGGCCTTCCTTGGGTTCGCTATAAACCGGCAGGCCCTCATGGCCGTTGGCCCGCAGCCATTCGGAAGCGATTTCGAATTTCCCCGTCGGCGTCTCGAAGCCCGGCTGCCCGTCGGCCCTGAGTTCGCCGCTTGCATATTTGCGGTAGCGCATCTCCGGCTGGGGGAGCGCGACGCCTTCGGGATGCGCCCGCAGCTCTTCCAGGGTCACCCCGCTGCCCTCCAGCATGCGCCGTATCAGGGCCTCTTCCGTTTGCGGCCAGCGCTCACCATACCCGAGCCGCTCGGCCAGTTCGGCGAAAATCAGGTAGTCGTTGCGGGCTTCGCCCAGGGGCAGAATCACTCGCCGGCGAAGCTGCACGTAGCCGTCCTGGGCGACGTAGGATTCGATCTCGAACATGGTGGTCGCTGGCAGCACCAGGTCGGCATAGGCCATGTCGGCCGTGGGGAACCGGTTGATCGTGACGAGGAAATCGAGGCTGGCCAGGGTCCGGCGCCAAAGGGCCGGGTCGGGCCAGGCGGTAAGGAGCGAAGCGCCGCTGACGATGAGGTGGCGCAGCGCATAGGGCTTGGCCTCGAGAACCGCGCGCGGGATGAGCCCGGCATGAAGCTCGCGCCGGACGGCGTGGTAAAGGGGGTATTCCTTGGCCCCAATCGGCTCCGGCGCGCTCGTCGGCGGCTCCGTCGGGATCCTTCCTGTCCGGGCGCGTCCGCGCATCTTGAACAGCTTGCCTCCCGGCGCGTCGAGATGCCCGGCCACGGCCTGCAACGTCCAAACCGCACGGATCGCCTGTAGCCCGCTGTCGGAGTATTCGAGGCCGGTGTAGGTCAGGATCGAGCAGCCCTTCGCCCCGGCGACGGCGCGTGCCAGCGCACGAACGGTTTCGGCGGGAACCCCCGTGATGGCCTGGACGGCTTCCGGCGTCATCGGCTGCACATGATCGGCGAGCTCGGCGAAGCCGTGGGTCCAGCCCTCGACGAAGGCCCGGTCGTAGAGCCCCTCGGATAGGAGGACCCGCAACATGCCGAGCGCCAGCGCCCCGTCGGTTCCCGGCCGAATGGCGATCCACTCGGCCTGGGTCGCTTTCGCCGTCTCGCTGCGCCTGTGATCGATGACGACGATCCGGGCGCCGCGGGCGCGGGCCTGTTTCAGCCGGCGCAGGTTGACGGGCGGGGAATTGGTCGCCGGATTGGCGCCCCAGACCAGGATCAGGTCCGCGTTCTCGATATCCTCGTGAATGTTGCGGATGTAGTCGCCGAACAGCGCCCGGGGCGCGATCATCCCGTAGGAAACATAGCAGAGGGAGCCTACGCCCGTCGTATTGGGGGAACCGAAGGGAAACAGTACGGCATTGGCCGAGGATTCGGCCGTGCCGGCAGGCGCGAAGGCCTCGTTCAGGCCGAACTCGAAATTGCCTCGGCCGGTATAGACGCAAGCGGCCTCCGGGCCGTGGCGGGCGGCGACATCGTGAAGCGAGCCGACGAGGAGCGCGAAGGCTTCCTCCCAGCCGATACGCTCGAAGCGTCCTTCGCCGCGCACGCCGATGCGCTTCTGCGGATGGAGAAGCCTGTCCGGCGAGTACACGATTTCGCTCGCGCGCATGCCGCGTGGACAGACGATGCCGAGAGGATGGTTCCTAGCCGGCGTCAGCCGCTCGATGCGCCCATCGGCGAAGTGAACGTTGACGGCGCAGCCGGCAGCGCAAACGCCGCACAGGCCGGCGACCACTTCTCGCTTAAGCTCGTCGAGCATGGCAGAGGCCCCGAGAGCCTTCCCCGGGAGCATCCTTAGTATTCATGGGGATATTCGACCGCAGGCAGGGGACCCGGGCCTTGATCTGCATCAAGATCGCAGGCTTCTACGGGGTTAAGCTGGCAATCGAGGTGGCGCATCATGTCGGAAACGATGCGAAGGCTGCGAAGCGACCACGCCAATCTGTCGCGTCTGCTCACGGGATTGGAGCGGCAGGTCGCTGCCATGGAGCGCGGCGACCGGCCGGATTGGGACATAATCCAGCGCATCGTCGCCTACTGCCTCACCTATCCTGATATTCACCACCATCCCCTCGAAGACCGGGTTCTGGCCCAGCTCAGCGCGAAAGATCAGCAGGCGGGGGGGTCCTTCGCGACCCTGCTGGCCGAGCACAGGGAGTTGTCGGCAGCGCTGCGCCGATTCGCCGCGGCGACGGAGCAGGTGGTTCAGGACGCGGCGATACCGCGCGCCTGGTTCGCCGGTCTGGCGCGGCAATTCCTCGCTGCCCAGCGCGAGCATATCCGGCGGGAGGAAACGCAATTCTTCCCCACGGTCGAGCGACTGCTGGGGCCGACCGACTGGGCGGATCTCGACAGGGCTGCCGCTTCGCTCCCCGGCGACCCCCTGTTCGACCGGCCGGCGGATCGCGAGTTCCTCGCCTTGTTGAATGACATCAAGGCATGGGAGCCCTCGGACCAGCCTGGTCCCGGGCCTGATGGGCCAGGGCCCAAGCGCCCCTCATAGGCGGGCCTGCCGACCGGGGCTCAGCCGTGCAATTCGACGCTGCCGTTTGTGAGGGACGCGACGATCACTTAGCCGCGATCCTTGGACTTATTCAGGGTCACCGCGGCGCGAACGAGAGCCTTCAAGGCCTTCTCGTCTAACTTCTCGCCCTCGCGGAAGTCGATGGCACGCCTCGTGTTCCCCTCAAGGCTGGCGTTGAAGAGGCCGGAAGGATCCTCGAGAGCCGCCCCTTTGGCGAAGGTCATCTTGACGACGTTCTTGTAGGTCTCTCCCGTGCAGATCAACCCGTCATGCGACCACACCGGCACCCCTCTCCACTTCCACTCCTCGACGACTGCAGGATCGGCTTCCTTGATCAAGGCACGGAGCCGGCTCAGCATCTCGCCCCGCCAGTCGCTGAGCTCCCTGATTCTCGCGTCTATCAGCTGAGAGGGAGACTTGCCGTCCTGCGGCGCGCTCTTCTTCATGCCCGCTTCGCCTCCTTGGGGCCCGAGGCATTGACAGATGGCGTGATCGCCGCCGCGCCGTTTCTGCCTGTAGCTATTACTGCCACTCGCAGATGCGTACCCTAGGCCACTTTGCAAACAGGGCCTAGCCCTGCCCACCAACGCTGGCCTCGAGCGCGGCCAGACGCTGCTGCAGCCTTACCAAATCGTCCTTCGGCAGCAGGGCCGCGCAACCGGCCGCCACGCGCCGCGCGCGCTCGAGAACCGTCAGGCGCAGATCGGCGAGCTGGGTGGAGTCCGCGATGTCGTTGAAGGCGCGTATCAGCCTCAGGCTGACCGCGACATCGGCGGCGGCATAATGCCTGATCTGCTCGAACGCGGTATCGAGCAGGCCCTCGAACTTGATCCACGGCACGACAAGGCGCACCACGTGGGGCGGCGCGTAATAGTTCCTCGGCGGCGGCACGCGGCTGATCCACAGGATCACGATACGGCTCAGCTGGTCCACGCAGCTGATGGCGGTGCTGGGATCGTTAACCGCGGGGGACATGGCGCGCAGCGCGATATCCACGATCTGAATAACGCCGAATTCGACATCCTGCTGCAGCGTGCGGGTGGGGCCGATGTCGAAGGTGGCGAGGAGATGCACGGCACGGTCGTCCGGCACGCGGTCGGCCCGCGACACGCGCATGAGCGGAACGCCCGCCGGTACGAACTGCCCGACGCGCCGCTCCAGCTGCACGCAAACGCGGTAGGCCTTGGCAAGGCCGGTCAAGTGGCGAATATCGACGTAGCGGATATAGCCGGACTTGCGGCTGAGGATCGGCCCTCCGCCCTCCGCCGCGTTCGCCTCGCTGCGTTCGGGCAACGGAAAGGATCCCCGGGGATAGGGCATGAATTCGTCGATGACGAGCTCGGTCTCGCGCGCGATCCGGTCCACGATATGGTTGACGCTGATCGAGCGGGAGATGTGGTTGATGAAGTAGATCAGCCAGCCCACGCAGACCAGCGCCAGAACCATCGCCCCCGATACGGTGGCGATGGGGGCGAACGGGTGCGGCAGCGCGCGGGCGGCGGGCAACCCCGCCATGCAGTAGGAGAACGTCCCGAGGAAGACGCCGAGGGTCCACTGCGTCGTCCGGTCCCTGACGAAGCTGATCAGGATGCGCGGCGAGAACTGCGTCGATGCAAGCGTGAGGGTCATCAGCAGGATCGCGAACACGATCGAAACGACCGTCATGATCGAGGTCGCGATGCTGCTGAGGATCACCTGGGCGACGCCCGGATCCTCGTGCGACGGGAAGAGGGTGGCCGGGATCCAGGCGCTGATCGCGGGCGTCGATTCCTCCAGCGAGGAGAGGGTCGCGCCCGCCGTGCCGAGGATGAGGGCGATGACGAGCGGCCGTATGAGGAAGCCGCCGCGAAGCCCATACATCGCGGAACGGAACAGGACGGGTAAGCGCTCAAGCATTCGGGCAGCCCGGCAAGGGTTCAATTGTTGCCGAGAATCCCACCCGATTGGGCTGATTTCAACTGATACCGGTCCGAAGGCTCGGGCGGGACAGGCGCCATCCGTCCGCTGCGGCTTGCCGGAAGGTTGGCCCTCACCAAGCGGCTCGGCGGCGCGGGCGAGGCCGCTTGCCTGCCGCGGCTAAGCCCGCCGGCTTGGTAAACTGGACGATCGTCTGCGGTTTGCGCTTGACGCGCTGCGGCGCTCCTTGTTGCGCGCGCCCAGCCAGCCGATGGTCAAGAAGACGAGAAACAGTCCCGCCACGGCCAGCAGTATCTGCGTCATCTTGCGGTCCTCTGGACCGCCCGCTGAGCCCGGGCCGGTATCGCCGGTTCCCAATTCCGAAGCGTCCGAGGCATTCGTGGCGTCACGCGTATCGTTGTGGCCTGCACCTCCACATGGCATCCCTCGGATAAATCTTCGCCGGGAGAGGAAGGGCCCGGGAGTTAAATTTCCATATAGATTGCCCGGCTCCCCTGCCCGCCCGCCCGCCTCGCCCGCTCCGGCAGCCAATGGCCATGAGTCGCGCCGTGGCCTGCCGTACAAATTCCAGCGGCGTCCGGCGCCGCGGCCGCGCCGGCTATTTGCCCTTCCGGCCGAGCGCTTCCTTCGCCGGCTGATCGGCGAGCTTCTCGATGAACCAGTTGGGATAGACGGGCGCCGGCGCCGTCGCGGCATCCAGTTCCGCGATCTCGGCCTCTGAGAGGAGGAGTCTCGGCCGCGCCCAGATTGTCCTCCAGCTGGGCAAGCTTCGTCGCCCCGATCAGGACGCTGCTGACCGCATCCTTCGCCAGCAGCCAGGCGATAGCCACCTGGGCGACGCTGGCGCCATGGGTGCCGGCAATAGCCCGCATCCGTTCCACGAGCTTGAATCCCTGCTCCTTGTCGAATGGCAGGAAGTCGAAGCCGGCATAGCGGTTGTCGGGGTCGGCCAGGGTCTGGCGCGTGTATTTGCCGGAGAGGAAGCCCGAGGCCAGCGGGCTCCAGACGGTGAGGCCGAGGCCATAGCGGCGCAGCATCGGGACGACGTCGCGCTCGACGTCCCGGCCCAGCAGCGAATAGTACATCTGCCCGTGGGTGAAGGGGGCGAGCCCGTTGGCCCGCTGGATTTCGAGCGCCGCCGCCGCTTTCCAGGCCGACCAGTTGGAGAAGCCGAGGTAGCGTACCTTGCCGGCGCGCACCACCGCGTCGAGCGCCGTCAGGGTCTCTTCCAGCGGCGTGTTCGGGTCCTCCTTGTGGGCGATGTAGAGATCGATCCAGTCGGTGCCGAGGCGCTTCAGGCTTTGCTCAACCGACCACAGGATGTGCCGGCGCGTGAGCCCGGCGCGGATGAGCGCCGGACCGGTCCGGAATCCCACCTTGGTCGCGATCACCACCTCGTCGCGGCGCGGCTTCAGCGCGGCGCCGAGCAAGGTCTCGGATTCGCCGCCGGCATAGGCGTCCGCCGTGTCGAAGAGGGTCACGCCGGCATCGAGCGCGCGGCCGACCAGCTGATCGGCCAGCTTGGCGCCCACTTTGTAGACCGCGCCGATGTCCTTGTTGCCTTGGGTGAAGGTCATCGCGCCGAAGGCGAGCCGCGAGACGATCAGGCCGGTCGGGCCGAGGGTGGCGTATTGCATGGCGATACTCCTGCTGGGGCGGCGAAGGAAAATAGGCAATGGCCGCCGCCGATGCGATAGGGTTTCTTGGCCCAGCGCGGGTCGCGGATTTCGTGGCCCCAGTCCCGGAGATGCCGGCCGGCCGGGACGGACGAAGGATCGAAGCGTGAGCAAAACTCGAACCGTGAGTGGGGCGTTGACGCTGCGGCAGGCCGTGCCGGCGGATGCGCCGGCGATCCGGGCGCTGACGCGGGCGGCCTACGCCAAATGGGTCCCGCTCATCGGACGAGAGCCCAAGCCGATGACCGCGGACTACGAGCAAGCGGTGCGCCATCACCGCTTCGATTTGCTGTACGAGGAGGGAGGACTTGCGGCCCTCATCGAGACGATCGCGGCAGCCGACCATCTGCTGATCGAGAACCTGGCGGTGGCGCCGGCCTTCCGGGGACGCGGTTTCGCCCGTCTGCTGATGTCCCATGTCGAGCGGCTGGCGGTGGCATCGGGCCTAGCCGAGACCAGGCTCTACACCAACAAGCTCTTCGCCGAGAACCTGGAGTTCTATGCCCGGCTCGGCTACCGCGTGGACCGCGAGGAAGCCTTCTCAGGCGGCATCGTGGTGCATATGAGCAAGCCCACAGCAGATCGGGTTGGGGGCTAAATGCCTCGGGCCTTACGGACTTACACGCCGTGGGAACAGGTACGCGTACGCATTCGCCAGGGCGAGAACTCCAAAGAAGAGCAACAAAGCGGGCGCAATGGAGCTGATTGCGTAGTCACGCATCTCGACTTTGTTGCTGCCGCTTCCAGCGAAGCGAACATTGAATGGCACGCCATACAAGGAATATATGCAAATAGATACAACAAAGATGGATGCCCTCGTGAGGATGTCTGTGCTCAACCTTCGCTCTCGGATGCGCCGGTACATCTGAACCAATCTTGGGAATCTATAAATATAAATAATAGATGCAAGAAGATTGAAAAAATATAATCCGCTATATTCCAATTCAAGTAACGTTGAATTTAAGTTTATCGTCGGATTCTGTATTTTATTGGCATAGGCGACCCACGGAATTACATAGCGGGCGATATTGACGCCATACGACAGCTCATGCCGTACGTCCACCATCCATTGTGGGTTGACGGTGTTGACCAACAGGGCGCTGGCTGCAAGGGCAGGGCCCGCCACCATCTGTACGAGAAATGTCCACGCTACAATTCCGGGGATCCTTTCGCCCGGCGTTACTGTTGATTGTGTCATGCCCCCTGAGGCTCCCGGCCTTTTTCGATCCGACAGGTACTCCAAACTCGTGTCTGGGCCGGGCGCTGCCTCAGTCTGAGAATTATCGGTTCAGAACTCTGGCCCGCACCACGGCTCCCGCAACCGCCAGGGACAAAATGCCAATGAATGCAACCACGACGAACCAGAAGCCCTGGCGATTTTTCTTAAATAGCTGAGTTGCCCGCTGGACCAGCAAGATTGCCATGAGCAAGGCCACTACAAGCTTTAGCCATAGCACAGTGCCGAACGACCACATTCCTCATCCAATCTCTTGTTGTATGGCTCGCGGTTCTTAGGCAATTGGGGGCGGGTGTAGGCGCGGTCGCAGTTCCCCCCGGAGTTCGGCAAAGCGCCTCCGCCGACCTTGATAGGCTTGCCCTCGGCGGCGTGCCTTGGGATCGTTTGGGTTTAAAGGCATGCAGTTCTTTCAATCAGATTGCGAAGTGGGAATGTACCTCACGGCAAGTAGCTTGGCCTAGAGGATGTCCAACCCGACGGGAGCGGCGAAGGAAAATAGGCAATGGCCGCGGCCGATGCGATAGGGTTTCTTGCACCATCGCGAGCCGCAAGTTCCGCGGCCCCAATCCCGGAGATGCCGGCCGGCCGATGCTCATCCTTCCGCTCTATGACGACAGCCCCGTCCCGCGGGTACCGGTCGCGACATATGGCCTGATCGCCGGCTGTGCCGCCGTCTTCCTCTGGCAGCAGGGATTGCCGCCACGGGCGGCCGAGGCAGCGATCTACGGCTACGGCATGATCCCCGCCGTGCTCTTCGGCCAGGTCGAGCTGCCGGCCCATTTGCGGGCCCTGCCCGCCCCGGCGACGCTCGTCACCAGCATGTTCCTGCACGGCGGCTGGGCGCATATCCTCGGCAACATGCTGTTCCTGTGGCTGTTCGGCCGGGGCGTAGAAACCGCGCTGGGCGCGGGAAGGCTGCTTCTGTTCTATCTGCTTTGCGGCATCGTCGCCGGATTGACCCAGGCCTTCACCAATCCTGCCGCGGAAGTGCCCATGATCGGCGCCAGCGGCGCCATCGCCGGCGTGCTGGGCGCGTATCTGATCCTGCACCCGCGCGGGAACGTGACGGTGCTGGTCTGGTTCTTCGTCTTCTTCCGCTTCATCGCCGTGCCAGCCGTCATCCTGCTCGGCCTCTGGTTCCTGCTGCAATTGCTGAGCGCGATGACGAGCGACCCGGCCGAGCCCGGTGTCGCCTTCTGGGCCCATGTCGGCGGCTTCCTCGCCGGCATGGTCCTAGTGTTCCCGTTCCGGCGCAGGAGCGTGCGCCTGTGGCATCCGTCGAGGTCATCGGCCTTCTCGGTCTCGCGCCGGCGCGCCGGGCCATGGGGCCGCCGGCCCGGCGATCCCTGGGGCTAGCGGGACGGCGCCGCCAGTCGACGGCGCGCCGTCGCTGTGGCGATGAGCACGCCAGCCAGGATCGCGGCGAAGCCCAGGAGATGATAGGGCCTGAGCTTCTCGCCGAGCAGCAGGATCGCGAGGACGGTGCCGAAGGCCGGCATTAGATGCATGGAGAAGCCGGCCACATGGGGCCCCAGCCGGGCGACGGCGCCGTTCCAGGCGAGGAAGGCGACCACCGAGGCGAATACGCCCACATAGACCACCGCCGCGGCCGCGCCGAGGCTGGGAACGGGCTCGCCCATGACGGCCGCTTCCACGAGGTAGAGCGGGAAAAGCTGAGCGACGGCGAGTGCGGCCAGCAGGAACAGCAGGCTCGTCCCCTCCACCCCCGGGGGCAGGCGGCGAAGCAGGACCGAATAGAGGCCCCACAGGAGCATGGCGAGCAGGATCCAGGCATCGCCCAGGCCGAGCTCGAGGTGAAGCAGGGCGCGGGCATCCCCGCCGCAGAGGATGACGAGAACGCCGGCGAAGGAAATCAGCATGCCTGCGACCCGGCGCCGACTTGCCGCTTCGCCGTCCAGCAGCCAGGAGCAGAGGATCACGAACAGCGGCCCGGTGGCGTTGAGCAGCACCGCATTCACCGCCGTCGTCGACCTGAGGCCGAGATAGACCAGGCTTTGAAAGGCGACGCAGCCGGTGAAGGACAGGAGCAGCAACAGCCCCCAGCGGCCCCGCAGCGCCGGCAGCGCCCGGCTCAGGCGCGGCAGGACAAAAGGGGCAAGCACGGCGAGCGCCACCGCCCATCGCCAGAAGCAGAGGCCGAGCGGCTCGAAGGAGCCGCGGATCGCCCGGCCGGTGACCCAGTTCCCGGACCAGCAGAGGTTGGCCAGGACCAGCATCAGATAGGGCGCCAGACGGGACAACATGGATGAGAGCATAGGGGCTCCCGCGGCCGCCCGCTATTTGGCCGCCTGACCGGAGTCAGGCGTCGCCGTCCAGGCTTGCAGGCGCAGCCGGGCCGCAACCTGGCTCAGCGGCCTCCGTTGCCATCCTCTCCGCCGTCTTCGGCATCCAGGGGCTTGTCCCGATCGGCCGGCTGCTGCGCTCGGGCGCCCGATACCAGCTCCTTCAACGCCTGCCGGTCGATCTTGCCGGTCGAAAGCAGCGGAAATTGCTCGAGCTCAAGGATGCGAACAGGGCGCGCGAAGGCCGGCAGCCTGGCGGCACAGATCGAGCGCAGCTCGGAGGCAAGGCCTGCTCCCGGCCCGGCTAGCACCGCCGCGCGGAGCTCGGTCTGGCCCTCGGCGGCGGCCAGGGCGAACACCACCGCATCGCGCACCTGCGGATGCGCCTTGATCGCCGCCTCGACCTCGCCCAGGTCGAACCGGTGGCCGCGGATCTTGACCATCTGGTCCTTCCTGCCGATCGGGTGAAGCAGCCCGTCCGGCCGGAGCACGGCCAGATCGCCGGTACGGAAGGAATCGGGCCTTCCGCCGAAGCGCTTCGAAGCGGTTAGCACTGGATCCTTCCAATAGCCCACGGCCACGGCGGCGCTCTCCACGCAGATCTCGCCGACCTCGCCGGGTTCCACCTCGGCGCCCGTTTCGTTTCGCAGAGTGACGGTGCAATGAAGGGCCGGACGGCCCAGCGGCAGGGCCGTCACGTCGTCGGGCAACGGCCTCGGCACTTCGAAGTTGGCGACATTGTCGATCTCGGTCGCTCCATAGTGGTTGGAGAATTCGGTCCCGGGCAGGGCCGCCATGAGCCGGCGAAGGACCGTGATCGGCATCGGCTCGCCGTAGAAGGACATCCGCCGCATGGCGCTGAGGTTGCGGCGCTCCAGCTCGCCGTGCTCGACGAGGAGCCTGAGGGCCGTCGCGCTCGACGACCATACGGTCGAGCGCTCCCGCTCCATCGCCTCGGCAACGCGGTCCGGGAACATCGCCTCGCGCTCGGCGAGAAGAAATATCCCGGCCGCGTTCGCCATGGGAAACAGCAGATCGAAGGCCGCGATGTAGTGAAGTGCGGCATGGCTGATCCTCAGATCGCCTTCGGTCATCCGGTCACGCCTCTGCATCCAGTTCACATTGGCGGCCATGTTCCGGTGGGACAGCATCACGCCCTTCGGCTCGCCGGTCGAGCCGGAGGTGAAGATGACCCAACTGACATCGTCGGGCCGGACATCGGCAATGGCCGATTGCCGGCCGGGCCCCGCCAGCACGTCTTCCAGGCCGCTGCCGTCCTCGCTCGGCTCGATCTTCAGCAAAGGCGCCAAGTCCTGCGCATCGAACCGCTCCGCCATGGCCCCCGTGGTCACCAGCAGCCGCGGCTCGACCGAGGCGAGTATCCGCGTCAGGCGCTCGGGCGGACCTGCGAATTGGAGCGGAACATAGGCGGCCCCGCTCGCCATGATCCCGTACATCGCCACCAGCGCTTCGGGCGATTTCGGCAGGCAGATGGCCACGCGGTCGCCGGGTCGGACCGCGGCTTCCGCCTTCAGCCAATGCGCCAGGCGCAGCATGCGCTCCCTGAGCTCGCCGAGGCTGAGGGAGCCGCCCGGCCAGCGGAACGCCCGCCGCCGGAGTTCTTCGGCGGTCATGTCCTGCAGGCGTGCGACCAGATGATGGCCCGGCATGCGCGTCTGCCATTCCGCCGCCGGCGTTCCAGCGCTGCCCCACGGCGGGCGGATCGGCAGTCCTTTCCCGTATCGCCTGCAAGACAGGTTAGTGGAGCGTCTTCCTCAGGGCTAGCTCCCAGAGCCTGATCGTCTCAAGCGCACTCGGCTTGAGACGTGAATCAGGCTCTGATCTGTTGAAGTAGAGCAAGATTCACGGGTCAGCTTGAGTGAAGCTGACCCGACCTTGCTCTAGGCGCAAACCGCCCCCGTTGTTCGAGAAACTCGATCTGGTAGCCGTCGGGATCGTAGAGATAGAACCAGTCGTTCATGAATCGGCCTTCCGGGCTGAAGTCCTCGATCGGCTCCGGGTTGAAGCCGAGGGATTTGAGCCTCGCATGCTCGCCCTTGAGGTCCGCGACGCTGAAGGCGATGTGCCAGCGCGGCGCCTCGGCGGGGCCGAACTCCCAGACATCGGGCTGGATCAGCTCCAGCTCGAAGTCGCTTCCCGCCCCGCGCATGAACACCAGGCTGTTTCCCGGGTAGCGATGCCGGTCGACTACGTGGAGGTCGGCCAGCTTCTCATAGAAAGAGATGGCCCCTTCGAGGTCGCGGACGTAGAGCATGCAGTGAACTGGCCGTGGCGCCACCATTGTCCGCATCCTCCTGCCTTAGAACCCCGGCGCCGCCCCTCCAGCCGGACCATGTATCATGGACGGCATCGGCAGCATGTCCTAGGTTGGACCAACGGACAACGGGCAACGCTCGCGGGCGATCCCGCCGGTGGAGTGCGAGGCTCGATCGACGATGCGAGGATGAATCCATGAATGGCGGGCAACCGAAAGGGCGCCTCCATGGAAAGGTCGCGATCGTCACCGGCGGCGCCTCGGGGATCGGCCGCGCGACCTGGCGCCGGTTCCTGGCCGAGGGCGCCCGGGTCGCGGTCACCGACCGCGAGCCTTCGATCGCGGCGGAGGTCGCAGCATCCGGCGCGAGCGGACTCTTCGTCGGCCTCGACGTGCGCGATCCGGCGGGCTGGACCTCGCTCGTCGAAGCGACGAAGAGCCGGTTCGGGCGTCTGGATGTGCTGGTCAATTGCGCCGGGATCCTCCGGGAGGGAACCGTCGAGGACACCTCGCTCGCCGAGTGGCGTGAGGTGATCGACGTCAACCTGACCGGGACGTTCCTCGGCTGCCAGGCCGCGGCGGCGCTGATGCGCGCCGGCGGCGGCGGTTCGATCGTCAATCTCTCCTCGGTATCCGGGCTCAAGGGCGACGCCCATCTCCTCGCCTATGACGCGAGCAAGGGCGCAGTCGCGGCCATGACCCGCGACGTCGCCCTCTATTTCGCCCGCCGGGGCGAGGCGATCCGCTGCAATTCGGTCCACCCGAACGTCGTGGCCACCGGCATGGTCGCCGGCTTTTTCCGGACCGCCAAGTTCGAGAAGCTGGAGGCGTGGATGGAATCCCAGCCCAGCGGCCGGATGATCGAGCCGGAAGAGATCGCCGCCGCGGTCCTGTTCCTGGCCTCTGACGAATCCCGCTACGTCAACGGCTCGGAATTCGTCGTCGACTGCGGCGCGACGGCGTAGGGGCGAGAGGAAAACATGACCGGCAGACTGCAGGGCAAGGTCGCCTTCGTGACCGGCGGCGCTTCCGGCCTGGGTGCCGCATGCGCGGCCCGATTCCTCGCCGAGGGCGCGAGGGTCACGGTTGCCGACCTGAGCATAGAGAGGGACGCAACCGAGGGCACGCTCCGCCGGCGCCACTTGGACGTCACCGACGAAGCTGCCTGGCAAAGCGCATTGACCGAAACCGTGCAGGCCTTCGGCCGCCTGGACGTCCTGGTCAATGCGGCCGGGATCTCCCTCGACGGCGACGATCTCGAACGATGCACGCCCGAGACCTGGCGCAAGACCCTCGCTGTCAATCTCGACGGCGTGTTCCTCGGCTGCAAGCACGGTGTCAGCCTCATGAAGTCCACCGGCGGAGGCTCGATCATCAATTTCGCTTCCATCCTGGCCAAGGTCGGCGACGGAGGCAGCATCGCCTACACGGCGAGCAAGGGCGGCGTCAGGCTGCTGACCCGGTCCACGGCGGCCTATTGCAACCGCAACCGGCTGCCCATCCGCTGCAACGCCGTCTGCCCGGGGTATTTCGAGACGCCGATGCTGACCCGCTATTTCGCGGCTGAGCCGCCTGCCACGAAGCAGAAGCTGATCGCCGCCCAGCCCTCGGGCCGGCTCGGCCAAGCCGAAGAGCTCACGGGCCTCCTGGTCTATCTCGCCTCCGACGAATCGCGTTCCTGCACGGGTGCCGATTTCGTCATCGACGGCGGCTTCACCGCCGCCTGAAGGCCGCAAGCACGGCTATCGCCCTCCCCATCCGGGCAGTAGGCGTGGCGCCCCGCCATCGCCAAGTTGAGCGCTCGGAAAAACCTGGAGGCCGCTATGACAGACCATGCCGCGCTCGCCCCGTTGCAGGCCGTTTCGCAGGCGCTCGCAGCCCTTGTGGCTGGCGCCGCCCGCTCCGTCGTCTCGATTCAGTCCCACCGGTCCCGCTCGAGCGGGTTCGTCTGGCGCCCTGGCTTGGTCGTGACGGCGGACGAGGCCCTGGCCGAGGAGGGCGAGATCGCAGCCGGGCTTCCGGGCGGCGACAGCGTTCCTGCCAAACTCGTCGGGCGCGACCCGACCACGGACATCGCCCTGCTGCGGATCGATAGCGCGGACCTCACGCCTGCGGTCCTTTCGTCCCCCAAGCTCGCCGTGGGAGCGCTCGCGGCTGTGACCGGCGCCGAGGAAGAAGGACCGACGGCCGCTCTCGGCATCGTTTCTCGCGCCGGCGGGTCATGGCGCAGCATGCGCGGCGGGGAGATCGATGCAAGGCTGGAACTCGCCATTCCGCTCAGCCGGCGCGCCGAAGGCGGGCTGGCGCTGGACGATGCCGGCCAGGCCTTCGGCATGGCCGTGTTCGGGCCGCGCCGGCGCGTGCTCGTGATCCCGTCGGCGACCATCGAGCGGGTCGCGGCCAAGCTCGAAACACAGGGGCGGGTCCCGCGCGGCTATCTCGGACTCGGCCTCCAGCCGGTGACGGTTGGAACCGGCAAGGAGCCTGGCGCCATGGTGATGAGCGTCGATCCCGAGGGGCCCGGTGCCCATGCCGGCTTTCATCAGGGCGATGTGATCGTCGCCTGGGACGGCGAGCCCATTCGCCATCTCCATTCCCTGCTCCGCGCCTTGGGCCCCGACAGCGTGGGGCGGAAGGTCACGTTCGACTTGCGCCGGGCGGGCGATAGCCGGCAAATCTCGCTGACCATCGGGGAGAGGCCTGCCGCTTGAGCGAAGATGCCGCTACGGAACCCATTCGCGTGCTGCTGGCGATCGATGATCCGGCGCTGGCCGAGCGGCTGAGGACACTGCTGGCGAGCGTGCCGGGCCTCCGTCTGGCCGGTCCGGGAGAAGCGGCTGACGTCGAGGTAAGGCTGCCCGCCGCCTCAGGGCAGGCCGGCGTCGAAGCGGCGCTCACGCCCCGCGAGCTTGAAGTCCTGGCGCTGCTCGCGGAAGGAGCCTCGAACAAGACCATCGCGCGCCGGCTCGGCATCTCGGTGCACACGGCCAAGTTCCACGTCGGCTCCCTGCTGGACAAGCTGGACGCCGTAGGCCGAACCGACGCCGTCGCCCAGGCCGCGCGGCTCGGCGTCATCCATCTCTGAGACGCGACGGGTCTCGGCGGGGCGGGAACGGCAGCGCGCTTACCCGTTGCTCGGCACCGCCCATTCGTCCGGATAGGCCGCCTTGAATTCCGGCCGCGCCTCGCAGGCAGCGGAGAGCGCGTCGAGCGCGGGATAGCGGCCCGGCGGAATCAAATCCGGGTCGGCCATCTGCAGGTAGCGCAGCATGCAGGCCGTCGTGATCCGCGCCTGATCGAGCCGGCCGCTAGTGGCCCAGGGCTCGCGGGCAAGCACCTGAAGGGCGCCCGCCGCCTGGGTCCGGCAGCGCTCGATCCATTCGGGCCAGCGAACATTCGATGGCCGCACCCGGCGCTCAAATGCAGCCGCACCCGCCTTATCGACCACGCCGGTGGCGAGCGCGACGCGGCGCAGGACCTGCCGCCGTTCGGACCCGGACGGCGGAACGAGGGCACGCTCGGGCCCGACCGTCTGGTCGAGCCAGTCGAGGATCATGGCGGAATCGATCAGGGTCTCGAGATCGTCGAGGATGAGCGAAGGGATGCGCCCCAGCGGGTTGATCCCGCGCATGGCCTCGAAATCCGCGAACACGGAGCGCGTGTCGTGCTCGTAGGCGAATCCCAGGACGCGCAAGGACACAGCCACGCGCCGCACAAAGGGCGAATCATATTGGCCGACGAGAATCACGCAAAAATCATAGGCCGTCGCCGGAGGATGTCATGGAAATTTGCGCCTGCGCCAGGCATCGAGGCTCAAGGCCCCACCGCCGGCGACCGACAGGTAGAGGAAGGCGAAGCAATAGAACACGGCGGGCTCGCCGTCGTTGAGCAGGGGATAGAAGCTCGACGGCGCGTGGTCCATGAAATAGGCGACCGCCATTTCGCCCGAGAGCAGGAATGCCACGGGCCTGGTGAAGATCCCGAGCAGAAGAAGCGCGCTGCCGGCGATCTCGATCGCTCCGGTAAGGCCGAGCAGGGAGACCAGGCTGAGGCCGTCGAACATGGCGACATGCGGGAAGCCGAAGATCTTGGCCGTGCCGTGCTCCAGGAACAGCAGCGCGGTCATTGCCCGAAACAGGCTCAGCATGCTGGGCGACCATGCCGCAAGCCACGCAGGTTGCCTCTTCACGTGAGCCTCCCCGTCCATCGGCGTCTGAACATTATCGCGGCAAGCCAGGCGGGCGCGGGACTTTCCTAGTTCGCCGCCATCTCGAACTTGGCGATCTTGTCTTTCAGCTCGTTGTACTCCTCGCAGTCGCCGCAGGCTTGTTGCAGCACCGCCAGGCGCTCCTTCGCCTTGGCCAGGTCCTTCATCTCGAGATAAAGCTCGCCCAGATATTCGTTGGCGCCGATATGGTTGGGCTGAAGGGCCAAGGCCCTGTCGTAGTAGTCCAGCGCCGCCGACTGGTCGCCGAGCTTGCGCTTGGCAAACCCCATCAGGTTCAGGACATCGGGATTGTCGGGCTGCCGGGCGAGCACGTCCTGGAGATCGGAGACGGCCTTGTCGTAGTGGAAGCCGGCGATGGCGTTCTGCGCATCGGCGAATTCCGCGTCGGCGTTGCTGTCGTTGGAGATGACGATCCGCCCCTGCCCGGCGCCGGCACCGGCCCCTCCGGCGGCGCCGCCCCCGGCCCCGCCGCTGTTTCCCCCGCCTCCGCCGCCAGCGGCCATCGCGGCAGTCAGCGGAAGCGCCAGGGCCAGCATCGCGCCGGCCAACCCGATGTTGCGCGCTCGTGAGCCTTGCATCTTGGGCCTTCCTTTCCCGCAGTCGGGTGATATGGCGGAAATCCTATGCCGCGGCCACAAATAGGCGAGCGCCGGTCACGCAGGTTTGAGCGGAAGTGATGTCATGACAATGGCCGTTGATCGACCTGCCGGGGCGGCAGGATCATGTTGCGATCGCCGCCAGGGGAGAGTCCCCCAGGAGCACCCAAGGAGAGCCCGATGTCGCTCACCCTCTACTATCACCCGCTAGCGTCGTTCTGCCACAAGGTGCTGATCGCGCTGTACGAGAACGACACGCCTTTTGCGCCCCGCGTCATCGATCTTTCGAAGGACTCCGACAGCGCCGAGCTCAGGGGCATCTGGCCGATCAGGAAATTTCCGGTGATTCGGGATCACGACCGCGAGCAGGACGTTGCCGAATCCTCGATCATCATCGAATATCTCGATCGGCATTTCCCGGGCCCGACCAGGCTCGTTCCGCAGGCCCCCGACGAGGCGCTCGACGCACGCCTGTGGGACCGCATCTTCGATCTATACGTCCAGCTGCCGATGCAGAAGATCGTCGGCGATCGGTTGCGCGCGAAGGACAAGGGCGATGAGGCCGGCGTCGCCGAGGCCCGCGCGGCGCTCAAGATCGCCTATGGGATGATCGAGCGCCGGATGGCCTCCAGGACCTGGGCGGCGGGCAACGCCTTTAGCATGGCGGACTGTTCCGCCGCGCCCGCGTTGTTCTACGCCGGCGCCGTCGAGCCCTTCCTGACCGGTTTCGCGAACCTGGCGGCCTATTTCGACAGGCTGGTCGGGCGACCATCCTTCAAGCGCGTGATCGAACAGGCAAGGCCCTTTTTCCCCATGTTCCCTTTCGCCGACGCCATTCCCGCAAGATTCCGCTAGCCCGATTTTCTCACAAGGATCGCGATGTCGTTGCTCACGCGCGGCGGCGATCCATTAGGGCCGAACCGCGGAGCGGATCGACGGCCGGTCGGAAGACCGTGCAGCTCATGAATCGGCAACGTCGCATTGAAGGGCACTAGTAAAACAGGCCATAAACAACGCTGAGGATCTGGCCGGATTCGACGTCGATCAGCAAAGCGTCGGAGCCATAGCGCACCCAGACATATCCATAGGGCGGATCAGGCAGCCCGAATTCCCAATAGCTGTTGATCCAATAGTCTTGAGTCCAGAATATGATCGGAAAAACCTCGCCATAGCCCCAGCGTCGGTAATACCAGCCCCTGGGCTCCCTATAGACTTCCCATTGATACCGGCGCTCGGCCTCGCGGTTCCACTGATAGGGGTGCGGATCGAAGTTCTGATGGTATTCCTGCCAATGCGGCGGCTGGTGGCCAGGCTGGTAGGTGCTCCAGTCGTAACGATGGCCTTGCTGGTTTTGCTGACCGTTGTATTGCTGGCCCTGCGGCTGAACATAAACTTTCGGCTGAACGTAGGTCTTCGGTTGCTGCTGATACTGTTGGCCCTGCGGCTGCCCATAGGTCTGCGGTTGGGTATAGGTCTTTGGCTGCTGCTGGTATTGCTGGCCCTGCGGCGGCACATAGGTTTTTGGTTGGACATAGGTTTTTGGCTGCTCGTGGTACTGTTGACCCTGCGGCTGATTGTTGTGTTGTTGACCTTGCGACTGATTGCCTTTCTGCCCCTGGGGCGGCGGCGGCGGCGGCTGATTGTCCGCGACTTGCAAGCTGCCAATCTCGGCAGGCACACCAGCGAGTGCTGAGCCACCAACGAAGGTCGATGCCGACATCGCGATCAACGCAGCACCTGACATTAGGGTAACCCAAGTTGGCGATTTTTCCGGATTGCTTTTCATTGTTATGTACCCCGATTAGGAAATGCCTGACGGTATTAGGGGCTGGCGGCGCTTAGCCTATACTATTTGCACTGCGGCACGCGTGAATTCCTGCGCAGACGTGATGTGACAACTGGCAGAGCAGAGCTTGCGATTGTCGCAGCCGCATAATGACTTGATCGCGCGGACAGTTCGGACGCCAGGCCGGCGCGTCACTTAACGGCTTGGGCCAATGGCCTGGACGCGCCGGCGAGGGTTCGGCTTGCTTACCAGCGATCACGATCGTAGTGCCAATAGCCATATCCGCCGTGATTCGGCCGCTCCACGAAGATGCAGCCGGTCAGCAGGCTCGCGAGGAGAATGGTCGCGAGAATTGCTTGCAGCTTGCGCATTGGTCGCTCCTGTCGCCGCGCCCGCTCCTGGCAGTGACAACGGTGCATGTCGCTCGCTTATTCCTTTCTGCAAGGCGAGCCCCCGAAATATCCCGGCTTTGCCATGAGTTCGCCATGAGCGTGTCGCCAACCGGCCTTCCGGCGGGAAAATGTCTCCCGCGCCCAATTCCTGTCACATGCCCATCCCATTTCTGATTCAGCAGGCCGCGAAACGCCGGGGTCCAGGGAAGGTCCATCCTTGTGCCAGCGAACGGGTCGGGCACGGTTCGACCGCTGGCATGGACCACAGCGAAAGGAAAGAGCAATGACGAAGTCTCGATCCAGATTGGCCTTGCTGGCCACAGCCAGTGCATTCGCCTTCGCCCTGGCGGCCGTGCCAGCGGGCTTCCACGCCGCGACTCAGCAGGCCGAGGCTGGCATGCTGTCCGTGAGCACGGGCGCCGGCGGCAGCACCAACGTCTCAGGGACCGGCACCGCCAGCAACAGCTCAGCGGCTCAAGGCTCTGCGTCTCAGGCGGCCAATGGCACCGTGAGTACGTCGGACCACGCCACCTCGACCGCGAGCAGCACTGGTGGCGGCAGCGGCATAACCAGCGGAGGCGCTCTCAGCTCGGCCAACAATACGGCCGGCGGCAATTCCGCTGCGGCGGCCGGTGCTGCGGACACGGCCGCGGCTTCGTCCGGCGACGGGACAGGAAGCGCGACGGAGACCGCATCTGCCAACGCCAACGCTTCCCAGTCCAACGCGGTCAACGCCAGCACGAACAGCGGATCGACGGCTTCCGCGACAGGTGACGCGGCGGCGGCCGGAGCGTCCGATGCTGCGTCTGCCGCTTCGCAGTCCTCTCCGGGCACTTCGCTCAACGCCGATTTAAACGCTGGATCCAACGCCAGCGTGAGCGGAGACGGAACGGCCACGTCCCAGTCGGCGAATGGCTCCGTCGCTGCGGTCATGAACAACGCTGACGGCTCGACCACGCTGGCTGGAAATTCGCTTTCCACCGGCAGCCTGTCGGCCAGCGGCGACGGAACGTCCTCGTTCCAGGCCAGCGGCGGCGCATCCGGCATGCTTGGCACCGACCCCAACAATCCTGAGGCCAGCGTGAAGATTGACAGCGCGGCCAATGGTGCCATCCCCGGCGCCGGCGAGTCGCCCATCGACGTATCCGGCTCAAGCGACGCTGCGGCGGGAGGCAATATTTCTCCCGACCAGGGCTCCCTGCAAGCCGGCGCGACGAGCAACAACAGCGCCAGCGCGGGGCCCTCGCCCAGCGATCCGAGCACCATGACGGGTCAGGCGAGCGGAGCCGGCTTTGGGGAAGTCACAATTTCCCCAGCGACTCCCTGAGTAGGCTGGCTGACGTGACGTAAGGGACGGTCGGCGGCGACCCCGCCGGCCGTTTCCGTTTTCGCGCCTGGCCGCTATTCCCGCTCAGCGTCCGGCAAGCGTTCCCACAGGCTGGGATCCGCTGAAGCCGCCTGCATGCCCACGGCCCAGTCAGCGGCTTCGCTCGAATCCGCGAACCCCACATTGGGCTCCTGCGCATCGATCCCCAGCGTCACTTCGAGAGTGAATGTGCCGTCCTTTTCGTGAACGACCCGGTACCGGTTTCTGACTGCCATTGGCGAATCCCCCAGGGTTATCGGGCATCTCCTCTGGATACCGGCCTAAAGCCGCAACGGTTACCAATCGGTAAATCGGCCGGTCTCGCTGCCGGCAAATCGCAGCACGGGGAGGGAAGGCAACAGACCTGCGATCACGTTGCGGCGAATGGGGGCTTGCTATCCGCCACTCGTCAATGGCCGGACGGGCTTGCTCATATGGACCACGACGCCGCCTTTGAACGCCTCCTCGCGGTCCGCGCGGTAACCCAATCTGCCGTAGAATTGCAAATTCTCGGCAAAGAGCTTGTTGGTGTAAAGCCTGGTTTCGCGAAGTCCGGATGCCGCGGCCAGCCGTTCGACATGGGCCATCAGCATTCGCGCGAAGCCGCGCCCCTGGAAAGCCGGCGAAACCGCCAGGTTCTCGATCAGCAGATGGTCGGCTCCGCAAATCGTCTCGATCAGGGCGGCGAGTTTTCCGTCTTGGTAGAGCAAATCGAACCGGTGCTTTCGCACGGCTTCCTCATAGTCCGCCGTCATCGGCTTGGGCTCGCGACCGATGATCGGGAGCCATTTGGCATAGGCGGCCCGCGTCAACTCGCGGATTGCCAAAGCATCCGCCGCAACGGCTTGTCGCAGCTCGGTCCCCGCTGGAGTCGGCATGTTTTATCTTCCCGAGGCCTCGCGGTTTCGTTCGCCCGAACTCGCTGCATGAACTCGACGAGGCAATTGCGCACCGCATTTGAAAGAGAGCAAGCGCAGAGCGGCGTCGGGCCGGGAATCGATTCCGCGAACATGACGCGAGCCACCCCGGCGGTGGCCCGCGTCGAACCAACATCCGGAAGGCGCTTCGCGCTATTGGGGCATCAGCACCGTATCGATGGCATAGAACTCGCCGTTGGATGCGGCGCCGTCGGCCTCCGGCTTCACGACCTTGGCATCGTCGTTGAGCTTGATCCGCTTCCGCCATTCCAGCGCGTTCGCCTCGATGTGCTGGCCCTGCAAGGTCATCGCTTCGATCCTCTTGCCCCTGATGTTGGCGAGCAGGAGCTTGCCGGGGACGACGTGATAGGTGAGCAGGGCTACGAGCGCCTGCTTGTTCTCCGGCTTCATCAGGTTCTCGACCGTCCCTGCCGGGAGCTTGGCGAAGGCTTCATCCGTGGGCGCGAAGATCGTGAAGGGCCCGGGCCCCTTCAGCATGTCCGTGAGCCCCGCTTCCGCCAGGGCGGCGAGCAGCGTCTTGAAATGGCCGGCGGACTTGGCCGTGTCGACGATATCGGCGGCGCTGGCCGCGGCGCCCGTGAGCGACAGGGCGATGAGGCCCGCGGCGGCCGATTTGACGAGCCTTCTCAGGCCTTGCTTCAGCAACATGATCGGAACTCCTTTGCGATTGCTTGGGACTTGCGCGACGCGACGTAGTGCAAGACCCGGGCCCGCCCGGAATTATTCCGCACCAGGACTGCAAGGTGACCGCCGCGCCGGCCACCGGCTCACCCGGCATTCCCGAACGATCTATCGTTGCCTGCCGGTTTGCGCTTCAATCGGCGAAGCTGAGGTCGGGTGGGCCGCCGGCGCCGATGGGCATCGCGCCGGCGGGAAGCGGGAGCGCGCGGGTGCTTTTCGTCACGCATAATTTCCTGGAGGACATGGCGCTGGTGATGTGCGTCGCCGCACTCGCCTGCGTCGTCTGCCAGATGCTGTGCCAACCCCTCGTGGTCGGCTACCTGCTGGCCGGCGTGATCGTGGGGCCCCACTTGCCCGGGGTATACGCCGACACCCACCGGGTCCGGCTGGTCGCCGATCTGGGCGTCACCTTGCTGATCTTCTCGATCGGCCTGGAATTCAAGTTTCGCCGGCTGATGCGCCTCGCCCCCACCGCCGGGCTGGTCGCCCTCCTCCAGGCCGCCGCGATGGTCGGGCTTGGCTACCTGACCGGGCGGCTCATGGGCTGGACGCCGTGGCAAAGCCTGGTCACCGGCGCGATCGTCTCGATCTCCGGCGCCGTCATCGTGGCCAAGGCCTTCGAGGAAGTGCGGGTTGATGCGAGGGTGCGCGAGCTCGTCTTCGGCGTGGTGCTCTGCGAGGACGTGATCGGGATATTGCTGCTGGCGGTGCTGATCACGATCGCGAACGGCGGCGAGCTGTCGCTTGTCGCCTTCTGGACCCAGGCGCGCCTGCTCGGCTCCTTCATCATCGTGGTCATCGCGATCGGATTGTTCACCGTCCCCTACCTGCTGCGTGCCGTCGCCCGGTTCAAGCGGCCGGAGACGCTGCTGATCGCCAGCCTGGGGCTGTGCTTCGCGCTCGCCATGCTGGCCGAGCGTGCCGGCTACACGGTCGTGCTGGGCGCCTTCCTCGCGGGCTCGCTGGTGGCCGAATTGGGCGAGGGAGCAGCGGTCGAGAAGCTGGTCGAGCCGGTGCGGCACATGTTCGGCGCGCTCTTCTTCGTCTCGGTCGGGATGCTGATCGACCCGGATCAGATCGCCGCGCATTGGCCGGCGCTGGTGGCGCTTACGGCCGTCGCCGTCGCCGGCAAGTTCATCAGCGTCTCCCTCGCCTCCCTTGCCATCGGCGAGCGCCCCGCGATCGCGGCCAAGAGCGGGTTTGCCATGGCGCAGATCGGCACCTTCTCGATTCTCTTCGCCCAGGTGGACAGGGGCGCGGACGGCGCGGTCAGCTTCCTTTTCTCCCTGGCGGTGGCGCTGAAGGCCGTCACCGTCGTCCTCTGCCCGTTGCTGATCCGCGCCTCCAACCCGGCGGCCGACTGGATCGAGCGGCATCTGCCCACGCCGGTCCAGGCCGCACTTGCCCGTTACGCTCAGCGCCTGCACCCGGCGCGTAGCCCGCATGAACCCGGGGCGTGAGCCGGATGCAGTTCGTCACGCATAACTTTCTCGAGGACATGGCGCTGGTGATGTGCGTCGCGGCACTCGCCACCGTCATCTGCCAGGCGCTGCGCCAGCCCGTGGTCCTGGGCTACCTGGTCGCCGGGATGGTCGTGGGACCCCATGTGCCGGGGGTTTACGCCAGCGGCCACCATATCCGCCTGGTCGCGGAGCTGGGCGTGACCTTGCTGGTCTTCTCGATCGGGCTGGAGTTCAAGCTTCGCCGGCTGATGCGCCTGGCCCCCACCGCCGGCCTGGTCGCCCTCGTCCAGGCCGCGTCCATGCTCGGGCTTGGCTATCTAGCGGGGCGGCTCATGGGCTGGACGGCCTGGCAGAGCCTGCTGACCGGCGGGGCGGTCTCGATTTCCGGCGCCGTCATCATGGCCAAGGTCTTCGAGGAGGCGCGGGTCGATGCCAGGGTGCGCGAGCTCGTGTTCGGCGTGGTGCTTTGCGAGGACGTGATCGCGATCCTGCTGCTGGCGGTGCTGATGACGCTGGCGAACGGCGGCGCGCTGTCGCCTCTGGCACTCCTGTTCAAGGCGCACCTGCTCAGCTCCTTCATCATTCTGCTGGTTGCGATCGGAGTCGTCACGGTTCCCTTCGTGCTGCGCTTCGTCGCGCGGTTCAAGCGGCCGGAAACGCTCCTGGTGACCAGCCTGGGGCTGTGCTTCGCCTTGGCGATGATCGCCGACCGGGCGGGCTATTCCGTGGCGCTGGGCGCGTTCCTGGCGGGCTCGCTGGTGGCCGAATCGGGCGAGGCGGAGGTGGTCGAGAAGCTGGTCGAGCCGGTGAAGCATATATTCGGCGCGCTCTTCTTCGTCTCGGTCGGCATGCTCATCGACCCGGATCAGCTCGCAGCACATTGGCCGGCGCTGGTGCTGCTCAGCGCTCTCGTCGTCCTGGGCAAGATCCTCAGCGTCTCGCTCGCCGCGATCGCGATCGGCGAGCGCCCTGACACCGCGGTCAAGAGCGGCTTCGCCATGGCGCAGATCGGTGTATTCTCGCTCCTGATCGCCCAGGTGGGCGCCAACACGGGCGCCGGCACGGACGCCGCCAACGGCTTCCTTTACACCCTGGCGGCGGGGGTTTCCGCCATCACGACCTTCCTCTGCCCGTTCCTGATCCGGGCGTCCGACCCGCTGGCCGACTGGCTCGAGCGGCATCTGCCCCTGCCGGTGCAGAGCGCGCTCGCCCGCTACGCTCAGCGCCTGCACCCGGCCCGCCAGCCGCCCGAGCCTGGAGCCTGAATTCGATAGCCGCGCGAGGTGGGCCCGGCCGCGCCGCGCCGCCGGGTGATTTGGCGCGAGGCCGCTTCCGGTTACGCTGGCTTGAACAAGAAGCGCGACAGATGAAGCGAGTAGGGTTTCTGGGACAGCAATCCCGAGACAGCGTCCCGGGCCGCCTCTGCGATTTGCGTCCGCTCCGCCGGCTGCTCCGCCAGCTCGCAGAGGCAGGCGGCGGCCTGATCGATTTCCGGCTCGGCCCATTCGCCGCCGGCAACGCTATACATATCCTGCTCGTCCCTGGCCGGAACCAGGGAATAGCCGACCAGCTTGCAGTTCGCCGGCGTCATGAAGTCCAGGTTTCCCGACCATCCGGTGGCGATCACCGGGCAACCGAGCGTCATCGCTTCGGCGAGCACCAGGCCGAACCCCTCAGACCGGTGCAGGCTGATCAGGCAGTCCGACGCGACGACCAGCCCGCTCAGTTCGGCCGGCGACATTTCCCGGTCGATGATGCGGATGTTGCCGGCGCCCCGGCACGCATCGACCAGTTCCTGCCAGCGCCTGCCTCCCTGGGTGGTGCGGATCGCCTTCAGGATGAGGATGCGATCGGGCCGATCGCCGAAGGCGCGCCGGAAGGCGCGCAGGCTGGCGATCGGGTTCTTGCGCTCGATGGAAGAGCCGCAATCGAATACGCAGGCCGCGACGAACGCGTCCTCCGGCAGGCCCAAGGCTGCGCGGTTGCGCTCGACTGGGGCGGGTGCCGCCGCAAGATGGGGAACCACGGACACCGGAGGGCCGCCCGGCCTCGTGAGCGCCTTGGCGCTGAAGGAGCTGGGGGTCCAGATCTCGTGCACGAGCCCGTAGCCCAGCTCCCAGCCGCGGGGCGGCTTCGCGAGTTCCCACGCCCAATAGCCGATGATGCGCTTTTGCGCGACGGTCCTGCGGCCGAGCGCCCACAGCGCCCAGGCGAACATCGGGGCGTTGACATGCAGGATCAGCGTGCCGGTTCCTTGCGGACCGGGATCGAGGCCGGGCCCCCGGCCCTGGAGCAGAGCGTCGGTCAGGTCGGCCCCGTGAACGGTGAAGCCCGCGTCGCGGAGGCCCTGCAACATCAGGCGGGCGCCCTGCCCGAGGCCGGTGGGGAGCGAGAGGAAGCCCGCCACCGTGATCGGCCCAAGACCATCGGGCTTGGGTCTCGCCGGCCGCGGCGCGACGAGACCGAAGACGTTGAGCGCCAAGGCGCGACGCTCACGGCGGGGCAACGCCTGCCACAGGCTGCGTCCCATCCGCTTCAATACGCCAAGCCGCGCGGGAACTGTGGTTCTCGTCAAAAGGGTGCCGTTCACGCATTATGGTCTAGCCACCCATGAGGGATCAGTAAACAGGCGCTTTTCGGGCGTTCTGCGACTTGCTGGGGACCGGATGAAAAGACTGCGGATTGCCAAGGGGTTTCGCGCCGGCCAGCTTTTGCGGGATGTTGGCTCCGTCGTTCCGACCCTCGAGGGCTGGTGCAGCGTTGCCAAGGCGCAGGAAATGGCGGGCAGCGTCTTCGAAGAGGACTGCCAAGCCATCGTGGAGCTCGGCGTATTCGGTGGCAGGAGCCTCATCCCCCTCGCCATGGCCTGCAGGGCAAAAGGAAGCGGCCGGGCGACCGGCGTAGATCCATGGACCGTCGAGGCGGCCTTGGACAGCGTGGCGGAGCCGGAAAACCGGGATTGGTGGTCGAAGGTCGATCTGGCGGGAATCCGCCGCGGGTTCGAAGTCCAGCTCAGGCGGCTTGGCCTCGAACCATGGGTGCGCATCCTTGCCCAGAGCTCGCAGCATGCCTTGGCCAGCCTCGGGACCGAGACCATCGATTTCCTGCATATAGACAGCAACCACAGCGAGACGGTTTCGGTGTGGGAAGTTTCGGCCTACCTGCCGCTTGTGCGGCCAGGTGGTATCGTCGTACTCGACGATATCGACTGGCCGACGGTCGACGCGGCGCGCGCAATTGTTTGCGGCGCCTGCGACCCGGTGACCGGGGACAAGACCTGGGCGATGTACAGGAAGCGGTGAATGGAGGCCGCCCCGCGTGCGGATATGCATTCTCTCGACCCATGACGAGCCCTGCGGAATAGCCACCTATTCGGCGCAGCTTCAGGCCGAGCTGCAGGCGCTTGGCGTGGAAACCACGACCCACCCCATCGACAGGCTTGGCCTTTCCAAAAAGGCCCGCGTCGAGTTCGCCCAGCACTTTGCTGGCTTCGTCGAAGGCATCGACCGCTTCGATGCCTTCATCCTGCAGCACGAGTTCGGGCTCTACGCCGGCTCGTACGGAATCCGACAATCCAACAAGGTGTTCGGCGGGCTCCTGAAGGCGCTCGCGCAGAAGAAGAAACCCACATTGATCGTCTTTCATTCGGCCCCGCCGGTGACTTCGATCGACGGTGTCGTACACCAGGAAAGGGCGCGATTGGGCGTGGGGGGCCGGCGCAGCATCCGCGCGGCATTGGGCCGCGCCGCCCTCGGCAGCTTGCGCGCTGTCACGGTGCGGCCCGGATGGCGGTCGATTCTCCGTACCATCAACAACGACGCGAGCATGTCCGCCGTCGTCCTCTCCGAGGAGGCACGGCGCCTGATGATCGATTCCGGATTACGCCCGGAGAAGCTGGCCGTGGTTCGCCACGGGGTCCCGGCTCTGAAGGACCCGGGACCCCGCGAGGGCGGCAAGCCGCGGGAAGGCCCGCGCACAATCCGGCTGACGATTTTCGGGTTCGTCGTGGCCTATAAGGGCTACGAGGCGGCGCTGCGCGCGATGCTCCACGTGCCGGGCTATATCGAGCTGGTGATCGCCGGCGGCCCTCATCCCGCCAACCCCCAGGACCGGACCCTGGAAAACATCCTGACCTTCGTTGCGACGGGCGACTATCCCGACGGCGTGCTGGCGCCGCTCTCCGCTTCGGAGATGGAGACGGTACGGGACCGGCTGGTGGGCAGGGTCGAGATCACCGGCTACCTGCCGCCGGCCGAGGTCCGAAAGGTGCTCGATCGGACGGACATCGTGCTGGCGCCCTATCTGGAAAGCGGCCCGTCGGGATCGGGGGCGCTATCCTGGGGCCTGGCGGCGCGGCGGCCGATCCTGGCGACGACGACGGCCGGTTTCAGTGAAATGAACGAGGCCGAGCCCTGCATGCTGCTGGTCAATACCAACGCGCCCCATGAGCTGGCGCGCGCCGTCACGGCCATTTGCAACGATGAGAAGCTGAGGGCCGACCTCGTCGCGGGCGCCGCCCGCTTTGCCGAGACCCATGCCTGGCCGATCAAGGCGCGCCAGATACTCGATCGCCTGGAGCAGCTCGGCACATAAGGACCGGCGGCGGCGTTCCCCGCGGGCAGAACCGGGGCCCGCGCCGCGACAGGTCGAAGTCTTACATCTCTGCGAGCGGCCGGCCGTCGAACCAGTGAGTCTTGGGGAAGCGCTCGACGAGGCGAAGCATGTCGGCCTCGCCGTGAAGATCGCCGAGGCGATAGTCGTTCCCGGCGGTCCAGCGCGATCGAAGGCCATAGGTGATATCGAGAATCATGTCCCAGGGGTGGCAGCCCCCAGGAACCGAGCGACTGCCTACGCCGAAAGCGCCGAGCCGCTGCATGTAGGTTTCGCCGCTTGTCGTTTCGTGGTTACGCGACCGCAAGCCAAGCGTTCCGTGGACCTCATCGTCCATGACGACCAGCATCCGGCGGCTAAAGTAAATTCTTTCGCCTGCGAACCCGAACCGAATCCCCAGCTGCTGGTCCTCGTGGCCCACGGAATCGCAGAGCTCATCCAGGCCGTTGACGCCGAGCAGAAGGGACCGCGGCGCACCGAAACTGCAGCCGGTGAGCTGGTCGTCGCCGAGCCGCACCAGCCGGGTGTCGTCTCCCTGCTTCCATCGCGGGTCCTGTGCGGTTCGGATTCCTCCTTCCACGAGGCGGCTCGACAGCAGGACGCCTCGCTCCACCACCATGCTCACATGCCTTTGGCCGGCGCCGCTGACGATGTAACCGTGCCGCGCGGCGCGCTGTGCCTCCGACCAGTATCCGGGCATGAGCACGGAGCAATCGTCGATAAAGAGCACATAGGGCATGCGGGCTAAGGCGATGCCGGTGTTGCGCGCGCTGGACGCAGCGAAATACTCATTCCTCGTGAGCCGGTAGGGGCCGTTGTAGGGCGTGGGCTTCGGCCGCAGATGACGAAAGGCGAAGCGTCCCGCGACGGTCTGCTCCAGCTCGGCAACGCGGGCCGGCGTAAGCAGACCGTCGACGACTATCACCTCCATCTCGCCGTCGTCGAGCTGGCGCGCGAGGCTGTCGGCGAACCAGTCGAAATGAGGCTGCGGGCGGTGCGTTGTGTAGATGACGGAGATGCCGGTCATTCGCGTGGCCAAAGGGCGGCGGTTACGAAGCTACCCTAGCATAGGGCCCGGTTGGCGGCTGGACGGCCAGGGGGTGGCCGGCTAGCTTCTCCAGATCGAGCGTTGCCGATCCTGAAACTTGTTCTCCCAGCGCAATGCAACAGTGAAAAGCCACGACCTGCAACTCACGGTCCGAGATGCGCAAACCAGCGACGCGCCGGAGCTGTGCGATCTCTTGAACGCCATCATCCGGATCGGCGGCACGACCGCCTTTGAAACCCCTTTCGGGGTCGCCCTGTTCACGGAACAATTTCTCGCCGGACCCCGGGTCATGAACTGCCTCGTCGCCGAGGATGAAAGCACGCGACGTCTCCTGGGGATTCCAGCTGCTGGAGCGCGACCCCGAGCTGCCCGCAGACTGGGCCGACATCGCGACATTCGCGCGAGCGGAGCCGAAGGTCCCCGGCATCGGCGCCGCGCTCTTCGCGGCAACGGCGAAGCGCGCCCGGGAATTGGGCTTGCGCGCGATCAACGCCACCATCCGGGCCGACAACAGGGGCGGCCTTGCCTTCTATGGGAAGATGGGATTCGAAGATTACAAGATGACCCAATCCGTCCCGCTCAAGGATGGAACACCCGTCGATCGCCTATCCAAACGCTATTGGGTGCGCTGACTGGCGTCCAACCGAGGCCTAACTCTTGAGGTATCAACCCATGCATGTGCTTGCCGTATTCGCGCATCCCCGGCGGGAACTCCTACACCGGCGCGGTGCTGGACGCTCTCGTCTCCGGCCTCGCGGAGGGCGGGCATGAGACAGAGCTCGCCGATCTCTACCGCGAAGACATCGAGACGCGCCTGCAGCCGGAGGACTATGCGCAGTTCAAGGGCGAGGCCATGCCGGCCGAGGTCCTTCGCGAGCAGGCGCGGGTCGATCGCGCCGAGGCTCTGGCCTTCGTCTTTCCCGTCTGGTGGTGGTCCTTCCCGGCGGTCCTCAAGGGCTGGATCGACCGCGTCTTCAGCGAGGGCTGGGCCTACAGCTTCACCCCCGGCCTGTCGCGCGGCCGCTTGCGCGACCGCCCTACCCTCTTGCTGGGCACGGCAGGCTCCCGGGAATCGACCTACCGGAAATACGGCTACGCCGATGCCATGCGCGTCCAGATCGATACCGGCATCCTCGGCTATTGCGGCCTTCGGGACGTGGAGATGCGCACCCTCTACGACGTGGAGCAGAACCCGGAGTTGCGGGAACGCTATCTCGCCGAGGTGTGCGAGTTGGGGCGCCGCTTCCTCGCCTCGGGCCGGCAGCCCCGCGTGCCCACGCTCGGGAGCGACCGGGCCGCCTGAACGCGAGCCGCGCGCCGGCAGGTCGATCGCCTGTGGGCCATGCCTGTCGGCCACGGCTTGAAAGCCTTCCGGCTTTGCGTCAGCCTGCCGCTGTCATGACGGGGTAATTGAGAACAACATGGAGGTCGAGAGCAAAACGGGGGTCGAGAGCGAAGCGGGCGGGCAGCCCGGTCCTTCGACGGCGATCCCGCGCGATCGATTCCGGCTCGCTACGCCCTTCGAGGCCCCGCGGGAGGCAGCGGAGCTTCGCCTCGTCCGGCTCTGGGAGGAGATTCTCGGCATCCGGGGCCTCGGCGTGCTCGACGACTTCTTCGATCTGGGGGGCAATTCAATATCGGCGACCGCGCTCATGGCCGAGATCGACCGCGTTTACGGCCGGGCCATGCTGCCCTCCGCCCTCATCAAGCACCCGACGGTGCGGAGCCTCGCCGCCCTCCTCGCCGAGGCCGGAACCCCCGCCGACGGCCATCCCCTGCTGCCGATCCGCGCGACGGGCAACCGGCCGCCGTTGTTCATGGTCCACGCGGCCTGGGGCACGGTCTTGTTCGCGCGCCGCATGCTGCCGCATCTCGATCCAGGGCAACCGCTCTTTGCCTTGCAGGGGCGCGGCCTGGTCGAGGGCGAGGAGCCCCATACCCGTTTCGAGGCGATGGCCGCCGACTACGCCCAGGCGATTCGCGCGGTGCGGCCGCAAGGCCCCTATCTTCTCGCCGGCCTTTGCGTCGGCGGCCTGATCGCGCTCGAAATCGCCCGGATCTTGAAGGCCGCCGGCGAGGAAATCCGCTTCCTCGGCATGATCGATCCGGCCCTTCATCCCTCGGTGGTGCCCTGGCTGCGCTGGGACAAGCCAGACGGCGTTTCCGCCCGCCTGCAGCGGACGGCGAGCCGCCTCGCCTGGCATGTGAAGCGCCGGCGCCTCGATGTCGCGCGCCGGGCCCTCGACGGCCAGGTCCGGACGCCGGCCGGCTATGTGCCGCCCGACCTCGGCCGGCAGGCTGCGGTGCATGCGGGCGCGAAAGCCGCGCTCAAGGCCTATCGGCCGCTGCCCTATGACGGCCCGGTCACGATCATTTTCTCGAAGGAGCACAGGGCGGACTTCGAGGCCAATGCCGGCAGGACCCAGGCCCTGGCGCCCCGGATCGACATTGTCGAGCTGGGCGTTCTGCACGAGCATCTGTTCGCAGCCGAGCTCAACGCGCTGGGCCGCGCGCTCCAGCGGCGCCTCGATCTCGCCGCCGAAGGGGAGCCCGGCGCCAAGGCTCGGTGAAGCTTCCCCCGAGAAATGGCGCCGACCCTATTCCTCCGCCATGCCCGCGGTGGGTGTCGCAAGCGCAGCCAGCGACGACTTGACGACTTTTCCGGCGGCGTTGCGCGGCAGGGCCGGCAGCACCGTGATCCGCTGCGGAAGCTTGTGGGACGAAAGGGCGATCCTGCAATGCGTCTCAAGCTCCGCCGTCTCGACCGCTTTGGCGAGAACGACGAAGGCCGCTATCTCCTCGTCGCGGTCGGCGGTGGGCAGGCCGACGACGGCCGCCTCGGCGACGGCCGGATGGGCGGCCAGCGCCCGTTCGATGTCCGCGACGAAGATGGTCATGCCGCGGCGCTTGATGACGTCGGCGCTGCGCCCCTCGAGATAGATGAAGCCCTGGCCGTCGATCCGCCCGATGTCGCCCGGATAGTACCAGCCGTGGCGAAACCGCTCGTTGTCGGCCCGGCCGCCGCCGAAATAGCCCCGGACCGTCCCGGGGCTCCGGCACCGGAGCGACCCTGTTTCGCCCCGTGGGACCGGCCGGTCCGCCTCGTCGACGACCTCGATCTCGACACCGATAGCCGGCTGGCCGACGGAACCGGGCGCGCGCTCCTGATCCTCGGGCGTCAGCACGCAGAGGCCGCCGGTCTCGGTCGTGCCATAGACCTCCGTCAAGCAGGGCGCGACATGGGCGCGGATCTGCCTGCGCTCCTCGGCAAAGAGCGGCGCGGTAGAGGAGAAGTACCGGTTGAGCCGCCCCAGCACCGGAGGCCGGCCGGCCGCCCATTGCAGCAGCGCGCGGCTCACATGGGGGACGGCCGCAAGGCTCGTCGCCCGCCGGTCTTCCGCTGCCGCCACCAGTTCTTCCGGCGCCGAGAGGGCCGGCAGCAAGATCAAAGTCGCCCCCAGGCAGAGATGCGAAACCGCGAGATTGCGGCCCCAGTTGTAGGCGAGCGGCAAAATCGAAATGTGCCGGTCGTCGCGGCGGATCGGGTAGCTGACGGAATAGCTCAGCACGCGGGCCAGATGCTGGTCGTGGGTGATCGCCGCGGCCTTCGGTTCGCCGGTCGTGCCCGACGAGAGCGCCAGAAGCGCCGTGCCATCGCCGCCGCCTATGACCGGCAAGTCGCCGCGGTCCCAACGAAACCCGCCATCCTCGAGGCTGAGGCTGAGACGGCCTCCGGCATTCCGCTCGGGCTCCAAACTGGCGACGACCCGCGGCTTGAAGCGGGCGGCCACGAGGTCCGTCTCGGACGACCGCGCGCGCCGGTCGAGCGGCAGCAGCACCGCGCCCAGGCGCCATACTGCGAACATGGCGGCCAAGCTGGCGGCATCGTCCCGCGTCAGCAGGGCGCAGATATCGCCCTCGCGGAGACCCGCCTCCCGGAGCCGATGCGCCATGGCGCGGGACAGCGCCTCGAATTCGCCATAACTGATCGGGCGGCCATCCTCCTCGATGGCAACGCGCTCGGGCTCATAGCGCGCCAGGAGATAAGGATGAAGGGCGAGGTTCATCGGCTCATCCTAGCATGGAGGCGGGCCGGCCCACTGAGCCGCCGAAGCGCCACCTTCGGCTAAAGCGACCTGTCCGGATTCAGCCGACGGCCATTTCGCTGATCTGGTCCGTCGGCGAGAGAGAAAGCCGGGAGCTCGGCCTTCGCCGACGCCCTCGCAATTCAGCGGGGCGAGGCACTGCACTATCCGAGCGGCTTCGCGCGCAACGGATGCTTCCCTATTTGGCGGAACTCCGCGACCAAGAGCTCGCCGCCCGGCACCTTGGTTACGGTGTGCGTCTGCCATCCGTGGGCTTGCAAGCTATCCATGACGGCACGTCTCTCATCGGCATTTATGAACCCGAGAAAAAGCCACGCCCGAGGCGAAGCGAATTCCCAGGGCCTGATGTCCGCGGCCGTCTTGGAGGGCCGGAAGCAGGGCGGCGGTTCGCGCAAATAGTAGAGTACCGGAACGGCGAGATAGTCGCGGTACATGAAGACGCAATCAGCGGACACCGCTTGACCGACATAAGCCGCTACCGCGCCACGAACATCGTCGCGGTGGTGGGGTTCGTAGTAATACAAATTTCCCAGGGCGGCAGCGACGACCGCGGCCAGGACCCAGCTGCCCCATATCCTGCCAAGACGGCAGAAACCCCATGAGGCCAGGATCAGCCAGCCGGGCAGCGAACATATCAGATATCTGTCCCAAAGAATCGGCTGACTGATCAGCGATACGGTGAGGCCGAGCAGCAATGGCCCGAAAGGCCAGGCGAGAAGCACGACCCGGAGCAGGTCAAAATGGCCTTTCGCCGGGCGAGGACCCTCGGCGCTTCCTTCCAACGGTCGTGCAGGTGCAAAGAGGCCCAATACCGCGCCTGCGGCGAGCATCAATGCCATGAGGCGGCCGGAAGCGAGACTTACGACAATGGAAATAAGGGCGTGCGCGTCGGGCTTCCGTATCCAGAAGCCGTGAATCGCAATCTCGACGTAACGGCTGGCCAGAAATCCCGCCCATGGCAGGTACACCAATATCGGCACCGCTTGCCAAATTGCCCATCTCGCGAGGGTTGTCTGATCGGGATCGCGGCGCAGTCTGGCACTCGCAATCACGGCGATCGCAATGGAGAACCACAGGAACAATCCATACGGGTGCGAGTAAAGCAGAAGTATCGCCGCCACCGTGGAAGCGCCATGCCAGCCGCGACGATCTGATCCCAGGGCCCGTATCGTGGCTCCTGCAAAGAGCGTTGCGGTCAGGGCCAGGAGGGCATAGTCGCGCGCCTCCTGGGAGTAATAGATGTGAAATGTCGATAGTCCAAGCAGGGCGGCAGACAGATACCCGACAGGCGGCCCATCGATGAGCGAGCCTACCCAGTAGATCGCGGCGACCCCGGCAACCCCCAGTACCACCGAAGGCAATCGAAGAGCGAATTCGCCATCGCCCAGGAGCAGGATCGTGAAATGCAGCAGGATATTGTGCAGAGGGGCGTCGTTGGTAGCGGCTGCCGCCCGAAGCGTGACCCAGAACCCCTGGCTCGCCTGACTCCACGACACGGCCTCGTCGAGCCATATGCTGTCAGAGGCAACGCCGCGAAGGCGAAGTGCCGCGGAAGCGGCGAGGATCGCGCCCAGCCCTAGCCAAAAGATCTTCTTGTTCCCGATTATTGCGGCCCGAGCGATCTGCTTTGGGGCCGGACTTGCTCCCCTCACATATTGCTCCCCGAGTGGAGACGGGTCGTGGCAAAGTTACAAATTATTCGGACTATCATGTCAGCAATGGCAGCCGGGCACCAGCCAAGGCCTTGCCCGTAGCGCAAGATTCTCCGGCCGGTTTGCGATCCGCCGGCCGCGTGCCATATTCCCACCGTGGATCTGCGCCGGCGGCGCGCCGTCGTCTGGGTCGTTGTGATTCTGGCGTCCTGGCCCACGGCGAAGACCCACACCACGTACATCGCGGGGTTGCCTGTCTTCTCCTCGCAACCCGCCAGTGATACGTTTCAATAGGGTGCCGCAAGGGGGCTCAGGTTTTTCCGGTCTCAATGTTTGCCACGCCGCCGCGAAGCGCTTCGAACCCGCTACGCCCGAAGGGTATCTTCGATCGCATTTTGGCCCATCCGAGACACGCCCATCCGAGACAAGAATAAGAGGATCCAAGGCAATGAAACCGAGAACCGCTCTCCTGGCCCTGTTCGCGGTCGCGTGCTGGCCGTGCCTATCTTTCGCCCAGTCGGCCAACCCAGCTATGCCGTCCGCGTCGGGCCAGCCGGCAAGCGCCAATGGCGTCATCGTGCTGGCGATCCAGCCTTCGCCGGCGACCGCGCAAGGGGCCACGCCCATTTCCTCCCTGATGTGGATCTACGACACGGCCCTCAAGGAGGTGGTGCTCTGCGGCAGCCACATCGACGGAAGCTTCACCTGCACCAATTCCGTGAAGCTGAATTGGTAGGCGGGGCAAGCGGATCTTTCGCAGCCGTCATCGCTGAACCATCGCCGGGCAGGAAACCGGGCGCCGGCGCCGCTCCTGCCCGGCACCCGGGCTTTCGCGAAGACGTTCGGTCAGCTGGCCCGGCCGGCCGGCTCTCGCGCGGCATTGCGCGAGAGCTGATGGGGCGCGCTGCGGGCGATGAATTCCTGGGCGAGGCGCCGGGCCTGGTCGCAGCTGATATGCGGGCTCGAACCGATGACGCGCCGGCAACCGACAGCCATGACCCTGGTCCGGAAATAAACGAGATAGCGCGGCGGCTGCCGGGCGCTGAAGCGGCAGCCGAATCCCCACAGGCTCGTATCCCACAGAACATTGAACCGGGGCTCTCCGGCGAACCGGGCAACGACCGTTTCGTCGAGGTGAAGCCGCGCCATCCCGCCCTCCCTCCGGGCCCTAGTACCGACTTTCGCAGAAAGTCGGTACATGGTTTCGAGTCTTAGTGTCGGATTCACGCAGAAATTCGTGACATAAGCCCGAGTCTCGAATTTCTGCGATCCGATACTAGCGGCCGGATCAGCCGCCGAGCAGCCCGAGCCGCCACCACAAGCGATGGATCTGCATCACGCCCAGCGCCACCTGGTCGTCCGGCGCCTTGACGATCTGCTTGACGCGAAGCCCGGCTGCCGTCAGCTCGAAGGCCTGGAACAGAGCCGCGCGCAGGTGAGTCTGGGGCAGGGCGGCGGCCGCGTCGGCCTGCACCATCCAGCCGGCGGGCTCGTCCAACATGCCGACCAGCTCGGCGTCCGTCCTGCTATGAACCTCATCCGCCATGGAGGAATTGGAGGACGGAGCCAGGCCGCCGTCCATGGTACAAGCTGTCGCACCGGCCGGACCCCGTCACGGCCGGCCCCGACCCTGCGGGCGAGACCGCGCCACTCTCCGGTCGCTCAGGCTTTGGTTGTCCCAGGAAGCTCCTGGTCGTCCTGCGCCAGGTCGCCAACGTCGTAGCGATATGCTTCCGTGCCGTCATCTCGAACGAAACGAATTGCATCAGGAGCTGGCGAGTTCCCAGCCGGAGGGGCGGTCTCGCTGCCTGACTTGGGCCCCTTACCTTCGTCATTCAGGATGGCGAAGGCGATTTCCGTAAACTGCTCGCGACTTAGTGCTGGGCCGCTCCACGCGCTTCGTTGGAGCACCTCCGTTTCTCCGTTGGCTCCAACCCGGATGTGTTCGATGAAACCGGCCATCAAATTGCTCCCCTGAAGGTCGACTACCGGAGGGGATAGCCTATACCTGCCGGGGACCGGCACAACCTCGGATCGAAGTATCGCCTCCGGCTGGCACCCTTGTTGAAACTGGCTGTACTCTGGCAGGCAACACTACAGCTCTGGGAGCCAGGGATATGAAGTGGGGCGCGATCGGTCTTGGGATCGGGGCGGCTGTATTGCTGATTCCCGCTCTTGCCTACGTATGGGTGCAGTTCGACTCACAGAATCGGCGCAGTGCGAGGATCTATCTCCTGCCGGGTCTGATAGTTCTTGGGATCGCTGTCGCATTCGCGGTGGCATGGGCGATCCGGCACATGGCTTGAGCGCGTGTTCTATGGCCACGCTCACCGGCCACCGCAAGGATGGGCCGGGAAGCCATCGACGGTCTGCGCTGTGGAGAAAACGACAACCGCCCGGCGACTTCCCACCGCGCGGCCACTGCGAGGGGGTCAGCTGCGCCGCGCGGCTGCCCACATCTCCACATGGTTCCCTCTGCCCTCGAGGCAAATGAGCACTCGGTTAGGTCTGTAACTTCAAAGGAGCGAGGGATCGCAGGCGCGCTTGAGGCGCTTGGTTGCCGTTAGTGGCTGGGGAAGTCCGACTGACGTTCCCATTCGTCCATGCCGCCAGTAGCGGCTCTTTGGGCGTCAACCCATAACTCGGCTTCAACGTCATTCCTGAAGCCGCCCTGCGACTGCTGGTGGACGCCGTGTTTTGTCACCTCGACCTTATAAGTGCGGTCGGGTAGCATGACGATCCAGTAGAGGATCTTAGCCATGCCAACAGTATGGCATGCCTAGCGGTGAGCTGGAACGGTTCTGCCATTGGTCACAAATCAATGTGACCCGCGATCGCCAAGCCCTCTGCCTTGTCACCAGACCAAATCTGATGCAGATTTTTTGGCTCTCGGCCGGGGGTGTTCCAGGCATATCGGATCAAGCGGGTCGATGCTGCTGCGCCCTGACTCCGGCGCCGGCGTCGATGCCGCCGGGCAGGCGAGCCCGCCGGCCGACCGAACGAGGCATCGGCAGCGCTTGAGCCCATACTTGCACGCCTTGCGATACGGTATCCTCAATGCCCTGATGCTGGCCTTCATCGTCGCCTTGCTGTTCGGCGGCGGCTGGATCTGGCTCGTCATCGGCCTCGCCCTCATCGGCGCCGGGATGCTGGACGAGCTGATCGGCGATGCGGTGCCGCCGGCGCGGCGGGCCAGCCGCTGGCTCTACGACATCGAGCTTTACGCCACCCTGCCCCTGCTCGCCGTCGTAACCCTTCTGCACCTTCATTATCTGACAAGGGGTGATCCGCTCGGCCTCGTCCATGGGCTGTCGCGGATCGGCGTCGAGTTCGGCGGGCTGCCTTCGGTGCGGCGTTGGCCGGCGGTCGCCGGGGCGACCTTCGGGACGGCCTATTTCTATGCGCTGGCCGGCATGACAGTCGCCCATGAGCTATTGCACCGGTCCGGCAGCGCCGGCGCGATGCGGGTAGCCCGCGCCCTGCTCGCCTTCAATCTCAGCGGGCATTACCCGACCTATCACCTCCACGGCCATCACCGCAACGTCGCGACCCGCGATGATCCGGCGACGGCCCGGCGCGGCGAATATGTGCTCGCCTTCCTCGCCCGCTGCCTCATCGGCGAGGTCCGGGAGACGGTGAGGATCGAGAAGGCGCGCCTCGTCAAGCGGGGGCTGCCCTTCCTGTCGCACCATAACCGGCTCCTGCAGGACGAGCTGTATGGCCTGGCGCTGCTCGCCATGGTCGCGGCCATCGGCGGCTATCGCGGCTTCATCGGCTTCCTCATCGCCGCCGGGCTCGGCCCCGGCATCCAGCGGCTGGTCGACTATTCCCAGCATTACGGCCTGGTGCGCGTGCCCGGCAGGCCGGTCGAGGCGCGCCATTCCTGGGAATGCGACCGTTTCCTCACCGATGCCCTGCAATACAATCTGGGCCTGCACGCCGACCACCATCTGGCCGCCGGCAAGCCCTATTGGGAGCTGCGGCCGCAATCCGGGGCGCCGCGCCTACCCTGCGGCTACACCACGGCGTCGCTCATCGCGCTGGTCCCGCCGCTGTGGCGCCGCCTGACCGAACCGCTGCTGGCCGATTGGGACCGGCGCCTGGCCGATGACGGCGAAAGGGCGCTGCTGCGCCAGCGCGCATAGCCGCCGCCAGGCGCACGAACAGCGGCTAGTTGAATATTCCCGACAAGGCGGAGGGCTGCTCGCGGGTGATCGTGGGCGTCAAGGCGCCTGCGCCACCGCTCTTTGGGGTCGCGGCGCTCGCCTGGCCCTCGGGAGTGCCGAGGATCAGCGCGTCGGTCAGGCTCTTGGTCAGCCCCTCGCTGGCGGTCGAATCGGAGGCGATCAGCGCGCGGATATCCGGGTTGGCCTTGTCGGCATTGGCGGCGTCGAGCAAGGCTTGCTCGCCGGCCGAGACGTTGGGGCTCGGGCTCGCCGACAAGTCGCTCCCACTGCCGGTGAACGACTGCGAGGTGTCAGCTTGACCGCCCGCGGACTGGTCCGACGGCGCCGCCGCGGCCGACGTCTGCGGAACGACAGCGTAGTCCGGCGGTATGCTCAAAGGCTGGAACGTGAGCTCCTGGGAGGGGTCGACTGGTTTGGGATCCCCGTTGATCAGCTTGTTGACCCCCGCGCAGCCGCCGAGCCCGACACTCGCCACCAGAACCGCAACAACCAACGATGCACGCATCTGAAGCCGCCGCCCCTTGGGATAAGTTCCTTAGCCGACCGCAGGGTAGCCATTTTGGGCTTCGGCGCAATTCCAAAGACGTTCGAGCCAATGGACGAAGCTTCGCCGGAACTCCGGCAGGCAGCGCCAGATGGCCGGAGCCGGCTACTGCGAGCCCGGCGTGGCCGGCATGGCGATCGGCTGCCAGCTCCACACCCATTCGTTCGGCTTAACCGTGCCGTTCTGATCGACCCCACGTGTCCGCACCAGCTGCCAGGTCTGGCCGGTGCATTGGTTGACCAGAACGAAAGACGGGCTGCCACCCGGCGCGTTCGAGCTGGCCACCTGCCAGCAGGCTTGCTGCGCCTCAGCGCCGCCGGCCGAAAGTGCGGCGAGGATGGCGAGCAAGCCCGCCGCCGCGCCGCGCCGCGCCCCCCAACTCATGCGAGCCTCCCGCTGCCGCACTTCGACAAGCTGACCCTGTACTAGCTTCCGCCGGCGTTCGGCTGGGGCGCTACAACGCTCTCGCTCTGGAACTCGAATTCGAGCGTGCTCATCAGATCCTGCCTCGCCCGCTCCAGGCAGCCGGCGAAGGCCGAGGCCGCGCCGCAGCTCTCATAGATGCTGGAGGCCGCGGCAAGGGCTTGCGGGTCCACGCCGGCTTGCTCGGCGATTGACGCCGTCTTCTTCCATGCCGTCTCGCGCCCCACGCGGCTTGCCGGCCCGGTCGCCGGCAGGCTGTCGATGGCGAAGGTGACGATCCTGGCCGCGTCGCTTCTCTGGCCGGGGGCCTCGAAGGTCGATTGCGCGAGCTGGCGCAGCGCGCCCGTCGCCTGGTCGATGTCGGCCTGGGTCTCGGGGTCGCTGTCGCCGGCGACCGCCACGGGCAGGGCAGCAGTCAGGGCTTCAACCTCGACGGACGCGCTCACCGCCCCGATCTTGCGCAGCGCGGACTCCGGCACAGAGACGGTCACCGCCGAAAAGCCGGCGCGGCTGCGGAGCGTGACCAGGCCGGCGCCGGCGAGCCTGAAGCTGCTGCCGTCGGCGCGTAGACCCAGGATCGTGATCCCGCCGCCGGGTAGCAGGCTGTAGGCGCTGCCGTCATCGGGCGAAGGCCGGGCGAACTGCAGGCAGAAGCTGTTGACGAGGCCGCTGCACTGGCCGTCGGCGCAGCTGAGCGGCGTGGGCATCCCGTTGCTCGCCACCAACCCCAGGATCTGCGGCGCGGCCCAGGCGGGCCCGGCGGCAAGCAGCAGCATGGAAAGGGCGGCCAGCGCCGCCGTCGCATGGGTCCTCGGCGTCATCGGTGTCTCCCTTGGTTCTGGCGAGGAGCGGTCCCGACGACTGCCGCGGTCTGTTGGTCCGGGTGATTCGGCCCGGGCCCCAGGAGCGCCCGCGGACAGGCGCGACCGTCCCGCATCCGTTCACATCTCAGCCGCTCGATGGCAGCGGCCCACAATGGGCTGAAAGCATCGCACCGGAGGCGGCCCTCCGTCAAACGAGGCTTGTGCCGCGACATCAGGCCGAGGAGCGCAAGGAGGGGTCAATCGGTCTCGCCCAGTCCATCGGACTGGTCCCATTCCTTAAGATCGTCCATTTCGCACACGAATGTTAATCATGTCCGCTGTAGGTCACAGGCGGACCTTGACCACTGCGAACCCGCCTGTCCGGTTACACCTGGTAAGCCGTCATCAGCCACGACACGCGGATTATATTGCCGTGGCATTACTTGACTGTGCTGGGCCCCAACTGGTTATCAATATAGCGCAGACATAAGTCGATTGCCTTGCCGCGAGAAACCGCCTTGTCGTCGATTGAGAGTTCCAGCCATAGCCCGTCAATCAGAGCCAGGAGTCCGATGGCGGCGCTGCGAAAGTCGATGCTGAGGTGGCATTCTTCCGCGGCCCGCGCAAAGTTGGCCTCGGTCCGTTTCGTATAGTCGAGATAAAGTTCCTTGTTCACCTGCCGCACCGCGGGGTTGAAGCGGATTTCATGCCAGAAAGCCAGGAATGCGTGCCGGTTGAATTGGGTAAAGACCGGCGGTGAGAAGATCAGTTTTGGAAGAGCCTTGAGACGATCAAGTGCCGTGCCCCCCACCCGGTCCTGGGCTTCTCTGACGTGCCGCGAGACAGTTGTGAACAGATGCCTGAACGCTTCGGCCACCAGTTCTTCCTTGTTGGCGTAATAGTGCGCGATGAGGCCGCGGGAACTTCCGGCATCCTCGCAGATCGAGCGCACCGTTGTCCCCGCCACACCGCGCTCCGCCATCGACTTGATTGTGCCTTCCACCAGCAATCGGCGGCGATATTCATTGATCTCGACCTGCGTGTGGGGCCTGCTGCGCTTTTTCATCCGTGCCATCCTTCGCTGGAGCCTTGCCTGCAACCGTCCCTCGGAGTCCGGAAACCGGACAATTGTCCCATTCCTGATGCGGCACAATCCAGTATGCGAAGACCCGGGCAAGCGCGGATTGCGCAAGACCCTACGCTACCCGGTTTCGGGGTTTGGCAAAAACTTATTGAACGTCCGTCTTACTTTCTGTATGTTGGCGGTCTGGAATGACGGTCAGGCGGATGCGGTCATGGGCTGGCTGGCCCAACCAGCCTTCCGCCCGGGCAGAATGCGCGAAGAAGCCGCCGACCGCAGGAATGGAATCGCACCTGCGAGGATGGATCTCGAACTGGAATGGGGAGGAAACCGGACGTGAAAGACAGCGGCTTCAATCCGGGCTTGGTGGTGGATCTGCGCCGCTACCCGATATTCGACAAGGCGGACCCTCGTCGCGCTGCCATCATTCAGAAGCTTCAAGGCGACCTGGAAGTACAGCAGTATTGCGTCCTGCCCGGCTTCATCACGCCTGCCGCGTTGTCGGCGGCGCTCGCGGAGGTCGACAGCGTCAAGGCCTCCGCCTACAGGAACAGGTCGCACCGCAACTGCTATCTCTATCGCGAAGCGGATGCCGCTCTACCTGCCGATCACCCGAAGAACATATTTTTCGACGCTTCCTATTCGATGATCGGCAATCACCTGCTGCCGGCAACATCTTCGCTCAAGGGCCTCTACAATTGGCCGGCAATGATCAGCTTCGTTGCCGACGTCGTCGGCGCCGGCGCCTTGTACCAGAGCGAGGACAAGTATCAGCCCGTGAATGTCAACTGCTACAGCGAGGGCGATCAGTCCGCCTGGCATTTCGACTCCTCGAACGCCTTCACCCTGACGCTCATGCTCCAGGCTGCCGCGGCGGGTGGTGAATTCGAGATCGTGCCCAATACCCGGTCGGACAGCGACCCGAAGTTCGATGAGCTGAGCAAGGTTCTTCGCGGCGACAGGTCTCGTGTCGTGACGGTGCCTCGGGAGCCGCGGGCAATGGTGATCTTCCGCGGCTGCAATTCCGTGCATAGGGTCACGCCGGTGATTGGAACGAGACAGCGGCTGATGGCGATCTTCGTCTATGAAAACAAACCGGGCGTCCAGGGCGATGCCAAGGTCAATGAGACCGTCTATGGAGCCGCGCCTGCGGCTTAGCCGCCACGCGAAGCCCGCTGGCCAATCATCCGAAACAGGGAGCGCGACAGGACCAAGTATCATCCAGGCCAGCGCATTGCCGGACGCTTCGCCGGGGAAGGAGCGTCCCTCGCCTTTGCTGGCCGCCTCGTCGTCAGGCCGTGACCGAGATTACATGGCCGCGCTTTTCGGGCGAAAAGCGTATCAGGATGGCGAGCGCTACCGCGACGATGCCCGCGACGAGCGCCAGCGCGTAGGCATAGGAATTGCCCGGCGCTTCGGCGAGCTTCGCCTGGAACGGGCCGTTGTAGGACGCCAGGAAGTTGCCGATCTGGTAAACGAGCCCCGGCAGCGTCGCGCGCACCGGCCCCGGCGACAATTCGTTCAAATGAGCCGGCACCACGCCCCAGGCGCCCTGCACGCCGACTTGCATGACGAAAGCGCCGATCGCCAGGATGAGCGCCGTCGAGCCGTAGGCCCAGAACGGTATTGCCGGCAGCGCGATCAGCGCCGCGATGGTGATCGCATTGACCCGGCCGATCCGCTCCGACAGCCCGCCGAAGAACAGCCCGCCCGCTATCGCGCCGATATTGGCAACGATCAGCACGATGCTTACCGTCCCGTGCTCGAAGCCATGCTGCTTTTGCAGGAACACCGCGTAAAGATCCTGGGTGCCGTGGCTGAACAGGTTGAAGACCATCATCAGCACGATGGCGTAGACCGACAGTTTCCAGTTCGCCGTCAGCGTCTCCAGGAAGCTCGGCCGCGGCGCCTTTCTCGCTTCCGCGAAGGCCGGCGATTCCGGAACCTGATTGCGGATGTAGAGGACAAGCAGAGCCGGCAGGATGCTGAAGAGAAACATCGCGCGCCAGTCGATCACGTAGCCGAAGATGTTCGCCTTGTAGCACACGCCGAAAACGACCGAGGCGAGGAGATAGCCCGTCGGGTAGCCGCATTGCAGGATGCCCGAAATCTGACCCCGTGATTTCGGCGGGATGGATTCCATCGCCAGCGACGACCCAAGGCCCCACTCGCCGCCCATGGCGACGCCGAACAGCGCTCGCAGGACCAGGAAGACGCTCAAGCTCGGCGCAAAAGCGGCAAGCGCGCCGAGAATGGAATAGCTGACGATGTCCAGCATCAGAATGGGCTTGCGGCCGAACCTGTCGCCGAGCCGTCCGAAGATGAACGCGCCGACGAAGCGCATCGCGAGCGTCAGGAAGATGGCGTAGGCAACATCGGGCACTTTGACGCCGAACGTCGCTGCAATGGCCGGCAGGGTGAAGACCAGGATGAAGAAATCGAAAGCGTCGAGCGTCCAGCCGAGGAAGGAAGCGAGCACGATCCGCTTCTGTTGCGCGTCCAAACTGCCCATCTATCCCCCCTTGCTTCTTGCGGACACCCGGCTCAGCGGGCGATCCAGCTGTCCTGCTCGACCGGCGAATTGCCAGGCATGTTGGGCCAAGACCGCAAACGAGTTAGCATTTTTCGCGGGCTTGGTATGGTCGGCCGGCTGATCTGGGGAGTATCTTGAGCACTCTTGCTCTGCGCTCGGTGCGGCCGGCAATGCAATGGGTCCGTCCAAAGCCAACCCGGGACCATGAGCAACGCCAAAATATAGTGACTAGGCCATCCTGAAATGCGCAGTTTCGGTGACGAATGACAGCCAGGCCCGAGCGTCGCCAACGCCAGAAGATGCTGCGCAGGACGCTGGCTGAGATCGAACGCAGCGGCATTCCCTTGCCTACCAGGATGGAGCATGTCGCCGCGCTTGCTCTCGGGCTCTCCGACAGGCTCTCTCAGAGATCGTGGGCCAATCCTGCCAGCGAAGCGGCCGCGTACCGTCACCGCCTCTATGACCTGTCCGTCGCCAGAGCCGGCGGGCTCACCGGGGCGGAATGCAAGAAGGGTTGCTGCTATTGCTGCAAGGCCTATGTGTCGGCACTTCCTCCCGACATCTTCGCCGTTGCCAGACATCTGTCGGTACGCGGTCGCATGGAGATTGATCGCGTCATCGCAGCCGAGGCAGTCACGCATGGCCAAGACTTGGATCGGCGCATGGCCACGCGCGACCCCTGCGCGCTTCTCGATGGGGATGTTTGCGGCGTCTACGCCAAACGTCCAATAAGCTGTCGATCGTTTAATTCGCTATCCGTGGAGGCGTGCCGCATCTTCTACGAAGGAGGGCCGGACGACATTCCCGCCCTCGAAACGCCCAAGATCCTGCGTGCCGCCGTACAGCAGGCGATGTTTGCCGCCCTGCGGAATCTGGGACTCGCCGACATCAGCTATGAGCTCAACCATGCGGTGGTCGTTGCGCTGAGTACCGAAGATGCCGAGTCCAGATGGCTGGCCGGCGAGGATGTTTTCGCCACGGTCTCTCGCGATCCCGGGTCGGCCATCCGGGGTCCGGGAACCGCACCGGCGATGATGTTGGACAAGCTGGTGGCGGTATGCAGAGGCGAGATGCTGCCCGCCCAGTAACGATGCCCAATGCGCGACCGTCCCGCATCCGATGCATCTCTGCCCCTCGATGGAAGCGGCCCTCCGTCAAACGAGGCCGCCCGCTCAGCCCCTCCCCTCGCCCGCGATGGGCAGCAGGATCGAGGACGGGGCGTCCATCGAATGATGGATCGCCTGGTCGGCGACCTTGGTTTCGACGGCATGGCCGAACCTGTCGCCCGTGTTGGGGTTGCGGTCGTAGCGATCGAAGCAGCTGGAGGAGATGTCGACCCGGATGCGATGGCCTGCCCTCACCAGGTAGCTCGTGGCCGCGAGATCGATCGCGTATTCGTAAACCCGGCCGGGGGTGATCGGCTGCGCCCGGTAGGGATCCTCGCGGTGGCCAGCGCGGATGATGCCATCCTGGATCTGGTTGGCCGTGCCGTCCTCGAAGACGTCGATGAGCGCGACCGTGAAGTCGGTATCGACGGCGCTGGACGCGGCATGGAGCAATGCCGAGATCGGGCCGGAGAGCTCGCAGTCCGCTTCCAGCGGCTTGCTCGTGTAGGAAACGACGTCGCTTCGCTTCTCGATCTCGCGCCGGTCGCCGAGCTCCGTGCAGAGCGCCCAGCAGTTGCGGCCCACGGTCTCGGCCACCGGATCGGCCGGATCGTAGCGATAGCGGTCCGGAACTTCGGGCCCCTGCGGCGCTTCGCGCGAAAGAAGGCCGCCGGCACGTAAATAAAACTTGGTTGGCTGCGTGCCCGGCGGCGGCCAGGAGGCCGAACGCTGCCAGCGGTTGGCGCCGATGGTGAAATAGTCGACCTTGCCGGTGGCGCCGAACCCGTTCTCGATCCCCATAAGGTAGCGGTCGAAGAACGCCTGATAGCTGTCCCAGCGATGCGCGCCCGTGGGCGGCAGCTTCACGCAGATGGCGCGATCCGTATGCTCCGCGCTGCTCTCGTGGTCCCAGGGGCCGACGAGGAGATGGATGCGCTCGGGATGCGGGCTCGCTCGCTCCAGCGCCGCGAAATCCGCGAGCAGGCCGCTCGTGTAGTTGTCGTACCAGCCCGACCAGAACAGCACCGGGATCTTGATCCGCTCGAGCCGGTCGCGGAGCCCGCGCCTTGCCCACCAGGCTGGATCGCCGGCATGCTCGATGAGGGTGCGGAAATAGCGGCCCTCATGCCCCGCCGCCTTCGCCATGTCCCTCAAGGGGAGATGCCAGGGATCGATGCGGCCGACATCGGCGTATTCGGGCGCGTCCATGGCGATGGCCCAGGCGCCGATGGTGTTGAGCAGGAAGGCGCCCTGCCGGAACCAGATCGAATGCCGGTCGCTGGCGATGTCGCCGGGCGCGATGCAGGCGAGCGCCGGCGGGCCGGCGACCGCGGCGGCGAGCGCGGTGAACCCGTAATAGGATTCGCCCCACATGCCGACGCGGCCATTGCACCAGGGCTGCCGGCTCACCCATTCGACGCTGTCGAAGCCGTCCTCGACCTCATGGACCATGGGATCGAAGCTGCCACCGGAGGAGAACTTGCCCCGCACGTCCTGCACCACGCAGGCATAGCCCTTGCGGGCCCAGAAGCTGCCGGTCTGGCGGAAGGCCATGTCGGGCGTGGCCCGGCCATAGGGCTGGCGGATCAGGATGGCGGGCGCGCGCTCTGAGCCTTCCGGCATGTAGAGGTCGGCGCGCAATACCACACCGTCGCGCATCGGCGTCTCGATCTCGCGCGCCAGCCGGGAAGAGGCGAACCGGTCGGGCGTGCCTGAGGGGAACTCTGGCGGTGGTTCGCCATGTGCGGCCGATGGATGGTAGCTCACGGGCGATTCTCGCATGGACGGAACCAGGCCGGCTTTGCGCCGCTATCGCACCCGAAGTCGCTTCGAGATTGTCTCGGTAAGGGGTATCGTTTCGCCGGAATCACCGAATTCACCTTCTTGGAAAGTGGGCTCGCGGTATGAATACACAGGTCGATGAAATCGCCGAGCGCATCTATCGCCTTTCGACCTTCGTGCCGGAGATTGCCGCGCCCGCCGGCTTCACCTTCAACCAATATCTCATAGACGCCGGGGAACCGCTGCTCTTTCACTGCGGCCCTCGCATGATGTTTCCGCTGATCTCGGCCGCATTCGGCACGATCATGCCGATCGAGCGGCTGCGCTGGATTGGATTCGGCCATGTCGAGGCCGACGAGTGCGGTGCAATGAATCTCTGGCTCGCTGCCGCGCCAAGAGCCCAGGTCGTTCATGGTCGCACCGCCTGCATGGTGTCGCTGAACGATCTGGCCGACCGGGTGCCCCGCGCGCTTGCGAACGGCGAGGTTCTCGACATCGGCGGAAGGCGCGTCCGATACATCGACACGCCGCATGTGCCGCATGCCTGGGAATCCGGTCTCATCTACGAAGAGAGGACCGGCACGCTTTTCTGCGGCGATCTTTTCACCCATGTGGGGCGGGGGCCGGCCGTCACCAACGACAGCATCCTCGAGGCCGCCATTGCCGCCGAGGATGCCTTCAAGGCGACATCCCTGACGCCGAGCACCGGGCCGACCATCCGCATGCTCGCGGCGCTCAAGCCGCGCCGCCTCGCGGTGATGCACGGATCCTGTTATGCGGGCGATTGTGCCGCCGCCCTGACGAAGCTTGCCGACTATTACGAAACTGCCCTTGCAGCGAGGACCACGGCAGCCTGATCGACTAGAAACCAGGGTGCCGCCGGCCATTGACCGGCTGGCCGGAGCCTCGCTGGGTCGCCATAGGAACGTCAGCCGCGCCGCGCGGCCTTGATCGCGGCGACGTCGATCTTTTTCATGCCCATCATCGCATCAAACGCGCGCTTTGCCTCGCCGCCGCCGGCCGCCAGCGCCTCCATCAGCACGCGCGGCGTGATTTGCCACCAGACGCCCCACTTGTCTTTGCACCAGCCGCACGCACTCTCTTGGCCGCCATTGCCGACGATGGCGTTCCAGTAGCGGTCGGTCTCGTGCTGATCGTCGGTGGCGATCTGGAACGAGAAGGCTTCGCTATGTTTGAACGCGGGACCGCCGTTGAGGCCGAGACAAGGGACGCCGGCAACTGTGAATTCGACCACCAGCACGTCGCCCTTCTTGCCGGATGGGTAGTCACTGGGTGCACGGTGGACGGCACCCACCGCGCTGTCGGGAAAGGTCTTGGCGTAGAAGCGGGCAGCAGCCTCGGCGTCCTTATCGTACCAGAGGCAAATCGTGTTCTTTGCCATTGGGCATCCTTTCTCTTTGAAGCCAAAGTCCGGCCTTACACTCCCATCTGCTGTCATCCGAGTTAGGTAGCCCGAGCGCATTTCTCAACCCGGAAAAGTCCGCTTTACCCCGCAAGCGGACATCCCTGAGCATTTAGGAGTCCACACCCTAGCTCGCCATCTGACAGTTCTACAGGCCCCTCAATGAACACAACGTCACTCATCCCGCTCCCCCATCCATCACCGCGAACCGCCCGCGGTGTCCATCGTTGTGGTCAAGACGGCATCCACCGCTTCAACGGGCCTCAGGAAAGCGCTACCATCCGCTCCAACATAGGGTCATCCGGGGGATGTTGGGTGAAATGGGCAGACAGGTAGCCGTCGTGCTTTACGTGGTGGCGATGGCAGCCGTCATAGTCGGTGTAGATGTCGTATTCTTCAGAAACCGATTCTGGGAACGGCTCACAGTGAATATTGGCATTGTCTTGGTGTTCGCAGCTTTCTACTTCCGATTCCTCAAGAGTTCCGTGAGCAAGGCGCGCCAGCGCCCTTTCGCTGCGATTGTGCTAAATGAGATAAACCTATTCTGATCCTAATTGTTCACCAATCTCTGCTTCCATTTGGAGGATGCGGCGCCTTAGCGCGCTCGCCTTCTCGTCGGCATCCAGGAAGCGGGTCAAAGCCTCTCCCTCTAGCTCATGGCCTGGCCGTTCCGTGCCGCGCAGCATGTCGCCAGCCAAACGAACGGCTTTGTCGAACTCGGCCCGAAGGCGGGCAAGTTCAGCGGCCTTCTCAGCGTCGGTGAGATTCGCGGTCATGTATCGAATATGACATGGGCTGTTGGGATTGGATATCGGAGCGAGAATCCTTCACGTTTCGAACTGAGACAAACCTACTCTGACCCCAATTGTTCTTCGACCTTGAATGTCGCCGTAACCAGCAACTTGACCTGATCGAGCGCCAGGGAGAACCCTGCCGCCGCACCCAAGACAGCGAGCGGGATCTGCCACGGCAGCGCCTGCATCAGGAGGCCGGCCAAGGCCAGGGCCGTCACGATGCCGAGGTCGGCCGCGGACGATGCCAAGACCAAGAGGCTGGGCCGGGACGCCCACATGTGGCGCCGCTCCCGCACCGCATACAGAACGGCTTGATTGCCGAATGCCAAGGTGACGAAGGCCAGGGTCTGGACCTTCGCGGCGTCGAGCCGGAGAGCGAAGACTCCCACGGCAAGGATGGCGGTCGAGAACAGCAGCTTGCAACCGGCCAGCAGGACGGCTGCGGCAGTGATGCGCGGCATCCGCCACAGGCTGGGCGCCGGCGCGGGGCTGGCACGGTCGGTCGTGAGCGACATGCTGAGAAAGTCGTTGGTCACCAAAATCAGGACCATGAGCACCGGCGTCATGACGGCATGTCCGGTCATGGCCAGCCCGACGGCCAGGAACAGCACGACCTCGATCTTCTTGACCAGCATGTTAAGCGTGTAGGTCAGCAGGCGCTGGAAGGCGATCCGGCCCTCGCGTATGGCGGAGAGGATGCCGCCGAGCCCGGGCTCGGTAAGCACCAGGGCGGCAGCGGCCTTGGCGACATCCGTCGCGGAAGAGACAGCGATCCCGATCTGGGCCTGGCGCAGGGCCGGCGCATCGTTGGCGCCGTCGCCGCACATGCCGACGACATGGCCATGACGCTGAAAGGCCTTGACCAGCCGGAATTTCTGCTCGGGCAGGATGCGGGCGAAGACGCCGAACTGCTCGCTGCTCAGCTCCGCAGGCAGCTCCTCCGGGGGGCAAACCGAATCCGGAATGCCGACCTTACGAGCGACGGCGACGGCGGTGGCCGCGGAATTGCCCGTGATCATGACCGTGCGCACGCCCATGGCGCGCAGCGCAGCGACGAGACCCGCCGAATCCTCGCGCGGCGGATCGCTGAGGGCGATCAGTCCGGCAAGACGCAGGGCCTTGTCCGGACCGACGGCCACGGCGATGACGCGATGGCCCTGGCCGGCAAGCTCGTCGACGAGCCGGCGGGCATCGGCGGGCGTCTCGGCCATGCCGGCAACCGCCTGAAAAGCTCCCTTGACGACGCGAAACTCGCTGCCATCCGCACCGGCGAGCGAAGCCTCGGCCGTCTTGCTGGTCGGATCGAAGGGGACAAAGCGCAGGAGCCGTTCCATCGGCTTGATCCCGGCGCTGGCCGCGGCCTTCCGGATGGCGCCATCGATAGGGTCCTGGTCGGCGTCGGAGCTCGCCAGGGTCGCAAGAGCCAGCACGCGCTCGCGCTCGAAGCCTTGCATGGGCAGGATCTGGTCGGTGTCGAGGGTGTTGAGCGTCAGGGTCCCGGTCTTGTCGGAGCACAGCACGTCCACCCCCGCCGCCTCGTGCACGGCCGAAAGCCGGGTCAACAGAACGCCCTTGCGAGCGAGCGCCAGCGCGCCGATCGCCGCCGAGAGGGTGAAGGTGGCCGGTAGCGCGACCGGTATGGAAGCCAGCAGAGCCGTCAGCGCAAGGCGGACCAAATCCGCCGTGGGCAGGGCAACCGCATGGGCGTAGACGACAATGCCAAGGGTGAGGGCGCCGTTGATCAGGGCCAGACTGCGTACCGCCGCGAGGATGGCCGCTTGCTCGCTGCTCGCGCCGTGGGCGAGGCGGACAAGCTCGGCGGTGCGGCCGAAATAGGTCTTGGCCCCGGTGGCCGTCACTTCGCCCAGGGCCTGGCCCCGGCGGACCAGCGCCCCGGCGTAGACGGTCGACCCGGCCTCGACGTCGATCGGCACCGATTCCCCGGTCAGCATCGACTGGTCGACCATCATTGAGCCTTCGCGGATTCGCACATCCGCCGGCACCACCGATCCCAGCGGCAGCCGGACGGCATCGCCGGGCACGAGCTCCGCCGCCGGCCGCCTGGTCCACTGACCGTCGCGGCATACCAGAGCGATCGGCGCCAGCTGCTTCTTGAGCGCGGCGAGCGCGGCGCCCGCGCGATTCTCCTGGAAAAATCCGAGGCAGGCGTTGAACGCGAGGAGCCCGGCGATCACCGCCGCCTCGAGAGGTTCGCCGAGCCCGATCTGAAGGATGATTGCGGCCTCGAGCATCCAGGCAACGGGGGTCCAGAATTTGGCGAGAAAGACGCGCCAAGCCGGCGGCGCACGGTCCGTGACCGCGTTCGGCCCGACCTCGGCCAGCCGGCGCGCGGCCTCGGCGCTGGTCAAACCCGTTGCGCTGTCAGCGGCTGCGTCCATCTCCGTGAGCCCGGCACTGTTGCGATGCCAACTATCGAAACGCCGCCTCGAATGGCGCCCGGCTGTCTCCCATCACGTCATGGTCGGCGATCTTGCGGCCGCTTGTCGGGCGGGGGCAGCCGGGGCGCCCGATGCAGCAGAACCATATAATGCTCCGGGCTCTGGCGCTGGTAATCAAGCACCGCGAAACCGGCGTCTTCAGACCAGGCACGAATCCGCTCCGGATCGATCCGGTGATCCGCCGGCGGCCCTTGTTCGCATGTCCCTTCCGGGTGGAATTCCGCCACGACAGCCAATGCTCCCGGCGGAAGCAGCCGGGCCACGCTGCTGAGGATGCCGGCGGGATCCTTGGCATGGTGCAGGACCATCGCGATCAGCGCCGATTGCGCGGACAGGCCCGAAGGCGACAGCGCTGCCGCATCCGCGACGATCCGCTGGATCTGCCTCGCCGCGCGCTGCTTCTGAACCCGCTCCAGGTGGGCGAGAGCCTCGGCCGATATGTCGACCGCGTAGACGATGCCGTCGCGCCCGACCCGGTCGGCCAGCAGCATGCTGACGTAACCCGGGCCGGCACCCACTTCCAACACGCGGTCGCCCAGCTTGAGGCAGAGAGCATCCATCCAGGCATCGACCAGAAAGGCCCGCCTCTCCTGCCGGGCATAGACTTCGGCCCAGGTGAGATGGGACAGGTTCTTGCGGAACGGCTCCTGCACGGCATTCCCCCGTCACAGGCCGAAGTTTGCGATGGACCATCCGACCAGGCCGAGGGTCAGCAGGATGGAAATCGCACCGGAAATACGGAAGGCACGAGGGCGATCGGCACGCCGGATCTGGTAGGCGATCACGGCGGCCATCACCAGCGACATCAGCAGCATCCCCCGACGCAGCCAGGGCGCCGTGGTCATGAAGCTTGCGCCTGCGCCGCCCAGCCCAAAAACAAGCACCAGCATGTGCAGGGTGTGGTGTTGGCTGGCGAGGAATGCCAGCACGACGGCGCCGATCGAGAGGACCCGTTCCTTCGAAAACGCCATCGATTCCTTCTGCTCGGCATGTGCCGCGTGGTGGCGCTTCGCCATTGGCAGCACAGCCTTCTTTCAAGGTCGCGGTGTCGAACGAATGTAGCACTCCTCCAGCCGGGACCGCAGTGTCTGGATCTGGCACATTCCGACAGACGGCCGGAGAGCGGCCACGGACACCTCCTTCACCGCGACCGCCGCATCCCGTGTATGGTAAGGCTGCGCGGCGGGGGTTCCGGAACGTCCGACGCGGGGGAGAAAGTCATGTCGCTCAACGTCATCGGCGCCGGGGTGGGCCGGACAGGGACCCATTCGCTCAAGCTCGCGCTCAATCAACTGGGGCTGGGGCCCTGCCACCATATGGAGGAGGTGTTGCACCAAATGCCGGTGCAGGTACCGCTCTGGACGGCAGCCGCAAGCGGCCAACCGGATTGGGAGGCGATCTACAGGGGCTATGAGAGCGCCGTCGATTGGCCGACCGCGGGGTTTTTTCGGGAATTGAACGCGGCCTATCCATCGGCCAGGTTCGTCCTGACCCATCGCAGCCCGGAAAGCTGGGTCCAGAGTTTTTCGGATACGATCTACAAATTGCTTGCCGGAAAGGATGGAGCCCCCGGCGGAATGCGCGCCTGGCTCGACATGGCGGCAGGCGTCATCGCCAAGACCGGTTTTCTCGGTGGTCTCAACGTGGCCGGACTGACGCAGGCGTTCAATGCCCATAATGAAGCAGTCAAAGCGGCAATCCCCGCCCATCGACTGTTGGTCTACCAGGTGAAGGATGGCTGGGGCCCTCTTTGCGAGTTCCTCGGCGTGCCTGTGCCCGCTGACCCGTTTCCCCGCACGAACGACCGCGGCGAATTCTGGGATCGGGTGTCCGGCAAGAAGTGATTGTTCGAGGTTGGGGGCTCGGTCCTGACCTTGACCTCCGCTTCGTCTGTTTGAAGCCGCCCAGGCCGACCCTCGAAGCCGGCCGCCATGGTCCACGCCTTAAGCCCGGACGCAGAGACTTGCACGTTCGGCTCGCCTGCGTGATAGGTTGAGCGCGGGGACATAAGAAAAACATGACCGAGCAGAGGAAACTCGCCGCGATTCTGGCCGCCGATGTGGTCGGTTTCAGCCGGCTCACCGGCGCCGACGAGGATCGGACGCTGGCTCGACTGCGCGCGCTGCGCAGCGACCTGATCGATCCCACCATTGCTGTGCACAAGGGGCGTGTGGTGAAGCGGACGGGCGATGGCGCCCTCGTCGAATTCCGCAGCGTGGTGGATGCCGTGCGCTGCGCCATCGAAGTGCAGAACGCGATGGTCGAGCGCAACACGGGCGTACCGCCGGAGCGCCGCATCGAATTCCGCATCGGCATCCATATCGGCGATGTCGTCGAGGAGAGCGATGGCGACCTCATGGGCGATGGCGTCAACATTGCCTCACGGTTGGAGGGCGTTGCCACGCCCGGTGCCATATGTCTTTCGGAAGATGCCTATCGGCAAGTAAGAGCGAGACTGGACCTCGCGGTCAGCGATCTTGGCGAGACGAATCTGAAGAATATTGCCGAACCGATGCGGATCTATTCCCTGCAGGTAGGAGGCGCCATCCAGGCGAAGCCGGTGAGCGATCCCCCGACAGCGGAGGGACCGTCCGCGCGGCCTGCGATGCCCGACAAACCTTCGATTGCCGTGCTGCCCTTCACGAACATGTCCGGAGATCCGGAACAGGAATATTTCGTCGACGGAATGGTCGAGGACATCATCACCGCCCTCTCCCGATTTAACCAGCTGTTCGTGATCGCGCGAAATTCGACCTTCACCTACAAGGGGCGCGCCGTGGACGTGCGTCAAGTGGCGAAGGAACTTGGCGTGCGCTACGTGCTGGAAGGCGGCGTCCGCAAAGCGGGAACGCGGCTGCGCATCAAGGGACAGTTGATCGACGCGGCGACGGGCGCCCATTTGTGGGCGGACAGGTTCGACGGCGGCCTGGATGACGTCTTCGATCTGCAGGACAAGATCACCGCCAGCGTGGTCGGCGCGATCGAACCGACAATGCGCAAGGCGGAAATCGAGCGCGCACACCGAAAGCCGGTGGAAAACCTCGATGCCTACGATCTCTATCTTCGCGGGCTTCCCCATGTCTACGCCATGCGACCGGAGGAAAACCTGTTGGGCATCGGCCTTCTCAACAAAGCGATCGAATTCGAGCCGACTTATGCCCCGGCGCTCGCCCATGCCGCATGGTGCTATGAGCAACGGGCGACGCGGGGATGGCCTGCCGCCAGCGCAGACGACGCGGAAACCGCCATCGCGCTGGCCCGCCGGGCGCTCGCCGCCGGCAGCGACGATGCGGTCGCCATGGTCCTTGCCGGCTTCGTCCTGATCATGGTGGCGCGGGACTATCGCGCCGGTCTCGACGCCGTGCGTCGCGCGGTCGAGCGAAACCCCGGTTCTGGATTCGTCAACTTCATGGCGGGCACCGCTCTTGTGTTCGCCGGTGATCCGAAAGACTCGCTGGCCCTCACGGAGCGCGCCATGGCGCTCTGTCCGCTGGATCCCAGTTTCTATATGTATCTGATGGTTGCCGGGTGGGCCCAGCTCTTCTGCGGCCGCCCGGCCGAAGCCCTGGAATTGGCCGAACGTTCGGCCGGCCTCAATCCAGAATGGGACTCGACCTATTGGGGCCTGGTGCCCGCCTATATTCAGCTTGACCGCTTGCCGGAGGCGCGGGCCGCACTTGCCAAGTTCCTGTCGCTGGCGCCGGGAATGACGGTTTCCAGGCTGCGCCAGCTTCTGCCTATTCGGAGCCAGGCGTCGCTAGAAATGGTGCTCGACGGTCTCAGAAAGGCCGGCATGCCGGATTGAAGTCGATTGCTTTGATTTCCTGACGTTGGCTTCATTATCGCCCGCGCCCTTCCTCGCCCGGGCCGCCGCATCCCGTGTATGGTAGGGCTGCGCGGCGGGGATCCAAGAGCAATTCGGCACGATGACGACCTGCGAAACCAAGGCACTCGGCGGCACGGGCGCCGGCTTGCCCAAGGCAGTGGCCCACGACCGGCTCAAGGGCATCGCCTATCTCTGCCTGGGCGCGCTGCTTTTCACCCTGCAAGACATCGTCATCAAGCTTTTGAGCGGCCGGTATCCCTTGCCGGAGATCATGGCCGTGCGCTGCGTGGCCGCGATCCTGCCGCTGCTCGCGATCGTCCATTACGACGGCGGGCTCGGCCGGCTCCGGGTGCGGCGGCCTTGGCCGCTGCTCGCCCGCGGCCTGCTGCTCCTGGGCTCCTACACCAGCTACTACCTGGCGCTGGCCGCCATCCCGCTGGCCGAGGCGATCTCGCTCTCCTATTCGGCGCCGCTGTTCATCGCGTTGCTCGCCGTGCCCATCCTGGGCGAAAGGCCGCGCGCCAGCAGCTGGCTCGCGATCCTGGTGGGCTTCGCCGGCGTCATCATCGTCAGCAACCCGGCAAAGGGCGTCGTCAACCCTGCGGCGGTGCTCGCCGTCGTCGGCGCCGCCTTCTACGCGCTGGCGCAGCTCATGGCGCGGTGGCTCGCCATCGGCGAGCGGGCCTCGATCATGTCCGTGATGCAGAACGTCGTGTTCTTCATCGCCGCTCTCGCCATGGGCGCGGTGGCGGGCCATGGTGGCCTCGCCGAATTGGCCAATCCCAGCCTGCAGTTCCTCCTGCGCGCCTGGCGGATGCCGGACCTGCGCGAGGCGTGCCTGATCTCCTCCACCGGCCTCGTCTCCGCCGTCGCGAGCTGGTTCCTCACCCACGCCTACCGTATCGCCGAGGCGCATGTCATCGCGCCCTTCGAGTACAGCTCGATTCCCTGGGCCACGACCTGGGGCATCCTGATCTGGGGCGAGATCCCGGACGGCCACACGATCCTCGGCATCCTCGTGATCGTCGCCAGCGGGATCTTCGTGCTCTACATGGGCGGGCGAGAGCGCCGCGCGCGCCGCTAGGCTGTCAACTCATAGACAGGCCTCGCGGCGGCTTATCGGAGTCCGCTTTGGGATCGTGAGCGGTCTTTCCTTGCCGCAGGCGCCACTTCCGAGATGTGCCACAAGCGGACATAGGCGAAACAGCCAGCTCAGCAGTAGAAGGCCATCACTCTGTCACCGTGGCCTTGCTTGCCATTCCCAATGTGGTGCCGGCAAGGCCTTTCATCACGCCGCTGCCACCATTACCGTTGGCACTACGAACGCGAGCTCCTCGGCCGCCGGAGCATCAAGCGGCAGATTGCCAGATATTCAGGCCCAGATTTTACTCATGATCTAGCTTGATCTCCCGCAAACTGGACAAGGCAAGGATGCATTCAAAGGAGCGACTGGGTGAGGCCTTCGCCCGGTCAGGAAGTTCTCGTGGAAGAGGGTGCACTCCATGCCGAAGGCTTCCGCCACAGACGACGCCGTCGCAAACATGAAACCGGAATTGCTGCCAACCAATCCAATCAATGCAGCGGCCAGATCGTGATCGGCACGGCCCACCGCATCAATCAGGTTGATGCCTCCGGGTGTAATAGGTCCTAGAACGAACACGCCTGGTATGCGCGGCGGCACGAATGTCCTGATTACTTCGCTCATGAGCCTGTATGGCCCACGAAGCGTAAAGGCCACCATCACTCCTCCTACGTCGGTCACGTTCTGCCGAGTAAAGCTGTGTCTGGCACAGGACATCCCATGTGCAATGGCTGGCCCCAGAGACAGCCTTCTCCGAGGAAGTCACCAACGGTCAGGAGTCCAACGACCCCCTGCTTGCCTTGTTCGGATTCCACGGAGAGCTCGATCCTACCGCTCTGCACATAGAAGACTGCATCGGCCGGATCACCTTGCTGAAAGACGACCTTCTTCCGCTGACATCTCTCGGTGAATTGTCCGGATTCAACCGATGAAAGCACCAGTTTGGCGTCGAAATTGGGGATTTCTGCCAGTTTCGGCGCTTTCCGCGATCCGTTGCATTTCTCTTCCCTTATTCCTTGCATGGTCCACGTCCCGGGAATTGCCCAACGCGGGAGACACTGGTTCGGCTTTTAGCCGACAAGGAGTGCTCGGGCTCGATCCGGATGAGCTCGGTCACGTCTTCGATCGCCAAAAGGATCTGCTCCATGTTGTTGTCGGGCCGACAGACCTTCCACGCATTGAGTAGCATCACTCGTCGACCAATCGACGGGAAGACGTGATCGACTTCGAAGGCCTCCACGCTTGCGTGCGCTGGAACAATGGCTTGGATCAAGCGGCGGAGCTCGGGAATGTCCCACTGTCCGTTGCCGAGCTCATAAAGCTTCCGGCCGACCGTATCCTCTCGCGCGACTACGAATGTGTTGCAGAAAGAACTGTTCGCGAAATGGACAGTCAGGTCAGGCTCGAGCACGAGCAGGCCCCCTCGGTTCGCATCCACCAGATCTATCGGATCGACATCACGCATGGATGTTCCTGCGCGGCCTTCTGAAGGCCAATTTCAAATCCCGATCTTGAAATTGTGCGCTGGGTTAAGAGGTCTTGTCAGTAATGTACATTACTGAACGGGCGGGGGGCGTATTTCTAGATATACGTCTTGGGAAGGTGAAGCGCGATGCGCTCCCGGACCAGCAGATAGCATTCACAAGATGCCCGCGTAAGGCCCTTCCGATCTAGTATCCTCACTTGGCGTCGGCCGCGTTCGATCAACCCCGCACTTTCCAGCTCCGCGGCAGCATTCGTGATGGTCGGCCTTTGCACACCCAGCATCTCGGCGAGTAGGCTCTGAGTGATGAGGAGCGTGTCGTCGTCACTGCGGTCACGCATCATGAGCAGCCAACGCGCCAGCCGCTCCTTAATGCTGTGCGCACCGTTGCACGCTACCGACACCATTACCTGTTCGAGAAACGCGTTAACGTAAGCATACATGAGACTTCGGAAGGACGGCATCGACCCCATGGCCCGCGTAAACGCCGCGCGCGACATCCTTGCTGCGCTTCCCGGGATTTGAACCAGAAGCCGGGAGGAGGACATCTTGGCGCCGAAGACGGCTTTCACACCCGTGAAGCCCTCCCTCCCGATCGTTGCCATCTCGATGACACTGCCGTCCGAATAAACCGCCACCACCGAGACGACACCGCTGTCGGGGAAGAATACATGGTCGATCGAACTATCAGCGTCCAGTAGGACCTCCGCGCGTTCGCAGCGAATGTGTTCAAGGTCCGGCATAACCCGCTTGAGATCGCGGGTGGGCAGGTGGAGCAAAAGCCGATTGCGGGGCCAATTTGATAAGTCGTTCATACCCTTAAATAGCGCCCAGATCGCGTTAGTTCCATGAGGAAACGCGTTGTGACGTGAATCTATTGTCCTTCCGTTCAGCGCGAGGGGCCTGGATGTGTCCGATATGGGTCACGTCCGTCGATTTCGCGATGCCCGCCTTAGGTCGGCTCACTCTCCAATAGCGGACGCGCTGTTTGGCCATTGATCTCTCGGTCCTGAGCGTGATTTAAGCAGTGCCGGCACTTCGCCACGCGCTATGACGAGCGCGCGGCCAACTACCTCGCCTTGCTCAAGCTTGCCGTGATCCGCCTTTGGCTGCGCACCTATGAGTCCACGCCTTAGCCGACCTGCTTTGCGAGTTCGCCGGCGTAGTCCTCAGCGAACCGGCGGAAGCCGATCGCGGGCCGGCCGAGAACCTTGCGGACGTTGTCATGGATCTCGGCGCTGCCCCGCCGGCGCATGCGCTCGAACAGGTTGAGGATGAGGTCGGCATAGAGGGCCGATGCGCCTTGCTCGATCAATTGGCGCCGGTAGGCCTCGGGCGCGATGTCCTCATAGACGAAGCGCTTGCCCGTTGCTTGCGAGAGAATGGCCGCGACCTCGGCGTGGCTGAGCGCCTCCGGCCCCGTCAGCACATAGGCCTTGCCGTCATGGCCCGGCTCGGTCAGCGCCTTGATGGCGACCGCCGCGATATCGCGCACGTCGACGAAGGGAAGCCGCGCCTCCCCGGCCGGCAGGCGGATGAACCCGCCGGGGCAATAGGTCAGGAAATTCTGGTCGAACCATTGCGGCCGGATCAGCACATGGCCGAGGCCGGACCGGGCGAGCTGTCGGTCGCCCTTGCCGTGGTTGGCGATCAGGACATCGGGGGATTCGGGATCGGCGGACGAGGCGGAGAGCCGCGCGATCATGCGCACGCTCGCACGCCGCGCCGCCTCGATGACGTTCGCCTGGAGGGCGAGCTGGTCCGGACCGTCGAAGGAGATGAGGTATACCGCCTTCACCCCCTTCATGGCGGCATCGAGCGAAGCGACGTCCTCGAAGCTGCCGAGCGCGATCTCCACCCCGGACTTGGGCAGCGTCGCGGCCTTGGCGCGGCTGCGCAGGAACGCGCGCACCGGCCGCGCCGATGCGACGAGCTGGCGGGTGACTTCGCTTCCGGTGGTGCCATTGACGCCGGTGACCAGGATCATTTCGGTTCTCCCCAAGCTGACATGCTGTGGCTCTCTGCTCCGTCAAGGTTCGACGTAGACCACCATGAGACCGGGACCCGATTTGGTCCTGAGCCTGATCGTCGTCTTGAGGCCGGGCCGCGCCGCGCGGAATTGTGCCAGCTCGCCCTCCGTGGCCACCAGCCAGGCCGGCAGGGTCATCCCGGTGATCTCGCGATTGTCGAAGCAGCGAATGGGCGAGCTGAAATAGAACAGCTCGTTGGTCGGAAGGCCCGGGCAGAAGGCGGGCGCGCCCGCGATCATCGCATCGATCGCCCGGCCGTCGCTCCGTGTGGCGCTGAAGCGGTCGGCGTAGAGCGGCATGGCGACGCCGACCAGGGCCAGCTGAAAAAGCACCAGCGCGCCGGTCGTCCCGGCCGCCAGGAGGCGGGCAAGGTCCAGCAGCCTGCCACGCGGCTGGTCCCAGGCGAAGCCGGCGAGGAGCGCCAGCGCCGGGGCGGCCGGCATCAGGTATCGCGCCTCCGAGGTCGGCCAAAAGAGCAGAACCGCGCAGCAGGGAAAGGCGTAGAACGCGAGCGCCTGCATCGCGGAGGGCGCGGTCTCTCCCCTTCCCGGCCACAGGCGCCGCCAGGGCAGGAAGGGTGCCAGCATCGCAGCCGGCAGCAGCTCGACCACGGAAACGAGGAGAAACCGCAGCTGCATGGCCGCGTAGTCCGGCAGGGCTGGAAAGGCGCGCAGGCGCATGTAGCCATACCAGCCCTGCTCAGCTCCCGGGCGGTAGACGGCGACGGCCCAGGCGAGGATCGCGGCCGTGGGAAGCAGCAGGCAAAAGCCGAAGCCGGGAACCTCCCGCCACTCCCGCCGGGTGAAGATCCAGCCGCCGATGCCGAGCACGAAGAACGCCGCCGGCTGCGGTCCCTTGGCCATGACCAGAACCGAGAGCAGAAGGCCGGCGCCGAACCAGCGAAGCAGACCGACACGGCCTTGTTCGGCACCGCTCCACCACAGGAGGAAGGCGGCAAAGGAGAGCGCTGTCACCACCAGGTCCGGCTCCGCGATCGCCAGCTTCTGCATCACCAGGGGCGAGAACAGAAAAGCGAGCGCGGTGAACAGCGCCGCTCGCAGGCTGAGGTGGCGCAGGCCGAAGCGATAGACGGCGAGCGCCAGGATGAGGGCCGCGAGCATGGAGGGCAGCCGGGCGGAGAACTCGTCCACCTGCCCGGTCAGGCGCGCCACGGCCGCGATCAGCCAGGGCAGGAGCGAGGGCTTCTCCAGCCAAGGCGAGCCGTAGATGTAAGGCACCAGGAACTCGCCGTGATCCAGGACCCGGCGCGCGATCTCGGCGTTGGTGCCTTCCTCCCAGATGAAGGACCGGGCCGTCACGCTTGGCAAGGCCGCGGCCATCCATAACAGGCAGATGGCGAGAGCGCCCTGCCGCCGTCGGCCGAGGCCTCTTGCCTCCAGCGCGAGAGGCAATCGCGCCAAGCCTTGTGAGATGCTCAACAATGCCCCCTTGAGGAGGTTCTAGCCCGAGGACGGTCCGGCCCGGGGCAGCGCCGCGGACAATATCGACCAGCGGGCGGGCGCGGAAGTGCGCCCCGGCGCGCGGGGCCCGCGGCCTCCGATCGAGGGATCAGGCAGCGTCCCGACTCAAATCCGGCCCATTCCGGGCTGCCGGTCGCTGAACTCGGCTTCGCCGTCCCTTCCCTCACTGCGGCGGCCAGATGTGGTCCTTCGCCTCCGAGGCCGCGATATCCGGCTGATCCGCGACGGCGGCGGCAAGGTCGCGGTCGGCATCGGCCTTCTCGCCCGTCCGCTGCTCCACCAGGTTGCGCCCGTAGAGGGCGCTCGCCGTGTTCGGAGCCAGGACGAGGGCACGCGAGAAATCCGCCGCCGCTTCGTCGAGGCGCCCGGTCCTGAGATTGGCCCAGCCCCGCATGTCCAGCGTGTTCGGGTCGTCGGGCCGGAGCTCCAGGGACTTGTCGCAATCGGCCAGCGCCTGGAGCGGCTTGCCGGCGCTGGTCAGGACCCGGCAACGGCCGTTGAACGCCTCGGCGAAATCGGGCTTCAGGCGGATCGCTTCGGTGTAGTCGCCGATCGCCTCCTCATAGCGCGCCGTCGCGAAATAGGCAGCACCCCGGTTGTTGTAGGCCGAGGCGTAGCCGGGCTGAAGCCGGATGGCCTCGTTGAAATCCTGGATCGCCCGGACGAAGTCGCCCATCCGGAAGAAGGCGCCGCCCCGGTTGTTGAAGGCAATGGCGTAGTCGGGCCTGAGCCGGATCGCCTGATCGAAATCGAGCAGCGCCTGGTCGTATTGGCCCTTGTGCACATAGGCGCTGCCGCGCCGGCGGAAGACCTCGGCATAGTCGGGCTTGAGGCGGATTGCCTGGTCATAGTCCGCGATCGCCTTGTCGAATTGGCGTTGCGTGGCGAAGGCATAGCCGCGGTTGCGATAGGCTTCCGCATTGCCGGGATCGATCCGGATCGCGGCATCGTAGTCCTGCATCGCAGGCCCGGTTTCGCCTCGTGCTGCACGGACCAGGCCTCGATTGTTGAAGGCGGCCGAATCGCTCGGGTTGAGCTTGACGGCCTCATCGAAATCCTGGATGGCGCGGTCATATAGCCCCAGCGCGTAGTAGGCAGCCCCCCGGTCGTTGAAGGCCCAGGCGGCCGCGGCACCGGTGAACCGGTTCGATTGGATCACGTTCGCGCAGAACCCGACCCGCATATCCGGATGGGTTTCCTTGGCGCAGCCCTCTTCGTTCGGATCGCCAGCCTGCGCGTCCCGCACCCCGCAGAGGGCGAGAGCGAGCGGAAGTGCAGCGGCGGCAAGCAGGGCAAGGCGCAGGTTCATCCGGCGCGCGTCACTTGTCGATCAGGCTGGTGAATGGCGGCAGATCGAGGTTGCGGCCGGCGCTCCGGCGCCGGGCGATCGAGAGCCGCAGGGCCTGAAGCGCGCCCGTTTCCTTCAGCGCCTCGTACTCTTTGGTCTGCGTCATGGATCCCGGGCGGCTGCGATAGTAGAGCGTGACCTCGCGCATGATGACCAGCCTCATCCCCTGCTCGCGGACGCGGAACATCAGGTCCACGTCCTCGGCAAACTGGAGCCCCTCGTCGAAGACGCCGACTGCATCGAAGACCTGGCGGCGGAACAGGCAGGCGCCGAGATTGACGTTGGCGAAGATTTCCCCGGGCTCGCCCGCGGGCGCGAGGCTGCCGGGCTCGAGTTGCCGGAAGCGCTGGACCAGGCCCGAGACGACGTCGGGCCGGTCGGCGGCGGCGAACCTCTCCATCTGCCGCGCCACCTTGTCCCTGGGCCAGGCATCATCGCCATCGAGAAAGGCGATGAAGGGCAGAGTGGCGGCCCTGAGGCCGAGGTTGCGCGCGCCGCCCGGTCCCAGCCGGTCGCCGGCCAAAAGCCGCAAGCGAGCGTCCTTGCCGGCGAGGTCCCTCAGGCGTGCCGCGGTGCCGTCGGTCGAGCCGTCATCGACCACGATGATCTCCTGCACCGGCCGGCTCTGGGCCAGGACCGAGGCGATGGCCTCGCCGATGAAGCTCTCGACGTTGTAGGCGGGAATGATGACGCTGATGCCTTCGCCGGTCATGGCGACGCCCCGGTCACCGGAATTCCAGCAGCGCGTTCGGGCGGACCGTGACCAGAAGGCTCTCGCCCATGCGCCGGACATATTCTCCGCGCCAGCGGGTGACCGGCCCTGCGCCCTGCTCCGGCAGCGCCCTGCCGTCCACCGTCACGCTCACCGGCGCCGGCGCATCGAACTCGAGGGTGATGCTGCCATCGTAGATTTTCGGGTCGAGAGGGTTGAACACCGCGAAGCTGGCTCCCGCACCGGCCGGCTTCAACGCCCGCACGGAGGTCTGCTCCGAGAGGGTCTTGTAGGCATAGAGCGGCCCCATGGGCACGTACCAGACCTCGTCGCGCCCGCCGACATGGGCCAGGTGCCTTTCATAGAAGCCGTCAGCGCCATCCTCGAGCATCTGGGGGTGGGAGAGGAAACTGTAGATGCCGCCTGCCTCGGAGACCTCGTCGAACTTGGCGTTGACGGCCGCGACGTCGGTCCTTCCGGAGATCGCGGCCTCCCGGCCATCCGGGCCGCGCTTGGCATAGCCCTTCTGGACGACCTGGGTGTAGCGGGCGGCGTAGGGATTGGGATCGTAGCCTTGAAGGTCCGGCACCGCGTGGCCGCCCGCGAATTCATCCGGGTAGGCGCGGGCCACGAGATAGCCGGCGCGGGCGATTTTCCGCTGCACGAATTCCCGGTCGGCGCAATTGCCGCAAGGATAGGCCCAGCTCCAGACATGGAGCTGGCCGCTGTTGCCCAGGATGTCGTCCCGCGAGCCCTCGATCTCGTCTTTCGTGAAATGGCCGAGACAGAAAAGGAAACTTTCGGGCACCCGGCAGGGATGGCGCCGGGAGTGGGAGCCGATTTCATGGCCGTCGGCGATGGCCTGCCTGAGCCGCGGCCAGAGGCGCGACAGGAGCGGCTCGCACTTCGTGTTGATGAACAGGGTCGCCTTGATGCCATGGCGGTCCATGGCATCGAGGCAGCCCGGCAGCGCCTCGGTCACGTCGTCGACGCAATGGCTCACCACCGAGCGGGCGCCGTTCAGGTATCGGGTCTTGCCGGAGAACCTGACCGGCCCCTCGGCATCGGCGAGCTGATCCGCGCGGATTCCGAGGCGCGCCAGCGGATCGCCCGGAAGAACGCCGACCGGCCGCGGGCGGGCGGCGAAGTTCGCGAAATCCCGCCAGGATGGAGGCATCCCCTATGACCCGCCGGTTGTTGCGCCGTTGGATTGACGCCGTGGCATCAGCCTCGATTCCGAGCAGCATGATGCGATGGAGCCGGCGATGCCCGCAATGGGCCAGCGGCGGCTGCATCGACTTGATCGCCCAGGGGGAAGGGCTTCCGCCGTGCCGGACTGAGATACCCGGCGGCTAGCCTCGCTGGTGCAGCTCAATCACGTTGCGATCGGGATCGCGGACGAAGATTGCCTGCGCATTGGGTCCGAAGCGGACGGGTCCACCGCTGAGCGGAATGCCGGCCGCTTCCAACCGCTTCTTGGCGCTCGCGATATCGCGGCACAAAAGCGCGAAATGCGTGATTCCCGGGTGCTTCTCGGGGACGTCCATCAGGATATTCGAAGCACCGGCGCTCGTCGCATTGAGCACGAGATTGAGCTCCACGCCGGATGGGTGATCGAGGATCGCTACCGGCTCGGGACCGATTGGACCGGCAATCCTCTTGAAGCCCAGCAACTCGTAAAAGCGCATCGAGCAGTCGAGGTCATGGACCCGAATGCCAATATGGGCAAGACCTGCGATCTGGATAGGGCCGGTTTGCGAATTGTCCATCATCATTGCCTCTCCGGACACTCTGCTTGAGCCTGCGCCGTACTTGGCCGGCACGTCCGACCATGTACGGCGCAAGGTCTGCCCTAAGGGAGGTCGCTATTTGATGCCGCGCGCGGCCTGTTCGATCAGGTCGGCGACGGCCTTCGGGTTGGAGACATAGATGGCGTGGCTGCCGGGAACCTCGGCAACGGTGGCGCCCGCGCGTTTCGCCATGAATTGCTGTGCGGGATAGGGAATCATCTTGTCGTCGCGGACTTGAAGATACCAGCTGGGCTTGGACTTCCAGGCCGGCTCCGTGACTGCGCCGCCTAGCGCGTCGAGGCCCCACGGCACCTGGGAATCGGCCATGAAAGCGGCGGTCTTCGGGTCTACGTCGCCGGCGAAGGAGGCCGGGAATTTGGTCTTGTCGAGAAACAGGAAGCCGTCCTTGGGTGGCAAAATCGGCGGCACGGGCGCGCCGGGCGGCGGATTGGCGATGAGGCTATTGACTGACTCGCCCTTGTCCGGGGCGAAGGCGGTTATGTACACCAATCCGGCAACCTTCGGATGGGTTCCCGCCTCGGTGATGACAACCCCGCCGTAGGAGTGCCCGACGAGGATCGCAGGGCCTGGTTGAGAGTCGATCACCGACTTGGTCGCGCCCACATCTCCGGCCAGCGAGATGGTCGGGTTCTGCACGATGCTGACGTTGAGACCGTCCTTCTTCAGGATGTCGTAGACACCCCTCCAGCCGGCGCCGTCCACGAAGCCTCCGTGGACAAGAACCACATTGTTGATCTTAGGCATTAGACCTCCTTGCACATTAGCAGGTTGATGATCAATTCAAACTTCGTCGATTGCTGGACCGGCAGGTCGTCACGGCCGCGAGCGGCACAGCGTTTACTTGCCATAGGCCTGCGCCACCTGTCCGACGAGCTTCGCCCAGGGCATATCGAGAGCCCCATAGACGGCGCCGGCCTCCGGCCGTCCGTTATCCTTCACGATCTCCACCATCAGCGTGGCATAGTCGGAAAGTATCACGCCGGCCTGCAGCATGCGCAGAAGACCGGCTTGTCGCTTGGTCTCGCTGAAGGTCCCGGACGCGTCGACTGCCACATAGGCGTCGAAGCCCTTGCCAACCGCGGTGATGGCTGGGAACGCGGCGCAGACTTCGAGCGAGATACCCGCGAAGATCAGCTTCTTGCGGCCGGTCGCCGCGATCGCCTGGGCAACCTTTGCATCGTCGAATGCATCGACCGACGAGCGATCGATGATCGAAACGCCAGGCAGCGCTTCCACGAGTTCCGGAAAGGTCGGGCCCCACATGCTGTCGCGCGCCGTGGTCGTCACGACGATCGGAAGATCGAGCGCCTTGGCCGCCTTGGCCAGGGCGACGACGTTGTGCTTCAGCTCACCCGTCGAGTAGTCGCGCACGCCGGTCATCAGGCCGACCTGATGGTCGACGAGAATCAGCGCTGCGTTCTCGGAAGTGAGCGGTTCATAGGGGCGCGTTGGGTCGAACATGCTATCCTCTGCCGCTTGCGACGCGTCACGATGTAGCCGCTGGACTATCGGCCGAAAAGTCGCCAAACTTGGAACTCAGCGTCCAATGCCATGGACGATGGCGGTGCTGGATCTAAACGACTTCTTCCATTTTGTGCAGGTCGTCGATCGCGGCGGGTTCACGGCCGCGGGCCGGACGCTGCGAATTCCGAAATCGACACTGAGCCATCGCATCCAGCAGCTTGAGGCCAAGCTCGGTGTCAGGCTGCTGAACCGCACGTCACGCCAGTTCGCCATGACCGATGCGGGAGAAGAATTCTATCGCCACGCGGTGGCGATGTTGCGTGAGGCCGAACTGGCCGAAACCGCCATACGCCATCGGCTGAATGAACCGACCGGCACCTTGCGCTGCACCGCAGCCGTGGCCACCATGCAGTTCGCGATGCGCGAAATCGTGCCGGACTTTCTCCTCCGCTATCCCAAGGTCAATATCGTCGCCCACGCGACCGACCAGAAAGTCGATATCGTCGGCGAGAACTACGACGTTGCGATCAGGGCCCATTCGGACCCGCTTCCGGATTCGACCCTGGTGCAACGGACGCTGACGCCGGCGCCCTGGTTGCTTTTCGCGGGCTCTGCATATCTTGAGGCAAACGAAACACCGCATACGCCCAAAGACCTTCAGGGCCACCCCTCGCTGTTCATGATGCGCACGGGAGTTGCTCCGGTCTGGCGGCTTCGCCATGCGAACAAGGCGAAAGCCGAAGTGGTCATGCGCCTGACGCCCCGGCTCTTGAGTGACGACATGATCGGCCTGAAGCAGGCAGCGATCGCCGGCCTCGGCATTGTTGCGTTGCCGGGCTACGTCTGTCGCGAAGACGTTCGATCAGGCGCGCTGCGGCGGGTCTTGCCCGCCTGGCTTGCCGGCGATTCCACGATCACGGCTCTCGTTCCATACAGGCAGGGCTTGCTGCCATCGGTCCGCGTCTTCATCGAGCACTTGGCGGCAGAATTCCCGAAAGCCGTCCGACTCTAGAACGCTCCGGATCATGAAGGTTGGGCGCTCCTAAAGGACCCTCATCTGCCTGATATCGGGCGGCGTGCGCTCGGCAAGGCTTGACGTGGTGAGCCTTGGCATTGAGGCTTCTAGCAATCATAATTTCACTATTGTGCACCAGAGTGGCTGTGAATGCTGCAGCAAGGACCGGTGCCCACATGACATTGGAAATTGGATCGGGACGCCACGCCCGGAACGTCCTCCTCGGGCTGACCTTCGCGTTTGCTTTCCTTGCCGGCACTCTCGGTTCGAACCCGGTCGCCCTGGCCGATCCCGATCCTTGGACGAGGGAGGGAAGCGAGGCCCTCATCTTCGGGCCGTTCCACCTTGCGCTGGGCTTTACCGACCAGACCGCCGCGCCGCGCGTGGCGCTGGTCGATACGCTGCCGCCGTCGGCGCTCGCGGGCATGCCCGATGGCCTTCTGAAGGCAACGGCCTCGCCGCTCCTCCACCCGTTTGCGGGCGGCGTCGGGTACTACGAGGCCATCTGGAGCTCGATCCGCGGTGCCGTCTGCAGCGAGATCCGCCAGCAGATCATAGACCGCGTCAACCACAGCCCGAACACGGAGTACGACCTTCGACCATGCGTGATGAACCCGCGGGGCTATCTGGCCGCGAATTTCCAAGTGCAGTGGGAGAACGACAACTTCCAGCAGGTCACTGGCAGGCGTCTTCACCTGGACTATGCTGTTCCCTTCAATGGCGTGACCTTCTGGGTGACCTCGCCGCATACCTGCAACCACGACAGCAACAGCTGCGGGGTCCGGCCGGGCGACCCGGGCTTCACGGTCGTGTTCACGGCCCATATTTATTCCGTCTGCGCGCCGACGCCCTACGCCAACATCACTAGCTTCGCGCTGCCGATCTCCTGCACGACCACGAACTCGATCGACATCGATGACGTCGCCGGCGGCGATGCGTCAGCCCAGCTCCAGGCGGCGAGCCAGGCCTATGGCAAGCAGGTCGCCAATGACGCGGCCGGCCTGCTCCTGTCCGGTGGCGCCGATGCGCCCGCGGCGTTGGCGGGATTCGTGGCTGAACTCGATCAAGGAGCTTGGAACCTTGATCGGGGATTCGGACATCCTGCATCTTCGCGATGAGATATCCCTGTGGTTGGCCGGCACGGGGTCGCCCACGCTGAAGGTCAACGCCGACAACGTCAATGCCGCCCTCAACGCCCTCTTCCAGAATCTCTACTACGCGCAGCTCAGCGGCCTCAGGCCGTTCCTGGTCGGCGTCGGGCCGACGCACGGGCTCGATTTCGGGCTGGTGTATCCGGAACCCGCGAAGCCCCAGGTCAAGAACGTCGCCGCCGCCAAGAACGCGGGCAGCATCTTCTCGCCGACGATCGCCGTCTCCCAACCCGAGGTCGAGGCCGGCCAGAGCGTTCCCGTCACCGCTACTTATTTCCGCGGCTCCTACATCGACTCGCTCGACATCGCCTGGAACCAGACCGTGATCGGCAAGCCCCTCACAACCGTGAGCTGGGGCCCGCCGCCGGTGACGATCAAGACCCCGGCGCTGGCCTTCCACGCTGTCGGCCTGAAGCCGGGCACGTCGTATAGCTTCCGCGTGCACGAATGCGACGGGATCACCTGCGCTCCCTGGAGCGACACGCTAACCACCGCGACCGAGCGCGGGGGCAGCAACCAGGTCGTCTTCTGGCTCGACGCGGACAAGGCCCATCCCGTGGCCTTGGCCACCGCCAACGCCAGCGGCGCTCCCTTCGTCGCGAGCATCAAGATTCCGCCGGCGACCGCGCCGGGGGCTCATATGCTCTACGCGGCGATGCCGGGGCAGTCTCTCGCGAGCGCGCCGATCACCGTCTGCCAGCCGGGCGGCTGCCTGCCGAGCCTCGGCGTCGTCAACACCGCCAACAATACGCTCTACCCGCCCGGCGAGGTCGTCGTGGTGGGTCTGCCGGTCACCCTCAGAGGCTCGCGCTTCGCGCCCGGCGGGACAGTCTTCTTCTTCGTCGACACGGCCAAGGGACCTAAGGCGGGCAGCGCGCTCGTCGGGCCGCTCGAGAATTGCCAGGCGACTTTCACGATGCCACCCGTGGCGCCCGGACCGCACAAGTTCATCGCCATCGAGGCGAAACCCAAGCTGCTTGGGGCGAGTGTGCCGGTCTACGTTCAGGCCGCGCCGCAGTAGGAGACCCTGGTCGCCCGAGTGCCGGGCTGCGGATTCATGGCGCCTCCCAGGCCCTCATCCCCCTTCAGGGAAAATCCTTGATGCCGAGTTCGGCGCTGAGGCGCGCCAGCAGCTGGCGGTATTCCGCCTTCTGCCCGGCATTCAGCGGGTCGGCAAAGCCGAGCGTCGCCTCCGATTGTCCGCCGGCGGTCTTCTGTCCGGCGCTCCCTTGGCCGGGCTGGCTCGTCGGCGCCAGCTGGGACTGGATGCCGAGGTTGTAGATGAGGATGAAGCTCCCCGCCTGCTTGAACAGGTAGACGGCCGTGTAGCCGTCCACGACGTTCTCGGCTTGTTTGCCCGAGAAGGCCGGGTTGTCCCGCCCCTTCCCGAGGGGGCGCAGCACCGTGATCAGGATCGATGCCTTGCCCGTCGGGCTGGCCGCGAGATCGCGCACCGCATAGTCGGCCGTATTGCAGAACCAGCCGAGCAGCACGACCTGCCGGCATTTCTTCAGGGTGTAGAGCGTGTTCCCGGCCATCGCCGGCCGCGCGCCCGTCGTCCAGGACGTGGCGCTGCCGGGAAGCTTCGCGATCGTCGAGGCGACCAGGTCGCGAGGGTCCGAATATTCGAAATAGGTGTCGTCGGTCTTGGGCGAGCGCTCGAAGGAGCTGACGACGTCGCGCAGCCTCGCCACGGGCTCGCCGCCCTGGACCTGGTCGCTCCGGACGAAGGCCAGCTGGCGCATGAGGGAGAGGCTCGGCCCATGGCCCTCGAAGGTTCGCGATGCGCCGTCCGTCGCGGTCTGCTTGTCGATCGCAGCCACGGCGGCGCGGGTCGCGGCCGGCCTCTGGCCGTCCGGCGCATCCATGAACGCGCTCAACACGCGATCGATTTCCTGGGCGATCCTGGAATCGGCCTGCAGGACGCCGGCCGACGGCATCGCCTGGCTGTCGAGGCTGATCGCGGGCGCCACGGCCTGCCCGAACAGCGCGTCCCCTCCCTGGGTGACCTCGTCGAGAATGCGCGCGATCTCGGCGGATTCCGGCTGGCGCAGCAAGGGCTCGGCCTGCGCCGCGCCGGCCAGGAGGACGAGGAATAAACTCAGCGCGGACGTTTTCACGGTAGTTCACTCTTCGCGCCGTCCGCGCACCGGACAAGCGGCAACATTCTGTCAGCACCAGGATGCCGGCAAACCGGAAGCGGCGGGAGCGAAAGAAGAGAAGCCCCAGTATCGGATCGCAGAAATTCGTGACTCCAGGCTATGTCGCGTATTTCTGCGTGAATCCAATACTATCACTCAACATGATGTACCGACTTTCTGGGAAAGTCGGTACGAGTTGGGGGGATCGAGGGCGTTCTCGCCGGCCATCATGGCCCCGGTGTCGTCTCGGGATGAGACGCAAGCCAATTTAGCGCGGCGGCGAGAGGCAACATTGATTTGGGTCAAAGGGATTCGGGTCAAAGGGCCTGGCCTCGTCTTGCCGATCGGCGCGGGAAGGTTCACCCTTTCCTTCGGCCGAGCGCATTCCGACGCCGGGCAGGTCGGACTAGCGGCAATGGATCGGCGCCCGGTCGGGCTTTACACCGAGAGACAAATGAACAGAACCTGGTCGACCCTCTTCCTGCTGTTGGCGGCCGTGCTTGGCCTCGCTGCCTGCGCCGGCCCCTCCTCGCAAGGCGCTGCCCAAGCGGCACCGCCCACGGACCTCGCCAGCTGGGACGGCATCTCCGCCGAGGACGTGCAGCAGCGCCTGGGCCCGCCTGACGACACGGTGAAGCTCGCTTCCGGCGACACGGTCATGACCTATCGGTATTCGCGCGTGCAGATGGTGGGCGGCTACACCACCGCCGGCGGTTCGCTCTATACCGGAAGCTCGGTCCCCATGGCCCGGGTTTACCAGCCGATGCAGCAGGTCAACCTCACCTGCCTGACGCGCTTCACGGTCGGCCCCGACGACAAGGTGAAGGCCATCGAACAGCAGGGCAATGCCTGCTACGGCATCTCGAAATAGGCCCCGGGCGCACGGCCGGCATCGCCCCATGACCACATTCGGCTCGAACGAGGAATTCTTCGCCGCGCTCAGAGCGCTGATCGACCGCTGGTGCGATCAGCGCCGGTTGCGACCGTTGTCGCGCCTCCTCCCCGGATACCTGGCCTTCAACGGGATGACCGACGGCTGGGGCGAGTTGCATACGGCGCTTGTATCGACGCGCTCTCTGGGCCCGGATGGTTTCCTCGCTTCCGACTGGAAGATCCTTGGCGACCTCGCGAGCGCCGCCGAGAAGGCGCTTCGTCGGGACGGCTCGTGATTTGAGCCCCGGCAAGACAATGGCGACGGCCAGCGCCGGCATCGCGATCTGGGTGCTGATCTGCGCCGCGGGCTGGTTCGCGGCGACCCGCGGCGACTATGCGAAGCTGGCGGCCGCCCAGGCCTGCTACGGCACGAGCGCCCAACTGCAAAGCAGTTCGCCCCAGTGCGCGGCCGTCAAGCCGTCCGATGCGCTCTCCTACAAGGCGGCCATCGACCGCAAGACCTTTGTTTCAAGGCTCGGGCCATCCTTCGGCGTCACGGCGGCAATCGCCCTGCTGATCGTGAGGCGCGGGCGCCGGCGCGGTTGGGGCGTGAACGCATAAAACGTGACGATGCATGCTTGGCCTCACTCCGCCTTGGGTCCGATAGCCGCAAGTTTCGCCGGCTGGCACTCGAGCTGTCCCCACAGTCTCTCTATGAGTCTCCCCGACATCTGATATTGATCACCTGCCTGCGGCAATCCGACGTCATTGGATTTTTCGACCTTTAGAGACTCGCAGAGATCGCTCCCCTCGTGCGCTGGATCTCTCGTCCCGACGCTGCCCTCGAAGGCCGCTTACGGGCGCTAACGAGAACAATTTCATGGTGCGACCTCTACCCGATCCCTGCCCAATTCTTTGGCGCGATACATGGCCTTGTCGATGCGCTCAAGGATGGGATCCAAGTTATCATCATCGCCACGCAGAGCGGATACGCCAATGCTGACGGTCAGTTCCCGAACTTGCGGGTTGGTAGAGACCGCCGTTTCCTGCCATTGTTGGCGAATTCGCCCGGCTACGCTTACGGCAGCGTCCAATCCAGTCTCGGGCAGTATGACAACAAACTCTTCGCCACCGTATCGAACAAGCGTGTCCGAAGGACGAAGGGCCTTGCGGCACATATCGCTGAAGGTCGAGAGAACAAGGTCCCCAATTTGGTGACCGAAGCGATCATTCACCTGCTTGAAATGATCGAGGTCGAGGAAGAGAAAGGCAAGCGGGCGCTTGAATCGCTTCGCTCTCTCCACCTCGAGTGTGGCCTGGACCAGCAAGTACCGACGGTTGAAGGCGCCGGTCAGCTCATCCGTTATTGTCATCTCCTCAAGTCTCACCTTGAGGCGATTCCGTTGCGTGACGGTCCCGGCGACAAAGAGGGCTGTTGTCCCCAGCAAGAGCAGAAAGGCCTGCATATTCAGAATACTCTGCTCCTGCGGAAGGCCCGCAAAGGGCCCAATGTCGCTGATTGTCAGTAGGCCGCACGCCGCCGCGATCACCAGCACTGTCGCCGAAGTTTCCAGAACACCGACCAACGTGCTCACTGCCGCCGCGATCGATACGACCAGAAAGACCTCGGCGAGAGTGAGCGGCTTTGCCGCAGTGTGGTGCGACAACGCCAAGTACGCGATGGCCGCAGACGTGAGTGTGATAGCACCAAGGATGCCGAGGAGATGGCGCCGGGTCATCGAACGGACCCAAGGCAAGCCGGCGGACAGCGACGAAAGCAAGAAGGGGGTCACGGTGACGTGGGAAAGCGCATTACCAAGCCACCATTGGCGCCACTGGGCCCAGTACTCGATGGGACCCGCCATCGACAGAGCCGCTGCTCCAACAAAGGCGCTGAGCACAGATCCGACCAATGCCGCAGATGCGGTCAAGATCAATGCATGCCGCGGTCGCGCAATATCTATGCGTCCAGGAATCAGCCACCGAACGAGTAGGGCCGCGGCGAACACCTCCAGCAGATCGGCAGCAGCAAAACCCGTCGCCTCCACAAACGGTACGTCGGTCGGCAGATCGAAGGCATATTCCGCAGCAGCCGCAGCGAGCGCATATGCCCACCATTGCCGCGGTGGCGATAGCAGCAGAGCCGTCAAGACAATGCAATTGGGCGGCCATATGACGGCTGCTTGGGCCGAAGATCCGACGAAGTAGGTTCCAGCCTTAGCGCCCAAATAATAGCCAGCGAAGACAAGCAAGGCCGAAGCGAGCAGACGAATACGGCGGTCGGCTAGAATTGTGTACGGCGCTCGTTGATCACGTCCGCCGGCTGGTCTGTTGTGCCGAACCGGGGAGCAGGAGGGTGCGGCCAGTTCAGGACCTTGCGGTGGTGTGCCCCCTCCTAGCATCGGCTTCCCGGCGCTTGGCGCGTTGTCGGATCCCGCCGGCAAACGGCTCGACACGATTAATTCTCCAGTTTGAGCCGACCGGACTCGAAGACCTTTAGGCAGGCTTCGACGACGGTCGGCTCGTAAAGCTTTCCGCTGCCCTGCCGGATTTCGGCAAGCGCGGCCTCAAGCCCGAGTGCCGCCCGATAGGGTCGATGCGACATCATCGACTCCACTACGTCGGCCACGGCAAGGATCCTGGCCTCAAGCATGATCGCATCTCCCTTCAGGCCGTTGGGATAACCCGAGCCGTCCAGCCTTTCATGATGCTGGAGGACGATGTCCGCGATGGGCCAGGGGAATTCGACGGGCTTCAGGATGTCGTAGCCCACCTGAGGGTGCGTTTTGATGAACTCGTACTCGATCGGGGTCAGCTTGCCGGGCTTGCTCAGGATGTCGGCCGGAATGTTGATCTTGCCGAGGTCATGCACGCTGCCAGCAAGGCGAAGGCCGTGAATCCTGTCGGCCGACAAACCCATCTCCGCGGCGATCGCTTCAGCGATCGTGGAGACGCGGCGCTGATGTCCGGCGGTATAGGGATCGCGCATCTCGACGGTGCTGGCTACCGCCGCCACTGTCCCCTCCAAGGCCCGGTCCAGCCGGCGCACTGCCTCCACCCGGTCGGTAATGTCTATGAAGGTCGCGCGCATTAGCTTGCCTTCCGACGATGGCATCGGCACGAGCCTTACTTCGCACAGGCGTTCCTCTCCCGCAGCGTTGCGAATGCGTCGCTCGAAGGTGACCGCTTCTCCGGCCACAACCTGCCGATTGTGCTCGACAAAGGTCTCCTCACTCGGACGTGCGTCCGGTTGTTTAGCGGAATAAAAATGGTTCGGCCCGACCTTCAAAAGCTCTGCTCGGCTGAGTGCAAACAGTTTCTCTGCCTCCTTGTTGGCCAGAACAAAGCGTTCGAGAGCGAAGTCATAGACCAGGATTGCTTCCGGCGCCTGTTCGACAAGGGTCCGGAAGCGCTCTTCGCTTTCTTGGACGGATAGCTCAGCTGCCTTGCGCTCGGATATATTGCGGACGGTGCAGTGGATTATGAGGCTCTTCCCCTGAATTAGCGGAGTCAGGAGCACATCGGCGGGAAACTCCGCACCGTCGATCCGCCGGTGCACCCACTCGAAGAAGTTGGTGCCTTCGCGCAAGGTCGTCTCGATCATCACCTTGGCTTTCTCGGCAGACTCGGCGCCATCCGGCTGCCTCTCCGGAGACAGCTCCCATGGCCCGTGGGAAGTAAATTCCGCCTCGTTGCTTGCTCCGAACATCTTCAAGGCGGCCGGGTTTCCGGAGGTGAATTTCCAGGAAGGGGACTCGATAATCATGGTGGCGTCGCGGGTCACATCGAAGAGGCGACGGTATTTCTCATCGCTCGCACGCCGCGCCGCCTCGGCCCGCTTGTACTCGGTGACGTCCATATAGGTTCCGAGAACGCCTTCTATCTCTCCGCTTGGACTGCGAAGGGGAATCTTGCTCGTAAGAAGAGTGATCGTTTTCCCATCCGGTGTCGTCTGGGGCTCCTCGATGAACAACTTGGAGCGGCCGCTCTCGATGACCAGCTGGTCATCGCGCCGATACAATTCCGCCTGATCGCGCCACCCCATCTGATAGTCGTCTTTCCCAACCAGGTCCTTTGGGTTGGTAAATCCCGCGTCGCGCGCAAATACCGCGTTGCAGCCCAAGTAGACGAGATTCTTGTCCTTCCAGAACACCCGCACGGGTATCGCATTAAGAATTCCGTCGGTAAGTCGACGCGATTCGCTCAACGCAATTTCCGCCGCCCTGCGGGCAGTGATGTCGCGGATGTTGCACTGGATGACCTTTTGGCCGCCGACATCGTAGGCGTTGCTGACAAACTCGACCTCGGCTTTGCGGCCGTCCTTGGTTTCGAGCGGCAGGTCCTCGTAGCGGACATAGCCCTTGCTCCGCAGCTCCTCGAAGCCGAGTTGGCTCTCTGCCACGTCCTTCAAGAACCCGATTTCCCAGAGCTTCTTTCCCAGATATTCTTCGCGGCTGTAACCGAGCATGTCGATCAGAAACGGATTGACGTCGACGATCTGCCCGGTGGGTTCGTCGAGAATCAGTATCCCGTCCTGTGCCGTCTCGAAGAGTCTTCGGTAGCGAAGCTCCGTGGCCACAGCAACCCTCTCCGCTTTCCGGCGCGCAGTGATGTCGCGGATGTTGCACTGGATGACCTTTTGACCGCCGGCATCGTAGGTGTTGCTGACAAACTCGACTTCGGCTTTGCGGCCATCTTTGGTTTCGAGCGGCAGGTCCTCATAGCGGACAAAGCCCTTGCTCCGCAGCTCCTCGAAGCCGAGTTGGCTTTCTGCCACGTCCTTGAAGAACCCGATTTCCCAGAGCTTCTTTCCCAGGTATTCCTCGCGGCTGTAACCCAGCATGTCGATCAGGAACGGGTTGACGTCGACGATCTGCCCGGTGGGTTCGTCCAGAATCAGTATCCCGTCCTGTGCCGTCTCGAAGAGTCTTCGGTAGCGAAGCTCCGAGGCCGCCACCGCCCCTTCCGCGTTCTCGGGTTTAGCGACGTCCATGGCAACGCAGCTGATGACAGGCCGGACGTCTCTGTCCATGACCGCGCTTTTGGATGTTCACGCCGACGGTGGCTCTGCTCCTGCGCATTCTCTTGAGCAAGCACTCCACATCCCGCGCAATGCCTTGCACGCGAATGTCCGCGTTCCTAGCCGCAAAATTTCGGCTCACATAGGTCGGCAGATTTGGAGCGCAGGCTTGGAACAAATCGCAGCCTTCCTTCGCCGGCGCTTGGAGCTTATGTGGGGCCGGCGGCGGCCGCCTGTGGATAGACTATGATCAACCGCAGCCAGTACCTGGACAGGCGGCTAGTATGCCTAAATCTAAAGGTACAATAGGGCGCCCGCGTATTGATTACAATTGTATGAATCCGGCACAGGATCTGGCTTGGAAGCCGTTGGGCGGGGCGATCTTCCAGCATCCGATGCGGCTCCATGTCGCACACAAAGGATTGGATTGATCCAGATCATGGGGCGAAGCTTCCACAATGGTTAACAAGACGCAAATTGTAGGACGATTGGCTTAAGGGGCTCACGAATGACGGATACTCGGAAGCTGCGGGACCTGGCCGCTTCGTATCGATTGCGCTGCAGCGAAAGGGAAAGCGACCTCATAGGTCGCTATAACTTGGACATGGCAAGCTATTTGGATTCCATCGTGGCGATCGTGGAAGCAGCGGCTGGCCTCGGGGAAGGCGAGCTTCCCCGGCAGACTCTGGAGCCTGCTCAACAAGGCAGAAGATCCCTAGCGACCCCTGCCTCCGGGAAATCACCGGCTTCCAGTTCGTAGTTCGCCTTCTCGGCTCAGATGCATGATGTCCGATCACTCTGTCTGGGGCAGAGTGCTTCGCAGCGTGTCAGCGATGGGGCGGCCAGGATCCAAGCCGGCCGGATGCATCGCATGCCCACTTGGGGTCAATCGCGTCGATTTCGCGATCTGTCCCTTAGGTCCGGTCGGGGCGGAGACCACATGCCGGCCGGCCTCGAACATGGAGGGGCCCCTGACGGCCCTCGAATCGTCAGTTTGGCGGAGAATGGCCGCTATTGAGTGAGAGTGACGACGTTCGCCGCTCCATTTGGCGACGGGCAGCTCATGTAGTACACGCCGTCATTGTAGTCATAGTCGTCTGTGCCGCCACCCATGTCGTTCCAATTGAATTGCGCGTATGTGTAGATGTAGGTCGTAACCACGGTCTTTCCCGTGCCCGTGGTATGGGTTGAATTGAGGGTGGAACAGCTGGGTGCCGACAGAGCCTTCGTGGCGTTGAAGTTCGAGTTCGAAGCTTGCGAGTCGTTGCAATTGCCGGTGTTGCCGGCCGGCAGCCCGCCGGCGGGCGCAACAGGCGGAGTGGACGTCGAACTCACCATGGTGGCCGTTGCGGTGGTCATCTCGAGACTGCAATTCGATGGCGGCCTATATGTCTCTCCGTTGTGGCCGGCGTTCGCGACCGTATTCGGATACGCCACCGCATTGGGCGTCGTGAGGTTGTGAGTGGTGTCGGGGTTTTCGGGATACGGGGAATAGAGCCAATGCACATCGTTCAGCTGCGCCCCATATCCGTTCTTCGCATAGACGGTGTTGCCGCCTGTGATGTTCTTGAAGGCGAAGGCTATCTGCTGGGTCGCGGAAACGGCGAGATTGATGGTGCTGGGATTGTTGAATCCGGGGGCATTGCTGAACAGCGGATGCAAGTCGCTCGTGCTCGGTATGACGTTACTGTTCGGATCGAACATGTAATAATACACGGTATTCTGGTCGTACGCATTGGAATTCCAGCCGGCGGCGGAGATCTGAATATTGAAAATCGCGTTTTCCGCCGTTGCGGTTGCCGAGATGATCAGCGAATCCCTCCATATGGCAAGGAAGGTCGCCGGTATGGACGCAGTCGCACTCACTTGCACGAAATACCCGGCGGCGGTCGCGCTCGGCGCGGCGGTGACGCTCAGGTTGCCGATGATTTTCGGCAGACCGGCGCGGTTGACGTAGCCGATCGCAATGCTCTGCCCCACAGCGGAATAGAGGACGTTGCTGCTGTTCTTGCCTGGTCCGACGTATGCCGTTGCCCCGGCGATGGCTGCGGCATCCACTGCGCCTTGCAGCGTGTCCCTGAAATGCACCATTCTGCCGTAATCCACGGCGATGCCCACGCTGGACATCAAGACCGTGGTCATCAGCACAGTGATGATCAGCACATTGCCACGGCGGTACCGCAGGAACCGCCGTAGCAAGGACTGCGCTTTGGGTGAGGGGGTCATGTCGGCCTCGGTTGCAGAAGCAGGCTGGTTCAATTTTGCTGGCAGTCGGCGCAGTCGACCGTCGAGTTCTGGCGAGGGCGGGCGGCAGCCGTTTCGGTCAATGTCTGGATCCCAGGCAGCAGAAGGCGAATGATCGAGGAATAGGTGTAACTCGCGCTGACTACGATGGCACTGTCTCCCTTGTACGGTGTAAGCCCCGCGGCCAGCGTAAGACCGGCAATGCTGCCGACGCCGGATCCGCACTGTCCCGTGTCGTGCCAATCCTGGGCGATAGCGCCATTCGTGTTGGTTACGCTCGCCGAAGCGATGGATAGCGTCGTCGCGTCCAGAGGCGTCATGACCAGCTTCACGCTGGAGCAGTAGTGCGCCAGGCTCGACTTGGTGATGGAAGGCTGATTGGCGATAAGATCCGCGTAGGCTTGGGTCGCTGCATTGACTTTCATATAGGCGCGCACCGCGCTGGTTCCCTCGATGGTTCCCAGGTAGAGAACTATCAAGAGGGGCGCGACGAGGGCGAACTCCACCAGCGCCAAACCCTTGCAGTTGGCCCCAAGGCGCTTCATTGCCAGTAGAATGCGTCCGCGGATCATCGATAGGGCTCGACCTGAAATACCAATGTGGAGACGATCAACGCGCTGCCCCCGCCGGTGATCTTGGCAAACCACGGAATGAAGTAGGGAAATTGGTACCCGACCTGAAGAACCATGTACTGGGAGGGGCCGCCTACATTGAAGGTGCCCGATGCCCCATTCCAATAGCTGCTGCTCGCGACGGCGAGATTCGAGGGGTCAACTCCATCTGCGTCGGCATAAACTTGGATGTTGCTGCCACAGGAAGGAATCATTCCCACAATTCCGCCGCAGACCGCATTCTGGAAGTCCGATAGACCCTTGCCTGAAGTCTGAAAGGTTCCGATCAGCATTGAACGAGCGGCACCGCGGGCGGCATTGTCCAGCTGGGACTGAGTGAAGACGAACAGACTTTCTTCGACGATCATGAAAAGGAGGAGGAAGAAGAGCGGCGCGACAAGCGCGAACTCAAGCATGGCGGCTCCCCTTCCGTCCCGGCGTAAGCGACCGAGCATCCCGCACAGCTGACGGCCTGGCGCCATGTCAGATGACCTCCACTTCCACTTTGCTTTCGGACAGGCCGGCCGTCTGCTGCACCGACCGGTCGAAGATTCGGGGCCGCTCACACATCGAGAGCTTCCTGAACGGAGAGTCCCTCGAATGACGCCGGTCGAGCCGTGGAGGCTGAAAATGGGAAAAGACGCTGTCGCCAGAGGCTACGATTGCGCCAAGGGCAAGCGAACCATCCGGCAACGATCGGGCTCGCCTAAATCTGGGTGTAAATCCTTCAACTAGCCGCCTGATCATGAATGCCGCACATCCTGGCGGCCTTTAGCCTCAGCCAAATATCTGATCGCGCGTGGTGTCCGGCGATGGCCGGAACACGATCTAAGTCCGGATATTGTGAATTGAACAGGAAAATCAAGACCCTGTTCGTAAATAAGACTATTCAGCGGCAGAAATGGCTCAGGAGTCTCTGCGTCCTCTTGTTACTATCGCTAGCTTTGGCGATCCTTGTGACCAGTAAGGTTCATGCCGTTGTCGACGCGGACGGACTGGCGGTGCGCCTCAGCCTCACGCCGGGCGAGGCACATGACAATCGGCTCTGCCCCGTGCTTCTGGCCGGACTGCGACCGCGCACAGTGGTGTTGGCTGACCTTGGCTACGATGGCCGACCGGATCAGGGCGTTCGTCAACCAGCAGGGTGCTTGGGCCAACATGCCCCGGAAGGTGAACCGCAGGAGCCCCATCTGCTTCAGTCCTCATCTCTATCGGGCGCGCACCCTGGCGGCGCGGTTCTTCAACAAGATCAAGCAATGCCGGCGCATCGCCACCCGCTACGACAAACTCGCCGCCAACTATTGCGCCTTCATCAAGCTTGCTTCGATCCGCCTTTGGCTGCGCGCTTATGAGTCCACGCCCCAGTTGCGGGCGCCTGCTCGCGTCGATCTCCCGTCGCCCCACGCCTTCACCAGCAACCGCGCCACGCGCGGTCGTGGCGCAACCGCCGGCCACGGCAGCCGGCCCTCGCGGTGCCCGATCATACCCAGCTTGGAACTTTGACGACGCACAACTTTCCCATTGTGAAAGCAGAGAGCAATACCCATGTATTTCTTCAGATCAGCATAGAGTGACTTAAACACTCGGCTGCGGATCATCAAAATGAAGCCGAAACAAGCTGACCGGCGTCTTGTCGGGCAATCACCGGCATTGAGCCCGTTAGACGGAGGCTCACCATGAAAACGCTAATGGCATTCCTCAGCACATTGCTCCTAAGCCTTGGTATCGCAGGATGTGCGCAGAATGCCGAAACTAATGGCTCCCCCAGTTACTCCTATAATTCTAACCTTGGCAGCCCACCCACCTACGGCACCAGCGACAGCTTTGGCCCTTCTTACACCAATATCGACAATGGCTCCGGCTTCTAGGGCCGCAACAATAGGCGCGGCCACAGCGAAACAAGGGTGCGGCGCTACCCAAGTCCGACAGGTTTGACCTCAAAGCCGTTCTGGAGTTCGTCCGACGCCCTGTCCTGGCCCTAATTCGCGTGGCCAGGTCCGTCTGCCTGGCGACGGCGACGACCCGGCTCGAGTGTGGGAGCAACAATTTCTATTTGGCGATCCTGTCTTGAGCTTCTTGGTCATGCTCACAGCTCGTCGCATTGGCGAAGAGCTTCATAACCCGGGCGTAGCATCCTTCGGCGCCATGGCGGCAATCGTGCTGTTGATCATGAGGTGCCGGCGCCGGCCCGGCCCGTAGGCTGGGCTTTTCTAAGTTTCGCCGACGACCATAGGATGCTGCATCGCCGCCGGCAGGCTCGCCGGCGAAGCGAAGCTGCGGGGCTCGAATAGAAGCTCAGCGAGATTCTTGATGCAGATCAAGGCCCCCGCCAATACCCGTGGCATCAATGTATTTGGTGGATTTTGCTCTGAGCTCACAGTGACGCCGAGCCGTCGAGGCGGGGCGATAAGCGCAAAGGTGGCAATGGCGACCGCAATCGCAGAGCTCCAGGGGTCGCCCACGCCCCGCCAGCCGCGCTAGCGCGGGCGCGGAATGCCGTTGCCACGAGGCCTCGTGGCCTCCTGGAGACTTAGGAGACACGGTTGACCCTCGATCGAAACAGGCCGAAGGGACCGCAACAGCACCGGAGTTCCGGGCGCAGCAAGGGACTCGCTGCCCCTGAAGGACGCGTCCGGGAGCTGACCCGCGAGCTCGAGACCAGCAACGCGAGATATCAGGCCCTTGCTTCTCTCGTAGAGGGCGCCCACGACGCCATCATCGGCAAGAACCTCGACGGGGTCGTGACATCTTGGAACAAGGGCGCGGAAGAGCTCTACGGTTACACCGCAAAGGAGATGCTGGGACGCAATATCGATGTTCTCGCGCCGCCTCCGCGAAAGAATGAGGTAGCCCAGCTCATCAGCAGAATCCGCCGCGGCGAAGTTGTTGAGCACTACGAAACAGAGCGCATCACCAAACCAGGCCGGCGTGTCGATGTTTCAGTGACACTCTCTCCGATCCTGGACTCTGCCGGTTCCCTCGTCGGCATATCCACGGTGGCCCGAGACATCACCGATCGCAGGCGTGCGGAAGGAGTGACCACTGCCGCAGCTCACTATGCCCGAAGCCTTATCGAGGCAAGCCTGGATCCGCTGGTCACGATCAGCGCCAAGGGCAAGATCACCGATGTAAACGACGCCACTGTCCAGGCGACCGGCATAACCCGAGACAGGCTCATCGGCACCGACTTTGCCGACTATTTCACCGAGCCGGAGAAGGCTCGGCTGGGTTATCAGGAAGCCTTCGCCAAGGGTCAGGTTGCCGACTATCCGCTGTCCCTTCGGCACCGATCTGGCGCCGTCATGGACGTCCTCTACAACGCCAGCGTCTATCGCGATGAAGCGGGAGAAGTGGCTGGTGTCTTCGCAGCCGCCCGTAACGTCACAGCCCGCAAGCGGGCAGAGGAGTCGCGGGGCCGGGCACTTCGCGCTCTCAACATGCTTAACGCCTGCAACAATGTCGTTATTCATGCGACCGACGAGAATCGTCTGCTGCTTGACATATGCAAGACGATAGTCGGGATCGGCGGCTTTAAGCTTGCCTGGGTCGGCTATGCCCAAACAGACAAAGAAAAGTCTGTGCGGCCGATGGCCTACGCCGGGACCGGCGGCGACTACGTCGAGCATGCAGATATCACCTGGGGGGAAGATGAGCGCGGCCGAGGTCCGACCGGCATTGCCATTCGCTCAGGCCAAGCAGTCATAGCCCGCGATACTGAGACCGCTCCTGACTTCGATCCATGGCGCCGGCGCGCCATGGAGAAGGGCTATCGCTCGTCCGCGACACTGCCGCTCAAGGCCGATGGCAGAGTCTATGGCGCTCTGATGGTCTATGCGGGAGAGCCCGATGCGTTCGACGCGGAGGAGATTCGCCTCCTGACCGAGCTTGCCGACGATCTTGCGTATGCGACGGCGGCCCTGCGCACCAAAGACGCACAACTGGCGGCAGAGCAGGAATTGCGGCGCGCTTCCCTTTACGCCCGCAGCCTTCTGGAAGCGAGTCTCGACCCGCTGGTTACGATCAGCGCGGAAGGCAAGATCACCAACGTCAACAAGGCGACGGAAGACGCAACAGGGCGATCGAGGGGCCAGTTGATCGGGACGGACTTCGCCGACTACTTCACGGAACCGGACAAGGCACGGGAGGGCTACAAGAAGGTCCTGTCCGCCGTCTCGGTGACCGACTACCCGCTGGCCATTCGTCATGCCTGCGGCAAGGTCACCGATGTCCTCTATAACGCCAGCATTTATCGCGATCCGGCCGGCGCCATGGCCGGTGTCTTCGCGGCAGCGCGCGATATCACGGAGCGGAAGCGGGCGGAACAGGAAATCCGCACGCTCAACGCCCAGCTGGAGCAGCGCGTGCGCGACCGCACTGCCCAACTCGAGGAGGCGAACAAGGAACTGGAAGCCTTTTCGTATTCGGTCTCGCATGATCTGCGGACACCGCTCAGAGCAATCGATGGGTTCTCCCGGATCCTTGTGGAAGACTACGGGAGCAAGCTCGACGACGAAGGCAAGCGCATCGTGGGGGTGGTGCGAGACGCGACTACCAAGATGGCTCGCTTGATCGACGATATCCTTGCTTTCTCCCGAACCGGCCGGCAGCAAATGACTTTGGCCGACGTTGATATGGAGGCGCTCGCCCGATCTGCGTTGGATGAGCTCGAGCCGGCCATGGCGGGGCGCAACCTCAAGTTCGGGATCAATTCAATGCCCCATGCCCGAGGCGACGGTCCAATGCTCCAGCGGGTATGGACCAACCTCATCGACAACGCCGTCAAGTTTACCGGCCCCAAGCCCGAGGCGATCATCGAGGTTGGTGGAAGGATCGAAGGGTCGGAAGCCGTCTATTTCGTCAAAGACAACGGCGTCGGCTTTGACATGCAATATGTCGACAAGCTGTTCGGGGTGTTTCAGCGGCTGCACGGGCCCGCGGAGTTCCCCGGCACTGGAATCGGCCTTGCCATCGTCAAGCGGATCGTGGCGCGACATGGCGGGCGCGTCTGGGCCGAGGGAAAGCTCAACGACGGCGCCAAGTTCTGTTTTGCACTGCCTGTGAAGGAGAAGGGCAATGCCTGATCCCACCACAGTCGTTGACATTCTCTTGGTCGAGGACAATCCAACCGACGCTGAACTGTGCATTCGCGCTCTCAAGAAGCATAAATTTGCCAACCACCTGATTTGGTTGAAGGACGGCCAAGAAGCGCTTGATTTCCTCTTTGCCGCCGGCGCGTACAAGGAGCGCGCAATCAAGAATGGTCCCAGGGTCGTGCTGCTGGACCTGCGGCTGCCCAAGGTCGACGGCTTGGAGGTTCTCCGGAAGGTCAAGGCCGACGACCGCCTGAAGATGATCCCGATCGTCGTCCTGACCTCTTCGAAGGAGGATAAGGATGTCGCCGAATGCTACAAACTCGGTGCCAACAGCTTCATCGCCAAGCCGGTCGCCTTCGAGGAGTTTTCCGACGTTGTCGAGCGCCTGGGGCTTTACTGGCTGCTGGTGAACCGGCCGCCGGTCAATTCCGGGTAGGGTGTAGCTTGGGTAAGACCGAGGATATCCTGCGGGTCCTCATTCTGGAGGACGAGCCGACCGACGCAGAGCTCGTCAAGCGCCACCTCCGTGATGCCGGACTTGCAATTCAGCCGCTCCGGGTCGACCGGCGCGAGACCTTCCTGAAGGCGCTGGAGGAGTTCAAGCCCGAGGTGGTCCTCTGCGACTTCAAGCTGCCGAATTTCGATGGCCTCACTGCCGTCAAGCTGGTTCGCCAGCGCGATCCCGACCTTCCCGTGATCATGGTCACCGGCGTTCTGGGCGACGAGGCAGCCATCGAGCTCGTCAAGGCCGGCGCCACCGACTACATCCTGAAAGACAGGCTGGCACGGCTCCCTTACGCCATCCGCCATGCCCTGGCGGAGCAGGAAGATGTGCGCCGGCAACGTCGTGCCGAATCGGCACTGCTGGACAGCGAGCGGAAATTCCGCAATCTGGTGGAAACCACAAGCGACTGGATCTGGGAAACCAATGAGGAGGGCGTCTTCACTTATGCCAGCCCCAGAGCCAGGGGAATCCTCGGCTACGAGCCACAAGAGCTGATCGGCAAGAAGCCCTCCGATTTGTTTACGGGTGACGCGGCAAGGCGCTTGAGCGAGACCTTCGATCCCGCGTCGGCGAACCACGAACCCTTCGCGCTGTTCGAGGCAACGGTCTTGCACAAACACGGCCAGGAGGTCGTGCTCGAAATAAGCGGGGTCCCGATATTCGAGGCGGATGTCTTCGGCGGCTTTCACGGCATCGCCCGCGACATCACGGAGCGCAAGCGCGCAACGCAGAAAATCCTGGAAACCGAGGCTAGGTTCTTCACGATTTTCAACTCGGTCAGCGATGGGGTTTTCGTGTCCGACGCTAGTACGGGCATATTCATTGATGCCAATGAAGCGGCCTGCAAGATGTTCGGCCATAGCCGGGACGAGCTTATAGGTGCCGATTTTGGGGCCCTCTCCTCGGGCGTCCCGCCATATACGCACGCGGGGGCATTCCCATGGTACGAGCGGGCGCGAGCCGGACTCGTGCAGCCGTTCGAGTGGCATTGCAAGGCGAAGGACGGGCATCTTTTCTGGGCGGAGATTTCTTTGAGATGCGTGCCCTTCGGAGATCGCCTCGTGGGGCTGGCCTCGCTCAGGGACATCACCGCGCGCAAGCGGGCGGAAGCGGCGCTGAGCGAATCGCGGCGGCTGATCGAAGAAATTCTCAACACGATAACCGTGCGGGTGTTCTGGAAGGACAGGGATCTCTTATATTTGGGCTGCAACGCGGTGTTCGCGCGCGATGCGGGATTTGCCGATCCCAAGGATGTCGTCGGCAAGGACGACCACCAGATGGGATGGCGCGATCAGGCGGAATTGTACCGGAGCGATGACCGCCAGGTCATTGAGAGCGGCCGCGCGAAGCTTCTGATCGAAGAACCGCAGACGACGCCGGACGGCAAAACCATCACGCTTCTCACGAGCAAGGTGCCTCTTCGAGGTTCACAAGGGGAGATCATTGGCCTGCTCGGAACCTACATGGACATCACCGAGTACAAGCAGGCCGAAGCGGCTCGGCGAGCAAGCGAGGAACGATACCGGGGCCTCTTCGAGGCGACCCGCGACGCCATTTTCACTCTTGAGCCGCCTTCGTCTAAGTTCGCCAGCGCGAACCCGGCCGCCGTGAAGATGTTCGGAGCAAAGAATGAAGCGGAGCTTATCGTCCGCACCCCCTGGGAGCTGTCGCCAGAACGGCAGCCGGATGGGCGCGCGTCTGACGAGAAAGCCAAAGTGATGATCGAAACGGCCCGGCGCGAGGGCTCCCACCAGTTTGAGTGGGCGCATCGCCGGTTGGGCGGTGCGGTGTTTCCAGCCAACGTCCTCTTGACCCGGACGATGCAAGAGGGACGGGAGAGAATTTATGCCACCGTCCGCGAGATCTCCGAACGCAAGCGTGCTGAAGAAGGACTGCGCATTGCCGGGATCATCATCGACAACAGTCCGACCGTGCTGTACCGGACCGTTATGAATGGCGGCGAGAAGCTTGCCTATATATCCGCCAATGTCGCCAATTTCGGCTACCGGCCGGAGGATCTGATCGGTAAGGACATCACTGCGCTGGTGCATCCAGACGATGTCGGCCAGGCGCAGGGGACAACCGCAGAACTCGCCAGGTCCGGTGCGAATCAAGGCATAGCCGAGTATCGCGTGCGCGCCGGGGACGGAGCCTATCTCTGGGTGGAAGACCGGACGAGATTGATTCGAGGGCCGGACGGAGCCGTGCTCGGAAGCGAGGGCGTGCTGGTCGATATCACGGCGAGAAAGGCCGCGGAGGAGACCCGGGCGCAACTCGCGACTGTCGTGGCGTCCTCCCGCAGCGCGATCATGGGCGGCGACAGGGACGGCAACTGCACGGCCTGGAACATTGGCGCCGAGGAGCTTTATGGCTACAGCGCTCTGGAGATGATCGGCCGGCCGATAGCGATCCTTGTTCCCGCGGAACGGCAGGGCGAACTGCGCAACCAGATCGCCACCATTGTTTCGGGGCGCGATATCGTCGATTTCGAAACGATCCGTGTCCGCAAGGGCGGTCAGCTGATCGACGTTTCCGAGACGATTTCGCCGATCAAGGATTCGTCCGGCGTCATTGTGGGCGCTTCTGCCGTCGTCATGGATATAGGTGAGAGGAAGCGCGCCGAACGGGCCCTGGAACAGACGATGCGCAGCCTCAAGACCCTGAGCCGGGGGAATGAGGCACTGGTTCGTGCCACCAGTCAGGAAGCTCTTTTCCAGGAGATGTGCCGGGTTATCGTCGAGGCCGGCGGCTATCACATGGCGTGGATCGGGCTTGCCGAGAACGATGCGGAAAGAACCGTGCGGCCGATTGCGCATGCGGGTCACGAAACTGGCTATCTCGCCATCGCGAAGATTTCCTGGGCAGACGACGAGCGCGGCAGGGGCCCTGCCGGCATCGCCATCAGATCCGGAAAAGTCCAGGTTTGTCAGGACATCGCCAATGACGTGAAGATGGCGCCTTGGCAGGCTGAGGCAGCAAAACGTGGGTACGCATCCGTCATCGCTCTTCCGCTGCTACAAGCCCAGGGAGTGTTGGGCGCGCTCTCGCTCTACGCCTCCGAGCCCAACGCCTTCGGCCCTGAGATGGTGACGCTCCTGTCGGAGCTGGCTGGGGATCTCTCCTATGGAGTCACCGCGCTGCGCACCCGTGCCGAACGCGAATCGGCCCTGCAGCGGCTGGAGCGCGCGATGGAGCAGACGGTGCAGGCTATCGCCACCACGGTCGAGATGCGCGATGCCTACACTGCGGGCCACCAGCGCCGTGTCGCCATGATCTCAGAGGCCATTGCCAAGGAAATGGGGCTGTCCGCAGACAGGGTTCACGGCCTGCGCCTGGCCAGCACCCTGCACGATGTCGGCAAGATCAACATACCGGCCGATATCCTGAGCAAGCCCGGCAGGCTGTCCCGCGTCGAGTACGAGTTGATCAAGACGCACCCTCAGACCGGCTACGACATCCTGAAGTCTGTGGAATTCCCCTGGCCCGTCGCCGACATGGTCCTCCAGCATCACGAAAGGCTTGACGGCTCAGGCTATCCTAGCGGCTTGAAGGGTGATGCAATCCTGCTCGAGGCCAGGATTATGGCCGTGGCCGATGTCCTGGAGGCCATGATTTCCCACCGACCCTATCGGCCGGCCGTAGGAGTCGATCTTGCCGTAGCCGAGATACGGAAGGGCAGCGGGAAGCTTTACGATCCAGCCGTAGTCGAAGCCTGTCTCAAGGTCATGGCGAGCGGGCATATGGATCTTGGGAAGGCCTAGCCCGCGATCCTGACGCCGACTATCAGCAGGCTTCCTTCGCCCCGTCCTGTTTCGGTGGCGCAGGAATGGTTTCGGGGGCCTCCTGCCTGCACCTTGCCTCGATCCAGGCAATGACAGACTCCAGGTAGCAGGCCATGTCGCCCTGGTACTTGCGCACCAGTTCATTCTCGGTGCTCTTGGCGCGCGACCTATAGGAGGCGGCCAAGTCCCGCAGTCTTCCCGTATCCATTACCCTGGCTCCCCGACCCAATCTTCATACAATATCAGTGTTCCCTTGGCCGGCATACCGAACAATCGGGGGGTTCCAGAGGGACAAGCATCGGCGCGAACCGAAGCCACCTCGGCGCGCAGGGCTCTGCCGGCGCGATTGGGTTGCTACATGATACGGCGCGACGGTCGGACATGGGCGCGGGCCCCGGCTTGAAGATGAGGATGGGGAAGACAATGCCGAACGCGCGGGAGCGGATGCCGTGCTCGCCGATCTGCCTCGAGGGCGCGGCGTTAGGCAGCAAGCACACAGAGACGTGATCGACTGTTGATTTGATGGCTCGCGCAGCACCGATTTAGGCTTGGCTCACCTCACAGGCCCCCAACCTTGAGGTTGCAACTGACAGGTAGGCCCCGTTCCCCCTAGGACGGGGCCTATTTCTTCGGCTGTCACGGAATGGGATGGAATGGGGCTCCCGCGCCTCTTGCGGCATCACTCGCGCTCGCCACGATGGTGCTGGACGAGGCCTTCCATTTCGAGGGGCAGGACGCGACGGCTCGCTACAAGTCGTTCTGCGTCTTCTCGAAGGTCGCGGGACGCTGGCTCTGGGCGGGCGGCCAGACGATGGCGATGCCTGAATAGAAGCGCGGGCCAGTTGGGTGGTTTGTGCATCGACAGCCTGGCCACGCCTAGGACTGCGAAACAGAAGGCGCTAGTGTTCCTGCGTTGGCGCACAACCAAAACCCGCGACAAACAGCCGCGCTACGTGGTATAGCTGCCATGTCTTTAATACGGCGGCGGGGAGATTTTACGCTTGACGTAAGGCGTAATATTCCGACATATGATCAAGTCGTTTCGTTGCGGCGACACACAGAAGCTGTTTGATGGCACATCCGTCCGACGTTTCAAGGCGTTCGAACGTAGCGCACTTCGAAAGCTGAAGATGCTCGACGCTGCCTCGATCCTGTCCGACCTGAGAGCGCCGCCTGGGAATCGCCTGGAGGGACTGAAGGGCAGCCGCCAGGGCCAGCACAGCATTCGAATCAATGACCAATGGCGCATATGCTTCCGCTGGATCGATGGCGGAGCCCATGACGTTGAAATTATCGACTACCACTGAGAGGTTAAGGGGACATGGCAACGATTCTGGAGCCGGTACATCCGGGCGAGATTCTCCTGGAGGAGTTCCTGCGTCCTTATGGGTTGAGTGCGTCCGCTCTCGCCAGCCGCCTCGGCGTGCCGACGAACCGGGTTACTCAGATTGTGCGTGGACAGCGCGCTGTGACGGCGGACACGGCTATTCGGTTGGGTCGCTTGTTCCGCACGACCGCTGAGTTCTGGCTCAATCTGCAGAGTCGATATGAGCTGGAGCTGGCGCGACGCGAGGTCGGGCGACAGGTTGACCGGGAAATTCAGCCGATCAAGCAGCGCGCGGTCGCCTAGCGGGCTCGTCCCTCGTGAACGCGTCCATTGCTTGCCGGGGCGCGTCTTGGATTTAGCAGCCCGCTTGGGGCGCGACTGCGGGGGCGTCCGCAGCGAACCACAATCGGGGTCAGAGTGAGCTAGCCCGGGAAATCCGGGCTAGCTCAATCCAACCCCAAGTTTACTATGATAGCTGATCCGGGTGTTGCGACATGCCTACTTTAGGTTTGCAAGATATGCTGATCTCAGGGACGCATACTTCTCAACTGAAGTGCCGGATAGCGCCTCTTCGCGCGAGGCGGGAACATCGGCATATTCGACAGGTTCAATGAATTGAGATGCAGTCAGGTCGACCCGATCGCCATTAACACGATTGTAGAAGTGATCGCCTGCAGGTAACGACGTCTTCAAGACGTTCGGCGCCATACAAATCGTGAAGCAGAATAGCTGTTACATTGCACAGTCCCTGTGCGGGGTTATCCGGAAGCCATTGACTGCTCGATGCAAGGGACCACGCCTTGCTCAGCGCCCCAAGCACTCTGGCACGGTCAAAAGATCTCATGTCTTCACCCGAGCGACGTCAACAAGGATTGCAACAATAGTCCGCTGGCACACAGCCGCAACCAGCGTGAACGTCACACCAATCCGCCTCCCCAAAGGGTCTGAGAACAGCGCTTACGGAAGAGAAATGGCGATCCCGGTGCAGTTTCTTCGTTAGCCTGCCCCTCGCTCACCCCTACCCACCGATCCCGTAAAACCTGGCCAGCGCCGCCAGCGCCAGGCGTAGCGCCGCCATGCCCCAGGCTTCGCCGTTGCCGCCGCGCTTGCCCTGCCCCCTCGCCCACTCTCCCGCCGTGCCGTCGCAGCAGACGACATGGATGAGCACGTCGCGCGACACGGTGCCGAGGGATGCCAGCGCCTGGTCCTTGCGCCGCCTGGCGGAAAGCTGGGTTTCGGTGAAGTCGCCCGGCCCATGACCGCGCGGCCCCAGATGCGCGATCAGCCGCGGCTCGAGCCCGGCGATGGCCCAATCGCGGCGCAGCCGGTCGCCGGCCTCGTGGAGCGCGCGGGCGATCTCGCGGTTCTCCGAGAGCTGGCCGCGCACGAGATAGCGGTCGAGCGGCCGCTGGTCGGCGACGCGGCCGTGGGGCTTGCCGCTGCCCTCGATCACCACCAGGTGGTGGCGCTTCAGCTCCGGCGTGCCGAGGTCGGAGTCCGGCCGGCGCTCGGCCGGCGCGCGCTTCACGCGTCTGCGCCTGGCCATGGGCCCTCCCCCGCCATCGCATCCCCTGCTTCCGCGTTTCGCAGTTCCTCGCCGGGCGTGCGGCCGGGATCGAACGGGCCGCTTCGCGTGTGGACCGGCGGCAAGGCCGGGCGCCGGCGCATCGTCTCGGCCGCGGCCATGATGCTCGCGAGCGAGGCGTCAGTGCGGCGCCGGATTTCCTCGCGCTCCGCATCGCTGAGCGCGCGCCGCGTCGGCGGCGCCGGCGGCAGCGGCGCTTCGGCGATGGCACGCAAGCGATCCCGCAACGCGCGCGCGGATGCCGCGGCCTCGTCGAGCAAGGCCGCCAGCTCAGCATAGCTCGGCAGCCATTTGAAGCGCCGTCCCGCCTCGCGCAGGGTCGCCTTGGTGAAACAGACCGGCGGATAATCCATGAGGCTGGCATAGGCGCCGATCTTGGCCCGCGCCTCCTGGGCCGCCATCGCCCCGGCGCAGAGCAGGCCGAGGCTGGCGAGCCACCGGCCCATGGTCTCGGCGCTGGCGGGCGCAAGCGCGCGTTCCGCCGCTTCCAAGGCGCGCGCGGCTTCGGCCTTCAAGGCCGGGCTCGCCTGGCTGGGCGGCCGCCAGCTCTCGCCGACGGTCGTGGCGCCATAGCCGTCGCCGCGATCGACGAGGCGCGGGGTTCCCTCACAGCTCGCCCTCAGCGATGAGCTCAGCGAAACCGTTGCGATAGCCGGTGGCTTGTTCACGAGTTCCTCCCAATTGAGCCGTGATCCAGCCGCGCGGATCGGCGATCGCCTGGCGCTCGGCCGTGGCGAGAAGCTCGAACAGGCGGCGGTGGTCGTCGCCCGCGACCTTCAGCCATTTGCCCATGAGCGGGCGCAGTGCCGCCGGCGTCAGCGACGAGGCGCGCGCGAGCCAGGCCAGGCCCTGGCGGAACAGCGGCTTCGACCAGTCGCCGTCCGGCGCGCGCAGCAGCGAGAGCGGCAGGTCGAGCGCATCCGGCTCGCCGTGCCCTGCCGAAGCGACAGCTTCGGAACTTGAATCTCCTGTCCCTCTCTTGTCCCTCTCCTCTCCCTCTACGGGTGGACGCGACGCGGATGTCCCCGTCGCCGGCTTCGAACCATCCGCGTCCCGTCCCTGTTTCCGGTCGCGGTATTTCCGCTTCCTGTCCCGCTCCGCCAGGCGCTTGGCCCAGGCCTCGACCACCAGCGGCGCCAGCGCCTTGTGATAGAGCCGCCCGTCGGCGCATCTGACGAACCCGCGTAGCGCGTTGACCCTTAGCCTCCGCCATCGCCGCAGGTCGCGCCCGAGATCGGCCAGGCGCGCCAGCGCCACGTCGTCGTCCGGCAGGCTTCCGGCCGGGACCTGGTTCCAGGCCGCCCACCAGAGCGTGACGCCGGCGCGCCACTCGGCGTCATTGCACAGCGTGTTGAAGCCGCTGCCGAACAGACGATGGCCGTAGAGCGGCATGAAGCCGTAGCCTTGGAGGTCGCCCTCGGCTGGCGTCAGCGGTTCCGGCAGTTCGGTCATTCGCGGTACCTCTCCCCCATTTCCATGGCGCTCCAAGCCGACGACACGCCGAGCCCTTCGGCCGGATCGGGCCGCGGCAGCTGAAGCCGCCGGGTCGGCTTCAGCCGGACGCTTCTCGAAGCGCCGCCCGGCCATGGCGCGGGCGAACTTCTCGTCGGCGCTCGGTGTCGTCTCTGCGTTGCCAGTGATCACCGGCCCGTACGGCGCTGAGGCGCTTGCCAGCACCGGTTTGTGCCGGCCGCCGCGCGGGCGTGGCGCCAGGCCGAAGCGCCGCCGCGCCTGCCAAATGGCGCTTTCCGAGACGCCGATCGCCAAGGCGATCTCGGGATCGGTGCAGCCTTTGCCCGCAAGCTCGCGGATCTCGGCTTCGAAACGGTCGGTGGCGCGGGCCCGCATCATCGGCGCTCCCGATCCCGGTCTTCGATCACGCCGTCGGCCCAGCGGTCCATGGCCGCGACCTCCTCCATGAGGCCGACGCCCGCACCGCCGTTGCGCGCCCGCCAATAGCGGTGAAGGGCGGCCACCATCCGCTCCTTGCGCTCTTCCGAGGGGTTCTGGAGGAAGGCGGCCTTGAGCCGCGCCAGACGGTCGCCCGGGTCCTCTTCCCAGGAGGGCGCGTGCCTGGCGCCCGCCTGGATCGCCTTGATGCCGCAGAGATTGGCCATGCGGCATAATTGCGTAAACAGCAATCATCTGTCAACAGCGCAATGCGCTATTGGCAACAGACCCGCTTTGCGAATCCCGCAATACTGCCCGCCATGGCAGAGGACAAGATCGCCTGGATCCGCGCGCGGCTCGCCGCCGCCGGCCGGCCGCAGAAGCTGATCGGCGAGATCATCGGGCGCGACCCCGGCGTGGTCAGCCGGATCATGGCCGGAACCCGAAGGCTCACCATCGATGAGTGGGACAAGATCCAGGCCTATTTCGAGGGCGCGCCGGCCGCCGAGCCCGAGCGCACGGCCGACACCGAGCTCAGCATGCCCATCTACGGGAGCGCGCGCGGCGGCCTCGATGGCGACTTCATCGACACCCAGAACCCGATCGGCTGGCGCCCGGTGCCCCCTTGGATGGCGGGCGTTGCGAACCCCGCCGCCATCCGGATCTCCGGTGAATCCATGGAGCCGCGCTATTTCAACGGCGAGCTGCTCTGGGCCGACCCCTCCAAGCCCGTGCGGCGCAAGGATTTCGTCCTGCTCGAGTTCAAGGACGGCCGGGGCCTGGTGAAGCGCTATCTCGGGCCCAAGGGCGAGGCGATCGAGGTCGAGCAGCTCAACCCCGCCCGGCGCCTCTCCGTTCCCAAGGGAGAACTCCGCCGGGTCGTCCGCATCGCCGGCACCCTGGAGGAGTAGAGAGGCCCCTCCCCGCCCCCTCGTCACCCGCGCAGCGAGGATCGAACCGCCTATCGCGATTTTCGCATTGACAATTAATTGCTAATATCGCAACATTCTCCTTGCGCCCATCTGCAGGGAGGAACCCATGGCCTTCATCAGCGCCGCGCCGGCCAACTCCGGAAAGCCCGCCTGACATGCTCGCGGTCTGGGGCCCGGCCACGGCGGCGGCCTTCGCGCGCTACGACGGCGAGCCCGATGCGGAGATCCTCGCCGCCGCCCAGGACCGGGACGCAGCGATCATGGCCGATCCCATCGCGCGGGCCCGCCAGGAGCTTGATTTCTGGACCGGCCGGCTCGAGGCCGAGCTCCGGGAAGTCGAGACCATCGACGACTATCGGCGCGCCGATGACGGCCCGCAGGCGCCGCTTGCGGCCGACGCGCGCAACCGGTTCCGCAAGGCGCTTCACCTTGTGGAGACCGGCGCGCCGATCCCCGAGCCTTACCTCGCCAGGCGCCGGGCCGATTGCCTGGACATGGCCGGCCATGCCGCCGCCGGCCTCCGCCGCGCATCGGGCGCGCTGCTCCTGGCGCTGGGATCGAGCCTCCTCGTCGCCCATGCAGCACTACCCGCGGGCGCGCCGGCAAGCGAAGCGGCCTGATGATCCATCCGCAAGCCAAGGCAGCGGGCCTCAGCCGCAGCCCGGAATACCGAGCCTGGCAGCACATGAAGTCCCGCTGCAGCAATCCCCGCCATCACCAGTACCCACGCTATGGCGGCCGCGGGATTCGCGTCTGCGCGCGCTGGCTCGCGAGCTTCGCCGACTTCCTTGACGACATGGGCCCGCGGCCCTCGCCGCGCCACAGCCTGGAGCGGCGCGACAATGACGGCCCATACTGTCCGGAGAACTGCACTTGGGCCACCGCCGTCCAGCAGATGCGGAACCGGCGCAACACGCGGTTCGTCACCGTCACCATGCCGCTCGCCGCCTGGGCCGAGCAGGCGGGCCTGCGCTATCATACCTTCTTGCGCCGCCTCGACCGGGGGATGGCGCCGGCGACGGCCCTCACCAAGCCGCTCGCAAACCGCGGGCGGACGGCGCCATAGGCACCAGCGGCCCGTGAGCTGACGACGCCGGCCCGTCGGCTCCCGCGATCTGGACAGCGCTAGGTCGATCTGCGAGCTTGCGTCCCATCGGAAAAGGGCATCGAGTTCGTCCCGCATGGAAACCCGGGCCAGCAACATCGCCGTCGGCGCCTTCGTGCTGCTGCTCGTGCTGGGCGGCATCGGCTTCGTCTTCTGGGTCGGCAAGCTCGGCGAGCGCACGGCGATGGCGAGCCATTTCTCCCGCTTCCTGGAATCGATCCAGGGCGTCAGCGAGGGCGCACCCGTGCTGTTCGGCGGCATTCCCATCGGCCATGTGACCAAGGTCGGCGTCGATCCCAATGATTCGACCTATTCCCGGATCGACATGGTGGTGGACGCCAGCGCGCCCATTCGCGCCGATTCGGTGGCGACCTTGCAGCTGCGGGGGCTCACCGGCGGGGTGCTGGTGGACATCAGCCGCGGCCGCAGCGTTGCGCCGCTGATAGCGGACGGCGCCGAAATCCCGTCGCGCTACACGCCGATCCAGCGGCTCATCACGGGCATGCCCGGGCTGGAGGCCAAGGCCAACCTCCTGCTCGACAACGCGAGCACGCTCTTCTCCTCCGACAACATGGCGGCCGCCGGGCGCATCATGGACAATGTGCAGAAGTTCCAGGCGCTGCTCGCGTCCAATACGGTCGAGGTCGGCAAGACCCTGGACAGCCTCGGCGCGGCAGGCAAGCAGATCAGCAACACCAACGCCGAGTTCCGCAGCCTCGGCACGGACATGCAGGCCTTCGTCGGCAGGATCGGCGGCGAGGTCGACGCAGCCTCCCGCGAAGGCCGCGCCCTCAGCGCGATCCTCGGCAGGCTGGCCGCCGACTTCAAGAAGGCCTCCGACGAGAACCGGCAGTCCATCGATGATTTCACCGCGACCGGGCTCTACGAATTTCCCGCCATGGTCGCCGAGGTCAATCTCACGATGCGGATCATCAAGCGGATATCCAGCGAAATCGCGGCGAACCCGGAGCAGTATTTCCTGCAGGACCGGCAAGCCGGTTTCGAGCCTCCAGCGCCGACCAAGCCGCGGCACTGAGGCTGAGCCCGAGTTTCTCATAGGGATCACGATGGGGAGCGCTGCGGTTCCCACTGGCTGGATTGTGCGGGCCGCTAAGCGCCTTCTGCGGCCGAACCTGAATCGATTCCAGCAGTATCGCCCGCGTCCGCTTGTGCCTGGGGCGGGCTATCGCATGGCGGGCGATCCCGACCAGGCGCCATCGATCGCGATCGTCACGCCCTCGCTCAACCAGAACCGGTTCATCGCAGAGACCATCGCAAGCGTCCTCTCCCAGGGCTATCCGAGGCTTTCCTACACGGTCGAGGACGGAGGCTCCACGGACGGGACGGTCGCGACCTTGGAGCGCCACGGCGATGCGCTTTGCTGGTCGAGCGCCGTCGATGGCGGGCAGGCGGAGGCGATCAATCGCGGCTTTGGCCGCATCCAGGGCGAGATCATGGCCTGGCTCAACAGCGACGACGTCCTCCTGCCCGGCGCGCTCGCCTATGTCGGCGACTACTTCGCCCGGCACCCCGAGGCCGACGTGATCTACGGCAACAGAATCTACATCGACGCCGCCGGCCGGGAAACGGGGCGCCGGGTGCTACCGCGCCACGATCCTGCGGCGCTGAAATATATCGACTACGTCCCGCAGGAGACGCTGTTCTGGCGCCGCCGGGTCTGGTCTGCCGTCGGCCCACTCGACGCGTCCTTTCAGTACGCGCTGGACTGGGATTTTATTCTCCGGGTCCAAGAGGCCGGCTTCGAGATGCGCCATCTGCCGAGGTTTCTCGGCTGCTTTCGCGTGCACGACGGGCAAAAGACGACGGCCATGGAGGCGGTAGGACTCGCGGAAATGCAGCGCCTGCGCTTGCGCTCGCTGGGCTGGATGCCGTCCCGGCAGGAAATCTCCCGCGCAGCGCGGCGATACCTGCTGCGCCATGTCGCGCGGGACCGCGCCTATCGGCTCGGCGCTGCGGCAGGCAGGGCGTGGCGCGCCGTCTTTGCACGAAGCGGTGCGTGAGGCCGGCGGGCTCGCCGCGATTCAACGAAGCGGCCCCGTCCCCGGTTGCGCTCTTTGCTGATAGCGATTCAGCTGTGGCAGGCCAGGCAATTGGCTTTCGACTTGACCTTCGGGTCCGCAAAGAAGCTCTCCGGGATTTCGCCGTGGATGTCGATCCAGGCGGGAGTGTCGGTGATGCGCAACGGCGTGTCGCCCGCGGGAATATCGTTCACGAAGACCGGACCATCGCGGGCTCCAGGCGCGTCGCCCGCATTGGCGAGAAGATACGCCTCGATGTTGGCACGTGCGGGCTCGGGGAGGCTTGCGTCCTCGCCGAAGTGGTCGGCCAGACCGGCCATGATCTTTCGCCAGGAGCGAATCGGCAGCAGTTCCGGCGGATAGACCATGTGACAGGCGCCGCATTCCTTCCGAGTTTGCGCCTCGGCCCCGGCGGGCACGGAGTTTCCCGCCGCCCTTGCGGCTCCGGTTGTGAGGCCGAGGATGAGCGCAATCAGCAGGACAACTCGCACCATGCAGGCCCGCGCCAATGGCCATGACATCGCCACGAAAGACACAAGCGCCGCGGCACGCCGCCTGGCGCCGCCGCAATATGAACCCTGCTCTGGAGCAAGCCGCAGGCATGCGACCATCAGCGAACTTCCCTAGAGCCTGATCGTCTCAAGCGCACTCAGCTTGAGATGTGAATCAGGCTCTAATCTGTTGAAGTAGAGCAAGATTCACGGGTCAGCTTGATTCAAGCTGACCCGATCTTGCTCTAGGACGACCCATTCCCGACGATCTGCTGGCGGCGGTAGCCCCACACCGTCGCAGGCGGAAAATTGCCCCAGACGCGCTTGAGGCGGCGCGCCACCAGCCCGAGCTCGCGGAGAAGAATGCGTGGCACGGGAGAAACGGGGCCATAGGAGAATTCGAGGAAAACGCCTTCACTGCCGAGCGCGGCGAAGCATTGATGCAGGATCGATCTTTGCAGGGCCAGGGGCCAGCCGACCCGCGGGAGAGACGAGACGATGGTGCGCACGCGGCCGACCTGATGCCTGGTCAACGCCTGGGTCAACTGCTCGGCGTCGGCGTGAAGAATGCGCAGGTTTGGGAACTGCCGGACCAGGAAGCGATGGAAGACCGGGTTGCGCTCGATCACGGTCAAGCGGTCATGGGATATGCCTGATGCCAGCAGCGCCCGCGTGAGAGGGCCGGTGCCTCCACCGAGCTCCACGATGGATCCGGTGCGCTGGCCCGCCGCCTCGCCCCCCATGGCGCGGGCGAGCGGCGCGCGCGTCGGCATGATCGCGCCGATGTTGGCCGGGTGCCGCAGCCAGGCGCCGAAGAACAGCGCGGCTTCCGCGAGCGGCCCCGGCAGGCCATTCCTGGACTGGCTTTCATGGGGCGAACGGATGGAGAGGTCAATTGGGGAGGCAGTTCTCTCGCAGGCCGAGGCGTCGCTCATCCGGCGAGGCTAGGCGGGCAATCTGACGTGAAACCGGCGTGTTCATGACCATTGTGTAAGGCCGGGCGATCTGCCGTCATGGGGCGGTGCGCAATAAGTTCGCGTCCACGCGCGGCCAATGTCAGACTGCTGTCAGCACCGAGGAGAAACTTCAATCGACTCGGTCTCGAGTTTGTGGAAATGGGCTGGATCCAATGCGAAGAATACCCGTGATCGTCGCTGCCATTTCGGCGATTGGCGCCGCGGCGGGGAACGCGTCGGCAGGCCCGATGACCGCGCTGCCGATTCCGATCGAGCGCCCGATCCTGTCCGTCGCTTACACCGAGCTGATCGTCGACAACACCTATGGCTATGCGAACCTGCGCGACAGGCCGAGCACGTCCGGCAAGATCGTCGCCAGGCTGGCGCGGGGAACAACGGTGCTTGTCATGGGGAAAACCCGGAGCGGCTCATGGTTCCACGTCAGAACGGGCGACAGGACCGGCTATATCAAGGCAAATCTGCTGAAAGCTCCCGGCGTCCCCCAGCCGGCGACGGCCGGCGCGACGACATCATCCAATGCCATCCCGGCCACAAGCCTGCAGGTTGCGAGCGCCAATGGCTTCCGGGACGGCAAATATCCCGGCCCGTCGGTCAACGCCTATTACGGGCTGGTCCGGGTCGAGGCGGAAATTCAGGGCGGCCGCATCACATCCGTCAGTGTGCTGCGATACCCTTCGGACCGGTCGACCAGCCGATATATCAATTCGCGTGCGCTGCCGGTCTTGGAAAGCGAAGTCGTCAGCGCCCAAAGCGCGAGGGTGGACATCGTCACCGGAGCCACGCTCACCAGCACTGCCTACATCCGCTCGCTGCAATCGGCACTGTCCCAGGCGCGTTAGCGATGCGTGACACGAGAATCCTGATGGGCATGCCGATCACCGTCGAGATCGCACATGTTGGCCTCGCGGAAATGCAGCGCCTGCGCCCGCTCGGCCGGACGCCCACGCCGCGGAAGATCTCGCTGGGCGCGCGGCGATACCTGTTGCGCCCTGTCGCGCGCGACCGCGCCTATCGGCTCAGCGCCGCGGCAAACAGGGCCTGGCGCGCCCTCATTGGTCGAGGCAATGCATAGGGCCGGCGTTCTTGCCGTCGGCCGCTTTTGGCGCCAAAGCGGGCCTCAACGCTTGTCCAGCGCGATCGCGCCGCTGCGCATCAGCTTCACGCAGGACTCGACCACGGCGGGATCGAACAGCCGGCCTTTGCCGCGCTCGATCTCGGCGAGCGCCGCATCGAGGCCGAGTGCCGCCCGGAACGGCCGGTGGGACATCATCGCTTCCACCACGTCGGCCACGGCGACGATCCGGGCTTCCAGGATGATGGCGTCGCCCTTCAGGCCCTGGGGATAGCCCGAGCCGTCCAGCCGCTCGTGGTGCTGGTGCACGATGTCGGCGATCGGCCAGGGGAACCCGATCGGCTTCAGGATGTCGTACCCGGCGTCGACGTGGCCCTTGATCAGCTCGTATTCGACGGGCGTCAGCCGGCCGGGCTTGCTCAGGATCTCGGACGGCACCCTGATCTTGCCCAGGTCATGCACGATGCTGGCGAGATGGATGCCTTGGACGCGGTCCGCCGGCAGGCCCATGTCGGTGCCGATGGCGGCGGCGATCTTGGCGACGCGGTCCTGGTGGCCCGCCGTGTAGGGGTCGCGCATTTCGATCGTCCGCGCGACCGCTTCGATGATGTGCTCCATGCTCCGTTCCAGCCGCTCCATGACGGCCTCGCGGTCGGCCCGGGTCTGCAGCGCGACGATGCCGTAGGACAGGTCCTCCGCCAGCTCGGTCAGCAGCTCCACCTGCTCGGGCCCGAACAGGTCCGGTTCGCCCCCATGGATGGAAAGCGCGCCGAACACGCCCGTCTGGTCCTTGAGGGGCAGGGCCACCCCGGACTGATAGCCGTGCTGCAGCGCCGCCGCGCGCCAGGGTTCATCGGCCGGGCCGTCCGCGACGCGTTGCGCGATCTGGGGAAGGCCCGTCTTGATGGCCATGCCCGTCGGCCCCGCGCCCCGGCCGCTGTCCGACCAGGTGATGCCCAGCTCCGCCACATGTTCGGAATCCGCGCCGGCCCAGGCCAGGGGCCGGACAGTCTTCGCCTCGTCATGCTGGGCCTCGCCGATCCAGACGAGGCGATAGTCGCCTGCGTCGAGGACGACCTGGCAGATTTCGCGCTGCAGCGTGTCGCGGTCCGGAGCGCGCACCAGCACGGCGTTGCCCCGGTGCAGAGCCTGCAGGGTTCGCGTCAGTTTCCGCAGCTTCGTTTCGGACCGCTTCCTTTCCGAGATGTCGCGGACGATGGCGGAAACGCCAATCACTGCGCCTTCCCCAGCCGTGACGGGAGAAATGACTATCGAAACGTCGACCGGAGTGCCGTCCTTGCGGACCCGCACCGTCTCGAAGTCGGCGACCTCTTCCGCGGACAGAATTTTCTTGATCAATACCCGGATTTCGCCCTTTCGGTCGGCCGGCTCCGTGATGGCGATGGGGCGGCCGATCATCTCCGCCGCGCTGTAGCCGTAAAGCCGTTCGGCGCCGGCATTCCAGGTCATCACGTTCCCGTTCAGGTCCGCCCCGATGATCGCATCGCGCGAGGATTCGACGATCGCGGCCAGCCGGGACATCGCCGCCGCCGCCTGCACGCGATCGGTGATGTCGCGGGAGATGATCTGCTGCCAAACCTTGCCTTCGACCTCGACGCGCCTGGCGCTGATCTCCACGGGAAACAGGCTCCCGTCCTTGCGCCGCTGGAGGCTTTCGAAGAACGAGCTACCGCCGCCGTCCGGCCCATGCTGCGTTTCCTCCGTGGCGTAGTCGAGCCGCGCCCCCGGCGGGTGCAGATCGCGAATGGAGCGCCCCACCAGCTCCTCGCGCCCATAGCCATAGGCGTCGAGCGCACGATCGTTCGCTTCGGTGATGCGGCCCGATCCGTCCGTCAGCAGGATGATGTCGTTGGCATATTTGCTCAGGTACTCGAAGCGCTCCGCCATTTCACGGCGTTTGAGTTGCTCTTCGTAGCGGCGGGTTATCAAAGACCCCTGCTGCCGGCTCCAGGCCGCCAGGAGCAGGACGCCGGTGGCGGCGATGAGCGAGGCGACGACCGCCGAGACGATGACCGCCAGCCGGCGGATCGGCGCAAAGACTTCGGCGGCATCGATCTTGGCGACGAGGTGCCAGGGCGTGTCTGGAATGCCCGTCAAGGCCGCGATGACCGGGACGCCACGGTAGTCGATCCCCTCCATGACGCCCTCGACGCCCCGCGCCGCCTGGGCCGCGGGCAGGTCGGCGGATAGCGGCAAGCGGAGGTCGAGCCGCGAGCCCTCGAAGTAACGCGGCCTGCTGATGTACTGCACGTAGTCGCCGGACCGGACAACGATGTCGGTTTCGGCACTGGGACTTAAGCCGGGCCACTGCTGGATCAACGGCAAGAAGTCGAGCGCCGGGTCGATCGTGAGGATGACCACGGCAATCGCCCAACTGGCGTGGGCGTGCCCAACCGTGATCGGCGCGCATATATGCATCTCGCTGGTGCCCGGGCGCGAGGGAACCGGGTGTATGTCCGAGATCTCCAGCTGCCGCGTGCGTATGGCCTGATGGATGAGGCCGCTCAGAGAGGCGTCGAAGATTGGAACATCGTTGTTGGTCGCCAAGACCAGCTTCCCCTGGCCGTCGGCCAGGGCGACATTGCTGTAGGTGGCGTAGACCGCCACGCTTTCCATGCGGCCCCGGATTCTCTCGGCACGGTCGTCCCGCGGCGCGCCGTCGCTCAACCATTGCTCGATATCCCTGGTCAGCGCCAGCTCGCTGGTCAGCGCCCAGGCATCGTTCCGGCGCTCCCTTGCCCAGCGCGCGATCGCATCGGCCTTGATCTGGGCGATGACGCGGAGATCTTCCTCGGAGTCCCGTCGGATGGAGTCCCTTTCCGCGAAGAAGACGAAGACGCCGATGCCCAGGAGCACAAGGGAAAAAAGCGCAAACAGGAGGATCGGCAAACGAAAAGTTGCTATCGCTCCGAGCAAGCGAGAACGCTGATCAGTCCGTTGTGATCCCATCACTCTTACGCAAAAACATCATCCCAATCATCGCCCGGCCTTCCCGTGGCCGGCGACCGTGGCTCACCGGCCAACCCCTGGCCCCAGGCCCAAACTCAAAGTCGCGTTTCCCCAGATCTCTTCATACCGGTGGTGAGCATCATCAGGTTAATATGCTGCCCATATAGGTAAATTTTCCGTTAACGCTTAGGGTTATTTGTCGTGGCAGCCGGGCCGGGCGCAATATTCCTGCGCATAGAGTTGGCGGGAGATTCAGCCGGCGGCCTGGGGCGTCTAGGCGTTTGGAGAGCCCCCCGAGGCCGCTTCGCCCTCTTTCTGGCGGCATATGAACAGCGCGTTCTGCCAAATGCCCAGGTCCCTCGACTGCAGCGGGCGGAGCTTTCCCTTGCGGCCGATCAGGAACCCTTCGTAATCCAATCCCGTGAGAAGGGCGATCAGCTCTTCGGCGCGATAGCCGGCGGCCGCGGAGGTTTGCCGGTCGATTTCAAGGATCAACCACGGTCTGAAGCGCTTCAGGGTTTCGATCGCGCCCCGCAGGGCCGGGAGTTCCGCGCCTTCGATATCCAGCTTGATGCCATCGATCCGCGCGATGCCGTTCGCGCGGACAAACTCGTCCATCGTGGTCACCTCGACGTGGTCGGCCACATGGGCCCGCGCTGTGCTGGCGTAAAGCGTCCCCAGACCGTCATGCCGCGAGCCGTCCTCGAAGTCCGCAGCCTGAACGTAGAGAGGCTGCTGCCCCGCGCGGTCGGCGACAGCCATCTCGAAGACCTCGACCTGGTCAAAGTGGTTGAGGTTCAGGTTGGCGCGCAGGCGGCTCGCCACGGGATGGATCGGCTCAAAGGCCAGCACCCGGCCGGCTTCGCCCACGCGCTTGGCAGCGAACAGCGTGACTTCGCCGATGTTCGCCCCGACGTCGAACATCGTGTCGCCCGGGCCCAGCAGCCTCCCGATGACACGGAGCACGTCGCGGCTGTAGTAGCCGAACCAGAAAATCTGGCTCGCCATATGTTCGCTGAGATCGAGCCTCATCCGCATCGAGCCATCGAAGTCCGAAATCACCACGCAGCCGGCGCGGTAGGAGCGCTTCCTGACGGCGTTCAACAAGGGATAGGTTCCCGGCATCCGGCGAAGCTGGACCGAGAGTTTTCTGGCGAACATGAGGCCGGGCAAGACACCCTCCGTAACGGGACCGCGCCGCCTGGCCGAGCACTGCTCCCGCGTCGTCAGACGGCCGCCCTTCACGGACGCGGGAGCCGGCGCCCCATCTCTTTCTGTCGGCCAGGCGAGCAGCCCGACTATTGGCCATCAGTGCTATCCAGGAGTTAAGGGCAACCCCGATGCGCGCGTGACAATTTCGTGCCGCGGGCCGCGGATCTGAATCCTAACTCGCGGCTTGGGCCGTGGCACATTGCGTCGCCAAGGGAAAGGCAAGGCGAAAGACCGCGCCTCCGCCGGGGTTGTCGGCGACGCTGATCGAGCCGTGATGCCGCTGCACGATGGCACGCACGATGGAAAGACCCAGGCCCGCCCCCTCGCCGCTGGATTTGCGCGCGCGCCAGAAGCGCTCGAAGATCTGCTCGCGATGTTCCGCCGGGATGCCGGGGCCGCGGTCGCGCACCTCGACGCTGCCGTCCGCGGCGACCCGGATTTCCACCGGCTTGCCCGCGGCCGAGTGGGCGAGCGCGTTGTCGATCAGGTTGCGCAGCGCATCGCCGAGCAATTCCTCCTCGCCGCGCACGACCACCGGACCCTGGGGCAGTGCCAGCTTCAGCGCATGCTCGCGCGCCGCCGGCAGGATGACGAGGCGCTCAACCGTCTCGCGGGCGACCGCGGCCAGGTCGACGGTGGTCTCGCTCAGCGGCTGCTGCATCTCGAGGCGGCCGGCGACCAGGAGCTGGGAGACGAGCCGCGTCATCCGCTCTACGTCCTTGAGCAGCCCTGCCTTGGCGCCGCCGTCCTCGAGCCCGTCGATCCGGGCACGCAAGATGGCGAGCGGCGTGCGCAGTTCATGCGCCGCATTGGATGTGAAGCGGCGCTGCAGCTCGAAACCTTCGTCGATCCGCTGCATTGCCGTGTTGATCGTGCGCACGAGCGGCAGGATTTCGGCGGGCACGCCGTTCTCGGCCAGGCGCACGTCGGTCCGGCTGGGCTCGATCAGCGCGGCCTCGGCGGAGAGCCGGGCGAGCGGACGCAGGCTCCGCCGGATGGTGAAGGGCGCCACCAGGACCGTGCCGATGAAGAGGGGGGCCAGAACCGGGGCGAGCTCGCTGGAGATCTCATCCTGCATCCAGGCGATGGTGTCGGCGAGGCTCAAGGTGGCGCTGGAAATGATGACCGCGATCGGGATGCCGGCCTTGCTCATGTGAATCAGGTAGCCGCGATCCACCCGGCCGGCGGCGTCGCGGAAGTCGAAGCCGCCGTCCGGGAGGCTGACGAGGCTCCCGCCCAGCTCCCGCACCAGCCCGGGCGAAGAGCCTTCGGCGGTCGTTCCGGACCGGCGATCGATCACCGCATAGCGCAACGACCGGATCTCCGCCGGCGCCAGGTTGGCCGCCGCGATATCCTGGATGCGCGGCCGGTCCTGAGCCACTTCGAGATCGGTCGTAAGCTGCAAGGCCGCGTCCCGAAGCGACCGGTCGAGAGTGGCGGTGCGGTTCACCCAGGCCTGATAGAGGAAGATCGCCGAGGACAGGATCAGCGATAGAAGGAACAGGGCCGAGAGCCGCCAGATGAGCTGGCGCCGGATGGAGGGATGCACGCTCACGCGGGCCTGGCCCGGATGAGGTAGCCGGCGCCGCGCAGGCCCTGGATTTCGACCGCGGCCCCGGCGCCGGCGAGACGCTTGCGCAGCCGCGACACCGCCGCCTCGAGGGCGTTGGATTCGATTTCCCGGCTGTCGTCATACATGCTGTTCTCCAGGTGCTCGCGGCTCACCACGCGTCCCGCCCGGCGCATCAGCTGGCGCAGCACCGCGAGCTCGCGGCGCGGCACCTCGAGGGCAGCACCGCCGACCGCGACTTCCGCGGTCTCCATGGCCACGGTGAGATTGGCGAGGCTCGTCTCCGGCTCGCGCACCTGCTTCGGGCGGCGCAACACGGCCTGCACGCGCGCCAGCAGCTCCTCATGCGCGAAGGGCTTCACCAGATAGTCGTCGGCGCCCAGGTTGAGCCCTTGCACGCGGTCGTTCAGCCGGTCCCGGGCGGTCAGCACGATGATCGGCGTGAAGTCCTTCCGGGCGCGCAGCCCGCGGATCAAACTGAAGCCGTCGCCGTCCGGCAGGCGCAGGTCGAGGAGGACGATGTCGTAACGCGTCGCGGCGAGTGCGCCTTCGGCCTCCTCCAGCAAGCCCGCCTGGTCGACCGCGAAGCCGCTGCGGCGCAGGTTCGCCGCCACCAGCGCCGACAACTCCGCCTGATCCTCCACCAGCAGCGCGCGCATTCCGGGCTCCCGCAATATCCCCCGCAAAATGTCCCACCGCAAATGTGGTGTCGTGCAAGAGGGCCGATGGTGCGACAGGAGCGCGCACCCAGGGTCGTTCCGTCCCGCGTCATGCACCGGTAAGCGAGCGGGCCCAGCTTCTGGTCATCGAGATCGACCGGCCGCGGCGATGGTCGCCAAGGCCCCTAACCTAAGGAGATGACGATGCCTCGCACTTCCTTCGCTTCTCGACTCGCGGCCCCGGCCGGCCTGGCGCTCGCCGCGCTCATGCTGGTCGCCTCCCCCGTCGGCTTCGGCAAGACTGGCCTCGGCCTGCAGTCGGCCCGGGCCGATACGAGCGTCGACAAGCAGAGCAACGACCCGGCCAACCATGACGCGACGTCCCAGGATCCGAGCAGCAAGGACAGCTCGTCCAACGGCCCCTCGGGCACGGACCACAGCAACAGCGGCAACGCCGGGACCAACGGCGGATCGCACGACTCCAACGGTGGGTCGGGCGGCTCGAAGGACGGCGGCTCCGACCACTGATCTTCGGGTTTCCCTGCGATGCGGCTGGCGGCGCGTCTCCGGCAACGGGGCGCGCCCCGGCGCATCTCGGGAGCGCAACCGAGTTCCCCGCCCTCGCCCCGCGTCCCTGCGGGCCGAGGCCCTCACCGATTGCCCGGCGCCCTGCCGTTGGCAGATGACCCGCAATCACGCCCATTGCTCGGATCTCAACCGCTTGGCGGCGCGAGCCCTCATTCCACTTCGCCATATTGGCCGCTCGCGGCGGACCGGTGGCAGGCGACGCAATTGGATCGCGATTTGACCCCGCTGCTGGCGAAGCTCGCCTCGGAAACCTCTCCATGGGCATTGCGCCAGAAGGGGGTGTCGGTGATGCGCAGGGGTACGGCATTCGCGGCGATGCCGCGGACGTAGCGTCGCCCGCCGGCGGTGCCGGGTGCGTCGGCGGCATGCCCCACCAGGTAGTGCTCGACAGCGCCGCGGGCCGCCTCGGGCAGCGAAGCATCCTCGCCGAAATGATTCCCCAGATGCGCCATGATCGCCCGCCAGGAGCGCATCGGCAGCAACTGGGGCTGGAAGGCCATATGGCATGCGCCGCATTCCTTCAGGGTCGCGGGATCGGACAGGGCCGGAAGGCTGCTACCCTCGGCCATGGCTTGCCCGCCTAGCAACAGGGCCAGGACGAAAGCGGCGATCGAACGCATTGGGGTCCTCATTGTCCGGACAGATAGGTGATGATGTCGCCCTTTTCGCCGGCGCTGCAGGCACGTCCGAGCACGTTGTTGCAATTGCGCGCGAACCATTTGGCCACCTTCTCGGGATCGGTGAAGCGGTCCGGCGTCATCGAGACGGCCATGGGCGCGATTGTCTTGCCGGCGCGGGTCTGCCCCGCCGCCGTCGGGTCCTTGGTGTGGCAGGTCGCGCAGGATGGCGTCTCGGGCTTGCCGCCGCTGTGGCTCGCCTGCCAGAGGGCTTTGCCGCGCTCGGCGGAGAATCCGGCAAAGGCCGGATCATCGAGCTTCGCCTGGGCCGCGAATGCCGCAAGGATCGCGTCGCGCGCCGGGTTGGCGCGAACGGGCGCGGCCGCCAGGAGAATCAGGAGTGCCAAGAGCAGGACTCTGGTCATGCGTCATCCTTCCGGTATTGCGATCGCCTGGGGGTCGAAGCGGCCGGTCCCGGCATCCTTGTGACAGGCGGTGCAATTGCCGGGGGCGCCCACGGCATGCGAGCGGAACAGGGCGGGATCAAGACGGGCATGGAAGCGGCGCCAGCCCGGCGTAGCGGTGATGCTGATGGGATTCTCCGGCGCCACCGCGGCGAAGCGATGGGCGGCCTTGGTGTCCCAGGCCTCGGCCGCATAGCGCGAAAGATAGGCCGCGATCTCGTCGCGCTTGGCGGCGGGCAGGCTCGCGTCTTCCCCGAAGTGATCGCTCAGGCCCGCCATCAGGATCGCCCAGGACGCGCGCGGCAGAAGGCTCGGGTGGAACGGGGCATGGCAGGCGCCGCATTCGGCGAGCATGACGGCGTTGGGCGGCATGTCGGGCAGCCCGAGCGCGGGGCGGCTGGCGAGCTGCGGGACGATGGCGCCAACGGCCGCGGCCAAGAGTGCCAGCCACAGCAGTGCTGCGAGCGGACGCGCTGGCCGGGGATCCGCGGTCGGGACGCCCGCTTTCCAGCCGGTGATCATGGGCATGATGAGCCGCTCGTTCATCAGCCGGCTGCCGACCAGGACGCCGGCGAGGTGCAGCGCGATCAGGCCGATAAGCAGCAGGGCGAGGGCCTTGTGGACATAGCGCGCATCGTTCCCGACCGCGAAGGTGAGAAAACCGGCCAGCGGCCCCTGCTTCTCGAAGCCGCCCTGGACCAGGAATCCCGTTGCCACCAGCAGGCAGAGAAAGCCGAAAAGGGCGAAGATCATCATCGCCCCGCTGGGATTATGCCCGGTGTAATGGCGGCCGCTGAGGCGGACCAGGCCGCGCAGATGCGCAAGGGCCTGCTTCGGGCCAAAGGCGAAGCTCGAGAGACGGCTGTATTCCGGCCCGTAGAAGGCCCAGACGGCGCGGAAGGCCAGCAGGATGGCGATGCCGTATCCGGCCAGAATATGCGGGCCGACCCACCATTTCGGCGCGACGAGGCCGGTGACGAGCGCAAAGCTCACCAGTCCCACGAGACACCAATGGAACAGGCGGGTCGGCAGATCCCAGACGCGCAATCGGCGCTGCGCGCGTTCCTCGGCCGCGATGCTGGTCATGGGCGCTGACTAACAGCTGATACTGATGGCGACCTGACGAAGTCAGCCGGGCGACCTTCGCCTGCGCGCCTCGCGCCGCAACTGGTCATTCCGGGCCGCGGACTATCGGCGCTTCGGCGAGGATCGCGCCTTCAGCCCGTCGACGAAGACATCGACCAGGCGCAGCACGCTCGCCTGCCAGCCGGGCTTGTCGTGCAGGAGGCACATGCCCACCAGCGCGCGGAGCAGGTCTTCGGGGCTGATGCCGGATCGTATCTCGCCGGCGGCAACGGCCTGCTGCAGCAGCGCGCCGACGGCGCGGGTCAGGCGATCGAAGGAATAGGCGTGGAGTTCCGATGAAGCATGAGCGGCCAGCGCCAGCGCCGACGACATACCCTTCTTAGTGGCGACGAACTCCACATTGGCGTGCATCCAGCGGCGCAGCGCCTCGACGGGCGCCGGGTCCGCCTTCAGCCGCTCGGCCAGCTCCGCGAGCTGCTCCACCTCCCGGCGATAGACGGCCTCGAACAAGGCCTCGCGGGTCGGGAAATGCCGGTACAAGGTGCCGATGCCAACACCGGCGCGCTTGGCCACGGCTTCGAGGCTGGCTTCAGGGCCGCCGGCGCTGAACACCGCCTTGGCGGCCTTCAGGACCCGCTCGTGGTTCCTGAGCGCATCCGCGCGCGGCCGGCGTGCTGTCTTGGCCGGATGACCTCGCATTTTCCTCGCCACCCCTCCTCCCCCCTTGAAAAACGGAGGGTGCCTCCATATACTCTCTCACGTGGCGTCAAGCCAAGGCGATCACGTCGGCAGCCGCCCGGCTGCCTCGAGCGCCTTCGGCCTGGTTGCCCCTAGTCCCGCCCCGCCCAATGGCAAGATCGGGGGCGGGTCATCCCGCAACGGCTCTCATTGGAGCACTGCATGGTCCCGCCAATCACGCTCACCGTAAACGGTGAAAGACGGACGGTCGAGCTGGAAGACCCCCGCGTCACCCTTCTCGATCTCCTGCGCGAACGCCTCGGCCTCACCGGAACCAAGAAGGGCTGCGACCGCGGACAATGCGGGGCATGCACCATCCTGGTCGACGGTCGCCGCATCAATTCCTGCCTTGCTCTCGCGCTCAGCCACGATGGCGCCGATGTGCTGACCATCGAGGGCTTGGCGCGGGGCGACACGCTGCATCCGGTTCAGGCCGCCTTCATCGCCCATGACGGCTTGCAATGCGGGTTCTGCACGCCGGGCCAGATCATGAGCGCGGTCGGCCTGATCCAGGAAGGCCAGGCCGGGGATGATCCCGAGCGCGTGCGCGAAGGCATGAGCGGGAACCTCTGCCGGTGCGGCGCCTATGCCGGGATCACGGAAGCGGTGCTGGAAGCTGGCAAGAGCCTCGAGCGGGCCGGCCGGAGGCACGTCGCATGAAGACCTTCGACTATGTCAGGCCCAAGACGATCGCCGAAGCCGTCGCGGCAGCTTCCGAGCCGGGCGCGGCTTATCTTGCCGGCGGCACCAACCTCGTCGACCTGATGAAGGACGGCATCGCTGCTCCCAGCCGCCTCGTCGACGTGAATCGGCTCCCCGGCCTCGACCGGATCGAGCACCTGCCCGGCGGCGGCGTGCGGATCGGGGCGCTCGTCCGCAACGCCGATCTCGCCCATGATCCGGATTTCGCCCGGCGTTTCCCGGCCGTCGCGGAGGCGCTCCTCTCCGGGGCCTCGGCCCAGCTCCGCAATGCCGCGACCGTCGGCGGCAACCTGCTCCAGCGTACGCGATGCCCCTACTTCTATGACGTCGCGAGCGCCTGCAACAAGCGCAGCCCCGGCGCGGGATGCGACGCCCGCGGCGGCGAGGCGCGCCTGCACGCCATCCTCGGATGGAGCGAAGCTTGCGTCGCCACGCACCCATCCGACTTCTGCGTGCCGCTCGCAGCCCTCGACGCCGTGGTCGAGATCGAGGGCAAGGCGGGCCGGCGCGCGGTTCCGCTCGAAAGCTTCCATCGTCTGCCCGGCGCAATGCCCGAGCGGGAGACCGTGCTCGAGTCCGGCGAACTGATCGTCGCCCTCAGCCTGCCGGGCGAGGCGGCCCGATTCTCGGCCCATGCCCGCTATCTCAAGCTTCGCGATCGCACGTCCTATGCCTTCGCCGTCGTGTCGGCGGCGGCGGCCCTCAGCATCGCGGGCAATGCGATCGTCGAGGCGCGCCTGGCGCTGGGCGGTGTGGCGATGAAACCGTGGCGAGCCCGCGCGGCCGAGGCGATCTTGGCGGGCACGCGACCGACGGAGACCGCCTTCCGCCAGGCGGCCGAGCTAGCGCTCGCGGACGCGAAGCCCTCCGGCGACAATGCCTTCAAGGTCGAGCTCGCGCGGCGAACCGCGTTGCGCGCGCTCACCCTCGCGGCGGCCGGAACGCCCGAGCGCGTGGCGGCCCTTCCCGCTTCACCCTTCGCATCCCTTCCCGGAGCCATCCTCCATGCCTGAGATCGCCCTCACCCAGGACCCGGCGCATGTCCGCCATGGCTCCAACATCGGTCAGCCGCTCACCCGGCGGGACGGCATCCTGAAGGTGACGGGTGCTGCGCGCTATGCGGCCGACAACCACCTGCCCGGGATGCTCTATGCCGTTCTCGCGGTCAGCAGCATCGCGCGCGGCCGCGTGACCGCCCTCGACCTGGAGGCCGCAAAGGGGCATCCGGGTGTCGTCGAGGTCATGACGCCTGTAAACCGTCCACCGCTCGCCCAGGATCCGGACGCGAAGACGAATCCCTTCATGTTCCGGCTCGACTTGTTGCAGAACGACCGCGTGCGCTATGCGAACCAGCCGGTCGCCGTGGTGATCGCCGAGACGCTCGAAGCCGCGAGCGAGGGTGCGGCGCTGCTCGCGCCCCGCTACGAGGCCGAGGCGCCCCGGATCGGGCTCGATTCGAGCGAAAGCTTCGTCCCGCCCGCGGTCGGCATCGGCACACCGTCCGAGGTCCGCCACGGCGACGTCGAGGCCGGCCTCGCGGCGGCGGCCCATCGGATCGAGGCGACCTACGAGACGCCGGCGCAATATCACAACCCCATAGAGCCGCACGCGATCCTGGCTGCCTGGGACGCCGACAGGCTTTCCATCGATACGCCGAGCCAGGCCCTCGCCATGGCCCGGGGAAGGATCGCGGGGCTGTTCGGGATCCCGCCGGAAAACATCCACATCCGCAGTCCCTTCCTCGGCGGCGGCTTCGGTTGCAAGGGCATGATCGCCGGGCCCCAGGTCCTGGGCATCCTGGCCGCCCGACTGGTCGGCCGGCCGGTCAAGCTGGTGCTCCGCCGCGACCAGATGTTCGGCCCCGTGGGCCACCGCGCCGAGTCGCGCCAGACGCTCCGCCTGGGCGCTGGCCAGGAGGGCGCGCTGACGGCGCTCGAGCATCGGGCGAAGACCGCGTCCTCCAGCTTCGACGACTTCTTCGAGCCGTCCGCCGACGTCTCGCACACGCTCTACGCGAGCCCGGCGATCGCGACATCCTACGAGGCCGTGCGGCTCGACACGGGCACGCCCTTGTTCATGCGCGCGCCCGGCGAGGCCAGCGGCAACATCGCGCTCGAATGCGCGATCGACGAGATGGCCGAGGCCTGCGGCATGGACCCCTTGGCGTTCCGCCTCAAGAACTATGCCGAGGTCGAGCCGATCACCGGCAAGCCGTTCTCCTCCAAGGCCTTGCGCGAATGCTATGCCGAAGGCGCCCGGCGTTTCGGCTGGGCCGCTCGCCCGCTTGCGCCGAGGCAGATGCGCGATGACGCGGGACTCCTGGTCGGCTGGGGCATGGGCACGGCGGTCTTTCCGGCGCTGATGTTCCAGGCCGAGGCCCGGGCCGTCATCCGCAGCGACGGCAGCGGGGTGATGGAGACGGGAGCCCAGGACATGGGCCAGGGCGCCTGGACCGCGCTCGCCCAGATCGCCGCCGACAGCCTGGGGCTCGAACTCGATCGGATGGAATTCAGGGCCGGCTCGTCCGATCTCCCGGATGCCGGGATCGCGGGCGGCTCGGCCCACACGGCGACGGCGGGCACGGCGATCAACGGCGCCGGCGCCGACGTTGTCGGCAAGCTGGCCAGTCTTGCCACGGTCGACCGACGCTCGCCTCTCTATGGCGCGGGGAACGCCGGCGTGATCGCGCGCGGCGGCCGGCTCATCCGTCGCGATGACGAGGGCCGGAGCGAAAGCTATGCCGACATTCTCGCAAGAGCCGGCCTCGCCGAGATCGAGGGCCGCGCCAGGAGTGCCGCCGATCCGGCGGCGCAGTCGGCCTATTCCATGCACGCCCACGGGGCGGTGTTTGCGGAGGTCAAGGTCGATCCGGATCTGGGCCAAATCCGGGCGACGCGGCTGGTCGGCGCCTTTGCCGCCGGCAGGATCATCAATCCTCGGCTGGTGCGCAGCCAATACTACGGCGGCATGATCTGGGGCGTTTCCTTCGCCTTGCACGAGCGCGCCGTGATGGATCCCAGCTCCGGCCGGCCGATGAACGCCAACCTCGCCGAATATCACGTACCGGTGAATGCCGACGTGCCTTCGATAGAAGCCATCCTCGTGGAGGAACACGACCCGCACGTCAACACGCTCGGCATCAAGGGGGTGGGCGAGATCGGCGTCACGGGAACCGCCGGCGCCATCGCCAGCGCGGTTTGGCACGCGACCGGAACCCGGGTTCGCCGATTCCCGATCACGCTCGACCGGCTGATCGGATTCGACGGGTCAACTTGATTGAGGCTGACCCCGATCTTGCACTAGGGCCGGCTGCCGGTGATTCCGAGGTCTTTCACCAGCCTGTCGGCTATCGAATAGATCCAGAGACATCGAGCTCGTGGCGGTGCTTGTGATCGAGTTCGCGGATGGGATGGAGCCAGTGATCCACGAGGCCCCGCCGGGTTCCGTCTACGGCAGGCTCCCGGCAGTGAGCAGCGGCTGTCCGATGTGGTGACGGTCCTGCAATAGGAGCCTGGTCGATGTTGCCCTGATTCCCATCCCATCTGAGCGATAGCCGATTCTTAATCTTTGTTTGAGTTACTAAAAGAGGACGAGCGTCGGGCCTTACGACGCCGCCAATAGCAGGGCCGGAACGGATTGCGCATGGAGTCTGCCTAGCCCGGCAGACGGCAACCGTTGTTTCCGGTTTGGCGACAACAACCGCGGCACCGAGCATGCCGCTTCCTGTCGCACGCGGACATCCGGACCGGCCAGGAACCCGAAACGAGGGAGGACACGCCATGGCAGACGCAAAATTCAACAAACCGGCCGAAACACTGACAGAAGCCCACGCCAGGCAGATCAAGACGGCGGCAGCAGCGGTTACGCTCGCGCCGCTGATTGGAACATGGGACGCCTGCAACAAAGAAACGCGCGGACTGGTGCGGGTTGTCATCTCCGAGCAGAAGGGCCAGCTCTTCGTGCATGCGTTCGGAGCCTGCACGCCAACGCCCTGCGACTGGCTGCAGGTCAAGGGTCTTGCCTATGCAGACTCTGTCAACGGCGGTCCGGCGGTGGCGTTCACCGCGCTCTACCATTTCGACTTCAAGGACACGATATTGACCGGCGTCCTCGATAGAGGCTGCCTGATCGTGGAGGACTTCAATACCTTCACGGACGGCAGCGGCCGCGCCAATTACTATGACAAAGGTTACTTCTGCAAAGGGCATCGATAAGAGCACGCTTGGGGCGGCCACCGCACACGTCTGACGACGGGGTGGCCGCCCCCGAGCGCACCTGGTCCAGGCGTCATTCGATGCAGGCGACTGGTTGGGTTTTCGCCACGGGCGTCGGGGCAACTGCGCGTATCTTGGGTGTCCGCTTCATTCCCGCAGGCCGATGAGGCGGGCTTGCCGTCGCCTTTTTGCGTGAATCGGAACCGCGCCGGCTGCCGGCGTCACCCATCAGTCTCGACGGAACGCCCCAAGGCCGAAGCGCCTATTCCACGACATCGATCCTCAAGATGCGTTTGGCCGGCAGGGAGACGACGACGAGAAGCCTGAATCGGTCCCTGAAGGCGCGGACGACGAGCTGACCCAGGCCCGGGTCGCGGGTTTCGAAAGCGTGTTCGCTGCCGCAGTCGTCGAGCACGAAGCCCTCGAAGTCGCCGTGGCAGTCGAAGGCGATGCGGCAGACCTTGCCCAGGAACTCCTCGGTCTTGTGTTTGGGTTCCAGGATTTCGATCGGCGCTCCCGACAGTGATGGCGGAATCTTGTTCGGATCGCCACCCAGGCCTTGGACGCGGCCGGCGACATAGCCGATGTAGCGTTCCAGGACCGGATACCAGCGGTTGGTCGGCGCCATGGCCTGCAGGCGCCACTTCAGGATCGCGAGCGTGTTCTCCTCGGCCGGCAAGATGGACGCCGGGGTGGAGACCGGGATCTTGATCCTGAAGGCGCCGGTAACGAAACGCCACACATGCGCCCTGGGCGCCGGCGCCACTCCGACGGGCACAGGCAGAATCTTGCGCGCTTCCGGCTCGGGCCCGAAGCCATGGGTGCTATCCGGCCGGGAGGTAGCGGCAGCCGGGCTGGCGGCCGAAGCGGCCGGCGCATTTCGCGAGAGCTTCGGCGGAGGCGGTGGAGGGGGTGGTGGGGGCGGCAGAGCTTTCTCGGTGGTGACGACGCGGCGCACCACGACATCGAACTCCTGGCCCGCTTTCACGGTTCTGGGCAGGTCGATGGTCAGGAGACCGGCAAAATTCTCGCCCGCACCTTGCGGGATCGGGACATAGGTGACATTGCGGGTGACGGTGCATTGGATGGTGTGCGCATCGGCCATCGCCAGCGCGTGGAACGAATAGTGGGCATCGGCCAGCTTGAGCACATCGCTCGCCTTCACTTGCGGCCAATAGATCTGGGCAGCGCTGCCCACCGGCACCTTGCCCCAATCGATCATCAATTCATCCGGCATGACCGCCGCGGTCTTCCCGGGGCTTGGGCGCGCATCGAAGGTCTGGGGGATGCGGTGCGCGTCCGCGCCGCCCGGATTGTCCGAGTGGGTCACCTGGAGGTTGCGTTGGGCGAGCTTGTCGGAATTCTCCGGGCCCGGCGTCACCTGGGCCGAGGTGGGGATCGGCGCGGTGTCGCAAGCGATCTGGGCGACCAGACAATGATGGGTGCCCGGGAGCGATGCCTGCACCTGCTGGCCGTTCACCTGGAAATCGGCGCCGTAGACGTCGAGGAAGCAGCCGAAATAGGCCCAGGCGGTGTCGCCGGACTTGATTTCGATGTCCTGGTTGTTGACGCCGCCGGAGACATAGTCGGTGTTGGTGGTGAGGTTGCCCGTGGCGAAGAACGGGATGGTGGTCGTCCCGGCGCCAACCTTGGGCGATCCGGGCTTTCCCGCCGGGTCCGGATCGCTCGCGTAGGTCGTCGTCGGCTGATAGTCGGTGTCGGCCGATTGACTCACCCACATCCGGAAGAAGACCCTGACACTCTTGGCCTCGCCCGAGGTGCCCGACGAGCCCTTCAGGCGAACGCGCGCGACGGCGAAATTGAAGTTAGTGTGCCTGGGCTTGGTGAGCGTATAGGGCGTGACGGAGGAATCGCCCACGTAGGCGCCGCTCTGATCCGGGAAAATCGTGGTGAAGGGGTCCTTGGCGCCTGAGGTGAAGCCCGCGTTGCCGTTCAGGTGGCCGAGCAGGTCCTTGACGTACTTGTAGGCGCCCGCGACATCGTTGCCGACAAAGGCCGGCGCGCCCGTCACCGGTGTGGGATCGACGTCAGGCGTTACTGTGAACACCCTCAGGTCCTGGCTCAGGTAGAAGACATTGCCCTGGTTCGGATCGACATTGGTGAAATAGGGATCCGCGCCGGCGACCAGTTCGAAGGCCGCATAGGCATCCGATGCCGCCACCTTCTGGCCGGCGATCTGGAGCTGGGCGTGGAGATCGAGCTCGTTCTCGCTTGTCGAGCCCATGGACGGGAAGTCGGCATTGGCGGCGGTGGAGAACTTGATGTCATAGGGGATGCGGATGCGCTGCGGCGCGTTGGGCTTGGCCGTGTCCTCGTAATCGACCGAATACGTCGTGCTGGGGTAGACCTTGATCCCCTTGGCGGTCATGAGCGTGCCGTCCAGCTCGACGGTGATGCCGAGCGCGTTGAACGAGTTCTTGCTGAACCCCTCGACCACCACCCAGAAGGCGCCGCTGAAGACGCCGGCGTTCTGGGCGATGACGTCCTGCACCTCGTCGTAGCCGAAGGTGCTTTTCTCGGCCCAGATCGAAACCAGCCCGACGGGGAAGGGATTGTCGAGGTTGGCCCCGGTGGTGATCCCGCCCGGACCGGGAAAGGCCTGCATCAGGCGCTTGAAAAAGGGGAACGGGTCGCCCGCATCGCCGGTGAGGTTCGTATAGACGCCGGCGAGGTTGCTCGCCGCGGCGGCGACGATCTGGGGAATTGTGAAGTTCAGCTGGGTGAAGAGGTAATAGATGAAGAGGATGGAGCAGCCGATCTCGATGTAGGTCTCGTCGCCCGTCGGATCGACGTTGTTGACCCAGTCCGGAAGGCTGGGCGATGTGAGCCAGCTGTTGGCGGTCCACCCCCAGTTCGGGAATTCGCCGAGACCGAGGCCGCTCTGGATCAGGAACTGCTCCGCCAGGAACCTCGACAGCCCCTCGCCCAGGCTGCCCTCGTTGCCGGGGAACCAGCCGCTGGTTCCCAAGGCAGCGGCCTGGCTCTTCATGAACATCTCGGTGACTTCCGCGATGAGCAGCATCCTCAGATAGCCGGCATCGCCGGTGACCGAATTGAGCTGGACCGGAGGGCCCCAGCTGGCGCTGCCGGCGTCGTTGTTGTTGACGTCCGCTTCCATGGGCTTCGAAAACGGAAAGGCGACGCCCTTGAACCAGCTCTGCATGAGATTGAAGTCGGCGTCGCAGCTCGCCATGACCTTGGTAAGCCGCGCCGGCTCCGGGCCGCCCGCGCCGCCGAGCGCGGTGTCGTACTGGAATGTGTAGTCGGTGGTGGCGCCGCCGTTCGGCAGCCCGGCATTCGTCAAGCCCATGGCACTGCTCCTCCCCGTTATGCGCCTCTACGAAGGCGCTTCGCTCGCTCTTGCATCTTCAGACCAGCCTCAGACCGGGTACCTGGGCGAGGCTCGGCCGGTCCCTCGGATCGACCGTGATCACCGCCCCGGGGCGATCGAACCGGTAACGCTTGCCAGAGGCCGCGCCGATCGCTGTCATCGCCGTTCTGCCGACGTACTCGAACTGCACGGAATAGCGACGGATTGCGGTCGAAGAAGAGCCGTTTGCGGTCACTCCCATGCCCATACCGAACAACTGGGCTCTGGTCTTGCCACAGCAAGCCATCGGTCTACTCCACAGGTGGTTGTCGGTCTTCGACGTAAGAGGCCGGCATCGGTTTGTCAGTCAGTCGTTGCAGCAGGATCGAGGCTCCCGACAGGCCGAGCCATAGCAGCACCATCTGCCGCCAGCCGGCGCCGAGGATGATGGCGAACGGGATCGAGACCCAAAGGCTCAGGCAATTGAAGCAATCGAACATGTCGCCGAGCGCCCCGCGTCCCGCGGCACCTCGCAACCTGGCAACGATGTTCCCCGGACCGTCTTCGGCGCTCAGCAGATGAGTTAGCCTCCACACCGCAAGACTCCCCAGGACGAGCAGGTACCATTCCATCCGTGCACCGCGATTATCGATTGAAGGCGAGGAGCCGCCGGACCGGGCCGGCGACTCCCTCTTCCGCCGTCAAACGACGACCGTCAGACTGAAGTCGCTCTGATTGTATTGTCCCCAGAAGCTGTGATCACAACTCACCACTGTCCGCTTGTGTGCGAAGAGCTGGAGGGTGTAGCAGCAGGTTTCCGGGAAAGCATTGCGCAGATCGGGAATTGTCAGGGTGACGACGCCCCCCTTCCAGGTCGGCGAAACTGCACCCTGGCCGAGGGCCACCCCGTAGTCCGGACCGAACTGCGGCCCCGAAGACGGCACCAGGCCCGAGGCCGGCCCGGCAGAGAGCGTCGCGCCGGGGGCACTCAGCAGGTCGACGACGAGACTGTCGCCGTAGAGCGCCTGGAGCGTGTAATAGGCGAGATGCCCGTCGGGGTCATAGGCGACGAAGTCTATCTCCAGGGAACCGCCCTTGGTCGCGTCGACATTGGCACAAGCCAGCGCCGGCGTGCCGTTGAGTTGCACCGAGACGAAGGCCGTATCCGGTTCGATGGTGCAGACGTGCACGGTGCCCGGCCCGCATGGATAGCCGTCCAGATTGGTCGGCGGCCCGGTCATCACCTGGTTGTTCAGGGTGACGACCACGCCATTGTTGTTTGCGGTGTCGCAGAGCGGCAGCACCGTTTCATTCTGCAGATGCCCCGCCACCATGGTCCAGCTGCGTACCCGAAGCTGATAGGTCCCGTCGGGGATCACGCCGGCGGTCTGCCAGTTCATGAGCAAGTCCTGACAGGCGGCATCCCAGAAGCGCGTGACGCCCCAACTCGCCGGGTCGTTGTTGGCCTGGAAATGCGCCCGGCTCTCGAGAACCAGATGCCCGTCGACGACCGAAGACAGGAAATTCACGTTGTGCCAAGTCGCAGGCGGAGGACCGGCCGGCAGGGCGAGCCCCCAGAACTGGCAGCCGAAGCCACCCATCGAGGCGGGCGGAACGGGATTCCATGTGACGCCACCGTCGGCCGAGCATTCGAACAGATAGTAGTCGGCAGTGGCGGCCGCGCCGAAAATGCCCAGAATCGGCACGACGCCCGCATAGGGCCGGTCGCCGAAATACGCCACCGTCCCCGGATTGAGATAGCCCGCCGGCGCGGCCGGCGCCCCGGGATTGCCGCCGATCAGATCGACGGTGTCGTTGCAGATATCCGTGATGACGAGGCAGTCGCCGTCCGGGCAATCCTGCGGTTGCGTGCAGGGCTTCTTGATGCAGCAGGCCTGATCATTGGCGACCAGCGTGACGCTGAGCGTCGTCGGAATATCCCAGCGCGTGTCCCAGATGGTCTCGTCGACGATGACCTTGTTCCGGTCCGAGCAGTTCTGGGTCACCTTGAAAATGACGTCGGGATCGCAATCGAACCATGGCTCCCACGGCCACCAGGGCCAGACGTGCAGCTGCGCCAGTTCGCTCGAAGCCGGGAGCGTCCGGAGCAGGTTGCTCCTCAGCGCTGCCAGGGCGCCCGGATCGACTGACTTGCTGGATGCCTTGCGCTGCCTGAGCGCGGCGAGTGTCGCGCGCGGCGGCGCTCCACCCGAACGGGCGGCCAGCGCAGCGGCAGGGGAGCCGCCCGCGAGAAGCACGTCAAAGATCGCAAGATCCGGCGCGGGATCGGGGATGGGAATGTGCGGGATCGTGGGCGCGCGCTGCAGAACGGGTACGATCTTCTGCACGAGCAGAGGCTCCAGGCGCCAGTTGCGCTGCAACCACCACCACCATGGCCACCAGCCGCAGCACCAGCGGAAGTCGATCTCGAACGCGCCGTTGGCATCCGTGGTCGCGCAGCCGATCAAATCCTCGGAAACCCACCACCACCACCAGTCCACGTCATAGGCACAGACCTGGGCGCCAGGCACCGGGCTGCCGTCGGCGCAGACGACCCGGCCGCGGATCGTGAAGTTCCGGCACCAGATCAGCCACCAGCGCCAGTAGTAGTCGCTGATCGCGATGGGGGAGAGAGTGAGGGTTCTGCCGTCCTGCCACGCGCGGGCGGTGACCGACACGCTCAAGGTCTGCAGATTCTGCAATTCCTTGGCTGTGGCGTCTTCCGGTCCGGCGACGATGCGAAGCGAGCCGGGTTTGGCCTTGAAGGCGAAGGTCGCATCGCCTTTTCCCTCTGCACTCAGCTTCACCAGTTGTTCTTGGGCGCCGCCCTTGGCTTCGAAGGCAATGACCTTGACCGCCTTGTCCGGCCGGAAATCCCTGATGCTGGAGGCATCGAGGGGAACATGCAGCGTGAACCCACTTTCTGCGGCGCTTGCCATTGGAGCCTCCCCTGGCGCTCGACGCGCTGTCGTTCAACTGTCCTGTTGTGCCATCACTCCCGTTGTTTCTCGCCGGTGCCGAATCCAGCCACTTGGCCCCAAGGGGCTTTCAGAGGCGATATTCCCCCAACGGATTCCGCGCGTGCGGCCACTGCTCTCGCGTAATCGCACGGCGGGCACGCGCGGGGTCCCTGCCTTCGCAAGAATCGGCTGATTCCGGCGCAGTATGGAAAGCCAGATTGTCGATCTCTGCCGCAATACTTTGCTCGCGGCAAAGAATATTTAACTCACTGTTGTTACCGACTCGCTAATAGGAGCCGCAATTTTGTTATGCCGCAAAAAGGTCACCGCACTCGAATTCTGAGGACACCAAACATTCGGTCAGTAGGACGAACCAAAAAAGACACTTGGTTTAATCAGCCGTTAAACTGCCAGGCGCTCAATCCCTATGCAGCGCCACCCTGGTGCTCTGCGCCTGGGCGTGGTCACAGCTTCCCTCTGATAACGGAGATCATGCCATGCCGAAGCATCTTCTTGCGGGCAGCCATCGGGATCCGTTGCCGGGTGCGCGGTCGCTTGGCAAGGCCGACCCCACGGAACGGCTGGAAGTCACGGTGCTGGTGCGCCGCAAGGCAGCCAAGGAATTCGAGGGCCGCGTCGAAGACTTGCGATCCGGCGCGAAGGCGAAGGTTCACGTCACGCGCGAGGCGTTCGCGAAGCAGTTCGGAGCGGATCCCGCCGACTTGGCCGCAGTCAAGAAATTCGCCGATCAGCACGGCCTCGCCGTCGCACAGCAGGATTTGGCGCGGCGAACCGTTGTCCTGGCCGGGACGGTCGCTCAGTTCAATCGCGCCTTCGGTGTGGATTTGCAGCAGTTCGAGCACGACGGAGGGTCCTATCGAGGCAGGACGGGACCGGTCAACCTGCCCGATGAGCTGAACGGCATCGTCGAGGCCGTGCTCGGCCTCGACAACCGGCCGCAGGCAAGGCCGCATTTCCGGAGCTCCCCTCCCCAAGGGAACGTGCATTGGCGGCCGGCAGCGGCCACTCCGGGCTCCTTCACGCCCGTTCAACTTGCCTCCCTATACGATTTCCCCGCCGGAACCGGCCAGGGCGAGTGCATCGCCATCATCGAGCTTGGCGGCGGATACCGCACCATGGACATCAAGACCTATTTCAAGGGCCTCAATATCGCCCCGCCTGCGCTCTCCGCCGCCTCGGTCGATCACGGCAAGAATCACCCCACCGGGGATCCCAATGGACCGGACGGGGAAGTGATGCTGGACATCGAGGTCGCCGGAGCGGTGGCGCCGGCGGCCAAGATCGTCGTGTACTTCGCCCCGAACACCGACGCCGGCTTCCTCGATGCTATCACCACTGCCGTGCACGATACGACCAACCGGCCTTCGGTGATATCCATCAGTTGGGGCGGCCCCGAGTCCGCATGGACCCAGCAATCGATGACCGCCTTCGACCAGGCCTTTCAGGCCGCCGCGACGATGGGGATCACCGTCTGTGTAGCTTCGGGCGACAACGGCTCCAGCGACGGTGTCAATGACGGAGCCGACCACGTGGACTTCCCTGCGTCCAGCCCGCACGCCCTTGCCTGCGGGGGAACCAGCTTGCATGCCGCCAACGGCAAAATCGCCAACGAGTTGGTCTGGAACGATGGCGCCAACGGCGGAGCGGGCGGCGGCGGCGTGAGCAGCTTTTTCGCATTGCCGCAGTGGCAACAGGGGCTCAAGGTCACCGACAACCATGGCGCGGCTAAGCCGCTGCAAAACAGAGGCGTTCCGGATGTTTCCGGCGATGCCGATCCTCAAACAGGGTACGACGTACGCGTCGATGGGCAGAATACGGTCATCGGCGGCACCAGCGCGGTGGCGCCGCTGTGGGCCGGCCTGATCGCGCGGATCAACTCCGCCAAGGGCAGCCCCGCAGGCTTTATCAATCCACAGCTCTACAGGCAGCCTGCGGCCCTGAACGACATAAGCCAGGGCAACAATGGGGATTTCTCAGCTTCGCCTGGCTGGGATGCATGCACGGGCCTCGGAAGTCCGGATGGCCAAAAGATAGCCGGCGTCCTGTAACAAGAGACACGGCGCCTACCGGAACGCGCTCGGCATCAAGGGGGTGGGCGAGATCGGCGTCACGGGAACCGCCGGCGCCATCGCCAACGCGGTTTGGCAAGCGACCGGAGTTCGGCTCCGCCGATTCCCGATCACGCTCGACCGGCTGATCGGCGCCGCCGAATAGGGTCTGGACCTGACCTCAGGTCCGCCTTCGCGGCGAAGCGGACATGATCTAGCAGCCAATACCGGCAAGTTGGGCCGGACATGACCCATGCCGGTCACCAGCCGCCGAAGCCGCAGATAGCCAAGACCGGCGCTCATAAGCCCCGTTGCTGCGCATCCCATCATCCACTGAAGCCCGCCCAGGTCAGGTAAAGACCCAAGACGAGAGTGCCACCCATGTAAAAGTAAAAGAGCTGTTCGTAACGCAAGGCTTCGACAAGCTTGGCTGTTCCGGCGGGCGAGAGAGCAAGCGGCGCGGCTCCCCTGATCACCATCAGCCAGCCGACAAGCGTGACGACGACAGGCAGCGCGCCGCCTGACCAAATATTGTGAGCGATTACCATCGCAAGACCGCAGGCAAGGCTGATTACTTCCGCAAGGAGAAGAAGCGGCGGGTTTGCGATGAACGCCTTGACGGTTGCGACGGCATTGCGCTTACGCGTGATCATCGCTGACGCAAGAATCACACAGTACAAGCCCAGCAGTCTTGCGAGGAAAATCGTGAGGGGCGACATTCACGCCTCCTGCTTCGGTGTCCGGGTCATTAAGCAGAAATTGCCGCTGTCGGCTTTGACGTGAATCAATGTCGCTTCCTGAAACTTAGCGGTCCCGAACTGCGTCAAGGACGGTGTCCGCCATGGGGCGGCAAGCGGCCTTTGCGGGCCTCGAAGCTCACATCCAAGGCGTCGTCACTTCGCAAGAATTGACCCCAAGAGGTCAGTGCAGCAGCGCGGGCGAGAGCGGGTCGCTGGAATCCCAGGGCTTCTGCAATTCATCCAGCCGTCGCGGCTCGTTCGCGTGTCGGCGCTTCATCACCGCGCCGAAGAACGAAAAGTAGCTGGCCGGCGGATAGCGTATGAGGATGTCGGATTGAGCGAGGAGGAACATCTCGGTCAAGGCGTCGGCAAGGGTAAGACCCGCGAAACGCCATCGATGCAGCTCGCCTTCCCCCGGATATCTGAAAACCTTGGGCCTCGACACAAGACGCGGGACAAGCCCCGCGAGAGCACGCTCAACTTCTTGACTGTCGGTGCATAGCAGGACAACAGCCGGGCGGTCCAGGAGCCTTCGAGCCGCCTCCACGGCCCGAACGCATCGGTCCAGTGCGGAGGCGAAAGTCGCCCAGTAAGGCGCATGCCCCATTATGTTGCCGCCGTTCCCATGGCGGACATGCAGACCGATGATGGGGCCTTCGCCGAGGGAGGCACGGAACGAGCTGATCGACTCGGCTATAGGAGGCAGGGGTTGGAGCGCAGACAGGAACCTGCATCCTTCCTCCACGGGCATGGACCCGTCGGGGATGCAGCCGTCAAGCAATATTGCCCGGCCTGCCGCATCGCGACCCTCGTGGATCGCGATGAGTGCGGCTGCAGGAGAAAGCCGTTGGCACCCCGTGAGCCGGTGGCGAACTGCCTCCAGCAGCGTTCGCTTCGGCTTACCGGGCAGGCCCAGCTCGGCCACAGTATCGTCGCCAACGAACGGGACTCCCGCCAGCTGGGGCGGTTGCTCGAAACAGAGGGCGTATAGATTTGCCTCGGCGTCGGGCGAATAGGCGCTGAAACGCCAGTCGGCCACCAAGGTCCGCCCCGTGCTCCGGGCCAACCGCCACGCCGCCGTGAGAGAGACGAGGCGGTCTCCCAGTCCGGTCCTGCGTGTGGAAACGACGTATCGCTGCCTCAATATTCGTCCCGATCGTTGCTAGTCCGCCACGCTTTCAAGAGTGTCGCGGCTAGTCTACCGCGGTTCAACGGGATTGATGATTTCGTGGCACTCATCGTCTGCTTCCGATGTTGCGCGGCATTCGGTCGCTTTCGGAGCGCAGCGAAGATTGAGCCGGATCTATGGGCACATGCCCTAGTCTCCTTCTCCTATGCGCACGGCCCCGTTGGCGTAGTAGTTGCAGTAGGGCTGCCAGCGGCCGTCGTCGTTCGAATGGGCCGATTGCCATGCGAGGTTGGGTCGGCAGAGATAGGCGGGGTGCGTCGCGTGCAGGGTCGCAATCCTGAAATCCACATTGTACGAATCGATGCTGTGGTCCAGGAGCGTCTTTCTCATGGCCGGAATCATGTCCGAGCGAATGATGACCGCGTGGAGGTCGCTGATGAAGTCCGAGCGCAGGAGGCCCGGGGTGGAGGCCGATCGCTTGCCGTTGTTCCTTCCTCCCAGGTAGATGAACTTCCAGTCGCGGGGCACTCGAAGCCGAGGCAGCAGGGTCGCGAAGCGCGGGTGAAAGACGACGTCATCCTCGAAATGAATGAAAGACGACGCATTCGCGCGCTCCACAGCGTCGAAGATTTCGAGAAAGGTCATCGCATGCGAAGCATTCGACGGCATGCCGGCATAGATGGAAGGCAAGGCTGCCCAGGGAATGTTCTCGAGTTTGACGGGGATCTTCCATGCGACGTCGAGCGCGAGCCGTGCGAACTGTGCTTGGGCTCTGTTTCGGCGGTCCGCGTGTTTCTCCAGGCTCACCAGCACCTTGTAGGGAACCGCGCCGAGATCGATTGATTCCGACGCAGCAGCGCCGCTTCCGCCCTCGCTTCGATACGAATTGACCAGCTGGCCGCAACGCACGAGCGGGCCCTTGATGGCGTAGGCGTTTCGCCTCATCAAACTCCATAGCTGGTTTACCGTGCGGCGATAAAGCGCCCTTGCATAGTGGCGGCAGACGGCAAGTCGTGGCCGGAGCCCGGCCTCACGTCTGTCGGGATCACGACTGCCGCGTTCCAGAGCCGCAACGGCGCGTCGCATGGCTTGCAAGGCCATGCCGTCAGTCCCGGCGCTGTCGGCTGGCCGAGGCGGCCCTGACTCGGGCGAGCTTCCGGCGCAGCACCTCCAGGCGCCAGGGAACGGCCTGGCTGCGGTCGTTGGTCATATTCAAATCGTGACGCCGGATTATGAGGCCATCGAGGTCGCTAAGGCCAAGCTGCAGGCCTGCTTCCGACATCCGGGCATAGAAATCAACGTCCTCGCCCATCGCCATGTCCTCGGCAAACCCGCCGATGCGCTCGACCAGGCGGCGCCGGTAGAGCCCCGAGCCGACGAGCCAGCAGGCGTAATGCCCCTCCACCAACGCCTCCGCGGTGGTCCGCGCTTCTGGCTCGTAGCGGCGCAAGGCGCGCCCGAACACCGCATCGAGGCCGTCTTCCTGCTTCAGCATGCCGATCAGTGCCCGATGCCGACCCGCCGGCCAGATGTCGTCATGGTCGAGGAACGCGATGAAGGCGCCGCGCGCTGCCGCGAGGCCGAGGTTGCGTGCCGCCGCGACCCCGCGTCCGCTGCCGGCAAGCACCTTCAGGGCGGGATGAGCGATGGCGGCGAGCACGCGGCGCGTCTCGTCCGTCGACATGTCGTCGACGGCCAGGATCTCGTCGCCGGGCTCGAGCTGCGCCAGGACGGAGCGGACCGCCTCGGCGACGAAGCGCGCGCCATTGCGCACCGGGATGATGACGCTGGTCTCGGGCACCGCGGCGACCTCGGCTTTGCCGGCCGCCGGCGCTTCGCCCGAGCGCCGAGGGAAACCGGCACTCGTCACGGCCCGCTCCGCTTCGCCTCGCCGGCCTCCATCGAGGACCGCGCGGCGCGCTGGCGCTTGTGCGCCATGATCTTCTTCAACGCCTGCATGGAGTATTGCCGCTGCGAGCCGGTCTTGGTCATGTTCTCGGCATGCCGGCGCACGAAAAGGGAGATCTGCTGCAGGCGCTCGACCACGAGCCCGCCGTACCGCGCCCGGTAGAACCACTCCACGTCCTCGCATTGGATCAGGCTCTCGTCCAGGAGCCCCACCTTGTCGAAGGCCGAGCGCCGATAGAGCGCGCCGCCCAGATAATCCTGGAACACTTCCAGCGGGCTGCCGATGAACTCGTATTCGCCGCTGTCGGGCATCAGGCGCATGATCTGGGCATAGCCCTGGACGACATCGGGCGCGCCGTCGCCGAGGATCGCGTCGACCATCAGGCCGAGATCGCCCTTGGGCCAGAGGTCGTCGACATCGAGAAAGGCGATGAGTTCGCCCTTCGCCTCGCGGATGCCGCGGTTGCGCGCCGCGGCGGGCCCCGACGGCTCCTGACGGACATACTTGATCGGGCCCGCAAGCCCAGCGAGCACGCGGCCAATGTCGTCCGTCGAGCCATCGTCGACCACGATGATCTCGAGGGCGGGGTAGTTCTGCGCCGCGATGCTTGCCATCGCCTCGGGCAGGAACGAGGCGCCGTTTCGGACCGGGACAATGACGCTCACCAGCGGAAGGTCCTTGCGCCGATCGGCCGGCGCCGCGCGTGCCAACGCGGCGATCTGGGCTGCCGGCCGGCGCAGCAAGCTCTCGACCGTGGCAGGGACGGCGGCGATGTCGGAGCCAAGCTCCAGGGCGAGGCCGGGCAGGCTCGCGGCCAGACGCTCGATGAACGCCATCGTGTTGGCGCTGGCGTGGGGCAGCAAGGTGATCGTCGAAAAGCTGGCGGCGCGCTCGAGCATGGCGCGCGAAACGGGCACGAGCCCGCTCTCCGGCCGGGCGACGATGCGCGGCATCAGGATCGCTTTCAGGTCGAGGGATCGCACGAGCCGATCCTCGAAGGCCGGGTGAAGATACAGCACCGCCTTGTCGCCCAGCGGGCTGCCGTGATTCCGGGCGAGCCCGGCGAAGCGCGGAAAGCGGCTCATCTGGGCCCAGTCCAGCTTTCCGGTGCTGTAGAGGCTGTGGGCCCGGGCGGGATCGCCCGGTTCGACGACAAGGAAGTCGTCGGCGAGGTACTGCAGCCCGGCGTTGAGGCAGGCGAGCGCCGTCGTCGATTTGCCGAGACCGCCCGGGCCCGTGATCAGCAAGCCCTCGCCGTCGAGGCCGACCGCGGCGCCATGCACCAGCTGGCAGCCGCGCCTCTCCATCCACCAGTGCAGCAGGTTTCGCATCGGCGAGGCCTTGGCCCAATAAGGCAGGCCCTCGGCCGACTGGATCCAGAACACCGCGGTCGCGGTCTCGACGTCCATCAAGGCGACGGCGGTCTCGGCGCCCAGGAAGGCGCTGCGGAACCGCCGGCTCTGCAGGCTCCAGATGTCGCCTCGGCCGGTCAGGTGATCCCTGGAGCAGATCGGCGGCACCATCTCGATGCCGGTAGATTCGGTATCGAAGACGTGGAAAACGCCGTCGGCCTTGGCCGCCGCGGGGATGGCCAGATGGCCCAGCGCCGGGGTCAGGGATTCGATCAGCGCTTCACCGGCAAAGCGGACGCAGAGGATCGCGCCGGCGATCCGGAACCAGCGCTCGGCCAGGCCGGCCTTGGCTTCGGCCGCCAGCGCCCGCTCCAGGCTGCGCTCGAAGAACGCCCGCTGCGCCGCCTCGGATTTCAGCGGCAGGTCGGACTTGTGGAGGTGCTGCAGCGTCTGCGCGTGATCCTGATCAGCCCGCCCGGACGGCGGACGGCCCTCGAGGATCGAGGCAGGCGCCATGCTTGGTCGATCCATCCTTCTGGCTCCGGTCGACGGAAGGAGGCAGGGGTCAACGCTGGGTCAAGCGGTTCCAGACACCCGCTCCGTTTCCTCGGGCATTCTGGCATCGGTCCGATGGAGGCGCAAACAACGGCGACAGGGCCCAAAATCGCTCGACAGCCCGGCAAGTATTTCCACCGGAACTAGCCCGAATTTCTCACAAGGGTTGCGATGTCGTTGCTCGCGCGTGGCGGCGATCCACGAGAAAGCGGGCCGAAGGCGGCTCCCTGACGGGGTACAGCGCGGATAGCTTGCCCCGTGCGGGTCAGGTCCCGTCGGCCCTCCTACCCGCCCCGGCGCGCCGGCCTTGCCGCTTTGCCGGCTCGCCCCGGTGGCTGCCAAGGAAGTCCAGCAACACCTGAAGATACTTCTCCTTCTCTTCCCAATGGGCGAGATGGGAGCTGTTCTTGAATATGGCCAGTTCCGCGTCGGGCAGGGCCTGGCGCATGCGCATGGCGCAGGCCGGCGTCAGCTCGTCATGCATGCCCACCGTGATCAGGCAGGGCTGGGTGATCCGATGCATGTCCGAGATGCGGTTCCAGTCCTTCAGGCTGCCCGTGTAGAGGAACTCGTTCGGCCCCTGCATGGCGCCATACACGTCCATATTCCAGTTTTTCAGGGATCGCTGCACTGGAGCCGGCCATTCTTGCAGCCGGCAGACATGGCGATAGTTGAGGATCGTGATCGCCGCCTGATATTCGGGATGATCGAGAGTGCCCGCCGCTTCATGCTGGAGCATCATCGCGACCGTCTCGCTGCCCAGCGCATCGCGCAGGCGATTGAGCTCCGCGATCAGGTGAGGCATGTCGCCGCAGGTGCTGGCGAGGATGCAGGTCTTGATCGCGTGGTTGTGGGTGATGGCGTATTCGATGCCGAGCCAGCCGCCCCAGGAGTGGCCGAGGAGATGAACCTTGCCGAGGCCGAGCGCCTTGCGCACCTTTTCCACTTCGCGGGCATAGCGGGCGATGGTCCACAGCCGCTTGTCCTTCGGCTTGTCCGACCGGCCGCAACCCAGCTGATCGTAGGCGACCACGCGGTAGCCATGCTCAACCACCTGCGAGAGCGCATCGCGCAGGTAGTCGCAAGCCAGGCCCGGGCCGCCGTTGAGGCAAAGCAGCACCTCCTCGCCTTCGCCGTAGCTGTAGGTGACTATGTTGTAGCCATCGACCTTTACCATTGCCGTTGCGGGCCGGCGCGATTTCGTTGCCGCCATGATCCTGGCTCCTGTCTTGTCTCGTCCCTCCGAGTGTGCCGATTGCGTGGCCTCCCCTTACATGATGAATCGGATGGCCCGCAGCACTTCGAAATAGTCCGCGCCCTCAAAGCGCACGGTCTGCGGGCCGCTCTGGCTGGCGCCCGGATACCAGGCCTTGCGATAGGCGTCGATGGGATTGGTGAAGGTGATCTCGAGCACGAAGTGCTTCGGCAGCTCTACCCTGCAGCGGGCGAGATCGCCCTTGAGGGCTTCGCCCACGCCCTCGCGGATCATGCGCTGGGAGACGGCGGGAGGCACGCTGATGGTCGAAGCGCCGCGGCCCTCGCTGACCGGTGCCGTGCGGATGGATCGGATCAGCTCGGAAGCCTCGCCGCAGATTCCCTTGTCGCCGGAGATGAAGACCACCGGCACGCCATAGAGCGCAGCGGCATAGCTGTGCAGGCGGAACTCCGAGCAGAGTTCGCCGTTCAGTCGCAGGCCCGCGATCTGCAAGGTCAAGGTATGGGCGAGCGGATTGTCCTGGGTCCCTGCCTTCGAGTGATAGCCGATCAGGACCAGCGCATCGAAGCTCCTGTCCAGCTCCTGGACCATGGCCAGGGGATGGCCGCTCCAGCCCCGGATCAGCCTGGCCGAAGCGGGCAGGCGCCCGGCCATGATGTTGCGCCCCGTCGCATGGGCGTCCTTCATCAGGATTTCCTTGGCGCCGGCGGCGATCGCGCCATCGCAGGCGGCCACCACCTCCTCGGTCATCGCGGCGCGGAATTCCTGATACGTCGCATGCTCCTTGCGGGCCTCGTCCCAATGGGAGATGCCGGCGACCCCTTCGATGTCGGCGCTGATATAGACCTTCATTCTTCGATCCCTTCGTTGCGATGGCCGTTTAATGCGATGAATTGCCGGCGTGGAGGGCCCGCTACGGCTCCGGCGCGGTGGCGAAATGGCAGGCCGCCCAATGACCGCGGCCGAGGGTCACCTGCGGCGGCATGGTGGCGCAGATGTCCTGGGCCTTGGGGCAGCGGGTGCGAAAGACGCAGCCGCTGGGCGGGTTGACCGGGCTCGGCAGGTCGCCGCTCACCGCCTCGCGCATGGTCTTGCGGGCCGGGTCCGGCGCCGGGATGGCCCGGATCAGGGCCTGGGTATAGGGATGCCCCGCCCGGCGGAACACGGCCGAAGCGGGCCCTAACTCGAGGATCCTGCCGAGATACATGACAGCGATGCGGGTGCTGAGATATTCGACCACGCCCAAGTCGTGGGAGATGAAGACCATGGTCAATCCCAGGCGGTCCCGGAGCTCCACCAGCAGGTTCAGCACCTGGGCCTGGATCGATACGTCGAGACCGGAGACCGCCTCGTCGGCCACCAGCACCGCCGGGCGGACCGAAAGCGCACGCGCGATGGCGACGCGCTGACGCTGGCCGCCCGAAAGCTCGAATGGATAGCGCTGGACATAACCGGCCGAGAGCCCGACCTGGGCCAGCAGCCGATCCACCTCCGCCGCCACCTCGCCGGCCGGCACGACGCGATGCACCCGCAAAGGCTCGGCGAGCGCCTGGCCGATGGTCATGCGCGGGTTGAGGGATGCGTATGGATCCTGGAATACCATCTGGATCTGCCGGCGCAGGGCCCGAAGCTCACGCCGGCTGCCGAGGTAGATGTCCTTGTCGCGGAAGGTGATGCGGCCCCGGTCGGGCGCGCCCAGGCCGACGATCAGGCGCCCCAGCGTGCTCTTGCCGCAGCCCGATTCACCTACCAGGCCGAAGGTCTCGCCGGTCTCGATGGCGAGCGAGACCTCGCTTACCGCCTGAAGCATCGGGCGCGGCTGAAAGGCCAGCATGGCGCCGAGCGGCCGGTTGAGCGGATAGGCCTTGACTACGCCGTCCAGTTCGATGATCGGGCCGGGCCGGCTGAACGGCATCGGGCCAGACTTCGTCGCGCCAGACATCGTCGCGTCAGACATGGGCGAAGTCCGGCACGTCGCCGTGCCTGAGGCAGGCGGTCAAATGGTTGGCCTCGTGCGCCACCAACGGCGGTCGGCCGGTGCGGCAGGCCTCCATGGCGAAGGCGCAACGGGGATGGAAGGGACAACCGGCGGGAATGCTGTCCAGGCTGGGCGGCGTTCCCCCGATCCCCTGGAGCCGCCCCTCGCTTGCGGGCCCGCGCGGGATCGATTGCAGCAACCCGGCGGTGTAGGGGTGTGCCGGCCTGGCGAAGACGCGCTCCACCGGCCCGCTCTCGACGATGCGGCCTGCATAAAGCACCGCGACCCGCTGGCAGGTCTGGGCGACGACCCCGAGGTCGTGGGTCACCAGGATCACGCTCATGCCGAGCCGGCCGCTGAGCTCCATGAGCAGCTTCAGGATCTGATCTTGAATGGTGACGTTGAGGGCGGTCGTCGGCTCATCGGCGAGCAGCAGTTTGGGCGAAGCGACGAGGGCGATGGCGATCGCCACCCGCTGGCGCAAGCCCCCCGAAAGCTCATGAGGATAGGCACCGTAGAGACGCTCGGGATCGGGAATGTGGACCAGCCGCATCGCCGCCAGGATCCTTTCGCGCCGGGACTGGCTGGGGCCCTCGGCGCCCTGCAGGGTTTCGCCGATCTGCGCGCCCACGGTCATGACCGGGTTGAGCGAGTTGAGCGGATCCTGGAACACCATGCCGATGTCCCGGCCGCGGACCTGCCGCATTTCCCGCTCCCGCAGCCGCAGCAGGTCGCGGCCCGCGAAGTCGACGGTGCCGCCGCCAATGTCGGCATTGGCCGGCAGGAGCTGGATGAGCGAGCGTATGACCGTGCTCTTGCCCGAGCCGGACTCCCCCACCAGGCCGAAGATCTCGCCCGGACGCACGTCGAAGGAGACGCCGTTGACGACGTTGAGCGCGCGGCCGCCCCGGCGATAGGCGACGGCGAGGCCGCGCACGCTGAGAATGCTGCCCGCGGCATCGCCCTCGCCGCCGCCGTTCCGCGCGATGGTCGCCGGCTCGGCCGTCACGCCTGCCGCTCCCGCAGCGTTCTCCGCCGAAGCGCCCATCGGCCCGGCGCAGGAAACGCGGCCAACGCGATGAATTTACAGGATGTTTCGGATTGATCGGATCGAGACATTTAGCGATCGATTTCCGGACGCAGGTAGTCGGCCAAGCCGTCGCCGAACAGGCTGAAGGCTGCCGCCAGGGCGACGATGACCAGGCCCGGCAGGGCGCTGATCCAGGGCGCGCGGGCAAGGAAGCTGTAACCATCCGCGATCATCACGCCCCATTCGGGGGTCGGCGGCTGGGCGCCGAGACCGAGGAAGCCGAGCGAGCTGCCGAGCAGGATGTTCAGGATGAAATCCGAGGTCGAGTAGATCAGGGCCTGGACGATCACATTGGGCATGAGGTGACGCAGCAGAATGCGCGTATCGGAGAATCCGAGCACCCGGGCGGCACGCGCGTAGTCCATCTGCTTCGCGACCATCATCTCGGCGCGCACCACCCGGGCATAGCTGACCCAGCCCACCAGGCCGACCGCGATATACATATTGATCAGGCCGGGCCCCAGCACCGCGATGATGGCGATCACCAGGACGAAGAAGGGAAAGGCGACCACGATGTCGACCAGCCGCATCACGCCTATGTCGACAAACGAACCGTAATAGCCGGCGAGCGCGCCCACCAGGCTGCCGATGATGAGGGCCGGAAGCACGGTGAAAAGCCCGATCTGCAGATCGACCGATGCACCATTGACGACCCGCAGCAGCACGTCGCGCCCCAGACTGTCGGTGCCGAAGGGGTGGGTCAGGCTCGGCGGCAGGAGTGAATCACCTAGATTGAGCGCCGTGGGATCAGCCGTCCAGACCAGCGGCCCGAAGACGGCGAGCGCGATCCAGAACAGGATCATCCCGCCGCCGATGACGAGGGAGCGCGGCGGTTTGCGGCGCAAGAAACGCCGCCCCGGGCGCGAGACGGCGGGCTCAGAGGCAGCGGTCACCGGATCACCGCGCGCAGGCGCGGATCGAGGAAAACATAGATTAGGTCGGTCAGCAGGTTCACCAGGACTACGAGAATGGCGAAGACGAGAGTGACCGCCTGGATGGTCGGATAGTCGCGGGTGCCGATGGAAAGGATCATCAGGCCGCCCAAGCCCGGAATGGCAAAGACATTCTCGATGATGACGGTCCCGCCGATGAGATAGCCGATGTTGAGGGCCAGCACCGTCACCGCTGGCATCAGGGCATTGCGCACCACATGGCGCCCCATGATCCTGTGCCAGGCGAGGCCCTTGGCCCGGGCGGTGTCGACATAGCCCGCACGCAGAGTTTCCATGACGCTCGCGCGCAGCGCACGCAGCACCAGGGGCACCAGGCTGACCGCGATGGTGAGAGAGGGCAGCAGCAGGAAGCTGAAATGCTCCCCGATGGTTTCTCCATAGCCCGCCACCGGCAGAATCGGAATGGCGATGGCAAACGCGTAGACAAGCACGACCCCGAGCCAGTAGCTGGGCAGGCCGATGCCGAATATCGAGGCGAAGCGGACCGCTTGGTCCCAGATCGAATTGGGCCTGAGCGCGGCCAGGATGGCCGAGGGAAAGGCGATCAGCACAGTCAGCACCGTGGCATATCCGATCAAGAACAGGGTCGGCGCGAGCCGCGCCAGGACCAGATCGACCACCTGCTCGCCGAAGAAATAGGAGTAGCCGAGCTGGCCCCGGATCAGCGCCTTCAGGAATATGACGTACTGGGCGCCGAGCGAACGGTCGAGGCCCATGGACTTGTGCAGCGCCGCTAAGGCCTCCGGAGTCGCGTGGATGCCCAAGAGGACGCGGGCCGGATCGCCCGGGATCAGCCGGATCAGGAGGAAGACCCCCAGGGTGATTCCGACGACGACGGGAACGAGCAGGGCAGTCCTTCGCAGCAGAAACGCGCCCATTGCCACCTTTGGCGGAGCCGACTAGGCCCTCACCGCCGACTTACCGGCCGCCAACGCCCTCAGCTTCCGATCTTACTTTCGTCCCGCGTTTCAGGACTTCCAGACGTCCTCGAGCCAGTAGTTCCCGGTCGTCAGCACCTTGAACCCATGGACATTCTTGGCCACGGCCGTGCGGGCCGGCGACCAGTAGAGCCAGAGATAGGGCGCGTCCTCGTGAATCTGCTGCTGCATCTTCAGCAAGAGGTCAGCCCGCTTGGTGGGATCGCTCTCCGCGTTCGCCTGTGCGGCGAGCTTGTTGACGTCCGGGTTGTTGTAGAAGGTCCAGACCGCGTACGTGCCCTCATCACCCGCGCCCGCATAGGCGGTCAGCTCCGAAGGATCGATGATGTCGCTGGTCATGTAGCCTTCGGCCATTTCGTAATCGGCTTGAGCCAGCTGGTTGTATTGGGTCACGTTCTCAAGCTGCAGGATTTCGACGTCGATGCCGATGACGGCGAGCTGCGCCTTGACGATCTCAGCGACTTGCGCACCGATGCTGTCGCCCGAGACCACGGTCAGCTTCGACTTGAAGCCCTGCGGGAACTTACTCTCCGACATCAGCTGCTTGGCCTTGGCCACATCGTAGCCATAGGGGGCGGTCTGGGTGTCGGCGTCGTGCATCTTGGGCAGGAACGTCGTCGGCACCTCGCCATGGCCGAACAGCACCGACTTGATGATGCCCTCCTTGTCGACCGCCCAGTTGATCGCCTGGCGGACTTTCACGTCCTGGAACTTGTCCACCTTCTCGTTGAACTGGATCCAGTCGATCCGGTCATAGGTGTCGAGTTCCATGGTCAGGTTGGGTGCCATGGCGAGCTTGTCGATCTGGTTGAACGGCACGTCCGAGGCGATATCGATCTCGCCGGTCTGGACCTTGAGCATCCGGATGTTGTCGTCGGCGAGGACCAGGAGCTGGACCTCGTCCAGGTAAGGCCGGCTGGAATCCCAGAAATGCGGGTTGGGCCGCATCACGATGCGATCGCCCTTGGCCCATTCGACGAGCTGGAAGGGGCCCGATCCGATCGGCTTGTCGCCGAACACCTTGTCGCCGACCTTCTTGAAATAGGCCTCGGGGAAAACGCAGGTGCCGTGTACCGAGACGGCCTCCAGGAACGGTCCCCAGGGCTGGGCGAGCTTGACGACGAGCGTGTGGTCGTCCGGCGTTTCCATGGTCATTTTCGGGAACATCGAGCCATAGGGAGACCCGTCGATGGTAGCGCACCGGTTCAGGCAGAACTTGGCATCGCTCGCCTTGACCGGCGTCCCGTCGGAGAACATGGCGTTCTGCCGCAGATGGAAGGTGTAGGTCATCTTGTCGTCCGAGGCCTCCCAGCTCTCGGCCAGGTCGGGTCCGAGGCCGTTCCCATCCGGGTTGCTGCGGATCAGCATCTGGAAGATCAGGAGCTTGGCCCAGATCGACATGTTGTCGGTGGGCATCACGGGTTCGAAGGAAATGACATCGGCCACGCGGCCGAACTTCAGGGTGCCACCCTTCTGCGGCGTGTCGGCTCTGGCCGATCCCGTGCCGAGTGGCAGGCCCGCGGCCGCCAGACCGGCAAGGCTGCCCGTCGCCGCCAGCAACTGGCGCCGGCTGATCCGAAGCCGCATTTCACCCTTGAACGAATCGCTGTTCGACACGGCCGCCTCCCCTGTTGTCGTCTTTTCGGGCCCGATGAAATCGCGGGCAGGCCCTAAACGCAAGCCATTCCTCGCGCGGCCTTGCCATGCAGCGCGCGCACTGCGCGCAGTGGTGGCGTTTCAGCGGAGCGCTTCACGCACCGCATGGAAGATCTTGCCCACGGGTTCGTTGACGCCCTTCAGGTAGAAGGACTGGAAATCGCCGGCGCCGGAATTCTGGATCAGCATCGCGGTGATGCCGGTGGCCTCGTCCCGCCCCATGATGCTGGTGTGGCCCGGGATCTGGCCGAGATGGCCTTTGATCTCGATGTCGCCGTATTTCATCACCAGCAGCCCGTGGCCGTTCGCCACCACGTTCGATCCGGGGAAGCTCGCCGGCTTGATGTTGTCCTTCATCTCGGACAGCAGCTTCGGCCCCAGCACGCGCCCGCTGAACAGGGCATTGAGGAAGGTCACCACGTCATGGGGCGTCGATACCATGTCGCCGGCGGCATTGGCGCCCGAGAGGGGGAACCACTCGGTCGAATCCCACACGCCGTCGACCGGATCGCCGGCGCCGCTCACGTCCCATTGCGGCTTCTCGTCGTCGTCGGCGTGCATGTAGCCGCGCGCTTCCCGGGCGAGGGGAAACGCCTCATAGGTGCCGACCCAGGTGTCCTTCATGGCGAGCGGCGTGAATATCCGCTTCCTCAGATGCTCGCTGTATGGCCGGCCGGTCTCGCGCTCGATGACGAGGCCGGCGAGGATATAGCCCGTGTTGGAGTATTCCATGCCGTGCCAGGGCTCCTTTCGCACGCCATGGGCGAAGGCGAACTCGACGATCTCCGAACCGGTCCATTGCTTGTCGGAAATCATCGGCATCGATGTCTCGAAGTCGGGCAGGCCGCTGCGATGGTTCAACAGAATTCGCACCGGCATCTCGCCCGCCTTGGGGATATCCGGGAACCATCGTGAAATCGGCTCGTCGAGATCGACCTTGCCGTCCTCGACCAGCAGATGAAGCCCGGTCGCGACGAAGGTTTTGGTGCAGCTCGCGATCCGGAACAGATGATCCGGTCGCATCGGCGCCTTCTTGAACTTGTCGCTGAGGCCGCTCGTGAAGTGCGTTATGTCGGACTTGGGCATGCTGATGGCGAGCGACACGCCCACGACGCCGCTTTTGACATGCTCATCGAGAATGTTTTGAACGTTCTGCCGCCAATTGCCCACGTCTCGGCCCCCCAAGGAACCCAGCGAAGCTTCCATCACCGCGGTGAGAGTGCCGCGTAGGGCCAGCCTTGGCAAGACTGGCTCTTGGACCGGTCGAGCAGCCGGCGCGCGACATCGGAATGGCAATTGGCGCCCACTACTGGGACAGGCTTGCGGCAATTCTGAACCAGCCGGCCACGCTAAGAGGCAAGCGCCAGCCGACACCAATTGCTGCCGCCGAACCAACCATAAATCTCGGCCAAATCTTTGCGATCGCCCCGAATGAATCCTGCAAAACCAGCCCTCCGCGCCATTTTCGTCTGAAGCGCCAAGGCAACATCGGGGCGGGGAACGCCGGTTGTGGCCAGGCCGATGATGCGCCCGTTACGTCCGACCAACGCAAGCCAGCCGCGGTCGCTGCCGTGTCCAGGCTGCCATAGCCAGCCGTCGACCCTGTGGTCGCTGGACCCCGGAATGGGTTGTAAAACGTCCAACGCGCCTTGGCAAAGGGCGGCGGTCGCGGGAAGCGCCTCCGCCGCCGCTTGACCCAGCCAATGGGGCCAGGGATCGGCATAAACCGACGTGCCGTGCGCCGCGTAGTCGGCGAAGACTTCATCCAAAACCCACGCAAAGGGCAACAGGCGTGGCGGTACCGCGACGCCATTCTCACCCATCACGGCGGCGATGCTGCCCAGGCGATTGATGACTCCGCGGTCGGCCATGATTCCGAAATAGGCGGGCGTGCTGGAAATGACGGCGATACCAACCCCGAGCATTGCCGATAGCGGCAGCCACCGCATCGCAGGCAACCCAGCGCGAAAATTCGGCAAGGTGAAAGTGAATGGCAGCGCGATCCAAAACAGGCAGGGCGCAAAGAGATAGCGCGAGCTGGTGCCCTGCAGCGGGCCGAATTGGAACCTTCCGATCAATGTCACAAACGCTGAGCCGAGCCCGAACAAAACCAACAGCTGGGCATAGCTGACGGCTGCGTCAATCGCACAGGTTCGATTGGCCACCGGCTTCGGGCGCCGCGCAAGCGACCAGACGGCGGCAAGGACGCCGATGCCACCGAGGCATCCTGCAACGCTCAATCCGATATTCACGGGCATGATCACGGCGCCCATCAGCCACCGGAACGGAGAACCGATGAACACGAGAAAATACGTGATCGCAGCGATGATCATCTGCGCAAAGCTCAATGCACCATAGTCATAGGGGATCGTCTTCCAGACCAAGGCATAGACGCCCGTCGTCAGCGCCACGGTGGCAAGGACCGGCGCAGCCCATGGACCCGGCCAGCGGCGCCACAGGACGAAAATGCCCAGTACGAAGTCCGCCACCAGGCCCCAACCCATGGAGAAGGCGGCCACGAAGATGAGCGGCAGGAGAAGCCCGAGCGAAATCCGGTCACCGCGCCCCAGTGCCGCGCCCATCCGCGCATCGAGATTGGCCGTCAGCGAGAACAGGGCGCAAATGCACAGCAGCGCGAAACTGAATACCAATTGCAGCGGATAGACCAGGTTTTCAACTTGTGCCGGCCAGAACATGACGCAAGGCAGAAGCAGCAGGAAGCCGAACCGCGTTGCCGTATCAGCGATTCCTGGCGCAAGACGTTGAAAACAGATGAGGCACATGCCGGCGATCGACGCCAGGGACAGCAACAATGGAAATAGGGCACGCGAGGCAAAGAAGACGTGGTCGATGGCGAAAACGTAAAGTGGGAAGACCGGACGGTGCTGATTCAGGATCAAGGTGAAGGCGTTGGAGAAGTTCATGTGCGGCAGAAACGACTTATCGAGGAAATATTCGACGCCCACCATGTCCATGAAGGGTGCGACATCGCGATCCCGCAGGATGTGCATTAGGACGATGGCAAGGTAGATAAGAACGCTCAGGCAGGCGGTGCCGGCGATCAGTCGCCCGCGCAATCCGAATGTCCTGATCATGCGTCGGCGAATCTGTCGATGCGATTGACCGGGGCTTGCGCGTCGAGGGGATTGGGGCAACGGCCGGGCATCGGGGCGAAAAGGCTGGGCAGGCCGACCACATCGATCTGCGCCGCGATGATCGAATTGCCGCTGGTGACCATCATCGTCCAGCCCAGTGAGGCGATGCAAAGGGCCTTCATGATTATATCAACCCGACTTCCGTCGTGTGACCCGCTTCCTGACTGAAGGTTGCTGTCAACGCGGCGCCCGGCCGGAAGCGCAGGAATCCAGCAATGCCCCGCTACGCCCGGTACGAAGCGCCGGCCGGGTCGGCAGGATCGAGAGCTTTATTGCCGGCAGCTCCTCGCCTCGCGATATGACCTGCGAGGTACTCGGCATCGTGCCAGACGCCCCAGATGAACGGGGAAGCCCTTCGCGACAACCAGGCCAGCCCCAGGAAGTAAAGCCCCGGCACGCTCGAAACGCCGCGTTGATGCAACGGGCGGCCCTTGTCATCGAAGGCGTCGATCTTCACCCAGCCAAAATCGAGCGCATAGCCCGTTGCCCAGACGATCGAGGTCACGCCGGCCTTTGCCAGGCTCAGCTCAAGCACGGGATTGGCCACGCAGTCCGGGTCGCCCTCCAACTTGCGCGCCTCAGGCTCCTCAGGCAGGTCGAGGCCGTTCTTCGCCACATAGGCATCGGCAGCGTCCAGGACCGAGAGGTAGTTCGCATCCCCGAGCACGATATTGCGTGCCAGATCGGGCGCGAAGCGCATCACCCCGTCCTTGAAGGATTCCGCCCGGCCCAGCAACGTCATCCCCCGCGCGGCGAGGCGCCGGAAGTCGACGGTATGTCCGCCATAGGCGCCGCTGACCGAGATCGTGACATGTTCCATGCCGGGTTCGACGGCCTTCACGTCCCACTGGCCAAGCGCGCCCAGCCACCAGACGAAATCCTTGCCGCGATAGCTTCTGGGCGGCCTGTCGTGCGGGCCGATCGACAGGTACACGCGCCTGCCCGCGCGCCGAAGTTCGTCTGCGATCTGTGCGCCCGAAGAACCGGCGCCCACCACCAGCACCGCCCCCTCGGGCAGCTGGCCGGGATTGCGGTAGGCGGCCGAATGGATCTGCAGGATCCCCGCATTTGCCGGCACGACGGCAGGAATGATGGGCCGCTGGAACGGGCCGGTGGCGACGACCACGCTGCCGGCCTCGATCACGCCTTGCGAGGTTTCGGCCAGGAAGCCGGAGCCCTCGGCCTTCTTGCGAAGGGCCTTGACCTCGACTTGGCAGCGGATGGGGGCCGCGATCTGCTTCGCGTAGGCCTCGAAATACTCAACGATCCTGTCTTTGGAAGCGAAGCTGCCGGGATCGATCCCGGCGAAGGTCATGTTCGGAAACCTGTCATGCCAAGCCGGACCGTTGGCGACGAGGGAGTCCCATCTTTCCGAGCGCCAGCGCTCGGCAATCCGATGCCGTTCGACGATGAGATGCGGCACGCCGCGATTGCCCAGGTGCTCGCTCATCGCCAGCCCGGCCTGGCCACCGCCTATGACAAGCGTCTCGACCTTTTCGACGGACATGCGCAGCACCCCCCTGTGATGTCCCGGCAATTTCAGCCGATGCGGCTGGGACGCGCCAGCTTTACATCCCAACCGCGCCGAAATCCACCCGCGCAAGGTCGAGGCACTGCGGAAGGCGCTGATCGATCCCGCGGCCAAGGACGAGGCCTTCGGCCTCGTCGGGTCACTGGTCGAGGAGATCCGCTTCATGCCTCACGAGTGCAAACCCAGGATCGAGTTCAGAGGCGAGCTGGCCGGGACCCTCGAGCTCTAGCGCCGTGGTTCTGGCTATAGTGCGGCCCGACCTAGGGCCATCCGACATGGTGGAATATCGTGCCCCAGTTCTTCCAGGCTGTGGTGCTTAAGGCTACCACGGCGACGAAAACGGCGACGGCGATGGGATAGGCTGCGAACCGCCTCCGTCCGGCCCCGAGCCACGCCTCGACGAATGCGCGGGTTGGGTAAGGGGGAACGCGGACGACGCCAAATACCGGCGAGTCAGCATCCTTGCCGACACCCCGCTCCGACATCGTGACGTTAAGACGACCTGCGCGGATGGCACGAAGTGCCTTGCGCCAACGCCGCGCGTCTGAAGTTTTTGGCTTCGGGGGGAGATTCATTGGAACTCCGCCATAGGTACTCTATGCCCCACCGCTGCGCAATTCTATTGGCAGCTTGGCGGCGCGGAAGATGTCGGGGCCGGAGCTCAAGGGCCAGGCGGACTCAAACCACTGTGAACTTGCGCGTCCGGCGCATCCGAAGGTCAGGTTTCCGCGCCAGAGGACTGCATGGGGATAGGTCGGGCGGCCGTCGCCGCGAGCGAGCCCTGGCGCTTGGCCATGAAGGCCTTGGCGGTCTCGACTGCCACCGAGGCGTCGCGGCAATAGGCATCGGCGCCGACGGCCATGGCGAACTGCTCGTTGAGCGGCGCGCCGCCGACCAGGACGATATAGTCGCTGCGCAGCCCCTTTTCCTTCAGCGTATCGATCACGACCTTCATGTAGGGCATCGTCGTCGTCAGCAGGGCCGACATTCCCAGCATGTCGGGCCGGTGTTCCTCGAGCGCCGCGAGGTAGTTCTCCACCGGATTGTTGATTCCAAGGTTGATCACCTCGAAGCCCGCACCCTCCATCATCATGGCGACCAGGTTCTTGCCGATGTCGTGGATATCGCCCTTGACCGTGCCGATCACCATCTTGCCGGTCGTCGGCGCACCGGTTTCGGCCAGGAGCGGGCGCAGGATATGCATCCCGGCCTTCATGGCGTTGGCCGCCAGCAGCACCTCCGGCACGAAGAGGACGCCGTCGCGAAAGTCGACCCCAACGATGCGCATCCCCTCGACGAGCGCTTCCGTCAGCAGGCGATATGGCGTCCAGGCACGATCCAGCAGGATATGAACGCCCTCCTCTATCTCGACCTTCATCCCGTCGTAGAGGTCGTCATGCATCTGCTGAACCAGCTCGTCGTCGCCGAGAGAACGCAGGTCCAGCTCATCAATGGTCATGACTGATCGCCTCCTTGGCGTCGTCCGGGGCAGGCAGTTTGCGGGCATTTGCCGGTGACAGCGGCGCCCATGACGAGATCTCGGGACAGTCGCGCCCCATCTGCTCGATGTGGCGCTGAACGGCGAAGATGGAACCCCCGTCGCAGGCGACCGTGATGGCTGCGCCGCTGTCGGTCAGGATGCGCATCTCCACGTACTGCCCGTCGAGGAAGGCGGCGAGTTCCATCGACACGGCTCGATATCGGGCCCTTGAGACTTGCATGTTCATTGTTGAATCCTTACCTGCCCGCTGACTGGTGGGGCGGCGGCGACATTGCGCAGTGTTGGCTTCCAATGCTCCGCCCGCCTGATTGTCTTGGCTAATTCTTCGGCCGTCATCCCGGCCGAAGCTCGGTCGCAGCCGGCCTGCGCCTTTTCGCGATGTATCCCTTCGAGGCGCCCGCGCGCCAGGAGAAACCAGAGATAGGCCTTTGCATGGCTTCCGGCGACCTCAGGCTGGGCGGCATAGGCTTCGGCGAGCTTGATTTGCGCCCGGGGCAAGCCCTGCTTCGCGGCCGCCAGCAGCCATTTGATGGATTCGGCCGGATCGCCCGGAATGGGGTGACCGTTGTCATCCTGGCCGTTGACGTAGAAAACGCCCAGATTGAACTGGGATTCGGCATCGCCCGCCAATGCTTCACGCAGGAGGCGCTTCATTCCATGGCTCCAATGCCGATCCCCAGCGCCGAGGGATCTACTCCGCGTCCGCCAGGCGTGGCCGTCACGGCGAAACGACGCTATGAAGAGCCGACGGCGTCCCGCCAGTGTTCGCGGGCGGCTGGCGAAACGCGAGCATGCCGAACAGCACGGCTGCGACCAGGCTGAGGAGAAGCAGCAATGGGAATCTGACCGGCCGCGCCCTCCCAAGACTGGGCAGCTTCGCGCCGGAAACTGACCGGCCTGAGACAGGCCCCGGCAGCAACAGACTGAGCCGCGTTGCGATGCCCGGCGCATCGGCGGGCTTCCAGCGAGCGAATGGGATCGCAGCGACCATCCCTGCCAGGGCTTCTATTGCCTTCGCTCTCGGCAGCTCGGCCAGTCTAATCGCTTCGGTCCACGGATCGATTCCCAGCCGGGCCAGCGCCGACGCGACGCTGAGCTGCATGCCGCTCTCCTCGTCACCGATCGTGGCAAAGAGAAAATCATTGAGGCTTCCGTCGAGCTGACGGAATCGAGCTGCAAGGGCCATGTTTTTCGCATTCGATATGAAGAGGATAGCTTGAAATACATTGGAATTATTATGGCTATTACAAGCTGTTGGACCATAATATCCATTGCGCGGTTGCCGGGCCGCTCGGGGGGATGGAGCTTGCACGGCGGAAGCCGCGCCGTTGACGCAGGTCAATCCTAAGCGCCTCTTGTGGGGGCATTCTGTCTTGCCCATCGGGCAAGGCCCCGTTCCCGGCCGACCGACGGCCGCCCGCGGAGGTTGGCGCGGGCTGAGAAGTCAGAAACTACGATCACGAAAGGAGAACCCATGGCACGGAACCGCAAAGGCGCCCCGCATCAAGCCAAGCACTTCCAGCCCGAGGATCACGCCCACGCGGCGCATCAGGAGGAAGCTTCGCGCGGCCATGCGCAAGACTCCGGCCGCCGCGCCAAGGGAGCCGCAAAGGACCAGGTGCGAAGGACCAGCCATCCGATGGAAGTCACGCCGAGAGGGCCTAGAAGAGGCCAGTAGGTTTGGCCTCGGTCGTCTCTTGCGTGCCATCGCTCCAGCAGCGTTCTCGTACGCCATGGTCTTGGCTGGCGCCCGCGCAGAACGGCAATGACTCTGACGGTCTTGCCCGCTGGCGGAAATGGTTCGTAAAGGGGACCGCTGCCACCCATATGACAAAGGTTCCCAGGCTTGAACCCGATCCAGCGCCGGCTGCAGAGAGGCCAACCTGGCCGAGGCGCGATCGGCTGATCAATCGAAGTGTCATAGGAAAGGTAGTGTACGATGGGGATGCCAGTGGCGTGGGTCGCCGCGGGTAGCCGAGCGGCCTGGGGCCCGGCGGCTGGCGCCGAGGATTATCGCTGCGATGCCTGCTGGATCGTGATCCCGCGCGAGGAAAGCGAAACTTACCTGGAATGCGGACTCTGCGAATTCTGCGACGCGCGCCTCAATCCCTACCCTCGCCGGCCATACCAGGACGATCCGCGATCGCCTGGCGGGCTTGTCTGCTGACCGGACATTGCAAGGTCCGTCAGCTCGATCCGCCGGGTGAGGGCAGGCATTCAAGGCCTGCCAGGCCACGGCCGTTCTCTTCACCGCCAGGGAGCATGACTATGGCGAAATGCCGGAAGGGAAGCGGCCGGCGTTGAACATGACCTTGCTCTACGGTCGGAAGGCCAAGCTTGCGGCCCCCTCCCAGGCTCCGGAAGGGCCGATCCGCTCCGAGCTATTCAGCGCCGAGCGCCTCGAGCAGCACGCCGAGAGCCTTGCCGGCGCACAACGGGTCACGGCCAGACCCGCCGCCGGCCGATCGCTCGCCCCCCGGCTTCGTGACAACGAACGCGTCCTTCGCGGCGCCTATCGCGCCATCGCCGAGGCGACCCATGAAGACAATCCGATCACACCGGCCGCCGAGTGGCTGGTGGACAATTTCTTCGTCGTCGAAGATCAGATCCGCGAGATCAAGGACGATCTGCCCGCGGGCTTCTATCGCAAGCTGCCGAAGCTCGCAGACGGCCCTTTGGCGGGCTATCCGCGCGTCTTCGGCGTTGCCTGGGCCTTCATTGCCCATACCGACAGCCGGTTCGATGCGGCTCTGTTGTGCCGGTTCGTGCAGGCCTATCAGCGGGTGGAACCGCTCACCATCGGAGAGCTGTGGGCGATCGCGATCACGCTTCGGATCCTGCTCGTCGAGAACCTGAGGCGCCTGGCCGAGCAGATCGTCGCCGGTCGCGTGGCTCGCCGAGATGCCAACGACCTGGCCGATCGTCTTCTGGGAGCAGCCGGCCATGAACCGGAGCCTTCCCTCCTTGCCCTGAGCCCCCTCGAGCGGCAGCCACTGACGGCGGCTTTCGCCGTTCAACTGGTCCAGCGCCTACGGGACCTGGACCCAAAGGCGACACAGGCCCTTCATTGGCTGGACGAACGCCTGAGAAGCCAGGGGACTACCGCCGAAGAAATCGTCCGCGAAGAGCATCAGAGGCTCGGATCGTCCAACGTGACGGTCCGCAACGTCATCACGAGCATGCGGCTGATTTCCGCCGTCGACTGGACGGAGCTGTTCGAGAGCATGAGTCTCGTCGATTCGATGTTGCGGGCCGGCAGCGCCTTCGGAGAGATGGACTTTCCGACACGCGACCTCTATCGCCGCGCCATAGAGGAAATCGCGCGAGGCTCACGGCTGCCGGAACTCGATATCGCCCGACGCGCCCTTCTTGCCGTAAGCGCGGCTGGCGACCAGCCGGGAATCAACGACGAGACGACCGCGGCCCGGGAACGCGATCCCGGGCACTACCTCATCGGTCGCGGGCGCCGGTCGTTCGAGAAGCAATGCGGATACCGCGTGCCGATGAGGGCCTGGCTGGCCCGCGGCAACGCCGCGGTGGGTATTTCGGGCTATCTCGGGATTATCGGGATCATTGGGGCGATCATCCTCGTCCTTGGGGTGATCTGGGGTGCCGAGCCGGGTGCGCGATGGACCATTGCAATGCTTGGGCTTCTGGCCCTGTTCCCGGCATCGGACGCTGCCATGGCGTTGGTGAACCGCGGTGCGCTGGACCGGTTCAGGGCCACGATCCTGCCTGGTCTGGAACTCCGCGAGGGCGTGCCATCGAAGCTGCGCACGATCGTCGTCATGCCCACGCTGCTGACCACGCGAGCGGCGATCGATGAGCAGATCGAGCGACTCGAGGTCCATCACCTGGCGAGTCCCGATGGCGACCTGCGCTTCGCGCTTCTTTCCGACTTCACCGACGCCGCCGAAGAGACCGCGCCCGACGATGAGGCGCTTCTCGAGGCCGCCGCCGAAGGAATGGCGCGGCTGAATGGCCGCTACGGATCCGCAAGCGAGGGCGAGCGCTTCCTGCTTCTCCATCGTCGCCGGGTCTGGAACGAGGCCCAGGGAACCTGGATGGGCTGGGAGCGCAAGCGAGGAAAGCTGCATGAGCTCAATCGGCTGCTGCGGGGTGCGAGCGACACGACCTTCATGCCGGTCAAGGGTCGCCCGCCGGTCGCGCCCGCCGGCGTACGCTATGTCATTACCCTCGACGCAGACACGCGGCTTCCCCGCGGCGCCGCCAAGCGGCTTGTGGGCAAGATGGCCCATCCGCTCAACCGCCCAAGCCTCGACCCCGGCAGCCGCCGGGTGATCGAGGGCTACGCGGTGCTTCAGCCGCGGGTGACACCGTCATTGCCCACGGGACGCGAGGGATCACTGTTCCAGCGCGTCTTCTCCAGCCCTGGCGGCATCGACCCCTACGCCTTCGCCGCATCCGACCTGTACCAGGACCTGTTCGGCGAGGGCTCCTATTCCGGCAAGGGTATCTATGATGTGGACGTATTCGAGGCCGCCCTCGAAGGCCGGATCCGGGAGAACACCGTCCTCAGCCATGATCTGCTGGAGGGAATTTTCGCGCGGGCAGGCCTCGTCTCGGATATCGAAGTCGTCGAGGACTATCCTTCGCGCTACGACGTGGCCGCGGCGCGACAGCATCGCTGGGCGCGGGGCGATTGGCAGCTGCTTCCCTGGATCTTCGGCCTCGCCTTGCCGTTGAAATCGGGGCTGGCCCAGCCTTCGATCCCGCTCATCGGGCGATGGAAGATGATCGATAATCTCCGCCGGAGCCTGTCGGCGCCGGCAGCATTCCTGGCCCTGGTCGGCGGATGGACCTTGCCCTTCGCCGCCAGCGGGTACTGGACCTCATTCATCCTGGCGACCATCGCCGTCCCGCCCCTTCTGCCCGCGGTCGGAGGCATCCTGCCCCGACGTCTTGGCATATCGAAGCGGTCCCATTTGCGCGCGCTTGGCGCAGATCTCGGCCACGCGCTGTGGCAGATCGCCTTGCTCGCCACCTTCCTGGCGCATCAGGCCTGGTTGATGGCCGATGCCATTCTGCGGACCCTGTTCCGGCTGTGCATATCGCACCGTCGGCTGCTCGAATGGGTGACCGCCGCCCAGGCCAAGGTCAGCCCGCGTCTCGATCTCCTCGGCTTCTATCGACAGATGGCCGGCGCCGTCTCTCTCGCGATAGGCGCGGTGGCCTTGATCGGTTGGGTCGGGCGCGGCTCCTGGGCCTTTCCGCTGCCGTTCGTGGCCCTATGGGCTGCTTCGCCCGCCGTGGCGCGCTGGGCCAGCCTTTCCCCGAAGGTTGCGGTCCACAAGCCGGTCTCCGCGCACGACTCTCAATTCCTGCGCCTGGCCGCGCGCCGCACCTGGCGATTCTTCGAGACCTTCGTCACGGCGGAAGATCACATGCTGCCTCCCGACAACTTCCAGGAGGAACCCAAGCCGGTCATCGCGCACCGGACTTCGCCCACCAATCTCGGGCTTTATCTTCTTTCCGTGATCGCCGCCCGCGACTTCGGCTGGCTGGGAACCCTCGATAGCGTGGAACGCCTGGAGCAAACCCTTGGGGCGATGAGCACGCTCGAACGCTTTCGCGGCCACTTCTTCAATTGGTACGACACCCATGACCTGCGCCCGCTGGAGCCCAGATACATCTCATCGGTGGACAGCGGTAATCTCGCCGGGCACCTGATCGCCCTCGCCCAAGCCTGTCGGGAGATCGTCGGCCGCCGCGCGGCGCATCCGGAATGGATCGCCGGCATCCGGGACGCCCTCCTACTCACCCGGGACTCGCTGCGCGACCTCCCGGACAGGGCCGGCTTGCAGACTCCTGAGCGCAGCGAGCTCGATGCGGCGCTTGATGCCCTGGCAGACTCGCTGGAGCGAATTTCGCGTGAACCTCGCGACATCGCCGGACAGACTGCAAGGCTCGCGACAGATGGCGAGCGTGTCGTGGGGGCGGCTCGCAACTTCGCCGCAAACCAGAAGGATGCGGCCGGCGCCGATGTGGCGAGCTGGGCCGAAGCCATTCTCGCGACTGCCCTTAGTCACCGGCGCGACGCCGCGGCGCCACCGGGCGGCGGAGAATCCCTCGATCGCCGCCTTGCCGCGCTCGCGGATCTTGCCGACGCCATGGCCAGGTCCATGGAATTCGGCTTCCTCCTGAGCCCCGAGCGTCAGCTCCTGTCGATCGGATATCGGGCAGCCGAGGGAACTCTGGACCCGAGCTGCTACGACCTGCTCGCTTCCGAAGCCCGGCTAGCGAGCTTCGTCGCCATCGCCAAGGGAGATGTCCCGGCCCGGCACTGGTTTCGCCTGGGTCGAGCCGTCACGCCCGTCGATCGCGGCTCCGCCCTGGTCTCCTGGTCTGGGTCGATGTTCGAATATCTGATGCCCTCGCTCGTGATGCGCGCGCCGGCCGGCAGCTTGATCGAGCAGACGGCACACTTTGTTGTCAGGCGACAGATCAAGTACGGCGCCACCCTCGGCGTGCCCTGGGGCGTGTCTGAATCCGCCTACAACGTCCGGGACATGGACCTGACCTACCAATACTCCAATTTCGGGGTCCCGGGCCTCGGCCTGAAACGAGGCTTGAGCGAAAACGTGGTCATCGCCCCCTATGCGACGGCCTTGGCGGCCATGATCAATCCCGAGGCCGCGGCGCGGAATTTCGCGCGCCTGGAAGCCGCCGGCGGTCGAGGAAAATATGGCTGGTACGAGGCCCTGGACTATACGCCGGCGCGCTTGCCCAAGGGCGAGGATGTATCCGTCATCCGTGCCTACATGGCGCATCATCAGGCGATGACAGTGATCGCCGTCGCCAACGCTCTTCATGACGGCATCATGCGCGCGCGCTTTCATGCGGACCCGATCATCCAGGCCACTGAGCTTCTGTTGCAGGAGCGGCCACCGCGAGATGTCGCCGTCGCCCGCCCGCGGAGCGATGAGGTGGCGACGGCCGCCAACGTCCGCGAGCTCGTTCCACCCATGTTGCGCCGTTTCCAATCGCCGCACGATCCCGTGCCGCGCACGCATCTGATGTCGAACGGCGCCTATGCCGTAATGATCACCAGCGCCGGCTCCGGGTATAGCCGCTGGCGCGATCTGGCAGTGACGCGGTGGCGGGAAGACGTTACCTGCGATTCCTACGGATCCTATGTCCTTCTGCGGGACACGCGCAGCGGCGAGGTCTGGTCGGCCGGCTATCAGCCAAGCGGCGCCGAGCCGGACCGCTACGAGGTGACGTTCACGGAGGGTCGGGCAGAATTCGTCCGGAACGACAAGGGCATCATGACCACTCTCGAGGTCGCCGTCTCGCCGGAGGATGACGCCGAGGTTCGCCGTGTTTCGATAGCGAATCTGAGCGGCAGGACACGGGAGCTTGACGTCACGTCCTACGCGGAAATCGTGCTGGCGCCTCACGCGGCGGACCAATCGCATCCCGCCTTCTCCAAGCTTTTCGTGGAAACGGAATTCGTTGCCGATGTGGGCACCCTGCTCGCCACTCGTCGGCGGCGCTCGCCCAACGATCCTGAGGTCTGGGCGGCACAGCTCGCCGTCGTGGAAGGCGAAACGACCGGCGAGCTACAGTTCGAAACCGACCGGGCCCGCTTCCTCGGCCGCGGCCGGGGAATTCGCGCGCCGATCGCCATGGCCAACAACCGGCCGCTTTCGAACACGACAGGCACTGTGCTCGACCCGATCTTCAGCCTTCGCCGGCGCCTGCGCATTCCGCCGCGGTCGAGCGTGCGCATCGCGTTCTGGACCCTGATCGCACCGACCCGCGGGCAGGTGCTGGATCTCGCCGACAAGCACCGGGATATGACGGCCTTCGAGAGGGCGGTGACCCTGTCCTGGACCCAGGCACAGGTGCAGCTCCGCCATCTCGGCATTTCCACCGACGAGGCCCACCTCTTTCAGCGCATCGCCAACCGGGTGCTCTACTCCGACCCGACATCGCGACCGCCATCCGAACTGTTGACGAGAAACGAGTCCGGGCCTTCCGCTCTCTGGGCCCATGGCATATCGGGCGACCTGCCGATCGTCCTGCTCCGCATCGACGCGACCGAGGACCTGGAAGCTGTTCGCCAGTTGCTGCGCGCCCAGGAGTATTGGCGCATGAAGCAGCTGGCGGTGGATGTGGTCATCCTGAACGAAAGGCCTCCGTCCTACGATCAGGACCTGCAGGCAGCCATCGAGGCCCTGCTTCGCATGAATCCGTCGCGTGTCCATGCGGAAGGGGCACCTGTTCTGGGGGCCGCATTCCATCTGCGAGCCGACCTGGTTTCCGCAGAAACCAGGGGCGTCCTCCAATCCGTGGCGCGGGCGGTCTTCCGCGGCCGCCGGGGAAGCCTGGTCGAGCAAGTCAGGCGGCTGAGAGAACCCGCCCATGTCCCTGTGCCGCCGGCACGTCCCCTGCGGGCGCGGATCCAGGAGCCCGCGCCGCCGCCAAGGCCGGAGCTGGAGTTCTTCAACGGCCTCGGCGGATTCGCCCTCGAGGGACGGGAGTACGTGACGGTCCTCGCAGAGGGGCAGTCGACCCCAGCGCCCTGGATCAACGTGATCGCGAACCCGGCCTTCGGCTTTCAAGCGTCGGCGGAAGGCGCCGGCTACAGCTGGTCCGCCAACAGCCGCGAGAATCAACTATCCCCCTGGTCGAACGATCCGGTCACCGATCCGGCGGGGGAGGCGATCTATCTGCGCGACGATGACAGCGGGGACCTGTGGACCCCCACGGCATCGCCGATTTGCGAAGCCGGCACGCTCTATATCGCCCGGCATGGTCAGGGCTACAGCCAGTTCGAGCATGCCTCGCACGGAATCTCGCTGGCGCTTCTGCAATACGTGCCCCTCGACGATTCGATAAAGATCACGCGACTGAAAATCCGCAACGACTCGACCAGGATTCGGCGCCTCTCGGTCACGGCCTATGTCGAATGGGTCCTCGGGCCCTCGCGTGCGGCCGCAGCACCCTATGTGGTGACCGAAATGGATCCGGATACCGGAGCCATGACAGCGCGCAACCCCTGGCGCAACGACTTCGGCGCGCGTATCGCCTTCGCCGACCTCAGGGGCCGCCAGATTTCCTGGACCGGCGACAGGACCGAGTTCCTGGGCCGGAACGGCGAGCTTGGCCGTCCCGCCGCTCTCGCAGTCGGGGGCCCCCTCTCCAACCGCGTCGGTGCGGGCCTCGATCCCTGCGCTGGCCTTCAGACCGCGATCCAGCTCGAACCGGGAGAGGAACGGGAAATCGTCTTCTTTCTGGGCGATGCAGCGACCAGACCCGATGCGCTCTCCCTGATCGAGCGTTACAGGACCGCCGATCTCGATGCTGTGCTCAGCGCCGTAAAGCAGCATTGGGAGGATCTTCTGGGCGTAGTCCGGGTCAGGACGCCCGACCGCTCCACGGATATCCTGCTGAACCGCTGGCTGCTGTATCAGACCCTCAGCTGTCGGATATGGGCGCGATCGGCCTTCTACCAGGCGGGTGGCGCCTACGGGTTCCGGGACCAGCTGCAGGATGGCATGGCGCTCGTCCTATCGAAGCCGGCGATCGTGAGGGAGCATCTTCTGCGCGCTGCCGCGCGGCAATTCATGGAGGGAGACGTCCAGCACTGGTGGCTGCCGCATTCCGGCCGAGGGGTCCGCACGCGATACGCCGATGACCGGATATGGCTGCCTTATGCGGTCGCGCAGTATGTGGAGGTCACGGGTGACGTCGTTATATTGGACGAATTGGTGCCGTTTCTCGATGGGCCGGCGCTTCTCGCCGGCGAGCAAGAGTCCTATTTCCAGCCGATGATCGCCGCGGGGTCCGCCACCCTGTTCGAGCACTGCGCTTTGGCCCTCGACAAGAGCCTCCTGCTCGGCAGCCACGGCCTGCCGCTCATGGGCGGAGGGGACTGGAATGACGGCATGAACCGCATCGGAATAGAAGGCAAAGGCGAAAGCGTGTGGCTTGCGTGGTTCCTTCTCGCCACGCTGCCGGCGTTCGCAAACCTGGCCGAGGGGCGCAAGGAGGAACCGCGGGCGACGAAGTGGCGGGAGCATGCCGCTGCTCTGCGGAGTTCCGTCGAACGCGAGGCATGGGATGGATCGTGGTATAGGCGCGCGTTTTTCGACGACGGCACGCCGGTCGGCTCCGCCCAGGCCGAGGAATGCCGTATAGACTCGGTCGCGCAATCCTGGAGCGTGATGTCCGGTGCCGCCGATCCGGACCGCGCGCGGCAATCCATGACAGCAGCGGAGGAGCATCTTATTCGCCGGGACGATGGATTGGTCCTGCTGTTCGCCCCGCCCTTCGATCGCACGGTCCGGGATCCGGGATATATCAAGGGATACCCGCCCGGCGTCCGAGAGAACGGCGGCCAATACACCCATGCGGCCATCTGGATGACGATCGCCTTCGCCATGCTGGGTGATGGTGACAAGGCCGCCGAACTGTTTTCGATCCTGAACCCGATCAATCGGTCCGGCACGCCTGCCGACCTCGCCCGTTACAAGGTCGAACCCTACGCCGTCTGCGCGGACGCCTACGCTACGCCGCAGCATCTCGGACAGGGCGGGTGGACCTGGTACACCGGCTCCGCGGGCTGGATGTATCGGGCGGGCTTGGAATGGTTTCTGGGCCTTCGCCAGAAGGGTGAGTGGTTGCACCTCGCCCCCTGCATTCCGCGGACCTGGCCCGGCTTCGAAATCCTGTTCCGGCACCGCTCGGCGCGCTATGAAATCACAGTCGAGAATCCGCAGCAGGTCAGCCGCGGCATCGCCAGCGCCAAGCTCGATGGCGAATTGCTGCCAGGAGGCCCCTTGCGTATTCGTCTCATGGACGACAACGCGACCCACAAGCTGCGCGTCATCCTGGGTTAGCCCGAATTTCCGAAACGGAGCGCGTTGGCGCCGAGGCAGATTTGCCGACAGGTTGGGAAGACGGCCTTAGCCGGATGATCGAGCGTCACAGCAGCTCGCGTGGGCCTGCTATCTGCTAGCGTCTCTGCCAGCATCGCCGTAGACGGCACGGCCCGGAATCCATTTGGCTCATCGCTGCGGCACCCCGCCGCAGCGATAGGCGCGCGTGCGGCCGCTGGTCGCTCCCCAAACTCCGTCGGCCGGTCATCCTTGCCAGTACCTACAAACGGAATACTTTGATCTTTTCCCAGAAATTCCACCAGGCATAAGGCCGACTGACCGGGTTGCCGGCACCTTGAAGCCTTTCCTGCGCTTTCTTCAGCCAGGTTTCTCGGACGATCCAACCCCGCCGTAACCAGAGTATGTTGCCCGGCTCACTCGCCTCATACATCTTCTGAGCAAGTCTCTCCACAATGCGCCCGTGTCTTAGGTCGGTGTTAGACAATCTCGCTCTCCATGATCAGGGGGCGTTGCCGGCACCCTTCAGCGCGATGGCATGTGGTAACCCATGGCGCCAAAATTTGCTTAAATGGAGCAAGATTTCACGGGTCAGCTTGACTCAAGCTGACCCGATCTTGCTCCAGGCTAGTAATCCATGTCGCCCATGCCGCCCATTCCACCCATGCCGCCTCCACCGGGCATGCTCGGCATTGCCTTCTTCTCCGGCCGCTCGGCGACCATGGCCTCGGTGGTGACGAGGAGTGCTGCCACCGACGCAGCGCCCTGGAGCGCCAGGCGTACGACCTTGGTCGGGTCGATGATGCCGGCCTTCACCATGTCGACATAGCTGCCCTTCTGCGCGTCGAAGCCGTGGTTGACGTCGCCCTTTTCCAGGAGCTTGCCGATGACCACGGAACCGTCCTCACCGGCATTCTCGGCAATCAGTCGGGTCGGATAGGCGAGCGCTCGGCGGACGATGTCGATGCCCACCTTCTGGTCGTTGTTCGCCCCATGGAGCTTGGCCAGCACTCTTGTGCCATAGAGCAACGCCACGCCGCCACCAGGTACCACGCCCTCCTCGACCGCGGCGCGGGTCGCGTGCATGGCGTCATCGACCCGATCCTTTCGTTCCTTCACCTCAATCTCGGTCGCCCCGCCGACACGAATGATCGCCACGCCGCCGGCCAGCTTTGCCAGCCTCTCCTGCAGCTTCTCGCGGTCGTAGTCCGATGTCGTCTCCTCGATCTGGGCTCGGATCTGCGTAATGCGGCCCTCGATATCCTTCTTCTTGCCGGCGCCGTCGATGATCGTCGTGTTATCCTTGTCGATGCGGACTTTCTTGGCCTTGCCGAGCATGTCCAACGTGACATTCTCGAACTTGATGCCGAGATCGTCGCTGATCACCTGACCGCCGGTCAGCACGGCGATGTCCTCGAGCATCGCCTTGCGACGGTCGCCGAAGCCCGGCGCCTTGACCGCGGCCACCTTCAGGCCGCCGCGCAGCTTGTTGACGACCAGGGTCGCAAGGGACTCGCCCTCGACATCCTCGGCCACGATGAGCAGGGGCTTGCCGCTTTGCACGATGGACTCAAGCAAGGGCAAAATGGCCTGCAGGCCGGGCAGCTTCTTCTCGTGCAAGAGAATATAGGGCTCATCGAGCTCGACGAGCATCTTCTCGGCGTTGGTGACGAAATAGGGCGAGAGATAGCCGCGATCGAACTCCATGCCCTCGACGACCTCGAGCTCGGTCTCCATGCCCTTGGCCTCTTCGACCGTGATCACCCCTTCGTTGCCGACCTTCTGCATGGCCTGGGCGATCATGTCGCCGATCTCGCGGTCGTCATTGGCCGAAATCCGGCCGACTTGCGCGATCTCGGCATTGGTAGAGATCTTCTTGCTGCGCTTCTTGATGTCCTCGATCACAGCCTCCACGGCCATGTCGACGCCTCGCTTCAGGTCCATCGGGTTGAGGCCCGCGGCAACCGCCCTGACCCCCTCCCTGACGATGGCCTGGGCGAGCACAGTCGCGGTCGTGGTGCCGTCGCCGGCAAGGGTACTGGTCTTAGAGGCGACCTCCTTCACCATCTGGGCGCCCATGTTCTCGAACTTGTCGCTGAGCTCGATCTCCTTGGCGACGGTGACGCCGTCCTTGGTGATCCGCGGCGCGCCGTACGACTTGTCGAGGACCACGTTGCGGCCCTTGGGTCCGAGCGTCACCTTGACGGCATTGGCGAGGATATCGACGCCGCGGAGCATCCGCTCGCGCGCGTCGGTGCTGAATCTCACGTCCTTGGCGGGCATTGGTACAATCCTTCCTTATATTGGTTTAGCGCGTTGCCTGCCTTAGGCGGCTTTGCGCTTGAAACTGACCTTGTCCTCTATGACACCCATGAGGTCCGATTCCTTCATGATCATCAGGTCTTCGCCGTCGAGCTTGATCTCGGTGCCCGACCATTTCCCGAACAGCACCCGATCGCCGACCTTGACGTCGAGCGGCTGAATCTTGCCATCCTCGGAGCGGGCGCCCGGCCCAGCCGCGACGACCTCTCCCTCCATCGGCTTTTCCTTGGCGGTGTCAGGGATGATGATGCCGCCAGACGTCTTCGCCTCCTGCTCGATCTGGCGAATAAGCACACGGTCATGCAGTGGGCGGAATTTCATCGCTCTATCTCCTTGCACCACAAAGGTGCGTTGAGGCGTTGGCCCATGTTATTCAGGGCGGACTATTCGGTGCTGACCTTCACTGCCCTAGAGCCTGGTCGTCTCAAGCGCACTCAGCTTGAGATGTGAATCAGGCTCTAATTTGTTGAAGTAGAGCAAGATTCACGGGTCAGCTTGATTCAAGCTGACCCGATCTTGCTCTAGGGCGTTGCAGGGAAGCGAAGCCATCATTCGCTATCTTTGTCATCAGGGCGGTCAGCTTGTTGGCTTCCTCAAGATACTCAGCCGTTGCCGCTTCGGCGAAGCGTTGGTGGCAACTGAGCGCCTCGCTCGGGCTGTGGCAGTGGCTGAGCGTCTCGCAGTTCTTGGCATCCTCTTTGAGCCGGCTGTGGGCAAACTGCGTCATCTCCTGCGAGATTACGAACATGCCCTTGACCATGGTGTCGCTGACCTTGGTCCAGCGGTCGAGCGCAACCCGATTGGCCTCCAGAACAGCCGACCAGCCTCCCGTCCACCCGTCGGCGCCCGGCCAGCCGTTAAATGGTCCAGCTGCTACCTTCTCTTTCTCTTTGCTTGCCATAGATATCTTCCTCTCGGGCGTATCTTCCGCGCGGCATTGGCTCATTTCACGCAGCGCGACTTAATGCGCCGGTTGTGCTTTTCCGTTACGCGAGGCATCGCGCGCAGCCATGTGAAGCAGTTCCTTCGTGAGCGACTTGGACCGAAGGGCGAGATCGCCGAATGACAGCATTCCCACGATCCGCTTTGCCCGGCTGAGAACGGGCAAGTGACGTATGTTCTTGCTTTCCATGAGCTTTGTCGCCTCGGCATCCGACTGATCTTCGAAGCACCAGGTGACACCCTTGGACATGACGTCGCGCGCCTTGACCTTTGAGAGATCCAGGCCGTCGGCGACCGCGCGGCAGGTGATGTCCCGGTCCGTGATCATGCCGATCAGCCTGTCGTGTTCGCCGACAGGCAGGCAGCCAATTCCTTTGTCGCGCATCTTTCTTGCGATTTCCCGGACCGGCGTGTCCGCACCTACCCATTCTGCATGCGCGGTCATGAGGTCTTTCACCAGCGCGCCGGCGTCCGGTCGCGCTTGGGTGTGACTCTCTGTCATGTCTTGATTCCCTTTGGTGCAACGACAGGGATTTGTCGCCACAACGGATATGGTGTCGCGTAGAACAAATTACCAACGAAAATATAATAAAAATCCAGAAAAACCTCGAATTCAGCAAAAAACATTATTATCAGTGATTTGCGTGCGATTTGCGTGAAATCTGGACAGCCGTGCCTGCCGAAAGCTACTGGTTCCCCTATACCTTAAATCGAGAGACCGACACCGCAGAAACGCTGGGCTTGCCGAAGATGTTTTCCGAGGAATTATCGGTATAGCCTATCCTGGAGCAGCCGAGCCTCCTCCCATGCGGCAGATGTCAGCCGAACATTCGCTGTGCTGCAGCTGCCTGCCGCGCCATGATGCGCCACAGGTGCGCGCTCAACATAGGGGGAGCAACACATGACCCGAGGAAGCATCTCGAAGGCGCTGCTAACCGTAGCGACTGCAATAGGGACAGCGGGCGTAGCGGTGTCTGCGCTGGCTGGCTCGACCGGCAACGGCACGGCTGGCAGTGGATTCCCGCAGTACACCTATGAGGCGGATGCCAACCGGCTCTGCAAAGGCGACACAGTTGTGTGGGGCAGCAGCGCACACAAGGGCATCTACTACGTCAAGGGCGCCGGTCCGCAACGCATTGGCGGGTTCTACGCCTGCATGGCAGACGTCAAGAAGGCCGGCTACAAGATCGGGGAGTGATCCCGCTGTGGAGGGTGCCAGCCTCGGCTGGATCGGCTTGGAGCGGAGGACCTGTAACCCCTCGACAGCCCCTTCGGCTGCGGGGTGTCACCCATGTCTCAGCTGCGCTGCGTTACCCATGTGTCCGGATTGCCCCGTTGTCGGTCGAGCGCTGAATGCCGATAATTATCAATCGCGCACTGGCCTCCTTCAAGTGAGACTATGAACCGCAAGGCTATGAGCAATCTCGAACATCGTCTCAAATCCTCGATTCGCGGCGAAGCGCTCTTTGACGCCTACACGCGCGGCCGGTATGCAACCGATGCGTCGCACTATCAGATCATGCCCTTGGGCGTCGTCACTCCGCGCGACGAGAACGACCTCGCGGCGACAATCGCGATTGCCCGGGACGAGGGAGTGAGCGTCGTTGCGCGAGGCGGAGGGACCTCGCAATGCGGCCAGACTGTCAATGCTGGTCTGGTTGTTGATGTTTCCAAATACATGAATCGCGTCATCGCAATCGATGCGCCCGCCCGGCGCTGCACAGTGCAGCCCGGGATCGTGCTCGATGAGCTGAATCGCGCCCTGAAGCCGTATGGACTCTGGTTTCCCGTCAACGTCTCGACGGCCTCCCGGGCGACCATCGGCGGCATGGCCGGTAATAATTCCTGCGGCACCCGGTCAATTCGTTACGGCACGATGCGGGACAACGTTTGGGGCATTGAGGCCCTGCTCCCGAACGGCAGTACCCGGAAGTTCGGCGAAACGGCATCTGTGGGTGCGCGCGTCAGCGGACGAGGCGCGCAAGGCGCGATCGTGGACGAGCTCCTGGCCCTTGGCAGTCGCGAGCAAAGTGAAATCCGGGCATCCTTTCCCCACGTCCTGCGTCGCGTCGGCGGCTACAATATCGACGCCCTCATGCCGGGCGAGCGCCCAATCAATCTCTCTCACCTCCTCGTCGGCTCCGAGGGCACCCTGGCTCTATCGCTTGCGATCGAGCTCAAGCTGTCGCCGCTGCTGAAGCAGCGCACCGTAGGCGTGTGCCATTTCGGGCGCTTCTACGACGCCATGGAGGCGGCACAGCATCTGGTTCGCCTCGACCCGGTCGCGGTCGAGCTCATGGACTCGACCATGATCGCCTTGGCCCGCGCCATCCCACTCTTCGAGGAAACGATGCGCCAATTCGTGCGCGGCACCCCCGAGGCCTTGCTGATTGTCGAATTTGCCGAGGAAGAGAGCGTGGAGAATCGCCGCCGCCTCCAGAGTCTCGTTGGGCTGATGAACGATCTTGGCTTCCATTGGGAGGGGGGCAAGTCCCGTTGGGGAGGCGTCGTGACGATCGAAGAGCCTGGCCTTCAGGCGGCGATCACCGAAGTGCGGCAAGCCGGTCTCAACATAATGATGTCCATGAAGGAACAGGGAAAGCCGGTGTCGTTTGTGGAGGATTGCGCCGTACCGTTGGAGCATCTCGCGGAGTACACCGAAAACCTCAATCGCATCTTCGAGAAGCACGGCACGCGGGGAACATGGTACGCCCACGCATCAGTGGGTTGCCTGCACGTCCGCCCGGTCCTCAATCTGAAGCTCGACAAGGACGTCAAGGCGATGCGGGCCATTGCGGAGGAGACCTTTGCCCTGGTCCGCCGCTACAAAGGATCGCATTCCGGGGAGCACGGTGACGGGATCGTGCGATCGGAGTTTCACGAAGCGATGTTCGGCGCCCGCATCGTTTCTGCGTTCGAAACGGTAAAGCGTCTCTTTGACCCCAGGGGCGTGCTGAACCCCGGCAAGATCGTCAATGCGCCCAAAATGGACGACCGGCAGTTGCTTCGCTACGGCCCTGCCTACCAGGCATGGCAGAGGGCGACGGCACTCGACTGGTCGGACTGGTCGGCGGCGGGCGATGGATTCCAACGGGCCGTCGAGATGTGCAACAACAACGGAGCATGTCGCAAGCTCGACATGAGCGTGATGTGCCCCTCGTATCGTGTCACAAGGGATGAGCGAGATGTGACGCGCGGACGGGCTAACACGCTTCGCCTCGCCCTTTCCGGCCAGCTGGGCCCGGATCCGCTCTCATCCGAGGCCATGTACGAGACCATGAAGCTTTGTGTTTCCTGCAAGGGCTGCCGCCGGGAATGCCCCACCGGCATTGATATGGCGAAAATGAAAATCGAGGTGCTCGCCGCTCGTGCGGCCCGACGGGGCATTTCCATGCGCGACCGGCTCTTCGCCTATTTGCCGCGATATGCATCCGCAGTTGCCAAGATGCCGTGGCTCATGGCCATCCGGGACCGGGTGCCGGGCCTGCCGAACTTGTCGGAACGTGCCCTCGGCTTCGCCGCGCGCCGGCCGCTACCCTCCTGGTCCAGAGAGCCCTTCAACCCCCCGCCGGAGGAAGGCGAGTTGTCCGGCGGACGGGAGGTGGTTCTGTTCTCCGACACATTCAACACCTACTTTGAGCCCGAGAACGTTCGGGCGGCCGCTCGCGTGTTGACGGCGGCTGGATACCACGTCCGCTATGCCCGACCCGCCGTCGGCGACGCCAAGCGGCCGCTCTGCTGCGGGCGCACCTTCCTGTCAGCCGGGCTTGTCGAAGAAGCACGAGTCGAGGCAAAGAGGTTAATGGCTGCCTTCATGCCATTCGTGAACCGCGGCGTAGCCATCGTCGGCCTTGAGCCGAGCTGTTTGTTCACCCTGCGTGACGAGCTGCTTTCCCTGATGCCGGGAACGGCAGCACAGCGTATCGCCCGCCAGAGCTTCATGTTGGAGGAGTTTCTCGTTCGTGAGATGGCTGCGGGCCGTTTCGCATCGAAGCCCTGCCCGCTGCCGCGCAAGGCGTATTTGCATGGGCACTGCCATCAAAAGGCCTTTGGCGCCGTGTCCGCCGTGCAAGACGTATTGAAGCAGATCCCTGACCTCGAGACTGTGATGATCAACTCAAGCTGCTGCGGCATGGCTGGCGCATTCGGCTATCAGGCGGAAACCTATGAGGCGTCCCGATCGATGGCCGAGCTGGCCTTGCTGCCTGCGGTGCGGGCCGCGGAGGCGGATGCCATCCTGATTGCTGACGGCATTTCCTGTCGACAGCAGATCCTTCACGGCTCCGGTCGGCGCGCTGTTCATACCGCGCGCGTGCTGGAATCAGTCCTTGTCGCGGGCTCTGCGTGAATCGCGAGAAACGCTCGGAGCCGCGCCAAGCCTGGCGAAAATAACGGTGGCAGCGGGAGAACGATACCGCCTATACGGAACAAGTCTCGCATGGTCGCCCAAGACTTCCAGATTCCGTCTCGGCTCGCGACCAAGACGCTTGCCCAGGGATCAATAGTCGGTCGGCGCGAACTGCAGGGGTGTGATCGCTTTCGCCGCGCCCTGTTCGATGACGACCTTCACCTCGCCCTTGTTTTCCCTGACATCCGCGAACTTGCCGCGTTTGCAGGCTTCCGCGGCATCCTTCGCCGTGGCGTATGTTATCGAAGCGACCGCGAAGGCGGCAGGATCCGTCGCCCGCTTGAGCGAGTCGATCGACAGCAGCACCGCCTCCCCATCGGCGCAAGCCTCGGGCGCGACATCGCTGCCGATGCCGCGCTGGTCCTGCGCCTTGAGCACCGCGCTGTCGTGGTCGAACGGCAACTCCCTCACCCAGATCGAGCTGTCCGCCTCGCCCTGACCGGTATACCCGGCGAGGCAGAGCATTCTTGTCTTGCCCCCTCCAGTAAGCGCCAGGCAGTCGTCCATCTGGCCGCCCGGATACCAATCGACCAGCCGCCAGGAACTGCCCGCGCGTGCGAGCAGCACGCCGCCGCCGAAGTTGTTGGCGTGCGGCTCAACCGAAGAACTGTAGGACAGATAGGCCTCGTCTCCTCCCGCATCCGAGAACGAGCCGTAGACGATGCTATCGAGCGACAGTGTCGCGCCCGCCGTGTCCCCTGGATATCCAGGAAGACCGGCGCATGTCAGGTCCGTCCCTTGCATCGTCGGCTTGTCGCAAAGGAGCCGTTCGAACAGCGCGCGCTCCTGCGCCGTAAGCCGGCGCGTATCCGTGGCAGCGCTGGCAGCCGTCCCCGAGAAAAGCGCCGCCGCGAGGAGAAAAGCGATCCAGGTCCTCAATGCCACCACCCGGGAACGGGAACTCGCATCCCTCGGATGCCCGATTTGCCTGTTTGAATCATGCGCCGATTGAGGTTTGCCGGCAAGCGGGACAAGGGAGAACGTCACGCCGGGTAGGCGGGCGTTTGTCAAGGATCGCCGGTTTGTCGGAGACCTAAAGTTCTCAAGCGTGGTCTTTCTTGCCCTCGCCCGTGTCGGGCAAGAGGGAGCTGCCTGGTCCCAGAGCACGTTGCATGAGGACGCTGTCGGCCCAGCGGCCGAACTTGAAACTCACGTCCCGCAGAATGCCGACCCGTTGAAATTCATTGGCCTCGTGCAATTGGATCGAGGGCGTGTTCAGCGCGTCTATGTAGGCGATCATCTGGCGATAGCCCGCAGCGGCACACGCCTCGATCAGTGCCGGCAGCAGGCGGCGTCCGATGCCGGAGTGCAAATGGTCCTTATGCACATAGATCGAATTCTTGACCGCAAAGCGATACGCGGGCCGCTTGCGGAAGGGCACCGCATAGGCATAGCCAACTATCTCGCCGCCCTGCTCGGCAACGAGATGGGGCAGCCGGCGCTTCAGCATGTTCTTGCGCCGGCGCTTGACGTCTTCGGGGTGCAACGGCTCGAGCTCGAAGTCGCCAAGGCCGCGCTGGATGTGGTGCCTGTAGATGTCGAGCATCGCCGGCACGTCCTCTTCGGTCGAGGGCCGCACCAGGATCGTTGCAATACCTTCCTGCACGCGTACCGCTCCGCCTTATCCATCTTGGTTGCGGGAGTTTAGCCTGGAATTCGATGACAGTTCATCGGTTCGACGCTGCTTCTATGGCGCGGGATCACGGTCCGGCAAATCCTTCGGCCATTCCGGATTGGCCCAGCGCGGCGAAGACGCGCTCCCACCTTCCGTGCATATCCGGCGTGTAGAAATCGGGTTGCCAGCCGAGGCGAAGGTAGATTGAAATCGCCGGAAGCCGCACATCGTCGGTGCGCAGATACGGCCTTTCGTAACCCTCCTGGGCTAGGCGATTGGTCACGGTCGCCGCGACGATGGTGCCGAGCCCCTTCCGGCCATGCGCCGGATCGACGACGAGCCAGGTGAGCTGGCCCCCCTCCGGATGGCGGGGACGCCCTTTGCCGTAGTAACCGCGGCATGATGCGACGAGCCGGCGCGACGCCAGGTGCTCGACGACGAAGCAGGCTCCGGGCAGGGTTTTGCCCGGCATCTTTGCCAATCGGGTCATGTCGTCGAAGGCAAGCCGGTAGAGCGCCGCGTAGCGCGCCTCTTCGCCGGCCTCGAGCGCGCGCAGACCGTAGCCTTCAGGGACAGGCGGGACCGGCACTGGAGCCGATGAATGCCGAACCATCTCCAGCTTGTCGCCTTGCGGCGTGTCGAACCGCGGATGGGTCTGATTGTCGTCGCCACGGGCCATCCGCCATCCTGTTTTGCCGCTGCGCAAAATTCAACGGGCCATGGATCCGAATTCGGTGCGGCGAGCCAGGCGAGCCGATTGGCCTGCGCTTGCGGGAAGGCCTGCATCCATTTCCGCGATGAGGCTCGGCCTGCTTAGATAGCTTCCGCGGCCCGGCCGCCGACCCGCCCTGGCGAATGTCGACAGGCACCGAACCCTAAGGAATCTCCCAATCATGAACGATCAAGGCACCGCCCGCTCCATCGAGCTCGCCGAACTCACCGTCGAGCAGGTGCAAGCCGGCTTTGCGAGCCGTGCCTTCACGGCGGAGACGCTGACTGAGGCCAGCCTCGAGAGGATCTCGGCGTGCAACCCGCGCTACAACGCGATCATCTTCCTCAATCCCGAAACCCTCGCCGATGCCCGTGCGATCGACAAGCGCCGCGCCGCGGGCGAGGCCTTGGGGCCGCTCGCCGGCGTGCCCGTCGTGATCAAGGACACGATGGACATGCTGGGCTTTCCCACCACCGCGGGATGCTTGCTTTTCCACAGCTAGACGGGCGGGGCGGATCTCATGCCCGGCGTCAACTCTCCGGTCGTCGCGGCAACCGGTCGCTTCTCGCCCAAATATTTGGTACCCAATTCAGCGCGTTTGCCTCTAACTTACTGTGTGCAATTCTATACATTTTATTATAAACGTCGTGGTTTTATTAACTTGTAATTAGATTTTTCCGCACCATTTACATAACAAGATTTAGCGCGACATGTTAATCGTCGCCTCACCGAGGTTCCTTGAGGCCAATGGCCTTCTTTCCCAGCCCTTGATTTCATCAGCCTCACATCCGGGAGATACACTGTGTCCAACTTCACCAATCTTCCCCGCAAAATCGCTCTAGCTGCGTCAGTGGCTGTCTTGGTCGTAACGGCGGGGGCGATTCCGCTAACAGCCGCGTTGGCGGACAATGGCAATCAGGATTGGCAGCACCAAAACCAGTGGCAGAATAACAACCGAGATAACAATGGCGACAGAAATTGGGACAGGAATAGAGACGGCTACAGCCACAACAATGGCTACGGTTATGATCAGCAGCGCTACTACGACCAGCAGCAACCGCGCGTTTATTACCAGCAGCAGCCGCCCGTTTATTACTATGCTCCGCAGCCTGGACCAGGTTTGCAGATCAACATTCAATAGCGGCAAGGCGATCGGAACCGGTCCGATTAAAGATGGCGTCGTCGGGGCAGAGCTAAGTCGCAATCCTGCCCCGGCCGCTGCCTCACTGGGGTTCTTGGCGGCTGTTGCTGTCATATCCGCCCCAAGCCCCCGAGGAGGAGTATCCATGGGCAAGTTCAATTTCTTTTCGCGTCGGGTCGCTTTGGCTGCCCCGGCGGACCTCGTGGTGGCTGCCGATGCAACCATCAAAGTCAAGGCGACGCCTGCCAACGATTGGCGCTGCCATTGCGGCTCTTACCTGCGCGATGCGCAGATTCTTCAGGACTCTCTACGGGGAGACTGACCGGGGAGCCAGTCGGCCTTCCCACTGTTGACTGCGTATTCGGAGGGCAATTGGTGCTTTAACACACCGAAACCCATATTTTGTATTTTCTCGATTTGACTCGATATTTGGGAATTTTCAGACGGCGGCGGTTTCGCCGATCATCGACGTTTGCCCCGCGGTGAGTGGGATATGAAAAGTTGGTTTGGGGATCATTCTCATTCGTTGACACCAGCAAGGACAGGAACCTCAGCATCTCGAGGCTTGAGGCAAGACAAGCCCAAACCCCTCACGATAGCCGTCGACATGAATCTCTGGTCACGTCTAGGTGCAATAAAAGCGGGGCGTCGCTCGGCCAAGCTTTTCCGGCATTGTGCACCCACCGCTCCTCGGGGACCGTGATCCGGGGCTACGAACGCTCCTTGCCAATTCGTGAGTTGAAAGCGGCGAGCTGTTCCCCACTTTAGATGCAACCTCCCTTAATGGGAGGCCGCGCGCAACACCATGCATGGCTAGGCCCGGCTGGACCCCTCTGGCGGGGCCTTTCTCTCCACCAAGCCCTCAGAGGCCTCGCAGCCTGCCTGTAAGCCGGCTCACAGGTTGCGCAGGCGAGGCCGTCTGGCAACCAGCCAATAGAATCCTCCGGCAAAGGATCTCCATCGGCCGGGCGACGAGCGGATTTCTTTCATCCCTTGGCATCACCCGTATCATTCTGAACAGCGGGCTGCCCTCTTTGGCTTCTACAAATGAGGTCGCCGGAATTGGCGCGAGCGCGCCGGCCGGCGGAGTGGCTTCCATCAACTCATCAAAGAGATTGATCATGACCGTTGTATCGCGAAGTCTGCTTCTCGATTCGCCCTCCACGTCGGTGTCCGCAACGGTCTATCCGTCCGATTTCTGGCGGTCGGATCGGCAGCCAACTTTTGGGAAAAGGCGAACTATAGCGGCGGATGCGGTGCCGAACGTCGGCTGTGCGGAGAGCAGCGATAGACGAGCCAAGATCAATCGCGACACATCGGCTCTTGCGGGTCCTGGATCGGCGGGCAGGCGAATGCGCAGGTTCATCGTCCATTGCGCAATCTCATGCGTCGTCTGCCCAGCAGCCCTTAGCGCTGGCCTGGTCGGAGGCGCGCTGATAGCTCAGAGCCAGCCGATTTCCGTGCTCGAATCGGGTGGATTTGCCCTGGGGGTGCCTCGATTTTTCACCGTCGAAGCGAACGCCGGTCAGGCGGGACCCCAAGGTCTTGTCGTCACCGCACCAGGGGCATTCCCCAAACTGGCGATGTGATGCTCGAGGCAGTACGTGGATATCCGCCCCTTCGCTTCAATCGGCTAGCCTCCACAACAGGTAGGAGTCAAGCGTCGGCCGAGCGGTCTGGAAATTGACCGCAACGCAGCAACGCCCGCCGCCAACACTACCGTTGGTCACTATGCTTTCAAAAGCTGCGCAATGCCTACCGGCAGATCTTTCTCGGCTCACATGGTGACGGCCGAGGCCGATGAGCAACCCGCATTGAGATCTTTGGAAGGCATCTATCGTCGCGCTCCGCTCGCAGCGCCGGCAATGCACGTCCATCCGGTAGCCGCATCTACACGCGCTGACAAAAACATTTCGTTGGTGCGGGTGCATCTGTTTGTGGGACCGATTCTGTGTGCATTCTTGAACAGCGAATGGCCTTTCAGTCGGCTATGATTAGAAGTATGGAGAAAGACTTAGCTCCCGAAGACGTCAGTGAACTTGAGCAGAGGCAGAGCCAGCGCCGACGCGGTCCGAGTGATGGCAACGCGACAAATAGTCTGCCTGCCGGTTCAGTATCTAATGTCTCAACTCTGGCGAGTAACCCTGCCGCAACCCCGAAGCCCGTGGCGCAGCGACTCTGATTGATCTCGATCAAAAAGCTATCGTCTTACCAAGACAACGGGAATGCCCGGGCATACGAGCACCCTGTATAAAGATAAGGCAGGGCGTGGGAACGGCAGCCATTCACCTAGTCTCCCAGAATGACCTAGACTTACCCTATCGAAATCACGATGGCTGACGGTAAGCAGATGGCGGTCTAGAATTCTACCCGCGACACAGACGTGAATGCTTGGCCTGAGAGGAAAATGCGCCCGGCGGCGAAGGATAGTTCGGCCGTCGCCGGACGCCGCAACTAGCCGTGCGCAATACGGCCTTTGGCGTCACCAGACACGCAATGGGATGCGCCGAGAAGACCGTTCTTGACATCAACTTGCGGCGCGGCGCAAGCGGGCCGCAACGGGAGAAGGGCATGCGCGGAGGGGTCCCGTCGAGGTTGCGGCCCGACACTTCGCCATCATGGTTCTGCATGATGCGGTCTGCACTCCTGTCGGCGCCCGTGGCGCTCGGTCTCACTGCTTGCGCCACACCGGACAAGCCAGACCCCTTCTATCAACCCGATCCATTGTCGGCCAGCGCCAGGCCGGGCGACATTCTTCGATCCGATCCCCTGGCCGGCGCGCCGGACGGCGCCAAGGCTTGGCGCATCCTCTATGTCTCGACCGGTCTCGATGGCCGGCCTCTGGTTATCTCCGGCGTCGTCATCGTCCCGGAGGGCATCCCGCCCGCGGGCGGTCGAGGGGTGGTCGCTTGGGGCCACTCGACGACCGGAGTGGCGGCGAATTGCGCGCCCTCGATGGCCGGCAATGTCTTCTCGACTATTCTCGGTCTGTCGCCGCTGCTCGCCGACGGTTATGTGGTGGTGGCAAGCGACTATCCGGGTCTCGGCGTGGCCGGCCCGCCCTCCTATCTCGTCGGCATCAGCGAGGGTCGCGCGCTGCTGGACAGCGTGCGCGCTGTCCGCCGATTGCCCCAGGCCGCGACGGGCGGGCGCTACGCCCTCTGGGGTCAATCGCAGGGCGGCCATGCCGCCTTGTTCGCCGGACAGATCGCGCGGAGTTATGCGCCTGAGCTCCAACTAGTCGGCGTCGCCGCCGCTGCGCCGCCCACGGACCTCGCCACCATCATAAAGGCCGACATCGGCTCCCCGGCAGGCAACATCATCGCCTCCTATGCGCTCTTGTCCTGGTCGCGCCTCTACGGCACCCCGCTCCAGGCCGTCGTCGCCGAAAAGGCCCTTCCGATTGTGGACCGCGTTGCCGGCGACTGCGCTGAGAGTCTGGGCGACAAGCTTCTCATCTCCGTCGATGAGGCGGAGTTCGACGCCGGATTCCTCATTGCCGATCCGGCGACGGCCGAACCATGGCACGAGCTGCTCTCTCGCAACTCGCCGGGTCATGCGCCGATCCGCGCCCCGCTGTATATCGTCCAGGGCGATGCCGACAAGATCGTGTCGTCTTTGGTGACTGCCGCCTTCGTCGAAGCCTTGTGCAAGCGCGGCGAGACCGTGCAATTCGCGAAGGCTGCCGGACTGGGCCACATGACCGCCGGCGAGAACAGCGCGGCGGCCGCGGCGGCCTGGATTCGCGATCGGTTCGACAGGGCTCCGGCGCCCAATGACTGCGTGGCCCGCAGCTAGGCAGTTCAAAGCTGGAAACCTGGCTGGCAAGTGGCGTCGCTGTGTCGGGGATTGTTCGGGCAAAGAGCCTCAGCGGCTTTGCCGCCGTGGAATGCTATTGTCGCCCTGTCGGGCCGGGAGCAAGGTGACCGGCCCCCGAGTGCGCAGCCGGGTTCTATGTAACAGCAGAACGAACTTTTGGGTCAGCCGGACCCCCGCGGAGCACTGGCGAAGCGGAGCGGGTGTCCGCCGGTAAGTTAAGCCAGGCTCCTGGAGCCGGCGGCCGATAGCCGAGCGAAGAGTGGGGTCGGCGGTGGTTATAGTCGTCTCGCTCGGCATCGTGGTCGCCAAGCCGAATATTCACCTCCTGATGGCGGCCACACTCCTTGATAGCGCCCGTCCTGAAGAGAGCCAGCCGAGCAGCCGCCGTCAGTTCGTCATCCAGACCGTTGAGACACATATTTCCGCAGTGCCCTCCGTTGAGGTGATGGGGCTACGCAAACACCCCGTATGTGACACTGAGAATTTGCCCGGTCTCGACATCGATCAACAAGGCGTCGAAGCCATCGCGCACCCATACGTAGCCATAGGGTGGGTCCATCAGTCCGTAATCCCAGTAGCTGCTCAGCCAATAAGTACGGCCCCAGAATGCGGTAGGCAGGGTCTCGCCATAGACCCACCGCCGGCTGTACCAGCCTTCTGGTTGCACATAGGGCTGCGAGTGATAGCTGCGTTCGGCGTCCCGATTGGTCTGGAAGGGGCGCGGGTCGAAGTTTTGGCTATATTGCTGTGCCTGCGGCGGGCGATGACCTGGCTGATACGTGGCCCAATCGTAGCGATGGCCCTGCTGGCTTTGCTGCTGCTGGGACTGCTGCTGCAGCGGCTGCTTCGCCTGCTGCAGCGGCTGCTTCTGCTGCTGGGCCTGCTGCTGTAACGGCTGCCTTGGCTGCTGTAGTGGTTGCTTCTGCTGTTGGGCCTGCTGCTGGAGCGGCAGCTTTGGCTGCTGCAGCGGCTGCTTCTGCTGCTGGGCCTGCTGCTGGAGCGGCTGCCCTGGCTGCTGTAGCGGTTGCTTCTGCTGCTGGGCCTGCTGCTGGAGCGGCTGCCCTGGCTGCTGTAGCGGTTGCTTCTGCTGTTGGGCCTGCTGCTGTGACGGCTGCCTTGGCGGCTGTAGTGGTTGCTTTTGCTGCTGGGTCTGCTGCTGCTTTGGCTGCGGCGGGGGCAGCTTCTTCGGTGGCTGCTGTGCGTCAGCGACTTGCAGATTCGCGCTCACAACAGGCGAGTTGGCCTGTCCGGATGGGTTGGCGAAGCTCGACGTGGAAATCGCGATTAGCCCCACGCTCGACATCAGGCCAAGCCGTTTGAGAGTTTTCACCGTATTTTTCATCATTGTAATCCACCTTTATCGGGATCGGCTCCGCGGCAATTGCAGCCGGAAGCACTGAGGCAGGCGCCGCGCCGATGCGGCCACGGCGAACTTCGCTAAGTCTTCTGTGGCATGGCGCACCGCTGGTACGCTGGCCGGGGTTCACCTTGAGATACCACTACTAGCCGACAATCGAATCCTTGGATGTGCCGTACAGCACACAAATAGCGATGGCGATCGACTATCTGGTACAAGACTGGTGTACTGCCCAGATAAATCGGCCGGCGGGCGTAGTTCTCGTCGCCTGCGAAGAACACGATCTCGACGGTTTCCATCTGGCCTTATCTAGGCCCGGGGCCAACTCGTAGCTGTAGGGCCTCGGTCAGCGCAATTCATCGCCCCCGCTCCTATATGACAACGGTATCTGTCTATCCGACGGAGCGACCTATGGTGACGCATGACGATCTGGTGGCGGATTTCCGGCGTATGCGGGAACCGCTTGCCCGACAGCTATCGGCGTTTGGGCCGCCCCTAAACATGAGCCAGGCGCTGTCCAAAGGTGAAGTGACCCTGCGATTTTGGGGACTCGATTCGCTGAACGCCCGGTTCTCGCCAACAAGCTACCTACGCTGTAGCCGTCCGACGCCTATTGCAGCTCATGCCGGGCAACCACGGCGGGCACGCCGAGCTCAGTAGTTAGCCTTCGGCACCAGACCCCGACTTCCCGCCAAGCTCGGCGTCGTGAGCCAGGTTACGAGTGAGGCAATCGCCGGCCATGCCAATGGTCAGGGAGAAGACCCAGTTTGGGAGTTATCCAGGCAATCCGGGCTAATAGGTCGTCGTGGTGGTGGATTTGGTGGTCGTTCCGCCGGCATTATCGTCGGTAGTGGTGGTGGTGGACTTGGTGGTCGTTCCGCCATAGTAATTCGGCGTCACCGTCGTCGTTGTTGAGCTGTTGGTCGGAGTCGGCGTCGTCGTGGTGGTGCTGGTGGTGCTGCCGTCCGTATTCACGGTAGAGTTGGTCGAGGTACTGTCTGCGAGCGCGAGAGGTCCGCTGACCAGTCCGATCGCAAGGGCCAGAGCGTAGGCGAGTCCAGATCGGCCAAAGGCGGATCCATTCATAACAATCTCCTGATTCTGAGTTTAACTGGGTGCGAGATCGCGAGCAGTAGACGATTGCGGCGCACTCGGCTGTTCACAAAAGTACATGTCGGGAATAAATATCGCCGCAAATATTGTGCTCTATTGGATATCGTCATGATTATGATCGAGGTGGGGGATAACTACCGAGGGTGACCCGATCCCCTGCCAGTTGATGAATTATTATTGGTGAGCAATTTTATACAGACAGCATCAGTCAATGCGCAGAATCTTCCGGAGATCTCACCAGTTGCCGACCTCGAACCAGAAAAGGGAATCAAATGGACAACGATCGGATCAAGGGTGCGGCCAACCAAGCGAAGGGCGCCGTCAAGGAAGCGACCGGCAAGCTAGCCGGTGATGCCAAGCTCGAAGCCGAAGGCAAGGCTGACAAGGCAGTAGGCAAAGTTCAGAGCGCCGTCGGCGGGCTGAAGGATGCGCTTCGCGGGAAATAGTCACCGCCGGCCAATAGCGTCCGACGGGAACCAGAACGGAAGGTGTGTAATGTCGATGTCGACAATTCTCATAATTGTTGTAATCGTCCTCTTGTTCGGTGGCGGGGGCTACGGCTACAGCCGTTGGCGTTAGCGAACGGGGCAAGCCCAACGGCGACGCCGCACAGGCGGGGCTTTTGGACAAACCGTCGCCCTGCAACCGCGAACGAATCCCCCCTTTTGGAGGGACATATGGCCGACGACAAGAACGGCGGCTCCAACAATGCCCCGTACTTCGTCATCGGCAGGATTGTCGTCGTGGTCGGTCTGCTCGCCTTCTTGCATATGGGTGGGGATCTGCCAGGCTAAGTCGGCAGGTGAATGTCGCGATCTCGGGGCCATAGAACACTGCGTAATCACGTTTGTCGGTCAGCTCTCGGACGCTTCGCTTTGCCGTGTTGTGGCCGGCAGTAGCTTGGCGCGGAATCTTCCAGATAAGCGGCAGCGCCGGCGCTGGCGAGGTCAGCTTTGGTCAGGCTCACGCCTGCTTGCCGTTGTGGGCGAGCACGAGGACTCTTAGCGCAAGGGGGTGACTGCGATACCCTATGCGCGCGCTCCAGAACTGGCGCCTCCTCGGCGGCGGTCCTCGCATTGTTGGCGTTTTCAGCCGATCAATTCGTTGCCGACGTTGGGACCTCATCGAATGGGCCGAGCAATGACTGCTCTCAAGCTCCTCTGAAGGCCCGGCTAGCAGCTCGGCTGTCTGTCGTCTGCATGGCCTTGATTGACCCCGCTTACACCACCGTTCCGACCAGGGCACCGGCTCCGGCGGTTATGCCCATGGCCAATGCGCCCCAGAAGGTGACGCGAATTGCGCCCGGCAACACACACGCGCCGCCAAGGCACCCAGGAGCGCGAGGAAGAGCAGCGAGGTTCCTGATACGAAGACGATCAGACCGGCCGCCGGGGTTATGGCAGTAACCCGGAGAGGCATTGCCGATCCGACAGCGAAGCTGGCGGCCGACGAAAACGCGGCCTGAATGGGACGGGCTCTCAGAGCCTCGCAGACGCCGAGTTCGTCGCGGGCATGAGCGCCAGGGCGTCATGGGCCATGAGCTGATCGGCAACCTTCTTCGCGAGCGCATGCTCGAGGCCGCGGCCAACATAGATCGCCGTCAGTTCCTTGTGCTTGCCCTTGTCGTCTGCCTTCAGTTCCGCGCGCTCGCGCTTGAGGTCGGCCCGTTCGGTGTCCGCCTGGGAGTGTACAGAGACGTACTCGCCTGCCGCCATAGACATGGCCCCCGCGACCAAACCGGCGACGCCCGCAACCAGCACGCTACCGCGCGTCCCATGGGCGGCCGTGACACCCAGCACCAGGCTCGCTGTCGAAAGGACGCCGTCGTTGGCGCCCAGCACCGCCGCGCGCAGCCACCCGATGTTCTTCGTGCGGTGCCGCTCTCTGTGGCCTACCGGCATTCTTGAAGCTTTCTTTGCGTGGTAGGAAGACACGACTGAGCACCGCGAAACCAGGCACCAAGCGGTACCGCGCAGTTTTATAGTCCGCCGCTCGGTCCTCGCGTCTTCCCCGGCGAAATTCGCCGGAGCTTCGTCAGCGGCGGAGCAGCAAGGCGCCGAGCACGACGCCCAGGCCAAAGGCGGCACCGACCGCCATGAACGGGTTCTCGGCGATGGTCTTGCTGGCGTCACCCACCGCCTCCTCTGTCAGCGAGCTGGCGCTGTCCGTCAGGCTGTCGAACCGCTGCCGCAGAGATCGAATCGTCGCTTTGGCCTCCGCCGAGGCGTTCTCGCCCAGCGCGTTGCCCAGCGATGCAATGTCGTCTCCGATCTTCGAGATCTCGGCCTGGATCGAGGCCGAAGCCTTCCGGGCGGCCCTTCGGTTGTGCTTCATCTCTGTCTTCCTCGTCCCGGGGGAAGCACCCCCGATATGGAGCGCATTCTGCGCCAGTCAAGCATCGTCGTTGCCTCGGCGACCGCAGGCGAGGTCAGGCCGCGCGCCGACTGAAGAACACGAGCAGTCCGCCGACGACGATCGCGCCAATGCCGGCGATGTCGGGGATGTCCACATGGTGCTGCTCACCCACCGTAGCCGTGATGGGCCCGACGTCGAGCACCTTCTCCTGGGTCGTATAGGAGAACCGCCCATATGCCAACCCCACTACGCCAAGGGCGATCAATGCCAGCCCCGCCATTGCCATGGGTTTCATCGAAGTTGCTTCCTCCCGATGATTGATGCGTCAGTCAGCCCGGGCAGCCCGGGCAGCCCGCGTTCAGTGCGAAACTCGCGGCAGCCCTGCGTGGGGTGTGCCCAGGTCCCGGTCTGGAATCCTGTCCTGCGTCCGCCAGACCATGCCCCGGCCAGCCGCTGGCGCTGGCGGCCGATCCTGGCACGTCAGCCTCGCCATCGCCTGTAGCCGTAGCCCCCACCGCCGAAGAGCAGAACTATCAGAAGTACCACCACAATTGTCGTCATTATTTACCTTCCATTCCCATTCCAGCTGGCGTTTATCAGCCAGAGATCTATTCGCCGCGAATTGTATCCTTCAAGCGACCCAAGGCGCTCTGCACCTTGCCAACCGCCTTGTCGGTCTTGCCTTCGATCTTGAGTTTGTCGTCGCCCGTCAGCTTGCCGACCGCTTCCTTCATGCTGCCCTTGGACTGGTTGGCCGCGCCCTTGATTCGATCCTTGTCCATCTTGTTCCCTTTCACGCTCCATGAGCGGTGATTGTTTGAATGCCGCGAAGTCCGCGCGGAACGGTCCATCGTGCCTATACAAAGTCGCCTACGGCAACTCTCTGACTCTTGGGCCCAACTCAGCTCAGCTGCCGTGGGTGACGAAGGGCTCCCCGCCGACCGGCAATACGACATTCACGGGCTGGCCATTTTGCGTTGCGCGGCCGTACCAGAAGTTGTCGCAGCCTTTGCTTAGGTCGTGGGGCTGCCGAAACCCGGCAGCTTCCATTTTTGCAGTAGCCTGGGCGGCCGTGCTGCCATCGATGATGTCGGTCGAAAGGCAGGCATCGGCCCGGGCCTGGATGGCCGTCAACGGCGCAACGCTGAGGGCTCCGGCTATGAGGGCGGCAGCGCGGACAACGGATATCCTAAACATGGTACTTTCTCCTTGTTGAATTGCAGTTGTGCCGATCGAGGCTCAGCTCCCGACGGCTTCGATCGCGGGACGCTTGCCGGACCCTATTCGTAGCCGTGCGAGCGACTATCCGCAGTTCCCAATTGCACAGGTCAGTTCATCTGCCTGTGCGGCAACAATCCGGTAGGGCTACGATGAGCCAGAAATCCGCCTTGTTCCTTTCACCCGCTCCGTCTCACGATCGCTGACCGCGGACAGCCAGCCCCTCATTGAGCGCCTCTATGACGCGCTTGCGGTCCGCCTTGTAGCCGTCCGTGATCGCACCTCCGATCGATGGCACAAATATCACTGTTACCGACAAGCGCTCTGGTGACGTCAAGGTGCTAGCCGTTCTACTAGTAATTCGCACTTCGTCGAATGTGAAGGGCGTCCTAGCGTTGGCGGCGGCACAGCGCGTCGTCGAAGCGCGTATTTTGACTCGTTGTTGTCTTGAAAATGAAATCCGGATTGCAGACCTGATCTCCGCGGGCGACGCGTTCGCTCGGAAAATGCTCAGGCACGAAATCTCAGTGAGACAGGCCCGAGATCAATTTGTTTCTGACGATCCTAGCGCACGCTTCGGAATCAGGGCCGACGTTCTGAAAGGGCTGAGAGCCTGGATTAAGCAGTCCAGAAGAATGTGACCCAAGGGCCCTTCCCTCAATCCAAAGGAAGTGGCCAAGGGAACTCCTATAAGCAGCGCCCACGTGTTTTATGCCCAGCCCTCTGCTGACTTAGCCCACCCTGCGCTGACAGCTCCTAAGCGATAAAAAGTACCGAAGCCGAGCGCCAATGAAGAAGCCTGGAATTTGGACTGCGACCTCGCTCCGAGGTCGGGCGAGATGGAGGAAACCCTGGACCTCACCCGACTTGCCATGATTGCCGCGAGCGCTAGGGCAACCCAAATCTTCGGCCATACGAAAGCCGGGCGGGCGCTCAGCGCTTTGTCTAGCGAGCACCAAAAACTGGCGAAAATCACATAGCACTGCCGACGATCACCTAAAGACAATCCCCGCTTTGCGTCCCGAGAGACACGCAATCTTCGGGTGGAACTATCAAGCCTTAGAAGAAGACAGGCAATGACCGGTGCAATCCCTTCCAGCAGGCATTCAGAACGACCTCGCTACATCGAATCTCCTGACGGCCCTCTTGATGGCAACGGCAACACGCACATCGACCAGCGCGTCATTTTCGATACATCCGTGCCTGGCAATCATCAGACGGGAAAATGGGAAGCCGGGTCGAAGGGCAATATAGAACCGGTCGGCCGAATCACTTCTTTGCTTTGGCAAGGGATTGAATAGTGCAATGGCCCGCCTTGCTTCATTGCCGCGAAGCTCGAGCACGACCGCATCGGGCACATCGTGCATCAATTCGAAGAGCATGCTTGAAGCAGGTAAAGGACAGCGCGGCGTGATTTCCGCGGCCCGCGCGGAGCTAATGACCCAAAGCAAAGGAAGCGCTAGTCCTATACTCAGTCGCCAGATGGAAGCCTTCATGGTTGCCCTCCCGAGCGACCTGGGCGACGTGCAGTTGCCTGCAATGCCTCAGCCGGTGATGCCATATGCCCACATGGTTGCCGACCAACAATGACCAAGCATTTGTCAAATCAACTGCGGGTTCGCCACCGAGGGGAACGGCGTAGCGGCCTTACCTCCAATTGATGAACCGCAGCGGTCCTTACTTCATGCCATTTGCCAAGGATCGGTCATGGCAACGGCATCAAATTGCCGACAAAAGATCCCGCGATGATGAGGGCGGCGGCGACCATCAGATATTTGGAAAAGCGCGTGATGACCCTGCCTCCTGCGGAAAATCCAACATGTGCATTGTACCGAGCGCCAGTACGAGGTCTGTTCTGAATCGAACAGTTGCGTGCTGAAATAATCGGTGTTTAGGAGTGACACCAACGCTCGCTGCATATTTCACTGTGGAATTATTATTGCCGCATTAGATTTAAGCTATTCGTGAACAATGATAATCAGAGGTCAGCGTGCCGCGGGGACTTCGAGAGAATCGGATAGCCCATCGTATTGACCGCGCCATACGCGCAATCCCGCCAAGGACATGGCGGTTTATCCCGCCAGCAAGGCTGTCAACTCGCCAGCGAAGGATGCGCCCTTGATCCACCCCAAACGGGCCGAGGTCTAGCGCCGCAAGGTCGAAGTGCCCCATGAGCCGCTGCGTGAGCCCGCGACCAAGGACGAGGCGTTCGACCTTGTCAGGTCACTGATCGAGGCGACCCGGCTGGTTCCCGAAGAAGGCGAGCTACCGATCGAAGTCAAGGGCTAGCTCGCCGGCATTTTCGAGCTCTGCGATGCCGGCAGCAATAAGCCCGGCCGTCAATCGACGGCCGGGCTTGCTGGGCAAATCAAGATGATTCCGGGAGAGCGAAACCATCGACAGTTGACTCTGCCGGCGGTCCCGCTTTGAAGGTGTGCAAGGCTCAAGTCCCCGGCACGCAACTACCTTTGCCGAACCGCTGCTTTGTGAGCTCGGACCGACCCGCGACGGCATATGAGCGCCATAATGGTAGCCGTCAAAGATTACCCGGAACGGGAGCAGTGAATGAAAGAACTCCAGCGAATTGGCTGGAGTTTGCCAAGAAAGCTCCACAGGTTAATGACATAGATGCCATTAGGCAGAGCGGCCATCGACGGCCGGCGCGACGCAGACAGTATATGGCTGTTTCCGGAATAGAGTCCCAATCTGCACAGCCAAGATTCTATTAACAAGCGAGACTAGCCTACGCTGCGATGATCTAGCGCGGAGCTAGCACGGGGGGATGCCAATGGGTCTGGATCTCTGGACCACCCAACAAAACGTCCTGAACTACAAAGACCTATTGGTCACCGAACAATGCGTTGCCAATAGGCACGAGATAGCGAGGCAGTTGGCCGATGCGCAGCCGAGGCAGACCCCCCGCGAAACGAAATCAGATAGCGAACGCTAGCTATACGACGACGCCCGGTCGCCTTTGGCCGACATATAGGAGGATAGTGGGAGGATCGCCTAAGCCCATCGAGCCTGAAACATGGCCAGAGTTTCAGCGTTGGGCTTTGGCTGCAATGAGTCCCTTCGCCGCGGAATACCCGGCCTGCCGGCCCGAACGGCAGGCCCGGCCGGCGCCAGTTCATCCTCGATGAGGGTGCGGGCAGCGAGGGCAACCTCGACCCTGCTGTCCTTCCCTCAGGGGGACTGGCAAAGTTGGCAACTACCCGGAAGGAGCCCGACAACTTGACCCACACCAAGCGCTCGCGTCGAAGGGGAAGCGGCGTGATAATTCACAAGAGCAGCGAGTTCCTTTTTGAGTCTTCGGCCGAAGCGCTCGCGATGCCAATGCGCTCGAGTCCGGCGGCAAGGTTCGTCAACCTAAGAGCGGCCGGCCAATTCAACGCCTGGCGGCTTCCCATGCTGATGTCATCCCTTTTAGGTTTCGGAGAGATGTGATGTCGACCAGCAAGAACGTCGATATGCCCGTCAATAAGGCAGAGACGCCACAGGACATCATCGGGCGTCAATCCGTGGTCAATTCACCTGCGATCATCGAGCCTCCTGCCGCAGTCAGGTTGCCGGCAGTCATCCCGCCGGTGAAGGAGATGCCCCACAAGCAGCGCTGGCTCAAGCCCGGCCTGCTGCTCCTTGTAGTCTTGCTCGCCGCAACCGGCGGCGCATACTGGTGGCTTCACCCGCACCCTGGTCTGCCGCCGGGCATCGCCTCGGGCAATGGCCGCCTCGAAGCGGACGAGATCGACATCGACACGAAATTCGCCGGCCGCATAGCAAATCTCTTCGCCGACGAGGGTGATTTGACAAAGGCTGGCGAGATTCTCGCGAAGATGGATACACGGGACGTTGAGGCACAACTGAAACAGTCCCAGGCGCTGATTCTTCAGGCTCAAGAGGCGCTCAATGCCGCCAATGCTACATTGGACCAGCAAAAGAGTCTGGTGCTCTATGCGCAGCAGGAGATTGCTCGCACGCAGGCCCTCGTAGAGAAAGGCTTCGCGACGAAAGAGCAACTCGATTCCCGCACGCAGTTATTGGCCGGAGCCATTGCCGGGGAACGCGCCGCCGAAGACACGGTCCGCGGTTCGCAGGACGCTCTCGACGCCACGACACACGCCGCGGAGATCTACCAGGCCAATATAGCGGACGATTCGCTGGTGTCACCGCGCGACGGCCGGATCGAATACCGGATTGCGAACGTGGGCGAAGTTCTACCAGCCGGCGGCAAGGTCTTCACGATTCTCGACACGGCCTACGTTTATATGGACATCTATCTTCCGACGGAGTTGGCGGGCCGCATCAAGCTCGGATCGGACGCCCGCATCGTGCTGGACTCATATCCGACCCGCGCCTTCCCGGCCAAAGTGGTATTCGTTGCAGCGCAGGCGCAGTTTACGCCCAAGACCGTGGAAACCCAGGCCGAACGTGACGTGCTCATGTTCCGGGTTCGGGTGCGGATCGATCCCGAGTTGCTTCTCGCTCACGCTGCGGACGTGCGAAGCGGACTACCCGGCATGGCCTATGTGCAGACCGACCCCAAAGTCGCGTGGCCTGTCACGCTGCAGGGCGATGCGTCGAAATGATGGCTGACCGCGCCATGGCTGCGCGTCTGACTGCCGTCTCGCACGGTTATGGCAAGACTATTGCCTTAGACGCGGTCACTCTCTCGATTCCGGCTGGCTGTATGGTGGGGATCATCGGGCCGGACGGAGTCGGCAAGTCGTCGGTTTTGAGTCTCGTCGCCGGTGCTCGAAAGATCCAGTCTGGCGCCGTCAATGTGCTGGGCGGCGACATGGCGAGCGCCACTTATCGCGCCGCACTGTGCCCACGCGTCGCCTTCATGCCGCAAGGGCTAGGTCGAAATCTCTATCCCGATCTGAGCGTCCGCGAGAATATGGAATTCTTCAGCCGTCTGTTCGGGCAATCCCACTCCGATCGGATGTGGCGCATCGGCGAACTGCTCAGCGCCACCGAGCTCGCGCCGTTTGCCGACCGCCCGGCGAAGAAACTGTCGGGCGGGATGCGACAGAAACTGGGCCTGTGCTGCTCGCTGATCCACGACCCCGATCTCCTGATCCTCGACGAGCCGACGACTGGCGTAGATCCTTTGTCGCGCCGTCAGTTCTGGAAGCTGATCGATCTTATGCGATCCCGCAGCCCCGGAATGAGTGTAGTAGTTGCAACAGCCTACATGGAGGAGGCCGAGCAGTTCGACTGGTTAATCGCTATGAACGCGGGCAAAGTTCTGGCGACAGGATCACCGGCGGAGCTCAAACACGCGCACAAGGCGGACACGGTGGAGGAAGCCTTCATCGCTGTCCTTCCCGAAGAGCAGCGGCGCGGCCACAAGGTGCTGCAGATACCCACCCGCCTCGCCCTCGACGTCAAGCCGGTAATTGTTACCCGCAACCTCACCCGTCGCTTCGGCAAATTTACGGCGGTAGATAAAGTAAACCTCGCCATCGAGCGTGGAGAAATCTTCGGGTTTCTGGGCTCGAATGGCTGCGGCAAAACCACAACGATGAAGATGATGACCGGCCTGCTGTCGGCCACCGAAGGCGAGGCACTTCTCTTTGGCCGGCCGGTCAATGCCGATGGCGTCGAGATGCGCAGGCTTGTTGGCTATATGTCGCAGTCATTCTCTCTCTACACCGAGCTCACCGTTCGGCAGAACCTCGATCTGCACGCGCATCTTTTCCATTTGCCGCGGGAGCAGGCGAAACCGCGCATTGCCGGATTGGTTGCGCAATTCGGACTCGGTGGATATCTGGACCAGCGCGCCTTGGATCTGCCGCTTGGCATCCGCCAGCGGCTTTCTCTGGCAGTCGCAATTGTGCACGAACCCCAGATCCTAATTCTGGATGAGCCCACCTCTGGCGTCGACCCGTTGGAGAGAGATCGGTTCTGGGAGTTGCTTGTCGACCTTTCACGCAGACAGGGCGTGACCATCTTCGTCTCCACCCACTTCATGGACGAGGCCGCGCGCTGCGACCGCATATCGCTGATGGATGCCGGCCGCGTGTTGGCGACCGACACCCCGGCTGGATTGGTCAGGGAGCGAGGCGTCGCGACGCTCGAGGAGGCGTTCATCCTGTACCTCGAAGAGACTAGGGTGGGAGACCACTCACCGAATGCGGAGCCTGCCTCTCTCCAGCTGAGCCATGCGCCGAAGGGTCGTAACACGGCGGCGAGCGTGCACACGTGGTTCAGTCTGCAGCGGCTGCTCGCCTATTCGATTCGCGAGAGTCTGGAGCTGCTGCGTGATCCGGTTCGCCTGGCATTCGGCCTCTTCGGCACCGCCCTACTGATGCTGGTCTTCGGATTCGGCGTCTCGACCGACGTGAACAACCTGACCTTCGCCGTTCTCGATCGCGACCACTCACACGAGAGCCGCGCCTATCTGGAGGAACTGCGTGGCTCGGCTTATTTCATCGAAAAGGCACCAATCACCGACTACGCTGATCTTTTGGGTCGGCTCAAGGACGGCCAGATCAACGCAAGCATCGAGATTCCCCCCGGCTTTGGCAGAGACATAAAGCGCGGCCGGCCAACCTCGGTCCTGGCGACAGTCGACGGCGCCATGCCCTTCCGTGCTCAGACTATTCGCGGTTATCTTCAGGCGATGCATCAGTTGTATCTCACCGATCCCGCGGTGACGACAACGCTGCCGGCGTCGCTGCCGGCCGCGGATATAGAGATAAGGTTCAAATACAACCAGGATTTCGACAGCATCTACGCCATGGTACCCGCCAACATCTCACTGATGCTCGCGCTATTTCCAGCAATTTTGATGGCGCTTGCCATCGTCCGAGAGAAGGAGCTCGGCTCGATCACCAATCTCTACGTAACCCCCGTGACGCGGCTGGAGTTCCTGATCGGCAAGCAGCTCCCCTATGTCGCGATCGCCATGGTCAACTTTGGCTTGCTGTTCATGATGGCAATGTTTGTCTTTGATGTACCGTTGAAAGGGAGCTTCGCGGTGCTGATAGTAGGCGTCCTCCTCTACGTCGCCGCGACGACCGCCTACGGGATGCTGATCTCGGCGTTCACGCGCACGCAGATCGCGGCCTTGTTTGGCACCGCCATCCTAACCGTTCTGCCGGCAACCCAGTTCTCCGGCATGATGACCCCGGTCTCCTCGCTGACCGGAGCGGCACGAATCCTGGGTCAGGCGTTCCCGATGACCTACTTCGTGCCCATCAGCGCCGGCACGTTCACCAAAGGCCTGGGCTTCCAGGACCTCAGCGGCGACATGGGCAAGCTAGCGATTTTCGTGCCGGCGCTGATTCTGCTGAGCCTATTGCTGCTGCGCAAGCAAGAACGGTGATCGTGACGGGAGCCATGCGCAGCATCTCCAACATCTTCTGGCTCGGGACAAAGGAACTTCGAAGTTTCCTGCATGACTATGTGCTCATCGGGCTCGTCATATACGCCTTCTCTTTCGCCGTGATCACCTCGGCACAGAGCAATTCGCAGGAGCTGCACAATGCCTCGATTGCGATAGCCGATGAGGATCACTCGCAACTCTCGCGCCGTATCGCGCACGCCTTTCTGCCGCCTTTGTTTCAACCGCCGCAAACCATCATGGTGCGGGACATCGTCCCTTTGATGAATGCCGGAAAATTCACTTTCGCAGTCGACATACCACCCAATTTCGAAAAGAACGTGCTTGGCGGACGCTACCCGAGCATTCAAGTGGATGTGGACGCGACCGCGATGGTGCAGGCAGGCCTTGGATCGGGTGACGCGCAGCAGATCATCACAGCAGAGATTCGCGACTTTCTCTCTCAGTCTGAAGGCGTGCCTCTGCCGTTGGTCAGCCTGGTGGTCCACATCGCTTTCAACCCCAACGTGACGACTGCGTGGTTTACCAGCGTGATGGGGATCATCAACAATGTCACGATGTTGGCCATCATCATGTCGGGCGCCGCCGTCATCCGGGAGCGCGAGCACGGAACAATGGACCACCTCTTGGCGATGCCGCTGAGGCCCTTCGAGATCGCCTTGTCTAAGGTTTGGGCGAATGGCCTGATGATCACCGTGGCAGTTGGCCTTTCCCTCTACTTTGTAGTGCGCATGATCCTCGGCATTCCCATCGCTGGCTCGATTCCGCTCTTTATGGTCGGTGTCGTCATCTACCTGTTCTTCGCCACTGCCATCGGCATATTCCTCGGCACGGTGACGCATTCGATGCCGCAACTCGGGTTGCTATTCATGTTGGTCTTCCTACCCATGAATATGCTCTCCGGCAGCAACACGCCTCTGGAAAGCATGCCGCCCTGGCTTGCGACCGTCATGCAGGCGTCGCCATCGACCCATTTCGTTTCATTTGCGCAGTCCATCCTCTACCGCGGCGCTGGTTTCGACGTTGTGTGGCCGCAGTTTCTGGCTGTTGCGCTCATCGGTGGTCTATTCTTCGGCCTTGCTCTTCTGCGTTTTCGGTCCGTTTCCGCCCAAACGACGTAGAAGAAAGCACGATGAGAATTGGTCGCCCGTGAACAATTCAGATAGCGCCGAGGCTCCGGGACAAGCTTGCGCTGTTGAATAATCGAATTTGCCGGAAAGCGGGTTTTGGGATCGCTTTCTTGCGATTCGGGATTCCGGGTTGAGAGAGATCGTGATTCTCTGCGCGGACGACTTTTGCCCGGAGAGAAGCGATGTCGAAGTCTCGCGACGAGCGGCGGAAGGATCCGTTCCGGCCGGCGCTAGATCAGATCACAGAAATGGGGCACCCGCTGGTGCGGCTGGCGGGTGAGATCGACTGGGAGTTCCTGGAGCAGCGCTTCGCCGCGGTCTGCGAGGCGGGGGCCGGCCAGCCGCCGTTGCCGGCACGGCTGATCGCGGGCCTGTTCATCCTGAAGCACACGCACTCGCTGTCGGACGAAGTGCTATTCCCGCGCTGGCTGGAGAACCCCTACTACCAGTACTTCTGCGGCGAGCAGGCGTTCGGCCACGAGCTGCCCTTCGATCGTTCCTCGATGACCCATGGCACCAGCACCTGGGCGAGGAGCATCTGGCGGCCCCGCTGCAGGAGAGCCTGTCGGTGGCCCACAAGACCGGGGCGCTCGAGACCCGGGACCTGGAGCGGGTGGTGGTGGATACCACCGTTCAGCCCAAGGCGCTCGCCCACCCGACCGATGCCCGGCTGATGCACCGGGCGATCGAAAAGCTGGTGGCGCTGGCCAAGTCTGAAGGCGTGCCCCCGCGTCAGAGCTATCTGAGGGTAGCCAAGCGAGCGCCCATCATGGTCGGGCGCCACACCCACGCCCATCAGTTCAAGCGCGCCCGCAAGTCGCTCGAGTTCCTGCCCACCCGGCTCGGCCGCGCGTTCTTGCGAAACTCCGCCAACTGGCCGTTTTTTTTGATGGGCGCCCTTCCTTCTCTTGGCCAAGACGCGCTATGAGGCTCCCCCAAAATTCCCCGGTAATTTGGACCGTGCCGCCTTGAGAGAGGTGGAGGGCGATGTGCACATTTGAACAGTCGGCGACCTGGGCCATGTGAGCAAATAGCGGGCATGTGATCGCGCCGAGGTGCTCCGCCGCCGAATGACTCTATATAGGGAGTATCTGCAGCTGCCGCAGAGTTGCAAAACGGCAGCGATCTGTCTTTTGAGCGTCACACAGGGCACAGCAGAACTCGCCGAGATCAAAAGGCCCGGGAAACTGGACAACTGGCAGCCATGAACTGGCATGTTCAAGCGCCTCATAAGGAGAATCCCTTGAGGGCTAACTTATTGGGGGTTGCCGTATTGATTATTGTTGTTGCTGTCGGATTTGGCAGTGCGTCATTGATGTTCCAATTCGAGCGAATGCCGTCGGGCGACGCTGAGGGCATGGGTTGGGATCCATGGACCCAGAAGGGGTGTGTCGTTGTCGCCGGGCAACAGATCGTCTGTGGGCCAGCGGATATTGTTATCTACCAGCGGTCCGCTTCCCTGTAGAGGAGCCAGCCCTTATGCGGGTCGCGCCCATGATAACTATGCTGACAATCCTGAGTAGCTGCGGGAGCATGGAAGATTTCCATAGCAGCGGGCCGGCGAATAAGTTGGTCGCAGTGGGTTACTACAAGGACGTGGGAGCTTGCATCGTGAGGGCGTGGAACGCTCGGACAAATGACTTCTATAACCTGATGGTGGATGAAGGCCGCCAGAAGGCGTTTATCACGTCTTCGTCGGGTGGAACTCTCAGTGTCTCACCCGACGAGACGACGGTGGCGCAAATCAATGCAACAGACGTTGCCGTGGAAGAACGGAAACCACCAAGTCTTGTCGGAGATCCGGGTTGGTCCTGGCGAAGCGTTCAGAATTGCGTGGGAGCCAACTCAACTGAATCTGCGCAGGCGCCAATGGCGCCAGAACGCCTAGACATTCAGATGTAATCAATCCCACGGGCAGGATGGCGTTCGCCCGATGCGCCGGTATCCCTTCGGACCTAAGAACTCGCTGCTGTTGGGAGTTTCCTTCGCCCTTGCTCTATCCTGAACGCAAAATAGAACGCGTGCATATAAATACACCACCAGAAGACCTGGATCACAGCCCTGACGGCCACGCCGCCGGGACCGCTCAGCACATCGATAAATGAAAGAGCTTTATCAGCGATCCAAAGAACCATTGCGGTTATCGTCGCCCAGCGATGACCGAAATCGATAAATACAGTGAGAACGGCCATCAGTCCCGCATCAACGGATGCGGACAGAGGCGTAATTCCAAATGATACGAGCACTACCGTAGGCGCGATGCCGACTGGAGGCAGCATGCAGCTTGTCCCCGCATCGCGCTAACGAAGCGCAGGCGACCGTTTCGGAACTCGCTCGGCGAGTAGGCCGCGAATCTGGCTCGCTTGAGTCGCACGGATCCCAACGAGGCCGTCCTGCGCCTTATGGACCGCAAGGATCGCTTGTTGCTCGATGCTCTTCACAGGCACAAAGCGCATGCTCGGCGGTGTTGCCGTGACGGCAAGAACCCTGCCTGCCCGACGGGGGAATCGAGCAGGCAGGGTCAATGCCTAGCCTGGGCGACTCCAAGCGGCAGGGAAGCCGAGCGGAGTCGTAACGCGCTTTGCACGCGTCACCCTCCTTGTAGCTCTTGTGCCTCTCTGCCGATGTTCATTACGACACAGCTTCGAACGATTGCGCCGGTGCGGAACAGCTCGCAGGCTAGCTGTTATGAGCGGTGAAGGGCTGGCCCGCCGGCGGCAACACGACGTCGACCGTCGCCCCCTCTTTGGTAGCCTGGGCGTACCAGTAGTTGTCGCAGCCTTTCTTCAGACCATGGGGCTGCATGTAGCCGGCGGCTTCCATTACTTTGACGGCGTGGCCCGCATCGCTGCCATCGATCTTATCCGTGGACAGGTAGGCGTCGGCCAGAGCCTGAACTCGTGAGCGGCGCCCCGGCGGCAATGGCCGCGGCGAAGAGAGCGGCCGTAATGGTGGCCCCAATGGCCTTCCAAGTCCGATACATAGTTCGTGCCTCCATGCTGCGTTGAGTGGTCGGGCAAGAGAAAAGAATCCCAGGCTCACGTCTCGCCTGGCGATTGCCGGACCTTTTTCAAATGGCACTGTGCCGGCTTCGATGGCCGAGGGCTGTTCCAAATGGAACGACTGAGGGCGAAAAGCCCCGTCTCGAGAGCGGCCGCGCCCCTCAACCCGGTGCCGATTCAAGGCGCCCCGAAATTGCTCTCGGCGAAATGCCAGTTGACCAGCTTGTCGATCCAGGCCGCGATGTAGTCGGCACGGCGGTTCTGGTAGTCGAGGTAATAGGCATGCTCCCAAACGTCGATGGCGACCAGCGGCCGTTCGCCCCGGACGATGGGCGCGAAGTGGTTGCCAATGCCGCGCTGGTCCTGCGCCTTGAGCATCGCGATGTCGTGGTCGAACGGCAACTCCCTCACCCAGATCGAGCTATGCACCTCGCCCTGGCCGGTAGCCCCGGCTAGGCAAAGCATTCTTGCCGTTCCCCCGCCGGGGAGGGCCAGGCAGTTGTGCATCTGGCCGCCGGGATACCAATCGACCGGCCGCCAAGAACCGCACGCGTGTGCGAGCAGCACGCCGCCGCCGAAGTTATTGTCGTGCGGCTCAACCGAAGAACTATAGGAGAGATAGGCCTCGTCTGCTCCCCCCGTCCGAGAACGAGCCGTAGGCGATGCTATCGAGCGACAGCGTCGCAACCGCCGTATCGCCTGGATATCCAGGAAGGCCGGCGCATGTCAGGTCCTTCCCTTGCATCGTCGGCTTGTCGCAAAGGAGCCGCTCGAACAGCGCGCGCTCGTCCGTTGTGAGCTGGCGCGTATCCGCGGCAGCGCTTGCAGCTGTCCGGGAAAAGAGCGCCATCGCGAGGAAAAAAGCGGTCCAAATCCTCACGCCCCCACCGGGGAACGGGAACTCGCATCCCCAAGATGCCCGATTTGCCTATCTGAATCACGCGCTGTTTGACCCTTGCCGGCAAGATGGACAAGGAGGAATGCACGCGGGACTCCAACAGTCGATCGGCACTCGGGGCCCCCAGGCGCTTTGTCCGGATGCTGTTCACAGGCTCCGCGCTGGAGGTTACCTTGTGCAGCCTAGCCGCCGGCCGGCCCTGGCGAATGTCGATAGGCACCTGATCCGAAGGAATCTCCCAATCATGAACGATCACGGCACCGCCCGCTCCCTCGACCTCGCCGAACTCACCGTCGAGCAGGTGCAAGCCGGCTTTGCGAGCCGTGCCTTCACGGCGGAGACGCTGACTGAGGGCAGCCTCGATAGGATCGCAGCCTGCAACCCGCGGTACAACGCGATCATCTTCCTCAATCCCGAAGCCCTCGCCGATGCGCGTGCGATCGACAAACGCCGCGCCGCGGGCGAGGCCCTGGGGCCGCTCGCCGGCGTGCCCGTCGTGATCAAGGACACGATGGACATGCTGGGCTTTCCCACCACCGGAGGATGGTCGCTCCTCTACGGCAAGAAAGGCGGCGTGGATCTCATGCCCGCGGCTGACTCCCCGGTGGTTGCACGGATGCGCGCGGCCGGTGCCGTGCTGCTCGGCAAGACCAACGTACCGGTCCTGAGCCATAGCGGGACCCATGCCAACGACAGCTGGGCCGGGCCGACGCTGAACGCCGTCATGCCGGACCGCGCGCCCGGCGCCAGCAGCGCCGGCACGGCGACGGCGGTAGCCGCAGGCATGGCCGTGCTGGGGCTTGCCGAGGAGACCGGCGGCTCGATCCAGAACCCCGCCTCGGCCCAAGGGCTCGTCGGCATCAAACCGAGCCTGGGCCTCGTGCCCAATGCCGGCGTGATGCCGCTTTCCGGCAACCGCGACGTGGTCGGCCCGATCGCCCGATGCGTGCGCGACGCAGCGCTCTGTCTCGATGTTCTGGCGGGCTATTCGGCCGAGGATCCCAAGACCATTGCCGGCGTCGGGCAACGGCCGAGAGGCGGCTACACCGCCAAGCTGAAGCAGGCGGCGCTCGCCGGCAAGCGTATCGGCCTCCATGGCCCGGGCTGGCGCGACCAACCGTTATCCGAGGAGACGACCAGGCTCTACGCCCGCACGCAGTCCGAGCTCGAGGCACAGGGTGCGATCCTAATCGCCGATCCCTTCGCCGGGTCGGGCTTTGCGAAGCTTGCCGCGATAACGCCCGGCACCACCTTCGATGCCCGCGGCATGGAGTCGCTGCCATACGATCTCACGGGCTACCTCGCCCGGCTCGGTCCTGATGCCGCCCTCAAGACCTTCGCCGAATTCGCCAAGGCGACCGCCGCGCAAGACGTACTCGGCCAAGATGGCCTGTTGGCATATCTGCACGGCCTGCCGCAATTTGCCGCCTGCCTCGCCGATCCGTCGCGTCCGCCGGATCTGTCGGAGTTCATGGCCGCCAAGGAGGCCTATCTCAACTGCTTCGACGAGGTGTTCGAGCGCCATGGCCTGGATGCCGTCCTGTTCCCGCAAATGCACGAGGAGCTCCCGCCCTTGCATGGGGAACAAACGATCCGGGAGACCACGGTGAGCGAGATCAACGTCGCCGGCCTGCCGGGCGTGACGGTTCCCGCCGGATACTACGCCTCTGGCGCGCCGTTCAGTTTGATCATCGTCGGCCGGTTGTGGAGCGAGGGAGACCTGCTGGCCTATGCTTATGCCTATGAACAGTCGACGAGGCATCGCCGTCCGCCGCGGCTGAGCGTCGATTGACGGAATCTCGGATCGTCCAGACGGCCTGCTTCACCCCGCCGGATGCATGAGCGGCGCTGCACTGCAGCCATGGTCGGCGCCTGCATCGGAATCCCGCCACACTTGTTGCTCCCAGCATTTCGATATCCGACGCTAAGTGTATCTCGCGACCGCAACCAACCGCAGTATCGAGAAGCGAGTTTCGCGCCTGCCACTGTGCCCGTCGCCCGACCAGAGTAAACTCCAAGGCAATTTCCGGAGAGGAGACGACCATGAGCGAACCACGGTATCCGAACGAAAGCAGGGAGTATCGCGATGCGCGCGACGCATTGCTCAAAGAAGAACAGGAGCTTGTGGACAAGGTAAAATCCGTGGCCAAACGGCGCCGCAGTCTCCCACTCGGCGGGCAGTTGAAAGAGGACTACGTCTTCCAATGGGCCAATGATGGGAAGGTAGAAAAGAGCGTGAAATTCTCCGAGCTGTTCGGGGACAAGAACAGCCTGCTGCTCTATTCATTCATGTACGGTCCGAACTGGGACAATCCCTGCCCTTCCTGCACGTCGCTGGTCGATGGGTTCGATCGCAGCTGGTATCAGGTCACGCAAAACGCGGCGTTTGCCGCAATTGCCAGGGCCCCGGCCGATAAAATCAATGCGTGGGCCAAACAAAGGGGATGGTCGCAGATTGCGCTGCTTTCCGGATCGCAGTCTCCCTATCAGGCCGATTACAAATGCCAGGGCGACTCGGATGACATGCAATGGCCGGTGATGCATGTATTCAGGAAGCAGGATCGAAAGATTTTTCATTTCTGGGGAACCGAACTGTCCGGGAACCATGTCGACACGGTGTGGCCGTACTGGAATCTCATGGACTTCACGCCGGAGGGTCGGCCGGACATTCTCACGCCGCCGCAAAAGTTCAGATCCAAATTCTTGGAGCAGAACTATCTGAAGAAGAAGTAGTTTGGCGCGCAATCCGGCGGGCGGGGCAACGGCGCGGGGCGCGAAGCCCCGCGGGTAGTGCGGCGCCTCCCCCCGTGGCATCGCGAGAACGCTGGCTTCAGCAAAGGCTGCTGGCGCTATTGACAGGTGATCATATAGCACCGGCAATTCAGCGGCCATGTACGCGAAGCGTCATGTGCTAGCGAGCGAAGTTGTGCAGCCGCGTTACTCGCCTCAGCCGATGGCCCCTGACCCGGTAAACCTCGATCCCCCACCTCCCCGTGGGCGGGGTCAATGGCGCCCCAGCACCTCCAGAGCTTCACCATACCAAGACCAGGCGCGCACGGTACGCGCGTTCTCGACCACATAGATGCGGCGGCCGAAGACTGGCGCACCAGCGACTACGTGCAGGCGCCCCGAGGCAATGTGCTCGCGAACGATGCGATGCGGTAGATAGCCGGTTCCGCCGTGACGCAGGATGTGGTCAACGGCCCACTCGGAGGCGGCAATGGTCACCGCGGCCGGCACGTCGCCGGCAAAGGCTTCGGCATGGCGACGGCGGAACTCGTCGCCGTGGTCAACGAAGACGTAGCCCGTACCGAGCTGAGTGCTGGTGTCCTCGTCGGTAGAAACCATCACCAGTTGGTCGTCGACCAGCACGCGGCTGGTGAAGTCCCCACCCGCTTGTGGAACATAGCAAAACGCCAGGTCGACGAGGCCAATCGAGAGCCAGCGGTCGATCTGGCGTTGCTCCCCGGGCCAGAGCGCTATCACGACGCCGGGGACGTGCTCGCGAACGTGGTCGAGGAAGCGCTGGCCAACCCCTTGCCACAAGTCGAACTCGAGACCGACATTGCACACTGCTTCGAAGCTCTTGGGCAGTGACACCTCGTAGCGTGCCTGCCGCCAAAGCTGCACCATGACTTCGGCGTATCGGCGAAACTTGAAGCCGGCGGAGGTCAACTCTGCCCCCGATTTGTAGCGGTGGAGCAGCTTCTGGCCCAATTCCTCCTCAAGCGCCGATATGCGGGCAGTGACCGTCGACTGGGTGACGTTCAGTCGCTGCGAGGCGGCCACAAGGCTGCCGGTCTCAATTACCTCGAGGAACGTGCGGAGCTCGTTGATGTTCATGGTTAAATTCGATGATTTCGAACATTATGGCAAAAATAATTTGTTTTTCAAAGATAACCGCCGCTGGCACTCTCCGCGCAGCTCAATTCGGGGGAACGGCCCATGGACTTCGTCCACTTCCTTTCCAGCCACATGTTGGACCCGACGGTGGGTGGCAAACGCCTCTACAAGAGTGTCGTCGCCCAGGCGCTGCAGGCGGAGAAGCTGGGCTATCGCGGCGTAGGCATTCCGGAACACCATCTGCAAAACCTTCTGCTGATTCCCGCCCCCCTGCAGATGGCGGTGAAGATCGCGGCGCACACGAGCCGCGTGAAGCTCATGACCTCCGTGTGCCAATTGCCGCTCCACGACATGCGCGTCTTTGCCGGCGAGGTTGTCCAGGCGCAGGTTCTGTGCGACGGCCGGCTCATGCTAGGCGTCGGCAAAGGCGCCTTCGCCTGCGAGACGCAACGGATGGGCGTTCCCTTCGACCAGACCAAGCCGCAGTTCGAGGAAGACCTCAAGCTGCTCGAGGCGCTGCTCACCAGGGAGGATGTTTCCTGGAGTAGTCCGCGCTACACCTTCGAGGCGCTCACCATCATGCCGCGGCCGGAAGACCCCATCCCGCTGTTGGTGGCGGTGATGAACCCCGCCGGCATCGAGGCCGCGGCGAAAGCCGGCTATCACGTGCAGACGACGCCGCTTGGCGGCAGCCACCAGCAGCTGATGGACCAGGTCAACGCCTTCCGTCGCGGCAAGGCAGCGGCGGAGCGCCCGCTGGACACGCGGCTCAGCCTGCAACGCGGTGTGTTCCTGGTGCACAACGACAAGGAGCGCCAGCACATCGCCGAGCGCGCATACACCTACTACAAGAGCTTTGACAATGTGTTCGGCGGGCCCGGCATCCTCGACAAGGGCATCATCCGTCCGCTTGCCCGCAGTCAGACGCTGGAGGAGCTTGCCTCCAACCTCCTCGTTTGCGGGCGCGAGGAGATGATCGACCGGCTCTCCGTTTACCTGGAACTCGGCATCGATGAAGTGATCACGACGTCCAACTTCGGGCAGGAGGAGTCCATGACCCTCGACATGATGAGCCACTTCGCCGAAGAGGTCATGCCGCATTTTCGCAAGGCCGCAGCCGCCAATACGATCGCTGCATGACCGCGGATCGACGCGCTCATGGCGGCGACCGAGGGGCCACGTAGGCATGCCGCCTGCCAAAGTGGGCAGCGCCTGAGCCGAGATAGTCGCAGCGCAACTTCTTAACTGAAACCCAAGGGGAGCATCGTGCCTACCATCCGAGTGGAAATGTTCAAGGGCCGCACGCCCGAACAGAAGAAGAGGATCGCAAAGGAACTCGTCGACGGCTTCATCCGGGGCGCCGGCGGCGGCCGACCTGAGGCCTTCCAGGTCCTCTTCACCGAGGTCGACAAGGACGACTGGGTCGTCGCCTACGAGACGATGCGCGAAAAATACCCGGACAAGTGAGATGGCAAAGCCAGTTCGTTCCGCTTACTCGGTCGAGGGCGAAGGTCCGGCGCTGTTCCTCATCCACGGCATCGGCGCCTCGCGGGCATCCTTCGCCGGGCTTGTGCCGCACCTCAAGAAGGAGTTCCGCTGCATCAGTTACGACCTGCGTGGCCACGGGATGTCGCCTACGCCTCGGCCGCCTTACACCCTCCAAGACCTGGTCGAGGACCTGGAGGCGCTCCGGGCCGAGCTCGGCATCAAAAAGGCGCATTTCGCCGGCCACTCGCTAGGTGGCATGATCGGCCCGGCCTATGCGCGCAGGTATGGGCAGCATGTGCTGACCCTCGGGCTTTATTCCACCGCTGCCTTCCGCACGGCGGACGACAGCGCCAAGGTCAAGGGCGTCGTTGCGGCAATGCGCTCCAAGGGCATCCCGCAGGTTCTGGAGACGCTCAAGGACCGCTGGTTCACGCCGGAATTCGCGCAGCGCCGACCCGATGTCATCGAGCGGCGCATGAAGCAAGTCATCGACACAGATCCGGAGGTCTTCCTTTCGGTCTTCGACATCTATGCCGAGACCGAGATGTCGCCCTGGCTGCATGAGATCAAGCATCCCTGCCTCGTGCTCACTGGCGAGAACGACGGAGGCTGCAACCCGCGACTCAACAAGCAGATCGCGGCGGCACTGCCCAATTCTGAACTGGTCATCCTGCCGGTGCTGCGGCATGCCATCCTGCTCGAAGCTGCCGACCAGGTAGCTCCGCCGATACTCGATTTCCTGAGTCGGCATCGGGGAGCGTAGTCATCTGGGCCCCGTTCAAGTGGGACCACTTCTCTCACGATGCGGAGCAACGCGCAGGTTGCCAATGGCGGGTTCAAGTTGACGCCAGAAGTGCAAACACGACTGCTTGTTTCTACAGAGCGCGGCATTCGGCAAGGGGTCTAATACATCGCTTCTTTGCCACTGGCCGGGAAGACCATAGCGCCAGCAGATCGACGCAAGTGCTAGAGAGATTGGTGGCCGCTCGGCGCGCCGTGCCGACTGCGGGGAGCAGGCCCCAACGATAGGTCACGATGCAGTGACTCTTACCCATTTATGGCCCGCCGCGAAAATTGTGCCGGTGGTAGTCGGCACGACGAGATGGACTGCAACGATGGCGGAAACTGGACTACCAATCGGACCGCTCACGAGTTACGTTTTTTCTGGTTGACTCGAATGCGGAGATTGTGGCTCCCGCACCTTAGTGACGCGGCACTAGCTTCTGCGACCATCGCGACAGATAGGGAAGAAGATCCCCATGGGCATCGACGAACGCCCTAGCGTCTGTACCTTCGATTGTCCCGATACCTGTAGCCTCACCGTCAGCGTAGAGGACGGCCGCATCGTCAAAGTACGCGGCTCGGATGCGGCGCCATACACGGCCGGTGTCATCTGCAACAAGGTCGCCCAGGACATGGGTGACTTCGTGCATGGATCGCATCGCCTCCTCCATCCGCTACGTCGCACCGGCTCCAAAGGCTCCGGGCAATTCGAGCGCATCTCATGGACCCTGGCGCTGGACACGATCCATGAGCGTGTGAGCGCTGTCATTGGCCGCTGGGGACCGCAGGCGGTAATGCCGCTGAACTATGCCGGCCCGCACGGGTTCCTCGCCGGCGACAGCATGTCCTCGCGGTTTTTCAATAGGCTGGGCGCCAGTCAACTCTACCGGCGGGCTCTGTGTGGTGGCGTCCGCAGCGAGGCGTGGGTGGGGACCTATGGCGCGGTCGCAGGATGCCCGCCCGAGTTCGCGGAGCATGCGGCGCTCAATGTCGTCTGGGGCAACAACGCAACCGTTGCCAACGTTCACCTTGTCCGATGCATTCGCCACGCCCAGCGCGCGGGCGGCAAGCTAGTGGTCGTCGATCCGCTGCGCACGAAGATCGCCGAGCAAGCAGACCTGCATTTGGCGCTACTACCCGGCACCGATGTCCTCCTGGCCTGGTCCGTGGCCGCGGAGCTCGAGCGTTCAGGGTCATTGGACGGTGCCTTTATTGCCGCGAACGTGCTGGGGTTCGAGGAGTTCATGGCACGGGCGCGCCAATGGCCTGCCGCGCGGGCTGCCGCGGCCTGCGGATTGCAAGAGAGCCAGATCCACACCTTCGTACGCTGGCTTGCCGAATCTGATCCTCTCGTTCTGGCACCGGGCAACGGCCTTGAACGCGGTCGCAACGGCGGCAGCAGCATCAGAGCCGCGATTGCGCTGCCGGCGCTGCTTGGCAGACTTGGCAAGGGCAGCGGCATCGTACTTGGCGCCGGCAACTCATTTCCCAAGACCCCGGCCAAACTGCAACGGCCGGACCTGATACCCGCGGGGACACGCACGCTCAACATCAACGATATCGGTCGGCACCTTGTCACTGACGACATCGACCCGCCACTGCGCGCCCTCTTCATCTACAACCACAACCCGATTGTCGTGCATCCCGACCAGAACCGAATGCGCCGCGGGCTCGCCCGCCCCGACGTCTTTGCTGTGGGAATCGATGTGACCATGACCGAGAGCATGGCCCACTGCGACGTGGTATTGCCGGCGGCGACGCACTTTGAGTACCCCGATCTTTATCCGTCTTATGGCCACCAGTGGCTGCAGCGCGCGGAGGCTGTAATCCCGCCCCTTGGCGAGTTGCTTCCAAACACCGAGATCTTCCGACGGCTGGCAGCGAGATTCGGCTTCGACGAGCCGTGCTTCAAAGCCACCGACGCAGAGTTGATGGACGATGCCATTGATGGGGCCGACCCTCGGTTGCTGGGCGTCCGGCCAAGCCAGATCTCCACTCGCAAGGCGTTGCGGATGACGGGCCCCGACGGCAAACCGATGGCCCTTTTCGAGAACGTGTTTCCGGCGACACCGTCGGGCAAGATCGAGCTCAAGTCGGAGACACTGGCCAAGCGATGGGGCGCAGCGGCCTTGTTGCCGGAATGGCGCGAGCGGCAGGCATCTCATTCTCTGATGCTCATCTCACCGGCTTCGGACAAGCGAATCTCCTCGACACTTGGCCACCTCGCCAGTTCGATTGAGGCGCCCTCGCTCCGGATGAATCCCAAGGACGCTGCGCAACGCGACCTCACCCATTGCACCATCGTGCGGGTGTGGAACGACCGTGGTGAGGTGATCCTGCCGCTTGAAGTGACCAACGCCGTACCAGTGGGAGTTGTCGCCAGCGAAAAGGGCGCATGGCTCTCGACGAGCCGAACTGGGCAGACGATCTCGGCTCTCGTGTCCGCGGATCTCAAGGCCGATCTCGCAGAAGGGGCCTGCTTCAACGACACGCAAGTCGAGGTAAGCCGCGTTTGATGGCCAGATCGCGAAAGGCGCAAGGGTAGTCTCGCGGGAGGGCGCCGGGTACGGATGCGGCTATTCCTACTTGGCTTGCCGAAGCGCGGCCGATAGCAGATTGACCATTGAGCGTTGCCGGACTGGCGACCAGAAGCGATAGAAATCGCTCCAACCGCGCCAAAACACTGCTTCCACTTCCAGCAGCGAGGCTCCAGCGGTCAATTCTTCGTAGGACGGCCACCTCGAGATTGAGCTTGTTGGCGAACTGGCAGCGGCCCTGACCCTTACCGACGAAGGTCCACGCCAAATGGCCATTGCGAGGACGAAAATAACGATGGTAGCGGGAGAGCGATACCACCTATACCGAACAACTCTTTCATGGGCACCGAAGTAGGTTCGGATGATGGTTGCGGGGGCCCGCAACCAACGAGACCCGGCTATTGTGAGGGTGGCCGTGTACCCGAGTCGGGGCGGAGACATCGCTAACTCGTGTTTCGGCGTAGTTTCCGAAGAAGGCCCCGTCGTGTAGCCTCGGGAAATTAGATTTGAGTTGGTGAAGACAGTTGATCTCTGCGCGACATGAGCCACCTAGTTCTCTGTAATCGATAGAGCACCTGTCGCTTTAGAGTGTCTCCATCCGGCATCAGAGGATGATCGAAATCATCCCGAGGATCTCTTTTCATGCCCAGCCGCACCATGACGCGGCGGGAGTTCCAATTGTCCGACGCCGTGTTGGCGACAATTTCATCCAACATGAGTTCACCGAAGCCAAAATCGAGTGCCAGAGTTGCAGCTTCTGTTGCATAGCCCCTTCCCCATTGGCTACTGGCAAGCCGCCACGCTATCTCGACGGCGGGAGTAAAGTGCGCCTGATACGACACAGTCTTCAGTCCCGTGAAGCCGATGAATTTGCTGATTCCAACTAATTCAATCACCCACATTCCGTATCCAAATTGGTCGAAGTGTGAACGCGCATCGTCAATCCACGCACTAACCGCTGCCCTATCCCGAGGTTTGACGACATATTGCATAACTCGTGGATCGGAGCAGAGGGCGACAAAGGGATCGAGATCCTCGTCGCTCCATTTACGTAGCAATAGACGATCGCTCCGTAATAAACGTGATTGCATGACCATTATTTCGTGCGCTCCAGATGCATTCTCGGCGGGTCAGCTTAGAGCCTGTCCCGAAACGCGGTAGAGGAGCGCGTACGAGTTGCCAGCGCCTTATCCTGCCGCCGGAAGTGTTTCAACCAACTCCGTCAACCAGGCGACTACGGCCGCGATAGGCGCGTGATGCCGCAATTCGTTGTGCGTGAGTAGCCATAGTTCCCGAGTCAGAACAGCCTTGGAGTTGCTCAGACGCCGCAACTTTGAATCCCGGTCAGCCCCAAAGCACGGAAGCAGCGACTTTCCCAGGCCAGCATGCATTGCGTGGACAATCGCTTCCGCGTCACTGACCAGCAGAGGCGCAAGCTCGCCGTCATGGGTTGCCGTCGCAATCCAGCGCGCCTGAGGCAGATGGCTCAGGCCCTCTTCATAAGTGATCCAAGGAAGGTGGTCCGCAGCGCATTTGCGCGGGCCATAGACAGCATATTCGAGGTGCCCGAGGCACTTTGCCAGTACGGCGCTACCTCCTTCGGGACGGGCCAAACGTAGGGCAACATCAGCCTCACGTCTCGTCAAGCTCGCATTCCTTGCTTCGGCGATCAGTTCGATCCGAAGTCGAGGATATCTCGCGTATAGCTGCGGTAGGGCCGGGATGAGCAGCCGGTTCACCAGCATAGGCACCCCACTGAGGCGAACGAGTTCCTGCGGCATCAGCGTCGGCACCGCTAATCCCGTGCTCCAGGGCGTGAACTTCCTGTTCGACCTGTGCCGCGCGCGTCACCGCCGCCTCTCCCGACTCCGTCGGACGGAGGGCACCATCTATTCGTTGGAACAACTGCGTGCCGAGCGCTGCCTCTGCCGCCGCAAGTCGCCGTGCGACCGTTGTTTGATTGACGCCGAGCCTTCGCGCCGCAGCGGCGAGCCTACCTGCGCGCGCGATGGTGAGAATGTAACGAAGATCGTTCCAGTCCATAGCCTCGCATTTTTGCAGATCGCAATGGCACATATTAGCGTTTTTTTGCAGACCCAATCGCTTTAAGTTTTGCCGCGCGATAGTTCGAGTGACCCACATCGGATCGAGAGGTTTTGAGATGCTGTACGTCGTGTTCTTTACGGACAACTCTGATCATGCGGACGCGCGCAAGCGTCTGATGCCCGCCCATCTCGGATTCCTTGAGCAGCACCGGGATCATATTCGCGCTGCCGGCCCACTCTATGAGGTCACAGACGGTGGTGGAGCTGGAGGACTATGGTTAGTAGAGGCGGAAAACCCCGACGCCGTTACAGAACTCGTGCAAAGAGATCCATTCTGGCCAACGGGCCTGCGCAAGGAGGTGCGCGTCCTTCAATGGTCGCAAGTCTTCGCTGATGGACGCCGTGTCAGTTGAGGTCGGACGGAACCACGATGTGGACTCCGGCCACCTGGCGTCAATGTAACCGGGAGCACTTTCGCTATGGAAGTGATCTCCGCGATGCGTAATGGGCGATCTTGGCTCCGCTACTGCCGCCGCCGGCGAGGACCGGCAGACCGCGGCGTTGGTCGATGCGCGAAGTGATGGATGCTATCTTCTACGTCCTGCGTTCAGGCTGCCCGTGGCGCATGATACCAGACTGCCTCGCCCCGCGTTCGACGGTTTACCGATGGTTCGTGCGTTTGCGCGACAAAGGCATGTTCGAGACGATCAACCACCATCTCTTGGCGCGCGACCGCGAACGAACGGGTCGGCAGGCAAGCCCCTCCGCCGCGGTGTTCGACAGCCAGAGCGTCAAGACCACCGAGGCAGGCGGTCCGCGCGGCTACGATGCTGGCAAGAAGGTGAATGGGCGTGAGCGTCATGCGCTGGTCGACACCGATGGTTGCGCTCTCGTGCTCCAAGCCCACGCTGCCTCGATCCAGGACCGTGACGGCGCGGTGCCGCTGCAGATAGCCTCGCGCAAAGCGTTCCCATTCATCGAGCGTGCTTTCGCCGACAGCACGTACTCCGCCGACCGAGTTGCTCACGCCACGTCCATCGCTGTTGAGATCGTTCGCAGGCATCCCAATCAGGTCGGATTCGGTGTCCATCCCCGGCGCTGGGTGGTCGAACGTTTTTTCGCCTGGATCGGCCGAAACCGGCGGCTGGCTAAAGACTTCGAAGCGACGATCCCGTCCGCCGAAGCCTTCCTTTACGCCGCCTCGGTGATGTTGCTTACCCGCCGACTGGCAAGATCACTATGAGTTTCGAGTCGGACCCTGAGAGAGTTGTCTCGCCCAAAAACGTTGGGTGGGGCTGGCACAAGAGCCTTACTGCGCGGAAGCTCGTGCTGCCTCCTGCCAACCGCCGCCCAGCGCCTTGTAGAGGGCGATACCGTCAATGGCGAGATCGGCATCGCTCTGAGCAAGATTGTCACGCTCGGTGGCAAGCGAACGATCGGCGTCAAGTACGTCGAGAAAGGTCGCTAGTCCCGCTTCATATTGGGCTTGCGATACCCTCAGCGCATCCGCATAGGCTTTGACCGTGCGGCGAAGTGCCTCATTATGCGCCCGTTCTCGATCAAGGGCGGTGAGCGCGTTCTCTGCCTCCTCGATTGCACTTCGCACGGTGGCCTCCCAAGCTGCGAGCTTCTCGTCCCGGATGGCGGTCTTCTGGTCAACCTTCGCCGCCCGCTTGCCTGCATCGAAGATCGGCAGGCTCACCTCCGGCCCGAACGACCAGACGTTTGACGAGGTCTCGGCGAAAGACCTAAGCTGGCTTGAATTGAGTCCAATGGCGCCCGCAAGCGTAACGCCAGGATAGCGATCCGCCTCCGCCACGCCGATGTCGGCTGTCGCCGCCGCCAGACGTCGCTCCGCGGCCCGAATATCCGGCCGCCGTGCCAGAGCAACAAGCGGCGGATCTGGCTGGATCGAACCCGCCAAATGAGGAATTGGACGCGGCACCTGCAATTTCTCCAGAACATCCTGAGGCTGTGTTCCCGTCAGCACGGCCAGTCGATCAACCGCCTGCCGAAACCCGTATTCGAGCGGCGGAATCTGAGCGGCCGCGCTCTCGACTTCCGCCTCAGCCTGGACGGCGTCAAGCCAGCTTCCTATCCCTCCCTTGGCTTTGGCCTCCGTCAGATGCCAGGTGTCGGTCCTGGAGGCCAGCGTCTCCTGAGCAATCGAGATCCGCGTTTGATAAGCTCGAGCATCGACGTAATAGCGGGCGACATCGCCGAGGAGTGACAAAATCGTCGAACCCAGATCGGCCTGCGCCGCGTCAACGGTCGCCCCGGCGGACTCGACGCTGCGGCGCTGGCCACCGAAGAGGTCAAGCTCGAAAGTCATATCGAAGCCCGATTCGAACGTATTCCCGGTGAAGGTGCTGCTGCCCGACTGGCCGCCGCTCCCGCCCAATTCGCCGCCCGAAAGCGCCTGACGTGATCGGCTGGCATCCGCGGACAGGTCGAGGCTCGGAAAAAGGCCCGATCGCGCCTGAGCGAGGCTGGCCCTGGCTTCGCGGATCTTCGCGGCTGCCTCCGCGACGTTGGCGTTGGACCGGAGCGCATCATCGACCAGGCGCTCAAGGACCGGGTCATTGAAGTGGTGCCACCAGCCGGCGGTATCGGTCGCCGGCGCAGCAGTCTGTTGCTTGCCGACCCACGTCGCCGGAACTGTCATGGGCGCTGGGTGATAGTCAGGCCCGACCACACACCCCGCCAGCACCAGCGGCAGAAAAAGAATGGACAGTTTCATTGGCTGCTTGACGCCGCTACCCCATTTGCACCGGCGGACGCGATCGGCGGCGCTTCAATGAAGACGTCTACGATTTGACCGAGATAGGCTGGAAAGTCCTTGTCCTCGATTTCGTACACCACCTCCAGCACGCGCGTGTCTACCCGTTCACTGCTGTCGCCGGTCAATGAAGTCTTAGGAACGACATAGGGCTCGACATAAGAAAACCGAAGGACTGTCCCGATCGCGCTGTTGCCGCGCAGATACGCTTTCGCGGCAGCGCCGCTTCGAAAGCGCCAAGCGTCATTCTGATCAATTTGGACGCGGACATTGAACTTACCGCTGCGGGCGAGCATCACCAGAGGAGTCGAGAGAGCCGCTGCCGAGGCGTATTCGCCCAGCCGGACATTGACCTGAAGTACCGTGGCATCGAACGGAGCCCTCACCGTCAATCGATCGAGCGTCGCTTGGGCGTATTCGAGCTGGGCCCGATAGGACAGAAGTTGAGCCTTCGCCGTGGCCAGCTTCGCCTCATAGAGACGAACCGCGAAGCGGCGTTTGGAGAGGTCTTCTGTGCTGACCGCACGACGGTCCGGCACCGCCTCGGCAAGACTCAGCTGGATGCGGTAGTCGGCAAGGCTTGCTTCCGCTTCTTGAACCTGTGCCTGGGCCATTGAGACATCGGCCTCACGCTGATCGCGTTCGGCAACGCGAATTCGATCGTCAATCCGAAACAGGACCTGACCGGCCAGGACCGCGCCGCCCACCTTGACCGGAACCTCGGTGACGATGCCGCCCTCGGGCGCGCCAATGCCTACTGTCTTGCCAGGAGGCTCGAGTTGGCCGGTACCGCCGATATAGGAGGCGAATGGCGCGGATGCCGGCACCGCCAAAGGCTGCGTCTCAGCGGCCTCGGGCCTTGTCTTGACGACGACAAAGACGGCGATGAAAAAGCCCAGCGCAGCCAACGCCGGAAGGCTGAATGGGCGCATCTGCCGGATCACAGCTGTGCTCCCTCCATGAATCCGGACGGTGCCCCGGCTCGGACGATCCGACCATCGTCCATCTCGGCGATGCGGTCGGCATGGTCGTAGACGCGCTGATCATGCGTGACGACGATGAGCGTTGCCCCCCGATCATGGGCGAGGCTGCGCAGGAGATCCATGATCTCTCGGCCGGTCGTATGGTCGAGCGCGCTTGTCGGCTCGTCGCACACCACGAGGCGAGGCGCGTGCACGATGGCCCGTGCTATGGCAACACGCTGTTGCTGTCCGCCGGAGATCTGGGCTGGCCGCTTGTCCGCATGCTGTGCAAGCCCCACGGCGGCCAATACCGATTGGGCAGTTTCCGCAGCCGTACGATACCCGCTTTGTCCCAACAGCAGGGGGATCATCACATTGTCGCGGATGCTCAGCGAGGGAATCAGGTTGTAGGACTGGAAGACGAAGCCGATGTTGCGCCGACGGAACATCGCGGCGGCGGAAGTCGAAAGCTTGTCCAGGTCGGCACCAAAGATGCAGCATTGTCCCGCGTCACGGCGCAGCACGCCGGCGACGATGGATATGAGCGTTGTTTTGCCACAGCCGGAGGGCCCGACCAGGAAAAGAACCTCATGCGCCTTGACGGTAAGGTCTATCCCGCGCAGCGCAGGGACGCTGCCTGATGGGGTGTCATAGGCTTTGATCAGATTTCGACAGACGACTGCTTCCTCTGAACGAACGCCAGTGCTTCGGCCTCTCATTTGAAGACGATCCCTGGATCAAGGCGCAACACCCGGCGAAGTCCCAGTGTTCCCGCCGCGCTGCCCACGAGTACGATGACTAGGCCAACCGCGGCGACAAGCTGCCAAGTCAGGCGGATGTCGATATCCGAGTTGGCGTTCAGAAGAATAAAGCTCGCGATGGCCCCAATCCCGGTGCCGTAGCCCAGCAACGTGACTCCCAACCCCTGCAACACGACCATTTGAACCAGCATCAAATTCGACGCACCCATGGCACGCAGCACGGCGAAATGCCGCTGGTTATCGAGCATGAAATTGTAAAAGGTCATGCCCGCGATGCCGCCGCCAATGGCGAAAGTCAGAAGGGCCGAAAGGCCCATGTTCAGAATGATGCCCGTGTTCTTGATGAACCAATCCAGGGATTCAGCGGAAAATTCCCCTTTGGTGCGCGCCAACAGGTTAAGATTTTGGCTGACGATCGACTTGACTCTGGCGACGTCGGCCCCCGGCTTCAGCTTGACCAATATGTACGAGAGCAGCTTCCGCTGCGAAGGAACGAAGGCTTTAGCCCGTTCATAGGTCGTGTAGACCACTGGCGTGGAAGCAAAAGTCTTTTCCCCCAGGTAGATGCCTTTCACGACTGCGTAATGGTCATTGAGTTCCAACGTGTCCCCAATGGCGAGGGCTCGATAACCGGTGGCAGCCGGGTATGCAAGTCGACCCTGCGCGCCATCCCGATCGACGAATATGCCGTCAACAAGCCGCAGGTCCTGAAGCCTGCCGGAGAGCATCTGACCAGGCGCCCCGATCAGTGTCGTATCGTCGAGACCGATAAGCTGGACGGATTCGGCGCGGCCGTCCGGCAACCGCGCGCTTATGCTCCCTTTGTAGAGAGGCACTGCCCAAGCTACTCCCGGCACGCTGCGCACGCGGTAAACGGCGATGTCGTCCATTGCCTTGATGTCGTCCACATACCGCGATTTGGGATCCGTCACCCACATGTCGATCCCTCCGATTTGATCAACGAAAATCGTCGTCGAGCGGAAGATCGCGATCATGGTCGCGCCCTGCTGCGTCACAAGTAGAGTGGTAAAGGCCAGCGAGAGGACGATTCCCAAGTATTTGCCTCGATCTCCAGCCAACATCTTCCAGGCGATCGTCAGCATGTTTGGATCTGCCGGAACAAGGCGATTGAATGCTCTCCGCGTTGGCATATTATCGCGTACATCACGCCACACGTGCGCAGTTGAAGAGCCGCACCGGTCAAACCTCCGTGGTGAGCCGATGGAGAAAGAGCGCGCTTGCTTGGGCTCCACGGCCTTTTAGGCATTGGTCATCAACGACTTGGCGGGCTTTCTCGGCTGTAGCAGCAGGAAATGGAAAATAGCTGCGCTGGCTCCGCCGGCCGACGGGTGTCGCTACGGCTACTCCACGACAAATCCCGCCGGACCAGCGAGGCCGCCGCTCGGGCTCTGCGGAGGATTGTTCGGCGTCGACCCTCCGCCGGAGATTCCAGACGAAGCGGAGGGGGCGACTTCAGGCTGGCCAGGATCATCGATCGCTCCCCGACCCGACGGGCCCATGAGCGCATCGGTGGGGGCGGCGAGCCTCCCCGACACGGGTTTAACAATATAAGGTGTCACAATTATGATGAGTTCTGATTCATCATGGGTGAATTGGTCGGAGTTAAACAGTTCACCAATAATGGGGATGTCGCCCAGGCCCGGAACCTTCTGATTGGCCAGGTTGCCGGTGTTCTGGATCAGCCCCCCAATGGCAAAGCTTTGACCGCTCGCAAGTTCGACGGTGGTGTTGACGCGGCGCTCAATGAATGAGGGGATGGTACTCCCGCCAATCGTAACGGTGTGCGTGTAATCGAGTTGTGTCACCTCAGGCGCGACACGAAGATTGATTCTCTCGTTGCCGATAATGGTCGGCGTAAATGCCAGACTGGCGCCGTAGTCTTTGAACTCGACAGTGACGATCGAATTCGACCCCGACGACTGCGGCACTGGGATAGGAAACTGACCGCCGGCCAAAAAGCTGGCCGTTTCGCCCGATATTGCCGTCAGATTCGGTTCAGCCAGCAGGGTGACCAGCCCCTCGGTCGCCAGGGCATTGATGAGCGCTTGCGTGTTGCCATTGCCGATCAGCACCTGGTTGGTTCCGGCACTGGTACTGAGCGCCAGAGGGTTTGCCGAAGCGCCCGAGGTCAGGGCTTGGAAGGTGAAGCCGCCGATGTTGAATGCGGTACTCCAATCGATCCCGAGATCCCGCTCCACGCTATAGGAAACCTCGGCGACTTTGACTCGAAGGTTGACGTGGTCCGGCGTCATCACTTGGAGATTGTTTATAATATCCGCTCCCTTGCCTGAGAATTCGCTGGTAACACGCCTGGCGTTCTCAGCTTCGGCAGGGGTGGCGACCACGCCTTCCAATAGGATGCCGTTATCGAGGGATTCCACGTCGATTGTGCCACCGGGGACGACCTGAGCCAGCGCCTCCTTGAGTCGCGAGATGTTCTGGACGACCCTGAGCGTGATGTTGAAAAGTACGTTTTCGTGGCCATCCACGGCATACATCGTGGTGTCGCCAACCTTGAGGCCGAAAACGTACATCAGCCTGGGTGAACGAATGGAAATGTCGGCGATCGCCGGGTTCGCGATGACAATCGATTTCGGGGTCTGCTTGAGGCGAACCAGCGTACCTTGATCAAGTTGGATAATCAGCGGCTCGCCGCTGGTGGGTACCACATCGTATGGGGAATCAGCGCTCGCCTGCGCGGGACGGAGAACGATGAGCAGTGCCAGCGCGATCGCTATCGCGACCAAACCTCGACCAGATGGCAAGGAGTTCCTCGATCTCCTCGCCGCGATCGATATCGGTCTTGTAGAGCGGGCAAGGACTTCCGCGAGTTCTCGCGCCATTGCTTTCATTAATTTGGAACACGTCATTATTTCGACACGGCAGGAAACCCTGCGGGTGCCGGCGGAATCTGAGGTGAGGATTTCGCAGGCGCCGACGAGGCGGCTGTAAAATTGTCATTGCTTGCGGGACGCTTTGGAACGAATGAGAGGCTGCCGAGCACCCTGGGGATCGCGAATAGATCCATTTCCTCTGTACCGTCGGTCGTAGCGCTCCGCATCGTTCGCCCCTCTTGATACTCACTCGCTCACGCCCCGCCTGAACAGCTCTAAGAGGAGAGCCGGACAGGCGAGGCGCGCTCGTTCTCTTGCGAGGGCGATTGTCGTTGGCTGAGGTGGCTGAATGATGTCTGACTTTGGCCTCGGCTGTAACTCGCCGTTGCTGGATGGGCATCTGCAAAACTCGGTTACAATATTCTTGTGCCGAGCGGCGGCGATTTCCCTGCGGATGCGACGGCCATAGCTGCTCAGGTGGAGACAAACGGGAAGGCATGTGACCATTCACAAGAAGATCGATTTCTTGCTTCGAGGAACGGCGAGTGCGCTAGTGAGATCGTTAACATCGCCCAAGCGCTCAAGGTCTCTAGTCAATACCCAGTTGGCTTTGGTGGTGCCAAACCCTGCCCTGTTCGGCAACATCGCGCATAGACGGTAGCTACTCAGGCAGCTTCGCAATGTTTCGGCGCTCGCGGCAGCGAACTGTGCGCCCGACCAGCATCGGATATGCGTCGCGCTTTGCCCAAAGCACCGATTGAGCCTAGTTGGTTGTTGCAAAATCGTTGGCATAGGCCCAATAGGTTTTCGAACGGTCCTGGACGGGAGATATCTCGATTAGGTCCTGACTCACGACCAATACGACATAGATATGGAAGGTTGGACCACACTGGCCACTGTCCTCGAAGTTTTTTGCCACGCTGCAGCTGCCCGCGTCGCCCATACCGCAGGCATCGCCGGCGGACCTGTATTGCTGCAGATTATCTGCTGAAGCGCAGGCGGAATCCCGATCCGCGGACTCCGTGACCCCCATGTCCTTCACCAGCTGCCCGACGGAAAACACTGGGCTATAGGTCTGCGCGTAAGCCGGCAACGCAACCAGCGTAGCGACCATAGCAACCCAAAATCTCGGATTTGCCGAAGTTAGCAATTTCGATCTCCCTGATCGTCTCACTGGATGAGATGAGCCCGACACAGTCAATTGCTGGCACACGGTAGCGGCCAGATTCCTTGGATGGCTGGCTCGACAGCAGATGCCGAGTCAGCGGGCAGATTGCTTTCATTCGCAGTCAGCCAACCGATGGCCCCGTCATGGACCATTGTGACAGAGGGAGCCCATCCGTTCGGATCTTCTGTCGGATAGTTAGAGGGACTTGCAGACATGCAATCCAGCCGGCTTTCGCTTTTCAGCAGGTTAAGGGAACTTACCCAGAGGGATTGGGCGGTAAACCACCTCGGGTGTTGGTCGCAGCACGGGACTAAGTCCAACGTCGCTATTCCTTGGAAGTGCTTCTGCAGCGTTAAGTCATAGTCTTGCGCCGCGACCCGCGACGGGAGCGGCAACACTATGCCCGCACCGATCAGCGCGCTGGGCCGCAGATAAGGTATAAGCGCCATGGATCCCCTAGATGCTCCCCGCTGCCAGTCCGGACGGCCGCGATCTGAAGTGTAGGCCGACCGGCCGCTCTGCTCGACGGTCCCGACCGCCCTCGGGCGTCGGGGCTACTTCAAGTTGCTGATGGCTCATCAGCGAGACATGCTCTGGACCATCGAATGCCACACACACCGCTCAACATTTCCGGGATCTGGTCATGCAGTGCTACTTTCGGATCCCGATGCGGGTCAGCCGCCAGCATTTCATCGGGTCCGAGGGTGCCTCAAGAAGACCCTCGGCTTGCAGTCGCTGTACAGCCGCAGCCACCAGGCACCGCACTTCGTCCATTGGAAGCCCCGAGCAAACCGATTCCATGAGGCGTCTTGCGGCGGCCTCCGGGATAGACCTGGTGTTCGCAAGCGGGTCTCCCGCAGGCAGGTTTGTCATAGCGATCAAAATCGCCAACTCGGCGTCTCGCTCTGATTCGGTCAGATTCTGGTGCCATTGCATCATCGAATCACGGCCTCCGACCTCAATCTTCTGTTCAACAATGTCGGTGAGTGCGCAGATTTTCAGAATCGCAACCTCAGTCAAAAGGTCCCGCAAGGAGAAGGAGGACGAAGTGGCCCTTGGGGCGGCGAGCCAAGAGGCATGGTTGGGATAATGAATGGCGGAGGGGGCGCGGCCTCAATGCTCGAGCGAAGGGCTTGAGCCGGAGAGGCAAACCATAGCCTGTCGAACACTGCTTGCTGCGTGGAATTCAGGGTGTGGTAAAGAGCCTCGAGAGCCGGCCTCGCCACCTTGACCGCATCCAACTGCATGGACAAAGCAGCCGTAAGGGCGCTATCGGCTTCGAGCGCTCCCGGCGACGAGCTGTTGTTTTGATTGCTTTGGCATTGCGATCGCCGCTGAGTTTCTAAGGCCCGTATCTTTGCTTCCCAGCTATCCCACAGAGCTTTCTGGTCAGCCGTCAAGTCGAGCCTGGCCTGCAGGTACGCCAACCGTCCCTCGCCGCGCGCGTACATCTCTAAACAGATGTCCGGATCCCCGACGCGGAGATCGACCAAACCCATGGGGTCGGCAGCTCTGGCATTGTCCGATGGAGGAGAGAAAAGTGGCACAGCCAGTATCGAGCCAAGTGCAACTGCTGTTATGAGCCAGGGTTTCCGCATAAGGGGTCTCCAGTGATGCGCCTAATGTTGTTTCAGCTCTCCGCTAGCCTGGTGCGCTTGCTCCGAGCTAGATGGACTTCCGGCCACGATTGCCGAGAAATCCAGATGCGAGCCTGCCCACGCCCGAAAGCCGGCCCGAAGCATGAAAGCCATCACGCCAGCCGCCGGTGACGAGCAACAGGTACGCCGCTTGCAGGCCATGGGCGACAAGGCAAAATGCGATGGTTCGGTCGGGCAATCCGCTCTCCTTTGGGTTTGGGGCCGGGCTGGTCCGTGAGCCCAATCTTGGAGGGCCTCTGTGTCTGGCTAGTGTCTTGCGCTGGGCATCATTGCAACGCGGTATTGCTGGCAGGCCGTTTGCAACATTGGGTTACAAATTTCCCTGGGCGGCAAAGCTGGTGGTCCCCATAATCCAATTGTGGACACCTTGCCGCACATTCTGATCGTCGACGACGACCGAGAGATTCGCAGTCTGGTTTCTCAGTTTCTCTCACGTCATGGCTATCGTTGCTCAGCCGCCAAGAACGGCGCCGAAATGCGAAGCCGGCTCTCGGCTGGCCGATTCGATCTCGTCATTCTCGACCTGATGCTTCCGGGCGAGGACGGGCTCAGCCTCTGCCGATGGCTTCGCAACGACTCCCAGCTTCCTGTCGTCATGCTGACCGCCATGGGAGAAGAGACAGACAGGATCATTGGTCTCGAAATGGGCGCAGACGACTACCTTGCAAAGCCGTTCAATCCGCGCGAACTGCTTGCGCGCATCAAGGCAGTACTGAGGCGTAGCGCTCGGCCTCGCGCCGGCGAGGCGAGCGGAACTCGGGCTCTCGGTTTCGAGGGCTGGCGACTCGATCTTTCCCGACGTCAACTGCACGCGCCGGACGGCGCGCTCGTGGAATTGAGCGCGGGCGAGTTTGATCTTCTCGTGGCGTTGGCGGAGCACCCGCAGCGGGTGCTGACTCGCGACCAGCTGATCGACCTTGCCCGCGGCAGGGCAGCAACGCCATACGACCGGAGCATAGACGTCCAAATTAGCCGTCTACGGCGCAAAATTGAGCAGGACCCTAAGAATCCGGCTCTTATCAGGACCGTGCGATCAGGCGGCTACGTCTTCTCAACTGTAGTCCAAAGCCTGTGAAGCGATCCTTGAACTGGCTACGCGGTGCCAGTCTTGGCTTGGCGGCAAGGATTGGCTTGGTCTTGATCTTTGCCGTAGCCCTATCCATCGCGAGCAGCGCTGCATTCTTGTATTTTCTTGGGCCGCGCGGATCGCATCCTACCCTCGACGAAATCCGGCCATTGGCGCAGAGAGTTGTTGCCGCGTACCAGCAGTTAAGTGCCGCATCGGTGGATCGTAGATCCGCGCTGGCAAAAGCGCTGTCCGGGCCTTCTCTGGTTCTTGAGTGGCCTGTCGCCGCGCCTCACGAAGTCCAAGGCCATAAGCCCGGCTTCCTTGTTGAGCTTCAAGCGCTGGTTCAGGCAGAGTTGCACGACCCCGGCGAACGCGTCGAGGTGGACTTGGCGCCGCCGCCAGGTTCGTCGTCGGCAGACAAGATGGCGGTGCCGCCCTCTTTCGGCGAGCCGCGGCCAGCTGGGGGATTTCAACAGCGTGAGCCACCGATCGAGCTGTCTCTACGTTTCAACGATGGCAGTTGGCTCGCTGTCTATGCGGCGGATTGGATGCCCAACAGGTTCCTTCTCTACGACCTCCTATCTCGCGTTATTCCAGTCTCCCTCGTCTGCATCTTGCTATTCATTGGCCTTGTGATCGGTTTTACACGGCCTCTGGCTCGCCTAGGTGCCGCCGCCGAGCGATTGGGCCGCGATGAAAATGTTCCTCTCCTGACAGAGAGCGGAGCGGCGGAGATGCGGGCCACCGCACGCGCGTTCAATCAGATGCAGGTGCGCCTCAAGCGTCTCATCGACGACCGCACGCAAATGCTCGCAGCCCTATCGCATGATTTGAAAACGCCGCTTACACGGCTCCGCCTGAGAGCGGAATTTGTGGATGACACGGATTTGCAAGAGATGATCCTAGCGGACCTGCAGGAGATGAAGGCCATCGTCGACTCCACTCTGGCATTTGCCCGCGGCGAAGCGCAGGAAGAGCCGCGCGAAGCTATGGATCTAGCAGATCTCCTGCAGAGCCTGGCCGAGTTGCGGGCCGATTGCGGCGCAGGAGTGAGATATCAGGGGCCAGCGCATCTAACAGTGCGTGCCCGCCCGATTGCGCTCCGCCGGGCGCTGAATAACCTGCTGGACAACGCTGTAACGTACGGTGGCAGTGCCCGCCTTCGGCTCTACCAATCGCCCACCGCCATCGCCATTGAGGTCGAGGACGATGGGCCCGGCATACCGGAAGATCAGCTTGAATTGGTGTTTCGGCCATACGTCCGGCTCGAGAGTTCCAGAAGCCGGGAAACGGGCGGCGTCGGCCTTGGCCTCACCATCGCGCGAACGGTGTTTCGCTCAGAGGGTGGAGACGTTAAATTGGCGAACCTAAATCAGAAGGGACTGCGTGCAACGGCTACATTGCCTTTAACAGCCCTTTCATCGGCTTTGGGGCGCACACCGGCTGACCTGCAATTGTGATTTCGAGTTAGCGCATGGCCAATTTAAAGGTCTCGGAGAGATGCTGGCACAAGGGTCACTCGGGCTGAAGTTGATCCGGTGGTCCATCAGGCGGTGGAGGCACATATGGTCCCCTCTCTGAGTCCTGGACCGGTTTGAGCGAGAGATTTCCGGCTATTGACCTGAGTCCATCGACCCCCTCCAGTTTTAGGTAGAGCCCGTCGACCAAAGGGGAGATGGACGATGCTGCCATCGAGGTTTAGCGAGGGTCAGTCTGGAAGCGCTCGGCCTTGCCATTGGTCTCCGGGTCAAGGGCTCTGTGCGAATGCGCCTGAGGCCGAGGCGCGTGCGCCCTCGCGGAAGACGAAGAGCTTGTACCACGAGCCGTCTTCGGTCGCGGCGCGTTGCCCCTGACGCCGAGGCTGCGCAATGGGCAATTGCAGTCTTTGTTGTAACTCACCGTTGCCGAATAGCCATTTGCAACGCTCGGTTACAATTTCTTTGTCCCCGGCGGTGCCGACTTCCCGCTAAGCTGCGGTGGCTTGGGTCGCTCGAATTCCGACATCTATAGCGCCGCCAAGCTGCTGATCGATCCTCATGGGGATGACCCCAGCGTTCGAGCGGCCCATCAGACGGATGAGCTGCTCGAGTTCGGGAGCCCGAATGGCACGATGATCTGGCGCCTGATCCTGAAGGCGATCGAGGAGTTCGGGTGGGAAAAGTGGGTGGGGGAGGCGGTGAAATGAGCGGCCTGTTCGACCTGTGGGCTTCACCACAGCCTGGGCATGTGCCCTGGTAGCCGTAGGTTCCTTGTCAGGGGTGAGCGTGCGCATATCGCGCAAATCCTCAGGCCGCATGGCCAGCAAAGGTTTCCCGAATCCCATCGACGTCCATGTCGGCGGGCGGATTCGCCAGCGGCGAACGCTTCTCGGCATGAAGCAGGAAAAGTTGGCCGAGGCGATCGGCCTCAGCTTCCAACAGATTCAAAAATACGAGCACGGCCGCAACCGCGTGGGCGCAAGCCGTTTGTTCGATCTGGCTCGAGTCCTTGATGTGCCAATCTCCCATTTCTTCGAGGAGATGGAGGCGGGCGTCGCCGACAGGTCGCCGAGCCGCATCATGGGCGTACCGGTGTCAAAGTTGCAGGCCTATATGGCTGAGCCCGATCCCCTTACGAAGCGTGAAACCCTCGAGCTGGTGCGTGCCTACTTCAAGATCGCCAACCCGAGGGTCAGGCAGCGCCTGACAGAGTTGGTGAAGGCGCTCGCCCGGTCGGTTGCCTGAGCCAGGGCCCGGTGGTCGAGGCGTTACGCCACGCAGCGGTGCATCACCTTCAGCAAAGTCAGGAAGGATGATTAAGAAGGGCAGCGCCGTCGCCTTCCTCAGGCTGAAGGATATCGAGAAGGAGAGCGCCCGATTGAAGCGGGAGGTGGCCGAGCTGACCTTGGACAAGCAGATCCTGCAGGAAGCTCTAACGGGAAGCTGGGGTCGCTCGCCCGACGCCGGGAGAAGGTGACACAAGTGCACAAAGTGCTAAAGGTACCTAGCACCGCACCTCGGAGTTCGTCCTCTGCCCTGTCGGCGCGTCACCATTGGGCGGCGGCTATCGTGGTCCATGTCAATCCCTCACCAGGATGGTCGCAAAATTTGCAGGCAAATCAATTACTTGGACAGAGACGTCAGAGGCGAAGCGCCGGTTTGTTGGCGGTATTGTTGGCTGTTCGGCGAGGTCCGTCCCCTGTTCAGCGCACATACCCCAAGCCAGCTCGTAGAACGCTCAACCACCCCGACCCCAGTAGGTTCAAGTCGGGGGCCTGCAACCACCTTTACCGAACTAACGTCATAATCTTCACGAGACAGCGGCCCAACTTCAGATTAGATGAGGAATGATAACTAAATCAATGATTTAATAACCACTATCGGGCCTCCTAGGGCCCAGCGTGAGACCAGCAGTCATCACGTCTACCCCTCCCCGCTAAGTTCCGTCCCACCGGACCTCATATCGTCGTAGACGCGCGGCTGAGCGCGCATTGCGGGGTTGTATTTAGGACTCTTTCCGTTTTCCCGCAGCGATGCGGTGTTCCTCCCGCAGAAAATCAACCAGCGCCCGCAAGGGCGGCCGCATTTGCCGCCTGCTGGAATAATAGAGGCAGAACGCATCGATCTGCGGCTGGACCCAGCCGTCGAACAAGGGGACAAGCCGGCCAGCATCGATCTCCGGCTTCAGGTAAGCAAGAGGCAGCTGCACGAGACCCGCGCCGTCAATCGCCGCTCGAATGCCTATGCCTGGCTCATTGGCAATCAAGGGTCCGTCGACTAGCACCTCGACCATCCGTCGGTTCCGGGCGAAGCGCCATGGAACCAGGGCACCGGTCCCGGACCGGAAGCGGATGCAGGCGTGATCGGGCAGCTGTTGCGGGGTTTTGGGCGCTCCGTGCTGTTCGACATACCCGGGGGAGGCGGCCACCCCAAAGGGCATGTCGTCGCTGATGCGCACGGCAATCATGTCGCGCGCGATGCGCTCGCCGGGACGGATACCCGCATCGAATCGCTCTTTGACGATATCAACGAAGGCGCGGCTGACCGAAATGTCGAGACTAATGGCGGGATACTGAGCCACGAAGCGGACGATGATGGGTGCCAGAACGAAATCGGCGGCGGGCGGCGGCACGGTCAGGCGCAAGGTGCCGGCGGGCGCGGTGCGAAAGTCCTCTAGCGCCTCGAAGGCGGCCTTGTAGTCGTCAAGCAGCGGCCTTAGCCGGTCCAGCAGGCGCTCACCGGCGGCCGTGCCGGCGACCGAGCGGGTTGTCCGCTCGACCAGCCGGACTCCCGTGCGCTCTTCGAGATTGCGCACCAGCTCGCTGACCCGGGCCGGCGATAGTCCAAGCTGCTCCGCCGCCTTGGTAAAGCTTCTCTTCTCGAGCACCGCCACCAGCGCGCTCGTTTCGGAAAGACGCGGCGACAACATCGGATCACCCCATTATTCGGAATTCCAATAAGGTCCATTCTGATTTTTCAATGTTATCGCGCGCCCCCTCGCACGTCCATCTTGTCGGCAGAGCGAAGCGCAACTTCACCTGAGAAGACCGACATGAGAATCGCAGTCACCGGCGCAACAGGACAACTCGGCAGCCTCATCAATATCGGCTCGCTCTCAAGCATCAACGCGACCCCCGGGTCGGTTGTCTACGCCGCCACCAAGGGCGCTATCGCCTCGATAACGAGCGTACTGGCGCCCGAGCTGGGCAGCCGGAACATCCGGGTCAACACGATCGCGCCCGGCCCGATCGACACTGAAGGCACGCGCGCGGCGGGTTTGATCGGCAGCCCGCTCGAGACGCAACTCGTCGCAATGTCGCCGCTCGGCCGTCTCGGCCAGCCGCAGGACATTGCACGCGTCGCGGTATTTCTCGCGTCCAATGAGGCCGGCTGGCTGACCGGAGCCTGGATCCTGGTGTCGGGCGGCCTCCGGTAAGCGTCAAAAGCAAACCAGACCAAGGAGTCAGAAGCCATGTCACAGAGAAATGATCAGAGACCGCCGGTTTGGGTCGGTCATGTGTACCTTTCGGTCAAAGATGTCCCTTCCACCGCAAGGTGGCTGGAAACGGTCGGTCTGCGCCCGATCGTCGTACGCGACGAGGCCGCCGTGCTTGAGATGCGGGGCGGCACGCATGTCGTGGTTCGCCCGGGACCCGTGGCCGGCGGCAGCGCGCCGTTCGATCTGATGGTGGATGACATCGATGCGGCGCATGGCGCCTATGCCAAGAAGAGCTTGTCGCCGTCACAGATCCAACGCGGCAGTGTCCGGCCACGGTTCGACCATGACTCGTTCGAGCTGCCTGGTCCCGATGGTTGGGTGTTCACCGTCTACTCATCACACGTGGGCGATCGACCTGTGTGATCCCGACATCGTCAAGTTTCCGCTGCTGCCGCCTGCCCCTTTGCGCGGCGGGAGCGGACTGTGCGGACCAACTCGTCAGACAGGAGTCATCGATGATTAAGCAGACAGAGCCTTGGATCATGGGGCGAGAGAAAGCAGAAATCATCCGCCCCTTCGGCAACGAAATGAAGGTCATGCTTCCTGCGACGCGCACAGACGGCACATGCTCGGTGCTGTTCGCTGACCTGAAACCGGGCGAAGGAGCGCCGCCGCATCTACATCGCGAGTACGATGAATATTTCTTTGTGATAGATGGCACCATCTCCTTTGTCGTCGATGGTAAGGAAAGCACGATCGTGCCGGGCAATCTGGCTTTTACGCCGCGCGGTGCTATCCATTCGTTCAAGAATATCGGGGCGTCGATTGCCAGTATGCTTGAGTGGACCGTCCCCGGCGGCAATGAGCCCTATTTCCGTGCAGTATCCGAAATGGGGACAAACATCGATCCGAAGCGGCTGGCCGACATCAATGCACGGTTCGCAACCGAGTTCATTGGATCCTAGTGGAGAAAATCAAGCGGCGCCTGAAGCGTCATTGGTGGGAGTGGCACGACTCCTTCGGGCGCTATGTGTCGATGCGGCTCTGCCGACACGCGGCGAGGAAGAACGCAACGGCGGGCGGCACATGCACGTCGATCTCTGCCCGCAGGTGCGCGAGGTCTTCGCCGGTCAGCGCCCGCATTAGCAAGCGCGAGACGACGAGATCCATAAAAAATCGTGCCGTTGCCGACAGGTGCTCCGGGGCAAAGCACGGAGACGCGGCGGTTTCGTCTTCCTTCACGACCTCGCTCAATGCCTGAGCGAGAGCTTGTGCGCCGCGCTCACGCGCCATGCGACCGGAATTGGCCAGCTCCGGAAAGCGACGCACCTCGGCGATCGAGAGGCGCATGAAATCGATGGCATCGCTGTTCAGAAGGCCTTTGAGGATATTCCGACCGATGCTCGCGAGACGCTCCTCGATGGTCGCTCCGGCCGCCGGCTCGCTCTCGAATTGGGCGACGACCCGACTAGAGCTTCGCGTCACGACCGCAGCGAAGAGGGCTTCCTTAGAAGGAAAACGCACATACATCGCCGGCTTTCCCGCCCCCGCGAGGCGGGCGATCTCGTCGATGCTGGCGCCGGCGAACCCGCGCTCGAAAAAAACGCGCCGCGCGGCATCCAGGATGCGATCGTCGACCTCGCCGGCAAGCTCGCGTGGCGGCCGTCCCCGGCGCGTTGCCTGCTGCTTCGGCTGAGGCATCAAAGGTCTAGCGGTTCTTGGCATACCTAATGCGGAGCCTTTCCACAGACACAACGGAACGAAACGGTTCGTTTCTTTTCTCTTGACAGCTCGGCGTTGCGGGCCTAAGTAATAGAACGAAACGTTCCCTTTCATATATCAACTGTCGCTCCGCGGCAAGAGGAGAGTGCCATGAACACGGAAATCACCATACACCCCAGGCTGCAGCATCTTGGGCTCACGACGGCGAACCTAGATGCGATGCTGGACTGGTACCGCAAGGTGCTGGGCATGACGCTCAATGCCCGAATTGGAGCACCGGGCGGGCCGCGGAACGGGCCGTCCTTCTCGGCCGCCTTCGTCAGCAACGACGAGGTCCATCACCGCATGGTGTTCTTCGAATTTCCCGGGATCGACGCTGATCCCGATAAACGGCATCACGTCCGGGTACAGCACATCGCCTTCGAATATGAGGCTCTCGACGATCTGCTCGGCACATATGTCCGGCTGAAGGCCCTGGAAATCACGCCCGTGATGGCGGCCGATGAGGGCTCGCAGACTTCGCTTTATTACACCGACCCGGACGGGAACAGCATCGAGCTCAACGTCAACAACTACCGCAATGACTGGACTGCGACCGAACATATGAGGACGGCGGCCGCGTCAGCCGGACACCCGCGCCGGGTTTTTGTCGATCCCGAAAAGATGGTCGCAGCCCGGAAGGCCGGCGCCTCCGCATGGGATTTGCACGAGCGTGCCTTCGCCGGTGAGTTTGCGCCGGAGAAGCCCTACGACGTGCGCGGCATGCTGTAGGCGTGTGGTTGCTTGTCATTGCGGCTTGGCTGGGGGGGCCGGTTGTTCTCCGCCCCGCGCCCGCCGGTCGACTCGCCCATCGATGAGGCAAAGCCCCATGGCGAACGCCATTGAAGCGGAAAATGTGAGGAAAAGGTTCGGCGATTTCGTGGCCGTCAATGACATTTCGTTCTCGGTCGAGCAAGGGAAGATCTTCGCTTTTCTTGGCCCCAACGGCGCCGGCAAGACCACGACGATCAAAATGCTGACGACAGTGCTAGCGCCGAGCGAGGGGCGGCTCCTGATTGCCGGTCACGACCCCGTCAAGGAGCCGCTCCAGGTGCGCAGCGCCTTTGGCATCGTGTTCCAGGACTCGAGCCTCGATGATGAGCTGACGGCGGCGGAGAATATGGAGCTGCATGGCGTCCTTTACGGCGTGCCGCGCGCCGAACGTCGCTTGCGGACCGAGTCCTTGTTGCGCCTAGTCGATCTCTGGGACCGCGGCGGTGACTATGTGAAGCGGTTCTCGGGCGGAATGAAGCGCCGGCTCGAGATTGCCCGCGCGTTGCAGCATCGCCCGCGCATCCTTTTCCTCGATGAGCCGACTGTCGGGCTCGACCCGCAAACTCGCAATCAGATCTGGGAGTTTATCCGCGAACTGTGCCGCAACGAGGGCGTCACAGTATTTTTCACCACGCATTATATGGAAGAGGCGGAGCGTGTCGCCGACCAGATCGCGGTCATCGATCACGGGCGCATCGTCGCCGAGGGTACCCCGGCGGCGATTTGGGAAGAGACCGGCGGCCGCACGCTGGAAGAAGCGTTCATCGCGTTGACGGGGCGGCCTATTCGCGAGGCCGACGCGGCCCCCGTCGATCGCATGCGGATGATGCGCCAGGCATGGGGAGGCCGTCGGTGAGCGCTGCCTTCATCCTATGGCTGCGGCAACTGAAGCGGTATTCCCGATCGCGCGCCCGCATGATCGGCGCCCTTGGCCAGCCGATCCTCTTCCTCACGGCACTCGGGTTCGGGCTCGGACCGACATTCGCGCGCGCCGGCAGCGGCAATTATGTACAATTCCTGGCGCCGGGAGTTGTTGCCATGGGCATCCTGTCGATGGCTGTTTTCAGCGGCATCGAGATCATCTTCGACCGGCAGTTCGGCTTCCTCAAGGAAACGCTTGTCGCGCCGGTCTCGCGCTTCACGATCGTGTTTGGCCGCACTCTTGGAGGCGCAACAGTCGCGCTCATCCAGGGGGGCATCGTCTTTCTCATCTGTCTTGCCGCGGGATTCCGGCCCGAGGAGCCGCTGCTTCTGATGCCTCTTGCTTTGCTGTTCATGGTCCTCGTCGCCCTCATGTGTACGGCGGTCGGGACGGCCATAGGCTCGGTGCTGCAGGATATGCAGGGGTTTCAGCTGATCACCAACTTTCTCGTGCTGCCCCTCTTCTTTTTCTCGGGTGCACTTTTCCCGCTGCCGGCACTGCCCGGCCCGGTGCGGCTTGCGGTGCGGCTCAACCCACTGACCTACGGTGTCGACGGCCTGCGGGGCGCACTCACCGGTGGCTTTGTGTTCGGTGTCGAAACCGATCTTGCGGTGCTCGGAGGCCTTTCCGCAATCCTGCTCGCGGTCGCCGCCTATCTTTTCTCGAAAATCGAAGTGTAGCGGCGCGTTGCCGCGCCGACGACCAGCGATGGGGCCTTCGACCTTGTCAGATCCGTGATCGAGGTGATTCAACTAGTTCCCGACGAGGGCAGGCTGCGAACCGAGATCAAGGGCGAGCTGGCGGGAAGCCTCGAGTTCTGCGAAGCGGTTAGCAAAAGGCCCGGCGGTCCACCTCGTGGCCGTCGAGGGCAAGCTCGAGATCAAGTTCGCCGACGATCTCGCGGGCATTCTGGCGACCACAAACGACAACCCCCGCCGGAATGGACGGGGTTTCAAGTAACGCCGGTTGTGGGGGCCCGCAGCGACCTTTACCGAACTAACGTCATGATCTTCACGAGACAGCGGCTTGGCTTCAGATCGGCCTAGAAATGAGAACCAAATCAATAGCTTAATGACCACGATCGGGCTTTCTAGGGTTCGCCGCGAGACCGGCAGTCATCGACGTTTACCCCTCCCCGCTCAGTACCGTCCCCACCGGGCCTCATCTCGTCGCAGGCGCGTGGCTGGTCCCGCCGCCACGCGCCCGCCCCGCTTCACCAAAGCCCCACGGACGTCCGGCTGGATCACATACCGATCCCCTGTCACATAGAACACGGCTCCGTCAATGGCGGCCGGTCTGAACCCCTTGACGCCCGCAAGCCCGATACCTAACTCGCTTAGCACTCGATGCCGAGGAGTGCTGGCGGACCAGCAGGGAGCTGCGCCGAAGATGCATATTGGCCCTGCAGCAGGCCATATCTCCTCGGCGTCGCGGCCAGTGCAAGGAAATAAGGAGGGAGAAGCCATGGCTCTGTTTCTACCCGATCCATTCGGGGCCCTAATCCAATTCCAGGAGGCGCTGGACGCCCTTCGCGCCAGCAATTGGCTCGAATCGGGCCCGAGCGGCGCCGGTTCCTATCCGCCGGTCAACGTTTTTCGCAAGGGAGATGACTTCGTTCTGATCGCCGAACTGCCGGGGATAGACAAGTCCAAGCTCGATATCCAGATCAAGGACAATACGGTGCGCATCGCCGGCATCAAGGAAGTGAATTATCCGGAGAAGGCCGCCTTGCATCGGCGCGAGCGCCTGTCCGGCCGGTTCGACCGGGCTCTTACGCTGCCTGTCCAGATCGACGCCGACAGGACCAAAGCCGAATGTCGCGACGGCATCCTGGCCTTGTTCCTGCCGCGCGCCGAACGCGACAAGCCAAAAGTGGTGAAGGTGAACTAGAGCCGTTGTCAGGGGATGGAGGAGAACATGGCGAAAGCACAGGCGCTGGAAGTCCAGGAGAAGAAGGAGCTGGTCTCCAAGGAGGAGAAGACGGTCCCGGCAAAGTACTATGTGCCGCCGGCCGATATCTATGAGACCGACGACGCTCTGACCGTGATCCTCGAAGTGCCGGGCGTGGAGAAGGAGAATCTGAACATCGGGCTCGAGAACGATGTGCTCAAGATCGATGCCGCGATCGATTTTGCCAAATACGAAGGCTACGAACCGGTCTACACCGAATACAGCATCGGTCATTTCCAGCGGGCGTTCACACTGTCGAGCAAGATCGACCGGGACAAGATCACGGCCGAGCTCGCCGACGGCGTGCTGACCTTGGCCTTGATGAAGGTGAAGGAAGCGAAGGCGAGACGCATCGCATTGAGCTGAGCGCCCGCCGTCAGAGTCTGGACAGGGCTGCCGGGGCTCTCGCCGGGCCGCCGGCAGCCTCGCGGGCCCCGGTCACGAAGCAAGGAAGGCTCTATGTGAAGAAGCGGACGATCCTCGTGAACGACAAGATGCAACGGGGTTACCGCTACACGCTGAGCAAGCCTGCGGGCCGCAACTTCGATCCCGAGTTCAAGCCGGAACTGACGCCAGGGGAGATGCTGCGGCTCGGCGTTTTCGGCGGCAAGTATATGACCGACGCGACCGACGAATTTCCCAAGAGCTGGTTCCGTGGCGCCAAGCTGTCGGCCGCGGCACCCGATCGCTCCCTCAACTATTTTGGCGTCGACGCCAGCCAGCCGCTTTACGTCTGGCGCGAGAAGGGATGGATTCATCCCGACGACCCGCGGGGCTGGTTTCAATGGTATTGCCGTTACTACCTGGGCCGCCGGGTGCCGATGGAAGATCAGCGGCAAATCCGTCGCTGGAAGGCCATGCAGCGTCACGTCCAGCAGATTCGGCGGCATTGCGAGCCCGGTGATGTTTTCTGCCGTCGACGGCAGCGACAGGCGCTCTTGCATTGGGCTTATGACAGCCGAAAGATCTGATCCCGCATTCGCCGGATAAGGCGGCTGAATTGCTCATCAGCGTGCCCTAAAGGCCGCTGCAGAGAGGGCCAGGATCGAAGTTCCGATCTAGCCATAGGTATAGCTGTCTGAGGTGACGCGACATTGGATCAATCCAACGCCCATGTTCCCCGGGGCGAGGCACCACAGCTGCCTGGTCGACTATTCGGTCGGCGCCACGGTCGGTCCGGTCACGACCGGCTTTGGCGCCGGGACTTCGGATATAGCCTGCCAAGCGCGAAGGCCATCGGTCACTCGTTCATAGAAGTTGGCAGGTCCGACGGCCGTCTCGACGCCCCCGCGGCGCAAGAGCTCGCGTACCTCGTCGCGCACCCGAGCAAAGGCGAGGGTTATGCCTCGGCCGCGTAATCCTTCGACAAGGCGCAGCAGTTCGTCGCAAGCTGAGCTGTCGATGCCAATCATCGAATTCTGCATCCAAGAGTACCTGTTTGACCTGCGGCCGGATCGTGGCCAGCGCAGCCTTCAGTTCATCTCCGAAGTGACCCACGCTAGCAAAGAACAGGGGCCCGCCTATGCGCCAGATAAGCAGTCCGGGGAAAGTAACCGCCTCAGGCCGCCGCTTGATGTCGCGATAGGCCTCCGTGCCAGGCAGTTGCCCGAGCACCGCGCCCTGCGGGTGAGTGGCCCGATAGATCAGGATCAGCAGCGCGACGGCCACGCCCGCGGCAACTCCCTGGAGCACCCCCAGCGTCAGCTCGCCGGAGAACACCAGACAAGCAATGGCGAATTCCCGACGGTAATTGGCGAACAGGTTGCGGAGATAGTCGGGCTTGGAGAGATGCAGCATCGCTGCAATGACAATGGCAGCAAGGGCCGGATGGGGCATCCCCCTGAACAACGGCGTTAGCACCAGCAGGGTGAGGAAGCAAAGCGCTGCGGCGACGAGGTTGGCGACCTGGCTGCGGGCGCCGGCGACCATTGCCACGGAGGTCTTGGACAGGCTGCCGACCACCAGGAAGCCACCGAGGAGGCCGCTCAGTATATTCGCAGGTCCATGTGCCATCAGTTCCTGGTTCGGGTCCACGTCGCCGCCGCCTTGAGTTGCCGCCGCCTTCGCTCCGCCGAGCGCTTCGGCATAGCCCACCATGACGATAGCGAGCGCTCCCGGCACCAGATCCCGCAGTACTGCCGGATCAAGGCTGGGCACAACAAAATGAGGAAGGCCGGAGGGGAGCTCTCCGATCACACTTATGCCTGCGGCCTCGCCGCCGACGAGGCCGACCAGAACCGTAGCCGAGGCGGCGACAAAGAGGGCGGCAGGAACACGGGGCGCCACGTGGCGCAGTAGCAGCATGGCCAGCAGGCTTAAAACCCCGGTCAGCGCTGGGGCAAGCGCCATGTCGTTGAGGTGTTGCAACAAAAACCATAGCTTCGTGAAGAAGTTGCCAGGAGCCCCGCTCAAACCAAGCAGTTGCGGCACCTGCCCGATTATGGTGACCCAGACGAGGCCCTCGATGAACCCGCGCATTACCGGAGTGGGAATGAAGGATTCCACCCAGCCCATGCGCAGGGCGCCAAAGAGGAGAAAGAAGATGCCGATCAGGACCGCGAGGGTCGAGGTCAAGGCGTTGAAATCCGCGCTGCCATGCTGCGCGAAGGCGCCTACGGTAAGGGCAGAAATCAAGCCTGTGGCGGTATCTGGGCCGACTACCAGCAGGCGTGAAGTACCGAGGAACGCATAGGCGACCAACGGAGGGACAATGGTGTAGAGACCCATGATGGGAGGTACGCCGACGATCCCAGCATATGCCATGCCCTCCGGTACCATGACCGCCCAGACGGCCAAGCCTGCTAGGGTGTCCGGCAGGAGCCAGCTACGGTCATAGGTAGGAAGCCAGCCCATGGCCGGCACCAGTCGCCTCGCAATCGAGGCAAGTCGCGCCGCGTTTGACATGTCAGGTTCTCCTCGACGGAGCTTCAGGGTTTACAGACCTCAGATATTCCATCTGTTACCAGAATTCTTCCTTGCGGGAGGCGCTCCGGTCGTGAGCTCGACCGAGCCTTTGTGCTACGCCGCGACGTCGCGGGGCACTGCAACCTGTCGAGGATCCGCAACGCTGTTCGGGGAGCCCCCCGATGGGACGCTTTAGAATCGGATTCGCAAGCAGGAATAGGTAGGCGCCTGCACCTCCATCTGCCTTGCCGGAAGGCCGAAAAAGTCCCAACATCCACGCCGGATCGGGGATCATCCGGGGGATCCCGGGTCAGCACGATCGCCCGCTGAGGGCCCAGGCTCCCGGCCAGGCTCATCTCCCGAGGACCAGACCATGCCGATACCGGAACCCGCCATCATCCGTCCGACCGAGCTGAAGCGTATCGCCGACGATAAGGAAGAAGCCGCAATCCGCGAAGCGCTCGAGCACAAGGCCAAGCGCGACCAGGAACACAAGGACCTCTACAAGCAATTCACCGAGCGCCATCTGACGCCCGACGCCGACAAGCGCTTCTCCGAAGACGTCCGCCAGGCGGCCGAGCGCGGTGAGCGGGAGATCCAAATCCTGCGCTTCCCCAGCGCCTGGTGCAGCGACCGCGGCCGGGCGATCAACAACCTCGAGCCCGACTGGCCCCTGACTCTGACGGGCTACGCCAAGGAATGCTACGACGCCTTCGACAAGTGGCTGCGCCCCATGGGCTACAAGATGCGGGCGGAGATCCTCGATTTTCCCGGCGGTGTGCCGGGGGACGTGGGGCTGTTCATCGGGTGGTAGCCCCCCATCGGTGATTGTCCTCCAGCCGGGAAATCTGAAAGGACATAAATCAACGCAGTGAAGAGATTCCCAGGCGGAAATCGCACCCTTGCGGCGGCTACGATCGCCTTGATCGGGCCAGAGGCGGGAGCATTGACTCTGCGCCTCGCCGGCGACTGGAAGCTCAGAGGCGGCCTGCCCACGCCGGCTTCGGTCGGGAAGAAATTCGCCTCTGACGCTGGCATACGCCGACTGACCTTCGATGCCACCGAGCTTGAGGGCTGGGACAGCGGCCTGCTCGCCTTTGTCATCGGGCTTCAGGAGATCTGCCGGGCCCATGGCGTGGGATGCGACATCGATAATTTGCCCATCGGGGTGCGCAGACTGGTGAAGCTCGCTTCCGCGGTGCCGGAACGCCAGGGAGCCCGCCGGACGGAAGGGCGCCCGGGCTTTCTCACCATTGTCGGCCAGGAGTCTCTCGCCTTGTGGCGGTCGGGCGGGGAGATGTTGGAATTCCTCGGCCAGGCCGTGCAGTCCTTCGGCCGATTGCTGGTGGGCCGCGCCCGCTTTCGCCGCTCTGATCTCGTCGACGTCATTTTCGACTGCGGCGCGGCGGCTCTTCCCATCGTCACGCTCATATCCTTTCTGGTTGGACTGATTCTCGCCTTTGTTGGCGCCGTCCAGCTGACCCAGTTCGGGGCCCAAATCTATGTCGCCGATCTCGTCGGCATCGCGATGGCCCGTGAAATGGGTGCGCTGATGACGGCCATCATCATGTCCGGGCGTACCGGCGCTGCCTTCGCCGCGCAGCTTGGCACCATGCAGGTGAACGAGGAGATCGACGCACTGACCACTTTCGGCCTCTCCTCCATGGACTTCCTGGTTCTGCCTCGGATGATCGCCCTCATCCTGATGATGCCGCTGCTCTGCGTCTATTCCGACCTCATGGGCATCCTGGGCGGAGGGCTGGTTGGCGTCGGGATGCTGAAACTTTCGGTCGTTCAATACGTCAACGAAACCATCAACGGTACCCACCTGATCGATTTCGCGGTCGGAATCTTCAAGAGCTCGGTATTCGGAGTTCTCGTGGCGATCTGCGGCTGCATGCGCGGAATCCAGAGTGGCCGAAGCGCATCGGCGGTCGGCCTGGCGGCCACTTCGGCGGTGGTCACGGCGATCGTCCTCATCATCGTGACGGACGGCGTCTTCGCCGTCCTGACGGCAACGCTGGGTATCTAGGGACGATGGCCTCGACGGGTTCACTCGCAGCGCCTCCGGCGAACGCACCGCGGCCGATCAGCTCGGGCGGTCGCATCGCCGAGCCGCACATCACGGTGCGAAACCTGGACATGGCCTATGGCGATTTCGTCATCCAGCACGATCTGAACTTCACGATCTTCCGCGGCGACATCTTCATCATCATGGGTGGCAGCGGTTGCGGGAAGAGCACCCTCCTGAAACTGCTCGTCGGGCTCAAGGCACCGGCCGGGGGCGATGTCCTCTTTGGGCAGCAGGATCTCTGGAAAGCTGAACCGGCGGAACAGGAACGCATGATGCGCCGATTCGGCATACTCTATCAGAGCGGCGCCTTGTGGAGCTCCATGACCCTGGCCGAGAACGTGGCGCTGCCCCTTGGCGAATTTACCGACTTGAGCCCGGCAGAGATTCGCTCCGTTGCCTCGCTCAAGCTGAGCCTTGTCGGGCTTGCCGGATTCGAGGACTTCTACCCGTCGGAAATCAGCGGCGGGATGCGCAAGCGCGCTGGGCTCGCCCGCGCCATGGCGCTCGATCCGGAGATCCTGTTCTTCGATGAGCCGTCGGCGGGCCTCGACCCCATCAGTTCCCGGCTGCTGGACGATTTGATCCTGGAGCTGCGGGACAGCCTGGGTGCCACGATCGCGGTCGTCACCCACGAACTCGCCAGCATCTTCGCCATCGGCAACAACTCGGTCTTCCTCGACGCTGACGCCAAGACGATGATCGCCCAAGGTGATCCCAAAGTATTGCGCGACGAATGCCCGGACCCGAAGGTGCGCAACTTCCTGCTTCGCGGCGAGCTCGACGCCAAGACGAAGTCCGCGACGAACGGCAAGCCAACCTGAGCGAACCGAAGCAATGGCCAAGAAGAGCAATCCAAAGATCATCGGCGGCTTCGTCGTCGGGGCGATCCTGCTGACGATCATCGGGGTCATGGCCTTCGGCGGCGGCGAGTTCCTGAAGCACAAATTAAGAGCCGTCATGTTCTTCCAGGGGTCCCTTGCCGGCCTCGATGTCGGCGCCCCGATCACCTTCCGAGGCGTCAAGATCGGCACAGTCACGGGTGTTGCCGTCCAATACGACATCGCCAAAGAGGTGGTGAATATTCCAGTCTATGTCGAGATCGATCCGAGTAGCTTGCAGGTCGTCAACGGCGAGCAAAACCCAGTCAGGAATTTGAAAGCGCTCATCGCGCGTGGGCTGAGAGGGCAACTTCAGACCGTATCGATGGTCACGGGCCAGACGATCATCAATTTCGATTTCCATCCGGGAACGCCGGTCCGGCTGCTCAATATTGTGCCGGGAATCCTGGAGTTGCCATCGATCCCCTCGGGTTTGGACGTGATGTTGGCGAGTGTTTCGAGCGTGCTGACGAAAATCAGCAGCCTTCCGCTTGAGCAGATCTCCAGCCAGCTGCTTGAGGTCATGAAAACCGCCGATCAGGCGTTGAAGGATGCCGATTCCGTCATGACCGGCGCAAACGGGCTGGTCGCCAACGTGAATGCCCAGGTGAAGCCGCTGACTGACAGCGTGATGAACACATCGAGTCAGGCAAGCCTGACGCTGCAGGAAGCGCGCGACCGCCTGCAGTTGCGAGAAGGTGAGCCGCTGCAAAACCTGAACGGCGTACTCGTGGACAGCCAACGGCTTGTCGACAACGTGAACAACGATCTGCCTGGGCTGGTCTCGGCCGCGGAGCAGGCCATGAGGACCGCCACTACGGCGCTGGATCAGGCGACGAAAACCCTGCAGACCGCTCAACAGGACATATCGCCGCAGTCCCCGCTTTACTACCAGCTCGACAGCACCCTACGCGAACTCGAAGCGGCTGCGACGGCGATCCGGGTGTTCGCGGAATACATACAGCGCAACCCAAGCGCGCTGTTGAGCGGAAATCACTGATTCCGTGGAGGCGATGATGTCGTTACGCTGGAACCCTGTGCTCCTTCTATCCGCCGCGGTCCTGGCACAATTGGCTCTTGCCGGATGCGGTACTGATAAACCTACGCGGCTTTACGTGCTGAGCGCCACCACGGAGCAACCGGCGACGATGTCGCCCCAAGGGATCGGCATCGGCGTCGGCCCGATCACTTTGCCTAAATACTTGGACCGGCCGCAGATCGTCACGAGCGTCAGCGCCAACGAGCTTTCCCAGGCCAATCTCGATCAGTGGGGTGGCGACCTGAACGACAACATCACCCGGGTGCTCGCGACCAACCTTTCGAATCTCTTGGGAACCGAGCGCGTATCGCTCTATCCCTGGCAGATTCGCGTGCCCATAGACTACCAAGTCACGATGGATGTGACGAAATTCGAGCAGGCTGCCGACGGAAGCACGGTGCTGAGTGCCTTCTGGAGCATCACAAACCCGAGTGACGGCACGGTACTGCAGATGCATCAATCGACGTATCGGGATAACGGCGCAGCAGGTGGGGTGGGCAGTCAGATTACGACAGCCGGGGCCCGACCCTATGATGCTGTCGTGGCCGCCATGAGCCGCGATCTCGGTTTGCTCAGCCGGGACGTCGCGGCGGCGGTTGTCGCGCTCAAAGGCTCCTAACAAAGGCGCCAGCTTCGAAGCCTGGCCCGACAGTACGCTCGGCAACTTGGCGCCAAAGGAGTTTGCCGACCAACCTCAACCCGCCCGAAAAGTTGCTTAGCTTCTGGACCAGAGTTGGGGTTAGGAACACCGGACCAGAGATACTCACCTAGATCGGTCCAAATTCTTGGATGCGGCCACGATTCTTCCGAGGTCAGGAGCGATTGATGTATGTCAATGCGGTCACTATCACTGCGAACGCATTTTACCAAAGGGCAAGTGTTCGGCCGTAATATTTTGTCGAGCCCCCGTTTGCCTGACCGGAATTGTCACCTCGCAAAATGCGGGGAAAGTGCCAAGACTATGTCCATCTTTGTTCGCCAAACTGGGAATGCTTGACCTCACGGAAGCTGATCGCCCCGATACGAACGTTTAGACAGGCTGCCATTAAGCGAGGTCGGCCTTGAATTTCGCTAGCGCGTCCTCTCGACAGCTTGGGTTGCTCGCCGCCGCTGTCTCGGTGCTGTTGTTCGTCATTCTCCCGGGCTGCGCCGGGCCTTCACTACCTAATATCGGCTCGGCATCGCCGGAGCAGTCGGAGTTCATTTCCGGTGCAGCGATGGGGACCTTGATCGAGGGTGGCTTCCTGTCCCGTGACCCCAACTATCGCCAGAACAAAAGCGCTTTCGGTCTACGTCTCCGCACGCTGGCCGGTGCGCTTGCGGCCATTCAAGCGACCGGAAACGATATGGCGTGCTCGACCCACATCTACCTGGAGGCGCAATGGCTCTTCCATTACACATCGGACTGGGCCCGATTGGACCGAAAGCTCACACAGTTAAGCAAGAGTCTAGAGAATCGCGATCAGGCCTTTGCCCTGGAGCAGTCTCCTGAAACCCATAGCTGGGGTATTTGTTATGACGAGTGGTTCTTCCAAGCTGAAGATTCGCTGGCGTGGCTGCGTAAATTGCATGAAGAAGGCCGTACGCCACCGTACCCCGTCTATCTGCCGGAAGAAATAGAGACACCGCCAAAGTTGAAAGCTTATCTCGACGATCTTCTCGTCTCCAACGTCGCCGCGACAGGCCGTGACAACCGAGGGGAACTGGGGAACATAACCACCTCTCTATCCACAGCCATGTTCAAGGAATACCTCCACAAATACTTGCGGCAGACAGTCGGGAGGCGAGGGTCTGACCAAGGCGAAGAGGCGCCAGACGGCTTAGCAGCTGCCTATGAAGATTTCATCGACCGATGGCAGGACCCGCAAAGCGGCTATTGGGGGGCTTGGTATCTGACTAGCGGACATATCTACAAGACTTCGGACCTGAGCATCACTTACCACACAATCGCCTATCGCAAAGGTCAGGTCGCCCACTGGCCGCAAATCATCGATACCACTCTGCGCATCAAGGGCGATCCCTACCCTTTCGGCTGGCTTCATGATGGGCAATTCAACAATCACAATAATTACGACGTTACGCAGATCCTGAAGTTTGGGTGGCCACATATGACAATGTCGCAAAAACGTCTGGCAGCGAAGTCACTACACGATATGCTGAGTTGGACCCTGACCGAGTCTCTCAACGGGGACGGAAGCTTCAAATTGGACACTGGCTTCTTTAGCTCGGTCGCCGCCGAGTATTATTTCGGCGTTTCGTTCCTGGATCAAATTGGTTACTGGGACCGCAAGAAGAGATTCTGGACGAATAAATCCTTTCCGGAGAGTGCTTCCGATTGCCGCCGTATTAGGGCGCGGCTGTTAGGCCTAAGCCTAAAGGACCCGCAGGCGCTCGATACTCTGGAAGTACTCGATGCATATTGTGGGCCCTGAAGCCCGAGTGAGGGCTTATCCCATATCCGGCTCGCTTGAGCCGCCCCGGGCATCACGTCGAGCCCGGCGCAAATTCCATGCCGTGGGCGCTGGCCACAATCGTCGTGCCGGCTTCCTGACGACACATCGCAGATAGGTCTTTCAGCGCGCCGATCGCCGCCGTCTTGCCCGTCGCCTCGACGAAGCTGCAGGCAGCATCGACTTTGGGGCCCATGGAGCCGGCCGGGAATTGATAGGCCCGCATGGCCTCGGGGCTCGTCCGTCGGACAGCCCGCGCCGTGGGCTTGCCCCAGTCCAGGAACACCGCATCGGCGTCAGTCGCCATGATGAAAAGGTCAGCCTCCAGCTCGCGTGCCAACAGCTCTGAGCACAGGTCCTTGTCGACTACCGCCTCGATCCCGCGCAGCTTGCGCCCGGGTTCGTAGATCGTCGGGATGCCGCCGCCGCCGGCGGCGATAACGATGGTGCCCTTCTCAAGCATCCACTTGATGGGTCGAATCTCAAAGATCCGCTTGGGCCGGGGCGATGCGACTACCCGGCGCCATTTGTCGCCGTCCGGCTTCATCGCCCAGCTCTTTTCCGCCTTGAGCTTCTCGGCCTCCGCCGCGCCGTAGACCGGGCCAATGAACTTGGTCGGATTGGCGAAGCCGGGATCGGCCGGGTCGACCTCGACCATGGTCAGGATGGTGGCGAAGGGCACCTCGAAGGGCAAGAGATTGCCCAGCTCCTGCTCGATCATGTAACCGATCATGCCCTCGGTCTCGGCGCCCAGGACGTCGAGGGGGTACGCTTCGGCCGGCTTGTAGGCGGCGCTCTGCAAGGCGAGGAGGCCGACCTGGGGGCCGTTGCCGTGGGTGATGACGAGCTGGTTGCCCGGATAGATCGCCGCCAGCGACCGCGCGGCGACCGCCACATTGGCGCGCTGGGCCTCCGCCGTCATCGGCTCCCCCCGCCGTAACAGCGCGTTGCCGCCGAGCGCGACGAGGATCCGCATGGCCTCAGTCCCCCAGGGTCGCCACGAGAATCGCCTTGATCGTATGCATGCGGTTCTCCGCCTGCTCGAAGGCGATGTTCGCCTCGGATTGGAAGACGTCTTCGGTGACCTCCATCGCATCCAGGCCGAACTGCTCGTGGATCTGCTGGCCGACCTTGGTCTCCAGGTTGTGGTAAGCAGGCAGGCAATGCATGAACTTGACGCGCGGATTGCCGGCGGCCTTCATCAATGCCGCGTCAACCTGGTAGGGCTTCAAGAGCTTGATGCGCTCGGCCCAGACCTCCTTGGCTTCGCCCATGGAAACCCAGAACGTTGGTATGAATGAAGTCGACGCCCTTGACCGCGGCTTTTACGTCATCGGTGACGGTGAGCTTGGCCCCATAGGTGGCCTCCAGGTCCCGGGCGATCTTGAGATAATCCTTGGAAGGCCAAAGCGATTTGGGGCCGCAAATCCGGACGTCCATGCCCATGAGGCAGCCCACGATCATCAGCGAATGTCCCATATTGGATCGGGTATCGCCGACATAGGCGTACTTGATTTCGTGCACGGGCCTGTCGCTGTGCTCGCGCATGGTCATGACGTCCGCCAGCATCTGGGTGGGATGGTACTCGTCGGTGAGGCCGTTGTAGACGGGCACCCCGGCGTGTTTCGCGAGCTCTTCCACCGCTTCCTGGGCAAAGCCGCGGAATTCGATGGCATCGAACATGCGGCCGAGGACGCGTGCCGTATCCTTGACGGATTCCTTGTGGCCAATCTGCGATCCGGATGGATCGAGGTAGGTCACATGGGCGCCCTGGTCGTGGCAGGCAACCTCGAAGGCGCAGCGCGTGCGGGTCGACGTCTTCTCGAAGATCAGGACGATTTCCTTGCCCTTGAGGTGCTCCTGCTCGGTGCGCGCATATTTGGCCCGTTTCAGGTCGCGGGCCAGATCGAGTAAGTACTGAAACTCGCGCTGGGTGTAGTCCTGCACGGTCAGAAGCGAGCGGTTGCGCAGATTGAAGCTCATGGCGATCTCCTGGCTGATGGAATATGCAGGCGCTAGTAAGCGGGCTCGCGCCAAATCGGGCAGGTCATGCAATGGCCGCCACCCCGCCCCCGGCCGAGTTCGGCGCCTCGGATCGTGATCACTTCGATCCCTGCCTTGCGCAGCAGTGTGTTGGTGTGAGTGTTGCGGTCGTAGCCGACGACGATGCCGGGCTCGAGAGCGACGACGTTGTTGCCGTCGTCCCACTGCTCCCGCTCGGCTTCCCAGGTGTCGCCGCCGGTCTCGACCACGACCAGCTCCTTGAGGCCCAGGGCCTGCTTGACGACGTCCAGCATCCGCCCCTTTTCCTTGCGGACGTCGAGGCCCTCGTACTGATTGCCGGGGCGGTAGCTGTAGCATTGGATCTGATCCACCACCTCGCGGAAGACCGTGCACACATGCCGGTCGCAGAAGCTGAAGACGGTATCCAGGTGCATGGCGGCGCGGCTCTTCGGCATCTGGCAACCGATTACCCGGGTCGCCGCGCCGTTGGCGAAAAGCTCGCGCGCAATGTGTGTAACAGCCTGACGGCTGGTGCGCTCGCCCATGCCGATCAGCACGATCCCCTTGCCTAGCGGCATGACGTCGCCGCCCTCTACAGTGGCCTGCGCGAAATCCTCATCGCTGTCGCCGAACCAGATCTTGAATGCGCCACGTTGAAAGATGGGATGGAATTTGTAGACGGCACGCTGGAGCAGCGTTTCCGGCCTGCGCGCTGGCCAGTACATGGGATTGCAGGTGACGCCGCCATAGATCCAGCAGGAGGGGTCGCGCTGGAAGATCGTGTTGGGGATTGGCGCAATGAGGAACGCGGCTGGCCCCATGGCGTCGGCCAGCATGTTGGCGCTTTCGCTTTTCGGAACCTCCGCAATCGCGAGACCGCCGATGAGAATCTCAGCCAGCTTTGCTCCGGGCATCGCGTCGAGCCAGGGCCGGAGCATCGAGGCGGTGCCGCGGCCGACAGTGTTGGTGGTAATGCGCCGGTCTAGCACGAAGGTGCGCGCTGCCCTGTCCTCCAGCGTCTCGCCGAGAAGCGTCGGGAAATCGAGGACCTCGATCCCACGCTCCTGCATCTTCAGGACGAAGTCGTAGTGGTCCTTGCGTGCCTCGTGAACCCAGATCACATCGTCGAACAGGAGTTCGTGACAGTTGCCTGGCGTCAGACGCTCATGAGCCCGTCCCGGGGGACACACCATCACCGTCTTCAGCTTGCCAACCTCGGAGTGGACTCCAACCTCGGCTGGGTGAGTCTTCGATGTCATTGCATTCACCTTTCGTGATGATCGCTTTGCCTATTCGCGAAGCACATAGGAATAGAGCCGGACCGTGCCGTCGGGCTGAGCTTCGCGACAAACACCCTGTATCTCGTTTTCGAAGCCGGGGATCGTCTTCACGGCTCGAAGTACGGGATCTTGGTCGGATCGGCGCCCCAGGCCGCGGCCAGGTATTTGGCCGAAAGCTGCGCAAGGGTTCCGTCGTCCTCCAACGCCTTGATGATCTTGTCGAGCGTCGCCTCGTTGGCCGAGCCCTTCGGATAGAGCGCACCATAGACTTCGCCCGTGTGGTACTGGCCCGGGACCACCATGGTGCCGTTGGAGGCGGCGGCCTGGCCGAGCACGATGGCGGTATCAGTCATGGCGGCGTCAATCTGGCCGGCAGCCAGCGCCGCGAACATGCTGGGCTGGTCGGGAAAAATCTCTTCCGGAGTCGACGGCTTCAGCGTGTCATGGACGAAATCGGCGCCGGTCGTCGCCTGCTGCACGCCGATGCGCAAGCTCTTCATCTTCGGCCCGTCAACTTCAGTCCCCTTCTTCACCAGGATGCCGATGTCGGAATTGAAATAGGGGATGGAGAAATCGACCACCTTCTTGCGTGCGTCGGTGATGGAGATCTCCGAGAGAGCGAGATCGAAATCCTTGGTATGGCCGTGAACCAGCGGCCCCCAGGCGACGTTGACAACCGTGACGGCGCCGAGACCGGCGCGGTTTGCGATGTTGGCGGCCATGCAATACTCGTAGCCGTCCTTGATGGTGTCGGGGGTGTCGCCGTTCCACCAGCCCGGCGACGGCAGATTGACTTCCACCGTCAGCTGGCCGGCCACCGCCGGGGTCATGGGGATCGAGCCCTTCTGGCCGGTGACTTCGCAATTGCCGATCATGTCGGCACTTGCCCTCTCGGCGAAAGCGAAGATGACGAGGGCGGCGGCCAAGCCGAAGCAAGCGAGCTTGCCGCCCAACGAAGTGAGGTCGTAGTTCATGGGATGAAGCCTCCTTAACGGAAAAGAACCAGTCGTCCTTGGGATGAACTCCCCGTGCAGCCAGGCCATCATCTACCCGGCGCTTTCCTGCCCGGTCCGATCACCTGGATGCTTTTGCTCTGCCGCGTCCTTCACGCAATAGATTCGGTAGCGGCCGTCGACAGCCTCCACCCCATGGGTGTCATGGGCAAATCCAGGAAAGCGGCTGTCAAAGGCCTCGAGCGAGCGGAGATAGCCCAGAACCGGTCCAGCTGCCGTTCCCGCATTCTCGCCGGGCATGAGAAGCGGAATGCCGGGCGGATAGGGCACCACGCCAGTGGCCACCGTCCGCCCGGCCATGGCATCGAGCGGCAGCTGCTCGACCTTGCCGACGACCAGCTGCTCGTAGGCTCGCACCGGGCTCAGGGCCGGCTTCGGTAGGGTCGAGAAGGCACTGGCCATGAGCGCTGTGCATTTCAGCGTGCGCATCGCAGCGAACATTGCCTCGGCCAGGTCTCGCAGGCCCATGCCGCGGTACCGCGCCGAGTTCGCTGCGACTAGCCCGGGCAGCACCTGCTCCAGCATGGCGTTGGCGTCGTAGTCGCGTTTGAAATCGAGCAGCGCGTTCACCAGCGTGCCCCACTTGCCCTTCGTGATGCCCATGGAGAACAGGAAGAGGATGGTGAAATCCGTCGTCTTCTCGACGACGATTCCCTGCCGGTCCAGATAGGCCGTGACCAGGGTGGCGGGAATGCCCTTGGCCTCGAGCGCGCCGCTTTCGGACAGGCCCGGGGTCAGGATGGAAACCTTGATCGGATCAAGCATGCAATAGCCGTCGTCGAGATCGCCGAAGCCGTGCCATGTCTCGTTCGGATGCAGTACCCAGCATCGGGGATCCTTCGCTAGAAGCTCCTCCGGGGCATCCTGGAACGGTGTCTTCCTGCCCGAGCCCGATGTCTTGACTGACTCGGGCTGCCAGACCGAAAAGAACCAGTCGCCCTTCCGGGCGAATTCCCCCCGCAGCCGGGCCATCATTTGCCGAAAGGCGATGGCCTCTCGGATCGATTCGTTGGTCAGCGCCTCCCCGCCCGATCCATCCATCATCGCCGCGCTCACGTCGTTCGATGCGATGATGGCGTATTGGGGAGACGTTGAGCCGTGCAACATGAACGCTTCATTGAAGCGGCCATGCTCGATCGGGTGGCGCCCGTCGCGCACGTGAATGAAAGATGCCTGGGAAAGCGCTGCGAGAAGCTTGTGGGTCGACTGGGTCGCGAACACGGTGGGTTTGTCCGCGCCATGCTCCTTCGGATCGCCGTGCATGGCATGTCTGTGCCGATAGAGCGGGTTGAAGCGCGCATAGCCGAACCAGGCTTCGTCAAAATGCAACCGATCGACGCTCTGGCCGAGCAGCGCCTCGATGCGGGTCACGTCGTAGCAGAGCCCATCATAGGTCGAATTGGTGATCACGGCGTGAACGGGCCTGGGGTCGACCTCGCCTTGGACGAGAGGATTGGCCGCGATCGCGCGCTTCACGGCCGCCTTGCTCATCTGATCCGGATGGATAGGTCCGATGATGCCGTAACGATTGCGCGTAGGCATCAGGTAGTTCGGGATCGCGCCCGAAAGCGTCATCGAATGCTCGACGGACTTGTGGCAATTGCGGTCGCATAGGGCCACTTGGTCGCGCGTCACGCTCGCCATGAGCACGATCCGGTTGGAGGTCGAGGTCCCGTTGGTCACGGTGTAGCTGCGGTGCGCGCCGAACACCCGGGCAGCGTAGCGTTCGCCCTCGCCGATCGGACCGGAATGATCCAGCAACGAGCCAAGCTCGCTGACGGAGATGGAGAGATCCGAGCGCAGCAGGTTTTCGCCGAAATAGTCGAAGAACGCGCGGCCGGCAGGAGACTTGAGAAAGGCCGTGCCGCCGGCATGTCCCGGGGTGTGCCAGGAGTATTCGTGGACTTCGGCGAAGCGGACGAGAGCCCCGAACATGGGCGGCAGGAGCTGCTCGCGATAGCGGCGCATCGCCGCCACGATCCGGCCGACGATGAAGTCGGCCGTATCCTCGAGCAGCCAGATGAAGTCGTCCGCGTCCTGCATCACCTTGGCGGACAGGCTTGCCGCAGAGCTGCGCTCGGCCATGAGGAAGACCGGAACTTTCGCGTTGCGGGCGCGAATGTCCGTGAGCACGGCTGCTGCGCCATCATGGCCGGGATCGGACTTGAGATCCCAATCGAGGACAATGCATTGCAGCGCCGCGTCTGAAGCAACCACCGACCGGGCATCGGCAGCCGATGTCGCCGTCACGACCCCGACGTCCCGGGCCCGCAGTTCGTCGGCCAGCGCCCGCGAGGCGCGCCCCGCAGCCGTGGCGTCGGCGAGTTCGTCATTCACGATCAAGACGCGCATCGGCAGGGGCTCGGCCATCGGCTTATTTCACCTCGTTGCGGAGGACATAGGTATAGAGCCGTGCCGTTCCGTCCGGCTGCGGCTCCCGGTAAACCCCCTGGATCTCGTTCTCGAAGCCGGGGAAAAGATTGCCGGCAGCCTCGAGCATCTTGAAGTAATCGAGCATGGGCCGCGCCTTGTCGTCATAGCGCTCGCCCGGGACGATCACGCCGATCCCGGGCGGGTAGACGAGCGCCAGGGTCGCCGCGACGCGGCCGCCGGCCTCGTCGATCGGCACATAGTCGACCTCGTTGCGCACCAGATGCTGCATCGCCTGCTGGGGCGTCATCGTGATCTCGGGGAAATGCTCGGACCGAAACTGGTCGTGCTGCAAGGCCCGCGTGTTGTGCTCGCGGTGGAACCTGTGCATGTCCCTGCAAAGATCGCGAAGGCCGAGCCCGGCATAGCGCTGCTCGTGCCGGGCAACTAGCGAGGGAATCACCTGCTCGAGCGCGACATTGTCGTCATGCAAGCGTTTGAAGTTGACGAGCGCGCTCAACAACGTCCCGGCCTTGCTCGCCTCCAGGCCCGGGGTCAGCAGGAAGAGAATGCTGTTGAAGTCGTTCTTCTCCGGCACAATCCGGTTTTCCCGCAGGAACTCGGCGAGCACGGAGGCCAAGATGCCATGCCCGGCATAGGCGCCGGTCCGCCGGTCCAGGCCGGGCGTAAGCAGCGTCAGTTTGTTCGGGTCCGTCATGACATAGCCCGGCGCGAGGCGGCTGAATCCGTGCCAGCCAGCGCCGGGTTCCATCATCCAATAGCGCGGGTCGGAGGCCAGAAGGTCGGTCGGCACCTCTTCCCAGGGGATCTGCCCCGTCGCGTGCGAGCCTTCGGGAGTCTCCACCAGGTCCGGGACGAACGGGTCGAAGAACCATTGCCGCGCGGGGTCCGATTCCTTGCTCTCGAACTCCCGCTTCAAGGCCCTGAGCTTCTTGCGTAGCTCGATCCCGAGCCGGATCGTGTCGTCCCACAGCACCTCGCCCGACCGCCCCTTCATCATCTGCGCGCCCACGTCGAGGGAGGCGAACAGCGGGTAGAAGGGCGAGGTCGAGGCATGCAGCATGAACATCTCGTTGAAGCGCCGGTGCTCGATCCGGCGTTTCTGGCCGGCTAGATGCGCATCCTTGATGTGGATCTGGGAAGCCTGGGAGAACCCGGCGAGCTGCTTGTGGGTCGACTGGGTCGCCACAATGCCAGGATGCTTCGCCGAGAGGTCCGCCAGACCCATGGCGAACCGGCCCTTGAACAGGGGATGGAATTTCATGAACCCCGCCCAGGCCTCATCGAAGACGAAGTAGTCGCACAGCGGGCCGAGCTTCTCGAGCAGAACCCCGGCATCGTAGATCGTGCCGTCATAGGTGCATTGCTCGACCACCACGACGCGGAAGGGCCGTTCCCGCCGCCACGCGTCTGGATCCTTGACCAGAGGGTGACGGCGGATTTTCTCGCGGATGCGGGTTTCGTCCAGGGCCGAATGGTCGATCGGGCCGATAAGCCCGAAAGCGTTCCGGTCCGTCTCGAGATAGACGGGTATCCCGCCGCTCAGCAGAAGCGCGCCATGATGAGCGGCCTTATGGTTGTTGCGGTCGAACAGGACGAGATCGCCGGGCGTCACCAGGGCCGAAAGCACGATCTTGTTGGAGGTCGAGGTGCCGTTGAGGACGAAGTAGGTCCGTTCGGCGCCAAAAATCCGCGCCGCGGCCTTTTGCGCTGCGAGCGCCGGGCCCTCATGGACGAGAAGGTCGCCCAGTTCCACCACTGAATTGTCCAAGTCGTTGCGGAACACCGCCTCGCCCAGATGTTCGACGAAAATCCGGCCGATGGGGCTTTTCCGGTAGAAGACGCCGCCGTTGTGGCCAGGGCAGGTCCAGACCTGGTTGCCTTGCTCGGCATAGTCAACCATTGCCCCGAAGAATGGGGTTTTGAGCGCTCCTGCATATTGCTGGAGGTGGCTCACCAGGTTGCGGGCGATGAAGGCAGGCGTATCCTCGGCCAGGAACACGTAGCCAGTGACCTGACCCAGGATATCGACGGGGATCTCCTCCAGCGCGTGGCGACGAACCAGAATGAAGATGGGGATGTCGAGCCCGCGATTGCGTAGGAAGGTGACGAAGGAGGCGACGCCGCCGGACTGTTTCCCGCTGCCCCATTCAAGCAGGATGCAGCCGATCGCCGCGTCCGTTCGCACCGCCATCTCGCCGCTCTCGATGCTTTGCGCTTCCATCACCTGGAAGCCGAGATGTTCGACCTCTTCGGCGATCTGACCCAGGCGTTGGCCTTCCAGCGTATCGGCGCCCAAGGCCGGCGAGCAGATGAGGAACTGAAACATCCTGTCGTAAAGCATCGCCCCTCTCCACCTTCTGACCAGAACTCCGGCTATGCGGCGCGCAACCGGCCGCCCCATGGGGCGGCCGGCTCGCGTCCATCAGCTGATGCTGACGATTCCTTTGGCGAACAGGACCGCAGCCACGATCGCAACGATGACGAGAAGGATCGCCGCGGCAAGCTCGATACGCGTGAACGCGGCCTTGCCCGGATTGCGCTCCCGCTGGGCGTACCAGAAGACAGGCAGGCCGACGGCGAACACGATCGTCGACAAGAGCAGGAACTGCAGCCCGGCGGCATAGAGCAGCCAGGCCGCGTACAGACTGCCCAGAATCCCGGTCCACAGGGCCATGCCCCGGGTTTCCGACGCTCCCGCCTTGTATCCGCTCTTGGTGGCGTACAGCCAAAGGAAGGCCGTGCTGGCGAGATAGGGCGGCAGGATCATGATGCCGGCGACCGAGATCAGCCAGATCCAGGCGTTCTGGGCGAACAGCACGACGAACATGGTGATCTGCATCACGATGCTGGACATCCAAAGGGAGGGTGCCGCCGCGTGATGGCTGTTTTCGCGGGCCAGGAATTTCGGGAAGACGCCGCCCTTGGCCCCTTCGTATGGCAGTTCGGCGACCAGGATCGTCCAGGCCAACCAGCAGAACAGCACCGAGAAGAGGAGGGACACGTTGATGAAGATCGCCCCCCAATGGCCGACCAGGGATTGCAGGATATAGGCGGCCGACGGGTTGGCGAGGCCGGCCAGATCCTTTTGGTGCATGATCCCGAACGGCAACGCCGAGAGCAGGAAGTAGAGAACCGTACACACGGCAAGCCCGACAAAGGTCGCGGTGCCGACTTGGCGCGGATTCCGGGCCCGGTCGGAAACGACCACCGCGGCCTCGATGCCGATAAACACCCAGAGGGTCACCAGCATCGTGCTCTTCACCTGGGTAAGTACGCTTCCGAGCTGCTGCTGCCGACCCCAAACGTCGAAGCTGAATTGCCCCTTGCTCACGAACACCGCCATGACGACGAGCGCGACGCCGATGGTGATGACGTTGACGAAGCTGGCGAAGACATTGAGCCCCGCCGCGCGCCTGACGCCCGACAGCACCGTGAAATGCATGGTCCAGATCAGGATCGAACCGCCGATGATGGACGGCCAGTTCTCGCCGTTCCCGAAGATCGGGAAGAAGTAGCCGAGAATCTGCATGATCAGCACGGCGAAAGCGACGTTACCGAAGGCCGAGCTCAGCCAGTAGCCCCAGGCCATCTCGAAGCCGGCAAGCGGGCCGAACCCCTCGTGTGCGTACCTATAGATGCCGGCCTTAAGATCCGGCCGCGTGTCGGCCAGGGTTCGAAAGGCATTCGAAAGAAAGAACATGCCGACGAGCGTTATCAGCCAAGCAATGGCGACGGCGCCCAATCCGGCGCCGCTCGCCATGTTCTGGGGGAGATTGAACGAGCCGCCGCCGATCATCGAACCGACCACGACCCCGCTCAGCAGGACGAGGCCGAATTTGTGCCTGTCTGGCTTTACCGTCTCGGCCTCGCTGCCTGCAGCTGGCCGGAGAGCACTCCCTTGGATAGACTGGTCCATCTACTCTCTCCTTATCCTGACATTCGACATTCGGAGCGGACTCAAAGGACTGGATCAGGCGCAGTCTAATCCCCAACGTGCAGGTACACTTTGACCCAGATCAAGAAGTGCGTTGACAAAATGGGGCCAAGAACATCGCGCACGATCGCATCGTCTTACGAGGTCCGTCTGTCGACTATCCAGCGATACAGCGCCGGGACCTCGATCTGGGGTAAAAACGAGTAAGCTCCGGTTAGGAGTTGTTAGAGGATGGGTCGAGGCCCGGGACCGCACCGTCATGACAGAAGGAGGCACAGCCTGGAGCGAATTCCACCAGGTCAACAGGCAGCGATCTTTCCTGCGCAGAGGCGGCTATATGGCGCGGATCAGTCAGGCCAGGAGCCAAAGGGGTCAATATCGCGGGAAAAGGTCAAAGACACCCCAACCACCGACACTGCATGCTCCCAATAGGCGCGATGAGGGGCGGAGCCACTTTAGCGCTGGCTTGTCGCGACTAAGTGGCTGTCGGCGGCTTTCGCTGAAACAAAACCACAGCCTGACCGTCAACGGGTATCACAATAGACCAAACCCTCACTATGGCTTGCACTTTGACGGTCGTTTGGAATTGACCAGTGAGCAGGTCGACGAGGAGGAGAGAGGTTTCCCCCTGTTCGTGCGATCCAAAGCCCGCGACAAGAAACGCATGCCCGTCCGCGACAAGAACGTCCCCGGCGTCGTAGCGAGCGTCGGCGCTCAACAACCAGTCTTCGCCCTTGAGCGAAGGCCGAAACGTGGCCGTGTTCAGGTGAAATACAGGGTCTGCCCCACCTACCGGGCTGGGCCGTACAGAAGGCTGCCCTCGCCAACCCGGGTGACCCGGGTCAATGAGGACCCTCGCGACCCTACCCCGTTTCTCGGCACTGGTGACTTTTAAGGCAAGATGTTGGCGCCCTGGTTCGTTGGCCGCCCCCGAAAATCTAAAAAAGGCGCCTGGCTTGAGTTGTTCGAAGTTACCGCATTGGCCGAATAATTCCACGTTCATACTTCCCTCCCTAGCTTCCTTATGCGATCGCCGACACCAGCATAGCAATGCAAACTTTGTCCATGGTCGGAAGTAATGCCTCGTAGGATCGCCGTTCAAGTTACACCAGTTTTCGAGGGGCCAGAGAGTGGTTTGCCTAATGCCCGAGATGCCAGATAAGTGCGGCAGCCCCCACTGCAATCAACGCCAGCAATAGTATCTCTCTGAGCAGCGGACGCTGCCTCAACGTGATTCGGACTGCTTGCCGGATATCGTTCCCGGAGAACGTTAGCACCACAAGAGCGCCGATTGCGCTTAGCCAGCTGCCCATAGACCTCCATGGCGAGCCGGCAAAGACGCTACAGAAAACGCTGAGCACCGTGAAGGTCGCCGCGGCGCCATTCAGTATGTTCGCATCCACTTGGGGTTGGAAAGCCGGTGCATCCTCATCAGAATGCGTGTTGGGGAGCCTCGCAGACTGGTTCCACCAGAGTGCGGCAATCGCTCCGGACACCACAGTCAGCAGCGTTCCGAACTCGCGGATCGATGCATCGGCAGCGTCCGGTGTGCGGGCCATCGCAATTTCAAGCCAACCCAAGGCACCGACTCCAAGAGCCGTCGCGCCGCCGACGATAAGATCCCAAGTCAGGCCGGTTTTCGCAGACACGTAGTATCCCCACATTCGATGTTTGGCTTGACGTCGCTGTGCTGAGTGGTCCAGCACCTACACGATTCGGAACTCCTGTTCATTGACCCCAGGCCAAGAACAGCCTGATATCTCCGGCCAATACACCCGGACAATCGAGCACACGCGCGGCGGCGGCCCGCGCGCCATGCAGCAGGGTCTGCCAATTGCTGCTGCCGACATGATGGTCGATCAGCTCCTGCATGCGCCGGCTGCGCTCCTCAGCGGCGGGAGCCCCCGCGGCATGGGCGATGCGGCTTCGCTCTGGCCCCGCCCCGGGCGCCGGCAGAGGCGGCTTCGGCGGCCTGGGGCGCCCGCTTTGGCCGCGCACCAGGTCGGCCCGGCTGACGATGCCCACGATCTTGCCGTCGCGGACCACGGGCACGCGCTTGATCCGGTAGGTGGACAGAAGGTCGGCGATTTCGGCGGCCTCAGTCGATTCGCTGACGGTCACCACCGGGGCGCTCATCAGATCCTTCGCGGTGAATTCCATGGAGCGGAGATGGGCGAGGAATTCGGGGCTCAAGGATTCGCCCTCGGCCAGCATGGTCAGCCACCATTCGCGGCGCTGGCCCCGCACGTCCTCTCGGCGGCCCAGCAGGTCGCCTTCGCTGACCATGCCGATGGGGGCGCCGGTGGCGTCCACCACCGGCACGGCGCTGATGCCGCCATCGAGCAGGACCATGGCGATCTTGCGCGCCGGCATATCCGGCGGCACCACGGTTACCTCCGTCGTCATCAGGTCGCGTGCCTGCATTGCCGTTCCCTTCCTTCAAAACATGGCTCGACGCTACGCCAATGTTTCACATCGCCGCCAGTTGATGGCGACGCCGACGACGAGGCCCCTCTTGCCTGCGAGGAATTGCGCCTTCGCCCTGGGAATCATATCGCGGTCTCTACGGCAGGAATAGCAGGGGCCCCGCCGCTTGCCAGCCGGGCAAGGCTGTGGCGCGCGATCATCAGCTCTTCATCCGTCGGCAACACATAGACCGGGACGCGGCTGTCGGGGGCCGAGATGCGCAGGCGCGCGGCAACATTGGCCGCGGGATCGATTGCGGTTCCGAGCCAGCCAAGGCGCTGGCCCGCCAGCGCCCGAATCCGGGCAGAGTTTTCGCCGATGCCGGCGGTGAAGACGAAGGCATCGAGACCGCCCAGCGCCGCCGCCAGCATGCCGGCGTTTAGGCCGATGCGGTAGGCGAAGTACTCCAGGGCGAAGCCCGCCTGCGGGTCGCCGCTCTCCTCCAGAGCGCGGACGTCATTGCTAACGCCGGACAGCCCCTTGAGGCCGCACTGGTGATAGAGGAAGTCCTGCACCTCAGCGGCAGTCATCGCTTTCTCATGAAGTAGGTAGAGCATGACCCCGGGATCGAGCTGGCCGGGCCGCGTGCCCATGGGCAGACCGTCGAGGGCGGTGAACCCCATGGTGCTCTCGACGCTACGCCCGTGGTGAAGCGCGCACATCGACGCGCCGCTCCCGAGATGCGCGACTATGACGCGCCCGCCGGCGACCTCGGGCGCGACCTCGCGCAGGCGCCCCGCGATGTATTCGTAGGACAGTCCATGGAAGCCATAGCGCTGCACACCTTCAGCGTAGAGGGACTGCGGAATTGCATAGTGATCCGCCAGCGGGTCGTGGCCCCGGTGAAAGGCCGTGTCGAAGCAGGCGATCTGCGGCACGTCCGGGAACCGGCGGCGCAAGGCACGGATCGGCATCAGGTTATGGGGCTGGTGCAGCGGCGCCAGAGGGATATAGCGCTCCAGGTCCGCCAGCACCTTGTCGTCAACGAGCATGGGCCCGCTGTAGAGGGGGCCACCGTGGACGACGCGATGGCCAATGACGACCGGGTCCCCGTCGAGCTGCTCGTTTAACCAGGCGGCGGCAGCTTGCAGCGCCGAGGGGACGTCGAGAACCCGAGCCGCCAGAAACGAGCGGTCGACGAGCTGTTCGCCGCCGCCGGCGCTCGCCTTCAGACGGGGCGCGGAGCCGATTCCGTCGACCTGACTCTTCAGCAAGCGTTCCAGCCGACCGGCATCCCTGATCGCGAAGACCTGGAACTTGACGCTGGAGGAGCCGGCGTTGACGACGAGGATCGTATCCACGGGTCAGGCAGCCGAGACGGCGGACTTGCGCCGTAGCGCGTCGGCATAGAGCACCCCCACCGCGCAAGAAGCCATCCGGGCGCGCACGGAATTGGCGCGCGAGGTGAGGACGATCGGCACGCGAGCCCCGAGTACGATCCCGGCGGCTTCCGCCTTCGTCAGGAAAGTCAGGTTCTTGGCCAGCATGTTTCCGGCCTCGAGGTCAGGCACCACCAGGATCTGTGCCCGCCCTGCGACCTCCGACTTGATGCCTTTGATCTTTGCCGCCTCCGGATCGATCGCGTTGTCGAAGGCAAGCGGTCCGTCGAGCACCGCACCGGTGATCTGGCCGCGCTCCGCCATCTTGCATAGCGCCGCCGCATCGATGGTGGAGGGTATCTTGGTCGTCACGGTCTCGACCGCGGACAGTATCGCCACGCGCGGCGTGCCGAGCCCGACGTCCCGGAAGAGGTCGATGGCGTTCTGCACGATGTCCCGCTTGGCGTCAAGGTCGGGGAAGATGTTGACGGCCGCATCGGTGATGAACAGAACCTCGGCGTAGGTCGGCACGTCCATGATGAACACGTGGCTCACCCGCCGCGCCGTGCGCAGGCCGGTCGCCGACGCCATCACGGCATGCATGAGCTCATCGGTGTGAAGGCTGCCCTTCATCAGCAATTCACCGTGCCCCGCGCGGACCAGCTCCACGCCCTTGTCCGCCGCGGCGTGGCTATGCGCGGCGGCGACGATCTCGAATCTGCTCACGTCGATGCCGTGTCGGCCGGCCGCCGCCCTGATCCTGTCGGGCGGCCCGACGAGGATCGGCTTGATGATTCCGGCTTCCGCTGCCTCGATTGCACCTAAGAGCGAAGGCTCGTCGCAGGGATGCACGACGACGGTCGCCGCCGGCGGCACCTGCTTGGCGTCGGCGATCAGCCTTTCATACCTCCCGTGGCGCTGCTCGGCCTCGGTTGCCTTTTCGATGGCGGCCATCGGTCTTGCTCCTTCGCTTCGTCCTGACACACTCGGCTCGTCCCTGGCTGGGCCGACGCCCGGCCTATGATGCCTTCGCCTTCGCCTTCTCCGCCTTGGCCGCGACAGGCAGGTTCGCCACGCGCGGGGCGTCGACATCCACATCGCACAAGCGGCCGAGTTGGCGAAGCCGCTCCATGACTTCGGGCTCGATGTCGCCCGTGGCGCTCAGCACTTGACGCAGGAAGTCGAAGACGCGCTGTCGCAGTGCCGGATCGTCCGGCAGCATCTTCGGGATGGCCTCGACGGCCGCTTCCGGTTCCAGGAGCAGCATGAAGAACTGCTCGCGCGCAATCGCCTTGAACTCGGCAAGCGTCACGCGGGCGACGCCCAATGCCAGCAGGCGCTCTCTGCGAAGGACCGCGATCCCGCGTTCGTCGAGGGCGCCGCGCGGCATGCCGGCATAGATCATGGCCCGGATCGCCGCTTCCTTCAGGCCGCCGGCTGCGATGCGGGATTTGAGCTCGGCGATGCGGGTCTCGAGGAGCTGGCGGTGCAGGACGCTCTTGCCCGCTCTACGTAAGGGCTTGGTCCCGGCCGGATCGAGACCGACCGCCGCCTGAACGGCGGGTGAGCTATAGACTCCGAGGAACAGCTGTTCCATCGCCGAGTCTCGGCCGTCCCGCCAAGCATCGAGCGCCCGGGTAATCCAGCCCGAAGCAGCCTGTTCCATTGCCAAAAAGGGATTGTCGGCCGCCACGATCCGGCGATCGGCGCGCACGCTCCCGGCGAGCTGAGCCAAGGGAGCCGCGAAGGGATTCCAATCGCCGAAGAGTTCATAGGCCAGCCTGGCCGGGTGCAGTTTTTGGAGCTGCTGGACGCTGGCCGGCCCCAAGGCGCGGACCAGAGGCTGGAGGTATGTTCGATAGAGGGCGAGATTGACCTCGGACACTCTGGCCGCCGCCGCGAAACGGCGCTCGTCCGCCGGGTCGAAGCCGCCCAGTGCTCGGATATCGGCAAGCGTTCTGGCCTCGCACCGCATCACCCAATCGCGCGAGACCAGATCGGCGCCGGGCGTGTCGACGGTCTTCTCTTCGAAAACGGCCTCGTAGAGACCTGGCGGGAGAACGTCGATGAGGTCGATATTTTCCGCGAACTCGCCATACTGCTTTCGGGCAACGCCGGTGGAAACGAAGATCCCCAGATGGCCGGCTGCCTCATGAATCGTGTAGACGATGGTCTGGCCGTGGGCTTGGATGTCCTCGACGTCGTCGTAGAGGTCGAGGATCCATCCGAGCGCCTGCTGCGGCGGCGTGATGTTGTCCCCCTTGGAACAGAAAACGACGATCGGTGACTGGATATTGCGCAGGTCCACTGTTCCTCCGTCCGAGGTCTGGATCTGCGCGGCCGCGAGATTGTTGCCGACGAAGAGTTCGTCGACGATGAACTGAATCTCCTCGGCATTGAGGTTGACGTGACCTCCCCAATAGCGCTCGAATTCGAGATAGCGCTCGGCCTCGGTGTCGACCTTGGCGTAAAGGTTGTACTGCTTGCTCCATAGCGTATTCGACGGGTTCAGGTTCTCAAAGTTCTGGACCAGCCAGGCGCCATCGAATTTGCCACCGCCGAGGTCGCTGGTGAGCGCAGTAAGCCAGCTGCCGCCGAGAAGACCCCCCGAATAGCGCATCGGGTTCTTGCCTTGCACACCAGCCCAGTAGGAGAGCGGCGAGCCGGCGATGATGATCGGCCCGAAAAGCTCCGGACGCATCGCGGCCAGCATCATGACGGCCCAGCCACCCTGGCAATTACCGATAACGCAAGGTTTGCCCTCCGCCTCGGGGTGAAGCGCGATGACCTTCTCCAGGAACACCGCTTCAGCCCGCGCGATGTCCTCGATCGTCTGGCCTGGCATTGGCTCCGGCAGGAAACCCACGAAGTAACAGGGATGGCCCGCCTTGAGGGCAACGCCGATTTCGCTATCGGCTTTGAAGCCTCCGATGCCGGGACCGTGCCCGGCGCGCGGATCGATGACCACGAATGGCCGTCGGTGCCCATCGACCGTGACGCCCGCGGGCGGCAGGATCCGCACGAGCCCGTAGTTCACCGGCCGCTCGAACTTACGACCGTCCAGGACGAGCTCGAAATCGTAGTGGAGGACATTCGGCACCGTCTGAGCCATATGCTCGCGATACTGGTTGCTGCGCCGGCGCATCACGTCCCAGAACAGGACGCTGCGCTGGCTGGCATCGAGCAGGTATTCGCCCAGCTGCAGCGGCGTCGGTGGCTGAAAGTTCCAGGGCGAGCTGGCCGGCCTTGTATCTTCACCGGAACGACCTTTCTTGGGCATATCCCTGCTCCTTTATTTCAGACTCTGCCGTGATGTTACCCAGCGCATCAAAGAAATTTGTTTCCTGAGAAGCGCAGTCAGTAGCGGTAGACGCCGCGGCCGGACTTGCGCCCGAGATAGCCCGCGGCAACGAGTTCCCTTAGAAGCGGGGCCGGCCGGTATTTTAAGTCGCCGAACTCGTCATGAATCGTCTGCATGACGGAGAGCAGCACATCCAGCCCGATGAGGTCGGCGAGGGCGAGCGGACCGATCGGGTGGTTGCACCCTAGCTTCATTCCTTCATCGATCTCAGTCGCGCCGGCTTCACCCTCAGCGAGCACGAAGAATGCCTCGTTGAGCATTGGCAGCAAGACGCGATTCACGACGAAACCGGGTGAACTCTTCACAGTGATCGGCGTTTTGCCGAGCTTCGTCGCGAACTCCTCGACGGCATCATGGGTGGCGTCGCTGGTCTGCAGTCCACGCACGATCTCGACCAGTGCCATTGCCGGGACAGGATTGAAGAAATGCATGCCAATGACGCGATCGGAATGCGAAACCGCAGCAGCAAGCTTGGTGATCGATACGGAGGAAGTGTTGGAAGCGATGATGACTTCGGGCCTGGTCACACGATCAATCTGCCTGAGGATCGTCTGCTTCAGCTCAAGATTCTCTGTCGCTGCCTCGATGACGATGTCGGCCGCTGCCAGGTCGTTGTAGTTCGTCGAGCGCTTGATGCGCGCGAGTGCCGCCTCCTTATTGGCAGGCGAAAGCTTGCTCTTGGCGACAAGCCGATCGAGGTTCCGGGCGATGGTCGCGACGCCTTTGTCGACGATTGCATCGCTCACGTCGTTGAGGATTACGTTGAGGGCAACGGCCGCACAGATCTGGGCAATTCCGCTGCCCATAGTGCCTGCTCCGATGATCCCGATTGTGCCGACCCGCATTCATTGCTCCTTTTACATAGAAAGGGGCGGCCGGTCCGGGGGAAGACCGGCCGCACACGCCCAGGCGGGAGGGGGAGGAAGCGTCCCGGGCGCCTTCTTAACTAGGCCGAACAGGCCGGCGTGTGGGGTGAAAGCCGGTTAGCGGCGGTTAAATCTGGTGAGGCACAACATCCCGCATTCGCCGGATGATTTGGTAACTTGCTGCGCTTTCGCCGCGATTCAGATGGGATAATCAATAACTTAATCTAGATCGCGCGAGGCTGTCATGGAGAACCCAACGGATGAATCAGTCGATGGCGTTCTCGGGCTCGGATTCGATCGCCGATTGATGCTCCAGTTTCGCGGCTCCGTCGTCACGTCCGATGCCGGCTTGCTGGCCTATCGCGAACTCGACGACGCCGTCAGCCTCAGCGCGATGGGGGGCACGCTCACTGACGCCCGCACCGGCAGGAACGGTCGCCATGCACTGGTCGGGTTACTGCGGCAATCCGTTTTCGGGAGGCTTGCGGGATCCCGGCATTCCGAACGAGGGCCCGCCCTTGCAAATGCCATCGGCTGACAGCAATCTTCGGTCAGAAAGCGGGTCATCCGGTGGATGTCGGCTAATATGCCAGAAGCCGAGCGGAACGAAATCGACCGGCTGCAGGCGCTCCGCCGGCAGATCGGAGAGCTTCGTCAGCTTGTGGCCGCAGAAGGACGCCGCATATTCCTGCGCTGGCGGCCGTATATCCGTCGGGCGTCCTTTGCCGCCAGCGCCCTGAACCTGGCGCATTATCGCGCCTTGCGTCGCCGCGACGTCCGGTCGTTGCAGCGATCGCTTATGCGCTTTGGTCTGTCGTCACTGGGTCGGCTTGAGGGTCGGGTGCTGCCTACATTGGATGCTGTCGCGGCGGCACTTCAACGCATGGACGGAAGCGAAGCGGCCTCGCCAATTCGGTTTCCGTCGGAGCGGCAGTTCTTCCGCGGGGAAACAGGCCTGCGCGCAAACGCGCGCGATCTGTTCGGCCCGGCCCCGGCGGGGCGGGAAACGCGCATCCTGGTGACGCTGCCCTCGGATGCCGCGCTCAGCCCCACCTTGGTGGTCGATCTTGCCAAGCGAGGCATGGACGTCGTCCGGATCAACTGCGCCCATGATGACGAGACGGCCTGGGCGGCCATGGTCGGTCATGTGCGCGAGGTGGAAAGAGTCCTGGGCCGACGGATCAGGGTCCTGATGGACATTGCGGGCCCCAAATGTCGGACGGAGCAGGTCTGGACCGCATCGGAACGCAAGATCCTGTTCCCTGGGGATCGTCTTCTGCTCTGCAAAGCCGAGACCCCCGAGACCGGCCAAGTGACCTTTCGCGCGACCTGCTCGATTCCGGAGGTCATCGACAGGCTGCGTGTCGGCGCGCGGGTCTATGTCGACGATGGTCAGCTGGCCGGCCAGGTGGAATCGATCGACGCATCCGGCGCGGTGCTGCTGGTGGCCCGCACGAAGCAGGGCGGGGCCAGGCTTAAGTCGCAAAAGGGATTGAACTTTCCGGACACCGACCTTGGGCTTCGACCGTTGACGGCAAAGGATCTGAAGGACCTGGATTTCATCTGCCGGCATGCGGACTTGATCGCCTATTCCTTTGTCGAGACCGCCGCGCACATCAAGCTGCTTCAGGAGGAGCTGTCCAAGCGACGGTCTGACTGGCGTAGGCTGGGGCTTGTGGCAAAGATCGAAACGCCGCGCGCCGTGCGCAATCTCCCGGATCTCATGGTTCAGGCCGCGGGGAGGCAGCCCTTCGGCATGATGATCGCGCGGGGCGACCTGGCGGTCGAACTGGGATTTGAGCGCATGGCGGAGATGCAGGAGGAACTGCTGTGGCTGTGCGAAGCCGCGCATATTCCCGTCATCTGGGCCACCCAGGTGCTGGAAAGCCTGGTCAAGACCGGCATGCCATCCAGGGGCGACATGACGGACGCCGCCATGGCGGGGCGTGCCGAATGCGTCATGCTCAACAAAGGTCCGCATGTGAGTGAGGCGATCGGTGCTCTTGACGGACTGCTGCGGCGGATGGCCGAGCACCAGTCCAAGAAGACGCCCAGGCTCCGGGCTCTGCGTTCATGGTAGGGCCGGCCCGCCGCCGGTCGGCAATTCAGCTGTCCCTGGCAGCGATGATGGCGCTGCTGCCGTTGTCGAGGGAGGCCGTCGCGGGCGGCATGACCGTGTCCAGTCCCGACATCGGGGAAGGAGCAACCATCGCCGACGACCAGGTGCTGGATCGGTTCGGCTGCACAGGGCGGAACATCTCGCCCGCCCTGCAGTGGCGGGCTGCCCCGGCGGCGACCAGGAGCCTTGCAGTGACGGTCTTCGATCCGGATGCGCCGACCGCCTCGGGCTGGTGGCATTGGATCGTCATCGACATCCCGGCGAGCGTGACCGGCCTGGCGCGCAATGCGGGCAATCCCGCGGCGCATCTGACGCCGGCTGGCAGCATCCAGGCACAAAACGATTACGGGACCGTCGGGTGGGGAGGGCCTTGCCCGCCACAGGCGACAGGAACCCATCGCTACGTGTTCACTGTCTATGCCCTCGACGTCGGGCGGCTTGGAGTCAGCCCAAACGCGTCCCCGGCGCGCATTGCGGCCAACATCCGCGCCCATGCGATCGATCAGGCTTCGCTCACCGCCCTCTACGGGCGGCCATAGCCCGAGGCCGCGGGGCGCCAGAGCCTGGGCGTGGCTCACACCGGCGGCACCTCACGGGACGCCAGTCCCAGCCGGCCCTGTTGGTCCAGGACCGCTTTGGTGCGTTCATAGAGGGCGTCCGCCAATAGATGTCTTGTTCGTCCCGCCTCCGACTCCACGTCGACCCGGACAAGATATGGCCAGCGAAGGCACAATGATTTGCCCTTGGGATGCGTATTGTGCCCGGTGGTCGTGGGCTGGCGTAAGCTTCTCTAAATTGCTCGGCCCAGATCGGAGAGGCTGACAATGACCAGGTGCCCCGGAAGCGCGCGAAATTTCTCGCGCCAAATGGGGCCGCATCTCCTGACACCTATTGCGTAAGCAATACTGTTGCAGTCGCCTCTGTTGCCTGCCCACCGATGATATTTGCCTGAGTGGGGCAGAACTCTGCTGACTGGGGCCCGTGCGACCGGTCCGATGCCATAATAGATCCGTCGGGACGTCCCTGTGCCCTTGGCCGGCAGTCGCAGGCCCGGTTACCCGGTTCAACCCTGCTTGCATGCCCATATGCTGCAGGGAACTGCACAAAATCACTTGATCCGTATGGTCCCAAAGAATCTTCTGTCGCAGCCGATCAACCATTGGGGGTCCGCCTTGTCTGGGCTGTGTAGATCGGAGCGGCGGTGTGTATACTGCCAAATTCACAATACCGTTCGGCGACCATGGATAGCCAACCTGTAGCAGCGGCTGACCGGGCCATTTCATTCGGTCCCTTCCGCCTGTTTCGCCGGCAGCGGCTCCTGCTGGAATCGGGCAAGCCCGTTCGGATAGGAACTCGCGCCCTCGATCTCCTCATTGCCCTGCTCGACCGCCCGGGCGAACTGCTCAGCAAGGATGAACTCATTTCCCAGGTGTGGCCCAGTACCCATGTCGTAGAGGGTAACCTGAAGTACCAAATAGCAGCCCTGCGGCGGGCGCTTCAAGATGGGCAGAAGGGGCGCCGTTACTTGGAAACGAGCTCGGGCCAAGGTTACCGATTTGTCGCGGATGTCGCCCTGGAGGACAATGCCGCTCCTTCGCGGCTGCCTTCGTCCCCCGTGACGAGTAAGCACAACCTACCGGCTCGCCTCACGTCCTTCATCGGACGCGCCGATCTCGTCGCCAAGCTGCTACGTCGGATGCCAGCCGAAGGGCTGATCACCATTGTCGGACCGGGGGGGATTGGCAAGACCTCCGTCGCGACCGCCATCGCCACGCAGTTGATCGGCTCCTTCGAGGATGGTGTTTGGAGCGTCGACCTAGGGCGTTTCACAGATCCGGCCTTCGTGCAGAGTGCAGTGGCCGCCGCCTGTGGTATCAACATCAATCCCGAAAATCCGCTCGAGAGCTTGCTCGCCGCTCTAGACGGTGCGCACATGCTGCTCGTGCTCGACAATTGCTCCCACCATGTCGATGCCGTTGCAAGTCTGGTCGTTGCGATCTTGAAGAGCGCCCCAGGCATGCATGTTCTTGCAACTAGCCGCGAGCCGTTGCGTGTCGAGGGCGAGCATATATACCGCCTGGGGCCACTAGAGAGCCCGCCTGCATCGGAACGTCTTACTTCCTCGGAGGCGCTGGAATTCCCGGCCGTCCAATTGTTCGTTGAGAGGGCCGCGTCGAACGAAGACGGCTTCACGTTGCGCGACGAGGATACGCCTCTAGTGAGCGAAATCTGTCGTAAGCTGGACGGAATACCCTTGGCGATCGAACTCGCCGCTGCTCGCGTCGATCTTCTCGGTGTACGGGGGCTTTCAGCCCAACTCGATCATGGGCTGCAGGTCCTCACCGGTGGCCGCCGCACCGCGCTCCCCCGCCACCGGACCATGCGCGCCGCGCTGGATTGGAGCTACAGCCTGCTGAGCACTTCCGAGCAGGCCACCTTCTCGCGGCTGGCGGTCTTCGCCGGCGGGTTTACGCTCGGCGCCGCGGCGGCGGCGACCTGCGATGCCGAGCATTCAGAGGAGGAGATCGTCACCTCAGTGCTGGAATTGGCAACGAAGTCCCTCGTCGTTGCCGATGAGGATTTTGTCGAACCGCGCTTTCGTTTGCCGAAAACGACCCGCGCTTATGCCATGGAGAAGCTCAAAGACCGAGGCGAAGCGCAGGCTCTCGCGCAGCGTCATGCAACATACCTCCTGAAGCTCTTCGAAGCCGTTTCGCGGGTCGATGCTGAATTTGACAAGGCGTCCGCCGCCCTCGCGCTCGAGTTAGACAACCTTCGCGCGGCACTGAGCTGGGCGTTTAGGCCGTCAGGGGATCCTGCGGTCGGTATAGGCCTGGCAGCCGCTTCGGTGCCTCTTTGGCTTTCGATGTCGCTGATGGGCGAGTGGCACATCTGGGCGGACAAGGCGATCCAAAGCCTCGATGCGGCTGGGCTACGCAATACACAGCAGGAAATGGTGCTTCAGGCGGCACTTGGGATATCATTTCAGCTCGTGAGGAACAGGGCGTCCGAGGCCCATCGTGCTTTGACGCGCGCGCTGGAGATTGCCGAGCATCTTGGCGACACTGACTATCAGCTGCGCATTCTCCACACCTTCTGGATCTATCATATGCGCATCGGCGATGTGCGGGCCGCAATGGCCCTCGCTCACCGAGCCGATGCGATCGCGGCTTCATTGGCAGATCCAGTTGCGTCGGCGACGGCAGAGTGGATGCTGGGCATTTCCCTGCACTGGGCTGGACAACATGACGCAGCACGCCGGCGCCTCGAGCATTTGCTTCAGGGCCGGCCATTGGTTCCACAGAGTTATTTCGTTCACCGGGCGGGCTTCGATCCGTACGTCGTGGCGCGATACTTTCTGGGTCATATTCTCTGGCTTCAGGGTTTCCCCGATCGGGCAATGCAAACAGTAGACGCGTCGTTGGATGAGGCTCGGCGTTTGCAGAATCCGGCGACCTTGTGCTCCGCGCTTGCCTTGGGGGGATGCGCCATTTCTTTGCATATCGGAGACCTGGACACGGCCGAGCGATTGGCGGCGGAACTCGTCGGCTATGCCCAGAGGTACGCGCTGGAAGATTTTTTCACTTATGGCAAGGCCGTGCAGGAAATACTCTCATTGCGAAAAGGGAACGCGAACGCCGGCACCGAGCAGTTATCGGCCGCCATCGGGCATTGGCGCACGTCCGGATGGCACATACTACTCAGCTGCAGCGATCTTGCGGAGGCGGTGGCGAAGACGGGATATAGTGACGAGATCGCGACGATCGTCGATGAGGAGCTGGAGGGGGCCGAGCGCAATCAGGCGCTCACCTTAGTTCCCGAAATGCTTCGCATCAAAGGCGATCTCCTGCTGCTGCAGAGCAGCCAGAATGTTGCAGCTGCCAAGGACTGTTTCCTGCGCTCTCTCGAGCGCGCCCGCGCTCAAGGCGCGATGTCATGGGAGCTCCGTACGGCGCTGAGTCTTGCACGACTTGAGCGAAGCCAAGGTCGGACGAGTGAAGCGCGCCAGCTCCTGCAAGGCATATACGAGCGCTTTAGCGAGGGATTTGGCAGCTCGGATCTGAAACGCGCGAAGCTAATCCTTGAGGAATTGAACCTGGCCCGCGGGGTAGCAGGCCACAACCCGCAGGGGACGCGGGACCGCGCTCGCCGCCGCATCTCTGACGACTCCTAACCGGAACTTACCCATTTTTACTCCGCCTGGAGTGCCGTGCTCCGTATCATAAGCGTCGACGATGCCATCTCGTGAGACGACCTTGATACGCGAGGGCTTTTTGATGTTTTCCCGTCAATCTGTTGCGCGGCACGGCCGAGCAATCGATCAAGGAAGGCAAGAACGCGATCGACTGGACGCGGCTACCCGAATAGGGCTCGTGGACGGTGGTGATGGCCCTCACGGTCGCAGAGCGCCTCATCGCCGCGGATTAGTCGCCCTCGTTCTTCGGAACGGATTTGACGCAGATCAATGTTGGATGCCCGGCCGTGCTTGAGAATCAAGAAGGAAACCGCGACCGCTTGGAGGCAGTGCAGCTGGCCCTTAGGAGCGACATGTCCCACCGAGCATGTCACAGATTGACAGAACCTCTCTTTCGACCGGATCGAGCCCCCGATCGGCGGCGAGCTGGGCCCACAGACGGGCGCCGAGCTCCTCGTCCGGCAGTTTGGTTCGACGCCCTGCGATGGCGCGCTCCAGGAGAACCTCCGTCGGCGCCCCGCGAACAAGCATGAGGCCCCGAATGAAACCCCTGATCGCGCTGGCTTGGCTTGGCCTGATTCTTCTCAGCGCCTGCGAAAAAACACCGCCTCCGCCTCCGGAGATCCGCCCTGTCCGGACCGTCCTCGCCACCCGGCAGACGGAGGGCGAAGTGGTGACGCTCACCGGCCATATCAGTGCACGCACCGAAGAAAACCTCGCCTTCCGCATTGATGGCCGGATGATGGTCCGCCGCGTGAATGTGGGCCAGGAGCTGCAGCCGGGCGACCCCATAGCCGAACTGGACCCTCAACCGCAGCAGGACGGCGTGCGGACGGCGCAGGCCGCGCTTTCCGCCGCGCAGGCCTCGCTTCAAGAGGCTACCAACAACCTGGCGCGCCAACAATCGCTGGTCAGCCAGGGCTGGTCCACCCGGGTCGCGTATGATGCCGCCTACAAGACGTTTCAGACCGCGAAGGCATCGGTCGATGCGGCATCGGCCGTGCTTCATACCGCTAAGGACCAGCTCGGCTACACCCACTTGGTGGCAGATGCGGCTGGTGTGGTGACCGCGACCGGCGCCGAGGCCGGCGAGGTGGTACGGGCCGGCCAGATGATCGTGACGGTCGCGCAACATAACGGGGTCGACGCGGTCTTCGACGTTCCCGATGACCTGATGCGCCGGCTAAAGCCGGACGTGACTGTCACCATCGCACTGACCGACGATCCCAAGATCCAGACGACCGGGCACGTTCGGGAAGTGTCACCGCAGGCGGATCCGGTGACCCGAAGCTTCCGGGTCAAGCTCGCTCTGGATCAACCGCCTGAGTCCATGCGGCTGGGCTCGACAGTCTCCGGGCAGGCGCGTCTGCCGCCGGAAAGCGGCATCGAACTTCCGGCCACCGCACTGACCACGGAGGACAACAAACCGGCCGTCTGGGTGGTCGATCCCAAGACGCAGGAAGTCTCGTTGCGCGCGGTCACAGTGCGGCAAGGCGGGTCGTCCACCATCATCGTCTCGGACGGCCTTGCAGGTGGCGAGCTGGTTGTCACCGCCGGCGTGCATGCGCTGCATCCCGGTCAGAAAGTCCGGCTCGAAGGAGCAGCGCCTTGACGGGCTTCAACCTTTCGGCCTGGGCGATCTCGCACCGCCCGCTGGTGTACTACTTCATGCTGGTGCTCGTGGTGATCGGCATCACGTCCTACATGCGGCTCGGGCGCAACGAGGACCCGACCTTCACCATCAAGACCATGGTGGTCCACACGGAATGGCCGGGCGCAACACTTGATGACACGATGCTACAGGTCACCGAACGCATCGAGCGCAAGCTTCAGGAGACGCCACACCTCGATTACCTGAAAAGCTACACCAAGGCGGGGCAATCGACCGTTTTCGTGTACCTCAAGGGATCGACCGGGCCGAAGGCGGTTTCGGATGCCTGGTACCAGGTGCGCAAGAAGATCAAGGACATCGAACTGACGCTGCCGCAGGGCGTCATCGGGCCCGTCTCAGACGATGAATTCGCCGACACCTACGGCATTGTTTATGGGTTCACCGCGGATGGGTTCACGCCCCGCGAGCTGCGCGACTACGTGGAGGACATCCGGTCGCAGTTGCTGCAAGTGCCAGATGTTGCCAAGGTGAACCTGATCGGCGACCAGCCCGAACGCATCTACATCGAGTTCTCGCCCGCGAAGCTAGCCAGCTACGGCCTCAATGCCTCGGCGCTTGTGGCGGCGTTGCGGGCACAGAACGCCGTCGCGCCTTCCGGCGTGATCACCACAGACCAGGAAAGCATCAAGCTGCGGGTCAGCGGCGCCTTCATATCCGAAAAAGATATCCTCGCCATGAACTTCGACGTGGGCGGCCGGAACGTGCGGCTGGCCGACATCGCCGAGGTCCGGCGCGGGTATGTCGATCCCCCGCAACCGATTTTCCGCATCAACGGCAAGCCTGGCCTCGGCCTGTCGATTTCCATGCGCGACGGCGGCGACGTGCTCGCGCTGGGTCGCAACATTCAACAGGCAATGCAGGAGCTAAAGGCCAATCTGCCGATCGGCATCGAACCGGTGATGGTCGCCAACCAGCCCGATACCGTCGAGCATGCGATCAATGATTTCATGGAAGCGTTGTTGGAGTCCATCGGCATCGTCCTGGTAGTGAGTATGGTCAGTCTCGGGCTGCGCGCGGGCGCGATCGTCGTGGTCTCGATCCCGCTGGTGCTCGCGACCGTGTTTGCGGCCATGGCGGGCTTATCCATAGACCTCCAGCGTATCTCGCTTGGCGCGCTTATCATCGCACTCGGCCTGCTCGTAGACGATGCGATGATCACTATCGAGAGCATGGTGTTCCGGCTGGAACGGGGCGATACCAAGGAACAGGCGGCGATCTTCGCCTATCAGTCCACGGCTTATCCGCGGCTGACGGGCACGCTGGTCACGATCGCCGGGTTCGTGCCGGTCGGCTTCGCACGCAGCGACGCAGGCGAGTACACGTTCTCGTTGTTCGCCGTGGTGGCGTTGGCGCTGCTGGCGTCTTGGGTGGTGTCAGGCATTTGCGCGCCGGTGGCGGGCATCGCACTTCTGCGCAAGCCGAAGAATCCGCATGGCGAGGCACTGGGCGCGTCGATGCGCCTGTTCCGGCGCTGCCTGCTGGCGGCGATGCGGGCGAAATGGATCACCATCCTGGTCACGGCCGGCCTGTTCGGGGTGGCGCTGTATGGAACTCGTTTCATTCCCGAGCAATTCTTCCCGTCATCCGACCGGCCTGAACTGCTAGTCGATCTGAAGCTGCAGGACAATGCCTCGATCCTCGCAACGCGCGACGTGGCGGCAGCGTTCGATAAGATCGTCGGCGCCGATCCGGACGTGGTGCGGTTCTCCACCTATGTCGGGCAGGGCGCCATCCGCTTCTATCTGCCGCTTGACGTCGCCCTGCCGAACGACTTCTTTGCCCAGACGGTCGTGGTGACGAAGGGGCTGAAGGAGCGGGATCAGGTGCGCAAGCGCCTGGAGGAGACGCTCGCGGTGCGCTTCCCCGGAGTGGTCGCCCGCGTCTATCCGCTTGAGCTTGGCCCCCCGGTCGGCTGGCCGGTCAAGTTCCGGGTGAGCGGGCCTGACCTGACCCGTGTGCATGCTATCGCCATGCAGGTTGCCGAGCGAATCGGGGCGAATCCGCTGGCGCGCAACGTCAACTTCGATTGGGTCGAGCCGGCGCGAACCATGCGCATCCAGATCGACCAGGAACAGGCGCGGCAGCTCGGCCTCAGCTCGCAGGACGTATCGGATGCGCTGAACGCCATCGTGTCCGGCAGCACGGTCACGCAGGTACGGGACAGCATCTACCTGATCGACGTGGTCATGCGCGCCGAGCAGGAACAGCGGACGTCGCTTGAATCGATCCGCTCGCTGCAAATCCCACTGCGCAACGGAAAGGTCGTGCCGCTGCGGCAGATCGCCACGTTCGAATACATGCAGGAATATCCTATCGTCTGGCGCCGGGACCGGGTCCCGACCCTGACAGTGCAAGCCGATACGGTGCAGGGCGTCCTCCCTGCCACGGTGACGCAGGCCGTTCAGCCGGCGATCGATCAACTCGCTGCGACGCTGCCGAACGGCTATCGCATTGCCACGGGCGGATCGGTGGAGGAGAGCGGCAAGGCCAAGGCGTCCGTGCAGGCGGTTCTGCCGCTGATGTTGCTACTGATGCTGACCATCCTGATGTTCCAGATGCAGAGCTTCCAGCGCGTGTTCCTGGTGCTGAGCGTGGCGCCGCTTGGGGTGATCGGTGTGGTCGCGGCCTTGCTGGTGGCGCAGGCCCCGCTCGGGTTCGTCGCCATCCTGGGCGTGCTGGCTCTGATCGGCATGATTGCGCGCAATTCCGTCATCCTGATCGACCAGATCGAGCATGAGAAAGCGGCGGGCCAGCATCCATGGGATGCGGTCATCACCGCCGCGATCCACCGGACGCGTCCGATCCTGCTCACCGCGTCCGCCGCCACGCTCGGCATGATTCCGATCGCGCCGACAGTCTTCTGGGGACCCATGGCATTCGCGATCATCGGCGGCCTGGCTGTCGCGACGGTGCTGACCCTGATCTTCCTACCCGCCTTGTATGTCGCCTGGTTCCGGATCCGGGAGCCTGCGGAGGGCAAGACGCCAATGGAGCCGGAGGAGGTCGCGGCACATGCATAACGCAAGTACAGGCGATCGAATCGCCCATCCCCGAGGGACCCTGGCCTGACCGATTTTCTGTACCAGGCTGAGTGAGAGATTGTTGCATCTTCGGGGTCTGGTCGCGATTGGGTGGATCTGGCGCGATGGTGAGCGGCGCGGGCGGTCTATAGCCAAGCGCAAATGCGGGCGGCGAGTGTTGTAGTAGACGAGCCATTGTTCGATGACCACCTGTGCCTCCCTTAGGCTGTAGAAGATGTCGCCAATGAGCAATTCGTCCCTGCGCTTGCCGGTGAAGGACTCGCAGTAGCCGTTCTCCCAGGGTGATCCGGGCCCGATGGAGAGGGTCTTTGTGCCGAGACCTGCCAGCCACTGCCGTAGCACCTAAGCGACCATCTCAGGGCGTTGTCGGATCGGATGTGGGCCGGGGTGCCTTCGGGGAGCATGGCATCGGCCAACTTACGGCTTACTCTGGCTGTCAGCTCGAACGAAGGAATGGAGCTTACGATGAGAGACTTCCTCATCAATCAGGTCTTTGGCCTCAATGGTCTGGTTAATCTTTCGAATCTCGTATTCCTTTTGGCCTTCTCGGTCCGAGATGTTCTCAAGTTGCGCGTCTTGTCGGTTGCCGCATATTGCGTGATCTTGCCGTATTACTATTTTCAGCCGGCACCACTGTGGCCGCCGTTTTTTTGGGGAGTGGCTTTTATCATCGTAAATGGGGTTCGAATTGTAGTCCTGGCATTCGAAAGGCGGCCGGTGGTCCTTAACGACAAGGAGGAAGAACTTTACCAATTGGTCTTCAGGTCCGTGGATAAGCGTGAGTTTCTGAAGCTGGTCAGCCTTGCTCGTTGGGTTACCTGCGCGCCAGGCGAGGTAATCCTTAAGAAGGGTCAGGACATATCTGAAGCAATTGTCCTCATCTCTGGCGACGTTGAGGCGACACTCGATGGCAAGACCATATTGGCCTTCCGTCCTGGCCAACTCATCGGGGATGTCAATGCCTATAGCGGTCTCGCGAACCCGGCAGACGTGGTGGCACGCGGTCCGGCAAGGCTTGCAAAGTGGAATCTGGAACGCTTGGGGGAGTTCATCGAGAGGAGGCCGGAACTCCGCGCCAATCTTCTACAGATTGAGAGCGCGGACCTCGCGGCCCAACTGCGCGAACTCGGCAACATGACCCTCCAATCCCGCTAGCAAGAGCGTCGAAATAATCATCGGCGCTGCGCATGTTCTTCGCTAAAGTTGCAGCAGGCACCAAACAGGGGTGTATTGGGTCAATAGCGCGGCAGCAGACAGCAGTGGGCCGGCGAAAGGTCTTCAAGCGGAATTAGAGCATGATTCCGGAATTATGAATTGGTAGGGGAATTCCCTGGGGCGGTGATTTGTGATTCATGATGCTGACTGGGGTGGAGGTCAGCATTCGTGTCACGACCCTATTCTCTTGATTGGCGCGATCGGGTAGTAGCCTCGGTTGCCCTCGGCCACCGTACCTTCCAGCTTTCGTCGAGAAGTGATCAGGCAGACTGAGTAAGGGCCACATCTGGAACGTGGTTTCGTGGATCCATCACCTGGATGCAGGCCTCGACGACGGTCGGCTCATACAGCCGCCCCTTCGCTGCTTGCAGTTCGGCGATCGCAGCATCCAGGCCGAGAGCAGCTCTATAGGGCCGGTGCGTGCTCATGGCCTCGACCACATCCGCCACGGCGAGGATGCGCGCTTCGAAGAGGATCTGCGCGCCCTTGAGCCCGTTGGGGTAGCCGGAGCCGTCGAGCCTCTCATGGTGCTGCAGGATGATATCTGCGATGGGCCAGGGAAAGGCCGCGCTCTTCAGGATGTCGTAGCCTGCTTGAGCGTGGCTTTGGACCATGCCCAGCTGCAGTTTGGTCAGCTTGCCGGGCCGGCTCAGGATCTCGGCAGGGACGCTGATCTTGCCTACATCGTGCACGAGAGCGGCCAGATGTAGCCCGCGCCGCTGCTCGACCGGCAGACCTAGTTTGGCCGCGATCGCGTCGGCAATCTCGGCGACACGCTGCTGATGGCCTGCCGTGTACGGGTCACGCTGCTCCACGGCATTGGCGAGCACCCGGACCATGTCCTCCATGGCTTGCCCGAGCCGGGCCGCGGTCTCGGCCCGATCCGCTCGTGTCCTGAGCGCTGTGACGCCATAGGCAATGTCATCGGCGAGTTCAGCGAGCAGGGCCATCTCCTTCGGTTCGAAGCCCTCCGGGGCGTCGGACTGGATGGAGAGTACACCGACCAGCGCCTGCCCGCTTCGGAGTGCCACGTCGATCTGGCCCTGGCAGGCGGATTGGGCAAGAAAGTGAGTCCCGCCGGCATGGGCGACGAGCCGAAGCATGCCCGGCACGTCGCCTTCGGACCAACTTAGAGAAGCGGCACTGTAGCCGCCGGTCTCGACTATCAAGCGGCACATGGCCTCATGGAGCTCGCCTTCGCTGGTGGCCCGGACCAGGGCCTCATTGCCTCGCACCAATGTCTCAAGAGCACGTTGGGCCCTTTCCAAAGCCCGCTCGGCTCGCTTGCGGTCGCTGATGTCCATCAGAATGGCCGAGACGCCAATTGGCCGGCCTTTGAGCGAGTGGATGGGAGACAGCGTCACCGAGACGTTGATCTTGCTGCCATCTTTGCGCTGGTGGACGGTTTCGAAATTCGTCACGTCTTTTCCACTAAGGAGTTGGGGAGTTAATTCGAGCTTCACCTCCCGCTCGTGGCCTGGCGCCGCAAGGATTGCAGTCGAACGCCCGATGACTTCGTTCGCCAAGTAGCCGAACATCCGCTCGGCGCTCGGATTCCAGACGGTAATCAGTCCATCGACATCGGCGCCGAGGATTGCAACGCGCGCGGACCGGACGATTGCCGCAAGCTGGCCACGAAGCTCCTCGGTTTCCTGTCGATCGGTCACGTCGACCAGCTTCCGTCGATAAGCTTGAGTTCGCCGGAAGACCCCCGGGGCGGGATCATATGGTTCTCCAAGAAGAAATAGACGCCGTCAATGCAGCCTAAGTGATACCCCAGCACGTCCTGGCTTTCGCCTTTGTCAGCGCTACGTGGATCCACGGGCCATCCTCTCGGATCCAGAATTGAGCCATCAAATCGCCGATCATTTTACGTCCTTCGGCTGAATTCATAGCAGGACAATGTCTTCCTGCCCATGCGCCCAAACATTGATCTGGATCAAACGCCGCACGTTGCCAACACTACTTGAGCGTTCACGCCAGCCAGCACAGAACTGCCTAGAAACCCGTTGCAGCGTTCACTGCTCAACATCTACATCTGTACAGGATCGGACACCCGTGGCCGACAGGAGTTTCAGTAGTCTCCGAGGAGAATCATCGCTGATCATCGGGGCCTATCTTCACTGCAGATCTTGCACCCCTTGCAGCAAAGGGTGAGCAAGTCCATCCTGTTGCAGGCAAGCATGGCACTCGTCATCAAGTCCAAGTGACTCGCTTGCATTCGGTTGACTGTTGCCGATTGGGGCGATGTCATGACGCACACACCGACACAGTCCCCAACTCGTAGACCGGACTCACCCCACGGTGCCAACTCCAACGCGGGCGTGCTCCTGCCGAAGATGTCACACTACATTCTGCGCACATTGGGGCTGCACCAGATCTGCTTATCGATGCTGACTGTGATCGTCTTTCTTATGGAGGTGATTCCGCTCGAATTGCAGCGCCGCATCGTCAACGACACCGTGAAGCACCGGCACTTTCAAGCGATTGTGACCCTATGCGCTGTCTACGCCGGCGTCGCGCTGGCTCAGGGAGCTATCAAGCTGGGCCTCAACGTCTATCGCAGCTGGCTTGGAGAGCGGACCACACGCGATTTGCGCAAGCGCATTTGCGATCTCTATTCCAAAGTCCGCTTGAGTTCGACCACGAATGAAAGCGGGATCGCGATCTCCATGATTGTGGCCGAGGCGGAGCCGATCGGGCTATTTGTCGCGGAGGCGGTATCGGAGCCGCTGCTTCAATGCGGAATCGTCGCCTCGGTTTTAGCCTATATGATTCATGTCGATCCAATAATGACCCTCATTACCGGCGTCGTGTTCCTCGCACAATTCACTTTCCTGCCCCTGATGCAGGCGGCGATCAATCAGCGCACGCAAAAATCAATTTCTCTGCTTCGCGGTCTCAGCGGCAGCCTAGCCGACCGGCGGAGCGCAACTACAGACCGGGATGGTGAGGGAGAGGTGATCGACCGGGTTTTTGGGCTGAGCGTGGGCATCTTTAAGCTCAAATACAGCTTGAACTTCCTGATGAACCTAGGCACGCATTGGCAGATCATCATCGCGTTGCTCTACGGTGGCTGGCTGGTGCTGACCTCTCAACTCGAGATTGGCGGGGTCGTCGCGTTCATCTCTGGCATTACCCGCCTCACCGACCCCTGGGGAGATCTGGTGAACTACTATCGCGATGTTAGCCTTACGAAGGTTAAGTACGACCTGCTCGTAAGGACCGTGAACCAGATCGCCGAGCGCCATCGTGCCGACGATCCGGCACACTGAACCACGCACCGGCTGTTGCCGGCCTCCGATCTTTGGTCCAGTTGTCAAGTCAGTCGAACACGAATCTCTCTCGGACCTGTAGGTCGCACGCGGTATGCTTGCATCGACCTGCTTCGCCGTGCTTTTCGTTCACTTTTTCTTTATGATGCCGCAGAGTTTGAAGCAACGTTGGATGACAAATCCGAGGCTGGCTCAATCGAAAAGTGCGAACTCGGTTTATACGGAAAGTGCAAAGGACGGGCGAGGATGCTGGAAACGGCCGAGATCGGCCAGAAGCTCGACAAGGCCAAATACGAGCGGCTCCTGCCCGAGCTGCGCAAGGCGTTAATCGAATGCCAGTACGAGCTGGCCGAGAGCCAAAGGTTTTCGGTCGTTGTCGTCTTGACCGGCATGGCCGGGACCGGGCGCAGCGAGGCAATGAACCGGGTTGGCTCCTGGCTCGATGCCAGGCTGATTGAGACCTATGCCGAGCTCAGCCCTACTGAGGAAGAGCGCGAACGCCCGCACATGTGGCGGTTTTGGCGCGCCTTGCCGGCCAAGGGCCGCACGGCGGTGTTCTCTGATCACTGGTACGTCGAGCCCGCCGTCCGTCATTACCTCGGCGAGATTGCCGAGGCCCAATTCGTGAAGCGGATCGGTGAGATCAACCGCTTTGAGAAAATGCTGACGGACGAGGGCGTGCTGCTGCTCAAGCTGAACCTGCATCTCTCCCGCGCCGAGCAGCGCAAGCGGCTGAAAAGGCTGGAAAGCGATCCGGCGACACGTTGGCGAGTCACGGAACGGGACCGCCTTCTGCTGAAGCACTACGATGGCGCGAAGCACGTGATGGAGGAGACGATCCGACTGACCAGCTATGGCTATGCGCCCTGGGCCATCGTCGACGCCGCCGATCAGCGCTATTCCTCCGTCACCATCGCCCGCGCTTTCCTCGACGCCGTCAGGCGCCGCCTGCGGGAGAAGCCGGCGCCAGCCAAGCGCACCCCCGTCCGCAAGGTCAAGGCAGAGCCGACTGCTGCACCCAGTAGCCGGACGCTCCTTTCGACCCTCGACCTCACCCGCAAGCTCGACGAAAAGGACTACGAGCGGCTGATCGAGAAATGGCAGGGGCGTTTCGCCACCCTGGTCCGCCACAAGAAGTTCAGTCGCCGTGCTCTCGTCATCGCCTTCGAAGGCAGCGATGCCGCCGGTAAAGGCGGCAGCATCCGCCGCGTCGCCGAGGCTCTCGACATCAGCCAGGTCCGCCTTGTGCCGATCGCCAAGCCGACGGACGAAGAGGCGGCGCGGCCTTATCTTTGGCGCTTCTGGCGCCATATCCCGCGCCTCGGCCGGGTGACGGTCTTTGATCGGACCTGGTACGGCCGGGTCCTGGTGGAACGGGTGGAAAATCTCTGCAGCGAGGCTGACTGGCGCCGTGCCTACGGCGAGATCAACGACTTCGAATTGGACCTGATTGCCCACGGCGTGCTAGTCGTGAAATTCTGGCTCCAGATCAGCAAGGAGGAGCAGCTGAAGCGCTTCCGCGAGCGCGAACAGCTGAGCTTCAAGCACTTCAAGATCACGCCAGAGGACTGGCGCAACCGCGGACACTGGGACGACTATCAGGCCGCGGCGGGAGAGATGATCGAGCGTACCAGCACAGATCTCGTTCCCTGGACCCTGGTCGAGGCCGAGGACAAGCTGTTTGAGCGGATCAAGGTCCTGAAGACGATTTGCCGCACACTCGAGGCGGCGCTCTAATTCCGATCCGATCAGCGTAGCGCTGTCGCTAAGCCCCATGCAGATCAACTGTGGCCAACGGAGTCCCCACGCCAACGCTTAAGCCTGCTGCGCAGCGGGAGGCAGGTCATTCATTCACAGCCAGCAGTAGGGAAGCAAAAACTCAAAAGATTCTTAGCCTACGGAGGATAAGAACGACCAAGGCGAAAACCGCCACGATCAGCGCACCCACGGCCCAAAATCCGTTAGGCGCGCTGCTGAACGGAATGCCGGCGACATTCATTCCCCAAAGGCCGACAACCAGCTCCGCCGGCAGAAAGATCGCAGAGAACACCGTCAATATATAGAGATTGCGGTTAGTTTGCTCCTCCACTTGTGCTCGCACCTCTTCCAGCAGGAATTGGCAATCCTCTGCGTAATCCTGTGCGTCCTCACACAATGCTATATAGCGGTCGACTTGGCTTTTGAACCGGTCGAATTCGTCTGCAGGGAATTGTGTCGGACGGTGGCTTAGCAATTCAAGCATGGCCGCACGCTTGTAGGCCATGTCGCGTGCGATTTGGATCGATCCTCGCCGCAATTCCAAAATCTCCTCGCGATACGTCGACCCTTCGCGCTTCAGCACATCAGACCCGAGTGCGGAAAGACGTTCGCCGGCTCGCAGCAGCAATCCCTCGCCGATGTCGTTCAAAGCACGGAAGAACTCTGTGATAAGTGCAAAGGGAGTGCCGGGCAGGATCGTTTGCGCTTCGACCCTGCGCTGCAGTTCCTCAATCGAGAGCAGCGGGATGTGGCGTCCAGTCACGACCATAGATGGCGAAGCGGCGATACATAGCGATCCGGCCTGAAGTGCGCTGGGTTGTTTTCGAAAGTCTCGCAAATGACCATATATGAGGTCACCAGCGGTAAAAAGCTTGCCGCGCTGGATCGGGGCCGCAACAGTATCGATCACCTTGGGTGGCCAGGGGCGATTCCTCAACCACTTCTGTGAAGCCAAGTCCCGAGGATCGAGGTGCACCCAAATGAAATCGGAACTGCCGAGCAAAGCGTCGGCCTCAGCGAAGCCATGCAATGCCTGTGCAACCCCGCCGCGGAATGCGTAGGCGAACAGGGGAAGACCCTCACTCATGGCGCGCACCGCTCAGCAACGACGGGCGTTAGATTCTCCAATAAACACTCCAGCCCGATAGCTCATCATGAAGGGCACGGACTGAACCGGCCATCATCTTATGGACCGACTGGGGATTTTTGCAGCATGCAGCGAGAGTCTGCTCCGCCCGTTTGCTTCCCTGTTCTCTCCATTAAATCCCTGCTCCACGAGAGACATTCCCTGTTCCGATAATTAGGAATTTTGGCACAAAAAATGCCGCAATTGTAGTCAGTTGCGCGGGCCGGTAGTGGGTCAGTTTGAAAACTAAGGGGGCGCCGGAGCCATTTTACGATCTGAGCGCGCTGTGGCATATTAACCCTATGCCAAAGATTGCCTACCGCGTCCTTATCCGCAAGAACGAGCGGACCTGCGATGTTGAAATGAGACACGGGCGTAATAAGCCCCGCATCGTGAACACATTCAACAGCGAGGCTGAGGCGTGGGGATGGATCAATGAGCAGAAGCAGATCAACAAATTTGCCTATCGGGAGGTAGAAGAGGGCCGCGGTAAACGGTCAGACAAGCGCGATGGCAACTAAGCGCCTTAAGCGCCCCCGCGATCCCGTCGCCTTGGCGGAGCTCATTGGAGACATCGGTACAGGCCAAGTTGCAGATGCGGTCGGGGATACCTGACCGGCCCCCGACTGCGCAGCCGGTTCCCATGTAGCAGCAGAATCGGTATTTGATCCAGCCGGACGCCCGCGGACCCATGGCGAAGCGGAGTGGGCGTCCGGCGGAGGGACCAGCCATGCGCGTGGAGCTGGGGGCCGATAGCCAAGCGCCGAGTGAGGCCGGCGATGGTTGTAGTGATGGTGCCAGCGCTCGATGAGAACCTGGGCCTCGAAGAGGGTGTTGAAGATTTCACGGTTGAGGAGCTCGTCGCGCAGCTTGACCGTCGGCATCGCGAAAGGCCTCTGGCACGCAAAAACTGTCCATCTCAGACTGTCTGGAGCGCCGACAGCCTCTAAGGTCCCTCGGAAAAGCTGTCGTGACGCGGTCCACGAGCGCACGCTCGCGCGATCCGTAGCGCTTCTGCTGGCAAAGCGGATAGGGCTCAGAGAATCCGCATGTAGCGAAGAGCAAAAAATTCGGGCGAGACGCTGAAAAGCTGCGCTTCTCACAATTCATCGAAATCGTGAGAATGGTAGCGGGAGAGGGACTTCGAACCCCCGACACGCGGATTATGATTCCAGCGGGTCGGTAGAGAATTCAGTCAGTTGGCGACGCCATGTTGCATGACTGTCGCACTCACCCGACAAGCGCGCGCTCGCCGGCCGCCAGCTTCGCCTGATCGTCTTCCGCGTTCGGGAATAGGTGCCCATAAACGTCAAAGGTCATCTGAATTGAGCTATGGCCGAGCATGGTCTGCACCCGCTTGGGCGGGAAGCCCTGTTCGATCGCCCAGCTCGCATAGAAGTGCCGGAGCGCGTGCATGCCGTACTTGGCCCCGAGGATGGCCCTGCCCTGTTCATCGACCGCCGGCTCTCCGACGCCGGCTTTCAGCTGTAATGGGGCCCAGCCGCGATTGTAGATGTTGGCCAGGCTCTCGACGTTCCCGCTGCCCGCCGGAAAGACGAGGCCGAGCTCGCCCTTCGGACAGGCCAACTTCCACTCCCGCAGAGTGCTGAGGACCATCGGAGGCATCGGGATTTCGCGGATGCCTGCTTCCGACTTGGGACTTCCGATGCGGTTCCACCTGTCGGCCCGCTGGCGGACCCTGATCAGCCCCGCCTTGAGATCGACGTTCGCCCAGGTCAAGCCGCGAAGCTCGCTCGCCCGCATGCCGGTGAAGATGGCCGTCACGATCAGCGGGCGCCAGCGGCCCTCCGCTTCGCGCAGGATGGCCTGCACTTCCGGCTTGGAAGGGAAGTCCCGGCCGGCCTCGAGGCGCCCTCGGTGTCGTTTCTCGGCCTTCCGCCTGCCCTTCTGCTGACGGCCGAGATCGCGAACCACGTTGCGGCTCACCCGGCCGGCTGCCTGCGCCTCGGCGATCAGAGCCCCGAGGCTGGTTAGAACCTTCTTCACCATCGCCGGTGACCGGCCTTCCCGCTGCAGCCGGGCGGCAAAATCCTTCACGGCGGGCGACGTCAGCTGCGAGAGCTTTACGGCGCCAATGACCGGCTTGATGTGCAGATCGAGGTGGCCGAGGTACTGCCGGACGGTCGATCTCTCCAAGCCGTCGAGCCGGCATTGATCAATCCAGAGATCGCCGGCCTGCTCGACAGTGATGCTCGCACTGTCGGCTGTGTGGGTGCCCTGCCGCACCTCGAATAGCGCACTCACCTTCCAGGTCTCGGCTTCCTTCTTCGTGTCGAATGTCTTGAGCCGGCGCTTGCCGCCTTGATCGAAGTAGTCGACGACCCAGCTCTCTCGCTTGGTCCCCGCTGAGACCCAACTTCGCTTTCGGATGCTCGCCATCGGTTCCTCTCCATGCAAAGGGAATTTGGTTACCCCCAGAAGCTACGCTTGGTCCCGATTGTTGACAAGTGCGTAAAGCGCTTTTAGTCTGTGAGCATGGAATACACGGTCGCAGAGCTGGCGAAGGCCCTTCAAGTGAAGCCGCGAACCATCCAGCTATGGGCCGATTTCGGCATACTTGAGCCTATCGGGGGCACCCAAGGCGCCGGGACCGGCGTCCACCGGCGGTTCGATACCGCAGAGGCTCGTGTCGCCGCAGTGCTTGTGCATCTCGCGAGCAACGGAGTTCCCCGGGGAGTCCTCAAGCAGACGGCCGAGAGGTTCCGAGATGCCCTCTCGCCGTCCCGCCCGAAGTCAGGGCTGCTTGCGCCCGCTCGCCGGCTGCGCGAGGCCGCAGAGCGGGCGGTCCAAGGAAGAGGGCTTAATTTTCTGCACTACATCACGAATGGCGGCATCCTTGGCTACGACGTCATTACAGACGAGGACGGCGATCCGGTGCTGAATTCAGGCCTGATCCGATCTCGAGACTACTGGGGAGCAGCAGGAAGGCACAAATGGGAATCATCAACCTTAATGTAGTGCTTGACGGTCTGCGGGACTGACTGTCATCTTTTGGCATCGATAGTGCGTAAAGCGCACTTCGTCTAAGGAGGCATGAATGAAGACGCCAACGCTAGCTGATGATCTCCTCGAGGGCGTCGAGGCCATCAGCAAGTTCTTGGGATGGAAGCCCCGGCGAGTTTACTACCTGCTGGAGCATGGCCACCTGCCGGGGTTCAAGGTCGGCGATACGCGCTGGTGCGCCCGGAAGAGCACGCTGATTTCGCACATTGCGCGGCTCGAGAATCCCGAGGCGGCCTAACCATGCGCACCTCGGCCGGCCGCGCGAGGCTCCGATCGCCGCCTCCCTCAAACCGAAACCCCGTGCCGCTGGCAGGCGGGCACGGGGCGGATCGGGAAAACTCTCGGGCTGGCGATTTTTTACCCGCAACCCGCTGCGTCTGCAATACCTCGCCCACAGCCTCCATCGCCTCGGCGCCAGGGCCGTCTTCGAATTCCTGTCTGAAACCCTCCGCGATCCGGCTGGCGATCTCGTCGGGCGCCTCGAGGCATATGCCGCCCTCAGCCCCGATCAGCTGCGCGTCACTGGCGGCGATCAATTTCCACCGACGCTCTTTGCAGTGGAGGTTGACCAATGAGCTCGCCAGGCGCGGCCGGCGTTCAAACAATCGCCAGGGTTCTCGAGGGCCAGCGTTTCGGCCGGTGGGTGGTTGCGGCCGTCAACGGGCGCCGGGCTGTCTGCCGCTGCGGCTGCCGCACCCTGCGCCAGGTCGCCGTCGCCGATCTCGTCGCTGGAATTTCCACCTCTTGCGGATGCGCGCCGCCGCCGCTGTCTCTGCGCCAAGCGGAACGTGACGCGAAGGCGGCGAGGCTGCGTGAGCGCGATCTCGACTGGCGACCTGGCCGGAGGCACCCATGAGCGCGCCCAATCAGAAAGTGCTGCTGTGCTCGCTATGGCAGCGGACCAGCGAGCGCGGTAACGAGTACCTCAGCGGCTTTCTGGGCAAAGCACGGATCATCGCTTTCCGGGGTGAACCAACGGCCGAGGGCGTCCCAACCTGGAATGTCTTCCTCTCGCCCGGCAAGGAGCAGGAGGAAAGCAAAGCTCAAGCGCCACGGCCGCATGCAGCCCGGGCACGTCGACAGCCGGCGCAGCAACACTCGGCCACCGACCGCGAGCCTTTCCACAGCGATCCGGTCGACGACATCGGCCGAGACGAATTATGATCGCCGCCGATCTCGCCAAGGCGCTCGGCGGCCGGTGGCATGGCAGCTACGGCACCGCGTGCTGCCCCGGCCACGATGACCGCACGCCGAGCCTGACGATCAGCGACGGCAATGACGGCAAGTTGCTGGTGCGTTGCCATGCCGGCTGCGATCAGCGGCGCGTGGTCTCCGCCCTGCGCAAGCTCGGGCTCTGGCCGGGGCGCCCCGATGAGATCCTTGAGCCCACCGAGGCCGACAAGGCGAGAGATAGGAAGCAGCGCACCAAGAGGGAGCGCGACCGCGAGAGGCGGGCTGCCTTTGTCGCGCGCACCTGGCGCGAAGCCTGGGACGGCGCCTTAGCCGCGCGCTCCTCCCCCGTCGAACGCTGGCTCAGCGCCCGCAGCATCCCGCTCGAACCTGCCGAGCTCGACCGCATGCCGTTGCGCTGGGCTTCGCGCTGCCTGCGGGGCGACTCCACCGCGCCGGCCATGCTGGCGCTGATGACGGATGCCATGACGGCTGACCCTTGCGGTATCCATCGCACCTTTCTGACGGCCGATGGCAGCGCCAAAGCCTTCGGCAAGGATTCCCGCATGATGCTCGGCCGCGCCGGCATCATCCGGCTCTCGCCCGATGACGAAGTGGGGCAAGGCCTCGGCATATGCGAGGGAATCGAGACAGGCCTTGCCATCATCGCCGCCGGCTGGCGGCCCGTCTGGGCCTGCGGCAGCCTCGAGGCCCTCAAGCGGTTCCCGGTGCTCGCCGACGTCGAGTGCCTCACCGTCTTCGCGGACCCCAAGCCCCAGGAAATAGACGGAGCGCGCGCCTGCGCCGATCGCTGGGCCCAGGCTGGCCGCGAAGCCATCGTGCGGATTCCCAGCATCGGCGACTGGAATGATGCCCTGGTGGCCGCATGAAAGACACCGTCGAAGACCGCCTCGTCCAGCTCGGCACCGTCGAAAAACATGGAAAGTCGACGCCGTCGCCGAAGGTCCGCTTCCGGCTGGTGGCCTTCGACAAGATCGCGCTCGATACGAGCCCGGCCTATCTGGTCCGGGGCATTATTCCTCGCGAGGGCCTCGTGGTGATCTGGGGCCCGCCCAAGTGCGGCAAGAGCTTCTGGACCTTCGATCTGCTGATGCACGTCGCGCTCGGCTGGGAGTATCGCGGCCGGCGGGTCAATCGGGGAACTGTCGTCTATGTCGCTTGCGAAGGCGAGCGCGGCCTCGGCGCCCGCGTCGCCGCTTTCCGGCAAAACCGGCTTGCGAACGATGGCGAGACGCCGAGTTTTCAACTGTTGGCAAGCCGGCTCGACCTCGTGGCCGACGGCCGGCAGTTGATCGACGACATCCGGGCCCAGCTTGGCACTGAGACGCCCGTCGCCATCGTGATCGACACTCTCAATCGCAGCATCGCCGGCAGCGAGAGCAGCGACGAAGACATGGGCAACTATGTGAAGGCCGCCGACGCCATCCGGGAAGCCTTCAAGTGTGCCGTGCTGATCATTCACCACTGCGGGCTCGATGATAACCGGCCGCGCGGCCACACCTCGCTCAGAGGCGCCGCCGACGCCGAAATTTCGATCAAGCGCGATACGTCCGGCCTGGTGTCCGCCGCAGTCGTGTGGATGAAGGACGGCCCGAGCGGCGAGGAAGAGAGCAGCCGTCTCGAGGTGGTCAATCTCGGCCAGGACAGCGACGGCGAGGACATCACCAGCTGCGTCATCAAGCCGGCCGAAGGCGAAACCGACCCTACCAAGCGAAGCCGTCCCAAGGTGACAGGCGCGGCTAAGGTGGCCCGTGACCTCCTGCAGAGGGCAATCGAGGAAGCCGGTGAGATGCCACCAGCATCAAGCCACATTCCCGCCCAGGTGCGCGCCGTTCGGACGGACCTATGGCGCCAATACTGTTACAGCGGCGCCGTAAGCGAGGGCGACACTCAAGCCGCCCGGCAGAAGAGCTTTAAGCGAGCCGCGGACCGGCTGCAGGCGGCCTCAGCCATAGGCATCTGGCAGGACTGGGCATGGCTCGTTCCGTGATCCTTTACGAACTCGCTGCCAGGCCGGACACCCGGACAGACAGGACACCCTTATAGGGGTGTGTCCGTGTCCGGTCCGGGGTGGGGTGTCGCGGACATGTCCGGGACTTGTCCGGGGCTGTCCGGCATGTCCGGGCCTCGGGAAGGCAGAGAAAGAGGCCCCGGCCTCGATCATGCGCGCATCAAGGGGCCGTCAACTTCCCGGTTCGCGGCGCATTTTCACTCGCTCGCTTCCCTCGAGCCGGCAGGCTTCCTTTGACGAGCGGAGTAATCGTCCGCTTGGCACGTCGCATCCTATTGAGATGGCGCGGCAATTTTCGTCATGTCGCAGGCTTGTTGCAGGCATTCAAAAGGCACCTCGTGACAGTCAAAATACTGCCATCCGTTGATAACTACTTGTAACGGCTTGTAATAGCCGGCACCTATGTTTACAGCATCACAATTGTGCAGTAGCCTTCGCGTCGCGAGTTGTGAAAACCGCCAGCAATGGAGAGACGCCCATGCTTCAACTCCTCTCGCGCAACAGCCCCGACACCAAATCATCGCCACCGGCAGCGCTGACGGCCGCCCGCCAGCGCCTCGCGGATGCTCAGGCCGCCGTTGCGGCCCAGCGCGAGGTTGTCGGGCGCCTGCAGCGAACAATGATTCGCTTGTCGAGGCCCAGCGCCTCGAGCGTGAAGCCGTCGAGGCCTTGGAAGCCGTGGCCGAGGCCGAGTCGATCGATTGGGCCATCTGGCAGCGATCGGGCGCCGGCACCATGCCCGCTCCGAGGGCGGCAGAGCGCGAGGCCGCAGTTGAGCGTCTGAATAACGTCCATGCCCAGGTCATCGCTGGACAACTCGCCTGGGAGGCTCTGCAGCCCGAAATGCAGGCGGCGCACCAGCTGCACGGTCAACTGGTCGAGAACATGCAGGCCGCGCATGCCGCCGTTCTGGTCGAAGAGGCGACACGGATTTTGGCGCTCGCCCGGGCCCACGCTCGACAGGTCCAAATCCTTGATCAGGCGGCGCGAGCCCTGCAGGACTCGCTCCTGGTGGCCGGTCGGGGGGCCGAGGCCAGCGCCGTTGTTCGGGAGATGGGTGTCGTTGATCCGTTCGAGGTCCGGGGCGCAATGAAAGCCACGCGCATCACCTGGCGTGAACTCGCCGAGCGGCTTTCCCATGATCCGGCTGCCAGGATCGAGCTGAACGGCGAGACGGCATGAGCAAGCTAGACGCGCTCAACGAGCTCGCCATCGCTGCCCACCGGGCAGTCAAGGACGGCCGTGCCGCCGACGCCGACAAGGCGATCGACGATCTCTGGAGAGCGGCTACCGGAGGCGATGCCGACACGCTCAAGCGGACAGTCGCCGATGGCCCCGACGCATTGCGCAAGCGGGCCTCGGACGTGTTGGGCAAGCTCGACGCCGCGCACAAGCAGCTGGACGCTATCAGCTTGCCGAAGCTCAAAGCGGATGTAGCCAGCATCGCCGCCAGGCTAACCAAGCTTGAAAATGAATCGGAGGCCGAGCCGCGGCGCATACCGGCTCGCTGGTTTCCCCGGTTAACTCATCTCGCACCCCTTCAGCTCCAGTGAGGCACCTATGACCATTCGCATGATCAACGTAGCCGGCACCGTGGCCAACGTCCCCCAAACTCAAATCGAGGCGCAGGCTCAGCTCGGCTATTTCGAGCTCGGCATGGTCGGGCCAACGGCTTCGCGGCCCACTAACGGGCTCTATCGGTCGATGCCTTACTTTGACACCGATCTCGACAAGCTGATCGCCTGGGTCGGCGGTGGCGGCGGCATTGTCGGATCTGCGGCAACTCCCGGCTTTTGGACCGATGGCACTGGCGCCTCGGTCTAGCGGCTTTCGTCGCGGCGCTCGGCATGGCGCCATCGGCGAAATGACGGCAGGCGCGCATGGAGCCCACGATGGGAGCGCGCCTGCCGGCCCTTTCCTCGAAAGCCTGGAGCGGAACTCCATGCCGCGCTGGGCCCCGGCCGGCGCGCCTTGCATGGGTTAGGCGCGTCGGCCACCTTTCGGGCGTAGACTCATGCCGCGTAAGGGCTTGATCACCGGCCGCTGCAAGATATGTCGCCACTCCGAGCGCGTCCGGCTCGAGCGGTTGCTTGCGGGCGGCGCGTCCTATCGCAGCGTCGCCAAGAAATTCGGCCTCAGCTACGACGCCACGCGCCGGCACTGGATCGGCCATGTCAGCGATGAGCTGAGGGCTGCCTACATCGCCGGGGCGAACCGGACCAAGCAAGACCTCGAGGCGATGGCGGCCGACAAATCTCTCGGCTTGCTCGACCATTACCGGATCATCCGAGGCCGCCTCTATCGGGCCTTTGATTCTGCCAGCATCGCGGACGATGGCCATGGCGTCGCGTCCCTCGCCGGGCGGTTGCATGAGAACCTGGCCGGCGCCGCTCGGCTCACGGGCGAGCTCCACCGTGGCGGAATCATCGTGAACAACAATTTCACCGTCGATCCCGGCTACATGCGCGCCATCGGGGCCATCGTCGCGGCCGTTGCGCCCTTCCCCGAGGCGCGCCGAGAAGTCATCGCGGCTCTGCGCCGGATCGAAGGGGGCGAGCCCGCCATGGCGAACGCGGCGCTGCCGGAGGCGGCCAATGCTTGACGGGCGCCGATCCTTCAGTGACCAGCTTGTCGCGGCCCTCGAGGGCAACTGGCGCGCGATCGCCCGCCCGAAATCAGCTTCCGCCCGCTGGCGAATGGCGGATCTGGATGCTGCTTGCTGGCCGGGGCTTCGGGAAAACCCGGACCGGCGCGGAGTGGGTCTGCGAACAAGCCGAATCCGGCCGCGTGTCGCGCATTGCGCTGGTCGCTCCGACCGCGAGCGATGCCCGCGAGGTCATGGTCGAAGGTGAGAGCGGCGTGCTCGCCGTTTCGCCGTCATGGTCCAGGCCGGTCTACGAGCCTTCCCGTCGGCGCCTCACCTGGCCGAACGGTGCAATCGGCACAACCTACTCAGCGGACGAGCCCGAGCGGTTTCGAGGGCCGCAGCATGACGCCGCATGGGCCGATGAGCTCGGCGCCTGGCGCTATCCTGAGAGCTGGGACCTTCTGATGTTCGGCTTGCGCCTCGGCAAGAATCCTCGCGCCGTGGTGACGACTACGCCCAAGCCGGTGCGCCTGATTCGCGAGCTACTCGCCCGCGAAGGCAAGGACGTGGTTGTCACCAGAGGCCGCACGGAAGACAACCGGGCGAATCTGGCCGCCGGCTTCCTCGAGCAGATCGTCGGCCGCTATGCCGGAACGCGCCTCGGCCGCCAGGAGCTCGACGGTGAGATGCTCGACGATGCACCCGGCGCGTTGTGGAATCGGGAGGCGATCGAGAACACGCGGCTAAAAGGCGCGCCGGAGCTGCGCAGGATCGTGGTCGCGATCGACCCAGCGGTGACGAGCGGCGATGAAGCGGACGAAACCGGGATCATCGTCGCGGGTGTCGACGGGCTCGGGCACGGCTACATCCTCGAGGATCTGTCGGGCCGGTTCGCGCCGATCGAGTGGGCCCGCGCTGCCATCGCGGCCTATCGGCGCCACCATGCCGATCGCATTGTCGGCGAGGTCAACAACGGCGGCGAAATGATCGAATCGACGCTCCGCATGGTCGATCCGAATGTCTCGTTCAAGGCGGTGCATGCGAGCCGAGGCAAAGTCACTCGGGCCGAGCCGGTGTCGGCACTCTATGAGCAGAACCGGATTCACCACGTCGGCACCTTCCCGGCGCTCGAGGATCAGCAATGCGCCTTCACTGCCGACTTTGATCGGGCCAAGGCGGGGATTCTCGCCCGATCGGCTCGACGCGCTGGTCTGGGCCTTGACCGAGCTCGTGGTGGCGGGCAGCAACGCCGAAGCGTGGCTCGCTCATTTCGATCGGTTGATCGCGGAGTCGCGTGGCGAGCCCGTTGCGCCGCTGACTGTGCCGCCACCGCTATTTCAGCCGGCGCAGCAAAAGCCCGATCTTCCGGTGAAGATGATTGCGCCTGGGCCGTGGATGAATTTCGCGCCTCGAGGCGGCCGGCGCTATTGCTCCGGCGCTGACGGCATCGTCGTCGAAGTTGATCCGCGCGACGTCGACGACATGAAGGCGGCCGGGTGCACCATCGGAGCGCCGGAGCCACCAACCGCCGAAAGGGAAGCGACATGCAGCGCCTCGCCGTCGCCCTTGCAGCCTTGATAGCCGCCGCCCTGGCGGGTGCAATCTTGTCGCGGCTACTGCTTCCGGTGGCCGGCCAGTGAGCATGGTGCGCATCCTCGGAATCGACCCGGGCCTCGGCGGCGCGCTGGCGTTGCTGACGGCGGCGGGCTCGCTCGAGATCTCCGACATGCCCTGCCATGAGATCGATCGCGGCGGGAAGCACAAGCGCCAGGTCGACGTTGCGGCACTGGCCAGCCTGATCCGCGATGCGCGGCCTTCCCATGCCGTGCTCGAGCGCGTCGGGGCCATGCCGGGCCAGGGCGTCTCTTCCATGTTCGCCTTCGGCCGCTCTGTCGGCCAGCTCGAGGGCATCATCGCGGCGCTGGCGATTCCAATCAGCTACGTCACGCCGCAGACATGGCGGCGGGCGCTCGCCGTGCCGGGCGGCAAGGATGGCAGCCGGTTGCGGGCGAGCGAGCTGATGCCGGGCCATGCGGCGAACTGGCACCGCAAGCGCGACGATGGGCGCGCCGAGGCGGCTCTAATCGCGCTGTGGGGACTGACGAACCGGCCTTCGATCGGCGCCGGCATGGTTCCGCGCCCCGACCTGGCGGCAGTGGGGGCAGTGGCATGACCGACGCTCCGGCTTGCCTGTGGTGCGGGGATCCCTTCGGGCGTCACGATGGCGGGCAGCCGCAGAGGTTTTGCTCCGAGGCCTGCCGCATGGCCTTGCATCGGGCGGCGCGGCAATGGGCGCTGAGCGAGCTTGCCGTCCGCCGCGTCAGTGTGGCCCAGCTCAAGGAAGGCCTCGCCAGCAACGTATACGTTGGTTGCAGAGGCGATGCTGGCTCGGGGCCTGTTCCGGCACCTGACGCGCCTCGCGCTGCCCCTGCCGGGCCCGCTCGGCTATGATAGGGCGTCCACCTCGAGGATGGAGGCCCGCTCAATGGCAAGGCGCCGATCCTTCCGTTCGTCACTTTACCGCCTCGCCCGCTTCCTCGGCGACCTGCAGGCTGTCAGTCGCGGCCCGCGCGGGATTGCGAAGCGGGTTGAGCGCCGGGCGCTGGGCCGGGCGGCGGGGCGGCTCATCAACCGGCTTGTCGGAAAATAGTCGCGCCGCCTCAGGTTGCGAGCGTGCCGATTAGAACCAGATGAGGGCCGCCATGGACTGGACCGATGTACCGGAGGCCTCGATCCGGGAAATTCTGCGCCAGGGGGAGGCCACGCTCGAGGGAACCCTCACAATTGGGATAGGCGCGGACCAAAGAGCTACCACGATGTGCGGAATATTTGGCGGCGGTGCCATCGCGCTCTTCGCTGCTGCCGCGACGATCGTCGCAGGACCTCAGCCATCGCAGCCCCTGCTCTGGTCATCCTTGGTGACTGCGATCATTCTGTTCGTAGCGAGCCTGATCTGCGGATGGGCCGCACTGCCAGGCGATTTTCACGCGCCGGGCTATGAGCCGAAGCGGCTGCTATCGGCGGCTAAGGATGAATTGGCGCTGCTGACGGGCACGGTGGAGGACGTGCAGGCACGCATCGATTTTAACCGCCGCTCGCTGGAACGATCTGCGAAGCTCGTCAGGATCGGATTCTACGTCGCCCTCGCTGCCATCATTGCTGGCGGCGCTATTTTTTTAGTTCTGAGGTTTTGCGTTCCTGGGGCTCCGCTCCCCTCTTGAAGGGGACGCTGGGCTCTGGCTTGGCGGGCGCAGGAGCCGGCGGAGGTGGAGCCGGCGCAGGGGTCGCAGGCTTCGGATCAGTGGTCACGGCGATCATCCTCGCTTCCAAAGGGTGATTGCAGAGGGGCCGGAGGTTGGCGCCTTCGGTCCCTCACTCTGCCGCTAGGGTAACGCCGGCCACCGAGTCGCAACCACGGCTAGTTGTCGTCGATCAGCTACATGATCGCGCGAGGCTCGGCCGCTGCGCACTAAGAGCGGAGCTCAAGGCGCTGAGGGAAGGCCTCCCAGGGGGCGGCCCGCTTGTCGCAAGCCGGCTAGCGGCCGGTTCAATTCTTGGGCTTGTCGAGCTCATCGAAGAATTCGCGATTTCGACGGTCGAGCGCCTTGGCTAGCTCTGGATCGTCAGGGCTCGGCAACGCGGCCCTGAGCTTGGCGAGCTCATCGTTGACGGCCTCATAGGGCGGCTCTGTTCCGCGAAGCCCAAGCTCAGCGGCCAGATCATTCATATCGCGCTGCGCAGCCGCATCGGGCCCATCGAGCCAATTCTTGAAGGCCGTAGCCCAGGCCTCTTTTAGGGCATCGTCGGCCACGGTCTCAAATTGCCGACCGCGCGACAGGTAGTCGTGCGTCTCGCTTATAAAGTCCGCCCCAGCGATCGCCTCCCGCCAGCGGCGTTCGTCGTCGCTCATCGTCAGAACGGGGCTCCCCGCGGATAGATTGGCGTGCCCCTATTCGAGGGCATGAGGATGCATCGAGCGGTGCCAGTTGAAGCAATTCCCGAGCGAGCACCCAGGATGCCGCTGCAGATGCTCAATGTGCGGGCTTGGGACCCCTTCGCGCGAGCCGTGGGCGCGGACACGGCCACGACACTCGATGCACCGCTTCTCGGCCGAACGCCCAAGCCTCAGTGCTTCGTCGACAGAAACTTCCTCCCACCGACCGTTCGCTCGGCGGACCTCGCAACGCGTGCTCTTGGACATTGCGTCCTTTCCTCCCGCCTTGGTCTGGCATTCGGCCATACCACACAATGCGGGCTGCCACCCGAAATGCCACGGGACACTAGCGCGGGCGCGCGAACGCGCATGGAACATCGAGCGCCATTGTGTCGCATCCATGTTGCACGGAATTGCCGCGCATGTCTGCAAACCGTTGGAAATGCTCGGTTGCCATTTGCAACACATGCAACATGAAAAAGCGCCGGGCCAGATCGGCCGCGGCGCTCTAAGTCATTGTCTTCGCTACCGATTAAGCTGGTAGCGGGAGAGGGAATCGAACCCCCGACACGCGGATTATGATTCCGCTGCTCTAACCAGCTGAGCTATCCCGCCGCCGGTTCCGAAGAGGCTGGGATATAGGTCGAAGGCCGCGCGGCTGTCAATCTCGGCCCGGCCGGGGCTATGCCTCAGTTTGCGGTTTCGGCGCATTTCCCATAGGGGCCGCGTTTCCTGTGCCGTTGGGAGGCCCCAAGCGCGAGGTTAGTATGACCCTTTCGGCAGAAAGGAGAGGGTCATGATCCGGGATGCGAGGGAAGCCGACATGGTCGGCGTACAGGCCATCTACGCTCACTACGTATTGCATGAGATGGCGTCGTTTGAAGAGGCTCCTCCATCCGCGGATGAATTGCTGTCGCGTCGCGCCTCTGTGCTGGGTCTCAACCTTCCCTACCTTGTTGCCGAAATGGATGGCCGGGTCGTCGGATATAGCTACGCTTCGCGTTACCGCTCCCAGACAGCCTATCGGTTGACGATCGAGGATTCCGTGTACATCGCCGACGAGATGCGCGGGCGCGGAATAGGGACAGCCCTGCTCCAAGCGCTGATCGCCAGGTGCGAAGCCGGCCCATGGCGGCAAATGATCGGAATCATCGGCCACACCGGCGGCGCTGCGTCCATCGCGCTTCACAAACGCCTGGGTTTCCAGCCGGTCGGAACCGTTAAGTCTGTGGGATTCAAGTTCGGCCAATGGTGCGATACGGATTATATGCAACGATCGTTGGGAGTTGGCGACACGAACCTCCCGACATGACGCCGCCAATTCAAGCTGAGGCACTGCCCCGGCCGGCCGCGCCTAAGGCCCGATCTTCAGCACGACGCGGAAGCGCGCCTTGCCGCTCATCATCCGGTCATAGGCCGCCTGTGCCTCCTCCAGCGGGAACACCTCGTTCATCGAGGCGATGCCGTTCAGCCGGCTGAACGCCAGCGCGTCCTCGGAATCGGCGGCGGTGCCCGAGTACCAGCCCTTCACCGCGGCGCGCTTGCCCAGCAGGTCGAGGGAATCGACGGTGAGCTTTCCGACCGCGCCGATGACCATCATGGTCCCGTTCACGCCGAGCCCGCCGGCGATGGCCTGCATCGCGTCAGCGCTCGTGACCGTGGCGATGATGGCCTTGGCCCCGCCCATGGCCCGAAGCGCCGCGGCCGGGTCCGTGGCCGCGCTGTCGATGTAGTCCATCGCGCCCAGCGAGCGCGCCAGCGCCTCCTTGTCGCGGCCGCGATTGACGGCCACGGTGCGCAATCCCTGCTTGGCCGCGAACTGGACGGCGAGATGGCCGAGCCCGCCGACGCCGTGGATCGCCACCAGCTCGCCCGGCCCGGCGCCGCAGTTCCGGAGCGCGTTGAAGGTCGTGATGCCGGCGCAGAGCAGAGGTGCAGACTGCACCGCATCCATCGAGTCCGGCATATGGGCGAGCGCCGAGGCATCTGCCAGCATGTGGGTGGCATAGCCGCCGTCGCGCGTGACGCCGGTCGCCCCGCGGATGTTCTCGCAGGCGAAAGCATCGCCGCGCCGGCAGTTGCCGCAATAGCCGCAGGCGCCGCCGAACCAGCCGACCCCGACCCGCGCACCCGCCTTCCAACCGCGGACGTCGGCGCCGAGCGCCTCGATGACGCCGATCACTTCGTGGCCGGGAATGCGCGGGTATTTCATGCCCGGCATATGGCTTCGACGGTCAGCGCATCGCTGTGGCAGACACCGCAGGCCCGCACGCGGAGAAGCACTTCCCCTGGCCCGGGCACGGGGATGTCGCGCTCCTCCAGGCGGAACCGGCCGCCCGCCTGGGGAACCACCATGGCGCGCATCTTGATCATGGCCGCATCATGGCCGAAGCCGATTCGGATGACCACACTCGGCCACGAAAAGTCACGGCATCCGCGTGCCGCTCGCGGCCGCCCCTCAATCGCTCAGCATCGCGTTGATCTTGAGTGCCACGCCGAGCTTGCCCTCGACCTTCAGCTTGCCGGTCATGTAGGCGAGCGTCGGGTCGAGGTTGCCGTCCATGAGCTTGGCGAAGTTCTCGGCCGAGAGGCGGATCACGGTGTCGGCTTCGCCGTCGGCATCCGAGATCTGCGGCCGATCGCCGGTGCCGTCCCAGAAGATGATGCCGCCTTCCTCCAGCTGGAACTTGACGCGGTAACCCAGCTTCGGCGCCTGAGCCAGGCGCTTGCCGAGCGCCTCGGCGAACTCGGCGGCGCTCATGCCGCCTCGGCCGCCTGCACTGTGGCGATGAAGCCGCCGCCGAGCAAGCGCTCGCCCCGGTAGAAGACGCAAGCCTGGCCGGGTGCCACACCCTGCTGCGGCTCGGCGAAGCGCAAATTCCCATCGGCGAAGACGGCAGCCGGAACGGCTGGCGTGGTCGAGCGGAACTTGACCTCGACGGCCTCGCCTTCGCCCAGCGCGGGCGCGCCCGCGAGCCAGTTGAGTTCGCGCAACCGCGCGCCCGTGGCGGCGAGAGCGGCTCTCGGCCCCACGATCACCTGGCGCTGTCCGGCATCGATCCCGACCACGTAGAGCGGCTCGGCCGCGGCAATTCCCAGGCCCCGGCGCTGGCCGACGGTGAAGTTGATCACGCCCGAATGCCGGCCGAGCACGCGCCCGTCCTTGTGCCGGATCTCGCCGGGCTCGGCGGCACCGGGGCGGATGCGCTCCACCACCTCGGCATAGCGGCCCTCGGGCACGAAGCAGATGTCCTGGCTGTCGGGCTTCTCGGCCACGGGCAGGTCGAGCTCGGCGGCAAGCGCGCGGGTCCGGCTCTTGGGCAGATGGCCGAGCGGGAAGCGCAGGCGATCGAGCTGGTCGCGGGTCGTGGCGAACAGGAAATAGCTCTGGTCGCGGCTTTCGTCGGCCGCGCGATGCAGTTCCGGCCCGTCCGGTCCCTCGATCCGCCGCACATAATGGCCGGTGGCGAGCGCTTCGGCGCCGAGTTCGCGCGCCATGGTCATGAGATCGGCGAACTTGACCCGCTGGTTGCAGCGCACGCAGGGGATCGGCGTCTCGCCCGCGGCATAGCTGGCGGCGAAATCCTCCATCACCGCGGCGCGGAACCGGCTTTCGTAGTCCAGCACGTAGTGGGCGATGCCGAGACGGTCGGCGACGCGCCTTGCGTCATAGATGTCCTGCCCGGCGCAGCAGCTTCCCTTGCGCACCGCCGCGCCATGGTCGTAGAGCTGCAGGGTCACGCCGATCACGTCGTAGCCGGCGCGCTTCAGCAAGGCGGCGGCGACCGCGCTGTCGACCCCGCCCGACATGGCGGCGACCACGCGCGCACCCGGCGCCAGGGATTCCATCCGCGCGATGCCCGTCCCCTCGCTCACCGGCGCTCGTCCAGCCAGGCGGCCTGGATCGCTTCCAGGATTTTCTCGTTGGACTTGTTGGGATCGTCGGCAAAGCCCGGCAGGGCCTGGACCCACTTCCACAGGTCGGTGAAGCGCAGGTTGACCACGTCCGCGTCGGGATGCTGGGCCTCCAGCTCGGCGGCGATGTCATGGACGTCGGTCCAGCGCATGCTACTTCTCGACCATCATGTTGCGCGTGGCCGACGGCAGCGAGACCGTGAGCCCATCCAGCTCCGGCGTCATCTTGATCTGGCAGCCCAGGCGCGATGTGTGGGTGAGGCCGAAGGCGAGGTCGAGCATGTCCTCCTCGTCCTCGCTCGCCTCTTCCAGAAGCTCGTACCACTCGGGGTCGATGATCACATGGCAGGTCGAGCAGGCGAGCGAGCCTTCGCAGGCGCCCTCCAGGTCGATGTCGTTGCGATGCGCGATCTCCAGCACGGAGAGGCCGAGCGGGGCCTCCACCTCGACGCGGGTGCCATCGGTCTTGATGAACGTCATCTTCGGCATCCCGCCAAGACTCCTCGTTGCAATTCCACTACGAACCGGCTCGTCCGGAGGCGGCGCCAATAGCCCCCCGCGCCGCGGGAGCGGCGCCTGTTGCCATATCGGCCTCCACCTCGTCAAGGCTCCGGCCGCTGAGCGCCCGGCCGATGGCGCGGTCGATCCGGCGCTGGGCGAAGGGCAGCGCTGTCTTCTCCAGCTCCTCGATGGCGGCAACGATCAGCTCGCGGTCCTCGCCGGCCTTCAAGGCCTTGAGCCGCTCGGCCGCGGCCGCGATCGCCGCCTGCTCTTCCTCGCTCGCCAGCGCCCGATCGACAGCCATGGCCGCGTCCAGCGCCTGGAGCACGCGCTCGGCATCCACCCGCGCCTCGATCAGCAGGCGCCGGCGCATGTCGTCTTCCGCGTTCTCCATGCTGTCGCGCAGCATCCGCGCCATGTCGTCGTCGGAGAGGCCATAGGAGGGCCTGACCTCGATGCCGGCGCGTACGTGCCGTGTCTCTTCTTCCGCCTCGACGCTCAACAGCCCGTCGGCATCGACGGCGAAGGTCACCTTGATCCGTGCCGCCCCCGCCGTCATGGGCGGGAAACCCTTCAGCTCGAAGCGGGCCAGCGACCGGCATTGGTCCACCGTCTCGCGCTCGCCCTGGACCACATGCAGCAGCATGCCGGTCTGCCCGTCCTGGTAAGTCGTGAACACCTGGGCCTTGGAAACCGGGATCGGCGTGTTGCGGTCGATGATCTTCTCGACGATGCCGCCCATGGTCTCGAGGCCGAGGGAAAGCGGGATCACGTCGAGGAGCAAGGTGTCGGAGCCGCGGGTGAGCGCGCGGGCCTGGAGGGCGGCACCCAGGGCCACCACCTCGTCGGGATCGATGTCGGCCAGTGCCGGCCGGCCGAAGAGCTCGGCGACCCTGCGGCGCACCAGGGGCAGGCGCGTCGAGCCGCCCACCAGCACGACGCCGTCGATCCCGGCGGGCTCGAGCCCGGCATCCGCCAGCACGCTGCGCACGATCGCGAGGCTTCGGTTCACCGCCGGCTCGATCATCGCTTCGAAGGCCGCGCGGGTCAGCGAATGGCTGGATACGCGCCCGCCGAGCTCGAGGGTCCAGCTTCCGCGCTCGGCGCCGCTCAGCTCCTCCTTGGCCCGCCGTGCCAGCGCCAGCGCCTGCTTCGCCTCGCCGGGCGAGAGCTTGCCGCCGCGCTCGGCAAGGAACCGTTCGGCGATCGCATGGTCGAAGTCGTCGCCGCCGAGCGCCGTATCGCCGCCCGTCGCCAGCACCTGGAACACGCCCTTCTCCAGGCGCAGCAGCGAAATGTCGAAGGTGCCGCCGCCGAGATCGTAAATGGCGAAGACGCCTTCGGCCTGCTTGTCCAGGCCATAGGCCAGCGCCGCAGCCGTCGGCTCGTTCACCAGGCGCAGCACCTCGAGCCCGGCGAGCCTTGCCGCGTCCTTGGTCGCGACCCTGGCCGCGTCGTCGAAATAGGCCGGCACGGTGACGACCGCGCGGGCGACCGCGCGGCCCAGGGCCTGCTCGGCCCTCGCCTTGGCGGCGCGCAGGATCTCGGCCGAGACCTCGACGGGTGTGAGCTGCCGGTCGCGGATCTTGAGGCGGACCATGCCGGCGCCGGGAAGGATCTCGAAGGGCAGTTGCCCGGCGAGGCTCGGCACGTCCTCGGCCCCGCGGCCCATCAGGCGCTTGATCGAGGAGACGACATGGGTGGGATCGTCGATGAGCGCGGCCTCGGCTTGCACGCCCACCTCGACCCCGCCGTCGGCGCGGTAATGCACGACCGAGGGAAGCAGGCCGGCGCCGTCGGTAGCGCGCAGCACTTCCGGGCCTTCTTGCGTGGCCACGGCGGCCACCGTGTTGGTCGTGCCGAGGTCGATGCCGATGGCGAGCTCCGTTTCGCCGGCATGGGGACCGGGCGTGCTGCCTGGCTCATGGATCTGGAGCAGGTTCATGGCGCTGCATCTTCCAGCAGCCGGCGCTTGCCGCGGGCTTCTTCGGCCAGCTTCTGCCAATAGCGCAGACGGGTGGCCAGCCGGTCGGCCTTCTCGATGTCGTCGCGCCGGAAGGCCTGTGCCAGCTCGGCAAGGCAGGCCTCGGCGCTGGCTTTGGCCGTGACGGCGATCCGCTCGACGGCGGCACCATCCTCGGCCTCCATCAGCGCCTCGCGGTTTTCCATCGCCTCGGTCAGAAGCTCGGCGTCGTCCACCGTAGCCGCATGGGCGGCCGCACTTCGCCGGCCGGCAAGCTCCAGCAGATAGGCCGCGCGGGCGAGCGGCTCCTTCAAGGTCTCATAGGCCTGGTTCAGGCTCGCCGCCTGGCTCTCGGCGATGGCGCGTTCCTTGGCGCCACGCCTGGCGAAGCGGTCGGGATGGAGGTTGCGCTGCAGGCCGAAATAGCGCCGGTCGAGCTCGGCCAAGTCGATCTCGAAGCCGCGCGCAAGGCCGAGGCGCGCGAAGTGATCGACCTGGCGCGGCGGCTGCACCGCGCCGCAGGTGTGGCAGAACAAGGCCAGGCTCGCCACCGGCCCGCGGCAGGACCAGCAGGCGACGATCCCGCCGTCGCTTTCCGCCAACGCTGTCATGACGCGTCAGGCCCCGAAGCTGGCTGAGAGCCGGGCCTCAGACATGGAAGGATTTGCCGCAGCCGCAGCGGCCCTTTTCGTTCGGGTTGCGGAAGACGAAGCCGGACTGGAGCTTCTCCTCCACATAGTCCATTTCGGTGCCGAGGATGAAAAGCGTCGCCTTGGGATCGATCAGCACCGTGACGCCGTGCTGCTCCACCAGCTCGTCCATGGGCTCACGCTTGTCGGCGTATTCAAGGGTGTAACTGAGGCCCGAGCAGCCCTTGCTGCGCACGCCGATGCGGATGCCGACCGAGGGCTTGCCGCGCTTGGCCAGCAGCGCCTGCACGTGCTGCGCCGCCGCTTCGGTGAGCTTGATCGCCTGGGGACGCGGTCTTGCCATGGTCTCTTAAGGTCCGTTCTGCTCGTTGGTCCGCCGGCGAAGCTATTCGGCCGCTTCGGCCGGCTTGTGCTTTTCGCGATAGTCGCGGATCGCCGCCTTGATCGCATCCTCGGCCAGGACCGAACAATGGATCTTCACCGGCGGGAGCGAAAGATGCTGGGCGATCTCGGTGTTCTTGATCGACTCCGCCTCGTCCAGGCGCTTGCCCTTGATCCATTCGGTCGCGAGCGAGGAAGACGCGATGGCCGAGCCGCAGCCGAAAGTCTTGAACTTGGCGTCGGCGATGCGGCCGTCGGCGCCGACCTTGATCTGCAGCTTCATCACGTCGCCGCAGGCGGGCGCGCCGACCAGGCCCGTGCCGACCGTGGGATCGTTCTTGTCGAGCGCGCCCACGTTGCGCGGGTTGTCGTAGTGATCGAGCAGCTTTTCGCTATAGGACATGTCTTACCTCCAACGCCGGTTCCGGCGCGCCGCGGCTGCGGCGCGCATCAATGTTCCGCCCATTTGATCGACTTTATGTCGATGCCTTCCTGGGCCATTTCCCAAAGCGGACTCAACTCGCGCAGGCGCGACACCGCCTCCACCACCTGCTCGATCGCGTAGTCGATCTCTTCCTCGGTGGTGAAGCGGCCGAGGCCGAAGCGGATCGAGGTATGGGCCAGTTCCTCCTCCACGCCCAGCGCGCGCAGTACGTAGGACGGCTCCAGCGACGCCGAGGTGCAGGCCGAGCCGGAGGAGACCGAGAGATCCTTGATCCCCATCATCAGCCCCTCGCCTTCCACGTAGGCGAAGCTGAGGTTGAGATTGCCCGGCAGCCGGTTCTCATGGTCGCCGTTGAGGAACACTTCCGGCAGGCGCCGGGTGATGCCTTCGTAAAGCCGTTCGCGCAGCGCCTTCAGGCGCTCCGCTTCGGCCGGCATCTCCTTCATGGCGATGGCGCAGGCCTCGCCCAGCCCGACGCAGAGCGGGGTCGGCAAGGTGCCCGAGCGCATGCCGCGCTCCTGGCCGCCGCCATGGATGAGGGCCTCGAGGCGCACCCGGGGCTTGCGCCGCACATAGAGCGCGCCCATGCCCTTCGGCCCGTAGATCTTGTGGCCGGAGATGCTCATCAGGTCGATATGCATCGCTTCGACGTCGAGCGGGATCTTGCCCACCGCCTGGGCGGCGTCGGTATGGAAATAGACTCCCTTGGTGCGGCAGAGCTTGCCGATCTCCGCCAGCGGCTGGATGACGCCGATCTCGTTGTTGGCGGCCATGATCGAGATGAGCGCCGTCTTGGGCGTGATCGCGGCCGCGAGCACCGTCATGTCGACCAGGCCGTTCTGCTGCACCGGCAGATAGGTGACCTCGACCCCTTCCATCTCGAGGTGGCGGGCGCTGTCGAGCACGCATTTATGTTCGGTCACGAGGGTGATCATGTGGTTCTTGCGGTCCTTGTGGAACCGCATCACGCCCTTGATGGCGAGGTTGTTGGATTCCGTCGCGCCCGAGGTAAAGACGATCTCGCGCGGATCTGCGCCGATGATCGCCGCCACCTGCTCGCGCGCCTTCTCGACCGCCTCCTCGGCTTCCCAGCCGAAGGGGTGGTTGCGTGAATGGGGATTGCCGAACTTCTCGGTGAAATAGGGCAGCATCGCCTCGACCACCCGCGGGTCCGTCGGCGTCGTCGCCTGGTAGTCGAGATAGATGGGCGTATGCGGCCGGTTGCGGCCCGCGCCGCCCCGCTCGGTGCCATTGCCCAGCTTGCCGTTACCAAGCTTGTCGTTGCCGTTTGCCGCCTTCTTTGCCTCTGCATTCATGATCTCTACCGTGCTCCGTTAGGCCGCCAGCGAGGGCTTCCGAAGCCCCGCCCATGCGGCCATGAATCGATCGATGTCTTCGGCCCTGCTCTGCCAGCCGAGGCTGACGCGGATGGCGGAAGCCGCCAGATCGGCCGGGGCGCCCATGGCGCCGAGCACGGCCGAGGCGCGGACTTTGCCCGAGGAGCAGGCCGCACCGGCGCTGACCGCGACCCCGGCGAGATCGAGGGCGATGACCTGCCGCTCGGCCGCGATGCCCGGCAGCGCCACGCAAGATGTATTGGCCAGGCGCGGCGATTCAATGCCGAACAGCACCGCATCGGGCCGTTCGGCCTGGATGCGTGCCTCGAGCGCATCGCGTAGCGCGCGCAGGCGCTCTGCCTCATCCGGCTGCCTGGCGACCGCGATCTCCGCCGCAGCGGCGAAGCCCACGATGCCCGAGAGATTCTCCGTGCCGGCGCGCCGGCCTCGCTCCTGCCCACCACCCGCAAGCAAGGGCTTGAGGGTGACATGGTCCTTCACATAGAGCGCGCCGATGCCCGCCGGCCCGCCGATCTTGTGTGCCGACAGGCTCACGAGATCGGCGCCGAGGGCCGAAACATCCAGGGCAATGCGGCCCAGCGCCTGCACCGCGTCGCAGTGGAGAAGCGCGCCGTAGCGGTGCGCGATCTCCGCCGCCTCGGCGACCGGCTGGACCACGCCCGTCTCGTTGTTAGCCAGCATCAGGCTCACCAGCGCCGGCCGGCGATCGGCGCCGAGCATTCTCTCCAGGGCCGCGAGATCCACCACGCCCGAACGCTGCACGGACACCAGCTCGGCCGTGGGCGACACGCCGCGCACCGAATCATGCTCGATGGCGGAGACCAGGATTCGCGAGCGGCCAGTGCCCAGGAGCGCCAGGTTGTTGGCTTCGGTGGCGCCGCTGGTGAAGACGATCGCGGGTAGCTGCGCCCCGATGGCGGCGGCCAAGCGCTCGCGCGCGTCCTCCATGGCCTTGCGCGCGCCGCGGCCATAGCGGTGGACCGAGGACGGGTTGCCGGCAATCTTCAGCGCCTCGCCCATGGCCGCGGCAGCGGCCGGGAAGACCGGCGCGGTCGCGTTGTAGTCCATGTAGACGGGCGGGTTCATGAGGGCTTTTCGCTATTCGGCCGCGACGGCCGGCTGGGAGTCGGCCGGGGCCGGTGCCTCTCCAGTGGGCGCTTCGGCTCCGTCGCCCGGCATGCCCTGATGCAGACGACCCTGACCCAGGATCCGGCGATTGCAGACATCGGCCAGTGAGACGGAACTCAAGAAGACGTGGATCTGGTTGCCCAGCTCCTCCCACAGGTCATGGGTGAGGCATCGGCTCTTGTTGGCGCGGCAGCCGGCCGAGGAATTGGGCTTACATCGCGTCGCCCGGATCGGCTCGTCGACGGCGAGGATGGCGTCGGAGACGCGCGTCTCCGCGGCCGCGCGGGCCAGCAGATAGCCCCCGCCGGGCCCGCGCACGCTGCGCACCAGCCCGCCGCGCCGGAGCTTGGCGAAGAGCTGTTCCAGATAGGAAAGCGAAATCTCCTGGCGCTCGGCAATGTCCGCCAGGGCCACGGGACGGCCGTCGGTCTGGCTCGCCAGGTCGACGAGCGCCATCACCGCATAACGGCCCTTGGTGCTGAGCTTCATGGTCAGCCCTCCTTCTTTCCCCCGCTCGCCACCAGACGGTCGTTGCCGGGGCGGTCGTTGTCGACCACCACGTGCGGCGTCATCGGGGGCGTCACGGATTCGAATTTCTTCTCGGCTTCCTCCACCGCGTCCAGGCGCGTCTTCATGGCGGCAAGCTGCTCGGCCATGGCCTCGAGCGCGCGGGCGACCGGGTCCGGCATGTTGCCCGTCGGCGTGCCGTAGGCGAGGAAGGCGCCGGTCTTCTCCTTGGGCAGGATCGCCTTGGCCGGGATGCCGACCACGGCCACTCCAGTCGGCACGTCCTGCACCACCACCGCGTTGGCGCCCACGCGCGCGCCCGCGCCGATGGTGATCGGGCCCAGCACCTGCGCGCCGGCGCCGACGATGGCGTTGTTGCCGATGGTCGGATGGCGCTTGCGGTCGACCTGGCTCGCGGCATTGACCGATGGCGCCACGCCGCCCAAGGTCACGCCATGATAAAGGGTCACGTCGTCGCCGATCTCGGCCGTCTCGCCGACCACGACGCCCATGCCGTGGTCGATGAACAGGCGCCGGCCGATACGGGCGCCAGGGTGGATTTCGATGCCGGTGAGCCAGCGGCCGAGCTGGGAAACCATGCGGGCGAGGAGCCGGCGATCCTGCCGGTAGAGCCAATGGGCGATGCGGTGGAAGAACAGAACATGCACGCCCGGATAGGTCAGCAGCACTTCCATGCGAGAGCGCGCCGCCGGGTCCCGGGCCATGACCGAGTCAAGCTGCTGGCGAATAGTCTTGAAAAAGCCCTGTCCCGCCATGATAAAGTCCTCCGCCTTGCGCTTCTAGAGCCCGTGGCGGCTCCGCGCAGGGCTGACGGAGATATAGTAAGTCCGACTACCTAAGTCAAGTTTAACATAAGGAATGAGGGCCAGGCTGGCCGGCATATCCGATACCCCTAGTCGGATTTGGCCCCCAAGGCGCCCGAACCAATCGATGGTCCAAGGCTGACCAAGCATGCCCGAAGTGATCATGAACGGCCCCGAGGGACGCCTGGAAGGGCGTTACCAGCATGGCGAAGGGCCGAATGCGCCGATCGCCCTCATGCTGCACCCCCATCCGCAGCATGGGGGAACCATGAACAACAAAGTCGTCTACGCCCTCTATCACGTGTTCGCCCAGCACGGCTTTTCGGTGTTGCGGTTCAACTTCCGCGGTGTGGGCCGCAGCCAGGGCAAGTTCGACCGGGGCGAGGGCGAGCTCAGCGACGCCGCGGCGGCGCTCGACTGGCTGCAGACCTACAACGTCAATGCTTCGGCCTGCTGGATCGCCGGCTTTTCCTTCGGCGCCTGGATCGGCATGCAGCTCCTGATGCGCCGGCCCGAGATCAGCGGCTTCATCAGCATCGCGCCGCCGGCCAACATCTACGACTTCAGCTTCCTCGCGCCCTGCCCCTCCTCGGGCCTGGTCGTCCAGGGCGACAAGGACGACGTGGTGCCGCATGAGGCGGTGGCCAAGCTGATCCAGAAGCTCAGCAACCAGCGCGACATCAAGATCGAATACAAGATCCTGAAGGGCGCCAATCATTTCTTCAGCGACCATCTGGACCAGCTGAAGGACGCGGTGAACGACTATCTGGTCAAGGTCCTGCCCATGCCCGCCAGGGGAAAGACGAAGGCGGCGGCGAAGTAGGGCGGCGCCAGCAGACGGCTATTTCACCCCGGCTCACCCGCGCGCGCGGTCGAGCCTTCCGCCGGTGAGCGGCCGCGGTACGCCGGTGGTGGTCGGCAGGCTGAGAGGCAGGCCCGCGAGCGAGCGCACCGCGAGATAGGCGAAGGCCTGGGCCTCGAGCCCATCGCCGTCCCAGCCTAGAGAATCCACCGGATCGACCGGCACGCCGAGACGCTGTCCTAGCGCCTCCATGAGCATGGGGTTGCGCCGCCCCCCGCCGGTCACCAGCCATGCGCGTGGCGCCTCAGGCAAGATCTTCGAGCCCGCGGACGACCGCCGCCGCGGTGAAGGCGACGAGGGTCGCAGCCCCGTCGGCCGGCGACAACTCCTCCAGGGGCGAGGGATCGAAGGCGTCGCGGTCGAGGGATTTGGGCGCGGGCCGGGCGAAATATGCATCGTCCAGCAGCGCTTCCAACGCGCGCGCGTCCACCGCGCCCGCCGCTGCCAGCCGCCCGTCCTCGTCCACCGGCCGGCCCAGATGGCGCAGCGCCCAGTCGTCGATGAGGGCGTTGCCCGGGCCGGTGTCGAAGGCGATGATCTCGTCCTCCCCGGCGCCGATCCAGGTGACATTGGCGACCCCGCCGATGTTGAGCACGGCGAGCGGCCTCGGCAGCGGCTTGCCATGGCTCTCGGCCAGCGCCCGATGGAACAGCGGGGCGAAGGGCGCCCCCTGCCCGCCCGCGGCCACGTCGGCGCTGCGGAAATCGCTGACCGTATCGATGCCGGTGAGCCGCGCCAGCAAGGCCCCGTCGCCGATCTGCCAGGTGCGCCGCTTCTCGGGCTCGTGCAGCAGGGTCTGGCCGTGGAAGCCGACCACGCCCACTTCATGGGCCTGGGTTGCGGCGCGCGAGAGCAGTTCGGCCACCGCGTCGGCATGGCGCCGGGTCAGCTCCTCGACCACCGCCGGCGGCGCCTCGCGGTTCACCATCGCGTCCCTGAGGCGCTGCCGGAAATCCTCCGGATAGGCGAGCGTCACGGTCTCCGCGCAACGCAAGCTGCTTCGCCCGTCGGTCGCGACCAGGGCCGCGTCCACCCCGTCGCAGGAGGTGCCGCTCATCAGGCCGAGGGCCAGGATCGGAAAGTTGTGGGCCATAGGTTTTGCTCATCGACTGTGTTACATGACCGGCCGCTGACGGCAAGCCCGCAAGGCAGATCCGCAAACACCGAACCGCCAGATGACCGAGCCCAAATCCGATTTCCTCAGGGAATTCATCGCCCGGGGATACTTCCATCAGTGCACCGACCTGGAAGGGCTCGATGCCGCCGCTATGGCCGGGCGGCTTGTCGGCTATATCGGCTTCGATGCCACGGCCGATTCCCTCCATGTCGGCAGCCTGGTGCAGATCATGCTGCTGCGCCGGCTGCAGCAGACCGGCCACCGGCCGATCGTGCTCATGGGCGGCGGCACCACCAGGATCGGCGATCCCTCGGGCAAGGACGAAAGCCGGAAGCTGCTGAGCGCGGCCGACATCGCCGGCAACATCGCCGGCATCCGCAAGACCTTCGACCGGTTCCTCGATTTCGGTCCGACGGCCGCGATCATGGTGGACAACGCTGCCTGGCTGGACGGCCTCGTCTATATCGAGTTCCTGCGCGATTACGGCCGGCATTTCTCGGTCAACCGGATGCTCTCCTTCGACAGCGTGCGCCTGCGCCTGGAGCGCGAGCATCCCCTCTCCTTCCTCGAATTCAACTACATGGTGCTCCAGGCCTATGACTTCCTGGAGCTCGCCCGGCGCCACGGCTGCGTGCTGCAGATGGGCGGCTCGGACCAATGGGGCAACATCGTCAACGGGGTGGAGCTGGGCCGGCGCGTGGAAAACCGCGCCCTCTTCGGCCTCACCACGCCCCTCATCACGACGGCGGCCGGCGCCAAGATGGGCAAGACCGCAGCGGGCGCCGTCTGGCTCAACGCCGACAAGCTTTCGCCCTACGACTACTGGCAATACTGGCGCGATACGGCGGATGCCGATGTCGGCCGGTTCCTGCGCATGTTTACCGACCTCCCGCTGCCCGAGATCGCGCGGCTGGAAAAGCTCAAGGGCGCCGAGATCAACGCTGCCAAGATCCAGCTCGCGACCGAGGCCACGGCCATGGCCCATGGCCGCGAGGCCGCCGAGGCCGCGGCCGAAACCGCGCGCCGGGTGTTCGGCAAGGGTGGCGCGGGCGACGAGCTGCCGACCATCGCGGTGGCGCGGGCCGACCTCTCGCGCGGCCTGGCGGCGATCGAGCTGTTCCACCGCACGGGCCTCGCCTCCAGCAAGAGCGAGGCGCGGCGCCTGATCGAGGGCGGCGGCGGGCGGGTCAACGGCCAACCCTTGAGCGACCATGCCGCGGTGCTGACGCTTTCCGACGTCACCGCCGAGGGCTACATCAAGCTCAGCGCCGGCCGGAAGAAGCACGCCCTGGTGAGGGTGGAGTAGTCCCGCTCAAGCCCGGTATTCGACCGCGACCGCGCTCGGATCGATCCGCGTCCCCTTCTCGCCTTTGACGATGGCGGCAGCGTCCTCGAGCCGGCCGATGGCCGCGGGCCGGCCGGTGGCGGATGCGAACTCGCTGGCGGCCTGGAGCTTCGGGCCCATGGAGCCGGCCGCGAACAGGGACGGCGCGAGGCCGGCGGGCGCGACGCGGGCGATCGAGCGCGCGCCCGGCTTGCCGAAGCCTTCATAGACGCTATCCACGTCGGTCAGCATGACCAGCATGTCGGCGTCGAGCTGGCGGGCCAGCAGGGCGGAAGCCAGATCCTTGTCGATCACCGCCTCGATGCCGACGAGCGAGTGGTCGGCCTTGCGAACCACGGGAATGCCCCCGCCCCCGGTGCAGATCACGTTGACGCCGCGCTCGACCAGAAGCGCGATCGCCTTCGATTCCAGGATCTCCAGCGGCTTCGGCGAAGTGACCACCAGGCGCCAAGCGCTCGCCAGGAAGCTCGCTGAGCCACCCGTCCAGCTCCGCCACCGCATCGGGGCCCACCAATGTGGCATGCAGGCGCCGGTCGAGGAGCCAGCGCCGGGCTTCGGCGATGCGCAGCGTGTCGGCGAGCAGGGTGGCGAATTCATGCACCGTCCTGCCACGTTCTCTCAGAGCATCGGCGAAGACGTCATGCTCCTGGCGGGCCTTCTTCACCCATAGCACGTCGTCGAACAGGAGCCCGCGGCAGTTCTCCGGCATCAGCCGCTGGAGGGCCAGCCCCGGGCGGTGGACGATCACCTCTCGGAACTTGCCGACTTCCGAATGCACGCCGAGCGCGGTGCCAGGCACGGTCGTATCCATGGTCCTGCCTCTCACAACGGGCTGATGCTGCCCTTCCACATCAGGTAGGCGGCGGCGATCCCGGCCACGACCAGGCCAAGGGCGATCAGCGCCTCCACCGGATTGAACACCCTGTCCTTGGTTTCGCGGCGGGCCATGGCGTAGAAGACGATGCCCGGCGCGTAGAGCAGGGCGCACATGAACAGGTATTTCGGCCCCGCCGCGTAGACCAGCCAGGCGCCGTAGATGGTCGAGATCAGTCCGACGAGGATGCCGCCCATGCGCGCCTCGCCGGCCTTGTAGCTTTCGCCGGTGAGCGCGAGCTTGAGGGCATAGCCGCCGGAGAAGACATAGGGCACCAGGATCGCGGTGGACGCGATGTAGAACAGGGCCTGGTAGGTGCTGTTGGCGTAGAGCGTCACGAGAAGGAAAAGCTGCACCAGCCCGTTGGTGATCCACAGCGATGTCGAGGGCGAGCCGCTGGCGTTCTCGGTGGCGAACAGCTTCGGCATGATGCCGTCCTTGGCCGCAACATGGGGAATCTCGGCCGCGAAGATGGTCCAGCTCAAGAAGGCACCGACGACAGAGACCACCAGCGCGATATTGATCAGCACCGCGCCCCAGGGCCCGACGATGTGCTCGAGCACGCCGGCCATGGACGGGTTCTTGAGGGCGGCCAACTCTGGCTGCTTCATCACGCCGAGAGCGAGCACCGACACTAGGGCATAAAGCGCCAGGCAGATAAAGAATCCGCCGATGGTCGCCTTGCCGATGTCGGTGCGCCTTTCGGCCCGGGCCGAGACGACGCTGGCACCCTCGATCCCGATGAAGACCCAGAGGGTCACCAGCATGGTGCTCTTCACCTGGTCGAAGACCGAGCCGAGAGACGGGGTGGCGAGCCCGCTGAAGTCGAGGTTGAAGATGCCGATCTTGAAGGCGACAACCGCGGCGGCGATGAAGATAACGATGGGCGCCACTTTGGCGACGGTGGTGATCAGGTTGACGAAGGCGGCCTGGCGGATGCCTGAGAGGATGAGGGCGTGGATGAGCCAGAGCAGGATCGAGGCGCCGAGCACCGCCTGCCAGGTATTGCCGTCGCCGAAGGGAGCGTAGAAATAGGACAGCGCGCTGAACACGATCACGGCATAGGACACGTTGCCGATCCAGGCGCTGAGCCAATAGCCCCAGGCGCTGTTGAAGCCGATGAAGGGGCCGAAGCCGGCCCTGGCATAGGCATAGGGCCCAGCATCCAGGGCCGGCTTGCGCATGGACAGGCCCTGATAGACGAAGGCCAGCGCCAGCATCCCCACCGCCGTGATGCCCCAGCCGATGATGATGGCCAGAGGTGCGGCGCCGGCGGCCATGTTCTGGGGCAGGCTGAACACGCCCGAGCCGATCATGGACCCGATGACAAGCGCGGTCAGCGCGCCCAGGGCCAGCTTCCGGGGCGCCGAGGAGCTTGTCGTCGCGCGGGGTGAAACTTCGGTGATCGATGCCATGGTTCTCTCCCACCTTACGAGAATTGGATGACGGCCAAGCTACGGCTTCGAAGCCGGCCAATCATTGATCGTGGTCAATCGCCCTGGTTGAAATCGCGGCTTTTCGCCCCTCCGCGGGCCGAATTGCGGCAGATCAATGCCTAAACGAGGCATAGCGGCGATGTGAAATCTTGGCGTAGCGTCGAGCCATGTCTTGAACGAAGGGAACGGCGATGCAGGCACGCGACCTGATGACGACGGAAGTGACGGTGGTGCCGCCCGATATGCCGGCGCGCAACATCGCCATGGTCCTGCTCGATGGCGGCATCAGTGCCGTACCGGTGGTTGACGCCACCGGCGCGCCCATCGGCATGGTCAGCGAAGGCGACCTGTTGGGCCGCCGGCCGGACGTGCGCGGCCAGCGGCGCGAATGGTGGCTGACCATGCTGGCCGAGGGTGAACCCTTGAACCCCGATTTCCTTGCCCAGCTCCGCTCCACCGAATTCACCGCGAAGGACCTGATGAGCGCCCCGGTGGTGACCGTCAGCGAATCGGCCGAGGCCGCCGAGATCGCCGACCTCCTGTCCACTTACCGGATCAAGCGAGTACCCGTGGTCCGCGACGGCAAGATCGTGGGCATCGTCAGCCGGGCCGACCTGGTGCGCGGTCAAACCGGGCGCCCCAGGCCGCCGACGCCGCCTCCGCCGGCGCTTGGGAGCGGGTCGGCGCAAAGCCGCGTCGCCCATGCCGCGGGGGTTCACGCCGGGATGGCCGATCCCGCGGGCGACGCCGGCGCCTCGCGCGATGCCGCCGGGGAGGTCGAATTCTCGTCCGAGGGCTTCCGCAACCTGGCCCTGGGCTTCCAGCACGAACGGGTCGAACGCCGGCGGGCTGAGGCGCATGCCGCCGCTGAGGTGCGCAGCCGGCGGATGCAGGAGCTGATCGACCATCACGTCGGCAGCAGCAAGTGGCAGACCCTGCTGCACGGCGCGCGGGCCGCCGCCGAGCATGGCGAGAAGGAATTCATGCTGCTGCGGTTCCCGTCCAGCCTCTGCGCCGACGGCGGCCGGGCGGTCAACGCGCCCGAGCCCGACTGGCCGCAGAGCCTGCGCGGCGAGGCGGCCGAGATCTACCTGCGCTGGGACCACGAGCTGAAGCCGCTGGGATTCCACCTTTCCGCCAAGGTTCTCGACTTCCCCGGCGGCTTTCCGGGCGATATCGGGCTGATGCTGTCGTGGAGTTGAGGTTCAGGGCACCAGCACCGCCGCCCCGCGCAACTCGCCCTGCTTCAAGCGCGACAGCGCGGTGTTGGCCTCGGCGAGCGGGAAGGTCTCCGTGTGAGTGCGGATCGGCAGCTGCGCCGCCAGCGCCAGGAACGCCTCGGCGTCGGCACGGGTGAGATTGGCGACCGAGCTGAGGCACCGCTCCTCCCAGAGGATCCGATAGGGGAAGCTCGGGATGTCGCTCATGTGGATCCCGGCGCAGATGACCTTGCCGCCCTTGTCCGTCGCCCTGAGCGCCGCCGGGACCAGCTCGCCCACGGGAGCGAAAATCAGGGCCGCGTCCAGCGGCGTCGGCGGCGCTTCCGTCGAACCGCCCGCCCAGTCGCAGCCGAGCTCGAGGGCAAAGCGCTGCGCCGCGACGTTGGCTGCCCGGGTGAAGGCGAAGACGCGCCGGCCCTGCTGCCTGGCGACCTGGGCGATGATGTGGGCGGCGGCGCCGAAGCCGTAGAGGCCGAGCGTCTGGACCTCTCCCGCCATGCGCAGGGCGCGGTAGCCGATCAGCCCGGCGCAGAGCAACGGGGCGGCCTCCACGTCGCCGTAGCGTTCGGGCAGCGAAAAGCAATAGCGCTCGTTGGCGAGCGCGAACTCGGCGAAGCCGCCGTCGATCTGGCAGCCGGTAAAGCGGGCGTCGGGGCAGAGGTTCTCGTGGCCGCTGCGGCAATACCGGCAATGGCCGCAGGTCCAGCCGAGCCAGGGAACGCCGACGCGATCGCCGATCTGCAGCCGCGCCGCCGCCGGACCGCGCTCGACGACATGGCCGACGATCTCATGGCCCGGCACGACGGGCAGCTTGCAGGCGGGAAGGTCTCCCTCGACGAGATGCAGGTCGGTGCGGCAGACGCCGCAGGCATGGACCTTGATCAGGACCTGGTGCGGGCCCGGGCGAAGCGCGGGCCGGTCGACCGCCACCAGCGGCCGGCCGGCCTGCGTCAAGGTCATTGCCTGCAAGACGTTACCCGCCGCTGGGCCTAGCGCTCAGGCTCAGGCGTCGCCTTCGCTCTCGCTCTCCAGCAGGTCGCGGCGCAGCACCACGACGCTGTGGATGCCCGGCAGGTCGATGATGCGGCGTTGCTTGAGGTCGGAGAGCAGGCGGCAGATGGTCTCGATGCGCAGGCCCAGATAGTCCGCCATGTCGGACCGGTTCATGGGCAGCTCGATTTCGCGGTTGTTGGCGCCATTCTCGCCGGCCTTCCGGTCGGCGAGGGTCAGAAGGAAACTCGCCAGGCGTTCGGCCGCCGTCTTGCGCCCCAACAGGAGGAGGCGATCCTGGGCCGCCGAGAGTTCCTTGCGCATGACGCCGAAGAAGCGGCGCCCGGCATGCGGATCCCGGTCGAGCATGGCTTCGAAGCTCGTCCGCGTGTAGCGCATGAGCCCGGCGTCGCCCAGGGCCTCGATGCTGTGGTTGTAGTTCTCGCTGTCGGCGAGGCCGAGAAAATCGCCGGGCATATGGAAGCTCGCGACGTAGCGCCGTCCGTCGGCCAGCAGCCGCACCGAACGCAGCGTGCCCGAAACGACCTTGAAGATGTATTCCGCGGGATCGCCTTCCTCGACCAGGGTCTGGCCCCTGCGGCAGACGACCGTCGTGCCGGCGCGATCCAGCTCCGCCGCCGTCCGCTCGGCCGGCTGCATTGTCGGCAGAGCTCTCACATGATTGGGCCGTCCCAGGGCCCCGCTTGCCACGGCCGCCGCCCTGCTCATCTTCGCTTCTTCGCTCGGTACCCTGATCGCGAGAGCTATTGCCATGTTCGGCTCCTGTCCCTGAGTTGGCGTCGATTGCGGAGTGGAGGTTATCGGCGGCAAAGCCCGGCCGAAATTTCGGAAATCTACCTAGGGGTTAGTACCTATCCGGAGCCCAGAGCCTGTCGGATCGCCGCCAGCAGGATCTTGTAGGTCACCGGTTTGTCGAGCACCGCCGAAGCGCCCGCGGTCATGGCGCGGGCTTCGAGCGCCGGGTCGTTGCGGCCGGTGTAGAGGACGACCGGCGTGGCGTCCCCCGCCTTGCGCAGGGCCTGGAGCAGCTCGAGCCCATTCATGTCCGGCATATGCATGTCGACCACCAGGCAGCCCCGTACGAGGCCGTCGCGGCCGCCGAGATAGCGCCGGGCCGACTCGAAATCGTGGACCTGGAACCGGTGCGCCTCGAGCAAGGCCCTGAGGGAATCCCGCACCATGTCGTCGTCATCGACGATGAAAACCGTTGGGCGTTGTTCGTTGTTCATGGAACGGCAGAGGTTTTCCGGCAGAGGACGGCTTTAGTCTTTCCCGGGGCCCGATCAGACCTTCGTCCGAGCCCACGCTGGAGTTGGGGCACCTTGAGTGCAACTAAGGGGAACTACCTAAGGTCTTCGCCAACGGGGCCACCGGACGCTCCTCGGCGCCCTTCAATGGCCGCTGTTCATTTGGGACTGGCGGCTGGCAGACATATTGCTACCGTCCGAGCCGATCGCCGGTCATCGGCGGGCGCACGTCGAAAGGATGGACATCATGGTCTTGCTGGTCCTCGCCGCGCTGTTCTTCGCCGGCATCCATCTCGGCATCGCCGGCACGAAGCTTCGCGACCGGGCGGTGAGCGCTCTCGGCGCCACGGGCTATCGGATCGTTTTTTCGCTCGCCTCCGTGGCGGGCCTCATCTGGATGGTGCTCGCCTATCGCCAGGCGCCCTATATCGCCGTCTGGACCAGCCCGGAATGGTGGAAGCCGGTCGCCATCATGGCGATGCTCCCCGCCTTCCTTCTGGTCGTGATCGGCCTGGCGACCCCCAACCCGACAGCGGTGGCCCAGGAAGGAAGCCTCGGCCGGGGGCCAAAAGGCATCGTCCGCATCACCCGGCATCCCTTCCTCACGGGCGTGACGATCTGGGCGCTGGTGCATCTCGTGGCCAATGGCGACGCGGCCTCGGCCGTGTTTTACGCCGCCTGGGCCGTGGTGGCGCTCGCCGGCATGCCTTCGATCGATGCCAAGCGCCGGCGTCTGCAGGGAACGTCATGGGAGAGCTTCGCGGCCAAGACCTCGATCCTGCCTTTCGGGGCGATCCTTGCGGGACGAAACAGCATGAATTGGCGGGAGGTCGGCCTATGGCGCCCGGCCGTTGCGCTTGTGGCCTATGCCATGATGCTGGGCGGTCACTCGCATCTCATCGGCGTCTCGCCCTTCTGAGGGCGGGAAACCGGAATCCCGGAAACGGATCTTGGACGAGCAGCGCCGGTTGGTGAAGCGGATCACGCCGGCAGGCCGACCTTCAGCAAGCTCGACCGGTGATGGTCAAGGTCTTCCTGGCGCTTGTAGTGAAGGGTCGCAAGGTAGTCTTTCACGGTGAAGTCGGGCTTGCGCACGAGCACCTGTTCGGCATGCCTGCCCGCCTCGGCCGCACTGCCAATCTGGCCTAGCGCCGCGGCGAGGAAAGCGTGGTGGGTGAAGTCCGGCGTGCCGATGCGCTTGAACGCCTCGATGGCTTCCCCATAGCGCCGGGCGACGAAATAGGCCCGGCCGAGATGGTTCCAGAAGCGCTCGGGGTGGTAGGGATTGAGGCGCATCGCCTTCTTGATCCACTCGATGCCCTCCTCGGGCCGACCGAGCCAGGTCAATACTTCGCCTTCCTGGACGACGATCAGATCGTCGTTGGGGTTGAGGGCGATCGCGCGTTCCTGGTGATATGTCGCCTTGTCGAGATCGTTGCTGGCTATATTCACGGCGGCAAGGATGCGGTGCACGTCGCTGTCGTCGTCGTCGAGGGCACGCGCGGTCTGCAGTTCCTCGACGATCCTGTTCCAGGTGGCCTCGCGATCGACGCAATACCCGTTGGACCAGGACTGGCCCAGCGTGCAGGCGAGCCAGGCATGGGCATGGGCATATTGGGGGTCGAGCTTGATGGCCCGCTCCAGCATGGCGAGCGCCGCCTCGTTGTCCGCCTTGGTCGAGCGATGGTGCAACAGTTTTCCCGCCAGCACGCACTCATAGGCCGCCATGTTCTCCGTCGGCTTGTTGGCCGAGCGCTCGCGCGTCGCCGCCTCGACGCGGCGAGGCAATGTGGAGACGACGGAAGCCGTCACCTCGTCCTGGATGGCGAAGATGTCGGCCAGTTCCCTGTCGTAGCGGTCCGCCCAGATATGGCGGTCGGCTTCCGCATCGATCAACTGCACGGTGACGCGCACCCGGTTGCCGGCCTTGCGCACGCTGCCTTCGAGGAGGTAGTGCACCGCCAGCTCCTTGGCGATCTTCTTCACGTCGACGGCCTGGCCCTTGTATCGGCTCGAGGTGTTGCGCGAGATGACAAGCAGGTCGCGAAACCGCGAGAGCTCGGTCAGGATGTCTTCGGTCAGGCCGTCGGCGAAGAATTCCTGTTCGGGGTCGCCGCTCATGTTGGCGAAGGGCAGCACGACGATCGCCGGCTTGTCGCGCGGTTGGGTCGGCTCTTCTTTTCTTGCCTGCGCCGGCTCCCTTCCATGGATCGCTTCGGGGCCGACGCCGTAGGCCCGCACCGGCTTGGCGAAATTCTTGACCGGCTTTTCGCCCAGGTCGCGGTAGCCGAGCGGCAGCTTGGAGGCGACATGGTGATGGGCCGTCTCGGAAAGGCAGATGCCGCCGGGCTCGGCCAGGCCCTCGAGCCGGGCGGCCAGATTGACGCCGTCGCCGTAAAGGTCGCCGCCCTCGACGATCACGTCGCCCAAATTGACGCCGATGCGCAGCAGCACCTGCTTGTCGGGCGGCAGTGCGGCATTCGCCGCCGCCATCCCCTTCTGGACCGCCACGGCGCACTGCACGGCGTTGACCACGCTGGCGAATTCCACCAGCACGCCATCGCCCATGAGCTTGAAGATTCGTCCGCCATGCTGGCTCACCAGCGGCGCCACCACCTCCCGCCGGCGCTGCTTCAGCGCCGCCAGGGTGCCCGCCTCGTCCTCGCCCATGAGGCGGCTGTAGCCGACCACGTCCGCGGCAAGGATGGTGGTAAGTCGCCGCTGAGCCTGTTCTTCGGCCATTTCCGGCCTTCTCCAGCCCCGATGGCTCGGACTCTATGCGCGGCCCGGGAGGGAGTCTATCGGGCCGAGCCTCTGGCCTGGGTCGGATGCCGCCGCGTTCCGGGCCTCGCGGCGGTGAGGGCAATCGACTAACGTGGCGAGCGAACCAGGTATCGGGGCTGGCCGCCCGGCGGCAATGCCGAACGGCCATCGAATTCTTCAGGTTTCCGGCGCCGAGTCCGGACGGCAGGCCAGGCGATGATTTTCGACCAGCCTCTTCTCCTTGCGAGCCTCGTCGGTGTGGCCGGTCTTGCGGCCACGGCCTGGCTCTTCCGCCAGCCGACGAAGACGCGGCTCGCTGTCGGCATCCTCTATATGGCCCTGTTCAGCGTCACCCTGTGGCGCGCCGGGGTCGCGCCTCTCCGGCCGCCGCCCGACGCGATCCAGGGCAGCCCTCGCCTCGCCTTCCAGCTGCTGGAGATGTTCTGGTGGTACTGGCTGGCGCGCCTGCTGATCACGCTGGGCCGCGCCTTCCTGCTGATCGACCACCGGGAGCAGGAGCGCAAGTTCGCGACCGACCTGCTCGCCGGCGCCGTGTACATCGGCCTCTGCTTCGCGGTCGCCGGCCTCGTCCTCGATCTTCCGATCACCGGCCTGCTCGCCACCTCTGGCGTCATCGCCATCGTGCTCGGCCTGGCGTTGCAAAGCACATTGGGCGACCTTTTCTCCGGCATCGCGCTCAACATCGAGGGGCCCTATCGCGTCGGCGACTGGATCGCGCTCGAAGGCGGCGCGGAAGGCCAGGTCATCGAAATCAACTGGCGCGCGACGCATATCATGACCACGACCCGCGAAAGCATCGTCGTACCGAACAGCAACATCGCCAAGTCGCGCATCATCAATTTCAGCTTTCCCTCGGAGACACAGGGCGTCGAGTTCACGGTCTCCCTGGACAATCGCACACCGCCCTCCCGCGGGATCGAGCTGATCGAGCATGCCGTGCTGAATTGCCGGGCCGTGCTGACCGACCCTGGGCCGAAGATCAGGGTCAAGGACTTCGCCGCCTCCTCGGTCGTCTATCAAGTCAGGTTCTTCGTCAAAAGCGTGGACGTGACGGGCCAGGTGAAGAGCGACGTGCTGAATTTCATCTATCGGCAGGCGGCCTGGTCGGGGGTGTCCATCGCCGTTGCCGCGGCCGGCGAGGAGCCGGTCCTGCGCCTCGCCGCCGCGGCCCAGAAGCCCGCGGCTCCAAGGCTCGTCGAACGGGCCTCCCAGTTCGCCCATCTGCTGCCGGCCGAGCGCGAGGCGCTGCAGAAGGCCATGACAAAGCGGGCAGTGCAGCCGGGCGACGTGCTGATGAAGCAGAACAGCGAGGCCGGCTCCGTCTTCCTCGTCGAAAGCGGCATCGTCAGCCTGACGCGCGAGCAGGACGATGGGACGACCATAGAGGTCGATCGGCGCGGGCCGGGCGACGATTTCGGTGCCGTCGCTGCGCTTTCCGGCAAGCCTTCGAGCGTGTCGGTGCGCGCGCTCACCGCCGGCACGGTTCATGAGCTTCGCAAGCCCGACATCCTCGCCCTGCTTGAGGCGCGGCCCGAATTGAAGGCCGATTTGGATCGGGCGCTCACGAAGCGGACGATCCAGTCCAGCCTTGCGGACAACGCGGAGCCGCCCGACCCGCATGGCGAGGGCGGCGCCGCGGCCCGGCTCTTTGATCGGATCGGGGCCTTCTTCGGCAGGAAGGATGTCGGCTAGCCCCAACCCTCATTCTGTTGTTACATGGGTCCCGGCCGCGCTTCCGGCAGCGGACGGTCCAACCTAAGGCTCGTCGATCCAGAAGAAGTCTCGATCGCTCTTGAAGGAGGCCCATCCCATGGCGAGGAAAGTCGTGAGCGGCCTGTTCGACCGCTACAAAGACGCCGCCGGGGCGCTTCACGCGCTCGAAGCGGCGGGTTTCATCCCCGAAGACATCAGCATCGTCGCCTACAACGCCGACAATCGTCACGCGCTGCTGCTCGAAGAGCTGAAGTCGGGTCGCGCGGCGAAAGGGGCCGAAGCAGGCGCCACGGTCGGGACGGTGGTGGGCGGCGGCGCGGCACTGCTTGCCGGGCTCGGCGTGCTCGTCATTCCGGGCATAGGCCCGGTCATCGCGGCCGGATGGCTGGCGGCGACTGCGGCGGGCGCGATCGCAGGGGCGGTGGTCGGCGCTGCGACCGGCGGCATCGTCGGCACATTGACCAAGGCGGGCGTGAGCGAAGAGCACGCCCACGTCTTCGCCGAGGGCATCAGGCGCGGCGGAACCCTGGTTTCGGCCTGGGTGGACGAGGCCAGGGCGGAAAAAGCCCAGGGGATCATGCGCGGCTCAAAGGCCGTGGATCTCGACGATCGCAGCGCCACCTACCAGGCCGCCGGCTGGAAGGGCTTCGATGAGACCGGCGCGGTGTATGACGAGGTCAAAGTAGGCGACCGCTACCGCGACCCCCATGGCGGCCACGAGTTCGATTTGATCCGACGAAGCTTCGGCCCGCCCGATCCGGCCAGTTGGCGGGACCGCGCCCCTGAGCAGGGAAAGCGCCCCTTCGCGGCGAAATCAGTGCCTTACCGCGGCTCGAAGATCGTCCAGGCTGCTCATATTGGCCGCGCGCCCTCGCTCTTGACGGCCGGCAGCGCGAGTGGCCGCAGGTAGAGCAGGACGAACAATCCGAACGCACCACTCCAGGCTGCCCCGGCAAGGTCCATGATGAGCAGATATTCCGAACCGCCAAGAGGTGCCAGAAGGCGCAAGAGGGCGGCGATGGTTACGAGAAGGTAGATCGTCACCGTTCCATATCCGGCCACGAGCGGGCGCCCGGTATGGCCGAGCGTGGCTCGCGTCATGACGGCAAGAGTCATCGTGCCGATGGCTCCAACCGTCAGCGCATGAAGCGCCGTCGTCTCAGGCAGCAGAGCCGCGAGCCCATTGATACCGAGGAGCAGGAATCCAAGGGCGAGCCAGCCATAGCCCAGATGGAGGACCCAAACCAGCGGCTCGCGCAAGGTCGCCGTCCCTCGCCAGCGAGCCAGACGCGTGGAGACGGCGATGCCGCCGGCGAGCTCGACCCAGGGAGCCAGGGTTAGCGTCGGGATGAATACCCAGCAGACGAGCACTGCCGCCGTGATGGCGAGCACGGCCTTATCGAAACGGTCGAACGCTGCCGGTGCCCGGGCGCCTGGGTCCTGTCTCATGAGCCAGTTTCGCGTGAAACTGGGGATGATGCGGCCGCCGATGATGCTGATCAGCATCAGGAGCGTGGCGATCCCGAGCCGATTGCCGAGCGCGCCGGTCGAGGCAATGCCGACAGCTTCGAGGTGAACGAGCAGGTTTCCCATGAGCAGGAGCGACAGCGCGAGCAGCATGGGCAAATTGCGCCAATTGCGCCCCGCCACGATCTCTCGAGCCACTACGCCCAAGAATACGAGGGGAAATGCAAGATCCACCAACGCCGCTGCATCTGGGCCGATCGCCGCCGAGAACAGCACCGCGACACGTCCAGCGATCCAAAGCAAGGCCAGGACGGCGAGCGGTCCGCCCTGAAGCGGCATGCGGCCAGTCCAATTTGGGATAGCCGTCAGGAGAAACCCGGCGACGGTGGCCGCGCCGTATCCGTAAACCATCTCGTGCACGTGCCAGATGACGGGCGGCAGGGCAGTCGGAAGTTGGCTTTGTCCGGCATAAAAGGCGAGCCAAAGCGGGATGCCGATGGCTGCCCACAGCGCGGAAAGCAGGAAAAATGGGCGGAACCCGGCCGAAAGAAGGATGGGGCCGTTTTGAGTGCGATAGCGCGGAATTCCACTCATGAGATTCTACCCGATCCCTGGCAAGCCGTAGTGTGAGCGCGATCGCGTCAGACCCAGGCGGCCGCAGCCCCGTACCCCAAAGTGCCGAAGCATGGAATGCGGATCGCCCGAGCGACAATGGTCGTATATCGCAATGCGATATTTTTCAACCGACATCCGGTAATCAAAGATCGGCAATGAGAACAAATGGACGGTCTTGGCTCGTTGCCGACGCGCATCGGCACCATCAGTTGTTTGCCTTTGGGAGCGTCGGCCCCGTCTTGGCCGCGGCAAGTTGTCGCCCTGACCGCTGAGACAGCGCCACAAATTGTGCCGGCGAGCAAGGAGTCGCAGGATGTCGGGGATTCCAGCGGCTCAATCGATGTGCAGCTTGTCACACCAATCGCCCGGCGGGGCGCAACCCGGCAAGCGGGCGCGCCGGCGTGAGAGGAGACTACGGCCGTGAGCACCGGCGGCCCTACGGCCCCCGGCGAGCGCGAGCGCCGGGCCACCGATCCCCGCTCGGCTGATCAGCACCGTCCAGCGATTCACGGCGAGAGCCATGCCGCGGCGGTTCGCCGGCAAAAGGGTCGCGGCGGGACTGGCTTGCCCGAGACCGAAAGGAAGGGCTTTGATGGGGCGCACCGGCAGGATCCGGATCGGCATTCGCCAATCCGGCCAGCTGCCGCTCCATACGATCCGAGTGCGAAAGACGCCGTCGGCGCTGGACACATCCGAGGAGATCGCCTTGAAACTCTCATTCCACGGTGCCGATCAGGCTGTGACCGGTTCCTGCCACCTTCTGGAGGGTGCCGGCAAGCGCGTCCTGATCGATTGCGGCCTCTACCAAGGCAGCCGCGAGCTGCGCGAGGAGAATGCAGAGCCCTTCGGTTTCGACCCGGCGTCGATCGACTTCCTGTTGTTGACCCACGCCCACCTCGACCATTGCGGTCGCGTGCCTCTCCTGGTCAAGCAGGGTTTCCGCGGCGAGATCGTCACAACCCCGGCCTCGCGCGAACTAGCCCGGCTGGTCATGCTCGATTCGGCTCACCTTCAGGAGGAGGACGCGCGGCACCTGGCGCGCCGGTCCGCACGCCGCGGCGGCGAAGAAGAGGCGGTGCAGCCGCTCTACACGACGCTCGATGCGCTCAACAGCCTGGATAATTTCGGCCGGACAGCCGCCTACGGAAGGCCGCTCGCCCTGGCGCCCGGCCTTGTCGCAACCTTTTTCGATGCCGGACACATCCTGGGCTCGGCCAGCATCCTGCTCGAGGTCGACGACGCCGGGCGCAAGCGGCGCGTGCTGTTCTCGGGAGACATCGGCAACGCCGGGCGCCCGCTGCTGCGCAGCCCGGCGGTTCCCGGCCAGGCCGACGTGGTCGTCATGGAGACGACCTACGGCGACCGTCGCCACAGGCCGCTCGAAGCCTCGATCGAGGAGCTTTACGGCGCCGTGGAGGACAGCTTCGAGCGAGGCGGCAACGTGATCATTCCCACATTCGCCCTCGAGCGGGCGCAGGAGCTGCTGTTCTTCCTGAAGAAGGGCGTGGAAGCCAAGCGCCTGCCGAACCTGATGCAGGTGTTCCTCGATTCCCCGATGGCGATCTCGGCAACGGAAATCTTCGAACGCCACCCGGAATGCTACGAGCCTGCGGTCGCGGCGTTGTTCCGCGCGGGGCACGACCCCTTCCAATTGCCAGGTTTGCATTTCACGCGCGAGATGTCCGAATCCGTGGCCATCAACAGGCTCCGCGGCGGGGCAGTCGTGATGGCCGGCGCCGGCATGTGCACCGGCGGCCGCGTGCGCCTTCACCTGAAGAACAATCTTTGGCGCCGGGAATTGAGCATCGTGTTCGTAGGCTACGCGGCGGAAGGCACGCTTGCCCGCCTGATCATCGACGGGGCCAAGGCGGTGCGCCTGTTCGACGAGGTGATTCCGGTGAAGGCGCGCATTCACACGATCAACGGCTTTTCCGCGCATGCGGACGAGGGCGAGCTCTTGGACTGGCACGGGCGCATCGGCGGGGTCGAGACGACCTTTCTGGTGCACGGCGACGACAAGGCGATGCGGCATTTCGCCGGAAAGCTGAAAAGCTCCCGCGCGGAACGGCCGGCTTTGCACCAGGTCTTTGAAATCTGATTGGCGAGGGAGCGCCGGACGGGCGGACGGTTTTCGAATTGCGCTAAAGCATTTTCCGCCGAAGCGGGTACCGGTTCGGCGCAGAAAATGCGACCAGACCAAGGAATCTAGAGCATGTTCCGATTCAACGAGATCGGTACATGCTCTAGAATCGCACGGGCGTCCGACTTGAGTCGCCCGGATGCCGATAGCCGGCGGCCAGCGCGTGATAGACGCCTTCCTTACAGACCAGCCTCGACACGCCATGGGCGATGAGAGCGGCGGCCATCAGGGGGACGACCATCGCGTGGTCGTTGGTCATTTCGGTGACAATGACGAAGGCGGTGATGGGCGCCTGCACCACCCCGGTGAAATAGGAGACCATGCCCAGAAGGACCATGGCGTCCAGGGGCACGCCGGGAAAGAAATGACCAACGCCGGCGCCGATGCCCGCCCCTGCTGAGAGCGAAGGCGAGAAGATGCCGCCGGGGACGCCGCTGATCGTCGACAGAACCGTCGCCGCCAGCTTCCAGAACCCGAAGAACGCCGGCACCGTGCCCGTCCCTTCCAGCAGGCCGCGCGCCTGGGCATAGCCGGTGCCGAAAATGCTGCCGCCGGAGGCAAGCCCGCAGAGCGCGACGCCCAGGCCGCACAGCAGGGCGAATGCGACCGGATTGGCCTTGAGCCAGCGCCCGAGGCGTCCCGGCAATCCGCGAGCGAACAGCACCAGGCAGCGGCTGAACAGGCCGCCCAAGAGGCCGCCGAGGATTCCGCAGGCGGGCACCGCAAGCCAGCCCGCGACGCTGGCGAGGGAAACGGCCGTGGTTCCGAAATAGAGATAGTCGCCGAGGAAGGCGAGAGACGTGACGCCAGCGGCGATGACGGCGGCGATCGCCAGGCCGCTGGTGCGCGCTTCGAAGGAGCGGCCCATTTCCTCGATGCCGAAGACGATGCCCGCGAGCGGGGTGTTGAACGCCGCGGCGACGCCGGCCGAGGCGCCCGCGAGGATCAGCCCGGGCTGGCGGCGGGGCGACATCCGTCCGGCAGCGAACATCAGCGAGGCGCCCACCTGCACGGTCGGCCCCTCGCGACCGATCGACGCGCCGCACAGCAGGCCAAGCACGGTCAGCAGCACCTTGCCCACGGCAAGCTTGACCGACACCAGCCGATGGCGGCTCGCCTGATCCGCAAGCTGGCGCGCCGCGATCGCCTGCGGGATGCCGCTGCCCTGGCTGTTGGGGAAGAACCGGGTGGCGAGATAAATGGAAAGCGCGAACCCCGCCGGGGTCACGAGCAGGCAGGCATAGGGCCAATGGCCGAGAAGCCGGCTGAATTCGAGCTGGGCGAGATCGGCCAGCTTGGTGAAGGCCACGGCGGCGGCGCCGACCCCGACGCCGCCCAAGAGGAAGATGAGACGTCTCCGCCAGCGCCCCGCGAGAACCCGGGCCACACGCTGACGGCGGCGGCTCCAGCCGTTCCAGGATGCCCGCTTCGCCCAGTTCCAGCCGCCCGGCATGCGCGGGACCTAGAACTCCTCGCCGTCCACGCCCATGCCCGCCGCAAGGGCGAGGCGCACGAGATGGGGCAGGCTGCCGGCCTCCATCTTCTTCACCAGGTTGGCGCGGTGGATCTCGACGGTCCGGGGGCTGATCTTCAGCTCATAGGCGATGATCTTGTTGGGCCGGCCGATCACCAGCTGCTGGAGCACCTCGAGTTCGCGCGGCGTCAGCGTCGCCACGAGCGCGGCCGCCTTGGCCGCCTCGGCGTCGTTCGCAGCCGGCGCGGCGGCGCGCGCCAGGGCCTGGCGCACCGCGTCCAGGATCGTCTGGTTGCTGTAGGGCTTCTCGATGAAGTCGATCGCCCCCGCCTTCATCGCCCTTACGGCCAGCGGCACGTCGCCATGCCCGGTGACGACGACGATAGGGAGTTTCGCTCCCCGTGCCTTCAGGCGCTCGATCAGGCCGAGCCCGTCGATCCCCGGCATGCGCAGATCGACCAGCGCGCAGCCGCGGAACTCCGGCCGGTAGGCGGCGAGGAACGCGTCGCCCGAACCATAGGCCTCGACCTCATGCCCCTTCGCCGCCAGCAGCGCCTCCAGGGAATCGCGCACGGCCTCGTCGTCGTCGACGATGAAGACGACGTCCGCCGCGCTCATGCTTCGTCCTCCATCTCCCCCTTGCGGCCCCGGCCGGCGAGCAGCCGGAAGCGGAACACGGCGCCGCCCTCGGGGTTCGGCTCGTTCCACAGCCGCCCGCCATGGGCCTCGATGATGGTGCGGCTGACCGCAAGGCCGATCCCCATGCCGTCCTTCTTCGAGGTCACGAAGGGCTGGAACAGGCGTTCGGCCACCTCGGGCGCGATCCCGGGCCCGCTGTCGATGACGACGACTTCCTGGGCCTCGTCTCCGTCGGCACCGGTGCGGACGATCAGAATGCGCCTCTCGGCATCGCGCAGCACGTCGATGGCGTTGCGCACCAGGTTGACCACGACCTGCTGGATCTGGGTCCTGTCCACCCGGATCTCCGCCAGCTCCTCCGCCAGGTCGAACTGGACCTGGATGCCGTCCGCCCTGGCGCCGATGGCCGCCAGGCTGGCGGCTTCCTGGACGATCTCGTTCAGTTTCTCCGCGGTTCGTTCGATCTCGCGCCGCTCGACGAAGCCGCGCAGCCGTCGGATGATCTGGCCCGCGCGCTCCGCCTGGCCCGCGGCCTTCTGCACGAAATCGGTCACCCGGGCCGGGACCTCGATGCCGGAATCCTCCAGGATCTGGCGCGCCGCCTCGGAATAGTTCACCACGGCGGTCAGCGGCTGGTTGAGCTCATGGGCGAGCGTGGTCGCCATCTCCCCCATGGCGGAAAGCCGCGCCACATGCAGCAGCTCGCTTTGCAGCTCGAGCAGCCGGGCTTCGGTCTCCTTGCGGTTCGTCACATCGCGCACGAAGCCGGTGAACTGCCGATGGCCATGGACGTTCGCCTCGCCCACGGCCAGATCCATGGGAAAGGTCGTGCCGTCCTTGCGCCGGCCAGTCACCGTCCGCCCGATGCCGATGATCCGCCGCTCGCCGGTCTGGCCGTAGCGTTCCAGATAGCCGTCATGCCGGTCCCGGTCCGGCGCCGGCATCAGCATCTTGACGTTGCGTCCCAGGACCTCCGCCGCGCTGTAGCCGAACATGCGCTCCGCGGCCGGGCTGAAGGAGCGCAAGGTCCCGTCGGGATCGATGACGATCATCCCGTCGGGAATGGCCTCGAAGATGGAGAGCAGATGCGCCTCGCCCTCTTCCAGCGCCGCCTGCACGTTCTTTTGCGCGGTCACGTCCCGGGAAATCCGGATCAGGCCCAGGATCTCGCCGGACTCCTCGCGGATCGGACGTACGGTCAGCAAAACCTGCAGCACGGCGCCGTTCTTGTGGCGCCGGACGGTCTGGTAGCGCCTGATCCGCTCGCCCTCAAGAGCCCGTTCCCGGACCGCCCCGGTGTCGTCGGGATGGCCGGGAGCGGCCAGAAAGGAAACGGACCTGCCCAGAGCCTCCTCGGCGGTATAGCCGAAAACCCGCTCCGCCCCCCGGTTCCAGCCCGTGATGATGCCTTCGGTCGTTTCGGCGACGACCGCGTCCTCGCTCGCAGAGAGCACGGCCGCCAGAAATGCCGCCGTTTCGCCTGGCTTCATGGTCTGGTGCCGGTACGATTTGCAGCCATAATCCCCACGTTTTTCATGTGTTACTCTGAATCGCCCGCAGGACGCAATCGCATCGGGAGTTTGCAACGTGGCGCCACAGGATACTACCAAGATAGACGCGAGCGCAGGCTGGCGGAGCGGCCAGGCCCTGCCGCCCGAACAGCTTTATTGCCCTTGCGATTTCGGCGACCTCGCCTTCGAGACCGTGGATGAGCTGCCGGAGCCGCTGGCGCCCGTGGGCCAGGAACGCGCGATCGGCGCCGTCGAGTTCGCGATCGGCATCCGGCGTGACGGTTTCAATCTCTTCGTCGTCGGCCCGGCTGGGACCGGCCGGCGCACCCTTGTGAAGGACCTGATCGAGCGCCAGGCGGCCAAGGAAGCCACGCCCCAGGACTGGTGCTACGTGAACAATTTCGCCGACCCGCGCCACCCACGCTGCCTCGGCCTTCCGGCCGGCCGGGCGAAGTCGCTGCGCGACAGCATGCGCCGGCTGGTGGACGAGCTGCGCGCCACATTGCCCGCAGCCTTCGAGCGCGACGAATACCGGGCGCGGCGCGACATCCTCGACCAGCAGCTGAAGCAGCGCCACGAAACCGCCTTCGGCGACCTGCAGCGCCGGGCCCAGGAAAAAGGGATCGCCCTCATCCGCACACCCGTCGGCCTGGCGCTGGCGCCCGCGGCCAAAGGGGAAGTGATCGGGCCGGAAGCCTTCGAAGAGCTGCCGGATGCCGAAAAGGAGCGCATCAAGACCGATATCCAGGCCCTGCAAGTCGAGCTGGAAGGGATCGTCCGGCGCATCCCCGATTGGGAGCGTGAGCATCGCCAGGCGCTCCGGGAGCTGAACCGCGGCACGACATCCGCGGTCGTCGGCCACCTCATCCAGGACATCCGGGCCAAGTTCGAGGATCTGCCGGAGGTCGTGGGCTACCTCCAGTCGGCCGAGCGCGACTTGATGGAGACCGCCGACGAGGTCCTGAGGCCCGCGCGCGAAGGGCAGGAGCCGGCGATGTTCGACAGCGTCGCCGACGGGCCGCCCTGGGCCCGCAAGTACCAGGTCAACGTCATGGTGGACAACGGCGCCTGCCAGGGCGCGCCAGTCGTCTACGAGGACCATCCGAACCATCACAACATGGTCGGCCGGGTCGAGCAGATGGCGCGGTTCGGGGCGCTGCTCACCGACTTCAACCTGATCCTGCCGGGCGCGCTCCACCGGGCCAATGGCGGCTATCTGGTGCTCGACGTGGAGCCGCTGCTGATGAGCAGCTTCGGCTGGGAGTCCCTGAAACGCTCGCTGCGCGCGGGCGAGATCCGCACGGTATCGCTGGAACAGATGCTGAGCCTCGCCACGACCGTGTCGCTGGAGCCGGAGCCGATCCCGCTCACCCTCAAGGTCGTGCTGGTCGGCACGCCCAGGGTCTACTACCTGCTCTCCGCCCTCGACCCCGACTTCCACGAATTGTTCAAGGTCGCCGCCGACTTCGACGATCGCGTCCCGCGCAGCTCGGAAAACATGGGCCTTTATGCCCGCCTCTTGGGCTCCATGGTCCGGCGCGAGAAGCTGAAGCCGCTCGACCGGGCCGCCGCGGCGCGCAGCATCGAGCACGCCTCGCGCCTGTCGGAGGATCGGGACAAGCTCTCGGCCCGGGTCGCCGACATCATGGACCTGCTCCATGAGGCCGACCATATCGCCGGGCGCGCCGGGCATGCGCGGATCGGCGCCGAGGATATCCAGGCGGCCATCGCCGCCCAGACCAATCGGGCCGACCGGTACTATCGCCGCGTCCAGGAGGAGATCGGCCGCAACACCATCCGGGTCGAAACCGACGGTCAGCAGATCGGTCAGGTGAACGGGCTCTCGGTGGTCGGCATCGGCGGCTTCAGTTTCGGCCAACCGAGCCGGATCACCGCGCGCATCAGGCTCGGCCATGGCGAGGTCATCGATATCGAGCGCGAAGTGGCCTTGGGCGGCCCGCTCCATTCCAAGGGCGTGCTGATCCTGGCCGGCTTCCTCGGCGGCCGGTTCGGGCGCGACGCCCCGCTTTCGCTCACCGCCAGCCTCGTCTTCGAGCAGTCCTATGGCGGGGTGGATGGCGACAGCGCCTCCTCGGCCGAGCTCTACGCCCTGATGTCGGCGCTCTCCGACGTGCCGATCCGGCAATCCTTCGCGGTCACCGGCTCGGTCGACCAGCTCGGCCGGGTGCAGGCCATCGGCGGGGTCAACGAGAAGATCGAGGGCTTCTTCGACGTCTGCCGGGCCAAGGGCTTCACCGGCGGGCAGGGCGTGCTGATCCCCGCCGCCAATGTCCGACACCTGATGCTGCGCCACGACGTGGTCGAGACGGCCCGTGCCGGGCGCTTCCGCATCATCCCGGTCGAAACCATCGATCAGGGCATCGAGCTCCTGACCGGGGTCCCCGCCGGCGCCGTCGATATCTCCGGCCAGTACCCGGCCGGGACCATCAATCAGAGGATCGCCGCCCGCTTCGCCGCCCTTTCCAAGAAGGCCCGTCAGTTCGGGCAGGCGGGCGGCGAGCGGCGGCGGCGGGAGAAGCCGCGTGAATGAGATGCGTTCCGATCGGGTCGGGTCGTTTCATCCTCCTATCGTCATTCCCGCGAAAGCGGGAATCCAGGGGCGCATGGCCCCCCGCTTTCGCGGGGGTGACGGGCGGAGCAGCGAATGGAGTATTTCCACGTGATCGGACTCCGCCCTAGCTTCGCCGTCACCCGGGTCGTGGTCGCCTGCGACGCAGCGGGAGAGATCGCGCCGGCGATCGAAGCCGGCAGCAGGCTCGCTGCCCATTGGCGCACCCCGCTTCACGTGGTCTTCGTCGAGGACCCGAACCTGCGCCTCATCGCCGCTCACCCCTATGTGCGCCATGTGAGCCTGGCCTCGCCGGGCGCGGGCGCGGTCGAGGCGGCCGACATGGAGCACATCTTCCTCGCCATGGCCGAGCGCGCGCGCAGCCAGGTGGCGGAGCTGGCCGCCCGCCTCGGTCTCGCCTGGTCCTTCGCCGTGGTCAGCGAGACGCCGTCGACGGCCTCCTTCGGGATGGCGGAGAACGAGCTGCTGGTGGTCGAGGGGACGGCGCGGGCTTTCGCCGGCCAGATGCGCCTGCGCTCCCGCTTCTCCGCCCTGGCGCTGGCGGCCGCCTTGCCCGTGCTCATGATCCGGCCGGTCCACCATCCGCGCCGGATCGTCGCCGCCGTCTTCGGACCCGATACTCCCGGCCTGCGCCGGGCGCTGGCCGCCGCGGGCGACATGGCTTCGGCCGCCGGCAGCCCGCTCACGGTGCTGGCCGGGCCTGAGGCCCCCAGCGGCGGGGCGATCGGAGAATTCATGACGGCGAGCGGCCACATGCCGGCGGCCGGCCTTCGAACCCAGGCCATCGCCGGTCCGGCGGTGCTGCAGAACATCCGCGAAAGCCATCTGAAGCACGCGCTCCTGGTGCTGGACGGGACGGCGGACACGCCCGGGCTCGGCGACCTCGAGGCGCTCGCCGCCAAGGCCGACTGCGACGTGTTGCTGGTGCGCTGAAGCCAGGAGCGAGCCTGCTTCGGCCGGCTATTGACATGGGTCAAAGTCCCTGGCCCGCTGCCCGCCATACTCGGCACCGACGGCGCCCAGGAAACCAAGGGAAAAACGACATGAAAGTCTCGGAAGTCATGACCCATCGGGTGGTTACGGTGGGAAGCACGGCCACGGTGGCCGACGCTGCGACCCTGATGCTGAAGCATGGGATCAGCGGCCTGCCCGTGGTCGACCGCAAGGGCACGCTCGTCGGCATGGTGACCGAGGGCGACCTGCTGCGCCGGAGCGAATCGGGCACCGAGCGCCAGCGGCCGCGCTGGCTGGAGTTCATCCTGGGCCCGGGGCGCCTGGCCGATGAGTATGTCCATAGCCATGGCCGCAAGGTCGCCGAGGTGATGACCAAGGACGTCGTGACGGTCGGCGAGAACACGGGCGTCGACAAGGTCGTCGAGCTGATGGAGCGCCGGCGGATCAAGCGCCTGCCGGTCATGCGCAGCGGCAAGATCGTGGGCATCGTCAGCCGCGCCAACCTGCTCCACGGCCTCGCCGGGATGCAGCCGCCGGCCGGCGGCGCCGACGATGCGACGATCCGCCGGCGCCTGATGGCCGAGCTCGCGAAGGAGCCCTGGGCGCCGCGCGCCTCCACCAACATCGTGGTGCGCAACGGCGTCGTGCATTTCTGGGGCGCGATCTTCGACGACCGCGAGCGCGGAGCCCTCAAGGTGGCGGCCGAGAACCTGCCCGGGGTCAAGGCGGTGAAGGACCACATGGTCTGGGTCGAGCCCATGTCGGGCATGGTGATCGAGTCCGAAGAGCCGCCCCGGCCGAAGGCGAAGAGCAAAAAGAAAGGCTGAACAGTCCGCGGGACCGGCTTCACGAGTGGCAGGCGAAACATCCCGAAGCCGAGGCGCCCATGACGTGGGATGGAGAGCCGATCACGGCGAGCATCTGGTTCGAGATCTCGATCAAGGCATCGATCCCGGTCACCTCGTAACAGCGCCTTCGCACCGTTCGTTCGACCTACTCCTCGAAGCAACTCGTGGCGTCACGATCGCGCTCGTATCGTCTCGTGAGCGGAAACGGCGGCAACCAGGACTCGCGACGGACGATCCAGCTTTCGTAGGTTGGCACCAGTTGGTCAGGGGCATCCAGGGAGCCTAGGTTCACTTCGATTTCGTCGGCGCTGCGCGCGAAAACGGAGGAGCCACAGCGGGGACAGAAAAACCGCCCGGCGTAGTCGCGTGTCTCGCCATCGATCGTCACCGCATCCTGAGGGAACACCGCGGAAGCGTGAAAAAGGGCCCCATGATGCTTGCGGCAGTCGAGACAGTGACAAAGGCCGACCCGATATGGGAGTCCCGACGCCACAATTCGGACGTTGCCGCACAGGCATCCGCCCGTGAATCGGTCCATGCTGCGTCTCCTCTAAAATCAAGCGGTTGGAATGCTTACAACGAACCCCATCGAGCGTCCATGAAGGCGGCGGCCGGGGTCAGGACCGCCTTCATCGAGCCAGGCTCGGGACTCGTTGTTCAAGGCCGGAATGCGAGCGCGACACGGGCCATCTGCGCTTGGCTCAGCAGAAACTAATCACTCATCACGGCATCCTCCCAGATACCGTGAATCACACCGCGGACCAAATTAACAGGTCCCGAGCCTAACCCGCGCGACGGGCAAGCGTCCTTTCGACGGCCGCCTCGATCGCGCCGGCGTCCAGCCCGTAAGCGGCGTAAAGATCGGGAATGTCGCCCGACTGGCCGAAGTCCGCGACACCCAGCGGCTGGATGCGCTGGCCACGCACGGCGCCGAGCCAGGAAAGCGTCGCGGGGTGCCCATCGATCACGCTCACCAGCGCCGCGTCGCGCGCCAGCGGCGAAAGCAGGCGGTCGATATGGGATTCGCCCGGCTTGGCGATCCAGCCAGCGTGCAAGCGGTCGGCCGAGGTCACGCTCAAGAGTCCGATCCGTGCGTGGCGCTCGCCCAGTTTCGCCACCGCCTCGATCGCCTCGGGCATCACCGCGCCCGTGGCGATCACCGCGATCTCCGCGCCCGGCACGGGCTCGCGCATCCAATAGCCGCCGGCAGTGACCATCGCCGCATCGAGCGAGCGTTTGGGCTGCTCCAGCGGCCGGGTCGAGAGGCGCAGGTAGACCGAGCCGCCATCGGGCCGCTGCATGTGGTCCAGCGCCCAGGCCATGACGACGGCGAGCTCGTCGGCGAAGCTGGGCTCGAACATGGTGAGGCCCGGCTGGCCGAGCCCGATCAAAGGCGCGATCACCGACTGATGGGCGCCGCCCTCGGGTGCCAAGGTCAGGCCCGATGGCGTGGCGACCAGCAGGAAGCGGGCATCCTGGTAGCAGGCGTAGTTGAGGGCATCGAGGCCGCGGGAAATGAACGGATCGTAGACCGTGCCCACGGGCAGCAGCCTCGCGCCGAACAGGGGCTCGGCGAGGCCAAGCGCCGCCAGCAGCAGGAACAGGTTGTTTTCCGCGATGCCGAGCTCGATATGCCGGCCCTCGGGCGAGCGCAGCCATTTCTGGGCCGAGACCAGCTTGCGCTCGCGGAAGACGTCCGAATGCGGCGCGCGGGCGAAGAGCCCGACCTGATTCACCCAGCCGCCGAGATTGGTCGAGACGGTGACATCGGGCGACGTGGTGACCAGGCGCTCGGCCAAGGGCCCGCCGGCCTTGGCGAGCTCGATCATGATCCGTCCGAAGCCTTCCTGGGTGGAAAGGCTGTCGCCCGTCGGCGTCGCAATGGCCGGGACCGGAAGTGCTGCGGCCGGCGGCCGGCCTCTCGCCGCGATGCTTGCCTTGCCGCCTTCGAGGAAATCCGCGAGCCGCCGGGCCATGGCATGATCGAGCCCTGCCAGCGGCTCCCACTCCTCGCCCGCTGCGATGCCTTGATCCGCCTGGAAGCGCTCCATCTGCGCCTCGTTCATCAGGCCCGCGTGGTTGTCCTTATGCCCGGCGAAAGGCAGGTTGCGGCCCTTGATCGTGTAGGCAACGAAGCAGGTGGGCGTCTCGGTTCTGCCGGCGGCGTCGAAAGCCTCGATGATGCTGGCCATGTCATGGCCGCCGAGATTGGTCATCAGGCGGTGGAGTGCCGTGTCGTCATGGGCGGCGAGGATCCGCCTGACGCCGATGTCGTTGGCGAAATCGCGTTCGAGCTCGCGCCGGAATCCGGCCCCGCCCTCGAAGGTGAGGGCCGAATAGAGATCGTTGGGGCAATCGTCGATCCAGCGCCGGAGCGCTTCCCCGCCGGGTCTGGCGAAGACTTCCTGCAGGAGCTTGCCGTATTTCAGGGTGACCACGTTCCAGCCGACGGTGCCGAAGAAGGAATGGATCTTCTGGAACAGCCGGTCATGGACCACCCCGTCGAGGCTCTGCCGGTTGTAGTCGATGATCCACCAGAGGTTCCGGACGTCCTGCTTCCAGCCCTCCAGCAGGGCCTCGAAGACGTTGCCCTCGTCGAGCTCGGCGTCGCCGATGAGGGCGATCATGCGCCCCGGCGCGCCGCCGAGCAGGCCGCGGGCCTGGAGATAGTCCTGCACCAGGCTCGCGAACAAGGTGACGCCGACGCCAAGCCCCACCGACCCGGTCGAGAAATCGACCGGGGCCTTGTCCTTCGTGCGCGAGGGATAGGACTGCGCGCCGCCCATGGCGCGGAACCGTTCGAGAGCCGCGCGGCTCTGCCGGCCCATCAGGTACATGAGCGCGTGGAACACGGGCGCCGCATGGGGCTTCACCGCCACCCGGTCCTGGGATCGCAGCGCATGGCCGTAGAGCGCCGAGAGCAAGGTCACCGAGGACGCGCAGCTCGCCTGATGGCCGCCGACCTTGAGGCCGTCGCGGTTCGGGCGCAGATGATTGGCGTGATGGATAGTCCAGGTGGCAAGCCAAAGCGCCCGGCGCTCGAGCGCTCCCAGGCAAGCGATGCGCTCGGCGAAATCGGCGGGCTCGGTTCGGGCGATGGCGGCGGCTTCGGCCATGGCCGGAAGTATAAGCTTGGTGCCTTGACGCGGAATTGCGAAGATGGCGCCCTGCCCGGCCCATCCGGGCCCGAAATTGCGGGACAGGCGTCATGAAGCGACCGAAATTGCCGAAACACGAGCTCGACGCAATCGACCTCAAGATCCTCGCTGTCCTTCAGGAAGACGCGCGAATCGCCAACACCGATCTCGCGGAAGCCGTCGGGCTCAGCCCCGCACCCTGCCTGCGCCGGGTCCGCGCGCTGGAACAGGCAGGCGTCATCCGCCGGCATGTCAGCCTGGTCGATCCCCGCGCCGTGGGCTTGCCGGTCAGCGTCTTCGTCAACGTCTCACTCGAGCGGCAGATAGAATCGGCCCTCAACCGGTTCGAAAGCTCCGTGCGCAACCGGCCGGAGGTGATGGAATGCTATTTGATGACGGGGGACGCGGATTACCTGCTGCGCGTCGTCTGCGCCGATCTCGACGCCTACGAGCGCTTCGTCATCGAACACCTGACCAAGATCCCAGGCGTCTCTTCGATCCGCTCCTCCTTCGCCCTCAAGCAGGTCAAGTACTCGACCGCCCTGCCGGTGGCGCGCTAAGCCGCCGGCGCGCGTGCGGCAGGTGCGGCCAGCGCCTCCTCGGCGGCGGCAACTGCGTTCATCGTCGCCAGCACGCTCGCCGGGTTGACGCTGATGGAATCGATCCCCTGCTCGGCGAGGAAGCGGGCGATCTCGGGATAGCTCGCCGGCGCCTCGCCGCAGATGCCCACATGCCGCCCGTTGCGCTTGGCGCCCGAGACGGCCAGGCGGAACATTTCCAGCATCCCCGGGTCGCGCTCGTCGAAATCGAAGGCGACGATGTCGGAATCCCGGTCCACGCCCAGCGTGAGCTGGGTCAGGTCGTTGGAGCCGATGGAGAAGCCGTCGAACAGCTTGGCGAAGGCGTCGATCTGGATGACGTTGTTGGGGATCTCGCACATGACGAAGATCTCGAGCCCGTTCTCGCCCCGCTTCAAGCCGTGGCTCGCCATGATCTCGATGACCTTGCGCGCTTCGTCCACCCGCCGGCAGAAGGGGATCATGATCTTGAGGTTCACCAGCCCCATCTCCTGGCGCACCCGGCTGAGGGCCGCGCATTCGAGCGCGAAGCCGGCGGCATAGGCGGGATGGCCGTAGCGCGAGGCGCCGCGGAAGCCCAGCATCGGGTTGGCCTCCTTGGGCTCGAGGTCCGCTCCGCCCAGGAGGGCCGCATATTCGTTGGTCTTGAAGTCCGAGAGCCGGACGATCACCGGCTTCGGATAGAAGGCGGCGGCGATGGTGCCGATGCCCTCGGAGAGCTTCTCGACGAAGAAATCCGCCGGCTTGGCAAAGCCCTTCGTCAGCTTGGCGATGGCGGCGCGGTCCTTAGGCGCGGTCACCTTGTCGGGCTCTGCCAACGCCATGGGATGGATGCCGATATGCTCGTTGATGACGAACTCCATGCGCGCCAGGCCGACGCCCTCGTTCGGCAGCATGGCGACCGAGAAGGCGAGGTCCGGATTGCCGAGGTTGACCATGATCTCGGTGCGCGGCCGCTTGATCTCGGAAGCGGGCACGCGCGTGACCGCATAGGCGAGCTTGCCGCCATAGACATTGCCCGTTTCGCCCTCGGCGCAGGAAACCGTCACCAGCGTGCCGGTCGAGAGCTTGGTGATCGCGCCGGCCGCGCCCACTACCGCCGGGACGCCGAGCTCGCGGGCGACGATGGCCGCATGGCAGGTGCGCCCGCCATGATGGGTGACGATGGCCGCCGCCGTCTTCATCACCGGCTCCCAATCGGGATTGGTCGTCTCGGCCACCAGCACCTCGCCGGGCTGGAACGCAGCGAGGCCATGGACGTTCGTCACCACGCGCACCTTGCCCACGGCGATCTTCTCGCCGATCGCCCGACCGGTCACCAGGAGCGGCCCGGTTTCCTTGAGGGCGAAAGTCTCGAAGGCCTCCAGGTTCCGGCGCGAGGCCACGGTCTCCGGCCGGGCCTGGACGATATAGAGCTGGCCGTCGCCGGCATCCTTGGCCCATTCGATGTCCATGGGCACGGGATGGCCGGCCAGGCGCGTATAATGGTCCTCGATCTTGATCGCATAGTCGGCCAGGACCAGCGCCTCCTTGTCGGTGATGCAGAACTTCCCGCGCTCGGCCTTCGGCGTCGGCGTGTCATGGGTGCCCGAACGCCGGCGGGCGTAGACGAGGCGCCGGTCCTTGCCGCCGAGCGACCGGCGCAGCACCGCACGGAAGCCGGCCTTGAAGGTCGGCTTGTGCACGTAGAACTCGTCCGGATCGACCCGGCCCTGGACGACATACTCGCCGAGGCCATAGGCGCCGGTGATGAAGACCACGTCGCGGAAGCCGGTTTCCGTGTCGAGGGTGAAGATGACGCCGCTGGCGGCAAGCTCGGAGCGGACCATCTTCATCACGCCGACCGAGAGATAAACCTTGAAATGGTCGAAGCCGTTGTCGATCCGGTAGACGATGGCCCTATCAGTGAAGATCGAGGCGAAGCAGCGCCGGCAGGCCTCGAACAAGGCGGTCGCGCCGCGCACGTTGAGGAAGCTTTCATGCTGGCCGGCGAAGCTCGCCGTCGGCAGATCCTCCGCCGTGGCCGAGCTGCGCACGGCGACCGACAGGCCCTTGCCCAGCTCTCCTTCGAGGGTCCGGTAGGCGGCGAGGATCGCCTCCTTGAGCCAAGGGGCCGCGGTCGCCTGATAGACGATCTCGCGCGCCTCGGCAGCGCGCTTGGCAAGGCCTTCGACATCCGTCTTGTCGACGCCGTCCAGAACCTTGTGCAGCTTGTCCCAGGCGCCGGCTTCGCTCAGCGCCCGGCGATAGCTCTCCGCCGTGAGGGCGAAGCCGTTGGGCACGCGAACGCCCTCGCCCGTCAGGGCGGAATACATCTCGCCCAGCGACGCGTTCTTGCCGCCGACCAGGGGAACATCCGCATTGCGGATGTCCTTGAACCAGCGAACGTAGTTTTCCGTGGGCATCGCGGGCATCTCCTGAAAATTGGCCGGCATGCTTCTCTCATAGGACAAACGGCGGGTCAGGCGTTTGATCCTGGTCAAACTCCTTGCGCGTGGGCCCGAAATCGTCGATTTCGATGACGCGATGCATGCCATGGCCCCTGTTCCGACGCTCAATCCGACCCATGTCTTGACCTTGATCGGCGGCCCGCTTCCCGAAATCGCCGCGGCGGCGACAGCCCTGCTGAGGGAGGCCGGCGCGACGGTCGCCGATGCCGACTGGCTCGCACCCGGGATCGCCTGCGATATCGGCTTTGCCGGTGGCGATCCGGCGGCGATCGAAGCCGCCGTTGGCGAGCGTCTCGCCGGCGCCGCGATCGACTTCGCGGTCCAGGCGAGTGCCGGCCGGCGCAAGCGTCTCCTCCTGGCCGACATGGAATCGACCATCATCACCCGCGAACTCATCGACGAGCTTGCCGCGCTTGCGGGCCTGGGCGAGACCATCGCCGCCATCACCAGGCGCAGCATGCGCGGCGAGGTCGACTTCGCCCAGTCCTTGCGGGAACGCGTCGCCATGCTGGCCGGCCAGCCCGAAGCCCTGTTGGCACGCGTCGATGCGCTGATCGAGCCGATGCCCGGCGCCCGGACCTTGGTCCGCACCATGGCCGCTTCGGGCGCCCGTACGGTGCTGGTCTCGGGCGGGTTCGACCGGTTTGCCGCCATCGTGGCGGCGGACTGCGGCTTCGACGAGTTCCACGCCAACCGGCTCGATGTTGCCGAGGGAAGACTCACGGGCAAGGTCGCGGAGCCGATCCTCGACCGGGCCGGGAAGCGGGTGCTGCTCACGCGGATGGCCGCGGATCTCGGCCTCCCGCTGGCCGCCACGGCCGCCATCGGCGACGGGGCCAATGACGTTGCCATGTTGCAGAGGGCCGGGCTTGGTGTAGCTTTCCGCGCCAAGCCCGCCGTCGTCGCCGCCGTGAAAGTCCACCTCGACCATGGCGACCTGACCGGGCTGTTGTATTTGCAGGGCTATCGCGCAGAGGAGTTCAAGGAGTAGCGATATGGCCCTGCCCCCGAAGCCGAAGAAACGGCCGCAGAACCCCTGTTTTTCCTCCGGCCCCTGCGCCAAGCGGCCGGGCTGGTCGCCCCAGGCGCTGAGCGCTGCTTGCCTCGGCCGGTCCCATCGCTCGAAGGCCGGCAGGGCGAAGCTCGCCGAAGTGCTGGACCGGAGCCGCGCCATCCTCCGTCTGCCGGCAGATTGGCGGATCGGCATCGTTCCCGGCTCGGATACCGGGGCCGTGGAGATGGCGCTCTGGTCGCTGCTGGGCCCGCGCGGCGTCGACGTGCTGGCCTGGGAAGCCTTCGGCAAGGGCTGGCTCGCCGACGTGATGCAACAGCTCCGCCTCGCCGATCTGCGCAAGTTCGAGGCGCCTTACGGGCAGCTCCCCGACCTCGCCGCGGTGGATTTCGGGCGCGACGTGGTTTTCACCTGGAACGGCACCACGTCAGGCGTCCGGGTGCCGGACGGCGCCTGGATCCCGGCAGCCCATGATGGCCTCGTCATCTGCGATGCCACTTCGGCGGTGTTCGCCATGGACCTGCCCTGGGACCGGCTCGACGTGGTCAGCTGGTCCTGGCAGAAGGCGCTGGGCGGCGAGGCGGCCCACGGCATGCTTGCGCTCAGCCCCCGCGCGGTGCGGCGGATCGAGACCTATCAACCTCCCTGGCCGCTGCCGAAGCTCTTCCAGCTCGCGGCCAAGGGTAGGCTGAACGAAGGCCTGTTCCGGGGCGACACCATCAACACCCCTTCCCTGCTCGCGGTCGAGGACGCCATCGATTCCTTGCGCTGGGCCGAATCCGTTGGCGGGCTCGATGGCCTGGTCGCGCGCACGCAAGCGAACTTCGCCGCGCTCGCCGCTTGGGTCGAGCGCACGCCCTGGGTCGAATTCCTGGCGCAGGTCCCGGCCACCCGCTCGCCAACATCGGTCTGCCTCAGGATCGTCGATCCCTGGTTCCTCGGCCTCGACGCCGGGCGCCAGGCGTCGGTCGTGGCACGAATCGCCGAGGGCCTGGAGAAGGAAGGCGCTGCCTTCGACATCGCTTCCTATCGCGACGCCCCGCCGGGCCTGCGCATCTGGGCCGGCGCGACGGTGGAGCCGGGCAACCTCGCCGCCCTGTTCCCATGGCTCGATTGGGCCTATGCCGCGTTACGCGCTGAGTCGGGCGCCGGGGCGGTCGCGCAGTCATGACATCGAGGTCGAGGCCATGCTTCGCGTTCTGATCGCCGATGAGATGAGCCCGCGGGCGGCCGAGGTCTTCCGCCGCCACGAGATCGCGGTCGATACCCTGACCGGGCTTTCGCCCGCCGATCTCGCCGCCGCGGTCGGCGCGTACGAGGGCCTGGCAGTCCGCTCAGCGACCAAGGTGACCGCCGCGATCATCGAAGCCGGCCGCAACCTCAAGGTCATCGGCCGGGCCGGGATCGGCGTCGACAACATCGATCTCGCGGCGGCGACCCAGCGCGGCATCGTGGTCATGAATACGCCTCACGGCAACTCGGTCACCACGGCCGAGCACGCCATCGCCATGATGTTCGCCCTTGCCCGCCAGGTTCCTGCCGCCGACCGGTCGACCCGCGCCGGCAAATGGGAGAAGTCGCGTTTCGTCGGCGTCGAGCTTGCCGGCAAGACGCTGGGCATCGTCGGCTGCGGCAACATCGGCGCCATCGTCGCCGACCGCGCCCATGGCCTGAAAATGAAGGTGATCGCCTACGATCCCTATCTCTCCGAAGACCGGGCTCGCGACCTGGCGGTCGAGAAGGTCGATCTCGCCGAACTCCTCGGCCGCGCCGATTTCATCACCCTCCACACGCCGCTGACCGACGCCACGCGGCACATGATCGATGCCGCCGCCCTGGCCAAGACCCGACGCGGCGTCCGCCTCATCAACTGCGCGCGGGGCGAGCTGGTGGTGGAGGCGGATTTGAAGGCCGCGATCGAATCCGGCCAGGTGGCGGGCGCGGCCCTCGACGTCTTCACCGTGGAGCCGGCCCGGGACAATCCCCTGTTCGCCCTCGAGCAGGTGGTGGTGACCCCGCATCTTGGCGCGGCCACCGCCGAGGCCCAGGAGAAGGTCGCCGTCCAGGTCGCCGAGCAGATGGCACATTTCCTTCTCACCGGCGCCGTCAGCAGCGCCCTCAACATGCCCCCGGTCAGCGGCGAGGAAGCGCCGCGCCTGAAACCCTACATGGAGCTGGCGCGCCAGCTCGGCAGCTTCGCCGGCCAGCTCACCCGCACGAGCCTGCGCGCGGTCAAGATCGAATACGAAGGCCAGGCGGCCGAGCTCAACACCCGGCCGTTGACGGCGGCGGCGCTGGCGGGGCTCCTGGCGCCGCTGCTCGACAGCGTCAACATGGTGAATGCTCCCCTGATCGCCCGCGAACGCGACATCGAGGTGAGCGAGGTCAAGCACAGCAGGCCCAGCGACTACCAGACCCTGATCCGCCTCACCGTCACCACCGACCGTCAGAGCCGGGACGTGGCCGGCACGCTCTTCGGCGGCAACCGCCCGCGCCTGGTGGAGATCAAGGGAATCCCCATCGAGGCCGAGCTCGGCCACCACATGCTCTACATCACCAATCGGGACAAGCCCGGCTTCATCGGCCGGCTCGGCACCTTGCTGGGCGAACAGGGGATCAATATCGCCACTTTCCATCTGGGGCGCCTCTCGCCCGGGGCCGACGCCATCGCCCTCATCGAGGTCGATCAGCCGGTGACCGATGAGATCCTGGCTCGGATCCGCAAGATCGGGGACGTAGTCCAGGCGGCGGCGCTGTCGTTCTGAACGGCGGCCTGCAACGAGTTGCCGCTGAGATCCCCGCGATGGTAAGGCCTGTTGGGCCTTAGAATTGAAACTGTTTCGGCCGCACCCCGTCGCAAAGCCATCGACTCGCCTTTTCGGGGCGCAGTACTGCTCTCAAGGCCACAAAGAAGCCGTTCGGCAAGGGTGGCTGCACACCCCGGCAACCACCGAAGCGGTACGGCCAAGTCGTCAGTCACTACAATCTGCTGCGCATGATCGAGGCGTTCTACGGCCCGCCCTATTCCTCTTCGAGGATACGGTCGATGATGCCCGTGAACGATTACGGCTTAGGGCACACCGAGGGCTTGCACCGCCAGGGATCTCGTCAGAAACGAGTCATTGCCTAAAATTCATCCACGCCTCCGCAATCTGTCAGACTCACGTCAGTATGCAGGAGTCAATTCAACGGACCGGCCCCAACCGTTGCAAGGAGGAGTGTATCGCCGTGCGAAAGATGTCGATCATCGTGGCTGCCGTCTCTGCGATCGGCGCAGGGCTCGGCAGCGCATCGGCGGGATTGATGTCAACGCCGCCAATCACAAACGAGCGGCCAGCCTTGCCTGTCGGTTACGCTGACATGACCGTCCTCAACAAATACGGCTATGCAAACCTGCGCCAGAAGCCGAACAAACACAGCAAGCTTCTCGACAAGTTGCCGCAGGGAGCAAGGGTCATCGTAATCGGGAGTACTGCGACCGGCTCCTGGATCCACGTCAAGGTCGGCAACAAGGAAGGCTACGTCCTAGCCAACCTCCTGAAAGCGGAAGAGAGCAGGCAACAGGCATCCCCTAGCGCGAATGCCTCCGATAACAGCCAAGCTAAGGTTCAATTGGCTGCAAGTATCGACCAGTATCGCGACGGCACCTATACGGGAGAGATAACCGATGCCTATTACGGGCAGGTCCAAGTCCTAGCGGACATCCAGAGTGGCCGGTTGGTGTCCGTTCGTGTGCTGCAATACCCCGCGGACCGGCAGACGAGCCGCTACATCAATTCCCAGGCCCTGCCGCTACTGGAGAGCGAGGTGGTCAGCGCACAAACCGCCCGCGTTGACATTGTTACCGGCGCCACGCTGACGAGCGTCGCCTACCTTCGTTCGCTGGACTCGGCACTGGCGCACGCACAGCAGTGAAGGCGGTGCGTGACACGCGAATCCTCATGGACATGCCGATCACGGTGGAGATCGTCGATGGCGGATTCGCAGGTCTTATAGACGAAGTTTTCTCCTATTTTGCGGCTGTGGAACGGCGCTTCAGCACATTCAGATCCGATAGCGAAATCAGCGCGTTCAATCAAGGCCGCATCGGGCTCGAGGACCTCAGCTCCGACATGCGGGAGGTGCTGGAAATCGCCGCCCGCACAAAACACGAGACCAGGGGCTATTTTGAAATCCGCCGTTCTGATGGGATTCTGGATCCGTCCGGCATCGTAAAGGGCTGGGCCATCCGCAACGCTGCCGACCTTGTCCGCTCCTTCGGCGTCAGAAATTTCTACGTCGATGCAGGCGGCGACATCCAGATCGGCGGCAAAAGCGCCGATGGCGACGATTGGAAAGTCGGCATTCGCAGTCCATTCAACGCACAAGAAATCATCAAGACCGTTTTGCCGAAAGGACGGGGGGTCGCAACCTCCGGTTCCTATGCGCGCGGCCTGCACATCTACGACCCGCACCAACCAGGCCGGCGGATCGAGGATATCGTGAGCCTGACAGTCATCGGTCCCGATGTGCTTGAAGCCGACCGCTTTGCTACCGCCGCCTTCGCAATGGGCCGCGCCGGGATCTACTTCATTGAAGAGATGCCGGATCTTGAAGGCTACATGGTTGATGCCAATGGCATCGCCACGCAGACCCGCGGCTTCGGAGCTTACGCGACGCCATGACCGGCCTCATCGACAATGCCCTTAACCGGATCACCATGTATCGGTTGACACTCTATTACGTGGCCGGATTGCTGGCGATCGCGTTTGGCTTGAGCTTCTTCGGTTTGCCGCCCGGCGACCCGACCACGCTGGCCTTCTCGGGCCTGGTCATCACCGTCGCTTGCTGGACGACGAACCGGGCGTTCGCCATCCTCTTCCGCGTGCCGACAAATGCCGAGTTGATCTACATCACTGCCGTCATTTTGACGTTGGTCCTTCCGCCTGTAGCTGCGGCAAACCACTTGGGTGTCGAAGGGCTCCTTCTGGCGTCCTTCGTCGCCGTCGCTTCGAAATTTGCCTTGGCGATTGGCCGCAAGCATGTCTTCAACCCGGTTGCAATCGGGGTCGCCGCATCTGCGCTGCTGCTGGGCCAGCCTGCGACCTGGTGGGTGGGAGGAAACCTCATTTTGCTCCCCTTTGTGCTCGCCGGTGGCCTGCTGGTCGTGCGCAAGGTTCAGCGCTTCGATATGGTTGGGGTCTACGTCCTCAGCAATCTGGCGGCAACCCTCGCCACGACTTTGCCGTCAATGTTCGGTGAAGCGCTCAAGCAATCCGTCGTTTATTCGCCGCTGTTGTTTGCGGGATTTGCGATGCTGACGGAACCCATGACAGAGGCGCAGGGGAAATGGCAGCGCATTGCCTACGGTGCCATCGTCGGAGCGCTTTCCTCCCCCAACATTCACGTCGGGAGTTTTTATCTGACGCCGGAAATCGCCTTTCTTGTCGGCAATGCTGTGGCATTCGGGCTCAACCCGAAAGGCCGGTTCAAATTTACGCTGGTGCGCGTCGAGCAGATGGCGTCGGATTGCTATGAATATATTTTCAAGCCGGATCGGAAACTCGCCTTCCAGCCGGGGCAATATCTCGATTGGACGCTGGATGTCCGCAACCCCGATGATCGCGGAAACCGCCGCCCATTCACGATTGCCTCCGCCCCGGCCGACAGGGAGGTCCGGCTTGGCGTGAAGTTTTACCCCCTCTCCAGTGCCTTCAAGCGGGCTCTCGCCGCCATGAGACCCGGCGATGTGATCTATGGGTCGCAGCCGGCCGGCAGCTTTACCTTGCCGAAAGACCCTTCGGAAAAGCTTGCCTTTCTCGCGGGAGGTATCGGCATCACGCCGTTCCGCAGCATGGTGCGGGACTTGATCAGAACGTCAGGACATGCGCTCGATAATACTGCTCTACGGCGCCAATAGGAGCGATGAGATAGCCTATAGCTACCTGTTTGAAATGGCGGAGCGAGAGCTGGGCATGCGCACCCTGTACGTGATTGCGCAAGACCAGGCGCCAGCCCCCAATTGCCATCGGGGCTTTATCGACGAGGCGCTGATCCAACGAGAAATTCCCGATTTCAGGGACCGCATTTTCTACGTCTCCGGTCCGCGGGCCATGGTGACCCGGTTCCGACATGTGTTGAGAGAATTGGGCGTTGCCCGCTCGCGCATCAAAGTGGATTTCTTTCCGGGTTTTGCCTGAAGCCTTCGATTTTGCAGTGGGAGACGCACGAGAAGCCCAATTCAATAGCTTGATCGCCAGCGCCATCAAAATGTCCAGCTCGATGCCTTCGGAAGCGGGTGCACCCCTCCGTCGCTCGCGACCCTCTCGTCTCCTCGCTCGACACACCCAGGCCACCCGCTGGACAGCCGCGGGCGGCCGGCGGGCAGATACACCGACTTGTCCTCAAAGCTGGGGAGCGTTGCATCCCGATCGGCCGATCGCGGTATCGGCACTGCGTCAAGGGCGGCCAATTCGGCCAAATCCGAGTCTACACAATCCTTTGTCATTCCGAACGAGAGCCCGCTCTTGCAAATACCACCGTCCGGCAGCAATCTTGTGTCAGAAACTTGGTCATCAGGTGGGTGTCGATTCGAGGGTGCTTTGACGATGAAGTTCCGGGCGTTTGTTGCTGGCGCTCTTGTTTTATCTTTGGTCGGCGCAGTGCCGGATCGAACACTAGCAGGAGAGATCGATACCCAGGTCGGTGCGTTCTCCGATGGAGGGACTTTTGAATATGTGCTTGGCCTGGCAACCTCCAGCGATACGAGCGATAAGGCAGCGGCACTCTTGATACGAGGCCCCGATCCCAGCAAGGAAGAGTATAAGCGTCGTGCCGCTTTCTTCTCAGACCGACATCAATGGGGCCAGTTTGCGGCCCTCTGGGACCTCGCCCGACATACGCGTCCCCCAAAGCGGACCAACATTAATGGCGATTCCATTCATATCGGTAAGTACTTCGATAACGCAGCTCAAGCGCTTGTGAGCGTATCGGTGAATGACGACGCCACAATCGAGTTCGATTTGGTGGACCCCGACAAATGGCCGATGTTGTTTCGATTGCAGCCGAAGGACTTCAAAGAATTCGATCGCGACGTGAAAAAGGTTTCTGCATATTTCGGGACATAGTCGCGAGCCGTTCTCCGGAATTCCCGATCCAATAGCCCCGTGAGCCCGAGACAACGGCTTTCAACAGGGGTTCCCCAGCGTGGCTCTTCGATCAGCGAGAGCAATTGTGGTGGTGGCGGTAGAGGTTTCGCGATCCCTGGTCGGGGACGGTCTATGCTTCCTCACGATGCTGTCCCGCTCGAGAGACACGGCCGCTTTTCCGCCTTCCAGATGGCCGAGATCGCGGCGCCGAGGAAATTGTTCGGACTGAAGCTGGGACAAACGGCGCTGGCTTAGACCAATCTCAGGCAAGCCTCATGGACATCCTCAACTGACCCCTGCAACGCCGATGGTATTTATTGCAGGCAAGATAGCGCTCACTTCTCGCCAGCAGGCAAATGAAGGCTGGTTTGTATGTGGGCAACAACGTCCTTCCATTGAGTCTCCCAATACATCTCCGCCGCGTCCCGACCCTCGGCACTCGCAATGCATATGAGCGAATAAAGCCTCTTTGGTCCGGCGATGGTCATACGAGAATATACGGCTCCCGGCTTTTTCTCATTGCTATCGGCGTAACTCGAGACGCAGCTGCCCGTCGGCAATCCGTCGGTGGTCGTCGAGTGGAAACCCATTGTGGAGAATTCACTTATATTCGCGCCAGACTTCTCGCACAGTGACGCTATCTTGGAGCTTCTGAGCGCAGCCGCCCAAAACTTCCGGGTCATCTTTTGGGAATATTCGTCTCGATACAACAAACAAACGAACTCCGATTCCCCCGCCGATGCGAAAACCGCCATCAGCTGCCCTTTTTCTGCATCGACACCGGTCTCCTGATTGACTTCAGCCGGAATATCGATGGTGATATTGGGATCGCCCGCGGCGTGGATAGTCTGCCAATCGGTCCCAGCCGTCCCAGTCATCGGCGCAAAGATGCAAAACGACGCCGCTATCGCGATTCCAACACCGAGGCGCATCGTCCAATCTCCTGATCACACTCTTGCCAGTGGGCGCTGCCCTGCCGCTCTCACCAATTCGTTTGATGTTACAGCCTAGGACGGCTGCCCCGAGGGCGTCGAGCGGATGTTGAGACGATTTGTCGCGGGTTCCCTTGTTCCGCGGTCCAGCGCAGTCGAACCAGCTACTTCGGGCCGTTTCGAGTCACGGTCAATGAATGGGAAGGCCCTCACTTGGAAATTCCCGGCTCGGACCTGGCTGCTATTGCCCATCAAAACCCAATTCCGACAAGGACTTTCAGTCCTAGCGTTGTCCAGCCACCGCAACGTCCGTCGGCGAGTGCTTCAGCCACCCGCTGGCTAGGTCGCGGGAGAGCCCATCGCCGTCGTGCCGGCGATGCTTGGAGTTCGGGCGCCACAAACCTCGGGCTGATACCCATCTAACGCTACCCAGGTCGTCAGATCGTCGTCAGGATGGTGGCGCCAAGAATGCACGCCCCTAGTTCGCGCCTATCCCGGCAACTCTGTTCCTCAGGTGCGGCGAATCACAGCACGGCAACATCGAGTTGGGTTGGCGCAAGTCAATGCGGGTCTTCGGCCCTAGGGCACAGGTTTCGGCGCTATCGCTAGTCGGTGTCTACTTCCTGCTTTGGCCGCTATGGCGGGCTTTCTTCCCGCTGGAGATTGCGCCGACCGAGGGCTGGAATGCCTATTTCGCCGATCTGGCGGCTGGCAGCGGCCCACTCTATCCGCCGCCGGGAACGCTAATCGTCAACAACTACCCGCCTCTGTCGTTTTATTTGCTCGGCTATGCCGAGAAGCTGTTCGGGGACGCTCTTTACATCGGCCGAGTCTTATCTCTGTTGGCCACCCTTGGCACAGGTGCATTGATCTATCGCGTGGTTCGACAGTTGGGTGCCCGTCGGCTATCCGCTGCGGTCGCGGGCATATGGTACGTCGCCACCATGGCAAGATCGTTTAACCGCTATGTGGGCGTGAACGACCCGCAAATCGTCGCCGAAATGGCGATGACCGCTGCGCTCTCTTGGTGGCTGGCCCGCGACCAGATGGGCAAGTCCGCAATCCCCGCGATCCTGCTGATGGTCTGCGCAGGCTTCTACAAGCACAATGTCATAGTCATCCCGGCGACGGTGCTGATCTGGTTGATATTGCGCGATGGCCGAAAGGCCTTACGCCCGGCCGCCGTGGGTATTGCGGCGGTGTTGGCCGCACTTCTCATATGCACTGCCGTCTTCGGTCCCCACTTCCTCAGCAACATGTTAACCCCCAGACCCTACAGCCTCGCTCGCGGCGTCGCAGGTCTCGGCCGGCTGCAATGGATCTTGCCCGCACTTGTCGTTTGGGCGGTATGGGCGGCGCATGCCCGACGCACGTCCCTGGCGAGATTCCTGGCGCTCTATGTCGGGATCGGCATTCTAAGCCATTTTGTCCAATGGACCGGCGGGGACGTGCTCGACAGCGCGCAGCTGGATCTGGTTATCGCGGCGGCAATCTGCCTTGGCATCGCGCTAGACCGCGGCGGGGAGCTGCCGTTTGTGCGGCGTATCGGCGAACAACGAGTCCGAGCCGTGATCATTCTGCTGTTGATCACACGGATTCTGGCGACGGAGCGGGTGGAGCCGTTGCTCCTCCTTGCCGATCCCGCCTATCGATCAGAGTTCTACGCCAATGCGGCCGTTATGCGCGATGAGGCCGCGCGAGTTGCGGCGCTCGAAGGGCCGATCGCCTGCACCAACAAGCTGGTCTGCCGGATGGCCGGCAAGCCTTTCCTGTATGATGATTTTCGTACTGAAATGATCCTCGCAACAGAGGCTCCCCCGGGCACCCTCGTTGCCGATCTTCTTCAGCAGCACGGTTTGGTTTACTTCCACAACGACCCAAGGACCTCGATTCTGTATCTCGAGCGCGCCTTGCAATTGCATCTTTGAACCACTGTCGGGCGGGTCAAACCTGCAATATGACAAACGCATCCAGCGAATCGCGTTCTTGCCCTCCTTGAGCCCCTGTTCGACCGCGCACAGCATTGGCGACCGATCGCGCGGGCCAGGTGGAGATCGAGGGAATCCTCATCGAGGCGATCAGCCGGTGACCGACGAGATCCTGGCGCGGATCCGCAAAAACGGCGACGTGGCCCAGGCGCCGGCGCTGTCGTTCTGAAGCTGGGGCCCGGCTCAGGCCGGAACCGGCTGCGTCAGGCCCTGCGCCTGGGGCTTGAGGCCCAGCATGCGGCAGACCGCGGCCGTCAGGTTGCCGCGGTTCAGGGTGTAGAAATGGAACTGGCGCACGCCCTCGGCCCAGAGGCTGGCGCAGAGCTCGGCGGCGACCGTGGCGGCCACGAGCTCGCGCGTCGCCGGGTCGTCGTCCAGCCCGTCGAAGAGGCGAGCGAGCCAATCCGGCACCGAAGCACCGCAGCGCCGGGCGAAATTGGCGACCTGCGCGAAATTGCCGATGGGCAGGATGCCGGGGACGATGTCCTGATGGATGCCGGCCTTGCGCGCCCGTTCGACGAAGCCGAGGTACAGCGGCACGTCGAAGAAGAACTGGGTGATCGCGCGGGCGGCGCCGGCATCGAGCTTGCGCTTCAGGTTGTCGAGGTCGGCCTCGGGTGAGAGCGCCTCGGGATGGGTCTCTGGGAAGGCCGCCACGGTGATATCGAAGTCGGCAACCCGCCGAAGGCAGGCGACCAGGTCGCTGGCGCGGCCGAGGCGGCCTGCGGCCGCGCCCGCCTCACCGGCCGGCGCGTCGCCGCGCAAGGCCACGATCCGCTTGACGCCGGCGGCCCAATAGGTTTCGGCCAGGGCCGCGATCTCGCCTTCGCTGGCACCCACGCAGGTCATATGCGCCGCGGGCTCGATGCGCGAGTTCCGGCGCAGGCGCAAGACCGTCTCGACGGTGACCTCGCGGGTCGAGCCGCCTGCACCCGAGGTGACCGAGACGAACTGCGGCGCCAGCGGCTCGAGCTGGGCCACCGTGCGCCACAGCAGCTCACTCGCCGCCGCGTTGCGCGGCGGAAAGAACTCGAAGGAGACGCCGACCTCGCCGCCCGAAAGGCAGCTGCGCGGAATCTGCTGCAACACGGTCATTGCCGCGCTTCCAGGGAGCCCGCGGCGTCCAGCGCCTTGCGGGCCTCCGCCTGGTCGGGCATCTGGGAGGCCGGACGGATCGCGCTCCAGATGGATACCGTGAGCGTCCGGCCTCGCAGGTGGCGCAACCTTGCGGGTTTCAGCCCCGCCTCGACCAGCCAGCCGGCGATCTCCCCGTTGGCGAAGCCGAGGCGCCGATGGGCGTGCTCGCTGCGCAGCGCTTCCAGGTCATGGGGGGCGAAGTCCACGATCACCAGCCGGCCTTCGGGCCTGAGCACCCGCGCCGCCTCGGCTATCGCCGCCGCCGGCCGCTCGGCGAAATGCAGCACGTGGTGGATGGTAACTGCATCGAAGGATCCGGCGGGCCAGGGAAGGTCGTACATGTCGCCATAGCGCACATGGCAGTTGCGCAGGCCTGCCTGGGTCAGCTTCGCCCGCGCGATGGTCAGCATGGCGGGCGCGTTGTCGATGCCGACGCCGCGGCCGACCCGCGGACCCAGGAGGCTCAGGATCCGCCCCGTGCCGGTGCCGATGTCCAGAAGGTCGTCGATGCCGCTACGCCCCAGAAGGCCGATGAGGACCCGCTCGATCTCCGCCTCGTCGATGTAGAGCGCGCTGAGCTCGTCCCAGCGCGAGGCGTTCTGGCGGAAATAGGCGGCCGCCGCCTTGGTCCGCCGCGCCCGCACCACGGCCAGCCGCTGGCGGTCGCGCTCGAGGCGCGCCTCGTCCTTGGGCAGCAGGGCGAGCAGCGCTTCGACCAGCCGGCCGCCGACCCCGCCATGGGCGAGCCGGTAGAAGACCCAGCTCCCTTCGGGCATCCGCTCGGTCAGGCCCGCCTCCGTCAGCAGGCGCAGATGGCGCGAGACGCGCGGCTGGCTCTGGCCCAGCATTTCAGCGATCTCGCCGACCGTCAGCTCGCCTTCGGCCAGCAAGGCGAACAGCCTGAGGCGGGTCGATTCGGCGGCGGCTCTGAGACCGTCGAGAAGGTGATCGAAGGTCGACATCGGCACATCATACTGCGCATTTAAATATAAACAAATCGTTATGCACTCGTTCCGAGAAGGCAAACGCGCCCCTGCGTCCCCGTCCCTTGACCTGCATCAAGACCGCGCGCGGCCGCCGCGCGGTATAAGTCTCGCCGGAACAGCGGATATCAGAGACCCATGGACGACCTGTCCCGCTACGCCAAGCGGCCCTTCGGCTTCTACCTGCGCTATGTCGGGCTGAGACCCGTCAACCACGCCGGCATTCTTCTAGCCGGGTTCGCGGCGGCGATTTGCGCCGTCGGCACCCAGTACGCGATCAAGCTGCTCGTCGACCGACTGTCCCAGGGTGCCGCCGCCCACGGCGCCGTGTGGTTCGCCTTCGGCCTGCTGATTTCGCTGGTCGCGGCCGACCACCTGCTCTCGCGGCTCTCCGGCGTGATCGCGAGCCTCACCTTTCCCCAGGTCACCGCCGACCTGCGCAGCGACCTGTTCCGGCATCTGGCCGGCCACGGGCCCCGTTATTTCGCCGACCGCCTGCCCGGCACGCTCACCAGCCGCATCACGGCCACCAGCAACGCCGTCTTCACCTTGGAGAACATGTTCGCCTGGAACGTCCTGCCGCCCATCGTCGGCAATGTCGGCGCCGTCCTGGTGCTGGCTTCGGTCAGCCTGCCGGTGACCGCCGGCCTCGTGGCGGTGGCGCTCACCATGGTTCTCATCATCTTCCGCCTCGCCGCCGCGGCGCGGCCGCTCCACCGGGCCTTCGCCGAAAGGGCGGCCGCGGTCGACGGCGAAGTGGTCGACGTCATCGGCAACATGGCCATCGTGCGCGCCTTCGGCGGCATCCGGCGCGAGAGCCAGCGCGTCCGCGACGCCCTCGATCGGGAGGCGGCCGCGCGCAGGCGCAGCCTCTTGTTCATGGACAAGCTGCGCACGTTCCACTCGGCGATGGTCGTGGCGATGATGGTGGGCCTGCTCGCCTGGGCGATCACCCTTTGGCAGCGGGGTGCCGCGACCACGGGCGACGTTGTCCTGGTTTGCACCCTCGGCTTCTCCATTCTCCAGGCGACGCGCGAGCTCGCCTACGCCTTCGTCGACGTGACCCAGCACATGGCCCGCCTGGCGGAGGCGCTCGGAACCCTCCTGTTGCCCCACGAAATCCGCGACCACCCCTCGGCCGTGCCGATCGCCCCGGGCGCGGGCGGCGTGGTCTTCGAGAGCGTCGGCTTCGCCTATCCGGGTGGCGTCAAGGTGTTCGAGGGCTTCAACCTCAAGGTCGAGCCCGGCCAGCGAGTCGGGCTGGTCGGCGAATCGGGCGGCGGCAAATCCACCGTCTTCGCCCTGCTGCAGAGATTCTACGATCTCGCCGACGGCCGCATCCTGATCGACGGCCAGGACATCGCGCTGGTGACCCAGGAGAGCCTGCGCGAGCGGATCGGCATCGTGCCTCAGGACATCGCGCTCTTCCACCGGTCGATCATGGACAACATCCGCTATGGCCGGCCCGAGGCCAGCGACGACGAGGTCGTCGCCGCCGCGGCGGCGGCGCGCTGCCTCGGCTTCATCGAGGCCTCGCCGCAGGGCTTCGCCACCATCGTCGGCGAGCGCGGGGTCAAGCTTTCCGGCGGCCAGCGCCAAAGGATCGCGATCGCGCGCGCCTTCCTCAAGAACGCGCCGATCCTGCTGTTGGACGAGGCGACATCGGCCCTCGATATCGAATCCGAGGAAGCGATCCGCACCGCGCTTGACCGGCTGATGCGCGGGCGCACGGTCATCGCCATCGCCCACCGCCTGTCGACCTTGCGCGGCTTCGACCGGATTCTCGTGCTGCAGGTGGGAAGGATCGTCGAGGACGGGCCGCCCGATCAGCTGATGCGCCGGGCCGGCGCCTACCGCCAGCTCATCGACCGTGAAATCGCCCGCCTGCCGGCGCGCTCGGCCGCGGGCGGGCCCGGTTGAGGGGACGGGACATGGCGCGCGAGGCCCAGCCCGTCCCCGATCACACGCACCTGACCTTCCGTTTCTGGGAAAGCGCTTCGGGCTTCTGGCGCGGGCAAACGGCGCGGCGCGCCTGGTCCTTGAGCGCGAGCCTGGTCGCCATCGTCCTGCTGCAGCTCCTGGTGCAGTATGGCCTCAACTACTGGTACCGGAATTTCTTCGACGCCTTCGGCCGCCGGGACGCTTCGGCCCTGTGGACCCAGGCCCTGGTCTTCCTGCCCCTGGTGAGCGCAAGCATCGCGCTCGCCATCCTCAGCGTCTGGGCCCGCATGACCACCCAGCGCAGCTGGCGGGAATGGTTGAGCCGGCATCTGATCGAGCATTGGCTGTCCGACGGCCACTATAACATCCCGGAATTCGTGGCCGGGGAACGCCAGAGCCCCGAATACCGGATCGCCGAGGATGCAAGGGTGGCGACCGAAGTGCCGGTCGATCTCGCCTTCGGGCTTCTGACGGCGCTGGCGACGGCGGCCGTTTTCCTCGACGTGCTCTGGCGGATCGGGGGCGTCCTCAGGATCCATCTCTTCGGCTGGTCTCTCGTGCTGCCGGGCTATCTGGTGATCGCTGTCCTCATCTACTCGGCCTCGCTGACCACGGCCATGGTCGCAATCTGTCGGCATATGACTCAGGCCGTCGAGGGCAAGAACCAGGCCGAGGCGGAATTGAAATCCATGGCGAGCCGGCTGCATACCGTCGGCGACGCGCCCCAGGTGCTGAGGCGGTCGGATGTGCGAATTCGCGGCCTTCGCATGGTGCTGAACAAGGTCATCCATCGCTGGCGCGACCTGAGCGGCCAGGTCATGCGATTCACCCTGGTCTCACATGCCAACCTTCTCATCGCGCCGGCGATCACCTGGATTCTCTGTGCGCCCAACTACCTGAACGGGTCCATGACCCTGGGCCAGGTCGCGCAGGCCGCCGCAGCCTTCGTAACGGTTCAGACGGCGCTCAACTGGGTCGTCGGCAACTATCAGAACCTCGCGGAATGGACGGCTTCGGTCAACCGCGTGTCCGTCCTGCTCCTGCTCTGGGACAGGCTCGACGACCGGTAGCAGGCATGCCCGCCGACGACGTGGGCGCCCTGCGCGACAACGCCGGTGGTCGGGGCAGCTTGATTCACGCTGACCCGATCTCCCTTGTGCGCTACCAGCCGATGAATTTCCGGAAATGGCTGAGGGCGTCCTGCCAGATGCCGAATTGGTCCTTCAGGCCCTCATAGGTGCCGCCAGGCGCCAGATCGACGTCATACTCGATCCACGGGTCGCTCTCCTTGTCGACATAGGCCCTGGCCCACCGGTTGTCCCGGTTCCATTCGTTGATCTTGCCGGCGCTGAAAGTGCCTTTGGTGTCGAAGCCTTCCGAGAACTGCAGCGAGGCGCAGCGCTGGTCCTTGCAATCGTACATGTAGACGTGAAAGTTCTGCCCGTCGGAGCTGGATAGGATGTTCTGCGTGCCGTCGTCGGCCTTCTGCATCTCCGCCTTGTAACCCTCGCTCTGGAGCCAGCTCGCGACCTCTTCGATGGTCAAGCCTTTGTCCGGCAGGTCCTTGGCCGCAGCGGCGTCCGCCCATAGGGCAAACGCGAAGACCGCGGCACCGCCGAGAACCGCCTGTTCGAAAAATGCCGGAGCAAACACCGAGAGTTTCATGGCTCGCGCCCCCTGATGGATTGGCTGGGTTTCGTCTTGCCAATCTTAGCCGACTTCGCGGCAAAAAACTGCGCCCTATGCACGTCGCATACGGGGCGCCGGCGGCCCGCGCGACTTAGGTCGCGGGCGCCTCGCCCCGCGGCTGGCCGCGCCTTCGGTGAGCGGTGATCTCGGCCAGGATGGAGACAGCGATCTCCTCGGGCGTGATGGCGCCGAGGTCGAGGCCGGCCGGCGCCTTCAAGGCCGCCAGGCGCTCGGGATCGACGCCGCGTCCGGCCAGCGCCTTGCGCAGCGCCGCCGCCTTCTTGCGGCTGCCCACGAAGGCGACGTAGTCGGCGTCGGCCGCGAGTGCTGCTTCCAGCGCCGCCTCGTCGCCCCGGCCCTGGGTCGAGACGACGACATAGCGGCCCTTCTCGCTTTGCACCGGCAGGGCATAGCCTTCGATGCGTTCGTCCACCTCGGCGAAGGCGCCCTGCTCGGCGGCCGGTGCGCAGACGGTGACGAAGAATCCCATCCGCCGGCCGAGGTCGGCGATGGCGACGGCCACGGGGCTGCCGCCGAAGATCACCACCCGCGGGCGCGGCAGCACCGGCTCGACGAACACGTCCATGGTGCCGCGGCTCGGGCACATGTTGCGGGCGAAGCGCACGCCCACCCGCTCCTCGCCCGCGCTGAGGCCTTGCTCCTGCAGCACGTCGGGCGGCTGGACCGAGACCAGGCGGGGCTTGCCGTCGGCCAGCGCCTCTTTGGCGGCCTTCGCCACCGCGGCCCGCGCGCAGCCGCCTCCGATCCAGCCTTCGGTCATGCTGCCGTCGGGGCCGATGACCGCCTTGGCCCCCGCCTTGGCCGCCGTGGCGGCGACCGTGCGCACGACGGTCGCGAGCGCGAAGGGCTCGCCCTTGGCCCGCTTGGCCGAGATCAGATCGAGCAGCTCGTCCGCGTGGTTCCTCTTCATGGGTCAGATCCTCGCGAGATAGGGCTCGAGGGCCGCGAGGCTCTCGAGATTATGTGCCGGCGCGAACAGGTCGACATAGGGCAGCGCCGCCTGCATGCCGCGGGCCTCGGGTGCATAGTCCTGCCAGCCGATGAGGGGATTGAGCCAGACGATGCGCCGGCAGCGCCGCCGGAGCCGCCGCATTTCCTCGGCCAGCTTTTCCGGCTCGCCCGTGTCGTAGCCGTCGGAGACGATCATCACCGCGGTGCGCGAATTGATGACACGCGCCGCGTGCCAGCGATTGAACGTAGCGAGGCTCTCCCCGATCCGCGTGCCGCCGCCGATGCCCTGGGCCATCAGCGACATCCGGTCGATGGCCCGCGCCGCGTCGCGCTCGCGAAGCGAGTCCGAGACATGGGCGAGGCGGGTGTGGAAGACGAAGACTTCGGCCTCGCGGAAGGCGTCCACCACGCCGTGGATGAAGCGCAGGAAGAAGGCGGTGTAGAGGCTCATGGAGCCCGACGCGTCGAGCAGGATCACCAGGCGCAAGGGCTTCGGCTTGCGCCGGCGCCAGACCAGGTCCAGCGGCGTGCCGCCATGGGAGATGCTGCGATGGATGGTGCGCCGGAGATCCAGGCGCCGGCCGCTGCGCCGCGCCCGCTGCCGGCGCACGAGCCGCGCGCGCATGCTTCGCGCCAGGCGCTCGGCCAGCTCATGGGCGGCGGCCATATCCTCGGGGTCGGTGATGTGGCGCACGTCGGTCGCGGCCAAACTCTCCCAGCGCGAGGCGCCTCCCTTGCGGCCGCGCCCATCGGCAGGGTTGTCGCCTTCCGGCCCCTCGCGCCGCTCGACGTGATCGGGCATGCCGGCCCCGCTTTCGCTGGCACTATGCCCCAAGCGGCGCTGGGGCTTCAGATGCTCGGACGGCGTTCCGGCGAGCTGTGTGCTCCGTCGCAGGCCCCGGCCGCGCCAATAGGCTTCGAAGATTTCATCGAAGCGCTCCCAATCCGAATGGGTGGCCGAGCAAAGCGCGCGCAGCGCCGGCTTGAGCGCCGAAGGGCGCGCCGCCGCCGGCGAGGCCAGGATCCGGAGCGCGTCCCGCGTCTCGGCCAGCCCCAGGGTGAAGCCGTTGTCGCGCAAGCTGCGGATGAAGCCCGCAAGCCGCCGGCGCATGGCGGGGCCGACGCTCTCCCCCGCTGCGCTTTCGCCCGTCGCGCCATTGGCCGCGGCGAGGCTGCCCGCCGTCATGCCACCTTGCCGAGAAGCCGGTCGACCAGCTCCGGCGTCACCCGCGAACGGTCCTCATGGGTCTTCAGGAGGCAGACGATGGTCTCGTGCAGCGCCTCGGGCTCCTGGCGCAGGTCGGCGACGCCGAGCCCGGCCAGGGTCGCGGCCCAATCGAGGGTCTCGGCGACGCCGGGAATCTTCCGCAGATCTTCCTTCCGGATCGCCGCCACCATGCGGGCGACCTGATGGGCGAGCGCGCTGTCGATGCCTGGCAGTCGCGTCAGGATGATGCGGGCTTCGCGGTCCATGTCGGGAAAATCGACGTAGTGGTAAAGGCAGCGCCGGCGCAGGGCATCGGAAAGCTCGCGCGTGCCGTTGGAGGTGAGCACGACCCGCGGGATTGAAGTGGCGCTCACGGTGCCGAGCTCGGGAATGCTGACCTGGAAGTCGGAGAGCAGCTCGAGCAGGAACGCCTCGAACTCCTCGTCGGCCCGGTCGACTTCGTCGATCAGGAGCACCGGCGGCTTTTCCCGGCGGATGGCCGCGAGCAAGGGCCGTTCGAGCAGGTATTTCTCGGAGAACACATGCTCCTCGACCGCGTCGGCGTTCTCGCCGGTCCCTTCGCGCGCCTTGATGGCGAGCAGCTGGCGCTGATAGTTCCACTCGTAGAGGGCGGCGTTCTGATCCAGGCCCTCGTAGCACTGCAGGCGGATGAGCTCGGCCTTGTGCAGCTCGGCGAGCGCCTTGGCGACCGCCGTCTTGCCCACCCCCGCCTCGCCCTCCAGCAGCAGCGGGCGCTTCAGGAAATCCATCAGCCAGATCGCCATGGCCAGATCCCGGTCGGCCACATAATCGGCCGCTTCCAGGCCTTGTGCGATCTGGGCTCGGTTCAAGGTCATGCCAAGTCAGCTAAGCGGGCCCGGCCGGCAATGCAAGACCGGCCGGGCAGGCGCCCCTACCCATGCAGCCCCAGCTTTTCGGCCACCGTCCAGGTCCGCCAGTTGTCGTGCGGCATGGCGATATGGGTCGAACCCAGGAACTTGAAGGCGTCGTTGACGGCATTGGCGAAGCAGGGCACGCCGCCGACATTAGGGCTCTCGCCCACGCCCTTGGCGCCGATCGGATGGTGGGGCGAAGGGGTGGTCGTCCAGTCGGTCTCCCATTTCGGCGTCTCGACGGCCGTGGGCATGAAGTAGTCCATGAAGGATGGGCCGGTCAGGTTGCCCGCCTCGTCGTAGCGGATCTCCTGGCCCATGGCGATGGCGAAGGCCTCGGTGAGGCCGCCATGGATCTGGCCTTCGATGATCATGGGATTGATCCGGGTGCCGCAGTCGTCGAGCGCATAGAACCGCCGGACCTTGACTTGGCCCGTATCGACGTCCACGTCGACCACGCAGATATAGGCGCCGAAAGGATAGGTCATGTTGGGCGGGTCGTAGTAGTTGACCGCCTCCAATCCCGGCTCCATCCCGGGTGGGACGCGGTTGTAGGCGGCCCAGGCGATCTCCTTCATGGTCTTGGCCTTTTCGGGATTGCCCTTGACCCGGAAGCGATCCACGTCCCACTCGAGGTCGTATTCCGAAACCTCCAGCAGATGGGCGGCGATCATCTGGGCTTTCGCCCTGATCTTGCGTGCGGCCATGGCCGTGGCCGCCCCGCCCGTTGGCGTCGAGCGGGAGCCGTAGGTGCCGAGGCCGTAGGGCGCGGTGTCGGTGTTGCCCTCCTCGATGGCAATGTCGGCGGCGGGAATGCCGAGCTCGCTGGCGATGATCTGGGCATAGGTCGTCTCGTGGCCCTGGCCCTGGGACTTGGTGCCCATGCGGGCGATCACCGCGCCCGTGGGATGGATGCGGATCTCGGCCGAATCGAACATGGCGATGCCGAGGATGTCGCAGTTGCGCGAAGGCCCGGCGCCGACGATCTCGGTGAAGAAGGCGACCCCAATGCCCATCAGCTCCCGCGTCTCGCCGCGCTTGAAGGCGGCCTGGCGCGATTTCTGCTCCTCGCGAAGCTTGGCGTAGCCGACCGCATCCATGACCTTCTTCAGGGCCGCGTGGTAGTCGCCCGAATCGTATTCCCAGCCCAAGGCCGACTGGTAGGGGAACTGCTCGCGTTTGATCAGGTTCTTCATCCTGAGCTCGGCCGGATCCAGGCCGAGTTTCTGGGCCAGGATGTCCATCGCCCGCTCGATGCAATAGGCGGCTTCCGTCACCCGGAAGGAGCAGCGGTAGGCGACCCCACCCGGCGCCTTGTTGGTGTAGACGCCGTCTACCGCCACATGGGCGACGGGGAAGTCGTAGGAGCCGCTGACGATGTTGAAGAATCCGGCCGGCCATTTGGTCGGGTCGGCGCAGGCGTCGAACGCCCCGTGATCCGCCAGCACATGGACGCGCAAGGCCGTGACCCGCCCGTCCTTGGTCGCGCCGATCTCCGCCGTCATGTGGTAGTCGCGGGCAAAGGCGGTGGTGGAGAGGTTCTCGATCCTGTCCTCGACCCATTTCACCGGCCGGCCCGTCACGATGGAGGCAACCACGGCGCAGATGTAGCCGGGATAGGCGCCCACCTTGTTGCCGAAGCCGCCGCCGATGTCCGGCGCGATCACATGAATCTTATGCTCCGGAATCTTCGAGATGAGCGAGGCGACGGTGCGGATCACATGCGGCGCCTGGAAAGTGCCCCAGACCGTGAGCTCGCCCTTGATCTTGTCGAAGGAGGCGACGCATTGGCAGGTCTCCAGCGGCGCGGGATGCACGCGCTGGTAGGAGATGAGTTCCTTGACCGTCACCTCGGCCTTCTTGAAGGCGGCGTCGGTCGCTTCCTTGTCGCCGATCTCCCAGGCGAAGATGTGGTTGTAGTGCTTGCGCTTGCCATGTGCGCCGTCGGTCTTGTCCTTGATGTCCTCGCGCAAGACCGGCGCGTCCTTGGCCATGGATTTGAAAGGGTCGACGATCACCGGCAGCGCCTCGTACTCCACCTCCACCAGCTCGACGGCATCGGCGGCGGTGTAGCGGTCCTCGGCGATGACGAAGGCGACTTCCTGGTTCTGGAACAGGACCTTCTCTTCGGCCAGCACCGCCTGGACGTTGCCGGCCAAGGTCGGCATGTAGTGCAGGCTGAGGGGCTTCAGGTCGGCCGCGGTCAGCACCGCGATCACGCCCGGCAGGGCCTTGGCCTTGGAGGCGTCGATCTTCTTGATCCGCGCATGGCCATAGGGCGAGCGCACGAAATCGCCATAGATCGTGCCGGGCAGCTTGAGGTCGTCCACATAGTTGCCCTTGCCCTGGACGAAGCGAACGTCTTCCACGCGCTTGCGCTTGCAGCCCATGCCTTGCAGGCGCTCGATACGTTCTTCCCTGCTGGGTGTGATGTCGTTCATTCGGCAGCCTCCCGGGCGGTCGCGCCGCCGAGCTTGGCGGCGGCGAATTGAATGGCCTTGACGATGTTCTGATAGCCGGTGCAGCGGCAGAGATTGCCGGCGATGCCTTGGCGGATCTCGTCCTCGCTCGGCTTCGGGTTCTCCTTCAGCAGGCGATAGGCCCGCGTGATCATGCCCGGGGTGCAGAAGCCGCATTGCAGGCCGTGCATCTCGCGGAAGCCCTCCTGCAAGGCATGCAGCGTCCCGTCGGCCGCCGCGATGCCCTCGATGGTCAAGACCTCGCCGCCGTCGGCCTGGACCGCGAACACCGTGCAGGATTTGACCGACTTGCCGTCGAGATCGACGGTGCAGGCCCCGCAATGGCTGGTGTCGCAGCCGATATGGGGCCCGGTCAGGTTCAGCTGCTCGCGCAGGAAATGGATCAGCAGGGTCCGGGGCTCGACCAGCGCCTCGACAGCGGCGCCGTTCACTTTCATCTTCACTTGGGTCTTGGCCATGTCCGATCTCCCCGGTTCAAGCGGCGCGGGCTCGGGCGCGGGCGAGCGCTCGGGTCAGCATCACGCCGGCCATCTTGGTGCGATAGGCGGCAGGCCCCCGGTTGTCCGAGGCCGGCGCTGTAATCGCCTCTGCCGCGGCCACGGCCTTCTTGACCGTCGCGGCATCGAGGCCGGAGCCGACGAGAAGCTTGCCCGCTGCCTCGGCGAACAGCGGCGTCTCCGCCACATTGGTGAGGCCGATGGCGCAGCTCGCGACCTTGCCGGCGTTCATGGTCAGGATAACCGCCGCCGCGGCGGTCGCGTAGTCGCCGATCTTGCGCTTCAGCTTTTCGTAAGCGTAGCCGTGGCCGGCGGGCGGGGCCGGGATGCGGATCGCGGTCAGGATCTCGCCCGCTTCCATCGCGGTGAAATAGGCGCCCTGATAGAACTCCCGCGCCGCCACGCGCCGCTCGCCTTTCTTGCCTGTCAGCTGGTAAGTGGCGCCCAGCGCCAGCATCACCGCCGGCATGTCGTTGCCGGGATCGCCGTTGGCTACATTCCCGCCCAAGGTGCCGACATAGCGCACTTGCGGATCGGCGATGACAAGCGACGTTTCGCGCAGGATCGGAAGCTTGCTCGCCAGAAGCTCGGAGCCGATCAGCTCATGCTGGGTCGTCATTGCGCCGATGACGATGTCCGCGCCTTCGGTGCGCACGCCCTTGAGCCCGGCCACGTCTTTGAGGTCGACCAGATGGTCGGGCGCGGCCAGGCGCAGCTTCATCATCGGGATCAAGCTATGGCCGCCGGCGATGGCGCGCGCGTCTTCCCCCAGCTCGGCGAGCTTGGCCACGGCCTCGGCCACGGATTTTGGACGGTGATAGGCGAATGAGCCTGGAATCATCGGGGCGGATCCTCCCAGGAGTTGGGCCGCCGGCTTCAGCCGGCTGGTCGATCCAAAAGCTGCGCTTTGCTGCGCTGCGGCGGCAAAGCCTCAAGCACGAGCGGTGCGAGGCTGCACCAACCGCGCCGGCCCTGCATGAATTGCACGAAATGCGTCAGCCAGCTTGACGCGATCCGCTGCTCGGCGGCCAAATATGGCCAAAATTGGGCAAAAAATTTGGCCGCGGCCGAATATTCTGCTGCAATGCAGCGCGATCCAAACTTGTCGATGGCACCGGCCGGGTAGAGTATCGGCCTTCTGAAGAGGCCGCCCACATTTAGATTCCGCCAGGAGGCGATGGATGCAACCGCAGGAACAGCCGGCCGTGAAAATCGGGCAGCTCGAGATCCGCTACCTGATCGACGGGACCGTCGCGGGCGCCGGGGTCGGCGTGTTCGAGTTGACCGTGCCGGCCGGCGCGCGGGTGCCTCCGGCCCACAGCCACCGGGACAACGAAGAGGTCGTGTATGTCCTCGAGGGCAGGCTGCGCTATTCGGTCGACGGCGAGACGCGCGACCTCGGCCCGGGCGAGCGCATGTACACGCCGCGCGGTTCCGTCCACGCGTTCAGCAATCCCCATGACCGCACGGCTCGGGCCCTCGTCATCCTGACTCCGGACATCGGCGCGCAGTATTTCCGCGATATAGCCGAGATCGCCAACGCGCCAGGCGGTCCCAACCCGGCCAGGATGGCGGTGGTGATGGCCCGCTATGGGCTCGTGCTGGCGGCGCCGAAGCCGCCCGGCGGCGCGTAAGGCCTAAGCGGCAGCGCCCGCCTATTGCGCCGCCTGGCCCAGCCTCAAGCCCAGCTGCGACTTCAACCAGTTGAACCGGTTCCGGCTGACGGGAACCGTGTGGGAGCCCTGGGCCGCCAGCTCCACGACGCCGTTGTCGCCGGCGCGCTTCAGCCCGGCGACGCGCTCGAGGTTGACGATATGGCTGCGGTGGACGCGCAGGAACTGGTTGGCGTCAAGGCGCTGCTCCACCTCGCCGATGGAAAGCGGACAGAAGAGCTGGCTTTTGCCGTCGAAGACGTAAGTGTAGTGGGCGTTGGCGTGGACCGCGACGATCTCCTCAACCGGCAGGAAGAAGGTGGCTCCGCCCTTTTCCACCGGAAGCTGGCGTGCCGCGCGGCGCGGCGGGCCGCCGGCGCCGCGCAGGGGCGCGAAGGTTCCCTGGCCAAGCTCGGCCGCCGGCGTCGGCAGCGCGGGCTGCGGTTCAGATTCGGTTTTCAGAGCGGGGACAGCTGCCGCGGTCGGCGCACTTGATCGGTCTGGCACCAGGATCAGCAGGAACATGCCTGAGACCAGGAACGCGACCACGGCGACGACGATGGCGAGGAGGTCGGTCGACAGCGCCGGGCCGCTCGCCTTCGCACCGGCATGGGCAAACACCGTGAGCCCGGCCATGGCGGTGTAGTGCATCCCCGCGATCGCAAGCCCGAAGGCCGTGGCCGAGAGCAGCAGGGGCGGGCGGCCTTGCCGTCCGCCGGCGAGCCAGAGCGCCAGGCCCGAGGCGGCGATGCCGACCACCACGCTGGCGACGACAAAGACCGGGTCATGCTCGAGATGGGCGCTCGCGTGCAGCGCCGCCATGCCGATGTAATGCATCGAAGCAATGCCGACCCCCATGGCCACCGCCGAGACCACGAGGCGCGCTGGCGTCAGCGGGCCGGCGCTGACCGCGAAGACCGCCGCGCCCACGACGATGACGCAGACGAGGAAAGAAAGCAGCGTCGGGAAGACGAGATAGTCGGTCGGGAAAGGAAGCCTCGCCGCCAGCATGCCGACGAAATGCATGGCCCAGATGGCGACCGCGAGCGACAACGCGGCGCCGGCGAGCAAAAGGCGTCGGCGCATGCCCTCGGCGCCGCCGATCTGCACCGCCAGGCTGAGCCCGACATAGGCGCCTTGGATCGCCACGACCAGCGAAAGCGCGACGAGCCAGGGCTCGTGCGTCACCGGCATCGTCCTCTTCCCTTTTCCTGCAAGAGCCTTGCCTTAGGTTTAGCGCAGGCACCCGCTGCGACAAACACAAATCGGCCGGCCCGCCGGGAAGCTCGGGTGAGGGGCGCCGCCGGAGCCGGTGACGCGGCCACAGCGCCAGCGAAGATCAACCTTCAGTGACCTGCTTTTCAACGACTTTCTGTTGTTCACGAACGATGCCCGGGCAGCTCGGCCAAGGAACGGGATGCTTGCTCGGCGACCGTTTGAATCCGCGCGCGGACGGAGTAGCCTCTGGCGCCCTGCGGCTTGATCGCCTGTCCCATCGACCAAGGAGAGCCCCCATGAATATGCCCGGCAAAACCCCCGGCCCCGACCACCCGATCGCGATCGCTCCCAACGGCCGCAGGCTGCGCGTCCGTTTCGCCGGCCGGGTCATCGCCGAGACGACCCGGGCGCTCACCCTGAAGGAGGCCGCCTATGCGCCGGTGCAGTACATCCCGCGCGAGGACGTGCGCATGGAGCTGCTGAAGCGCAGCGACCACAAAAGCCACTGCCCCTACAAAGGCGACGCCGCCTATTACAGCATCGAGGTCGACGGCAAGCGCGCCGAACAGGCCATCTGGACATACGAACATCCCTACCCCGCGATGAAGCAGATCGAAGGCATGCTCGCTTTCTACCCCGACCGGGTCGATGCCATCGAAGAACTGCCGGCCTGAAGCGGCGATGAAACCGCCAGCTAGCCTCCTCGCCCTTCTCGAAGCCGGCGACGCGAATGCCGTCGCGCTCACGGTGCCCGACCGCGCGCCCATGACCCGTGCCATGCTCGCAAGCCAGTCGCGGCTGCTCGTCGGGCAGCTCCGCGGCCTCGGCGTCGGACTTCAGGATCGTGTCGCCATCGTGCTCCCCAACGGGCCCGAGATGGCGGCTCTGTTCCTCGCCGTGGCGGCGGGCGCCACGGCGGCGCCGCTCAATGCGGCATATCGGGAGGAAGAATTCGACTTCTATCTCTCGGACATCGCCGCGCGCGTCCTGCTCATCCAGGCCGGCCTCGAATTCCCGGCCCGCGCGGTCGCGGCCCGGCGCGGCATTCCCGTCATCGAGGTCGAGGCGATCACCAGCGAAGCCGCCGGGAGCCTGCGGCTCATGAGTGCCGGCCGGCCGGTTGCCGATGGCGAGGCGAGTTTCGGCGGGCCGGAGGATATCGCGCTCGTCCTCCACACCTCGGGCACCACCTCGCGCCCCAAGATCGTGCCGCTCAGCCACAGGAACCTCACGACCTCGGCCACAAGCATCGCCGCCGGGCTGGCCCTGACGCCCAAGGACCGGTGTCTGGTGGTCATGCCGCTCTTCCATATCCATGGCCTCGTCGGCGCACTCCTCGCCTCGCTTGCGGCGGGCGCAAGCGTTTATTGCCCGCCGGGCTTCAACGCGCTTCGCTTCTTCGCCTGGCTCGATGATTCGCAGGCGAGCTGGTACACCGCCGTGCCCACCATGCATCAAGCCGTGCTGGCGCGGGCCGAGCGCAACCGCGAGGTCGTCCAGCGCCGGCGCCTGCGCTTCATCCGCTCCTCCTCGGCCCCGCTCCCGCCCCCGGTGATGCGGGCGCTGGAGGAGACTTTCGGCTGCCCGGTCATCGAGTCCTACGGCATGACCGAGGCCTCTCATCAGATGGCGAGCAACCCGCTGCCGCCGGCGGTGCGCAAGCCCGGCACCGTGGGCATCGCGGCGGGGCCGAAGGTCGCGATCATGGGGGCCGAGGGCGCGCTGCTGCCCGCGGGCGCCGTCGGCGAGATCGTGATCCGCGGCGACAGCGTCACCCGCGGCTATGCCAACAATCCCGCGGCCAATACCGAGGCCTTCCGCGACGGCTGGTTTCGCACCGGCGATCTGGGTGTGTTGGACGCCGAGGGCTATCTCACCATCAACGGACGGCTCAAGGAGATCATCAACCGGGGCGGGGAGAAGATCGCGCCCCGGGAGGTGGACGACGTGCTGCTGGACCATCCGGCCGTGGCCCAGGCCGTGACCTTCTCTCTACCGCATGAGAAGCTGGGAGAGGAAGTGGCGGCAGCCGTCGTGCTGCGCGAGAACTGCAGCGCCAGCGAGCAGGAGCTGCGCGAATTCGCCGCCCTGCGCCTGGCGGATTTCAAGGTGCCGCGGCGCATCGTCTTCCTGCCGGAGATTCCCAAGGGCCCCACGGGCAAGCCGCAGCGCATCGGCTTGGCCCAGCGCCTCGGCCTGGCGGCTTGAAAATCTGCATCTATGGTGCCGGGGCCATCGGCGGCCTGCTGGGTGCGAAGCTGGCCCGCGCGGGCGCCGACGTGACTCTCATCGCCCGCGGCCCGCATCTCAAGGCGCTTCAGGCCAATGGGCTCCGCCTGTTGAGCGCAGGTGAGGATTTCACTGTCCGCCCGAAGGCGACCGAACGGCCGGCCGAAGCCGGCCCGCAGGATGCAGTCATCGTCGCCCTCAAGGCCCAGTCCGTGCCAGGCGTGGTCGAGCACATGCAGCCGCTCCTGGGGCCGAGGACGGCCGTGGTCATGGCGGTCAACGGCTTGCCCTGGTGGTACTTCTACAAGCTCGAAGGTCCCTGGCGCGACCGGCGCCTTGAAAGCGTCGACCCCGCCGGGAGGCAATGGCAGGGAATCGGGCCCGAGCGCGCCATCGGCTGCGTCGTCTACGCAGCGGCGGAGGTGAGCGAGCCTGGCGTGATCCGGCATGGCGTGGGCGACCGTTTCACCCTGGGCGAGCCGGACGGCAGCCGGTCGGAGCGCATTCGTGCCCTGGCCCAGGCCCTCATGGCCGCGGGATTCAAGGCGCCGGTGAAGGACGACATCCGTACCGAGATCTGGGTCAAGCTCTGGGGCAATGTGGCGTTCAATCCCGTGAGCGCGCTGACCGGCGCCACCATGCGCCAGATCTGCGAGGACGCCGGCACCTTGAAGCTGGTCCGGGCCATGATGGAAGAGGCCGGGGCCGTCGCCGCCAAGCTCGGCATCGTCATGCCCATCACCTTGGAACGCCGGCTCGAGGGTGCGGCTGCCGTGGGCGAGCACAAGACCTCCATGCTCCAGGATCTCGAGCGCCGGCGCCCCATGGAAATCGATGCGGTGGTGGCTTCCGTGGCCGAGGTCGGGCGCATGGTCGGCCTGCCCACGCCGGCCATCGATTCGGTGCTGGCCCTGGTGACCCAGCGTGCGCGGCTTCTCGGGCTTTACCCCCCGACAGCGTGAACAGAACCGATTGCAAGGACAGGTTTCGAACCATGCGCGATTTCCAGCTTCCCGGACGCTCCCCCTTGCGGGTCGCCGACGCGGCCGCCGCCACGTCCCACCCGCTCGCGACCCTGACCGCGGTCGAGACGATGAAGGCCGGCGGCAACGCCATCGACGCCGCGGTTGCCGCCGCCGCGGTGCTCGCCGTGGTCGAGCCACAATCCACCGGCATCGGCGGCGATTGCTTCGTGATCTACGCTCCCAAGGGCGGTTCGCGGCTCATCGCCTACAACGGGTCGGGCCGCGCGCCCAAGGCCGCCAACCTCGACTGGTACGCTTCCCACGGCTTCGATGCGATCCCGCTCTTCGGCCCCCATGCCGTGACCGTGCCGGGCGCGATCGACGCCTGGGCCCGGCTCGTCGCCGACCATGGCAGCCGCGAGCTGGGACAGCTCCTGCAGCCTGCCATCGGCTATGCCGAGGAGGGCTATCTCGTCCTCGACCGCGTCGCCTATGACTGGGCGCGCAATGTGGCCAAGCTCTCGGCCGATCCTCATGCGGCGCGCCTCCTGCTGCCTTGGGGCCGCGCGCCCGCGCCGGGCGAACGGCATCGCCAGCCCCAGCTCGCGGCAACACTCCGTCGGATCGCCAAGCAGGGCCGCGATGGCTTCTACGGCGGGCCGGTGGCCGAGGACATGGTGAACCGCCTGAAGGCTCTTGGCGGGCTTCATACATTGGAGGATTTCGCCGCGGCCGCGGGCGAATACGTGGAACCGGTGCGCGCCAGCTATCGCGGCGTCGAGGTCTGCCAGATTCCTCCCAACAACCAGGGCCTGACGGCGCTGTTGATGCTGAACATCCTCTCCGGCTTCGATGTTTCCGGCTTCGATCCGCTGGGCGCGCCGCGCCTCCATCTGGAGATCGAAGCGGGCCGGCTCGCCTACCGCGACCGCGACGCGCTCATCGCCGATCCGACCAAGGTGCCAGTGCCGGTGGAGGCGCTGCTCTCGGCCCCCTATGCCGCGCGCCTCAGGGCCGAGATCGATCCGGAACGCCGCCTCGCGGCCCTGCCGCCTGCCCTGCTGCGCAAGAACGACACGATCTACCTCTCGGTCGTCGATCGCGATCGCAACGCCGTCAGCTTTATCAACTCGACCTACTTCTCCTTCGGCAGCGGCGTGGTCGCGCCCGAATCCGGCGTGGTGCTGCAGAATCGCGGCGCCAGCTTCCGTCTCGATCCCGCCCATCCCAACCGGATCGAGCCAGGCAAGCGGCCGATGCACACCATCATGCCGGGGATGGCGCTGAAGGAAGGGCGGGCGCTGATGCCCTTCGGGGTCATGGGCGGCGATTTCCAGCCCTTCGGCCATGTGCATTTCCTCACCAACCTGCTGGACTTCGCCATGGATCCCCAGGCCGCCCTCGACGCCGCGCGGGTGTTCCCCTCGGGCGAGGTGGTCGAGGCCGAGCGCGGCGTTTCGGGACGGGCCATCGCCGGACTCCAGGATCGCGGCCATCAGGTGATGATTGCCGACGAACCCCACGGCGGCGGCCAGGCGATCCTGATCGACTGGGAAGCCGGTACCCTCACGGCCGGCTCCGATCCGCGCAAGGACGGCTGTGCCCTGGGCTACTGAGCAGCACCTGCGCTGATGGAACAGGATCGCGCGCCGATCTCCGTTGTGGTCATCTCGCTGCGGGAATCGACGGCGCGGCGCGCCAGCGTCGCCCGGCAGCTCGATCCGACCGGCCTTCCCTGGCGGATCTTCGACGCGATCAAGCCTTCGGCGCTGCCCGCTCCGCCCGCCGAGTACGATCAGCGCCGGCGCTTGAACTTCACCGGCTATCCCATGTCGGAAGGCGAGATCGGCTGCTTCCTCTCCCACCGGGCCGTCTGGCGCGAGGTCGTCGCCCGTCGGAAGCCTTGCCTGGTGCTCGAGGACGACTTCGCTTTCGCCGAAGGCCGGGACCTCGCCGCCGTGCTGGCGCTGATCGCGCCGCATCTCGCGGATTTCGGCTTCATCCGCCTCAACGGGATTTTCCCGGTGCGCTCGAAGCCGGTGAGACGGCTGGGCGAGTCCGGCCTCGCCATCGTCAAGACCTGCGGCGATCCCGCCGGCACGCTCGCCTATGTCGTCACGCCGCGCGCCGCCGAGCGCCTGTTGGAGACTTCGGCCAGCTTCTTCGTACCCGTGGATGATTTCCTCGCCTGGGGATGGCGGCACGGGCTCGGGATATTTTCCCTACGTCCCTATCCCATCCTCGATGCCGCGGCCCTGCCCGGCGCCATCCGCGATCGCGCCAAGCCCCGGCTCGGCACGGCCGCCAAGCTCAGCCGGGAGATCTATCGGGCGCCCATCGGGATCAGAAAGCGCCTCGACGCGTTGCTGCGCTACCTGCTGCCGTGAGTCCGGGCCGCGCTTCGGCCTAGGCCCGCCACTTGATCGAACAGCCGATGCTGGGGTTCTGGTCGGCCGGGCCCTTGCCAGTGCGGGCGATCTCAGCCATGGCCTCGTAGAGTTCGCGCCGCGAGCCCGGCGCCCGCTGGCGGTTGCGCACATCGTAGATGCGGCCCCGGTATTGCAGTTCCAGCCCGGCGTTGAAGCCGAAGAAATCGGGCGTGCAGACGGCGCCATAGGCGCGGGCCACCTGCTGGCTGCGGTCGATCACGTAGGGGAAGAGCAGGTTCTTCTCCCGTGCCAGCTTCTTCATGTTGTCGAAGGAGTCCGCCGGGTAGGCCGCGACGTCGTTGGGCATGATGGCGATGGATTTGACGCCAAGGCCCGCGAGCTCGCGCGCGTCCTTGACGATGTCGTCGAGCACCGCCTGGACATAGGGGCAGTGGTTGCAGATGAACATGACCAGCGTGCCCTTGGCGCCGCGGATGTCGGCGAGCTTATGGCGGCGCCCGTCGGTCCCCTCCAGTTCGAAATCCGCCGCCTTCCAGCCCATGTCGAGAGAGGAAGAAGGGGTGGTGACCATGGGAGCCATCCTTGCTTGTCGGGTTGGACCGAGTTTAGTCGAGCCTTCCGATGCGGCAAGAGCCCGTCTCGCTCATCCCACCGGCGGCGGTGAAATGGTCAAGGTCGAGACGACGATCTCCGCCAGGACGGAGCCAACGGCGTCGTTGAAGGCGCCGAGCACGTCGGCGAAACGGCTCCCGGAGGCCCGCACCGATTTCTCCGCGGCGATCGATCTTGCGATCCGCCGCTCGGGCAGCGCGATCAAAATCGCGCTCATGCGGACGACGACGCTCGGGATGGCATCGAGGTCCCGGTATTCCGCCTGAAACTTTCGCAGGTCGGACTGCAGGATGTAATCGGCCCTGAGCCCGTCCGCCTCCGATCCGACAGCCGCGACCTTGCCCGTTCGCTCGAAGGCGTCGATGAGCAGCCTGCGCAACATGCCCGGCGCGTTGTCGGCCCAGGCGACCTTGGCGTAGTACTCCAGCCTGTAGGGATCGTGATCAAGGGCGATGCGCGAGCCGTCGATGCCGGCCGCCGCCGTCGGCAGCCCGACCACGAGCTGCCAATCGACGCGCGGCAGGTCGTCGGGGAAATGAGGCTCGGGCGCCAGCGAATAGAGCGCTGTCGGCTCCTGCTGGTCCGGCAACATGGAGTACGTACAGCCGGCCAGGCCCGCAAGACCACCCAGCAGCAAGCAGCGCCGGGTCACGCCGGACGGGACCCGGTCGGCATGACGCGGCGAAGAGGTATGATCCATCGGTCCCCAACGGCGGACATTGCAGGCGCGATGCATGCTGGCGGCGACCGGATGGCTGAACGATGACCTGGATCAATGATTGCAGGATGAGGGCCTTGGTCGCTAGCCGACACCAGGCCCTTTCGGGGACGGGGCCGGGCGGACTGGCCGGGCGAGCCGGTCGCTTTCGGGCCCGATCACGACGGAATTCCTCAGCGCCGGGCAGTGCCGGCTGACGAAGCCTTCTGCCCTGTCACGGAGACGCTCGCGCGCGAAGCGGGCGATCTCGCCGGGGAGCGGTCCCAATTCGCCCATGCGCGCGATCAGGGTGAGCCGGCGCTTCAAGCCCGGCGCCGGCAAGGGCACAATCCGCATGCCGTCCATGGGGAGCTCGGCCTCCATCAGGCAGAGCGGCGTGGTGATCGCCCAGCCGAGGCCCGCCGCCGCCGCCGCGGTTACGCCGAACGGCGTGTCGAACTCGAGGCGCCGGGGAACCTCCAGGCGCAGCCGGCGCAGATGCTGATCGATCTCGGCGCCGGTCTTGGAGCGGGCGCTGAAGCGCACCAGCGGCGCGCGCCGGACGAGCTGATCGAGGTCGAACGGCTCCGCCAGCTTGCCCAGCCGCTTCGGCCAGAGCAGCACATATGGCTCCTCCAAGATCGGCCAGCGCTCGAGCCCGTCGACCTCGATCAGCTCGTCCACGCCGATCAGGATGTCCAGGCGCCGGGTGAAAAAGGCGCTGGCGTGGAGCGCCGTCAGGCCCGACTGCACCGAGACCTCGTCGGCGCGCGCCGACAGGAAAGCGGCAAGTTCGCCGGCGAGCGAGCGTGACAAGGAGTCCACGAGGCCGATCCGCAGCAGGGGATAGCGGCCCTTCTGCGTGTCCCGCAGCATCGGCGGGATCTGGGCCGCGTCGGCCAGAAGGCCGCTCGCCCGCTGGCGCAACATGACGCCGGCCGGGGTGAGGCCCAGCGGGCGCACCTTGCGGTCGAACAGGATGACGCCGCCCCGGCTCTCGATCTCGCCGATGGCCAGCGAAACGGCCGGCTGGGTCATCTCGAGGCGCCGGGCGGCCGCCGCCATGCCGCCGGTCTCGCAGACGGCGAGGAAGATCTCCAGGGACCGGAGATCGAAGGGAAGTCGAGCGCCCTGCTTCGCGGGCTTCGCTTTGCCAGCGGATCTGACCATAAGAATAATTTATACCACCGCCGCGAACCTCAGTCCTATATACGTTTGGCGATGCTGCAAGGCGCCGCCCGAGGAGGCCGGTCCCAGCGATGAAATACTCGATCCTCTCCGTCTTCGCCGAGACCCTGCGCGGCCATCGCGGCTGGAAGCCCGTCTGGCGCGAGCCCGCACCCAAGGCCGAATACGACGTCGTCATCGTCGGCGGCGGCGGCCATGGCCTGGCGACCGCCTATTACCTGGCCAAGGAGCATGGCCTCCGGAACATCGCGGTGCTGGAGAAGGGCTGGCTCGGCAGCGGCAATGCCGGGCGCAACACCACCATCATCCGCTCGAACTACCTGCTGCCCGGCAACGTCCCCTTCTACGAGTGGTCGATGAAGCTCTGGGAGGGGCTGGAGCAGGATTTCAATTTCAACGCCATGGTGAGCCAGCGCGGCGTGATCAACCTGTTCCATTCCGATCCGCAGCGCGACGCCTTCGCCCGGCGCGGCAATTCCATGAGGCTTAATGGCATCGATGCCGAGCTCCTGGACCGCGACCAACTCCGCCAGCTCGTGCCGATCCTGGATTTCGAGAACGGGCGCTTCCCGATCCAGGGCGGCCTGATCCAGCGCCGGGGCGGCACGGCACGCCATGACGCCGTCGCCTGGGGATTCGCCCGGGGTGCCGACCAGCGCGGCGTCGACCTCATCCAGAATTGCGAAGTGACGGGGATCAGGGTTGAGGACGGCCGGGCCGTCGGCGTGGAGACGACGCGCGGTTACATCAGGGCCCAGAAGATCGGGCTCGCAGCCGCCGGCCACAGCTCCCACGTCGCGCGTATGGCGGGGCTTCGCCTGCCCATCGAAAGCCATGTCCTTCAGGCCTTCGTCACCGAAGGGCTGAAGCCGCTGCTCGACGTGGTCGTCACCTTCGGCGCCGGCCATTTCTACATCAGCCAGTCGGACAAGGGCGGCCTCGTCTTCGGCGGCGATCTCGACGGCTACAACTCCTATGCCCAGCGCGGCAACATGCCGACGGTCGAGGACATCTGCGAGGGCGGCATGGCCATCATGCCCGTGCTGGGCCGGTTGCGCCTGTTGCGCTCCTGGGGCGGGGTGATGGACATGTCCATGGACGGCTCGCCCATCATCGACCATACGGGCATCGAGGGGCTCTACCTCAACACCGGCTGGTGCTATGGCGGCTTCAAGGCGACGCCGGCCTCGGGCTGGTGCTTCGCCCATCTGATCGCCAGGGACGAACCTCACCCGGTGGCCAAAGCCTATCGCCTCGATCGCTTCGCCACCGGCAGGCTGATCGATGAAAAGGGCGTCGGCGCCCAACCGAACCTGCACTGAGGGCGCCATGCGAATCAAATGCCCCTATTGCGGCGAGCGCGGCAACGAGGAGTTCGCCTATCTCGGCGACGCCACGGTGAAGCGCCCGGACGGCCGGATTCCCGCCGCCGGCGACGAGGCGGCCTTCCAGGCTTGGATGGACTATGTCTATCTGCGCGACAACCCGATGGGTCTGCACCGCGAGCTCTGGTACCACACGGCCGGCTGCCATGCCTGGCTGGTGGTGACCCGCAATGTGCGCAACCACGCGATCTCCGCCGTCGAGCCCATGCACGGCCCGGAGGCGAAGTCGTGAGCCAGACCTCGCGTCTCGCAACCGGCGGCCTCGTCGATCGCGGCAAGCCGCTGTCCTTCACCTTCGACGGCCAGCGCCACGAAGGCTATGCCGGCGACACCCTCGCCGCGGCCCTGCTCGCCAACGGCCAGCGCCTGGTCGGCCGGTCGTTCAAGTACCATCGCCCGCGCGGCGTCCTTTCCGCCGGGCCGGAAGAGCCGAACGCACTGGTGGAACTGCGCAGCGGCGCCAGGCGCGAGCCGAACACCAAGGCGACGACCATCGAGCTTTATGACGGCTTGACCGCCGAAAGCCAGAACCGCTGGCCTTCGCTGAAGCGCGACCTGCTGGCGGTCAATTCGCTCCTGTCGCCCTTCCTGCCGGCGGGCTTCTACTACAAGACCTTCATGTGGCCGGCGTCGTTCTGGGAGAAGGTCTACGAGCCCATGATCCGGCGCGCCGCCGGCCTCGGCCGAGCCTCGGGCGTTTCCGATCCCGATCACTACGAGAAGGCGACGGCCCATTGCGACGTGCTGGTCATCGGCAGCGGTCCGGCGGGACTGATGGCCGCATTGTCCGCGGGCCGGGCCGGCGCGCGGGTGATCCTTTGCGAGGAGGACTTCCGCTTGGGCGGGCGCTGCCTCTGCGAGGACCGGCGCATCGGCGATGGCCGGGCCTCGGCCTGGGCCGAAGCGATGGAGCGCCAGCTCGCCGCCATGCCGGAGGTTCGGATCATGCGGCGCACCGCCGTCTCGGGCACCTATGACGGCGGCGCCTATCTCGCGCTCGAGCGCGTCAACGACCATCTGCCCGTGCCGCCCGCCCATGAACCGCGCCAGCGGCTCTGGCATATCATCGCCAGGCAATCGGTGCTGGCTGCCGGCGGCATCGAGCGGCCGCTCGTCTTCGGCGGTAACGACACGCCCGGCGTCATGCTGGCGGCGAGCCTGCGCAGCTACGTCAACCGTTTCGCCGTGGCGCCGGGAAAACGCGCCGTCGTCTTCGCCAACAATGACGATGCCCGGCGCACCGTGACCGATCTTCGCAAGGCCGGCGTCACGGTGGAGGCGCTGGTCGATCCCCGGCCGGGTACGGCGAAGCCAGGCGACCTGCGCCTGATCCAGGGCGTCGTCATCTCGGCCAAGGGCGGCCGGTCGCTCGAAGGCGTGGAGATCCTGGGCGGAGACGGCAGGCCTGCGAGCATCGCCTGCGACCTGCTGGCCGTGTCCGGCGGCTGGAACCCGTCCATCCAGCTGTCCAACCATCTGGGCGGCGCGCCGGATTGGAACGACAAGCTGGCCGCCTTCCTCCCCGGCCATCTGCCGACCGGCATGCAGGTGGTCGGAACGGCGGCCGGCCTGCTTGCCCTCGCCGATTGCCTGCAAAGCGGCGGCGAAGCCGGCGCCAAGTCCGCCGAGGCCTGCGGCTTCAAGGGCTCGCCCGAGCCTGTGCCCTCGGTCGACCGTGACAGCACTGCGGTCTCGCCCCTCTGGCGGGTCAAGGGCTCACGCGGTAAGGCCTTCGTCGATTTCCAGAACGACGTCACCGACAAGGATGTCGAGCTGGCCGAGCGCGAAGGCTTCCGCTCGGTCGAGCATCTGAAGCGCTACACGACCCTCGGCATGGCGACCGACCAGGGCCGGACCGCCAACGTCAACGGCCTCGCCCTGATGGCGGAGCTCACCAGGCGTTCGATCCCCGAGACCGGCGCCACGCGCTTCCGCCCGCCCTATGCGCCCATCGCCATTGGCGCGCTCGCCGGCCATCATCGCGGCAAGGATTTCCGGCCGACCCGCCTGCCGCCCTCCCACCAATGGGCCGAGGCGCGGGGCGCGGTCTTCGTCGAGACCGGCATGTGGCTGCGCGCCCAATGGTACCCGCTGCCCGGCGAGAAGGACTGGCTGCCGATCGTCGACCGCGAGGTGAAGCAGGTGCGCGAGGCGGTCGGCGTCTGCGACGTTTCGACCCTGGGCAAGATCGACGTCCAGGGAACCGACGCCGGCGCGTTCCTCGACCGGCTCTATTGCAACACCTTCTCGACCCTCGCGGTGGGCAAGGCGCGTTACGGCCTGATGCTGCGCGAGGACGGCATGGTCATGGACGACGGCACCACGTCGCGCCTCGCCCAGGACCGCTTCTTCATGACCACGACCACGGCGAACGCGGCCAAGGTCATGCAGCACATGGAGTTCTGCCATCAGGTGCTGTGGCCCGAGATGGATGTGCAGATGGTCTCGGTCTCCGAGCAATGGGCGCAGTTCTCCATCGCCGGGCCGCGCTCCCGCGACGTGCTTCAGCGCGTCGTCGATATGCCCGACGCGATCGCCAACGACGCCATGCCCTATCTCGGGGTCAAGGACCTGACCGTGCTGGGCGGCATCAAGGCGCGGCTCTTCCGCATCTCCTTCTCCGGCGAAATGGCCTATGAGCTGTCGCTGCCCGCGCGTTTCGGCGATGCCGCCATCCGCGCCCTCATGGAAGCCGGCCGCGACTTCGGCATCATCCCCTACGGCACGGAAGCCCTCGGCGTCATGCGCGTCGAGAAGGGCCATGTCGCGGGCAACGAGCTCAACGGTCAGACCACGGCGGGCGATCTCGGCCTCGGCCGGATGATGTCGAGCAAGAAGGACTATATCGGCCGAGTCATGGCTGGGCGGCCCGGTCTTGTCGATCCCGGCCGGCCGCGCTTCGCCGGCTTCAAGCCGGTCAACAAGGCGGAACGGCTTCGGGCCGGCGCCCACTTCATCGCGCAAGGCGCCGAAGCTGCGGCCAAGAACGACCAGGGATTCATGACCTCGGTCGCCCATTCGCCCATGCTCGGCCATTGGATCGGTCTCGGCCTGCTTTCCCGCGCGACCGAGCGCATGGGCGAAGTGATCCGCGCCTGCGATCCCTTGCGCGGCGGCGAGGTTCTCGTCGAGGTCTGCGATCCGGTGTTCTACGACCCGAAGGGAGAACGCCTCCATGGCTGAAGCGGCAGCACGTTCGGCCCTCGATGGGCTCTATCGTCCCGGCCGGCACGGCAAGGCCGAAGCTGCTGCCGGCGTAACGCTCGCCGAACTCGGCAACATCGCCCTTGCCTCGGTCATCGCCCGCAAGGGCAGGGCCGCCCAGGCAAGCGAAGCCGCCAGACGCAGCTTCGGGATCGATCTGCCCGAAACGCCGCGCCGGGTCCAGGCCAAGGGGATCGAACTTCTCTGGGCGGGGCCCGGGCAGTGGCTGGCGCTTTCCCGCGAAAGCCTGCCCGCGGGCGAGCTCGAGACGCGGCTCTCGGCGGTCTTCGCCGGCCTCGCCTCGGTCGCCGAGCAGAGCGACGGGCGCACGGTCCTGCGCATCGCCGGCCCGAAGGCGCGCGACGTCTTGGCCAAGGGCTTGCCCATCGATCTCCACCCGCGGGTCTTCCGCCCGGGCGACACGGCGCTCACGGTCGCGGCCCTCATCGGCGTGCAGATCTGGCAGACCAACGAGGCTCCCACCTACGAACTCGCCGTCTTCCGCGGCTTCGCCCGCAGCTTCTGGAAGTTCCTCGCGGAATCCGCGGCGGAATACGGCTGCGAGATCGCCTAGGCCCTCTCAGTCGCGATGCTGCGAGAGAGTCGGGTCAATAGGTGGCCCTCCCCCCGCTCAGGTCGAACGTAAAGCCCGTGGTGAAGCTGCAGGCGGGAGAGACAATCCAGGCGATGAGGGCGGCGGCCTCTTCCAGCTCGCCACAGCGGCGCATGGGAATCTTGTCGGTCATGTATTTGACCGTGGCCTCGGGCAGCGCGTCCACCATGGGCGTGCGGATGACCGCGGGCGCCAGCGCGTTGATGGTGATCCCCGCCTCGGCATAGTCCTTGCCCAGCGACTTCACCATGCCGATCAGGCCCGCCTTGCTGGCCGAATAGGCGGTCATGCCGGCATTGCCGTCCTTCCCGGCGATGGAGGCGACGTGAAGGATGCGGCCATAACCCGCGGGCAGCATCCGGCGCAACGCGGCCTGGGACAGGATCAGCGCGCCCAGCAGGTTCACCCGATAGACCCGGTCGAAATCCGCCAACTCCACTTCGTGGCCCTTGACGTTGGTCTTGCCGGTGATGCCGGCGCAGTTGACCAGGCCATGGATCTGGCCCAGCCGTCCGGCCGCCTCGGCCATTGCCTGTTCCACGCTCGCGGGCTCAGCGACCTCGACGGCGAAGCCGAAGCTCTGCCTGCCCGTCGCGGCGATCGCATCGGCCGTGGCCTTCGCGCCGCCGCCGTCCCGGTCGAGGCAAGCCACATGGGCGCCTTCGCGCGCGAGGAACTGGGCCGCCGCCTTGCCGATGCCGCTCGCCGCGCCCACGACGATGACGTTGTAAGGATGCCGGTCGATATAGCCCATGCTGCCGCCCTTTGCCCTTCGATTCGCGCGCGCCCATCAAACAGTCAAATCTGACGGCGCACAATCGCCCGCTCTGGTCTCCTCGGCATTAAGCCCGCCGGCACTCTTGTTTCAGGAGCGCCAAACCCGTATCTCTCAGCCCGGCGCGCGACGGGGTGCGGCCGTAATCAATGAGTCCCGATGAAACGCATAGGCCCGCTGCTCGCCATATTCCTCACGGTCTTCGTCGACCTTGTCGGGTTCGGCGTCATCGTGCCGCTGCTGCCCTTCTACGGGGAGCATTTCCATGCCGGGCCGCTGGTCGTGACCCTGCTGATGGCGGTCTATTCCCTGGCGCAGTTCTTCTCCTCGCCGCTATGGGGCCGGCTGAGCGACCTTAAGGGCCGCAAGCCCGTGCTGATGGCGAGCATCCTGGGCATCGCGCTTTCCTACGTCTGGCTCGCCTTCGCGGGCTCCTTGTGGGAATTGTTCGCGGCCCGCGCGCTGGCCGGCGCCATGGCCGGAAACATCGCCGCCGCCCAGGCCTATATCGCCGATGTGACGCCGCCGGAGAAGCGGGCCCATGGCATGGGCCTGATCGGCGCCGCCTTCGGTCTCGGCTTCATTTTCGGACCGGCCATCGGCGGGCTGCTGGGCGGCGGCGATCCCGCCCATCCGAATTTCGTGGTCCCTGCCCTGACCGCCGCCGGCCTCTCGCTGCTTGCATTCGCCTTCGCCGCCCTCACCCTGAAGGAGTCCCTCGATCCGGCCGCAAGGGCAATGCAGCAAGCGCGCCGGCCGCTCACCCGCTTCGCGGTGCTTGGCTCCGCCATGCGCGATCCCGCGCTGCGCATGATGGTGCTGCTGCTGTTCCTGGTCACCTTCGTTTTCGCCGGCCTGGAATCGACCTTCGCCCTCTGGTCCGAGCGCAACTTCGGCTGGGGGCCGCGCCAGAACGGCTACGTCTTCGCTTATGCCGGAATCCTCGCCGCCATGATCCAGGGCGGCCTGATCCGACAGCTGGCCAAACGATTCGGCGAGGCGGCCCTGGTCGGTCAGGGTGCGCTGGCCTTGGCCCTCGGCCTTCTCGCCATCCCTCTGGTCCATTCCCTTCTGCCGCTGCTGGTCGCCATGCTGCTGGTCGCCTACGGCGTCGGCGTCAGCAACCCTTCCCTCAGCAGCCTCATCTCGCTTCAGGCCAGGGAGACGGAGCTGGGCGTCACGCTCGGCGTCTCCCAGTCGGCCTCGAGCCTGGCGCGGGTCGTGGGCCCCGCCTTCGCCGGCCTCGCCTTCGAGATCGTCGGGCGCAGCGGGCCCTTCCTCGCGGGTGCCGCTATCATGCTGGCCGCGCTCGTCCTTGCCTTCAGGCTGCCGGCCAGGCGGGTCGGCAACACGAACTCGTGATCGCGTGATCGCTCATCCTCTCGCGGCGGCGAAGTAACCCTTCCGCGCAAGCCGGCGAAATGGAGTCATCGGCTTCGGCCGACGACGTGACCCTCCAAGCAAACCAGAGGAGACGATTCCATGAAGGCTTCGCTCATCGCCGCTTCCGCCATGGCCGCAGCGCTCGCGCTGCCGATGATCGCCCAGGCGGGACCGGCCGCGGTACCGACCAGTTTCACGCCCGAGAAGTGCTATGGCATTGCCAAGGCCGGGCTGAACGACTGCCAGACCGCCACCCATTCCTGCGCCGGCACCTCGACGAAGGACATGGATAAGGCTTCCTGGATCTATGTGCCTGCCGGCACCTGCGCGAAGATCTCGGATGCCAGCCTGACGCCGATGTAGCCAAGAGTCCGAAGCAAGGCCTGCTTGGCCTTCTTCCCCGCTGCCTCTTCCACCGCGTTCGTCGCGCTAGTATCGGATCGCAGAAATTCGTGACTCGGGCTTTGTCGCGAATTTCTGCGTAAATCCGATACTAGAACTCAAAACGATGTGCTGACTTTCTTCGAAAGTCGGCATCAGGCGGCGAATGCGGAGGACAGGCGGGCCCGCCGGAAAAATTCAGCACCATCGTCGCCCGGTCACCTTGGCCGTTGTCGCCTCGGCGTCCGAGCTTGATAGCCGCGCCGTGGCGATGGGCGCTACCATGCCGGCATGACCGTCCGCAAAGTCACCATCAACCGGGCGCCCGTCCTGACCCTGTGGGCCGCAGTCGTGGCCGAGCGGCTGGGCTTCGACCGGGCCGAGGCCCTGACCTTGGGCAAGGCCGTCGCCGGGCTCAACGCCTATGCCAAGGGCGTGCGTCTTGGCATCTACGAGCCGACGCCCGAGGCAGTGAAGAAGCAACGCAAGGCGATGGCGCATGGCGAGCGGCAGAGCGTCGACCTGCTGCATCGCGCCGTACCGGTGGTTCGGCTGCCCGAGGGGCTGAGGTCGCTGGCCAAGGATAAGCCCGTCGATCCGGCGGGCGTCGAGCGCTATCTCAAGAGCAAGTTCGGAGAGTCGCTGGACGAGGTTCGCCGCTCGATGGTCCGGTTGGCCGAATCATTGCCGCCCAAGGAACTCGCCGGCAAAGCCTATGCGCTCTACGAGGCGTTCCGCCCCCAGATCCCGGCCGGCGAGCGCGGCTGGGGCGCGGCCGGCATCCTCGATCTCGATCGCATCGAAGGCCTGGCGGGATAACGCCCGCTTCCGGCCGTCGCGAAACGCGCTGGCTCACCCGCCGGGCGGTGGCGGCGGCGGTGGCGCATAGGGGCCGTAGTAGGTCCCGGAGTAGCCGCCGGAGTAATAGCCCGGCAGCTGGTTGCCCTTGGCGTACATGCACTGGGAGTACGCGTTGTCATAACTCCACTGCAGGCCGTACTGGTCGTAAGCCGTGCCGTTGGCGCCCGCCGCCGTGCCGACAACCGCGCCCGAGGCCGCGCCGACGGCAGCGCCATAGCCGCCGCCCACCGCGGCACCCAAACCGGCGCCCAGAATGGTCGTCAGCAGAGCGGTGCCGAATCCCCGGCTGTTCGCCTGCTCGACGCCGCCCGCTACCTGCTGGTTCGCATACTGCTTGCAGACCGTCTGATCCTGTTCGAAGACCTCGAAGGGCTTGTTGGGAGCGGGCATGACCGCCACGCTCGGCCCCATCGGCTGGGTGGCACAGCCGGCCAGCAGCGCCGCCGCCGACAGCCAGAGCACCGATTTCCTCGCCACCCGACCGGTGATCCCGTTCAATTCTGGCCTCCTGCTTTACCCTGGACTCTTGGCCCGCGAACTCGCCGCGGACAAGAAGCACAAGCGAGTTCGTCCAATCTCATTATACGCGTGAGCGGACAGAATCCTGCGGCCGGCCTTGCATGGCTGCGGCAACATCGCGGCTTTGCACCCGAAGTCCAGGAGACGTATTCTACCACCTTCGCCTTCGTTGGGCAGTCCCACGTCCCGCCATGGGCACGAAGCCCAGGACGGGCATTGTCGAGGTAGCCCCCATGCGCGAGTGCTTGCAACGTCCAGGTCGCTCCTTCCGGCGCTTCGCCGCGGCCCTTGTCCTTGGCCTCGGCGCGCTTTTCTTGAGCCCTCAGGCAGACGCCCATCATTGGCATGGCGGATGGGGCTGGGGTTGGGGGTGTTGCGGCTGGGGCTGGGGCGGCTGGTGGGGCCCCCACTACAGCATTTCCCTCGGTTGGCCGTCCTACTACGGCTATCCCTATTCTGCTTATCCCTACTACGCGGCGCCGTACTATCCGCCTTACGCCTACCCGCCTGCCTATTCCTACGCGCCCAGCTATGCCCCGTCTTACGGCAATGCGCCGCCTGAGGCCTATCAACCCCAGCAGCAGCCCCTCGCATCCAACGCGCCGGCGCCGCAGACCTGGTACTACTGCGAAAACCCGCGGGGCTACTATCCCCAGGTGAAGTCCTGCACCATCGGCTGGCATCAGGTTCTGGTCCAACCCTCGACCTCGACGGGACAGCCGCCGTAATTCGCCTGCTTCAGCGCGCCTACTTCAACACCCGGCACTGGTGATCGAGCAGCTCCTCGCCCGAGCCAAAGTCGCCTTCGGCGACATCGGCGCGGTGGTCGAGGATGTAGAAGCCCGGCATTCCGTCGGCGAACAGGGCGCCGGCCACGACAATGGTCTGATCGCCCATGTCGGCGGCGGCGGACGGAATACCGTCGGCCACCAGCTTGAATGGATCGATGCCCGCGAGGTCCGACGCCGTGACCCGCAAGGCCAAATAGGGGTGCTCCGCCGGAGGCATGTCGAGGCGCGTCCAGGACTTGCCGATCCGGCCAGCCGCTTGTGCCAGGGCCTGCTCCGCTTCGGCGCTGAGGCAATCGATGTGGATGTGAAGCTGGTTCTGGCTGCGTCCATGCACCGAATTGATGGCGAGGCCGACGTCCTCGCGCGGCACGGGCCGGCCGGCCGGCGCGGCCATCAATTGCCGCGCCTGCCAGGCGGCCTGCCAATAATTCGGCAGGCCGGGCCCAAGAAGCTGGGGATCCTCGATGCCGGTGATCCTCGTGGTCGGGATCAGCAGGAACTGGGTGGCGCCCTGGATGTCCTTCAGCACGGCGTAACCATCCGCGAGGTCGACCAGGCTGCAGGGCGCGGGGCCGGATCCGCCGGCCTCGGAAGCTACGCATTTGCCATGGACGATCTTCCACAGCGCATCGGGATCGGCGGCCCTCAGCGTTGCAGGCGCCAGGATGAGGAGGGCCAGGACGGCTCCGCAAAATACTATAATTTGAAATCGTTTCATCCCGGTCGGTCCTGAAAAATCGCCATTCGTGGCGAAGCGGCCACGTCTAGTCCAGAGGAAGCAACGCGAACAGGCTGCATTGAAACATGACCGTGTTGCAGCGCGGTTGTTCCGTTCCGCCTGAAATGGCCGAGGCTCGGTGAGGGGTTACGCCAAAGTTGGCGAGATCAGCCGACGGCAGCGCCTCGCGCGGCTCGCGTCCACCCCTCCGCCCCCAGCAGCTCCCAATAGCGGATCCAGGCCTTGAGCCCGTCGTCGAGGCGCTGCAGGCGGAAGAACTCGTTGGGGGCGTGGTAGTCCTCATCGGCGGTCGAGAAAGAGAAAAAGACCGTTTCCGCCCCGATGGCGTCGCGGAAGATGAGCCCGATGGGGATCGTAGCCCCCATGCGAACCCTGAGCGCGCGCTTGCCATAGACCTCCGCCAGCACCCGCTCCGCCAATGCCAGCCCCGGATGGTCGTCGGGAATGGCATAGGCGCGAGAGCCGTGATCGCCCGGCGTCACCTGCACGGTCACCCCGGCCGGGCAATGCTCGCGAAGATGCCTTGATATCGCGGCCACGACCGCATCCGGATCCTGGTCGGGCACCAGACGGCAGGTGATTTTGGCCATGGCCTGGCTCGGGATGACCGTCTTGGTCCCCGGCCCCTGGTAGCCGCCGCCGAGCCCGTTGAGCTCCAGGGTCGGGCGCAGCCACTGGCGCTCCAGGAGGCTGTAGCCGGCCTCGCCCGCGCTCGCCGGCGCGCCGATGGCGGCGAAGTACTTCTGCTCGCTGAAGGGAAGCTCCGCGATCATCTGGCGGGCGGCGTTGCTGGGCGGCTTCACGCCGTCATAGAAGCCCGCGACGGCAACGCGCCCGTTGTCATCATGCAGGGAGGCGACGAGGCGCGCGATCGCCGACAGCGGGTTGGCCACACTCCCGCCATGACGCCCGGAGTGGAGATCCTTGGCAGCACCGGTGAGCGTGAATTCCAGCGCCGCGATGCCGCGGCTTGCCACCGTGATGGAAGGCTCGTCCGGCCGCCACATGGCGCCGTCGGCCGAGAGCACGAAATCGGCCGCGAGTTCTTTCGCATGCTCGGCCACGAAGGCGCCGAGATGGGCACTGCCCCGCTCCTCCTCGCCTTCGATCACCAGCTTCAGATTGATCGGCAATCGGCCGCGAGTCTCGAGATAGGCCTCTGCCGTCTTGATCGGGATCAGCATGGGGCCCTTGTCGTCGGAAACGCCGCGGGCATAGAGCCGGTTGTCGCGGACCTGCGGCTTGAACGGCTCGCTCTTCCATTTGTCCAGTGGGTCCGGCGGCTGCACGTCGTAATGGCCATAGACGAGGATCGTGGGCGCGCCCTTGGCATGCAGCCAGTCGCAGGTCACGATCGGGTGGCCCTCGGTCGGCCGGATCTTGATGTTCTCGAGGCCGGCGCGGCGCATCCGGCCGGCGACCCATTGGGCCGCTTCGCCGATATGCGCGGCATAGGCAGGGTCGGTGCTGACGCTGGGGATGCTGGCGAAGGCGATGAGGTCGTCGAGGATCGCCTGGCGATGGGCCGTCACATACTCGAGCGGTCCGCCCGTCACGTCGTTCATGCTATTTGCCCCCGTCCACGCTCAGCACTTGCCCAGTGATCCAGCCCGCATAGTCCGAGGCGAAGAACAGCACCGCATGGGCGATGTCTTCCGGCTGGCCCAGGCGCTTGAGGGCGATGGATTGGACCAGCTTGCGCTGGCCCTCCTCGCCGTAGGACTCCCATTGCCTTTCCGTGGTCGGGTTCGAGCGCACAAAGCCCGGCGCCACGTTGTTGACCGTGATGCCCCAGGGCCCGAGCTCATGGGCGAGCTGGCGGGTGAGCCCGATCTGGGCCGCCTTGGCCGAGGCATAGGCCTGGATGCCCGTCAGGCTGATGCCGAGCCCCGCGCCGCTGGAAATATTGACGATGCGCCCGCGCTTGGCCCGCTTCATGCCCGGCGCCACGGCCTGGGCGCAATAGAAGGCGCCCGTCACGTTGACGTCGAAGATGTCTTGCCATTCGGCGGGCGTGATCTGCTCGAGCGGACGGCCGACCTGGCCGCGCACCCCGCCGGCATTGTTCACCAGGATGTCCACGGCGCCGTCTCCCGCCGCCTCGGCGACAAAATCGGTCACCGCCTTGGGGTCGCTCACGTCCACCGTCCTGGTCTCGCAGTTCCGGCCGATGACTTCGCGCGTCGCTTTCAGGCCTTCGGCATTGATGTCGCACGCCCACACAGCAGCACCCGCTTCCACAAGGGCCTTGGCGATGGCGCGCCCGAAACCGTGGCCGGCCCCGGTGACGACGGCGCGCCGGCCCTCGAAGGAGACCTTCATGCCGCGGAGCCTTGCGCCGGCAGGGCGCCGGCGAGCGCGTCCAGGGTCTTCCAGTCGAGCGGCCGACGGCCTTCCTCGATGTCGTGGATAAGCTCGATCAGGCGCAAGGTGAGCGGCGTCGGAATGCCTTTCGCCGCGCCCGCCTTCGCAACGGGGCCGAGCTGCGCCTCGACCTCGGTCTTGCGCTTGCGCACCGCGAGATCCCGCCAGATGCCGCTGTGGGTCTTGGCCGAGCGCCGGTTGAAGGCGACGAGGGCGTCGAGCGAGCTGGCGGCATCGGCCTGGCTCGCCTTGGGCAAGAAGGCGGCGGGATCGAAGCCGTCGAAGGCCTCCAGCCGCACCCCCGAGGCGACGGCGACACCCTCGACCTCGCGCGCCAAGGCGATGAGCAGCGGGCGATGGCGCGGCGATGCCAGGCAGTCGGCGATTGCATCGTTGGTCAACGCCGTGGCGAAGAGGAGCGCGCCATAGGCGAGCTTGCTCCACAGGTAGCCCCAGATATTCGCCGACAGCACGGCCCGGTCGTCGAATTTCAGCAGGAGCTTGTGCAGGCGCTGGATGCGCGGCGTGGTCCGGCCGTCGAGCTCGCCCACCACCACCGCGCCCCGCCCCGAGTACTGCACGACTCCCGGAGACAGGTAATCGGCGCCGAAATTGATGAATGCGCCGACGGTACGCTTCTCGCCCAGCTTCGCCGCGATGACCTGCTCGTTGAGACCGTTCTGCAGGGATACCACGCAACCGTCGTCAGCAACGAAAGGCGCCAGGGTCTCCACGGCCGCCGCCGTATCGGGCGCCTTGGTGCACAAGAAAATCGTGTCGAACTTGCCCTTGAGATCTGCCGGCAGCAGCGCCGGCGCTTTGACCCGGAAGGTCTCGATGGGACCGACGATCTGCAATCCGTCCCCGGCGATAGCCGCCACATGGTCGGCCGCGCGGTCGACGAAAACCACATCCTCACCGGCTCGCGCCAGATAGGCCCCGACCGTGCCGCCGATGGCCCCGGCACCCCACACCAGGATGGGCGATGCCCTCATGCCCATCCGTTCTCGATGACGTCGCGCGTCTCCTCGACGCCCACGCCCCACAGGGCCAGCATCTCCTCGTCACTGCGTTGATAACGGCCGCCGAAATTGCCGTCGCCGAGGCATTTGCGGAAGGCCTTAGGCGACATGGCGCGGAAGCGATCCATCTCGACCATCGGCTTCTTGCCCTCGGGCGCGGGGGCGTTCGCCAGCCGGGTCCAGGGGAAATTCTCCATCCAGGAGGCGTGGGAAGCGACCGGGTCGATCTCCTTCACCTTGGCCCAGGTTTTCGGCGCGTTGTACCAGTTGTGGAACTTCACCTGAACATCGGGTCTCGCCGCCATCCACTCCGCCGAGAGGGACTGGGCCGGCGCATTGCCGCCGTGTCCATTGACGATGACGATGCGCCGGAAGCCGTGGGCGGCGAGGCTGTCCAGGATGTCGCCGATCACCCTGATGAAGGTGTCGATCTTGAGCGTGACGGTCCCAGGAAAAGCCATGAAGTAGGGCGTCACTCCGTAACTGACGGCGGGAAAAACCGGCACGCCGAGGGGCTCCGCTGCGTCTACGGACACGCGCTCGGACAGGATGCTGTCCACGGACAAGCTCAGTTGCGCATGCTGTTCGGTGCTGCCGATGGGCAGGACCGCCCGGTTGTCGCGCTTCAGGTAGTCTTCGACCTGCATCCAGCACATGTCCTTAATTCTCATGGGACCTCCTTTGGGCAGCGGCGGGGCTGGCGGCGGGATCGCTCGCCAGGCGCCCGCGGATTTCTTCAAGCATGGGCAAGAGAACCTGGTCGATCTCGCGCGGATCGGGCGTGTGGCGATATTCGAAGGACGGCGTTTCGGGCGGCAGCATGCTCGTCACCCGCTCGGAGCCTGACGCCCTGACGACGACCTCGGCCTGCTTCAGCACTTCGGCCAGGTCTGGGCTTTCCAGCACCGTCGCCCTGATGTCGTGCACATGGGGAGCGAAGCGCTGCACGCCCGCTTTCATGATCGGCAGGAATTCCGGGAAGGTGGAGACGATGGCAACGCGGGCCAGCGGATCGATCTGGGCGAGCAAGGTGCGCGTGGCCTCCGAGGGGATGTAGCTGACGCCCATGACGCGCTTCTTGGGCCCGAGGATTTCCAGCACGTCGGCCTTGCGATTGGCAAGGGTGAGGACCAAGTCGGCGTTGAGAGCGCGTTTGCGCGCGAGCTCGTTGCTGGAAATCGCGCTCAAGGTCGTGGTCTGGATGCTGTCGCCCTCGGGCAGGCGCGCCCCGATATCGACGCCGTAGGCGCGCGTCGCCTCCTCGAATATGCCGACGAAAACCAGGCGCAGGCCGCGCATGGCATGAGTGCGCCGGTTGATCCGGGCATTCACCAGCGCGACCAGGTCGCCGGCGCTGAGCCCCGCGGCATCGGCCTCGTCCAGCAGCGCATCGATGCGCGGCTGCAGCTCCAGCAGCTTCGGCCTCACCTGGGCCAGCACCGAGGTGCTGACGAAGGTCCCGTGCCCGGGCTTGGTCTCCAATAGGCCGACGGCTTTCAGTTCCTTGTAGACCTGGCTCACCGTCATCGGCGCGATGCCGAGATTGCTCGCCATGGCGCGCACCGGCGGCAGGCGCAGACCGGGGGCGAGCTGGCCGCAGACGATCCCGTATTCGATCACACCGCGCAGCTGCACGCCGAGCGGCACGGGCAGGTCGGGATCGATATTGAACAGCATCCGTGATGCCTTGAGCGATTGTGTTATCATACACTATAACACCGCCCGAGCCGCATCAAGCCGGCGCCGTCAGCAGGGGTTGCTTATTCGTCAGCCCCGCGAAGCTTGTCCCCGCGCAGGCGGGGAGCGGGGGCCCATGCAGCAGGTGGATTCCCGCTTTCGCGGGAATGACGATGAGAGTTGCAGCCTCGAGGGTCAACCCGTGCAGGCGTCCCGACAAGGGACTTCAAAGATAAGCGCAGCACCCGGTGCCCACGTTGACACGGGTTTCCGCTCATGGTGTCATAAGCAATTATAACAATGACGCTTCGTCGAACAGGGTCTTTTCGCAGGGGAGGTCTCCGATGAACCGAAGGATACAAATGCTGCTCGTGGCCGGGCTGCTGCTCGGCCTCACCACCGCCGCCGATGCGGTGACCCGCGGCGGCAAGATGGTCTACGCTCGCTATGCCGATTCACTGCAACTCGATCCGGTGCTGACCGACGCCAATGTCGACATCTGGATCATGACCAATCTCTACGACACGCTGTTGCAGCCGACGCCGGACGGCAGGGGCGTCAACCCCGGTCTCGCCACAGCCTATAAAGTGTCCGACGACGGTCTGACCTTCACGCTCACGCTCCGCCAGGGGACGAAGTTCTCGGACGGCTCGCCCATTACCGCCGACGACGTGAAATGGAGCCTCGACCGGGCGCGCGATCCCAAGGAAGGGATCTGGAACTTCATCCTTGAGAGCATCGATTCCGTCGAGATCACCGCCCCGGACACGGTGGTTCTTCACCTGAAGCACCCCGACCCGACCCTTGCCGCCGGGCTCGCCACCTTCAACACCGCGATCATGCCGATGAAGCTCTTCGAGGCGACGCCGGGCGCGACCGAGGACGACAAGGCCAAGGCCTTTGCCGAGCATCCGATCGGCTCCGGACCCTTCATGTTCGACAGCTGGCAGCGCGGGACCCAGTTGGTGATCAAGCGCAATCCGTACTATTGGCAGATGGGCGAGGACGGAAAACCTCTGCCCTATCTCGATGAGGTCGATTTCCCGGTCATTCCCGACGACGCTACCCGAATTCTGAAGCTGCAGGCGGGCGAGGTCGACGGGGCGGAGCTCATCCCCTATGCCCGGGTCCAAGAGCTGCAAAACGATCCGAACCTGAATATGGCGCTCTTTCCCTCGACCAAGGTCGAGTTCATTACCATGAACGTCCGGCCGCAGCTGAAGGATGGGACGACCAACATCCTGGCCGACCCGAAAGTGCGTCAGGCGTTGAATTACGCCATCGACAAGCCGGCTCTGATCAAGGTCGTCACCTTCGACGTGGGCAAGCCGACGGTCTCCTTCATGTCATCGGCAACGCCGCTCGTCTCTGACAACGGTCCTGCCTATCCCTACGATCCGGCCAAGGCCAAAGACCTGCTGAAGCAGGCGGGCATCGCCGACGGCACCGAGATCCATAGCTTTGCGCTGGCCGGCAGCGCGGATGAGACCGCAATCCTCTCCACGCTGCAGCAGATGTGGGGCGCGGTCGGCATTAAACTGGTGATCGACCAGGTGGACAACGCCACCCGCACGGCGAAATATCGGGCCGGCGATTTCCAGATGCGTTGCTCGCTCTGGACCGATGACATCGCCGACCCCAGCGAAATCACATCCTATTTCGCCGATTTCCGGAACATCCAGTCGCTGCATAGCGGGTACGAGAACAAGGACATCGAGGGCTGGTATGACGCCGGGCAGAAGGAGGCCGATCCGGCCAAGCGCAGCGATCTCTACAAACAGATCCAGCAGGCCTATATGGCCGATGCGCCGATCATCTTCCTCTATCAGTCGCCCTATCCCGTGGCGCTGAAGAAGTCGGTGAAGGGGTTCAACCAGATCCCACTCGGCAACAACGTCTTCTCGGGTGCCTATATCGAGAAGTAAGCTGATCGGCTGAAAGGGACAGCACGCCGGGACCGGCGGATAACCGGTCCCGGCGGCGCCCTTCTCGATGGACCGCAGGGGGCGCGGCAGGCCGTCAGCATGAGGGTTCCGTGAGCCTGAACTACCTCGTCGTCAGGTTGGCGCAGATCCTGCCGACCTTCCTGCTAATCATGGTCGTGGCCTTCGTGCTTGTGCGCCTGCTGCCGGGCGACCCCACCAGCGCCATCCTGGGGCTGAAGGCGACCGACGCCGATGTCCTGCGACTCAACGCCGAATATGGCCTCGACAAGCCGATCCCCGTGCAATTCCTGTTTTTCCTGCGCAACTTCTTCCAGGGCAATCTCGGCGAATCCATCATCCTGAAGGTGCCGGTGATGAGCCTGATCCTGCAGCGCCTGCCAGTGACGCTGTTGCTCAGCGCCTTTGCCGGGCTGTTGGCCCTGCTGCTGGCAGTGCCGCTCGCCTTCCTTGCCGCGCTCAACCGCGACGCCAGGACCGACGCCATCATTCGCGTGCTGTTCCAGATCGGGCTCTCCATGCCCGTCTTCTATCTGGGCCTGGTGCTGCTGCGCTTCTTCGCCGTCGGTCTGCGCTGGTTTCCGGTAGGCGGATTCTCCGACAACCTGGGCGCGGACCTCTATCACCTGTTCCTGCCGGCGCTCACCCTCGCCCTCAGCCTCTCGGCCGTGCTGATGCGCAATCTGCGCAATGGCATCATCGAGGTACTGAACGCGGAATATGTCGATTTCGCCCGGGCCAAGGGCTTGAGCAGCCGGCTCGTGCTCGGCCGCCATGTGCTGCGCAATGCGCTTATCTCCACCGTGGCACTGTTCGGCCTCAACATCGGGACGCTGATTGGCGGGGCGGTCATCACGGAATCCGTCTTTGCCATCCCGGGCGTCGGGCGGCTGATGATCGATTCAATCTACGGCCGCGATTACCCGGTCATTCAGGGATTGACCCTGGCGCTCGCAATCCTGGTCTCGCTTGTATTCCTGGCGACCGACATGGCCCAGGCGGCTCTCGATCCGCGGATTGCCCGGCGATGAGCCTGGCACAAATTCAGGCGGTCACCACGGTCTTGCGGGTGCGCCGCGGTCGGCGATTGTCCCTCGTTGTCGGACTCGCCATCCTCCTCGCGCTCCTGCTGCTCAGCCTGTTTCCGGGCGTCTTCGCGCCTTACGATCCTCTCGCCTTCGACTACGATCATTTGTCGGCGCCGCCCAGCCTGGCGCATCCCTTCGGCACCGACAATTTCGGCCGCGACGTGCTATCGCGCGTCATCTGGGCGACGCGGATCGACATGCAGATCGCCCTTTTCTGCACGATCTTTCCCCTGGTCTTCGGTACAGTCGTGGGCGCGCTGACCGGGTTCTATGGCGGCTGGCTCGATGCGGTCTTCGGCCGGCTGGTCGATCTCGTGGTGACGTTCCCCTTCCTGGTCATCGTGATCGCCATCGTTGCGGTGCTCGGCCCCGGGCTCTTCAACATGTATGTGGCGGTCAGCGCGGTGGGCTGGGTGTTCTATGCCAAGCTGATGCGCGCCGATGTGCAGGTGCAGAAACATGCCGACTACGCGGCAGCCGCCGCCGTGCTGGGCTATGACGAGCCTCGCATCATCTTCCGCCACCTCCTGCCCAACGCCGTGACCCCGATCATCGTGTATTGGATGACCGACATGGCGCTCGCGATCCTGCTGGGATCGAGCCTCGGCTATCTCGGCCTGGGCGCCCAGCCGCCGACGGCGGAATGGGGCGTCATCATCGCCGACGGCAAGAATTTCATGAGCACGGCCTGGTGGATTTCGGGCTTTCCCGGCATTGCCATCGTGCTGGCCGGCGTCGGCTTCAGCCTTGTCGGCGACGGCATCGCCGACATCTTCCGCCGCCATTGACCGGCATGCCCGGCGACGGAGGCCAAGTCCTGTTGTCGGTGCGCGGCCTCCGGGTCGCCTTCGGGCCGCCTCAACATCCGCTCGTCGCCGTGGACGGGGTCGACTTTGATGTCGGCCCCGGCGAGGTGCTGGGCATCGCCGGCGAATCAGGCTCGGGCAAGAGCGTCACTCTCAGGTCCATCTTGCGCCTTATCCATAGCCCTGGCCGGGTCAGCGGCCGCGTGCTCTGGCATGGCCGCGACCTTCTGACCCTGTCGGAGGCGGAGCTGCGGCGCGTGCGCGGCGGGGAGATCGGCGTCATCTTCCAGGAGCCGATGACGGCGCTCAATCCCGTCCTCAGCGTAGGCCTGCAGATCCGCGAGAACCTGAAAGAGCACAGCAGGCTCGATGCCGCCGGCCGGCGCAAACGGGCGATCGAGCTCCTGGACCATGTGGGGATTCCGGCGGCGAAATCCCGCCTTGACGACTACCCGCACCAATTCTCCGGCGGCATGCGCCAGCGCGCCATGATCGCGATTGCGCTCGCTTCCAACCCCCAGCTCCTGCTCGCCGACGAGCCGACCACGGCGCTCGACGTCACGATCCAGGACCAGATCCTGAAGCTGATCCTGCGGCTGCGCAGCGAAATGAACATGAGTGTCATCCTTGTGACCCACGATCTCGGCGTCATCGCGCAGACCTGCGACCGGCTGGCGGTGATGTATGCCGGGCGCCTGGTGGAGACCGGGCCGGTGGCGGCGCTGTTCGGCCAGCCGCGCCACGCCTATACCCTCGGCCTGCTCAATTCCGTGCCGCGCGCCGGCCAGCTTCGCCAGCCGCTTGCCTCCATCCCCGGCCAGCCGCCGCTCCTCTCAAGGCTGCCGGCGGGATGCGCCTTCGCGCCGCGCTGCCGTTTCGTCCTGCCGGCCTGCGGCGAGGCCCCGCCGCCGCTGGTCGAAGTGGCGCCCGATCACCGCTCCGCCTGCCTCGCCCATCAGGCCGTGGCGAAGGCTTGACCGCCATGGATGACGCCGCGCCCCTGATCGCCGTCACCGATCTCGCCATGAGTTTCCTCAGGCCGCGCTCGGTGCTGGATCGGCTGACGGGCCGGCCGGCGCGGATCGTCCATGCCCTCAATGGCGTCAGCTTCACGGTGACGCGGGGCGAAACGCTCGGCATCGTGGGAGAGTCCGGCTGCGGCAAGTCCACCCTCGCGCGTTGCCTCGTGCGCCTTCACCAGCCGCAGGCGGGCCATATCGCCTATGGCGGGATCGACGTGCTGCGCCTGTCCGGCGCCGAGCGCCGCGCTTACAACCGCCGGGTCCAAATGGTGTTCCAGGATCCTTACAGCTCCCTCAACCCGCGCATGACGGTGCGCCAGGCTTTGAGCGAGGCGATCGCCTTCCACAAGCTGCGCGAGGGCACGGCCATCACCGAGCGCGTCGCCGAGCTGCTCGACCTCGTCCGCCTGCCCAGCGATGCAGCCGGGCGCTACCCCCACGAATTCAGCGGCGGCCAGCGCCAGCGCATCGGCATCGCGCGTGCGCTTGCGGTCGAACCCGAATGCCTGGTCGCCGACGAACTCGTCTCCGCCCTCGACGTTTCCGTCCAGGCCCAGATCGTCAATCTGCTGTTGGAGCTCCAGGGCCGGCTCGGCCTCACGGTCCTCTTCATCGCCCATGACCTGCGCCTCGTGCGTCACATCTCGCATCGGGTCGCGGTCATGTATCTGGGCGCGATCGTGGAGCTGGCCGAGACCGAAGCCCTGTTCACGAATCCTGCCCACCCCTACACCGCCGCCTTGCTGAAGGCGGCCCCGGAAATGGACCCCGGAAGGCGCTCGGTCACCGATGCCGTGCGCGGCGAATTGCCGAGCCCGCTCGCCATCCCGTCCGGCTGCCCGTTCCATCCGCGCTGCTCTCATGTCATGGATCGCTGCCGGGTGGAGCGGCCGGTGCTGAGCGATCGCGGGCCCGGGCATATCGCGGCCTGCCATCTGGAGCCGGGGCGCCAGTTGTAGGCCTGCTGCCAGCGATGGCCCCGCCGCGCTATAGTCGCGCCGCCCTAGCAAAAGAGCGGCCCCAGGAGAAGAGCGAACGCCATGGAAATCCGCAATCTCGGCAGGTCCGGCCTGCGCGTCTCTGTCGTCGGCCTCGGCTGCAACAATTTCGGCTGGCGCATCGAGCTCGAGCCCGCCCGCAAGGTGGTGCACCGGGCGCTCGACCTCGGCATCACGCTCTTCGATACCGCCGACATGTATGGCGACGGGCAGTCGGAGGAGATGCTGGGCGAGACGCTTGGGCCCCGCCGCAAGGATGTGGTGCTGGCGACCAAATTCTCTGCCGCCTTCACTGGCGTCAGCGGCGGGCCCTTCGGTTCGCGCAAGTACATCCTTTCCGCCGTCGAGGCGAGCCTCCGCCGGCTCAAGACCGACTGGATCGATCTCTACCAATATCATTGGCCGGATCCGCGCACGCCCATGGAAGAGACGCTCCGTGCGCTGGACGACCTGATCCGCCAGGGCAAGGTCCGCTACATCGGCATTTCGAACCATCCGGCGTGGCGGGTGGCCGATGCCCAATGGCTCGCGCGCCAGAACGGGCTCAATGGCTTCGTGTCCTGCCAGGACGAATACAGCCTCCTGGTGCGCGATGCGGAGCGCGAGTTGATCCCGGCCATGAAGGCGTTCGGCCTCGGCCTGCTGCCCTATTTCCCGCTGGCCAGCGGCCTGCTGACGGGCAAATACATTAAAGGCGCGGCCCTACCGGCCGACGCCCGGTTCGCCAGCCAGAGCATGGGAGGGCTCGGAAAGCGGTACATGACCGAGGCCAACTGGACGATGGTCGAGCGCCTGCAGGCCTTCTGCGCCGAGCGCGGGCGCAAGCTGCTCGAACTCGCCTTCAGCTGGCTTGCGGCCAATCCTGTGGTCGGCAGCGTCATTGCCGGTGCCACCAAGCCGGAGCAGATCGACGAAAACGTGAAGGCGGCCGGCTGGGCCCTCAGCGCGGAGGATCTGGCCGAGGTGGACCGGCTGACGGGGAAAGGGAAGCAGGGATAGCCCCATTCCGTTGACTGGGGCATCCCGCCTGGGTAACTTCGCGTAGTTCAGGATGCCAAACGTCAGTCCGAGATTTCGGAATCCTGACTCTGACGATGCTATGGCGCCGGGCTTGGCCCGGCCCAGTCCTGCTGGAGAGCCGAGAGGCATGGCCTTTGTCGAGATAGAATCCCTGGTCAAGGCCTTCGGCGATGCCGAAATTCTCCACGGCATCAGCCTCGAAATCGAAAAGCAGGAGTTCACGGTCTTCGTCGGACCTTCGGGTTGCGGCAAGACCACGCTTCTACGGCTGATCGCGGGGCTGGAGGAAGTGACGTCGGGCACAATCCGGATCGGCGACCAGCGGGTCGACCACCTGCCTCCCGACAAGCGCGGGCTTGCCATGGTGTTCCAGAACTACGCCCTCTACCCCCATATGAGCGTGTTCGAGAACATGGCCTTCGGTTTGCGCGTCTCGAAGGTGGACAAGGCGGCCATTCGCCGGCGGGTCCAGGAAGCCGCGGGCATCCTGCAGATTACCGAGCTGCTCGGGCGAAAGCCGAGGCAGCTTTCCGGCGGCCAGCGACAGAGGGTGGCGATCGGCCGGGCCATCGTGCGCGAGCCCAAGGTGTTCCTCTTCGACGAGCCGCTGTCGAACCTCGACGCCAAGCTCAGGGTCCAGATGCGGGTCGAACTCACCCGCCTGCATCGCGAGTTGAAGGCCACCATGATCTACGTCACCCACGACCAGGTGGAGGCGATGACCATGGCGGACAAGATCGTGGTCCTGAACGGAGGTCACGTCGAACAGATCGGCCGGCCTCTCGATCTCTACCATCATCCGCGAAACCTCTTCGTCGCCGGCTTCATCGGCTCGCCGGCCATGAACTTTCTGAAAGGCCGGATCGCCCGAATGTCCGAGAGCACGGTCGAGGTCGAGCTGGGCGAGGGAAGCAACGCGATCGTCCGCTGCAAGCCCGACGACAGGGCGGTCCAAGGCGCACCGGTCACGCTCGGCCTGCGGCCGGAAGCGCTGAATCCCGGCGGCGAGGGCGATTCCAGCATCGCCGGCAACGTGCATACGGTTGAGCGCCTCGGCGGCGACACCTATCTCTATCTCAGCACGTCCGAGGGTGCCGACGTCATGGTGCATGCGCCGGGCGACATGGTCGTCGCTTCGGGCGACCGGGTCGCCATCGGCTTCAACGCCGACAAATGCCATTTGTTCCACGAGAATGGCGACGCCTTCGAACGCTTCCCCGCCTGAGGCGATCAGCTTGCAGTTGTCGAGATAGCGCGTCCCTGCCCGTCGGCGCCGAGGATCCCCCCCTCGGGCCGGAATACATGGAGGCGCACCGTCGCCTCGATCTTGGCGCCCGGCCGCAAGGTCATCAGCCGGCCGCCCCGCCGATCGGCATCGGCAAGGCCGGTTCCGGGCCAGGTGGTATTGGGCTCAAGCCCGATCAGCCGCGTCTTCCCGCACCACGGCGGCTCGGCCGTCCCGCCGAGCTCGTACCAGAGCCAGGCATAGGGAAAGACGGCGCCGTCCCAGGACAAAACCGCCGCGACGAAACCGTCCAGCCGGCGTATGGACATCCAGGGGCTGTCGAAATTCCAAAGATAGGCCAAAGCGGCGATCGCCCCTTCGGGCCGGTCGAGGTGGAAGGGTCCCCTCTTCCCCGGGACCACGGGCCAGCGTCCCGTAGCGCCCGGTATCAGCGGGTTCCTGCCCGGGTCGTAGCGGTCGTCGATGGTGACGTTGCGCGCGCCTGTCCGGACCTCGAACGCGCCATCGAGAAGGTCCGAGCCGAAGGTCGGGTGATGTCCCCACATCACCTTTGCCGGCTGATCGCCCAGCATGGACAGCGTCTCCCGGATGGTCAGCATATCGCCGCCGACCGTCAGCTCACGGCGCATCCCGACCGGCACGGCGGCGAACCGGCGCGTCAGGCGAAGGACGCCCGCCCCGACCTCCGCCTGCCAGGGAGCCACCGATGCCTCGCCGTGGAAGCCATGGAAGACGCCGGCGTAATCGCAGGCATCGCCGCCGTTGGGAAACAGGATGGGCCAGCCCCCGGTATAGCGCGTCAGCCAGGCGTTCTCGTCCGCCGCCGCCGGGGGATCCATGGGCGCTGCCACCGGCTTCCAGGGCGTCCTGCCGAGGACCGACGCGCCGAGGCCCTTATGCTCGACTGCGGTGATGGTGCCCCCCACTCCGGGAACGACAGTGACGCGGAGCGTTTCGCTCTCGATCACCGCTGGGGCCGCGGCGATCACCCGGTCACCTTCACTTGACGGCCCCCGCCATCAGACCCTGGATGAAGTACCTCTGGAAGGCGATGTAGAGAATGAGCATCGGCGCGCTCGCGATCGCCATTCCGGCCATGGTGAGCGGGATCTGGTTGTCATACCGGCCCTGGAAGACGCTGATGCCGGCCATCAGGGTACGCTTGGAATCATCCTGCAGGAAGATGATGGCGATCAGCAGGTCGTTCCACACATAGAGCGCGTTCACCACCACCAGCGTCAGCAGGGCCGGCAGCGAGAGCGGGAGCACGATCTTCCACAGGATGAGAAGCGCGCCCGCGCCGTCCATGCGCGCGGACTCGAACAGTTCCCGCGGCAGGGTGCGGAAGAAGGTGGTGAGCAGGTAGACCGAGAACGGCGTGATCAGGCCGGCATAGATGATGATGGCGCCCCGGAAGGTGCTGATCAGGTCGAGCTCTGAGTACAGCACGAACAGGGGGACGATCATGACGACTGGGGGCACGGCCATGAGCGCCGTGCTGATCGAGAACAGCAGCCCCCTTCCCTTGAACTCCATCCGGGCGATGGCATAGGCACCGAGGCAGGAGACCAGTGTACTGAGGATGACGGCTCCGCCGGCGAGGATGAGGCTGTTCTCCATCCAGGCGAAGAACGGGCTCTGGAACAGGACATTGTCGAAGTTGTCGAGCACAAGCGTCCGCGGGAACCCGACCTTATTGACGGTATATTCATCGTCGCTCTTCAGCGCGGTCATCAGCATGTAGAGGGTCGGCACCAGGGCGAGCAAGGTCGCAAGCAACAGGATGCCATGCTTCAGGATCCGATCCGGTCTCACCCGAGAGCCGGGGCGGCCGGCGTCTTTTCGCAAGTTTGGCGCTTCAGCCATGGCTATCCGACCTCTTCCTCGTTCGCCCGGCGTCTCACCGCGAACAGAGGCACGATCAGCAGCAGGGACACGAGGAACAGGAGGACCGAGACGGCGGATGCGATGCCCGGAAGGCTGGTCTTGATAAGCGCGCTGAAGATGTAGAGCTCCACCACCATGGTCGACGTTCCCGGCCCGCCGCGCCCGCTCCCCACAATGTAGACGTAGGAAAAGACCGACGAGAGCATGGTGATCACGCTCACCACGACGTAGAACTCGATCACCACCTTCATCTGCGGCACGATCACGTACCAGGTCCGCTGCCACCAGGAGGCGCCTTCGAGCCTCGCCGCTTCGATCAGGGATTCGTCGAGGCTGAGGAGCCGCGCCAGGAACAGGATGATGCCGAGCGCGGATTCCCGCCAGATGATGAGCAGCATGACCGTCCACAACGCGACGTCGGGCGACCCGATCCAATCGAGCGCCAGGAAGTTCAGGCCGAGCCAGCTCAGCACTTCGTTCACCGGTCCGCTGAACTGGAACATCTTCTTCATCACCACGGCGATGATCGGGATCGCCAGGATGTAGGGGACGAACAGGACGACGCGATAGAGCTTCCAGCCCTTGATCCGTTCGTACAGCACGATCGAAACCAGCAGCGACCAGATGACCATGACCGGAACCGCCAGCAGCAGGACCAGGTTGTGCTCGACGGACTGCCAGAAGAGATCGTGGGACAGGATCAGCTCGTAGTTCCTGAAGCCGATCCAGGGACCGTCGATGCCGCGGATCAGCTTGAAGCTGAATTCGAAGATCCGGACGAGCGGATAACCGAAGACGAACAGGAGCAGTCCGACCAGCGGCAGGACATAGAGATAGGGCGTGATCCTGGAGGACTGGCGCATGACCCCGGTCGTCTCTTTGGCTGCGTTCGCGGTAACGATATCGGCAGAATCGGCAAGGGCCCAGGCGCCTCGCGGCGCCTGGGCCCCTGATACTGGCCGGATCAGGCAGCGAGGTCTTTAGCCCATTTCTTGTAGTTGTCCACCATGTCCGGATTGAAGTCCCGCCACTGCTTGGCGACCTTGAACGCGAGCTCGCCGGCCTGTTCGCCGGTGATCTTGCCCGACACGACCTGCTGGGCGGCCGGCAGCAGGGCCTGGTCGTAGAATTGCCCCGGCACCACGTTGGAGATGTAGGGGATGTTCGTGGATTCGGCCCAGTTGTGCCACATCGTCTTGACCACTTCGTCCGTGACGACCGAGGTGTCGAAGCTGCTGTTGGACGGGATCCAGCCGGTCTTTTCCCAGAACACCTTCAGCCGCTCTGGCGATTCCAGGTATTCCAGGAATGCCGCGGCCGCCTTCGGATCCTTGGAATCCTTGCAGATGCCGAGGCCCTGGGTATCGAGGATCGGCACGCCGGCCATCTTGCCCTTGCCGTAGACCGGCATGACCATGGCACCGATCCGCCCATTGGTCTTCTTGCTGTCGGCGGGCACCCGCGAGCCGATGGATTCGCCCATGGCCAATTTTCCCGCAACGATCAGGTCGATGCCCGGGTAGAGCTCGAGGGAGGACATGTCCGGGTTGAGGAAGCCGTGCTTCTTCAGTTCCTCGAGGCGCACCCAGTGCTCGTGGTATTTCGGGTCGCGGAAGTCGCGGGCGCCGGTGAAGAGGTCGATGGCTTCGCCGGTGCTGTCAATGTTCTGGGCGAGCGCATGGCCGAAGAACCATTCGCCCCAGTAGCCGTCCTGGATGCCGCCGCCGATCGGCGCGATGCCCTTGGCCTTCAGCTTGTCGCAGGCGGCGAGGAGATCGTCCCAGGTCTTGGGCGGATTCTCCGGATCGAGGCCCGCCTTCTCGAAGAGATCCTTGTTGTAGCACCAGATCATCGGCAGCGGATACCAGCCCATCCGATAGATGTTGCCGCCGAAGTGGCTGAGCAGGGTCGGGCGCGAAGCGTTCAGCACGGCATCGTCGACCAGCCCGTTCAACGGCTTCAGGTAGCCGAGCCACACGCTTTCCATGTGGTAGATGCCGTTCCAGAGATACTGGATGTCGGGCCCCTTTCCGGCCGCCGCCGCCGTCTGGAACTGGGAGATGACGACGTTGGTGTCCTGGAGCATCGGCTTGACGGTGGCGGCCGTATAGTTCTTGACCGAATCCGTGACGAAGGCCTGCAGGCCAGGCAATTCCTGTTCGCCCCACCACCACATGTTCAACGTCGGCACATCTGCCTCGGCCGGCGCTCCCGGCAGCAGGCCGGCCAGTGCTGCGGCGGCGCCGAGCCCGGCGGAATTCTTGAGAAACCTGCGACGCGAAAAGCCCTCTCTGGCGCTTCCGTTCTTCATCATGTTCGAACCTTCCTGTTTGCTGCGGTTGTCACATTGCCGAATTCCGATGGCGCTAGAACGTGCTCATCAATCCGCCATCGACGACAAGAAGTTGGCCGGTCATATACCGGCAGTACTTGGATGCCAGGAAGATGACCGTGCCCGACACGTCTTCCGGATAGCCGGTGCGGCGCAGCGGTATCTTGCCCTTGGTCACGTACAAATCGATGAATTCCGGCGTCTCGGTTTCGTTGACGCCGCGCACGATCGACATCGGCGTCGACATGAAGCCCGGCGCCACGGCATTGACCAGGATGTTGTAGGGCCCAAGCTCGACCGCCATCGACTTGGTGAGCGCGATCACGCCGCCCTTGGCCGCGTTGTAGGCGCCGACCTCCCCGCTGGAGGCAAATCCCTGGATCGAGGCGATGCTGATCATCCGCCCGGTCTTCCTTTCGGCCATGTGCGGGGCCACCAGCTTCGAACCCATGTAGACCGCTTCGAGGTTGATCGCGACCGTCCGGCGCCAGTCTTCCAGGCTGTCCTCCAGTATGGTCTTGGAAGGCGGGTTGATCGCCGCGTTGTTGACCAGGACGTCGATCTTCCCGCGTTTGCCCAGCACGTCGGCGATCGCCTTGCCATAGGCGTCGTAGTCGGTGACATCGAGCGGGTAGGCCTCGGCCGTGCCGCCCCTGGCGGCGATTTCCGCCGCCACCTTGGCGACCGTATCCGGGTTTCTTTCGATCAGCGCCAGCGCGGCCCCTTCCGCCGCCATTTCCAGGGCGACCGCGCGCCCCAGGCCCTGACCGGCGCCGCTGACAACGCAAACCTGATCCATCAGCAAACTCAAATCCGTCCTCCCCGTGCCATGGCTTTCGCGCCAACTCGCAAGTCGTCAGCCGGCCGCCCAAGGAGGACGGGACGCCCCCACCACGCCAAATCCCGCGCTCTTATGAGTTCCGGTATTCTGAACCTTGCTCTAGCATGCTGGAAAACATTAGGCTGCCCCGCAAACGCCGGTCAAGGGGTTGGCGGCCCGCAACGGAACTGTCAATCATAGGGCAGCAGTCCGGAATTTCGGAAAATCGCGCGGAGGCGCCATGGCGGCCCGATCCCTGAGTGACAACGACGAGCGCAAGGATGGCGGCGGATCGCGCAGCGTCCGGCGCGCGCTCGCCATCTTCGAATTGATGATGGAGCGCGCGAAGCCCGTCTTCATGTCCGAGATCTGCGAGGCGCTCGGCATACCCAAGTCGACCGCCTACGACCTCGTGCATACGCTGACCCGGGCGGGCTACCTCACCGCCGCCGGCAGGAACAGCGGCCTCTTCCTCGGCCATAAGCTGTTCACCCTCGGCATGGCCTATCGCAGCCAGGTGGACTTGGTGAAGGATGGCGGCAGGATCGTCGAGGAACTGCGGGATTCGACCGGCGAGACGGTGCAGCTCTCCGTCCTTGACGACGGGCTGATGCTGGTCCTGCTGAAGGAGGAGGGCGTCAAGCCGCTCCGGATCATCAGTCAGGTCGGCTCACGCGTGCCGGTAAACTGGGCCGCTTCGGGCCGGCTGCTCGTGTCGGACCTCGACGACAAGCAGCTGCGCAAGTTCCTCACGCAGACCGTCCGCCAGTCACCCAGTGGAAGAGCCAATACCAACGTGGATTCTCTGATGGGCGAGATCCGGCGATTTCGCAAACGGGGCTACGGCACCGAGGTCAATGAGGCCAATGAGCACGCCGGCTGCGTTGCAGCGCCCGTGATCGACAATTCCGGGCGTTGCATCGCGGCCATCAGCATCGTCGTTCCCGAACAACGCCTGGCCAAGGGCAACCGCGAGCAACTCATCGCCGCGGTGCGTCTGGCCGCAGAAAAGCTCTCCCGCCGCATGGGCGGCTGATCCCTGCCCTCTGCCCCACCACAATGCCGAGCGAGAAGGCGAATCCATGAAGATCGACAGCGTTGATTTCTTCTATCTCTCCATGCCGGTGGTCACCACGGCGGGGGACGGCAGTCAGGATGCCCTGGTCGTCCGCGTCTCGGCCAGCGGCCATGTCGGCTGGGGCGAATGCGAAGCGGCGCCGCTGCCCTCCATCGCGGCCTTCGTCTGCCCCATGTCCCACGGCGCCTGCCGTCCGGTTTCGGCTTCGGTCCTCGGCGAGACGCTCGCCGGCCCCGAGGACATCAAGCGCATGGCCGCCAAGCTCGCCCTCAACAGCATGGACCTGCTGCAAGCGCCCCACACCTGGTCGGGCATCGAAACGGCCTTGTGGGATCTGCTCGGCCGGATGAGGGGGGAACCGGCCTGGAAGCTGCTCGGCTATGCGAAGTCCCACCCGAAGACGCCCTATGCGTCGGTCCTGTTTGGCGCCACGCCGGAACAGACGCTCGCGCTGGGCAGGAACCTGCGGGCCAAGGGATTCCGGGCGGTGAAGTTCGGCTGGGCGCCCTTCGGGGACAGCCTGCAAGGCGATATCGATCAGCTCGACGCGGCGCGCCAGGGACTGGGACCCGACGGCATATTGTTGATCGACGCCGGGCAGATCTTCGGCGACGACGTGGACGCCGCTGCCAGGCGCCTTGTCTCCCTCAACGCCAACAAGGTCACTTGGTTGGAGGAGCCGTTTGGCGGTTTCGCCTACGAGGCCTATGGCAAGCTCGCTGCGCGGAGCGGCGCGGTCAAGCTCGCCGGCGGCGAAGCGGCGCACAACCGCCACATGGCCCAGCATCTGATCGAATACGGCCATGTCGGCTATGTCCAGATCGACTGCGGCCGGATCGGCGGGCTGTGGCCGGCCAAGCAGGTCGCGGACTATGCCGCGGCCAGGGGCGTGACCTACGTCAATCACACCTTCACCTCGAACCTCGCGCTCAGCGCGTCGCTCCAGCCCTATGCCGGGCTGGAAGACTGCCGGATCTGCGAGTACCCGACCGCGCTCAGTCGCCTCGCCGTCGACCTCACCGCCAACCACATCGTCCCGGATGCCAATGGCGAAATCGCGGCACCCGATGCGCCCGGGCTCGGTGTGGAGATCAATCCGAGAGCGCTGAAGCAATACGCCGTCGACGTGGAGATCAAGGTCGGCGGCAAGACGATCTTTGCGCCACCGATCGTCTAGACGACCCTCGCGCATTGCCGTTTGCTTTTTCCTGCCGGCTCGTATCTGTTCCTGAAGCCAAGCGTCCTGGCCGACCGATCACATGCCCGACCGCGCGATGCAGCCTGTTGCCCATTGGTTCGAGCGTCTCGATCCCTCGCATAGGCTCGGTCGCTGGAGTCGCATCGGGCTCTGCCTTCTCGCGGGGCTGATGCTCGTGTTCTATGCCAACACGCTCCACCGGCAGGCGTTCGGCCACGGGCGCAAGGGCGATCTCGGGGTGTTTTTCAGGGCCGGCTGGGCGGCGCGGTTCGGCGGCGACATCTACGGCGTCACTGACGATCACGGCTGGCATTATCTCTACCCGCCGCTGCTCGCCAGCCTGATGATGCCGCTGGCCGACCCGCCCCCGGACGCCCCGGCATCGGCCCGGGCCGGGACCCTGCCATTTTGGGCGTCGGCTGCGATCTGGGATGGGTTCAACATCCTCTGCCTGCTCGCCGCACTCCACATCATGGCCTCGGCTCTGGAGGCATCGGCCGCGAAGAGCGGCGCGCGGCCCGTCGCAAGATACGCGCTCGGCTGGTGGGCATTGCGGGTCTGGCCTCTGCTGCTGGTGCTGTTTCCGGCCGGGGATGCGCTCGGCAGCGGGCAGACGACGAGCCTCCTACTTCTCCTGCTGTCGGCCGCGGCCGCGGCGATGCTGCGCGGTCGCCGGGGCCTGGCCGGCTTCTGCCTCGGCTTCGTCGGAATTATGAAGCTCTTCCCGCTCTTCATGCTGATCTACCCGGCCCTGCGCCGCGACCGTGTGATGCTTGCCGGCGCCGGCGCCGGCATTCTCCTGGGACTCCTGTTGCCGGTCGTTCTGATAGGCCCCGAGGCGAGTTTCGCCGCCTATCGCGAACTGGTGGTCGACCGGCTCCTGGGCGAGGCCACGGGACAAGGCAACGCCGTCGTCACCCAGGAGCTGCATGGGACCAACTCCCGCGTCCAGTCCTTCGAATACATGATCTACGACAGCCTCAATCCCGACCCGGCGACGCGCGCGCCCGCGCCCCCCGCCGGCTATTTCATCGCCCATATCGCGGTCTCAGCCGCGCTCACCATCGCCGTCCTGTGGTTCATGCGCCGGCGAGGCGATCCGCTGTCGGAGTTCCTGTTCTTCGCGGCGCTCGCCCTCATCATGGTTCCCATGCTGCCGGTTTCGCGGCCGCACTACTACGCCCTGGGCGCGCTCGCCTTCGCCGGGCTCTATGCCTCGGAATGGCCGCGCCACGCGGGACTTTGGGCCGGCTGGCCGGTATTTCTTGTTGGGCTCGCCAGCCTGGCGGCGAGCCTGCTCGCCGCAATCAACGAGCACATCGCCGTCGACTTCGGCCTCGCCACCTATGCCGGGCTGGCTCTCGCCGCCCTCGCCCTTTGGGTCGCCCATCGCAGGAAGGGCGAGCCCGCGCCGATAGCCGATCTGGCAAAGGCCGGCGGATAAGGAACGCCACGAGCACGGAGGGCGCGGCGGACGATCATGGGGCAGAGCACGCCGGCCTTCCGACAGACGCCAAAATATTTGGTCTGGCCTGTCGGGGATCGGGGCCCCCGTTCGTCATTCTGGCACGACACTAGAGCGCAGCATGAGGGCCGACGGACCGCGGCCCGTAACCTTAAGGAGGCAGGAGATGCGTTTTATGATGCTGATGATCCCTAAGGGATACGAGACTGCAACGGGCGACACCAGGCCCGACCCCCAGCACGTTGCCGAGATGATGAAATACAACGAGGCGCTGACCAAGGCAGGCGTGCTGCTCGCGCTCGATGGGCTTCACCCGCCCTCGACGGGGGTGCGGGTCTCATTTGCAGACGGGAAGCCGAAGGTGACCAAGGGACCCTTTCCCGAGGCGGCACCCGTGATCGGCGGCTATTGGATGATCCAGGTGAAGTCCAAGGAAGAGGCGGTCGAATGGGCGACGCGCTGCCCTGCCAGCGCAAACGAGGTAATCGAGGTTCGCCAGGTGTTCGAGATGGCGGACTTTCCGCCGGAGGTCCAGAAGGCCGCAGGTCGCACTTAGTTCCTGTCGCGGTTTATGTCTTGGAGCCGCGCGCTCTCCAGGTTCGATTTCAGGCTGCAATCGCACCCGACGCGGTATCGCCTTACTTCAGGGCCTCGCGCCGCAAGATGTAGAGGCTGCTCGCCATGATAATCGCCACGCCGGCGAGCACCGTCAGCGTCGGAAGCTGGTTCCAAAACAGGAATCCGAACAGAGTTGCCCAGATGAAGGCGGTGTATTCCAACGAGGCGATCAGTGAAACCTGAGCATAGCGACACGCCTGGATCAGCAGGAATTGACCGAATGTCCCGACCAGGGCGAATACGGCAAAGGCCAGATAGTCTCCCTCTGCCAGCGGGACCCATTGGAAGGGCGCAAGTGCGCCTCCGCCCAGAACCAGAACGACAGAGGCCCAGAACAGCTGGGTATGGCTTGCTTCGGTGTCGCTGAGCCGGCGCGCCAGAACGTTGAACAGCGCGTAGCAGCAAGCCGATGCGAGGGCGAAGATCGCCCCTGTGCCGAGGCCCGTGCCGCTCGGCTGCACAATCACCAGCACGCCGACGAAGCCCGCGGCTATGGCAGCCCACCGGCGCGCCTCAACGCGCTCGCCGAGCAGCGGCACCGAGAAAGCCTACATCAAGAGGGGTGCGACGAAGGTGATGGCGACTGTGTCGGCGAGCGGCAGCGAACGCAGGGACAGGAAGAAGTACACCAGCGTCCCCGCGCCGAACAGACCGCGAAGCAGGAGCGGCCCCAGCCGCCGCGTGCGGAGCGTAACGACGCCGCCGCGACCGCTTGCCAGCCAGATAGAAAAAGCCACGGCCGGAAGGCGGCCGAGAAAAATGATTTCAGCGGGAGGATAGCCGCCGGTGAGCCACTTGGCCGAGGCATCCATGGCCGATATGCAGAAGACGGCCGCGAGCATGAGCAGAAGGCCGCGAAGCGGCGCATTCAGCAGTGCCACGGCATTCGTATCCGCCGGCCCCATGGACTTGGAGCATACCGGCCGTGCATTGAGCCCGTCCACCGGCCGAAGATGCCGATGCTGCCTTCTGACGTGCGGCGCGCGATTGGCGGTTGGTCTGCCCCGAATGTGGGCGACTGTGGCGAACCCAAGGTATTCCGGAGGCGCTCCTCGAGGACTCGGTGGGCCGGCACATCATCCTGACCTTGAGGGCCATGTCGGCCCGTCGAGAGGTCAGAAATGTCAACCCTTCGAGCGATGTTGCTGTCAATCGCCTTGGCGGGACTGCTGGCCGGTTGCGTTTATGAGCCGTCTCCCTATCGGAGCAACGGATACGGCTATGGCGGCGGGTACAGCGGCGCCTATTACGGCGGAGGCTATGGGTACAGTGGCGGCTACGGCGATGGAGGCGGTGAATGGCACCATCACCATCATTGGGAAAGATGGGGTGACTAGTGGAAGCACCGCCTAGGCACGGTTTCCCGACGACTTCGTCCTTCTGGCAAGGCTGGTGACTGACTCGCCGCCAAAGCAAGATCGGGTCAGCGTGATTCAAGCTGACCCGTGAATCTTGCTCTGCTTCAACAGATTAGAGCCTGATTCACGTCTCAAGCTGAGTGCGCTTGAGACGATCAGGCTCTAGGCGCCAAGCCCGCATTGCAGGCGCTCCAACACCAAAAGAACAGCCCCGCCGGGAGCTGGGAGCATGAGCGGGGCTGCAGTCGATGCTTGGTGGGCCGAGAACCTTGGGTTCTCTCTGGCGCAAAGGTAAGCCCCGCTTCGGCTTTCTCCGCGTGTCAGTTTCATGGCGCTGGCCGCCCTGTCGGCCCATCGCGCGAGCAGCCGCCCCGAGCGGGACCGCCTCGAACAAACCTCGGAATTGTCGTGGATTTGCCACGGTCGATTTCCAAGTTTCAACAAGGCAGCGAGGCAGCAAGGCCTTGAGGCCACGGCTTCGCTGCTGGCGAAAGGAGGTAGCCATGACAACGTCGAAGAACTCCAAGCGTCGATTTGCCTTGGCCGCCGTCGCAGCGGTCATGGCCCTGACGGCAACGGCGCGGTCGGCGATGCCGGCAAACGCCGACGAGTGGCGCCGCCACCACGGCTGGAGCGACGACGACCACGGCTGGTATGGCGGGCCCAGCTTCAGCTTCTACGGCGGACCCAGCTACTACTATGCCCCTGCGCCGACCTACTATTATCCTCCGCCGCCGGTCTATTACCAGCCGGCGCCTGTCTACTACGGACCCCCCTCGATCGGCTTCAGCATCAACGTGCCGCTGCGCGGCCGTTACTGACGTGCCGATACGTCGCTGTGAATGTTGAACTTACAGGGAAGGAGACTCCCCGTGCACGCTCATGGCATCCGCTCTCATCTGGCATTTGCGTTGCTCATCAGCGCGACCCTCGCGCTCTCCGCCTGCGGTCAGACGCCGGGCTGCCGTGCGCTGACGGGCGCCGGCGTAGGCGCCGCCGGTGGCGCAGTCATCGGCGCCCTGACCGGAGGCCCGCTCACCGGCGCAGTCATTGGCGGTCTCGCCGGTGGCGCCACGGGCGCGCTCACCTCGCCCAATGTCATCAACGGGCCTTCGCCCTGCTACTGAGGGGCAAGACGATGCGCGTCACGAGACTGCGCCTCACCGGGTTCTGGATCGCAGTCCTGGCCTTCATGGTCATAGGCACGGTGGCTGGCAACCTCATGCCCATGCCGTGACGGCCATGGCGACCAGGCAGACGTTGCTCGCTGCTGTCTCCCTTCCCGCAGCGAGACAGGGCGTGGCTCCCCTCGTCCACGCCCGCCGCCGTCGGTTCGCTCATATTCCACGGACCGGCGGCGGCACCGGTCAGGCGTCCCGGCGCCGGCCGATGATCCGGATGGAAGCCCTCGGTCCAAATGGAGTCCCGCATTCAGCGCTTGGCGAATGCTCAGCGGCGGCGCTGACCGCGATGCTAAGGCCCTCGTGCTAGCGCCACGCGCTGCCTCAGCGCCGACGCCCGATCCGGGTGCCTGGCAAAGGACGGCGAGCTCCCGGGAGTGCAGCCCGGGAGGGAGTGATATGCACGTCATTCGTCTTGCGCCGCAGAAAGCTCCGCGTCTGTTCTCTCGCTCATACCACCATCTTGCGGTACAGGTGCCAGGTCGCATGACCGAGCACTGGCATGACGATCGCGAGACCAAGCAGAAGCGGTAGCGACCCTGCGACCAGCCCTCCCGCGACAATCAGGCCCCATCCGGCCATCGGCCCGGGATTCGTCCAGACCGCGCGGACCGACGTGGCCACGGCCGTGGCGAGCCCGACATCCTGGTCGAGCAACATCGGGAACGAGACGACGCTGATCGTCAGCACCAGACAGGCGAACAGGAAGCCGATGCCGATACCGACGACGATGAGAACCCAGCCGGGGCCCGTGGTGAAGAGGGCACGGGCGAAAGCGGCGATGGAAGCAGGCGGTTGCGGGCCGAGCGTGACCTGGTAAAGCGCGTAAGCCGCCGCCATCCATAGCAGGAAGATTGCCAAGAGCACCAGGCCCAGCGTCAGGATCGCGCCCAACGCGGGCGAGCGCAGCACGCCGAAGCCGTCGGCCCAGGTGACGACCGCACCTTGCTCATGCCGCCGGCTCATCTCGTAGAGCCCGAGCGCCGCCACCGGCCCGACCAGCGTGAAGCCGGCTGCCAGCGGGAAGATCAAGGACAGCAGGTCATAGCCCAGCGCGAGCCGTGCCATGACCAGCCCCGCGACGGGATAAATGACGCAAAGAAAGATCACGTCGGTCCGATAGGCGCCGAAGTCCTCAAGGCCTTTGAACAGAACTTCGCGTAAATCGCCTAAGCTGATCCGGCGGACCCAGGGCCGGGCGGATTGCTTTGCCTGCTTCGCCCCCGGTATTGAATGAGCCGCCGAGCCGAGAGTGGCCTTCGCGCCCGTGAGCTGGTCCCAGCTCCATTCGAGCGGATTTCGGATGTGATTTTGCGCAACCATATGCGTTTCTCCCGAACCAGAGGTCCGAGGGCCGCGGGTTGGCCGTGGCATAACGCCTGATCTCGCCGCCGGTCACGAGCAAGCCGCGACCCGCCATTGGGAGCAAGTATAGGCCGAAGGGCGGTTTTCCGTCCTGTAACATCGCGGTGTGAAAGCATGGCCGCGGCTGGAAGGGAAAATCTCCCCCTGCAGGCCGCCATCGCAGAGATTCGCGTGCCCGCCCATGGGCAATCGTCTCGCCCTTCACCCATTCCTCGAGCTTATGCCACACCTATGCCACGGGCCGGCCTGTATGCTTCGCCGCAATCCAAAAAGAGCGCCTCATTCGGTGACGCCTGTCGTCTGCAGGGCTTACCATGCCATTGCAGGACCGCCTTGCGTGCCAGGAGCGCTCCGCATTTTGGTCAATCGCGGAGGCAGCCATGAACAAGCCGACCATGGAACTAGAGACACAAGCCAGCGGCTCGAAGGAATCCGTAGCCCAATTCCAGAGCGAGCTTATCAAGCCATGGGCGGAGGCGACCAATCGGTGCACCCGGGCAGCATTTGATTGGGGGGCCGAGACCATTCGCTTCGCGGGCCATAGGCTGGAGCGGACACGGCAGACGTTGGACCAGCTCCCGACCTGCGGGAGCTGGGAGGAAGTTGCCAATGCTCACATGAACTGGACCAAGGATTTGATCCAGGACTACCTGAACCAGGGCAGTCAATTCATGGAAATCGCCCAGAGAGCGTCCGAAACTTTCAATGGTCCGGCGAAGTCCGGGCACGGCAACGGATCCAAGCGGGCGAGCCGGTAGCCGAGAGGGCTCCCGCAAACGGGGGACCAAAGGCGGAACGAAAAGAGCGCAATCGCAGACGCTCCTGCCGCTACAGGTCTGAAGCAGCGGAATCCTGCAATAGACGACTCAAGAGATCGAAGAGCCGTGCGCCGTCGAGCGATCGTTGGACGCTTGCTCAGGCAGGAGATCGGAAGCCATGACGTCCCGTCGGCCTTGTCGGGCTGCCGTTGGTTTCGAAGCGGCCATGGCGGAAATCGCAGGGGTAGCGGGGGCTTGTGCGGGATGGCAGGTCCTGGCGCTAGCCTGCGGAGTGAAACCGCAAGGCTGCGCAGACGCGGTCGCGCCCGTCACTTTTGGCCCGCCGTAGAGCGTCGTCGGCCGCCTTCAGAACCTCCGCCGGGTCGGTGCCATGCTGGGGAAAGGTCGCCACCCCGATCGAGATGGTCACGCGCTCGATTGGCCTTCCGTTGCAGATCACGGATAGGTTCCGGATCCCTTCCCGCAGGCGATCCGCACGCTCACAGGCATCTTCCAGACAAGCGTCAGGCAAGAGCAGTGTGAACTCCTCGCCGCCGAAGCGGCAGGCGGTGTCGCCTTTGCGAATTCGGGAACTCAGATGGCGGCTCACGGCCCGTAGCACGTTGTCCCCGCAGTCATGCCCGAAATCGTCGTTGACGGCCTTGAAATGGTCGATGTCAGCCATGAGGACCGACACAGGCGTGCCCGAGCGCAGAGCGCGCGCGAACTCTCGCTCCATCGCCTGGTCCAGGTAGCGCCGGTTGAACAGTGTCGTCAGGGGATCGTGCAGGGATTCGGCCTGCAGCACGTCGCGCAGCGCCTGTTCGGCGCGGTTGCGCTCGGTCACGTCGTGGAATACCGAGTAGACAAGATCCTCTTCAACGGTGATCGCGACCTCCATGTCCCGCACGGTGCCATCTCCACAGGTGACGTGGATCTCGCGGACCGGCGCCCGTGCCGTCTCGCCGCTGCGGACCATCTCGATATCCTTCTCCTGCATAGTGGCGAGCTCCGTCCGGTATTTCGGGTCCGGGTAGGCACGCTCGCGCCAAGTTTCCAGCGTCGTCAGTTCCTCCGCTGAATAGTGGACCATCTCCTCGAATCGATGGTTGACGAACAGGATCGCCCCTTTCATGTCCGTCACGCGAACGCCGAATGGGGCGTTCTCGACAATTCGACGAAACCGTGCCTCGCTCCGGCGCAGGGCTTGTTCCGCGCGCTTTCTTTCGCTCACATCCCAAACGACGCCTGCGATGCCGGCGAGGCTGCCATCGGACTTTTGAAAGGTCGCCCGCCGGAAAATCACATCGTGGCGGGAGCCGTCGGCGTATTGCAGCGCCGCCTCATAGACCTGGGTTCCCGGCTTCTTCAGAAGCGCTTCGTCTGCTGCCTGGTAGGTGCGGGCCAGTTCGAGCGGCCAGATTTCGAACACTGTTTTGCCCACCAGATCCGCGCGTTTCAATCCGCAGAAGTCCTCGAACGCCCGATTGCAGCCGAGATAGTGCCCGTCCGTATCTTTGAAGAATACCGGGCTCGGAACGGTCTCGACCAATTGCTCCACGAACCAAAGCTGGTCCCGCAGCGCCCCCTCAGCGCGCTTGCGGTCGGTCACGTCCCAGGCGACGCCGGCGATACCGGCGAGGCTGCCGTCGGCCTGGGAGAACGTGGTCCGGTGAAATACCACGTCGCGCAGGCTGCCGTCGGCGTAGCGGAGCTGCGCCTCGTAAACCTGCATCCCCGGCTCTTGCAACAGCGCGAGATCGGCGGTGTGGTAAGTGTTGGCAAGGTCTTTAGGCCAGACCTCGTACACAGTCTTGCCGATCAGGTCCTTGCGTTTCAGGCCGCAGAAGGCCTCGAAGGCAGCATTGCAGCCGAGATAGCGCCCCTGGACATCCTTGTAGAAGACGGGGCTCGGGATCGCGTCTATCACCTGGCTTACTAGCCACCCGTACGTCAACAACACCTCGCCCGCGGCTGTGCTTACCGCCGGGGCGCAATTCGACGGATGGGCGCCGGCGCTTTGGCTAGCTGCCGTGGAATGGTCTGCGGTTTCGGACATGGACCCTCCAATCCAGCATTGCCGAGGCTAACCAGGAGGACCTTGATCTGCATCAAGAACGCCCTGCGTGGCGCTCCAGCCGTTCTTGGACTGTGACCTGCACAGGCTCCCCATATACGGGCTCAATCGCCGCGGCCTTGCCGGTGGAGCTGTCCTATATCGGCCGGCCGCTCCGGTGTAGCCGTGGGGAGCGGTGCGTGCCGACTATCCCAATGCCTGTGCGGCCGCTGGCCTCACTGCGCCAATACATCGTCACCTGCCGGGGTTCATTCGCTGCCGAGAGTGATCGGCTGTCGGACTTACAGGCTGGTTTGTAGGTAGCAGCTCAAGCCCCGGCGGGAAACACGGTCATTTCAACTTGTTGGGCGTGTAACTGGCGGAGGGGATGTCCTCCAAACTGCCGTCCAGCGTGATTTCTCGGTGTTCCCGGATGTATCAATATAGGCCTCATACACAGAGATATCTTTCCATCTATGCCTTGCATTGTGTCCGGGCGTCCACCATAATCTAACTCAGGGACGTGGGTATGAAAGTGGGTAGAAGATGGCGCGCCATTCAAACAGACTTTCGGCGGTGAAGGTCAAAGGGCAGAAACTGCCCGGCTACTTCGCTGATGGTGGCGGCCTCTATCTCCAGGTCACAGGCGACGGCGAAGAGCAGGTGTCGAAGTCATGGATTTTTCGATTTGCACTGAGGGGCCGGGCACGCGAAATGGGCCTCGGCTCTGTCGACGACTTCTCCCTCAAAGAGGCTCGGACCAAGGCCGTCGAGTGCCGGAAACTGCTCCATGGTGGTATCGACCCCATCGAGCAGCGCAAGGTCGAGCGCCAGCGGGCCGCGCTCGCCGAGGCGAAGGCGCTCACCTTCGCGGCCTGCGCCGAAGCCTACATCGCTTCGCACAAGGCCGGATGGCGCAACGCCAAGCACGTAGACCAATGGATCAATACCCTGACGACGTATGCCTATCCCGTATTCGGAAAACAGCCGGTGCAGCTTGTCGATGTCGGCCTGATAATGAAGGTGCTTGAGCCACTCTGGACCGAGAAGCCCGAAACCGCGGGGCGGCTGCGTGGCCGGATCGAGGCAGTTCTGGATTGGGCGACCGTCCGCGGCTACCGCCAGGGCGACAACCCGGCGCGGTGGCGCGGCCAGTTGCAAAGCCTCCTGCCGGCCCGGGGGAAGGTGCGGCGTGTCGTCCACCACCCTGCACTACCCTACGCCGAAGCTGGGGCCTTCCTGGCCTCCCTACGGGCTCAAGAGGGCATCGCAGCCCTGGCCCTTGAGTTCCTGATCCTCACCGCCACGCGCACCAGCGAGACGATAGGCGCGCGGTGGGACGAGATCGACCTGGACGCGGGCCTGTGGACCATCCCCGCCACTCGGATCAAGGCCGGGAAGGAACACCGCGTGCCGTTGTCGACGCCCGCGCTCGCAATTCTCAAGCAGCTGCGCAAGACGACAGACGGCGAATTCGTGTTCCCGGGCGGCAGGGCAAAGCGGCCACTTTCCAACATGGCGATGCTCGCCCTGCTCAAGCGGATGAGCCGCTCCGATCTGACGGCGCACGGCTTCCGCTCGACGTTCCGGGATTGGGCGTCGGAGCAGACGAACTACCCGCGCGAGGTCGCTGAGATGGCGCTGGCCCACGCCGTGGGTGACAAGGTTGAGGCAGCCTATCGTCGCGGCGATCTCTTTCAGAAGCGCCAGCGGTTGATGGAGGCGTGGGCGGGCTACTGCGCGAAGCCCGCCGGCGGCAAGGTCGTGCCGATCCGACGCGCCGAAGCTTAGAAGCTAGAAATCAGGCAAGGGGGAACTCATAGCGGGCTGAGAACATCGGGATGCAAAAAGGGCAGCACCCATCAAGCATCCGAGAAAAGGAACACACCATGAGTGCCGAAATCATCCAACTTACGAAGCGCAGCGAGGCCACCAATCAGCCGCGAGAGGCAGTCGCGACGGCAGCCGAAGTCATCCAGATACACACCGCATCGAGCAAAACTGATGTGCCCGCGGTCGGCGGCATCGAAGATCTGGAGGTGGGCCGCGACTACTTCACGATGGGGTATGAACCGATACAATTTGCGCAGCTTTGCCCGAGCCCGCTGACAGACGCGATCCGAGATCAGTGGACACAGCAGGGCTGGGCGGTTACCCGGAGGTAGCCGGCCACACACCTGGAAGGGGAAAAGCCCGGCCAAGCGCCGGGCTTTTCTATTGCCACCGCCATTGCCAGCCCTTCCCCTCCATACACAGGATTACAAGGTCATTAGTTGGCGCGGTCTGCGTCTGAAGGATCGCGAACTGGCAAGCGGCATAGTCTGCCTGAACGTGTGCGGTGCTGTTGTCCATGTTGGCGCAGGCAGCACAATGGAAGGCGAGGGTTTTCTGAGGTTGGGAAGCGGCGCACGCTGCGAGCGCGAGCATGGCGCCGAGTAGTGCTACTGCTGGTTTCATCGACCAGACTAAGGCGAGCGGCCAGGTTAAGACAAGGGCGCCTATCCCTGGCTCGCGCTGTCGAGCCTGGACAACCCCCGGGCCCGGAGCGATCTTCGCGGGGTGCCTCACCCGACGACAGCAACGAAAGAGTCCAGGCTGGCCGTTGGCCTCCGGCGCTTGGCCACGCTAGAGCGCGTGATGGAGAAAATCAGGGTGACAGGGCCAGAGCGCTCCGTGAAAATGCTGGCGCGCGAGATACGGCATCAGGAGCGACTTAACCAAGTGTGCCGCGACCGCGGGCTGTAGCGCTCGGATCTCCCCTCGCAAGCAACTAGCGCGCCGCCCTGGCCGCCAGCCTCGCCAGCATGTACGGCCCCACGATCAACGCAACCTCGGCCAGGATGCGAGGCGCTTCGGCCGGCCGCACTTCCCTAACCGCGTCCCGATGCTCGTCCAAGCAGGCTGCCGCCTGCACTCGCAGGCCGGGCTCATTGCGCATCACGTCGAGCAGGCCAGCAACGCCCGCTCGCTTCATCGCTGGCAGATACTGAGCCCGCAGCTTGGCCGCGGCCGATGCCATGTTGGTCACCGGATTGCCCCTGTCGCGCTTCTGCTTGGCGCGGGGCCAGCCTGCGCCGACGCCACCGAACATGGCTGTAAGGGAGATCACAACATTGCCGCCGACTATGACGGCGACCTGGCGGCCGTTCAAGGTGGCTCCCGCGCCCGCCGCGGAGATGGTCACGGTATCTCCTGCAGCCACAGCCGTGAAATGTGGGGTACAGGCATTGGTGTTGATCCGCGCCGCCAGAAGTGATGCCGTTTTGCTGTTCGAAGCCGTCCAGTCGATCGAGGCGCCAAGGATCTCAACGCCGTCAACTGTGATCGATGTGATCTTGTTGATACCACGAGCGAACGTGCCGCCGGTCACTCTGACGGTGCAAGTGGGGGGTATGTCAGAAGCCTCGGCCGATGCCATATCAAACTTGTTGCCTTCGTTCATTTTCTGGTCCCTTCGGGTTCATCGGTTGTGGGTGTCACAGTCACCGTCTGATCGACCACAACGGCCGGGCCATCGATGATCCTTGCCTTATCCATTTCCCTGCGGGCCTCCACCATGACCTGGTGGAGTTCATCGGCAGTCATTTCCGCTAGGGCCTTGTCGCTGAGGCGCTTGGGGCCTGCGGGAAGTGCGCAGAAACCGGCGCGATCGAGGATCGTGCGAGCGGCGTCAACCCGGACTTTCAAACTAGCCGACGCGTCATCGATCACTTTTTCCAGGAGCGAAATCGCCTTCGTCGCGAGCGTGCCAGAGATTAGCTGCTGATTGGCCTCGCGGATCGCGATCTGTACATGCGGCTTGTCAAGCAATTGCCGCCCGATTTCTCGGGCGCTGTGCTCGCTGTATCCTGCCCGCCTCGCCGCCTCGCTGGCGTTGCCGATTGCGCCGGGATCGTTGGTGAAGGCGGTTACAAACCGGGACATTTGCTCGGTCAGCGCCCGACCCTCGCCCGCGAGCGCAACAGTGGTCGCCGAGTGGCCGCGGGGGTCGATAGCGACGCTGCTGTCGATGCCGGGCATTGTTACTTCCCTTGGGGACTCTGCGACCCGCGACCGCCGCTGTTTTCACCACCCATGCCTAGGAAATTTGCCGGGGCGCCCAAGATGGCAGGAAGCGCCGAGGGCGCCACCTCAGAATAGGTTGGCGCAGCGGCGGCTTCTGAGACAAAAGCATCGTTGCCTGGCACGAGCGCATTGGGATCGGTGACGCCTGGCGCTGCCGGCGGTGGGCTGTAGAATTTGGTCTGCCCGGGCAACAGGCCGTTCGCGTCGGGCACGATGGCGACGTTGCTTGGGTTGTGCGAGACTGGACTGACGGCCGCAGAGAAGGCAGAGCCCGTGCTATTCGCAGACGGAATGACCATCGGGGAGTTCGCGTCGGTCGACCAGTTTTGAGCATCCATCACATACCACCCAGGGCTTTGAAATGTTGAGCGGCGGTGCGCGCCGCAGGCTGAGGCTCGAGAGCGCGCTCCGTTGATTGATGCAGGGACGGTCTGCCGTCCTGTGCTTTGTGTCTATAACGGTCAACTTCCGTCGCCAGCCGCACGCGGCCGGGTACGGGCAGCGAAATCCGGGACCGGCTCATGGAAGGTTCCGTGAGGGCGCCTGCGGCAGGATGATCACCACCCATGGGGCAAGCGCTCCCGACTTGCCGCGCTCGCCGTTGATCGCTGGGGCACAAGCTGGCCGACGCAAGTAGCGCCCAGGGGAAGAGCGGTACGACAAGTAGCCCCGCTCGAAGAAGTCATGGAAAAGGCGCCGCGCCTCCCTAGAGCGCTGGATGCCGCCAGCGAGCATCTGAGCCCCTATTGCGCAGGCGGCTACCATCTTCGAGGTTAGGTCATCGATCTCGGCTCCGTGGCTGGCGCAAAGATTCGTGACCGGCATTGCTCGGGCTTCGCAGCCCCAAAATCTGCAGTTCATCTTTTTGATCCTTTCAATTTTCGACCTAAAGGCTGGTGGGTAGGTAGGCGAACGAGCGAAGCGAGAGTTCGCCGTTCACTACTCCCCCTATAAGGTGGATATCTCCCGCTTCTTTAGTCATTGATTTCATTGGGTAATTCGGCGTTTTCGCCTCAGAAGCGAGTAGCCGACTTTTCCCAACTATTTCAATGGCTTGCGGCACAAGCGGGAAGAAGCGGGCGCGGCCATACAAGCGAGAGGAAGCGGGAAGAAGCGGGTACCCGCTTCTCGCTTCTCCTATTGCCCGGGCGCTGACGCGCCGCACGGTGCTCAACCCCACCATGGTGCACCTGTGCGGAGCTGATAGGCCTCGGCGTGTTTCGCTTCCTTGCCATCACTCGGCCACTGCACACGCCCAGCCACAGGCTGCCACTCATAGGTGGACCAGTCAGGGGCATTCCAGGCCCCGGACTCGACGCTGCCCATATTCTCTTCGGTGAACTTGCCCCCGGGCACGTCGAGCGCGCCGTCGCGCCCCTTGGCCGGCTTGCAGTGGACTACCGCATTCTTGTCGAGCAGCCCTTTGACCAGCTCTGCGAGTTGCGGATCACTCAGCCCCCGGATTTTCTCTGGCAGCTTTCCCCTCCGGCTGCCTAGCGCCGTGGCGCTGCAATAGAGAGGGTGATCATCGAGTGCGGCGTGACGGATGGCCGCGAGCATCCAGGCTTCGAGTTCGTTGACCTGCGTGCTGGTAGCGGCTTCTTCTTTGGTCCTGTCGATGAAGACGCCGTGCTCGTCCCGCACAAGAACCTTCGTGCCCCGGTAAAATTCGTCGTTGTTGGCCTTCAAGAACTCCGGCCAAGTAGAGCGTGCTGGGCTTCTGCGGCAGCCCCAGCGCCTTCAGACGCGTCGCAGCGTCGCGAGGCTCCCAGAAGCCCAGCAGGCAACGCACGGCCGCGGGGAGTGCGCTCGATCCGCGCACCTCATCTCGCATGTCCCTCAGAGTTTTGATCTGGGTCTTGCCTGCCTTGCGGAGATGATGCGTCACTATGACCGCGGCACCGAGCTTGGCGCCAAGCTTGTTGACCTCGTTAAACCATTCCTGAATGACGGCCGGCGACACGTCTTCGCCGTGGAGCAGCGAGTTGAGGGTATCGAAGATGATGGCGGTCACGCGGGGGACGGCCGCGATCTTGTCTCGGTACTTCGCCCACCATTCCGTTGCCTCGACTTCACCTGTCCTAGGATTTTTCCGCATGAGCGGCCTCGCGCCGCCAAGATCAACGAGTGGCAGAACGATGAGGCGATCCGCGGCCAGCCGCGCTAGTTCTCCGGTGTGGTCATCCTTGTTGAGCCGAATGTGAAGCTCATCCCGGCCGTCTTCGGTAGTGATAAAGATCACTGTGCCATCGTACGCGGCGGCCCCAATCGGCTGCCCCCACCAGGTGAGCTGCGGCGCATCCAAACACGCCGCGGCCAGCCTCAACGCTAGGTCGTAAACCGTCTCCGTCTTGCCGGCACCCGCCTCGGCGGCAAGGGCGTGCGACCTGCCTGCCTGAATGAGGCCGCGGACTAGGAACACTCGCTGTGGGACGGGGCCTGAGAAGCAACTGCCGATCTTCCACGCCTCGAAGTCCACGTCCTCGACGTGCGATGCCAGCTTCACCATGCCGGGGCTTACCCACGCGGGCGCCGACGGCGCGGGCCCGTTCTCTCCCGGCGCGCCCAAAGCAGACGCAGGAAACGGGCCGTGCGCCCTCTCGACATGGCCAGTCAGCCCCTTCATCTCGGCGACTATCTTTGCCTCGTTCCACGGCGGCACCATGTTGGCAGCGATCCACCCACGGATGCGTCCCTCGGCTTCGGCCAGGGAGTATCGGCCCTCGCGCACGCAACGCAGATGGTGGCCAAAAGCCTGACCGAAGGCGTCATGGCGGTTGACGCCATCAACACCGCCGGCACGGACTGTCGAGGTCAGGGCGCGGTTTGTGCGCTCGGCTTGAGTTTCCATCCCGGCTGCGCCGCTGAAGTCGAGGGAGCCGTCCTCGCCCCTCGCGGCGATCGAGCTCATTGTCTCGCCCGGCGTCTCGGGGATGCCAGCGAGCCTCGGCAGATCTTCGAGAAGCTCCGTTGCGGTCCTCACAGGTGGATCTCCCGGCGCTCGTCGTATTCGAGAATTTGGCACAGCCGGGACACGCCGCCTTTCCCGTAGACGGTGCCCGGCACGCGGATCACTTGCGTAGCGCGCTTGAAACTCGGATCGCCACCAACCTTTAGGGCGATCAGCTCGCGCATCCGTGCGACCTTGGCAATTTGGTCTGTCGGCTCTGAGAGCGCCCAATAGACGTGCAACTTCTCGTGCCCCTCGGCCGTGATACCGCCTGACGCCACGAGCATCGTGAATGGCGCAAAGTGCAGCGTCAGATGCTTGACGGCCTCGGCGGGGTGGCCCTTGTCGAGATCAAGGCAGAGCGTGGCGAATTGTGCGACTCGATCCTCGGTGCCCTTGTTGTCGGTAAGGACCGCGGGGTGCATGGTGGCCGGCACCATGAATGTGCCGGCTCCCTTCTGATTGCTCCACCGTTCGACCTCTGCCGCAGCGCCCGCTTGTCTCGCGTCGCCAGCGTCCAACGGCATCGACACGTTGAAGTGAAGCTTGCCCTCTTGCGGGGTGTCCTTCTCGCCGATGCGCCGGAACATGGCGGCATAGCTCGACTCGACATGCTGGAAGTGCATTTTGAAGTAGGCACCAAACATGACCGGGTCGATGCCAGAAGGGTCCGGCAGCGACGCTGACGCTGCGGCGTCGGTCGCTAGGTCCGGGGGCAGAATTGACCGCCCTTCCCCGGTGGTGGGAAGTGTTGCTAGCATCGGACGTGACCTTCCAGTGCGTTAGGCCGTTGCCGCTTCGACCCGGCGAGGGCCTTTCTATTTTGGGGGTTGTCGCTGCGCCTACGCGGCCTGCGCGTTGGCGAGCCAGTCCTTCAGCGCGTCGGCGGTGACCAGCCTGCGCTTGCGAACCTTGATGCTGGCCAGGGCCCCACTTTCCATCTCGCGATAGATCGTGGCCCTACACAGACTGGACAGTTCGGCTACTTCCGAGATCGTGTAGGCCAGCTTATTGCTGGCCGAAGTCTCAACTGCATTGCGTGCCATGTTGCTGCGCTCCTGTCTGAGAGCGCAGACAATCTGCACTCATCAGCGGGCGCAATGTGCAGCGTGAGACTTGGAAACAACTATGTGTAAAGAATAGGCCCTATTCGCGGGCCAACAACCGAGGCAGCACCTCGGCAAGTTTGGTCGTGGCCGCGGCGGCGATGATGGCTTCCTTGGTCGTTCGTGGCTTGAAATCCACCCCCGCCAGAACGCGTCGTCGATGCAGCTCACGCGCGCGGTAAGCCCATGCCTGTATCGTCTTCGCCGCTGTTGTGCTGACATGCGCTCCGTATGCACCGGCAGACATCATATAAATCGCTCGCTCATTCATCTTCTCTCGGCGCCTGGCTGTGAGCTTTCGCAGGATGCCGGCTCCAACTTCAACCCAGATCGCCGCCACTTCGTCGATTGGCGCGCGGCCCGCCTTCCGGCGCTCGACCGGCGCAGTCGGATCATTTCGTCCGTGGTCTATGGCGGTGCTCAGGCTGTTCTGTTCCGCGTTGATCTTCTGCGCGAATTGCCGGTTCAGCTCCTGAAGTGATCGAACGTATCCCTTCTGACGGGGACGCAGGACCGGCGGGGCGCCGCACCAGCGGGCCAGGGTGTTGAGCGCGCCATGTAAGCCCACCGGTGGGTTGCTGCTTTTGATCTCGTTTTGCATTTCTAGATTCCTGGCCACGATTGGAGACAACAGTGGGCGTCAGGACGCAATGGGTCAACGACGGTCAACTTCCCGGCTGCGGACGAAATCGCCTCTCGGACTACAACGGCATCGGGAAGCAGCAGGGATTGAGCCCAGACCGTCGCCTTAGTGTTTGTTGACTGCCCGGCGCCCCTTACGGTCGGCCCAGCGGAAGAGAGGCAAGTCGGCTTCGCCGCCTGGTGCATTGTGAGGCGGCTTTGGCCCGCGGCTCTCGGGCCCGAATGCCAATAGATTAAGGCGAACGTGCCACCGATCAGCCCAAAGCATGACAGCACCATCCACCGCATGGAGTTCGACCGCCTCACTGTGGGTATTCGTCACCGCTCGCTTGAGCAGGAACAGGTCAACCGTCGCGCCGGATGCTGGCCAAGTCCCCTTTGCCGGAAACGTGGCGGTGACTTTGCCTCGGTCCTCGACGACCTGTAGCTCCTTCCCGCCGGGCAGGAGATGAAGCCACACGGGCAGCGTCGATGAAAAGCGGCGCCTTCGGGTCACGCCGAGGGTCTGAAGAGCGCGAAGCAAATCGTCCCGCGCTATCGTCAGTCTGATCGAGCGCATCGCGCCATAGGACTACCCTATGCCCCGGCGATCAAGGCGCACAGTGGGCTAACGCGCCAGGACCATCCTGCCGACCCACAGCGCCCTTGCCACTGCCACGTCGTTCATCACGGTGGCAGGGCTGGCGCGAGCGCCCACTCTATGACACCATTTCCCCGCGCAGTTCGTGGTGCGCGGCCGCTACGCCGCATGGAGTTGGGGGAAACAGTGCCGACGAGGGGGAGCCACGCTTCTTTGGACTGGCTTCGTTGGCTTGCGGTTCTTCCAGGTGCGATGTGTGCCGGTTTGGTGGCGATGTTTCCGCTGCACTGGATTATTTACTTTGCCTATCAAGGCAATAATGATGGCTTCGTACAATTATCAACCGAAACTATTGCCTCAATTGAGGTGGCAACTACACCATTTGTTATAGCTGTGACGTTTATTTCCGCCGGCTTTGCAATCGCTCCCAGACACAAGCTCAAGACCGCTGCTGCCCTGGCGGCACTGTATGGGCTTCTCGCAGTTGGCTTCCTAGTTTACGCGCGCAGCTCTGGTGTCCAGGGCTCCTTCACGGGGAGAAGCGCGGGAGCTGTCGCAGGATTGCTCCTGGGCTTGCTGGTCGCTTGGGGCTCGACCCGTCCTCGTTCGGCGTGAACTTCACCGACGTTCGCAGAGAATTTCAGATCCGCAGAGTGCTGCGCGGTTTGTCCAGGCAGCGATTGGCGCTCATTCTTCAGCCAGGGGATGTCTGGGTGATTGAAAGGGCAGTCGAAGACAACGACCTGACTGACAGGGCCCTCAAGACTTGCTACATGCGGGGCTGGGTTGACTTTCTTGAGCACGCTCTACCCACAGGCAACCTTACCCCTGATGGCAAGCTGCCGTCCGGCTACATCTTCGATAGAGCTAAGCCAATGTACAGGCTGACTGACAGCGGATGGTCGGTCGTAAATCGCACTCAACTGTGGGTCTTGGTTTCTGTGTTCCTGGCGCTCCTCGGGGTGATAGCCGCGCTGCGCTAGTTCAACTCCTCCCCATCCCGCCGACCCACAGCGCCGCGTGCCGTAGCATCTCGACCATCGAATCCTTAGCCCGCCGTCTTGGCGATGGCCTTGGTCAACTCAAACATCCGCTTGCGCACCCTGGGGTTGGCGATCCTGTAGTAGGCGCGCACAAGCTCGAGAGTCTCGCGCTTGGCGAGGGGGTCAGGTTCAAACGAGGGTGCCCGCATCTTTGACACCGGAACACCAATCAGCCGGCTTGGCGATTTGTCGGCAACGCCGGCTCCCATTTCGTCAAAGAAATAGGAGATCGGCACGTCGAGCACTCGGGCTAGGTCGAAGAGACGGCTTGAGCCAACACGGTTCCCGCCGTGCTCGTATTTTTGTAGCTGCTGGAAGCTGAGGCCGATGGCTTCCGCCAGCCTCTCCTGGCTCATGCCCAGCAGCGTGCGCCGCTGGCGGATGCGCTGCCCGACATGCACGTCTATCGGGTTCGGGAAGCCTTTGCTGGCCATCCGACCAGAAGACTTACGGGGCTTATGCATTGGGTGGCGCATCTCCCGTCGCCATATCGAGGCTGGGCTTGCCTAGTTGACGATGATCGCGCAGTTGATCGAGTTCGCTCGGTGGTTTCACGGCGCCTCCCTCATTCTCCCAACGCTCGATGGCCCTGGCCACCAATGGGTCGGCCCGTTCGTTAGCCAGTCGTTCATGCGCTCTTGAACGGTCAGGCATGCCGAGGATGTCGGCATGTGAGGTGTCGCTTGTCAATGGCACCGAGATTCTGGCGGCAGGTGAGTTGGAAGGCTCTCGCTGATACCCCTAGTTTGGCGTGCGCCTTGCGCCATGCCATACTCGCATCGCCATGAAAATCCGCTACCGCATCATCCCCCAAGAGGATCGCACTTACTCCGTTGAGGTCAGCGAAGCGCGGGGAGTTCCATATACGGTTCCCGGCTTCAAGTCCGAGGCCGAGGCACAGATCTGGGCAGCGGAGCGAGCCGGTAAAAGCATGGACAAGTGGGAACGCCAGCCCGACCCAGATAAAAACTACTGATAGCAGCCGAGGCGCCGAAGCCCCCTCAATTCACCTTCTCCCCTTCTCGCCGTCCCCGCCTCAGCTCCTCAACCGCCGCCAGGATTCGGCGCCAGGTAACAGCCCCGATCATGTCGCCCGCCTCTAGCAGAGCCTCGGCCCGCTCGGCCGCCCGCAGGGGCGCATCCTCGCCGTGCTGGTCGATCAGCAGTTTGGCGGCGCGGTAGATGTCGGGGTCGGAGGTCACTTGGAGCGATGGCCCAAGGCGGCCTTTGCCGCGGCGGCTATGAGAGTCGAGCCCAGCACGACCTTGAGCAGGACGATGGGTGCGAAGGCGGCTCCGAGGCCACCCACGACAGCGCCCAGGATAGAGCCGGCGCTCATCGCGAGCGTGATCCGCTGAACGCCGTGGCCCTGTGGGAAGCTCCCCAAGCGCCAGTAGCGCCACAGGCCCACCGTGACGATGGCCAGCGAGATCAAAATGCTTGCCGAGCCCGCCGTCCGAATGTCGGCCCCGAAAATGAAAATGAGGGTCGGGATCAGAAGTTCGCCCCCCGCGACGCCGAGCACGCTGCTCACGAGTCCGATACCGAGCCCGATCGCCACGCCGACGATGAAACTGAGTGGCGCGCCCCCGGGCAGGATGCGGGGCGCCTGGAAATGAAATGCGGCCTCGGCCAGTAGCAGCACCCCAATTGCTGCGAGGAGCCCGGCGATCAACCTCACGAGGTGCTCGTTGGTCAAGTGGCGGACAAGCCGGACCCCATAGAGGGCGCTCGCGACGCCACCGGCAGCCAACCCGGCCATCTCGGGCAGGTGGGGCACCACACCGCTGAGCGGCACCGCATGGCTGCGGGTCACCAGAGCGAACGCCAGCGTAATCAAGCTGACCATCAGATTGAGGGGCACGGCCGACTTGGCGTCGAAGCCAATGCCGTAGATCAACACGGGCAGCCGAAACTCGCCGCCGCCCAGGCCAATCAGACCGGCGAGGCCGCCGATCGGCACGCTATAGCCGAAGGCACGGCGGAGGTATGGGCAACCGAGGGCAAGTCGCATGAGCTATTCCCCACAAAAGTCGTCGGGCGCAGCATAGCGCCTTTGCGGAGGCGATGGCGCCCGTAGCGGCATTGAGATGGTCGGGCAGCACCGCTCGCCACAGGAACACCGGAACCTCCGTCCGATGTATGACTGCTCGGGCGCGAAGGCCGTCAGGTCTATCGTCACGCTTCGCTCGCAGCGCCAGCAATGCACGTCCATCCGGTAGCCATGGCGGACCAGCGAGCCGAAGGTGGACAGGATGATGGGCTGCACGTTCATCTGGACTAGCCCGCTATCGCAGTCAGAAGGGACGGTCCCGGCCTCGGACCGCCCCCTCCGGCTTGGACCCCTTAGGAGGAGTCAAGCGCGGCAGATCAGGCAACTCAGCCGGGCGCCCGGGGCTGCCCGGTGCCGCGGGGCGATTGTGGGGCTCGTGGGCACGAGAGTCGAGGATGGTAAGAATACCGAGACACGAAAGATGCTGGCCGCGCCTCAGTGGGTAGTATTGAGCCACCGGACCATAGCCAAGGCAACCATCGCCCTCGCAGCGCCGTGCTACAGTGTCCGGTGGCAATTCGGGTGGCGAGGCAACGCCGTGGCTAGCACCAGCGCTCAACGGGTGTATTCGGAAATTGGAAGGATCGCGCAATTGGGCGTCCCGCTCCGGGAACGGCGCGCAGAAGCCGCAAAGAGGATCAATCAATTCAAGGCTGATCTTGTGGTTGCTCGCATTCAGCCGAGAGAGGCCGAAAGGCTGAAGGAGAATCTCCGGAGAACGCTACAACGGGGCGCCTCGCAACACGAACTCACCGCCGAAGTGAACAGCGTCTTTGTGGAGGCTCTCGACGTGCTTATGGGTCAAGCGCGGTAATGGCCAAAGAAAAGCCCCGCTGGAGCGGGGCTGAGTGGATCTAGAGACGAGATGCCAGAATTGGCTCTGGCTTAACCGCCGAGACGGTCCAAGGGCCGGGACTGGCCCTAGTGCTGGCGATCGGGCGGCGTAGTGTGAGGCGAGAGCCCGTCGCCGATGCGGCTGCGACTGATCTAGGTTCTGAACTCCCTAACGATAATCAGAACCAACGCAGGCCGCAGCAGCAGCATCCCTACGCTGCGGCGGAACCTCCTCGTTTCTCGGACACGGCCTCATCGGCCCACGCTCGGCAGCTTCGAGCGATTTCGTCCGCCTCAATGCGCTTATCGTGGGGGCCCTCGATCCAAACGACGTAAGCACGAAACTTGAGCAGGATGCACGCGCTGGCCATGGCGGCCTGAGGAGTCTGGAAGGGTTCGGACCCATGCACCCTTGGGGAGCCCTTAGCAAATCGCCATCTGATGAAGTAGGACATGAGCCCTCCTATCAGCTCATATTGGCATTCACGTTGGAGAATACCGACGAAACGGTTGTGCCGAGGGTCGCCAGGATCGTAACCGCCGCGATCGCCACTAGCGCTGCGATCAGCGCGTATTCGAGCATCGTAACGCCCCGCCTATCCCCTATCAGCGGAGCCATTCTGTTGAACATGGCTCTGCTCCCTATTTAGCAAAGTCTTCACCCGCAGAGCCTATTTTTGCCACGAAGAGTTAATCGAGTATTAAGCGTTGCACCTGAGCGCCGCGAATATTTCCTATCGATCGTGGAATATTTTACGAGGAAATCCGTTTGGCTCCCGGTGCCGATTTGCAGGAGCAGCCGGCAGGGTCGGAGGCGGCCGAAGTCGCCCCCATCGGCTTCTAAGGTTCTCAACTCTGGCGGTCCTTGCCCCGGTGCGCTCGATCCGGGGTTGTGGCGATGGCCGGCCGCTACCATGGCCGTGATCGGCTTCATTGTTCCATTTCTGATCGGCCGCGTGGCTCGGTACGTGCTGGCGGGAGAGTGATGCGCGCCTGGTTCGCAGCCTTGCTGCTGACCGCCTTTGCGACGGTTGCCGCAGGTGAAGGAGTACCGGCGCAGCACGGGCTCTGAGGTTGGCGGTTGCGCCGGCAACATTTTGAACCTTGGAAATTTTCTATGGGCGCGGCACGGGGCATCGGCATAGCCGCTTGGGGTATCCCCGGGGGGCGATCGGCGATCGGCTTGCGATGCCAGGTCTCGAGCGCATTCCTCGGCTCGTCCAGGCTTGGCCTGGGCGCCTGGCTCGATCATGGCGAAGACTTGGGGCGCTCGACCGGACCGGCACGCGGCACCCCGGCTGAATTGACCGGCTGCCTGACCGCCTGGCGAGCCCAGGAAGAGGCTTGGCGCGCGAGGGCCGCCGGATGGGAGCCTCGCTCAGCGCAATGCGCACTGGTGACTGCGGCAGCGCGCGCAGGCGCCAGCAAGCCGGTAACACCGCCCGGCAGAAACGGCGCAACAATCCGCCATCCTTCGCGTGTCCTGTCGTTCGCCAGCGGCTCACTCATGGCTGTGGGTACGGGCGTGGGTAACGATCCGCCCCGCGGCGAGAATATGAACTAATTCAATATGTTATATTGTCTAACTGGCGGAGGGGATGAGATTCGAACTCACGATAGGGCTTTAGACCCTATAACGGTTTAGCAAACCGCCGCCTTCAGCCACTCGGCCACCCCTCCGCACATGAGCGGCTTGCGCCACGGCGTATGCGCGCCCGGCTACATAGGCGGCGTCGCCAGGAAAGTCAAACGCCGTCGAACGGGGCCCATTGCCGGCCGTCCCGCGACAGCCTTTAGGCCTTCAGGTGGCAGCCCGCGCGGCGCCGGCCCTCGAGATACTCCTCGATCAGCTCGCCGAGGCGCCGGTGCCCGAAGCTCGGGAAATGTCCGCCATGGACGGTGCTTGCCGGCAGGCGGGCGAGGCGCCGAAGCGAGGCTTCGTAGTCGGCGTGGTTGGAGTGATAGGCGTCGTCGATGAGCGGCCCGTCATAGACGATGTCGCCCGAGAACAGCAGGCCCGTCCTCGCCTCCCACAGCGCGATGCCGCCGGGCGAATGGCCCGGGGTGTGGATCACCTCGAAGGCACGGTTGCCGAGGTCGATGACGTCCCCGTCGGCGAGCAGTGTGGTCGCCGGCGCCGGCCGCACGCGGTACGTCGCCGTGTCCCAATCGGGTGGCAGGGCGTCGAACATCTCGTCGGTGGCGTAGGGGTCGGCGAGCGTCCAGTCCCGGCGCGGATTGGCCAGGATGCCAGCCTCGGCCCGATGGATCCGGCGATCCTCGAACTCGTGATGGCTGCCGATATGGTCGAAATGGCTGTGGCTCGCCACGCAGACGATGGGCCGGCCGGTCAACAGCCCGACATGGGCGCGCAGCGCCACGCTGCCGAGCCCGCTGTCGACCAGCAGGTCGCGATCCCGCCCGCGCACATGCCACATGTTGCAGCGATAGAACGGCTTGATCGCCGGCTCATGGATGAGCGTCACATCGTCGCCCTTGGCCACGGTCTCGTACCATTGGTCGGCGCCGAGGATTTCGAGACGGGCCATGGCGGATAGAACCCTATCGTTGCAGCAGCACGAGGTCGCCGGCGCTGCAGCTGAGCTTGAGCGCCATGCCCGCCTCGATCGCCGCCTGGGGCGGCAGGCGCAGCACGAAATCCTGCGCCGGATCCTGGCGCGATGCCAGCACGCGGTAATGGGCGCCCTGGAACACCGCCTCGCGCACCCGGGCCTCCCCCAGCGCGATCTCGCCGCCGCCCTCGGCCCGGATATTCTCCGGCCGGAGGATGATGGTGACCTGGCTGCCGGGCGCAAGATCGCCCGTGACCGGCAGCTGCCCCACCGCCGTCTCCACCAGCAGGCATTGCGCGGAAGCCCTCTCCACGACCCGCCCATCGAATTGCGTGCTTTCGCCCATGAAGGTCGCGGTGAAGCGGGTCGCGGGCCTGGCATAGACGCGCTGGGGCGGACCCATGTCCTCGATCCGTCCCTTGTTCATGACCACGATCAGGGAGGCGAGCGCCATGGCTTCCTCCTGGTCGTGGGTGACATGGACGAAGCTGCGGCCGGTGCGCCGCTGCAGGTCCAGCAGCTCGTCCTGCATCTGCCGGCGCAGATTGAGGTCGAGGGCGCCCAGAGGCTCGTCCAGCAGCAGGATCTGCGGCTCCACCACCAGCGCCCGGGCGAGAGCCACGCGCTGGCGCTGGCCTCCCGAAAGCTCGTGGATGCCGCGCTTGTCGAAGCCGGCAAGGCCGACCATCTCGAGGGCCGCGGCCACACGCCGGCGCTGTTCCGCCGCCGCCACGCGGCGGATGCTGAGGCCGAAGCCGACATTGCCGGCCACGGTCATATGCGGGAACAGCGCGTAGTCCTGGAACACCGTCGTGGTCGGCCTGACCGCGGGGCCAAGCGCCGTCACCTCCTTGCCCGCGATGGTGATGCGGCCTGCGCTGGGGAAGGTGAAGCCGCCGATGACCGAGAGCAGCGTTGTCTTGCCGCTCCCCGACGGCCCCAGCAGCACCACGTAGTCCCTGGCACCGACGGCGAGCGACACGTCGTCCAGCGCGACCACGTCGCCATAGACCTTGCGCACGCCCTCGACGATGAGATGGGCTTGCCCGATCACCGGCGCTGCCTCAGGAGCAGAAGCTCCACCACCACCATCAGCAGGATCGAGCAGAGGAAGATGAAGGAGCCGGCGGCATTGGTCAGCGGGCTGACCCCGCCGCGCAGGAGGCTGAGGATCACCACCGGCAAGGTCACGTCGAAGCGCGTGTTGAGCAGCGCGATCAGCGTCTCGTCCCAGGAAAGGGTGAAGCAGAGGCAGAAGGCGGCGATGAGGGCCGGCGCGATCATCGGCGCGGTGATGCTGAGCAGGACCCGGAAGGTGGAGGCGCCGAGGTCGCGGGCGGCTGCTTCCACCCGCCGCTGGTGCTCGCCAAGCTGGGCGATACAGATGACGAAGGCGAGCGGCATGTTGACCACCACATGGCCGATGACCACGGTGCCGAGCGAGGGGCTGAAGCCGAGCCAGGACGCACTCACCAACAGTCCCATGCCGATGAGAAGATAGGAGACCGCGAGCGGCAGGATGACGATCGCCTGGATCGCGCGCTTGAAGGGGAACTCGTAGCGGGCGATCCCGTAGGCGGCGAAGAAGCCGAGCAGCACCGACAGGGCAGAGGAGGTGGCGCCGACCATCAGGGAGTTGGTGAAGCCGTCCACCAGGCGACCGTCGGCGAAGGCTGCCAGGTACCAGCGCAGCGACGGGCCGTTAAAGGGCGGCGCCGGCAGGTCCCCCGACTGGAACGAGAACAGCACCAGCACGATCACCGGCAAAAAGATGAATCCGTAGCAGAGCGCCATGTAGAAGGCGCCGAGCGCGGTCCCGGCGCCCGGCCAGCGCATGCGCCCGGTCATAGCCGCGCCATCTTGAGCCAGCGCTGCATGGCGAGATAGGCGAGCGCCACCACCAGGGTCAGAACGAGCGACATGACCGAGGCCATGGGCAGGTTGAGCTGACGCTGGATCTGCATCATCACCACCTGGGGCAGCAGCAGGCCGCGGAAGCCGCCCAGGATCTGGGGCGTCACGAAATCCCCGATGCAGAGCACGATGGTGAGGAAGGCGCCGACCGCGATGCCCGGAATGCTGAGCGGCAATGTGATCGACAGGAAGCAGCGCCAGGCCGAGGCGCCGAGGTCGCGCGCCGCCATGGCGTAGTGCGGATTGATCTGCACCAGGTTGGCATAGATCGTGAGCGCGTTGAGCATGATGAAGAAATGGACGAAGCCCAGCTCCGTCGCCTGGGGATTGTAGGCAAACAGGATCGCGTGATCGATGATGTGAAGCCCAAGCAGGGCGTGGTTGATGAAGCCGACCGGCGAAAGCGCCAGCAGCCAGGCATAGGAGCGGACCACATAGGAGGTCCAGAACGGCAGGATCGCGAAGGCGAGCGCCAGGCGCTGCCAGCGCTTGGGCAGGAGGCGCGCGATGCCATAGGCGAAGGGATATGCCAGGAGTGTGCTGGCGACGACGACGACCACAGTGGTGACCACGGAATTCCACAGCGCTTGGGTGAAGGCGCTTTCGGCGAAGAAGCTTTCGTAGGCGCCGAAGCTGAGCGGTCCGGGGCGGCCGTCCGGCCCCAGCGGCATCAGGCTATAGGCCGCCATGATCGCGATGGGGGCGGCGAAGAAGAGGACGATCCAGGCGACTGCCGGCAACGCGAAGCCGAGGCCGGCGAGCCGGGCGCGCGCCTGCGCCCGGCTTTCCGCGGTCGGGGTAGAGGCGCCCGCTCTCACTTGCCCTGCATCACCTGGGCCCAGAGCGCCTGGAGCTTCTGATCCATCTCCGGCGTCATCTGCAGGTAGGGATAGGAGACCTTGATGTAGCCCGGCTGGTCGTCCCAGCGCAGGATCGCCTTCTGGTCCGCCGTCAGCGACGCCTTGTTGTTGGCCGGCATGCCCCAATAGCAGGAGGAGGTGGCCAGCTTCGCCTGGCCGTCCGGGCTCAGGATGTACTGGATGAACTTGACGCCCAGGTCCTTCTGCTTCGAGGTGGCGAAGACGCCGAGGCCCTGCTGCCAGCGGATACCGCCCTGCTTCGGGATGATGTAGGTGAGGTTCGGCTTGTCCTTGGCCAGGCCCGCGGTCACCCATTCGCCGCCGCCCACGAGAATATCGACCGCGCCGGTGGCGAGCGCCTGCTGCACCGGAGTCACGTCGCCGACCATCGCCGCGTTGGCCTTGAGGGCCGCCAGCTTGTCCTTGATCGCCGGCAGGTCGGCATCCGTGATCGCGGTCGGATCCTTGCCGATGGCGAGTGCTGCGTACTGGATTTCCGGCACGTAGTAGTCATAGACCGCGACCTTGTTCTTGTATTTCGGATCCCAGGGCGCCTCGATGTCCGACATCACCTCGTCGGAGACCACGGACTTGTCGTAGGCGACGGTGTTGTAGCCGAACTTCTCCGGCACCGTGTAGAGCACGCCGTCGAGGGAGCTCAGCTTCGGGTTGGCGATTTCCGCCGGGATGTCGGCGAACGGATAATCCTTGGCGTCGAGCGCGCTCAGCAGGCCCATCTTGGCGAGCCGCCCGGTATCGGTCTGGTCCATCACCACCACGTCCCAGTCGCCCGGTTTCGACTGGCCGAGCACGGCCAGGATCTGGGCGGTGCTGGAAATGTCCTTGAAGTTCACCTTCACGCCGTTGGCGGCCTCGAAGGGCTGCAGCAGCGTCGGATCCTCGTGGTCGCACCAGGTGAGCACATTGATGCTCCCCTCGGCCCGAGCCTCGGCCGTCGCTGCCACTTGCGCGGCAGCGGCAAGGGCGGCGAGGACCACGGGGGCGATGGCACTTGAAAGCGTCGAGCGCGGATTCATGGCGTCCTCTCCCTGTGTCTGAGAATTTGGCCTTGCTTGTCGGCAAAAAATGAATGAGCTATAAATTTGGGTCAAGCCCTAAATAGTTCGAAGGTACCGATGGCGGGATTGCGCGAAAGGCAGAAGGCGGGACGGCGGCAGGACATCCTGAAGGCGGCGGGCACGCTGTTCCGGCGCGAGGGCTTCGCCGCGACCAGCATCGAGCAGATCGCCGAGCAGGCCGGGCTCTCCGCCGGCACGGTCTACAACTACTTCGCTTCCAAGGGCGACCTGCTGCTGGCCCTCGTCGCGCTCGACGGTGCCGAGGTTCGCGAGGCGGGCGCCCGGCTCGTCGCCCGCCCGCCGGCGGATGCAATCGCCGCGGTCAGCGCTCTGCTGGAAGGCTACGTCGACCACTCCCTCGTCCATCTCGACAAACGGATGTGGCGCCAGATGATGGGCACGGCCTTCAGCTTCGCCGAAACGCCGCTCGGCGCCGGCTATCGCAGCCTCGACCGGAAGCTCTCGGCCCAGGTGGTCTCCCTCTGCCGCGCACTGCAGCAGCGCGGCGACCTGCCGGCGAACGTCAGCTGCCAGGATGCCGGCCAGGTCCTGTTCTACGTCTGCAACTCCCTGTTCATGGAGTTCGTCTCCGACGACGCCATGGCGCTCGCCAGCCTGAGGCAGCGCATGGCGCGGGAGGTGAAGCTGATCTTCCGCGGCCTTCACGGCAGCGCCGGACGACGGTCGTTGCCGAAGCGCCGCCGGCGGATTGCGGGGACGGAGCTCGCCACCTCGGCCGACCGCGCAGCTTAGATCAGTCCAGCGCCTGGTCCAGATCGGCGATGAGATCGCCGGTCTCTTCGATGCCGACGGACAGGCGAAGCAGATCCTGGGGCACCTTGCTGTGGGGCCCCTCGACGCTCGCGCGATGCTCGATCAGGCTTTCGACCCCGCCCAGCGACGTCGCCCGGGTCCACAGCTTGACCCTCGCCGCCATGCGCAGCGCCGCGTTGCGTCCGCCGGCGACACGGAAGGAGAGCATGGCGCCGAAACCGCCCTGCATCTGGCGGGCGGCGATGTCGTGGCCGGGATGGCTGGCCAAGCCCGGATAGAGCACGACCGCGACCCGGGGATCGCCCGCGAAGCGCTCGGCGATCGCCATGGCCGAGGTCGAGCTTTGCCGGACCCTCACATAAAGCGTGCGCATGCCGCGCAGCAGCAGCCAGGCCTCGAAGGGTCCGGGCACCGCGCCGGCCTGGGCTCTCAGATCGGTTATCCGCTGCCAGTAGTCGTCCGCCTTGCCGGCGATGAGCGCGCCGCAGAGCACATCGCTATGGCCGTTCAGATATTTCGTCGCCGAATGCATCACCAGGTCGGCGCCGAGCGCCAGCGGGCGCGTATGCACCGGCGTGGCCGCGGTGCTGTCGATGGTGAGCCGGGCGCCCGCCTTGTGCGCGATCGCCGCCAGCCCGGCGATGTCGGCGATGCTCCAGGTGGGGTTCGCCGGCGTCTCGGCCCAGATGAGCCTGGTGCGCGGCTTCACCGCCGCCTGGACTTTGGCCAGGTCCGTCATGTCGACGAAATCCACGGCGAGGCCCTGGCGCTGGCCGAAATCGATCAGCCATTGCTTCAGGCCCCAATAGCCTTCTTCCGGAGCCAGCGCATGATCGCCCGGCGCAAGGGCGAGGAAGGCCGCCGTCGCCGCGGCCATGCCGCTGGAGAAGAGCAAGGCGCCCGCCCCACCCTCCAGCGCCTTCAGCAGCGCCTCGGGCTGGTCGTAGGCCGGCGCCTGGGCGCGGATGTAGGAGCGCCCGCCCGGCAGGCTCTGGTCCGCCGCCCGCTCGAAGGTGGTGGCAAGATGGATCGGCGGCACGATCCCGTGGGCGCCGGGCTCGATCCAGCCGAGGCCGCGCGCGGCCAAGGTCGCCGGATCCAGGGGCTCGTTCGCCTTGGGGTCCTTGCCGCTCATGGGGCTCCTGGGTAGCGCAAGAGCGCCTCACAACGCAAGCCGACGCGCCGCCTCAAGGTGATGCGAGGTTGGCACCGCGCGGGCCGCCGGGTATCCTCCTGGCCGGGAGACTGGAGATGAATCGATGAAGCGCGCATATCTGGCGGCGGCGATCGCGGCGGCGGCATGGCTCGGCGGCCTCGCACCCGCGGCTGCCGACATGAGCGGGTCAGGCGCGGAGTCCAAGGACAACACGCCGGTCTCCCGCTCCATGGAGGACAAGCGGGTCGACCAGATCACGCTCAAGACCGACATCAACGCGCTCGTCACCAAGCTGGTCGTCATGACGCCGGACTGCGTCTTTCGCGGCGGCACCGACCAAAGCTTGCGGCGCAACGTCAACAGGTTGGGCTTCACCCAGGAACTGCCGCTGATCGGCGGCCTGTTCGAGCAGACGCCGCGCCAGGACGATCTCACCGAGGCCAACCAGCGCGGCCTTTCCTACCTGAAGGATGGAACCATCTTCGTCGACCTTCGCCCCTCGGCCGGGCCGGGCGCGCCCGACCCGAGTTTGCTCGCGGCGCTGACCGACGGCCCGACTGGCGGGCAAAATCAGATTTTCGGCGTAGCCGCAGGCGCGCCAGCCCTGCAAAGCGTCGGCGTCCTCAACCGGGACTTCGAATATCTCGTCCGCCCCGCCAATTTCGCGCCTCTCGCGCCGGCGGGGCGGCATTGCGGAACCAACGCGCTCGCCGATCTGCCGCCCATAGGCTCCCTGTTCGACAAGCCGCTGGGCGCCGTCTATTTGACCGAGGGACGTCTCATCATCGTCGCCAAGCCCAGCATCATCGGCGGCTACTGAGCCGGCCTTTCGCCGGATGAAGAAGTGGCTCCCCGCCGTGGCGGCCATGGCCGTCATCCTCGGCGCCGCCGTCTGGGGTTATTTCCATTTCATTTTCGACCGACCCTCGCCGGTCGACTGCAGCCTGCCCTTGAAGCCGCGCTGCCTCGCCGAAGCGGCCCGGCAGAACAGCGAGCCGGACGGCATCGCCTGCCTCTTGGGGCTCGAACGCATGCTGCCGGGGGAGGCGTTCGACGATGCCGTGGTCGATGCGCTCGCCGTATCCGGCGACGCCGAGGCCGCGGCCGCGGCCGGCCTGGCCGCGAAGCTCGGCCAGCTGGACGACGCCATGGCAAGTCTCAAGGATTGCAGCGCAGACCTTTCCAAGCTGGCGGCGCTGACCGAGATCACGGCCCGCCAGGCTGCCGCCGGCGACGGCACCACGCTCAAGACCCTGGATCAGGTCCAGGCGATCGTCGACCATATGAAGGGCACGGCCGACTACGCCGCCGCCCAGGGCTGGCTTGCCACCGCAGAGGCCGCGCTCGGCGACGGCGATGCGGCGCTTGCCACGCTTGGCGCCATCGAAAGCCGGCGCGCCCGGGCCTTCGCGCTCGCCCGGGTCGCAGTCGCGCTGGCCCGGGCGGGGCAAAGCTGAACGGGTTTTAGCCTAGTATCCCAGCAGGCCGCCGCCGGGTTCCTTGAGCTTCCACTGGTTCACCAAGCGCTCGGCTTCCAAGATCTGTTCCCGCGCCATGCCGGCTGCGACGACGTCGCGATAGGCCGACGCATCCTCGTCGCCGGCCGCCGCCGCGAGGCTCAGCCACAGATAGGCCTGGACGGGATCCGCTACGACGCCCTCGCCGGTTCCGTACATGAAGCCCAGCCGGTCCTGGGCATACACATAACCCTGCGCCGCTGCCTTGCGGTACCACTTCGCCGCTTCGACAAGGTCCTGCCGTGCGCCGCGGCCCTCCTCGGCCATGAGGCCGAGGTTGAATTGCGCCGGCGCGTCGCCTTGGTCGGCCGCCTTGCGGAACCAGCTGGCCGCTTGGGAATAGTCCCGCGCGACGCCCTCGCCCGCGAGGTACATGAGGCCCAGGTTGTACTCGGCAACGGGATTCCCCTGCGCGGCGAGCCGGCTGCAGGCGGCAACGGCCCGGCCCGGGTCGGTCTTCAGCAGCTCATCGGTGGCGTTGCATTCCGCGTAGTCGTCGGCGAAAGCCGGGCTAGAAATCAGCAACTGCAGCGCCAGGCCGACGAACGCAAGAAGCCCGAGCATGGTTCCGGGCCTGGCGCGAGTTGCATGCTTCGACATGGCCGACCCGATGATCATGGGCTGCAAGTCGACGACTGAGCCGACACCGCCCTATGGCGTGGCTGGAACGGCGCGCCAGCCCGAGTAGCATCGCGCTATGTAGGGGTAGTACCCGGCTGGATTGTCGCAGTAGTACCAGTAGCTGGGCGGCACGCTGGGCGGCGGCGGCGGCTGCACGACGAAGACCGGCGGAACATAAGGATTGGGGTAAGGCTGAACGGCGAACGGGTAGAGATACCAGAGCCCGCCGCCGAACCACCACCAGCCAAACCGGCCGTCATGCCAGCCGTGATCCCAGTATCCGTGACGCCAGACATCGTAGTTGTAGCCGCCGAAGCCATGCATGTCGTGGCCGCGGTAGCGCCAGTTGTCGGCGCCGGCCGTCGAAACCGTTCCGCAGATGACGAACGCCGACAGCAACGCGGCAAGCGATCTGCTGAGCTTGGTCATCTCTTCGCACTCCCTTCAGCCGTGGACATGAGCCAGCCATAAGCCGGAGGCCGGTTCCAATCATTGAGACAGGTCAAGATCGCGCGCCGAAGGGCCTGCCTCGTCGCCGGCTACTTTCACGGCCGACGGGATTTCCTTGCGGGTTCGCTCACGCCCAGCATCAGGACAAAGCCAGCAATGAAGAACGCGATCAGGCTAGCCAATCCAGCGCGTTGGCTGTCGAACAGCGCCGTCACAGTTCCGACGACCGCGGGACCCATGAAGGCCGTCGATCTGCCCGACAGGGCATAGAGGCCGAAGAACTGGGTCTCCTGGCCGGCCGGTGCCAGTCTTGCCATGAGCGAGCGGCTGGCCGACTGAGGCGGACCGACGAAGAAGCCGAGGATACCGCCTGCGATCCAGAACCACAGGGCTCCGGTGACCGATATCGCGGCCGCCGAGGCGGCGATGAGGCCGGCCAGCGAGATCAGCAGCGTGCGTCTGGATCCCAGCCAGTCGTCGACCCAGGCGAAAGCCAGCGTGCCGAGGCCGGCAGTCACATTGAGGAGAATCCCGAATGCCGTCACCTCGGCGATCGTCATGTGGAAGGCGCCCGCGGCGTAAACGCCGCCGAAGGTGAAGATGGCGACGAGTCCGTCGCTGAAAATCATCTGCGCGATGAGGAACCGCGCGATATTGCCCTGGCTGCGCAAGCTGGCGAGCGTCCTGCCGAGGGACTTGATCCCGAGACGGGTGGCCGCCCGGATGCCGAGGCCGGAAGCGGCGTGATCGGCGGTGAAGGCGAAGATCGGCCAACCGAAAAGGACGAACCAGACCGCGACCAGAGGGCCGACCACCCTGACCACATCGCCGGAGCCGGGATTCAATCCGAGCCACGGCCTGTCGGCATTGATGAACCCGACAAGGGCGATGGCAAGGCCGGCAAGGCCGCCCGCATAGCCGAGAGCCCAGGCCCAGCCCGACCAGCGCCCGACCCGATCCGCCGGCACCAGATCCGGCAGCATGGCGTTGTTGAAGACGACCCCGAAGCCGTAGCCGATATTGGCGAGGCCCACGATCAGGAGCGAGGCTGCCACCGCGCCTGGCCCCGGGCGAACGAACCACAGAGCGGCACAAGCCAGGACGCAAAGCGCGGAGAAGGCGAAAAGCCATGGCTTGCGCCTTCCTGCAGCGTCGGCGATGGCGCCGAGCAACGGGCTCGAGAGCGCAAGCAGGAGGCTGCTGACCGCGATGCCATAACCCCAGAGCGCCTGGCCGCGAACCTCGTCGCCGACCAGAGCGCGACTGAAATAGGCCGGGAAAATGAAAGTGACGACCAGCGTCGGGACGGGCGAATTGGCCCAGCCGAACAGCGCCCAGGAAAAGAGCCCCAATCGCCTGCCCGGCCGCTTGCGGCCCGGTCCGCTCCCGGCGACTGCCATCGGATCGCTTGCCATCGGTGCCATTGTCCGCAGCCCGCCAGGGCCGGATTCGGGGTTTGATACATTGAGGCGCGCATGCCGCTGCGGCGTTGACGCAGATCAAGCAGGCTGCCGACACGCCCTGGAATCGCCGCCTCGTTCGCGGCATTCAAGGGCTGCTTTGATCTGGGTCAGGGGACCGGGTCTGCAACCGGCCTAGATATATTCCATGGGCGCGGAATCTCCCTCCTTGGTCGGGCCCGCGAATGGGCACCAAGAGGTGCAAACTTGACAATGTCTCCCCTGGCCAGGGATACAGGGTCACCCCCGCCGGCTGATGCGCCGGCCTGGACTGTCCGCAAGCTGATCGACAAGCTGGCCGCCTGGGGCGACAAGCCGATGCTCGCTTTCGTGCGCGACGGCGACATCGAGTTCCTTGGCGCGGCGGAGCTTGCCCGGCTGTCATTGCAGCTGGCGGCCGGCCTGCTGGACGTCGGGGTGGCGCGCGGCGATCCCGTATTGCTCGTCGGCGAGAACAGCTTCGACTGGGTGATCGCCCGCCTCGGGCTTGGCGCCATGAGTGCCATACCGGTTGCCGTGGACCCGCTCGCCTCGAAAGCCGAGATCGGCGAGATGCTGACAGAAACCGGCGCGCGGTTCGCGTTTGCCGGGGTCGGGCAGGCCACTTTGTTCGCCGACCCGTCGCTGGTCAACCGCCCGGCAGTCTGGGTGATGGGAGAGACGGCACCCGAAGGCGAAGCGGGGGCCGCGAGCATGCGATCCCTGCTGTCCGCGTCCCCTCGGACATTGCCGGACATCGATCCTGCTTCACCGGCGATGATGGTTTTCACCTCCGGGACCACCGGCAAGCCGAAGCGATTCCTCCTCGACAGCCATCGGATATGGGCCAACGTCGAGGCCCTTCAAGCGGCCAAGCTCGTGACGGCGGAGGATCGCGTCTTTCTTCCCCTGCCGTTGCATCATGCCTATCCCCTGGTCGTCGGCCTGTTCACCGCGCTGCAAGCAGGCGCGCTCGTCGTCTTCCCCGAGTCCGTCACCGGCCACGCGATCCTGCAGGCGCTGCACAGGTCCCGCGCCACCATCATGCTCGGCGTGCCGCGCCTCTATACCGCGCTCCTGACTGCGTTGGACGGAGCCGTGGCCGCTCGCGGCCGGCTGTTTCAGGCCCTGTACCGTGCCCTGCTGGCGAGCTGCATAAGCCTGCGCCGGCGGACGGGCCGGTCGCCCGGCCGGCTCGTCTTCCGGAGGCTGCGCGCGAGGATCGGCGCTGATTTGCGGCTTCTCGTCTCCGGTGGCGCCAAGCTCGATCCGCAAATGGCCTGGACCCTGGCGGGTCTCGGCTGGGAAGTCCGCAGCGGCTACGGGCTGGCCGAGACCGCCTCCGTCTTCACCGGCAACACGCCGGATTCGGAGCGGTTGGGCAGCGAAGGCCGGCCGCTCGGAAAGGGACGGATCAGGATCGCCCATCCGGGCGAGGACGGGACCGGCGAGATCGAGCTTCGGGGACCTTCGGTCTTTGAGAGCTATCTCGACAACCCCGAGGCGAACGCCGACGCCTTCACTTCGGACGGCTGGTTCAGGACCGGCGACCTCGGATACCTGGACAAGGACGGCTTTCTCTACATCACCGGCCGCTCCAAGGAGCTGATCGTGCTCGGTGGCGGGAAAAAGGTCTTTCCGGAGGATGTGGAGCGGATTTACGCAGCCAGCCCCTTCTTCGCCGAGCTCGCGGTGCTCGAGCGCTCGGGCGCGCTCGTGGCGCTGGTGGTTCCAAAGCTGGACGCGATCCGCAACGCCGGCGTCGAAAAGCCGGAGGATGCCGTCCGTGTCGCGTTGCTTGCGGCGTCCCAGCGCTTGCCTTCCTACGCGCGCCTCGCCGGCTTCGCCCTCACGCGCCAGCCTCTGCCGCGCACGCGGCTGGGCAAGTACCGACGCTTCCTGCTGCCTGGCCTCTACGAGCGGGCGTTGGCCCATGCCGAGCCGCCGGCATCGGGGTCTCTCAGCGCCGAAGATCAGGCCCTGCTCGCCGAACCGACGGCTTTCGCGCTGTGGTCGCTGCTGGTCGAACGCTTCAAGCAGGTGCCACTCACGCCCGATTCCAGCCTTCAACTCGATCTCGGCCTCGATTCCCTGGGCTGGATGGCGCTGGCACTCGAGATCGAGAACCGGCTCTCGATCCGCCTCGACGATGCGGCCGTGAATCGCATCCTGACGGTCCGGGACCTCCTGCTAGAGGCGGTTGCGGCACGCAGGGGCGAGGCACCGGCCGGCGAAACCAGCGCACTCGACGCGCGTTGGCTGAAGCCGAGAGGACCGATGTTGCGTGCGGCAGGGACGGCCATTCACTTGATAGACCGGCTGGTCCTGCGCTTTGCCTTCCGCTTGCGGGTCGAAGGCGCCGAGCATCTGCCGGCGGCCGGGCCCTGCGTCATCGCCGCCAACCATGTGAGTTTCCTCGATCCCCCGGCGCTCGCCGCCGCCTTGCCGTGGCGGATGCTGAGCCAAGTCCATTGGTCTGGCGACCGGCTATTGTTGTTCTCCGACCCCCTCAGCCGCTTCGTCTGCCGGGCCATGTGCATCTTTCCCGTCGATCAACGCTCGCCGGCGCGCGTTCTCGCCAGCGCCGTCGCGGTCCTGCGGCAGAACCATATGCTCGTCTGGTTCCCGGAAGGGTGGCGATCGCCCACCAAGGCGATGCTCCCTTTCCAGCCGGGCATAGGCCGACTGCTGCAGGAGACCGGGGCCAGTGTGGTCCCCTGCTATGTCGCCGGAACTTTCGAGAGCCTGCCGCGCGGCCGAACCTTCCCGCGGCTCAATCGGATCACGGTCTCTTTCGGGGCGCCGATCAGCGCCGAGGCGCTTCGCGGCGATAGCTCGCCAGATGACTGGCAGGCGGTCGCCGACGCCTTGAGGGAGCGCGTAGCCGAACTTGGTGATAGCATTGACGGGAAGGCTGCTTGATGCCGGCCGGAGCCCCTATCTTGCGGATGGAGGGCGGTTGATGCCAGGCACGGAAGGCTTTCAACGCACCGCCTTGAAGGCGGCAGTTCCTCTTGCTGCCAAGATCGATTTCTTGAAGCGGCCCGAGAGCTATCCGGGGCGCGTGAAGCGCGTACGCGCCGTCGAGACCCATATTTCCTGGGTCTTCCTGACCGAGAAGCACGCCTACAAGCTGAAGAAGCCCCTGCGGTACCCGATCTTGAATTTCGCTTCACTCGAATCGCGGCGGCGCAGCAGCCTTGCAGAGCTGCGCCTCAATCGGCGCCTTGCCCCCGGCGTCTATCTCGCCGTCGTCCCGCTGAAACTGGGCCCGGAAGGGCGCCTGGGGCTGGGCGGCGGGGGCAGGACGGTCGATTGGCTGGTGAAGATGCGCCGGCTGCCGAAGGAGCGAACGCTCGAGGACAGGATCCGCCGCCGCAATCTGCGCGGGGAAGATCTCGCATGCCTGGCAAGAATGCTCGCCGGCTTCTATCGGGGCGCAATTCCTGTTGCCATGAGGGCCTCATCTTATCGCCGCAGATACGCGGCCAACATCCGCGCCAACAGGCGTGAGCTCACGCGTCGCACATGGCGCCTACCCTCCGATATCGTCCGCCGCGTGACCACGGCGCAGATCGCCTTTCTCGAGGGACACGCGGATCTGTTTGACGAACGGGTCCGCGCCAAGCGTATCGTCGAAGGTCACGGCGACCTCCGGCCCGAACACATTTATCTCGGCGCGCGACCCATGGTGCTGGACTCGCTAGAGTTCAACCGCGCCTTTCGCGTGGTCGACCCGGCCGACGAGGTGAGTTTCCTCGCCCTCGAATGCGAGCGCCTGGGTGCCCGCCGGCTTGGAGAATGCATCGTAGAGCGATACGAGAAACTCGCCGGCGACCGGATACCGGAGAAGTTGCTCGCGTTCTACAAGAGCGAAAGGGCCTGCGTCAGGGCCAAGATTGCGATCCTTCATCTGAGGGAATCGGGCGCCCGTCGAGCGGCCAAATGGCGCCGCCGCGCGATTCGGTACCTGAAGTTCGCCGAGAAATACGCCCGGGCTCTCTAGTTGGGATTTCTGACGAGGAGCGTGATCGCTTTGCCCGCTGGACCACGGGACAACCCTCGCGCTGAGCAGCGGACGGATCGGCGGAATTCGAGTGAGATCGACCCCCTTGCGCATCGGCGCTATCTCATGGAAGCCGCTGATATCCTAGATAGGCCGGCCGCGGGCAGCGCGCGGCCACGACTTGATCCGTATCAACGGCATATATTGAGGAAATGATGCCCCGCGCCATTACGCTTTTCCTCTGCGGCGATGTCATGACCGGCAGGGGGATCGATCAGATTTTGCCTACTCCGTGCACCGCGGAGCTGCACGAGCCCGTCGTGAACTCGGCCGCGGACTATGTGGAATTGGCCGAGCGGGCAAATGGCCCGATCGAGCGGCCGGTCGACCACGCCTACATCTGGGGCGACGCGATTGCCGAGCTCCGGCGCGTGCAGCCGGCAGCGAGAATTGTCAACCTCGAAACCAGCATCACCACGAGCCGCACTTATGAGCCCAAAGGTATCAACTACCGGATGAATCCGGCCAACATCGGATGCCTGAGCGTTGCGGAAATCGATTGCTGCGTGCTCGCCAACAACCATGTGAAGGACTGGGGCGAGGCCGGCCTCCTGGAAACTCTGGTCAGCCTTGAGAAAGCGAAGATCCGTGGCGTCGGCGCAGGCCGCAACATCGGGCAAGCCAGCGCGCCATGCCCCCTTCGGCTCCCCGGCGGCGGGAGGCTTCTCGTCTTTGCTTATGGCTGCGCGGACAGTGGAATTCCCCGTGGCTGGGCGGCAGGTCCCGACAAGCCCGGCGTCAATTTGCTGCCCGACCTGTCGATCGACACGGCCGATGCGGTATGCGAGAGCGCACGCGAGGCGGCGGCTGAGGGCGATCTGCTCATCGCTTCGATTCACTGGGGCGGGAATTGGGGCTATCGAATTCCAGATGAGGAGCGTCGGTTCGCGCATCGCCTCATCGAGCGGGGAGGCTTTGCCCTCGTCCACGGCCACTCGTCCCACCACCCGAGGGCGATGGAAATCTATCGCGGCCGGCTCATCCTCTACGGTTGCGGCGATTTCCTGAACGACTATGAAGGCATCTCGGGCTATGAGGCCTATCGCGGCGATCTTGCGATCATGTATCTGCCGCGCCTCTCCGCCGGGGACGGAGAATTGATCGAAGCCAGGCTGGTGCCCTATCAGATCCGGAAGTTCAGGCTGAACCGCGCATCGAAGCACTATGTCCGCTGGCTGAGGGAGATACTGGCGCGCGAATGCGCAGGGCTCGGCGCGCAAATTTCCTTGAACGCGGACGACAGCCTTGACGTCCGGCCGAGCTGACCACTCGGCCCGTCTGGAACAAGCCGTGACTCCTCGCTCCTGGCGGCTTTGGCCTGGATCATCGTTCTCCAACCCTGTCCGACGGTGACTTGAATTCGATTGCGGCAATGCACTGGCGGGGGCATGAGGGGTAGATCGTGGCTGAAGGAACAGCAGCAAACTGCGGCGAACGGCTGCAAGCTCGGCTGCCCGCCCCTCTTCCATCGCGGCGCATTTTGAGTCTATCGCGTGACGAGGAGGACGATATCCTCGCATTCATTTTGTCCCCAAGGCTCAAACAGGCGTTCGATCACAAAGGATAGGTGGCGAACATGTCCGCTGGTGGAATTCAGGGCTTGCCTGGCGAGTTCGAGCTCATCTCCCGTTACTTCGCGCCTTTGTCGAAGGGCTTTCCCGGTGCCTTCGGATTGCGTGATGACGCAGCTGTCATCCGGCCCGCAAGCGGACGCGACCTCGTCGTCAAGACGGACGCGATCGTGGGCGGCGTCCACTTCCTGAGCGACGATCCGCCCGATCTCGTCGCGCGCAAGGCCCTTCGCGTCAATTTGTCCGATCTCGCCGCAAAGGGCGCCGTCCCCCGCGCCTACATGCTTGACCTTATGTTGCCTCGCGACATCCAGGAGGCGTGGATTGCCGCCTTCGCACGCGGTCTCGCCGAGGATCAGGCCGAATTCGGCATCCATCTGATCGGCGGAGATACGGACTCGACCCCCGGCCCCATCTCCATAGCCATCATGGCCTTCGGCGAGGTCGATATCGGCCGAATGATTCGGCGCGATGGGGCTCGCGCGGGCGATAAGATTTACGTTACGGGCACGATCGGCGATGCGGCTCTCGGCCTTGCCGCCCTGAAGGCGAAATTACCGGGGCTGAATCCGGCATCGGCTCAATTCCTGATCGGGCGATATCGCCTGCCCTCGCCTCCGGTCAGGCTGGGCCCGCGCCTGGTGGGATTGGCGACGGCTTCGATCGACATTTCCGATGGCCTGATTGCCGATCTGCGGCATGTTTGCGAAGCCTCGGCTGTTGCCGCTGACATCCGATCCGACCATGTTCCCCTCTCGGCGCCAGCCCGTTCCATCCTGGCAGAGGACCCTGGTGCCTTGCGGACCGTGCTGTCGGGCGGGGACGACTACCAGATTCTGTTCTACGGCTGGCCCGGCCGCAGGCGGCAAGATCACCGATCTTGCCCTGGAACTAGGGGTTTCGATCACCGCGATAGGTGAAGTGACAAGCTGGTCGGGTCAAAGGGACCAACGCATTACTGTTCTCGATGCCAAGGGCCATCCCCTGATGCTTGGTTCGGAAGGCTGGACGCATTTCTAAGGAGGATGCCCGAGGTGGAGAAGACATAGAAGAACCTCCAGTCAGGTCGTTGCGACAGGCTGCGAACCCTCGGTCCTGCTCCCGGCGTTATGCCGCAGGCCGCCCTTCCCATGCTATCCACTCCTGGCGACACTCACGAAGAGGGCAGAACATGTCCTCAGGCCTTGCCTCCGTTCGCTATCAATTGCTGAAGCCGCTCTTCGTCGTACTCGGCTTCCAACCGGGCGGCAGCGGCCGAGGCCTCGGCCTCCAAATCATCGCCGCAAGTTACGGGTTCCGTTCTACGCCATTCGGCAAGATAGGCGTCGGAATCACCCAACTCGGCCCGCATTGCGGCTTTTGCCATCGCAACCTCGAAGCGTTCCGGGAGATGGCGCTTTGCCACTTCCCGGCCTCGCTTGACTATCACCTGAGCGGGGATGTCGCGCCAATAGACAAGGGTCAGTTCGGCCACGGTTCCACCCCTGGTCCCACCACGCGGCTTCCTCATTTCTGCTCAGCGGTGCGCCGACATACAAGAGCTACCGGCAAACATCCTCTCCAAGGTCCAATTTCGCCTGATTGATCTGGGTCAACGCGCAATCCCGTGCCGGGCGGCATACAAAATTTGGAGGAGACCTTCAATGGGCAGGAAACGGGCGAGAACCCTCTTGGGCGCGTTGCTAGCCGCGACGGTTGCGAGCCCGGCATATCCCGCCGGGAATCCCGACGCGGCTCGGCCAATCATCTCCGAGAATTGCGTCAGCTGCCACGATGTCCCAGGCTTCAAGCCCAAGTATGGTAAAGCCGAAGTCAATGCGCCCGGCTTCCAGACGATCGCCGATCAGCCCGAGACTTATTCGGCCAACCAAATTCGCCAATTCCTCCAGCACCCTCATTATCCCATGGCGAAGTTCGTCCTGTCGTCTTCAGACATAGAAAACATCATCGCGTTTATTCAGTCGCTGCGGCATCAGTGAGCAACGCCGATACCTTGGCCTGGGTGTCGGCATGACCACAACCAGAATGCAGGCGGCGGCCTCCGCCTATCTGCGGCGCGGCTGGTCAGTGATCCCGGTTCAACCAAAGTCGAAGCTGCCGGCGGCTTCTTGGGCGCCCTTTCAGCAGCGACTGCCCACCGAGCAGGAGCTTGCCGGCTGGTTTGATCGTTGGCCCGACATGAATATCGGCATCGTTACCGGCGCCGTCTCCGGGCTTGCCGTTCTCGACGTTGATCCGCGGCATGGCGGAGAGGCGAGTCTGCGCCAGCTCGAGGAGGTCCACGGCCGGTTATCCGAAACGATAGAGGCGGAAACCGGCGGCGGCGGGAGACATCTTTATCTGCAAATGCCGCCCCGGCTGCTGCGAAACAAGGCTGGTCTGGCAGCCGGCATTGATCTGCGCGCAGACGGTGGCATGGTGGTCGCTCCGCCTTCGGTCCACCCGTCCGGGCGGCTTTATCGTTGGCGACCGGGGCGGAGCCCCTCCGCGCATTCGCTGGCACCGATGCCTCCTTGGCTGTTGCGACTGGCCCTCGAGGGTCCGGAGAGACAAACCCATACTCTCGGCCACTGGCGGGAACTCGTTCGAACCGGGGTGGAGGAAGGAACTCGCAACGCCAGCCTGGCCTCCCTGGCAGGCTACCTGTTCTGGCACGGTCTCGATGCCGAGGTGGTGCTGGAGCTGCTTCTGTCCTGGAACCGGGTCCGCTGTCGGCCGCCTCTGCCCGACGCCGAGGTGGCATCGGTCGTATCGAGCATTGCCCGGCTCCACGCGAGCCGAGGGGAATAGGGACGCCAAACTCGTGCCAAATCGCGAATCAGGCTGCAGCTCCCCGCCCGATGAGCGTCATCAATCCAAGGCGCCGGATGGATTGGGGACGATCCGCCCGCATTGAGATATCGCTATCGGCCGTCTACGCCGCAGCCGCGACCTTCTCTCCCAACGCCCCCTTCAGCGCCTGATCTGCGGTCTCCAGCCAGATGAACTCCAGTCCCCGGCGCGCCTCCTCGGGGATTTCCTCGTAGTCGCGCCTGTTGCGGGCCGGCAGCATCACGGTCTTGATCCCGGCATGCATGGCAGCCAGCACCTTTTCCTTGATGCCGCCCACGGGCAGGACCAGGCCGCGCAGGCTGATTTCCCCGGTCATGGCCACTTCCGGCTTGACCGGTCTGCCGGTCAGTGCCGAGGCGAGCGCCACGAACATGGTGACACCAGCGCTGGGCCCGTCCTTGGGCGTCGCGCCTGCCGGCACATGGACATGGATATCGTTGTTCTCCAGCGTCTCGGCGTCGATCCCCAACTCGCGCTGCTTGGCTTTCACTAAGCTCATCGCGGCTTGCGCGCTCTCCTTCATCACGTCGCCCAGCTGGCCGGTCAGCGTCAGGCGCCCCTTGCCGGGCACCACCGCGGCCTCGACGAACAAGATGTCGCCGCCGACCGGGGTCCAGGCAAGCCCGGTCGCTACGCCCGGCACGCTCGTGCGCTGGGCCTGATCGGCCTCGAAACGCTCGGGGCCGAGGATCGCGGAGACGTCGCTTGGCTCGATGCGGACCTCCGTCGCGCTGCCTTCGGCGATGCGCACGGCGGCGTTGCGGAAGAGCGAGCCGATTTCGCGCTCGAGATTGCGCACCCCTGCCTCCCGCGTGTAGCGGCGAATGACGGTGCGCAGCGCCGCTTCCGAGAGATGGACCTGCCCGGGCTGGAGCCCGTTCTCCTTCAACTGCCGCGGCATAAGGTGGCGCTGGGCGATCTCCACTTTCTCCGTCTCCGTGTAGCCCGAAAGGCGGATCACCTCCATGCGGTCGAGCAGCGGGCCCGGGACGGTATCCAGCATGTTGGCCGTCGCGATGAAGACGACCCGCGACAGATCGAAGGTCACGCCCAGATAGTTGTCGCGAAAGGTCCCGTTCTGGGCCGGGTCCAGCACTTCCAGCAGGGCCGAGGAAGGGTCGCCCTGGATGCCGCGGCCGAGCTTGTCGATCTCGTCCAGCATCATGACGCAGTCCCTGGCCCCCGCCTTGCGGATCGCCTGGATGATATTGCCCGGCATGGCACCGACATAGGTCCGCCGGTGGCCCCGAATCTCGGCTTCGTCGTGGACGCCGCCCAGGCTGACGCGCACGAACTTGCGCCCCATGGTGCGGGCGATGCTCTGGCCGAGCGAAGTCTTGCCCACGCCGGGCGGGCCGACAAAACAGAGGATCGGCGCATGCCCGGTCGGATTCAGCTTGCGTACCGCGAGATATTCAAGGATGCGCTTCTTCACCTTTTCTAGCCCGCAGTGATCCTCGTCCAGGACCTTGCGCGCCCCGGCTATGTCGATGGGTTCGCCTTCCGTCACCGTCCAAGGCAGCTCGGCCAGCCATTCCAGGTAGGTGCGGAGCATCGAATGCTCGGCCGCGGCCTCGGGCATCCGCTTCAGGCGCGCCAGCTCCTTCTCGGCATGAGCCTTGACCTCTTCGGGCATGCCCGCCTTGACGATTTGGGCCGCCAGTTCGCCGACGTCGGACCCCCCTTCCTCGCCCTCGCCCAGCTCCTTTTGGATCGTGCGCAACTGTTCGCGCAGGATGTGCTCGCGCTGGCGGCCCTCGATGGTCTGGCGGGTGCGTTCGCCGATGTCGCGGGAAAGTCGCAGCACCTCCAGGCGGTAGGAGACGAACCACAACACCCGGTCCAGGCGGGTGACGAGGTCGATGGCCTCCAGCACCTGTTGTTTCTCCAACGTCTTGATGTCCATGAAGGAGGCCAGCACGTCGGCCAGCGTCCCCGCCGCCGGAATGCCGGCGATGGAATCGCGCAGCCCCTCCGGCGCGTCGGGAAGCAGGCGGATCGCTTCCACCGCACGCTCTCGCAGCTTCAGCATCCGGCCCTCGATTTCGGTCCCGCTGGAGGCCGGCTCGGCAATGCGCTCGACCCGGGCCACCAGGAACGGATAGCCCTCAACCAGCTCGATGAGGCGGAAGCGCTGCTCCCCGCGGCAAATTAGGTGGTTCCGGCCGTCCTGCCCGGCCACATAGCGCAATACCTGGCCGATGGTGCCGATCTCGTGCAGGCCGTCCCTGGCGGGATCGGTCGCTTCGGCGTCGCGCTGCAGGATCACCCCCAGGGGGCTTTGGGTCTTGACAGCGTATTGGACGGCGGCGACGGACCTCGGCCGGCCGACTTCGAGCGGCAGGACGGTGGCTGGAAAGAGAACGCTGTTCCGCAAGGGCAGGATCGGGACGCAACCCTCAGGCAGATTGAACTCGGGCTGGGCCCCGACCTGCGGCCGGCCGGAATCGGCGGCCGGCCCCTGATCCGGAGCGGTATCGCGCAGTTGGGTGGGATCGTTGATGGTCATCGGTAACTCTCCGGTCAGGCGATCTTGCGAAGGACGAGGTAAAGCAGCCCGTCGACGAGCTGGCGCCGGATGAATTCGTAGCCGCCGGGCGCCAGCGAGATTCGCCGCTCGAAGCGCCCATAGGGCAGCTCCATGCGCCGGATGACGGCCGGATCGGGTACCATGGGCAGGCCGCGCTCGCCTTGCACCACAAGGACCCCGGCCTCCACGCTCACGCGCATCCGCCCGGCCTCGACGCCAGGTAGTGCAATCTGGATGAAGAGCTCGCGCTCGGTTTCATAGACATCGGCCGGCGGCTGCCAGGCGTAGTCCGCCGCCTGCCCTGCGACGCCGTAAAAACGGCGGTGCATGCTTTCGGCACGATCGAGAAGGCGGCAGGCCTCCGACCACATCCAGATCGTCGCGTCATCTTCAGGCATAAGGTGTTTCCTGATCGGCTCGGCGAAACAGTCGGACATCGAAAATCAACAGAAGAACCCCAGAAAGCGCAGACCATCCATCGCGGGCGCCTGCCCTTCCGGTTGTCGCCGGTTGGACAGGGCCAGAACCGCGACGAGACAGGGACGGAGTTCCACTGAGGTAAAGTGGGAAGCGTCGCGGGTCTATGCAAGATCGCCGCCGCCAGCCTGCCAAAGGCGGAGCTAATCCGACGTGCCAAGGGGTTGCGCAGTTTGCTGCCGGCGCCTGATGGGCGCATCCCGATCCGATCGCCATCCTGCGCGCTGGGTCCGATGTACGTCTTTGCCGCGGCGCCAAGATCCCGCTGAAGCCCCTTATCCCTTGATGCAGACAAGTGGCCGCAGCATGGCCACGGTCCGGGCCAGGCCTGCGGCCTCTGCCGCGGTCACGACCGCACCCACATCCTTATAGGCGCCCGGCGCTTCCTCGGCGACGCCGCGCATGGAGGGGCTGCGTATCAGGATCCCAGCCTCGGCAAGATCGTCCACGAGCTTCCGGCCCCGCCAGCGCTTCAGCGCCTGATGCCGGCTCATTTGCCTTCCCGCCCCGTGACAGGCGGAGGCGAATGCCCGCTCCGGCCTGTTGGCGCATCCGACCATGATGGCCGAAGCGGTGCCCATGCTGCCGCCGATGAAAACCGGCTGACCCGTCGCTGCGAGGCCAGGCGGCAGATCGGGATGAACCGGACCGAAGGCGCGGGTCGCGCCTTTCCGGTGGACGAAGAGGTTCCGTCGCCGGCCCCCCACCCTGTGCACCTCCTCCTTACACGTGTTGTGCGACACATCGAACAACAGGTCGAGACTGGCGGCAGGAAAGTGGTGACTGAAAACGCGGCGGGTGAGATGGGTCAGGACCTGACGGTTGGCGAGCGCGCAATTGATGGCCGCGCGCATGGCGCCGAGATATCGCCGTCCCAGCTCGGAGGCGAGCGGGGCGCAGGCGAGTTCGCGGTCCGGCAGCGCAATTCCCAGGGACATTGCGGCGATCGCCATCTCGCGCAGGAACTCCGTGCCGATCTGGTGGCCGAGGCCCCGCGAGCCGCAATGGATGCTGACGACGATCTCCCCCTTGGCGAGGCCGAAGGCGACGGCCGCGACCGGGTCGCGGATTTCGACGACCTCCTGCAGTTCGAGATAGTGATTGCCGGAGCCGAGAGTCCCCGTCTCGTCCCTCTGGCGGCGCTTGGCCTGTTCGGAGACCGCGTCGGGCTCGGCGCCCGCCATCCGGCCGGCTTCTTCGATGCGATGCAGGTCCTCGGGCCGCCCATATCCCTGGGTGAGCGCCCAGACCGCCCCACCGGCAAGCATCGCATCCATCTCCCGGGCATCGAGCATGATCTTGCCCGTGCTGCCGACGCCCGCGGGTATGTTGCGGGCGAGGCTGTCGGCCAGCTCCGCCTTCACCGGTTCGATGTCGGCGCGCTTCAGGCCGGTCAGAAGCGTCCTGACCCCGCAAGAAATGTCGAAGCCGACGCCGCCGGCCGAGACGACGCCGCCGGCCTCGGCATCGAAAGCCGCGACGCCGCCTATGGGAAATCCATAACCCCAATGGGCATCGGGCATGGCATAGGCCGCCTCGACGATCCCAGGCAGGCAGGCGACATTCTCGATTTGGGCCAGAACCTTGTCGTCCATGTCCTCCAGCAGGACCTGATCGCCGAACAGGATGGCAGGAACGCGCATCCGCCCGCGTGGATCGAGCCGCCATTCATGATCGGAGACCTTTGCCAGCTGAGCGACATCCATAGCGGCCTCTCACACGTCGACCACGCATTGGGCGACCCAACGTCCCGCCTTGTTGGGCGCCACCTTCAGGGCGGTGTAGGTAGCCCCTTTCGGTTCGACCGCCGGTCGGTGGCGTTCGCGATCGACCCGCTCACCCCAGGCCTGCCCCCTAAGCCGATGGCCATCGATCGTGACCGCGAAGCGGCCGAACAGCATCTTTTTCGTTGCCATCCGATAGATCAAGGCGTTCAGCCAATCGACCAGCAGGAGGCCGTCTTCCGGTGCCTCGCATTCGACGCAGACGACCTTCTCGGGCCGCACCTGCGCCGGCTCCGTCACGATGCTGGTCAGCGCCAGAGCCGCCTGCTCGAAGGCGGCTTCGCGGCTGGGGCCGATCCCGCGCACGCCGACGTTGGCCCCATGGGCAAAGAGATGCGCCCTCAATCCACGCGAACCGATTGCCCCAGCGGCGGAAACGCGGGGCCCGCCGCCTCGTCGCTTGCGCGGCATCCTTCCCGCCGGCGAAGCCAAGCTGTCGGGTTTCTTCATACGACGCGTAGTCTTGCCACCGCTCGCCGAGACAGGGATTGACGCAAGTCAAGGACCGAGCAAGTGAGGCAGGGAATCATTTCGGAGATTTTCAGCGGTGAAGAGGCGTCTGCAAGGCGCTACGGCGGCCGAGCTTGCCCGCTCACCGATCACAAGATCGGCGCTTGAGGACGAGACGAAGGAGGAATCCCATCATGGAGTTTCTCAAGACCCTCGACAGCCGTCGTTGCGTGCGTTCTTACCGTCGCGCTCCGCCGGATGAACGAAAAATCCAGGCGATTCTCGATGCCGCGCTGCTGGCTCCGTCTGCCGGCGATCTTCAGGCATACCGTGTCGTGGTCGTGGAGAATCCGGAAACGAAAGCGGCCCTGGTTGATGCGGCCCACGGCCAGCACTTCATAGCGGAGGCTCCCGTGGTTCTGGTGTTTCTCGCCGATCCGGAACGCAGTTCCACGAAATACGGCGAGCGCGGACGCTTGTTGTTCTCCCTGCAGGACGCAACCCTTGCCGCTGCCTATGCTCAGCTTTCTGCCGCGGACTTGGGTCTCGGCACATGCTGGGTCGGTGCGTTCGACGATGGGGCAGTCGCCAGCGCCATCAATGCCCCAATCGGCTTGCGGCCTATCGCAATTATCCCGTTGGGCGAAGCCGCCGAATGGCCCGACCGGCCGCCGCGGCGCTTAGCCAGCGAACTCGTGGTGGGGGAACGCTTCTAGAGCTGCAAGCCTCGCTGATCGCCCGCGCCTTCACGAACCTCACGGCGAGCAGATGCCGGCCACGGCGAATGCCGACCCGGCGCTCCGGGACCGCCGGCACGCCATCAGCTGCCCTCAGAAACTGTTTCATCGACGACAGGCTTGGCCGCTGGCTTTCTCAATCCGCAGTATCTTCTGGCGCACCGCCTTCGGTCGGTCCGCGAGCTCGCCGAACCACTTCGATGCCAATTCGATCAAGCAATTTCCCCGTCGCATGCATTACAGCCTTGATCCAGGTCAAGGTGATCATCCTGAGCAGGGCTGAAGGTTCAATTGGGAAATCATGAGACAGCACGCGAAAGAGCGCTTCCCCCAACGTGCCGAGGCGATTGAACGCCTCAGCCGGAGCAACCCAGATTTTGACGACTTGTGCCATCAATATGGCCGGGTGGTCGAGGATCTACGGGCTCTGGGGAATTCGGCGAGAACCGGCGCCTATCCGGATGCAGAGAAGCTCAAGAGGCGTAGGGTTGCTCTGGAAGAGGAGTTGCTGTTGTACATGGATAGCAACCGAGCTTAGGCCGAATGGCGCGAGGGCATGAAAGCCAGCCCCGCCGAGCCATTGGAAGCTGCGGGGATGTGAGCCTCTCCTGCGGGTCGTCCGCCGCGCGGTGGCCATAATGCCCATTGAGAAGGCCGAGCAAGCGATTCTTATCCCGCCGCTGGGGCTGCAGGGTTCTCTGGGCCTGCCTCCCTCTGCGGAGGGGATCGTCATTTTCGCTCACGGCAGCGGGAGCAGTCGACTGAGCCCCCGCAACCGCTTTGTCGCCGATGCTCTCGGCCGGGCCGGCCTCGCCACGCTTCTGCTCGATCTTCTGACGGAAGAGGAGGCGCAAGACCGCGCCAATGTCTTCGACATCCCGCTGCTGGCGGACAGGCTCCAGGCCGCGGCCCGCTGGGCGCGTCTGGCCCCCGCGACCAGGTCCCTGCCGGTCGGATATTTCGGGGCCAGCACCGGCGCCGCGGCCGCCTTGCAAGCTGCGGCCGCCGATAAAGAAATCGTCGCCATTGTGTCGCGAGGCGGCAGGCCCGATCTCGCTGGGCAGGCCCTCGGTTTCGTGCAGGCCCCTACTCTTTTGATTGTTGGCGGAAACGATCAAGAGGTTCTTGCTCTCAACCGCGTCGCACAGCGCCGCCTGCGCTGCGAGAACAGGATCGAGATCGTTCCGGGCGCCAGCCACTTGTTCGAGGAACCGGGAACGCTTGAGGCGGTCGTCGAGTTGGCGCGAAGCTGGTTTCACGGCCACTTTGCCAATGCAAAGCGGAGATAAGGTCGGGTATTTCACCAGTCGAACCGATACCGGCGGGCGCCTCAAGGTTGGGCTCACAAAGCGGCGACGCCTGGACTTTCTCGCCTGCGCAGCATCCATCCCGCCCGTGAGGGCAAACTATCGGCTTCTCAGCGGCACCTTCGTTTCTGCCACCTCTCGCCGGTGCAAAGGTTGACACAAGTCAAGGATCGGGCAAGCGAGGCAGGGGACTATCTGGACCGCAGGACCACCGCACGGTCGGCAACGTTCGAAGAGGCTGCCGAAACCCGCCAGCGCGCTGAAAGAGGCGCATGGCGGAACTTAATGGTAGCATCGCCGGCAAGACCACTCGAATTCGGTCGTCCGCAGGCAACTGGCAAGGAGGGCTCCGATGACCACCTCAGGGAAGAGCGCGACGCCGGAAGAAGCCGGTGCCGATATCGACAAGGTCAAGGAAGACCTGGCAACGCTGAAAAGCGATCTGGCGCAACTTGTCAAGGGCATGAAGGCCGGGGCGAGCGATCATGTGAGGAAGGAAGCTTCCCAGCTCTACGACAAGTTGATGGCCGAAGGCGAGCATTCCATGGAGGCCGTTGCCCGCGAGGTGAAGGAGCGTCCGCTTGCGAGCCTGGGCATCGCGCTTGCCATCGGGTTCATTTGCGGTCGGATGCTCTCGCGGTGAGTTGAGATGCAGGCCGGTGGCATGCTCGAGATCGGCCTGGCGGCGCTGCTGCGGACCATTGCCGCCGGCTCGATCCGAAAGAAGATGCTCCGCATCGCCCTCCTGGCCGGCCTCACCGCTCTCGCCGGCTTGGCCATCCTCGCCGCCTTGGCGGCGGTCGTCGCTGCATTGTGGCTTTGGCTCTCGGCTGGGCTAGGGCCCGTCCGCGCGGCCTTGATCATGGCCGCCGGCTTCGTCGCTCTCGGCCTTGTAGTACTGCTCATCGCCTGGCTGGTGGCTAGGCGGCCCAAGCGAAGCGGCGCGGCCGATAGCCTGCTCCTTTGGCTCAAGACCCAGTCGAAGGAGCATCAGGGCGAGCTCCTCCTGACCGCGGTCCTCGCCGGGTTCGTCGCCGGATTGGGGAGTTCGAAATCTTCGCGCCCGAAGGCGGACGACCCGTAATGGCGACGCACTGCCGTTCCGCGGACGCTACTTCGCGAGCTTCTTCTTCAAGAGTTCGTTGAGCAGCGCCGGGTTGGCCTTGCCGGCGCTCGCCTTCATCACCTGGCCGACGAAGAAGCCGAACAGCTTTTCCTTGCCGGCCCGGTATTCGGCGAGCTTGTCGGCCTGCTGGGTCAGGACCTGGTCGATGACCGCCTCGATGGCGCCGGTGTCGGTCACCTGCTGCAGGCCCTTGGCCTCGACGATCCTGCCCGCGTCCTCGCCCGTCTCGACCATTTCGGCGAACACGTCCTTGGCGATGCGGCCGGAGATCGTGCCGTTGGCCATCAGGTCGATGAGGCCGCCCAGCGCCGCGGCGCTGACCGGCGAGCGGGAGATGTCGAGGCCCTTTCGGTTCAACGCCCCGAACAGCTCGGAGATCACCCAGTTGGCGGCGAGCTTGGCATCCCGCCCCTTGGCCACTGCCTCATAGAAATCCGCCGTCTCGCGGTCCACCACCAGCTGACCGGCGTCATAGGCCGAAAGCCCGTACTGGCGCGTGAGTCTCGCCTTCTTGGCATCGGGCAGCTCGGGGAGAGAGGCCCTCAGCTTCTCGACCCAGGCCGGATCGAGATCGAGGGGCAGCAGGTCCGGATCGGGGAAATAGCGGTAGTCGTGGGCATGCTCCTTGCTGCGCATCGGCCGGGTGATGCCGCGGCCGGAATCGAACAGCCGCGTTTCCTGCTTCACCGTCCCGCCGCCTTCGATCACCTCGATCTGCCGGCGCGCCTCGTATTCGATCGCCTGCTGGACGAAACGGATGGAGTTGACGTTCTTGATCTCGCAGCGCGTGCCCAGCGCCTCGCCCGGCCGGCGCACCGAGACATTCACGTCGCAGCGCAGGCTCCCCTCCTCCATGTTCCCGTCGCAGCTTCCGATGTAGCGCATGATCGAGCGCAGCTTGCGGATATAGGCCGCAGCCTCTTCGGCCGAACGCATGTCCGGCTCCGAGACGATCTCCATCAGCGCCACGCCGGCCCGGTTGAGATCGACATAGGTGCGCTCGGGATGCTGGTCATGCAGGCTCTTGCCCGCGTCCTGCTCCAGATGGAGCCGGGTGATGCCGATGTTGCGCGTGCGCCCATCGGCGAGGTCGATCTCGATCTCGCCCTTGCCGACGATGGGCTGCTGGTACTGGGAGATCTGATAGCCGGCCGGCAGATCGGCGTAGAAGTAGTTCTTGCGGTCGAAGACCGAGCGATAGTTGATCTGCGCGTTGATCCCGAGCCCCGTCTTCACCGCCTGCTCGACGCAGAAGCCGTTGATCACCGGCAGCATGCCGGGAAAGGCGGCGTCGACGAAGCTCACCTGGCTGTTGGGATCGGCGCCGAATTCCGTGGCCGCGCCGGAAAAGAGCTTGGCCTTGGAGATCACCTGGGCGTGGACCTCAAGCCCGAGGATCACCTCCCACGGCCCGTTATGGCCTTCGATCAGGTCGCTCATGCCAGCGCCTCCGGCCGCGCGGTGAAGTTGGCGGCCAGTTCCAGGCTCCGCGCCGCGCGCAGCAGGTTCGCCTCGTCGAAGGCCTTGCCGATGAGCTGCAGGCCCAGCGGCAGGCCCTCGTCGGAAAGCCCGCTCGGCACGGAGATTCCCGGCAGGCCGGCAAGATTGACCGGCACCGTGAACACGTCATTCAGGTACATGGCGATGGGATCGTCCATGCGTTCGCCGACGGCGAAAGCGGCCGTGGGCGTCGCCGGGGTCAGGATGGCGTCCACCTTCTCGAAGGCGCGGGTGAAGTCCCTGAGAATCAGGCTGCGGAGTTTCTGCGCCCGCACGTAGTAGGCGTCGTAATAACCGGCCGAGAGCACATAGGTGCCGATGAGCACCCGGCGCTTCACCTCGGGCCCGAAGCCCGAAGCCCGGGTGTTCTCGTACATCTGGTCCAGGGTCTCGCCCGGAAGCCGCAAGCCGAATCGCACGCCGTCGTAACGGGCCAGGTTGGACGACGCCTCGGCCGGGGCGATGATGTAATAGGTCGGCAGGGCGTATTTCGTGTGGGGCAGCGAAATCTCGACCATCTCCGCCCCGGCGTCCTTCAGCCAGCCGGCACCCTTGGCCCAGAGTTTCTCGATCCCGCCATCCATGCCGTCGGCCCGGTATTCCTTCGGGATGCCGATCTTCAGCCCCTTCACGCCCTTGTTGAGATCTGCGCGATAGTCCGGCACCGGCAGATCGACCGAGGTGGAATCCTTCGGGTCGTGGCCGGCCATGACCTGGAGCATGAGAGCCGCATCCTCGACGCTCCGGCAGAGCGGCCCGGCCTGGTCGAGGGAGGACGCAAAGGCGACGATGCCCCAGCGCGAGCAGCGCCCGTAGGTCGGCTTCAGGCCCACCAGGCCGGTGAAGGCCGCGGGCTGCCGGATCGAGCCGCCTGTGTCGGTGCCCGTGGCGCCCATGGCCATGTGGGCGGCAACCGCCGCGGCCGAGCCGCCGGAAGAGCCGCCCGGTACAAGTTCCCGGTTGTCGCCGCGCGCCCGCCAGGGATTGCGGACATGGCCGTGGTAGCTCGTCGTGTTGGACGAGCCCATGGCGAACTCGTCCATGTTGAGCTTGCCCAGCATGACCGCGCCCGCCCGCCAGAGATTGGCGGTCACGGTCGATTCATAAGGCGGGGCGAAGCCGTCCAGGATGTGCGAGCCGGCCGTGGTCAGCACGCCCTCGGTGCAGAAGAGATCCTTGATGCCGAGCGGGATGCCTTCCAGCAGGCCGGCCTCGCCCCTGCTGCGCCTGACGTCGGAAGCGCTCGCCATCTCGAGCGCGCGCTCCGGCGTTTCGGTCACGAAGGCGTTGAGCGCCCGGCCGGCTTCCATGGCCGAGAGATGCGCCGCGGTCAGCTCGCGCGAGGAGTATTCGCCCTTGGCAAGCCCGGCGAGCGCGCCCGCGATGGTGAGATCGGTCAGCGCCGGCATCACTCCACCACCTTGGGCACGGTGAAGAAGCCCAGCGTCGCCTCGGGCGCGTTCAGGAGCACCTTTTCGCGCATGCCGCCGTCGGTCACCTCGTCAGCACGCCGCGGCAGGTGGCGCGCGACCACGCTCGTCAGCGGCTCGACGCCGGCCACGTCCACCTCGCCCAATTGCTCCACCCAGGCCAGGATCTTGCCGAGTTCGCCCACGAGCGCGTCGGCCTCCGCGTCATTGATGCGGATGCGGGCGAGAGTGGCGATATGGCGGACGGCTTCGCGATCGAGCGACATGGGCGTGCCCTTCCTCGAACAGGCCTGTTGTTGCGAAATGGCGCGGACCCTAGCAAAGCGCCTTGCGGCCCGCAACCGACCCGGGCTCGGGGAGCGCAAAGACTAGGGAAGGAGCCCCAGCCCCAGGCTATAGACCCCGAAACTGATGATCATGGCGCCCGAGATCCGCGTGATCCACCGGCGCGCGACATCATCCAGCCGGTGGCGCAGCACGCCGATGCCGATGCTGAGGCAGAGCCACCAGGCGGCCGAGCCGGCGAGCACGCCCAAGACCAGCTCCATGGCGCCGGAAAAGGACCGTCCGGCCTGGGCCGTATCCATCACCGCGAAGATGGCGATGAAGGCGAGGATGGTCATGGGGTTGGCAAGGGTCAGCATGAAGGTGCTGGCGAAGTCGCCCAGCAAGCCCATGGCGCTCCGCCTCGGCTTGGCCGGGTCCGTCGAGCGTTTGCTCAGCAGACTCCTGACGCCGAGAAGGCAGAGGAAGCTCCCGCCCACCAAGGCGATGGCGCGCCGGTGGTCGACCAGGAAACCCTGGACCAGGCTGAGGCCAAGCGCGGCGATGGCGCCGTAATAGGAATCCGCCAGCGCCGCGCCCAGCCCCGTGGCGAGCCCCGCCGGCCAGCCGCCCGAAATCGTCCGCTGGATGCAAAGCAGCGCGATGGGACCGACGGGTGCCGCAATCGCGAGACCCACGATCAACCCTTTGACGTATAGCGGCAGTTCCACGCCCGATCCGGCGCCTTGCGCGCCGGCCCCCGATTGCGGCCTTTGGCGCAAGCTAGAGTTGCCGGCGCCATTGGGCAAACGGTTTCCCGCACCCTTGCCGGCGCTTGCCCTGCCAAGAGGCGCCGGCTAAGCCTTTCCCATGCCGGTCGTAGCACTGGGGCAACTGAAAGAGCTGCTGCCCGCCGGGGGCAGGCTGCTCGGCCTCGACGTGGGCGCCAAGACCATCGGCATCGCCGTTTCCGATTCGGGCCTTGCCGTCGCCAGCCCGCTGACGGTCCTGAAGCGCGGGCGCTTTGCCGCCGATGCCGAAAGCATCCGCAAGCTTGCGGTCGAAAGGCGGGTCGGTGGCATCGTCGTCGGGCTTCCCATCGGCCTCGCCGGGAAGGAGGGGCCGCGCAGCCAGTCAGCGCGCCAGTTCGCGCAGAACCTGCTGAAGCATATCGACCTGCCTCTGGCCTTCTGGGACGAGCGGTTTTCCACCCTTGGCGCCGGCCGGGCGCTTGAAGGGGCCGAGCTGTCCCATCGCCGGCGGGGCGAAGTCATCGACAAGCTCGCCGCCGCCTACATCCTGCAAGGCGCTCTTGACCGCATGACCAGGGGCCCCGCCCCGGCTTGACGATCCCGGGCCGGCCATGGACAGTCGCGCCGCTTCAAGGGACAAGGACCCACCCCATGCCCGGCCCGCTCGCAGGCATCCGCGTCTTCGATCTCACCCGAATCCTCGCCGGCCCGACCTGCACCCAGCTCCTCGGCGATCTCGGCGCCGACGTCATCAAGATCGAGAAGACCGGGGCCGGCGACGACACCCGCAAATGGGGCCCGCCCTATGTCCAGGACAAGGAGGGCCGGAACACCAGCGAAAGCGCCTATTACCTCAGCTCCAACCGCAACAAACGCTCGCTCGCCATCGACATCGCCAAGCCCGAGGGCCAGGCGCTGGCAAGGCGCCTCATCGGGCATTGCGACATCATGGTGGAGAACTTCAAGGTTGGCGACATGGCGCGCTATGGCCTCGCCTACGAGGATCTGAAGCCGGCCAACCCTCGGCTGATCTATTGCTCCATCACCGGCTTCGGCCAAACGGGGCCCTACGCGCCACGCGCGGGCTACGACATGCTGGCGCAAGGGCTGGGCGGGATCATGAGCGTGACCGGCGAGCCCGACCGGCCGCCGATGAAAGTCGGCGTCGGCATCGCCGACATCATGTGCGGCATGTATGCGACGGTCGCCATCCTCGCCGCCCTCCATCACCGCGACTGCACGGGCGAGGGCCAATTCATCGACCTCGCTTTGCTCGACAGCCAGGTCGCCTGGCTCGCCACCGTCGGCCTCAACTACCTGACCTCGGGCAAGGTGCCGGGCCGCGTGGGCAACGAGCATCCCAACATCGTGCCCTACAACGTTATGGCCGCTTCCGATGGCCACGTCATCCTCGCCGTCGGCAACGACAGCCAGTACGTCAAGTTCTGCAATTTCGCCGGCCATCCCGACCTGGCCCAGGACCCCCGCTTCGCCACCAACGAAGCCCGCATCGCCAACCGGCGCGTCCTTTATGAAATCCTCGAACCGGTGCTGCGCGGCCGGACACAGAAGGAATGGGTCGAGGGCCTCGCCCGGATCGGCGTGCCCTGCAGCCCAGTCAATACCGTGGACCAGGTCTTTGCCGATCCCCAGGTGCTGGCCCGCGGCATGAAGATCGCCATGCCTCACGCGCTGGCCGGCGGGGGCGAGGTCGACCTCATCGGCAATCCGATCAAATACTCCGCCACGCCCGTCGATTACCGCCTGCCGCCGCCAAGGTTGGGCGAGCACAGCCGGGAGATCCTGAGAGAGCTCCTGGATATGGACGAGGCGGAGTTCGAGGCTCTGAAACGGAACGGCGTCGTGTGACGGCGGTGCTTCGCTTCCATTCTGGGATGCGCGAGGTTATAAGCAGCCTTCGATGAGCGCCGCCGCCGCCCTTCGATTCGGCCACCGCCACCTGCTGGGCATCGAAGGGCTTTCCAAGGCGGAAATCGGCGGTCTGCTCGATCTCTCCGAGACCTATGTCGCCTTCAACCGGAGCGCCGACAAGAAGCGCGACCTGCTGAACGGCCGCACCGTCATCAACCTGTTCTTCGAGAGCTCGACCCGCACCCGCACCTCCTTCGAGCTGGCGGGCAAGCGCCTGGGCGCCGACGTGATCAACATGCAGGCCGCCTCGAGCGCGATCAAGAAGGGCGAGACCCTGATCGACACGGCGATGACCTTGAACGCCATGCATCCCGACGTGCTGGTGGTGCGCCATCCGGACTCGGGCGCGGTCAACCTGCTCGCCCAGAAGGTGGACTGCGCTGTCATCAACGGCGGCGACGGAAGCCACGAGCACCCGACCCAGGCGCTGTTGGATGCGCTCACCATCCGGCGCCGGCGCGGCCGTCTGGAAGGCCTGCTGGTCGCCATCTGCGGCGACGTGCTGCATAGCCGGGTCGCCCGCTCCAACATCCATCTGCTCACGGCGGTGGGCGCGCGGATCAGGGTGATCGCGCCGCCGACCCTGCTGCCGGCGGCCATCGAGCGCCTGGGCGTTGAGGTCTTCACCGACATGCGCCGGGGCCTGGAAGGCTGCGACATCGTCATGATGCTGCGCCTGCAGACCGAGCGCATGCAGGGCGCCTATGTCCCATCGGTCCGGGAATATTTCCACTTCTACGGCCTCGATCGCGCCAAGCTCGCCGTGGCCAAGCCCGACGCCCTGATCATGCATCCGGGCCCGATGAACCGGGGCGTGGAGATCGATTCCGAGGTCGCCGACGACATCGATCGGAGCCTGATCCGCGAGCAGGTCGAGATGGGGGTCGCCGTGCGCATGGCCTGCCTCGACCTCTTGACCCGACGCCTGCGCCCGAACGAGGAAACCGATGCCCGCGGCTAGGCGGCCGCTCGCGCTCGTCGGCGCCCGGCTCCTCGATCCGGCGAGCGGGCGGGACGAGGCCGGCGGGCTCCTCGCCATGGAAGGGCGCATCGTCGAGGTCGGGCCCTGGGTCAACGGCGAGGGCCTGCCTGGCGAGGCCGAGATTATCCGGTGCAACGGCCATTGCCTCGCCCCCGGCCTCATCGACATGCGGGTCCAGCTCCGCGAACCGGGCGAGGAGCATATGGAGACCATCGCCAGCGGCGCCGAGGCGGCGGCGGCCGGCGGCGTCACCAGCATGGTGTGCCTGCCCAACACCGAGCCCATCATTGACGACGTGGCGGCGGTCGAGTTCGTCGCCCGGCGCGCGCGGGAGACCCGGCTCGCCAAGGTCTATTGCTACGCCGCGGTGACCCAGGGCCTCGCCGGCCAGGACCTGGCGGAGATGGGCCTCCTGGCCGAGAGCGGCGCGCTCGCCTTCACCGACGGGCTGAAGGCCGTGGCCGATGCGAGGGTCATGCGCCGGGCCCTCAGCTACGCCCGCGCCTTCGATAGGCCCATCATCCAGCACCCCGAGGAGCCGCGCCTGGCTGAGGGCGGCATGATGAACGGCGGCGAGCTCGCAACGCGGCTCGGCCTCGCCGGCATTCCCGCCGCTGCTGAGGTGATGATGATCGAGCGCGACCTGCATCTCGTGGCCATGACCGGCACGCGCTACCACGTCGCCCATGTCTCGACCGCGGGCGCCATCGAGGTGATCCGCGGGGCCAAGGCGCGCGGGCTGCCCGTCACCTGCGACACCGCACCCGCTTATTTCACCCTCGACGAGACCGCGGTCGGCGACTACCGCACCTTCGCCAAGCTGTCGCCACCGCTCCGGTCCGAAGCTGACCGGAAGGCCGTCGCCGCCGCGGTCGCCGACGGCACGATCGACTGCATCGCCAGCGACCATGCGCCCTACGATCAGGAATCGAAGCGGGTGCCTTTCCCCCAGGCGGCGCCCGGCATCATCGGCCTGGAGACGTTGCTGGCCTTGAGCCTGGAGCTGCATCACATCGGCCAGCTGCCGCTCATCGATCTCCTGCGGCGCATGACCGCCGCACCGGCCCAGTTCCTGGGCCTGCCCCAAGGCCGCCTCGCCAAGGGCGCGCCCGCGGACCTGCTCCTGTTCGAGCTCGACCGGCCGGGGCGCATCGAGGTCGATCGCTTCCGCAGCAAGTCGAAGAACTCGCCCTTCGACGGCCGGCCGGTGCAGGGCCGGGTCTTGCGAACGATCGTCGACGGCCGCACGGTCTTCGCGGCCGAAGATTTACCGTGAATCGCACGCCAGTCCCCTCACCATCGTCATTCCCGCGCAAGCGGGAATCCATGAGCCAGGAACGCGCTGTCGCTCGATGGATGCCCGCTTTCGCGGGCATGACGAGAACGAAATGGCCGATCCGCTAACCCATGCCCCAGCTGCTCGGAGACTTTCAATACACTTGGCCCTACTATCTGGGGGCGCTGCTGGGATATCTCCTGGGGTCGGTTCCCTTCGGCCTGCTGCTGACCCGCATCGCGGGCCTCGGCGACATCCGCAAGATCGGCTCGGGCAACATCGGCGCCACCAATGTGCTGCGCACCGGCCGCAAGGGACTGGCGGCGGCAACCGTGTTGCTCGATGGCGGCAAGGGCACGGCGGCCGTGCTGATCGGCCAGCATTGGGGCCCCGACATGGCGGTCATCGCCGGCTTCGCCGCCTTCTTCGGCCACCTCTTCCCGGTCTGGCTCGGCTTCAAGGGCGGCAAGGGTGTCGCGACGGGGCTCGGCGTCCTGCTCGGCCTCAATTTCCTGGTTGGCCTCATCGCCTGCGCCGTCTGGCTTCTGGTCGCCTTCCTCGCCCGCTATTCATCGCTGGCGGCGCTGCTCGCCTTCGCCTCGGCGCCGGTCGCGGCCTATTTCCTCTCGACCCGCCAATTGAAGCAGGTCGCCATCTTCATCGCGGTCCTGGTGTGGCTGCGTCACTGGCAGAACATCCGGCGCCTGTTGGCCGGCAAGGAATCCAAGATCCAGCTCAGCAAGCCGACGTGATAAGGCGTGCCACAACTTTCGATAGACATAGTTGACAGTTATTCGCCGTCTTGCCATCCTCACCTGATGCCCGGTCCCAACCTCAGCGAGCACGAAAGACTGGCCGCGCTGCGCCTTGCCCGCAGCGAGAACGTCGGACCCGTCACCTTTCGCCAGCTCCTGTCGCGTTTCGGCACCGCGGAGGCGGCGCTTACGGCCCTGCCCGAGCTCGCCAAGCGCGGCGGGCGCGCGCGCCCACTGGCCATCTGCCCGGCAGCGACCGCCGAGCGGGAGCTCGCCGGCCTGGCAAAGCTGGGCGGCCGGCTCGTCGTGCTGGGCGAGCCCGGATATCCCGCTCTGCTTGCCGCCATCGACGATGCGCCGTCGGTCCTCTCCCTCATCGGCCGCAGCGAGCTCTTGGCGCGAAGAGCCGTCGCGCTGGTGGGTGCGCGCAACGCGTCGGCCAATGGCCGGCTCATCGCCGAGACCATGGCGCGCGAGCTCACAGGCTTGGGTTGGGTCGTCGTTTCCGGTCTTGCCCGGGGGATCGATTCCTCGGCCCATGCTGGAGCGCTCGCAGGCGGCACCATCGCCGTGCTCGCCGGCGGCATCGACAAGCCCTATCCGCCCGAGAGCGAGGCGCTCTACCGTAAGATCATAGTCGAGGGGCTTCTCGTCGCCGAGCTGGCGCTGGGCCGGATGCCCCAGGCTCGGCATTTCCCGCGGCGCAACCGGATCGTCGCCGGGCTATCGGCCGGCGCGGTGGTCATCGAAGCGGCGGTCAAATCGGGCTCCCTCATCACCGCCCGGCTCGCCGGCGAACAGGGTCGGGAAGTCATGGCCGTGCCCGGCTCTCCCCTCGACGAACGCTGCCGAGGCGGCAATCAGCTGATCCGCCAGGGCGCCATCCTGGTGGAGTCGGCGGCTGACGTTAACGAGCAGCTTTCGGGTTTCGGCCCGCCTCCGGGCCCATTCGAGGCGCCCACGCCAATTCTTCATGTCGAGGGGCCGGAGGAATCTAACACATTGGAAGAATTGCCAGTTTCTGCCATTTCCGAGGTTGAGCGCCGGCTGGGGCCCAGCCCCGTGCCGGTTGACGAACTGGGCCGGCAGTGTCAATTGTCTCCCCCCTTTCTCAGGATGACCCTGCTGGAACTGGAGCTTGCCGGCCGTCTGCAGTGGCATCCAGGCAACCGCGTTTCGCTGCTGGCCTCGGCCGGCGGCGATTGACCGCCAGCCGGTCGGCAGCCCGGCAGAGGGCTGCCACCGAGGACTAACGAAAGCAACAGCCGCCCGATGAACGTCGTCGTCGTCGAATCGCCCGCCAAGGCGAAAACCATCAACAAGTACCTGGGCCCCGGTTACACCGTGCTGGCGAGCTTCGGCCATGTCCGCGACCTGCCGGCCAAGGACGGCTCGGTCAGGCCCGAGGAAGACTTCGCCATGAGCTGGGAGGTGGACGGCAAGGCCGAGACCAGGCTCAAGGCCATCGCCCAGGCCATGAAGTCCGCGGACCAATTGATCCTCGCCACCGACCCGGACCGGGAGGGCGAGGCGATCTCCTGGCATATCAGCGAGGAGCTGAAACGCCGCCATGCCCTGGATGGCAAGCAGGTCGCCCGGGTCGTTTTCAACGAGGTGACCAAGTCGGCCGTGCTCGACGCCATGGCCCATCCGCGCCAGCTCAACCGCGAGCTCGTCGACGCCTATCTCGCGCGCCGGGCTCTCGACTACCTCGTCGGCTTCACGCTTTCGCCGGTGCTGTGGCGCAAGCTCCCGGGCAGCAAATCCGCGGGCCGCGTGCAATCGGTGGCGCTGCGCCTCATCTGCGAGCGCGAGCAGGAGATCGAGGCCTTCAAGGCGCGGGAGTATTGGTCCGTCGCCGCGGTCTTCGCCACCGAGGACGGCGCCCTTTTCACCGCCAGGCTCACCCACCTCGACGGGCGCAAGCTGGAGAAGTTCGACCTGCCGGATGAGGCGGCGGCCAAGGCCGCGGTCGCCAGGATCGCCAATGGCGCACCCTTCAGGGTCGCCGCGGTCGAGCGCAAGACCGTCAAGCGCAACCCCTTCCCGCCCTTCACCACCTCGACCTTGCAGCAGGAGGCCTCGCGCAAGCTCGGCTTCGGCGCCAGCCACACCATGCGCATCGCCCAGCGGCTCTACGAAGGAGTGACGCTCGAGGGCGAGACCGTCGGCCTCATCACCTACATGCGCACGGATTCGGTGCAGCTTTCGGGCGAGGCCATCGCCGCCAGCCGGCGCCTCATCGCCGCCGATCATGGCGATCGTTACCTGCCGGAGAAGCCGCGCTTCTACGCGACCAAGGCCAAGAACGCCCAGGAAGCCCATGAGGCGATCCGACCGACCGATCTCTTCCGCCGGCCCGGCCAGGTGGCCCGCCATCTCGACGCCGACGAGCGGCGACTCTACGAGCTGATCTGGAAGCGCACGGTGGCAAGCCAGATGGAAAGCGCGGAGCTCGACCAGACCACGGCCGACGTGGCCGGCCGTGGGGTGGTGCTGCGCGCCACCGGCTCGGTGTTGAAGTTCGATGGCTTCCTCACCCTCTACCAGGAGGACCGGGACGATCCGGCCGAGGACGAGGAAGGCGAAGGGCGCCTGCCCGACCTGAAACCCGAGCAGCCGGTCACCCACAAGGAGACCAAGCCGGAGCAGCATTTCACCCAACCCCCGCCCCGCTATTCCGAGGCGAGCCTGGTGAAGCGGCTGGAAGAGCTCGGCATCGGCCGGCCATCCACCTACGCCTCGATCATCCAGGTGCTCCAGGACCGCAAATATGTCCGGCTCGACCGCCGGCGCTTCTATCCCGAGGATCGCGGGCGCCTCGTCACGACCTTCCTCACCGAGTTCTTCCGCCGTTACGTCGAATACGGCTTCACCGCCGACCTCGAGGAGCAGCTCGACGACATTTCCGGCGGCCGCGTCGATTGGCGCACGGTGCTGAAGCAGTTCTGGGCCGATTTCAGCCAGGCCGTGGCCGGCACCAAGGATCTGCGCATCAGCCAGGTGATCGATGCGCTCGACGCGGCCCTCGGCCCCCATTTCTTTCCCGAGAGCGTCAACGGCACGGATCCTCGCCTCTGCCCGGTTTGCGGCAAGGGGAGGCTCAGCCTCAAGCTCGGCAAGTTCGGCGCCTTCGTCGGCTGCTCAAACTATCCGGAATGCCGCTTCACCCGAAGGCTGGGCATCGAGAACGGCGAGGGCGGCGAAGCCGACACCGGGCCGAAGGCGCTGGGCCAGGATCCGGCGAGCGGCTTTGCGGTCAGCCTGCGCAAGGGCCCCTATGGCAACTACGTGCAGCTCGGCGAGAGCGGCGGCGGCAAGGGTGCCGAAAAACCCAAGCGCGTTTCGCTCCCGCCCGGGCTCGCGCCTGCCGATGTCGACCTGCCGAAGGCGCTGGCGCTTCTCTCGCTGCCGCGCGAAGTCGGCCGCCATCCCGAGGATGGCGAGGCGATCACCGCCGGCATCGGCCGCTTCGGTCCCTATCTGAAGCATGGCAAGGTCTTCAAGTCGCTTCCCAAGGATGACGACGTGCTCGCGATCGGCCTCAACCGTGCGGTCGCCTTGCTCGCCGAACCGAAAGGCGCGGGCCGGCGCGGCGGTGGTGCCCCCGGAAAAATCCTGGGCGAGCATCCTGCGGACAAGCAACCGGTCACCCTTCACGCCGGGCGCTACGGCCCCTATGTGAAGCACGGGAAGCTGAACGCGACCTTGCCCAAGACCATGACGCCCGAGACCGTGACCCTGGACCAAGCCGTGGACTTGCTCGACGAGCGCGCAGCCAAGGGCCCCGCCAAGCGCCCGGCAAGGCGGAAGACCGGAGCAAGACCTCAAGCGGCGGCTAAGGCGAGCGCGCCCAAGGCGAAAGCCAAGCCGGCCAACAAACGCAAGAAGGCGGAAGCATGAGCGAGAAGACATCGAAGCGGCCGATGGCGCTGGCCACGGTTCAGGTCGAGAACCCGCGGGTGAAGGTCACCGAATGGCGCTTCTCACCGGGAGCGGCCACCGGCTGGCACCGCCATGCCTATGACTACGTCGTGGTGCCCATGACGACCGGTCGCCTGCAGCTCGAGGACGGCAAGGAAACCCATTTCGCCAGCCTGACCGCCGGCCGGTCCTACTATCGCCCCATCGGCGTCGAGCATGACGTGATCAACGCCAACGACTACGAATTCGTCTTCGTCGAGGTCGAATTCAAAACACCGGCCGGTTGATGGCGGGGCGGCACGGCAAGGGGGACCGGCTCCCCACCCGCCAGCAGATTCTCGAATTCATCCGTGGTTCCGAAGTGCCGGTGGGCAAGCGCGAGATCGCGCGGGCCTTCGGCATCAAGGGGGCCGAGCGGATTCCGCTCAAGGCGATGCTGAAGGAGATGGAGCAGGCGGGCGAGATCGACCGCGGGCGCCATCGGCGCATGGCAAGGCCCGGCAGCCTGCCCGAGGTGAGCGTGCTCGACGTGCTGGGTCCCGACGCCGACGGCGAGCTTCTGGCCGCTCCCGCCCAGGGCGAAGGTGCGGCACCCCGCATCTTCCTGCTGCCCGACCGGATGGCGAAGCCGGCCCTCGCCCGCGGCGACCGGGTGCTGGCCCGGCTTCGCAGGCTCGACGCCGAGAGCTATGAGGCCAAGGTCATCCGGCGTCTGCCCGCCGTGCCGGCGCGGATCGTCGGCGTCTACGAGCGCGCTGGCGACGGGACAGGGCGGATCCGGCCGGCGGGAAAACGCGCCCGCAACGAATTCCGCGTCGCCCCCGCCAATGCCGCGGGCGCGCGGCCGGGAGAGATCGTGCTGGCCCAGGCATTGCCGGGCCGGCAGCTGGGATTGCCCCAGGCCCGCATCGTCGAGCGCCTGGGCCATCACGCCGGCAGCCGGTCGGCGAGCCTGCTCGCCATCCATGAGCATGACATTCCCAATGTCTTCGACGCCGAAGCCGAGGCGCTGGCCGCGGCGGCCGAGCCGGTCGGGCTTTCCGGGCGGAGCGACCTGCGCCAGCTCCCGCTGGTCACCATCGACGGCGAGGATGCCCGCGACTTCGACGATGCCGTCCATGCCGCGCCCGACGAGGACCCGAAGAACCCGGGCGGCTTCGTCCTCACGGTCGCGATTGCCGACGTCGCCCATTATGTGCGGCCCGGCGACGCCCTCGACCGCGCTGCCTATTGGCGCGGCAACTCGGTCTATTTCCCCGACCGGGTCGTGCCCATGCTGCCCGAGGCGCTTTCCAACGGCCTCTGCTCGCTGAAGCCGAAGGAGGATCGCGGCTGCCTCGCCGTGCGCATGGTGATCGATGCCGAGGGCAAGAAGCTTCGCCACCGCTTCACCCGCGCCCTGATGCGGTCCGCCGCCCGGCTCACCTACAACCAGGTCCAGGCAGCGGCCGACGGCGAGCCGGACGAAACCACCGCGCCCCTCATGGCGAGCGCGATCAAGCCGCTGTATGGCGCCTTTGCCGCCCTGCTCGCGGCCCGGCGCAAACGCGGCACCCTCGATCTCGACCTGCCCGAGCGCCGCGTAGTGCTGAATGCCGCCGGGGACGTGACTTCGATCGCCACCCGGATCCGCCACGACAGCCATCGCCTGATCGAGGAATTCATGATCGCCGCCAATGTCGCGGCCGCGGAAACCCTGGAGCACGCGCGCCAGCCTTGCATGTACCGCGTCCACGATCAGCCCGACGCGGCCAAGGTGGAAGCGTTGCGCGAGTTCGTCGCCACGCTCGGGCTCCTGCTCGCCCGCGGCCAGGTCATCCGCCCGAAGATGTTCACGCGTCTGCTGGAGCAGGCCTCGGGCAGCCCGTTCGCCGAAATGGTTCACGAGTTGGTGCTGCGCAGCCAGTCCCAGGCGGTCTACAGCCCAGTCAACCTGGGCCATTTCGGCTTGGCGCTGGCCCGCTATTGCCACTTCACCTCGCCGATCCGGCGCTATTCGGACCTGCTGGTCCACCGCGCGCTCATCGCCGGTTGCAGGCTGGGCGACGGCGGGCTGCCCTCGGGCGCGGGCGACGGCTTTGAAGCCTTGGGCCAGCACATCTCCACCACCGAGCGCCGGGCCGCGGCGGCCGAGCGCGATGCGGTCGATCGCTTCATTGCCGGCTTCCTCGCCGGGCGCCTCGGCGAAATCGTTCCCGGCCGGGTCACGGGGGTCACCCGCTTCGGGCTGTTCGTCCGGCTGGACGAGACAGGCGCCGACGGGTTGGTGCCCATCAATAGCCTGCCCGACGATTTCTACGACCATGACGAATCCCGCCATTGCCTGGTCGGCCGGCGCTGGGGCGCGGTCTATCGCCTTGGCGAGCGCGCCATGGCGAGGATCGTTCAGGCAGAACCCATCACGGGCGGGCTGGTTCTGGAACTGGTGGAGAGCGGCGTGGACGGTATGTCGGCAGAAGCGCCGTCCCGCCCGATGAAAAAGCCGAGTGCGGCTAAAAAGCCGAGCAATCTCAAGCCCAAGAACCGGCATCCGCGGAAAGCAAGGGAACCTCGCCGCCGCCGGTGACTGTGGCTTTGTTGCAGCAGCGAGACAAAAGCACAACAAAGTCACCGCCTTAGGTCTGTGTTTCCCTGGTCACGTTCATCATTTCTGATATCTATAGAGGCTATAAGGAGTCGGCCGGAATCCTGCCGCCGGCCGAGGGTTGAGCCTCGGATGTTCCTAAGCCATCGATCGTCCGTCTCGCTGCGCCTATTGCCGGCGCTGCTGGGGTTCCTGTCTGCCACGGGCTGCAGCGTTGCCAGCTCGCCCCTGGCCGCCAACAGCAACTATGACCGGGACGAGCAGATGTTCGTCGCCGGCTATGAGGACATCGATCAGGTCTACATCCAGAAGCCGGACATGGGATATCTGACCATGGGCGGGCTTTCGGCCCTGGCGTCCATGGACCAGAATCTTTCCGTCAGCCGGAGCCCCGACAAGGTCGAGCTGGTCTATGACGGCAAGACGGACGCGAGCTACGTGGTCAATGACCGGTTCGGCGCCGACGACTGGGCCGTGCTGACCACCGGGGCCGTGGAAGAAGCGCGCAAGATTTCCCCGGCAGTGGCCAAGGCCGACAGCGAAGCCATCTATCAGGCCGTGTTCAACGGCGTCGATGCCCGCCTCGATCCCTTCACGCGCTATGCCGGAAGGCAGCAGGCCGAGGAAAACCGGGCCCGGCGCGAAGGCTTCGGGGGCATCGGCGTCAGGATCTCCGTCGAGGACGGTGTGGTGCGCGTCGTCTCGGTCGTGCACTACACCCCGGCCGAGCGCGCGGGCATGCATGTGGACGACGTCATCACCACCATCGACGGGGCGCCGACCAAAACCATGGACGAGCAGTCGGTGGTGGAGAAGCTGCGCGGGCCGGTGGACAGCCGGGTGGTCTTGACCGTCGCCCGCACGGGCGTCCAGGCGCCTCTCACCATGGCCATCACCCGCGCGCTGGTGATTCCGGAGACCGTGAGTTATCGGCGCGAGGGCGACATCGCCTATTTCCGGATCTATGGCTTCAATCTGGACACCGCTGACAGCCTCCGGCGCGCCTTCCAGGATGCCCGCAACGAGATCGGCCCGCATATGCGCGGCATCGTCCTCGACCTCAGGGGCAATCCCGGCGGGCTCCTGGATCAGGCCGTGGCCATGTCCGATCTCTTCCTCGACCACGGCGGCATCGTCTCGACCAAGGGCCGCCATCCCGACAGCCGCCAATATTATGAGGCGACGCCGGGGGACATCAGCGAAGGCCTGCCGATGGTGGTGCTTGTCAACGGCGGCTCGGCCTCGGCGTCCGAGATCGTTGCCGCCGCCCTGCAGGACAATGGCCGGGCCGTGGTCGTCGGCAGCAATTCATACGGCAAGGGCACGGTGCAGACCGTGTTCACCATGCCCAACAAGGGCGAGCTCACGGTGACCTGGGCCCGCTTCCACGCGCCGTCCGGCTACACTCTCAATCACCTAGGCGTGCTGCCGAACATCTGCACCGACGACGAGAGCTTGGACGCGACCCAGATCATGGCCGAGCTCGGCGCCGGCCGGATCCCGCCTTTGCCCGTCGCGGAGCGCGACAGCGTCTCGCCCGAGGACACCCAGGCCCTCGACAGGCTGCGCGCCAGATGCCCCGTCTACAAGGCGGAGCGAGCCATCGACCTTGAGGTCGCGCTACGCCTTCTCACCCAGCCCAATCTTTACGGCAAGGCCGTGGCGCTCGCCGAGCCCGCGGGCGACTTGCCGGCGTCGCAGTCGGCCCTCAACCAGACCACGACCCAACCCTGATCCGGCGCCGACCCTTCCGATGACCAGAAAGGTTGCCGTTCGCCCGGTCGATGCCGCGGGGCTGGTGCTCCTGCGGGAGGCCCGGGGCGGCCTCGAAGTCTTGCTGGGCCGGCGCCATGCGAGGGCCGGGTTTCTGCCGGACATCTATGTCTTCCCCGGCGGCCGGGTCGAGCCCGCCGACGTCGCAGGACCGGCGCTTGGCTTAGTGCCGGCGGTCGCGGCCGAGCTGGCGCGGGCGACCCGGAAGCCGGCCGAGGCCTTCGTCCGGGCAGCACTCCGCGAAACCGCGGAAGAAACCGGGCTCCGCCTCGCCGGAGAGGCGTTGGCGAGCGTCGATTTCGTCTGCCGGGCGATCACGCCCACCTATTCCCGCCGGCGTTACAACACCCGCTTCCTCATGGCCGACGGTGCCCATGCTTACGGGCGGCTCGGCGGCGACGGCGAGCTGGAAGACCTGGCCTGGCGGTCCGTCACGGCCTTGGAAGGCCTGGCGATCGTCGATGTGACCGCCTTCGTGTTGGCCGAAGCCATTGCCCGGCGGCTGCGCCGGCTTCCGCCGGGGGCAGAGCCCGCGGTGCGATTTTCCTATGTCCGCGACGAAGCCCGCGTCTTCCGCCACCCTTGACAGGCCATCCGATCCGGCTATGTTCCGCCCCTCATTCAGGAGGCCCTGGCTATGGCCAAGCAGACGACCGTGATGATCAAATTGGTCAGCACCGCCGACACCGGCTACTTCTACGTAACCAAGAAGAACCCGCGCACCTCGACCGAGAAGTTCGAGTTCAAGAAGTACGACCCGATCGCCAAGAAGCACGTCGCCTTCAAGGAATCGAAGATCAAGTAACCTCGGCCCCAATTGCGTGAGACGAGTAAGGCCGCCCATTGGGCGGCCTTTGCATTTGTCCGGCAGCGCGGCGCCCTTGTCTAATTCAAGAACCGCCCAATGGTGCTGAGAAAATTGCTGACCGAGATCGGTTTGGCGATATAAGCCTCGCAGCCGCCGCTCTTGATCTTGTCCTCGTCGCCCCGCATGGCGAAGGCCGTGATGGCGACCACGGGGATGTCGCGCAGCTCCTCATCGGCCTTCAGCCAACGGGTGACCTCGAGGCCGGAGACCTCGGGTAGCTGGATGTCCATCAGGATGAGGTCGGGATGATGCTCGCGGGCGAGGCGGAGCGCCTCGATGCCGTCATGAGTCTCCAGGATCTCGTGGCCGCAAGCTTCGACCAGGTCGCGAAAGAGCTTCATGTTGAGCTCATTGTCCTCGACAATGAGCACCTTCTTCTTCCGTTGCCCGGCCGTGGCCAGAGCCGCCGTCATAACCCCTCCCGAGGCACCTGCCCGGCACCCCCGCCAGGCAAGCGACTTCCGCTCCAGCGCTATCCTTACAATTCAATGGTTAACAAATGGTGACCAAGCGGGGAAAGGTCAATCTCTGCTAGCATTTGGGCCATGCGCATCGGGGTCGATCTGGGCGGCACGAAGATCGAGGCGATCGCCCTCGACCAACATGGCGTCGAATGCGCCAGGCTTAGGCGCCCCAGCCCCCGGGGGGACTATCCCGGCACCCTCGCCGCCATCGCCGGACTGGTCGGTGAGGTGGAGGCCGCCGCCGGCGTCGAGCCCTCGCCGGTCGGGGTCGGCATGCCGGGCGCGATCTCGCCAGCGACCGGCCTGGTCAAGAACGCGAATTCCACCTGGCTCAACGGCCGTCCCTTCGACAAAGACCTGGCCGCCGCGCTGGGACGCCCGCTCAGGCTCGCCAACGATGCCGACTGCTTCGCCATTTCCGAGGCGAGTGACGGCGCCGGCCGGGGCTCCCCTGTAGTTTTCGGCGTCATCCTCGGCACTGGCGTGGGCGGCGGGATTGTGGTGCAGGGCCGGCTTCTCGACGGCGCCAATGCGATCGCCGGGGAATGGGGCCACAATCCGCTGCCCCGCCCTCAGGACCATGAACGGCCCGGTCCCGCCTGCTTCTGCGGGCGCTTCGGCTGCATCGAGACCTGGCTGTCCGGCCCCGGCCTCGCCCGGGACCATGAGCGGGTGACGGGCGAGCGCCTGCCAGGGCCGGCCATCGTCGCCGCGGCAGAGGCCGGCGAAGCGAAGGCCGAGGCCAGCCTCGCCCGCTACGAGGAGCGCCTCGGCCGGGCGCTTGCCCATGTCGTCAACATCATCGATCCGCAGGTCATCGTGCTGGGCGGGGGCATCTCCCGCTTGAAGCGGCTTTACGAGCGGCTGCCGGCGCTCATGATCCCGCATGTGTTCTCCGACCAGGTCGCAACCCGGATCCTGCCGCCACGGCACGGCGATTCCAGCGGCGTGCGCGGTGCCGCCTGGCTCTGGCGCCCGGACGAGGCGAATTGACCAGCCTCTGCCGGGATTGTCTGGTGAGCTTCCCGCAGGCGGCAAGGCGCTGTCCTGCCTGCGGCTCGCCTCGGATCGTCGCCCATGACGAGCTGGCCCAGCTCGCAATCGCCCACATCGACTGCGACGCCTTCTATGCCAGCGTCGAGAAGCGCGACAACCCGGCCATCCGCAATCAGCCGGTCATCGTCGGCGGCGGCAAGCGCGGCGTCGTCTCGGCCGCCTGCTACGTCGCCAGGCTCTATGGCGTGCGCTCCGCCATGCCTATGTTCAAGGCGCTCGCCGCCTGTCCTCAGGCCGTCGTCATCCGCCCCGACATGGCGAAGTATTCTCGCGTCGGCGCCGAGATTCGCGAGATGATGCGGGCGCTCACCCCCCTGGTCGAGCCCCTCTCCATTGACGAGGCCTTCCTCGACTTGAGCGGAACCGAACGGCTGCATCACGGCAGCCCGGCCCATTCGCTGGCCCGCCTCGCCCTCGAGATCGAGCGCAAGGTCGGCGTCACCGTTTCCATCGGCCTCAGCTACAATAAGTCGCTGGCCAAGATCGCCTCGGATCTCGACAAGCCCCGCGGCTTCGCCCTCATCGGCCGGGGCGAGGCGGTGGAATTCCTCGGGCCCAAGCCGGTCGGCCTCATTTGGGGCGTGGGCAAGGCGCTTCAGGCACGGCTCTCGGCCGATGGCATCTCGACCATCGCCGACCTCCGCCGGCATGACGAGCACGCCCTGGTCGCCCGCTACGGCGCCATCGGCCGGCGGCTCTATCGCTTCTCCCGCGGCGAGGACGACCGGCGCGTCGATCCCGAAGGCGAGATCAAGAGCATCTCGGCCGAGACAACCTTCGAAACGGACTTGGCGAAGCTGGACGCCCTGGCGGCCGAGCTGTGGCCGCTTTGCGAAAAGGTCTCGGCCCGGATGAAGCGCAACGAGGTCGCCGGGCGCAGCGTGCATCTGAAGCTGAAGACCGCCGATTTCCACATCCTGACCCGCTCGCGCCGGGTGGCGCCGGCGACCCAGCTGGCCGAGGCCATCTACCGCGCCGCTCTCCCCTTGCTCGAGGCCGAGGCCACGGGACAGCGCTTTCGCCTCATCGGCGTCGGCATGGCCGATCTGGGTGCGACTGCGGGGGATCCGGAGCCCGACCTTCTGGATCCCGATGCGCTGCGACGGGTCAAGGTGGAGCGGGTGATGGACGACCTGCGCCATCGCCTGGGCAAGGACGCCATCCGCAAAGGCCGGGGGCTCATCAGCAACCCGGGCCCGGAACCGCCTCCAGGGTCTTCAGGACCGCGTCGACGGTGAAGTCGCCGTAGTCGAGGGTGAGGCGGTCGATAATGCCGTTGGCGTAGAGATCGACCGTCTGCTCCTGGTCCGGCGTCGAGCTTTCGGTATGGGCGCCATAGAAGGCAAGGTTGAGGCGATAGACCGGGCCTTCCGCCAGGAGCGGCGACAGGCGGGCGGCTTCGGCGTTGGGCTTCAGGGTGTTGCTCAGCACCGCGCTGATCTGGAACAGCTGCTTGTCGTCGGTGCCGTCGAACACGGTGGCGAAGAGCTGCCGATCGCCCGCGGCCAAATGCCGGAGCAGGGTGTCGCTGTGGGCGGTGGGAAAGAGCGTGCCGGCGGGCAGCGCCATCGCCTCCGTCATGGGCTTGGTGAAATGGGCGATACCGGCCTCGCCCGGGCCTTGGAGGCTAGCCTCGCCCTCGAGCTCGGAAGTCTGCTTGCCGCCGGAGAAATCGCGCACCAGGAAGCGATAGCTGAGGCCGTCCTTGCCTTCCCAGGAGTTGAGGCTCCAGCCGATGCTGTCCTGATGTCCGTCCTGGTAGAAGAGTTTCAGATCCGCCTTCTCGGTCGTGGTCCAGCCCTTGCAGGCATCGGCCCACTCGTAGGTCATGACCCCCTCGACATCGGAGAGGTCGGTGCCGGCGCTCATCGGATCGAGCGCCAGGGCATAAACGGCGTGGTGGGTGGCCATCACGCCGGCATCGGCCGGTCCGCCCGAGAGCCAGAACGCCGCGGCTAACATCACCCAGAACACCCCCGGGAGCAGGCTTGCAAAACCTTTCATCGGCCACTACCGTCCGCCGGTTTTCGAACGGCCGGACTATCCCATGTCCGGCCGTCCCGCAACAGCCGCAACCCCAGAACCGCCGGATGCCCTCCCATGCCGACCAAGCCCCGCGTGCTCGTGACCCGCAAGCTGCCCGCCGCCGTCGAGGCCCGGCTCGCCCGCGACTTCGATGCAATCCTCAATCCTGAAGACAAGCTCTATTCGAGCGAGGACGTCGTCTCCGCGACCGCCGGCTGCCAGGGCCTGCTGCCCTGCCCGACCGACAAGCTGTCTGCGGACGTGATCGCCAGGCTGCCGGATTCGCTGCGCGTCATCGCGACCTTCTCGGTCGGCCACGAACATATCGACCTCGAGGCCTGCAAGCGCCGGGGCATCGTTGTGGGCAACACGCCCGACGTGCTGACCGACGCCACCGCCGACATCGCGCTCCTCCTGATGCTGGGTGCGGCGCGCCGCGCCTATGAGGGCGAGCGCATGGTGCGCGAGGCGACCTGGGGCGCCTGGGGTCCGACCAACATGCTGGGCGTGCATATGACCGGCAAGCGCCTGGGTATCTACGGGATGGGCCGCATCGGCCAGGCGGTCGCCAAGCGGGCGCGGGCTTTCGATATGAAGATCCATTACCACAACCGCTCGCGGCTGGCGCCGGAGCTGGAACAGGGCGCGATCTTCCATGCCAAGGCGGAGGACATGCTGCCCCATTCCGATTTCCTGTCCATCAACGCGCCTTCCTCGCCGGCGACCAACGGCTTCCTCAATGCCGAGCGAATCGCGCTCCTGCCCGATGGGGCCATCGTGGTGAATACGGCGCGCGGTCCGCTGGTCGACGACGAGGCGCTGATCGCCGCCCTCAAATCGGGCAAGCTCGCCGCCGCCGGCCTCGATGTCTACACGGGCGAGCCCAACATCAATCCCGGCTATCGGCCGATCAAGAACGCCTTCCTTCTGCCCCATCTCGGCAGCGCCACCACCGAGACCCGCAACGCCATGGGCTTCAAGGCGCTCGACAACCTCGACGCCTTCTTCGCCGGCCGCCCGCTGCCCGCGCGGGTCGCATAGGAAAAAGCCGCCGTTGCCTCACTCCGCGATGGCCGGCCTCGACCCGCCAACCACCCCTCGCCACGGGACGTCAATGACGTGGACGCGCGGGTCAAGCCTGTCCTCGGGCCGGCCTACGGCCGGCCCCGGGAGCTTGCTCATGACGAAGGTGGAGAATCGAAACGCTACTTGAGCGTATTCAAGTAGGCGATGACATCGGCGCGGTCCGAAGCATTCGGGAATCCGGCAAAAGTCATTTTGGTTCCGGGAACCTTGGCACGCGGCCCCGCAAGATAGGAGTCGAGGGTCGCATCGTCCCAGGTGAGCCCCGAGTCCTTCATGGCGTCCGAGTAGCTGTAGCTCGGGACCGATCCGGCCTTGCGCCCCACGACCCCGAAGAGGGAGGGGCCTACCCGGTTCTGGCCCGCTTGGGCGCTGTGGCAAAGGCCGCATTTCTGCTTGAACAGTGTTCCGCCATTGGCAGCGTCGCCGGCGGCTCTTGCCTGGCCTGCCAAGGCAAAGGCAAGCACCAGGACTGCCGCAATAAGGGTGGCGTGTCTCACGTTTTGTCTCCTTCAGTGGAAATTTAGCGACTCGGTGGTTCCTCGGCGGCCGACACTAACACCCACCACGCGGCGGGTGTCGTTGATTTGGATCAATGTCCAAGTTTATCGGCGGAGCTTGAATTCCTCTATGCGCAGCGCCTTGACGGGGCGCCGGGGCGGGCGGAGAGTTCAGGAAACCCAGGGGGATGGGGCGATGCGGGGAAATTCCGGGCTAAAGGTCTTCTGGAGCAGCCTGTTCTTGGGGCTCGCCGCCGTGTTCGCGCAGATGGGCGCCGCCCAGGCGCTGCCGAGCTTCGCGGCGCAAACGGGCGCTTCCTGCCAGCAATGTCACATCGGCGCCTTCGGGCCACAGCTGACGGACTTCGGTCGCCAGTTCAAGCTCAACGGCTATGTCTGGGGCAACGTCCCGACCAAGATTCCGCCCGTCGATCTGATGCTGATCAGCTCCTTCACCAACACGGCCAGGGGACAGAATCCGCCGCCCACCGACTTCAAGAGCAACAACAATTTTGCGCTCGACCAGGCGGGCATCTTCTATGCAGGCCGCGTCACCGACAAGATCGGCGCGTGGGTTCAGGGAACCTACGACGGTATCGGCAACACGTTGCTCCTCGACAACACCGATATCCGATTCGCCGACCAGGGCACGCTGTTCGGCAAGGACATCGTTTACGGGGCGACCATCAACAATAACCCGACGGTCGAGGATCTATGGAACACGGTTCCGGCCTGGGGCTATCCGTTCACGAGTTCGGGAATCGCGAATTCGCCGGTTGCCACCCCGCTCATCGACGGCGGCCTTGCAGGTCAGGTCATCGGCGGTGAAGTCTATACGATGTGGAACAACCTGCTCTATGCGGAGTTCGGCGGCTATTCGGAGTTGCCGAACAAAGTCCAGAATGCCTTGGGCGAAGGGCCGGGCGGCGAACAGCAGATTGACGGATTCGCGCCCTATTGGCGCGTCGATCTGCAGCAGCAACTTGGCTACAACTACGTCTCCCTGGGAACCTACGGCATCGTCGCCAACATCTATCCCGGGCGCGTGCAGTCCAACGGCACCGACCGATTCACCGATCTGGGATTCGACGCCTCCTATCAGTACATGGCGACGAACGACAACATCTTTACGGCCGACGCCAACTACATCTACGAGAAGCAGGACCTGAACGCGAGCCTGCCGCTGGGTAATTCGACCAACGGAGGGGACACCCTCAACGAATTCCGCATCAACGGCAGCTACACCTACCAGGAGATGATCACGGGCCGCGTGGCGTATTTCAACATTTGGGGGTCAAGCGATTTCAATCTTTATAACAGCGTCAGTGCCAACAACAGTCCGAACAGCGACGGCTTGATCTTCGAGGTCGACTACACGCCCTTCGGCAAGGACGATTCCTGGCTGCAGCCCTGGGTCAACGTCCGCTTCGGCATCCAGTACACCGCCTATCTGAAATTCGACGGGGCGAGCCAGAACTTCGACGGCGCCGGCACCAACGCAGCAGACGAGAACACCCTCTACCTGTTCACTTGGCTGGCGTTCTGACTGCAGGTGGCAGAGGCCAAAAAAGGAAGGAAACGGCCATGGCGCGGATAGTGGACGGGCGGCACGGGCGGCGGTGGTCCTGGCTGGCGGCGCTCGCGGCCGTCACGCTGCTGGCGACAATGCCCCTCGCTTCGGCCGACGAGATCGTGAAGCTGAAGGCAGAGCTCGCCGGCACCAACGAAGTGCCTCCGTCGGGCTCGCCGGGCACTGGCCACGCCGACATAACCTACGACAAGACGAGTCGGACCCTCACCTGGACAATCACGTACAGCGGGCTCGGGAGCCAGGTCATCATGGTCCATTTCCATGGCCCGGCTTCACCCAGCGATCACACGGCCCCGGTCCAGATCTGGATCGCATCGGGCATGGCGGTGCAAAGCCCGCTGCACAACTGGACGATCATTGCGCCCTACCAGGAGACGGACCTGCTGGGCGGCCGTTGGTTCGTTAGAATTCACACGACCGCGTTCCCTCAAGGCGCTCTCCGCGGCCAAGTGACGATCGTGCCGTAGAAACAAGGCTGCCCCGCGGCGATCCTAAAGAGGCTCTAAGGTGCTGCGATCGGCCCGGCGGGCTGCCCCAGCGCGATGGCCCTGAGCCCGGCGCCCGCAAACGCCAGCTCGCGGGCCGGTACCTGGACAATTTGACGGCCCTGGAAAAGCCTCCCGAACAGTTCGGAAGCGGGGCTGTCCTGCGGGTCCTCGAAGGCCGGCACGATGGCCGCGCCATTGGCGAGATAGAGGCTGGTATAGGATAGCGGCAGGCGCCGGCCGCCTTCGCCCTGGCGCGGCCGGGGCTGCTCGATCTCCACGACTTCGAGCGCCAGGCCCCTGGCGTCGCTTGCCGCCTTGAGCCGCGCGACGTTGTCCTTGAGGGCGGCATGGTTGATGTCGGCGGCGTCCGAGGTGGAGAGCGCCAGCACCGTCCCCGGCTTGACGAAGCAGGCGACGTTGTCGACGAGGCCCCCCGCCGGGTCGCCCGCGAGCGCGCCGGCGAGCCAGATGATCTTGCGCGCACCCAGATAGTCGGCCAGGTAGCGCTCGACCTCGGCCCGCCCGAGGGTGGGGTTGCGGTTCGGGTTCAAGAGCACCGTTTCGCTGGCGATGAGCGTCCCTTCGCCGTCGCTGTCGATGGCGCCGCCTTCCAGCACCATGGGCGCGGCATAGCGCCGCATCGCCAGATGCTGCAGCAGGCTCTCGGCCACCGCGGCGTCGCGCTCATGGTCGGGATAGCGATTGCCCCAGGCATTCCACAACCAATCCACGCCGGCGACCCGTCCGCCCGCGTCGACGACGAAGCTCGGCCCCATGTCGCGCAAAAAGGAATCGTCATGGGCAAGCGAGAGCGTGCCGACGCCGGTTCCCGTGGTGAGCGACACTTCGGCCACGTTCTTCGGCTTGGCGATGAAGGTCACGGGCTCAAAGCGCGCGATCGCATTGGCGGCTTCGGAGAAAGCTTCCCGCGCGGCCTCGAGAGTCTCGCCCCAGGTCTCCGCGCGAGTCGGCCACGCCATCCAGCAGCGACTGTGCGGCGCCCATGCGGCGGACATGGTGAACCCGTCATCGGCTGGACGCGACAAGTCTCGACACCTGGCCATCGTTGCGGGAAGCATCAAGTCTAGAAGGCAGGCGCCGCCTTGGCAACGCGGCTCTTGCCCCTGCCGAAGACCCGTGGCGCTGATGGTTCCACAGGCTCACCACGAGGGTGACATCATCCGGAGCTCGACGAAGGATGAGCCCCTCGAAGCGTGCCCAGTGGACTATTTCTTCGCCGGCGGCAGGTCGAGGCGGATGCAGAGCTCCTTCAGCCGCTCGGGCGGAACGCTGGAGGGCGCCTGCATCATCAGGTCCATCGCCTGCTGGTTCAGCGGAAAGGCGATGACCTCGCGGATGTTGCGCTCCTCTGCCAGCAGCATGACGATGCGGTCGATGCCGGGCGCCGAGCCGCCATGGGGCGGGGCGCCGAATTTGAGTGCGTTCAGCATGCCCCCGAACCGACCCTCCACTTCCTCGCGCCCGTAGCCCGCAATGGCGAAGGCCTTGTACATGATTTCCGGCAGGTGGTTGCGGATGGCGCCGCTCGACAGTTCGACGCCGTTGCAGACGATGTCGTACTGGTAGGCCTTGATCTCCAGCGGATCCATCGTGCTCAGCGCCTCCAGCCCGCCCTGGGGCATGGAAAAGGGATTGTGGCTGAACTCGATCTTCTGGGTGAGCTCGTCGCGCTCGTACATGGGAAAATCGACGATCCAGCAGAACTCGAAGCGCCTCTCGTCGATGAGCCCCAGCTCCTGGCCGAGCTTGCTGCGCACCGTGCCGGCGAATTTCGCCGCCGCGCCCTGCTTGTCGCAGACGAAGAACAGGCAATCGCCGTCCTTGGCGGCGGCCGCTGCGGCGAGGCGCCGGATGCGCTCCGCATCGAGGTTTTTCGCGATGGGGCCCTTGCCGCCGCCCTCGGCGAGGATGACGTAGCCGAGGCCGGCCGCGCCCTGCTCCCGCGCCCAGTCGTTCAGCTTGTCGAAGAAGCTGCGCGGGCGGATGGCGGTCTCCGGGGCGGGAATCGCCCGCACCACGGCGCCGGCGGCAACCGCCTTGGCGAAAATGCCGAAGCCCGAATCGCGGAAGATCTCGGTGACGTCGGCGATCTCCAGCGGATTGCGCAGGTCCGGCTTGTCGGAGCCGTATTTCAGCATCGCCTCGTCATAGGCGATGCGCGGGAAGGGCATGGGACTCAAGCGCCGGTCGCCCTTGAACTCGTCGAACAAGCCGTGCAGCACCGGCTCGAGAGCGGCGAAGACGTCCTCCTGGGTCACGAAGGACATCTCGAAATCGAGCTGATAGAACTCGCCGGGCGACCGGTCCGCGCGGCTGTCCTCGTCGCGGAAGCAGGGCGCGATCTGGAAATAGCGGTCGAAGCCCGCGATCATCAGCAGCTGCTTGAACTGCTGCGGCGCTTGCGGAAGCGCGTAGAACTTGCCCGGATGCAGCCGGCTCGGCACCAGGAAATCGCGCGCGCCCTCGGGCGAGCTCGAGGTCAGGATCGGCGTCTGGAACTCGGTGAAGCCCTGCTCGATCATGCGCCGGCGGATGCTGGCGATGACTTGGGCGCGCAGCATGATGTTGCGGTGGACGCGCTCGCGCCGGAGATCAAGGAAGCGGTAGGCAAGGCGGAGGTCCTCGCCGGCGTCCTCGTCGCTCGCGACCTGGATCGGCAACATCTCGGCCGCCGCCCGCAGGGTGAACTCCGCGATGCGGATTTCGATCCCGCCGGTGGCGAGCTTGGGATTGACGGTGTCGGGCGTGCGCTCCACCACCTCGCCCGTCACCGTGACGACGCTTTCGGGCCTGGCCTGCTCGATCGCCGCGAACAGCGGGCTTGAGGTATCGACCACGCATTGGGTGAGGCCGTAGTGGTCGCGCAGGTCGAGGAACAGCAGGTTGCCGTGATCGCGCTTGCGATGGACCCAGCCGGAAAGCCGCACGGTCTTTCCGGCGTCGGCCCGGCGCAGCTCGCCGCAGCTGTGGGTGCGATAGGCATGCATGGGACGGTCCTCGAAAATCCGCCGCAAAAGGCCTTCTTGCCCCGCATTTGTCAACCCTGACCGGTACTGCCGGCGGGTTGGAGAGCCAACGATTCCCGTGTATAGCAGGCGCCGATGACCCTTATCGCCGAGACCGCCGCGCTCGCCGAATTCTGCCGGCGCCAGCGCCAAGCCGAATTCATCGCCATCGACACCGAATTCATGCGCGACCGGACCTACTGGCCCCAGCTCTGCCTGGTCCAGATCGCCGGTCCCGACGAGGCCGCGGCGATCGACAGTCTCGCCCCTGGCATCGACTTGGCGCCGCTGACGGAACTCCTGGCCGAGCCCAAGCTGGTGAAGGTGTTCCATGCCGCGCGCCAGGACGTCGAGATCTTCTTTCACCTGACCGGCAGGATTCCCGCCCCGCTGGTCGATACCCAGGTGGCGGCCATGGTCTGCGGCTTCGGCGATTCGGTCAGCTACGAGACCTTGGCCGGCAAGCTGACGGGCGCGCGGATCGACAAGAGCTCCCGCTTCACCGACTGGGCCCAGCGCCCGCTGACCGACCGGCAGCTCCTCTACGCGCTTGCCGACGTGACCCATCTGCGGCCCGCCTATGAGCATCTGAAGCGCCGCCTCGACAAGACAGGGCGCGCCGGCTGGGTCGCCGAGGAGATGGCGGTGCTGACCAGCCCCGCGACCTACGACCTCGATCCGCGGGAGGCCTGGCGCCGGATCAAGTTCCGCAGCGACAAGCCGCGCGCCTTCGCCGTCCTGCGCGAGGTGGCGGCCTGGCGCGAGGAGGAAGCGCGCCGGCGCGACCTGCCCCGCGGGCGCATCGTCAAGGACGAGACGCTCGCCGAGATTGCGGCCCATGCGCCGACGGATATCGAGTATCTCTCGCGCTGCCGGGGTTTCTCCCGCTCGCAGGCCGAGAGCAAGCAGGGTGCGGCCATCCTCGCCGCCGTCGGCCGCGCGCTCGCTTTGCCCATCGAGGAGTGCCCGGTGCCCCCGCCGCGCCGCGACCTGCCGGCGGGGCTTGGCCCGATCACCGATCTGCTGCGCGTGCTGTTGAAATTGCGCTCCGAGAACCATGACGTGGCACCCAAGCTGCTCGCGAGCGCCGACGACCTGGAGCTCATCGCCGCTGACGACGAGGCCGATGTGCCCGCCCTTTCCGGCTGGCGACGCGAGATCTTCGGGGCCGACGCGCTCGCCCTCAAGCACGGGCGGCTTGCGCTCACCTCCAACGGCCGGCGGGTCAAGGTGGTGCCCATCGGCACGCAGGGCTGAGGTCCGGTCGGCGCCGCAGCCCTTGCCTACTTCCGCCCGCGCCGGGCGGAACTTCCCCGCTCCACCCGCCGGCCGAGCGCTCGGCCGAGGGCTTCGAGGCGCCGGTCCACCGCCTCGCCGTACATGACCGCGCCGTCCTTGGGCAGCATCAGCGTCAGGCGATCCCCGTTGAGGCGCAGTTCCGTCTCGTTCAGCAGGCGCAGCGTCGCCCCCGAGAGCGAATAGGCGAGCCTGAGGGCGAGACCGAGCACGAGCGCCCGGTTCGCCGTCGCCTCGTCGATCAGCCGAAGCGACGGTTCATTGGCGACCGGCTCTAGGCTGCCGACATAGCGGGCGGCTACGGCGGCCCCGGCGAAGACGCGCTCGCCATGCTCGATGCCGCCGATGGGCAGCCGCAGGATCCGCCGGAAGGCCTGCTCGGCCCGGTAGTCCGGATGATCGCGCCAGGCAACGTCGCTCAACAGGCAGACCGCCTGGCGTATCCTTTCCTCGCCCTCGCTCTCGCCGGTGAAGAGCGGCGCCGTCCATTTCGCCAGCGCCGGACCCAACGCCCCGAAACGGCCGTTTTCCCGGGCGATCTCGCGCGCTACCGCGAGCAAGGGATCCTGTCGGCGCAGCGCCGCCGGCAGCTGGCTGAACAGGAAGCCCTCGCGCAGGCCGAAGGCCGAGAACACGACGTTGGCCGGGCGCGCCAGGCGCAGCAGCCGCTCCAGCACCAAGGCCGCGAAGGGCAGGCCGTCCACACGCCGGCGGGAGAGCCCGGCGATCGCCGCCAGTGACCGGCGGCCGAGCCGGCTCATGATCCGCAGCAGATCCTCCGCGTGCCGCCGCTCGATCCGGTACTGCTGGATGATGTGGAGCGGGTGGCCCGTCTGCTCCATGTGGATGCGGGCGAGCGAGCGCCAGGCGCCGCCGACGGCATAGAAGTCGCGGCCGCGCAGGTCGCCAAGCCACGGCACCGTTTCCAGATGCCGGTCCACCAGCTGGCGCGCCTCCTCGCGCTCGCCGGAGGCGACCTCGCCGACGCGCAAGGGGCCCAGCGGCAAGGTCGCGTGGCCGCCCAGCTTGCCCTTGTCCAGCCCGACCAGCTCCAGGCTACCGCCGCCGAGATCGCCCATCATGCCGTCGGCATCCATGCAACCGGAGACGACGCCGAGGGCGGAAAACCTCGCCTCCTCGGCGCCGGAAAGAACGCGCACCGGCACCCCGCAGCGCCGGCTGAGCGCCGCCACGAAGGCTTCCCCGTCCGAGGCATCGCGCACCGCCGCGGTCGCCAGCATGTCCAGTTGGGCCACGCCCATGGCTCTCGCCAGGCGCACGAAGCGCACGAGGTTGACCATGGCCAATTCGACGCCCGCCTCGTTGAGCCGCCCGGCTTCGTCGAGCCCGCGGCCGAGGCCGCAGAGGACCTTCTCGTTGAACAGCAGCAAGGGCGCGCGCGCCAGCCGGTCGAAGACCACGAGGCGGATGGAGTTGGAGCCGATGTCGACGACCGCCCTGCGGCCTTGGCGCGAAGCGGCGGGCGCCGCGCGCCGGGAGCGTCGAGCGGACATCCGCCTCACGATTTCTTGAGCTCGAGCTGCGGGGCTTTCTTTGATTTCTTGAGCGCGCTGCCGCGCCCCGACAGGCTGGGATTGGTCATGAAGAAGGTATGGGCGCTGAAGGCCCCCGGCCCGGCGTTGACGCGGGTGTAGCGCCCGTCGGGCCCGAGCGTCCAGCTCTGGGCGTTGTCCTTGAAATTGGCGATCATGATCTGGTCGAGGACCTGCTGATGGACCGTCGGGTTCTCGATCGGGATCAGGGTCTCGAGCCTGCGGTCGAAATTGCGCGGCATCCAGTCGGCCGAGGAGATGAAGACCTTGGCGGCCCGCGACGGCAGCTTCTGGCCGGCGCCGAAGCAGAGGATCCGGCTGTGCTCGAGGAAGCGCCCGATGATGCTCTTGACCCGGATGTTCTCCGACATGCCGGGCACGCCGGGCCTGAGGCAGCAGATGCCGCGGATCACCATCTCGATCTGCACGCCCGCCTGGGAGGCCCGGTAGAGCGCATCGATCAACTCGGCGTCGACCAGAGAGTTGAGCTTGACCCAGATCGTCGCCGGCCGGCCCTCCGCGGCATGCTCCATCTCCTCGCCGATCAGCTGCAGCACGGTCTTGCGCAGGTTGACGGGCGCCACGGCCACCTTTTCCAGCCGGTCGGGCTTGGCCGATCCGGTCATGAAGTTGAAGAGGCGCGCCGCGTCGTGGCACAGGGCCGGATCGCAGGTGAAGAAGGAGAGGTCGGTGTAGATCTTGGCCGTTATCGGATGGTAGTTGCCGGTGCCGAAATGGACATAGCTGCGCAAGGTCCCGCCCTCCCGGCGCATGACCATGGAGACCTTGGCATGGGTCTTCAGCTCGAGGAAGCCGTAGACCACTTGCACGCCCGCCCGTTCCATGTCGCGGGCCCAGCGGATGTTGGCCTCTTCGTCGAAGCGGGCCTTGAGCTCGATCAGCGCGGTCACCGACTTGCCGGCGTCGGCGGCCTCGATCAGCGCCTTCACCACCGGCGAATCCTCGCTGGTGCGGTAGAGCGTCTGCTTGATCGCCACCACCGAGGGATCGCGCGCGGCCTGGCGCAGGAACTGCACCACCACGTCGAAGCTCTCATAGGGATGGTGGACGACGATGTCCTTCTGGCGGATGGCGGCGAAGCAGTCGCCGCCGAAATCGCGGATGCGCTCGGGGAAGCGGGCGTTGTAAGGCGGGAACAGGAGATCCGTGCGGTCGGCGACGATGAGCTTGCTGGTCGAGGCGAGCCCCAGGAGCCCGTCCTGGATAAACACGTCCTCGGGCTTGACGTCGAGCTGATCGATGACGAAGGCGCGCAGATCATCCGGCATCGCGGCGTTCACCTTGAGGCGGATGACGGTACCGCGACGCCGGCGCTTGAGCGCCGATTCGAACAGCCGCACCAGATCCTCGGCCTCTTCCTCGATTTCCATTTCACTGTCGCGGATCATGCGGAAATAGCCGAGGCCGATGACGGTGAAGCCGGGGAACAGGCGGTCCAGATAAAGCCCGACCAGGGTCTCCAGCGGCAGAAATCGAATCGCCTTGCCGGGCAGGCGGATGAAGCGGGCGATCTGGGGCGGCAGCACGATGAGGGCGCGCAACTGCCGGCCGTCTTCGGCCCGGCGAAGGTCGAGGACGATGGCGAAGCCCAGGTTCGGGATGAAGGGGAAGGGATGGGCCGGGTCCATCGCCATCGGCGTCAGGACCGGGAAGATCTGGTCGAGGAAGAAGCCGTCCAGCCACTGCTTCTCCTCGGCCGTCAGCTCGGCCCCTTCGATCACCGCCAGGCCGTTGCTCCGAAGCGCGTCGCGCAGCCGGCGCCAGCAGGCCTGCTGGTTGCGCATCAGCTCGCCCGTCAGGGCATTGATGGCGGCGAGCTGCTGAGCGGGGGTGAGCCCGTCCTGGCTAGTCGTGGCGATGCCTTCCGCCTGCTGGCCCTTGAGGCCGGCCACCCGCACCATGTAGAACTCGTCGAGATTGTTGGCCGAGATCGACAGGAAGCGCAGCCGTTCCAGCAGGGGGTGATTGGGATTGTCGGCCTCTTCCAGCACGCGCTCGTTGAACGCGAGCCAGGAGAGTTCGCGGTTGATGAAGCGCGATTCCGGCGGATCGGGCAGCTGCAGCGCCCCGTTGGGCCGCTCCAGGGTTCCTGTATCCGACTTAACTGCTTCGTCCATGCTCTCCTCTCGGCCGCCGGAGTGTAGAGTGGCGAGGTGAAAATGTCATGACAAGGCTCTGATTCGCCAGTTTGGTTGCCAGAACTTGAAACGCCTTTACCTGCTTCGCCACGCCAAGTCCGATTGGGCCGATCCCGCCCTGGACGATTTCGACCGGCCGCTCAATGGCCGGGGCCTGAAGAGCGCCTCGGCCATGGGACGCTACATGCGCCGGGAGGGGCTGATCCCGGCCCTCGTCCTCTGCTCGCCTTCGCGCCGGACGCGCCAGACCTGGGAGCTGCTGGCGGAGGGCTTGAAGGGGGAGCCGGCGGTCCAATATGCCGATGACCTCTACCTCGCCGAGCCCGCCCGGTTGCTGAAGCAGATCGGCCAGGCGCCGGAGGACCTCCCCTCCCTGCTGGTGATCGCACACAACCCGGGGCTCCAGGCGCTTGCTCACCGGCTCGCCGGCGGCGGCGATAAGGCCGGCCGCCGGCGCATGGCGACGAAATATCCGACCGGGGCGCTCGCGGTGCTCGACTGCGACGTGGCCGCCTGGGATCAGCTTGCTGCCGGGCTCTGCGTGCTCGAGCGCTTCGTGGCGCCGCGCGATCTCGCTTAAGGTCGGACCAAGGTCAGGTGATTGGCCGCGGCCAAAAGGTTTTGCGACCGATGAATGACTTCCAGACTCCGGTGACCAGGCCCAGATCGCCGGCGATGTTAGCCGCCTGCCAACCAAGAATGACGCCGGCGCCGCGCGCCGCCGCGGTGGGCCCTAGGGCCGGCGCCTCGGCCAGGAACCGCTCCAGCTCCTCCACCAGATGCCGGCTCACCACCGCATCGTTGAGCGAGCCGAGCACATCCTGGATCGCGCTCAGCGCCACGATGTATTTGGCCGTCGCCTTGCGTGGGAACAGCTCGCGGAAGAATTCGGCGACATAGCGCTGCTTCTTCGCCATCAGGCGCAGCCGATGCAGCTCGGATTCCGAGAGGGCTGCCCGCTTGCCGCCGAATTTGCGCAGGCGCCGGTGCCGCCTCTGCAGAATGCCAGCGGCGAATTCGGCCACCGACCGGTCGAGCAGACCGGCCTCGGCGGCGGCCCAGCCGCCGGTCTCGAGCCAGAGGTAGCAGCGCAGCATCATGGCCGTATAGCGCGGCGAATCGAGCGTCGCCCGGGCGCGGGACTGGGCCATGGTCCTGAGCTCATTGGCGGCCTCGACCGCCGGTTGCAGCTCCGGCACCCGCTCGACGATGGGTGAAAGCGTGTTGGCGATGAAGACATCCCAGTCCCGGGCCGGGTTCAATTCCTGCTGCAGCCAGCGCAGCTCGCGCGACAGGAGTTCGTGAGCCTCGGCGGCGAGCGTGTCGCGGTAGGCGGTGACGAGGGCCCGGAACCGGCGCAGGCCGACGCGGAGCTGGTGGATCCCTTCGGGGTCGGCGCCGAGGCGGGCCGGCAACTCGTTGCTTTGCATCTGCCCCAGGCAGCTGCGCGCCGCTGCCGCGAAAGCATCCCGCGCGCTCATGGTGCCGCGCAGGCCTACCGCCGTCGCCTTGACGGCCTCCGGCTGCTCTCCGGACATGAGGGCGAAGCCGCGGGCGGCCTTGGTTGCGGTACCAATCGTCACCGGCAGCGCCTCCTGCAGCGCCAAGGCCAGCTCGAAGATATGCTGGGGATCGCCCTGGCGAAGCTCGAGTTCGATCTCCGAAAGCGGCATGCGCCCGGATTCGCAACGGATCTCGCCCCGGTCGAGGGCCATCTCGATCTGGCTGCCGGCGTAGACGAGCGGCCAGGTCGTCCGCTGGAACTCGGTGATAAAGAGCGGGGTCAAGCGCTTGGCTACCGCCTTGTCGGCGAGCAGCCGGCGCAGTCTCAGATCGGCGATCTTGTCCAGTTCCGGCAGGTCGCCTTCGACCGGCGTCTCGATCTCCCGCTGGACCTGGAGACCGCCCGGCCCTTCCGCCGGCAGCTTCAAGGTCTGGATGCGCCGCTTGCCGATGCTCCGGATGCGAAGCGCGATGCCGCGCTTGGCCAGCGCCTGGTCCGGGGTGTCGAAATAAGTCGTGCTGAGCCGGCGCGTCACCGCGCGTTTTGCCGCCAGGCGCCGGATCAAGGGTAGTTGCCGGAGGGCGGTGACGAGCTCGGGCGAAAGGGCCAGCTTCAGCTCGATCTCGTCTGCCATTCGGCCCCCCAAAGGCCTCTCAAAGCGCGGCGTTTCGGCCATCAACAGATGCCGCCGGCGCCGAACCCTCCCCAAATGTTCGGGCTCCAGCGGTGTGCCGTCCTATAGCGAAGCTGACTGTGTCGTTAAAGTTACCGTTTCGTGAAGCTAGGGAGTCACTTTAGTTACGTTGCTCTAAAGCTTGAGCTTTTTGAATATGGATTCCGGAATGGCCTTGATGATCGCCATGATCAGCCACCAGAAAGCCGGGAAATAGGCGACCTCGCGCCCCTTGGCAGCATAGGCGAGACAGGCCCGCGCGCAGGCCTCGGGGTTGGCGACGAGGAACATTCCGGGCAGGCCGAAGGTCATGGCGGTGTCGAGGAAGCCCGGCTTCACCGTGGTGACGCTCACGCCATGGGGCGCCAGTTTGGCTCGCAGGCCCTGAAGATACGCGTTGAGACCCGCCTTGCTGGATCCGTAGACGTAGTTGGAGGGACGGCCGCGGTCGCCAGCGACGGAGCTGAGGACCACGACCGCGCCCGCGCCCTCGGCGGCAAGCCGGGGCGCGAGATGGGAGAGTATCGAGACCGCGCCCAGATAGTTGACCGCGATCACCGGCTCGGCCAGCGATGGGTCGCGCTCGATTGCTTCCTGGGGATAGAGGAGGCCGAAGCAGAGGAAGACGTTGAGGCGCCGGCGGGGCAGCGCCTCGACGAAGGCCGGATGGCTCTCCCGGTCGGCCGCATCGAAATGACGCACCTCGACCTTGCCGCCGCCGCGAATGCGGATATCGGCAGCGCTGCGCTCCATGTCCTCCCCGTCGCGACCGGCCAGGATGACGTCGGCGCCGTCCTCGGCCGCAAGCCGGGCGAAGGCGCGCGCGATGGAGGAACTTGCGCCGAGGACGACCCAGACCGGCGGGTTCATGGCGACCCTGCCTTGATCTTGAGACGGCGGGAGAGATCCGAAGCCATGCGGCCCGTCGGATCGACCTCGGCGAGCATGGCCCGGAATTCGGGCAGCCCGGGGTACATGCGCGCGAAGCCTTCGGCGGAGAGCCTGGCGTCTTTGGCCAGATAGATCTTCCCGCCGTGATCCAGCACCAGGCGCTCGAGGCGGATCAGGAGGTCGTCGACTCCGGAGAAGGCGGGGAAGTCGAGGGCAAGCGTATGGCCGCGCCCGCCGAAGGAGAGCAACCCGACGCCATCGCGGCCCATGGTCTTCAGCACGGCCAGGAAGGAGGCCGCGCGGGAGCCGGAGCAGGTCTCCAGGATCGCGCGCAACGCCTGGTGGCTCGCCTCCTCGGGCAGCAGGCATTGGAACTGATGGAAGCCGCGCCGGCCGTAGAGGCGGTTCCAGCCGACAATGGAATCGAGAGGGTAGAGGAACTTGTCCAGGGCCACCCGGCGCTCGCGCCCTGCGGCAGGCACCCGGCGCCAATAAAGGGCATTGAACAGGCCGACGCTCAAGGGGTTGAGGGCAAATCCCGGCAGGTCGAAGGGGAGGCGCTTGCGTCGGGGCTCCTTGAAATCATCGCCGGGTTCGGGCGGCGCCGGATCGGCGCTCTCGACGATGCCACGCCCGAGCTGCCGCCCGCTCGCGAGCGCATCCACCCAGCCGACCGAGTAGGCACACTTGCTCCGCGCCGCCTCCAGCACCGCAAGGAATTCGTCGAGATCGCCCACGCGCCGCTCCTCGAGCCTGACGAAGCGGGAGGGGACACGGGCCATGCGCAGCGCCAGGGCGACGATGATTCCGGTCAGGCCCAATCCCCCCGCCGTGGCTCGGAACAGCCGGTCCTCGGGCCCGATGCGGCGAAGTTCGCCCGAGGGAAGCATGAGATCGATCCAGGCGACGTGGGCGCCGAAATTGCCGGTCTGATCCTGGTTCTTGCCGTGGACGTCATTGGCGAGCGCGCCGCCGAGGGTGGCGAAGGCCGTACCCGGCGTGACCGGAGCCAGGAATCCCCTCGGCAAAAAGATTCGTCTCAGATCCTCGAAGGTGACCCCGGCCTCGGCCGCCAGCAGGCCGCTGGCGGTATCGAAATCCAGCAGCCGGTCGAGACGGCTGGTCAGGATTGCGCGCCCGCCGGCATTGAGCGCCGCATCGCCATAGCTGCGTCCGCCGGCGTAAGCGATGATGCCTTCGCGCCCGGCGGCGGCAAGCGCCCGCGCGACTTCGGCCACCCGCTCGGGCCGGGCGGCGTCCATCTCGGCCCGGGCGACGCGACCCCAGCCGGCAAAGGCCTGATGGCGCCAGCCGGCTTCAGCCATAGATGAGCCAGGCGAAGGTGCCGAGCCAGCCGAATATGCTGACCAGCAGGAAAGGATCGGAGACCGCGAGCCTGGTGGGTGAGCCGGAGCGATGCTCCACCAGGGTGATCTGGAGATAGCGCAAGACCCCGGCGATGACGAAGGGCGCGGTGAGGAACAGCTTGTCGCTGCCGAGCCGCGCCATGTTCTCGGGCTGGGTCGTATAGAGCAGGTAGCAGACGACGAGGGCCGACAGCACGACGCCGAGCGAGGTGTCGAGGAAGGGGAGGTTGTAGCCGGCCAGGCTCTCCCGATGGTCGTCGTCGAGGCCGCGCACGAGATCGTCGCGCCGCTTGGCCAGCGCCAGGAACAGCGCCAGCAGCAGGGTGCAGGCCACGATCCAGACCGTGGGCGTGACGTGGATCAGCACGCCGCCGGCGTAGATCCTGAAGACGAAGCCGATGGCAATGACCAGCACGTCGACGATCGAGACGCGCTTCAGGAGGAAGGTGTAGGCGAGGTTGAGCGCGGCGTAGCCGAGCAAGACCTCGAGGAAGCCCCGCGGCAGCCAGAGCAGGCTGGCCGCGATCGCACCCAGCGCCAGGCAGAGCGCCAGCATCGCGGCGGTGGCAAGCCGCACCTGGCCGCTGGCCAGCGGCCGCTTCCGCTTGACGGGATGGTGCCGGTCCGCTTCGCGGTCGCGCCAGTCATTGACGATGTAGACCGCCGAGGCAAGCGCCGAGAACGCCAGCACGCCCAATGCCACCTTGAGCGCCGCTGCAGCCGAGAGCGCCTGGGGCGTGAAGAACAAGGGTGCTGCCACGAACAGGTTCTTGATCCATTGATGGGGCCGCAACAGGACGAAGATCGGGGGCATCACGCGCTCTCGCTCTCGACGATTTCGCGCGCGAGCGGCAGGGTGACCGGCCGGCGTCGCGCCAGGGATTCGCGGTCAAGACGCGCGACCGTCCGCCGCACGGCCTCGAAGCTGCGCTCCATGCGCCGCACGAGATAGGCCACGACCTCCGGCTGCACGGCAAGCTGCCGGTCGGCAAAGAGTTTGACCAGAAGGCCTTCGACAAGGACCTCGTCCGGCGGATCGATGCGCACGGCCGGCATAGCCGCCAGCCGGGAAGCGAGGTCCGGCAGGCGGACACCCCAGCGCGCCGGGGCCTCGCGGGTGAGAATCAGCAGATGGCCCCGTCGCTCGGCCAGAAGGTTATAGAGATGCAAGAGTGCCCGCTCATCGACCGGCGGCGCCCCATCGAGGGCGACTTCGCCGTTCCCCTCCGCAAGGCCTGAGAGCTCAGCCTCCGCCAATGCTAAAGGCTCTATCAGCCGCGCCCCGGAGCGCGCCTGAAAGACGTGGGCGAGATGGGATTTGCCGCAGCCCGCCGGCCCCCATAGGGCGAGCCCCGGCCCCGGCCAATCCGGCCAGCGGTCGAGCCAGGCGACCGCCGCCTCGTTGCAGGGCGCCACGAGGAAATCGTCGCCGCCGAAAGAGGCGCGGTGGCCTAGGTCGAGGGGGAGCTGGGCCATGGCGGGTCGCCGCGGTAGAAATTGCTCTGGCGGTAGCGCTCTGCGGCGAAGCGGGTCAGGACGCCGATCGAAGCCGCGCTGGGCACGGCGAGCAGCAGGCCCACGAAACCGAACAAGGCACCTCCCGCCAGCAGGGAGAAGATCACCCAGACCGGGTGCAGGCCGACCCGCCCGCCCACCAGACGAGGCGTCAATACATAGCCTTCGAGAACCTGGCCGAAGGCAAACAGCACGACCACGAGTCCCACGTGGCTCCAATCGTCGAACTGGACGAGCGCCAGGCCGACCGAAGCGAAGAACCCGACAATGCTGCCGACATAGGGGATAAAGGCGATGATGCCGATGCCGATCCCGATGGCGAGGCCGAAGTTGAGTCCGGTCAGGCTGAGCCCGGCACCGTAGTAGGCCGCCAGAAGCAGGCAGACCGTGGCCTGGCCGCGGGCGAAGCCAGCGAGCCTGCGGTCGATGGCGCGAAGCTGGGTGCGAATGGTCTCGGCATGGCGCAGGGGCAGGAGACTGTCGATTTGCGCCTCGAGCCGTTCCCAGTCGCGGAGCAGATAGAAGGCGACCACCGGCGTGATGAACAGGAGCGAGAGCAGGTTGGCGATGGCCACGCCGCTGCCGACCAACCGGCTGAGCGCGCCCCCGATCCAGGAAACGATGCTGGTGGCCTGGCCGCCGGCGCCGGCGCCTATGTCGGCGAGGCTGGAGAAGCCGAATTTTCCCGCGAGGGTCTTGAGCCAGGGCAGGACATGAGCGCTCAGCATGTCGGCGTAGGCGGGCAGGCTGGCGGCGAAATCGACGATCTGGCGCTCCAGCACCGGAAGCAGGAGGATCACGGCCGCCGCGAGCACGAGGGCAAGGCCGATGCTGAGGATCACGGTGGCCGCCGTCCGGCTGCAGCCCAGGCGCTCCAGCCTGTCGCAGGCCGGGTTGAGGAAATAGGCGATGGCGAGCCCGGCGACGAAGGGCAGCAGGACGCCGCGCAGCAGGTAGACGGCGACCACGAACCCCAGCAGGCCCAGCAGCCAGAACCGGAACTGGCGCTGGCCGTTCATCTCCCCGCCTCGCTGCCCACGAAGCGCCGGCCCCAGACCGCGATATAGGCCCCGCCGGAGACGAGCGTGGTGCCGGCCGCGAGGTAGCCCAGGGCCACGTCGGCGCCATGGCTTTCGAAGCCGAGACCGAGCTGGGCCAGGATCAGGGCGGCGAGCGTGATCTGCACCGTGGTGTTCACCTTGCTGATGAAGAGCGGCTGCATGGTGAGATGCTGGGTCAGAAGCTGGTAGAGCATGGCGCCGCCGATGATGAGGACATCGCGGAAGACCACGAGGATGACGAGCCAGGCCGGCATATGGCCGGCATAGCCGAGTGCGACATAGACGCTGGTCAGAAGCGCCTTGTCGGCAAGCGGATCGAGATAGGCGCCGACCACGCCGGGGCTCTTGAGGCGCCGCGCCAGATACCCGTCGAGGGCATCGGAAATGCCCGCAGCGACGAACAGCCAGAAGGCCGAATTGAACCGGTCGGTCAGGATCAGCCAGACCGTCGCCGGCACGGCGAGCAGCCGGGCGAGGCTGATCAGGTTGGGCAGGTATTGCAGCAAGGCGCGCTTGCTATCCCTGGGTTTGGCCGGCGAATTCCAGGGTCACGTGGCCGTCGCCCGCATCCTTCAACAGCAGCGCGCGCTGCTCCAGGGCGCGGGAGAATTGATCCCGGTCGCCGACGAAGACAAGGTCGAGTTCGGCATGATTGGTCATGAGATAGACGACGTTGACCTGTTTCAGGGTACCGAGCGTGGCGAGCCGGTGCTGCAGGTCGACCCACTGGGCGAAGCCGGCGATCGGAACATCCACGGTCAACCGCTGCTCGACGTCCGAGGAGATCCGGTTCTGATCGATCCAGTCCTGCTGCAACTGCTGGGATATCCGATCGGCCGCCTCGGTGTAGGCAACGCCGGGATCGCTCACGTCGCCCGCGACATGGTCCTGGAATCCGCCGGCGACCCCGGAGACGCCGTAGCGCCTGGTCTCAACGGCCATGCCCGGCCCGCTCGCGTCCGGCTTGACCATGGCGACCAGCACGTCGCTCACGCCGTAGCGCTGGGCAAGCGCCTGGATCTTGGCCGCATCGCCGGCCACCGCGTCATCGGCGGCGATCGACGCGGCGTCGGCCTGGTCGCCCTTGGGCACCACCAGGCCGACGAGGCCGGCCGTCGGCGGATGCTTGGCCCAGAAGGCGAGCCAGTCATTGCCATCCTCCCACAACAGGTCCTTGCCGCCGGCGAGCAGGACCGGCAAGACGAGGATCGGCGGGCTCTGCGAAGCGGCGTAGGCGATGCCGTTCTGCTGCAGGTAGTCGCGTATGGCGTCGGCCCGGAAGCTGAAGGCAAGCCGACCGATGTAGCGCACCGTCGAGCTGCGCTCGGACTCGACCGCATAGTCGGCGACCATGTCGGTGATCTGGGAATCCGTGAGCGCCGGCAGGCGCGCCACGTCGCTCTGGCTCGCGACCATGGCGAGTGCCTTGGCGAGCGCCATGCGCTGGCCGGCGACGACGGCATTGGCCCGCGCCGTCACCGCATCGCTCGCGGTCACGTCCACATCGATCCCGTAGACGCTGATCTGGGCCGCGTTCTGGGCCCGGGCCGGGGCCGCGATGAACAGGCAAATGATGAGCGCCGCCGCCAATCCGGCCGTCGTTGCAAAGCGCTTCGGATCAAGTATTTTGCAACCGTATTTCATGCGGGGTTTTATATCCCATCGCCACGGAGGACGCCATAAACACCCGCAGCGACAACCGCGGCGACAACCGGACCGGCAGCTACCGCGAAGCGGGCGTCGACATCGACGCTGGCGCGGCGCTGGTCGAGGCCATCAAGCCCATGGCGGCGGCAACCGCGCGACGCGGCACCGCCGCGGGCCTGGGCGGGTTCGGCGCGCTGTTCGACCTCAAGGCCGCGGGCTATCGCGACCCCATCCTGGTCTCCACCACCGATGGCGTCGGCACCAAGCTCAAGATCGCGATTGCCGCCGGCAAGCATGACGGCGTCGGCATCGACCTGGTCGCCATGTGCGTCAACGACCTCGTCGTCCAAGGTGCGGAGCCCCTGTTCTTCCTCGACTACTTCGCCACCGGCAAGCTTGTCGTCGCGGCGGGTCGCGCCATCGTCGCCGGCATCGCCGAGGGCTGCCGTCAGGCCGGCTGCGCGCTGGTCGGCGGGGAAACCGCCGAGATGCCGGGGATGTATGCGCCCGGCGACTACGACCTGGCAGGCTTCGCCGTGGGCGCGGTCGAGCGGGAGAGCGTTATCGACGGCGCGCGGGTGATCGAGGGCGACATCGTCCTCGGCCTCGCCTCCTCTGGCCTTCACTCCAACGGCTTCTCCCTGGTGCGCCGGGTCGTCGCCGAGGAAGGCCTGGACTACCACAAGGAAGCGCCGTTCCAGCCGGGGACCGACCTCGCGGCGGCGCTGCTGACGCCGACGCGGATCTACGTCAAGAGCTGCCTCGCGGCGGCACGCGGCGGGCGGATCAAGGCCCTGGCCCATATCACCGGGGGCGGTCTCCTGGAGAACATCCCGCGGGTGCTGCCCGAAGCGCTCGCCGCCGCGATCGACGCACAGCGCTGGCCGCTGCCGCCGGTGTTCGCCTGGCTGAAGCGAACGGCGCGCATCGCCGAGGCGGAGATGGCCCGCACCTTCAATTGCGGCATCGGCATGATGGCCGTCGTCGCCGAAGCCGATGCCGAAGCCGTCGGCCGGCAGCTTGCCGCCGCCGGCGAACAGGTGTTCGCCATCGGCCGGATCGTTAAGCGCGGCGCGAGCGCGCCGGGAGCCGCCGTCGAGGGCATGGCCGAGGCATGGCGCGGCTGAGGCTCGCCATCCTCATCTCCGGGCGCGGCAGCAATATGCAGACGCTGCTCGCCGCCTGCAGGAGCGGGGTGGTTGCGGCCGATCCCTGCCTCGTCCTGTCCAACCGGGCCGAGGCTCCTGGCCTGTCGCTGGCCGAGGCGGCCGGCGTGCCGACCCGCACCATCCCCCACCGCGACTTCGGCGAGCGGACCGCCTTCGATGCCGCCCTCGACCGCGCGCTTCGCGAGGCCGGTGCCGAATTCGTCTGCCTCGCCGGTTTCATGCGCCTCCTGACCCGGGATTTCATCGAGGCCTGGCGCGACAGGATGATCAACATCCATCCCTCCCTGCTGCCGGCCTTTCCCGGCCTCGACACCCATCGCCGGGCGCTTGCCGCCGGGGTCAAGTTCGCCGGCTGCACGGTGCATTTTGTCCGCTTCGAGACCGATACCGGGCCGATCATCGCCCAGGCCGTGGTCCCGGTGCTGCGAAGTGACGACGAAGCGAGGCTCGCCGCCCGCGTCCTGGAAGCGGAGCACCGCCTCTATCCCCTGGCGCTCGGTCTCGTTGCCGCCGGGAAGGTATGGGTCGAGGGCGAGCGGGCGGTCGTGGAAGGGGTGACGCAGCCGACGCAAATGCTTCTCAATCCGACAGGCTGAGCGCCGGCGATTGACCGGGCAACCTCGCTTGCGCTAAATCGCTGCCGACGTAAAGACCCCGCGGGAGAAACGGCCGATGACCACCCAGGAAGAGATCCTTGTCGATCACCAGCGCATGTGGCGCAGCTTCTGCCGCCTGACGGCGGTGGCCGTCATCGTCGTCGCCATCGTCGTCGCCTTCGTGGTATTCGTGCTGACGCACTAGCTGCTCGGCCCGATTGGGGCCGGCGCTACCCGACGATTTCCGTTCCGGAGAAGAAGAAGGCGATCTCCTTCGCCGCGTTGTCCGGCGAATCCGACCCGTGCACCGAATTGGCCTCGATCGATTCGGCGAAGTCGCGCCGGATCGTGCCCGCGGCAGCCTTGGCGGGATCGGTCGCGCCCATCACCTCGCGATTGCGCGCCACCGCATTCTCGCCCTCCAGCACCTGGACGACGACGGGTCCGCTGGTCATGAACCGGCAAAGGTCGCCATAGAACGGCCGCGCCTTGTGCACTTCGTAGAATTTCTCGGCCTGCTGGCCAGACAGCCAGAGCCGCTTCTGGGCGACGATGCGCAAGCCCGCCTTCTCCAGCCGCGCATTGATTTCGCCGGTCAGATTGCGCCTGGTCGCATCCGGCTTGATGATCGAGAGAGTCCGTTCAATGGCCATTGAGCCGCCTTCGGTTCCGCATACTCGGTTGAACAAAACGGGCCTTCATATACGCCTCGGGCCTCTGCGGCAACCCCTTGGGGAAGCCCGGATGACGGGGCCCGGGTGCCATGCTAAGACGCCGCCGCCATGCTCAGGATCAGCCATCTCACTTACCGCGTCGCCGGCCGGACCCTGCTGGAGGATGCGAGCATGAGTCTCTCGCAGGGCCAGCGCGCGGGGCTCGTGGGCCGCAATGGGAGCGGCAAATCGACGCTCCTCAAGCTGATCGCCGGATCGCTTCAGCCCGACGGCGGCGACATCGAGCTGGCATCGGGCTGGCGCATCGGCCTTTTGGCCCAGGAGGCGCCGAGCGACGGGCGCAGCCTTCTCGAAACGGTCCTGGCGGCCGATACCGAGCGGTCGCGGCTGCTGGCCGAGGCCGAGACCGCCACCGAGGCGCATGCGATCGCCGATATCCACACGCGGCTCGCCGACCTCGAAGCGCACCGGGCGCCGGCGCGGGCCGCCTCGATCCTCGCCGGGCTCGGCTTCGATACCGCGGCCCAGCAGCGCCCTTGCAGCGACTTCTCCGGCGGCTGGCGCATGCGCGTCGCGCTCGCCGCCCTGCTGTTCATCGCACCCGATCTCCTGCTCCTGGACGAGCCGACCAACCACCTCGACCTCGAGGCGACGATCTGGCTGGAAGGCCATCTGAAGCAATACCCGGGAACCCTGCTCCTGGTGTCCCACGACCGCGACCTTTTGAACCGGGTCGTCGAGAGGATCGTCCATCTCGACGGCGGAAAATTGACCGTCTATGGCGGCGACTACGACCGGTTCGAGCGCACCCGCGCCGAGCGGTTGAACCTCCTGGCGGCAGCGGCGGCGAAGCAGGATGCCCAGCGCCGCCACATGCAGGCCTTCATCGATCGCTTCCGCTACAAGGCCAGCAAGGCGCGCCAGGCCCAGAGCCGGCTGAAGGCGTTGGCCCGCATGGAGACGATCGTGCTGCCCGAAGAGCAGGCGGCGACGGCTTTCTCCTTTCCCGAGCCCGAGGCGCTGCCCCCGCCGCTGCTCACCCTAGACGGCGTGGCAGCGGGATACGCGCCGGACCGGCCGGTGCTGCGGGGCCTCGACTTGCAGCTGGATATGGACGATCGCGTCGCCTTGCTGGGGGCCAACGGCAACGGCAAGTCGACGATGATGAAGCTCCTGGCCGGCAGGCTCGCACCTCTGGCCGGCAGGCTCACCCGTTCGCCCAAGCTCAAGGTCGGCTATTTCGCCCAGCATCAGCAGGAGGAGCTCGACCTCGCGGCAAGCCCGCTGTTGCACATGGAGCGGGCCACGCCCGGCGGCCGGGAAGGGCCCATGCGCGCCCATCTCGCCCGCTTCGGCCTCGACTTCAACCGGGCCGAGACTCCCGTCGGCCGGCTTTCAGGCGGCGAGAAGGCGCGGCTGCTCTTCGCCCTCATGAGCCGCAGCGCGCCCAATATCCTGCTGCTCGACGAGCCGACCAACCATCTCGACATCGATGCGCGCCAGGCGCTGATCCAGGCCCTCAACGAGTTCGAGGGAGCGGTGGTGCTGGTCAGCCACGATCCGCATTTGATCGAGCTGGTGGCCGACCGGCTGTGGCTGGTCGCCGCCGGGCGCTGCCTCCCCTACGAGGGCGATCTCGAGGACTACCGGCGCCTCCTGGTGGAGCGAGAGCGGGAGGTCGGCCGCGATGCCGGCGCCGAGGGGAACGGCGGGCAAAGCCGCAAGGAAAAGCGCCGGGCCGCCGCCGAGGCGCGGGCCGCCGGCACCCCGCTGCGACGGGCCGCAGTGACCGCTGCGGCGCGGCTGGAGAAGCTTCAGAGGGAGCTCGCCGCTCTTGAGCGCCGGCTCGCCGACCCTGCCCTCTACGCCGGACCGAGCGAGGCCGTCACGGCTCTCCAGATGGAATGCGGCGAAGTCCGCCGGCAAGTAGGCCTGGCCGAGGAGCGCTGGATCGCCGCCGAACTCGCCTTGGAATCGAGCGGTCAAGCCGCGGGTTAGGCCTGCGCCTTTTGCTCCCAGGCGCCGCGCTCGTCCTGCTGGAAATAGCTGAGGGCGTGGCCGGCGGCCTTGTAGGTGGCCCAGCGTCGGCGCGCCGCAGCCAGGGCAGCCTCGTCGGCCCCGTCGAACAGCTCGACGCAAAGCCGATAGGAGTCCAAGCGCGCGGTCTCGGCGCCATCGGCGACGAACAGCACTTGGGCGCCGTTGGGGTTTTCGTCCGCGGCCGTCAGCCAGATCGGCTGGCGCTCCGCGAAGCCGTCCTTGGCCGTGCCGTGGGGCAGGAACGCCCGGTCGCCGTAGGTCCACAGATGCGCCGCGAGCGCTTCCACCCGCTCCTCGGAGCCGAGCAGGACGACCGCTCTCTCGCCCCGCTCGAGCGTACGCTCGAGCATCTTGGGCAGCGCCGCTTCCAGGCGGGTTCGCTGCAGGTGATAGAAGCGAACCTCGCTCACCGCTCTTCGTAGTGGTCGGCGACGAGGCGCTCGAGCAGGCGCAGGCCGAAGGCGGTGGCGCCCTTCGGCACCGTCGGCGCGTCCTTGTCGGACCAGGTGACGCCGGCGATGTCCAGATGCGCCCAGGGAACGTCCTTGACGAAGCGCTTGATGAAGTGGGCGGCGGTAATGCTGCCGCCGTTGCGCCCGCCGGTGTTCTTCATGTCGGCGGCATCGCTGTTGATCAGCTTGTCGTAGACGTCGGCGAGCGGCATGCGCCACAACAGCTCGCCCGTCGCCTTGCCTGCCGCAACCAGGCGCTCGGCCAGGCCGTCGTTGTTGGAGAAGAGACCGGCATGCGCCGTGCCCAGCGCGACGATGATGGCGCCGGTCAGCGTCGCAAGGTCGACGATGGCCTGGGGCTTGAATTGCTCCTGGCAGTACCAGATCGCGTCGGCGAGCACGAGGCGGCCCTCGGCGTCGGTGTTGATCACCTCGATCGTCTGGCCCGACATGGAGGTGACGATGTCGCCAGGCCGCTGGGCCTTGCCCGAAGGCATGTTCTCGACGAGGCCGACGATGCCGACCGCATTCACCTTGGCCTTGCGCGCGGCGAGCGCATGCATCAGGCCGATGACCACGCCGGCACCGGCCATGTCCCACTTCATCTCCTCCATGCCCTGGGCCGGCTTGATGGAGATTCCGCCGGAATCGAAGGTCACGCCCTTGCCCACGAAGGCGACGGGCTTCTGCTTGGCGTCGCCGGCGCCCCGCCACTGCATGACCACGAGCTGAGATTCCCGAGCCGAGCCCTGGCCGACGCCGAGCAGCGCGCCCATGCCCAGCTTCTTCATCTGCTTCTCGCCCAGGACCTCGACTTCGACCCCGAGATCGCGAAGCTTCTGGGCTGCCTCTGCGAGGCTCTCGGGGAAGATGACGTTGGCCGGCTCGGAGACCAGATCGCGGGTCAGGGTCACGCCGTCCGCGAGCTTCTCCAGAGGCTCATAGCTGCGCCGGGCGGCGGCCGGGTCTTCGACCATGAAAGTGAGGCGCTTCAGCGTCGGCTTCTGCTCCGGCTTCTCCCGGGTGCGATACTTGTCGAAGCGGTAGCTGCGCAGGCAGGCGCCAAGCGCGAGATTAGCAGCCATCTCGCCGACGCCGAGGCTGGCACCGGCAAGCTCGTCCACGGCGACGAAGGCGGAATGCTCGCCGGCGGCGTTGAGGGCGGCCACGAGACGTCCGCCGATCGCCTGCAGGGTCAGCGCATCGAGCGCCTCGGGCTTGCCGAGCCCCAGCAACTGAACGCGCTGGGCCTCGAGCCCCTGGGGTGACAGGATCGAGAGCTGGTCCTCGGGCCGGCCCTTGAAGCGACCGACGGCAAGCGCCCGGCCGATGGCGCCCTTGCTTTGCTTGTCTGCCTGTTGGGCCGTAGGCGTCAAACGGTGCTCTTCGAGAATGCCGACGACGAGGGTCCCCGCGCTGGGAAGCTCCGGCTTGGCAAAGGCGATCTTCATCTGTCCCGTCTCCTGGGGCTCTCAATGGCGGCGTTGTCCTCTAGCACAGCCCGGTGCCGGAGCAAAGCTGCACCCCGATGCCTCTTCCGGGTCCCGAGCCGTCCGATCAACGAACGCATTCGCTGGCCGGCCGCGCTCCTTCGGCCCCGATTTGTTCGCCGCGCGGAAACGGGGGCTAGGAAGGTGCAGCGCCCCCGGCCTATCATGGCCTTCCATGCGCAACCTCAGTGTCTACATCATCCGCCAGCTGGGGCTGGCCACCCTGATGACGGCGGCGGGCCTGACCTTCGCCATCTGGCTCAGCCAGTCGCTGCGCCTGCTCGATGTCATCATCAACCGAGGCCTGGCGGTGAGCGTGGCGCTCAAGTTCATCTCGCTGCTGCTGCCGGGCCTGCTGGCGCTTCTGCTGCCCATCTCCGTCTTCATCTCGGTGATGTTCGTCTTTCACCGGCTCAGCGCCGACAGCGAGCTCGTGGTCATGCGCAGCATCGGGATCAGCAACTACCGCCTCGCCCAACCCGCAATCGTCTTCGCCGTCGCGGCCACGCTCATCGGCTATTTCCTCAGCCTCTACCTCATGCCCCGGGCGATGCGCGAGTACCACGACATGCAGGCGGCCATCGCCGGCGACATCGCCGGCGTCATCGTGGAGGCGGGCGTCTTCACCGAGGTGGCGCCGGGCATGACCTTCTATGCCCAGAGCCGCGACCGCAACGGCGTGCTTTCGGGCATCATCGTCGACGATTCCCGCGACCGGCAACGCCGCCTGCTCTACACCGCGACCCGCGGCGCCGTCACCAGCAGCCCCGAGGGGCCGCGCGCGATCCTGGAGAACGGCACCTATCAGGAAACGGACAAGAAATCCGGCCGTGTTTCGGTGCTGTACTTCGACCATACCTCGATCGGGCTGGCCGCGATGATGGGCCGCAGCAACCTGCAGCGCCGGCGGGAGGCCGAGGAACTCTACCTGCCCGAGCTGGCGGCCGGCATGGCGAGCGATCCGGATCCCGTCCGGCGCGACCAACTCAAGATCGAGCTGCACCGCCGCTTGGCGGAGCCGCTCTATACCATCGCACTCGCGCTGATCGCGGCCGGAGCGCTCATCAACGGCGGGGCGCCGCGCCAGGGGCAGAACGTCCAGATGTTGGGCGCCACGACCGGCGCTTCGACCTTGCTCGCGGTCTCCTTCATCCTGCGCGGCTTCGTTCAGCGCGAGGCTGTGCTGGCGCCGGTCGTCTACTTGCTGCCGATCTTGGCCGCGGCCATCGGCATGTGGCTGCTGCTGCACCGGCCGGCATTCCAGCGCCGGGCGACGGCATGAAGGCCTCGCTGTCCCCGACCCTGACGCTTTACATCGGCGGCCGGTTCCTGGCCTGGGTGGCGGGCGTCTCGCTGCTGCTGAGCGCCATCGTCCTGTTCGGCGACGCCCTCGATTTGATGCGCAGGGCCTCCGATCACCCCGAGATCGGCTTCGGCCTGATCATGCAGATGGCCATATTCCAGATGCCATCGACCGCGCAGGAGGTCATGCCCTTCGGCCTTCTCGCCGCCACGCTCGGCTGTCTGGCGCAGCTGACGCGCAGCAGCGAACTCGTCATCGTGCGCGTCAGCGGCGCCTCGATCTGGCAGATCCTGACGCCCGCCCTCCTGCTGGGCCTCGCCGTCGGGCTGCTGCGCATTGGGGCATTCGACCCCATAGCCGCCGCGGCGACCCAGCACTTCGAAAGCATGGTCCAGCGCTACCTCGATCAGGCGGACCCGCTGGTGACCGTCAGCCCGACGGGACTGTGGCTGCGCCAGGTCACGGGCAAGGACAGCTATGTGCTGAACGCCCGCAGCATGGTGAGCGACAAGCCCCTGTTCAAGGCGGTGACCCTGCTCGACTTCGATTCCAGCAATCGCTTCATCCAGCGGATCGATGCCGCCAGCGCCGAGCTTCTCGATGCGGCCTGGGTGCTGAAGCAGGCCCAGATCATCCAGCCGAACAAGCCTCCCCGGCAGATGGCGGTGATCACGGTCCCGGCCAGGCTCACCTACAATCAGCTGCTCGAAAGCTTCGCCTCGGCCGGGACCTTGTCTTTCTGGCAGCTTCCGAGCTTCATCGACGTGCTCGAGGCCTCGGGCCTGCCCTCCAGGGCCCACCGCCTGAAATTCCAGAGACTGCTTGCGATCCCCCTCCTCTATGTCGGCATCATTCTGCTGGCCACCTGCTTCGGCCTCAGGATGCCCCGATTCGGCGGGCTTCCGATCACGATCGGGGCTGGTGCGGTAACAGGATTCCTGCTCTATTTCCTGTCGAGCCTGGCGGCGACGCTTGGGGTGAATTCGAGCATGCCGCTGGCGCTCGCCGCATGGGGACCAGCGACGGCTACGGCGATTCTGGGCGTCACGCTCCTGCTCTATGTCGAGGACGGTTGAGGCGTGCGAGAACATCGGCTCAGGGCCTGGATCATCGCCCTTCTCCTGCTTTGGGCGCCGGCCCTGTCAGCGCAGCAGAAGCCGACTGACACAAGTCCCGTTCTGATCACCGCCGACCAGGTCACATACGACCGCGACCTCGGCGTCGTCGTCGCCAGCGGGCATGTCGAGGTTTCCCAGAACGACCGCGTCCTCACGGCCGATACCCTCACCTACAACGAGCGTCGCAAGACCGTGGCGGCGTCGGGCAATGTCGCCCTGCTCGATCCCGACGGCAACGTCGCCTTCGCGGACTACATGGAAGTCAGCGACGACCTGAAGAACGCGGTGATCCAGAACATCCGCCTACTCCTCGCCGACAAGTCGCGCATGGCGGCCGCCCAGGGCACGCGCAAGGGCGACATCGACGTGCTCGACAAGGGGGTCTATTCCCCATGCCTGCCTTGCACGCAGGATCCCTTGCGCCCGCCCATCTGGCAGCTCACCGCGAGAAAGATCGTCCACGACAACAAGGCGCACGAGATCGAGTTCCACGACGTCTGGATGGAGATTTACGGCGTGCCGGTGCTCTATTCGCCCTACTTCTCGCACCCCGACCCGACGGTGAAGCGCAAGAGCGGCTTCCTCACGCCGAGCTTCGGCGGATCGGGCAATCTGGGCGGAAGGGTCATCCAGCCCTATTTCTGGGCGATCGCACCGGATCGCGACCTCACCGTGGCTCCGATCATCACGACCAAGGCCAATCCCGTGATCACGGGAACCTATCGCCAGAGGTTGGAGGACGGCTCGCTCAACATCTCCGGCGGCGCCACGTACGACAACCTGAGCAAGATCGGCGGGACGGACACGCCCGGATCGCACGACCAGTTCCAGGGCTACATCTTCTCCACCAACCGGTTCGACCTGAACGACAACTGGCGCGCCGGCCTCGACGTCAACCGAACGACCGACCGGGCCCTGCTGCAGATCTTCAACCTGCCGCATACTTACGACCCCGCGCTCAACAGCGAGGCCTATGCCGAGGGCTTCGACGGGCGCAGCTATGCCACGATCCAGGCCTGGACCTTTCAGGGATTGGGCGCGGGCATCGTCACCTCCCAGCAGCCGATCGTCGCCCCCCTGGTCGACTACGAAATGGTCGGCGAACCGGGCAAATATGGCGGCTACTGGAGCGGTACCTTCAATGCCATGGCGCTGACGACGCCCCAGGGCGCCGACAGCCGGCGCCTGGTCGGCCGCCTCGCCTGGACTCTCCCCTACACGGCGCCGGCCGGGGACATTTACAAGTTGCAGCTGTCGCTGCGCGCCGACGGTTACTGGGTCCAGGGGGTGAACCCGAACTCCACCATCCCGACGCCGGTCAGCAACACCGAGAACGGCCTCACCGGACGGATATTCCCCCAGCTTTCCTTCGAGTGGCGCTACCCCTTCGTGCGCCGGTCGGGCAGCGTCAGCCAGGTCTTCGAGCCGATCTTCTCCTTCGATGCCGCGCCCAACTGTTGCAACCCCACTCTCATTCCCAACGAGGACAGCCTCGACTTCCAGTTCGACGAGACGAACCTGTTCGATCCCAACCGGTTCACCGGCTTCGATCAGGTCGACAACGGCCAGCGCGTCAATTACGGCTTTAAATGGAGCGTCTACGGCGACCACGGCGGCCACACCAGCGTCCTGCTGGGCCAGAGCTACCAGATCAACAATAACAACGCATTCCTGCAGGGCGCCAATATCGACCACCAGCTCACCGACGTCGTGGGCGCAGTCGACGTTGCGCCCAACGACCTGTTCGATGCGGTCTACCGCTTTCAGGTCGATGCCCACAACGGCGCGATGCGCCGCCAGGAAGTGGGGCTGTTCGGCGGGCCGCCCGCCTTCCGGATCGGCATCAACTACGCCTTCTTGAACGGCAACATCAACGACGGTTCCACCCTTGGGACGCAGCAGGAGTTCTATGGCGTGCTCAATTCCCGGATCAACGACAATTGGTCGATCTTCGCCAGCGGCCGCAAGGATTTGCAGACCGGCCTGACGCTGGAATACGGCGGCGGCATCACCTACCAGAACGATTGCATCTCGCTGAAGCTGATCGGCCTCAGGACCAACTACACCGCGACCGATGTCACGCCCGACACCTCGGTCGCCATCATCATCGGCTTCAAGAACCTGGGCAATTACGGCTTTTCCTTCTGAGCCTATTGCGGGCCGGCCTGTGATCCTATAGTAGCCGGACACGGGAAACCCCAGGGAAGGCTCCGAAGATCGTGCGTCGAAGGCTCTTCTGCGTCTTGCTTTTGCTCTCCGCGGTGCTCGGCGCTGCCGCGTCCCGCGCGCCTGCGTCCTATGCCCAGGACAGCCTGGACATCGTCGCCGTCGTCAACGACGCGGCGATCACCAAGATCGATCTGCTCGTACGCCTGCAGCTCGTGATCCGCACAAGCGGCCTCCCGGACACGCCCGAGGCCCGCGCCCGGCTGGCACCCCAGGTTCTGCGCGCGCTCATCGACGAGAAGCTGAAGCGCCAGGCCGTGGACAGCGCCGGCATCTCCGCCTCGCGCGAGGAAGTGGTCCGGGCCCTCACCCGCTTCGCCGCGGCCAACGGCATGACCATCGACCAGTTCAACGCGGCGGTGGAGCAGGATCCGCTGGTCGCCGAAGCCTTCACCGACGAGGCCATCGCCAATATCGGCTGGGAAAAGCTCATCGGCGAGAAGCTGGGGCCGACGGTCAACATCACCCAACAGGATGTCGACGAGGAGATGCGCCGGATCCAGGATGCCCGGGGCAAGCCGGAGTACTTGGCGGCGGAGATATTCATCGGCGTGGACCAGCCGCAGCAGGACGCCCAGGCGAGGCAGTCCGCCGACCGCCTGATGGAACAGCTGCGTGCCGGCGCCGACTTCTCGAAGCTTGCCCGCGACTTCTCGCAGTCGACGACGGCTTCGAACGGCGGCCTGGTCGGCTGGGTCCGCCCGGACCAGGTAGACGACGAACTGGCGAGCGCGCTCGCCGACATGAAGCCGGGCCAGATAACCGGCCCGATTCGCGCCACCGGCGGCTACTACCTCGTCCAGCTCCAGCAGATCCGGGCGGGCGGCACCGTCAGCCCCGATGAAGCGGTCGTATCCCTGAAGCAGGTCTTCATCACCGCGCCCGCTAACGAGTCGAAGGCCCAGCGCGACGCCGCCATGCAGAAAATCCTGGCGCTGCGCACGCGCCTCAAGAGCTGCGCCGACATGGACCAGGTGGGTGGCGAATTCATGCCGCCCAACACGATCGATCTCGGATCCGCGACGGTTGCCAATCTGCCGACCCCGTTGAGAGACATTGGCCGCACCCTGCCCGTCGGCCAAGTCAGCCAGCCCATCGAGGTCGATACCGGAGTCGGCGTATTCATGATTTGCGATCGCAAGCTGCCGAGCGATCCGATGCCGACTCGCGATCAGGTGGCAAGGAACCTTCTCACCGCCCGGCTGGAGCTGCTTGCCCGCGGGTACCTGCGCGACCTCCGGCGCTCCGCGGTGATCGACATCCGCAACGCCGCCCTTTGAGCGGGAGCCCCGCTGGCGACGTCCTGCCGCCGCTGCGCGAGGTGATCGCCAGGCACGGGCTGGCCGCCCGGCGCAGCCTCGGGCAGCATTTCCTCCTCGACCTGAACCTGACGGGCCGAATCGCGCGCGCGGCCGGCGAGCTTGCTCGCGGGACGACGATCGAGGTGGGTCCCGGCCCGGGGGGACTGACCCGCGCGCTGCTCTCGGCTGGGGCCCGGCGGGTCATCGCGATCGAGCGGGACCGGCGTTGCCTGCCGGCGCTGGCCGAGATCGCGGCCGCCTATCCCGGCCGGTTGGAAGTCGTGGAAGCGGACGCGCTCGGGGTCGATGCGAGCCGGCTCGGCGATGCGCCGCGCCGCATCGTCGCCAACCTGCCCTACAACGTCGCAACCCCGCTGCTGCTCGCCTGGCTGGCCTCGGCCGACCGCTTCGAGCGTCTGGTGCTGATGTTCCAGCGCGAGGTGGCCATGCGCCTTACGGCCGCGCCAGGCGGCAAGGACTATGGCCGGCTCTCGATCGCCGCCCAATGGCGCTGTCGCACCAGGCGATTGTTCGACATTCCGCCTCGCGCCTTCACGCCGCCGCCCCGGGTCACTTCGACCCTGGTCGAGCTCTTGCCCTTGGCCGCCCCCGAACCGCCGGCGGATCCCATCCTCTTCGAGCGGGTGAGCGCCGTCGCCTTCGGGCAAAGGCGCAAGATGCTGCGCCACGCCTTGCGCGGGCTCGGCGGCAACCCCGAGGAGCTCCTCGCCGCGGCCGGGATCGAGGGCACGCGCCGGGCCGAGGAGCTTTCCGTGGCCGAGTTCGCCGCCCTCGCCAACGCCCTGGCAGGCCGGCGGCGCGGCTCTATTGGCCCTCGCGGAGACCCTTGACGAATTCGTGCAGGCCAAGCTGGCGCTCGCGGCGCAGGCGCTCGGCCTGAAGGATCGCCTGAACCTGTTTCAGGCTCTGCTCGATGTCGCGGTTGATGACGATGTAGTGGTACTCGGGCCAATGGCTCATCTCGTCCGCAGCTTTGGCCATCCGGCGCGCCACTTCCTCGGCGCTGTCCTGGGCCCGGCGGCGCAAGCGCCGCTCCAGCTCCTGGGTCGACGGCGGCAGGATGAACACGCTCACCAGGTCCTCCGCCGCCCGCTCGGCCAGCTGCTGGGTGCCCTGCCAATCGATGTCGAACAGCACGTCGCGGCCCGCCGCAAGCGCCGCCTCGACCGGCCCGCGCGGCGTGCCGTAGTAATGGCCGAAGACCTTGGCCCACTCGAGGAGCTCCTGGCGGTTGACGCGCAGGTTGAACTCCGTCGGCTCGAGGAAATGATAGTCGACCCCGGCGACCTCCCCCGGCCGCTTCGGCCGCGTGGTGACCGAGACCGACATCTGGAGCTCCGGTTCGCAAGCCAGCAGCCGGCGCGAGATCGTGGTCTTGCCGGCGCCCGAAGGCGAAGACAGCACCAGCATCAGCCCGCGCCGGCCGAGTCCGGCAAAGCCGCCTTTGGCGTCCGCCGTCATGTGCCGGCGTCCTTCATTCGATGTTCTGGATTTGCTCGCGCAGCTGCTCGACCGCAGCCTTGAGGTCGAGACCGACCCGCGTCAGGGTGATCTCGGACGACTTCGAGCATAGCGTGTTCGCCTCGCGGTTCAGCTCCTGGCAAAGGAAGTCGAGCTTCCGGCCGACCGCCCCGCCCGCGCGGATGAGGGTCCGGCTTGCCCCGACATGGGCCGCGAGCCGGTCCAGCTCCTCGCGCACATCGGCCTTGGCGGCCAGCAGCGCCGCTTCCTGGGCCAGGCGCTCGGGCCCCGGCAGGGGCTGCTGGGCGAGCAAGGCCTCGAGCTGCCGGCGCAGGCGCTCGACGATCGCCGCCGGCTGGGCCGCCGCCGCCGCCCGGGCAAGCTCGACCAGCGCTTCGATCTCGTCCAACTGGGCGAGGACCATATCCGCAAGCTTCCGGCCTTCCAGAAGGCGCATGGCCTGGAGGCCGTCGAGGGCTTCGCCGAGCTTGCCCTCGAGGAGCGCCAGATGCTGGGCGGGGTCCTCGACGTCGTTCGCCCGCTCCACGACCCCGGGCAGGCCGAGGAGGCCGTCGAGCCGCGGGGGCGCTGCGGCCACGTCACCGATCTCGGCGGCAAGCGCCAGGATCTGCTGCAGCGCGTCCCGGTTGATCACGAATCGTGGCCGCGGGCCGTGCGTCTGCGTGAGCGTGAGGTTGACGTTTCCCCTCCGGCAGCGCTCAGCCGTCGCGGCGCGGGCCGGCGCGTCCAGGGCCTCGTAGCCGGTGGGCAGCCGGCAGCGGACATCGAGGCCGCGGCCGTTCACGCTGCGCAATTCCCAGACCCAGTGCCGTTCGCCGTCGGCGACATCGATGCGCGCGAAGCCCGTCATGCTGGCGATCGGCATGGTCCCCCTGCGGCTTGTGATTCGCCGGCAGCGCCCGCAAAGTATACGGGGGCCTTACGGCAGGCAAGAATGCGCGATCCGCACTCGATCCTCATCACCGGCGCTTCGAGCGGCATCGGCGCGGCGCTTGCCCGCCTTTATGCAGCCAAGGGCGTCGGGCTTGCCCTCGGCGGCCGCGATGCCGGGCGGCTCTCCGCCGTGGCCGCCACTTGCCGGGCAGCCGGCGCGGAGGTGAGCGAGGCGATCGTCGACGTGACCGACCCTAGCGCCATGGCAAGCTGGATCAGCGAAGCTGACAGGCGCCGGCCCATCGACCTCGTCATCGCCAATGCCGGCGTCTCGGCGGGAACCGCCGATGGTCTGGAGACGCCGGAACAACAGCGCGCCATCTTCGGCGCCAACGTCGGCGGCGTCTTCAACACCGTTCTTCCCCTGCTGCCGGCCATGCGCCAGCGCCGGCGCGGCCAGATCGCCCTCATGAGTTCGCTTGCTTCCTTCCGCGGCTTCCCCGGCGCGCCGGCCTACTGCGCGAGCAAGGCGGCCGTGCGCGTCTGGGGCGAGGGCCTGCGCGGCGATCTCCTGCGAACCGGAATCACCGTTTCGGTCATCTGTCCCGGCTTCGTCGTCAGCGCCATGACGGCGGGCAATCCTTTTCCCATGCCCATGCTGATGCCGGCGGAGCAGGCGGCCAGCATCATTCGCCGCGGCTTGGCGAGGGGGAAGGCGCGGATCGCCTTCCCGTTTCCCATCTATGCCGGCGTTTGGTTGTTGGGCGTCTTACCGCCGGCGCTTACGGATTCGTGGCTGCGCCGCTTGCCGAAGAAACGCTAGGCTTGACGGTGGCCGTCACGGCCGCGCCCACAGCCGGATCGGCCACGCCGGCCTGGCTTGGGGATGGGGCGGCGAGGACAGGATCCGGCGTCTGGCCGGGAACGGCACTGACTTGCTGCGCCGCCTGCTGCGCCTCGAACCGGTGCCAGGCAGCGACGTTCTTGTAATGCTCGGCCAGGGTCTGGGCGAAGGCGTGGCCGCCGGAGCCGTCGGCGACAAAATACATGTCCTTGGTCGCCTCAGGATGCAGCACGGCCTCGATGGAGGCGAGGCCAGGATCGCAGATCGGGCTCGGCGGCAGCCCCTTGAACATGTAGGTGTTGAATGGGCTCTTGACCTGCAGGTCGACCGAGGTGAGCGGCCGGCCGAGCGGCCCGTCGCCGTTGGTGAGCGCATAGATCACGGTCGGGTCCGACTGCAGCATCATGCCCTTGCGTATGCGGTTGACGAACACGCCGGCGATACGGGCGCGCTCGGTCGGCTGGGCTGTTTCCTTTTCGACGATCGAGGCCAGCACCAGCGCCTTGTCTGGCGTGTCATAGGGCAGGCCGGGCGCGCGCTCGGCCCAGAGCTTATCCAGCCCCTGCTGCATGGCATCGGCCATGCGGTTGACCATGGTGAAGCGGGTCTCGCCCCAGGTGTAGAAATACGTCTCCGGCAAGAGCCGGCCCTCCCCCGGCAGGTCGGGGGGCAGATCGCCTATCAGCCCCTCGGCGGCCGATACCAGGCGCAGCGCCTGGGCGGTGGTGAAGCCTTCCGGCACTGTGATGCGCCGCGCCACGGTGGCGCCGGAGAGGATCATGCGCATCACCTGCTCCTGGCTCATGCCGGCGCCGAACCGGTACTCGCCGGCGCGCATCGGCCGGCCGTCGGAGAATAGGCGAACGCCGAGGGTGAACAGGCGGTAGTCCTCGACCACGCCGGCATCCTCGAGCTGGCGGGCGATGGTCGTCACTCTGCTTCCCGGCACGATGATGACCGTGGCGTCGACGGCCAGCGGACCGCGGCCGTGCCATTGCTTCCAGAACACGTAGCCGGCGCCCGCGGTCAGGCAGGGCCCCAGCACGAGAAGAATCAGGAACAGGCGGACCAGGCGCCGCATCGCGACCCTACGGCGGGCCGGTGAAGATCAGGCTCGCATTGGTGCCGCCGAAGCCGAAGGAGTTCGATAGCACGGCCCGCACCTTGCGTTGCTTCGCCTGCTTCGCCACCAGATCGATGTCGCAGCCTTCGGAGGGATTGTCCAGGTTCAATGTCGGCGGCACGGCCTGGTCGCGGATCGCGAGGATCGAGAAGATCGCCTCGACCGCGCCGGCCGCGCCCAGGAGATGGCCGATCGCCGACTTGGTGGATGACATGGAGAGCTTGTACGCCCAGTCGCCGAAGACGCGCTTCACCGCCTTCAGCTCGATCTCGTCGCCGAGCGGCGTGGAGGTGCCGTGGGCGTTGATGTAGTCGATATCCTCCGGATTGAGCCGCGCGCGCTTGAGCGCCGCGCGCATCGCCCGCTCCGCCCCGCCCCCGTCTTCCGCCGGCGCGGTGATGTGGTAGGCGTCGCCCGAAAGCCCGCAGCCGAGATACTCGGCATAGATCTTGGCACCGCGCCGCCGGGCATGCTCCAGCTCCTCGAGCACTACGACGCCCGCCCCTTCGCCCATCACGAAGCCGTCCCGCTCCCGGTCCCAGGGGCGCGAGGCCCGCTCGGGCGTGTCGTTGAACCCGGTCGAAAGGGCGCGCGAGGCGGCGAAGCCGGCGATGCCGATCCGGCAAATCGTGGCTTCGGCGCCACCGGCCACCATGACGTCGGCGTCATCGAGCGCGATCAACCTGGCGGCATCGCCGATGGCGTGCGCGCCCGTCGAGCAGGCGGTGACGACCGCGTGGTTCGGCCCCTTGAACTTGAATCGGATGGACACATTGCCCGAGGCGAGGTTGATCAGCGCCGCCGGGATGAAGAAGGGCGAGATCCGCCGCGGCCCCCTCTCGTGGAGCAGGATCGAGGCATCGTAGATTCCCTGCAAGCCGCCGATGCCCGATCCGATCAGCACGCCCGTCCGCTCGCGCAATTCTTCGTCCTCGGGCTGCCAGCCAGCGTCCTGCACCGCCTGGGTCGCCGCACCCATGGCATAGACGATGAACTGATCCATCTTGCGCTGGTCTTTGGGCGCCACGTAGTCGTTGGCGTTGAAATGGTCGTTGGCCGCGTCGCCAAAGGGAACCTCGCCCGCGACTTTGCTGGGCAGGTCCGAAACGTCGCAGCGCTGGATCGACCGCACGCCGGATTTGCCCGCCAGCAACCGCTTCCAGGTCGGCTCGACGCCGCTGGCGAGTGGGGTGATGAGTCCGAGGCCGGTTACGACGACGCGGCGCATGGTAGCTTCAGGTCCGAAGCGAGGCGGGGCGGATCGGATCCGCCGCCGGGCTCAACTGGCCTTGTTCTGCTCGATGAAGGCGATGGCGTCCTTCACCGTCAGGATCTTCTCGGCCGCATCGTCGGGAATTTCGCAGCCGAATTCCTCTTCGAATGCCATCACCAGCTCGACCGTGTCGAGGCTATCGGCGCCGAGGTCATCGATGAAACTCGCTCCGTCATTCACCTTCGACGCATCGACGCCGAGATGCTCGACGACAATCTTTTTCACCCGTTCGGCGATATCGCTCATGGTCTCTCAACCCTCGACTAAACTCGTTGGAAGATGGCCCTTGCGGGGACGCAGGCCCTGGGGCCGGAAATGCGCCGTCCCATTAACACAGTCGCCCGGCCTTGACCAGCCCTCCCCACGGCCGGCCACGAACACTTCATATCATCGCCATTCCGCCGTTCACATGCAAGGTCTGGCCGGTGACGTAACCGGCCTCTTCGCTTGCCAAATATACCACCGCGGCGGCAACGTCCTCGGGCCGCCCGAGGCGCTTGGCGGGTATCACTTCGAACAGGCGCTGCTTGATCTGCTCGGAAAGCCCGGCGGTCATGGCCGTGTCGATGAAGCCGGGCGCCACGACATTGACGGTGATGTTTCGCGACGCGACTTCGTGGGCCAGCGCCTTCGACATGCCCACCATGCCCGCCTTGGCGGCGGCATAGTTGGCCTGGCCCGCATTGCCGGTGTGGCCGACGACCGAACCGATGCCCACGATCCGCCCCCAGCGCCGGCGGAGCATCGTCCTGAGGCAGGCCCGCGCCAGACGGAACCCGGCGGTCAGGTTTACATCCAGGACCTTCTGCCAGTCCTCGTCGCCAAGCCGGATGGAGATAGTGTCGCGGGTAAGGCCGGCGTTGTTGACAAGGATGTCCACCTGACCCAACGCCGCATCGGCGTCGCCGATCAGCTTCTCGCAGGCCGCCGCATCGCCGAGATCGGCCGGCAGCACATGGACCCGCTCGCCCAGCGAGCTGGCCAGCGCCTGAAGGACCGGAACCTTGGTGCCGGAAATTCCCACCGTCGCGCCCTGGCCGTGGAGGGCGCGCGCGATAGCGCCGCCGATCCCGCCCGACGCGCCGGTCACCAAAGCCTTCTTGCCGGTGAGATCGAACATCGCCACCTCCTTTGGGGGCTGGAGACTTCAGAGACTCTTGAGCACGGTCTCGACCTCGGCTGGCAGGCCTACCGCGGCAGATTCCAGATCCTTGTCGATCCGCCTGGCGAGGCCCGTGAGCACCTTCCCGGCGCCGAGTTCGATCAAGCGCGTGACGCCTTCGGCCTTGAGCCGCAGCACGCATTCGCGCCAGCGCACCATGCCGGTCACCTGCTCCACCAGCAGCCGCCGGATGGTTTCCGGGTCGCTGACCGGCGCGGCCGTCACGTTGGCGACCAGGGGCACGACCGGCGGTGCCAGCTCGACCCCCGCCAGGGCCTCTTCCATCTCGCGCGCGGCCGGAGCCATCAGGGCGCAATGGAAGGGGGCGCTCACCGGCAGCATCAAGCTGCGCCGGGCGCCTTTTTCCGCGGCGAGCGTCACCGCCCGCTCGACGGCGGCGAGATTGCCGCTGACCACGACTTGGCCCGGCGCGTTGTCGTTGGCGCAGGCGCAGACCTCGCCCTCGGCCGCCGCGGCGGCGACTTCGCTTGCCGCCGGCAGATCGAGGCCGAGGAGAGCGGCCATGGCGCCCTCGCCCACCGGCACGGCGCGCTGCATGGCCCGTCCGCGGCGCTTCAGAAGCCTCGCCGCATCGGCGAGCCGGAGCGCCCCGGCCGCGGCCAGGGCCGAATATTCACCCAGCGAATGGCCGGCCACGAACAGCGCCTTCGCCCCAAGCCTCCAGCCGCCCTCGCTCTCGAGCACGCGCAGCACGGCCATGCTGACGGCCATGAGCGCGGGCTGGGCGTTCTCGGTCAGGGTCAGCTCCGCCTCGGGCCCTTCGAACATCAGGCGCGAAAGACGCTGCTGCAACGCCTCGTCGACCTCTTCCAGGACCAGCCGCGCCGCGCCGAAAGCCTCGGCCAGCGCCCGGCCCATGCCGACGGCCTGCGAGCCTTGCCCGGGAAAGACGAATGCCGTTGTCATCGGAGTTTCCGTCACCGGGTTCGGGTCAGGCTTCGGCGCCGCCGTCGACGACGAGCGTCTGGCCGGTCATGTAGCCTGCCCCGGCGCAAAGGAACAGGATCACCTGGGCGTAGTCGGCCGGCCGGCCGGCCCGGCGCAAGGGCAGCTCGCTTGCGTGTTGCGCATAGTATTCGGGCGTCCACTTGCAATCCCAGTTGGATCCCTCGACCAGGCCGGGCGCCACCGCGTTGACCCTGACCTCGGGACCGAGCGCACGCGCCCATTCCCGGGTCAATGCCACGAGCCCGGCCTTGGTCGCGCAATAGACGCTCGAGGAGCCGCCGCCGCCAAAGGCGGAGATCGAGGCGGTATTGACGATGGCGCCGCGCGCGGCCTTGAGATGGGGCGCTGCCGCCTTGGTGCAGCGGAAGGGCCCGATCAGGTTGATGGACAGCAGCTTCTGCCAGAATGCCTCGGTGGTGGTTTCGAAATCGGCGGGCGGAATCGGCGTCGAAGTGCCGGGCGTGGCGGCGTTGTTGATGAGGTAATCGAGCCCGCCAAGCGCCGCCGCGGCCGTTTCGACCATGCGGCCTGCGTCCGCGGCATCCCCCACATTGCCGGGTGCGGCGATGACGTTGAGCCCGTCACCTGCAAGCCTTCCGACCTGCCGGGCAAGGTTCGGGTTGCCGGCGAGATCGTTGATCGCGACGGCGGCCCCGTTGCGCGCCAACAGCTCGACGGTGGCGAGGCCGATGCCGGAAGCGCCGCCCGTGACCAGCGCGCGCTTGGCGCGGAGATCGGCGGCAATCATGAGGCGGGCCGGCGCAAGGGCCGCGCTTCTATCGCTGGCCGGCGTGGCAGGGCGAGCGGGCCGAGACTGTCGAGATACCCGCGATCGAAGCCGGAGCCATAAACGGCGAAATCGAGCTGGCTGTCGCGGAAGCTCTTCAGCGGCTGGCCGAGGCCAAGCAGGCCGCGGTCGCGCTCGCGGCGCACCCGGTCGAGGTCGATTTCCAGGGGAATCACCTCCTCGCCGGTGCCGGCTTGATGCAGGACGTCGCCCGAAGGACCGACGACGAGCGAGCGCCCGACCCCGCCGGCCCCGAGCCCGTTGACGTTGATCCAGTAGCATTGGTTCTGCGCCGCGCTCGCCCGGCAGATGGCAAGTTCGATATCGCGATCGAGGGTGTCGGTCAGCGTCGGATGCAGGATGACTTCGGCGCCCATGGCCGCCAGCGTTCGGGTCGTCTCCGGAAACCACATGTCGTAGCAGATCGAGACGCCGAAGCGCCCTGCCTGCGGAACGTCGAAGACGACGAATTCGGCGCCCGGCGTGGTCGCCTCCTCGTAGGGACGGAAGGGGAATATCTTGCGGTAGCGGGCGATGACCGCGCCGCGCGGATCGATGACCGGCGCGGTGTTGTAGATCCGGCCGCCCTTCTTTTCGAACAACGAGCCTGGCAGCAGCCAGATGCCGTGGCGCGCCGCCATGGCCTGGAACGAAGCCTCGGCTGGCCCGGGCAGGGCCTGGGCGAACTGGGGCAGCGGCCCGAAGGCGGCGAGTTCGCTGAAGACCGCCATCTGCACCCAGGGATAGCGGGCCATCAGCAGGTCGAGCTGCCGGCCCATGGCGCTCACGTTCTCCTCGCCGGCGCTGATCGGCATCTGGATTCCGGCAATGGCGAAGGGGGTCATGGCATATCCGCTGTTGATTCGGCCGGGCGAGGATAGGCGCCGGCCGGGGCCCGGGACAAGCGCGCCCCGGCCAAGCCTCGCATTTCCATCACTGGTCCCGGCTTGACGCCCGCCGGGCCGCGGTCGCGTAATGGGCAAAACCAGAAGAACAACGGGGGACGTCATGGCAGCGGCCCGGCGCAAGCGCAAGCTCAGCGGCATTTCCGATATCCGCCGCTTCTTCCACCGCAACGAGACGCCGATCTATTTCATCAGCGCCACGAATTTCAACCTGCTCGGGATGGACGAGTGGGTGAAGAACTTCAAGTTCATCAGCTATATCGATTGTTATGACGGGCGCCATCCCAACACCTTCGTGCCCCCGCCTCTGCCCCATACCGACTTCCAATGCATTGAGGATGTGAACAACTATTTGCTGCAGCACCCGGCGGTCAAGGAGTACATCCGCGCCCGCGGCGGCAAACCCAAGGCCGCCTTCCTGATGTTCGACGAGACGACGGAAGCGCTCTCGCGCAAGCTCGGCATGCAGGTGTGGTTCCCCCGCGCCCGGCTGCGCAACGGGCTGGACAACAAGATCCAGACCGTGCGCGTCGGCAACAAGGCGGGCGTGCCCTCGGTGCCCAATGTGCTGGCGGCGGTGGACAGCTACGCCGAGCTGCGCAAGGCTGCGGCCCATCTGGGCCGCGACCTGGTCGTCCAGACGCCGTTCGGCGATTCCGGCCATACGACCTTTTTCGTCTCCACCGAGGCCGACTGGAGGCGCTACGCCCAGGAGATCACGGCCGAGCGCGAACTCAAGATCATGAAGCGGATCGACTGCCGCCAGGCCGCCATCGAAGCCTGCACGACCAGGGCCGGCACCGTGGTGGGTCCGCTGATGACGGAGCTGGTCGGCTTCCCCGAGCTGACGCCCTACAAGGGCGGCTGGTGCGGCAACGAGATCTTCGCCGAACTCTTTCACCCCCCGCATCCGCAGCCTTGCCCGCGACCTCACCTTCCGCTTTGGCGAGCAGCTGCGCAAGGAAGGCTACCGCGGCTATTTCGAGCTCGATTTCCTGATCGACAAGAAGAGCGGCCGGATCTATCTGGGCGAGCTCAACCCCCGGGTGACCGGCGCCAGCTCGATGACCAACCATGCCGCTTTCGCCCACGCCGACCTGCCCCTGTTCATGCTGCATCTGCTGGAGTTCAGCGGGGTCGATTTCGAGCTTGACGTCGACGGCCTCAATCAGCGCTGGTCCGACAAGGACAACATCGATTCCTGGAGCCAGATGGTGATCAAGCATGTCGACGACACGGTGGACATGCTGGCCGCCGCACCCCAGACCGGCATCTGGCGCCTCAATCCCGACGATACCGTCGCCTATTCCCGCTTCGACTATCACCGCCGGGCGGTGGGCAGCGAGCGCGAGGCCTTCTTCCTGCGCATCAGCGGGCCCGGGGACTTCCGCTACGAGGGTGCCGACCTCGGCATTCTCATCACCCGCGGCCGGCTGATGACCAAGGACTTCAAGCTGAACGAACGAGCGCACCGGTGGATTGCCGGCATCAAGGCGCAGTTCGTCGGCCGCCCGGTCCAGCCCGCTGCGCCGCTCATACCGGCGGTGCCGACACCGGGAGCGTTCAAGATTCTCTGATGGCCGGCGCCGGCGAATTGCTGTTCCGCGCGGTCGCCGAGGCCGGGCCCGGCGCCAAATGGTGCGCCGCCTTCCGGCGCCATTGGCCTGACTATCGGCGCTGGTATCTTTCCCATGGCGGCGAGGCGCGCCATGGTTTTGCCGCCGGGCGGGCCAAGCTCCGGCGCCACATGCCCGAGCTGGTCCACACTTACGAGCGGCTCTGCGAGCTCGTCGAGGGCGAGGAACACGCCGCCGGCTTCCTCAGCCTCTATCGCCCGCCGCCCTTCCTCGCCGGTTGCAGCCAACTGGCAAGCGTCCATGGCCGGCCGATGCTGGTGCGCAACTACGATTTCGATCCCGCGCGTTGCGAGGGCAGCCTGCTGCTCAGCGCCTGGCATGGGCAGCGCGTGCTGGCCATGACCGATTGTCTGTGGGGCGCGCTTGACGGCGTGAATGAATCCGGGCTCGCGGCAAGCCTCGCCTTCGGCGGTCGGAAGGTCGTCGGCGACGGGTTCGGCGTGCCGCTGCTGCTGCGCTACGTGCTGGAATTCTGCGAGCGGACCCGCGACGCGGTGGCCGAGCTCACCCGCCTGCCGAGCCACATGGCCTACAACGTCACGCTTCTGGACCGGGAAGGCGACGTCGCCACGGTCATGCTGTCGCCGGACCGCCCGGCCATCGTCACCCGCCAGGCGGCTGCCACCAACCACCAGGGGGCAGCGGAATGGCGGGAGCACGCCCGCTTCACCAGGAGCGTCGAGCGCGAGCAATTCCTCGAGACCAAGGCCGGCGTTGGCGGCCTCGACGAGTCTGCCTTGCTGGCCGCGTTCCTGGCCCGGCCCCTCTACGCGACGGACTATGCCGAGGCCTTCGGCACCCTCTACACGGCCGCCTATTGGCCGGCGGAAAAACATATGTCGCTCTACTGGCCGGGTGCCAGGCTCGACCAATCCATCGCCGACTTCAGGGAAGGCGAGCAACTGGTAAGCTATGGCGCGGCCGCCGCTTCCGCATCGCTGGCGGGTTTAGTATTTACCGCAAAATCAAATAGATACTAGACGACCTTTGGCGCGTTTGCCGGTCGCTCCGCCATCGATTCGACAAGCGCCAGCAGTCCTTCGAGCAGCTTGGTCGGGCTGGGCGGACAACCCCTGATCACCAAGTCCACGGGGATGACGGCGCCGACCCCGCCGACGATGGCATAGCTGCCGGCGAAGAGGCCGCCGTCCAACGCGCAGTCGCCCGCCGCGACGACCCATTTGGGATCGGGCGTGGCGCGGTATGTGCGCTCCAGGGCCTCGCGCATGTTCTTCGTCACCGGCCCGGTGACCAGCAGCACGTCGGCATGGCGCGGCGAAGCGACGAAGCGAAGCCCGAAGCGCTCGAGATCGTAGAAGGCGTTGTTGAGGGCATTGATCTCCAGCTCGCAGCCATTGCAGGAACCGGCGTCGACCTGCCGGATGGAGAGGCTGCGCCCGAGACGCCGGCGCGAAGTCTCGGCCAGACGCCGGGCGAGTTCGCTCACCGCACTCGCGTCCACCGCGGGCGGCCTGTCGGTCAACGGGCTGCGGATCAATCCCTCGAGCAGAAGCCGGCGCATGTCATCTCTCTCCCGGGTCAGAGATCATGGCCCGAATAGGAGCAATTGAAGGACTTATTGCAGAGCGGGAAGTCGGCGACGATGTTGCCCTCGATCGCCGCCTCGAGCAGCGGCCATTGGAACCAGGATGGATCGCGCAGATGGCAGCGGGCAACCTTCCCGGCCTCGAGCTTCAGCCAAACCAGGATGTCGCCGCGGAATCCCTCGACCAGCGCCATACCCTCGCCCGACCCGTCGAGAGAGGATCCGTCATCGGCCTGGATCGGTCCGTCAGGCAAGCCATCCAGGATGCGCCCGACCAGAACCAGGCTTTGCTCGACCTCGCGGATGCGGATCCAGACCCTGGCGTTCACGTCGCCCTGCTCCAGGACCGGCACCTCGAGGCCGAGAGAATCGTACGGCGCATAGGGGAAATTCTTGCGGGCGTCGAAGGCGCGCCCAGAGGCCCGGCCGACATAGCCCCCGGCGCCGAACTGGCGGGCGAGCGCAGGGCGCAGGGTTCCGGTGCCCACTGTCCGGTCCTGCAGCGACGCCTTGCGATCGTAGAGCGCCACCAACGAAGGAAAGCGCTGCTTGGTCTCTTGGAGATAAGCCTTGAGCGTGGCAGCGCCGTCTCCTGGAAAGTCGACCGCGACGCCGCCTGGCTGGATGCAGTCGCGCATCAACCGATGGCCGAAGCAGGCCTCGGCCGCTCTGAGGCTGCGCTCGCGCAGCACGCCGAAATGGGCGTGGAGCAGGCTGAAGGAGGCGTCGTTGCAGATGGCGCCGATGTCGCCGAAATGATTGGCCAGGCGCTCCAGCTCGGCCATCAGGGCTCGGAGCCACTGGGCGCGCCGGGGCGCTTCGATGCTGAGCGCCGCTTCGACCGCACGGGCAAAGGCATAGGCATAGGCGACCGTGCTGTCCCCCGAGGTGCGGCCGGCGAGCTTGCCGGCCCGGGCGATATCGGCCCCGCGCATCAGGCCTTCGATGCCCTTGTGGACATAGCCCAGCCGCTCCTCCAGGCGAACCACCGTCTCGCCGTTGGCCGTGAAGCGGAAATGGCCGGGCTCGATGATGCCCGCATGGACGGGCCCGACGGGAATCTGGTGCAGGCTCTCGCCCTCCACCGGCAGGAAGGGATAGGCCTTGGGTTCTTGGGCTTCGGTCGCGGCGCCCAGGGGATGGTTTACGCCCCAACGGCCGTGATCGAGCCAGGGCCTGGCATCGGGCATGCCTTGGGGCTCGAGGCCGAAGAGGTCGCGGAGGGCGCGCTCAAGGCGCTGGGCCGGCGGGTGCAGGCGCGCGATGGAGGCGAACCGTCCGTCGACGCACTCCAGGGTGAGAACGGCGGCTTCACCCGGGCCCTCGCCCAGAACGGCCATGGAGACGGCCTTGGGTTCGCCCCAAAGGCCAAGCAAGGTCCAGCGGCCTTCGGCGAGATGCTCGCCGGCGAGCTGCCAGGCCTCGGCCGATATGATGGCGCGCGGATAGGGCCGGTGAGCTACGACCCTTCGCCCCTGCCTCATCATGTCGTCGAGCGCGCTCATCGCTTCTCTATCCCAACAGAGCCGCGACATGGCGGAACCACGCGACCAGGGGCCCCGGAAGATAGATGCCGGCGGCCAGCACCAGGCCCAGATGGGCGAACATGGGCAGATAGGAGGCCTTGGCCGGCGCCGTGCTGCCGCGCGGCTCGCCAAAGGCGATGCCGTTCAGCCTCAGTATCAGGGCGCCGAGCGCGACCAACAGCCCCAGGACCAGCGGGATCGCCAGCAGCGGCATCCTGGCGAAGGTCGAGCTCACCACCAGGAATTCGCTCATGAAGATGCCCATCGGCGGCAGGCCTGCGATGGCCATCACGCCCACCACGAGGACCCAGCCGAGGACCGGATGGGTCTCCGTCAGCCCGCCGATATCGGCGATCTTCTGGGAACCTTTGACCTGGGAGATATGGCCGACGGCGAAGAAGATCGCGGATTTGGTCAGGCTGTGCATGGTCATGTGCAGCAGGCCGGCGAAATTGGCCAGTGCCCCTCCCATGCCGAAGGCGAAGGTGATGATGCCCATATGCTCGATGGAGGAATAGGCAAAGAGGCGCTTGATGTCGCGGCGCCGGTACAACATGAAGGCCGCGAAGACGAGCGAGGTCAGCCCCATGGAGACCATCAGCGGCCCGGGCGCGATCACCCCCGGGTTGCCCGCCAGGAGCAGCTTGAAGCGGAGCACCGCATAGAGCGCGACGTTGAGCAGCAGGCCCGAGAGCACGGCCGAGATGGGCGTCGGGCCCTCGGCATGGGCATCGGGCAGCCAGGCATGGAGCGGCGCCAGGCCCACCTTGGTTCCGTAGCCCAGCAGGAGGAATACGAAGGCGACGTTGAGCAAGGCCGGATCGAAGGCGGCGGAATGTTTCATGAGGGTGGTCCACACCATGGCGTCGAGCCCCGGCCCCACCACGGGCCGCGCCGCCATGTAGACGAGAATGGTGCCGAAGAGGGCGAGCGCGATGCCTACGCTGCCCAGGATGAAATATTTCCAGGCCGCCTCCAGGGCCTCATGCGTCCGGTAGATGCCCACCATGAGCACGGTGGTGAGCGTCGCCAGCTCGATCGCCACCCACATCAGGCCGATGTTGTTGGAGGCCAGCGCCAGGTTCATGGCGAACATGAGCAGCTGGTACATGGCGTGATAGAAGCGCAGGTAGGTGGAGGTGAGCTTTCCCGTCTCCAGCTCATGGGCGATATAGCTGGCGCTGAACAGGCTGGTGGTGAAGCCGACGAAGCTGCCGAGCGCAATGAAGACGACGTTGAGGTCGTCCACCTGGAGATAGGGTCCGGGCAGCGGCCGCTCGACGACGAAGAGGGAAAGGGCGGCAAGGAGGGTCAGGAACGAGGCCAGCAGATTGAGCCCGGCGCCCAGCTTGTAGCCGGGAACGAGCGCCAGGAGCGCCGCCGCTGCGATCGGGATCAGCAGCACGGCCGCCAGCGAGGACGAGACGCCGTAGCTCATTGGCGTTCTCCACGGAAGCGGTCGAGAGCCTGGATGTCCACGGTGTCGAACCGCTCGCGGATGCGGAACAGGAAGATGCCGATGACGATGAAGGCGATCAGGATGGAGAAGGCCACGCTGATCTCCACCACCAGCGGCATGCCCTTGGCGCCCGTCGCCGCCAGCACCAGCCCGTTCTCCAGCGACATGAATCCGACGACCTGGCCGACGGCATTGCGCCGGGTCACCATCATGAGCAGGCCGAGTAGCACCACCGAGAGCGCGAAGGCGAGATCCTCGCGCGCGAGCGCGTCGGCCTCGGCCGTCACCCTCAGCATCAGCGCCAGCGACAGCGCCACCAGGCCCATGCCGGCGAGCATGGTGGAACCGATGCCGACCACGGGCACGATCTCACGATAGATGCCAAGCCTGAGCACGATCTGGCGCAGGGCCAGAGGGATGACGATGGCCTTGAAAACCAGCGCGATCCCCGCCGTGACGTAGAGATGCGGTGCCGCCTGCACATAAGCCTGCCAGGCGACGGAAAGGGCCAGGATGAAGGCATGGAGCGCGAAGACGTTGAACAGCGCCGGCAGGCGATCCTGGTAGAGCATCATGAAGCTCACCAGCAGCAGCCCGCCGGCGAGCAGATGGGCGACGTCGAGGACCATCCGATCCATCTCAGAGGCTCCGGGTGACAAAGAGGATGAGCAGGCCGAGCAGGCCCAGCATGAGCGCCGCGCCCAGGAACTCAGGAACGCGGAAGACGCGCATCTTGGCGATGCTGGTTTCGAACAGCGCCAGCAGGAAGCCGCCGATCGCGAGCTTGCCGAGATAGGCGAGCGCGCCCAACGCATAGGCCGCCGGGCCGGCGCCGGCTGGCGCCAGGCCCCAGGGCGTGAAGATGCAGCCGATGAGGGAAAGATACAGCAGCAGCTTCAGGGAGCCGGCAAGCTCGATCATCGCGAGGTGCCGGCCGGAATACTCCAGCACCATGGCCTCGTGCACCATTGTGAGTTCCAGGTGAGTGGCGGGGTTGTCGATGGGGATGCGGGAGTTCTCGGCGATCGCCACCATGACCAGGGCGACGAGGCCTAGGGCGAGCGAGACCTTCAGCCCGACGTCGGAGGAAAGCATGAAGCCCGCCACCGTGGAGAGCTGGGTCGAACCGGCGATGAGGGCCACGGAGAAGACGATCATGATCATCGCCGGCTCGGCGAGGCTGGCAATCATCACTTCGCGGCTGGAGCCGATGCCCCCGAAGCTGGTGCCCACGTCGAGGCCGGCCAAGGCCAGAAAGAAGCGCGCGCTGCCGATGAGGGCGACGATGGCGATCAGATCGGCCGACCAGCTGAACTGGAGGCCGGTGGCAAAGGTGGGAACGAGCGCGGCGGCGACCCAGGTGGCGGCGAAGATCATGTAAGGCGCCACCCGGAACAGCCATGAGGCGCTTTCGGCCATGACCGCGTCTTTGCGCAGCAGGCGCCAGAGTTCGCGGTAGACCTGCAGCAAGGGTGGCCCTTGCCGGCGCAGGAGCCGCGCCTTCACCTTGCGAACGAAGCCGGTGAGCAGCGGTGCCAGGAGCAGGACGAGGGCCATCTGCGTGCCCTGCACGGCCAGATCCAGGATCAGAGCCATATGGCCAGCACCAGGAGGAGGCCGACGAGGACGAAGAACACGAGAGTCAAGTATTTCCGGATGGTGAGGAATTGGAGGCGGTTCAGCCGGTCGGCGGCCAGGCCGACGGCGTCCGCAATCGGCTGATAGATCTTGTCCCAGATGAGGTCGCGGAGATCGACGCTGAAGGCTGCGGCGCGGGAATCCCCAGGCGGCGGCATGCTGACATGCTCGCGGGCGCGAAAGACGAAGGTTCCGAAGACCCGGCGTATCGGCTGGGCGAAGCTGCCGGCGCTGTACTGCGTGGCCGGGCTCGGGTCGGGAAAGCCGCAATCCCAGGCCGGCGCGCGCCGGAGCGCCCGGGAAGCCAGGCGATGGATGGCGAAGGCCGCGATCCCGGCCGAGGCCGCGATGAACAGGAACACCAGCAGGCCGTTATAGGAGCTGCGGCCCGCGGCGATGGGCACTATGGAGAGCCAGGGCAGGACCGTCTGCCCCGGCATGCGGCCCTGGACCAGGGCCTGAGCGATGGGCGACAGACTGTCGATGACGAAGCCCGGCAGGATGCCGGCGAGAAGGCAAAGGAACGCGAAGGCGAACATGGCCGCGAGCGAGAACGGATCGGTCTCCATCGCGTTCACGGCGGCGGTCGTGCGCGGGCGCCCGAGGAAAGTGATCCCGAAGGCCTTGACGAAGCAGGCGGCGGCCAAGGCCGCGGAGAGGGCAAGCAAGCCCCCCGCCGCGGGTATTGCTACCTTCAGGCCCCATTGCGGCAGGTCGGGGCCCAAGAGGATCGCCTGAAAGGTCAGCCATTCCGAAACGAAGCCGTTGAGAGGCGGCAGCGCCGATATGGCGACGCAGCCGATGAGGAAGGCAAGCGCCGTCATCGGCATGCGATGGATGAGGCCGCCCAGGTGCTCCATGTCGCGCTCGCCGGTCTTGGTCAGCACGGCGCCGGCGCCGAAGAACAGCAGGCTCTTGAAAAGGGAGTGGTTGAGCACGTGGAAAAGGGCTGCGGTCAACGCCAAGGCCGCCGCCCAGCCCATGCCGTTGGCGCGGAACGCGAGGGCAAGGCCGAGGCCGATGAAGATGATGCCGATGTTCTCCACCGTGTGATAGGCGAGCAGCCGCTTCAGGTCGTGCTCCATCAGGGCATAGAGCACCCCCAGCACGGCGGTGAGCGCGCCCAGGATCAGCACCGTCATGCCGGACCACCAGCTCGGCGGGCCCAGAAGGTCGAAGACGATGCGGATGAAACCGTAGACGGCGACCTTGGTCATGACGCCGCTCATCAGGGCCGACACGTGGCTCGGCGCGGCCGGATGGGCAAGCGGCAGCCAGACGTGAAGCGGCACGAGGCCGGCCTTGGAGCCGGCGCCCAGAAGCACGAGGCCGAGGACGAGCGCTGCGATCTCCCGCCTGTGGGCGTTGGCGCGCATCGCTGCGAAGGCATAGCCGCCATCGGGTCCGGCCAGCAGGCCGAAAGCAAGCAGGAGCGCCAGCGTGCCAAAGCTCGCCATGATCAGATAGATCAGGCCGGCTCGCGCATTGTCGCGCTCCCGGTGATGCGCCATGACCAGGGCCCAGGAGGAGAGCGACATGAATTCCCAGCTCAGCAGAAAGGAAAACGCGTCGTCGGCCATCACCACCAGGTTCATGCCGGCGAGGAAGGCGGGGAAGAAGGGCAGCACCCTCTGGGGCGCCGTCTCGTGGGGACCGTAGCCGAGCCCATAAAAGCTCGCGGCCGCTCCGCCGAGGTTGACTACGCCGAGGAAGAAGGCCGAAAGGCTGTCGAGCCGGAAATGGGCGCCGAGCCACGGCAGGCCCAGGGGCAACAGGGCGGCAGACGGGCTTGCGGGATCGAGGGATTGCAGAAGCGCCGCCTGCAGGCCGGCGAGACAGGCCAACAGGCAGAGGCCATAAACGACCGCGGTCCCGAGCGGCTTGCGCGCCAGGAATACGCCGGCGACCGCAACGGCCAGCAGGGTCGCGACGCAACCGAGCGCCAATTGCACCGGCATGCGGCTCAGGCCCTGAGGCGCACGCCGCGCCCGCCGCCGGGGCTGGCGGTCGCCTCGGCGATGAGTTCGATGCCGGCGCTGCCCAGCGCCTCGACGAGCTTGGTCAGCGAATCGACGTTGCCGCGGATGACGCCATCGCTCTGCTCCATGCGCTGGATCGTGGGCACCGACAGGCCGGAGAGTTCAGCCAGCCGGCGCTGGTCTATGCCCAGCAGGGCCCGCGCGGCTCGCAGCTGCGCCGCAGTGATCATGTCAGGGCACTCATATATGATGTGCAGCACATTAATTATGCATGATTAGAATTGCTTTGCAATATCTGGAAGATCGAGCCTGGGGCCATATCCCGGACCTCTGCGCTCGGTCCGGCGGGTGAAATCCCACGGCGCCGCCCGTCAGGTGGACTTTTCCCGCGGTCGAAGGCCAGAATGCCGCACCAGCAACGAGCCTCGGCCGATGAAAGTCATCGCCACCGCCCTGCCTGAGATCAAGGTCTATTTGCCCAAGCGCCTCGCCGATCAGCGCGGCTACTTCTGCGAGTGGTACAATGCGCGCGACATGGCGCAGGTCGGGCTCGACCGGGCGTTCCTGCAGGACAACATTTCGCTCTCCAACGACGTCGGCACGGTTCGCGGCCTGCATTTCCAACGCCCTCCCCATGCCCAGGCCAAGCTCGTGGGCGTGCTGGCGGGGGCGGCGCTGGACGTGGTCGTCGATATCAGGAAGGGTTCGCCCAGCTTCGGCCGGCACGTGGCGATCGAGCTCAGCGCCGAACGGGGCAACCAGATTTTCGTGCCCGAGGGTTTCGCCCACGGCTTCTGCACCCTCCAGCCGGGAACGGTGGTGAGCTACAAGGTGACGGCCTACTACGACGCCGAGGCCGACGCCGGGATCGCCTGGGACGACCCGGACCTGGCCATCGCATGGCCGTCGCTGGCGGATGCTGCAAGCCTGTCGGCTCGCGACCGGCGCCTGCCGCGGCTGGCGGAGCTGAGCCCGGCGCCCTTCGCCTATGAGAGCGGCCACTGAATGGGCAAACGCGTCCTCGTCACGGGCGGCGCCGGCTTCATCGGGTCCGCGCTTTGCCGCTATTTGATCGCGGAGACCGACAGCCGCGTTCTCAATGTCGACAAGCTCACCTATGCGGCCAGCCCCGAGGCGCTCGCGACGCTGGCTGGGAATGCGCGCTACAGTTTCCATCAGGCCGACATCTGCGATGCCGACGCGATCGGCCGGTTGTTTGCCGAGTTCCGGCCCGACGCGGTGATGCATCTGGCGGCCGAAAGCCACGTCGACCGGTCGATCGACGGCCCTGCGGCTTTCATAGAAACCAACGTGCGGGGCAGCTATGTCCTGCTGGAGGCGGCCCGCCGGCATTGGCAAGGCCTCGGCGCGGCCGAGCGGGACGCGTTCCGCTTCCTCCAGGTCTCGACCGACGAGGTCTATGGCAGCCTCGGCCCCGAGGGAGCCTTCACCGAGCAAAGCCCCTACGCGCCCAGCTCGCCCTATTCGGCCAGCAAGGCCGCGGCCGACCATCTGGCCATGGCCTGGTCCCACACCTACGGCCTGCCGGTCATCCTCACCAACTGCTCGAACAACTACGGCCCCTACCAGTTCCCTGAGAAATTGATTCCCCTGGCCGTCATCCGGGCGCTGGGCGGCGAGGCGATCCCCGTCTATGGCCGGGGCCTGAACCGGCGCGATTGGCTTCACGTTGAGGATCACGTGCAGGGCCTTTGGCGCGCGCTTCGGGTCGGCCGGCCCGGCGAGCGGTACAACTTCGGCGGCGGCGCGGAGCGTTCCAACATTGAAGTCGTCACCCTGATTGCGGCCCTGCTCGACCGCCTGGCGCCCATGAGAGGCGGGCGGTCCTACGCCACGCTCATCCGGTTCGTGGAAGACCGGCCGGGTCACGACCAGCGCTACGCCATGGACGCCAGCAGGGCCGAACGCGAGCTCGGCTGGCGCGCCGGCATCGGCTTCGAGGCGGGGCTGGAAGGAACGATTCGCTGGTATCTCGAAAACCGCGCCTGGTGGCAGAAGATCCTGAGCGGCCGCTACGCCGGCGAACGCCTCGGCCTGGCGCGATGAATTGGCCAATCGCATCGTCACCCCGCGGAGCTTGTCCCCGCGCAGGCGGGGAGCGGGGGTCCACTGGCAGATGGATTCCCGCTTTCGCGGGAATGACGATATGGGTTTGGTGCGAGCTCCGTGGCCGCTAGCCGCACAAAGCATGTCCTGGTCATCGGCCGGCGCGGCCAGGTGGCGAGCGCGCTCGCCGCGGTGGATTGGGGCCCGGAGATTGCCGTTGATTGCCACGGCCGGGATGAACTCGACCTTGGGAATCCCGAAGCACTTCGCGACAAGATAAGACGCATGCGCCCTGACCTTCTCGTCAACGCGGCGGCCTATACGGCGGTGGACGAAGCCGAGCGCGAGCCAGGAGCCGCTTACGCCCTCAACCGCGACGGGCCGGCCGCTCTCGCCGAGGCCAGCGCCGAGATCGGGGCGCCGCTGATCCACCTCTCGAGCGATTATGTGTTCGACGGGCTGAAGGCGGGCGCCTATGTCGAGTCCGATGCCGTCAATCCCATCTCCGTCTATGGCGCCAGCAAGGAAGCCGGCGAACGGGCCTTGCGCGAGCGGCTCCAGCACCACGTCATCCTGCGCAGCTCCTGGATTTACGCCCCCCGCGGCCGGAATTTCCTCACCACCATGCTGCGCCTGGCCCGCGAGGGCCGGGAGATCCGCGTGGTCGACGACCAGAGGGGTTCGCCCACCGCGGCGGCGGAGGTTGCGCGCGCCGTCGCCGCGATCGCCCGGCGCCTGCTTGCCGGCGGCGAAGACTACGGCACGTTCCATTTCTGCGGCGAGGGCGTCACCAGCTGGCATGACTTCGCGGCCGCGATCTTCGCCATTGCCGGGCTGGAGAGGGTCCGTCTCGCCAGCATCTCGACGGCAGCCTTCGGCGCGCCGGCCCGTCGCCCCGCCAACTCGGCGCTTGCCTGCGGCAAGATCGCCCTGGTCTATGGCATAAGTCCGGCACCCTGGCGGGCGAGCCTCGCCCAATGCCTGGCCGACATGGAGCGGGCGGACGCATGAAGGGGATCATTCTCGCCGGCGGGTCCGGGACCCGGCTCTATCCCGTGACGCTCGCGGTCAGCAAGCAGCTCCTGCCGATTTACGACAAGCCGATGATCTATTACCCCCTCTCGACCCTGATGCTGGCCGGGATTCGGGAGATCCTGATCATCACCACGCCGCGCGACATCGAGCGCTATCGCGAGGCGCTGGGCGACGGGACCCAGTGGGGACTTTCCCTCGACTATGCCGTGCAGCCCCGGCCCGGCGGCATCGCCGAGGCCTTCCTCATCGGCCGCGGCTTCATCGCCGGCGGACCCTCGGCCCTGGTGCTGGGCGACAACCTGTTCTTCGGCCATGGCCTCAGCGACCTCCTCGAGCGGGCGGGGCGGACGGTGGAAGGCGCCACCATCTTCGCCTATTGGGTGGACGACCCCGAGCGCTACGGCGTCGTCGCCTTCGATGGCGGCGACCGGCCGGTCTCGATCGAGGAGAAGCCCAAGCAGCCGAAATCCCATTGGGCCGCCACCGGCCTCTATTTCTACGACGGCACGGTTGTCGACATCGCCCGGTCGCTCAAGCCCTCGGCGCGCGGCGAGCTCGAGATCACCGACGTCAACCGCCGGTATCTGGAGGCGGGAAAACTCGCCGTCGAGCGCCTCGGCCGGGGCTTCGCCTGGCTCGATGCCGGGACGCACGAATCCCTGCTGGAGGCGGCGGAATTCGTGCGCGTCATGGAGCGCCGGCAGGGCCTCAAGATCGCCTGCGTGGAGGAGATCGCCTACCGCCGGGGCTTCATCGACGCCGAGCAGCTGAAGCGCCTGGCGGCCCGGCTCGCCGGCACCGGCTACGGCCGCTATCTCGAACGGATCGCCGCAGAGGGTTGATTTCGGCTTCCGCCGCCAGTGGCGCTATTTCGTCATCAAACGATAGAAGACGGCGCCGTAGGCCTGGCCCATTGCGAACCCCTTCACATTGCTGCGGGACGCGATCCGTTTGATCGATTGGAACAGCACGGGTAGCGCGCCGTCGGCTTGAGCCTTTCTCTGGATGTCGAGATACATTTCCTTGCGCTTGGCGGCGTCCTTCTCCTCGGCCGCCGCGGCAGTCTCAGCACTCAATTCCGGAATGTCCCAATCGACCCGCCAGGCGGTGGTCTTGGCCCGGGAATTGTCGGAGTTGTCCGGGTTGGAAGCGAAGACGGCGGCGTTGGCGTGAGGGTCGAGGTAGTCCGGATTCCAGTGCCCGATCGCTATCTGCTCCTTGCGAACCCGCATCAGCGTGGTCAGCTGGCTTTGGCCCTCCTGGACGACCTTCACCTTGATCCCCGCCGCGGCCATGGTGTGCTGGATCGATTGGGCGATGTCCCCCATGGGCGACAGATTCGTCGCGTCCAATTCGATATCGAAGCCGTCTGGGTAGCCGGCCTCGGTCAGCAGCTGCTTGGCCTTGGCAGGGTCGAACGAGAAAGGATTATCTTCCAGGGAGGCATAGAGCCCGCTCGGCCAGAAGGACTGGTGGACGACTGCCTGCCCTTTGAGGAAGCTCGACGCCATGCCCTGGTAGTCGATCAGATAGCGGATGGCCTCGCGGACTTTGGCGTTGGCCAGCCGCTTGTCCTTCATATTGAGCGCCATGTAGGTGATCTCGCCGGACGGGTAGGTGGTGACGGTGACCTGGGGGTTTCCTGCCAGACCGGCGATCTGGTCGCTGGTCAGGTCCCGAGCGATGTCGGCATCGCCTGTTTCGAGCAGAATGCGCTGCACGGCCGCTTCGGGGGTGTGGCGCAGGACGACGCGAGCGACCTTCGGCGCGCCCAGGTGGTAGGTCGGATCGGCCGCCAGCACGACCGAATAGTCGGGCGTCCAGGATTTGAGGATGAACGGCCCCGAACCGGCCTCATGGGTCTTGAGCCAGGCATTGCCGAGATCGCCGTTGACCGCATGCTTCATCGCTTCAGTCTCGTCGACCACGGAAGCGACGCAGGTGCTGAGGATGTTGAGCACCAGCCCGGGTCCGTAGTTCACGGCGATGGTGACGCTGAGCGTATGGTCGTCAGTCGCCTTCACGAGGCGCTTGACGTTGTCGGCGTTCCAGCCCAGCTGGGCGAGGAGGAATGCCGGCGCTTTGGCAAGGATGACCACCCGCTGCAGGGAGAAGGCGATGTCCTCGGCCCTGAGGGGATTGCCGGTATGGAACTTCAGTCCTGGGCGGACCTTGAAGGTGAAGGCCTTGCCGTCGTCGCTCACGGTCCAGCTTTCGGCCACCTCGCCCACCAGCTCGTGCGGGTTCTCGGGCTCATAGCGCAAGATCCGGTCGTAGGTGTTGCCGATGATGTCGCCATCGGTGAGTCCGTAACCCTCGGCCGGATCAAAGGACAGGATGTCGTCGATCGCCTTGGCCATGACGATGGTATCCGGCGGCGAGGCGGCTTCGGCCCTGGCAAGCAACCCAAACAGGGCAAGAGCCGAAGCGGCGACAAAAATTCCGGTTCTTTGGGTCATGCAACCTCCGTCTCGTTGTCCGCTCTGTGGCGTGACCAGGGTTCGCGCACTAGATCAGGCATTCATGCAGGAGATACTTGCCGCTGGGCGCCTTGGGAAGTTCGTTCACCCGAAAGCAGCGAACCTTAAATCCGGGCGCCATGTAGCGGTCGATCAAGCCCTGGGCGACTTCTTCGGTGATCTCCATCGTGGGGTCGCGAGGTATGTAAAGCAGCTCGATGTCCGTCAGCGTCCGCTGGATCAGCTTGAATTGCCGCAAAGCCAGTTCATGGGCCACGCGATGGGGCAGTCTGGGTATGATCTTTCCGCCATCCGGCCGCTTGAACAGATTCTGCTCGCGGCCGACGATGCCGGTGATGGCGCGGGGTGAACGCGGGCAACCGTTGGCCGGCGCCAGCACGGCATAGTCCCCGGTCTCGTAGCGGATGAGCGGCATCGCCCGGTTGAAGAGGGGTGTGACGATGACGCGGCCCAGTTCTCCGGGCCCCGACGGCCGGCCGTCATCGGTGATCAGCTCCAGAATCAAGTGCCGATCGGCAGGATGATAGGTCCCGCATAGCGGACACAGGCCAGCGATGAGCCCGGTCTCGACGGTGCCATAGAAATCCGCCAGGCGGCAGCCTGGAATCTTGCTGACCAAATCGCGAAGTTTTTCCGGCACCACTTCCGCGCGGGTCGAGATGAGCTTGAGGGGAGGCACATGCGAGCTTTCCTCGCAGTGCTCGAGTACGGACAGTATCAGGGAGGGCGAGGACGTGACGAAAGTCGGGGCGATGCGAAGCATGAATTCGAACGCGGCACGCGATTCCGTCCTGTATAGCGTCCACTGGCGCCCGCCGTTGCCCACATCCTGCTCGACGATCTGACCGCTCGGATGGTCGGCCATCGGCAGCCCGAACTGAAGCATCCGTTTATGGCCGCCATAGCCCCATCCGCGCTGCAGCCGTTGATTCTCCATGGAGTTGATTTGGTAGTGGCGCTCGGTCTTGCGCACCTCCATCGGCTCGCCGGTCGATCCCGAAGTGGGCTTCATCTTGACCTTGCCATGGGGCGACGGAACGAAGCTGCTGAAGAACTCCGCCGTCCGGTTCCTGACCAGGCTCTTGGCGGTGATGGGTATTTCGCGAAACGTGACCCCCTCGCCCGCGCGCAAGCGATGCGCCCACTCCTGCTCCTTGTAGTAGGGAGAGAAATTCGCCGCATGAGACAGCACGTTGCCCAGCGCCTTGCGCCGATCCCATTGCGCTTCAGGCTTCATCGGCGGGACTGCCTCCGCGCTGCAGGATTCCGCCTCAAGTTTTCGCCCGGTTCTTGCGCCGCACTTTCACGACCAGCAACCTGGAGAACTCCCAGTCCGCCAGGTATCCGCGGCGCGTCGTGTCGGGCAATTGGAGGCGCAACACCAGATCCTTTTCGCCAGCGAAGGCAGGATCGAGCTGACGGTCCACCGCCTTGTAGATGCTGCGGCGAAGCTGCTCGTTCAGCACGGGCTTGTTCATCACGCGCATCACCGTCTCCTTGGCGAGGAGATAGGTCATGCCGCGCAGGAACTGCTTGCGGATGTTCGGGCCACGGTATTTCTCCCGGGCCTCCTGGTCCTGCTCGATCACGTTGGCGACGTATTCTCGAGGCAAGCTCACATGCCTTGCGCGCAGGAACCTGAGGCGAGAGTAAAGATCCAGATCCTCTCCGCCATAGCCCTCGATGACCTCGTCGTAGCGGCCGGCTGCCTCGAAGAGCACCCGATCCACCACGCAGCTGCCGCGGACGGAATTCGCCACGCCGCCACCGAAGGTGCCGTAGCTCCTGTTCTTCACATTCGTCGCCAGATAGTGGAGGAGCCCCTCTGCGATCATTATGTCGGCGTCGAGGAAAACGAGGAAATCCCCGGTCGCCTCAGCGGCGCCGGCATTCCTGGCCTGGGACAGATTGAACTTGGGCTTGTCCGCGACGGCGACGATGCGGACCTCAGGATAATGCTCCGCGACGTAGCCGCGCGTGCCGTCGGGACAATCGTAGTCCACGACCACCACCTCCGCGCCGGTCTGCGCCACAAACGTAGGAAGGGTTTGCTTCAGGTCGCTGAGACGGCCCTTGCAGGTCGTGACGATCGAGAATTTGGGCGCCATGAGTCTCTGCGGTGATCTTGTTCTTGGTTCGCGCCTCAGTTCCGCTCGAGGACGCCGTCTGCGGGGAAGGAAAGCCCGAGGCTCTTCCAGAAGCCCGCCACCTGCTGCACCACCGCGTCGCCCTTCTGCGTCGCCTCAGGACCGAAGTCCGGCTTCGGCGCCTCCTTGAACGGCTCCGCCTCCAGGTTGGTCCCGAAGCCCTCGTAGAACTTCTTCACCATCGCCGTCATCGGCACCCGCCCATAGGGCAGCAGATGCGTCGCCTTCATCGTCGGGATCGTCTCCATCGCGATCTGGTAGTGGTAGCGCTTCCAATAGCCCAGGAACACGTCGATGTAGTTCATCTTCCGGATCTGCGCCTCCTGCACACCCCAGCGCATCCAGTCGTCCATCGCCCAGCGCTCGATCGCGCTGCGCACCTGAAACCGGCCGTCCTTCGGCATCCCCCCGCTCTTGTCCAGAACCGACTGCACCATCGACAGCGGATGGCGCAGCGTGATGATGTATTCCGCGTTGTTGCCGATCACCTGCTGGATCAACGGGAAGCTATACACCCCCTTGGTGAACTTCTTCGGCACCACGATGCCCCCGTTATAGGCAAGCCGCCCGTACTTGGTGAAATAGAGGTCCACCATCGTCAGGTACTCGGCCAGCTGCAGAAGCCCGTTGGTGTGGATGTTGCCCCCCTTCTCCTGGAACGCCTCCGTCCCCAGATGCGGGAACCCGTCATGGGCCAGCGCGTTCTGCACCTTCTTGTAGTCCATGCCAGCGCCCCGGAAGAGCTGCTTGGTCATGTAGGTCCCCCCGGTGCGCGGGATCCCGATCACGAAGAAGAAGCGGAACCGCTGGATGCCCTTCAGGCTGTCCGGCCGCCCGGTCAGCATCTCCTTGAAATACTTGTAGGATTGCAGCACCCGCTCGCGCCCCTCGGGCTTGCCCAGAACAAACGCGATCTTCTCCCGCAAGCCCTCGAACCGGCCCTCGTTGGAGGCCAGGCTCTCCTCGTCCTGGGCATGCCAGCTCCCGGCGTAGTACTCGCCCCCCGTCAGGTCGGTGTGCAGGAACTCCACGAACGCCGGAGAGGTCGGCAGGTCCGTGTCCTTCAATGTCAGCGTCACGCCCATCCTTCAGCCTCGTTCCTTCCCGGCACCGGCACAGGCCGACGCATCCCGCCTCTTAGTTCCCGCCCCCGGTCCAGTCAATCGGCATCAATGCCAACCGGACAGGCATGGGCAATCGGCATCAACGCCAATCGCACAAGAGTGGCGATGGCCACAGTGGTCAGCCGAGTTCGGCCCCCAAACCCGCCGCCAAAAACGCTGCGGGCCGCCCTCCCGGCAAAGGAGGCGGCCCGCAAGCCCCAGAGCCCGATCGTCTCAAGCCTGTTCGGCTTGAGACGTGAATCAGGCTCTAATCCTAATGTGTAGAGCAAGATTGGGTCAGCTTGAATGAAGCTGACCCCATCTTGCTCTATCGGGGCGAAGCGCCTTCAGAAGCTTTGAAGAAGCTGGAAGTAGAACGTGTCGCCGTCCACGTTGTTGGCGTTGTAGCTGCCCAGCGTATGCGCCCAGTCGAAGCGCAGCCCGGTGTTCCCCACCTTCAAGATGTCGGTATCAAGCTCCGCCCCAAGCCCGGCGCTGTACAGCGAGTCGTCCGTCACCGCCCCGGGCAGCCGGTTCCACACATGTCCGCCGTCCGTCCACGCCCCGACCAGCACGCTCCAGTCCGTCGCACGGAACACCGTCTGGTCCAGCTCAACCGAGTACTGCACGCCGCTCTCACCCGTCGTCTCCGCGGGCTCGAAGCCGCGAACGCTGCCGTAGCCGCCCAGCGAGAACAGGTCGGAGGCCAGTAGCGTGTTGGGCGAATATTGCCCGGTCACCGTCCCCTTGATCGACCCGTTCATCCAAAGGTTCTGCTGGACGAACAAGGTCGGCCGCAGCATGAAGCCCTGCGGATTGCCGGTCCGGCTCAGGAGCGCATCTCCCTGGTCGCTCGCCCCCAGGATGTCGACCCCTTGCACCGCCTCCACCGACGCAAACGCCGTCGTGTTCGCCAGCCGAAGCAGATAGCTCCCGGTGGCGTTGAACTCCCGGAGCTGGTCATCCGATTGCACTGCGCTCGTGCCGGCGAATTCCGACTTCGCATGCCGGCCCTCGAAGCCGCCCCGGACCGAGATCTTCTGCGCCGCCGTGTTCAGCAGCGCGCTCGAAAAGCCAAGGTTCACGTCGTCGGTGCGGCCCGTGTTGTTGAGCGCCGAGATCTGGCCGTTCACATCCGAATTGCTGTACAGGTAGCTCGCGTCGAACACGATGTTCCACAGCCCCGTCGGTATCTCGACCCCGGGACGGATCGAGAAGAAGCTCTGGTCCGAGTGCGACACGTCGAGCGTATAGAGCTCGCCCAGGCCCAGCAGATTCGCGTATTGCAGGTTGGCGTTGAACAGATACCGGCCGGTCAGCTTCGAGCCGTAGTTGTTGACCGACACCTGCTGCTGGAAGTCGTGGTCCCTCTGCAGCTTCACGGTCAGGTCCGTCGTCCCCACCTGGCTGCCGGGGCTCAAGTCCACGCTTGCCTTCACGCCGTGCAGGTCGTCCATGTCGCGCACCATGGACTCGACATTGTCTTCCTGGAACACCTCGCCTTTATGGATCTCGGAGGCGATCCCGCCGGTGATATAGGGACTGACCAGACGGTTGTTCGGAACCGTCACCGTTTCGATCTTGGCCTCATACACCACGATATGCAGCGTGCCGGAGCTGAGATCCTGCGGCGGCGTCACCACCCGCACCAGGATATAGCCCGACTCGTAATACCGCTTGGCCACCTCGTATTTGAGCTGGGCGATATCACCCCGGGTCAGGTTCCGGTTCAGGTAGTGCGAGGCGATCGCCTGAAGGTCGCCCAGCGGCACCGACTTCACCCCCTCGAAGTCGATCTGCTTCAAGGTCGGCACCGGTCCCGTCGGGTTGGTGATCCCCTCGGGTGACGGCGTCCCGCCAGGCAGCGGGATCGGGGTCGGCGTCGGCGGCAACGGCACCTGCGGCGTCGGCCGGTTCACCACGCCCGGCAGCCCCTGCACCGCAGACTGGGCATAAGCCCCCGCCGGCAGCAGCATCAGCAACCCGCAGGCCGCCGCCAGCGTCCTTGTCCGGGTGGACACCCCACCCCTGGCGCTTTGCTTCCCCATCGTCCCACTACCCCCTTGTGCCAATCAAAATCCGAGATCGTTCTATGGAAGTTCGTCAGTCTCGGAGATGTCGAACGGTCCCCTCTCGCAGCCCTTGGGCTTGGCGTTCGGATTGCCCGCCCCGCCCAGCACGCCGCAGTCGTGGTGATCGATGGATAGCGGAATCTCCGACAGCGAGCTCGAGGCCCAGGGCGGGTTCGGCTGGATGTCCGTCAGAGTCTGCAGCCGCAGCTGCTGATCCGTTGTCGGCGTAAGCACGGTCACCCCGCCCGAGCTGCTTGGCCCCGCCTGGATGTCGATGTCGGCGTATGCGTGCGATCCATGCGCCCCAGCGGTGGCGCTCTGATAGGTGCTGAAGTGAGCCTGGCGGAACGCGTGGGCGCTGCCGCCGATCGCCGAGGCGATCGGATCCTGGGTCTCGATCAGGGTGATGCCGCCGCCATTCGCCAAGGCATAGATCTCCACCTCGGCGCTGGCACGGTCGCCCACAATCGAATCGGCATGGGCAAGCGAGCGGATGTTGCCGACAACGGTGACGCCGTCGCCCTCGAGATCCAGCTCGGAGAAGGCCTCATTGCCGGCCGAGGAGCCCAACGCCAGCGACCTGGCGGTCACGTTGCCGATGATCAGGAGGTTCCCCGGTCTGCTCCCGCGGGTGGCGGGATCGTAAGAATCCCCGTGGGCTCCAAAGTGACTCGAGCTGAAATCGGGGCCTCCCACGCCGGCTTCCGCGGCGAGCGACGCCGTGGCACGGGCATGTCTCGCATGATGCTGCGGATCGGCGCTGGCGACTACGGTTATGGCGGGCGCGAAGCCGGGACCGAACCCGCCGGGGCCGAAGACCGTGATGTTGCCGCTGGCGTCGAGATCGACAGACGCGAAGGCATTTGCGTACTCGACCTCGGAGCCCACATTCGCAACGGCTCTCACGTCGATGGCGCCTTGGAAGGATTCGCTGCCGTTCTCGTCCGCAATGAACTCGGCATCTGCATCAATCTGATAGACACGATTGCCGCTTGCACTCGCCCTGACCTTCGTCAGGCCGGCGACACGAAGCTGGTCGGCAATCAGGCCGGCCTCGGCGTCGACCACGAGGCCGTCGGCACTTTGGCCCATGGCATGGGCCTCATCGTCGAGACCGCCGGTTACGGTGACATGCGAGGCGGGCTCATAGAAACCGTAGGAATCGAGCACGTCAGTCAGGAAGAACCGGTGGCTCCTGGAGCCGAAGCTGTAGGCCCCGTACGAAAATCCGTCAGCTATGAAGTGGGCGCTGCCCCTGATTTCGTTTGCGTTATGTCCTGTGGCGGTGCCCATCACCTCGACGCCGCCACCGACTGCGATGTTGTCTGCGACCAGCCGGGCGTCGGCACCGGCTTGAATCGTCCAGGCATACGAGCCGTGAGTGAGGGCCGTGACCGAGATGCCGCCGCCGAAGTCGATGAACGAGGCGGGTTCGGTCAAGTAAAAGCCGTAGCTTTCAGAGCCAGCCGTGAATACATGACAAGTTTCCACCCGGCCGGCGGCCAAGAGCCTCGCGTCGGCCCTGACCGCGAAGGGGCTGCCGTCGATGCTTTGGCTGTAGTTGGCCGTGGCCTGCACATGGGCGGGGCCCTTCACGAGGATGACGCGCCCGAAAAGATCCGCCGTGGCGATGGCATCCACCTCGTTGCGGACTTGGAAGCCGTTGGCGTTGGCTTCGACGTTGATGGCCCTTTGGCCCCTCGGCGCGCTGAAGGACATGGAGCTGGCCGAGGCATCGAGATTGGCGAAAGCGGTCACGCGGGCGAGATTGCGGCCAAAGTCGGTGCTGTTGCTGCCGGAAGCATGGGCCTTCAGCACCGCAGGACCCCCGACGGTGATCACGTCGGCGAAAATATGGGCGGTGGCGTTGGCCACCACCGACGAGCGGATGTTGTGGCCGGTCGCGTCGGCTTCTACGTCGAAGCCCGTGGCAAAGGTCAGGGTCACCGGATCGGTGAACAAGTTGGCCTGGGCAACTACGCCATCGGCCGTGCTGCCATGGGCATCGGCCACGACCTTGCCCACGCCCTTGACATTCACGTAGCTGGCATCGAGCGAAGCGTTGGCGAAGGCTTCCACCGAGAACAAGAACGTCCTGCCCGTTCGCATGGGCTTCCACGTCGAAGCCGTTCGAGAAGGTCAGGTGGACTGGATCTGTGGTGATTTGGGCGTCTGCCCTTACGCCATCGACCGTCGAGCCATTGGCGCTGGCCAGGACCTTGGCCAGCCCCTTGACCGCGATGCTGGAGTCCGCGCGCAACGAGCCGTCGGCGGTAGCATCGACGGCGAACAGGACGTGATGCCCATTTGCATGCGCTTCCACATCGAAGCCGCTGGCGAAGCTCAAGGCGTCGCTTGCATGAGCGCCGAGCCTGGACCGGGCCTCGACGCCGTCGACTGTGCTGCCATGGGCATTGGCGAGGACGATGCCAGGGCCGCCAACTTTCACGAACACCCCATCGATGGAAGCGTCGGCGGTGGCGTCGACGACGAACGTGACGTGATGGCCGTTGGCATTGGCCTCCACGTCGAAGCCCCCGGCGAAGTTGACGAGGAACGGATCGGTGCGAAGCTGGGCATCGGCAGTGATTGCTTCGACCGACGTGCCATGCGCATCCGCCAGCACGGTCACCAGCCCGGCTGCGCTCAGGGTCGAGACATCGAAGAAGGCGCCGGCGCTGCCGTCCACCGAACCGGTCAGGTGATGGCCGAAGGCATTGGCTTCGACAGCGAGAGTCGCACCCTTGGCCAGAGTGAACTTGCCGCCCTGTATCTGCCTTGAATCGAACCTGTCGGTCCCGTCCTCAATCTTCCAGAAGGAGCTGCCCAATGCGACGAACACCCCGTTGGCATGGACCCGGTCGTCGCGTCTGGAGTACGTCCCCTGTGCGCTCGCGCTGGCAAGCACCGTGACGTTGCCTTTCAGCGTGATGTCGCCGGAATCCGCCGAAGCGACGGGGATTGCAACGTGCACGCCGGAATCCGCCGCCAGCTCGACCCCGGCGAACGCGTTCACCGTGTATGCGTTCCGGCCGGCATCGGCATGAGCCTCGACGTTGATCGACTGGTTGAAGGTAATTTCGGCGCCGGAGCCGATGAGGCTGTGGTTGCGTACGCTCGAACCGGTTCCCCTGTCATGGAAGCTGGAGGCCCGATCGGCCGCGAAAAGAAAGGCGTTGGCCTGCACGTCGGGGCGGCGGAAGCCGTCGATCGTGAACTCGGCCGCGGATCCCTTGACCGTCACAGGGCCGTCCATATTGACGTTGCGGGCGTAGAACTGGCCGACGCCGGAGGCGTCGACGAAATCAAAGACGTTCTGGCCCACCGTGTTCGCCCGGACGTCGACCGAGCCGAAGTTGAGGCTGTTGGCGGCGAAGTGGCTGGTTATGTTGTTGTGGGAGTTGTCGAAGCCGAAATGCGTCGAGATCTCGCCGCCTTCGGCAGTCAAGGTCGCGCAAGCTTGGACGACGCCCAGGTCGACGCCATCGGCCGTGGCGTTGACGATGGCAGGACCGCCGACTCTGACGTTGCCGCCGCCGACGACCGTGAGCGGGGCCGCAGTGAATGCGCCCAAGCCGCCGAACCCGCTGAAGGCGCCTATGAAGGCGTCGCTCGACGCGCCGGCCAAGGTGACGCCGGCATCGGCGAAGAGACCGTCGACGCTGAAGCCATGCGCATGCGCTTGCACGTTGAAGCCCTGCTGGAAGCTCTCGTCATTGCCGCCGACGAGGACGTTGATCAGAACCGTGCTTTCTTCGATTCCGGGCCTTCCGGTGGCCTCGGAGGTCAGCGTGAGCGCGAGCTCGCCCACCGTCATCTTCGACCTGGCGACGACTTCGGAGTCAAACGTGCCCACAGCCGTAGCCGTCACGTCGCCAGGCGCGAAGACATCGAGATCTTCGGTCAGAAGCAGGGCGGTGGCGTTGGCGTAAACCGCGGACGCTCCTTCGGCATGGGCGAAGGCCGACACGTTGAAGCCCTCGACGAACCTGGTCTCGCCGTGGCCCGAGAACCCGCCGCCGAGATGCGCGTCGATGGCAAGCTGATTGCTTGGCCCCGGGTGGAAGCTGCTGGGCGAGCCGCTTATCGCGCCGAATTGGACGGTGGCGTCGATGCCGATGAGATCGGTCACAAGCTTGGCATTGGCCTCGACAACGCCCGGGTCATGGAAGTCAAGCGCATTGGCCGTGGCATCCACCGAGGCCGGGCCGCTGACGTTGATCAGGTTCCCGGCCAGCGTGGCCAGGGCGGTGGCCCGGATGGTGGAGTTGAAGGTCGCGTCGTTCGCCTGGGCATTGGCCCCGACATGGAATCCGGCAAGCTGCATGTTGCTGCCGCCGATATGAGCCGACAGCTCGACCTCCACGGCGTTGCTGCCGTGGCCTATGTAACTGGCCAGGGTGTCGATAACGCTGCTCAGGCCGTGGGAGCCAAGGTACTCCTCCACGCCCGAAAGGTTGTTCGCCAGGGCTCCGACATTGGCATCGACGTAATCGACCAGCAGCATGGCATTGGCCGAGGCGCGGCCGTCGCCGGTATTGTCGGCCGTGGCCGTGACCGTGGTCAGTCCTTCGACATTGACGGCGAAACCGGCCAGGTGACCGGAGGCATTGGCGGTAACGTCCCTCGCCCGGCCATGGGCGAAGGCGTCGACCGTGACCGAGTTGCCGAAGGTGACGTTGTTGGCGCCGACATGGATCGTTCCGTTGACGGAACCCGCGAAGGCGGGAGCGCCGCACCGCGTATCGACCGTCCCGGCCGTGGCGAAGCTCGCCTGGCCGAGCTGGGCCAGAAGCCGGGCATCGGCCCGAATGTAGGACGCGTCCGTGGCCGTGGCGCTCGCCGAGACCTTGGTCTTGCCGTCCACGGTGATGTGGGCGCCGTCGAGGACGACGTTCGCGCTTGCTGCTGCATTGTCGACGAAGCCGCACACCCCATGGGCATGGGCCTCGACATCGATGCCGTTGTGGAAGTGGATGATCGCGCTGTTCGAGTGCTGGAAGCCGTTTATGAACTTGTCGAGGATGTCCGTTCCGACGGTGCTGATCTGCAGCGGTGATGCCGCCTCGACAAGCAGGGCCGCGTTGGCCCCCACGAAATTAGCATCGCCGTCGACCGAGGCGTCGGCGAGCACGTTGACTTGGCCGCCGAAATCGACGTTCCGGCCGTAGAACTCGCCCACGGCCGAGGCATCGAGCGAATTGGTCGCGCTTCCCGAAACCTTGGCTGAGATGTCGATGCCGCGGAAGAAGTTGATCCTGTCCGTGAGGAAGTGATTCTGGAATTTCTGGTATGTGCTCCCGGTGAATCGGGCCGAGGAACACTGTTCGACCGTCAAGGTCGCGCGCGCCTCGAGCGAGTCGGCATTGAAGCCGTTGGCTGTGGCCAGGATCGCGGCATTGCCGTCGACCCTGACGGAGCCCGTTGCCGCCATGACGGCGTGCGCATTGGCGGTGACCAGGTCGACGTCGTGGCCATGGGCCTCCGCCTGCACGGTGAGGGCCGGGTCGAGGAAGACCGTCGAGGCCGGGGTGCGGGTCACGCAGATAAGATGTTGATGGCTGCCGCTGCCGTTGAAGAAGTTGTAGTGGGTCACTTCCCCACCGACGGCGGTGAAGCCCGCGTCGGCATTCACGCTCGCGGCGCGGCTGTCGGACCCGTGGCCGGTGGCGCTGGCGAACACCGTGACGTTGCCGCCGACATAGATCTGGTCGCTGGCCACCAGGTGGACATCGGCCTTAGCTCTCACCACGCCGTAAAATTCCTCTACGGTCGAGCCGAAGGCCCGGGCTTCGACGTCGATCGGCCCATTGAAGGTGACATCGGCGCCGGAACCGCCCTTCAAATCGAAGTTGCTGTGGAAGGTGAACGCACCCACGCGGTGATAGTTGCTCGACGCGCCTTCGGCGGCGGTCAGCTTGGCGGTCGCGGTGACGAGGCTCGGCGCGTCGCTGCTGTTGCTCGCCGTCGCCTTCACCGTCGCCGTACCATGCACATGGATGTTGGTGGCGAAGAGCTCGACCGAACCGAGGGCCTCAACCGAGCTGTCGACATGGGAGCCGTTGGCCTTGGCCTCGACATCGATGGCCTTGGCGAAATTGATATTGGACGCTGCCCCCTGGAAGTCGTGACCAAAGTCTCCATCGGCGGTCTTGGTCGAGCTGTCCTCCGCGATCAATATCGCGTTGGCCTTGACGTGATCGACGAAGCTCGCCGACGCCGTCGCCTTGACGGTTGCGTTGCCGGTCACCGTTATGTCGTCGGCCGCGAGCAGGACGTTCGCGACGGCATCGACGCTGGTGGGATCGGTGGTGCCGTTGGCCCTGGCTTCAACGGTGATCGCGTTGCCGAAATGGATCGAACCGGCGGGATCGGTGTCCCAATGCGAGCCGACATGGCTGTAGTTTTGGGCCGCGATCAGCTGGGCGCTGGCCTGGATGTCATCGCCGAAGCCGTGCGCGTTCGCCAGCACCGAAACCGGGCCGTTCACCCCGATGTGGTCGGGGGCAAAGAGATTCACATGCGCGACGGCGGCGGCGCTCTCGCCGTTGGCCGAAGCCTCGACGTCGACAGCGCCAGCGATGTCGATATTGCCGTGCTGCGCGTCCGCCGAGAACGATGCGTGCAGATGATGGGAGGCGCCGTCGACAGTCTTCACCGTGACGTTGTCGAGGAAAATGTTCGTACCGGCCTTGAGGACAACGTCGCCGGCCTGGGTCACGCCGGTATAGTCATGTCCGAGCCCGGGGTTGTCGGTGCCGAAGCCGCTGACGATGCTTAGACGGCCGCCGTTGCTGCCGATTTCGCCGTGGTTGGCCGTCAGATGCACGTTGCCGGAGCCCGTTCGGATCTCGTAGTCCTTCACGTTCGAGAACACGATGTTCTCGTTGGCGATCACCGTCAGGTTGCCGTCGTTGCCCAGGAGGACAAAGTCGTTGGCGGGGTTGGTGCCCTTGAACGTGATGTTGTTCGAGGCGGCCAGAGTGATGCTGCTGCCGTGATCGAGCGCGTTGGCCAGCCAGTGCTCATTGATGGACGCTTGGTTAGGGGTAGACCCGGTCCCATTCGTTGCAATCACCATGTTCAGCGGATCGATCAGCAGGTGCCCGCCCTTGCCGGCAACGATGTTGCCGTCAAGCTTGACGGACTTGCCGCTGACCTCGATCTGGCCGCCATGGCCGGCGCTGCCGCCAGCCGCCAGCAGGTTCGCGCCGGACTCGACGTTGTCGACCCCGCCCGCCTTGGTGACGATGCTGCCGCCCGCGCCGGTGCCGTTGCCTTGCGCCGTGACCGTGCCGCCGAGGTTGATGTCCCCCGTCGAGGTCACCATCACCGTGCCGCCGGCCCCGTTGGCCGCGAAGGCATCGGCGTCCACCACGCCCTTCAGGTTGACGACCGCGTTCACCACCTGGGTCGCCACATTGGCCGAGATGATCACCTGGCCGGAGCGCGCCTGCAGGGTGCCGCTGTTGTCGACCCCCACCTTCTGCCCGTCGGCCACGATCTGCGCCGCCGTGCCCGGAGGAACCACGAAGTTGATGAGCCCGTCGCCGCGCAGGTCGAGGGTGAACTGGTTCGTCCCGGCAAGCGCCACCGTGCCTAGGTCGGCCTTGATGAAGCCCGTGTTCTGCACATAGGGCGCCGCCAGGATGGCAAAGCCCCCGTTCGAGACCGTGATCTGGCCCTGGTTGATGACCGAGCCGCCGCTGCCCGAGGGCGCGCTGAAGTTGGCGAACTGGTTGGCGTTGCCGTCGATCGTCATCGCCGTGGTCGCCAGCAAGGCGCCCACGTTCACCCGCGAGGTCCCGGCAAAGGTGATGCCGGCGCTGTTCAGGATGAACACCCGACCATTAGCGTTCAACGCACCCTGGAGATAGGAGGGAACCCCGCCCACCACCCGGTTGATCGCCAGCGCGCTTGAGCCCGGCTGGTTGAAGTTGACCGTCTCGTTGGGCGCGGTCGAGAAGGTCTGCCAGTTGATGTCCAGCACGTTGCTGGTCTGGCTGATGGTCGTGGTCGTGCCGGCCTGGCTGATCGTGCCCGTGCCGCTGGTCACCTGCCCGCCCGTCGGCCCGGCCAGCGCCATGCCGCCCCCGCCGAACAGCACCGCGCCGCTGAACAGCACCATCAGGCAGTAGGAAACCTCCTGCCGTTTCTTGTTCCGCCAGCGCTTCCAGCGAAACTCGACCTTGCCGTCCCGAAGATGCAGGTTGTTCATGGCTAGACCCCTAGACCCCAATCCCGTGTATCGAAGCGACCCATCCCTATGGGCCACTCATACCGCCGGTTCGTTGCGAACAAGCGACGACCGCCAAAAAAACACTCACGTCCCAAAACTCCCCTCCCTGGGCGAGTCTCGGTTGTCACGCCGAAGTTACCAAACCCTTAGGTTCGGTACTAGAGCCGGAGGACAGTATCGCAATGCACAATGAACCTCAGGCGCACTTCTCTACGCGCCTGTGGCAGAAAAAACACAACGACAGTCCAATTAACTGGCTTTGTTCCGATATTCCGGGCCGAAATCCAGATCTGCTCTCCGCGAATCGAAACGGCGGCACTCAGTGGCTCCATTCCTTTTCCACCCCGGCATTTTCCACCCCGGGGCGATTCCTCGGAGAAAAGAGATTGCCTCGGCCTCAGCCTTGACCTAGACGCCGGGTGTCATCATGGCGAGGCCTGCCGGTAACGGCCCGGTAACGGAAGGGGAGCCGCTTGGAGGAGAGTCACTGGGCCGTCTTTCACCGGCACTGGAACAGGTTGAAGCCACCGCAAAGGCCGCATCCCGATGTGGCGCTCACCCTCGGCAAGCTGATCGCCGAAGATGCCGGCAAATACGCGGACCGGCTCCTGCTGCTGGGCGTGACCCCGGAATTGGCCCCGCTTGGCAAGCGGCTCGTCGCCGTCGACCGCAACCAGACCATGATCGACCATATCTGGCCCGGCGACAGCGGCAGCCGGCAGGCCATCAAGGGCGAGTGGCTGGCCCTGCCCTTCCCGCCGGCCTTTTTCTCCGCCGTCATCGGCGACGGGAGCTTCATTTGCCTGGACTACCCCAATGGCTACCGGCGGCTCCTGGCCGAGATCGCACGGGTGACCCGGCCGGCCGGGCGCATCGCCATCCGGGCCTTCCTGGCGCCGGACGAGCCCGAGACGATCCCGGCCCTCAAGGACCAGGTCATGTCGGGACGAGCCGGCTCGTTCCATGCCTTCAAGTGGCGGTTTGCCCAGGCCCTGCTTGCCGCCGCCGGCGACGCCAATGTGAAGGTCGAGGCCATCCGCGAAGCCTTCGATCGGGAATTCCCCGACAGGCTGAGCCTGGCCCGAGCGAGCGGCTGGAGCATGGAGGACATCGCGACCATCGATTTCTACAAGGGATCGGCCGAGGTCTATAGTTTCCCCACCCTCGCCCAATTCCGCGCCGCGCTGCCGGCATCCTTTGGTGTCGCCAGAGCGGTCCCCTCGGGCCGTTACGAGCTGGCCGAGCGTTGCCCGCTGATGGTCATGGACCTGCCCTAGGATTTGTCTTGATGTCCGGCCTGATGCCCCGCCGACAAGCCTTCCCCTTCAAGCTTCGCAGCAGCGTGGCGGAGATTGGGTGGCCGAGCCTGCTGCGCGGACCGGCGGCCGCCATCGTCGCCTTGCTGCGGGAGATCGAGGACGCTCAATGGCTCCCGGCCGAAGAGATCGCCCTGGCCCAGCATGGTCAGCTCGTGGTCCTGGCGCGCTTCGCCGCCAGGCAATCACGGCATTTTGCCGAGCGGCTGAAGGAAGCCAGCCTCGTCCCTGAGGACTTGGCGACCCCCGCGGGCCTGGCGCGGCTTCCGATCTTGCGCCGGCGCGACATCCAGAAGCGCGGTTCGGATCTCTATTGCGCCGAGATCCCGCCAGGCCATCAGCCCTTGGGCGAATCGAAGACCTCGGGTTCGACGGGCGAGCCCGTGCTCATCCGGCGCACGGCGGTGTCCCGGCTGTTCTTTCAGGCCACGAACCTGCGCGACCATGTCTGGCATGGGCGGGACCTCGCCCGGCCCTTCTCGGCCATCCGCCCGCAGGTTTCTTCCTACGCGGTCAACAAGGACTGGGGAGAGCCGGTCTCCTCGATGGTGGAAACCGGCCAACTGCAGGCGATTCCGATGACCCTGGACGCGGGACGGCAGGTCGAGCTGCTGCGCGAATTCCGGCCCTATTGCCTGATCGTCTATCCGAACTCCCTGGACGCCATTGCCGCCCACTGCGAGCGCCAGGGGATCGGGCTGCCGGGCCTCGCCAAGATCCGCACCATCGGCGAGACCCTGTCGCCGCGCGTGCGCGAGCGGGCGCGCAGGGTGCTCTCGGCGGAGCTGGCCGACCACTATTCCTCTCAGGAGGTCGGCAGCATCGCCATCGAATGTCCTGAAAGCGGCCTTTACCATGTCATGGCCGAGAGCGTGATCGTCGAGGTGGTCGACGACCAGGACCGGCCCTGCGGTGAAGGCGGCACCGGCCGGGTGCTGGTGACCGACCTGCATAACTTCGCCATGCCGATCGTCCGCTACGAGATCGGCGACTATGCCGAGGTCGCCGGCCCCTGCCCATGCGGGCGCGGCCTGCCGGCCTTGAAGGCCATCCTGGGGCGCGAGCGCAATCTGATCCTCATGCCCGACGGAAGCCGGCATTGGCCCCTGGTCGGCTTCCACGCCTACCGCGACATCGCCCCCGTCAGCCAATACCAGTTCATCCAGCACGACCGGGAGCGGATCGAGGTCCGCCTCGTCATGGAAGCGCCGGTGACCCCGGCCCAGGAAGCAAAGCTCAAGGACCACATGCTGAAGTCCCTCGGGCACCCGTTCGACCTGGCTTTCACCTATTTCCCAAACAGCCTGCCGCGCGCGAAGAGCGGCAAGTTCGAAGAGTTCATCTGTCTGGCGAACCCTTCCCAGGGTTGACCTCCCTAGCATCGTCATTCCCGCGAGGCTTGTCCCCGCGCAGGTGGGGAGCAGGAATCCTTGCCCAAAAAAGTGCGGTTGTGGACATGGATGCCCGCATCCGCGGGCATGACGAAAGGAGAAAATTACGAGGCCGCGGAGGAGTCAGCTCCCCGTCTTGTCCAGCGCCTGCAAGGCCGCTGTGATGCCGTAGAGCGGCACGGGCACCTGCTGGGGACCCTTGTCCTTGGCGGTGAAACCCAGCATGAGCTGCTGGCCGGCCTTGGCCTGGGCTTCCAGGTCAGGCGAGAGATCCACGGCGCCGTAACAGAACTTGGCGAGGCAAGCCTGGATCGGCGTCGTCAGGGGCTTGCCGACATCGACCGTCAAGGATATGCCCGCCGCCTGGACCGTGTTGGGCGGCAGCTGGAAAATCAGGTTGAGCTTGCGCGGGTTGCCGCCGTACCGGATCACGGCGCGCGCCGTGATCTGCTTGGGGTCGGTCTTGTCACGGGCCTCGTAATGAATGAAGCAGGCCCGCTTGCCCGCGCCCGGCCCCGTCTTCGGCACCAGGCAATCCAGCGCCCAGGCCCTGAAGGTCTGGGTCTGGCCGGGCGCAGGTGCTGCCGCCGGCTGGGCCGCGCTCGTGCTGGTCTGCGCCATCGCCGACAATGAAATCAGCAGGCCCGCCGAAAGACAAATCCCGAGCACTGCGCCCGTGGCCGGCGGCCTCAGGCCGCTTGGCCCTTTGCTTCCCCAACGCTTGCCGGGGCGGCAGGGTCTCTCCGCTGTCGTCCGAATCTCGGCCGTCTCCCCCGGCGGCCTAACCCGAATTTCTCTCATGGATGGCGATGGCGCCGAGGCGAATTTGCCGACAGGCCAGGAAGGCGGCGAAGCGCGATGCCTTCGCATCGGGCGAGCCGGCTGACGACGTCCTGTCGGCAAATTCGCCCGGCCCTTCGGGTTGCCGCGCGCGGGGCGGCCACCGGTGGCTCGATGCTGAGGGACCGCTTGGTCCCTCGGCTGAATCGATCCACCCTCATAAAGCGGAGCGGGCCGATTAACCCGACGCTTCGAGACGAAGCGTCGGGATCGGACCGCGCAGCGGTCCTTGCCGATGGATGAACACCGCCTTCGGCCGTCGATCCGCTTCGCGGCTCAACTCCAGTGGATCGCCTCCGCGCGCGAGCAACGCCATCGTGATCCATGAGAGAAACTCGGGTTTAGGAGCCCGACTTCTGCAAGGCTTCGAGGGCCGCGCCGAAGCCGGCCAAGGGAACTGTCAACTTTACGTCCGTCTGCGGGTTGGCGAGGAATTCCAGTTTCATATCCGTTCCGCTCTTGAACTGCTTCAACAGATCGTCAGACAGAGGGAACATGGTGTTGCAAGCCGACGGAAAGCAGCTTTGAATCTTGGCCCGGTAAGCGGTGTTCTTGTCGATCTGGAACCTGACGCCCGCCTGCAGATTTGCTTCCGGCGGAAGGACGAGAATAAACCAAGGCTTCCGGTCCGAGCCCAGATAGCGGGCCCTGGCGACCAATTCGATCTTGGTCGCGTCGTTGGCGTTATGCACCTCGTGGCCGATCCGGCAGAACGTCTTCGGTTGGTCCGTCGATCCCGCTGGCGGCTTCGGCGTAACGCATTCCAGAGTCCAGGACTTGAAGACCTGCGGCTTGGTCTGGTCAGCCTGCGCCCCCGCGACGCTTGCGACCAGCATCCCGAATGCGGCCAGCGCCGCGCCGCCCCAACTCCCGATCCTCACCTTTCGTCCTCCATCGGTCTCTTGGCCATGCCCGCCCCTAGAGCCCGATCGTCTCAAGCTAACTCAGCTTGAGACGTGAATTGGGCTCTAATCGCAAAATTTAGAGCAAGATTCACGGGGCAGCTTGATTCAAGCTGACCCGATCTTGCTCTAGCGAGCGCGGCGCAGTCTGTCGGGACGCGGCCCGAGTTGCAAGCCTGCGCGCATGCCCGTCATACTCCAGGCGAACACTAGCACTGCCGCCCTGTTCCGAAGGAGGAAATCCCTAGAACAACATCCGGTCAGCTTGAATCAAGCTGACCCGTCAATCTTGCTCTGCGCCAAAGCATAAGAGCCTGCTCGTCTCAAGCCGGGCGCGCTACGGGCGATCCGGCTTCAGGAGGATATCCATGTTTCAGATCGATCCCGCCCGCGTGGACCTGGCGGCAGAGTTCAAGGCCCGCCCCTTCGGCCCCCATAGCGGCGATCTCCACCGGCTTCTCAACCTCATGCGCTCGGAGCCCCTGCCCGGCCGGCTGGCGCTGCTGACCATAGTCCCTCACCGCGAATGGGCGCTGATCCGCCTGGGGCCCCCGCGCGGCGGCGCCTTCGAGATCGTCGAGGGCGTGCGCTATCACAGCCCTGTGGAAGCCGAGTGGGACATTTTCAAGCGCCGTTGGCGGGCCATGACCGGCCAGGCGCTGGCGATCGAGTGACGGCCGAAGAGCCGGCAACATAGTGCGGCATACGAGCAATCAGGAATTCGTGACCCAGCCATGACCGAGATCCGAACCCGCAGCATCCTCGGCTATGCCGACCGCCTCTCCGCCGCGCCGGGCGAGCGCATCGCCTTCAAGGCGAGTTGCCGGGGCCATGCCCATTACCACGCCGAGATCGTCCGCCTGGCGAGCGGCGATCTGTCGCCCGCCGGGCCAGGCTTCCGCGAGGAGCTGGTACCGACGGGCGTTGCCGGCAACTACCCTGGCCGGCTGCAGGAGATCGCGGCCGGCTCCTACGCCGTGGTGCCCGACCGGACTGCGCTGCGCGGCATGTCCGATTTCTCCGTCGTCGCCATGATCTGGCCGACGGCGCCCGGCCGCGGCAACCAGGTGCTGTTGAGCCGGCGCTCTAAAAGCGGCGGCTTCGACCTCGCGATCGACGCCGCCGGCGCCCTTGCTCTCGTCCTCGACGACGGACGAGGCGGGGTCGCCGAGCTTTCGACCGACCGGCCGCTCCTCGCCCGGGAGTGGTACCTCATCGCCGCCAGCTTCGATGCGGCCAGGGGGCAGGCGACGCTGATTCAGGAACCGCAGACGGCCTATGCCCGGGAAGACAGCGCCGTCACCTGCCTGCTGCCGGTGAAGGTCGCGCTCGGCGAAGCGGCGGCCGAGCTTGCGATAGCCGCGGCACTGGAACCGCTGGAGTTCGGCCATCGGGCCTTCGCCCACTACAACGGCAAAATCGACAGCCCCCGGCTCTATCGCGCCGCCCTGCCCGAGGCGTGGCTGCGCCAGGCCGTGGTGCAGCCGGCAGCGGCGGCTTACGGCGCCAGCCTGGTCGCCGCCTGGGATTTCTCAGCCGACATGGGCAGCGACCGGATCGCCGACCTCTCGCCCAACCGGCTCGACGGCCGGCTCGTCAATCTTCCGACCCGTGCCATGAAGGGCTGGAACTGGGACGCCAGCGAGCAGGACTGGCGCCGGGCGCCGCAGCAATATGGCGCCATCCATTTCCACGACGACGATCTCTACGACGCCGGCTGGCAGACGGATTTCGTGCTCGAAGTGCCGGAGCATCTGCGCAGCGGCATCTATGCGGCCCGCCTTTCCGACGGCGAGGAGGTGGAGCGCATTCCCTTCTTCGTCCTGCCGAAGCGAGGCACGGCTGCGTCCGACACGCTGTTCCTGATCCCGACCGCCAGCTACATGGCCTATGCCAACGAGCATATGGGCTACGACAGCGACCTGGCCGAGCTCACCGCCGGCCATCTACCGGCGCTCTCGCCCGAGGACGTGTTCCTCAACGCCCACCGCGAATACGGCTACTCCTTCTACGAGACCCACAGCGACGGGAGCGGCGTCTCGATCTCCTCGCGTCTCAGGCCCATTCTCAACATGCGGCCCGGCGTCACCGGCGGCTGGACCGGCCCTGCGGGCACGAGCCCCTGGCAGTTCAACGCCGATCTCCATATCAGCGCCTGGCTCGAGGACATGGGCCACCGCTACGACGTGGCGACCGACGAGGACCTCCACGCCGAGGGCCTCGCCCTGCTCGCACGCTACCGCGTCGTCGTCACCGGGAGCCATCCGGAGTACTACTCGACCGCCATGCATGATGCGCTACGCGCCTATCTTCAGCGCGGCGGCCGGCTCATCTACCTCGGCGCCAACGGGTTCTATTGGCGCATCGCCTTCAACAAGGAGCTGCCTGGCGTGATCGAGCTGCGCCGGGTCGAGGACGGCGTGCGCGACTGGTCGGGCGAGCCCGGCGAGTACTATATGTCCTTCACCGGCGAATACGGCGGCCTGTGGCGGCGCAATGGCCGGCCGCCCCAGTCCCTGGTGGGAGTCGGATTCGTCGCCCAGGGATTCGACATCTCGTCCTATTACCGGCGCCTGCCGGGCAGCTTCGATCCCCGCGCCGCCTTCATCTTCGAGGGCGTCGGACCCGAGGAGAAGATCGGCAATTTCGGCCTGGTGGGCGGCGGTGCCGCGGGCCTCGAGCTCGATATCGTCGACCGGGCGCTGGGCTCGCCGCCCCACACGCTTGCGCTCGCCGCATCCGAGGGTCACGGACAGCTCTACTTGCTGGTGCCCGAGGAAGTGACCGGCACCTTGCCCAACAATGACGGGACCCAAAACCCGCGTATCCGCGCCGAGCTCGCCTTCTTCGAGACGCCGAACGGCGGCGCCGTCTTTTCGACCGGCTCCATCGCCTGGGCGGGAAGCCTGTCGCACGACAACAACGCCAACAACGTCAGCCGGATCACCGACAACGTACTGCGCCGGTTTCGCGACCCGAAGCCGTTCTAAAGGGCGAAGCTACGCTTGCCCCGCCGGTGGGCGCTGCTCCGCTGATGCAACCGACAGAGACGCCGAACTCGAGAGCAACTGCTCGCACATGGCGAAGAGCCGGTCGGCAAGCGGTTGGCGCAGGAACCGCCTGAACAATCCCAATGCGTCTTCGCGCCCGATCTGGCTTCTCATAATTCCGTAGATCGCCTCCAGGGGCATAAACTTGCGCTGCTGGAAATAGCTGGCGAGCAGGCGCGCGAAGTGGAAACTCCGGAACACGTACGGATCGACCAGGCCGATCAGCCTGATCATCTCGGAATCCTCGGTGTGCCTCCACATGTTGCCGCAGCCATGGAAGCCGAATGTGGGACCGTTCGGCACCGTGTTCTCGTAGGAGAAGAGGTCGGCCACAGGCTCGGGCGCAAAGCGGATGCCGTAGTCGCGCTCGAGCATCGGACGATAGGTGCGACAGACCAGGAGATCGATGTTTTGTTGTCCGGCGGACGCAAAGCGCGGGTCCGCCAGGGCCGCGAGCAATTTTCTCGACTGCAGGCAGAAGCCGCTATTGCCGATCGTCATGCCGTCGCTGAAATGAACCCATCTCGCCCCGATATAGTCGTAGTTCCGAAAATCCGGGTTCCAGGCTCGCGGCTCGATGACATAGCCGTCCCACTCCACGAACAGGGCAAAGGGCGCTTCGATCAGCTTGGGCAATATGCGCAGCCGGACGCCTTGATAGTCGCCAATCGAGGTGATTTTTTCGATTTTGACGGTGCGGAAGGCGCCTTCGACGGCGGCATCGGAGAACATGATCGCATCGCCGAAAGAGCATCTCTCCATCGACAGCTCCAGCGCGCGCTTCGTCAGCTCCACATTCGCCGAATCGGCGGCGCAGATCGCCACGTCGCTGAGGGCCGGCTTCGTCTTCATTGGAATGGCATTTTTCGGTGGAACCGCATTGTAAAGTCCAACCCGTGTATAGCTTGACCGCATCGAGCTTGGCAGCGCGAATTTGCCGTTGGCCCGGGCGTGCCGGCGCTTCTATCATCCGCGCTCTCCGAAAGGATAAGGACAAGGGCATGGCACAATTCGGCATCGGCCAATCGGTCCGCCGCGTGGAAGACCGTCGCTTTCTCACCGGCAATGGACGCTATCTCGCGGACATCGATCTGCCGCGCCAGCTGCACGCCTATTTCCTGCGCTCGCCCCATGCCCATGCCCGCATCGTGAAGATCGACACCACGGCGGCCCAGGCCGCACCGGGCGTCGAGTTCATCGGCCTTGGCGCCGAACTCCTCGCCGACGGCATCGGGACTTTGCCCTGCGACACCCATCTGCCCAACAGCGACGGCACGCCCATGAAGGCCCCGCCGCGCCACGCGCTGGCCATCGACCGGGTGCGGCACGTGGGCGACAGCGTCGCCGTGGTGCTGGCCGGCAGCTTGGCTGAGGCGCGGGACGCCGCCGAGCTGATCGAGGTCGAATACGAGGCCTTGCCGGCCGCGGTCGATCTCGCCGCGGCCGTGGCGCCCGATGCGCCGCAGGTCTGGGAAGAGGCGCCGGGCAATCTCTGCCTCGACTGGGCGCTGGGCGATGCCGCGGCCGTCGAGCGGGCCTTCGCGGGCGCCGCCCATGTGCTGCGGTTGCCGCTCGTCAACAACCGCCTCGTCGTCAATTCGATGGAAACCCGGGGCGTGATCGCAGCCTATGATCCCGGCGACGAGCGCTTCACCGTGTGGAGCTCGACCCAGGGCTCTCACGCTCTCAAGAATTGGCTCGCCAAAGTCATCCTGAAGCTTCCGCCCGAGCGCATGCGCGTGATTACGCCCGATGTCGGCGGCGGCTTCGGCATGAAGGGGTTCCTCTACCCCGAGCAGGTCGTCGCGGTCTGGGCGGCGCGCAAGGTCGGCCGGCCGGTGAAATGGATCGGCGAACGCAGCGACGCCTTCCAGACCGACACCCACGGCCGCGACCATGTGAGCGAGGTCGCCCTTGCGCTTGATGCGGACGGCCGGTTCCTTGCTCTCAAGGTCGACACCATCGCCAATCTCGGCGCCTATCTCTCCAGCTATTCGACTTACATCCCGACCATCGCCAGCTGCCCCATGCTGGCCGGGCTCTACCGCACAGCGGCTATCCACGCCCGGGTGCGCTGCGTCTTTACCAACACGGTGCCGGTCGATGCCTATCGCGGCGCCGGGCGCCCCGAAGCTGCCTTCCTTCTGGAACGCGCCGTGGACGCCGCGGCACGCAAGCTGGGCCTGGCGCCCGACGAGATCCGGCGGCGCAACTTCATCCCGCCCGAGGCCATGCCCTACAAGACCCCGGCCGGCCCGACCTACGACAGCGGCGAGTTCGGCGCCTTGATGGATGAAGCCATGCGCCGGGCCGATTGGGCCGGCGCTTCGGCTCGCAAGGCCGAGGCCAAGACCCGCGGCCGGCGCCGCGGCACCGGCATGGCTACATATGTCGAAGGCTGCGGCGGAGGGCCGGAGGACATGGCCGAGGTGCGCGTCGATCCGGGTGGGGATGTGCTGGTGCTGGTAGGAACCCAAGGCAGCGGACAGGGCCACGAGACCGCCTATGCCCAGCTCGCCTCCGAGCGGCTCGGCATTCCCATCGAGCGCATCCGCATCCATCAGGGCGATACCGAACGCGTCGCCTATGGTTTCGGCACCGGCGGCTCGCGCTCGCTCCCCGTCGTCGGCCACGCGGTGCTGACGGCGGCCGAGAAGGTCGCGGCCAAGGCAAAACGCATCGCGGCCCAACTGCTGGAAGCAGCCGACCCCGACGTTGAGCTGGCCGACGGTCTCTTCCGGGTCGTCGGTACCGATCGCAGCGTCAGCTTCGATCAGGTTGCCCGCGCCGCCTATCGGGCGAAGCGTCCGGACGGCGAGGCGGGTTTCGGCCTCGCCGAGACGGCCGCCTATCTGCCGCGGGCGGGGACTTATCCCAACGGCTGCCACATCGCCGAAGTCGAGGTGGATCCCGAGACCGGCGCCGTCGCATTGCTGCGCTACACGGTGATCGACGACTTCGGCGCCGTCATCAACCCGCTCCTGCTTGCCGGCCAGGTCCACGGCGGTGCGGCCCAGGGCATCGGCCAGGCCTTGCTGGAGCAGACGGTCTATGACAGGGAAAGCGGCCAGCTGCTGACCGGCTCCCTTATGGACTATTGCCTGCCGCGAGCCTCGGACCTGCCCAGCTTCGACATCGGCTTTCGCAACGTGCCCTGCCGGACCAATCCGCTCGGCATCAAAGGCGCCGGCGAGGCCGGCGCGATCGGCGCGCCGCCGGCAATCATCAACGCCATCGTCGACGCGCTCGGCGAATGGGGCGTGACCCATATCGACATGCCGGCGACGCCCGAGAAGGTCTGGCGGGCGATCGCGGGGGGCAAGTGAGCGAGGACATCGCGATCGCCTTCGCCCGGATCGCCGAGCAGGCGGGCCGGGAGATCATGCGCTTCTACCAGACCGGCGCGGCACCACGGCTCAAGAGCGACATGACCCCGGTGACCGCTGCGGATGTGGCGGCCGAGGCGATCATCCTGCCGGCCCTGGCGGAACTCTTGCCCGGTTTGCCTTGCGTGGCCGAGGAGGCGGTTTCCATCGGCCAGATTCCCAAGATCGATCCGAAAGGCCGGTTCCTGCTCGTCGATCCTCTCGACGGGACCCGGGAGTTCCTGGTCCGCAACGGCGAGTTCACGGTCAACATCGCGCTCATCGAGGCCGGCCGGCCGGTGCTGGGCGTCGTTCATTTGCCTGCCCTCGGCACCACCTATATCGGCGGGCCGGAGGGCGCCACGCTTTCCACCGCCGGTAGTCCGCCGCAGCCGATCCATGCCAGGCGGAAACCGGCCGACGGCGTCATCGTGCTGGCGAGCCGGGCCCATGGCCAAAACGATGTCTTGGAACGTTTTCTCGAAGGCGAGCGGGTGGCCGAGCGCATTGCCGCCGGCAGCTCCCTCAAGTTCTGCCGCCTCGCCGAGGGGATCGCCGATCTCTACCCGCGCTTCGGACGCACCATGGAATGGGACACGGCCGCCGGCCACGCCGTACTCGCCGCGGCCGGCGGAAGCGTGCGCCTGGTCGACGGCGAGCCGCTCACCTACGGCAAGCCGAACTTCATCAATCCGGACTTCATCGCCCGTGGGCGGTGGTGAGCGAAAAATCGCCCCACGGGCCCGCATGCTAGGATTGTCGATCCGCCGGCCCGACGATGCCGGCATCGCCGCGGCCGTCGAGGCGTTGAAGGCGGGGCGCCTGGTGGCCTTTCCGACTGAGACGGTCTACGGCCTCGGCGCCGATGCCACCGACGACCGGGCCGTCGCCGCCATCTTCGCCGCCAAGGAGCGGCCCAGCTTCAACCCCTTGATCGTGCATGTCGCCGGGACCGAGATGGCTGAGGCCCTCGCCCAGTTCGACGAGCGTGCAAGGCTTCTGGCCCGCCGGTTCTGGCCCGGCCCCCTCACCCTCGTCCTGCCGCGCAGCGCCGCCTGCCCCGTTTCCCTCCTGGCTTCTGCCGGGCTGCCGACCCTCGCCGTCAGGGTTCCCCGCCATCCCGTCGCCGCGCGCCTTCTTGCCGGCTTCGGCCGGCCCATCGCCGCACCCAGCGCGAACCCCTCTGGACGCCTGAGCCCGACCACGGCGGCCCATGTCGCCGCGACGCTAGGGAAAGCCGTTGCCGTCATCCTCGACGGCGGACCGACCGAGATCGGTCTTGAGTCCACCATCGTCGATCTGAGCGGACCTTCACCCCGGCTGCTCCGGCCTGGTGGGTTGGCGGAGGAAGAGATCGCGGCGCTCATCGGCCCGCTCGCCCCGCCCGATCTTACCCAAACGCCCAAGGCGCCGGGCATGCTGACCAGCCATTACGCGCCGCGCCTCGGCTTGCGGCTCGAAGCGAAGGCGGTCTCGGCCGATGAGGCGCTACTCGCCTTCGGCCCCAAGATCCCGCCGGGTGCCCGAGCAACCCTCAACCTGAGTGCAGCCGGCGACCTGGTCGAAGCGGCAGCCAACCTGTTTGCCTTCCTGCATCGTCTGGATGCGAGCGACGCCAGCGCGATTGCCGTCATGCCGGTGCCGGAGCGAGGGCTGGGGCGCGCCATCAACGACCGCCTTCGCCGCGCGGCGGCGCGGCCCCGATAGGCGCAAGGACATGCGCCTCCTCGAAACCCTCAAGGAGAAGCTGGGGCCGCAAGGGATCCTGGACTCGCCCGAGGCGATGGCGCCCTACCTCGTGGACTGGCGCGGCATTTATCGCGGCAGCGCCGTCTGCGTCGCGCGCCCGGCGACGACGACCGAGACCGCGGCGGTGGTGGCCGCGGCGGTCGGCGCCGGTATCGCCATCGTTCCGCAAGCCGGCAATACGGGTCTTGCCGGCGGCGGCACGCCCCGGGCCGAGGGTCCAAGCCTGTTGTTGTCCTGCGAGCGGATGAACCGGATACGCGCCGTGGACCCGGCAAACTACAGCCTGACAGCCGAGGCCGGCTGCATCCTCAGCCACGTCCAGGAGGCGGCCGAGGCAGCCGATCGCCTGTTCCCCTTGAGCCTCGCGGCCGAGGGCAGCTGCCGGATCGGCGGCAACCTTTCCACCAACGCCGGCGGCATCGCCGTGCTGCGCTACGGCAACATGCGAGACCTGGTTCTGGGCGTCGAGGTGGTTCTGCCCGACGGACGGATCTGGGACGGACTGAGGGCTTTGCGCAAGGACAATACCGGCTATGACCTGAAGCAGCTCTTCATCGGCGCCGAAGGCACTCTGGGCGTGGTCACGGCGGCGGTGCTGAAGCTCTTTCCGCGCCCGCGCCAGCGCGTCACCGTCTTTGCCGGCATCGGCGACCTGAAGTCTGGCCTTCGCCTGTTCGCTCGCCTGCGCGAGGCGAGCGGCGACGCGCTCACGAGCTTCGAGTGGATCCCGCGCCACATGCTCGAGCTTGCCTGCACCCATATCCCCGGAAGCTTCGATCCCCTGGCCGCCGCTCACGATCACTATCTTTTGATCGAGCTTGCCGGCGGAGGCGCGCCCGGTGCGCAGAGGGCCGTCGCCGAGGCGACGCTGGCCGGCGCGCTCGAGGACGGGCTTGTCGCTGACGCCACGATCGCCGAGAGCGAAGCCCAGGCGAAGCGCCTCTGGTTCCTGCGCGAGGCGATCGTGGAGGCGCAGAAGCCCGCCGGCGCCAGCATCAAGCATGACGTGGCCGTCCCCGTCGCGGCCGTGCCCGATTTCATCGCCGAGGCCAGCGCCGCGGTCGAGGCGGCCCTGCCGGGCACCAGGGTGCTCGCCTTCGGCCATCTCGGCGACGGCAACATCCACTTCAACCTCTGCCAGCCGCAGCAGATGGCGGGGAGCGATTTCCTCGCCCGCATCGGATCGCTGAACCGGCTGGTCCATGACCTGGTCTCGCGTCACGGCGGCAGCATCAGCGCCGAACATGGCCTGGGCCAGCTTCGGCGCGAAGAGGTCCTGCGCTACAAGCCGCCCATCGAGATGGAGCTGATGCGCCGCATCAAGGTGGCCCTCGATCCCAAGGGCCTCATGAATCCCGGGAAGGTTCTCTAGCCAGGGTTTCCGCCTGGAGCAGGTGATGCTCCAGCAACTCCAGCCGGTCGTTGCCGAAATAGATCTTGCCCTCGAGCACTGCAGCCGGGAGGCCGAAAAGACCGACGGCCAGCGCCTCCTCGTGGTTCGCCTCGAGCTCGGCCTTGCGGTCGGGGTCCGAAACCGCCTCGATCACGCCGCCGAGGCCGACTTCCGCCCCCCAGGCCGCCAGCAGCGCCGGATCGGTGATATCGGCAGCCTCGGCCCAATAGCCGGCCATGACCCGTGCGACGAAGGCTTCGGCCTTGCCCTGGGCGGCGGCGTGAAGGGCGGCCCGCAAGGCCCGGGCCGGACGCAGCGGGTAGCGCGGGTGATAGGCCAGCGGCAGGCCGAGGAGTGCTGCCTGGTCGGCCAGGTCCTGGCGATACCAGGCGACGAAGCGCGGGTTCTCTTCCAGCGGACGGCGTCCGTCCACGGCTTCGATCAGCCGCGCCAGATGGAGCGGCCGCCAGCGGGGGTCGAGATTGTGCCGGCGCCCGAGCTCGCCGATGCGGCTCGCGGCCAGGTAGCACCAGGGGCTGTGGAAATCGAACCAGAAGTCAAGGCGCCGGCGAGCGAACGGCTTCAGGCCTTGGCGCTCGAGGAAGCGATCGAGAAGGATCGCCTTGCGCTCGTGTCGGCCGCGCATGACGAGCTTGTCGCCCTGGCGCGCCTCGACGGCGAAGGCAACCCGCCGGCCGTCCACGCCGGTGACGCGCGCTTGCGCCTCAATTGGCCGGCCGGGAACCGCGGCGGCGAGGTGCTCGACGTCGACCACCACGCCGACCGAGGCTTCGCCCGGTTCCAGGAAGGCCGCCAGCGCCTGCGCGCTCGCCTGTTCGAGATAGAGGATGAGTGCGGGCGTGGCGACCACGGCCACGCCGGCGTTGCCCACGGCGGCGGCGCTATGGGCGGGGCCGGGCAGGACGCGATAGACCCCGAGATGGCCGAGCGGCGGCGCTTTCATTCAAGACCTGGCGATGCTCGATTCGGGCTCGGATCATGCCACCCAGGGGGCGCGACGGGCTAGGAATAGAGCGCCGGGAATGCTAATAGGAATAGCCTGCGGGGAGGGCGATGAGCGGCAAGACCTGTTGCCTGTCCCGCGCCGGCTTGAGGCGCTGAGGCCAAGGGGGGCAGGCAGCCTAATATGGAAATCACAGGGCAACAGCCAGGGAACAAACCATGAGAAAGCACGTTCTGGGGGCTATCCTTCTCGGCGCGGCGGTCGCGATTGCCGGCGTCGCGGCGCGCGCCGACGACGTCATCAAGTTCGGCGTCGCGGCGGAACCCTATCCCCCGTTCAGCAGCAAGGACGCTTCGGGCAAATGGGTCGGCTTCGAAATCGACCTGATGGATGCCGTCTGCGCCCAAATGCAGGCCAAGTGCCAGCTGGTCGAAACCGCGTGGGACGGCATCATCCCCGCGCTCCAGGAGAAGAAGATCGACGTGATCTGGTCGTCGATGTCGATCACCGAGGAGCGCAAGCAGAAGATCGATTTCACCGACAGGTACTATAAGACGCCGGCCATTATCATCGGGCCGAAGTCGGAATCGATCGACATCGACTTCAGCAATCCCGACAGCGTCAAGGGCAAGATCATCGGGGTCCAGACTTCGACCATCCATTACAACTTCGTGCAAAAGTATTTCGGCAGCGCGGCCACCATCAAGACCTATGACACCCAGGACAACTGCGACGCCGATCTGGTGGCGGGGCGGCTCGACCTGGTGATGGCGGATTCGATCGCGCTCGACGACTTCATGAAATCCGACCAGGGCAAGGACTTCGAGAAAAAGGCGACGGCGCCGAACGACCCGATCCTGGGCGAAGGAGTGGGCGGGGGCGTGCGCAAGGACGATCCCGAGCTGCGCGCGAAACTGAACGCGGCGATCGCGGCGGTCAGGGCGAACGGAACCTACGACACGATCGCCAAGAAGTACTTCGACTTCGATATCTACGGCAGCTGAGACGCCGCAAGACGAGAATGCCGCCGCCGGCGCCCCCCGCCTCATGGGCCGGGCATCGGCGGCGGGCCGAGGCGCCCCAAGAAACCCGGGCTAGGTCATGTCCCTCGACTTCTTCCTCGGCGTCTTTCCCCAGTTGATCGATGGGACCTGGATCACGATTCTTCTCGTGCTCGTCTCCGGCGCCATCGGCAATTCGCTGGCCATCGGCGTGGCGCTCACCCGGGTGTCGAAGAATCCCTGGCTTTGGGTGCCGAGCTACACCTACATCTATCTCATCCGGGGCACACCGCTCCTGGTGCAGATGTACTTTCTCTACTACGGGCTCGGCGACGTCTTCGCCCATGAGCCGGCGATCCGGCAAAGCTTCTTCTGGCCGTTCCTGCGCAACGGCTTCTGGTATGGAGTCGCGGCCTTGAGCCTCAGCACCGCCGGCTATACCGGCGAAGTGCTCCGGGGCGCGATCCAGGCCGTGCCTTTCGGCGAGGTCGAGGCGGGACGCGCCTTCGGCATGTCCCATTGGCTGATCCTCCGGCGCGTCGTGCTGCCCCGCGCGATTCAGATCTGCCTGCCGACCCTGGGCGGCGAAACCATCCTGTTGCTGAAATCGACCGCGCTGGTGTCCACGATCACCGTCGAGGACATGATGTGGAAGGCGAACTTCATTCGCGTCCAGACTTTTCGGATCTACGAGCCTCTGCTCGCCGCCGCCTTGGTCTACATCGCCCTCACCTTCATTCTGAGCCGCGGATTCAGGATGCTGGAGCGTCACCTCAACAAGGACCGCCTGCAGCCGATCCCGGCGGCACTGCCCATGGTAGTGGATGCGCGTTGAGTGGCCCGCGGCTCTCCGCTGCTGATGGATTGCACCTAGCATCGCCGCCATGAGCGAATACCGCGCGCCGCTGGACGACATCGCCTTCTGCCTGGAGGAATTCGCCGATCTGGCCGGGTTGGCGGACCTGCCGGGCTTCGGCGAGGTGAGCGCAGAACTCGCGATGTCGATCCTCGCCGAAGGCGGCAAGCTCGCCAGCGACGTGCTTTCCCCGCTCAACCGCATCGGCGACCGGCAGGGCAGCCGGCTCGACAATGGGATCGTCCGCGCCCCCGACGGATTCAAGGACGCGTACCAACGCTTCACCGCCGGCGGCTGGAATGGCGTCGCCTTCGATCCCGCCCATGGCGGCCAGGGCCTGCCCTGGTCCTTGGCAGCCGCCCTCCAGGAGATGTGGAGCGGGGCCAACCTCGCCTTCTCCCTTTGCCCGCTTCTGACCCAAGCCGCGGTCGAGGCGATCGCCGTTCACGGGACGCCGATGCAGCGCGCCCTCTTCCTGCCGAAGCTCGTCGCCGGCACCTGGACCGGCACCATGAACCTGACCGAGCCCCAGGCGGGCTCGGACGTGGGGGCACTGCGATGTCGCGCCGTTCCCGACGGCGAGCGCTACTTGATCACCGGGCAGAAGATCTTCATCACCTGGGGCGACCACGACCTGGCCGAGAACATCGTCCATCTGGTGCTGGCACGCACGCCCGAGGCGCCTGCGGGATCGCGCGGCATTTCCCTCTTCGTCGTGCCCAAGCGCCTGGTGACGCCGGGGGGCACGCTGGGCCGGGCCAACGACCTGCGCGTCGTCTCCCTGGAACGCAAGATGGGCATCCACGGAAGCCCCACCTGCGTCATGGCCTATGGCGACGACGGGGGAGCCGTGGGCTATCTGGTGGGCGAGGAGAACCGCGGCCTCGAATACATGTTCACCATGATGAATAGCGCCCGCCTTGGCGTCGGGCTCGAAGGCCTGGCGATCGCCGAGCGGTCCTACCAGATGGCGCGCGACTACGCCCGCCAGCGCGTCCAGGGTCGCGTGCAGGGCGCTGCGGCCGGGACACCTATCATCGGCCATGCCGACCTGCGGCGCATGCTGATGACCATGCGCGCCAATGTGGAAGCGGCCCGGGCGCTGGCCTATTTCGCCGCCGGCGCCCTCGACCGCGCCCGGCACCAGCCGGAAGCCGCGGCACGCGGGCAAAGCCAACGCCTGGTCGACCTGCTGATTCCCGTGGTCAAGGCCTGGTCCACCGACCTCGGCTGTGAAACGGCGTCGCTCGCCGTCCAGGTTCATGGCGGGCTCGGCTTCGTCGAGGACACGGGCGTGGCCCAGCTCTACCGCGACGCCCGCATCGCGCCCATCTACGAGGGCACCAATGGCATCCAGGCGATCGATCTCGTGGGTCGCAAGCTGATGCGCGACCAGGGCTCGGCCGCGCGGGACTTCATCGCCGGCATCCGCGCCTCCAGCGCTGATCTCGCCGGCGCCAAGGGCGAGGACCTCTCCGCCTTGCGCGCAGGCCTGGCCGAGGGCGCTGCGGCGCTCTCCCGCAGCACCGATTGGCTGATCGAAACTTATGGCAAGGAGCCCGCGCTCGCACTCGCCGGCGCCACGCCCTATCTGCGGCTCTTCGGCATCGTCGCCGGCGGCTGGCTGATGGCCATGGCCGCGCTCGCAGCATTGCGCCGGCGGAGCGAGGGCGCGGGCGATCCCGCTTTCCTCAAAGCCAAGCTCGCCACCGCGCGCTTCTATGCCGACAACATCCTGGTCCAGGCCGAGGCGCTGGCCGCCCAGGTCATCCGCGGCGGGGCGAGCGTGCTGGCGCTGAAAGCCGAGGAGTTCTGAAAGACAGCGTCTCTTCTCACGCCGAGGCGAGCTGCTTGGCGAAAGCGTCCAGCATGCCGCCATACCAGGGCGGCTCCGGCGGCCGCCACCACAGCCGTGCAAGGGCATCGCCGGGATAGGTCTCCCGGAACAGCGCTGCGGCACCGGGCGACAGCAGGGCGTCAGCGCCGGAGACAACGGGATTGTGGCCCGACTCTTCCGCCAGCCTGGCCGCCACCTCCGGGGTCAACAGGTAGTTGAGCCATTCATAGGCCTGCTCGACGTTCTGCGCCGCGGAAGGCATGGACCAGCCGAGCAGCCAGGCGATCGCCCCTTCCTTCGGCGCGCTGAAGGCGACGGGCTTGCCTTCCTGCCTGAGGCTATGGATCGGCCAATCCCAGGTTTGACCGATGGCGCAGCTGCCCTCGGTGAAGCCCGCCTCGATATCGTCGGCGTCGGCCCATTCGCGCTTGATCCATGACCGGTGGGCGATGGCGAATTTGGCCAGGGGCTCGAAGAGCTTGCGCGCCGCGGCTTCGTCCTTGAAGGCATCGAGCATGCGATTGGAAGGCAGCTCGCCCGTCGCGTCCTTCCACAACCCGATGCCGGTGATGAGCGAACGCGGCCGGCAGAGAAGCTTGCCCTTGGCATACTCGCTCCACAAATCGCCGAAACTCACGGCCTTGGGATCGCTGGTCCACAAGTCCGTGCGCCAGGCGATCGCCTCGCTGCCCCAGCAATGGGGCAGGTGATACAGCTTTCCGTCCCAGGTCCAGGCGCTGACCGAGGCTTCCATGACGAAGGGAAGCACACCGTCATGGGCCGGCAGCTTGTCGAGATCGAAGGGCTGCAACAGGCCGAGGTCCTGGAATTCAGGGGCCTGTTCGCGGTTCGGCTGACAGAGGTCGTAGCCCTGGCCTTTGGTCGCCTGGAGCGCCGCCAGCTCGGCCTCCGGCCGCGCGAACTTCGTGCTGTTGACCTTGATCCCGGTCTTGGCTTCGAAGTCCCGGACGATCGGCTCCGGCAGGTCCTCAGTCCAATGAAGAAGGTCAAGTTCGCCAGAGGACGAGAAGGCGTCTTGAATGATCCACGGTCCGGCGGTGACCAGGGCGGCCGCCGCGGCGCCCTTGAGGACGCGGCGGCGACTAAGCGTTTGCGCACCGCGCTGGCCGCCGAGGCTGTCTGATTTCTGTCTCGCAGGCTTTGGCAATGGACTCCCTTTTCGACGGTCCTGCCTTCGATAGGCCCAACCGGCATTTCAATCCGGGCCGCAGTCTCCCGGACTTGTGGCAAGCGAGTCAATCGGCCGAAGGCGACGTTGCCGAACCACGCCGCGCCGCGGCGGACTTGGTCGCTTGCGGCGCCCGGGCTATGGTCGCAGCCCGCCGGCCTGAGGGATGCCAGAAATGCCTTCTCGCGAACCCCGCAAGGTGCTTTTCATTTCGGCCGACCAGTGGCGCGGCGAATGCCTGTCGGCCCTCGGCCATGCCTGCGTCAAGACGCCCCAACTCGACCGGCTGGCGAGCGAGGGCGTGCTGTTCCGGCGCCACTATGCCCAATGCGCCCCTTGCGGGCCTTCGCGCGCCAGCATGCTGACCGGTCTCTATATGATGAACCACCGGTCAGTGAAGAACGGCACGCCGCTGGACCGGCGCCACACCAACCTCGCCCTCGAAGCGCGCAAGGGCGGCTATGACCCGACGCTCTTCGGCTACACCGACAGCTGCCCCGATCCGCGTTGGCTGAACCCCGGTGACCCCGCGCTCACCACTTATGAGGGCGTGCTGCCTGGGATGACGGTCGGCCTTCAACTGCCGGACCACATGGCCGCCTGGATCGCGGACCTCAAGGCCAAGGGTTATGCCTTCGAAGGCCGCGACGACGTCTACATGCCGCGCCCCAATTATCCCGGCGCCGACAGGCGCGGCCACAGCTTCGCGCCGACGATCTTCACCGCGGCCGACAGCGAAACGACTTTCATGGCCGACGCGATGCTGAAATGGCTGTCGGTGCGCCGGAACCAGAACTGGTTCCTTCACGGCGTGTTCTTGAGGCCACATCCGCCGGTGATCGCGCCCGAGCCTTACAACGCCCTCTACGATCCGGCGGCCGTTCCGCCGCCGATCCGCGCTGCCTCGCCCGCGGAAGAAGGCGCCCAGCATCCCTATCTCGCTCATGCCCTCTTTCACCAGCGCGAGATCGGCCTCTATACCGAGCATCATCCCGCCGTCCTCCAGGACATCGATGAGGCCGAACTCCGCCAGCTTCGCGCCACCTACTACGGCATGATCACCCAGGTGGACGACCAGATCGGCCGTCTGCTCGATCATCTGAAAGCGACGGGGGAGGACCGGCACACTCTCGTGGTCTTCACCTGCGACCATGCGGAGATGCTGGGCGACCATTACATGTGGGGCAAGGAGGGCTATTTCGATCAGGCCTATCACATCCCGCTCATCATCCGCGATCCGCGCCGGCAGGCAGACCCGGGCCGCGGCCGCCTCGTCGGCGAATTCACCGAGTCCGTCGACCTGATGCCGACGATCCTGGAATGGCTCGATCTCGACGTGCCGGCCCAATGCGACGGGCGTTCCTTGATGCCCTTCCTCGCCGGCGAGAGCCCTGCCGATTGGCGCCAGGAGGCCCATTGGGAATACGACTTCCGCGATCCCGTCGGCCAGCGCAGCGAGACCGCGTTCGGCCTCAGCAGCGACCAATGCGCGCTCGCGGTGCTGCGGGGGCAGCGGTACAAGTACGTGCATTTCGCCGCCCAGCCGCCGCTGCTCTTCGATCTCGAGCGGGATCCGGGCGAACTCATCGACCGGGCCGAAGATCCGGCCTATCGCGACATTCGTCTCGCGTGCGCCAGCCGGATGCTGTCCTGGCGCATGGCCCATGCCGAGCGTGTGCTGGCCAACCACTTCCTCACTGCCAAGGGCGTCATCGAGCGCAAGCCAGCCAGGCGGTGAGGCTTTTTGGTCTCGGATTTTCAAAGCCCGTAGACCAGACGAATTGTTACAATTATGTTGCACACTCTTTACCAGAGACTTTGGATATTCCGAGTCGCCAGGAGGCGATCACGGCCGATTCCCATTTCCTGTTGAACCTCGCCGGGGCGGCGGCCCTCATGCTTTGGGGTCTGCGCATGGTCAGCACCGGTGTGCTCCGTGCCTGGGGCGCGGACCTGCGCCGTGCCGTCGGGCGCAGCATGCGCAACCGGTTCACCGCCTTTGCCAGCGGGCTCGGCGTCTCCATGCTGCTGCAAAGCAGCACCGCGACGGCCCTCATGGCCGCTTCTTTTGCGTCGCGCGGGCTTGTCAGCACGGCCTCGGCGCTCGCCATCATGCTAGGGGCCGACGTTGGCACCAGCCTGGTGGCCCAGCTCGTCTCCTTCCGGATCGACTGGCTGTCGCCGGCCCTGATCCTGGCCGGGGTCGTCGCTTTCAAGGCCGGCCATTCCACCCGGGTGCGCGATCTGGGGCGCGCCGGAACGGGCCTCGGCCTCATCCTGCTCGCCTTGCATCTGATCTCGATTGCCGCTGCGCCGATGCGGGAATCCCCGGTGACTGCCCAGGTCTTCGCCGCGCTCAGCGGTCAACCAACAGTCTCCATCTTCATCGCGGCACTTCTGACGGTCGTCTCGACCTCCAGCCTCGCGGTCATCCTGCTGGTGATTTCCTTCGCCGCGAACGGCATCGCCGAACCGGGGGTGGCCTTCGCCCTGGTGCTCGGCGCCAATCTCGGCAGCGCCGTGATGCCGTTGCTTGCCACCGCGACGGGCGATCCCGAGGCAAGGCGCGTGCCGCTCGGCAATGCCCTCTTCCGCGTCGCCGGCGTCCTGGTGGTTGCACCCCTATTGCCACTCGTCACGCCCTTGATCGGGCGCATTGAGGCCGAGCCCTGGCGCCAGGCGGCGGATTTTCATACCGCATTCAACTTGGCGCTCGCCCTCGTCTTCCTCGGCCTCATCGGCCCAGCGGCAAGGCTCTGCACGCGCCTATTGCCCGACCGCCCGCGAGGTGAAGAAAGCGGCAAACCCCGCTATCTCGACCGCTCGGCAATGGAATCGCCTGCGGTCGCCATCGCCAATGCAGCCCGCGAGACCCTGCGCATGGGCGATATCGTGCGCAAGATGCTGCACGACTCCCTCGAGGTCTTCCGCAACGATGACCGCAAGCTGCTGCGCGAAGTGGAGCAGGCCGACAATGCCGTCGACGACCTCCACGAAGCGATCAAGCTTTACCTGACGGAGGTAACCCGCGAGGCCCTCGACCAACGGGACCAGAAGCGCAGCATCGACGTCATCACCTTCACGACCAACCTGGAACATGTCGGCGACATCATCGACAAGAACCTGATGGAGCTGGCCCAGAAGAAGATCAAGAACAAGCTGCGCTTCTCCGATGAAGGCTTCGCCGAGATCGAGCGCATGCACCGAAGGCTGATGGGCAATTTCGACCTCGCCCTCAACGTGTTCATCTCGGGCGAGGTCCCGATGGCGCGAAAGCTGCTGGAGGAGAAGGTCGGATTCCGCGAGCTGGAACGCGACGCCTCGGAAAGCCATCTGGGGCGGCTGCGCAGCGGGCGCCTTGAAAGCTTGGAAACCTCGAGCCTGCATCTCGACGTGCTCCGCGACCTGAAGCGCATCAACTCGCACCTGACCTCGGTCGCCTACCCGATCCTGGATGCCGCCGGCGAGTTGCAACGCACCCGGCTGAAGACGGAGCCGGCTTAGCTCTCGCTACACCGCCAGCCGCGGCCGGCCGAAGGCCGTCGCGGCGATGCGCGATTCGATGAAGATCATGCCGCCGCCCTTATCGCGGACGATCTCGTCCTTGCGGCTGACCGAGACCTGAAGCTCGGCCGCGCCAGCCCGGCGCGCCTGATCGGCTGCCTGGCTTTCGACGGCTGCGGCCGCCCGGGCCGCCGCGGTTTCCAGCTCGGCGAAGTCCTCGATACCCGTCGCCATATGCAGGCGGAAGAGGCCCTGGCTCGGCTGGGTTATCAGGGCCTCTGCCTTCTGCATGACCCCGCTCGCCACCGCCCCCACGGCGTTGCTCACATCGGCATGGGGCGGGATGACTAGGCGCGTCTCCAGGCGCCTGGCCACCTCGGGATAGTAGGTGCCGACGGGAGCGCCGATGGCGACCAAGGGCCGGGCAAGGCGCAGGCGCACGTCGACGAGACGCCTGCCCGCCGCTTCGCCGGCGAGCGCCCGGGCAATAAGATGCCGGCCGAGGCGGCCCCAATTCTGCTCCTGGATTCCATCTTCGTCGTCGATGGCTGCGGCAAGGATGACCCGACCGGACTGGCGCACCACCTGTTCGACGACCTGGCGGGCGAAGCCGACGGCCTCGCCGGCCGGGCGCCAACCGCCTTCGGCCTCGCGCTTCAAGAAGAGCTCGGCGCCCAGCGTCGCCGCCTCGATCGACCATCCCTCCTGGCGCCCGAGGATATGGGCGGCGTCGCTGGGCGTGAACCCGGACAGCAGCACCAATCCGCGATCGACAAGACGGCCGAGAGCGCGCAGCGCGCCGGGGCCGTTCACCAGCTCCGACAACGGCTGCGGGCCGCCGCCAAGTGCCGTCCACAGCGCCGCCTGGCTCGGATTCAGGCTCGCTTCGCCGGCATCGAGCGGACGCTGGCGCAAGGCAAACTGCCCGCGATGGCCGATGGGCTCGCTGGAATCGCGCTGTTGTTTCAGGGCTGCCAACATCGCCGGGTATTGGTGGCAAAGCAGCGCCAGCGGCATCACGCGACGCGGGCCGACGATGAGGCCCTGCTCGTCCAGTCGCACTTCGCTGTCGCCGCCGAGGCCGAAGGTGTGGACACCCACCGCCTCGACCATGGTGCGGAAGCCGCCCACCGTCGCTCCCTGCCGGTTCAACACTGGCCGCCCGCCCGAAAGGAGCGCGATGTCGCTGGTCGTGCCGCCCATGTCGACGACGACAACGTCCTCCTCGCCGGCGAGATAGCGCGCGCCGACGCAGCTCGCCGCCGGCCCGGAGAGAATCGTTTCAACCGGGCATTCCATGGCGACCGCGGCCTCGATGAGCGAGCCGTCGCCCTTCACCACCATCAGCGGTGCCTTGATCCCCGCCTTCCCCATCAAGGACAGGACCGCGCGCACCAGCTGCTGGAGTTGAGGGATCAGCCGGGCGTTGAGCGCACAGGTGAGCGCCCGGCGCGGCGCGTCCAGCTTGGACGTGAGCTCATGGCCGCAGCTGACCGGAAGGCTGGTCAGCTCTCGCACCAGCCGGCGCAACGCGATCTCGTGGGCCGGGTTGCGCACCGAAAAATGCGCGGACACGGCGAAGGCGGCGACCTTGGGCGCATGGGTGCGGATCGCCTTTTCGGCCGCGTCGAGGTCGAGCGGGCTTTGCTCCTCGCCGGTGGAAACGTGGCCGCCGGAGAGGAGCACGAAGGGATCGCCGCCCATGGCCTGGCGCAGCCCGGCGCGATCGAGGGCGGCGGGCTCGTAGCCGGCAAGCAGCAGGCAGATGGGGCTCGCATGGCCTTCGACGATGGCGTTGGTGGCGAGCGTGGTGGACAGGCCCACCATGGCGATTTCCTCGCCCGCATGACCGAGCACGCCCTGCATGGCGCCGCCAAGCCCGATGGCGAGGTCATGCTTGGTCGTGAGCGCCTTGGCCGAGGCAAGCACGCCCTTCGCCGGATCGAACAGCACCGCGTCGGTGTAGGTGCCGCCGGTATCGAGGCCGAGGAAGAGGGGCAAGGAGGGAGCGCCGGGCTGGTTGAGAAACTCGGGCTAGGTTTATCACGCCCGGCAGCAAAGAAAAGCCCCGGAGATGCGCGAGAAGTTTGTCCGATCGCAATGCTTTGGCTATGCTCGACACCGGGGATCGGGGGACCAATGGACACACATCGTCAGCACCACCAGCGCCGGCGCGTGATCGTGGCGGGCATCGCCGGCAACGTGATGGAATGGTACGACTTCGCGATTTACGGCTATTTCGCGCGCACCATCGGCAGCCTCTATTTCCCGGCCGACAACAAGACGGCGACCCTGCTGGTCACCTATGGCGTCTTCGCCGCCGGGTTCCTGATGCGCCCCATCGGCGCCGTGTTTTTCGGCTATGTCGGCGACCGGATTGGGCGCGGACCGGCCCTCCTGTGGTCGGTGGTGGCCATGGCGCTTCCGACGCTCGGAATTGGACTCCTGCCGAGCTACGCGGAAATCGGCTTCACGGCGCCTTTGCTCATGGTCGTGTTCCGCCTCTTCCAGGGCCTGGCGGTCGGCGGTGAATACACCGCTTCGGCCGTCTTCCTGGCCGAAACGGCGAACCCGGGCGGGCGGGGCCTGGCCAGCGCCTGGGCGCCCTTCGGAGCCATCGCCGGCATCCTCCTCGGCTCGGCCGTGGGCGCGACGGTGCTGAACGGGCTCCCCATGGACCAGGTCGTGGCCTGGGGCTGGCGACTGCCGTTCCTCTTCGGAGTCGTCGTGGGTGGTGTGGGCTTCGTCCTTCGCCGGCGCATGGATTTCGACAGGCCGGCGGCCGCGCACGGCTTCCCCCTTGCCAACGCCATCGCGGGACATGGCCGAGAGATGCTGACGGTATTGGGCCTCAGCCTCGTCAACGCCGTTCCTTTCTACTTGAGCTTTGTCTACGTGACGACCTGGCTACGGCGTTACGCCAATGTCGAGCCGGGCATGGCGCTGCAGATCAATACCCTCAACATGGCCATCATGCTGCTGGTTGTGCTCGCTGCGGCCTGGCTTTCCGACCGGATCGGCCGAAGGCCGATCCTGCTCGCGGCGTCCGTCGGGTTGACGTTCCTGGCTTGGCCGCTGATGTCGGCGATGCAATCGGGGAACGCGTGGGCCGTGTTCCTCGGCCAGCTCGGCATCGCCGTGGCGCTCGGCGCCTATGGCGGGGTGCTGCCTTCCGCCATCTGCGAGATTTTCCCCAAGTCGGTGCGCTGTTCGGCTGTGTCCACGGCGTACAACCTGACGGTGGGAGTCGCCGGTGGAACAGCGCCCATGGTCGCGACCTGGCTCATCGACCAAACGGGCTACAGCCTCGCCCCCGCGCTTTACATTTCCCTGACCTGCGCGCTCGCGGCCATAGCCGCGTTCTTCTTCATCGAGAGCTCCAAGCGGAGCCTGGAGGATGCCGCACCGTCCGGCCTCGCGGTGGCGACGGCAGGTGAAGCCGCCTGAGCAGCCCCTGTCGGAGGTTGACATAGGGACTTCTTATGGCATTTTGCCGCCTTCGGATTGCGTGGAATAGGAGAGACCGAGGATGCAGAGCAACCGGCGCTATTTTCTCGGATTGGGCCTTGCAGTGGCCGGCGGCCTGTTGTCGCCCGCCGCGCGGGCCGCGCTCGAGACACCGCGCAGCCTCTCCTTCCTTCATACCCACACCGGCGAGACCCTGAAGGCGACCTATTGGGACAACGGCAGCTTCCTGCCCGACGGGTTGGCGGCCATCGACCACATCCTGCGCGATTTCATGACCGGCACGGTGGTCCCGATCAACCGGCCGCTCCTGAACCTGCTGACCGACCTGCACGCGAAGCTTGCCAGCCGGGAGCCCTTCCAGATCATCTCGGCCTATCGGACGCCGGCGACCAATTCCATGCTGCGCTCGGAGAGCACCGGCGTGGCCAAGCACAGCTATCACATGAAGGCGATGGCCATCGATATCCGCCTCGCCGACGTGCGGCTTGCGGACCTGCGCCGGGCGGCGAAGGATCTCGCCCGGGGCGGCGTCGGCATGTATCCGGCCTCAAACTTCGTCCATGTCGATACCGGGCCGGTCCGCTACTGGTAGCGCGGCGCAGGCTCAGCTTACCCCGCCTTCTCCAGACGCTTTTCCATGAACAGGCTGAATTTGCCGGCGCGATAGTCGCCGAAGGGGCCGCACTCGACATAGCCGACAGCACGGTAAAGCCCAAGGGCCTCGGGCTGGCGCGTGCCGGTCTCCAGGCGCAGCAGCTTGAGCTTCGCAGCGGCGGCAATTTGCTCGAGTTGCCGGATCAGCCGCCTGCCGATGCCGCTGCCGCGCCGGTCGGGATCCACGAACATTCGCTTGATCTCACAATAGCCGGCGTAGCGGACCAGGGCGCCACAGCCGACCGCCTCGCCTTCGAGGCGCGCCACCAGGAAAGTCACGTTCGGCTCCTGAAGCTGGGCGATGTCGAGGAGGTAGTTCTCTTCCGGCGGGTAAAGCCCCTCGAGATAGGCATCGGCGGCGCTGATGAGGGCAACTACCGCCGGCTGATCGGGGTCTTCCTCTGCGATCGTGATCTGGGACGCCGGGCCGACCTTGGTCACTCGCCCACCACCAGGATATGCAGGCGCCGGGGGCCATGGGCGCCAAGCTGAAGCTTCAGGCCGATGTCGGCGCTGCGCGAGGGACCGGTGATGAGATTGACCGTGCGTGGGAGAGATTGAGAGGGATACCGGGCCCGCAGGATGCGCCAGGCTTCCTCCATCCCGCCAACCACGGCATCGGCCGGCAACAGCACGATCTCCGTTTCCGGCAGGAAGTTGAGGGTCGTCGGGCTGTCCGGCCCAGAAGCCAGCATCAAGGTGCCGGTCTCGGCGATTCCGGCCTCGGCCCGGCACAAGGACACGGCATCGTCGCCATGGCTCCGGCCGGCGCCGATCTCGATGAGCGAGCGCTTGGCCCAGGGCAACCCCTGGAGCCGTGGATCGGGTGCAAGCTTGAGGCGGGCCGGGAGATTCTCCCTGGCGAGATACTCGGCCACCGCGTCCGGCACGTCCTCGGACCTCGCGACCCGTGCCACCGTCGCGGCCGCCCGGCGAGCCATGTCGGTAAAAAGCTCGATGCGTGCCGTACGGGGAATCTGACCCCGGGCCGGAATGGGCCCTTCCGGCGGAGAAACAAGCCGCGCCTCCAGTGCCGGCGCATCGGGCGATTGCTGGCGCTTCAGGGACCGGCGGATGTTTCCCAGGATCGCTTCGCGGCTCATCGCTTTCGCGCCGCCCACAGCTCATGGAAGCTGGCGCCCTCGGGCGCCGGCATGTCCCGACCCTTGGTCCAGCCGCCGGCGAGCGGCAGCGACCGGAAGGAGCCGCGCTTGCGGCCCAGCCGGCCCAGCAGCCGTGCCGCCATGCCGCTCGCCAGGCGATAGAGCCGCGGCCTTCGGGCAAAGAAGCCCCACAGGGCCATGCCGGCGCGATAGTTCGCTGGCTGGAGATGGCGCTCGAACTCGCGCTCGCGCCAATGGCGCATCATCTTGGGTAAAGGGATGCGCATCGGGCAGACGCTCTCGCAGCGCCCGCAGAAGGTCGAGGCCTCGGGCAGCGGCGTCGCCTTCTCGATGCCGATGAGGCCCGGCGTCAGCACCGCACCCATCGGCCCGGAATAAACCCAGCCATAGGCATGGCCGCCGACCTTCATATAGACGGGGCAATGGTCGAGGCAGGCACCGCACCGGATGCAGCGCAGCATGGCCTCGAACTCGGTGCCGAGCATGGCGCTGCGCCCGTTGTCGAGCAGCACCACATGGAATTCTTCCGGCCCGTCCAGGTCCCCCGGCCTTTTGGGTCCGGTGGAGAAGGTCGTATAGACCGACATCTCCTGGCCCGTCGCCGAGCGCGCGAGCACGCGCAGGATGGTTGAGGCGTCGTTCAGGGTCGGCACGATCTTCTCGATGCTCGCCAGCACGATATGGATCCGCGGCAAGGTCTGGGTCAGGTCGCCGTTGCCTTCGTTGGTGACGATCACCGTGCTGCCGGTCTCGGCGATGAGGAAATTGGCCCCGGTGATGCCGACATCGGCGGCGAGGAAACGCTGGCGCAGTTTCGCCCTGGCCTCGGCCAGCATTTCCGCCGGCTCGTTCAAAGGGCGCTTGGCATCGAGATCGGTATGGGCCGCGCGGAAGGTATCGCTCACCTGCTCGATGGTCAGGTGGATGGCGGGCGCGATGATGTGGCTCGGCGTTTCATGGCGCAGCTGGATGATGTATTCGCCGAGGTCGGTTTCCACCGGCTCGATGCCGTTGGCGGCAAGATGCTCATTGATGGCGATCTCCTCGCCGATCATGGTCTTGCCCTTGGTGACGGTCCTTGCCTCGACGCTCCGGCAGATGGCGAGGATGGCGGCCCGCGCCGCATCGGCATCGGCGCACCAGTGGACTGTCCCGCCGGCGGCTTCGACCTTGCCCGCGAAGCGCTCGAGATAGAAATCGAGATTGGCCAGAGCGTGGTCCTTGACCGCCTTGGCCGCGTCCCTCAGGGCCTCGAACTCCGGCAAGCCCGCGACGGTCTTGGCCCGATAGGCGACGAAGGTGTCCTCCATCCCGCCGAGGGCCCTCTGAAGATTTGGGTCGGCCAGGGCAAGATTGGCCTGCTCGCGGAACTTAAGGGATGACGAGCCCTCCATCAGTCCTCCCGCCCTTCCCCGATGGCCGGGCCCTCGGCCATGCCGGCCAGCACCTCGGCCACATGGCGCGCTTTCACCTTGGCCTCGCGCCGCCCGAGCTTGCCCGCCATGTTGAGCAGGCATCCGAGATCGCCCGCGAGAAGGGTCGCGGCACCGGTCCCTTCGATGTCGGCCGATTTCTCGCTCACCAGCCGTTCGGAAATCTCAGGATACTTGATGCAGAAGGTGCCGCCGAAGCCGCAGCAGATCTCCGCCCCCGGCAACTCGCGAAGCTCCAGGCCCTCGACGCTGGCGAGCAGACGGCGCGGCTGCGCCTTGACGCCGAGTTCGCGCAGGCCTGAGCAGGAATTGTGATAGGTGACCTTGGCGGGAAAGCTTGCCCGGACCTTGTCCAGCTTCAGCACGTCCACCAGGAAGCTGGTCAGTTCATGGCTCTTGGCGGCGAGCGCCGCCGCCCGGGCGGCATAGGCCGGGTCGTCAGCCAGCAGCGCCGGGTAATGGGCCTTGAGCATTCCGGCGCAGGATCCGCTGGGCGCCACCACATGGTCGAAGCCTTCGAACAAGTCGACCACCTGGCGGGCGATGGCCTGGGCCGTCGGCCGATCGCCCGAATTATAGGCCGGCTGGCCGCAGCAGGTCTGAGCCCGCGGCGCCTCGACCCTGCAGCCTGCATCCTCCAGCAGCTTGGCGGCGGCGAGCCCGACGGTGGGACGGAAAAGATCGACCAGGCAGGTGACGAAAAGCCCGACGCGCGGCAAGGAACTGTCCTTCGAGGGTATTGGACCGGGGTCAAAGGATGGTGGTCGGTCCTTCTAAATGCAAGTGTTGGCCGCGGTCCCGAGGGAGGCGCAGTCGCTCCAGCCGCTTCCGATTTCGATGCGTCCGGTCTCCGGCTGAGAGAGCGCCCGCGAGGCGGCAATCGACGTTCTGGGGCAGAGCGCCGCAGGAGTTTATGGCGAACTCCACCCGGTGCCGGGAAACCGCCGCTCGGTCACCGCCGGAGCCACCGTATCAGCGCTTCGAGGAATTCGATCGCGGTAAAACGCATGGCCGCAAGTCGCTCGGAGCCGAATGCCGGATCCTGATACCCGTGGCGCCGCGCGAGCACGGGATCAACGACGGCCCGGTCGAATTGCACGCCGAGGAAGTCGAACAGCCCGCGCAACATGTCTGGATCGCGGACGTATTGATCATAGTCGACGAGGAACGTGGATCGCGGGTGCTTGCCGAGGCTGCGCCGAAATCTGGTTTCGCATTGGCGAATATGGCGCTTCGCAAACGGATCGGATTTCCAAAACGCGCTTCGGGCGACTTCCTTGGGCGAGCGGACATTGAAGATGATGCAGGGTTGTTCGAAGGCACCGAGAAGAAACTCAATGTAGGAATTGTATTGCCGATCGGACATATGTCGAACGCAGTGTCGGATTTCCTTGAATCCCACTGCCACGGCACCGGCCGGCGGCCGAATGACGTCCTCCAGGAAAGCAGCCACGAGCTTTTGTTGAAAGTCCTCGGGGGCGATCCTCGAGCTGCCATACCAGGCACGATCGGGCAGGTCCGCTTCCGAACCCATGCTGTGAGCAAGGGCCGCGGCGTCGACCGCCATGGCGAGCAGCGGCAACACATTCGCGTTTTCCCCGCGCACGCAAACGCCTGGGATGGCATTGAGGAGGCCGCTCAGCAAGGTGGAGCCGGATCGTCCGTAAGTTACAATGAAGATGTGCTTGTACTGCAAAGCCATCGGTTTCCACTCCATCGACTTTAGCGACTTTAGCAGCGGCCTTGCCGATGCCGGTCGGCGCGGCCTTGGCGGTGCGTCGCGACCCCTTGCGGCAGCTGGGGCCAATGTCGTCCCAATACCGAAAACCGCAGGATAACTTCGGCTCACCCGTGTAGGGCAGTACCGACGGTGCGGCGCGCCGACGACGAAACAAGCGTCGAGGCGCAGGGTCAGGCCGGATCCAAGCCCCGGCCTCGATCGCCATGCCGCCGGCGCTGCCGCTCACGGCCCGCGGCTGGGCCCGGCTGCCCCCGATCGGCCGGGCCGCGCCGCAGCGGCAGCGTCCAACGGCCCGGGGCCTTGGTGGACCATCCGCCAAGGCCCCGGTTTGGCCCCGCCCCCCGTTTGGCCCCGCCTAAGTCCCGCCGCCGAAGTCAGGCGCCGAGCTCGGGCTCCAGCTCCGGCCGGAACCGGCGAAGCTGCTCGCGGGTGAACTGCTGGCGGAATTCCCGGGGCGAGACCCCGAAATGGGAACGAAAGCTGCGCGAGAACACTTCGGGGCATGAGAAGCCGGTGGAAGCCGCGATGCCCTGGATCGGGATGTCGCTATAGAAGAGGGAATTGCGGGCCGCCTGCAGGCGGACCTTCAGGTAGTAGCGCATCGGCGATTCGCCGACCCGGTCGCTGAGGATGCGGCCCAGCGCTCTCACCGAGACGCCGGCGCGCCTGGCGAGTTCGCCGGCCGACAGCGGGCTTTCGATGTTCTCCTCCATGGCGTGGAGAATCCGGGTGAAGGGCGCCCGGCTGTCGCCGGAAATATGCCGGGCTGACAGGCGTTGCGGCTCGACGTCCCGGCGCATCCGCTGGGCGACGAAGCCGTTGGCGACGATCTGGGCGAGCGCGGGACCATGGCGCCGGGCGATCAGGTGAAGCATCAGGTCAAGGGTCGCAAGACCGCCGGCGCAAGTGATGCGGTCCCGGTCGATGACGTAGAGCTGCTCGCTGGCCGCGATCTGGGGATACTGGTCGCGGAACATGGCGAGCGCTTCCCAGTGCAGCGTCACCTGGTATCCGTCGAGCAGTCCCGCCTTGGCCAGGGTGAAGGCGCCGGTGTCGATCGCCCCCAGCATCGCGCCGTGGCGCGCCAGCCGGCGCAGCCAGCTCAGCACCCGCTTGGTCCCATATTGCATGGGATGGTTGCCAGCACAGATGAACATGGTGGGAAACCAGGGAACGTCGGCCATGGCAGCCTCGACCGGAACCGACATGCCATTGCCGGACTTGATGGGCCGCCCGTCGGGCGAGAACAGGTGCCAGCTGTAGAGCTTGCGGCCCCGGTTCTGGTTGGCGATGCGCAGGGCCTCGATCGCCGGAATGAGGGCGTAGATGGGAAACTCCGGCAGCAGCAGAAAGCCGTAGCGCACCACCTCGGTCTCGGCGGCCGGTCGCAGTTCGCTTGCCTGTGAAGCCGGTCTTCGCATCGCCACGCCTCGCCGCTCCAAGGAACCCTCGGAAGAAATCGTCAAGTTTTCGGGCAAGGAAGTCAATCCCGCCCAGCCGGCCGGACGGAATAATCCAGGCGGATTTGCCGAGGACCAAATGGATTTCGAAAAAGCAAAGCGCCGGCTCGAGGGCTGCTACATCACCGTGCCGACCATGTTCCGGGATCCCGACTTGGCGGTCGATCTCGCGGCGACCCGCCGCAATGTCCGCTTCCTCCTGGACAATGGCATCACCGAGGCCTACGGCACCCTGCTGGCGGGCGGTGCCGCCGGCGACTTCTCCACCATGACCTTCGAGGAGCGGGTCCAGGTGGCCGAGGCGGTGGTCGCGGAATCGGCCGGCCGACTTCCCGTCGCCATGGGCGCCCAGACCACCAGCACGATGGAACTGAAGCGCCTGGCCAAGGCGGCGGCCAAGCTGGGGGCGGAGTACATTCAGGTCTCCTGCCCCTTCTATTTCACCCATACCGAGGAAGATTTTTTCGAGTATGTGGCCGCGGCGGCCGAGGCCGCCGACATCGGCATCATCATCTACAACACCTTCTGGACAAGCGCCGCCGTTTCCCTGGGCCTGGTCGAAAGGCTGGCGAAAATCCCCAACGTCGTCGGCCTGAAATGGGCGACGCCCCGCACCGATGCCATGGAGTTCGAGGACGTCATCGTCCATTTCAAAGACCGGCTCTGCATCATCGACAACCATCTCATGTTCGCATCGAGCCATATGCTGGGCGCGCGGGCCTTCGAGGTGCACCTGTGCAACTACTGGCCCGAATGGGGCATTCGACTGATCGACGACCTGAAGGCGGGGCGGCATGCGGCGGTGCAGCGCTCCCTCGTCACCGAGGCCATGCCTTACTACAAGCTTTGGGTCGAGATCGAGAAGACCTACACCAGCGGCGACGGTTACCTCGACAAGCTCTGCATGGAGCTGATCGGCCTTGATTCCAGCCGCTGCCGGCCGCCCACCCGGGACATCAGGTCGATCTACCGCGAGCGCACCCGCAAGATGCTCACCGAAACCGGCGTCCCGCGGGTGGTTTCGAAGTAAGGCGGCGGGCTTACGACAAGAAACGTCAATCAAGCAAACAAATCACTGGCAAGGAGGAGGAACCTAAAAATGTCGAAATTGCATCGAAATATGCCGGGCTTGACCCGGCGTCAGGCGATGGCGCTCGGCGCCGGCGCCGCGCTGGCCTCGGCGTTTCCGATCGCGTCTGCGCTGGCGGCGGACAAGGTCATTTTCCGAACCAACTGGCTCTTCTACGGCTCCCACGGCATCTTCTTCCTCGGCATCGACAAGGGTTACTACGGCCAGGACAATCTCGATGTCGTTGTGAAGCAGGGCGACGGATCGGGATCCGCGGTGCGCCTTGTCGCCAACAAGGATTCGACCTTCGCCTACTGCTCGGCCGTCACGATGATGAAGCTCGCGGCCCAAGGCGCGCCGGTCATCTCGGTCGCCACCATCGATGCCACGGGCACCGATGCGGTCATCGTCAATCCCGATTCCGGCATCAAGACCTTCAAGGATCTCGAGGGCAAGAAGGTGCTGACCACCGCCGGGGCAGGCGTCAACACCCTGTTCCCGGTCGCCTGCAAGAACGCCGGCGTCGATATCGACAAGATCCAGCTGACCAACGTCGCCGACAGCGCGCTGGTGCAGAGCTATCTCCAGGGTCTGGCGCCCGCCATCCTTGGCGGCATCGACGACAAGCCGGCGGAGATCGAGGCCAATGGCGGCAAGACGCCCATCGCCTTCAACTACGCGGACTACGGCGTCTATCAACCGGGCTATGCCATTGTCTCCCATCGCGACACGGTCAAGGACAACCCGGACCTGGTGAAGCGTTTCGTCCACGCCACGCTGGAGGCGGTGAAGGAAGCCCAGGCCCATCCCGACGAGGCCATCGATTCCCTCATCAATTGGGAAGCGAGCGAGTCGGAGGACAAGGAGAAGAAGCAGGCCCGACAAGTGCTCGACGTTACTCTCTCGATCCTTTACTCGGCCAACAACAAGAACAAGGTTCTCGGCCTCAATGTCGACGCCGACTGGCAGAGCGCGCTCGATCTGCTGAAGCAGTATGACAACGTCCAGACCGACATGAAGGCCAGCGACTTTTACACCAATGACTTCGTGCCCACGTCGCTCTGATTCCATCGGCTGGGGCCGGCGCCTAGTGCCGACTTTCGAAGAAAGTCGGCACATCGTTTTGAGTTCTAGTATCGGATTCACGCAGAAATTCACGACGAAGCCTAAGTCATGAATTTCTGCGCTCCGATACTAGCGCCGGCCCTTATCCCTCGAGACCCCGGATGAGCGTCGCCGTTTCCATCGCGGGCGTCAGCAAGACCTATCGAACGCGCACGGGCGAGGTTCCCGCTCTGGGGTTGATCGATCTCGATATCGCCCCCGGCGCCTTCCTGTCGCTGGTGGGACCGTCGGGCTGCGGCAAGAGCACTCTCCTGATGATGATCGCGGGCCTGCTCGAGCGCACGGCCGGCGAGATTCGGGTCAACGGCCGGCTGGTGGCCGGCCCCGAGACCAACGTCGGCATCGTCTTCCAAGGCAATGTGCTGGTGGATTGGCGCAATGCCGTGGACAACGTGCTGCTTCAGGTCGAAATGCGCGGCCTCGAGCGCAAGGCCTATGCCGGCAAGGCCATGGAGCTTCTCGCCTCCGTCGGCCTGAAGGAGTTCGCCAAGCGCTTCCCCTATGAGCTTTCCGGCGGCATGCAGCAGCGCACGGCCTTCTGCCGGGCTCTCATCCATGACCCGCCACTGATCCTGATGGACGAGCCGTTGGGGGCGCTCGATGCCATGACCCGCGAGCAGCTGCGCGGCGATCTGGAGAAGCTCATCATGGCGAGCCCCCGGACCGTCGTCTTCGTCACCCACAGCATCGAGGAAGCGGTCCAGCTCTCCGACGAGGTGATCGTCATCTCGCCCCGGCCCGGCACCATCGTGCGCCGCCGGCGGATCGAGCTGCCCCGGCCGCGCGACCTGAAGCTGCGCCTGGGCTCCGAATTCCAGGCCATCGTAGCCGAGATCAAGGAGATCTTCATGAACTACGGGGTGATCTGAGAGCCGCCATGCGACTGCGCGCCGTCCTTGCCGAGCATCTGACGCCGATCGTCTTTGGCCTGTCGCTCTTCGCTCTCTGGGAGCTGGCCGTGCGCCTGTTCCATATCCCGCTCTACATCATCCCGCCGCCAAGCCTGATCCTGGTGGAATACGTCCATCATTTTCAGCGCATCTGGTACTACACCTGGGTCACCGGCATGGAGACGGCGGTCGGCTTTGCCGTCGCCCTGCTGATGGGAATACCGCTCTCCCTCTTCGTCGCCTTCTCGCCCTTCCTCAGGCGCACCTTCTATCCCCTGGCCGTGACCCTGGAGATGGTGCCGAAAATCGTCTTCGCACCGATTTTCGTCACCTGGTTCGGTTTCGGCTTCCTGCCCAAGATCCTGGTCGTCTACCTCGTCTGCTTCTTCCCCATTCTGCTGAACGGGATTCTGGCCTTCACCTCCTTGAGCGTGGAGCTGACCCGCTTCTGCCTTTCGACCGGCGCCGGCCCCTTGCGGACCTTCTTCAAGGTGAGACTGCCGGCGGCGCTGCCTCAGGTCTTCGTCGGCATCAAGGGCGCGGCGGTGAACGCCACGGTGGGCGCCACGATTGCCGAGTGGATCGGCGGCGATGCCGGGCTCGGTTACTATATCCAGATCGCCTCGGGCGACCTGCGCATGGACCTCGCCTTCGCCATCATCATCATGCTGGCGGCGTTGGGCTTGCTGCTTTTCTGGGCGGTGGTGCTGGCCGAACGCTGGCTGGTGCCTTGGCATGTGTCGCAGCGGACCGCCCATGGCCTGCCGGGATAGGAGGCACACCACTCATGGCTTTTGACGCTATCCGCCTGTCGGACAAGGACAATGTCGGCGTCGCCATCCACGACATCGCGGCCGGCGGCGCGGTTGCGCTGGCCGAACTCAAGCTGACCGCCAGGGATGCCGTGCCCCTTGGACACAAGATCGCCCTTCGCCATATAAAGACGGGCGAGAAGATCCTGAAGTTCGGGGTTCCGGTGGGCTCGGCGACGATGGAGATTCCGGCCGGCTCCCACGTGCATATGCACAACGTGAAGAGCGATTATCTGACCAACCGCGAGGACCACTGGGAGTAGGTGCGCCGCGGCACCCGCTCGGGAGAATCGAGATGCAGGGCTATCTTCGCAAGGACGGGCGCAAGGGCATCCGCAATCATGTCGCGGTCGCCTACCTGGTGGAATGCGCCCATCACGTCGCCCGTGCGATCGCCTCGTCCTTCGAGGAGGAAGGCGTGCAGCTGATCGGCTTTCCCGGCTGCTATCCCAGCGACTATGCCTTCGGCATGATGAAGCAGCTCTGCACCCATCCCAATGTCGGCGCCGTGCTTTTGGTTTCGCTCGGCTGCGAGGAGTTCCGCCGGTCCGAGCTGGCGGAGCTGGTCGCCCAATCGGGCCGCCCGGTGAAGATCGCGGTGATCCAGGAATCCGGCGGCACCAAGGGGACCATCGCGCTGGGACGCGATTGGGTGCGCAAGGCGCTTGCCGCGATCGCCGACGTGCCGCGGGTGCCGATGAGCTTCGCCGATCTCCTGGTCGGGACCGAATGCGGCGGGTCCGACGGCACCAGCGGCATCACCGCCAATCCCGCCATCGGCGTCGCGGTCGACCACCTGATCGACAATGGCGGCAGCGCGATGTTCGAGGAGACTTGCGAGCTTCTCGGCTGCGAGGCTCACATGGCGGGCCGGGCGGCCACGCCCGAGCTGGGCCGGGAGATCCTGCGCGTGATGCGCAAGGCCGACGATTACTACCGCGATCTCGAGCATGGCAGCTTCGGGGGCGGCAATATCACCGGCGGCCTCAGCACCATCGAGGAGAAGTCCATCGGCGCCTATGCCAAGAGCGGCACCCGGCCGATCGCGGGTCTGCTCACCCCCGGCGTGCTGCCGCCCAGGCCTGGCCTCTATCTCATGGACATGGTGAATGACGGCGGCGTGCGCTTCGGCATTCCCAACATCAACGATACCGCGACCGTGGTCGAGATGATCGCCTGCGGCTGCCACATGGTGCTGTTCTCCACGGGCCGCGGCTCGGTCGTCGGCTCGGCCATCGCGCCGGTGATCAAGGTCTGCGCCAACCCGATCACCTACCGCAAGCTCTCCGAGGACATGGACGTGGATGCCGGGCGCATTCTCGAGGGCCGCGCCGGCCTGGCGGAAGTGGGGCTGGAGATCTTCGAGATGATCCGCGAGGTAGCCTCGGGGGCGCAAACCAAGTCGGAAGCCCTCGGCCATCAGGAATTCATCCTGACCTACAAGACCTTCGAGCCGCTGGGGCCGAGCTGCCTGCCAGTCTGACGCCGAAGCCCGACAGTTCCGCCTTGATCCAAGGGAATCCCGTATGACCCGCGAGAGCCAGCAGCCGCGCTATCGCCACGGCGACCTGGTCGCCTTCGCGACCCGTCTGTTTCAGGCCGGCGGTCTCGACGGCGACAAGCCCGGCGTAGTGGCCGAACTGCTGGTCGAGGCCGACTTGATGGGACATACGACCCATGGCCTGGCGCTCGCCGCCGGCTATCTCGAGGAGATCGAGACCGGCGGGATGAAGCGCAGCGGCGAGCCCCAAGTCGTCGCCGACCGGGGCGCGGCGGTGACCTGGGATGCGGGCTACCTGCCCGGCGTATGGGTCACCGCGCGGGCCTTCGATCTCGCCATCGAGCGCGCGGCGAAGCACGGGCTCGTCGGCATCGCCATCCGGCGCAGCCATCACATCGGCTGCCTCGCCGTCTATCTGCGCCGGGCGACGGAGCGCCGGATGATGGCGATCGTCCTCAGCTCCGATCCGGCAAGCGCCAGCGTGGCGCCCTTCGGCGGCTTGCGGCCGGTGTTTACGCCCGACCCGATCGCAGTCGGCATACCGACCGACGGCGATCCGATCCTGATCGACATGAGCGCCTCCATCACCACCAACGGGCTTTCAAACCGGCTCCACAAGGAGGGAAAGCGCTTTCCCGGTCCCTGGGCCATGGATGCCGCCGGGCGGCCGAGCGACGATCCAGCCGTTCTCTTCGCCGACCCGGCGGGAACCCTGCTGCCAGCGGGCGGCAAGGATCATGGGCACAAGGGCTATGGCCTCGCCCTCACCGTCGAAGCGCTGACCCAGGCCCTGCCGGGCCATGGCCGGGCCGACCAGCCGACGGGCTGGGGGGCAGGCGTCTACCTGCAGGTGCTCGATCCTGCCGCCTTCGGGGGCGTCGACTCCTATGTAAGGGAGACCGGCTGGATCGCCCGGCTCTGCCGGGACAACAGCCCGGTCCCGGGCGGCGAGGCAGTGCGGCTGCCGGGTCAGAAGGGCCTCGAGCGCCGGCGAGTAGGGTTGGCGAACGGGATTGTGCTCTACCCCAGCGTCATGCCGGCCCTGCGGAGCTGGGCCGACAAACTCGCTGTCGCCCTGCCCACGCCCATCGCGGGCTGACTACAGGCGCCAGCGCGTCGCCTGGATGCAGGTGACACCGTCGCGGTCCTGGCCGTAATAGACGGTGAAGATGGAGCCATTCCGGTCCAGAACGCTGCAGGGATATCCCAGATCCTTGTTGGCCATGGCACCGCGGATGACGATCTCGTGCTCCATGTCCCAGGACTGGCCTCCGTCCGAGGAGAGCGCGGCGCGGATGGCGTAGTCGGGCTGGCGCCAGCCATAGGTGCAAAGGAGCCGTCCGTCGGGCAGGCCCAGCAAATGGGGCGGATAGCCCTCGATGGCCGTCGCTTCGGGCGGGCTCCAGCTCACGCCCTCATCGTCGGAAACCACGCGATGGAGCCTTCGCGTCCCATTGTCGCGCAGCAGCATCAGGATCCGCCCCGACGCCAGGCGGATGATAGCCGGCTCCTCGAACTCGCTGCCGGGCTTGCTTGCCGCCTCCACCGGAGCTTCCCAGCTGCGGCCGGCGTCATTCGATCGCACGACGAACACGATCCGGTAATTGGGGATGTCGCTCAAGGGGAGCAGCAACCCGCCGCCGGGCATGGCGAGCGCGCCGCGCATGCCATAGCCGCCGCTGTAGGGCGCGCAGTCGACACGCCGGCTTTCGCCCCAGCTCCTGCCGCCGTCCTCGGAAAAATGCACGAAGCTGTCACCGGAACCCCGCGCCCAGGGTGCAACGGAGTCCGGATCGGCGAGCAGCGCGCGATCGAGGTCGAGCTCCGGCGAAAGCGCCAGGCCGCGAAGCAACCGCGAGGGAAAGGCCAAGGTCGCCGCATCGAGCCGCTTGCGGGCCGTGTCCAACGGATACCAGCGGAAGCGCCATTGGTTCAGCATCACCCGGCCCTGGCCCAACGCCGTCAGGCCTGCGCATTCCACCCCGTGCCAATCATAGCTTGGGACCGCCTGAGGAGCAGTCCAGCTGTTGCCGCCGTCGGAGGAGCGCATCAGCCAGTTGCGGAACTCGGGATCCTGAGGCGGATGGAGGATGAGGCGCCGGCGGATCGTCTTGTTGAAGACGATCAGCCAGTCGCCGTCATCGAGCGATACGAGATGGGGATGAGCGCTGTAGGCAAAGGCGTCCTTGTGCAGGATCGCGTGCTCGGCGCCCGCTGCCTCGATCATGATGCTCTAGGAATCGTCTATACCTTGAAGCGCGTGCACAGCACGAATTGCAGCGGCTTCGGATCGTCGCTCCATTCGTGATAGGAGGCGACGACAGTGCCGTCGGGCATCTGCTGGACGCTGGGATAGCCGATATGCTGGTAGACGCCGGGGTTGGCCCAGTCGATGCCACCGCCCGCGACCTTGCCGCTGGATGGCGACATCCGGCTGGAGCCGGGCGTGTCGGTGGCTGTCCTGCCGGGCACGCCGCCTTCGCGGATGATGAACTCATTCTTGATGTCCCAGCTGAGCCCGTCCCTGGAGATCACGCCCCTGACGCCGTAGGGCGGGCGCCGATAGCCGTAGACCATCAGATAGCGCCCGTCGAGGAGCGGGATCGCCTCGGCAGGATAGCCCCAGATGTTCAGCCATTTGGGCGGCGTCCAGGAGAAGCCGTCGTCCTCCGACACGGTCATGACCATGTTCTTGGCGTCGCCGCTGGGATTGACGTGCGTGCGCATGAAGCAGACCAGGCGCCCGTCCTTGAGCCGGAGCAGAGCCGGCTCCTCGTAGTCGATGATGCTGGCGGGATCATAGGCGAGCGTCGAGTAGTACTCCCAGTTGTCGCCCCCGTCGTCGGAGCGCATCAGGGCCGAGCGCGTCGATTCGCCCTCGCCTTCCTCCTCATAGCCGTGGATGCGCCCATAGAGGCCCATCAGGATGGATCCGTTCGGCAGCTGCCAGCAGCCGAGCCGGCAGCCCCCGTGCTTCAGGGGCCGGACATTGACCGGGATCGGCTCGCTCCAACTATTGCCTCCGTCCGTCGATTTCACCACGTAGGTGCCGAGCCAGCCTTGGGTCTTGTACGCCCACGTCCAGTCGCCCCATTCCTTCGTGTTGGGATGGCTGCTCCAGGATGGCTGCTCCGGCTTGATCCCGCGCTTGAAGAATCCGGTGATGGTGAGGTTGACCAGCAAGGTCCCGTCGGCGAGCTCGCAGATGCCGCAGTCCCAATTGCCCGTGGTCTGCGACCAGGGCAGCACGACCTTCAGCGTCTTGGGATCCCAGGTCTTGCCGCCGTCGCGGGAGCGGATCATCACCGTCTGGCCGCTGTCGTGATGATAGGGATAGCGCTCCTCGTTGAAGACGGCGACCAGCTCGCCGTTCTTCAACAGGCGCGTGGCGATCTGGTTCACGGCGTGGCTGGGGTGCTTGAAGATCGTATGGTGCGTGAAATTCCTGGGCTTCGGCATGATTTTTTCCTGATCAGGAGAGGCCCCCCATGCTTGCCGGGAGGCGCTGGCGCTACTTGATTTTTTCGGACGAAAACTTGCCGGATTCTGCCGAGGGGCTTCGCCGGCCCCGACCTCAAACTCGCCGGCCCGAAGCCGAATCGAACACGTGGAGGGCGGCCGGATCCGGCCGAAGCGTTATCGCCGAGCCAGGCTCGGGCATCAGCCGCTCGTTGCTCAGCACCGTCAGCGCGCGCCCGGCATGCTCGGCCACGATCTGGACCTGGGAACCGAGCGGCTCCACCAGGCTGACCTGGGCAGAGAGGCCGCTGCCCGCGGCAGCGACGGCGAGATGCTCGGGTCGGATGCCGAGCACGATCGCCTGGCCATCCCCGCCGGCGACGCCGCTCGCCAGCTCGATTGCGGCGCCGTCGGCAAGGATCGCCCAGCACAGGCCGCCGTCGCGGCGCAAGCGGGCCGGCAGCAGGTTCATGGCCGGCGAACCAATGAACTCGGCGACGAAGACATTGGCGGGCCGGTCGTAGAGCTCGATGGGCGTGCCGATCTGCTCGATCACGCCTTCCCTGAGAACGACGATGCGGTCGGCCATGGTGAGCGCTTCGATCTGGTCGTGGGTCACATAGACCGTGGTCGTCTTCAGGCGCTGGTGCAGGGCCTTGATCTCGCTGCGCATGGTGACGCGCAGCTTGGCGTCGAGGTTGGACAGCGGCTCGTCGAACAGGAAGATCTTGGGGTCGCGCACGATCGCCCGGCCCATGGCGACGCGCTGACGCTGGCCGCCGGACAGCTCGGCCGGCTTGCGCGCGAGATAGTCGGTCAGCGCCAGGGCCGCGGCCGCGGCGCGAACGCGCTCGTCGATCACCTTGCGTTCGATCCGGCGCACTCGCAAGGAGAAGGCCATGTTCTCGGCCACCGTCATGTGCGGATAGAGCGCATAGCTCTGGAACACCATGGCGATGTCGCGCGCCTTGGGCGGCAGCTCGGTCACGTCCTGCCCGCCCATCTCGATCGTGCCGGCGCTCGCCATCTCGAGCCCGGCCAGGAGCCGGAGCAGGGTCGACTTGCCGCAGCCAGACGGGCCCACCAGGACCAGGAATTCGCCCTCGCCGATCGACAGATCGATGTTCCTCAGCACGGCGACCGGTCCGAAGGACTTGCTCAGTCCGCGCAGTGCGACTGCCGCCATATCCGTGCCTCCCCTGTTTGCTCATCTTATGCCAAAGGCCCGGCGCCCGGCCAAGCTCGGCATTGGCCCCATGAGGGAATCATCAAGTTGGTGTCCTGAAACATCAAGCCCGCCGCGGTCGGGCCGGCCGATGATCGGCAGGATGAGGAACGCCAAAGGGGGGCCTTTGTAGCTGTACGGCTTGACCCGATCCAAAACAGGCAGAGGCGCGGTGCCATAGGCAGCCGCACCAATTTCCAAAGGGAGGACGTCGATGTCGAAGACAGGCAAGATGTCGCGCAGACAATTCACAAAACTGGCCGGCAAGTCGGCGCTGCTCGCGACCGCGGCCGCGACTTTTCCCGCCCCCTTCGTCAAGGGCGCGGAGCCGATCACGCTGACGCACTGGAGCTGGCTGTCGGCTTCCGACGCCGAGGTCTGGGGCAAGATGATCGCGAACTTCAACGCGGCCAACACGGACGTCCAGCTCAAGCTCGAGCTGGTGCCGGACGATCAGTACGACACCAAACTGCTCGCCGCCGCTGCCGCCGGACAGGCGCCCGACTTCGGCTGGGGCACGGCCGGCCAGCGCGCCCAGTGGGCGAAGGACGGCGTGATCATCCCGCTCGACGATCTCGCCACGAAAGTCGGCCTCGACCTCAGCGACTTCTCAGCGCTGCCGATGAAGAAGGCGCGCTATCCCAAGTATGACAACAAGCTGTTCATGATCCCCATGGACCTCATGAGCCTGCAGCCCGAAGTCAATCTCGACCACGTCAAGGAAGCCGGCCTCGACCCGGAGAAGTTCCCGACCGACGGCGACAGCCTCCTGGAATGGGCCAAGGCGATGACCAAGCGCGACGGCGACAAGGTCACGCGATCGGGCATCATGATGACCGGCTCCGGCGTCCAGCCCACGGTCACCTGGGGCATCGTCGCCGCGCAGATGGGCTTCCAGCGCGCGAGCGACGACTTCAAGACCGCCTGCGTCAATCCCGATGCCGGCAAGGCGGCCATGCAGTGGGTCCTCGACCTGTTCGACAAGTGGAAGGTCTCCACCCGCGACGTGACCAACCGCTACAAGGCCTTCGGCACCGGCCAGGGCTCGATCTTCTGGACCGGCCCGTGGACGCTCAACGGCTACGTCCAGCAGAAGCTGAACTTCCGCACCTACCTCTTCCCGAAGATCGGCCAGACACTCTACACCTACTTCGAGATGGGCGGCATGGAGCTCTACGTCCAGAGCGACACGAGCCGGTATGAAGTCACTATGAAGGCGGTCAAGTGGCTTTCCGACAACGGCTTCCTGTGGACCACCCAGGGCCGCGGCGCCTCGCCCAGGCTTTCGACCCTCGCCCGTCCCGACTACAAGACGTCTGGACACGACTGGTCGGTGCGCGGCGCCTTCGTCGACGGAATGGCGTTCGCCACCGAGGGTGAGATCCCGGTCCTCGCGGGGCCGGACTTCACGATTTACGCGGGCGACAACTTCCTCGCCAAGACGCTGGAGACCGTCTGGGCCGGCCAGAAGTCCATCGACACGGCGATGTCCGAGATCCAGGCGAAGTGGCAGTCGGACCTGGACGCCGGCTGATCGACGATCAGGACCCCGCCCCGGTCCCTGGGACTGGGGCGGGTTTCCTCGCATACTGTCAGCGATGACCGCTTTGGAATTGCCGGGCGCGGAGCGAAAGCCGCCCATCGATTGGGCAGGCTACGTCTTCGTCGCCTTCTTCACGATCCCGTTCCTCGCCTTCAACGTCGCGCCGCTGATCTTCGGCGCCGGCCTTGCCTTCACCAAATGGGGCATCTTCGGCAAGCCGCAGTGGATTGGCCTGCAGAACTTCTCCGACATGCTCCACGACGAGTGGGTCGGCATCGCCTTCAAGAACACCGCGCTCTACGGTCTGATCATCGTTCCGGGCGTCGTCGTCTTCGGGCTTGCTTGCGCTCTCTACGTCCACCAGCGCTGGCCACTGGCCGGGCTCGCGCGCACCCTGTTCTTCTCGCCCAACGTCGTCTCGGGCACGGTCATCGGCCTTGTGTGGACCTGGCTGCTCGACACCCAGTACGGCCTCGTGAACCACTACCTGGGCCTGCTCGGCATCTCCGCCATTCCCTGGCTCACCAGCCCCCGCTGGGCCCTGTTCGGCGTCAGCATTGCCTCGGTCTGGTGGGACCTCGGCCTCGCCTTTGTGCTGTTCCTGGCCGCGCTGCAGGACTTGCCGAAGGAGCTCTATGAGGCGGCCGACGTCGACGGCGCCAACCGCTGGCAGCGTCTCAGGCTCGTCATCCTGCCGCAGCTGCGCCCCGTCATCAGCATGGTGGCGACGCTGCAGATGATTTCGAGCCTGCGCATCTTCACCCAGGTCTACGTCATGGCGGACGGCGGCCCCGCGGGCTCCACCACCTCGGTCGTGTTCTACATGTACCAGACCGGGATCCAGCGCCAGCTTTTCGGCTATGCCTCGGCGGTCGCCATGTCGCTGTTCGTACTGATCCTCGTCATGACCTTCATCATGCGCCGCTTCGTGCGGGAGCGCTGAGCCGTGGCCGGGAACTTCCATCGCGACATCAACCGCAAGCTCCGGCCTCTTGGGCTCAAGATCGGCGACATCCCGATCTGGCTCGGCGGGCTGTTCATCTCGCTGCTCTGGGCTGCGCCGTTCGTGTGGATGGTTTCCACCTCGCTCAAGCCGGCGGGCGAGGTGATGACCGTCAACATCGAGTGGATTCCCCGCCACATCACCTTCGAGAACTACCGGCGCATCTTCGCCGAGTTCCCGGTGCTGCAGTGGGGGATCAACAGCCTGGTGGTCGCCGTCGTCGGCACCGGCCTCGGCGTCCTGTTCGGGGCCATGGCCGGCTATGCGCTGGCCCGCCTCAGATTCCCCGGCCGCGACGCGCTCTTCGCCCTGTTCATTGCCTCGCTGATGATCCCGGCGGACATTTCGGTCGTGCCGCTGCTGCTCGCCATGATCAAGATTCACTGGATCAACAGCTATCGCGCGCTGATCGCGCCGACCATCGGCAATGTGTTCAGCGTCTACATCTTCCGGCAGTTCTTCCTGAAGTTCCCCGCCGACCTGGAGGATGCGGCCAAGATGGATGGCGCCGGCACCTTCCTCATCTTCTGGCGCATTGCCTTCCCGCTCGCCCGTGCGCCGATGATCGCGACCACCGTGATCCTGTTCACGCTCAACTGGAACAGCTTCCTCTGGCCCCTGCTGGTGACGTTCGACGATTCGATGAAGACATTGCCCGTCGGCATCGCGGCCTTCACGCCGGAGCTCGGCACTCACACGCAGCTCGAGGGCTTCGCCCTCGGCATGGCCGGCGTGACCATCCTCAGCCTGCCCTGCTTGATCTTGTTTTTCGCCCTCCAACGCTATTTCATCCAGGGCATCGCCAGCGGCGCCATCCGCGGCTGAGCTTCCCCGAAAGGATCGGTCCATGCGTCACAAGCTGTTCATCGGCAATGATTGGGTTGAGCCAGCCGAGGGCATGTATTTTGCGGACATCGACCCGGCGACGGAGGAGCCGACGGCCGAGATCGCCCGCGGGAGCGCGCCCGACGTCGATCGCGCCGTGCGCGCCGCCGAGGCGGCCATGCGCGGTCCCTGGCAGAAGCTGACGCCGGCCGAAAGAGGGGGGCTCCTGTTCAAGCTTGCCGATCTCGTCACGAGCGCGCGCGAGGAGCTGGCCAGGCTCGAGACCCAGGACATGGGCAAGCCGCTCAGCCAGGCGCGGGGCGACATCGACGGCGTGGTCGCGACCCTGCGCTACAACGCCGGGGCTGCCGACAAGATGGAAGGCGACACGATTCCGCTCGGCCCCGAGGTCATCGACTTCACGCTTCTGGAGCCGCTCGGCGTCACCGCCCATATCGTGCCCTGGAACTACCCTCTCGGCATGGCCATTCGCTCGCTTGCTCCGGCGCTCGCCGCCGGCTGCACCGCAGTCCTGAAGCCGGCCGAGGAATCGCCCTTGAGCGCGCTCAAGCTGGCCGAACTCGTGCGCGAGGCTGGCTTCCCCGCCGGCGTCGTCAACGTGGTGACGGGTCTCGGCGAAGAGGCGGGCGAGTCCCTGGTGCGCCACCCGGGCGTGCGCGGCATCAGCTTCACCGGCTCGGTCGAGACGGGGCGCAAGATCCTCGCCGCCGCCGCGCCGGGCATCAAGCCAGCGGTGCTGGAGCTGGGCGGCAAGAACCCGATGATCGTCTTCGCCGACGCCGACCTCGGCCGGGCCGTGGACGATGCGCTCGGCGCGTCCTTCGAGAACTGCGGCCAGGTCTGTTCCTCCGTCTCGCGCTACCTGCTGCACCCGGCGGTGCGCGACGAGTTCATCGAGCGTCTGACCGAGAAGGCGAAGAAGCTGCGGGTGGGGCCCGGCGCGGCGGACCTCGACCTCGGCCCGGTCGTCTCCGAGCAGCAGTACGCCCGGGTGACCGGGTATGTCGCCGCCGGCATTTCCGCCGGCGCCAGGCTGCGCCTGGGCGGACATCGGCCGCGAGAGCTCCAGCGCGGCTATTTCATCGAGCCCACCATCTTCGACCGAGTGGATCCCGAGGTCGCCATCGCCCGTGAAGAGATCTTCGGCCCCGTCGGCGTCGCGATCGACATCGCGGACGAGGAGAAGGCGCTCGCCATCGCCAACGGCCTCGGCTACGGGCTTGCCGCCGGAATTTACAGCCGCGACATCTCGCGGGCCCTCGGGCTGGCGAGGCGCCTGGAAACCGGCACGGTGTGGATCAACGGCTGGTGGATGGGCGGCGTCCAGGCGCCGACCGGGGGCGTGAAGGAAAGCGGCATCGGGCGCGAGCGCGGCCTCGCCGGCGTACGCAACTATCTGCAAATCAAGAATGTCGCAGTCCGCCTGTGAGCGGCCGACGGAGAGCAGGGGTCGCGAAATTTCTAGGGTGCGGTGGCGGTCGCGCCCAATACGCTGACGGTGGCGGCCACGCTTTGCCCGTCGGCGAGTCTCAGTGTCAGAGGAAAGCTCTCTCCCGCCTTGAGCGGTCCCTTCAGGTCGACCAGCATGAAATGCATCCCGCCCGGCTGGAGTGTCACGACCTGGCCCGGCTTGAGCTGGATGCTGTCCAGTTCGCGCATGGTCATCACGCCGGCATTCATGCTGTCCTCGTGGAATTCGACGTGGTCGGCGACGGGCGTGGAAGCGCCGACCAATTCGAGCGCGGCATCGCCTTTATCCACGAGCTGGCCAAAGACGATGCCGTTACGCACGCCCGCCAGTGAGGCTCGCGCCCATAGTTGTTCCACCTTCAGGCTCCCGCCTGCGCCGGCTTGTTGGCAAGCCAAGACAAGACCGAGCATGGCGACAGCGAGGAAGTGCCGGATTGAATACATGCAGTAGCCTAGCCCTGTCACGGAGACCTTGGCTCACGGCGCCATGGACGCCGATCTACGGCCCCGCCTTTGGTGCCGGCGCCGGGGCGACGAGAAGATCGTAGAGCACGGCCGACCCATCGGCCGCGCGCAAGCGCCGCAAGACGTCGCGATCGCGCAGCCGCCGCGACACGGCGGAGAGCGCCGCAAGGTATTCGTTCCCGGCTTCGGCGGGAATCAGCATCAGGAACACGATATCAACGGGCTGATCGTCGATGGCGGCGAAATCGACGGCGCGGGACAGTCGCGCGAACAAACCCACAAGCCGTCGCAGACCCGCTATGCGCGCATGGGGGACGGCGACGCCGTGACCGACGCCGGTCGAACCCAGCGCCTCGCGCGCGCTCAAGGCCGCCAGCACGGCTTTCGGATCGAGGCCCGCGGCTTCGGCCGCGCGGCGCGCGATTTCGGCCAGGAGCTGCTCCTTGTCGCGCGCCTCGAGGCGGTCGAGGACGTGGTCGGGCTGGATCAATTCGCGGATTTCCATGGGCATTCAACCGTCGGCATGAAGGCGGTAACCCACCCCGGGCTCGGTCAGGATATAGGTCGGCCGGTCGGGCTGGGCTTCGAGTTTCTGGCGCAATTGCCGGATATAGACGCGCAGGTACTGCACGTCGCCGTCGGACTGGACGCCCCACACGGCGCGAAGCAGGTGCTTGTGGGTCAGCACCTTGCCGGCGTGGATCACGAGTTGCTCCAGGATGTCGTATTCCTTCGGCGAGAGCTTGACGACGTTGCCGCTGACGGTCACGATTCGCCTGGTGAGATCGACGCTGAGCTCGCCCGTGCGGAAGACCGGTTGGGCGCCCTGCTCCTGGATGCGATGGCGCAGCGCGGTGCGTACGCGCGCCATTAGCTCCTCGGCGCCGAAGGGCTTGGTGATGTAGTCGTCGGCTCCGAGGTCGAAGGCGGCCACCTTGGCCTTCTCATCCTCCCGGACCGACAGGACCACGATCGGCACCGGCGATTCGGCGCGGATCTTCCGGATCACTTCCAGGCCGTCGAGGTCCGGCAGACCGAGATCGAGGATCACCACATCGGGCTTGTGATGGCGCAATGCCGTGAGGCCTTCCGCGCCGGTCGCGGCCTCCAGGGTCCGGTAATTGTCGACCGATAGGGTATTGCGCAGGAACCGCCGGATCGGCGGTTCGTCGTCGATGATCAAGATCGTTGCCGGATTTGCCGGAAGAGGCGGTGGCATGGGGGCTGTCTCAGACGCTGCGAATGCGGGAATTGAAGTTGATTCGGGCAAAGGCGAGCCCGACGCGGACAGGCAAATCATCGGCCCTTTGCCCTCGCCGTTCAACGCAACTCGCAAGGGGTCCGGTGAGGGTGAGCCCTGGGCAAGAACGCGATGGCGTCAGAGGGGTCATTCGGGCGACGGCTCCGGAGACGGCGCCTGGCTCTGAGGGACCGGCAAGGCCACGGTGAATACGGCGCCCGGCCTGTCGCCCCGGTTGCCGGCGACGATCCTGCCTCCCATGGCTTCCACGAAGCCGCGGCAGATGGCGAGGCCAAGGCCCGTGCCGGCCCGCCGGCGATCGGTGGCGTGGACGCGGTAGAACTTGTCGAAGATGCGCTCGAGGTCGTCGGCCGGTATGCCGTCGCCCTCGTCGATCACCTGCAACCGGACTTCGCCGTCGGCCTCCCTTGCCTCCAGCCTGACGAGCGTACCTGCCGGCGAATACTTCGCCGCATTGTCCAGAAGGTTGAACATGACCTGCTCGAACAGCACGAAATCGAGCTTCACCATGGGCAGATCGGGCGGCAGGTGCAGTTCCACCCGATGCCCGGCCAGAATCCGCTCCGCCCGCTTGACGGCGCTGTGCACTATTTCCGAGAGATCGACCAGGGCCATGTTCGGCTCGACCGCGCCGGATTCGAGGCGGGTCATGTCCAGGAGATTGGAGATGAAGCGGTTGAGGCGTTCGGTCTCCTCCTGGATCGTGGCCATGAGCTGGTCCTTCGCCCCGGCATCGAAGCTGCCCGAATAGGCCCTGAGGCTGGTGATCGAGCCCAGGATCGAAACCAGCGGCGTCTTCAGGTCGTGGGAAATCGAGGTCAGCAGGGCCGAGCGCAGGCGGTCGGCTTCGGCCGCCAGCTTCGCCTGGTCCACATCCTGGGCCAGGTTGATGCGCTCGATGGCGAGCCCCGCCTGATCCGACAGCGCGTCCAGGAGCCGTCGCTGGTCGGGCGTCAGCAGAGGGCCCGCACGGTCGCTGTCGAGCCCGACCACGCCCACCGACCCGCGGCCCGTGCGCATGGGCAAGAACAGCCACTTCGCGCCCGGCAGGGTGTCGGCGCCGCGCCCGGCGGGGCGATTGTTCTGCCAGCACCATTTGGCCGCCGCGAGATCGGCTTCGTCCAGCACGTCTTCCGGCGGGTAGCCGGCCCGGACCGAGACGGTCTCCCCCTCCGGCAGCAGCAGGACGACGCGGACTTTCAACATCAGGGCGATCTGGTAGGAGGTGGCCCAAAGCAGATCGTCCATGGTGACGGCGCTGCCGAGCTTGCGGCTGAAGAGGTAGAGATCCTCGGTGGTCTTGGCACGCTGGCGGGCGACAAGGGCCTGGTTGCGCACCCGCGAGGTCAGGTTGCTTGCGATCACCGCCACCACGGCGAAGAAGAACAGGGTGACGACATTGGCGGGATCGGAAATCGTGAAGGTGTAAAGCGGCGGCAGGAAGAAGAAGTTGTAGGCCAGCACGCTGGCGAGGCTCGCCGCCAGGGCCGGCCACAGGCCGTAGGCGATGGCGCTGGCGAGCACGGCGGTCAGGAAGACCAGGGGTACGGCGTGACCGCCCAAGTAGCGATTGAGGATCAGGCTCACGACCAATGCGGCGCCGACAATGGCGACGGCGCCGGCGTAGCTCTTGAGGTCGGCCTCCTGCGCCTGGGTCGCAGGCCGCCAAGCTGCCTTTTTCGTTTCCTTGACTGCTGCCTGGGTCGGGTCGGCCTGGCCTGCGATGACGTGAAGGCTGATATCACCCGAACGCTGGATCAGCTGCTGGATGGTCGAGCCGTAGAGTTTCTTCGACCAGGCGGAGCGGCGCGATTTGGCGACCAGAACGTTGGTGACGTTGTGCTCGCGGGCGTATTCCAGCATCGTGTCGGCGACGTCCTCCCCCGGCACGGTCACCGCCTCTCCGCCCAGGCGCTGGGCGAGCCGCAGGGCCTCGGCGATGCGGTCCCGGTCGGCCTCCGAGAGGCGCCGAGTGCGCGAGGTCTCCACATGCATGGCCGTCCAGGGCGCTCGCAGACGGTCCGCGACCCGCCTCGCATAGCGGACCACCGACTGGCTGCTCGGATCGGCGCCGACGCAGACGAGCACGCGCTCTCCCGCCGCCCAGGGGCCTTCGATGGCATGGGCCTGCATGTAGCTGACCATCTGCTCGTCGACCCGCTGGGCCGTACGGCGCAGCGCCAGTTCGCGTAGCGCGGTCAGGTTGCCGGGCTTGAAATAATTGCGGATCGCCCGCTCCGCCTGGTGGGCGAAGTAGACCTTGCCCTCCTTCAAGCGCTGGATCAGGTCGTCGGGGGTCAGATCGATCATCTCGACGTCGTCGGCCCGGTCGATGATCGAATCCGGCACCGTCTCGCGCACCCGTATGCTGGTGATCTTGGCGACGACGTCGTTCAGGCTGTCGACATGCTGGACATTCAAGGTGGCATAAACGTCGATCCCGGCATCCAGGATCTCCTCGACATCCAGGTAGCGCTTCGGATGCCGGCTGCCAGGAGCGTTGGTGTGGGCGAGCTCGTCCACCAGCACGATCTTCGGCCGGCGTTTCAGTATCCCGTCGAGGTCCATCTCCTCGAGCCAATGGCTCTTGTACTCGATGCGCTGGCGCGGGATCACCTCGAGGCCCTGGAGCAGCGCCTCGGTTTCCTTGCGGGCATGGGTCTCGACCACGCCGACGACGATGTCGACCCCCTCCTGCCGCTTGGCCTGAGCGGTGGTCAGCATCTCGTAGGTCTTGCCGACCCCGGGTGCGGCCCCGAGAAAGATCTTGAGCCGGCCGCGGGATTCCACGGCCATCTGCTTCAGCAGGGCCTCGGGCGAGGGCCGCATGTCGCGGCCGGTGCGTTCGTTTCCTACGACGGCCAAGGAGGTTCCAGCGCTTGCCTCAAGCCATGAGCATGCCCAGGCACCGCGTGCCCGGTCAACACGCCGTCTAGCGGCCTTGGCCGGCGAAAGGTCGGTCGGTTACGACGCGCCGAGCGCGTCCAGCGCGAGGTTGAGCTTCAACACGTTGACATGCGGCTCGCCGAAGATGCCGAGGAAGCGGCCTTCGACGTGGCTGTCCACGAGCTGGCGGACCTGGTCTTCGGACAGTTTGCGCGCCTTGGCCACCCGCGGCACCTGGAAATAGGCGGCCGCCGGCGTGATGTCGGGGTCGAGGCCGCTCGCCGAAGTGGTGACCAGATCGACGGGCACCGGCTGGCTGGGATTCTCGGCTTTCAGCTTGGCCACGTCGCCCGTCACCCGATCGACCAGGGGCTTGGAAGTGGGGCCAAGGTTCGAAGCAAGGGAGTTGGACGCATCATAGGGCGTGGGAATCGACTTGCCCGTGCTATCCGTGCCGGTTATGGCCGACGGACGGCCGTGGAAGTATTTCGGGCTGGTGAAGTTCTGGCCGATCAATTCCGAGCCGATCACCTTGCCGCTCTTGTCGTAGAGCAGGCTCCCGTTCGCCTGATAGGGAAAGACGAGCTGGGCGACCTCGGTCATGCCGAGCGGATAAGCGACGCCGAGGATCAGCGTCAGCAAAACCAGCATGACGATGGCGGGACGGATTTCTCTCAACATGGCAGTCTTCCTTAGATCAGGCCGATGGCGGTGATGGCGACGTCGATCGCCTTGATGCCGATGAAGGGAATGATGACGCCGCCGACGCCGTAGATCAGCAGATTGCGGAACAGCAGGGTTGCCGCGCTCTGCGGCCTATACTTGACGCCGCGCAAGGCCAACGGGATGAGCGCGATGATGATCCAGGCGTTGAAGATGATCGCCGACAGGATGGCGCTCTGGGGCGAATGCAGGTGCATCACGTTGATGACGCCGAGGCTCGGGTAGAGGGCGGCGAACATGGCCGGAATGATGGCGAAGTATTTGGCCACGTCATTGGCGATCGAGAACGTGGTGAGCGCGCCGCGGGTGATCAGCAGCTGCTTGCCGATCATGACCACCTCGATCAGCTTGGTCGGGTCGCTGTCCAGATCGACCATGTTGCCCGCCTCGCGTGCGGCCTGCGTGCCCGTCTGCATGGCGACACCCACATCCGCCTGGGCCAGCGCCGGGGCGTCATTGGTGCCGTCGCCGCACATGGCGACCAGCTTGCCGCCTTCCTGCTCCTTGCGGATGAGCGCCAGCTTGTCCTCTGGCGTCGCCTGGGCGAGGAAGTCGTCAACGCCGCTCTCGGCCGCGATGGCCGCGGCGGTCAGCGGGTTGTCGCCGGTGATCATGACCGTGCGGATGCCCATGCGGCGCAGTTCGGCGAAGCGCTCCTTGATGCCGCCCTTGACGATGTCCTTCAGGTGGATGACGCCCAGGACCCGATCGTTCTTGGCCACGGCGAGCGGCGTGCCTCCGGCCCGGCTGATCTTCTCGGTGATTTCGTTGAGCTGGGCGGGCGCCGGCATGTTGGGGTTGTTCGCTCTTTGCCGCACATAGGCGACGATGGCGTCCACCGCGCCCTTGCGGATCGAATCGCGACCTACGTCGACGCCGCTCATCCGGGTCTGGGCCGTGAAGGGCACGAAGGTCGCCTGGAGCTGGGCCACGTCATGGGCCCGCAGACCGTATTTGTCCTTGGCCAGCACGACGATGGAACGGCCTTCGGGCGTCTCGTCGCTCAAGGAAGCGAGATGCGCCGCCTCGGCCAGCTCCTGGGCGTTCACCCCCGGCAAAGGCAGGAACTCGGCCGCCTGCCGGTTTCCCAAAGTGATCGTGCCGGTCTTGTCGAGAAGCAGGGTGTCCACGTCGCCCGCGGCTTCCACGGCTCGGCCCGACATGGCCAGCACGTTGAACTTGACCAGCCGGTCCATGCCGGCGATGCCGATGGCCGAGAGCAGCGCGCCGATGGTCGTAGGGATCAGGCTGACGAAGAGCGCCACTAGAATCACCACCGGCACGCTTCCGCCGGCGTAGCTGGTGAAGCTCGGGATCGTGACCACGGCGAAGACGAAGATGATGGTCATGCCGGCGAGCAGCACGTTGAGGGCGATCTCGTTGGGCGTCTTCTGGCGCACCGCGCCTTCGACCAGCGCGATCATGCGGTCGAGGAAGGTCGAGCCCTGGGCCGCCGTGATCTTGACCTTGACCCAGTCGGAGAGCACCCGCGTGCCGCCGGTGACCGCGGACCGGTCGCCGCCGCTCTCGCGGATGACCGGCGCCGATTCGCCGGTGATGGCCGATTCGTCGACCGAGGCGATGCCTTCGATGACGTCGCCGTCGCTGGGGATCATGTCGCCGGCTTCCACCAGCACCAGGTCGCCGGCCTTGAGATCGAGGGCGGCCACCTTCTGATAGTCGCGGGAATCGGCTTTTGCCAGGCGCTTGGCCTGGGTCTGGGTCCGCGTCCGGCGCAGGTTTTCCGCCTGGGCCTTGCCCCGGCCCTCTGCCACCGCCTCGGAGAAATTGGCGAAGACCACGGTGAACCAGAGCCAGAAGGCGAGCTGGGCCGTGAACAGCACGCCGCCGTTCCCGACCGCGATGTCCCGGATCATGATGATGGTGGTCAGCGCCGAGACGATCTCGACCACGAACATGACCGGGTTGCGCATCAGGGTCCGCGGATTGAGCTTGCGGAAAGATGCCCCGACCGCGCCCAGCAGGATATCCGAGGAGATACCTGCGACGCCCCGCTTGCGGTGGACCAGCCCCTCGCTAAAGGACGGCGTGGTAGTCTTGTTGTTCATGGCGATGCCTCAATAAAGCGAGCCGGCCTGCATTTGCAGGTGCTCGACGAAGGGGCCAAGGACGTCGGCCGGGAAGTAGATCAGGCCGCCGGTGATGATGATGACGCCGAGGAGCAGCGCGACGAACAGGCCGTTGTCGGTCGGGAAAGTGCCTGCCGAGGCCGGAACCAGCTTCTTGGACGCCAGCGAGCCAGCGATGGCCAGCACCGGCACCAAGATCGCAAAACGTCCGATCATCATCGCGACCGAACCCAGCAGGTTGTAGAAGGTCGTGTTGCCCGACAGGCCGGCAAAGGCGCTGCCGTTGTTGGCCGTCTGCGAGGTAAAGGCGTAGAGGATCTCACTGAACCCGTGAGGCCCACCATTCGAGGCGCCAGCCAGACCGGCGGGCAGCACGGTTGCGATGGCTGTAAAGCCAAGGGCCGATAGCGGGATCGACAGCATGGCCAGAATGGCCATCTTGACCTCGCGCGATTCGAGCTTCTTGCCGAGATATTCCGGCGTGCGTCCGACCATGAGGCCGGCGATGAACAGGGCCACGATGGCGTAGAGCAGCATGCCGTATAGGCCGCAGCCGACGCCGCCGAAAATGACCTCGCCCAGCTGCATGTTGATGATCGGCACCATGCCGCCGATGGGCGTAAAGCTGTCATGCATGGAGTTGACCGCGCCGTCCGAGGTGTCGGTCGTCGTGGTCTCGAACATGGAGGAATCGGTGATCCCGAAGCGGACCTCCTTGCCCTCCATGTTGCCGCCGGCCTGGGTCGCGCTATAGGCCTGGTCGACCCCCAGCTTGGCGAAGGCGGGGTTGCCGTTGCTCTCGGCCCAGTAGGAGGTGAAGAAGCCGCACAGGAACAGGATGCCCATCACCCCGAAAAGGGCCCAGCCCTGGCGCATGTTGCCCACCATCTTCCCGAAGGTGAAGGTGAGCCCGGCGCCGATCAGGAACTCCATCCACATCGTGAGGAGATTGCTGAACGCGGTCGGGTTCTCGAACGGGTGTGCGGCATTGACGTTGAAGAAGCCGCCGCCGTTGGTGCCCACGGTCTTGATCACGATCTGGGAAGCGACGGGACCCCAGGCGAGGGTCTGCTTGGCTCCCTCCAAGGTCGTGGCGTCGATATAGCCGGCGAGGGTCTGCGGCATGCCCTGCCAGACGAACACCAAACTGAAGATGATCGAGAACGGCAGCAGGATGTAGAGGTTGCAGCGGACCAGATCGACCCAGAAATTGCCGACGGTCTGGGCCGACCGGCGCGTGAAGCCGCGGATGAGGGCGATGACGACCACGATGCCGGTGGCGGCCGAGACGTAGTTGTGGACCGTGAGGCCGACCATCTGGGTGAAGTAGCTGAGGGTGGTCTCGCCGCCGTAGTTCTGCCAGTTGGTGTTGGTGGTGAAACTGATGGCCGTGTTCAGCGCCAGACCCTGCTCCACGCCGGTCATGCCCTGGGGGTTGAAGGGCAGATAGAACTGAAGGCGCAGAATGGCATAGAGGGACGCGAAGCAGGCGAGGTTGAACAGCAAGGTGGCAACCGCATAAGTCAGCCAATGCTGCTCCTTCTTGGGATCCACGCCCGAAGTCGCATAGAGCAGGCGCTCCACGGGCCCGAGAATGGGCGAGAGGAAGACGCGCTCTCCGGTGAACACCCGAGCCATATACTTGCCCAGAGGCACGGCCGTTGCCGTGACGATCACGCAAAACAGCGCGATCTGCAGAAGTCCATTGGTTGTCATGGAGGTTCCTTAGAACTTTTCCGGCCGCACCAGGGCGTAGACCAGATAGATCAGGATGGCGAGCGACACGAGGCCGCCCAGGAGATAGTCGAACAGCATGGCGGTCCTCACATCTTTTCGCAGAGGTAGGAATAGGCCAGGAAGGCCACGAACATCCCCACACCCATGATCATCAATACTGCGTCGTACATGCTTCCTCTCTCGCGCGCCAATCGCCGGCCTCTCGACTTGGGACCGGCGGCAGGCATCAACTTCGCAATTGCAACATAGGAAATCGAGACAAGGCGGGGGTCACCGGCATTAAGAGCGCATAAATTCGCGGGATTCTCCTGCCCTGGGCCAGGCACTATAGCGCTCAAACATTACAGGCTTGGACGCAGGCACGATTGACCCAGGTCAACAACATTCGATTTCAGACCGATACGACCCCGAACAAATCCAGCAACAGATTGACAACCACGGCGATGCTGAGAAACGCAGCAAGATGAATGCCAATCTCCCACAGGACCTGGAAGGCCTCGTTCCTGTCCGCGCCCTGCCGGTCCGGGATGAAACAATCATCCTGATTCTGCGACGGATGGGTCGGCATGATGGTGCCAAGGCGACGCATTTGACCAATTCCCGCTAGAAGCGATTGCCTGGACAAACTAGGCGGCGGAGCCATAGGGATTCGAGGGAGAAGGCGACGCACTTCAATAAGGACGGCATAGGAGTTGCTTGCCGCGGTCCATCGCAGTCGATTTCGATGAAGCTCCCGCCCGCCATGCCGGACTTATTTGCACGGCCCACTCCCGCCATGGAACCCTTAGCCCGGAGGCTCTATTTGCAGGGCCAGGGCATCGCGATTTCCGCCAGCGAAGCCTTGGGGAGTTGCCCGTCTTCGGCGTCCGGCATTCCCGACAGAAGATGGATCCGTTCGAACCAATGGCGTGGAGATCGTCGTGCTGATCGACTTGATACTGGCAATAGCCGCAACGTTCTTCGTATTCCTCGGCATCGGCTGGACCGGCGCCGCCGGCAATGAACGCCGAAGGATGTTATCGGCGCCCGGTAGGCAGTATGCCTCGCGTATCCGTCTGAGCGCCCATCGAACCAGTCCGATCCTTCCCCTCGGCAGCGGCTATGCCAGCTTGGCCGAGGGTCGCAAGACCGCCGTCCTCAGAAAATAATCACTGGGTCAGTTCGAAACGTGAACGAATCCCGGGCGGATCACGCTCAGCGCCAGGCACAGCATGGTGAAGCAATGCACAATCGTTACATCGCAATATATCTGAATGAGTCTATCGCGACTCTGGGGCTTCTCGGACTTGCCGTCGCATGCAAGGGGATTGCGGCCCACGGCGCATCTTGGGCCTATGCTCTGTTGGTGCCATCACTTGGCGTCGCGGCGTTTGGTCTTTGGCGCAGCTGGACAGCCATCATGCGCCTATAGGCAGAAAACAACGCTAGGGCGCGTACCCATAAATCGAGCTTGATTGCTACTCGATGTCCGATATGCGCCGATAGGGCGACCAAATTCCGCATCGAAGCGAAACGACGCCAAGTGCCAGGAGCGGTTATTAGGCTGCTTGCTTCAATGTAGCTGCCCTAGCCTGGGGATTGCTTCCCATTGACCATCGAGAGGACCGTGCGGGCGAGATCGGCGGGGGAATCCACCAGCTGGTCTGCGCCGGCAGTTTCAAGTTCGTCTCGGGTACCATAACCCCAGAGCACGCCAAGTCCGCGCATTCCGACCGCATGGGCGCCGGAAATATCATGTCGGCGATCCCCGACCATCAGACTGTGAGACGGCGAAAGACTACGTTCAGACAGAATATGGGCGAGCAGCTCAGGCTTGTGATCCAGCTCGCCGCTCGGCACCGAGCCATAGATGCCATCGAAGTATGCGGCAAACTTCAGATGGTCCAGAATGCGGCTTGCGAAAATCGCCCTTTTGGACGTCGCGAGATAGATTCGCAATCCGGTCCGCTTCATCTGTTCAAGGGATTTGCCAATTCCCGGATAAGGCACGCTTCCGAGATACCCGCTTTCACCATAATGTTGACGATAGGCAGCGACTGCTTGACCGACTCTGTCGTCTCCGTATGACTGTAACAAGACTTGCATAACATCTTCGAGCGGGGGCCCGATGGTACGTCTTATGTCGAGGGTTTCATCGGGTTCATGTCCAAGGGCGCGCAGTGCCGCAACGCAGCTTGCCAAAATGCCGGGGTACGAATCGATCAAGGTGCCGTCGAGGTCTAGAAGAACGGAGCAAGTCATGATCCGAAGATAGCGGCCGAAAGCAAACGAGCACAAGTTCGTTTGGTTTCGTTTCTGCTTCGGGTCATTCGCTACAGGGGCGGCCCAGCGGCAAGTCCAGCCATGTCCGCTGTGACGCCGAAAGCGGAAGTCAATCCGAATTTGACGGCGCGCCAATGAATCCGCGCCCTAACAAATCTGAAGGCCGCTAGCCGAAATTCTGGCTCAGCGACAGATAGAGCGCGAACAGGAATCCCGCGATCGTCGGCAGCACGATCAGAGACCGTCCGTCGTGTATTGCCTCCGGGATCATGGCATGCGCGACGAGCGCCAGCACGGCCCCGCCGGCCACGCCCTGAAAAAAGACCGGCAGGAGCGATTCGGAACCCCCGAGCAGGAGTTTTCCCCCGGCCGCGGCCACGACGCCGGCAAGGAGCACCGTCGACCACAGGCCGAAGATCGTGCGGGGCTTGAATCCGGCGCGCGTCAGGATCGCCGCGCTCGCCGCTGCTTCCGGTATGCCGCCAAGGAACATGCCGAGCATCAGGGTCAGCGACATGCTTTCAAAGCCGGTGAACTTCGCGCCGATGACCAGGCAGCCGGGGATGGTGTCGAGGATATTGCCGAACACGATCGCCAGACCCGCGCCATGACCGGTCTCGGCGAGGAGCTTGTCTGCCTCGGCGCGCGTCACGTGATGAAGGCTGCTCGCCGCGACATCGGCCCAGCGCGACGGATTGGCCCCGCCCGCGGCGAGGTTCGTGATCGCGCGCTCGTGACTTAGGCGCTCGACGGCACACGCCATCTGGCGGTCGCCGGCGATGAGCCGCTCGAAGTCCTCCTTGGCAATCTCGAGGAGATCGGCATCACCCTTGGCGCGAATGGTCGCCGTGCGCGGCTGGCCGGAGAGCAGCGCCATCTCGCCGAAGGCGTGCCCTTCTTCCAGCACCGCGATGGGCTTGCCTGACGGCTCAATCCCGGCCGGGTCTTCAGCCAGCACCTCGACCGCTCCTCGGGCGACGATGTAAAGCGCATCGCCAGGATCGCCTGCGTGAAACGGGATCTCGCCGGCGCCGATATGACGTGGGCGGATGACCGGCAGGATGCCCTCGATCTCCTCCGGCGGCAGGTGGCGAAGGAGGTCGCATTTGGCAAGCCGCGCGATGAGTGCCTTCGAATCATGCTGCTTGCGCTCGAGCGCGTATTCCCGGAAGCGCGTCGGCGAGCGGACGGCAGCGCCCTTCTGGTCGAGATAAAGCGATGCCAGGTAGTAGATGATCGCCCCGACTGCGAAGCCGCCGCCGATCAGTGCCCAAGCGGCGGCAGCGTGAAATCCCTGGGCATGGAGTTGCTGCGCGCCCTCATAGGCGAGGTCGATGGCGAGCGCGCTGATCAGCGAGCCTGCGGCGAATGCAAGGATGCAAGCCAGCACCCGCTTGCGGACCGGAACATAGAGGCCGAGCGCCGCGCCCAGGATGGAGGAGGTCGTGGTCGCCAGCCCGATCAAGCTCACATCCAGCACGGCAGCGAAGCTATTCATGGGATGCGGGCCATTCAGTCAAAGCCGTGGTTGCGCAGATGACCGATGGGTGCCGCCTGAGGCGCGCCGCTTGGCCCGCCCAAGATCGGCCTTCAACCGACTGCCAGCACGGTCAGCAGCAGATGGGCCAACAGCGCGAAACCCATGAACGCCACAATGCTCGTCAGCACTTCCTGAAGGGCCTGCCGCTTCTGTTCGGGTGAGATCGTCCCCTGCCCGCCCTTCTCGTCCTGCCGGTGATCCGGCGGGGCGACTTGGTGCGGCCCGGTGCGAACCTCGGCCGCTGGCCTGCGAGAAGTGGCGCTCTCGGCCGCCGAACGCACGAGACTATCGAGCAGCCGCCCCCTTCCGGCCTTGGGCCCGCCGGACGCCATGCGATAGAGCAGGCCAGGCTCGACGATGAATTCGCCGGTGCGCAGCGCGGCCAGGTCGTATTGGCCGCTCCTCAGTCTCGGCGCAACGCCGGCATAGGTGAAGCGTCGCCCGAAATAATCCGCAACCGATTCGCTGAACGGGCGATCGGCGTAGACGCCGACCGTCGGGCCTTCGGGACGCGGATCGACGATCAAGTGGAAGTCGGCGCAGTCCCTATATCGTGCGTCAAATCTGGGCATTCCATGAACTCCGGCACAAGATCAAGCGATCCCAGCGCCGGCGCCGAGATAGCAGTCCGACCCCTAAGCAATCCATGGGAGGCAAGAGAGGCCGGCGTTAAACCGTCATAAGAAGCGGTGCCGGCCGCTGATCCGTCCGGGCAGAGAAGTGCGGGCGGCGGAAGGGAAGCCGCCGCCCGCTCTCACCCCACCCACGATCGCAGTCAGCGCGCCACGGTCACCGGGCAATGGGCCTTGGCCGCGATGTCAGCCGCGACGGAACCCAGGACCAGCCGTGCGATGCCGACTCGCGGGCTGCCCACGACGATGTGGTCGTAGCCGTTGCTTGCGGCATAGTTCACGATGACCGCAGCCGGGTCCCGGCCGAAGGCCTTCACGGTCTCCGCGGCCGGCATGCCGGCCTTTTTCGCGACCTCGGCGGCATGCTCCACCACCTCGTCCAGCTTCTCCTTGGTCCAGAGATGGTAGTTGGTGCCCCGGCCATCGGTGCCGCGGATGTTGACCGCGATGATCGACAGCTTGGCACCGAGCTCGGCCGCCATCTCGGTCGCGCGGGCGACCGGGACGTCGGAATGCGCCTCACCGTCGGTGGCGCAAAGGATCTTCTTCGTCATGATCTGCTCCATTCGCTTTGGGCGTCGGACGCCCATGTGAAAAATCAAACGACCCTTCAGATCGTCGCTGGTCGCCGCCAATCAAGCCTTGCCGGCATCCCGTCGGTGCAGATCAAACAGGCGCGGCCGGCATAGCAAGCCGTGGCGGGTGCTGCAAATCGCCGACAAGTAATCGATGCTACTGGCACATTATGAAAACAATATCTGCCCGAATGAAATTCAAACGACCTTTTAATTTGTCGGCGACGGAGCCGCCGCCTATATCGCTTGGCATGGCAATCGCACTCGAATCGGATTTGGTTTCCCGCATGAACCGCGATCACAGTTCGCAGGTCCAGCGCATCCGTCAGGCCCTTGGCGCCGTCGCCGCCCGCGAGCCGGCGGTGTTCTGGCTCTACGAGGATCGGGACGGCGGCTGGTGCGTCCGCCGCGAGGGGGACGAGGGCGAGAAGCGATTCGGCAACTCGGAGAAGGCCCGCGAGTTCCTCGGCCTCGAAGCCTCGCGCTGCGCCTCCTATCGGCTATTCCTGGGCGACAAGAACGGGCGCTTTGCCGTGGAGAACTTCAACTGGCCGGTCTCGGCTTAATGCGGTCTTGATGGGGGCGCGTGGGCTGCCCTCTCGATCCCTTAGGGCAACAGGCGCATATCTTGCGGCGACACGCGTTACCGGAGACCGCCGCCATGTGCTTGCAGCAGTATCGCACGACGATCCCGACCGCCGATGACTTGCGCTCGAACGGCGAGGCCTATGATTGCCGTGCCGACGAGGTCCAGGCCTTGATCGGTGCCAATCTGAAGCGGCTGCGCAGGCAGCGCGGGCTCTCCCGCCGGCGGCTTGCCCGCCTCGCTGAGCTCGAGGGTTCGACCCTGCGGATGCTGGAGCGCGGCGCAATGACACCCGGCATCGGCATGCTGTGGAAGCTCGCGCGCGAACTCCACGTGCCCTGCACGGCTTTCATCGAGGCCGCGACGGCGCCAAGCGCGATGTCCTCCCGTATGGACGGCTCCGGCCTGTTAGCCCTGGGATAAGCGGCCGGAGTGGCGCTCAGCGCGCCACCGTCACCGCGCAATGCGCCTTGGCGGCCACTTCCGCGGCCACCGAGCCCAGGACCAGGCGGGCGACGCCGACCCGGGGACTGCCAACCACGATATGGTCGAAGCCGTTCTTCTCGGCGTAGTCGACGATGACCGCGGCCGGATCCCGGCCGGTCGCCTTCACGACCTCGGCCGCCGGAGCGCCCGCCGTCTTGGCCACGGCGATTGCGCGGTCGATCACATCCTTCTGCTTGTCGTCGGTCCAGAGATGATAGCTGCCGCTCTTCGCATCTAAGACCAGGATGTTGACCGCAATGACGGACAGCTTGGCGCCGGTCCTCGCCGCGAGCTGAGCCGCCAGGGCTATCGGAATGTCGGAGTGCGGCTCGCCGTCCGTGGCACAGAGGATCTTCTTGGTCATGGTCACGCCCTTCCCTGTTGGTTCTACCGGCCTGGATCGGGATTGATCGCTTGGATCGTCGCCGCCCGATGCAACAGGAGCCGGCACTGCGCCGCATTGACGCAGATCAAACCGATCTCGGCGGCGGCACCCTCGGCCCCACTGTCCGGAATTTTATGATTCCTTGATGAATACAGCCTACTTCCAGCATCGATCCTTTATGCCAAGGGGCGGATGGTGCTGGTCTATCCATTTTGGCCAGGCGCATACCCCGCGCAATCTGGCTGGGGGCTCAGGCGAGACGAGCCCCTTTTCTTTGTCCCGAACGCCCTAATTCACGAAAGCCTGGCCGGCGCGAGCGCCGTCAAGGGTCGAACGGATAGAAGATGTGCATGGCGTGGAGGATGCAGTCGGTGACCGGCAGATAGTCCGAGTCCGGCAGGGAGAACAGCCGCCGGAATTCGCTGAGCGGCAGGCTCCCGTCCAGGAACAGATACAGGATCTGCGCGCTGACGGGATGCAGATGCAACGGCAGACAGGCGAGAATGCCCGTTGGCATGCAGGCCTAATATAAATCGCCCGCCCGGCGCCATCAAATGCCAATCGGACGAGCGCTTTGTTGCCGGTCCGCCCTCGCTAGTCCGCAACAACGCCGGCCAGGATCGCCCGGTTCCAGCGCTTTACGGTCATCTTGCCGCGCAGGCCCGCCTTGGTCGCCGGGTCGGCATTGACGATGGCCATGGCTTCCTCTCGCGTTGCGACGTCGAGTACCAGGAGGCTCCCGATCGGCGTCACGCCATCGTCGGTGCGCAGGCTTCCGGCGGCGAGAATCTTGCCCTTGATGGACTGCTCATAGGCCCAGTGGGCATCCATCACCGCCCTGTTGCGCCTGATGGCGGCACTGTCGGGGGCGTCGTCGCTGACGATCATCCAAGGCATGCTCTGTTCTCCCAAGAACCGTTGGCTATCGGGTTTCGTACCGGTCCCGCCTCGGCAGGATGGCCACCTGTCTCCCTCGGATGCTGCTCAAGCGAAAGCGAGTTCGCAAGCGGCGGGGCCATATGCAATGCGTGCCTATGCGCCGGGACAGCCGGGAATGGGCGTCATGTAAGAGTAGGTTTCTCCAGCGTAGGGGACATATAAGCCGCCCCTGGTGCAGGCATGAACATTGCCGGCATGAAAGACGAACCATTGAACGCCCCTGCCCATGGGGCCGAGCGATCGTCGGAATAGCGACTCCTCGCCGGCCAGAATGCCAGCAACGACGGGAGGTATGCTGTCGCCCGTCAGCAGCGTCAGGGGCCGCCCGTCGGCGTCCACGGCCTTCAGCGCATCGATCGCTTCATAGGAAATCACGCCGCTTGCCGACAGGTGGGCGTGCGCGACCGCCATCAGTATGTAGTCATCGAGAGCGCTTCTGATGTCCGCCGAGCCCTGGACCATCGGCGGTGCAATCCACATCAGCATGATCACCTCATACTGGCTGCGGTTGTGGAGAATCGTGAGGTAGTCCTGGGCCAGGGCGGTGGCCGATGGCTTCCATTGCCGGGCCGAGGCGGGCGAAACCAACCCAAGACAGAACAGCCCCAAGAAGACGAGCGCCAGCACCCGCATGGAAATTCTCGCCATGGACCCTCTCAGCATCCCTGTGATCACGGTGCGCCCATCGTGGCAGCAGTCGGCCCGAAAACACACTGGAGAATCCTGCCATTGCCGATCGGCCCGGCGACCGGCTCCGCGCACAATCCCGTCGCGATCCTTGCGCCCCCTCAGCGGGATGAGGATTGATCCTTCATTGCCTGCCTCACGGCCGGCTCGCGGGGGATCGGCGCGACGGCGCCGTAGCCGGTGGTCGAAAGGGCGGCCGCGGCGACGGCGTAGCGAGCCGCCGCCTCCGCTGGGTCGCCGGCCAGGATACGAGCGAGAAACGCGCCCGACAGCACGTCGCCGGCGCCTGTGCTGTCGACGGCGCTGACTTTCGGCGGCGCGATGCGGATGCGCGTCTCGGGGGTCGCCAGGATCGCGCCAGCACTGCCTTGCTTCAAGATGACGATCTCGGCCCCGAGCGCGCGATAGAAGTCGAGGATGGCGTCGGGATCCTGGAGCCCTGTCAGTGCCTCGGCATCTTCCTGGCTCGCAAAGACGTATTTGGCTTGCGCGGCGCCGGCGTGGATCGCGGCGCGGGCCCGGGGAACCGGCCAGAGGCTGCGGCGGTAGTTCGTGTCGAAGGCGATGGCCACGCCGGCGCCCCGCGCGACCTCCATGGCCCGGAAGACCGCATCGGCTGCCGAGGCGGATATGGCCAGGCTGATGCCGGAAGTATAGAAGATCCGCGTCCGGACGATCGCCTCCTCGGGTAAGTCCGCCGGCCGATAAGCGGCCGCCGCCGAGCCGGCGCGGTAGAACAGAAACTCGTGGCCCGCCCCGCGCCGCATCACGAAATAGACCGCCGTGGGCAGATTGGCCCGTCGGATCACCGTGGTCGTGTCGACTCCCTCCTTCTGCCATAGCTCGAGGAAGGCGTCGCCGCCCGCGTCCTTGCCGACGGCCGTGATGTAACCGGCCCTGGCGCCCTGGCGCGCGGCGGCGATCGCCGTGTTGGAAGTGTCGCCCCCGAAGCCTTCGAGATAAAGCCGCCGGCCGTCGGCGGACGGCGGAAGCTGGCTGAACTCGAGCATGGGCTCGCCCATGCAGAGGAGATCGGTGCTCACGGCTTGCTCGCTGCCGACGCCATCGCCATGCGCGCCGCGGCCTCGATCGCCGCTCGGTCGCCGGCCTCGATGCGCTTCGGGTCGACCAGCGCCCCGCCGAGCCCCACGAAGTCGGCGCCAGCCGCCAGATAGGCGCCGACGCCGGCCGGTTCGATGCCGCCGGTCGGACAGAGCGGTACATTCGGGAACACGCTGCGCAGTGCCTTTATGTAAGTGGGACCGCCGGCCGAGGCCGCGGGAAATATCTTCGCCGCGCCGGCGCCGCCGGCAATCGCGGCTCGAACCTCGGTCGGCGTCAGCGCCCCCAGGATGAGGAGCGCGCCCGCGTCGCGGCATGGTTGCGCCAAACCCTCGTCGACCCAGGGTGCGACGATGAACCTGGCCCCGGCTTCAAGGCAGGCCACCGCCGCCCGGGCATCGGGAACCGTGCCGGCGCCGATCAGCAGGTCTCGATCGTCCGCCAGCTCGCGGATCAGGCCGGTTGCCTCGGGAATGGTAAGGGTGATCTCGAAGACGCGAATGCCGCAGTCCCGCAGCCACGCCACCGCGCTCGCAGCGTGGCGGACGAGCTTCGTGCGGATGACCGGCACGAGCCTGGCCTGGCGGAGCCGTTCGAGAGTGGAGCTCGCCTGCGTCATGAGTGGGAATTTGCCATCGCCTTGGGGCCAGGATGAATGACCGGGAGGCACAATACGCAATCAAGACCCTTGTACCGACTTTCGCAGAAAGTCGGTACATCGTTTCGAGTTTTAGTATCGGATTCACGCAGAAATTCGTGACATAGCCCTGAGTCACGAATTTCTCCGATCCGATACTGGCGCCAAACCCGCCGGCGCGAGCGGTCTTTGCAAGGCCGCAGAGACTACCGGGCGGGGTTTGCAGCTGTATGATGCGTGCCCACGAATGCTTGGTACGCCACTTAGCAAGGCCCGCTTTGACCAAGACCGCTCGAATCGTCCTCCTCAACGGCGTCGGCAGCGCCGGCAAGAGCTCCATCGCCAAGGCGCTCCAAGCCATCACGTCCGAGCCCTTCCTGCACGTCCAGATGGATGCTTTCCTGGACATGCTGCCCGAGGCCTACCAGGATCATCCCGACGCCTTCACCTATGAAACCGTGCACGAAGACGGGAAGCCGCTGGTCGTCATCGGCGCCGGACCGGTGGGCGATCGGCTCATGCGTGGCATGCGCCACGCCATCGCCGCCCTGGCGGCACAGGGCAACAACCTCATCGTCGACGATGTCCTGACGAGCGGCATAGCCGAGGAATATTCCGCTGTCCTCGCGCCCTTCCAGGTCTTCATGGTGGGCGTCTTCGCGCCTCTCGAGGTTCTGGAAGCCCGCGAGCGAGAGCGCGGCGATCGGATGATCGGCCTGGCGCGATGGCAATATGCCCGGGTGCACAAGGGTATGAAGTACGACATCGAGGTCGACACGAGCACGGCCGGGCCCGAAGAATGCGCCAGGCTCATCAAGGACAGGCTGGGGCTCTAAGCTGGGTCGGCAGGTCCGAAGATCAGTCGGCCAGCAGCGACCGGTCGCGCGCCAAAGGCTCTTCCCCGCGGCTTGCCCTCGTCGCCGCGCGCCGCTCCGCAACATCGCGAACCAGGGCTCGCACGTCATCAGCCGTGATCCTGTCGTGGTCGAACACCAGCGGCATCATTGGATCATTCAGAAGCTCATCGACTGACGGTTCGCGCTTACAGATGATGCCCATGGCGCATGTCTCCTACCTGGTGACGCGATGCTATGCGGCGGGCAGGCCCAGAAGCCAAGTGAACAATTGGTGATGTGCCGCGAGCAAGCGGAAGGTTGAGAATGGCGGCAAAGAAAGCCGCGAGGCTTGGGAACGGAAGCCTCGCGGCCAGTGAGGGATTGATGCAAGTCCGTACATGCTGCGGCCTTCGGCTGACGAGAGGCTGACGGCGACATGAACGCTACGGGGCAGGGCCGAGAAGTCGCGGACGCTCTGCGGCTGGGGTCGCGGCAGTCGCCCGTCGACTTCTCGATGGCCGATGGGCGGTCGCTTGTGGGGACAAGCAGCGCCGCTCGGTTGCCCATGACGCATTCTGCGAGCCTCAACTGACGAATGGCTGACCGTAGCGTGAACGCTGTGTCATCCGACGGTATCGGATCGGATTTCGCCGAAATGAGGGCAGCAGATGGTGCCCAGGGAGGGGTTTGATCAGGAGCACGGTGTGTGTCCTGAGATCGTAATCACCTGACAGTTTGGCTGCGCCGTCGTGGCAAGAGCACACCGGATTCTGTATCGGCGGATTAGCCCCGGTTGTAGCAGCGCAAAGACAACGGCCGGATTGCGCCCCAGGCGGTCATTCGAGACTTCACAATCGAAGGTCCGCTTACCTATGAGCGGAAATGGTCGCCAGCACCATTGCTTCAACATAGCAGTTCGGATCCCTCTCGCTCCGCCGCCAGCTGGACTAAGTAGCTGTTTTTGCTATGATTATTAAGACATTGTATTTTCTGCCTACACGCCTACCTACACCGACAAACCATCGAGGCGACACTATGAGCGACAAGCCAGAGCACAACAAACTCGATAGCGATTGCACGTTGCCGCCCGATCATCCGCTGCCCGCCGATCAGTTGGGCCGCTACAGCCCGGAGCGCGATTTCTATGCGGAGAAGGAGATCGCCGAGTATGTCGAGGGCCAGGCGCGTGGCGAAGAGACTGTGCAAAACGTCGAGCGCGTGAAGACCGAATACGTCATGGGCACGCCCTACGAAATCTGGGACGTCAGCACGGACAAAGGCCGATGGTGGGTCATCACCAACCCGACCAACCTCTACTCCCAGAAGCACTTTCCAAGCCTCGATTATACGCTCTCGTTTCACGTCGGACTCATGATGCGCGTGATGAGCCGGTCCGCCAGGGAAGGTGAAGGCGAAGCGTCCCCGTTTGACGAAGTGATCCGCCGCCAGGTGCAGGCGGCTGACCGGCTTGAAAAGGCCATCGAGGCCGTTGATTTCCAAGCGGTCGGGATGCAACTCCGCGAATGTCTGATTTCGCTGGTTGGCGTGGCGCGGCGGAGAGTTGAGCTCGATGAAAATGATGAGCGCCCAAAGGACGCCGACGTCGTTGGATGGAATAGGGTGCTCATGGAAAAGCTTTTCCCTGGCAAAAAGAATGACGAGCTCCGCAGCTACATGAAGGCGCTTGTCGAAAAGGCTTGGCCGCTGGTGAACTGGCTCACCCATCACCGCAATGCGAATGAAACCGCTGCTCTGGTCGCGCTCGACGGTGTCGACGCAATCATGAAGCACTACGCCCGGCTCTTGAGCCGTGAGCGTGCGGATCGGACGAACCAATGCCCGCGGTGCGCATCGCGCAACGTGCGGACGTTCTTCGACATCGCGATCGAGCCCGACGGGGCATATTTCGAGGCCTGTGGCGAATGCGGTTGGGACAGCCATCCAGGCCATCCCGAAGGTGACGAAGAAGCGGCAGATGAAGCCGAGGTGGCCGAGGCACCTCATGATTGAGGTCTATCGCATCCCTGTCCCGAAGGACCGGCACCGCGCACTGCCGAAGGATGAACGAGTGCTGCTGTTGCTGCTGGGCTACGTCTCGAATCAGGTCTTGATGCTGCAAAAGCTCCTGATTTACGCGACGAAGGTCGATCCCAAAGACGAGGTCGAGCAGCACGCGACGGGCGTGCAAACCCAAATGCTCGTCCGGATCGCTGTAAGCGCCGCGTTTGAAGCCTGGAGATTGATCGAAACCCGATTTCTGTCGAATCCGCTCGCAAAGGACTATATAGGCCATCTCGACAGGGGCGGGCTCCAGGCCCTCGAAGAGCTGAAGCGGCATTTCGGAAAATCGGCATTGCTGCCGGCGGTCCGAAACAATTACGGCTTCCACTATCCCGAAACCGCGGACGCAGAAGCGGCGTTCCAGGCGGCGGCCGAAGATCCTGCCTTCGACGACATGTGGAAAGTCTATTTCTCTCAGCATGGCTTCAATTCGCTGTTCCTTTTCTCGGATGCGATCTTTGCGCACGGCATTGCCGCCCAGATCGGCGCGACCGATCTGGTCTCGCTCCAGCAAAAGCTCATGGACGAGCTCCGCGAGGCCTCGATGAACGTGGTGCAGTTTGCCCAGGCGTTCTTCGCCGTGGCCTGGATCAAACACTTTGGCGACGTGATCGACGCTCAGGACGTCGTGAAGATCGAGGGCGCGCCGCCGTTCGACGAAATCATGCTCCCATTCTTCGTCGAAGTGCCAGCACCCCAGAAATCGGGGGAGGAAAAGCCCAAGCCTGCGGCATCGGCCTGAACCGTCGACTGAGCGTGTGGCGCCTCGTGGAGCGCCACGAAAGCGGCCAGCAGCACGCGCACCGCGAGCGCCTTGCGCTCCTCGACGCACACGGTGAGCATATTCCTGACGAAGTTGTCGTGGTCCTCGTTAGAGACGAGCACCTCGACGTCCATCCGGATGCCTATTGAACGCGTCACCTCTCGTCGGCCTTGCCATTGGCGACAGACGTTCCGCTTACTGCCAACTCCAGACATCGATACATGTGGCCAATTTGATTCCGGGTTTGGGAATCGAACCTGCGCCCGAGCCAACACCGGTGCTCATCGCCGCAGCCGCCCGTCGACTTCTCGATGGCCGATAGGCGGTCGGTTGAGCGGATCAAGCCGCGCCGCTCGGTCGCCCATGGCGCATTCTCCACGCCTCAACTGGCGAGTGGCTGACCGTAGGGTGAACGCTGCGTCATCCGACGGCACTGTTGCCGCGCGAGTCCGCAAATTCTGCGGCAATCTTGGAGGCAAAAGCTCAATCCGCGCCAATCTCTACCCCGCGCACGGGCATCGACGACGGATCAGGCCATGCCGGGATGAGCTGCATCAGTAGTGGTGCCCAGGGGCGGAATCGAACCACCGACACGCGGATTTTCAGTCAGATCGTATGGGCGCCCGATCAACGGGATAGCATCCCCGGCGGCTGCAAAACCCCTACTGATTCTCGCTCCTTTGCAAAACCGACGCCAAGTAGCACGGCAGCGCCGGCGCCGCCTCACCGCTTCGACGCCGCACCCAGCTCGCCAGCAACGCGGCGCACATCATCGATGACGGAAACAGTTTGCCCCTCGTCAAAGTGGACGACGGTGTAATTGCCGTTCTGGGATAGCCACGTCACCTTGTTCGGGTTGACGAAGACCGAGTCGCCATTATCTCGCTTTAGTTCGAAGAATTGCATTTCTGGCCCCTATGCATCGCGTTTTTCAATGATCCCCTGGTAGATTTTGATCGTCCGCCTGATGTGGTCAATTTGTGCCTGCGTCGTATCTCGCCAGGGAGTTCCGCCCTTGCGCTCGCCCAGACGCATTTTGCCGGACTCGAGCGGTTCGAGCATTGAATTCAGCTTCGCAACCTCACTCTTCAATGTGTCGATATATGAGTTTGGAAGTGGCATATCGGCCTATCGGCCTACCCCGCCACGAGTTACGGATTCCGCCACTTGTCCGGGCCGCCCTTGCCTGTGTGTCGGACGCGCTCGACATGCACGGCCGAATCGGGCGCGATCTCCTTGGCCCGCTCGATCGCCTCCCGCTGGGTCGGCTCCACAGCGCTGGCCCGGTCTGAATCCGGCCGCCTCACGGCATAGTCCCCTTCGGGCCGACGCTCCACATAGATTTCCTTCTTGGCCACGATGTTTGTCTCCTTTCCCAACGCGCCCGCGCCGTCGATCGTGGCGGCGCCATAGCGCATATTGGGAGTCGATGTGGTAAGCGAGCACAACCTTTGCAAGAGGCTATGACACGCGGATTATGATTCCGCTCGGCTGAGCCTGCCGCCAATCGATTGCCTCTGGTTCCGTTTGCAAAACTCCTATCGATTCCCGCGGCTTTGCAAAATCCGGCCGGAGGCGTCGAGCCATCTGATCTAGACGGATCTTGAGCGTAACGCGCGGAAGGACTCGCGCCGTGGCTGCCGTGGCGCGCCAGAATCGTTGAAGCCTTGGGACGGGGAAACGGCCGTGGGAGGGGAACGCTGCTGTAGAGCCCTGGGACGGACTCTGACGGCCAAACGAGAAAAAGCCCCGCCGGGATCCGCCGCGAGGCGGGCCAGCGGGGCCAGTCATTGGGAGGAAACGCCCATCGGGCGCAACCGGCGGGACAGAACCCGGCCGCCGGTCCGGGACGTCAGGACTTCGATGGCGGGGGCAGCGCCACGCCGGCCGATGCCGTTATTGCCGCGGGAGTCCCGGCCGCCGCCGCGGTGATGTGCATCCGGGCGACAATATAGGCACCGGCAGCGGCCGTGAGACCGCTCACGAGGTCCGGCGTCATGATCAGGATCCCACCGAGCCCGAAATGCGCATCGAGCCTGCCCAGCAGCGCGTTGATGATGCCGAGCATATAGCCGGCGGCGAGGCCGGCGATGCCGCCGCCGGCGATCGAGGCGGTATAGGACGGTTGCATCAGCCCTGCCCTCCCGCCTTGAGGATCGCCCGCGCGGTGATCGGGTCGAACGCCGGCGCCGCGAGCCGCGGGAGACTGGACACGACGCCCGCCTCCTGCAGGACGAAGCCGACCAGGCTCACAGCCGCCGCCACGAGAGCGCCGATCGCCGAGGCCGCCGGGAAGAACGGCGCGACCAGGGTCGAGACGAGCACGACGTCCTGCTGGATCTGTTGCAAAACGGTTCCGTTCGGAGTGGCCGCCGCGCCGATCCCGGCGGCGTTCGCCTTGATGTCGTCGATCGCCTTCTGGATCTGGGCCAATGTGCCGGCGCTGATCTTGGCCCCGGCGGCGGTAATCAGCGGCACCAGGTTCGATAGGCCGTCGGCCACCGTGTTGACATCGGTCTGCCATTGGGCCGCCGTGAGACTGCAGGTCATCGCCCCGAGCGCGACGGGCAAAAAAGCGGCGCTCGCCGCCAGGGCCTGGCGGCGCGAAAGCATCTTCATGGGCAGCTCCTAAGGTTGGGGTGAAACGATTTCACCCAGGGATGAGACGATCAGGGCGCCATCTGAGACGACGGCCCGTAGCCGACGGAGGTCAGATGCCAAAACGATGACCACGCCGCCGAGGTGACGAAGTCGTAGCTGGCCCAGAAATGGCCGGGGAACTTGGGGTCGCCGAAACCCCGGCCATAGCTGTTGCGGAACAGGATGCCGCCGGGGTTGCGCCAGTTTGCGCCGCGCACGGTGTCGTCATAGCGCGCGCCGAAGACGCAATGGCCCCCGATCGCCGTCCATCCGGGCGCCGGGTCGGCCAGGAACCCGGTCTCGGCGACCTCGTCGCCCTCGAATGCCGGCGGGCACAGGAAGCCACAGGGGAACCCGTCGTGACCCGCGAGGCAGGTCTTGATCTGCGACAGGTCGGCGTTGTCGAGCGCGCTATAGGCCTTGATGGTGTGCCCCAGCGCGTCGGTCCAGGCGTCGTCTGGTGGTTCCTGGGCAAACTTGCCGATCTCGTAGGGCCAGAGCTCCTCGAGGCAGCAGCCGTTCGTTGCGAGCCCCTTGATGACGTCGCGGATCTCCGCGCCGGCGTCCTGTGCGACCGTCCCTTCCGGGATCCGGCCCAGCAGGTAGGCCATCAGTTCGGATAGCTGCAGCGGTTGCGGGATGTTGCCCAGCTTCACCCACTCGACAGCCATGCCGGCCGTCGTCCCAAATCCGGTGCAACCGCCGAGCGGGCCCTGGTCGCGGATCGGCGGCTCCATGTCGACCACGCCGACCGCGAGGGGAAAGCTCGGCAGCTTCGCGCGCACGTCCGCGAACTTGAGATCGCGCGCATCGGCCTTGTCGCGGTTCCAGCCATGCGTGAGCTTGCGGGCGGTCATGGCGTGCCGTAGAGCGGCGCCGGCGCCGCGGGCTGCATCTCGAACACCTGGCCCGGCTTGCAGCCCCGATCGCTAAGGCCGCAGCAGCCGGCGAGTAGGAACGCGAACGCCAGGAGCGCCGCGAGATGGCGAGCGGTCATGTGACTTCTCCATTGGTAACGAAGCCGTGCCACGCGCAGCCGCCGATCAGAAGAACCGACCTGGACTTGCCGGGCTCGACATCAAGCGTGAGATCCTGAAAGCCTGTCCCGACCAGACGCCACCGACCTGGTCCTGGAAATGCCTTGGCCGGCACGCCGCGCGAGCTGGACCAGCAGATGACCGCATGGGTGCCGACCGGCCCCTTATTGGCCGCGAAGCACTTCGGGCACAGGAACTTGACGCCTTGCGCCTGCTCGATCCGCTCGACGAACGGGAAGAACACGCGAGGCCCATGCATTGCGATGCCGTGGCCGTCGGGCTGAACCTCTGTCCAGGTGTCCTCGCGCTCTTCCCAGCGGACGAATCGCGGCTCCAGCTCGATGAGTTTCATCCGCCGTCTCCCCTGAGCAACCGCGCGTACTCCCCGATCCGGTGATCGAGCACGCCCTGCTCGAGCGGCACCGGCGCCCAGTCGGGCCAGGGCCTCCAGGACGAGCGGCGCAGCTTGCCAGAGGCCGAGATGTGCCAGCGCGTCCCGCCGTGGCGATAGCCTTCCACCGGCGGCGGCAGGCGGGGCACCATGTCGAGCGCGTGGACGAAGCGAAACACTGGCGCGTGAACGCCGCGCCAGAACGCGGCGTCGCCGGGCCGGGGGCAGCCGAAGGTGAAGACGCCGGCAACCGTCGTGATGAGGCTCGCCGCCAGCAGCGCCTCGCCGGCGCCCAGGCTGTGGCCGGTGAACCACAACGGCCGCGGCACGGCGGCGAGACGCGCCACCGCGAGGTGCAGCGCGCCCTTCATCGCCCGCACCCGCCTGGCGAAGCCGGCATGCACGTTGCCGCCCGCCGGCCACGCCACCAGCTCCGCCTCGAGATCGGTCTCGACGTTCCGACCAGCGCCACGGATCGACATGCGTGCCCGGGAATGCGATCGCGATGTAGCCGTTCTCCGACGTCGCCACGAAGGGCTGGTCGACGTCGTAGGCCGCGGCGGAAAGCTCCGCCATCCGCGCGGCCAGGGCACGGTCCATGGGGTTTCCGGAATGTCGGGCTAGGCGGCGATCGCGCGCCGGAAGGCGAGCTCGGCTTCGGCCAGGTCGGCCGCACCCAGCGCGCTGTTGTAGACGCGCTTGTAGAAAGCGGCCATGCCGGCGGCATCGTCGGCCGCCGGGATCGGCGCCGGGTCGCGGTAATACTTGATCCGCGCCATGGCGCAGGCGTAAGCGAGATTGGTCACGAGCTGGTCCAGCACCGGCTGGTTCGTCAGCAGATTGTTGATGCGGGCATGCAGTGCGTCGCGGCCCGTGATGAAGTTTGCCCAGCAGTCCTCATGCGTCGCCGGCTCCATCTGCCACAGCCCCAGCGCCGGGCCGCCGAGCTGGGCGAGGAAGACGAGCCCGCTCTCCTGGATCGCGGTGCCAAGCAGCAGGATCTCCGCCGCCTCGCCGCCCAGCCCGATCGCGTCGAGCGCGGGCCGGATCACGCGCTCGCGTAGTTGCCTGGGGTCGATCATGGCGCTCTCACCTCGAAGGGAATGGGCGGGAAGTCCTCGAGCTGCCCGGGGCGCAGCGGGTTGCGGTCGAACAGGACATGCGAGCGGTAGACGTAGCTGCCCGGCGGCAGTGGCGGCACGAGGATGGTGAACTCCTCCGTGGCGCAGCCTTTGACTCCCGGCATGGTCGAGAGGGGCAGCTCGTGGATCGAGGCGCCCTCGATCTCCCGCCCCAGGACGAAGGCGCCGCCACCGGCCGTGCAGTAGCGCCGCTCGATCACCAGCGCGCCGAAGCCGTTGGCCTTGGGCGCGGCGACCAGGCGCTGCGAGACGAGGTGGACCGGCTCGCTGTCGTCGACGAACAGCCAATAGCCGCCGAGCGCGCCGGTCAGCAGCGCCGTGGCCATGAACAGCGCCTGCGACGCCGCGACGAACAAGCTGCGCCCCGAAAGTCGCGCCATGCCGTCACCCTCCGAGATGGAAGAGCTTCGCCAGCCCCACGGTGAACACCCCGCCGGCGAGCAGCGAGACCGCGCCATAGGCGATGAGCTGGACCGGCGTGAACTCGTGGCGGGTCACGTAATCCGCCAGCATCTGCTCGACGTGTATCAGCCGCTCGTCGAGCCTCTCCAGCGTCACCGGCCGCTGCTCCTCGTCTGCCTCGCGCCGCCGGACATGCATGCTCACCAATCCGCTCCCTTGCTGTGATGCGTCGCCGCGACCAACAAAAAAGCCGCCTTTAAGGCGGCCTTCGTCTCGATCGGATCGCAGTGCCCTATCCGGACGCTGCGTCCTTCGTCGTCCGCGCCGGCATCCCATTCCTGGCCAGGATGTAAAGCGACGCCAGCAGGATCTCGAATGCCGGGGTCCACCATACGATCTCGAACGTGCCCCAGGCGAGCATCAGCAGCAGCCCGACATAGATACCCCGCCAGAGATCGGAACCGACGGCCCGTCGGGCAATGGCGCGCAACGCCACAGTCAGGTAGGCGAAATACAAGCCCAGCCCGACAATCCCGAACGTCGCAACGATCCACAGCAGCGGATTATGCGGGTTCCAGGTGATGCCGTAGTTGTGTCTGATCAGCAGGATCGATCTTGGCAGGCCCAGGACCGGATGCTCGAGAGCTACACGCCAGCCCGATTGCCAATAGCTGAGCCGCGATTCTAGTGAGGACGGCAGCTGCTGCGGGCCGAGCCACCCCGACAGGAGCGCAACGGCGGGTGGCACCAGCAGTGCCAGGAAGGGCACCACCAAGGCCCACTTCGCTGCCCCGATTCTCAGCCGCGCCGCAACCCAAAAGCCAAAACCTACAGCGAGGAATAGCAATCCGCCTCGAGACAAGGTCGCGGCTGCGAGCAAAGCGAAGATCACGGCCACGACTCGTGATCTCTGAAACAGAGCCACTTCGAAGAGGAAGACCAGGAACACGGCGATATAGTTCGACCGTCCCAGGAAATTCACGATCCGATATTTGTCCTGATAGAGGCGCTGCTCCGCCTGCGTGGGTTCCACTGGTTGGAAGGCTTGCTCTCCCAGCGGTGTCTGAATGCTTGCCCGGCCGGACGTTGGTCCCGCTGCACTGCCGGCCGCATTTTCCGCAACGAGGCTCCTTTCATAGGCCTGCTCGGTCGGGGCAGCGGCCTGGCCCGGCACTGGATACCAGCCCGGCGGCGCAAGTGCTGCAATGGCGAGCATGATCAGGCCCGTGACGATTCCACCGGCCAGCAAGGCTTTCCATAGCAAGGCGTCGGAGAGTCGCGCGGACCGCAGGGCCAGCATGGCCGCGACGGCCCAGAACAGCGGCAACCATACCGCTAGGTCCGATCTCCAGCGCAGCGCTGGGCCGGCGTATAGCGTGGCTTGCACGGGCACAAGGGCAAGCACAGCCGCAAGAATATAGGCGCCCGAGGGCACGTTCCTGAGACGCAGTAAATCCCACGGCGGATATATGAACGCCAGAAGAGGCAAGAGCAGCATCGCGGCGGGCACCGTGATCTTCACCAGATACACGTCCCCGAACAGGATCAGCCCGACAAGGAGAGCGGCCAGCCGCGGGCCGGCGGTCTCACTCAATCGGCTGATGCGCCTCTCCCCCACGCGACCTCATTTCCGGGCCATGGCAACGCTGTTACACGATGCGGACCGCTATAGCCACCGTCAACAGTAGATCGTCTGTGCCGGAAGATGATAAGTTGGCACCATGAACAACCGGGACCTGATCGAATATGCCGCGTTCGCCGCCTTCACGCTGATCTATCTGGCGTTCCGCGTCCCCGACTGGCTTCTCCCGGTGATCCCGCCCCAGGGCCTCGCGGCCTGCTGCTTCCAGTAATCGATTCACCGACCCTCGAGGAGGGCGGCACCGGTGCGGCTCGCGAAATCGATCACGTACTGAGCGTGCTGAACTTGCAACCTCCGAAATGGATCAGCACGTTTGATGCCAGGGCTTGAATGCTCACAAATCCGGTCGGGCTGACGTAGAGCACGCCCATCGACCAGACTGATCCGTTGTACACGGCGACTGGCAGACGAATATTCTGGTTCGGGCGCATTTGCGTGGGCAGCTGTGCGATCTCCGTGCCCGGCGTCACCTGGCCCCCGCCGATCGTGCCGCGCAGCTCGACATTCCCCGCCTCGTCGACGCCGGCGAAGAGACCTCGGTCATAGTTCGTGTCCGACCCGGCCTTCCACTTATTCACCAGCGGCACGTTGTAAAACTGGATCCCGAGGTTGCCGATCAGGCCGGCATTGTGCCCGACGAAGCTGCCGTTGGGACGTTTGCCGACATTGTACGAGTAGTGTCGGTTGCTGCGGCGCCAGATATTGGCCTCGGAGGTCGAAGAAAAGCGGCCGTGATATTTGCCGCTGGCAATTGCGGCGGTCAGGGAGTTGTCCCCGATGTCGCAGCCATAGCTGCCGTCCAGGCGGATGCAATCCACGTAGCTCCAGGCGTTGATGTTGTTGCCATGGACGTTGCCGTCGGTGTGGTTCTGCAGATAGACGCTGGCGCCGACGGAGCCCGTGTAGGGCGACGACTGTTCGATCTGATTGTTGCGGATCTTTGCCTGGGTGCCCCCCGAGACCCAGATGCCGCCGCCCGAGCAGGTGACGTTGTTGTCGTCGATGATGAGCTGCGCCGCGCCGGAGACCGGGGCTGCGTAGACTCCGACCCCGGATCCCGTAAGCGTGTTGCCGCGGATCACCAAGCTGTCGCCCGAACCCCGCAAGCTTATGCCGCCGGCAAGCCAGCAATTCTCGATCAGCGAGCAGAAAAACCCGTCCGAGTTCGGGTTGGTCAGATTGAGTCCGTTGCCGCCGAATTGGTCGCAGATGACGTTGGTCATCCGGAACCGATTGAGAAACTGGCCCAGCGCTAGATTGATGGCTACGGCGTGGCGGCCGGGCGCGACGGCACCAGCCTGGATATAAAGTGCCTCGAGTGCCCATTCCCGCTGGTCCGGCTGCGCCGGGGCGATGCTGATTACATCTACCGTAGGCCCAACTGAGCCGGCGACCAGGATAACGGTTGATGCCCCCTCGCCCCTGAACCGCGTGGGCTTCGTCACATTCAGAGAGCCGCTGACCAGATAGCGGCCGGCGGGCGCGATGACTTCCCCGCCGACGGCGAGCGCGGCATTGATCGCGGACGTTGCGTCGGCGACTCCGCTTGGATCGGCGCTGTAAGGCGCTTGAGTGATGTCGATCATGCGTATTGCCCGCCAGTCGCGGTCGTGCCGGCCGTGCCGCCGGGGAGATAGGTCGTGGGTTGCCCGTTGGTGTAGATCACGCCGTTGGTGGCCGCCTGATACCGGAGCCCGGTGGCACTGCCCGTGAATGTGTTGCCAATAGCCTCCACCAGGCCGACGATCGCCGCCTGGGCGAAGGCGGTCGAAAATGCCGGCGTGCCAGTGATCGTGATCGTGACGCCGCTGATATTGGCAGTGCCGCTTCCCTGAGCCACGACATGGGCCGTGGAGCCGCCGTTGATTGTGTAGTTTCCAGTAGCCACAATCGCGCCCTGGAAAGCGAAGATGTGTTGCGCTCCGCAGGTGCCGAACACGACGGTGTTGAACCAGATCACGCCCTGCGTGGTCGCCTGGAGGCCGCCGCCAGAGCCTCCGGAAGCAGTCATCTTGAATCCGGTGACCGTGATCGCAGCGCCGAACTGCGCTTGGAAACAATTCCCGGTCGTGACCGAGACAATGCAGTTCGAAGGAGTCGCAACATTGCCCTGGAACACGACCGCCGCGGGACCGGTCTGCCCGAGAATGGGGCCCGTGCAAACGACGCCGTTAGCGCCAGGCGAGTAGGTCCCGTCTGCGACGGAAATCGTAAGCGTGTTGCCGTTCAGATCGAGATTCTGTTGCGCCCAGCTATAGGCATGCTGCAGCGTGGCGAAGGGCGAGCCTGAAGTAAGGCCGGTATTGGCGGAATCAGAGCCCGTCGTGGCCACATAGATTGTGAGGGCGCCAGCGAGCCTAATCCGTCCCGTATTCAACATCACGATGATGTTGCCGGCGCCGTCAGTCGTCACATAGCCCTGGGCGCCCTGCGGAATGACGAAGCTCGTTCCCGTCCCGTAGGACTGGCCGTTGACCTTGATCGTATCGCTGGCGTTGGGCGTCAGCGTGATATTGCCGCCGGCGGCAATAAAACCGAAACTCCAACCATTCCAAACCACAGTGGAGTGCGGCAAGTTGAATGTGCAGGCCGCGGTGGCGTTATAGAAGCTTTGGTGATTGGCGGCAGCGAGGTTCTGAGTTGTCGAGACGTTCGAGACCGAACTCGTTGACCTGCAGATTGCCCGACCCATCGTTGCGCAGACCCGCGCCGATATCGAGATAGGCAACCGTGCCGGAGGCCTGCCAGCTGGTCCCGTCGTACTCGAAGTCAACGATCGATCCGGCGACGAGCTCGCCGCCGGTCAGGGCCTGTCCACCCTTGAGCACGACGGCAACCGCGCCCAGGCTATTCACATTGAGGGTCGAGGCCCCGGTGTTGAGATGCGCGATCTTGACTCGGGCAGGTCACGCCAGCGGCAAGCGAGGTAATGCCAGGCACCGCCGCGACATAGGCGTTGGCCGCGCCAGTGTCCGCCGCGTATGACCCGCCTTCGGCATAGAGAGTATCGGCGGCCGGGCTCTGCAGCTCGAAGCTCGTCCCGTCATAGGTGAAGCTATAGACGTGGCCGGCGGTCAGCGCGCCGGCATGCATGGCCGCGCCGTTGCTATCGACCACAGCTTTGCCGCCGAGGCCATTCGCATTGATCGTGGCCGCGCCAGTGACGGTGTTGGCGACTTTCGATTCGAAGGGTGATGCCGGCATTGTAGGCGGTCAGCGCCGGGACCGGGGCGACCGTGATCGTGTTCGCTACACCGCTGGTGTCGGCGATGTAGTTCCCGGCCTGGGCCTGGATCGCGGTCAGCATCTGGCTGGGCACGATCGCGGTAACGTAGAACTGGCCGGTCGGCTGGTCATAAGTCGCCACGACCAGGCCACCCGACGGGATGTCGCCGGCCTGCATCGCGGCGCCATCCTCGCGGACCAGGGCCTTGGCGCCGGGCGTGCCAGCGTTCAGGGTCGATGCGCCGCTGTTGGCATTGGCGGCGCGGAATTTGACGATCTGGCCATTCGGATATGTGGCGAGCGGCGGGCTGAACGCGACGACGTAGGCGTTCGCGGCACCCGAATCGACCAAGTAGTCGCTGGTCTCCGCTGCGATGATCGCCTGGATCGCCAGCAGAAGCTGGTTATACGCCGTCTTCGAAGGCGTGATCCCCGCCGCCGTGACGACGTTCAGGATCTCCATCATGACCATGTTCATGAAGTCCGACCGCAGCGCCGTCGCCTTCACGCCGCCGGCCGGATTGCCGTCGGTGAAATAGCCGGCCGTGCCCGGCGCAGCAGGCGTGGGCAGGCCCACGACCGTTGTCGGATCGTCATACTGATACATGGTTGTGCCTCAGGTGTAGCTGAACAGCAGAATTGACTGCGCGGGCTTGATCGCGTTGAACTCGCATTCGAGCACGGCGTTGCCCCATTCGCGCAGGCGCTCGCCCATGGTCGATTGGCCCATGGTGAAATCGATGATCGTGGTCAGGGGAGCATTGACCTGCCAGACATGGGCCCAGTCGTCCGAACCCAGGCCCATGCCCATCACCGAACTGCCCATCCAGAAGGGCGAGTAGTTGGTGATCGTGATGACGAAGCCGAGCCAGAACGCGAAGGCGATGAAGTAGGGCGCCGACTGGCCGCCCGAATTGGTCAGCCGCGCCACGACCTGACCTTGACGCTGCTGGATCGTGGGCGATAGCCCGGCGCAGGGATCCGGGAGGCCGAGCGATTCTTCCCACTCGGGCAGCAGCTCGTTGGCCTTGGCCGGGAAACTGTCGACCAGCAGGTAGGCGGCGCGGTCGCTGTTGTACTCATAGATCTGGGCCAGACCGCTCGCGACCTTGGTCTGGATCGCATCAGGTTCGCGGGGCCAGACTCGGCCACGCGGCAGCAGGGCCTGCAGCGCACGGAGGAAATCCGCCGCCTCATAGGCTGGCGCTGCCATGCCGCTCAGGTCCAGGTGATCGTGCCCAGGGTCGGGAGATGGCCCGTGCCTGACACGATGTTCGCGGTCGGCGAGGTGATGACGAAGCCCTCGGTGCCGGCGATCGCAATGATCGCCGCTTCGATGTCCGACAGGTCGACCGTGCCCTGCAGGATGCGCTTGCCGTCATAGGTGTTGCCGGGGCCGCCGAGACGCATGAAGACGCCGGCAATCGCCGCAGCCACCGCCGCCTTGACCGTGCTCGAGGCGCCGGGCAGCGAGATCGTGAAGTTGACCGGATTGGCGATCGGCGAGACGGAATAGACCAGCGCCGTGACGGGCTGGACCGGGTAGATATGATTCGCGACAGCCAGCTGGTCGCCCGTCGCCGGTGAGATCCGGGGCTCGGCGGCGGCGCCTCCGTCGCTGCCTTGCGGGAACCCGCCATGGGCCGCCTCGCTCACGTCGAGCATGGTGTAGACCACGACCGTGCCGGCGCCGTTGCCGAGCGGCAGGACCCAGGCTCGGGTGACGCCTGGGACCTGGAGCGCCCATTCGATGTAGTCGGTCAGGTCGCCGCCCTGGGGTGGTGCTGCGTACTGCTTGAGCATCCGGCTGCGCAGGTTGGCATCGGTCTCGGCATCGGCGCCGCCGGTTAGCGCGGTGCTCACCGCGCCATTCGACTGGATCCCGTCGATCGCCACGCCGAGCGTCATCACCGTGGCAACGTCCGAGTTCCCCGCGGCGCCGACCTGGTCCGCCATCGCCGTGACTACGGCCGTGCCGCCGCCAGAGACCGTCGCGGCGGCCTGGGTGGTGAAGGTGGCGCCATCGCCCCTCACCACTTCCGAGCCGGCCGGGATCACTTTGCCGACCGTGCCGTTGAAAGTGACCTGGCCGCTCGCTGCTGTCGCGGGTTCCCGGATCACCCCTTTCAAGCCCGCCCAGGCCTCGAGGAACTCGTCCGTCGCGGTATAGGGCACGGCCTGCTTGGCGATCCAATCCAGATACCCAAAATGCAGGTAGGCCAGATCGGCCTGGGCGCGCCCCACGACGTTGAGGTTCGAGAAGCGCAATAGCGCGTCGGCGCCGGGGAGCTGTGAACCGATGTCGGCCGCGACCCGCGCGCGCAGGTCGGACAGGCTAGGCCGGCTGAATGGCATCTCAATTGATCCCTTGCCAGGCGTAGGCAAACTGCATCGCGAGTTCGATCCCCCGCCGGCTTGTGTGCCACGATGGCGATGCCGAGCATCCCGGGCCGGGTGAACTCCACGGTGAGGTCGAGCTTGGCCACGACCTCGTCGTCGATCAGCCACTGCAGCGCCTCGATCACGTATTCCCGCGCCATGCGCAGGACTTCGGGGATCTGCTTGGCCCGCGACAGCAGCCAGAGACGCGAGCCGATCGGATAGTCCTGGCCGAGATCGCCGGACCAGCCGCGCGGATCCTCGCTGCCGTCCGGGATGACGTCATCGATCGCGGCGAGCCGATCGGTGAAGAGACTGATCAGGATCGCGTTGACCAGGTCGCCCCCCGTTTGAAGCGAGGCGCCCTGCTGGACCCAGTCGCCGCGGCCGTTGGCGATATCCCAGGCGGTGGCAATGTCACCCATCAGGTCGGTACCTCCGGCGGATGAGGCAGATGACTGGCGCCGCCCGACGAATAGGTGTCGATCGTGCCCGCCACGCCGTCGATTACGAAGCCGGCGCCATTGGCGTCCAGGGTCAGCTTCGAGACGGCGCCCTGAAGCGGTGCATGTACGTTGATCTCCGGGGCCACGAGGCGGGCCTTGACCTGGCTCGTCACATCGATCTCATCCCCGGCGTTGACGGTCACCTTCAATGGCGTCGTCACCACGATGCCCGTCGATTTGAGCCAGATCGACTGGCCGAACATGTCGTAGAGCGCGACCTCGCCGGTGCCGAGGTTCTTCAGCCGATAGGTCTGGTTGCCGGTGGCGATGATCACCGCGTTGGACCGGTCGCCGGCGACAAAGAGCGCGATCGCGTCGGTCCCTGCGGGCGGGTTCGAGGCGAACCCGAACTCGGCCAGCCTCGGCGTCGCGTCGCGCAGCTCGAGCGGGCCCAGCCGGATCTGCAGCTTCTGGACCGGGCCGCTATCATCGACGAGCGTGATGCGGCCCCGGCCGATCGCCAGCAGGATCCGGCGATAAAGCCTTTCCACCGCGGCACGCAGCGCACCGTCACCCATTGGTCGTCGCCACGTCCAGGAAGGTCGGCTGCAGGATCACCGGCTCAGGCAGGAAGGCCGCGGGCGGCATCAGCACCAGCTCCGCCATGGTCCCGCCCTCCCCGTCCCGGCGATAGGTCACCTCACCGATCACCCAGCTCGCGGCGGAGAGTTTCAGGGTCGGCAGAGCCAGCGGCACCACCGTGTTCGGCGCCCAGAGCTGGCCAGCTGCGTCGCGCCAGCTATCCGTCTTCACGGCCAGCACACTGGATCGCCCCGCGCGCCGCGCTGCTTCCCAGTAACCTCGCTGTTTCGCGACATCGAGCCCCGCCCCGCTCGCCGCCTCGGCGATAATGGCGTGCATCCGGTGCCGAGGCACGTTTGGGTCCTTGACGACTTCCAACAGGTTGCCGCCCTGCCCCGTGTCGCTCAGTACGTCCATGCTCTGCAGGAAGACGTCATAATCCGAGAAGCGCTGGTCCATCGACCAGGTCAGCGTCGCCTCCTGGACGTTCTCGCCTTCGGTGAAGCCCGATGCCGCCTGGGTCGCGCCGACCTGGGCCAGGATCAGCGAACCATCGGGCTGGTCATAGGCGAGCAGGCCTCGATAACGGCCGACCCGCTCGATCACTTCGAATGCGCTTTCTCCGATCATCAGGTTGAACTGCGGGATCGCGCCGCCGACCGGCGCCGAGGAATTCACCGCAATGCCGTAGGGCTGGGCCAGCTTCTGGGCGATGCCGAGCGCGGAGGCACCGCTGATCTGGCCGTTCGGCCACTCCGCGGCGCAGTCGACCAGATCCTGGCATTTGCCCCGCCCCGTGATCCGGATCATGTGGTCGCTGGGCCCCAGGCTCGGCACGAAGCGGTCGACATAGCCGGTCAGGACCAGATCCGCCCCGAGTGCGACCTGGCATTCGTCGCCCGGCCGCACCGTCACGTCGAGCGGCGCGCCGGGATAGAGCTCCGTCATCGCGATCTCGAAATCCGACGGACAACGCTCGACGCCGCGCGTGACCCGCACCTCGGTCCAGCCCGAGATTTGCCGGCCACCGGCGGTCAGCAGCAGATCGTCCATTGCTTGTCATCACCTGGCAAGCGCGCGGAACGCGGGCGGCATGAAGGCCGGATGGATCGGGTCGACCTGGGTCACGAGCTGATCCGAACGGCCGGCATCGCGATAGAGCCGGACCGCCAAAGTGAGCGCGGGCATGGGCGCACCCGTCGAGAATGGGGCCATCGGCGCCAATGTGGCACCGCGCTGCGTCAGGTCCCGAACCACGGCGATCCGGAGTGCGCGGAGCGCCTCGTAAGCGCCGTCCTCCTCCTGATCGCCGGCGATCGTGATCTCCTGGTCGAGTTGATCCGTTACCTCGGTCCGAAGATTGGCTGCGTCGTCATAGGATGCGGGCTGGTAGGTCATCGCGGCCCGGGCCAGGGCCACCACCGCGGCGCGGCGGAACAGGTCTCCGGCGGCATCCTGGATGTCATAGCTCGCCGCCCCGATCGGATCGGACGCCGCCGGTGCGGCCGGCGTGAAATCGGCGAGACCGCCGAGCAGGCGTACCCCATCGGCGGGATCGGCGCAGGCACTCAAAACCGCGGCGGCAGTGGTCTGGGCGGCGCCAGCGAAGACCGTGGGATCGTCGCCGGCGCCGCCCAGGTTCTCCCCCACCGAAGCAAGATTGGCCGTCGCTGCGGCAATAGCAGCCCGGCCCGTGGTCCCGGTCAATCGCTGTAGCGACGTCGCCACTGTGCCGGTCTGGCCCGTCGCGATGCCGGTGAAGCCGCCGTAGTTCCGCCCCCCGAAATACCGGCCATAGCCCGTGCCCTGCAACGCGGCGACCAGGTTGATCGACGAGGTCGCATCCGGACCGCCGAAATGGCCATCGCGGTCCATTGGTCCGTGACGCTCGCGAGCCGGCTACGATCGCCGGGCCCAGCGGAAGATCGGCAGTAGCTCGGATATCGAACGCCGCGCTCGCCGCGAAATCGGCTGCAAGGGCTGCTGAGAGCACGAGAGGACCGGTCGCCAGGCCGAGGCTGGGGAAGATGCGGTCCCCCGCCTCGACAAAGCCGAAGTCGAGCTCGAAATACCGGCCGTCATCCCATTTCTCGGAGACGCGCAGCTCGGCCAGGCTGACCTGCAGCAGGCCAAGGGTTGGATGGACCAGCATGCCCGGCCCGGGCTGCTGCAGGCCGCGACCAGGATCTCGCGCTGCAAGATCACCGGGCCACCGCCATAGACGAGGTCGTTCTCGACCAGGAATCCGGTGACGCTGATCCGCCGGGTGGCCCGGCCCAGGTCCTCGGCCCAGGGCGGTCGCGATAGGGATACTCATGCACCGCCAGGCGCCGGCCGAAGCGCGACCGGCTCCCCAGCACGCCGAAAGGCACGCCCCGGAACGAGGCCGGGAGCAGCTGATCCGACCAACTCATATCGTGGCCTGGTCCGCCATGGCGTAGCCGACCTAGTCTGAAGTCTGACCGGCCCCGCCGATCGACGCGAGTTCGGATCCCCTGGGGCGCGTTTTCGAAGTTCACCGTGACCAGCACTTCGGCGGACTTGATCGCTGTCGGCTCCGCGCCCGCCGGGCCGCGGGCGCGGTAGGCAGGCCGCCCACGGCGCCGGCGAGCCGACTCTGGGCGGCGGCATCGATCATCGCGGCGCTGTAAGGCTGCTGGCCCTGCTCGTGGCTGATCATCGCCGTCATGACTCGGCCCATCACCTTCGGATCGCTGAGATCGAGGGTCTGTCCGGGCCATAACCGGTCCGCTTCGACACGTCGGCGCCATAGGAATCGACATCGTTGTTGTCGCCGGCCGGGGCCCAGCGGCTCACCACGCCGCGGATCGTATCGATCCCCTGCCGACTATAGGCCTGGAGATTTCCTGCCATGGCCGACAGGCCCGCTCGGCGTGGCAAAGGCGGCGAAGCCGCCGATCACCGGCGCATCGCCCCAGCTCCGCAGGTTGCCCGGGTCGTTCGGCGCAGCCCGATCGGGCCGAGGCCGCGCGGCGACCGACGGCGCCGCGGCGGCCTGACCGCCATGGCCGGCGCCGTTACCGGGGGCGCTTCCCAGGTCCCGGTCGCGCCGGGGATCTCGGGCTGAGGCGCCGGACGCGGCGCGACCCGCCCGAGCGGCGCCACGGCATAGGATGGCGGCGCTGCCGAGGCGCAGAGGCCGGCCCCGCTCAAGGTTCCGGATGTACCGCCCGAAGGCCTGTTGATGGCCCAACTGCACCGACCCCGGCTGGTCGCATCCCCGCCGCGCCGGCGGCGCCGAGTTGCTTGCCGATCCAGTCGGCCGCATCCTTCATCGCGTCGACGATCGGCTTGATCTTGGCCCAGCCCTTTTCGAACCAACCGGCGATCTTGTCCCATATCCCCTCGAACCACTGGCTGATATCGTTCCAGTGCTCGTAGATCTCGTAGGCCGCGGCACCGATCAGCGCGGCGATGCCGAGGAACCAGCCCGCCGGCGTCGTCATCAGCGCCAGGCCGAAGTTCCCGATCGCCAGCGCGGCGAGCCCGACGTTCGCGATGAAGGACCCGTCAATCAGGGCCGCGACTTCGATCAGCACGGCCTTCCAACCGCCGAGATACGACACGACCGTGCCGATCCCGGATGCGATGCTCTTGATGCCGCTGACCACGCCCGCCCAATCGACGCTGGCCAGCGCATCGCGGATCCCGATGAAGGCTTCCTTGACCTTCAGGGCGAGCCAGTCCCGGTTGACGATCAGCCATTCCCGAAAACTATCGACCAGCGGCTGAACCGCTGGCAGAAGCTGCTCGGCGATCGCGTTCTTCACCCCGCCGAAGGCGAGGCCGAGATAGATCAGGGATTTCTGGAAGGCCGTCGCAACGGCAACGCCGCGATCGGACATGACCGCGCCGCTGCGCTGGACCTGCGCTTCCAATTCGGCGATGCCCTGCCGGCCCTGGCGCAACAAGGGAAGCAATTCCTCGAGGCCGAAGGTCCGGGCGATGAGGCCCTGGACCTGGGGGTTGCCCGCGCGCGCGAGATCGCGTCGGCGAGGTCATCGAAGGCCCGGATCGCGTCCGCCCGCCGGCCGTTCCGGCGCATTGGATGCCGAGCCGATTCATCAGGGTCAACGCTTCCTGGTTTCGGCCGAGAGAGCGTCCTCCATGGTCGTGCCCAGGCTCTTGAGGCCGCCGGTCAGGCTTTCGGCGCTGACACCGATCAGCTGCGCGGCGCCGGAGAGCAACTGCAGTTGCCCGACCGGGACGCCGATCGTTTCCGCCTGTCGGCCGATCTCGGCGCCGACGCGCTCAATTGCTTGGCCAGCGCCGCGACGCCGGCGATGCTGCCGACCCCGGCGATCGCCGCGAGGGGGGCGACGATTCGGGTCAGTTGTTCGCCCACGTTGCCGGCGGCCTGGCCGACGTCGCCCATCGACTTGCCGACGCGATCGAGCCCCCTTTCCTTGCGCAGCCTTCGACCGACCCGTGATCCGGGCGATCGGCTGGGTCCGAGTTGCGCAGCTCTGGTTGATTTGCTCGACAACGGCGGTGGCCTTGTCGACGGCGGCGACGATGATGCGGAAGCCGCTGATGGCCATCATCTTGCGCCTCCAGCTCACCAGCGGGATCCCGAGCCTCGTTATTCCAGCAGGCTATCTCGGTCCAGGTGAGCGCCCAGAGCTCGCGGGGCCCCCAGCCGTAGTACCTGGCGAGGCTCGCCAGCGTCAGGTGCCGGTGGCTGGTCGCTTTGAATAAAACCCTGGAGATATTCGATCGCGTCGGTGAGATCCCGGTCGCCGACCTTGCGGATGACGCCCTGGGCGAGGGCGGACACCAGGGAGACGAGCTCGATGTCTGGAGCCCATCGCGCCGCCTTCCGCCGCCTTCTGCACCTCGCCCGCCGTCGGCTCGCGCAGCTCCAGCTCGGCATTTCGATCTCCCCGAGCTTGACCGGCTTGCGGAGCGTGATCGTCTCTTGCTCTCGGGAGGTTCGGGCTTTGCCGAGGCGCGCCCGAATTGATTTCGGTCATGGATCAGTCCTGTTTCGAGGGATAGGGATGCGGCATATGTTACTTGACGTACGGGAAGTGACATATGCCGATAGGGATGTGTGCGCCTTGATGAGGCCGAAGGCCGGAAAGGCACGAGCAATCAGTTCTCGGTGACCGCGCCCTGCAGGCCTTCCCACTTGACCTCGATCGTGCCGTCCGTGGATTTCGCGGTCTGATTCTCGACCGTCCACATGTTGCGACCGATGATCACTTTGCCGTTGTTGAGCTGGCAGGTGACCGTGACGCTCGGTCGATGGTGTTGAAGTCGGCGACCGTCAGGCCCTGGGAATTGCGGATGGTGCCCGACATATGCGGCGCCATCGGCTTCTCGGCATCCAGCCGTGCACCGCCCCCATCCTGGCCGATCAGCGTCTCGCGCGTGAGAGGATGACGGGTTGTATTCGAAGTCGCCCACCAAAGCCCGTAGCTCTGGCCGTCGATGCTGAAGGTACGCGGTACCTGCCAGCCTGTTAGCTGTTGTCCGCTCATGGCGATGGCTCCCCTTGAAACGTGAGAGGGCCGGAAAGGGATTGGGGCGGCCTTGCTCAGGCCGCCCCCGGAGCGACGCCCTGCAGTGGCGTCTGTATTGCTTGACCTGCCTATTGCAGCCGGAACTGGCGCCAGCAGGGCGAAGATGTCGAGGCGGTCGATCAAGTTCCCGGCTGATACAGAACGTCGACCCGGTTCGGATTGGTCGAGTTCTGCTGAACGATCAGCGCCGCGGCGAAGGCGGCCGAATTCTGAACGTGACCGTCATATTCGAGTTGCTGATATTGCGCGATGATGTCGGCCCGAATGATGGCCGGCGTCACGATCGCCCGAGCCTGGCGCGAAGCGCGTCCCATCCGCGGCCAGCTTGACCCAAGCGTACTTCGTCGTGACGACGCCGCTCAAGCGACCGCAGGATGAACATCAGCTGGAACATCGTCTCGATATCGAGATACCGAATTGTCCGGCTGCCCGAAGGCGTTCAGCTGGTATGTCGTGATCAGCTTCTCGATATGCACCGCCCCCGCCCCGCCCATCGCGGTAAAGGTCGAGATGCCGTCGAACAGCAGCGTGTTGCGATCCGTGAGCTGGAAGCGCGAGGCGACCGGCGGCGATAAGAAACATCGAGCAGCGTGACGGTCCGGATCGGAATGCCGGGATCCGCCCTGGCGCTGATCGCAACCTGCGCCGCGATCGCGGCCGCCCACTTCCAGTGCGGCGTCGGCGAATCATAGAAGCCCATGATCGTCCCATGCTGATCATTGCGCGCGGTCCCGAGCGTCGTAAGCGCGCTGACAATAGTGCCCCGGCTGGCGACGACGAGATGGCCGTACACCTGCACTTCCCAGCTCCATCGCCCGACGCTGTCGTTCAGGAAGGCCTGAAGCGCGTTGAGCGACCCGTCGCGTCGTTCATCCCCATCGCAATGAAGTCGAAGGGCATGTCGTGCAAATTGGCGAGCGCCGTCGTCAGCGTCGGGTTGGTGGCGCCGCCGGTCATGGCGATGATCGTCGCGGCGAGGCCCGTGGGCAGGACCTCTCCCTGAGGCCGTGCCCTGGTAGTTGAACCGAATGTCGATGTCGTTGCCGCTCAGGCCCGCATTCTTCGCCGTGACATCGACTTTGGTCGCATCGGTCCCGTCGACCGCGGCAGTGACCGGCAGGTCGGCGATCGCATTGATCGCCGCGGCGAGTGCGGTGGCGAGCTGGGCCAGCGTCTGCGCCGAGGAGACCGGCATGGAAACGAGCTGGCCGCCGATGTAGAGCGACAGCGTGCCTATCGCGCTCGCGACACTGGTGAACTTGACCCCGCCTATCGCCGCCGCAGCGGAGCCATCATCGGCCAACGGGAGATACCAAAGCTCGCCGAACTGATCGTTGTTGCGATAGGCCGCCGCCATCAGGGCCAGGATCGAGCCCTGGCCGCCTTGCGTCTTCGCGTCGGCCACGCCCTGGGAGATAATCGGGATGTTGGGGAGCGCGGCGCCGGCCGACGTGATCTGGCCGATTAGGAGCGCGCGCTGATTGAGCTGCGCCGTATTGGCCCGGCTCGGGTCCACTTCGGCGTAGAACAGTGGGACCCGGATATTGGCCGGGATCTGCTTGAAGGGGATCGTCATTCGTCGGACCTCCGTTCGGCGGCGGGCTCGGCCTTGGCCGCGGGTTGAACGATCAAGACATCGCCATCGCGCAGGCGGCGATGCCAGAACAGGTCGCCATCGGGAACGTCGATTCCCTCGGGCGGGACGAGCTGCTTGGTGATCGGGTCGCGTATCACCAGGCCCGGGGCGACCTGCACACGCATCCAAATGCTCCTATTGCGGCAGTTCGATTAGAAGCCCTGCGCCTTCGGCCCGGCCGTCGGGGCCGGAGGTGCGGGGCGCGGGCACGACCGGATCGGTGACCGGGGGCGCCGGATAGTCGCCGTTCGGATCGAAGACATTGATCAGGTCGGTGAAGATCGCCATCTCCTCGAGCGCGGAGATGGTGGGCGGCGCGAAGTCTTCCGGGCCCTGATAGAACTCGAGCCCGAAATCCATGATCAGCTCGCCGACATGCTGCTTGCCCTCGGATGTGATGCGGTTCTGGATTTCGACGAAGGCAATCTGCTGGATCCGCAAAGTCAGATCGTAACTGTTGATGATCGCGACCTCGATTTGACGCTGCAGGACACGAAGCGCCGCCATTGCAGCAGCGGCGCCAGCATCGCCAGATGAAGCCAAGGCCGTGACGTTCCCGATCACGCGCACCGTCGCGATGACATTGAACTGCTGCGCGCCGGAGCGGCCGAGGCTCTCTTTGCGTTCCGTGGGCGACTGGACCTTCAGGATCGGCATCACGCCGAGCTGGGCCGGCCAATCGCGCGGGGCGAAGACATTGTTGGCCGCCGCTGTGCTGCCGGTCAGCGCCACCACCATCAGCGCGACCAGATCATCGGCCGTCGTCGTCACGGCTGGCTCACCAGATTCAGCAGCAGAAGCGCCGTGCCCGCATGCCGGTCGATCTGCGGTTCCTTGACGATGTAGGTGGCATTCATCGTCGGGACCTGGACCTGGTCGCCCTGCACCGGTTCGGCCGGTAACGCGGCGAGGCGGACCGTCATCGCCGGCGTCTCCGTCGTGACCTCAGCTTCCTCCTCGCTCAGCGGCAGCGGCCGGTAGGCTTCCTCGAAGATGGCATCGGCGATCGGAAACGAGCCGCCGGCAGCGGGCAGATAGGTGATCGCTTCACCAAATAGCCCGTGGACCGGCGCGAAGAGCTTCTCGTCCCAGTCGATCGTCATGGCTGAGGTTCAGGCGGTCTTGACCTGGAGGCCCTGGTCCTGCCTGACCAGCGGCGCCGCGGCCTCTTCCTTCTCGGCCTTCTCGCCGGGCGCCAGGATCGCGCCCAGCTTCAGCAGGCGGGCGGCCTCCTCCGCTGGGACCTCTAGCGACTGCCCGGGTCCGTAGCTCTTCGAGATCGGGACCTGCACAACCTTGCGCTGACCCTTGTCGTCGAGATCCGTGCTGGGCACCGCCCTGGTGTCGCCGCCGACGACCGTCCTGCCGGGCGCCACCGTCACGGTGACGCTGCCCAAGATATCGGTGGAGGGCGCTCCGGCGGCGCCCTTCGTCCTGCCCTGCTCCGCCACGATCAGGTCTCGACCGCGGTGGCGACCGTCGCGGCCAGGGCCGCATTGACGCGGCTCGGGATGACGATCGGGCTCGACTGCATCATCCTGATCAGGCGCTGCGGCGGATCATTCTCGACCCAGGTCTTCGGCGCGAAGGGCAGCGCCTCATAGTTGAAGGCCGGATCCATGATCTGCCCCGAAGGCCCGGGTGCCCATCATGTCGGGGCCAGTCATGATCACCGTGCCATCCGGCAGCATGGGCTTTCTCGACGTTGTTGTCGTCGACGAACCAGTCATTGTAGAGCCACAGGACGATAACTGGCCCCAGATGCCCTTGAAAAGGCTGCGCCGCGCTCGATTTGCGCGCCGGGATTGATGAGGTTCCCCGGCTCCTCGCCGATTAGCTTCGAGAGGAAGTAGACCGCGCCCTGGACGCCCTTCCGCTTGAGGAACTTCCTGCCACGGGGTCGTGGTGAAGACGATGTCGGTATGGACCTGGGCGCCGCTCTCCTTGAGGATCTTGCCGCTGCCAGGCCTCGATGCTCTGCATCGGCACCGGATCGCGTCCCGCCGCGTTGAAATTGGCGGAGACACCCCACTGGGCATTGCCGGTCAGCGCCACCGTCAGCCCCGAGGCGCGGCCGAAGTCGACCAGCACCGAGGGGAAGCCCTCGCCGACGATCGTCACGGTGCCGGTCTATCACCTGCGCGGCCATCCATTCCAGGCGCCGGTTCAGCATGTCGACCTGGTCGGTCATCTCGAATTCGAGATTGGCCATCTCGCGTTCCTCGCCGGTCATGTCGCCGCCGATCCGCTCGCCGATCATCCGGCGCACGGGCTTGCGCAGGTCCGGCGCCCGCTTGTCCTTGATGTAGGCGGGCTTGAACGTGTTGGTCTGGATAGCGACGCTGCTCGACCAGCTTGCCCTCGACCAGCGGCGAGACGAACGGCGACATCCGCCGCTTGCCGATGTCGACGTCGATCGACACGAATTCGTGTCGCTCTCGACGATGTTCGGAAAGAACTTGTCGAGCAGCCAGTTCTGCGAGGCAGCAGGTTTGGAACCACCTGGACCAGAACGTTGGTGTCATAGATTCGAAGTTTGCCTCCAGCATGGGCGTCGTCTAAGTGAGCGCGGCGCTGACGGCCGGGCTTGAGGGTTGAGGTCAAAAAGCGCAGGCGGCCGGTTTTGCGTCCCCGCCAGGCGGGGGGACCAGCCTTCGGTCGGATCCGCCGCCGTGACGAAGGTTCTGATGAAGATGGCCAGCGGCCGCAGCAGCGCGGTGATCGAGGCCAGGGTAAAGCTGGCGTCGACGTGATCAGCATTCCCGTTGAATTCGCCGATCTGGTAGAGGCCGCCGGTGACGTTGCTGCCGGTCGCGTCGACATCGTCGGCCAGATCCCAGTCGGCGCCTGGCTGCCGTCGATCGCCGTCGCCACCGCCGGGGTACTCCCCGAGCCGGCCGTGACCGGATCAGGAAACCGTCGCCGGCGACGAAGGCGTCGTCCTCGGTCAGCCCCCTCCCCGGCGATGGTGAAGTTGCAGCTTGGGATGAAATCGTGGCGCCGAGGCCAGGCCCGGCGTCAGTTCGGCGCCGTTGAGCTGAACGCGGCGCGCGGCCATGCGCGCCGGGCATAGACGCCGGACTTGCCGCCAGCGCGACCGGCGTCGTGCCATCGAGCACGGTGATCGCCCCGCCGCCGGTGTTGGCCGCCGCCGGCGGTTGGTGCGGCCCCGCGGCCGCCCACGTAGACCTGGCCCATCACCGTGCCGCGGGCGATCAGGCGCCGCGGCGCCGTCAGGCCATCTCCGGCCCGTCACCAGCTTCATGTTGCCCGCGATCAGTCGATCCGGGATAGTAGGCCTCGCCGAGATCCCCGGCTGTCCCCTGCGGGTTGTCGGTGCCCGTAGTTGGTTGGCAGTATTCCTTCGAAAGCGTCAGGCCGCCGGGCTTCCCGGGCTGGCCCTGACGGCTGCGTCGAGGTTTGGGCACGGTAGGGTTGGGGCGATCAGGCCTCGCCGCGGGCCTTGCGGCCGGCAGCGAGGCCGCTGCGGCGAGCCCCGGCGGGCGTTCCCCGCGCCTTGCGGCGTCGGCGCCGATGACCGGGATTGGCACGGCCGTTGCGGTCCATCCGGTCATAGAGCCTGGCGCCCGGCCCCCGCCTCGGCCGGCATGGCGCCGAGCGTGGCGACGATCTTCGCCGACGACCATCCCCGAGGTCGCTGCAGCAGCTGGCAGGCGACGCCGACCCGGCCCACCACGAGGCCTTGTGGCGAGCACCTTGCCCACCGGGCGCGCTCGGCCTTGCTCCCCCGGCCGCGGGCATTGGCCTCTTCCTCTTCGCGCTCCTCCTTCGTCGGCCTTCTTGGCCTTTCGACTTCTTGCCCTTCTTGTCGTCGTGCGTCGTCTTCATCCGCGCGTCTTCGTCGTCCTCGACTCGGCGCGTCCTTGCTCGCTTCGCTCGTCCGACTCGTCTTCGTCGTCGCCGTCGTGGTGCCCTTGGCTTGGCCTTCTTGCCCGTCCCGAACAGATGGGCGAACGGCGCGGCGGCCGCCCATTGCGAAGGTGCTCGCTTGACTCATGGTCTTAAGATCTCCTTTGGGAAGGGTTTCAGCCCAGCTCGGCGAGCAAGGCCCGAAAGGCGGCGTCGGGCGCCATCACTTGATCGGCGAGCCGCGCCGCGACGCCGTTCGCGCCCAGGAACGTCCCCGCCTCGTGTCCGCGCATCCCCGACGCGGCGGCCACCGGTTGCGCGCGACCGTATCGGTGAACAGCTCGCCCATCGCGTTGATGTCGGCCTGTCAGCGCTTCCTGGCCTCATCCGCGAGCGGCAGCTCTGGGCGGCCATCGGTCTTTTTCTTGCCGTAGGCGATCAGCGTCACCTTGAGGCCGGCCTTGTCGATCGCTTGCGACCAGTCGACGTGCATGCGATGACCCCGATCGAGCCGGACGCGCCGGTGCGCGGCACGATGATCCGATCGGCCGCCGAGGCGATCGCGTAGGCGGCCGACAAGCGTTTCCGTTCAGGATCGCCCATACCGGCTTTTCGCCGCGCGCTTTATAGATTGTGTCGACCAGGTCGAACAGACCGGCGATTTTACCGCCCGGCGTCGACGTTGAGACAGACCGCCTCGATCGCCGGATCATCTAGCGCCGTCAGGAAGGCCTGCCGTAAGCCGTCATAGCCGGTCATCCCGGACCAGGGGCGCAGGCTGCCGGTCTTTTGCACCAGTGTGCCCGTCACCGGTATCATCGCGATGCTGGCGGCGAGGTCGTAGCCGTGGTCGGATGCGAGCGCTCATCGCCTCGTCGACGGTGAAATCGTCGGCCCAATGCTGCCGCGGCATGCTCGATCCGGCGACCGGGAACATCGAGGTCACGCCGAGCCGCTCGGCGAGTGCCGCCATGATCTTCTCGGCCTTGTCGGGAAGGATCGCGAGCGGGAGGTTGAAGATCCGTTGGGCCAGATGTGCGAAGCCGCTGATGTACCGGAGGGGCCAGGGGGGGGGGGGGGGGCGGGGGCGGTCACGCCGGGAGAGATTGACTCTTCTGCGACTGGGGCGATGCAGGCGGCTCGGGTTTGCATGCTCGGCCGAGGTCGAGCCCTGGGATGCCGCGATCCTTGAAGATCTGGATTTCCATCGCGGCGATGATCCAGGCAGGCTTCCGGTTCAGCCCCTGGTCGGCAGCATTCCTCGTCGAGCGTCGACAGGACCGGCGTCCATCCGAAGGATCGCGCCGTCGGGTTCGGCCGACCGAATCCATCCAGCCCTTCCCAGGGCCGATCGAGTGAGCATCGCCGTAGGCCGTGCGGAACGCCGAGAAATCTGGTGTGCCCGCCGGCATCGGCAGTTCGTCCAGCTCGATGCACTCCTCGACGAACGCGGCGTAGATCGGCTGGCCGAAGCCCGGCGCAAAATCCTCGCGACGCCGGCCCATCGTCTTCAGGACCTCCAGCAGCGCGCCTCGGGCCGAGCAGTAGTCCATGTCCGCCCCGTCGTTCGGGACCTGCTGCGCCGACGTTCCGGCCCGGCCGAGACGTTGTGCAGCATCGCCTTCTCGAACCCCTGAATCGTCCGGTCGGCTGCTCGGCCGTGACGGCCCTGATCGCCTCGCCGGGGTAGAACAGCGGGAGCCGCGCCCCGCCGAGCATCCGGTCGCGGTCCCTGTGCGAGTCAGAGCGATGCTTCTGGTGCTGCCGAGCATTGTCGTCTGCGCCTGGTCAGCGCCTCCTCCACCTTTTCCGGATCGAACGGGCTCTCGACGTAGGCGCCGAACATCGCGTTGATGATCGCGGCGTCGAGTTCCGCGCTATCGTACCGAATCAGCATTTTCAGCCGCTTCAGCACGGGCGCCAGCGTCCCGGCGCTGCTGCGGTGCTGGCCGGCCCGCTCGCGATCGAAGTCATGCACCACGATAGGACGGCCCCAGGCGGTCTCGCGCGGGATCCTCTCCCAATGCACGCATCCGCTGCCGCCCACCAGTCGCCCTGAGCGCGGCGCGGATCCAGTAGCTCATCGCGGCGCCGAAGCGATCGACCTCGACCCGCCGCGCAGGTCCGATCGTCGAACACGAGCTGGGGATTGCGAGCCGGTCCGGATCAACTACCTGGAGCGCGGTGGCATACCAAGCAGCACCTGTCCGACCCTCTCGCAGCCAAGAGAGGATACCCAGCCCTTCGCCGTCGACCAGATAGTGACGGAATGCAGACGACATCTGCGAGACAGTCATGGCGCGCTGGCGTCACACCAGCGTCCCGGATCGTTGGCCCAGGTCCGCCAGCATGCCTTGAGCGCGCGGCCATATTCGTCGGCCCAGACCGCGTCGAACGTCTGAATCCCGCTATAGACGCCAGCGCACGATAGTCGGGCTTGCGAGCGGCCGGAAATTCGCCATCGCGTTGTCGAGCACGCGCGTGACGGCACCCTCGCCCAACCGTCGTTGCGCACCGCATCGCGCGTCCGGGCGACGATCCGGTCGCGATAGGGGTTGAGGACGTTGTCGGCCGACCACAGCATCGGCATCCACGCCGACATGTGATCCGACCAGACGTCGGCGGCGTCATAGGGCACGCCCGACCATGACCCGCGCCGCCGGCGAGAGCTAGCTTGCGCCCAGCGGCACCAGGATGCCGGGGCGGCAGCGGATGGCCATCGGCGCCGAGGATCTGCACCTGCTTGCGCGGGGCAAACGGGGCAGCCATCAGCGGAACCCGATCGAGAGAGCGTGGCGGGGATGCCGCACAATGCCGAGCTGAGCCTGGAGCTGCTTGATCAGCCCGGTCAGCGCGCCGAGGTTGGCGCGGGTATAGGTGATGGCCTTGCTGCCCTGGCCTTGGGTGTAGCTGTACGATTCACCCTTCGCGCCCGTCGAAAGATCGATATAGGCCTGCTGCGCCTGCGCCAACGCGGTCTGCAGCGCCTGGGTCGACATTCCGGCGAAGATGCTGGTCGATGGGTTATACATCGGGCCTCTATGCAAGCCGGCTCAAGATTGAGCGCTTCTTAAAGCTTCGGCCGGAGCGGAGGGCGGCGGCATCACCGCCGGCGCGCCAGGCGCCACCTCGATCCGGCCGAAACCATCGAATTCTTGTCCCAGGGCGACGCCCACGCCGGCGGCTTGGCCCAGTCGATCCGCCCAGACCATGGAGATGGGCGATGGCGTGGAGATCACCATCAGGTCGGCCGCCTCGTTGCGGATCCCCTGGTGCGGCTTCGACCAGCGACCGGGGCATCGCGCTTCTCGGCGACGAGCTGCTCGAAGAAGACATGCGGCTTCTCCTTGGAGCGCAACGCCGGCGGGAAATGCACGTACCAGTGCCGGGCATGGCCCGGCCGAGCTGCCCGGCCAGGTCATCCTTGAACTGGTTCGCGTTGAACAGGCCGAGTGGCACGGTGCCAGTTCTGGCAACCTTGCGATCCTTGCGGGCCGAGTCCGGATAGACCACTTGTAGCCGGGCCGAGAGCGGACCGGCATTGCCCTTGGTCGGCAACAGCGACGAGAACGTCGCGCCCGTCGAGCTTGCCGTAGCTGCGCGCGTCACCCCGCCGGCGGAATCGCGCGAACGTGTCATAGGCTTGTGCCGTCACGCCGGGCACACCGCCAAATCGTAGCCGATCGCCCGGATCGCCATGACGCGCCCGCTACCGTCGGCGAGCGGGTAGCGTTTCGTCAGCAGACGGCCAGAAGCCTGTCCCAGTCCTCCGATGCGATCGCCGGATCGGCCGGCAGACGATACTTGTCGACGATCCAGGACTCGCCCGCCTCACCCCAGCCGCGAACCATCACCTCGAAATGCGCGGCCTGGACATCGATCCCGCCAGTGAGGAAGCGCACGCCCTCGGCGACCTCACCGAGCTTCAGGCCATGCTCGCCGTCGGCACGCTCCGCCAGCGTCGAGGCATCGACCGAACCGACAGAGCGCGGCGGGACATGGGCTCGCCCCACTGCTTGACCATGACCTGGCGCAGGCTCTCCTCGTCGCCCAACGTCGCCAGCTCCCGCTCGGCCTTGGCCCGCGCGCGGGCCAGACCGCCAATCCCGCCGAGCGCGAAGGGGCTCATCGGACCGACGATCCAGAACCCGGCCGTGTCGCGCTTGACCCGCTCGCCGGTGATCGTACCGTCCTCAGCGATCTCCTGGCCGAGCCCGATCCAGCGGCCGGCCAAGTTCATCGCCCGGCGCTGTCGATCCTCGATCAGGCAGCCCGAGACAGGGCAGAGCAGGCGGGCGGCCTGCTCGACCTCATCCAGCGGCGCCTCTTCCGGATAGGTGATCCGCATCACCCGCGAGGCGATCGGAACCGGCGAGGACCAGGCCCCGCATTCCGGGCACGGCCACCACCAGGTCCGGCGATCGCTGTCGGCATAGATCGCCATCACGCCGGCGGTCCAAGTCTCGGGATCGAGACCGCGGGCCAGATCGGGATGGCTCGTGACCAGCAGCATCGACTCGCGCCCGAAGGTCTGCCGGCGCACGTCCCATAGCGCCTTCACGTCGCCCAGGCCTTCACCATAGGCGTCGATCTCGTCGCCCCAGATCCTCGGCGCTGACTTGCTGATCAGGTTGGAATGCGTGGCCGAGAGGAACTCGACCCGCATACCCGAAACCGCTTGAAGTGCAGGCTATCGTCGACCGCATTGAGACCGAGCTTGTTCCGCATCCGCGGGTGCTGCTCGATCATCGGGTTGATCCGGCCCTTGACGAAGGCCTCCACGGCCTGGTCGGTCTGCATGTAGATCAGCATGTCCGCCGGATCGATATCGATGTTCCGGAAGAGCCAGTTCTCTCCGAAGCTCGACTTGGCCGATTGTCCGGGCCCGACCACGGCGACGGTCATGTGATCGAGCGAGGTGAGCGCCTCCTGCGGCTCGACCCCGTAAGGCACCCAGCTGTGCTGCCAGCGACCAACGTAGCCGCCGCCTTCGTTGGCGAGCCAGCGATGCTGGGCGGCATGCTCGGCCACGTTGAGCCGGTCGGCCGGCAGGAACGCCGCGACACTCTCGCGGAGCAGCCGCGCCGGCGCGTAGTACCGCGCCTCGGCGAGTTCGCTCATGCTTCGTCGTCCCGTAGGACGTCGGCGAGCTCGTTGACGAAGGTCCGGCGGAAGTCGTCGATCGAAGAGCGCATGGCCCTGGCCACCTCCTCCGGTAGGCCATGCTGGCGCGCCAGCAGGACCGGCAGTCCGTCGAGCGAGCGGCCCAGCTTCATGAACGCGCCCTGTAGTATCTGACGCAGCTCCGCGACGGGCACCAGCATGCCCGTCTCGACCGCGAGCTTGCGTTCGATCAGGCGGGCCTTCGCAACGCTGGCCCGCTGCGTCGGGCTCAGACCCTTCGCCTCTTCCGGCACCACGTCGTCGATCGGCAGCGAGAACTGGCCGAAATAGGCGGCCTTCTCCTCGAGCGATTGTTGCGCTGGTCGCGGGCTTGTCCCGCTTCTCCCGGATGAACTCGATAACGCGCTCGGCGTCGAACTGCCATTCGACGCCGTTCGATCCGCGGCCCACGACCGGGAAGTCGGGATTATCGTCGATCAGCTTCGCCAAGGTCGGCAACGAGCAGCGCAGGATGCGCGCCAACTCCCGCTTGTTGGCGAGGATGCGGCCGTCGGGACGCTCGGCCGTCAGAGCGGACATAGCAAAAACCTCAGTGGGTAACAGAAGGCGGATTTTCTTATGCGCGACAGTGGAAAACCGCGCACGCGAAATGCCCGCGGGGATTTGGTCGCCAGGAAGGACCCAAATTGTTTAGAGGCGAACGGTGGCAAGCGCGCGGCGCATTGCCACGCTGAATTCCTCATCAAAGCCGGCAGCGATGACGGCACGCGCCCGCTGATGATATTCGAGCCGCGTCGAGATCGGCTTCGGCCTGGTGAAGGCGACGAGCAGGCGAAGTTTGTGTGGCCGCTCGTTGCCAGCAATGCGGCGTGTCCGTCGCCCGGCGCGCTTCGGCGAACCGACGCGCTGCCACAGACCATTCACGCCATTGATCGTGCCGAGGAATACGCCGGGCCGAGCAAGCAATCGTTGGATTGAGCCCTTGGGGATGTTGCCCGAAACGTTGGTGTTGATATTGACCGGCGTCCTGATCCGCCGGCCTTTGCCTAGATACTGCGGTGTCCCCTGCTCCGACGGGGCCAGGTAAGCGGCCTGGATATCCTTGGCGAAGACCACCGCCGTGAGCGTCGCCTTGCGCGCCGGCAGGACGCCAAAGGCTCGCTTCGTGAAGGCAGTCGGGTTCTCGAAGACAGTGGAGAGCGCCGCAGTCTCGGAAGCGGCCACCCGCTTGGCCAGGGCAGTCAGCGCCAGTGCCGTGGCGAAGGGCAGTTGGCTGTTAGCCAGACGGTCGAGCTGGCGCTGGAGACCCTTCACATCGGCACGGATCGAGATCGTGACGGGCGCGGTCACATGGCTATCTCCAGGGATGAAAGGGGCCAGAAATGCGACGCCCGCCGCGGCCGAGTCGCCGGGCGGGCGCGATGCTGTTCACGATAGGGAAATCTACATATAGATTTCGCGCAGAAGCCGCAACTATATTTTGGCTCTGGTTCGAATTATCTCTAGCGCGGCGTCGTACCAAAGCAGCAGCGTCCGCTCATTCCGGTCAAACCGACGCTCCAGCTTGCGCCAGGGAACCCGTTCCGCGCGGGCCCAGACCAGCACTCGGTTTTTGGGCCCCAGCAAAAAGAGCCAGGGCAGCACGCGGTCCAGCGCTGCGATCTGGCCTGGCGTCGCGGGGCCATCCGGGGTCTCGCGGCCGTCGCGCTCATAGGCATCCCAGGTCGCTCGAACCACGTCGGGCCATGCCGCGCGGAGTTCCATGGGCCGATCGCGGTTGAATGCCGGAGCCTGCGGAGCGTCAGGGCGGCCTCGCGCAACATGTCCTTGATTTGCTCCCGGGTCAGGCTGGCGCGTTGCCCGTTGATCCGGTGTTCGCCGTTCGCTGGCGCCGCAACCGGCGCTCCGGCCGCCGCATAGGCCTTGATGATCTGCAGCGCCCAACGGCGAGCGCCCCCTTCCGAACAGCTGGCGATCTGGAACACGATGCCGGCCACAGCGTCGATTTGGGGCTGGCTCGGGGTGGTTTTACCCCTACGGTCGATCGGCATGTTCGCTGCTTCTCCCTTACTGGAGGAATGGAGGAATTGGAGGAATTCCCCATACACATGAGAGAACTCATGAAAAGTGCCCTTCTATGTCTCGCGTGCGCGCGCGGAATTGCTCCAATTGCTCCGATGCTCCAAAGTCGTTTGCCATCAACCACTTGTCGGTGGAACAATCTGGAGGAATGGAGCAATTTTCCTCCAAATGGCCCCGGGCCGTCTCCAAACAGCGCTATCGCGGCGGCGGATCGGGCCAGAAGGCCGGATTGCTCCATTCCTCCAGATTGTTCCATCGCTGCCTCGACCAGTTCGAACGTCGCAATAGAAGGTCACGCCGATCGTCTCGCGCCGGATGCCGACCTGCGTCATAGCCCGGCCGAAGGCGTTGCCCTTCATCGGTTCGAGCCCGCTGCCCCTGCACCACTTCTCATAGGCGGCATAGAGCCGCCCGCGGGCGATCCGTTGGCCAGGCGCTTTCTTGAGGCAGCTGGTGATGAACTGGCGCAATGGGTCGCTCTCGGCCCGGTATTCCTCCGTCGCGGCGAGCACGCTGTCCGGCAGCCAAAGGCCGTCCTCGCGATACATGCGCCAGCCGTCGAGTAGCCAGTTGAGCACCCCGCTCGCCTCGCCCTTGAGCTTGTCGATGAGGTGCTTGTCCGCCTCCGCCTTGGAAATGAACTCCGGCCAGTCGGCCATCAGCACGCGCCGCCAGATCCCTTCATCGTTGCCGGTGATGATCGGCTTCGCGTTGCAGTCGATGTTGAGCTTGAGCACGGGCTCGAATTCGAACTGTCCCTCGAACAGCCGGCGGGCGTTCATCTTGCCTCCACCGGTTGCGGTCTTGACGACGAATTCAGCAAGCCGCGCGTTCTTCTCGGGCTCGCTGACCACGACCAGGCGCTTGCCTGGCAGGCGGGCGATATCAGGCGTCGCCTCGCCGCCGCCGCGCGCTTCGCGCTCCTGCATGAAGACTCGACCGGGACCGTGGCGGCGTAATCGCCGAAAATGAACATTAGGAGTGCCAGCAGCACCGACTTGCCGTTGGATCCCGTCCCATGGTGGATGGCCAGGACCTGTTCGACGATCAGGCCCGACAGGCAATAGCCGAACCAGACCTGCAGGAAGCGTTGCTGGTTGGGATCGGGCTGCACGCGGTCGAGGTATTTGCGGAATAGCGGACAGGAGGCTTCTGGATCGAAGACGGTCGGCGATAGATGCGTGATCAGGTCGCTGCGGGCGTGGGCCTTGATCTCCACCTGGTCGGCGCCGAGGCGTAACGTGCCGTTGTCGCAATTGAAGAGATAGGGATCGCGATCGAAGTCGTCGGGCTTGCGTCGGAGATAGGGCGCCGTCGTCTTCAACATCCCCTCGATCTTGCCTTGGTTGCCGCTGAGGATGCCGAACTTGCGATGATTGGTTGCCAGCCAGAAGTGCGTCATGCAGCTCGCGGAGCCGCTTCGCCTCCTCGCTTTCGTCTTCGGCCGGCGGAAGTTTCGGCGCGCTTTTGCTGACCGCGTCGGCCTCGTCCGCGATGCCAAGGGCCGTCAAGTGGGCCAGGCGCAACACCTCGGGCCCAGGGCCGCCACGCTGCCCGCGCTCAGTTCCCAGCGCTTGCCGTTCCAGACGTGCCAGCCCGCCTCTGCCACGTCGAACAAGTCCTGGCCGTGGCGGGCCAGCAAGCGTCGACCGTTGCCGATGTCGTTGCGCGGTTCCTTGGCGAGCTCGCGATTGTCGGGCGGCAGCGCCGCCTCTTCGATGGCCCGGGAAACGTCGCCGGTGCCCGTCATGCTGAAGCCATTCTTAGCCGCCAGAGGCCGGCCGTCGTTTGAACGAGGCGGATGCGCTGCGACCCGAGAGGGTGATGGGCGTCGCAAACGTCAGGATAATCTCCGGGCCACTCCAGCAAACTCCCGCAGCCCGGATGGCTGCAGCTGCGCCACCGTCTCGGCGCCGTGGGCGCCGGCGACACGGACAGCATCGTCGGACAATATCTGAACCACTCTCCCCTTAATCGCAGGTGCTGGTAATGTTCGTGGCACCATGCTTCTGTACTTTGGTCGCCCTCTATTTCCGCAGTAAGACCAAGGGCTCGGAATTGGAGGTCTGCAGAGCGCGAGAATCCGGGATTGTACATTTGTAGAAAAACCGATTTTCACGGGGCCGGCTTTGCCGATGCGAATGAAATAGATCATGCCGCACCCGCCAGCAGGTCGTTGAAATCCATGCCAGCTGGCGGCCGGGCGATCGCACACATATCCCGCGCGCCTCCAAGCGTGCGGCCGCGCGCTACAGCAGCGCCTCGGCCGCTTCGGGATCCCGGTTGTCCGCATCGGCGCAGACCGTTACTCGCTTCGTCCCGGCGGCAGCACGACCCCGGGCCGCTCATGTCCGGGACCACGGTCGGCAAACGTACTCCTTTGCGCTTGGCCCGATGCGGTTTGCCGAAATAGTCGTCGTCGCCCGAGCCGGCGATGTTGCCGAGGCTGAGCGCGGCCCAGACCCCGTAGGAGGGCCAATGCTCGCCCGCCGGTCTTGCGCCGGGATACCAGGACCGACAGGCCGTCTCGATCCCCTCGGCGATCAGCATGTGCGCCGCCCTGGCCGTCAGGCGCACCGCGCCCTGCCAGACGGGGCCAAACATGCGCTTGGGCCGCTCCACGTCCGCCTTGCCTGCCCATCCGCGGCGAGGAAGGTCCGGTGGACTGCGGCGATGGCGCCGGCCGGATCTTGCACCGCCGCCACCATGGCCGGGCGATGGTCGCCCTTCGCCAGGCGCAGCGCCGGGTGGTAGCGCAGCGTCGGCGGGATGCCGCCGATCGCCTCGGGGTTGATACCGCGGGATTCCAGGTAAGTTTGGACGAGAGTGCCGCCGGCGGGATGGCACGTGGCCCAGATCTCCCGGGCGTCCGCCGTCGCCTGGGCGCGCTCTCGGCGCGCGGCCTCCGCCTCCAAGCGAGCGCGCGCCGCCACCTGGGCCTTTTCGGCCTCGGTCATCCGGCCGAGCCTAACGCCCGACCGATCGGCCAGGGTTTCCACCGCGGCCGTGAACTCGATGCCCTTGACCCGCATCAGGAAGCTGATCGCGTCGCCATGCGCGCCGCAGCCGAAGCAATGCCAGAACTGGCCGGGCACCACGGTGAAGCTGGGCGTGCGTTCGCTGTGGAACGGACAGAGGCCCAGGTATTCGCGGCCCTTCTTCTTCAGCTCGACGCCGAGGCTCGCGATCAGCTCGGGTAGAGGGACGCGGGCCCGGATCTCGTCCAGCTCGGCGGCATCATAGCGGCTCATCGGCCCTGCTCCGCGGCGCGCTCGCGTTCCTCGATCTTGCGCTTGCCCCAGGCATCGAGCCGCGACAGGCCCGGCTCGACACACAGGCCGCGCCGATCTTGGCCGGATCGCTTCCAGGCGACGAAGGCCTCGAGCAGCCGGTCGAGCCGGACGTCGTCCGGAGCCTCGATGAACTCGCTCATCAGCCTGAGCGCGCTCTTGCCGGCCCTCAGGCGACCGGTCCAGCGGCGGCCGTTCGCGTTCTTGAGCTTGAAGCATCACGGGGCGTCGTTCCCGCCGAGATTAAATAGTTCGCCGGTGCAGAGATCGCCGATCTTGAGAGCGGCGCGAGAGGCTGAACCGGATTCGAAGCCGACGACGCGTCTCGTCTGCGCTCCCGTGCCGATCGCCTGCCTTTTGCAGCGCCTTTCATCATCGCCGACCATGTCGCCGAATTCCTCCGCCGATACAATTCGCGAGCGACGACCAGGTGCGAGGGCGGCCACTGCCACAGCGCGGATACAGCCCAGCCGCCCGTACCCATAGAGCGGGCCGTTAATCTCCAGGCCGATCCCGTGCTGCAACCGCGCCACGTCGTCGTTGCCGCCCGCTTGCCAACGATCAGCGGCCACCCCCACGTAGACCACGTTGGGGAGATCGGTCACGCCGCGCTCCCGAACAGGTCGGGTGCCGACTTCGCCGCCGCGCCCTTGCGCAGCCAATGCGCTTCCGTCGGGCCGACATGCTCGCGATCCCAGACGATCCACATGTATCGAGTTTCCGCCCTTCGCCTCGACTTCGCCGGCGACACATTCTCCCCTGGGGGCATGGATGGTCGGTTGCTGAGGAGATAGAGCTCGGCGGGCGCGTCGTTGGTAAACAGCTTGTGGCGTCGCTGGCTGTAGGGGAATTTTGACTGAACCAGCAGGGCCACCTTGTCGTGGCGATCGACAGCGCGCGTTCCGCGAACTCCTGAGCGACGCCGTAGGGCGGATTTGTGATAATCGAGGCCACTTCGCAGACGGGCGGCCGGGCCATGCCCAGGAAGTCATGCACCGGCCGTCGCCCCTGGGCGCCGCATCGGTGCCGTACAGTGGACCCGCGATCCGTCAGCGCTTGGGGATGGTGCCGAGCCGCAGGCAGGGTCCCATGCGTCGCCCGGGATCGCCTCGGCACCGAGCAGCGCATCTATCGTCCAACGTGGCTCGATATAGAAATCCATGCTGTGCCGGTCATGCGTCCGCGGCTCGCGGTAATAGCCGCGCTTGCCGGAGCCTGAGATCTCGCCCTGGGTGCTCACGGCTGCGGCCCTTGCGCCAGCAAATTGCGGATGGCGGGAAAGTTCCAGCCGTTGCGCCAGCACTTGAGCGCGCGGGCCGCCTCGACCGAGCCGCCCTTGGCCTTCAGCTTGTCGAGCAGCTTCCGCTCCTCGGGCGGCTTCGGATAGGCATGCACCGGATAGGATCGCCGGCCCGCGCCAGCGGCGCCGGCCGGGCCGCGCCGAACTGGACCAGTTTCTCTTCGGGCGCAGGCTTGGCCGCTTTCTCCTCGCGCCGGCGCTGGTGATAGCGGCGCATCCCTTCGGGCACGCCCTTGCTGGGGCCTCGCTTCCGGCCGCGATCAGCGCGACCGGTTGACGAATCCGGGGGATTTTCGGGTTCGGTTGCTTGCCGCGGCACAGCTGCCGAGGCGGCCGGTTTAGCCGCCTCGGCGGCCTCGGCCTTCTTGACCCGATGCACCTCGCAGCGGCCATTGGCGATAGCTTCCGCCAGGCAATGCCCCTCGCCGTACCAGTGCTGGCAGAGATGGGCGAACGGCGAGCCGGGCGAGCGGTCGGATGTCGCGTCCAGGCCCAGGCGGCCGAGGCCCTGATCAGCATCGCGCTCGGCGCTGTCCCGCCTCATGCGGCTTCCTTGCGCAGCCGGCAGGCCTTGACCGTCACCGCCGCGCGTGAGCGGCCGATGATTTGGGCGACCTCTTTGAGCGCAACCGCCGGCTCCTTGATGAGCCGCAGCAGCAGCAGCGTTTCCGTCTCGGTCCAATCGGCGCGGTTGCGGCCCCGGCCACGGCCTGTTTCACGTGTGACGCTTCACTAGCGGCGCCGATCCAGCCCGCCCGCCAGGCTCGCCATGGGGCCCCCGCCAGCGCATGCGGGTTGCTGGAAAGCCGCTGGCCGGCGGCAAAGGCGACCATGCCGCCCGCTCGCGCGAGGGTGATGGCGGCGTCGCTCAGGCTCGACACCCAGGTGTTGCAGGTCGACGCCGGGCCCGAAAGCCTCGATCGCGGCGGCGATTTGCAGCGCCACGCGCATCACGGCCTCGCGCGTGCTGCCATGGGCCAGCGCTTCGGCCCTGCAGCCGTGCTGCATCAGCATCGAAGCGTAGGTGGCCGCGTCGTCGAGCTGTGCGTCGGCATCGGAACCGGTCTTGGGGCCGCGAAGGAAGATCTCCCCGGGCCGCCAGCCTTCCTCGCCGTAAAAGCCGATGCCGAGGTGATAGCGCCTGCCCGGCCGCTCCGGATCGACCGGGAAGCGGAAGCGGAGGTTCAGCGACCTGCGGCGGTTGGGGTGCCGCTGCCGGCCGCCTGGGGGCAGGTCTTGGCCGGCAGCGGCATCGGACACCTCCCGAGAGGGGACCCAGAGGGGAGCGTCCGTTTGGATCATGGCGTGGGCACCAGCCAGATCAGCACCAGGCCGATGATCCCGATCGCTAGGCCGATGGCGATGATGGCGGCGAAGGTGCGGGTCATGCCGCGGTCCTGTCGCCGGCGGCCTGCTCGATCAGGGCGACGAGCTCGGCCACAGTCTTCCCGGGGATCCTCGGTGCCGGGATATCGACCCGGAAGCGCTGCCAGACCCCATAGGCGAGATCGATTGCCTGGCCATAGTCGAGATCCTCGGAGAGCCGCGTGTCGGCCTCGATCTCGGCCAGTTCGACCGCCGGGCCGGTGACATGGACCCGGATCAGCTCGCGCAAGACTTGGAGCGTGGCGGTCATGCGGTGAGGGCCTTCCACCCTCTGGGCCGGCGATCCCCCGGCTTTTCCCGTAATTCCCGCGACGGATCCGCGGCGGGGGCAAGAGGCCCTACCCTCCGACCGTCCAGCTTGCCCTTCTGGAAGGTGATCGGATTGGCCGGGCCCACCGTGGGGACACCGGCTCGCGGGCATCGATGCCCCCGGGCCATCTCAGCGGCCCTTCAGCTTGGAGAACGCCCGCATCGCCTCGTTGAAGGCGGCGGCGAATTCCGGCTCGAGGTCGGCTTCCATGCCGGTCAGGCGGCGGACCTCGCCGGCGAACTCTGGCACCTGGGCCATGAGTTTCAGCAGGTGCACGGCATTGGGCAGGTTCTTGCCGCCCCACCAGTCCTTGGCGGCGCGCTCGTTGCTGTTGGCGATGCGGGCGATGCGCTTGATCGGCGCATCGGCCCGTCGAAGGCGCGATGCAGCGCGAGGTAGAGCGCCTTGGTCAGGTCGTTGGTGTCCATCTTCGTCGCGGGCGGACGGGGATTTTCGTCCCGCCGGGACGATTTCCTCCGGCCAGCCGAACCCGAGCTGTTCCGCCCAGGAGTCCGGAGATAGGCCAGGGCGCTCATGCCACATTCCCTTCAGGGACAGGCGCGGCGCGGGAGATTTTGGGGGATGAAGCGAAGAGCTCGACGTATTCACCGCCGGGCGGGTAGTCGCTCGGCCGTGGATCGCCGTCGGTGTCGAATTGAATGCGGCAGAGTTGGCCGCGATCTGTTACGCGATAGGAGACCACCCTGCCCCGCCGGCGGCCGACCTGGACAACCTCATCGGCGCGGAGCTGCTCCGTCATTGCCGGCGCGCCTCCATCGCGATCAGCGCCAGGCGCCGTTCGAGGGCATCGATACCCGAGGCCTTACGAAGCAATGAGCGGAGCCAGCGGATCATGCGGCGGCCTCGCTGCGGGCTCATCGAAGAAGTCGGCGGCGGTAACTCGGCCGCCCGTCAGGGAAGTGATGCGCTTGATTTGGGCGCCGCGAGGTGTGCGTTCCCTCTTCGCCCAGCGGAGCACGATCGAGCGGCTGACGCCCAGCGAGCGCGCGAATTCGGCAGCACTCAGATGCTCAGTCTTTAGATAGTCCGCCAGAACCATGTTGCATAAGGTAGCCAATACGGCAACTATCGTCAATCATCTAGTTGCCGCATTGGCGACTGACCCGACGTTGCCATTCCGGCAACGTGGCGGCATGGATCATTTCCTCAGGGAATGGCGTGAGCATCGCGGCTTGACGCTGCAGGAACTCGGCGAAGCCGTCGGTACTGATAAGACCCAGATATCGAAGCTTGAACGTTCGGATCGCGGCCTCACCACCAAGTGGATGGCCCGACTCTGCGTCTGCTCTGTCAATTCGCCCGGAAGATCTCTTCCATCGGCCGCCGACAACCGACGAATCGGCGCGATCCGCACGGCCGAGGTCGATCAAGGTCGTCGGCGCGGTGCAGGCCGGCCAATGGCGGGAAGCTCTAGAATGGTCACCGAGTGATCAGTACGAGATCTCGGCGGTGATCGGAACGGCCTATGCCGGCATGCCGGCTTTCGCGCTCCGCGTCGTCGGCAATTCGATGAACAGAACATTTCCCGAAGGCTCCTATGTTATCTGCGTCGGAGTGGTCGAGCTCGGGACGCGACGGTTGAGAGAAACGGGCCAGCCGCTCGAAATCCAGAACGGAGCCTATGTCGTGGTTCATCGGCGCGATCGGAGCGGCCTTACAGAAGCGACAATCAAGCGATACAAAGTAGTCGAGGGACAAGCGTGGCTCTGGCCCGAATCGACTGATCCGGCGTATCAGCAGCCGTGGCCTGTTCCCAATGGCAACTCGGATGACGACGGCGAGGACCTGGTCATCGCAGCTCTCGTGGTCAGCTTCTCCAAGCCGATCGGAATGGATGGCACTTAGGAAGGCACCGCGTCATGCACATCCCATTGCCCTCTGCCGCGGCTTTCGCGGCGCTATTGATTGGCATGGCGGCGGGTGATGTGAACGCGCAGGCTCTTCGTCATTCCAAAGGCGATGCCGTCGTCACTTGCGCCGATCCGAACTCGACGGCGGAGTGGGAAGACGCGGTGAAGCATCCGGAGACTTTCAGCCAGGATTTCTTCAACCAGCTCAGCGCCCAAGGACGCTGCCTGCCGCTTCCGCCCAATGTGGGCTTCACGATTACGTCCACTATTAGGGTGGCTCTCCCAGCGGGGGCGGTTGACGAAGCTCGCGGTGAGATCATGCTCCAAGATGGTTCAGTCGACAGTTTCTACATCATGATGGACGATATCGCGCCGCGAGGCCCCTAGTTGGCATCGGTTTGTTGACTAATCGGCAACAGACCTGTTGACGTAGGTTGCCATATTGGCTACCGTCGGTTTTGCCAGTCACCGACGGAGTTGCCCATGCCCTCCACAACGATCACCTGGACTCGCTATCACGATGATGGGAGCGAGGAAGACGTAGCGCTCCCGGCGAAATTCGAGGTGTGCGGTCACTTTGAAGGCCGGGGCACGTCGAGCGCCCATCTCGGCGCCTTCACCCGCGAGGAGATGGACGAGGAGGGTCCGGAGTTCCTGGAGGATTACCTCAGCGGCGTCTACGACCGGGCGTGCCCGGAATGCAGCGGCAGGCGAGTGATTGCCGTCGTGGACCGGAAGGCCTGCCCGGCCGAGTTGCTCAAGGCCTACGACGCTCACCTCAACGAGGAGGCTGACTATCAAGCCCTCTGCGAGGCCGAGCGGAGGTCCGGGGCGTGAGCTTGCCGGCCCTCCTGCGTTTCCCGCCGATTCGAGAACGCGGCCCGCTACGCTCACCTGCCCATCTCGATTGGGTCCGGTCCCACGCCTGTTCTGTCGCCAATTGTTTCGAGCGTGAGATCGAAGCGGCCCACGTAAGGATCGGGACTGATGGCGGCATGGGCATGAAGCCAGGGGACAACTGGACGGTCTCCCTCTGCTGGCGCCACCACCAGCGCCTTCACCGTTATGGCGAGAGAACCTTCGAGCGGCTTACCGGGCTCCAGTTAAAGCCTCTTGCGGAAGCGTTCGCCGACAAATCGCCAGTACTCCGCCGCCGGAGGTCCCGCCGGTGATGTTCGACAATCAGGACGACCTGGTCGACCAGCTGATCGAAACGATCGAGGAGCTGGTGCAGGCGATGCCCGGTGGCCGACCGGTCAGCGAGAAAGAAGCCGCACTCAACAAAGCGCGGGATCTTGTGGCCGACGTCCGTGGGACATCAATCCAGACGGCTCAGATCCTGCAACAGAGGAGTGTTTGACATGCCAAGGCTGCTCAAGCCTCTCCCGATCCGTCCCGGGCTCGAAGTCCTCGGGGTCGACGATTGGCTAGTCTTCACGCGGAATACCTCAACGGGCGAGATCGGATTCATCTCGACGGAGTGTGACCGCAACTGGGAGCGTGTGCCCCTTCCGAATAACGGGGGCCGGGGAGACGAGTTCCGAAGCTGCCACATTGTGGGTCGGTTGCGCCATGCTTCATGACGACGTGGCCACACCCGAGCCGATGGATCCCGAGTGCTTGGAGGCGATGCGTGACTGGCTCGGTCTTGAGCCGGCCGGTCATCAGAAGGCTGCCTAGCCATGGCCATGCTGGTGCTGCCTCCTCTTTCGCCCGACGCCGTCGCTTTCCTTGAAGAGGCTGCTGTGGAGCGCCGGGCTCATGTCACCCGCGAGGGCTACACGCCCGAACATGACGATGGACATCGGAGAGGCGAACTGGCGATGGCCACGGCCTGCTATGCGGCCGATCATTTCCAGCTGAACGAGCCCCTACGGCAACGTCTGTGGCCCTGGGACCAGAGGAATTCAGGCCAAAATATGCGCGGCGGAACCTGGTCCGCGCCGCATCTCTGCTTATCGCTGAGGCAGAACGGCTCGCGCGTGCCGAGCTCGCCGCGCTCCGGAAGGCCGAGTGATGGCCCAGCTCTTCGAATACTGGCGCAGCGGCGACATGCGCTTCATCGCCACCGTCGAGCAGTCGCAGCCGCGGCTCGGCGCCTGCCGCCGGGTGCTGCCCTTCTGGCGCCGGCAGCTCCGCTGGCTCCGGCTCCTGTGGCTCGCCCGCTGATGCGCACCGAGCTGCGCCTCTGCGCCCTACTTCTCCTTGCACTGGCCGGCGCCGTCGCCGGCGACCGCGCGAAGGCCTGGCTCGACGTGCCGATGCCCACGGCGGTTGCCGCCGACGCGCCCACGGCCTTCGACGTGCCGGGCATTCCTATCCTGCGGCCCGCTCCTGCTCCCTGGCATCCGAGGCACGGCGATGCAGCCTGACACTGGCGAGACGACCGCCGCGATCAACCGCCGAGCCGATGACGACAGCTGGAAACAAATCCTGCCGCGCCTCGAAGCTGGCGCCACGCTAGTCAGGGTTTCGGGGCTGCGACGCTACTACGTGGACCCCGGCAGCGGCCCCGAGGGACCCGGTTGGTGAGTCCGGCGTCCGCCGACTGGAGCGGCAGGGTGTCCTGAATATGTCGGCGTCGATCGCTATGGCCTGGCCGAGAAAGCGCTGCCCGAATGAACGCAAAGAAACCGATCGGCGTCCGTTTGGCGATCCGCACCGAAGGCGAGTAGTTGAAGGCTTACGTCGCCCTGGCTGATTCCATGGAAGGCGCGATGCTGGTGGGTTCCATGCTCCGCAGCATCGCCGAGACGGACCGCGACTTCTGGCTCCGCTGGAAGGCTCTCATGTCCGACGTGATGTCGTCGGCTGTAGCGCAAGCCTTCGGGCAGAAGCCCGACATGATTGAACAGCCGGCGCCGGAACACGAAAAGGCGGGGCGCGCATGACCAACCGCGCCGACCACTGCGAGAACTGCCGCTTCTGGCATCTCGGCGCCACGCGTGGGACCGGGAACCAACAGGGCCTGTGCCGCTGGCGGCCGACTTACGTCAGACGCGACGCCCTGGATTGGTGCGGGCAGTTCGAGCTGATCCCGCCGACGACCAAGCCGCCCCGTCCATTCTCGCCAGAACCCGTCACGAAAGCCTGACCATGTCCGACCGCACCGGCATTCAATGGACGGACAGCACTTGGAATCCCGTGCGCGGCTGCTCCCGCGTCTCGGAGGGCTGCCGTCACTGCTATGCCGAGCGGATCGCGGCTCGGTTCAGCGGCCCGGGCCAGCCGTTCCACGGCCTCGCCAAGCGCATCGGCGGCGAGGCGCGCTGGACGGGGAAGGTCCGCCTGCTCCCGGAGCTGCTCGACCGGCCGCTGCGCTGGCGCAAGCCCCGACGCATTTTCGTCAATAGCATGTCGGACCTGTTCCACGAGGAACTCCCGAACGAAGCTATCGACAAGGTCTTCGCCGTCATGGCGCTGGCCAGGCAGCATACCTTCCAGGTGCTGACCAAGCGGCCGGAGCGGATGAAAGCCTGGTTTGAGGAACTCTGGCAGGGCACGCCGGCCCAGCGGTTCGCGGGCATCGACATCTCCGCCGGCGGCGAGACGGGCAGACGGAATCAAATTGAAGAAGCTTGCGAGCCATTTCTCAATGCGCGCGGCCTAAACAATCCTGGCGATGATCGGCTTTGGACGCGAGATGGCAAATGCAAAGCGATGCAGTTCGCCTGGCCGCTGCCCAACGTCTGGCTCGGCGTCTCGGTCGAGGACCAGGCCACGGCGGACGAGCGCATCAAGTGGCTACTGGCGACACCGGCCGCGAAGTGGTTCATCTCGGCCGAGCCGCTGCTGGGACCGATCGATCTGAGCGACATTTGCTTCGGCTGGTCCGGCAAGGAGGTCAGGGGTTCCGCGCTAGACGGGCTCAGTCATCCGAATCGTGCCGGTTACGGCACGATGCACAATCATCTCGATTGGGTCATCGCCGGCGGCGAGAGTGGGCCGGACGCGCGGGCTCACGATCTCGTCTGGGATCGGTCGCTCCGGGATCAATGCAAGTCCGCCGGTGTGGCTTTCTTCGAGAAGCAGCTCGGCAGCCGACCCTATGACAGCGAGTGCGAGAGCGCGCCTCGGCGGCTTCGAGACAGGAAGGGCGGCGATTGGATGGAATGGCCTGCTGATCTGCGGATCAGGGAGCTCCCCGCCTAATGTACTCCGCCGCCCGCATGGTCGTGCTGCACTGGCTCGTGTCGGCCCTTCGCCGCCGGCGGTTCAAGTTGCTTGGCGCGGTCTCGGTCCCCGCGATCGCCGCCGCGACCAGGTCGGCCCCGATCGAAGCTCCGCTCCTGTCCCATATGATCCGCGAGGGAGGGACCAGGCTGTGAGCCGGGTACTGCATCCCGAGCCGACCGCGGGTTTCCGCGGCCTGCGCCAGCGCTGGTGGCCAAGGGAGGCCGAGATCCCATTTCCCGATTGGAGACACCCATGACCGCTCTCGGCGAGCTCGGCATCCTCAATGTCGGCACCGGCGACACCGAGCTCAGCTTCGATCCCACCAGGCCGGCCGAGCGCAAGCGCGCCGCCAAGGTGGTGATGGACATGCTGGAGCGCGGTTACGCGATCCTGATCCAGGTCGGCGAGCGCGATGGCAAACCGCTCTACCAACGGGCCGAGGCCTTCGACCCCGAGACCTGCGAATACCTGATCGTGGGAGCTCCCGATGAAGAAACGAAGGCCCCGGCAGCGTCCGCCAGGAAAGGCAAAACGCGTCGGCGCGTCCCGGCGGGATCTACCCGCGGCGTCGCCATCGCCAGGTCAGCCGGTGGCTGACGTCGGGCTCCTGGAGCGGTTCGACGGCTTCGCCCGGTTGCGCAACGGGATGCGGCGCATTGCCGACGGCTTGGGCGAGTGGGCCGGTATCCCCATGCCGCTCGAGGGCGAGCGTCTGGTGATCGATCCGAAATATTCCAAGGCCGCCGAGCTGATGATGATCGGCAAGGAGGAAGAAGAACCGGAAGCGGCGCCGGCCGAGATCCGGAATCGGTTCTGGTCTCACAAGCGCCGCGGCGAAATCCTGATCTGGGAGGAAGACGGCAAGATCGTCTGGGGCTTCGTACCAGGCGCCAACCATTTCGGCATGGATATCTCCGCCCTCGGCGCATCGGTGGCCTGGGGGATCGAGCAGGAAGGCAACGCAGTAAAGCTTCTAGGCACGCTGCTGCGCCATCACGCATTCAAGCAATACCTGTTGACCGGCATGTTCCTGGAGACCAGCCCGCGCAGCGGCATCACTTATCTGTTCCGCAAACTGAAGCCGACCATCGCCTTGACGCTGAAGGAGCAAAAGACGCGCATCCTGGCTGCGCTCTGCCTGCACCCGATCGCCTACTACGAAGGAACTTGGGCCGGCGCGATGTGCCCGACCGACGATGTCGTCGCGCACCTCATGCTGATGCGGGGCGATGAGAAACTATTCTGGCGGCGGGCCAACCAGCACGCCGCCTACCGGCCGGAGGCAGGGCTGTGATCAAGCCCGTCCGTCTCCAGCTCTCACGCCGCAAGGGCTTCGACCTACAGGCCATCAGCCAAACGACCAACGGCCTGCCGGCCGTCAACTGCGCCCGGCCGGGCAAGTGGGGCAACCGCTACGAGGTCAAGCGCTGGGCCGAGCATTTCGGCGAGCGCGTCTTCGTCAGGGACGTGGCGCATGCCGTGGCGCTCTATCGCGAATATGCCGACCACTGGATCCAGCGCCATCCCGCGATGTTCGAGGAGCTGCGCGGCAAGAACCTGGCCTGCTGGTGCGGCGCGGCCGGCCCCTGTCACGTCGACGTCCAGCTTGAGCTGGCCAATCCATGACCGCCCGAAAGGCCGCGATCGCCGATCTGCCGGACTGGCCGCGGGGGCTCTCGCTCGAGCAGGCAGCAGCCTACCTCGGCATGTCGGCCGGCCACTTCACCGCCCATGTCGCGGTGCAGCCTATCAAGGTGGGCTCGCGCATCATCTACGATCGGGAACAGCTGGACCGCTGGTTTGACAGCCAGCGCGAGGGCGGGCAATCCTCCGGGCAGCGCTCACGCTGGCTGGAGAGGCTCGATGCTGATGCGAATCCCCGGCGTCAATAAGGTTCGGGCCAAGGGCCGGATCTATTACTACCACCGCCGCACCAGGACCCGGATCCTCGCGTCTCCCGGCACCGCCGAATTCCTGCAAGAGATAGAGCGGCTCGATGGCATGGCCCCCGCCCAGGCGCCGGCGCGGGCCGGTTCGCTCGGCGCCCTCATCGCCGCCTACAAGCGATCGCCGGAATTCGCCGGCCTGGCGCCGCGGACCCGCCAGGACTATGGGCGCGTGTTCGATTGGCTGCAGCGGATCGACGGCATGCCGCTCATGGAGATCGGCTCGCCCGAGATCCTCGGCATCCGCGACAAGGCTTTCGAGCAGCGCCGGCGGCGCTTCGCGAACTATGTCCTTTCGGTCCTGAGCCTGTTGTTTGCCTGGGGTCGGCCGCGGGGTTGGCTCGCCGCCAATCCCGCCGCCGGCGTTCCCAAGATCCGGCGGCCCAAGGACACGCCGAGGGCGAACCGGCCCTGGACCGTGCCGGAATTCGTCACCGTGGTGCGGGCGGCGCCGGCCGAGCTTCAGCCGCCCATAGTGCTCGGGCTCTTTCTGCGCGAGGGCGACGTGCTGCGCGCGCCCTGGTCAGCCTATGATGGCACGGCAGTCCTGACCAGGCAGGGCAAGACCGGCAACTTGGTCTGGCACCCCATGCCGGATTTCGCGCGCGGCGTGCTCGACCTGGCCAAGGCCAAGCGGAGGTCGCCCGTGATCGTCGTCGGCGCTCGCGGCAAGCCCTTCACCCTGTCCGGATTCCGAGCCCGGTTCTTCAAGTTGATCCGCGAGCTCGCGAACGCCGGCGCGGTCGGCCCGGGCCTGAGCTTCCATGGCTTGCGTCACAGCATGGCCACCTGGCTCGCCGACGAGGAGGTCGACCTCCGCGGGATCCAGTCGATCCTGGGCCACGAGTCCACGACCATGTCGGCTCACTACTCGCGTGACGCCGATCGTCGGCGCGCCGCGGTTGCGGCGATCGACAAACTGGAACGGAAAAAGATCAGTTTTGCAAAACCGCGCGGACCGCTTGCAAAACTGACGAAACGGCGCGCGACCAAGCTATTGAAATAGCTGGTGCCCAGGGGCGGAATCGAACCACCGACACGCGGATTTTCAGTCCGCTGCTCTACCAGCTGAGCTACCTGGGCGCCGGGCGGGCAAGCGCTTATAGAGAATAGGTGCCGGGCTGTCCAGACGCCGGCGCCCGCCCGCCTGCCCCGTCGCGCCCTCGCCCATTTCCCCTTGAAACCGGCGGCGTTTTCGGCCACTCCCTGCTCCAGGCGCCCTCGGCAATGGGCGGCGCGAGGGGGAGCGAATTTCCGCATGAAAAGCCCAAGCGATCCCGTGGCGCGGGCGGCCGGGCTTGGCTGCTGGTCGGGGCCGGTTTCGCCGGAGCCGCTCGCGGGCGGCATCACCAACAAGAACTTCCTGGTCGAGGACCGCGGCCAGCGCTTCGTCGTGCGCATCGGCGACGACATCCCCGTGCACCAAGTCATGCGCTTCAACGAGGCCGCCGCGAGCCGCGCCGCGGCGGTGGCCGGCCTCTCGCCCGAGGTCGTGCATCAGGCGGCCGGCGCCATCGTCTTCCGCTTCGTCGAGGGCAAAACGCTCGCCGCCGAGGACGTGCGGCCGCGTGCCATGCTGAGCCGCATCCTGCCCCTCATCCGGCGCTGCCACCGGGAGATCCCGCGCTTCTTGCGCGGGCCGGTGCTGATCTTCTGGGTCTTCCACATCCTGCGCGACTACGCCGCCACCCTGAAGGAAGGCGGCAGCCGCTGGCTTCCCGAACTCCCGCGCCTGCTCCAGGCGGCCGAGCGGCTCGAGAAGCTCGTCGGCCCCATCGACGTGGTCTTCGGCCACAACGACCTGCTGCCGGCGAACCTGATCGACGACGGCAAGCGGCTTTGGCTCATTGACTGGGACTATGCCGGGTTCAACAGCCCGCTCTTCGACCTCGGCAACCTATGCTCCAACAACGAGGTGGCGCCCGCCGACGAGGACTGGCTGGTGGAAGCCTATTTCGAGCGCAGGCTGGACGACGATCTCCGCCTTCGCTACCGGGCGATGAAATGCGCCTCGCTCCTGCGCGAGACGGTCTGGGGCATGGTGTCCGAACTCCATTCGACCCTCGATTTCGACTACGTCGCCTATGCCCGCGACTATCTCGCCCGCTTCGAGCGGGCCTATGCCGAACTCGCCTGAGGCCAGCATGACCGAGCTTCCCAAATCCGCCCGCGCCGTCATCGTCGGCGGCGGCATCATCGGCTGCAGCGTCGCCTATCACCTGGCCAGGCTCGGCTGGAAGGACGTGGTCCTGCTGGAACGCGCCAAGCTCACCAGCGGCTCGACCTGGCATGCGGCGGGCCTGGTGGGCCAGCTCAGGACCTCGGCCAACATCACCCAGCTCCTGAAATACAGCGTCGAGCTCTATGACAGGCTCGAGGCCGAGACGGGCCAGGCCACCGGCTGGAAGCGCAACGGCGGCCTGCGCCTTGCCTGCAACGCCGAGCGCATGACCGAGATCAAGCGCCAGGCGACCACGGCCCACAGCTTCGGCCTGGAGATGCATCTCCTCTCGCCCAAGGAGGCCCGGGACCTCTGGCCGATCATGGACATCTCCGATCTCGTCGGCGCCGCCTTCCTGCCGACCGACGGCCAGGCCAATCCGGCCGACATCGCCCAGGCGCTGGCCAAGGGCGCGCGGGCCGCGGGCGCGCGCATCGTCGAGGATTGCCCGGTGACCGCGATCCACAGCAAGAAGGGACGCGTCTCAGGCGTCGTCACCGGCCAGGGCGAGATCGCGAGCGACATCGTCGTCAACTGTGCCGGGCAATGGGCGCGGGAGCTGGGGGCGCTCGCCGGCGTCTGTGTGCCGCTGCAGTCGGTGCAGCACCAGTATCTCGTGACCGAGCCCATTCCCGGCGTCCAGCGCAACCTGCCGACCCTGCGGGATCCCGATCGTCTGATCTATTTCAAGGAGGAGGTCGGCGGCCTGGTCATGGGGGGCTACGAGCCGAACCCGATCCCCTGGGCCTTGGACGGCATTCCCGAGGGTTTCCATTTCGCCTTGCTCGACGCCGACCAGGATCACTTCGAGCCGCTGATGACTGAGGCGCTCGCCCGCGTGCCGGCCCTGGAGACGGCCGGCATCAAGCGCTTCATCAACGGCCCGGAATCCTTCACCCCCGACGGCAACTTCATTCTGGGCGAGGCGCCGGAGCTGGCCGGCTTCTATGTCGGCGCCGGGTTCAACGCCTTCGGCATCGCGAGTGCCGGCGGCGCCGGGCGGGCGCTTGCCGAATGGATCGCCGCCGGCGAGGCGCCCATGGATCTCTGGCCGGTGGACATCCGGCGCTTCGGAGCGCTGCACCGCGACCGCGGCTGGGTGCTGACCCGCACGCTCGAAGCGTATGGCAAGCACTACACCATGGCCTGGCCCCATGAGGAGTACGAGACCGGCCGGCCGCTGCGCGTCTCGCCGCTCTACGAGCGCCTGAAGGCGCAGGGTGCCTGCTTCGGCTCCAAGCTCGGCTGGGAGCGGCCCAATTGGTTCGCGCCCGCCGGCATGGCAGCCAAGGATGTCTACAGCTACGGCCGGCAGAACTGGTTTGAGGCCGTGGGCGCGGAACATCGCGCGGCGCGCGAGCGTGCGGTCGTCTTCGACCAGACCTCCTTCGCCAAGTTCCTGCTGCTCGGCCGCGACGCCGAGGCGGCACTGTCCTGGATCGCCGCCAACGACGTGGCCAAGACGCCGGGCAGTCTCGTCTATACCCAGATGCTGAACCAACGCGGCGGCATCGAATGCGATCTCACGGTCTCGCGCCTTGCCGAGGACAGCTACTACATCGTCACCGGCACCGGCTTCGCCACCCACGACTTCGCCTGGATCAAGGCCAACATCAAGGACGGGCTCGACGCCCGCCTGATCGACGTCACCTCGGCCTATGCGGTGCTCTCCCTCATGGGTCCGCGCTCGCGCGAGATCCTGGCCGCGGTCACCGACGCCGACATGAGCAACGCCGCCTTCCCCTTCGGCAGCTGGCGCGAGATCACCATCGCCGGCGCCGTCGTCCGGGCGCTGCGCGTCACCTATGTGGGCGAGCTGGGCTGGGAGCTGCACCTGCCGGTGGAGACCGCGGGCGCGGTCTATGAGGCGCTGATGGCCGCCGGCAAGCGCCACGGCATCGCCAATGCCGGGTACCGCGCCATCGAATCCCTGCGCCTGGAAAAGGGCTACCGCGCCTGGGGTTCCGACATCGGGCCCGACCACACGCCGCTGGAAGCCGGCATGGCTTGGGCGGTGAAGCTAAAGCAGAACACGCCTTTCCTCGGCCGCGAGGCGCTGGCGAGGCAAATGGGCCAGCCCCTGAAAAAGCGCCTCGCCTGCTTCACCGTCGACGACCCCGCGGTCACCTTGCTGGGGCGGGAGACCATCTTCCGCGACGGGCGCCAGGTCGGCTGGCTCACCAGCGCAGGCTGGGGTTACACGGTCGCGAAGAACATCGGCTACGGCTATGTCCGCAATGCCGAGGGCGTGCCGAGCGACTGGCTCACGAGCGGCAAGTACGAGATGGAAGTGGCGAGCGAGCGCGTGCCGGCGGCACTGCATTTGGCGCCGCTCTACGATCCCGCCATGGCGCGGATCAAGGCGTAGGTCGGCGGCCCGGTTCCTCGACCTCGGCACACGAGAAGGCAGTCATGTGTCGTCCTCCTTCGATGGAATGACGCCTTCCTGGCTCGGCGCTTCTTCGGTCGGGACGCGGTAGGCCTCGCTGCGCCAACGGTCGAGGTCGATCTGGCGGCAGCGCTCCGAGCAGAAGGGCCGTGTCCGCTCCTGCGCCGGCTTGCCGCAGACAGGGCATCGGCGTGGCTTGGCCCGGCCACCGGACTCCCGGCTGGCAGACCGGCGCGCCGCCAGATCGGCGATCTTGTCGCTCATTCCTCTCCTCGCATCTCGGTCAGGGTCGGGCCGCTGCGCCGCCTCGTCATCTCGACCAGGCCGAGGCGCGACATGGCGCCGGCCTGGCAAGGCTCCCAGTCGTCGGCGAGAGCCTGGCGCAGGCCTTCGACCAGTTGGCGGCGGTGGTCCGGCCGGTCGAGGTCGATGAAGTCGATGACGACGATGCCGCCGATATGGCGCAGGCGCAACTGGCGGGCGATGGCCCGCGCCGCTTCGAGATCGGTCTTGAGCCGGCTCAGCTCCCCGTCGCCACCTTGCGCCGTGCCGCTGTTGACGTCGATCACGGTCAGCGTCCGGCAGGGCTCGAACAAGAGCCAGCCGCCGGAAGGCAGCTCGACGCGCGGCTCGAGAGCCTCGGCGAGCTCGATCTCGATGTCAGCCATGGAGCGATCCCATTCGCGCTGCGGCCGATGGCGCACGCCAATGTCCGGAGCGCCGGCGACCATGGCCGCCAGGGATTCGGCAAGACGCCGGGTATCCACCTCGACCGCGAGCGCACCAAGCCGCCTCAGGAGCCGGCCCAAGGGGTCGCCCTTGGCAAGACGCAGCGGCGGCCTTGCGCCGGCAGGCGGCTTCGACGGATCGGCAATTCTCGCCGTCAACCGGGCGCCCTTGCCGTCATGGGGATCGCGGGTCACTTCGACCTGAAGGCTCTGACCCTCCACCGGCGGCGACGGGGCGCGTGACAGGGGCAGGAACCCGGGTTTGCCCAAGCCGATGTCCACGAAGGCCGCGTCGAGCCCGCGATCGATCGCAGCGACCCGGCCAAAGAAGCGATCTCCGATCAGGCTCGCGGAGGCCGGCCCGAACTGCCAGAATCCTTCGAGGCGCCCCGCGGCGTCCAGCAACGCGGCCCGCAAGGGCCCGCTTTCGCCGGCGACAAGAAGCCGCCGGCTCATGACCGGTATCCGAGGCCCCGAAGCATGGCCGAGGTCTCGGCCAGAGGCAGGCCGACCACATTGGAATAGGAACCGATTATGGCCGGGGCGAAGGCGGCGGCCCTCCCCTGGATGGCGTAACCGCCAGCCTTGCCCTGCCACTCGCCCGACGCGAGGTAGCCTGCGATCTCCTCGGCCGTCAGGCGATTGAATCGCACGACAGTCGTCACCAGACGCCGGCTGAGTCTGCCGTCCGGCGCGACCAGCTCCACCGCCCCCAGCACCCGGTGCCGCCGGCCGGAGAGGAGCGAAAGGCAGGCCCGCGCCGTCGCCTCGTCCTCGGCCTTGGGCAGGATGCGCCGGCCGCAGGCGACCACGGTATCGGCGGCAAGCACGAAAGCGCCGGGATGGCGGGCAACGACTGTCACGGCCTTGGCGGCAGCAACGCGCCTGGCGTAGGCCACCGGCAGCTCGCCCCGCAGAGGCGTCTCGTCGATCTCCGCCGGCACGATCCTGTCAGGCCGGATGCCGATCTGATGCAGAAGCTCGAGCCGGCGCGGAGAGGCGGAGGCGAGGATCAGCGGGACGGCGGAAGCCAAGACTTCGGCCGGCCCGGCTATTTGAAGCGGAACGTGATCCGGCCCTTGGTCAGGTCGTAGGGCGTCATCTCGACATTGACGCGGTCCCCGGCGAGAACCCGGATTCGGTTCTTGCGCATTTTGCCCGAGGTGTGGGCCAGCACCGTGTGGTCGTTGTCGAGCTTGACCCGGAACATGGCATTGGGCAGCAGCTCCAGCACCGTGCCCGCGAATTCGATCAAGTCTTCCTTGGCCATCCTTATCCCTAGCATCCCCTCGCCGAAGGCCGGCGCGCCGGGCGCGGATATTAGCGGCTCGGCGGTAAAGCGACAAACGCTTCCAAAAGGCCTGTCGGGGCCTGGAGCATTTTCCGCCGAAGTGGGCACCGGTTCGGCGTAGATAATGCGACCAGACGGAAGAATCTGGACCATGTTTCGATTCAATCGGATCGAAACATGGTCTAGACGCCCGGCGCTCCGGGCACGGGGAACCGGGCGAGGATCCGGCGCATGAGTTGGTCGCGCACTTGGCGATAGGCCTCGAGACGGGTCTCACGGCTTCCTTCGACGAAGCTCGGATCCAAGGTGTTCCAGAATTCGACGTTGCAGGCCATGACGCGGGTCATCTCGACGGCGTGATGCTGGGCCTCGGGCGAGAGCGAAACGATGAGATCGAAGGAGCCGTCTTCGAGCTGCTCGAAGGTCTTGGGATGGTGCTTGGAGATATCCATGCCGATCTCCTCCATCACCGCGACGGCGAATTCGTCGACCGGACCGATGCGCAGGCCCGCGGAATCGACATAGATCCGCCGGCCATGCAAATGCTTCAGCATCGCCTCGGCCATGGGCGAGCGCAGCGCGTTCATCGTGCAGCAGAAGAGGACGCTGCCCGGAAGGTCGAGCACCCGGTCAGCCCCTGATATGCAGGACGCAGATGAGGGTGAACAGCCGGCGCGCCGTGTTCGGATCCAGCTCGATCTTGCCGGCCAGGCGCTCGCGCAAGAGCACCGCGCCCTCGTCATGCAGCCCGCGACGGCCCATGTCGATGGCCTCGATCTGGGAGGGCGAAGCGGTCTTGATGGCGTGGTAGTAGCTCTCGCAGACGGTGAAGTAGTCCTTGACGATCCGCCGGAAGGGCGAGAGGGCGAGGATCACCTTGCCCAGCGGCTCGTCCGCTTCGGTCCGGATATCGAGGACGAGACGGTTCTCCTCGATGCCGAGATGGAGGCTGTAGGGTCCGCCGTGATCGCCCACCGGGGCGAAATGGTTTTCCTCGATCAGGTCGAAGATGGCGACCGCGCGCTCATGCTCCACTTCGGGGCTGCGCCGGACGACGGTCCTCTCGTCCAGGGTCACCTTGGCGATGCGGCGGCCGGCATCCCCGCCCTCAGCGGGCATCGACCGCCTCGCGGATGCGCTCGACCCAGGCCCCGACCCGCTCGGGATCGGTCTTGAAGCGGGCCCGGTTCACCACCAGCCGCGCGGTCACCTCGGCGATGGGCTCGACCTCGACCAGGCGATTGGCCTTGAGCGTGCTGCCGGTCGCGACCAGGTCGACGATGCGCTGGCAGAGGCCGAGGCCGGGCGCCAGCTCCATGGCGCCGGACAGCCGGATGCATTCGGCCTGGACCCCCCGGGCGGCAAAATGCCGGCGCGTGATCGCGGGGTATTTGGTCGCCACCCGGATATGGCTCCAGCGGGAGGGATCATCATCCCGGGACAGCGAAGCGGGCTCGGCCACGGCCAGGCGGCACCGGCCCACCTTGAGATCGACCGGGGCGTAGACCTCGGGATAGTCGAACTCCATCAGCACGTCGCTGCCGACCACGCCCAATGCCGCGGCGCCGAAGGCAACGAAGGTCGCGACGTCGAAGCTGCGCACCCGGATGATCTCGATCTCCGGCCGGTTGCTGCTGAAGCGCAGGCGCCTGCTTTCCTCGTCGGCAAATTCTGGTTCCGGCACGATCCCGGCGCGGGCCAAGAGCGGCAGCACCTCGGCGAGGATCCGGCCTTTCGGCAGGGCCAGGATCAGCGGCTCCGCCATCTGCCGGCGCGTCTTGCGCGCGCCCGTCATTCCTTCCCGGCCGCTTCGTCTTCGCCGTGCCGGGGCCGCCACACGGTCGGCCAGGCCTCACCCAGGTCCTCGAGATGACAGGACAGTTGATCGACCTCCAGCCTGACCGCGGCACCCCCGGCAAAGGAGATGACGACCTCTCTGCCCGCGAGGCCGAGGGTGAGAAGCGAAAGCATCCCGCCCCGGGCAGCCTCGGCCAGGCCCCGGCGCTTGACGCTTCGCACCCGGTCGAAAACGAGGGCCGCGTGGACGCGCTCGAGACCCCGGCCGGACGCATCGGCATAGGCCGCGTCGCCCTCGATGGCCGGCCGGTCCGGCGCCACCGGCTGGGGCGCGCCGACGGGGACGGCTTCCCAGCGGAACCGGTTCAGCATCAGGGCAAAGCGCCGCTCCCTGGGCAAATACTGCATGTCGGCGAGCGGCACCAGGGCGTCCTGGACGCAGGCCGCGATGGTTTCCAGGTCGGCGGCATCCCGCGCGCGCAGCTTCAGGCCGTCGGCCATGGTCAGCCCTTGAGCCGCTCGATCTCGGCCCCGCAGGCGGCGAGCTTCTCGGTCAGGCGCTCGTAGCCCCGGTCCAGGTGGTAGACGCGATTGAGGATGGTGTCCCCCTCGGCCACCAGGCCCGCCAGCACCAGGGAGACCGAGGCCCGCAGGTCGGTCGCCATGACCGGGGCCCCAGTCAGCCGCGTCACGCCGCGCACCATGGCCGAGGCGCCATGGACGTTGATGCTGGCACCCATGCGGCAGAGCTCCGGCACATGCATGAAGCGGTTCTCGAAGATCGTCTCGGTGATCATGGCGGCGCCCTCGGCCGTGGTCATGGTCGCCATCATCTGCGCCTGCAGGTCAGTGGCAAAGCCTGGGAACGGCTCGGTCATCACGTCGCAGCCGACCAGCCTGCCATTAGCCCGGCGGACCTTGAGGCCGCGGTTGGTCTCCGAAATCTCCACTCCGGCGCGGGCCAGGGTCTCGACCACAGAGCCCATGAGGCCGAGGCGCGCACCCAGAAGCTCGACCTCGCCGTCGGTGATGGCCGCCGCCATGGCATAGGTCCCGGCCTCGATCCGGTCGGGAACCGTCTGGTGCGCCGCGCCGTGCAGGCGCTCCACGCCCCGGACCCGAAGATGGTCGCTGCCGATGCCCTCGATCATGGCGCCCATGCGGTTGAGGCAAAGGGCGAGATCGCCGATCTCCGGCTCGCGCGCGGCGTTGACCAGCTCGCTTTCGCCCTTGGCCAAGGTCGCGGCCATGAGGAGATTTTCCGTCGCGCCCACGGACACCTTGGGAAACACGATGCGCCCGCCGGTGAGACCCTGGGGCGCGCGGGCGAGCACATAACCCTCGGACAGCTCGATCTCGGCGCCCAGCTGGCGCAGGCCCTGAAGGTGAATGTCGATTGGCCGGGTGCCGATGGCGCAACCGCCCGGCAGGGACACCTCGGCCCGCCCATAGCGGGCGACCAGCGGACCCAGCACCAGAACCGAGGCCCGCATCTTGCGCACCAGGTCGTAAGGCGCCCTGGTCTCGAGGATCCGACGGGCGCTCAGCTCCAGCACCCGGCCGTCATGGCCGCCATTAGCGGCCTGGCCGTTGAGATGGACCTCGACGCCGAGCTGGGCGAGCAGATTGGCCATGGTGGTGATGTCGGCCACATGGGGCAGGTTGCCCAGGGTCAACGTCTCGTCGGTCAAGAGGGCTGCGGCCATGAGCGGCAGGGCCGCGTTCTTGGCCCCGCCAACGGGAATGTCGCCTTTGAGGCGACTGCCGCCGCGAATGCGTATTCTGTCCATGCGTCTCCTGATGCGACCTCTCGCGGCTCAGCCGCGGGAAGCCTGCTTTCGGGTTCTACTTGATGCGGGTCGGGGCCTCAAGCGCCAGCGCCGGGCGGCGCTGCGCGAAAACCTCAGCTGTCGGTGGGAAAGGGTGCAGGCGCCTTGTCACGGGCCCGTTGCTGGCGCTTGCGCTTCAGCAGGTTCTCGCGCAAGGCGGCGGCCTGACGATCGCTTCTGGTCCTGGCAGCACGACGGCCTTCCTCGGACAGGGCTGGCCGACCCGTTGCGGCCGCTTCATCAGGCTCTTTCTTGCTCATCGGCGAATGCTGCGCCGGCCATGTCCGGCCAGTCAACCAGCCGGCTGCCGTCAGGCCGTCCGATCGAGGGTCATCCGGCGCGCTTCCCGCTCGTCGACGATGCGCGCGAAGAGCCGGGCGTCGCGCGCGGCGCGCCGGGCCTCCATTAGGCGTCCGAGCCAGAAGCGCAGGCGAGCCATGTGAACCTCCTCAAGGCGCCGAGTTCGGCCGCCTCAGAGTTGAATTCATAGACCGGCTCGATGACCTCGCCATGGCGAGACCATGGCATTTCGATGATTGCGGCCCGTGCAGTATCGGATCGCAGAAATTCGTGAACTCGGGGCATTGTCGCGAATTTCTGCGTGAATCCGATACTGAAACTCAAGACGATGTACCGACTTTCTACGAAAGTCGGTATTAGGCGCGAGAGCGGCGATCGCGCCAACGCGAAGCTTGGATTCGTCACTTGAGGCCGATCTTGCCCATCTCGGCTTCGATATGGGGATCAAGCTGGCGCGCGGTTGCCAGGTCGCGATCCGCATCGCTCAGCCGGCCGAGCTTGCGGCCTGCCAAGGAGCGCAAATAATACGAGTCCGCCTCCTTGGGGTTGAGCTTGAGGGCCGAATTGAAGTCGGCATAAGCCGGCGCGTATTTGCCCAGTATGTAGTAGGCCACGCCTCGCTGGTGATAGGCGTCGATATACTGCGGGCTGATCTTGATGGCCGTGCTGAAATCCTGGATCGCCTGGCCCTGCATGCCGGCCGTGAAATAGACGTAGCCTCTGTTGGTGTAGGCGACGCTGTCCTTCGGGGCGATCGCGATGGCGGAATTATAGTCCTGGATCGCCAGATCGAGCTGGCTCTGGGCGAAATGCGCAAAGGCGCGGTTGTTGTAGGCGACGGGATCCCTCGGGTTCAGCTTGATGGCCGCGTCATAGTCGAGGATCGCGTGGTCGACCTCGCCCTTGGAAAAGTAAGCGACGCCGCGGGCATCCAAGATCCGGTAAATCCTTGGGTCGCCCTTGGGAAGGGCGGCAATGAGCTGGTTGCAGGCCGCGATCCGCCTGTCCGGGTTGGGATCGTTCGAGCATGCCTGGGCGATCGGGTCGAGAGGCGACGGCGCCTGGGCAGGCGTCGTCTGGCTCGTTGCGGTCTGCGCCATCAAGCTTCCCGGCAGGACCAGGACGAGGCCGGCAAGCAGGACCATAACCCCTTGACAACGCTTCATTTTTATCCTCAGACGGGCTGCGCGGCGGGCAGTATAGAGGGCGGGGCCTAGGGCCGGAAGCTCCTTCTGCCCGATCCCGGCCGCTGCCGCCCAAGATAACGCAGGCGTAATTGGCGAGATGGGCCAGTTCCTGCTTGTCTCTTGCCAGACGAAATCGGAAGGAGACCCGCCATGGGCAATCGCAGCTTGCGCATAGGGCTGATCGGCTTCGTCGGTGGCGTCGTCGGCACGCTCCTGTTTCACCAAACCTTCCTGCTGGTCTTGCATGGGCTGGGGCTGGTTCCCTTCGCGCCCTATTCGACGCGACCCGTGCCGCCCTTCGGCGTGCCGCAGTTCATCTCGCTGGCCTTCTGGGGCGGAGTTTGGGGCATCGTCCTTGTTAGCCTTATGGACCGGCGGCGGGAATTGGATCGGCTGTGGTTCGCCGTCCTCTTCGGCGGCGTCATGCCGACCCTGGTTGCAGCCTTGGTGGTAACGCCGATCAAGGGCAGCAATCTGGCCGACTGGATGGATCTTCGCCGCATCGTCCTCGGCTTTGCGATCAACGGGCTTTGGGGGCTGGGGACCGCCCTGGTTTATCGTCTGAGCCAGAAGAAAGCCGCCCACCCAGGCTTTTCGCGGGGATCGTGATCCCGGCGGCTCTCCGCCGGTTCAACTGCCCGACAGCGCCGAGGCCTGGACCTTGGCGATGCGATCAGCCAGCAGGCCGACCGTGGTCGCGAAATAGGTCGACCGGTTCCACTTCATGACGGCTTGGAAATTGGGATAGACGAGATAGCCGGGCCCGCTTGGGCCGTCGGGTGCAATGAGCGAGAGCGGCACGTCCATGGCGGCGAGCTTGCTGCCGTCGAGATTGCGGACGCCGAGCGCCTGCCATTCCGAGGCCTGCTTCTGGACCTTGAGGCCGATCAGGTTTTCGTCAATCCCCGCGGGCAGGCGGACTTCCCAGCCCCAGCTCTGGCCGGCGTTCCATTGCAGGCTCGCGAGGTAGTTGGCGATCGAGGCGAAGACGTTGGCCTGGTCGGCCCAGATGTCGCGCCGGCCCGATCCGTCGAAATCGACGGCATAGCCGAGGAAGGTCGAAGGCAGGAACTGGCATTGGCCCATGGCGCCGGCCCAGGAGCCGGTCATGGCCTCGGGCTGGACGTCCTTCTCGTCCACGATGCGTAGCGCGTCGATCAACTCCTTGCGGAACATGTCCTGGCGCTCGCCGCCGTACGCCAGCGTGGCCAACGCGCCGATCACCGGATAGCCCCCGGTGTAGCGGCCATAGTCGGATTCCACGCCCCAGAGCGCGACGATGAACTGCGGCTGCACGCCGTAGGTCGCCGCGACCTTTTCCAGCATCGGCCTGTACTCCGCCAGCATCTCCTGGCCCTTGGCCACCCGCTGGTCACTGACCACGCGGGAACGATACTCGGCGAAGGTCATCGTCCGCTCCGGCTGCTTGTGCTCGAGATCGATGATCTCCTGGATCGGCTGCAGCCCCTTGAGCGCCGCGTCCAAAGTGGGATTGGAAATTCCTCGGGCCGCGGCCTCCTGGCGCAGGCCGGCGAGCCAGGCATCGAATGCGGGGCCCGCGGCGACCGTCGGGGCAGCCGGGCTCGCGGATGTCGCGGCACTCGCGGCCTGCGTCTTGGGCGCCCTAGCCGGCGCCGATGCGCAAGCGCCCAAAGCCAAAGCAACGATCAGGACGGCACATCCGCGCGCGAGTCCCATTTCCCCGACCTTCTGCGACATGACATGTCCCGCTGTAGCCCTTGGATTTGAGCGCAAATCCTATCCGAAATCGGCAACCAAAGGGACACTGCTTGGCCATCACAACAATTCGGTGAGGGCGTTTGGCGCCAACGTGCATCGCCCGCGGGCTTGGCGTATCCTCCGGCGCGGCGGAGCCGGCCTCGTCTGCGCTCCCCACTCGAAAGACAAAGGGGTTCGCCATGCTGAAGATCTGGGGCCGTAGCACCTCGGCCAATGTGCAGAAGGTTCTCTGGCTGGCGGATGAGATCGGCCTCGCTTATGAGCGCATCGACGTTGGGGGACGTTTCGGGGGCCTCGACGCCCCGGCCTATCGCGCCCTCAACCCCAACGCCCGGATACCGACCATCGAGGATGACGGCGTCGTCGTGTGGGAGAGCAACGCCGTCCTGCGCTACCTCGCCGCCCGCTACAGCGAGGGCAACCTGTGGGACAAGGATCCCGGCGCCCGTGCCCAGGCCGACCAGTGGATGGACTGGATGCAGACGACTCTGGCGCCGGACTTCTATGGCCTGTTCTGGGCCGCCGTCAGGACCCCGCCCGAGCGCCGCAACCCGGCGGCGATCAAGCAACATGCCCAGCTTCTGGCCGAGCATTACCGGCTGCTGGACCGCCTGCTCGCCGGCCGCGCCTTCCTCTTGGGCGATCGCCTGTCGCTGGCCGACATCCCCATCGGCGTCACCCTCTATCGCTACCATCAGATGGACGTGGAGCGCCCTCAGTTGGCGAATTTCGCTGCTTGGTACGCGAGGCTCGGCCAGCGTCCGGCCTTTCGAAAGAACGTCATGACGTCCTTCGAGGAGCTGAGAGGGCGAAGCCAGGCCTGACCGGTGCCACTTCATCGATCCGATCGCAGCGGGCCGACCCTTCAGAGATCCCTGGTCCGTCGCGCCATCGCTTCGTCCCACAGTCCGCCCCGGTCGTCGTCGAAGACAAGCTTCGGGTTCTCGGGCTCGGTGAACCAGTCGTGGCGCGCAAGCTCGGCTTCCAGCTGGCCCGGCCCCCAGCCGGCATAGCCGAAGGCGACCAAGCTCTTCTTCGGGCCCTTGTTGTGGCCCATATCGCGCAGGATCTGCGTGCTCGAGGTCATGGCCACATGGCCGTCGATGTCCAAGGTCTTGGCATCGTGATAGTCGCTGCTGTGGATGACGAAGCCGGCCTCGGGCTCGACCGGTCCGCCGGCGAAGATGAGGATGCTGCCCTGTGCGCCGCTGTCCTTGATGCCCACGCCCTCCAGGACGCTGGCAAGCGAACGCTCCTCCAACGGCTGATTGATGACGATGCCCAGCGCCCCGGTGCTGTCATGGGACACGATCAGGATTACCGTGTGATAGAAGGGCGGCCCGTCGATCTGGGGCGAGGCGACCAGAAGCTGGCCGGCCAGTGAGCCGCCCGCCGGTCCCGTGGCATCGGTCGTCGCTGCGCGAAGCAGGGCTGCCGGCAGAAGCAGCGCCGCCAGGATCAAGAGAATCCGCTTGCACCAAGCCTGGGCCATCGCTCGCTACCCAATCGAGCGCGGGATCGCGTGGCCCGACTATAGCACTCCCCTCCTTGCGGTGCGAAGCCCGGGCCGGCGCCGGCCGTTGATCTGGGTCAAGGCGAGGGTGCCGCGGGAGGCCAGACTCCGGGGCCAGGAGGGAAGAGCAGGACATGATGTTCGCGGATCGGTCGGATGCCGGCCGGCGCCTGGCGCGAGAGCTTCAGCGTTTCAGCCGGGAAAACCCCGTGATCCTCGGGCTCGCCCGCGGCGGCGTGCCGGTCGGATGCGAAATCGCGCTCGCGCTCCACGCACCCCTCGATGTGCTGCTGGTGCGCAAGATCGGCGTGCCCTGGCAGCCGGAGCTTGCCGCCGGCGCCATCGTCGACGGTGCCAGGCTCGATCGGGTCATAGACCAGAACCTGGTCGCCATGCTGTCGATTTCCCAAGACTATCTGGAGAAGGAGATGGCGCGGCAAGCCAAGGAGATCGAGCGCCGGCGCAAGGTCTATTTCAGGGGCCGGCAACCGGTCGAAATCGCAGGGCGCAGCGTCATCGTCACCGACGACGGCATCGCCACCGGGGCCTCCATGCGCGCCGTCCTGCTCGCGCTCCGGCGACGAAACCCGGCGCGACTCGTCCTGGCCGTCCCCGTCGCGCCGCCCGACAGCATCGCCGCCCTTGGCGCCGAAGCCGACGAGATCGTCTGCCTTGCGACGCCCTCCGAATTCGGCGCCATCAGCATCTTCTATGAGGATTTCCACCAGGTCGACGACGAGGAAGTCATCGCCTGTCTCGACCGTGCGGCGAACGCGGTAAATATGCGAAGGACGGTCGATGGCAAGCCTCCGGCAAGTTGAGACCGGGCAAGGATGAGCGTAAACAAGGAAACGAACATGGCAGTCAGACAACGGGACGATCGCATGGACCAAGAACCGCAACCGGTTGAGCTCACCATCGACCACGAGAAGCTCGGCTTCATCATCATCAAGGCGCGGGAGTTCGATGCCAAGGTCGAGCCTGTCGAACCCGATCCTGGCTCCAACCCGACGGACGACGACCAGCGCGAGGTCCTCGAGGATTACGCCGACGATCCGACCTATGCCGAGCTGGTCGAAGCCATCGAAGGGCTCAACGAGGATGAACAGGTCGAGCTCGTCGCCCTGGTCTGGCTTGGCCGTGGCGACTACGAGGCGGCCGAATGGGACCAGGCTTTGGAGGCCGCGCGCGAAGCCCACAACAAACGAACGGCAGAATATCTGCTGGGTACACCCAACCTTAGCGACGAGCTCGAGGAAGGTCTCGCCAAGCTCGGCCTTTCCATCGAGGACGTGGAAAAAAGTCATCTCTGAGGATCCGAAGTCATACTTTGAGGCCGATCGGTCGGGGTATGGCGCTTCGGTCATCCGCAGCCTGCCGGCGCGCGCGATCGGCGCCACGGTCGGCGATCCCAGGCTTGCGCCGACACCGCATCGCCCGTCATCCTGGTCGCGCAAGCCAGCGCTATCCCGCAGCCAGCCCCGGCTGATCACATCGGGGGAGGCGACGAATGGACCAGCATGAGATCCGCCTCTTCGCCCTCAACACCAGCCGCGCCTTCGGCGCCAGGATCGGCGAACGCCTGGGCATCGCGCTTGCCGATCATGAGGAGCGCGAGTTCGAGGCGGGCGAGCACAAGGCGCGCCCTTTGGTCAACGTGCGCGGGCGTGACGTCTTCGTGGTCCAGTCCCTGAACGGGGACGAGACCGCCAGCGCCAACGACAAGCTTTGCCGTCTGCTGTTCTTCATCGGCGCGCTCAAGGATGCGTCGGCGGAGAGGGTGACGGCGGTGATCCCCTATCTGTCCTATGCCCGTAAGGACAGGAAGACCCAACCTCGGGATCCGGTGACGACGCGCTACGTCGCTCAGCTGTTCGAGGCCGTGGGCGCGGACCGGGTTGTGACTTTCGATGTCCATAACCTCGCCGCGTTCCAGAACGCCTTTCGCTGCCGCACGGATCATCTCGATGCGCTCGGGCTGTTCATCGATTATTTCAAGACCCGCCTGCCGGCCGATGGTGCCGTCGTGCTGTCCCCCGACATCGGCGGGATGAAGCGGGCCGAGGCCTTGCGCGATGCCTTGGCCCGCGTCACGGGACGGACGATCTCCGTGGGCTTCATGGAGAAGCAGCGCCGCCAGGGCGCAGTCACCGGCGAGACCCTGTTCGCCGAGGTCGGCGGGCGCAGCGTGGTCATCATCGATGACATGATCAGCAGCGGTGGCACGGTCGCCCGCGCCGCCCAGGCCTGCCAAAGGCAGGGTGCTGCGCGCATCTGTGTCGCTGCCACCCATGGCGTCTTCACCGCCAAGGCCAATGAAACGCTGGCCGACCCGGCGATCGAGCAGATCGTCATCACGGATTCGGTGTCCCGCAGCGAGCTCGCCGCCGGACCGGTCCGCGACAAGCTCGTCTCGCTCGACTGCTCGGGTCTGTTCGCCGAGGCAATACGGCGGATCTACGAGGGTGGATCGCTGACCGAGCTCCTGGCGACCCCTTAAGCCGCCGGCGCCCTCAGGAGCCCTTCATCCGCTCGCCGCTTTCGGCATCGAACAAGTGGACACGGCCCGGCTGCGGCCGGAGAAACACGGTTTCCCCCACTTTCAGGTCCGGGCGCCCGGCAAAGGCGACATGGAGCCTGACCGCGCCTGCCATGACATGGGCGAAGAGTTCGTCGCCCGTGGGCTCGATCACCTCGACTTCCGCCCGGATCGGGCCGTCGGTCTTGTCCGGCGCGAAGGCGCCGGGACGGATGCCATAGATGACCTTGCGCCCCTCGCCGCCGCCCACCGCGCCGTCGAGGGGCAGGCGCAGGCCGGAAGCGTCCACGAAGGCGCCGGCACCGTCCGAATGCAGGACTCCCTCGACCAGATTCATCGGCGGCGAGCCGATGAAGCCGCCGACGAAGGCATTGGCCGGGTTGTCGTAGACTTCGAGCGGTGCTCCCACCTGTTCGATCGCGCCGTCGCGCATGACCACGATGAAGTCGGCCAATGTCATCGCCTCCACCTGGTCATGGGTGACATAGATCGTGGTCGTGCGCAGCCGCTGCTGGAGAGCCTTGATCTCTGCCCGCACCTGGATCCTGAGCTTGGCGTCGAGATTCGAGAGCGGCTCGTCGAACAGGAAGACCTGGGGCTCGCGTACGATGGCCCGCCCCATCGCCACACGCTGGCGCTGGCCGCCCGAGAGATCGCGCGGGAACCGGTCAAGGAACTGGGCGATGCCTAGATTCTCCGCCACCTTGGCGATGCGCCCATTGCGCTCTTCCCTGGGCATGCGAGCGATCTTCAGGTGAAACCCCAGATTGTCCGCCACCGTCATGTGGGGGTAGAGGGCGTAGCTCTGGAACACCATGGCGATATCGCGGTCGGCCGGCGACCGGTCGTTCACCATGCGCCCGCCGATGGAAATCTCGCCCGTGGTCAGATCCTCGAGCCCGGCGATTAACTTGAGCAGAGTCGATTTGCCGCAGCCCGACGGGCCGACCAGCACGGCGAAGGCATGGTCCGGGATATCCAGGTCCACGTCCCGGATCACCCGCACGGCGCCATAGGATTTCGAAACCTTGCGCAATGAGACTGCCGCCATGCTGCCTCGCTAGTCCCCCTGGCCGCGCCTGCTTCGCACTTTGCGGTACCGCCGCGGATAGGTGGAGATGACCGCCGATGCCAATGCCACTCCCTCGGCAAGAGACTCTCCGAGGTCCGCGCCCAGGACCCGGGCCCGCAGATAAGCTGCGTCAAACACGTCTCCAGCGCCGATCGTGTCGATCACCTTCACCTTGGGCGCCGGCGCATGGGCGGTCCTGTCTTCCTGCCAGGCGCTGGCCCCGCGCGGGCCGCGCTTGACCACCACCGTCACACCCGGTTTCGCCCGACGCTGGATCCAGCCCGCGGCCTCGGCAATCCCGGACTCCCCCGACAAGCCGCAGCTCTCCGCCTCGTTCAGCAAGACATGGTCGCAGGCCCGAAGCCAGGCGGCGACCCTGAGGCGCATCCGCTTCGTCCAGCCACCGGGCGGCCAACTCGGGTCGAGGGCCACGGCGAAGCCGCCTTCCGTCAGTCGTTCGAGCAGGCGCTCGTAGGACCTTAGCAACGGCGGACTGAGGAATCCGCCGAGCAGCAAGGCGACGTCGCCGGGGCCGGCCCGCTTGGGTAGCTGACCTTCCACGTCGGCCAGAGAGAGGCTCTCGAGATGGCCCTTCGAGGTGAGGAACGTCCGCTCGCCGTTCGGATGGGTGATGCCGACCGAGGCCGTAGTCGGCAGCGCCGATTTGGGCCAACGCCGGGCGGCTGGCCCGAAGGCCTCCGCGAGCCAGCGTCCGAAGACGTCGTCGCCGATGTTGCAGACGAGGCGGCATGGCGTGCCCATGGCCTGCAAGGCAAAGGCCGCATTGCCTGCGGCCCCGCCGACCCTGAGCTCGGTTCGAGCCACCATGCTTTCCGTGCCCGGCACGAGCAGGGGTGCGATCGGCCCCATGACCAGGTCGACATTGACGTTGCCGATCACATAGATCCTGCCTCGGTCCCGGCCGGACCCGCGTCCCCGAAGCGCTTCGGTCATTCCCGGCCCGTCACTTTGGTCGATCGCAAGGGCTCTCCCACCCGCTGTATCCTGTGACGTGCCACCCGCAGCAGGAGCTGCTGCAAGGACGGCAAAAGACCCAGCGCCGCGCCAAACCCGTCCATGGTGGGAAATGATATCGTGATTGCGCCCTTCACCGGCGGTCGGCCGCTGGCATCCAATAGGACCGGCACCGTGCCCGCCGAAATGCAGCTTTCGGCCTGACGCCGCACGGAATCGGACCATTCGTTGGCGCTTCGCAACAGGACAATGCCTACGGCAGGCGAGAGCGCTTCCAGCGGACCATGGCGGAACTGGCCACCTTCCAGGCTGAAGGCCGGTATCCGGGCCAGCTCCATGAGAAACAGCCCGCCCGCTTCCGCGACGCCCTGAAGCTCGCGCCGGCCGCTCAGGATGACCGTGGCGCAATCGGCCAGGCGCTCATATGCGGCATCGCTTTCGACCCGCGGCGGAACGCGCAGGACCGACAAGATCGTCTCGGGATCGAGACCAAGAGCCGAAAGCACCGCCCCATGCAGCGTCAGGGTCAGCAGCAGGCTCCGCGTGGCCGCGAAGGCGCGCTCGACCCCGCCGGCGCCGACCAGGCAAGGCAGCGCCTTGCCCAGCTGGCTCTGGTCGTCGAGGGTGAGCCCAAAGCGCTCCTCCCCTGGGGCCGGACGCTCGAGAAGGTCCAGAATCTCGCCGGAAGCCCCCGACTGGGACGCCAGGATCGCGGTGCGCTGACCGTTCGGCAGCGGCGCGGCCAGAATCTCCGAGGCGACCACGGCCGCCGCGTCGATGCCAAGCGAACGATAGGCCGCCTCGGCGGCGCGGTTGGCGAAATGGGACGCGCCCATGCCGACCAGCAAGAGCCGTCGGTTGCGCCGAAGGCTCTCGGCGATGCGGGCGGCCATCGCCTGGTTGCCGGCAAAGGACGCCAGTGCATCGCCGTGCTGGCGGGCCAGCTCGCCCTGGAGCAGCTTGAGACCGGAAGGTGCCGTCGTGGCCATTGTCTCAGCCTTTCACCCCGCCATGGGCCAAGCCGACGATCAGCGACTTCTGCAGGACGAAGGCGATGAAGACCGGCGGGAGCGAGGCCAGCACGCCCACGGCCGAGATCAGGCCGTAGTCGATGGCCCTGCCGGCCGCGAAATCGCCGATGGCGACCGGCAGGGTCTTGGCCCGGATGTCGTTGGTGTAGAGCAGGGCGTAAAAAAACTCGTCCCAGGCCAGCAGCATGGCGAAGAGGGCCGCCGTGCCCATGGCCGCGGCCGCGATCGGCAGCGTCACGTGGCGGATGACCCCGAACAGGCCCGCCCCATCCAGCCTTGCGGCCTGCTCGATCTCGATGGGCACGGCATCGAAGTTGGTCTTCAACAGCCAGGTGACGAAGGGCAGCAGGATCGTGCAATAGACGATCACCAGCGCCCCGATGGTGTTGAGCAGATGGAGCGCGCTGAACGCCATGTAGAGGGGCAGAATGAAAGCCACCGGCGGCAGCATGTAGGTACCGAGCACGGCATAAAGCAGGCCCATGCGCCCGCGAAAGCGCGAGAAGCTGTAGGCGGCGGGAATCCCCGCCAGAAGCGCGATCGCGGTCGCCGTGAGCGAGGCCGCCAGGCTGTTGCGCAGCGCGTAAAGGAATTCCTCGCCGATCGAATTGGGCGCCAGCGACATCAGGCGGACGTAGTTGGAGAAATCAGCCCGGCTCGGCAGCCAGTTGAGCGGCACGGTGGTCAGGTCCTTGGTGCTGCTGATGCTCATGATGAAAAGCCAGACGAGCGGCGCCAGCGTAGTGACCACGAGCGCAGCGACGCTGACATAGATGAGGAGGGTGGAGATCGGGCGGCGCCTTCTCATCACGAATACTCCTGGCGTCTCAGCATGAAGAGATAAAGGCCAATCAGAATGCCGCAAATCAGGCCCACGATGACCGCATAGGCCGCACCGCTCCCGGCGCGCAGATAGCTGAAGGATTCCTGGTAGACGTAGAAGCTCACCGTCTTGGTGACGTTGGCGGGACCGCCTCGGGTCATGACGAAAATAATGTCGAAGACCTTGAAGGCGTCGATCATGCGCAGCATGAGGGCGACGCTGAGGGGACCCAGGATCTCGGGAAAGGTGATCTTCCAGAACTGACGCCAGGGCCCGGCACCATCGATGGCCGCTGCCTGGTAGAGCTCGGGGGAAATGATCTGGAGCGCGGCCAGCACGATCAGCGTAACGAGGGGGTAGTTCTTCCAGACATCGGCCAGGATCACCATGTTCATGACCGTCGCCGGGTCGCCGAGCCAGGACCGGTAGGAATCGATCAGGTGCAGCTGGGTCAGCAGTGCGTTCCAGCTGCCGAATTCCGGATTGAAGATGAGCCGCCACATCATGGCGTTGACGATGGTGGGAAGCGCCCAAGGCAGCACGATCAAGGCTCGCACGAAGTGCCGGCCGAAGAATTCCTGATTGAGCAGGAGAGCCACCAGGACGCCCAGCACCACCTCGACGCCAACGGAGACGAAGGCGAAATAGATGCTGCGAAAGAACGCATCGCGGAAGTCCGGATCGGTGAGCGCATAGAGGTAGTTTTCCAACCCGACCCAGCTCATGGGCGCGTTGCCCACGAGACTGGCGTCGGTGAAGGAAAGGCGGATGGTACTGAGAAGCGGGTAGCCGGTCACGGTGACCATGATCGCCAGCATGGGAAACAACAGCACCCATGCCTGGCGATCACGGCTCCGCCACCCCATAGCCGGCCCCCTACGCCGTCGACTAGCCGGCGTCAGCGCAACCTGGACGCTTCTTCCACCGCCTGCTGCATCCCCGCCTCGGGCGTGACCTGTCCCAGAAGCACCTTCTGGATCCACTTCTGCAGGATCGTCGACAGCTCCTGATAGGACACCGTCGTCGGCCGCGGGAACATCATGGCGATCGAGGTCTTCGCGGCGGCGATCAGGCTCTCCTGCCCCTTAGCCACCGCCGGATCGTCATAAGACGACTTCCAGATCGGCAGGCTCAGCTGGGCGTACTTGTTCTGGACCGGCTGGGAAGTGATGTAGGAGATATACTTCCAGGCTTCGTCCGCATGCTGGCTGTTGGACGGGATGCCAAGAGCCATGGAGCCGTTGACGGCGGACGCCGTGGTCAGGCCGGCCACGCCCGGTGCCGGCTCAAGTTCGACTTGACCGGCGACTTTGCTCTCCTTCGGGTCGTTGGCCATGCTGTACATGTAGGTCCAGTTGAGGGCGAAGGCGGCATCGCCGTTGGAAAACACCCGGCGCACGTCCTCTTCCAGGTACTCGCGCGAGTTCGGGTTGGTGAGTCCGTCCCGCAGGGAGTCATTCATGTACTGCATGGCTTTCAAGGCGCCGTCCTGATCGAAGGCGGGCTTGTCGCCATTGAAGAAGGTGCCCTTATAGGCCGCGACCAGGGTAGCGTAGTCGCAGATCAGGGCTTCGGCCTGGGCCCAGCTCCAAACGATCGGGTATTGAACGATGCCTTTGTCCTTCAGGATCTTGGCCTGAGCGGTCAGCTCGTCCCAGGTCTTGGGCGGTGCGGCGATACCGGCCCGCTTCAGCATGTCCTTGTTGTAGAAGAGGTACTTGGTATCGAGAATCCAGGGCATGCCCCAGCGCTTGCCGTCATAGGTGACGGTGGACCAGGCTCCATCGAAGATCTGGGCGGTTTCGCTATCCGGAATTCGGCTGGTCACGTCCAAGACAAAGCCGTGCTTGGCGAACTCCGCCGGCCAGATGACGTCGTAGAGCACGACGTCATAGCCCGACCCCCCGGCGCCCTGGGCGGCGACGATCTTGTCGTGGAGCGCTTCGTAGGCGACGAACTCGAGGTTGACCTTGATCCCAGGGTTGGCCTGCTCGAAGGCGGTTGTCATATTGCGAATGTCGTCCTCGCTGTAGGCCGCCTGTTTCATGAACAGGGCGTTCAGCTGGACGTCCGCCGATGCCGCTCTAGGCGCCAGCGCTCCCATGGTCAGCGCCAAACCGGCGCCGAGAGCAAGTTTTGCGAGCCGATTCATAGTGATCCTCCGGATCTGGGTGATGCGACTTGCTATTATTGCCGATGGAGCGGCAGGTGCGGGTTGAGATAGATCAACCATAGCCCAATCGGCTGGCTCCCTGGCAAGTGCTCTTCGTTGATTTACGAGGCGCCATCGCGGGGCCGGCCCGCCAGCGGATGGCCAAGGCCAAGTGGAAAGGAACCTTTGGATGAACGACGATGTTCTCAACATGAGCCTGCGCAAATTCCTGAAGAAGGTCGGCATCACGGCCCAGCGCGCCATCGAGGAAGCGGTGCGCGAGGGGCTGGCGGCGGGAAGCCTGAAGGGCGGCGAAAAACTCCCGGCCAAGGCCCGGCTTACTCTCGGCGGCACGGCCCTCGACCTCGTCATCGAGGGCGACATCGAACTCGAATAGGCCGCCGCAGGTGGAACGGCGCCGGCATCGAAGCCTGCCGGTTAAGCAATTCTTGGCCAGGAAGCTCTATATGCTTCGGATGAGCCTGCGAAAGGCGATGAACGGCAAGGCCTGGGGCGACCGCGGCTGGCCGGACGGCCAATCTTGACAGGCCGGGGCCGATAGCGCCTTGTTGAGGGCATCCAGGCCGGAGGCCGTGTTAGGCAAGGAGCCGAGACCGGATTGCCGAGGGATACCGACAACCTTCATGCCCACTGGGAGCGGGCGCTAGAGCGCCGAGGCGCCGCGTCAGTGCGGCTGCTGCTGCGCGTTGGTTCCGGCCACGATGCCGACGCGGCCTTCTATGGACTGGTACCGGAGCCACCCTACCCGCCTCGATCCTTTGTCGAGCATTGGCTCGCCGCCCACGATTCCTCCGCCGGAAAGATCGGCCGCCGGCTCCTCTGGCCGATCCTGCTGTTCATCGTAGCGGTGGGCGCCGTAAGCGTCGCCGTCAGCATGGGCGAAATCGAGTTGCCCCACTTCGGCTGGTTCTGACAATCATAGGGCCACGTGACCGCGCGGGCAGGCCTAGATCAGCCCTCGTTGGACTTGGCGCCGGTCCTCAGGCGATCGATCGCCTGTTCGACGCGAATCCAGAATTCGGCGCCCTCCTTTTCTCCGGCTCGCTCATGGTCCCGGATGCGCTTGCGCATCACCGTACTGGCGCGCGCGCCGAAGGCGCGTAGCATGGCCCTCGCAATCGCCACGACATTGGCGTCCACCTCTTCCATGCTGCAATAATCGCAGGCAGGGAAAACCGGTGCTTTGATGTAGCGCAAGATCGCCGATGCACGGGCGGGTCCCGATGGGCCGCCCCGCCGGCGAGGAAGGAGAGTGGAACATGGCCTTGCAGGACCGGCGCGGGGTTCCGGTTTCCACCGGCAACCGGCGCGCCCTCGATCGCTACGAAGACGCGATCGACTTGTTTCACAGCTACTTCAACGACCCCCTGGCCGCCATCGATGCCGCCCTGGCCGAAGATCCCGATTTCGTCCTGGGCCACTGCTTCCGGGCCGGCCTCATGCTGAGCGCCACGGATAAGAGCGCCGAAGCCGCGCTCGAGCAAAGCGTGGCCGCCGCCGAAGCCCTGTGGGATCAGGCGAACGAACGTGAGCGCGGCCATATCACAGCGGCGCGCGCCTGGGCGTGCGGCGAGTTCGACCGCGCGGTCGAGCTCTACGGCGCCATCCTGGCCGACTATCCGCGCGACAGCCTCGCCCTCCAGCTCGCGCACCTCGGTGACTTCTATCTAGGGCAATCGAGCCAGCTGCGCGACCGCGTCGCCCGGACGCTTTGGGCCTGGGACGAGAGCGTCCCAGGCTACGGCTACGTGCTTGGCATGCATGCCTTCGGCCTCGAAGAGATGGGCGACTACCCAAGGGCCGAGGAGCGGGGCCGCCAGGCGCTTGCTCTAAACCGGCGCGACCCGTGGTCGATTCACGCCGTGGCTCACGTCATGGAAATGCAGGCGCGGCTCGACGAGGGCATCGACTGGCTCACCGGCCGAAGCCAGGACTGGGCCGAAGACAACGGCTTCGCGTTTCACAACTGGTGGCATCTCGCCCTCTACCATTTCGACCTCGATGAATGGGATCGGGTGCTTGCCATCTACGACAAGCAGATCCGGCCGCGACCTTCGGAAATCGCCCTGGAGATGGTCGACGCCTCGGCCCTGCTCTGGCGTCTCTACCTGCGCGGAGCACCGGTCGGCCAGCGCTGGCGGGAACTGGCCGATGCCTGGGCCGGCAAGGCAGAGGACGGCTACTACGCCTTCAACGATGCCCACGCCATGATGGCCTTCATCGGCGGCGGCCGGGACGACGCGGCCGCGGCACTGCTCGCCCGGCTGGAAAGACGGGCCACCGAGCCCGGCACCAACGCCGCGCTCGTGGCCGAGGTGGGGCTTCCGTTGTGCCGCGCGCTCCTTGCCTTCGCCCGCGCCGACTACGGAACGGCGGTCGAGGTTTTGATGCGCCTCAGGCCCATCGCCCACCGATTCGGCGGCAGCCACGCCCAGCGGGATGCCCTCAGCCTGACATTGCTGGAAGCCGCGATCCGGGCCGGGCTTGGCGGAATTGCCAGCGGACTTGCCTCGGAACGGACAGAGCTGAAGCCTAGAAGCCCGCTTGCCTGGAGCTTCGCGGCCAGGGCCCGACGCTCGGCGCAAGATGAAGCGAGGGCGGGCATGGCCGCAGTCAGGGAGTCGGACGCAAGGGCCGCATTCCACCCGGCAGGTTCCTGACTGGCCGCCAGCTCAGGTTTGAAGGGCGCGGCAGTTCGGATATAACCTATTGTATTACATAAATAATCCTCCCAACCAATCGAGAAAAGCGTCGTTTTCAGCGGAATTTTGAAATCCGCCGCCGGCGAATTTGAATCTTCTCAAGGCGGCGGAATAGTGTGATCAATTAAGCGTTGTCAGATGAGCGACGGCTTCGCGGAAGCGGGGGGTGTTGTCTTGTCTCAATCTGAGCCGGAGCAAGGCTTCATGCGTCTGGAGGAACTTCTCGTCGCCAAGGGCATGGTGGAGCCCGCCGATGTCGAGCGCGCGGTCGAGCGCGGGCACTCGCGCGGCGGCGAGCTCGCCGAGAACCTGGTCGCCCTGAAGCTCGTGACGCCGGAGCAGATCGTCGCTTTGCAGCCTGCCGCCCGGCCGGTCATGCCGGCCACGGCGGAAGACACGGAGATCACGCGCTCGACCCTCGTCGCCATGCTTCTCAAGGCCCTGCACCGCGCTGGAGCCGACAACACCCCGGCGCTTGCCGAACTCCTCTGCCTGCCGGGCAATGTGGTCGTGAACCTGGTGGAGGAGGCGGTCGAGCGCAAGCTCCTCAAGGTGACGGGCTCCAACCGGCGCGGCGCCATCCCGGTCCTCACATATTCCCTGACCGGCGCCGGGCGGAACGCGGTGGGCGATGCTCTCGACCGCAACCAGTACATCGGCCCGGTGCCCGTCAGCCTTCGGGCCTATCGCGATCGCGTTGCCATGCAAAAACTGAGCAACGAGCAGATCGAAGGATCGCACTTGAGCGACGCCTTCGACGACATGGTGCTGACCGACGACCTGAAGCAGCGGATCGGGCCCGCGGTCAAGGCCGGCCGTTCGATCCTGCTCTACGGTCCGCCGGGCAACGGCAAGAGCTCGATCGCGCGCCGGGTCAACCGCGTCTTCTCGGACGTAATCTATATTCCCCACTGCATCGAGGTGAGCGGCCAGATCGTCAAGATCTTCGATCCCAAGATCCATGAGGAGATCGGCCGGGCCGGACCCCAGGACGCCCCCGACATGGTCATCCGCCGGGAGGATTTCGACCGGCGCTGGGTCGCCTGCCGGCGCCCGCTGGTGATCACCGGCGGCGAATTCACCCTCGACATGCTGGATCTCCGGTACAGCGAGTCGACGAATTTCTATGAGGCGCCGCTCCATATCAAGGCCGTGGGCGGCGTCTTCGTCATCGACGATTTCGGCCGGCAATATGTGCGCCCGAAGGACCTGCTGAACCGCTGGATGATCCCGCTCGAGGAGAAAATCGACTACCTCAAGCTGAACAGCGGCGCCACGTTCTCGGTCCCCTTCGACGAGCTGGTGATCTTCTGCACGAATTTGGCGCCCGAGGACCTGACCGACGCGGCGTTCCTGCGCCGCATTCCCTATAAGATCAGGCTAGGCGCCCCGTCGCTGGAGCGCTATCGCGAGATCTTCATCCGGGCGGCGGCGTTGCGCCGGCTGCCCTTCGACGACGCGGTGTTCGCCTGGCTGGTTGAGGAACTGCAAGGCCGGCGCCATTCGCCGCTCGCCTGCTATCAACCGCGCTTCATCGTCGACCATGTGGTCGACGCCTGCAGTTTTGCCAAACGCGCCCCGGAGATGAGCGAGGCGCTCGTGGCGACCGCCCTCGACAATCTCTACACCAGCGCCCCGGAAGCATGAGTGCGCAGGCGAGGACCAGGCCGTGAGGCTCGCGCGCATGATGTTGTCGCTCGTCTTCCTGGGGATCGCGGGCGTCCTCGCCTACAACGCGATCAAATTGGGCTTCTCCAACCTTTACAGCACCCCGGCGCGCTTCTGGATGCTTCCGGCCCTGGGATTCGTCGGCGCCGCCTGGGCCGTCTGGCCGGGGGATTGAGTTCAGCAGGGATCGAACTCACAGGGGATCGAACCGCCAGGCCGGGTGCATGAGCACGCTCGGCGCCAGCGTCGCCGCCTGGCTCCAGTCTTCCAACTCGATGGCCTTGTCCACCTTCACGCCGTCCGCGGAAAGCGGGAAGATGCCCGCGTCGACGTATTGGGTTTGCACATAGTCCGAACTGAGGCTGTATCGACCGTAAACCGGGACGCGCTCTTCCACGAGGCGGGAGTAGAGTTCGAGCCACAGGTCGACGCCGCCCGTCGGCTCCAAGGAGCGGAGGTTCCTGCCCATGAAGTCCTCGCCATAGGCCTCGACGATCATCGTGCCGACTAGGCGAAACCGCACGTCGAAAGGATCGCTGAGAAACTCCGCCACGAGGATGTGGGGCAGCAGCGTCTTCATCTCGGCCGGGTCGATCTCGGACCAGGAGGGACAGGCCCGCCCGGCTCTGAGCCGGTCCCAATAGGCGGACAATTGGCGCAGGGTTTCGGAAGCGATCTGCGGCGGCGGCTGGTGCACCGGCTCTCTCCGTGACAGAGCAGGGGAGCGCTTCGGGCAAGCTTACTCCCGAAGGCGAATCGGCCTCCATTGCATTGAACGAAGGGCAGACCAAGTCCCAAGTACCGGATCGCAGAAATCCGTGACTCCGGCTTGGTCTCGATTTTCCGCATGAATCCGGTCCTTGGACCTAAAACGATGTACCGACTTTCTGCGAAAGCCGGTACTAGGGAGACCATGCCGGCACCGGTCTATGTAGCCACCCATCTCCTGGGCGGCCTGGGCAACCAACTGTTCCAATATGCGGCGGGCCGAGCCCTCGCCAGTCGGCTCGACGCCAATCTCGTCCTCGATGCCACGGCCTTTGGCACCGGCTATTGCCAGCGGCCGTTCGCGCTCGATCGCTACCCGATCCAGGCGACGGTCGCATGGCGCGGATTTCGGAAGGGACCGCGCAAAGGCCCGGTCCCGCTCCCCGACAGCGCGAGCCCGGCTGAACGCGCCCTGAGACTGGTCGGCCACATCTTCACGGCAAGCAAAGATGGGGGTTTCCGGCGACCGCGCCTGAACGTCTTCATCCAGAAGGGCTTCGACTACGATCCCCAATTCGAGCGGCTTGCCGGCTCGACTTACCTTGCCGGCTATTGGCAGTCCTACCGGTATTTCGAGCCCGCGGCAGAGACGATAAGACGCGAGCTCCAGCGCCCAGCGCCACCGCCCGGGGCCAACCGCGATTGGCTCGCGCGGATCGGCGGGGCGAATGCGGTCTGCGTCCATGTCCGCCGAGGCGACTATCTGCTCGCCCGAGAGCAGCAGCTCCACGGGCTCTGCTCCCTCGGCTACTACGAAAGGGCGATGCGCCAGATCCTGGGGCAACACCGGGATGTCGAGTTCTTCATGTTCAGCGACGATCACCAGTGGTGCCGGGAGAATTTTCGCGGACCCGGCATCCATTTTGTGGACGCCAACGGCCCTGACGCGGCGGTCGAGGACCTGCGGCTGATGGCGGCCTGCCGGCACCATATCATCGCCAATTCCTCACTCAGCTGGTGGGGCGCCTGGCTCGCCGGCCATCCTGACCAGGTCGTGATCGCCCCCGATCCGTGGTTTACCTATCTGCCTTCGACCCCCGACCTGCTGCCCAAGGGCTGGCTCACCCTGCCGAGAGTCTGACGGCCCGGTCGTGGGGCGGACTTGGAGGATGCGCCGTCATTTGGCGCCATCTGGACTGCCGGCCGTGGCCGGGTTACCAGAAGCCCGATCATGGAAGCCAAGATCGGACCCGAGCTCCCGGCAGCGCTTAGCGCCATGCTGTCCGACGCGGCGGCCCATTCCCCCTATTACCGGGACCAGGAATGGGCCAAGCGCCTGCGCAGCGGCTTGATGATCGATTTCCACGAAATTCCGATCACGGGCAAACGGCTGGTGAGGGAAGACACGGAGCGATTTTTCTCGAGCCACGTCGCGCCAAGCGAAGGCAAAGTCATAGCCAGGCGCACCTCTGGGTCGACCGGCGAGCCGATGCTCACCCGCAAGACCCAGCGCCACTTCCAAACCAACGTCGCCGAAAACCGTCGCCTGATGCAGGGTTGGGACCTCGCCAGCCATCGGCGCGTCGCCGAGATCGAGTTCCCGGACGAGGATCATCCTGTCGGCAAGTTGGAGCGGCAGAGCCTGAAGAACGGCGCCGAGAAATGGAAGCTTGCCACCCTTGATGGTCCCGCCGCCTTCGACCTCTTTCGTCGCACATCCGCCACCCTGGCGGTGGCCTTCCCCTCCATCATGCAGGCGGCGCTGCAGCAGCTCGCCGAGAGCGCGCAACCCCTGTCCCTCCGGCTCGTTTCGACGGTCTCCGAAGTGGTTTCAGACGAGTTGCGCCGGCTCGTCGGGCAGATTCCCGGATGCCGGCTGGTGGATACCTATGGCTGCGTCGAAGCGGGGCTGATAGCGGCGCAGTGCCCGCTTTGCGATGCCTATCACCCGGCCGACCGGCACCTGGTCCTCGAGCTTGTCGGCGAGAATGGCCGCCCGGCCGGGCCAGACCAAATGGGCCGCGTGGTCGTCACCCCGCTCTTCAACAGGGCCATGCCGCTGATCCGCTACGAGACCGGCGACTATGCCGTGGCCGGCGAGCCGAGCGGCTGCCCGCGCTCAGCATGCGCCATCCGGCGCGTCATCGGCCGCGAGTCGTGTCTGTTCAAGTTGCCGGATGGAACGAGAGTGGCGGCAATGCTTCCCGCCGACACATCGCTGCTTCTGGGCGTGCGGCAATTCAAGCTGTTCCAGACCGGCTTCTTCGACGTGGAACTGCACTATGTGCCCAGGACCGACGGGGTCGAAATCGCGGAGGCCGCGGCGCAGGATGTCGTCGACAAATACCTGTCCCCGCGTTTCCGGATCCGCTGCCGGCGCGTGAGCGAGATACCGCGAGCGCCCAGCGGCAAATACCTGATGCACGAATGCTTGATCTGATCCGTGGCGATGCGTGAATCCATAGTCGAGGGAGAGCGCAGTCCGATGAATGAAACCGCCATAGCGGAAGCCGCCGAAATCCTCTGGCGAGCGCGCCTCGAAAAGCGCCGGCTGACGGAGCTTCCCGCCCATTGCCGGCCAGGGTCGCTGGCCCGGGGGCTATGCCGTGCAGGACGCCATGGCGGGGCTGGCCCGCCAGCCCGTGCTCGGCTGGAAGATCGCGGCGACCAGCGCGGCAGGCCAGCGTCACATCGGCGTCAGTGAGCCCCTCGCCGGCCGGTTGTTCGCCGATTTCGTGCTCGGCGATGGCGCCAGGCTCGCGGCCGGTCCCATGTTGATGCGCGTGGCCGAGGCGGAGTTTGCCTTTCGCCTGGGGCAGGACCTGCCTTCTCGGTCCCGCGCCTATGAGCTGGGAGAGGTCGTGAAAGCGGTCGCCGGCATGCATCTCGCCATCGAGGTGCCTGATGCCCGGTTGGAGCGTTTTGCCGAAGCAGGCCCGGCACAGATCGTCGCCGACGACGCCTTCGCCGCCTGGTTCATCCTGGGGCCCGAAGTATCCGACTGGCGGAGGATCGACCTGCCCAGCCAGCCGGTGCGCATGCTGCGCAACGGCGGTGTCGCCGGACAAGGCCAGGGCGCCGATGCCCTCGGCGATCCCCGCATCGCCCTCACCTGGCTCGCCAACGAACGCTCGAAACGGGGCGATGGATTGAAGGCCGGCCAAATCGTGACCACCGGCACATGCCTGACGCCGGTTGCCATCGCTCCGAGCGACCGCCTCATCGCCGAGTTCCCAGGGCTGGGCCGCCTGGGCGTTGGCTTCGATTGATCGGAGGAGCCCCCAAGGAAGCAAATCCGCCATGTCGGGCGACCATTTGTATGACCAGGAAACAATTGACTAAATCGCAAGCTGTGGCATTAGCTTGAGCTGGAAGATTTGCTCGGGGCTTCAACGCATAAGGTGAAGGTCTTGAGATGAGGATCGGTGAACTTCTGATCAGGGCGGAGCTGGCAACGCCCCAGGACATCGAAGCCGCCTTGCAGCGGCAGTTCACCGAAGGCGGGCGGCTCGGCGAGAACTTGATCGCGATGGGGATCGTCGACCGCAAGCGGCTCGAGCGCTTGCTGAAGATCTCCCCGGCCAAGCCGACCAGCATCGCCGAGCTCCATATAAAAGAGAACGACCTGCTCGACCTTCTGATGAAGCTCATCTTCGTCAACGGGCTCGACACGACGTCGCAATTCGTCGAGGGCCTGAAACTGCCCCACCCGCTGGCCGCACAGTTGGGAGAACTCGCCGCCAGCCGCCAGCTCCTCAATGTCAGCAGCGCGCGCGGCTCGGGCATGCTCGCCGAAAAGCGCTACGACATCACCGAGGCGGGCCGCCAATGGGCGGCCGGCGCAATGTCGCGCTCCCAGTATATCGGCCCCGCGCCCGTGTCCTTGGACGCCTTCAAGAAGCGGATCGTCAGTCAGCGGATCTCCGGCGAGCGGGTGACCTTGCCCGAAATCAAGGCGGCTCTCTCGGGGCTGTTCCTCGAGGAGTCGCTCATGCAGAAGATGGGCCCGGCAATCAACTCGGGCAAACCCATCCTGTTCTACGGGCCGCCGGGCAATGGCAAGACGTCGATCGCTCTTCGGCTCGGCCGAACCCTGACCGACCTCATCTACGTCCCCTATTCGGTCATGATCGAAGGGCAGATCATGCGCGTGTTCGATCCGAAGCTGCACTCGGCCCTCCTCGACGAGGACGAGCAGCGAGATACCTCCGTGAGGGCCATCCGGGACGAGGAATTCGACGGACGATGGGTTCCCTGCCGCCAGCCATTCGCAGTGGCCGGCGGCGAGCTGACGCTGGAGATGCTCGAGCTCGGCTACGATCCCATTTCGAAATGCTACGAGGCGCCCCTGCACGTGAAGGCGCTCGGCGGGTCAATCCTCATCGACGATTTCGGCCGCCAGCTCGTGTCGCCGTCCGACCTGCTGAATCGCTGGATCGTGCCTTTGGAGAACGGCGTCGACTATCTGAAGCTGCAGACCGGCAAGAGCTTCGACTTGCCGTTCGAGGCGCGGCTGATGTTTTCGACCAATCTCGAGCCCGAAGATCTCATGGATCCGGCCTTCCTTCGCCGCCTGCCGTTCAAGCTCGAGATCGCCCCGCCTTCGCGCAAGCGGTTCAAGCGGATTTTCGATTACGTCGCCAAGTCCAAGGATATTCCCCTCAGCGAAGAGATGCTCGAGTTCATCATCCAGGAGCTGACCGAGAAGCGGGGCATCGAGCTCGCGGCCTACCAACCCGGATTCATCATCGAACAGGTCGTCGCGACCTGCGAGTTCGAGGGCATAAAGCCTCATTTCGAGCAGCGTCTGGTCGAGGCCGCGATCAGCAATATCCGGGTGAAGCGCTACCACCCCGCGAAATCGCCGCCCCCTCAAGCTTGAGCGCGGCAGGCGCCGCCAGCCGCCTGGAACGGCCGCCAGATCATGGCCATCGAAACCGCCGCCCGCCCCTTCACGTCCTATCGGAGCGAGGCGGAGATCCTGGAGATCGTCGAGGGATTTCGCCGGCGGGATCTCGCGCAGCCGCGCTGGACCCACCAGTCCCATCTTACTGTCGGGCTCTGGCATGTCTTGAACCGGCCAGGGGATCGGGTTTTGGAAGAGCTCCGCCAAGGGATCATCGCCTACAACGAGGCCGTCGGGACGGTCAACGACGACGCCGGCGGCTACCATGAGACCATCACCGCCTTCTATGTCCGGGCGATCCAGCGATTCGTCGAAGAATCGGGCGAGGCTCTGCCGCTTCTGGCATTGACCAATGCGCTGCTCGCCAGCCCCTATGCGACCAAGGCCTTCCCGTTCCAATACTACAGCCGCGAACGGCTTCTTTCGGTCGCTGCCCGGCGCGCCTGGCTCGATCCCGATCTGAAGCCGCTTTTCTAGGATCCTGTGGCATCTCTGTGGCAAACGGGTTGGCCCGGTCGGGCAGGCCGGGATTCGGGAGCCGGCCGCGAAATCGCCCAAGTTCCGCCGAGATTGCTTCCTACATGATGGGGCAAGGGAGCCCGCTTCTCGTCCGGGCGGGGCTCCCGAGAGCCGGCGGAATCGACAAGACCGAGTTGGTTCGCAAAGGCTTGTCGGGCATAATGGATACCAATTGCAGACCACGAGGGAGACCTATCATGCGTATTCATTCTCTACCCGCGCTCTTGGTCATCAGCGCCCTCGCCCTGTCCGCTTGCGGCCAATCCCCGGGATGTCGGGCCGTGACCGGCGCGGGCATCGGTGCCGCTGGCGGCGCCGTGATAGGCGCATTGGCCGGGGCCCCGCTCTATGGTGCCGCTGCCGGAGCCGCGGCGGGCGCCGCCGTGGGTGGCCTCACCACGCAGAACCAGATCAACGCCGGCTCGTCGCCGGTCTGTAACTAGAAAGGTCGGCCGAATAGGACCCGATCGCCAGCCGGCGGTCGGGTCCTTCACCAGCGGCCTGTCCCGCTGCAAGCCCGTTGGCTCAAACTGCGCCGCAGCTTGCCCCGCCCCATTCCTCACCTAAGATGTGCGGCTTCCAATAGCCACGGGAGGGGCGCGGGGGATGTTCCGGCTTGACGGCAAGATTGCGCTCGTCACGGGCGGCGGTTCCGGGATCGGGCTTGCGACCGCCCGCCGGTTTGCCGCCGCCGGAGCCAAGGTGGTCATCGCCAACCGGTCCGACGCAGGGCCCACGGCGGCCGCTTTTGGTGGCGAATACCTGCCGGTGGACGTAGCCCAAGAAAGCCAGGTGATCTCGCTGATCGCCGAGGTGGCCAGGCGCCATGGCCGGATCGATATCTTGGTGAATTCCGCCGGCGTGATCTCGGATCAGGTGGCCATCACCGAGCTCAGCGCCGCCGCCATGCGGCGTCATTTCGAGGTCAACACCATGGGCGTCTGGGCCACGATGCGCCATGTGGCACCCCACATGGAGGGCGGCAGCATTATTAACGTCGCCTCGGTCGCCGCCATGCTCGGGGTCGGCAGCTATGCTGCCTATTCGGCCTCCAAGGCTGCGGTGGTCAGCCTCACCCAGACCGCGGCCGTGGAGCTCGCCGGCCGGGGCATCCGGGTCAATTGCGTCTGTCCCGGCTCCATCGACACCCCCATGCTGCGCCAGCAGGAGAATGCCGAGGTGGAAATCGCCCTCATCGAGACTGCCGCGGCGGCCGGCAGGGTGGGTATGCCCGAAGAAGTTGCCGCCCTCATCCATTTCCTGGCCGCGGACGATTGCCGCTACATCACAGGCCAGGCCATTGCCGTCGATGGCGGCCTGCTCGGCATCCATTCGCACGCTCTGATCGAGACGGTCATTGCCGCCAAGTCCGCCCCCGGCAAACGGAGCTAGGGTTCGATTCCTGCTTCAAGGGGTTCCCCCGCGTCCTCCAGCGAGGCGCTTGCCGGTCCAGGGCGCCGGTCATAGAGTGAGTCTGCCGCTCTGTTGGGGACAGGATGCCATGCGGCTATCGGCTAGATCGGGAATCCCCGCGGGGCCTGCAGGCCTTTGCATGGCTTCGAGCCGTTGGGCCCCAACCCGGGCGGGCGTGTTCACGCCTGTGAATGCCGCAATAGAAAAAGGGGGGAGCGACCATGCTTAGTTTTCTCGTCCCGCTGCTGCTCATCGTCGTCGCCGTCGAACTCGGCGTCGTCATCGCCAAATTGGACGCGATTGCGAAAAGGCCCTAGCGGGCGCAGCGGGGCCCCGGCCGGCAGGCGCCCGGCGCAGTTTCCGAGGGGCGCCTGCCTGCCCTAGTCGGGGTCCGCCGGCGGCGGTTTCCCTTCCACCCGGTCCAGCGCGCATTGCAGGATGTAGGCTCGACGGTTGGCATAGCTCAGCTTCAGCCGGGCCTTGCCCGTGGTGGCGGCGAGATTGAGCCGTGCGGTCAGCCAAGCCTTCAGAGTGGCGACATCTCCGGGGCCGGCCTTGGCGAGGAACGCGCCAGTCAGATCCGCCGCCCGCCGCCCCAAAGTCACGGTGAATTCCGGGTCTTCAGCCATATCACTGAGGGCTTCCTGGAGCACGTAGAGATCGGACACGGGGCTGATCGGCCTTTCTCTTGACAGCAGCGCTGTACCCGCGCGTGAGACCTCCGAATGTTACAGCGTGAACCGGAAGGGCAGCAATGTCCGCCCGCCGGACCGCAGTCCGGGCATCGGGTCGTCGCGGTCTCCCATCAAGAGATTTGCTTCGCCGCGAACAGCACGAGGCTCAGAACCGTCCAGGAGATGCCGCGCTGCACGGCCGGCCAGGGCTTGCGGTCGAGGACATAGCTGGATCCAAAACCAAGAGCGGTCACAGTTGCCACGCCGATGTACGGCACCGCGTCCGCGAGCGCTCCGCGCGGAAGGCCGAGCGCCTGGGCGACGAGCACCAGCCCCGCAACCGCGCCGGGAAAGACCAGAACCAGGATAGACGAGCGCAGGAGCGCCAGGGCCTCGCTCAGGCCGATATGCGCGCCCCGCTCGGTTTCAGTTTTGACCAATTCTACGAACATTCGGGTCATGGCCATGGCGAGGCCGACCAGGAGCACTCCGGCAGCGAGGGTTGCCGGCGCGGCAGAACCGGGCTGATAGGCGAGCTCGGCGGTCATGATCGCAATCACGCCATACAGCACCGAGGCGACTCCGTTGGCGGCCTTCTTGCGCTGGACCGACCAGTCGGGAGTCATGGCAGACATATGCGTCTGAACATGCCTCGAATCCGAGAATCCGCCCGAGCCCGGCCGCGCCTCAGACGGACGGCCGGCAGGCGATGGCCTTGCCGGTGACAGGTGCGATTTTCGAGCCGCCCGGGCCAATGGAAGCCGCCGCCTCGTAGTCGATCACCGTCGGGTCGTCGATCACTGCCTGAATCATGGTCGGCGTGCGCTTCTTTTCCGCCTCATAGGCGGCGGCGCAATCGGGCGCCGTTCCCCTGAGACCGGTGTCCTGTTCAATCTGCCGCCAGCAGCCGGCCTTGTCGGCCTCCAGGGAGCATTTGGCGCCATAGACCCTCTCGTACCGCATGGCGATGCCCGAGGGCGTCAGGGAAATGGAGCGCCATTTCTTGGCTACGTCCTCGAATACCTTCTTGGCGTCGGCAGCGGTGAAGACGGCGAAGCCCAACCCGTCGTTCCAGCCGTCTTCGGCGGAGAAGAACACGTAGTTCCCCCTGACGCCGTCGAAATACCCGCTCCAGTCGTCCGGCGACACCACCTTCTCGTCGGCGGCGTTGTCGTGCTGGCAAACCGGCGCCTGATTTCCAGCCTCGATGGGAAGGATCGAAAGCTGTTCGGCGCCCAATTCCCCCAGATCGACCTGCTTGACCATGAAATGGCGAAAGTAGAAGCAGGAGAGCACGGCCTTGGCTTGGGGGTTCTGGGGATCGGCGGGAAGCGGCAGATGCTGCACCCGGGCCGGCTTGTCGTACAGCGACTGCGCCGCGAGACTCACGGCCGCCGGCCAAGCGAGCCAAGCCACGGCCGCGGCCAGGAGCAGCCTCGCAGGCCTTCGCCCCCCTGGCCAAGGGCCCGCCCCGTCGGCTCGCGCTTGCGATCCTAGGTATCCCATCGATGCCAACTCCTGGCCAAACGGCCCGTCACGGGTGGACACCCCGATCCTGACGGCCAGGATCGCCAAGATGAGGTCTTACACCATCTGCGCCGGACAGGAGTAGAGGGCGTTGTGGACGCCAGCGGCAACCGGAGGCACTCTCTGCCGGTATCGAGGAGCTTGGCCATGGGATACGAAACGATCGAGGTGCGGCCCGTCTCGCCCCATATCGGTGCCGAAGTCGCGGGCGTGGACTTGACCAAGGCGGGTCCGCGCCAGATCGGCGAGATCCGCGCTGCCCTGCTCGAGCACCAGGTGTTGTTCTTTCGCGACCAGCTCTTCGATCTGGACAGCCAGAAGGCCTTCGGGCGCCAGTTCGGCGAGCTTCACATCCACCCCGGCGCGCCGGCCCCGGCAGGCCATCCGGAGGTGATGCCGGTTCACACCGACGCCACATCGACCTACGTCGCCGGCGAGAGCTGGCACTCCGACGTGTCCTGCGATGCGGAGCCGCCCATGGGCAGTATCCTGCATCTGCGCGTCGTCCCTGCCGTGGGCGGGGACACGCTCTTCGCCAGCATGTATGCCGCCTATGGCGCCCTCTCGGAGCGGATGAAGGCCTATCTCGAGGGCCTGACGGCTACCCATGACGGCGAGCCCTACTATCGAGGCCGGTATAAGGACCAAGGCGTGGACGACCGGGCCAAGCAGTACCCCCGGGCGGTGCATCCGGTCGTTCGCACCCATCCGGAAACTGGGCGCAAGACCCTTTACGTCAACCGGATGTTCACGACCCGGATCAACGACCTATCGCGAGAGGAAAGCGAGGCGATCCTCGCCTACCTTGTCGGCCACTGCGCCCGGCCGGAGTTCCAGATGCGGTTTCGCTGGCGGCAGAATTCCGTCGCCTTCTGGGACAATCGATGCGCCCAGCACATGGCGCTCTGGGACTATTTTCCTCAAGTCCGCTCGGGATTCCGGGTGACCATAAAGGGCGACAAGCCTTTCTGAACCAACCGGGCAAGGCATCTACCGTTCGCGATATATTACCCGCGCGCAGCAGAGCCAATCCCAGAGCCGATCGGCGGTTTTCGTTTCTCATTGGTCATATTGTATGATATGAACATGCTCAAGCTCCATCGCGTCGAGGATGGGGAAGGCCTCAATGAGGATTCGGCTAACGTCCTGCGCCATCCCGAGAACTTGCTCCCAAGCGCCGGACGAGGGGCACAAGCGGCATAGGGATGCTCCTCTTTTGCAGCGGACAAGCCAGCACCCCAACCTTCACCCGGGCCGAAAATGCAGCGCGGATCACCATATCCTGCTCCCAGGAATTCCCTTGTGAGCGAGGCCGACAGAGCCGGTTCGCTCCGGTCGGTGATCCGACGGGTTCATTTGCGTCTTGCGGACGAGATCGGCGTGGCGATCTTGCGCGGCGATTTTTCACCCGGCCAGACACTTCCGTCGGAAGCGGGCCTGTGCCAGATGATGGGCGTCAGCCGGACGTTCGATGCGCGAGGCGATCCGCGGCCTCATCGCCAAGGGTCTGGTTGAATCCCGACCGAAGGTCGGTACCCGGGTGTGCGAGCCGGAGCGTTGGAATCACCTCGATCCCGATGTGCTGCGATGGCGGCTCGAAGTCACTGATATGGACGCATATCTACGCAAGATGCTGCAATTGCGCAACGCGACCGAGCCGGCCGCTGCGGCGCTGGCCGCGCAAGCGGCAGATGCCTCCGACCAGAAGCGGCTTCGCGAACTGTTTGCCGACATGGTCGCGGCACGCGATGACGCAGAGCGCTGGGTCGAAGCCGATCTGCAGTTCCACAAGGCGATATATTTCGCCACTCATAATGAGTTTTTCTGGCCCATTGGCCAATTGTTCAGCCTCGCCCTCGGGGAAATGTTTCGCATCTCCGTTCGCGGAACGCATCGCCTGCGGGCGATCGAGGAGCATCGCGACCTGTTGAACGGGATTGTGGAAGGAAAGCCCGAGCTGGCCCATACCGCAGCCATGACGCTGCTGCGCAATGCCGCCGCCGACATAACCAAGATTACCGGCACCGATCTTTCCGGTGCCGAGATCCTGCCGACCCAAGGCGATTGAGCGCAGAGGGCTGGTCGAACCGCCAACATCTTCTGGCAATGTTGACGGAATTACTACCCATATGGTATGACAAGCTTGCCAGGAAAAATGATTGCAAGCGAAGCTGCGACTGCCTGGTGGATTTGTTCGTCGGCCGCAAGTCGTCGGGCTTCGGGTCGCCCGCTACGGGTCCGGACAGCAATCGACATAGGGAGGATTCCAATGAAGCGTTCCGTCTCCGCGAATGGCGCGCTGACCATGGTCGGCGCACTTGCACTTCTCTTCGGCGTCACCACGACGGCAATGGCCGCCGGTCCCGACATCGTCGCCGGTCCGTCCAGCGATCCGACCTGCTACGTGCCGTGGTCGGCCCAGACCAAGTTCTTCAAGTACCCGGCCAAGCCAGGCCCATACCGCATCGCGCTCGCCAACGGCTTCATCGCCAACACCTGGCGCATCCAGATGATCAAGACGGCCAAGGCCTATGCCGCCCAGCCTGCCGTCGCCGCGATGCTGAAAGAGTTCAAGGTCGTGTCGACCGGCGAAGACGTCGCCGCCCAGATCGCCGCGATCAACAACTTCATCGATTCCGGCTATGACGCCATCATCGTCAACGCCCAGAACCCCAAGGCCTTCGCGCCCGTGATCAAGCGCGCGAAGGACGCCGGCGTCATCCTGGTCGCCTTCGACAACATCCTCGATACCGAAGACGCCATCGATGTCGACGTTGACCAGAAGGGCCTGGGCGTGCTGTGGGCCAACTGGCTGATCAAGCATCTGCCGAACGGCGGCAAGATCCTCGAGGTGCGCGGCGTGGCCGGGACTTCGGTCGATACCGACCGGCACAACGGCATCCACGAGACTCTCGATGCCTCGGGCAAGCCGTGGAACGTGGTCGAAGTCGTCGGCAAGTGGGATGACCCCACGGCCCAGAAGGCGACGGCCGACGCGATCGCCGTGCAGAAGCACTTCGACGGCATCACCGCCCAAGGCGGGGACACCGGCGTCGTCCAGGCCTTGATCGACGCCGGGCATCCCTTCGTACCCTTCGGCGGCGAGACCGAGAACGGCTTCCGCAAGTTCTGTGGCGCCCACTCGAAGGATGGCCTCGTCTGCTCGTCCGCAGGCACCGGCCCGGCCCAGGTGGCGGTTGCCATGAAGACCGCGCTCGACGCCCTGCAGGGCCACGTGGTGCCCCAGTCGGTGAAGCTGCCGCTTGCCATCGTCGAAGATCCCGACTTCAAGGACGGCGTGAACTACTACTCGACCCAGTCCGACAACTTCTTCGTCGGCAACGCCTTCCCGACCTGCGGGATCAACTTCACCGCGCAGGAAATCATGGGGCAGACGCAGACCAATCAGTAGGTACTTCAAGGGACTGACAGCTTGGGCGCCGGGGAACACTCCCCGGCGCCCCTATTGTGAGTGAGTAGGATGGACGCAGCTGCTCCGCTCTTCCGCATGGAAGGCGTGTCCAAGCGCTACGGCGGCGTGCGGGCGCTGGAAGAAGCAAAGTTGACCGTCCATGGCGGCCGCGTGCACGCGGTGCTGGGCGAGAACGGGGCCGGCAAATCCACCCTCATCAAGGTCATGGCCGGCGTGGTCGCGCCGGACAAGGGCCGTCTGACCCTGGAGGGGCGCGAGGTCGTCTTTCCCGATCCAGCCAGCGCGATCGCGGCCGGCGTGGTCTGCATCTTCCAGGAGCTGTCCCTCATCCCGGATCTTTCCGTCGCCGACAACATCGTCATCAGCAATCCGCCCAAGCGCTTCGGCCTGATCGATCGGCGCGCCCAGCGCCGGATCGCCGAGCAGGCGCTGACTCGCGCCGGCGGCGAGGACATCCATCCCATGGCGCCGGTCAAGGACCTGCCCTTGTCGCGCCGCCAGATCGTCGAGATTGCCAAGGCGCTGGCGCGCCAGCCCCGCATCCTCATCCTCGACGAAGCCACCTCGGCGCTCACCGCCGCCGATGTGACTCGGGTCTTCGCGGTGCTGAAGCGGCTCAGGTCCGAGGGCCTGGCCCTGCTCTACATCTCGCATCGCATGCACGAGATCGCCGAGCTTGCCGACGAGTGCACCGTCTTCCGCAACGGGCGCAACGTCGCGACCTACCTCGCCGGCACCAAGACCGACAACGAGGTGGTCGAGATGATGATCGGGCGGGAGTACAGCCACGTGTTTCCGCCGAAATCGCCCGCCAGGCCTAGCGACAGGCCGCCGGTCCTCGAGGTGCGCAACCTCACCTGGGGCCAGCGTCTTCGGGATATCTCGCTCTCGGCGCGCGCCGGCGAGGTGGTGGGGCTCGGCGGCCTCGACGGCCAGGGCCAGCGCGAATTGCTGCTGGCGTTGTTCGGTGTGCTCATGGGGGTGAGCGGCGAGATTCTGATCGACGGCAAGCCGACGCGGATCAGCAGCCCCAGGGCCGCGAAATCGCGCAAGATCGGCATGGCGCTGATCCCCGAGGACCGCAAGACCGAAGGCCTGATGCTGCCCATGGCGGTCAAGGCCAATCTGTCCTTCGCCGCCATGGATCGCCTGTGCCATTGGGGCGTCATCGACCGCGGGGCCGAGCGCAAGGCCGTCGACGAAATGATCCGGCTTCTGGCCATCCGCACCGACGGCGTCGACATACCGGTCGGCTCGCTCTCCGGCGGCAACCAGCAGAAAGTGGTCATCGCCAAATGGCTGATGGTGGCGCCGCGGATCATCCTTCTCAACGATCCGACCCGCGGCATCGACGTCGGCACCAAGCAGGAGATCTATCAGCTTCTGCGCAAGCTCGCCGATTCCGGCGCTGCGATCATCTTCTATTCGACCGACTACGACGAGCTGATCGGCTGCTGCAACCGGGTGCTGGTCCTCTATGACGGCACGGTCAAGCGCACCCTCGTCGAGAACCAGATCACCGAACGGGCCCTGGTCGCCAGCGCCCTCAACATCGCCACCGACCAGGGGGACGCAGGCGGCAGGCCGGCGGCCAACGCATGAGGGACTGGCGCTTCCGATTGGCCGAGCAGCGCGGCACGCTCCTGGCCCTTGCGATTTTCCTCTTCATGTTCGTCGTCTATGTCAGCAAGCACCCGGCCGGGTTCACCGCCAACGTGGTCCAGACGGCCGCCAACAAGGGCGTGCTCCTGGCCCTCGTGGCCATGGGCCAGACCATGGTCGTGCTTACCGCCGGCATCGACCTGTCGGCAGGCATGATATTCATCTTCACCAATTGCCTCGGCTCCTACATCGTCGCCGGCTCGACCCCCATGGCCTTGCTCGGCGTGGTCGGCGTGCTCGCGGCGGGGCTGGTCTGTGGCGCCCTCAACGGCCTCGTGGTCATCTACGGCCGGCTGCAGCCGATCGTTGCCACCATCGCCACCGGTTCGATCTACTACGGCATCGCCTTGTGGCTCAGGCCCCAGCCGGGCAATTCCGACAACTTCAATTCGGACATAGCCGATTTCATGACCGGCCGGCTGCCGGGTGGAATCCCGACGAGTCTCGTGGCGCTGCTCGGCGTCGTCCTTGTCGTCTGGATTCCTTTCCGGCGTTCGGCCATGGGACGGGCCGTCTATGCCACGGGATCCTCGGAAGTCGCGGCCTATATGTCCGGCGTGCCGATCCAGCGGGCGAAGTTCTGCGCCTACACCCTGTCGGGCCTGCTCTCGGCCATGGGTGGCCTCTATGTCACCTTCATCACCTATTCGGGGGAGGCATCCGTCGCCAACGGCGGCACCTATACCCTCTATTCCATCGCCGCCGTCGTGTTGGGCGGCGTGTCGCTGTTCGGCGGCGTGGGCAGCGCGGTCGGTGCCATCTTCGGCGCGCTCGCCTTCCGCACCATCGGCGACCTCCTGTTCGTGTTCGATCTCGACCCTCTCTGGCAGCCCTTGTTCCAGGGGGTCGTCCTGCTGCTGGCGGTCTGCGTGGGTTCGGCGCGCCTGTTCCAGATCCGCAACCGGCTCGATCTCTTCGCGTGAGCCGGGCCGATGGTCGCCTTCAGTATCAGATCGCAGAAATTCGTGACTCGGGGCATTGTCGCGAATTTCTGCGTGAATCTGATACTAAGACTTAAAACGATGTACCGACTTTCTGCGAAAGTCGGTACTAGGGCCCGCCGATGACCATGCGCCTGCCAGCGGCGTTGCGGCGGGTCGATCCGGCGGTCGCCACCGCCTTCGGCTGCATCCTGGTGCTGCTCTTCCTGGGCAGCCTCTATACGCGCGAGTTCCTCTCGCCCGCATATCTCCTGCAGCAGTTGAAGGTCGCCTCCTTCCTCGGCGTGATTGCGACCGGCATGATGGTCGTGATCCTGCTGGGCCAGATCGACCTTTCCGTCCCCTGGGTCGTGGCGGTCGGCGGGATGATGGCCTGCGCGGCGACGGCCCACGGCGAATGGGGCACGATACTGGCAATTCCTTTCGGCCTGCTCTGCGGCATCGCGCTCGGCCTCGTCAACGGCATCGGGGTCGCCTACCTGCGGATCCCTTCGATGATCATCACGCTCGCCGTGAACGCCGTGGCCCAGGGCCTGATGGTCGCCTATACGGGCGGGTTCTCGCCCCAGGATTCGGCTTCCCGTGCCATGCGATTCATCGCCACCGGCGACGTCCTGTTCGGCCTGCCCAACGCCTTGATCGTCTGGGCCTTGCTCGGCGCGGGTACGGTGTTCATGTTCACCCGCACCAGCTTTGGACGCGCGATCTACGCGATCGGCAACCGGGAGCGCGCGGCCTATCTTTCCGGCATCGACACCCAGCGCGTGGTGATGATCGCCTTTGCGATTTCCGGCGGGCTCTCGGCCTTCGCCGGCGAGCTCCTCGCCGGCTATGCCAGCAAGGCGGCCCAGGCCATGGGCGACGCCTATCTCCTGCCGTCCATCGCCGCCGTCGTCCTCGGCGGCACTTCGATCCTGGGCGGACGCGGCTCCTATCTCGGCACGATCGCGGGGGTGATCCTGATCACCCTCCTCCAGTCGATCCTCTCGGTCATGCAGATGGAGGAGTTCGGCCGGCAGGTGATCTATGGCTTCGTCATCATCGGCATGCTGCTGCTCTATGGCCGGGAGCGGCGCCTGCGCTGAACGGGGCGGCCCTCATCAACCCGCTCGCATCGGCCTCCCGGACTATGATCTCATTCGGCATATGTCGTTTCGCACCGGCCCATTGATCTTGTTCTACAGCACCTTCTTCGGAGGGTGGCCCAGCGTGTTCGGGCTCAACTGCGAGACTGTCTGCCGTTTCACGACCGATCGCCGGCGCTTGCCCGAAGCGGATGTCGTGCTCTTCCATCTTCCGACCATGCAAGGACAAGAGTTCCCGAAGCGATATCCGGGCCAGCGCTGGGCGGTGTTCAGCATGGAGAGCAGTGTCAATTACCCGGATCTTGCCGACCGGGAGTTCATGCGACAATTCGATATCACCATGGGTTACTGGCGCGATGCCACGGTGTGGGTGCCCTATTTCAATCCCGGCATGGTGAAGCTTCTGCGCTCGCCTCCGCTGGAAAAGACGGAAGCCGTGCCGCTGGCCTATTTTCAATCGAGCGATTTCGACGCTAGCGGCCGAATCGGATATGTCCGCGCGCTCATGAAGCACATTCGCGTGGACTCCTACGGCAAGATCCTGAACACCCGGCGACTGCCGGAACCGGACAGGGGAATCAAATCCAAGCTGCAAACCATCGCGCGCTACAAATTTACCCTGGCCTTCGAAAATTCGATCGCTACGGACTATGTAACGGAGAAGTTTTTCCAGCCGTTGATCGCCGGCTCGGTTCCCGTCTATCTGGGCGCTCCGAATATCGCCGAATTTGCGCCCGGCAAGGATTGCTTCATCAACGTCGCCGACTTCGATGGCCCCGCGGACTTGGCCGACCACCTCCAGCGCCTTGCGGCTGATGAGCGAGAATACGGCAAGCTTCTGGCGTGGAAATCCGAGCCATTGCGGCCGAAATTCCTCGAAATGACAGAAGCGGTCAGCGCCTGGGGCATTTACCGCCTTTGCGGCATTGTTGGGAATGGCACAGCAATCGGCGGCAGGAAAGCCGATGGCCTTTCCACCATTGGGCGATTCACCACTCGACTCCAGGTCCGCGCACTGTCGAGACCTTTGCGCAGTTTCATGCGCCACCTCTTTGGTTCCTTGAGTGCCAGGTAAGCGCTTTGGTCGTAATTCCGCTGCCCCTTCTTTCGACCGGCGCCGTGGCCATTTGCGCCGCCGGTCGCTCAATGCCAAAATGGCTCCTATGGAGGGGTCTGCCGAACCGCCCAGGAAGGTCTTGGCGGATCAATGGCATATGACGCAGGACCAGCCCGAAGCATGAATTGACGGTACAGGATCGAAACCGGCGCCGTTGTGAGCGAGATCATCGATGGCGAGGCCATCATGATGCATCAGGTCAGCGGCGACTATTTCAGCGCCGAGGGCCTCGGATGCCTGATCTGGCAATGGATTGGCGAGGGCCGGAGCCGCAGCCAGATGCTCGATTTGCTGGCGGCGCGGTTCGACCAGCCTTCGGCGGAAATGTCGCGAGCCCTCGATTCCTTCATCGCCGATCTCCTGACCCATGCCCTCATTCGAGAGGCCGAAGCGGGTGAAGACCCGCCTCCGGCGCATCCCTCCGGGCCATCGGCAAACGGCGGTGCCGAATTCGCGCCGCCCATCCTCAACGTCTACACCGACATGCGCGATCTATTGCTGCTGGACCCAATCCACGATGTGGAGGAAGAGGCCGGCTGGCCCGTACCCAAGCGCAGCGGCACAGAGCCGTGAACCTGCTGGGCCGCGGCGAAGCGCCGGCGGCCTTGGCGATCAGTCCGGCGGGGCACCGATCCCGATCGATCGCGCAGGTCGTCCCTTGATGAAGCCGGTCGCCGAGGAGGGCCTCGGGCGGTTCGAAGCCCGGCAGTTGTCCGATGTCCCCCTGATGTCGGAGGACGAACAGCGGGCCTTCTTCGAGGCGTCGCTGGACCGCGCCCTGGCGGCGCAGGCGAAGGCAGGCGTCATCGAACGCTGGTTCGAAGTGGCGGGAGCCACGCTGCGCATCTGCTTTGCCGGCGACCGTCTGATCGAATGCTTCGTACCGGCACTGGCGCATCTCGAGGTTCCGGCCAGATCCCGCGCCGATGCCGTATTCCACGTCTGGGACAGCGAATCGACGGGCGTCGCCATGGTCCCGCCCGTCTGCCCCAGGGAGCATTTCTCGGGCCGGGGCGACATCTGGGGCATGGCGAGCCGCAGGTTCAAAAGCGGATTCCTCCAGGCCGAGGCCGCGGTGGTCCTGATGGACACCGAGTCCGCGACCGGCATTTATTGGACCCAGACCGCGAGCATCTTGCCTTATTGGGCGAAGGCTTCTCCCTTGCGCAACCTCTTCCACTGGTGGATGGAGACGAGGGGCTTCCAACTCCTGCACGGCGCGGCCGTCGGCCGGGATGGCGAAGGGGTACTGATCACCGGCAAGGGCGGGCTCGGCAAGTCGACCACGGCACTCGCCTGCCTGGATGCCGGTCTGGACTACGTCGGCGACGACTACCTCGTCGTCGAGCTCAGTCCCGTTCCCCGTGTGCATAGCCTTTACAGCACGGCCAAGCTCAACTGGGACCAGATGAGGCGATTCCCGCGTTTTACCGGCCTGGCCAGGAGCCACGGCAGCCCGGAAGGGGAAAAGGCGGTGATGTACCTCCATCCCGCCATGGGCCGTCAGCTCGTGCGGGTCCTGACCCTGAAGGCCATCGTGACGCCAGGCATCGTCGACCGGCCGGCGACGAGATTTTCGCCGGCCCCAGCAGCCGTGCTGGAACGCGCCGCCGGCTTCACGACGATGACGCAGCTGCCCCATGTCGGGCACCACACGATGGCATTCATCGAGCGGCTCGTCGCCGGCCTTCCGGGCCTGACCATGGAGCTCGGTTCCGAGCTTGCCGCCATTCCAAATGCGATCGAGGCATTTCTGGCGCTTCCCCCAGCGGCGATCGCCGCCCTGGCGCGGCCCGCGCCCGCGGCAGCCAAGACGGATCGGCCCATGGTCAGCGCGATCATTCCGGTGCGCAATGGCGCCAGTTTCCTGGCCGACGCGGTGGCCAGCATCCAGGCCCAGAATTACCCCGGCATCGAGATCATCGTGGTCGACGACGGATCGACCGACGATATCCAGGACGTACTTCGCCGCCTGCCCGCGGCGATCAGATACATCAGGCAGGAACCCTCCGGCCCGGCGGCGGCCCGCAATCGCGGCATCCTGGCGGCCAAGGGCGAGCTGATCGCCTTCCTCGACGTCGACGACCTGTGGCCGCCGGATAACCTGAACCTGATGGTCGATGCGTTATCGGGCAAACCCGGGCGGGATGTCGTGCAGGGCTATGCGCAGATCATGCGGCAGATGCCGGATGCGGGGCGCTACGAATTTTTCGGCAGCCCGCGGGACGTCTTTCCCAACTATCTGGGCGCCGGTCTCTATCGGCGCACCGCCTTCGACAGGGTGGGCATGCTGGACGAGGGGATGACGTTCGGAGAGGACGTGGAGTGGTTCTATCGGGCTCGGGCGGCCGGCCTGGACATCGAACGTCTCGAGCAGATATCGCTGCTGGTGCGCCGCCATGACCGCAACATGACCCGAGGCAAGACCGCGGAAGACCTCGCTCTCAGGGTGCTGCAAAGGATTCTGCGGAGCCACCGCGCCCGCCTCCGCAGCCGGGCGGCACGCTGACGCTGCCGGCCGTCGCCGACGATACTGCTGTGCGGCCGGGCCGGCGGCTCAGGAGCCGCCGAACCACTTGTTGAAGAGCTGATCGTAAGTGCCGCTTTCGTGGAGGTCGATCAAGGCATCGTCAACCCGCCGGCGCAGTGGGCTCTCGAGCTGGAGAAGGAAGCCGAAATCCTCCCGATGGTATTCGTCGCCCACCGTCCTCACCTTGCCCATTCCTTCATGGGTCACGTAATAGCGTGCGATCGGCCCGTTGGTGAAAGCCGCGTCCACTTTCCCGGCCAGAAGAGCGCCGAACACTTCATCCAGGCTCGGATACTCGCGTACGACCGCCTTCAGCTCGCGCAGATGGAAGACGGCATGGCTGCCTGCCAGGGCGGCGACGCGTTTGCCCGGCAAGTCCTCCGGTCCGTTGATCGCCCCGTGGAATTGCTGGACGGTCAGGGTGGCCGTTATCTGGGCCGTATAGACCGCGATGAAGACGACGCCGACGAACATCCAGACGATGGCCAGCACCCGCGCGATCCGTTGCCTGGGCAGAAACTGGACCTGGGATACCAGCGCCGTGGAGGTCCAGAGCATGGCGTGAAAGATGCCCGGGAAATAGCGCTTGTCCGGGCTGATGCGATCCTCGCTTCCGCGGTCGAGCAGCCAGAACATATGCGCCGGGATGAGGATCAGGACGAGTCCGATGCCAAGCCAGACCAGGAGCGCCTGGGAAAAGATCAGATGGACCAGATCCAGCAGGGGATTGGGCGCCGCCATTCCGCCCCTGTCCGGCACCGTCACCAGGAACCCGGCATTGAGGACGGGGTGGGAAAAATCGAATTCCTCATCGAGTTGCTTCGTGTAGACCGCCGGTGCGACCACCACGTCGGCCTTTTTGGACAGCATCGCCTGGTACTCCGCGGCGACGTCCGGCACGATCTGGTAGTTCGTCTGCACGCCCAGCTTCGCGGCGACCGCATTCCAGAGGTCGATGCTGAATCCCGTAATCCTGTCCCCGTCCTGGATGACGAAGGGAGGCTCTACGCCGACGACGGCGTTGACGACCGGCGGCGGATTTTGCGCTGCCGCCGCCGGGATGACCGCCATCGCCAACAGGAACACGGCAATGCTCCTGCCGAACAGTCTCGCCATGAGCATTGTTAACCGGGAGGGCTTCTAGGTCGCCTTGTTCAGAACGTGAATCTGCGGCTTCCCGACCACGCCTGCCGACTTCATGGCGGCCTTGAGGTCGGGCGAGGCGCTGAAGGCCTTCGCCTTGGCCGCGTCCGCGAAGTCCAGCAGCACGGTAACGGCGTTGGGATCCTCTACGGCCCGGAGCACATGCGCCTTGCTGAGTCCGGCCGCCTTCCGGGCCGGCGCATGCTTGTCGAACGCCAGCTTCCAGGCAGCGAAATCCTTGACCTTGTGATGAACCACGATCATGCCCATGACGCTCCCTCCCCGGTGATTGCCCCTTGCTTCGATGCATCCAGCCGCCCAATTCCTTCATCGGACCGGCGGGCAAGCTTATCACGAGCAACCGGAGAGGGCATCGTCTCGTACTGGCGAGGGGCGGCCGCGGCTCGCTCTACTTGAACACGGCGCATTTGCGCTGGGCGAGATCCTGGTTGATCCACACGGATGCATACCAAAAGCACGCCGCGGTCGAGTGACCGTTCTGCAGGGTAATTACCACCGTATCGGTCATATCGTATTTGGCCCCGTACCGAGTGGTGAATTGCGGGTCGAGGAAGACCACGCTCTTGACCTCATATCCGGCCGCCACGAGATCGGTGTAAAGGCTTTGGTTGTCCGCCCAAGCCGGCGCGACAAGAGACGCCAGGAGCCCGCATGCGGCTGTGAATCGCAAAATGACAAATCGTAAATTCATGTCCTGCCTCCTCCCGTTTGATCCGTGCAGCGGGGCCCGTGGGCTCTTGCCCTATAGGCCGAACCGAAACCCTTGCCTCGCCGTTCCCGTCCCACCCTGGGGTTGATCCTGCCACAAGCCGGGATGGAACGCAGCCGGCAGGCTGGCGACAGGCGGCATGCGGGGCCTTTTTTTCGACGACGGGACGCGTCCGCTCCGGGTCGGTCAGTCAATAGTTCCCGGCGAACGGATCGTAAGGGTAGCCGGAGTACATCAGGCTGGCATCGCCCCCGGAACTCAGCAGTCCCTGCACCTTCTCGATCGTCTTGCCGATCATGCGGCGGGACTCCCCGGCATGGAGCTGGCGTCTGACCTCGACCAAGGCACGGTTGGCGCCGTCGAGGCGCTGCGCAAGGATCGCGGCAACGTAGAGGGTGACGGTCGAATCCTTGGCAAGCACCGTCGGGGCATCGGCCATGTAGAATTCCGACTGCTCCAACGCCTGAACGTCCGCCGAATGAGGCTGGTTCAAGAGAGCCGCGAGCTCGCCGAACACCGAATCCGGCGCCGAGACCTTGGCGATCTGCTCTCCGTCCTTGACCACTTCCACCGCGCCGCTTTTGAGCACGAGCAGCTTTCCTGTCGACGAACCGGCCTTGAGCACATTTTCGCCGGCCTGGTATTGCGCTATCGGGAGGCCCGAGAGCCTTTCCTGGAAGGCGGAAGCATCTGGAACCAATGGCATTCTGAATTCCTCCTTCTCGAACCTGGATGGGGAAGCGTTGCCCGTGCGACGTGAGCAAGACCCACGGCCGTGACTGGCGCGGGGCCAGGGATTGCTCTGGCTGTCCGTCCCATGGCTCAATCCTACCATGGCCCAGAGCCGCCCATCGTCATCGCCAGGTTCGGAATGGAAAGGCGTAGGCCAAGCCTTTCAAAGCCGCTGAGGGCAGAGGCCCGGTGATCAGTCCCATTGCCTTCCTGGGGCTGGCAGCGGGCGCTGTCCTGGTCGTGCTTTATCTCCTCATAGGACGGCAGCGAGCGACATTCGAAATCCTGGTCGATGCGCCGCCCAAAATCGTCTGGGAACAGTGGGTTGTCGCATGCGGGAACAACGGCTGGCGTCCTCTCATCGAGATTGAATCGGTCGAAAGGGTCAGCGAGTCGCCTCTGACAATCAGGGTCAAGGCGACGCCCAAGGGCCTGGGTGGAATGCCCATGGAGCAGGTCTGGCGCTACGATGTTTATGAGCCTTATCGAAGATACCAGTGCCGGGTCGTATCGGGCGGAAGGTCAGCCGAAGAGAGCGGCGAATTGACCGAATCCGGCAACGGGACGCGGCTTGCGTTCACCATAACGGCACGGGCGTCTGGAGTAGCCGGGGCCTGGTTTGCCCGGCAGCGCACCGAACGAACCTTGAGGGCCCTCAAGACCGTTTGCGAGGCTCTGGCGAAGCCAGGCACATGATTGGCGCATCGATTGCGCGCGGGCATCGCGAAAGTCGGTCACGGAGGAGACCAATCTTTGTTGTTATCTATGTGGCAACAACAGCCTCGGAACAATTCCGAAAGCCGTCTTTCGCCTTCCTGGCATCCCGGCAAAATGATAGCGTTCATTTCGATCCTTGATCATCTAAAGAATATCGGTTCAGGCCGTTACCCGACTGGAAGCCGTCGTGGGAAGGTCGGCTATCCTTCCCGTCAATATTGAGCGGCATCAACCCAACGACGATATGGCTGCGCCGGGAGCCACGATGTTTTGGAACCGACACCGACGTGAAAGGGGTGAATCGAGATGAGGAAACCCAGCGCCCTTCCGGGATTGATCTTTGTCGTCATTCTCTGCATCGGCTTGGCCATCGCCTATTCGACCTTTGCGCCTCCCAACTACACCGAGAGCGTTTCGATCGCCGTCGCTTCCGTGGTCATTGCCTACATTGTCTCATACTCCATCAAGGTTGCGGATCAGTGGCAACGGGTCGTGGTGCTCCGGCTCGGCCGCTTCCGCTCCCTCGAAGGTCCAGGCCTGTTTTTCATCATTCCGATCATCGAGACCGTCGCCTATTGGATCGACACCCGCGTAATCACCAATTCGTTCAAGGCGGAAAAGACTCTCACCAAGGACACCGTGCCGGTGGATGTCGATGCCGTACTGTTCTGGAAGGTCGTCGACCCGAAGAAGGCGGCGCTCGACGTTGCCGACTACGTCAGCGCCATCAATTGGGCCTCGCAGACCGCGCTTCGCGACGTCATCGGCAAGACCATGCTTTCTGACATGCTGGAAGGCCGGGAAAAGATCAGCGAGGAGCTGCAGAAGATCATCGATGTGCGGACCGAGCCCTGGGGCATTAATGTCATTTCGGTGGAGGTCAAGGATGTGCTGATCCCTTCGGCTCTGGAGGATGCAATGTCGATGCAGGCGCAGGCGGAACGTGAACGCCAAGCGCGCGTCATCCTTGGCGATTCAGAGCGCCAGGTCGCGGAGAAATTCGGGGAGGCGGCGAAGACCTACGCAAACAATCCGACCGCCTTTCATTTGCGGGCGATGAACATGCTTTACGAGGGATTAAAGAAAAACAACGCCACGATCGTAATCGTGCCGAGCACGGCGGTCGAATCGATGCAGCTCGGCGGCCTGGCCGGGGTAACGGCGTTGACCGCGACTTTGGGTCAAGAACGGGTGCCCGGCGGTGCGCCGGGTCCAGAGTCTGGCTCCGCCGCCGTGAAACCATAACCGGACGACCGCGTGGCGTGCTGAAATCCGCCGTGCCTCAGTGATCCAGGTCGTCTCGCGATCAGCGGCATCTTCGCTCTGCCGCTCCAGACCGCTTTCTGCCCCACCGCCGAGAGCGCAGCGTTCTCCGTCAATGGCGTTACCTTCTCGGTCAAACTGGGCGGCTTCATCCTGGAGAAAGTCACGGGAAAATGGCAATTATTCGGAAGAGAAGAACCGCTCCCCTGGGGATCCCGATTGAAGGGGCTCCTCGCTCTGGCGATCACTCAATATGGCGTCCCAGGAACCACCTCTCGTCTTCTTAGTGCCGCAGCACAGTGATATCGTTCACACCGATCGCTGCTCATTTTGAGCATGTCGGTTCAAGGCAACCCGCTTGACCGTTAGGGAGGGACTTCCATGTCCGGTGAAAGCATTCTTGTCATTCTGGTAGTCGGTCTGATCGCAGGATGGCTCGCTGGCCAACTCGTTCGCGGTACGGGATTTGGTCTCATCGCCGATGTGTGCATCGGAATTGTCGGTGCCCTGATCGGCAGTTGGTTGCTACCCCGCATAGGCATCCACCTTGGCGTCGGCATGGTGGACGCGATCATCACGGCCACGGTTGGCGCCGTCCTGCTTCTGATTGCTCTTAGGCTCGTTCGAGGCCGCGGTCGATGGTAGCTGTAGGCGGATAACCGTTCAAACAGGAGGTCGCTCGTGCAGGTACCAGTTCAGATCACCTTCCGTAATCTCGATTCGGCCCCGGCCGTGGAGGCCAAGGTTCGGGAGCGCGTCGAGGAGCTTGAGCAATTCTACAATGGCATCATCAGCTGCCATGTCATGATCGAGGAGCCCGGGCGGCATCATCGGGAGGGTCGCCTTTATCATATTCGCGTCGACCTGAATGTTCCCGGTAGGGAGATTGTGGTGAAGCGCGATCCGCCCGAGCACCAGGCTCACGAGGACATTTTGGTCGCGGTGCACGACTGCTTCGATGCGGTGCGCCGGCAACTTGAGGACCATGCTCGCCGCCAGCGCGGAGATATCAAGACTCATGAGGTTCCGGGCCATGGCAGGATCGCCAGCCTGATCGCCGAGGAGGGCTATGGTTTCATCGACGCAAGCGACGGAACGGAAGTCTACTTCCATCGCAATGCGGTCAAGGGCGAAGGCTTCGACAAGCTCGCGGCGGGAGACGAGGTGCGTTTTGCCATCCACCCGGGCGAAGGCGAGAAGGGGCCTCAGGCGAGTTCGGTCATCTTGATCGGCAAGCATCATCTGCCGCCCGATAGGCCATAGGGTATTTTTCCGCTTCTTCCTCAAGCCGTATGCGACTCACTTTGATCCAAGCTGGCCGATTGCTTGGGCCTTCTAGGGTATCATTGCTCCCTCAAGGTGCACGGAGTTAAGGCTTGCGCTTCGCCGCATTCATTGTGGGACTTGTATTGGCCATCGTTGGCGTTGCGGGCCTCAACGTCGTGATCCAATCCGTGACCCGGTATCGCGGCAGCCTACGCCCTGGGAGGACCACCGAGAGGGCTATCACAAAGGCCAAAGTCGTGGTGGGCGGAGCGTGGTGTCTGGCGTTGATCGTCGGCATCGTCCTTGTGATCTGGTTCTTCCCGTGACACTTGCTCTCTCGAACACCCTTGGATTGGTCGCGAACCTGCTGGGGTGATCCTGCTCTCCGAAGAGAGCGGCGAACTGACCGAATCCGGCAACGGGACGCGGCTCGCGTTCACCATAACGGCACGGGCGTCCGGAGTAGCCGGCGCCTGGTTTACCCGGCAGCGCACCGAACGAACTTTGCGAGCCCTTAAGACCGTCTGCGAGGCTCTGGCGAAGCCGGGCATATGATTGGCGCATCGATCGCGCGCCGGGACTGTGACGACGCAGAAGCGTGATGCTGTACTATGGGTCCGCAAGAGCCGGATCGCGGCGATTTCATCGCATCGGCCGAAACGCGGCCAAGATCACGATTGAGAATGGAGAGCGGACATGACGAAGGAGCGCCAGCCCGATGAGACCAGACGCGTGCGCGTGGATGGCCACGAGGTTGTGGTCTACAGCTTCGGCAAGGGACCGGAAACGCTGTTCTGCATGAGTGGCGGACCGGGCCTGCCCTGCGACTACGTGCGCGACAGCCACAGCCGGCTGGCCGACGACGGTTATCGCGTCGTCATCCACGACCAGCTTGGCACCGGCGCTTCGGACCATCCGAAGGATCTCGGCCTGTGGACCGTCGAGAGGTTCGTCGAGGAGGTCGAGACCGTTCGCCGGGCTCTCGGGTTGGACTCCATGCATATGCTGGGCCAGTCCTGGGGCGGCACGCTGGGCTTCGCTTACGCTCTCGCCTATCCCAAAGCGGTCAAGACCTTCACCTCGGCCAACGGCGTCGCCAACATCCCCCTGCATCTCGCCCATCTGGAGCGGCTGCGCAGCGCACTGGGGGCCGAAACCGTCGCCATGATGGCCCGGCGCGAGGCCGACGGGACGACGAATCATCCCGAGTACCAGGGCGCGGTCAACATCCTGAACTATCGGCATGTCTGCCGCCTTTCCGATTGGCCGGCGCCCCTCCAGCGCTCGCTGGCTGGCGTGAACATGGACATCTACGACACGATGTGGGGTCCGAACGAGTTCACCTGCGTCGGCCGGCTCAAGGATGTGAATATCGTTCAAGATCTGAAGCGGATGACTCAACCCGTTCTGCTGGTCACGGGGCTGCATGACGAGGTTGCCCCGCCGGTGGCGGCCGAGATGCACCGGATTCTTCCCAATGCGGAAATCAAGGTATTCCCCAACAGCTCCCACACGCCGTTCTTCGAGGAGCCGGAAAGCTACTTCGCGGCGCTCAAGGACTTCCTGGGGCGGCACCGGGGCTGAGCTCCGGGAGGCTCAACGGCTGGTTCGGCGGCGCACGGAACGCACGTTGAGAGCCATCAAGACTGTTTGTGAGGCTCCGCATCTAGCGAAGCCACGCACGTGATTGGCGGATCGATTGTGTACCGCGCACAGTCCGAGCGGGCCGCGAAGGCGATGCCGGTCTGCCGAGTAAACGTGCAAGGCCCACCAGCCTCGGGCGCTTCAATTGTTGGATCACAATTGGACTACGTCAGCGGCGTTTCCACCGGCGCTTTGACTTAATTGGCGTCCCCTAAGGGATGCGAGGAATCTGTGAGGAAAGCCCGAAAAATAAGGAGTTTCTGGCCCTACGCTCGGGTGGGCTTGTACCACCCTTGGCCCCTCGGGAAATTGTCAATCGTTGACCGCGCGCATAAATTCCCGGCCCTTCACCGTGAAGATCGACGGCGCCGTGCTGAGTGGCGTCACGTTGGTATCCAATGTGAGGCCCAACTGATAGAGGTTGCTTAGACTTAGCTCGACTTCGTCGATAGGCTTTCCTAAGGATTTGGCGAAGTGCTCTCGCACAGTTGGACTTGGCCTGACTCGCTTCTGCATCTCTAACAACACCGTCGCGTCTAGTGGCTCCATCTGGCGTGCTATTTCAATGAACTCCGAACGCACCTGCCCCGCTCGTTTCGGATCGGCTGCAGTCGCCAACAGGCGCGCCCAAATATCCTGTAGCTCCTCGCGCCCCTCATTCGCAGCCGCCTCGAAGATCGGCAGCGCAACCTTGAGATTGGCAGGCTGCGGCTCGCGTACGCCGCGCTTTCGCAGGTGATCCCTCGACTTGTTCAGCATAGCCGCGAAGTTCTGCGCGCGCCGAACCTTCAACCAGTCACCGCCGCACAACCCAACCAAGTCCTCGGGCACTGTCCCGAGTACCTGTCGTAGGAAGCCGCCAAACTCCGACAGTACCTCCAGCGCCTTTTGCCCGAGTTTGGCCTGCTCGTCTGAAACTGGGATCAATAAGTCATCGCCAGACAAGCGAGGCTCCTACAATGAGACAATCAATGTGGCTTCCGACGGGACATTTGCTCAACCGCTGCGGCTTCGCGAACCCAGCCGCACGCCACGCAAGCTGAAATTGGGTCTAGTCCGTCTCCCGGCGGCTCCGGGTGCAACAGGCGAATTTGCAAGGACCCACACTGAGGGCATTTGTCGGGCACCCCGAATTGGTGCCGCAATTGGGCCGTACCAAAGGTCGCGAGCACATGCTGAGTAGCTTCAATCGCAATCTCGGCGTCATGCCTGACTGCGCTGGCACCATGTGTGAGCCACCCAACTAATTGCCAGCACTCCTTGGCTTCTGACTTGAGATAAGCCCGAACCGATTGCGCGCTGGCACCGTACGCGATGTGGTTCGCGATCAATTCGGACCAAGCAACGACATCCGCCGCTTTTGGGGCAAGCTTCCCAGCTTCCACCATGCTCGGACCTGACAATGTTTTCACCATGGCGACCAGGGACTCTCGACAACGCATCCCGACGGCTTGAAATTCTTCAGCCTCCTCAGCCTCGTCCAGCGCCGTAGCCGCTTGTTCCCATTTGCGCCATGCTGCGGCCAACAATGCTTTTTCTCGTGCCGGCAGCCGCGCTTCACGTCGTGTCATCGTCCTTGCAATGATCCCAGCATGAAAGGTGATGGTGTAGTCCAGGCTTGGAAATAGCTCCAATGAGTACAGATTGGTCATTGGGGTAATCACCCACCACTTGCTCTTGTCGGTGTGAACCAACCAAGCATGGTACTTCGTCGCGCCGATTGCCTCGGTCGTCACCATCTCAAGGTGAGTCACCTTTTCGTCAGACGCTTGCCACTCTACGTAGTCACGAATGGCAATCTCGCCATGGGGATCACGATTGAAAAGAAGTCCTGCCAATACGTCATATTTGGGCGGCGGCGGGATTGTGCAGGCGTCCTCCGAGGTCTTCGCCCGCTTACGCGGCTTGGGTTTGCGATTCGTCATGCCACCTGCATCCCTGCTGACCACTCGACCGGCTCGAACCTCGGCACATCCGCGACGAAGTGACTGCCGTCGCTGTCGATGAAGAGCCGACACTCGAAGTTGTACCGCACGCCGGCCACCGTCAGCGCCCCTCGGTAGACTTCGCTGGTGCCTCCATCGTTCTCCACGATGCGGTGGGCAAGCTCTCGCTCGATGCTCACGCAGCCTGCCACCGCCTCGGGAACTCGTCCGCTGATACACCCCTCGGCAAGCACAAGTTCCGCACCAGTTCTGAACGAGTAGAAATAGTCGTCCACCACCGACAGCCAGTCCTTGTCAGCCATGTTGACCTCCGATCGTGGTCGCAACTACCGTACCTCACCGGTGGGAACATAGCAAGAACGCCATCCGACGACGGTTCACACCCTCGATAGACACGGCTTATGGACTTAAAGCAGGTTCAGTAGGTTGTTGATCGGTGCCTCATCTGAGAACCAACCGGGAGATTCCTGCCAGAACGAGGCTCCTTGGTGCAGCCAAAAATTCGGGATTAGGATTGGTCTGCACGTGACGTACTGGATGTTTAAGAGGACCAGTGGGGGGATGAATGGCTGCTCTAGTTTCTATCCTGATGATGCCGTTTTTCATCCTAAACATGCTTGGCGGTGTGGTTGCAGCAATCTGGCTTGCGATCCTTGGGCAATGGGGAGCCATTGGGATAGGCGTCGCCGTGATGTTCGGCGCACATTTCGCCATAGCCATCGCGATGATGCCGCAGATCGCACTCGGTATGCCCTCGGCGTGGCTGTTGGAAAAAGGATACAGAGTGCTTGGCGCGATCTTTGCGTTGCCAGCACTCATTTACCTGTACGCGCTAATTACCTTCTGGTGTGGGATTGTACTCCAGTCTTCTATGGCAAGGGTTTCGACAGAAGCAATGCTGATTCCCATGGTACTGTGGTCTTACGCTGTTGCTACCGCTCCGTGGACATACATGGCGCAGCGGGAAAACAACATCGGTTCGAGCACACCAATCTTCTTCATGGAGCTTGGCTACATCGTTGCGGGTTCGATGATCGTCTTTGGACGGTCCGCATTCGGTGACGCGATGGTGGTCTTCGCGGGGATCATGGTCGTCGCAGTCATTGCGCAGTGGGCGGTGGTCGGTGTGACGGCAGTGAAGCGGCCAACGGTGACCTAGCGGCGTACCGGTTCTATTGGCTGAGGCAACCTGTCGGCACTGTAGAAAATCCACCACAAAATTCCGCTGGGTCAGCCGCGACTTGTGGCGGAGGGTTTCCCCCTATGCCCTGCACCGGCCTTCAGATCATCGGCCAGCCACGCTGCGAGCCTCACCATAGCCCGCAAGGTACGATTGGCCGCCTGACGACCGGGCGCCCTCCGAAGCAGGATCAAGCAGTGGCCGCTGCGAGGCCGCTAACTCTGCTCGTCTCGCTCCAACTGCTCTGCCCGCTGTGCAAGCTCAAAGGCCCGCTCGGCCAGCCTGCGTCTCACTTCGGCATCTGTCGTGGTCTTGATCTGGTCCAGAAGGTGGCGCGATGCGGCCCGAAGCTCACGGCTCTGCATCTCGGCCTGTTTGCGCTCGTGAGCACCCATGATGTTGACCGCCCTCCTCGCTCGAAACGCAGGAGGGCCGAGAAACCAGGGACAGTCGTCGGAAGGGGGGCTTCGCGACTATCACCTTGCAGCATCCCGAAGGCCGAGCGGCGCGTGACTTCCGGCTGGTCGAGTCACTGAATCGCACGGTTTGCCCAGATCGCATCATGCACCCTGCGAAGGATCGAGGCCAAGCGAACTCTGGATAGCGTCTGGCGGAGGTAGGGCAGAACCCTTGATTTTGCTGATCTTCCAGCGATTCCCAGCACTTGCGATTGTACTGGCGTCCCCTAGGGGATTTGAACCCCTGTTACCGCCGTGAGAGGGCGGTGTCCTGGGCCACTAGACGAAGGGGACCCGTGCTGCCGGAGGCGCTTCTCTTAGCGGAGGCGCCTCAGGCGATCAAGGTGGATTCGGGTGCAGCTTCTGCCGCCCTCACCCTTCCCATGGCTGCGCCATGGGCCCCTTCCCTCTCCCGCCAAATGCGGGCGAGGGCACCCTACGCCACCCTCTCGTTCGCCTTCGCCGCGTGCCGCCTGGCCGAGGCGATGAAGGCCTCGACGTCGGCCGGCTTGGTGTTGAAGGCGGTCACCAGGCGAAGCCGCGTCTTGTCCTCGCCCAGCCACCGGTAGAAGCGGAAGCCGTCGGCTTCCAGCCCGCGGATCGCCGTTTCGGGCAGGTCGGCGAACACCTCGTTGGCTTCCACCGGGTGGGCGAGGCTGATACCCGGCACGCTTGCCAGGCCCTCGGCCAGGCGCTTGGCCATGGCGTTGGCGTGGCGCGCATTCGTCAGCCAAAGGTCGGCGGTCAGATAGGCGTCGAGCTGGGCCGAAAGGAAGCGCATCTTGGAGAAGAGATGGCCAGCCCGCTTGCGCCGGAAGCCGAACTCCTCGGCCAGCTTCCGGTCGAAGATCACCACCGCCTCGGCCGCCAGCGCCCCGTTCTTGGTCGCGCCGAAGGAGAGGATGTCGACGCCGGCGCGCCAGGTCATCTCGGCCGGGGTCGCGTTGAGGAAGGCCAGCGCATTGGCGAAGCGCGCGCCGTCCATATGCAGACGCAGGCCATGGCGATGGGCGAGCTCGGCGATCGCCGCCACCTCGGCCGGGCGATAGCTGGTCCCGGCTTCCGTCGCCTGGGTCAGGCTGATGGCCGCGGGCTGGGCGTGATGCACCACGCCGAGGCCGCCGGGAATGAGCGCCGCGAGCTGGGACGCGGTCAGTTTCCCGTCGGCGCCGGGCAGGTCGATGAGCTTGGCGCCGCCGGTGTAGAACTCCGGCGCGCCGCATTCGTCCACGGCGATATGCGCGCCCTCATGGCAGAAGATCGCGCCCCAGGCGGGCGACAGCAGCGAAAGCGAGAGCGAATTGGCGGCCGTGCCGGTGGCCACGGGAAAGGCGGCGAGATCGCATTCGAAGATCTCCTTGAGCTTCTCCTCGACCCGGGCGGTGATGGGATCCTCGCCATAGGAGGAGACGGTGCCGGCGGCCGCCTCGCCGAGCGCCTTCAGGATTTCCGGCGCCGCGCCGGTGACGTTGTCGCTGCGGAAGTCCAAGGCCTTCGCCTCCTTCAGGGTTGTTGGGAGAGCTGCAGCCGGCCAAGCTGCCGTCCGGTCGCGGGATCGACGAAGAGGATCGCCTCGCAGCCCGGGCCGTCGCCCAGGCGGAGCGCCAGGCGCGCGCCTGCCGCCGCCATCTCCACCACACGGCAGCCCTTGGGCAGCTGCAAGGCGGCGGAATCGAAACCGCCCGTTTCGCTGCCCGCGGTCATCCGCTTGGCAAGGGTGGCGAAGATCACGGTGAGGCCGATGACGATCAGCAGGCCCATGACGACGACGATTATCTTGAGAGCCTGCATGCTTTCGGTCCAGTGTCGCGGGCGATGACTGCCCCGATAAACGAGCCCGCCCCACCCGATCGCCTCACTGCCGGTCCTTTAGACCCGATCGAAGCCGGGCCCGAAGATACCGGCGAGAGGCTCGACCGGTTCCTGGCCCGCCGGCTCCCCGCCTTCTCCCGCAGCCGCCTGAAGCAGCTGATCGAGGCGGGCCATGTCAGTTTCGGCGGCGCGACCTTATCCGACCCCTCCCGAAGGGTCAAACCGGGCCAGGCCTTCGTCCTGGACCTGCCGCCCGCAGTCACGGCCAAGCCCGTGGGCCAGGCCATGGACCTCGCAATCGTCTATGAGGACGAGGACGTGATCGTGGTCGACAAGCCGGCGGGCCTCGTGGTCCACCCGGCTCCCGGCAATCCGGACCGCACCCTCGTCAACGCCCTCATCGCCCATTGCGGCGAATCCCTTTCGGGCATCGGCGGCGAGCGCCGGCCAGGCATCGTCCACCGGCTGGACAAGGACACCAGCGGCCTCATCGTCGCGGCCAAGAACGACGCGGCCCATCGAGCACTCTCCGCCGACTTCGCCGCCAGGCGCATCGACCGGCGCTATCTGGCCCTGGTCTGGGGCGCTCCGACGCCGCGGGAAGGCAAGATCGAAGGCGCCATCGGCCGGCACCCAGTGGACCGCAAGCGCATGGCCGTGGTGAAGCGCGGCGGCAAGCCGGCCTTGACGCGCTACCGGGTGCTGCAGGCGCTGGGGCCGGGCGCGAGCCTGGTGGAATGCCGGCTCGCCACGGGGCGGACCCACCAGATCCGGGTTCACCTGGCCGCCATCGGGCACCCCCTGCTGGGCGACCCGGTCTATGGCCGGGTGACGGCCGAGCGCCGGTCCCGCCTGGGGCCGGTGGGGTTGCAAGCCCTGAAGGGCCTCGGGCGCCAGGCGCTCCACGCCGCCTCCCTGGGCTTCTCGCAACCGCGAACAGGGCAGTCCCTAAGCTTCGAAAGCCCCCTGCCCGAGGATTTGGCCAGACTTATCAATGCATTGAAAATGAACGCGAATTAACCTTACCCGAGTATTTTCATAAGGTATTCTTGACGCAGTCCCGTCCCGGGACCACATTACGGGCTCACCAGTTTCGGCTCGCCCCGTCCGGGCGAGGCCGGAACGTCAGGAGGGGTCTTGGCAACAGCCGTAAGAAGTCTACCGCGTCTCGTTTCGGACAGCGGGCTCTCCCGCTACCTGCAGGAGATCCGCCGCTTTCCCATGCTGGAAGCGAACGAGGAATTCATGCTCGCCAAGCGCTGGCGCGAGCATCACGACCCGGAGGCGGCCCACCGCCTGGTCACCAGCCACCTGCGCCTGGTGGCCAAGATTGCCATGGGCTATCGCGGCTATGGCCTGCCGATCAACGAGCTCATCGCCGAGGGCAATGTCGGCATGATGCAGGCGGTCAAGCGCTTCGATCCCGACCGGGGTTTCCGCCTGGCGACCTACGCCATGTGGTGGATCCGCGCCGCCATCCAGGAATACATCCTGCACAGCTGGTCGCTGGTGAAGATCGGCACCACGGCGGCGCAGAAGAAGCTGTTCTTCAACCTGCGCCGGGTGAAGGGCCAGATCCAGGCGATCGAGGAAGGCGACCTCTCGCCCGAGCAGGTGAAGAAGATCGCGACCCGCCTCGAGGTGCCCGAAGAGGACGTGGTGACCATGAACCGGCGCCTCGCGGCGCCGGACAACTCGCTCAACGCCCCGCTCAAATTCGAAGGCGAGGGCGAATGGCAGGACTGGCTCGTCGACGAGACGCCGACCCAGGAGACCCGCCTGGGCGAGACCGAGGAGCTTTCCAAGCGCCAGGTCCTGCTCGACAACGCCCTCTCGGCCCTCAACGAGCGCGAGCGCCATATCCTGACCGAGCGCAGGCTGAAGGACGAGCCGGCGACCTTGGAGGATTTGAGCCGCGAATACGCCATCAGCCGCGAACGCGTGCGCCAGATCGAGGTGCGCGCCTTCGAGAAGCTGCAGAAATCGATCCGCAACGCGGCCCGCGAGCAGGGACTGGCCGAGTGAATCCGCCGTCTCTGGAACGGATCGCGCCGGAAGCGCGGGAAGACCTGTAAGGTCCAATCCGCTTTCGAATGCCGATATCGCGGCCTCGCCCCGCTGAGCGAGGCCAATCATCTTGCGCGCCGCCTCTGCGCGTTTCGCGCCGGCGCGTCCAATACGCACCGAGAGGCGAACGGCGGCTTGAAGGCGGCCGGCGGCGAACATTTACCGTCATTGGTAGAATCCTCGTGCTACGCTACCTCCCATGTTCTTTCCGCCGTCAACGCCTGCGACATCATCCCTGGATCCGGCGGCTGAGCAGCTGGACCGCGAGCCGATCGACCAGGCCGACGCTCGCCCGGATTCGAGTCTGCGGCAGTTCTCGCTCGAGATGCTCTCGGGAACGGATCTGGGGAACAGATATCTCACCCAGGCGCGTCGCGCCGTCTTCGCCATTCACTATGCATCGGGCAAGCCTGTCGCCGGCTGGGTACGAGTTTCGGGCCGGTTGAAATCCAATCGACCTGTCTATCTGAGCATCTATGCACGGCATCGAAGGTCGGCAGACTTCGCGCCTGTTGAGTTGTCGCCGGTCCATCTTCGCCTGCGTGCCGGACGATTCGAAGCCATCGCCTTCACCGATGGCCTGACCACGCTTCGGTGCGATGCCCCGCACGGCGACGCGGAATTCACGATCGACCGTCTCTCCATTCGCAGGATCGGGTGGCCGGGCGTCGCTGGCTGGCGCCTGTCCCGGTTTCTCCATCGCGTTCGCCAGCGGCGCATTGCCCCGGTCGGCCAACTTCTCCGGCTGAGCCGGCTGATGTGTTCGCGGCAGGGGTTGCGCATGCTCTGGGCATTGTGGCTCCATCCGCGCGCCGACGATTCCTACGAAGAATGGATAGAACTGTTCGACACGCTAAGTCCGTCGGACACGGCCGCAATTCGCCGGCAGGTTCGCCAGATGACGAGAAAACCCAAGCTGTCGGTCGTGATGCCGACCTACAATACGCATGGCCGCTGGCTTCGCATGGCCATCGAGTTTGTCCAGGCGCAGCTGTATGACAATTGGGAGCTCTGCATCGCCGATGATGGATCCACAAACCGCACCGTGCGGCGGATCCTTACCCAATACGCGCAGCGGGATTCCCGCATCAAAGTGGTCTATGCGCGGAAGAATGGGGGAATTGCCGAAACCACGAATTTGGCTCTCGGCATCGCGGACGGAGAGTTCGTCGCACTGCTGGACCACGACGACATCATCCCGCCCCATGCACTCTACATGGTGGCGCAAGCTATCGCCGAACACCCATGCGCCGACCTGATCTATTCCGACGAAGACAAGATCGATCGTCAGGGCCGGCGCTACGACCCTTACTTCAAATGCGAATTCAATCGGGAGCTTCTGTACTCGCACAACATGATCTCCCATTTGGGCGTGTATCGCCTTTCGAAGCTGCGCGAATTGGGAGGTCTTCGGAAGAAATATGACGGCAGCCAAGATTACGATCTCGCGCTGCGCTTCGTGGAACACGCGGCTCCAGGCACGATCCTGCATATTCCCCATATCCTGTATCACTGGCGGGCTGTACCCGGCTCGGTCGCCTACAATCCGACCTCCAAGGACTATGCGCACGTAGCCGCCAGATCGGCGCTGCAGGACCACTTCAACCGCATCCATCTTCCGGCACGCAGCCTGGCGACGCATACGGGAACGCTTCACCGCGCCCGCATCGACCGCAGCCGCCAGCCGCCGGTCACGATCGTCATCCCCACCCGTGACAGGGTGGACCTGCTGCAGACCTGCATTTCCAGCGTCTTGCGGATCACCGACTACCCTCGATTCAACATTCTTGTGGTGGACAATGAAAGCACCGACAAGAGGACCCTCCGCTATCTGCGGCATCTGCAGCACCGAAGGGCGATAGAATTGACCAGGGAACCTGGCCCGTTCAACTTCGCCGCGCTGAACAACAGGGCAGCCCGCTCGGCCAATGGTGAACTGCTGTGCTTCCTCAACAACGACACGGAAGTGATCGACCCGGACTGGCTGGCCGAGATGGTGTCGCACGGGCTGCGCGAGGACGTCGGCATGGTCGGCGCCAAGCTTTACAAGGGGACCCACGCGATACAGCACGCCGGCATCATCCTCGTGCCCGACTGGCTGGCGTGGCATGCGCACGAAGGCCTTCCTGCGGCCCATACGGGCTACTTCGGAAGAGCGATCCTGCATCAGGAACTATCCGCGGTCACAGCCGCGTGCTGCGTGATCCGCCGCGAGTTGTTCTTGCGGTTGGGGGGTTTCGATTCCGAGAATTTCGGAATTCATTACAACGACGTTGATCTTTGCCTCCGCCTGCGCGAGGCCGGGTATCGGACCATCTGGACGCCCTTCGCCGAGTTGCACCACCGCGGCTCCGCCACGCTGGGTGACATGCCGGATCGTGACGACATTCTCGAGCGGGAGGCGCGGAAACTGCGCGAGCGTTGGGGCCAAGTCCTGGCGCAAGATCCGTTCTTCAGTCCGAACCTATCGACCTACCGACCCGATTTCGCATTGGCCTTCCCGCCGCGCACATCGAAACCGTGGCACGTGGCCGACGATCATTGAGGGTAGGAAGAGTCCACGACGGTCGCCAAATCGACTGGCCAGTCCAGGGCGGTATCGGAGATCTTGGAAACGGTCGCGCAGGAGGCAAGATATCCCACATGGGCTTCGCCGAAGTTTACTGCCTCTCCGCAGATCCTCGGAACCACGAAGGCGGGCTCGCTTTGCGCACAGTCCTCTATCGCAAAACCGGTCGCGGCATTGAAGAGCGCGCGCCAGCTGTGCTTGGAGAAGCGGAAATAATCCCATGGCTCTTCGTGCACGGTCCATGTCTGTGGAGCCCAAATGAACCCGATCGCGCCCGTCTTCATCACGCGATTCATTTCGATCGCGACCTTCCACGGCATGAGCAGATGCTCGAAAACCGCGATGCTGATGACGGCATCGAATGTGTTGGCGCTGAACAGGGCCGAAAGTTGGTGCGCGTCGCCGACGACATCGACATTGGGGCCCGGCATGATGTCGAGCCCCGTGTAATGCCACCCGCTTGGCACGAGGGACCGGCCGATGGTGGAAACGCGGTTGCGGGCCCCAAGTTCAAGAACCCGGCCCGGCACGATGCTTGTCAACCGCGTGGTGAATGCGCTCTGAACCCGGCCGGTCTCTCCCCGGTTGGAAGTCGAAAAGGAGATCAGATCGGATATCCTCACGGACCTGCCGCCGGAGACCGCGATGGTGAGGCTTGGCGCAATCGGCTCCGGCATACTACTCTCAATGTCGAAACGCTGATCGAAGCGGCAATGAGCGGCGGCGGAACCTAGGACGGCAGCGACATCCGGGCTCGGGAGTCGGTTATGGACAATCTTGCTGCGAGTTGACCCGCAGGTCAGGACGATTTCACGGATTGCCCTCTGCCTCCCGAAGCACCACCCGGCAATCTGCCCCCGCCCTTGGAAGTAAGACAGTCGGTCGACCCAGAGGTGGATGCCCATCTCGTTGAGCGCCGCCGGATTCGCGATATGCACGGGCTTTCTTTGAAACATGCTGCCGAAGCCTTTCGGTTGAAGACGGAAATCGGGCGGCGTGAGCTCTGCGGCGTGAATGCGGGCAAATTGAAGTAGTCAGCGCCATGGACCGCCGCCAGACAATTCTAAACAGGATCGATATCGCAGGCGGCAAAGGGCTTGAGATCGGTCCGCTGGCCGCGCCGCTCGTGGCCAAGCACGATGGCAACATACATTACCTTGACTATTACACGACGGCAGAGCTGAAGAAGAAATATATAGACGATCCGAATGTAAACGTCGGCATGATTGTCGACATCGACATACCAACCGCCGGCCTTGGAATTGCCGAAGCCGCCGCATCCTTGGCACCCTTCGACTATGTCGTAGCTTCCCACGTCATCGAGCACGTTCCCGATCTCATCGGCTGGCTGGCGGAAATCGCAAGCATTCTGCGGGTCGGCGGCAGGCTCGCACTGGCGGTCCCGGACAAGCGATTCACCTTCGACGTGCTCAGGGAAACAACAAGGTTTCGGGAACTGCTAAATCCCTACTTTTTTGCCTTCAAGCAGCCGTCGCCGGCGCAACACTACGATTTCCGCACGCTGGCCACCGGGCCGATCCCAGTCGGGGACGCCTGGGCCCGGACCTTGGAATACTCGGCCATCAGGCCCACGCATGACTCCGCAACGGCGATGGCGATGGTCCGCGACGCTTGGCGGGCCGGCCGCTACGAAGACAGTCATTGTACTGTGTTCACCGACGAATCATTTCTTTCCATCCTGCAACAGATGATCGAGCACGACCTGCTGGACTTCGCAGTCGCCGATTTCGTAGGAACGGCTCCGGGAAATTTCGAGTTCTACGCCACCCTTGAAAAGCTTCCGCCATCGGAAGACCGGACGACCATGAGGTCGGTCCAACGCGATAGCCTGCCCAGGGAGTTCATAGCCGCGAAACATGACAGAACCCAAGACACCGTCCCGTCCTCGGAAGTCAATAACGCGACCCGCGCTCTGGCTGAGGCTGCGATCCTTCGCGCGGAGATCAAGGCGCTACGCAGTTCGCGATCCTGGCGCATGACCAAACCCTGCCGTGCGCTCGGCCGTGCCGTTCGGCGCGCGCTCCGTGGACCATGAACCGCCGTCCCGACGAGGAATGCGGCGAAGCCCACGTGACGGGGGATTCTTGAAGGTGCCTTGGGTTTCCCGGCTGACGGCACATATCGCGCTACAGGTGCCGGCCATTCGGCGACTTCGAATTGAGCGCGACGAACTTGCAGCCGGCCTCCTCGCAGCGCGGCGCGAAGCGGACGAGCTTCGGAACAATGCAGCGCCACCCCCGGGCCGCAGCTGCGACCAAGGGGCGCCGAGCGAGGCAGATCACACCCATGCTAAGTTTGAGATGGATTCGACGGTGGATCGATTCATCACGACGCTGCCTGATGCTGCGAATGGCCTTCGACTATTCGGAGATGATTGGATTAGCGATGTCCCCGGCTATGGTTCCGGGAAGATTCCCTTATTCGATGATCACAGGGTGCATTGGTTTGAAAACCAGGCGGGCGGACTGCGCGGCAAGTCCGCACTGGAGCTGGGACCATTGGAAGGCGGTCATAGCTACATGCTTTGGCGGGCCGGAGCCAAGCCGATAGTCTCGATCGAAGCGAACGCCCGCGCCTTCATGAAATGCCTCGTGGTCAAGAACGCCCTGGCGATCGAAGCGGAATTCATGCTTGGCAATTTCTCATCCTTCGTCGCGCAGACCGACCGGACATTTGACTTCGTCCTTGCCTGCGGCGTGCTGTACCACATGCCAGATCCCATATCCCTGCTTCAAGGGTGCTGCAGGATTGCCCGGCAAATTGGGCTATGGACCCACTATTTTGACGAGGACGCGCTGCGAGGCAATCCGAGCCTGGCGCCGAAATTCTCGGGCCTGCCGGTGAATGTCGTGCATAGGGGTCGCGGGTTCCGTCTCCACGAGTACCGCTACGCGGGCGACCTTCGGCTGCCCAACTTCTGCGGCGGCACCGAGACAAGCAGCTTCTGGATGGAGAAGGACGACATCCTGTCGCTGCTCGAACTGAACGGCTTTCGAATCACGCTGAGCGAAGACAACGCAGCTCACCCCAATGGCCCCAGCCTTCTCCTGTTCGCAGAACGCCGGCGATGACATCGATAACCCTGCGTCACCGGCCGCTGATCCACCCGCTGGATCGCGGTAGCACAGTCTGATTCCTCGGTTCTAGCTTCGAACCGTGCTCAGTCCGCGAAGGGGTCGCGCACCATGATGGTGTCGTCGCGCTCGGGGCTCGTCGATAGGAGAGCCACCGGCGCGCCGATCAGTTCCTCGATGCGCCGGATATACTTGATCGCGGTCGCCGGCAGGTCGACCCAGCTCCGCGCGCCGCGCGTCGAATCGCTCCAGCCTTCCATCGTCTCGTAGATCGGCTCGGCCGCGGCCTGGGCCGCCGGGCCGGCGGGGAAATAGTCGATCTCCGCGCCGGCCAGGCGATAGCCGACGGCAAGCTTCAGTTCCGGCAGGCCGTCCAGCACATCGAGCTTGGTGAGCGCGATGCCCTCGACGCCGCCCACCTTCACCGCCTGGCGCACCATGGTCGCATCGAACCACCCGCAGCGCCGCTTGCGCCCGGTGACCGTGCCGAATTCGCGCCCGCGCTCGCCCAGGCGCTGGCCGATCTCGTCCTCGAGCTCGGTCGGGAAAGGCCCGCGTCCGACCCGCGTCGTGTAGGCCTTGGTGATGCCCAGCACATAGCCGATGGCGCCGATGCCGAGCCCCGAACCAGCGGCGGCCTGGCCGGCCAGGGTATTGGACGAGGTCACATAGGGGTAGGTCCCGTGATCAACGTCGAGCATGGCGGCCTGGGCGCCCTCGAACAGGATCCGGTCGCCGCGCCGGCGCGCCTCGTCGAGGCGCTGCCAGACCCGCGCTGCATAGGGCGCCAGTTGCGGCGCCACCTCGGCGAGCCTGGCCGCCAGCTCCGGCCGCCGGATCTCGGGCGCGCCCAATCCCCTCAGCAGGGCGTTGTGATGGCGCAGCAGCTCATCGAGCTTGCGCGCGAGCGTCTCCGGCTCGAATAGATCGCAGACCCTGATGGCGCGGCGCGCGACCTTGTCCTCATAGGCCGGACCGATGCCGCGCCCGGTGGTGCCGAGATTGTCGGGGCCGCGCGCCGCTTCGCGCAGCCGGTCGAGGGCGCCGTGAAGCGGCAGGATGAGGACCGCATTCTCCGCCAGCAGCAGATTGTCCGGTCCGACGGCCACGCCCTGCTTGCGCAGGGTTTCGATCTCAGCCAGCAGGGCCCAGGGATCGACCACCACGCCGTTGCCGATGACCGAGAGCTTGCCCGGGCGGACGACGCCCGAGGGCAGGAGGCTGAGCTTATAGGTGCTGCCGTTGATGACGAGGGTATGGCCGGCATTGTGGCCGCCCTGGAAGCGCACGACCACGTCGGCGCGCTCCGACAGCCAATCGACGATCTTGCCCTTGCCCTCGTCGCCCCACTGGACGCCGACAACCGCGACGTTGGCCATTGCCCTACCCCTTCAGCGCGATGGCGCGGCCGGCGCCCATGACGTGGCTGCAGCCGAGCCGGCGCGCCTCGGCCTTGGCCTCCGCCGTGGGATCGAGCCCGGCGACGGTGATCCAGCCCTTGGCCCGCCAGCGGCGGGCGTGGCTTGCCGGCGCATCGGCGGGAATGAACAGGCGCCGGGGCTTGGCCGGTGCGGGCAGAGCGCGCAGCAGCCCATCCATGTAAAGGGTGAACCCGGTCGAAGGCTCGCCCTTGCCGCTGACATAGCGCCCGCCCCGGCCAAGCTCGGCGCGCGGCCGGCGCGCGAAGAAGGTGAAGCCCACGCCACTGTGATATTCGAGGCCGCGATGCTCGGCCGGATCCACGGTCAGCGCCAGCTTCGGGCGCGCCCGCAGCACGAGTCCGACCACCTCCTCCAGCCTTTCGCGCTCGGCGGCAGCGGCCTTCGGCAGCTCGAGCTTCGCCAGGGCAGCGAGCGCTTTGCGCGCCGGGCCGGCGGCCGCGAGCAAGGCGCCGAAGGTCGCCGCCTCGCGTCCGGCCAGCTGCTTGACCGCGCCGGCATCGCGCCGGTCGAGGGCATCGACCAGCGTCTCCGTTGCCGCAGGCTGAAGGCCAAGGCCCCCGGCCAGGATCGGCACCAGGCTCGGCAGATTGAGATCGATGGAAAGACCATCGACGCCGACCGCATCGAGCGCCTCGGCCGCCAGGAGGATTGCTTCCGCGTCGGCCCTGGCCGAGGCGGCGCCGATCAGCTCGACGCCGGCCTGGCCGAACTGGCGCTCGGGCCTGAGGCTCGAGCCCTTCACCCGCAGCACCTGCCCGGCATAGGAAAGACGCAAGGGCCGGGCCTGCCGGGCAAGCCTCGTGGCGGCGATGCGGGCGACCTGTAGAGTCATATCAGCGCGCAGCGCCATCATGCGGTGGGAAACAGGGTCCATCAGCCGGAAGCTGCGCTTGGCCATGGCGGCCCCGGGCCCGCTCAAGAGGCTCTCTTCGAACTCCACCAAAGGCGGCTTCACCCGGTCGTAGCCATGGCCGGCAAAGACGCCCATCAGCCGCTCCACGGTCGCCGCCTCGTGGGCGGCCTCGGGCGGCAGCACGTCCTGAAGCCCCGCGGGCAGCAGGGCAGTCTCGGCGGAGCGCGGCAAAGGGCACCTCGAAGGACGGGGATACCAAGGGCTAATAGCCGGTTTGCCGGAGCGCGGCAAGGCGGAGCACGTTCGGGCGGCGGAAACAGCCGGGACGGTCGCAAGAGGCCGGGCTAGAGGGCCCCCGGCACCACCTTGCGCAGTGCGGCGATGTGATCCGGGGTGGTGGCACAGCAACCGCCCAGGATCTGGGCACCCATGGCGAGCCATGTCCGGCCGTCCTCGGCCAGATGCCGGGGCGTATAGGACTCCGTATCGAGGCCATGCCACTGATGCCCGTCATCGAGAGGATCGCTGGCCCGGGTGTAGCCAATGTTGGGATAGGCGCCGATCGGACCGGCGAAGGCTTGACGCAGCCTCGGCAAGCCGGCCGAGATGGCTGCGGGCTTGCTGCACATGAGAAGGATCGCGTCGACCTTGCGCGGCCCCAATGCCGTGACGAGCTGCTCGAACGTCTCTCCCGCCTGCATGTCGCCTTCATCGGTGATGTGGCGAAGACCGAGCATGATCGGAAGGCCTGCCGGCTGCACCGCGTCGATAGCCGCGACGATGTCGTCGACATAGCCGATGTATTCGACCAGCAGCAGGTCGACGCCGGCCTCCTTCAACGCCCGGGCCTGCATGGCGAACTCGCGCGGCAGATCGATGGGGTCGACCGGCGCGCGGCCGCCATGGGGAGGCGCCATGCCGCCGGCGACATAGGCACCCGGGCGCAGGCGGTCGCGGGCTTCGATGGCGAGCCTGCCTGCCGCCCGCGTGTATTCGGCCGCCTTGTCCCCGAGGCCGACGAGACCGAGCTTCACGGAATTGGTCCAGAAGCTGTTGGTCGTCGCGATATCGGCGCCGGCCTTGAAGTAGTCCTCATGGACTTCACGGACCACTTCCGGCGCGTCGCGCATCGCGGTGGCCGACCAGGCGCCGAGCTTGTCCTTGGTTGCGCCATGGGAAACCCAGACGCCGCGGCGCTGCAATTCCGAGCCCATCGCGCCGTCGAGCACCAGCGGCTTGCCCGTCGCCAGGCGCTCACGAAAACCGAGTCTCGCCAAGCCTGATTCCCTCCTGCTTCGTACTAAAACGCCTACTTCCACACCTGCTTGGCCACGCGCAGGAAATTCTCGCCCAGGATGCCCCGGATATCCTTCTCGCTGTACTGGCGATCGAGCAAGGCCTGGGTCAGGCGCGGCGCACCTTCGGGCGGGATATAGCCGGAGCCGCTATCGGGATACTGGCGCTCTGGCCAATACTCGCGATTGCGGGTGAAGGGCTGGTTCGGCTTGTGGACGTGCAGCACGCTGTCCATGCCGAACCCGACGTGATCGGGACCGATGAGCTCAACCATGTAGTCGATGTGTTCGACCAGGTGCTCGATCGTATGGCCGTTGGGCCCGAGGAACCTGCCGACGCCGGTGACGCCGACGACGCCGCCGGTCGCCGCGCAGGCTTTGATCTGGTCGTCCCGGATATTGCGCTCGTGGTCCCACAGCTTGCGCGCGTTGGCGTGGCTGAAGATGACCGGCGCCGTGGAGGCTTCGATCGCTTCCATGGAGGTCTTGTAGGAGCAATGGGAGCAATCGACGACCATGCCGACGCGATTCATCTCGGCCACGACCGCGCGCCCGAACTCCGTCAAGCCGATGTCTTCGTCATGGCATCCGCCGCCGGCGAGGTTGTTGCGGTTGTAGGCGAACAGCATCTGGCGCACGCCGAGCCGGTAGTAGAGATCCACCATGCCGATGTCGCCGTTGAGCGCGTTCATGCCTTCGAGGTCGAAGGTGACCGCAAGCTTGCCTTCCTTGCGGGCGCGGAAGATGTCGTCGACCGTCTCGACCTGGACCAGCGCTTCGGAGTGGGTCCTGATCCAATGGCGGTATTGCGAGACCGCCTCCAAGGTCAGCGTCCATGGCATCACGTCATAGCCGGCATTGATCGACAGGTAGTCGATGCCGGCGGCGCGCCAGCGCTCCAGGTCCTTCAGGATCGGCGCCTTGGAATAGGCAAAGCCTCCGTGGTCGTCCCAGACGAGCGCGGAGCGGTGCAGCTCTGCGGCGTGCTCCGAAACTCCCCAGTTCGCACTGACTTCGTCCGGCATGTTTCAAATCCTTCTTCTACCGCGTAGCGGGCGTTGCTCGCGCATCCCGAAGCGCGCCCTGGCGAGTACCATCTGTTTTCATTTTGCGCCGGATTGGCTATCTGATCCAGTCATGCATCGGGTACAGGCCGACGGAGGCGCTGATGATGGAATTGAATGCCGACTTTTCCAAGCGGATCGCGGTCCACGCGGCCCGGCTCGGCTGGACCGCCTCGCCCATGCCAGGGGTCGAGCGACGCATGCTCGACCGCATCGGCGACGAGGTGGCACGGGCGACGAGCATCGTACGCTACGCGCCCAATAGCCATTTCTCGCCCCACGTCCACGACGAGGGCGAGGAGTTCCTCGTGCTCGAAGGCGTATTCCAGGACGAGCATGGCGATTTCCCGGCCGGCAGCTATATCCGCAATCCGCCGCAATCCCGACATACGCCCGGTTCCAAAACCGGCTGCGTCCTCTTCGTCAAGCTTCGGCAGTTCGATCCCGCCGACCGCACCCATGTGAAGTCGGACACCAACAGGATGCCGATGGTCGCGGTCGCCGGCCAGAGCGGCAGAGAGGCAGTGAGATTGTTCCGCGATGAGCGCGAGGATGTCCGCCTGGAGCGCTGGGGTCGAAATGTCCAAGTAACCTTGGAACCGGAAGGCGGGATCGAAATCCTGGTACTCGAGGGATCTTTCGCAGAGGCCGGCGAAATCTTCTCGAAGCACTCCTGGCTGCGGTTGCCCGTGGGAAGCCGTCTCGTGGCTAAAGCGGGACCGGAGGGCTGTCGAGTTTGGATCAAGGAGGGTCACTTGAGATTTGCGCGAACGGGGGGTCGCGGCGGGCTAGCCGCCACTTGTCAGCACTGACCGGGGCGGTTGGCCAAGCCCATGGGCAAGTCGCCCACCCACGGCGCGCTTGCCGAGAATCCGAAACGCCTAGGCCATCACCATCCGCAGCAGCACCACCGTCACGACGCCGCCTGCCACTGCCGCCAGCGCCGGCAGGCGCCAGGCGATGACGAGGGTCGCCACGGCAGCAAGGGTCTCGGCCGGGCCAGTCGCCAACACCGTAGGCGCGATGATGGCCGTCAGCACCGCCATGGGCACCGCTTCCAGCGCCGCCTTGACGCGGCCGCTGAGCGCATAGCGCTGCACCAGCCAATAGCCGCCGGCGCGCGCGCCATAAGTGACGGCCATCATGCCAAGCCAGGTGAGAAGCGTGGCCGGGTCAAGGCGCATGGCTCGGCCTTTGCCAGGCGAGAGCGCCTGCGAGCGTCCCGGCCAGGCCGCCGACGAAGATGTAGGCGGAACCCGGCAGGAGCTTCCAGGCGGCGAGTGCCGCGGCGGCGCTGACCGCGACTGGCAGCAGGTTGCGCCTGGCCTTGTTGAGCGAGAGGAGGATGACCAGGAACACGGCGGCGAAGGCGAAATCGAAGCCGAAGCGCTTGGGATCGGCGATCACCCCGCCGATCAGGTTGCCGATGGTGGTCCACAGGACCCAGGAGAGATAGAACGGCACGGAGAGCCCGAAGTAGTAGCTGGCCGTAAGATGGCCGGCCGCCGCCCGGCGCATGGCCATGGCCCAGTTCTCGTCGGCCATGAAGAACAGCGCGAGATAGGAGCGTGGCCGGCCGAAGGCACCCATGCTGGGCGCCAGCGCGGCACCCATCAGGAGATGGCGCGAATTGATGAGCGCGGTGCTGGCGACGATAGCGAGCATCGGGATTGGATGCTGCCAAAGGCCGGCGGCGACGAACTGTGACGAGCCGGCGAAAACGAGCGCGCCCATCAGCGCCGTTTCCAGCGGGCTCATGCCCTTCTCGGCGCAGAGCGCGCCCATGATGAGGGCGAAGGGAACGACGGCGATGAGCAGCGGCAGCATCTGCCAGGCGCCGAGCAGGAACTCATCGGTCCCGCGGTGCGCCGGCGCTGTTGCCGCTTCAGGCATCGAGGGTGATGCTGCCCTTGAAATAGCAGACGGCCTTGCCGCCGATCTTCACCCGGTCGCCGGCAAGCTCGCAGGCGAAGTCGCCGATGCGCTGTGAGATCTGCCGGCCGGTCAGCTGTTTCTTGCCGAGCCTTCCCGCCCAATAGGGAACGAGGGTGCATTGGGCCATGCCGGTGGCGGGGTCTTCAGGGATGCCGGCCTGGGGGGCGAAGAAACGGGCGACATAGTCGACGCCGTCCAGGCCTGGCGCCGTCGCGATCACGCCGTCGCGGTCAAGAGCGGCAAGAGCGGCCATGTCGGGCGCGAGCGCGGCCACTTCCGCGGCGCTGTCGAAGACGGCCAGGTACTGCGTGGAAGCAAGCAAGGCGCGCGGAGCGCGGCCCAAGGCCCGGCCGACCGCCGGGTTCTCGACCGGCGCCGGCGGGCGCGAAGGGAAATCGAGGACGAAGAAATCGCCGGTCCGCGTCACCGTGAGCCGCCCGCTGCGGCTGTCGAATGCCATGCCCTTGCAGCCGGGATCGAGGAAGCTGGAGATCACATAGGCGCTCGCCAAGGTCGCATGACCGCAGAGCTCGACCTCGACCGTGGGCGTGAACCAGCGCAGACGATAGGCATCTCCTTCACGCCGGAAGAAGGCCGTCTCGGCCACGTTGTTCTCCGCCGCGATCGCCTGCATGGTCCCGTCGGGAAGCCAGCGATCGAGCGGGCAGACCCCGGCCGGGTTGCCGCCGAAAAGGCGGTCGGTGAAAGCATCAACCTGATACAGCGGCAATTCCATGTTGCGGCTCCGAATTGGAGTTGAGGTTAGCAGACGGCCTATGAGCGCCAGAACGGCTTCTCGAACTCGGTCGACGCTTCCGCGCGGCTGACACCGATGTCCTTCAGCATGGAATCGCTGAGAGCTGAGAGTTGCCGGCGTTCCCGAGCGCGGCCGTGCCACTCCCAAAGGCGGTCGATGACCCTGGAGATAACCCGAGTGCAATGACCGACGACTGCGATACCTCGATGGTCGAGCCTATGGCGGAGGCGAAGCGCTTCCATGTTGCACCTGTCATTGCTCGTTAGTTTGCGTCACTACAATACCATTATCTATTGACACAATTTCGGGTCAAGACATACATTGTCACCATGACATCTTGGCAACCGGACCTTTCCGCCTACGAAGGCCCTCGTTACCAGGCCATCGCCGAGGCCATCGCCACCGACCTTCGACAGGGTCGCCTGAAAGCCGGCGAGCGCCTGCCGACCCATCGCGAGCTCGCCTATCGCCTTGGCGTGACGGTGGGCACGGTAACCCGCGGCTATGCCGAAGCTCAGCGCCGGGGCCTGGTGGCGGGCCATGTGGGGCGTGGAAGCTTTCTCGCCGCGCCGGGCCAGGCCTCCCCTCAGCTGGGCTCGCTGCAACCCCAGGCGGACGGCGCCATCGAGCTCAGTCTCGCCTTTCCGCCGCCCCATGCCGGCGACGCGCTTTTCCAGCGCACCTTGGGCGAGCTGGCGCGGGATGGCGGCGTCGGCTCGCTGCTGGATTACCAGCCACACGGCGGCATGGCCCACCACCGCGCGGCCGGCGCGGCCTGGATCGCGCGCCATGGCCTCTCGGTAGCGCCGGAGCAGATCCTCATTACACTCGGCGCGCAGCACGCCATCAGCGTCGCCCTGCGCGGGCTCGCCAAGCCGGGCGAACTGTTGCTCACCGAATCCCTCACCTATTCCGGCGTCAAGACCATGGCGGCCGCCTTGAATCTGAGGCTGAAGAGCCTACCCATGGACGACGAGGGGCTGCTGCCGGAAGGCTTGGACGCAGCCTGCCGGACGGAGCGCGCCAGCGCGCTCTTCTGCATGCCCAACCTGCAGAACCCGACCGGCGCCATCATGTCGCCGTCTCGGCGCGAGGCCATCGCCGCGGTCGCGGCGAGGCACCGGCTCCCGGTGATCGAGGACGACGTGTACGGCTTTCTTGCCGGAGCGCGTCCGACCTTGACGGAGCTCTTGCCCGATCTGGGGCATTACCTGGTCGGAACCTCGAAATCCCTGGCACCGGGCCTGCGCGTCGGCTACCTCGCCCTGCCCAAGGGCCGGGAGGCAGCCTTCGTCAACGCGCTCAGGGCCACCATCTGGATGGCGCCCCCGTTGACGGCGGAGATCGTGACGCGCTGGATCGTCGATGGCGCTGCCGACACTCTCGCCGCCGCGCAACGCAGCGCCGCCGCCGAGCGCCAGGCGCTCGCCGCGAAGCTGCTGGAAAGCTTCGACTACCGCGCCCATCCCTCGAGCTTCTTCGGCATGCTCCATCTGCCCACACCCTGGCGCGCCAACGACCTGGTCGCCGCCGGCGCCCGTCGCGGCCTTCGCCTGCGCGGCGCCGAAGTCTTCGCGACTGACCTTCCGGCACCCGAGGCGATCCGGCTTTGCGTATCTTCAGCCAGCAGCACGGAGCAGCTCGCCGATGGCCTTACTCGCCTGGTCGCCCTTCTGCGTGAAGGCCCGGCCAGCGATGGCCTCGTCGTCTGACGCCCTCACCTTCCCATTGCTGACGCAATAGGCCCCTTGCCCGCGTAGCGGGGTCGATCCGCAACGCGGATCGACGAGGGGCCCGACGCGTAGCGGCGGGAGGGTGAGGGTGTAGCGCAAGAGCAAGATCGGGTCAGCTTGACTCAAGCTGACCCGTGAATCTTGCTCTACATGTTGGATTTAGAGCCTGATTCACGTCTCAAGCCAAACAGGCTTGAGACGATCAGGCTCTACGCCGCGGCGGTGAGCGCGGCTTCGATGGCGCGGATGACGACGTCGATCGCCTGACCCACGACGACTTCGTCTTCGCCTTCGGCCATGACGCGGATGACGGGCTCGGTGCCCGACTTGCGCACCAGAATTCTGCCCGCCGTGCCCAGCGCTGCCTCGGCGTCGCGGATTGCCGCCTTTACGCCGGCGCTGTCGAGCGGTTTTGCCGTCGCTTCGACCTTCAGGCTCCTGAGGCGCTGGGGCAGCGGGTCGAAGACCCGGCCGGTCTCGCTTGCCGGCCTGGCCGAGGCCACCAGCACGGCCAGGACTTGGAGCGCCGCGATCAGCCCGTCGCCGGTGGTGATGAAATCCGACAGGATGATGTGGCCCGACTGCTCGCCGCCGACGTTGAAGCCCCCGGCGCGCATGCGCTCGACGACGTACCGGTCGCCCACCGGGGTACGCAGGAGCTGGAGGCCGAGGCCGGCAAGATAGCGTTCGAGCGCGAGGTTCGACATCACCGTGGCTACGATGGCGCCGCCCGCAAGCCTGCCCGCGCTCGCCCAGGAACGCGCGATGAGGGCCATGAGCTGGTCTCCGTCCAGCACGCGCCCCTTCTCGTCGGCGACGATGAGCCGGTCGGCGTCGCCGTCGAGCGCCAATCCAAGATGCGCGCCTTCGGCCAGCACCGCCTTGCACATGGCATCGGGCGCAGTCGCGCCGCAGTCGCGATTGATGTTGGTGCCGTTGGGTTCGACCCCGATCGCGATCACCTGGGCGCCCAGCTCTTCGAGCACCGTCGGCGCCACGCGATAGGAGGCGCCATGGGCGCAGTCGACGACGATCTTGAGGCCATCGAGGGTGAGGCCCTTGGGAAAGCTGTTCTTGACGAATTCGATATAGCGGCCGCGGGCATCTTCGAGGCGCACCGCCCGGCCGAGGGCCTCGGGCTTGGCGAGCGAGGCGTGGGCGTCGCGCATCCTGGCTTCGATGGCCGCCTCGATCTGGTCCGACAGCTTGTAGCCGTCGGGGCCAAACAACTTGATGCCATTGTCCTGATAGGGATTGTGCGAGGCGGAGATCATGACCCCGACATCGGCCCGGAGCGACCTGGTCAGCATCGCCACGGCCGGCGTGGGGAGCGGGCCGAGCATGATGGCGTCCATGCCCATGGAAACGAAGCCGGCGGCCAGCGCCGGCTCCAGCATGTAACCCGAAAGCCGCGTGTCCTTGCCGATGACGACCCGATGGCGGTGGTTGCCCCGGCGGAACTGGGCGCCGGCGGCCAAGGCCAGCTCGAGCGCGATACGCGCGGTGATCGGTTCGCGGTTGGCAGTGCCGCGCAGCCCGTCGGTGCCAAAAAGCTTGCGAGTCATGGGGCCGATGATACCGGGTGAACGAGGGCCTGCCAAACGGCCGTCGCCTGGCGCGTCTCGGCCACGTCATGAACCCGGAGAATCTGGACGCCCCGGTCGAGCCCGGCCAAACCGGCGGCAAGGGACCCTGCCAGGCGCTGCTTCGGCGGTTCCTTCCGGCTCAAGCGCCCGATGAAGCTCTTGCGCGAGACGCCGAGGAGGATCGGAACGCCGAGTTCATGAAAGAATCCGAGACCCTGAAGGATCGCGATGTTGTGCCGGTCATTCTTGCCGAAGCCGATGCCGGGATCGATGGCGATCCGTTCCGCCGGGACGCCCGCCGCGGCGCAGGCCGCCAGCCGGTCGACGAAGAAGTCGCGGATGTCGAGAGGCGCTTCGACATAGACCGGGTTCGCCTGCATGCTGCGAGGCTCGCCCTGCATGTGCATGAGCACCACGGACACGCCCGCCCTGGCGACCAGCCCGAGGCTCTCAGGGTCGCCGACGAGCGCCGTGATGTCGTTGACGATGCGCGCACCGGCGGCGATCGCCTCGCTCATGACCCGCGCCCGGCGGGTGTCGACGGAGACCAGCGCCCCGGCGCGGGAGAGGGCCCGGATCACCGGCAAGATGCGGGCAAGCTCCGTTTCGACGGGCAAAGGCTCGGAGCCGGGCCTGGTGGATTCGCCGCCGATGTCGAGGATGTCGGCGCCTGCGTCGCGGAGCGCCAGGCCATGGGTGATCGCGATTTCGGTGTCGGCGAAGTCGCCGCCGTCGGAGAAGCTGTCCGGCGTCACGTTGACCACGCCCATGATCCGTGGCCGGTCGAGGGACAATCCCGCGAAGGGCGGGCGGGGCACAGTCACCCGTGCGATGGCCGCCGCCATTTCGTCGCCCAGCCCTGCCCGGGCGGCCCAGGCGCGCGCTTCGGCCAAGGGCAGAACGATCCGTCCGGACTCTGCCACGACCTCGCAGGCGCTGAAGGCGAGCGGACCGCCCGCCAGGGGAAAGGCCGTTCCCGCTTCCACGGCGCGGACCGCGGCCGGACCGGAAATCAGCCCTTCGGGCCGAAAGGCGAAGCCCCGCCGCGGGGCGGGGCCGTCGTCTTGGCCGGACATCGACAAATTCGGCCGGATCAGCCGCCCGGTTGCGGCTCCGGCTCCAGCCCGGCGGGCCGCGCCGGACCCGCGGCGGCCGGACGGCCGCTGCTCGGAACCGAAGCGCGCGGACGCGGCGGAGGCGGCGCGCTGTCGCCGCCCGGCCGGATTTCCTCGCCGCGCAGCAGCGCCTGGATCTCGTCGGCGCTGAGCGTTTCGTATTCCAGCAGACCTTTGGCCACCAGGTGAAGGTCATCGATGTGATCGTGCAGGATCGTTCGCGCCGTCTTCTCGCCGTCTTCCACCAACCGGCGGATCTCGTCGTCGATCACCTTGGCCGTCGCGTCGGAGACGTTCTTGCGCTGGGTCACCGAATGGCCGAGGAAAACCTCCTCCTCGTTCTCGCTGTAGCGCAGGGGCCCCAGCTTGTCGCTGAACCCGAACTCGGTGACCATGCGCCGTGCCAGGTTGGTCGCCTGGCGGATGTCGTCGGAAGCGCCGGTGGTGATGCTCTCCACGCCGAAGATCAGCTCTTCGGCCACGCGCCCGCCGAACATGGAGGCGAGCTTGGCCTCCAGCTCGGTCTTGGAGACGCTGTAGCGGTCCCGCTCCGGCAACCACATGGTGACGCCCAGTGCCCGGCCACGGGGAATGATAGTGACCTTGTGCAGCGGCTCATGGCCCTTGGCATGCAGCATGACGAGCGCGTGTCCCGCCTCGTGATAGGCCGTGAGGCGCTTATCCTCGTCGGTCATCACCATGGAGCGCCGCTCGGCCCCCATCATCACCTTGTCCTTGGCGGACTCGAATTCCGCCATGGTAACGACGCGCCGGCCGATGCGCGCGGCCATCAGGGCCGCCTCATTGACGAGATTGGCGAGATCGGCGCCGGAGAAACCCGGCGTACCCCGGGCGATGATCTTGGCATCCACGTCGGGCGCCAGCGGCACCTTGCGCATATGCACTTTTAGGATCTGCTCGCGGCCCAGGATATCCGGGTTGGGCACCACCACCTGCCGATCGAAGCGGCCGGGGCGCAGCAGCGCCGGGTCCAGCACGTCGGGCCGGTTGGTGGCGGCGACCAGGATCACGCCTTCATTGGCCTCGAACCCGTCCATCTCCACCAGCAGCTGGTTGAGGGTCTGCTCGCGCTCGTCATTGCCGCCGCCGAGCCCGGCACCCCGATGCCGGCCGACGGCATCGATTTCGTCGATGAAGATGATGCAGGGCGCGTTCTTCTTGCCTTGCTCGAACATGTCGCGCACGCGGGATGCGCCGACGCCCACGAACATCTCGACGAAGTCCGAGCCCGAGATGGTGAAGAAGGGCACATTAGCCTCGCCGGCGATGGCGCGGGCGAGCAGGGTCTTGCCGGTGCCCGGCGGGCCTACCAGCAGCACGCCCTTGGGAATCTTGCCGCCCAGGCGCTGGAACTTCTGCGGGTCCTTGAGGAATTCGACGATCTCCTGGAGCTCCTGCTTGGCTTCCTCGATGCCGGCGACGTCATCGAAGGTGACCCGGCCGACCTTTTCGGTCAGCAGGCGCGCCCGGCTCTTGCCAAAACCCATGGCCTTGCCGCCGCCCGACTGCATCTGCCGCATGAAGAATATCCAGACGCCGATCAGCAGCAGCATCGGGAACCAGGAAATCAGAATGTTCAGCAGCGGATGCATGCTGTCGTCGGCAGGTGCGGCGTTCACCTGGACATGCGTCTCTTCCAGCTTGGTGATCAGATTGGGGTCATTCGGCGCATAGGTGGCAAAGCTGCTGCCGTCCTTCATCCGGCCGCTGATGTTCGGGCCCTGGATGGTCACGCTGACGACATTGCCTTGCCCGACCCGGTCCAGGAACTCGGAATAAGCCAGATCGCTCTGCGGCCCGCGCGAGGTCGAGCCCTGGAACAGATTGAAGAGCAAGATCAGCAGCAGGCCGATGACGACCCAAACCGCCACATTCTTGGTGAAATTCACTCAAGTCCTCGCTTTCCGGCGGCCTGGTCGGCCGGCGTGGCGGCAGCCAGCGCTGCCCACCCTTGTCTAGATAATGTTCACATTCAATTTGGCAACTGTAAAGCAAGCCGGGGCCAGTGGCTGGGCTGGGCGGAACAAGGCTGAGAATCCAGCTTTCCCCTTGCTCAAGCAGGGTAACTTTTGAACTCTACGCCCCCGCCAGAGGCAAGGCAACGCCAGGGCGGCCTCGCGGGGAGCCAGGCGCCGGCGTTCCTCGAGCGAAAGGCTGGCCCAGCCGGCTTCGCCCAGAGGGGCGACTCGGCCGGCCCAAGGGATTCGAAGATCGAATCGGCCGTCCCAGCGCCGATGTTCCCCGGCACCAACCGTAAAATGCTCCATGGCGGCGCCTGGCTCGCGGCAGACCATGAGCTGGTCGGATTTCGCCAGCACCCAGCAGCCGCCCAGGGTTCGTCCCTTGGGGCCGTTCGAAAGCGCCACGAACAAGCCCTGAAGCGCTTCCTGGCGCGGCGGATAAGTATCGCCACCGACGGTCACGATGATGCGCCCGAGGGCCCTCAGCGCCGTCTCCGGCGCGGCAGACTCGAACACCGCGAGGGGCAGCGTGACAAAGCCGGCGGCATGGACCCGGGCTTCGGCCAGCAGGTCGGCCACCTCCCGCTCCCGCCGACGGCGTTCATGCCCGATTTCCGCGGCTGCGGCGGCGATTGCAGGCGCCAGGCCCGGCACAATGCGCTTGCGCCACCTGATCCGCTCGAATGCCTCGTCTCGGTTCGAGGGATCCTCGATCCATGGTTGGCCAGCCGCGCGAAGGGTGGCCCGCAGGCGATCCGGCGGCAAGGGGAGCAAGGGACGGATGAGCCGGACGCCGTCCCGGGACGCCACGGCCGGCATGCCGGCAAGCCCGTCGAGACCGCCGCGGGCGAGCCGCATGGCGACCGTCTCCGCCTGGTCGCCGGCATGATGGGCGAGCGCCAGATGCAGGACGGAATGGCGCCGGCACCAGTCGAGGAGCAGCCGGTAGCGCGCCTCCCGAGCCTTCGCCTGGAGGGCCGACACCGGACGCCCGGCGGGCCGCTGCCAGACCAGGCGCCGGCAGGCAATGCCGCGATCGGCGAGCCAGCGGGCGACTTGCAGCGCTTCTTGCGACGAGGTGGGCCGTAGGCGGTGATCCACCGTCAACGCGACGGCCTCCCCGCCCCGAGCCCGAGCCCAGCGGTGGGCAAGTAGGAGCAGCGCCATGCTGTCGGCCCCGCCCGAAACGGCGACCGCGAGGCGAGGATCGTTCTCGAAGGGGCCGAGGGAACCCATCAGCCGGGCGAACTCGGCTCCGCCGACCGGCTTCCCGTCGTCATTCCCGCGAAAGCGGGAGTCCAGCTGCCCGATCGAACCACGCTTTGCCGGGGATGACGAAGAGGGGTGGCTCCGTCCGATCAGGCTTCTCCCTATCGGCAACCGTAACGGTGCTTCTCGTCCTTGACGCGCGCCAGGACATTGTCGGGCGCGCTGGGGAATTTCTTGCCGAGCTCGGCAAAAGCGACGCAAGCCTCGCTCTTCTTGCCGGTCTGGCCTAGCGACATCCCGAGCTTCAGCAGGTCGTCGGGCGCCTTGCTGTTGTCGGGATATTTCTGATAGCCCTCGGCGAAAGTGAGGGCGGCGTCATCGTATCTTCCGCGCACGTAATAAGTCTCGCCCAGCCAGTATTGGGCATTGCCGGCGAGGAAATCCGTGGGATGCTGCGCGACGAAGGCCCGCAGCGCCTTTTCGGCCTCGTCGTAATTGGCCTGCTGGAGCAGCCCGAAGGCGTACTGGTACTGCTCTTCCACCGTATTGCCGGGAAGCTGATAGGCCGCCGCTGCCGCATTCGTGGCTGCGCTCGTCGTAGCGGGTGCCGCCTGGCTGGCCGCCGGCTGCTCGGTCGTCGTCGACTGAACTTGGCCCCCCAGAGTCTGAGGGGCGAGCGAGGATTGCTTCAAGGTCTGATTGCCCTGCTCGGCGCCCCCGGTAGCCGTGGTCGCCGTGGTCGCAGCACTCGTTCCCGCCGCTGGCTGGGCGGCGCTCGTGCCTTGCGCAGGAGCGGTAGTTGCTGCACCCGCCGCGGGCTGGTTGTGCTCGAGCTGGGTCAGGCGGAAATCCACGTCCTGTGACATTTTGTCCGTCCGGGCCGAGAGCTGCTGCAGGTCGTAGCCAAGCTTCTCGACCTGGCCGGTCAAATCGCGCATCTGCTGCTCCAGCTGCTGGATGCGCACCTCCTGGCTTGCGGCCGTGCCGCCTGCGCCCGCTTCAGTCCCGGTTGCGCCGGTTCCGGCGGTGCCTTGGCCGTTGTAGACTTGGCGTTCGAGGTCGGAGACCTCCTGCTGGAGCCGGTCCAATTTGTCGGAGAGCGCCTGGACGTCGTTCTGCGCCCGGGCTTCGGGCATGGCCGCCAGCGCGCCAATCGCCAACACCAGGGCCGGGAACGCCCGGCCGAGGCGCTTCGGCCATGTGCTCGAAAAATCTCCTGTCATCTCCACGCCCTCGCCCCTGTCAGACTCGACTCTAGTCCCGGCTGGCCAAACTTGCCCTGAGCAAAGCTGCCCTGGCATGTCGGCAAAAATATGGCGGCCGGCTCCACTGTCGCAAGGCTCCGAAAACGGCGACGGCGCCTGCCGGTCCCTGGGCAGGACCCGGCAGACGCCGCACAGCCTATAGCCCTTGGATTCGGGCTTACTGGAGGACGATCACCCCACGGCGATTCTGCGCCCAGGCCGCCTCGTTCGATCCCAGGACCGCTGGCCGCTCCTTGCCGTAGCTGATCGTCTGCATCCGGGCGGGGTCGATCCCGAGAGCGACCAGATAGTTCTTCACCGCTGTGGCGCGCCGCTCGCCGAGCGCCAAGTTGTACTCGCGGGTGCCGCGCTCATCGCAGTGACCCTCGATGACGAAGCGATACTGCGGGTAGGTCTTCAGCCAGGTCGCCTGCTTCTGGAGCTGCGCCTGAGCCTCGGCTGTCAGGTCATAGCGATCGAAGCCGAAGAACACGCGGTCTCCGACGCTCTGCGTGAATTCCTCGACCGAGCCGGCGGCCGGGGCCTGTGGCGCGCTGGCTGTGCTGGTCTGGTTGGTGGACGTCGTACCGCCCGTGGTGGCGCCGCCGGTCTGCGCCGGCTTCGATGCGCAGGCAGCGAGCAACAGGACAGCCGCGAGCGCGGTAACAATCTTGAATCGCATTTTCGGACCTTTCGAGCCTGACCTCTGTGGGGTTGGGGAATGTGAGGGCATAGTCGCGACACAGCGTCCAGTCGTACATCCGCGACCGGAATACCAAAAACCATTTCGCTCTCGCAATATACCGGGCAGATTCAAGGTAATCAAGCCCGACTCCCTACTGAATCAAGGGAGACCACGCCGGGTCCGAGGCATCCGTCGGCGTGACCAGCTCCCGCTCATTGTAGCCCGTCAGGTCGATCGAATAGAGCCGCACCCCGCCGCCAGACCCATTGCTGGACGTGGGCTCCTCCTTGAAATAGGCCAAAACCCGCCCGTTGGGGGCCCAGGTCGGGCCCTCCACCAGGTAGCCCCGGGTGATCTGGCGTTCCCCCGACCCATCGGGGTGCATGACCCCGATGTAGAACACCCCGCCGGTAATATGAGTGAAGGCGATGAAATCGCCGCGCGGCGACCAGACCGGCGTGCCGTACTTGCCGTCCCCGAAGCTGATCCGGTGCGGATTGCTGCCATCGGCATTCATGACGTAGATCTGCTGCGAGCCGCCGCGGTCCGACTCGAAGGCGATCTGGGTGCCATCGGGCGAGTAGCAGGGCCCCGTGTCGATCGACCCGCTGTCGGTGAGCCGGTGCGCTTTTCGCGTGCGCAGGTCCATTTCGTAAATGTCGATGTTGCCGTTGGTCGCCAGGCTCATGGCGACGCGGCTGCCATCGGGCGAGAAGCGCGGCGCGAAGGTCATGCCGGGAAAGTCGCCCAGCACCTCCTGCTGGCCGGTTTCGATGTTCAGCAGATAGACCCGCGGCCTATTGTTGCGATAGCTGAGATAGGTGATGTCCTGGGTGCTGGGCGAGAAGCGCGGCGTCAGCACCAGGTTGCTGCCGTCGGTCAGATATCGGCTGTTCTCACCGTCTTGATCCATGATAGCGAGCCGCTTGATCCGCTTGGTGAGCGGCCCGGTCTCGGCCACATAGACGATGCGCGTTTCGAAGTAGCCGTCCTCGCCCGTGAGGCGTTTGTAAATCTCGTCGGCCACCTTGTGAGAGATGGCCCGCCAGTTGTCAGGCGTGCTGGTGACGGCCTCGCCGATCATCTGCTGCTCGGCGTAAACGTCCCACAGGCGGAACTCGACCCTGAGCCTGCCGTCGGGCTGGGTCTCGACCTTGCCGCTGACCAGAGCCTGGGCGCTGATCACCCGCCAATCGCCGAAGCGCGGCAGGGTCTGCAAGCTCTCGGGCGTCTGGATGAAGGCCTTCTTGTCGATCGGCTTGAACAGGCCGGAGCGTTCGAGATCGGCGGATACCACGCCAGCGATGCTGCTGCCGGACTGCTGGTCGGACGGCTGTTGACCGTAGAAATCGACGATCGCGATCGGCATCGGCTGCACGGTGCCCTGGGTGATGTCGATGCGCAGATCGGCATGCGCCGGCGACAGCGCGAGCAGGACGATCAAGGCCGCGAACGCGGCCGGCAGGCGGGTGAGCAGTGACGGACGCATGACCTCAAGCCTCCTCAAGCGTGATGGGGCGTGACAAGAACAATAAGCGACTCCCAGGACTCGTGGCTCCCGGCCGGCAGGGCGAAGGGGCTGCATTTGAAGATGGCGCTGGTCGCCGTCTTCGCCGCCGCACGATAGTCCGCTTGCGTTGCAAATCTCGTTCTATCGACGACATCGACCGCCTCGACCGCGCCCCCCGGGTCGAGGCCGAGATGCAAGGCAACCGTCGGCGCATCCATCGATTCCAAGGACTGCCAGCAGCCGGCCAACCGGGCGGCGATGATCATGGCGGCGGCATTGGCCGCGGGTGTCGCCCTCTGGGCGTCCTGCAGCGTCACGATCAAGGTCGTCGGCGCCTTGGGGCTTGGCGGCGGCGCAGGTGCGGCGGCGGGCTCGATCGGCGTCGGCTTCGGCGCGGTGCAGGCGACGAGCGCGAGTGGAAGCAGGAACAGACAGGCGAGCTGGGTTGGCTTCGCCATGGCCTCAGCCCAGCATGCCGCTCGGATTGAAGCGGAACGTGGTCGATTTCCACGTGTCGTATTTGCCGGCCGGCAGATGAAGCGGACTGCATTTCAGCAGCGCCCGGCGCGCGGCCTCGGCGGCGGCCTCGAAGACCGGATCCGTGGCCGCCCGCGCGGCATCCAGGATTTCCGGATTGCCGAGGACCGTTCCGTCGGAACCGAGGTCTACGTGAATCTCTACCACGAGTGTATCGGCGCCCTTCTTGCCCGGGTCGAGGTACCAGCAGCCCGCGATCTGGGAACGCACCGCGTCGAGTTCGCTGCTCGATAGCTGGGCGCCCAATTGGTCGGTCTGGGGCTGGGGCGGTTGCGGCGTCTGCTGCTGATTGGTGTTGTCGGCCGTCTGGGTGTTCATCTTCTCGACGTTCTTCAGCAGCGAGTTGAAATCCATCGCCTGCTGCGGCTGCGGCTGCGGCTTCACCTTGGGCTTTGTCTGGTCGGGCGGAACATTGGGGCGGAGCTGCGGTACGGGCTGCGGCTCAATCTGCGCCTGCTGTTGTTGCGGCGGCGGCTTCGACTGGTCGGGAATGATGATTGGCTGCGGCGGCTCGGCCACCGTCGGCTGGGTCGGCTGCGTCGGCTCCTGGGGCGGCGGCGGAGGCGGAGTCTGTTCGGCGGGCTGCGGCGGCGTCGGCACCGGCGGCAGGGCCGGCGCCTGGGGCGCTGCGGGTGCCGGCGGGGGCGGTGTGGCTGGCTTCATCACCGGGGTCGGCAAGGGCTTCACGGCGGGCTGCGGCTGGGCGGTTATGTCGGCCACGGTCGCGAGCTGCACCGCCACCGGTTCGATCACTTCCTCCGGCTTGAACAGATCCGGCAGGCCGAAGAAGATCATCAGCAAGATCGCCAGATGCAGCAGCAGTGAAAGGGTCGCGCCGGCCCGCATCTCTTACTTCGTCTTTTGCTTCTGGTTCTGGCCGGTGCCGACCCCTTGGCCCTGGTCGGCCGGCATGTCGACCACGAGGGCTACCTGGGTGAAGCCCGCGGTCTTGATCAGGCCCATCACCTGCATCACCCGGCCGTAGTCGATCTTCTTGTCGCCGCGGATGAAGATCTTGGTGTCGGGCTTGTTCGCGGTGATCGCCTGCAAGCGCGGCACCAGGGCATCGTCGCCGATCTGGGTCTCCTGCAGATAGATCTCGCCAGTGTCCTTGATGGTGACCACAAGGGGTTCGTCGGGATTGCTGAGCGGCTCGGCCTTGGTCTGGGGCAGGTTCACGGGGATGCCGACGGTGAGCAGCGGCGCCGTCACCATGAAGATGATGAGCAGCACCAGCATCACGTCCACCATCGGCGTCACATTGATCTCGGCCATCGGCCGGAACTTGCCGCCGCGCCCGCCCCGGTGCGTCCGGTGATGGAGGTAGACGGCCATTTAGCGCTTCTCCTCCAGCTGGCGCGAGAGGATGGCGCCGAACTCGCCGCAGAAGGCTTCCAGCCGGTTGCCGAACCGGCCGATGGAGCCGGAGAGCTTGTTGTAGGCGAGCACCGCCGGGATCGCCGCCACCAGGCCGAGCGCTGTCGCAAACAGGGCCTGCGCGATCCCGGGAGCCACCACCGCCAGCGTCGTGTTCTTCGAAGCGGCGATCGAGGCGAAGCTGTTCATGATGCCCCAGACCGTGCCGAAGAGGCCGACGAAGGGTGCCGCCGAACCGACCGAGGCGAGATAGATCATGTGGCGCTCGAGATTGTCCATCTCGCGCCCGAGCGTGATGTCCATCACCCGCTCGATGCGTTCCTGCAGGCTCGCCTTCATATGGTCGGTCTGGGTCAACCCCTTGGCGGCGGACCGGCGCCATTCGCGCATGGCGGTCACGAAAAGCGCCGACATCGGATCGGGCGCCTTGGCTTCGAGCCGGTCGAACAGGAGCTCGAGCGAGCCGCCGGACCAGAACGCTTCCTCGAACTGCTTCGCCTGGCTGCGCAGGCGCCGCAGGCGCATCGACTTCTCGAAGATGATCGCCCAGGTCCAGAACGAGGCGATGAGCAGCATGACCATCACCACCTTGACGATCAAATCGGCCTGCATGAACAGGCCCAGGATGGACATGTCGGGGGTGAACATGCCGCCGGCAAGCTGGGAGGTATCGACCGGCATCGTTGGGGCGGCGGAAAGCGTCTGATCCATGGACTAAACGAGCTCCTCGGAAATGCGGTAGGCAGAGAGCGCCTCTCTCACGGGATCGGGCAGGCGCTGCGGCCGACCCTTGCGATTGAGGCAGGCGACGCGGATGGCGAGCCGGGCAAGGAGTTCCTCGCCGCGCAGCACGCGCTGGTCCAGGCGGACGACGGCGGCGCCGACTTCGGTGACCCGGGTCTCCACGGTCAGGAGATCGTCCAAGAGGGCGGGCCTCAGATAGTCGACCTCGCAGCGGCTGACCGCAAACGCGGTGTCGAAGGTCTCGATCATTTCGCGATGGCTGGAGCCCGAAGCGCGCAGCAACTCGGTGCGCGCCCGCTCGGCGAATTTCAGGTAGTTGGCGTAGTAGACCATGCCGGCGGCGTCGGTATCCTCGTAGTAGACGCGGATTGGAAAACTGTGGACCTCAGGCATCCACGCCCTCCCCACCCGTCTCGCCGAGCAGATCGAGCTGGCCGGCTCGAGAAGGCTCGGGCAGCCCCAGATAGCGGTAGCCGCCCGATGCCACCATGCGGCCCCGGGGCGTGCGTTGCAGGAGCCCCTCCTGGATGAGATAGGGCTCGATCACCTCTTCGATGACGTCGCGCTGCTCGGAAAGGGCAGCGGCAAGCGTTTCGACGCCCACCGGACCGCCGCCGTAGTTCTCGACGATGCAGCCGAGATAGCGCCGGTCCATCGCGTCGAGCCCGCGGCCGTCGACTTCCAGACGCGTCAGCGCCGCATCGGCGATGACCGCGTTCACCTCGCCGTCGCCGGCCACGGCCGCGAAATCCCGCACCCGGCGCAATAGCCGGCCCGCGACCCGGGGCGTGCCCCGGGCGCGTCTGGCGATCTCCGCCGCGCCCTCTTGCGTGAGCCTCATGCCGAGAAGTTCTGCGCCGCGCCGGAGAATCCGTTCCAACTCCGCGGGCGTGTAGAACTGGAGACGCATGGGAATGCCGAAGCGTTCGCGCAGCGGCGTCGTAATGAGGCCGGAACGCGTCGTCGCCCCGATGAGCGTGAAAGGCGGCAGGTCGATCCGCACCGAGCGCGCCGCCGGGCCCTCGCCGATGATGAGGTCGAGCTGGAAATCCTCCATGGCGGGATAGAGGATCTCCTCGACCGCCGGGGCGAGGCGATGGATCTCATCGATGAACAGCACGTCGCGCGGCCCCAGATTGGTCAGCAGCGCGGCGAGGTCGCCGGCGCGCGCGATGACCGGGCCCGAGGTGGCACGGAAGTTGACGCCGAGTTCGCGGGCGACGATCTGGGCCAGCGTCGTCTTGCCGAGGCCGGGAGGCCCGAAGAACAGCACATGGTCCAGGGCCTCGCCGCGGGAGCGGGCGGCGGCGATGAACACCTTGAGGTTCGCGCGGAGCTGCTCCTGGCCGACGAACTCGCCGAGCGATTGCGGGCGCAGGCCGACATCTGCCCGATCCTCGGCCACCGGTTCCGCCGCCACCATGCGCGGGCCGGTCATTGCGAGAGTTCCTTCAAGCCGGCGCGAATGAGGGCGTCAACCGGCGCGCTTGCGCCCAAGAGCCGCGCCGCCTCGATCACGGCGTCGAAGGCCTCGGCCCGCCGATAGCCGAGGTTGACCAGGGCCGAGACGGCGTCCGCTTCGCTCCCGCGCTGGGGCAGCTCGGCCGCAGCCGGCCCGAGAGCGACGGCGCGGACTTTATCCTTGAGCTCGGTCGCGATGCGCTGGGCCAGCTTCTGGCCGACGCCGGGCGCGCGCGCGAGGCTCACCTTGTCGGCGGCGGCAATGGCCCGCATCAGATCTTCAGGTCCCAGCACGCCGAGCACGGCAAGCGCCAGCTTCGCGCCTACGCCCTGGACGGTGGTGAGCAAGCGGAACCAGTCGCGCTCGGCCGGCTCGGCGAAGCCGTAAAGATGGATGTGGTCTTCGCGGACATGGGTCTCGATCAGCAGCGAGACCGGGGCGCCCTTGGCCGGCATCCGGGCAAGCGTGCGGGCCGAGCAGAAGACCAGGTAGCCCACCCCGCCGACATCGATCACGGCGGAATCGCCTCCGGCCTGGTCGAGCAGCCCTGCAAGCTTGGCGATCATGCCGGGACCTCGGGCGTCAGCCAGCGCGCTGCGGTCTCGGCGTGATGGGCGTGACAGATGGCCACGGCCAGCGCATCGGCGGCATCGGCGGTCTCGGTCAGGCAGCCCGGCAGCAGGATGCGGACCATGGCCTGGACCTGCTCCTTGCCGGCATGGCCGGCGCCGACCACGGATTTCTTCACGAGGTTGGCGGGATATTCGGCGACCGTGAGCCCGGCGAGTGCCGGCACCAGAAGCGCCACGCCGCGGGCGAGCCCCAGTTTCAGGGTTGACGTGGGGTTCTTGTTGACGAAGGTCTCCTCCACCGCGGCCGCGACCGGCCGGTATGCGGCGATTACCGCGGTGAGGCCTTCGTGGAGCTGGACCAGGCGCTCGGCGAGCGGACGGTCGGAATCCGTGTGCACCGCGCCGTCGGCGACGTAGCTGAGCCGCGAGCCGCTGGACTCGATGATGCCCCAGCCCGTATTGCGCAGCCCGGGATCGAGACCGATGAGGCGCATCCTGTAAGTCAACTCCCTTGGGCTTAGGCCGTCAGCCGGGCCAGGACGTCGTCGGCGATCTCGAAATTCGCCGCAACCGTCTGCACGTCGTCGTTGTCCTCCAGGGCGTCGATGAGCTTCAGCAGGCGTTCGGCGTTGTCGCCCTCGGCGGGCACGCTCGAGAGGGGCCGCCACTGCAAGCGCGCCTCCACCGGCGGTCCGAATTTCGCCTCCAGGCGATCGCGCAGCTGGGCGAAACTTTCGGGGGCGCTCGTCGCCTCGTGGAAGTCGGCATCGCTTTCCACGTTGTCGGCGCCGGCCTCCAAGGCCGCCTCGAAGAACGCGTCCGCACTGGCCGCCTTGGCCGGATAGCGCACGACGCCCTTGCGCTCGAACATGAAGGAAACGCTGTTGGTCTCGCCCAGCGCACCGCCGTGCTTGCTGAAGGCCGAGCGGATGTCGGAAGCGGTGCGGTTGCGGTTGTCGGTCAGGACTTCGACGATGACGGCAACCCCACCCGGACCATAGCCTTCGTAGCGCATCTCCTCATAGTTGGTCGCGTCCTCGCCGCCCGCACCCCGCTTGATCGCGCGCTCGACCGTATCCTTCGACATGTTCGCCGCCCGCGCCGCCAAGACGGCGGCGCGCAACCGCGGATTGGAATTGGGGTCGGGCAGGCCGCTGCGCGCGGCCGTGGTCAGCTCGCGGATCAGCTTGGTGAAGATCTTGGCGCGCTTCGCGTCCTGCGCACCCTTGCGGTACATGATGTTCTTGAATTGGGAGTGACCGGACATCTTTCCTGGACCCCGAATCAGTAACGAGGCCGACGCATCCACAGCCGGACGACGGAGGCCAAGCCCTGGTAACGGTTAAAGCGCCAATATGGCAAGAATTGGGCGGGTTCTAACCGGATTCTGCCCTTCTGCCAAGGACTTCCGCCAGTCGCGGCGGCATCTCGGCTAGGCCGGGCGGGCGGGCGCCAGAGCGCCGCCTTCGCGGAAGGCCTGGGCAACGCGCGCCAGGCCCGTCTGGTCGTCGGTTTCGACGAAGAGGCCCGAAAGGGTCGCCGGCCCCGCAGCCGGCACCATCCGCTCGGTCGGCAGCTTGGTGGTAAAGCGGGCGATGGGCGCCGCCTTGTCCATGCCGATGACCGAATCGTAGTCGCCGCACATGCCGGCATCGGTCATGAATGCGGTGCCGCCGGAAAAGATGCGCGCGTCGGACGTAGGCACATGAGTGTGGGTGCCGACCACGACGCTGACCCGGCCGTCCAGGAAATGCCCCATGGCCTGCTTCTCGCTGGTCGCTTCGGCATGGACGTTGATCAGGATCGCGTCCGCCGTTTCGCCGAGCCGATAGCCCGAGAGTCGGTGGGCGACGGCGGCAAAGGGATCGTCGAGGGCATCCATGAAGAGACGCCCCATCACGTTCACCACCAGGACGCGTTTTCCCCCGGCGGTCTCGAACAGGCCGAAGCCGCGGCCGGGCGTGCCGGGCGGGAAGTTGTCGGGACGAAGCAGGCGGGGATGCCGGTCGATGAAGCCGGTCGTCTCCTTCTGGTCCCAAACATGGTTGCCGGTGGTGATGACGTCGGTGCCGGCGGCGTAAAGCTGGTTGCAGATCTGCTCGGTGATGCCGAAACCGCCGGCGGCGTTCTCGCCGTTGACGATCACGAAATCGAGGGCGAGTTCCCGGCGCAGGCGCGGCAGCTGCTCGATCACCGCCGCTCGCCCCGCGCGGCCGACCAGATCGCCGAGGAACAGAAGCCGCATGGCTAGCCTCAGGCGATCTTCTGCAAGGAACGCTCGGTCGCGAGCCAGTCGAGGCGCTGGTCGTAGCCGGCGCGCGGCACCGCCTCGACCTCCTGCCCGGCATAGGCGAAGCCGACGGCGGTCACGGCGCCGCCGGCGCTCCGCAGCTTGGCCAGCGTCCGGTCGTAGAAACCTCCGCCATAACCGAGACGGTAACCCTGACGATCGAAGGCAAGCAGTGGCACGACGAGCAAATTCGGCGTCAGTTCCGGCTCCTCCGGCGAGGGCACTTCCGTCTTGAAGCCGCCGGGAACCAGCCGCGTGCCCGGCCGCCAGCGGCGGAACAGGAGCGGCGCACCCTTGGCCACCACCACCGGCAGGCCGATCGCGATCCCCGCTTCATGCAGGCGTTTCATCAGAGGGCGCGGGTCGATTTCATCGCCCATTGGCCAATAGGCAGAGACGACGCTGCCGGGCGCGACCGCGATTCCGGCCAGCAGAAGAGTCGCCGCCTTGGCGCCTGCCGCGGACGGTGGCTCGTCGCGAGCCAGCGCCTGGCGCCGCGCGAAAGCTTTCCGGCGGAACTCGACCTTGTCTTGCAGGATAGAAGCGGGCGGAGCCGTCAGAGCCGATGGCACGTCGTGATCCTCTGTGGCCTGCCAATGCAGGTGGGCGCCATATGCCGAGACCAGGGTCCCGGTAGAGACAGCTCCCTCGAGGTTGTTATTGGCCCCAGGGATTTAGCGGCCTGTCATGCGCGACAGCGCCCGCCCGGGGAAAATCTATGCGGCTTCCACCCGGGCGGCAATAGCTTCCACCCGGCTGGCCAGGATTTCCAGCGATTGCGCGAGCTTGTCTTCTTCGCCGTCGCCGCCGGCAAGCCGCGCCAGCTCCCCCTTGGCAGCGGAGAGCTCATCGGCAATCAGAAGGGCCGCCATCAACAACAGCCTCGCATCGCCGATCTGGCCGACGGATTGCGCGAGGCGCTCGACCCGCTGTGCGAGATCCTTTGCCAGCTCGCCGACCGCGCCTTCCTGGCCATCGTCACAGGCGACGTCATAACCGCGGTTATTGATGACGATGTGAACTTTGCCCATCTCATCCCTCCGCGACGATCTTCAGGCGCTCGATGACCGAATCGAGTCGGGCCGCGACATTGCGCGCCTCGGCCTGGAGCGTTGCATTGCGTCCGCGCAGCTCACGCATCTCCGACGAAACGCGGCCCCGATCGGCATCCGCGGCCTGGGCGCGCGTGCTGGTCGCCGCCTCCAACCGACTGAGGGCGGCATCCATCCTGTCGAGCGCCTGGGCGAGACGTAGGATCACGTGGGATTTCCGACCCCGGACAAGCTTTTACTGCCTGTGCTTGACGTGGCGGATCATATGGCTCCCCGGCCGTGGGCGTCAATGCGTCGAGCCGTGGGGCGCCGCGCCATGGATGGACGAGACCGTTGCAGGCCCCAGACTCGACAAGACTCAAGTTGACGATGATGGCAGTGGACGGCATGTTGCGCCGCCATCTCTAAGACCGCGGCGATCTCTTCGGCGCCACGCTCATCGCCCGAGAAGCATTCGATCGAGAAACGAGGGGCCAGGTTCCGAGGCCGACATGGACGCTTCCCTCAGCCCCGCTGTCCAGCACCGCGACCTCGCCAACGCCATCCGCGCGCTGGCCATGGACGCGGTGGAAAAGGCGAATTCCGGACACCCGGGAATGCCCATGGGCATGGCCGACGTGGCGACGGTGCTGTTCCGTCGCTTCCTCAAATTCGATCCGGCCGACCCCGCCTGGCCCGACCGTGACCGGTTCGTACTCTCCAACGGCCACGGCTCGATGCTGCTCTACGCCCTGCTCTATCTCACCGGCTATCCCGAGATGACTATCGGGGAGTTGGAGCGTTTCCGCCAACTGGGCAGCCGGACGCCGGGCCATCCCGAATTCGGTCATGCGCCCGGCATCGAAACGACGACCGGACCACTCGGCCAGGGTCTGGCCAACGCCGTGGGCATGGCGCTGGCCGAGCGCATGCTGGCCGCGCGCTTCGGCGCCGAGCTGGTCGATCACCGCACCTTCGTCTTCGCCGGCGACGGCTGCCTCATGGAAGGCATCAGCCACGAGGCCATCTCGCTGGCCGGGCATCAACGCCTGAACCGGCTCATCGTGCTCTTCGACGACAATCAAATCTCCATCGACGGTCCGACCTCGCTCGCGGTCTCCGACGATCAGCTCATGCGCTTCCGGGCGAGCGGCTGGGTTGCGGAAGCAATCGACGGCCATGACCCTCAGGCGATCGAGGGCGCGATTGCGCGCGCCATCGCAAGCGATCGGCCGAGCCTGATCGCCTGCCGCACGGTGATCGGCTACGGGGCGCCAACCAAGGCGGGCACGGCCGCGGCCCATGGCTCGGCCCTGGGCAAGGACGAGGTCGCCGGCGCCAGGCAGAAACTGGGCTGGAACCATCCGCCCTTCGTCGTGCCGGCGCCGATTCTCGCCTGCTGGCGCGGATTTGGCGCGCGCGGTGCGGCTCTCAACACCGAGTGGCGTTCGCGCCGCGAGGCGCATGCCAAGCGTGCGGCCTTCGATCGGCAGATTGCCGGCGATCTGCCGGCGGAATTCGATCAGGCCGTCTTGCGCCTGAAGCGCGCGATCGTCGCCGAAGCGCCGAAACTCGCCACCCGCCAATCCTCGCAGAAATTCCTTGAGGCCCTGGGCCCCTTGATGCCCGAGCTCATCGGCGGTTCCGCCGACCTGACCGGTTCGAACAACACCAAGATCAAGGACATGGCCGGCGTGGCACCGCCCAAATACGAGGGGCGATACCTCTATTACGGCGTGCGCGAGCACGCCATGGCGGCGGCGATGAACGGCATCGCGCTGCACCGGGGCTTCATCCCCTATGGCGGAACCTTCCTCGTATTCAGCGACTACTGCCGGCCGGCGATCCGGCTCGCGGCGCTCATGAGCCAGCGGGTCATCTTCGTCATGACCCATGATTCCATCGGCCTTGGCGAGGACGGACCCACCCATCAGCCGATCGAGCATCTGGCCGCCTTGCGCGCGATCCCCAACCTGCTGGTGTTCCGGCCGGCCGACGCGGTAGAGACGGTGGAATGCTGGTCTCAAGCGCTCGAGGAGAGGCGCCCCTCGATCATCGCTCTCAGCCGCCAGGCGCTCCCGGCGGTCAGGCAGAAGTTCGAGAAGCCCAATCTATCGGCCCTCGGCGGTTACCTCCTGGTCCGTGCCGAAGGCCCACGCCAGGCGACCATCCTCGCCACCGGTTCGGAGGTATCCATTGCGCTGGCCGCCCGCGAGATGCTGAAGAAAGACGGCGTCGGCGCGGCGGTCGTCTCGCTGCCCTGCTGGGAGCTGTTCGACGCCCAGCCCGAGGCCTATCGCCGCCGTGTGCTGGGCCGCAAGGCGACGCGCGTGGCAGTCGAGGCCGCCTCGCCGTTCGGCTGGGAGCGCTACGTCGGCGACGCTTCCGCCGTGATCGGGATGACGGGCTTCGGCGCCTCCGCACCGGCGCCCGATCTCTATAGGCATTTCGGAATCACCGCCGAGGCCGTCGCCGCGGCGGTTAAGGCCAGGCTCTGACGGGAGGAATGACCATGCCGGTTCGCGTCGCCATCAACGGCTTCGGGCGCATCGGGCGCTTGGTGCTGCGCGCTCTCCTGGAATCAAACCGCAAGGACGTGGAGGTGGTCGCCCTCAACGATCTGGGGCCGGTGGAAACCAACGCCCATCTGCTGCGCTACGATTCGGTCCATGGTCCCTACCTCGGCACGGTGCAGACCAAGGAAGGCGCCATGGATGCCGGGCGCGGCTGGATGACGGTGACCGCCGAGCGCGATCCCGCCAAGCTGCCTTGGGCCAAGCTCGGTGTCGATGTGGCCCTGGAATGTACCGGCATTTTCGCGGACCGGGAGAAGGCGAGCGCGCACCTGAAGGCGGGCGCCAAGCGGGTGCTCGTCTCGGCGCCGGCGAATGGTGCCGATCTGACGGTCGTCTATGGCGTCAACCACAGCAAGCTCGAGAAATCCCACATCGTGGTGTCCAATGCGTCCTGCACTACCAACTGTCTTGCTCCCGTCGCCGCGGTGCTGCACAAGGCGGTCGGCATCGAACAGGGATTCATGACCACGATCCACAGCTACACCGGCGACCAGCCGGTGCTGGACACGCTTCACAAGGATCTCTATCGGGCACGCGCCGCGGCGCTCTCGATCATTCCGACGACCACCGGTGCCGCCAAGGCGGTCGGGCTCGTGCTGCCGGAGCTGAAGGGCAAGCTCGACGGCACGGCGATCCGCGTACCCACGCCCAACGTCTCCTTGATCGACTTCAAGTTCATCGCCAGGAAAGCTACCAATGAGGCCGAAGTGAACCAGGCGGCGATCGATGCCGCGACCGGCTCCAACAGCCCGCTCAAGGGCATCCTCACGATCAACGATCACCCGCTGGTCTCCAGCGACTTCAACCACAATCCCGCCAGCTCGATCTTCGACGTGAAGCAGACCAAGGTCATCGACGGGCGTCTGGTCCGCGTGCTGTCCTGGTATGACAACGAGTGGGGCTTCTCCAATCGCATGCTGGATACGGCCGTGGCACTCGGCGGGCTCGGATGAAGAAGCGGACGGCGGCAGCCATCGCCGCCGTCATCGTCCACGACCTGGCCGAAGCGAAGGCCGCGCTCGCCGCGGCCAGCGAGACCGGCCGTCAAATCGCGATCTGGAGCGCCCCCGAGGCCGCAATCTACGCCGGCACGGGCTGGTTCGCCGCCGTCGAGCGCCGGGCCCGGGCCGCCAGCCCAGGAGCCCCTGCCGGATTCGTGCTCGATTGCGGCGAGCGCGCCGACCTGGTGCAGGAGGCCTTCCGCGAGGGCATCAAGGAGGCCTGCTTCACCGGCAGGGCTGGTCTGGCCGAACGCCTCGCGGACATCGCGGCCAAGTCGCGGGCCAAGCTTCATCGTCGACGGCCGCGTGCCCTCGACCTCGGCGAGACGAAGGATCCCGGCGCTGCTTGCCGGCGTCTCCTGGGCGGCGGTTGAAAATACCGTTGGCCTCCGCTATGTCAGCCTCGCTTCCTGGTATCGGATCGCAGAAATTCGTGACTCGGGGCATTGTCGCGAAATTCTGCGTGAATCCGATACCAAAACCTAAAACGATGTACCGACTTTCTGCGAAAGTCGGTACCGGGGCGAAGGAACGGCTGCCATGAAGATCACGCCGCGCGTCCGCAAGATCCTCTCCTGGTGTGAGAGCGATAACCCGGGAACCAAGGCCAATCTCGCCCGGATCCTGATGCAAGGTCGGCTCGGCGGCACAGGGCGATTGGTCATCCTGCCGGTCGATCAAGGCTTCGAGCATGGACCCGCCCGGAGCTTCGCGCCGAACCCGCCCGCCTACGACCCGCACTATCATTTCCAACTCGCGGTCGATGCCGGTCTCTCCGCCTATGCTTCCGTGCTGGGCATGATCGAAGCGGGGGCAGCGACCTTCGCCGGGCAAATTCCGCTGATCCTCAAGCTGAACAGCTCCAACAGCCTCGCCACGGCCAAGGACCAGGCGGTCACCGGCTCGGTGCGAGACGCGCTCAGGCTCGGCTGCTCGGCCATCGGATTCACCATCTATCCCGCCGCCGACCAGGCCTTCGAGCAGATGGAGGAGATCCGCGCGCTGGCCGAGGAGGCGAAGGCCCACGGGCTCGCCGTCGTCATCTGGTCCTATCCGCGCGGCAGTATTTCCAAGGAAGGCGAGACCGCCCTCGACGTGACCGCCTATGCCGCACATATGGCAGCGCTCCTCGGCGCCCATATCATCAAGGTGAAGCCGCCCACGGCCCATCTCGAGCAGGCCGAAGCCAAGAAAGTCTACGAAAGGGAAAAGATTGACGGCTCGACGCTCGCGAGCCGCATCGCCCATGTCGTGCAGGCCTGCTTCGCCGGCCGGCGCATCGTGGTGTTCTCGGGCGGCGTTGCCAAGGATCTGGCCGGAATTTATGACGAGGCCCGCGCGATCCGCGACGGCGGCGGCAACGGCTCGATCATCGGCCGCAACACTTTCCAGCGCCCGCGCGAGGAGGCTCTCGCCATGCTGGACGAGATCATCAAGATTTACCAAGGCAAGGCCTGATGCCCGCGCGCTGCCAGCTCTACCTGGCAGCGCCGGCGGCTTTCCTGCCCGGCTTCGCGGCGACACTCGCGGCGGTGCTGGACGCGGCGCCAATCGCCTGCCTTCGCCTGCCGGCCTTGCCGGAAGCGGCTGAACCCTTGCGGTTCGCTCAAGCGCGCGACGTCGCCGTTCTGCTGGACGGGAACGCAGAGCTGGCTCAGCGCCTCGGCGCCGACGGCGTGCATCTGTCCGATGGCAAGGACTATGCCGCCGCCCGGCGTCTCCTGGGCGAGCAGAAAATCGTCGGCGTCCATTGCGGCACTTCTCGTCATGCCGCGATGCTGGCGGCGGACGCGGGCGCCGACTATGTCGCCTTCGATGCCGAACTCGATCTTGTTTCTTGGTGGGCCGAGATGATGGTGGTGCCGGTGGTGGCCGAGCTCGGCAGCGATCTCGCAAGAGCGGCGGATTTCGCCGCGGCGGGCGCGGATTTCGTGTCGGCGCGAGGGGCGATTTTCGCCGATCCGATCGAAGCGCCGGCGGCCGCAGCAAAGCTGGCGGCGGCGATCGCCTGAGAGCCCGGCACCGCTGGCCCCTCTGGTTGCGCCAGGCCGGGCAAGCTGTTAGCTTCCGCGCCGCTTTCGACCAGCCCCCGACAATGAGACGTCGCGATGAAGATCAACGGTAACGAAATTCGTACCGGCAATATCCTGGAATACCAGGGTCGCCTGATGCGCGCGGTCAAGGTGCATATCGTGCAGATGGGCAACTGGCGGTCCTACATGCAGGTCGAGCTGAAGGACATCCAAAGCGGCACCAAGCTCAACGAGCGGATACGGCCCGCCGACGTGGTCGAGCGCGTGCAGCTGGACGAGAAGGACTACCAATTCCTGTTCAAGGATGGCGACCAGTACACCTTCATGGACAACGAGACCTACGAGCAGATCACCGTCGACGGCGAGCTGATCGGCGAACCGGCAGCGTTTCTCCAGGAAGGCATGCATGTCTCGGTCCAGAGCCACGAAGGCAAGCCGCTCAGCGTCACCCTGCCGGGCACGGTGACCATGCGCATTGCCGAGGCCGATCCGGTCGTGAAGGGGCAGACTGCTTCCTCTTCCTACAAGCCAGCGAAGCTCGAGAACGGCGTGCGCGTGATGGTGCCGCCCCATGTCGAAGCCGGCACGCGCATCGTCGTCAATATGACGGACTTGAGTTACGTCGAGCGGGCCAAGGACTGACGCCCGCCGTCATGGCGCCCCGCTCAGCACTCATCAACGTGATGACCCGGGCCGCCGAAAAGGCAGCCAGAGGCCTCAGGCGCGACTTCGGCGAGGTGGAGCAGCTCCAGGTCTCCCTCAAGGGCCCGGGCAATTTCGTCTCGACCGCCGACCTCAAGGCCGAGCGGACCCTGCGCCAGGAGCTGAGCAAGGCCCGGCCCGACTATTCCTTCCTGATGGAGGAAAGCGGGGCTAGCGCCGGCAAGGACACCGAGCATCGCTGGATTGTCGATCCCCTCGATGGCACGACCAATTTCCTCCACGGCCTGCCCCATTTCTGCATCTCCATCGCGCTGGAGCGGGCTGGGGACATCGTCGCCGGCGTAGTCTACGACCCGATCAAGGACGAGCTGTTCTGGGGCGAGAAGGGCATCGGGTCCTTCCTCAACGATCGGCGGCTCCGGGTCTCCTCGCGGCGCCAGCTGAGCCAGGCACTGCTCGCCACCGGCACGCCCTACGGGCAGCGCAGCGACGGGCGGCCCCGCTACCTGCGTCAGCTCGACAGCCTGATGGACCAGGTGGGCGACATCCGCCGGATGGGCGCGGCCGCCCTCGACCTCGCCTATGTCGCGGCCGGACGGTTCGACGGCTATTGGGAATACGGGCTCGGCGCCTGGGATATCGCCGCCGGCCTGTTGCTGGTGCGCGAAGCGGGCGGCTATGTGAGCGAACCCAACGGCGACGGCGATCCGCTCCGCAGCGGCGACACCCTTGCCGCCAACGACCATCTCCACGGGGCGCTGAAGGCGGCGTTGACCAAGGCGTGAAATCCGGCAAGGCAGCGGATCGCAGAAATTCGTGGCCTGGCCGTGGTCTCGAGTTTCTGCGTGAATCCGGTGCTTAGGCTCAAAACGATGGACCGACTTTCCGCCAAAGTCGGCGCTGGCGAAGGCAAAAGCGTTTACGGCCGTTTCCCGGCTGGGCTATACTCCGCGGCCTTATATCATTGGCAAATCAGAAAAATACTATCCGCAGGGGCTTCGATGGACATGCTGCTTCGCCGCCCGAGACGCCGGCCATGCCTGATCGGGCTCGCCGGGCTTTCGGCGCTGGCAATCGCCGCGACGCCGGTCGCTGCCCAGCAGGTCACGGCCGCCCAAGGCTCCGTTACCATCGACCTCGGCGTGCTCAACCAGCTGGGTGCTCCATCCACGCCGGGCGGGTACTACCCCTACAGCCAGGCGCCTGGATATGCGCCCCCGGCCTACGGTCAAAGCGGCTATGGCCAATCCGCCTATGGCCAACCGGCCTATGCCCAGCCGGCCTATAGTGGCTACAACCCCTACCCAACCCAGGCGACCGGGAACCTGCTTTACCCGCCAACTCAGAATCCGGTCAGCACGCTCACCGTCCCGCCACCGCCCGGCTCGACGCCTTATGTCCCCGAGCAGCCGGCGGCAACCGCTTCGACCGCCAATGTCGCGGCCAACCCGCCGCCGCCGCCCTCGCCCCCTCCGACGCCCGCCGAAGCGACCAACCAGGGCACGGCGACCGCGCCAGCGGCATCGACCGAGGCGACTGCCAGTACGGCCGAAACGACGACCGGGCAAGGGGCGACCGGCACAGCGGCTGCCGCGACGGGGACCTCGACCGAAACGACGGCGGCGGCGACCTCGACCGGGACTTCGGTCGCGCCTGCCGCTCCCGCCGCGCCTGCTGTCCCTGCCGTGCCAGCCGCTCCCGCCGCGACCGAGCAGTCGTCAACCGCCGCAACGGGTGCTGCGACCGGCTCGAGCACGGCAACCACCGCCGCGACGACCGGCCAAACCACGACGGCGTCCGCCGGCACGCAGGCGACCGAGACTCCAGCCGCGCCCGTCGAGGGCCAGCTTCAGATCGCCTTCCCGAAGGACTCGGCGGACATTCCCGATGCCGCCAAGAGCGAGCTCGACAGCCTGGCCGAGAAGATGACCGCCAACGAAGCCATGCGCATCCAGCTTCTGGCTTATGCCAGCGGCACGCCCGACACGGCGAGCCGGGCGCGGCGCATGTCGCTGTCGCGGGCGCTCGCCGTGCGCTCGTACCTGATCCACAAGGGCGTGGTCAGCACACGCATGGACGTGCGCGCGCTCGGCAGCAACGTCCAAGGCGAGCCGGCCGACCGCGTGGACATCCTGCCGAAAGCCTCATGATGCAGCGGCCCTACGCAAACCAAGCGACAGGTCGATGACCTCGCCGCGCGGGCGACTGGTGTGGATGGCTATCGGTCTCGTCGCCGTGGCCGGGCTTGCCTATCTGCTCTTTGACGAGATCTACCGCGCCTTCCTACACAACCCGGCACTCAATGCCGGCATCTTCGTCGTCGAGCTGATCGGCATCACCTATATCTTCTGGCAGGTGATCCGGCTCTATCCCGAGATCGCCTGGATCGAACGCTTCAAGCGCGGCGAGCTGGGCGGCTCGAACGACCCCGAGCCGCGTCTGCTGGCGCCCATGGAAGCCATGGTGCGCGAGCGCACCGGGCGGCTCACCCTTTCGGCGGTGGCCCTTCGCTCGCTGCTCGACAGCATCAGCGCCCGGCTCGACGAGACTCGCGACATCTCGCGCTATTTCATCGGGCTCATGGTGTTCCTCGGGCTGCTCGGCACCTTCTGGGGTTTGCTCGGCACCATCGGCGGCGTGGCCGACGCCATCGGCGCCATATCGGTCGCCGGCGGAGGTGACATCGCCTCGCTCTTCGGGCAGCTCAAAGCTGGCCTGCAAGGGCCGTTGGCCGGCATGGGCACCGCCTTCAGCGCCTCGCTCTTCGGCCTCTCCGGCTCGCTCCTGCTGGGCTACCTTGAGCTGCAGGCAAGCCAGGCCCAGAACCGTTTTTTCACCGAGCTGGAGGACTGGCTGGCCGAGCGCACGCGGCTTACCGGCGCCGGCCCGGTCGGCGATGGCGAGCAGCCGATCCCGGTGTACATCCAGGCCCTCCTCGAGCAGACGGCGGACAATCTGGAGAACCTCCAGCGCATTCTGGGCCGGGGCGAAGAAAGCCGGATGCAGGCCAATGCCCAGATGAATACCCTGTTCGAGCGCCTGGGGGGCTTGACCGACCAGATGCGCACCGAGGCGCAGCTGATGATGAAGCTGGCCGAGAGCCAGGGCGAGATGCGGCCCGTCATTGCCATGCTGGCCGAAGCGATGCAGAGCGGGCGCTTCGGCATCGACGAGCAGAGCCGACAGCATTTGCGCAGCATCGACAACGAGATCAGCCGTCTGGCCGAGGAAACCGGGCGCGGCCGGCAAGGCAACATCCAGGATCTGAGGGGCGATTTGAAAAAGATCGCCGATAGCCAGGTCGATGTTCGCCCGCTGCTGACGCGCCTCATCGAGGAAACCGTGCGCGGCCGCCAGGCCGGGCTCCTGGAATTGCGCAGCGACATCAAGAAACTGGCCGACGGGCAGGTGGACATCCGCCCGCTGCTGAGCCGGCTGATCGAGGAAACGGCGCGCGGACGCCAGTCGGAGCTGCCGGACCTTCGCGCCGACATCCGCAGGTTGGCCGAAACCCAAACCGACCTTCGCCCGATGCTGACCCGCCTCGCCGACCTTCTGAAGAGCGGGACGCTCGGCTTCGACGACCAGAGCCGCCAGCATCTGCGCAGCCTAGACCTGCAGATCGGCCGCCTCATCGACGAGAGCTCACGCGGCCGCCAGGAATTGGTGCAGGAGCTACGCAGCGAAATCAAGGTTCTCGCCCGCACCATCGCGGCGCTCGCCGAAGAGGCGGAACGCCGGTAGGAAGGCCAGGTCATGGCGACTGCTCGAGGCAGAACCCGCCGCTATCTCGACATCTGGCCGGGCTATGTCGACGTCCTCAGCACGTTGCTGATGGTCATCATTTTCACGCTCATGGTCTTCGTCATGGGCCAGTTCTTCCTGGGCCAGGTGCTCTCGCGGCGCGACAAGGCATTGGCTGAGCTCAATCAGCATGCCGCCGAGCTCGCCGACATGCTGGCCCTCGAGAAGACGACCAACACCGATCTCAGGACCAGCATCTCCCAGCTATCGGGCGAGCTGCAGCAAGCCAATGCTACGGGCGACAAGCTGCAGCAGCAGCTGGCCGCGACCCGCACCGACCGCGACCAGCTCGCCGCCGCGCTCGCAGATCTCAAGACTAGGTCGGCCGCCACCGCCGCGGCCAAGGCCGAGGCCGATGCAAAGCTCGAGGACGCCTACAAGACCATCAGCGCAGACCAGCAGAAGGTCCAGACCCTGCTCGGCGACATCGCCGTCCTTGAGAGCCTGCGCGACGATCTGAAGCAACAGCTTGCCGCCAGCACCGCCCAGTCGACCAGCTTGCAACAGCAGCTGAGCCAGAGCCAGTCGCAGTCGGCCGGTCTGAAGCAGCAGCTCGACGCCGCGCTGGCCCAGGTCGCGAGCCTGAAGGAACAGCTCGGCACGAGCACGCAACAGATCAGCGAATCCGGACTTCAGATCGATCTGCTGAACCGCCAGCTCCTGGCGCTGCGCGATGAGCTGGGCAAGCTGACGGTCGCCCTCGACGCCTCGGAAGCCAAGGCCAAGGCCGACGAAGTGCAGGTCTTCGACCTCGGCAAGCGGTTGAACGAGGCATTGGCGAGCAAGGTCGAGGAATTGGCCCGCTACCGCTCCGAGTTCTTCGGCAAGCTGCGCGAGGTCCTGGGCAACCGGCCCGACGTGCAGATCGTGGGCGACCGGTTCATCTTCCAGTCGGAAGTGCTGTTCGCCACCGGCTCCGCCGAAATCGGCGAGGACGGCAAGCGCCAGCTGGCCGCCTTTGCCGACACACTGAAGAGTATCGTGCCGCATATCCCCACGGACATCGACTGGCTCCTGCGGGTCGACGGTCACACTGACAAGCAGCCGTACACGGGTGTCTACGGCGGCAACTGGGAACTCTCGACGGCCCGCGCGATTGCCGTCGTCAAGTTCCTGATCGAACAGGGTATCCCGCCCAACCGGCTGGTCGCCGCCGGTTTCGGCGAGTTCCGCCCGCTGGTCGACGGGGAGACCCAGGAGGACTATCGGCGCAACCGGCGCATCGAATTGAAGCTGGATCAGCGGTAACGGCATGCCGGCGCTGATGGCTTGCCGAGTCTGAAAGCATGAAAGTCGTCATCACCGGCGGTACCGGCTTCATCGGCATGCTGCTGGCGCGCCGGATTCTCGAGCTCGGCCGCCTCTCAGGTCCCTCGGGGAAAGTGGAACCGGTGGAAGAGCTCCTGCTCTTCGACGTCGCCGGGCCATCAACACGTCCGGCCTGGTTCGACCAGCGCGTGGGCATCGTGACGGGCGAGATCGCCGATCGGGATACCGTCTTCCGCCTCATCGACCGGGATGATGTCGGGGTGTTCCATCTCGCTTCGGTCGTCAGCGGCGGCGGCGAACAGGATTTCGATCTCGCCATGCGGGTCAATCTCCAGGGCAACCTCAATCTCCTGGAGGCGCTTCGCCGGCGCGCCTCGCGCCAGCGGGTGGTCTTCGCGAGCTCGGTCGCCGTCTTTGGCGGCAAGGCCATGCCCAAGACGGTCGGCGATGCCACCAAGGAGACTCCCCAGACGACCTACGGCATCACCAAGGCCATCGGCGAGCTGCTGATCAACGACTACACGCGCAAAGGCTTCCTCGACGGGCGCAGCGCCCGCCTGCCGACCGTCATCATCCGGCCCGGCAAACCCAACAAAGCGGCCTCCAGCTTCGCGAGCGGCGTGTTCCGCGAGCCGCTGGCCGGGGTCGCCTGCATCCTTCCGGTCGGCCTCGATACCGTAATGCCGGTTTCGGGCTATCGCACCGTCGTCGAGGGGTTCCTGAAGCTTTACGAAGCGCCCGGCGAGGCAATCGGCGAGGACCGGGCGATCAATTTCCCCAGCCTTGCGGTCAGCGTCGGCGAGATGATCGAAAGCCTGCGCCGCGTCGCCGGCTCGCGGCCCATGGGCAAGATCACGGTCGAACGCGATCCTTTCATCGAGGCGATCGTCGCCGGCTGGCCTACCCGAACCGAGGCTGAGCGCGGCATCGCCCTTGGCCTCGCGCCGGATGCCAGCCTCGACGCGATCGTTCAGGCCTATATCGAGGACTTCGTCGATCGCCCGAAGCTGACCTGAGACAGCCCGCCCTACTGTGCCAGGATCCCGCCGTCGACCGGCAAGGTGTGGCCGGTCACCATGGCCGAGGACGGGCTCGCCAGGAACAGGACCGCTCCCACCACATCCGACGGCTCGGCCAGGCGGCCGAGCGGCGTCATCGCCTCGATCCGCGCGATCAACCCGGGCTGGGCCAGCAGGGCCTTGATGAAGTCCGTGCGCACCCAGGTGGGCGCCACCGCATTGACCCGGATGCCCGCCCGGGCCCACTCCAGGGCAAAGGCGCGCGTCATGTTGACGACCGCCCCCTTGGTCGCCTGATAGGAGATGTTGGGATAGAGCCCACCGCCCGACAACCCCATGATCGAAGCGATGTTGACGATGCTGCCGCCGCGCCGGGCAATCATCTGCCGCGCCGCGGTCCTGGTGCAGAGGAACAGGCCGGTCATGTTGACGGCCACCACTTTGTCCCAGTCGGCAAGGGTGAGCTCGACGCTGGCGCGCCTAATGGCGGTGCCGGCGTTGTTCACCAGCACATCGATGCCGCCTTGGGTGTCGGCCACCCGCTTGAAGCCCGCCTCGATCGAGGCCTCATCGGCAACGTCGAGGGCGACGGCCATGGCCTCGCCTCCCCGTTGGTGGATCGCAGCCGCCGTTTCCTCGGCGGCAGCAAGGTCGATATCTGCCACGGCAAGCTTCGCGCCGGCCTCGGAAAGGCCGAGCGCGATGGCACGGCCTATGCCGCGTCCGCCGCCCGTGACCAGGGCGGATCGCCCGTCGAGGCGGAACGTCTCCATGAGGCCGCCGGCCGGCATGGCCCTATTTATCCGAGGCTGAGGCTGCGGCCCGAGGCCTGCGACAACTCGCCGCTCAGGAGTTCATCGAGCCTTTCGCCGCCACGGGTGGAAACCCAGGCCTGGTCGTCCTCGCTCCAGGCGAAATGCCAGGCGCCGCTCGCCGGCGAGGCGAGCCAGATCTGGCGATTGGGCCCATGCTTGTTGATCAGGTACTTGGTCCCGGATTCGAGTTCGAGGGTGAGGATCCCTGCCGCCAGCTCGGCATCGATATCGCCTTCGGCCTGCTCCTCGATCGCGGCCTGCAGGCGGGCGAGCGTGGCATCGGCAAGGCTTTCGAACCGGCTGGCGTCCATGGCGTAGAAGTCACGCAATTGTGTGGCTCATGCCTAGCCGCAATTTCGCCACGAGTCCATGTTAGCGAGCTGCTGTCTATGGACTTTGGAATGAGCCGTCGGCATAGTCCGGCACCTTTTAACCCTCGGACAACTCGGAGGATTTCTTGATTCGTGTTCGCCTGCCGCGGCTTCGGGCCGGTCTCGCCCTGCTGCTCGGATTCTGCGCCATCGCCGCGGCCCATGCCCAGACGGCATCGGCTCCCACAGCACCGGCCTTCGATCTCGCCAATCTGCCCGATCCGCCCATCGATTCGAAGACCAAGTTCGTCACCTACATGGTGACGACGCGTCATGAGGACCCGAAAATGGTCGCATGGCGCTTCGACCGCGCTCAGGCGATGATCGAGAACAAGGACGTCTGGCGCGAGAAGGAGCTGAAGGCCTATCTCCTGACCCCGCGCGAGGAGTTTGTGCTGCCGCGCAACCGGGCGCGCGCCTATGACCACGCCTTCCTCGACATCGGTTACGGCGTCACCATTTCCGGGCCCCATCTGGTGGGCCGGATGACCTCGACGATCGACGTGAAGCCGGGCGAGCGGGTGCTGGAGATCGGCACCGGTTCGGGCTATCAGTCGGCGATCCTTTCCCACCTGACCGATCAAGTCTACACGATCGAGATCATCGATCCGCTCGGCAAGCGCAGCGCCGCCAACTACCAGCGCCTGATCGCGGCCGGCTATCCCGAGTTCGCCAACATCCACACCAAGATCGCCGACGGATATTACGGCTGGGCCGAGGCGGCGCCCTTCGACAAGATTATCGTCACCGCCGGCATCGACCATATTCCGCCCCCGCTGCTCCAGCAGCTGAAGGCCGGCGGAATCATGGTGATCCCGATCGGCCCGCCCGGCCGCCAGCATGTGCTGGAGGTGAAGAAGGTGGTCGACGCCCAGGGCAACATCACCGTCACCCGGCGCGACATCTACAACGGCAAGATCGTCAACTTCGTGCCGTTCACGAAGGCCGGAGGCGGCCACTGGTAGCAGTCGGCAGCGAGGCCGCCGCGCAAGGGCGGGTCTCTTCCAGCGGAGCCGGCTTGTTCTATCTCTCGGTCGGTCTGGTCGCGGGCGCGATCATCGCGCTCGAGATCGCCATCATGCGCGTCTTCTCCATCGCGAGCTGGGCGCATTTCGGCTCGCTGGTGGTGTCAATCGCCATGCTGGGCTTTGGCATCGCCTCGGCGGTGATGTGCCTCGCCAAGGGGAGCATCGAGCGCTACCGGGACCAGCTCGCCCGGATCTGCCTGCTGCTCTTCGGGCCGCTCCTGGCCGCGGCCAACAGCCTCGCCCAGCAGGTTCCCTTCAACCCGATCTTCCTCGTCTCCGATCCGCAGCAGAAGCTGCGCCTGCTGGAGAATTTCCTGCTCTATTTCGCGCCCTTCCTGCCCGGCGCCATGTTCCTGGGCCTGGCTTTCCTGCGCGGCCAGAAGATCTTCGGCCGGGTTTATTTCGCCGATCTGGCGGGTTCGGGTTTCAGCAGCCTCGTCTTCCTGGGCGCCCTCTACCTGATGCCGCCCGAGCGCCTGCTGCTGGTGCCCCTCGGGCTCTGGTTCCTTGGCGGGCTCGCCTGGTTTTCCTTCCAGCGGGACAAGGTCGGCCTCGCGCTGATGGCTCTTGGAGGAGTTGGCGCGGTCCTCATCAACTTCGCCTATCCCCAGATCGTGAGCTCGCCCTACAAGGGCGTCAGCTATGCCCGGCATTTCCCGGATTCCGAACGCATCTATCAGGCCGCCAGCCCCTTCGGTTATCTCGAGATTTACCGCAGCTCCTATTTCCATTTTGCCCCCGGCCTTTCCGACATGGCGGCGATCAAGCTCGCCACCATGCCGAAGGACGCCTACCTCGGCATGTTCATCGACGGGGACGGTCCCATCGGGATCATTAAGGCCCTGCCGCCGGACCAGACGGCCTATTACCGCTTCATGCCGATGTACCTGCCCTATGTGGTGAAATCCGCGCCCAGGGTCTTCGTGGTGCAGTTCGGCGGCGGCATCTCGACCAGCCTGGCGCTGCGCAGCGGCGCAAGCGCGGTGACGGTGGCGGAGAGCAACCCCCTGGTCCTTGAGGCGATGCATGACCCGACCATCGCCGATTTGACCGGCCATCTGCTGGAAGACCCCCGTGTCAATCTCGTCCCCTTCGCCGGCAGGCTGTATGCGCCGCGGGTGCCTGGAAGCTTCGACATCGTCGACTTCAGTCTCGCCGATTCCACCGGCCTCTCCATGGCCGGGGGAAACAGCATCTACGAGAAATACGACTACAGCCGCGAGGCGATGGCGAGCTTCATGCGGGCTCTCAAGCCCGACGGCATCCTCGCGGTCACGATCTGGAACAAGGAGGATCCTCCCAAAGCGGCGGTCCGCCTGCTCACCACGATGACCGAGGCCGCCCGCGGTGTCGACGACGGGCAGATGGCCGGGCGCTTCTACATCGTCCACACCTATCTCTCGACCATGACCGTGCTCTATAAGCGCGGCGACTTCACCGGCTCGGAGATCGCCAAGCTCGACGCGCAGGACAAGGCCATGGCTTTCGAAGTGGTCTACCGGCCCGGCGACGCTTATAGCGGCCAGACGCCGGACAAGTTCTATGCCCGCTACCGCGACAACTTCTTCGCCACCTCTGCTGGGGCGGAGGCCAATCCGGGCGGCGCGCCCGCCGTGCCATCGGAGGGCGACACGTCCTCGGGCGCCGACAACTCGGCCGCCACCGATACGACGGACGCCACGGCCCCGGCTGACAGCAGCGGCTCAAACTCCGGCAACCTGGCTGCGGAACTTTCCGCAAGCAATGCCGGCGGCGATCAATCCCAGTCGGGCGACCAGAGCGGCGCCAGTGACGGCGACTTCACTATGGGCGCCCTCTACCGCATGCTGGTCCATGAGCTGATCGCCGGCCGGGAAGCGCAAGTCCGGCAAGGCTATCTCTTCGATGCCTCGCCCCTCACCAACGACCGGCCCTATTTCTCCGGCTACATCAAGCTCGGCGACCTCGGCCAGGTGCTGGGCATGCTGGACGCCGTCTCGGACGAGTGGGGCTATCTCCTGCTCTGGGGCACCTTGGCCGAGAGTATGCTGCTGGGCCTTGTCCTGCTTCTGCTGCCGGTGGTCTTCGGCTGGCGCACGATCTTCTCCCGCCAGCCGGGCAAACTCGGCATCGTCGTCTATTTCCTTTGTCTCGGCCTCGGCTACATCGTCATCGAGGTGGGGCTCATCGGAAAGTTCGTCTTGGCGCTTGCCAACCCCACGGTCTCGGCTTCGGTGCTCATCACCGGCATGCTGGTTTTCTCGGGCCTGGGCAGCCTCGCTTCGGGAAGGTTCCTCGACGATTGCCGCCGCCTCATGCCGCGCATATTTCTCGTCATCTCGGGGTTGCTGATACTCTATTCCCTGATCCTTGGGCCCATCCTCGACGTCATCGGTCTCTGGCCCTACGGGCTCAGGATCATCGCCTGCCTCGCCCTGCTGTTCCCGCCCGCCTTCCTCATGGGGTTCCCCTTCCCCACCGGCATGGCCATGCTCTCCCGGCTCGGCAAGGAGCATTTCTTCCTCTGGGCCTGGGGCATCAACGGGCTCTTCTCGGTGATCGGCTCGGTCGCCGTTCCTCTGATCGCCGTGCTGTTCGGCCTGAAGGCCGTCATGTGGGTGGCAGCCGGGGCCTATCTTCTGGCCCTTCCGGCCTTCTTCGCGCTGTTGCTGCCGAAGCGGGAGGCCGGCCTTGCCAGCTCCTGAGGCTTCGGTTATAAGCCCCCGCTTCGAGCCCTGCGCCTGACGCGCAGCCCCTCGAGCGGAGCCCAAGCCATGAGAGAGAAGATCCACCCCGATTATCATGAGATCACGGTCGTCATGACCGATGGTTCAAGCTTCAAGACCCGTTCCACCTGGGGCAAGGCCGGGGACACCCTGAACCTGGAGATCGACCCCAAGTCCCATCCGGCCTGGACCGGCATCCATCGCCTGACGGATAGTGGCGGGCAGCTCGCCAAGTTCAAGAAGCGCTTCCAGAACCTGGGCCTGAAGCAGCAGTAAGTCGCAAGAATTCGGCCCGCGGCAGCCTGCCGCGGGACCTTGAAAGCCCGGTTGCCATTTCCTATCTCGCAACTGTCCGGATGCCGAATACGGGTCCGGGCGGAAGCGGAACCTTCGTTCCGCCCCCATGTTGCTCAAGAGGAGGATATGGCAATGCAAGCTTTCGACTTCAGCCCCCTTTTCCGTTCCACCGTCGGCTTCGACCGGCTGACCAGGCTGCTCGACGCGACGACCCGTCTCGATGACGGCGCGGTCAGCTACCCGCCCTACAACATCGAGCAGACGGGCGAAGACGCCTACCGGATCGTCATGGCGGTCGCGGGCTTCCGCGAGGACGAAATCTCGGTCGTCCAGCAGGCCAATTCGCTGGTCGTTTCCGGCAAGCAGGAGAAGGCCCAGGAGGAGAAGAAATTCCTCTATCGCGGCATCGCCGCGCGGGCGTTTGAGCGGCGCTTTGCGCTGGCCGACCACATCAAGGTCGCCGGTGCCAAGCTCGCCGATGGCGTCCTCAGCGTCGATCTGGTACGCGAGGTTCCCGAGGCGATGAAGCCCCGCACGATCAAGATCGTCAACGGCGAGTCCAAGGTGCTCGAGAGCAAGGCCGCCTAAGCGGCGACGTCTCGACCATCTTCTTCGATAGCAAGGGCCGGGCGGCCGATACCGCCCGGCCCTTTGCACCTAGTATCGGATCGCAGAAATTCGTGACTCAGGGCATTGACTGGAATTTCTGCGTGAATCCGATACTAAGACATAAGACAATGTACCGACTTTCTGCGAAAGTCGGTACTGGGGATCAGAGAAAACGCAGCAAGGCGTCGATCACCGCATCCGGCGTCTCGCTGGTCAGCATATGGCCGGCGCCCGGCAGCAGCAGCGTCTCTGCTTGGCGCAGCGCGGCCACCAGCGGCTTGGCGCGGGCAAGCGGTGTCATCTTGTCCTCGCTGCCCAGAAGCAACAGCACGGGCGAAACCACGCGGCTCGCCGCGGCAACCGCATCGTAGGCGTCGCAAGCGGCGAGATCGGCGGCGAGAACGCCTTCAGGGGTCCGCTCCAAAAGCCGCCGCGCGCCGCCCATGAGCCAGAGCCCGGGCGCCGGGCCGCGGCCCAGATGACCGACCGGTCCATGGGCCCAGGAAACAATGAGGTCGGCCGCCTCGGGCTTGTTGGCGGCGGCGGCCTTGAGCAGATCGGGATGGACCGGCATGCGGCCGGCCGCGCCCAGAAGGGCGAGGCGCTTCACCCGGCCGGGGGCACGAGCCGCGGCATCGAGGGCGACCAGCGCCCCCATGCTGTGGCCCACAAGCGCCGCCTCTTCGACTTTGGCCGCGTCCATCAAACGGACAACCCATGCCGACATGGCGGCGATGTCGGTTAGTCCCGGCCCCGGGGTTCTGCCATGGCCAGGAAGGTCCGGCGCCAGCACCGCCCGGCCGCGATGGGCGAGGCTGCGGGCCGGCAGGGTCCAGACCGTATGATCCATGCCGGCGCCATGGATCATGATCACCGCCGGCAGGGAGGCATCGAAAGCCCGCCCGCCCGTCGCCGCATAGACGGCCTTGCCGTCGACCTCGAAGTTCACTCTCAGATGCCCTTCTGAGAGATTCTCAGCGCCTGGTTCAGATCCTCGACGATGTCCGCGGCAGCCTCCAGACCGACCGAAAGACGCACGAGGTCCTCACCGACGCCCGAAGCCGCGAGCTCCTCGGCGCTCATCTGGGAATGGGTCGTGCTCGCCGGATGGATCACCAGGGTCTTGGCATCGCCCACATTGGCAAGATGGGAGGCAAGCCTCAGGGCCTCGATGAATTTCCGTCCCGCCTCGCGCCCGCCCTTGACGCCGAAGGTGATCATCGAGCCCGGCCCCTTCGGGTAGAGGCGTTGGGCGAGCGCGTGATCAGGATGGCTGGTGAGGCCCGGATAGCTGATCCATGCAACGGCCGGATGGCTCGAGAGCGCCTCGGCCACCGCCCGCGCATTGGCGACATGGCGCTCCATGCGCAAGGGCAGGGTCTCGATTCCCTGCAAGATGTGAAAGGCATTGGCCGGGCTCATGCAGGCGCCGAAATCGCGCAGGCCCTCGACGCGGGCCCTGGTGATGAAGGCCTGGGGGCCGAACTCCTCGGCGAAGTCGATGCCGTGATAGCCGGCATAGGGCTCGGTCATGGTCGGGAAACGCGCGGCCGAGGCTTCCCAGTCGAAGCGCCCGCTGTCCACCAGCACGCCGCCGATGGCGATACCATGGCCGCCGAGCCATTTGGTCGCCGAATGAAGCACCAGATCGGCGCCATGCTCGAAGGGCCGGTTGAGATAGGGCGTGGAAAAAGTGGAATCGATCAGCAGCGGCAGGCCCGACGCATGGGCGATGCCGGCCACCGCCTCCAGGTCGAGGATTTCGAGCCCGGGATTGCCGATGGTCTCCCCGAAGATGAGGCGCGTCTCGGGCCGGATCGCGGCCTTGAAGCCGGCAAGGTCGCGCGGCGGCACAAAACTAGTCTCGATGCCGAAGCGCGGCAGCGTATGGCGCAGAAGATTGACGCTGCCGCCATAAAGCGCCGAGGACGCCACGATGTGGCTGCCGGCGCCCATCAGGGTGGCGATGGCAAGATGCAGTGCGCCGTGCCCGCTCGCGGTTGCTACCGCGCCGACCCCGCCTTCGAGGGCCGCGACCCGCTCCTCGAGCACGGCGACGGTGGGATTGGAGATGCGCGAATAGATGTGGCCGACGCGCTCGAGGTTGAACAGTGCCGCCGCCGTATCGACGTCGCGAAACACATAGGAGGTCGTCTGATAGATGGGCACGGCCCGGGCGCCCGTCGCCGGGTCAGGCCGTTGTCCCGCATGAAGACTGAGAGTTTCGAATTTGTAGAGCTTGGGGTCGGCCATCCCTGCCCCCCTTGTTTAAGATTTTTGCAGCTGCCATGAAAAAGCGGAGGGCCGCGCGGCCCGGCGGCTCGGCGGCCCTCTCGTTATTTTGTAGCCTCACTGTCTGACTTGCCGGACCGGAACGGTATGACCCTATTCCCCCGTGGGTCAAGGGGTGATTGCGGGCAAAAAAAGAGCGCCGCCGGCGCTGCTTGCGTCGGCGGCGAAGAGGCGGCGGGAACGCGAGAGGAGCGACAGGGAGGTTGCAGCCTCGGCTGACCCTTCGAGGGCGCGTTCCGCAATGCAACATAGGCAGCCCGCGTGTAGCCGACGTGACCGGTCGATGAAAGAACGGCGATCCGACCCCGGTTTTCCGGGGATTGCGGGGATAACCCTCTCGTCAGCTGCTCTTGAACAAGGACCCGGCGCCGGAAAGATGGGCCTGCTTGGCGGCGATCTTGGCCTTGACCCGGGCGATCTCGGCCTCCAGTTCGACGATATAATCCTTAAGCTCGCCGACGGAGAGGCTATCCAGCTCCCGGGGCGCCGGGGCCTTGCGGCGCGGTTCTAGGTCTTCCATATCCATGGCCTGCCTCGCGTTGCCAGAGACGCCCGCAGCACGTCATAGTATCGTCCAGCCTGCCCCGAGGGAATTCCATGTCCGAGACTATGGTTGCCGTCGAGATCGCCGGATATGGCGGACCAGAGGTGCTGAAGCCGACCCGGAGGCCAAAGCCGAAGCCCGAGGCGGGCGAGGTCTTGATCGAGGTCGCAGCAGCCGGGGTCAACCGGCCCGACGTGCTCCAGCGGCAGGGCGGCTACAAGCCGCCGCCGGGTGCCAGTGACATCCCGGGACTTGAGATAGCCGGTCGCGTCGTGGCGCTGGGCGACGGCGTTGCTGGCTGGCGGGTCGGCGACAGCGCGACCGCTCTCGTCGCCGGCGGCGGCTATGCCGAATTCTGCGCCGCGCCGGCCCCCCAATGCCTGCCCGTGCCCCGTGGGCTCGACATGGTGAAAGCGGCCGCCATCCCGGAGACTTTCTTCACCGTCTGGACCAATGTCTTCGATCGCGGGCGGCTCAAGCCAGGCGAGACTTTCCTCGTCCATGGCGGGTCGAGCGGCATCGGCACCACCGCGATCCAGCTTGCCCATGCTTTCGGCTCCCGAGTCTTCACCACGGCGGGCAGCGCCGAGAAATGCGCGGCCTGCGTCAAGTTGGGCGCGGACCGGGCCATCGACCACAAGCGGGAGGACTTCGTCGCCGTCATCGAGGAGGCAACCGGCGGGCGCGGCGTCGACGTGATTCTCGATATGGTCGGCGGCAGCTATTTCGCCCGCAACATGAAGATCCTTGCCGTCGAGGGGCGGCTGGTGCAGATCGCCTTCCTCCAGGGCGCCAAGGCGGAAATCGACCTCGGCCCATTGATGGTGAAGCGCCAGACCTTGACCGGTTCCACCTTGCGGCCGCGCTCGGTGGCCGAGAAGGGCGCCATCGCTTCTGCCTTGAAGGAGAAGGTGTGGCCGTTGATCGAATCCGGGAAGGTCGGGCCGGTGATCTTCAAGACTTTCCCGCTGGCCGAGGCCGCCGCAGCTCATCGGCTGATGGAATCGGGCAGCCATATCGGCAAGATCGTGCTGACCACGAGATGAGGCCGGCGGCGCAAGCACGCCGGCGGTGAATCGAGACGGTTGGATCGAGGAGGAGCTGGGACATGGGCGGCTTTCTGTTCTCCATCTTGCTGGCCATCGCCGGAGCGCTGGCGGTCTACCCGCGCATCGTCCAGGCCCGGCCGGATTTCAAGCAGTTGCTCGACAAGATTCTGCCGTATCAGGGTGTGATCGGGCTCGTGGTCCTGATCTGGGGTTTGCTGTGGGGGCTCCATCTCCTGGGCCATTTGGGCATGATGATGTCCTATGTTCCCGTTATCCTGCTCATTGATATCGTCAGCTGCGTGGACGGCGTGCTGCTGGGCCTGCTGCTCGGCTACGGCCTGATCGCCCAATACATCCTCGGCAACAATGCCGAGGCCCTGAAGCATGGCGAGAACTGGCGCAGCAGGCTTGCCGCCCGCCAAACCCTGTTGGGCTGGACCGGACTCGGGCTCGGCATCGTCGGCTTCCTGATGCGCCTGGTGATGTAAAATCGGCGAGATTGCCGCTGGCTATGGGCGCCGGGGAGTGCTATTCCCTCCCGCTTCGGATCAACCCCAGGATTGCAACATGGCACAACTGTTGATGCCAAAGGCGACGGCCGTTTGGCTCGTCGAGAACACGACCCTCACCTTCGAGCAGATCGCCGATTTCTGCGGCCTGCATGCGCTGGAGGTCCAGGGAGTTGCCGACGGCGAGGTGGCGATCGGCATCGTCGGCCTCGACCCGGTCACCAACGGCCAGCTGACCCGCGAGGAGATCGACCGCTGCCAAGGCGACCCGAGCGCCCGGCTGAAAATGGCGAAGGTCACCATCCCGCTGCCAGCGCCGCGCACCAAGGGCCCGCGCTATACCCCGGTTTCCAAGCGCCAGGACAAGCCGAACGCCGTCATGTGGCTGCTGCGCCATCATCCCGAGCTGGGCGACGCGCAGATCGCGCGCCTCATCGGCACGACCAAGGACACCATCGCCAAGGTCCGCGACCGCAGCCACTGGAACGCGCCCAACCTGAAGCCCCAGGATCCGGTGCTGCTCGGGCTATGCACCCAGACCGACCTCAACCGGGCGGTCGAACGAGCCCGCCGGCATGCCGAGAAGAGCGGCACGGCCCCGCATCCAGCACCGGCCCAGGAAGAGACGTCCGGCCAGGGCAGCAAGCTGCCCGGCGGCTTCGACATCACCCAATTCCTGCCGCCGACGCGCCAGGACTGAGGCCCAACCCTTCCGACCCTCGCCCGTTCAACGGGCGAGGGTATGCGTTCTCACTCCAGCCTGCGCGTGTAGCCGAGATCCCTCAGCGCCTCGCCGATCTCCTGCAGGATGGCGGGGTCGTCGATGGTGGCAGGCACCTTGTAGTCCAGGCCGTCGGCGATCTTCTGCATCGTCCCGCGCAGGATCTTGCCCGATCGCGTCTTGGGCAGGCGCTTGACCACGACTGCAGAGCGAAACGCGGCGACCGGGCCGATGCGGTCGCGCACCATTTTCACGACCTCGCCGACGATCCGGCCGTGATCGCCTGAGGCCCCGGATTTCAGCACAAGCAGCCCGACGGGCACCTGGCCCTTGAGAGAGTCGGCCGCTCCGATGACCGCGCATTCCGCCACGTCGGGGTGATCGGCGAGCACTTCCTCCATCGCGCCGGTGGACAGCCGGTGGCCGGCGACATTGATGATGTCGTCGGTGCGGGCCATGATGAAGACATAGCCGTCCTCGTCGACGAAGCCGGCATCGCCGGTCTGGTAGAAGCCGGGATAGCTGCGCATGTAGCTGTCGACGAAGCGCTGGTCGGCGTTCCAGAGGGTCGGCAGGCAACCGGGCGGAAGCGGCAGGCGCGCGACGATGGCGCCGGTTTCTCTCGGCTTCGCTTCCTTTCCGTCGGCGCCGATGACGCGGATGTCCCAGCCCGGGACGGCCCGCGTCGGCGAGCCGTGCTTCACCGGCAGGCGTTCGATGCCCATGCAGTTGGCCGCCATGGGCCAACCCGATTCCGTCTGCCACCAGTGATCGATGACCGGTACCTTCAGATGCCGCTCGGCCCAATCGAGGGTCGCCGGGTCGGAGCGCTCGCCGGCCAGGAACAAGATGCGGAAACGCGACAGATCGCGCCCGGCGAGGAGCTTGCCTTCGGGGTCGTCGCGCTTGATGGCGCGAAAGGCGGTGGGCGCAGTGAACAGGCTCACCACCCCGTGCTCGGCGATCACCCGCCAGAAGGCGCCGGCATCGGGCGTGCCCACGGGCTTGCCCTCGTAGAGCACGCTCGTGGCGCCATGGAGCAGCGGGGCATAGACGATATAGGAATGGCCCACGACCCAGCCCACATCCGAAGCGGCCCAGAACACCTCGCCCGGAGCGACGTCGTAGATATTGGCCATGCTCCAGGCCAACGCCACGGCATGGCCGCCATTGTCGCGAACCACGCCCTTGGGCTGGCCCGTGGTGCCGGAGGTGTAGAGGATGTAGAGCGGATCGGTCGCCTCGACCTCGACGCAAGCCGCCTCGGGCGCTCCGGCGACGGTCTCCTGCCAATCGAGATCGCGGCCGGCGACGAGCTCGGCCTTGGCCATGGGACGCTGGAAAATGATCGCGCGCTCCGGCTTGTGAGCGGCAAGGGCAATGGCCGCGTCCAGCAGCGGCTTGTAGGCAACGACCCTCCCCGGCTCGATGCCGCAGGAGGCCGAAACGATCACCTTCGGCCGGCAATCGTCGATTCGGGTCGCAAGCTCATTGGCGGCAAACCCGCCGAAGACGACCGAATGGATCGCGCCCAGCCGCGCGCAGGCGAGCATGGCGATGACGGCCTCGGGCACCATGGGCATGTAGATGATCACCCGATCGCCCTTGGCGATGCCCAGGCGCTGCAGCGCGCCGGCGAAGCGGGCGACCTCGCCGCGAAGCTCGCCATAGGTGTAGCGCCGCTTGCTGTCAGTGACAGGGCTGTCGTAGATCAGCGCCAGGCGTTCGCCATGACCGGCCTCGACATGCCGGTCGAGGCAGTTGTGGCACGTATTCAGCCGGCCGCCGACGAACCATCGATAGAAGGGCGGCCTGGCGCGATCCAGCACCTTGTCCCAAGGCCGGCTCCAATGGATCAGACCTGCGGCCTCGCCCCAGAATCCTTCCGGGTCGGCCAGCGACCGGCGATGGACGTTGTCGAAGCGGCCCATGCGTTCCTCTTAGAGCATGATTCGATCCGATTGAATCGAAACATGCTCTACATTCCTTAGCCTGGTCACATTTTCTGCGCCGAACCGGTGCCCACTTCGGCGGAAAATGCTCCCGGTGAATCGAGTCTGCGGGTGGCACTCGGCCGCGGTCAAGCGCCGAGGTCCCGCCTTCCGCCGGCGAGGAACTTCCCCGGCATCAGGCCGAGCCGGGGCCAGAGCTCGCCCTGGTCGAAGGCGAGGTTCTGCTCCATGCGCGCCGCCATGGCACCGATCCGCCCCGGCAGCTGGGCCAAAAGCGGCAAACGCAGGAATTGGGGCGGCAAGTCGAGCACTTTGAAAATGCGCTCGATCATCGCCCGATAGGTCATCGTTTCTCCGCCGCCAAGATTGAAACGCCCGCCGATGGCCTCTTCGGCGTCGATGAGTGCAATGGCGGCGGCGGCCAGATCGTCGGCATGGACCGGCTGGCGCAGACCCGCTCCGGGGCCGGCCAGGGGGAAGCAGCGCCAGCGGCGGATAAAGCGGGCCGCGGCGCTGACATTGCGATCCAACCCGAGGCCATAAACAAGGGTTGGCCGGAGGATGGTCCAGGCGAAGGCACTTGCCGCCACGGCTGCTTCGGCTTCGGCCAGCTGTCGGGCGACCTCGCGTTCCGCGCCACTCGAAGAACCGGCCTTGGCGAGAACCGAGGTGGAGGAAAAGCAGACGAGGCGCTCCACCCCGGCGGCAGCCAGCGCCGGAAGCTGGGACGGCAGGAGCCAGGCGCCTGTCGCGTGGATGGCCGCCACGGGCCGCCGGTTTCCCAGGTCCAGGGGCTGCCCCAGATCTCGGGCGAGCCATTCGGCCTTGGGACCGAGCTCCGGCAGGGGTCGGCGGCAGACAGCGATGACGGGGCGTCGGGCTGCGGCAAGACGCCGCAGCAGGCAACGACCGATCTGCCCGCTGGCGCCCAGCAGGAGGATCGGGCCGTCAGGCGGCCTGACGGGTGGTCCGTTCATCGGTGTAACGCTGATGCAGCAAGTCCTCTCTGCCGGCGGGCCAAGGCGGCGAGCTACCCGTCGGAGATCGCGAACTCAGCGATGTGAAGACGCTTCAGTGTCGGGCGAGTTGGGTGATTTCGTCTTTGATTCGGAGCTTTTGGCGCTTTAGCTCGTTGATCTTTGCTTCGTCGGGCCTCGGTCTGGCCTCTTCCAGTTCGATCAGATTTTCGAGATCATGATGCTTGGTCTTGAGGGACTCCATATGTTCCATGACGGACATCATCTCGCCTCCTGCCCATTACGATTTCATGGCAAAGCAATGCTAACGCCGGCGGGCCGGACTTGTAAATGAGCCCTCCCAAGACCCGCGGAAAGCCGGGCTCCAGACGCCTTGTGGTCGGCATCAGCGGCGCCTCGGGGGCGATCTACGGCGTCAGGCTGCTGCAGGCCCTTCGCGCGCTGGACGTGGAGACCCATCTGGTGGTCTCCAAGGCCGGGGAGATGACCATCGGCTATGAGACCGATATGACCTCGGCGGCAGTGAAGGCGCTCGCCGACGTTGTCTATCCGGTGGCCGACCTCGGCGCAGCCATCGCCAGCGGCAGCTTCCCCGCGCTGGGCATGATCGTTGCCCCCTGCTCCGTGCGCAGCATGGCGGAGATCGCCACGGGCGTGACGTCGAGCCTTTTGACCCGCGCCGCCGACGTCACCTTGAAGGAACGCCGGCGCCTGGTGCTGATGGTCCGCGAAACGCCGCTCCACTCCGGGCATTTGCGCAACATGCTGGCCTTGTCGGAGGTGGGGGCAATCATCGCTCCGCCGGTCCCTGCGTTTTACGCCCGGCCAACCTCGCTCATGGACATGGTCGACCACAGCATCGGCCGGGTCCTCGACCTCTTCGGAATGGAGAGCGGCCGGGTGCGCCGGTGGGGTGAAAGCGCGGCTAAGCGCAAGCCTCGCTGAGAAGCGCCACCTCGGGCGTTCGCGCGAGGTCGCGGCCCATGAGCTTCAGGTAGAGGCCGAGATTCTCCGACACGGCGGGGCGGCGACCGGCGGCTGACGCCGGCAGCGCTTCCAACGCCGCCTGGGCGATCCGCTCGCCCTCCAGCTCGAGATCGTTCACCTTGCGCCGCAAAGCCTCGCATTCGGCGGCCGAAATGGGCGCCACGCCGGCCTTGAGGCGCCGGCGCACGGCGCGCAGCGGCTGTACCACCTCGCGCTGCCAGGCCTCGGCGGCGGCCACCGCCCGGCGCAGATCCTCCTCTGTGAGGCGCCGGTTCGCCTGGCCATGCCAGCAGCAGAACAGGAGGAGATTGACGTCGAGGCCGAAGCCGTCCTGCAGCGCAATGCAGGCCTGGGCCACCCCCGGCCGCCCGTAAAGACCGAGCGAGAAATTCCAGAAATCCGCCATGCTTCAGTTTCCGAGATAGATGCCGAGCCCGCGGGCGGTGCGGGCCAGCGTTCCCTCGGGATCGACCGCCTTGTAGTGGCGGATCGCTTCCAGGATCGGCACGTCGTCGACCTTGCGGTCGCGCCAGGCGACCATCCTGTCGGCCCGGCCCTCGGCCATCAGGTCCACGGCGCGGACGCCGAAGGCAGAGGCCATGATCCGGTCCCGGGCATCGGGCTGGCCGCCCCGCTGGATATGGCCCAGTACCGTCACCCGCGTCTCGGCACCTGTCGTCTCGGCGATGCGCTCGGCCATGTAGTGGCCGATGCCGCCATAGCCGGCGCGTCCGCCGGGATTGTCCTTCACCACCGGATCGCCATGCTCGGTCTTGACCGCCTCGGCGACGACGACGAGGGCGAAGTTGCGGCCCTTGGTCTTAAGCGCCTCGATCTTGGCCGCGATCGCCGCGAGGCTGTATGGGATCTCCGGGATCAGGATCACGTCCGCCCCGCCGGCGATCCCGGCCGAGAGCGCGATATGTCCGGCATCGCGCCCCATCACCTCCAGCACCATGACCCGGCTGTGGCTCGCCGCCGTGGGCTGGAGATGGTCCAGAGCGTCGGTCGCTGTATCCACGGCCGTGGCATGGCCGATGGAAACCTCGGTCAGGCCCAGATCGTCGTCGATGGTCTTGGGGATGCCGATGAGCGGGATCGAGCCCTTCTGCGCCAGCTTGCGAAGGATATGCAGGGACCCGTCGCCCCCGGCGACGACGAGGCCATCGAGCTTCAGCTCGCGATAGCCCGCGATCACCTCGTCGCTCCGGTCCACCAGGCGCCCGTCCGGCATGGGATAGGCGAAGGGATCGCCCTTGTTGGTGGTGCCGAGAATGGTGCCGCCCCGGCGCAGCATCTCGCTGCCCATGTCGGCCGGCGAAAGCTCGCGACATTCCACCGGCCGCGCCATCAGTCCCGCCGTGCCGTTGTGGATGCCGAACACCTGCCACCCGTAGCGCACCGAGGCATGAAGCACGACGGCACGGATCGCGGCATTGAGCCCGGCGCAATCGCCCCCGCTGGTCAGAATCCCGATGCGCTTGCCCGCCATCGCGCGGCAGTCTCGACGTTTCGTCCGCGGCTGGCAAGCGTCGGCGCGTTCCCGCTATTCTGGATGCGGCTCGACCCGTCAAAGGAGGAATCGGCCATGGATGCTCAGTCCCTGAAGCAGATGCAGGCGCCGTTGAAGCAGCGCTATCGCGAGCAGCCGGAAACCGCGCTGATCACCCTGAAAGCGGCCGGCCGGCTGGGCGAGGGCTTGACCTGCAAAGTCGAGACCGGCAGGGCCGTGGTGGCGGCGGGTCTGCATCCGGCCACGGGCGGCGACGGGCTTTCGGCCTGTTCGGGCGACATGCTGCTGGAGGCGCTGGTCGCCTGCGCCGGCGTCACGCTCAGCGCCGTGGCCACGGCCCTTGGCATCACGATGCGTGGCGGCACGGTCAGCGCCGAAGGCGATCTCGATTTCCGCGGCACCTTGGGTGTCGCCAAGGATGCGCCGGTCGGATTCCGCGACATTCGCCTCGCCTTCGATGTCGACAGCGATGCCAGCGAAGAGCAGCTCGCCAACCTCCTGCGCCTGACCGAGCGCTACTGCGTCGTCTACCAGACCCTGAAGCAGGCACCGCCCATGGCAGTGGCAATGCATCGCCAAGCGTGAGAACGGGCCGCAAATCTCGCCTCTGGACGAAGCGGTCCTGGCCCGCCATGTATGATGGCCAGGCAACCAATCTGAAGGCAGGCTGAGAAGAGATGTTCCTCATCGCCCGCGATCGCGCCGTGATCACCCTTTCGGGCGAAGATCGGCGGAGCTTCCTGCAAGGGCTGGTCTCCAACGACGTAGCCAAGGCAACCGCCGAACGCGCGATCTACGCCGCCTTCCTGACGCCTCAGGGGAAATACCTCCACGACATCTTCATCGCCGCCGCGGGCGAACGCCTGCTGATCGACTGCGAAGCCGCGCGCCGTGGGGACCTCCTGCGCCGGCTTTCCATGTACAAACTCCGCGCCAAGGTCGCTCTCGCCAACGCCGATGATCTTGCCGTCGGCCTGCATTTCGGCGGTGGCGCGCTCGAAGCCTTGGCGCTTGCGGCCGAACCGGGCCTGGCGCGGGCCGAGGGCGAAGGCACGGTCTTCGTCGATCCTCGTCTGGCCGCGCTCGGCGCCCGCGCGATCCTGCCGCCGGCCGCCCTCCCGGCCGAGAACGCCAAGCCCCTCGACTACGACCAGCTGCGGCTTTCGCTCGGCGTGCCCGACGGCAGTCGCGACCTGCCGGTGGAGAAGGCGATCCTGCTGGAGAACGGGTTCGACGAGCTCAACGCCATCGACTGGAACAAGGGTTGCTACATGGGCCAGGAGCTGACGGCACGCACGCGGTACCGCGGCCTGGTACGCAAGCGCCTGATGCCGGTCGCGATCGAAGGTCCCGCGCCGGCACCCGGCACGCCGCTGCTTCTGGGCGACAAGGAAGCCGGCGAAATGCGCAGCGCCTCCGGCGGGATCGGCCTCGCGCTGGTGCGCCTGGAAGCGCTTGGCCACGGCGCGCTGGTGGCCGGAAGCGCCAAGCTCTCGCCGCGCAAGCCCGATTGGGCGAAATTCTGACCGCATAACATTTCAGGGGGAAACGCCCATGGGCCGCGCCAGGCTTCGCGACCTTGGCCTCAGCACCGGCACTTTGCCGACCGGGCCGTTGAACGCCATCACCGACGTCGCGGGTGTCGCCGTCGGTCACACCACCGTGATCCACGACGAGCCGGCGGTCGTGCGCAGCGGCGTCACCATGATCTGGCCCAGTCGCGACATCTGGACAGATTATCGCTTCGCCGGATTCCACAGCTTCAACGGCAATGGCGAGATGACGGGCAACATCTGGCTGGCCGAGCAGGGCCTGCTGTCCGCACCCATCGGCATCACCTGCACCCATTGCGTGGGCGTGGTGCGCGACGCGATCTGCAGCTACGCCGCCCGCGAAGGCATCCGCCAGGCCTTCCACCTCCCGGTAGTGGCCGAAACCCATGACGGCTGGCTTTCCGATGCCGAGACCTTCCCGGTGACCGAGGCCATGGCCCATGCGGCCCTGGACCTGGCCGCCGGCGGTCCGGTGGCCGAGGGCGCGGTCGGCGGCGGCACCGGCATGATCTGCCATGAGTTCAAGGGCGGTATCGGCACGTCAAGCCGGTTGGTCGAGACCGGCGGCGAGCGCTTCACCGTAGGGGCTCTGGTCCAGGCCAACTACGGCACCCGCGATCTGCTGCGGGTCGATGGCGTGCCGGTGGGGCGTGAGATTCCCCATGCCGAGGTCCCCGGCCATCGAGTTCCCGTTGCGGACGGCGGCTCGATCATCGTCATCCTGGCGACGGACGCGCCCCTCCTGCCCATCCAATGTCAGCGGCTGGCCAGACGCGCCACCACGGGGCTCGCCTGGGTCGGCGGCATCGGGGCCAACGGGAGCGGCGACATCTTCCTTGCCTTCTCGACCGGCAATCGGGTGCGCAGCGACGCGCCCCATGCCGATGTGCGGATGCTGGGCGCCGAACGGATGACTCCCCTGTTCCGCGCCGCGGCCGAAGCCACTGAAGAAGCGATTCTGAACGCGCTGACCGCGGCCGAGACCATGACCGGGTTCAAGGGCCGGACATTGTATGCCCTGCCTTTGGACCGCCTGCAGCAAGTGATGGCGCGATACCGGCCGAAGTCGGGCTAGCTCACGCATAAATAACCGCAAGTAAAGCGCGATCTCCCGTGGGGCGAAACAGCCCCATTTTGGTCTCGAAAATCCCACGGCGAATCAGAGCCTTGCGCCCGATATCGTGGTGATCTCGGCCACTTACCCAGATTGGGGAAGAAAGTCCAGATCACCGGGAACGCAGCAGAACCACCAATTCACCTGCTGTTCCTCAAATCCAGATGGGGATTACTCCGGCTGTAATTGTCGCCCGGCCGCAGAAGACCAGAAAGGCGGGCTTTTATGTATCCCAGAACACGCCTTGTTTTCGCCATTATTTGTTCTGCTCTTCGTCCCGCACTACTCGGGATGGGTCTTGTCGCGCTCAGCGCCTGCTCCGCCAGCCATGTCGAACCGGCCGGGTCGGCCGCCGCCGCCCCTGCGGTCGTCCAATCGCAGGCGCCGACCTTTGCCGAGATCGGCACCGCCTCCTGGTATGGAACCTGGCATCAGGGCCGCCTGACCGCGAACGGCGAGCGCTTCGACGCCCGGGCTTTCACTGCGGCCCACCGGAGCCTGCCTTTCGGCACCATCCTGCGCGTGACCAACCTTGCGACCGGCGAAATGGTGAAGGTGCGCGTCAACGATCGCGGTCCTTACATCAAAGGACGCACGCTCGATCTGTCGGCGGCGGCGGCCAAGGCGCTCGGCATCACCAAGGACGGCATCGCCCGGGTGCGCATCGAGACCTTCTCTGCCGACCAGCTGCCGGGCAGCTCCACGATTGCTTTGGCTGGACAATAACGGGAGCGGCCACGCCGGGCGCGCTACGCGGCGTTCAGATCCTCGCCCGCGAGCGCCTTGCGGATGAGTGCCGCAGTCTCGGCGATGCCGTAGAGCGCGACGAAGGAACCCATGCGCGGACCGGTGCTCTGGCCGATCAGGACTTCGTAGAGAGCCTGGAACCAGGCCCTGAGCTCGCCGAAGGGATGGCGCTTGCCAACCTCGTAGACCCGCTCCTGGATGACCTCGGCCGTGCTGCCGGGCGCCAGCGCCTCAAGCTCGGCCAGGAGGTCGGCGAGCGCCGTGCGCTCCAGGTCGCTCGGCGCCCGGTAGCGCTTGGTCGGCTTGACGAAGTCGCGGTAATAGGCGACGGCATAGCCGACCAGCCGGTCCAGCAGCGGCTGGTTCGCCGGCGTCGCCTCGGGTGCATAGCGCGAAATGTAGGACCACAGAGCGGCCTTGTGCTCCGCGTGGGCGACGCTCGCCAGGTTCAGGAGGATGCCGAAGCCGATGGGGAGCGTGGCGCTCGGCGGGTTGCCGTCATGGATGTGCCAGACCGGGTTCTCCAGATGCTGGGCCGGCGCTTCCGCCGGATATTTCTCCAGGAAGGTCAGGTAGTCGTCGACCGTGCGGGGGATGGCGTCGAAGTAGAGGCGCTTGGCCGCGCGGGGCTTTTGATACATGAACAGCGACAGGCTCTCGGGCGGCGCATAGGCGAGCCACTCGTCGACGCTGAGGCCGTTGCCCTTGGACTTGGAAATCTTCTGCCCCTTCTCGTCAAGGAACAGCTCGTAGTTGAAGCCCTCCGGCGGCGGGCTGCCGAGGATGCGGCAGATCCGGTTGCCGAGTTCGACCGAGGGGATGAGATCCTTGCCCGACATTTCGTAGTCGACGCCGAGCGCGTGCCAGCGCATCGCCCAGTCGGGCTTCCACTGGAGCTTGCAATGGCCGCCGGTCACGGGCACTTCGGTCAGGGTTCCATCCTCGTCGCGGAAGACGATGCTGCCGGGATCGCGCTTCACTTCCAGGATCGGCACCTGCAGCACGCGGCCGGACTTGGGCGAAAGCGGCAGGAAGGGGCTGTAGCTCTGCTGGCGCTCCTCGCCGAGCGTGGGCAGCATCACCGCCATGATCTCGTCGTAGTGAGCGAGCACGTCGCCGAGCGCCTTGTCGAAGCGGCCGCTCGCATACCACTCGGTCGAGCTTTGGAACTCGTAGTCGAAGCCGAAACCGTCGAGGAAACGGCGCAGCATGGCGTTGTTGTGCTGCCCGAAGCTTTCGAACTTGCCGAAGGGATCGGGGATCCGGGTCAGCGGCCGGCCCAGATGCTCGCGCAGCATTTCCGGATTGGGAATATTGTCCGGCACCTTGCGCAAGCCGTCCATGTCGTCGGAGAAGGCGAAGAGCCGGGTCGGCAAGTCCGACATCCGCCGGAAGGCCTGGCGCACCATGGTCGTGCGCACCACTTCCCCGAAGGTGCCGATATGGGGCAGGCCCGACGGGCCGTAGCCCGTCTCGAACAGCACATAGCCCTTTGCCGGCGGCGTGTCCTTGAATCGCTGCAGGAGCTTGCGCGCTTCCTCGAAGGGCCAGGCCCGCGCCGCCAGGGCGTAGTTTCGCACTACCTCGTCCATCCCGCTTTCACCCGATAAAGGCCGGCGGAACCTATGGGCCTCGAGGCCTGCCGTCAACGGGAGGGGCAAGCGAGGGCCTGATCGGCCAAGGACGGCGGGAAGCTCCTCTAGAAAATCCCTGCATCCAGGCCGGCGGCCATGAGCTGGCCCAGTTCCTCGCAAGCGGCGACGAAGTCCTCGCGGAACTCGCCGAGGCAGAGCAGCGGCTCCTGGACCGCGCGCCAGCGCAGGCCCGCGGTGATGCTCTCCACGGCCCGCCGGGTCCCCGTGCCATCATGCCTGGCGCGAATATAAAGCGCGTAGGGCAGGCCCTGGGTCCGCTCCAGGCAAGGATAGTAGATGCGGTCGAAGAAATCCTTCAGCGCACCGCTCATGTATCCCAGGTTTTCCGTCGTCCCCAGCACGACTGCCTGGGCGGCCAGCACGTCCTCGGGCCCGGCTTCCAGCGGCGCCAGGAGCTTGGCTTCGACGTCGCCGGGTCCGGCCGACTTGGCGCCGCAAAGGACCGCATCGCGGAGCCGCCTCGTATTGTCCGAGGGTCCATGGGCAACGATGAGAAGCTGGCGCGGCATCGGGACGCGTTCGAGTTTCCCACGCCGCCCGACCATGTCCCAGCGAGAATTTCCGACCAAAGGCCGCGCGCGCGTCCCGCGACAAAGCGCGCCAGGCTCCCTATAACGGGCGCGCCTTGCTCGCAACCCCGGGCGGCGAATCATCCGAGGCGCGATGTTCTATTCCTGGCTCATCCTCGCAGTGCTGTTCCTGGCCCGCACGGCCATGGGCTTCCAGTTCCAATCCGTCGCCTCGGTGGCGCCCTTCCTGATCCACAGCCTGCATCTCAACTACGCCGAGATCGGCACGCTCATCGGCCTGTTCAGCCTGCCGGGGGCGGTCGTGTCCCTGCCCGCCGGCCTGTTGGGGCGCCATGTCCCGGACAAGGCCTTCGCCGGCGGCGCGCTCGCCCTCATGGCCATCGGCGGCGTCATGCTGGGCCTCAGCCACGGCTACGCCATGGCGTTCATGGGTCGGCTTGTCTCCGGCGTGGGCGCGAGCTTGCTGAACGTCGCGCTCACCAAGATGGCGACCGACTGGTTCGCGCCCCGGGGCATCGTGCTCGCCATGGGAATTCTGCTGGCGAGCTGGCCGCTCGGCATCGCCGCCGGACTGGTCTTCCAGGCGGGCCTGGCGGCGGCGGCCGGCTGGCCCGAGGTCATGCATCTCGCCGCCGGATTCTCGGGCCTCGCCATGCTCCTCGTCTTCGGCCTCTACCGCGCGCCGGACGCGACGGGGCGCAAGAAAAAAACCCCCAAGAAGGCGCGCGCGACGCTCTCCTCGATTGCCCTGCCGCCGCGGAAGGAAAGCCTTCCGGCCCTGGTCGGCGGCGCCATCTGGGGCAGCTACAACATCGGCATGATCGTCTTCTTCAGCTTCGGTCCGCTGCTGCTGGTGGAGCAGGGCGCGCTGCCGGTCCAGGCCGCATCCTGGACCAGCGTGGCCTTGTGGATCTGCATGTTTTCCCTGCCGCTCGGCGGCCTTCTCATCCATCGCACCGGCCATGACGCGGCCGTGGTCGCAATCGCCTGTTTCCTTGCCGCCTGGGCATTGGCCCTGCTGCCTTCAGGGCTTTGGCCCGTGGTCCTCTCGGCCATCCTCGGAATTGTCCTTGGGCCCCCTGCGGCGGCCATCATGGCGCTGCCGGCGCGTGCGCTCAGCCTCAAGAACCGGGCTTCGGGGCTCGGCCTTTTCTTCACCGTGCATTATGCCCTGATTGCGCTGGGCCCGGTCATCGCCGGATACCTGCGCGACCTGTCGGGCACGGCGGCGGCGGCCGTCTTCTTCGGCGCCGCCTGTTTCGTTGCCGTGCTGCCGTTGCAGCTGCTGTTCGAGCGGCTGTGCAAGGGCCCCTGATTGGCCGTCTTCGCTAGCCCTCCCCTCTCGCCCGGCCAGCAGTTCCTGACGTAAAGTCCGCACTTGCCCGGCAAGAAGGTGGCCCCATGTCGCAAAGTGGATCCTACATCGGTCTGACGCCGGGCGCCTTCGAGGCGCCGCCGCCCGAGCTCAGGCAGCTTGCCTTCGATCACGCCGAGTATGCCGGCCGGCTTGCGCGGGTCCGGGAGCGCATGGCGGCCGAGAAGATCGATTTGCTCTACGTCACGACACCGGACCATGTCTGCTACCTGCATGGCTATGTGGCCAGCTGGTACAAGGCCAACAGCCCAATGCGCTATCCTCAGCTCTACGGCACGGCGATCCATGTCGATCACGACCAGCCGGTGCACTTCGACAATCCGACGGAGATGCCGGTGCTGGCCAGCACCTCCGTCTGCACCGACTTGCGGTTCTTCAAGTCCCGCGAGGCGGCGCCGAACCTGGCTTTCATCGTCGAGGAGCTGAAGGCCAAGGGCTGGCTTGGTGGCAACGTCGCCATGGAGCATTGGAGCTACATCCCCAACCGGGCGATCAGCACCATGCTGGAAGGCGCCTTCCTCGCCGAGGGCTGCCGGGTTGTCGACGGGAGCGCCATTCTGCGCCGGGTCCGACGCGTCAAGTCGCCGGCGGAGCTGGATTACATCCGCAAGGGCGTAGCGCTGGCCGATGTGGGCCATGCGGCCATCCGGCGACATCTGCGGCCAGGCATGACCGAGCTGGAGCTTTTCGGCGAGGTGACCCGCGCCATGATGGCGGCGGGCAGCGAGTTTCCGGCCCTCATCCCCATCTTCAACGCCATGCCGGTTCGCAACGGGCGCCCCATCTCCTCGGGCCATGCCATGGCCGGCCGGCGCGTCATCGGCGCGGGCGAATTTCTCACGGCCGATCTCTGCGGCGTCTATCATCGCTACCACGGCAACGTGATGCGGGGATATTTCCTCGGCGATCCGCCGCGCGAGATGGTGGAACGCAATCGCCTGGCAGCGGGCGTGTTCGGCGCGCTCAGGGCGGAAATGCGCGCCGGGATGACGGTGCGGGCGTTCAACGCCATCGCGCGCCGATACTACGAAAACGTAGGCCTGTGGGATCAGCCGGGTTGGGCGCTGGGCTACGAGCTCGGCCTCAGCCTGCCGCCCGACTGGGTGGGAGATTTCTTCTTCAATGTCCGGGACGACAAGTACCTGGACCGGGTGTTCGAGGCCAACATGGTCACCAATTTCGAGAGCCTGTTCGACAGCTGGCTCATCGACACGCTGATCTACCGCGAGTCCGGCATCGAAATCCTGTCGACCACGCCGCTGGAGCTGATTGCCGTCGAACCGGGTTGAGCCTGAGCCGGGTGCTCGCGAGGCGCTGCCCGGCGCTGGGGTTGCATGGGCCGCATGGACAACGGCTCTCCCGAATGTGACGATCAAAAAGGAAGCAGTGCAGCTCGACGGGGGCCCGGCCGGATCTTCCGTGCGTTCCACTTCGAGACATACATCCGTTAACAGAGGCAGGCATGCGGCCGACCAACAATGACAATGCGTTCACGCGCGAAGACCTGAAGGGCACGATTCCCGAGCCGACATTCGCCGGCACTCTCAGCTTCATGCGGCGCAAGTACAGCAGGGATCTTGCCGGCGTGGACGTGGCCGTCTCGGGCTTTCCCCTCGACACCGCGACGACCAATCGGCCGGGTGCCCGCCTCGGCCCGAGGGCGATCCGCGCGGCCTCCACCAACAACGCCTGGAACCGGCCCTATGGCGCGGCCTTCGATCCTTTCGACCGGCTGGCGGTCGTCGACTACGGTGACTGCCAATGGGACCATGGCCGACCCGAGGAGATTCCGGCTGCCATCGAAGCCCATGCATCCCGGATCCTGGACTCCGGCGCGGCGCTTCTGGCGCTCGGCGGCGATCACTTCATCAGCTACCCGCTGCTGAAGGCCCATGCCAAGCGCCACGGCCCGCTCTGCCTGATCCACTTCGATGCTCATTCCGACACCTGGAACGATGCGCAAGGATTGGGCCGGGTCGACCACGGCACCATGTTCTATCACGCCGCCCGGGAAGGGCTGGTGGATCCCGGCCGGTCGGTCCAGATCGGACTTCGCACCCACAATGACGACCACATGGGATTCAACGTGCTCGATGCGCCCTGGGTGCATGAGCATGGACCGGCCGAGACCGCGGCCGAAGCCCGGCGCATCGTCGGCGCCCATGGCGCCTATCTCACTTTCGACATCGACTGCCTCGATCCCAGCTTCGCTCCCGGCACGGGCACGCCCGTACCCGGCGGCTTGTCCTCGGCCCAGGCCATCGCCATTCTGAAGGGCCTGGCGGGAACCCGCTTCGTCGGCATGGACATCGTCGAGGTGGCGCCGGCCTACGACATTTCGGAGATCACCGCGCTGGCAGCGGCCCATATCGCCCACGAATGGCTGGGCCTCTTTGCGCTGGGCAAAAAGCAATCCGGCTGAGAATCCGGACTGTCCGCCGGTCCGATCATCTTCATCGCAGAAGGAACCCGCCATGACTTACGCTTCGCTCTCGCCCCAGGGCCGCGTCATCCTGATCAGCGGCGCCAACCGCGGCATCGGCCGCGCCATCGCCGAGCGCCTTTACGCCGACGGCTACAGCCTCGGCCTGGGCGCGCGTCGGCCTGAGACTCTGAAGCCTTTGCTCGACCGCATGGAGAAGACCCGCGCCTTCGGCCACGCCTACGACGCCAGCAGCCCACGATCGGCGGCCGATTGGGTTGCCGCGACGGCCGCACATTTCGGGCGCGTCGACGGCGTGGTCAACAACGCCGGCATCGGCCATGACTTCAGCGTCGAGAGCGGAGAGGAATCCCAGCTGGACGAGATGTGGGAGGTGAATACCAAGGGTCCGCTCCGCGTGATCCGCGCCGCCTATCCTTTCCTCAAGGCCTCGGGCAGCGGGCGCGTGATCAACATCGTGTCCCTTTCGGGAAAGCGGGTGACGACCGAGGTCTACACCGGATATTCCATGAGCAAGTTCGCGACCCTGGCGCTGACTCACGGGGTCCGGTACAGCGGCTGGAAGCACGGCATCAGGGCAACAGCGATTTGCCCGGGCTATGTGGCGACCGACATGTCCGCGGACGTCACTTCCATTGCGCCAGAGGACATGATCCAGCCCGGCTCCATTGCCAGTCTCGTGGCCACCGTTCTTGCCCTGCCCAACACCGCTTCGGTGACGGAAATCCCCGTGAATTGCCGCCTGGAGCACAGCGTTTAGACGGGAATCCGGCAGGCGGTCCGGTGGCTTGCGGTTCTGTCGGCTGATCGCGCGGGGCCGCGCAAGGTCGCTCTCAAGATTTTGGCCCGTAGGCCGTATCGCCGTGGCACAATTCGCCAACCCCTGGTCGAGGAGCCGAGATCGTGAGTCCCAAGACCCGAACCATCGCCATTGGCTGCGCCATCCTGGTTGCGGCTGTAATCCTGGCCCTCTGGCTGCGCTGAGCCGCTCTCCGGCGCTTTGCCGGTCGCGCTCGCGCCTTGTCGGCCTCAGTCCGCGCCCAGCACCCGGCGCAGCTCGCTCTCGCCAAAGGGCTTATGCAGGGTATCCCGGATGTCGAGGCCGTGGCCGGCGGCGATGCGCGCCGCGCTTTTCAGCAGCTCGGGGTGATGCCCGGTCATGACGATGATCTTGGCCCGGCAACGCTTCTCGGCCAGGATTTCCAGAAGCGCGATGCCATCCACCTGGGGCATCAGCAGATCCATGGCGATCACGTTGGGGGCGAGGCTGTCATAGGCACGGGTGAATTCCTCATGCGTGCCTGCGGCGGCGACCTCGTATCCGGCCGCCTCGGCGACCCGGCACACGAGAGCGCAGACCGACGGTTCGTCGTCGACCACCAGCAGTTTCTTCGACCCGTTGCCTGTCATGCCCGCACTCAGCCCCTCTTGAAGCACTCCGCGGCATGGCGCCGCGCGACCGGCCGACACCTGCTTCTTATATCAGCCTCGGCGCCGGTTCGGAGCGGAAACGATGCGCCCGCTCAGGACGCCTTGGCGTAGTTCGCGCCGGCCATCGGCTTCTCGGACCCCGCCTTCAAAGCAGATGCATCGTCATCGAACCGGGCGATCAGCACCTGAAACAGGCCGGCAGCGCGATCCAGGATGCCGGCCGGCGCTTCGCGGGGATCCTTGGCCGTCCAGTCCTTGGCGATCTGGCGCGCCATCTCCGCCTTCCAGCCTTCCGGCATGGCCAAGCCCAGGCGCTTCGCCGCGTTGCTGACATGCTCCATGACGCCGGCGCCGGTGCGGTCGGCGGGCAGGACCAGCATGGACTTGCCCAGGATCCTCTCCAGCGCGCCCAGGATGACGATCTCGCCGAACAGATCCTCCATGCCCGAGCCGGGTTTGCCCAGCACTTCGTCCAGCATGACGATGTGCCTGTCCTGGCCCATGTAGAACTCCTTGACCAGTTTGTCCCGCACCGTCCGCGAGACCTCGTCACCGTCCAGCAAGATGACCGGCTTCGTAGGTTGACCGAGGAACAGGGCGACGATCTTGGCCAGCATGAGCGTGCCGCCGCAGGGCATCAGGTTGACGTCCTCGGGAAGTGCGGTCCGCCCGGACCTGCGGCAGAGCAGCGAAAGCGCATTCAGGTAGAAATAATCCGAAACCTCCTTCACCAGCACGACCTTCCGGTGCTCGAACAGCCCGCGCATCATCGCGTAGCCGGCCGCCGCCTGAAGCGGATAGATCGTCTCCTTGTCCTTGGGCCAGTCGCCTACGCAAACATGGAAGCGGCCGGTTTCGTCAATCGTGATCGGCCGCACGCGCTCCAGATGGTCGCCATCGATGAGGAAGGGCGAGTGGGTGCCATAGATCACCTGGTTGGTCTCGGCGAGCTTGCCGATGAGCGCCAGAAGATCCTGCTGGGCCGTGGGGTGGAGATGGAGGCCTGGCGAATCGAGGAGCAGGACGGCGTCCTTCTCCATCGCGTCGGATTCTCCCAGGAAGACCAGGTAGAACGAGAAAAACCAGCGGAATCCCTCGCTTCGCCGCTCGAGCTCGATCTCCACTACCGGGCGCCGGTCGTCGGCCACCCAGATGCGGAAGAAATCGCCGTCGGCGTGATAGCGGATGACATGGCGCTGCTGCTTCCAGCATGCGCCGAATTTGCGGGTGATGTCGGCCGAGGCCGACCCCAGCTTGATGCTGCGCAGCATCGCGCGATCCTGATCCTTCTGGATCGCCTCGGGCGTCGCCGCTTCGCCGGCGATGTGCTGGGCGCGCGCCTGGCTGTGACCGAGATCGGCAATCTCGCGGGCGGTCAGGCCGGCATGCTTGAACATGGCGTTGATGGTACGCACCGCCATGTCGTCCGGCTTGCGTTCCAGGTCCGCCAGCAGACCCGGCAGATAAACGGCGCTGTCCAGCACGCCCGCATTGTCGAAATAGATGAAGACAGGGAGCCGCGCTTCGATCTCCCGCCTCAGGCGCTCGGCCAAGGGCGGCCGCGACATCATCTGCAAAGGCCCGGCGATCGCGGCCAGGAAGGCTTGGATCGGCCCCTTGGTTTCCGGCCTGCCCTTCGCCATCGCCTCGTCGCCGATCCTGGCCAGAAGCGCCATGCCCGCCGGACTGCGCAGGGAATCGATTCCAGCCAGCGCGGCTTTCGTCGCCGCGATCCATTCCAGAAGATCCCGGCGGATGGCGGCGTAGGCTTCTTCCTGGTCCGCCGCGGGCGCCGCCAGCGACATGGCCGCGTCGCAAAGCGCCTGCAATGGTTCCAGAATCTGTCGTGGCGAGAGCGCGTCCTCCGTCAGGGGCGGATCGAAGGCGAGCTTCAGCGACCGATCGTAGTAGCGCGTCGCCGTGACCTGATGCGGCGCCTCCTCGGGCGCTGTGAGCTCGGCCAGCGCCGCGCGCAGTTCCTCGCCGATGGCGAAGCGGCAACTCACCGCCGGCCAGTCGGCGGCATTGCGGAACTCGGATGTGTAGCGCGAGCGCGGGAAATCCCGTTGCGGCTCATAGGCCTCGGCGCTCGCCGGGTTGAATCGATGGAGGCCCTTCAACAGGGCCGTCTTGCCCAACTCGTTGCGGCCGAGCAGCGTCGTGATCCGGTCGACGGGGACCCAGCCGCTGTCATCAATGTTGCGGAAATTCAGGACGCGGAATTCCCGCAAGGTCAGCTGGCCCTTGGTCCGCGGTGGCCGCGGGCCCCGGTTGGCCGGCTCGCCTTGCGCGAGCGGCCCGTCCACGGAAGACAATGCCTCGAAATTCATCCCTTTATCACCCGCCGGTGCCCCTTCGATCTCGAAAACAGGCCGGACGAATTCCGAGCGTTCAATGGCGCGGTGTTGCCGAGAACTTGACGGCCCGCTTTTTGCCAGGAATTTGTCCTAAATTTTTCATTTACCAATAAATTCTATGCTCAACTTTGTTAACAACGCGTTTTTGCTTAACCACAGCATATAGGGGGACTCGAATACCTTCCGCTAGGGGTTGTGGGCGAAAGGCATGGACCGAAGTGAGCGGCGGGCTCACGAGGGCGCGACCCGGGATGGCCGCGCTCAGCACGAAAGGGAGCAGACCATGGCCTGGATTCTGGTAGTCGACGACGACTGGTCCTATCGCAACATGCTCCGCTTGATCCTTGAAGGTAAGGGCCACGTCGTTCTCGAGGCGGCCGACGGGGGCGAGGGATTGGAGCTCTACCGTCAGCACCAGCCCGATGTGGTGATCACCGACATGATCATGCCGGGCATTGAAGGCGGCGAAGTCATCGCCGAAATTCGAAAGCAGGGCGGCAGGGTCGGCATCATCGCGGTCTCCGGTGCGGGGTTGTTCTACAATGTGGATACCGTCCAAACGGCAAGGAAGCTCGGCGCCGACGCCATCCTGCGCAAGCTCGACCCGATGGAGAGGATACTGATCGAGGTCGATAGGGCGTTGAAACTGTCGCGGGTGGAGTAGCACGCATACCCAGCATCGGCTCCAGTCCCTGAGCTCAGCGAAGCTGCCCGCTGATGTCACGCCCTGAACGCCTGCTCGAGCGGCCCTGTGGCGAACTGGCACTGAGCCGGCTGGGAGGGAACGAACGAGGAGGAGGCATCGCGCTTCGGGGCGTAGTAGTCTCGCCGGCCATGACCGCGACCGCCATTCTCTCCTACCTCAACCCCCTTCATTGGTTCTCTCGCGGGCCGAAGATCGCCGTCGTCCGCTTGTCGGGCGCCATCGGCATGCCCTGGCCGGCAGGCGGCGGCGGTTTATCCATGGCCACCATGGCGGGGCCACTCGAGCGCGCCTTCAGCCTGAAGAACCTTCAGGCCGTGGCCCTGGCCATCAACTCGCCGGGCGGCTCGGCGGTGCAGTCTTCCCTTATCGCCAAGCGAGTCCGGGCGCTGGCGGCGGAGAAAAAGGTGCCGGTGCTGGCCTTCGTCGAGGACGTCGCCGCCTCGGGCGGTTACTGGCTGGCGACTGCCGGAGACGAGATCTTCGCCGACGAATCTTCCATCGTCGGCTCCATCGGCGTGATCAGTTCGGGCTTCGGATTCGCCGAGCTGCTTCAGCGTATCGGCGTCGAGCGGCGCCTCCATACGGCCGGCCCCAGGAAGTCCATGCTCGATCCCTTCCGTCCGGAGCAGCCGGAAGACGTGGCGCGCCTCGAGCGACTTCAGGGCGAGATCCACGACAACTTCAAGGCCCAGGTGCGCGAGCGCCGGGCCGGTCGCCTCAAGGCCGATGAAACGGAACTCTTCAGCGGCGAGTTCTGGACCGCGCGCCAGGCGCTGGCCCGCGGCCTCATCGACGGCATCGGCGATCTGCGCAGGACCCTGCGCGAGCGTTTCGGCCTGAAGGTGAAACTGGTGCCGGTGACGGCAAGGCGCGGTCTGTTCGGCCGGCGCCTTGCCTCTGGGTCGCTGGACGGCTGGGCAGAGCAGGCGCTGGCGGCGACCGAGGAGCGGGCGCTGTGGGCGCGGTTCGGGCTGTAGCCAGTTCGGCCGTGGCGTAAGCCTGCGCGGTTTCTTCTGTCGCGCCGCTGGCGAGGGCTGACGTAGACTCGTCCCCTGCTGCCCATGCCCTCGAACCCTCCGCCATCGCCAGCACTGCCCGCCGCCCCCGTGCTCGTGGCCGGCTTCGCCGCCGCGGCTTGGCTCGATCCTGCGGGCGAGATTGCGCTGATCACGCCGGCCGAGGCGGCCCGCAGAGTGCCGGCCGAGAAACCCATGCTCTGCCATGCGCCGGCGACGGCAAAGCGCCTCGGGATCGAGCGATTCGCGGCCTATGACCTGCTGGAGCTGTTCGCCTTCGTCCGGCCCGCCCGCTTCTGCCTGCCGACGCCGCGCGGCCTGGCCGAAGCCCTGGGCTTGGCAGCACCCCATGGCCTGGAAGATGAAGCGGCCAGCCTGCACCGGTCGGCGGCCGCGCTGCTGACGGAGCTTGCCGCCGCCTCGCCCGATCCGCGTCTCGCTCGCATCGCGCTCACCATGGCCAAGGGCGGTTGGGCCTGGGGCCCTGCCATCGTCGGCGCCCTTGGCCTCGGCGAGATGGGCGATCGCAGCAGCGGCCTCGATGTCTGGGCGAAGCTGCCCGAATGGCAGGACTATGCCCCGCCGCCACCGCCCGGCAGCGAGCCCGTGGAGCCGGCCGAAGCACGCCGGCGCCTCGCCAAGCTCCTGGGCGAGGGTGCTGAGGCGCGGCCTCAGCAGGCCGATTACGCCTCGGCCGTCGCCGCGGCCTTCCGGCCGCGCCTGACCGAGGGCGAGCCGCAATTCGTGCTGGCCGAGGCCGGCACGGGCGTGGGCAAGACGCTGGGCTACATTGCGCCCGCCAGCCTCTGGGCCGAGCGCAACGACGGCACGGTCTGGATCAGCACATTCACCCGCAACCTGCAGCGTCAGATCGACGGCGAGCTGGACAAGCTCTACCCGACCCGCAGCGCCAAGGCCGAGAAGACGGTCATCCGCAAGGGCCGGGAGAACTATCTCTGCCTGCTGAACTACGAAGAGGCGGTGCGCGCGCTCGGGAGCCGGCCCGCCGAGGCGCTGGCCCTCGGCCTCGTCGCCCGCTGGGCTCTGGCCAGCCGGGACGGCGACATCGCCGGCGGCGATTTTCCGGGCTGGCTCTCCGACCTGATCGGCAGGGCCCGCACCCAAGGCCTCGTCGACCGGCGGGGCGAATGCATCTACTCGGCCTGCGAGCACTACCGCAAATGCTTCATCGAGCGCGGCGTGCGCCGCGCACGCCGGGCCAGTATGGTCATCGCCAACCACGCCCTCACCATGATCCAGGCCGCCCGTGCGGCGGACGACGAAGCGGATCTGCCGACCCGCTATATCTTCGATGAGGGCCACCACCTGTTCGACGCCGCCGACGGAGCCTTCGCCGCCCATCTGACCGGGATGGAGACGGCGGAGCTGCGCCGCTGGCTCATCGGCGGGGATTCGGGCCGCCTGCGCGGCTTGAAGCGCCGGATCGAGGATCTGATCGCCGGCGACGAAGAGGCCAATGCCGACCTGCAGTCAGTCCTGGAGGCGGCCCGCAATCTTCCCGCCGAGGGCTGGCTCCGGCGCCTGGCCGAAGGCGCCCCCATGGGCGCCATGGAACGCTTCCTCGTCGAGGTGCGGGTGCTGGTACGCGCACGGGCTGCCGGCGTAGACGGGCCTCATGGCCTGGAAGCCGACGCGATCCACCCCCATGAGGCCCTGCTCCAGCGGGCCGCCGCCCTCGGCATCGCCCTCGATGCGTTGCTTAAGCCCATGCGCGCGCTCGCCAACCGACTCACCAAGCGCCTGGTGGACGAGGCCGATACGCTGGACACGCCGACCCGCCAGCGGATCGAGGCGCTGACCCGCGGCCTCAGAACGTCGCAGCGACATGGAGGTCGCCGCCTGGCGCGACATGCTGGGGGCGCTTGGCGAGGCGACGCCGGCCCAGTTCGTCGATTGGTTCGCCATCGAGCGCATCGAAGGCCGCGACATCGACGTCGGCTTCTATCGCCACTGGATCGATCCCACGATCCCCTTTGCCACGGTCGTGGCGCGGCCGGCCCACGGCGTGGTCGTGACCTCGGCCACGCTCACCGACGGGCGCGGCGACGAAGCGGCCGACTGGGCCGCGGCCGAGGCGCGCACCGGCGCCAACCACCTGCCCAGCGCGATCCGGGCACGGGTACCCTCGCCCTTCGACTACGCGGCCCAGACCCGCGTGCTCATCGTCACCGATATCGATAAGAGAGAACCGGACCAGGTCGCCTCGGCCTACCGCGCGCTGTTCCTGGCCGCAGGCGGCGGCGGGCTCGGCGTCTTCACCGCCATCGAGCGCTTGCGCGCCGTGCACCGGCGCATCGCCGGCGATCTCGATGCTGCCGGCCTGACCTTGCTGGCCCAGCATGTGGACGGGCTCGACACCGGGACCCTCGTCGACATCTTCCGGGCGGAGGAGGATGCCTGCCTGCTCGGGACCGACGCGGTGCGCGACGGGGTGGATGTGCCGGGACGCAGCCTCCGCCTCATCGTCTTCGACCGTGTGCCCTGGCCCAGGCCGACCATACTCCACCGGGCCCGCAAGGCCGTCTTCGGCGGCGCAGGCTACGACGATCAGCTGGCGCGGCTACGCCTCAAGCAGGCCTTCGGGCGGCTGATCCGCCGGGCCGACGATCGGGGCGTCTTCGTGCTGCTGGACCGGCAGCTGCCCTCGCGCCTGCTGAGCGCCTTCCCGGCCGGGATCGAAATCCGCCGGGCCGGCCTGGCCGACGCGGTGGCGGCGACCCGCGAATTCCTCGCCCGCGAGAAGCCTCCGGAACGCACGCCGCCGCGAGGGTAGGGGACCGAGCCTTCCTAGCTGTCATGGGCGCGATCAGGCCCGCGGATGACGGAGCGCCATGAGCGCTTACAGTTGCGCGCATCGCCGTCGGGCGACTACAGTCCCGGCCAACTCACAGCCAGTCAGGAATTCCTTGATGATCTCGCCCCACGAAGCTCTCATCTACGCCATGGTTCTGGTCTCGGCGGCCGACCGCGACATGCCGGATTCCGAGCTGGAATCCATGGGCGACATGGTCGCCCATCTGCCGGTCTTCCGGAACTTCGACCGGCGCAAGGTCACCAAGGTGGGCGCCGCCTGCGCCAAGCTCCTGGCCGACGAGGACGGGCTGGACAAGGCCTTCAAGGAGATCAAGCGCGCCCTGCCCAAGAAGCTGCGCGAGACGGCCTATGCGCTGGCCTGCGACGTGGCCGCCGCGGACGGAAGGGTGACCGAGGAAGAAGCCCGGGTGCTCTCCATGATCCGGGACAGGCTTGCAATCGGGCGCCTCCCGGCGGCGGCCATCGAACGCGGCTCCCGCGCCCGCCATCTGACCCTATAGGGCTCCAGGGGCCCATGCCCCAGGCGCTGTCGCCCGGCGAGGTGGCACTCGTCCGTCACCTCTGCGCCGAAGCCGAGCGACTGCTCTTGCGCGACCAGTTCGACGAGGCTCGCGAGGCGGTGAATCACGCGCTCCGCCTCGATCCGGGCCACGCCGCGGCCGTCCATATCCTCGGCGTGATCGAGATGGAGAACGGGAGCCCCGAGAAGGCCATCCAGCTCATCAAGCGTTCGGCGGCCCTCGATCCCGAGGCCTACGAGCCCCACTACTACCTTGGCCGTACGCTCGCCCATCTCGGCCGCTATGAAGAGGCGGCCGCGGCCTTCCGCAAGGCCCTCGAGATCCAGCCCGACCTGCTGCCGGTCCTCGAAGAATTGGGTTCCACCCTTCAGTCCCTGGGCCGCCAGGACCAGGCGAAGGAGGTGTTCCGGCACGCCATCGCGCTCGACCCGGCGCGCCTGGCGCCATACCACCACCTGGCCGATATCGATCCCACGGCCCTCACGGGCGAGGAAATCTCCATGCTGGAGCGGATCTTCGCCGACCCGGCCGAAGCCATGGGTCGGGTTGCCACTTGCGGCTTCACCCTCGCCGCTGTCTATGACCACCGGCGGGATTACGATGCCGCCTTCGCCCATCTGAAGCGGGCCAACGACCTGGTGAAGGCGCTGCTCGTCGAGGGGAAGGGCGAGGCCCCACCCGGCATGGTGGCGCCAGGCGGTGAAATCCCGCGGCGTCTGGACCCTGCCGACGCTTTGGCCGAGGTCGCGCGGACGGCTACCCTGATCGAGACCACCTATACGCCCGAGTTCTTCCAACGCTATCGCGGCTTCGGCCATCCCTCGCGACTGCCGGTCTTCGTGCTGGGCATGCCGCGCTCGGGCAGCACGCTCATTGAGCAGATCCTCTCGAGCCATCCCCTCGTGCACGGTGCCGGCGAGATCGACGCCGTGGCCAAGACCATGGGTGGCATGCGCTGGCCCGGTTGGGGCTATCGGATCCAGGCCAGCGACGGCACCATCCGGACCGCCGAGCCGCCGAAGCCCCCCGCCCGCTATTTCCGCGAACTGGGCGCGGCCTATGTGAAGGAGCTGCGCCGCTACCATCCCCGCGCCGAGCGGATCGTCAACAAGATGCCCGGCAACTACATGCAGATCGGGCTCATCGAGCTCTGCCTGCCGAAGGCGACGATCTTTCATTCCGTGCGCGACCCCGTGGACAATTGTCTCGGCTATTACCGGGTCATGTTCGGCACCGCCAACGAGACCTCCTACGACCTCGGGCTGATCGGGCAGCATTACCGGCTCTACCGGCGGATCATGGAGCATTGGCAGCGCGTGCTGCCGGGCCGGGTCATCGACGTGGTCTACGAGGATCTGGTGGCCGACCCGGAACGGCAGATCCGCCGCATCATCGAGGCCTGCGGCCTGCCCTGGAACGACGCCTGCCTGCGCTTCTACGAGAACCAGCGCCCGGTCAAGACCGCCAGCCTGAACCAGGTCCGCCAGCCGATCTACGCCGGCGCCGTCCAGCGCTGGCGGCGCTACGCCAAGCACCTGGGGCCGTTGTTCGAGGCACTCGGCCCCTATGCGCCGAAGGACGTCGGCTAGGTTCGCCTCATCAGGAAGGGCCGCCCAGCACGCCGCTCAGCCGGTCGAGATGGGCCCCTGTCCCCCGCTCGCGCGATGCCGTGCCGGTCTTGCCGTCCGTGCCGTCGAGGAAGACGACCTGCTCGGTGAAAGAGAGGCGCGTCCTGGCGCCCTCCGGCGTCATCTCGACGGTCGCGATCGACACCGAATGGTGCCTGCCGTCGATATGCATGTCGTAGACCAGGACGATGCGCCGGTCCGGGACGATCTCGTGATAGCGGGCGGTGTAGAGGGTCTCGATCCTGCCTTCGAATCTGCCCTGCAGCAGCTCGCCGCCGCCGACCCGGAAATCGAGCTCGCGCTTCAGGATCTTCCAGGTCTCCGGCGGGCCGATGAACCAGCGCGCCTTGATGGCGGGGTCTGCGAAGGCCGCGAAGACCCGCGCCGGCGCCGCTTCATATCGGCGCTCGATGGTGAAAGTGCCGTGGGTCGCCCGGGGAATGCTCATGATTTCCTCTTCTTCGTGGACTTCTTCGACGGAATATTTTCCGCAGCGAGCAATTCGCCCAGCCGGTCGAGGCGCCGCTCCCAGAGCATGCGCCTCGCCGAGAGCCAGGATTCGGCGGCGGCGAAGGCGGCCGACTCCAGGCTGCAGGTCCGCACCCGCCCGCGCTTGCGGGTCCTGACGAGGCGGCTCGCCTCGAGGACCTGGACATGCTGCACGACCGCGGCGAGCGACATCTCCAAAGGCCGGGCGAGCTCGCTGACCGAGGCCGGGCCCCGGCTCAAGCGCTCCAGCATGCCCCGGCGCGCGGGGTCCGCCAGCGCATGGAAGACGACGTCCAGGGATGCCTGATGGTTAAGCATATGCTTTACTAAAACGACGGCGCAGGATAGTCAAGTGGATACTTTAGCATATGAAAGATGACCACAGAGGCACAGAGGCACAGAGACACAGAGGAGAAAGAAAGGAGAAGAAACTGGGCCGCCAAGCGGCCCAAGAATCCTCTCTTCCTATCTTGCTTCTCTGTGCCTCTGTGCCTCTGTGGTTCATCTTCCTTTCTTCCCGCTTCCGGACCCGAAATGAAAAGGGCCGCCCCGAGGGGCGGCCCTTTCCGTTCGCTTCGGACGATCGGACTTTAGAAGTCCATGTCGCCCATGCCGCCGCCCGGCATTCCGCCGGGGGCCGACGGGCCGGTCTTCTTTTCCGGCTTCTCGCCCACCATCGCCTCGGTGGTGATGAGAAGGCCGGCGACCGAGGACGCGTCCTGGAGGGCGCAGCGCACGACCTTGGTCGGGTCGATGATGCCGGCCTTCACCAGGTCGGCGTATTCGCCGGCCTGGGCGTCGAAGCCCCAGTTGGTGTTCTTCGACTCCAGCAGCTTGCCGACCACGACCGAACCGTCGGAGCCGGCGTTCTCGACGATCTGACGCAGCGGCGACTGGATCGCGCGCCGGACGATGTCGATGCCGACCTTCTGGTCGTCGTTGGCGGACCTGAGGCCGGCGAGCGCCCGGGTGGCATAGAGCAGGGCAGCGCCGCCGCCGGCGACGACACCCTCCTCGACCGCAGCGCGGGTGGCGTGCATGGCATCGTCGACCCGGTCCTTGCGCTCCTTCACCTCGACTTCGGTCGCGCCGCCGACCCGGATCACCGCCACGCCGCCCGCCAGCTTGGCGAGCCGCTCGGCCAGCTTCTCCTTGTCGTAGTCGGAGGTCGTCTCTTCGATCTGGGCCCGGATCTGGTTGATGCGGCCCTCGATCTCCTTCTTCTTGCCGGCGCCGTCGACGATGGTGGTCTCTTCCTTGCCGATGACCACCTTCTTCGCCTTGCCCAGCATGTCGAGAGTGACGTTCTCGAGCTTGATGCCGAGATCCTCGGAGATCACCTGGCCGCCGGTGAGGATCGCGATGTCCTCCAGCATGGCCTTGCGGCGATCGCCGAAGCCCGGCGCCTTGACCGCCGCGACCTTGAGGCCGCCGCGCAGCTTGTTGACCACGAGGGTGGCGAGAGCCTCGCCCTCGATGTCCTCGGCGACGATGAGCAGCGGCCTCGCCGACTGCACGACCGCTTCCAGGATCGGCAGCATGGCCTGGAGCCCGGAGAGCTTCTTCTCATGGAGCAGGATGAAGGGGTTCTCCAGCTCAACCTGCATCTTCTCGGCGTTGGTGATGAAGTAGGGCGAGAGATAGCCGCGGTCGAACTGCATGCCTTCGACCACCTCGAGCTCGGTCTCGAGGCCCTTGGCTTCCTCGACCGTGATCACGCCTTCCTTGCCGACCTTGTCCATCGCCTTGGCGATCATGTTGCCGATCTCGCGCTCGCCGTTGGCGGCGATCGAGCCGACCTGCGCGATCTCGTCGGAGGTCGAGATCTTCTTGGAGCGCTTCTGCACGTCCGCGACCACCGCCTCGACGGCGATGTCGATGCCGCGCTTCAGGTCCATGGGGTTCATGCCGGCGGCAACCGCCCGCACGCCTTCGCGCACGATCGCCTGGGCCAGCACCGTCGCCGTGGTGGTGCCGTCGCCGGCAATGTCGTTGGTCTTGCTGGCAACCTCGCGCACCATCTGGGCGCCCATGTTCTCGAACTTGTCGCCGAGCTCGATCTCCTTGGCGACGGTGACGCCGTCCTTGGTGATGCGCGGCGCGCCGAACGACTTGTCGAGGACGACGTTGCGTCCCTTCGGGCCCAGCGTCACGCGCACCGCGTTCGCCAGGATGTCGACGCCGCGCAGCATTCGCTCGCGGGCGTCGGTGCTGAAACGGACTTCCTTAGCAGCCATTGTCGATGATCCTTCTCTTGCTCTTGTCTGGCTTGGATGCTCAGGCGGCCTTCTTGCCGCTGGCCTTGGCGCCTTCGATGACGCCCATGATGTCGGACTCCTTCATGATGAGGAGATCCTGACCGTCGATCTTGACCTCGCTGCCCGACCACTTGCCGAACAGGATCCGATCGCCGGCCCTGACGTCGAGGGCGACGATTTCGCCCTTCTCGTTGCGCGCGCCCGGGCCGACAGCGATGACTTCGCCTTCCATCGGCTTTTCCTTGGCCGTGTCGGGGATGATGATGCCGCCGGCGGTCTTCTCTTCGGACTCGATCCGACGCACCACCACCCGATCATGCAGGGGACGGAACTTCATTGGCATAACCTCCTGTAGGGATTGAATTTTTCGACAAGACCCGAGACCAGAGCCCGGCCCGGCGAGGGACGGTTGCTAGCACTCGGGCCAATGGAGTGCCAGCGACATAGAGAAGGACGCGCGGCCAGTCAAGAGCCTTGCCGGCGGAATCTGGCAGCAATCCTGGAGCTTGGCTGCTAACTAATTGGAATTGTTGCGGTTTTTATTTATCTCCGCAGCCGACTCGGAGCATACTTTCGGACGGGGAAGCCCGGCGGCGGGTTGAGAAGCGGCCGCAGCGCTGAAGGACAGGACCGGAGGGATGAGATGGCCACGCTGGTTCGCCAGCTTCGAGGCTTCCGCCTCACCACCGCGGAAATCCTCTACCACCTGCCTGATCACCCGAGCCTGCTCCAGAGCTACACGTGGCAAGACTACGACCTCGCCCCCGAATTTCCCGCGCTGCGCCGGTTCCTCGACTTCTGGCGCGACAGGATCGAAGGGCGGCTGCATTCGGTGACCGTCGCCTCGACCCATCTCGTCTCCGCCGGCGAGTTGCGCTTGACTGGAGCTTACCTCACGCTGCACTAGCCGGTTTGTCCCCTATCGGCTAGAAAGCCCCCGCGCGGTGCGCCCGCGCTCTACAACACATGACACAAGCCATCGCCCTTCCCCGCCGCCCCGTGGCGGACGACCGCTTGGTCGCCCGGTGGCTCACCGCCGTCGCCGCCATGATCTTCGTCATGGTCGTGCTCGGCGGGATCACGCGGCTCACGGAATTGGGGCTCTCCATCACCGAGTGGAAGCCCATCTCGGGCGTGATCCCACCGCTCGATGCCGGCCAATGGCAGCAGGAATTCGATCACTACAAGGCCATCCCCGAGTTCCAGCAGCTCCACCCCGACATGACCCTCGACCAATTCAAGGGGATCTTCTGGTGGGAATATGCGCACCGCCTTTGGGGCCGACTCATCGGCTTCGCCTTTGCCATACCCGGGCTCTGGCTTTTCGCCTCCGGGCGGATCAAGGCCTCGCTCCGGCCCCATCTCGTCGCCCTCTTCGTGCTGGGCGGGCTGCAGGGAGCGCTCGGCTGGTTCATGGTCGAAAGCGGGCTGGCGGTTCGCACCGACGTGAGCCAATACCGCCTGGTCGCCCATCTGCTGTCGGGCCTGACCATTTATGCCTACATGCTGTGGATCGCCTTCGGCCTCATTCGCCCAGAGCGACCGGTGCTCCCCGGCGCAGCCGCGATCCGACGTCACGTCCTGGTCCTTATGGTCCTCGTCGTCGCGACACTGACCATGGGAGGGTTCACCGCCGGGCTCGATGGCGGCAAGATCTACAACAGCTTTCCCCTTATGGGTGGGCAACTTGTCCCGGGCGATCTCCTGGCCCTCGAACCGGCGTGGCGCAATCCTTTCGAGAATCCGACGACGGCCCAATTCATCCACCGATGGCTCGCCATGATCGTGGCGGCGACGGTGGCGGGGCTTTGGCTCCGCCGAGGGCGCCTGCCGGCCGAGGCGCGTCTGCCGATCCATGTCCTTGCCGGAATGGCGGCAATCCAGGTGACCCTTGGCATATCGACCCTGCTGCTCGTGGTGCCCGTGCCATTGGCCGCGGCCCATCAGGCGGGCGCGGTGATGCTGCTCACCCTGACGCTCTGGGCGCTCCACAGTTACCGCGGCCGGCAATGAACGAAATCCAGCCGCCCGAGCGTCTGCCGGTCTCGGTGTTGACCGGCTTTCTCGGCAGCGGCAAGACGACCTTGCTCAAATACCTGCTGACGCGGGCGGAGCTCAGCGACACGGCAGTCGTGATCAACGAGTTCGGCGAGGTCGGCCTGGACCATGTCCTGGTCGAGGCCGCGCGGGAAGACATGGTGCTGCTGGCGAGCGGCTGCCTCTGCTGCACCGTGCGCGGCGACCTGGTGGACGCGCTCCGCCGCCTATTCAAGCGCCGGGCCAAGGGCGAGATCCCTCACTTCCGGCGGGTCGTGATCGAGACCACGGGCCTGGCCGATCCGGCGCCGGTCCTCCAGACCCTGATGCAGGACCCGCTGCTTTCGGACGTCTATCGCCTGGACGGGGTCATCGTCACGGTGGACGCCGTCAACGCCATGGATCAACTCGATCGCCAGGCGGAATCGGTCAAGCAGGCGGCGGTTGCCGACAGGCTGGTCCTGACCAAGACCGATCTCGCCGGCGAAGTCGCGGCGCTGAGAGACCGGCTTCGCCGTCTCAACCCGGCCGCGCCCATCTTGCTGGCCGAACAGGGTCGCATCGATCCCGCCCTCATCCTCGACGCCGGGCTCTACAACCCGACGACCAAGAGCCTGGAAGCCCAGGCGTGGCTCAGGTCCGAGGCCTATGGAGAAGGAGGCCATGACCATGGCCACGACCATCCGCTGGACCGCAACCGCCATGACGACCATATCCGTGCCTTCTGCCTGACCTGGAATCGGCCGCTGGACTGGGGACGCTTCGCCGACTGGATCGAAAGCCTGATCGCCCTCCACGGCGCAGATCTGTTGCGCATCAAGGGCCTGCTGAACGTGGCCGGCAGCAGCGGCCCGGTTGCCATACATGGCGTTCAGCACCTCTTCCATCCGCCGGTCGAGCTGCCGGCCTGGCCGGATGGCGACCGCAAGACCCGTCTCGTCTTCATCACCAGGGATATCGAGCCAGCCAGCCTCAAAGCCGGGCTGGCCGCCTTCCGGGGCGCGGACGAATCCGCCGCGTCAGAGGCAGAGAGGCACAATCCGGCTTAACAAGCGGCGGGCCGCGGGGTAGCCTGGGTGCGCAAATCCCATCGAATTCAAGCATAAACTGCTGGGGCAGGAGGAGCCATGACGGGGAGATATTCGCGGGTAATCGCAGCGTCAGCGCTGGGCGTTCTGTTCGCTGCGGCCACGGCCGACGCCGACATGATGACCAAGATCGGACCGGGCGAAGGCGAGGTCGATATCGTCGCCTGGGCCGGCTACATCGAGCGCGGCGCCAACGACAAGAACTACGACTGGGTGACGGACTTCGAGAAGCAGACCGGCTGCAAGGTCAACGCCAAGGTGGCCGGCACCTCGGATGAGATGGTCTCCCTCATGAATGGCGGCGGCTTCGACCTGGTGACCGCCTCCGGCGATGCCACCTTGCGGCTCATCGCCGGCCATACGGTGCAAGAGATCAACACCGACCTGATCCCAAGCTGGAAGAACGTGGACCCGCGCCTGCAGAACGGCGCCTGGCACACGGTCAACGGCCATCATTACGGCACGCCCTATCAATGGGGGCCGAACGTGCTGATGTACAATACCAAGGTCTTCAAGGAGCCGCCGAAGAGCTGGCAGGTGGTGTTCGAGGAGATGACGCTGCCCGACGGCAAATCCAACAAGGGCCGGGTCCAGGCGTATTACGGGCCGATCTATATCGCCGACGCTGCGCTCTATCTGAAATACCATCGGCCCGAGCTCGGCATCACCGATCCCTATGAGCTCGACCAGAAGCAGTTCCAGGCCGCTCTCGACCTGCTCCGCGGCCAGCGCCAGATCGTCCAGAAATACTGGAGCGATGCGACCCAGCAGACCCAGGACTTCACCTCCGAGGGTGTGGTCGCTGCAACCTCCTGGCCCTATCAGGTGAATCTGCTGCGAGACAGCAACAAGCAGCCGATCGACAGCGTCATACCGGAAGAAGGGGCCACCGGCTGGGCGGATACGACCATGATGCACGCCCATGCACCGCATCCGAACTGCGCCTACATGTGGCTGGAGCATTCGCTCTCGGCCAAGCTCCAGGGCGACCTCGCCGCCTGGTTCGGCAGCGTCCCTGCCGTGCCCGCGGCCTGCAAGGGCAACGCGCTCCTCGGCGACACTGGATGCAAGACCAACGGGGCCGACAACTTCGACAAGATCAGCTTCTGGCGCACGCCGGTCGCCGACTGCGGCGGCGGACGGACTTGCGTGCCCTACAAGGATTGGGCCAGCGCCTATTTGGCGATCCAAAGCGGACAGTAAGCGTCCGGCGGACGGGCTGAGAGGCAGCCCGTCCGCCTCGCCTTTTCCTTGAACCTTCGCCGACATGGACGAGAAGAAGCCGAGCGCCGTTTCCTTCCGCAACGTCAGCCGGCACTACGGCGAGGTGCGGGCGGCCGACAGCCTCAGCTTCGACATCGCCGAAGGCGAGTTCTTCTCCATGCTGGGGCCTTCCGGCTCCGGCAAGACCACCTGCCTCAGGCTGATCGCCGGCTTCGAACAGCCGACCGCGGGCGAGGTATTGATCCGCGGCCTCCCCATGGCCGGGGTGCCGCCTTATGAGCGCGACGTCAACACCGTGTTCCAGGACTACGCCCTGTTTCCCCACATGAGCGTGGCGGAGAACGTCGCCTATGGCCTGATGATCCGTAAGATGCCGAAGGCCGAGCGCGCCGCCCGGACCGAAACCATGCTGGCCATGGTGGCGCTTTCGGGCATGGGCCGGCGCAAGCCCTCCCAGCTTTCCGGCGGCCAGCGCCAGCGCGTGGCCCTCGCCCGCGCCCTCGTCAATGAGCCGAGCGTGCTGCTGCTGGATGAGCCGCTGGGCGCCCTCGATCTCAAGCTCCGCGAGCAGATGCAGGTGGAGTTGAAGGCGATCCAACGCAAGGTCGGCATCACCTTCATTTACGTGACCCACGACCAGGGCGAGGCGCTCTCCATGAGCGACCGCATCGCCGTGTTCAACAAGGGCAGGATCGAGCAGATCGGCCGGCCGGACGAAATCTACGAGCACCCGGCCACGGCCTTCGTCGCCGGCTTCGTAGGCGTCTCCAACATACTTTCGGGCGCCGCCGCCGCCGCGGTGGCAGGAGCGCCTGCGGCCTTTTCCATCCGGCCGGAGAAGATCCTCCTGGCCGCGCCCGACGCGCCGGTGCCAACTGATTCCTGCTCGGCGGACGGGACCATCTCGAGCGTCCTCTACCTCGGCGCCAGCACCCGCTTCGGCGTCGCGCTCGCCAAGGGCGGCGAGCTCATCGTCATCGAGCAGAACCGCGAGGAAACGGCGGTGAGCGCCTCCGGCCGCCAGGGCCAGCCCGTGCGTCTCATCTGGCAGCGGTCTCATATCCAGGAGATGCGGCCGTGAGCGCGGCCGCCGCGGAGGCGCCGGCGCGGGGACTGCTCAGGCGCTTCTCCAACTTTCTCTATCGGCGCCCCAAGCTGACGCTGGCGCTTCTGCTGCTTCCCCCCATGCTCTGGCTGGGCGTGGTCTATTTGGGTTCGCTCGCGGCATTGCTCGCCCAGAGCATGTTTTCGGTCGACGACTTCTCCGGCCTCACGGTCTATCAGCCGACCTTGAAGACCTATTGCGAGCTGTTTCAGCCGGCCAGCCTCGATATCATCCTGCGCACCGTGGTCATGGCGGCCTCGGTCACCCTGGGCTGCGCCATCATCGGCTTTCCGCTCGCTTACTACATGGCGCGCTTCGCGGGGCTCCGGGCCAAGGCCGTGTTCTATCTCGCGGTCATGCTGCCGCTCTGGTCCAACTATCTGGTCCGCGTTTACAGCTGGAAGCTGATCCTCGCCAAGGAGGGCGTCATTACCTGGCTCTTCGGCCTGGTCGGCCTCGATGGCCTGCTCGACGGGATCCTCGCGCTCCCGGTGGTGGGCGGACCATCGCTCTCCGCCTCCTACATCGGCACGTGCATCGTGTTCATGTATATCTGGCTGCCCTACATGATCCTGCCGGTGGAAGCGGCGCTGGAGCGCGTGCCGCGCAGCCTGATTGAAGCTTCGGCCGATCTCGGCGCCCATCCGCGCCAGACGTTCCGCAACGTCATTCTGCCGCTCGCCGTCCCGGGAATCGCCGCCGGGTCGATCTTCACATTTTCGTTAACGCTGGGCGACTACATCATCCCGAATCTGATCGGCAACTCGCGGCCCTTCATTGGCATGGTCGTCTATAGCTACCAGGGCACGGCCGGCAACATCCCGGCCGCCGCCGCCTTCACCTTGGTGCCGATCCTGGTGATGGCGCTTTATCTCGCTGCAGCCAAGCGCCTGGGGGCCTTCGATGCGCTGTAGCATGCGCGCGCGGGTTCGCTCTTGCATCGCCATTCCCGCCAATGCGGCATTCCATACGTCCGTGGACCCCCGCTTTCGCGGGGGTGACGAGAGGGTTGAGGCGGCGTGACCAGCGCACGCTCCAGCACGCGGGCCGGGACGGGCGCGGGATTGGGCCTCAGAGCCGCCGCCCTGTTCGGCCTGCTGTTCCTCAATCTTCCCTTGGTCTTTATCCTGCTTTACGCGCTCACCACGGACGACCGCAGCTTCACCTTCCCGCCTCCGGGTCTGACCTTGCGCTGGTTCCCGCTCGCCTGGGGCCGCGCCGACATCTGGCAGGCGCTGGCACTCTCGGTTGAAGTGGCGCTGGCCGGCATGGGCCTGGCACTCCTGCTCGGCACGCTCGCTTCGCTGGCCATGTACCGGTTCCGCTTCTTCGGTCGCGAGGCGGTGACCTTGATGATCCTGCTGCCGATCGCGCTGCCCGGCATCGTCACCGGTATCAGCCTGCGCTCGGCCTTCGATATCGCCGGCATTTCCTTCAGCTATTGGACCATCGTGCTGGGCCACGCGACCTTTTGCATCGTCGTCGTCTACAACAACGTCATCGCCCGCTTGCGCCGCAGCTCGCCCGCGCTCATCGAGGCCTCGATGGATCTGGGCGCCGACAGTTTCCAGACTTTCCGCCATGTGGTGATGCCCAATGTCGCCACGGCGCTGCTCGCCGGCGGCATGCTCGCGTTTGCCCTCAGCTTCGACGAAGTCATCGTCACCACCTTCACCGCCGGCCAGCAAGAAACCCTGCCGATCTGGATGCTGGCCCAGCTCCTGCGCCCGCGGGACCGGCCCCTCACCAACGTCGTGGCTATTTTCGTCATCGCGGTCACGTTGCTGCCGATCCTCGGTGCTTACTACCTGACGCGGGACACTCATGACGCGAGCGGCAGCGGCAAGTGACCGTCGGATCCAATGTCCCGGGAAAGTCCGGCCGAGACCCAGGGACGATCAGTAAAGGAAACGGCTCTGCATTGCGCAAAGGAAACGCTTGGCCAAAAAATGCCTCGGTGCCGACTCCAAAGTTGTGCCCGCCTATCAGCGGGTTCGTCGACAATCCAACCTTAACCTATTGTAATTTTCGACCGTCCCCCTCATAGTTGCCGAACGACAATTCGTTGGTCCGGCGATCGTACTCGTCTTTGCCGTCGTTAGGCGCTCTGACAAGCTCCCTCCCGAACCTCTGATTGTTGGTGCGGCCGCACGAAGGTGGTGCGGCTTTCCTGGTAACGATGAACGGAGACAACGATGCCGATCGGCACCGTCAAATGGTTCAATCCCACCAAGGGTTTCGGTTTCATCCAGCCGGACACGGGCGGGAAGGACATTTTCGTCCACATCAGCGCCGTGCAGCGGGCCGGCATGCAGACGCTGAAGGAGGGTCAGAAGATCAGCTACGAGATCCAGACCCAGAAGGATGGCCGTCAGTCTGCCGAGAACCTGGCCGCCACCGGCTGAATTCTCGACAGTCGAGAGACGCTTCGTAGCCCGCGTCCCCCTGAGGGACGCGGGCTTTTCATTCCGACCATACCAGTTGTCAGAGTCGGTCCCTGAGCGCGTACCACAACATACCGAGGACCAGCGCCGGCCGGCGCAACAGCGTTCCGCCGGGAAAGCTTCGCTGCTCGATACGGGCGAACAGATCGAAGCGCTCGGCGCTGCCGGCAAGCGCTTCGGCGATCAGCTTGCCCGCGAGAGTGGCAATGGCCACGCCCTGCCCCGAATAGCCTTGGGCGAAGAAGATGTCGCCCGGCAACCTGCCCAGATGGGGCAGCCGGTTCATGGTGATGGCGAGTTGCCCGCCCCAGGCATAGTCGATGTGCGCGCCATGGAGCTGGGGAAAGACCTTCAACATGTAGGGCCGCACGAATCCGGCGATGTCCCGGGGGACTCGCGCGAATAGGTCTCCCCGCCTCCGAACAACAGACGTTTGTCGGCCGAGAGCCGGAAATAGTCGACGACGAACTTGGTATCGCAGACGGCCGCATCGTCGCGGATGAGGTCGCGCGCCGCCGCATCGCCGAGTGGCTCGGTTGCCACGATGTAGTTCGAGATCGGCATGATCCTGCCGGCGATGCGCGGCTCGAGCCCGTCGAGATAGGCGTTGCAGCCGAGCACGACATAGCGCGCCTTCACCAATCCCGTCGCGGTCCGCACTTCGCCCGGGGCAATCGCCAGCGCGCGCGTCTTCTCGCAGATGCGCGCGCCGGCGGCTTCGGCCGCGCTCGCCAGGCCGAGAGCGTAATTGAGCGGGTGGAGATGGCCCGCGCCCGTATCGGCAATCGCGCCATGGTAGCGCCGGCTGCCAAGCCGCTGTTCCAGCGCCGCCTTGTCGAGAAGCTCCAGCGCGTCGTAGCCGAACAGTTGTTGAGCCAGCTCGACTTCTTCGGCCATCCAGGTTGGATCGGTCTTCTTGTAAGCAACGTAGAGTCCGCCGCGCTTGAGATCGCAGGCGATGGCATGGCGCCCGACCCGCTCGCGTAGCGTCGCCTTCGCCTCCTCCGCCAGGTCCCAGAAGCGCTTGGCGGCTTCTCGCCCGAACATCGAGACGAGTTCGCCGGCGCCCTTGCGTAGTCCGCTGTTGATCTGGCCGCCGTTGCGCCCCGAGGCGCCAAATCCGACCTGCTCGGCTTCGAGCAGCAGGGTGCTGTATCCCCGCTCCGCCAGATGCAGGGCGGCCGACAGCCCGGTGTAGCCGCCGCCCACGACGCAGACGTCGACATTCGCCGCGCCGGCGAGTGCCGGGCGCGCCAGCGCTGGATTGGCGGTGGCGCGATAGTAGGAATTGGCGAGATCGGGCATCCCGAGGCAAACTAGCAACGGCGGAGGCCGCAGGCTACCGGGCGCTATACGGACACCGTCCTCCGGTCGGGAAGGGAAGAATGTCCGAAATCGAATCAGCGGATTTGGACAAAGCCATCGTTGCCTATGAGCTGGGAAACTATGCGGACGCCCGGCGGGGGTTCGAGCGCGCGTCGGCGGCCGGCAGCGCAGCGGCGGAAAGCTATCTCGGGTTCATGCATTACCTCGGCCGCGGCATGGAGCAGAGCGACGCGCGGGCCGCGCTGCATTTCCGGCGGGCCGCCCAGGCCGGCGAGGCCAAGGCGCAGCTGAACCTTGCGCGACTTTATGAGGCGGGCCGTGGCGTGGAGCGCGACCCCGCCATGGCCGCCCAATGGTATCGGCGCGCGGCCGAGTCCGGCGAGGTCGCGGCCATGCATCGCCTTGCCGTCTGCCTCTACGACGGCATCGGCCTCGAGCCCAACCCCAGGGCCGCGCTTCGCTGGCTCCTGCGTGCGGCAGAGGCGGGAAACGTCGACTGCGCGCTCGCCTATGCCGCCTTGGCTTTTGCGGGAGAAGGCTTGCCCTCCGACCCCGCAGCCGCACTTCCCTGGGCCCGACGCGCCGCCGCCGCGGGATTGCCCGAAGCCAAGGTCCTTTTGGATGCGATCCTGGCGAAAGCAACGGACCTGCTGGGGGCCCGGGGCGCACCGGCGGAGCCGGCCGGCCAGGCGGCGCTGGGCCTCGACTATTGTTTCGGCCGGAATGGCGCACCGCACGATCCCGAGGCAGGCGCCCAATTGCTGATGCAGGCGGCGGAGAGCGGCTTGGCCGGGGCTCAGTACGATCTCGCCCTGCTCTACACCTATGGCTACGGCGTAGCCCAGGATGCGGGCGAAAGCGCCCGCTGGTGCCGGGCCGCGGCGGAAGCCGGCCATGTCCGGGCCCAATATCGCATGAGCGGGCTATGCGCGGCGGGTCAGGGGGTGGCGAAAGATCCGGGCGAGGCCCTGTTCTGGGCCGAGCTGGCGGGTACTAGCGGCCATGACGGCGCGCGCAAGGCAAGCGAGGAAATCGCCCGGGATTTGGATAGCCAAGTTGCCGCAGATGCCCGCCGGCGCGCCGGCAGTTTCGGGAACCCGCCTCGGTCGCCAGACTGATCTGGCGACCATGAGGCCGCCGCCATCCGGTCAGGTCGAGAAGCCGCCGTTAACCTTGCTGAACATGCTCGAAAGCTTGGTTCCCATCGAACTCAGCAGGGTCACCGCGGCGATGGAAACCAGGACGGCGATAAAGGCGTATTCCAAGAGGGTGACCCCTCGCCGGTCGCCTTTGAGAGCTTTGATCTTTCGCAGCATCTGTCCGCCTTCCTCCCCCCAGAATAGCTGCGCCCAGAAAATGCCACAACCGATTAATAATCTGTTAAGGCCCAAAAAATGTTCCCCGGTCGGATCGAAGACAAATCCGATACGCTGCCTTGGCCAAGCCTGGCGCCTGGCCCGATGGGAGGCGTCTGCGTGGCATTTGCAGGTCTCCCGGCAAGTCCTAAAATCGCCAAATCGCAGCCAGCAAGCCCGACCGACCGCCGGAGGGGATAATGTTCAAGGAATTCAAAGAGTTCATCGCCCGCGGCAGCGTCATCGACCTGGCCGTCGGCATCATCATCGGCGCTGCCTTCACCGCCATCGTCAATTCCCTGGTCAACGACGTCCTGATGCCGCCGCTGGGCCTCCTGCTGGGGGGAATCGACTTCTCGAACTTCTTCCTCACCCTCAAGGGCGAGAGCCATGGCACCTTGAAGGCGACCCAGGAGGCCGGCTCCGTGGTCATCGCCTACGGTCAGTTCCTGAACGCCATCATCAAGTTCCTCATCGTCGCCTTCGCCGTCTTCATCCTGGTGAAGCAGGTGAACCGCTTCATGCGCAAGAAGGAGGAAGCGGCACCGCCGCCCGCTCCCAGCGCCGAAGTCCAGCTGTTGGGTGAGATCCGCGACTTGCTGAAGTCCCGCTCCGCCACCTGAGGACGTTTGTCTACCCCGCCAGCGGGTTGAGCTGGATGACGAAAGGGACGCCGTGCTGGTCGCCAGCCTGATCTTCGTCGTCACTTACGTTGTCGTCGCGCTTGGCCGGGCGCCCGGCCTCAGGCTCGATCGCACGGGTGCCGCACTGCTGGGCGCCAGCCTGATGGTTGCCAGCGGTACGCTCACCCTCGACGAGGCATACCGTGCCATCGACATCGATACCTTGACGCTGCTCCTAGGCATGATGATCGTCGTCGCCAACCTGCGCATTGCCGGATTCTTTCAGCTGGCGGCCGCATGGGTCGCCGCCAACGCTGGCCGTCCGGTGCTGCTCCTCCTCGCTGTGGTGCTGATTTCCGGCCTGCTCTCGGCCTTTCTCGTCAACGACACGGTTTGCCTGATGCTGACGCCCCTGGTGGCCGAGGCGACGCTCGCGATGCGCCGGCAGCCCGAGCCCTATCTCCTGGCGCTGGCCATGGCCTCGAACATCGGCAGCGTGGCGACCATAACCGGCAATCCTCAGAACATCATGATCGGCAGCTTCTCCCACCTGCCTTACGTGGATTTCGCCGCAGCGCTGTCGCCAGTTGCAGCATGCGGCCTGGTCATCGTGACGCTCCTCATTCTCATCGCTTACAGAGCCGAGTTCTTCTCTTCCGATCGTCTCCGGCAGGCACCCATCCGGCTGCGCTGGAATTGCTGGCTTCTGCTGAAGTCATGCTGCGTCACGCTGGGCACGGTGGCGTTCTTCTTCGCCGGCCAGCCGCCCGCGAAGGTCGCCATCCTCGCCGGCGCGCTCCTGCTGCTGACGAGGCGGGTGAAGCCGGAACGGGTCTACCGCGAGATCGATTGGTCGCTGCTGCTGTTCTTCGCCGGGCTCTTTATCGTCGTCCATGGCCTCGAGAAGGCCGTTCTTTCGCCCGACCTGCTGGCTGCGGCTGGACGGCTGCAGCTTGGCCACGCGGCCGTGCTGGCCGGGGTATCGGCCCTGCTCTCCAATCTGGTGAGTAACGTGCCGGCCGTGCTGGTATTGAAGCCCTTTGTCCAGGCGCTGCCGGAAGCAAACAAGGCCTGGCTGGTCCTGGCCATGGCGTCGACCTTGGCCGGCAACTTCACCATCCTCGGCTCGGTCGCCAATCTGATCGTAGCCGAGCGAGCCCGCCGGCACGGTATCGTCATCGGCTTCTGGCGCTATTTCAGGCTTGGCGCGCCGGTGACGCTGCTTACCATCGCGCTCGGTGTGTGGCTTCTTGGATAACCCCTCTGCAGGCGATAGCGTGAACAGTTCTTCCCGCGGGCAAGCTGACGTGGGGTGCCCAGAGCATTTTCCGCCGAAGTGGACACCGGTTCGGCGTAGAAAATGCGACCAGACCAAGGAATCTAGACCATGTTTCGATCCAATCCGATCGAAACATGGTCTAGCGCAATCGCCGGGCCCGGGACGCCGATGACAGCCGGCTCACAAGCCTTACTGTTCTGGGCTTTGCACGCGACGCGGATCATTTTGTTCGGGGTGGCGCTGACCTGGTTCGCCGTCCTGGCCCTGCTCTGGGTCTTTCAGCGTAACCTCCTCTATCTGGCGCCGCGGGAATTGCCGGGCCCCCCGCCCGCGGGCTATCGGCTGGTGCATTTCGAAACTTCGGATGGCCTCTCGCTCGGCGCCTGGTACCGGCCGGCAACTGCCGAACATCCGACGATCCTGTTCCTGACCGGCAACGCGGCGAGCCTTCCCGCCTCGGCCGATTGGTGCCGGGCCCTTGCCGAGGCCGGCTACGGGCTTCTTATCGTGTCCTATCGCGGCTATGACGGAAATCCCGGGACGCCGAGCGAGCAAGGCCTTTACCGTGATGGCCGCGCGGCCCTCCTCTGGCTTGCGGGCCAGGATTTGAGGCGGCCCGTTCTGGCCGGGCTTTCGCTGGGCTCGGGTGTCGCCGCGGAACTGGCCTACGAGGCCGCCGCGCCGGTTTCGACCTGGCCCAAAGGCGTGGCGCCGCGCGCTTTGCTGCTCTTCTCGCCCTATCGCTCCATTCCCGAAGTGGCGGCGGCGCACTATCCGATCTTCCCCGTCCGGCTCCTCGCCAGGGATCGCTTCGACACCGCGTCCAAGCTCGCGGCCATACGCATTCCCGTCTTCGTCGCCCATGGCGAAGACGACCGGGTCGTTCCCTTCGCGCAAGGGGCGGCGGTCTACAACGCCGCGCCGGAACCGAAGCGCTTCGTGGCGTTGAAGGGCGTCGGCCATGACTATTCCTCGGCCGAAGTGGTGACGGCGATCACGTCATTCCTGGCCGGCATACCCTGACCGGCCGGCTCCGCCGATTGACGGTGCTGATCCCGGGCCCTAGAGCATTTTCCGCCGAAGTGGGTACCGGTTCGGCGTAGAAAATGCGACAAGACTAAGGAATCTAGAGCATGTTTCGATTCAATCGGATCGAAACATGCTCTAGAAATCCGCCGCCTCAGCCTGGGGAGTTCGGTCCATGGATTTCGCCTTTAGCGATGAGCAGCGCATGCTCGTCGACACCGTGCGCGCCTTCGTCGAGAAGGAGCTGATGCCCCATGAGGCGGAGGTCGAACGGACCAATCGCGTCCCGCCCGAGCTGATCGCGGAGATCCACGCCAAGGCCAAGGCAACCGGCCTTTACGCCGCCAACATGCCGGAAGATCTGGGCGGCGGCGGGCTGGACGCAGTATCGATCGCCCTGATGGAGCGCGAACTGGGGCGCACGTCCTTCGCGCTCCAATACGCAGTGGCTAGGCCCTCCAATATCCTGCGCGCCTGCAAGGGCGAGCAGGTCGAGCGCTATCTCCTGCCCACCATCCGAGGCGACAGGGTGGAATGCCTGGCGCTGACCGAGCCGGGCGCGGGTTCCGACCTGCGCTCGATGAAGACGCGGGCCGCGCGGGATGGCGATCACTTCGTCATCAACGGCACCAAGCATTTCATCAGCTATGCCGACGTGGCCGATTTCGCCATTCTCTTCTCCGCCTCGGGCGAGGAAGAAACCAAGAAGGGCGCCAAGAAGAAGATCACTTCCTTCCTGGTGGACAAGGGCATTCCTGGTTTCGAGGTCCGGATGGGTCCGCGCAGCGTCTCGCACCGCGGCTATCACCATTGCGAGCTCGTGTTCACCGACTGCCGGATCCATGAGCGCCAGATCCTGGGCGAGGAGCATCGCGGCTTCGACGTGGCCAACGAATGGCTGGGAGCCACGCGCCTCACCGTCGCCGCCCAATGCGTCGGCCGGGCGCAGCGGGCTCTCGAGCTTGCCACCCAATGGGCCGCGACCCGCAAGCAGTTCGGCCAGACCATCGGCAAGTTCCAGGGGACGGGATTCAAGTTGGCCGACATGGCAACCGAGATCGCGGCGGCGGAGCTCCTGGTACTGAGCACGGCCTGGAAGCTGGACCAGGGAACGGCGAGCGATCCGGATTTCGCAATGGCCAAGCTCTACGCCACCGAGACCCTGGCACGCGTCACTGACCACGCGGTGCAGATCTTCGGCGGCATGGGGCTGATGGAGGAGCTTCCGATCGAACGCCTGTGGCGCGATGCCAGGGTCGAGCGGATCTGGGACGGGACCTCCGAGATCCAGCGCCACATCATCTCGCGATCGCTGCTGCGTCCCCACGAGGGCTGAGCGAAGCCTCGTTCGTTGCCGCGCAAAACCACAGCGGCGCGTACCCATCGAACTTCCGCGAAGCCTCCGTCCTGCCCTGTCGCCGGCGAAGATTGGCGACAGGGTGGGCCGTGAAGGACTCGCGACCTATTGCACCACGATCTTGCCCGTCATGTAGGGATGGACGGTGCAGATGTAGACGTAGCTGCCGGGCTTGTCGAAAGTGAAGGAGAACTTGTCGTCGGTGTCGAGACCGCCGGATTTGAAACTATGGCCGGCATCTTGGGCGACCACCGTGTGAATTGTCTCGTCGCGGTTGGTCCAGGAGACGGTCGTACCCACGGGCACGGTGAGGGTGGCGGGAGAGAAGCTGTAGTTGTCGATCTTCACCTCCCGCGTTTCGCCGGCCAAGGCGGCGGTTCTGTTCCAATGAGCCAGTCCGCCCATGGCGAGGAGAACGGCGAGCACCCCGCCGGCCCCGATAAGGGCCGACGGCCGGCGGAGCCGTTGCGACTGCGGCAAATCGCCGGCCTTGCGAAGGAAGACCATGGAGCTTTCCTTCCTCCTTCGGGCTAGGCCGTGAGCGGCTTGTCGAGGATGGCCAGGGAGGACTGGCCCTCGACATAGGTCACCTCGCGAACGCCGAGGTAGCTTCCGAGCTTGTCGGCCGGAACCTTCAAAGGACCCGGCGAGGCAGCAGCACCCGGTGCCGGCTGGGGATAGGCCGTGGACATGGCGGTGTGGAAGGCGACGTTGCCCTCCACCTTCTGCAGCACCTGGTGGATATGGCCGTTCAGCACCGTTACCGAACCGAAGCGCTTCAGAAGCGCCAGGGCCTCGCCGCTATCCTCCGTGCCCCAGCCCCATTTGGGGAACACGGCCCACATCGGAATATGGGTGAAGACCACGATGGGCGTGCTTGCGGCGAGCCCGCTCACGTCATCCTTCAGCCAGGCGATCTGATCCGGTCCGAGGCTGGTGAGGCTGCCGGCCTTGAAATTGACCACGTTCACCAGGGCGACGAAATGAACCCCCTGGCTGTCGAAGCTGTACCAGCCGTCGCCCTTGGTGCCGTCGCCGTGGCGCGCCTTGAAGGCCGTGCCGCCGTCGAGCCAATCATGCTCGCCCGGCACATAGTGGACCTCGCTGTTGGCGCCCTTGATGATCTCGGCGGCCATGTCGTACTGCTCCGGCTTCGAAAGATGGGTGATGTCGCCGGTGTGGATGAGGAAGGCCGGCGGCGTCGGCAAGGCGCGGATGCTGGCGACCGCCTGGGTCATGGTGGCGTCGGGGTGAGGGTTGGCGGCCTTGTTGAACCCGATATGGCTGTCGCTGATCTGGACGAAGCTGAGCCCGGCCAACGATGCGCCATAGGCGTCGGCGAGGCCCATTGAACGGGGCACGCCGCCGGCGACGCTCCAGACGACGCCGGCACCCGCCCAGGCCATGCATTTCAGCAGGCCGCGGCGGTCCAGGCCGTCCCGGCCCAAAAGCTCCGGTTTCGAGGTCCGCTTCGCATTCGAAGGCTCCGACATGGCGATCTCTCCTGGGTTTTCGTGAGCAGTCGAATGGCAAGACCAGAGGTCGGCGCGGGATATTCCCGGTCGTAGGAAGTTTTCTGGGAATAACCGCGGGCCGGCCTGAGTCTTCAATTCGGAGGTCCGGCGCCAAGGCCGGCCAGGGCGAAGCGACAGATTGCGGATATCCCGGACTATGCTGTGGACGCCGGCGGAGGCGCCGTATACGACAGAGGCGATGGGCGACAGGCGGCTCGATGGCTTCGAGCGGACAGTGCTCCCGCATCTGGGGGCAGCCTACAATCTGGCGCGTTGGCTGACCCGCAACGAGGCCGACGCCGAGGACGTCGTTCAGGAAGCCTGCCTCAGGGCCTTGCGCTATTTCGATGGCTTTTCGGGCGGCGACAAGGCTAAGGCCTGGCTGCTCAGCATCGTGCGCCATGCCTGCTTCACCTGGCTCGCCAAGAACCGGCCGGGTGAACTGGGGCCGCTGGACGACGCGGCAAGCGAAGCGCTGGTCGCTGGCGGGAAGGACGAACCCGAGACGCCGGAACGCGCTCTCCTTGCCTCTGACGAACGGGCGCTGCTCGACCGGCTGATCGGGGCACTCCCGCCGGAATTCCGCGAAGTGGTGATCCTGCGCGAGCTGGAGGAGCTCTCCTACCGGGAGATCGCCGAGATCACTGCGCTGCCGATCGGCACCGTCATGTCGCGCCTGTCGCGCGCGCGGGAGCGCCTGCGCGCCCAATGGGCCCGCCAACAGGCGCAAGAGGATCGCCATGGACTGTAAGGAACTGCTGAGCCTCGCCGGCGCCTATCTGGACGGCGAGGTGACACCCGCCGCCAAGGCCGAGATCGAGGCCCATCTCGCGGACTGCGCCGCCTGCCGGGCCGAGCTCGCGGCGCGCAGGGACTTCTCGCGCCGGCTGAAGGCCGGCGCCAGTTATTACAAGGCGCCTGAAGGCTTGGTCCGCGCGCTCGCCGCCCGCCTCCCCGAGGGCGGCAAGGTCTTGCCGCTTGCCAAGCCCAGCCCCGTCCGCTCGCGCGAGGCGGCTTGGCGGCCGATCGCGCTCGCTGCTTCCTTCCTGCTGGCCATAGTGGTGAGCGGCGGGACCGGCTACCTGGCTTCGCTCCCCGCGGAAGGCGACCGCATCACCCAGCAGGTGGTGGACGACCATGTGCGCTCGCTGCTCGCGGGCCACCTGACCGACGTGCTCTCGACCGACCAGCATACGGTCAAGCCCTGGTTCAACGGCCGCATCGACACCGCGCCGCCGGTGCGCGACTTCGCCGCCGCGGGATTCGAGCTCGTCGGCGGCCGGCTCGACTATCTCGATCATCGGCCGGTGGCGGCAATCGTCTACCGGCACGGCAAGCATCCGATCAACCTCTTCGTCTGGTCCGATCCGAGCCAGCGCGAGGGCCTGCCCTCGGTGACCCAGCGCCAAGGCTACAACATCCGCCATTGGATGGAGGGCGACATGTCCTTCTGGCTGGTCTCCGATGTGGAGGCCGACGCCTTGGCGCAACTGGAAGCCCTCCTGCGCAAGCCACTCTAGGCAAGCGCTGGCTCGCCTCAGCCGGCAAGAACAGCGGCGCGATAGCCGTTCAGCAGGATCTGCACGCCGAGGCAGAGCAGGATGAAAGCGGACAGGCGCAGGAGCACGTTGATCCCGCTGTCGCCGAGGCGCCTGAGGATCGGCTCGGCATAGCGGTAGCTCACATAGACGGAGAGGGCGACGATGGCGACACCGGCGAGGCCACCCAGGGCTTCCGGCAGCAGATAGTCGTTGCCGGCCGAGGCCGCCGGCGCATTGCTGCCGATGGCCAGCATGACGGCGATGGAGCCGGGACCGACCGTGAGCGGCATGGTGAGGGGATAGAAAGCGCTCGCCAGCACTGCTTCAGGCGAGGGTGTCGGCGCGCGGCGCTCCGGATCGTCGGCCCCGCGGTTCAGGATCCGCCAGCCCGTGGCCGCCACGACCAAGCCGCCGCCGATCTGTACGGCCGGCAGGCTCAATCCGAAGAAGTGCAGGAGATGGGAGCCAGCGACGAGCGAGACTGCGGCCAGAATGAAGCTGTTGTAGGCGATGCGCCGGGCGAGCTGGTCCCGGGTACCCGCACCCACGCCGGCCGTGTAGCTGAGGAAGATCGGCGCCATTCCCAGAGGGTTGACGATGGGGAACAGGGCCGCGGTGACGAACAGCAGCGAGGCGACGAAGGATCCCAGCGCCTCCGGAAGGAGCGCATTTGCCTGCATGACCGTCCGAGACAGTTCTGAAGGACAGCAGGCATGCTATCCGGCATTTCGCTCGGGAGCCACGGCATCGGCGGGGCCTGCAGCCGGCATTTACACTTTTGTAGTACTTTTGGGGCGAGGATGGCTTTGCTTGGAAAATGGCCGAGGAGGCCGATTGGGCGGGAAGCCCTTGGCGGCCGAGCCTCGAAGGGGGAAGGAGCCATGGGGTACTGTTTGCTGATGCGCCGGCGTTTTTCGCATGACGGCCGCTGGTTGGAAGTGAGGGCGGCGCAATATTCCGGCAGTTGGCATCTCGGCATATTCGAGAGCAGCCAGCCCATCACGAGAGAGCTTGCCTCGCTCTCCGACCGGGATGTCGAGTTCGCCCGCAAGAAGCAGGGCGTCGACTTGATTCAGTCGGCCATGGTGCGGGTGCAGCACGATGTCGAGAGCGGCCAGGTGAACCTGCCGCCGGCCCGTAGCGGCTCAGCGGGGGCCTAGGCCCAAAGAGTCGCGAAGCTTTTTCAGCGCCGGCGGCACGCCGCGGGGAAACAGGATTCCCTTCACGCGGAGGAGAATCGGATTCTTCCATCCGTCTATGTCTTGATGGGTCTTGAAGCCCAGCACATTGGGGTCACTCGCGTCAGCCAAGCCCGCCAGATGGGCCAGCACGGTCAGCAAGGCCTGGTCCTGCCGATGGTTCTTGCGGTCGGACCCTTCGGGAGCGATGCATTCCTTCACAAGCGCGCCTTGCCGCCAGCGCCGTGCAAGCTCGCGGGCCGCTTCAAAGGAGGGATCGAAGGCGACACAGCCGCCGCGAAGGTTGGGTTTGTCACGCGCCCAGTCTGCGTCCAATCTGAAATATGCCAGCACTTTCGGATGCGTCCAATCGACGATGGTCCCCGAAGACCGGGGCGAATAGAAGCCGCATCTGCGGACCGCCGCACGCAGCGCCGTCAGCGGCTCCGTAACGACGGCGCCGGCATCCAGCCAGAGGACGGGCTCCCCGGCCTCCTCGAGAAGATCGGCTATGATGACCGGCTTCCAGGCGAATTCGCCGGCATTCACTTTGATGTCGAAGTAGGCCGGGTACTGTTCGAACTCGAACCGTCGCCATTCCAGCTGGCGGCGCTTGCCGATCCGCCACCTTTGCCAGGCCGTGAGGCCGAGATCATAGACGACCACGCGCAGGTCCGGCTCGTGGCGTCCGACGCTGGCCAGCATTTGCCGGAGCGAAGCGCCATGGGTGTGGTCAGCGCCGGTCACGAGGAGCATGGCCTTATCCATTGTCCGATGTGGTCATAGGTCTGTTGGCTCGCGGCACTAGCTCTTGGTCCACCAGACGCAACTGTGGTCGACGGGCTGGATTTGCACGCTCAGACGCCGTTGATCGATGAAGTCGTGGACGGCCCTCTTGCAGTTCATCAATGCTCCATAGTCGTCGATCACGATGAATCCGCGTTCGGAGACCGAGTCATAGAGATTGGTAAGCGCGTCGAGCGTCGATTCGTACATGTCGCCGTCCAGGCGTATCAGGGCGAAGCGGTTGGCCCTGACGCCGGGCAGGGTGTCCTTGAAGAGGCCCTTCAAGAAGACCACCTGGTCGTCCAGCAGATCGTATGCGGCGAAGTTCCTGCGCACGGTTTCCTCGGACACGGCAAGTTCCGCGAAGGCATGGAGACGATCGCGCCGGTCGGCCGGAAAGCGCGCCGCATCGGGCCGCGGCAGTCCTTCGAAGGAGTTGGCGCAAAATACGCGCCGATCGCGAATGCCGTGGGCGGCGAGGACGCCGCGCATGAGAATGGACGCCCCGCCGCGCCATACCCCGGTCTCGATGTAGTCGCCCGGTATGTCTTCGTAGATCGTCCGCTCCACCAGTCCGCGCAGATGCCGGAGGCGCGCTTGACCGATCATGGAGTGGGCCCTTGCCGGCCAGGCAAAGGCGCCCCGGCGGGTGAGATAAGGATGACGCAGGCGCTGGAGCAGGCTTCTGAGCGCCATCTCAGCCTCGCTCTCGCCGTAGATGGCGTTTCCCAGCGACTTCTCCAGCAAGTCGAGGTAGCGCGCTCTCAATTCGCCGCTGAGTTCCATCTCCATCCTGACCGGCGCCTCACCTTGTGCCGAGGGGATCGTACATTTCCCCGACGCCCGGCAACCAGAGCGAAGCAATGACATGCCACTCGGCGCCGAACAACCTCGGGCTCTTGTCCTGGGTCTGGTGGGCAGCCGATAAAACTGGGATCGCGTCGGGAGCAACGCGACAATTGCAATCACCCGGACAATCGTCGACCGGATAGGGGCTGAAGCCATGGCCTTTCTCGCGCTGGCGAACCACTCGCCGAATGGCGCGAAGAAGCTCGGAGGTCTTCGAGAGTTGTGATCCCCGATCCACAGTGGCGACTATGCCGAGGTCTTCCGGGCGACGACTGGCGTCGGCGATGGTGTGATCATCTGCACCATCGACGCCATCGGTGTGTGCCTCGCGACGATCAAGGTGTTGTCGGAGAAGGTCGAGGCGCTAGAGGCCGAGCTACGGGCAGCGCGGCGGAGAGCGGCCGCCCAAAACTATCTTCGCCGTCGATAGAGCAGCCTTAGCCCCTCCCTCGGATTCCCACCCCGGGGCTCTTGTGCCGGCGAGCGACGCTGCGTTGTCGGGCATGGCCCTATTTCACCACACAATCTCACGTGTACACCGTCAGCGAGAGTTGGACGGAAGAGGCGGATTGAGGAAGGGTGGGTCTCTGGCTCATCGTAGCCTTTTGAGGAGCGAAGATGAGACGGAAACCCGACGAACTTTCGGACGCTGCGGAGAAGACGGTACGCGACATCAAGCGGGCAACCCGGCGGCATTTCGGCGCCGAGGACAAGATCCGGATCGTGATTGCGGGGCTACGAGGCGAGGACAGCATCGCCGAGCTGTGCCGCAAGGAAGGCATTCACCAGAACCTGTATTACCGCTGGTCGAAAGAGTTCCTGGAGGCAGGCAAGAAGCGGCTGGCTGGCGACACGGTCCAGGAGGCGACGACCGGGGAGCTCAAGACCCTGAGGGCCGAAGTCCGTCAGCTGAAGGAAGCCCTGGCCGAGCTTATTCTGGAGAACCGTCTGCTGAAAAAAAGCGTGGTCGGGGATGGGGAGCTCGATACATGAGGTATCCCGCGCCGCTCAGATTCCTCGTCCAACTGAAAGCGAGGTCATCATGGGTCGCGGAATTCTTATGAGGTTGGTAGGGATCCCCATTCCCATTATCATCCTGATCCTGATCTTCTGGCATTGAGAGCCTTCAAGGATGAGCGATGCGGGCACGCGCACTGCCTAGGCGCCCGCGCCGGGAGCGACCGACGGCTGCGCCGAGGCTTTGCTTCCGAGCCGCGGCCTGCCAAATGAGGACTCGACGGACTCCGACCGGCAAGGCGGCGCTTGTCCCGTAGACGCCTTATAGTTTGGGTATCCGGACTGCTGGGCGCCGTAGCCTTGCTCGGTGTGGGCTCGATCTTGCTGCTGGTCTCGGTCGATCTGCGCCATTTGCTCGAGGAATATGGGAGCGCGTCACTCGGCCGGCGCATGACCATCGGCAGCTTGCGGATCGGATGGGGCAATCCGCTATCCGTTGAACTCCGCGATTTCCGGCTCGCCAACGCGCCCTGGGGCAGTTCTCCGGAGATGCTGCAGATGGACAGCGTTTCGGCGGAAATCGACGTCTGGTCGCTCTTCGGCGGCGCCCTGCGGTTCGAGAAATTGGAGGTGGTAAACCCGGTCATCGTCGTCGAGCGCAATGGCGATGGCGCTGCCAACTGGCATATCGGGAAAATCGGATCGCCGCCGCCGAAGGCCCCTTTCTTTATCCGTTCCCGGTTTCCCACGCTGATCGATTTTTCCCTCCGCGGCGGCAAGGTGGGCGTTCGAGTGTCAAGCGGCAATTGGCTGCGCCTCGAACTGCGTGACCTCAAGATCCACTCCGCCGGTGCCGATCAGCCCGTGGCCATTGCTCTCGACGGCGCCTTCAACGACCTGGCTGCCGAGCTAGTGGGCGAAGTGCAATCTTTCAACATCATGCGGGATGCGTCGCTGCCGTATGGCATGGCCATTTCCATCGCCAATGCCGAGACCGCCATCGATTTCAAGGGCACCGTCATGGATCCCATGAATTTCGACGGTGTGCAGGGACCAATCAAGATTAAGGCGCAGAAGCTGGACGACCTGCTGCGGGCGTTCAACGGAGCGAGCGGCTACAATCCGTCGCTTCAGCTCGGTGGTAATCTGAACCGGAACGGCAACCATTGGCAGATATCCGATGCCAGCGGAAGTCTTGTGGGCAATGCCTTCACCGGGGCGCTCACGTTGGACGAGGGAGGCCGCGGTCAAACAGACAGCATAAGCACCGACCTCGCTTTTGCCACACTCGACCTGAGCCCGCTGTTTGCCTCCGCGACCAAGGCCGGCGGCGCGAAGACTGGCGATTGGGGCACTTTGTCGCTCCGATCCGACGAGAAGCGGGGCACGAACATCGCCGCCCATCTCGCCGCCAAAATCCTCACCTATGGGGCGATGCGCCTGGTCGATGTGGGATTCCGGGGTCGTCTCATCTCCGGGGCGGCCAGTCTCGAGCAACTGAAGTTTGCGTTTGCCGGCGGTACGCTCGACATGTCCGGTAAAGTCGAGAACGTTGTCGGTGGCGGCCATATGGTCGCGCACGCGGCAGTCTCCGGGGTCGATATCGACCGGCTGTCCCAAATGGCCGGTGCCAAGGCGGGCCAGATTTCGGGCAGGCTCGATGGCGGCGCAACCCTGGACATGACCGGTGGCACCGCACGGACTGCACTCAAGGCAAGCCGCGGTCACTCCGTATTGGCGGTGACCCAGGGACATATCGCACGCGATTTGATCGAGCAGATCTCCACCGATCTGCGCTCCCTGTTTCGCACGAGCCATGGCACCGTGGAGGTGAATTGCCTGCTGGGAGTGGTCGACCTCAGAAACGGCGTGGGCGGCGTTTGGCCGTTGAGACTGCGGACATCCGGCGGCACCTTGGTCGGAGGCGGGTCAGTGGACTTCTTTCGTCAGCGCCTCGACCTGACCATTCAATCCGAGTTTGCCTCGACGAGCTTCTTTGCCTTGGACGTGCCAATCAGCATAAGCGGTGACTTCCAGCACCCAAGCATCCGGCCACAGATCGGCTCCTCTGGCGCATCGCTTAAGCCCATGGGCAAGGATCCTCTGCAAGGCTTGCCGCAGGACTTGCGGGCGATGGCGCAGCGCAATTCCTGTCTGCGCTAGAATCGCCCGGTGCCGGTCTACCTGTCTTCGTTGGCCTGGTTGGTGATCCAGTGGCCGCCGGAAGAGATGTCTTTGCCGATTCCGGCCGTCGTATTGCCTCCGGGTAGCAGGCCAGCGGCAATCCCGCGTCGAGCCCATGACGTCTCGACCCGAATTGCCGATAAGTCGCCTCACCTTGCGCCGAGGGGATCGTACATTTCCCCGATGCCCGGCAACCAGAGCGAAGCGCGGATTCCGAGTTGTCCGGATGGCCCAATTTCACCACACAATCCCACGCACGGCGGTCTCAAGATCAGGTTCGGATGCTGTGGCCGTCCTTTTAGGGACTAAGCATGAAGCGGAGCCTTGTATTGGCGCTGGCGTGGGTTTTGCTCTGCGCTCAGGAATGCTCGGGGCCAACGGTCGCTCCTCCAGGATGCCCCCAATCGGCAACCCACCACTGCGGTCCTGATGAATATCAGGACGATGGCCTCCACAAAGCCGGCGGAGGAGGCAGCGGCGGAGGTGGGGGCGGAGGCGGAGGAGGTCACGTTGGCTGAGTGTCCTCTGAACCTGTCGCCTCGCTCAAAGTTTGGCGAATGATTTGCCAAAGCGGTGAGCCTCGCGGCCGCGGTTGGCGTCGTGGCGCGGTGGGCGGGGCAAACGTAGCGCGCGGCGTGCGGACGTGACAGGCACCACGGCAGCCTGCAACAAACGAGGAGGAGAACTTGCGCAGCTTCCAGGCAGGCCATTCATCGCGCCTGGGGGCAGCGGATCCAGAGGACCCAGCATCTATCCACAGCGCTAGATCATAACGAGCTGCGCGCAGGCTGGACCCGCGCGACCAGTCCGAGGCGGGCCTAGGAGCATTCAAGGGAGCGACCCCAGCCAGAAGGGCTTCCGATAAGGATGGAATACCCTTCGCCCCAAAGGCTTGAGCAGTTCCGAGCGGATCGTGCGTTCCTCGATGAGCAATTTTTCGCAATTGAAGAATTCCATCTCCTTGGGATCCTTGATCTCCCGGTAGATGTGGGGAAGGCCAGCCACCTCGAAGCCCAGGGCCTGGGTATAGAGGGGCAGCCGGAGTTCCTCGTGCACCAGTGCGGGAACATCTTCCCGCGAGTAGCGTTCGAGGAAAGCCTTGGAGAAGGCGCTGGCGGGACCCTGGCACGCGAAGTAGGGGCCGTGCCAACCGTAACGCTCGCGAACGTGCCTTTGGAGTTGCCGCCACTGCGCGGCGTAGGGTTCCACCGAGGTCCAGTACCAGTCGTCCTGGAGGCGTTCCAGGGGTGTCAGGCCCGTCAATGCGACACCGTTCCGGCCCGTTTCTCCATAGATCTGGTCCAGGCTCGCCAGGAGCAGCAGGTCCCACTCCACGAGGTGGAGCATGTCGAAGGGGATGTGCCGGCCTTCGTGGCGATACCACATCAGCAGCGCCAAGTCCGCGTGTTGCCACTTCCACAACGAAGATTCAACCCGGATATCCCAGATGTCCTCGAGGCCGGCGGCCAGGGCCTGCCGGGCTTCCTGGAGCCTGGCGCGGTCGCCGCCCCAGAGGCCGATGATCCTGGTGCCGGGATTGAGACGATGCAGCAGTTCAAGCCTGTTTGCACAGATGTCCAGCGAACCATGGAATCGAAACAGGATGATCCGCTTCAAGAACGGCTCCGGAGATGGGATTCAGAATCAGAACCGGGAAATGGTGGAGAGCTTCTGCAATAGGACCTGGGCTGCAATGGACGAAGGGGCGCCTCAATGAACATGGTCTTCATAATATTGCCGCTCATTGTCCATTTTTTGATTTCTGTTTTTCGGCAAAGAGTTTTATGGCACCAGCATACGCATCTACCGTTTGTTGCGCTATTATGTTTATGTCAAAATTTTTCCGTACCGATCCGAGAGCGTTCAGCGCAATTTTTTGCCTCAATTGCTCATTTTGGAGTAATTCCCTCAAGCTACCCGCAAGTGCCGAAGCATCGCCCGGCGGTACCAATAATCCCGTTTGTCTATCTTGAATGACTTCTTCAAGACCGCCTACCCTGCTGGCAATCACCGGACAGCCGCAAGCCATCGCCTCAAATGCTACCGTGCCCCCAGGTTCATAAAGCGAAGGCACTACGCAAATGGTTGATGTTTGATAATACCGACGCAGTTCCTCGGTTTGCATGGATCCCAAATAAACAATATTCCTTTTTCCGTATGTACTTATTAAATATTGCGACCACGTTTGTTTATTATTGTTGCGTTTATGATCTTCTCCCGCGAAATAAAATACCGCCTCTGGGATGATTTTTAGAATCATGGGAATAGAATGACCAAGTATTTCAATACCTTTGGACTTCTCTAGGCGTCCCACGAAAAGAATGGATTTATTTTCGCGAAAAACATCACTCGGATGAAAAATATTCGGATCAACAGCAATTGGAATAATTTGAATATCTTTTTCTCTAATTTTCCATGCCATTCGAACTAAGTCAATATAGGATTTGGATACTCCCGTAACAAGATCTGCAGATAAAATATGCTTTCTTTGCATGCTCCATTCGATATATTTTTTAGGCCATGTTTTTAATGTTTTCTTGTCAAACTCGTCTTTAAATCCAGGATACCCATGCAATCTCACACAAACGGGGACTTGTCGTTCATGCAAATAATTCCATGCATCCACTCCCCAATCTGTTGCTTCTATTATGTCAATGGCTCGATTTTGAATTATCGGACGCAAGACCTTAGTGATAGATTTTCCATAACGCCAAACAAATAAAGGGAAAACTCGCTCCAATCGAAAGAACCGGGTGAGAGGATTTGTTGCCAATTTAACTTGATGAAAAAATATTTTGTTTTCTTGTTCTTTAAAAACCCGCCGGCCCTTTCCCGTCAAAGAAACAATATGTACACGATGTCCTAGTTTTGCCATTGCTATTGACGTATGATAAACATAGCTCTCAGTACCCGCCCGAGTGTTAAAGGAACGAATTAAGTAGCATATATTCATTTTTGCCTATTTTTATGGCCACGAAAAGGCGCCTCCACAGCAACCGCTCGGAAACAGTGCGTTCATGGTGGAAAGCATGCCAGAAGCGATTGAAGATTCCCAGCGCGCAGTAATACGCGCCAGGCGGAGGACTCTCGGTCCGATCGAAACGGGCGTATGGGTTGGTGGGGGGGAGAAGGAAGGAAACAAGCCGCTCTGCGATATTCATCCCTGTTGCGCTGCCACGTTCATCCCCTGGTGGACATTGGTCCGGATAGTGACCTGCTTCAGCATAATGGCTATGGTCGGTATCTGTATTCAACACGCCGTTTCTGGAGCCATGAGGCCGTCCGCAGATGCCACGAATATCGATCATCGTTCCCGTCTATAACTCCTCTGTTTTTTTGCATCGCTGCCTTGATTCCCTGGCCGCCATGACCTTCCCGGACTTCGAAGTGATCGCGGTTGACGATGGTTCCGATGACGATTCCTGGGCGATCATCGAAAACTTTGCTCGGCGCGATGCCCGTTTTTCTAGATCCTTCCGGACACCACATTGCGGATTGGGCCCCGCTCGCAACCGAGGACTTAAGATCGCCAGCGGGGAGTTCGTTGCCTTCGTCGATTCCGATGACTATGTGGATCCCGAATATTGCGGAGCCCCCTACGCCCTCGCCTGCGCAGGGGAAGTCGATCTGATTTGTTTTGGCTCCTGGTGGGTCTATCCGGATCACCAGGAACGTCACCATCCGACGTACCGAGTAGGCATGACTCCTCAGGAAGCCCTTCTCGGCATGACGCCCATGGTCTGGGACAAACTATACAGACGCCATTTCCTACAGAGCCGGCAGCTGAGTTTTCCGGCTATCTATCACGAGGACGAAGTGTTCACGCCGTTGCTGATGGCTCACGCACCGGGCATTGCAGTGCTTGACCGCCCGCTCTACCACTACGGCAAACGGGAAGGCAGCATCTCGGGCCTCAGAATCAACCCAAACAGCGCCGACGTACTGCAGGCATTCCAGCTGGTGATCGACCAAAGCCGCGCCTTGCCGGAGTTCCGGCATGAACTTGAGTTCTATGCCGTCCGTTTCCTGAGGTGGTCTGCTTCCCGCTGGGAAACCTGCGAGGAGGATTGGTTCATCGATTGCCGGAGCAGAGCCGCACTACTGCTCGACGCGATCGACCATCCAGGGTCGGACAACCCCTACCTGATTGTGCGGCGACAATTCAAGATGAGAGAGCGGCGTCAATCAGGCTGAGCTTGCGCCGTGCTACCTTCTTCTCCGTGGTCATGTCGTTCTCCGTTCGAGGTTGGATGTGTCTGCAACACCATCCTTACCCCGCCCGGAGGCGGCATGGCCACCCCGGCCGGGCGCTCGGGACTCTCGCAGTCCCACGCCCCGCCGGCGCAGCCAAACTGTCAAGTAATTACGATCCCAGGACAGCCAGTCGGGCGCAACATCGTAAAATCGCGTCCAGCCACGACCCCACAGTCGTAGGATGCCAACTCATCGACGGAGCCATCGGATCGAGTGCCTACGAGAAGTCGCCGTTGGGCGCGAAACACACACCCAACCGATTTAACTATTCTCCAAAGAAGGCAAATCCCCATGCCACTTCGCGGCGGAGGGATGGTTGGACGCAGTTCACAGCTTTTCTGACGGGTGGCCTAACCGGCCACGGTCTTGCTGATCGCTCTGGATCGTTTCCAAAGTAAGCTTGGCGCATCTGTCGGATTTGTCATTGATCTAGCGCAAGGACGTCCCCGGAGGCGCCGAGCCAGCATTGATCCGAGAAGGCTGTTCTGCAGATCGGCGAGCAAGGATTCTTGATGGCCCAATCCGGGGACGCTATCGCGTCACGCAATGAGGCCGTCACCGCGCCGCTGCTATCTCCAGTGCTGCTCGCCGGCATTGCCTTGAGGCCGCTGCCGCCGATGCTGCTCGATCCTCTTTTGGACCGAGCGCTGGCCCGGATGCGCCGCAGCCATCCGGCCGTCTTCGACAGGCTTCGCTCCATGGGCGAGATAGAAGTCGAGATCGATCCGATAGACTTGCCTATCGTTCTTCGGCTGCAGCCCGGCGGCATGCGACCCCGTCTTCGCGCCCATCGGCGCGGCGCTCACTTGAACCAACCTGGCGCGGCTTTGCGTGGATCATTCCTCATGCTGACTGCGTTGCTCGAAGGGCGCGTCGACGGCGATGCCGTCTTCTTCAGTCGCGGCCTGAGCATAGAGGGAGACACCGCGGCGATCATGACCTTGCGCTATGCTGTCGATGGTGCCGGCATCGACATCCTGAGGGATCTGGCCGAGGCCGGAGGGCCGCTTGCCGCACCATTGCACCGCGCGGTCGAAATCCTCCGTGGGGTCTACCGTCGTGCCGACGCGGATCTGAACTTCCTGGTGTCCGTTCTCTGCGCTCCCATCGCTCTGGCCCTGCGCCGACAAGGGGACGCCATCGAGACGATCGAACGGCGACTGGCCGAGCAGGGCCGCAGGTTGGAACGCGCGGAGGCGCGCTCGCAGCGGGCCGCTGCGGATTCGGAGCCGCGGCCGTGAGCGAGGCTTCGATCGAGATCGTCGCCCCCGCCGGCACGCCGGCCGCGCTGCGCGCCGCTGTCGATGCGGGCGCGGACGCCGTCTATGCGGGGTTCCGCGATGAGACCAACGCGCGCAACTTTCCCGGCCTGAATTTCTCCCGGGAGGAGATGGCCGAGGCGATCGGCTATATCCATGCGCGCGGCCGCAAGCTGTTCCTTGCCGTCAATACCTTCGCCGAGGCCGGGCGGCCCGAACCCTGGCGGCGCGCCGTTGATGACGCGGCGCGTTTGGGCGCCGACAGCGTGATTCTCGCCGACATCGGCCTGCTGGACTATGCCGCCTCTCGCCATCCGCAGCTGCGGCGGCATCTGTCGGTCCAGGCGGCGGCGTCCAATCCGGAGGCGATCCGGCTCTATGCCGCGGCCTTCGGGGTCCGACGCGTCGTCTTGCCCCGGGTCTTGACCCTGGAAGCCATCGCCAAACTTGTGCGTTCGGCTGAGGTCGAGTTCGAAGTCTTCGCCTTCGGCGGCATGTGCGTGATGGCCGAAGGCCGCTGCGCGCTATCTTCGTATGTCACCGGGCTTTCGCCCAACATGCACGGGGTCTGCTCGCCCCCCTCCCATGTCCGTTACGAAGCGCGGGGCGATACCCTGGTTTCGCTCCTTGGCGGTTTGACCATTGACCGGTTCGCTCCCGGGGAGCCGGCGGGATACCCGACCTTGTGCAAGGGCCGTTTCTGCGTTCGCGGCGAGGAATCTCATCTCTTCGAGGATCCGGTTTCCTTGAGTGCCCTGGACCTGCTTTCGGCCCTGGGTGGTGCCGGCGTCAGAGCGCTCAAGATCGAAGGCCGGCAGCGGGGTCCGGTCTATGTCGGGCGGGTGGTCGCTGCCTTTCGCCAGGCAATCGATGCCGTCGCGCGTGGCGAGGCACCGCCGACCGTGGCGCTCGGCGATCTCACCGAGGGCGCCCGGGTGACGGCCGGGGCGTACCGAAAGGGCTGGCGGTGACCGGCACCGGGGATGGCCGGCGAGCGGCGCTGACTCTCGGCCCGCTTCTCTTCAACTGGCCGGCTGCCCAACGGCGCGACTTCTACGCCCGCATCGCCGACGAAGCGCCCATCGACAGCGTGTGCCTTGGCGAAGTGGTGTGCGCCAAACGGGCGCCGTTCAGCGATCCTGACCTGCCGGAGATCGCCCGGCGTCTGGCCGATGGCGGCAAGGAAGTCATCTATTCGACCCTCGCCCTCGTCATGGACGACCATGATCGGGCGCTCGTCGCGGAGATTGCGAACGCATCGGACATGCTGGTCGAAGCGAACGACCTGGGGGCAATCGAAATCCTCGCCGGCCGGACCCATGTGATAGGTCCCTTCGTCAACGTCTACAACGAAGGCGCCCTTGCCTGGTTCGCACAACGCGGCGCTCGACGGGTGTCGCTTCCCGTCGAACTGCCGGCGGCAGCGATCGGGGCCCTGGGCGCTCGCGCCGGAGCGGTCGAACTCGAGGTCACCGCCTTCGGCCGGCTGCCGCTGGCCATATCGGCGCGCTGCTATCACGCTCGGGCCCGCGGGCTGCACAAGGACGGTTGTCGCTATGTCTGCGATGAGGATCCCGGCGGACTATCGGTCGAGACCCTCGACGGACAGGGCTTCCTGGCGGTCAACGGGCTGCAGACCCTGTCCCACGGGGTCGCCGCGCTGACCGCGGAGATCGCCCCGCTTCGCGCTACCGGCATCGACAGGTTCCGACTTTGGCCGCAGGCAGTCGACATGGTGGCGGTCGCGCGGGCCTACCGGGACCTTCTCGACGGCTGGCTGGGGCCCGAAGAGGCCGCAGGCCGGCTCGCAGGGCTGGTCCCCTTTGCGCCGATCACCGCCGGCTTTGTCGGCGGTTCAAGGTCGCACTCTTGGCATGGGACGCAGCGGCTGGCCGATTAGCGGAACTGGACTGAGCGTGCCCATCGAAAGTGCTTTTGCAATTGGTATTATTGGTCCCTTTGGCCAGACTCGAACCAGCGCGCCCTTGCGGATAACAGATTTGACTTGCGCACCCGATCGGACGTCCGTCAAGGAGCAGCAGCACAAGAGCCGTCGCCCAAAGCGCGAGGTCTGGAAATGGCGCACCATGGCTCATGTGCGACGGCTGGTGCGGGTGGTCGGAGTCGAACCGACACTCCCAGGAGAACAGGTTTAATTGGTGCCCCTGGTCGGACTCGAACCAACACGCCCTTGCGGGCAACAGATTTTGAGTGTACTCACTTTAATCATAAAGTAGTGATATTACTGACTTATTTTCAATTTGGAGCCTTCATGTGAAAGAGGATGTGTAAGACATTTGCGACCGCTCTGCCCAATCCTCAAGCCTCTCACTTGGGTCATCTCTCCTAGATATTCCCGTCTATCCCTTGCCATTATCGGCTACCATGTGATGGAAGGATGCCACTTATTGCGATCATGCGAATTGTGATTTCGCGTGAATTCAACGGCATGAACTTGGCCGGCTTCGCTGATGCTCACACTCGCAATTGTCAATGTGAGCGAAAACCCACTTGCCGGCGTAACTAGCGATGGGGCCTGAGAGGCCACCATTCACTGGAGGCGCATAGATGTCGCACGACCTAGGCCAGAACCGCAACACAGCGGGAAGGCCGAAAAAAGATTGGTGGGACAAGGCCAGTGTGATCGTCGCTCTAATCGGCACTGCCGCGATTCCCCTGCTCATCTACCTCTTTGGAACGCGGCTACAGAGCAACATAGAAGAAAAGCTGCACGAGGAGTCACTGGCAGTGGAGCAAAAGGTTGCCGAAGCGAACCAGGCGTATCAAGCGGAGGACATTCACATCCGACGCGCCGCATTTGCAAAGGAGTTGTTGCCAATACTGAGTGCTCAGTCGCCGAAGGAGAGAATGAGGGGCTATGACTTGGCGCTGTGGGCACTTTCCGAGGAAGACAGCTACCCCCTCTTAACTGACTTCTACGTCCAGGAGGATGATCCCATAGTCAAGCAGCAACTCCAGGCTCGCCTTATCAAGCTGCACATCTTACAGATTATGGCTGATCAGCAACCGGCGGTTCAGCAGCCCACAGCCGAGAAGAACACGGACGTGGTGACTGTGACAAAGCGATCCGGTATGAAAGATAGCGGTCCCGGCAAGGATTTTTCTCCCCCATACCAGCTATGCAATGACCCACTTCCCGAACACGCAGTTATTGTGGCGTATAAGTTTTATTTGGTTGGCGATAGAGTCTGCAGTAATTGGGCTGCATGCAAACAAACAGTTAGCGACCCCAAACAGATTTGCTATTCATTCAGTTTACAAGGCCATGACGAGTTGGCATTCCAAAATCGCGGAATTGCGCAAAGCGAGGGCGTACTGGAGGTGACGTACGGCATGCCTGGGTCGGGCACCCCTCTCACTTCGCCGACTATTCAACAGTCTACCACCCCGGAGTGGCAGCAGCACCTATCTTGGTGCAGGACAGACACGGGAGCTCCAGACTGTCCCGAGCTCTATACGACGATTGGAGCCCAAGATTGTCTGACTAAGGGCATTGGTGGGGGGACAGGTGTCGGAAACCGAGCGTGCCTCCTAAAGCTCGCTAAGGAGGCTGCTCTCGGTGGCGCGTGCCAAATCGCTTACAATATGGCACTGACTTGCCAATGCCAAAATGCGGAAGCGCAGCAGGTTCTGTCGGCAGCTGGTCCTGACAAGATCTGCGATTTTCTCAGGGGAATGCAGAACTAAGGGCGATGATGGAGATCTTCTTCTCCTCGCTGAAATATCGCCTTCATGTTTGATTTAGTTACGTCCAAAGACTTTTACGCCATGCTCGTCGAGGACTTTGACGACTTCATGGCCGAACCGCACTCCGCTCGCCGCGCGCTGCATTGCGCGATCACGGCTTACCATCTTCACGAATGGGTTTGGGGCGATTGGTTGAAGGACGATTTCGCTCTTTGGAAAACGCTCGGCATCCGAGACAAGGATACATTTAGAGCCTGGATTGACACCGTATGCCCCTGGTTCGCGTTCGTTCAGGAGCTTGCAAACGGAACCAAGCATTTCATTCGAGATCAAGGCTTCGATACACTGCGCGTTGGCGGCCACGGCCAAGGGCCTTTCGGCGTCGGGCCCTTTGGCCAGGGGTATCTGCTGATCGATTACGGGGAAGACGCGGGGGCCGTCCACCGCTGGCAACCGGCGGCGCACCTCTTGGAAGTTGTCCTACGTTTCTGGCGCGATTTTTTCCGGAAATACCGCCCGAGCGAAGACCTGCCCGTGAGCAAGCACCACGCTATATAGCTGCCCTGGGATGACAAAGCTGAGGGTTGCCGCCGGTCTCTGCGGGAGCGCGGCATTAACCCCAATCTCGTCCCAATAGCGGAGGGCGGGCAAAGACACTAACCTGACCACTACTGTCTGGGCGAGCGAGGGACAACATGGACGCGAAGGATCATGCGGTGATTACGGTGCTGGGGGACCAGAAGCGCTTCATGGTCCCAATCTATCAGCGCCAATATGCCTGGGGGCAGGAGCGCTGGAAGGATTTTTGGGAGGATGTGGTCGCTAAGGCAGAGGAGGCGCTCGAGGACAAGCCAAAATTCAAGCACTACATGGGCGCGCTGATAATCGCCCCTGGCGCCGACGGGTACACGGTTGGCAAAACACCGCGAAGTCCAGGTCGTGGATGGTCAGCAACGACTAACAACCTTCCAGTTGTTTCTCGCAGCAATTCGACATGTCGCAAACCGCATGCAGCTCACCGACATTGCGGAGAGTGTGCAAAACTATCTATTTAATCCGCCTATGACGGGTGACAAAGATGCTGATGCAAAATTCAAATTGGTCCCAACCCCCCAGGACAAGAAAATTTTCCATGATTTGATTGAGAGCGGTTGGGATGCTGTCCGCAAAAATCATCCGCAGCTCTTCTACAAGAAGGGAACGCTCAAGCCAAGTGATGCGCCGGCGGCGGTCTTGGCCTTCGAATTCCTCAATCTCAAGATAGAACGGTACGTCCGCTACGGGCTCTATGATCCAGCCGAGGAAACTCGGCCGCCTGAAGACGACGAGCCGGTTCGGCAACGTCGATTGAGAGCCCTGTTGGAAGCCTTGCTCAATCACCTCAAACTCGTGGTGATTACGCTCGATGAAACCGATGATGCCCAGGTCATTTTCGAAACTTTGAACAGCAAGGCCGAGCCCTTGCTCGCAATGGATCTGGTGCGCAATAACATCTTTCACCGTGCCGAGTCTCAGGGCGAAGACTCTCAAAAGCTGTTTGAATCTAAGTGGCAGCTTCTCGTGGGTCAGTTTTGGAGGAGTGATTCGCCAAGGGCCAAGCCCAGACGGCCCCGGATCGACCATTTTCTAAGCCATGCCCTCACAGCGCAGACCGGAAGTGAGATTTCTCTTCGTGAACTTTACGCGGAGTACCGCACTTTTACGCGCCCCAAGGGGAAGCCACGGTTCGCGACTGTCGAAGCGGAGCTGGAGGCGCTCGTTCAATTCGCTCCTACCTATAAGGCCTTAGAAGAGGCCAAACCCGATGCACCACTTGGGTGGCTAGGAGCCAAACTGCAAGTTTGGGAGGTTGCGACCGCCTATCCTCTGGTTTTTACCATCGCCGTGGCGGACATAGATGATGCCGAAAAGGAATACCTCTACCGACTCATCTACTCCTACCTAGTGCGACGGGCTGTATGTGGATTAACACCGAAAAACCTGAACAAGACTTTCCCCCGCGTAATCGATGCCTTTCTCCATCAGGGGGTATCCAGGGCGACGTTTGCCCAGGCCTTCTCCGAGCAATCTGGCCCTGCCGTTCGATTTCCCGCGGATTCCGAGTTCCAGAGCGCCATCCTCAACAGCCCAATCTACAATTGGATCCTAAAAAAGGAACGTCTTGCCGATATCCTTTGGGAGCTTGAACTGAAAACGAGAACCAAGTTTTCGGTTGGGACCCCCCGCCCATATGGAATGTCGATCGAGCATGTACTTCCCCAATGGTGGGTCACGTATTGGCCGTTGCCGGACGGTCGCATGGCGCCCGCCGATTTGATTGCTGGCGCTGACAAAGAAATGATCGACAAAATAACAGTGCGCCAAAGCATCTTGCACACGCTCGGAAATCTGACCTTAGTCACCGTGCCGGCCAACGCAGCAGCTTCAAACTCTGCATTCGCTGAAAAGAAAAACTGGCTCAAAAAGAGCTTGCTTGCCCTAAACCTAGAAATCATAGCAAACGAACATTGGGGGGAAGCTGATATTCAAGAGAGGTCGAAATCGATGGCAAAGCTCGCGGCAGAGATCTGGCCACCCCTATGATCCTCGCCCTATGAGCCGTGCTTCCTCGACTTCCTCATCGGCATCTTTTGATTAAACTGGTGCCCCTGGTCGGACTCGAACCAACACGCCCTTGCGGGCAACAGATTTTGAGTCTGCCGCGTCTACCAATTCCGCCACAGGGGCACCGGGGCCGTCGGCAGAGCGCGCCATCATAGCCAGGCGCAAGATGGGCGCAACAACGAGCGAAACCCGCCCGTCCTAAAGCCTAAAGGAAGTGAATCCCGCACTCCGTCTTGGCGCGCCCGGCCCAGCGCCCGGCGCGCTGGTCTTCCGCGGGCGCCACGCGCTCGGTGCAGGGCATGCAGCCGATGGAAAGGAAGCCGTCGGCCTCGAGTGGATGGCGCGGCAGGTCGCGGGCGGCGAAGGCCTCCTCGATGCGCAGCTTCGACCAACGGGCGAGCGGGTTCACCTTGATCTTTTCGCCCGAGGCCTCGATCACCGGCAGGAAGGCGCGCAGGTCGCCGTGGAACCGCTTGCGCCCCGAGGCCCAGGCGTCGAAATCCGCGATGGCGCGGGCCAGCGGCGCTACCTTGCGCATCGCGCAGCAGGCGTCGGGATCGCTATGCCAGAGGACGCCGTCGGGGTCGGCCGCCGCCACTTCCGCGGCCGCGGGCCTCAAGACCTTGAGGTTGGTGAGGCCGAGCTGGGCCACCAGCTTGTCACGGTAGCGCAGGGTCTCGCCGAAGAGCTTGCCGGTGTCGATGAATATGACCGGGAGGCTGCAGTCGATCTGCGCCGCCATGTGCAGCAGCACCGCGGCCTCGGCCCCGAAAGACGAGACCAGCGCGATCCGCCCCGGAAACTCGCGCTCGATGAAGGGCGCGAGCAAGGCCTCGCCGTCGAGTTTGCCGTAACGCTCGGTCAATTCCTTCAGCCGGTCGGCGGTCTTCTTGTCGGTCATCAGGCACTCCCGCATGCGTGACGCGCGGCGGGTCGAGCCGACCGAAAGCAAAGATCCGGGAGAACGAGGAGGCCCGGAATCAAAAACCCCGACACGAGACGGCCGGGGTTCCCTCAACGGGCCACCGACCTTTTAGCGGGTTTTTTAACGTGGCCGCAAGCCGGTCGGCTCAAATCACCACGACGAGCGGAATTTAGGCACGGCTGGCTTTCCCGTCAAGCCGACCGTTCGCTGGCCCGACGAATTCCTGCCATGCGGTGCCGGCGGGCCACAGCAGCCCGCCTCGATTGACAGGCCGGGGAGCGGGCGCCAGGGTAGCGCCGCCTTCGACAGCCCCGCCCCGGAACCACAAGCCGCCATCGGATGCTCCGTCGCCTTCGTGACTGGATCGTCGGGCTCGCCCGGCACCGCCATGCGCTCCGCTGGCTGGCCCTGGTCTCCTTCCTGGAGAGCTCCTGCGTTCCCTTTTCGCCGGACATCCTGATCGTCCCGATGGCCTTGGCGATGCCGCGGCGCGCGTTCGCCATCGGGGCCATCGCGACCGTCGCGTCGGTCGCCGGCGGGTTCCTGGGCTATGCCATCGGCCATTTCCTGTTCCGCCTGATCGGCCAGCCGATCCTGCACTTCTACAATGCCGAGGCATTGTTCGATGCCTTCCGATCCCTCTACCAGGCCTGGGGAATCTGGATCGTGATCGCCGGGGGTTTCACGCCCGTCCCCTACAAGGTCGTGACCATCGCCAGCGGCGCGGTCGGCCTCGATCCCCTCACCTTCGCGCTCGCCTCCCTCGTCTCCCGCGGCAGCCGCTTCTTCCTCGAGGCCTGGCTGATCGCCCGCTACGGCGACCGGGTTCGGGTTTTCGTCCAGGATCGGTTGGTGCTGGTCGCCGCATTGGCGCTGGCCCTTCTCCTGGGCGTCTTCATCGCCTTCCGCTATCTTTGAGGAACAGCATGACGTTCTCGTATCCAGCCCGCCCTTCTTCTGCTCCTTGGCTCGGTCGCGGCACTGGCGGTCGCTTTCGCCAGCCAGTACTGGGGCGGGCTGCTCCCTTGCCAGCTTTGCCTCTGGCAGCGCTGGGCCTATGGCGGCGTCATCGCTCTCGCCCTTCTCGCCCTCGCCCTGCCCCAACGCCTGAAGCCGGCGGGGGCGAGCCTGGCCGCCCTGGCCGTGCTCGCCGGGGCGGGCATCGCCCTTTTCCATGTCGGGGTGGAGCAGCATTGGTGGAAGGGCCTCGCCAGCTGCACCGGCACCATCAGCACCAACCAGTCTCTCGGCGAGCTGGAGAACCAGCTGATGGCCACCCCCGTCATACCCTGCGACCGGCCGGCCTGGACCATGTTCGGCGTATCCATGGCCGGCTATAATTTCGCCTACGCGACGGCGCTCGGCCTTTTCGGCCTCGTCGCAGCCATCCGCAGCCGAGGCGCCCGATGACCAGGCAACGCCGGCTCCCCGGCGATCCGTCCCCCGCCCAGGCGATCGAGCGCATGATCCGCGTCGATCAGGCGGGCGAGTACGGCGCCCGGCGCATCTACGAGGGCCAGCTCGCGGTCCTGCCCCAGGGCCCCGATCGCGCCGCGGTCGAGCATATGGCGGCGCAGGAGCGCCGGCATCTGGCGGCGTTCGATCGCATGGTGGGCGACCGGCACGTCCGGCCGACGGCGCTGCAGCCGCTGTGGCACGCGGCGGGGTTCGCGCTCGGCGCGGCGACGGCGCTCCTGGGTTCCCGCGCGGCCATGGCCTGCACCGTCGCCGTCGAGGAGGTCATCGACGCCCATTACGCCCGCCAGGCGGCGGCCCTGCCGGAATCCGAGGGCGAACTCAAGACGACGATCGAGAAATTCCGCGGCGAGGAGCTGGAGCACCGCGATCTCGCGCTGGCCCACGGCGCCGGCGAGGCGCCCGCTTATGAGCTGCTGACCTCGGCCATCAAGGCGGGCTCGCGGCTTGCCATCTGGCTGGCGGAGAGGTTGTAGCCCCAGAGCCTGATTCACGGGTCAGCTTGAATGAAGCTGACCCGATCTTGCTCCAGCCGCCGGCTCAGTTCGGATCCAGCTCGGTATCCCAGTAGAGGAAGTCGCGCCAGCTGTGGTGCAAATAATTGGGCGGGAAAGCCCGCCCATTTTCCTGCAACTCATAGGTCGACGGCTGCGCTGGTCGACTTTTGGGGAACAGCCCCGACTGTTGGGGCAGGCGGTTCCCCTTTACCAGGTTGCAGCTCTGGCAAGCGGTCACGACATTGCTCCAGGTCGTCCGCCCGCCCCGTGAGCGCGGCACCACATGGTCGAAGGTCAGGTCGTGGGTCGGGCAGCAGCGGCCGCAGTACTGGCAGCTGAACCGGTCGCGCAGGAACACGTTGAACCGGGTGAAGGCCGGGCGCCGGTTCAGCGGGATGAATTCCTTGAGGGCGATGACGCTGGGCAGCTTCATCTCGAAGCTCGGGCTGCGCACGACGCGGTCGTATTGGGAAACGATGTTCACCCGGTCAAGGAACACTGCCTTGATCGTTTCCTGCCAAGGCCACAGGGACAGCGGGAAATAGCTCAACGGCCGGAAGTCGGCGTTGAGGACGAGGGCGGCGCAGCTCTCGGGCGATGCGTTCATAAGGGGTCTAGGACGCTCTCGCTTGGTGTCTCTTGCCAGCAGGTTTAGCCGCTGAAGGAAAAAAACACAAGATTTGGTGGGCCGGCCACGAAACTCTTCACCAGCTTGTCATCGCCTTCATGAGACCGTCACGAACCGGCCGACGCTTCCGCGAAAGATCGCTGGAGAAACTGGCCGCCCAGGACGAGACCGCGCTCGTCGATGCCATGGGCGAGGCGAGGCCGCCTCTCGGCGGTGACCGGAACACCCAGTTTCTTCAGGGCCCGCTCGGCCCGGCCGAGTTCGGTGAAGGGAACCACGGGATCGGCATCGCCGTGGACCAGCAGCACTGGCGGGCGCGATCGGACGAGCCCGGCGAGTTCCTGCTCGTCCAAGATTCCGCCCGAATAGCTGACCACGCCAGCGACCTTGCTTGGGCGCTGGAGCGCCACCAGCAGCGACATCATGGCGCCCTGGGAAAACCCGACCAGCGCCAGGTCGCGCGCATCCAGCTTTCGCGCCGCCAAGGCTTCGTCGAGGAAGGCATCGAGCAAGGTGCCTGCCGCCCGCGCGCCTGCCAGCCTGGCCTCGGGGGTGCGGTCTTCGAAGCCGAACCATTGGCGCCCGAAGCCGCCCATCTCGCAGGGGAACGGCGCATGAGGCGACAGGAACTCGGCATCGGGCAGCAGCGGCGCCCATTGCGCGGCCAGGCCGATCAGATCGTTGCCGTCGGTGCCGTAGCCGTGGAGCAGGACGACGAGCTGCCTGGGCCTGCCGCCGGCGAGCGGCGGCTCGGACGGTCCGCTCAAGTCGAAGGGTCCGGACATTTCAGTCTGATTCCTTGGCGCGGCTGTATGCGTAGTAGTGCCAAAGCAGGCGCGCTGCAACGCTGCGCCAAGGCCGCCAGGATTCGCCCATGCGCCGGAGGGCCGCCTCCTCCGGCCGCTTTCGCTTGCGCTTCACCACCCCGGCAGCCTCGCGCAGCGCCAGGTCGCCGGCCGGCAGCACGTCGGGCCGGCCGAGGCAGAACATGAGATAGATCTCGGCCGTCCACCGCCCGACGCCCTTGAGCTTGATGAGCTCGGCCATGGCTTCCTCGTCGGCAAGCCGGGCGACCCGCGCCAGGTCGAGCCGGCCCTCGGCCACGGCTTCGGCGAGGCCCCGGGCATAGACGACTTTCTGCCGGCTGAAGCCGATGGCAGCAAAATCGGACTCGCCCAGCGCCAGCAGGCTTTCGGGCGTGACTGTGTCGACCCTATCCAGCAGGCGTTGGGCGATGGCGCGATAGGAGGCGGTCGAAACCTGCTGAGCCAGCACGATATCGACCAGCGAGGCAAAGCCGGCGGGGCGCGAGCGCGGCGGCGGGGTTCCCGCCAGCTCGAAGGCGCGGGCAAGGTCGCGGTCTTGCCGGCACAGCGTCTGCAACGCCTTCGCCAGCCGCTTGCCCTCCAGTTGCGTCTGCACCAGTGTCATGACGCCCTTTCTGCCATGTGCACGCCCCGGAATTGAAGCCCCTCGTCACCCGCTTCGCCCCCAGCCCCACGGGCCACCTGCATCTGGGCCACGCCCATGCGGCGTTGCTGGCCTTTGGCCTCGCGCGCGGCAGCAAGGCGCGCTTCCTGCTGCGCATCGAGGATATCGACCCTCAGCGCTGCCGCGCCCAATTCGAAACCGGGATCTACGAGGATCTCCGTTGGCTTGGCCTCGATTGGGAGATGCCCGTGCGCCGGCAGTCCGAACATGGGGAGGATTACCGCGCAGGCCTCGACCGGCTGGCCGCGACCGGATTCCTCTACCCCTGCTTTTGCAGCCGCAGGGAGATCCAGGCGGAGATCGCCCGGGCGATCGCGGCCCCTCATGGGTCCGAAGGTCCGCCCTATCCGGGCACATGCCGCAAGCTCTCGGCCGCGGAAAGAAAGGCCAGGATCGCAGCCGGCAGGCCCTATGCGCTACGCCTCGACACGGGGCCGGCCCTGGAGGCGACAGGACCCTTGAGCTGGCATGATTTCGAAAAGGGCGAGGTCCGGGCAGAGCCGGAGCTCCTGGGCGACGTGGTGCTGAGCAGGCGCGACGCGCCGGCGAGCTACCATCTCGCCGTCACCCTGGATGACCACATCCAGGGCGTGACCCTGGTCACCCGGGGCGAGGACCTGTTCCAAGCCACCCATGTTCACCGACTGCTCCAGGCGCTGCTCGGCCTTCGCGTGCCCCATTACCGGCACCATCGGCTGCTCACCAACGAGAGAGGCGAGCGGCTGTCCAAGCGCGACGGAGCCTTGACGCTGGCCGCGCTCCGCGAGGCGGGCCGGACGCCGGCCGAAATCCGCGCCATGGCCGGCTTCTCGGATTGAACCAGGCCGCAAGTCGCCGCGCCTTGCCGTTGCGGCTCCGGCTCACAACATGCAAAGTCCGGGGCGCCGGCCAAGGGCTTAGCGGCCGACCCCTGCCGAAGCCGAGCTGGTGAATCCCCGCCGATGACCCCACTCGCGGATTTGAGTGCCTTGGCCCAGGTCGTTCTGGTGGACCTGGTTCTGGCCGGCGACAACGCCATCTTCGTGGGGCTGGTCGCCTCGGGGTTGCCCAAAGGCAAGCGCGGCCGGGTCATCATGATGGGAATCCTGGCGGCCACGGCGCTGCGCATCGTCTTCGCCCTTGCCGCCACCAGGCTGCTCCAGATCATCGGCCTCACCCTCGCCGGCGGTCTGTTGCTACTCTTCGTCTGCTGGAAGCTGTGGCGCGAGCTCTGCGCTCAGCACCGGGCGGCCAAGGCCGGCAAGCCCGGCCACGCCGCCGCGCCGGCCAAGACGGTGCGCCACGCAGTCACCCAGATCGTGCTGGCCGACGTTTCCATGTCCCTCGACAACGTGCTGGCCGTGGCCGGCATCGCGATGCACAACGAGTGGGTTCTTGTCTTCGGCCTGCTGCTTTCCGTCGCCCTCATGGGCGCCGCGGCGGCGATGATCGCCGGAGTCCTGAAGCGCTACCCTTGGATTTCCTTCGTCGGGCTGGCCGTCATCGTCTACGTCGCCCTCAAGATGATCTATCTCGGCTCCATGGACGTGGCCGGCGCCGCCGGCGCGTTCCACGGCCCCTGAGCAATCAGAGCCGCAGGCCTTCGACGATCTCGATGTAGTCGGGCTCATCGGGCCCGAGATAGCCGCGTCGGACCAGGAAATCGATGGTCACCAGAGCGACGTTGAACTTGAAGTCGTCGCCTGCGGCCAGGCGCGCCTTCACCTCGGCGACGGGCCAGAGCTGGAACCACTCGATCTCGCCGTCGGTGTTGCGCGGCGCGAAACTCACCGGCAGTTCGATGTCGTAGGCATAGCAGATGTCGTTGCGCAGGCCTTCGACCCGCTCGGTCACGTAGCTCACGAAGCCGGCCGGCCGGGCCTTGCGGGCAAGGCCCTCAGGCATGGCCGCCTCCTCGGCGCATTCCTTGATCAGATTGTCCGTCAGGCTGAGCCCCATGGGCTGGCCTCCGGCCACGATATGGTCGAGCTTTCCAGGCGCGGTCTGCTTGCTGGCCGAGCGCCGCGCGACCCAGAGCCGCAGGCCCTCGCCCTTGCCCACGAAGCCGTTCAGATGCACGCCATAGGCGCGCACGCCGAACAGGGGCACGGCGGCTCGTTCCATCTTCAAGAGCGGAACCGAATGCAGGCTGCTGCCGACCGGATAGGCTTCCTCCCGCCAGCCTTTGATCAGGCCTTCCTCCTGCAATTGCCGCAGCACCTCGTCCAGTGCCCTGCTGCGGGCCTCGAAGCCCTGAAGTCCGGGGGCCAAGTCGACGGCTTCGGAGGAGACGACGAAGACGGCCGGAAAGCCCTTCAGGCGGTCGGCGAATGAATGGGTGACCCAGCCAAGGCTGAGGCCGTCCACCCGGAAAGGACGGTAGCGGCTACGCTCCCAGCGTTGGCATTCCTTGACGCGGTCGAAGAGGCTCATGGTGCCGGCCCGGGTTGCTTTCCGGCGCCTTCCTACCAGACTTTGCTCGCGGCGGGCCAGACGGCTACAATGCCTGGATGCGGGCGATGCATGACATGGGTGGCCTTCCAGCCGGCCCGGTGGAAAAGGACGAGCACGACCCGAGCCTGGCTGAAAGGCGGGTCGACGCCCTGATGAGCCTTCTCATGAACCCGCCGGTAGCTGCCTTCAACGTCGACGAGATGCGCCGGACCATCGAAGGCCTGCCGCGGGAGGTCTACGAGCGCCACGACTACTACGAGCGCTGGCTGCTGACCATCGAGAGCCTGTTGGTGGAGAAAGGGCTGCTGACCAGGGCCGAGATCGAGGCCCGGGTCGCGGCCATGGAAGCCCCCATGGAGACCGGGGCCCATGGCTGAGCGCCGCTTTGCCGATGGCGCCCTGGTCCGGGTGCGCGACCTGGCGGTGAAGGGGCATATGCGCACGCCCTTCTATGTCCGAGGCCGCCAGGGGCGGGTCGAGGGTTGCCAGGGCAGCTTCGCCAATCCCGAGGAACGGGCCTACGGCGCCAATGGCCTGCCCGCCCGCCCGCTGTATCACGTGCGCTTTCGCCAAACGGATCTCTGGCCGGGCTATGGCGGCCCGGCGGCTGACAGTCTTTCCCTGGACCTGTTCGAACATTGGTTGGAGCCGGCCCATGGCGGCTGAACAAGGCCAGGATCATGGGCATGATCATCCGCCTCGCTCCGATCACCCGGTTCGCGCCTGGGAGAAGCGCGAGGCCGCGATTCGCAGCCTGTTGATCGAGAAAGGCCTGCTCACCGCCGACGCGATCCGGGCCAAGATTGAGGAGTGGGAGCAGAAGTCGCCGGCGCTGGGCGCGCGCATCGTCGCCCGGGCCTGGAGCGATCCGGCCTTCGAAGCAAGGCTGCTGGCCGACGCCAATGCGGTGGCGGGCGAGCTCGGCATCGAGGCGCGCGGGGTGAAGATCGTCGCTCTCAAGAACACGCCGCGGCTTCATCACCTGGTGGTTTGCACCCTGTGCTCCTGCTATCCCCGCGCGCTGCTGGGCCTTCCGCCCGCCTGGTACAAGGCGCCGGCCTACCGCAGCCGCGCCGTCAGCGAACCCCGCGCCGTGCTGGCCGAGTTCGGCACGCGCCTGCCGCCGGAAACCGAGGTCAGGGTGGTCGACAGCACGGCCGACTGCCGCTACCTCGTGCTGCCCGTCCGACCGGCCGGGACCGAGGGCTGGTCCGAGGAGCGGCTCGCCGGCCTCATCGGACGCGATGCCATGATCGGCGTCGCAGTCGTTCAAGCTGCCCGGGCATGAACGCCAGGGGCGGTCCAGGCAGTCGCTGGATCTGGTACCTGTACGGCGCGCTGGGCACGCTCGGGCTTGCCTGGCTGCTGTTTCACCTGTTTCCGGGCGCCCTCCAGGGCGAGGACGACAACCGGCGCCTGGTCTATCTCGCAGCGCTCCTGGCTCTGGTCGGCGGCGGCAGTTTGGGCCGCATCGCCCGCGCCGGAGCGCCGGGCGTAAGGCGGGCGGCCGGTCAATTGGGAATCTGGATCGGCATCGGGGTCGTCCTGTTGCTCGGCTACAGCTATCGCGCCGAGGTGACCGACGCCGGCCGGCGGATATCAGCACTTCTGCTGCCGGCCCAGGGCCAGGCCGTGGACGGCCAGACGATGCGGTTTTCCCTGGAAGCCGACCATCAGTTCCACGTCAAGGCCATGGTCGGCGGCACGCCGGTCTATTTCCTGGTCGATACCGGAGCCAGCGACGTGCTGCTGAGCCAAGCCGATGCCCGACGCGTGGGCATCGATCCGGGAACGCTCAGCTACACCCAGCTCTATCGCACGGCCAGCGGCACCGCGCGCGGTGCCGCGATCACGCTGCCCGAGATCGTCATCGGCACGATCCGCGTGACCGACGTCAACGCCTCGGTCAGCGAAGGCGATACCGACGGATCGCTCTTGGGCATGAGCTTCCTCGGCCGGCTTTCAGGTTATGAGGTCAGCGGCGACACGCTGATCCTGAGGCAATGACCAGCGTATCCGCACGTGGCATGAAGGCATCGCGCTGATGGCTGGAACCTATGTCGTCTGGTTGATCACAGCAGGCGTGGCTGTGGGGCTTGTCGCCATGGCCGCCGCCGTAGGATTTGCCTGGAGGTATAAGCCGTCCATAGGCTGGATGGCCGCAACTCTGGCGGTCTGGATCGTGGTCGCCGGAACATTCGCCGCTGTCTATCTCCAGCAGATCCACGGCCTGACGCCCACGGCTGGTCCACCCGCCGCCACCGATGAACAGGCGGCGGCCACCGCCGCGCCGCTGCCGGCCGCCGTTGCGCCCGACTCCTCGAGTCTGCGCATTTTTCCCGGCGGCGACGGGCATTACCGCGTCGACGGTCTGGTGAACGGCGCGATGGTGCAGTTCCTGGTCGACACCGGCGCCAGCGTCGTTCTGCTGACGCCCCAGGATGCGCGACATGCGGGGATCGATCCGGACGCGCTGCAATACCGCCAGAAAATCGATACGCCCAATGGTGCGGTGCAAGGCGCCGCCATCGTGATCTATCAGCTTGCGGTCGGGCCGATCCGGCTGGTCAATGTCGCCGGCGCGGTTGTCCGCACGAACACCACCAGCTCGCTCCTGGGCATGAGTTTCCTCAGCCGACTCTCGGGCTACGAAGTCAGCGACGGCGCGATGACCCTGCACCAATGATTCCTGTAACCAGACATCCGCGGATAGCGGCGCCATGACCGGCGGAGCCGGGTCCGGGATGTTCTACATCGCTGTCGCCTCGGCCTTGGCCGGCTGCCTGTTGCTCTACCTCTATGCCCGGGGCTCCGGCCGATCCTTCGGCTGGGCGCTGCGCACCCTGGCGGCCTGGGTTGGCGCGGGGGTCTTCGTGGCCCTCTTCCTTGCCCAGCGCGGGGAAATCGCCCAATGGATGGCGACCCAGATTCCGGTCGACAGCAGCCATGTGCTGGTGGTGAGCGCCCCACCCGAGCCGGCAGCGTTGCCGCAGCCCGATTTCGAGAGCGTTCGCTTTCTCGCCGACAAGGACGGGCATTTCCGCGTCGACGCCATGGTGAACGGGGTTCCCATCCGCTTCCTGGTCGATACCGGCGCCAGCATCGTGGTCCTCAATCAGGCCGACGCAAGGCATATCGGCCTCGATGTGGACGGCCTCGCCTACACCGCCTCGGCGGAAACGGCCAATGGCAGGGTCGAGGCCGCGCCGATCGTGATCCCTGAAATCCTGATCGGGCCGATCCGGCTCACCGACGTCGTCGGCGCAGTCGACCGGCAGACCACCATGACCTCCCTGCTCGGCATGAGCTTCTTGAGCCGGCTTCAGGGCTATGAAGTCAGCTCCGGCGAACTGACCCTGCACCGATGAGCACGCGACTTCAGCGCGGCCTCGCACCGGCCTTCGGGCTTCTGTTGCTGGGCCTGCTGGCGGGTTGTGCCGACAATCTACCTTCGAGCATGGCCACGGCCAGCGTCCCGCCGCCGTCGGCCCCGCCCATCTCACCGGACGGCGTCCATCCCTATCAGGGCGAGTTGCTCCAATGCGTGCCCTATGCCCGCGAGGTCACCGGCATCGACATCATGGGCGACGCCTGGACCTGGTGGGACGGTGCCCTCGGTAAATATACGCGCGGCCATCAGCCGAAATTCATGGCCGTGCTGGTGCTGAGCCGGACCCAGCGCCTGAAGCTCGGCCATGTCGCCGTGGTGGTGGATATCGTCGGCCCGCGGGAGATCCGCGTCACCCAGGCCAATTTCGGCAGCGATTATGCGAGCCGCCACATCATCTATGACGCCATGCCGGCGACCGACGTGTCGGCAGCCAACGACTGGAGTGCCGTGCGTTTCTGGAACTACCAGCTCCAGGCCTGGGGCATCGTCTACCCGGCCTATGGCTTCATCTATCCCGAGCGCCTCGACACGGTGACGGCGCAAGGCACGCCCTAGCCGCTTCCTCGCTACTGAGCCCGCAGGCCGTGAGCCTTGAGGAACATGTCGACCGCGGCCGTCACCTGGCGGTCCCGTTCGCTGGCCGGCGTGACCAGGCCGACGTTGAAGAGACAGCGCAAGTGCAAGTCCGCCTTGATCAGGCTGAGAAACTGGCGCGCCGCCAGGCCCGCATCGGGGATCGTCAAGTCTCCGGCTGCCGCGGCTTGCTCGAGATAGCCGGCCAGGCAGTCTTGCATCACCAGGGGGCCGGAACGGTAGAAGACCCGCCCGAGTTCGGGGAAGCGGTCCACTTCGCCCATGACCATCCGGAACATCCGGACCCGCCTCGGATCGGTCAGCACCTCTAGAAATCTTCCTCCGATACCGAGCAGCGCCTGGCGCAGGGGCAGGCCCGCCTCGATCACTGCCTTGATCTCCCGGGTCAGCTGGCCGCACATCCGGGCGACGATCGCAGCGAAGAGCTCGTCCTTGCTGTTGAAGTGGGCGTAGACGGTCGCCTTCGAGACGCCAGCGGCCTTGGCCACCGCATCCATCGAGGCTGCCTCGTAGCCCTTGGCCATGAAAAGCTCATGCGCGGCCTCGAGAACGTCTTGCGCCTTGGCGCTGACCACGTCTTCCGAGGCTTTTTCTGCCGCGTCGCTCATTCCGCTTTCGCACTAAACTGTACGGTTCAGTTTCCTCTTGACTTAAAATAGGGCCTGGCCCAAAGCTTGGCAAGGTACAAACTGAACGGTTCAGTTCACACGCCGCCGGGAGAGTAGCCCGCCCGGTGCCCAAAGCCTGGACTACTGATAATGCCCAACGATTCCACGCCCAAAGCCCCTGCACCGGGGGTCTCGCCGCAATCGCCTGGATCGAGGTCGGCAGGCCACGGCGGCGCTGGTCGGAATGAGCCGGCCCGAAGCGCGCGGGCGGCCGACCCCGAACTGCGCTTGGGACTGGGCGGTTGGATCAGCCGCGCCCGCCGGCCTATCCTCGCCATTGCGTTGATCGCATTGGCGACCGGCGGCGCCACCTATTGGTGGCTCAACCGGGGCCTCGTCTCGACGGATGACGCCTTCATCGACGGCGATGCCGCCGTTCTCAGCCCCCAGGTGGGAGGCTCTGTTCAGCGCCTGCTGGTCGGCGACAATCAGCGCGTCCGGGCCGGTGACCTGATCCTGGAAATCGATCCGAGCGACTACCTATCCGCATTGGCAAGCGCGCACGCCAATCTCGACGCGGCTCTCGCCAGCGAAGCCCAGGCCCGCGCCAACCTGGATCTGACCGGGGCGAGCACGGCGGCGACCTTGGCTGAGGCCGAGAGCGGGGTCGAACTTGCCAAGTCCAGCGTCGCCGAGGCCGAAGCCCAGCTCGCGGCCGCCGTCGCCGAGGCCGAGCGCTCCGCGGCCGACGCGAAGCGCTATGCCGCCCTGTCGAAGAGCGATTTCGCCTCGCGCCAGACCCTCGACCAAGCCGAGGCAACGGCGCGCAGCGACGCCGACCAGGTGCTGGCCGATGCGCAGGCCGTGGCCGTGGCCAAGGCCAAGATCGGCGAGGCCGAGGCCGGGCTTGCCCAGGCAGAGACGGCGACCCAGCAGATCGCCGTGCGCCAGGCAGAGCTCCAATCTGCCGGCGCCAGCGTCGAGGCGGCCCGGGCAGCGGTCAAGACGGCCGAACTCAATCTTTCCTATACGAAGATCTTTGCGCCGCAGGACGGCTACATCACCAAGCGCCAGGTCAATGTCGGCGACGTGGTGCAGAAGAACCAGACCCTGGCGACGCTGGTCTTCGGCCGGCCTTGGGTCACGGCCAATTTCAAGGAAACCCAGCTCGACGGGATGCGGCCCGGCCAGCCCGTGGCGATCGCCATCGACGCCTATCCAGGCGTGACCTTCAGGGGCCATGTCGACAGCATCCAGCGGGGCACCGGCGCGCAATTCAGCCTGCTGCCGCCGGAGAACGCCACGGGCAATTACGTCAAGGTGGTGCAGCGCGTGCCGGTGAAGATAGTCATCGACGCGCCGATCGATGGCGCTGAAGTGCTCGGCCTCGGCATGTCCGTCGTGCCGACGGTGGACACGCGCGAGCGCTCCGCCGCCGAGGCCAACTAGCCCGCCGTGCAAACCAGGGAGCCTATCGCCCCGGCGAGGGCTGCCGCAGCGCCGACGCGCTGGATCGTAGCACCGGTGGTGGCGATGGCCGCCTTCATGGAGGTCCTCGACATCTCCATCGCCAACGTCTCCCTGCAGCACATCGCCGGCAGCATGGGCGCCAGCCAGGACGAGGCGACCTGGGTCCTCACCTCCTATCTCATCACCAATGCCATCATCCTGCCGATCAGCGGCTGGCTCTCCGCCGTTTTCGGCCGCAAGCGCTTCTACCTCGCCTGCATTCTCGGTTTCGGGGTCAGCTCCTTCTTCTGCGGCCTCGCGCCTTCTCTCGGTCTGTTGATCCTGTTCCGCGCCATCCAAGGCCTGACCGGCGGGGGCCTGCAGCCTTCCTCGCAGGCGATTCTCGCCGACAGCTTCAAGCCCGCAGAGCGCGGCATGGCCTTCGCCTTCTACGGCATCGCCGTCGTCTTCGCGCCCGCCATCGGGCCGACGCTCGGTGGTTGGATCACCGACAACTACAGCTGGCACTGGGTCTTCCTCATCAACGTGCCGGTCAGCATCGGACTCTATTTCCTGATTTCCGCGATGATCGAGGATCCGCCGCATCTCGTGGAAGAGCGCCGGCGCCTGAAGGAACGTGGCGTCAGGATCGACTACTGGGGGTTCGGCTTTCTCGTCCTGGGGCTGGGGTCGTTGCAATACGTGCTCGACCGCGGCCAGGAGGAGGACTGGTTCGGTTCCTCCGCCATCACGCTCGCGGCGATCGGCGCGGTCGTGGGTCTCGTCAGCTTCGTCCTCTGGGAATTGCGCCAGGAAAATCCGCTCACCGACCTCAGGCTGCTCAAGAACCGCAATTTCGCCACGTCGAACATCCTGATGTTCATGCTGGGGCTCGTGCTGCTCGGCTCGACCCAGCTCATCCCCCAATATGTCCAGACCCTGCTCGGCTACACGGCGACGGAGGCAGGGCTGGTCGTCTCGCCGGGCGGCTTTGCCATCATCCTGCTGATGCCCGTGGTGGGCCGCCTGATCTCGCGTGCCGATGCGCGCCTGCTTATCGTCTTCGGCCTCACGCTGTCCGCCGCGGCCCTCTATCACATGACGTCCTTCGACCTCCAGGTCGACTACTGGACGGTGGCACTCGCCCGAATTGTCCAGGCATCGGGACTTGCCTTCCTGTTCATCCCGATCACGACCATCGCCTACGTCGGCGTGCCGCGGGAGAAGAACAACAACGCCTCGGCGATCATCAATCTCTCGCGCAACCTAGGCGGCAGCGTCGGAATCGCGATGCTCACCACCATGCTCGCCAGGCGCAGCCAGTATCACCAGAGCATCCTGATCGACCGGGTCGCTGCGGGCGATCCGCGCTATGTGGCCTTCGCGACGAAACTGCAGGCGCATTTGGCCAGCCTTGGCGGCACGCCCGACCAGGCACGGCATCTCGCCCAGGCCGAGATCGGCATGATGCTGGGCCGGCAGGCCGAGATGCTTTCGTATGTCGACGATTTTCTGCTGCTCGCAGTCGCCTTTGCCGCCCTCATTCCCCTCGTCTTCCTCGCGCGGCAACCGGGTCACGGCCAAGGACCGGGTGCGGGAGCCCACTAGGGCGTCGGGCGGCAAGCTAACGACGATCTACGCCGCTTCGCGGGTCGCGCGATCCACCAGATCGACGATGTCTGCCATGATGGCGTTGAGGTCGTAGTCCTTGGGCGTGTAAACGCGGGCAACGCCGGCCGCGATCAGCCGCCCGGCGTCCTCCGGCGGGATGATGCCGCCGACGACCACCGGCACTTCGCCGAGACCCGTCGCCTTCAATCGGGCCAGGATCTCCTGCACCAGCGGTTCATGGCTGCCGGAAAGGATGGACAGCCCGATCACATGCACGCCCTCCTCCAGCGCCGCATTGGCAATTTGCGCCGGGGTAAGCCTGATGCCTTCGTAGACCACTTCGAAACCGGCGTCCCGGGCGCGCACGGCGATCTGCTCGGCGCCATTGGAGTGGCCATCGAGCCCGGGCTTGCCCACCAGCATTTTCAGGCGCCGGCCCAGGCGGGCCGAGACGCCTTCGACCTTGGCCCTGACCGCGTCGAGGCCCTCGCCGCCCCCGGCCGCTGCCGCCCGGCCGACCCCCGTCGGTGCGCGGTATTCGCCGTAGATCTCGCGCAAGGCGCCGCCCCATTCGCCGGTGGTAACGCCCGCCTGCGCGCAAGCGATCGAAGGCTCCATGACGTTGCGGCCCTCCTTCGCGGCGGCCTTCAGTTCTTCCAGTGCCTGCCTGGCGGCCGGCTGGTTGCGCCCGGCGCGCCAGGCCGCCAGGGCCCCGACTTGCGCCTGCTCGGCCGCGGGATCGACGGCAAGGAAGCCTCCGTCAGCACCGGCCAGGAGCGGCGAGCAGGCGGTCTCGGTGAAGCAATTGACGCCGACCACTTTCTGGGCGCCGGACTCGATGGCCGCCAGGCGCCGGCTGTTGGATTCGACCAGCTTGCGCTTCATGTAGCTCTGTTCGACCGCGGCGATGGCCCCGCCCAAAGCCTCGATGCGAGCGAGTTCTTCGCGGGCCGCGGTCTTCAGCGCCTCGACCTTGGCCGCGACGGCCCCGGCGCCGTCGAAGATGTCCTCGAACTCCAGCAGGTCGGTCTCGTAGGCCAGGATCTGCTGCAGGCGCAGCGACCATTGCTGGTCCCAGGGGCGCGGCAGGCCGAGCGCCTCATTCCAGGCCGGCAGCTGCACCGCGCGTGCCCGCGCCTTCTTCGAGAGCGTCACGGCGAGCGTCTCCAGCAGGATGCGATAGACATTGTTCTCCGGCTGCTGCTCGGTCAGGCCGAGCGAATTCACCTGCACGCCGTAGCGGAAGCGCCGGAGCTTCTCGTCCTCGATCCCCCACCGCTCGCGGCAGAGCTCGTCCCACAGTTCGGCGAATGCCCGCATCTTGCACATCTCGGTGACGAAGCGGATGCCGGCGTTGACAAAGAAGCTGATGCGCCCGACGACCTGGGGAAACTCCTGGCCCGGCACCTGGCCCGAGGTTTTGACGCCATCGAGCACGGCAACCGCGGTCGCGAGCGCGAAGGCCAGCTCCTGCTCCGGCGTCGCGCCTGCTTCCTGCAGGTGATAGGAGCAGACATTGGTCGGGTTCCACTTCGGCACTTCGCGGTACGCGAAGGCGATCACGTCGCCGCTAAGCTTCAGGCTCGGTTTCGGCGGGAAGATGTAGGTGCCGCGGGAGAGGTACTCCTTGACGATATCGTTCTGCACCGTGCCGGCGAGGTCGCGCCTGGCCGTTCCCTGGCGCTCCGCCGCCGCGATATAGAGCGCGAAGAGCCAGGGCGCCGTGGCGTTGATGGTCATGGAGGTGTTCATGGCCGCCAGCGGCAGGCCCTCGAACAGGCGCATCATGTCGCCGAGATGGCCAACCGGCACACCCACCTTGCCGACCTCTCCCTTGGCAAGCGGGTGGTCGGCGTCGTAACCGGTCTGGGTCGGCAGGTCGAAGGCGACCGAAAGGCCGGTCTGGCCCCGGGCGAGATTGGTCCGGTAGAGGGCGTTGGAGGCGGCGGCCGAGCTATGGCCCGAATAGGTGCGGAAGATCCAAGGCTCGTCACGCCTGGGCTCGTCGCGCCTGGCGCCGCCTTGCAGCCCGCTTCCCGCCGTCTTATCCAGATTTGCCAAGCCCTGCCCTCCGTGCGAAGCCCGAGCTTATCGGCGGCCCTGCTGCACCGCAACAACCCGCCCGCCGGCCCCAGTATCGGATCGCAGAAATTCGTGACTCAGGCTTTGTCGCGAATTTCTGCGTGAATCCGATACTAGAACTCAAAGCGATGTGCCGACTTTCTCCGAAAGTCGGCACTGGGGCCGGCGAGCCGTGGGCGTAATCCCGTCTTACTGCCAGGGCACGTAGTCCAGAAAATGCAGCACGTCGGTCGTGAATTGCTGCGGGTCCTGGAGGAAGGAGAAGTGGCTCACCTCCGGCTGAATCAGCATGCCGGCGTTGGGAATATTCGCCGCCATGAACTCGGTGTTCTCCCGCTTGATCGCTTCGTCATGGTCGGCATCCACGATCCAGGTCGGCACCGTGATCGTCTTCAGGTCGGCGGCCGTCCAGTTCGGCTGGGTCGCCCACATCTTGCCGATCTGATCGAGGAAGGCGTTGTACTGGGTGGGCGTGGCCGAGAGATGCTCATACTCCTTTTGCGCCCGCGCGATATAGGCGTTGAACACGTCGCTCTTGGAAATGTCGGCGACGCCCGAGGGATCCGAGTTCGCCGCGAAGGCGAAGAGCTTGGAGAGGCGCTCGGGGTGATGCAGCGCGATGTCGAGGCCGAGGATGGCCCCGTCGCTCCAGCCGACGATCGCCGCCTTCTTGATCTTCAGGTAGTCCATCAGCCCGATCACGTCCGAGGCCATCAGGTCATAGCCATAGGGCTGGTCGTTGCGGGTGCTGCGGCCGTGACCGCGGCTGTCCATGACGATGACTTCGTAGTGCCGGGCCAGAACCGGAACCTGGTTGCCCCAATAGTTGGAGTTGCCGAGCCCGCCGTGGAGCATGATCACCGGCTTGCCGTGGCCGAAGACGGCGTACCAGATCTTGATGCCGTTAACCGGCGCGTAGCCGCTGTGAAGCGCCTTGGGAAGGCTGGGCGTGGGCGGCAGCTTCAGCCATTGGGGATCGGCGCTCGCCGCCGTCGCGTAGGCGAAGAGGCCGATGAGTGCCATGAGAATTCCCGATCGACGCATGCTGTCCTCCTGTTGCTTGTCGCTGTCAGTCTAGAGAAGAAGCCGAATTGATTGCCCGATGCTGAACGCGCTGCGACCGAGCGCAAGAATTGGAGCGCGGCCAAGGCTCGCCGGCGCCATCTTACGCGCCAGGACAACAAGGAGCCTCCGCCATGAGCTTTCGCATCACTGGCCTGCCGGCCGAACCCTTCGCCCCGCTGTTCGCCCTTTCCGAGGATGAGCTGAAAGCGCACGGCGCCCTTCGCAAGATGGTCGACCAGCCACATGCCTATCCCTGCCGGATCAGCCTGACTGACGCTGAGCCGGGCGCCACTGTCCTTTTGACGCACTTCGAGCATCATCCCGTGGCTTCGCCGTTCCGCTCGAGCTACGCGATCTATGTCCGCGAAGGCGAACAGACCTTCGACGCCATCGACGAGGTGCCCGACCAGCTCCGCCGGCGCCTGCTGGCGGCGCGCGCTTTCGACAAGGACGGCATGCTCATCGGCTGCGACGTTGCCGAAGGCGCGGCGCTGGAGCCTCTGATCGAGAGCCTGTTTGCCGACGAGAACGCCCGCTATCTCCATATCCATTTCGCCAAGGCCGGTTGTTACGCCGCGAAAGTTGAGAGGGCTTAGACGACCGCCAGCGCCTGGGCCAGGTCAGCTTCGATGTCGGCAGGATCCTCGAGCCCGACGGAGAGGCGGACCATGCCGTCGCCGATTCCCTGCTGGGCGCGAAGCTCGGGCGCGAGGCGCTGATGAGTCGTCGTCGCCGGGTGGGTCGCAAGGCTCTTGGCATCGCCCAGGTTGTTGGAGATCACCACCAGGCTGAGCGCGTTGAGAAAGCGGAAGGCGGCGGCCTTGCCACCTTTCGCGTCGCCCCCCTTCACGTCACCCCCCTTCACGTCAAAAGTGACGACCGAGCCGCCGGCGCTCATCTGGCGCCGGGCAAGCGCGTGCTGGGGATGGCTCTTAAGGCCGGGATAAAGGACAGTGCCGAGCTTCGGATGGCCGGTCAGGAATTTCGCGATGCGCAATGCGCTCTCGCAGTGCCGCTCCACGCGCAGCTCGAGAAGTCTCGAGGCCCTTGAGCAATAGCCAGGCGTTCATCGGGCTCAAGGACGGGCCGGTGTGGCGCAGGATGGGTTGCAGCTGCTCCTCGATGTATTTGCGCGTACCCAGCACGATGCCGCCCAGCGCCCGGCCCTGGCCGTCGATATGCTTGGTCGCCGAATAGACCACCACGTCGGCGCCCAGCGCCAAAGGACGCTGGAGCAAGGGCGAGGCGAAGACGTTGTCGACAACGAGCTTCGCGCCGGCGGCCCGCGCCAGCGCCGCCACCGCCGGCAGGTCGACGATGCGCAAGGTCGGGTTGGACGGCGTCTCGATGAACACTGCGGCGGTCTTCTTGGCGAGCGCCTTCTTCCATTGCCCCAGGTCGCGTCCGTCGACGAAGACCGTCTCGACGCCGAAACGCGGCAAGATCTCCGCCAGGATGTATTGGCAGGAGCCGAACAGCGCGTCGGACGAGACCACCCGGTCGCCGGCCCTGAGCAGGCTGATGAGGGAAGCGAAGACCGCGGCCATGCCGGTCGCCGTCGCCCGCGCCGCCTCGGCACCCTCGAGCAGCGTCATGCGCTCCTCGAACATCTGCACCGTGGGATTGCTGAAGCGGGAGTAGATGAATTGCGGCTTCGTGTTGGCGAAGGCCGCCTCCGCCTCCTCGGCCGAGCCGTAGACATAGCCCGAAGTCATGTAGATCGCTTCGCAGGTCTCCCCGAAGGACGACCGCAGAATCCCGCCTTGGACCAGCTTGGTGGCGCGGCCCCAGCTCTTGGTCTTAGCCTCGGCCGAGGGGCCATTCGCCGGCTTGCCGCCCGGCTGCTTGCGAGATTGTTTGCTCATCGGGGCCTTCGATCCCTTTCCGTCAATGCCGACCGGAAACAAAAAACCCCGGCTCTTCAGGGCCGGGGTCCAAGATCGAGACCTCCGACCTTTTAGCGGGTTGTTTAACGTGGCCGCAAGCCGGTCGGCTCAAATCACCACGATCGGTGGAGAATAGAACCCGTCCCTTCGAGGGTCAAGAAGCGGCCGCCTGGCTCGCGCACGCTGCACTGCAAGAATCTGGGACTCCGTGTCGCGGAATTCCAAGACCGTTAGGCAACAAAATTTCAAACTCTCCTTCCCACGGATAACTTCCCACGAATTGTGCATTGCAATATGCCCGGTCCAGACAATAAAATCCGCGGCTATGCGGCAGCGCAACAGGAGCCTGCCTTCGACGAGGATAAAGCCATGACCGAGACGGCAGAAATCATTCCCTTCAATGGCGGCCACGCCCACAAGGATCTCTATGAGGTCGGCGAGATCCCGCCGCTTGGCCATGTGCCGGCGCGGATGTACGCCTGGACCATCCGGCGCGAACGCCATGGCCCGCCCGAGCAATCCTTCCAGGTGGAAGTGGTCCCGACGCCGAGCCTCGATCCCTACCAGGTGCTGGTCATGGTGATGGCGGCGGGGGTCAACTACAACGGCGTCTGGGCCGGGCTCGGCCGACCCATCTCGCCTTTCGACGTCCACAAGGCGCCGTACCACATCGCCGGCTCCGATGCCTCGGGCGTGGTCTGGGCCGTGGGCGACAAGGTACGGCGCTGGAAGGTCGGCGATGAGGTGGTGATCCACTGCAACCAGACCGACGGCGACGACGAGGAGTGCAACGGGGGCGATCCCATGTTCTCGCCCTCTCAGCGCATTTGGGGTTACGAGACGCCCGACGGCTCCTTCGCCCAGTTCACCGCTGTCCAGGCCCAGCAGCTGATGCCGCGCCCGCGCCATCTGACCTGGGAGGAGAGCGGCTGCTACGTGCTGACTCTCGCCACCTCCTACCGCATGCTGTTCGGCCACCGCCCCCATATTCTGAGACCCGGCCAGAACGTGCTGGTCTGGGGCGCCTCGGGGGGCATCGGCTCGATGGCGGTGCAGCTCATCTCCACCGCCGGGGCCAACGCCATCGGCATCATCTCGGACGATTCCAAGACCGACTTCGTCATGCAGCTGGGCGCCAAGGGCGTCATCAACCGCAGCAGGTTCGACTGCTGGGGACAATTGCCCGATGTCGATGACGTCGCCGGCTATGCCGACTACATGAAAAAGGTGCGCGAGTTCGGCAAGGCCATCTGGGCCATCACCGGCAAAGGCAACGATGTCGATTTCGTCTTCGAGCATCCGGGCGAGCAGACCTTCCCCGTCTCCTGCTTCGTGGTGAAGCGCGGCGGCATGGTCGTCTTCTGCGCCGGCACGACCGGCTACAACATCACCTTCGATGCCCGCTTCGTCTGGATGCGCCAGAAGCGCATCCAGGGCAGCCATTTCGCCAATCTCCTCCAGGCAAGCCAGGCCAACGAGCTGGTGATCGAGCGGCGCATCGACCCTTGCATGTCCGAAGTCTTCTCCTGGTTGGAAATCCCCCGCGCCCACACCAAGATGATGAAGAACCAGCACAAGCCGGGAAACATGGCGGTGCTGGTCCAGGCCAAGCGTCCGGGCCTGCGCAGCATCGAAGACGCCCGCGAGGCGTAGAAAGCAAGAGTTAGAGAACCACAGAGGCACAGAGACACAGAGGAGAAAGACGAGAGGAGAAAAATCTTGGGCCGCTTTGCGGCCCGATTCCTTCTCTTTCGCCTCTGTGTCTCTGTGCCTCTGTGGTTCACTTCACTTATGACCGACTCCACCGGCTTGCTATCCCTGGCAAAGCGCGCGCTCGTTGCGGCCGAGGCCCTCCTGGAAGCCGCCCGCGCCGCAGTTGCGGCCCGGGTCGGCGGCGCCCGGCCCGACAACGCGGCCCTCGAGCGCGAGCAGTTCGCGGCCCATGCGCTCGCCTGGTACGCCACCTATGCCGCGGCGCTGCGCCAGATGCTTGGCTGGGCCGAACGGCTGCAGGCCGCTGGGCGCTTGGCCGAGCGCGAGCGGCTGATCCTCGCGGCTGCCTTCGGTGAATACCTGGCCCAGATGGCGGGCGGTCTTGCCATGAGCCAGGGCGAGATCGCCCGGCCGGCCGATCTCGGCATCGAAGCCGCAGGCCTGGCGCTCGCGGCCGATCCAGCGGCGGCAAGCCTGATGCGCGAAGGCAATACCGACGCGACGCGCCGGCGCCTGGCGGCCCTCATCGCCGATGGCGAGTTCGGGGAGGCCGGCCTCGAAGACGAAGCTTTGGTCATGGTTCGCGACCAATTCCGCCGCTTCGCCGACAGCCACCGCGAGGCCGCCCATGGCTGGCACCGCGAGGATGTGCTGATCCCCATCGCGGTGATCGAGGAACTGGCCGCACTCGGAATCTTCGGCCTGACGGTGCCGGAGGAATACGGTGGCGCCGGCCAAGGCAAGCTCGCCATGTGCGTGGTGACCGAAGAGCTGTCGCGAGGCTATATCGGCCTCGGCTCGCTCGGCACCCGCTCGGAGATTGCGGCGGAACTCATCCGGCTCGGCGGCACCGAGGCCCAGAAGCGCCAATGGCTGCCGGGCATCGCGGCTGGCAGGATTCTCCCGACCGCCGTGTTCACCGAACCCGGCACCGGCTCCGATCTCGGCAGCCTGCGCACGCGCGCCGAACGCCAGGGCGGGGTCTATCGCATTACCGGCAACAAGACCTGGATCACCCACGCCGCGCGCAGCGACGTGATGACCCTGCTCGCCCGCACCGACCCGAAGGAACCAGGCTACAAGGGCCTGTCCATGTTCCTCGCCGAGAAGCCGCGCGGTAGCGAAGCCGACCCCTTCCCGGCCGAGGGCATGAGCGGCAGCGAAATCCGCGTGCTCGGCTATCGCGGCATGAAGGAATACGAACTCGCCTTCGACGGCTTCGAGGTCATGGCCGACAACCTCCTGGGCGGGGTAGAGGGCGACGGCTTCAAGCAGCTCATGGCTACCTTCGAATCCGCCCGCATTCAGACCGCGGCCCGGGCAACGGGCGTGGCCCAATCGGCTCTCGAGCTCGGCCTCGCTTACGCGCGCGGCCGGATCCAATTCGGCAAGCCGATCTACGAGTTCCCCCGGGTCTACGGCAAGCTCGCCTGGATGGCGGTGGAGACCATGATCGCCCGCCAGCTCACCTACGAAGCGGCGCGCCAGAAGGATTCCGGCCGGCGCTGCGACATCGAAGCAGGGATGGCCAAGCTCCTGGCGGCGCGCACGGCCTGGGCAAACGCCGACAATGCCCTTCAGGTGCACGGCGGCAACGGCTATGCCGAGGAATACGCCATCAGCCGGGTGCTGTGCGACGCCCGCATCCTCAACATCTTCGAAGGTGCGGCCGAAATCCAGGCCCAGGTCATCGCCCGGGGCCTGCTGGCGGGACGGAATTAGGAGCCCAGGCTCGCCGAAGGCGGAAGAGTGCCCGTGGCGAGAGTGCTAAATTCCCGCGACATCCGGGGGAGACAGGCATGACCGACATCGTCGCAAGGCTCACGCAAGCGCTGGGGCCCGAGGTGGTGAGTATCGGCGAAGCGATCGGCGATCGATATCGCTGCGACTACAGCGCCATAGACCCTGCCCGGCCGCTGGCCCTCTTGCGCCCGCGCAGCACGCCGGAGGTCGCGACGATCCTCAAGCTCTGCAATGAAGCGGGGCAGACGGTGGTGCCCCAAGGTGGCATGACCGGGTTGGCTGGCGGCGCCACGCCGCGGGCCGGCGACATCGCACTGTCCCTGGATCGCATGGCCGGCATCGAGGAAATCGACAAGGCGGCTGCCACCATCACGCTTGGCGCCGGCACGCCTCTCGAGATCGCCCAGCGCGCGGCCGATGAGGCGGGCTTCCTTCTCGCCCTCGACCTCGGCGCCCGCGGCTCCTGCCAGATCGGCGGCAACCTTTCGACCAATGCCGGTGGCAACCGTGTCATCCGCTACGGCATGGCGCGCGAGCAGCTGCTCGGCCTGGAAGTGGTCCTGGCCGACGGCACGGTGATAAGCGCCCTCAACAAGATGCTGAAGAACAATGCCGGCTACGACCTGAAGCAGCTTTTCGTCGGCGCCGAAGGGACGCTCGGCATCATCACCCGGGCGGTGCTGCGCCTTCATCCCAAGCCCAGGAGCAAGGCGACGGCGCTTTGCGCGCTGCCGAGCTACGAGGCGGTCGTCAGCCTGTTGCGCCGGGCCCAGGCGGAGCTCGGCGCCGTCAGCGCCTTCGAGGTCATGTGGCACGACTACTACAGCTTCATGGTCAACCACCCGACGGCGAAGCAGAAACCGCTGCCGGACCATCACCCCTACTATGTGCTGATGGAATTCGCCGGGAACGATCCCGCCGGCGACGAGACGCGCTTCCAGGATCTCCTCGGTGCGGCGATGGCCGACGGCCTGGTTCTCGATGCGTTGCTCGCCCAGTCCGAACAGGCGGCGCGCGATTTCTGGATCATTCGCGAGGGCCATCCGCTCGACAGCCTGCCGCTCTGCATCAACTTCGACGTGAGCCTGCCCATCGGCCTGATCGAGGACTATGTGCGCCGTTGTCGCGCCGCACTGGAAAAGCGCTGGCCTGGCCTGCTCAACGTCTATTACGGCCATGTCGGCGACAGCAATCTGCACATCTCGGTCTCGGTTCCCGGCGCCGGACCCGAGGTGATGCATGACGTGGATGGCGTCGTGTATGAGGCCTTGCGCGCCTTCGGCGGCTCGATCTCCGCCGAGCACGGCATCGGCACCCTGAAGCGGCCCTATCTCGGCCATTCCCGCGGGCCGGCCGAACTGGCCCTCATGGGGCTTCTGAAGCGCACCCTCGATCCCAAGGGGATCCTCAACCCGGGGAAGGTGATTTAGCGCCTCTGTCCCAGGACGGGCCGTCGCTATAGTCTTCCGCCCATGCAAGCCTTCGTCTATTCGCTCCTGATCATCGCCATGCTCCTGACGCTGGGCGTGCTTTTCCTCGGCCTTTTCGCCATGGCCCGGGGCGGCGAGTTCGCCAAGCGGAACTCCAACCGCTTCATGCGCTGGCGCGTGATCATGCAGGGCATCGCGGTGCTGCTCTTCATCATCTTCATGATGATCTGGCATCGTGGTTAAGCTGACCCGCATCTACACGCGCGGCGGCGACAAGGGCCGCACGTCGCTGGGCGGCGGCAGGCGCGTCGCCAAGCACGATCCTCGGGTCGAGGCCTATGGGGCCGTGGACGAGGCCAATGCGGCGGTGGGCCTTGCCCGTCTTCATACCAAGGGCGACGCCGATGCCATGCTGGCCCGGATCCAGAACGACCTGTTCGACCTGGGCGCCGATCTCTGCCGACCGGATGACAAGCCCGGGGCCTTGCGCATCCTGGAGAGCCAGGTCGAAAAGCTGGAACGCGAGATCGACGCCATGAATGCCGCGCTGCAACCTCTGGAGTCCTTCGTGCTGCCAGGCGGCAGCCCCGCGGCGGCAGCGCTCCACCTCGCCCGCACGATCGCACGAAGGGCCGAACGCGCGATGACGGCGCTCGCCGACAAGAGCCCGGTCAATCCGGCGGCAATCAAGTATATCAACAGGTTGTCGGATCATCTGTTCGTCCTTTCCCGGTACCTGAACGACAAGGGACGCAAGGATGTCCTGTGGCGCCCCGGGGCCAACCGCTGAGCCCCCGCCTCGTTGACAGTCAGATGACGGCGACCTATTGTGCGCCCGCAAAAAATCGGGGTCGCAAGGCGGCTTGGCGTGTCCTTGAAGACGAGGATGCGGCCCCTGGCATGCCCCCATCGAGATCGAGCAGCAGGTCGGATCGAATCCCATGAAGGTCCTGGTCGCGGTCAAGCGCGTCGTCGACTTCAACGTCAAAATCCGGGTCAAGGCGGACGGCACCGGCGTCGAGACAGCCAACGTCAAGATGTCCATGAACCCATTCGACGAGATCGGCGTCGAAGAGGCCGTGCGGATGAAGGAAGCCGGCAAGGCGACAGAGGTCATCGCCATCTCCCTCGGCCTGCCCCAGGTGCAGGAAACCATCCGCACCGCCCTTGCCATGGGTGCGGACCGCGGCATCCACGTCCAGACCGATGTCGAGCTGCAGCCCCTGGCCGTGGCCAAGCTGATCAAGGCCGTGGTCGACAAGGAAAAACCCGAGATCTGCATCCTGGGCAAGCAGGCGATCGACGACGACGCCAACCAGACCGGCCAGATGCTGTCGGCCCTGCTCGGCTGGTCCCAGGGCTGCTTCGCCTCCAAGCTCGCCATCAACGGCGACGGCACAGCCAATGTCACCCGCGAGGTGGACGGCGGGCTGGAGACTGTGACCTTGAAGCTGCCGCTGGTGCTGACCACCGACCTTCGCCTCAACGAACCGCGCTATGCCTCGCTGCCCAACATCATGAAGGCGAAGAAGAAGCCCATCGAGACCCTGACGCCCGAGCAGCTGGGCGTCGATCCCGCACCCCGCCTCAAGACCCTGAAGGTGGGCGAGCCGCCGAAGCGCAAGTCCGGCGTCAAAGTGAAAAGCGTGGCCGAGCTGGTGGACAAGCTCCGCAATGAAGCGAAGGTGATCTGATGCGCGTCCTTCTTCTGGCCGAGCATGACAACGCGGCCCTCAAGCCCGCGACCCTGAACGCGGTCACGGCGGCGAAAGAGATCGGGGGCGAGCTGGTCCTGCTGGTGGCTGGCCAGGCCTGCCGGCCGGCAGCCGAGGCGGCCGCGGCCGTGCCCGGCGTAGCCAAGGTGCTGCTGGCGGACGACGCCCTCTACGCCCATCGCCTGGCCGAGAACCTGGCCAAGCTCCTGGTCCAGCTCTCGAGCGACTACACCCACGTGATCGCGCCCGCGACCAGCAGCGGCAAAAACGTGATGCCTCGGGTGGCGGCCCTGCTCGACGTGGCCCAGATTTCCGAAATCAGCGCGGTGGTCTCGCCCGACACCTTCGTGCGCACCATCTATGCCGGCAATGCGCTGGCGACCGTCCAGTCGGCCGAGCGCATCAAGGTCATCACCGTGCGCATGACCGGCTTCGATGCGGCCCCGGCCAGCGGCGGCAGCGCCGCCGTCGAGGCAATTGGCGCTGCGGGCGATGCCGGGCTCTCGCGTTTCGTCGGCCAGGACCTGAGCAAGAACGAGAGGCCGGAGCTGACCTCGGCGCGAATCGTCGTCTCTGGCGGGCGCGGGATGCAGAGCGGCGACAACTTCAAGCTTCTCGAGGCGGTCGCCGACAAGCTTGGTGCCGCCGTAGGCGCCAGCCGGGCGGCGGTCGACGCCGGCTTCGTGCCCAACGACTACCAGGTCGGCCAGACCGGCAAGGTGGTGGCGCCCGATCTCTACATCGCCGTCGGCATCTCCGGCGCCATCCAGCATCTCGCCGGCATGAAGGACAGCAAGGTCATCGTCGCCATCAACAAGGACGAAGACGCGCCGATCTTCCAGGTGGCCGACTACGGCCTCGTCGCCGACCTGTTCCAGGCGGTGCCGGAGCTGACCAAGGAACTGAGCAAGTAGGCCAAAGGAGCGGCCTCATCCCCATGATCCACAAGATCGGCGTCATCGGCGCCGGGCAGATGGGCAACGGCATCGCCCATGTCGCTTCCCTCAAGGGCTACGACGTCAAGCTGATGGATATCGATCCTCAGCAGATCGCCAAGGCCAAGGACATCATCGGTCAGAACATGGCCCGCCAGGTGAAGCGCGAATACATCACCGATGCCGAGCGCCAGGCGGCCTTGAACCACATCGCCTATGGCACCGACTACGGCCTGTTCAAGGACTGCGACATCGTCATCGAGGCGGCGACCGAGAAGGAAGAGATAAAGCGCGACATCCTGAAGAAACTTTGTCCGTTGCTGAAGCCGGAGGCGATCGTCGCCTCCAACACCTCCTCGATCTCCATCACCCGGCTCGCCGCCGCCACCGACCGGCCGACCCGCTTCATGGGCATGCATTTCATGAATCCCGTGCCGCTGATGCAGCTGGTCGAGCTGATCCGCGGCCTGGCGACCGACGATCAGACTTTCGGCGCGGTCAGGGAGCTGTCGGAGAGGCTCGGCAAGACCATCGCGGTGTCCGAGGACTTCCCCGCCTTCATCGTCAACCGGATCCTGCTGCCGATGATCAACGAGGCCGTCTACACCCTCTACGAGGGCGTCGGCTCGGTCGAGGCGATCGACACCGCGATGCGGCTCGGCGCCAACCATCCCATGGGACCGCTGGAGCTGGCGGACTTCATCGGCCTCGACACCTGCCTCGCCGTGATGCAGGTGCTCTATGAGGGCTTGGCCGACAGCAAGTACCGGCCCTGCCCGCTGCTGGTGAAATATGTCGAGGCCGGCTGGCTCGGCCGGAAGACCGACCGCGGCTTTTACATCTATAGCGGCGACAAACCCATCCCGAACTCGTTGAGCGGGCGTCCCGGCCGGCGCCCGGAAGGCCGCCGGCTGCACATTGGTTGGCTTGGCGACCGGCGGTTTGGCCGATTTCAGGTAATACCGAATCAAAGCAAACGCCTCGGGCGAATCCCATTGAGTCGACCCCAGCAGCGTGCCGACCAGTCGCCCGTTCGGATCGATCAGGAAGCTGGTGGGCAGCGCGCTCACCTTCAGGTCATCCTGAATATAATGGCCGGGGTCGAGATAGATGCCCAAATGGTCGATCCCCTCCTGGTAGTAGTACATCGCCACCACGGGTCCGCCGCCTTGGTCGATGGAAATGGGCAGAACCACCAGACCCTCCGGTGCGAGCTTGGCCGCCAGCCTGTCGAGGGAGGGCATCTCCTGCCGGCAGGGCCCGCACCAGGTGGCCCAGACGTTGAGCAGGACAAGCTTGCCCCTGAAGTCCGCGAGCGCCAGCCGGTCGCCATTGGCGTTCTTGAAGCTTTCGCCCGGCGCTGGCAGGGGCGGGTCGATCCGGCTAAAGTTCTCGACCGATCCGGTCAGGGCCGGTCCCTCGCCGGCCGCAGCGGCCGCGGCGATGAGGATCGCGGCGAAAGCGGCGGGAAGGGCTGAGCGCTTGAGCATCGAAAAACCTCATTCGGCGAAAGACAAGTCTGCGAAGGCCCGCGGCGCCAAGCGCCTTGCGGCAGTCCCCGCCGCCAAGCATCGCGCGCCGGCCCCTGCCGGAAAGAGCAGCACGGCGGCCAAGTCCGACAAACCGGCCAGCAGCATCTGGGGCGGGCGGTTCGCCGGCGGTCCCGCCGCGATCATGCAACAAATCAACGCTTCGATCGACATCGATCGACGGCTTTATTCCCAGGACATCGCGGGCAGCCGGGCTCATGCCGAGATGCTGGTCCGCCAGGGCATTTTGCGCGAGGCCGACGGGCGGGTCATCCTCCAGGGCCTCGCCCGTATCGAGACGGAGATCGAGCAAGGGCGCTTCACCTTCAAGACGGCCCTGGAAGACATCCACATGAACATCGAGGCGCGGCTCGGCGAGCTGATCGGCGAGGCGGCCGGCCGGCTCCATACCGCCCGCTCGCGCAACGACCAGGTGGCGACCGATTTCCGGCTCTGGTTGCGCGAGGCCATCGACGGCCTGGCCCGCGGCCTGACCGCCTTGATCGCGGCGCTCATCGACCGGGCCGAGGAGCATGCCGGGACGATCATGCCCGGCTACACCCACCTTCAGGTCGCCCAGCCCGTCACCTTCGGCCATCACCTGCTGGCTTATGTCGAGATGCTGGCGCGTGACCGGGGTCGGCTCGCCGACTGCAGCCGGCGCCTGAATGAATGCCCGCTCGGCGCCGGAGCGCTCGCCGGGACCAGCTTCCCCATCGACCGGCAGATGACGGCGGCGGCGCTGGGCTTCGCCCGGCCCATGGCCAATTCCATGGACGCCGTGGCGTCCCGTGACTTCGCCCTCGAATTCCTCGCTGCTGGCGCGATCCTCGCGACCCATCTCTCGCGCTTCGCCGAGGAACTCGTGCTGTGGACCAGCGAGGGATTCCGCTTCGTGCGCCTCAGCGATGCCTTCACAACCGGCAGCTCGATCATGCCCCAGAAGCGCAACCCCGATGCCGCCGAGCTGGTGCGCGGCAAGGCCGGCCAGGCGATCGGCGCGCTGGTGCAGCTTCTCGCGGTCATGAAGGGCCTGCCGCTCACCTACGGCAAGGACATGCAAGAGGACAAAGAGCCGGTCTTCCTCGCCGCCGACAATCTGGCTCTCACCCTTGGCGCCATGGCCGGCATGGTCGCCGATCTCACTGTCGACGCCGGCGCCATGCGCCAGGCCTGCGAGCGCGGCTTCATCACCGCGACCGACCTCGCCGATGCGCTGGTGCGCAAGCTCGGGCTCCCCTTCCGCGAGGCTCATCGGGTGACCGGCAACCTGGTGCGGCTCGCCGAGCGCAGGGGTTGCGGGCTTGGCGAGCTGCCGCTGGCCGCAATGCGCAGCATCGAACCCCGGATCGGCCCGGAGATTCGCCAGGCCCTCTCGGTCGAAGCGGCGGTTGAAGGCCGGTCCAGCTATGGCGGCACCGCACCCGACAATGTGCGGCGCGCCGTCGCCGCGGCGCGGGAGCGTTTCCTGTGACGCGTGCCGCATTGCTGATGTTCCTGGCGCTGACAGTCGCCGCCTGCGGCAGGCCGGGCCCGCCGTCCCCGCCCCAGCCCGACCAGTTTCCGCAGGCCTATCCGAAGCCGGAGGCCCTGCCGCCCGGCGAGCATGTGCCGAACATCGCCATTCCCCAAGGGCCCACTTGGGAGGGTCAGCCGGGTTATTGATGAGCTATTTTCATTACCGGCACGGCATTCTCCACGCCGAGGAAGTGCCGCTGGACCGGCTCGCCGCCGCGGCCGGCACACCGTTCTATGTCTATTCAAGCGCCGCGCTGGTCGAGCGCTACCGGAGCTTTGCCGCCGCTTTCGCCGGCAAGGATGCGACCATCTGCTATTCGCTCAAGGCCAACTCCAACCAGGCCGTCGTCGCGACCCTCGCGCGGCTTGGCGCGGGTGCCGATGTGGTCTCGGAAGGAGAGCTGCGCCGGTCGCTCGCGGCAGGCGTGCCGCCCGGGCGGATCGTCTTCGCAGGCGTGGGCAAGACCGAGGCCGAAATGGCGGCCGGGCTCGACGCCGGCATTCTGCAGTTCAACGTCGAATCCCTGCCGGAGCTGGAAGCGCTCGATCGCGTCGCCCGCAGCAAAGGAAAGCGCGCGCGCGTCGCCCTCAGGGTCAATCCCGACGTGGATGCGCGCACCCACCGGAAGATCGCCACCGGCAAGGCCGAGAACAAGTTCGGTATCGACCTCGGCCATGTCCGGGAAAGCTACGGCCGGGCCGCGGCCATGGCCGGGGTCGAGCCGAAAGGGCTTGCCCTTCACATCGGCTCCCAGCTTTCCGACCTGTCGCCCTACCGTGCCGCCTTCGGCCGGCTGGCCGAGCTCACGCGGGAGATCAGGTCCGATGGATGGGAAGTGGACTCCCTCGATCTTGGCGGCGGCATCGGAATCGCCTATGGCGAGGATCCGGCGCCGGCGATCGAGGACTATGCCCGGCTGGTGGAGGAGACCGTCGGCGGCCTCGGTTGCCGGCTCTATTTCGAGCCCGGGCGCTGGCTGGTGGGCGGCGCCGGCCTGCTGGTGACCAGGGTGATCTACGTGAAGCAGGGCGTGGACCGTAATTTCGTCATCACCGATGCCGGCATGAACGACCTCATCCGGCCGACCCTCTATGAAGCCCATCACGCCATCCTGCCGGTGAGCGAGCCGGCATCCGATGCCGGCGTGAAGCGCTTCGACGTGGTCGGGCCGGTCTGCGAAACCGGCGACTTCTTCGCCCATGACCGGCCGCTTCCGCCCGTGGCCGCGGGCGACCTTCTGGTGCTGGCGGCCGCCGGCGCCTATGGTGCCGTCATGGCCTCGACCTACAACAGCCGGCGGCTGGTGCCCGAGGTCATGGTCCACGGCGGCGATCACGCCATTGTCAGGCCGCGTCCGAGCTACGATGATATGATTGCCATGGATCGTCTGCCGCCCTGGCTTTGACGCGCGGCGGACCTGGAAGGGGCCCTTGACCGAGACCGGCCCGCAACGAATCGAGAGAGTGACGCTGCGCGACAATCGCCGGCGCCGGCAGTTGCTGCCGAGGCAGCGGCTCTGGCTCGCTCGCGCCGCCCTGCTGTGGGAGCGCCTTTGGCCGGCGCTGATGCCCGCGGCGGCGCTCGTCGGGCTTTTCCTGGCGCTCGCCTTGAGCGACGTGCTGCCTGATCTCGACGGTTACCTCCATGCGGGCCTGCTGGCCGGCTTCGCGCTCGCCTTCATCGGCCTGCTCTATCGCGGCCTCAAGGGATTCGCCTGGCCCAGCGAAGCGGCGGCCCGGCGCCGGATCGAGTTGTCGAGCGGCTTGCCCCATCGCCCGTTGGAAGCCCTTCAGGATTCCCTCGTCGGCGGGCGCGGCGACCCGACGGCAACCCGCCTGTGGGATCTGCACCGCAAGCGCCTGGAAGCGAGCATCGGGCGGCTCAGGGTCGGCCTGCCGCGGCCGGGGCTTGCCGGGCGCGATCCTTTTGCGCTGCGCGGCATCGTCGTCCTGTTGCTGGCCGTGGCGCTCTTCGCCGGATGGAGCGACGGCGCCGCCCGGATAGAAAGAGCCCTCAAGCCCAGCTTCGCCGCCGGCCCGCCGCCTGCGCCGCCACGCCTCGACGTCTGGGTGACGCCGCCCGCCTACACCGGCGAGGCGCCCATATTCCTGGCCGCGGTCGACCCCAAGGCCGGTCCGTTCAAGGCCCCGGTCGGCAGCGACGTGCTGGCCCAGGTCCAGGGCGGGGATGGCGCGACCGACCTCGCGCTTGGCGAGTCTTCGACCAAGTTCGATTCCATCGGCGAGGGCACGTTCAGGGCGACGGGGAAGATCCTCACGGGCGACCGGTTGGCCGTGATCGATAAAGGCGACGTCATCGCCGCTTGGCCTTACACCCTGATTCAATATGCGCCCCCGATCGCCGGGTTCACCCGATCGCCCTCCGAGACCGAGCGCCATTCGCTGCGCCTGGATTATGCGGCCAGCGACCAATACAGCATCTCGAAGGTCGAGGTGGTCATCACCCGGCGCAGCGCCTCGGGTGAGGCGCCAACCCTGCCGGGACAGCCGGACAAGATCACCATCGAACTGCCGGGGCCGGGCGCCGATCCCAGGACGGCTCATGGCGTCGCCTTCCGGGACCTGACGCCGCATCCCTGGGCGGGCACGCCGGTGCGCCTGCAGCTCGTCGCCACCGACGCCATCGGCCAACAGGGACTCTCCCAGCCCTTCGACATGGTCTTGCCCGCCCGCGAATTCCATCATCCGGTCGCCCGCGCCATCATCGAGCAGCGCCGGCAGCTGACCCTCGACCCTTCGAGCCGAGTTGCCGTGGGCCGGCGCCTGCTTGCCATCGGCAATGAGCCCGACGCCTATGACGGCGACCCGGTGGTGACGCTCGCCCTCAGGATCGGCGGGCGGCGCCTGATGCAGGACAAGACCGGGGTCGATCTGCCGGGCGTCCAGGATCTGCTCTGGGAGACCGCGTTGCGCCTCGAGGAGGGTGGCATCGCCAGCGCGGAGGAGGCGCTGCGCCAAGCCGAGCAGGCTCTCCAGGATGCGCTCGACCGCGGCGCCTCGGACCAGGAAATCCAGCGTCTGATGGATCAGCTCCAGCAGGCGATGAACCAGTTCCTGGATCAGCTGATGCAGCAGGCCCAGCAGGATGCCACCAAGGCCGGGCAGCAGATGCCCGATCCGCATCAGCTCGCCCTTCAGCGCGGCGATCTGCAGCGCATGCTCGACCGGGCTCGCGAGATGCTCCAGGGCGGGGCCCGCGACGCGGCCCGTCAGATGCTCTCCCAGCTTCAGGCGATGCTGGAGAACCTGAGGGCCAATCCCTATTCCGCGCAGATGGATCCGGGCCAGCGCCAGGCCCAAAAGCTGATGCAGGACCTGGGTGACCTGGCCCAGCGCCAGCAACAGCTGCTGGACAAGACTTATCGCCAGTCGCAACAGCAGGCGCCGGGCCAAGCCGTGCCCGATCAAGGCGGCTCGGCCGACGAGCAGGCGCAGATTCGGGGCAGCCTCGAGGATCTGACGGGACGGCTTGGCATGCTGCTGGGCAAGGTGCCTGATCAGCTGAGCGACGCCGACCGCAGCATGGGCCTGGCGGAAGGCGATCTCAGGGCCGGCGACCCCAACAGCGCCGTCCAGCCCGAGACCCAGGCCCTTCAATCGCTCCAGCAGGGCGCCCAGTCGATGATGCAGGCCTTGGCCGAGCACTTCGGGCGCAAGCCTGGCGACCGCAATGGGCCCGACCAGGACCAGTTCGGCCAATCCCAGGATCCCTTGGGACGGAACCTCCCCGGCCTCGGCCAAATCGACACCGGCGACGTGAAGCTGCCCGACAAATCCGATCTCCAGCGGGCCCGGGAGATCCTCGATGAGCTGCGCCGGCGCGCCGGCGATCCCGACCGGCCCCGCTATGAGCTCGACTACCTCGGCCGGCTGCTGAAGCGGTTCTAGCCCCTACTCTGTGTCGATGCGTCGCTTGCCGCCGCTTGCCGCAGGGCAAGAGCGCCACTATCGTGCCGGCCCGAATTGCGGTTCTGGCGGGGACATCAGAAAGGATCGAGAGAGATGGCCGAGGTGAAGGACATTCGCCGCGTCGCCCTGGTGGGCGGCGGCGTGATCGGCAGCGGATGGGCGGCGCGCTGCCTGGCCCATGGTCTGGACGTAGTCGCGACCGACCCGGCCCCCGGCGCAGAGGCCAAGATCCGGGCGGGGATCGCCAATGCCTGGCCGGCGCTGACCGAATTGGGGCTCAAGCCCGGCGCGGACCAGAAGCGCTTCACCTTCGCCAAGGATCTCGAGCAGGCCGTGGCCGATGCCGACTTCATCCAGGAGAGCGCGCCGGAGAATGACGACCTGAAGCGCAAGCTCCATGCCCGCATCGATGCCGCTGCCAGGCCTGCCACCGTCATCGCCTCCAGCTCCTCCGGGCTTCTGCCCACGAACTTCCAGGCCGATTGCAAGCATCCGGAGCGGGTTCTCGTCGGCCATCCCTTCAACCCCGTCTACATGCTGCCGCTGGTCGAGGTGCTGGGGGGCAAGAAAACCTCGCCCGCCGCGATCGAAACCGCCGTCGCCTTCTACAAGCGCATCGGCATGCGCCCGCTCAAGGTCAAGGTCGAGGTCCCCGGCTACATTGCCGACCGCCTGCAAGAGGCCCTGTGGCGCGAGGCGTTGCACCTTATTGCCGATGGGGTCTGCACGACCGGCGACATCGACGACGCGATCCGCTTCGGCCCCGGCCTGCGCTGGTCCTTCTTCGGCACCTGCCTCATCTATCATCTCGCCGGGGGTGACGAGGGCATGGCCCATTTCATGGAGCATTTCGGGCCGGCTCTCGAGCTTCCCTGGACGAGCCTCAAGGGGCCCAAGCTGACACCCGAGCTCACCCGGCGCATGGTCGAAGGCACGAGGGTCCAGGCCGCCGGCAAATCGGTCAAGGAGCTGGAACGCTTCCGTGACGAGTGCCTGATCGCCGTCGGCCGGGCCGTCGCCGGGGTCCGGGCCAAATATGGCATCGACGTGGAGGGGGGCTGATTTAGAGCAAGATCGGGTCAGCTGGAATCGAGCTGACCCCTTGAATCTTGCTCTACACCAACTGACGGGAGCCTGATCTACGTCTCAAGCCGAGTGCACTTGAGACGATCAGGCTGCAGGGGGATGCTTGCCCTTGAATTGATGTGCCAAGGGCTTATCTGACTGATTAACGGTGCCCATTTGGGGCCGTCGGGAGGGCAACAGGCCTTCCTGCCTCGCTCGCTCGAAAGGAGGGGCGGAGATCGGATGTCGCGCGTGTCCCTGTTCAACAGCCCGTTGCTGCTGGGGTTCGACCAGTTCGAGCGGGCCCTCGACCGGATCGGCAAGACGGCCGACGGCTACCCGCCCTACAACATCGAGCAGCTGTCGGAAAACCGCCTGCGCATCACGCTGGCCGTTGCCGGCTTCACCCGCGAGGAACTTGAGATCGCCGTCGAGGCCAATCAGCTGACCGTCCACGGCCGGCAGAAGGAACAGACGCAGCGGGTCTATCTCCACCGCGGCATAGCCGCACGGCAGTTTCAGCGCAGCTTCGTTCTGGCCGACGGGCTCGAGGTCTCGAGCGCCTCGCTCGCCAACGGCCTGTTGGAAATCGACGTCTTGCGCCCGGTGGTCGAGCCGAAGGTCCGCAGCATCCCCATTCGCGGCGGTGCCGGCGGGGAGACAAAGATCGCCGTCGGCGGCAGCGGGACAAAGGAATAGCAGCCATGAACAGCATCGAGAACGTCCGCAACATTAGCGTCCAGGATCTGGCGGCGCTGGGCCTGCAGGACATGGCCTATCTTCGGGCCTTGACCTTCGACGGCGCCGAGGGCTTCGGCATCTTCGCCGCCAACGGTGCCCAGCTGGCCTTCGCCCCCACCCGGGCGCTGGCAGAACTCACCGTGCGCGAGCACAACCTGGAGCCGGTCAGCGTTCACTGACGGCGGCCTTTACGCCGCGTGGCTGGTCTTGGTTTCGGTAAGGAGAGCGTAGAGGGCCTCGGGCTGCTCCGCGCCACGAAGCTTGTCGCAGATGTGGCGGTCGCGCAGCAGCCGGGAAACCCGCGCCAAGGCCTTCAGATGGTCGGCACCGGCGGATTCGGGCGCCAGCAACAGGAACACGAGATCGACCGGCTGTTCGTCCACGGAGTCGAAATCGACCGCCGGGTCGAGCCGGGCGAACAAGCCGTGGAGGCGCTTCAACTCGGCGAGCCTGGCGTGCGGAATGGCGATGCCATTGCCAACGCCGGTCGAGCCCAGGCGCTCGCGTTCCAGCAAGGCCTCGAAGATCCGCCTTTCGTGCAGCCCCGTCGCGTCGGCCCCGCGCCGGGCGAGCTCGTGGAGCAGCTGCTTCTTGTTGTTCGCCTTGAGCCGGGCCACCACCGCGCCCGGCGTGATCAGATCGGCGATTTCCATGCCGCCCCTTTCTCTCAGGCGCCGGTGTTGCCCTTGGGATCGACCCAGCCGACATTGCCGTCGGGCCGCCGGTAAACCATGTTGAGGCCGCCATGGGCGCAGTTGACGAACAACAGGGCGCCGCTGTCCTCGAGATCCAGGCGCATCACCGCCTCGCTCACCGTCAAGACGGGGATCTCCGTCTTCATCTCCGCGATCACCGCCGGCCGACCATTTGCGGTCTCCGCCGCCCCGCTGTCTTCCGTGTCTGCCTCGGCGGCCAGGACGTAGTGCTCGGCCGGCCGGGTTTCGAGCGGCGTCTTATGGTGGTCGCGCAGGCGCCGCTTGTGCCGGCGCAGGCGCTTCCCCAAGCGATCAGCCGCTAGGTCGAAGGCCGCGTAAGGCTGGTCGGCGCTGGCGTGGCTTTGAGCGACGATGCCGCGGCCGACATGGGCGGAAACGGAGGCGCGCAGCAGATGCGCCTCGCGGCTGAATGACACGGTCACGTCGATGGCGTCGCCGAAATACTTGCCGAAGACATGCGTGAGGCTCTCGCCGACATGCTGGCGCAAAGCCTCGCCCACGTCGATATGCTGGCCTTTGACGATGACATTCATTGAAGCGGGATACCGGCTATCGGGCGGCGGCGGCAGAGGACAATTCGCCCGCGCCGGCGCAAGGGCGGCAGACCATAGGGACGCCCTTCCATGCTGTCAAGCGAAGCCCCCGCCCGTTTCTGTGTTGGCACTCTATGTTGGAAGCTGGGCCTCTGCCTGCAAGGCTTGCTCGCGCCGGCGTCGGAACGAAGGGGGAATCCGGAGCATCTCCCGGTATTTCGCCACCGTGCGCCGGGAAATACCGATGCCCTGGCCGCGCAGCAACTCACCCAGCCGGTCATCGCTCAAGGGTCGGGCGGGCGACTCCGCCTCGATCAGGCGCCTGAGACGCAGCCGCACCGCGGCCGGCGCGTGCCCGCCCTTGTCGTCCGACCTGTCCCCATGACCTGGTTTTCCGAGCCGACCGCCGAAGAAATCCGCCAGCGCCAGGACGCCCCGGGGCGTGGCCGCGTACTTGTTCGCCGTCGCCCGGCCGACCGTGCTCTCGTGCAACCTCAGAGCAGCGGCGATCTCCCGCCGCGAAAGCGGCTTCAGCCCGCCGGCTCCCCCTTCGAGGAAAGCGCCTTGGCGCTGAACGATCGCGTCCGCTATCCGGAGCAGCGTCCTCCCGCGCCGGTTGAGAGCCTCCAGCAGCCAGCGCGCGGCCTGTCGACGCTCGCTCAAGAAGGCACGCGCCTCGGCAGTGGTCCCAGCCGTGGCGGCATAGCCTTCATTGATGGCGAGTCGCGGGAGGCTGCGGTCGTCCAACTCCACCCGCCAGACACCGTCCGGCCCGCGCTCGATCGCAAGGTCGGGCGAGACCGCCGTTGTTTGGGTGCGATCGAAGGCTAGCCCCGGTCGCGGATCGAGCCGCGCCAGTTCCTGCAGCATGGCCGCTAGCTCGGCCGAGCCGACACCACAGCGCCGCATCAGCTCTCGCCGGTCACCGCCGGCGAGCAATCCCAGGTTCTCAAGCAGCAGGCGAAAGCGATCGCTGAGGCGGCCCCGATCCTCGAGCTGAAGGGCCAGGCACTCGGCCAAATTGCGGGCGCAGACACCAGGGGGATCGAACCCCTGGAGACGGTGCAGGACCGTCATCACCCTGTCGGCCGGCAGATTGAGGCGCTTCGCGATTTCAGCCGGATCGCCGGTCAGGTAGCCCGCCTCGTCCAGGTTCTCGATCAGCGCCCGGCCGATCGCCCTATCCACCGGATCGGCGAGGTCGGTGCCAAGCTGATGCAGCAGGTGATCGTGCAAGCTTGGTCCGGCTGCTGGAATCTCGCCTTCCTCGGCATAACCGGCGTCGCGAGGCCGCCGATCGAGCTTGCGCCAGATGCGCTCGAGACCGGCGGGAAGTGGCCGCGCTTGACGCGACCCAGCCGCGGGGCGGGGCCGGCGCAGCGGGGCAGCAGGCTGGTCCGGCAAGTCCGACGCTGCTTCCAAAAGCGGATTTTCCGCCAGCGCCTCGGCCAGCAGCTGCGAAAGCTCGGCATTCGACAGAGCCAGCAGCTTCATGGATTGGCGCATGGCCGGCGTCAGCGCCACGCCTCTTCGCAGGGCCGCAGTTTGGCCCAGTCCCAGGCGGGTGGCGGTCATGGCGCCAACGCCGCCTCAGAGCGTGAAGCGTTCGCCCAGGTAGACCCGGCGAACATTGCCGTCGAGAACGATTTCTTCCGGCACGCCTTCGCGCAGCACCTGGCCCTCGTACAAAATGTAGGCCCGATCGACGATCTCGAGGGTCTCGCGGACATTGTGGTCGGTGATCAGCACGCCGATACCGCGGTCCTTCAGGTGGGAAACGAGATTGCGGATCTCGCCGACCGCGATGGGATCGATACCGGCAAGCGGCTCGTCCAGCAGCATGAAGGCCGGATTTGCCGCAAGAGCGCGGGCGATCTCGCAACGCCGGCGCTCGCCGCCCGAAAGGGCCAGCGCCGGGGCATGACGCAGATGCTCGATGGAGAACTCGGCCAAAAGCTCATCCAACCGCGCCTCGCGCCGGGCCCGGTCCGGCTCCACGACCTCGAGCACGGCGCGGATGTTCTGCTCGACCGAAAGGCCACGGAAGATCGAGGCCTCCTGGGGCAGGTAGCCGATGCCCATGCGCGCGCGCCGGTACATGGGCAGCCTGGTGACATCGTAGCCGTCGAGCTCGACCGTCCCGGAGTTCGGGATGGATGAGTCCGGTGATGATGTAGAAGCATGTCGTCTTGCCGGCGCCGTTGGGACCGAGCAGGCCGACCGCTTCGCCCCGGCGCAGCGAGATCGAGACGCCGCGCAACACCGGGCGCTTCTTGAACCGCTTGTTGAGGTTGTGCGCCGCCAGCCCTTCATGGCCGGGAACGGGCGCCGGCACCACGCTTTCGCGACGCACCGGCTCAGCCGGCCTGGCGGGCAGGCGCACAGGCTTCCTGGCCGGCTCGACTTGGGCCTGCGGGACCACGACGATCTTGGCCGATTTGGTGCTGCGGTCGCTCATGGCACCAGCCCGCCCCCTGGGGCAAGGCCACCGGGTGCCAGCCCCGCGCCGGATTCGCTGCCGGGCACCAGGAGAGTCTTCACCTTGCCGCCGCCGCCGGTGATCTTCGCCTGGCCCGTCTTCAGGTTGTAGACCGCCCGTTGTCCGTTCAGCTGGTTCTTGCCGCGGGTAATCTTCACATCTCCCTCCAGCACGGCGACGTTGGTATCGAGATTATAGACCAGCTTGCGCGCGCGGGCGACACTGCCTTGGCTTATCAGCCGGACATTGCCGGTCGCTTCGACCTGGTACATTTTCTTGGCGCCGTTCGGCTCGATGCGGAAATAGCCGGTCAGCAGATCGGCATGGATTTCCCGGTCCGCCTGGCCGGCGACGGCATTGCCGCGGGCGACCACCGCCCCTTGCTGGTTCCAGTATTCCAGGCTGTCCCGCGCGGTGACGAAATCTTCCTTGGAACTGGCCTTGAGGACCTTGCCGGTTACGATCGCCGAGCCCTTCTCCAGGTCGTAGATCGCGCGGTCGCCGACGATCTGGGCGTCCTTGGTCTTCAGGACCACGTGGCCGTCCGCTTCCATCATGTAAATCTGGGTCTTGCCGCCGCCGTTGTCGTGGTAGTGGGCGATCAGGCTGTCGGCGTTGACCGAAATGTCGCCGCGTGCCGCATGGGCGTTGCCGCGCGCGATATAGACTTGCTGGTCGCGGCGCCATTCGATGCCGTCATCCGCTTCGATATCGATGGGCGCGCCGGCGTTGCCGGTATCCACGCTGCCGAAGTTCGGCACCAGGCCCACGGCGCCGGAGCCCTGGCCCTGAGAGGCCTGCTGGGCGTCGGCCACGCCGGCGAACCCGCCGGCAGCCAGGAGGCCCAGCAGCAATGCGGCCGCAATCGGCCCCCTCACGGCTTCGGCGCCTCGGTCAGCTGATCGCCACCGTAGATGGAAACATGGGCGTGACCCAGGAGCACGATCCGTTTTCCCCCGTCGAAGACATCGAGCCCGTCGGCGGTCATGTTCCCGGACGGGCCCTGGCCCTGCACCGGCCGGTTGGTGTGGGCCGAGCTGGCCGCGAGATCGACCTGCACGTCGCTGGTATGCAACTCGAAACCCTGGTCATGGAACAGGCTGACGGCCCCGTCCAGGTCCAGCTTCTGGGCGACGCGCATGAAGCGGCCGCTGTCGGCATTGATCGCCAGCCAGGCACCGTCCTGCGTGGTGACGTTGGCCTCGGGCGCCTCCAGCTCCATGACGTCGCCCGATTTGTCCATCTGGATTGCCTTGCGGGCCATGACGCTGAACGGGCGCTGCTGCTGATCCACGCCTTCGAAATGCGGGTTGCTCATGGTGAGCGCGCTGAATTCCTCGCGATGACCCGGATTGAACGTCAGGCGGAACAAGCCGCTTTCGCCGCCGAACTGGGTCCAGAAGGCGAGGCAGGCGAGCAGGAGGGCTGCCAGCGCCGGCAGCGCCAGGCGCATGGTGAGGACCATGCGGGTGTGGCGCCGGACATGGGGATGGAGCGGTCGGCGCGGACCTGCCGGTTGCGGCATCGCCATCATAGGGCCCCCGCGCGCAGGCAATCATGCATGTGTAACAGGCCAACGGGCCGGTCGCCCTCGACCACGAAGAGAGCGGTGATCGGCCGGTCCGGGGCGGTCATCAGGCCGATGGCTTCGGCCAAAGTCGCCTGGGGACGGATCGTGCGCGGCCCGCGGGTCATCACCGTTTCCACGCGCCGGTCGAGCAAATCCGGCGCCATGTGCCGGCGGAGATCGCCGTCGGTGATGATGCCGGCGAGACGCCCGCCCGCGTCCACGACGCCGACGCAACCCAGGCGCTTGGCGGTCATCGCCAGGATCGCCTCGTTCATGGTCGAGCCGAAGGCGACAAGCGGCAGCGCATCGCCCCGATGCATCAGCTCTGCCACGCGCCGCAGCTGCCGGCCGAGCTGGCCGCCCGGATGGAGCGCGTGAAAATCAGTGGCGCTGAAGCCCCGGCGTTCCAGCAGCGCCACGGCCAGCGCGTCGCCCAGCGCCAGCATCATAGTGGTCGACGTGGTCGGCGCCAGGCCGTGGGGGCAGGCTTCGGCGACGCGGGGAAGCACCAGGGCCGCGTCGGCCGCCTCGGCAAGCGCGCTATCGGCCCGGCCGGTCACGGCGATGAGAGGGATGCGGAAGCGCTTGGCGTAGCCGACGATATGGGCGAGCTCGGCGGTGTTGCCGGAATAGGAGAGCGCGATCACCGCGTCGCCCTCGGCGATCATGCCGAGATCGCCGTGACTCGCCTCGCCCGGATGGACGAAGAGGGCCGGGCGGCCGGTGGAGGCCAGCGTCGCCGCGATCTTGCGGGCGATCTGGCCGCTCTTGCCCATGCCGGTGACCACCACCCGGCCTTCGACCGCGGCCAGGATGTCGAGGGCTTGGAAAAATCGCGCGTCGAGGCTCGCCGCCAGGGCGGTCAGCCCCTCGGACGCCAGCCGCAATACCCGCTCCGCCGCGGCCCGGTCGGCTGTCTGATCACGAATCGAGGCGACCGCCGTCATGGCACGTCTTTCGCCGGATCAAATCGCATTCTATCAGTCCGCAGCAAAAGCCCAATGGGCTAGTGGGCAAAGATGTCGGGTTCGGCCCAGCCGCCGAGATCGAGACTCCCGCGGGTGGGCAGAAAGGCAAAGCAGGCTTCGGCCAGGGATCGGCGCCCCTCGCGCTCCAGCATCTCGTCCAGCTTCGCCTTCAGGGCGTGGAGATGCAGGACGTCGCCGGCCGCGTAGCGCAGTTGCTCGGGGCTCAACTCCGCGGCACCCCAATCCGAGGACTGCTGCTGCTTGGAGACATCGATCCCCAGCAGATCCTTGCACAAGTCCTTGAGGCCATGCCGGTCGGTAAAAGTGCGCACCAGGCGCGAGGCGATCTTGGTGCAATAGAGCGGTCGGCAATCGATGCCGAGCCAATGCTTCAGCATGCCGATGTCGAACCGGGCGAAGTGGAACAGCTTCAGGACTTCGGGATCCTCCAGCAAGCGCTTCAGATTGGGCGCGGCCGCCGGCATGGCCGAGCCGGGGGCGGGGGCAGCGATCTTCACCAGTTCGCAATTTCCGTCGCCGCCCGAAAGCTGCACCAGGCAGAGACGGTCGCGGAAGGGATTGAGGCCCATGGTCTCGGTGTCGACTGCCACGACCTTGCCGAGAGACAAATCCGCGGGAAGATCACCGCGATGCAGCCTGATGTTCATCGCGCTCCAGTGGCATTAATGCGGGCGGCAGCCGATGGTGCCCAGGAGAAGACTCGAACTTCCACGACCTTGCGGCCACAGGTACCTGAAACCTGCGCGTCTACCAATTCCGCCACCTGGGCTCGGGTGCGCGATTTTCGTCAGCCATGGGGCAATGTCAACGGCCAAATCCTCCTGTTGCCAGAGGGCCTTGCCTCGCTGTATCCCATGCGCGGCACTGCGGGGTGGGCGATGGCAAGACGGCTTGCGACGGTCTTCGGCGGCTCCGGCTTCATCGGCCGCTACATCGTGCAGCGCCTGGCAAGGCGGGGTTGGCTGGTGCGCGTCGCCATCAGGCGCCCCGATGAAGCCCTGTTCCTGAAACCCATGGGCGATGTGGGCCAGATCACGCCCGTCGCCGCCAATATCCGGCACGAACGCTCGGTCAGCGCCGCGGTTGCGGGCGCCGAGGCGGTGATCAATCTGGTCGGCATTCTCTACGAGCGCGGCCCCCAGCGCTTCGATGCCGTCCATGCCGAAGGACCCCGGCGCCTTGCCCGCGCGGCCAAGATTGCGGGCGTGGATCGGTTCCTGCATGTCTCGGCCTTGGGCGCCGATCCGGCTTCGCCCGCGGCCTATGGAAGATCCAAGGCCGCCGGCGAGACCCAGGTGCTGGACCAGTTCCCGACCGCGACGATTCTGCGGCCAAGCATTGTCTTCGGGCCCGAGGATGACTTCTTCAACCGCTTCGCCAAGATGGCCCAGATTCTCCCCGCCCTGCCGCTCATCGGCGGCGGGCGCACCCGTTTCCAGCCAGTCTATGTCGGCGACGTGGCCGATGCCGCCATGGCGGCGCTGGAGAATCCCGGAACGCAAGGCCGCACCTATGAACTCGCCGGCCCCAAGGCCTACACCTTCAAGGGTCTGATGGAGATCCTCCTGGCACAGATCGGCCGCCGGCGCCTGCTGCTGCCCATACCCATGCCGCTCGCCCGTTTGCAAGCCGGCTTGCTGGGCCTGCTGCCCCAGCCGCCGCTGACCCTCGACCAGCTCCGCCTGCTGGAGCGCGACAATGTACCGAGCGGGCAATTCGCGGGACTGAAGGAGCTGGGCATCGAGCCCGAGGGCCTCGAAGCGATCCTGCCCAGCTATCTCGAGCGGTTCAGGCCGGGCGGGCGATTCGCAAGAGCGTGACCCGCCGGAACGCCCACATCGTCATGACCGGAACAGACTCGGTCGTGACGAGAAAGCGCGAAAGTGAATCGGAAGTCTGATAGTTTTATGTGACTTCCGAATACTTCTCTACGCTCCGCGAAAATACAGCAAATACACAAGCGTCCCGCCGACCAGCAGCCGATAGGCGACGAAGATCCCGAATTTGCCGGTCTCGAGCCAGCGCATCAGGAAGGCGATGGCGAGAAAGCCGGCGAGGGCGGCGATTCCGGCCGCCCAGAGCAGGTCGCTGGCCGGGACTGCGCCGCCTGCCTCGGCGAGACCGAGCGCTTCCAGAATGCAGGCGCTGGCCAGCGCTGGCACCGAAAGCAGGAGGGCCAGGCGCGCCGCTTCCCGGCGTTCGCAGGCGAAGAGGCGCGCGGCGAGGATGACGGCGCCGAGCCGGCCGATGCCAGGCGCCAAGCCCAGAAGCTGGGCAAGGCCGATGAAGAAGGCATGGCCGAGTCTCAAATGCTCGATGCGCTGGACGGTAAGCGCGAAGCGATCGGCGAAGAAGAGCAGCACGGCAAATCCCATGCTGGTCCACGCCACCATGGCCACGCCACCGAGCTCGGCGGCGGGCGCGAAGCGCTCGACTGGCCATCCGAGAATGAGCGGCGGCAGGGCCGCGATGAGCAGCGGCGGCAGCTGGCGGGCTTCCACCCCCACCTTGCCCCGGACAAGGTCGGCGAAGCCTTCCCCCAGGTGGAGCATGTCTCGCCAAAGATAGGCGAGCAGCGCGGCCAGCAAGCCCAGATGGACGGCGAGATCGAGGGCGAGGCCCTGCTCAGGCCAGCCGGAGACGGCCGAAAAAAGCACCGAATGGGCCGAAGAGCCGATGGGCAGCAGCTCGGTGATCCCCTCGGCGAGGGCCATGACGACGATGTGGAACGGCGGCAAGGAAGCTCTCCGGCGGCAGGCCGCTGCTTATATCACCCAGCCTGTAGGAGCCGAAGGAGTCAATTGGTCCCGCAATGGAACTAATTTTCTGTCAATTTTGGTCAGATCGTCCGAAGCTGGCTGATGTGACTCGACAGAGAGAAAAATCAGGTCAATGATTATGTCTTAATCAATTGCCGGCATTGGGGAAGACCGAGGATGGCGTCGAAGATGCAGAGCTTCGTCCATCTCGGGCGGGAGATGCCGGCCAAGCGGCCGGCCGCCGGCCGTCGTCGCGACTTCCGGGAGATCTATCCCCGTTACGCCGTGGACCAGGCGGCCAAGCAGGCAGGCCGTTGTTCGCAATGCGGCGTGCCCTTCTGCCAGGTCCATTGCCCCGTCCATAACAACATTCCCGACTGGCTGAAGCTCGCCGCCGAAGGCCGGCTCGAGGAAGCCTATGAGGTCTCCTCCGCGACCAACAACTTTCCCGAAATCTGCGGGCGCATCTGCCCGCAGGACCGGCTTTGCGAAGGCAATTGCGTCATCGAGCAGGCCGGCCACGGGACGGTCACCATCGGCGCCATCGAGCGATTCATCACCGACACCGCCTGGGAAAAAGGCTGGGTGAAGCCGGCCAGGCCGCGCCTTGAGCTCGACCGGTCCGTGGGCATCATCGGCGCGGGGCCGGCCGGCCTATCCGCGGCGGAGGAACTCCGCCGGCGGGGCTATCGCGTCACGGTTTACGACCGGCATGACCGGGTCGGCGGCCTGATGATCTATGGCATCCCCAACTTCAAGCTGGAAAAGGAAGTGGTATTGCGCCGGGCCGACCTTCTGGCCGAAGCGGGGGTTCAGTTCCAGCTCAAGACCGAGATCGGGCGCGAGCTCTCCTTCGCCGAAATGCGCCGCAGGCACGACGCGCTCCTCATCGCTTGCGGCGTCTACAAGGCGCGGGAGATGCAGGCGCCGGGTTCCGGCCTGCCGGGAATCCTGCCGGCCCTCGATTACCTCGCCGCCAGCAATCGCGCGAGCCTGGGGGATGAGGTGCCGGGACTGCGCAACGGAAGCCTCAGCGCCAAGGGCAAACATGTCGTGGTGATCGGCGGCGGCGACACGGCCATGGACTGCGTGCGGACCGCCGTGCGCCAGGGCGCCAAGTCGGTCAAATGCCTTTACCGGCGCGACCGGGCCAATATGCCGGGCTCCCAACGGGAGGTGACCTATGCCGAGGAAGAAGGCGTGGAGTTCGTCTTCCTCGCCCAGCCCGAGGCCTTCCTCGGCGAAGGCCGCGTCTCCGGCCTGCTCGCCCAGCGCATCCATCTTGGTTTGGCCGACGCCACTGGCCGCCAAGCGCCCCAGCCCATCGAGGCGAGCCGGTTCCGCCTCGAGGCAGACCTGGCCATCAAGGCGCTCGGCTTCGATCCCGAGGATCTGCCCCAGCGCTTTGCCTCCCCGGATCTCACGGTGACCCGCTGGGGCACCATCAAGATCGACCACGCCACCTCCATGACCAGCCTGCCGGGCGTGTTCGCGGCTGGCGACATCGTCCGCGGTGCGGCTCTCGTCGTCTGGGCGATCCGCGACGGGCGCGACGCCGCAGAGCGCATCCATGCCTATCTCACGGGCCAAGCCGTGTCCGTCGGCGTCGCAGCGGAGTAGCACCATGGTCGAGGACTTCGCAGCCGCCTATCGCCGCAATGCCGCGCATCTCGCCGCGAGCGGCCTCTATGACCCGCGCGAGGAGCATGACGCATGCGGCGTGGGTTTGATCGCCGCGCTTGATGGCCAGCCCCGGCGCGCCGTGGTCGAGGCGGCCATCGCCGCCTTGAAGTCGGTCTGGCACCGGGGCGCGGTGGACGCCGACGGCAAGACCGGCGACGGCGCCGGCATTCATGTCCAGATCCCCCAGGACTTCTTCCAGGACCATATCCGGCGGGCGGGGTCGGCGCTCGGGCCCGGCAAGCTCGGCGTCGGCATGACCTTCCTGCCGCGCACCGACCTCGGCGCCCAGGAACGCGCCCGGGTCGTGGTGGAGCGGGAGATCCTGGGTTCGGGCCACACCATCTACGGCTGGCGCCAGGTGCCTGTGAACGTCGACGTGATCGGCGAAAAGGCCAATGCCACCCGGCCCGAGATCGAGCAGATCATGATCTGCAACAGCCGGGGCGTGGACGAGGAGCAGTTCGAGATCGACCTCTACGTCATCCGCCGGCGCATCGAGAAGGCGATCATCGAGGAGAGCATCAAGGATTTCTACATCTGCTCCCTCTCCTGCCGCTCGGTCATCTACAAGGGCATGTTCCTGGCCGAGCAGCTGACGGCCTTCTATCCCGATCTGCGCGACGAGCGCTTCGTGTCGAATTTCGCCATTTACCACCAGCGTTATTCGACCAACACCTTTCCGACCTGGCATCTGGCCCAGCCCTTCCGGGTCATCGCCCACAACGGCGAGATCAACACCCTCAAGGGCAACCTCAACTGGATGAAGGCCCATGAGACGCGCATGGCGACGCCGATCTACGGCGAGCACATGGATGCCCTCAAGCCCGTGGTCCAGCCCGGCGGCTCGGACTCCGCCGCCCTCGACAACGTGTTCGAGTCCATGGTGGGCGTGGGCCGAAACCTGCCCATGGTGAAGGCCCTGCTGATCCCCGATGCCTGGGCGGGGCGCGAAACCATGCCCCAGGCCCATCGCGACTTCTACAGCTACTGCAACTCGGTGATGGAGCCCTGGGACGGGCCGGCAGCGATCTGCGCCTTTGCCGGCAACTGGGTGATCGCCGGCATGGACCGCAACGGCCTCAGGCCCTTGCGTTACACCATTACCGGGGACGGCCTGCTTCTCGCCGGATCGGAAGCAGGCATGGTGCGCGTCGACGAGACCAGGGTCGTGGAGAAGGGCCGCGTCGGCCCGGGCCAGACCATCGGCGTCGACCTCGCCGCCGGTCGGCTCTATCGCCATGGGGCGCTGATGGACCTGCTGGCGAGCCAGGCGGCGTTCAGCGATTGGGTCAAGAACATCACGGTCATCGACAGCCTCGTGCGCAGCGCCAGGGCCGAACCCGCGATATTCGAGCCCGAGGCGTTGCGCCGGCGCCAGCTCGCCGCCGGGTTCTCGCTGGAGGATCTGGAGTTGATCCTCCACCCCATGGTCGAGGACGCCAAGGACGCCGTCGGCTCCATGGGCGACGACACGCCGCTGGCCGTGCTCGCGGATCAGTACCGGGGCCTGCACCGGTTCTTCCGTCAGAATTTCAGCCAGGTCACCAACCCGCCTATCGATTCCTTGCGGGAAAGCCGGGTGATGACCCTGAAGACGCGGCTCGGCAACCTGGGCAACGTGCTCGATCAAGAAGAGAGCCAGTGCCGGCTGCTCCAGCTCGAATCCCCGGTGCTGCTGACCTCCGAGTTCCACGCTATGCGCGCCTATATGGGCGCGAGCGCGGCCGTGGTGGATTGCACGTTCAGTGCTTTAGGGGGCAGTGTTCCGGGGGGCAGCGCCTCCGGCGGCGACAACGCGCTGCGCGACGCGGTGCAGGCGGTGCGCCGGCAGGCCGAGGATGCCGTGCGCGGCGGGGCCGTCCACATCATCCTCTCGGACGAGAACGCCGGCCCGGGCCGCGCCGCCATTCCCATGATCCTCGCCACCGGCGCAGTGCACACGCATCTCCTGCGCCAGCAGCTGCGCACCTTCACCTCGCTCAACGTGCGCTCGGGCGAGTGCCTCGACATCCATCATGCCGCGGTGCTGATCGGCGTCGGCGCCACCACGGTCAACGCCTATGTCGCCGAGGCCAGCATCGCCGACCGGCACCGGCGCGGCCTCTTCGGGGCCTTGAGCCTCGAGGATTGCCTGAAGCGCTACCGTGAGGCCGTCGACCAGGGCCTGCTGAAGATCATGTCCAAGATGGGGATAGCGGTCGTCAGCAGCTACCGGGGCGGCGGCTTCTTCGAGGCCCTCGGCCTGTCGCGCACCCTGGTGGCCGAATATTTCCCCGACATGCCTTCGCGCATCTCGGGCATCGGCATGACCGGAATCCAGCGCCGGGTGCTGGCCCTCCACAAGCGAGCCTGGAGCGAGGACGTCCAGCCTCTGCCGGTCGGCGGCTTCTACCGCTACCGGCGGGGCGGCGAGAGCCATGCCTGGGAGGCGAACCTCATCCACATGCTCCAGTCGGCGGTGGCGAGCGAGTCCTACCAGACTTTCAAGAAGTTCAGCGAGGCGATGGAGAAGCGCCCGCCGATCGCCATCCGCGACCTCTTGGCCTTCGAGGAGACGGGCCGCAGCGTTTCCCTCGACGAGGTCGAATCCATCACCGAGATCCGCAAGCGTTTCGTGACGCCGGGCATGTCGCTCGGTGCCCTTTCGCCCGAGGCCCACGGCACCCTCAACATCGCCATGAACCGGATCGGGGCCAAGTCCGATTCGGGCGAAGGCGGCGAGGACCCGGCGCGCTTCCGGCCCCAGCCCAACGGCGACAACGCCAACTCGGCCATCAAGCAGGTCGCCTCGGGCCGGTTCGGGGTCACGGCTGAATATCTCAACAGCTGCCGCGAGCTGGAGATCAAGATCGCCCAGGGCGCCAAGCCCGGCGAAGGTGGCCAGCTTCCGGGCTTCAAGGTGACGGCGGAGATCGCCAGGCTGCGCCACGCGACCGAGGGCGTGTCCCTCATCTCGCCCCCGCCCCACCACGACATCTATTCGATCGAGGATCTCGCCCAACTCATCTATGACCTGAAGCAGATCAATCCCGAGGCCAGGGTCTGCGTGAAGCTGGTGGCGCGCTCGGGCATCGGCACGATCGCCGCCGGCGTGGCCAAGGCCAGGGCCGACGTGATCCTGATCGCGGGCCACGTGGGCGGCACCGGCGCCTCGCCCCAGGCCAGCATCAAATATGCCGGCGTCCCCTGGGAAATGGGCCTTTCCGAAGCGCATCAGGTGCTGACCTTGAACCGGCTTCGCCACCGGGTGCGCCTGCGCACCGACGGCGGCATCAAGACCGGGCGCGACGTGGTCATGGCCGCCATGCTGGGGGCCGAGGAGTTCGGCATCGGCACCGCGGCTCTCGTCGCCATGGGCTGCATCATGGTCCGCCAATGCCACTCCAACACCTGCCCGGTGGGCGTTTGCACGCAAGACCCGAAGCTCCGTCAGCGCTTCGCCGGGTCGCCCGAGAAGGTGATCAACCTTTTCAGCTTCATCGCCGAGGAGGTGCGCGAGATCCTGGCCCGCCTCGGCTTCCGCACCTTGAATGAGGTCATCGGGCGCACCGACCTGCTCGCTCAGGTGAACCGGGGTGCCGCGGACCTGGACGATCTCGACCTCAATCCGATCTTGGCCCAGGCCGACCCCGGCGAGCATGCCCGCTATTGCACCCTGGAGGGGCGCAACGAGGTGCCCGACACCCTGGACGCCCAGATGATCGCCGACGCCAGGCCGCTCTTCGACGACGGCGAGAAGATGCAGCTGCAGTACAATGTACGGAACACCCAGCGCGCCATCGGCACCAGGCTCAGCTCCCGCATCACCCGGCGCTTCGGCATGGCCGGGCTGAAGCCGGGTCATGTGACCGTGCGGCTGCGCGGCTCGGCCGGCCAGTCGCTCGGCGCCTTCGCCGTGCAAGGCCTGAAGCTGGAAGTGCTGGGCGACGCCAACGATTACGTGGGCAAGGGGTTGTCGGGCGCCACCATCGTGGTTCGCCCGCTGCCCTCCAGCCCGCTCGCGAGCCAACGCAACGTCATCATCGGCAACACCGTGCTTTACGGCGCCACCGCGGGCAGGCTCTTCGCCGCCGGCCAGGCGGGCGAGCGATTCGCCGTGCGCAACTCCGGCGCCGACGTGGTCGTGGAGGGATGCGGGGCCAACGGCTGCGAATACATGACCGGCGGCACGGCCGTGATCCTGGGTCCGGTGGGCGATAACTTCGCCGCCGGGATGAGCGGCGGCATGGCTTTCGTTTATGACGCGACCGACGTCTTCCCTCGCTACGTCAATCCCGACAGCGTCGTCTGGCAGCGCATCGATTCTCTCTATTGGGAGAACCTGCTGCGCGGGCTCGTGGCCCAGCATGTGGCCGAAACCCAGTCCCGCTTCGCCCAGCAGCTCCTCAACGACTGGGCCATCGAGCGCGACCGCTTCTGGCAGATCGCACCGAAGGAGATGCTGGCCAAGCTGCCGCAGCCGCTGAGCGATCGGGTGGTGGAGGAGAGAGCGTAGGATGGATTGCCTGTGGAGGCAGACCCGTCGTTGCAAATCCGCGGATGGGGAATATCTCGCCCCACATCTGCTATGGGGTAGGTCGCCCTCGTAGCGTCCGAGCGCACTCACTCCTCGTATTGATCCTGGCGGGTATCGGTGGGGGCCTTTGCGGCCGCTCATGCGGTGGCTTGCAATTCGCATCATCGCCGCATCCCCCTCGACTGACCGCATGACATCGCGCCCTCCGAAGGTCTGAAGGCGCCTAGAGAAGAGTTCCCGCGCCGGACTGGGCTTTGAGGTTGGGCCCTTGCCTCGATAGCTGAAACGCTGCAATCATGCGGCGCGACATTCGTTCGCACGGGGGAATATTGGCTGAAAGCTCCCGCATCGAGGGACAATGAAACCGGAACGCCGACACAAGCCAGCGAGTAGTCCTGCCTGGGATACCACTGCTAGTGCTTGGGGCGAAGGTGATATTGCGGGTCTCCGGCTATTGAACGAAGGGCTCGTGATGCTGACGGCTTCTGGCAGATTGACACTTCTCCGGGCCTTTGCTAGTGCCGGACATTAAACCTTCCCGGACAGCCGGCTCCCCGACCTTGCTTCGCGGCGTTGCATCGTGGCCGTGGTACTTCCGATATTTTCGGGATCCCGTGCAATGTTTCGCAGCAGCTCAAAGTCGATTTGGACCCATGTTTGTCCTGGGAAATCCGCTGCCGATTTGGCGCGGCGGGCGGCGCTTCGTGCTGGCAATAGGCGGTCGCTACAATCGCGAAGTGTTGGGTCAGCCCGATATGTTCCGCCCGGGCGGACAAGTAATAGCCGGACCCAAAGGGTCTGCGCATCGCCGGCTCCGGTATGGCATTTTCGCGATGTACGGCAGCGAACACCGGAACCACCGCCGGGTGATGCAGCCGCCGTTTCAAAAGTCCGCTGTGGCCAGTTATGTCGGCACGATGACCAGCCTGATCGATCAGGTTCTGGATCGGTGGCGTCCGGGCGAGACGTTGGACATGTACCGAGAGATGCGCACGTTGTCGAACTGGGTAGCGGCTCACATCCTGTTCGGCAGCGAGGACTTTGCGGCATCAATCCAAATCGGCAAGCAGATCGAAGAGTGGCTGCTACTGGACGTAAAGGCCCGAAGCAGCCTCGTCTGGCTTGACATCCCTGGCACACCCTATTGGCGTCTTCTGAGACACGCGCAGCGACTGGAAGGCACCATCCGCGATCTGATAGAGCGCAACCGCCGGACAGACGTGCCGGGCAATGATGTGTTGTCGATCTTGATCCGCGCTTTCGACTCTCAGGAAGTGGGAATGAGCGAATCAGCCCTCGTGGCCCATGCAGTCATTCTCTATGCGGCCAGTTTTGAAACCACGGCGAACGTCTTGGCGTGGACCCTATTCTTGATCGCCCAGCATCCCCAGATCGCAGCCGCCTTGCATGACGAAATCATACAGCGGCTGGGTGGCTGGCCACCTAATGTTCAACAGCTTGATGCGCTGCCGCTGTTGAACAGAGTGGTGCTGGAGTCCACGCGGTTATTGCCGCCGCTTGCCTACACTTTTCGCTCTCCGATCCGCGAAGTAGAGCTGAGTGGTTTTCCGCTGCGTCTCGGCGACAAGGTCGTTCTCAGCAATTACCTGACCCACCGTGACCCCAACATCTTTCCGCAGCCTAACCGGTTCGATCCGTCACGTTGGCTTACGGTGAAACCGGATCCATATGAGTACATCCCGTTCAGCGCAGGGCCCCGACTTTGCCTCGGGTACAGCTTTGCCTTGCTGGAGCTGAAACTGACCGTTGCCAGGATCATGCAGCGATTCCGCACTCGCGTGGTCCCCAATGCGGCTATCGACGGCACGATCCAGCTCACGCTACGCCCGCGTTCGGGCATTCCTATGACCGTACATGCGCAGGATGGCGATTTTGCATCGGCGCCTGTCACGGGCAATATCCACCGTATGATCGATCTCGTGTCGTGACCCCCCGGCTTGCAAAGCGACGGTCCTGATTTGCCCTCCCCAATGCCGAGCGCCGGAATCCCGACAAAAGCTCGCGAGCCGGAAGTGCTTGCGCTCAAGATTTCGGCGAAACGCCTGCCGCGGTCCTGGGTGGACGCGGTGAGACACGGCCTGCAGGAAATCCTGGGTTTCTCGAAATTCAATGCGACATATCAAAAGGTTTCCCCCTGCAACGCAGCAGATTTCTCGCGCCATTTTCTGGGCACGATGCACGTCGGGGTTGAGTTCGACGGCGTACCTATCGACCGGATACCGGTCAGTGGGCCATTGATAGTGATTGCGAATCACCCCTTTGGGCTGATCGAAGGAATGGCACTGGAAGCGCTTGTGCTGGCAAGAAGACCGGACGTCACCGTCATGGCGACCTACCTCCTTGCTGCAATTCCGGAATACGCTGATCGTTTGATTTTTGTGGATCCCCGCGTGAGACGCTCCAAGCGAAGGCTCAATGTCCAGGCTTGGCGCCGATCCGTCCTATGGCTTAAGAACGGCGGGGCGCTGCTTGTGTTTCCTGCTGGGCGTGTGGCGACTTTTCATTGGGGCCGAATGACCGTCGCCGATCAACCTTGGAGCAGCCATATTGCCGCCGTGGCTAGGCAGGCGCGCGCACCGATTCTGCCCGTCTATTTCCATGGCCACAATGGATGGGCGTTCCAGCTTGTCAACGCCCTCTGCCCACCGTTGCAGGACCTATTGCTTCTTCGCGAGGTAGTCAACAAGGACGGCCAAACGCTGCGCGCCACCGTTGGACGCCTAATCGAGCCGGTCGAGCTGTCGCAGTTAGAAACCGACAATGACGCAACTGCATTTCTCCGCCAAGAGACCGAGCGACTAGCGCGGCTGTAGTCCCCGAATTGCGCTTCGTCGACCACCGGGTGCCAAACCCCGGAAATGGCCCAGGCGCGCGCTCAACCGACGCAGGGGTGTCAAGCTACCTTGGCCCGCGGTTTCGTTGCTGTATCCCTTCAACGTGGCTGTTCGACTTCGAGAACAACGCGGACCGTCGCAAAATCGGGAATACCGGCCCTCTGCTGAGAGCGTGGTGCCGCGAAGAGATGGCATGCTCGATCGCGGTCTCTTTCCTATACCGACCATGCTAGGTTGGGCCTCGAAGGGCTTCCATCGTTCCGCAGTTTTGGCGATTATTGGCCCGGCCAGACCGGGCACTCGATTTGATGTACGAGGCGTGGCCGCCTAAACTGAGCGCAGCCTGGGAGGCCCTCCGTGAGCATCAGTTTCCTGATAACGTCCCTCATCATCGTCGCTTCGCCCGGCACAGGCGTGCTCTATACGCTGGCGGCCGGCCTCTCTCGTGGGTCGCGGGCGAGCGTGGTCGCCGCCTTCGGGTGCACCCTCGGCATCCTCCCGCATATGGCGGCGGCGATCCTGGGACTGGCGGCACTGCTGCATGCGAGCGCGCTCGCCTTCCAGACCTTCAAGTATCTGGGCGTCGCCTATCTTCTCTACATGGCCTGGAGCGCGCTGAAGGAGAAGGGCGCGCTCCAAGTGGAGCAGGAAACGAGCGCTCGCTCGGTGCTTCAGGTGACGATTCAGGCGATCCTGATCAACATCCTCAATCCGAAGCTGTCGATCTTCTTCTTCGCCTTCCTGCCGCAATTCGTGAACGCCCATGAGCCGCATCCGCTGACCCGGATGCTCGAGCTCAGCGCCGTATTCATGCTGCTGACCTTCATCGTCTTCGTCGGCTATGGTCTGTTCGCGGCATCGATCCGCAGCCATGTCATCTCGCGTCCGCGGGTCTTGGCCTGGATGCGCCGGACTTTCGCCGGCGCTTTCATCGCGCTCGGCGTCAAGCTCGCGCTTTCGGATCGCTAAGGCCGGATTTCGTCAGGTCGCAGACAAAGCCGGCTAGTCCGGCAGCGTCTCCGCGGGCGCGAGCTGACGGGTGAGGCTGGGCGAGGGCAGCACCACATTCTTGGCCAGGCCGAGGGCGGCGAAGCCGCGGATGATCAGCCAGGACAGATCCAGTTCCCACTTCTTGTGACCATGCCGGGCGGAGCGGGGATCGGCATGATGGTTGTTGTGCCATCCTTCGCCGCTGCCCAACAGGCCGATGACGATGTTGTTGCGGCTGTTGTCCGGGGTCTCGTAGTTGCGGTAACCCCACCGGTGCGCCACCGAGTTGACGGACCAGGTGAGATGCCAATGGAGCACCGTGCGCAAGAACACGCCCCACAACAGCAGGCTCGCTCCCAACGTCGCGGCCTGCGCAAGCGTCTCGCCGAGCATAAGTCCAGCCGCGAAACCGGCGAAGAAGAACACGAACCAACTCGCAATGACGATCCAGAGCCACAGCCAGTGCCGTTCCAGCCCGAGATAGAACGGCTGGCGAATCAGGTCCTTGGCATAAGGATCGCTCATCGCGGTGCGGGGCAGGGCCGAGTTCTTGCACAGCACCCAGCCGACATGGCCCCACAGAAAATTAACCAGCGGGCTGTGCGGATCCTGCTGCCGGTCGGGGGCCTGATGGTGGCGCCGGTGGATCGCCACCCACCTGGCGGGGCTGCCTTGCAGGCAACACACGCCCAGGATTGCGAGAGCGTATTCGAGCCATTTCGGACAAATGAAGCCCTTGTGAGTCAACAGGCGGTGGTAGCAGACGTTGATGCCGAGAACGCCGAAGACGAAATAGCCGAGGATAGCGGCGATGACGCCGGCCCAGCTGAAATAGACCGGCATCAAGGCGAGCGGGATAACCAGGTGATAGAGGATGATGCCGTTGGCAAACGGCCATTCGACCCGCAATGGAACAGCGGTCGCCGGCAGCGGGAGCCATCCCCGCGCGTCCGCATTTGCAGCCTTCGACGCTTCACCGAGAGTCATGGACCGCGACCTCATCCGGGTTTCCCGGACATCCCCAGGGCCGGACGAAGCAATAGCGATTTTGCCGGCCTTGCGGAAGCCCAAGTCCAGCGGCCGGCCTCTGCCACCGACTGCACTGCGAGGTTCGGGCCGGCTCGCTGCTACGGCCAGCCGGCCTTGCCCCGAGGCGCGGCCGGACCTAGGCTACGCGGCCTATGACCGTCGATGCCGTCGCGGCAATGCGCGACCGGCGACCCAAGCGAGGACCCAGCACATGGACACAGCAGCATCGCTCATCGAGACGGATCGCCGCCATCTGATCCATCCCCTTCACCTTGCCAAGGATCACGAGCATCCCATGGTCGTGGTCGAGGGACACGGCGAAATGCTGACCGATATCGATGGCAAGACCTATATCGACGGTCTCTCGGGCCTGTGGAACGTCAATGCCGGCCATGGCCGCAAGGAGCTTGCCGATGCGGCCGCCGCCCAGATGACCAAGCTCGCCTTCGCCTCGGCCTATGTCGGCGCCACCAACATCCCCTCGATCCGGCTCTCGGAAAAGCTGGTCAAGCTCGCCTATCCCAGCAGCTCAGGCGTCTATTTCACCACGGCGGGGGCCGAGTCCAACGAGTCCGCCTTCAAGATCGCGCGCTACTACTGGAAGCTCCGCGGCAAGCCGAACAGGGTGAAGGTCATCTCCCGGATCCACGCCTATCACGGCGTCACCATGGCGGCGATGAGCGCCACGGGCATGGCGGCCTATCACAAGATGTTCGGCCCCCTGGTGCCGAATTTCCTCCAGGCGCCGCCGCCCTACGCCTATCGCTGGACCGGCAACGAGGACCCGGGAACGGGTGCGGCCGATGCCCTGGAAAAGCTCATCCTCACGGAGGGCGCGGACACCGTCGCCGCCGTGATCGCCGAGCCGGTCATGGGCGCGGGCGGCGTCATCGTGCCGCCGGCAACGTATTTCCCGCGCCTGCGCGAAATCTGCGACCGGCATGAGGTGCTGCTGATCGCCGACGAGGTGATCACCGGCTTCGGACGGACCGGGCGCTGGTTCGCGCTCGGGCATTGGGGCGTCGAGCCGGATGTGCTGACCTTCGCCAAGGGGGTCACCAGCGCCTATCTGCCTCTGGGCGGCGTCATCATGTCGCGTCGCGTCCATCAGACGATCCTGGAAGCGCCGGCGGACCAGAGATTCATGCATGCGGCGACTTATTTCGGTCATCCAGTCTGCTGTGCCGTAGGCCTCGGCAATATCGAGATCATCGAGCGGGAGAATCTCGTCGAGCGAGCCGCCATCATGGGCCGCCGGCTCCTGGCTGGGCTCGAGAGCTTGCGCGATCTGCCGCCGGTCGGCGATGTCCGCGGGCTCGGCATGATGTGCGGCGTCGAGCTCGTGGAGAGCAAGGCGACCAAGGCCCCCGCCATCGGGCTTGGCGGACGCGTTGCGCGCGAGGCCATGGCGCGTGGCCTCATCATCCGCATCCGGGGCGGCTCCGCCACTCCGGCGATCGGCGATACGATCTGCGTCGCCCCGCCCTTGATGACGCCGACCGAAACCATTGACCGGATCCCCGAGATCTTGCGGGAGTCGATCGTCGCCGCAACACGCTGAACGGACGGCGCGGGGTAGACCTGGCGGGCGGCGGGGGCAGGCTTGGCGCGTCCGGCGCCGGCCGTGGCTCCTTGGCGAATCCCGGGCTAAACTCGGACGCCTATGCGCCGCCTTCATCATTTCGCCCTGCAGCCCGTGTCGCGGAAACTCCGCCTTCTCCTCAAGGAGAAGCAGCTCGACTTCGAGCTGGTCGATGAAAGGCCCGGCGACCGGCGCGAGGAACTGCTGCGGCTCAATCCCAGCGGCGAGGTGCCCGTGCTGGTCGAGGAGGACGCCAGCGCCTATTCCGACAGCCAGGCCATCGCCGAATATGTCGAGGAGACGCATCCCGATCCCTGCATGATCGGGCGCAGTCCCGAGGCGCGGGCCGAAGTGCGCCGCCTCGTCGCCTGGTTCGACCTCAAGTTCGACCGCGAGGTGAGCGGGCGTCTGCTGGAGGAGAAGATCCTGAAGCGCATCGCGCGCAGCGGCCATCCCGATTCCCATGCGATCCGGCTGGCCCACGCCAACCTGCCGGTTCATCTCTCCTACATCGCCTGGCTCACCGACCGGCGCAGCTGGCTGGCCGGCGATCATTTCTCGCTGGCCGACGTCGCCGCCGCCGCCCATCTTTCGGTCGTCGACTATCTGGGCGACGTCCCTTGGGACAGCCATCCCGGCGCCAAGGATTGGTATGCCCGGATCAAGTCGCGGCCGAGCTTCCGGCCGCTGCTCGCCGACCATCTGCCCGGCGCGCCGCCGCCGGCTCACTACGCCGATCTCGATTTTTGAAGCGGCCGCCTATTGCGGCTGGGGCTGGGGTTGGGCCGGCTGGGTCAGCGGAAGCGCCGGCTGCAGCGGCACGGCCGCCGGGGATGATGCAGCAGCCGGCGCAGCAGCAGCCGGGGCAGCGGCCTTGGCCGCCTGGTCGAGCTGGAACAGATCGGCCTTGGCCTGGTTGGCGGTGGGCGTGTCAGGTGCGAGCGCGATGGTCTTCTGCCAGTCGGCCCGAGCCCCCGTCAGATCCTTGGTCAGGCTGCGAAGGACTCCGCGCTCGAGATAGGCTTCGGCATTGGTTGGCGCCAGGCTGATCGCGCGATCGATATCGTCCCTGGCCAGATCATAGCTTTGCAGGAAGCGATAGGCGCTGGCGCGGAAGATGAGGACGTTGACCCGGTCGCTGGCCAGGTCATGAGCCTTGTTCAGGTCGTCGATGGCCTCCCAATACTTGGCCATGGAGATCTGGGTTACCGCCCGGTCGGTCAATAGCTCGGCATCGTCGGGCGTAAGCGCCAGGGCGGCGGTCTGGTCCTGGAGCGCATGCTGGTTGTCCCCGGCGATGAGCCGGGCCTGCCCTGCCTGGCCAAAAAGGCCGGCCGCCAATTCATTGCTCGTCTTCGCCTCTTCGACGGCGAGCTTCTCCATCATGGCCGCCGCCTCCTGGTAATGCCCCAGGCCGACAAGGGCGACGGCATCGCAATGGCCGGCGGGGATGCCCCCGTCCTTGGCTTGCCACTCTTCTGCGCTCTTGACGGCCTGGTCCGGAGCGCTGCGAGCAAGAGCCATGCAATCGGAATACTGCTTCGCATCGGCGGCCGCCTTCGCCTGGGCCGCCGCCGCGGCATCGGTCGCGGTGGGCGTGGTCGTGCTGTCGGCATGGGCGGGTATCGCCACCGCAAGCAGGGCAAGCACAATCATTGCCGAGAGAGGCCCGAAGGTCTGTTGCATTCCCATGCAGCCTGGTTCCAAAGTCGCGGGCCAAACTCCACCCTCGCCCGCCGTTTTGCAAGCAGCTCCGAGATGGCCAAGAACCGCCTGTTCTGCTTCGGCTTCGGCTACAGCGCCGCAGCGCTGGCCGTCCGGCTGCCGACCTCGGATTGGAGCATCGCCGGAACCTGCCGGAGCGAAGCCAGGTGCTCTGATCTGGCGACCCAGGGCGGCGAGGCCTGGATTTTCGACGGCGAGCGCGGGCTCGCCGATCCCGGCAGGGCGCTCGCGGGATCCACCCACCTTCTCGTTTCCGTGCCGCCGGATGCGAAAGGCGATCCTGTGCTCGCCCTTCACCGGCATGAGATCGCGCGGCTGCAAGGCCTTGCCTGGATCGGCTATCTCTCCACCACCGGCGTCTACGGCGATCGCACGGGCGGCTGGGTGGACGAGACAAGCGCGCTCGAACCGACCGGGCCCCGAGGACGCCGGCGCGTCGAAGCCGAGGCGGGTTGGCTCGATCTGTTTCGCAGGTCCGGCCTGCCGGTCCATGTCTTTCGCCTAGCCGGGATCTACGGGCCCGGGCGCTCGGCCTTGGACGCACTGCGCGAAGGCCGAGCCCAGCGCATCGACAAGCCGGGCCAGGTTTTCAGCCGCATTCACGTGGACGACATCGCCGCCGTGCTGGAAGCCTCGATCCGCCGGCCGCGGCCCGGCGCCGTCTACAATGTCTGCGATGACGATCCAGCCCCGCCGGCCGACGTGGTCGCCTACGCGGCCGGATTGATCGGCGTTGTTCCACCGCCTCTCCTGCCCTTTGCCGAGGCGAAGCTCAGCGACATGGCGCGGAGCTTCTATTCGGACAACAAGCGGGTTCGCAACGACCTGATCAAGCGCGAGCTCGGCGTCAGCCTCGCTTATCCGGACTTTCGTTCGGGCCTGAAGGCGATCCTCGCGCGCGAAGCCGCTGGGTGAGGTCGTTGAGGCTGGTCATGAGCCGCGCCAGATCCTGCTCGCGCGAGAGCCTGTGGTCGCCATCCTCGATCAACTCGACCACGACCTCGCCCGCGGGCAGGCAGCGCGAGAGGCGCAGCGATGTCTCGTAGGGCACGTCGGGGTCCTCCATGCCGTGGAGCAGATGAACGGGGCAGCCGATCCCGATCGGCCCGCGGAGCAGGAGATGGTTTTTGCCTTCCTCGATCAATTCCCGGGTGAAGGGAATCGGACCCTCTTCATAGGCCGAGGGGTGGAGCAGCTCGCCTTCAGCGGCTAGTTGCTTGCGCTGCTCAGGACCGAGACGGTTCCAGATCAGGTCTTCGGTGAAGTCCGGCGCGGCGGCGATGCCGATCAGGGCCGCGACCCGCTCGGGCCTCGCCAGGGCCGCCAGCAAGGCAATCCAGCCGCCCATGCTGGAGCCGATCAGGATCTGGGGACCCTCGGTCAATCGGTCGAGCACCGCCAATGCGTCTGCCAGCCACCGGCCGATGGTGCCCTGGCGAAAATCGCCCGAGGAGGCGCCATGGCCGAAATAGTCGAAGCGCAGGAAGGGCTGGCCCTTGGCCCGGCAATGGACAGCCAGTGCGCTGGCCTTGGTCCCGTTCATATCCGACCGGAAGCCGCCCAAGAACATGACTCCTGGAGGAATCCCAACGGAATCCTGCACATAGGCGATTGTTGATTGGTCTTCTCGTGTTAAGATTCGAGTCGTGCTGACGAGGGGTTCGAGTCGGCTCATGGATACGAGACCAGTCGAAGCAGGGTCAGGGGGGACCGTCGACATCCATAGCACGGACCCCTGGGCCGCCGTATCGGCGAGGCTCGGCGTGCTTCAGATTCTTCCCAGTATGGGCGTGAGCGGCCCCGCCAGGGCGGCGGTGGACCTGGCGGCCTCCGTGGCCGCTGCGGGCGGCAGGGCCGTCGTGGTTTCCGCTGGCGGGCCGCTGGTTGCCGACCTGCTGCGCTGCGGCGCCATCCATGTGAACGAAGTCTTCAATGGCGAAGGGGCCTATGGCCGCTGGGCCAGTTTCCGCAAGCTCACCAAACTCATCCGCCGGCACAAGATCAGCATCGTCCACGTCCGGGTGCCGGCCGGCGCCTTGCTAGCCCGCAAGGCGGCGGACGCCATGGGCTGCTTCTTCGTCGCCACCTGCCATGGGCTGCACGAGACCCAGGGGCCGGCGGCGGAAAAGGGCGGCGGCGTGCTGGCCGAGGCCCATCGCGTGATCGCCGTCTCCCATACGGTGGCCCGCCATCTCTCGGCGCATTACCCGATGAGCGGCCGGCTTTCCATCGTGCCGCCGGGTATCGACCTCCAGCGCTTCGATCCGGCCCGGGTGACCGCCGAGCGCATGGTGGATCTGGCCCAGCATTGGCGCTTGCCCGATGGACCGCCGGTGGTCCTGCTGCCTGGCCGGCTCGCGCGCACTCGGGGGCAGAAGGCACTGATCGAGGCCATGGCCCTGCTGAAGCACCGCGACATGCATTGCGTCATGGCGGGGGAGGAAGAGGGCGGCACCAGCTATGGCCAGGAGCTGACCAGGCTTGCCGAACACCACGGCCTCGAGACCCGGCTCTTGCTGGCGGACGGCTGCCGCGACATGCCGGCTGCCTACATGCTGGCCGACGTCGTGGTCTATGCGAGGGCGGATGCCAGCGGCTTCGCCCGGGTAATCGCCGAGGCCCAGGCCATGGGCCGGCCAATCGTCGCCTATGACAGCCCCCTCTTGCGCGAGCAGGCGGGGGATGGACGCATGACCTGGCTGGTGCCGCCCAATGACCGCGCAGCGCTCGCCCAGGCCGTCGCCGAAGCGCTGGATCTGTCGGTGGCCGAGCGCAAGGCCCTGGCGCCGGAAGCGATCGCGGTCGCCCGGCGAAACTACAACCGGGCTCATTCCGCCTCCGCCATGATCGAAATCTTTCTCGAACTCTTGGCCGAGGCCCAGGCAGCTTGACAGGTCGTTGATTCGGCCTACATTCCGCCGCCCGAGCATGATTCCGCACGCCACAGCATGATATCCGTCACGCTTCCGGACGGCAGCCGCAGACAGTTCGAGCGGCCGCTGTCCGGCGCCGAGCTCGCGGCCGCCATCGGTCCGGGCCTTGCCAAGGCGGCGCTTGCGATCAAGATCGACGGCAACCTGAAGGATCTCGCAGTCATCATCGACCGGGACGCGAAGGTCGAGATCGTCACGCGCCAGCATCCGGATGCCCTGGAGCTGCTGCGCCACGACTGCGCCCATGTCATGGCCGAAGCGGTGCAGGAGCTGTTTCCCGGCACCCAGATCACCTTCGGCCCGGCGATCGAGAACGGCTTCTACTACGACTTCTATCGCGAGCAGCCCTTCAGCTCCGAGGATTTCCCGCGCATCGAGGAGCGCATGCGCGAGATTGTCGATCGCGACGAACCGATCACCCGCGAAGTCTGGAGCGCCGACGAGGCCGTGGCTTATTTCGCGAAGAAGGGAGAGACCTTCAAGGCCGAGTGGGTGCGCGCGATCCCGGCGAGCGAGGAGATTTCCATCTATCGCCAGGGCGGCTGGCTCGACATGTGCACCGGCCCTCACCTGCCCTCCACGGGTAAGCTGGGCAAGGCCTTCAAGGTCACCAAGCTCGCCGGCGCCTACTGGCGCGGCGATCCCAAGAACCCCCAGCTCCAGCGGGTTTACGGCACCTGCTGGCCGGACCAGAAGCAGCTCGACGCCTATCTCCACATGCTGGAGGAGGCGGAGAAGCGCGATCACCGGCGCCTCGGGCGGGAGATGAACCTGTTCCATCTGCAAGAAGAGGCCGTGGGCTCGGTCTTCTGGCATCCCAAGGGCTGGACCTTGTTTCGCAACCTTGAAGGATATCTGCGCAAGCGCCTGAACCGCGCCGGCTATGTCGAGGTGCGCACGCCCCAGCTCGTCGATCGCGCGCTTTGGGAAGCCTCGGGTCATTGGGAGAAGTTCCGCGAACACATGTTCACGGCTTCGGCGGAGGAGCGCATCCTGGCCCTGAAACCCATGAACTGCCCCTGCCATGTGCAGATTTTCAATCAGGGCCTGAAGAGCTATCGCGACCTGCCCATCCGCATGGCCGAGTTCGGCGCCTGTCACCGTAACGAACCCTCGGGCGCGCTGCACGGGATCATGCGGGTGCGCGCCTTCACCCAGGATGACGCGCATATCTTCTGCACCGAGGACCAGATCGAATCCGAGAGCATCGCCTTCTGCGATCTCCTCCTCTCGGTCTACAAAGACCTGGGATTCGAGGATGTGCGGGTGCGTTTTGCCGACCGGCCGGAGCTGCGCGCCGGGGCGGATGCGACCTGGGACAAAGCCGAGCGTGGCCTAAAGGCCGCGATAGAGGCGGCGAAACTGCCTTACGAGATGGCGCCCGGCGAAGGCGCCTTCTACGGCCCGAAGCTGGAATTCCACCTGCGCGATACCATCGGGCGATCCTGGCAATGCGGCACGCTCCAGCTCGACTTCATCATGCCCGAGCGTTTGGACGCGAGCTACATCGGCGAGGATGGGCAGAAGCACAGGCCGGTCATGCTCCATCGGGCGATCTTCGGGTCCCTCGAGCGGTTTATCGGCGTGCTGATCGAGAACTACGCCGGAAAGTTCCCGCTCTGGCTTTCCCCACTGCAAGCCGTGATCGCCACCATCACCAGCGATGCCGATGACTATGCGCGAAGCGTGAAGGCCGCTCTGGACGCGGCCGGCCTGCTGGGCCAGCTCGATATCCGCAACGAGAAGATCAACTACAAGGTCCGCGAGCATTCGCTGGCCAAAGTGCCCGTGCTGCTCGTCGTCGGCCGGCGCGAGGCCGAGAACCGGAGCGTCGCCATCCGGCGCCTCGGCGTCGAAAAACAGGAAATCCTTGCCCTCGACGAAGCAGTCAATAGACTGAAGGCGGAGGCCGTCTCGCCGGCGGACCTCCATTAGACCAAACCACAGGGAGTACGACACATAGCCAGATCGCCGATGGATGCCGCACCCTCCCGCGAGGGCCCGCGCATCAACACCCAGATCACCGTTCCGACCGTCCGCCTGGTGAAGGAGGACGGCACGATGGTCGGGCTCACCTCGCTGCGCGATGCGCTCGCCATGGCCGCCGATGCCGGCCTCGATCTCGTAGAGATCTCCCCCAACGCCGAACCGCCGGTCTGCAAGATTCTCGATTTCGGCAAGTTCAAGTACGAAATCCAGAAGAAGAAGAACGAGGCGCGCAAGAAGCAGAAGGTCATCGACGTCAAGGAGATCAAGCTTCGCCCTGGCATCGACGAGCACGACTACGAGGTCAAGATGCGCTCCGTCACCCGCTTCCTCGCCGAGGGCGACAAGGTAAAAGTGACCATGCGCTTCCGCGGCCGCGAGATGGTGCATCAGGAGCTGGGCGCCCAGGTGCTGGAACGCGTCCGGTTGCAGTTCGATGCCGCTTCCAAGGTCGAGCAGTTCCCGCGCCTGGAAGGCCGCCAGATGGTGATGGTCCTGGCGCCGCGGTAGGGCGGCGCCCGATCATCGAACCCTAGGCGGAGCGACGGCTGAATTGGTATGCGGGCCTCCCCTTGCCATGCCCCTCCCCCCGCTATATAACCCCGCGTCCCGTTGAGGGAGGGCCTGGACGGCCACGGCAGGGCATGCCCAAAGCGTCCGCCCCGGATCGACCGATCCCAAGCACGACTTACCCAAGGAAAATGAAATGCCCAAGATGAAGACCAAGAGCGGCGCCAAGAAGCGTTTCAAGCTCACCGGCAGCGGCAAGGTGAAGATGTATCCCTCGCAGCGCCGGCACCGCCAGATCAGCCGTCCGAAGAAGATGAAGCGCCAGGCGCGCGGACCCGAAGTGATGAGCGCTGCGGACACGCCCGGCGTCAAGCGCTTCTACCTGCCGAACGGCTGAGGAGGTCCCATGGCACGCGTAAAGAGAGGCGTCACCACCCACGCCCGTCACAAGAAGATGGTGGAACAAGGTGCCGGCTATCGGGGCCGCGCCAAGACCAATTTCCGGATCGCCATCGAGAAGGTCGAGAAGGGCCTGCGCTACGCCTATCGCGACCGGCGCAACCGCAAGCGGGCCTTCCGGGGCCTGTGGATCCAGCGCATCAACGCTGGTGCGCGCGAACATGGGCTCACCTATTCCCAGTTCATCAACGGCATCAAGCGCGCCGGCATCGACATGGACCGCAAGGTCCTGGCCGATCTCGCCTTCAGCGAGCCCGCGGCCTTCGACGCCATCGTCAAGCAGGCTCTGGCCGCCCTCGGCAAGGCCGCCGGATAGGGAGCGGGGCGCCCGTGACCCGGCTCGGGCGGGCGGCGGCGGTCTTCGCCTTTGCCCTGCTCGCTGCCTGCGGCGGTTACGGGGACGACATCACGGCGGTGAAGCAGGCCGAGGCCACGCCCGGCACGAGCAACGATGCCTGGGTCGACGAGATCGCCGGCGCGCGCGGCCATGTCGAATGGTCGGCCGGCAAGGACAGCGCCTACAACAATCCGGACATCATCGCAGTGCTGGCCAAGATCGACCGGCCCTCGGCCAACGGCGAGAGCCACAAGATCGAGCTTCATTTCATCCATAACCGGCAGACCCAGAAGGTCGCCCTCGACAATGTTGTGGTCGACGGCAAGACCCAGGGCCTGCTCGGCGGCGCGCTCAATCTGATGTTGCTGCAACTTCAATGATTGCCCTATAGTCGCCGCTTACCATGCTGGAACAGCGATTTAGCAGCGGAATCATTGGCGTTCGGCGGCCCTGCCCAGGCCGCGGCCGGAGGGCTTGAGCGACCGACGGACGCGGGACTTCGAGCAAACGAAAATGGGGCCGCGACAAGCGGCCCTTTTCATTGGCGGGATGTGAAGCGATGGAGCAGTTGGACGAGGTTCGCAAGAAATGGCTGGCCGCGGTGCATGCGGCCGGTTCGCCCGAGGCCCTCGACAGGGTCCGCGTCGAGGCGCTGGGCAAGAAGGGCGAAATCACCCAGCTCCTGAAGAGTCTCTCCGGTCTCGATGCCGAATCCCGCCGCGATGCGGGCCAGCGCCTCAACGCGGTCAAGGAATCCGTGGCCAAGGCCATCGAGACGCGCAAGGCGGCGCTCGACGACATGGCCCTCGATGCCCGGCTCGCGGGCGAGCGTGTCGACGTGACCTTGCCGCCAAGACCCGAGGCCGAGGGCCGCATCCATCCGGTGAGCCAGACCATCGACGAGATCGTCGCCATCTTCGGCGAGATGGGCTTCCAGGTCGCCGAAGGGCCGGACATCGAGGATGACTTCCACAACTTCACCGCCCTCAACATTCCGCCGGACCATCCGGCCCGCGCGATGCACGACACTTTCTATCTGCCCGAGCGGGCCGACGGCTCGCGCCTGGTCCTGCGCACCCATACTTCGCCCGTCCAGGTACGCCACATGCAGAAGCACAAGCCGCCGGTCCGCGTCATCGCGCCCGGCCGCACCTATCGCAACGACAGCGACATGACCCATTCGCCCATGTTCCACCAGGTGGAAGGCCTGGTGGTGGACGAGACGACCCATATGGGCCATCTGAAGGGCTGCCTGATCGATTTCTGCCGCGCCTATTTCGCCGTCGCCCAACTGCCGGTGCGCTTCCGGCCCAGCTTCTTCCCCTTCACCGAGCCCTCGGCCGAGCTCGACATCGGCTGTTCGCGGGCGGGTGGCGAGCTCAGGCTCGGCGCCGGCGACGACTGGCTCGAGATCCTCGGCTGCGGCATGGTCCATCCCAAGGTCCTGGAGATGTGCGGCGTCGACCCGCGGCGCTTCCAGGGTTTCGCCTTCGGCATGGGGATCGAGCGCATCGCCATGCTGAAATACGGCATTCCGGATCTGCGCACCTTCTATGAGGCCGACCTGCGCTGGCTTCGGCATTACGGCTTTCTCGCCCTCGACATCCCCAACCTGGTCGGGGGGATCGGGCGATGAAGTTCACCCTTTCCTGGCTGAAGGAGCATCTCGAGACCTCGGCCGGTGCGGCGGAGATCGCGGTGAAGCTGACCGCGCTCGGGCTGGAAGTCGAAAGCGTGGAGGATCGCGGCCGCGATCTGGCGCCCTTCGTGGTCGGCCATGTGGTGGAGGCCAAGCCGCATCCCAACGCTGATCGCCTCAGAGTCTGCATCGTCGAGACCGGCCGCGATCGCGTCCAGGTGGTTTGCGGGGCGCCCAACGCGCGCACCGGCATGAAAGGCGTTTTCGCCCCGGTGGGAAGCCGCATCCCGGGCACCGGCCTCGCGCTCAAGGCGGGCCTCATCCGCGGCGTCGAATCCAACGGCATGCTGCTGTCCATGCGCGAGATCGGCTTGGGCCAGGAGCATGACGGGATCGTCGACCTTCCCGCCAAGGCGGCCGTGGGTTCGCCCGTGGCTGGCATCATGGGGCTGGACGATCCGCTGTTCGACGTCGCCATCACCCCCGACCGGGCCGATTGCCTTGGCATCGCCGGCATCGCCCGCGATCTCGCCGCGGCCGGGACCGGCCGCTTCACGCCGCGCGATATTTCGCCGCTGCCGGGAAGCTTCGAGAGCCCGATCCGATGGCTGCGCGATTTCCCGGCCGATGCCGAGAACGCCTGCCCCATGGTGGTGGGCCGTTATTTCCGCGGCCTCAAGAATGGGCCGAGCCCGCGCTGGCTCCAGGACCGGCTCACCGCCATCGGCCTCAGGCCGATCTCGGCCCTGGTGGACATCACCAACTACGTGACCTTCGATCTGGGGCGCCCGCTCCATGTCTTCGACGCCAAGAAGCTCAGCGGCGATCTCACCATGCGCCTTGCGCGCGTCGGCGAGGAGATCCTGGCCCTGGACGGCAAGACCTATCGCCTCGATCCCGACATGGTGGTGATCGCTGATTCCGACGCCGTCCACGGCATTGGCGGCGTCATGGGCGGCGAGCGTTCCGGCTGCTCGGCGGAGACCACCGACATGTTCCTCGAGGTCGCGCTCTTCGACCGGGCGCGGGTCGCCGCCACCGGCAGGCGCCTCGGCCTCGAAAGCGACGCGCGCTACCGCTTCGAGCGCGGCGTCGATCCCTTGTCGGCTGGCTGGGGCGCGGAAGTGGCGGCGCGCCTGGTGCTGGAAATCTGCGGCGGCGAGGCGAGCCGGCCGGTGGCCGCCGGGCACCTCCCCGAATTCCGCCGGGAACTGACCTTGCGCCAGGAACGGATCATGGGCCTGGGCGGGGTCGAGGTGCCGCCGGCCGAAGCCAGGCGCATCCTTCTGGCCCTCGGCTTCGAGGTCGAAGAGCAGGCCAAGACCCTCGAGGTCGTCGTGCCGAGCTGGCGCGCCGACGTGGAGGGCGAGGCCGATCTGGTCGAGGAAGTCCTCAGGGTCTGGGGCTTCGATGAAATACCGTCCGTCTCCTTGCCGCGGCTGGAGGCCCTGCCCGCATCGGCGACCACGCCGGCCCAGCGCCGGGCGGTTCACGCCAAGCGCCTGCTGGCCGAGCGCGCGCTGATGGAGGCCGTGACCTTCTCATTCCTGCGCAAGGATTGGGCAGCCCTCTTCGGCGGCGGGGCAGACGCTCTGACGCTCGCCAACCCCATCAGCGCCGATCTCGATCAGATGCGGCCATCGCTGCTGCCCAATCTCCTGGCGGCGGCGGCGCGCAACGCGGCGCGCGGTTATCCCAATGCCGATCTGTTCGAAGTCGGCCCGCGCTACGAGGGCGATCGGCCGGAAGATCAGCGGTTGACCGCGGCCGGGGTGCGGGTTGGTTTATCCGCGCCGCGCCATTGGGCGGGGCCGGCGCGCAATGCCGATGTCTTCGACGCCAAGGCCGATGCGCTTGCCCTGCTGACCGCGCTGGGCGCACCGGTCGACAATCTGCAGACCACGGCCGATCCGCCCCGCTGGTTCCATCCCGGGCGCTCCGGCGTGCTGCGCCTCGGCGCCATGGTGCTCGCCGTATTCGGCGAATTGCATCCGCGCGTGCTGAAGGCGCTCGACCTCAAGGGTCCGGCCGCAGGTTTCGAAATCGACCTCGACCGGATCCCGCAGCCCCGCGCCAAGACCGGACCGGGCCGGCCGCTGCTCAAGGCCTCGCCCTTCCAGCCCATCGAACGCGACTTCGCCTTCGTGGTGGCGAGCGACGTGCCGGCGGAGAAACTAGTCCGCGCCGCGCGCAGTGCCGACAAGGCGCTGGTCGCATCGGTCTCGGTCTTCGATCAGTTCGCCGGACCGGCGCTGGGCGAAGGCCGCAAGTCCATCGCCATTTCGGTGACGCTTCAGCCGATGGATAAGACCCTGACCGAAGCCGAGATCGAAGCCGTGGGGGCGAGGATCGTCGCCGCCGTCAACAAGGCAACGGGCGGGACATTGCGGAGCTGACCTCTAGAGTTCGGTCAAAAGCGCCAGCACGCGCTCGCCCGCGGCAAGACGATCCCTGGGCGACACGAGGGCTAGCGCGTGCTCGCCTAGAAGGTGGAGATAGAATAGCCGGGCGCGGGTCCGTGCCTCCTCCGGCACAAAGCCCAAGCCTGTGAATTCTCCGGCTATGAAGGCGAGCCGCGCCTCGTCCACGCGCTCGAGCGCGGCCCGCGCATTGGCATCGATAAGGGACCAGCCCCGCATGGCCGGGTCGAGGCTCCCCCGTCCCTCTCCGGCCACGGTCGCAAGCAAGGCCTGAAGCCGGGCCCGCGGGCCGCCCGGCAGGGCACTGAGACGCTGGATCACCGGCGCCGTGGCGCGGGATTCCCACTCCGCGATCAGGGCGGCGAGCAGGGCTGGCCGGTCGCGGAAATGCCAATAGAAGCTGCCTTTGGTGACGCCCAAGTCCCGGGCCAGGGCCTCCACCGCCACGGCCGCTGCGCCGCCAGTGGCAAGGCGTTTCGCCGCGGCACGGAGCCAATCCTCGGCAGTGCGGTCCGGCATCGAGACCATGACAGTACGCTAGCGTATGTTGGCAGCAGATGCAATGGAATCACAGACATACGCATACGTATTGTTCTCTAAATCGCTCGACCTCGATGCCTAGCGACCGTTGTCCATCCGATACCCGCAGGCCCTCCGGTTGCGCCCGCCCCGACTCTTCCCTATGTTCCCGCACCCCCTTAAGCCGACAGCCATGTTCGACCAGAAGCTCATCCGCAATTTTGCGATCATCGCCCATATCGATCACGGCAAGTCGACCCTGGCCGACCGCCTGATCCAGGCCTGCGGCGGGCTATCGGCGCGCGAGATGAAGGAGCAGGTGCTCGACAGCATGGATATCGAGCGCGAGCGGGGCATCACCATCAAGGCCCAGACCGTGCGCCTGATGTACAAGGCCGCCGACGGGGAGACCTATGCCCTCAACCTGATGGACACCCCCGGTCACGTGGACTTCGCCTATGAGGTGAGCCGGAGCCTGGCAGCCTGCGAAGGCTCGCTCCTGGTGGTCGATGCGACGCAAGGGGTCGAGGCGCAGACGCTTGCCAACGTCTACCAGGCGCTGGAGAACCACCACGAAATCATCCCGATCCTCAACAAGATCGACCTGCCGGCGGCCGAGCCCGAGCAGGTCCGCCGACAGATCGAGGACGTGATCGGCCTTGACGCCTCGGACGCGCTCCTCATCTCGGCCAAGACCGGCCAGGGCATCCCCGACGTGCTCGAAGCCCTGGTGAAGCGCCTGCCCGCGCCGACGGGCGAGGAGAACGCGCCGCTTCAGGCGCTCCTCATCGACAGCTGGTACGACGCCTATCTTGGGGTGATCACCCTGGTGCGGGTGAAGCAGGGGCGGGTCGTGCCGGGGATGAAGCTGCGCATGGTGTCGACCGGTGCGGTGCATGTGGTCGACCAGGTCGGCGTCTTCACGCCCAAGCATGAGAAGGTGGCGAGCCTGGCGCCCGGCGAGATCGGCTTCATCACCGCCGGCATCAAGGAAGTGGCCGATTGCCAGATCGGCGACACGCTGGTGGAAGACCGCCGGCCGGCGCCGGCGCTACCCGGCTTCAAGCCCAGCGTGCCTGTCGTCTTCTGCGGCCTGTTCCCGACCGACGCGGCGGATTTCGAGCAGCTGCGCGACAGCCTGGCCAAGCTTCGCCTCAATGACGCGAGCTTCCACTTCGAGCCGGAGAGTTCGGCCGCGCTCGGCTTCGGTTTCCGCTGCGGGTTCCTGGGCCTCCTCCACCTCGAGATCATCCAGGAGCGCCTGGAACGCGAATTCGACCTCGATCTCATCACTACGGCGCCCAGCGTCGTCTACCGGGTGTATCTGACCGACGGCTCGATGCGGGAGCTGCACAACCCGGCCGACATGCCCGATCCGGTGCGCATCGACCATATCGAGGAACCCTGGATCCGGGCGACCATCCTGGTGCCCGACGAGCATCTGGGCTCGATCCTGAAGCTCTGCGAGGAGCGGCGTGGCATCCAGAAAGAGCTGACCTACGCCGGAAGCCGGGCGATGCTGGTCTATCGCCTGCCGCTGAACGAGGTGGTGTTCGATTTCTACGATCGCCTGAAGTCGGTTTCGCGCGGCTATGCCAGCTTCGACTATCACCTCGACGGTTACGAGCTAGGCGACCTGGTGAAGCTCACCATCCTGGTCAATGGGGAAGTGGTCGATGCGCTGTCGATGGTCGTCCATCGCAGCCAGGCGGAAACCCGCGGCCGGGCGCTCTGCACCCGGCTCAAGGACCTGATCCCGCGGCAGCTGTTCAAGATCGCGATCCAGGCGGCGATCGGCGGCAAGGTCATCGCGCGCGAAACTGTCTCGGCCCTGCGCAAGGACGTCACCGCCAAGTGTTATGGCGGCGACGTCAGCCGCAAGCGCAAGCTTTTGGACAAGCAGAAGGAAGGCAAGAAGCGGATGCGCCAATACGGCAATGTCGAGATCCCGCAGTCGGCCTTCATCGCCGCCCTCAAGATCGACGGCGACTGATTTCTAGCGCCCGAAGCGCCGGCGCTTGCGCGAGCGGCGGGACAGGATCGCCAGAACGATGCCCAGCACGCCCAGCACCAGCCAGGCCGGCTGGAGCAGGAGTGGGAAAATGCCGTCGTTCCAGAGCGGCCGCCAGACATGGCGCTCGATCCCGGCCTGGAGGAGGCCAAGGCTGCCGGGGGAGAGATCGTGCCAAATCTTGCCCGTAAGGGTTGCCACCCAATGGCCGCTCGTAGCCCAGGCATAAACGTCGCGCCCCAGGAGCACCAGGGCGACCAGGATCAGCAGCCAGCCGATGACGCGCAGAACCACCACTCTTGCCCATCCCCCTAGCCCGAGTTTCTCACAAGGATCACGATGGCGCCGAGGCGAATTTGGCGACAGGCTAGGAAGGCGGTGAAGCTCGATGCCTGCGCATCGGGCGAGCCGGCTGACGACGTCCTGTCGGCAAATTCGCCCGGCCCTCCGGGTTGCCGCGCGCGGGGCGCCCACGTCGTCAGCGGGCCTCGCCGATGGCTGAACATCGCCTTCGGCCCGCTTCCTAGTGGATCACCTCCGCGCGCGAGCAACGACATCGCGATCCTTGTGAGAAATTCGGGCTAGAGCGGTCAGTCGGCGAACAAGGCGCCGTCAATAGCATATCGGCGACTGGCCGTCACCCGAGGCCCTCCCGGCGCCGCGTTGGCGCGGCTGTCGGGGTTCGCGATCAGTTGACAAACATGACTTGATATATTTTGGTAACCCATCCCATCTCCTGTCGAAAGCGGAGCCCGCGGATGACGACATCGAAGCCCTCCACCTGCCCCATGGACAGCCTCCTTCGCCTTCTGACGGGACCCTGGACGACCTACATCCTCTGGGTGCTCCGCAGCAATGGCCCGACGCGTTTCGGCGAATTGAAGCGCCGGGTTCCGGGCGTGTCGGCCAAGATGCTGACCGAGCGCGTGCGCATGCTGGAGCGGGCGCAAGTGATCTATCGGCACTATGAGCCGACGATCCCGCCCCAGGTGACCTATGGCCTCGCCCCGCGCGGCGAGGAGCTGCGCGATATCCTGGACCGCCTCAGCGAAGTGGCCAGGCGCTGGCGGGCCGAAGACCAGCGGCCGGTGGCGAGCGCCGCCGAGTAGCGCGGCAGCGCGGCGCGGCGCCCGAAAGGCGCCGGTTGCGCCTCCATCCACCCTTGGCTAGTTTGCCGCCCTTCCGGGAGGGGTGGCCGAGTGGTTTAAGGCACACGCTTGGAAAGCGTGCGTGCGGGAAACCGTACCGCGGGTTCGAATCCCGCCCCCTCCGCCGGCAACTGCAATTTAATCGTTGCATAACATATGCTTACGACGAACCTACTGAGTCAATCCTGGGCCTGTACCCCATCCGTAAGGGCCGGCTCTCGGCGAACTTGTGCGGACTCAATCCGATGACCGCCGCTGTCAGGTGCCCCACATCATTCGGATGAGCCGCCCCGGCCCGCGAGCTAGAATGGAATGTCATCCTCCAAATCGCCGGTCTTTGGAGGCGGCGCGAGCTGGCGGCGAGTCGGCTCAAGCTGTTTCCAGGCCGCCTGTCGGGGGAGTGCTGGCCTCAAACTGTCCTCCACGTCCTTAGCCCGACCCAGCAAAGCTGCAATTGAGTCGATCCGCATCGAGCGGGTTCCAGCTTCTCAAACCCTTGCCCGATGCCGTCACAGAAAGCGACTATGAAGGCCATGCCCGCCTGAAGATCGGTGCGAGTTTTGTCCACCTCTTCCGCGAAAAGGTTCAATTTCCCATGGAGCGCATCGCGCTTTTCAACGGGGAGGCCGGCGGTCTCAATCGCTGACCTGATCTGCCCGATGTAATGGTGAATTTTAGCCTTGGTGTTCCCGTCGAGGCCGCCTGACCGAGCAGCCAACGCTGCCCAGGAGCACCGCTCCTACACCACGCCATCGGACACGATCATCGCCAACCGAGCGTTTCAATCGTTCCGCCGGCTGATTTGGCGACCGCCATCCAGGCCTGCTGTGGGCTCTCGGCTGACCACATGCCGGGCGAATATACCTAAGCGTGGCCTCGCCCCTGTATGGCGCCGTCAGCTCGATTGCGGGCACATGGCGGCTTCTCAGTTACAACCCCTCCCCTTCCCGCCTTCCGCGCCTCAATTCTTCGACGGCCGTCAGGATCCGCCGCCAGGTCGCGGCCCCGATCATGTCCCCGACCTCGAGCAACTCATCGGCGCGGTGGGCGGCCCGCAAGAGCGCGTCGTCGCCGTGCTGGTCGATCGGCAGCTTGGCGGCACGGTAGATGTCGGGGTCATTGACCATGGAGTCACGCCCGCCATTGTCGTACTGCTAGTGAAAGGGTCGCCAGGTGCCGTCTCAGCTCTCAGCTGATGCAACTGTGCAAATCTGCACACATGCCTCTTCCCCAAAGCAGTACGACTCAGCCCAATAGCGAAATTTGGGCAAGTGTCATGGTCGATGTCAGCCACGCGGATTTCCAGCAACTCGCCAAAAACGTCGAAGAACTAAGCGTGCAGGTCATTGCCCTCACGGCACTCATGGGCGCGATGGTGACGACGGCCAGCGTTGATTTCGAGCGCCTTGAAGACTGCGTGCAATTCGCCGCGAACCGGCTGCGCCCCAGCCGGCGCCCGTTGCTATTTGCGAAGGCAGCCTTGGTCCTGGAAGACTTTGAAGTGATGCAAAAGGCTCTGCGAATTGAGACCCGGAAGATTCGGAATCGTAGAAAGTCGCCCCCTAAGCATTAGCGCCCTAGTCGTGGACGATCACGTTCAGAAGCCCGCTGTGCACCTTCAAGTCGCCGTTGTACTCGATGAAGCCGAGGTCGCGGAATTTGTTCATGAATCCATTGATTCGGGACCGCGTCGTACCCACTCTTGCCGCCAGGATTTCTTGGCTGATTTTTGGAATCACCGTCTCCAACTTCCCATCCTTGCCAAAGTTCGCCAGGAGCAGGAGAAGGCGCGCGAGCCGCCGCTCGCTCGAGTTGAATAGCTGATCGACTAGGTCCGCCTCGAACTGAATATTCCGTAGTAGCAAGAATGCCGTGAACATCTCGGAAAAGGTCGGCTCGTCGCGAAGAACACGAATCATGGGGTGCTTTTCGATTCGGACGATTACCGATGGAGCACGCACGATGGCCGAGGCCATATGTAGTGGCTGGCCCGCAAGGCACCCCTCACCGAAGAAGTTACCCGCGCCAAGTATCGCAACGATTCCCTGTTGGCCCCGCCCGGACACAACCGTTAGCTCGACCCCGCCGCTCTGGATATAAAAGACAGCATCAGCCGGATCGCCTTGCTGAAAGATGACCTTCTTGGGCATGTATGTCTGAGATGATCGGCCGGGCCCGATCGACGAGAGGAAGGATTTAACGTCGAATTTCAGGGCTTCCACCGGTTTGGCGGTCTGCCGCGATCCGTTGTTTTTCTTCGCCCTTGTTCCTTCCAAGATCCGCCCGCCCCCCCCGGGAACTGCCCAACTAGGCAAATGCCATTGAATTCTGCCGCAGTTTAGGAAGTCTTGTCGGTAATGTACATTACCGAACGGGCGGGGAGTGGATTTTTAAATATATGTCTTGGGAAGGTGAAGTGCGATGCGCGCCCGGACCAACTGATAACATTCACAAGATGCCCCCGTCAGACCCTGCCGATCAAGTATCGTGACTTGCCGTCGGCCGCGTTCAATCAAACCGGCACGTTCCAACTCCCGGGCAGCATTCGTGATGGTTGGCCTTTGCACACCCAGCATTTCGGCGAGCAGATTCTGAGTAATCGGCAGTGCGTCATCGTCACTGCGGTCGCGCATCATGAGCAGCCAACGCGCTAACCGCTGCTTGAGACTGTGGGCGCCGTTGCACGCTACCGACACCATTACCTGTTCGAGAAACGCGTTAACATAAGCGTACATGAGACTTCGGAAGGACGGCATCGACTCCATGGCCCGTGTAAACGCCGCGCGCGACATCCTTGCTGCGCTTCCAGGGATTTGGACGAGAAGCCGGGAGGAGGACATCTTGGCACCGAAGACGGCTTTCACACCCGTGAAACCCTCCCTGCCGATCGTTGCCATCTCGATGACACTGCCGTCCGAATAAACCGCTACCACCGAGACGACACCGTTGTCGGGGAAGAATACATGGTCGATCGAACTATCAGCGTCCAGTAGGACCTCCGCGCGTTCGCAGCGAATGTGTTCAAGGTCCGGCATAATCCGCTTGAGATCGCGGGCGGGCAGGTGGAGCAAAAGCCGATTGCGGGGCCAATTTGATGAATCGTTCATATCTTTAAATGGCGCGCGGCGAGGCGCGGCACCCGAGTGACATGATGAGCCTCCTCTCGTTTCTTCGATTTACACTAGCCGAATGGTGCGGCGGCTCCATGCGTAGCTTCAGTGCCTCATGGGCAATAAAACGCCCCGCATGCGAAGTAGAGAATTTCGTCACTTTCGACATTGAGGAACAGGTCGCTTTCGGCATGGGAGACCAACACCTAGTCGACAATCGCGGGCTGGTACGTGCAGAACTGCACAGGAAAAGGCAAAACCGTTGCGAAAGCGGTTTGGAGATAGTCGGGGCACGCTGCAGGAATACCGAAAATGCCTGCTAACTCAGGGGAGTTCGGCCGGAAGGACTGCGGCATCTATCGTCACCCACCTCTCACAGCGCCAGCAATGCACGTCCATCCGGTAGCCGTGGCGGATCGGCGAGCCGAAGGTGGCGATGACGATGGGGGGTCTCGGGAGCCATGGTTAGCATTAAGCCGCCGGTTGCGATTTCTGGGCAACGTCGGATTCATGGATCTCCGATTGAACATCCAGATTTACGGATAGGGTGTACGGAACCTCACCGACATTTTGCCGGGCATTCGCTGGCGCTGAGCCGGCTCGAAGAAAGCCCACGATGAAAACGCTGATGATGATCCTTGGACTACTGCTCTCAAACGGTGGTATCGCAGGATGCGCGTCCCAAACCCGATTAGATGATTCCCCGGGCTCCAGCTATGACCTTAGCTCTCCCAGCGCTCTCACGTATGGCTCCGTAGACGCTGGGCCTAGCGATCCTTTCGGCTACGGCAACAATAGCTTCTAGGTATCGCCGCACCATCCCCACGGCAACCTTCACCCTCGCGGTATCGTGCTACGCTGTCCGGTGGCAATGCGGGTGGCAAGGAGATGGCCAAAGTAGCTTATCGGCTGGTCTTGCTGCATGACCTCACCTACACCGTCGAGATGAAGCTGGCCGACCGCTCTGAGAGGCTGGTCAAGGGTTTTGTCGATGAAACGGCGGCGGAGGCATGGATCGCCGGGCAGCGACGCCTAGCCCCGGAGGGCGAAGTCTGGATCAGGCGGCCAAAGCCGAGCTGGCGGCCATGATGATCGCCGGGCGCCCCAAGCGCCCGATCGGCGTTCGAGCCTCAAAGAAAAGCCCCACCGGTGCGGGGCCAGTCTATTGCCCGCATCGTGCGAGGATATTTAGCTAGGCGGCTCTGGCCCTGCCACCCGCTGCGCCTGGTCTGGGCCAAGCCCATGCAGGTCATGAGCGCCGGGAGCCTAGAACCAACTCTGAGACTGGCGGGCTTCTTCGCTCTTGCGAGCAATTTTATCCGCAGACTCCGGACTCAGAATCCGGGCGCAAAACACCGTCAATCTGTCGGGGAGGACGGCCCGGAATGTTGGGACGTTAAGCACAGCGTCCGAAATTCCGTTTGTCAGATCAAAGCCGACCCGTGAGAAGCAGTATGACGAGGATGATCAAGACGACGCCGAGAACACCAATGCCGCGGTGACCGTAGCCGTAGCCGTAGCCACCGAACCGGCCACTGAATCCGCCAGCCAGGAAGATGACGAGGAGGATGACAAGTATGAGCCCGAGTGACATGACCTAATCCTTCCTTTGCTATCCCAACCGTTGGCAATGGGGGAGCTTCCGATGATTTTAAGATTCCACCCGCCCCACGGATGTTCCATGTGGAACAGCCGCGGCGCCCAAAAGAAAAGCTCCGCCGGGAGCTTGGAGAGGCGGGGCTAGTGCGTCTCGATGGATCGAGAAGCGGAAGCCTCACAGCCGATTGTCGGCCGGCCCGAACATAGCCCTGCACGTCCGCGGCCGGCGTGGCAGTTTCGGGCCTTCTATTGACGGGGCGCAGCGGTCATTCAATTCAACTTCTCTCCTTCCCGCCCCCCCGCCTCAACTCCTCGGTCGCCGCCAGGATCCGCCGCCAGGTCGCGGCCCCGATCACGTCCCTAGCCTCGAGCAGGTCATCGGCCCGGCGGGCGGCCCGATGCTTGCTAAGGCGCAGGCTGGCGCCTCCTGGTGTGATACGTTCCGGTAAGAGGCCCGAGCAGTCTGCCGCAGCGGCGGGTCACGAATTGCTTCGGTCGCCGATGGTTTCTCCTCGACTTCGCTGAGAACTTACAAAGAGCAGGGACTCCATGACTGTCGACGTTGCCTCGGCCCCGTCTTCCCGGAAAAGAAATCAACACGTCCGCATGATCTTCGGGGCGCTGATGCTGGTGCTGCTGCTCGCCTCTCTAGATCAGACGATCGTGTCGACGGCTCTGCCGACGATCGTGGGCGAGTTCGGCGGCCTGGTCCACCTCTCCTGGATCGTCACGGCCTATCTTCTTGCGACGACCATCGTCACGCCCCTCTATGGCAAGCTGGGCGACATGTTCGGCCGCAAGATCGTCCTGGAATCAGCGATCGTGATCTTCCTCCTCGGCTCGGCGCTGTGCGGTCTCAGCCAGTCGATGGGCGAGTTGATCGCCTTCCGGGTGCTGCAGGGATTGGGCGGGGGCGGCCTGATGGTCACGACAATGGCGGTCGTGGGCGACATAATTTCGCCCCGTGAGCGCGGCCGCTATCAAGGTGTCTTCGGCGCGGTTTTCGGACTTTCGACCGTGATCGGTCCGCTGATCGGCGGTTTCTTCGTCGAGCATCTGAGCTGGCGCTGGATCTTCTATGTCAACCTGCCGCTGGGACTCGTCAGTATCGTGATCATCGGATTGACGTTTTCGGCCCCGGCCACCCGACGGCGACGGGTGATCGATTTCGCGGGTGCCGGGCTTCTCGCGGCGACCCTGACGGCGCTGATTCTGTTCACCAGCCTCGGCGGCCACACGCTCGCCTGGGATTCGCCCGCAGGCATCGGTCTGGCGAGCGCGACGTTGGCCGGCCTCGCCGGCTTCCTCATCGTGGAAGGTCGCGCTGTCGACCCGATCCTGCCGCTCCGGTTGTTCGCCAACCGCATCTTCGTTCTCTGTTGCGCCGTCGGCTTCGTCGTCGGGTTGGCGCTGTTAGGCTCCGTCACCTACATGCCGATGTATCTCCAGGTCGTCAAAGACGTGAAGCCCGCTACGGCAGGCCTCGAGCTCACGCCGATGATGGGCGGCGTGCTGGTGACCTCGATCATCAGCGGACGGATCATCAGCCGCGTCGGGCGCTATCGCGTCTTCCCGATCGCCGGCACCTTCGTGATGACCATCGGTCTTGCCCTGCTCGCGACGCTGGGCACGCATACGGGGACGTGGACGGCCTCCGGTTACATGCTGATTCTGGGCCTGGGCGTCGGAATGGTGATGCAGGTACTCGTGCTGGCCGTCCAGAATGCGGTCGACTACGCCGACCTCGGGGTCGGGACCTCCGGAACAACGCTGTTCCGTTCAATCGGAGGGTCGGTTGGCGTGTCCTTGTTCGGCGCGGTGTTCACGGCCTGCCTCGCCGCGAACCTTGCCGGGGCTCTTCCGCCCGGCGCGAGCCTTCCCGCAGCCACGGACCCCGCGGCGATCCAGGCTCTGCCGGCGGCCGTTCGGGCAGTCTATCTCGATGCCTTTGCCGGAGCGCTGCGCTTGGTGTTCGTCTCGGCCGCATCAATCGGCGCTCTCGCGTTCGTGCTCACCTGGTTTCTCGAAGAGGCGCCCCTGCGGACCCAGGCGCCGGCGGATTGACGCCCCTACCCGCGTCCGATTGGCCGCCGAACGGGCGGTTTGCAATTGCCGAATTTCCAGAGCTGGTCACCAATCGCGGCGGGCTCGATGCCATCTCCCCATCGGGCCTGCATAATTTTCTGAATATCCCGGAGGGCACCATCGCCGAGCTTCTCGCCGGTCTCAGTTTCGATTGCGCTGGCGATGTCCTTTATCGTGAACACCTCGCTGAGCCGTTTGATCTTGAAGACGGCAAGCGTTTCGTCGACCTGTGTGGTCAGGTTGTCTTTATTCATGCGACCTCCTTCTGAGCTATGGGCCGCTCGGCTTACACTCGCCCGCGAGCTTTTGCGCATCTGCTATTTGGTCTGGCGACATCCTCAGCGCCAACACGTCGCGGGTCTGGACAACACTGTCGCGCATTTTAGTCTCTGATGCCGGAAGGCCCATAGCGGCAAGATTTAGCCACATGTGAGGTTGCACGTAGTCCTGCGGCACCCCATCGCCGTCCATGTACATTTGGCCAAGTGCCACCTGAGCCCTGGCGTTGCCTTGCTCGGCGGCCTTGCGAAACCACAGTGCCGCTTGAGCATCGTCCTGCGGCACGCCTGTTCCCCTTAGGTACATCGCCCCGACCGCGAACTGACCCGAGAAGTTACCTTGATCGGCGGCCTTGCTATACCAGCTCAACGCTTGGATATGGTCCTGGGGCACGCCTTGTCCATTGGCGTATAAGAATCCGAGTGTGTACTGACCATCGGCGTCACCCAATTTGGCGTTCACCTTGGCCTTCGCGCACATGGTCGAAAGGGTGGCCGGTCCGTTCCGGACACATGGGCAACGGATATACCGAAGACATGCGTCACACTTTTGAACCGAAAGGGTTTGGAAGTAGCTCGACTTACAATCCGGCCGCCTGATCGGATAGCCCGGACTTTGCCATGGGCACCACTTGCGCCCCGAGCTCGACGCCAATCATGCGCTTCGGATTCCTGCTGTCGGGACAGGAAGCGGACCGAAGGCGAAGAACCAGGGTCGCAGAAATCGGGCGATCCCAGTTCCACACCGGGCAGCGCTCTCCCCGAGCATCGATGAATACTTCCGATGATGGTGTCGCGGCATAGTTCCCGTGCTGACTGCCGAGACCGCCGCCGACCGTGAATGGCAGTTCCCGAGGCGGATTTGAGGTGCAATCCGCGAGCAATGGCAGGGCCAGCATTGCCGCCGCCGTCAAAATACTCCGCGCTCGAGAACGCAGGCGCTTTAGCGTCGCTGGCGTCGGCGCGATCATCGTGTGCATCGGTTGGTCAGTTGGCCGACTGCATGTCGCCCGGGATGCGATTGCCCTTGCTCAAAATCCGGCCAGAGGGTTCGTGGAGTTTACGCATGGGCAATGTCCAATCAGTCTGGTGAGACGCCACCGCCGATGCGGCGAAGGTGGTTTCCAGGGCAAGTCATAGACCTGTGACCCCAGCTCTGCGAGACAAGGGTCAGCGAATGCCACCCCGAGGCCACTTCATATCTTCGGTCGAAATCCCGACTCTGGTATGCGGGAAAGAAGGATTGGATACCCGGACATCGGCGACGCCCGACGCTTCGATACCCCGGAATGTTGTCAATTTCGCGGCGGCGATCGACCAGTCGACCTTTCGTCATATCGCCGACTACAACTGGCATCCGTCCATGGGGGCACCAAGCTTTGTAGCCGGCGATATCTTGACGAACGGCCATGAGCGAAGCGCTCATGGCCTCGGGCGGGAAATGGGGCTAGGGTTTGGCTCGCGCCGGCCATGGCCGGCCCGGTGAAACACAGAAGCGGATGCCTCCGGGAGGGACCTCATGACGTCGTCGGCCGACGCCACCCATATCTACCACCAGACCATGAAGATGTTCGGCGCCGTGCCGGAGCCCGCCTTCGAGACCAAGGGCGAGATGGAACGGGTCTGGGGCCGGGCCTGGGGCTGCGACAACGACGTGGGCCAGCTCCGCGTCGTGCTGATGCACCGGCCAGGCAACGAGATGAAGGTCGTCGACCCGACCAAGCGCATCGATGCCATCGGCTCTTTCGGCGACACCGCTTCGGGCTGGTATTGGCAGAGCGACACGATCCCGCCGCTCGCCGAGATGCAAAGCCAGCATGACGGCCTGGTCGAGGCGCTGCGCAGGGAAGGCGTGGAGGTGGTGTTTCTCGAGGGCGAGATGGGCGGGCGCCTCAAGTCCTGCTATACGCGGGATTCCGTCATCGCGGTCAAGGGCGGCGCCATCATCTGCCGCATGGCTCCGCGGATCCGAAGAGGCGAGGAGCTGGCTGCGACCAAGACCTTGGCCAAGCACGGCGTTCCCATCCTGCGCACGCTCAATGGCACGGCGACCATGGAAGGCGGAAGCTTCGCCTGGCTGAATGCGAAGACGGCAGTGATCGGCCGTTCCATCCGGGTGAACGAGGAAGGTGCAGCCCAGGTGGGCGAGGTTCTGCGCCACCAGGGCGTCGAGCTCATCTGCGTCGATCTCTACGGCTATCAGATCCACATCGACGGGGCCCTGGTCATGATCGATACCGACCTGGCTCTGGTCGATCCCTCCCAGCTGCCATACTGGTTCCTCGACCGGCTGAAGGCGCTGAAGATCCGGACCATCGAGATCACACCGGCCGACAGCAGCTGGGTGGTGAATTGCCTGGCCGTCCGGCCGGGGCGCATCCTCATGCCCGAGGGCGCGTCCAACCGGACGCTCGACGAGCTGGCCCGTCACAACGTGGAGACAGTCGTCGTCCCCTACGACCGGATGCAGTTGAACGGCGGGGGCATCCACTGCTCCACGTCGCCTCTGATCCGCGATTCGCTGAACTGAATTGTCTCAGGGCCGGGCGCCGGCGCAGCGGCCTGGCGCGGCTTCATTGCGGCCGGATTGGGCCGCGACGATAAGAGGAACGGGGCGGCCTAGAGCAAGATCGGGCTCCAGGGCCGCCCCGTCTTAGATCAGGCCGACTTCAGATTGCAGGCCGAGACCTTGCCCGTGCGCTGATCGCGCTCGGTGTCGAAGTTGACCTTCTGGCCTTCCTTCAGGTTCCCGATGCCCGACCGCTCGACGGCCGAGATATGCACGAACACGTCCTTCGAGCCGTCTTCCGGCTGGATGAAGCCGAAGCCCTTGGTGGGGTTGAACCATTTCACGGTTCCGATAGTCATATGCGTTCCTTGTAACGAGAGGGTACTGCCACGCGGTATTGCGCCGCAGATCAACCGCCGGAGTGATTTCGGGTGGCAGGTCCGGCGCTCGATCACGAGCGAGGAGAGCAGGCCGAACCACAAGGAGTCGACGGCGCTAGACATAAGTGAGTGGCGGCGCGATTGCAAGACCCGGCGACGGCAATCCCGGGGGCCTGTCGAGGTCGGATTCCTGAACCTGATGGGATCCTTTCAGGTGCCTGGCACTCCCTATCAAGCTCGCTGCCAGCGCGATATTCTGCTCGCGACGGCCGGCGTATCGCCGGGGAAGAGCACATCGCGTAAAGGGGAGATCAATGGCGAAAGGTTCGGGCAAATATCGGCCCGTCTCGGGCATGCAGTTGCCGCGGTATTCCGGCATCTGCACGTTCATGCGGCTGCCCTACCTGCCGGCCGAACAGGCCGAGGATCTTGATATCGCGCTCCTGGGCCTGCCTTGGGACGGCGGCACCACGACCAGGACCGGCGCCCGGCACGGGCCGCGCCAGATTCGGGAGATGTCGACCCTGCTGCGCAGCGTCCACCCGACGAGCGGGATCAATCCCTACAGCCTTCTCAACTGCGCTGATGTGGGCGATGCGCCCACCAATCCGGTCGATCCTGTCCGCACGATGCGGATGCTGGAGGATTTCGTCGCCGCGCTGGTGGCTAAGGGCGCGGCGCCGCTCAGTTTCGGCGGGGACCATCTGGTGAGCCTGCCCGTGCTTCGGGCCCTGAAGCCGAAGCAGCCGCTGGCCATGGTGCATTTCGACGCCCATAGCGACATGTATGACTACTATTACGAGGATGCGAAGTTCACCCACGGAACGCCCTTCCGGCGCGCGGTGGAGGAAGGGCTCATCGACCCGAAAAAGACGATCCAGATCGGCATCCGGGGCACCTATTTCGCCACCAACGAGCATGAATGGTGCATGCAACAGGGGATCCGCCAGGTCGGCATGGACGAGCTGCGCGACGAAGGTCCCGACGCCATCGCCGCCAAGGTCCGCGCCACGGTCGGCCGGACGCCGGCCTATCTCACCTTCGACATCGACGCCCTTGACCCCTCCTTCGCGCCGGGGACTGGCGTGCCGGAGATCGCCGGGGTCTCGACCTATGAAGCGCAGCGCATTTTGCGCGGGCTCAGGGCGCTGGATTTCGTCGGCGGCGATTTCGTCGAGCTGTGCCCGCCCATCGACCCGACGGGCAACTCCGCCCTGGTCGCAGCCAATCTCGGGTTCGAGATCCTCTGTCTGCTGGCGGAGAGCGTGGCCGCCCGCAAGTCGGGCCGCTAAGGACCAGGGAAAGGCGGACCTTCAGCCCTGCCGCGTCAGCAGGGCCAATGCGGCGGCTTGCTCGACCGGGCGGGAGTAGAGATAGCCCTGGCCGTAGATGCAGCCGATCTCCTTCAGCTTCGCCGCCTGGGCCGGCTCCTCGATCCCCTCGGCCACGGTCTGCAGCTCGAGGCCCTTGGCCAGCCCGATGATGGCGCGGACGATCTCCATGTTGCGCGGCTGGCCCAGCATCGAGCCGACGAAGGACTGGTCGATCTTGAGCTCGTCGACCGGGAAACGGTGCAGGTAGCCGAGGCTGGAATAGCCCGTGCCGAAGTCGTCGATGGAGATCTTGAGGCCCCGCTTCTTCAAGTCCGTGATCCAGGCGAGAGTCCGCGCGTAGTCGTCCATCAGCACGCTTTCGGTCAGCTCGAGCTTCAGCTGGTCCGGTGAAATGCCGCCCTCGCTGAGGATCCGGTCGATGATCGCGAGGGTTTCCTGGTCGTCGATCTGGTGCTTGGTGATGTTGACCGAGACGACGAGCTTGCGACCGGGGAGAGCCGCCTGGAACTGGCGCAATGCCGCGGCCGCGGTCCCAATTGCCCAACGGCACATCGGCACGATCAGGCCCGTCTCCTCGGCCAGTGGGATGAAATCCTTGGGCGGCACCAGCCCGTATCTGCTGTTTCGCCAGCGCATCAAGGACTCGAAGCCCGCGATCCTCCCGCTGCTGAGCTCGACCAGCGGCTGGAAAAAGAGCTCGAATTCGCCCTTGTCCAGGGCCTCCTTGATCTCCTCTTCGTATTTCAGCTTGGCGACCGCGCGGCGGGAGCCGGGATTGGCGAGTTCCTGGCCCGACAGGCTGGCTTCGGCCGGCTGGTCGGTACCAGCTTCCCCGCCGCGCACCTGGTTCAAGAGGTTGCGGTAGCGGGCGAGCGTGATCCTGAGGATGAACGCGACGATCTCATCCGATTGGCTGAGGCGGTTCAGGATCTGGTTCGAGGTGATGATCCTGACCACCGTGTCGGCGCTGGCCCGCGCCGTGCCCAGGCGCTTGGAGCCATCTATGAGCGCCATTTCCCCGAACAACTGGCCCGGCCCCAGCTTGCTCACCGCCGAGTGCTCCTTGGTCAAGGGGATGACGATCTCGACCTCGCCTTCGTCGATGATATACGCGCAATCGCCCATATCACCGTAACGGAAGATTTCCGTACCGGCGCTGAAGTTCCGCCTGAGAAGGTTGTCGCTCACGTTTAGGGAAAACCTCGACCCGCTCGATTCGGCACTTTATTCCCTGCCGGACAAAAGCCAAAAGCCATTAAGACGGCGATCAAGAGCGCGTTCCGGGCCGGCGGGATTCCGTGCATAGTGCCGGTCGGGACGCAAGGCGCCGCGCTCGGGGAGGAGCAATCATGCCATTCGTGAATATCCAGATCCTCAAAGGCCATCCCAAGAAGCGCAAGGACGAGATCGCGCGGCGCGTCGTCGACGCCGTGTCCGAGCTGGCGAAGCTGCCCCGGGACGCTGTCTGGGTCGTATTCGAGGACGTATCACCCGATGACTGGTACTTGGGCGGGCGATCCGTGCGCAAGATCAGGTCGGGGAAGAAGTGACATGAGCATCGAGGTCCGCCACCCCCGCTTCACCGCGGTCGTCGGCCAGGCCGTCACATTTGAGCGCATCGGCGCCGGCTATCTCTTCACCGAAGGCCCGCTCTGGCATCCCAAAGGAAAGTTTCTGCTGTTCAGCGACATGCCGGGGGACATCGTCCGGCGCTGGAGTCCGGCCGAGGGAGTCAGGACCTTCCGCCAGCCCAGCAACAAGGCGAACGGGGAAACCTATGACCGGCAAGGGCGCCTCGTCACCTGCGAGCATGCCACGAGCCGGGTCACGCGGACCGAGCCGGATGGAACGATCACCGTGCTCGCCACTCATTACGGCGAGAAGGAGCTGAACAGCCCGAACGATATCGTGGTGAAAAGCGACGGGGCCATCTATTTCACCGATCCGACCTATGGCCGGGCGGAATTCTATGGAGTGAAACGCGAACCCGAGCTCGCCTTCCGCGGCATCTATCGCCTGGAACCCGAGAGCCGCAAGCTCACCTTGCTCGTCGACGATTTCGCCCAGCCCAATGGCCTGTGCTTCTCGCTCGACGAGAAGCGCCTGTTCGTCAACGACACCGAGCGCCGGCATATCCGCGCCTTCGACGTGCTGGCCGACGGCCGGCTTGCGAACGGCCGGGTCTGGGCCGAGACGACCGGAACCGAGGAAGGCTGGCCCGACGGGATGAAGCTGGACAGCGCCGGCAACGTCTATTGCAGCGGCCCGGGCGGCATTCACGTGTTCGATCCCGAGGCCAACTGCCTCGGCGTCATCCGCACGCCGGAACCGACCGCGAATTTCACTTTTGGCGAGGACGACTGCCGCAGCCTGTTCATCACGGCCTCGACGTCGGTCTATCGGATCCGGGTTGCCGTCCCCGGCCGGCCGGTTTTCTAAATCAAGGCCTCAGACGAACCTTAGCTGCTGTCCAATTCCCCTTGTCGCCGCCTTGGTCAGCAGCGCATGGCCGAGCGCAATGTCGCTGAGGCTGAGACCCCGATGCCATAGAAGGTTGGTTTCAGCCTCGCTCTGACGGCCTGGCTTGAGGCCGGCCACGATCTGGCCCAGCTCGGCATGAAGGTTGCCTTCGTTCAGCCGGTCGGAATCCACATGCTGCCTGAGCGCGCCGTAGGGCAGGCCCTTGCGGCATTGCCCCCAATCGTCGACCACCATCTTGTCCATGATGTCGGTGAGGGTGAGCTCAACGGCGCTCATGGTGCCGTAGGGCACCACGAAGGCGCCGGGCTTGATCCAGGCGGTCTTGAGCAAGGGGCGCGGCTCCGGCAGGCGCGAGGCCTCGACCACGATGTCGGCGCCCTCGATGCAGGACTGCCAGTCCTCGGTCGCGCGCACGGGCTTGCCGAGATCGGCCGAGAGTCGTTCGGCGAAGGCGCTCCGGCTCTCCGGCCTCAGGGAATGGACGCGGATCTCCTCGAAATGGAAGAGATGGTCGAGCAGACGGACATTCCAATATGCCGTGCCGCGCGCGCCGATATGCCCGAGGATTCGCGAATTCCGTCGGGCCAGATGCTTGGCGCCTATGGCGGTGAGCGCCCCGGTGCGCATCTCGGTGATCGCGGTGGCGTCCAGGATCGCCTTGGGCATGCCGGTCTCAGGATCGAAGAGGTTGAGCACGGCCATCTCCGAGGGCAGGCCGCGCTGGTAATTGCCGACGAAATCTCCCACGACCTTGACCCCGGCGAGGCCGAGCGGCTTCACCACGCCCCGCAGCACGTTGAAATGGCCCAGCCTGGAGTTCTCGGGAACCAGATGCATCCGGGGCTCGATCACCGTCTGGCCGAGGCCCTGGGCGCGCAGCGCCTCTTCCACGGCCTGCAGGATCTCCTCGTCGGTGAGAGCCAGGGCGGCCACATCGGCGCCGTTGAGATAGGTGATGTAGATGGCGGCGGATTCGGTCATCGGCGAAGGCTGACCCAGATGGGGAAAGATGGGCAAAACCAATCTATCCCGGCCCCGCGCCCCCGGCCAGCCGCGAACCAGGGTACGGCAAGAATTCGGCGGCGATTACTGTCGAAACCCGTGTATGCTGAGGGCCTTCCCTAAGGCAAATAGACGAGCCCTCGATGCAAACGCGAAACGTCGCCATTTTTGGCAAGTCCGGCAACCGCCTCAAGACCTACCCCATCGCCATCGCCAAACGCAGCGACGGTCCCGAGGACGCCGAATTTGCCGCTGAGGCCTTGCGGCGCGCCCGCCAGGACAAGCTGGTCCCGGATTCCGAGCTCGATACCCTCACGGCAAAGGTGCCGCAAAAGATCAAACTTTGGCGCTGATCCGAGGGCCTGCAGAGCCGGCCGACATGCAGCCGAACAGCAAGGCTTCCAGCGGATTTGCTTGGCCACCGACAATCTATGCCGCAGCCATTCTGATCGCGGGCCTGTTGACCTGGCTGCCGCCAATCTCCTTCCTGCCGGCGACGGGCAAATACCTCGGCTGGGCCTTCGGCTTGGCCGCCATCGTCCTGGGCGCAGGCTTGATTCTAGCGGTAAGGCGCGGCTTCAGGCGGGCGAGGACCCCGATGGCGCCGACCAAGCCATCGTCCGCTCTCGTCACCAGCGGCATCTACCGCTGGACACGCAATCCCATGTATCTGGGCATGTCCCTGATCCTTGGCGGCATCGGCCTCGCCGCCGGCTCGCTTTGGTTCCTCATCGCGCTGCCCATTGCCATGATTGCCGTGACCAAACTGGCGATCGAACGCGAGGAACGCTACCTGGCGCAACTATTCGGTCAGCCTTATCTCGACTACAAGGCCCGGGTGCGCCGGTGGCTCTGATCCCATTCGGCGTGGTTGGCTTGCGAATCTGTATTGTGCGCCGGGAGGTTCCCGCCATAGCCTCTTGACCTGTCAGACGGGAGGAGGATCTCGCGATGAACTGGGAAGTCTTCATCACCTGCGCCATCACCGGTGCGGGCGACACCACGGGCAAGTCGGACAAGGTCCCAGTGACCCCGCAGCAGATCGCCGATTCGGCCATCGAAGCGGCCAAATCCGGTGCGGCCATCGCCCATATCCATGTCCGCGATCCAAAGACGGGCAAAGGTGCGCGCGACCCCAAGCTCTTCGCCGAGGTGGTCGACCGCGTCCGCTCCTCCGGCGTGGACGTGGTCATCAACCTCACTGCGGGCATGGGTGGCGACCTCGTCTTCGGTTCGGCGGAGAAGCCCTTCCCGGTCGACGCCAAGGGCACGGACATGGCGGGGGCGACCGAGCGCCTGGCCCATGTCGACCAGCTCCTGCCGGAGATCTGCACGCTCGACTGCGGCTCGATGAATTTCGTGGCCGGCGGCGACTATGTCATGGTGAACACGCCCGACATGCTGCGGGCCATGGCCAAGCGGGTGAAAGCGCTGGGCGTCCGACCCGAGCTCGAGGTCTTCGATACCGGCCATCTGGTCATGGTCAAGGACCTGGTGAAGGAGGGCCTGATCGAGGATCCCTTGATGATCCAGCTCTGCATGGGCATCCCCTACGGCGCACCGGACGACCCGACCACCTTCATGGCCATGGTCAATGCCTTGCCGCCGGGGACCGTGTTTTCGGCTTTCTCCATCAGCCGGATGCAGCTTCCCTTCGTCGCCATGGCGGCACTCGCCGGCGGCAATGTCCGGGTCGGGCTCGAGGACAACATCTATCTTTCCCGAGGCGTGATGGCGACCAATGGGAGCCTCGTCGACAGGGCAGTCACCATCCTCCAGGGAATGAACGTCAAGATCCTCACCCCGGCCGAGACGCGCGCCAAGCTGAAGCTGAAGAAGCGGGGCTGACGGCCGGACTTTCGCCTATGCCAATGCGGTAACCTTTCCTCGATCCCGACGGCCTATAATTCTCCTGTCGCCGTCGGGAGCAGGGGAAAGCTGTCATGGAAAAAACGCCGGAAGGTGGCGCGGTCGGCAAGCGGATCGCCGTGATCGGCCTCGTCGCCGCCTTGCTCCTGGGCCTGCCTACGGCCGTTTGGCTGGACCTTCGCCATCTCTCCGAGAACCTGCTCGAGCGCCAGGCGAGCGACCTCAACTCGCTGATCACCAGCTTCCGCTCCTACTACGCCCGCAATATCGTTGCCCGGGTCCTGGCCTCGCCCGGGTCGGTCCAGGTCGTACACAACTATGCCGATGTTCCGGGCGCGATCCCGATCCCGGCGACGCTCTCCCTCGAACTCGGCCAGGTCATCAGCGAGCAGCAGCACAACATCGTCTACCGCTTCATCTCCGACTATCCCTTCAAGGGCCGCGCACCGCACGCCATGGACGATTTCGAGCGCGGATCCCTGGCGGCGCTGCGCCAGGACCCGAAGGAGCTGCTGACCGAAGTAAAGGCCTCCCTGTTCGACAGCCGGATCAGACTCATCGCCCCGATCATCATGGGTCCCGCCTGCGTCGCCTGCCACAACACTCACCCCGACAGCCCCAAGCGCGACTGGAAAGTGGGCGACGTGCGCGGAATCCAGGAGGTGACCGTCACCCAGCCGATCGCCCGCAACCTTCTCTCGTTTAAATACCTGCTGATCTATTTTGCCTTCATGGCGGCCTCCGGGACCGGATTCATCGTCCTGCAGGACCGGCAGTCCGCGCTCATCACCCGGATCAACCAGCGGCTCCAGGCGGCCAATGATTTCCTTGCCGCGATAGCCGAGAAGATCTCCCACTATCTGTCGCCCCAGGTCTACAAGAGCATCTTCAGCGGCGAGAAGGACGTGGTCGTCCAGACCCAACGCAAGAAGCTCACCATCTTCTTCTCCGACATCAAGGACTTCACGGCTACCTCCGAAAGGCTTCAGCCGGAGGAGATCACCCAGCTGCTGAACGAGTACTTCACCGAGATGTCGGCCATCGCCCTCAAGCATGGCGGCACCATCGACAAGTTCATCGGCGACGCGATCCTGATTTTCTTCGGCGACCCCGACACCAAAGGCGTGGCCGAGGACGCGCTGGCCTGCCTCGCCATGGCGGTGGATATGCAGCGACGGGTGGCCGAGCTCAACGTCAAATGGCGCCGGCAAGGCATCGAGGAGCCGTTCCAGGTCCGCATGGGCATCAATACGGGCTATTGCAACGTCGGCAATTTCGGCAGCAACGAGCGCATGGACTACACGATCATCGGCGCCGAAGCCAATCTCGCCTCCCGGCTTCAGTCCATCGCCGAGCCGGGCCAGATCGTCGCCAGCTACGAGACCTATGGTCTTGTCCGGGACTTGGTCGTCGCCCGCGCGCTGGCGCCCATCTCCATGAAGGGCATCAGCCGGAAAGTAGTTCCCTACGTGATCGAGCGCCTTTTGACCGGAACCGGCGGCGGAGCGCAGGTCTTCAGCGCCCACATGACGGGGCTGGATTTCTATCTCGACCCCACGACCCTCGATGCGAAAGCCGCCGAGCGCGCCCGCAGGCTGCTGGAAGGCGCACTGGCAGCCCTCGACGCGCGCCCCGATAGGAAGGCCGAAGGCATTCCAACCAGCCCAGAGGACAAACGATGAAGCCGATCGACACGGGACGGATCGTCGACTTCCACGCCCATATCTATTACGAGGACGCCGCCAGCCGGGCGATCGCCGCCGAGATCCGCGAGGCTATCGCGGCTGGATTCCAGGTCGTCATGGGGCGCTGGCGCGACGAGCCGGTCGGGCCCCATCCCAAGCCCATGTACCAGGTGGCATTCCGGCCGGACGAATTCACCAGGCTCGTGCCCTGGCTGATGCTGAACCATCGGGGCCTGTCGGTATTGATCCATCCCGAGACCGGCGATGATCCCACCGACCACTCGGAGAATGCCCTTTGGCTGGGGCAGAAGCTGCCCCTCGATATCGAGTTTCTGCGCCGCTTCCAGGAGCGGTCGGCGAGCCGCTAAGGCTGCTGTTCGGCGGCCGCGCCCGCGGCCTCGGGAAGCTGGAGCACCGCTTCCCGAGCTATGTCGGCGAGGTCCGCTGCCTTGCCGCTTCCCAGCAGCGCGACGATCTGCCGGCGCATGCGCGGCTCCCAGAATTTGCGCAGATGGTCGGCGGTGGCCGCCACCGCCTCGGGCCTGGGCTGGGAGCGGAAGAATTGGGCGATCTGGTTCGCCATGTAGACGAGGCGATCGGCGCTCATGGGGCCTCGCTCTCCGGCCAGGAGTCGCCGGCATAGATGGTCAGGCTTTCGGGCCGGGCCTGGGCGATCAGGCGAAGGCCGCATTCCTTGGCCAGTTCCACAGCCAGTGTCGTCGGCGCCGAGATGGCGACCAGGGTCGGGAGCCCGACCGCGGCCGCCTTCTGGACCATTTCGACGCTGCACCGGCTGGTGATGAGCGCGAAACCCCCGACCCTGTCGATACCCGCGCTGGCCATGGCGCCGATCAGCTTGTCCAGAGCGTTGTGGCGCCCGACATCCTCGCGCAGCAGGACGATCCGGCCATCGAGATCGGCCCAGGCCGCGGCATGGATCGAGCGCGTCTGGCTGTTGATCGCCTGACCCGCCGGCAGGGCGGCAAGAGCCCGGCGCACGGCGGAAAGGCTCGGCGCCGGCGCCGGCGGCAGACGGTCCAACGGCCTCACCGCCGCTTCGAGGCTGTCCACGCCGCAGATGCCGCAGCCCGTGCGCCCGACCAGGTTGCGCCGGCGCGAAGCCAGCAGATCGAACCGGCGCCGGTCCACGGTCATGCGGACTTCGATGCCCTGGCGCTCTTCGACGATCTCCGCTTCGGCAAGCTCGCCCGGCCGGCGCAGGATGCCTTCCGACAGGCTGAAGCCGAGGGCGAAATCCTCAAGGTCCTGGGGTGTCGCCATCATCACCGCGTGGGAAACGCCGTTGTAGACGAGGGCCACGGGAACCTCGACAGCAACGGCCTCGACCACGGGAACCCCGCCGGCCGCCCGATAGCGCCGGGCGGCCACGCTTGCCAGCGGCGGCCGGGAAAGCGTCACGGCCACCAGATCCCGCGCCGCCAACCGCATGTTATTCGGCCGCATCGACCCTCGCGATCCGCCGCCCTCGCCGACGCAAGCTCGCGGTTTCCTCCTGCCAGGCCGAATGCCGGTTGGTGAGCCGGACCTCCACGGCCGTCACCTTGTATTCCGGGCAATTGGTCGCCCAGTCCGAGAACTCGGTAGTGACCACATTGGCCTCGGTTTCCGGCATGTGGAAGGTCGTGTAGACTACGCCTGACTGGACCCGGTCGGTGATATGGGCGCGCAGCGTCGTATCCCCGGACCGGCTCGCCAGCGATACCCAGTCGCCGTCGCGAATGCCGCGGTTCTCGGCGTCATGGGGGTGGATCTCCAGGACATCTTCCTGGTGCCAGACCACGTTCTCGGTCCGCCGCGTCTGGGCGCCCACGTTGTATTGGGTGAGGATGCGCCCCGTGGTCAGGATCAGCGGGAAGCGGGGCCCGGTCTTCTCGTCGGTCGGCACGTACTCCGTGACGATGAATTTGCCTTTGCCGCGCACGAACCGGTCCACATGCATGGTCGGCGTGCCCGCCGGCGCGCCGTCGTTGCAGGGCCACTGCACGCTGCCCAGCTCCTCGAGCTTGGCGTAGCTGACGCCGGCGAAGGTCGGGGTCAGGCGCGCGATCTCGTCCATGATTTCCGCGGGATGCCGGTAGTTCATCGGGTAGCCGAGCGCATTGGAGAGCGCCATGGTGATCTGCCAATCCGCCAGGCCGGCCAACGGCGGGACGGCAAGCCGCACCCGGTTGATGCGCCGCTCGGCATTGGTGAAGGTGCCATCCTTTTCCAGGAAGGACGAGCCGGGCAGGAAGACATGGGCGTAGCGCGCCGTCTCGTTGAGGAAGAGGTCCTGGACGACGACGCATTCCATGGCCGCCAGGCCCGCGGTCACGTGGCGGGTGTTGGGATCCGACTGGACGATGTCCTCGCCCTGGATGTAGATGCCCTTGAAGCCGCCTTCCACCGCGGCATCGAGCATGTTGGGTATGCGCAGGCCCGGCTCGGCATCGAGGCCCACTCCCCAGGCCTGCTCGAACAGGTTGCGCGTCGCGTCCTCCGAGACATGGCGATAGCCGCTAAGCTCATGGGGGAAGGAGCCCATGTCGCAGGACCCTTGCACGTTGTTCTGGCCGCGCAAGGGGTTCACGCCCACCCCGGCCCGGCCGATGTTCCCGGTCGCCATGGCGAGATTGGCCATGGCCATGACCGTGGTCGAGCCCTGGCTGTGTTCGGTCACCCCGAGCCCGTAGTAGATCGCGCCGTTCCCGCCGGTCGCATAGAGCCGGGCCGCGGCGCGCAGTTCCGCTGCCGGGACGCCGGTCTGGGCCTCCACGGCTTCGGGTGAATTCTCCGGCCGGCTGACGAATTCGAACCAGCTGCTGAAAGCGGCGGGCTCGCAACGCTCGACCACGTAGCGTTCGTCGAACAGGCCCTCGGTCGCGATCACATGGCCGAAGGCGTTCATCACCGCCACATTGGTGCCGGGCTTCAGCTGCAGATGATGGACGGCGGCCACATGGGGCGTGCGCACCAGATCGATGCGCCGGGGATCGACGACGATGAGCCTGGCGCCTTCCCGCAAGCGGCGCTTCATGCGCGAGGCGAAGACCGGGTGCCCGTCGGTCGGATTGGCGCCGATGACCATGATCACGTCGGCCTTGAGCACGGAATCGAAGTCTTGGGTTCCCGCAGAGGTCCCGAGCGTGGTCTTCAGGCCATAGCCGGTGGGCGAATGGCAGACCCGGGCGCAGGTATCCACGTTGTTGTTGCCGAAGCCGGCGCGCACCAGCTTCTGGACCAGATAGGTTTCCTCGTTGGTGCAGCGCGAGGAGGTGATGCCGCCGATGGAATCCCGGCCGTATTGGGCCTGGATGCGCTTGAACTCGCGCGCCGCATGGCCGATTGCCTCGTCCCAGCTCACCTCGCGCCAGGGATCGGCGATGTTGGCCCGGATCATCGGCTTGGCGATGCGGTCCTTGTGGGTCGCGTAACCCCAGGCGAAGCGGCCCTTGACGCAGGAATGGCCGTGATTGGCCTGACCGCCCTTGTAGGGCGTCATGCGCACGACCTTGTCGCCCTGCATCTCCGCTTCGAAGGAACAGCCGACGCCGCAGTAGCCGCAGGTGGTGACGACGCTGCGGGCGGGTTGGCCGGCGGCGATCACCGATTTCTCGATCAAGGTCGCCGTTGGGCAGGCCTGCACGCAAGCCCCACAGGATACGCATTCGGAGGCGAGGAAACCTTCATCCTGGCCGGCGGCTATGCGCGAGGCGAAGCCGCGCCCGTCCACGGTGAGCGCGAAGGTGCCCTGCACCTCCTCGCAGGCCCGGACGCAGCGCGAGCAGACGATGCATTTCGCCGGATCGAAGGTGAAATAGGGGTTGGTTTCGTCCTTGGTCGCGACCAGATGGTTGGCGCCCTCGTAGCCATACCGCACCTCGCGCAGGCCCACGGCGCCGGCCATGTCCTGCAGCTCGCAATCGCCGTTGGCCGCGCAGGTGAGGCAATCGAGCGGATGATCGGAGATGTAGAGCTCCATCACCCCGCGCCGGAGCCGCGCCAAGCGATCGGTCTGGGTATGCACCTTCATCCCCTGCTCGGCGATGGTGGTGCAGGAGGCGGGCGTGCCCCGACGGCCGTCGATCTCCACCAGGCAGAGCCGGCAGGATCCAAAGGCCTCCAGGCTGTCGGTGGCGCAGAGCTTGGGGATCTTGAACCCCGCCTCCGCCGCGGCCCGCATGAGGGAGGTGCCTGCCGCCACGGTCACCGGACGCCCGTCGATCTCCAGCGTAACCGTGCCGGAAGCTTCGCGCGGGGGGGTTCCGAAGTCCGTCTGCCAGTCGAGAGGCATGGCCAAGTCTCCCTATTCCGCCGCCGCGGCTTGCGGCCGGTCGAAGTCTTCGCGGAAATGCGTGAGCGCACTCATGACCGGCAGTGGGGTCAGCCCGCCCAAGGCGCAAAGCGAAGCGTCCGTCATGAGGACGCAGAGGTCTTGCAGCAGCGCGATGTTGGCAGCCGGGTCCTTGCCGGCGGCGATCCGGTCGATGACCTCGACGCCGCGGGTCGAGCCGATGCGGCAGGGCGTGCATTTGCCGCAGGATTCGATGGCGCAGAACTCCATGGCGAAGCGGGCCTGGCGCGCCAGATCGACCCGCTCGTCGAACACGACCACGCCGCCATGGCCCAGCATGCCCTTTTCGGCGGCGAAAGCTTCGTAATCGAGCGGTAGGTCGAGGAGCGTCGCCGGGAAATAGGCGCCGAGCGGCCCGCCGACCTGGACCGCCCGCAACGGCCGCCCGCTCGCCGTGCCGCCGCCGAAATCCTCGATCAACTGGCGCAGGCTGAGACCGAAGGCCTTCTCCACCAGCCCGGCACGCTTCACGTTGCCGGCGAGCTGGAAGGGCAGCGTCCCTCGCGACCGGCCCATGCCATAGTCGCGGTAGAAGGCGGCACCTCGCTCTAGGATGACTGGCACCGTCGCCAGGCTGATCACGTTGTTGATGATGGTCGGCTTGCCGAACAGGCCCTCGATGGCCGGGAGCGGCGGCTTGTAGCGGATGACGCCGCGCTTGCCTTCCAGGCTTTCGAGCAGCGAGGTCTCCTCGCCGCAGATGTAGGCGCCGGCGCCGAGCCGCAGGTGGATATCGAACCGCCGGCCGGACCCCGCGACATCGGGGCCGAGCCAGCCGGCCGCACGCGCGATTTCGACCGCGCGGGACATCTGGCGGAAGGCGTGGGGATACTCCGAGCGGATGTAGACGTAGCCTTCGGCCGCGCCAACAGCCAAACCGGCGATGGTCATGCCCTCGATCAGCAGGAAGGGGTCGCCTTCCATGAGCATGCGATCTGCATAGGTGCCGCTGTCGCCTTCGTCGGCATTGCAGACGACGTATTTGTTTCCGGCAGGCTCGCCCAGCACCGTCTTCCACTTGATGCCGGTGGGAAAACCGGCCCCGCCCCGCCCCCGCAGCCCCGACTGGACGACTTCCTCGACGATCTCGGCCCTGGTCATGCCGATCGCGCGCTTCAAGCCGCAAAAGCCGCCATGGGCCTCGTAGTCGGCGAGGGACAGCGGATCAGTGATCCCGCAGCGGGCGAAGGTCAACCGTTCCTGGTTCTTGAGGTAGGGGATTTCCTCCGTCGGCCCCTGGCAAAGCGCATGCGGTCGGCCGGAGAGGAAGCCGGCCTCGAAAAGACCCGCGACGTCCCCGGACGCGACCGGCCCATAGGCAATTCGCCCGGCCGGCGTCGCCACTTCGATCAGCGGCTCCAGCCAATAGAGGCCCCGGCTCCCATTGCGGGCGATCTCCACCGCCAGGCCACGCTCTTCGGCGACGCCCCGCAGCGCCGCAGCGACTTCGTCCGCCCCGACCGAAAGCGCGGCCGAATCGCCGGGAATGAACACGCACGTGCTCATGCGTCGACCCCGACGGCTTTCAACAGGGCCGCGACCCTCTCGCCATCGAGCCTGCCATGGACCTCGCCGTCGAGCATCGCCGCCGGGGCAAGGGCGCAATTGCCCAGGCAGTAGACGGCCTCCAAGGTCAGCTTACCGTCGGTGCTCGTTTCGCCGAAGGCGATCCCGTGCCGCCGGCGCAGTCCGTCGGCCAATTCCTCGCAACCCATGGACTGGCAGGCCTCGGCACGGCAAAGCTTGAGGACATGGGAGCCGGCGGGGGCCCGGCGGAAGTCGTGGTAGAATGTGATGACGCCGTGGACCTCAGCCCGGGACAGGTTGAGGGCCTCGGCGATGACAGGCACGGCCGCGTCGTCGATAAAGCCGTAGTGCTCCTGCACCGCGTGAAGGATCGGCAGCAGGGCGCCCGGCAGATGTTTCAACTCATCGATGATCCGCCGCAATTCGGGCCGTGCAGTGCTCTGGCCGGGCATAGACGCTCCTGGGGGACGCTCCTTGCTGGCGGCTCGTCCGGATTCGATCGGGGACCGCGCGACGGCCGCCTTCCTAGCAGGGGCGCACGATAGAGAAAAATTGTTATTCTTGATCATGTCATAGCCATAGACTATCAAACGCCGCGGCCACCGAGCCGGGCCGCGACCGGCGTCGGCTTGCCGGGATCGGACCCGCTTCATACACTGAGGCACCGAGGGCGGAGGCCGGGAACCGGTAGCATGGGCATGAAGGGCAGCAGGACCGGCGCCGGGCGGCAGCATGGCGCCATGGAGTTCTCCCTCCCGCCCACGGACCTCGATGCCGTGCGCCTCTATCGATTGGGACGTCTGCGCTCGGAAATGCGCAAGCGCGACGTGGCCGGGCTGCTGCTGTTCGATCCCATCAACACCCGCTACGCCACGGACTCGACCAACATGCAGGTCTGGTCCATGCACTACGAGACGCGCTGCGTTTTCGTCGCCCTCGAAGGGCCGGTGGTACTGTTCGACTACGCCGACCACCCGCACATGATCGAGGGGCTGCCGACCATCGACGATTATCGGGTCATGCCCGTGTTCTACTATTTCGCCGTCGGGCACCGGTCGGAGGAATTCGCGGCCAAGTTCGGGGCCGAGATCGGCGATCTGATGCGCCAGCATGGCGGCGGCAGCCGGCGCCTTGCCGTCGATCGCCTTTCCCATCCCGGCAGCGATGCGCTACGCGCCGAGGGGCTGGAGCTCCTCGATGCCGGCGCCATCACAGAGCATGCCAGGTCGATCAAGTCCGCCGGCGAGATCGCCTTGATGCGCGCGGCCATCGCCGTCTGCGAGGAGGGCTGCCGGGCGATGCGCGAAGCCCTTCGCCCCGGCGTCACCGAAAACGCGCTCTGGGCCAGGCTACAGGAAACCAACACCCGCCTCGGCGGCGAATGGCTCGAGACCCGGCTGCTCACTTCCGGCCCGCGGACCAACCCCTGGTTCCGAGAAGCTTCCCTGCGCCCGATCGAGGCCGGCGACATGGTGAGCTTCGACACCGACCTCATCGGTCCCTACGGCTATTGCTGCGACATCTCGCGGGCCTGGGTCTGCGACGATCGGCCGAGCGACGAGCAGCGCCGGCTCTATGCCGCCGCCTTCGCCCAGGTCGCCCACAACACCGCGATCCTCCGGCCGGGCATGAGCTTCCGCGAGGTGGCCGAGAGGCGCTGGCCAATCCCGGAGGAGTTCCTCGCCAACCGCTACACAGGCATGATCCATGGGGTCGGCCTCGCCGATGAATACCCCGCCATCGGCAGCCTGCCCAATTTCGAGACGGAGGATTATGACGGCACCATCGAGCCGGGGATGACGCTCTGCGTCGAGAGCTACATCGGCGCCGTGGGCGGGCGCGAGGGCGTCAAGCTTGAAGAACAGGTGCTGGTTACCGAGACTGGGATCGAGCCGCTCTCCCGCTATCCCCTGGAGACGGATTGGCTCTGATGACTGAGGGCATCTTCATCAAGGCGCGGCCCTACGACTATCCCTATGACGGAAACCTCGAGGCCGCCCGTACCGCGCTACTGGTCATCGACATGCAGGTCGATTTCCTGGCGCAAGACGGATACTTCGCCAAGAAGGGTTACGACCCCGCACCGCTCCGAGCCATCCTGTCCCAGGTGACGAGGACGATCGACGCGGCGCGGGCGGCTGGCGTTCTTGTCATCTATACCCGCCAGGGTTATCGCGCCGATCTGGCCGACATGTCGCCCTATGAGCGCTGGCGGCGCAAGCGCGCCGGGCTCGACGGGTCGCAGGCCTTGCTGCGCGGCACGCCGGGCTTCGGGCTGGTGCCCGAACTCAATGTTGCGCCGGGCGAAGTCGTCGTCGACAAGACCGCCAATGACGCCTTCTGCTACACCGACCTCGATCACATTCTGCGCTGGCGAGGCGTCACCCATTTGCTGTTCAGCGGCTGCACCACCGATGTCTGCGTCAGCAGCACCATGCGCCAGGCCGCCGACCGGAACTATCAATGCTTGCTGATCGAGGACGCCTGCGCCAGCGGCGATGCCTATGCCCATGCCGCGGCGATCCACATGGTGATGGTGGAAGACGGCGTGTTCGGGGTGGTGGCGGGCGCAGAGGCCGTCATCGCCGGACTTGCAGCCTTGCCACGCCGACAGCGGGTGGCCGCACGCCTCTGATGGACCCTCGCCGGAATCCGGGTTAGACAAGCGAGCGAACCGCATTCCATCGGGTTGCAGGAGGACAAGGTGACCGGGGGACCGCTTCACGTCAGCCGCAAGGGCGCCGTTCTGGAGGTCGTCCTCGACCGGCCCAAGGCCAATGCCATCGATGGGCCCACCAGCCGCCAGATGAGCGAGGTCTTCGTCAACTTCCGCGACGATCCCGCGCTCCGGGTCGCGATCATCACCGCGGCCGGCGAGAAGTTCTTCTGCGCCGGCTGGGACCTGAAGGCCGCTGCCGCCGGCGAGTCACCGGATGTGGATAACGGCGTGGGCGGCTTCGGCGGGCTCCAGGAGCTGCCCAACCTCAACAAGCCCGTCATTGCCGCGGTCAACGGCATGGCTGTCGGGGGCGGCTTCGAATGGGCGCTCTCCGCCGACATCATTCTCGCCGCCGAGCATGTCCGCTTCGCTCTGCCGGAGATCCGCTCCGGCACGCTGGCCGACGCAGCTACCATCAAGCTGCCCCGGCGCATGCCCTATCACGTGGCCATGGAGCTGCTGTTCACTGGCCGCTGGATGGACGTCGAAGAGGCCAAGCGTTGGGGCCTGGTGAACGAGATCGTTCCGGCCGCCACGCTCATGGACCGGGCGCGCGACCTGGCACGGCATTTGGCCAGTGGCCCACCCCTGGTCTTCGCCGCCATCAAGGAAGTAGCCCGGGAATCCGAAAGCATGCCCTTCCAGGATGCGCTCCGCCGGGTGACCCAGCGCCGCTTCCCCAGCGTGGACAGGCTTTACGGCAGCGAAGACCAGAAAGAGGGCGCCCGGGCTTTCGCCGAGAAGCGCGATCCGGTCTGGAAGGGCTGCTGAGGCGCGCGGACTGGACGCTCAAGCGATGAAGCGGCTCGCCCATGCTCTCGGAGAGCGGGTTTCCTTTCTCTGGAACGGCAAGCGCGTCGAAGGCCGTAAAGGCGACACGGTCGCTTCCGCTCTCTATGCCCTCGGCATCCGAGAGCTGGCGCGTTCGCGCAAGAACCATCGACCCCTGGGACTCTCCGGCGGCCACCTCCAAGGCGTGCTGGCGCGGGTGGCCGGGAGGCCCAATGTGCGGCTCGACCTTGAGCCCGTCGTTGCAGACCTCGATGTGCGGATGCAGAACGTCTGGCCCAGCGCCCGGCTCGATCTTCTGTCGCTGGCGCGACTCATTCCCGCCCGCTGGCTGAGATCGGGTTTCGAACATACGCAACTCATGCCGAGTGGCACTTGGCGATTCCAGGTCTGGGAGCGCCTGCTGGCTTTTCTGGCGGGCATGGCCGATCCGCCCGATCGTGATCTTTCGGCAACCGCGATCCCGGGACAGCGCCTCGCCGTCGACCTGCTGGTGGTGGGCGGCGGCCCGTCGGGACGGGAGGCTGCCAACGCCGCAGCGCAAGCGGGAAAAAGCGTCGCCCTCGCCTGCCGCGGCTCGCGGCCCGGCCGGCTTGCCGAGGCGCTTGGCGTCGCGTTGCCGCAACTCGATCCCAGAGTCCGCCTCTTCGCCGGGCTGGAGATCTTCGGACTCTACCGCGGCGGATCGCTTGCCGCCGGCGCGCCGAGCGATCCCAAGGAAGGTGCCATCATCTTCGAACCTGGCCGCACTCTTCTCGCCACCGGCAAGCGCTCGATCCCGCCCCTCGTCCCTGGCAGCCATCTTCCGGGCGTCTTGGAAGCCTCGGTCGCCCTCTCGCTCGCCCACGATTGCGGCGTGGCGCCGGGCCTCGCCGTCGCCGTCGTGGGGACGGGCGCGGAGCGTGCGGTCGCCGAAACGCTCGCCAAGCTCGGCGTGGAGATCGTCCATATGGGACCGGTTGCAGCGTTGAAGCGGATCCTCGGCGCCAAAGGCGTCACGTCGATCGAGACGGATCGGGCCATCGTCTGCGACGCCCTGGTCCATGCCGGACCCTGGCGCAGCGATCCGGGCCTCACCTTCCAGGCCGGCGCGGAGGGCTTGCAACAGCTTCGCCTCGACCAGTTCGCCGAACGAGTAGCCCAGGCCGGCTCAGCCGCCGCACCCGACGAGCCGGCCTTCATCGGTCAGGCAGGCCTCGCCGAGGCGCTCATTTGTCCCTGCATGGATGTGGGCGCCGGCGAGCTCATGGATCTCATGGCGGCGGGGGAGAGCGATCCCGAGCTGCTGAAGCGCCTCACCGCCTGCGGCATGGGACCATGCCAGGGTTTCCCCTGCTGGGAGCTCCAGGCCGCCCTCATTGCCCAGGTCACGGGCAGCGCGCCGGAAGGCTTCGGCCGGCCGAGCCATCGTCCGCCGCGCCGCGGCCTCACCGTCGCCCAGGCCGCCGGGCTCGACGGGCTGGTAGCGCCCGACCGATGAGCGCCGATCTTCCCGAGCGCGCCTCGGTGCTGATCCTCGGCGGCGGCATGCACGGCCTCGCCACGGCCTTCAACCTGGCCGACATGGGCTTGCGCGACCTGCTGGTATTGGATGCCGGCTACTGGCAGGGAGGGGCGTCGGGACGCAACGGCGGCTTGATCCGCGGCGGATTTTCCACACCTGAATGGACACGGTTCTTCGCCTTTTCGAACCAGCAATGGGACGGCCTTTCCCGCCGGCTCGGCCACAACGTCATGTTCTCCCGGCGAGGCTACACGATGATCGCCGAGACCGAGAGGACGGCGGACCTGTTCGAGGCCGCGCTCCCGGTCCATCGGGACCATGGCGTGCGCTCGAAAATCCCGTCCGAGGCGGAGCTGACCCGCCTGCTGCCGGCTCTCGACCGGCGCAAGGTCCGTCGCGCGCTCCACTTGCAGGATGGCGGCGTGGCGCCCCATCACGCGGCCATGAAGGCCCTTCTCGCCGCCTGCCGGGAGCGCGGCGTCGATGTCCGCTATCGCACCGCCGTCACCGGATTCGAGCGCTCCAACGGCCGCATTTCGGCGGTACTCCACGGTGACCGCCGGATCGCGGCAGACACCGTCCTGATCGCGGCCGGCGCCCACAATGTCCAGGTCGCCGAACTGGCCGGGGTCAAGCTCGCCGGCTTCGGCATGCGCATCGAGGCCATGGCGCTGGAACCCGTGCGCCCGCTGATCCGGCCGGCCCTTGCCCTTATCGACCGCCTTGTCTATCTGCATCAGACCGCGCGCGGCGAGATCGTCGGCGGCATCGACGTGCCCGAGCGCCCGCGCATGTCGCTCAAGGTCGATCTGCCGGTCATGACCGGCACGGCCAAGGTCTATCTGGATCTGCTGCCCCAGCTGGCAAACTTGCGCATCCTGCGCCATTGGGCCGGCATGCTTCACATCACGCCCGATTTCGGCCCGCTCATGGGTGAGCATCCCGACCTGCCGGGCCTGTGGTTCAGCGGCGGCTGGTCTTACGGCTGGGCTGGCGGGCCCGGCGCCGGGGCGCTGATGGCCAAGGCCATTGCCAAAGGCGAACTCGACGAGCGCATGAAACCCTTCGCCCTTGACCGCTTCGATCGCGGCCGGCCAATTCATGAAGCGGCCGTGGTGCTGTCGAAATTCGAGCACTAGCCTCCATGTCTACATTCCGAACCTGCAATCGGAACTCGGCGGATCGGGAGACCCGCACGCATGGCTGACGGGAACGCGCAGGTCAGTGTCGGCGTCATCGGCCTCGGCAAGATGGGTAGCGCCCTCGCCGATGCCCTGTTGGCCCGCAAGTTCGAGACGACGGTGTGGAACCGGACGCCAGCCAAGGCTGAACCATGCCAAAAGGCCGGCGCCAGGCTGGCGCGTTCCGCGTCCGAGGCCGCAACTCTTTGCGATGTCCTCGTTGTTTGCCTTGCCGACTATGCGGCACTCAAGACCACGCTCCTCGCCGGCGAGCTTGGCGGCAGCCTGCGAAACAAGACCCTCGTCGACCTCACCAGCATCAAGTCGGATGAACTCAAGCAGCTTGTCGCCTGGGCGGACAAGAATGGAATCTCGCTCCTCAAGGGCACGATCCCCGGCTACCCGGCCGACGTGCGCGCCGGGCAATGCAGCGTTCTCTATGGGGGCCCGCGCCGCGCTTTCGAGGCCGTCATCCCGATTCTCCAAGCCATGGGCGGTTCTCCCGTCCACGTAGGTGAGGATCACGCCGCCGGCGTTGAGATGGGGCGTGCCTACTACAGCTTTCTTTTTCCGGCCTTGGTGGCCTTCCTTTACGGCGCCGCCCTCTGCCAGCGCGCGGGACTTTCCCTCGACACCTATGCCCGTGGCTTGATTCTTCCGTCGCTGAAGGAATCGGTCATGTCAGGCATGATGGAGCGCCTCGCGAAGGCGAGCATGGCGCGACGCTATGACGAGGATGTGCAGTCGACGCTGAACATCTGGCGCGGCGCCTTCGACAACGTGATCGATTGCGCCAATTCCCATCGCCTCGATCCAGCGTTTCTGACTTCGGCAAAGGCCTTGATGGATCGGGCCGCGGCCCAAGGTTTCGGCGAGCAAGACCTCGCCGCCGTGTTCGAAACATTGATCGGCGACAGTCGCCAGGAGTTCTCCGCGCGGCAAGACTCGGGGCCTCGGCCCAAGCCTATTTGACGCTTCCCGCCCCCGCCTTCAGCGCCGTTTCCGCTCCGCTTACGATGCCCTCCAGGATCTGCTCGGCGGGCTCGATGGAGCGGATGAGGTCGATGGCCTCGCTCGCCCAGACAACCGTGGTCTCCACGTCGCCCATCTCGACGGCCCGCAGGTAGCGCTCGTTCTCGGCCTCGATCGCATCCGCCAAAGTTTCCTCGCGCCCATGCCAGCGCCGGCTGAATTCATTGGCAAGCGCCCGGCCGGTATAGGGTTGGGGCCAGTCGATCTTGCGCACCGTGTCGAATATGGTCGTGCGCAGGGTTTCGTCGCCCTTGCCTTCGACCAGGCGCTGCTTGGCGGCCGAATGGCCGAGCGCCTCCTCCGAGGCGAAAAAGCGGGTGCCGACGAGACCGCCGGCCGCGCCCAGCATCAGGGCGGCAGCGAGCCCCCGCCCATCGGCGATGCCGCCCGCGGCCAGCACCGGAATGGGCGCTACCGCGTCGACGATCGCCGGCACGAGGGCGAAGGTGCCGCGGCCGGCACCGTGCCCGCCGGCTTCGGCACCCTGGGCGACGATGACGTCGACCCCGGCCTTGGCCGCCGCGTCCGCTCCGGCAAGGTCCTGGACCTGGGCAAAGCTAAAGGCGCCTGAATCGCGGACGAGCGGGACGAAGGGGGCCAGATCGCCGAAGGAGAACATGACCACCCGCGGCTTATGGGCCAGCGCCGTGTCGAGCTGCTCGCGATGCCGGGCCATATGCCAAGTGATAAAGCCGATGCCCACGGCCGTGTTCCCTGCGGCGGCGAACTCCCGGTCGATCCAGTCGGCGCCGAGATAGCCAGGTCCCAGAAGGCCGAGCCCGCCGGCGCGGGTGACCGCGGCGGCTAGCCTGCCGCCAGACACAGCACCCATGGGCGCCAGCACGACGGGATGACGGATTCCCAGCAGCTTGGTGAGCGCCGTTTCGATGGCCATGGCATGAACCTCAGACGGGATCCCGGCGCAGGGCCTGGGCCATGCAATGGACCCCTCCGCCGCCGAGCGTGAACATGGTGACGTCGGGATCGTAGACGGTGAAGCCCCGGGCGCGGAGCCTGGCATTCAGGTCCTTGCTCTCAGATGTCGAAATCACCTTGCCGTCGCCCAAGGACATGACGTTGCAGCCGAGCAGCATGGTGTCGCGGTAGTTCACCGGCACGATCTCGATCTTCTTGGACTTCAGCCAGGCGACGATCGAATCGTCGGTGGTGTCGAGGCAGACGGCGGCCAGCTTGTGGGCCAGCATGCAGACCATGAGATCGATATGCACGTAATGCTCGGCGATGGGGGCGAGCCGCACTTCCCAGCCTTCCTTGGCGAGCCAACCTTGAATTTGGCGCGCGGCCGGTTCCTGCGTCCGCTCGCCGCAATAGCCGATCAGCACCGTGCCGGGCTCGATGACATCGAAGTCGCCGCCCTCCATGGCCGAGGCGGTGACCATGTTGTAGATCGGGATTCCTTTGGACTGGTAGAAGCGCACAACCGGCGCGTATTCGCCGCGCCGCCACCACTGGTGCATCTGGGTCACGACCGCGCCCCAGGGGGTCATGAAGCTCGAATCCCGGGCATAGACCTGATAGGGCAGCGCCTCGTCGGGTTCGAGATAGTGCACCGCGACACCGGCATCTTCATAGGCCTGGACCATCTCGCGATGCTGCTTCATCGCCAGCTGCCGGTCGAACTTGGCGCCGCTGGCGAGCGTCGCTTTGGAGATGGAGCTTGTGGGCAGCCAGCGGAAGTTCTCGGGCGAGCAGAGCAGCACGTCGCGCAGTTTCCCGTATTCGGAATTGACACCCCAAGGCTTGCCGTCCGGCGAGGCCTTGGCGGCCGGTCGTTCGGGCTTTTTGGGTTCGGGCTTGCGTTGGGTTGCGCGGGTCATGGTGCTTCTCCTGGGCGTCTGAATTGGTCGCGAAGGCATAGTCTATCAGACTGAATTGCTTGGCAAACCGGAGCTTGCTCGGGAGAGGCCCGGCTGGCGGCTTGCAAGCTTGCCCGATTGATGGATCAATCCCGCGCAATTTCGGGAGAATCCAGCATGTCGTTCGACCACTGGTTCGCCTTCGCCGCCGCTTCCGCCATTCTGCTGGCCATCCCGGGCCCGACGGTGCTGCTTGTCGTCTCCTATGCCCTCGGCCATGGCCGGAAGGCGACGGCGGGCACGGTGGCCGGCGTGGCGCTGGGCGACTTCACGTCGATGACCGCCTCGCTGCTGGGCCTCGGCGCCTTGCTGGCAACCTCGGCGGCCATTTTCACACTGCTGAAATGGGTCGGTGCCGCCTATCTGATCTACATGGGCATTCGCCTGTGGCGGGCCCCGGTCGGCGATGCCGGCGCAGAGCCGGTGGCGGAGACGACGAGCCGGCGCATCTTCCTCCACGCCTATGCGGTGACGGCCCTCAATCCCAAGAGCATCATCTTCTTCGTCGCCTTCCTGCCGCAGTTTCTCGATACGGCGCGCCCGCTTCTGCCCCAGATGGCGATCTTCGAAATCACCTTCCTCGTCCTGGCCACGGCGAACACCGCGGCCTATGCCTTCATGGCGGCTGCCGCGCGGCAAAGGATCCGCCAAGTCCGCCTGCGCCGGGCGGTCAACCGGGTAGGCGGCTCGCTCCTCGTCGGTGCCGGGCTTCTCGCCGCGGCCTGGCGCCACGGCCATGGCTAGGCCGGCTATGTGTCTGCTCGAGCGCGCAGGAACCGCTCGAGCACATTGCGCGTCACCCGCATGACCGTGGCATCGCGCCGGATCAGGCCCGCCACCCATTCGCAGGATCCGGCATGGAACACCTCGCCGCGACCGCGCCGGAAGGAAACGATCATGCCGCATCCACGCTTCACCCGGTCGATCGCTGCGGGATCGTCCCGACCTTCGAGCGTGCGCGCGGCAAAGGCCGCGTCCTCGAGGCCGATGAAGACTTCGCCTTCGCGGGCCGTTTCGCCTTCCTCGGCCAAGGTCGAGAGGCCCAGGGCCAGGATCTCCAGGCCTTCCGGCACTGCTTCGGCGCCCGAGGGGTAAGCAAGCCCGCCCCGCACCACGTAGTCGACCCCGTCGACCTCATAGCCGAAGACGTGGCTTTCGCCGCCCAGGATGTCGCCGTAGTAGAGGCCGGTGCCGGCGAAAGCCCAATGCTCCGGCCTATAGATGGGAAAACCCCGCGCGCCCCGGGGCACGCATCCACCCCATCCGGCATAGAGCCCGCGGGTGGCGTTGAGCCCGAAGGTCAGCGCGCCGGGCCGCCCGACTTCCGGCGCTTCCCAGCTGTCGGTCACGCGATGGGCGCGGTCGCCGCCACGGAACGGATCTTCGGCCCGGGCGCGGTACTTGTAGCAGACCTGCCGGCGGCCCTGGTCCTCGAGGCGAATCTGCCACATGAAATTGCCGGCAAAGCGGGCGACGCGCCCGCCCTTCTCGACATAGGCATCGATGGCGTCGCGCATCTCCCAGGACCAGTATTCGTCATGGCCGACGAAGACGAGGCAAGGATAGCGGTCGATCAGGGCAGAGCGGAAATGCAGGTCTGTCTGGCAGATGATGTCGATGGCGTAGCCTTCGCGTTCGGCCCAATGGGCAAAATGCCGGTCATAGCTGGCCCAGCCGGCGGAGGCATATTTCTTGCTGTAGCCGTTGCGATAGGCCCATTCCATATGGGGATAGCGCGGCCTGGCGCCCGCCGGCGGGCGCTCGGCCAACGCCACCCGAGGCGCTTGCGGCGGCAACAGGGCGAAGCCGCGGGCCAAGGGCCGATCGAGGCTCAGTACCGGCGAGAATTGGTTGCCCCCGGGCCCGGTGATGCCCTCGTAGTGGTTCGAACCGCCCCAATCGTTATAGGCGGTCCATGTCGCCGTGGAGGCGACGAGCAGCAGGCGCCGCTCCGCCCAGCTGGCCGCTTGCATGGTCGGGCGGACGATGAACAGGTGGTGATGTTCCGCAAAAGCGCCGGCGCTCGTCGTTAGGCGATAAGCGGCCGAGGGCCAATCGGCGGGAATCGTGAATTCGAACGCGACGGGCCAGCCGCAGCCCCGGACGGAGCAGTCGCCCGGCGTCTCATAGCGCGCCCCTTTGATGGCACGAAGGGCAAGGACCGTCTCGGGATCGGCGGTATCGCGAACTACGAGCGCATCGAAACTCGGCGCGGTGGTGCTGGCATGGACGCGTACGGTTTCGCCCGGCTCGTAGGAAAGCTTGTCGGTGTAAGACCAGATGCGCGCGCTGCCAGCCGGTATGGGTGCGGGGCGTTCAGCGTAGTTGGTGAACACCGCCAGACGGTGAATATCGTCTTCCCGGTCCATTGCTGCCTCGCCGTTTGTTCGAAATTACCTGCGGGCGGCTGTCTACATCTCGCGGCAGACTTCGATTCGACCCCGCCCGCCCTCCTTGGCCCGATAGGCGGCCTTGTCGATGCGATCGAGGATCGCTTCCAGCCGGTCGTCGGCCCCCAGCAGCTGGGCGATGCCGATGCTGGCGCTCAGGCCCTTGAGGGGGGAGTTGCCGGCCTGCTCGACCTTTTCCATGAGCTGGGAAAGGCGTTGGGCCACTTTCGCTGCCTGCTCGGCTCCGGTTTCCGGAAGCATGACCGCGAACTCGTCGCCCCCGTAGCGGCAGAACAGATCGGTAGGCCGCAAGGTTTCGCGGCAAAGCTTGGTGAAGGCCTTCAGGACCTCGTCGCCGGCCGGATGGCCATAGGTGTCGTTGATGGTCTTGAAGTAGTCCAGGTCGAGGAACATGAAGCTCAGCGGGTGGTGGAAGCGCAGCGCGCGCTGGATTTCGGTCGGCGCTTGGCTGAGGAAATAGCGTCGGTTGAAAGCCCCGGTGAGTTCGTCCCGGATTACCAGCTGGGCCAGCTGGGCCTCGAGCTTCCGGCGCTCTGTGATATCTTCGCCGGAGCTGATGGCGCCCACGATCCCGCCCTGGTCGTCGCGCAATAGTTGGTCGCGCCAGCTGATCAGCCGGACTTCGCCGCTTCTGGTGGTGAGAGTCATCTCTATATCCTGGCCCTCCCCCAGCTTGCCTTCGAGGAAGCCGAGGAAGCTGGCGCGCTGGCTTTGTCGCTCGGCCTCGGGCGAGAAGGCGTCGAACCATTCACGCCCATAGGCTTCCGATTCGCTGATCCCGATGACCTCGCAGCCCCGGCGGTTCAACAGTTGGATGCGCGCCTCCCGGTCGAGCACGACCAGGATCGCGCCGGCCACGTCGAGATAGAGCCGCTCCCGATCGCGTGCCTGCTTCACCGCCAGCTCGATCTGCTTGCGCTGGGTGATGTCGGAATCGATGCCCTGCATGTGCGTCGCCCGCCCTTGGTCGTCGAAGGCGACGGCGCGGAACCGGCTCAGCAGCCAATGCCAGCTTCCGTCCTTCGCCCGGATTCGGAACTCGGATTCGTGGTCCCGATCGTCTAAGGGCGCCATGGATTGGTTGTTATCGACCTTGGCCCGGTCATCGGGATGAAGCAGTGCCAGCCATCCGGCCCGGTCGCGCGGCGCCTCCTCCAGGCTGTAGCCCAGCATGGCGTAGTAGTTGTCGGACAGGCGGTGAGTGCCCTCCAGCGGCCGGGATTCCCAGAAGGCCGCTCGCGCAGTGTGGAGCGCCAGATCGAGGCGCCCTTGGAATTCCCGCGCCATGCGTTCGGTCTGGCGCTGCTGGGTGATGTCGCGAACCGTCCCTTCATAGAAGAGCGGCACGCCGTATTGGTCGCGCACCAGCCGGGCATTTTCCGAAATCCAGATCCGCTCGCGGGTTTTGTGGCGATAGATTTCGGAATTGAAGTTCTCGACCTTGCCGTCCCGTTCCAGCAGGCGCTTGAACTCGGCCCGGCGGCCGGGCCTTACATACCATTCGGACCCGATATCGTTGACGGCGCGCAGCATTTCCGCCTCGGTTTCGTAGCCGTTCATGCGGACCAGGGCCGGATTGGCCCTGAGCTGCCGCCCCTCGGGGCTCGAGCGGTAGATGCCGTCGACCGCGTTGTCGAAAATGCTGCGGTAGTCGCGCTCGGCGTCGGCAAGCGCGCGCCGGTCGCGGGCGGTCCTGGCCAAGTAGAGGCTGAGGGCCACGCCCTCGACCGTCAACAAGACCACCAGCCCGAGCAGAACTGCCGTGACGCTTATCATCGATCCAGCGCGCGCCCCGAAACGCTGCGCCGCGCGCCGTGCATTTCAAGCGCCCCCAACATCCGCCACACCTGTCCCCTGAATTCCCCTTCGGCCGGCGGCGATGCAGTTCTACGACGCCCCGCCGTTCAGCATTAATTTGTAGTGCAATTCGGTTTCGCGCGACAGAGTCGCGCGCGTTAGGCTGCGGGAGTTTTCGCACTAGTCCGGGGCGGGCTGCCGGCAAGACCGAGGGAAGAGCGGAATACCAGCCTGCCGCCCCGCCAGACTTCCGCCGCGGTGGCGCTGCAGGCGGCTTGAATATCCTTGGCAGATTCTTCGGCTTCCCGGTCGTTCTCGCATTCGAACGGCCAGATATCGATCACGGAATTGTGATCATCGAAGAGATAGCACCTATACATGGTCGATTGCGTTTGCCCGAGTCGGCCGAAGAGCCATTGCCAGTTCGGGCATTAAAAGGCCAATGCGATCAAGAATCAGTTAATGGGCCCCGGTACAGGTTCCCGTCCTGTTCGCATCATTGATTTGGGCCGGGCATGACCTTATACGGTGGCTGCCACATCGGCCGAGGTCGCCCCAACAAGCCGCATCGCTGGAGAGCCAGCCAGGAATGCTACGGATGCCACTGAGATCGATTTCCGCCAGGCGCGTTAGCTGGCTCCGGCACGCGTCCGCGGCCGCTTCCGCCATTCTCATGGCCCAAGTGGCGGCAGGCGCGTTTGCTCAAGGCACGTCCGACGGCGGCGCGGCTAGTCCGGACGCGGGCGCCCCGCTGACCGGCTTCGGCCAGCTGCCTCATAATCTCTCGCCGTGGAACATGTTCACCGCCGCCGACATCGTGGTTCAGGCGGTGATGGTGAGCCTTGTCCTCGCCTCGGTGGTGACCTGGACGATCCTGATTGCCAAGTCCATGGAGCTCCTGGCCGCCAGGAAGAGCCTCAAGGCAGGGCTTTCAGTGCTCGGCAACTCCCAGACCCTGGAGCAGGCCGCGGTTCACGTCCATGCCGGCCGGTCGGCTGTCGTCCATCTGATCACGGCGGCGCTTCAGGAGGCGATGATGTCGGCGGAGATGCCGAGCGAGGGACTGAAGGAACGCACCCAGTCCCGGCTGGAGCGGATCGAAGCGGCCGAAGGCCGGACGCTGGCGCTGGGCACGGGCGTGCTGGCCACCATCGGCGCGACCTCGCCATTCGTCGGCCTCTTCGGCACGGTCTGGGGCATCATGAACAGCTTCATCGGCATCTCGAAAGCCGAGACCACCAATCTCGCCATCGTCGCGCCCGGCATAGCCCAAGCCTTGCTGGCCACGGCGCTGGGATTGATCGCCGCGATTCCGGCCGTGGTCATCTACAACCACTTCGCCCGGGCGATCGCCGCCCATAAGGCCCTCGTGGCGGACGCCTCGGCCGAGGTCTTGCGGCTGGTCTCGCGCGACAGCGACAGACGCCAGTCGACGGCAATGATATCCGCGCCCGCCAAGGCGGCTCAGTAGGACCGTGGCGCTGCGGCGGCATACCATCGATGACGAACTCGTGGAGAGCCACGAGATTAACGTCACGCCCTTCATCGACGTCATGCTGGTGCTGCTGATCATCTTCATGGTGGCAGCACCTCTCGCCACCGTCGACGTGGCCGTCGATCTGCCCGCTTCCACGGCCAAGCCGCAGCCGCGACCCGACAAGCCGGTCTTCCTTTCAATCAGGGCGAACCATAGCCTGGCCCTCGACGACAAGGCGGTGACCCTGCCGGCCCTTGCCAGCGCCCTTGCACAGGCCACCGGCGACGACAAGGAGCAGCGGATCTTCCTTCAGGCCGACAAGACCGTGGCCTATGGCGAACTCATGGGGGTGATGAACGCGCTCCGCGCGGCCGGCTATTTGAAGATCGCCCTCGTCGGGCTGGAGGCCCGTCCCGGTCCGTGACCGCGGCGACTGCCGATCTTCTCGATCGCTGGAACGGGCCCGACGCAAGACGCTGGCTTGCAAGCCTCGCCATCGTGCTCGCCCTTCACATCGCCGTGGCCCTTGGCGTCTTGTTCCACCACGTGCCGATGGCGCCGGTTAGCCCGCCCCAGGCTCCGGTCCTGATGGACCTGGCGCCGCTTCCCGCCGAGCCGATGAATATCCATCCGCTTCCGGCGACGCCACCGACGACCCAGGCCAGTTCGGTTCCAACCCCACAGCCAGAGGTCCCGGCCAAGCCTCCAAGCCCGCAGTCGCAGACTCCCTCGCCGCCAACAACGGCAGCACAGTCGGGGCCGACATCGCCCCTGCTGCCGCCGCCGGCGTTAGCCACCGAGCCGCGGATTGTCGTCCCGCCGCCGCCCGAGGTCGCCGAGGCGCCTGCTCCTCCCAAGCCCGAAGCGCAAAAACCTCCGACCCAGGCCACGAGCACGCCCAGCCTGCCGATACTGCCGATGCCGGATGCCCAGGAGAATTCGCTGAGTGCATGGCAGCGCAAGGTTATCGCTCGCCTGTACTCGTTGAACCGGCTGCCCTCCGGCCTGCCCGAGGCCGAAGCCAACGCAACCGTCGATGTGCGGATCAGCGTCAACCGCCAGGGACATATCGTCTATTTCAAGATTGTAAGACCTTCCGGCTATCCCACCCTCGACCACGCGGTGAGAAGCTTGATGAGGCACGCCGACCCCCTGCCGCCGCCACCACCGCCGCCAATCGATTTGTACGACCAGCCGCAGTCGTTTGTCTTGACGATCGGGTACTACAATGTAGCCCAGTGAGCGAACGCGTGCGAAGCAGCGCCGCGGCTCTGGTTGGAAACCGGCTTTCGGAGGCTTTCGGCCTCAAGTCCGCTCCAGCACCCGAGCGACCTCGGCGAGCACGAGCTGGGCCGAATCGAGCTTGCGCAGGATTGCCTCGGCTCCCAGCTTGCGTGCCGCCTCGGTGTGGTTGACATCGTAGAAGGCGCCGCTGCCGGAGATGGCGATGATGCGGGCGTTCTTGTCCCAGCGCTTGATCGACCGGATCACTTCATCGCCGTCCATGTCCGGCATGAGCAGGTCGGTGATGACCACGTCGGGGCGGCGCTCCTTGTAGGTGCCGATTCCTTCGGTGCCGTCCTGGGCTTCCATGACGCGGTGGCCACCGTCTTCCAGTATCAAGCGGATAGTGCCCCGATAGAGGGCGTCGTCGTCGATGACCAATATTTGTGCCATGAGTCCTGCTGCCGAGATGGCGAGAGCGGAGCGGCCCTCCTCAAGGAGCTTCACTAATCATACAATTGTAGCAAGGACAATATGGCTTGGCCGCCGGCGCTGGCCAGGTCGCAACCGCGCCGCTCACCGCAAGGGCAGCGGGAATGCCGGACGCCGCAACCTAGCGAGGCCCCTATGCACTTCCTCAAACTCACCCATTCCAGTGGAACAGAGATCTACATAAACCCGCTGCTGGTGCGAGCGGTGTTGCCTCAAGGGGAGAGGGGAAGTCGCCTGGTCTTCGACCCCGCCCATGAGATAGCCGTGAAAGAAGACGCAGTCCGGGTGATCGAGGCGCTTCGCCACACGCCCTAGCCCCTTGTTTCTCACAAGGATCACGCTGGCGCCGACGACTCCGCTTGCTGAGGACGGGGTCGCTTCGCGATAGTACGCGGCCTGAACCAAGAGGCGGATCCCAGCAGCCATGAAAATCCAATGCCTGGAGACGTTCTGCAACAGCTTCGTCGGATTCGTGCGCGTGGCGACCGACGATGGGCATGAAGGCTGGGGTCAATTCTCGCCCTACAATGCCGACATCACGGCGGAGGTCTTCCACAGGCAGGTGGCCCGCTGGGCGCTCGGCGCCGACGCGCTCGACATCGAATCCCTGGTCGCGACCATCCCCGAGCGCGAGCACAAGTTCCCCGGCTCCTACCTCATGCGGGCCTTGACGGGCCTCGATACCGCGCTGTGGGATCTTCGCGGCAAGCTCGAGCGCAGAAGCGTCTGCGAGCTCTTGGGCGGCAAGCCCCGACCGTTCCCCGTCTATGCCTCCAGCATGAAGCGCGGCGAGATCACGCCCGAGGCAGAGGCCGAGCGCCTGATCCGGCTAAGGGACCAGTTCGGTTACGGCGCCTTCAAGTTCCGGGTGGGCAAGGAATGCGGCCACGACCAGGACGAATGGCCGGGCCGGACCGAGGCGATCGTGGCCAAGGTCCGCAAGGCGCTGGGCCCGGAAGCGCGCCTTCTCGTCGACGCCAACAGCGCCTACAGCCCCAAGAAGGCGATCGAGGTCGGTCGGATGCTGGAGCAGTACGGCGTTTGCCATTTCGAGGAACCTTGCCCCTATTGGGAATACCACTGGACCAAGGAAGTCGCCGATGCCCTGGACCTCGACGTGACGGGGGGGGAACAGGACTGCGAGCTCGCGCTCTGGCGCTTCATGATCGATATGCGGGCGGTCGATGTGGCGCAGCCCGACGTTTGCTACCTCGGGGGAATCACCCGGACACTGAAGGTCGCCGCCATGGCCAAGGCGGCGGGACTTCCGGTGACACCCCACTCGGCCAATCTTTCGCTCGTCACCGTGTTTACCCTGCACCTGATGGGCGCCATCGAGAATGCAGGGCCTTACGTGGAGTTCTCGATCGAGGGTCCCGACTACTACCCCTGGCAGGACAATCTCTTTTCGCCCGCGCTCGTCGCCAAGGACGGCAAGGTCCAGATTCCCGAAGGCCCGGGCTGGGGGGTCGAGATCGACAAAAGCTGGCTCGCCGCAGCGAGCTACCGCAGAAGCGAAGCCGCTTAGATTTCGGCCGGTCGTGACAAAGCCGGACCTGGGCTTTGAGGCGATGCGCGATCGCTCGGATAAGCAACTTTCCCGTCGGTCCAGCCAGGTATTGGGTCGGGCTGGATCGACGGGGAAAGCAAGATTTCCCGGTTCACAGGCTCTGCATCACCAGTCGGAGCCCGCTCACTCCATCCAATAGCCGCCCAAGATCACCTTCTGGAACCTGTCGGGCGCTGGATAGGATTTCCAGCACTGCTTGAACGCCGGATTGACCGTGTTATAGCCCGCGCAAGACTTGTGAATCGCGATCTGGGCGGCATTGGGATGATAGCCTTTCCCGGCGCCGCTCGCGGCCTGGCTGTCCAGGCTCGCCCCCAACGACAGCATGAAGCCGACCGCGGCCAGCAGCGACGTACAAGACGTAATTCTGAATGTCTTCGACATCCCCGATCTCCCGCACCTGAAGTTGCAACCGCGGGCACACTAGGCAGGGTTCATTGCGCTTGTGTGACCGTCCGGCGAAACGGCGATGTCAAAAAAGATTCAGATCCGAGAATCAACCGGACCACACTCAAGTGATCCCCACTGGATGGGTCAATCTGCATGCGACCTAGCAACCTGCTCCGCTTGAAAATGCTGCCGCATGCAGACCAGATTTCAGCCCACGCGCGACGACCTCGACCTTTGAAGCAGGTCACCAACTCGGGAATAACCTAATCCCGCTGTGGGGCGCAAAATTGAGATCTGCTTTATCATGCAGCTATCTGGTAAACGCGATGCAGTCCTTCCTGCACTGGCGTCGCCACCAGCTTGCCGCTCTGGCGACGCGCTGTTGCCAGAGCCTGCGCGCAAGGGGTTCGCTGGCCCGCCACGCCTAAGCGCGACCATCTATTTTGGTTGCGCTATTGTAGAGTGTATGGCGAGTGCCAATATGGCTAGCGGTGGCCTATTAGGGGTTGACCTCGTCCCCCGTTTCTTACTCAGGGCCGGCCCGATTTCATTGCTTGCGAAATTCGGCCCGTCGGGCAGATGGCGCGGCGGCAATGCTTGTCTCAAAGGGCAAATTATGACTACCGAAGCAGTCAGGGCACAGAGTGCCGGCGCTGAGAGATTGCGGGGGCTCGTAGCACGGTGGCAGAACTTGGCCGAATTCCGAGACCGGGACGGTCGGGCGAATCGAACTGGCTGGGCCGAGCACCTAAGGCGCGTGGCTAATGAGAACGAAAAGCAGGAGGAGGAGTCCAATCCCTCGAACGACAGCCCGAAACCGGTTGGGCCGTCGTCGGAGGAGAAACTTCTCGTCGACCAGGACAATTCCCATGCCTTCTTGAGACCCACTTTGCGACCTCCGGCTCCCTAGTTCGAATTGGCTACCGGCTGGACATGCATTGCTGGCGCTGCGAGAGGCGGGCGGCGATAGACATCGCGGCATCCCCGCCCGAGCTACCCCTGTGTCAGCCGGCGGTTCGGGTGTTCGTTTGGACTTCGAATTGCCCGCTCGTTTCTTGCTGGCACAATCGGGGAAGAGTCTCTTTTTGAACATCGCTGGCATCGCTGAAGGTTCAAAAGAAGAGTCTCGTGCGCAAGGCGCGTCACGACTCCAGGCGGTCCCCCCCTGCTGTTTGAAGTCATTCAAGCTGGCTATCAGTTCCGCCTGTTTGGTTCCCAATCTCGTGGGGAGGGGCGCCGTCTCGTAGCAGCCCTTGCAACGAGACAATCTAGGTTGCGGACTCACTACAGTCACCCGATAGCCGCGGCGGGAAACGCGTGTGCCGCAAGGAAGACTTTAGCGTTTCGGTCGAAGCTGGTCGCAATCCGGCGCCCATTCTTCAGGCGGCGGAGCCCCACAAAACCTTTACGGGTGCGATCGCGCTTGCCGCTATGGTCGTCTCGTGGTTCCAATGAGTTGAGTCTCCCCGTTCGCGCATCGGCAGAGGTGCACCATGCCCAAAAGAATCCGCGATCTCGCCATTCTCAAGCCCGTTGCTGACACGGCGGAGAGCGTCATCGAAGTCCAGCGCCAGGAGGCCTTTCTCAAGACCGGGGCCCTGCAGAACGCGATCTTCAACAGCGCCAATTTCTCGAGTATTGCCACTGACGAGAAAGGTGTCATTCAAATATTCAATGTCGGCGCCCAGCGCATGCTGGGCTATGCGGCCTCCGACGTCCTGAACAAGATCACGCCGGCCGACATTTCCGATCCGCAAGAATTGATCGCGCGGGCGGAGGCCCTGAGCGAGGAATTCCATACGCCAATCACACCGGGTTTCGAGGCGCTGGTCTTCAAAGCTTCGCGCGGCATCGAGGATATCTATGAGCTGACCAATATCCGCAAGGACGGCAGCCGCTTCCCCGCCATCGTGTCGGTGACGGCCCTGCGCGACGCGCAAAACGCAATACTCGGCTATCTGCTGATCGGCACAGACAACACCGCGCGCAAGCAGGCGGAGGAGGCTCTGCAAAAAGCCGGGGCCCTGCAGAGCGCGATTTTCAACAGCGCCTACTTCTCCAGTATCGCCACGGACGAAAAAGGCGTGATCCAGATTTTCAATGTTGGCGCCGAGCGCATGCTGGGCTATGCGGCCGCCGACGTCCTGAACAAGATCACGCCGGCCGACATCTCCGACCCGCAGGAAGTCATCGTCCGCGCCAAGACGCTGACCACCGAGCTCGGCACGCCGATCACGCCGGGCTTCGAGGCCCTCGTCTTCAAGGCGGCGCGCGGGATCGAGGACATCTACGAGCTGACCTATATCCGCAAGGATGGCAGCCGCTTCCCGGCCATCGTCTCCGTCACGGCGCTACGCGACGCGCAGAACACAATTCTCGGCTATCTGCTGATCGGCACAGACAATACTGCGCGCAAGCAGGCGGAGGAGGCGTTGCAAAAAGCCGGGGCCTTGCAAACCGCGATTTTCAACAGCGCCTACTTCTCCAGCATCGCCACGGACGAAAAAGGCGTGATCCAGATTTTCAACGTCGGCGCCGAGCGCATGCTGGGCTATGAGGCCGCCGACGTCCTGAACAAGATCACGCCGGCCGACATTTCCGATCCGCAGGAAGTCATCGTCCGCGCCAAGACGCTGACCACCGAGCTCGGCACGCCGATCACGCCGGGTTTCGAGGCCCTCGTCTTCAAGGCGGCACGCGGGATCGAGGACATCTACGAGCTGACCTACATCCGCAAGGACGGCAGCCGCTTCCCGGCCATCGTGTCCGTCACGGCCCTGCGCGACGCACAAAACGCCATTATCGGCTATCTGCTGATCGGCACCGACAATACGGCGCGCAAGCAGGCGGAAGAGGCTGTGAAGAAAGGCGGGGCCCTGCAGAACGCTATCTTCAACAGCGCCAATTTCTCGAGTATTGCCACCGACGAGAAAGGCGTCATTCAAATATTCAACGTCGGCGCCGAGCGCATGCTGGGCTATGCGGCCGCCGACGTCCTGAACAAGATCACGCCGGCCGACATTTCCGATCCGCAGGAAGTCATCGCCCGCGCCAAGACGCTGACCACCGAGCTCGGTACGCCGATCACGCCGGGTTTCGAGGCCCTCGTCTTCAAGGCGGCGCGCGGGATCGAGGATATTTACGAGCTGACCTATATCCGCAAGGATGGCAGCCGATTCCCCGCTATCGTGTCCGTCACGGCCCTGCGCGACGCACAAAACGCCATTATCGGCTATCTGCTGATCGGCACCGACAATACGGCGCGCAAGCAGGTCGAAGAAGAGCAGAAGAAGCTCGATCAGCGCCTGCGCGACCAGCAGTTCTATACGCGCTCACTCATCGAATCCAACATCGACGCGCTGATGGTTGCCGATCCGTCCGGCATCATCACCGATGTCAACAGGCAGATGGAATCGCTCACCGGTTCTACGCGCGACGAATTGATCGGCGCCCCGTTCAAAAACTACTTCACTGATCCGGAGCGAGCCGAAGCGAGCATCAAACTGGTGCTGATCGAAAAGAAACTCACCAACTACGAGCTCACTGTGCGCGCCAGGGACGGCAGGGAAACCGTGGTGTCATACAATGCGACCACCTTGTACGATCGGGACAGGAAGTTGCAAGGCATGCTTGCCGTGGCCCGCGACGTCACGGAGCGCAAGCGCTTGGATCACGAGTTGGAGAGCGCCAGGTCGGTGGCGGAAAAGGCCAACCTCGCCAAATCGGAATTCCTGTCCAGCATGAGCCACGAGCTGCGCAGCCCGCTCAATGCCATTCTCGGCTTTGCCCAGTTGATGGAATCCGATTCCCCGGCGCCGACGCTGGCCCAGAAGGAGAGCATAGCCCAGATTCTCAAGGCGGGATGGCATCTGCTGACGCTGATCAACGAGATCCTCGATCTCGCGAAGGTCGAGCCCGGGGCGGTGCGCCTGTCGCGGGAGCCCGTGGCGCTGGCCGAAGTCATGCTCGAATGTCAGAGCATGATCGAGCCGCTGGCACAACAGCGTGGCATTCACATGACCCTTCCCCGTTTCGAAAAGCCGTACTTCGTTTTGGCCGATCGGACTCGCCTCAAGCAGATTCTGATCAATCTTCTTTCCAACGCCGTCAAATACAACAGCAAGCAGGGAACGGTCTCGGTGGATTGCTCCGAGAGTACGCCGGGACGCATTCGCGTCAGCATCAGGGATACCGGCGCGGGTCTGTATCCCGAACAGCTCGCGCAGCTGTTCCAGGCGTTCAATCGTCTCGGCCAGGAAGCCGGCGGCGAGGAAGGCACAGGCATCGGCCTGGTGGTGGCCAAGCGACTGGTGGAAATGATGGGGGGAGTGATCGGCGTGGAAAGCACCGTCGGCGTGGGAAGCGTGTTCTGGTTCGAACTCATCTCGGTTGCCGAGCCGCATCTTTCCACGGAAGAAAGCGAGCCAGAATTGTTGGCCCAACCGCAGGTGTCTCGCCGCGCGGGGCTGCACACCTTGCTCTATGTGGAAGACAACCCGGGGAACCTGAAACTGGTCGAGCAGATCATCGCGCGCCACCCCGATATTCGCCTGCTGACCGCCGTGAACGGGAATAGCGGCATCGAGGCCGCGCGCACATCAATGCCGGATGTGATCCTGATGGACATCAATCTACCCGACATCACCGGCTTTGAAGCCCAGAGGATCCTGCGCACAGACCCGTCCACAGCGCATATCCCACTCATTGCCATCAGCGCAAATGCCATGCCACTCGACATCGAGAAGGCCCTAAAGGCGGGCTTTTTTCGCTATGTGACCAAGCCCATCAAGATCAACGAGTTCATGGAGGCACTGAATTCGGCGCTGGAATATGCGCAAAAAGGGGGCCGCCAGGTTATGTAAGGGAACGATGCCTGTGGTCAATTCATCCGCCATCCTCAATGCCAGCATCCTGATCGTGGACGATCTGGATGCCAATGTTCGACTGCTCGCGCGAATACTCACCTCCGCCGGCTATACGTCCATCGCATCGACGATGAACCCGCTCGAGGTCTGCGAACTTCATCGCGAGCACCGCTACGACCTCATCCTGCTCGATTTGCTGATGCCCGGTATGGATGGATTCCAAGTGATGGGGGGGCTCAAGGCGATAGAGCCGGACGGCTACCTTCCGGTGATCGTCATTACCGCTCAGCCGGGTCACAAGCTGCGCGCGCTCCAGGCCGGCGCCAAGGATTTCATCAGCAAGCCGTTCGAGCTGCCCGAGGTGCTGGCGCGCGTTCACAACATGTTGGAAGTGCGTCTGTTGGACAGGCAGTTACATAGCTACAACGACGTGCTGGAACAGCGGGTGCGGGAGAGGACCGCCGATCTCAAGGAAAGCTATCTGGAAACCATTTTCACGATGACGCTCGCGGCGGAATACAGGGACGAGGACACCGGCGCCCACGTGCGCCGCATCAGCTATTACTGCCGCGAGCTGGCCCGCATGCTTGGCATGGATGAAGAGTTCGTCGACAAGATATTTTTCGCGAGCCCGATGCATGACGTAGGCAAGATAGGCATTCCCGACGATATCCTGCTCAAGCCGGGCGGCTTCACGCCGGCTGAGTGGGAGATCATGAAACAGCACACCTCGATCGGCGCGAAGATCCTGGGCAACGGCAAGTCACCCTATCTCATGATGGGCGCCGAGATTGCACTCAATCACCACGAGCGCTGGGATGGCGGGGGTTACCCGAACGGCAAGCGGGGCGAGGATATTCCGCTGTCGGCGCGCATCATGAATATCTGCGATATCTACGATGCCCTTCGAAGCAAGCGGCCCTACAAGCCCGCATTCGACCATGCGAAGACCATGGACATCATTACGCTCGGCGACGGCCGCACCCGGCCGGAGCATTTCGACCCAGCTGTTCTCGCAGCTTTCAAGCAGAACCACCAATCGTTCCGCGACGTCTTCGAACAATACGCGACATAGCAAGCGGCCCCGGGCGACGGTGCGCAGTCCGCTTATGGGCGCGGATTCAGTCGGCCGCGTCCCGCTCGTAGGCATGGAATATTTCGAAACCCGCCCGCATGCCGCCTGGCTGGGCGTAGGCCGCCGCATAGCGTCGGCGATCGGCTTCGGACACCGAATTGGCCGGGTCGGCCGCAAAGTCGTTCCAGAAATGCTCGCGGCCGTTGCGCTCCCGGCCATCCACCAGGGCCAGCGCTGTCTTGCCGTAGAAGTGGAAATGCAACATGTCCCTGAGCAGCCAGACCTTGGTCCAGTCGCCGACGCCGGGAAGAAACGCATCCACCAGCGCGATCCGAACAACATCGCCCGGATACTGCGCGGCATCGGCGTAGACGACCATCAATGCGATATCGCGGCCGGCGACCGCGACGCGCTTGTGGCCGAGGGACGCGACAAGGGCGCGGATATCTTGCGCCATCGTCTTCTTGTCGTAGCCGCTTTCCGGCTTCGATGAATTGCCGAAGCCGCGCAAGTCGGGGGCGACGACTGTGTGGGTTCCGGCGAGATCGGGAGTCAGCAATCGCCACATGTAGCTGGTCTGGGCGTAGCCATGGGCAGCACGACTGGTTTGCCCCGGCCGGTCGTCAGGTAGTAAATCGTAATTTCGCTGACCTCGGCGAAGCGGCTTTCCATGACAGGCTGCTTGCATGCCGGGGTTCCAATTGGACAAGCTTCGCGCGTTTTGCTTGCAAAGCGTGGGCTGGCTTGCTGAGCCGTGGTTTGAGAGGGGAGCGAGGCGTGATGGGCCGCATCGTTGCATGGTTGGAACTCGACGCAGGCAATTGCTGGATATCTTGATGGGTGTTGCCGAAGAGGCAACAACGGCCACCACCCTATGGACGATGATGTCCGGCCGCCACGTCTTGCATGAAGGGTGCAGCTAAGTCCCTGAAGTCCCGAAGTCTCCGCGCTTCCGCGAATTGGACGACGACGTTATGCTTGGCCCGTGTCGTCCGCCAAGCTCGTTCCGGAGCTCTATTGCTCGAACATCGAGCAGAGTCTCGCGTTCTATGTGAGCGTCCTTGGCTTCTCCGTGCGTTATTCGCGGCCGGAGGAGCGCTTTGCCTATCTCGAGCGGGAGGGTGCGGAGCTCATGCTCGAGCAGTCAACCGACCCGTGGCTGACTGACGAGCTTACTCCCCCATTCGGGCGGGGCATAAACCTACAGATAGAAGTGAGTGACATCGCGGCTCTCCACGCGGCGGTCATCAAGGCTGGACACCCGCTCTTCCAAGAACTGGAGGACCGATGGTATCGGCGTGACGATGGAGAGGTTGGTAACCGGCAGTTTCTGGTGCAGGATCTGGATGGGTATCTTCTGCGCTTCTTCCAGAGTCTCGGGTCGAGATAGATATCCACACTCAGCACCCTCTGATGCAAGGCGTGCTTTGTTGCCGCTATGGCAGCTTTGGTGGGCCGACCAGGGCCAAACTGGGCACTGGAATCTAACGATAAATCTGCCCTCGCTAGGGGCTCGGCGGCCGGGAACCCGACGACAGACCTAAGTGTCGAGCATGTCCCACTCGTTTCCTAGCACCCAGCGGAGCGCGGATAGCTTTCCATTTATCATGCCCCATTCGAAATCGCCCCAAGGACCAAGATTCTGGAGGCCCACTTCTTCCTCGGTCCGCTTGGCCGCAGCAAGAGCCTGAGCCCAAACCGTATCGAGTGTCTGGTCGCGTCGATATGGGTGTCGAGAATACTCTGTCTCGGGAACGATGTGATGTTTCCCCTGTTCGATCTCTGTGCGGAGATTCCAGTGGCGATTGTACCAGACCTGCCGGAACAGTAGATGCTCCGCTTCCAGAATGTCGGATAGACCTCTAGGTTGCTGCGAGAAGTTGAACTCGGAGTCGTGATCCGCTAACAGCTCCGGGTCGAGTTTCTTAATCAGCTCCACCACAGAGATCCAATAAGTCGAACGACCCGCATCGAACAGCGCTGCGAGATCACCGTGTGGCCGCCGCCGATCCCCATTTGGTTCACTGAAATCTTTGGTGTTGTGGGTCAAAAAGGCATACCACACCTTCTTACCTCGGCCTGATGCGATAAGCTGCGCATAGACTTCGATGAGAATGGCATCTCCGACGCTGTTTCGCTCGCGGTGATAGGGCGCTTGCCTTGAGATCGCCCGGTCGGTGACACGTTGCTTGATAAGGTCGGTGATTGGCTGGATCGACGCGTTCTTAAGTAATTTTTCGATCCTGTCGATTGAATCGGTCACGACCTCCGCCTTGATGCCGATCTTGTAATCCACTTCTTCAAGCGCCTTGAGTGTCTCGGCTTTAGAGGAGCTGTCCGCGAACCTGCTGACTGCCTCACGGACCAATCGAAAATGCGATTGCAAGCTGCGCCGGGCCGCTTCAACTACCCGGCTCTTGTTGCGTTCGAATTCGTCCAAAACGGTGCTGGGCGCAACAAGCTCCACCTCGCGTGTTCTCGTGAGGTCCTCGATCGCGCTAATGACCGGCTGTTGGCGGTAGTCCCCAGCAAGATCGAGCCAAACGCACGTATCCATGATGAGCTTCAGCGTCATTCGGACCTCAAGGTGACATATCCAAGGCACTAGGCCGGCTAATGCATCCGGCCGGCAAGGACTTCAATGTCGAACTCAACAGCGAGATAGAAACATAGTCCAACTGGGAACTCAGAGCCAATCAACGACCAGAGGGGGGGCTGATCCCGAGGTGTATTGCAGTTCCGTATTGGTGGTTGCGGGGAGGACGCAACCACCGACAGCGAAAGGCCGTTCAACCTACCGTGTAGGCTCTTTCCCGGCCGCTGTAGGTCCAAATCCCGGGAGGGAAACCACCGACAGTTGACTCTTCCACCGGTTCCGGTTTGAGGCTCGGTAAGGCTGAAGTCCGTGGCCCGTAACCACATTTACCGAACAGCTGTTCAGTGGCCGTGAGGGAGCGAAATTACGGGGAGTTCACACTGCCTCCCATCCAGATCTGAGAAACCGAGTCGTGGTCTGCCGGTTCAACTCCTGAGAGAGGCTCGAATTCGAGATACGCGGACTATGCTTCCGATGTTATTAGTCGTGAAATCAACAACTTACCACGCAGAAACGTGAAAAGTGACGACCCCACTTCAATGAGTTAGGCGCTATTTGGAAAAACCGCTCGGGCGCGGTGCACCTGATTTTCGTTCGGTTACTGCCGATCAAATGGCAGCCGTCGGTGCGCGGGCACAGGGCTGCTTTACTCGATTGGCCGCCGTTCTGTCCTGTAACCCTCCCGCCGGCGTATTTCCCGGAGCGCCAGGGGGGACCCTCGTTGTAGGATCGCTCAAATGGCTCCGCAGCCGCGTGCGGAGCACTTTGGCTCTCGCTTAGCACGATAAATGGATGATGGTGCCAGGGACAGAATGAAGACCGAAGCCTGGCAAGCTCCAGACGTTGATATCCGTGAGATCATCGAAGCGCGCCACCAGGATCCCTTTGCGATCCTCGGGCCTCACACGGCCGCGGGCGGGCTGGCCATGCGATGCTTCGAGCCCGGAGCCGATACGGTCGAGCTTCTGGAGAACGCGAGTTCCATGGCGGTGGCGCTCGAACGCCGACACCCCGATGGCTTTTTTGAGGGCTTCATTCGCGGGCGCCGGGCGCCTCTTAGCTATCGACTGCGGGCGGCCAATAGCAGCGGCACCTGGGAGTTTCGGGATCCCTATGCCTTCGGCCCAGTGCTTGGCCAGTTGGATGACCATCTGCTAGTTGAAGGTACGCACCGGCGCCTCTATGAGCGGCTCGGCGCACATCCGATGGTACATGAAGGTGTGGCCGGCGTGCATTTCGCTGTATGGGCGCCGAATGCTGCAAGGGTTTCGGTCGTGGGCGATTTCAATGGCTGGGACGGCCGCCGGCACCAGATGCGAAAGCGCGTTGACAGCGGGTTATGGGAGATATTTGCGCCGGACCTGGGAGAAGGCGCCGTCTACAAATACGAGATCGCTGGTCGTGACGGCAGGCTTCAACCCTTGAAAGCCGATCCCTTCGGCTTTGCCGGCGAATTCAGGCCTTCCACCGCCTCGGTCGTAGCGCGCACGGACAATCTCGCGTGGAACGACGCCGCCCATATGGCGGCCCGCGCCGATGGCGATTCACGCCGCCGGCCTATGTCGATCTACGAGGTGCATCTCGGCTCCTGGCGTCGCAACGACAGGGGCGAATTTCTTTCCTATGATGAGGTCGCCCGTCAGCTCATTCCTTATGCTGTCGATCTGGGTTTTACTCATCTCGAACTGCTGCCAGTCTGCGAGCATCCGCTCGACGCCTCTTGGGGGTATCAGCCGATCGGTCTTTTCGCGCCCACGCGGCGCTTTGGAGATCCGGCGGGCTTCGCGCGCTTCATTGACCAGGCGCATGGCGCCGGCTTGAGCGTGCTTGTCGACTGGGTTCCTGCCCATTTCCCCACCGACGAGCACGGCCTGGCGCGATTTGACGGCATGCCTCTTTACGAATATGCAGATCCGCGCCGCGGCTTCCAACCGGATTGGAACACGGCGATCTACGACTTCGGCCGCGCCGAAGTCGCCAATATGCTGATGGCCAATGCGCTCTACTGGCTCGACCGCTTCCATGTGGATGGGCTGAGGGTCGACGCCGTAAGCTCCATGCTCTATCTAGATTATTCGCGCAAGCCGGGCGAGTGGCTCGCCAATGAGGATGGCAGCAATGTTAACCGGGAGGCGGTAGCTTTCCTTCGGCGCGTCAATGAGCTGGCCTACGCGCAATATCCGGGCATCATCACGGTTGCTGAGGAATCGACCGCCTGGCTCGGTGTTTCGCACCCCGCTTATTCCGGAGGCCTCGGCTTCGGCTTCAAATGGAACATGGGCTGGATGAACGACACGCTCCACTATATCTCCCGGGAGCCCATTCATCGACGCTGGCATCACGGCCAGATGAACTTCGGGCTGATGTATGCCTTCTCGGAGAATTTCGTATTGCCAATCTCCCATGATGAGGTCGTCCACGGCAAGGGCTCGCTCCTGGGCCGGATACCCGGCGACGCTTGGCAGAAATTCGCCACCGTACGGGCCTATTTCGGATTCATGTGGGGCCATCCGGGAAAGAAGTTGCTGTTCATGGGGCAGGAGTTCGGGCAATGGCGCGAATGGGATTTCAGCCAGTCATTGAGCTGGCATCTCCTCGACCAACCCATGCATAGCGGCCTTAGGTCCTGCCTCAGGGATCTCAACCGCCTCCACCGCGTCCTTCCGGCGCTTCACGCCCGCGACTGCGAGGCGGAGGGGTTCCGCTGGATCGTGGCCGATGATTCGAATCAGTCGGTCTTTGCCTGGCTGCGTTTCGGCGCCCCGGAGGACAGGCCCGTGGCCGTCGTGTGCAATTTCACGCCGGTGCCGCGTTACGGCTACCGTATCGGCCTGCCGGCCGAGGGGTGCTGGCGCGAGATATTCAACTCTGATGCCGCCGAATACGGCGGCTCGGGGATGGGCAACTTCGGACAGGTCACGGCCAACACTGCTCCATCACATGGGTTACCCGCCTCCGCCGAAATCCTCGTGCCGCCTCTGGCGACGGTTATGTTCCAGCTCGAGGGCGGATAGGCCCGTGGCAGCCGCCCAATTCCCGGCCGGATCTCCCTATGTGCGCCACGCGATGGCCTATGTGCTCGCTGGCGGTCGCGGCAGCCGCCTAATGGAACTGACCGACAAGCGGGCGAAGCCGGCGGTCTATTTCGGCGGCAAGTCCCGGATCATCGACTTCGCGCTCTCCAATGCCCTAAACTCCGGCATCCGCCGCATCGCCGTCGCCACGCAATACAAGGCACACAGCCTCATTCGTCATCTGCAGCGCGGCTGGAATTTCTTTCGCCCAGAGCGCAACGAGAGCTTCGACATCTTGCCGGCCAGCCAGCGCGTATCGGAAGAACGCTGGTATCTCGGTACTGCCGACGCCGTCTACCAGAACATTGATATCATTGACGGCTACGCTCCGAAGTTCATCGTGCTTTTGGCGGGCGATCATGTCTACAAGATGGACTATGAGCTCCTGCTGCAGCAGCATGTCGATGACGGCGCCGATGTGACAGTTGGCTGTGTCGAATTGCCTCGTGCGGAAGCGACCATGTTCGGCGTCATGCATATCGACAACAACGACCGAATCCTGTCCTTCGTGGAGAAACCGAAAGAACCCCCGGCCATGCCTGGCAAGCCGGATAGCGCGCTGGCCAGCATGGGCATCTATGTGTTCGAGCGCGAGTTCCTGTTCGACCAGCTTCGACGCGACAGCGCCGACCCGCATTCGAGTCACGACTTCGGCAGGGATATCATCCCCCAACTGGTAACCGAAGCTAAGGCCATGGCCCACCGTTTCTCGCGCTCCTGCGTAAGATCCACGGTGGAAGCTTCCTCTTACTGGCGCGATGTCGGGACCATCGATTCCTATTTCGCTGCGAATATCGATCTAACGGACGTAGTGCCCGAACTCGACCTCTATGATCGGGAATGGCCCATATGGACCTATGCCGAGGTAACTGCTCCAGCGAAGTTCGTGCATGACCAACCTGGTCGGCGCGGTATGGCCGTCTCCTCGCTCGTCTCCGGCGGCTGCATCGTTTCCGGCGCGAGCCTGAGGCGAACGCTGCTGTTCACCGGCGTGCACGTCAATTCCTACTCGACCCTGGATCATGCCGTGATCCTCCCCTATGCCGAAATCGGCCGATCGGTGCGCCTGACGAATGTGGTCGTCGACCGAGGCGTGCGAATCCCAATGGGCCTCGTCGTCGGCGAGGATCCGGAGCTTGATGCCCGACGCTTCCGCCGTACCGACCAGGGCGTTTGTCTGATCACCCAGAGCATGATCGACAAGCTCGGGACGTGAGCGACATCGACGTTCTGTCCGTCGCCTCCGAAATCTATCCCCTGGTCAAGACCGGCGGGCTGGCGGATGTGGTGGCCGCCCTGCCCGGCGCATTGGTCGCGGAGGGGCTGCGCATGCGCACGCTGGTGCCCGGCTATGCGGCGGTCCTGGCAACGCTGGACGCGGCGGAAGAGGTGCAAGGCTATGCAGAGTTCTTTGGCGGCCCCGCGCGCCTCCTTGCGGGCAATGCCGCCAATCTGGATCTGTTCGTCCTCGATGCGCCGCACCTCTATCTTCGCGAAGGGAATCCCTATAGCCAACCGAATGGAGAGCCGTGGCCGGATAACGCGCGGCGCTTCGCCGCCCTGGCCCGCATGGGCGCCAACCTCGGCAGCGGTCTGCTGCCTGCATACCTGCCCGCCGCCCTGCACGCCCATGACTGGCAGTGCGGCCTAGTGCCTGCATACCGGCACTATGATGGGACACCCGGCGCTCGCACGGTGATGACGGTGCACAATCTGGCCTATCAGGGGCAGTTCTCGCCGGATCTCCTGCCATCCCTGGGCCTTCCGCCCGCTTCTCTCACAATCCATGGCGTCGAGTACTACGGAGGCATCGGCTTCCTTAAGGCCGGATTGCGCTTTGCCGATAGGATCACGACCGTGTCGCCGAGCTACGCCAAGGAGATCCAAACAGACGAGGGAGGCATGGGATTGGGCGGCCTCTTGCGCGGACGTTCGGATGTGCTGGTAGGCATCTTGAACGGCCTGGATGAGCGCATCTGGAATCCGGCCGAGGATCCGTTCCTCGCGGCTCCCTTCGACGGCCGGAGGATCGCATGGCGCGCACGCAACAGGGCTGAACTGAGAATTCACTTCGGCCTGGAAGAAGACGAGCGGGCCCCGCTGTTCGGCGTGGTCAGCCGACTCACCTGGCACAAGGGGCATGATCTTCTGTTGGCCGCACTACCCAGCCTCTTGGCGGAAGACGCACAACTCGTCGTGTTGGGCTCCGGCGAAGCCCGCATCGAGGCTGGATTCCGTCAGGCCACGGCCGCTCATCCCGGACGGATCGGCTGCCATATCGGGTATGACGAGCGTCTCGCTCACCTGCTACAAGGCGGCGTCGACGCTCTTTTGGTGCCGTCACGTAGCGAGCCCTGCGGCTTGACGCAGCTCGCGGCTTTGCGCTACGGCGCCGTGCCCGTAGTGGCGCGCGTCGGAGGCCTTGCCGATACGGTGATCGATGCCGTTCCCACGGCGAGCGGCAAGGTCTTGGGCACGGGAATTCAATTCACGCCAGTCACACTTCCGATGCTGGAAGGTGCCATTCGGCGAGCGAGTGCGCTCTACCGCTCGCGCGAAATCTGGCGCCAACTGCAGATCAATGGCATGGCGACAGACGTATCCTGGCGCCCCTCCGCGCGCCGCTATGCAGCCCTGTTTCGCGAGCTGATGGCCGGACCGGCAGCGGGCACCACTACTTGAGCCAGAAAGATCCAGTCGAGTTATCGCAATATCGTCTAGAGGACTGCCCCAACAGGGACGGTCACGCTCTCGCTGCCGAGTGTTTGGTGAGGCGCTCTCGTCCCGGCGGGCGCTTCTGCCTTCCAGATCAGGTCGGCATATTCCTCAACGGCGCGATCGCTTGAGAAGCCCCAGACGCCAGCAACGTTGAGTATGGCTCGGCGCGTCCACTCCTCGATATCGCCGTAGAGTGCTTCGACTTCATCCTGACATCGTAGGTAGGAGGAGAAGTCGGCAAGCACAAGATAAGGATCTCCGCCGCCGATGAGGGAGTCGGTCACAGACTTGAACAGGTCTCGCTGCGAGGGCGAGAAGTGGCCAGAAGCGATCAGATCGAGAGCGCTCTTCAGCGCAGTATTCTCATTGTAGTATCGCAACGGATCATGACCACCGGTTCGCAATTGCTTGGCTTGTTCGACATCGGCACCGAAAGCGAAGAAGTTCTCTTCACCTACCGCCTGTCGGATTTCGACATTGGCACCATCAAGAGTGCCGATTGTGATGGCACCGTTGAGGGCGAGCTTCATGTTCCCGGTGCCCGAGGCTTCATATCCCGCCGTGGAGATCTGCTCCGATAGCTCTGCGCCGGGAATCATCACTTGCGCCCTGCTCACGCTGTAATCTGGCACGAATGCGAGCCTGAGCAGCTGGCTTGCGATCGGGTCTGCGTTGACCTTTTCCGCAACGTCATGAATGAGCTTTACAATCAGCTTGGCCATCGCATAGCCCGGCGCCGCTTTGCCCGCAAAGATCACAGTGCGGGCCGGCCGATTTTGATCGAACCCCTGTCGGAGACGATCATACAGTGCTACCACATGCAGAAGCTTGAGCGACTGCCGCTTATATTCGTGGATGCGCTTGATCTGGACGTTGAACAGCGAATCGCGCGCCACCGATGCGCCACACTCGCGGGCGATTAGCTCGGCCAGCCTTTCCTTGTTCTGACGCTTGATTGCTCGGAAGGCAGCTCGAAAGGCGGGATCTTCTGCGTGCGGCCTAAGCCCCGCAAGGTCAGCGGGACGGCTCAGCCAGCCATTGCCGATGCGCGAGCAAATGAGTGCGGCAAGGTCCGGATTGGCCTCCAGAAGCCAACGCCGGAAGGAGATTCCGTTTGTGACATTGACTATCTTTTCAGGATAGAGCGAATCAAAGTCGGCGAAGACGGTCCTCTTCATCAGGCCCGTATGCACTTGCGATACGCCATTGACCTTGCGGGATCCGACCACGGCAAGATGCCCCATGCGGATTCGTCGCCCACCCTCCTCGTCGACCAGCGAAATCCGGCGAAGCAGATCGCCGTCTCCGGGCCGCTGGGACGAGGCTTCGCGGAGCATCCACTCGTTAATCTCGTATACGATTTGCAAATGTCGGGGTAGCAGTCTCTCGAAGAACTCTACCGGCCAGGCTTCCAGTGCCTCGGGCATCAGCGTGTGGTTCGTATAGGCAAAGCTGCTTCGGGTAATCTTCCAGGCGCGTTCCCATTCGAGTTGGTGTGCGTCAATAAGCAAACGCATTAATTCCGCTATGGCAAGGGACGGGTGAGTGTCATTGATCTGAATGACGAGCTTGTCCGGCAGCTGGTCGAAGGAGTGATGCGAGCGTTGAAAGCGGCGCAGGATGTCCTGCACCGAGGCGCTTACGAAGAAGTACTCCTGTTTAAATCGTAGCTCGCGGCCGGCCGCCGTCGCGTCGCCTGGATAGAGGACCTGTGACAGGCTCTCCATCGCATTGCGAGACGAAAAAGCCCGGCCGTGATCACCCCCGTTGAAAAGCGACAGATCCAATTCATGGATTGCTCGCGGCGACCACAGACGCAGTGTATTGAAGCGCTGCGTTCGAAAGCCTGGGATTGGCATGTCGTAGGCAGCAGCCGCGACATCCTCGGTCTCGATCCAGTCTCGGTGGGCAGATCCCTCCCTGCTCGGTTCGAGAACGCGCCCTCCCAATTTCACGTGGTAGTGGAGTTCCCGACGGGGAATCTCCCATGGGTTTCCGTGCAAGAGCCAGCGGTCGGGCTTTTCGATCTGCCAGCCGTCTACGATGTGCTGAGCAAACAGGCCGCAATCGTACCGGATCCCGTATCCGTATGCGGGGACGCCCAAGTTGGCCATGCTTTCGAGAAGACAGGCGACCAAACGCCCCAGGCCGCCGTTGCCAAGCGCGGGATCGACTTCGACCTCCGCCAGCGCTTCAATGTCAAGCCCGTGCAGAGCGAGAGTTTGCCGGCAGCTTTCGTATAGCCCGGCGTTCTGAAGAGCCTGAACAAGCAGGCGGCCGGGCAGCACTTCCATCGACAAGTAGCAGACGCGCTTGACCCCCGCTCGCCGCCCCACCTCGGGATCGCCGGTCGATCGTTCCGTGACATGATCTCGAACAAGAGCCGCAACCGCGCTCAGCCAATCGCGTGGGCTGGCGCTTTTTGGGGACCGCGCGGTGAGAGACCGGACATGCCTCTCAAGAGACGCTTGCGCTGGGTGCGTGCTAGACAATTACAGGAATGTTACCCGGCTCAGGATTCCTGTCAACATGTGGCTAGGCCCACGTTATGCGACGCAATATATGGACATGGTCGCTCACCGCTGGGTAATAATATTACGCCATAGCTGCAACCTGGGCGGTGCCGTTGGGGCCGGCTTCGATTGGCCGCAATCCGCGTCCGCAGGCAGCACCTCTCTTACCGCTTCCTTGGGGGCGGGCAAGAAGCGGCTGCCAAAGTCGCCAGAAGGGAAAACTGGGGCCCGAATGCGCTGGGTGATCGGGGATTCCCTGACCTCTCTCCTTGCTCAACTTAACCCCCCAAGCTACCAGATCCGTCAGCATCGATGGCCACGAGGGCCCGCTGACCATCGACGTACGTTCGTATGTCACAACTTTCGAAGATCCAAGATACTTTAGCCAATGCCAGCGACGCGTGAGATTTCACCTCAGCTTCGCGCGGCTGCCTTGCCTTGTCTTCCTTTGCGTCGCGCTTTCGCCAGCCCGGACGGTTTCACCGCGGTCGAGGCGGTCGGCGACGCGGCCTCGGCCGCCACCTCGGCCTCTGCCTGCAGCCAATGATCAAGCGCGTTGCCATCGGGCCGTCCCTTGCTTTCCCAAATGTGATAGGCGCGCTTGGCGATCTCCTCGTTGCGATCAGGCTTCATTCCCCGCTTCCTCCTACAAGAGGACATCCAACGTTGCGCCCGGGGACCCACCCCAGGGGCTCTCGGTTACGGCAGTGTCGTGCTCCTATTCCGCAGCTTGCACGAGCGGCGCAGGCGCCTGCTCTGCCGTATCGCCTTGAATGGCCCGGGGGGCCAGCTTCCGATAGAGAGCAACGTAGCTCTGCGCCGAAGCATGCCAGCCGAAGTCCCGGCCCATTGCCCGACACTGCATCTTCTGCCAAGCAATCGGTTGGCGGTAGAGCGCCACTGCCCGATCGATGCAAGCAAGCATCGCTTGCGCGCTGGGCTCTTCAAACGTGAAACCGGTTGCGGTGCCGATACGAAGGGTCCGCTCATTGGCATCCACGACCGTGTCCGAAAGCCCGCCGACAGGCCTTACGACCGGCAGTGTCCCGTACCGCATGGCGTAGAGTTGGGTCAGGCCACAGGGCTCGAACCGGGAGGGATGGAGCAAGATGTCCGCCCCCGATTGGTATCGATGGGCCAGGGGCTCTTCGTAGCCGATGTGGACAGCCAGGAGCCCCGGGTATTTTTGCGCAACCTCCAGGAACCCTCGCTCCAAGGAAGGCTCACCTTCCCCAAGAACCGCCAGTTGAGCTCCACGCTCGAGGATCGCCGGAACGGCCTCCAAGAGCACATCAGCCATCTTTTGGTCAGTCAGCCTGCTGATGTAAACCACGAGCGGCACATCGGGCTGCGACTCCAAGCGCAGCTCGCGTTGCAGCTCCGTCTTGCAAGTCCGCTTTCCGGCGACGTTCCGGATACCGAAGTGTTCCGACAGGTAGGGATCTTCGCGAGAATCCCAGACGCGGTAGTCGACGCCGTTCAGTATGCCGTAGAGCTGCCCTTGACGAGCTTGGAGAAGCCCTTCCAGCCCGCAACCGCACTCACGAGTCAGTAGTTCTCGTGCATAGGTGGGACTGACCGTCGTGAGAAGATCGCCGTACCTGATCCCGGCCTTCAAGAACGAAATGCCCCCGTAGAATTCCAATCCATCGGGATTGAAGGCTTCAGCCGGAAGGCGGAGCATCCCGTACGTGGATGCAGGAAATACTCCCTGGTAGGCGACATTGTGGATCGTGAACAGCGTGCCCGGTCTTCTTCCATGCGCGGCGGCCAGCAAGGCCGGCGTCAATCCGGTATGCCAATCATTGGCATGGACCACGTCGGCGCACCAATCCGGCACTAGCCGGCCCAGCGAAAGCTGGGCAGCGACATGGTTGAGCAAGCCGAAGCGCAGGACGTTGTCGGGCCAATCCCGGCCTTGCTCATCCTGATAAAGGCCGCCTAAGCGGTGAAACAATGCCGGCGAGTCGACCATCCATATGGGCAGGCCCGTGTCCGGCGTCCGGGCGGCGACAATGCGGACGGGCCCGAAACCCAAGAAATCGGCACTCTCGAACTGTACGGATTTCGCGACGGCCATCTCAATGGCCCGGGGATAGCCGGGCAGCAAGACCCGGATCTCGATCCCGAGTTTAGTCAGAGCCATGGGCAGAGCTGAGCTCACGTCCGCGAGCCCGCCGGTCTTGGCCAGGGGATAGACCTCTGACGAGACATAGAGCACGCGCAAGAGGCCCCTCCTTAACGAATGAGCTTTGGCTATAGAATTCGGGTCAATGATTCTCCGGAAACAAAGACAGGATATGCTTTCGCCCTGAGCCTGCTCTGACATAAGTCAACTGTTACAAAAAAATTGTTGCCCTGCTTCCTGTCGACCAGACCGCATCGGCGCAGGGCCGACACAAGGGAGCCCTGGGGACCCTTGCATCTGGGCTCAGGCCGTGACACTCGTTTGCGGCTTGGTCCCCCAGAAGCGCGCATCCGCCGGGAGCGTAGCGAGCCATGAAGCCCCTCGACCCCTTTCTGCTTCGAACCCGCATCGCCTATTTCTCAATGGAAATTGCCGTCCGCTCCGAGATGCACACCTACAGCGGCGGTCTCGGCATCCTCGCCGGCGATATAATGCGATCTTCCGCCGATCTCGAGCTGCCTGTGGTGTTCGTGAGCCTGGCCAGTCGATCGGGCTATCTAAAGCAGGGAATCGACCCCGAAGGGCGCCAAATCGACTCCCCGGATCCTTGGGATCCTTCGGCTTGGACCGTGCCGCTTGAGGCAATGATCGCCATTGCGATCGAGGGGCGCGAGGTCTGGATCCGCCCACGGCTCCACTTCTTCGCTTGCCCGCTGGGCCATAGCGTACCGCTTCTCCTACTGGACACGGACCTCGAGCAGAACAGCGCCGAGGACCGCAAGATTACCGACAGTCTCTATGGCGGCGATGCCACCTATCGGTTCAAGCAGGAGATCGTGTTGGGCATCGGCGGCGTGCGGATGCTCCGGGCGCTCGGCTTCGAGATCAAGACCTATCACATGAATGAAGGACACGCGGCACTTCTGTCGATCGAGCTCCTCCGCGAGTTCCGCCCTCCGCCGCAGGACGTTGGGCCCGGCGAGTCGATCTACGACCCGGCACGTGTCCGGGAAATGTGTGTTTTCACCACCCACACGCCCGTCGAGGCCGGTCATGACCGGTTTTCCTATGATCTCGTCGAACGCTGCCTCGGCGACTACATCGATCTTGCTGAACTGAAGACGCTAAGCGGGGGGGACGCGCTCAATATGACATTGCTGGCCTTCAATCTCAGCGGCTGTATAAATGGAGTGACGCTTCGGCATGCTGAAACGACGCAGCGAGCCTTTCCCGGCTACCGTGTACGCGCCATCACCAACGGCGTTCATCCCACGACTTGGACCCATCCGAGCTTTGTCCGTCTCTATCAGGCGCGATTCGCTCATTGGGGACATGAGCCAGAGGCCCTGGCGCTCGCCGACCAGCTTGAGGACGACGAAGTCTGGGCGGCGCATCAAGAGGCGAAACGCGATTTATTAAAGCTCGTAAAGACCAGCCGCGGCGTTGAGATGCGCGAGGATTTGCCGCTCCTGGGATTCGCACGGCGCATGACCGGCTACAAAAGACCCGACCTGCTGTTCAGCGACTTGCCACGCCTGATCGCAATTGCGCGCAAGCGGCCCTTTCAACTGGTCTTTGCCGGCAAGTCTCATCCCCTCGACGAGGAGGGGAAGCGCAAAATAGAGGAACTCCATCGCCACATCGGCAATCTGTCCAACGTCATTCCGATGGTGTTCCTCCCCAACTACGACATGACTATGGCGGCCACGCTCGTCGCTGGCGCCGATGTCTGGCTGAACACGCCGCTTCCCCCTTTGGAGGCTTCGGGAACCAGCGGCATGAAGGCCGCGTTGAACGGCGTGCTCAATCTGAGCGTCCTCGATGGCTGGTGGCTCGAGGCCTGCATCGAAGGCGTCACCGGCTGGACCATCGGCGATGATGGAGGGTTTGACTCTGCATCCGCACATGCCGAAGTCCTTTACCGCAAGCTAGAGGAGACCGTCTTGCCACTCTACTACCAGGACCGTGCGCGGTGGATCTGGATGATGAAGCAGAGCGTTAGCAAGATTGGCGCTTACTTCAACAGCCAGCGCATGATGCGACGCTACGCAACGGAGGCATACTTACGCTGAGCCGGCTGCAGGCAACGGGCATCTGGCATCGGTTAGCACGTACGCAGCACATGGAAAGCGGACGAATTTTGATACTGCCGCGCGTCGGCTGCTGGAAGCGCTCTTGAGGCCGCGGATCTTGCCATTGCGACCGTATGGGTTAATCCCCCACATGGCATTCAGGCGCCACCTTCAAGGCATTGGCGGAGTGCTCCGCTCGTGAACGAGAAGCCACGGCGTGCCCGGCCCGGCGAACCCTACCCTTTGGGAGCCGCCTGGGACGGAAAAGGCGTCAATTTTGCGCTCTTCTCACAAAACGCCGAGCGGGTAGAGCTTTGCCTGTTCGATGATGCCGGCGAACGCGAGGTGGAGCGTATCCCAGTCTGCGAATACACCAACGAAATCTGGCACCTCTATCTACCGGACGCGAAGCCTGGCCAGCTTTATGGCTATCGGGTCTATGGCCCCTATCAGCCTGAAGCGGGTCATCGATTCAATCACCACAAGCTTTTGCTCGACCCCTACGCCAAGATGCTTCGAGGACGCTTCCAGTGGCATGAAGCGTGGTTCGGCTATCAATTCGGCCATCCCGCGGCCGACCTTTCTTTCGACACGCGTGACAGTGCGCCCTTTCTGCCAAAGTGCTGCGTGATCGATAGCGCCTTCAGTTGGAACAACGAGCGGGCGCCCCGCCGCCCATGGCGGGACACCATCATCTATGAACTTCACGTCCGCGGTTTCACCATGCTCCATCCGGCGGTTGACGTAAATCTGCGGGGTACATTCGCCGGCCTATCGTCTGCCGCCATTGTCCGCTATCTCCGCGACCTGGGCGTCACGGCGGTAGAGCTTCTCCCCATCCATGCTTGGGTCGACGAAACAGCGCTGGTTCAACATGGGCTGCGTAACTTCTGGGGATACAATTCGATCTCGTACTTCGCTCCTGCGCCAAGCCTGATGGCGAGCGGAAGGCTGCACGAATTCAAGAACATGGTTCATGCATTCCACGACGCAGACATCGAAGTCATTCTCGACGTGGCGTACAACCACACTGCCGAAGGGGACCAATTGGGTCCCACTTTATGCTTTCGGGGTATCGACAACGCGTCCTATTATCGGCTCGGCCTCGACACGCCGCAGCGCTACATCGACTTCACTGGATGCGGCAACAGCTTCAATCTGCAGCATCCGCGCACTCTGCAGCTCGTCACCGATTCCTTGCGCTACTGGGTCGAGGAAATGCACGTCGACGGGTTCCGTTTCGATCTGGCAACAAGTCTGGCCCGGCGCTGGAATGCCGAATTCGATCCTCGTTCGGGCTTTCTCGATGCGGTTCGGCAGGATCCGGTGCTGACGAAGGTCAAGCTGATCGCTGAGCCATGGGATATCGGATTCGATTCCAACAAGCTGGGGCAATTTCCAGCCGGCTGGGCCGAATGGAACGACCGCTACCGCGATACCGTGCGGCGCTTTTGGCGGGGTGACACAGGGCAAGCCTCCGAGCTCGCCACGCGGATTGCCGGATCGAGCGACGTTTTCGGTCGGCTTGGCCGCCGGCCATGGTCCAGCATCAACTTCGTCACATCGCACGACGGTTTCACTCTTGAGGATCTCGTGAGCTACCGTGAGAAGCGCAACACTGCGAACCAGCAGGGAAACTCAGACGGTGCCGACGAGAGCCATAGCTGGAACTGCGGCGCCGAAGGGCCAACCGACAACCCGGAGATCCGCCGGACCAGGCTGAGGCAGAAGTGCAATATGCTAGGTACCCTCCTTCTGTCACTGGGCACGCCAATGCTGCTAGCGGGCGACGAGTTTGGCCGCAGCCAGCGAGGCAACAACAATGCCTATTGCCAGGACAACGGCATCGGCTGGGTCGACTGGTCGCTTCCGCAGAGCGTTGAGGGCGCCGCTCTGCGCGACTTCGTACGCACGCTCATTGCTCTGCGGCGCAGGCATGCCGTCTTTCGTCGCGACCACTTCTTCCGAGGTGCGCCCGATGCTGGCACGCCCACAAAGGACGTGACCTGGCTGCAGCCGGACGGAAGAGAGATGAGCCCCACCACTTGGCTTGCCTCCGATACGCGGCCCCTGGGCGTTCTGCTGGCCTCAGAGAATTCAACCGGCCATGCTGTGACGAAGGGCGATATTGAGGAGGTCGCTGGCTTCCTTTTGATTCTCAATCCGAGTGACGAACAGGTCGCGTTCCAGCTTCCCCAGATACCGGACTTCGATCGATGGAAGCCGTTGATCGATACCGCGCATTCTGACTCTAGCAACCTTAAGGTCGAGCCCGTGGCGGGCTTTACCTACGTAGCTCAGCCAATCACGCTGGCGCTGTTAGCGAGCCACAGCATGTCGAAACATGGCTGAATCCGATGCGCTTGGTCGTCTGGCTCAGCTCGCCGGTGTCGAGCCGTATTACCATGACACATGGGGCCAGCGTCGGGACCTGTCCTTCGACACCAAACATGGGTTGTTGACGGCGATGGGCTTTGCGGTGGCAAGCGAGGACGACCGTGCCGCCAGTCTTGCCGCCCTGGAAGCTGCGCCGTGGCGTCGAATGCTAGAGGACGTTGTGATTGTCAGGAGTGAAGGCGCTGCTCAAGTCGGTGCGCCATTCAACCATCGAGCCGCGTGTGCGGACAGATACATGGCCTGGACGCTCACGGAAGAGGGCGGACGGGAGCACCGGGGAACTGTTTGCCTGAAGGAACTTCCGCTCAGTGACCATCGGATTGTCGAGGGAGACGTGATCGAGCGCCGCTCGCTGTGTCTCCCGGCTACCCTTCCGACGGGCTACCATCGCCTCCAGCTGGCCATCGAGGGAGCGGCTAGTTTGTCAGAAGGGGCCGCACTTCTCGTCGTTGCCCCCGCCCGCTGCTATCTTCCGGGGGCGCTCGAGAGCGGTCCCGGCATCTGGGGCTTTGCCGCACAGCTATATGCGCTGATCGGCCGGAAAAGCTGGGGCATGGGCGATTTCGGTGATCTTTCCCGATTCGTCGAAGAGTCCGCCATGCTAGGGGCTGATGTGGTCGGCCTGAATCCTACCAACGCGCTTTTCATCGACAACCCAGCCCACATCAGCCCCTACTCTCCGTCAAGCCGATCTTTCTTGAACGTTCTTTATATCGACCCGGTAGCTGTGCCTGATTTTGCGGACTCTGGGCCGGTGCGCGAACGCTACGCGACGCCCGATTTTCAACAAGCTCTTGCAGTGCTGCGCGAAGAACGCCTCGTGGACTATTTCGGCGTTTCTGCCCTCAAGCTTCCCATGCTCGAACTGCTATATCAGGCATTCTCTGCCAATCACCTCGACCGGCAGACACCTCGCGCACTGGCGTTTCAGCGCTTTCGGGAAGAACAGGGTGACGCATTAGAGATCTTTGCCGCGCACGAAGCTCTGGCCGAGTGGTTCCGCGCGGGTCGGACGGGGCATATTTCCTGGTGTCAGTGGCCGGTCGGCTATCAGGATCCGAAGTCGCCGCAAGTAGCCGAATTCATTCGAAAGAGGCGTCACCGCTTGAGTTTTTTCGAGTATCTCCAATGGGAGGCAGACCGCCAGATGTCGGCTGCGGCGACGACGGCCGCCGGCAGCGGCATGGCGGTTGGCTTATACCGCGATCTCGCGCTCGGAGCAGACCCGGACGGGGCGGACTCCTGGTCCCAACAGGGCGATCTGGCATTCGAGGCCAGGATGGGTGCGCCACCGGATCGGTTCAACCCAATGGGCCAGAACTGGGGCCTGCCTCCATTCAACCCCATCACTTTGCGCCGCCACCGATACCGTTCGTTCATCAACGTTCTTCGCAGCAACATGCGTCACGCTGGTGCGCTGCGGATCGACCATATTCTCGGATTTCTGCGGCTATACTGGATACCTCAAGGAGCCAACGCCAAGGAGGGGGGTTACATTCGCTATCCTCTCGACGAACTCCTCGCAATTACCGCCTTGGAGAGCGAACGAGCTCAGTGCATTGTCGTCGGTGAAGATCTGGGCACAGTGCCCGAGGGACTGCGAGCCCGAATGGCGGAGTCACGCGTCCTCTCCTGCCGCTTGCTCTATTTCGAGCGTGCCGGAGATGGGTCCTTTTTGCTTCCGGCCCAGTACCCTTCAATGTCGCAGATCGCCGTGGGCACGCACGATCTACCGACGTTGCGCGGATATTGGCGCGAGCGAGACATCGAGCTTTACGCAAAGCTCGGTCTGTTTGCGGCCGACGACGGGGAACGGGCAGCCCGCCAGGAGCGCGCGCAGACACGCCTTACGCTTCTTGCTGCGCTTCGAGCCATGGGCCTATGGCCGCGAGACGACGATCCGAATGCGTCCGACGAGGCGGCCGGACGGCTTGTCGAAGCAGTCTACTCCTTTCTCGCCGGCGCGCCCGGACGGCTGCTCATGGTGCAGCCCGAGGATGTCCTCGGCATGGAAGAACAGGTTAATCTGCCTGGAACGGTCGACGAGCATCCCAACTGGCGGCAAAAGCTCTCCACACCTCACGAAACATTTGCGGTCGACCCCAGAACCGTGACTCTCGCGCGGTTGCTGCGCACGCTTCGCCCGTCGCCGATGCGCCACGACGCCGAGAAAGAACCTGGATAGGGCCTACGGAGTTGGAATCACCGAAACACCGTAGTCACGGCCGTGCCATTCCCCGCTCTCTTGCCATTTCCAAGTGAAGTCGACACGCGCCCCTGCGCCAAGTCGACCGACTTCGAGGCAAGCGACGTGAAATGCCATGCCGCTGTCAGTTGTTTCTTCATCCGCGACATCATGCCAGCCGTTCCTGCCCCAGTGGACGACTGCCGGTCGCGGTAGCGCGACTACGAGCCGCGTTCCAGTGTGGAACTCGCAGATCTGCGCATGAGGCCACCAGAAGGCGTGTGTATAGGCTGGACGCCTCCCTTGATAGCGCTGCCACACAGCACGCGGCCTGTCGAACGGATGCCCAATGTGGCGCGACACCAACAGTTTGATGAATTCGGCATGGGCCCAGGCGAGCGGCATTGCCGACCCCGTCGGTCGACCCGGATGCAAGCGACGATGCGCAATCGGGGCGCAATCCCACACTTGCTCGGGCATCATGCCGCAAGGGCTTGTCATGGCCGCCATTGCTTGCAGATACGGCAGCGGATCGACGCCCAACATTAGTTCGTAATGGCCGCGTTCGCCAGTGAGAAGCGGCCAACCGCGCCCGTGGCCAGCACCGTCGAACGGCCTACCGTCGTCGTGCTCGCCATAGCCGTCGCCGTTGTATCGATGCCAGACCGGTCCACGTGGTGTATCGGTCCTCAAGATTGTGTCCGCGATCTGGATCGAATTCCGAACGAGCGGATCGCTGGCGCTGCGCAGCCCAAGACGGACGAGCTGCAGGAATTCCGTGCCTATCTGCTCGGACGCCGGCGCAACTTTCCCGCCGCCACGGTTTTGTATCGGCACGAATTCTTCGAGTGCATGTGGATCCTCGACAATGCGCTCCGGCGAGACCCGTACGAAGTACCCGGAGACGTTTAATCGTTGTGCCATTGGGGTGCCATAGACAGATAACCAGCGCTCTACATTGGCGTTCCAAAAATCGGCGAGTTTAAGTGCCCAGCCCTTTGCAGGCGGATCAAAAAATTCGGCGCCCGCAACGAGAGCAGCAATGCAGAGTGCGAGGGTAAAGGGATTGATGCCTCGATTTTCCTCCCAGCGGTCCTGCTGGGTACTTGGCCCCGTACGGGCGATGTAGGAAAGCGCCCTGCACACCATGTCTCGGACCTCGATCCCGCCTATTGCGCCACGCTCGTCCAGCGCTGCCGCCAACAGCACGGGAAAGGCGGTTTCATCGAGCTGAACCCCACGCCAGTAGGGCTTGCCGCCGAGCCACTGGCATTGGTGCCAGTAGCCTTCTTCGTTCTGCGTTGCGGCCAGATAGCGCAAAGCGTCGCGCGCCTCCTGCTCGGCGCCCAGCGCAAGGAGGCCGCCGGCGCACTGAACAAGATCGCGTGGCCACACAAGATGATAGCCCCCGCGCTGATTGCCCGTGTTCCCCCAGGGAACACTGAGGCTCGCAACCATGGCACCAGGGTAAGTCTTGTCCAGATGCGTGCGCAGCACAATCGTTGAAGCAAGAAACTGCTCTCGTACTTCCGGCGGGATTTCGAGCGATGTGGAGCTACGTTCGCTTCGGTGTGCCTGCCAGGCCTCCCATTGCGAGATGTGCTGCTGCAGGAGATTATCGAAGGGCTGCATCAGGCTGGAGATGGCGAGTGTCGCAGCTGATTCAGCGCTCGTGCCGAAGCCAAGAGCCAAGACGGCAAACCGCGGTAACTCGCCCATCAGCGCGACATTGCCAGGGCCCGCTGCCCGGTACTCCCAGGTCATCGCTCCATGCAACGCGAAATTCTGCCAGCCGTCGCTCGCTCCCACATACCCAACGCTAAGGCGCGTGAAGCCGTCGAGCTGCTTGTCGTCCACCGCGGCCAGCGCAGCGCCAAAGGGCCCCTGCTCCGCACACAATACCCGCCGCCCCCGGTAGCGGCGGACACTTGCGTTGTTGTCGAAGCCGGTGGCACCCAAATGCGGCGCGAGAAGCGCGTAGAGCCGTAGGTCCGGATCCCCATCCAGCCGACACTCGATTCCGAGGACGTCCCGCCTCGGGTCTGGGGCAACGCGCAACCGCAGCGAATAGCGCTGATGTTCGTGCACGACCTCGACAGCTGGCACGCCGGGGGCGAGGAGCCGCACCGTGTAGTTCTCCACGCGCTTAACCTCGGCCCAATAACCCTTGCCATCCGCCACAATGAAACCGAGATCGCGGATTTGAGGGATGTCGACCCGGGGGTAGTAGACTTCGTTGATGATGCCAAAGCCCATCGTGAACCAAAGCCGCGATACGCCGAGCGCGCAGCCAACCATATCTTTGGCGCTGCTAGTCCAGGTCGGTGTAATGCCAGGTCCCCCAGGAGCACAGTCTGAAGCTTCTATCCGCATCCTTTTCTCTCCAACGCCCTGATCTCCGCTGGCAAGCCTAGCTATCACCATCTGCGGCTGAGGTCGACCAAAGACGGACAAGCCTTCAGCGCTGCCAAAAACTTTCGCCTGGCCCAGATGGCCACACGCCCTGCGAACCGACTGACCCATGCCGGTAACGGCAATTCTGACGTAAACGTCAAGATCGCTTGTGGACGACCCTTGCTGTGACCGCATCCAAAGCAAGTTCAATCGCGCCAACGCGCCGATCAGTGCGGATCGAGACTGTTGGGCCGTCAATGTAGCGTCTTACCGGTGTCTGTCTTTCTGCGGGGAGGCAGAGAGCGACGCGGTCTCAAACGAGCTGGCGCCAGGGCCCACCCGGTTCCGGTTGCTTTACAAAGCGAATCCAATCAGATAGACACGGCTTGGCAACGTCGATCCCTTCCATAACCACATGGAACGATATTGCCAAAATTGATACAGCCAATTGCCCAGCCTATGCGCTCCTTCGCCGGACCGAATTCTGGAGGCGCACAATATGAAACATCACGCCAAGGAACGCTTTCCTCAGCACGCCGCGGCAATTGACGCCCTCGGTCAAAGCAACCCCGATTTTGACGATTTGTGCCGGAAGTACGGCGAGGTCGCCCAGCAGCTTCAAGCCTTTGAAAATTCGCCGAAGATAGAGTCGCTTCCCGAATCAGACAGCCTCAAAAAGCGCCGAGCTGCACTGGAGGAAGAGCTGCTGCTGTACATAGATACCAATCGGTTCTAGCCGATGCCTGTCAGCGGGCGACGGCTGCCTCAAGATGTGGCAGTATCCCTAAGCGCGCTCCCTTTGACCCGAGTTCACTCCAGCGAACTAACTCCCTGTATTCATTGCGCCAGATCAATGCCGCATTCCAAGATGGAGTCATTCTGAATAACTTTGTAGCTTGAACACTGACAAATGTCAGTAAATCCGTGTTGCGTTATCCCTGAGGCCACCAGTCGTCGGAACATGCAATGATCAGCTACGTAGTGGCAAAGAAGGGGTCCCAAAGTGCTTTGCCCACTTTGCGTGCTCGTCCCTTCAGCGCGATGCATGACACCCCTTCCCGCCTCGATAATCTGCTTTCGCCCGAGGAACAGGAACGCCTCGCGAGCATCGCGACAGTCTTGCAATACCGCCGTGGCGGCGGATCGATATTCTCGGAGGGAGAGGATGCCCATTTTGTCTACGCGATTGATTCAGGACTCGTGCGCCTCAGCCGCCACATCCGTGGCGGTCAGAGGCAGGTTGTGGCATTCCTGTTTCCGGGCGACCTGTTCGGCGTCGCTTCCCGCGGTCGCTACGTCAACTCTGTCGACGCGCTCGGGCCCGTTACCGTCTATCGATTTCCCGTGCAGAAGTTAAAGCGACTTCTTTTGCAAGAGCCGACATTACAGCTCCATCTTCTGCTCAAGGCCGTGCATGAGCTGCGCATGGCCCAGCGCCACATCATTGTTCTCGGTAAGTACGACGCTTACGCGCGCTTAGCGTCATGTCTGCTTGATTTCGCGCAGCATGCGGATTTCTTTGACGCCGCGAGCGGCCGCCTAACGCTGCCGGTCAGCCGGTTCGACCTTGCTGACTATCTCGGCACTTCGGCGGAGACCATCACCCGCGCTTTTGCAAGGCTCGAGCGGCTGAATCTCATTCGGCGCGTTTCACCCCGCATAGTCGAGCTCCTAGACTTCGCGGGCTTACGGAGTTTATGGCGTAGCGATAGTCGCACCCGTAATGCGGAACCTTCGAACCCTCGCAGCGCTAAAATTAACAACTGAACCAAAGATCAGCGGTGTCCCCCGGAGAGCTTTCACTAAATCTGCTCCGGCTTGATTGCTATTCTTGCGGCGCAGCGGGCGATCCCGAAGAAAGCCAACGTCGGACCGGCGATGCCGACGCCGAAGATGAGCACCGATTGTTACGTGCTGCGGTGGGTCACGATGCTCGGTTGCCATGGCCGGAGGCATGTAAAATCAATTCCGCATCCTAGATAATCCGGCGTGTCAGCATTCCGATGCTAGCCTAGCCCGAATAGCCGCCGCCGCTCTGCGGCGCGAACTCAGGAGCCCGACGGCGCAGTCGCAGCGGCGCGCGGCGGATTCAGGCTCTCCAGATAGGAGATGAGATCCCGACGGTCGAGCGGGTTGGCGACATGGACCGGCATTCTCGCGCCGGGAAGGAAGCCTTGTGGATTCTGCAGCCACTTGTCCAGATTAGCCGCTGTCCAGGGGAGCCTGGCGTCCCGCAAGGCAGGTGAATAGGCATAGCCGGGCGCCGTTCCAGCAGGCCGACCAAAGACGTTGCCCAGCATGGGGCCGACCTTGCTGTGCTCCAAGCCGTGGCAGACGGCGCAGCGGGTGCCGAAGAGCTGGCGGCCGCGTTCTGGGCTCGCCGTCGCGGCGGCGGCCATGGGCTGCTGGTAGCGGGAGAGATCCAGCGCCCCTTCCGGCCGGGCCGAGCGGAAGAAGGTATAGGACAGGGTCAGGCTCTGGAGATGGCCCGCGTCCGGGTCCTCGAGCATCGCCGGATTGACGAAGAACAGCACCGGCATTTCCGCCGTCTGGTGCGCGGCCAAGCTCTCCTCAGTGAAGCAGAAGCACTGGATCTTGTCAAAATATCGGCCAGCCACATCGGGGGTCACGTTGAAGGTGGCGTGGCCGACGATAGCCTGGTCCGAGAGGTTGGTCGCCCGGAAATAGACTAACGTCTGCTCCCCGAAATGTACGGTGACCTGAGGTTGTTCCGATCTGAATTGCCAGGGAAGACCCGGTTCGGTGTCAGTGTTGAAGCGCACCACAATGGTCCGCGGCGAGACGGCGCTTTGATCCGAGGCGACGCGCTGGGTGGAGCCAAAATATCCGGTAGCCGCACAGAAGAGTCGGTAGAGCGTCACCGAATAGGAGACAAGAGTGGTCATGATGCCAAGGATGACCAACAAGCCCAGCACCACCCCGGCATTGCGGGCGCGAAGGGACACTAGGCGCCCCTCTTGGAAGATGTGTGCTGTCGGTCCCCGCCGCTCATGCCTGGACGCCCTTCACGCCTTGGAATCGTATCGGCTATAGTCGTCCACGCACGGCGCTTTCAAGATAAGGACCGTTCATCTGCCAGGCCTTGCGGAACTGGCACATCCTGCGCGCCGTGAGTGGCGTTCGCAACCTCGATGGGCAATGCTCAAAACTCTTGCGGCAACCTGCCGCAGCACGAGAAGCGCTGAGGTGTCGATTTGGGGGAAACTTGGCATCTTTCTCAACATTATGAACTTATTTTCATGAACCACCTTTCATTTACAAGGCGAAGTGGTGGACCCTCGGTGCCGAGATCGCCACTATCTCCCAACTGACACCGCGAATCGTCACCCTACGACGTTCGTGACGCAGGATACCTAATTCGGCTCGAACTGTTTGCTCAAGCGAACTTCGCATGCGATTGAAACCATTGTCGATCGGGTTCACGATCCAACCAGGGAAACTAATGGCAAACCCATCGGGCCCAGCCTCCAATCGTGGAATCAGCGAGGGTGCCGCCGTCTCATCCACCACGCAAACGAGCGCGGCGGCTTCCGAAGCGGCGGACGACGACATCCCGAGCATCGGGCTGGTTTATCTCTCGGTGTTGGCCTTGATCGTCGGCATTGTGACCGGATTTGGCGCGATCGGTTTCCGCGACCTCATCGGCCTGATCCACAACGCCCTGTTTCTGGGTCAATTTGCGGTGCATTACGACGCCAATCTGTTCACGCCTCCAAGTCCCTGGGGAGCCGGTGTCATCTTGGTCCCAGTCCTCGGCGCGCTGGCCGTTACCTTTCTGGTCAACAAGTTTGCACCCGAGGCTCGGGGCCACGGTGTGCCGGAGGTCATGGATGCCATCTATTACAAGGGGGGCGTAATCCGGCCCGTGGTGGCCGTGGTCAAATCCCTGGCCTCGGCAATCGCGATCGGTAGCGGTTCGGCCGTAGGGCGCGAAGGCCCGATCATACAAATCGGATCAGCGCTTGGATCGACATTGGGCCAGATCGTGCGAATGCCGCCCGGCGAGCGGATCATTCTCGTTGCCGCCGGCGCTGGTGCCGGCATTGCGGCGACTTTCAATACACCGATCGGCGGCGTCATGTTCGCCATCGAACTGATGATGCCCGAGGTTAGCGTGCGTACATTTCTACCGGTAGCCCTGGCTACCGGCACCGCGACGTTCATCGGGCGGTTCTTCTTTGGCCCGCAGCCGGCATTTGTGGTCCCCCACCTGGCTCCCATAAGCGTCGACGCCACGTCGGCGATCATTCTCTGTCTCTATGCATTACTGGGCGCCGTCATCGGCGTGGCGGCAGCGGGATTCATCCGCGGCTTGCATCTGGCAGAAGACATCTTCGACAAGATCAAGGAGCGTTATTCCCGACACGCATTGGGCATGCTGCTGGTGGGCGTGCTGATGTACCTCCTCCTGCAGCGTTTCGGCCAATACTACGTCGACGGTGTTGGCTACGCGACGATCCAGGCGATCCTGCTCGGCCAGCTGTCGGCCGCCGGGCTGCTTATCCTGCTTTTCCTGTGCAAGATGCTTGCGACCTCTCTCAGCCTTGGGTCTGGTTCGTCCGGCGGAATCTTTTCACCTTCGCTATTCATGGGCGCGACGATAGGAGGAGGGTTCGCATCGGCCCTTTCCGCACTTCATTTGCCATTCGCAATCAGTATCCCGGCCTTTGCCATTGTGGGTATGGGCGCGATGGTGGGCGGCGGGACGGGCGCAGTGATGACTGCGGTCACCATGATCTTCGAGATGACCCGCGACTACGACATCGTTCTGCCGATGATTCTGGCAGTTGCGCTCAGCGTTGGCGTTCGGCGGCTGCTCTCGCGGGAGAACATTTACACCTTGAAGCTGTTCCGCCGCGGACATGTCATACCGAAAGCCTTGCATGCGAACATGTTCCTAGTCCGTCGCGCCAAGGAAGTGATGGATACCGACGTGGTTATTGCCTCGGCGGATATGAGCTTCGAAGACTTTCTTTCCCAGGCCGATCATGGCGGTCGAATGCGCCATGTCGCGGTTATCGAAGACAATCGCATCCTTGGGGTATTGCGCGTCAATACCGCGCTGCGGCGCGCTTCGGAGGGAGCACACTCCAGCGTGACCTTGCGAGACATCGCGAGCCCTAATTTTGCCATCGTGCGTGAGGACGATATCGTCTTCGATGTGATCCAGCGCATATGGCGCAAACAGGCCGTGATGGCGCTTGTCATACGCGGGAGCGGAGCGCCCCGACCGGAGGACATAGCGGGCGCGATCACCAAGGAGCATGTCGCCGACTCCGTGGCCAGCAGCGTCAAGGTGTATCCGACCTGAGAGTGTGCGCCGTCTTGTAACGAGGGCAACGATTGGGAGGCTTTTGCAATGCCAGTCCAATGCCCACCCTGTCAGTGGCCAACGGTTCTTGAGGAACGAGGGCCAGTCGAGGACCCCAGCGTTCTGCTCACCGGCAGGGCGCGCATCGGTGACGTAGCAGTTCAAATAGTCGCTGTTCGCATCGATCCTGCGCTCAGGTGGACGCCTGACTACAAGAGTGACGTCGCGGAAGGCAGCTATCAGGTCGATGGCCTCGACGTGGCCCTTGAGACAATCCTCGAGGAACTTGAAAGCATAGGCTCCGAACTCGAGGATGTCCTTGGTGGAAGCCGGTCCAGCATTATCGAGCTCGCAACTGGCACGTACATGATTTGGGTGATGCCCAGTTCCTTTGGCCCATAGGGGATGAAGGCATCCAGCGGCTGCGCAGGCGTCAAAGGTCATTCGCGGATAGACAAGGGCATGTCAGCCTCAAGCGTCAGGTAACAGCCAGGTCCGATCTAGGACTGGGGCAGTCCCGAATGCAGCGAGTAGGACGCCAAACTAACAATCCGAGTGGCGCAGGCAGACATTACAAACTGGTAAGTTGTCCTCAACGGGTGTTGGCCTATTGTTTACTTGCCCCGCCCGCAAGGGGGGCTTTTTCATAATACTGGCCCCGTCTACAGCGGCGGGGCCTTTTGTCTGTGCAAAGGCTGCCCGGGAGGGGCTCCTCCGCCTTCTCAGGTTCCCCTACAAAGGCAACATTGACCGAGCGCAGATGCTAGAGACGCCAGCCCTTGGGCAGAGGGCACGGACCCACGAAACGAGATGCTCCGCATTGGATTCGCCCAACATGTCCGGCACATGATTACCGAATTAATTGTGCGTAAAGGGTGCGCTATTCCCTGGTTCGATGGGGCCATATCGACCATTTTGGCGCTGGCCTGGCGCGAACGAGATTCTACAATCCATGTCAAAATCGGGAAGGCAGAGCGTCCAAATCACCTCATCTGCTGGAGCAGGTGTTCTCGGGGGCCGACGAAGTCCCTTACGTAGTGCCCGATTTAAGGCCGCAGTCGTCATGGTCCTGGGGAGCGGCCTCGTCGCGGCTCTCGCCTTCAGCTTGCGCGGGCTCATACACACCCTTGACTATCATCAAGTAGTCGCAGCAGTTCATAGGACCTCTGGCCGATCATTGCTGCTGGCCGCGCTGGCGACATCGGCAAGCCGAAGCTCATCATGCTGCCGCTCAATGTCATTTCCGAGGTGACGCGGACCTTCTCCTTGATGATGCGCCTCTTCGGCAACGTGATGAGCGGCGAGTTCGTGATCGCGCTGGTCCTGGCGCTCGCCGGCCTGTTCGTGCCGATCCCGCTCATGGTGCTGGAGCTCCTGGTCGGGCTCGTGCAGGCCTACATCTTCACCGTGCTCGCAACCGTCTTCATCGGCGCCGCCGTCGGCGGACGCGAGGGAGGCTAGAGGAGGTCTCATGGACATCAAGCTCATCAGCGTCATCGGCGCCGTGCTCGCGGTTTCGATCGGCTCCATCGGCCCGGCCCTGGCCGAAGGCCGGTCGATCGCCGCGGCCATGGACGCCATCGCCCGTCAGCCCGAGGCGGCCGGCACGCTCTCCCGCACGCTCTTCGTCGGCCTGGCGATGATCGAGACCATGGCGATCTACTGCCTGGTCGTGGCCTTGCTCCTGCTCTTCGCCAACCCCTACGCCGGCTGACATGCATTTCAGCTGGTCGACCCTCCTGCTGCAGACGGTCAATTTCGCCGTCCTCGTCTGGCTGCTGCGCCGCTTCCTCTACAAGCCGGTGCTGCGGATGGTGGATGCCCGCCGGGCGGAGATCGACAAGCAGTATGCCGACGCCAAGGCGGTCGAGGCCGAGGCCGCGGCGCATCTCAGCGACATCGAGGCCAAGCGGGCCGGGATCGCGGCCGAGCGGGAGCAGGTCCTGAAGGCCGCCGCGGCCCAGGCCGAGGAGGCGGCGAAGGCCCGGCGCGACCGGTCCGAGCGCGAGGCGGCCACGCTTCTCGACGACGCGCGCAAGACGCTGGCGGCGGAACGCGAGCAGGCGCTGGCCGAGGCGCGGCGCTCGGCCCTCGACCTCGGCGCCGAAGTCGCAAGGCGCCTGCTGGCAGAAATGCCGATGGCGCTGAGGGCCGAGGGCTGGCTCGAACGCATGGAGCAGTATCTGACCGCCATGCCGCGCCAGGAGCTGGGCAGGCTTCTGGGCCAGCTCACCGATAGTGCCCCTCTCAGGGTGGCGACGGCCTCGGCATTCCCGCCCGAGACCGCCGAAAGCTGGCGAAGACGTTCTCAAGCACTTCTTCGGCGACCAAGTCAACATAGACTTCGAGGTCAATCCGGCCCTTGTTGCCGGCGCGGAGCTCCATCTGCCCATGGCGACCCTCAGCTTCTCGCTACACAGCGCGCTTGCCGCCATTCGCGCCGAGATCGAGGCCGATGGTAAGCCTCGCTGAGGATCTCCGCAGCTGGGCTGAGCGAATATGGTCGGGTGACCCGCGGTCGGTCACCCACCGATGCGTCATATGCGCAAGACAGCCAAGCGATCCATATGCCAAGATTGCCGAACAAAAATCGGATCGGAGCAGGCCAGATGAGCTCCAACATCTCTTCCGCCGAGCTGCGCAAGCGTCTCGAACAGCTCGAGGGCCGCTTGTCGGCCATGGACGAACGGATCAGAGCGGCACGGATTTCCTCGCCGCATCATCAGCGACAGCTGGAAGACTTCCGTGCCAAGGCCGGCTCACTTAAACAAAAGCTCCACGCGACCGATGAAACCAAGTGGGATAAAGTGGGGCATACGCTTGGAGCGGACTGGGAATCGCTATTGCAAGTCTTCGACCGATGGGTCAAGAGGGTCGACAAGGAAACTCGCCGCAAATCATAGGATTCTGCAACGGCGATACCATGCAGTGGCGGAATGCACATGCCGTGAGTAGAAAGCTTTCACGGCAAAGATCAGCCGTGGTGGTTTGAAGCTACGGCTACGAGATGCGCCACCGAGGTCCTGCGCGACGCTCCTCGTTCAAGACCGGTCGGCTGTGGTACGGCTCATTGAGTTATTCCTGGCAAGTTGACGCGGTCTTAGGGCTCGGTCGGGCCGTCGAATTCCGAAAGGCGCCTGATGGCGAAGGCGCCAAGCTCTCGGAGGCGAGAATGCTGGGGAGTTCTCAAGGGTCAATCTCCGAGCGACCTGATGACTAAATTGGCGAATGGACCAAAGCCTAGTCTCGTTGCCAAGCTAGACGATCGGAAGCTGGGCCTGATCCTGTTGAGCGGTGTCGTCGTCGGGTCGATGATCGGCGGCGGCGCCTTCAATCTGCCGCAGAACATGGCCCGCAGGGCGGGGCTGGGCGCCGTGATAGTCGCCTGGTTCATCACGCTTGTCGGAATGTTCTTTCTCTCGAACGCCTTCCGCATCCTGGCCGACAAGCGGCCGGACCTGAAGGCGGGTATCTATAGATACGCACAAGAGGGGTTCGGCCCGCTCGCGGGCTTCGAGATGGCCTGGGGTTACTGGCTGAGTTCGGCCTTCGGCAATGTTGCCTTCGCCGTGCTGGTCATGCAGATGCTCAATTATTTTCTCCCAGTCTTTGACGGCGGCAAGAACTGGCCCTCGATCATTGGAGGCTCCGTCCTCATCTGGACCATGCATTTCACGGTGCTCTCCGGCGTGAAACGGGCTGTGGGTTTGAACGTTCTCTCGAGTGTCGTCAACGTCATTGCCATCTGCGTCGTCCTGGTGGTCATGGCCCTTTTCGTCCATAGGGGACAATTCTCCTTCGACCTCTGGGGCCAGCAGCAGCATCTGGGAAGCGTCCTGACCCAGGTGAAAAGCACCATGCTCGTCACCCTTTGGGTGTTCCTCGGGATCGAGGCCGCGGTCGTCGTGTCTGACCGCGCAAGGGAGCCGGCGCAAGTGGGCATGGCGACATTCGTCGGCTTGGCGGTCTGTACGGTACTCTATTTCCTGCTCTCGGCACTGCCCTTCGGCGTCATGCACCAGAAAGAGTTGGCCGCCCTCGGCAATCCATCGGCAGCTTATGTCCTGCAGGCGCTGATTGGCCATTGGGGCGCCATCTTCGTTAACCTTTCCGTCCTCTTCTCAGTTCTGTTCTGCTGGCTAGCCTGGACGATCCTGGTCGCGGAACTGCCTTACGAAGGCGCAAAGGGGGGCGTTTTTCCCAAGTTCCTAGCGCTTGAGAACCGTCGACACGCTGCCGCTCCCTCGCTCTGGATGTCGAGCATCGTGATGCAGGTCACTATGTTCGTCGTGCTATTCGCCCAGAACGCCTGGATATGGCTGATCTCGATCACGGGCGTTACCAGCCTGCCGCCCTATCTCGCCAGCACAGCTTTCCTCTGGCTATATGCCGGCAAGACTGGATACCGCACGAGTGCCTCGGAAACCCGTGGCATGGCAATGTGGACCGGCGTTCTCGGTACCCTTTATTCTGTCTGGATTCTCTATGCGGCACGCCCCGAGTTTCTGCTTATGTCGGCAATCATCTACGCCATCGGCCTTCCGGTCTTCTGGTATGCTCGCAGAGAGCACGCACCCGACAAGCCCCCCTTCACGCGTATTGAGCTGGCGGCGGCAATCGCGCTCGTCATTGCCGCGATCGTTGCCATCTTCCTATTCGCGAAGGGGATCGTCAGCATCACCTGATGGCGAGGATCCGACCGCTCTCTCGGACGGCCCTTCTCGAATTCGACACGGTTGCAACGTTGCTCAAGGCGGAGACTATACTTAAGCGCGCGTGAAGCGGTCTTTCAGCTGTCTGATGCCCCGCTTAAGTGATAGCATTCACGTTGATCGTTAGTCATCCGAGGAATGCCAGCTGGGCCCCTCTCGGCCCGGGAGGCGACATGAAATGCGCGGCGATCCTTACGCTCGATATTGAGCGGTGGACGATACGGATGCCCCAGAGGTCGCGAAGCCTTGGAAAGGGCACCGACGCGAAAGGGGAATCGAAATGAGAAAGTCCAACGCTCTGCCGGGATTGATCTTTGTCGTCATTCTCTGCATCGGCTTGGCCATCGCCTATTCGACCTTTGCGCCTCCCAACTACACCGAGAGCGTGTCGATCGCCGTCGCTTCCGTGGTCATTGCTTACATTGTCTCATACTCCATCAAGGTTGCAGATCAGTGGCAACGGGTCGTGGTGCTCCGGCTCGGCCGCTTCCGCTCCCTCGAAGGTCCAGGCCTGTTTTTCATCATTCCGATCATCGAGACCGTCGCCTATTGGATCGACACCCGCGTAATCACCAATTCGTTCAAGGCGGAAAAGACTCTCACCAAGGACACAGTGCCGGTGGATGTCGATGCCGTACTGTTCTGGAAGGTCGTCGACCCGAAGAAGGCGGCGCTCGACGTTGCCGACTACGTCAGCGCCATCAATTGGGCCTCGCAGACCGCGCTTCGCGACGTCATCGGCAAGACCATGCTTTCTGACATGCTGGAAGGCCGGGAAAAGATCAGCGAGGAGCTGCAGAAGATCATCGATGTGCGGACCGAGCCCTGGGGGATCAATGTCATTTCGGTGGAGGTCAAGGATGTGCTGATCCCCTCGGCTTTGGAGGATGCGATGTCGATGCAGGCGCAGGCGGAACGTGAACGCCAAGCGCGCGTCATCCTTGGCGATTCAGAGCGCCAGGTCGCGGAGAAATTCGGGGAGGCGGCGAAGACCTACGCAAACAATCCGACCGCTTTTCATTTGCGGGCGATGAACATGCTGTATGAGGGCCTAAAAAAAAATAATGCCACGATCGTTATCGTGCCGAGCACGGCGGTGGAAACGATGCAGCTCGGTGGCCTGGCCGGGGTAACCGCGCTGACCGCGACGTTGGGACAAGAACGTGCACCGGGCGGTACACCGGGTCCATGGTCAGGCTCTGCTCCCGCAAAGCCCTAATCGGATCAGCGCGAGGCGCCCGATGCCAGACACACTTAGTGTGACGCGGACTGAAATCGTCGCGAGCGGCCTGGCCCGGCGGCAACGGCTGGGGCAGCGGGAGTCCTAGCCGCTGTTTCATACCTCCCGTGGATGGCAATGGCGCCGCGCGGCTCTTTGGGTTCAAGACCATGCTCAGCCGCATCACGGGGGTGCCCTACTCGGAAAGGGCAGCCAACTAGAATCAAAATTACCGTTCCGTAATCTGGATGCCGCCTCGCAGAATGCCATAGTTCTCGCGAGCTTGCGGGCTAGTGCCCGACCGTGGTGACCAATCAAGGCCTGAGGAAAAAACTGACTTAGGTCAAAGCTGCGGTTGCGTTGCATGTTCATAGTAGCAATCGAAAGGGAGACAGTTAGATCGACCGTCAGCAAGTGTTGCCCACGATCTAGGCAGACGGACGAACCTCCCCAGGAAGCTGCGGCGTCGCCATTGGCGTCCCTGTTGGGGTCCAAGCCATCTGCGAGAAGGCCAACACGCCCCCAACATGACAGTTCCCTACCACAAGCTTTTTCACTTCCTGCTGTATAGCCCGGTCTTCGCCAAGGCGCCCCAGGGCAACGAAGCGCGCCTGATGCAACGCCTGCTGGACGCGATTGCCAGCTATGACTATCGCACCGACGTGGTCCCCATGTTGACCGGCGCGAAAGTCGCGGCCGAAAGCGACATGGCGATCGGTTGCTTCCTGCTCGCGATCGACGGACCGGACGAGCCCGAGGTCCAGGGTCTGGTCGATTACATCCGAAAGGAGCGCGGGCTCGACACGCCGATTTACCTCGTCAGTGAATTGAAAGGCATCGAACAGCTGTCCCTTGCCCCGCTTGGCGAGGTTTCCGGTTATGTTTACCTCGACAACGAGACCCCCGGGTTCACGGCGAAGCAAGTAATCTTCGCGCTCGAGCGCTACGCGGCCAGCCTCAAGCCGCCGTTCTTCGGTGCGCTGATGGACTATGATTACGAGGGCAACCAGATGTGGACCTGCCCCGGACACCAGGGCGGCGCGTTCTACCGCCGCAGCCCCGCAGGCCGGCTGTTTGTCGAGCATCTGGGCCAAGCCATATTCCGCAACGATATCGACAATTCGGTACCGGAACTCGGCGACCTGCTGATCCACGAGGGGCCGGCACTGGCAGCGCAGAAGGCTGCCGCCAAGGTCTTCGGCGCCGACCGCACATACTTCATCCTGAACGGCACATCGACATCGAACAAGGTCGTGAGCGCGGCGCTGCTCAAGCGCGGCGACCTCGTCCTGTTCGATCGCAACAATCACAAGTCCATCCACCACGGTGCATTGCTGCTGGCCGGAGCGATTCCGATCTACGTCGAGACCGACCGCAACCCGCAAGGCCTGATCGGTCCGATCGACTACGGCGCCCTGGATGAGGGCAAGCTGCGCGAACAGATCCGTACGCATCCGCTCGTCACGGATAAGGATGCGTGGAAGCGTGACCGGCCATTCCGCGTCGCGATCATCGAGCAATGTAGCTACGACGGGACCATCTACAACGCCGCCAAGGTCATCGAACGCATCGGCCACATGTGCGACTACGTCCACTTCGACGAGGCATGGGCCGGCTTCATGAAGTTCCACCCGCTTTTCGAGAGCCATTTCGCCATGGGACTCGAGAAGCTCGACGCCAAGAGCCCGGGCATCATCGCGACCCAGTCGACACACAAGCAGCTCGCCGGGTTCTCGCAGGCTTCCCAGATCCACGTCCGCGACCGCCACATCGAGGGTCAGTCGCGGCAGACCGAGCACCGTCGCTTCAACGAGATGTTCATGCTGCATTGCTCGACGTCGCCGTTCTATCCCCTGTTCGCGTGCCTCGACGTCGACGCGCACATGCACAAAGGGCGCAATGGACTGGCGCTGTGGGACGATGCCATCCGAATCGGTATCGAGACCCGCAAGAAGCTGCGCGCGCTCAAGACTACATATGCGAAGGCGTCGTCGGACGAGCGCAAGGCCTGGTTCTTCGATCCGTTCGTTCCCGACGTCGTGACTCTCAAGGGCTCGAAAGTCAGCCCCGACATCAAGGAGGTGGCATGGGAGAGCATCCCGACGGATGTGCTGGCGCGCGAGCAGGCCTGCTGGGCTTTCACGCCCGGCGCAAGCTGGCACGGATTTCGCAATGCCTCACCCGGATGGGCGATAACCGATCCCAACAAGCTGACGCTGATCACGCCGGGGATCGATACCAAGACCGGCGAGTACCAGAAGTTCGGGATACCCGCCACGCTGCTGGCCGCGTACCTCCGGGAAAATAATATCGTTCCCGAGAAATGCGACCTCAACAGCATCCTGTTCCTGATGACGCCAGCGATCGAACCGTCGAAGAGCGCGTCGCTGATCTCTCGCCTGGTCGCATTCAAGGGGCTCTACGACGCGGACGCGGCGCTCGAGGAAGTTCTGCCCAGCACGCTCGCGCGCTATCCCGAGCGCTACGCAGGCTATACGCTACAGCGGCTCTGCGACGAGATGCACCGGTTCTATCGCGACCGCAACATCAAGGAGCTCCAGCGCCTGTGCTTCCGGGGCGAGCACTTCCCGGAGCAGGCGATGTCGGTACAGCAGGCCACTGAAGCCTTCGTGGGCAACCAGGTCGATTACCTGCCGTTGCCACAGTGCAAGGGTAGGATCGCTGCGGTGCTGGCGCTCATCTACCCGCCCGGCATCGGGATCGTGGTTCCCGGCGAGCGCTACGACGACCGAGCGAAACCGATGCTCGACTACTTTCTGGTCTTCGAGGAAGCGTTCAACCGCTTCCCCGGCTTTGCGTATGAGGTCCAGGGCGTCTACCCCGACGATGTCGATGGAAAGATCGTGTTCCATACCTATGTGGTGAGGGAGTAGCTATGGCAACCCAACGCCCGCCCGCTCCCCGATCGCAGCCCGGTTCGCCCACCGGGCCGCGCCTACCGGCAAACCGGCAGCCGAGTGGCGTCATTCCTCCAGCGGGGCGGCTTCATGCATAACGTCCCCGGAATCCTGTTCAACCGCCGTGCCCTGGTGGTCCACAATGGCATGAATGACGCGAGCGCCGCCGGCCGCGCGACCGCCGCGCTGGTACAGGACCTGCGCGACCGTAATATCGAAGTCATCGACGCTCTTTCGCAAGGCGAGGCAGAGGCGCAGATCGCCAGCCGCGCGTTGCTGCAGGCGGTGATGGTCGACTGGGAGCTGGCCGGCCCGCCGGGCCATGAGAGCGCGCGCAATGTCATCGCCGCTGTTCGTGCCCGTTCTGCCCAGCTGCCGGTGTTCCTGCTTGCCTCGCGGGGCTCGCTTGCCGAAGTACCTGCCGATGTCCTTGGGCAGGTCAACGACTACATCTGGCTGTTCGAGGATACCCCCGACTTCGTCGGCGGCCGCGTCGCTGCGGCGATCGACCGCTATCGGGCAACCCTGTTGCCGCCGATGTTCAAGGCGCTGGCCAAGTTTGCCGGCACCTACGAGTACTCGTGGCACACGCCCGGGCACGCCGGCGGCACGGCATTCCTCAAACACCCGGCCGGCCGCGCCTTTTTTGAGTTCTTCGGCGAGGAACTGTTCCGGTCCGATCTGTCGATCTCGGTTGGCGAGTTGGGTTCCCTGCTCGACCACTCCGGTCCAATCGGGGAATCGGAGCGGAATGCTGCGCGGATATTCGGGGCGGATCGCACGTACTTCGTCACCAACGGCTCGTCCACGTCGAACCGTGTGATCCTGATGGCCTGCGTGACACGCGAACAGATCGCGCTGTGCGACCGCAATTGCCACAAATCGGTCGAGTACGCGATGACGCTTTCCGGCGCGATTCCGACCTATCTTATTCCGTCACGGAACTACCTCGGCCTGATCGGCCCGATTCATAGTGGGCGGCTCGATCCAGCCGCTGTCCGCAAGAGCATCGCGGCCAATGCGCTCGTCAAGAAGGGTATCGATCCAAAGCCACGTATCGCGGTGCTGACCAACTCCACTTATGACGGTCTTTGTTACAACGTCGAGCAGGTCGAAGCGCTGCTCGGCAAGTCCGTGGACCGTCTTCATTTCGACGAGGCCTGGTACGGCTACGCGCGCTTCAACCCGATCTATGCCAAGCGCTTTGCGATGCATGGCGACCCTGGCGAGCCGACCGGTGACCGCCCGACACTGTTCGCCACACAGTCGACGCACAAGCTGCTGGCGGCGCTGTCGCAGGCCTCCTACATCCATGTACGGGATGGGCGCAGTCCGATCGACCATGCGCGCTTCAACGAGGCGTTCATGATGCATGCTTCGACTTCACCGCAGTACGCGATCATTGCGTCGAACGACGTCGCCGCGGCGATGATGGATGGCCCCTCCGGTAAGGCGCTGACCAGCGAGTCGATCCGCGAGGCCGTTGCGTTCCGCCAGACGCTGGGCCGGCTCAACGCAGAATTCCAGGCCAAGGGCGGTTGGTTCTTCAATGCCTGGCAGCCGGATACCGTCGCCGACGGGCAGTCCACCAAGAAAACACCATTCCACCTGGCTGATCCGGAGAGACTTGCGCGCGATCCGAACGCCTGGGTGTTGCACCCCGGAGAAGCTTGGCACGGCTTCGCCGACCTCAAGGATGGGTACTGCATGCTGGACCCGATCAAGGTCTCGGTCGTCACTCCGGGCATGGGACGGGACGGCAAGCTGCGGGCCAAAGGCATCCCGGCCACGTTGCTGGCCGCCTACCTCGATGCGCAGGGCATCGTCGTGGAGAAGACTACGGATTTCACGAGCCTTTTCCTGTTCTCGATGGGAGTTACACGAGGCAAGTGGGGAACGCTGGTCAATGCGCTGCTTGGATTCCATCGCGACATCCTAACCAATAGGCCGCTGGTCCAGGCTATTCCGGCACTCGTAGACGCCCATCCCGAGCGCTACGGCAAGCTGGGGCTCGCCGACCTCGCGGAGTCAATGTTTGCGGCTGTACAGAAATGCAAGACAACCGAGTTCATGTCGGCAGGTTTCGGCATTCTGCCCGCACCGGATCTATCACCTGTGGGGGCGTACGAGCGGCTCGTAAACGGCGACATCGAACCGGTGACGCTGGACCGCATGGCGGGCCGCACGGTCGCAACGGGCGTGGTGCCTTATCCGCCGGGAATTCCGCTGATGATGCCCGGCGAGAACGCCGGCGACGCGAAGGGCCCGCTGCTCGGCTATCTCAGGTCGCTCGAGGCCTTCGATGCCGAAGTGCCTGGTTTCAGCCACGACATCCACGGCGTCGAGGTCGAAGACGGGCACTACCGGATCTTGTGCGTTAAGCAGTGACGGCGGACAGGATCGACAACGCCCACTCTATCCGAAGGGAATGACAATGACCAACTCGCAAGCGGTTTCGAAGGGCAAGGTAAAACTGGGCCTGGTCGCCATGACCTTGATCGTCATCAGCGCGATGGTCGGCGGTGGCGTGTTCAACCTGCCGCAAAACATGGCGCAGTCGGCATCACTGGGAGCGGTGTTGATCGCCTGGCTTATTTCCGGCCTCGGCATCTTTTTCCTGGCGCGAAGCCTCCAGGTGCTGTCCGACGTCAAGCCCGAACTGACGTTCGGGCATCTACATGTACTCCCGCAGCGGCTTCGGCAAGTATGCCGGGTTCCAGATCGCGTGGGGCTACTGGCTGTCGTCGGCCTTCGGCAATGTCGGCTTCGCCGTCCTGGTGATGGACTCGTTCAACTACTTCTTCCCGCCGTACTTCAAGGGCGGGAACACCTGGCAAGCCATAGTGATCGGCTCGGTGCTGCTCTGGATCATGAACTGGCTGGTGCTGCGCGGCATCAAGGGCGCGGCGGCGCTCAACGTGATCGCGACGATCGCCAAGCTCGTCCCGATCGTATTCTTTATGCTCGTCGTCGCGTTTTTCATGAAGGCGAGCATGTGGAGCAGCGACTTCTGGGGCACCGTCACCGCCCAGCCGCCTACCCACACGCAACTCGGCAGCCTGCTTGATCAGGTCAAGAGCACGATGCTGGTCACCCTCTGGGTCTACATCGGCATCGAGGGCGCGGTGGTGATGTCCGACAAGTCGGACGAGAAGACGGTCAGCCGGGCGACCATCCTGGGCTTCGTATTGGTTACGGCGATCTACGTGCTCGTCTCCGTGCTCCCGTTCGGCGTCACGACGCAGGCCCAGCTGTCCCCGCTCGCACCACCCTCGACGGCAGCGATCCTCGCCTCGCTGCTGGGCAATTGGGCCGGGGACGTCATCAACGCAGGCGTGGTGATCTCGATCCTGGCGTGTTGGCTGGTATGGACGATCCTCCTCGCGGAGTTGCCCTGGGCCGGCGCCAAGGATGGCACCTATCCCAAGGTGTTTGCGACGACCAATGAGAAAGGGTCGGCGTCGGTCTCCCTATGGGTGTCGACCGCGGTGATGCAAGTGACCTTGATCCTGGTGTACTTCTCGACCAACGCATGGAACGTCATGCTCTCGATCACCGGCGTCATGATTTTGCCTGCGTATATCGGGTCTACCGGGTACCTGTGGAGGCTGCTGGCAACAGGCCAGTACCCAACGACCGCGAAATTCGGCAAAACGTCGGCGTTGATCTACAGCGTGCTCGGCACAATCTACGGCCTCTGGCTAGTCTACGCCGCCGGGCTGCAGTTTATGCTTGCCGGGGCCGCTTTCTTTGCGTTGGGCAACCTGGTATTCATCTGGGCGCGCAAAGAGCATGCACCCAAGGAGTGGCCGTTCGGCAAGTTCGAGCTGATTGTGGCGCTGGCCCTCGTGGCGCTTGGTGTCCTGGCGCTGTGGATGCTGTTCACGGGCCGACTGGCGCAGGTTTATACGCCTTGAGAGCCCCTGCTCGACGAACCGGACTGGACGCTTAACCTCGAGATGATGAAAGCGGCTCTCGACGCCTCAAGGTAATTTGGGGCGAGCGGCATGAGGACGATCGTTGCGACTCAGGGGATGGGACGTACGCCAAGCTTGTGCGCGCATTCTATGCTTTTGCCGATACGGCACCGCGCGGTGCGCCCCAGCCCTTTCGTCGTCCGGTGCGACGAGCTCCTCTGCATTGCCGTAGGTCGCCGACCCATCGAACAACGGCCATCGAGGAAGCACTTGAGCCGAAAATGACCGTGGCCGCACTCCTAACCGCCGGGACTCTTGGCGCTCTGCCGGCAGAGGTGCGAACGATGGACGGGTCGCGCCGGACCTTGAAGGGCCGCCTCATAGAGCTCGAACAGCTAATCCTATGCTCCCAATGCGGCGTCTAACTGCCTGCTCTGATGCCACGAACAGCAGCACCAGCCATCGCAGACGCAGTCGGGGCTCAGTCTTTTTCAGCCGTGTTGTGGCCGCGGGCATCGTTACAGTCGGCATGACCTCCAATCTTTGGATAGAATCTTCTTCCTTGGCGGACGAGCACAAAGGTTCATCACCTGCGATGGGCGTATACGGGGGGCAAGATGCCGTTCCGCAATACTCCGCCGAATTGGTGGCTCAGCAATCAGACGCAACTTTGCCGGAACCCGATGTCGGCGGAGGGACGTCTCCCTCGGACTCTGCGCGACTGACATCTGCACGCGAAGCAGAGCAGGCCTTGGCAGCGCACGGAACCACCATCGAGCGCCTCGATATGCGGCGGCTGATCACAAAGGAATTTGAAAAATTCGATCCAAACTACCTCAAGCACTATGCGCAGCGCGAAATGCGCCTCGACAAACTGAAACGTCTGCTGATGGCCAGCGCCGAGAGCGGCAAGGCGCTTCCTTGTTCGCGGCGCATGATGATCGAGGCAGAGTGGCTACTAGACTACACCGCCGAATGGGAAACGCTGGACCGCAAGCTCAACGCGCTTGAGGCGAGCCTGGCAATAAAACATCAGGACTTCGCCATGCGGCAAGCGCCCGACGGGTCCTGGGGAGCATGCTACGACGCATGGTTCGAAAAGATTAACGGAACGCTTGATGCAATCAATCTTCTGCCTGTGTCCACAGACGAAGCAGCCCCGGTTCTGCCATATCCCTTCACCATATTGCGCAAGATCGATAGCTCACGGGCCCTGATCACCTACTTGTATGGGCTGCAACTCTCGCAGATTGCCAAAACCGGCATCTATCAACGCGAAGAGCTGGGCGCCATAGAGGGAGCACTCTCCCAGATGCTGTTCAAGGAGCCGCTGCGAGCTATCTTGCAGGCCAACGGCGCAACTTTTGCCGATCCGGCCTACGTCAATACATATCGGGATTTTCTCGACGACACGCAGGACCCGATTTCGGGGTACTGGGGACCATGGATCATGACCGAAGACGGAATCATTCGTGCCGCCGACCTGAGTTTCACCTTTCACGTGGTGTCGTATCGGAAGGGCGCCGTACATCGCTGGCCGCAAATAATCGAGACAACACTGGCAATCAAGGATCTGCCGTATCCGTTCGGCTGGCGACACAATGGACAATACAACAATCACAACAACTACGATGTGGTCAAGATCTTACGTCTGGGTTGGCCACACATGACGTCCGCAGAGATCGGTCGGGCGCGGGCGGAAATCCACGCGATGCTAAAATGGTCGCTCGACAAATCGATTACCCCCGACGGAGAGTTCCGGGACGACCCCAGCTTTTACGATTCGGTTGGTGAAGCATATTACTACGGCGTGTCCTTTCTGGACGAAGTCGGTTATTGGAACAAGGCTCAGCGGTTTTGGGATGACAATGTCGCGGACTATGCCGGTGCCGCGGATCTCTGTCGCAAGATCGAAAGCCATCTAGCGACCCTAAAGATCAACTCAAGAGCCGCACAAGATGCGCTGACGAAGTTGAGCGCAAGCTGCCATGGCGAGGTTCCGCAATGAGTGAATTCCTGCAAAGCTGGCCGATGCTTCGGTCTGGCTTGATGTCAAGGCGGGCACCCTTCAAGGGCCTATCGCCCGCGGCGGCAAATTGATCTGAGTCAAGGCCCGGCACCCGGGCGATGGCCGTAGCGTCCTGTTTTGGAGGAGGACTACGATGCGGGGCAGAAATACAGCACCCATTTGGGCGTTCCTGGCTCTGGCGGTCTCCGGTCGGGCGTTCGGTGGTGGCGATCCCGATGCGGCCCGCCCCATCATTTCGGAGGACTGCGTAGCGTGCCATGACGTGCCGGGCTACCAGGCCAAAAATGGAAAAGCCGAGGTCAATGCCCCCACATTCCAGTCGATCGCCGATCAGCCTGAGACCTATACGGCCGAACAGATTCGGCAGTTCCTGCAACACCCCCACTATCCAATGGCCAAGTACGTCCTTTCGTCCGCCGACATCGACAACCTCATCGCCTTTATCCAGTCCTTGCGGCATCAGTGAGTCCATCTGACTGTCCCTCGGCGCTTGGCTTTTCTGGGGTTTGAAAAGGGCCACTTGCCCGCCGACACCCGCTGCGCTTCTGCTACAACCTTGATCGCGGCAAAGCGGCTCCCATGATGGACAACGTGCTCGGAAAATGGCCGGGACCGCCCCCGGCTATGCCAATTCCCCAACCTTGCATGCCGCCAACCTGGTGTTGTCGGAGGACAATCTGGACAAGTGGCTGTGGAATCCCCAGGTGGTCATTCTCAAATGCAGGATGTCGGATCACCCCGCAAATCCTTTCGATCCCGGTGACCTCATCTCTGCTATTTTGGAAGCATGAATCCTCCCGGCTCCAATATGGCCGCACGATTGCGCTTTTGAAGCTGATTGGAAGACCGACGACGGCTATTGGGATTACAAATGGTCGGTTCTAACTGGGCAAGTAGCCATTGATCGGATCGGGCTTGAGAGTACTATTCTTGAGCGGATTCGTAACCCACTATTAAGGGCGTCTAACGATGCGGGTTCGCGGTGCCGAAAAGAATCCGTTTGCCGTTCTGAAGCGCCTGGTTGAGCCTCGGGCGGATGGGCCCGTTGTGGGGTTCTATGGCAACCACCCTATCGCGGCAGCGGTGGTCGACAACTTTGGCCATCGTTTTGTCTATGCTGGCGCCGCTCCTCGCCGCTGCAATGGGCAATATGACTACGAAGCGCTTGGCGCCAGCGAATGGATCGTTGACCCCGGCCTCGTCTATGCCACTGATCACGACAATAGTTGCGATGCCTCAACTCGCCGGCACCATCGATCAGCAGCTCACTCTCTGCGCGATCTGAAGGCGGTACTGCTTCGCTGGCTCCATTGAGTTGGCAAGCGACTGCCGGCGATCCAAGGTCTCATCGCTGGTCGCCTGTAATGTCGAAGCGCAGGGCACCGAAGTACGGCAGATGCCAAGAATGTCTCGCGTATTTTCCGGTTCACGGACTTCAGTCATTTCTTGAACGCTACGCAAAACAATGCCGGGGCCGGGGGTCAGCTGCATTTCACGCTCCACAGCCAGCTATGGCAAGGGACGGAGAGTGTCGTTGATCTGAATGACCAGCTTGTCCGGTAGCTGGTCGAAGGAGTGATGTGAGCGTTGGAAGCGACGCAGGATGCCCGTCTGGCCTATGACCGCATGAGCCTGCGTGCTATTCTTTGCTTCGCCTGAATCACGTTTCTCGAACCGGGCAGAGATCGTCGTCTGCGACCCTGTCTGACCTGGAACACGAGGCAGTGGCTGCCGCGGCTCCCGAGCGGGTAGAGCTCAGCAAAAGAGATCGACGGGGATACAACTCGGAGAGCTGTGCAACTAGATCTGGGCGGACATAGAATAGAGAGGAAACGGTTAGTTTGGCCGCTTTGGCATTCTCGGCAATTGCTTTTGTCGTCTCTTTTCTCTTAGCGCGCCGGGGGCGCGGTTTCTTTCATGGTGCAAATGCGTGGCTTGCTGGCTTTGTCGCTGCAATCGCAGCGACCTTTGGATGGCTCATCTTGCTTCAAGATGTGTTCGGGCACCCCTATCCTGTCGATCCGCGTGACGCCATTCATGGCGCCGGCACATGGGCTGCGCTTATAGGACCGACTCTCGGCACTTTCGTTGCTACAATTGCTCGCCGTCGTTCTAGGCATGGCCGCCATTGAAGATCAGTCATTGGAGCCATGCATCATCCTTGTCCAATTCCAACCAAATCGCTGCTGTCTGGACTTCGTTTTCCAAATCGTCGCTACAAGGACCCGGATCAGCTCTCCGTCGCTCCGCAAGAAATGAATCTCAGTGTACTTGGACGATTGATCACCCATGTAGTGCTACCGCTTTCCAGTGCGTGTATGTCGTCAAAACTTCCTGGACAAGTTGGGCTTCGATTCAAGAGAGGGTCTGGCTCATCTGGGTTGATGTTCAGGCTGCGGCCTGGTGGTGCAGCCGGCGTCGCTCCTCGATGGTTTGTCGCTTGATGCGTTCTCGGCGTTTCAGAATGGCTTAACCACGTCCGAAGTAGACGTTGGCGGGGCTCAGGTTGTTGAGGCTCTCGTGGTAGCGCCGGGTGTTGTAGTAGTCGACGAACTCGACGAGGCGTTCTTCCAGCTGGCCCAGCAGATAGTAGTTTTCGAGCAGGATCCGGTTCTTCATCGAGCGATGATAGCGCTCGATCTTGCCCTGGGTCATCGGGTGGTAAAGCCGGCCCCGTGTGTGGGCCATGCCGTTGTCCCCGAGCCAGGTGCTGAGCTGGGCGGAGATGTAGGACGGACCGTTGTCGCTCAGCAGCCGAGGGCGGTGCTGGGCATCGGCCTGATCCAATCCCGACGCTTGCAGCGCCATCTCCAACGTGTCGGATACGTCCGCGGCGGTCAACCGTCAACGTGATAGCCGGCGTCCACGTATGCGATTTGATCGGGCCCCATCCCTCCCGTCCTTGATCGAGGGCAAGTTCTGTGACGACCAAAGCCGCAGAAGTGCCTTCTCCGCCGCCTCAGTCCCGATGACAAGCGTGTCATTGACCTTCTTGAGCTGGTGCCCTCAAGATTTCACTTTGCGAGCTGCTTGCGGATCAACTGTAGCTCTTGCCGGCGCTTTGCGTTCGCTTTGGGGTAGCTCATTTTGAGTCCTTCGAACGTATCGAGGACAATCTGAGATACTATCAGCCGTGCGTTTTCCTTGTCGTCGGCAGGGACTACATACCAAGGGGCGCCGCTTGTGCTCGTTGCACCCAGGCATTCCTCATACGCTTTCATATAGCGCTTCCAGAATTTCCGCTCCTCGACGTCCGCGAGGCTGAATTTCCAGTTCTTCCCCGGCTCGTCAATCCGTTCGAGGAAGCGTTTCCGCTGCTCTTCCTTCGAAAGATGGAGGTAGAACTTGATGATCCGGGTGCCGTTGCCGTAAAGGTGTCTTTCCAAATCCACGATGGAACGATACCGGTCGCGCCAGACCGCCTTGTCATTGTGTCTCGCGTCCGGGACTCCCTCGCCGCGGAGAATCTCGGGGTGCACGCGGACGATCAGCACCTCCTCGTAGTAGGATCGGTTGAAGATGCCGATCCGCCCGCGTTCCGGTAGATCCCGGCTGGTGCGCCAGAGAAACTCGTGTTGCAACTCGGCGGCGCTCGGATGTTTGAAGCTGAATACCTGGCAGCCCTGCGGGTTGACCCCGGACATCACATGCTTGATAGCGCCGTCTTTACCCGCTGCATCCATCGCCTGAAAGATCAGCAGGACCGCATAGCGGTCGGATGCGTAGAGAAGCTGCTGCAGCGAACTCAGTTGTTCAACATGCTCTGCCAGCAGTATTTGGTATTGCTCCTTTGACTTATACAAGGGCCCCACGTTGGTCGGCCACTTGCGAAGATTGACGTCGTCCCCCTCCCGCACGCGGAATTCCTTGGAATTGATTTTCATTTCCATCCTTTCAGCAAAGTCCCCCGCGCTTCGCGTCGATTCACTTGGAGGGTCACTTTTTCCGAATCTCCCGCTCCGCCTGCAGCCAGTCCTGAACCGCATGGCCTTCGCGGCGGCCTTCCCGCTCATAAATTTGATAGGCCCGCTTGGCAATCAGAGTTGTCATGACACCAGGTTCCTTGGCCAATAGGGGGGCGGCGGTTGGATCGAAGACCCGATACGCAAGCAGCTTGACGCGGTCGTTCACAAGGAACCACGCCATAGCATAGCCCCAAACGAACAGCGCCCAGCCCCAGCCGAGCGGCGCCATGAACAGCCCGTAAACGGCGATCAGAGTCGCCACCAGCTGAGTGCCGAATACCGCCATCAGCAAAATCCACGCGGGCCGGATGGACCAGAACGGGCCGCGCGTGCGCGTCAGGAAAATCGTCAGATGTCCAGCCACGGACAGCTTCAAATACATCAGCGTCTGGATGTGCGCGCGATCGAGGTGGAAGACGCGCTCGCCGAGATAGAACAGGCCAAAGGCGGACACGACCCCGATTACGCCCAGCACGGTGGAAGTTCCCAGGACCATGCGCATGTTCCAGGCCTCGGGCTTGTCCTTGTAGTGAACGTTGTCATAGGCAATGGACAGGATGGCGCCGTCGTTGAGCAATGCCAGGATCACGATCATTACCGCCGTCAACGGATAGAAATTGAAAATCAGAATCGCCAGCGTCATGAACAGCAGCACGCGAATCGTCTCGGCGATGCGGTAGATCGCATAGCTGTTCATGCGCTGGAAAATGCGGCGGCTCTCCTCTATCGCGTCTATGATCACCGACAGCCCGGGCGTCAGCAGCACGAGGGACGCCGCCGCGCGCGCCGCGTCCGTTGCGCCTGAAACGGCGATGCCGCAGTCGGCCTTCTTCAGCGCGGGGGCGTCATTCACCCCGTCGCCGGTCATGCCGACAATGTGACCCTGTTGCTGCAGGACATCGACAATATGGAATTTGTGCTCGGGGAACACCTGAGCGAAGCCGTCCGCCTTTTCTATGGACTCCGCCAACTGCGCCGTCTCTTGATGCTTCGAGTCGCCGAAGCCGCTGGCATCGAGGATGTTTGTGCCTAGCCCCAATTTTTCAGCGGTTTCCCGAGCGATAGCCACCTGGTCGCCGGTAACCATCTTGACCTCCACGCCCATCTGACGCGCGGTCGCGATGGTCGCTTTGGCTTGTTCCCTGGGCGGGTCGAACAGCGGCAATACGCCTAAAAACTGCCATGGACCTTGCGCGTCCGCCCGAGCCACACCCAACGAGCGGAAGCCGCGCGCCGCGAATTCATTGACGCCTTTCTCGACAGCGGCCTTTACCTGCCCGGCATTGGCCGACAACTCCAAGATCACCTGCGGCGCGCCCTTGGTTACCTTGAACTCCTTTCCGTCTGGGCCCCTGACGGCAGCTTCGGTGCGTTTGTGCACCGGGTCGAACGGCTGAAAATGACCCACTTCGTAACCCTTCAGGACCTCATCGCTTTTCACGCCGCCCAGCACAGCCAGATCTATGGGGTCCTTATTGTCTGCGCGCGAAGCCAACGCGGCGTTGAGGATGACTTCATCGGCGGGGATGCCGTTCACGCTGAACGGATCGCCCAGCGTCAGCTTGTTCTGGGTCAGGGTGCCAGTCTTATCCGAGCACAGCACGTCCACGCCTGCCAATTCCTCGATGGCCGCCAGCCGGGTCACAATGGCCTCTTTCTTGGCCAGCAGGCGCGCGCCTACCGCCATGGTGACTGACAACACCGTCGGCATCGCCACGGGAATCGCGGCCACAGTCAGCACTAGGGCAAACTGCAGCGTCGTGAGGACCGGGTCGCCGCGGAACAACGCGACCATAATAATCATCGCCACCAAAGCCACAGCGAGGATGATCAGGTAGTCGCCAATCTTGAGTACCGCACGTTGGAAATGGCTGACGGTGTGCGCCTCCTGCACCAGCTGAGCCGTCTTGCCGAAATAGGTGTTCGCACCCGTGCCATAGACCAATGCGCCGATTTCGCCCTGGCGGATGATCGATCCCGAGTACACCACCTCGCCAGGCTTTCGCGTGACGGGCAACGACTCCCCCGTGAGCGCCGACTGATCCACCTCTATCGGGTCACCCGCTAGCAACCGCGCATCGGCAGGCACGATGTCGCCCAGGCGCACGCGGATGACGTCGCCCGGCACCAGCTCGCGCGCCGCCGGTGTCACCCATTTCCCATCGCGTTTCACCCTGGCCTTGATCGCCAGTGTAGCCTTCAGGGCAGCGATGGCGTTACCCGCCTGGTGCTCTTCCCAGAATCCGACCACGGCGTTGGCTAGAAGCAGAAGAAGGATGATGCCGAAATCCGGCCAATGCCGGGCTACCGCCGAGAGGATCACCGCCGCTTCGATCATCCACGGGATTGGGCCCCAGAGATAGCTGAGGAATTTCAGGAGCGGATTGACCTTCTTTTCCTCGACCTCGTTAGGCCCATATTGGGTCAGCCGCTTCTGCGCCTCGGCTTGACTGAGGCCGTCCGGCGACGATCCCAATCTTTTCTCGACCTCCGCCACCGGCAGAGTTTTCAGATCGTCCTTCGCATCGGGCTTCGATCCCGGTTTACGCACAGTTTTGGCCTCGGAATGAGGTTCGGCTTTGGTGTTAGGTTGGGGCTCGGCTTTGGCGTGCGCTTTAGCCTTGGGCTCCGCTCCGGTTTCAGGCTTAGTGCCGGAAGCCTCGGGTTGTTTGGCATTGGGTTCCGTCATGGCGGTTCTTTCCGTCTTTGCTAACCCATGGCCTACTTACGCTTCCTCGCCGAGCGCTATCAACTCAGCTCTTCAGCCACGCCCAAGCGCTCTCGAGCTCTTCGGCGGGAAATAATTTGATTTCGCCCTTCATGAGAAAACCGCTCAGCTTGATGCACAATTCGACCCAGGTCGGCCCGCCTACGACCGCCAGTTTATCGAAATCAGCCCTGTGCTCGAGGCCGTAGGACGCGTCCGCCCAAGCGGCCGAAAGATCCCAGCCCTCGAACGAGGAAGCCATGTGGAACAATAGCTTAAGCTTGCCGTGCTGGGAGAAGAGGGCCTGCAACCTGGGGATCAGGACCTGCTTGTAATCAGCATCGGTCAATTTACCGCTTACTCTAATGCCGACAACATTGCCTGCGCTTTCAGGCAGGAACTCGAACATGTACCACCTCCTGTCCGGAAGGACTGCCGCTCTTTTCAGGACACGGTTAGGCAGCTGCAGGGCGCCAGATGAGTCACCTTGTGCGACGTGCTGCCAAACACCAATCCTTGAAGATCGCTGAGGCCGCGGCTGCCGATGACGATCAGATCGACCTTTTCCGACTTCGCCAGATCCAGGATGATCGTCGCAGGATCGCCGACTCCGACGCGCACTTCCACACTCTCCACGCCTTGGCGGAGCGCGCTCTGTCGCGCATCATAGAGCAATGCCTGGGCGATCTCAGTCCGCACTCTGACCGCCGCATCTGCGGGCAAGTCGCGAGTGATGGTGAATGGCAAGCGTGGGTCTGTTTCCGCATACTTGATCAACGTCACGGGCGGACGCTCTTCGAGACCCTTCATGCCGTACTCCGTCTCCGCCATCAGACGCTCGGCCTTGGTCAAGGGGGCATTGCTCAAGGCGTGAGCGATCAGGAGACTGGCTCGGTGCGCTTTCGCCAAGTCGGCTGCTATGTCGAGCGCCTTGCGGGCGTGCTTCGAGCCATCGAGACCGACAATGATGCGTTGGAACATGATATCTATCCTCCCCTTGGAAGGGCCGGGACGGGGCCGCCGCCTGATGCGGCCCGGACAACCCCGATCGCACGTGGTGCATATGCGGAGAGCGAATACCTCCGCCGGACCCGCAATCCCAACGGGAGTCGCTTGTGCTTTCGGGTTTGGAATCCTTCCATATACGGCAATATGTTGACCAGCTTTGACTGTGCCGGTCATTGACAAAGATCAATACGCGGGAAGCCGCGGAGTCGCATAAATAGTTGTGCTTTCGCCTCAGTCGGGGTGACATTTATGCCCATTCAGATCCGGGAAGTCGTTGCCGTCTTCGATAGTGCCGAGACCCTCGAAAATGCCGTGTTTGATCTGCAGACTCACGGCTTCGACCGGTCCGCATTCAGCCTGCTTGCGAGCGAGCATGCCGTGGAACAGAAGCTCGGCCGGCGTTACCACCGTGTCGAGGAGATGGAAGACGAGCCCAAGGCGCCGCGTGAGACTTTCTTTTCCAAAGTCGACCGTTAAGAAGCAGGCATGCGGTCTGATGGGGCGGGACAGTCGTCGAGGATCGCAAACAGGATCAGGCACAAACGAAGCCTGGTGCTGTCCTAAGTTGACCATAATTAGGACAGGCGAGGTTTGAACTTAGGACACCTTCAGCGTGGACTTGTGTAGGTCCATGAACATGACTGGGTTTTGGCCGGCGAGATTTTCTTCGTTGTTGATGAGCACGAAGCCGCGCTTCTTATAGAACTCTATTTTCTCGCGATTGGCGTCCAGAATGAGGAACCGGCAGCCCACATGCGGCATAATTTTGTCGGCAGTTAAACCGACAACAAAGTCGATGAGCTGGCTGGCAAGTCCACGGTTTTCAAAGTTCCTGTCAGTCGCAAGTCTCGCGATTTTAACGGCAGGATGATTATAGCGGGCGGCTTCAGGGCAATCCTCTTCCGCCGCCCAATCCTTCCTAATCTCGCTCAGAAGGATGCTGATATACGAGCGGATGCGAAGTCCCTTGACCCCGATATCTTCGACGGCCACGTAGGTCTTAGCAACATTGCTGGCATTGAATTTGGCGGCGAGTTTTTTGAGGAACGCGCGCAAAGCATCGTCTTTGTGCGCGATCTCAAATTTGTTGACTACATCATCCGGCAGCAGTTGACGGATGATAAATTGCCCGGCTTCCCCTGCCAAAATGCCCCGCTAGTTAGTCAGCGCGCAGCCTTGGCCTTCGCTGTGAAACTGACGTAGCCTTTTTTGAGAAATTCGCCCATTAGCTTTTCGCCACGAGCGACTGTCGCGAGAGCTTTCTTGTTGGGGACATGCCGCTGAATTTGGCGCTCGAACTTCTGGATATCCTTTCCAGACAGCACGACGCCGCTGAACGGACCAGATTTGATACCCATGATGATGTCCCTCTCAGTCGCGGGAGATTTTGAACGATCCCCCGACCTATCCTGCTCGCCATCTTCCCGAAAAGCCCAAAGGCCAACGAGCCGGATATCCCCACTCGGCTCTGATTAGGAGCGTTGCGAGGTTAATGTCAACTTAACAATCCGTGGCAACGACAGGACGCCACTCAGGATTCCTGGTCGCATTTACGCAGTTAGTTGTTGCGGCACAACGGTTTAGTTTCTGCCGCCACCATCGATTACCGTGAACCGCCCAACCCGCCGTCCTACTCCCTGCGGCAATACGCCCGACAGCGCTGCATCTATCAACTCGCCAATGGTCCAGACATGATCAGCCACGCCCAGTTCCATCGCTGGCGTGACCCGTAGGGCCTCATGGACGCGGCAGAGATTGAAGTGGCTGACAAAGAGCGCCACGGCCGCAGAGTGGTTTTCCAGTTTCTTGGAAAATCCTGAGGTCAAGCGGGTAAAGCGTCGTGACCCCATGCGGACGGAAAGGTTGGTTCGCTCAACATAGCTGGTGCTGATTTGGAAACTGGTAGGGAAGCCGATTACGCGATCCTTGGTTACGCCTACCACGGCGCCAGGCGAGTAGCGCCGTGCAGCGTTGACGGGTGGCTCTCCTACATACCGCTTTACAATTTGACCGTAGTGGACTTCCTCGCCAAACACCTTACGCATTGCATGCTCGTAGGGCGCGAACGCATCCGAACTGATTTGGGGCGTGTTCAAGACGCGCATGCGGAGGTCCGCAACAAACGCTTCTGTGTTCTCACCGTCGCGCTTGCCCACGCGATAGGAGAGGATCGCCTTGCTTAGGGCATCGATGGCAAGGAACGTATATTGATCGCCCTTATCGGTCCCATCTTGAGCCGTAAGGCGCCGCTGCTTCTTCCCGACAAATGCCCATAGCTCATCCATCTCGATCAACGGCACTTGCAGGTTCCGCATGGTGACATCATGGAGAGCGGCGCAGCCCATGCCGACGCGCACGCCAAGACGCATGATGGTGTCGCGGTGGACACCGGTTAGCCGCTCCACTGAGCGGATAGAGCAGCCCTCGGTCAGAGCGGCAACGATTTCAGTCTGCTTCTCGTTAGGAAGGTTGTTCATCGGATTGGTCCCTTCGGCTGTCGGGGACCAGACCCAGCGAGTGGACGGAATCCGTCGGAATCGCTATATAGTGCCTGCGGGTTGATCACTTGGGCTAACCCCCGAGTGGTTGATCAAGGGGCCGGTCGTCGTTTGCGCGGCGACCGACTCCGCTGCTTCTTGGTCCCTCGGCCAGGACTCGGACCTGGATTGCCTCACCTGTAACGCGGGCGTCCTACCGTTAGACGACCGAGGGCTAGAGCCGATTAGGGGCCGCTTCCTTACCTTGTCAGGGGTGCCGGGAAGCGGCCCTTCTCCTATCTTCATCGCCCCCGTCGCCGGTCGGTTATTACGCCGGGGGCTTGCTACCCTCCTCATGTGGGTTCTCCTTGCTGTTTAGTGGATTATTCCACCACTAGCTCAGTCAGTCAATGGCATAATGGATAAAAGTATGCCGTTGACCTTTGGCTCCGCTTTTGGCATAAGCGCCGACAAAGGAGAGGTATCATGGCGCGCCCACGAAGCCCCAATTACCCCGCGATCAGTCTTGCAAAGGCTATCGAGGCAGTGCGACCGGTTCTGAAGCGAGAGAATCGCAATAAGATGTCAAACCTTGTTCTCGCTAAACATCTTGGCAGCAACACGTTAAACGGACGAGTGATGGCGCGGATAGGAGCCCTTCGGGCGTATGGGCTTATTGAGGGCTCAGGCGATGGACTCCACGTCAGCGATGATGCATTGGTTCTTACTAGTGCGCCCGAGGATTCGCGGGAACGGCAAGCTGCGCTTGAACGCTGTGCGTTTCGCCCCGCCATTTTCAAAAAGCTGCGAGAAGAGTCTCCGGATTTGGCTAACCCCCCGAGTATTGAAAACCTGCAATTTGGCCTGATGAAAGGGGGGTTCACACAAGGGGCGGCTGGTAAAGCCGCAAAATCTTATCTCGCCACAATCGGCCTTGTGACGGGCAAACTGACCTCCTATGATTCGGAAGAGCAGGACGGCGAAGAAAGCAGTGAAGTCTCAGTGGAACGCCAATCGACTGCCCATAATTCGGCGCGACGAGATAAACCGCCATCTCCGCTTGTTCCACCAGCAAAGCAGGAGACCAACGTGATGGTTGGCGAACGCGTCGTCTTTACCGAGGAGGGCCAGCCTAACCAGTATCTTAAGTTGATCGCCGCTGGCGAAGTCGATGACTTGTTGCTGGAAGCATTGGAGGATTTTGTGAAACGGCGCCGGAAGCTATTGGAGGCTCTTAAGCGGCAGGTCGGATCAGGAAAGCGACCGGCGGACAATAGCGACGGGAGCCATGGCGGAACCAAGTGAGCCAAACACCATTCAAGTGCGGCTTGCTGTGGATCATCCTGAGCGTTGCAACGGCGACATCCGGTAGGAGCGACGAAGTCGCAATTTATCGCGGGAGAACATACTCGTATAATGAGACCGTTGTTTGTAACACTCTCAAAGCCGTCTATGCCCTAAAAGCGTTTCGCGAAAATGGGGACTTAACATCCCTGCCGGCTGGTTGCGGAGTTGGGAAAATAGAGGTCTTTGTTCCGTACGCGAGGGTACCGAACTCGACAATGCCATCAAAGAGAGTTGCCATAAACCCAAATGGGGCGCGCTTGTGCAAAGACCTCCAGACTGGAGAAGAGTATCGCTGCGACGTATCCGTCATGGAGACTTGCTTCATTGAGGGCAACGCACTCCGGAAGAGTGATAACCAATACGTCAAGGTTTGGATTGAATCCCCCAATAACGTCTACGTCGCAGACCCACCATGAAAGATGGTCGGCCCTCCTCGAAAGATAACGTAATTCTCTAGAATTCAAACTGGGACATGGGCTATCTCAAGTTAGGACACTCACCCCCTACTTAGGACAGCACCCGAAGCCTCAGCCAATTGAGGATGAGGCGGAGGTTATGGCCGATGGCTGAGAGCACGGCGTTGACCTGATCGCCATGGCGGCCCTTGAGGTAGTTGCGGCCGAGGTGTCCGTCGCTCTTCATATGTCCGATCACCGGCTCGATCGCCGAGCGGCGTCTGAGTTCGCGTTTGATCGCGCCGTGCACGCCGCGCTTTTGGCCGGAGATGAACACCCGCAGCGGCCGTGGCGCATCGTGGCCGCGATAACCTTTATCGACGTAGGCCCGCTCGATCTCTCGTCCGGTCAGCCTTTGCGTTTCCGCGATCACACCGGCCAGCGTGTGACCATCGTATGGATTGCCGGGCAACGCCTTGGCGTGCAGGACGAACTGGCCGCCTTTGCAGCGGTGGTTGGTGGTGGCGATGGAAACTTTCGTGCCGAACTCATAAGGCTTGTGGGCTTTGCCCTTGCCGATGCACTCGGTCTCCGGCGCATGCCACGAATAGAGCTTGCGGCCGCGCTGATTGTGGTTCTGCCAGCGGATCTGCAAGGCCTTGCTCAGGGGTTCGGCGAAGAGCCGTTGCAGCGGCTCCCTGCCATCGATCTTGCGCCTGATATCGCGAATCAGCCGGCCGAGCCGCGTGCGCAGGAACCTCAGCTCCCGATTCGCGCGCTTGAACTGCTTGGCATGGGTGTAACGGCCGGCCATCAGCGCCGCCCGCTTAGCCAGGCGGGCATAGGATTGCCGCAGCTTCAGCCCTTGGGCCTTGGCCTGGGTGCCGAGCTTTTCGATCGCCGTAAGCATCAGCTTGGCGTCCGTCGGGTGCGTCACGTTCTTCGGCTGAACTGTGGTATCGATCGTGATGCGCGCCAGGTCATCCGTCTTCAGCGCGCCGCTGGCATCGGCCACCCGCAGGCTTTCGGCCAGGAGCAGGTCCAGCTTCGGGCCGATCCGCTTGCGCCAGTGGCTCATCCCAGAGCGCTCGTGCGGGAAGGCGTGGGCAAAGAACTCTTCGCCGGTGAAGTGTTGGAAATACGGGTCGTAGACCCAGCGCGCGCAAACTTCTTCGTCCGACAGCCCGTAGATCTGCTTCAAAAGCAGAAGCCCGACCATGAAACGGGTCGTCAAGCCAGGGCGGCCTTCTTCGCTGAAACAGGCCGCCAATTCTTGATCAATCCAAGCCCAATCGATCGTTCCGGCCAACTTCACCAGATCCTGCTGCATATTGATGATCTGATCCAGCCGTGCACGAAACAGATCCTGCGCACCCGTCCATTCCTGCTTTCCTGGTCGCATCGACGTCCTCCCGATGCGTCGAGGGAATCATGGATCGAGCTCCACGTGAACCAAAAACTCATGTCGAAATCGCAAGCTTCGAGCCGTCAAACCCAGCATTCCTTGCAATATCGATTACTGCCAAACCGCTCCAAAAATCTTGAACCACAGCGCCTTCAGCGATTTTCACAGGCGACTCCAAAGCCTCACGTCTGGAGGCGGAGTTCGGGCTCGCACCAGCGCTTGCCTTCGTGGCCGCCGTGGCGGTAGGCCTTGGCTCGACAGCTGTAACCCTTCCGATCTTCGTCGCAGTCGGGGGTGGCGCCGCGGTCGGGGGCCTGCTCGGCAGGATGATCTACCGCAATCACGCCAAGCGGCTACAGGAGCAGCTTGAACGCGGCGGGCTTCTGCTGTGGGTCAACGTCCGCAATCCAGAGGAGGAGCGTCGCGCCATTAGGATACTGAAGACCCATGCCGGACGGCACGTCCATGCGCACGAATTGGCAGCCTGATGCGCTCTTCCCGCCAAAGGCCCGCCCCGCCTTTCCACCAAACGATCAGGCAGGAAACTTCAGTACTCCTCTAGGCGCCCTGCCCGGATCTGCTCGCGCAGGGGGTGTCGTGCGGGCTGCATCGGATCGAGCGATTGATGCGGCTTCAGGCTCTCAGGGCGCGTCCGCGACGGCGTCGCCTGCCGCCTGACCTGGGTGAGCGGCAGGCGGCCGCTGTCGCTGCCAACGTGCTCGACCAGAGCCTCGAGGCGCCCGCTCCCAACCGCAAATGGATCGCCGACTTCACCTATCTCTGGACGGCGGGGGGCTGGCTCTACGTGGCGGCCGTCATCGATCTCTTCTCCCGGCGCGTAGTTGGCTGGTCGATGAACGCGGTGATGACGGCACAGCTCGTCACCGACGCCTTGGTGATGGCGATCTGGCGACGGGGCAAGCCCAATGCGTTGCTGCACCACTCCGACCGCGGCAGCCAGTAGACGCGTGGGGAATCCACGCGAATGCCGACGGCTAGAGCTAGGGCGGGGAAGGCCGATTTTGCTATGTCAACCGGGTACTTCCCCGAGATGCCTACAGCAGGTCGAGCGGTTAGCGTTAATGGGCGTAGTGAAATGCTAGGAACGCGACCCCGATCAGGATTACCAACATGAGGATGCCAACGGTGCGTTCCATGCTCATCTTCCAATCTCCTCTATGAGAGGCAGCATTGGGATCGAGGGTCCGTCACACTTCATATAAATGCGATGGGGCGCGGCGACAGAGCGTTATATAAGCAGCATATAGACGCGCTTCGGTTTTCGTAGGGACCGCTTCAAGAAATAGTGCCGGATTGGAGGGCAAAGGCCATAGGCATATAAATCCTATATACGAGACTGTTATCAGACGTGGGTGCAGAGGCTGGGACTAGGAGCTATTGTGAACGCGGTGGCGCCATTCAAGAACGCAAGCCCCGGCATGGATGAGGCCTATCATACCGAAGTATCTCTAAAGCGAAGCCTGGCACCCCAGACGGGCGCATGGATCCGGGCAGCAGCAAGGTGGGTTCCTGGAATGGACTCCGCAGTGCGTGAATCTCTGCCGGCGAGCAAAGATTTGGGCTGGTGGGCCTATGGCGCGACCTTCGTCCTAGTAGCGGTGGCGCTTGGGGTAGGGCTGCTACTGCAACATTTTGTTGCCAGCCTGAACGTCAGCCTCGTGTTCCTGACTGCCGTGCTCGCCAGTGCGGTGACATGTGGCCTGCGCCCTGCTCTATTCGGGTGCCTGCTGAGTGTCGTCGCCTATAACTTTTTCTTCCTGCCGCCGGTGGGAATTTTGACGGTGACCGACCCCGAAAATGCTGTGGCCCTGTTTTTCTTCGTCGTCGTCGCTGTGATCGTCAGCAATCTAGCCTCCTGGGCACGCAACCAGGCCATCGAAGCGAGACGGCGCGCCCAAACCATGGAGGCACTCTACCTGTTCAGCCAAAAGGTGACCGAGGCTGGTGGTCTTGATGAGCTCTCCCAAGCGATTGCGGTTCAGGCTGCGTCGGTGCTGGCGCGACCTGTCGCCCTGATGCTGCCAGTGGATGGTCGGCTTACCGTGCGCGCATGCCACCCCGGCACGCCACGACTGGACGGGCTGGATCTTTCCGTCGCCGAGATTGTCCGGCAGAGGAACCTTCGCGCTGGCCGTGGATCCAAGACACTGACCGAGGCAAGCTGGTTGTATCTGCCCATGGGCACCAGCCGGGATGTTGTCGGCGTTGTCGGCATCGCGGCGGACGCATTCGTGCCGGGACTTACGGCAGAGCAAGAGCGCCTCATCGAGACCCTGATCGATCAAGGTGCGCTCGCCATCGAGCGAGCCAACTTGGCTCAAACTGCAGAGCGTACGAAACTGGCGGCGGAAACCGACCGCCTGCGCTCCGCCATGCTGACATCGATCTCCCACGATCTTCGGACGCCGCTGGCTTCTATCCTTGGCGCGGCCACCAGTCTCACCGGGAACAATGAGGAGCTGGACGCTACATCGCGGCGTGACATGGTCCACACGATCCAGGAAGAAGCGGAGCGGCTGAACCGGTTTATCGGCAACCTGCTAGACATGACTCGGCTTGAATCGGGCGCAATAGCGCCCCGCATGAGTCTGGTCGATCTCTCCGAGCTAGTTGGCAGCGCGCTAGAACGCAGCGCCAAGATCCTGGCTGGACATCGTGTCGAAATCGGACTTGATCCGGATCTTCCCATGCTGAACCTGGACCCAGTCCTGTTCGAGCAGGTGCTGTTCAATCTCCTGGACAACGCAGCCAAATACGCGCCCGCTGGCTCCGTCGTAACGCTTCAGGCGCGGCGAGAAGGCGCTGTTGTCCGCCTCGAGATATTGGATGAAGGCGAGGGTATTCCCGTGGTCGACCTGGATCGCATCTTCGACAAGTTCTACCGCGTTCATGCCACTGACCGGCGCCGGGCGGGAACCGGGCTTGGCCTCGCCATCTGCCGGGGATTTGTCGAAGCCATGGGCGGAAGCATCACTGCTGGCAACCGCCTGGACCGGCGGGGCGCAATGTTCTCTCTTGTCCTGCCCGTGCCGACCCAAGCTGCCGCCATGGCGGATAGACCGCCGGCAGAGGCCTTGAGATGAGAACCGCGACCGCGCCGCTTAAGGTGCTGGTGGTTGACGACGAGCCGGCGATCCGCCGGTTCCTGCGCACCAGTCTCACCGCCCACGGTTATCTAGTGGACGAAGCCGATGACGGGCAGTCCGCCCTCGACTCTATCAGGCGCAATCCGACGGACGTGCTGATTCTCGATCTTGGATTGCCCGAAGTCGATGGCTTCCAAGTGATCCGCAGCCTGCGCAATGACGGATCTGCGCTGCCAATCATCATCCTCTCAAGTCGGACCGATGAACGCGGAAAGGTCGAGGCTCTTGACCTTGGCGCCGATGACTATCTAACCAAGCCTTTCGGTGTAGATGAGCTGCACGCCCGGGTGCGCGCCGCGTTGCGCCATCAGCTGCAGCAGCAGGGAGAGCGGCCGATTTTCCGCCTGGGTCGTCTTGCCGTTGACCTGGTACGCCGGACCGTAATTGTGGATGCCCGCGAAACGCGGCTTTCGCCCCGAGAATACGAAATCTTGCGCCTGCTGGTGACCCATGCGGGGAAGGTGCTAACCCACAAGTTCATCATGCGCGAAGTCTGGGGCAGGGAAACGGATGTGCAATATCTGCGCATCTATGTCCGTTCTCTACGCCAAAAAATCGAAGATGAGCCTGAGCGCCCATGGCACATCCTCACCGAAACCGGCGTCGGCTATCGCCTGCGCGCGCCGGATTAGACGGCCGTCATGCAATAGTCTCTCAATCTCCCTGGTACAGAAAATCGGTCAGGCCACATGCCGCCGAGTTAGCTCAAGATTGAGCGGTTGACGATGAAGCGATCCACTCACTTCAAAAGCAGATATAGGGCGACAGTGTAGACACTTCCCACTGCCAGCTGTGCGAGCGCAATGGGCACGCCATATCGCGCGAAGTGGAAGAAGTTTAGTTCGCGACCATTCTCGTCGGCTACTCCTGACGCTACCACGTTGGCCGCAGCGCCAATGACGGTGCTATTGCCCCCCAAGGTCGCGCCGAACATCATGGCCACGAAGATCGGCAAACTGGAGGCCGGCCATGGGTGCAAGTATGGCTGCGCGGCAGTCCCTTCCGGTGCAGCGCCAATCAGCATCATGTATCCTTGGACGACCGCCACCATCACGATCACGACGGGGATATTCTCCAACACGGCAGACAGCGCGCCGACGCCGAAGAGCAGCAACAATGCGGCGGCGGGCAAATCACCGTCGAATCTGTTGGCCAAATCCTGCGCCAGGCTATTCATCATGCCGGTCGAGATCAGGCCCTCCACGATCAGGAACATCGAGAGAATGAATATCAGCGTCTTCCAATCGATATCGCGTATCACGTTGGCGATGGGCTCGACCTCCCACCAGTAGACAGCCAGAAGCGCCAGGGCAGCACCGAGAATCGCGACTTTCGGCGGGTCCAGGCCGAGCGAGATATCCCCGAGCGCAAAGAGAAAGATCATGATGGCAAGGACGGTGAGCGCCGCAATCGCGAAGGCTGGGCGCTCTATCACCGCGTCGGGCAAATCAGGCGGAAGCGGGCGGCGCGTCTGCCAGATCTCGGCGAAGAGCCAAGGCAGAAACGGGACAATGACGATGACGGATAAAGCCCCGCCGAGGCTGACGTGCTGGAGATAGCCTGTAAAGCTTAGATGAATTGAGCTGCCAACGATGAAGGTCGCGGGGTCGCCAACGAGGGTCAGCAACCCAGCGGCATTGCTCGTCACCGCAGCCAGAATCAGAAGTGGGACGAAGTCGATATCCAGCGCGCGGGCAACCCGGATCAGCACAGGGGCGAGAAGCAGTATCACGGTTGCGTTGGGCAAGAAGGCGCATATGGGCGCGACAAGACAAATAATGCCCAGGAGAACGCGCTTGCCGCTGCCACCGGCGTAGCGCAAGAACCGTCCCCCGATGAAGTCGAAGACTCCGGTCGGCGCCAGAACACGGGCGACGATCATTCCGCCAAAGAGGAGGGCCACGGTACTGCGACCCGCCTCCCAGGCACGTAGAGCCACGGTCCCGGAGAGGATCCCCGTCAGCGCGAGGACCGTTACTCCGAGCAGGGCCGCCACCGTCATATGTACTAAGTCGAGTGCTATCAGCAGAATCACGGCGCAGAAGGTGCCCAAGGCGACAATGATGTGGAATTCGGAAGCCATGACGTGATCGCCTGGAAAATTCGATGAGTTATGAGGGCCCGCCCGCCCCGCGATTGACCTTAGCGGCGAACCCACGGATCAAGCGCCCGCACTCTGTTACACCTTCTGCGTTGACCCGTCAGAATCCAGTGCTGGGATGGGGACGCGATATCGCCGACCCGCGCGCTATCTGCATCCAAGCGGTCGGGTCGGATCGCCTTCTTGAGAACCTCGGGCTTTCTCGCCATCCGTTTATCCTATAGTGCCACATACTCTGGGACTTCCATAGGCCGTGCCTTCCTGCCCTTCGCACTGCGGCAAGCCGATATCCGATCGCGGACACCGCCGACAAACCGCGCTACGTCGTAAGATACCTGGAGGAGCCTAACATATGATCGGCATCATCCTGGGTGTGGTGGCGCTTTTCCTGATTTATCTCGCTATCGGCTATCTGGGGTCCAGACTCAACGAGCGTCGGCCAAACCGTAGGAAGGCAAGCCGCTAGCCCACACGGGCGTAGGCGCTAGTGCGGTTCCGTGACTGGAGGCCGGTACGCGCCTCTCTTGCCCAATGGCGGCTTCTGTTCGCCGTTCACTTATCTGATTTCGATCTGGGGCCCAACCCGACGGCGCATGTGAGAAATATCTCGCATCAACCTCGCTCTCGGCGGGACTTTTCTTTGGCAATGGCGCTTATTTGATGCCACTCGACCGAACGAGAATTGTAAGGAGTCCACACCCCTTATATGCCGCTTTAATACTATTTGCTCCGCGGCCTCATGGATCGTTTAGGCGCAGTAGGTCAGCCTATATCCTGGTTCGAAGACCGACTGGACCGTGCGGGGAGTGTGCGAGATGTCCAGGTTCGATTGCCGGACAAGGGAATGTTATTTGGTCGTTCGGCCGCGCCCAGAGGGACCGACTGTTGGCGTCTACGCTGATCGCCCCATAAGCGAGTCGGTCGTGGACTACTTTGGGCGGCGTTTCACATTCATCGGCGTCGCACCGCGCCGCAGCAATGGCCAATACGACTTGGCTGCCCTACGCAAGGGACAGTTCATTGTAAAGCCTGGCTTACTTTATCAAATAGTTACAAGCGAGCGCCGGCTCAGAAGGGCGCCGTGTCCTAATGATTCCAGACTCGAAGCGGAACCGAATGTCGCACATTTAGAGCTGCCCGACGAACACAAGGTCGCACCGGCAGGTGTCATTGAGCTTCGTGATGAGCAAAGCGAGAGGAAGGCTCCGGAGCCCTTGCTATCTAATCAGGGTAGACGAGTCGCGCGTGAAATAGCAGCTAGCGTCGTTGCACTGCTGAGCGTCGCATTGGTAGCTCAGCTGCTATTCAACGTACTGCACGTCTATTGAACATCGATGTGGATGGTTCATAGGGGCCAAACATCGCGGGACCAGCGGAGCGACTTCACTCCTGCTTCGCAAAGTGAGCATGAGGACGAAGTCTTCGAGGTCCTGTGGGAAATCGGCGAGTACGTCATCGGGTTTCTTGCGATTGCGCTCGTTATCAAACTGCTGTTCGCACTGTTCGGTGGCGCCTAGACAATGCACCCCTTCGGCTCGCTCGCCTGGCTTCCGCCTTAAATTTCGACCTGGCCGCCCAGCTCGACCACGCGGTTGAGCGGGATGCCGAAGAACTCGGTCGCGTCCAGCGCATTGTTCGACATCAGGATGAACAACCGCCGGCGCCATCCGGAAAGCGCCGAGCGCTTCTTGCCCGCTCGCAATCTTTCACGGCCGATCACGAAGGAGGTTTCCATCAGATTGAAGTGCAATTTCTGGAGCCTGCACTGAGCGAGCGCGCGAAGGATGTTCGGTTGCTCGAGGAAGCCGTAGCGCACGCAAATGGTGAGGAAACCTGAGCCGAGATCCTTGATTTCGAGCCGCTCATCGTCCGTCACCCGCGGAACATCTTCGGTGACGACGGTCATCAGCACGACGCGCTCGTGGAGAACCTTGTAATGCTTCAGCGCGTGCAAGAGCGCGAGCGGCACGTGCTCGATGTCCCGTGACAGGAAAATGGCGGTCCCAGGCACGCGTTTATGACGGTCGGGCTTGAGGCCCGCCACGAAGTCGCGAAGCGGCATGGTTTCGTTTGCGTGGCGTTCGTCCAGATGCTGCCGGCCTTTGCGCCAGGTCGACATGATCGCGAACATGACGGCTGCCACGCTCATGGGAAACCAGCCGCCCTCAGCGATTTTCAGCAGATTGGCGCTAAGGAAAGTTGCATCGATGACACCGAAGAAGACGAAGACGCAGAGAGCCAAGGCCAGCGACCAGCCCCAGGCCCGGCGGGAGTAAACGAACGCGAGCGCGGTAGTGATCAGCATCATGCCGCTCACGGCGATCCCATAGGCAGTGCCTAGGCTGTCGGAAGAGCGGAAGATCAGCACCAGCACGATGACCGCAACCAGCAACGTCGCATTGATGCGGGGCACGTAAACTTGGCCAATCTCCGATTCCGAAGTGTGTTTTATGGCGAGGCGCGGCAGATAGCCAAGCTGGACCGCCTGTCGCGTGATCGAGAATGCCCCGGAGATGACCGCTTGCGAAGCGATGATCGTCGCCGTCGATGCAAGGGCGACCAGAGGATAGAGACCCCAAGTGGGCACCGTGCGATAGAACGGATTGTCGAGGGCGCCGGGATTTCCCAGAAGCAGGGCGCCCTGACCGAAGTAGTTGAGGAGAAGAGTCGGGAAAACGAGATACAACCAGGCCGTACGCAGCGGGCCGCGGCCGAAATGACCCATGTCCGCATAGAGGGTCTCGGTCCCCGTCACGGCCAGGAAAACGGCGCCCAGCAAGAAAAACCCTCGCCAGGGGGCCGCCAAGAGCAGATCGATTCCCCACATGGGGTTGATGGCCAACAGAATATGCGGATGAGCGGCGATATTGACCGCGCCCAGCAGGCCAAGCACGGCGAACCAAACCAGCATAATCGGGCCGAACAATCCGCCAACGGCAGCGGTTCCTCGGCGCTGCACGCTGAACAACGCGATGATGAGCAGAAGCGAAATCGGCACCACATAGGGCTGGAACAGCGGCGTCGCCACCTGAAGACCCTCGACGGCGCTCAAGACCGATATCGCTGGCGTGATGATCCCGTCGCCATAGAAGAGGGCGGCGCCTACGAGCCCGACCGCCAGTACCGTGAGCCGCAGCCGGGAAGATCGATCGAGAGTCCGCAAGACCAGGGCGGTCAGGACCAGGAGGCCGCCCTCGCCGCGGTTATCGGCCCGCATGATCAGGACGACGTATTTGACGGTGACCACCAAGAACAACGACCAAGCGATCAGCGACAGGGTGCCGAGAACAGACCGTTCGCTCACTTCACCGAAGGCAAGCAGGGATTGGCGAACAGTGTAGAGAGGCGAGGTGCCGATATCGCCGTAAACCACACCCAGCGCCGCCAGGATCAGACCGCGCGCGCGCTGCTTGGCGGCGGTCGCCGACATGCCGGAGGCTTCGCCTCGCTGCGGCGCCAATGCCGACGATGATCTTAGAGAGAGCGGGCCCCGGCTATCCATGCAACGCGTTTGAGACTGATAATTGAGACCTCAGATCCATCGGCATTGGCATGATCATGGCCTGTCCAGCTTCTAGCACAAGCCGCATAGGCCGTCTTCCTTGGCCGCGCTCCCGGGTGGCGCCTGGGGACGGGTGGCGGTGTGACCAGCGGGAGCGACCGGAATGTAAAGATTCGATGTGGTTTCCTGAATATTTAGATAAATAAACCATAAAAACCCTCACTTCTGCGATCTCTCAGATTCCACCGCGAAGAACACGGAGCCATAGCCCCGGGGACACCATTTGCGGCACTGCTGCTAGTGATTTATGCGCAGCATTGCGAATAGCGCCAGAGGAAGGTCACAGGTTCAATCAATGAAGCCATCGAAGTAGGACTTCTCTCAGTTCCTGCAGGGCGTAGTTTAGGGGACGATGTGGCGCTGCCGGTGAAGTATCGCCGCAATGTTCGAGGTCGCTGCTATAGACGAGCCCAGGCTCGACGATCCATTCGTCGGAGCTCAATGCTTCGCAGTCATATCGCCCGTCAAGGCGGCGGGGTGCAGCACCAACATAAACGTAACGACGACCCCAATGATCGACGACGGCTGCCGCGATGGGATGGTTGTCATAAAACCCGACAACAGGACCAGCAGCCTGAAGCTCGTACAGGCGCTTCAGGTCAGCAAACGGATTCCTTTCGGCACCCCGAATCACCATCGCCAGATGCCCTCAAGGTTGGACCGTCAATCTGTGTATGAATTGTACTCTCCAGAGCTGCCCGATCAATGGCTTGGATTGAGTTTGACCCACACAATGAAGTTTGTGAGGTTACCTAACGCTTTGCCCGGATCCCAAGCTATGTGTGCACCGCGCAAGCCAGGGTCGGTCGAGTTGGGTCGGAGGAGTATTTTCGCTCGCCCGACCAGCAACCCGGTGCGCTGCTACCCGGTAGCTCGGCTGATCTGAGGTAGAGAGTCCGCGACCTGGTGGACTTGCCCCCATATGTGGACGGCCCCCTTCCTGCAAGATGTTTGCGGTGATTTGATCAGATCGCTTGCGTCCATATGTCCGGCCTGATCGTGCGCTCGCACATGAGCGCTGGCCAAGATGGTTTCCGCGACAGGAGCTCCGAACAACCTTGCGGCCTCACGAAGGGCCATGGGGGCAGCGGAGTGTTCCGTGTCGTAGATCGATTGATCACGCCATCTGCTCACTATCTTGCAAGTTACGGCATCAGTTCGGCACGTTTGCGGCAGAGCCGCTCCCCGTGTCCGGCCGATCTCTAGACTACGCCCGCCATGGCGGCGGATTCAGATTTCGCTGAGTAAATTTCACCAGTAAGCATTAACCTCCAGGCGATGCGTGCCATCTTGTTGGCCAGCGCCACAGCGGCCAGCTTCGGCGGCTTGCGCTTGAGAAGCTCGACAAGCCAGGTCGACGCTCTACCGCCGCGTCGAACGTGCTGGATTACGGCGGTTGCTCCAGCCACCAACACGCTACGCAATCCCTCGTCGCCGGCTCGCGTGATAACGCCGAGCCGGACTTTGCCTGCAGTCGAATGATCCTTCGGTGTCAAGCCGATCCAGGCCGCGAACTGGCGCCCCGATCGGAATAGCCCAGGCTCCGGGGTCTTCATCGTCAGGAGCACGGCGCCGATTGGGCCGACACCGGGGATCTTGGCGAGACGTCGGCTGCATTCATCGGCCCGATGCCAGGACGCTAGCTTGGCGTCGACCTCGTCGATTTGCGCTTGCAGCCGCCCATATTCCTGGGACTGGATGGCGAACAACTCTCGAGCCAAGACAGGCAGGCTCTCATCGGCTCGGATGCGCTGGAGCAGTAAAACTAGATGGGCCATTCCCTTGGCGGCCGTCAGGCCGAACTCGGCTGCATAGCCGCGGATGGCGTTGGCGAGCCGCGTGCGATTGCGGATCAGCCGGTCCCGTACGCCTACCAGCATCAAAGCCGCTTGTTGCTCGGCAGTCTTCACCGGCACGAAGCGCATCGTCGGTCGGCTCATTGCCTCGCAGAGGGCTTCAGCGTCTGCCGCATCATTCTTGTTGCGTTTGACATAAGGCTTGACTAGCTGAGGCGGAATTAGCTTCACCGAGTGTCCCAACGATTGGAGCAGGCGTGCCCAATGGTGGGAGGCACCGCAGGCTTCGATCGCGACCACCGTCGGTGCGAGCTTCTCAAAGTATGCCACCATCTCCTTGCGGCGCAGCTTCTTGCGCACCACCGGCGCCTCGGCCGCGTTCACCCCGTGAAGCTGGAAGATGTGCTTCGACGTATCCATTTCAATTCGGCTAACCTGTTCCATGGACGGTCCCCTGGTTTGAGATCTGCACGACCTCAATCTGGCACACTCGATGCCGTCGGGGCCGTCCACACCAACATCCTTGGACCACCGGCGTCAGGAAAACTCCGCTTCATGGCCTTCTGTAATCGAAAGCTTACCCGAGGCGATAGCTGCTCGAACTATCCATCACCACTACCCGTCCAAGATTGTATTGTTACGCCGCGGGCTGGAATAATCCGGCTCCTTCCAGCGGGGGCCCCATGACCAATACTTCCCACGCCGAGATTGTCATCATCGGCGGCGGAATCATAGGCTGCAGCATCGCCTACCACCTGACCCGCATGGGTCATCGGGACATCGTCGTCCTGGAGAAGAGCGGCATCACCCACGGCGCCACCTGGCATGCGGCCGGGCTGGTGGGTCAGCTTCGCACGTCACGCAACGTGACCCGCATGCTTCAGCGCAGCGTTGAGCTCTATGACCGACTGGAGGCAGAGACGGGCCAGGCCATCGACTGGAAGAAAGTCGGCAGTCTCCGGCTTGCCTGTTCCGCGGAGCGCCTGCTGGAGATCAAGCGAGCGGCCACCATGGCCAAGAGCTTCGGCCTGGAAATGCAGATCATAGCGCCCAAGGAGGCGCAAGCGCTCTTCCCGCTGATGAACATCGAAGGCATCGTTGCGGCCGCCTTTCTGCCCAGTGACGGCTACGTCGATCCGGCGAGCGTCGCCCAAGCCCTCGCCAAGGGTGCCCGCGCACAAGGGGCACGCATCGTCGAAGGCGCCCGCGTGCGGCAGGTCAAGGTGGACCGCCGGCGCGTCGAGCGGGTCGCGACCGAGATGGGTGACTGGACTTGCGAGATTCTGGTCAATGCCGCCGGCATGTGGGGTCGGGACATTGGTAGGATGATGGGAAGCCGCGTGCCGGCTCTGGCCTTGGAGCACCAGTATCTGGTCACCGACCCGATCCCCGACATGCCCAAGGACATGCCGACCCTCAGAGACCCCGACTTGCTCGTCTATTACAAGCCGGAGGTGCGCGGGATCGCGGTCGGCGGCTACGAGCCCGACACGCTCGGCTTCGCGCCCAGCGGCATTCCCGAGAGCTTTGCCCGGGAGCTGCTGCCGGGCAATTTCGATCGCTTCGAGCAGTTGGCGGTGCTGGCCGCTAAGCGCACGCCCATACTGGAGAAGGTCGGCGTGCGCCAGCTCATCAACGGGCCGATCCCCTATTCCGCCGACAGCGACTTCATTATGGGCAAGGTTCCCGAGCTGGACAATTGCTACGTCGCCGCCGGATTCCTCTACGGCATCGCGGCCGGCGGCGGCGCCGGACGGATGATGGCCGAATGGATCGTCGAGGGCGAACCCAGCCTCGATCTCTGGCCCCTGGACGTCCGCCGTTTCGCCTTCCACCACAACACCCGGGCTTTCATGTATCCCCGGGCCGTCGAGCTCTACGGCCACCACTACAAGATCCACTACCCCGGCCTGGAACACGAGAGCGCGCGCGGCATCAGGAAGAGCCCGCTTTATTATCCGCTCAAGGAAAAGGGCGCAGTGTTCGGCTCCAAGGCCGGCTGGGAACGGCCCAACTGGTTTGCCCCGCCCGGCATGGAGCGCGAAGACAGGCCCTCCTTCCGTCGCCTCAACTGGTTCGAGCCCGTGGCGGGCGAGCATCGGGCCGTGCGCCAGCGGGTTGCCCTCGTCGATCAGACCTCCTTCAGCAAGTTCGAGCTGTCCGGTCCCGGCGCGTTCGGCGCCATTCAGCGTCTGGCGGCGGCTGACATGGACCGGCCGGCCGGCAGCGTGATTTATACCCAGCTTTGCAACGAGCGCGGCGGCATCGAATGCGATCTCACCATCACGCGGCTCGCCGCCGATCGCTTCTACATCGTGACCGGCAGCGGCTTCGCCGTTCACGACGCTCACTGGATCGAAAGCCATCTGCCGCGCGATGGCTCGGTGCGGCTTGAGAACGTCACCTCCTCCCGCGCCGTCGTCAATCTCTGCGGACCCAGAGCGCGCGACGTCCTCGCCCGGATCTCGGAGGACGACGTGTCGAACGCGGCCTTTCCCTTCGCCACGGCCCGCGAGATCACCGTCGGGGCGGCGCCGGTCCTGGCGCTGCGCATTGGTTATGTCGGAGAGTTGGGCTGGGAACTGCATATGCCGACGGAATATGCCTGCCACGTCTATGAAGCCCTGTGGCAGGCGGGCGAAGCATTCGCCATCGCCGACGTGGGTTATCGGGCCATCGACAGCCTGCGTATGGAGAAGGGCTATCTCTACTGGAGTTCGGACATCACGCCGGACTACAACCCCTATGAGGCGGGGCTGGGCTTCCGGGTAGCGCTGAAAAAGGGCGGCTTCATCGGCCGCGCGGCGCTGGCGAAGATCAAGGCCGAGGGACCGAAGCGGAAACTCTGCATCTTCACGGTGGAGGCGCCGGCGTCGGTATTCGGCGGCGAGGCGATCCTCCATGGCGGCCGCGTAGTTTCGGTCACCACGAGCGGCAATTTCGGCCATACCATCGGCAAGCCGATCGTCTATGCCTATCTGCCCATAGAACTCGCAGGGAAGCACGACTTCGAGATTGAGTCCTTCGGCGAGCGAATGCCGGCCCGGCGCCACGACGGTCCGCTTTACGATCCGAAGATGGAGCGTCTCAAGGCCTGATATGATCGAGCGAAAGAGCGGGGACGCAGCATGACCGAGGGGCAGGACGAGGCGCTTGCCGCGTTGATGCGAATACCCTTGCTGGCCGGGAGCAAGCCCTCGGCGATCGCTCTCGAACGGCTGGGCGGCCTGACAAACCGCAATTACAAACTCTCCGTTGGGGGCGAGCGGTATGTCTTGCGCATTCCGGGCGAGAAAACTTCCGACTACATCGACCGGAGGGTCGAGGCCCATAACGCCCGTGCGGCCGCAGCGGCCGGAGTCAACGCTGAGGTGCTGTTCTTCGACGAGAGCGACGGGCTCATGCTCTGCCGCTATCTCGACGGCTGCATTTCCATGACGCCCGGCCTGTTCATGAGCAGGCCCGGGGCGCCTGCGCGGGCGGCAAGGGCGCTGCGCCGGATGCACCTGTCAGGCGAGACCTTCAAGTTCCGCTTCGAGCTCTTCGCCATGATCGATGAGTACCTGAAAGTGCTGACGAAACTGGGCGCCGCGCTGCCCGACGGCTATCACGACGTGGTCCGCGAAGCCGGCGCCGTGCGTCTGGTGCTGGACGGTCGGCCCGCCGCGCTTGCGCCCTGCCATTGCGATCCGCTGTCGGAGAATTTTCTCGACGATGGCACCCGCATGTGGGTGGTGGACTGGGAGTATTCCGGCATGAACGATCCCCTGTGGGACTTGGGCGACATGTCCGTGGAAGCCGGGTTCGACGAAGCCCGCGACCGTGACATGATGGAGGCCTATTGCGACGGGCCGCCGGCGGCCCCGGTGCAGGGCCGCATGGTCGTCTACAAGGCCATGTGCGACCTCCTCTGGACCCTCTGGGGCCTGATCCAGCATGCCAATAAGAACCCGGTGGACGACTTCTGGGCTTACGCCATCCGCCGGTTCGAGCGCTGCAAGGCCCTCATGCGCCAAGCGGAATTCAGCAGGCATTTGAAGGCGATAGAAGCCGGCTGACGGCGCGAGTCGCCGGCCCGCGATTGCGGCAACGCAACCTTCATGTCATATTAACGCAGATTGGGGAACGGTCCGGCCGGCGCGGCGCTTCGACGGGGCGAAGCACGCGAGTAGAAGCGGCGAACCACGAGAGGACCGAGCTGATGTCGTTCTTCGGCTGGAAATCGAGCCGGGTTGCCGACGGCAAGACGACGAGGCTGTTCTTCGGCTCCGATTTCCATGGCTCGGAGCGTACCTTTCGCAAGTTCATCAACGCCGCCAAGCATTACGAAGCCGATGTGCTGGTCATGGGCGGCGACATCGTGGGCAAGCTCGCGATCCCCATCATTCGCGAGCGCGACAAGGGTTTCCGCGCCTATCTCATGGGACGAACCGAGCATTTTACCGATGAGAGCGAGCTGCACGGGCTGCTCGAGCGCCTGGGTACGCTCGGCTACTACAGCCGGGTGATGGGCGAAGATGAGTACCGGGCCCTCAAGGTCGACCCGGCCTCGGTCGAGCGCCTGTTCCATGCGCTGGCCCGCGAGCGCCTGGAATCCTGGCTGACGCTGGCCGAGGACCGGCTCAAGGGCACCGGCAAGAAATGCTACGTCATCGGCGGCAATGACGACGATCCTGAAGTGCTCGATACCTTGAAGCGGGGCGGCACGGAATCGATCGTCTATTGCGAGGAGCGCCGGGTCGAGATCGACGAGCATCACAGCATGGTGAGCGTCGGCTACAGCAATCCCACGCCTTGGAAGACGCCGCGCGAGCTGCCCGACGACAAGCTGGGCGAGGTGATCGACCGAGTGACGGCGGAGGTCAGCGACTTTGACCACTGCATCTTCAACTTCCACGTCCCGCCCATCGATTCGACGCTCGACACCTGTCCGGAACTCGATTGGACCACCGATCCGCCGAGCCAGATCAGCAAGGGCGGCCAGATCCAGCTCTATGGCGCCGGCAGCCGTTCGGTGCGCCGCGCTATCGAAACCCACCAGCCGCTCATGAGCCTGCACGGCCACATCCACGAGTCCGGCGGGGCCGTGCGCATGGGGCGGACCATGTCCTTCAACCCCGGCAGCGAATACGGCGAAGGCGTGCTGCGCGGCTGTCTGATCACCTTGGCCAAGGACCAGGTGAAGAGCTACCAGATGACGGCCGGATGATGAGCACCTGACCGGCAGAGAGGAAATTCATCCGGCTTCCGCCGCCCGAAGCGCGGCCGAGGGAAGCGGTCACAAGGGAGGGAACGCGACTATGGCAATGGCAGCTGCAAAACCGGAAGTCTTCACGCGCAAGGCCTCGGGCCTGGTCCGGGTGATGTCGCCCTATTCGGCCTTCGTGTACAACATCCTGACCATGGGTCTCATCTTCCCCTGGACCTACCTCTGGGCGCCGGGCGCGTTGCCAGGGGGGAATCTCTTCTGGGGCATCATCCTTGCCATGATCCTGGAGATCCCCATCGCGCTCGCCTATGTTTGGCTTTCGACCGCGCTGCCCCGCTCGGGCGGCGACTACGTTTTCGAGAGCCGGGTCTTCGGCGGCGGGATCGGCTTCCCCGTCGTCATGTCCGGCTTTGTCATCTGGATCCTGCAATGGGTGGCGCTTTCCGGATGGCTGCTCGCCTATCTCGGATTCGCGCCGCTGTTCCTGGGACTGGGCGCCACCATGGGCAGCGCCACCATGACCAGCCTGGGCCTATGGTTCACCTCGCCTTGGGGCATCTTCATCACCAGCATCGCCAATGCGGCTCTGGCGCTGGTGCTGCTAGTCAGCGGGTTCAAGAACTATGTCCGGTTCCAGCATGTCATGTGGATCGCCACGCTTGTCGCCTTCTTCATCATGCTGGTGATCCTGTTTGGCACTACGCCCCAGACATTCGCCGACAAGATGAACAGTTTCGTGGTGGCCTCCGGCGGCGCGCCTCACTTCTACGAGGCAGCCCTGGCGGCAGCCAAGGCGAAGAGCATCGACCTCAATCCGCCTTTCAGCCTGATGGCAACGATCCTGGTGGCGCCCATCGCCTGGACCTCTCTGCAGTGGGCCTCCTACAGCGCCCAGCAGAACGGCGAGATCAAAAACGCTCGGTCATTCAAGAGCCAGATGATCATTATCATCGGCTCGCTGGTCGTGACCGGCGTGCTGCTGGCGATCCTGGGTTGGGCATTCGAGCGCGCCATCGGCACGGATTTCCTCTACGTTGCTGGCGCGGGCTACTGGTCGGGATTGGCCGAGGGCACCTTCAACGGGGTCTATCTTTTCCCCAACATCGTCGCCATGGCGATAGCCCAGCATCCGTTGATCGTTCTGCTCATCGGCCTCGGCTACATCCTCAACTCGTTCCAGATCGTCAATAACTGTTATATCGGCATGACCCGGGTCGTGGTGGCCATGTCGCTCGACCGCTTGCTGCCGGAATGGGTCAGCCGGGTGTCGGATCGCTTCCATACCCCGGTCAACGCTCACATCGCCTATTTCGTGGCGAGCATCCCGGTGATCATCCTCTACGATTTCTGGTCCCAGTGGACGGCGCTGACGCTGGGTGTCACGTTCGCTTGCGGGTACGTGTTCGTCGTCACCTCTCTTGCCGGTGCTCTGCTCCCCTACCGGGCCAAGGCTCTCTACGAGGCCTCGCCAGGAGCGCAGTACAAGATCGGCAGCCTGCCGGCCGTCACCGTGCTGGGGCTCATCGGCGCCATTGTCGGCGGCGTGATGGTGCTCATGTTCATCTTCAAGGATGTATACGGCCTCAACAGCGATCTCGCCCACGAAGTTGTGATCGGAGTCCTGGTTGTTTCGATCGTCTGGTACATCCTCACCAAGCTGGTGCAGAAGTCGCGCGGCATAGACGTGAGCTACGCTTTCAAGGAAATCCCGCCGGAGTGAGCGGGATCTGAAGCGAAGGTGTCGGGGGCGGCGGCAACGCCGCCCCTTTCTTGTCGGCATGGGCTCGATTGTGGGAATGCCGCGCGATATGGGATAGTAGCCGACGTCCAACATGAGGCACCCTTCTTCGATGCAATCCAGCCCTGAGTGTTCGGCACCGGCCGACGACGCCGCTCTCCTGACTATCGAAGCCCGGCGAATCCTGGACGCGGCATCGCTGGCAGGCGCTTCCCTCAGGCTCACCGGCTCTCTAGCGGTGCAGCTGCGTTGCCCGCGCTTCGGCCATCTGGCGCGTGAAGGCCGGGACTTCCACGACCTCGATTTCGCCGCCTACAAGCGCGATGCCAGGCGCGTCCAACAGCTGCTGGCCTCTCTTGGCTACGCCGAAGATCGGGAGGTCGCGGTGCTGAGCGAGGGCACCCGCGCCATTTACCGGCACGGCGAAAATCGGCTCCACATTGATGTCTTCTTCGATCGACTCGACTTCTGCCATGTCATCACGCTGGCGGGGCGGCTGGATACCGACAGCGCCACCCTGCCGCTCGCCGAGCTCCTGCTCGGCAAATTGCAGATCGTCAAGATCGCCGAGAAAGACCTGATCGACGCCAGTGTGCTGCTCATCGAGCATGGCCTTGCCGATGACGACCGCGACGCCATCAACCTGGCGCGCATCGCGCGGCTCTGTGCCGAGGACTGGGGGCTCTGGCGTACGGCGACGATGAACCTGGAGAAGCTCGATCGGTACTCCCACGGCCACAACGCTCTCGGCTCAGATCCTGGGACAAAGCTTCGCCAACAAACGAGGACGCTGCGCGCCCGGCTAGAGGCCGAACCCAAGCCGCTGGCCTGGCGCATGCGGGCCAAGGTCGGCGACCGCCTGAAATGGTACAAGGACGTGGACGACGTCCGTTGAACGGGTCCCTGCTGGTCTCAGCTGAGATCGCTAAGGCCAGTTTGGCCCGGGCGACAATCGAAGCGGCCGGAACCAACCCATTCGTCAGCGCGCCGACTAGGCCGAGACATAATTCACCGTTGCTGCCCGGGGATGGCTGGAGCTAGTGTCGCACTGAGTTGGCACACACGGCATAGCTTCTTGCCTAGATGGCTGCTTTGCCGGGTCCTGTGGCCGGTGATGCGATGGCCGATGCGATTGAACTTGCCTAGCTTCTTGACGTTGATGTGGATCAACTCGCCATGACGCCCGCACTCATAGCGGCATACTGGTTCGGCCGATTGAAGGGCTCTGAGATTGTTGAGGCCCAGCCGCTTAAGGATACGGCTCACCGTGGCTGGCGAGACCCCCACCGCGGTGGCGATCGCCTTACCGGTAACTAGGCAGACGCCAACGCCGGGTGGTGGGTTCCTCATCCGAAGACGGAGATCGAAGCTGAGACTTAAGCCTCGGATAGCAAGTCGATCCACAGCGCTCCTGCTGCCCTGTCTTCCGCCCCTTGCTGTGTAAGAGCGCCGGATCGCAATGCCCCAGCGATTGCAGTCACCGCATCCCACACCCCTGGTCGATTCATGAGGGCTATCGCCTCGATCCACTTTCTCATCAATAAATCTTCGGAATCACCGGGGTCGATGGCATCGATCAAATCCTGCACTTGGGCAAAATCCTCGATTTCGCCGATGCTGAAATTCCATGTGCAGATGTTCTCGCAGGATTGCAGGCGGCCGAACCTATAGGTGCTGACCGCGGCAATTCCGGCAAGCCCGACCCCGATTTCGGCTAATACCTCGGCTCTCGGTCGATTCCGAGTGGGTAGATCAGCCCAACCGATCCCAATGCCGTCCTCGTCCACCTCGGCGATGGGCACTTGAAGCCACAAGGCAGCTACGGCTTGGCCGGCGGCTCGGAATCGCCAGTGCTCGTTCGACATCGGCTCCCTCCGTGACCAATCTCCGATCTCCCCTTCCGCGCTCGTCAGCCCCAGTCAAACCTACTTTCTGTGGTATCAAAATCTGCTGGCCGGGAGATCGAGGGTGCCCTGGCTGCGTTTGAGCACCTACAGCGCGACAAGAAACCGATGCATCCCTGGTCAAAGCCTCACGAGCACCCATGATTGCTCCACCTAGGCCTTCTCTCGGCAATTTCCAAGCTAGCCTTGCAGCGAAGATTATGGAAAATGCAACGCCGACTCGAACGTTCCGGAAATCGGCCGTGCCCCGCAGCCAGTGCACACGTAGAATCCCACGAGAGCCGGTTCGGGTTCAGGCTGTCTGCCTGGCGTCTACCGCCCTCCAGCCCATGTCGCGGGCCGAGCTCACTGCTATCGGGGAAGCCCTATTTGGCAAGCGATGGGTCCGGAACCTCGCCCGCATAGCCGGCTGTGATCCACGGCAGATCGCTTATTTCAAGACCGGAGAAAGGATCGTGTCCGCGAACGTCGCGGCGAGTGTCCGCGCATTCGCAGACATAGGATTGGCGGGGGCAATCATCCGCAAAGCAGTGAGGGACAGTTGCGCGGGGTTGAACCCTATGGAAGCTCACCTGGCGGCACCACGGGCGGTCGAAGCGATAAAGCAGGCCGAGCTCATCGGCTACTAGACGGCCGGCCATCCAATGCCCATAGCTCGGCCGCAACACCCCTGCCCTACCCCGGGGGACGAGCACAGACGCTGAGGGTCGACGCAAACGATCCCGGCCAGGTAGCTCGCGGTTCGCCAATTTCTGGGTCAGCCTGATCGGCGAAGACCCGCAGAAGTAGCCGCGTTTTCGATGTCGCCAACACCATCGTTCAAGTCGATCTCGAGCTGACCCGCCGCCGCGTTCGGGCCGTGTCTGCCCGTGGAACGCCTGGGCCGGACGGCGTTTGCGGTCGACTTGGCCGAACAGTCTTCATGACCAATTCCGCGAAGAAACTCCTTTCGGGCTTGAGACTTCGCTTTCTTCCAGGCGGCCACAAGCGCGGCAAGCTGGATCCTCAACGATTTGGTAGCTGGTTTCGGGGGACGAGCCTTTCTCTTTGCGACAATTTCACGGGCTTTGGCAATCTGAGCCCTCGTCGTTGGCTCGTCAGCGATAGAGCGATAGGCTGTCGGATTGTCGGCAAGACCCAATTTGTCGACGACTGCAGCGGCCGATGGCGTCATATTCGCCGCCTTCATCGCATCCCGCGCCGTCGATTCCGCCAGGCCCAAAGTGCGAGCGGCGGCCCTCAAACCCCCTTCCGGGCGGCCCCTGCCGATTTTTGCGCGATCACCGCGCAAAATTCCCTCCGAGGCGCAGAGCTCGACGTAACGCGCGAACTGCATGTCCCGTTGCAGCATGGTCAGCTCGCCGCGGTGAAGGTTTTCGGCGAGCTCGGCCATCTCGAATTCGGCGTCGGATCCCTCCAGGATCTGTGCCTCGATATCCCGCCAGCCCTCCTTGTCGGCGGCAGCGAGACGGGTAGCACCATGCACCAGTATCCAGGAAGCCTGTGAGGAAGCCCCGTTCCGGCCCTTCTCGTTCAGCCGTACTCCAATAGGGACAAGCAAGCCATTGCCGCGAATGGAATCGCGCAATGTTTGAACCTGCTCTGCTGTAGGTTCGCGCCACCGCTTTCCAACCGCGATGTCGGCGAGTGGTATCCTTTCGACTCTGACTAACCGAAGCACGCCAAACTCCTGTGCTTGCCTTCTGAACCCGGCCGGTAGCTCGCGCGTCGGCCGTCTTTGAATCCTCGTCCCACCGTCCGATCCAGCCTAGATGATTCCGGCACTTCTGAGGTCCGCCAATACATGGATCGCAATTTGATGTGATTGGAATCTTGAAAGCTCCGGGGCGGCTCTTCGGACCGAGCTGCGGATGATGAGCCCGATTGGCCCAATGTCGGTCAGCTGACGGATGTGACCGGCCATAGCTTCCGAAATCCGCCGCTCGCCGCGCTCCCAGTATCGGATGATGCGTGTGCCGACCTTCAACGCCTTCGACATCGGCGTACGCCACTGGGACCCGTAGACAGACTCCCCGGCGGCAGCGAGTTCCGCCGGCATCATGAATATCTGGCGCCGCCGTCTGGGCCTCATCGCCGAACATCCACTCTAGGAAAGCCAGACAATAAGTCCGTCAAGGCCTGCATCGTATTCGAGCCGGCCCCTGCCCTAACCGATGTTCCCGGCGTCTGATCCCGCGCATGTGGTTCACACCTGCCCGTGGAGAGAGGGTGCGGTCGGCATCGCCCGACCTGGACAGCGTGCCGGTTCCCTGAGGTCGCGACCTTCGCCAAAGCATGTGTCCTTTCCAATGATGCCTCCGAGTCGCGCGACTCGACCCGCAGTCTCGTTCCGACCGGCCGCATCGGCGCGTGGAGCATTGATCTTCCCAATAAATCTGGCCGTCGAATCTCAATAAACCTCGCGTTTTCAATCTGTTGACCCGGCCTGATCGCAACCTCGGATTGCTCGTTTTCGATCCTCAAGAGGCCGTTGGCCCCCACATCCGATTCACGCTGAACTTGGTCGTGATGACCTACTGAGGGCATGCGCGAGCCCGTCAATACCCCGACCGAACAGAGTGATCTGCCAACCCAGTTGGACGGCTGCGCCGCACAACTGTCGGGCCGTCCTGCGCCCTCTGTCCGGGCCCAGGAGACCCTCCAAGCCCTCGCCCGACTGCTGGCCCGCCAAGCCGCCGTCGAGGCGATGCGTTCCGACCCCACTACGAGATCAGCGTCCGAAGGAACGACCGTCCCATGACCGGCAAGCAGAATCCGATTCCGCGCTTCTACACGGTCAAGCAAGTAGCCGACCGCCTGGGCGTCACCGGCAAGAGCATTCGTCGGTGGATGGATGATGGTGTGCTGCATTTCCACAAGTTCCAGGGCCGGCTGCGGATCTCGGAGGAGGACCTTCTCGCATACGTTAGCAGTTGCCGGAGGTAGTGGTCAACGTGTCCTACTGTGTACTCTTTTGTCTATGCTTAGAACGTCCGTCGTTATTACACAGCGTATACCATTTCCTGGCTTTCATTACTTGCGCTATCACGAATTTCCACTAATGTACAACCATGTCCCATGGAGGGGATCATGAAGACCCGAATCGGCTCACGCGTGTATCTGTCCAGCCTTCCCGCCAACGCCACCATGGCTTACGTGAGGGACCAAATCCGGGAAGGTAGCGACCTAACCCCGAGGAAGAAGCAAGAGGTGCTATCGGCGCTCAGCACGATGTCCAAGGCAGTCCACCGTGAGCTGGCGGACCTGCCCGCCAATCCCCTCTACCTGTGGGACCTGATTAACAAGGTCCTCCCCGCGGCCGTGGGCCTGAGCGAGCTCAGGTGGCGGAATGTCCGGAGCCTAGTCCGCGTCGCCCTGAAGGAGACAGGCCTGGCCTTTGTGCCCGGCCGGTACCGAGACCCGTTTGCTCCGGCATGGGAGGCGCTGATCCGCCTGATCAATGACCCCCGCCGGGGGTATGGCCTGTCCCGCCTTGCCCGCTACTGCGGGGTCAACGGGATTGCCCCTGAGCAACTCACCGACGATGTCATGGAGCAGTTCGTCCAGGACCTGAAGACGGCGGGGTTGGGTCCCAAAGTACGCATGATCCATCGCCAGAGCTGCGTGCTATGGAACAGGGCCTCTGTCGCGATCGCCGCCTGGCCCAAACAGCTCCTCACCGTACCTGACTATCTGCGCTCATACGTCCTCCCATGGTCTCGGTTTCCCGAGACGCTGAAGGCCGACTTCGACGCCTACATCCGCCGCCTCGAAGGAAAGAACATCCTGGAGGACGTCGAGTTCCGCCCCTTGCGGCCGGCGTCGATCAGGACACGGACGAAGCAGCTCCGCGCATTCCTTTCCGCCCTGGTCCACAGGGGTCGGGACCCTCGGACCATGACCTCCCTGGCCGGCGTAGTAGCGGTCCCCACCGTAAAGGACGGCTTGCAGTTCTTTGTGGACCGGCACGGCGGAAAGCCCACCAAGAACATGTTCGAGATTGCCTGTGCCGTGAAAGCTATGGCCCGTCATTGGGTCAAGATCGCCGAGGACCATCTCGCGGCACTGAAGGCCGTCTGCCGGAGCATCAAGCAGAGGCTCCACGGTCAGACCCCGGACAAGGGGCCGACCCGGAAGAGCATGGAACGTCTCCGGCAGTTTCAGGACCAAGCGAACGTCGCCGAGCTCCTCACCCTCCCCGGTCGGTTGATCGATGAGTTGCCGAAGACGGGAAAGCCCAGCCGTCGCGATGCGCTCCAGGCCCAGACCGCGCTCGCGATCGAGATCCTGACCATGCTCCCCATGCGGGCCGGGAATTTGGCCTGCCTGGACCTGGAAAAGCACATCTGCCGCTCGCGGGCGGGCGGAACGGTCAGCATCGCCATCGGCGGCGAGGAGGTAAAGAACGACTCCGACATAGACGCCCCGTTGCCGAAGGAGACCGTCGAGCTGCTCGACCTCTACCTCTCCCGGTTCCGGCCGGTCCTCCTCAGGGGGCCATCGAGCTATCTGTTCCCGGGCGCGAAGCCCGGCAAGCCCAAGGGTACTCAGTCCCTGGGGCAACAGATCACCGCCTGCCTGAAGAAGCGCTGTGGCTTGATCGTGCATCCGCACCTGTTCAGGCACATCGCTGCCCTGATCTACCTGAACGCCAACCCAGGAGCCTACGGTCTGATGCGCCTGGTCCTGGGCCACAGGAGCGTCGAGACCACGACCCAATACTATTGCGGCCTGGAGGGACCGGCGGCGCTACGCAGCTTCGACGAGAACATCCTCAAGATCCGGGAGGAGTTGGCTCCCCTGGCGGCCATGCACCGCCTCCGGAGGGGCAAATGACCAAGGCTCTCGACCCCAAGAAGGATCCGGCCCGCCGCTGCCTCAAGATCGACGCCTGGCCCGAGCTCGATCGGCAGGCCTGGCTTGCGGCGCTCGAGGATGGGGACTTCTTCCAGCCGCAGGGCACCGCGGTAGGCTGGAAACCACGGACCCAGAAAAAGGTGTCGGTCGCCTATGGCCGATGGTTGACCTGGCTTGACCGGCTCGACCGGCTGGATCGGGGCGCTCGACCGGCCGATCGAGTCACGCCCGAGAATGTCGGCAGCTACATCGAGCACCTGAACAAGATAGGCAACAGCCCCTACACGGTGCTCGGCCGGATCCGCGATCTGATCAACGCCATGAAGGCCATGGCGCCGGACCGGGATTGGGGCTGGATTCAAGGAGTGGCGCGGCGGCTCCGCCGGCGCGTCAAGCCTGTTCGCAATAAGAAGACGCGCGTCGTTCCCTCCTATGATCTGTGGCGGTTCGGCTTCGAGCTCATGGAGGAAGCCGAGGGGCCGGATGGCGGATCTCGCCTGGCACGCGCCGGGCGATACCGCGGCGGGCTGGTGATCAGCCTGCTTGCGGCGCGCCAGCTCCGGCGGCGCAACTCCGGCTCAATTGAAATTGGCCACCATCTGGTCAAGGAGGGCGAGCGCTACAGTCTGCGGTTCGACGGGGCGGAGACCAAGACCGGCTCGGCCATCGACAATCTGGTCCCGGCTGCCCTCAATCCCTACCTGGAGCGCTATCTCTCCTACCATAGGCCCTTCCTGGCGCAGCGCACCGGGCGCTGGAAGAACCGGCTGCCCGACTTGCCCTCACCCGGGAAGCATCTCTGGGTGTCTAACTACGCCTCGGCCATGAGCGAGGGGGCGATCTACGAGCAGGTCCGCAATCTCACCCGGGCCAAGTTTGGGCGCGCGCTGGGGACCCACATGTTCCGGGATTGCGCCGCAACGTCGGTCGCCATAGAGGACCCGGAACACGTCTTCATCGTCCCGAGCCTGCTCGGCCATAGTTCCCTGCAAACGTCGCAGCAGTACTATGAGCATGCCCAATCCAACCGCGCCATCAGCCGCTTCCAGCAGTTTATCCTGGCGAAGCGCAAGCAGGGCCGTAAGGTTGGTGACCGCGCGGGGTCCAAATAGCATGCCGCTGCGATCGAATCTCCGGCTCCAATCGCAAATGAAGGCGCACCCCTCCGCGGTCGTGACGCGACCATGTCCCCATGCGAGGCCGACTCGAGGCACAGTCCGAAACTCAACCTGGACCCCAAGGGGCGTCGGCGGGCCTGTCGAAGGTACGCCCTTCGCGGCCAAAGGCGAGGTCCAAGGGGCCTGCCCGGCGATGTGTCGCTACCGAATACCGAGTCTTGGCCGACTTGCCTTCCCCGCTCCCGGTGACAGAGGCCGAGCTGGAATTGCTGGAACGCGAGGTGCTCCCTTTCATCGCGGGCATCCTGCGAACCGCCTAAGGGCTGCACTATGAAGGTAGCCCTTTATCTCCGGGTCTCGACTGCCCGCCAGGCCGAGAAAGATCTGTCGATCCCCGATCAGCGCAACCAGCTCGAACGCTGGGCCCGGGAGAGGGATTGGCGAGTCGTCGCCGAATATGTCGAGCCCGGCGCATCCGCCACCGACGATCGGCGCCCGCAGTTCCAGCGCATGATGGACGACGCGGCACGTCCGGATCGCCCCTTCGATGCCGTCCTGGTCCATAGCTTCTCCCGGTTCTTTCGCGACTCCTTTCAGTTCGAGCTCCACCGCCGGACGCTCGAAAAGCACGACGTCGCTCTGATTTCCATTACGCAAGCCGTGACGGACGATCCGGGCGGACAGATGTTCCGGCAGCTGTGCTCAATGTTCGATGAGTACCAAAGCCGGGAGAACGCCAAGCATGTTCTCCGCGCCATGAAGGAGAACGCACGGCAGGGGTTCTGGAACGGGGCGCGCCCGCCCTACGGCTACAAGGCGGTCGTGGTCGAGACGCGCGCCGACGCCATTAAGAAGCAGCTCGCCATCGAGCCGGCCGAGGCCGCCGTGGTGCGCATGGTGTTCGACATGTACCGCGCCGGAAACGGCGTCCGCTCAATCTCGCACGAGTTCAACCGGAAGGGCATCGGCCACCGCGGCGGCAAGTTCACCTCGTCCCGCGTCCATGAAATCCTGACCCGCGAAGCCTATGCCGGCCGGCACTTCTTCAATCGTAAGGAATGCCGCACCGGCAAGCGCAAGGAGCGCGGTGAATGGATCGCCTTCGAGACCCCGGTCATCATCGAGCCGGAGATATTCAGCGCCGTGCAGCGCACGCTTGAATCGCGGCGCTCGGTACGGGTTCCGCCACGCGTCGTCAACGGGCCGTCATTGCTGACCGGCCTCGCCAAGTGCGCGACCTGCGGCGGCGGGATGACTCTGCGCACGGGCAAGGGCGGGCGCTACCGATACTACTCGTGCCACAACGCCATGAACAAGGGCAAGTCGGCCTGTCGGGGGCGCAGTATCCCGATGCCCCTCCTCGACGATCTGGTTATCGGCAATCTCGAGCAGCAGATACTCGCACCCGAACGATTGGAAGTGCTGCTGTCGGCGCTGGTCGCGCGCGCCAGAAACCGGACGCACGACGACGCGGAAAGGGCCCAGCAACTTCGCAAGGCATTGAGCGGAATCGAAGGCAAGATCGAGCGGCTTTACGGCGCGCTGGCCGAAGGCACGGTCAAGGACACCGACCTATTCCGTAAATCACTCTCATGGCTCGAAGCCGAGCGGGACGAGACGCTGCGCCTGATTTCATCACTCAGCGAGAAACGGGAGATTCCCAAGCAGCTCGTAAGCCGCCAGAACCTCGACCGGTTCGCGGCGGCGGTCCGCGAGCGCCTCCATGGGGAGGATGCCCGGCTGCGCAAGAGTTACGTCCGCCATTTTATCGAGAGCATCGAAGTGGACGACGGCACAATCACCATGCGCGGCTCGAAAGCGGTGCTGGCGTCCGGGCTGGTGCCCGCCGCCAATGGCGGTGAAGGGCGAGTGCCCAGTTTCGTACCGGAATGGTGGGCCGCATAGGACTCGAACCTATGACCCGCTGATTAAGAGTCAGCTGCTCTACCAACTGAGCTAGCGGCCCATCCAAGGGAGGCGGCGATATAGCAAAGCTCCCCCACTTTGTCGATAGGCGGGTCCCTGCCCGGATGGGCGCCTAATCCTCGCCCGCCCCGCCCCGCCGGCCGATCTTGAGATCGCGGTTGATATAGACCGACATGACGAGCCCGAAGGCGGCCAGCACGGTGATCATGGCCGTGCCGCCATAGGAGATCAGCGGCAGCGGCACGCCGACGACGGGGATAAGCCCCATGACCATGGCCATGTTGATGAAGACGTAGAGGAACAGGTTGCCCGTGAGGCCCACGGCCACCAGCCGGCCGAACTGGTTGCGGCAGTTGAGGGCGATGACCAGGCCATAGGCGATGAGCAGGGCGTAAAGGGCAAGGAGCAGGAGCCCGCCGGCCATGCCGAATTCCTCGGCCAGCATGGTGAAGATGAAGTCGGTCTGGCGCTCGGGCAGGAAGTCGAGATGGCTTTGCGACCCCTGGAGGAAGCCCCGGCCAAACATCCCGCCGGAGCCGAAGGCGATCTTGGACTGCATGATGTGATAGCCGGCGCCCAGCGGATCGCTCTCCGGATTGAGGAAGGTCAGGATGCGGGCCTTCTGGTAGTCGCGCATGAAATTCCAGGCGACCGGCACTGCGGCGAGGCCGCCGAGGATGAGGATGGCGAACTTCCACAGCCTCACCCCGGCGACGAAGAACATGAGCCCGCCGCCCAGGATCAGCATCCCGGCGGTGCCGAGATCGGGTTGCAGGAGGACGAGGCCGGCCGGAGCCAGGCACAGCATAAGGGGCGGTATCAGGGTGAGAGGCTTGCCCACTTCCTCGTAGCTGCGGCCGTGGAAATAGCGGGCGAGCGCCAGCACCAGCGCGACCTTCATCAGCTCCGAGGGCTGCAGCTGGATGAAACCGAGGTTGATCCAGCGCTGGGCCCCCATGCCGATATGCCCGGCGATCTCGACGAAGATCAGGAGCAGCACGGCGATCGCATAAAGCAGATAGGCGTTGCGCAGCCAGAAGCGGAAGTCGACCAGGGCGACGGCAACGAGCAGCGCGAGGCCGATGGCAAAGCGCGCCGCCTGGCGCGACATCCAGGGATCGGCGCTGCCGTTGGCGGCGGAGTAGAGCATGGCGAAGCCGAAACCGGCGATGGCCGAAATGATCAGGAGCATGCCCCAGTTGATCCGCCGGAGCTTCTCCCATGCGCCCAGGCGTGGCGTGCCGCCGGTGGCGTAGCTGGAGCTTGCCATGTGCCTTACAGCTGAGCCAGGCGCCCGGGCTGGGGCGGGCGCGTCGGGTCGCGCTGCTGGCATTCCAGCAGCACGTCGCGAGCGATCGGGCCGGCGACCTTGGCGCCGCCGCCGCCATGCTCGACCACCACCGCGCAGCAAAAGCGGGGGTTGCCGACGGGCGCGAAGCCGATGAACAGGGCGTTATCGCGCAGCGGCCAGGGCAGATCCTCGTTCTTGCGGACACCGGCCAGGTGCTCGGCCATGCTGATGTGGCGAACCTGGGCGGATCCCGTCTTGCCCGCCATCTCCATGCCGGGCTGGCTGATATGCGCGCCATAGGCCGTGCCGTCGGGATCGTTCACCACCATGCGCATGCCCTCGGTCACGATCTTGAGGTGGCTGGCGCTGACGTCCATTTTGGAGAAGGCGCAGACGGCCGGTTCGGGTCCACTCGCCTCGTCGATCAGGGCGGGGCGCGCCAGGCGCGGGGTGAGCGCGTAGGCGCCATTGGCGATCCTGGCGGTCATCACCGCGAGCTGGAGCGGCGTCGCCTGGATGAAGCCCTGGCCGATGCCCGCGACCAGGGTCTCGCCCGGATGCCAGATGTCGTTGTAGGTCGCTTTCTTCCAGGCGGAATCGGGGATGAGCCCGGGCTTCTCGCCCGGCAGGTTGATGCCCGTCAGTTGACCGAGGCCGAAGCGCCGAGCCATCTCGGCGATTGCATCGATGCCGACGCGGCGCGCCACGTCGTAGAAATACACGTCGCAGGAATGCTTGATCCCGCCCAGCATGTCGAGGGTCCCGTGACCCTGATGCCACCAGCAATGGAAGGTGACGTTGCCGAGGGTGGCGAATCCCGGGCAGAACACCGTGTGGCTGGGATCGATGCCGTTGGCCTGCGCCGCGAGGGCCGTCATGGTCTTGAAGGTCGAGCCGGGGGCATATTGCCCGGCGATGGTCTTGTTGCTGAGCGGGCGCGTGGGATCGTTGGAAAGCTGGTCCCACTCGGCGCCGGTCAGGCCCCGGTTGAAGGCGCTGGGATCGAAGCTGGGCGAGGAGCCCATGGCCAGCACGTCGCCGGTGATGACGTCCATCACCACCGCCGAAGCGCTCAGCTCGGCTGCCAGGCGCTGCTGGACGAATTGCTGCAGGCCGATGTCGAGGGTGGTGACAAGCTCCTTGCCCTGTTCGCCGTCGCGCCGGTCGAGCTCGCGGATGACCCGGCCGAGCGCGTTCACCTCCACTTCGCTGGTGCCCGCGGTCCCGCGCAGGCTGCCGTCGTATACCTTCTCCAGACCGCTCTTGCCGATGCGGAAGCCGGGCAACTGCAGCAGGGGGTCGCTGCCGACTTCATCAACCGCGGGCGGCCCGACATAGCCCAGCACGCCGGCCGTCGCGCCCCCGTAAGGATATGAGCGGGTCTGGTCCACCTCGATGCCGGCACCCGGCAAGTCGGGCAGATTGACCTCGATGCGCGACACCTGGTCCCAGTTCAGGTTGTCGCGCACCGTGATCGGCACGAAGGCGCGATACCGCCCGCGCTCGCGCATGATGCGCTCTATCTCGGCGTCGTCGAGGGCGAGGATGCGCGCCAGCGCCTTCAGGGTGCCGCGCATATTGAGGGTCTGCTCGGGCACGACGACGACGCGGTAGTTCGGGTCGTTGACGGCGATGGGCTCGCCGAAACGATCGACGATATTGCCGCGCAGCGGCGGGAGCAGGCGGAGATTGATCCGGTTCTGCTCGGCCATCAGCCGGTAGCGGCCCGATTCCACGACCTGCAGGTAGTACATGCGCCCGGCCAAGGCCGAGAACAGCAAGGCCTGCCCGCCGGCGAGCAGAGCGACGCGACGGCTGAAGGACTTGTTGACGAGCTTGGGGTTGCGCTTCATGGCGAAATTACGCCGGGCGCAGGAAAGCGCGCTGGGCTCGGGTGAAGAGATCGGCGACTGCCGGATAGAGGGCGAGCGCCATCACATAGGCGAAGACGGCCCGCTTCGGATCGAGGGCTCCGCCGGCGACGAAGCCGGCCAGGATCCAACCCAGCGCCATGGCGCCGGCGGCGATCATCATGAAGCCCCACCAGACGACCAGGAACGGCTGGCCGAGGAAGAGCCGTCGCTGGGAGAAAGCGACGACGTAGACGAGCAGGAGCATCATCGTGCCTACGCCGAGCGGCGCCTGGCCCATCAGATCGCCCACCAGCCCGATGACGAAGACGGCAGGCGCCGGCAGCAGAGTCGGCCGGTGGATCGCCCAGTAGTAGGTGGAGATCATGGCCAGCACGGGCCCCAGCGCCTGGAAGAAGGAGATGTGAAGCGGGGTCGCGCCCAGCAACATCATCAACAGGGTCAGCGCGAAAGGAAAGACGTTGCGCGCCCACCCGTCCATCCGCTGAAAGAGCGAGAACCTCACGGACTGCGATCTCCGTCCAGGACGCCCGGCAGGTGATAATCCACCAGGCGAAGATACTCGAGCCGGTCCCAATTGACGAACAGAGAGACGACGGCGACCCCGTTCTGCACCGAACCGACGATTCCGATGGGCAGCCCCGGCGGGAAGGCGCCGCCGGCGGTCGAGGAGACGATGCGGTCGCCCGGCACAAGCGAGGAGCCATGGGGCAAGTAAAGCAACTGGGGGTTGTCAGAGTTGTCGCCGGCGAGGATCGCCTGGTCGCGAGTGCGTTCCACGACCACGGGAATCCGGCTGTTGATATCGGTCAGCAGGAGGATCCGGGCGGACCGCTGTCCGACCTCCACCACCCGGCCGACCAGCCCTTCCCCGGTCATCGCCGCGTCGCCCCGGCGCACGCCGTCGCGATAGCCGGCGGCGACCAACGCCGTGCGGACGAAGGCGCCGCCATTGTCGGCCACCACCCGGGCAGTGACGAAACTGGAGCTTGGATCGGGAACGAGCTTCAGCAGATCGCGCAGACCCTGGTTCTCGGCCGCGAGCTGCCGCGCCACCACCTGCCATTGCAGCAGGCGCTCCTGGTCTTGGCGCAGAGCCTCGTTTTCCGCCCGGAGGTTCACGAAATCTCTTGCGTTATCATAGGCCTGGCGGATGCTTGCCAAGGGCCGGGCAACGCCGTCGAGGATCGGCACCACGGCGTCGGCGAGGGTGGCGCGGGCGCGCTGGACGAGATCGCCGTCGGCCCGACCGAGCAGCATCAAGGCGAAGGCGGCGACGAAAAGCAGGGCGAAGGTGAAGCGTTGCAGCCAAGCCCTGGCTGATGCGAGTCGCAACGCCGATCCGCCGCGAAGCTTCAAACCCGTCCTCCGGGGCGCTTCCCCCAGGCGACGCACCGGCGTCACCCGGAGATAGAGGTTACCGCATAACGCACAGAAAATAAATGGTTTTTAGCATAAACCCGCAAAAGTAGTGGGCGCCGCGAGGCCGCCGACTTAATATGTGTCGATCAGCAGGTTCTTCAGCGTCGGCATCTCCTCCAGGCAGCGTCCGGTGCCGAGCGCCACGCAGCTCAACGGATCGTCGGCGATCGATACCGGCAGGCCCGTGGAATGGCGCAGCACGAAGTCGAGATTGCTCAGCAGCGCTCCCCCGCCGGTCAGCACGATCCCCTTGTCGACGATGTCGGCCGCAAGCTCGGGCGCGGTGTGCTCGAGAGCGACTTTGACCGCCTCGATGATGGCGCCCACGGGTTCGGCGAGGCTCTCGGCGATCTGGCGCTCGGTAATCACCAGTTCCTTGGGCACGCCGTTCATCAGGTCGCGGCCCTTGATCTCAAGCCGGCGGCCCTCGCCGTCCTCGGGCGGACAGGCGGAGCCGATTTCCTTCTTGATCCGCTCGGCGCTGCCCTCGCCGATGAGAAGGTTATGATTGCGACGGATATAGGCGATGATGGCTTCGTCCATCTTGTCGCCACCGACGCGCACCGAGCGCGAATAGACGATGCCGCCGAGCGACAGCACGGCCACTTCCGTCGTCCCCCCGCCGATGTCGACGACCATGGAGCCCGTGGGCTCGGTCACGGGCAGGCCGGCACCGATGGCGGCCGCCATGGGCTCTTCGATCAGATGCACGCGCCGGGCGCCCGCGGATTCCGCCAATTCCTGAATGGCGCGGCGCTCGACCGCCGTCGAGCCCGAGGGAACGCAGATGATGACTTGCGGGCTGGCGAAGCTCCGCCGGTTGTGAACCTTGCGGATGAAATGCTTGATCATCTCTTCCGCCACCTCGAAATCGGCGATGACCCCGTCGCGCAAGGGGCGGATCGCCGTGATGTAGCCGGGCGTGCGGCCAAGCATCATCTTCGCCTCGTCGCCGACCGCGAGCACGCGCTTCTTGCCCTTGACCTCGGCGATCGCCACGACCGAGGGCTCGTTGAGGACGATGCCCCGTCCCTTGACATATACGAGGGTGTTGGCGGTACCCAAATCGATAGCCATGTCGGCAGACAGCATGCCGAGCAATCTATTGAACATCAGGAAAACCTTCGCTCTGAGAAGCGCTCGGCATAGCCGCCCACCATGGCAAATTCAAGACGCTTGTCACCGATCCAACGCCCGCCAACGGAAAACGGGGCCTTTCGGCCCCGTTTCCATCCTGTCCCGGATTGCCAAGTTCAGGCCGAAAGCGCCGCTGGTGCCGATTTCTCCCGCTTCACTAGCAGCTTGTTGAGGGCGTGGATATAGGCCTTGCAGGAAGCGACCAGGGTATCGGTATCGGCCCCCTGCCCGTTGACCGTCTTGCCGCCCTCCTCGAGCCGCACCGTCACCTCCGCCTGGGCGTCGGTGCCGGCTGTCACGGCGTGGACCTGGAACAGCTGGAGGCGCGCCTCATGGGGGAAGAGCGCCTTGACGGCGTTGAAGATGGCGTCGACCGGGCCGTCGCCCGTCGCCGTGGCCTGCACCGGTCGCCCGCCGATCTCGAGCTCCAGATCGGCGCGCTGCGGCCCCTTGGAACCGGCGATGACCTGGAGCGAGACGAAGCGGATATGGTCGTTGCTGCGCACGAGATTGTCGTCGACGAGGGCCACGATGTCCTCGTCGAAGACGTCCTTCTTCTTGTCGGCCAGGTCCTTGAAGCGCCGAAAGGCGTCCTCGACCGCATTGTCGCCGAGATCGAAGCCCAGCTCCTTGAGCTTGGTCTTGAAGGCATGCCGCCCCGAATGCTTGCCCATGACCAGGGTCGAGCGGCTGAGGCCGACGGATTCCGGCGTCATGATCTCATAGGTGCCGGCATGCTTCAGCATGCCGTCTTGATGGATTCCGGATTCATGCGCAAACGCGTTGGCGCCGACGATGGCCTTGTTGGGCTGAACCGCGAAGCCGGTGATGGTCGAGACAAGCTTCGAGGCCTTGGTGATGACCGTGGTGTCGATCCCGGTCGCGTAGGGCATGCGGTCGGGGCGCGTGCGCAGCGCCATGACGATTTCCTCCATCGCCGCGTTGCCGGCCCGCTCGCCCAGACCGTTGATGGTGCATTCGACCTGGCGCGCGCCGGCACCGACGGCCGCCAGGGAATTGGCAACGGCGAGGCCCAGATCATTGTGGCAGTGGACCGAAACTACGGCCTTGTCGATGTTCGGGACTCTGTTCATCAACATGGCGATGAGGGCCGCGAACTCTTCCGGCACCGCGTAGCCGACGGTGTCGGGAATATTGACCGTGCTCGCCCCGGCCTTGATTGCCGTCTCGACGCACCGGCACAGGAAATCATGGTCGCTGCGCGAGGCGTCCTCGGCCGACCACTCGACGTCCTCGCAGAAGTTGCGGGCATGGGCGACGCTGTCGGCCACCGCCTGGTGCACCGCGCCCGGCTCCATCTGCAGCTTGTGCTTCATGTGCAGCGGGCTCGTCGAGATGAACGTGTGGATGCGCGGACGCCGGGCGCCCTTGAGGGCCTCCCAGGCCCGGTCGATGTCCTTGCGCGAGGCGCGCGCGAGCCCCGCGACCGAGGAGCGTTCGATGATCCGCGCCACCTCGCGCACCGCCTCGAAGTCGCCGTTGGAGGCGATGGGAAAGCCGGCCTCGATCACATCGACGCCCATCTCCTCGAGCACGGCCGCGATTTTCAGCTTCTCTTCGAGATTCATCGAACAGCCCGGCGACTGCTCGCCGTCGCGCATGGTCGTGTCGAAGATCACGACCCGGTTCTTGTCGCGCATCGGCGCGACCTTGTTCTGACCGCTGGTACTCATGTTACAAACCCCATGTTCGCTGTTGACGGATGAAGCGCCTCAAGACCCCTGCAAGCGCTTCGCCCTTCGCGAAAGGCGGCAGCGCTCAGGGGCAGATAAGTCGCAGCGTCCGGCCAGCGGGAGTGAGGCCTGAAATCGGCGCAGGCGCGGCCCCGGCGCTTTCGCGCCCGGCCGCCTCGAAGATCCCTTGCATGCGGATCGACATCGCTGCTCCGTCAGGGTCGCCTAGACCCTGGAACATTTCTAACCGCAGCAGCCGCCCCTCGACAAGACCTAAGTTGAGCCTGCCGGACGGCTATCCGGTCCGCCTCGGGGAGGCCCGTCGGCCCGGAACATGGCCCAGTGGAGTGCCAGGGTCGTGGCTGCGACCAGAAGACCGGCGAAGATGACGTCGCCGAGGAAATGCCCACCTTGCAGCATCCGCATGAGGCCGATGGCGCCGCCAAGCGCCAGTGCGCCGCCTAACCCGCGCCGACGCCAGCGCCGCGGCAGGATGGCGGCCGGGCCGAGGAAGGCGAAGCCGGCGGCAGCGTCGCCCGAGACGAAGGAGCAGTTGTTGGGGCAGGCTCCACTGAAGGTAAGGGGTGCTGCATAAGCGAAGGGGCCGCCAAAGGGCTGAGAATCGGTGGGTCTGGGCCGGCCCGAATGGTCCTTCGCAAGGGTGTTGGCAAGAAGGCCGGGACCAAGCGCGAAGACAGCGATGACGAAAAGCGCCTCAGTGCGCGATATTCCCGCGATCGACCGGCCAAACAGGCGGGCAAGCAGTGCCAGTATGAAGAATGCGAGGCAGAGCTTCACCATCCAAGGCACCGCCGTCTGGTGCAGCCAGTTGAGCAGGTAGGAATTCTGGCCCACGAATAATCCGTCCGAACGATGCAGAGCTCCCGCAACCTCGAGGTCGAGGTCGGGGAAGAGCGAGAAGACGACGACGCTCACCGCGGTCGCCGCCAAAAGGGCGAGGGCCAACCGCCCTCTCATGGCCAGTAGCCCCGGAATCCCTGCAAGCGCATCAGCAGCAGCCCGCGCTCCGATCCAGTCCACAAATGCACCACCACGTGGTTCTCCGGCCCGACCATGGAGAAATGGCGGGCAATCGGCTGCACGTCCAGGTCATCGGAAAGCGCCAGCAGGAAGGGGCCGGAATCGCCCGCCTGCAGCCGGGCGACGCGCTCGAACTCGCTGCCGGGCCGCGGGTCGGGACTCCAGGCCGCATAGCCGCCCGGCGGGATGCGGGCATAGTAGAGCAGCTCGGAGGTAAGCGAGCGATCGGCCGTCAGCAGGCGCAGCGACGGCTCCTTGGCGAGTTCCGCCGCCACCACCTGGCCCAGGGCCTGCCAGCCGGCTCTTCGCTCGACGGCATGGGACAGGTTGAAGGGTAGCTGAGGCCACAGAGGCAGGCACAGGATCCCTGCATACATGCCGAGGCCGATGGCGGCATGGACGGCGACCGAGCGCCTCAGCCACCAATACGCCATCGGCCGGGCCATCACCCCCGCCGCCGCCAGGCTGCCGCCGACATAGGCGTAGGCGGCCCAATTGGCATTGACGCGCGTGATCACGGAAATCACCAGGAAGGCCAGCAGGAAAGGCAAGGACAGGCAAGAAACGAGCTGACGGCTCTCCGGCTGGAGAAGCGAGAGGCCGGCAGACTGCCGGCTCGCGAAGGCCTGCTCGAACAGCAGATAGAGCGGCACCGGGCCGAAGATGGCGAGCTGGCCACCGACGTAGTCGAGCAAATGGTTGAGCTCGAAATGCGCTTCGCCGACATCGGCGGTTTCGGCCGTGCTGACGACGGTCGTCCAGTGGGTGTTCAGGTTCCACACCAGATTGGGCGAGATGACCGCGAGTGCCGTGGCCAGCAGGACGAGCGGTTTGCGCCATCCCAGGGCGCGACGGCCCTCCGCCGACAGCAGCAGGTAGATCAGGACACCCGGCACGAACAGGAGCATGGCGTACTTGCCGAGCGTGCCGAGGCCCAGCGCCACCCCTGCCGCGACCGCCCAACCAAGTCCGCCGCCCCGCCTCAGCCGGACAAAGCAGTAGAGCGTGAGCGCCCAGAACAGGGCCAGCGGAACATCGGTCGTCATGAGCATGGCCGAGAAGGCAACGCCCGGCATCGTCGCATAGACGAGCGCCGCCCAAGCGCCGAGCCGGCGCCCGCCGAGCCTGATCCCGGCGGCGCCGATGAGGATGGCCGTGGCGGCATGGAGCAGAGGGCTCGGCGCCCGGATGCAGGCCGGCCCGTTGCCGCAGATCTCGGTCGTTGCCCGGATCAGCCAGGCGATCAGCGGCGGCTTGGAGAAGTAGCCCCACGCGAGAGTGCGGGACCAGACCCAGTACTGCGCCTCCTCGAAATCGAGCTCGATGGGCGTGAACAACAGGAAGGCGAGGCGCAGCAGGGTCAATACCGCGATCGCCAGCAAAGCCAGGCGCCAAATATCGACACGGCCCGCTTGCGCGACGCTCATGGGCGTCACCCGCGTCCCGCCCATGGCTACCGGTCCGGTCGTCAGTTCCGGGTCTTGTCGACCAGCTTGTTCTTGGCGATCCAGGGCATCATGGCACGCAGCTTGGCACCGATCTCCTCGATCGGGTGGTCGGCCCCGCGCCGGCGCATGGCCTTGAAGCTCGGTTGGCCGGCCTGGCACTCCTGAACCCAGTCGCGTGCGAACCTGCCCGACTGGATATCGTCGAGGATGCGCTTCATCTCCGCCTTGGTCTCCTCGGTGATGATGCGGGGGCCGCGCGTATAGTCGCCGTACTCGGCGGTGTTGGAGATCGAATAGCGCATGTTGGCGATGCCGCCTTCGTAGATCAGGTCGACGATCAGCTTTACCTCGTGCAGGCATTCGAAATAGGCCATTTCCGGGGCATAACCCGCCTCGATCAGGGTCTCGTAGCCGGCCTGGATGAGGGAGGTGAGGCCGCCGCAGAGCACCACCTGCTCGCCGAACAGGTCCGTTTCGCATTCCTCGCGGAAACTGGTCTCGATGATGCCCGAGCGCCCGCCGCCGATGGCGCTCGCGTAGCTGAGGCCGATCTCGAGCGCGTTGCCGCTGGCGTTCTGGGCGACGGCAACCAGGCAGGGCACGCCGCCGCCGCGCAAGAACTCCGAGCGCACGGTATGGCCGGGCCCCTTGGGCGCCACCATGAACACGTCGAGGTCGGCGCGGGGCTCGATCAGGCGGAAATGAATGTTGAGGCCATGGGCGAACGCGAGCGCCGTGCCTTTGCGCATGTGGGGCGCCAGATCCTCGCTGTAGAGCCTGGCCTGCAGCTCATCGGGGGTCAGCACCATGACCACGTCGGCCCAGGCGGCGGCCTTTTTCGGGTTCATGACCTCGAGCCCCGCGGCCTCCGCCTTCTTGATGCTGGCCGAGCCCTCACGCAACGCCACACGCACCTCCTTGACCCCGCTGTCCTTGAGGTTGAGGGCATGGGCATGGCCCTGGCTTCCGTAGCCGACGACCACGATCTTGCGGCCCTTGACCAGGTTCACGTCGGCGTCGCGGTCGTAGTAAACGCGCATGGCGGCTTCCCTTCGGCGAAAGATCGGATGTGCTGGACGGGGCTTTTAGAGCGGCTCGGGCCCGCGCGCAATGGCGGCGACCCCGGTCCGGGCCACGTCCACCAGCCCCAGCGGGCGCATCAGCCCGATGAAGGCGTTGAGCTTGTCGGGCGAGCCCGTCATCTCGAAGACGAAACTCTCGATGGTCGCGTCCACCACCCGGGCGCGGAAGATGTCGGCGATGCGCAGGCTCTCCACCCGCTTCTCGCCGGTGGCGCGGACCTTGACCAGGGCGAGCTCGCGCTCGAGGCTGGGCCCGTCGATGGTGAGGTCGCGCACCCTGTGGACCGGCACCAGCCGGTCGAGTTGGGCCTTGATCTGCTCGATGATCATCGGCGTGCCGGAGGTGACCACGGTGATGCGGGAAAGCCGTTCGGCCGGATCGACCTCGGCCACGGTCAAGCTCTCGATGTTGTAGCCCCGGCCGGAGAACAGGCCGATGACCCGGGCCAGCACGCCCAACTCGTTGTCCACCAGCACCGAGATCGTATGGCGCCCGATCGCCTCGCCGGCCGTCATCAGACCAGCACCATGCCTTCTTCGGAGACCGGCTTGGCCTCGTCCTCGGGCCCCAGCAGCATCTCGTTGTGGGCGGCGCCCGAGGGGATCATCGGAAAGCAGTTCTCCTTCTCGTCGACGACCACATCGACGATGACCGGCTTCTTGACCGCCAGCATCTCCTTGATCACGCCGTCGAGCTCGCTGGGCTTCTCGGCCCTGAGGCCGACCGCCCCGAAAGCCTCGGCCAGCTTGACGAAATCGGGCAAGGCGTCGGTGTAGCTCTCGGCATAGCGCCCGCCATGGAGCAGTTCCTGCCACTGGCGCACCATGCCCATCCACTTGTTGTTGATGATGAAGATCTTCACCGGCAGCCGGTGCTGGATGACCGTGGACATCTCCTGGATGTTCATCAGGATCGAGGCCTCGCCGGCGACGTCGATGACGAGGGCCTCGGGGTGCGCGATCTGGACGCCCGCCGCCGCCGGCAGCCCGTAGCCCATGGTGCCGAGCCCGCCCGAGGTCATCCACCGGTTGGGCTTCTCGAACTTCAGGAACTGGGCCGCCCACATCTGATGCTGGCCGACTTCGGTGGTGATGTAGAAATCCTTGTCCTTGATCGCCGCATACAGGCGCTGGAGCGCGAACTGCGGCTTGATGATCTTGTCCGAGTTGCGATAGCTGAGGCATTTGCGCCCGCGCCAGGCTTCGATCTCGCCCCACCAGGCCTTGAGCGCCTTGGCGTCGGGATGCAGCTGCTTGGCCTTCCAGATCTTGATCATGTCCTCGAGCACGCGTCCGCAATCGCCGACGATGGCGATGTCGACGCGGACGTTCTTGTTGATCGAGGACCGATCGATGTCGACGTGGATCTTCTTGGCATTGGGCGCAAAGGCCGCGAGCCGGCCGGTCACCCGATCATCGAACCGGGCGCCGATATTGATCATCACGTCGCAGTCATGCATCGCCATGTTGGACTCGTACATGCCATGCATTCCCACCATGCCCAGAAACTGAGGGTCGGAAGCCGGAAAGGCGCCAAGGCCCATCAAGGTCAGCGTGCAGGGATAGCCGGTGAGCCGGATGAGCTGGCTAAGGAGCTGGGAGGCGCCCGGCCCGGAATTGATCACGCCGCCGCCGCAATAGAACAGCGGGCGCTTGGCCTTGGCCATCAGCTCGACCGCCGCCTCGATCAGCTTCGGGTCGCCCTTGAGCTGGGGGTTGTAGCTCTTGTGCTTGACCGTCGCGCCGCCGCTGTACTTGTACTTGGCCTGGAGGATGTCCTTCGGCAGGTCGACGACGACCGGCCCGGGCCGGCCGCTGCGCGCGACATAGAAGGCCTCGTGGATCGTGCGGGCGAGGTCGGCGACGTTCTTCACCAGGTAATTGTGCTTGGTGCAGGGCCGCGTGATCCCGGTGGTGTCGGCCTCCTGGAAGGCATCGTTGCCGATCAGATGGGTCGGCACCTGGCCGGTGAGGCAGACGACGGGAATCGAATCCATCAGCGCGTCGGTCAGGCCGGTGACGGCATTGGTGGCGCCGGGGCCCGAGGTGACAAGGACCACGCCCACCTTGCCGGTGGAGCGCGCATAGCCTTCCGCCGAATGGACGGCCGCCTGCTCATGGCGCACGAGGACGTGGCGCAGCGCGTTCTGCTTGAACAGCTCGTCGTAGAGCGGCAGCACGGCCCCGCCCGGATAGCCGAAAACCACATCCACGCCTTGATCCAGCAGGGCTTTGATGACGATTCCGGCTCCGTTGGTTTCCTCGGCCGACATGGCCCAATGCTCCTTCGGATTTGGTCGAAGACTTTGACCGTGAAGCCGGGCGAAAATTGCTGAAATTCGCCCGCAACCGCCGGAAGCTAGAGGCTCATTTGGAAGCGGTCAACAAAAATTGGCGAATAATCGTAAAGATTGGTGGCAAGATTCTTTCCGAAAATTGCGCATCGATGATGTGAGCCCCTGTCATCTGATGCCTTATCCAAGTGACCTGACGCTTGGCATAGCGCCGGGTCGCCTGCTGCGCTGCGGCAATCGCCTTCGCAAACGCGAGACGCCCGCGCAAGACTTCAGCCAGCTCCCGCACGCCCACCGCCTTCATCGCCGGCAGGCTTGGGTCTAGGCCGAGGGCAAGAAGAGCCTCCACCTCGCCCAGCGCGCCCGCTGCCACCATGGCCGAGAAGCGGGCGTCGCAGGCGGCGTAGAGCTCGGCCCTCTGCGGCATGAGCGCGATGACCAAAGTCGGGAAAAGACCGGCCGGCCCCGTATCCGATTGCCAGCTGGCGAGGGATCGGCCGGTTGCCCGATACACGCACCAGGCGCGCAGCAGCCGGTGACTGTCGCCGGGCGCAATCCTTGCCGCCATCACGGGATCGAGGCGCTGAAGCTCGCTATGGAGCTCTTCAGGCCCTAAGTCATCGAGCCTGCCTCGGCCCTGAACGAGCAGCTCGGCGGGAATCTCGGGAACCGGCGCCAGGCCGGCACTGAGCGCGCGCAGGTAGAGCCCGCTCCCCCCGGTCACTACTGGCAGGCGCTGAGGCTCCGCCGCGATGGCGCCAAGCGCCATCTCGCGCCAGCGTCCGACCGAGCAGCGCTCGGCGGCCGGCAATACGCCATAGAGGCGATGCGGAACCGCGGCAAGCGCCGCCGGTCCCGGCCTTGCAGTCAGGATGGCGAGCTCGCGGTAGACCTGCATGCTGTCGGCGTTGACGACGACGCCGGCGAAGCGTTCGGCAATGGCAAGGGCCAAGGCCGACTTCCCGCTCGCCGTCGGCCCGGCGACAACGACCATAGGCCGCCGGTTCTGCTGCGCTCCTGGGATGGTCGGGGCCTGGGACCGGCGTTCGCTCAGCCCTGATCGGTCCTGACCGCCACCCATTGGAAGTCGCCCTGGCGATAGACCAGGAGGGTCACGACCTTGTATCCGTTCGACTTCGCTGCGGCGATCCGGTTCTCAACGTCGGAGGGAGTGGCGACGGAATTCTGGTCCACCTCGACGATGACGTCGCCGGCCTTCAGGCCCTTGGCCGCGGCGTTGCTGTTGGCATCCACGTCGAGCACGACGACGCCGGAAGCTTCGTCGGCGATGCTGTATTTCTGGCGGAGCGCGTCGCTCATCTCGGCGAGCTGGAGGCCCAGCACCGGGGTTTTCTTGACCGTCGGCTTTGGCGCCTGCGTCTGGCTCTGTTGGGCGTCGGCACTGGCTTCGGCCGTTTCGTCGAGCTCGCCCAGTCTGACCGTGACAGTCACCTCCCTGCCCTGGCGCAATACGACCACGGGCACCTCGGTGCCGAACGGCGTCTCGGCGACGATGCGCGGCAGCTGGCGCATCTCCGGCACGTCCTGGCTGTTGAAGCGGATGACCACGTCGCCCTGCTTGATCCCTGCCTTGTCGGCGGGCCCGCCGCCGGTGACCGAGGCGATGAGGGCGCCGATGGGCTTCGACATCTTCAGGCCCTCGGCCAGTTCGGGCGTCACGCTCTGGATCCTGACGCCGAGCCAGCCGCGCCGGGGATGGCCATACTGGCGCAGCTGGGCGATCACCGGCTTGGCGAGCGAGGATGGCAACGCGAAACCGATGCCGATGCTGCCGCCCGAGGGCGAGAATATGGCCGTATTGATGCCGATGACCTTGCCGTCCATGTCGAACATGGGACCGCCGGAATTGCCCCGGTTGATCGCGGCGTCGGTCTGCAGGAAATCGTCATAGGGACCGGCGTTGATGTCCCGCTGGCGAGCCGAGAGGATGCCGGCTGAAACCGATCCGCCGAGGCCGAAGGGATTGCCGATGGCAATGACCCAGTCGCCGATCCTGGCCTTCTCGGAATCGCCCCACTCGACATAGGGCAGCGGGCCGGGGGCATCGATCTTCAGCAGGGCGAGGTCGGTCTTCGGGTCATGGCCGACGAGCCGCGCCTTGAACTCGGTGTTGTCCTGGAGGCGGACCGTGATTTCCTCGGCCTGGTCGATGACATGGTTATTGGTGACGATGTAGCCGCTCGGGTCGATGATGAAGCCGGAGCCGAGCGACGTCGCCTCATGGGGCGTATCGCCGTTGTCCCCGCTCCCATTATCGCCGCCGCTGTCGCCCCCGTTGTCCCCGCCGCCGTTGTTCCCTTGCTGCTTGTCGAAGAACTGCTTGAACAGCTGCTCCAGGTTGGGATCGCTCTGATTGGCATCGGTGACCTTGGTCGTCGACGCGATGTTGACCACGGCCGGCAGGAGCTTATCCACCAAATCGGCGAAGCTCTCGGGAGCGCTGCGGGCCAGCGCCGCGGGTGCTGCCGGCAGGAGCAGGAGGCCGACGGCGAAAGGTACGGCCAACAGGCGGCCGAGGAAGCGATACGTCACGTCCATACTCCAAGCTGGGATGGGACCGGCCCATCCGCCGATTTCTACCCAGGATGTAGCCCGGATCGGCGCCCGATCAAGACGGCCTGCCGACCATGCGGGGCTCTAAAGACAAGGATAAGCCATTTCGGCCGGCTGCGGGCGAGGATTTTGAAAGTGCGGGGGTTCTCAGCCTCGCACCAGCCACACCACAGCCACCCCCACCACCATGGCCACCACCCCGACCAGCCTCAACAGCCCGGCGGGCCGCGCGAGAATGGCTGCCATCGCCCGCTTGGCCGTTTCGGGGGCGGCGGCCAGCACGATCCCCTCGAAAACCAGCATCAGCCCGATGGCGGTCAGGGCGTCGCCCAAGCCCAGCGACATGGCAGACCTGCCGGCCGGGTTAAGGTGAAGTCGCGGAGGCAGCGCCCGCCTGAGCCGGCTTGGCGGGGCTGCCGGTCTCGCTGCGGAAATAACGGAAGAAATCGCCATCGGGCGGGCCGACATAGGTCGTGCCCTGTCCGGACAAGGCCGTGTCCATTGCCTGAAGCGAGCGATAGAAGTCGAAGAAGGCAGGATCGCGGCCGAACGCGGCGGCGTAGGTCGCCGTCGCCGTCGCATCGCCCTCGCCATGCAGCACCTCGGCCTTCTGCTTGGCGTCGGCGAGGATGATCACCGCCTGCTTGTCGCCTTCGGCCCGAAGCTCGGTCGCCTGGGCCTGGCCCGTGGCGCGCGTGTTGATGGCCACCTGCTGGCGCTGGGTTGTCATCTGCTTATAGATAGCCTCGGCGTTTTCCTGGGTCAGATCGACCCGCTTCATGCGCACGTCGATGACTTTGATGCCGAAGCTTTGTGCCTCGAGGCTTACCTGCTTGGTGATCTGAAGCATCAGGTCCGCACGGTGGCTTGTCAGGATCGTCGCCATGGAAACGTCGCCCAGCGCGCGGCGCAGATTGGAGCTGATGATCGGCTTGAGGCGCGCCTGCACCCCATCCTCGTTGCCCACTGTCTGATAGAACAACAGCGGATCGATGATCTGGAATCGGGCATAGGCGGAGACGATCACCTGATTCTGGTCGACGGTCGGAACCTCCTCCGACGGGGCGTCGAAGTTGAGGACGCGCTTGTCCAGATAGACGACGTTTTGCACGAAGGGCAGCTTGAAGTAGAGGCCGGGGCCCACGTCGGGGCTGAGCGGGTCGAGCTGCGGATTGGACCAGTCCGGAAGAGGTACCACCCGCACCGGTTTGCCCAGCTCGAGGACCAGCGTCCACTCCGAGGGATGGACCACGTAGTAGGACGAGTACAGCAGCACGAAGGCGACGATCGCGCCGACGATCGCGCCGAGGAGAGCGCGGTTCACTGGCTGCCTCCTGTCGTCGAGGCGCCCGCTGCCGGTGCGCCGGCGTCGGACCCCGGATGCTTCATCAACTCGTTGAGCGACAGGTAGGGCACCGCCCCGCCGGAAAGCCTGGGGTCGATCAGCACTTTGTCCACGCTCTTGAGCACCTGCTCCATCGTCTCCAGGTAGAGCCGGCGCCGGGTCACGTCGGGCGCCTTCTGATAGGCGGCGAGAACGGTCTCGAAACGCTGGGCCTCGCCGGTCGCCAGCGCAATGCGCTGGGCCTTGTAGGCCTCGGCTTCCTTGATGATCTTCTGGGCCTGGCCTTCGGCGTTCTGGGTCACCTGGTTGTAGTAGCCCTGAGCCTCGTTGACCGAGCTGATGGCGTCCTGGCTCGCCGCCGTGATGTCGCGAAAGGCGGCGATGGTCTCAGCCGGCGGCGCGATGTTCTTCATCGCAACCTGGCTCACCTCGATGCCGGCGTGATAGTTGTCGAGCAGCTGCTGAATAAGGACGAGCGCCTCCTGCTCGGTGGCCGCCTGGCCCTTGGTGCGGACATACTCGAAGTCCGACCGGCCGATGATTTCGCGCATGGCGCTTTCTGCCACGTTCTTCACCGTGTCCTCGGGATCGCGGATGGCAAACAGGAACTGCAGCGGATCCTTGATCACCCAAAAGACGGTGTACTGCATGTCGATGATCTTCTTGTCGCCGGTCAGTATCAGGCTCTCGTCCGGCACGTCCTGGGCGGTGAAATTGCCGTCCGAATCGACCGTGGAGCGGAAGCCGACCTCGACCCGGTTGACCCGCTTCACCTTGGGCGTCATCACCTCGCCGATGGGGGCGGGCAGATTGTAGTTCAGCCCCGGATAGGTGAGCTTCCAGACGCGGCCGAAGATGAGGGCAAGGCCCTCCTCGTCTGGCTCGACGCGATAGAAGCCGGTCGCGAGCCAGAGCGCCAGGCCGACGAGCGCGATGAAGGCGAGGCTCCGGCCGCTGCCGAACCCGCCCGGCAGCAGGCGCTTCATGCGGTCCTGGCCCTTGCGCAGGATGTCTTCCAGGTCGGGCGGCTTGCCGCCGCTCCAGGGCCCCTGCCCGCCTCCACCCCAGGGACCGCCGCCTCCGCTCGTGTTGCGCCAGGGCATCGGACCGATCCCTTCCTTTCCATTCTGCGGGTTAGCCGTCGCCGCTTCCCATTGGCGACCGAAGCCACTACTTAAGGCGTGCGCGGTAGGCTGGCAAGCAGTGCTGCCTTGCCACTATCGGCGAATGAAGGGAGATTTCAAGCATGGCCGAGGTTACAGAGGCCGCCGTGCTCGCCGCTCTCAGGTCCGTCGGCGACCCCGACCGGGACGGCAATATCGTCGACCTCGGCATGGTCTCTGGCCTGGCGTTGAAGAACGGCCATGTCGTCTTCGCAATCGAGGTCGATCGCGACCGGGCAGCTCGGCTCGAGGGCCTGCGCCGCCAGGCCGAAAAGGTCGTCGAGGCGATCGCCGGCGTGCTCTCGGTCTCGGCCGTGCTGACGGCCGAGCGCAAAGCCAAAGGGCCGGCGGGCGCGGCGAAATCGGCGGAGCCTCAGGGCCGGGTGCAGCAGACCAAGCCCGCCGTCCCAGGCGTGCGCGCCATCGTGGCGGTGGCGAGCGGCAAGGGCGGGGTGGGCAAATCCACCACCGCCGTCAACCTCGCCCTCGCCCTCAAGAGCCTCGGCCTCTCGGTCGGCCTGCTCGACGCCGACATCTATGGACCCTCCCAGCCGCGCATGATGGGGATCAAGGGCCGGCCCTCCTCGCCCGACGGCAAGCGCCTGCTGCCGCTGGAGAACTACGGCATCAAGGTGATGTCCATGGGCTTCATGGTGCCCGAGGAGACGCCGATGATCTGGCGCGGGCCGATGGTGATGAGCGCCATCAACCAGATGCTGCGCGACGTGGAATGGGGAGAACTCGATATTCTCGTGGTCGATCTGCCGCCCGGCACCGGCGATGCCCAGCTCACCATGGCCCAGCAGGTGCCGCTATCGGGCGCCGTCATCGTCTCGACGCCCCAGGACATCGCCCTCCTCGATGCCCGCAAGGGCCTCAACATGTTCCGCAAGGTCGACGTGCCGGTGCTGGGCATCGTCGAGAACATGAGCTATTTCCTCTGCCCCCATTGCGGCGAGCGCTCGGACATCTTCAGCCATGGCGGAGCGCGCCGAGAGGCCGAGAAGCTCGGCGTCGATTTCCTCGGCGAAATCCCTCTCGACATGGCCATCCGCGAGACCTCCGACGGCGGCCATCCCATCGTGGTCTCAAATCCCGCCAGCGCTCATTCCAAGACCTACCGCACCATCGCCGAGCAGGTCTGGAAGAAGGTCGCCGCCGAGCCCCGCAAGGCGCCGCCCAGGATCGTGGTGGAATAGGTCAGGCTTGGGGCAACCCCAGCGCCGTGCAAAGCTCGCGCCATTCGCGCTTGCCGAGCCCGCTCGACGCTTGCGTCACCTTCTTCCCTGCCAACATCTCCTTCACCGCGGCGAGCGCCGCCGCCGAGAGCGTCACGGCATGGAGCCGGTGCTGCAGGAAGGCCTCATGGCAGAGCGGGAGCCAGCGGCGCAGCACGTCCAGCATCACCTCGGCATAGGCCCGGATCTCGTACTGAGCGTGGGGGTCGGCGCGCAAGCTGAGGAAGTGCATCAGGTTGTAAAGGTCGATCTTCCAGTACCACTGGGTATAGAAGTTGAGGGTGAGGCTCATGCGGGCGAGCTCGCGGGCAAGGCCCCGGCGGGCAGGATCGGCGGCCTCGCCGTCCTCCCCTTCGTTCAGCATTTCCGTGTAGTGGGCATATTGGCGCAGCGAATCCTCGCGCAGCAGGTCCAGCACATGGGCCGCCTCCGCGCCTTCGAGAATCTCACCCCGTCCCTGCCGATTGGCGGCGGATTGTGCGGCAAGATCGGCCGGCGCCGGCAGATAGAACTCCCGATCCAGGATCGAATAGCGGGCCGAATACTCGTTCACATTGGCAGTGCGATGGCGGATCCACTGGCGCGCGACGAAGATCGGCAGCTTCACGTGGAACTTGATCTCGCACATCTCGAAGGGTGTCGAGTGCCGGTGGCGCATCAGGTAGTGGATGAGGCCGCGATCCTCGCTGACCTTGCGGGTGCCGCGGCCGTAGGAGACGCGCGCCGCCTGGACGACCGCGCCGTCGTCGCCCATGTAGTCGACGACGCGGATGAAGCCGCGGTCCAGCACCGGCAGGGCCGTGTACAGGATTTCCTCCAGGGCCGGCACCGTGCTGCGCCGGGTCTGGCTCATCTCGGCCCTTTGGGCTGCGATCTCCCGATCGTCCTCGCTGCCGCTGGTCACGCTCTTCGCACCCCTTTCGATTCGCCGTGAAGACACTTATATTTCACCTGTCGGGCGACCGACTACGGCGATAAACGCCATGTGGCATAAGCGTAGCGGACCCGGGGGCAGTACCCGGCGCCTCCACCAGTTTCAGGCCGGCCGGAATGGCCGGCCCTTCATGGGGGCGAAACAGGATCGACGCGCGTGGTAAAGGCATGGTTTTCGCTCGGCATGGTACCGCCGTTATCGGGCCACTCAAGAAGTGCCAACGACAACAACCGTTTGGCTCTCGCTGCCTAAGTGATTAGGTAAGCGCGGTCCGGGGGGCGCCGGGCAACAGAAGGCCCCCCACTTCCCTCCCCGGCGAGCCGGGCGGGACAAAAAGACGCTGCGGGAGGATCGGGGCGGGCGAGCATGGCCGAGAACTGGCTGAGATACGACCAGATGGTCGAGCTGGCGCTGCGTGGCGTTGTGACCCGCGCGCTGCAGGAAGCGCAAGTCCGCGGGCTTCCCGGCGATCACCACTTCTTTGTCACCTTCCGCACGACGCGCCCGGGAGTCGGCCTCGCCGACTGGCTGCGTCAGCAATATCCCCAGGAGATGACCATCGTCCTGCAGCATCAGTTCTGGGATCTCTCCGTCGAGGCCGATCGATTCTCCGTCACCTTGAGCTTCGGCGGGCGCCACGAGCGGCTCACGGTTCCCTTCGCGGCCATCAGCGCTTTTGCCGATCCCTCGGTCAAATTCGGTCTCCAGTTCGAAGCCGGCGAAGACGACGGTGCCAAGCAGGCGGGCGAGTCGCGCCGCGCCGAGCTGCCGGCGGTGACGGGCGGCGAAAAGCCGTCGCACGAACAGGCCAAAGGCGGGGAAGTCGTCGCGCTCGACGCCTTTCGCAAGAAATAGCCGTTGCCCAAGGGCAACAGGGTGCGGGCAATTTTCGGCGGGCCCGGGTTTCGCTTTGACCTCGGCCGCCGATGCGCGTAAAAGGCGCAGCTCGCATCCGTCTTAGAGGGAGGAGCGATGATGATGACCAATCGCCACAGCGCACGGGGCCGCCTCGCGGCCTGACGGGTCTTCGTCGGCGGACGCGCTAGCGCGTTCGACCTTCCCTGCTCTTCCGACCAATCCCGGGATCGTTTCGCCTCTGGCGCTCAAACGCCAGGACGAAGCTGCGACGGTAGATCGCTGCAATTCCCTGAGGCGCGTTGCCACGGGGAATCGCCGCCCGCTTCCGCGGACCGGACCCGTCTTTCACCAAGCTTGAAAGCCAGCAAGGTGCCGAAGCACCGCTGGAGACGCATCTTTGGAGAACGATCATGGTGAGCTTCTACGAGCTCTTCTTGTCCTTCGCCGCGCGCGCCCCCGCGGCCTGGGTTCGGCGGATCCGGCGCGCCAAACCAAAGGGCCGGCCGCGCGAGGCCGACCTGCCGACGATCTTCCGCGGCAACCGGCATCTGCGCCGAGACATCGGCCTGGCGCCGGTGGACGAGCGCGGCTGGCCGCTTTAGCGTCGCGCCGGCTGCGGAGGCTGTCGCATGGCTGGAGGAAGCCCGCTGGTCGAGTACCTGGTGGATGAGCTGACCCCGCTCGGCCACGCCCATGGCCGCCGCATGTTCAGCGGCCATGGGCTCTATCTCGACGGCCTGATCATGGCCCTCGTCATCGAGGAGACGCTCTATCTCAAGGTGGACGAGGGCAATCGCGCTGCCTTCGAGGCCGCTGGCATGGAGCCCTTCGCCTATCTGAACAAGGGCAGGCGCGTGGCGCTTCCCTATTGGCAAGCGCCGGCGGCGGTGATCGAGGAGCCGGATCAGTTGCGGGAATGGGCGGCGGCGTCTTTGGCCGTGGCGCGAAGGGCCGAAGCGGCCAAGCCGCGGCGGCAGGCCCGCAAGAGGCCGCAGCCTGGCGTGAAACGCGCCGGCAAGAAGCGGAAAGCCAAGCGCGCTTCCCCTTGACCCTGGTACCGACTTTCGCAGAAAGTCGGTACACCGTTTTAAGTTTTAGTATCGGATTCACGCGGAAATTCGTGACAACGCCCCGAGTTACGAATTTCCGCGATCCGATACTAGGCCCGGGTAGAACTCCCGAAGTTGGATGGAACCTCCGAGCCGAGCGACCGAGGAGCATGGGCAATGAGCGGCGCCACCCGCATCGAAAGCGATTCAATGGGCGAGATCGCCGTTCCTGCGGACCGCTATTGGGGCGCCCAGACCCAGCGCTCCCTGCAGAATTTCCGCATCGGCGGCGAGCCCATGCCCGCCGCGCTCGTGCACGCCCTCGGCCTGTTGAAGCAGGCTGCCGCGGAAACCAACATCAAGCTGGGCGCGCTGGACCCCAAGCTCGGGCGCGCCATCGCCGCTGCCGCTGCCGAAGTGGCGGAGGGGAAGCTCGATGGTGAATTCCCTCTCGTGGTCTGGCAGACCGGCTCCGGCACCCAGAGCAACATGAATGCCAACGAGGTCATCGCCGGCCGGGCCAATGAAATGCTGGCGGGCAAGCGCGGCGGCAAGACCCCGGTCCATCCCAACGATCACGTCAACATGGGGCAGTCGTCCAACGACAGCTTCCCCAGCGCCATGCATATCGCGGTTGTGCGCCAGATTCACAAGATCCTGTTGCCGGCCCTGAGGCACCTCCAGAAGGCGCTGGCGGACAAATCGGCGGCCTTCGCCGACATCGTCAAGATCGGGCGCACCCATATGCAGGATGCGACGCCCATCACGCTCGGCCAGGAATTCTCCGGCTACGCCCAGCAGCTGGCCTACGGGATTGCCCGGGTCGAGTCCTGCCTGCCCAGGCTCTATCCGCTCGCCCAGGGCGGCACGGCTGTCGGCACCGGGCTCAATTGCCGGGCCGGGTTCGCCGAGGGGTTCGCCGTCGAGGTGGCGCGCCTCACCGGCCTGCCTTTCTCCAGCGCACCCAACAAGTTTGAGGCCATGGCCGCCCATGACGCCATGGTCGAGACTTCCGGCGCCTGCAACACGCTCGCCGCCTCTCTGATGAAGATTGCCAACGACATCCGTCTCGCCGGCTCCGGCCCGCGCTCGGGCATCGGCGAGCTCATGCTGCCGGAGAACGAGCCCGGTTCATCGATCATGCCGGGCAAGGTCAATCCCACCCAGGCCGAGGCCCTCACCATGGTGGCGACCCAGGTGATGGGCAATCACGTGACCATCACCGTCGCCGGCAGCCAGGGGCATTTCGAGCTGAACGTGTTCAAGCCGGTGATGATCTACAACCTGCTGCAGTCGATCCGCCTCCTCGCCGACGCGGCGGTGAGCTTCACCGACAAATGCGTGGTCGGCATCGAGCCCAACCGGGCGCGGATCGAGGAACTGCTCCGCAACTCCCTCATGCTGGTGACCGCGCTCAATCCGCATATCGGCTACGACAACGCCGCCAAGATCGCCAAGAAGGCCCATCGCGACGGCACGAGCCTGAAGCAGGCGGCCCTTGCGCTTGGCCTCACCACCGCCGAGCAGTTCGACCGATGGGTCCGGCCCGAGGACATGGTGGGCCCCAGCAAGGCATAGCGGGCCCGTTCTTGGAGAAGCGCTCCCTCAGCATCGCCGGCCACCGCACCAGCCTGTCCCTGGAGCCGGAGTTCTGGGTGGCACTCGCCGCGCTTGCGGCGAGGCGCGGGCTTTCCGTCGCCGGGCTCGTCGGCGAGATCGACCAGGCGCGCAAGGGCGCCAATCTCTCCAGCGCGGTCAGGGTGTTCCTGCTGGCCGAGGCCGGGCGCGGGATGGAAACTCCGCCGACGACCTGAGCGCCGCCGTTGCGGCTTACTGCCCGCCGCCCTGGAGCAGATTGTTCAGCAAGGAATTGAAGGGATCGACCTTGTTCGTGGTCGGCGGCGGGTTGCTGGCGCTGGGTGCCGCGGGCGCTTGCGATTGGGGCGTTTGGGTCTGGGGCAGCTTGACGCCCGGGAGCAGCCCCGGCAGCAGGTTCTGCAGGCCACCGGTCGGTTTGAAGGAAAGCCCGCTGACGCCGATATTGGGCTTGTCGATGGGACCGATGAAGCTTGCGGTCATGAGCTTGCCCGCCTGACCTTGCCTGTAGATATCGGTCTGCATGGCGAGCTTCCAGAGCGGCAGGTTGACGTCGCCATGGGACACCGCCCTGCCCTGGGGATTACTCAGGGTCGTGTTGTCGGTGGTGACGTCGCCGTGGTCGATGACGAAGTCGCCGGTGAGATCGCTTTGCCTGCCGGCGAACAGGGCAACCGCGCCGGTAACATTGCTGGTGACGCCGTTCACCGCCTGGAGCTGGCTGCCGAGTGCGCCCAGGAGCGCCCCGCCAGCCGCCTGCTCGAGCTTGGTCAGGATCACGATCCGCCCGGAGAGATGTCCGCGGCCTTGGAGCGAGGAGATCATCTCCGCCTCCGAGGCGCCGCTGGCGGCGAGGTCGCTCGTCACCGAGACCGGACCCTTCACCGTGCCGGTGCCGGCGATCTCCGAAATCTCGAGATTCTGGGCCACCAGATGCCCGCTGGCGTTGGGCAACCCGCGGGCGACGAGCCTACCGCCATCGACCGAGAAATTGCCGTCGTAGATTTTGCCCTCGAGCCTCTCGATGCCCAGGATGCCGCTGGCCAGGCTGAGACGGGTCGAAAGATCGTCGATGCGGATCGAACCGGCGATCAGGTGCAGCGCCTTGTACTCGAGCGTGCCATCGGCCTTGTCCAGCGCCGAAAGGTCGAGGGGCTTGCGCGACCAGCGTTCATTCGCCGCCCCACCGTTCGCCGACTGGCCCCCGGCCTTGCCCTGCCCGCCGCCGGCGGCACCGCCGAAGGCCGCGGCATCCAGCGTGTTGCTGCCGAAATTGGCGGCGAACAGCGGGCGTCCGCTGGTCAGGTCCAAGTTGGCGTTGCCCTCGAGATCGCTGCCCGCGCTCTTGAAGGCGAAGTCCCTGAGGGCGAACTTGGTCGTGTCGCCCTTGAGCTTGGCCGCCAGGCTCAGCGGGCCCGTTTGCCTGTTGCCGCCGTGGCCAAGCGCCGTCATCAGCGCCCCACTGTTGGCGGCGCTGACCGAAAGGGCGACGTCGAAGGCGATCGGCCGCGAAGCCGCGGCGATGGTGCCGGTGACGCTGACCTTGGCGTTCAGGAGAGCGAGCGTGAGGTCGAGCTTCATCTGGCCGAGACCGCCATCGAGCCGCCCGCTCAAGCCCAGCGCGCCCAGCTTGCCCGCCGTCTGGCTGGCGACCCCGGCGAGCATCAGGAGCGGCGTCGGCCGGGTGACGGCCAGCATCAGATCGCTTGCCACCTGGGCGTTGGCCGGCGGCCCGCCGAGGCCGGTGAGCCTGCCCTTGAAGGCGCCTTTCCCGTCCAGGTCCGGCAGCGCCAGGGTCAGGTCATAGTCGACGGAATCGGTGCCGCTCGCGGCCTGCCCGGTCAGCGTGAAGGCGCCGATCTTGGAAGCGGCGTCGGCGGGAAGACCGGCAAGCTCGGCCAACGGGCCAGCGTTCTTGGCCGAGAGGTTGAGCGTGCTGTCGACCCGCGGCAGGCCGCTCTTCAGATTCTGCGCCCGCCCCTTGGCTGCGCCGTCGATGCCGAGCCCGGTGACGGTGAAGGCCACATCGTAGGAAACGTCGTCGCTTCCGCCCTTGAGCGCGCCAGTGAGCTTGAGGGCGCCGTATTTGCCCGGCGCCGGATGGCCGAGCCCGGCCAGCTGGAAGACGCGGGCGCCATCCTCGGCGGCCAGCGCCAGCTTCAAGTCGTAGTGCGGGTCGCCGGCCAGATCGACGATGCTGCCCGCGACGCTGCCTTGACCGCCGCCGATGTCCTTGGCGCTGGCATCGGCCAAGGTGAGCTTGCCGTCCAGCAGGCTGCCCTGGAGATGCAGGCCCTTCATCGCCTGGCCGTTGAGCAGAATGGTTCCGGCCCTGAGATCGAAATTGGCATCGAGCCCGGCAAGGGCGGCCAAGGGCGAAGCGGCCTTGGCCGGCGCCGCCGAGGCGACAGCCGCCGTCGCGGCGCCGGCCCCCGCCGCCTTGCTCGGCGGCATGTAGGCGTCGAGGTCGAGCTGGTCGACGGTGAGGCCGACGCCGAAACCGGGCTTGGTCCGTCCGGCCACGGGCAGAGCCACGGCTACGCCGCCCTGGACATGGGAGGCATCCAGCTTGAGATCGATGTCGGACAGCTCAACCTGGCTCGGCGAGGCGGTGACCCGGCTGGCGAGCTTGAAGCTGGCGAGCCGGCCGGCTGCGACCGGCGGCGGCGGAACGCCGAGCCAGGCCATGAGGTCGCGCAGGTTGTCCGAGGAGGCCTTGATCGCCCCGGTGAAGAAGGGCTGCCCGTCCTTGGCTGCCAAGCTGCCCGCCAGGCTGACATCGGAGCCGCCGGGCAGCATCGCACCCGCCTCCTTGATCTGGAGCTGGCCATCGGCGAGCCGGCCCGAGATGTGGGGCTTGTCTATGACGCCTTTGCGATAGGCGACGGCCTCGGCCGAGAGATCGAAGCTGGCAACGACTTGGCCCGGCAGCGCGAAGCCGGTTATGGCCGGAAGGGCAGCGGTGCCGCCGCCGCTCGCCGGCGCAGCCCCGGCCTGAGGCGCGGGCGGCGGCATCAACTTGTCGAGATCGACGCGCCCAAAGGTGAGCGCGGCCTCGACGCTGAGCGGCTGGCCGGGCTTGATGGCAATCTTGCCGCTGGCGCTGGTGTCGCCGAGCGAGAGGGTCAGGTCGGAAAGATCGACCTCGCTGCCCGAACCGGTGACGGCCGCCGAGATGCTGAAGGGTTGGGCCAGAGCTGGCGGCAGGTTGGTGACGCCGGCTGCCTTGGCGGCGAGTATCGGATCGGCAATCTTCGCCGAAAGCCGGCCCTGCAAGCTGCCGGCCGCCTGCTCGGCGCTGCCGTCGAATTGAAGCACCGCGGCATTGCCCGCGAGGCTGAGGGAAAGCTGGATGGGGATCGTGCCGGTCTCCAGCACGGCGGTGGAGAGCTGAAAATCCGCCGGCAGATTGCCGAACATGGCCTGGCCCTGGGCGGCATAGGGACCATAGATCGATCGGGCGCTGATGGTGGCGTTGATGCTCTCCAGGCGCTGCTCGGTGCTGCCGGCGCGGTAGACCAGGGTGCCGTTCTCGATGGTGAGATTGTCGACCGAGATGTCGAAGGCGTGGGCGCTCGCCGGCGCGCCCGATTGGCCGCCGGGGACGGCACCCGTCGTCGACTCCGCGCCCGCCTGGGGCTGAGGTTGGAGCTGCCAGTTGGCCCGGCCGTCCGGCAGCCGCTCCAGCAGGATGACCGGCTCCAGGAGGCTGATATGCGTCACCTGGATCCGGCCGCTCATCAGGGGGATAAGGGCGACCTCGACGTCGAGCGACTTGAGCCGCGCCATGTCGGGGGAGCTGCCGCCGGGAAGATTGGCGAGCCGCACCCCCTCGACGGATAGGGTGGGCGAGGGCAGGAGCGCGAGCGTGATGTTGCCGTCGATGGCCAGCGCCCGGCCCGTCGCCTGGAACACCGCCGCGGCGACCCGGTCCTTGTAGCCGTTCCAATTGACAAAGCGAGGCCCGACAAGCGCTGCCAGAACCAGCAGCAGCAGGAGCCCCACGATGACGATCAGGACCTTCTTCAACATGCGGAACCGCGCCCCCGGACAAACGACAGATTGAAAGCTCGGGCTATTGCGTTAAATATTCCTTCAGCACGCGCGACGGCCATGAGGTGCCGTTCCATGGGCGATCTTGTCAATCTTAACAGATACCGAAAATCGAAGCAGCGAAAGGCCGATGACCGGCGGGCCGCCCTGAATCGCGAAAAATTCGGCAGAAGCAAGGCGGAAGCGGAGCGCGAGGACAAGCTTCGCGAACAAGCGGAAAAGGCCCTCAAGGGAAAGAAACTCGAGGGCGCCGAGGATCCTACCTAGGCGAGCTCATAAACCAACCGCCGCCAGCGATCCACGGACTTCCGCTTTGGATCCGAAAGCGGTCTCCACTCACCGCGAGCCGCACTTCCGAAATGTGCCAGCAGCGGACATGACGTGCAGCGTCAGACACACGAACAGGCGCAATGCAGGTGGGAGGCCTGCACCGCGTTCCTCATCAGCCTGCGAAGGGAGCCATTGACCGGATTTGTATCGGGCAGTCACGAGCACGGTCAAGCCAAGTGCATGGCGCGGGTCGTCCAATTAATTGCTCATCTGCATCGAGCCCATGTCAGGGGCTTGAACTGGGCTCCTCAGAGCTGCTTTTGCCGCGTCGAGAAAGGCACTTTGGTCAAGCCATCTGCCGAAACCCAATGGCTTGAGTACGCGCCGTAGCCACCCCTGCGGGTCGACAAGGAATTCGCAACCGTCCAGATTCTCGGGATCGATTCCGGACACGATGGCATAGGCGTTCCAGGCATCGCTGCCGGGCGACAAAACTACGGTCGTGATCGACAGCCCCGGCTCTGGCGACAGTGGTGCCGGTTGAGTGAATATCTTCCCGACGGCAGCCACCCGCAGGAGCCTGCCGCGCAGGGATCTAAGGGCCAGCAGCTTGCCATCAACGGCAACAGTCGCGTCGGGCGCCAGCATTGGGTGGCCCCATTCGCCGCGGGCCGTGACCGTCAAACCGGCATTGTGGGCGCGAATGTAATCGATCAACTCCCATAGCTGCTGATCCGTCAGACGGTCTTCAAAGCCAGGCATGAACAGCTCGCCGTTCGACCCCTCGATGCCGTGGCTCAGCCACCAGAACAGCTCGCCATCGCCGAGGTCGAACAGACCGGAGGCCGTCAGGTCCGATGGCGACAGGCTGAGCGAGCCAGCGAGCGGGCCGTCACCGCGTCCCTCAGTGCCATGACAACCCGCGCAATTTGCCGGGAATAGTTCGGCTCCCGTGACGATCGCGGCCGATGTGAAGCCGGTCGGCGACCGATAGAAGCTGGTTGGGTAAGCCGGGACAAGCAGGAGCTGCAAGTCTGGTATCGTCAGGGACAGGCAGAGAATCGCCGGCGCCATAGGGATCCAGGCCCGTCGGCGAATCACGATGGCAACCCCACCCATGGCCAGTGCGGTCAGCAGCAGCATTCCGTCCTTGAGCATCACGTGCCTTAGCGAGGGGGCCCACAGGATGTCGAGGGACAGACGGCTGGAAAATGGCCAGTAAGGTTGTTGATGCATGGCCGGTTCCAGTCGCAGGAGCACGCCCGCCGCCAATATGGCCACCGCCCCGACCAGAGTTTCCAAAGCAACGCTTACAATTAGTCTTCTGCGGCCAAGCTGGCCCTCACCCGCGGCAAGCGCGGGCGCAAGCAGGAACCGGTTTGAGGCGGCAAGGGCCATAAGTGTCAGGAACAGGGTAAGTTTGACGAGTGCGACCTGCCCATAGTCGGTGCCTACCAAACCGGCGAGATTGCCGATCAACACCCAAGCCTGAAAGCATATGGTGGCCGCCAAAACGGCGACGCAGGCAACGCCGAGCCTGGAAAACCGCCCGACGGAGACGGAAGCCGCGGCAGTCGGGCTGAGCTGGATGACGGCGAGAAGAGCCGGCAATCCTCCCAGCCAGGCCCCTGCCGAGAGCAGGTGCAGGACTTCCGCCGTCGTTAACTCAATGCCGAGGGAGCCGCCCATCGAGACCCCGTGACCAAGCCCGGCTTGCAGACCGACCGCAGCCCCACTTAACAGGGCCGCCCCATGGCTGGCCCAGCCATCGGCCCGGCCCGCCGCGAAGGGCAGCCCGGCGAGGAGCAGCAAGGCTAGGCGGGCGATAAGGATCGTGCCGAAATGCGTGTCCAACAGCACCACGGGCACTGTCCCGAGCGCCGATGAGACGGTCTCTTCGGGCGCCAAGTCCCAGGCTTCCGCCAGGAGCCAGCCGCCGCCTCCGAGGATGGCGACAATGAGGCTCGCAAGCACCAGCTGGGCAAGGCGCCGCTGGACGGCGTGCCTCGCCTCAGCCGGGCTGCGTAGGAGGGCCGCAGGAGCGATGACCGAGCAGGCAAGCGCGGTTCCGAACAGACACATGGTTGCCGCCATGTGCAGCCCGCGTAACAGCCCATGCACCACTTCGGCCCAGGTCATCGCTGCGCGTCAGGTCAGGGCGCGACGGTGAACTTGAACTTGCCCGTCAACTTGTGCCCGTCGTCGGCCGCGACCGATGTCCAAAGGACCACGTAGGTCCCGGCCTGAAGGGACTTCACGTCGACGGCCAGCTGCTTGGCATCGCCGCCCACGATGTGGCTGTTGCCGATATCGACTTCGGTACCGGCCGAATCGTCCACCACAATCCGGCTCAGGTCGGGATTGACCTTCTCGCTGAAGACTATCGATACCTCTTTCGGAGCCGACTTCACAGTCGCGTCGCTCTCAGGCACGGAACTCTGGTACTCAGCATGAGCAAGAGCGCTGCCGGTTGTAATCAGGGTGAGCAAGCCTGCATAGGCGATGGTCGTGGCGAATCGCATGATCGATTCCTTTCCATTGGTGCCGGCTGCCCGGCTTCGGCCAGGAGCGGGCGGGTTGCAGTCTCAGGAGTCTCAGGCATCAGGAGCGGCGCATCGAACAGCGGCTGTTTGGTTCGTGTTGTGGGGTGGTCAATTCATGTTCATGCCGCTCATGTCACCCGAGCCCATTGCGCCGGCCTTCTCGATCTTGACCATCACGTCAATCTTGCCGGCTTTTTCGAAGGTCAAGGTGAGCGGGAAGCTTTCGCCCTCCTTGAGTTGGCTCTTCAAGCCCATCAGCATGATGTGATAGCCGCCAGGCGCGAGAGCCACCTTCTGACCCGGCATCACATCTAGCGAGGCGATCGGCGTCATCGTCGCCACGCTGTTGTCTGACTTGGTCTGGTGCAGCTCGGCCATCGCCGCGACCGATGTGGCCACCGCCGTCAGCTTGTCGGCTGATCCTCCAGTGTTGGAAATCGTAAGAAAGGCGCCGCCGATCGTCGCGCCGGCGGCCGTGGCCCTGGCCCAGGGTGCCGTTATTCGAATCGAACCGTCGCTGCTGCTCTGGGCCTGGGCGATGCCGATGAGCCCGGCGAGCACAGCGAACGCGAGAAGAATGGATTTCATGATTGGCTCCTTGTCCCGCCGCCCTGTAGGCGCGTGTGAAATCGCGCGCGCACGGAAGCGGCGGTGGGGTTGAGCTTGACGGAATGAGAGCGCTGCGGGGGCTTAGCGCCGGCCCCCCGGCTCGTTCAGGTCAGCGCTATAGGGGGTGCCCGGGAGCGGTGATGGGTGACTATCCGACCGAACCAGACTTGCGAAGCGTCCGACAGTACTAGACCCACCGGTTCCCAGCTGGGCAGGGCCAGTCCGCCACGCGGCGGCGGGAGTAGTTGCGCCAGGTGGTGCTGTGCCTGGCAAATCGGGCATTGGTCGCATGGTAGCTTTCCGTCTTGACGATCCCCGCTTCCATGCTGGTGACCTAGGGTAGTGCAAAGGGAATCTGGCCCCCAGAGCGCGATGGCCTCTTCAAGCGCCGTCGGAGCCCGGTCCTGCGAGGCCGGCATCGGCGCGAACGGCAACATGAGCTGCACAACGAGCGCAATGATCGCTCCGGCCACGCCCAGGCGGCGGCACGACCAAGGCCGGGGTCGCAAGGAGGGTCCATGCCGGTGGGGCCGAGGGTACCCCCGAGAGTAAGCCGTCAGCGAAAGCATGCTGCAGCATAGCGCGATCCGGCGCACTTCCGTACCCACAACTGAGACCTTCCTTACTTTAGTGCGAGAACCCGTCGTGCTGGCCGCGCCACAGACGCCGGGTACTCGAACATTCGCTTCGCCGGTCACGACGGCGGAGACTTCACGCGCGCAGGTGACGGGCTAAGCTCGACCCGACAACGGCTCACCGGGGGCGCACCGCGTCGGCTATGGGTCAATCGCGTCGATTTGGCTATGTCCGCGATAGGTCTGCTCACCTTCCAACAGCAGACGTGCTGTTTAGCCATTGATCTCTTAGTCCCAAGCGTGATTCGAGCTCCCCAAGTAGAGCATCGATTCACCTAGTTCATCCGCAGCATCTTGCCGGGGTTCATCCGGTTCTCGGGATCGAGCGCAAGCTTGATCGCCCGCATGGTCGCAAGCGCGCTGCCATGCTCCTCCTCCAGAAAGCCGATCTTGCCGGTGCCGATGCCATGTTCCCCGGTGCAGGTGCCGCCCATGGCGAGGGCTCGCGCCACCATCCGGTCGTTGACCTTGTTGGCCCGCGCCATCTCCTCGCGGTCGTCGGGATCGATGATGAAGCAGAGATGGAAATTCCCGTCGCCCACATGGCCGACGATGGGGGCGAGCAACCCCGCCTCGACCACGTCCTGCTTGGTCTCCAGGATGCAGTCGGCGAGGCGCGAGATGGGCACGCAGACGTCCGTCGGCCAGCCCTTGGCCCCGGGACGCAGGGCGAGCGCCGCGTAATAGCAATCATGGCGCGCCTGCCAGAGGCGATTGCGCTCTTCCGTCTTGGCCGTCCAGCGGAAGGCGCCGGCCCCATGGCCGGCGGCGATCGCCTGGACTGCCTCGGCCTGCTCGACCACGCCCCGCTCGCTGCCATGGAATTCGAAGAACAAAGTCGGCCTGACGGCGTAGTCGAGCTTGGCGTAGCGGTTGACGGCGTCGATCTGCACTTCGTCCAGAAGCTCGATGCGGGCGACCGGGATGCCGCTTTGGATGGTTTCGATCACCGTCTCGACGGCGCCAGCCAGGGTCCCGAAACCGGCGACTGCCGAGGACATGGCCTCGGGGATGCCATAGAGCCTGAGGCTGAGCTCGGCGATCACGCCCAGGGTCCCCTCCGAGCCGACGAAGAGCCGGGTGAGATCATAGCCCGCCGCCGACTTGCGCGACCTGCCCCCGGTGCGCATGACCCTGCCGTCGGCCAGCACAACCGTGAGGCCCAGCACGTTCTCGCGCATCGTGCCGTAGCGCACGGCGTTGGTGCCCGAGGCGCGGGTCGCCGCCATGCCGCCCAGCGAAGCGTTGGCGCCCGGGTCGACGGGGAAGAAGAGGCCCCGGTCGCGGATGTACTCATTCAGCTGCTTGCGGGTGACGCCGGCCTCGACCCGGACGTTGAGATCGGACTCGTTCACTTCCAGGATCCGGTTCATGCGCGTCATGTCGATGCAGAGCCCGCCCTGGAGTGCCGCCACATGGCCTTCCAGGGAGGTGCCCGTGCCGAAAGGCACCACGGGGACCCGGTGCTTGGCAGCGAGCGTCATGATCGCTGCCACCTCCTGCGTCGATTCGGGGAAGGCCACCGCGTCGGGCGCCGCCGTTGCATGATAGGACTCGTCATGGCCATGCTGCTCGCGCACCGCGGCGGAGAGCGACAGGCGATCGCCCAGGAGCGCTTTCAGCTCTTCGGCCAGCGGCCCCATGGACCGGAGCGGCGTTGCGATATTCATATAGTCCTCCCGGGCCAGCCACCGGCCCGTCCCATCAGGCTAGACTTGCCATCAGGCTAGACTTGGCAGACCGCCTCGGCAACCATGGGCCGCCACTCTTCTGGGGCAATTATGACCCTCTCCGTCGTGCTGTTGTCCTTCAATTCGGAAGCGACCCTGGGCGCCACGCTGGCCAGCGCCCGGCTGGTCTCCGAGGACATCCATGTGGTCGATTCAGGCAGCACGGACAAGACGCTGGCGATCGCCGCCGGCGCGGGCGCGCATGTCGTCCAGCATCCCTTCGAGAACTATGGCCGCCAGCGCAATTGGGCGATCGATAACCTGCCTCTGAAATATGGCTGGCAGCTCCACCTCGACGCCGACGAACGCCTGACGCCGGAATTGATCGAGCGCATCAACGGGCTTAAGGCCGGATTCCCCGCCGGCATCGACGGCTATTTCATCCCCCGCCTCACCTACTTCCTGGGCCACCCGATCCGTCATGGCGGCATGTATCCCATCTGGCATATGCGCCTGTTCCGCAGCGGCAAGGGGCGCTGCGAGGATCGCAAGTACGATCAGCATTTCCGCTGCGACGGCCCGACGGCCCAGATCGACGCCGCCATGATCGACGACGTGCGCATGAGCCTCTCCGAATGGACCGCCCGCCACAACCGCTGGGCCGACGCCGAGGCCGACGAGCTTTTGAATCCGAGCGAGGCGGGCGTGATCGCCGGGCGCTTCGCTGGCGACCCGGTCCAGCGCAAGCGGGCGCTGCGCGGCGGTTATAACCGCGCACCTCTGTTCCTGCGCGCTTTCGGCCTGTTCTTCTATCGCTACGTCCTGCGCCTTGGCTTCCTCGACGGCATGCCCGGGTTTATCTTCTTCGTGCTGCAGACCTTCTGGTTCCGATTCCTGGTGGACGCGAAGATCTATGAGCGGAAGATGAAGCGCTAGGACAAGAGGCTCCTGGAGCAAGATCGGGTCAGCTTGAATGAAAGACTCATCTCAACCTCCAGTGGCCGGGCATGAATCCGGTTCGCGGGCCAAATTCTGTCCTCGTGCTGGGTAAAATTTCCTCGTCGCGTCTCGGCCCGACTCGCGAGCCGCTGGCGATATTTCAGGGCTGGAACCTGTTGATCTTCGAGCCTTGCAACCCTATGCCCGCCATCAAGCCCGTTTGACCGAAGGTGAAGGCATAGATATCGCCATTCATTGTCGTCGTCGTCATCGATGATGCCATGCCTTGGTCGACGAGAACGACGGTGGGTCCCGTGCCGATCTCCCAACCCTGGCTCTGTTCGATATATTGCAGTGCGGAGTCGGACATGAAGAACAAGGCATAGCCGTAGTATTGCGCGCCGATCTGGAGGCCATACGACACGGCGGTCGTGTCATAATAGCCGAAGGTGGCGCCACCCACTCGAAGCGCACCCTCGCCGTAGTGGCCGCCGAATAGGATCCCGGCCCTGAACACCCTGGGGAATACCAGAATGCCCTTGGCCCTGTCGCCCAGGGCCTTGGCCTGCGGGCTTTGAGCATAGAGGCGCGCCAGTGCTGCGTCGACGTTGCGCTCGATCGTCAGGTCGCTGGCTGCTACAGCGGGCTTGGGACTAGGGACGCTCGCGGAGATTACGATAGCCGCAGCGATTGCGAATATGACGCTGATGGCCTTGCGCATGAGAACCCCCTATCGGATATGAAGAAATTTCTGCATCGCCTCGCGTGGCGAGCTCTGTATCTCCAGCCTCGATCTCCGATGGTATTTTGGCGAGTAGCTTAGACCAAAATCCGACGCCGACCAACGGTCCCTGCTCGGTCACGCCTTCCCCCGGCGTTTTTTCAGGACCAGCGTGCCGATCAGGAAGATCAGGTTGGGCGGAATCATCAGGGCACTGAAGGCGACCAAGGGAACCTCGACCCCGGTATCGGGGAAGTTGCGGGCCGCGATGGCCAAGCAGAGGGCTGCATTGCGCATGCTGCTGGCTGAGGCTAGTACCTCGCGCGTCTCCCTATCTGGGCCGCCTCCCAACCAGCCGGCAATCATCGTAGCAACGATGAAGCCGAGCAATGCTTCCACCTCGCCGGCGCCCAGGCTGCCCATGGCGGCCTGTCGAGCCGACAAGGTCAAGACTACGAAGAGGACGAAGGCCAGCGATCCGACGAGCGCTACCGGCCTGCCCAACCGATCGGCGAGGCGATCGGCCCCCTCCCGAAGGAGAACGCCAAGGCCCATCGGCAGCAGCAGGAAGAGAATGATGAACCAGAATGCCCTGGCGTAAGGCACAACCAAGGGCAGATCGGCCGGAAGGAAAAGGGACATCAGAAGGGGAGAGATGAATACCGAGAGTGCGGTTAGAAAGAACGCCGTCTGGCCGGCGAAGGCGAGCACGTCCCTGCGCTTGCTGGTGAACTGAATGGCACTCATCCCGCCCGGCGCGCAGGCCAGAATCAGGAGGGCGTCGGCGCTGGTCGATGTCATGGGGATGAGCCTGGTGGTGAGCCAGCCGAGCGCCGGAACTACGGCGAAATTGACCAGCAGGGACCGCAGCAGCAGGCCCTTGCGTTGCAGCATGGCGGCGAGGTCCCGCAGATTCACCTGCAGCCCGATGCCTGCCATGGTGGTGATGAGGAACAGCAACAAGATCGCCCATTGCAGGGTATCGAGCATATGCATGATCTGCGTTCTGCTCCCTCTTCATCGAGCTCCAGGGCGATCAGGCAAGCGGGACCAGAATCGCGGCATAGAACGCTCCGCCTGCCAGGAAAGGCCAGAAGCGGCCCTCGTTCTCGCGCGGGAGCTCCTCGATCAGGCTGATGGCGATGATAGCGCCGGACAGCAGCGCCAAGGGAAGAATCATCAGCGGCTTGGACAGCTCCGCGACAACGCCGAGCGCCCAGCCGGCGATAGCCGCGCCGGCCAGCACGAATCGCCCGGCCCGCTGGTATGAGGCCGCGTATTCGCGGCTGAGCGCGTGGTCCACCGTCAGAAAATGCGTGCCCATGGCAAGGGCAAACAGCAGGACCGGCGTCTCGCCTTGCTCGAGCGCGTTGATCCGCAAATAGGTCACCATGCCGGCGTAGACGGCGAATATCCCGACATGCAGCCGGTAGTCGAGCCCACCGCCTTCGCCTCGATCGGCCGCCCGATCGCCGGCTGGACGAGCCCACGCCACGAGGCGATCGACCCCGTAGAACAGCATGAACCCGGCGAGGGCGAAGAGCGAAACAAGATATCCGGGAAGCGGCAGGGATGAATCCGCCGTGGCACGAACCAGCGCGACTCGCGCGGTTTCTACTTCCGGCAGCAGATGCAAAAACACATAGGCGACCGAAATTCCTGCAGAGAACGAAATCAGCTTGCGCTGATGACGTGCCAGAGGCCCTGGCAGGCGAATCCAGTTGCCGAAGGCAAAGATGCCAGCAAAGAAGAGAGCCAAGACGAGGGGCTGGAGGTTGCCGGCTGTTGTCACAGGCTTTAGCCCGCCTACAGAAAACTCTCTCCAGTCAATATCAACACGAAGATGGCGACGCCCAATATGCATACCACCAGGCTGGTGAACATAGGCACGCGCCAGGGAGACATGTCGTAGTGCTGACGGAAATGCGCCATGGCCCGCCAGTACTCGATCATGCCGAAGGACAGCGACAGCGTGCCGAGGCCAATCAAGATGAGCCCCGCATTCCTCGGGCCGCTTTCGCGCAGGACCAGAGATCCGTTGCTGACGAGGGAGTGAAGGAATGTGAAGATAGAGAACCCGAAGCCGATCAGCGACAGTGCCGTGCGAACCCACGCCATCAGCGAGCGGTCGATGGCCAACACCGTTCGCACCAAAGCCATGTAGTCGCTGGGCGCGAGTTCTTTCGTCGCCATGCGCTCCTCCCGATGCCCAAAGTGATCCTATCTGCCGGCCAGAGTGACAGCAAGCAAGCCACCCGTGGAAGCTGGCCACATGGGCATCGTCGCGGTTTGATCGCGCTGATGGTCGCGCTCTGGCAGGAGTATTTCGCAATACCGACGCTTGATCGAAAAGTCTTCGCAACTCCGCCATGCCTACCATTAACATTTGATTAGCAGTTCGTCCGTCGCTGGGGCGAATCGACGCCCATGACGAGTGCGCAGTTGTCGGAAGGGCAGTATCGATCGGATCCGCGTGCCGCTAATCTGTGCCTTGCCAATTGGGGGTTGCAGGCGCCTATGATAAATCCTCGTCGTCAGGGGTCGGAGGCCGCCTCGTTGGGCGCTAAAAGTACCCTTGGGGGGATGGTTGTGTGGGTGATTTCGTAATTCTGATGCGCGTGGGTACCGCCGCAACGACCGATAGAGTCCCAGCGAGAACCCTCCGTCTTGTCGCGACGGTCCGCAATCGAGCGCACGGACAATGAGCGCCATGCGGGCAGCCATGCCCACGGACGCTCCGCCGGCTTTTCATTTGCTGGCCAAGCCGACAGGTGCCGCCTGCAATCTGGATTGCAAGTATTGCTTCTTCCTGTCCAAGGAAATGCTCTATCCCGGCAGCCGCTTTCGCATGGCCGACGATCTGCTGGAAATCTATATCCGCCAGTTGCTGGAGGCACATCAAACTCCGGACGTAGCTGTCAACTGGCAAGGCGGCGAGCCCACGCTCATGGGGCTCGACTTCTTCAAGCGCTCAATCGCCCTCGTGGAAAAATACAAGAAGCCAGGACAGCAGGTCGGCTACACGGTCCAGACCAACGGCGTGCTGTTGGACGACGATTGGTGTGCGTTCTTCAAGCAGCATGGTTTCCTTGTCGGTCTCAGCGTTGATGGACCCAAGGCGTTACACGATGCCTATCGGGTCAACAAGGGCGGACGGGGCAGTTTCGATCAGGTGATGCGCGGTCTGAAATGCCTGCAAAAACACGGGGTGGACTTCAACATCCTCTGCACAGTCCATGCGGCGAACGGGGACCATCCGCTCGAGGTCTATCGTTTCTTCCGTGACGAGCTGCAGGCCCGGCACATCCAGTTCATACCCATCGTCGAGCGCGCGACACCTGAGGATCTTGCGGCAACCAACAAAGGGTGGGGTGAGCAGGACAGTGCCGAGCGCAGGCTTTACACCCAGAGCGGCGCTTTGGTATCCGATCGTTCCGTCGGCGCAGAACAGTTCGGGCGCTTCCTCATCGCCATCTTCGAGGAATGGGTGCGCCGGGATGTCGGCACGGTGTATGTGCAGACTTTCGACGTGGCGCTCGGGAGTTGGCTGGGCCAGCACAATCTCTGCGTCGTCTCGCCGACTTGCGGCAATTCATTGGCGCTGGAGCACAATGGGGATCTTTATTCCTGCGATCACTTCGTCGAGCCGGATCATCTGCTGGGCAATATCCGGGACAAGCCGATGGCCGACATGGTGGCATCGGACAAGCAACGGAAATTCGGCTGCGCCAAATTCGAAACGCTTCCCCAATATTGCCGCAACTGCGACGTTCTCTTCGCCTGCTACGGGGATTGTCCGCGCAACCGCTTCATCAAGACTCCCGACGGCGAGCCTGGCCTCAACTACCTTTGCGCCGGCTATAAGCTCTTCTATCACCACATCGACAAACCCATGAAGGCGATGGCCGATCTTCTGCGCCAGGGCCGCTACGCCGACGAGGTGATGCAGTCCTATGCGGTCGGGGAAAATGGACTACCCGCCAAGGTCGGGCGGAACGCCCCCTGTCCCTGCGGCAGCGGCAGGAAATACAAGCGCTGTCATGGCGCGGACGCAAAGTCACGAAGCGAAGGGTTGCCCGCCGGGGACCGTTGATTGAGACTGAGATGTGAGTCAGCAGCCGCCCGCCGTCATTGAAGACTTTTCCCTGGTTCAGGGCGGTCCCCTCTATAGCCTGTTGCACGCCTTGCGGCTCACGAAGCCGCCTTTCGGGTTGGGGGCACGTGCCGCGATACTGCTGTGCCTATTGACGTGGCTGCCTCTGCTGGCTTTATCGGTCTTGCAAGGGACGGCGATTGGCACCGGCGTCAAGATCCCCTTCCTCCTCGATTTTCCGGTCGCAGTCCGGTTCCTGTTGGTCGTACCGCTGATGATCGTGGCGGAGCGGGTGATCGATGCCAGGGTGACCGGCGCCTTGAGGGATCTTGCAGGCTCCGGCCTGGTCGCCGACCGCACCGTTCCCGCATTCGAAACGATGCTTCGCCGAGCACGGCGGTTGAGCAATTCGGCGCTCGCCGAAGTGGCCGGCCTGGCCGTCGTCATCGTCGGCGTGGCTTACCTGCGGCTGGAATTGTCTGGATCGCTGGATGGCTGGCAATTCCAGCCCAGTTCCGAAGGCGTGACCAGATCGCTGGCCGGATGGTGGTACATCCTTGTCAGCATCCCGATCTTCCAGTTCCTGTTCTATCGCTGGACCTGGCGGTATCTGGTCTGGTCCTGGATGCTGTGGCGCATCTCGCGTCTCGACCTGCAGCTCATTCCCACTCATCCGGACCGCGTGGCCGGCTTAAGCATCTTCGGTCTCGCTCATGCAAGCTTCGGCGTTCTCGCCTTCGCCATATCGTCGGTGATTTCCGCCGAATATGCCCAGGCATTCCTCCTCGGGGCCACGACCATCACGCAGTCCGAACTCACCATCTTCGGCTATGTGGTCCTGATGCTGGTCGTCTTTCTGGGGCCGTTGTTCGTCTTTTCCGGCGTGCTGAGGCGCGTCCAGCTCAAAGGGTTACAAGACTACGGCGCTCTTGCGGATCGATACACCCTCGAGTTCGACCGGAAATGGATCAAAGGCCAGGCTCCCGCCGAAGAACCCTTGTTGGGGAGCGCCGACATCCAGTCGCTTGCCAGTTTGGCCAGCAGCTATGCGGTCATCGGCCAGATTCGATACGCTCCCGCGGATCCTCTGACCGTGCTTCTGCCGATTTTCGCCTGCATCGTTGTCCCGCTACTGCCGGCGGCCCTGACGGTGGTTCCCGTCGATCAAATCGTCCGGGAAATCATGACCCGGCTGTTATGAGCGGATGAAACGCTACCTGCCCATCCTCGGATGGCTGCCCGGCTACCCAAGGGTGTGGTTGCCGGCCGATCTGCTTGCCGGATTGACGACGGCCGCGGTGGTGATTCCAAAGGCCATGGCTTATGCGGCGATTGCCGGCTTGCCGATCGAGGCAGGCTTGTACACGGCCTTCGTGCCTATGGCGATCTATGCCGTGCTTGGGACATCGCGCCGGCTCAGCGTCAGCAGTACCACGATCATCGCCATCCTGACCGCGACAGAGCTCAATCTCGTCGCGCCCGGCGCCGGGACAGCGGACTTGGCAGCAGCGGCGGTGACCCTGGCGTTCCTGGTCGGGGTCATCCTCGTCGGCGCCTCGATTCTGCGGCTCGGCTTCATTGCCAATTTCATTTCCGATCCTGTATTGAGCGGCTTCAAGGCGGGGATCGGGCTGGTCATCGTCGTGGATCAGATTCCCAAGTTGTTGGGCCTGCATGGCCCCCACGGGTCCTTCTTCGACGGCCTGGCATTCATCGTCAGCCGACTTCCCGAAGCATCGATACCGACACTCGCGGTCGGTGTGGCGACTTTGGCGGTCGTCTTGGGCCTCGAGCATCGCTGGCCGCGCTTGCCGGCCCCTCTCCTGGCCGTCGCGTTGGGTATCGCGGCATCGGCCTCGCTGGGATTCGAGGCCATGGGGATCGCGACGGTGGCTCGGGTCACGCCGGGCCTTCCGTCCTTGGCCCTGCCCGGCCTGTCGCTGGTTGGGCAACTGTGGCCGGGTGCGCTCGGCATCGCGTTGATGAGCTTCGTCGAAAGCGTCGCCTCCGGGCGGTCCTTCATGGAACGCGGCGAATCGCGACCGGAGGCGAACCAGGAATTGCTGGCGCTGGGCGTGGCCAATATCGTCGGCGCGATTTTTCGCGCCATGCCCGCAGGCGGCGGCGCATCCCAGACGGCGGTCAATCGAGCCGCAGGCGCACGTTCGCAGGTCGCTGGGCTGGTGAGCGCCGCGGCCGCCATCGCCGTGATCCTGTTTCTGGCGCCCGTGATTCGGCTGATGCCGCAGGCGACGCTTGCCGCGGTGGTGATCGCCACCTCCATCGGCCTGGTCAATCTGCCGGAGCTCGGCGCCATCCGGCGCGTTCGCAAGCAGGAGTTCTGGTGGGCCCTGGTCGCGATTGCCGGCGTGCTGACGCTGGGCACGTTGAACGGCATTCTGGTGGCGATTGTCGCCTCTTTGCTGACCCTCGCGTACCAGGCCAACCGCCCGCCCGTTTATGCGTTGGGGCGCAAGCCCGGCACGGATTCCTTCCGTCGCTTGTCGCCCGAGCATCCTGAGGACGAGAGACTGCCAGGATTGTTGATCCTGCGCACCGAGGGACGGGTCTATTTCGCCAATGCCGAACGGATCGGCGACAAGATGTGGCCGATGGTCCAGGACGCGAAGCCCAAGGTAGTCATACTGGACTGCAGTGCCGTCCCGGATATCGAGTACACGGCGCTCAAAATGCTGGCCGAGGCCGATCAGAAGCTGCGGGAGGCTGGAGGGAGCTTATGGCTGGCTGCGCCCAATTCCGCGGTACTGGCGGTCATCGAGCGGGCGCCGCTTGGCCAGGCTCTGGGCGGTGACCGGATATTTCCGACTCTGAGCGAGGCGGTGGATGCCTATGCACGGCGAGCATCGCAGAAAGCGACGCAGCCGCGCTAAGAAAGGCATCGACTAGGTCGCGCCGAATGTGGACACTGAGCTTCAGCTACACCGGGTGAGGATTGCGGGAGGTCACTATGCGGGGCGCATCCAGAACAGTCTTGCTGGCGGGCTTTTTGACTGTCGTATCAATGGCTTCCCAAGCGGGATTTAATCCCTTTGGGACGGCCGGACTGCCGCTGAACAAGCAGGACTATCAGGTGATGTCCACGGCAGCTCAGCCATTGCTGAATGATGACACTCTGCCGATCGGCACCACCGAAGACTGGAGCAACACAAAATCCGGGAACCAGGGAACCATCAAGCTTCTGGAAAGATTTGAGACCAACTATCAAGGTACAAAATTGCCCTGCCGCAAGCTTCAATATCATGTCGAAATAAAAGGGATGGCAGACCCCTACAACGTCATCCTCGATCGCTGCAAAGTGTCGGACGGGAGCTGGAAGATTTTGTAACGGCCATGAGCGAGCGAGACCGCTGACGGGCCTGTAGCTTGCTCGATGGTGAGTGCCGTATAGGGCACCAAAGGAGGCCTGCATGCGTCGGATGATCGGAACCGTTGGATTGCTGATCGGGCTGATGACGCCTCTTGCTTCCGGCATCGCGCAAGAGTTCTTCGTCTATCCGGCCAAGGGCCAGACTCAGGCCCAACAGGACCAGGATCGCTACGAGTGCCACGTCTGGTCGGTTCAGCAATCCGGTTTCGACCCGACGAGATCTTCGACCGCCTATGCCCAACCTGCGTCGCAAGCACCTCAGGGCGGATTGCTGCAGGGTGCTGCGCGCGGAGCCGCCGTCGGCGCGGTGGGCGGCGCCATTGCGGGCGATGCCGGCAAAGGAGCCGCGATCGGCGCGGCGACCGGCGCTCTCATAGGCAACATGCGGCGCAACGATCAGGTTCGCCAGCAGCAGTACCAGAGTCAGCAGCAGGCCAGCACCAATTCGGCTCAGCGGGCTTCGTATGATCGCGCCATGTCAGCTTGTCTGCAGGGGCGGGGTTACACCATCAACTAGGAGAAACAGCCCATGCGGGTCATTCGAATCGCAGCGGCCGTGCTTATGTCGACAGCCTGGATGGGGCAGATCTACGCTGCTGACTTCGACGGAAAGAAGCCATTCGTCTGCGCGTTGCTCGACCTTACGTCCTGCACGCCCGGCGGCGACTGCGAGCGGGAGAACTCCGGAGAGCGCGAATGTCCCGCAGTTTATCTTCATCGACGTCCAGCAGAGCAAGATCTCCGGGGCAAGACCGGACGGCCAAGCTCTGATGACGAAGATCGAGCGTGAACGGACGCAGGGCGATTTGCTCGTGCTGGAAGGGGCGGAGGGCGCCTTCAGCTGGACAGTGTCGGTCGGGCAATCGAACGGGCGGATGAGCCTTGCTGCCGTGGGCGAGGACATCGGGTTCATGGTCTTCGGCGCCTGCGTCGGCGCGTCGCCGAATTGACGGCTGCGCTGGTTGGATCGATCGAGCAGGATAGCCCGGTGATCCACACGGTTGCGAAGATGCTGCGCAGGATCAGGATAGCGCCGGTCCCGGTATCCCTTCCCGCTTCGCGACGCACTTCCTACGGCGTTAGAACCTGATTCCGACGCCGAGCAGCGGGCCCTGCTGGCTGATATCGAAGTTGAGATTGTTGACGTCGTGATTGATCGCGAGATAGCGATACCCGACATAGGCTGAGACCATCTGACTGAAGTCGTAGCCAAAGCCGCCATAGAGCTGCCAGGTCAAGTCGCCATCGGGCCCGCCGCCAACGTCGCCATAGGCATTGGCGAAGAATCCCGATCCGATGGGCAGGATCGCGCGTGCGGCAATGAGCGGATCAGCCCATGTTTCGCTGGAGCTGGAAGTCTGAGCTATGGCGCTGAAGCTCAGCGTATTATCGACAGAGATGACGCGGGCACCGACCAGACCGTCGAGCTTGAAGGAATCCGAATCGATGAAGCGGTAGCCGCCGGCGATCGTGCCCAGGTATTCCGTGGTCTCGACGCTCGGCTGTCCAAGAATCGGGCGTGAAGCGCTAGCGTCAGTCGTCAGGTTCACATAGTCGAAATCGGCGAGCAGGTGCCAGCGCTGGTACCGCACCTCACCCAGCAGCATCAGGCCGGCATTCAGATTGTCATAAATATCGCCGAAGCTCTGGCTGAAGGAGGCCGACCGCCCGCTGGCAGTGGTGATCGTGCCGCCCATCCCGGCGAGCCAGAGATAGGGCGTGACCTGGAAGCCCCAGTCGGAGGACGACTTTGCATCTTGCGCGCTGGCGCCGGCACTGGCGCCAAGCGACAGGAGACAGAGCACGGTAGCCAAGATTTTCCAGCGAATCCCGTGCATCCGGCTTCGCACCATGAGTTCTCCCCCATTTCTCTGCATCGCCGCTTTGGCTTGCATTGTAGCCCCTGCGGCACAGCCTGGCTTGACCTTTCTGGCCAGTGCTACTTCAGCTTGTCCCGGCTGCTGGAGGCGCGGCCGCCGCCGGGGCGGCACCCTCCGTCGAGGGGCCGCCGATCGGCGAAAAGGCGATGCCGGCGGTTGCGACCTCGATGCCGGCTTCCTCGAAGGCCGCGACAAGCCGCCTGGTAGCTTCGCGTTGGATAGGGAAGGCCCGATCGGAAGCACCGTGGTCTTGAAGCCCCGAGAAGCAGCCGACCGAGCCGCCGAACCCCGCAGTCCCTGCTCCTTTGCGGCCCCCTCAACTCCACGAAGAGGCCCAGCCAACCTACTGGCGCGCCATTGCCACCTTGAAGCGCTCCTCCGGCGAGATCATGTGGTCGTGATCATCCTTCTCCAGGTCGATCTGGACCCAGTTCACCTCGCCGCTGAAGGCGTTGTCTTTCGGGTCGTAGTCAGGTGAAACCGCCGAGCCGGTTCCCTTGCCGACGTCACAAGTCTCGTCCGCCGAGAAGGCCATTGGCACCGTCGTTTCCACGCGGCCCTCACCAACTTTCTTGCCATCCACGTAAAGCAATGCGTTGCCCCCCTTGGCCAAGCCACCGCCATCGTATTTGAACTCCATCCGAACCTGATGCTGACCTACAGGGATCGGCTTGTTTGACTCGGCGTAGAACTGCTTGATCCCGAGGAGGTTGTAGCAATATTTGAGTTTGCCGTCCTTGGCGTAGAGGCTCCAGCCGTTGAAGCTGCCGCCCTGTGCGATGATGACTCCCTTGGCGCCGGACTTCGGGACGACGACCTCGGCGGTTACCGAGTAGGACTTGTTCTTGATGTTGACGACGGAGTTCTCGGTCAGGCGGCCCATGCCGCTGAACAGAATCTGGGTCTTGCCCTTGATGAGTTGAGGCCGGCCCGCAAGGTCTGGGTTTAAGCGTTCGGCTCTTCGATCGTCAAGCGGAAGAACGCTGTACTTGCCCGCCTCGATCAGCCAGAGCCTTTGCAATTCCTTCAGCTTCTGCGGGTTCTCCTTCGCGATATTTCTCGCCTGCGTCCAATCCTTGTTGGTGTCGTATAGCTCCCACACATCGTCGTCAAAGGCCGGAAGCGGTTTCCCCATGTCCCAAGGCGTGCTGTGCCTGGTCACCGCGGTCCAGCCCTTGTGGTAGATGCCTCGATTGCAGAACATCTCGAAATACTGGGTTTCGTGCCGCTCTGCCGCCTTGGCGTCATTGAAGGCATACAGCATGCTGAAGCCCTCCAGCGGCGCCTGCTGCACGCTGTTGACGATCGTCGGATGCGGCAGGCCCGCGGCTTCCAGGATCGTCGGCGCAATATCGATGACGTGACAGAATTGCGAACGGACTTCGCCCTTCGCCTTGATCCCCTTCGGCCAGTGCACGATCGTGCCATTGCGCGTGCCGCCCCAGTGCGAGGCGACCTGCTTAGTCCACTGGTAGGGCGTGTCCATCGCATGCGCCCAGCCGACCGCATAGTGGTTGTAAGCCTTTGGTCCGCCGAAATCGTTGATCTTGCTCATGAGGAACTCGGGCGTTTCGACACCGGGCATGCCGTTCAACGTCGCCATCTCGTTGAAGGTGCCGTTTAGCGTCCCTTCGGCCGAAGCGCCGTTGTCGCCGATGATGTAGAAGACCAGCGTGTCATCGAGGACCTCCAAGTCCTTCAGCGTATCGACCAGCCGTCCCACATGGTGGTCGACGTGTTCAAGGAAGGCCGCATAGATTTCCATTTGCCGGACGAGGATCGGCTTCAGCGCCTTCGGCATCTCGTCCCAGGCGGGAATCTCCTGAGGCCGCTTGGTCAGCTCGGCATCGGCAGGGATGACCCCCAGCTTTTTCTGGCGGGCGAAAATCTCCTCACGTAGCTTGTCCCAGCCCTGATCGAACTTGCCCTTGTATTTGTCCGCCCATTCCTTGGGCACGTGGTGCGGGGCGTGGCAAGCGCCCGGCGCGAAGTACATGAAGAATGGTTTGTCCGGCATCAGCGCCTTCTGCTGGCGGACCCATTTGATCGCCTTGTCGGTCATATCCACGGTGAAGTGGTAGCCCTCCTCGGGCGTCTTATCGACTTCGACCGGCGCTGTTCCTTCATAGATCGCCGGATAAAACTGATTGGTTTCTCCACCGAGGAAACCGTAGAAATACTCGAAGCCGCCACCGCCGGTCGGCCACTGGTCGAAGGGTCCCATGGGGCTCGTCTCCCAGACCGGGACCTCGTGACACTTGCCAAACTGCGCCGTCGCATAGCCGTTGAGCTTGAGCGTCATCGGCAGGGGCGCCTTGTCCTTCGGCAGGACCGACGAATAGCCCGGCGCCGAGGTCGCGATCTCGCAGATGCCTCCCATGTTCACCGAATGGTGATTGCGTCCGGTCAGCATGGCTTGGCGCGTAGGGGAGCAGAGGGCTGTCGTGTGGAACCGGTTGAGCTTTAAGCCGTTCTTCGCCAGCCGTTCGGCCGTGGGGGTATTGATGACGCCGCCGAAGGCGCTGGACGCTCCGAAACCAACGTCGTCCAGGAGCACGATCAGGACATTGGGTGCGTCTTTGGGCGGACGCAGCGGCTCGATGGGCGGAAACTTGGTGTCCGGGTCCTTGGCATCGTAGGTCGTGAGACCGACATGCTTGCGGTCAGGGATCGGCAGGATGGCGCGCGACAGCTTATCGGATTGTTTGGCCACAGCAGCTCTCCCTGTTCGCAGTTGCAACACCTGACTGTCCCCGTTGTTGCCAACGGCCGCAGCCCTCATTTGAGCCAGCAGACGTAAATTGTATGCTAATGGTACCCTACCTTGCCATGCGAAAATCCGACAAGAAGTGGCCTGGATCGAAACTGGCCGGCACTAGGGTCACGATAGGGTTACAATCGAGCCTTGGACTAGATGACGCATAGCGAAAATGCGATTTTTTGGGGAAAGGGGAAAAGCTGAATAACTGCCGCACAATCGGCGAAGCCCAGGGAAGGGGGAATGCAATGACAAGGAACTGGCTTCATTCGATCCGCGGGACACTGTGTGGCGCGGTCCTTGCCGCGCTGTCTACGATGCTCCCGTGCGGGGGCAGCGCCTACGCCCAGAATCTCGTAGGGGACGAGGTTCCCGTAAACACCCAGAGCGATACAGAGATCGCGAAGAAGCTGCAGAATCCTGTCGCCGATCTCATCAGTGTGCCGTTCCAAAGCAATACGAACTTCGACTTCGGACCTCTGGGAGGCACCCAGGAGGTGCTCAACATTCAGCCGGTCGTCCCGTTCCATCTGAACGACGATTGGAACCTGATCACCCGCACTATCATGCCGCTGATTTGGCAGCCGCAACTCACGCCCGGTGGCGGATCCAGCTTTGGCCTGGGCAACGTCACCGAGTCGATGTTTTTCTCGCCCACTCATACGGGGGCGTTCATTTGGGGTGTCGGGCCAGCGGTCTTGCTGCCCGCGTCCAGCGGATCAGTCGGCAGCAACTTGTGGGGTGCAGGTGCTTCGGCCGTGGCTTTGCAGATGAACGGACCCTGGGTCTATGGCGGGCTACTCAGTAACATTTGGTCATTCGGTGGCGATAGCGGGCCTGGCGGCAATAAGGTGAACCTTCTTACTGCTCAGCCCTTCGTCAACTTCAATTTCGGCGGGGGCTGGTATGTCACGACTTCGCCGGTAATAACCGCCAACTGGGCGGCCAGTTCGGGTCAAGTGTGGACAGTGCCCGTCGGTGGTGGATTCGGAAAGGTATTCAGGCTCGGAATGCTGCCGGTGAACGTGAGCCTGAGCACCTACTACAACGCAGTAAAGCCGGATTTTGGCGCTACATGGCAGATACGAAGCCAGGTGACCTTCGTCTTTTAGCCAATCGCGAAGAGGCAGACCGCTTAGGGTCAAAGTGTGAAGTGACACTTTCCACCCAATATGTCCGGATAGCACCTGATAGCGGGTATCCTCAACCGTGCTCGCATCCCCGCCTGCTGGCAGGCCTCCGCGAGTCACTGCTGTTCCCATGCTAGACTGGTGGCAACTGGCATCGACTTCCCAAACGGCAATATCTTGTCGTCTTGGCAGCTGACCAGCGGGTGCCGCGCTGAATTGGGAGATACCTCCGATGCGACTCAAGTGGGCTATCCTGGCATCTCTTGGTTTGGTAGCAACGTTGGCTGGGTGTACGGCCTCCTCGGGTACGAGTGGATATGCCGGCGCGTGTTACGGCCGACCCTACACAGGTTATCGGGCCAGCTATTACGGCTACACTGCCGGCTATAGACCACCCTATTTTGGCTATGGAGGCGCGGGTGCCCATCACAATGGCTGCTATTAAAGCGGCAGGCACACCAGAACCGCCCACTGCTGCGGAGCCTCGTGCGATGTGAGACAGCACGGGCGGGAAGCCAGGGCACCTACTCAAGAAACTCGATTTCGCTGATGAGGGACTTGGCCACGCCGTATCGGTCATCTCAAAATCAACCGCGCCATCGCCACCCGATACTATCCGGCGATGCCCGAGGTCGGCCACTTTGTAAACAGGACCTAGCCCTAACTTCAAGGAATGCATTACATCGTTGGGTCAACGCTGCAACGGCTCCGGGGTCGCTCATTTGCCCAAAGCATTGAGCATGACATGCGCTGACGCGCTGGAAATTTGCATCAGCCCAGCGAAGGGATTGCTCAGGTCGAGGATCAGAAAGACCGCACACGAGACCGCCAGCGCCGAAATGAACAAAGAGACAAGAACAGTAATGTTGGGTTTGGCGAGCACCCCAAAACTGATGAATATTGCCGAACTCCAGAAAACTAAAACGGTCAGGAAGGGGATCGGCAGCGTAAAGCCCGGTTCCTGATTCATCAGAACCCAGCGAACCTGTTCCAGGTTGTTTGTGGCCTGCAGCGCCTGCGACAAGAGCCACTTCTGGGTGTCGTTGGCCGGCGATAGCTTCAGCAATTCGTGTTCCATGCTCGCGATTGCGCTCATGCTGCCGACATTGGCGGGCTCTTGCGGGCCAAAATCTTCGGATGGCCACATAGCTTGGAATCTGCGCGTGAGCGCGTGCCGGAGCAGAGCGCGGGCGGGCTGCGTCTCGGCCCCATATTCCGCAAGATGGCGGTCAAGCATCGCGACATTGGCGAGACCAGTCGTGTATGCGCTTTGGACGGCAATGCGCGCGATGTTTGCGGACGAAATCAGCAGCCCAAGCACCAATGCAACAAGGGTCGCCATCAACCCAGTGGCGAGTTTGATCGCATCTGTCAATTCCGGGCTGACGTGATGCTTTGGCAAAAATGCTCGAAGAGCCATGCCCAGCATTGTCCCACCGGAGAGACAGACCAGAACTATGGCCGCTATCGCTAGTGAACTCACGAGAGCCTGTCCTTCCGCCCCTCAACGCCAACGCGAACCGGGGTCAAGCTGTGGCGGACCAATCTCCATTCAACGGCGGCGCGAGCGATCTGGCCACCGGAATTCGATCAGAAAATGCGTATTGTCGCTAGCCGCCGAGATTCTCGCGAAACTCAGAACGGCCTAGCGCACCTTCCCGAATCCTCCGCCGCCCGGTGTTTCCACGACGAAGACGTCGCCCGGGGCCATTTCGCGCTTGTCGGTGCCCGCCAGAACCTCGATCCCGCCGTCACGGCGAATCACGTAGTTCCTGCCCAGGGCGCCGGGCTCTCCGCCCGCCATGCCGTAGGGCGGCACGCGCCGGTGGCCGGAGAGGATCGCCGCCGTCATCGCCTCGCGGAAGCGAAGGCGCCGCACCACCCCGTCGCCGCCCCGATGCAGGCCGCGCCCGCCGCTACCGCGCCGGATGGCGAAGCTCTCCACCAGCACGGGGAAGCGCCATTCCAGCACTTCGGGGTCGGTCAAGCGCGAGTTGGTCATATGGGTGTGCACCGCATCGGTGCCGTCGAAGTCGGGCCCGGCGCCGGAACCGCCGCAGATGGTCTCGTAGTACTGATGGCGTTCGTTGCCGAAGGTGAGGTTGTTCATGGTGCCCTGAGCTGCGGCCATCACGCCCAATGCACCATAGAGCGCGTCTGTTATGCACTGCGAAGTCTCGACATTTCCAGCGACTACGGCAGCGGGGTAGCGGGGGCTCAGCATCGAGCCATCCGGAATGATGATCTCCAACGGCTTCAGGCAGCCCGCGTTCATCGGGATGTCGTCTTCCACCAGGGTGCGGAACACATAGAGCACCGCCGCCCGGCAGACCGCCGAAGGCGCGTTGAAGTTGCTGGCGAGTTGCGGGCTCGTGCCGGTGAAATCGATGCGGGCCGCGCGCGCCTTGCTGTCGATGGCAATGGCGACGGCGATGCGGGCGCCGTCGTCCATCTCATAGGTGAAGCGGCCGTCCTTGAGACGGTCGATCACGCGGCGCACCTGCTCCTCGGCATTGTCCTGGACATGGCCCATGTAGGCTTCGACGACCGGCCGGCCGAAATCGCGGACCATGCGGCGAAGCTCTTCCACGCCCTTGGCATTGGCCGCCACCTGGGCCGCGAGATCGGCGATGTTCTGGTCGGGATTGCGCGCGGGATGGGTCCCGCTCGCAAGCAGCGCCCGCATCTCCGCTTCCCGCAGCCGTCCTTTGTCGACGAGCTGGAAGTCGTCGATCAGCACGCCCTCTTCTTCCACGCTCCGGCTGTCGGGCGGCATGGAGCCCGGCGTGATCCCGCCGACATCGGCGTGATGGCCCCGGCTGGCGGTGAAGAACATCAGGTCCCCTCCCGCCTCGTCGAAGACCGGCGTCACCACGGTGATGTCGGGCAAATGGGTCCCGCCGTTGTAAGGAGCATTGAGGACGAAGACATCGCCCTCGCCCATGCTGTTGGCGCGCGCGCGGATGACACTGGCCACGCTTTCGCCCATGGAGCCGAGATGCACCGGCATATGGGGCGCGTTGGCGATCAGGTTGCCCTGGCGGTCGAAGAGCGCGCAGGAGAAGTCGAGCCGTTCCTTGATGTTGACCGAATGGCTGGTGTTCTCGAGCGTCGAGCCCATCTGCTCGGCGATGGACATGAAGAGGTTGTTGAAAACCTCCAGCATCACCGGATCGATGGCCGTGCCCATGGCCGACTTGCGGACGAGCGGCACGACCCGGCGCATCAGGATGTGGCCGAGGCCCTCCATCTCCGCCTGCCAGCCGGGCTCGACCACGATGGTGCTCGTGGGCTCGGCGATGATGGCAGGCCCGGCGACCTTGTCGCCCGCCGCCATGGCGTCGCGCTCGTAGAGGGGCGCCTCGTGCCAGGCCCCGGCGGTGAAAAAGCGGACCTCGGCCTTGGGCGAGAGCCTGCCGCTGGTGCGCGACGGCAACCGGCGGGCCGTCGGCCTTTCGGTCCCGCCCACCAGCTCGACCGAAACCGCCTCGACCACCAGGCCCTTGCCCGGAACGGTGAAACCGTAGCGCTGGCGATGAGACGCTTCGAAGCCCGCCTTGATTTCGCCAAGCCCGCCCATGGGCACGATGAGGGCCGTGTCGGTGCCGGCGTAGCGCAGGTGCAGGCGCCGAAGGACCTCGCCCGCCTCGCGCGGCAGGCCTTGGCGGGCGAGTTCCTCGCCGGCCGCGGCACTCAATTCGTCCAGGGCGTCTTCGAGCCGAGGCAGCAACCCGCCGTCGAGAGCGGCTTCCACCGCCCGCTCCCGCAGCACGCGAATATCGGCGAGCCCCATGCCATAGGCGGAAAGCACGCCGGCGAGCGGATGGAGGAAGACCGTGGTCATGCCGAGCGAATCCGCCACCATGCAAGCATGCTGGCCGCCGGCGCCCCCGAAACAGCAGAGCGCGTAGCGGGTCACGTCATAGCCCCGCTCGATGGATATCTCCTTGATGGCGTTGGCCATGTTCCCGACAGCGATGGTGAGAAAGCCTTCGGCCGTCGCCTCGGACCCGCGCCCGTCGCCGATTTCGGCCGCGAGCGCCGCGAACTTCGCTCGCACGATCGCGGCATCGATGGGCTGGTCGGCGCCCGGGCCGAAGACATGGGGAAAGAAGTCCGGCTGGAGCTTGCCGAGCATGACGTTGCAGTCGGTCACCGCCAGCGGTCCGCCGCGCCGATAGCAGGCCGGACCCGGATTGGCCCCGGCGGAATCCGGGCCGACGCGAAATCGCGTGCCGTCGAAATGCAGGATCGAACCGCCGCCTGCTGCGACCGTGTTGATGCGCATCATGGGCGCCCGCATGCGCACGCCGGCAACCTGGGTCTCGAAGGCGCGCTCGTAGACCCCGTCGAAATGGGACACGTCGGTCGAAGTGCCGCCCATGTCGAAGCCGATGATGCGGCCGAGTCCGGCCTGGCGCGCCGTTTCCACCGCGCCGACGACGCCCCCCGCCGGCCCGGAAAGGATGCTGTCCTTTCCTTGGAAGCGCCTGGCATCGGCAAGCCCGCCGTTGGACTGCATGAACATGAGCCGAGCGGAGCCGGGCAGCTCGCCCGCGACCTGGGCGACATAGCGCCTGAGGATCGGCGAGAGGTAGGCATCGACCACGGTGGTGTCGCCGCGGCCGACATATTTCATCAGCGGGCTCACCTCATGGCTGGCCGAGACCTGGGTGAAGCCTATGGTCCTGGCGAGATCGGCCACCGCTTTTTCATGCGCCGTGTAGCGGTAGCCGTGGAGGAACAGCACGGCGACCGAGCGGATTCCCTTCTTATAGGCAGCTTCGAGACCCTCACGGGCGCCCGCGAGATCGACGGGCCTCAGCACTTCGCCCTCGGCCGTCACCCGTTCATCCACCTCCAGCACGCTTTCATAAAGCAGCTCCGGCAACAGGATGTGGCGGGCGAAGATGTCGGGCCGATTCTGGTAGGCGATGCGAAGCTGGTCGGCGAAACCCCTTGTGGTGACCAGGAGCGTGCGGTCCCCCTTGCGCTCCAACAACGCGTTGGTCGCGACCGTCGTCCCCATCTTGACCGCGTCCACGATCGGCGGGATGGGCAGGCCCGGCGCCACGCCCAGCAACTCGCGGATTCCCTGAATGGCCGCGTCGCGATACTGCTCGGGATTCTCGGAGAGAAGCTTGTGGGTCAGCAGCACGCCGTCGGGACGGCGCGCCACCAGATCGGTGAAGGTTCCACCCCGGTCGATCCAGAACTGCCAGCCGCCGGTCATGAGCTGCCGCTCCGCATGCTGCGGGAGAATTTAAAGGGCCGGCGTCGGAACCGCCACCGCGACTATGGGCGGCGGCCTCCCCCGATCAATTGGACGAGGCTAGCGTATTGCCGTTGGCGGCGAGCCAGCGCCGGGCAAGCTCCTGGGCCTGGACGATTTCCTTCCCGCTCATGTACTGAGCCAGGTCTTCCCGCGCCCGGCGAGCCGCGAAGTCGCCCCTGCCGGCGGCGACGTTGAACCACATATGCGCCTCGATGAGATCGATGTCGACGCCGAGCCCGTCGCGGTACATCGTGCCCAAGGCGAATTGGGCGGGCGAATAACCCTGGACGGCGGCCTTGCGATACCACCGCATGGCATCGCCGTAATGTTGCGCCACGCCCTCTCCGCAGCGATAAAGCCAGGCAACGTCGTATTGCGCCTCCGGCAGGCCGGTGTCGGCGGCGGCCCGATAGTGCGACGCCGCATCGACGAAATGCCCCGCGATATATGCCTGCCTGGCCTGATGCATGTCGTCCTGGACATCGGCGCGGACGGCTGAGGCTGCACAGAGGAACGCTGCGGCCAGCACGGCTGCCCCCAAGATTCTTCCAATCATCTGGATCCCCCCGGACTGATGCGCTGGTCGGCTACTGACTTGTAGCGGCAGGCAACCTCTGCGGCAAGCACGGGCTGCTGTGCAAATTTCGGGCGAGCCCGCAGCGCCGTCGTTGTTCCCGGCGCCGAGGCGCGATAGGTTCCGCGGCCATGAGCTATTGGGGAAAGATTCTCGGCGGGGCGGCGGGCTTCGCCTTCGGCGGGCCCATCGGCGCGCTTCTCGGCGCCGCCGCCGGCCACGCGATCGACAGCATCGAGCCGCCGGGCCAGCTTCGAGAGGCCGAGCCGGCGACGACCGAAGCGCCGATGACCGAGGCGGAAGAGCGCGCCGCCCGACGGCGCATCGCCTTCACCATCGGCATCATCGTGCTGGGCGCCAAGATGGCCAAGGCCGACGGGGTGGTGAGCCGCTCCGAAGTCGCCGCCTTCAAGCAGGTCTTCACCGTGCCGCCCGAACAGGAAGCGAATGTCGGACGCATCTTCGATCTCGCCCGGCGCGATGCCCGTGGTTTCGAGCCCTACGCCCGCCAGGTCGCGGCGCTGTTCCGCAAGCGCTCGCGCGTGCTGGAAGAGTTGCTCGACGGGCTTTTTCACATCGCCAAGGCCGACGGATCGGTGGGCGAGGCCGAGCTCGCCTATCTCAGGGACGTGGCCCGCATCTTCGGCTTCGAGGAAGCCGACTTCGCCCGCATCCGCGAGGGCCATCTGGGGCCCGAGGCCGGCGATCCCTATGCCGTGCTCGGCGTCAAGCGCAGCATGGACAATGCCGCCATCAAGATCGCCTACCGCAAGCTCGTGCGCGAGACTCATCCCGACCGGCTGATGGCCCGGGGCCTGCCGGTGGAGTTCATCGAACTCGCCACCCGGCGCCTCGCTGCGATCAATGCCGCCTATGACCGCGTGAGCAAGGAGCGCGGGCTTCGATGAGCGCGGCACCGCCCATCGCCGCTCTCGACCAAGCCCGCATCGGCTTCGGCGGGCGGGCGCTGTTCGAGGGGTTGAGCTTCGGCATCGCCAAGGGCGAACGGGTTGCGCTGGTCGGCGCCAATGGCAGCGGGAAGTCCACCGTGCTCAAGGCGCTGGCGGGCGCCATCGAGCTCGACGCCGGAACGCGATTTCTGCAACCGGGCCTTTCGGTAGCGCTCCTCGCCCAGGAGCCGGATTTCAGCGGCTTCAAGCGCCTGGCCGATTTCGTGGCCGGCAACCATGCACCGGCCCACCGGGCGGCGGCTCTCATCGACCGGCTCGGCCTCGACGCCGACCGCGATCCGGCCGGGCTCTCAGGCGGCGAGGCCCGGCGCGCGGCGCTGGCCCGCGCCCTTGCTGCCGAGCCTGAACTGCTCCTCCTGGACGAGCCCACCAACCATCTCGACCTGCCCAGCATCGAATGGCTCGAAACCCTGCTGCTGGATTTCTCCGGCGCGCTCGTCTTCGTCAGCCACGACCGCGCCTTCCTCAGGCGGATTTCCAGCCGCGTGCTCTGGCTCGATCGCGGCCGGCTGCACGAGCTCGACGCCGGCTTCGACCGCTTCGAGGAATGGTCGGGCGAGATCCTCGAGCGTGAGGAACGCGAGGCCAAGCGCCTCGACAAGCGGATCGAGGCCGAGACCTACTGGTACAACCGCGGCATTACCGCGCGCCGGCGCCGCAACGAGGGCAGGCGCCGCCAGCTCATGACGCTGCGTGCAGAGCGCGCGCGACGGATCCTCCCGACCGGCCGTGCGGCGCTCGCCGCCGACGCAGCGCCCATGGGGGGCCAGCTGGTGATCGAGGCGAAAGATATCGCCAAGAGCATCGAGGGCCGCCCGATCCTCCACGGCTTCTCGACCCGGATCATGCGCGGCGACAGGATCGGCATCGTCGGGGCCAACGGTGCCGGCAAGACGACCCTGCTGCGCCTGCTCCTGGGCGAGACGCCGCCCGATCGCGGCACCATCCGCTGGGGCACCAAGCTGATCTCCGCCCATTTCGACCAGCGTCGCGCCGCGCTGGCCGAGGATGCCACGCTCTGGCGCACGCTGGCGCCCGAGGGCGGCGACAGCATCATGGTGCGCGGCGTGCAGAAACATGTCGTGGGCTATCTCGGCGAGTTCCTGTTCGACGAGCGTCAGGCCCTGATGCCGGTCTCGCGGCTTTCCGGCGGCGAGCGGGCACGCCTTCTGCTCGCCCGCCTGTTCGCCGCGCCCAGCAATCTTCTGGTGCTGGACGAGCCCACCAACGATCTCGACCTTGAAAGCCTCGACCTCCTGGAAGAGGTGCTGGCCGGCTACGACGGCACGGTGCTGCTGGTGAGCCACGACCGCGATTTCCTCGACCGGCTGGTGGCTTCGATCATCGTCCTGCCCGGCGACGGCAGGGCCATCGAGCATGCCGGCGGCTATTCCGACCTGCCGCCCGATCTGCATCCCAAACTGCAGCCCGCGGCCGGGAAGCGACCGCCCCGCCCGGCCAAGCCCGCGGCGGCACGGGCGGCGAAGGCGCCGCGCCTCAGCTACAACGAGCAGCGCGAGCTGGAGCGGCTGCCCGCGGCGATCGAACGGCTTTCGGCGCAGCTCGCCGCCTTGGAAAAGGATCTGGCCGATCCTGGGTTCTACAAGCGCGACCGCCAAGCCTATGAGGACGCGGCGGCCCGGCTCGGCGATACCAAACGCGATCTCGCCGCGGCCGAGGAACGCTGGCTCGAACTGGAGGCCCAACGAGAGAGGGATGAAGGGAAGGAGCCGGCCCTGGCGAGGAAAGCCAAACGGTGATCGACCGCCCCTCGCCCAACCATGATGCGAGACCGGCGGGCAAGGCGACCGACCTCGTCGTCCTTCACTACACGGGCATGTTGGACGCGGAATCTGCGCTGAAGCGTCTTTGCGATCCCGCGGCGAAGGTGAGCAGCCACTACCTGATCGACGAGCAAGGCATGGTCTATCGCCTGGTCGACGAGACCCGGCGGGCCTGGCATGCCGGCGTCAGCTATTGGGGCGGCGAGCGCGACGTAAACGGCATTTCCATCGGCATCGAGCTCGCCAATCCCGGTCATGACTTCGGCTACCGGCCTTTTCCCCGGCCGCAAACGGCCACGCTGATCGAACTCTGCAGCGGAATCCTGGCGCGCCATCCCATCCCCCCCGCGCGCGTGGTCGGCCATTCCGACGTTGCGCCCAGGCGCAAGATCGATCCGGGCGAGCTGTTCGACTGGCGGGGCCTGGCCGCCGCCGGGTACGGCCTGTGGCCGGAGCCGCTGGAGGGGCCGACCGATCCCGCGAAGGTTCTGAAGGCGCTCGCGTCGACTGGCTACGAAATTGGCCAAGGCGAAGCCGATGAGATCACCCGCGCCGCCGTCGCCGCCTTCCAGCGCCATTATCGGCCACGCCAAATCGACGGCGAGATCGACGCCGAAACGAGAAAATTGATTTACGGTCTGGCATGGACAGTGAGGGAAACTGGCGCGTAGCCCATGCGGGCGGGCCAGTGGACGCGCAGGCCTGCCGCAGCACTTGGAGAGCTTCATGATCCTCAAGCTCCTGCGCCAGCTGGCCCTGACGATCGCCGTCATGGCCATCCTGCTCTTCCTCCCAGCCGGGCGCCTGGACTGGCCCGGCGCCTGGCTGTTCCTGGCCGAGATGAGCCTTGCCGGCCTTGCTACGGGAGTCTGGCTCGATCGTCATGATCCAGAACTCCTGGCCGAACGGATGAAACCCATCTTCCAGCGAACCCAGCCCAGCTGGGACCGGTGGTTCCTGATCCTCGCCGTCAGCCTCTGGGGCGGTTGGCTCGTCCTCATGGGGCTGGAGCGGCGCCTGGCGGGTTCGCACCTGCCTTTTTGGCTCGCTGTCGCGGGCGCGGCTTTGATGCTGATCGCCTTTGCCATCATCCAGTGGACCTTTCAGTCGAACAGCTTCGCCGCGGCGGTGGTGCGCATCCAAACCGAACGCGGGCACAGGGTGATCTCGACCGGCCCCTATGCTCTCGTCCGGCATCCGATGTATGCCGGAGCGGCGCTGTTCCTGCTGTCGATTCCGCTGATGCTGGGCTCGCTCTGGGGCCTCATCCTGGCTCCGGCCATGGTGTCGCTCCTGGCGCTGCGCGCTGTCCGGGAAGAACGCACCCTTGCAGCCGGGCTCGAGGGCTACGCAGACTACATGCGCCGGGTGCGTTACCGCCTCGTTCCGGGGCTGTGGTGAAAGGCCGAACAGCCGAAATAAATCACTCGTTAACGATTTCGAACCTGTCATACAGGCATTCTGGCGGTCTCGCATATTCATCGCGGTCCCAAGGGGAAACGGCGCCGATGGAGCGTAAGCTGGTGGCCATTCTCGCCGCCGACGTGGTCGGCTACAGCCGCCTCATGAACGAAGATGAGGCCGGCACGCTGGCGACCCTGCGATCCCGCCAGAAGACCTTGATCGAGCCCCGGATCGGCGAGCATGGCGGGCGCGTCGTCAAGCTGATGGGCGACGGCGTGCTGGCCGAATTCGCCAGCGTCGTCCACGCCGTGGAATGCGCCGTGGCCGTTCAGCGCGGCATTGCCGCCTCCAACGCCAACCTGCCGCCCGAGCGCCGGATGGACCTGCGCATCGGCGTCAATCTGGGCGACGTCATGGTCGAGGACGGCGACATCTACGGCGATGGCGTCAACATCGCCACGCGCCTGGAGCAATTGGCCGAGCCGGGCGGCATCTGCGTCTGCAGCAGCACCTATGAGCAGGTGAAGCACAAGCTCAGCCTCGCCTATCTCGACATGGGCGAGCAGCAGGTGAAGAACATCGCCGATCCCATCCGCGTCTTTCGCATCGATCCGGGCCAACCGGCAGCGAGCCGCGGGAAACCAAAGCCCGGCCGAGCCGCGGCATCGCCGCCGGTGCAGGAGACTCCTTCCCACCAAAATGACGTTGGCAGGTCCGATCCCTCGCGGCCCGGCATCGTCGTCCTGCCCTTCGAGAACCTGAGCGCCGATGCCGGGCAGGAGTTCCTTTGCGACGGCCTCACGAGCGACATCACCACCGACCTGTCGAAATTCAGCTCGCTCTTCGTGATCGCCTCCAACACCGCCTTCACCTACAAGGGCCGGCCGACCCGGGTGGAGGAGGTCGCCCGCGCGCTCGATGTCCGTTACGTCTTGGAGGGCAGCGTGCAGCAGATGGGCGAGCGCATCCGCATCAATGCCCAGCTGATCGACGCGGCCGCCGGCCATCATCTCTGGGCCCAGCGCTTCGACCGCCGCACGGGCGACCTTTTCGCCGTCCAGGACGAGATGCTGCGCCTGATCGTGACCGCGCTTGCCGTGCGCCTGACGGCGGCGGAGCATGAGCGCGCCTCGCGCAAGCATCCTGCCAGCGTCAACGCCTATGAGGCCTATCTGCGCGGCATGCATCTCTACTCGACGCGTTCGGCCGATGAGCTGGCGGCTTCGCGCGCCTGGTTCGACCGCGCGATCGAGCTCGACCCGCTCTACGCCCGGGCCTGGGGCGCGCTCGCCTACGTCTATGTCCAGGAATGGCTGAATGGCTGGCGCGACGAGTCGGTCCTGGATTTGGCGGAGCGCTATGCCCACAAAGCGGTCGATCTCGATCCCAACGACTACATGCCCCACTCGTTTCTCGCCTTCTGCTGCCTCAATGCGCGGAATTTCGAGCTGGCCATGACCGAGTACGAACGAGCCTATGAACTGAACCCCAGCGATGCCGACCTGCTGGCCGATATTTCCGAGGCCCTGGTCTATGTCGGCAGGCACGGCGAGGCGATCCAGCACATCGGGCGGGCGATGGAGCTCAATCCCCACACCCCCGACTGGTATCGCTGGGACCTCGGCTGGGCCCATTATTTTGCCAAGGACTACGAGAAGGCCCTGATGGCGCTGCGCCAGATCCCACGTCCCCAACCCGACGTTCGCCTGATGCTGGCGGCGGTGCTGGCGCGCCTCGGCCGGCACAAGGAAGCGGCGGCGGAGATGAAGCGCTTCCGCAAGGCCCGGCCCGGTTGGACGGTCGAGAGCGAGCGCCAGTCGGTGCGCTTCCGCGAACAGGCGGACGAGGAGCACTGGGTCGAGGGGGTCCGTCTGGCGGGATTGCCCGAGGACGAGCAGGATGCGGCTAAACCGACATGAGGAGGGGAACTTGGCACCGGTGAAGGACGAAGCGGTCGATGCCTACAAGGCGGCGCGCCAGGCCTATTCTCTGCAATCGCCTGGCGGGCTTTTCAAGTCGCGCGACCTGTTCCGCAAGGCCGTGGCCCTCGACGCGGGTTTCGGCAAGCCCCGCGCGCTGCTGGCCTACACGCTGGTCCAGTCCTGGCTCCAGGGCTGGAGCGGCGAGGAGGCCATGACCGAGGCCGGCGACCAGGCCAAGGAGGCGGCGCGCCTCGCGCCCGACGACCCGACGACCATTGCCCAGTTCGGCTTCTACTGGCTGAACAAGCGCCATTTCGCGGCCGCGCTGGATTGCTATCGGCGTGCGACGGCGCTCCCCGGCGCCTCGGATGAAAGCAAGGTCGACCACGCCGAAGCCGAGATCTACGCCGGCAACATCGAGGCCGGAATCGACATCATCCGGAACGTCATCAAGAACCGGCCGGACGTGCAGGACTGGCACCGCTGGGACCTGGCCTGGGGGCTCTATCTGAAAGGCCGGGAAGACGCGGGCGCGACCAGAGAGGCCTTGGCCGAGCTGAACCGCATGAAGCTGAAGCCCGAGGACCCCGACTACCTGGTCGATTGCCTGCTGCTGCGCGCCGTGGTCGAAACCAAGCTGGGCCCGGCGAAGCCGGCCGATACCCATATCGAGCTCTTCCTCCAGCGCCGCAACGACTGGACCCTGTGGCGTGAACAGCGCTCCGTGAAATTCAAGCGACCGGTCGATGAGCTTTACTGGCTCGACGGATGCAAGGCAGCGGGCTTGCCGGGTTAACGCGATAAGAAGAAGCTCCAGCCGGCTGCGGCGGATCGTTGCAACTCTGCAGTGCGGCAAGTAAGCATTGAACCCTTTAGATTAGCGGTGATTTGCCCATCCATTGGCTGCTTTCCTCCGCGCTCACCCGTTCCTCTTCGCACCACGGAACCTCTCCGCCAATCTCGTACCCACTAGGAGCCCACGCATGGAAAGCTGGTTGAAGGCCGCGCTCGACTACATTCCCGAATGGATCGAGTACCAGATGCGCCAGGTAGAGCAGCCGGGCGCCGTGCTGGCGGTTGCCTATCGCGGCAAGCTCGTGCTGGAGCGCGCCTTCGGGCTGGCCGATCTCGACCGCGGCACGCCGCTGACCCCGCGCCACCGGTTCCGCGTCGCCTCCCACTCCAAGACCTTCACCACGGCGGGACTCATGCGTCTGCGCGAGCAGGGAAAGCTCCGTCTCGACGATCTCGCCGGGCGCTATGTCGCCGGGCTTCACCCGACCGTAGCCCGGGCCACCGTCGGCCAGCTCCTCAGCCACAGCGCCGGGATCATTCGCGACGGCACCGATGCCGGACAGTGGGACGATCGGCGTCCTTTCCTCAATGAGGCCGAGCTGCGCGCGGCATTGGCCGAGCCAGCCAGCATCCCGGCCAACACGCGATTCAAGTATTCGAACCACGCCTTCGGTCTCGCCGGGCTGATCATCGAGGCCCTGGCCGGCGAAGCCTATGGCCCCTGGATCCGCCGGACGATCCTGGAGCCTGCCGGCCTCGAGGAGACTCTTCCCGACATGCCGATTCCGCGCGGCACCCCGATGGCGAGCGGCCACAGCATGCGGCTTCCCTTGAGCAAACGCCTCGTCATCCCGGGGAGGAACCCGACCCGCGCCATAGCGCCGGCGACCGGATTTGTCGCCACCGCAGGCGATCTAGCCCGCTTCTTCGGCCAGCTCGATCCCGAGGCCAGGCGCAGCGTCCTCACCCCCGAAAGCCGCCGCGAAATGACCCGCCGGCATTGGCGCGTGCCCCACTACAGCATCCCCAGCTGGTACGGCCTCGGCACCATGAGCGGAAACGTCGCCGGCTGGGACTGGTTCGGCCATGGCGGCGCCTTCCAGGGTTTCCTCACCCGCAGCGTCGCCCTTCCCGGCAGCGGCCTTTCCTTCTCGCTCCTCACCAATGCCATCGACGGTCCGTCCACGCCCATGATGGAGGGCGTGCTCCACATCCTGCGGACCTTCGCCCAGATGGGCGCGCCCAGAGGTGCGGCACGCGCCTGGCGCGGGCGATTCTGGTCGATCTGGCGGGCCTTCGATCTCGTGCCCATGGGCGGCAAGGTCCTGGTCGCCCAGCCGGCGCTGGGCAATCCGTTCCAGGACGCCTCCGAGATCGAAATCAAAGGCCGCAACCGCGGACGCATCGCGCTGGCCGACGGCTACGGCAGCCAGGGCGAGGAGGCGCGGATCCTGCCGGGCCGCGGCGGCAAGCCGCGAGAGCTGGTGCTGGGCGGCAGCCGCTATCTGCCCGAGGGACTTCTGGCGGCCGAAATGAAGCGCAGATACGGGGGTAAGCCGGGCAGGAGAGCAACCTAGCCGCTGGGCGCCTTGCCTTTTCGGCCAAGCAACTTAGCTTGAAGCAATGACTTCGCCCACGACCACACCGGCGCCTTCCCAGGGCCCCTGGCCCGCACTCCGCGCCTTGCTGCCTCATCTCTGGCCCAAGGGCGAGCCGGGCCTGCGGATCCGTGTCGTGCTGGCTCTCACCTGCCTGGTCCTGGCCAAGGCCGCGAACCTGGTGGTGCCGCTGTTCTTCAAGCGGCTGGTGGATGCCCTCGTGCATAAGCCGAACCTGGCGATCGCGCTGCCGCTGGCGCTCCTGCTCGCCTACGGCCTCGCGCGTGTCATGTCCCAGAGCTTCGGAGAGCTGCGCGACAGCATCTTCGCCCGCGTCGCCCAGCGCGCCATCCGCAAGGTCGCGCTCGAGGCCTTCCGCCATCTCCACCGGCTCAGCCTCAAATTCCATCTCGATCGTCAGACCGGCGGCCTGTCTCGGGTCATCGAGCGCGGCGCCAAGGGCATCGAGTTCCTGCTGTTCTTCGTGCTGTTCAACGTGCTGCCGACGATGCTGGAGATCGGGCTCGTCTGCGGCATCCTCTGGTGGCTTTACGACTGGCGCTATGCCGCGGTCACCTTCGCCACCATCGGGGGTTATGTCTGGTTCACCTTTGCCCTCACCGAAATGCGGATCAAGTATCGCCGGCGGATGAACGAGGCCGACCAGGAGGCGAACACCAAGGCCATCGACAGCCTGCTCAACTACGAGACGGTCAAGTATTTCGGCAACGAGGAGCATGAGGCCCGGCGCTACGACGTGGCGCTCCAGCGCTACGAGACCGCGGCAGTGCGCACCCGGATCAGCCTCGCCTACCTCAACATCGGCCAGAACGCCATCATCGCCGTCGGCGTCACCCTGCTCATGGCCATGGCCGCCTACTCGGTCGTCCAGGGCAAGGCCACGGTCGGCGACTTCGTGCTGGTCAACGCCTATCTCATCCAGCTCTACCTGCCGCTCAATTTCCTCGGCACGGTCTACCGCGAGATCCGCCAGTCGCTCATCGACATGGAAGCGATGTTCGCCCTCCTCGACGTCGATATCGAAGTGGCCGACCGGCCGGGCGCGCCAGCCCTGGCGCTTGCCGGCGGCAAGGTCGAATTCCGCAACGTCTCCTTCGGCTACGATTCCCGCCGGCCCATCCTCAAGGACGTGAGCTTCACCGTGCAACCGGGGAAGACGCTCGCCATCGTCGGCCCCAGCGGGGCTGGTAAATCCACCATCTCGCGCCTCCTGTTTCGCTTCTACGATACGACCGCGGGGGCAATCCTGATCGACGGCCAGGACATCGCCGAGGTGAGCCAGGACTCGGTGCGCGCGGCGATCGGCATGGTTCCGCAAGACACGGTCCTGTTCAACGACAGCCTCGGCTACAACATCAGCTATGGCCGGCCGAGCGCCGGCGAAGCAGAGATGATCGAGGCGGCGCGCGTCGCCCATCTAGACGCTCTGGTGACCCGCCTGCCCGACGGTTACGCCACCAGGGTGGGCGAGCGGGGGTTGAAGCTTTCCGGCGGCGAAAAGCAGCGCGTCGCCATCGCGCGCGCCATCCTGAAGCGCCCCACCATCATGCTGTTCGACGAGGCCACCTCGGCGCTCGACAGCCACACCGAGCGCGAGATTCAGCGCAACCTCGCCGAGGTCTCCCGCGATCGCACGACGCTGGTCATCGCGCACCGGCTTTCCACCGTCGTCGATGCCGACGAGATCATCGTCCTCGAAGAGGGCCGGGTGGCCGAGCGCGGGCGCCACGAGGCGCTGCTGGCCGCTGGCGGAAGCTACGCCGCCATGTGGGCCCGCCAGCAAAAGGCGGCCGCCACCGAAGAAGCCCAGGCCCTGGCGGCCGCGCAATGAGCGAGCTGGGCGCGGCGCGCATCGCGGCCCTTGCCGGCGAGCTGTCGAACGGCGACCGGGCCGCGCTCGCCCGGGCCATCACGCTCGTCGAATCCACCCGCGCGGATCACCGGCGCCAGGCGGACGAGCTGCTGGAAAAGCTCCTGCCGCGCACCGGCAACTCCATCCGTCTCGGCATTTCAGGCGCGCCCGGCGTCGGCAAGTCGACATTCATCGAAAGCTTCGGCCTTTACATCCTGGGGCAGGGCCACCGACTGGCGGTGCTCGCCGTCGACCCCTCCTCCAAGCGCGGCGGCGGCTCGATCCTGGGCGACAAGACCCGAATGGCCGAGCTCGCCCGCGACGAGCGCGCCTTCATCCGTCCCTCGCCGGCCGGTGAGACCCTGGGCGGCGTCGCCCGGCGCTCGCGCGAGGCCCTGCTGCTCTGCGACGCCGCGGGCTACGACGTCATCCTGGTGGAGACGGTCGGCGTCGGCCAATCGGAGACGGCGGTCGCCGACATGACCGACATGTTCCTGCTGCTGCTCCAGCCCGGTGCCGGCGACGAGCTGCAGGGGATCAAGCGCGGCATTGTCGAGCTTGCCGATCTCGTCCTGGTCAACAAGGCCGACGGCGAGATGGCCGCCGCCGCCGGCCGCACGGCGGCTGAATACCAGCATGCTCTCCGTTTGCTTCGACCCGCCACCCCTGGCTGGCAGCCGGAGGTCCGAAGCTGTTCGGCCCTGGAAGGGACCGGCATCGCCGAGGCCTGGCAGGCCGTCGGCCGGTTCCGCGCCGCGCTGGGGAAGGCGGGGCTCGCCGCCCGCCGGTCGAACCAGGCCAAGGCCTGGCTGAAGGCCGAGCTTGCCGATAGCCTGCTGGCGGCCTTGGCTCGCCATCCCACGGTCAAAGGCCGGCTGGCGGAAATGGAGGCCAGGGTCGCTGCCGGCAAGGCCACGCCGGGGGCGGCGGCAAGGGAGCTCTTGGCCGGATTTCTGGGTTCTTGACATTGTGGGAGCTTGACTGGCGGCCGGGGCTGGCCTAAAACCCCGGCCTGTTCTGGGCGCCCTTGCAGGCGCCGATTTCGTTTATCAGACAAGAGGATAAGGGTCATGGCCCGGCGTTGCGAGATCACCGGCAAAGGCGTTCAGGTCGGCAACAATGTGAGCCACGCCAACAACAAGACCAAGCGCCGCTTCATGCCGAATTTGCAGGCGACCGCGCTGATGTCCGACGCGCTGGGCGGGATGATCCGCCTGCGCCTCACGGTCAACGCCATCCGCAGCATCGAGCATAATGGCGGGCTCGACGCCTATCTGCTCGGGACCGCCGACGCCAAGCTCCCCGCCGAGGCCCGCCGCCTGAAGCGGCGCATTGAAAAGGCCGGCGCGAAGGCCGCTCAAAAGGCAGCGTAACCGCGTCTCACCGACGCACTGACGCACGTCCAAAACAGAGCGTCACGGCCGGGCGCTAGAGCAAGATCGGGTCAGCTTGAATCAAGCTGACCCCTTGAATCTTGCTCTACTTCAACAGATTGGAGCCTGATTCACGTCTCAAGCTGAGCGCGCTTGAGACGATCAGGCTCTAGGGTCCGGCCCATCGTCACCCTTCGTGTTTCAAGCGGTTGTGATTTGGGCCTAGCATGGCAGCAGCACATGCTGAGGTGAACTCCAGCCCGGAAAGGAAATGACGATGTCGCGCAGCGTCAAAGTTCTGCTCCGCCTGTCGCCGGTCCTCTCGATGGTCCTTCTCGCCAGCTGCGGATTCGACGGCCCGGCCCATGTGTCGGCGCCGCCTGGCCCCGGCGGCGAAGTCACCATGGGCTTCGAGACCTTCAACCCGACGATCCTGTACGTTCGCGTCGGCGATACGGTGAAGTGGCGGAACACCGCCGTCATCACGCATACCGTGACCGATGATCCGAAGCTCGCCGCGGCGGCAAGCGATGCGGCGCTGCCGGCCGGCGCGGCCGCGATCGATTCCGGCGACATCGCCGCTGGCGAGGTCTTCAGCTACACCTTCCACACGCCCGGCACTTACAAGTACTTCTGCAAACGCCACGAGAGCATGGGCATGGTGGGAACCGTCATCGTCCAGCCGTGACCGCCGACAGACGTTTGTGAATTACTGGACGCCCGCTTGCCCAGCGGATCATTATTGCGCCTCTTAGCGGACACCCCTGCTAGAGCCGCGCCAAGATTGGGAGATCAAGCGATGAACCAGATCACGCCTCGAAGCCATTCCGCCGCAGCGTCCCTGGCGGCCGTGCTGGCTGATCCGAAGCTTGCCGCCGAGGTGGCCGCGCAACTCGAGACCGTCACCATAACCACCAAGGGCGGCAGGAAGGCGACCGGCGCGCTCGCCAAGCCCGCGCGCAAGGGCCCGGCCATATTGCTAATCCATGAATGGTGGGGCCTGAACGACCAGATCAAGGCGGTGGCGGCCGAGTTCGCTTCCCACGGCTACCTGGCGCTCGCCTGCGACGTCTATGAGGGCAAGGTCACGAACGATCCGGGCAAGGCCGGCGCTCTCATGGAGGCTCTCGACGCCGCCAAGGCCATGGATACCCTGACCTCCTGGGCCGGCTGGCTGCGCAAGAGCCCGGACGCGAGCGGCAAGCTCGCCACCATCGGCTGGTGCATGGGCGGCGGCCTTTCGCTTTCCTGCTCCATCGCGACACCGGTAGACGCGACGGTCGTCTATTACGGCCGGGTCAATCATTCCGAAGCCGAATTGAAGAATCTCAAGGGCCCGGTGCTGGGCCAGTTCGCCGAGAAGGATGGCTGGATCAATCACGTCATGGTCGATCCCTTCGTCGCCAGCATGAAGAAGCTCGGCAAGCGCCTTGAGCTTCACTGGTACGATGCCGATCACGCCTTCGCCAATCCCACCGGCCACAACTACGACAAGAAGGACGCCCAGGTCGCCTGGGACCGGACGCTCAAGTTCCTGAAGGCGAACCTGTAGTCGTTCTCCCTATCCAGCGGCGGGCAATCGAAAGTAAGGCACCGGCCGGTCGAAGCCTTTGACGACCGCGCTTTCCTCGACGAGTTTTTGGCCGGCGAGGAGAGCCCGCACCTCCGGCTCGGCCATGAGCATTTCCGACAGCACGATGTCGCCGCCGCTGCTCCGGCCCTGAAGCCGTGCCGCCATATTCACGGTGCCGCCAAAGTAGTCGAGGCGCTCGTTGAGGGTGACGGCGATGCAGGGGCCTTTATGCAACCCGAGCTTGATGACGATGCCGGCCTCGCTCATCCCGCCGCGGCGTTCGGCATTGAACGCCGCGACCTTGCGCTGGATGGCGAGTGCGGCCTTGACCGCGTCGGCGGGGTCAGCGAATGCGGCCATGACCGCATCGCCGATGGTCTTGACGATGGCGCCCTCATGCGCGCGCACCTGCTCCGCCAGGAAGGCGAAATGATCGCGCACCAGATGATAGGCGGCGGCGTCCCCGATCCTTTCGTATAGGGCGGTCGAACCCTTGAGGTCGGAAAACATGAGGGTCACCTGGCCGATGGCGACCTCGTCGCCGGGGCGCAGCACGTCGCCGCTGAAGAGATCGCGGAAGGCCTGGAGCGAGGTGACGCGATCGGCGGTGAGGCAGTCCCTGGTCCAGCTTCGATCCTCGACGATGATCACGCGGTCTCGCCCGCACCGGTTTTCCAGCAGGATCTCGCCGCCGGCCTGGACCGCGCCGGCCTCGACCCGGTCCTCGGCGACGATCACGGCTGGGAAACCGCCGCCTGAATGTTCGATATCCATCACCGGGCCCGGATCGAGGCAGCGCAAGCGATACGGCCCGGGAACTAGCACGGCGGGGAGGCGCCGCGTCTTTCCCGCCTCGACTTCCACCTGAACCCGGATATGGGGCGTGGCCATGGGGCCGAAGAGGCAGTATTCGCCGCTTTCCAGGCGCCGGATGGCGGCAGCGGGGCGGAAGCCGGCCTCGACGTTCTTGGAGAAATCGGCGTCGTAGTCGACGTTGCAGGTCGGGCAATGAGCACCGCGCGGAAGCCGGTCAAGGCTGCCGACCCAGGCCTTGGCCACCCGGCAGCGCGGGCAGAGCAGGTCCCAGCGCAGCTCCAAGAGCCCAGCTTTCACCGATTGCAGGCAGGCCTCGATGGCATCGAGGGATTCGACCTTCCAGTTCCGGGCGAGCGCGAGCGGCCGGATATGCCAGAGATCGACTTCCTGAGATTTCAAAACCAGGTCGGCCAGGCGCCTCGCCAGGCCGTGGCCGTGGGGCGTGGCCTCGATGTCGGCGACCAGTCTTTCGACCCGCCGCTCGGCTTCGGCGCCAACCACGGGGGGATCGTATTCGAACGGCGTGTCGCGCCGGCCGGCGGCAAACTCGGCCGCCTCCCTTGCGAGCTTGCCGAAACTCTTGCCGATGGCCGGGAAGAAGCCGGTCGCCAGGATCAGGCTTCCCAGCCAGCTGGCCGGCGCAGCCTCGGCTTCATAGTCGATCCGGCAGCCGGAACCCTCGGGCGCGATCTTCAGTCGGGCGCACAGGAAGGCAACGGGACCGCGGGTGAAATAGCGGCAATGCTCGAACCACTGGCCGAAGACCCAGTTGACCGGCTTCTCCCGCCATTCCAGCTTGAACGGGCCCTTCTTGGCCCGACCGATATAGGTCACCGACCCGTCGGGCTGCGGGATTTCCTCGATTTCGTGGCGCGGCAGCTTGGCCGCTTCGTTGAAGCGGGCAGTGTCCGACATGATCGGCCAGACGGCATCGACCGGCTGGTCGAAATGCCAGGTCCAGCTATGGTTCTTGGCTTTGCCCATCTGCCCGCCGATGAAAGGCTCCCGGCGCTCCCACCCAGGTTGTACGTCCGGGCGATGCTAGCGGATGCGGACCTACCAGCGAAAGCCGGGGACAGCGGCAATGGGCAGGGCCCGTTCGCGCCGGCAGACGGCCTCGAGATCGCCGGCACCCAGCTCGTCCTTGTGGATGCCGCTCAAGACCAGCAGCCCGTCGATGCCGGCAGCATTGGCCCCCGCGATATCGGTGCGCAGCGAATCGCCGATCGCCAGGATCCGTCCCCGGTCGCCGATGCCGAGCAAGGCCAGGCTTTCCCGGTAGATGGGCGCATGGGGCTTGCCGAAATAGTGCACTTTGCCACCGAAAGCCTCGTAGCGCCGGGCGATGGTCCCGGCGCAAATCTCCATCTTTCCGCCATTGATGACGACGAGATCCGGATTGGCGCAGATCATGGGCAGCGCAAGGCGGGCGCCGGCCCGGAGCGTGGCCTCGAAGTCCTCGACCCGGACGGTCGCATTCTCCACGCCGGTATTGAGGATGAAATCCGCCGCCTCGATATCCGGCGTCTGCTCGAAGGGCAATCCCTCCAGCATGCTCTGGTCACGGGCCGCCATGATCGGGAAGAAACGCCGGCCGCCGGGATTGCCCTGGCGAAGCCAGCGCCAGGCCGCCTCGCCCGAGGAGAGCAGATCGTCATAGAGCCCCCGCGGGATGCCGATCTCGGTGATGCGGCGGATCACCCCCGGCACCCGCCTGGGCGCGTTGGAGAGGATGACGATCCGCTTTCCCGCGCGCTTCAGGTTCTGCAGCGCCTCCACCGCGCCGGGCATGGGCGAGCGCCCGTCGTGGAGCACGCCCCAGAGATCGAGGAGAAAACCGTCATAGCGGCCGGAGAGCTCGGCCACGCCCGTGAGAACCGGCACGCTCATCAGGCGTTGCCCTTTCGCGGTTCCCGGTGGTCGGCGCCCACGGCATAGGCGAGGCGGGCCAGGCCGTCGGCCTTGAGGCGAAGGGCGAGATCGGCCTTGATCCGGGCGACCAGGCTGGGTCCGCGATAGACCAGGGCCGTGTAGAGCTGGACGAGGGAGGCGCCGGCGCGAATCTTGGCATAGGCATCGGCGCCGCTGGCGATGCCGCCGACGCCGATGAGGGGAAGCTTGCCCTCCGTCAACCGATACATGTCGGCGAGCAGCGCCGTCGATGGCGCGAAGAGCGGCCGGCCGCTCAGCCCCCCCGCCTCGCTCGCCGCACGGCTCTTGAGGCTTCGCGGCCGATCGAGCGTGGTGTTGGAGACGATCAGCCCGTCGATGCGGCTCGCCAGCGCCACCTCCGCGATGTCCTTCCGGTCGGCCAGCGCCAGGTCGGGGGCGATCTTCAGCAGCAGCGGCGGGCGATCGCCACCCCGCGCGGCCACCACCGCCGCAAGAAGCTTCTCCAGCGCGCCGCGATCCTGAAGCGCCCGCAGGCCCGGCGTGTTGGGCGAGGAGACGTTGACCACCAGATAGTCGGCGTGTGGCGCCAGCGCTGCCACGCCGGCGGCATAGTCGGCCGCCGCGTCCAAGCTTTCCTTGTTCTTGCCGAGGTTGATCCCGAGGATCGGGCGTCTCGCCCTGCCCGCCCTGGCGAGCCGGGCCGCGACCGCGGCCTGCCCATCGCTGTTGAAGCCCATGCGATTGATCACCGCCTGGTCGGCGGACAGCCGGAACAGCCGTGGGCGCGGATTGCCGGCCTGGGGGCGCGGCGTGACAGAGCCGACCTCGACGAAGCCGAAGCCGAACCGGCCCATGCGCGTGAAGACTTCGGCGTTCTTGTCGAAGCCGGCAGCAAGGCCGATGGGGTTGGGAAAATCGAGCCCGAAGACCCGCACGCCCAGGATCGAATCGTCCGCCGGCGCCGCGCCGGGACGGGGCAGACCCTTCAGCAGGCGGATGGTGAATCGATGGGCCGTCTCCGGTGGAAGCAGGCGGATCAGGCTGAGGACGGCCTCGGCGAATGCTGGCATGGCGCGGCAAGCTATCAAGGCGCTCGTGGTTTTTCCAGGTGACAAGCCGTCCGGCCGGGCGGAACATCCCGCCATGCTGAAGCATGCGGACGTCTGGCGGGCGATCGACCGTCTGGCGGCGAAGCATGGTCTCAGCGCCTCTGGCCTCGCCAGGCGGGCCGGCCTCGATCCCACTTCGTTCAACAAGAGCAAACGCGCATCGCGAGAGGGCAAGCCGCGCTGGCCGACCACCGAGAGCATCGCCAAGGTCCTCGCCGTCACCGGCGACAGCCTCGACGGGTTCGTCGCTCTCATGGGCAGCCGGCCCGGCGGCAATCTGACACGGCGTCTGCCGGTGCTGGGCTATGCCCAAGCCGCAGGCCAAGGCTATTTCGACGACGCCGGTTATCCCATCGGCCGGGGCTGGGACAGCATCGACTTCCCGGCTCTGCGCGATCCCGCCGCCTACGCCCTGGAAGTGAGCGGCGATAGCATGGCGCCGGTCTTCCGCGACGGCGACGTCATCGTCGTCTCCCCCGCCGCCGACGTCCGGCGCGGCGACCGGGTGGTGGTGAAGACCCGCAAGGGCGAAGTGATGACCAGGGAGCTCATCCGCCAGACCGCGCAGAAGCTCGAGCTCGGCTCCCTCAACCCGCGGCATCCGGCGCGCGTGCTCGACATGGCGGAGGTGCGCTGGGTGGCGCGGGTCCTGTGGGTGAGCCAGTAGCTGGTCGGGCAAGGCATCGGCGGGCGATCGCTGCGCAAAGTTTGACGATGGCCGCCGTTCTGATGTATCGCGACAATGCGATCGTTGGCCGGTTCTCCTCTGTTAGTTAGACTCACCCACGTATTTGCGCGAGGAATTCCCCCATGAATGCTTGGCACTACGTCGACGGACAATGGGTTTCCGGTGATCCGCTGCTGATGTCCGCCTGGAGCCACGCCACCTGGCTGGGGGCGGCCATTTTCGACGGCGCGCGCGCCTTCGAGGGCGTGACGCCCGACCTCGATCTCCACTGCCAGCGGGCCGTGCGCTCGGCGACCGCCCTTGGCCTCAAATCGCCGCTGAAGGCCGAGGAGATCCAGGAGCTCTTGCGCGAGGGGATCGCCAAGTTCCCCAAGGGCACGGCGCTCTACCTGCGCCCCTTCATGTGGTCGACCGACGGCTGGATGGCGCCATTTCCGGAGAGCACGAAGATCGCCATCAGCGTGGTCGAAACGCCCCTGCCCGATCCGGCCAAGGGTGCCTCCTGCACCCTCTCCAAATGGCGCAGGCCCTCGCCCGAGACGGCACCTACCGATGCCAAGGCGGTCTGCCTTTACGCCCAGGCCGGTCGGGCCAATGCCGATGCCAGGTCCCGCGGGTTCGACGAAGGCGTGATGCTGGATCCCATCGGCCATGTGGCCGAATTCTCCTCGGCCAATCTCTGGATCGGCAAGGATGGGGCGGCGCACACACCGGCGGCCAACGGCTGCTTCCTCGCCGGCATCACCCGAGCCCGCACGATCAAGCTCCTCCGAGCGGCCGGCATCCAGGTCCATGAGCGCAGCCTCACCTACCGCGACCTTCTCGACGCCGACGAGATCTTTTCAACCGGCAATTTCGGCAAGGTGATGCCCTTCACCAGGATCGACGATCGGGAGTTGCAACCGGGCCCGATCTTCCGCCGCGCCCGCGAGCTCTACTGGGAATTCGCGCACGGGTAACGCCGCCGCGGCATCTGGCACGAGCACGCATGCTCACGGCCAGTAGCGGACACTCCATATCAACGTGGCAATGAGAAAGCAGCCAGCCAGATACGTGTTGGCGAACACAAGTATTGTCGTGAATGCCCGCGCCCCCGCGAGACACTGAACCAGTGCGACGCCCACAATGGGGATCGCTGGGCTTCGACCTTGGTCACAGCTGCCAAGGTCAGCCCAGAGACAATGTCATTAGTCAAAAGACTGCGGCACTTGGCTATGCACTCTTCCTCCCTCACCCTTCCCATCGCTTCGCGATGGGCCCCTTCCCTCTCCCGCTCTCGCGGGAGAGGGGGACCCGCGCGCCAGCGCGGGGGGTGAGGGTGCGGCTGCACGAGCGACCGTGAATCAGCTCAACCGCCTGGAAACCTCCGCCAGCTTCGCGAATGGGGACTCGCCGTCGGCCAAGGTCAGCACGCCGGCGCGGCGCGCGCCCAACCGGCCGTAGCGTTGGCGGAGCGCATCGGCGAGCCAGTGGCGGGCTTGCAGTCGGCGCTGGCGGAGGAGTCGTCCTTCGCCGCTGAGCCAGGTCCACCGCCGGTCGAGTGCATCGCAGAGCGCCTCGATCCCCTCGCCCATCACGGCCGATAGGCTCAGCACCTCCACCGGCCGCTCGCCCGCCTGGGCAAGGCCGAGCGCGCCTTCGACGTCTGCCCGGGCGCGCGCCGCGGCGGGGCCGATGTCGGATTTCGTGACGACGACGACATGGGGAATCTCGACGATGCCGGCTTTCATGAACTGGAGGGCATCGCCGGCGCCGGGCTGGACGCAGAAGACGACCGTATCGGCGCAGTCGGCAACGTCGGTTTCCGACTGGCCGACGCCCACGGTCTCCAGGATCACCACATCATAGAGGGCACGCAGCAGCACCATGGCGGCGAGGCTCTCCTCGGCGAGGCCCCCCAACCGGTCCCGCGCCGCCATGGAGCGCACGAAGATGCCCGCGTCCTCGGCATCGGCCGCGATCCGGCTGCGGTCGCCCAGCAGCGCGCCGCCGGACCGGCGCGAGGAAGGATCGACGGCGATGACGGCGACGCGCCGTCCGCTTGCCCGCAGCAGCTTCAGCAGCGCGCCGGCGAGCGTCGATTTGCCCACGCCCGGCGGGCCGGTGAGGCCGATCACATGGGCCATGGGTTTGGAATAGGCGGCGTCGAGCAGCGCGAGGCTGGCGGCCGACTCCGGCCCACGCTCGATCTCGGCCAAAGCCGCCGCCACCGCCGGTTTGCCGCCGGCCGCTAGCCTTGCCAGGTGAGAAGCGTCTTCGGCCGGCTCAGTCCGTGCCATGTGAGGCGTCGGGACCGGCAAGAGCGGCTTGAGCCGCGGCCAGCCGGGCGATGGGCACGCGGAAGGGCGAGCAGGAAACATAGTCGAGCCCGACCTTGGCGCAGAAGCGGATCGAGGCCGGATCGCCGCCATGCTCGCCGCAGATGCCGAGCTTGAGGGTCGGCCTGGTCTTGCGCCCGCGCTCGGCGGCGATGCGCACCAGCTCGCCGACACCCTCGGGATCGAGGCTGATGAAGGGATCGATGGGCAATATGCCGCGCCGCTCATATTCCTGGATGAAGCGCGCCGCGTCGTCCCGGCTGAGGCCATAGGTGGTCTGGGTCAGATCATTGGTGCCGAAACTGAAGAAGGCGGCGTCGGCGGCGATCTTGTCGGCCAATAGGGCCGCGCGCGGCAGTTCGATCATCGTGCCGACGACATAAGGCAGATCGATGCCCCGCGCCTTGGCGACATCGCGGGCGACGCCGTCGATCAGCGCCTTCAGGATCGTGAGCTCCTTCGGGATGGCGACCAGCGGGATCATGATCTCGGCTTCCACCGTCTCGCCGGTCTCCCGCTTGACCACGGCAGCGGCCTCGAAGATGGCCCGGGCCTGCATCTCATAGACCTCGGGGTAGGTGATGCCGAGCCGGCAGCCGCGGTGGCCCAGCATCGGATTGGATTCCTTCAGCATGGCGGCGCGATGGGCGACCAGGTCGGTCGCGATGCCCGCGGCCTTGGCCACCTCCTCCATCTCGGCCCTGGTGTTGGGCAGGAACTCGTGCAGCGGCGGGTCGAGAAGGCGGATGGTGACGGGCAGGCCGCGCATGATGCGGAACAGCTCGACGAAGTCGTCGCGCTGCATGGGCATGAGCTTGGCCAGCGCCGCGCGCCGGCCCTCGATGGTCTCGGCGACGATCATCTCGCGCATGGCGACGATGCGACCGCCGTCGAAGAACATATGCTCGGTGCGGCAGAGCCCGATGCCCTCGGCGCCGAAGCGCCGGGCCATTCGCGCATCGGCCGGGGTCTCGGCGTTGGTGCGCACCTTGAGATGCCGGAATTTGTCCGCCCAGCCCATCAGCCGGGCGAAATCGCCGGAAAGCTCGGGCTGGACGGTCGGCACCTCGCCCAGCATCACCTCGCCCGTGCCGCCGTCGATGGTCAGCAGGTCGCCGTCGCGCACCACCGCGTCGCGCACCTTCATCACCCGGGCATGCTCGTCGATGCGCAGATCCCCCGCGCCGGCGACGCATGGCCGGCCCATGCCGCGGGCGACGACCGCGGCGTGGCTGGTCATGCCGCCCCGGGTGGTCAGCACGCCGGCTGCCGCATGCATGCCGTGGATGTCTTCCGGGCTCGTCTCGCTGCGCACCAGGATGACGCGCTCGCCCTTTGCCGCGCGGTCCTCGGCCTCGTCGGCGGTGAAGGCGGCGCGGCCCGAAGCCGCACCGGGCGAGGCCGGCAGGCCGCGGGCGATCACCTTGCGCGGCGCCTTGGGATCGAGGGTCGGATGGAGCAGCTGGTCGAGGGAGGCGGGATCGATGCGGGCGACCGCCTGGCGCTCGTCGATCAGCTTCTGGTCCACCATGTCGACGGCGATCTTGAGGGCGGCCTGGGCCGTGCGCTTGCCGCTGCGCGTCTGCAGCATGTAGAGCTTGCCACCCTCGACCGTGAACTCGATGTCCTGCATGTCCCGGTAATGGGACTCCAGCCGCCGGCGCACTGCGTCCAGCTCGGCGAAAACCTCGGGCAGCGCCTCTTCCATGGCCGGCAACGGCGAGCGGTTGACCTTCTTCCCGGCGACGGTCAGATGCTGGGGCGTGCGGATGCCCGCCACCACGTCCTCGCCCTGGGCGTTGACCAGGAACTCGCCATAGAACTCGTTGGCGCCGGTGGAAGGGTTGCGGGTGAAGGCCACGCCCGTGGCGCAGTCCTCGCCCATGTTGCCGAAGACCATGGCCTGAACGCTGACCGCCGTGCCCCAGTCCTCGGGGATGTTGTGAATCTTGCGGTAGGTGACGGCGCGCGGCGTCTGCCAGCTGCCGAATACGGCGCCGATGGCACCCCAGAGCTGGCGCGAGGGATCCTGCGGGAAGGGTTCGCCCAGCTCTTCAAGCACCTTGGCCTTGTAAGCCTCGATCAGCCGCTGCCAGTCGCCGGCATCGAGCTCGGTATCGAGGCTGACCCCGCGGTCCTCCTTGTGCAGCTCCAGAAGCTCCTCGAAATGGTGGTGGTCGACGCCGAGCACCACGTTGCCGTACATCTGGATGAAGCGCCGGTAGCTGTCATAGGCGAAGCGCGGATTGCCGCTGCGCTCCGCGAGGCCCGCGGCGGTCTCGTCGTTGAGGCCGAGGTTCAGGACCGTGTCCATCATCCCCGGCATCGATACCCGCGCGCCCGAGCGCACCGAGACCAGGAGCGGGTCCCTGGCATTGCCGAACTTGCGCCCGACCAGCGCTTCGATATTGGCGAGCGCCTCGGCAACTTCGACCTCTAGGCCCGAGGGGTAGTTCCTGGCATTGGCATAGAAGTGGGTGCAGACCTCGGTGGTGATGGTGAATCCCGCCGGCACCGGCAGGCCGAGGTTCGACATCTCGGCCAGATTGGCGCCCTTCCCGCCCAGGAGGTTCTTCATCTCGGCCCGGCCGTCGGCCTTGCCGCCGCCGAATCGATAGACCCACCGGCCCATCTCAGGCCTCGATCTTGGAGAAGTCGGCTACGGTGTTGAGCGTGGTGCGGATGCGCGCCAGCAGCCTCAGGCGGTTGACCCGCTGGGACTCGTCCTCGGCGTTGACCGTGACCCGGTCGAAGAAGTCGTCCACCGGCCCGCGCAGCTTGGCAAGCGCCGCCATGGCGACGCCGAAGGCCTCGCGCTTGAGGGCCGTCTCCGCCCGCTCGCGCGCTTCCTTCATGGATTCGACCAGGTTGAACTCCTCGGGCAGGCGCAGGAGCGAAGGGTCGGGCAGATCCTTGTAGTCGCGCCCGTCCTTCTTCTCCTCGATGCGCAGGATGTTGCCGGCCCGCTTGGAGGCAGTCAGCAGATTGGCGCCGTCCTCGCTCTCCAGGAACTTGGCGAGCGCATCGACCCGGGCGAGAAGCCGGACCAGGTCGTCCTCTCCCAACCCGTCCTCGCGCCGATGGGCGAAGACCGCGGCGACGAGATCGTGGCGCACGCCCTTCTCCTTCAGCAGGGCCTTCATACGGTCGGCGAAGAATTCCAGCAGGTCGCGGCGCAGCTCGTTCGCGTCAAATTTCAGGCCTTGGGTCTCGTAGGATTGGAAGGCGACCCGGAAGATGGTGAGAAGGGCGTAGCGCAGCTCGTTCTCGATGATGAGCCGGATGGCGCCGAGAGCGGCCCGGCGAAGCGCGTAGGGATCCTTGGAGCCTGTGGGCTTTTCCTTGACCGCCCAGAAGCCGACGAGGGTGTCGATCTTGTCGGCCAGCGCCACGGCGATGGAGACGGGCGCGGTGGGTGCGCGGTCGTGGGGCCCGAGTGGCGCGTAGTGCTCGGCAATGGCATCGGCCACCGCCGGCGCTTCGCCCTCGAGCCTGGCGTAGTAGCGACCCATGACGCCCTGGAGTTCCGGAAACTCGCCCACCATGCCGCAGGTGAGATCCGCCTTGGCCAGGCGCGCGGCGCGGCGCACCGCCTGCTCCTCGGCCCGGGAAAGCTGGCGGGCGATCTCGACGGCCAGCTTCTCCACCCTCTCCGACTTGTCGGCGAGGCTGCCCAGCTTCTCATGAAACACCATGCGCTTCAGGGCGGGCAGCCGGTCGTCGAGCTTCAACTTCCGGTCCTGTTCCCAGAAGAACTTGGCGTCCGCCAGGCGCGCGCGCAGCACGCGCTCGTTGCCGGCGGTGATAGTGAGGCCCTGGTCGGCGGTCACCATGTTGGAGACGACGAGGAAACGCGGCGCCAGCTGGCCTTCGCCGTCCTGGAGGGCGAAATATTTCTGGTGCGCGCGCATGGCGGTGATGAGGACCTCGGGCGGCAGATCCATATAGGCAGGATCGATCTGGCCCATCAGCACGACGGGCCATTCCACCAGCCCCGCCACCTCCTCCAGCAGCGCCTCGTCGAGGCGCATCTGCAGGCCTTCGGTGCGGGCCAGGCGCTCGGCATGCTTGCGGATAATGTGCATGCGCTCGGCCGGGTCGATCACCACCTGGCGCACGCCGAGCCGCGCCTTGTAGGTGTTGAAATTGGTCACCGTGAAGGCCTGGGGCCCCAGGAACCGATGGCCGTAAGTCTCCTTGCGCGAGACGATCCGGCGCGGGCGTTCGGGCGAACCGAAGTCGACTTCAAAGGGCACGAGCTGCCCGTCGAAGACGGCGACGATGTTGTGCAGCGGGCGGACCCAGCTCACCCGGTCATAGGCCCAGCGCATGGAGCGCGGCCAGGCCAAGCCGGTCACGATGTCGGGCAGGATCCCGGCCAGCACCTCCGCGGTCGGCTTGCCCGCCGCCCGCTCGACGTAGAACCAGAACTTGTTGCGGCCGACCTCGCGCTGTTCGCAGAGGTCGAGGCTCGCAAGCCCGCGGGCCTTGAGGAAGGCCTGGAGCACGTTGTCCGGCGCGCCGACCCGGGGGCCCTTGATTTCCACCTCGCGGTGGGGCTGCTGCGAGGGCAGCCCGTCGATCCACAGCGCCAGCCGGCGTGGGGTCGAATAGGCCTCGGACCGGCCGAATTTGAGGCCAGCCTCGCCCAGCCTCTCGGCTACTTGCCGCTTCAGCTCGTCGGCGGCCCGGCTCTGCATGCGGGCCGGGATTTCCTCCGCCAGAAGCTCGAACAGGAACTCGGGCAAGGGCCTATTCCTTCACGGCATGGCCGCGGCTGGCAAGCCAGGCTTCGCAGCAGCCCTTGGCCAGCGCCCGTACCCGGCCGATGAAGGCCTGGCGCTCGGTCGCCGAGACGACGCCGCGGGCGTCCAGCAGGTTGAACAGGTGGCTCGCCTTCATGCACTGGTCGTAAGCCGGCAACGCCAGCGGCTTCGAACGCTCGAAGAGGGTCCGGCACTCCTTTTCCGCGTCCCGGAAATGGCGAAGGAGGGCGCCCGTGTCGGCGACCTCGAAATTGAAAGTCGAATACTCCTGCTCGGCCTGAAGATAGACGTCGCGGTAGGTCATGCCGCCGGCGTCCCTGGGCAAGCCGTTCCAGTCGAGGTCGAAGATGTTATCGACGCCCTGAACGAACATGGCCAGGCGCTCAAGGCCGTAGGTGAGCTCGGTCGAGACGGGCTCGCAGTTGATGCCGCCCACCTGCTGGAAATAGGTGAACTGGCTCACCTCCATGCCGTCGAGCCAGACTTCCCAGCCGAGCCCCCAGGCGCCCAGGGTCGGGCTCTCCCAATCGTCCTCGACGAAACGCACGTCGTGATCGCGCAAGCGGATGCCGATCGCCTCCAGGCTCGCCAGATAGAGCTCTTGGCTCTCGCCCGGCGAGGGCTTCAGGATGACCTGGAACTGGTAGTAGTGCTGCAGCCGGTTGGGGTTCTCGCCATACCGGCCATCCTTGGGCCGGCGCGAGGGCTGGACATAGGCGGCCCGCCAGGGCTCGGGGCCGAGGGCTCTGAGGGTGGTCGCCGGATGGAAGGTGCCGGCGCCCATCTCCATGTCGTAGGGCTGGAGGATGACGCAGCCTTCCCGCGCCCAAAAGTCCTGGAGCTTCAGAATGAGGCGCTGGAAGCAGGTTTCCGGGTTAGGCATCGCAACGCTGCCGGGATTATGCCGCGGCGCAACCTAACGAGCGGTGCCGCGAGGGTCAAGCAATGGCCAGCCCCAGTACCGACTTTCGCAGAAAGTCGGTACATCGCTTCCTATCTTAGTATCGGATTCACGCAGAAATTCGTGACATAGCCCCTAGTCACGAATTTCTGCGATCCGATACTAGGCGGGGAACGGACAGTCGCCCCTGCCGCAGCGCGAAGGCTGGCGCGCCGGCACGAAGGCGCCGCAGACCCGGCAACGGATCGTCTCCTCGACATTGGCCATCTGGGAGGCGGCGTTGCGGCCACCGGCCGTGCCCCTGTCTGCCGGTTGCGCGGGACGCTGGTTTCCGGCCCGCTGCCGGGCCTGCTGGCCGCGGGCTCGGGCGCGCTCGACCGCGCCCATGAAGCGGAAGCCGTACCAGACGGCGGCGATGATGCCGATGAGGAGGAAGAGCTTTTCGAAGCTGGCAAAGAACATCGGACCATTTAGCGGCGCGCCGCCGGCGGGTCAAGCAATGCTCTTGCCCTCAGAGAGCAAGAGCCTCGCCGTCCCTCAGCACCGCCTCGGCAGCCGCCGTATAGCGCCCATCGGCTTCATGCAGACTCATGCCGGCGGCCAGCGTCAGGGGTGTCCGACTGCCCTTGTGGGCGAGCAGCAAGATGCGGCGCGCTGCCTTGCCGGCAGCGGACCAAAGTGGAAACAGGACGGCGCCTCCGGCCCGGCCCTCGAGCAATCCCAAGAGCTCGCCTAGTCTTTCGGGCCGGTGGATCACGAGCAGTTGGCCGCCCGGCCTGGCGAGCGCGCAAGCGCGCGCGATCCAGGCGGCGAGATCGGCTTCGCCCTCCACATGGCCGCGCGCCCGGCCCGGCTCGGCCGGTGGCGTTGCGCTGCCGGCGGCATGGAAGGGCGGATTGGCCAACACCAGGTCAAAGCCGCCGGCGGCAATCGCCGGCGGCGGGCGCAGCAGGTCGCCCGCCTGGAAAATCACTCGCCCGGCAAAACCGTTGATGGCGGCGTTCTCCGCCGCCAGCGTCGCCAGGACGGGCTGCAGCTCCAGGCCGACTACCTGGGCTTCGCGCTGGCGCCAGGCGAGGCAAAGCGACGCCGCCCCCACCCCCGCGCCCAGTTCAAGCACCCGGCCCCGTCCCTGGGCTGGCGCGGCGGCGGCGAGCAGGATCGGATCGATGCCGACCCGGTAGCCTTGGGCCGGTTGGCGCAAGCGCAAGCGCCCGCCCAGGATCGCGTCTTCGGTGATTGCGTCCTCAGCGCCCGGCGAAGCCTCAGCGGTCATCGACCCCCGCCTCGCGGAGCAGGCGCCGGGCCCGCTCGTAGTCCTCGGCATCCACCATCACCCGGGGGGCGATGAAATTGGCGTTGCCCTCGGTGATGCTCATGTGGGTGTCGAAGATCTCGAAGGCGATGCCGGCTTCGGCGAGGAGCGCCTTGAGGAAGGACAGCTGCACCGGATTGTTGGTCCGCATCAACTCGCGCATGGCTCTCCACCGGGTCTTTCGCCGCTCTGCTTGCTGGTTTGTTCCCAGCGCCGACCTTCGAAGAATGTCGGCACATCGTTATGAGTTCTAGTATCGGATTCACGCAGAAATTCGCGACAAACCCGAGTCACGAATTTCTGCGATCCGATACTACGCTTGACCCTCTGCCCCGCCCTTCTATGCTCGCCCGCGAGGAATGCCGGGTCAAGAAACGGGGTTGCGGCGTGGCCGTCATCGTCAATCTGGAAGAAGGCCGGGGCCGGGGCCGCAAACCCTCCCTCGACGAGTTGCAGCGCCTGGTGCTCGAGGATCTGCGCGTCGTCAACGAGCTCATCCTGAAGAACATGCAGAGCCCCGTGCCGCTGATTCCCCAGCTGGCCGGGCACCTGATCGCCGCTGGGGGAAAGCGCCTGCGGCCCATGCTGACGCTGGCCTCGGCGCGGCTCTGCGGCTATCGCGGCGGTCGCCACCAGGCGCTGGCCGCTTCGGTCGAGTTCATCCATACGGCCACCTTGCTCCATGACGACGTGGTGGACGAGAGCCATCTGCGCCGGGGCCTGGCCACGGCCAACGCCGTCTGGGGCAACAAGGCGAGCGTGCTGGTGGGCGACTTCCTGTTCAGCCGGGCCTTCCAGCTCATGGTCGCCGACGGGTCGCTCCGGGTCCTGGAGATCCTCTCCGGCGCCTCGGCGGTGATCGCCGAGGGCGAAGTTCTTCAGCTTATCACCAGCAACGACACGGCCACGTCCGAGCAGGCCTATCTCGACGTCATCCGCTGCAAGACCGCGGCCCTCTTCGCCGCCGCCTGCCGGATCGGGGCCGTGGTCGCCGACCGCCCGCGGGTCGAGGAGGAGGCGCTCGACAGCTATGGCCTCAATCTCGGCATCGCCTTCCAGCTGATCGACGATGTACTCGACTATTCCGCCCGCCAGACCGAGCTCGGCAAGACCGTGGGCGACGATTTCCGCGAGGGCAAGCTGACCTTGCCCGTGATTCTCGCCTTCCGGCGCGGCGACGAGGCGGAGCGCGGCTTCTGGCGCCGGGCCATGGAAGAGCTCCAGCAGGAGGAGCCTGACCTCGACCGGGCGATCGGGCTTCTGGACCGTCACGGGGCGCTGCGCGACACCGTGGCCAGGGCCCGGCATTACGGCGCGATCGCCCGCGACGCGCTCGGCATTTTTCCCGAAACCGCCGAGAAACGCGCCCTCGTCGACGTGGTCGATTTCTGCATTGAGCGGGCGTTCTAGACCCTGCGGCCCGCCCTTGCCTCGTCCCGCGGATCGGGGCTATAAGCCCGTCCTCCGGTCGGAGTGTAGCTCAGCCTGGTAGAGCACTGTGTTCGGGACGCAGGGGCCGGTGGTTCGAATCCACTCACTCCGACCAGATTCTCCCATTGTGGCGCGATCGGCTGGCTCGGAGCACGGGGCTGACCTCGCGCGGGCGCGACCTCCGGTCAATGGGCAAGGGTCGATCGAATTCCCTTCGGATCATGGCGCTTGACCGGCCGCATCAACGGCACGCAACATCCTTGGCCGGCTCCGGCGGGGGTGGGCGGCAGGGAGCGGGTTCCACTGGCGCAGGCGAATTCGGCCTGCGGAAGAGTTGCGATTCGAGCGGGGGCGCGATCGCGGCCGGAGGCTTGACCTGTGGCTCGCATTTTGATCATCGACGACGACAATTTCTTCCGCGGCGTCTTTCGCCGGATCCTGGAAAGCGGCGGCCATGAGGTCGTCGATGCGGAGGGCGGGGCCGAGGGCATCGAAGCCTATGACAAGCATCGACCGGCGCTCACCATCGTCGATATCTTCATGCCGGACATGGAAGGCGGCGAGGTCATCCGTCGGCTGAAGCAACATGACGCGGGAGCCTGTATCATCGCCATCTCCGGGCGCAACCTGTTCCACGACAACCGCGACTACATCGACGAGATCAAGCGGCAGGGCGCCGTGGCGATCCTGCGCAAGCTCGATTCCCGCGAAATGGTGCTGGCCGAGATCGCACGCGTTCTGAAAGCGGCCGGCGGCTGAACGGCAAAGGCGTGCAGCCGTCCGAGTGGCGGGCCAGAGCCTGATTCACGTCTCAAGCTGAGTGCGCTTGAGTTGATCAGGCTCTATGGCTTCACCGCGTTGAGACGCCCGACAAAGACGACGGGTCCCGTCGGCAGGCCGGTGGGCGAGCCCGCTTTCGGCTCGATGCTGATGGCGAGCGTGGCGCCGTCCTGCAAGGCATCGGGCAAAACGCCGATCTCAAGCCGGCCGCTGGCAGGCACGACACCCAGCGCCTTGGGCGCCCCGCCGGCGGGACTGATCGCCCAAAGCTCGAAGGCCCGGTCCTCCGGGGCGGCAAGGCTGGCAACCGCACGCAGGAGCAGGCCCTTGTCTCCCGCAGTCGCCACCCAGGCGGCCGGCTCCTGCTGCGGGGCATGGAGAATGGCGACGAAGTGGGGACCCGCAGGCGCAGGTGCCAGCGCGCTGTAAAGCGCCAGGCATGCGGCGAGGGCCGTGGCGAAGGCGGCCGACCCGCGCCAGAAGCCAAGGCAGTTCCATAGCCCAATCCTCCGGGCGGGAACGGCCGGAGCGGCAATCCGCTCGGCGATGCGCTCCCAGGTTTGGGGCGGCGGGTCCGCCGCGCCGGCCAGGCGGGAGAGCCCATGGAGCCGCTCTTCCCAATAGGCGATGGCCAGCCGCAGATCCGGGCTGGATTCGGCCGCGAGCGCCATCTCGCTCATGGCGTCCGGCTCGAGCACGCCCAGAACGTACTCGCCGGCGAGCAGATGCAGCTCTTCGCTATCGCTGGGGATTATCGCCGATACAGCTCCTGAGCCAGAGAAGCCCGCGTATGATCCAGCTCTTCACGCTGCCGAGCGGCACCTGCAGCTTGGCCGCGATCTCGGAATGGGAAAGCCCCTCGACGAAGGCCAGGGCGACGCAACGCCTTTGGTTCTCCTCCAACGCGCCCATGCAGCGGCGCAGCGCATCCTGCATCAGCGCCCGATCCATCTGCTCCTCGATATCGGGACTTTCGGCACGCTCGCCCAGTGCCGGGTCGTCCGAAAGGATTTCGCGGCTGAGCTTGCGGACCGCGTCGATGGCGCGGTAGCGCACGATGCCGGTGAGCCAGGCGGCCGCCGTACCCCGCTCGGCCGAATAGCTCCGCGCCCGCTGCCAGATCTGGACAAAAGCATCCTGCAGCGCGTCGGCCGCCAGCTCCGGCCGGCGGGCGATCCTGAGGGCGACGCCATAAAGCCGGCGGGATTCGAGCTCGTAGAGCCGCTTCAAGGCGGCCGTGCTGCCGCCGCCAGCTGCGGCGATCAGGTCCTCCAGGGACGAAAGCGAGGCGATCTTGCTGTCCATCGACTTGCCAAATTCGGGCCTGCCTCCCGCTTCGCTTCGGCCCCGCCGCGTCGGCCGCCACCAATTCTACGGTCGAGAAGGCGAATTGGATGCAGCCAATCACCGTCTCTTGATCGCCCGACCTGCGCATCCGCATGCCGGTCCCGCCCGTATCGAGGATGAGCGCGACGACCGCCGGCGGCGACCGAACTTCGCCGCCGCAGGGTCCCCGCTTCATCAAACCTGGCAGCGTCATAGGGAGATCCTGACGATGAACGCTTCTCTGCTTTCCGCCGACTTGATCCTTGCCTCGCGCCGGCGTCTCATCCAGGGCGCAGGTGCGGCCACGCTTTCCGCCCTCGCCGTCGGCCTGCTGACGGGCTGCAGCACCGGCAAGGCCGAGACCATGCAGACGGCCGACGCCAGTTCCGACGTCGCCATCCTCAACACCGCGCTCGGCCTCGAATACCAGGCGATCGCCGCCTATCAGGTCGGTGCCGAGAGCGGGTTGCTGCAGAAGCCCGTGCTCGACCTGGCAGTGCAATTCCAGGGCGACCACAAGCAGCACGCGCAGGTCTTGTCCAGCACCGTCACCAAGCTTGGCGGCATGCCGGTGGCGGCGAAGGATCCGTCCGCCTATGGCTTCCCGACCGATACCCTGAAGAGCCAGGCGGACGTGCTCCAGTTCGCGGCCAACTACGAGAAGGGCGCCACCTCCGCCTATCTCGGCGCCGTCCCGGCGCTGGGCGACAGGGATCTTGCCAAGGCAGCCGCGAGCATCCTGGGCGATGAAGCCATGCATTGGGCGGTGTTGTTGAACGCCCTCGGCCAGAACCCCGTCCCGGCTGCGTTCATCGCCTGATCCGGGAAGAAGCCAGGACCCGTCTCCCGAAGGCGGGAGACGGGTGCCCTGCTCGACGGGACAACTGGAGTAGCGCATCCCATGAAGCAAGATTTGCATCTCCGCCTCCTTGCGGCGGGGCTGTCTTTGGCGGCGCTTGGCATCGTCAGCCTGACGAGTTCGAAGGCGCCGGCGGAATTGGCCAAAGCCAGTGCGGTCGTGGCCATCACCGACAGCTTCCGCTTCGATCCCGACACGGTGACGATCCATGCAGGCGAGACCGTCGAATGGAGGAACCAATCCCACTTCCGCCATACGGTGACCGACGACCCGAGGATGGCGGCGCAGCCGAACGACGCTGCGCTGCCGGCGGGTGCCGAGGCGTTCTCGTCCCAGCAGATACCGCCCGGCGGAAGCTATCGTCACACGCTCAGCGTACCCGGTACCTATCGCTATTTCTGCATGCCCCACGAGGGAATTGGCATGCTGGGCAAGATCGTCGTGCTCCCCGCCGACTGAGCTGCCCCGGCGCTTGAAGGGATGCGCTGGGACGCGAGCTGTGTCAGGTTAAGAGACGGGCCATGCAGGCGCCCGGAGTGGCAGGAGGAGCGAATGAAGGCTACGACGAAGAAGAGCAAGGCGGGCCGAGGCAATCGGCGAAAGGCCAAGCTGAAAGCCAAGCGCAGGCGCCAGCGGGCGCGTGCCGAAGGCTAGGCCCGCGCGGTGATTTGCGAGCGCCCGGCGATGGCTCGCCAAGCACCTGTCCACCCGGCCAGGCGATTGAAGCCCGACGCCGCTGCGCTTCGCGTCGGGCTGGTGCCGTTCCTTGCTCTCGCCCTGGGCGGCGTTTCCGCCTGCGCGCAGGGAACGAGCCCCAACTACGGTCAGGACTTCGGTCGGATTTCCTTGCAGGCCGGCCAGGCCCAGCAGGTCTGGATCGGGCCGAGCTATCGGCTGCTGTGGGTATGCAATGATTTCAGCAGCGCCGGCACGGTTGTCGCGGTGATCGACGGACAGCCCGCCACGACCCTGCCGCCCGGCCGGTGCGACGAGGACTACGGCAACCGCATCCAATTCACCAACACCGGTGGCGGGTCGGCGGTTGTTACCTACCGGTCGGTCGTCGAACCCTTCACGCCCTGAAGGCCCTGAAGCCCCCCTGACTAACCCATGCGCGCGAGCAAGCGCGTCAGCTCGTCGATCCGAGCTTCGATCGAGATCGCGGCTTCGGAAAGGGTGTCGAGGTCGTGCGCGGCGAGCGCATCCACACCGGCATAGCGCCGGCGCCACGCGGCGAGCCGCTCATCGCGCCGGCGCAGCAGGGTTTCGATCTCGGGCCGAAACAGGCGCAACAAAGCCTGAAGCCAGCGATTGACCCAGCGCGAGGGCTTGGGCGCATCGAGCTGGAATCGGTCCAGGAGCCGGATGGCGGCCGTGGCGTCGATCCAGCTGTCGTCCGTGACCCAGCGATTGACCGTGAACAGCCGCGTCGGCCGGCCGCGATCATCCATGGCGACGGCCACCAGGTGATGCAGCAACCCAGTGTCGGCCACGCGCACAAAGCAATGGAAGTGGCCATGTTCGCCGGCCCGGCGTTCGGCCGCACTATGCGCGTGATAGAAATACTGGGCGCCGCTCACCGGATCGCAAAGGTCGCCGGCGGGGTAATGATCCCACTCGAAGAAAACACCCTCGTCGCGCAGGAGCCGCGAGACGACGTTGAAGTCTTGCCGCGAGAGGGCCCGCTCGGCGCGGATGAGCTCATGACCGGCCAGCGCCATGGCTTCCAGCCGCGGGAAAGGCTGGGCGGCCAGCGCCCGACTCACGGCCTCAGCCAGCCGCGCTCCTGGTAGTAGCGCCTTGCCCCGTCATGGAGCGGCGCGGTATTGCCCGGACCGATCATGTCTTTGGGCGTCAGGGTGCGCAAAGAGGGGTGCATGGCCCTGAATTGATCCAGGTTCTCGAACACCGCCTTGACGATGTCGTAGGCGACATCGTCGGGCATCGCCGTGCTTGCGAGCAGCGTCGCCCGCGGCCCGAAGCCCATGACCGGCGCCGGATTGCCGGGGTATGTCCCCGCCGGGATCTCATCCGGGGCGAGATAGGGCTTGTCCGCCAGCAGTCGGGCGACCGCCGGCCCGCCGAGCGAGACGAGCATCGCCCCGCAGCGCATGGCAGCTTCCTCGACGGCGCCATTGGGATGGGACATGGGCATCAGGAAGGCGTCGATCTGCCCGTCGCACAGTGCCTTCGTCTGCAGGTTGGCGTCAATGGCCGACAGGCTGGCGAAATCGCGGTCCTTCCAGCCGAGAGCCTGGATGAGGGCGTCGGCCAGCACCCTTTGGCCGGTGCCCTTGGGGCCGACATTGACCCGTTTGCCCTTGAGGTCGGCAAGCGATGCGATGCCGGCGTTGCGGCGCACCACCAAGGTGAGCGGCTCGCCGTGGACCACGAAGAGGGCGCGCAGCGTCGCAAAGGGGCCCTGCGGCTTGAAGGGGCCGAGGCCCTTGACGGCGTAGTACTGCCAGTCCGACTGGACGATGGCGAGGTCTTCCTCGCCCTTGCGCAGTGCCTGAAGGTTCTGCAACGAACCCTCGGTGCTCTCGACCTCGCAGCGCAGCCCGCTTTGCGCCCGCTCGCGATTGACCACGGCGCAGATCGCGCCGCCGACGGGGAAGTAGACGCCAACCACCGGCGCCGTCCCCATGTAGAGCGTGCGCGGCACCACAGCCGCGCCGGCAAATCCAGAGGCGATCAGGAGGATCGGCAGAAGCAGGTAGCGCGACAGCGTCATGGCGCGCGTTATCAAATGTCTTGGCACAACCGGACGAGAGCCTGGGCGACCGCAATCGCGCCGGCGAGGGGGAGACCGGCCATCGCGTCAGCCCGCCGTCGCAGCCGGGATTACAGGCGTTGTCAGCGTGTAGACGACGATGTCCTTCAGCACGTGGCCGAGGGCGTCGTCGAAGGCATTCAGCACGTCCTCGAACGTGCTGCCCACCGCCTTGACGCTCTTGTCGGAATCTATCGCGCGCACGATCCGGCGCTGGGGCATGGCGACGAGCTTGGCGCTGACCCGTACGACTACCGTGGGCACAGGATCGCCGTTGCGGTAGTTGGCCTGAAATGCCCTGAGGTCGGTCTTCAGGATGAAGTCCGGCCTCAAGCCCGCCGAACTCCGGCCCGACGGCAACGATCTTGCCAGTGCGCTCGAAGGATTCGATCAACAGGGTCTGCACCATGCCGGGCGCGTTGTCGGTCCAGGCGGCCTTGGCGTAGTACTCAAGCGTGAAGGGGTCGTGGCTGAGCGCGATGCGGGAGCTGTCGATCCCCGCCGCCGCCGTGGGCAGTTCGACCACCAATTGCCAGTTCACGCTGGGCAGGTTGGGCGGGAAGGTGGTTTTCGGCGTCAGGGTGTAGAGCGTCGTCGGCTCCTGCACCTTGGGCAGGATGCTGCACCCGGCCAGCAAGGTGAGCCCGCCCAGCAGAATCTCTCGTCGTCTCATTGGGCCGTGAATCCCTTCTGACGGTCGCCGAAGAAGAACCGGGCCGGATCGCGCTCGAACTCGATGGATATCCGATTGACGGTCTGCGCCAGGATGCGGACCTCGGTGATCATCTGGGAGAGCTCGTAGAGGCCGGTGCCCGTGAAATCGTGGATCGGCTGGCGATTCTCGTCGATCATCTTGTCGAGGCTGTCCGCGGTGCTGCTGAAATGGGTCGCAAGGGTATGGATGTCATGCACCGCGCCCGAAGCCTCGCCGGTCAGCTTCCCGGTGGCGGCCCGCAGATCCGTCGCCAGCTTGCCGAACTCAGTGCTGGCCTCGGTGATCTGCACCGCAGCGGCGCTGACCTGGTTCAGCGTCGCCGCTATCTTGTCGGAGTTGGCCACCAGCGAAGAGGTCAGCTTGTCGACGTTCATGAATATCCGCCCGATCGCGGCCGCGTTCTCGGAGCTGAGGAACATAGTCGCCCGGTCGAGCAGGAGGTTGCCCTTGGAAATCAACTCCGGCGCGCCGGTCAAGAGGCGTTCGAGCGCGGTAGAGCCCGATGCGATCTCCGATCCGTCCTTGGCCCGGTCGCTCCTGGCCGAACCCCGGCTGATCTCCACCAGCACGCCTCCCGTGATGCCCTGCAATTCCAGGGTCGCGATGGAATCGGTGCGGATCGGCGCATCGGCATTGACCGTCATGTCGACCCGGGCGAGGGAGGAGTCCTTGGGGTCGACGTTGATTGTCGTCACATGGCCGATCGGGATGCCGCCGAACAGCACGCTGCTGCCGGCGTTAAGGCCCTGAACCGACCCGGAAAACCGAACATAGTGGTTCGCCATGGCGGTCCGCTCGGAGAACTTGCTCACCCAGATGACGAAGCCGAAACCGCCTAGAAGCAGCAGCATCACGAAGGCGCCGACGGCGATATGGCTGGCTCGGGTCTCCATGGGAGACGGTCTCCGAAACTCCGCCTAGGCTTCCGCATGGCGCGCGGCGCGGCCGCGCGGGCCATGGAAATACGAGCGAATCCACGGGTGTGGATCCTCCAGCAGATGCTCCATCGTATCGACCTTGATCCGCTTGTCGACGAGGACGGCGATACGGTCGCAGATCGCACTCAGGCTGTCCAGATCGTGGGTCACCATGAAAACCGTCAGTCCCAGGCTCTGCTGCAGGCTGCGGATCAGCTCGTCGAAGGCCGCCGCGCCGATCGGGTCGAGCCCGGCCGTGGGCTCGTCCAGGAACAGAAGCTCCGGGTCGAGGGCGAGCGCCCGGGCCAGTCCGGCGCGCTTTTTCATGCCGCCGGAGAGCTGGGAGGGGAACTTGTCGCCAGCATCGGGGGGGAGGCCAACCATGGCGACCTTGAGCGCGGTCAATTCCGCCATCAGCCGGCCCGGCAGATGGCCATGCTCCTTCAACGGGACCATGATGTTCTCGGCCACGGTCAGCGAGCTGAACAGGGCTCCGCTCTGGAACAACACGCCCCAGCGGGCTTCCAGACTGCGCCAGGCCCCTTCGCTCAGATGGCCCGTGTCCTGGCCCAGCACTTCGATCCGACCGGCGGCAGGCCGGTTGAGGCCGACGACGGTGCGCAGCAGAACCGATTTCCCGGTGCCCGACCCGCCCACCACGCCCAGTACTTCGCCGCGCCTTACATCCAGATCCAGCCCGTCATGCACGGTCTGCTCCCCGAAGCGGGTGACGAGACCACGGATCGATATGGTCGGTGTTTCGGTCATATGTGGAGGTAGGAAAAGACGACCGAGAAGAAGGCATCGAAAACGATGACGAGGAAGAGCGCCTCGACAACCGACTTGGTGGTGAGGCGCCCCACGCTCTCGGCGCTGCCGGTGACCCTGAGGCCCTCGAAGCAGCCGACCATGGAGATGATGGCGGCAAAGACCGGCGCCTTGGAAAGCCCGACCAGGAAGTGGGTCATGGTAACCGCGGCCTGGAGCTGGGTGAGGAACTGCTGCACCGACATGCCCAGCAGGGTCACGCAGGCAACGCCGCCGCCCAATAGGGCGAGGATGTCCGAATAGAAGGTCAGCAGCGGCAACGCGATGATGAGGGCAATCACCCGTGGCAGCACCAGCACGTCCAGCGGATCGAGGCCGAGCGTGCGCAGCGCGTCCACCTCCTCGTTGACTTGCATGGTGCCGATCTGGGCGGTGAAGGCGCTGCCGGTCCGGCCGGCGACGATGATGGAGGTCAGCAGGATCCCCATCTCGCGCAGCACGGAAACGCCGACAAGGTTGACGGTGAAGATCTCGGCGCCGAACTGGCGCAGCTGGTCGGCGCCCTGGTAGGCGAGCACGACGCCGATGAGGAACGAGATCAGGCCGATGATCGGCATGGCATTCAGGCCGGTCTGCTCGATATGGCTTATCAGCGAGACGAAGCGGATGCGCCGGGGCTCGACGAACAGGCGCAGGAACCCGATGACCACGGCGCCGAAAAAGCTCAGCAGGTCGCGCCCCAGCTTGATGGCCTCGATCAGCGCGCGCCCGACCCGGGCCAGGATGTCGATCAGGTAGTGATGGGGCAGCCGGCCGCGTGGTTCGGGCAGGCCCGCGGCCAGGACCTTGTCGATCAGCGCCTTCTGGTGCTCGTCGGCCGCTTCGAGCTTCACCTCGACGCCGGCCGCAGTGAGCGCCCCCCGGGTGCGTGCGATGAGCCAGGCGCCGGCGCTGTCCACGGTGACGAGGCCGGAAAGATCGAAGCGCGCCTTCCGGGCGCCGCCCGGCCGGATTGCCGCCATCGCCTGGTCGAGAGCCGCGACCGAGCGCACCGTCCAGGCGCCCTTGAGGCCGATCACCAGCTCGCCGCCTGCTTCCCGGGCGTTCACCGATGCGCCGCTGTCAGCCATTCCCCTCTATCCGCCCCCAGGCCCGATATAGTGGGCTAGCCTCGCCGTCCGGGCCCATAAGGCCGCCTTTGTACGCCCCGGCTCGTCCCAACGCCATGGTTTCCCACGATAAACCCCGCTAGCATGCGTCCCCGCGACACTGGGGGACATGGGCGGGACATGCAGATCAAGAACCATATCCGGCAGATTCCCGACTTTCCGAAGCCGGGAATACTGTTTTACGACATCTCGACCCTGCTCGCCCATGGCCCCGCCTGGCGAGCGACGGTCGACCACCTCGCCGGCTGGATCGCGGACCTGGAGCCGGACCTGCTGGTCGGGATCGAATCCCGCGGCTTCCTCATTTCGGCCCCGCTGGCCTATTTGACCGGCCTCGGCTTCGCCATGGTGCGCAAGCGGGGCAAGCTGCCGGGCCAAGTAATCCCGTTCAACTACGACCTCGAATACGGCACCGACACGGTTGAAATCCAGGCCGATGCCGTCGCACCGGGCCAGCGCGTCGTCGTGCTCGACGACCTGCTGGCAACCGGCGGCACCATGGGGGCGGCGATCTCCCTTCTGCGCGCCGTGGGCGCCGACGTGGTGGGTGCAGCCTGCATCATCGAGCTTGCCTTCCTCGACGGGCGGGCGCGCATCGACGTGCCGTTCGAATCCGTGGTCCGCTACGAGAGCTGAGCGGCGAAATCCAGAAGCGCGCGGTCGCTGCCCCAAGGGCCAATCAGCGAAAGCCCGACCGGGCAGCCCTGGACCCGGCCCGCGGGCAAGTTCACCTGGGGCAGCCGGGCAAGCCCGGCGATGCAGGTGAGGCTCAAGGTCCGGTCGCGGAAGCTCTGGGAGGATGGGCCGGCAAGCCCGCGCAAGGGCGCGATGTCCGGCGCGCTCGGCAGCATTAATAGGCCCGCCTCGGCCAGCACCGTCCCCAGCCTGGCGGCAAACGCCATGCGCCGCTCCGCCTCGCCGGCCGGCGGCTGCTGGGCGACGCCGCGGGCCCATTCGAAGCGGGCGGCGATCTCGAGCCCGAAGCGCGGCCGCTCGCGCTCGATCCAGGCGCCGTGCTGGGCCCAGATCTCCTTCGCCTGAAGCCGGCGGAAGATGGCCATCCAGTCGGCGAGCCCGCCGATCTCGATGGCCGGCCGGCGCCGGCGCAGGGATTCGATGCGCGCCGCCAAGGGCTCGAGGGCCGCCTGGACAGCCGGCTCGGCGAGCGCGAAGGCGTCGGTGATGCGGGCGACGCCGGGGCCCGGCAGGCTCGCATCCTTTCCCAGCAGAACGGCGCCGACCCGGGCCAGGATTGAGGCATCGCGGGCGAACCACCCGACCGTATCGAAGGAAGACGCGAGCGGCATCACGCCCTCGATCGCAACGCGGCCATGGCTCGGGCGGATGCCGTAGATGCCGCAGACAGAGGCCGGCACCCGGACCGACCCGCCGGTATCGGAGCCAAGCGCGAAGTCCACCACCCCGCCCGCCACCGCGGCGGCCGAGCCGCTGGAGGAACCGCAGGGAATCCGGCCGGGCGCGTTGATGTTGACCGGCGTGCCGTAGTGGAAGTTCTGGCCGTTCAGGCTGTAGGCAAGCTCGTCCGTGATGGTCTTGCCGGCGAGTTCGGCGCCGGCCGCCAGGAGTCGTGCCACCGCCGGGGCCGTCGCCGTCGCGGCCTGGTGCGTGCGCAGCCAGTCGGGATTGCCGCAACCGGTGACATGGCCGGCGATATCGAAGATGTCCTTGGCCGCGAAGCGAAGGCCCTTCAGCGGACCTTCGGGCGCGCCGGCGAGGCGCACCTGGTCATGGGGAATGAAGGCGTTGAGGGGATCGGGTGGGGCATCGGCCATGGCCGCCCATCATAGGGACGCAAGGGCGCTTGCACAGCCGGGACGATGGGCTAGATTGCCGCTTCTCCCCCCAATCATCGCGTCTTGGAGATTTGGCATCATGAGCAGGACCATCTGGCATTGGGTCGACGGCAAGCCGGTCGAGAGCCGGAGCAATCGCTTCGGCGACGTCTTCAATCCGGCGACCGGCGAGGTGCAGGCCCGCGTGTCCCTGGCCAGCAAGGCCGAGGTGGATGCCGCTGTCGCCGCCGCCGGCAAGGCCTTTCCCGCATGGTCCCAGACGCCGCCTCTCCAGCGCGCCCGGGTCTTGTTCCGCTTCAAGTCCCTGGTGGAGGCCAATCTCGACAAGCTTGCGGCGATCCTGACCTCCGAGCACGGCAAGGTGCTGAGCGATGCCAAGGGATCCTGCATCCGCGGCCTAGAGGTGGTGGAATTCGCCTGCGGCATCCCGCAGCTCCTGAAGGGCGAGTTCACCGAGAACGTCGGGACCAACGTCGATTCCTGGGCGATCCGCCAGCCTGTCGGGGTCTGCGCCGGCATCACGCCCTTCAACTTCCCGGCCATGGTGCCGATGTGGATGTTCCCGATCGCGATCGCGTGTGGCAACAGCTTCGTTCTCAAGCCCTCGGAACGCGATCCCTCGGTCTCGCTGGTGTTGGCCCAACTGATGAAAGAAGCGGGCCTGCCCGACGGCGTGCTCAACGTCGTCAACGGCGACAAGGAGGCGGTGGACGCCCTGCTCCACAATCCCGAAGTGGCCGCGATCAGCTTCGTCGGCTCGACCCCGATCGCCGAGTACATCTATCACACGGGTGCCGCGACGAATAAGCGCGTCCAGGCGCTCGGCGGCGCCAAGAACCATATGGTGGTGATGCCCGACGCCGACATGAGCCAGGCGACCGACGCGGTCATGGGTGCGGCCTTTGGTTCGGCCGGCGAACGTTGCATGGCGGTCTCGGTCGCGGTCGCGGTCGGCAAGGCGGGCGATGCTCTGATCGAGCGCCTGACGCCCCGCATCCGCGCTCTCAAGGTGGGTCCCGGCACCGATCCCGACTCCGAGATGGGCCCGCTGGTCACCAAGCAGCATTTCGACAAGGTCAAGGGCTATGTCGATCTTGGCGTCAAGGAAGGCGCCAAGCTCGTCGTCGACGGCCGAGGCCTGAAGCTCCAGGGCTACGAGAACGGCTTCTTCCTCGGAGGCTGCCTCTTCGACCATGTGAAGCCGGAGATGCGCATCTACAAGGAAGAGATCTTCGGCCCCGTGCTTTCGGTCGTCCGGGTGTCCGACTACGACAGCGCGGTCAAGCTGGTGAACGACCACGAATACGGCAACGGCACGGCGATTTTCACCCGCGACGGGGACGCGGCGCGCGAGTTCTCCTCCAAGATCAAGGTCGGCATGGTCGGCATCAATGTGCCGATCCCGGTGCCCATGGCCTTCAACAGCTTCGGCGGCTGGAAGCGTTCGCTCTTCGGCGACCATCACATGCATGGGCCCGAGGGCGTGCGGTTCTACACCAAGCTCAAGACCGTCACCGCCCGCTGGCCAACCGGCATCCGCGCCGGAGCCGAATACGTCATGCCGACGATGCGCTAGACGGAAATCAGCCGGCTGCTTGATCCGGCAACTGCGTGAGCGCGCCCGGCCTGCAGATGCTGCCTCCGTGGACGCTGCCGGACAAAGGCGCTAGGCTTTCCCCCATGGCCGCAGAAACCACGACAAGCACGAGGCGCGGCGGCACGGCGAGCCGGCGGGCCGAACGGGCCTCCGCGCCCCTGGTGCAGCAGCGCTATATCACCCGCGAGATCCCGCTCTATGAGCTGATCAACGCGGAGGGGATCGAACTGCTCCACGAGCAGTCGATGACCATCCTGGAGGAGATCGGCATCGATTTCCGCGACCAGGACGCGATCCGCCTGTGGCGCGAGGCCGGCGCCGACGTGAAGGGCCAGCGCGTCCACCTGCCCCGCGAGCTGCTCATGGCCAAGCTGGCATTGGCGCCGTCCCAATACACCCAGCATGCCCGCAATCCCGAGCGCAATGTCGTCATCGGCGGGCGCAACACCGTCTTCGCCCCGGTCTACGGCTCGCCCTTCGTGCGCGACTTCGACAACAAGCGGCGCTACGGCACGCTGGAGGACCTGCGCAATTTCGTGAAGCTCGCCTACATGACCCCGGTCCTGCATCACTCCGGCGGTGTCATCTGCGAACCGGTGGACGTGCCGGTGCCCAAGCGCCATCTCGAGATCGTCTATTCCCACATCAAGTTTTCCGACAAGCCTTTCATGGGGATGGTGACGGCGCCCGAGCGCGCGGCCGACACGGTGAAGCTGGCCCAGATCCTGTTCGGCGAAGCCTTCATCGACGCGCATCCGGTGCTGACGTCCGTCGTCAACTGCAACTCGCCCATGGTCTGGGACGCGACCATGCTGGGCGCGCTTGCCTGCTACGCGCGCGCCAACCAGGCGGTGCTGGTGACGCCTTTCATCATGGCCGGCGCCATGGCGCCCGCCTCCACCGCCGGCGCCATCGCCCAGCTCAATGCCGAGGTCCTGGCCGGCATCGCCTACGCCCAGGTGGTTCGGCCGGGCGCGCCCATGGTCTATGGCAATTTCGTCACCACCGTCTCCATGCAGTCGGGCGCCCCCATGGTGGGCACGCCGGAGCCGGCGATGATGATCTACGTCACCGCCCAGCTTGCCCGGAAATACAAGCTCCCCTTGCGCACCGGCGGGATGCTGAACGGCTCCAAGATCGCCGATGCCCAGGCGGCCTACGAATCCATGGCGACCATGCTGCCGACCCTCTATGCCGGGGCGAATTTCGTGCTCCACAGCGCCGGATGGCTCGAAGCCGGCCTCGCCGCCGGCTATGGCAAGTTCATGATGGACGCCGACCAGATCGCCATGCTCCAGCGTTTCGCCGGCAATCTCGATCTCTCCGAGGAAGCCCGGGCCATGGAGGCCATCCGCGAGGTCGGGCCGGGCGGGCATTATCTCGGTTGCGCCCACACCCAGCGCAACTTCAAGACCGCGTTCTACACCTCCCAGCTCGCCGACAATAACAGCTTCGAGCAATGGGAGGCGGAGGGCGGGCGCGACCTCGACCAGCGGGCGACCCAGGCGGCCAAGCAGCTTCTTGCCCGTTACGAGCCGCCGGCTCTCGACCCCGCCATCGACGAAGCGCTGCTGGATTTCATCGCCCGGCGCAAGGCCGAGCTGCCGAACAGCGTGACGTGAACTCCAGCAAGGGGCCTGGCCGCGGAGGGATGCGCGTGCCTCGTCGCCAAGCAGCCTCGAAATGACCGCAACCGGACGATGGCATCTCGATCGCAGTTTCGCCTTCGAGGGTCAGGAACTGCGGTACGCCATATTCGGTGAAGGCCCGCCGATCGTGCTGGTGCATGGCACGCCGTTTTCCTCCTACGTCTGGCGCCGGATCGCTCCTCTGCTGGCCCGGGATCGGCAGGTTCATGTTTACGACCTCCTTGGCTATGGGCAATCGGAGAAGCGCGCCGGCCAAGACGTCTCCCTGGGCATCCAGAATCGCGCCCTCGCTGGTCTCGTCGCCCATTGGGGGCTCGAGAATCCGGAACGTCGTCGCCCATGACTTCGGTGGAGCGACAGCTCTTCGCGCCCATCTTCTGAACGGCTGCCGCTATCGAAGCCTCACGCTGATCGACCCCGTGGCCCTGGCGCCTTGGGGCTCCCCCTTCGTCAGGCATGTGCGTGCGCACGAGCGGGCATTCGCCGACCTGCCGGCCTACATCCAGCTGGCGGTCGTCCGCGCGTATATTCGCGGCGCCGTCTTCCGCGAGATGAGCGACGGCGAATTGGAGCCTTATGTGACGCCCTGGCTCGGGGAAATCGGGCAGCCGGCGTTCTACCGGCAGATCGCCCAGATGGACCAACGGTATACCGACGAGGTCGAAGACCGCTATCGGACGCTCGATCTTCCGACGCTAATCCTGTGGGGAGAGAAGGACGCGTGGATTCCGGTCGAGCAGGGCGAGCGGCTCGCAGCGCTCATCCCGAACGCCCGTCTCATGCGGATGCCAGAAGCCGGCCACCTCGTGCAGGAAGACGCACCGGAGGCCGTGATCGCCGCGCTGCTCGGGTTTCTTCCCGCGCCCTAAAAGGGGCACTGCAGGTGAAGTGAAGCCTTGCTCTTGCCCGTGGCAAACGGTGACTCTGTGAACACAACGCACGAACCTGAGGGCTAGCCAATGCGCGTCGTCACGGCCGAAGAGGTTCATCGCCTGATGGACTACCCCTCGCTGGTCGAGGCGCTGCGCGAGCTGTTCCGGCGCGGGGTCGACCGCGTCGAGACCGTGTTGCTGAGCCAGCCGCTGCCGGAGGGCAAGCACAACGACTGGCTGCTGTTGCCGTCCTGGCAGTATGGGCGCAACTACGGCGCCAAGCTGGTCAGCGTCTTTCCCGACAACGAGGCCAGGGGGATCGCTTCGGTCCAGGGCCTCTACCTTCTGTTCGACGGGACCAATGGCCTGCCGCTCGCCTGCATCGACGGCGCGGCCATCACCTTGCGCAAGACAGCGGCCAATTCGGCACTGGCGGCGACATATCTCGCGCGGGCGGATGCCCAGACCCTGCTCATGGTCGGCGCCGGCGCCATGGCACGGCCGCTCATCGAAGCTCATTCGGCGGTCCGTCCGATCCGCAAGGTGCTGATCTGGAACCGGACGCCGGAGCGCGCCAAGTCCCTCGCCAGCTCCATGAGCGGATCGGGCCAGATCCTCCAGCCGGTCGCCGACCTGGCGAGCGCGGTCGCCGAGGCGGACGTGATCTCCGCCGCGACCATGAGCGTCGAGCCCCTGATCCTGGGCAAGTGGCTGAGGCCGGGGCAGCATGTCGATCTCGTCGGCGGCTATCTCCAGCATATGCGCGAGGCCGACGACGAGGCCGTGACCCGGGCGCGGGTGTTCGTCGATGCCCGCTTCACCGCCGCCGACCATGCCGGCGACATCTGCCAACCCCTGGCCAAAGGCATCATCACCGACGCCGATATCACCGATACCTTCGAACTCGCCCGCGGCGAGAAGCCGGGCCGGCAAAACGATCAGGAGATCACGCTGTTCAAATCCGGCGGCGGCGGGCATGAGGATCTCGGCACCGCCCAGCATATCCTGGCGCGGATCGCCGCCGAGGAAGCGCGCTGACAAGCTAGCGCTTCGGCGCCAGCCTCATGAATACGCCAAGCAGGACGAGTGCCGCCGCTGCGACCACGCCCGTCAGGCCCTCTGGGCCGAAGATGTCCATGGCCGTGCCAGCGAGGATCGGACCGCCGGCGCTGCCGACTTGATAGGCCATCACGAAGGCGACATTCGCCGCCGCGAGCTGGCCTGTGGGAAAGCCATCACCCAGAAGGCCGAGGCCGAGGGTGTATATGGCAAAGGTCGATCCGCCGAGGAAGAAGACCAGGAGATAAAGCCAGGATCCGTGGCCGACCGCGGCCGGCAGCAGCAGGGCGCCCAGGATCGTCGCCAGGATGCATGTGATCAGCATTGCGCGCCGGCTCAGGTGATCGGCGATCCAGCCGATGGGGATCTGCAGGACGACATTGCCGCCGGCGAACACGCTGACCGCAATCAAGACGTGGGCCTGGTCCAACCCGTGCCTCAGGCCGTAAACCGGCAGCAACGCGAACAGGGCCAGATCGACGACCCCGCCCAAGAGCGCGCAGGCCATGACCAGCGGTTGGGCCCTCACCAAGCGCGTGAGCGGCACTTCCTGATGGGCTGGCATCGCGGGCGCCAAGCCGCCGGCAAAGGGCAGCGGGGATGCCGAAAGCAGGATCGCCAGCACGACCAGCAGGAACGGCGTCCACCCGTCGATGCCCACGAACCCGACAAGGGTGGGGCCTATGGCGAAGCCCAGGGCCAGGATGGTCGCGTAGAGGCCCATGATCCGCCCACGGTCGCGCTCGCTCGCCACCAGGTTGAGCCAGGTCTCGCTCACCACCCACTCGACCGAGGCCGCCGCCCCGCCGAGAAAGCGAAGCACGAACCAGGCCGGCAGGCTCGGCAAGGCCGGCAGCAACAGCACGGTGATGGCCGCTGCGGAAAGCCCGTAGCAGATCGAGGCGAGGGTACCAAGGCGCGCGATCAGACGCGGCAGAAAAGGCCCGACCGCCAGGATCGCCAGGGGAGACATGGCCGTATTGAGGCCGATCATGCTTGCGTCGACGCCCTGGCGGGCAAGGCGAAGGGCCATCAAGGGCATGAGCGCGCCCCAGGCCACGCCGGCCCCGAATATGGAGAGATAGATCACCAGCAGGCTGAGGCGCCTTTGGCCCGCGGTGAAGGAACTGCCGGCCATGGGCCCCCCCTCGACGGCCGGCAATCTACCTTCCCCGACTCCATCTCGACAATGCGCCTCGAAGGACGGATGCTGATGGTGGCGTGGCTGCGGGGAGCCGCGTCGGGCCGGTCCGGACGCAAGGGGTATTGCGAATAGACCGGCGCAATACGGGAGCCTCGACTTGGATCAAGATCCGGCCCTATTGTCGGCAACGGAGTTGCTCGACCACTATCGTGCCCGGAGTTTGTCGCCGGTGGAAGCGACGCGCGCCTGCCTGTATCGCATCGCCAGGCTGAATCCGCGCCTCAACGCCTTCCGGATGGTGGACGAGGAAGGGGCGTTGGTGGCCGCCCACGCCTCGGAGGCACGCTGGCACCGCGGTGAGCCTCTTGGGAAACTCGACGGCATCCCGGCGACGGTGAAGGACCTGCTCCTTACCAAGGGCTGGCCGACGCTGCGCGGATCCAGGGCCATCGATCCGAATCAGAAATGGGAGGAGGATGCCCCTGCCGTCGCCAGGCTCCGCGAAGCGGGCGCTGTCCTGCTGGGCAAGACTACGACGCCCGAGTTCGGCTGGAAGGGCGTCACGGATTCGCCGCTCACCGGCATCACCCGCAACCCCTGGAACCCCGCCTTGACGCCCGGCGGCTCGAGCGGCGGAGCGGCGGTGGCGGCCGCCTGCGGCATGGGAGCGTTGCATCTGGGCACCGATGGCGGCGGCTCGATTCGCATTCCCGCCGCCTTCACCGGGACCTTCGGCTTCAAGCAGAGTTTCGGGCGTGTGCCGGCCTATCCGCCGAGCCCCTTCGGAACGCTGGCCCATGTCGGACCGCTGACTCGCACGGTGGCCGATTCGGCCCTGATGCTGACCGTCATTTCGCGCCACGATGCGCGCGATTGGTATGCCCTGCCCGATACGGGCCGCGGCTATCTCGAGGATCTGAATCGCGGCGTGCTCCGGTGCCGGGTCGCCTTCAGCCCATCCCTAGGCGGCCATCCGGTCGATCCGGAGGTGGCGGATCTGGTGGTCCAGGCGGTGCATGTCTTCCAGGAGATTGGCGCCGTCGTGGAAGAGGTCGATCCGCCCACGGGACGCGATCTGCGTATCGTATTCATGAACCACTGGTACGCGGGCGCGGCCAATGCCTTGTCCGCCTACGGTCCGGACAAACGGGCGATGATGGATCCGGGCCTGGTCGAGGTCGCCAAGGAGGGCGCCGAGATCAAGCTGCTCGACTATCTGGAGGCGGTCCGGGAGCGCGAAAATCTGGGCGTGCGCATGAACCTGTTCCACCGGAGCTGGGATCTGCTGCTGACTCCCACATTGCCCTACCCCGCCTTCGAGGCCGGCGTCGAGACTCCGTTCCCTGGCGAAGGAGCGCGCTGGACCGACTGGACGCCCTTCACCTACCCCTTCAACCTGACGCGCCAGCCGGCGGCGACCGTGCCCTGCGGCTTCACCTCCGGCGGCCTGCCCGTGGGCTTGCAGATCGTCGGCCCAAGCTATGGCGATCAGCTCGTGCTGGCGGCGGCGAGAGCCTACGAGAAGCACCAGCCCTTCAAGATGCCGCGGAGCTGATCGGCGCGGCATCGCGCCGCAGGGCGGCGACAGGCGGCAACGCTCATATATTGCGAACCGATCGCAAAGAAGGAATGGTGATGCCTAGCAGGAACGATGGGTGGCTGACCGCCATGCGCCGCGGGTTTCGCCGGTGCTGCCCCCGTTGCGGGGAGCCCGGCATGTTCATGGGCTATCTGAAGGCGGCCGAGCGCTGCCGGCGCTGCGGCCTCGAGTTCGAGACGATCCGCTCCGACGACGTTGCCCCTTACTTCACCATCCTGATCGTCGGGCACATCATTGCCCCAGGGGTGCTGATCTCCGAGCAACTCGCCTCGCCGCCCACCTGGCTCGAGCTATCCTTCTTGCTGCCGATCACCCTGCTGCTGACCCTCGGCATCCTGCCCTTCGTCAAGGGCGCGGTCATGGGCGCGATCTGGGCCAGCAAACGGCCTTAGGCAGCCTTTCCTACCTGCCTTTGCTCTCCGCCCAACGCTTCATCAGGCCGTTGGACGGCAAGGTCTCGTCGAGGAGCTTCTGCGCCGTCTCGACGCCGGCCACGGGCAAGCCCGCCGCGTCGAGCTTGCCGATCTGCACCAGGACCGAGGCCTGATCCCAATAGATATGCTCGTGATAGAGCTTGGGGCCGCGGAAGTTGACGATGGCCACCAGGGGGATTTCGACATATCTGCCGGTTGGCGGGATGCCGGGCAGCATCCAATCGATCTCCATGTCGTGGGTGAAGCAAAACAGCATCTCGTCCACCACCCGGTCGGCGCCGACGGTGCGCGAGATCGGCACCAGCCTGGTGTCCTTGGGCGTCTTCGGGATGAAGTGGTTGCGATAGAAACGGGCGAGCTCGTCATGGCCCACGCCGCCGGTCATGGTCGGGATGTGGTTGACGTAGGGGCTGGCCACCATGGTCTTCATGGTGGCGTCCACGTCGCGGGTGGCGAACTCCTGCCGGGTGTGCTCGTCCCATAACCCGGATAGATCGTAGCGCGGGCCGAGATGCCGGCGCAGGAAGGCGATGGTCCGCGAATAGGCCATGCTCGCCGCCGGCTTGTCATAGGCGGACCGCTCCTTGCAGTTGAACGCATGGTCGGCGCCCGGATAGACGTAGCTCTCGAATTCGGCGAGCTTGGCCAGGCCTTTGCGGATCTTCGTCACCGCCGCCGGCGGCACGAACCGGTCGTTGCCCGCGAAATGCAGCAGGAGCGGGCCTTTGATCTTCTTCGCTTCGTGCAGGTTCTTCTCGATGTAGACGCCGTAGTAGCCGATGGCCGCATCGACGCCGGCGCGGGCGGCGGCGAGATAGGCGAGCTTGCCGCCCAGGCAATAGCCGAGTGCGGCGACCTTGCCGCTGAATCCCTTCACGTGACGCAGCGCGCCCACCGCGGACTTGATGTCGCGGGCGCCCTTGTCCTCGTCGAACCGTTGATAGAAACCGAAGGCTCGCTTCATGTCCTCTTCGCCGTAGCCGAGTTCGACATCGGCTTCGAGCCGGTGGAAGAGGTCGGGGGCGAGGACGAAGTAGCCCTCCTCCGCATATTGGTCGGCGATTTCGCGGATGTGGTCGTTGATGCCGAAGATCTCCTGGCACAGCAGGATGCCGGGCCCCCTGCGACCGGCGGGCGAGGCGAGATAGCCGCGGAAGGCCTTGCCGTCAAAGCTCGTTAGCTTGATGTATTTGCCTTTGCCCTTGTATGTGCCGGCCATGGCGCGCCTCCCGGACCTTTGTTTGCGGCGACGTTAGGACCGCCGCCCCGGACCGTCAACCGAAGCGCCGTCGCGCTATCGCATCGGGCGCCCGGGTCCCGCCGAAGTCCAATCCGAGGACGAGCTTGACCCCATGGCGCGCAGCGGCCACCGTCGCCGCATGGAATTCGATCGATGGGCGTGATCACATACGGAGTGCCGGCCGAGTACGTGCTGTCCCTGAAGCAGCGCTTCGGTATCGACTGCTTCGTCGAGACCGGCACGTCCGAAGGCGGGACGGCGGCCTGGGCCGCGCGGCATTTCAAGCAGGTCATCACCGTCGAATTGTCCGAGGCGCGGTATCATCGGGCTTCCGTCCGCTTGGCCGGCCACGCCAATGTCCGGCAGCTGCTCGGCAGCTCGCCTCTGATCCTGGCCGAGCTCGCGCGATCCCTTCCTCCCGCGATCTTCTGGCTCGACGCACATTGGGGCCAAGGCGAACGGATCGGGCGCGAGCTTCAGTGCCCATTGCTGGACGAGATCGCCGCGTTGGCGCCCTGCTGGGAGCAAGCCTTCGTTCTGGTCGACGATGCCTGCCTCTTCCTCAGCCCGCCGCCCGCGGGTTACGACCAGGCCCAATGGCCGAGCCTGAGGCAGGTCGTAAACGCGCTCAGCGCAGGGCAAGAGCGGTTCGTCGCCTGCTTCGAGGACGTGTTCGTCAGCCTTCCGCATCAAGCACGCGGCATAACCCTGGACTACATCCGTGCGGGCGGCGATCGCAACCAGCGCGTGCTGGGACAGGCTGCGAATCCTGCTTGCACGACTGCCTCGCAAGAGGCAGGGCGGGACATGCGGCAATTGGGCGGGAGCGCCGCCAGGCCGGCGGTGCCAAAGCGAAAGAGAGGTGCGCCAAGTCGACAAGCAAGCCCTCGCCAAGCCTTGGAGACCCTGAGCGCGATCCTCCGGCTCGACAGCGACGAGAAGCGGACGAAGGACCTTCGCGCAGCGATGATGGAGGGGCGGCTCGCCTGGGCCGCGACGGCAGCGCTGGCTGGGTTTCATCTGCTTTTGCCCGCCCTTTGGCCGGCGCTCGTCGGCAAGAAACTGGTGCAGCCGATTCCCGCCGCCCTGCGCCAATTCATGGCCGAACGCTGCCGGGCGTCAGCGGACGACGAGCAGAACGTCTTCCTGCTGCTGGAAGGCAGCTTCAATGCCAATGCCGCCCGCAACCAGGCGATCAAAGCCCAACTCGTGGAGATCATCAGAGCGTTGAACGCAGCCAGCGTCCTGCCGGGGTTGATCAAGGGTGCACGGCTGCTTCTCGCCGGCGACTGGCACTATGTCGCCGGCCGGACCTTACGCGATATCGATCTGCTCTTGGCGCCCGCCGACTGGGCGGCCGGGACAGCGGCCTTGCAAGCCATGGGCTATCGTCCGGCGCAGGGCGACGTCACCCAGCCGCAGCAGGGCGCGGCCCTCGTCGGGCTGGGAGGACCGGCCGAAATCGACTTGCATGCCGCGCCGCTGTCGCTGCACGAGCCGCTGGCTCTTCCGGCCTATCTGACCGTTGAGGGATTCTGGCAGCGCGCGAAGACCATCGCCGAGGACGGCCTCACCTATCGCCTGCTGCCGGCGGCGGAGAGCCTGGTGCAAGGCATCATCCATACGGAAATCGCCGACCTCAACTATGCCGCCGGAGACTGGGCGCTGCGCTATCTGCACGAGAGCGCGGTGCTCTCTCAGGATCCCGCTTGCGACTGGTCGGTGCTGGCGGCGCTCGCGGGAACCCCGCTGGCCCGACCGGTCGAGGCCCATCTGCTCGCCGCGCGAGAGTTCTTCGGCGCCCGTCTGCCTGAAGGCTTCGCCGACTCGCCTGCGGCGCGCCGCCAGGTCCGCCGTTGCCGTCGCAATATCAGCCATCCGCGGACATTGCGCCGTGTCAGCATGCTGGCGCACAAGTTCCGCCAGGCCATGTCCGAGTGGTACCTGCGGCGCAAGGGTTACTACCCAGAGGTGTCCAGCGGACGCTGGATGCTCTGGCGCGCGCGTCTCATGGCGCTCCGGGATTTGCTGCGAAGCTACGGCCCGCGCCTCGCTCATATGCTGATCGGCGGAGCCGACGACCCCCTGCCACCTCCCCGTGTGTGAACCGTGCAGACGAGGGAGCTCGGGACAGCGCCGCCTCCGGGAAGTTCGGGCTCTGGCGCGCCTCCAGCCAGCATGTGCTAATTTCCGCCCATGACCTCGCTCGACCATCGGGCGCTGTTCGAGGCCGCCGCGACCCGCCGCCAGCCCTATCCGGTCGCGCGCTACGAAGGGCGCGGGATCGTCATTTGCGCCGGCGGGGCGCGCCTCTTCACCTGCGCCTGGGTTCTGATCGGGATCTTGCGCCGCGTCGTCGGCTGCAAGCTTCCGATTCAGGTCTGGCATTTGGGGGCCGAGGAGATCGGGCCGCCCATGCAGGCGCTGCTCGAAGAAGCGGGCGTGGAGGTGGTCGACGCCCATGCGGTGGCCTTGCGCCATCCCATGCGCAACTTAGGCGGATGGGAGATGAAACCCTATGCGATCATCCACTCGCGCTTCCGCGAGGTGATCCTGATCGACGCCGACAATGTGCCGACCATAGATCCGGCCGCTCTGTTCGACTGGCCGGAATACGTCGACACCGGCGCGGTGTTCTGGCCGGATGTTATTCGCCTCAGGGCCGACAATCCAATCTGGGAAGCCTGCGGCGTGCCCTATCGCAGCGCGCCGACATTCGAATCGGGGCAGGTCCTGGTCGACAAGCAGCGCTGCTGGCAAGCCTTGCAGCTGACGCTGTTCATGAACGAGCACTCCGATTTCTATTACCGCCATGTCCATGGCGACAAGGATACGTTCTTCATGGCCTGGCTCCGCCTCGACCAGCCCTTTGCCATGACACCCCATCTCCCGACCCGTTTCACCGAGGGTCTCTATCAGAAGGATATCCAGGGCCGCACGGTGTTTCAGCATCGCAATTGCGCAAAGTGGGCCTATGGCGGGAAGAACCCACGCGTGCTCAATTTCCAGCATGAAGAGGCCTGTTTGGCGCTGCTGGATGAACTGCAGGAGCTCTGGAACGGCGTCGTGTTCCGCCCGCCCCCAGCTTCGGCCGAATCCCTCGGGCTGACCGCGGCATTGCTGGAAGTTCGCTGGTTCGACTACCAGAAGATCGGCGATGGACCTCGGCGCCTGGAGTTCCTGACCGCCAACCAGATTGGCGAGGGACGGGGCGACGACGCGTTCTATTGGTGGGCAGCCGAAGATGCCGAAGGCGTTGTCCTGGGGCTGGAAGGTCGGCGGCAGATCGAATGCCGCCTGCGTCCAGGTCCACAGGGATCCTGGTCTGGCCGCTCGCAGGGGGCGACGGCAATGGAGATAGAACTGCGGCCGGCGAGGAGCCCGGCACGCTCGCCCGGTGCCAAGGCGTCGTCGACTGTCGAGAAGGTGCCGGAAGCAGCAAGAGGCTTGCTGGCAAGGCTTCTGGCGGCGGTCGAGAAGCGGTCGGCCGACCAGGAAGCGCTCCGCGATCTGGCCGGCGCTCTGCGCCTGCTCGCCGCCGAGGAGCCTGGCTTCGCGGCCGCCATGACCGAAAGGCTGGCCGGCGCCGGCGATCGAGACGGTCCCGTGTTGCGATGTCTCGCCGCTGCGCTGGCCGCAACGGCGGAACACAGGGCGAGCGGCGTTGCGCAGCGCCGCGGTCATCGATACGGCGACGGTCGTCCGTCCCTTTCCAAGAACTACGAGCGCCTGCGATGAACCGGCCCCTCGTCCTGATACTCACGCCGGTCAAGGACGCGACCGCCCATCTTGACCGCTACTTCGAACTTCTCGATCGGTTGACCTACCCGGGCGATCGGCTGTCGCTGGGCATGCTGGACAGCGATTCGACCGACAATACCATCGAGGCGGTGCGCGAGCGCCTCGCACTCCGCGAAAGCCGCTGGCGCCGGACCGGAGTCTGGCAACGGGACTTCGGGTTCCACCTTCCCAAGAACCAGCACCGCTGGGCACCCCATCTCCAGATTCCGCGCCGGACCATTCTGGCCAAGAGCCGCAATCATCTGTTGATGCGCGCGCTGGACGACGAAGCGTGGGTATTGTGGATCGACGTCGACCTGATCGACTATCCGCCCGACATCGTCGAGCGCCTTCTTGCATACGACAAGCCGATCCTGCAGCCTCACTGCGTGTGCCGGCCGGGAGGCCCGACCTTCGACCTCAATGCCTGGTCGCAGGACGGCACCCTGCACATGGACAAGCAGCGCGGCGGGCCCGGGCTGGTGCGGCTCGATTCGGTCGGCGGCACCATGCTTCTTGTGGCGGCCGACCTGCATCGCGACGGCCTGATCTTTCCGCCCTTCTTCTACGGCGCCGGCAGCAGCACCATCCGACGGCGCCATCCGCTCCTGGGACGCGCGGCCGGCGAGATCGAGACCGAAGGTCTCGGCATCATGGCCCGCGACATGGGTGCCCAATGCTGGGGCCTGCCCGATCTGGAAATCCTCCATGGCTAGCATCGAGATAAAGGCCTGACCTCAGCGAGCGCGGCTCTTGCCCGAACGCGGGCGGGCATGATTGACTGTAGAATACAGCCCTTTCATTCAGCCAGAGCCGCAGCAAGATGACCGAATGCCCAAAACATGCCGAGGGAGTCGAGGTCAACCAGGTCGCCGACGGGTACGTCGTCTATCAGCCAGCGCGCGACCGCGTGCATTACCTGAACCAGACGGCCACCATCGTGCTCGAGCTCTGCAACGGCAAGAACGACACGGCGAAGATCGCGAGCCTGCTGCAATCGGCCTATGAACTTCCAGCGATGCCGCTGGAAGAGGTGATGGGCTGCCTAAGTCAGCTTCGCGCGGAAGGCCTCATCACCTGATGTCCTATGCGGTGGTGACGGGCACGGCCGGCCTCCGCGGGCACCGCTTCCAGCTGCTTGCGCTGGACGTGCGAATCGCCACCGACTGCCCGATCCTGCACCAAAAGCTCGAGTATCTGGTGCAGGACGCCCGCCAGGACTACCCCGTGACCGACGAGATCCGCCTGGAAGTCCTGCGCCACGCCGACGGATATCGGATCAGCGAGTCAGGCGCGGAGCCGCGGGCCGAAGCCGATTCCGCCATGGCTTTGGGTCATCTCCACATGCGCAGCTACGAGCGGGCTTACAAGCTGCTGCCCAGCACTGGTCTGTTCCTGCATGCGGCCTGCGGCAGCTATGAGGGCCGCCGGTTCCTGCTTCTGGGGGAAAGCGGCGCCGGCAAGACGACTTTGATCACGCGGCTTCTGACCGCCGGCGTGCTGGGAGAGGGCGATGAGCTGGTGCTGCTGGAGGGCGACCGTCTGTCGGCTTTGCCGCGCCGGTTTCACATCAAGAGTTTCGGGCTCGGCCACTTCCCTTGGCTCACCGAGGAGATCCATCGGCTGCCCTCCCACGACAACGGCAACGGCACTTTCGTCTATGCTTTCGCCCCATCCGATTGGGGCTTCCCCTGGCATATCCGCCATGCCGGGATCGATGCCGTCTTCTTTCTCGATCCCAACCATGGCGGGCAATCGAGGATCCTGGACATGCCGCGTCATCGGATGATGCAGCTTGCGGTTCCGCAACTTCGCTTGATCGACCGGGCCAATCGGGGATGGATCGCCGCCTTGTGCCGGCAATTCGATCGCGCCTATTGCGGCCGGCTCGTTCTCGGCAGCCTGGACAGTGCGGCCGAACTTCTGCTATCCAAACTGCGCGAATTGCCCGCCGCCGGATAGGCGAGGTTGCGGGATTGGGACACTGGGGGCCAAGATGTTAAAGCCGCAGCGGGACAAATCGATCCTCGACAATGTCGATCCGGAGAAGCGCGAGTTCATCGGCAAGCTGATCGGCACGGGCACCTTCATCGCTCCACTCGTCGCATCTTTCGCCATGCAGAATCTCGTCGCTGCCGACGCGCAAGCGGCGAACAGCTCTAAGACTTAAGTGGCAGATTCGATTCCTGACTGTTTGAACCGCCGGCCACCGTTCGATCCGGCTGAAGAGTCTGCCAATTGGGGATGAGGATGTCAGAGCCACAGCCAGACATGCCACTTCTCGACTATGTCGATCCCGAAAAGCGCCAGTTCATCGGCAAGCTGATCGGCACGGGCGCCTTCGTCGCCCCGCTCGTCGCCTCGTTTTCGATGGCGAACATCGTGAATGCCGAAGCGCAGCCGGTAAACAGTTCTAAGCTATAGGCGGCAATTCCCCCGCCCGGCCCGGTGGCGGGAGCGACAATATGGGGGCAAGGATGTCAAAGCCGCAGCCGGAGGAATCGATCCTCGACAATGTCGATCCCGAAAAGCGCCAGTTCATCGGCAAGCTGATCGGCACGGGCGCCTTTGTCGCCCCGCTGGTCGCATCGTTTTCCATGGCAAACATCGTGAATGCCGAAGCGTTGCCGACTAACGGCTCTGCACCAAAATAGGCGGCTATTTTCCCGCCCGGCCCGGTGAAGGCCCGATCCGTCCCGATGGTATGACTGAGGAACCGTCCGGAGCTTTCCTGAGCGCCGTGATGATCGTCAAGGACGAGGAATCCGTCCTTGAGGATTGCCTGGCGTCCATCGAGCCGGTCGTCGACGAGATCGTCATCGCCGACACTGGCTCTACCGATCGCAGCCGCGAGATCGCGCACGCTCATGGCGCAAGGCTAATCGAATTCCCGTGGCGGAACGATTTCGCCGCGGCGCGCAATGCCGCCTTGGCCGAGGCGCGAGGCGAGTGGATCCTCTATATCGACGCCGACGAACGGCTCGCTCCCGCCGACAAGGCCAAGGCAAGAGCGGCGCTTGACCACCCGGGCCTCATCGCCGCCCGCCCATGGTTCCGGATCAAGACCGGCTACACGCTCTGCCGGGAGTACCGCTTGTTCCGCAACGATCCCCGCATCCGCTTCCGGGGCGCCATTCACGAGAAGGTCTCCATCGACATCCTGCGACTGTCCGAGGAGCGCGGTCTCGAGATCGGCGAGCCGGATCTCCTGCTCGAGCATATCGGCTATGACGGGCCCCAGGAGCACAAGCACAGGCGCAACCTGCCCATGCTGCGAGCCGAACTCGCACGCCGGCCCGAGGTTATTTACAACTGGCACCACCTGGGACGCATCCTGGAGGCCACCGGCGACGAGCCGGGGGCCTATGAAGCCTGGTCCAACGCCATCGCTGTCGCCCGCCGGCGCGGCGGACCGTCAGGCGTCGTGAGTCTCGCCTATTTCGATCTTCTCCGCCTGGAATGCGCCCGTGGCGGGCCGGCCGAATCGCTGCTTGCCGAGGCGGCAGCTCAATTCCCGGACAATCCGTTGACCTTGCTCTGGCGCGGCAATGTCGCGATGAGGGCCGGGCGCCATGGCGAAGCGGCCGAGGCCTACCTGGCCCTGACGCGCATCGATCCGGATCGTTTCCGCTTTCGCGATCTTGGCTTCGAGAAGCGCCTGTTCCGCGAGGTGGCCTTCGCGGCGCTGGGCAATTGCTACTTCCAGATGGGCGACTACGGGACGAGCGCGGCCTTTTATGGCCGGGCGACGGCAGCGAATCCGAGCTCGCTGGAGTATCGGGCCAAGGCGGCGCTGGCCCGCAGCCGCGCCGCGACGATCAGGTGAACCGGCCTCCCTCGCTTCTTTTCCTGTCGCCAGTGATGCCAGCAACCGAGGGCAACGGGCTTGCCATGCGCGCGGGCGTCTTCCTCGCGGCCTACGCGAGGCGATTTGAAGTGACCTTGGCGGTCCTTCCCGTCGCCGAAGCCGACCCTTCGCCTGGTGTCTCCGACTTCGTCCGCCAGCAGGCGCGGAGGGTGGAAACACTGCCTCTCGGCGCGCTCCTCCATCCCCACTATCGGCTGATTGCCGGGCTTCGCGATCCTGTCGAGCGCCGGGCCGCTTTGGCCCGCTACGCCTGGCCCCGCCTATACCCCTACGACGCCGCTGCCGCCGGAGCCATGCTGCGGACCCGTCTTGGCGAAACCCGGTTCGACGCCTTGCATGTCGAGCGCCTTTATCTGGCGCCCCTCGCCGGCGCCGGTCCGGCCGCACGGCGTTCGATTCTCGACCTGGACGAGGACGACGGCGCGACCCAACGGGCCATCGGCAGCCTTCATGCGCTGAACGGGGAAGCCGACGCCGCCGACGCCGCCGTCCAGGAAGCAAGCAAGCTCGACCGGCTGCGCCGCGACTTTCTCCCGCGCTTCGACCTGATCCTGCTGGCCGCGCCGGGCGAAGCGGCGGCGCTTCAGGAGGAGTTTCGCGACGCGCGCATCGCCGTGGTCGCCAATGCCCTGCGCGCAAGCGGCAAGGCGCCGGTTTCTCCGGCATCCGCCAAGAGCATCGATTATCTCATGGTCGGGAATTTCGGCTACTACCCCAATGCCGATGGCGCCCGCTTCTTCTGCCGCGAGGTGCTGCCGCTCATCCGCCAAGCCGGCGGCCCGCGCCACGTAGGCCTCGTGGGCCAGCGCCCAGGAGAAAAAGTTCGGGCGCTGGCCACCCTCCCCGATGTCGCCGTTCACGCCGGACCCGCCGATCTCGTACCCTTCTATGCCGATTCTGCGGTCGCCGTCGTACCAGTCCGGGCCGGCGGCGGCAGCCGGATCAAGATCCTCGAAGCCTTCGCCCAAGGCCTGCCGGTTGTCTCGACGCGTATCGGCGCGGCGGGCCTCGAAGCCGCCGATGGGTGCCATTTGCTCATCGCCGATGGATCGGAAGATTTCGCGGCCGCTGCCCTGCGCCTGCGCCGGGATCCCGCGCTCGCCGCCGCTCTTGCCGCCGAAGGGCAGGCGCTGCTTGAAAGGCGGTATGGCTTCGAGAATGCCGTTGCCGGCATCCTCTCTCTCGTCGATTCCCTCGCCCGAATCTGAGCCCGGCGGGGTTAGGCGGTATCCTGGAATCCTGCCTCCCGTGCAGCAGCAACCACACATCTGCCCCGGCCGGCGCAGATGTCGGGGCAGGACCCGATTGCCCTTGCGATTGGCGTCGCCGACGCGGATGACTAGCCTCTCGAGCCGAGGAAGGGGTCGTCGAGGACATGTCATTCTATCGTAGGCATCGGATGGTGTCCGAGGCGGGAATCATCGCTGGTCTCGCCATCTATCTTATCTACGAGCTGATGCTCGCCAGCTGTTCAGCCCGTCAGTCGGCCCGGACTGGTTCAGGGATATCGGGATCCAGATGCACGATAGCCGCGCTCTCCTAGCGCAGCGCAGTCTTCCGAATTACCTGTATCCGCCTTGGACTGCCGTTTTCCACTTCCTGTTTTCCCAATTGGGCGAAACCACGGCCTTTCGGATTCATCTCATGCTCGAAACTGCGGCCGTCGTTGCGACGCTGGCATCCTGGGCGACCATTACCGGCCTGACCCAAAGGCCAGAGCGGTTTCTGGCGATCGCCCTCGCCTTTGCCGCATCCTTCTACTACGTCAGGTTCGAATTGAAGATGCACAACATCAACCTCCTCACCTTGGGGGTTATGTCTGTGGCCGTGCTGGTTCGCACGCGGACCGGTCTCTCCGGCCTGCTGTACGGCTTTGCCGTCTGCCTCAAGCCCTACGGGTCGGCGCTCCTGCTGCCTTGGATGGCCTGGCGCCGTCAGTATCGCTGGAGCCTGGCGAGCGCGATCGCCTTGCTGGCATTCGGCTTCCTGCTGCCCGCCATCTGGTTCGGCGCGGACGGCACCACTCGCCTCTATGGCGAGTGGCTGCGGGCGTTGGCATCCAGCGGCGACAGTCTGATGACGCTGCGATCCGCCCTGGCGACCTTAGCCGGTACTGATCTGGCGACGGCCGATATGTGGACAAAGGCGATCGAAATCGCCTGGCTCGCGGCTCTTGCGGCGTTCTTCGGATTTCGGCTGCGTGGCGCGCCCGTCGCCGGCCTGTCGCTGGCGGCGGAAGTCAGCGCCATGCTGATCGCCCCTTTGCCGCTTGGATATCAGCAGCCGGCGCGATTTGCGGTTCTCCTGGTCCCGATGCTGGTGATCGCGGCGGCGGCAGTCGAAGAGTCGCGCCCGCCGGCTCGGCGCCTCATCCTGTCTGCGATCCTGCTGCTCGTCGGGTTGGCGCCGTGGCTGGTCCCCATTGGCCCTGAGCTTTGTCTCCTTTCGCCGCTGATCTGCTTCGCCACCCTTCTCGGCCTTGCCGTCGCGTCGCCCGGGATTGGCATTGCCGGGCGCCAGGCGTGTGATATCCGGCCGGCGCGACCCGAATTGCCGCCGACCCTTCGCTCCCTATAGAGTCTCGGCCAGCAAGCAAGGGGGGACGCCATGACTGCCGCCAATCCGCTGCTGGAGCGCCTGGCTTCGGGCGGGGCCATTGGCTCGCTCTGGGTCGGGCTCGGCTCCGTCGCCGCGGCCGAAGTCATGGCCGAGGGCAGGCCCGATGCGATGATCTTCGACATGCAGCACGGGCTTTGGGATCGCCAGAGCCTCTATCACGGCTTCGCCGCCGTGCGCGCCAAGACCGAGCCGGTCGTCCGCGTCGCGGCCAATGACCCGGCCGGCATCGGCGATGCTCTCGACCTGGGTGCGGCCGGGGTCATCGTGCCGCTGATCGAAAGCGCCGAGGAAGCGAAGGCCGCAGTCGCCGCGGCCAAATACCCGCCCGATGGCCGGCGCTCGGCCGGCGGGGTCAGGCCGATGCTCGATTTCAGTTCTTACGCCAAGGGCGCCAACCGCGGAACCCTGCTTTCGGTGATGATCGAGACCGAAAAGGGCCTGAAGAACGCCGCGGCAATCGCCGCCGTGCCGGGGGTCGATCTGATCTTCATAGGCCCCAGCGATCTGTCGCTTTCCCTCGGCGTCTTCCCCGATCTGGGGCCCAAACACGAGCAGGCGCTGCAGGCGATCCTCGCCACCTGCCGCAAGGCGGGAAAACCCTGCGGCCTCTTCACCATGCACAGCAGCCACGCCCTCGACCGCTTGCGCCAGGGGTTCCAGTGGATGGTGCTGGGCAACGACCAGGACTTCCTCCAGGCTGCCGGCAAGGCGCATGTCGCGCGCTTCGCCGGCGGCAAGCGCCGCACGCTCGCCGGCACGGTCGCGCTCGTCACCGGCACCAGCCGCGGCATCGGCCCTGAGATCGTGAAGGCCTTGCTGGCAGCCGGCGCCGCCAAGATCTATTGCAGCGCCCGTGATCCGAAGAAGGTCGCCAAGCTCGTCGCCAGGGCGCCCGGCAAGCTCATTCCCATCGCCCTCGACGTCACCAAGCCGGACCACGTGGCTGCGGCGGCCAAGGCCTGCAAGGACGTGACTCTCCTGGTCAACAACGCGGGCGTGAATTTCAATACGCCGCTCCTCGGCATCGAAAGCACCGACAACGCCCGGCGCGAGATGGAAGTGAACTATTTCGGCACGCTTGCCATGTGCCGCGCCTTCGCCCCGATCCTGAAAAAGGCCAAAGGGAGCGGGGCGATCGTCAACATGCTGTCGATCCTGGCCCATGTGAACCTGCCGCTCATGGGTTCGCTCGCGGCCTCCAAGGCCGCCGGGCTTTCGCTGACCCAAGCCGTCCGGGCCGAACTCGCCGGTCAGGGCACGCGGGTCATGGCCGTGCTGCCCGGCGCGGTCGACACCGACATGACCCGGGGCGTGCCAGTTCCCAAGATCCAGCCGGCCGAGGTGGCCGCAGCCATCGTTCACGGTCTGGAATACGGCCTTGAGGAGGTCTACCCCGGCGACATGGCCGCAGGCATGGCGGCCGGCCATGAGCTGGATCCCAAGGCCCTGGAAAAGCAGCTCGCCGGATTTCTGCCGCCGGCCAAATGATCCTCGCCGACATCATCGTCGAGGATGGCGACTGCAAGCGCGTCGGGCCGACTAGGCCCTGACCGGACAGCAGATCGTCGATTCTCCTTTTCATCGCGAGGTGCAAAGCATGCTGCGTGTGCTAATCGACAGGCCGGCATCGGAACTGATGCCAGCCGACCGCACCAAGGCGGAGTTCCGCGACATAGCAAGGCGCTATCCCGATCTGGCGGGACGGCTCAGGGTCTCCTACGCGGCCGACGAGACGGAACTGGCGAGCAAGCTCGCCCGGGCCGAAGTCTTGGTGGGCTGGAAGTTCCCGACAGCCGGCCTCGGCACCCGCGCGCCGGCGCTGAAATGGATCCAGCTCACCGGCGCGGGAGTTGAGCATCTCCTGCCTCTCGACTGGCTGCCAGCCAAGGTCAAGCTCACCAACTGCAGCGGCGTTCACGGGCCCAAGCAGGGCGAGTTCGCCACCATGGCCCTGCTGATGCTGCATTCACACATGACGTTCTTCGCCACGGCCCAGCGCCGGCATCATTGGGAGCAGCGCCTTTCCTCCCTCATCTCCGGAAAGACGGTGGTCATCGTCGGACTGGGGGGCATGGGCGGAGCGGCAGCGCAGAGCGCCAGGCACCTGGGCCTCGAGGTGATCGGGATCACCCGCTCGGGTCGAGAGAACCCGCATGCGGACCAGGTCCTGCCCGTGGAGAGGATCGATCGCGTGCTGCCCAAGGCAGACTTCCTCTATCTTGCAGCACCCCTCACCGCCGCCAGCCGCGGCCTCATCGGCCGGCGGGAGCTGCAAATCCTGAAACCCGGCGCCGGCTTGGTCAATGTGGGGCGCGGCGGCCTGGTGGACGAAGCCGCGCTCATCGCGGCCCTGAAGAGCGGCCGGCTTTCCGGAGCCATCCTCGATGTCTTCGCCGAGGAGCCCTTGCCCGAAGATTCCCCCCTTTGGGACGCGCCGAACCTGCTCGTCGTCCCGCATGTCTCCTCGGACGACCGCGAGGCCTATATGCCGCGCAACTATGACCTGCTGCTGTGCAATTGCCGGCGGTTCCTCGCTGGCCGACCGCTTCTCAACCGGATCGACCCGAAGCTGGAGTATTAGGGGCCGGCTTCAGCCGGCGATGACCAGGGGGAATTCCGGCCCCTCCATGGGGTCGCCGGCTTTGAGCTTCAGGCCGCGAAAGGGTGGCGAAGTGACGCCCTTGCGCTCGGCGAAGACGGCATCGTCGCCGAGCCAGCGGGTCGAGACCGCGCGTCGGCGCCGGCTCCTCGAACGGTTGGCCGGGGCGCCGTGCAAGGTCAGGAAGTGGAAGGCAACCGCATCGCCCGGCTCAAGGTCCCAACCGAGGATGCGATATTTGTCCCGCTCGGCCTCAATGTCGGGAATCGTCTCCATGCGATCGTCGGTGAACAAGGGCGTGCGGTTGAAGCGCTCGGGCTGGAACCAGCGGCCCCAGGCATGGGAACCGGCGACGAATTCCGGGACCGTATCGCGGGGCACGGCATCGAGCGGGACCCAAAGGCTCACGTTCTGCCGGCCGTCGACGCAATAATAGGGTTGATCGTGGTGCCAGGGGGTCGGCACATCCGCACCCGGCTCCTTCACCAGCACGTGCTCGTGGAATAGGCGGACTGTCCTGGAGCCCATCAGACGCTGGGCCACCTCGGCGGCCGGCGAATGGAAAACGAAGTCCCGGTATTCAGGGATCCGGTCCCAGTTGCAATAGTCGCCGAAGAAGCGGCCCCCGCTTCCCTCATAGATGCGCACGTCGGAGCTGGGCGCGGCGAGGTTCTTTTCCACGCCCGCCCGAAGCGTCTCGACCCAGTCGGCGAACAAGCCGCGCAACGGGACCGCGCCATCCTTGCGGAAGGCCTCGACCGTGGCGTCGTCGACGAGGGATCGATCGCTCATGCGCGGCTCCTAAAGCATTTTCCGCCGAAGTGGGCACCGGTTCGGCGCAGAAAATGCGACCAGACCAAGGAAACTAGAGCATGTTCCGATTCAATCGGATCGAAACATGCTCTACTGCCTGGAGGCTATGGCCGGCGCGGTCAGGCGATCAAGCGGCGGTTCGCCGCATGGTCCTGGCGGTCAGAACCTCTTCGACGCCGATGATGCGCCGCATCGCCTCGGCGAGCAGCTCGCTCTCCTGCGAGGCCAGGCCGACGATCTGCAGGTCCATCAGCAGATGGCCGCCGCCGCCCGTGACATGCCAGCTCTGCGGCAGCAGCTGGAGGCGCGCCAGCTGCTGGACCACGCGCGCGATGATGCCGATCTCGGGCAGGCTGCGCAATGAGAGGCAAAAGACGGGCTCGGAAACCTCGGCGCCGGAAGGCGCCGGTTCAGGGGAAGTTCGACAATCGAGCTGAGAAGGCATGGCATTCGATCTCCAAAAGGGGGCAATGGGTGCGAATCGACGGCACCAGGCGCCGCTCAGGCGCCTGGCCGGTAATTCGCGCCCCCTTAAGTTGAAGGAATGCCTCGGTCATGGTCATAAGACTAACCCGTATTCCTGGCGATGGCCAGCGCTGCGACCGTCGGCGCTATGCGAGCCGAGTACGAGAAATATCTTCTCGCATTACGTCGAGTTGATAAGTTAGCTTCCCTTCACCATTTGCACCTACAATCTTATAACTTTCGATTGAAATGCGAGAATGAATCTTTCTCATTATTTCTCTTCCAGTTTCGCGGAAGCTCAGGCTAAGTTCCGTGATGCGGCACGCGAGGCTGGCGCGAGGCTTTCCACTTTTAAGAATCCTGCGCCGGCACCGTCGGGCGTCACGCTATCGACCGAATCGGCCTGGATTGGCCCGAGCCATGCCCAACGTCTGCTCATTGTGCTTTCGGGTACCCATGGCGTGGAGTGCTACTGCGGTTCGGGACTGCAAATCGGTCTCCTTGAAAGCGGCCTCGCAGCGGAACGCCCGGACGGCACCGCCATTCTCATGATTCACGCGATCAACCCCAGCGGCTTCGCCTGGACGCGGCGCGTGACCGAGGGCAACGTCGATCTCAACCGAAACTTCATCGACCACAAGCGCCCCTACCCGCGCAATCTGGCTTACGAGCTGTTGCGAGACGCCATTTGCCCCAAGGACTGGAGCCCCGCGGGACAGGCTGCGGCCAATGCCATCCTGGACGCTTACGGCAAGGTCAACGGCGAGATGGCGCTGCAGACCGCGATCAGCCAGGGACAATACATCGATCCCGCCGGACTGTTCTTCGGCGGCCGCGCGCCAACCTGGTCGAACCTGATCTTTCGCGAAATCCTCCGACGCGAAGCGGGCACAGCAAGGGTCGTCGCCTTCCTCGATTTGCACACCGGCCTCGGTCCCTACGGCGTGGGCGAAATCATCAACAATCACCTGACAGGCCACCCCGGCTTCCGACGGGTGAAGGACTGGTACGGCGCCGAAGCGACCTCGAGCGAAGAAGGCAGCTCGAGTTCGGCCACCGTCATCGGCGATACCAACATCGGCGTCGACGAGTTGCTGCCGCTGGCCGCCGTCACCGGCATCACCTTGGAATTCGGCACGGTGTCCTTGACCGAGGTGCGCGAGGCTCTCCGCGCCGACAACTGGCTCTACGTCCATGGCAAACCCGACAGCCCTCAGGGCCGCGCCATCACGGCTGAGCTGCGCCGGGCGTTCTATCCCGACAAGGACGATTGGCGCGACATGGCGTGGGAGCGCACCGTCGAGGTGACACGCAAGACGCTCGATAGGCTGGCGCATTCCGACCCCATTCCGGCGGGCCGTCCAGCGCCGCGAAGCGTCCGGAAGAGTTCCGGAAGCCAGTCCCACGCAGCCAAGTCAACCCAAGGAGTCACGGCAAGGGAGCGCGTCATGGCAGAGGTTTCGCAGTCGACGAGGCGCGGTCTCCAGGGAGCCTTCGATCTCTTCATGCGCCAATACGGCGCGGCGAGGGAAACGCAGTCATCCCTGCTCCAGGACATTCTGCATCGCAATGCCGACACGGAATTCGGCCGGGAGCACGGATTCCGGACGGCGAATACCGTGGAAGCCTATCAGCGGCAGGTCCCGATCCGGCAATGGGCTGACATCAGCGCTTATGTCGACCGTGTCGTCGACGGGCGCGACAACGTGCTCACCCACGACGTGCCGTTCTTCTTTCATCGCACGACGGGGACGACCGGCAAACCCAAGATGATTCCGTTTACCCGGCGCTGCCAGGCCTCGGCCAAGCTCACCCACCGCATGTGGGTCTACAAGAACGTCCTCGACAATCCGGGGGTGCTGAAGGGCCGCGTCTTCGCCATCCTCAATGCCGGCGTCGACGGCTACACGGAGCGCCGCGAGCCCTATGGCTCGGTGTCGGGCAACATCTATTTCCGTCTGCCCTCGATCCTTCGCCGGCGCTACAGCCATCCCTACGACGTCTACCATATCGAGAGTCTCGAGGCCCGGCGCTACGCGCTGCTGCGCTTTGCCGTCGAGCAGAACTGCACCTTCGCCTGCACCGGGAATCCCAGCAGCCTGCTCGCTGCATTCGAGTTCTGCGACCAGCAGAGCGAGTCGCTGATTCAGGACATTCACGACGGCACGCTGGCCAACCGCTTCGATATCCCCGATCCCATCCGCGCCTATGCGCTCAACGCCCTGCTTCCCAATCCGCGCCGGGCGAGGGCGCTCGCCAAGGCCAGGCAGCGCGCCGGTCGATTGCAGCCGGCCGACTATTGGCCGGATCTTCACGTGCTCGGCTGCTGGATCGGCGGCTCCATGGGACATTTCGCCCCCCGCCTGCGCGAATGGTGCGCCCCGGGCCTGCGTTTCCGCGACGCCGGCTATATGGCGAGCGAGGGCGTGTTCTCGATCCCGCTCAACGACGACAACCCCGATGGCGTTCTGACGCTGCATTCCAACTTCTACGAGTTCATCCCCGAACACGAGTTCGGCCGGCCCGACGCCCGGGCCCTGCTGGCCCACGAGATCGAACCGGGACAGAACTATCACGTCGTGATCACCACGACGGGCGGGCTCTACCGTTACGCGATGAACGATGTCATTCGCGTGGGCGGCAGGGAGGCCGGGTCGCCCACCGTCCGCTTCCTTTACAAGGGCGGCAACGTCCAGAACATCCAGGGCGAGATGGTGACGGTGGATCACGTCACCAGCACGATGGGGAGCATCTGCCGCGAGTTCGGCATCACTCTCCATCATTTCCAGGTCGTCGCCGAGCTGAGCGCGCGGCGATATATCCTGCACATCGAGCCATCGGCGGAGTTGCCGGCGCCCGTGCTGGCACGCTTGCTGCCCGGCTTCGACCGGGAACTCGGCAAGAACAACGAGAACTACGCCATGTTCAGGGCCGACGGCCTGATCAACGCACCCGGCCTGCGCATCATGCGCCGGGGCTGGTTCGACCGCATTTCCGGCGACCACATCGCCCGCAGCAAGCGTGAGTCGCAATCCAAGCCCTCGCTCCTGGCCAGCTCCGTGGAGCATCCGGAAATGATCGAGAAGACCCTCGAGCTGGCGCAACCCGAGGTCGGCTAGCCCGAATTTCTCACAAGGATCGCACCGGAACGGGGAGCCGCCGCGCGATAGTGACAAACCGGAGCGCGAGCAGCAGGGCGGCGGCGGCCAGCCCCGCGATCAGGCTCGTGACCAGCCCGGTGGTACTGCCAGCCTGGCGATAGCCGAAAAAGTAACACAAGGGAATGGCGCAGCCCCCGAAGGCGACCGCATACGTGGCGGTCGGCACGAGAACGTCGCCGGCGCCGCGGAGCGCACCCATGAGCACGGCCTGGGTGCTGTCGAAGATGACGAGAAAGCAGAGCAGGCCCAGCGCCGGCGCCGCAGCCGCAGCCACGTCGGGATCGCTGGTATAGAGCGCCACGACATCAAAGCGGAAAAAAGCTATGGTCAGCCCGATCGCGAGCATGACGCCAAAGGCCAGGCTGACGGCGATCCAGCCGGCCGAGGCGACGCCCTTCTGGTCGCCGGAACCCGACGCATTGCCCACCCGCACCGCCGCCGCCGTCGCCAGGCCGAGCGAGATCATGTAGAGGAAGGAAATCACGTTGTTCGACAGCTGGTAGGCTGCGAGCTGCGTGGCGCCAAGCCAGCCCGCCATCACCGCCGCGCCCGAGAACGCCCCGGTCTCGAACGCAACCGAGAGCGCCACGGGCAAGCCCAGCAGCAGCATCTTGCCGACGAGATGATAGTGTCCGGCGAGCGGCGCCCATACGCCAAGCTGCCTGGTATCGCGCATGAGCAAGGCGTAGAGCGACAGCGCCAGGAACATGCACCAGAGCGTGACGGACGTCGCCAGCGCCGCCCCCGCCGCGTCCATGGCCGGCATCCCCAGATGGCCGAAGACGAGCGCGCGGCCGAGGCCGTAGTTCATCACATTGGCCGCGATGACGATGAACATCGCCGCGCGCGGCCGGCTTATGCCCTCCATGAACGAGGAAGTAGCCATGTAAAGCATGAAGCCGGGAGTACCGAGCGCCCACATGCGCAAGACCTCCCCGCCGCCCCGGGCGATCTCCTCGTCCTCGCCGAACACGCGCAGAAGAAGGTCGCCATGCCATTGCAGGACGGCAAAGGACAGACCGAGCGCGCCCGCGAAGAGCAGGGCAAGCCGCCAAATCCGGCCGCATTCGGCCAGACGCATGGCACCTCGGGCCTGGGCGGCCAGAACCAGAGTTCCCACCAGGAGTCCGACGCCGGTCGTCAGCATGATGAGCTGCGGCGCCATGCTGATGCCCATATAAGCGAGCTCGTTGCCGCCCGCGCGCCCGGCCAGCATGCTGTCCACGCTGAGCATGAGAACGAGCCCGGCCCTCGCCACAGTAACCGGCAAGGCCAAGACTATAGTGCGGTATAGGTGAAGGCGAAGTGAAACCGAAGAATGCATTCCCGGCGCTATTGTATGACAATTGTCGCCACAATTTTCCGTTGGATGCACCGTATTACGAATGATCCTCTACGGTCAATTCGAACGGCCTCGGCCGGACGCACCTTTGCGCGAGATCGCCGAGGCCGCACGCCGTTCGAACAACTTCTGCGCAACCTGCCGCTGTGCAATGTGAAGCTTTGATGATCGACGGGCCCCGGCGGCCCGGAATCTCAATCGGACGTGGTCTCCGGCCAAATTCGGCAGTCCGTAACCGGCCGGAAACCAGGGAACGGGACACTCCCTTGCTGCAGCCCATGGGGGCTTGAGAGGAGCCCGCCGACAGCCATTCTATTCTCCGCCCGCCCGACATCCGAGCCACTGCTTGCCATCAGGACAAGCACGGCACCGGCGCCGGCGGCGGCCCTCTCTCGAATTTCGCTTTTCCGCCAACAGAGGAGACGAAACCCATGAAGCTCTATTTCAGTCCCGGCGCCTGTTCGCTCTCGCCGCACATCGTGCTCAACGAACTGGGCCTTCCCTTCAAGGCCGAATCCGTCGACCTCGGCACCAAGAAGACCAAGTCCGGCGCCGATTTTCGCCAGGTCAATCCCAAGGGCCAGGTCCCAGCCCTGGAAATGGATGACGGCAAGGTCCTGACCGAGGGTGCGGCGATCGTCCAGTACCTCGCCGACCGCAAGCCCGAAGCAAAGCTGGCACCGGCGCCCGGCAGCGCCGATCGCTACCGGCTCCAGGAGTGGCTCAACTACATCGCCGCCGAGGTCCACAAGGGGATGGGCCCGATGTTCAACCCCAAGGCGAGCGAGGAGTGGAAGGGCGTCGTCCGGGAGAACATGTCTGCCCGTTTCGATTTCCTCAGCAATGCCCTCAAAGGCAAGGACTACCTGATGGGCAGCTTCACCGTCGCCGATGCCTATCTCTACACGATCCTCAGCTGGACGGGCTACGCCAAGATGGACCTCGCCAAATGGCCGGTGCTGAAGGCCTACTTCGATCGGGTCGGCGCCCGGCCTGCCGTGCGCGCCACGCTCGAAGCCGAAGCCAAGGCCGCCTGACCGGCCAGCGCCGTCCGAGAAAATGGCCCGGCTCCGCCGAAGAGCAAGATCGGATCAGCTCTCGTCGAGCTGACCCGTAAATCTTGCCTCACAGGCAAGAACCGGTGCGGAGCCGGGCCATCTTCCGCCGCTTCGGGCCCGACATTGGCACGCTCGATCGGCCGCCGCGGCCGACCCTTGAGAATATCTATCGTCAGCCCGCAAAAATGCTAACTTGACTGTAAGTGAGTAATCACTAAGTTCCTCCGCCATGGCAGCCAGACGCATGGATGCGGCGGAGCGCAAGCGGGCGATCGTCGAGATCGCCATGCCGCTTTTCGCGCGCAAGGGCTTCGCGGGGACCACGACCAAGGAGATCGCGGAGATCGCCGAGGTCTCCGAGGCGCTCCTCTACCGGCATTTCCCGACCAAGGCCGCGCTCTACGAAGAGATTCTCGAGCTCTGCTGCCGGGGCGACCCCGATCTCGATCGGCTGGAAGCGCTGCCGCCCTCTACTGCGACCCTCGTGCGAATGATCCACCTTCTCTTCCGCCTGCTGGTCGCCGGCGAGATCGGCGATCCTTCGACACTCGGCACTCGTCAGCGCCTGGTGCTGCAGAGCCTGATCGAGGATGGCGAATACGCCCGGATCCTGATGTCGCGCATCCACGGCAAGGTGCTGCCGGTCTTCACCGCCAGCATGGCTGCCGCCAGACGGGCCGGCGACATGCGCCGCAAGGGGATCGATCCCGCCGGCGCATTCTGGTTCTCCCATCACGTCGCCGCGCATATCGCGCTGGGCCGGCTGTCGGGCCGCGACGTCTTTCCGCGTGCCGGCGACCTTGAGGCGGTGATCGTCGAAGCGGCCCGCTTCTGCCTGCGCGGCATGGGCCTCAGCGAGCGGGCCATCGCCCGCCACTATCGGCCCGAGGCTCCGTCAGGGCTGGCGTCCCTCAACAGCCCCCTCCGGGCCAAGGCCAAGCTGCATCGTGGCAGCGCCAATGGCGCCGTTGGCCCGACCGGCGGCCAGCGCCCCGGGGAATCCGCGCCGAGGCCGGCCTGACGCCGGACGCGCGGTCGATCTCAAGGAGTCCTCCGCTTATGGACATGCCTGTCACCAAGAGTGCCGTCGAACCGAACCTGCCCGAGCGGCCACGCGCGAGCCGGCGCAAGCTCGTGGTCAGATTCACCATCATGGCGGTCCTGCTTGCGGTCGTGCTGGGCGGCCTCTACGGCTTCGACCAGTTCCGCGCGATGAAGATTGCCGAGTTCTTCGCCGGCAATAAGCCGCCACCGACCCCGGTCATGGCGGTTTCTGCAGCCAGCGAGCCCATGGCGCGCTATTTGGACGGCATCGGCAGCATCGTGGCGGTCCATCAGGTGACGGTCTCGCCCGAGGTCAGCGGGCGGATCACCAAGATCATGTTCGAATCCGGCAGCACGGTCAGAGCCGGCGACCCTCTGGTCCAACTCAACGACGAGCCGGAGAGGGCCGACCTCGCCAATTACGTGGCCCAGGCCCATCTGGCCCAGTTGACGCTCACCCGCAACAGCACGCTTGCCAAGCAGCAGTTCTCGTCCCAGCAGACCGTGGACCAGAGCGAGAGCGAGCTTCAAGTGGCTGAGGCCGGGATCGCGAAGATTCAGGCAACGATCGCCCAGAAATTGATTCGCGCGCCTTTCACCGGCGACCTCGGCGTGCGCCAGGTCGACCTTGGTCAATACCTGAGCGCCGGCACGGCCATCGTGACGTTGACGGATCTCGACACACTCCATGTCGACTTCTCCTTGCAGGAGCAGACGCGCTCCGCACTCGCCGTGGGTCAGGACATCGAGGTGCGCGTCGATTCCTTCCCCGGCCGGGTGTTCCCCGCCAAGCTGACGACGATCGAGCCGCAGATCGATCCCACCACGCGCAGCATCAAGGTGCAGGCAACCCTGGACAATCCCGGCCATCTGCTGCTTCCGGGCATGTTCGCGGTCGCCCGCGTCGTTCTTCCAGCCGATCCCCATGTGACCACCGTGGCGGAGACCTCGGTCGACTACACCGCCTACGGCGAGTCGGTCTTCCTGCTGGTCCCGGCGGGCCGGCAGATCGACGGCAAGCCCGTCTACAAGGCGGTGCAGACCTTCGTGAAGACGGGCGACCGCCATGACGGGAAGGTCGCCATCCTCGACGGCGTCAAGCCGGGGGACATGGTCGTCACCGTCGGCCAGCTCAAGCTGCAGAACGGCGTGGAGGCGGTGTTGACCGACAGCGAGGCGATCGCCAAGCCGGCAACAGTGCCCGTCAACTGAACCGCCCGGGCAGCTAGGGCAGAGCAAGAGAGATGAAGTTCACCGATCTTTTCATCCGCAGGCCCGTGCTGGCGACGGTGGTGAGCCTTCTCATCCTGCTGATCGGGCTGCGCGCCTTCTACGACCTGCCGATCCGCCAATACCCGCGGCTGGAGAACACCGTCATCACCGTCACCACCTCCTATCCCGGCGCCTCGCCCGAGCTGATGCAGGGCTTCATCACCCAGCCGATCGAGCAGGCGGTGGCCACCGCCGAGGGCATCGACTACATGACCTCGGCGTCGACCCAAGGGCTCAGCACCGTTTCGGCCTACATCAGGCTGAACTACGACCCGAACCGGGCCATGACGGACGTCATGGCCAAGGTGCAGCAGGTCAAATACCTGATCCCGAAGGAATCGAACGACCCGGTCATCACCAAGACGACCGGGCAGACCACCGACGTCATGTATATCGGCTTCGCCAGCACTGCGCTGTCGGGGGCGGCCATCACGGACTATTTGAGCCGCGTGGTCCAGCCCCTGCTCGCCACAGTGGACGGCGTCGCCAATGCCGAGGTTCTCGGCGGCCAGACTTTCGCCATGCGCGTCTGGCTGGACCCGCTGCGCATGGCCGCGCGCGGCGTCTCGGCCTCCGACGTGTCAGCGGCGATCCAGGCCAACAATTTCCAGTCGGCGCCGGGTCAGACCAAGGGCTATTTCACCGTTGCCAACGTCACCGCCAACACCGGTCTCACCAGCGTCGAGCAGTTCCGTCAGATGGTGGTCAAGTCCCAAGGCGGCAGCCTGGTTCGCCTGCAGGACATCGGCACCATCGACCTGGGCGCTCAGAGCACCGATTCCAGCGTCATGATGAGCGGCGAGCGCGCGGTCTTCGTCGGCATCCAGGCAACGCCCACGGGCAATCCGCTCAACATCGTGCGCGACATCCGGGCCTTGCAGCCGGTGATCCAGCACGGCTTGCCGCCGACAGTCACCATGAACATCGTCTATGACTCGACGAAGTTCATCAATTCCTCGATCAGCGAGGTGGAGCGCACGCTGTTCGAGGCGCTCGGCATCGTCGTGGTCGTGATCTTCTTGTTCCTGGGCACCTTGCGCGCCGTGGCGATCCCGACCGTCACCATCCCGCTGTCGCTGGTGGGCGCCTGCATCATCATGCTGGCGCTCGGATTCAGCCTCAACCTCCTGACCTTGCTGGCCATGGTGCTGGCCATCGGCCTGGTGGTCGACGACGCCATCGTCGTGGTCGAGAACATCTACCGGCATATCGAAGAGGGAAAACCGCCGATCGAGGCGGCGGTAATCGGCGCCCGGGAAATCGCCGGTCCCGTGGTCAGCATGACCCTGACGCTTGCCGCGGTCTACGCACCTATCGGATTTCTTTCCGGCCTCACCGGGACGCTGTTCCGCGAGTTTGCCTTCACGCTTGCCGGGGCGGTGGTGATCTCCGGCATCATCGCGATCACGCTTTCGCCCATGATGTGCTCGGTGCTGCTGACCCGGGAGATGTCCGAGGGTTGGTTTGCGAAACAGGTCGACCGATTCTTTTCGGCAGTCACCCGCTGGTATGGCCGGCGCCTCATCTCCTCCCTCGACTACCGACCGGTGACCGCCTTGTTCGCCGCTGCGGTCATCGCCAGCGTCGTCTTCCTATACCTCCATTCCAGCGCCGAACTGGCGCCGCCCGAGGATCAGGGCGTGGTGTTCGCCATCGGCAAGGGACCGCAATACTCCAACCTCGACTACACCGATTTCTACAGCAAGCAGGTCGACGACATTTACAAGTCCTTCCCCGAGACCTTCGCGCGCTTCGTGGTCAGCGGCTATCAGGGCCTGAACAGCAGCATCTCGGGCATGATCCTGAAGCCCTGGGACGAACGGAAACGTTCGGTCCAGCAGCTGATCCCGCTGGTCCAGCAGAAACTCGGCCAAGTCGCTGGGATGAATGTCTTCGCCTTCAATCTGCCGCCGCTGCCGGGTTCATCCGGCGGGCTTCCTGTCCAGATGGTGATCAGCTCGCCCGAGAGCTACAATCACGTCTTCAAGCTCATGGACAAGATCAAGGCGAAGGCCCGCGCAAGCGGTCTCTTCATCGTCGTCGACAGCGACCTCGATTACAACAGCCCGGTCGTGCGGGTCACCATCGACCGCTCCAAGGCCAACGACCTGGGCATCACCATGGCCGACGTGGGCGACACCCTCGCCCTTCTCGTCGGCGAAAACTACGTCAACCGCTTCAGCCTCAACGGCCGCTCCTACGAGGTGATTCCCCAGGTGCCGCGTTCGGCCCGCCTCTCGCCCGACGAGCTCTCTCGCTACTACGTCAAGACCAGCAGCGGCGCCTCGGTCCCGCTTTCCACCGTGGTCTCGACCTCGACCGACATCGAGCCCAATGCCCTTACCCAGTACAACCAGCTGAATTCCGCGACTTTCTCGGCCGTGCCCATGCCCGGCGTGACCATGGGCCAGGCCGTCGCCTTCCTGGAGCAGACCGCCAAGGATCTGCTACCGGCCAGCTTCAACCACGACTACCTGTCGGAATCCCGCCAATACGTGCGTGAGGGAAGCCAGCTCGCCATCACGTTCGTTTTCGCCATCATCATCATCTATCTGGTGCTGGCCGCCCAGTTCGAGAGCCTGCGCGATCCGCTGGTGATCCTGGTCAGCGTGCCTATGTCAATCTGCGGCGCGCTATTGCCGCTGTTCCTAGGGGTCGCAACCCTAAACATCTACACCCAGGTCGGGCTGGTGACCCTGATCGGCCTCATCAGCAAGCATGGCATCCTCATGACCGAGTTCGCCAACAAATTGCAGCAGCAAGAGAACCTCGACCGGCGGACGGCCATCGAGCGGGCGGCCCAGGTGCGCTTGAGGCCCATCCTGATGACCACCGCGGCCATGGTCGTCGGCCTCATCCCGCTCCTGCTGGCGAGCGGTGCCGGCGCTGCCAGCCGATTCAGCATCGGGCTGGTCATCGTCGCGGGCATGTCAATCGGCACGTTATTCACGCTGTTCGTGCTGCCCGCGGTCTATACCGTGCTCGCCAAGGATCATCGCGCCGCCCTCAAAGGGGTGCGGGCGACAACCTTCGCCACCATGGGGGCCGTGCGATGAGCAGGCAGAGCGCCGATGACCGCCGTTTGCGATGGAACCTCTTTGCGGCGGGCGCGTTCCGTGGCAGGTTACGCGCCGGCTTGGCTGCGAAGGCGGGCTACGCGGCGATGCGGAGAGCGGGACAGATGAGAACAGCCGCGAAGGGTGCCTTGGTTCTGGCGACCTCATTCCTTCTCCCCCTTGCCGGCGCCTACGCCGACACCTTGGATGACGCATTCGCCAAGGCCTATCTTTCCAACCCGACCCTCCAGGCCGAGCGTGCGCAACTCAGGGCGACCGATGAAGGCCTGCCCCAGGCGATCGCGCTGCGCCGGCCGACGGTGACCGGCTCGGCCGACGCTGGCTATGAACAGCTGGACGCGACCAAGGTCGGAAGCCAGTCTCTTTGGCAGCGCGGCGCCACCCTCGGCATCTCCCAGCCGCTGTGGACCGGCGGGCGAGCCGATGCGGCCATCAGCCAGGCGGACTACCTGGTGAACGCCGAGCGGGCGAATCTCATGAACGTAGAAGAACAGGTCCTGCTCGCGGCCGCGACGGCCTATCTGGACGTGGTGCGCGACCAGGCCAACCTCGGCCTCGCCCAAAGCAACGTCACGGTGCTGAGCACGGCCCTCGACCAGGCCAAGGCTCAGCTCGCCGCCGGGCTCGCCACCAAGACCGACGTCGCCCAGGCCGAGGCGCGGCTCGCTCAAGGTGTGGCCAACGAGAGCGTGGCGGAAGCTAACCTGACCAATTCGCGGGCCGCCTATCAGCAGGTGGTTGGTGAATTGCCGGGCACGCTTGAGCCGCCGCCGCCGATGCAGGGCCTGCCGGCAAACCAGGACGAATCGCTGCGCCTCGCCGATTTGCACAATCCGCAGATTCTGACGGCCCAGGCCAATTGGGACGCGGCCCGGGCCGGCGTCGATGTGGCCCGCGCCGATCTGATGCCGAGCGTGGCGCTGACCGGCCAGCTCTTCGATGCCAACGACCAGCAGCTGCAGGGCGACTATCAGCAGGGCGCCCAGGTGCTGATTACCCTCACCATCCCGCTCTATCAGGCCGGCGCCGAGTATTCCAAGATCCGCCAGGCCAAGCAGATTTATGGGCAGCGCCAGAACCAGATCGACGCCACCGTCCGCAGCGTCGAGCAGACCACGACCGATTCCTGGCAGAACATGGAATCCGCGCAGGCCAACGTAAAATCCTTCTCGTCCCAGATCCAGGCCAACGAGATTGCCTTCAAGGGTACCGAGGAAGAACAGAAGGTCGGCACTCGCACCTTCCTCGATGTGCTCAATGCGCAGCAGGAGCTGTTCCAGTCCCAGGTCGAGCTGGTCGCTGCCGAGCATGACCAGGCTGTCAATGCCTTTCAGATCAAAGCCGCCATCGGTGACATGACTGCCGATGCCCTGGCGCTGAACGTCGATCGCTATGATCCCACGGTGCACTACAAGGCCGTGCGCGAGAAATGGTGGGGCACCGAGGCGGGCGTAACCCAATAGGGCGCAATACGCCTATTCTCCCGGCTCGGCCGTCACCGTCTTCTCCCGCCTGGGCAGCCATTCGCCCACCATCACCAGGAGCCCGCTCGCCGCAATGATGCCGGCGCCGAGGAACACGGCGGCATGGGGAACGTCGCCCCAGATCAGGTAGGACAGGCAAAAGGCCCACAGCAGGGTCACGTATTCGAACGGGGCGACGAGGGAAGCCGCCGCCAGCCGAAAGCCCTCAAACAGCAGGAATTGGCCAGCGGCGCCGGCGAGGCCGAGAGCCATCATCAGCAGGTATTCGCCCGGCGCCGTGGGCGTCCAGACCCAGGGCAGCGCCAGTCCGCAGGCAAGGGTGAAGGCCCCGTTGGAAAACAGCATCTGCATCATCGTGGTCTCGAAGCGGCTGATCTGGCGCACCAGGATATTGGTGTAGGCCCACACCAAGGCTGCCAGCAGGGTGAGCGCGACCGGGAAACTCAGCCCCAGACGACCCGGCTGACAGGCGATCACGACGCCGGCGAAGCCGAGGCTGACCCCCGCCCAGCGCGGCCAGCGCACCTGTTCTTGCAGCACAAGCACCGACAGCACGGTCACGAACATGGGCGCAGCGAAGTAGATGGTGACCAGCTCGGCCAGCTGCAGATGGCGCGCGGCGTTGTAATAGCAGAACCAAGCCAGCAGGATGAGGGCGCCGCGGATGAGGAGCGGCAGCTTGTTGCGCGAAGCGAGGACCTGGGTCAGGAGCGACCGGCGACCAATGGCGAGGCAGAGCAGCAGGATGGTGAGGCTGCGCATGAACAGGATCTGCGGCACAGCGTGATTCGCGACCAGCCATTTCACCATCGCGTCCTGGAGCGAGAAGACGGAATAGCCCGCCACGGACAGGACGACCCCCGCCATCCTCGGCATGCGCCGCTGCAGATACTGGACGATCATCGGCGCTTTTGCTGTCTCTCGGAAAGCATGGCAACGCAATCGGGACGGGAGATGTTACAGTCCGGCGCGGCAAAGCAAGAGACCCTGCGCTGCATGGCAGACACGCGCCCCCCGGCGCTTCCCAGGTGGTCAGCCTGCCGGCAGAGAGTAAGCCCGAATTCGCCAGTCCGGGAGCTTCCTCCCAAGGAGTCGCGGCCATGAATCTTCCTTCCAGCTTTCCCGTAAGCCCTCGCTCCCGCGTCCGGCGCCTGCCCAAGCGCGGCAGCCAAGAGCGGGTGCTGATCTACGAGATCCTGGACGCTCATTTCCTCTGCCATATCGGCTATGTCATCGACGGCCAGCCCTATGTGACACCTACCGGCTATTGGCGCCACGGCGACAGCCTCTATTGGCACGGCTCCGCGGCCAGCCGGATGCTGCGCAGCCAGGCCGCCGGAATCCCGGTATGCCTCACCGTCACTCTCCTCGACGGCCTGGTGATGGCGCGCAGCGGGTTCCATCACTCGGTCAACTACCGGTCGGTGATGGCCTATGGCCAGGCCCGCAAGATCGAGCAGCCGGACGAGAAGCAGGCCGCCGTCGAGGCCTATATCGAACGGCTCTATCCCGGCCGCAATGCCGGCTTGCGCCCGATCAACCGGCAGGAACTGAAGGCCACCACGGTTCTGGGCATGGCGATCGAAGAAGCCTCGGCCAAGGTCCGCACCGGCCCGCCCGTGGACGATGACCCGGACTACGATCTACCCATCTGGGCCGGCGTCATACCGGTGCGCCAGATCGTCGGCGCAGCCGTCCCCGATCCGCGTCTCAAGAACGGAACCGCCCGGCCGGCACATCTGGCTTCCTATGGCGAAGGCGCGGTCCTTGACGAGGTGTTGAGCCGGAACGCAAAGGCCGGCGGTTAGGAGCGCGAAAATGCCGAACCCGTCCCATCTCGCCCTCTTCGCTCTTGCCGCGCTGGTCATGAACGCGGTCCCGGGCCCTTCCAACCTCTATGTGCTTTCCCGCAGTCTCGGCCAGGGTCCCTCAGCGGGCTTGGTCTCGGCTGTCGGACTTGCGCTCGGCAATTTGTTTCATGTCGGGCTCGCGGTCATGGGGCTCGCCGCCCTGCTGAGATACGCGCCCGGCCTCTACGACGCGGTCCGGTTCCTGGGTGCCGGCTATCTCGTCTATCTGGGCCTGCGCATGGTTAGCCAAGGTCCAGCGCAAACGGTGACAACTGCGCCGAGACGGCCGCTGGCCCGGCTGCTGTTCGATGCCGCGCTGATCGAGATGCTGAACCCGAAGACGGCGCTGTTCTTCCTCGCCTTCCTGCCCCAGTTCGTCGAGCCGGCGCGCGGCCCGGCGGCACTGCAGTTCCTCCTGCTGGGTCTCATCGTCACGGCGACCGCGTTGCCCTGCGACATGCTGGTGGCACTCGCCGGCGCCGGACTCGCGCGTGCCTTCAAGGGCCTGGGCTCGCGTCTTTGGCCACGCCGGCTCGCCGGTTCGACATTGATCGGGCTCGGCATCTACGCCGCCCTGGCCAGGCGGTCATAACGAACAACCTCAATTTCCGCCGGCGAAGGTGACCTGGAGCTTGGTCGCCGCGGGCGGTGGGTTCTTGCCCTCGGTCTTGAAGACGATGGTCTCGCCCGGCGCGATGGTCGAGCGGTCGAGGGCGAAGGTCCAGTTGGAGAGCTGCTTGCCCTGATCGTCGCTGAGCGCGACGCGTAGCGGCGGCAGCGTTATGTCCCGGTCCGTCCTGTTCGACACCTCGCCGCGCACGTCGATGACCGTCGCGCCGCCGGCCTGGCCCCAGGTGAAGGCGACGTTGGTGAGCTCGAGGCCCGCCCCCACGGTTTTGACCGGGATCCCGACGAGCTCGTAGACGCCGGCCGTCCCGGGCCACTCCGCAACGATCCTGGCCCGGAAGAAATAGCTGCCCGACAGCCCCAAGGCGACGAGGACGAGGATGAGGAGCGGCAGGCCCAGACCCCTGCGGCCGCCGGCGCCCGCCCTGGCGCTTTCAGGCAGGGCCAGGGTTCCCGGCGGCGGCAGCGAGACATCGATCTCCCGCGGCATATCGGCCGGCGGCGTTTGCTGCCAGCTATGGCCGCATTTGGCGCAGCGCACCTGGCGTCCCTTCGGCCCCAGGGCCTGAGGCTCGACCAGATAACGCGTCGAGCAGGCAGGACAGCTGAGGATCATGAGGGCGGCCGGGCCGGTGTTTGGGGACGTCTCGCCGAGGCTTATAAGTGGGCCTCGGCCGGGGTGCAAGGCGAGGCCCCGTTGGCGCGGGTCTCGGCCAGGCGCTCCGCCACCAAACGCAGCGCCTGGGGATTCCGGCAGATCGTGCAATGGGCGCCGTTGAGCTCGAAGGCCGCCCCGCCGGGCTCGTCGACCCAGCAGCTCTCCCAGGCGACCAGTCCGTCGCTGCGGGTGAAGATCGAGGTGGAGGTCATGGGCAGAGGTGCTGCCAGGCGAACGGAATCGAACGCGTCGATGTAGAACGGGGCGCAAAGGCGGAACAACGGCTCCAGGTGTGACGCCGTGGGCAGGCGGAAGGGGCTCACCATGGTTATGACGTGGGCGACATCGTCGGGCCGATCATGGGCCAGATCGCGGGCGAGCAGGCCGCCCAGGCTGACGCCAATGAGGCTGACCGGTCCGCCTTCGAGGCGAACGCATTCGTCGAGCCGCCGCCGGAGCTCCGTCAGCAAATGGGGCGTGGGGCCCCAATTGATGCCGAGCTTCCAGCCGAAGGTCCGATAACCGCAGCGATTGAGGAACCTTCGCAGCGGTTGGGTGATGAGGTCGTTGTTGAGAAAGGCGGGAACCACCAGAACCACATGGCCGTTGCCCGGCGGAAGCTCTGCCGGATCGGGCGGTTGCGGGTTGTAGAACATGAAGGACCATGGTTCCGCCGCCAGCTTGCCATAGGCGGGCCGCCGGACGGAGCCGCTACGGTCAAAGGCGTCGCCGAGTCGGACCATGAGGACTTAACTTAAGCGCGGGCGGCCTCCGGTGGAAGAGGGTCCAGCTTTGCGCGCGATCCGAGGCTATGTCATGCTTGCCCTGCAATCCGACTCGCGCGAAGGACCTCGCCGCTTGGTTGTCTTCGACGATGTGCTGCTGCGCTACGGCGCCGGTCCCGACATTCTGCAGAAAGTCTCCTTCAGCCTGGCGCCGGGCAGCTTTCATTTCCTGGTCGGTCCAAGCGGCGCCGGCAAATCCTCGCTGCTGCGCGTGCTGTATCTGGCCCTCAAGCCGGCGAGCGGGCAGGTCAGCCTGTTCGGCCGGGACGTAGCCGGCCTCAGCCGCGCCGAGACGGCGACCATGCGCCGGCGCATCGGCGTGGTCTTCCAGGATTTCCGGCTGCTGGGACATCTCTCCGTGGTGGACAACGTGGCGCTCCCCTTGCGCATCGCCGGCACGCCGGAAGGCGAGCTGCGCAAGAACACGCGTGAACTCCTCTCATGGGTCGGGCTCGGCCAGCACCTGGAGGCCTTGCCCGCGACCCTGTCCGGCGGGCAGCAGCAGCGTGTCGCCATCGCCAGGGCGGTGATCGGCCGCCCCAACCTGCTGCTTGCCGATGAACCGACGGGCAATGTGGACGATCGCAGCGCGGTCAGGCTCATGCACCTCTTCGAGGAGCTGAACCGCCTCGGCACCACGGTGGTGATCGCCACGCACAACGAAGCGCTGGTCGGTCGCTTCCCTCACCGGCAGCTCAGGATCGAGGACGGCCAGCTGCGCGCGGCCGAGCCCCTCGCGGCCCCGGCCTGAAGTCATGCTGCGCCACGACCTGCCCGACGACCGGGATGCCGGGTTTTTCCTCCCGGCGATCATCGGGTTCATGGTCTTCCTGGCCGGCTTGGCGCTTGCCGGCAGAATGGCGGCCGAGAACCTCTTGGCTCGCTGGCAAAGCTCGATCGAGTCCGCCTTCACGGTGGAGTTGCCGCCGCCGCCCGGGGAATCCAAGACCGCGGCCGACGCCCGCCAGCAAGCAGCACTGGCCGCCATCTCGGCGACGCCGGGCGTGGCAAGCGCAACCCTTCTCAGCGACGCCGAGAAATGGCGGCTCCTAGAGCCCTGGCTCGGCCAGCAGGCGGCCTCTCTTGACCTGCCGCTGCCCGATCTCGTCGCCGTCGCCACCGCGCCGGGCGCGACGATCGATCTCGCCGCGCTCGCAAGCCGGCTCCAGGCGATTTCGCCTGGTGCCTCCATCGACGATCACGGCCCGTGGCGTGACGCCATCGCCGGGATCGCCAAGTCCGCCGATCTCGCGGCTCTCGGCCTTCTGCTGCTGATCGGCGCGGCGGCGGCGGCGACGATCGTCTTCGTCACCCGGGCCAGCCTCTCGAGCCATCGGCGGATCATCGAGGTCCTGCATTTGATCGGCGCTCATGACGGCTATATCGCCGGCCAGTTCCAGCGCCACGCCCTGATCCCGGCATTCCTCGGCGGGGTCACGGGCACCATCGCGGCGGCGGGCGTCTTCGAGGCGGCCCGGCGCTGGCTGCCGGGGGTTTCGCCCGACCAGTTGAGTCTCGGGCCCCTGCAATGGGCGGGCATCGCCCTGTTGGCGCCAGGCACCACGCTTCTAGCCTCGGCGACGGTGCGCTATACGGTACTGAGCGCCCTCAAACGAATGATGTAGGCCATGCGCTTGGTGCTGCTTGACCGCGACGGCGTGCTGAACGCCGATCGCCCGGATTCGGTGAAGTCGCCGGCGGAGCTCCTTGTCCTGCCGGGGGCGGCCGATGCCGTGCGGCGCCTGAACGAAGCGGGCCTGCTGGTCGTCGTCTGCACCAACCAGGGCGTGGTCGGCCGCGGCATCATCGACGAGGCCATGCTGGATCGGATCCACGACAAGCTCCGGGCCGAACTCGCCCAAGCGGGCGGGCGCCTGGACGCGCTGATTCATTGCGCCGATTCACCCGAAAGGCCCGGCCCTCGACGCAAGCCGGCGCCGGGCATGCTGCGCGAGGCCATGACGCGGTTCCGCGTTCCGGCTGCGGAGACGGCGATGATCGGCGATGCGCTCGTCGATCTCGAGGCCGCCGCCGCGGCGGGCTGCCGGCGCATCCTGGTGCGAAGCGGCAAAGGCCGGGCGACCCAGGCGGCCGGCATTCCGGCCCATCTCCTGCCCGTGGCCGTGCATGAGGACCTGGCTGCCGCCGTCGACGCGATCCTGGGACCGGCGGCATGAAGCATCTTCTCCGCAGTGCCGCGCTCGTCGCGCTCATCATCGCGGTCTGGCTCTATGGTCTTGTCGTTTTCGTCGCTCGCCTGCCGGATCACGTGGAGGATCCCGATCGCCACACGGACGCCATCGTGGTTCCGACCGGCGGCAGCGAGCGGTTGGCCGAGGGCATGCGCCTGCTGATCCGCGGGCTTGCCGGCAAGCTGTTCGTTTCGGGCGTCAACGCCCAGACCAGGGCCGTCGATCTGATCGCAAGCCTTCCGCCGGATGTCGAGAAACCTTCGCTCGCCCTGGTCGATTGCTGCGTCGTGCTGGGCCATGCTGCCGGCAGCACGCTGGGCAACGCAGCGGAGACGGCCGCCTGGATGAAGGCGGAGGGTTTTCATTCGCTGCGCCTGGTGACTGCCGACTATCACATGCCGCGGAGTCTTCTGGAGTTCCACCATGCCATGCCCGATGTTGAGATCGCCGCCCATCCGGTATTTCCCGATCAGCTGCGCCGGGATGCCTGGTGGCGGTCGCCAGGCACGGCGGGACTTCTGATCGACGAATACAACAAGTATCTCGGTGCCTTCGTCCTGCTCGGCGTCGAAGATCTCCTCGCCCCCAAGACCGGGCGATGACGGCACTTCGTTCGCTCGTCTTCAATGTCGCCTTCTTTTCCTGGACGGCGCTGGCGATGATCGTCTTTCTGCCGGTTCTGCTCATGCCCTACAGCGCGACCTACTGGTTCGGGCGCCAATGGGTACGCGGCTGCCTTTGGCTCTTGAAGCATCTCGTGGGCCTCGATCACCGGGTGGTCGGCCTCGAACATGCCAGACGCGGCCCGGCGATCTATGCGGCCAAGCACCAGTCGAGCTGGGACACGCTCATCTTCGCTCTCTATCTCAAGCTTCCAGCCTATGTCCTGAAGCGCGAGCTCCTGTTCCTCCCGCTGTTCGGGCTCTACCTGCAAAAGGCCGGCCACATCGCGGTCGACCGCGGCGCCGGTGCTTCCGCCCTCAAGAAGATGCTGGCCGCGGCCAGGCGCCGGCGCGACCAAGGCCGCGACATCTTGATCTTTCCCGAAGGCACGCGCATTGCCGTCGGCAGCCATCACCCTTATCAGCCGGGCATCGCCGCCCTCTATGGCCAGCTCGACCTGCCGGTGGTGCCGGTGGCGCTCAACTCGGGCCTCTATTGGGGCCGACGGAGCTTTCGCAAGAGGCCCGGCACCATCACGCTCGAATTCCTGCCGGCGATCCCGCCGGGACTTGCGCGGCGGGCCTTCATGGCCGAGCTGGAAAAGCGCCTCGAAGCGGCGAGCCTGAGGTTGGCCAAAGTTGAAACCGTGGGAGCATCATCATGATCGCTGCCAGCGACCAAGGCCCGATCACGGGCGGCTGCCAGTGCGGCGCGGTTCGCTACGAGATCACCGTCGCGCCGCTGGCCCTCTACGTCTGCCACTGCCGCGAATGCCGCAAGCAGTCGTCCTCGGCCTTCGGCATGTCCGTCTTCGTACCCCGTGCCGGATTTCGCCTGACCAAGGGCACGGTCAAGAATTGGTCGCGTCCCACGGACAGCGGGCGCGTGCTCGATTGCAAATTCTGTCCCGAATGCGGCTCGCGCATTTGGCACGAGACGGCGGGTGGTTCAGAGACCGTTAGCGTGAAAGGCGGATCGCTGGACCAGCCCCTCGATCTCAATGAGGCGATTCACGTTTGGACCTCGCGTAAGCTTCCGGGAGTGATCATCCCCGATCATGCGGCGCGATTCCCAGAGGAGGACTAGGATTTCCGACTTCCCCAGACGACCACCAATTCCGCCAATGCGTTAGAGGATGAACCATAAGTGCCGTAGCAAAACATATCAGGAACAAATACTTGACCAGTCAGGGGCTGCGGAATACGCTGTTTGCCCCTCCAAACAGCGTCCAGTAACGAGACACCTCATGCCCCAGGTCGCCTCCATCTCCCAGCAGATATGGGACATGAAATACCGGCTCAAGGGACCCGACGGCCAGGCGATCGACAAGACGATCGAGGATAGCTGGCGCCGGGTGGCGAGCGCATTGGCCGCGCCCGAAGCGGGGGCCGAGCGCGGCAAATGGGCCAAGCGCTTCTACGAGGCTCTCGAAGGATTCCGCTTCCTGCCCGCCGGCCGGATCCTTGCCGGCGCCGGCACGGAACGCAGCGTGACTCTGTTCAATTGCTTCGTCATGGGCACGATCCCCGACGACATGGGCGGCATCTTCGCCCATCTGCGGGAGGCCGCTCTCACCATGCAACAGGGTGGCGGCATCGGTTATGATTTCTCCTCCTTGCGTCCGCGTGGCGCCCCGGTGAAGGGCGTGGGGGCAGACGCCTCCGGGCCCTTGAGCTTCATGGACGTGTGGGACGCCATGTGCCGCACCATCATGAGTGCCGGCTACCGGCGCGGCGCGATGATGGCCACATTGCGTTGCGACCACCCGGACATCGACGCCTTCGTCGAAGCCAAGCAGCAGGCCGGGCGCCTGCGTATGTTCAATCTCTCGGTCCTGGTGAGCGATCCCTTCATGAAGGCGGTCCGCGAGGACGCGCCCTGGGAGCTTTCCTTCGGCGGCACCACTTTCCGCGTCATCCGCGCCCGCGAGCTGTGGGACAAGATCATGCGGGCGACCTACGCGTGTGCCGAGCCCGGCGTGATCTTCATCGACCGCATCAACCGGCGCAACAACCTCTACTACTGCGAATCGATCCAGGCCACGAACCCTTGCGGCGAACAGCCACTTCCTCCCTACGGCGCCTGCCTCCTGGGTTCCATCAACCTGCCGGCCTTCGTACTCGATCCTTTCGAGGCGACCGCCAGGCTCGATCTCGAGGCCATGGCCAGGACCGTCACCATGGCCGTGCGCATGATGGACAACGCGGTCGACATCTCGCGCTTTCCGCTCCCGCCCCAGGCCGAGGAGGCGAAGGCCAAGCGGCGCATCGGGCTCGGCGTCACCGGGCTCGCCGACGCCCTCATCCTCTGCGGCCAGCGCTACGGCGCTGCGGGCGCGGTGACGTTGACCGAGACCTGGCTATCGGCGCTGCGCCGGGCGGCTTACGGCGCCTCGATCGAAATTGCGGCCGAGAAGGGCCCCTTCCCGCTCTTCGATCGCGACAAATACCTGGCCGGCGAAACGGTCGGCGAGCTGGACGCGGATCTGCGCGAAGCCATCGGGCGCCACGGCATCCGCAATGCCCTCCTCACCTCCATCGCGCCCACGGGCACGATCTCGCTCTTTGCCGACAACGTCTCCTCGGGCCTGGAGCCCGTGTTCAGCTTCAAGTACGACCGCAACATCCTGATGCCCGACGGCAGCCGCAGCCAGGAGGAGGTGAGCGACCACGCCTTCCGACTGTTCCGGCGCATGAAGGGCGACAACGCGCCGCTGCCCGACAGCTTCGTCGACGCGCAAAGCCTGACGCCCGGAGACCACGTGGTGATGCAGGCCGCGGCGCAGAAATACATCGACAGCTCCATCTCCAAGACCATCAACTGCCCCGTGGACCTGAGCTTCGAGGCCTTCAAGGACGTCTACCTCCAAGCCTATGAACTGGGCTGCAAGGGCTGCACGACCTACCGGCCGAACGAGGTCACCGGCGCCGTGCTGGAGGTGAAGCAGCCCGCCCCCTCGGCCCAGAGCGAGCTGCCGCTCGCGGCACCGCCGGCGCGACCCCAGGATTTGTTCGAGGCCGGCGGCGTGGTCTACATGACGCGCCCGCTGGACCGGCCCGAGGCTTTGCCCGGCAAGACCTACAAGCTGCGCTGGCCCGAGAGCGACCACGCGACTTACATCACCATCAACGACATCGTGCAGGACGGCCGCCGGCGGCCCTTCGAGGTGTTCATCAATTCGAAGAACATGGAGCATTACGCCTGGACCGTCGGTCTGACGCGGATGGTGAGCGCGGTGTTCCGGCGCGGCGGCGACGTCTCCTTCGTGGTCGAGGAGCTGAAGGCGGTGTTCGACCCGCGCGGCGGGGCCTGGATGGACGGGCACTACGTGCCCTCGCTGCTGGCTGCCATCGGCGAAGTGATCGAGCAGCATATGATCGACATCGGCTTCATCGCCGATCCCAAGCGCGAGATCGAGCCTCTGCGCAAGGTCGTCAACCTGCCCGAGGGCCGGCGCCTGCCGAGCTGCCCGAAATGCAGCCAGCCTTCGATCATCCGCCAGGAAGGTTGCGACCTGTGCACGTCCTGCGGCTATTCGAAGTGCAGCTGAGGCCTTAGTCGTTCGCCTCCACGCGCTGCAACAGCCGGTGCAGCGGACCGTCGGCGATGCCGAGCTCGTCCAGGTGCTTGACCGTATTGCGCAGGTAATCGCGGTTGCTTCCCGCCACGCCGACGCCGCGGCGGATGGCGGCGACGATCTTGTCCTCGGGCAGCTTGCCGGCGTACTGCTCGTTCAGCCGGTCGGCGACATAGGCGGCGGCGGTCTGCCGGCCCCTCGCGGTCTCGATTCTTAGCCAGCGCGGCAGATAGACGCCGCCCACCATCTCCCGCTCATGCAGGTAGCGCGCGACCTTGGCCGCCTGATCGGCGGCGATGCGGTAGGCACGGCCCCGGCAGGCGCCGCCCCGATCGAGCCCGAGGACGAGGCCGGGGACCTCCGGACTGCCGCGATAGTGGGTCGAAGCGATGCAGAAGGCGCGGTGGTAGCCTCTGAGCAACGCAGGACAAGCCTCGGCGAATTCGAAGCCCGGCTTCCACATGAGAGAGCCGTAGGCGAAGACCCAGAAGCCGCGGCCCTGGGGTGGCTTCAGTTCGCGCTGAGGGTAGAGATGGGCATCGCTCACGCGCGCGTCACCAGGCCGACGCCGACGGCCGCCAGGCCCATGCCGGCCAGCGCCGGCAGAGGCAGGCGCTCGCCGAACATGAAGAAGCTGCCCAGCGCCGCCAGCGGCGGCGTCAAATAGAACAGGCTCGCCACCTTCGAGGCGACGCCGCGCCGGATCAGCCAGAGCAGCAGACTGACCGCGCCCACGGACAGCACCAGCACCAGCCAGGCGAGCGAGAACACCAGGCCGGCCGTCCAGCGGATCTCACCCGGCCCCAGGTACAGCACCATCGGCAGGGTCGCGAGCGCGGCCGCGGCATATTGGATCGCTGCACCACTGCGCAGATCGACCGCGCCGCAAAAGCGCTTCTGATAGATGGTCGCGGCGGTGATGCCGAGCAAGCCGAACAGCGCCCAGAACAGGCCTTGAAGTTCCAGCCCGGCGAAATCGAGCTTATCCCAGAGCACCAGAACGACGCCCAGGAAACCGATGGCAAGGCCGAGCCATTGGCGAGGAACCACGCGCTCGCCCAGGAACGGGCCGACGACGGTCGCCGTCAGGATCGGCTGCAGCCCGACGACGAGGGCGGTCACCCCGGCCGGCACGCCGGCCGCAATCGCCGCGCAGCAGCCGCCCAGATAGACAAACTGAAGCAGCACGCCGACCACCGCGACGTGAACCGCTTCCCGCCGGCTCTTGGGCCAGGGCGCCTTCATGGCAAGGCTGGCTGTCAACATCAGCACGGCGACGAGGGCGAAGCGCAGCAACAGGAAGGTGAAGGGCCGCGCATAGACGAGGCCGAGCTTGCTGAAAACGAATCCGGTCGCCCAGAGCAGGACGAAGAGACCCGGAGCAATCGCTTGCCAGGGCGGACGCTGGGCGGTCTTGGCGGAAAGCATTCCTGGGCTTGGCAAAGAGCGGGCGCTCGTTTCTCGGGCTCCGCGCATCATAAGCGGCGAAAGACCGCGTGCAAGGCTGCGCCGGCGTGGCCCGGCCCTCGCCGAACCTATAAGATCGCGCCCGCCATGAGTCGCCGCACACTTCTCGTTGTCGCCATAGGCCTCGCCGGGCTTGCAGCGCTCTATGTCGGCTACTGGTTCGTCCTCGCCCACATCCTGCGCCAGGACATCGCTGACTGGACGGCGAACCAGCGCGCGGCGGGCTACTCTGTTTCCATGAGTGAGCCGCAGATCGGCGGCTTTCCCCTAGTCGTACGCGCCCGGATGGCGTCGCCCGCGATCATCGCGCCCGGCGCGCTCTGGCACTGGCAAGGGCCGGATGTCGACCTTTCCATCCGGCCCTGGGCGCCACTCGATCTGATGTTCTGGGCTCCGGGACATCATCGCATGGACATGGCCGGGGCGCGCCCGCGTTGGGATCAGCTCGATGCCGAAGGATTGCTTTTCGGCGTCAGCATCGGTTTCGACGGCCTGGTCCATCGCGTCACCCTCGATCTCACAGGCGCCGCACTGCTCGACAGCCGGCTCGGCAAGTCGGCCATCGCCGCGGCGAAGCTGGACGCCGTTCTGCCTTGGCCGCCGCCGGCCGACCCGACCAAGAGCGCCCTCGACCTCGATCTCGATGCCGCGGGGATCGACATTCCGGATAGCCAGACCTCGCCGCTGGGCCAACGGGTCGACAGCCTGCACGCGGTCATTCAGGTGATGGCGGCCCCGCCGCCCGAAGCATCGCCGCGGCAGACGCTTATCGGGTGGCAGAACGCCGGCGGCGCCGTCGAGTTGCGCGAGGGCACGCTCGCCTGGGGGCCGCTTTGGATGTCCGGGAATTCGACCATCACGCTCGACCGGAACCTGCAGCCCATCGCCGCCGGCACCCTCAAGGTCGCCGGCCTGAACGAGACCTTGGACGCCTTCGTCGCCGCCGGCATGCTGCAGGAAGGACCCGCCAGGCTCGCCCAATTCATGTTCGCGGCCCTGGCCAAGACGCCGCCCGAGGGCGGCAAGCCCCAGGTGACGCTGCCTCTGACGCTCCAGGACGGCTATCTCTACATGGGGCCGATCAAGCTGGCACCCGTGCCGCCGATCGACTGGCGCTGGCTGCCTGGCTGAACCGCTTCAGCTGAATCGGAAATTCCGGAACTGCCAGGGATCGTTCCAGTCGAGATCCGGCTCGGGGAAAAGCTCGCCCCGGCCCTTGAGCGGCGTCCAGTCGCTCTCCACCGCGACCACGGGACCGAGATAGGGCCTGCAGATATCGAGCACGTAATCGTGGTCGAGATCCTCGGGCTCCAGCAGGCCCTGGTCGGGATGTTCGATCAGCCATTTCGCCCCGGCCAGCACCGGAATGGCGATCTGGATCGAGGTGGCGTTGTATTGCGGCCCGAGGAGCTGGCGCGCCTCCTGGATGGAAAGCTGGGAGCCGTACCAGAGGGCGCCGTGGTCGCCCATGAGCAATGCACCCAGCTCGTCGATGCCCTCGATGATTTCCTCGTTCATGATCCGCCAGTTGGGCTGGACCGCGAAATTGTTGGTCACCATCTCGCGCACGCTCAAGACCGCGTCGTTGCAGGGATGGTAGGCGTAATGCACCGTCGGCCGGTAGACCGCCCGGCCATGCTCCCACACCGTCAGGTAATCGCTGAGGGTGATGGATTCGCCATGGGTGATGCAGAAGCCGAGAAGCGGGCCGCCGATCGGCGTCCAGGAGCGCACCTGCGTTACGCAGCCCGGCTGGTCGAGGAAGATCGCGTTCTTCGCGCCGACGCGATGCTGGCGCCCGCCCGGTGGCAGCGCCGCCTCATGGGTGCCCCAGCCGAGCTCGGCCGGCTGGGCACCCTCGCCGCAGAATCCGGGGATGCTCCAGGTGTTGACGAATTCGCCCGGCCGCTTCGGCCGGTCGGCGATCTGGGTGTCGTGCTCGGCTACATGGATCACCTTGGTGCCCAGGCGCCGGGCGAGCCCGGCCCACTCTTCCCGCGATTTCGGCGTGGTCGCGTCCGGGCTCTTGCGAACCGCGATCTCCAGCAGGGCCTGCTTGACGAGATGGCTGATGAGGCCCGGATTGGCGCCATGGGTGACGAGCGCCGAGGTCGCGCCCTTCGGCCATTTCTTGGCGTTCTCCTTCGCCGAATAGCGCAGGAAATAATTGGTGCGCTCGTCCTCCGGGATCTTCGGGTTGGCGTAGTAGTTGGCCCAGGGCTCGATGCAGGTGTCGAGATAGAGCACCTGGTGCTCCTGGCACCAGTTCATGACGTCGAGCGAGCTGACCTCGACCGAGAGGTTGAGGATGAGGTCGCCGGGTCCGGCGTAGCGCGACAGCACCGCCGCCATGTTCCACCGGACGATGGGCTCGATCACATAGGTGACGCCTTTGGCGACGAAAGGCGCGATGTCGGCGGAGCGGTCCTCGGCGTCGACCACGGTCACGCGCGATAGCGGCATGTCGAAATGGCGCTCCACCAGCGGCAGGGTGCAGCGGCTGACCGAGCCGTAGCCGATGAAGAGGATCCGGCCGTCGTATTTGAATTTCCAGGTTGGCGGCATGTTCGACCTCCGGGCTGGCGATGGCGGGAATCAGGCGCTGGCGCGGCGCCGGTGATCAGGCCGTGACGGGCGAAGCGGGCGATCGCGCCGGAAATTACGGAAATCCGCCCGGCGCGCAAGCCGAAAATCACATGACGCCTTCGTGACGCCCGCCTCGAAGCCGAGCCCTCGTCGCTCAGGCCTGCTTGGCGTCGATGATGCCGCGGCGGATGGCGCGGGTGCGGGTGAAGAGTTCCTGCAGCTTGTCGCCCTCGCCCCAGCGGATCGCCCGCTGCAGCGCGGTCAGATCCTCGTTGAAGCGGCCCAGCATTTCTAGCACCGCCTCGCGGTTGTTGAGGAAGACGTCGCGCCACATCACCGGGTCGGAGGCGGCGATGCGGGTGAAGTCGCGGAAGCCGCCGGCCGAGAACTTGATGACCTCGCTCTGGGTCGCGTCGGCGAGATCGGTCGCCGTGCTGACGATGGTGTAGGCGATGAGATGAGGCAGATGGGAAGTGATGGCCAGCACCCGGTCATGGTGCGCGGCATCCATGATCTCCACCTGGCTGCCGGCCCGCCGCCACAGCTCGGCCACCTTCTCCACCGCCGCTTCCTGGGTCCCGGGCGGCGGCGTCAGGATGCACCAGCGGCCCTGGAACAACTCGGCAAAACCCGATTCCGGCCCCGAATGCTCGGTGCCGGCGACGGGGTGGCCCGGGACCAGATGCACGCCCTCGGGAATCTGCGGTCCGAAATCGCGGATCGCCGCCTGCTTGACCGAGCCGACGTCGCTGACGATGGCACCTGGCGCCAGATGGGGGCGCATGGCCCCGGCGATCTCGGCAAAAGCGCCGACCGGCGTGCAAACGACGATGAGGTCGGCGCCGGCGACGCAAGTGCCGACTTCGTCATGGACGCTGTCGAGAAAACCCAGCGCCTTGGCCTTGTCGCGGGTCGCCTTGCTCCTGGCCGTGCCGGCCACGTGAGCGACCAGCCCCTCGCGCTTCGCCACCCTGGCCAGCGATGAACCGATGAGGCCGAGACCGACGAGGGCCAGGCGCTGGAAAAGCGGCGTGCTCATCGCCCGGCCGCGGCGCGGGCCGGCCGGCCGGCGAATTCGGCGAGTGCCGTTGCCGTCGCCCGCGTCTCCGCTTCGGTACCGATGGTGATGCGCAGGCAATGCGGCAGGCCATAGGCCCCCATCTTGCGCATGATGAGTCCCCGGGACCTGAGGAAAGCGTCGGCCGCTTCGGCATCAGTGAACTCGACCAGCAGGAAGTTGCCGACGCTCGGATGGACGCGGTAGCCCTGGCTCGTCAGGCTCCGCGCGAGCCACTCGCGCCAGCTTTTGTTGTGGATCCGGCTGTTCGTCTCATGCTCGACGTCGTCGAGAGCGGCGAGCGCTGCCGCCTGGGCCGGGGCCGAGGTGTTGAAGGGCCCGCGCAAGCGGTTGAGCACGTCGGCCACCGACGGCGGGCAATAGGCCCAGCCGAGGCGCAGGCCCGCGAGCCCGTAGATCTTCGAAAAGGTGCGCAGCATCACGCAGTTGTCGCCGGCCCGTACCAGGTCGATCCCGGCGTCGTAGTCATCCGCCTCGACGAACTCCGCATAGGCCGCGTCGATCGCCAGCAGGACATCGGCGCGCAGGCGCAGGCGCAATTCCTGCACGACCGGCGCCTTCAGGTAGCTGCCGGTTGGATTGTTGGGATTGCCCAGGTAGACCAGTCGCGTTGCCGGCGTCACCAGGGCCAGCAGCGCTTCCACATCAGTGTGCAGATCCTTCTCCGGCGCCATTTTGGGCGCAGCACCCGCGGCGAGGGCGGAGAGCCTGTACATCAGGAACCCATGGCGGCTGAACAGCACCTCGTCCCCCGGCCCGGAATAGGCGCGGGCGAGCAGCGAGATCAGCTCGTCCGAACCGTTGCCGCAGACGATCCGCTCCTTCTCCAGGCCGAAGCGGCGCGCGATCCCGTCGCGCAGGCGCTCGGCCCCACCATCGGGATAGCGGTGAAGATCGACCGCGGCCGCGCGGAAGGCCGCCATGGCCTTCGGGCTCGGCCCGAGGGGATTCTCGTTGGAGGAAAGCTTCGCCGGCCGCTCGATCCCGGGCACCGAGGATTCGCCGCCCACATAGGGCGCGATCTCCATGATGCCGGGGCGCACTTTGAGGGTCATGGTCCTATCCTTTCCCGCCGAGGCCGAGTTCCGCCGCGCTCAACGGCAGGGCGTAGCCGCCCACCGGCCAGATCCGGCCCAGCGCCTTGCCGAGCCGGGCCGTGAAACCGGCAAGGCGCGGATCATCGGCCGGCAGATGACCTTCGACATCGATGAGATGCAGCCAGCTCTTGGTTTCCCCGGGCGGCTGCCAGCTCTGGATGGTAGCCGCCTCGAAGCCTGCGTTTCGCCCTTCGGCCAGCACGCTGCTGCGGGAAATCTCGCCGCTCGCCTCCACGATCAGAAGGCTGCGGTCATGGCCGGTCGGCTCCGAGACGCAGGCCGCCACGGCGAAAGCCTCGAGGGGAGCGCCCCTCACCGTATCGCCGGCGCCGAAGGGTAGCTTGGCCACGATCCGGGGATTCGCGGCGTCCTTGGCCAGCATCATCGGCCACCAGGGCTGGGGATCGTCGCCATCGGGGATCGGCAGCACGCCGACGGTCACGCGGCCCGCGCCGACCGCATTCACCACCTGTTGGGCCGTATCATGGGCGCTTGCCGGCGTCAGGCTGCCGAAATGATCGCGCGCCAGGTCCCAGTAGCCGGGCTGGCCGGCAGGCGCATAGACCGCCACGGAAAACGGTCCCTGAAGCCGAAGCACCGCACCTATCAGCTCCCGCCACAGGCGCACGATCACCGCCTTGGGGAAGGGCCCGTCGCGGCCGGCAATCAAGCGGCGGAGCACAAGCGCCTCGCGCCCCGGTCGCATGGCCGGGCCTTTGGGGTCATCGGCGTTCTTGGCCGCGCCGATGGCGAGCGCCACCTCGCCCCGGCGCATCAGCAGGCCGAGGAGCTGGTCGTCGATGGCGTCGATTTCGCCTCGCAGCTGGGCGAGCGTCGGTTCGGCGTCTGCCATGATTTCCCCGGCCTCCGGAGCCGGCTAGTGTTAGTCGGCGGACGGCCCAAAAGCAAAGAAAACCCAAAGGCCAAGAAAACAAGGTTGACAGGCCGATCAGGCTTTCCCTAGCTATCCCCTACGGTTCGCGATGGCCGATCCCCCAATGACGACAACGACTTGGCCGAACGGCGCATGACCCCGTTGCAGAAGCGACTGGAAGACCAGCAGCGGCCCCTGCCCGGCCACCGGGAGGTGTTCGGCCAGGACCGGCCCATGCCGCTCGACTGCGGGGTCGAGTTCGGGCCCTTCACCATTGCCTATCAGACCTATGGCCGGCTGAACGCCGCGCGGTCCAATGCGATCCTTGCCTGCCATGCGCTCACCGGCGACCAGTTCCTGACCGGCGAACACCCGGTCACCGGCAAGCCCGGCTGGTGGGACCAGATGGTGGGCCCCGGGAAGCCGTTGGACACCGACCGCTTCTTCATCCTCTGCGCCAATGTGCTGGGCGGCTGCATGGGAACCACCGGCCCCAGGGACATCAATCCCGCCACGGGCCGGCCCTTTGGCCTCTCCTTCCCGGTCATTACGGTCGCGGACATGGTGCGGGCCCAGAAGCTGCTCATCGATCGGCTGGGGATCGACCAGCTGTTCTGCGTCACCGGCGGCTCCATGGGCGGCATGCAGGCCCTGCAATGGGCGGCCATGTATCCCAAGAGCGTCTTCGCCGCGGTGCCCATCGCCTCGGCCGCGCGCCACTCCGCCCAGAACATCGCCTTCCACGAAGTGGGCCGGCAAGCCATCGTGGCCGATCCCGACTGGTGCGGCGGCGATTATCTGCTGCGCGGCCACAACCCGGCCCGGGGCCTCGCCGTGGCGCGCATGGCGGCCCATATCACTTATCTCTCGGAGCAGGCGCTCCACCGCAAATTCGGCCGCACGCTCCAGGACCGCAACCGGGTCGCCTACGGCTTCGATGCGGATTTCCAGGTCGAAAGCTACCTGCGCCACCAGGGATCGAGCTTCGTCGACCGGTTCGACGCCAACTCCTATCTCTACATCACCCGGGCGATGGATTATTTCGACCTGGCGGCGGAACATGGCGGGGTGCTGGCCAATGCCTTCCGCGGCACGCCGGTGCGCTTCTGCCTGTTCTCCTTCACCAGCGACTGGCTTTTCCCGACTTCGGAGAGCCGGGCCGTGGTCCAGGCCCTCAACGCCGTCGCGGCCAATGTGAGCTTCGTCGAGATCGAGAGCGACAAGGGCCATGACGCCTTCCTGCTGGACGAGCCGGAATTCGCGGCCACCCTGCGCGGGTTCCTGAACGGCTCGGCCGAGCATCGCGGGATCGATTGAACGACGCCATGCCGAGGGACCCGACACCGCGCGACAAACGCGCCATCCGCGTCGATCTCCAGCATATCGCCGACATGGTCGATGCCGGCAGCCGCGTGCTGGACGTGGGTTGCGGCGACGGGGACCTGCTGGACTATCTCGTCCATTTCAAGCAAGTGGACGGCCGCGGCATCGAGCTGTCCCAGGCCGGCGTCAACGCCGGCGTCGGCGTCGGCCTCAGCGTCATCCAAGGCGATGCCGACACGGACCTCGCCGCCTATCCGGCCGGCGCCTTCGACTATGCCATCCTCTCCCAGACCCTCCAGGCGACCCGCGACCCCAAGGGCGTGCTGTCTCAGCTCGTGCGCATCGCGCGCCGCGCCATCGTCTCCTTCCCGAATTTTGGCCATTGGAAGCTGCGCTGGCACCTTCTGACCCAGGGCACCATGCCGGTGACGCCGACATTGCCGGCGCCCTGGTACGCCACGCCCAACATCCATCTCTGCACGATCCGCGACTTCATCGACTTCTGCGCCGTCGAAGGGATCGCCATCGAACGGGCGATCGCCATCGACCGCTTGGGCCAGTCATCGGTCATCCGCTCCTATCGCCACGCCAATCTGTTCGGCGAGCAAGGGTTGTTCCAGCTGAGCCGGCAATAGCAGCGACCGCTACGACGCCGGCGGCGCGCCGCCCTCCGCCTTGCGCCGGGCGACGAAATCGGCGAGCGCCTCGGCCCGGCCTGCGTCCATGGCCGGCGGCATGAACTCGGCCAGCGTCTTTTTCCAGATCGCATTGGCCCGCTCGGTGGCGGTCCGCGATCCAGCTTCGGTCCACTGGCCGAAATTGCGCCAATCGGAAACCAAGGGCGTGTAGAACGCGTCCTGATAGCGCTGCATGGTGTGGCCGGCCGCAAAATAGTGGCCGCCGGGCCCGACCTCGGCCATGTCGTCGAGGGCCAATTCGTCCTCAGAGAAGGGAACCGGACGAAACAGCTCGGCCAGCATCTGCAGCATCTCGATGTCGAGGATGAATTTCTCCAGCGAGGCCGTGAGCCCACCCTCGAGCCAGCCAGCGCCGTGGATCAGCATGTTGCAGCCGCCCATGAGCGCGCCCCAGAGCGACATCTCGGTCTCGTAAGCGGCCTGAGCGTCAGGCGCATTGGAGGCGCAGGCGCCGGACGAGCGCCAGGGCAATCCGATGCGACGGGCGAGCTGGCCGGCGCCAAAAGCGGCCTTGACGTATTCCGGCGTGCCGAAGGCGGGCGCGCCCGAGCGCATGTCGACGTTGGAGGTGAAACTGCCATACACGACTGGCGCGCCAGCGCGCGTGATCTGGGCCAACGCAATTCCCGCGAGCGCCTCCGCATGGGCCTGGGTCAGCGCGCCCGGAATCGTAATGGGCGCCATGGCGCCGGCGAGGGTGAAGGGCGTGACGACGACGAGTTGGCCGGCGAGCGCGAAGTCGATGATGCCCTGGGCCATGGGCCTGTCGAGTTGGAGCGGCGAATTGGTGTTGACCACGGTGTAGCAGAAGACCTGCCGGCGAAAGGATTCCTCATCCAGGCCGTGGACGAGCCGGATCATCTCGAAGCAATCCGCCACCTGGGCGCTCCCGCGAGCCCAGACGAAGGGGACCTTGTCGGTGAGGCGCAGCGTTGCTTCTGTCACTTCCAGATGGCGGAACGGCGGGGCCACGTCCTGGGCCTCGACCATGGCGCCCACCAGATGCAGCACGTCGAAGCTCTGGCAAAGCCTGGCGAGGTCGCAATAGTCGGCGAGCGTGCCCGGCCGCTTGCCCCGATCGCTGTCGCTGACATGGGGTGGACCGGCCACGGGCAGGAAGACGACATGCCCGCCGCCGATCCTGATGCTGCGATCCGGCGCGCGGGCGACGAGATCGACGACGCCCGGAGCCTTGGCAAGCGCTTCCATCACCAGACCGCGATCCAGGCGGACTATCCCGCTTGCCTCATCAACCTGGGCGCCCGCCGCTCGGTAGCGGGCTCGGGCCTCGGGCAACAGAACGCGCATGCCGAAGTCTCTCCAGCACGCCGAGCGCCGCCTGATGCATCTCCTCAACCTGGTCATCCGAGAAGACGCGAAGCGGTGTGAAGGGATTGACCAGCTGGCGGTAGGCAAGCGCGCGGTCCGCGCTCGGCGTTTGCGCTTGGGCCGCTTGAGGCCGGCGGCGTGCACGCCGTTCGGATCGGGTTGGATCGACCATGGCGCGCCCTCCCTTCGGCGCCGGATCAGGCCCGCATCCGGATGCCCTCGGGATCGAAGGCCGGGCCCGGCAGGATCTTGGCTTTGCGCCGGATGCCGATGATGTGAACTTCGACCGTGGTCCCCGGTGCCGTGATATCGCGGTCGAGATAGGCCATGGCAAGGCTCTTGCCCACGTAGTGCCCGTAGGCGCCCGAGGTCACGAAGCCGATCCGCCGCTCGCCCAGCCAGACCGGTTCGAAAGCCGAGGCGTCGGCGTCCTCGGCGGCGATCTCCAGGGTCACCAGCTTGCGCTTGGGCGGCACCTGGTCACGTTCCTTCAGGGCGGCATCGCGGCCGATGAAATCCTTCTTGGCGAAGGCGATGAACCGGTCGAGGCCGCTCATGCCCGGCGTATAGGCCCAGGTGAATTCCTTCGACCAGATGCCGAAGCTCTTTTCCATGCGCAGCGAATTGACCGTGTTGTAGCCGATCTCAGCGAGGCCCATGCCGCGACCTGCCTCCATCAGGATGTGATAGAGCGCGCGCTGCTGGCTCGCCGGGACATTGAACTCGTAGCCGAGCTCGCCGGTCACGGTGAGCCGGCCGACCTTGGCCCGACAGAGCCCCACATCCATTTCTCGGCAGGCCATGAAGGGAAAGGCCGCGTGGGACATATCGGCGCCGGTGACCGCGGCCAGCAGATCGCGCGACTTGGGCCCGGCGATGGAGAAGCCGGTCACCTCGTCGGAGATGTTTCGCAGGGCAACCCCGCTCGCCGGCAGATGGTCGCGGAACCAGCGCATGTGCCAAGCCTGGAGGTAGTATGACCCCATGATCCAATAGATTCCGCCGCCCCAGGAGAAGACGGTGAGATCGCCGGTGAGCCGGCCGGACGGGCTCAGCATCGGCGCCAGGCGCGCCCGGCCCGGCCCCGGGATTCGGCAAGCGAGCAGCCGGTCGAGCCAGGCCTCGGCACCCGGCCCGCTGACTTCGTAGCGGGAGAAGGCGGTGGTATCGAGGAGGCCGACGCCGTTGCGCGTCGCCTTCACCTCGGCCGCGACGATCGGAAAGGCGTTGGAGCGCTTCAGGGTTGGCGTCTCGTGGAAGTCCTCGCCCTTGGGTGCGAAATAGAGCGGGTATTCGAGGCCGTAAAGGGCGCCAAACTGGGCGCCCTCGACCTTCATCGCGTCATGGGCGGGCGAGGTCTTAACCGGCCGGCCGGCGGGTAGCTGCTCGTTGGGATAGGTCAGCACGAAACGCCTGGCGTAGAACTCCCCGGTCTTGGCCTTGAGATAGGGCCGGTTCGAGGCGTAGTCGCCATAGCGGGCCACGTCCATGCCGTAGACGTCGGCCTCCGGTTCGCCATCGATCATCCACTGGGCGAGCGACAGGCCGACGCCGCCGCCCTGGCTGAATCCCGCCATGACGCCGCAGGCGACCCAGTAGTTCTTCAAGCCTGGCACCGGGCCCACCAGGGGATTGCCGTCGGGCGTGAAGGTGAAGGCGCCGTTGACCCAGCGCTTGATGCCGGCCCGCTGCAGGCAGGGGAAGCGCCGGAAGCCGATTTCGAGCTCCGGCGCGATGCGCTCGATGTCCTCCGGGATCAGCTCTGTGCCGTAGTCCCAGGGCGCGCCCTCCATGTTCCAGTGCTTGGGCCGCGTCTCATAGATGCCCAGCAGCACGCCCTGATGCTCCTGGCGCAGATAGGTGAAACCCTCCATGTCCACGGTGAGCGGCAGCTCCTTGGCCAGCGCCTTCACCTCGGGGATTTCCTCGGTGATGAGGTAATGGTGCTCCATGGGCGTCACCGGCAGATCGACGCCGGCCATGAGCCCCACCTGCTTAGCCCAGAGGCCACCCGCGTTCACCACATGCTCGGCCTGGATCGTTCCCTGCTCAGTGACGACGTTCCAGCCGCCTTCGGATCGGGCATGCAGCTCCAGCACGCGGTTGTTGAGGACGATCTCGGCACCCCGCTTGCGGGCGCCGCGGGCATAGGCCTGGGTCGTGCCGTAGTTGTCGAGATGGCCTTCGTTGGGGTCGTAGAGCCCGCCATAGACGCCCGAGACATCAGCGATGGGACAGATCTTCTTCACCTCCTCCGGCCCGACCAGCTCCGACTCCATGCCCATCGTCTTGAACAGGGCCCAGGCCGCCTTCAGCCATTCCCAGCGCTCGGGCGTGCCGGCCATGTTGACGCCGCCAGTCATGTGCAGGCCCAGATCCTGCAGCCCCTCGGCCTGCAGCTCCTTGTAGAGCTTGATGGTGTAGCCCTGGAGGGCGGCGATGTTGGGATCGGCGTTGAGGGCATGGAAGCCGGCGGCCGCATGCCAGGTCGAACCCGCGGTCAGCTCCTTGCGTTCGATCAGCATCACGTCCGACCAGCCGAGCTTGGCCAGATGATAGAGAACGCTGGCGCCCACGACGCCGCCGCCGATGACCGCCACCCGAACATGGGATTTCATCCGACCGTCCCCTTACAGAATTGCCGCAGCGCCCGCGCCGAACCGCGCCCGCCACGAGACTATTGCCGTGCCGCGCGAATGTCCATACACATGTGTATGGAGAAACCTGGCATGGGGCCCCGCTTGGCGCGGAAGCGGAAGGGACGGGAGCGGACGCTGGGGCGCGAGGACTGGATCGCCGCGGCGCTTCACACCCTGGTCGAGGAAGGCGTGGATTCGGTCAAGGTGTTCCGACTGGCCGACAGGCTGGGCGTCACCCGCGGCAGCTTCTATTGGCATTTCAAGAGCCGGGATGAATTGCTGGGGACGCTGCTCGAGGCCTGGGAGGCAAAGAACACGCAAGCCATCTTGCGTAGGGCGCATGCCCCCCACCCGGACCTGACCAGCGCCGTCCTCGATATCTTCGCCTTATGGGTCGATCGCGCCCTGTTCGACCCCGGTCTCGATTTTGCCATCCGCGAATGGGCCCGGCGCTCGGCCAAGGTGCATGTTGCGGTCAAGCGCGCCGACGACCGCCGGGTCAAGGCCATCGCCGCAATCTATCGGCGCGCCGGCATGCCGGCCGTCGATGCCTTCATCCGCGCCCGCATCCTCTACTTCATGCAGATCGGCTATTACGCTCTCGATCTGCGCGAGACGATCCAGGAGCGCATGCGCTACCTCACGCCCTATCTGCGCGGCTTCAACGGCGAAGAACCGGACGGGAACCAGGTGGCGAGCTTCCGCCGGCGCTATCTGAAGCGGGCTGCGGAGGAACGGTCTCGCACCGCGTAGAGGCATATGCACCGAGGAATTGCGGTCCGACGGCCCGACGCTCAGACACCCGCCCCATACCTCGGCTCGAACCGCTACCCTTCAGTCGTATGCCTCGCCGCCTTGTCGAAGAGACAGCCCTCGATCGCTTGGACAAGCTCGCGCCCATGAGCTGGTCGGGAAAGGACTTTCCCCGGGGCATTCGCCACTTCCATGGGCGTCAGGCATTCGTCGGAGTCGGTATGAAGCACGATTCGCAAACGCGGCCGGCCGTATTTGGCGATCCAGGCCAGGCCGAAACCGCTTGGGTTGCCGTCGGGCATCCGCGCACGGGTCACGAGAAGGTCCAGCGTTTCGATGCCGCCGAGCTGATGGATCGCCTCCATCGAATTGGCCGATGTCAACACCTCGAATCCTGCGGCGGCAAAGGCTTCCTCGGCCTCTCGGCGGAACGCCGGCTTGGAATCGACAACCAGGACCAGTCCGCGTGAACCAACGGTCATCGCGCAACTCCTTTGATGATTCGAGTGAACCGAAGACCGAGACTATGATTCGATCACGCGCCGCGGGGTGTGACGATTATCTATCCTCTGCGTCTGTTGCCCGACGGCGACAGGCTGTGTCCTTCCTGCATCGCCGGCTCTCATGCCAACGCAAGGCCGCGGCCCAGGTGGCCTGGCGCTTCATCAGATCGAGGACTTGGAGACGAACCGCCTGATGGCCTTCCTGATGGCGATCGCGACGCGGACATCGACCAGCACCGCGTCCTCGACGCAACCGTGCTGAGCGACCATCACGCGAGAGAGTGGGAAGCCTGGTCGCATGGCGATATAAAATCGGTCGCCCGTCTGGTTTTCCTGCGGCGGAAGCGCGTTGAACAGTCTGATCCCGACCTTCGCCTGCCGGCCGCGGTATTCGAACACGACGGCGTCCGGCGCGCTTTGCATCAGCAGCAGCAGCTCGCTCGACGCAGGCGACGGACAGCGAGGGGTGATGTCCGCCGCCATGGCTGCCATGGGACAGGATGCCAAGAGCAACGCCATCAGCACGCACCTGCATGGAATTTGCATGACTATCCTCCCGTAGTTTGGGCGCGGGATCCGCTTGTATTCGATGCCGCGACCTGTGACGCAGCACGCCTGAAATAGCCGCCGCCGGCCGGCGGTGATGAAGGAAGCACCAGTCGGCGGCGGCGGGCGCGTCATGGGTGGATTGACGCACCGCTCTCGCTACAGGAATCACGCCCGCAGCGATGCCGTCCGGTTTACCTTGTAGATGGGGACCGGCCTGCGGCCGACATGTGACAAAAATCTGAAGCGCCCGGCCGCAAGGACCGTACGAGGATAGCTCTGGAACGACGGCCACTAGAGGCGGTCGCCAAGCCTCTGTCTTGTCCATAATCAGCCTCTCGCGCAAGCGCGCGGCCGCCGTCACCGAACCACCGCTGCCGACCCGATTCTTGACATGGGACGGCCGGCCGCCAGCACTGGTCCATCTCCTCGCGACCGCCAACATCGCTGTAACGGAGCCAGTCGGAGGCTGAGATCATGACCCTCTACCGATTCTGTTTTCTGGACCGCTCCAACCGGATCAAGGCTCTCGAAACTGCCGAGTGCCAAGACGACGACGAAGCGGAGGATCGCGCCGACCAGCTTCTGAAATCATGTGGCTACCCCGCCGTCGAAATCTGGGAAGGCACCGAGCGGATCTATCGAGCGCAACTCATCGATGCCCTCTGACAGGAGCCCCCCCAATGCCCTTCGATCTGCCCAAACTGCCCTATGCAACCGACGCCCTTGAGCCTCATATCGGCGCGGCGACCTTGAAGGTGCACCACGACATGCATCATCGCGCCTATGTGGACAAGACCAACCTCCTCGTCGCGGGAACCGACTATGAGGAGCACACCCTCGAAGAAGTGATCATGGCGACTGCAGTTCTCAAGAAGACGGAGGCGCTGTTCAACAACGCCGCCCAGGCCTGGAATCACGCCTTCTACTGGAACTCGATGTCGCCCGGCGGCGGCGGCCAGCCCAAGGGCGCCATCGCCGATCGCCTGACGGCCGATTTCGGAAACTTCAGCGCTTTCCGCGAGGCTTTCAACAAGGCGGCTGTCGACCATTTCGCCAGCGGCTGGGCGTGGCTCACTCTCGACGATGGACACCTCAGGATCATCACCACCGCCAACGCCGACACGCCGATCGCCCACGGCCAGGTGGCAATACTGGCCCTCGACCTGTGGGAGCATGCCTATTACCTCGACTACCGCAACCGCCGTGCCGCGTATGTCGAGAAGTTCCTGGGCAAATTGGCCAACTGGGACTTCGCCGGAAACAATTACGAATTGGCGGCCGAGCGCCAGCTGGCCTGATGCCCGGTTCCCCGGTCGAGGCCTGACAGGCGGCCGAAAGCCCGCCACGGGGCATGACAATCCCAAAACATCTTCAGCCTAGCCGCTTGATCGGCGAGCAACTGCGACGACATCGGGGTTCAAGGGCCAATCGAGGAGCTCTCGTCATGAAACTCGTCCGCATGGTCCTAGCCTTGCTGTTTGGCGGCCGATTTATCGCTGCCTGCGATGAAGGTACCCACCGGTATTGCAGATCGCAGGCATCGGATCGGGGTGAGGCTTACGCAGATAGGCAACCCTATGACGATGAAGACGACGAAGGCTGGTAGTAGGCGGCCCCGTGCGCCCGGAAGGTCCTGTTCCGGTATGGCGTGACGATTCAAGAACACGGTTCGTTCCCTGACTGATCCAGGGCGGAGCCCGGCGATATGCGGCGCCTAGGCAGTAATCGAGGAGTGACTGCGCCATGCGAATACTCAAGATTCTGTTTGCGCTATTGTTCGTCGCCGGCTTCCTGGCAGCTTGCGACAGCGACGAACGCAGATTCAATGGACCCAAGTCGGATTGTACGAGCGGATTATCCACTGATCAGCAGCAATGCGGCGATGATTATGACGAGGATTAGCGGGCCCGCCTGGCTCGGAGCTGGGCCAATCCGCGGGCCGCTGCCCGCTCCTTCATCAGCCGGATAGGCCGCAGACGGCGCAGCGAACCCCGGAATCGGTGGGCGCGACCGGATGAGGACTGCGCCCCGTCAGCATGTTTTCGTGATAGAGCAGGCATTCCATCTCGAACGCCTCGGACGGCGAAGAGGCGGTTGCGAACATGAAACTGGAATTGCTGCCTACCAGGCCGATCAGCGTGTCCGCCAAATCGCGGTCGGCTCGCCCCACGCCATCGATGCTCTGCAGGCCGCCCGGCCCGATTGCGCCCAGGACATACACTCCGGCTTTGTCGGCCGGGACGAAGTTGGCGATGACCGCAGTTTCGAGCCGAAGCGGACCGCGAAGCTTCGCAGACGTCATGACAATCTCCTGGCCAAGTCCTGATCTCGCGCAGGCAGGGGACGTTCGGGCGAGCCTTGCGAAGCGGTCCGCGACCGCGCGGCTTCCTGTTCGTCCCGTGGTTCGTCGCCGAACCGCCTCGCGACGGCGGAACGCTGCGATGCTTCGGTCAGATCCTCGACCAGCACCCGACGCGCCGGATAGGGCATGACGACGCCCAAGACGTTCGAAACGGCTCTTGAGGCGGCGATTGAACTCGTTCTGCACGTCCCACTGCCGGCCCGGCAGCGTCCTGATCTGGCAATGCAGGATGATGGCGTAGTCGGCAAACCGACTGAGCACCGGTTTGTCCATGGCGGCCAGGATATCGGGCGCAAGCTCCGGATCGGCGGCCAGCTCGGCTCCGATGGCTTCAAGCAGCGCGACCGCCCGGCCGACGTCTTCGCGGAAGTCGATCGGCACGTCGAAGACGGCGTAGGCATAATCTCGAGTCATGTTGGTGACTTTGGTGATTTCGCTGAATGGAATGGTCCGCAGCGCGCCACCCCCGTCCCTGAGCCGAACCGTGCGCATGGAGATGGCTTCGACCGTGCCGGCATCGGGCCCGATCGCCACAACATCGCCGACCGCGAAGGTATCCTCGAAGAGGAGATGCAGCCCGTTGATCAAATCCTTGACGAATGTCTGGGCGCCGAATCCGATCGCTATTCCCACCACGCCCGCGCCGGCCAGCAACGGGCCAATGTCGAGCCCGATCGCCGACAGCGCGATCAGCGCGACGAAGACGATGAGCACGATCGCGACAGTCCGCCGCAGGAGCGGCAACAGCGTCTCGGCTCGCGCGCGGCGCGGACGGTGCGGGCCGCGGGGAACGCCTCTCGCCAGATACACCTCAATGGCGATCGAGGTAGCCTCCCAGATCAGCACGGCGAGCAGCGCCGTGATCAGCAAGGTCGCGAGGTCGCTGACGATCCGCCGGCCGATGTCGGTTTCGAGCCAGGCAAAGGATTCGAGCCCCCAAGCCTGCAAAACCATCAAGCCGGCAGCGCCATAAAGCCCGACGCGCAGCGACAGGGTCAGCACCGGCAGATAACGCCCGGCGCGCTCTTCGAGGCCGGGAAAGCGCAGATGCAGGTCCCGCCCAATAGAAAAGAACCGGCGAAGCAGTTTTTCCGTGAGGTCAGCAAGGACCCGCGCCGCCGCGATCGCCGCAGCCGAGAGGGCCGAGGCACGCAGGATGAAGGCAAATCCCCCCGGGATATCCAAGACCCACACGCCGAGGATTGCGGCTACATAGATCAAGGCGGCGACATGCCAGAGCTCAGCGGTCCGGTGGCGTAGGACCTGGAAACTGCCTTGCTGCTCCGTCCCGGGATGACCATGGATCCAATCGCGGACCGCCTCGCGATTTTGCAATATCAGCACGACGACGAGCGCAGCGACGGCAAACCCGATTGCCTTGAGAAGCAAGCCGAGTCCTGCCGGAGGCAGGCCAAGGAGGAAGGCAGCGTCCGTCGCGCCATAGCCGCCGATCAGCAGCACGGCAAAGCGGCGCAACCAGACATACCAGTAGCTGCCGGTTTCCGGGCCGATGCCGAGGGGCCGGCCTCCTTCCTTTGGGGTCAGCAGCCCACGCCCGATCGCAAGCAGCCCGCGCAGCGCTGCCGTAGCGAACAGCAGCACCAGCAGAACAGGACGAATGGCATCGCTCGGATGCGTGAACGGAAGCAGGATGAATGCCGTGGCCGTGAAGGCAACAAGCGACAGGAGGTCCCGCAAGATGCCGCCCAAGAACAAGATCAGTCGGGGCCATGTCGGCTCGAGCGTTCCTTCAGCCGCTGGCCTTCGTCGCTGCCCCAGCATGAGAAAAGCCGCTCGCTCCGCTGCCAAGGCTCCGGCCAGAACGGCGATCAAACGCAGGAGCGTGCCGGCGACCAGCCCGCGTGTCTCGCGATCGCCCGCCTGCCGCTGCAACCAGTTCCAAATACGGGGCAAGTCGAGCAGCACCTCCGCCGCGCCGACCAGCGCATCGCTGGCATTGCGAATCCCTTCCGAGGCTGCCGCTATCGCAGTCTCGCCGGAGTTCGCGGGCACGTCGGGAGTTGCCGCCTGAGATTGCCCTTGCGTCCCGTTCTGCAGGTCCCGAGCCGCGATCAGTGCCTGGATCGCGGCTATCAGTTTCCGCCGGTCGGCGTCATTCTGCAGCTCGTTCACCAGCGCCTTGAGGTCGGATGTGGACACGGCCGGGGCGGAACCCGCTGCGCCGGCGTCCGAGCCCGCCATTGCAGCAGACGAACAGCCCAATGAAACGGTGACTGCAAGCGCAAGAAGCCAGCGCCGGTACCAGCGCGGCCGTGGCGGGATTCGCTCAGCAGAACGCGAGCTTTTCATCTCTTGAAGGCTTGCGTCCGCTGTCAAGCAGGATTGGCGCCCAAAATCTGCGAGTCGCCCAGTGTCAAACAGCTGAACCAAGCGCAAAGCGCTGCCGGTCAGTCCCTGCACGTCAGCGCCGCTGCGTTCGTTCGCTGGGCCGCGGGCTAGGGCATCGGCAGGAGATAGCCCACCATGCCACCGACGCTGAGCAGCAAAATGACGGCAAATAAAAAGCGGGCCATTGGAATCCTCCCTCTTGTGCAGGGATCGCCCCTTCCTCGGTTGATATAGGGGCCTCCGCACCCGCTGCTCATGACAAAAACGGGTCCGCGGGCAACCTGCCGAATGTTTCGGGAAGACCTCATGCCTCGAGCGTGAGACGAGGCTTCATGCTCGGGGCGTCAATCTCCCTTCAGCAGCGCAGTGGCCCTAAAGATCGCGCGCCGTCAGGCGGACGAAGGCCTGAGATCGATCGCCATCGCTTTCAAAGGCGCCCCTGCCAGCTTTGCTCCGCGCGGCGGCATGGATCCATCCGCGCCGGGAAGCATAAGCATTGGTCGCATCGGCCTCGGCCAGCGTGTTGGCGCCGAAAGCCAGATAGAGACAATGTGCATCGATGCAGCAGCGGACCGGCTCACCCCCTTGATCGATCTCGAACCAAAGGCGATTGGCGCTGGGGTCCCATTGAGTTCTGGCCTGGCGTTCGATCGACATGGATTGCCTCCTTTGCTGCTTTCGACACGGATCCGATGAAGCGTCCATACGGGCTGCCGACTCCTAGGTAGGCAATTTGACGCCGTCGACCTCCCCTGGTTGCGGGATATTTTTGTGGTTCGCCTTGCAGCGCCTTACAAAACGGTGACGGCCGGCGGAGGAGCTCCGCCGGCCGCCTTTCATCGAGCCTGACCTATGCTTGCGATAGCTCCGATCCGCTCATTGGGCCGGAGCGATATCGACTTCCCCGGAGGCGCTTCCGGTCGCCTGTCCCTGAAGCGTGGCGGGATCGCTCGGTGACGGGCCGGCGCTGGCCGAGTTGTCCACCGACGCGCTCGCCGTCGGCGTGCCCTGATCCGAGGAGATGTTGGCACTCGCGCTGGCGTCACCCGAGCCCGACACGTCGATCGGCGAAGCGCCCGCGCCGGGGATCGCACCTTTCGCCGCGCTATCGACGCTCACGCTGGCATTCGGGTTGGCCGGATCGCTGCCGAGTGCCGCCGAAGCGTCCCCACCGGAGCTGAAGGACGCGTTTCCTGCGCCGTCGGCCGAGAGGCTGCCGGTCGAGGTCGAGCCGCCAGTCACATGCGTAACGCCGTTGCTGTCAGTCGATATCGAAGCCGTCGAATTGTTCGACGACTGGGATTGGGCCGAGCCATCGCCGGTCGAACTGGCGTTCGCGCCAGCATTGGAGTCTGCGCTGAGGTTGGAGCCCGGCGCGGATTGGGAAGCAGCAGCAGCCGCATCAGCCGACGCCGCAGCCGCACCCCCGCCGCTCGAGGTCGAACTCGTGGTGGAGCCGGTATTGGCCTGCACGGAGCCGGACTGCGAGGCCTGGGCTTCCGCGGATGCGTTCGCCGCGGCGCCTGCGGTTCCATTCCCGGCCGAGGCCGCTGCCGTCCCGGCCGCCGCGGCCGCGGCCGCGGAATTGCCGCTGGACGAAGCATTGCCCGTCGCGAGCGCGTTCCCGCTGCTGAGACCGGTGCCGCCGCCGGTGGTACTGGCGTTGGAACCGGTGTTGGTGGAGGCACTGACGGAGCCATTGCTGCCCTGCGAGGCCGTACCGTTCGCCGTTGAGCCGGTCGCAGCGGATCCGGTGCCGGAGACATTGGCGTTGCCGCCGGCGCCCGTATTCACGGAGAGAGAGCCGGCTTCAGCCTGTTGGCCTTGAAGGTGCAGCGAGGACGGATTGAATCCTGCCGGCAAGGCCGCCAGGGCGAAAGCAAACACGCTGGCCGTTGCCATCAAGGCCAGTCTCGATCGGGACTTCGACATTGCTCTTTCCTTCCTATCTCTGTTTGTCGGTTCGGGAGAACAAACACGAAAGGGCAAATCGCAGCCGGAGCGAGCGCTATGCCGGCTGCCCTTCGATGGACCATTTGGGGACCAGTTTGTTTCCTCGATTCTCCCCCATCCCGCCAATCCAACCGCTGTGACCGAAACTGGACCATCGCGCGGATATCCGCAGACCCAGCCGAGGGCGTTGAAGTGACCGGGCTTTCCGCGCTGCCTTGGTGCAATTCACGACGGCGCGCTGCGACTCACAGGCGGGGCCGAACTCCAATTTGTCATGCGCAGTACCGGTCCCATGCCCTCGCGGCTTTGATCGCGGAAGCCATATTGGAATTTCCATTCGCGGCGAGAGTCAGGTGTTGAAGGCACCATGCCGCGGATTGTCGCTTTGCATCGAGCAGCGGACCGACCGAACAGCGCAAAGGATCCGACATGACCCAACTCATGGAAATGCGGCCGTCGGCCTGGCGCCCCGGTCGGATGATCGCGATCGGCGGACTGGTGCTGGCCACTCAGCTGAGTATCGCCGGTTTGATGGTGTCGTCCGATGCATGGGCCGACGCTGAACGGGGCGACGCCCGCGCCTTCGCCGGTGCCGCGCCAGACCATCTCATGGCAGGTTTCGACCGGCCATCGCACCAGTCGAAAAGGGGTGAGATAAGTGACACCGAATCCGTTGGCGGATCGACGCCAGCGACAAGTGTGGGGCCAGCGACAAGTCCGGGGCCGGCAACAAGCACTGGCGGGGGCGCCAGCGTCAGCAGTTCTGCCGGCAGCACCGCATCGGCGACCGCAAGCGTTGGGAGCGGTGCCAGCTTGCGGGAAAGTTCACGGTCCTTCTCCCGAACCATCGACCGCGGCAATGTAACGATCTCCATTTCAGTCTCTCGCTCCGTCGCCATCGTCAATGAGTCGACCGGCATGGTAATCGGCCGCGCAGTCGACAGGTCCGTCGCCATCGCGACCGATACGTCCGGCCAGGCAACCGTGACAGTCCGGTCCATGTCGCGAGCGACCATCCGAAGCGTCGGCACGGTTTCGGGTGTCAGCATGAACGTCGCGGCTAACGGCAGCGCCGAGGCCGCCATCGCCGGCGGGCCCTCGGCCAGCGCCACGAGCAGCGCGGAGGCTTCGATCGGCCCTTGATTCGAAATTACGACGGTCAACCGCTTCAAGAGGAGGTGAACGATGAAGACAGCGATGTCCTGGCGCCCGGCCCTGCTGGGCGCACTGCTTGGCGCGATGGGCGGCATACCACTGCATGAAGGCGCAATGCAGGGCCTATGGGGAACTCCGGAAGCGAGAGCCGACGATGCCCTCAGCACGCCCCCCGTGGGTGGAAGCGGAGGAACCACGGTCTCCGCTTCGGCCCATGCCTCCGCCAGCGTGACAACGAGTGCATCGGGCCAAGGATGCGTGGCGGAAGCGACCGCCGAGGCCAAGGCCCAGGCGGGGGACCAGCAAAAAACCGCCAGCGACCACAAGCGCGTGGCTCAAGCTTCCGGTCCCTGCCAAACCAGCGCCAGCTCGCGCGCCGACGCCGTCGCGGGCCCGTCCAGCGCCCCCCCGACCAAGGAGTAAGCCCGGCCGTCAAGCGGGGTTAACCCGCCGGTGTGACCCTCACGCGCACCGCGTCCGCCGGCGGGTCCTGGACTTCCGAGCGGAAGTGATAGACATCGCCGGGCGCCAGCACCGCCGGGGGCAGATCGGCGATCGCGACGGTCTGCACCACCGTACCGTCGGCACGGAGCAAGCTGAGCGTGAGCTGCGAGGGGACGGTGCGTAGGTCGGAGGAAGTGTTGACGATGTTTCCTTCGACCACCAGGGTCAATGCCCCCGCCACAGTGGTGCGCGAAGACCGCAGATCACGCACCGACAAGGCCACGAGCGGCGCGTTCGTCCCGGGTGTCGCGGCGACGGTCATGGCTGTTGGTTGGTTCGACAGCGTTGCCGGCGCAGGCGACGTCAGGTTTGCATCGCCGGCGGCCGGATCATTGGCGCGTGCATCGGACTCGGCGCACAGCCGATAGCCCGAGGGATAGCTGTCGACGCAATGGGCCTCGGCATACTGGTTCTGGTCGACGTCCGACCAGCCGATGCCGACGCGCGAGTCGAGCGGCTGCGGCCTGCTCTGGAGGCTGAAGGAATAGAGTCCTGGAGCAAGCGGATCGGTGGGTGCCGCGACGACGACGTCCGAGTGCCCAGGAACCGGCGTGAAGTTCAGGGCGATCCGGTAGTCGGGAAGGTCCGGGGCCGCCCATCGGTTGCTTTGCGCCGGGGCGACATTGCCGCTGACGCGCACATCATTGCGCACATGGGCGACTCGTCTGAGCTCGATCAGGTTTTGCAGGGGCGTGGGATCCGTCGTCAGTGAACGATTGTAGACGATGAATTCGATTTTCGGCGGAAGGTCGGAGCGGTCGCTCCAGGTGCTGCGCTCCCAATTGCCGTCGCCGTCAAGACGTATCAGTTGGTCCCCGTCATAGGCATAGAGGCCGTAGCTCGGCGGCACAGGCACGCTGGGCCCGCTGCCCAGATTGAGCTGCGGCGCCGAGGACCCGCAGGCGCCGAGAGCAAGGAAACTGCAGGCGGCGAGCCACTGGGCAATCATTCTTGCGCAAGGCATAGGCAAGCCTCCATCCAATGATTTCCTGGGATTCGGTATCGTCCACTTCGCTTTTCCGCCGCAGCGACAGATGGGCATGCCAGGCGCTCGGCGCCGCGCCCGCCTTAATTTTGACGCAAGGCCGAGTCAGGGATTCCGGCGCATCCATGCGGCGGAGCCCCCTATTGGGCCGTTCCCGGCCTGTGACAAGTTTGGAATGGAGGAAGGGCTGCGCTTGCGGGTTGCTGCGTCATGCTAATGTTTGAGGCCTCGACGCGTCTGGACGGAGGGCAGTGGCTGTCGGACATCCGATAGTCCTGCATTCGAGCCTTGAGAGCAGGCGTGTGATGTTTGAGATGTTTACCAAGGAGGGCACTCGTTCCAAGTGGGGGTCGCCAGGATCACCGGAATCCTTCCTCTGCGGCGCAAGCGGCCAAGAGCCGAAGGCGCCGCGTCCAACTGAGCAAGCAGTTCAGGGAGTCAAGCTGCCCAATTGTTCAAGCTGGAGGTGCGGACCATGGAACAGATCGAAATCGAGGCGGTGGAAGTCATAAAGCCGCATGCGCGGATCCTCATCGTCGACGACGATGCTTTGTTTCGCGAATCTCTTGGACGCAATCTCGCCCATAGCGGCTTCGACATGGAAGAGGTCGGGAGCGGGCCGGAGGCCCTCGTCCGTCTCCAAAACGGGGTCATGCCCGATCTGATCCTGCTCGACTGGAAGATGCCGGGAATGAACGGCATCGAAGTCCTGCGCCAGTTGCGCGCGGCGCGCATCCTCGTGCCGGTGCTTTTCCTGACGGTGCTGAGCGACCAGATGTATGAGGAAGCAGCGCTCCAGGTCGGTGCCGTCGACTTCGTCGAGAAGCACCGGGCCTTCACGATCCTGCTGAAACGCATCGAACTGATCCTGGCGGGAACGAAGGCCCGGGCCCCGGCGTCGCCGGGCCAGCCCGATGTCGGGTCGCTCCGCGTGGGATTGCTGGAGCTCCGTTTCGATATCAATCGGGCCTTGTGGCGCGGCCAGAGAGTCGATCTCAGCCTGACCGAGTTCCGCATCGTCAGCCGCCTCGCCTCGGCGGCGGGTGCGGACATCAGCCACCGGGAGCTCTACGACATCGTCAAGGGCGAGGGTTTCATCGCCGGTCAGGGCCCGGACGGGTATCGGGCCAACGTGCGCACGACCATCAAGCGCGTGCGGCAAAAGTTCAAAGCTGCGGACTCTTTGTTCCAGCAGATCGAGACCTACAATGGATTCGGCTATCGCTGGACGACCGAGGATCAGCTGGCTGACTGATCTGACCCCGGCGTTTCGGGGATTGCGGCATTCGATATCGGGCAAGCTCGCGGCCCTGGTAATCGTCTTCCTGGCCGTGCCTGTAGTGCTCTACACGGCGTTCCGGCAGGCCGACCAGGAAAAGCGCGCGCTGCTCTCGGAATCGATCCGCCAGCAGGGACAGATCATCGCCGACCTGCTGCGTCCGAACCTCGACACCATGGGGGGCAACCCCGGCCTCCAGATCGGTCGATGGCTCGCGGCCTTGTCCGTGCACGGGCTGCACGTGCGGGTGCTGTTGCGGCCGATCAGCGCGCCCGGACCCTTGCGCTTCTACTACATGGCGGCGGTGCCTCCGGGCTCCGCCGCCAGTCTCGAGGCCGACAGCAAGCAGCTGAGGGCCGCCGGAGCCTTCGACAAGCTGAACGACACCTGCGAAGGCGGCTATCCACTGAGCTTGCTGTACACCAACTACTCCGGCGAACAGGAAATACTGACCTCCTTGACGCCGGTGCGCAGCCCGTCGGGCTGCTGGATCGTCATCACCTCCAGCTCGCCGGCGGAGATCGGCGGGCTTGTCGCCGAGCGTCCCTACTGGCGCCGACCGGAGGTGCAGTTTGCCGGGCTCGTGTATTTCCTGATGGCGGCGGTCGTGATGTGGCTATTGGTTGGGCTCAGGGGCGAGCTCGGTCGATTTGCGGAGCAGGCCCGGCGCATCCGCCGCCGGCGCGGCGGTCCGCGATTTGCCGACGTGAATCGAGTGCCCGAACTGGCGGGCGTGGCCGAGACCCTGGACAACATGGTCCGCTCCCTCGAGCAGTCCGCGCGCGCGGTCCGCGACGCGGCCGAGGAGACCGCGCATGCCCTGAAGAGCCCGATCGGCATCGTCGCGCAGTCGATCGAGCCGCTGCGCGCCCGGGTTGCCGCCGGCGATGCCGAAGGCCGCCGGGCGATCGCCTTTATCGACCGCAGCGTCGAGCGGCTGGGAAATCTGGTCGGTGTCGTCCGCGAGCTGGGCGAGGCGACCGCCGAACTGATCGACCAGGAGCGCGGGCAATGCGAGCTGTCGACGCTTCTCTCGAGCATGATGGGCGAATACAAGTCGGCAGCCCGGCATGCCGGCGTGGCACTGATCGATCGGATCTCGCCGGGCATCGTGGTCGAAGGCGGGGACGCGGTGCTGGAGCCGATCGCCGAGAATATCCTCGACAATGCTCTCAGCTTCTGCCGACAGGGCGGCAGCATCCTGGTCGCCCTCGAAAGCCGGCAACGCGAATGCCGCCTCGTGGTCGAAGATGACGGTCCGGGGGTGGGCGAGGCCGAGCTCAGTCACCTGTTCGACCGCTATTATTCCTCGCGACCGACGGCTGGCCCTGGCGCGCCCACCGAAGGCGACAGGTCCGATCACTTCGGCATCGGCCTGTGGATCGTGCGTCGCAATGTCGAAGCCTTGGGAGGCCGGGTCTACGCCGAGAACCGGCATCCGTCCGGACTGCAGGTCGTGGTCACGATCCCGCTGGCGAAATAGGGCGATTGCCGGCCGTGGGCGTCGGTCTCACGGCCGACGGCCTCGTCCATGCCATCGGCTTGCCACCGTAAACACGGCGGCCAACCCCAAGAAGACGAAGCTGATGAGCCGCGCCGCCGGTGCGTCGGGCGCGCCAGCATCCAGGAAGCCGATCGAGGCGGCGCCCGCGGCAACGATGACGAATACGACGGGCCAATAGAAATTCATGGCCTGCACCGGAAACCGACAACCGGCCGGAGCGCGTTCGGCGGAACCATTGTGTAATTCATAAATAAAAATGGCAGCAGGGCTGCGACCTTCACCCAAATGTCATTGTCTTAGGCAAGATGAATATTGGCGCGTGACAATTTCCAGGTTTACCTCGTGACAATCTTCTGGCTGGGCCTGCGTCGAAGCGGGTAGCGTCCCATCTCTATGGGCACAGCTTGCGCGACCAGGATCTGCCAGTAACTGGGTGACCCCCGGTGGCGCACCTCCAACGTGATGGGAGACGCCCACATGCCTAGCGACGCCCGTTCAAAGGCGCCCGGGAGAGATAGCCGGCATGAGAGCGCGAATCCGGACGGGTCCGGGGAGCTGGCGCTGCGGGCCAATATGGCGCATCTGCGCCGATACGCTCGCGGGCTTCTGCGCAACGCCGCCGATGCCGACGATCTGGTTCAGGACTGCCTGACCAGGATGTTGGCCCGCGAGAGCGGGCGGGGGCCCGTCCGCGAGCAGCGCCGGTTTCTGATCGTCTCGGCCCGCAATCTCTTCTTCACCCGCTTCAAGCAGCGCGCCCGCAGAAGCGTCACCCTTTCGCTGTCCGACATGGTGGAGGAACTCGGATATGCGCCGACGCAGCAGGACCGGTTGAATCTGCGCGACGTCGCTCGCGGCCTGACGCGGCTGCCGCGTCCGCAGCGCGAAGCGATCCTGCTGGTTGCTCTCGAGCAGCTCAGTTGCGAGCAGGCTGCGCGCTCGTTGGGCGTGGCCGTGGGTACGATCCAGTCCCGCGTTCATCGGGCCAGAATGGCGCTGAAGTCGCTGGATGGTGCACCCGGGCCAGCTTCCCGCCGGTAGGCCTCGCCAAGCCCGAGAACCATTGCTGCACAACCTGAGGCCAATATCCGCTATCGGCCTGGGAGTGCCGTCGCCTGGACCGCCCGGTCAAATCAAGGCCGCCCGGCGCAGCCGTGCCAACGTCGCCTGATAGGATTCGACCGGCTCCAGCGTCGACAAATCGACGATCTGGACGAAGCAAGGCTTTCCTTCCCGTTCCTGCTTGTCGGCCAAGTCCGCCATGACCGCCTCGACGGATTCGCGGGGCTCGGTCAATCGCTGCATCGGATGGCGCCGCGGATCGTCAAAGCCATAGACAGCCACGAAGCGGCGGCGCTCGTCGTTCGCCTTGATCGCTTTCTTCATGGGAACACTCCTGTCATCGGCCTGCCGGAACTACTTGGCGGAGGCATCGGCCGACGCAAGCTTCCTGCGGCCGTTGCCCACCTCCATCATCGCGCCCTCGAGCGCGGGAGGGGGGCTGCTCTCGAGGGCCTGCAGGAAACTCTCGCGCCAGGTCTTGATGGTGTTGTGCGACACCACGTCCATGAGCGAGCGCCAGCGGGCGATACGCTGGTCCAGCGGCATGGCGAGTGCGCGGTGGAGGGCGGCGGCAAGCTCGTCGATATCGTAGGGATTGACGATAAGCGCATCCGTCAGCTCTCCCGCGGCGCCGGCGAAGCGCGACAGCACCAGGACACCCGGGTCGGCCGGGTCCTGGGCCGCGACATACTCCTTGGCGACCAGGTTCATGCCGTCCCGGATCGGGGTGACGAAGCCGACGCGGGCGAGCCGCAGATAGCCGGCGAGCACATTGCGCGGGAACGACCTGTTCAAATAGCGCACCGGCGTCCAGTCGGCCTCGGCGAATTTGCCGTTGACCCGGCCGGCCAGGCCCTCGATCTCGCGGCGAAGGGCGCGATATTGCGCAACTTCGCCCCGGGAGACCGGCGCTATCTGCAGCAAGGTGACCCGCGACTTGTGTTCCGGCCAGCGCGCCAGCAGCTCCTGGAAAGCCTCCAGCCGGTTGGCCAGACCCTTGCTGTAGTCGAGGCGATCGACGCCGATCACGAGGCTCCGGTTGGAAAGGCTGTCGCTGAGGCGAACCGTCTCGGGGCGCCGCATGGCCTTATCGGCCGTCCTCGCGAAGCGTTCGCTATCGATGCCGATAGGGAAGGCCGCTATGCGGCCCCTCTGTCCCAAGGCCTCGATCCGATCGCCCTCTAGTGTCCGCCCGCCAACCTCCTCGAGGAAATAGCGCTGGAGCCTGCGCACGTCGGCGGCGGTTTGCAGGCCCATCAAGTCATAGGCCAGGAGATCGCTCGCGAGGCGCTTGTGCTCGGGCAGGGTCACGAACAGTTCCGGCGCCGGGAACGGGATATGCAGGAAGAAGCCGATGCGGTTGGCGACGCCCTGCCTGCGCAGCTCGGTCGCGAGCGGAATGAAATGGTAGTCATGCACCCAGATCAGGTCGTCCGGCTGCAGCAAGGGCTTCAGGTTCTGCGCGAACCAGGTGTTGACGCGCAGGTACCCTTCGAAGGCGGAGCGCCGGTACAGCGAGAGCCCCGGCCGGTGGTGAAACAGCGGCCACAGCGCGCCGTTGGCGTAGCCAACGTAGAAATCCCGGTGGTCGGCCGCATTGATGTCGAGGGTCGCATAGGCGATCTTGCCGACCGAACTCAGCTTCGGCTCGCCGGCGGCGCCCTCCGTCGTTTCTCCGCTCCAACCGAACCAAAGGCCGCCGCGCCGGGCGAGCGCATCGCGCAATCCCACGGCGAGCCCGCCGGCCCGGGCCAATTTTTCCCCGGGCAATACCAGCCGGTTGGAAACGATCACCAGCCGCGCCAAAACGCCTCCTCCCAGCTCTTCGAGAGCCGCATGGCGCAAAGGATGAGCCCGACCAGCGAGTAGGTCTGGGGGTAGTTGCCCCACAGCTCTCCGGTCGCCGGATCCAGATCCTCCGACAGCAAGCCGACGTGATTGCGTCGGGCGAGCACCCCTTCGAACAAGGCGCGGGCCTCGTCGCGCCGGCCGACGGCGGCGAGCGCGTCGATGTACCAGAAGGTGCAGACTGTGAAGGAGGACTGGGGCAGGCCGAAGTCGTCAGGCGTGGCGTAGCGGAAGAGATGATCGCCCCGGCGCAGCTCGCGCGTGATCGTTTCCAGGGTCGCGAGATAGCGCGGGTCGGATGCGGCGACGAGCCCTATCTCCTGGAGCAGCAAGAGGCTCGCATCCACGTCGCGACCGCCCAGAACGCTGACGAAGGAGCCGACATCGGCGTTCCAGGCCCGGGCCAGGATGCGCTGGCGGATTCCATCTGCCTCGGCCCGCCAGCGCCGGCTGCGGCTTTCATCGCCCAGAACTTCGCCGATCTTGGCCAGCCGGTCGCAAGCCGCCCAGCAGAGCGAGGCCGAATGGGTGTGGATGGCGCGACGCCCGCGGAACTCCCAGATTCCCGCGTCCTCGCGAAAGGCGTAGCGCGCCGCCCGCGTGCCCAGGCGCTCAAGCCGCTGAAAGAGATCGCCGTCGCCGCGCTTGGGCAGGCGCCGATCGAAGAACATCTGGGCCGCGGCAAGGATGACGCTGCCGTAGCTGTCGTTTTGGACCTGGCCTTGGGCCAGATTGCCGACCCGGACCGGCCTCATGCCGCGGTATCCCTTCAGCGTCGTCAATTCCCGCTCCTCGAGCGACTGGTCGGGCAGGATGCCATAGACGGGCTTCAGGTCGGCCTCCGCATCGCGCGCCGCGATGGTGGTGATGTAGCCGAGGAAATCCTCCATGGTGCGGGTGGCGCCCAGCCGGTTGAGGGCATGGACGGCGAGATAGGCATCGCGCAACCAGCAGGCGCGATAGTCCCAGTTCCGTCCGCTGTCCGGCGCTTCGGGGATCGAGGTGGTCAATGCGGCGACGATGGCGCCGGTATCCTCGAAACTGCACAGCTTGATGGTGACGGCGGCGCGGATCACCGCCTCCTGCCATTCGAAGGGCACCGAGAGATAGCGCACCCACTCGATCCAGTAGTCGAGGGTCCGCTCGAGAAAATCGCGCACCCGGTGGCCGATGGAAGCGGGCACGGTTTCATCGGGCCCGAGCATGAGGTTCAAGGGGCCGGTGAGCGCGAAAGCGGATTCGGATTCGAGATAGGAAATCGGCGCGTCGGTGGTAAGGCGCAACACGAGGTCGCCCGACACATAGCGCACGTGGTTGCTGCCGAAGGTGCGTTGGGGCCGCTGGCGACCGTAATCGAACAGCGGCCGGGTGCGGATCCGGATCATCGGCAGGCCCGAAACCGGCTCGATCCGGCGCACCAGCATGGCCGGGCGGTATATGCGGTCGTATTGCTTGAAGCGCGGGGCGAAGTCGGTGATGCGAAGGGCCGCCCCCGCCGTGTCCTTCAGCGTCGTTGCCAGCACGGCGGTGTTGTCCAGATAGACCTGCTCCGCACTGGCGAAATTCTCCAATGCCACTTCGGCAAAGCCGTCGGAGGGATTTTCGCCGTCGAGCAGGGCCGAGAAGACCGGATCGCCATCGAATCGCGGCAGGCAATGCCAGACGATCCGGCCGCGCCGGTCGATGAGGGCGGCGACGATGCTGTTGCCGATCACGCCGAGATCGAGACCGGTCATGGCCAGGCCTCCTGGCCCAAGCGATTGGGCAGGTCCGCTAGCCAGCCGCGGACATCGGCTGGCCCGGCGAAGGCTGCCTGTTCGCCGCCCACGCGCAAGGCCAGCCCGCCGAGCCTCTCGGCCGCGACAAATCCGTCCCTATCCGTTTCGTCGTCCCCGATGAAGATGGGGAGCCGGCCCGCGAATGCAGGCTCGCCCATGAAGGCTTCGACGGCGCTTCCCTTGCCATAGCGGGGATCGCGGATTTCCATCACCATCTTGCCCTGGCCGAGCGCAAGGCCGTTGCCGGACTGGGCAAGGATTCCCATGAGCTGCCGTCTCAGGGGTTCCTCCGCCGTCGGCGCGGCACGAAAGTGAATAGCGAGCGTTTGGCCCTTGTCCTCGACAGCGACGCCGGGAAAGGCCCCTGCCGCTTGAAGGGCCGCGGCACGAAGCGTGGCGCCGATCGGCGCGGTTGGCAGGCGGAAGGCTGCTTCTCTCGGCGAAAGGCGCAGCTCGGCTCCATGCTGCCCGGCAGCCGGAAGCATGAGGGGCCGAAGCAGCTGATCCAACGCCGCGATAGGCCGGCCGGTCACGATGGCAAGAGCACCATCGAGCTTACGCGCAGCAATCGACAGATCCTCGACGAGTCCCTCCGGCTGGACAGCCTCCGCCGGAGTCTCGGCGAGGTCGATGAGCGTGCCGTCGAGATCGAGAAACAAGGCCCAGGACTGTTTCGGCATGAAGCTCGCGCCTCCTCCTAGACTGTCTCTTCATTGAGCAAGTCTGGCCGGCGGCCAGGAGTTTCGAATGGGCGAAAACGAGCGCGCCGATCGCAATGGCGCCCGGCAAGGGATATCGGCAATTTTCCTAGAGATACGGGCGCTTGCGGATCGGTCAACCGCGCGGCGCGGCTATTCTCGCCCTGCATGATTTTGTCATGCAGGATTTTGCCACAATGGAGTCTGGCGAAAGCTTGGCGAAAGCTTCAGGATGCCGGCAGCAGCACCGCGCGCTTGCGTTTCAGGCGGCGCAAGGGCGCGGCGGCATAGATTTCCTTGCCGGCCTCGACCAGAAGGACGCCGGCAAAGCGCGGACACCAGCGCCGGCCGATCCGCTCCCAGGCCGTGGCCGAGCGCAGGAGCGTCGGCGAAGCGATCGGCGGCAGGTAGAGTGCGCGTGCCGTCGCCGTCGGCGTAAACAAACTGTCGCGCAAGAGCCGCGTCAGCTGGGAGAGGGAGAAGGGCTGGCCCTGGCCGAAGGGCGTGCGGTCGCTGCGCGACCATAGCCCGCGCCGGGCTGGCGCTATCACCAGGAGCCGGCCATCGTCGGCGAGCAGGCGCCAGATCTCGCGCAGCATCTCGTTGGGCGGCTCGCCGAATTCGAGGCTGTGGACGAGCAACACGCGCTCGAAGCTGCGGTCGGCGAAGGGCAGGTCGGTCTCATCGGCTAGGAGCGTCAGCCCCCGCGCGCCGTCGGGCCAGGGCAATGCCCCCTGCCCCGCCGGCATCGCGGCGATGCTGCGCCCCGCCTCGGCGCGGAAGGCCGCGAGGTAGGGCGTGGCGTAGCCGAGACCAAGCACCCTTTGACCCCTGAGATCGGGCCAGATCTCGCGCATGCGCTGGCCGATCGCCTGGCGCGCCCATTGGCCCAGCGGTGACGCGTAGAAGGACTGAAGATCGACGACGTCATTCCACATAGGTCAAAGCCACATTCTTCAATGCGCTTATGCAAAATCGGCCTGCTCTTGGCTCTACTACGGGCAAGCGCCGAATGCTAGGCTCCGCCCCCATGGAAATCGCCCTCGTCCCCCTGTTGACCGACAACTATGGCTACCTGCTCCACGATCCCAAGAGCGGGGAGACGGCCATCGTCGATCCGTCCGAGGCGGCACCCGTGCTGGAGGCCGCTGCCGCCCGCGGCTGGCGGCTCAGCTATATCCTCAACACCCACCACCATCCCGATCACAGCGGCGGCAATCTCGGCATCAAGCAGGCGACCGGCGCCACCGTGGTCGGCCCGGCCCCGGATCGCGAGCGGATCCCCGGGATCGATCAGGCGCTGGGCGAGGGCGAGCGTTTTCGCCTGGGCGACGCCGAGGCGGAGGTGCTCTTCATTCCCGGTCACACCAAGGGCCATATCGCTTTCCACTTTGCCGGCGAGCGGGCCGTCTTCTGCGGCGATACGCTGTTTTCGCTCGGCTGCGGGCGGATGTTCGAGGGCACGCCGCCCATGATGTGGGCCTCCCTCGACAAGCTGCGCCGGCTGCCCGGAGAGACGCGGATCTTCTGCGGCCACGAATATACCGAGGCCAATGCCCGCTTTGCGGTCAGCATCGATCCCGGCAATCCAGCACTTCGGGCTCGCCAACGCCAGGTGGCCGAGCTTCGCGGCGCGGGGCGCCCGACCATCCCTTCGGTCATGGCGGAGGAGCGGGAGGCCAATCCCTTCCTGCGCGCCGACAACCCCGCCCTGGCCGCCACCATTGGGCTTCCAGGCGCGCCGGCCCATGAGGTGTTCGGCGAAATCCGCCGGCGCAAGGATTCCTTCCGCTAGATCCCACAGGAGATCAACTCCGATGAAGCTCCGCTATTCGCCGACCAGCCCCTATGTGCGCAAGGTGCTCGTGGCTGCCATCGAGACCGGCCTCGATAAGCGCATCGAGCTCGTGACCACCTCGACCGCAGATCCGGCAAGTGGGCTGGTCAAGGACAATCCCTTGGGCAAGGTGCCGGCCCTGCTGCTCGACGACGGCAGCTCGCTCTACGATTTGCCGGTCATCTGCGAATACCTCGACAGTCTTCACGCCGGCCCGAAGCTGATCCCGGCGAGCGGTCCTCAGCGCTGGACGGCGCTTCGCCGCCAGGCGCTCGCCGACGGCATCATGGATGCGGGCGTGCTCGGCAGAGGCGAGGCCTTGCGTCCGGAAGGCGAGAAATCGCCCGCCTTTCTGGCCCTCCAACGCCAGAAAATGGCGGCGGCGGCTGACGCCCTGGAGAAGGAGGCCGCGAGCTTCGGCACTGGCCTCGACATCGGCCTCATCGCCATCGCCTGCGCCCTCGGCTATGCCGATTTCCGCTACGCCGCCGACGAGTGGCGCAAGGGCCGGCCTGCCCTCGCCAAATGGTACGAAGGATTCGCCAAGCGTCCCGCCATGCAGAGGACGGCGCCGCCCGCGCAATGAGCCGGCCGGTCTCCGACACCGCCGCCGCCCTCATCGCTCAGCTCGGCCTCGAACCTCATCCCGAAGGCGGGCATTACCGGGAGACCTACCGCGACCGACCGCGAGGCGGCGGGCGCGGCCAGGCGACCTTGATCTACTACCTGCTCCAGGCAGGCGAGTTGTCCCATTGGCATCGGGTGACCGACGCCGTCGAGATCTGGCTGTACCAGGCCGGCGCGCCATTCGAGCTTGGCCTTTCGCCCGATGGCGAGCAACGCGACTTCCGGCGCCTCGGCACCGATGTGGCCATCGGCGAAGAACCGCAGATCGAAATTCCCGCCGGCGCCTGGCAATCGGCCCGCAGCCTCGGGCTCTACAGTCTCGCCGCCTGCCTGGTGGTGCCGGCCTTCGACTTCGCGAGCTTCGAGATGGCGCCGCCCGGATGGGCGCCAGGGACGACCGGCCCCCTGTTGCGCAGCCGAGCTCCACGCATCAACAGACTGGGTATGCGATCCGGCCGGATGCGCGCAAAGCCATAGCAAGCGGCGCAGGTTCCGTCGACGCGATGATCCATGCGCCTGAAACGCCGGCAAGGAGGCAAACTTTGAGGCTCACTGACTATAGGCTCCTCGCCTTCGACACCTACGGCACGCTCATCGATTGGGAGACGGGCATTTGCACCGCGCTTGGTCCCCTGGTCGCGAAGTTGGACGATGCTCCCACGCGCGACCGGGTGCTGGAGCTTTTCGCAGAGGCGGAAGCGGCGCAGCAGACCGAGACGCCCAGCATGATCTACAGTGAGCTTCTGTCGACCGTTTACCGGACGATGGCAAGGAACTGGGCAGTCAAAGTCGGCCGCGAGGAGTTGGCGCGTTTTGGCGCGTCGGTCAAGGATTGGCCGGCCTTCGCCGATTCTCGCGCATCGCTCCAATATCTGAAGCGGCACTACAAGCTGGTCACGCTTACCAACTGCGATCGTGTCAGCTATCGGGGGAGTGCCGAGCGTCTTGGGAATCCGTGGGACGCAATCTACACGGCGCAGGACATCGGCTCATACAAACCTTCCCTGCGGAACTTCGACTATCTTTTGGACCACGTTAAGACCGAGTTCGGTCTCGAGAAGACCGATATTCTTCACACTGCGCAAAGCTTGTTTCACGATCATGTGCCGGCGACGGCGAAAGGATTGGCCACGGCTTGGATCGACCGGCGCCATGACGCCGAAGGCTTTGGCGCGACGATGCCGCCGCCGGGCGACTATCGGATCGACTTCCACTTCAAAAGCATGGCGGATATGGTCCGCGCGCATGAGGATGCGTTGCGTGAGGGGTGACCTGGTCCGCCATGCTCCACATTGTTGCCTTACTCGACCAGAGCAGCACGGCAACGCCGCCGACAAGGGTCGCGGCGAGACGGGCGGGATGGCTCATTCCAGCGGCCGCTTCTGGGCAGCATGGAAGACGGCCAGAATGTCGACGCCGCCGGATTCGACGCGGTAGGGAATGACATAGGGTGTGCCCGAGACCACGAGTTCGCGGGTACCGGTGATTCGACCCGGTCTGCCGGCCGCCGGGAACCGGGCCAAGAGCTGAACCGCTTCGCGCAGCCTGACTTCGACGCGTTCTGCCGCTTTGGGATCGCGCTCAGCGATGTAACTGCCTATGTCCGCCAGCTGCTGGACAGCGGGCCGCGTCCACCTAACCCGCACGGCGCCGGCGGCGGAAGCGTGCGAAGGCGGCCTCGACTTCGTGCTCCTCGGCGAACTCACCGGCTTTGGCCGCGGCCAGGCCGCGCCGGATCTCCCCGATCTGCCAGGCCTGGGCCGCGACATAGTCCTCGAGCGCGCGATTGACCACCCAGTTGCGAGGGCGATCGAGCGCGGTCGCGACCTTGTCTAATTTCACCTTCAGCGCCTGCGGCAGACGCACGGACAGGATATTCGAGTCAGCCATAGATACGCCTCCACTTCGGAAGGCGACAATGTAATACAAGCCACTACAGGCGGCAAACCGCGGTCTGTGCTCGCCCCGCTCATTGACTTTGGCGAGTACGCCTACCTCTGTTTCGCCGCCTTGGCGACGCGCTCGTCGATTTCGATCTGGTAGCCGTTGACCAGGCGGTTGGTTTCATTGGCCATGGCGACCACGGCGATGAGCTCGGCCAGCATGCCGTCGCTCATGCCGGCCTTGCGGGCGCCGGCGGTATGGCTCTGGATGCAGTAGTCGCAGCCGTTGGTGACGCTGACGGCGATGTAGAGCATCTCCTTGGTGAGGGCGTCCAGTTGCCCCGGTGCCATCACCTGCTTGACGCTTTCCCAGGTGCGTTTCAGGGTCGCCGGGTCGCTTGCCAGCGCCTTCCAGAAATTGGTGATCCAGTCCACTTTGCGGGTCGCCATGATGTCGTCATAGACGGCCCTCACCTCCGGGCTCGCGTCGGCGTATTCGACGAATTTGACCAGGGCCATGGCTGTTTCCTCGATTGCCGCTCAAGCAGACCTGAGGCCGGCGCCTCAATACATATGCTGGCCGCCGTTGATGGACAGCGTCGAACCGGTGATGAAGCCGGCCTCGTCGGCGACCAGGAACAGCACGCCCCGGGCGATTTCCGTGGCATGGCCGAGGCGCCCCACGGGGATGCGGGCGACGATCTTCTCCAGCACCGGTGGCGGCACGGCACGGACCATGTCGGTGTCGATGTAGCCCGGCGCGATCGCGTTGACCGTGATCCCCACCTTCGCCCCCTCCTGGGCCAGCGCCTTGGTGAAGCCGTGGATGCCGGATTTGGCCGCGGCGTAGTTGACCTGGCCATACTGGCCGGCCTGGCCGTTGATCGAGCCGATGTTGATGATGCGCCCGAAGCTTCGTGCGCGCATGCCCTCGATCACCGCCCGGCACATGTTGAAGCAGGAGGAGAGATTGGTCTGGATCACTTCGTTCCACTGCTCGAAGGTCATCCTCTGGAGCGTGGTGTCGCGGGTGATGCCGGCGTTGTTGACCAGCACCTCGACCGGGCCGAGTGCCGCTTCGATCGCCTTCACGCCCGACTGGCAGGCGGCGAAATCGGCGACGTTGAACTTGAAGGTCTGGATCTTGGTCTTGTCGGCGAAGGCGCGCGCGCGCTCGTCGTTGCCGTGGTAGGCCGCAGCCACCTTGTAGCCGGCGCCCGCGAGCGCGACCGAAATCGCTTCGCCGATGCCGCGCGTGCCGCCCGTGACCACTGCCACCCGTGTCATGCGATCCTCCCTGCTCGATCGAATTGGCCTCGCCGCCTTTGCGGCTTCGGCATCAGTCTATCGCAGAAATTGCCGGCGCCCCGCCCGGATTCAACGTCCCACCTTGGTTCAGCGCTCGACGCGGGTCAGCGTTCGACGCACATGGCGATGCCCATGCCGCCGCCGATGCAAAGCGTGGCCAGGCCCTTCTTGGCGTTGCGCTTTGTCATCTCGTGCAGCAGGGTCACCAGCACGCGCGCGCCCGAGGCGCCGATGGGATGGCCGAGCGCGATGGCGCCGCCGTTGACGTTGACCTTGCTCGTGTCCCAGCCGAGTTCCTTGTTGACGGCACAGGCCTGGGCGGCGAAGGCCTCGTTGGCCTCGATGAGGTCGAGGTCTTCCTTCTTCCAGCCGCCCTTGGCGAGCGCCGCGCGGCTGGCGGGGATGGGGCCCGAGCCCATGATGGCCGGATCGACGCCGGCGGTGGCCCAGGAGACGATGCGGGCGAGCGGCGTCAGGCCGCGCTCGGAGGCCTGCTTGGCCGACATCAGCACCACGGCGGCGCCGCCGTCGTTGATGCCCGAGGCGTTGCCGGCGGTGACCGTGCCGCCCTCGCGCAGGAACGAGGCACGCAGCTTGGCCAGCTGCTCCACCGTCGTGCCATGACGGGGATGTTCGTCGGTGTCCACCACCACGTCGCCCTTGCGGCTCGCCACCGTCACGGGAGCGATCTCGTCCTTGAAGCGGCCGGCCTTCTGGGCGGCTTCCGCTTTTTGCTGGGAAGCGGCGGCGAAGGCATCCTGCTCGGCCCGGGTGATCTGCCATTTCTGGGCCACGTTCTCGGCCGTGTTGCCCATGTGATAGCCGTTGAAGGCATCCCACAGGCCGTCCTTGATCATGGTATCGACCATCTCGGCATTGCCCATCTTGGTCCCGTTGCGCAGGTGCAGGCAGTGGGGTGCCTGGCTCATGCTCTCCTGGCCGCCGGCGACCACGATGGCGTTGTCCCCGGCGCGGATCGCCTGATAGCCCAGCGCCACCGCGCGCAGGCCGGAACCGCACAGCTGGTTGATGAGGTAGGCCGTCTTTTCCACCGGGATGCCGGCCGCGACCGCCGCCTGGCGGGCCGGGTTCTGGCCTTCGCCCGCGGCTAGGATCTGGCCCAGGATGACCTCGTCCACCTCGCCCGGCGCGACTTTGGCCCGGGCAAGGGCCGCGGTGATGGCGGTCTTGCCCAGCAGATGGGCGGGCAGGCTGGAAAGCGATCCGTTGAAGGCGCCGACGGGTGTGCGCGCGGCGCTGACGATGACCACATCGGTCATGGCTTTCTCCTTTTGGCTTTGCCCGGCTGGGCTCGGGAACCTGAATGTAGTGACGGCTCTGCTGCAGTGCAAGAAAGCCAGGTTGCGGCGGGCCGCCACACTTCGCTTTCGGCCCGGCCGCCGGCCATCATGCCGATATGGCCGGTCAGCGGGCGCAGGACCTGGGCCTTGGGCAATGCGCTTGCCAGGGCAAGGGCCGAGCCCGGCGGGACGATGCGGTCCTGGTGCGGGATGACGACGAGGGCCGGCAGCGACAACCGGGTCGGGTCGATGAGCTTGCCCGCGACCCGCCATTGCCCGCGCCCCGTCCGGTTCTCGCCATACCAGCCCGCGAGGCATTCGCGGGCCACCTCCGCGGCCATGGGCACGCCGTCGTTCAGCCAGTCTTCGAGGGCGACGAATTGGCGTGCCCGCTCGGAAGCCGGATCGAGCCGGGCGAAATCGAGGAACTTGCGGAGGACCAGGCTGGGATCGAGGCAGGCGAAGAGCGCCTGGATGGCGTCCACCGGCAGCTCGCCCAGGCTTTGCAGCAATGGCTCGAAGGACGGAGCCAGGGCCCCCAGCAGTTGGGCCTGTTCCGGGCGCTCGGCATGGAAGTCCCAAGGCGTGGCCAGGAGAGCAAGGCCCGCGAGATCGCGCTCCCTGAGACAGGCCAGGCCCAGGGCCAAGAGCCCGCCCATGCAATAGCCGAGCACGACCGGCTTCGCCCCGGTCGCTTCGCGGATTTGGTCCAGTGCCCGGGAAAGGCGCCCGGCGATGTAGTCGTCGAAGGAAAAGCCGCGCTCCGCCTCGCCGGGCGCATCCCAATCGACCAGGAAGGGACGAAAACCCTCGCCTGCGAGGAAACGCATGAAGCTGCGGCCCTCGGCCAGGTCGAGGATGTAGGCCCGGTTGATGAGGGAGGGCACCACGAGGACGGGCGGACCCTTGCCGCCGGCGCGATAGTCAAGCAGGCGGGTCGAGCCTTCCTGCCAGAGAACCGGAACCGGGCCGGGATGGCGCCGGTAGGCATGGCGCCGGTAGCCGGCGAGACCATCCAGGAACAAGACCAGGCGCGCCGAGGCCTCGGCGGCGACGGCGGCAGTGAATTCCTCAGGCTTTGCTTTTGCCAGCTCGGCGGCGAGGCCGGCCGCCCTTTCCCTCAGCTCCCCCTTCCAGGCGAGCGAGCCGCTTCTCAACAGTGGCAAGGCGGCGAGCGAGCTCGTCCAGGCGAGCGTCGCCGCCGCCAGATGGAGCGGCAGCGGACGCGGTCCCTGGCGCCGGGTTTCCTCTCTCAGCGCTGTCGGGTCGGATGCCATGGGCGAACCCAGCCTGCATTGTGGAGAGCCACCGGCCGATCTGCCGGGCCAGCTCGGCATCCCCCGCCAGGGCCGTCGCCTGGTCCTGCCAGAGGTCCAGGTAGCGGCGGGCAAGCACGTCCAGGTCCGGCGGCTGGGGCATGGTCGGACTATAGCCAAAGCGGTTCCGGGCCGCCGCAAGATTTCCGCCGCGGCGCTGCAGTCCCCGGGGAGGTCTTGCCAGCCAGTCCCCCGGAACTGCTATGCTGCGCCGCATTCAGGGACCCTCGGCTGCGCTAACCCGAAGCGGGTTTCCGGGCGGTCCGACAGGAGCCAAGGAAGCCGTCATGGCCGAGCCCTCGCCGACATCCGAGAAGGCGCCCATCGTCATCAAGAAATACGCGAACCGGCGCCTCTACAACACGGCGACCAGCAGCTACGTCACCCTCGATTACCTCTGCCAGATGGTGAAGGACGGGGCGGACTTCGTGGTCTACGACGCCAAGTCCGGCGAGGACATCACCCGCTCGGTCCTGACCCAGATCATCGTCGAGGAGGAGTCCAAGGGCCAGAACCTGCTGCCGATCAATTTCCTGCGCCAGCTCATCAGCTTCTACGGCGACAACCTCCAGTTTCTGCTTCCCCGCTATCTGGAGCAGAGCATGGAGGCCTTCGCCCACAATCAGGAGCAGATGCGCAACTACCTGAAGGACAGCTTCGGGGGCATGTTCCCCTTCGGGCGCTTCGAGGAGCTGGGCAAGCAGAACATCGCCTTCCTCGAGCAGGCGATGCGGATGTGGAATCCCTTCAAGCCTCCCGGTGGCCAGACCGCCGCCGGCGACAAGCCAGCAGAACCGACCAGGTCAGCCGCCGACAACCAGAACCTGGACAATCTGAAGGCCCAGATGGACGCCATCCAGCGTCAGGTCGAGGCCCTCAGCAAGCAGAAGAAGGAAGGCTAGGCTTTCCGCGGATCTTATCCGCCCCAAGGGGCGGAGAAGTTCCCATCCCTCAGACCAATGCCCTGGCGATATGGGGCAGGCTTTCGTCCATGCGGTAATCGACCGAGCTGTGATCGTCGGGGAATTCCTCGTAGCGATGGGGAATGCCCAGGTTCTGCAACGCGCGATGCAGGCGCCGGGCACCGAACTGCAGGTGGAACTGGTCGTGGTCGCCGCAGTCGATGTAGAGCGCCTTCAGGCTGCGCAAGCTGTCGAGCGAAGCCTTCACCATGTTGACGGGATCCTGGGCCTGCCAATTGGCCCAGCGCTCGGGGATCAGTTCCGCCGTATTCGGATCGGCCGGCAGACGGATGCCCAGGAACTGGCTCGGGTCGGGATCGTAGCTCGCCGCCATGGCGAGGAAATTGAGCACCGTCAGGTCCGAATCGCCCGGCTTCACCGCCGCTTCGAAATAATGGATCAAGCGCTCGATGGAGCCGCCATGCTTGCGGGCGAGCGCCGTCAGCACTTTCGGCAGATCGGCCAGGTAGCAGAGCTCGAAGCCCATGTCGCCGGAATGGCAGGCCGCCGCGGCCCAGAAATCGCCGTGGCGCATGGCATGGGCGATGGCGCCATAGCCGCCCGAGGACTTGCCGAAGACGCCGCGCCGCCCCGGCCCGCCCACGCCCAGCTCCTCCTCGACGCGCGGGACAACCTCCTGCAGCAGGTAGTCCTCATATCGGCCGATGGCAGCGCTGTTGATGTACTGGTTGCCGCCCAGTCGGCTGAAACAATCGGGAAAGGCGACGGCAATGGGCGGCAGATGCCCTTCGCCGATCAACCGGTCCAGGCGCTCCGGCACATTCTCGCCGAAATTCTTCCAATTGACGTGGGACTGGCCCGAACCGGTGAAGCCCACGAGATCGACCAGCAATGGTACGCGATCGCCGGCGCGAAAGCCGGGCGGCAGGTAGACGTGGAGATCCCGGCGGCTCGGGTCGCCCAGCAGGTTGCCTGCGAGCGCATGGCTTTCGATCTCCAGGCGGCGAACCTCGCCCTGAGGCAAGCTCCGGTTCTTGCGCATGGTAAGGCCTTTCGGCGGCGGATTGACCCAGAACCAGACTAGCCGAGTTCTGCCGGCTCGGGCAAAGTCCCGCCCCATGTCGGACTACGATGCCGTTGTGATCGGCGCCGGCGCGGCGGGACTGGCCGCGGCCCGGACCCTGGCCGAAGCCGGCCGCTCGGTCCGCGTCTTGGAGGCGCGCGATCGCGTCGGCGGCCGCGCCCATACCGACACGGCGACATTCGGCGTGCCCGTCGATCTCGGCTGCGCCTGGCTGCACAACGCCGAGGTCAATCCCTTCCTGCCCATCGCCAAGCGCCTCGGCTTTCATGTGATCGAGGAGGAGCCGCGCTGGCGCGGGCGGGTGGGCAAGGACGCGATGACGGAAGCCGAGCGCGATGCGCTCGATCAGGCGATCGACGGCTATTTCACGACGCTCCGCACGGCTGGCGCGGCGGGCAAGGATGTTTCGGCGGCGACGCTCCTGCCACCGAAGGGGCTCGCCCGGCCGCTTTTCGATGCCATCGTGAGCTGGATCTATTCCGTCGACATCGAGGAGCTATCGACCCTCGACGATGCGAATTTCGCCGAGAGCCATCACAACTGGCCGATCCGCGAAGGTTACGGCAGCCTGGTGGCGGCCCATGGCGCGGGCCTGCCGGTCAGCCTCTCGACGCCCGCGAGCCGCATCGACTGGAGCGGCAAACGGATCCGAATCGAAACCCGGGCCGGCGCGCTCACGGCGGCCACCGTCATCGTCACCTTGCCGCCGAGCCTGCTCGCTGGCGAGGATCTCATGTTTCGGCCCCGCTTGCCGGATGCCAAGCGCGCCGCCATCGAGAACCTGCCTCTGGGCGTGGTCGACAAGGCGATCTTTCGCGTTTCCGGCGATCCATTCGGCCTGCCGGTCGAGAGCCACGTCACGGCTCATGGCGACCGCCGACGGACCTGCAGCCTGCAGATCCGTCCCTTCGACTATCCCATCGTCATCGCCTATTTCGGCGGCGCCTACGCCCGCGAGCTGGAAGAGCAGGATGGCTTGGCCGAGGCGGCGCGCCAGGGGATCGCCCATGTCTTCGGCGCCAAGGCGCTGGCGAGCCTCAGCCGGCCGCTGGTATCGTCCTGGTTCCTCGATCCCTGGACGCGCGGCGGTTATTCGGCGGCCCGTCCCGGCCATGGCAATTGCCGGGCCGATCTCGCAGCCCCCGTCGACGACCGCCTCTTCTTCGCCGGCGAGGCCACGTCGCCGCACTACGCGGCGACCTGCCACGGCGCCCATCTTTCGGGCATTACCGCCGGCAAGGCCACCGCGAAGGCTTTGGCGCAAGCCTGAAACGCTACAGCGCCGCTGCGAAGCGCGGATAGACTTCGGCCAGATCGGCGCGCACGGGACCGCGGATGAGGCGGAGTTCCTCCTCTGTCGGCGGTGCGGTAACGGTAATCGTCGGGGCGCGCTCGAAGGCAAAGCCCGTGGCGGCCTCGACTTGCGCGAGATCGTGGCCGGGGTGGATCGAGACAAGCCGGAAGCGCCCTTCGAAGGCGAAGCGGGCCATGCCAGTCACCAGGGCCCTGGGTCCGCCCCGACGCATCAGGTTGCCGGCGCTCTTGCCCGGCGCACTGATGAAATCGACGCGCTCGACCAGGCTCTTGCGGCTGTGCTCTTCGCGGAAGAGAACGATCTTCGGGACCAGGAAGTAGAGATAGGCCGAGCCGAAGGAACCCGGGAATCGCACCGTCGGCCGGTCCGGATCGCCGATGGCCAGCAGGTTGATGTTGGCCTCGCCGTCGATTTGCCCGCCGCTCAGGAAGAAGGCGTCGATCCGCCCCTCGGCTGCGCAGTCGAACAGCTCGCGCCCGCCCTCGCTGAAGGGATTGAAGCGCCGGCTGCCGAGGATCGTCGCCCGGGTCGGCCCCATGGCCTGAGCGAGCAGCGCCGCGCCGGCCGGAAGCGGCGACAGCGCGCCCGCCACGACGTGGCCGAGGCCCGCGACTTCGCGAGCCAGCAGCGCGATCATCAGTTCGGGCCTGCTATAGCCGGGCATATTCGCTGAGATAGTTCCGGAACCCCTCTTCCGTCCGCGCCGCAGCGGCGTAGAGGGCCAGATGCGCGTCGTCGCTGGCATAGAGCTCGGCGAGGCCGAGAGGCCAGGCCCCCTGGGGCGCTTCGGCAATTGCCGTGACGTAGAGGGCCGACAGCGTTGCCGCGGCGCTCGCCTCCTCGGCCAGGAGATCCTCGTCCTGGAAGCGTTCGACGGTGACGAGTGTCCGGCGCGCGGCATGAGCCATGGTCACCAATTCGCGGCGCCGCCCGATCCACACATTGCCCTTCCGGTCGGCGAGCGGCACATGGAACAGCGCCACGTCCGGCGCGATCGCCGGCAGCAGCAGGATCGGATCGCCGTCGGCGAAGGGATTGTCGGCGACGCGCCAATCGGGACGCCGGCCGACAAGGTCGCTACCGATGATGCCGCGCAGCGGAATGAAGGGAATGCCCTTCTCGGCCGCCTGAAGGGCCGCATGGATGGCCGGGCAGGTCGTGTCCTTCACCGCCAGCGCCCCGGCCTTGAGCGCGGCGACGAAACGCGGCGCTGAACCCGCTTCGCCCAGCGCAATGCCCGCGGTTTCGATCTCGGCGACGCAACCGGCGCCGATCAGAAGATCGGCCTGCAGTCCCGCCGTGGGCACGGACAAGAGCTTGAGGCCCCTGGCGCCGCGCCGGATGAGCGCCCGGGTCGCGGCCATGGCGACGCCACTGTAGTCGGGCGGAATTGCCACATGGGCGCCGTCGGCGATGCGCGCTGCCAGCGCGTCGAGCGAGAGAAACTCGGTCATCGGGTCACTATAGCCTGGATACGGCGGATGTCCTCGCGAGGTGACCGCTCACCGATCTTCGCGCGTGTGCCAGATTCGCAGAATGTCGAGCGCGCCCTCTTGAACTTCGTAGCGCAGCTCGTAACGCCCGACCAACAAGCGCCTCACTTCGCGTGGGCCGTATTGCTCAAGCCTTTCTCCAATGCGCGGAAATTCGACGAGCCGCGCAGCCCCTTCAGTTAGAGACTGGATGACCTTGGCCGCTGCGACTGGATTCACCGGGGCTAGAAACTCGTACAGTCGAACCAGATCCGAGAACCCCCGGTCGGTCCACCGCAGTCTCATCGACGCGGCGGCGGTAGCGGTTTAGCTGTGCCGAGACTGTCTGCCCAGGCCTGCACAGCCTGATGATCGATCACCCGTCCGGCGTCGACATCGGCAAGTGCCTCCAGCGTCAGCCGGTGGCGCTCCTCTTCCTGCTCGATCCAGGCGCCGAGCGCCTGCTTCACAATCCAGCCGCGGGAGCGCTCCAGCCGCTGGGCAAGCTTGTCGACCTTCTTGGCCAGCGGCAACGGGACGTGGGCGGTCAGTACTTTGGTCTGCATGGTTCCTCAACTCATATCAATCAAAGTCAATCATGATGACGAGTGCGGAACCCGTCAAGCCGAGGTCCACGCCTGTGTTCAGCCGAACGCCCGTTTGAGAGCCGCAGCTCCGGCATCGAGCGCCAGCATCGCTTTGCCAACCATCCGGCTGCAGTGAAGGAAGCCGTGCAGCACGCCTTCGTAAACGACGAGTTCGTTGGCGACGCCGGCCTCGCTCAACAGTTGGGCCAGCGACCGGCTGTCGTCCAACAGCGGGTCGAGGCCCGAGGCGGCGATGAAGGCCGGGGGCAGGCCGCTGAGATCGGCCGAAAGGTTGTCCAAGCGCGGGTCCGCGAGGTCGCCGGGATCGCACCGAACCCAGGCGCGGAAACGATCCATGGCGGCCCGGGTGAGACCGTCGCTGTCATTGCCGTAAGCCCGGGCCGAGGCCGAATCCGAAAGCCCGAAGGCGCCGTAGTAGAGGAGCTGCAGCTTGACCGCGGCACGCTCCGCCGAGGTCAGGGAGAGGCAGGTGGCAACGGAAAGGTTGGCTCCGGCAGAATCGCCGCCAACGGCAAGACGCATGGGATCTATCCCGAGCGAGGAAGCCTGCTTTGCACAATGCCTGAGCGACGCCAAGGCGTCGTCCCAGGCGGCCGGGAACTTGTGCTCCGGCGCCAGGCGATAATCGACGCCGAAGACAGCCGCGCCCGATCTCAAGGCGAGGAGCCGCATGATGCGGTCATGGGTGTCGAGATTGCCCAGCACCCAGCCGCCGCCATGGAAATAGACCAGCGCCGGCAGCCTAGTCTCGCGGCTCGGCCGATAGAGGCGGCAGGCAAGCGGCCCGCCGGGCCCCGGAATGCTCAGGTTCTCGACAGCCGCGAGCTCCGGCTTGATGGCGTTCCAGAAGGCGCGCTCACGGATGTAGGCCGCGCGCTGGGCGAGATAGTCGTCGGGCGCGATCGGTCCCAGCTCGGCATAGAGGCGCTGGCTTTCGCCAACGGCAGCGGCCATTTCCGGGTCGAGGCGGCGGCGGATATCGGTCTTGCCGGTCACGATGCTTGCTTCAGGGCGCTTGCTGAGGTCCGTCCGCGCTTGTCGTCCGGGCGCGATGCTAACACAATGCGCCGACCCATGCCGGAAACGGAGCCATGATCGAACTCATCATCGAGCGCTGGCGCAATCTCGACGGCTCCGAGCATTTTCTCTGGTCGGTCTGGCAGGAGGGCAAGCGCGTCGAGATGAGCGGCCGGCTCGCCAGCGCCGCAACGGCCGAAACCGAGGGGCGCAGCTGGTGCGAGAAAGCCCTCGCCCGTGCCCCCGATCGCGTCACCCAGCTCTAGCTCTCCTTCGACGAAGAGGACGACGCCGCGTGACGGGGCAACCCATCAGCGAGATGGACCCAGGCCAACTGCTCGGCGGCGTGGACATGGGCCTGCGGCTTGACGCTCAGCGGATCCTCGAGGCTTGGCACATGGATGTGGACCTCGTCCGCCCAGCGCTCGCCCTCATAGGCGATGGGCGAGCCGCAACGGGCGCAGAAGCTGCGCCAGACGCCGGGCGATGAGGAATAGCGGCGGGGCTCACCGGCCAGAAGCCGGAAATTCTCGCGCTTGAAGCCGGCAAAGGTGGCGAAAGCGGCCGAATTCGCCCTGCGACAGCTCTCGCAATGGCAATGGGCGACCCAGACCGGCTCACCCTTGACCGCGTAGCGAACGGCGCCGCAAAGGCAACGCCCCTGCCGCTCTCCACTGGCGCCCAAGCGACCCTCCTCTCGTCTCGTCTCGCAATGCCGCGCAGGAGAAGTTACGCCTGGGGCCATGACCTGCCAAGCCGCGGGCGAAGATTGCTGTCGGCGCTGTGCCCAAATCTCCGAGCATTTGTTCCGGCATCTCCCTCTGGCTTGGCGTCAGCTTCATTTTCGCCTGAGGTCAAGCGACGGGTTCGCTCTCCACCACGGTGCCCCCGGCCGCGGGCTTGAAGCGCAACCGCCGACGGTGGAACGCTTCCAGGCTTTGCCGGTGAGCCACGCTGACCAGCGTCGTTTCGGGGAGGCGCTTTTCCAGCAGCCCGTAGAGATAGGCTTCGGTTTCCGGATCGAGGGATGACGTCGCCTCGTCGAGGAACAGCCAGTCGGGACGCTGGAGCAGGGCGCGGGCAAAGGCCAGACGCTGCTGCTCGCCGGGGGAAAGCCGCCGGTCCCAGTGGTGAAACTCGTCCAGCCGGTCGGCGTAGTCGGGAAGCTTGCAGGCCTTGAGGGCCTCGGCGATGTCGGCGTCGCTGAAGCTGCCGGGTGCGGCCGGGAAGGTGACGGCATGGCGCAGGCTGCCGATGGGCACATAGGGCTTCTGCGGCAGGAATAGCAGACGCCTTAAGCGCGGCAACAGGATCCGGCCGGCGCCATAGGGCCAGATGCCGGCGATGGCGCGGATGAGGGTGCTCTTGCCGCTGCCCGATGGCCCGCTGATGAGCAGCCTGTCGCCGGCCGCGATCTCCGCCCCGATGCCGCCGATCAGGGTGCGTCCGTCGGGCAAGCCTAGATCGAGCTTCTCGATCTCGAGATCGTCGCCTTTGGCCTCGCCCAGCGCAATGCCGGCGCCGTCGGCGCCCGCGGCTTCGGCCTTGGCGATCGCTTGGTCGAAGCTGATCAAGCGATCGACGCTCGCCTTCCAATCGGCGAGGTCGGTATAGACATTGATGAACCAGGAGAGTGCGCCCTGCACTTGGCCGAAGGCATCCGCGGTCTGGGTCAACACGCCCAGCGTGATGATGCCGGCGAAGTAGTGGGGCGAGGCGACGACATAGGGAAAGACATTGGCCAGCGTGCTGTAGAAATAGATGAACCAGTTGAGCCGCTTGGTGAGCAGCATGACCTGGTACCAATTGGCGACCACATGGGAGAAACGATCCCAGAGCCGGGACTTTTCGTCGGCCTCTCCGCGATAGAGCGCCACACCTTCGGCATTTTCGCGCAGGCGAACCAGGGAGAAGCGGAAATCGGCCTCGAAGCGTTGCTGCTGGAACCGAAGGGCGGCAAGGCGCCTGCCGATCACTTGGGTGAGCCAGCTGCCGCCGCCCGCATAGAGAACCGCGACCCAGAGCATGTAGCCCGGGATCGAAATGCTCGATCCGGCGATGGCAAAACTGAAGGCGCCCGAGAGCCGCCAGAGGATCATCAAGAATGACAGCAGCGTCGTCGCCTGGTTGAGGAAGTTGATGCTGAGGCTCAAGGTCTGGCTGGCGAAGTTGTTGAGGTCCTCCTGGATGCGCTGATCGGGGTTGTCGGTGCCGCGGCTGGTCAGCTCCATCCGGTAGTAGACGCGATTGGCGAGCCAATTCCCCAGATACCGATCCGTCAACCAGCGGCGCCAGCGGATGGTCAGCATCTGCATCAGGTAGGTGCGATAGACGTCGATGACGATGGAGATCGTCGCCAAGGGGCAGAAGATCAGCATCTCATGCCAGAACCTGGCTTCGTTCTTGTCCTGGATGGCGTTGAAAAAGGCCTGGTTCCAATAATTGTACCAGACGCTGGTGGCGACATCGCCGAAGTTGAGGCCGACGATCACGGCCAGCAGGCCGCGGGCGATCCAGCGCTCCTCCGCGTTCCAATAAGGCTTGGTCAGGCGCCACAACCCGGCGAGGAAGCTGCGGTGGGCGGCGCCGATGAAGGATGCTGGCATGTCGGCCTCTTGGAATTCGAGCGTTGCTGATGGGAAAGAATCCGGCCCGGCTGGCCCGGATGTTAGCTTCGCCGCCGCCAAGCGCAATGTTACGAACAGTTAGGAATGGCGTTACCGTGTCGTGACGGCGGCAAGGCGGCTGTGCTAACCAGGAGACCGCGGGCTAGGCCTCTGTTATTCCCATCGGGGAGCAACGTCGATGAAGCTTGCCAAGCTGGTGAAGCCCTTCCAGATCGCCAAGGGCCGGCATTTCCGCCTCAAGGACATCGATCCGGGCGATACGCTCGGCCTCGACCTCGACCCCAAGACGGCCAAGGAGCTATTGCAGGCGGGGATCGAGCGCCTGGCCGAGCTGCAGGAGCTGCTCTACGCCGACGACCGTTGGGCGTTGCTGGTCATCTTCCAGGCGATGGATGCCGCCGGCAAGGACAGCGCCATCAAGCACGTGATGTCGGGGGTCAATCCCCAGGGCTGCCGGGTCTATTCCTTCCGGGCTCCGTCGGAAGAGGATCTGCGCCACGACTATATGTGGCGCAGCGTCGCCCGCCTGCCGGAGAGCGGGCAAATCGGCATCTTCAACCGGTCCTACTACGAAGAGACGCTGGTGGTCCGGGTCCACCGCGAGATCCTCGCCAGCCAGCATCTTCCCGACGGCCTGACGGGCCCGAAAATCTGGAAGCAGCGCTTTCAGGACATCAACGCCATCGAGCGCTTTTGGGCGCGCAATGGCGTCATCACCTGCAAGTTCTTCCTGCATGTCTCGAAGGCCGAGCAGCGCCGGCGTTTCCTGAAGCGCCTGGAAGATCCCGACAAGCATTGGAAGTTCTCGACCCACGACCTGGCCGAGCGGCAGTATTGGGAGGCCTATGCGCGGGCCTATGAGGACATGATCTGCGCCACCGCCACCCCCGAGGCGCCCTGGCATATCGTCCCGGCCGACAACAAATGGTTCACCCGCCTGGTGGTCGTGGCCGCGATCATCGACCGGCTGGAGAATCTCGATCTCAATTACCCCAAGCCCGACGCCGCGAAGCGGCGCCAGCTCCGCACCGCCAAGCTGGCGCTGCAACGGTCCTAGTCCCGTTCGACCGGGACCACCGAGAGCCGCTTCAACTCAACGCCGCGCAGGACGGCGGCTTCAGTCGGCCGGCCGACCTGCTCTTCGGTCAAGAGGCGCACCAGATCGTCCACGCCGCCGACCGGACGTCCGTCCAGGGAAACCAGGATGTCGCCGGGCGCGAGCCCCGCCTTCGCGGCCGGTCCATCGGGCTCCAGCCCCGCCACACGCACGCCGCTCGCCTGCTCGATGCCATGATGGCGCGCGATGCGCCGGGCGATCGGCGCCTGCTGGCCGGCGATGCCGATGACGCTGCGCCTCACCCGACCGTGGCGCACCAGGTGGCCAAGCACGAAGCGCGCGGTGTTGCTGGCGACGGCAAAGCAGATGCCTTGGGCCCCCATGATCACCGCGGTGTTGACCCCGATGACCTCGCCGGCCCCGGTCACCAGGGGCCCGCCGGAATTGCCGGGATTGAGGGAGGCGTCGGTCTGGATCACGTCCTCGATCAGCCGTCCCGAGCGCGCGCGTAGCGACCTTCCAAGCCCGCTCACCACGCCGGCGGTCACCGTGCACTCGAAGCCCAGCGGATTGCCGATGGCCACCACCAGCTGGCCCACCCGGAGCTTGCGCGAATCGCCGAGCCTTGCGGCGGGAAGGGTCACCGCCGCATCGACCCGGATAAGGGCCAGATCGGTATCGGGGTCGCGCCCGATAAGCCGGGCCGGAAGCCAGCGCCCGTCAGGCGCCGATACGGCAATGGCGCTGGCCGCCTCGACCACATGGTTGTTGGTGAGAACGAGGCCGTCGGGAGCGACGACGACACCCGAGCCGCTGCCCCTCGGCACCGGCACCGCGTCAGGCCGTGCCTTGCCTTCCGGCGCGACGCCTTCGACGCGGATGTGGACGACCGCAGGCCCGACGCGGTCCACGGCGGCGATGACCGCCCGAGAGTATGCATCGAGAAGTTCCCCGTCGCCGGCCGCAGCCGGTGGGGGGCCGGAGCCCTCGGATTCACTCATCTCGTCGCGCAAGCACCGCAGATCATCCATCCTCACACCCTCACCCGGCGGTGCCTGCCGCCGGGCCGCCGTTATATGGGATGGGAGCATGGGCTTTGCCAGAACGCGCAAACGGCCACTGGAAGGGGCTTCGGGCGTCAAACCGCCTTGGCATGCCGCCCGGCGCCGGCCTCGAAATAGCGGTCGAACACGCAGGCCACAAGGCGCATCAAGGGCCGCCCGGCCGGGGTCAGGCGAAGACGCTCGCCGTCGCTCTCGACCAGCCCTTCGCCGGCGAGCCGGCGAATTTCTTCCCGTTCGGCGTCGAAACAGCGCTTGTCGCGCCCGAAGCGGTTTGCCGCCGCCTCGAGATCGACTTCGAGATCGCACATCACCCTTTCGATTACGTAGCGCCGCAGTCGATCGTCCTCGTCGAGGGCGACGCCGCGCCGGGTGGCCAGCGATCCCGCGGCGATGGCCGTCCGCCAGGCTCGGATGTCTACTTCGTTCTGGACATAGCCCTGATCGAGGGCGCCGATGGCCGAGGCACCGAAGCCCAGGAGCGTGGTGGCCGGATCGGTCGTATAGCCCTGGAAATTCCGGTGCAGCCGGCCTTGCGCAGCCGCGATCGCCATCGGATCCTCGGGCCGGGCGAAATGATCCAGCCCAACCCAGACATAGCCCAGCTTCTGCAAGCGTTCGGCCGCCGCCGCTGCCTGAGCGAAGCGCGCCCGGCCATCGGGAAGCTCGGCTTCGGGCATGAGCCGCTGGTGCGGCTTCATCCAGGGGACATGGGCATACCCGAACAGCGCCAGGCGATCGGGATGGAGACCTGCGGCGCGATCGACGGTGGTCGAGACGCTGTCGACCGTCTGGCGCGGGAGCCCGTACATCAAATCCAGATTGATTTGCCGGATACCCGCGCGACGGAGACTCTCGACGGCGGAGAGCGTCAATTCGTAAGGCTGCCAACGGCCGATGGCGCGCTGTACCTCGACGTCAAAATCCTGAACCCCCAGGCTGGCGCGGGTGACGCCGGCAGCGGCCATGGCCGCAACCAAGGGCGCGCTCAGCACCCGCGGATCGCATTCGACGGCGATCTCGGCCCCTTCCATGATCTCGAATTGGGCCCTCAGCCGATCCTGGAGGGCGAGGAAATCCTCGGGCGAGAGGATCGTCGGCGTGCCGCCGCCCCAATGGATATGTCCGACCTTAAGCCGCCCGGGGAGCGCCGCGGCGACAAGATCAATCTCGGCGGCGAGCGGTTCGACGTAGGCCCGCACCTGCTCGTAGCGCCCGGCGACGCGCATGTGGCAGCCGCAGTAGCGACAAAGCTGCTGGCAATAGGGAATGTGCAGGTACAGCGAAACGGGCTCGGCGGGATCGACGGCGGCGAGCCATTGCCGGTAGGCAGCCGCCCCGATGCCGGCGTGGAATTGCGCCGCCGTGGGATAGCTCGTGTAGCGCGGAACCGGCCGATCCCACTGCGCGCGGTAGGTACCGGATGACAGCATGGCAAAGGATGGTCATCCCGCCGGCGGCGCCTCATTGATTTGGATCAAGGCTGGCCGGAAGACGCATGGGCCAGCGCCGCCTTTCACCGCTGGCTTGCCGGAACATCCCCGGATAGCCTAGCAATAGGGTCGTTTGCCGAAGAAAGCGGGGGGATTTTGAGCGACATCGCCCATCTGCCGGCCTTCCGTCTGGCCGGAATGATCCGCAGCCGCGAGATCGGTTGCCTGGAACTGCTGGACCATCACCTGCGCCGCGTCGAGCGCTTCAACCCTGCCCTCAACGCCATCATCTGGATGGATGTCGAGGCCGCACGCGAGCGGGCGCGGGCCGCGGACGCCGCGCTCACCCACGGCGAGACCTGGGGGCCGCTCCACGGCCTGCCGATGACGATCAAGGAATCCTTCGATCTCAAGGGCGCGCCGACGACTTGGGGCATACCCGCCATGCGCGGCAACATCGCGGCAAGCAATGCCGTGGCGACCCAGCGGCTGATCGATGCCGGGGCCATCATCTTCGGCAAGACCAACGTGCCGTTGCTGCTGGCCGACTGGCAGTCCTTCAACGAGATCTATGGCACTACCAACAACCCCTGGGACCTGAGCCGGACGCCGGGCGGATCCTCAGGCGGATCCTCGGCGGCGCTGGCGGCCGGCCTCTCGGCCCTCGAACTCGGCTCGGACATCGGCGCCTCGATCCGCAATCCCGCGCACTACTGCGGCGTCACCGGCCATAAGCCAAGCTGGGGCATCGTGCCGCTGCGCGGCCATAGCGTGGCCGGCACCTTGGCCATGCCCGATATCTCGGTCGCGGGGCCGCTGGCCCGCACGGCGGAAGACCTGACCCTGGCGCTGACGATCGTCGCCGGCCCCGACCAGCTGGACGCGGCCGGGTGGAGGCTCTTTCTTCCCCGTCCGCGCAGCAGGCACCTAGCCGACTATCGGATCGCACTGCTGCTGGAGGATCCCAATTCGGCCGTCGAGGCGGAATATGCCGAGAGGCTGGTCGAGCTCGGCCATCGCCTCGCCAGGGCCGGGGCCAAGGTTTCCTTCGAGGCCCGGCCCGCCATCGACACCCGCGCGGCGCACGCGCTCTATATCAGGCTGCTGCGCTCGGTCACCGGCTCCAGGTCCGCGCCGGAGGTTTTCGCCGACTGGCAACGCAAGGCCGCGGCGCTGGCGCCCTCGGACGACAGCTACAAGGCGCGGGTCGCCAGGGCCATGGTGCTGCTTCACCGGGATTGGCTGGCGGCCCATGAAGAGCGCGAGAAGCTGCGCTGGGCCTGGCACGCGTTCTTCCGCGACTGGGACGTACTGCTGACTCCGGCGGCAGCCGGGCCAGCCTGGCCCCATGACCAGAAGGGCGACCGGCTCGACCGTGTCATCACCGTCAACGGCAAGCCCGAGGACACCAGCAATCAGCTTTTCTGGGCCGGCATATCGGGCGTCGTCTATCTGCCTTCGACGGTGACGCCGGTCGGCCTCTCGCGCGGCGGCCTGCCCATGGGCGTGCAGGTGATCGGCGACAACCTGCATGATCTGACTACCATCGAGGTCGCCCGGCTGATCGCCTCCGAAGTCGGGGGTTTCGCAGCACCGCCCGGGCATTGAGACCTCCCAAGGGGCGCCGCCGCTCTACAGGCTTCAGGGGACTGACTTGCGCCCAGCCATGTAGCGGAGATAGCCGATCACAAGATCGATCTCCCGATCGCTCATCGCATCCTGGCCGAATCCCTCCATGCGCATCGCGCTCCATCGCCTGACCGAACGCGGATCGCGGATATAGCGCTTGAGAGCCGCCGGCTGGAAGTATTCGGTGGGGTTCATGGGCAGGTTGAGATCGGGCCCAACCGCAGCACTTCCGGCGCCGTTCAGCCGATGGCAAACGAGGCACTGGGTGACGAAGAGCGCCTGGCCGCTGCGTAACGGATCTCCCGCCGGCAGCGACGGGTCGACGGCCAGGGCTGGCCAGCGCTTGGCCGGAGAATCGGCGCTGCGGATCCGGCTCACCATGTAAACCCATTGCTCGCCGCGAATGCCCGAGGCCTCCGGATCGAGCCAGACCAGATAGAAGGGTCCGGCGCTGAAGGGCTTTCCGGGAAGTGCCGGCCAAGGTGCTGCGGTGGGTTCGATGGCGAGATAGGCTTTGGCGGCCTTGGTGGAGGATTCCAGCACGAGGTCGCTGGGCAGCATGGCAACGAACCCGTCGCTTGCCACCGTTTCCAGCACCTGGTCGGGCAGGATCCGCCCGCCGGCGAGCAGGGCGGCCAACGGCAGGGCGCGGTAGCGCATGGGCCGCCCATAGCTCGGGTCCCTCAGAACCTCGATCACGGTCGCCGCTGGGTTGGCGAGCAGGGCATCGCGCCCGAGACTGCGGCTGGCCCCACCGAGTTGCAGGGTCAGCTGCGGTTCGCCCGCCTGGCCGCGCCCGACGGTGAGCAAGATGGCGGCCACGAACAGGAGAGCCGCGGCAGCGCGGCTCACCATAGCCAGGCCGCGATTGAAAACCCCGCGATGCTGAGCGCCGCCAGGATGGCCGCCGGCGGCAAGCCTCCCCTGCCGGCGGAGAAGGCGGTCGCATAACAGGCCTTCAACAAATTGTTGGACGAAGCGGCGACCAGGACGGCGACGGCGAGGAACTGATTCGTGGCCCCGGCTACGCCGCCCTGCGCGAGGTTAAGGATGAAGGGATCGACGTCGGCCACGCCGACGACGGCCGCCAGCCAGAGCAGGCCCGATTGGCCGATCGCGGTCTTCACCCAGGTCGAAGCCAGGCTGATGAGCACGAAGATCGCGGCAAACAGCACGGCGGCCGAGATTTCTAGGGGATTTGCCGGCGGGCTTGGCGATGCGGCGTCCGCCGCCCCGCCCGCGCCGCGCCGGCTTTGCATCAGGACCGAGAGCAGAATCCCCACCAGGAACAAGCCGCCGAGCGCGGGCGCGAGAAAGCGGGCGAGCGACAGGTTGAAAATGGCGATGACCACGCCGATGCGCAGGAACATGACCGAGCTCGCCGCCACGATGCCCGCCTGCAACTGCCGCAGGATCGGACCTTTCGCCTCAGGCAGGCGCTTTGCCATCACCACGGTCGTCGCCGTCGAGGAATAGAGCCCGCCCAGGAGTGCGGCCAACAGGATGCTGCCGCCAATCGGCAGATAGCGCTGGATCAGATAGCTTCCGTAGGAGAGAGACGAGATCGCTACGACCGCGAGCCAGACTTGGTAGGGCGTGATGGCGGTCCAGGTCGTGACCGGCTCATTGGGCAACAGGGGCAGGATGATGCCGGTCAGCACCAGGAACTTGCCGAGCGTCATGATCTCGACCATGGGCACGCGGTAGGCGAGCGCATGCAGGCGTTCCCGGGCGCTCAGCAGCAGCACCGCTGCCACCGTGAGCCCGACCGCGAACCAGCTGGGCGCCGTCAGGGTGATCGGACCCAGAAGATAGGCGACGAGGTTGCAGACCGGCGCCATCAGCCCCGTACCGGGCTGGTCCCCTTCGCTGGTGCCGGCACGGGTCACGCGCCGGTAGTAGGTGTACATCCACAGGCCCAGCACCAGGAGCCCGGCAGCAAAGGCCAGCCCCTGATCGCGGTCGACGATGTAGAGGCCGGCGCCCAACAGGCCGAGCATGGGGAAGCTGCGGACCCCGCCCGGCGGCTTGCGCGCCAGGCCGTGATGAAACCCTTCGAAGGCCAGCCCGAAAAAGAAGGACAGGCCGAGCAGCAGCAACAGCCGCTTCGGATCGAGCAATGCGACCATCTGGGGGCTCACGCCTTGCACAGGAATCATATGCCCGGCCAGGGCGTCAAGACCAAGAGCCTGGCCCACGGATCGGCCTCACTCAAGTCCGCCCGTTCTTGCTCTTAGCCGCATTGCGATGAAACGGCCGCTGGGTTACGCCCTCATGCCATGGAAGGGAGCCGCGAATCGGGCTGGCTGCCGGTCGCGACCGCTCTTGCCGTGGTCGTCCTGTGGGGGGCCACGCCGGTCGTCACCAAGCTTGCCGCCCGGGATATCGATCCGTTGCTGGTCGGGCTCTATCGCACGCTGCTCGGCGGGCTCGTCGCGGCGCCGTTGGCTTTGCTGTTGCGCATCGAGCTTCCCCGCGGCCGCCGCCTGCCGCCCTTTCTCATTTCGGCCTTCTGCGGCTTCATCGGCTTTCCGATCATTTTCGCCTTCGGCCAACGGCTGACATCGGCCATGCATGGCGGCCTGATCCTCGCCGTGCTGCCGATATTCACCGGCCTCATCGCCGCTGCGGTCGAGCGCCGCCCATTGCCGAGGCGCTGGTGGCTGGGTTCGGCGATCGCCTTTGCCGGAGAAGCGCTGCTCATCGCCGGTCGCAGCCAGGCCGGCCAGGCCGGAGCGTCGCTGCCGGGCGACATCCTGGTTCTACTGGCAAGCCTGGTCGCCTCGGCCGGCTATGTGGCCGGCGCCCGCCTCACCCAGGCGCGTTATGCCAGCCTCGGGACGACGCTCTGGGGCATATCGGCCGCCGCGGTTGCCGCCGCCTTGCTGCTGCCCCCGGCCGGCGGCCTGCCACCGCCTGCGGCGCGCCTCGAAGCCTGGGTGGCCATCGGGTTCCTTGCCTGGCTCACGTCCATCGTCGGCTACGTCGGCTGGTATTGGTCCCTGGCTCGCGGCGGCATCGCCCGGATGGGGACAATCCAGTTCCTGCAGCCGCTTTCAGGCTTGGGCTTGGCCTTTCTGCTGCTCGATGAAAGGCCGACGCTTGCCCTCGGCCTGGCGACCGGATTGATCCTGGCCGGGGTCGTCGTTGCTCGCGGGCGGTAATGCCCGAGCGTCTCCAGCACAGTTAGCTTGAGAGGTGAATCGGGCTCTAATCTAAACATATGGAGCCGGACATTCAGTCGCACCGAGTGAACGGCGCGTGCGTATAGAGTAGTCCGATGAGGTTGCCCCAGCGACCGTTTCGAAGAACGGTTGGGTGCGGATCGAACGCCGGGCGTGGAGATTGCCGGTCTTTGCCAGCGCCGAGAGGCCGCGATTGAGGAGTAGAAGATGGACCGAACGATGCCTCCATTCAACATGGAGCCCGACCCTGCTTTCGAAATCCAGGTCGAGGATTTTCGCATCCCCGTGCTGGAGCTTCCGCGAGAATTCATTCCGCCACCGGTCCGCGATCGGAAGATCCGCATCTATGCGCTAGCCGGCTACCACACGCCGACAGGCAACATCAAATACATACCCGCGAGCTACATGCTGAGGCGGGCAAGCGAGACGGGCCTCTGCCAAAGGGGACAGACGGTGGTCGAGGCCACCTCCGGCAACTTCGGGGATTCGCTCGCTTTCTGCGCTCGGCGCTACGGCGTCAGGGTGGCGGCGATCGTTTCCGACAAGCTGCCCGAAGGCAAACTGCTCGCTCTTCGCCGGCAGGGCACTCAGATCCTAAAGGAGGGCGAGGTCACCAAATTGCTCAACCTCACACAGCCCGCGCCGACGACCGAATTGGCCCGCCTCTACGCCGAACGGGTGGGAGGCGTTCATCTCAACCAGTACGGCAACCCATGGAACCCCGAGAGCTACGCCACGCTCATAGCCCCGGAGTTCTGGCGGCAGACCGGCGGACATGCCTCGATTTTCGTCTCGGCGGTCGGCACGACCGGTACCATCATGGGACTTGGCGGCTACTTCAAGAAACAGAACCCGAGCCTCAAGGCGATCGCCACCATGCCCTATCTCGAGCAGAACATCGACGGTACGCGCGACAGCCGGCGGCTCAAGGAGGTCAGCTTTCCGTGGCAGGAGTTGGCCGACCACAAGCGCCGGATCGATGCGCGCGTTGCCCAGGCAGTCAGCATCGAGCTGCATAGAGCAGGGATTCACGCTGGCCCAAGCTCGGGCGCGGCCCTCGCCACTCTCAGCCACTATCTGTTGGAGCTGGCAGAAACGGACAGTCTCGACAGTCTGTGCGACCGGGAAGGCTCGATTGTCGCCATCACGACATTCGCCGACACGCTCTTTCCATACGACTACACCTGAGGATTTCCCGGCCCGGCAAGCGAGGGCGGCGCGTCCAGGCCGGCGCAGCGTCCTTCACGCCCCCGGCGCGCCTTCAAGAACGAGGAGGTCGGCTCGCGCGAAGCTGACGGTGGCCGGCTGGCCGCGCCCGGGCGGCGGGACGTTGGGGTTGTTGAATGTGTCGAGAGATATGGCGCTCTCCTTGAAGCGCACGCGGATGCGTACGACGGCACCGAGGAAGCTCACTTCCTCGATCAGGCCCTGCATCCGGTTGCGATCTCCCGTTGCCTGATCCAGCGTCACCGCCTCGGGCCGCAATGCCACGGCGCGCTGCTCCCCCGCCTGGGCGCCCGCCACCCCTTGCGCGGCTACGATCGGCTGCCCGTCCACCTCGATCTTGCCGGCCGCCGGGTCGACGACCCGGCCGCGCATGATGTTGAGGGTTCCCACGAAGGAGGCGACGAAGCGCGTGCGCGGGAAATTGTAGATCTCGAAGGGCGTGCCGATCTGCTCGACCTTTCCCTCGTTCATGACCACGATGCGGTCGGACATCGACAGCGCCTCTTCCTGGTCGTGGGTGACGTAGACGGTCGTGATCCCGAGCTCCCGCTGGACCGTCCGGATCTCCTCGCGCAGCGATACGCGGATCTTGGCGTCGAGGGCCGAGAGCGGTTCGTCCAGCAGCAGCACCTGGGGTTTGACGGCGAGAGCGCGTGCGAGTGCCACGCGCTGTTGCTGGCCGCCGGAGAGCTGCGAGGGATAACGCGAGCCCAGCGCCGGCAGCTTGATGAGCCGCAGCATCTCCTCGACCCGGGGACGGATCTCCGCGGCCGGCTTCTTGGCCACCTTGAGGCCGAAGCCGACGTTGTCGGCGACGGTCATGTTGGGAAACAGGGCGTAGGACTGGAACACCATGCCGACATGGCGCTGGTTGGGCCTGAGCTGCGTGACGTCCTTGTCGTCGATCCGGATCTTTCCCGCGCTCGGCGCTTCGAAACCGGCGACCATGCGCAGCGTCGTCGTCTTGCCGCAGCCGCTGGGCCCCAAGAAAGAGACGAACTCACCCCGCTTGATCGCAAGATCGAAGTTCTGGACCACGTGCTGAGCCCCGAAGGATTTGCGCACGCTTTCGATTTCAAGGAAGGCCATGTCCGCTCCCGTTCACTTGACGCGGCCCGGCGCCGGCGCCGCCAGGGCCTTGGTGCCGCGCCCGAAGACCTGCAAGAGCCCCATGCAGGCCCAGGTTACGATGAAGGCGATGATGGCCAGCGCCGACGGCTCATAGGCCCGGTTGGCGCCGATCAACTGCAGATAGGGCCCGAAGGCCGGCCGATCCAGGAGGCTCGCCATGGTGAACTCGCCGATCACGATGGCGAAGGTGAGGAAGGCGCCGCTCAGTACGGCCACACGGACGTTGGGAAAGATCACCTTGAAGAGGATCGTGGCCCAGCCGGCGCCCAGGCTTTCGGCGGCCTCGGTCAGGGTCCGCACGTCGATCGACCTCAGGCCCGTATCGACCGCCCGATACATGTAAGGCAAGGCAAGCGTGACGTAGCTGAACATCAGCAGCACGTCGGTCGCCCGCTCGTTGGACGTCATCGGCAGCAAGGAGGAACTGCCATAGATGCGCAAATAGCCGAAGACCAGCACGATCGCCGGGATGACCAGCGGCAGCAGGGTGATGAATTCGACGATCGGCCGCAAGCGCGGCAGGCGGAGCTGGATCCAGTAGGCCGTCGGCACGACGAGGACGACGCCGACCACGATCGTCGCAAAGGCAAGCACGGTCGAATAGCCGAAGGTCGCCTGGAAGCGCGGATCGGTCAGCACGACGCGATAGGCATCGAAGCTGTAGGCGCCCCGGCGCATGCGCAGCGAGAACTCGAAGGTGCCGATGAGCGGCACCACGAAATAGAGCGCACCGACGACGAGCGCGATCCAGGCTCCGATCTTGGATTGCTTCATCCAAGCCCCCTGCGCGCGCGGCCGCTCAGCCAGATATAGGCGGCGTTGGAGAGCCCGGTGATGAGGATCATGCCCAGCGCCAGCGCATAACCGAGATTCTCGTTGTGCAGCACGTCGCCGCGAATCTGGGCATAGAGCAGGATGGTGACGATGTTGAGCGAGCTGCCGGTGAGGCCATAGGCGGTGGCGATCGCCCCGAAGGCATTGGCGAACAGCAGCAGGGTCGTTCCCAAGATGCTGGGCCACAGCACCGGCAGCGCGACGTAGCGCCAATACTGCCAGGTGCTGGCGCCCAGGATGGCCGACGCCTCGCGCCACTCGCGCTTCAGGCCGTCGAGCGCGGGCGTGAGGATCAGCACCATGAGCGGGATCTGGAAATAAAGGTACGTGAGCGCCAGGCCCCAGAAGCTCAGCAGGTTGAAGCCGGTGCTGTAGATGTTGAAGTCGAAGAATTTGATCAGCAGGGTCGTCACCAGCCCGACCCGGCCGAGCGTGGCGAGAAAGGCGAAGGCCAGCGGGATGCCGGCGAAATTCGAGGCGACGCCGCAGAAGGTCATCAGCGTCGGCCGGATCCATCCCGGCAGGCCGCCCAGCACGGCCGCGTAGGCGAGGAAGAAGCCGACCAAGGCGCCGCCGATAGCAGACGCGGCGCTCACCTCGATGCTGACCCAATAGGCGCTCAGGATCGAGGGCTGGAACAGATCCCCGAGGTTGGCGAGGGTGAAATTCCCGTTCGGGTCCTGGAACGCACCGACCAGCAGGTAGCCGGTGGGCAGGATGAGGAACATCAGGGCAAAGACGAAGAACGGCGCGACGCCAAGCCAGACCAGGAAACCTTGGCTCGGCCGGAGCCGGGCGATCGGGGGCATGCCGGCCGCGACTTGAGACTGTTGGGCCATCGGATCTGCCTGCGCGCCCTTCGAGCGTTTAGAGCAGCTGACTCTAACGGAACCGGGAAACGGCCGCGCCGGGATCCGGAAACTGCGATCCGGATTGACCCGACGCGGCCATGTTCACGACGAGACTACTTTACGTTGGCGCCGACCACCGAGTCCCACTGCTTGGTGATCACGCCCTTGGCCGCAGCCTGCTGGTCGAGGGTCGGGAACACCGCCTTGGCATAGTTGTCCGCCGGCGGCAGGGCCGACATCATGTCGGCCGGAATCTTGTTGCTGCTCGCGAGATCGTTGAAGCGGATCGGGTGGCAATAGCCCTTCAGCCAACCGAGCTGGCCCTCGTCCGAATAGAGGTACTCCATCCACAGCTTGGCCGCGTTCGGGTGCGGCGCATAGGCGCTGATTGCCTGGATATAGACACCCGCCACGACGCCCGTCTTCGGGACGATGACCTGGACATTGGGGTTGCCCTTGAGGGTGTCGCGGTCGGCGAGCGCATTGTAGTCCCAGCGCAGGATGATCGGGGTGGCGCCCTGGGCGAGCGATGCCGCCTTGCCGATCGTCGGCACGAAATTGCCGGACTTGTTGAGATCGGCGAAGAACTTCAAACCGGCGTCGCCGGCCTGGTCGATGTTGCCGCCCGCGGCCGAGAGACCGGCGGCGAACACGCCCTGGATGGCCTGGTTCGAGGTACGCGGGTCGCCGGCCAGCGCGATCGAGTTCTTGTAGTCGGCGGCCTGCAGATCGGCCCAGTCCGTCGGAACCTTCTTGACGATGTCGGTATTCACCTCGAAGGCCAGCACGCCGTAGTAGTCGCCGTACCAATAGCCGTCGGCATCCTTGGCGCTGTCGGGAATCGTGCTCCAGGTCGAGACCTTGTAGGGCTGGATGAGGCCATCCGCTTTGGCCGAGGGGCCGAAGGAGAGGCCGACGTCGATCACGTCGGGCGCCTGCGGACCCGTGTTGCCCTTGTTCGCCTTGATCGCCTCGACTTCATCGCCCGAGCCGGCGTCGGGGTTGAGCTCATTGACGGCGAGGCCGTACTTCGCCTTGAAGGCGTCGATCACCGCGCCGTAGCCGCACCAGTCGTGGGGAAGCGCGATTACCGTCAGCTGGCCCTCGCTCTTCGCTCCGGCCACGATCTGGTCCATCGATTGGGCGCTGGCGAAGCCCGTCGATGCCAGGATTGCCAGGGCCGAAATTGGAATCATGCTCAACCATTTGCGTGTCATCGCCTGTCTCCCGTCCATGAATATGCAGTTCCCAAGTGTTCCGGCGCACCGCGCCGGGCCGTCGCGCAAGTTTCCGGTGCTCCGCGCCCCGCTTGGTCGCGGCGAATTTCCTGAAGGGTCTGCTTTTGCGGCCGGACTACCCACCCGCCGGCCGCCAAGACCTGTTTCGGACTAGGCCCCTCACACCGAACGCAAGCCGGACGCTACGGGGAGAATGTTACAGTTATATGTCGATGACAAGAACAGTCTCAAAGCTGGGACGCTCTAGCTGCGCTCACCAGTCACCGAAGCGCCCTGGGGGTGGATCATGCAAGCCTCGCCGTCGCCAGTACTTCCGCCGAGTCGCACCACTCGCGTCGCCGGCATGACTGCGCGGGCTCCCGAAATGGTGGCTCGCGCAGCGGCCAACGGCATTTCTGATCACGGCGTTTTGATGCTTTGGCGCGAAGCAATGGCCCCGGCGGCAGGAACCCCATGCCTTGTCCTGCTCGCATTCGGCCTCTTGGCCTGTACACCGAATCGTCGGCCGCCTCGCATCGAGGTCGCAATATCGCGCTTATTAGTATTAAATACTACAATTCTACCCAACGTCCGACGCCTTTAGAGAATCGTCGTTTTGGCTGGAGAGCCAAGGGATTTTCATGGTACTTTCATCTGGGGCAACGATCCGGTTGCGCGCCGATGGTCAAGCAATTATCCTTCCAATCAATGAATAAACTCCATATCTGGGAAGGTTTATGACCGTCCAGCATGACGCGGCAGGTTCGCTCGGCGGTCCGCGACTTGCCATGGACGGCGCGGTTCTGCGCAGAACCCTTGGCGACGACCCCGAGTTGATCAGCGAGGTCGTGGCCGAGTTCATCCCGGCGGCGCATTTGGGGATTGCCGAGATCCGCGCCGCGGTCGCCAGCGCCGTTCCCGAACAGGTCCGCCAGGCCAGCCACAAACTGAAAGGCTCGGGCTGCGTCGTCGGCGCCCACCGTCTGGTCGAGGTTTGCAGCCAGTTGGAGGCGGCTGGCCGTTCGGGGAACTGGTCCGCCATCGAAGCCCTGGTTCCCCAGCTGGACGGCCTGATGAGCGAGATCGAACTGGCCGCCCGGGCCTTCCTGCGCCCAGCCGCCGGCTGAGCCGTTCTCGATACAGACCTATAGGTGCGGCTCCCCTTGAGACCGTGCTAAGCTGCCGGCCGGACGCCGGCTGCGTCAGGGATGGGCGTATTGCGCTGCAGCAGCCACACCCATCCGGACTTCCCCGGCTGGCGGAGGTTCCATCCGGGAGAGGCAGGGGCCGTGGCCCTCATACTCGTGATCGACGACGACGGATTCTATCGGGGTGTCATTCGCCGCATCCTCGAGGATGGCGGGCACCAGGTGCTGGAGACCGAGGACGGGCGCGAAGCAGTGGAACTCTATCGCCAGTTCCGTCCCGACGTGGTCGTAACCGACATCTTCATGCCGGGCATGGATGGCGGCGAGGTGATCCGCGCGCTCAGGGCCGTCGACAATCACGTGAAGATCGTCGCCGTTTCCGGCGGCGGCGCCTTCTATGATGTCGATGTTCTCGACATGGCGCGCAAGCTCGGTGCTGCCGTCATCCTGCGCAAGCTCGACCCCAAGGAGCGTATCCTGGGCGAAGTCGATCGCATCCTGAAGGCGCCGAGCGCGCCATAGAGCAAGATCGGGTCAGCTAGCGTTAAGCTGACCCGTGAATCTTGCTCTACTTCAACAGATTAAAGCCTGATTCACGTCTCAAGCTGAGTGCGCTTGAGACGTTCAGGCTTTAGGGGCGTTCGGCTACCGCCCGGGCGAGGGCCGTGAGTCCCGCCATGGTCAGGCGGTCTGCCGCTTCATCGGCCGCCACCGGCTGGGAAGAGAGCTTGGCCAGCACCGTTTCGGCCGTGGGGTCGATATAGAGCCACTGGCCATGGATGCCGATGGCGCAGAATGTGCCGCGCCCGTCGCCGAGGCTGTACCATTTGCTGCGGTACCGGTCGATCGGCAGCTGGGAGGCCAAGTCGCCCCGGCGCCAGGCCTCCGGGTCGCCGTTCTCCCTGATATCCTCGATCCACCATGCGGGCGCGATCTGCCGGCCGCCGGCCATGCCGCGCAAGCGCATCATTTCGCCGAAGCGCGCCAAGTCGCGCAAGGTGACGCAGATGCCGCCGGCGCTGCGCGGGGCGCCCAGGCGATCGACCGTGATGTAGGCATCGAATTCCGCGCCCAGCGGGCGCCAGACCAGATCGCTCATCAGCTCCGCGAAAGGCCGGCCGGCGGCGCGCTCCAGAATCCAGCCGAGAAGATCGGAGTTGGGAGACACGTAGTGGAAGGCCGCGCCATGGGGACCGGCGCCGCGATGGATGCTGGGAAGGAAACCGCGCAGGTCGCCCACGTTGCTGGGATCGGCCACCGGATTCCAGCCGGTGGCCATCCGATAACGGGCGAAGTCGCCGGTGGTGTCGAGGTAGTCCTCGACGAAGTCGGTGGAGACGGTCATGTCCAGCACATGGCGCACGGTGCAATCGCCATAGGCCGAACCCGCGACTTCGGGAATGTAGCGAAGCACCGGCGCCTCGGGATCGAGCCGTCCCTGGCCGGCCAGAATGCCGGCCAGGAGAGCGCTCAGCGACTTGCTGACCGAGAAGACGATGTGGGGCGTTTCAGGCACGAGCCCATTGTCGTAGCGTTCGGCGAGGATGCAGCCCCGGCGGAGTGCCAGGAACCCATCGGTGAAGGTCGCGGTGAGCATCTGCCCGATGGTCCATTCGCGGCCGTCGGGGCCCTCAAAGGCGATCGTCTCAATGGCTCGGCCGGAGCGCCGGAAGGCTTCCCCAGATGCCTCGCCATGAGGGATCGCCGCCGTGGGCAGAATCTGGCGCACGTTGCGAAATGCCCAGCGGTTGAAAGGCGGCAGGCGCCAATTGGCAAGCGTGACTTGCCCGGATGGCGGCGAAGGAAAGCCGGCCATGATCTCGCTTGCGTCCATGAGTTCCCCCTTCGTCAATGGCCGGGCCAGTGAGGCTACCCCGTTTCCGGGTCGGGCAACGTAACCGGCGTTGCGGCTGCCCGGCAATGCGTCCCGCACGTGGCGGCCATGTCAATACGAGGCGCGAGGCCGGCTACCGAAACCGCCAGCAACCGCTATGCTGTTGTCACCTCGTGACTTGCAGCCAGTTCCGCCATGTCGGCGCCGCCGCAGCGCTATCTTCGATCCGCCTCGCTGTTCAGTCCGCTCGCCAACCCCATTTACCGGCGTCTTTGGGCTGCAACGTTGCTCTCCAACGTCGGCGTTTGGATCCAGTCGGTGGCCGCGGCCTGGCTCATGACCTCCATCGCGCCCACGGTCGATTTCGTCGCCTGGGTCCAGGCGGCGACCTCCCTGCCCCCATTGATATTCAGCCTGCTGGGGGGCGTGCTTGCCGACCGGTTCGACCAGCGGCTGGTGTTCATGGCCGCCCAGACCATCGTTTTGACCGTCGCCCTCTTGCTCTCGCTGCTGGACGGCTTCGGGCTGATGACACCCTGGCTGCTATTGGGCCTGACCTTCGCCCTCGACAGCGGCTCGGCGCTGCGCTACCCGGCCTATCAGGCGACCCTTGGCGAGTTGCTTCCCCGCGAGCAGATCCCGAGCGCGCTGGTCCTCAGCAGCGTCGGTTGGAACATCGCGCGCGCTGCCGGGCCCGGACTCGGCGGGCTCATCATCGCTGTCTTCGGCGTGCCGGCCGCCTTCGCCGCCAATGCGCTCTGCAACGTTTACATTATCGGCGTCCTGTTCCACTGGCGCAGCAAGGCCGGGCTCTCCAAGCCCAAGCCCATGGGCAGCATTGTGGAAGAGTTCATTGCCGGCTTCGCCCATGCCGGCGGCGCGCCTGCGATCCGAGGCGCCATGCTTCATTGCTTTGTATTCACCGGGTTCTCCAGTGCCCTCTGGTCGCTCCTGCCCCTGGTCGCCAAGCGGCTCCAGGGCGGCGGACCCTCGGCCTACGGCCTGATGCTGGGGGCGCTCGGCGTCGGCGCTCTGGCAGGCGCCAGCGTGATCATCTGGATACGCCTAAGGTTCGGCTTGAAGCGGCTGTTTGCCGGTTCGACCTTGTGTTTTGCTCTCTCCACCCTGGCGCTCGCCGTCCTGCCTTCGCAACTGGCCTTGCTGCCCGTGCTGTTGCTCGGCGGCTTCGGCTGGATGGTCGCCATGTCCACCTTCAACGTCGTGGTGCAGCTGGCGGCGGCCGAGCAATTCAAGGGCCGGGCGATCGGCGTCTACTACCTCGCGCTCTTCGGCGGTCTGGCCTTCGGAAGCTGGATCTGGGGCAATGTCGCCCATCTCGCCAGCGTCAATGCCGGGCTTTATGCCGCGACGGCCGGCCTGGTCGCGAGTCTTGCCTTCTACCGTCCGAAGGCACGGCTTGCGGATCCCTTCAAGGAAGGATCGGCTCCATGACCCCCGTTTGCTCGGCCGGGAGCTGGGAGACATCCCAGCCGCCGCCCAGCGCCTGGATCAGGCCGACGCTGGCAGCCGCGCGCTGGTTCAGGATGCCGAGGCCGGTCTCCTCGCTGCTGAGGGAGTTGGCCTGGGCGGTGATGACGGCGGTGTAGTCGACGGTCCCGGCTTCATACTGGTTTAGGGTCAGGCGCGCCGCCTCTTCCGACGCCCTGACCGCGGCCGCCTGGACACCGGCTTCCTGCTCCAGGATGCGCAAGGCAGCCAGCTGGTCCTCGACCTGCTGGAAGGCGGTCAGCACGGTCTGGCGATAGAGAGCGACCTCCTGGTCGTAAGTGCCGTGCGCCGCTTCGAGCTCAGCGCTGCGCAACCCGCCCTCGAACAGGGTTTCGGAGAGGGCCGGGCCGACGGCCCATACCAGATTGGAGGCGTTGAACAAGCTGGAAAGGACCGTTGCCGCCAAGCTGGCCGTGGCCGAAAGGGAGATGTCGGGATAGAAGGCGGCCACCGCCACGCCGATCTCGGCATTGGCCGCGGCCATCCGGCGCTCGGCCGCGGCGATATCGGGCCGGCGTTCGAGCAGGGCGGAGGGCAGGCCCGCGGGTATCGCCGGGGCCTTCAGCGCCAGCGGCAGCGGCGCGACGGCGAATTCGCCGGGCGCCTTGCCGATCAGCACGGCGATGGCGTGCTCCAATTGCTGGCGCTGGACGCCGACATTGATCGCTAGGGCCTCAGTCGATTCGAGTTGGGCCTCGGCCGAGGCCACGTCGGTCATGGCCGCGGTTCCCGCCTCGTATTTGTTGTTCGCGATTTCCAGGGAATGCTGGAACAGGGCCACCGTCGCTTGGAGCAGGCGCTCGGTTTCGTCCTGGACCCTGAGGGCGAAATAGTCGGCGGCGAGCTCGCCCTGGATCGACAGCTGGGCGGCGGCAAGATCGGCCGCGCTTGCTTGCGCAGTCGCGGCGCTGGCCTCGACAGAGCGCTGGATGCGGCCCCACACGTCCAGGTCCCAGCTTGCCGTGGCCGAGACACTGAATTGGTTCGCCGTGGTCGACCGGTTCCCACTGCTCTGGCGCGAGCGCTGGGCCGAAGCGCCGAGATCGATGGTGGGGAACAGGCCGGCGCGGGCCTCGACGACCAGGGCGCGGGCGACGCGAACGGCGGCCTCGTCGGCCTTCAGGGTCTGATTGGAGACTTGGACCTGGCTCTCCAGCTGGTCGAGGACCGGGTCGCCATAGACCGACCACCAGGCCGTGCCGCTGGCCGCTTCCCCGGGCTCCGCCGGCTTCCAGCCTTGCGATTCCTTGTAGGCGGCGGGAGCCGGGGCATCGGGCTTGCGATAGTCAGGGCCGACCTCGCAGGCGGCCAAGGCCCACAAGGCCACGGCCAGAACCGGAAGACGTGCGAGCGCGCGCGCCATCAATGACCCGCCAATTGCTGGCCGCCGAGCGGCCCGAGAGGCCGACGGATCCAGAGCCGGAACCGATCGAGATAAAGGTAGACGACGGGCGTCGTGTAGAGCGTCAGCAGCTGGCTGACGATCAAGCCGCCGACGATGGCGATGCCAAGCGGCTGGCGCAACTCCCCGCCCTCGCCGAGGCCGAGCGCCAGCGGCAAGGCGCCGAGAAGTGCTGCCATGGTGGTCATCATGATCGGGCGAAAGCGAAGCAGGCAGGCCTCGTAGATCGCATCGCGCGGCGAAAGGTCGCGGCTGCGCTCAGCGTCGAGAGCGAAGTCGATCATCATAATGGCGTTCTTCTTGACGATGCCGATCAGCAGGATGACGCCGATGAGGGCGATGATGCTGAATTCGACATTGACCGCCATCAGCGCCAGCACCGCGCCCACCCCGGCCGAAGGCAAGGTGGAGAGGATGGTAAGCGGATGCACATAGCTCTCGTAAAGCACGCCCAGCACGATATAGACGGCGACCAGGGCCGCCAGGATCAGCATCGGTTCGCTCGCGACCGAATCCTGGAACACCCGCGCCGTGCCCTGGAACGTGCCGTGGATGGATCCAGGCATGCCGATGCCGGTTTCCGCTTTGCCGACGGCAGCGACGGCATCGCTGAGCGATTTGCCGACGGTAAGATTGAAGGAAATCGTGCTGGCCGGGAACAGGCCCTGATGGTTGACGGCCAATGGCGCCTGCCCGGGGCCATATGTGGCGAGCGCGGCGAGCGGCACCATGTGCTCGACCTTGGTGCTGACCGCGCTTCCGGTCGAAGCGCCGCTGCCCTTGGTTGCCGTCAGCCCGTTGCTGCTGAGGTTGCGCGCCTCATCGCCCGCCGCCGATGCCGTCGGGCTGCCGATCGTGCCGGCGACGGCGTTGGATCCCTGAACGCCGCCGACCGCCCCGCCGCTGGTACTGACATACATCTCCCGCAGCACCTCGGGGCTTTGCCAGAACTGCGGCGCCACCTCCATGATCACGTGATACTGATTCAATGCGTTGTATATCGTCGAAACCTGGCGCTGGCCGAACGCGTCGTAGAGGTTGTTGTCGATCTGGCTCACGCTCACGCCGAGGCGCGCCGCGGTGGCACGGTCGATGGCGAGATCGGTCTCGAGCCCGCCCTGCTGCAGGTCGGAATTCACGTCGGAGATCTCCGGCAGATGCTCTAGCGCCGCGGTGACCTTCGGCGTCCAGTCATAGAGTTCCTGCAGGTCGTCGTCCTGGAGCGTGTATTGGTATTGAGCATTGCTTTGCCGGCCGCCGACGCGGATGTCCTGGACCGATTGCAGGAAGAGGCTCGCCCCCGGCACCACGGCAAGCGCCTTGCGCAGCCTGGCGATCACCGCGTCGGCCGAGAGCTTGCGCTCGGCCACGGGCTTGAGGGCAATGAAGACAAATCCGGAATTCGTCTGCCCGCCGCCGGTGAAACCCACCACGCTGTCGATCGCCGGATCGGCCCTGAGGATGGTCATGAAGCGGACGAACTTCTGCCGCATGGCCTGGAAGGAGATGCTCTGGTCCGCCTGGATTCCGCCCACCAGCCGGCCCGTATCTACCTGGGGGAAGAACCCTTTCGGGATCTCGACGTAGAGGAAAGCGTTGAGGCCGAGGGTCGCCAGAAGGGCCAGGACCACCAGGCGCGGATGGTTGAGCGCCGCGGCGAGGCTGCGGGCATAGCCGTCGAGCAGGCCCTTGAACAGGCCTTCGCGCGCGCGCGCCAAGCGCCTCGGGGGCCTGCCGTGCGGCCGGCCGACGAGCCTTGCGCACATCATCGGCGTCGTAGTGAGCGACAGGATCAGGGAGACGAGCACCGCCACGGAAAGCGTTACGGCGAACTCGCGGAAGAGACGCCCGACGATGCCGCCCATGAGCAGGATCGGGATGAAGACGGCAACGAGGGACAGGCTCATGGAGAGGACCGTGAAGCCGACCTCGCCCGCGCCTTGGACCGCTGCCCGGAAACGCGGCATGCCGGCCTCCACGTGGCGGGCCACGTTCTCCAGCACCACGATTGCGTCGTCAACGACGAACCCGGTGGCGATGGTGAGCGCCATGAGCGACAGATTGTCCAGGCTGTAGCCCAGCAGATACATCACCCCGAAAGTGCCGATCAGGGAAACCGGCACTGCCACGCTGGGAACAAGGGCCGCGCGCGCATCGCCGAGGAACGCGAATACCACCAGGACGACAAGGACGGTCGAGGCCATCAGCGTGCGCTCGACGTCCCGGAGCGAGCCCCGGATGCTCGTCGACCTGTCGTTGGCGACTGAAATATCGATATCGCTGGGGATCGATGCCTTCAGCTCCGGCAACAGCGCATAGACCCGGTCCACCGCATCGATGATATTGGCACCGGGCTGCCGGTAGAGGATGACCAGGACCGAAGGCTTGCCGTTGGCGAGCCCGGCATTGCGCAGGTTCTCGACCGAATTGTCGACCTCGGCCAGGTCGGAAAGCCGGACCGCCGCGCCCGAGCGGTAGGCGACGATGAGAGACCGGTATTGGTCGGCAAGGCGAGCCTGGTCGTTGGCGTAGAGCTGATAGCGCTGGCCGCCGACCTCGATCGCACCTTTGGGGCTATGGGCATTGGCGGCGGCGAGCGCGGCGCGCACGTCTTCCAGGCCGACGCCGTACTTGAACAGGGCCCGCGGATTGAGCTCGACCCTGACCGCCGGGAGCGAAGCGCCACCCAGCGCCACCTGGCCGATGCCTTCGACCTGGGCAAGCTTCTGGCCGAGCACCGTCGCCGCGGCGTCGTAGACCTGGCCCGGCGTCAGCGTATCCGAGGTCAGGGCCAGGATCACGATCGGCGCGTCGGCCGGGTTCGCCTTGCGATAGGTGGGGTTGCTGCGCAGGCTGGCCGGCAGGTCGGCGCGCGCGGCGTTTATCGCCGCCTGGACATCGCGCGCGGCGCCGTCGATGTCTCGGTCGAGGCCGAACTGCAGGGTGATTCGCGCCGACCCGACGGTGCTGGAGGACGTCATCTCGCTCACGTCGGCGATCTGACCCAGATGGCGCTCCAGCGGCGTGGCGACGCTGGTTGCCACGACCTCGGGGCTGGCGCCCGGAAGCTGGGCCTGGACCGAAATGGTGGGAAAATCCACTTGCGGGAGCGGCGCCACCGGCAGATGGACGTAGCCGATGGCCCCGGCGAGTGCGATGCCCAAGGTGAGCAGGGTTGTTGCCACCGGCCGGTTGATGAAGGGCGCCGAGACGTTCATGGCGTCCCCTCGGGCGGCAAATCGCTCGGCTGCAGCCTTCGCGCCAGCCGGTCGAAAGCGAGATAGATCACCGGCGTGGTGAACAGCGTCAGCATCTGGCTGACGATGAGTCCGCCGACGATCGCCAGGCCGAGCGGCTGGCGCAGTTCCGAGCCGGTTCCGGTGCCGAGCATGAGGGGCAGCGCGCTCAGCATGGCGGCCATGGTCGTCATCAAGATCGGGCGCAGGCGCAGGAGGCATGCCTGGTGGATCGCTTCGCGCGGCGCCTTGCCTTCCCGGCGCTCGGCGTCCAGGGCGAAGTCGATCATCATGATCGCGTTCTTCTTGACGATCCCGATCAGCAGCACGATGCCGATGATGGCGATGATATCGAGGTCGTTGCCGGCGATGATGAGGGCAATCAGCGCGCCGACCCCGGCCGAGGGCAGAGTGGAGAGGATGGTCACCGGGTGGACGAAGCTCTCGTAGAGCACGCCCAGCACGATATAGACCGTGACGATTGCCGCCAGGATCAAGAACAGCTCGTTCTGCAGCGCCGCCTCGAAGCCCAGCGCCGCGCCCTGGAAGCTGGTGATCACGCTGCGCGGCAGTGCCGCTGCCTGCTCCGCCTGGCGGACCGCCGTCACCGCCTCGCCAAGCGAAACGCCCGGCGCCAGATTGAAAGAAACCGTGGTCGCCGGAAACTGGCCGAGATGGGTGATCTGGAGCGGCGCGGTTTGTTCCGCAACCTTGGCGATGGCCGACAGCGGCACTTGTCCGGCGGCGGCGATCGAGGAAGGCAGGTAGATCGAATCGAGGGAGGCGAGCGAGGCCTGCATCGCCGGATCGACCTCGAGGATGACGCGGTATTGGTTGGACTGGGTATAGATGGTCGAGATGATGCGCTGGCCAAAGGAGTCGTAAAGGGCATTGTCGATCGTCGCGGGTGTGATGCCGAACCGGCCGGCCGAATCCCGGTCGATGTCGACATAAGCCGTGAGCCCGTTCTGCTGCAGGTCGGTGGCCACGTCGGCGAACTGCGGCATGCCGTTCATTTGCTGCACGAGCCTCGGCGCAAAGGCGGCTAGCTCGTCCGGGTTCGCATCCTCGAGCACGAACTGGTACTGGGTCCGGCTGACCTGGGTGTCGATGGTCAGGTCCTGGACCGGCTGAAGATAGAGTGTGACGCCGGCGATGTCCGCCACCTCGGACTGGAGCCGGCGGATCACGGTCTCCACGCCGTCACGTTGGTCATGGGGCTTCAGGTTGATCAGCAGCCGCCCGCTGTTAAGCGTGATGTTGCTGCCGTCGACGCCGATGAAGGAGCTGAGGTTCTCGACATCGGGATCCTTGAGGATGGCGGCGGCCAGCGCCTGCTGACGCTCGGCCATGGCGCCGTAAGACGTCGATTGGGCCGCTTCGGATATCCCCTGGATGATGCCGGTATCCTGGATTGGGAAGAAACCCTTGGGGACGACCATGTAGAGGTATGCCGTGACGGCCAGTGTCGCCACCGCAATGGTGAGGGTCATGCGCTGGTGGTCGAGGACCCAGACAAGCGCGCGATCGTAGCCGTGCACCAGCCGCTCGAACAATTCCCGGTTGCGCCGGGCAAAGCCAGTTTCGCGGCTGTCCGCGCGCGCGCGCAGCATCCTCGCGCACATCATCGGCACGAGAGTGAGGGAGACCATGGCCGAGATCAGGATCGTGACCGAAAGCGTGATCGCGAACTCCCGAAACAGGCGGCCGACCACATCGCCCATGAACAGCAACGGGATCAGCACCGCGATCAGGGAGATGGTCAGCGACACGATGGTGAAGCCCACCTGCTCCGCGCCTTTGAGAGCGGCCTCGAGCGGCTTTTCGCCATCTTCCAGGTGGCGCGAGATGTTCTCGATCATGACGATGGCGTCGTCGACGACGAAGCCGGACGCGATGGTGAGCGCCATCAGCGAAAGATTGTTGATGCTGAAGCCGGCGAGATACATGACGCCCAAGGTTCCGACGAGCGAGAGCGGCACCGAGAGGCTGGGGATCACGGTCGCAGGCAGATTGCGCAAGAAGAGAAAGATCACCAGCACCACGAGGGCCACCGCCAGGCTCAGCTCCAGTTCTACATCGGCGACCGAAGCGCGGATCGTCGTCGTCCGGTCGGTCAGCACGGCCACGTCGATGGCGGCCGGGAGCGAAGCCTGGAGCGCGGGGAGCAGCGCCTTGATGCGATCCACCACGGCAATCACGTTGGCGCCCGGCTGGCGCTGGATGTTGAGGATGACCGCCGGCGTCACGTTCATCCAGGCCGCGAGCTTGTCGTTCTCGGCCCCCTGCACCACCGAGGCGACGTCGGAAAGATGCACCGGAGCGCCGTTGCGATAGGCGATGATCAGGCTGCGATAGGCTTCAGCATCCTGGAGCTGGTCATTGGCGTTGATCGTATAGGCCCGCGACGGGCCGTCGAAATTGCCCTTCGGCGTGTTGACGTTGGCATTGGCGATGGTCGTGCGCAGGTCGTCGATATTGAGCCCATAGGCGGAAAGCGCCCGGATATTGACCTGAACCCGCATGGCCGGGCGCTGGCCGCCGCTGATGCTGACCAGGCCGACGCCGGCAAGCTGGGAGATCTTCTGGGCGAGCCGCGTGTCGGCCAAGTCCTCGATCTGCGGCAGCGGCAAGACTTTCGAGGTCAGCGCCAGAGTGAGGATCGGTGCGTCGGCTGGGTTGACCTTGGCGTAGATCGGCGGTGCCGGCAGGTCCGCCGGCAGCAGGTTGCCGGCGGCGTTGATCGAGGCCTGCACCTCCTGTTCGGCGATGTCGAGGCTGATGTTCAGGCTGAACTGGAGGGTGATCACCGAGGCGCCGGCCGAACTCTGGGAGAACATCTGGACCAGGCTCGGCATCTGGCCGAACTGGACCTCGAGCGGCGCGGTGATGGAGGAGGTCATCACGTCGGGGCTGGCGCCAGGATAGAAGGTCTGCACCTGGATGGTGGGATAGTCCACTTCCGGCAGGGCCGAGAGCGGCAGGAACTGGTAGGCGACCAGCCCCGTCAGCAGGACGGCGACCATCAGAAGCGTGGTTGCCACCGGGCGCAGGATGAAGGGCCGCGAGGGACTCATGGATCGGAGTCTTCAACGCCCGCGGGTCACTGGCTGCTCTTCTTCTTGCCCGTCTGGCCGCCCGAGGTCTGGCCGCCCTGGGCTTGGCCGGCGGGCGGGGTCCCACTCTCGGAGCGAAGGACGACCGCCGCACCCTCCCGCAGTTTGTCCGCGCCGTCGACGACCACCCGGTCGCCGACCTGCAGCCCCGATTGAACGGCTGCGCGCTCGCCGTCGATCGGGCCGAGGGTGATTTTGCGCACGGAGACCTTGCTGTCGGCTCCGATCAGATAGACGAAGGTGCCGGGCGCCCCACGCTGGATCGCCGCCGTCGGGATCACGACGGCGCCTTTCAATACGTCCACCAGCAGCCGGACATTCACGAACTGGTTGGGAAACAGGCTCTCGTCCTTGTTGTCGAACTGGGCCCGGAGCTTCACCGTGCCGGTCGTCGTATCGATCTGGTTGTCCAGCGTGTTCAGCACGCCATCGGCCAGTTTCTCTGACTGGCTGCGATCATAGGCGGTCACCGGCAGCGCCGCCCCGGCGCCGAGGCGCTTCAGGATCGGCGGCAGGTCGTCCTCCGGCAGGGTGAAGATGACCGAGATGGGCTGGATTTGGGTGATCACGACAAGGCCGTTGGCGTCGCTTGTCTGGACATAGTTTCCCGCATCCACCTGGCGCAGCCCGACCCGACCCGCAACGGGTGCCACGATGTGGCAATAGGCCAGGTTCAACTGGGCGTTCTCCACCTGCGCCTCGTCGGACTTGACCGTGCCCTGGTACTGCATGACGAGATAGTGCTGGTCGTCGACTTGCTGACGGGCGATGGAGTTCTGGGCGGCGAGCTTCTCGAAGCGCGCCAGATCGACCTCGGCTCCTTGCAGCAGCGCCCGGTCCTTGAGCAGCTGGCCCTGGAGTTGGTCGAGGGCCGCCTGATAGGGCCTCGGATCGACCAACGCCAGGAAATCGCCCTTCTGGACTTCTTGTCCCTCGGTGAAGGCGATCTGCTGCAGCTGGCCGGCGATCTGGGTCCTGACCGTGACGGTGGCGAGCGGCGTCACGGTGCCAAGCCCGTTGAGCGCGATGTCGACATCGCCGCTGGCGGCACTGGCAGCAACCACGGGCGAAGGCGGGGTCGCCGCCGATCGGGCGGCAGCGCTCGGCTGGCTGGCCTGCCGGCCCTGGTACCAGAGAACGGCCTCGGCCAGGGCGAGAGCCAGAGCCGCGATCCACAGGAAGCGCCGCAACCGAGAGGGACGCCGGTCAAGAGGCCCGAGCCGACCGGCAGGCCGGCCCGGTGCATTCCTTCGCGGATCGGGATTGTCCATGGTTTGTTGGCGCCTTGCCTCGTCCTGGAGGCTAGCCCGAGTTTCCCACAAGGATCACGATGGCGCCGGGGCGAATTTGCCGACAGGCTAGGAAGGCGGCGAAGCCCGATGCCTGCGCATCGGGCGAGCCGGCTGACGAATGATCGAGAACCTCGGTTCCCCCGCAAGGCAAAAAAACAGGCCGCCGCAACATGGGTTCCTTGCGTGCGCTAATCGACGTCCAAGTATTTCACATTCTTGCACGCCGCGTACGGACAAATCCTGCGCCGCCCGGTTCTTGTTAGAAAGGCTGGGCCGGATCCCTGCTCAAGCCAGCCGCGGCGGGACCGGGAAAGACCAAGGCCGCAGCCATGGCTGAGGCAAAGCGTCAACCGCCGTCCGTGACATCGATCGGGTACCAGCCGAGCTTGAAATCGGCTTCAGCGATGGAGTTGGCGAGGGACTCGGCTTGCTGCTCGAGGCTGGGCTGATCGATGGCGGAAAAGGACGGGACCAAGACAAGCTTCTTCAGATCCGCGAACTCCCTTTCGATCCGCTTGGAAAGCTTCTCGTCCTTGGTCGCAATCGAGGCCGCGAAGATCATATGCCAGGCGCGGTCGATGGCCTCGACGTTGTGTTGGATATCGGCGAGCGAAGTGCCGCTCAGTTCCGATTCGCCGCCCTTCGATTTGACGGCGCCCAGCTCATAGGCAAGCGTGGCAAGCCCGACCATGACGATGCGTCCGCTAAACGCCTGCTGCTGGATCACGTGCCGGAAGATCTTAAGGTTTGCCAGCAGGTCCCGGCTGTCGGCGACGGGCATGCGGCTGGTGGCGAAGAGCAGAAACTCGACGGCATGGAAGCCGGTCTCAGCGTCCGGCCAGGCGTCGATGGCCTTGTCGAGATCGGGCAGCATGGTCGCCGAAAAGATCTTGCAGCGCGCCCATGGGACCCGCGCTGCGACCCAGGCGCGCTCGGCGCCGGCGCGATCGCCCGCCTCCACCGCCTGGACGAGCTCCTCGACCCCAGCCACCGTGCTGTCCAGATCGGCTATGGCCAGCGGCTTGAAGGCGGCCGCGGCCTTATCGATTTCTGCTGTCCGCTCCTCATCAAGAGGTGGGGGCGTCGGGTTGGGCACCGCGTCGTTGGCCGCGGCCAGCATGGGCCTGCCGCCTGGCAAGGAAGCGGCCGCAGCCCCAACCGGCAACGCCAATCCCGCCAGCAGGGCCAGGGTCAAGCCCGCAGCCTGGGCAGGCCGGATTGCACATTGGAACGCCATTCCCCGCTCCGGATTCGGATGCCGACAAGCGAGTAGCTTATGGCAGCGGTGCGACTGCAAGTCAATCGCACAGCTCGGCATCTTGCCGAACAAGCCTGAGTCGCTGCTGGATGGAAGCGTTCATGGCCTGCCCTGATGGCGCTCGTGGCCCGAAGCCCTGAATCCCAGCGGACCTCCCGACGCGCCCAGCATGCCGGTAGCGTTGCCCGCAGGCTTGGTCCAGAGCCGTCTAAAAAATTCACTAACACTGCTTGCCATATCGCGGAACTGTCATCGCTCCGTCACAGGCCAAGCCTAGATTTCGCGCCGCCGTCCATCCGGACTCCATACAGGGGAACAATCCATGACAGTCTCGAAATCCCTGCTGCTCGCGGCCGGCGTCGCCGCCGCAATCGCAGCCGGCCCCGCTCTCGCCGACGACGTTGTGACGATCTACAGCGCCGACGGCCTGCATGACGGGACGCCCAACTGGTACCAGACCGAATTCGACGCCTTCACCAAGGCCACCGGCATCAAGGTGCAATATGTCGAGGCGGGTTCGGGTGGCGTCGTCGAGCGCGTCGAGAAGGAAAAATCGAATACCCAGGCCGACGTTATCGTCACCCTGCCCCCGTTCATCATGAAGGCAGCGGCCGACGGCCTGCTTCAGCCCTTCACCCCCGCGGGCGCCGACCAGATCGCGGCCGGCGACAAGGACAAGGGCGGCCTCTACTACTCGCTGGTTAACAACTATCAATGCTTCATCTTCAACGGCAGCCTCGGCAACGGCCCGAAATCCTATGACGACCTGCTCGATCCCAAATTCAAGAACAAGATCCAGTACTCGACTCCGGGCCAGGCCGGCGACGGCACTGCCGTGATGTTGCAGGTCATCCATGCCTATGGCAGCAAGGATGCCGCCTTCGACTACTTCAAGAAGCTCCAGGCCAACAACCGCGGTCCCTCCTCCTCGACCGGCAAGCTGACGGCGCTGGTCAACAAGGGCGAGATTTGGGTCGCCAACGGCGACCTGCAGATGAACCTGTCGCAAACGACGGACAACCCGAACATCCACATCTTCTGGCTGGCCGGGCCGGACGGCAAGCAATCGACCTTCTCGCTGCCTTATTATGTTGGATTGGTGCAAGGCGCACCGCATGCCGACGCGGGCAAGAAGTTGATCGAGTTCCTGTTGAGCCAGGACGCCCAGTCGCAAGTCAGCGCCATAGCGCTCGGCGTGCCGGTGCGGCAGGATGTCCATCCGACGGACGACAACTACAAGAAGCTCCAGACCATGATGCAGGGTGTGGAGATTTGGTACCCCGATTGGAACCAGGTCCTGACCGATTTGAAGGCGGACGTCGCTCGTTGGCACGACGCGACCGGCAGCTGATTGGAGCTGACGACATGACTCTCGGCGGGGCGGCCAAGGCCGCCCCGCCGGAAGGCGCATCCGGCATCGGTTTCGAGGCGGTGACGGTCGCCTATCGCGGCAACGCGGTGCTGCGAGATCTGACCCTGACCGTCGAGCCAGGCGAGATTCTCGCAATCATCGGACCGTCAGGCTGCGGGAAGACCACGGCGCTGCGAGCCGCGGCGGGGTTCGTGCGTCCTGCGCGGGGTCGCATCCGGATCGGCCAGCGCGACGTGACCCATCTTCCGCCCCACGCGCGCGACCTCGGCATGGTGGTGCAGAATTATGCCCTCTTCCCCCATATGCGGGTCGAGGAGAACGTCGCCTTCGGGCTGCGCGCCCGGCGCGCAGCCGAAGGAACCGTGCGCGAGCGGGTTCGGGAATGCCTGCGCATGGTCGGCATGAGCGAATTCACGGGCCGGTATCCGCGCGAACTCAGCGGTGGCCAGCAGCAGCGCGTCGCCATCGCGCGGGCCCTTGCCATCAGGCCCATTGTGCTGCTTCTCGACGAGCCTCTTTCGGCGCTCGATGCCCAGATCCGGCGCAACATGCTGGAAGAGCTCGCCCAGCTCCACCGCAACCTGCCGGAGCTGACGGTTCTCTACGTTACACACGACCAAACCGAGGCGCTCACGCTCGCCGATCGGATTGCCATCATGCGGGAAGGCAGGCTGGTCTCTCACGGCGCTTCGCGCGAACTCTACCGAAGCCCGCCCAATCGCTTCACCGCCGAGTTCCTGGGCCGCGCCAACCTTCTGCCCGTGCGCATGGAGAGCATGGAAGAAGGCGGCCGGCAGGCGCGGGTCCGCTTCGGTGCATTCTCGCTTCTAGCCCAGGCCGGGGCTCAGCTGCGACTGGGCGCCGCCTGTCTGCTCTGCATTCGCCCTCACGATCTGACGCTCGAACCCGAGGGACCGGCCGGCAATGTCGTGGAGGCCAAGGTGGTCTCCACCCTCTGGCAAGGGGATCAGCTCAGCATCACCGTGGATGCCCAGGGGACGACTGTCCGCCTGGCTTCGACCCCTCATGCCGAGCCGCCGCGCCCGGGCGACAGTTTGCGCCTGCATTTCCGGCCCGAGGCCGCCACCTTGATCGCCGACGATGACGGCTAGCTCCGCCACGGCCAAGCCGAGCGCGGCTCCGGCCTTCGACCTTCGCGCCCTTTGGATCATGGCGCCGCTCCTGGTTCTCGCCGGCTGCTTCTTCTATCCCCTGTCCCTGATCGTCGCCCAGGCGTTCACCGGCGACGCCGGCGGCTTCTCGCTCGACACCATCCGGGCCGTATTCGCCTCGACCCTGTTCCGCGAGGCAATCCTGCACACGATCGGCATCGCGCTTGCCGCCAGCGCCGGCTGCCTGGTGCTGGGTTTCGTCCTGGCGCTCGTCGTCTCCTTCGTGCCCTTCCCCGGCGCAGCGCTGTTGGCGCGCCTCATCGATACCGTCATTGCCCTGCCGACCTTCCTGGTGGCGCTCGCCTTCACCTTTCTCTATGGGTCGGCCGGAATCCTCAACATGTCGCTGATGGCGGCCTTCAAGCTTCCCTTGCCGCCGGTCGATTTCCTCTACTCCGCCTGGGGCGTGATCCTGGCCGAGGTGACCGTCTATACGCCCTTCATCATGCGCCCCCTGCTCGCCGCCTTTTCGCTCATCGAAACCGCCCAGATCGAGGTCGCCGCCAGTCTCGGCGCGGGGTTCTGGCGCATCCTGGGCCAGATCATCCTGCCGGCGGCACTGCCCGCCCTGCTTGCCGGCGGCAGTCTTTGCCTGCTTCTGACGGTGAATGAATTCGGCATCGTGCTGTTCATCGGCGCCAAGGGCGTGGTCACCCTGCCGCTTCTGGTCTACGACAAGGCAATCCAGGAGTTCGATTACGGCACGGCCTGCGTTATCGCGCTCGTCAACATCCTGCTCTCGGTAGGCCTCTATTTCCTCTACCGGTTCGCCCTCGGCCGTCTGGGAGGGAACCGTGCTGGTCTGGTCTAGGGCCGCCCGCTGGGTCGCCTGGGGCACGGCCGGTTTGCTCCTCGGCGTCGTCTATGCGTTGCCACTGGCGATGATCGCGCTCGCCAGCCTGGCCGGGCAATGGAACGGCATGTTGCCGAGTCACCTGACCCTGCGCCACTACGCCGACGCCCTGGAAGGCGATTCGGGCATCGAGCTCAGGGTCAGCCTGCTGACCGGGTTGATGGCGAGCCTGGTGGCCCTTCTTTCCGGCAGCTGGGCGGCGCTGGCGCTGCGGGCCATGGGACCATTGCCGAGACGGATGCTGAGCGTTCTGTTCTTCCTGCCGAGCGCGGTGCCTTCGGTTTCCGTCGGGCTCGGGTTGCTGGTCGCGTTCAGCCAACCGCCCGTGCTTCTGAACGGCACCACCGCCATCGTCGTGCTGGCCCATTTCATCCTGATTTCCGCCTTCACGTACGGCAATGTCGCCGCCGGCCTCGCCCGGCTGTCGCCGGACTACGAGGATATCGCGGCCAGCCTGGGCGCCAGGCCGGCCTATCTGCTTTGGCGCGTGACTCTGCCGTTGGTGGCGCCCTATCTCATCGCCGCCTTCAGCCTCAGCTTCGCCTTGTCCATGGGCGAGCTGGGCGCCACGGTCATGGTCTATCCGCCGGGCTGGGTCACCCTGCCGGTGGGCATCTTTGCGCTCAGCGACCGAGGCGAGGTCTTCGCCGGCGCCGCGCTCACCATGCTCTTGGTGGCTGTGACCCTCGTCGTGCTTCTCGGCCTGTCGCGCATCCCGACCAAGGCGACAATCCGCTAGCCAACGGCGATAGGGGCAGAACGGCGCGCGCTGCGGCGCATGACCATCCTGCCCGGACTAGAGGAGAGAATTCCATGTTGGCTGGAGCTGCGACCATCTTCACCGTGTGCGATATCGGCGCCAGCCTCGCCTATTACCGGGACATGCTTGGCTTTGACGTCACCTTTCAATACGGCGAGCCCACCTACTACGCCTGCCTGTGTCGCGACGAGGTCGCCGTTCATCTGCGCGCCGCCAGCGAGAATACCGGCTGGGTTCCCGGCAACGGGGCCATCGCCGTCTTCGTGACGGATGTCGATGCGCTTCACGCTGAACTGGCCGCGCGGGGCGCAAGAGTGCTGAAGCCGCCGCAGGACTATGCTTACGGCATGCGCGACTTCGGCGTCGCCGATCTTGACGGCAACCAGCTTACATTTGGCATGGAGTCGCGGCCGGCGGCTTGATCGTTCGGCCGGGCAGGGCCCGGCGCCGGAGCCATTTGCGCATTGCTTTGCAACGAGTCATTGTGATCCGTGGCAGGCGACATCTACCAGGAGCGCTGTCGGAAGATGATGGACGTTCCATCCAGCTCTTCGAACGTGCCGAGCAGCGGGGCGCGGTACTGGCGTGAGATTTCGGCAGTGCTGGCGCTGAAGACGCTCGGCTTCGCGCTCATCTATCTGCTGTGCTTTGGTCCCTGGAACAGCCTGGAGCCAAACGCCGCGACCATGTTCCGCCATTTGATGTCGCCCGCAGCGGGAAACGGATCCGAGACCGCCCATGATTGATCCCACCGCCGTCGATCTGTCGCGCCTGCAGTTCGCGCTGACGGCCATGTACCACTTCCTGTTCGTGCCGCTTACGCTCGGGCTCTCCGTGCTGCTCGCCATCATGGAGAGCGTTTACGTCATGACGGGGCGCCGGGTCTGGCGCGACATGACCCAGTATTGGGGCATGCTCTTCGGCATCAATTTCGCCATGGGCGTGGCGACGGGACTGACCATGGAATTCCAGTTCGGCACGAACTGGGCCTACTACTCCCACTATGTCGGCGATATTTTCGGCACGCCGCTCGCCATCGAAGGCCTCATGGCCTTCTTTCTCGAGGCGACCTTCGTCGGCCTCTTCTTCTTCGGCTGGAGCAGGCTCTCGAAGGTCAGCCATCTGGCGACGACCTGGCTGGTGGCGCTCGGCACCAACCTCTCGGCGCTCTGGATTCTCGTCGCCAACGGCTGGATGCAGAATCCCGTGGGGGCGGCCTTCAACCCGCGCTCCATGCGCATGGAAGTGACGTCCTTCTACGATGTCCTTTTCAATCCCGTTGCCCAGGCCAAGTTCGTCCACACGGTCAGCGCGGGCTACGTCACCGGCGCCATCTTCGTCATGGCGGTGAGCGCCTGGTTCCTGCTTTGCGGGCGCAACGCCGCCTTCGCCAAGCGCTCGATGACAGTGGCGGCCAGCTTCGGCCTCGCCTCGGCTCTCTCGGTCGTCGTGCTGGGCGACGAGAGCGGCTACACCGCCTCGGAAAACCAGAAGATGAAGGTCGCCGCCATCGAGGCCATGTGGGAAACGGAACCCGCCCCCGCCAGCTTCACCGTCTTCGGCATCCCCGACCTCGCGGCCGACCAGACGAACTATGCCGTCCGAATTCCATGGGTGCTGGGCCTGATCGCCACCCGCTCCCTCGATACGCCGGTTCCCGGCATCCGGAACCTGGTGGCCGACAATGCCGACCGGATCAAGAGCGGGATGATCGCCTATGGCGCTTTGGCCAAGCTCAGGATCAATCCCGGTGACGACGACGCGAGGGCGGCCTTCGCCGCCCATGTCCAGGATCTGGGCTACGGGCTGCTGCTGAAGCGCTACACCGACAAGGTCACCGACGCCAATGCCGAGCAGATCCAGGAGGCGGCCTGGGATACGGTGCCCAACGTGCTGCCGTTGTTCTGGTCCTTCCGGATCATGGTCGCGATCGGCTTCTTCTTCATCGCTTTCTTCGCTTTTTCCTTCTGGCTTTCGGCCAAGCGCCGGCTCGACCGCCATCGCTGGTTCCTTCGCCTCGCGCTGCTCGCCTTGCCGCTGCCATGGATATCGGCGGAGCTCGGCTGGTTCGTCGCCGAAAACGGGCGCCAGCCCTGGACCATCGACGGCGTGCTGCCGACGTTTCTCTCGGTTTCCAGCGTCGGTCAGGCAAGCGTGGCCGTGAGCCTGATCGGCTTTGTCCTCTTTTACAGTCTGCTGGCCATCGTCGAGGTCTTTCTGATGATCAAGTACATCAGGCTCGGCCCGGAGGGCGCGCTGGGCGCGCCGGCCGAAGCCACCGCGCAATGATGGGAGGAAGGGGCGGATGAACTTCCTGGATTACGAGACCCTGCGCGTCATCTGGTGGGTGCTGCTGGGCGTGCTGCTCATCGGTTTCGCGGTCATGGACGGCTTCGATCTCGGGGTCGGCATACTGCTTCCCTTCGTCGCCCGGTCCGACGGCGAGCGCCGCGTTGTCGTCAATGCCGTCGGACCGGTGTGGGAAGGCAACCAGGTCTGGCTGATCCTCGGCGGCGGCGCCATCTTCGCCGCCTGGCCGCTGATCTACGCCGTCGCCTTCTCCGGGTTCTACCTCGCCATGCTGGTGGTGCTGCTGGCCCTCATCCTCAGGCCCGTGGGATTCAAGTTCCGCAGCAAGATGCCGGGAACGCGTTGGCGGGCGACCTGGGACTGGCTCCTGTTCCTGGGTGGATTCCTGCCCGCCCTCATCTTCGGGGTCGCTGTCGGCAATGCTCTCGTCGGCGCGCCCTTCACATTCGACGACACGCTTCGAATGACCTATGTCGGCGGCCTGCTCGGTCTTCTGACGCCCTTCCCGCTGCTGGTCGGCCTCGTCTCCGTCGCCATGCTGACGATGCATGGCGGCGCCTATCTTGCTCTCAAGACCGAGGAACCCGTGGCCGGCCGCGCGCGCCGTACCGCCTTCTTTGCCGCCATCATCCTCATCCTGCTGTTCGCTGTCGCCGGATATTGGTCGGCCGGGCTGGACGGCTACCGCATCGCCGGCGCCTTTCCCCATGACAGCGATTCGAATCCCCTGGGCAAGGCCGTGATCCGCATCGCCGGCGGCTGGTATGCCAATTACGCCGCGATGCCCTGGACGCTCGCCGCTCCCTGTCTCGGCTTCGGCGGCGCAACGCTCGCCGCCCTTGCGCTCCGCTTGCGCTGGGACGGCCTCGGCTTCATCGCCAGCGCGCTGGCCGTCACCGGCGTGGTCGCGACGGCCGGGGTCAGCATGTTCCCCTTCCTGCTGCCTTCGTCTCTCGATCCCAGAAGCAGCCTCACCGTCTGGGACGCCTCGTCGAGCCAAGCGACCCTGTTCAATATGCTGGTGGCGGCGGTGATCTTCGTGCCGGTGGTGATCGCCTACACGGCCTTCGTCTATCGCGTCTTGCGCGGGCGCGTCAGCGAGGCCCAGGTCTCCGCCGACCATTCGAGCTATTGAAGGGAAGGTCCGACAGATGTGGTACTTCAGCTGGGTTCTGGGTCTCGGCCTTGCCTGCGCCTTCGCCATCCTCAACGCCATGTGGCTCGAGGTGCGGGAGAGGGACCAGGACTGAACCGGCGTCCCGGCTCGGGCGTCGTCCTTCAGAACCCGCGGTTGTCGTCGCGCAGCGCCACGTAGATCGCGGGAATCGTCAGTACCGTGAGAGCGGTGGAGGAGGCGAGGCCGAACAGCAGCGAGATCGCCAGGCCCTGGAAGATCGGATCGAGCAAGATGAAGGCGGCGCCGATCATGGCGGCGGCGGCCGTGAGGAAGATGGGCTTGAAGCGGACCGCCCCCGCTTCAAGCAGGCAGCTGCGCAGGCTGCCGCCCTCTCTCTGCCGGTGACGGATGAAATCGACCAGCAGAATCGAATTGCGCACGATGATCCCGGCAAGCGCAATGAACCCGATCATCGAGGTGGCGGTGAACGGTGCATGAAGCAGCCAGTGGCCGAGCATGATGCCCACCAGCGTCAAGGGCACCGGCACCAGGATCAGCAGCGGCATCTTGAAGCTGCGGAATTGGGCCACGATCAGGAGATAAATGCCCAGCAATGCCGCGCCGAAGGCCATACCCATGTCGCGGAAAGTCACATAAGTGATCTCCCATTCGCCGTCCCACAGGAAGCTGACCTTCGATTCATCGCTGGGTTGCCCGTGGAGCGCGAAATGGGGCGCCCCGCCCGGCCCCCAATCCTGGCTGGCGACGTTGTTCGCCACCGCCAGCATCCCGTAGATCGGCGCCTCGAAGCGTCCGGCCAGGTCCGCCGTCACCATCTCGATGTCGCGGCCGTCGCGGCGGAAGATGGGATAGGACGCCTTTTCCGTCTGCAGCTTCACCAGGTCGCCCAACTCGACCACCCGGGGCAAGCCGCCCGCCGGGCCGGGAGCAGGAACCGGGGTTGCCAGCAGGCGCTCGGACAGGAAGAGGTCCTGCCGGGGCAACCGGATGGCGATCTCGATCGGGCTTGTGCCCTCGCCGCGGTGGGAATAGCCGACGCTAACCCCGCCGAGCATCGCCGCGATGGTGTCATAGACGGCCTGTTCCTGGACGCCGTGGAACTCCAGGCTTTCATGGTCGATGGCAAAGCGCAGCCTGTCCTGAGGCGGATGGGCCGTGTCGTCGACGTTGACGATGAAATCGGCCGCCGCGAAGGCTTGGCGCAGCTTCGCCGCCGCCGCACGGCGGGTCGGCGCGTCCGGGCCATAGACTTCGGCCAGAAGCGTCGCCAACACCGGCGGCCCGGGCGGCACCTCGACGACCTTGATCGCCGTACCCGGCGGCGCAGTGAGCCCGGCCAGCCGCGCGCGGATGTCGAGCGCGATGGCATGGCTTGCCCGGCTGCGCTCGGCCTTGGGCTGAAGGTTGATCTGGAGATCGCCCTGCTCGGGGCCGTTGCGCAGATAGTAGTGGCGGACCAGGCCGTTGAAGTTGAAGGGCGCGGCGGTGCCGGCATAGGCCTGGATGCTGGTCAACTCCGGCAGGTCCGCGAGGCGATGGGCCGCAGCCATGAGCACCCGCTCGGTCGCTTCCAGGCTGCTCCCCAGCGGCAGATCGACCACGACCTGCACTTCCGACTTGTTGTCGAAGGGAAGCAGCTTGACGACGACATTCTCGGTGTAGAACAGGCCGCAGGCGGCCAGCGTGGCAACGCCGACGGCAACCAGGAACAGGATCGAGCGTCGCCGGCCAGCGAGCAGCGGTCGGGCGATCCGCCGGTAAAGCGCTCCCAGCTTTCCGCCTTGGCTGCCATGGCCCCCCGGTTTTCCATTCCGCCGGCGCAGCCGCTGCATCAGCCAGGGCGTCACCACCACGGCGACAAAGAAGGAGAACAGCATCGCCATCGATGCGTTGGCTGGGATCGGGCTCATGTAGGGGCCCATGAGCCCCGAGACGAACATCATGGGCAGCAGCGCCGCGATCACGGTCAAGGTGGCCACGATCGTCGGATTGCCGACCTCGGCGACCGCATCGATGACGGCCTGCATGCGGCTGCGCCCGTCCGCCATGGCCCAATGCCGGTCGATGTTCTCGACCACGACGATGGCGTCGTCGACAAGGATGCCGATGGAGAAGATGAGGGCGAACAGGCTGACCCGGTTGATGGTGTAGCCCATGAGCCAGGAGGCAAAGAGCGTGAGCAGGATGGTCGTGGGAATCACGACGAAGACCACCGCTCCCTCACGCCAGCCGATGGCGAGCCAGATCAGCACCACGATCGAGACGGTCGCCAGTGCTAGATGAAGCAGCAGCTCGTTCACCTTGTCGTTGGCCGTCGCGCCGTAGTTGCGCGTGACCGTCACGACAACGTTGTCCGGCACCACTTTGCCGCGCACGAGCGCCAGCCGCTGCAGGATCGCAGACGCGATATCGACCGCATTGGCGCCCTTGCGCTTGGCGATGGCGAGGCTGACCGCAGGCAAGGACTGGAGTCCCGAGGCCGTCTTGACGATGGTCCAGGCCCGATGCTCGTCGGGCCTGCCGCCCACCACCACCGAGGCTACGTCCTTGACGTAAACGGGCCGGCCGTCGCGGGTCGTGATCAGCATCAGGCCGATATCCGGTATCCCCTGAAGCGTCTGCCCGGCCGCGACAGGCAGGCTCCGGTCCTGCCCGCGCAACGCCCCCACCATGATCGAACTGTTGGCGTGCTGCACCTTGTCGACGAGCTGGCTGAGCGTGATGCCGTAAAGCGAAAGCCGCTCCGGGTCGGGTTCGACGCGGATCTCGTCCGGCCGGCCGCCCACGATGTAGGTGAGCCCGATATCGGGAACCTTCACCAGTTCGTGCTGAAGCTTCTCGGCGATGTCGTAGAGGGCATTGTCGTTCCAGCGGGCAAGGCCGGCCGCAGTCTGGTCCGGCTTGGGCGAGAGGGTAAGCACGACCACGGCCACGTCGTTGATCCCCCGGCCGACGATCAGGGGTTCAGGAATGCCGATCGGAATCTGATCCAGGTTGGCGCGGATCTTCTCGTGCACCCGCAGGATGGCGGTGTCCTCGTCCGTGCCGACGAAGAAGCGGGCGGTGACGATGACGTGGTCGTCCTCGGTCTGCGAATAGACGTGCTCGACGCCGTTGATGCCTTTGACGATGGTCTCGAGCGGCTTGGTCACCAGCTCGGCCGCGTCGATCGCCTTCAAGCCGGGCGCTTCGACATGGATGTCCACCATGGGGACGCTGATCTGCGGCTCTTCCTCGCGCGACAAACCGCCGAGCGCCAGGAAACCGGCGATCAGCGACGCCAGAAGCAGGAGGGGCGTGAGGGGCGAATCGATGAAATAGCGCGTCAGCCCACCGGCCAGGCCGAGTTTCACGGGGTGGCCTCCGGCGGCAGCAGCACGTCGCCGGGTTCGAGGCCCGACAACACCTCGATGCCGCCCTCGGCCGGCAGGCCAGGCTGGATGACGACTTCGCCGATGCCCTTGAGCCGCGCGTAGGTGACGCCGAAGCGCTTGTAGACGTAGCTTTCCGGCACCACGATCGCCTGGCGCGTGCCGGTCGAGACGAAGACGCGCGTGCGCTCGCCGACGAAATAATCGCCGAGGCCCGCGACGTCGACGTCGGCCACGACCTCGCCCTGATCGAGTTCCGGATAGACCAGCCGCACATGCCCGACCGTCAGCTTCTCGGGCGAGATGTCGAGCCCGCGCGCTCCGACCAGCACTTCGTCGCCCGCATGGATGAACTTGGCGTGACGCTCGGGCAGGCGCATGCGCAGCACATAGGCATCGGCCGCGATGGTTGCGACCGTGTCTCCCGGCAGGACGACCGTCCCGTTGACCGCCAGGACCTTGAGCACCCGGCCGTTGGCCGGCGCCAGGACATCGCCCTCCAAAAGCTGCTCGGCAACGACCGCGCGCTCGGCTTGCATGGCCGCCAGATTGGCGCCGACGACCGCGGCGTTGGTTTCAGCCGCGTCGAGGCTGGCACGGGTGACCGCGCCCGACTTGATGAGCTGCTGCATCCGATCGAGGTCGATCTTCGCCTGCGCCTGCTGGGACATGAGGGCCCGGATCCGGGCGTCGAGCGCCGTCAGCTGGAGCGGCAGCTTCGGGTCGGTGACCGTCGCCAGGCGCTGACCGACCTCTACCCTGTCGCCCTCCTGAACGACAAGCCGGTCGATCGTACCCCCGTTGCGCGAGCGGGCGGGTGTGACGTGCAGGCTCTCGACCGTCCCGAAGACTGCCTTCAGGTCGGGGATCGCCTGGAGCGAGACCGTGAACTCCGCGGCATGCGCCGCGCCCGTCGCAAGGAGTGCTGCCAGGGCCGCCAGCGCCAGGAGGCGCAAGCCCTTGGCCCGGCGCCGCGGCAGGACGACATGTCCGAAGCTTCCGATCATCTTATCCGTTTCTCCTCGCCTCCGGCGACCCGGCCTTGACATATATATTAGTGTTATCTAAATTAGCAACCGTGAATATCGAATTCCCCCACAAGGCTCTCCACACCGTCGCCGGCCTGCTTCGGACGATGAGCAATCCGACCCGGCTCCTGGTCCTGTGCGAGCTGCTGGACGGTGAGAAGAGCGTCGGCGAGCTCGAGCGGCGGACTTCGCTCAGCCAGTCCGCGCTGTCGCAGCACCTGGCCAGGCTGCGCGCCCAGGGCCTGGTTGCGACCCGCCGCCAGTCGCAGAATATTTTCTATTCATTGGCAGACACTGACGTAGATCAAATTATTGCTTTGCTGCACCAGTTATTCTGCGCCCCAAATACAAAGCAGAAACGCCGAGGGAAGGAGAATCAGCGATGAAGCGGATCGTAGTGCTTGGCGCCGGGCTGGGCGGACTGCCCATGGCGTTCGAGATGCGCGAGCTCCTGAAGGCGGGCGAGGAAGTGACGGTGGTCGCCAAGGAGCCGAACTTCCATTTCACCCCGTCCAACCCCTGGGTCGCAGTCAAATGGCGCAGCCGCACCGACATCGAAGTGCCGCTTGCCGGGGTTCTGGCGAAGAAGGGGATCGGGCTTGAAACCGCCGGGGCCAAGCGCCTGCATCCCGAGCGAAGCGAAATCGAGCTCTCGAACGGGCGGATGCTGGGCTACGACTACCTGGTCATCGCCACCGGTCCGGAACTCGCCTTTGACGAAGTCCCGGGCCTGGGCCCCCATGGCGGCAACACCCACTCGATCTGCCATGTCGAGCATGCGGCCGAGGCGAGCAAGGCCTGGGAGGCCTTCTGCGCCGATCCGGGCCCTCTGGTCGTGGGCGCCGCCCAGGGCGCGTCCTGCTTCGGGCCCGCCTATGAATTCGCCATGATCCTCGATACCGAGCTCCGGCGGCGCAAGATCCGCGACCGCGTGCCGATGACCTTCGTCACCGCGGAGCCCTACATCGGCCACTTGGGGCTGGGCGGCGTCGGCGACACCAAGGGCCTTCTCGAGTCGGCCCTCCGGGACCGGCATATCAAATGGATCACCAACGCCAAGATCGCCAAGGTGGAGAAGGATCAGCTGCATGTCACCGAGGTCGACGAGGAGGGCAAGGACAAGCGCAGCCACACCGTGCCTTTCCGCTACGCGATGATCCTGCCAGCCTTCCGCGGCATCGCCGCGTTGCGCGGCATCGAAGGCTTGGTCAATCCGCGCGGCTTCGTGCTGGTCGACAAGCGGCAGCGCAACGCGAAGTTCCCCAATGTCTTTGCCGTCGGCGTCTGCATCGCCATCCCGCCGGTCGAGGCAACACCCGTGGCCACCGGGGTGCCGAAGACCGGGTTCATGATCGAATCCATGGTCAGCGCCGCGGCGCACAACATCCGCTCGCTCTTAGATGGCAATCCCGCCACCGAGCAGGCCACCTGGAACGCCGTCTGCCTCGCCGATTTCGGCGACAAAGGCGTGGCTTTCGTCGCCATTCCCGAAATCCCGCCGCGCAACGTGAATTGGGCCAGCGAGGGCAAATGGGTGCACACGGCCAAAGTCGCCTTCGAAAAGTATTTCCTGCACAAGGTGCGGCGCGGGGTTTCCGAGCCGATCTACGAAAAGTACGTGTTGCGCCTCATGGGCGTTGAGAAGCTCGTCGCCGGGCAAGAGAAGATGCCGGCGGAATGACGAAACCGATCATGACGACATGAAAGTAGGGAATCGAAACATGGCCATCGATAGAATCGTTCTCGCCTTTGCCGGCAGCGTGGTGCTGGTAAGCCTGCTGCTGTCGCAGGTTCACAGTCCGGCTTGGCTCTGGCTCACGGCATTCGTGGGCGCCAATATGCTGCAGTCGGCCTTCACCGGATTCTGCCCTCTGGCGAGGTTCCTGAAGGCCTTCGGCATGAAGCCGGGCGAGGCCTTCCACTGAGCCTCGTAGCCGACGCCGAGGCTTTCTAGTTGCGTTTGCGGGCCACCATGTCGATGAGGGCAGACATGCCCTTGTGTGCCGTCCCCTCCTCGATCGCCGCATCATAGGCGCGCAAGGAAAGGACTTGCATGCCGGCGAAGGCCTCGCGCAACAGGTCTTCGGTGTACAGGTTCTCGGCGTTCGGCGGCCCGCCGGTCCCATAGGCCAGCTGCTCCGGCCGGTAGCCTTCGAGCAGCAACAGGCCGCCAGGCCTAAGGCAGGCCTCGATGTTGCGGAAGATTCGGCTTCGCAGATCGGGGCCGGCGAACTGGATGAATATGGCGACCAACGCATCGAAGGCATCGACCGGCCAATCCCAGGTCGCCAGATTGGCCTCTTCGAATTTCAATGACACGCCTCGCTCCGCGGCCAGTTTGCGGGCTTTGGCGAGGGCCACGGGCGAAAGATCCACAGACAGAACGTCGAGTCCGAGGCCTGCGAGAAAGGTCCCGTTGCGGCCTTCTCCATCCGCCAGGCACAGCACCCGCTGTCGCGGCTTCAGCCGATGCGCCTCGGATACCAGAAATCGATTGGGCTCTTGCCCGAACAGGTATCCTTCGGCCCCCGCATAGCGCTGGTTCCAGACCGCTCGCGCGTCATCGTAGTTCGGCATCGGCCTCTCCCGTTGTGCTGCGGCCAGGCGCGGGCCGTCAGTCTGGACGATTTGGCTCCGGGCCGGAAGCGGCCTCACCCAGCGTCGGGCAGCCCTATCGGATGAAGTGTGGAAGGGCCAGAACCAGCGCCACGGCAAGAACCGCAGTCGCCGTCGCCAGGGCCGCCCGCCATCTGGGCACGAGCCGGACTGCCGCCAGTTCGCTGATTGGCAAGTTCTTCCGGCCATGGATCATGCTGGCGACGAGGTTCTCCCGAGCGAGGAACGATGTAGCGGCGATGCCTGCGAGATGAACGGACAGGATGACGAGCAGAAGATTCATGTTGAAGGCGTGCAAGCTGGCCATCATGTCCTGGACAGCGTCGGACAGGAGCCTCGCCAAGGGGCCCTCGTAGTCGAACGTCGTGGCGAAGAGGCCGGAGACGGTCTGCACCGCCGTCAGGACCAGGATCGCCACCACGGCCCAGCCACCCAATGGATTGTGACCGGGCAATGGCCGGTGCTGCCTGTGCAGCAGCTCTTTTAGATGGCCGAGTGCCGCCGCGGGTCCCCTGACGAAGCTCGCGAAGCGGGCCGGCCGCGGACCGATAAGGCCCCAGACCAGGCGGAAAATGAGGAGACCGAGGATGCCGTAGCCCGCACCCTTGTGCAGTGCGTAGTAGCCCGGCCGGCTGCCGCTGACATAGGCAACAATGAACAGCAGGACCAGCGCCCAATGGAAAAGCCGCAACGGCAGGTCCCAGACCGTGGCCGCGACGTTCGCTTGCCTGTCGTAGGGCGTCATGGCCTCAGTTCGCGCGGTAGTCCCGGTGGCAAGCCTTGCAGGTGTCGATCATCCCGACCAAGCCTTCCTTGATTTGGCCTTCGGAGGTGGCGTCGGTGACCGTCGTCATGCTGGCGGCCTGTTCCGCCAGCCTGTTGGCCAGCTGATCGAAGCCCTGGCGGTCGCTCCACACCGCATCGAGGGCGGCCGTGCGATACCCGTCGCCGGCCCCGGTGCCGGCGGGGAAAAGATCGGTCAGGCTCCTGGCATCGCGCTCGATGATGCGCGCGGCGCGCGCGATGTCGGGATAGGCGCTGGGTTCCCGCCAGTTCCGCGCCGCGAATTGCAGGACCTGGGCCATCTCGTCGAAGGCCGCACGACGCATCTGGACGACCTCGGCCCCGCTCACGGCCAGCGCCGCGCCGGCCGTGATTACGACTGCGAGCACCGCGGCAAGGGCGGCAGGCCATCGAATTCCGGGCATGGGATCGGTGCAGCTCCAAGTTTGGCCGAGGTGCCGGATCCCCCGAACCGGGCGCGCAATGGATAGGCGGGAAAGCTTGCAGGAAGCTGACAAGCGGGGTCTGAAGCGGGCAATCCGGCGGCCGGCGGTCCCTTCTTTTGATGACCGTTAGGGCGATCTTTTGTGACTCATGCGGGTATCGCGAATCGCCGGGTTTACGGCGATTCGCAATGCGGCTGGCAGGGCCCTGGCCGCATCGCTATGATCGCGCGCGATTGCCTCCACGGCCAGGCTCCGCCCGCCGCGAGACAATCTGCCCGGTCTCCTGGCGCTCGGTATCGAAGACTGATGAAGCTCAGATTCCCCTGGGAGGCGTGGCGTGCATTCCGCCGCCGCGCCCGCAACGACGAGCTCTTCCTGATATTCCTGGCCGTGGTTTCGGGCTGCATCGCTTCGGCCGGGGTGATCACGCTGCGCGGGCTGGTGGTCGTGCTCCACCACTACCTCTATCGGGTGCCGCTCCAAGAACATGCCCTTGGTCAAGCCGCGCTCATCTGGTGGCAACCGGTCGCCGTTCTCGGCCTCGGCGGCCTGGCCTACGGGCTCGTCGCCTTTGGCCTCAGGCGCTGGCGCAAGCAGGAGCCCCTCGACGTGATCGAGGCCAACGCCATGCATGGCGGCATCATGTCTTTCTTGGACGGCGTCATCATCGCCCTGATGACGGTGGGTTCCGTCGGGCTCGGCGCTTCCGTGGGCCTGGAGGCGGGCGTCACCCAGCTGGGAGCGGCGGCGTCAAGCTGGATGGGACAGCGCCTCAAGCTCAGTCGCGCCTCTCTCAGGACCCTGGTCGGCTGCGGCGCCGCCGCGGCCATTGCTGCGGCTTTCAACGCGCCAATCGCCGGCACATTCTATGCCCTGGAGCTGGTCATCGGCGGCTATGCGGTGACGGCGCTGGTACCGGTGGCGGTGGCCGCGATCACCGGCACGCTCACCTCCCATCTCATCTTCGACGTCGATCCCATCTACTACATCGTCACCCCGCCGATGCTGAACTCGGTCGACTACAGCCTCTTCGCCCTGCTCGGGCTGGCCGCGGCCGTCGTCGGCGTCATCGTCATGCGTGCCGCCACGACTTTCGAGAATATCCTGCGCGCGGCTTCGATTCCCTCTTGGCTGCGCCCGGCGATGGGCGGCCTTCTGGTCGCCGGCATCGGCTATTTCTACCCCCAGGTTCTGGGCACCGGCCATGGCGCCGTCGATGCGACCCTCAAGGACAATGCCCCGATCCAGCTGGTCCTGCTCCTGCTGGCGGCGAAGACGCTGGCCTCGGCCATCTGCATCGGCGGCGGCTTCCGGGGCGGGCTGTTCAGCGCTTCGCTGTTGCTGGGCGGGCTGCTGGGCACGGCGTTCTGGAGCATCTGCTTCCACTTCTTCCCCTCCCAGGTCGCCGTCCACTCGGCCTATGCCGTGGTCGGCATCGGCGCCGTGGCTGCCGCCGTCGTGGGCGCACCGCTGACCATGGTCCTGCTGGTCTTCGAGATCACCTCCGACTACACCATGACCGTTGGCGTCGCCATCAGCGTCATGGTGGCGACGGTCGCCACCCGGCGCTGGTTCGGCTACTCCTTCTCCACCTGGCGGTTCCATCTGCGCGGCGTGGGCCTGAAGGGCGCCTACGACGTCGGACGGATGTACGAGCTGACGGTGCGGCGCGTCCTCGACCGCGACGTGTTCCGCGCCCCGGAAGCCATGAAGCTCGATGAGCTCGCGGCCGAGTTCGCCCACACGCGCCAATCCATTGCCTTCGTCCACAAGGAGGACGACACCTTCGTCGGCATCGTCGAAGCCCAGACGGCCAATGCCAAGATCGCCGAACTGGGCAGGGGAAGCGCTGCGACGGCAGGCAGCCTGGCCCAGCCCCAGGCCCGTGTGCTGACGCCTGCCGACCGGCTCAGCACCGCTCTCGAAGTGCTGGACGAGACGGAGCACGAGTCCGCCGCGGTGGTCGTGTCGCCGACCGACCCCAGGCTGGTCGGCTGCGTTCACGAGTCTGACCTGCTGCGCTGCTATATCGAGGAAGCCGACCGGATGCGCCGGGAGGAACTCGGCGCCGAGGGTCTGTTCGCCAAGGACAGCCCACCCGGCTGAGCCGGCCAGCCCGACCCGTATTGCCCACATTGGGCACAGGGAATTGCACGAATTATTCACTTGCCGGCGCAGCGTTCGGTCGCCAGATATCACCAATCCATCGGGAAAGGATCCACCATGAAGCTCAAGGACAAGGTCGCCGTCGTCACCGGCGCTGCCAGCGGGATCGGCAGGGAAATCGCGGCCGTCTATGCCCGCGAGGGCGCCAAGGTCGCGATCGCCGACCTGATGCCTGCCGCGGCCGAGAAGGCGGCGGCCGAGCTCCGGGGAACGGGAGCGCTCGCCATGGCCGTGGCCATGGACGTGACCGATGAAACCCAGGTCGGCGCCGGCGTGGCCTCGGTCGTCAAGGCCTGGGGCGGGGTCGACATCCTGGTTAGCAATGCCGGCATCCAGATCGTCCATCCGCTGGAGGAGTTCACGCTCGCCGACTGGCGCAAGATGCTGGCCATCCATCTCGACGGCGCGTTCCTCACCACACGCGCCTGCTTGCCCCATATGTACAAGTCGGGCCGGGGCGGCAGCGTCATCTACATGGGCTCCGTTCATTCCAAAGAGGCTTCGGTGCTGAAGGCCCCTTACGTCACGGCCAAGCATGGGCTCATCGGGCTCGCCAAGGTGGTGGCCAAGGAGGGCGCGGCCCATGGCGTCAGGGCCAACGTCATCTGTCCGGGCTTCGTGCGCACGCCGCTGGTCGACAAGCAGATCCCAGAGCAGGCCAAGGAGCTTGGCATTTCCGAGGCCGAGGTCATCAAGAAAGTCATGCTGAAGGAGACGGTGGACGGTGAGTTCACCACGGTCGCCGACGTGGCCGAGGTGGCGCTGCTGTTCGCGAGCTTCCCCAGCAACGCCCTCACCGGCCAGTCCCTGGTGGTGAGCCACGGCTGGTTCATGCAGTAGAGGCCGGACATGGACGCCAAGACCCCCAGCCGCAGGGCCAAGCCGGCGCCGAAAAAGAAGGAGCCGAAGCGCCATCACGAAGAACGCGTCCTGGTGCTTCAGGGCGGCGGGGCTCTCGGCTCCTATCAGGGCGGCGTCTACCAGGAAATCGCCGCCGCCCATATGGAGCCGGACTGGATCGCCGGCATTTCCATCGGCGCGATCAATGCCGCCATGATCGCCGGCAACCCGCCGGAGAAGCGGGTCGAGCGACTGGCCGAGTTCTGGCGGCGGCTTTCATCCACGCTGATCGGCCGGCCGCTGGTGCGGGGCGAGCAGAGCCAGTCGCTGTTCAACGAAGCGAGTGCGGCCATCGTGGCGAGCTGGGGCGTGCCGGGCTTCTTCACGCCGCGCTTTCCGCCACCCATGTTCCAGCCGCTGGGCGTCATCGAGGCGCTGAGCTTCTATGACACCGCTCAGCTCCATGAGACGTTGAAGGAATTGATCGACTTCGACCGCATCAACGATGGCGACATCCGCCTCAGCGTCGGCAGCGTCAATATCCGCACCGGCAATTTCGCCTATTTCGACAATCGGCAATGCCGCATCGGTCCCCATCACATCATGGCTTCGGGCGCGATACCGCTCGGCTTCCCGCCAATCGAGATCGACGGCGAATTCTATTGGGACGGCGGGCTCGTCTCCAACGCGCCGCTGCAATATGTCATCGACAACCGACCCGGAACCGACATGCTGATCCTCCAGGTCGACTTGTTCAGCGCCAGGGGCACCATGCCCCGAACCCTGCTCGAGGCCGCCGAGCGCGAGAAGGATATCCGCTACTCCAGCCGCACCCGGCTCAACACCGACAATTTCCGGCGCCTGCAGGTGCTGAGCATGGCCCTGCACCGGCTGCTGGGGAAGCTGCCGGCGGAGCTGCGCGAAGATGCCGATGCCAAGCTGCTCGCCGAGGCTGCCAGTTCCGAGGCGGTGACGATCGTGCACCTGATCTATCGCCGCAGGAACTCCGACACCGTCTCGAAGGACTACGAGTTCTCGCGCAATTCCATGATCGAGCACTGGGAGGCGGGTCGCAATGACGTGCTCCACACGCTCCGGCACGCCGAATGGATCAAACGCTGCCGGCCGCAGAGCGGCGTCAGCATCTTCGACCTGACGCGCGACGTTGTCGACTAGCCCCGCAAGGAGAAGCCGGAATGGATATCGCGGAAGTCAAGCGGCGCGCCTTCGCCATGCCGCTCACCAATCCATCTTTTCCGCCTGGACCCTATCGGTTCATCAACCGCGAATTCCTGATCATCAGCTATCGGACCGATCCCGATGCGATCAGAGCCGTTCTTCCGGCGCCGCTCGAACCTGCCGCGGAGCCGATCGTGCGCTATGAGTTCATCCGCATGCCGGATTCGACCGGCTTCGGGGATTACACCGAATCCGGCCAGGTCCTGCCGGCGACCTTCCGCGGCCAGCCCGGCGGCTATGTCCATGCCATGTACCTGAACGACGACGCGCCGATCGCCGGCGGCCGGGAGCTCTGGGGCTTCCCCAAGAAGCTCGCCTCGCCCAGCCTGCGGGTGGAGAAGGACACGCTCGTCGGTACCCTCGACTATGGCCCCGTGCGCGTGGCCACGGGCACCATGGGCTACAAGCATCGCAGCCTCGATGCCGGGAAGACGCTCGAAAGCCTGAAGGCAGCGAACTACCTGCTGAAAATCATCCCCCATGTGGACGGAAGCCCCCGGGTGATGGAGCTGGTGCGCTATTACATGGAGGACATCACCGTGAAAGGCGCCTGGAGCGGACCTGCCGCCCTCGAGCTCGCCCATCACGCCCTGGCGCCGGTAGCGGAGCTGCCCGTGCGCGAGGTGGTGAGCGGCATCCATGTGCTTTGCGATCTCACCCTCGGCCTCGGCAGCGTCATCTTCGACTATCTCCAACCCTGAGGAGCAGAGCCCCGCGGCAGTCGACTTCCGCAATCCGGCGGCTCTGTTATCTTTCCTGACGGATCTTCGGGAGAAGCCTCGATGTCATCGACGCCCGCTGCTGGGTCTCCGCTGGCATTTGCTGCTTGTGTGTTGTTTTTGGCCGCAGCCCTCTGCCAGGCTGACCGGGCCCACTGCCAGACGTACCCACCCGCGCCGCTGCCGCGCCCCGACCTCATCGTCGTTCGCGACTTCTCGGCAGCGGCGGACAAGGTCAAGCTCGACAGCGGCCTCGGCTCCCGCGTGACCTCGGCATTGGAAAGCCAATCCGCGATCGACCAAAAGCGTGCGGCAACCGCCGCGAAAGTCGTCGATGCCGTTGCCGACAGCTTGGTCCAGCAGATCCAGTCCCTCGGATTGTCCGCCGGGCGCGCCGGGCCCGACCTGGCGCCGTCGCCCTATCAGAAGGTCGCCTTCATCGATGGCCAGTTCCTCGACATAGACCAGGGCAACCGGACGCGCCGCACCGTCATCGGGTTCGGGGCCGGTGCTAGCCGGGTCGAAGCCAATGCTCAACTCTCCTACCAGGCGCCGGGATCTGCGCCGCAGCTGCTGATCGGCTACGACGATTCCACAAAGAGCCGATCGACGCCGGGCATGGCGGCCACCATGGGCGTCGGCGGGGTGGCCGGCCACGCGGCGACTTCGGCCCTCCTCGGCGGCGGCCTGCACGCCTATTCGGAGACCCACGGTTCGACGGTGGAGGCCGACGGCGCGCGCATGGCCAAGGATCTCGCCAAGCAGCTTGCCAAGTACTTCGCCGCCCAAGGCTGGATCAGCCCCGGCACCATGCCCAAAAACTAAGCCGCCGCCTTGGCGGCGCTCAGCTCTGGAGCAGGGGCGTGCTGCTCCAGACGATCTGCGAATGGAGGGTGGCCCAGGGACCGCCGAGAATCTCCGGCAGCTCGGACCCGGGCATGGGGCGCGCGATGAAATATCCCTGGGCCGCATCGCAACCGAAGTCGACGAGGATTTGCAGCGCGGCGGCGCTCTCCACCCCTTCGGCCACGACCTTCAGCCCCAGCTCATGGGCCAGGTTGATGATCGCCCGAGTGATGATCCGGCTGTCCTTCTCTTCGACCAGGCGCTTGACGAAGATGCGGTCGACCTTCACTTCCGAGAAGGGCAGCTGCTGGAGCTGGGCAAGCGAGGAGAAGCCAACGCCGAAATCGTCGAGCGATAGCTTGAATCCCTTCAGGCGCACCCGCGTCAGCGTATCAAGAAGCTTGACGATCTGCTGGGAGGCCGTCTCCGTGATCTCGACGATCACATTGCCCGGCGGGATGCGATGCCGTCGGCAGGCCTCGGCCAGCAGGTCGGGGAATTCCACCTGATTCAGGTTGCGGGCCGACACGTTGATCGCGACCGGAGCCTGCTGACCCTGGTCGCGCCAGGCCGCCGCCTGGCCGAGCGCCTGGTCCGCCACCCAAAGCGTCAGCTGGTCGATGACCGCGGATTGCTCGGCCAGCGGAATGAAGAAGGCCGGCTCGATGACGCCGCGCGCAGCATGACGCCAACGGACCAGGGCCTCGACCCCGGCGAAGGTGCCGGCGCTGAGCTCGATCTTGGGCTGGTAGACGACGAAAAGCGCCTTGTCCTTGATCGCCTTGACGAGTTCCGTCGCGACCCAGGCGGCATCCATCTCCTCGTTCATTCGGGAATCGCGTCGAGGTTGTTGAAAGCGTGGCGCAAGGTGGTGAGCCGGATGGGCTTGGTGAGCGTGCGGGCGATCCTGAGGCCGCGGGCCTCGCCGAGCCGGCTCGCCGCGTCGAGCACGCGCTGATCGATGCCGCTGATGATCATGATTGGGACCTTGCAGCCGTGGTCCGCCAGCCAGCGCATGAGTTCGACGCCGTCGACCTCCGGCATGGCGAGATCGAGCACGATGGTCGTCGGCTGGAAGCTCGCGTAGAGCGCCATGAATTCGGTCGGCCGGTCGGTCGCACGAACCTCAAATCCGATATCCTCTGCGGCGCGGCGGATGAAATCGGCGATCCCCGGCTCGTCATCGATGAGCAACAGACGCCTCATGCCTGCCTCCCGGTCGCCCAACGCCACGCGCCTGCGACCTTGAAGGCCGCTTCCATCCCCCTGGTCCCCACCCGCGCCTCACTATGTGACATACGCGTGCTCAAACACTCAAATCGCCCCTCGCCGAGTACGCCCTTGAGCCAAGCGCTTTCCCAGTTACGGGCGACTCGACTGTCCGTCTATCTTGACCGCCGCCCGCCGGTTCGTCGAGTGTTATGCAACCTTGGCGTTGGCCGGAATCCGCCGGCGGCGGATCGAGGCCAAGTCCAAGTCCCCGACGTCATTCCGTCCGCCGGGCAAGGGTTGCGCCTGACATGAAGACCAGGAGAGGCATCGGGATGCAGCAGATCGAGGACGCGGAGTACGGCGACGCCATGGTCGAGGCCCTCGAGCTCGTCTGGGGTGCGGGCTTCCTGTCGCCCGGCGGTCCCGAAGAAGTGGCCCGCATCATCGCCGGTCTCGATCTCAAAGGGCTCAGCATTCTCGACATCGGCTGCGGCGTCGGCGGGATCGACTTTCTCCTGGTCGAGGCCCACGGCGCGGGGAGGGTCGTCGGCGTCGACGTTGAAGCCGCCAACATCACCCGCGCGAGGGACGAAGCCGAACGGCGCGGGCTCGCCGGTCGGGTGGAATTTGCGGCCGTCGCGCCCGGACCGCTGCCGTTGCCGGACGGAGGTTTCGACATCGTCTTCAGCAAGGATGCAATCATTCATATCCCGGACAAGGAGGCTCTGTTCCGAGACGTCTTCCGCCTGCTCGTCCCGGGCGGCTGGTTCGCCGCCAGCGATTGGCTGCGGGGGGACGACGCGCCGCCGAGCCCCGAGATGCGGCGCTACATCGAGTCCGAAGGGCTTTCCTTCGCCATGGCCTCGCCCGAGCGATACCGCAAGGCCATGACCGCTGCCGGCTTCGACCGGGTTGCCGTCATCGACCGCAATGCCTGGTATGCGAAGACGGCCCGGGCCGAGCTGGCGGCGATCCGCGGACCGCTCAGCGCTCGGCTGCTCGACCTGGTGGGGGATGCCGAAGCGGCGCGCCAGACCCAGGTATGGGAAAGAATGCTCATCGTCCTGGATAGCGGCGAGTTGCGCCCGACCCACCTCAGAGGGCATAAACCCGGCTGAGCGGATCACCCGGCCGGACGGAATCCCAGCTAGGCGAACCCAGGGAAGCCCTCGCAGTGCGCATCAAGGACATCGTCGCCTATCGCCTGCATCAGCCGTTTCGCGACGGCCCCTATACCTGTTCCGGCGGACGCTCGGCCCTCGGATTCGACTCCCTGGTCATCCGCCTGGTGACCGACCAGGGGATCGAGGGCTGGGGCGAGATGGCCCCGCTCGGCGCCTTCTATGATCCGGCCTTCGCCGGCGGCGCCAGGGCGGCGCTGCGCGAGCTGGCGCCCTCGCTGATCGGCGCCGACCCACGCCAGCCCGCGGCGATCGGCCGGCGCATGAACTTCCTGCTGAAGGGCCACCCCTATGCCAAGGCCGCTCTCGACATGGCCTGCTGGGACATCCTCGGCAAGGTGGCGGGCCTGCCGTTGGCCGAGCTCACCGGTGGCCGCTATGGCGAGGCGGTCGATCTCTACCGGTCCGTTTCCCAGGACGAACCCGAGGCCATGGCGCGCCGGGCCAGGGCCTATGTCGGCGAAGGCTATCGGCGGATCCAGGTCAAGGTCGGGCTCGACCCCGACGAGGACATCGAGCGCATCGAGGCCGTCCGCGCAGCCGTCGGCGCCGGCATCGTGCTGTTTGCCGACGCGAATGGCGGATGGACGACCCATCAGGCCCGGCGCTTCCTGCGCGCCACCCGGCATCTCGATTTCTACATGGAGCAGCCGGCGGCCAGTTACGCCGAATGCCGCGCGCTCCGGCACGACTGCGACCGGCCGCTGGTGCTGGACGAATTGATCGACAGCCTCGCCGCCCTGGTCCAGGCCCATGCGGACCGGGTCGCCGATGCCGTCACCATCAAGCTCGCCCGGGTCGGCGGCATTGGACCGGCCCGGCTCATCCGGGACGTGGCGGTGGAACTCGGCATCGCCGTCACCATCGAGGACACCGGCGGTGCCGAAATCGACACGGCGGCCATGGTCCAGCTCTCGCTCTCGACGCCGGAGGAACTACGCCTGCATACGGTGGATTTCCACAACTGGGTCACGGTGGCCAATGCCAGGGGCATCCCGCCCGTGGCAGACGGCCGGATCACCATGGGAAGCGCGCCCGGCCTCGGCGTCATCCCGATGGTGGAAACCTTCGGCGAACCGTTCCTCGATTTGCGCGGTTAGAGCATGTTTCGATCCGATTGAATCGAAACATGCTCTAGATTCCTTGGTCTGGTCGCATTTTCTACGCCGAACCGGTGCCCACTTCGGCGGAAAATTCTCTAGGCTCCCGCTTCCAGGCGGCCAAGCTCGGCGGCCGGGATATGGCAGCGGATCTCGTGGCCGTGCTCGATCGCGGTCAGCGGCGGTTCTTGCCGCTCGCAGATACCCCCCAGCTTGCGCGGGCAGCGGGTGTGGAAGACGCAGCCCGAGGGCGGGTTGATGGCGCTCGGGATTTCGCCCGTGAGGCGGATGCGCTCGCGCCGGCGCCCATCCAGGGACGGCACGGCCGAGAGCAGCGCCTCGGTATAGGGGTGATGCGGACCGGAGAAGACCCGCTCCGCCGGGCCGACTTCCATCAAACGACCCAGATAGAGCACGGCGATCCGGTCCGCCAGATAGCGCACCACGCCCAGGTCGTGGGAGATGAAGATGTAGCTCACATGCCGCTCGGCCTGGAGATCGGCCAGCAGGTTGAGAATCGCCGCCTGGACCGAGACGTTGAGCGCCGAGGTGGGCTCGTCGCAGACGACGATGCGCGGGTCGCCGGCGAAGGCCCGGGCGATGGCGACGCGCTGCTTCAGCCCGCCGGAAAGCTGACGCGGCCGGGCGCTCAGGTACCGGTCGGCCAGGCGCACAGCCCGGGTCAGCGCCAGGAGCTTCTCGAGGCGCTGGGAGCTTGGCACGCGGGCGAGCTTGGTGAGCGCGCGACCGACCAGCCGGCGCACCGAATGGGAACGGTTGAGGGCGGAATCCGGGTTCTGGAACACGATCTGCAGCGACTTGATCTGCTCGGCATCGCGGGCCTGGGTCCGGCTGGCCAAAGGCCGCCCGTCGAGCGCGATGGCGCTGCCGGCGTCCGGCGCCGTCAGGCCGAGAAGAATTCGAGCGAGCGTCGTCTTGCCGCTGCCCGATTCTCCAACCAACCCCAGCGTCTCGCCCGGCGCCAGCACGAGGGCCACGTCGGACAGCGCCCTGACCGCGTGACCGTGGGCGCCGAAGGTCTTGGCCAGCCGCTCGATCCTGAGCACGGGCTCGCGCGCCGGCGCGTGGGTGATCGCTTGATCCGCCGGCGTGGCGCGCGGCAGATCCGGCGCCCGGTCATGGTAGTGGCAGCGGCTGCGCCGGCCGCCGAGATCGATGAGGGCCGGCTCCTCCCGCCGGCAGCGCTCGTCGGCAAGCGCGCAGCGCTCGGCGAAGACGCAGCCCGTCGGGATCGCGCCCGGCGGCGGCAGGAATCCCGGGATCGTGTCGAGCCGGCCGTGATCCTTGCGCCGGCCCCGGCGCGGCAGGCAGCGCAGGAGGCCCACGGTATAGGGATGGCGCGGCCCCTCGAACACCGCCTGGGTGGGGCCGTCTTCCACCAGGGTGCCGGCGTAGAGCACGCCCACCCGGTCGCACATCTGGGCGATGACGGCGAGGTTGTGGCTGATGAACAGGACAGAGGTGTGGAACTCGCCGCGCAGCTTCGCAACCAGGTCGAGGACCTCGGATTCCACCGTGGCGTCGAGCCCCGTGGTCGGCTCGTCCAGGATCAGAAGCTTGGGATCGATGGCGAGCGCCATGGCGATGGCGACCCGCTGCTGCATCCCGCCGGAAAGCTGATGGGGATAGCGGTCCATGACCTGGCGCGGGTCGGCGATCTGCACCCGCTTCAGCATGGCGGCCGACCTTTCCCGCGCCTCGGCCTTGCCGTGGCCTTGGAGCAGGAACACCTCGGCCAGCTGGCTGCCCACGGGGATCGAGGGATTGAGGGCGCGGCCCGGATCCTGATAGACCATGGACACGGTGGTGGCCCGAAGCTTGCGCAGGTCGCCCTCGCCGAGGGCCAGAAGGTCGCGGCCGTCCACCAGGATGCGCCCGGCGCGCACCCGGCCGTTGCGCGGCAGATAGCGCACGGCGGCAAGTGCCGCGGTCGACTTGCCGCAACCCGATTCGCCGACCAGGCCGTAGGACTCCGCGCGCCCGATCCGGAAGCTCAAGCCCCGCAGCACCTGGCGGTCGCGTCCGCGCACGCGATAGGCGACGTCGAGCCCATCCACCGTGAGGGTGTCGACCGGCGCCCTGGCAGCGGCTTCGGCCGTGCTCGGAGCGGCCGGGCTCATGTCTCGAATACCGCCTGGATGCCGTCGGCCAGCATGTTCACGCCGACGACGAGGGAAGCAATGGCGAAGGCATCGAACAGCACCGTCCACCAATAGCCGCCATCGATGAGGCCGTAGCTTTCGGAGATGGCGAGGCCCCAATCGGGCGAGGGCGGCTGGATGCCGAAGCCGATGAAGCTGAGCGTGGCCACGGCGAAGATGGCGTAGCCCAGGCGCACCGTGGACTCGACCAGGATCGGCGGCAGCACGTTGGGCAGAATCTCGACGAACATGATGTAGAACGGGCCTTCGCCTCTGAGGCGCGCCGCCGCCACATAGTCGAGTTCGCGCTCCGACAGCACTGCCGAGCGCACGGTGCGGGCGATGATGGGCGCGAAGATGACGCCGATCACGACGACGACGGTGGCGTCCGAGCTGCCGAGCGCGACCAGCGCGAGCAAGGCGATGATGACCAACGGGAGGGCATTCACCGCGTCGATCATGCGGCTCATGGCATCATCCACATAGCCGCGGAAGTAGCCCGTCACCAGGCCCAGAGCGGCGCCGAGCACGGTGCCGAGCAGGGTGGCCAGCGGGGCCACGGTCAGGATGTCCTGGGCCCCGACGATGACCCGGCTGAATACGTCGCGGCCGAGCTGGTCGGTGCCGAACCAATGGTCGGCCGAGGGCGGGTCGAGGGTGTTCAGCAGGTCGTCGGCATAGGGGTCCTGCGGCGCGATGTGATGGCCGAAGACCGCGCAGATGGCCCAGAAGGCGACGATCACGAAGCCGGCGATGAAGGTGCCCGACCGGAAGAGCAGGCGCAGGCGCTCGCGCCGCGCGGCCTTGAGGCTGGAGGCGTCGACCGCGCCCGGCGCTTCGGCGACACGGTCGCTCACTCCGCGCCCCCGAAGCGGATGCGCGGATTGAGCAGCGAATAGAGCAGATCCGCGGCCAAGGTCGCCACGGTGTAGATGATGCCGACCGTGAGCACGCCCGCTTCCAGCATGGGGAAATCCTTGCCCCGCGCGGCGGTGTAGATGAGGCCGCCGATGCCTTGGTAGTGGAACAGAACCTCGACCACCACCAGCCCGCCGATCAGGTAACCCACCTGGGTCGCGATCACGGTTATGGTCGGCAGCAGCGCGTTGCGCAGCACATGGCGCCAGATCACCGTGCGCCGGGGCAGGCCCTTCAGCACCGCGGTGCGGGTATAGTCGGCGTCCAGCGCCTCCACCGTGCCGGCCCTGGCCATGCGGGCGATGTAGCCGAAAAGCACCAGGACCAAGGGCAGCGAGGGCATGAACAGATAGTAGATCTGGGTCAGCGGCCCCGCCCCGTCGGGCCAGCTCGCCGTGATCGGCAGCCAATTGAGCCAGACCCCGAAGATCATGATCAGGACGATGCCGGAAACGAACTCTGGCAGGACCGTGGCCGAGAGCCCGACCACGCTGATGATACGGTCGATCGGCCGGCCGACATGAAGCGCGGCAAAGACGCCCCCGAAGATGCCAAGCGGCACCACCAGCACGAAGGCGACCAGGCCGAGTTTGAAGGAATTGAACAGGGCCGTGGTGATGAAACCAGCGACCGGGCTGCGGAAAATGTACGACATGCCCATGTTGCCGACCAGGAAATGGCCGATCCAATCGCCGTATTGCACCAGAAGCGGCCTGTCGACCCCCAGCATGTGGTTGAGGTTGGCGACCGCGCGTGCATCGGCCAGCGGACCCAGGATGGCCCGGCCCACGTCGCCCGGCAGCAGCTGGCCGCCGGCGAAAACGAAGACGCTGAGCAGCCACAGCGTCACCAGGGACAGCAGGAGGCGTTTGGCGAGGATGCGGGCGATGTTCACCGGCAGGTCACGCGGAATTCCCGCCTGCGGCCGAGGCGCCGCAGGCGGGGGAACAAGATCCGGCCACCTATAGGCTCGTCAACTACAGGCCCCTCGCCTACAAGTTCGTGGCGCGGTTCAGGAACAGCTGTCCCATCGCCGTCGCCTGCGCACCGGCGACCTTCTTCGTCGTCGCCGTCAGGAAGTCGTAGAAATAGGAGAAGATCACCGGCGTCTCGTCCAGAAGGAGGCGCTGGATCTGGCCCGCCGTCGCGCGCTGGGACTGCAGGTCGAGGGCCGCGACATACTGGCCGACGAGGCCGTCGTATTCCTTGTTCTTGAAGTGGGCCGCGTTCCAGGTGCCGTCGCTTTTGAGCGGCGCCGCCAACACGACATTGGGCACGCCCCGGTGGCCGTAGTCCGTGGCGGCGAGGATCGAATCCAACCAGTCGGACTGGCCGAACACCGCCTTGCCGTAATAGGCATCCTGGCTTTCGATGTTGAGATCGATGGTAATGCCGGCGTCGCGCACCGCCTGCTGGATGACCTGGCAGTATTCCGGGATCTCGATGTACTTCTCCGTCGTCAGCTTGACGGTGAAGCCGTTGGGGAAGCCGGCATCCGACAACAGCTGCTTGGCCTGGGCGATGTCGCGTTCGCGTTGGCCGACGGACTTGTCAGTGGACGGGAAAACCGGCGCGAAGGGGCTGTCGTTGCCGACGTCCGAATGGCCGCGGAAGAGGCCTCGGATCAGCTTCTTACGGTCCAGGCACAGCGCGACCGCCCGGCGCACCCGCTTGTCGGTGAAGGGTGCCATGTCGCAGCGCATGTGGACCTGGGTGTGGGCGCTGGACTTGATGCTGAGGATGTTGACGGTCGGGTCGTTCAGCAGCGCCATGCCCTGGATCACGGGAAGCTGGTTGATGATGTCGACCTGATGGCCCTGGAGCGCCAGCACCTGGGGCTCCATGTCGGCGTAGAAGGCGAACTCGGTGCGATCCGGCGAGGCCTTGGGACCCCAGTAATCGTCGTTCCGCACGAAGGAGGCGCCGACCTTGGGCGTGTATTTCTCCAGCTTGAAGGCGCCGGTGGCGATGAAATTCTTCTCGAAATCGCCGGCATAGTCGGCCGGCAGGATGATGGCGTTGTAGTTGTCCGAGGAGACGTAGTAGGGGAAGTTCCCGTTCGGCGCGTCGAGTTGGAACGCGACGGTGTTATCGTCGACCTTCTTGGTGTTGCCTTTGGACAGCACCCCGGCGAAGGCGGAGAGCGCGTTGGACGCATTCTTCGGGTCGGCTAGGCGTTCGATGGTCGCGACCACGTCGTCAGCCGACATCGATTTTCCGTTGTGGAACTTGACGCCCTTGCGCAGCGTGAAGGTCCAGACGCTGCCGTCCTGGTTCGGCTTCCAGCTTTCGGCAAGCGCGGGCCTGAGACGCAGGTCGGAACCGGAGATGCACAGGAACTCGCCCACCTGCTGCAGCATCAAGAGGCCGCCGCCATCGGCGATAGTCACCGGGTCGATCGCAGCCGCGGGCACGGTGGTCGCCACCTTGATGGTGCCGCCCATGGCCGCCATGGCGGGCTTTGCCGCGACAGCGGACAGGCCGAACGCCCCCCCGAGCGTCGTCAGCAGCGGCAGCGACATGCCGAGCACGGCGCCGTGGCGCAGGAACTCCCGTCGGCCGATCAAGCCGGCTGCCAATTCGTCGATGAGGTGATTCTCGATTTCGGTGCTCCGGCGGCGAATGCCGTCGATGAGCCTGTCGTTCCTTTTCAAGACTGATTCTCCCCTGTTGAAGCCTCTAGGTTCCGCAAGCCTACCCCATTGTCCCGGTCCTGTGCGCGACCATGCCGGCGGATCAAGGAAACATTATTGGAAGCTGTCCGGACACTGTCAACGAAACTGGGCCGGATAGAGATGACTTTGGTGTCATCAAGTGGCCCTGAAATGGTTCCGCGGCCGCCGCTGCCGGCCCGACGGGGCATCCGAATACTGCCGCTGTTGCTTCGACCAGACATCGCCCTTGCTTCTCTGGCCTTCTCGGCCGAGAGGTGCCAAACTGGCTTGCGCGGACTGTCCCGCCGGTACAAGTACGCAAATGCGCCATTAGAGTGCGCAAATGCACCATTTATGCACGGCGGGGGTCTGATAGAATTTGCTGTCTGCCGGCCGAACCGGACGGTCAATGCCCGGACGGCGCAAACGGTCGAGGGCGCAGGCCTGCCAAAGAAGTGGGCTTGGGCAATTTGGGAAGTGCATCGAGCGGGCGACCTCATGAGTCGTGCTGCCGATGAGAGAAACAAACAAGGGAGAGACAGAAGATGCCAAGCAATGCCTTGAAATGGGGTATGGCCGCGACGTTTGCGGCTTGCCTCGCGGGCGGGACCGGGGTCCAGGCGGCCGACATGGGCGCCAAGGACGAAACGATCAAGCTCGCGATGCTGGAATGGACCGGCCAGCACGTCACCACCCATATCGCCGGCCAGCTCCTGCAGAAGATGGGCTACAAGGTCGAGTACATCGTGGCCGGCAGCTACCCCGAATTCACGGGCATGGCCGACGGCACACTCGACGCCACGCTCGAGCTGTGGATGAACAATGTCGGCGACATCTTCCCCAAGGTCCTGGCGGAAAAGAAGATCGAGGATATCGGCTCGCTCGGCCTGGAAACCAAGGAAGGCTGGATCTATCCGAAATATATGGAGCAGATCTGCCCCGGGCTTCCCGACTGGTCCGCGCTCACCAAGCCGGACTGCGTCCAAGCCCTGGCGACGCCTGACACGCTACCCAATGGAAGGCTTCTGGACTATCCGGCCGACTGGGGTTCCCGCTCGGCGCAGATCATCAAGGACAACAACCTGCCGCTGACCGCCATCGCGGCCGGCTCGGAAGGGGCCTTGGTGGCTGAATTGGAGGGCGCCGTGGCGGCAAAGAAGCCCCTGGTCATGATGTTCTGGGCGCCCCACTACGCCCTTGCCGAGGCGGATGTGGGCTGGGTGAAAATGCCGCCCTGCAAGAGCCAGGACAACGCCCATTGCATCAACCCGCCCAACGTCGACAAGGTCGTGTGGTCGGGATTCGGCGCGAAATGGCCGGCGGCCTACGAGTTCCTTAAGCACTTCCAGGTGAATGCGGCGGAGCAGCAACAGATGATGCTGCGCGTTGACAAGAAGAACGAGGATCTCGACGCCGTGACCAAGGACTGGATCGACACCCATGAGTTGGTCTGGGCCCCCTGGGTCAAGGCAGCGCAGTCTTAAGGTCTCGGGGCCTGCTCGGCCTAGCCTCGTTCACCGGCGGTTCTTCGTCCGCCTTCACGATGCCGCCGCCGCGTGATTCGCGGCGCCGGGCCGTGGGGGCGGCGCCGGTCGAGGGAACGTTGGTGGCGACTGGAAGCCGGGACGAGGGGCCGGCTTCGGCAGTGGGGGAAGAAATAATGAAGAAGCGCCTGTGCGCGCCCGAGAGGCCTGGGAGATGACCGCAGCGACGGAGAGCCGGCCGGTCAAGCTCGCCTGCCGCAATGTCTGGAAGATCTACGGACCTAAGCCGACCCAATTCACCGAGACCGAGCTTTCTGGCGACCGCGCCGCGTTCAGGCAGAAGCTACGCGATACGAGCCATCTGGCCGCCGTGTTCGACGCCAGCTTCGACGTCCATGTGGGCGAGATTTTCGTCATCATGGGCCTGTCGGGCTCCGGCAAATCGACCTTGGTGCGCTGTCTTTCACGCCTCATCGATCCGACGGCGGGCCAGGTGCTCCTGGACGGCAATGACCTGCTGCGGGCCAATGATCGGCAGCTCATCGATCTCCGCCGGCGCACCATGGGAATGGTGTTCCAGAATTTCGGCTTGCTGCCCCATCTCTCCGCCCTCGACAACGTCGCCTTTCCGCTGCGCATCCAGGGCAAGTCCCCGGCGGATCGCTACGCCCGGGCGCGCGAGATGATAACACTGGTCGGTCTCGAAGGCCGCGAGAACTCCTTTCCGCACCAACTTTCGGGCGGCCAGCAGCAGCGGGTCGGGATCGCAAGGTCGCTGGCGGTCGGGCCGGAGCTTTGGTTCCTCGACGAGCCGTTCTCGGCCCTCGATCCCTTGATCCGGCGCCAGATGCAGGACGAGTTCCTGCGCCTGCAGAAGATGCTGAACAAGACCATCGTGTTCATCACCCACGACATCATCGAGGCTTTCCGCCTGGCTGATCGCATCGCCATCATGCGCGAGGGCGAGGTCATCCAGATCGGACGGCCGGTCGACATCGTGCTGAACCCCGCCGACAGCTACGTTGCCGACTTTACGGAGGACGTACCGCTGATGCGCGTCATCTCGGTCGGCGATGTCATGGACCAGGTGGCCGAAACCGGCCCGGGCGCCAACGGCGGCGAGCCCATCAGCGCCGACGCTGTGCTCGAGGAATTGGTGCCCCGTTTGGCGGCCGGTGCGACTGCCTTTGCCGTCCAGGCCGAGGATGGCAGGGCCCTTGGCACCGTCCGCGCGCCCGCGGTGCTCGAGGTCCTGGCCCGCGATCACGGGCGAAGGCAAGGGCGATGACGACGGTCGGCCTCACCCGGGCCGTTCCCGGCTTCCGCCGGCTAGACCCGGGGCTGGCGATTTGGATCGCGGTTTTCGCCTTCACCGGGCTTTGCTTCGCCCTTTCCGGCGCGATGCCGTGGCTCACAAACTATCCCTCCAGCTGGCTGTTGCCGATTTCCGACTGGATCGACGTCGGCACCGACTGGTTCGACAACATTTTCCAGCCCTTCTTCCGTGCCATCAGCTGGAGCCTCGACACGCCCATGCGCGCCCTCCAGGGCTTTCTGCAATGGCTGCCCTGGCCGGCCGGGATGTTCCTGGTCTGCGTGCTGACGATGCGCGCGGGCGGCTGGCGCCTTACCGTCTTCGCCCTCGTGTCCTTGTTTTATCTGATCGTCGTCGGCTACTGGCACCAGAGCATGAACACGCTGGCCCTGGTGATACTGGCAGTGCCGCTTTCGGTCGTCATCGGTTTTGCCATCGGCATCCTCGCCTTCCGGGTGCCCAAGGCGATGCCGGCCATCGAGGCGGCGCTGGACATCATGCAGACCATGCCGGCTTTCGCCTATCTGATCCCGCTGCTGCTGCTGTTCGGATTCGGCCCCGTGGTCGGTCTGATCGCGAGCGCCATCTACGCCATTCCGCCGATGGTGCGGAACACGCTTCTGGGTCTCCAGCGCGTGCCCCCGGCGATCAAGGAATCCGGGACCATGAGCGGCTGCACGACCCGCCAGGGCTTCTGGTTCGTCGAGGTGCCGACCGCCATGCCCCAGATCCTGGTCGGCGTGAACCAAACGGTGATGGCGGTCCTGAGCGTCGTCATCATCGCCTCGATCATCGGCGGCTTCGAGGACATCGGCTGGGAAGTGCTCTCGGCCATGCGCAAGGCCCAGTTTGGCCAGAGCCTGGTCTCCGGCCTGGTGATCGCCTTGCTCGCCATGCTCATCGACCGGATTTCGCTCGGCTTCGCCCACAACCGCCCGATCCACGCCAAGGGCGTCGCGCGCTGGCTGAACGGCCGGGTTCTCGCGGTCGCACTCGCCCTGGGCCTCGTCGGCGGCGCGCTCTTGCGCCTGTTCGCGCCGGGCGGGGGCGACGTCCTGCCTCGTACGGGCATGCTCGACCTCGAGGGGCTGAACACCGGAGTCTTGCACATCGTTCGCGACTATTCCCATCAGCTCGATGCGATCAAGAACGACGTGCTCTATTTCGTCATGCTGCCGTTGCGCATCGGTCTGCTGCGCGGCGTCACGCCCTATTCCTGGGGCTTCGCGCTGACCCCTGGCGTGATCGCCGGCTATGTCGTCCTCGTGCTGGCGATCGCGGGATTCCTTGGCTACCGCTTTGGCTGGCGGCCGGCGCTGGCGATCATTGCCGCCGGGACGTTCTACTTCGAGGGATTCATCTATTTTCCCTGGCCGGCCTATATCATCTTGGTCACGACTCTGGCCTGGCGGATGGCGGGCTGGCGGATCGCTCTGTTCGCATTCTTGAGTCTTCTCTTCATGCTGGTGACCCGCATGTGGGTGGCGATGATGTTCACCACCTATCTGTGCGGGGTCTCGGTCGTGTTGTGCCTCATCATCGGGGGCGCGCTCGGGCTTTGGGCGGCCAACAGCGACCGGGTCTCCGCGATCCTGCGGCCGATCAACGACGCGTTGCAGACCATGCCGCAGTTTGTTTTCCTGATCCCGGCGCTGATGTTCTTCCAGGTCGGCGAATTCGCCGGCCTTATCGCCATCATGCTCTATGCCATCGTTCCGCCGATCCGCTACGTCGAGCACGGCTTGCGCAATGTCAGGCCCGACATCGTCGAAGCGGCCCGCCAGATGGGCACCACGCCCAGCCAGCTCCTCTGGCAGGTCAAGCTCCCGCTTTCCATGCCGGTAGTCATGCTGGGGGTCAACCAGACCATCATGGCGGCGCTGTCGATGGTGGCGATCGCGGCTCTGGTAGGCACGCGCGACCTCGGCCAGCAGGTTTACATCTCGTTGGAAAACGCCGATGCAGGGCAGGGCTTCGTCTCCGGCATCTCGATCGCGCTGCTTGCAATGCTGTCCGACCGCACCATCCGCGTCTGGGTCGAACGTCAGCAGCCCGCCTCCCGAAAGTGAAGCCGTCGGCGCTCGTGCTGCCCGGCTCAGGGGTGCATCGCCATCGGCATGGCGAGCCGGCCGTCGACGAGCAATTGATCGGCGAGGGCCTCGCCTTGCAGCCTTTGTTCGACAGGCTATCGCGGCTGCTGGGCCAGCTGGCGGGGCTGGCTCTCTTGGCTTCCGCAGGCGCCGAACCAGACCGGCAGGTCGGCCACCTCACCGTGGTCAAGGAGCAACTCGCGGCGGTCCGCGACGCTCTTGCCACGATGGACCGGCCGCGGCGTCTGACCGTGACCTTCCGCGCCATGGCCGAGACCCTCGTGCGGTTGGACGCGGTGACGGCGCGTCTCGGCCGGCGCCCCGCTGTTCTTCTCCTGGATGACGACGCGTTCTCCACCCTGACAGAAGAACTCGGCGCCGCGAGGCGCCTGCTCCTCGCCGGCAGCGCCCCCGCTCTGGGCATCGGACTGGTCGAATTCTCCGCCGCCTGCTGCGCGCTCGACGGCTGACCGGCCTGGCGCGCGACCTTGGCTGAGTATTCCCTCTGGGTCATCGAATACGCCACGTCGCCGCGGGTGGACATGGGCGACGTCGTCTACGGCGCCCGCGGTCAGGGCAGCCGCCGGATGCCCTATGCGTACGTGGTGCTGCAATCGAGAGACCATGTCGCCATGGTCGATGTCGGCTACAACCACGTCGATTTCGGCGCCACGCTCGCCGAACTTTACGACACAGCCCACTGGCATGGGCCACGGGAGGCCCTGGCACTCTGCGGGCTCAAGCCCGAAGACATCGGCATGGTCTTCATCACCCATGCCCATTTCGACCATTTCGGCAATGTCGAGGCCTTCCCCAATGCCCGCTTCTTTGTCGCTGCGCGGGAGATCGAACGGTCGGTCTGGGCGCTCGCCCTGCCCGAGCGCATGAAGTACCTGGCCTCCTCCATCGATCCAGGCGATTTGATCAAGGGCGCGGCGCTGGCTCGCGCCGGGCGCCTCGAGCTTCTGACCGGCGACAAGGAAGAGGTTCTGCCGGGCATCGATCTGCATCTGGCACCCGATACCCACAGCTTCGAATCGCTCTGGGTGCATCTGCGCAACGATCGCCGCCGGCCATCGAGCGACGGCTGGGTGTTGGCGGGCGACCTGGTCTACGCCTATGAAAACATCGGCGGTACCAGCAAGGGTGCCGAGGCCGGCTCGCCCTATCTCCCCGTGGGCTTCGCCATGGGCAGCCAGGCCAATCTGGTGCTGGCGAGCGAGGCAATGCTGAAATGCGTCGATTACGAACGTCGCCGGATCATTCCCGTGCATGAGGAAAGGTTGAAGGCGATGTTTCCTTCGCGGCAACCGGAAGAGGGTCTCGCAATCACGGAGATCTGCCTGGCCGACGGGGCGCCTTCCAGGATCGGCTGATGTCAAAGAGCTTGCGGCCCGAGGGCGCTTCCGCTAACTCCGGAGTGCGCCTTCTGGTATTCCCCGGAGATCGGCGATGAGCCTGACGATGACGGCGGTCGTGGCCACGGGCCGCGGCGGACCCGAAGTGCTGGAGCCGCGCCAGGTTCCGCTCGTCTGGCCGCGCGGTCGGGGCGACGTTCTGGTCCGTCTCAAGGCCGCATCGCTCAACCCCGCCGACGCGTATTTTCGCCGTTCGGGACCGTACCTCAGTTCGCCCGGTCCCCTCGTCCTGGGGCATGACGGCGCAGGCATCGTCGAGGCGGTCGGAGCAGGCGTGCGCGAGTTCGGCGAGGGAGATGCCGTCTGCTTCTGCAATGGCGGCATCGGCGGCGAACCGGGGACCTATGCCCAGTTCGCCGTGGTTCCGGAATACCAGCTGGCACGGATTCCCCGCGGCATCGATCTGCAACAGGCCGCGGCCCTGCCGCTGGTCGCCATCACCGCATGCGAGGCTCTGTTCGATCGGGCACGGCTGCGGCGAAGCGATCATGTCCTGATCCATGCCGGCGCGGGCGGCACGGGACATGTGGGGATCCAGCTCGCCCGGCTGGCAGGTGCTCACGTCGCGACCACCGTCAGCGGGCCCGCCAAGGCCAGGCTCGCGGACGAACTGGGCGCCGAGCGGGTCATCCGCTATCGCCAGCAGGACTTCGTCGCCGAGGCGAGGGCCTGGACCGGCGGGCGCGGGCTCGATGTCGCGCTGGACAATGTCGGGCCGGAGGTTCTGTTGCGGACGTTCCGGGCCATGGCGCCTTACGGCCGGGTCGTGACTCTGATGGGCATACCCGGCGACGATGCCGAAGGCACGGCCTACAACGCGAACCTCACGCTGCACAACGTGATGATGCTGACGCCGATGTGGCTCGGGCTCAGGCGCCGGTTGCGTCGCCAGGCGGGGCAGGTTCGAAAGGCCCTCAGCTGGCTCGCCGAGAAGCGGCTCAGGATCGTCATCGACCAGGTCTTTCCGCTCGCCAAGGCCGCCGCCGCCCATCGGCGCCTGGAGAGCGGCAAGGCGATCGGCAAAATTTTGCTCTCGATCTCCTGAGGCAGCCGATGGCGGGCGAAAGGCTGCGGCAAACCGGGCTCTTCCCGAATCTCTCCCTGGCGGCTGTCGCGCTCGCCGCCGGTTTCAACTGGATGCCGCTGCGGTTCCTCGCCAGCCGCGGGCTTACCAGCGCCTGGGCCGGGCTGCTGACCGCGATGGTGGCAGCCTTCGTCCTGCTGCCGGTCGCTCTTGCCCAGCGCGGACGGCTGAACGGCGCGGTGCTGCGCTCGCTGGTCGTGACGGGCCTCATCAACGGCGCTTCCATGGCCCTCTATATCACGGCCCTGCTGCTGACCGACGTGGTCCGCGCCCTGGTGTTGTTCTATCTGGCGCCCATGTGGGGCGTGATCATGGGGATAGCCGTGCTGCACGAGAAGCTGACGGTCGCCCGTACCGCTGCCGTGGCCCTTTGCCTGGCGGGAATGCTGGTGATACTCGGCACCGGCCATGGCTGGCCATGGCCGCACAATGTGGGCGATTGGCTGGCGCTGGGCTGCGGGTTCTCCTGGGCCTATGCCTCGCTCAGGATCTATGCCGGGCCCGAAGTCAGCGCCATGACCCAGAACCTCTGCTCGATGCTGGGCTGCATCGTCGTGTCGATCGCCATCCTGCTGCTGCTTCCCGCCGGAATGGCGGGCCCGCCGCCCACCGCCTCGGCCAGCCTTCTCCTGGCGAGCGCCGCCTACGCGATCCTCATGATCATCCCGATCAACTTCGTGGCGCTGTGGAGCGCCAAGCACCTGTCGCCGGCCCGGGTGAGCCTGATCTTCGCCATCGAGGCCGTGATCGGCATCGCCTCTGCCGCGGTGCTCCTGGACGAGCCTTTCGGCTGGCGCGAAGCGGTGGGATCCGTGCTGGTCATCGGCAGCACGCTCGTCGACGTGCTCTGGCACCGCAGCCCGCCCACGCCAAGCGCGGCTTGAACATCGGGATGTTTCGTTCCACGCTCGGCTTCCTCAGATGAAGGACGAGCCGATCTACGAGCTGGAAGTCCGCAGGGTCGTCGAAGAGACGGCCGAGGCGCGTTCCTTCGTCCTCGCGCTGCCGGAATCCCTGGCCGGGGCCTTCCGCTACCGCGCCGGCCAGTTCCTGACCTTCGAGCTGGAGCTGGCGGGACGAAGACTGCGCCGCTGCTATTCCATGTCGAGCGCCCCGGGCATCGACCCGGAGATCAAGTTCACCGTCAAGCGGGTGACCGGGGGCCCAGCCTCCACCTGGTTCAACGACCAGGTGAAGCCAGGTACCCGGCTCAAGGTTCTGGCTCCATCGGGGCGCTTCACGCTGACGGAAGGTTCGGGCCCCCTGCTCTTCTTCGCCGGCGGCAGCGGCATCACGCCCATCATGTCGCTGATCAAGACCGCGCTCAGCCTGAACCGCGAGCCGCTGCGCCTGCTTTACGCCAATCGCGACCGGGCCGCGATCATCTTCGCGGCCGAGATCGAAGCCTTGGCGGAGCGCCACGCCGGAACGCTCCAGCTCGCCCATCATCTGGACGAAGAGGCCGGCCTCCTCGGCGCCGAAACGGTCCGGCGGATGACCGAGGGCGCCGGGGGGGCCGAAGCCTATCTTTGCGGCCCCGCACCCTTCATGGCCCTGGTCGAGGAGACGCTGCTGGGCCTCGGCTTTCCGCGTGAGCGCATCTTCATCGAGCGCTTCCTGTCGCCGGTCGAGGAGGTAGAAGCCCTGGCATCCTCGGCGCATGGCAAGGCTGCCCGCATGACGGTGCATATCGACGGCAAGAGCCACGTCATCGAGGTGATGCCCGAGGAAACCCTGCTCCAGGCAACCCGACGCGCCGGCCTCGATCCGCCGAGCGCCTGCGAGGAAGGAATATGCGGCACCTGCCTCGCCCGCCTCAGCGCCGGACGCGCGACCATGCGCGGGAATCAGCTCCTCAACGACCGGGAGATCGCTGAAGGCCTGATTCTTACCTGCCAGGCCGTGGCCGAGAGCGAGAGCCTCGAGATCGCCTATTGACGCGGGCGCCGTCACCGGCTGCCGCCGGGCGGCGCATCACCGGGGCGTCGGTGCTTTGCCGCCGGTCGGCACTGGGCGGCCGGCCGAAGGTCTGGCGGTAGATCCGGGAGAAATTCTCGGGCGAGGCGAAGCCGGCGCTGAGCGCCACTTCGGTCACGCCGAGGCCGGTCTGCTGCAGCAGGGCATGGGCCTTGGCGAGCCGCATCCGGCGATAATGCCGCAAGGGGCCGGTCCCAAGCTTGGCGCGAAACAGTCGTTGAAGCTGTCGCAGGGAGAGGCCGACCCTGCGGGCGATCTTGGCACAGGAGATCGGCTCCTCCAGCGCTTCCTCCATGATCGAGAGGGCACGCTCGAGGATTGGATCGTCGCTTGCCGGCGACAGCGGCATGGTCCCGAGCTGGAGCTCTTCGGGCTCGCGCGGGCGCGCCACGAGCAGATGCTGGGCGATCTCGCTCGCCAAGCCGGCGCCGTGACGGATGCCGATCCAATGCAGCATCATGTCGAGAACGGCGGCTTCGCCGGCGCAGGTTAGCCGCCCGCGCCCGCAGGTGAAGAGCTGCGGCAGCGCCTGGCAATCCGGGTAGAGCTCCCTGAACCCCTCGAGATTGTCCCAATGGACGGCCGCGGGATGGCCGTCCAGTAGGCCGGCCGCGGCGAAGACCTCGCTGGCGGTTTCGATCGCCCCAAGCTCTGCGCCATAGCGCGCGGCGCGCCGGAGCCAAGCCGCGAGCTTGGCATCGCGGCTGTGCAGCTGCGGCTCGAAGCTCGCCACAAGGAAGACGGCGTCATGGCGCCCGCCAGCAGCGAGGCCGCCGTCCACCGGCGCGTGAAGCCCGTTGCTGGCGGCGACCGGCCGGCCATCCCGAGACAGGATCTGCCAGCGATAGAGCCGGCGGCCGGCGAGCCAATTGGCGATGAACAGCGGTTCCACCGCCGCCATCAGGCTCAGATAGGAAAAGGCCGGCAGCAAGAGGAACGCCACGCCTTGCGGATCTTCGGCCATTTGGGGCCCTCGCAATCCCATCACGATGGATGTCGATAAGACTGAATACGACAAATATGCGACGCTTTCCATCATGTGGCGCCCGCCGCACTTCATAGCCTTCCCTGCGAGGCCGCGGCCGGCCAGACCGAGGAAGGGAAAGCCATGGGCGTCCAGCAGAGCGTGATCAAGAAGGCGACTTGGGAGATCGGCGATCCGGAGCGCTCCCACACCCTGCCATCGCGTTTCTTTTACGACCGCGAGGTCTTCGAGGCCGAGCGCGAACGCATCTTCTACAAGGCCTGGCATTGCGTCGGGCATGTGAACGAGCTGAAGGAGCCCGGGGACTATCTGGTCCAGGACATCTTCGATCAGAGCGTCATCCTGATTGCCGGGCGCGACGGCGCCGTCCGGGCCTTCCACAACGTCTGTCAGCATCGGGGCAACCGACTCCTGCTGCAGCGGCGGGGCAAGCTGGGCGCCGTCATCCGCTGCGGCTATCATTCCTGGTGCTACGGCTTCGAGGGCGAGCTGCGCGCCGCGCCGCGCAGCGAGAAGCTCCCGGATTTCGAACCCGCCCGCTACGGCCTGAAGCCGGTCAAGACCGAAACCTGTGCCGGATTCCATTTCGTCAACCTCGATCCGGCGGCCGAACCGCTCGCGCGCATTACCGAGGGCGTGGACGGCGAAATGCGCCGCTTCATTCCCGACCTCGACCGCATGCAGCTGATCGACGAGGTCGATGTCGTCGTGCCGGCCAACTGGAAGGTCATCATGGACAACGCGATCGAGGGCTATCACTTCGATCGCTCGGGCCCCGTCCACAAGCACATCGGGGAGCTCATCGATTTCAAGCAATACCGCCTGCGCGAGCACGGCAAGTGGTGGACTTACATGGGTCCGCCGAAGCCGGGTGCCAGCATCGCCTATGGCGAGCCCCTGGCCGGTGCCCGCTGGCAGACCGACTGGTTCTTCAACATCAGCATCTGGCCGAACACGACCTTCTACTGCTTCCCCTTCAGCGACATGCTGGGAACCTTCCACATGACGCCCCTGGAGCCGGAGAAATCGCTGCTGCGCTTCGGCTACTACGCGCCCAGCCTGCCTTTGCCGAAGGTGACGGAAGCGTCGTTCCGCTGGATGAACGAGGAGCTGGGGCCAGAGGACATCCAGCTCAACGTCACGACCCAGAAAGGCCTGCGGTCCTTCGGCTACGACCAGGGCCGGTACCTCGTCGATCCCGAGCGCGGCAACGAGAGCGAGCATCTGGTGCACCATTTCCACAAGCTGGTCTATCAGGCGCTGAACCCTTGAGCGAGGCCGCGAGGGCGGCCGAAGCCGGTGTCTACGACTATGTGATCGTCGGCGCGGGTTCGGCCGGATCGGTTCTTGCCGCCCGCCTGACCGAGGATCCGCAATGCCGGGTGCTGCTGCTGGAAGCGGGCCCGGTGGACCGAAGCTGGCAGATCGACATGCCCTCGGGCGTCGGTCGGCTGCTTTCCTCGGACCGCTTCAATTGGGCCTATGTCTCGGAGCCCGAACCCCATCTCGACGGCCGGCGCCTCATCCACCCGCGCGGCCGGGTGCTCGGCGGCTCTTCCTCCATCAACGGCATGATGTATGTGCGGGGCCATGCGCGGGACTACGACCATTGGGCTCAGTCGGGCTGCCGGGGATGGAGCTACGCCGACATGCTCCCCTATTTCCGCCGTGCCGAGCGACACCAGAAAGGCGAGAGCGAGTATCACGGCGGCGAAGGGCCCCTCAGCGTCTCTTCTCCCGATCTCGCGCTGGCGCCGCTGGCCGAGGCCTTCATTCGGGCCGGCATCGAGGCCGGGTATCCCCGCACGGCCGACTGCAATGCGGCGCAGCAGGAAGGCTTCGGACCCATGGACCGCACCACGCGCAAGGGCCGGCGCTGGAGCGCCGCCCGCGGCTATCTGGGGCAGACCGCCGGCCGGGCGAACCTGGAAACCGCGACCGGTGCCCTGGTGCTCGAGATTCTCTTGGACGGCAAGCGGGCCACCGGCGTGGCCTATGCCCGCAACGGGGCGCGGCTGCAGGCGAGAGCGGAGCGCGAGGTCATCCTTTGCGGTGGGGCCATCAATAGTCCCCAGATTCTGCAGCTCTCCGGCATCGGCCCGGCCGATCATCTGCGCAAGCTGGGGATCGAGCCGCGCCACGACCTGCCGGGTGTCGGCGCGAACCTGAACGACCACCCCGACATCGTCATCCAGCATCGCTGCAAGAAGCCCGTCAGCCTCTATCCCGCGACCCGCGCGCCGGGCAAATGGCTGGTGGGCCTGCGCTGGTTTCTCGCCCATGACGGCCCGGCGGCGAGCAACCATTTCGAGGCCGGCGCCTTCATCCGCAGCCGCCCCGGCATAGAGCATCCCGACCTTCAGCTCACCTTCATGCCGCTTGCCGTCAAGCCGGGCACCGTCGATCCGATGCCCGAGCACGCCTTCCAGACCCATATCGACCTGATGCGCCCCAGAAGCCTCGGCAGCGTCATGCTGCGCGGGAGCGACCCCCGGCAACCGCCCGCCATCTGCTTCAACTACATGGCCGATCCCCAGGACCGCGCGGACTTGCGGAGGGGTGTCCGTCTCGTGCGCGAGATCATGGCCCAGAAGGCCCTCGATCCCTATCGTGGCGAGGAACTGTACCCGGGCCCTGGCGTCCAATCCGACGAGGCGATCGATGCCTGGATCCGTCGGGCGATCGAGACCTGCTATCACCCCGTCGGCACCTGCAAGATGGGGCTGGCCTCGGATCGCCTCGCCGTGGTCGACGACGCATTGCGCGTTCACGGCCTCGAGGGCCTGAGAGTGGTGGACGCTTCCATCATGCCGGCGATCGTCAGCGGCAATACCAATGCCCCGGTCATCGCGATCGCCGAGAAGGCGAGCGATATGATCCGGGGCCGGGCCCCCTTGCCGCGCCGGGATGCCGCCGTCTGGATCAATCCCCGCTGGCAGGAATCGCAGCGCTGAAGCGGCGCCGGCCTGCGCAGGCGCAGGGCCGTCCCGCTTGCAATCCACAGCTTGGTTATTATATCATTCGATATCATCATCAAGCTTAGTTAACCCATGGCCGAACCACAGCCCGAGCGAAGCATCGGCTTCCTGATCGCCGACGTGGCCCGCCTGCTGACCCGCAATTTCGACCGCAAGGCTCAGAAATTCGAGCTCTCCCGGGCGCAGTGGCAGGTTCTCGCCTGGCTGAAGCGCAATGAAGGAATCTCCCAGACGGGGCTCGCCGATATCCTGGAAATGTCGCCCATGACCCTGATGCGTCACGTCGACAAGCTCGAGGCGACCGGGCTGGTCGAGCGTCGAGCCCATCCGGCGGACCGTCGCATCTACCAACTTTATCTCGGCCGCGAGGCCCACCCGATGCTCGATCGTCTGTGGAAGCTGGGCGGCCAGACGCGCGAAGAAGCCCTCGGCGGCCTTCCCAAGGCGGAAGAAGAGGTTCTGCTCAGGGCCCTCTCGCGGATGCGGCAGAACCTGATCGACGCGGAGAGCCGCAGCCTTGCCGGCACGGCGGCGCGGCGGAAAGCCTGAGATGGCGAAACGCAAACCCGACGAGGAGGAGCCCGGCCGCGGGCGACGGATGCTGATCCGCGCCCTGTTGCTGGTGGCCGTGCCGCTGCTCGCCGTTGCCGGCGCCGGCTACGTCTATCTCACCGGCGGGCGCTATGCGGGCACGGAGGATGCCTATACCAAGGCCGATACGGTGGCGCTCAGCGCCGACGTGCCGGGGCGGGTCGTCGCCATTGAGGTCGAGGACAATCAGCATGTGAAGGCGGGACAGATCCTGTTCCGGCTCGACGACGAGACCTATCGGATCGCCTTGGCCAAGGCGGAGGCGCAGCTTGCCCAAATGCGGGACAGCATCCAGTCCCTGCAATCGAACTATCGCCAGAAGCAGGCCGAGCTGAAAAGCGCGGAGGCCGAGCTTGCCTACTGGTCGGGCGAAATGGATCGCCAGCAGAAGCTCATGGGCCAGGGCTTCACGCCGAAATCGACCTTGGACCAGACCCGCCGCTCCTTCGACGTCGCCAAGCTCGCCGTCGCCGCCGAACAGCGGGCAATCGATGCCCTCGTGGCCCAGCTCGACGGCGATCCGGAGATGCCCATCGAGCAGCATGCCGCCTACCGCCAGGCCGTGGCCCAGCGCGACCAGGCCGCCCTCGACCTGCGCCACACGGTGGTTTCGGCGCCGGCCGATGGGGTCGTCGGCCAGGTGCCCAGTCTTCAGGTCGGCAATTACCTGACCGCGGGCAGCCAGGCCTTCAATCTGGTGGAGACCGGGCACATCTGGGTCGAGGCCAACATGAAGGAGACCGACCTCACCTATGTCCGCCCGGGGCAGGCGGTGAGCGTCACCATCGACGCCTATCCCGATCGCGTCTGGAAGGGCAAGGTTGCGAGCCTCAGCCCGGCCAGCGGCAATGAGCTGTCGGTGCTTCCGGCCGAGAACGCCACGGGCAACTGGGTCAAGGTGGTGCAGCGCATTCCCGTGCGCATCGAGCTCGATCCTGGCGTCCGCAACCCGCCGCTCAGCACCGGCATGAGCGCCGTGGTCGAGATCGATACCGGCCACCGCCGGAGCCTGCCGCTGATCGGCCATGCCGAGGCGGACAGCGGCGAGGACTTGCAGTAAGCCGGGGCCGCCCATGACGCGTCCAGGCGACGATCATCACGAACCGCCCAAGCATGTGGCGCTGGTCACCTTCGGGACCATGCTCGCGACCATCATGCAGGCACTCGACACCACCATCGCCAACGTCGCCCTGCCCCACATGCAGGGCACTTTCTCAGCGACCCAGGACCAGATCACCTGGGTGCTCACCTCCTACATCGTCGCCGCCGCGATCATGACGCCGCCGACGGGCTGGCTCGCAGCCCGGTTCGGGCGCAAGCGCCTGTTCCTGGTCTCGGTGGTCGGCTTCACCGTCGCCTCGGTCTTCTGCGGATTGGCCCAGTCGATCACCGAGGCCGTGCTCTTCCGCCTGCTGCAGGGCGCCTTCGGCGCGGCCCTGGTGCCGCTTTCGCAGGCGATCCTGCTGGACAGCTACCCGCGCGAGCGCCACGGCTCGGCCATGGCCATCTGGGGCCTCGGCATCATGGTCGGTCCCATCTTCGGGCCGATGCTTGGCGGCTGGCTGACGGACGACTACAGCTGGCGCTGGGTCTTCTACATCAATGTGCCGGTGGGGATTCTCGCCTTCTTCGTCATCTCGACGTTCGTGGCCGAGACACCGCGCAACCACAAGCTCGGCTTCGACGTCTTCGGTTTCAGCATGCTCAGCATCGCCATCGGAGCCTTCCAGATGTTCCTCGACCGGGGCGAACTCAAGGATTGGTTCGGTTCCTACGAGATCATCATCGAGGCCTGCTTGGCGGGCTTGTGCTTCTATCTGTTCATTGCCCACAGCCTGACCACGCCGAAACCCTTCATCTCGTTCGGCATCTTCCGGGACCGGAGCTTTTCGGTCAGCCTGATCCTGATCTTCGTCGTGGGTGTCATTCTCTACGCCACCCTCGCCCTGATGCCGCCCCTCCTGCAAAGCCTGCTGGGCTATCCCGTCATCACCACCGGCATGCTGACGGCTCCGCGCGGCATGGGCACCATGATCGCCATGCTCGTCGTAGGCCGCGCCATGCGCTGGATCGATCCGCGGCTCGTGCTGATGGCGGGCTTCGGGCTTTCGGCCTATTCGTTGTATTGGATGATCGGCTTTTCCCTCGACGTGCCGGCACGCGACATCGTAGTGAGCGGCATCATCCAGGGAATCGGCCTCGGCCTCACCTGGGTTCCGCTCTCCACCGTCGCCTTCGCGAGCCTGCCGGTCACCCGGCGCACCGAGGCCGCCGGCCTGTTCAGCCTGCTGCGCAACGTCGGCTCGAGCGCCGGCATTTCCGCCGTCACCGTGCTCCTCTCCCAGAACACCCAGGTCAACCATTCGGAGCTCGCCGCCTGGATCACGCCCTTCAACCGGGCGCTGATGCAGCCAGCGGTGCAGCAGTACTGGAACGCGACGACGCCGGCAGGCGCCATGGCCCTCAACGACGAGATCAACCGGCAGGCCGCCATGATCGCCTATGTCGACGACTTCAAGCTGCTGATGATCTTGACCATCATGGCGATGCCGCTCGTCCTGCTGCTGACCTCGCCGCGCCACGGACCGGCGGCCGCACCGGCGGCACAAGCGGCCATGGACTGAGATCGATCCTATTGCCGGCCGATGACCGGATATCCGAAGATGGTTTGGGCATCTCGCATTCGAAAGGAGACCGGCCTTGGGAAAGACGCTGCAACTGACCGCCGCCGACGGATTCAAGCTTGCCGGCTACAGGGCCGATCCGGCCGGAAGGCCCAAAGCAGGCCTGGTGGTGATCCAGGAGATCTTTGGCGTCAATCATCACATCCGCAACGTCGCCGACCGGTTCGCCGCTCTTGGCTACGCGGCCCTGGCGCCGGCGCTCTTCGACCGGGCCGAGCGCGGGATCGATATCGGCTATGACGCGGCGGCGATCGAGCGCGGGCGCAATCTGCGGACCGCGATCTCCCTCGACGACACGCTGAAGGACATGGCGGCGGCGATCGGCAGTCTTCAGTCCACCGGCAAGGTCGCGGTGATCGGCTATTGCTGGGGCGGCTCCCTGGCCTTCCTGGCGGCCACGCGCCTCTCGGGCCTCGCCTGCGCCGTCGGCTATTACGGCGGTATGATCGCTGCCCACGCCGAGGAGAAGCCCAAGGTGCCGGTGCTGCTCCACTTCGGCGAGAAGGATAGCGGCATCCCCATGACCGATGTCCGCAAGGTCATGGCGGCCCGGCCGGAGACCAAGGTCTACATCTATCCGGCCGGCCATGGCTTCAGCTGCGACGAGCGCACGAGCTTCGATCGCCCCAGTCACGAGCTGGCGCTCGAGCGCAGCCTCGCCTTCATGGACAAGCATCTCGCTTGACGAGACGGCGCTTTCAGTCGGCTGTCAGCGATTCCGCAGAAACCGGCGGGTAAACACGATCACTGCCAGGAGCAGCACGAATATGCCCCTGTTGCCCGTGCGCAGCCACTGGCCGAAGGCGAGGAACCAGGAAATCATCTGTCCCACGAGGCCGCCCGGCTGGACTTGAATGGCCTCCCATTCGAGCGTCAGCTGCTGCGTGAAGAGCGCCCACTGACCGGACAGATGTTGCCAGAACTCGTGCATGGCGATGCCTTCGACTCTTGTATTCCTAGCCCGAGCCAGAGTCGAAGACGCTAGCCCGTGACCAGAACACGTCGCGGGCGGCATAGCAGAGAGGCCCTGCAAGGTTCGTGATCGGGGGAGACGCGCCTTCGCTCAATGATCGTCGGCCGCGCACCCTCATCACAGATCCCGGAATGCCTTCATCCCCAACCCCGCCGATCATAGCCGCGACCGGCGGAGCTTGGGATGAAAATCGCGCCTCGGACCCCGTCAATCAGGGATCCGGAGCGCCCGCCAGTGGCTGTTTAGAGGGTCCCGTGCCCGCCCCACTCGCCGTCATGACCGTGCCAATGACGGTGATGCCAATCGCCCTGACGATCGAAGACCGCCTGCTGCTCGGGGGTCAGCGCGGCGTAGAGGGACTCGAGCGCCGGCCTTGCGGATTTCAGGCTGTCGATCTCAAGGTTCAGCATGGTCTCGGCCAAGGCGTCCCGGTCGAGGGCGGTAAACTTGGCGTCGGCCTTGGGCGCGGCCGCCAGACAGGCAGCGCGCAGCTTTTCGGCCCCGGCCACCGAGGCCTGGCTCCATTTGTCCCAGAGCGCCTGCTGGTCGGCGTTGAGTTCGAGCTTGGCCTCGAGATAGGCCAGATGCCCCGCCCGATGGGCGTATCGCTCGACGCAGACCTGGTGTTGTGAGACCTGATGGCGCTGGTCTTCGGCGCCGTTGGCGGTGGGCCCCGACCCGACATCGGCAAGGGACTGCACGACGACGCCCCCGGCGACAACCGCCGCCGCGAGCGCCAGGGCAAGACGACTTGAACGCTGCATGTATTCCTCCGGTTCGATCGGCGGTCACAGGGAAAACCCTCGGTGAGCATGGCTCGCTTTCCGACCGCCGATGGCAAGTATCACGCGCTGCTTGAGGGCTTCCTGCGCTTCGCGCCGCAGGATCCCCAGAACGCAGGAATCGCATGGGCCGCCCGTGAATCGGCCTGCGGGTCGGCGCTGTCCGGCCTTGATCGATGGATTGCAAAAGGGCCGCCGATGAGAAACGCCGTTGTCCACGCTTCCTTCAGCCGGCGCGGCCTGTTGGCGGCCGGCGCTGCTGATCCTATGGGACTGAAATCCCCGCCGTGAATTAATCATTACCCGGTTTCCGGTACAGACCCGCCCGTGTAAGCTCATCGGCGCGGCCATCTCGCGGGGCGGGGGCCTTGACCATACCTGTCTGTTGTCGTCCTAGATTGCGGGCGCCGTCATTGCGACGGAGGTGTTTGCTTGGCCTGCTCGTCGCTTGCGGCCTTGTCGCCGGCCAATCGTTCGCGCAAGACGACTCCGAGGCAACCCTCGAACAGGCACGCGCCATCGTGGGTGCTGTCGAAAGCCGGGGTTTCGCTGCACCCCCTGGCAACATCGCCGACATCACGGCCATCCTCGACCAACAGAGGCCCGATCCCGCCGCCATGGCGGCCAACCAGGCCAAGGCCGACGAGGCCGCACCGACGGACCTGATGGACATTCCGCTGGCCCGTTTCTACCTCGCCCGCGGCGCGGCAGCCGGCGACATCGGCCACGATGCCCAGCGTTTGGACGACTATCAAAAAGCTTACGACCTGATCCTGCCCCATCGGGACAAGGCGGTCGGCGATTACGCGACCGCGACCAATCTGCTGGGCGTTGCCGAGGCACATGCCGGCTACCGCAAGAAGGCTCTGGCCCTGCGCGAGGATAAGGTCGCCTTCCTCGAATCCCTTGGCCCGGGCGGCGCCGGCAAGAAGCAGGGCAAGAGCGCCCATCAGGGTGCGCTGTTCAGCGAGTACTACAGCCTCGTCTACCTCTACGTCGGGTTCGGCCAGTTCGACAAGGCCCGCGAGACGCTGGACAAGATTGACGCCCTTCTGGAGAGGTCGCAGAACTGGCCCAATCTCGGAGGCAACGCCTCGCTCTTCCAATCCCGGACCGATTGGGCTCACGCCACGTTCCTCGACGCCATCGGCCACTATGCCGAGGCCGAGCCCTATTTCCGCAAGGCGCTGGCCGAGAATCTCGCGGGCATCGAGGCCATGCAGTCGGCCGACAACCCGCAGGCCAAGCCTGTCCTGGATGCCGTCGTCGGTTCCCAGGATGCCATCCTGCAGAATTTCGCCCATGACCTCGCTCAGCAAGGTCGACTGTTCGAGGCCGAGAGCGCGGCAAGGCTGGCCCTGCTCGACCAACTGAAAAGGCATGGGCGCTATGCGAGCGAAACCGCCCAGAGCCTGGAAGTCCTCGGCGGAATCCTGCTGGAGGAAGGGCGGGCCAGGGATGCGGAGAAGCTGGCCCGGGCCGCTATCGACATCTACCAGCATCTCGGACATGCGCCCGAACTCGGGCCCGCTCAACGCCGCCTACGCCAACCTTGCCGAAACTCTTGTGGTTCAGCGCCGGTATGGCGAGGCCATGACCGAGTTCAGCCTGATCCGTCAGGGAATGGCCGACAATCCTCAAGCAGCGGACAATATTCTGAGCAATCCCGCCTATGAGGTGGCGCTGCTGCGCACCGGCCAGGCGCAGGCGGCGATCGCGGTCGCCAAGAGGATCTACGATCACCGGCGCCACGCGCTCGGCGAGAAGCATTACGACACGGCCGAGGCCGAAGGCTTCTATGCCGCAGCGTTGGCGGCAAGTGGCGATCGCGCCGGCGCCGACCAGGCGTTCCGCGCCGCGCTGCCGGTCCTGCTCAGCAGCGCGCGCTACGGCAGCGACGACCAGGGTTCGGCCCAAGGCCGCCAGCGCCGATTGCGTTTCATCCTGGAGAGGTACCTGAACCTGCTGTGGACCGAGCGGGCATCCATCGGCGAGGACGCAGCGGCAAGCGAAGCCTTTCGCATCGCCGACGCGGCCCGTGGCCAGGCGGTTCAGCAAGCGCTCGTCGCCTCCGCGGCGCGCGCCGCCGTGCATGACTCGGGCTTGAGCGACCTCGTCCGCCGGGTTCAGGATGCCGAACGCCAGATCTCGGCCCTCAACGCCACTTTGGCCCAGGCGCTCGCCGTGCCCGAAGACCAGCAGGACCCGGGCGCGATCCAGAGCTTGCGCGTGCAGGTCGATCAGCTGCGCGGCGCCAGGGCGACGCTGCGCGAGGAGATCGAAAGGCGCTTTCCCGACTATGTGAACCTGATCGATCCGCGCCCGATCACCCCCGCCGAGATTCAGGCCCTGCTGAAACCGGATCAGGCCTTGATCGCCACCTATGTGGCCGAGGACAGGACCTATGTCTGGGCCTTGCGCGGGCAAGGCGCGGTGGCTTTCAGCGCCGCGGCGCTGGGAACGGCCGACATCAGTCGCGACGTCGCGGCGCTGCGCCGCGCGCTCGACCCCAACGCCGACAGCCTGGCCCAGATCCCCGCTTTCGATGTAGTGGCGTCGAGGCGACTCTACGACGCCCTGCTTCGCCCGGTCGAGCAGGGTTGGAGGGGTGCCAAGGATCTTCTCGTCGTCCCCGACGGCGCGCTTGCCGAGCTGCCTCTTGCGCTGCTGGTCACGGCCCCTGCGGAGCCGGTAGTGGATCCGGCCGGCAAACCGCTGTTCTCGGGCTACAAGTCCGTGCCCTGGCTGATCCGCCAGGCCTCGATCACCCAGCTTCCGTCGGTCGCCGCGTTGCGGTCCCTCGCCACGCTCGCCGCCGCCGCGCCGGCACCCAAAGCCTTCATCGGCTTCGGCGACGCCTGGTTCAACAAGGCCGAAGCCCAGGAAGGCGAAGCCGCGATGCAGCTTGCCTCGGCGGCCGGGGGCGGCGGCATCACCACGCGGGGCGCGCGGGTGAAGTTCCGCGGCCTGTCCGAGGAAACCTCGACGGCACCGGACCTTTCCGTGCTGCCGCGCCTGCCGGAGACGGCCGAAGAGCTGCGCGCGGCGGCCGAGGCGCTGAACGCGAACCCGATTGCCGACGTCTATCTCGGCAAGCGGGCCAATGAGCAGGCAGTCAGGACCCTGAAGCTCGACGACCGGCGCGTCGTCATGTTCGCGACCCACGGCCTGGTTCCCGGCGATATCGCCGGCCTATCGGAGCCCGCGCTGGCGCTGACCGCGCCCAGCATCGCCGGCGTCGCCGGCAGCGGCCTCTTGACCACCACGAAGATCCTCGGCCTCAGGCTCAATGCCGAATGGGTGGTGCTTTCGGCCTGCAATACAGCCGCCGGGAATGGGGCGGGCGCCGAGGCGGTGACGGGTTTGGGTCTCGCCTTCATCTATGCCGGTGCGCGCGCCGTGCTGGTGACGAACTGGCCGGTGGAGACGACGTCGGCCCGGCTCATCACCACGGGCACCTTCAAGGCACTGGCCCGCAATCCGGGCGCGACCCGCGCGACGGCTCTCAGAACCGCCATGTTGTCTCTGATCGACGGACCAGGCTACGTGGATGCCTCGGGAAAGACCCTGTTCAGCTATGCCCATCCGATCTTCTGGGCACCCTTCACCCTGGTGGGTGACGGCGGCCGTTGAGAAAGGACGCCATGCGCAAAGAATTCGTCATCGCCATCTTGTTCCTGGGGCTCGTCGCGCCGGTTGCCGCCTTCGCCGGCCCTGCCGCCATGGTGGAGGATGTGGCCGGCAACGTCGCGGGCATCGGCCCGCTGGACTATCTTGCCGCCGGCAAGGTCATCCATCTCGCCGCAGCCGATCGCCTGATCCTGGACTATTTCCACTCCTGCATCCGCGAGACCATCGCCGCGGGGGTGGTCACCGTCGGCACCGACCAGAGCGATGTAAAAGGCGGCAACGTGACACGAGGCAAGGTCGCCTGCGACGGCGGCCAGCTGCAGCTTTCCACGGCCGAGGCCGAGGCGAGTGCCGTCGTCGTCTTCCGCGGCACGAGTTCGAGCAGCGGCAAGAAGCTGCCGGCGCCGGAGCGCACGCTCTACGGCTCTAGTCCGCTGGTCGAGCTGCCGGGCGGCGGCATGCTGGTCATCGAGCGGCTGGACAAGCCGGAAGAGCGGATGGTCTATGACCTGAAGCCGGCCGACCTGATCCGGGACCGCTTTTACGATTTCGCGCGCCAAGGCGATTCACTCGAGCCCGGCGGGCTCTATCGCGCTTCGGCCGGCAGCCGCAGCCTCGTCTTCGCCCTTTCTCCGGCAGCGACACCGGGTGCGCTTCCGCCGGTGAGCCGCCTGCTGAAGCTCTGAGCATCGATCCTCGATGACCCGGCGCCGGCTTGCCGTCGCCCTTGGCGTGGCGCTGGTGCTGAGCCTGTCGGTCCAGCTTCTGGCCGCCCCTGGGCTCGCCGGGCTTTCCGTCGATCTTCTCTATTGGCTGCGCGAAAAATTCGCGCCGACCCATGTGGACCCGGCGGCCGCGCCGGTGGCGGTGGTGGCCATCGACGAGGAAACCATGCGCCGTCCTCCCTTCGCCGACTTGCCGCGGGAATTCTGGACGCCGGAGATCGCCCGGGTGCTGACCGCCCTCGTCCAGTCGGGCGCCAAGGTCGTCGGCTTCGACGTCATCTTCGCCGCCTCGGGCGAGGGCCTGGTGCCTGGCTTCGATCGGGATTTCCTGCTGGCGCTGCGCCATGCGGCCCTCACCAAGCAGATCGTTCTCGGCGAGGCCCAGCACCAGCGCTTTCCCATCCACCCCTTTCCCGCCCAGGCCTTCATGGTCGGCGCCGCGAACCTGCGCGACGTGAATGTGCTGAGCGATGCGGATTCGGTTGTCCGGCGCATTCCCCTCAGCTTCCAGCGTCTGCAATCCGGCAACGATACGACGACCGAATGGGGCCTGCCCCTCGAGCTTGCTTCGCGGGCCCTCAGCCAAGCGCCTGTGCCGACGCCTGACGGCGGCCTCGCCCTCGCCGGCGAGCCCATCCCCGGCTCGGCCGGCAACGCGATGCTGCTGAACTTCGCCGGACCCGACGCGATTGCCACTTATTCCCTGGCCGACCTCTTCGCCTGCGAGGAGAAAGGCGATGCTGGGTTCTTTCGCAGCCATTTCGCCGGCAAGGTCGTGCTGCTCGGCACCGTGCTCGACATCGAGGACCGGCTTCTCACCTCGATGCGTCTCATCACCCGGCCGGAACATCCGAGCTTGGGAGAGCGCTGCGTCAATCCGCCCATGAACGACATCTTCCGCGAGGACCTCGTGCGGGCGACGATCCCCGGCGTCTATGTGCTGGCGACGGCGGTCGACAATCTTGTCGCCGGCAACGCGCTGCGCGAGGTCGGCCCCTGGACCTCCGGCGCCCTGGTCCTGCTCCTGGCGCTCGCCGCCGCCGCGGCGGCCCAGCTGTTGCCGGCCTCCCGCGCCGCCTTGGCGACCGCGGCCATTGCGATCCTCTGGACCCTACCCGCGACGTTTGCCTTCCATCAGGGTCTGGTGCTGCCTCTGTTGACCCCGCCCCTTGCCGCCGGCCTGACCTTGGCCGTGCTCCTGGGATACCGCTTCGCCGTGACCGACCGGGACCGGCGGCTGCTGCGCAACAGCTTCTCGCTCTACCTCGCCCCGGCCCTGGTCGACCGCATGTTGAAAAGCGAGCGGTTGCCGGAGCTGGGCGGCGAAGCCCGGCAGGTGACGGTCATGTTCACCGATATCGCCGGCTTCACCGGGCTTTCGGAGAGCCTCACGCCAGGCGCGCTCGTCCACCTGATGAATGCCTATCTGACTGCCATGACCGATATCATCGAGGCCGAATCGGGTTTCGTTGACAAGTATATCGGCGACGCCATCGTCGCCGTCTTCGGCGCCCCCGTGAGCGACCCGGACCACGCCCGCCACGCCGTCCGGGCAGCGCTCGCCTGCCGCCGGCGCCTGGCCGAGATGAACCGGTCCGAGCCCGCCTTCGCCGGACATCGTCTCAAGGCGCGCATCGGGCTTGCCAGCGGCGAAGCGGTGGTGGGCAATGTCGGCTCGCGCCGGCGTTTCAACTACACTGTCATGGGCGACACGGTGAATCTCGCCTCGCGCCTGGAAGGCGCCAACAGGGCTTACGGCACCGAGGTGCTCGTCGGCGAGTCCGTACGAACACAGGCGGGAGACGAATTCCGCTGGCGCGAGATCGATCTGGTCCGCGTCAAGGGCCGCAGGGCGCCGGTCAGGATTTTCTCTCCGCAGCCTCTCGAGGCGAACCCGGCCGAGGCCGACCGGTGCGATGCCGCTTATGCGGCAGCGCTCGCAGCCTATCGCGCCGGTGACTTCGCGCGTGCCGCCGCCGGTTTCCAGGCCGAAGCCGCCGCCGATCCCAATGCGGCCGCTTTCGCGCGTCGCCTCGGCGAAATGCCCCCGGCGGCGCCTGCGGACTGGCAGGGAATCAGCAACCTCGAGACCAAGTAGCCGATACGGGCGAGTTGACTTGTGGCGAAACAAGGCCCCAGTTTTGCTCGCTGCAGGCGTTTTCCGGACCTCTTTCGGGCGAGTCGCATGGAGATCCCCGCCGAATCGCTGCCATCGACCGGCCCGCTGGCTGGCGAAGTGCCGCGCGCGCCGCTCAGGGTCTGGGTCGGCTTTCTCGCCATGTGCGTCGGCATGTTCATGGCGGTCCTCGACATCCAAATCGTCGCCAGCTCGCTCCCCGACATCCAGACGGCGTTCGGCATTCCGCTGGACCGATTGAGCTGGGTGCAAACGGCCTATCTCACCGCCGAAGTGATAGCGATCCCTTTGACCGGACGTCTCACCCGGCTCTTGTCCCTGCGGTTCCTTTTCGTCGGCGCCATCGCCGGCTTCTCGGCGGCGAGCCTCGCTTGCGCCTTCAGCACCAGCTTCTGGCCCTTCATCGCCTGGCGCGTCGTCCAGGGTTTCTGCGGCGGCGCCGTCATCCCCGCCGTTTTCACCGCCGTGTTCGAACTCTTCCCCGAACGCCAGCACCTGCTGGCCGCAACTCTCGCCGGACTGCTGGCCATGTTGGCCCCCACCCTTGGCCCCGTGGTCGGCGGCTACATCACCGACACCTATTCCTGGAACTGGCTGTTCCTCATCAATCCCGGCCCAGGGCTCCTGGTCATGCTGCTGACCGGGCTGATGCTGGCCGACGAAAAGCCGGACTGGCAGATCCTGGGCCGGCTCGACTACCGCGGGGCGGGGCTCATCGCGCTTGCGCTCGGCACCTTCGAAATCCTGCTGAAGGAGGGGCCAAAAAGGGATTGGAGCGGCTTTATCGTGTGGCTGCTCCTGGGAACCTGCCTGGTCAGCGGGATCGTCGCCATCCTTCGCTGCCTGGCGCGATTCGAGCCGGTCGTGGAGCTGACTTTGCTCGGCGAACGGCGTTTCGCCGCCGGCTGTTTCTTCAGCTTCATCCTGGGCATGGGCCTCTATGGCTCGGTCTATCTCTTGCCGCTTTTCCTTGGCCTGGTCCGCGACCACACCCCGCTTGAGATCGGCGAGATCATGATCGTGGGCGGCGCTGCCCAACTTCTGGCCGCGCCGGTCGCCGCCGCCGCCGAGAAGCGCTTCAATCTGGTCTGGCTGACGACCGGCGGCTATGCGCTGTTCGCCGCGGGCCTGATCGCCGACGGGTTCCTCACGTACAAATCGGATTATCGGGAACTCTTCTGGCCCCAGGTGTTGCGCGGGCTGGCGGTGATGTTCTGCCTGCTGCCCACCACCACCATCGCGCTGGAAGGCAAGACCGGCGAGCACCTGGCCAATGCCAGCGCGCTCTTCAACCTGTTGCGCAATCTCGGCGGCGCCATCGGGATTGCGCTCGTGGACACGATGCTGGCGTTCCGACCGCCGGTCATCGTGGCCGGCCTGGTGAAGCGCCTCAAGGCGGGGGATCCCACTGCCGCCATCACCGTCGGCCTCCCGCCCGACAAGTTCCACAATCAGGTCATGGCCCCGATCGACGAGGCGACGCGCCAGACGGTCGCCGAGTTGGTGAAGCGTGCGGCCCTCGCGATTTCCTTCAACGAAGCCTGGCTGATGCTGGGGGTTCTCTTCGCCCTGTCGCTTTGTTTCCTTCTGTTCCTGCGGCGGGGCGAAGCGGGCTCCCGTGCGAACTTCGTGACAACAGCCAGGCATTGAACCGTCTGGCTAGGCTTGGCGGCCCGCGAAACTTTAATCTTCCCGATGCGAATCGCCCTGTCCCTTGCCTAGTATGGGGCCGCAATCGCAACTCTCATCCGGAGAACGAATTATGCTTCTGCGTTCCGCTTTCCTTGCCGCGATCGGACTTGTCCTCGTTTCCGCCGCGAGCGCAGGGGCCGGCTCTCTCGACATTCCGCGCCTCGCTGTCGGCTCCTCCTTTCAGCCGGCGGCGGACTTGCAGATGTCCGTCAGGACCAGCTACGCCCATCTCCGGGCCAAGCCTACGACCAAGTCCGACAAGCTCGCGACCCTGAAACATGGCACCAAGGTTGATGTCATCGAACTGGTGAACCATGGCAAATGGGCCCATGTGCATGTGGCCGGCAAGACAGGCTATATCAGCGCTAATCTGCTGACCAAATAGACAACGCGGCCGGGTCCTCGGGGCCTGAACAGGGCCCCGGCTGGCTTTGCCGGCGAGAGGTGGCCGGGCCCTGAAGAGGGCTTGCCTCGGCCGGCGGCATCCCCGAAGCTGCAGACCCTCCCCGTTCTCGCCCGGAAAGCCCGATGCCAGCCAAGCGCGCCGCCGGATCGAAGCCGGTGGTCGTCGGCCCCCTGTTCATCGCCACGCTCGGCATGCTCATGGCCTTCGGGCCCATGGGGGTCGATATCTATCTGCCCGCCCTGCCGACGATCGGCAGAGCCTTCGCCATCGACCAGGATCGGGTCCAATTGTCGCTTTCGGCCTTCCTGCTCGGCTTCGGCGCCGGCCAGATCGCCTGGGGCGCCTTCGGCGATTGGCTGGGCCGGCGCGGGCCGATCGCCGCGGGAGTTGTCCTCTATGTCGTCGGCTGCCTCGGCTGCAGCATCGCCGGCGACATCGTCACCCTGTCGCTCTGGCGGTTCGTCCAGGCGCTGGGCGCCTGTGCCGGGCCGGTTCTGGCCCGCGCCATGCTGCGCGACATCTTCCAACGCGACCGAGCGGCCAGCATGCTGTCGATGATGATGCTGGTCATGGGCATCGCCCCTATGGTGGCCCCGGTGATCGGCGGCCAGATCCTGCTGCTGGCCGGATGGCGGACCATATTCTGGGCCCAGGCCGCCTTCGGCGTGCTGGTTCTGGCGGGGCTGCTTTCCCTGCCCGAGACCTTGCCGCCTGAAAGACGGGTAAAGACGAACCTCTTCGGCATGCTCGCGGGCTATCGCCGGCTCCTCACCGACCGGCGCTGCCTCGGCTATGCCCTCTCTTCGGCTTTCGTCTATTGCGGGCTGTTCGCTTACATCTCCGGCACGCCCTTCGTCTATATCGTGCTGTTCGGGATAAAGCCGCAGAACTACGGCTATCTCTTCGCCGTCAACATCGTCTCCATGATCCTGGTCAACATGGCCAACAGCCGTCTCGTCCTACGGCTCGGCACCGACCGGATGCTGCGCATCGGCTGCATTGCGTCCGCCGGCTGCGGCGTGGTTCTGCTTGCTATCGCGGCGAGCGGCCTCTGGGCGCTGGCCGGGATCGCGGCGGGGCTCTTCGTCTTCCTCGGCATGACCGGCATGGTCGGCGCCAATGCCTCGGCCGGAGCCATGTCGACCCATCCGGAGCTTGCCGGCTCGGCGTCAGCTTTGGTGGGCATGCTCCAGTTCGCCATGGGCGCTTTGGCCGGCGGGGCGGTCGGCTTCTTCGCCAACGGGACGGCGGTGCCTATGGCGGCGGTGATCGCCGTCACTTCATTGATCGGCCTCGGCTTTAACCTGGCGCTGGTGGGCAAGCATTGACCGTCCGCCGGGTGGCACCGGTATAGTCCCGTCGGCCGGCGGGAGGGTCGGGCCGAGCCGTTTCTCAGCAGCGACCAAGGAGCACCATGTCCCAGATCCAGGCCATCCTGCTCGCCGCCCTGCAAGGGGTGACCGAGCTTTTCCCCGTCAGCAGCCTCGGCCATGCCGTGATCCTGCCCCGATTGCTCGGCTGGTCGATCGACCAGCATTCGCCGGCTTTTCTGCCGTTCCTCGTCATGCTTCATCTCGGCACCGCCGCGGCCTTGCTGGTCTATTTCTGGCGGGACTGGATCGGGATTCTCGCCGGCATCCTGGGACAAGGCCCCGCCGTGGCCGAAAGCCGGCGCCTCTTGCTGCTCCTCGTTGCCGGCACCCTGCCGGCCGCGGTCATCGGCTTCCTGTTGGAGAAGTTCTTCCGCGGCCTGTTCGGCGCGCCCGCGGTGGCTGCCTTGTTTCTCGCGCTCAACGGCATCGTCCTGCTGGTGGCGGAAAGGCTGCGACGCAAGGCGGCCCGGGGCGGCGCTGCAGACCTGAGCCTGCGCCAGGCGGCGCTCATCGGCCTCTGCCAGGCTGGTGCCCTGATCCCCGGCCTGTCGCGCTCGGGCCTCACCATGGGTGCCGGGCTCGCCTTGGGCCTCAGCCATGCCGAGGCGGCGCGCTTTTCCTTCCTCTTGGCCACGCCGATCATCGCCGGTGCCGGCGTGCTGGAGCTGCCGAAGCTGCTCCACGCCACGACCGCCGGCGGCATCGGCCTGGGCATTTCGGTGCTGGCGGGTGTCGTCGCCGGGGTGACGGCCTATGCCAGCACCGTATTCCTGATGCGCTTCTTCAAGGGCCACGACTTCGAGGCCCTCAACCCCTTCGCCTACTACTGCCTCGCCGCCGGGGGGCTCGCCTTTGTCCTCCTCACCTTCGTCCTCTGATTGCAGCGCGGGTCAAGAGGGGTAAGATCGCCACCAGATTCGGCGGAAGAGGTGCCGGCCATGTCCTTCCAATCGATCGAGGTTCTTCCCATTGCCGGCGCGCTCGGCGCCGAGGTCCGGGGCGTTGATCTGGCAGGGCCTCTCGGCAACGCAGCGACGGTCGAACTGCGCCAGGCCTTCACCGACCATCTGGTGCTGTTCTTCCGCGACCAGCAGCTGACGCCCGAGCAGCACCTGGCCTTCAGCCGCCTGTTCGGGCCCTTGGTGCGCATGCCCTATGTCAAGCACCTCGACGAGTATCCCGACATCATCGCGGTGCTGAAGGAAGCCGACGAGCGCAAGATCAGCACCTTCGGCAATGCTTGGCATTCCGACTTCAGCTTCCTGGAAGAGCCGCCCATGGGTTCGGTCCTCTATGGCCGCGAGGTGCCGGCCTATGGCGGCGACACCATCTGGTCCAACATGTATGACGCCTACGAAGCGCTGTCCGACGGCATGAAGCGCATGCTGCTGGGCCTCAAGGCCATGCATGCGGGCCGGCCCTATGGCCGGGGCGGCTTGCCCAAGGATCTGAAGGTGAGTCGGTCGATCAAGATCGAGCGCGACATTCCCGAGGCCGACAAGGAGACCACCCAGCCGGTGGTACGGCTTCACCCGGAAAGCGGCCGCAAGGCGCTGTTCGTCAACTCGATCTACACCACCCGCTTCGAGGGCATGACCGAGGCCGAGAGCCGGCCGATCCTCGACTTCCTCTATCAGCATTGCCAGAGGCCGGAATTCACCTGCCGCTTCCGCTGGGCCCAGGGTTCGCTCGCCATCTGGGACAACCGCTGCACCATGCATTACGCGGTCAACGACTATGACGGCCAGCGCCGCCTCATGCACCGCACGACCATCGCCGGTGAGAAGCCCATCGCCGCTTGAGGTGATGCGCCTGCGGCGCCCCTCGCTTTCGTGAAGCGCCGTGATGGCTCTTCGCGGCCCGCTTGGGTTATGACATCCGCCATGAGCTATCCCTGGCAGGATCGAAGCGGGCGTCTTTCGCCTATGAAGCTCGCCGTATTCCTGGCGTTGTTCGCGCCGGGACTGTGGACGGCCATGGCCTTTGGCCTGGGGCAGCTGGGTCCGCGTCCCTGGATCGAGGCCAATCACCAGATGGGCCTCTGGGCCATCCGGTTCCTGTTTGTTTCGCTGGCCGTCACGCCGGTGCGGCGAATCCTGCAAGCCCCGCATCTCATCGCCGTCCGCCGGATGATCGGCGTCGCCGCGTTCTGCTATGCGTTGCTCCACTTCCTCGCCTATGCCGGAGACCAGGCCTTTGCCTGGGGCCATGTCGCCTCGGAAGTGATCCTGCGGTTTTATCTGACCATCGGCTTCACCGCCTTGCTGTTCCTGGCCGCCCTTGCCGCCACTTCGACCGAGGGAATGATCCGGCGTCTGGGCGGCCGCAACTGGCGCTGGCTTCATCGCCTCGCCTATGTCATCGGCTTCCTCGCCCTGACCCACTATTTCATCCAGACAAGGCTCGGCTTCGGCGAGCCGCTGACCATGGCCGGAATCTTTGCCTGGCTCATGGCCCATCGGGTTCTGGGCTCGCTCAGGCCCGCCGCGGCAGCGAACTTCCGGATGCTAGCGCTGCTCAGCCTCGCTTGCGGACTCGGCGCGGCGCTCGGCGAAGCAGGCTATGTCTGGTTGACGCTCCACGTCGATCCCGCCCGTGTGCTCGCCGCCGCGCTCGCCTGGACGCCCGGCAGCAGGGCCGGCTGGATCGTCTTCGTTGCCGGGATGCTCCTGGCCCTGGCCGGAGCCTGGCGCGGACGGACGCTGCCTCAGCGCTCGCGTGCCGTGCCAGCCAAAGCCTGATTCACGGGCCAGCTTGGTTCAAACCGACTCGCGCTAGCGCCGGCGCCGATGCCAGAGGAGGACCAGCCAAATGCCGCCGGGGATGCCGATCAGAAGCACCGACAAAGTGAGGTATCTGAGCGGCCCGAACAGGGCTTGCAGGATCAGGCCGACCAGCATGAGGAGAAGCCGATAGGCCTCGGCGGTGTACTGGAAGACGCTCATCGCCGCTTGCTGGTCATCTGCTTGCCGTTCGCGCGGAGCCCCGGCTTGCGCTCGCCTGGCGGCTTCTCCGCCTCTTCCGTAACTTCGGAAGAGCAGGAGAGGTTCTCCCTGACACGAGCAAGCCCGGCGAACAGCGCCTCGCGCTGATCAGGCGAGAAGCTGGCGAAGGCCACTTTGCGGACACTGCGAACAACGACGAGAATCTGCTCCAGCATCGGCTTGGCGGCGGGCTTCAGCCAAAGCTCATGGACCCGCCGATCCCCAGGCGCCTTGCGGCGCTCGATCAGGTCCATCGCCTGCAGCTTGTCGAGGATCTCGACGACCATGATGGGCTGCACATCGAGCGCGTTGGCGAGCTTCGCCTGGCTGATGCCCTGCCGTCGCGCGATGCGCAGCAGGGCGGAGGCCTGCAGGCGGGTCAGCGGCAACTTTGCCTCTTGCGCCCGACGTTCGAAGTTGCGCCGCATGAGGCGGAATATTTCGCGGATCAGCGCGCCGAATTCGGGCTCCAGGATGGTGACGACAACGCCGCCATTGCGCCGCGCTCCCTGCACCGGGGTCGTGGTATCGGTCATTCCCGCCTACTCCGCTGCCCTGGCGACGCCGACGGCGGGGCCGACCAGGCGCTTCGTCGTCGTGGTCAGGCCGAGCCAATTTCCGAGCCGCCCGAGATAGAGATAGATCACGGGGGTCGTGTAGAGCGTCAGCCACTGGGAGACCAGCAGCCCGCCGACGATCGCGATACCCAGCGGCCGGCGCAGCTCCGAGCCGGCACCTTGGCCGAGCGCCAAGGGAAGGCTGCCGAAGAGCGCCGCCATGGTCGTCATCATGATCGGGCGGAAGCGGAGCAGGCAGGCTTCGTGGATGGCCTCGAGCGGGGCCTTGCCATGCTGCCGCTCCGCCGTCAGCGCGAAGTCGATCATCATGATGGCGTTCTTCTTGACGATGCCGATCAGGAGGATGATCCCGATGATGGCGATGACGCTGAGGTCATAGCCCGTGGCCATCAGCATGAGCAGCGCGCCCACGCCGGCGGGCGGCAGGGCCGAGAGGATCGTGATCGGGTGGATGAAGCTCTCGTAGAGCATGCCCAACACGACATAGACCGCGAAGATCGCCGCGGCGACCAGGAGCGGCGTCGAGGAGAGCGAGGATTGGAAGGCCTGGGCCGTGCCCTGGAACTCGCCTTCCAGCGTCTGGGGCGTCTTGAGTTCGGCCTCCAGCGTCTTGATCCGATCCACCGCCTGGCCGAGTGCCACGCCCGGCGCCAAGTTGAAGGACAGGGTCACGGCGGGGAACTGGCCCTGATGGTTGACCGAGAGCGGCTCGACCTTGGAGACGAAATGGGCGATGGCGCTCAGCGGCACCTGGGCGCCGTTCTTGCCGGGGACGAAAATCCGGTCCAGCGCCGCGGGATCGCTTTGGAAGCCAGGCTGCACTTCGAGGATGACCTTGTACTGGTTGGCCGCGGCGTAGATCGTCGCCACCTGGCGCTGGCCGAAGGCGTCGTAGAGCGTGCCGTCGACGTCGGAAAGCGACAGGCCGAGGCGCGAGGCGCGGTCGCGGTCGACCACGACCGCCAGGTGGGGTGCCGCAATCTGCTGGTCGGAGGTCACATCCTGCAGCTGCGGCAGCTTGGCCATCGCCTTCTCGATGATGGGCGCCCAGTGGTTCAGCTCTTCGCTGTCGGTGTCGGTGAGGGTGAACTGGTATTGGGTCTTGCTGAGGCGGCCGCCGACGCTGACATCCTGGCCCGCCTGCATGAAGTAGAAGGCACCCGGCACCTCAGCGACCTTCGGGCGCAGCCGCTGGATGATCTGGTCCGCCGTGGCATGGCGCTGATCGAACGGCTTCAGCTGGATGAACATGCGCGCCGTGTTCTCGGCCGCGTTGCCGGCGGTTGCGCCTACGAAGCTGACGACGCCTGAGACGTCCGGATCGGCGGTGACGATGTCGGCCAGCCGATGCTGGATCTTGGACATGCCGGCGAAGGAAATGTCCTGGCGCGCCTCGGCCTGGCCGAAGATGAATCCGGTGTCCTGCTGCGGGAAGAAGCCCTTCGGGATCACGACGTAGAGATAGCCGGTGACGACAATCAAGCTGAGGGTCAGAATCAGCATCAGCGGCTGGTGTTTCAATACCCAGGTGAGGCTGCGGTCATAGCCGTTCCGCACGGCATCGAAGGCGCGCTCCGCCGCCCTGCCGATCAGGCCCGACGAATGGGTGCCCTCCCGGTCGAGGAACAGCGAACACATGACCGGCGTCAGCGTCAGCGAGACGAAGGCCGAGACCATGACGGCGATGGTCACCGTGACCGCGAACTCGTGGAACAGGCGCCCGACGATGCCGCCCATGAACAGCAGCGGAATGAATACTGCGGTCAGTGAGAAGGTGATGGAAACGATGGTGAAGCCGATCTGCCCGGCGCCCTTGAGGGCCGCCGCGAAGGGGTCGAGGCCCAGCTCGATGTAGCGCACGATGTTCTCGATCATCACGATGGCGTCGTCGACGACGAAGCCGACGGAAATCGTGAGCGCCATCAACGACAGGTTGTCGAGGCTGTAGCCAACGACATACATGGCCGCGAAGGTGCCGATGAGGGCGAGCGGCATGGCCACGCTCGGGATCACCGTCGCCCAGAGATGGCGCAGGAAGACGAAGATCACCATCACCACGAGCGCGATGGTGATCAGCATGGTCCGCTCCACTTCCCTGACCGAGGCCTGGATGGTGAGCGACCGGTCGGAAACGAGATCGACCTTGACCGCCTGCGGGATCGAGGCCACAAGCCGGCTCATCATCGCCTTGATCTGCCCGACGATGGCGATGGTGTTGGCCCCGGCCTGGCGCTTGATCAGCAGGATCTCCGCACGCCGCGTGCCGTACCAGGCGCCGATCCGGTTCTGTTGCACCGAGTTGATGACCTCGCCGACGTCGGCGAGCCGGACCGGCGCCCCGTTGCGGTAGGCGACGATGACCTGCCGGTAGGCCCCGGCATCAAACAGCTGGTCGTTGGCGTCGAGGGTGAAGGTCTGCTGGGCGCCCTCCAGCGTGCCCTTGGCCTGGTCGAGATTGGCATTGGCAATCGCGGTGCGGACATCCTCGAGTCCGATGCCTTTGGCGGCGAGGGCGACCGGATTGACCTGGACATGGGCGGAATAGATCGCCTGGCCTGCGACGATGACCTGGGAGACCCCGGGAATGGCGGAAATCTTCTGCGCCAGGATGGTGCTGGCGTAGTCGTCGATCTTGTAGATCGGCATGTCGTCGGAATGGACCGCGTAGATCAATACCGGCCGATCGGCGGGATTGTCCTTGCGGTAGGTCGGCGGATTGGGCAGGTCCTTGGGAAGCAAGCCGCTCGCGGCGTTGATCGCCGTCTGCACGTCCTGGGCGGCGCCATCAATGCTGCGGTCGAGGGTGAACTGAAGCGTGATGGTCGTCGATCCCAGGCCGCTGACCGAGCTCATGGAATCGAGGCCGGGGATGGCCGCGAACTGCTGCTCCAGCGGCGTGGCGACCGAGGAGGCCATGGTGTCCGGGCTCGCACCCGGCAGCTGAGCGGACACCGTGATGGTCGGGAAATCGACGTTGGGCAGCGCCGCCACCGGCAGGAGGAAATAGGCCGATCCGCCGAAGACCAGCACCGCCAGCATCATGAGCGCGGTTGCGATCGGCCGCCGGATGAAGGTCTCGGAAACATTCATGATCGGATCACCCGCTGCGGCTCAGCCTGCGCCCGACAGCACCCGGACATGGGCGCCGGGGCTGAGGCGGTATTGCCCGTCGGTCACGATCTTCTCGCCGGCGGCGATACCCGTGGCGACGACCGCCCGCCCGCCCTGGAAGCGCGTCACGTCCACGGTCCGCCGCTCCACCGTCATGTCCGGCTTCAGCACATAGGCGTAATAGCCGTCGGCGCCCTGCTGCACGGCGGTGGCCGGCACCGTCACGACGCCCTTGGCGATCAGCAGCACCAGCCTGGCATTCACGAATTGCCCCGGCCAAAGCTTCTCGTCCGCGTTGTCGAACGTCGCCTTCAGATGAATGGTACCGGTCGTCTGGTCGATCTGGTTGTCGATGAGCGACAGCTTGCCCTCGGCAAGCATGGTCTTGGCCTCGCTGTCGAGGGCCTCGACCGTCAAAGGCGCCTGGCTCTGATACTGCTGGATCGGGCCGAGCTGATCCTGCGCCACCGTGAAGTCGACGAAGATCGGCCGGACCTGGGTGATGGTGACCAGCGCCGTGTTGTCGCTGGCGTGGATCAGGTTGCCGGCATCGACCAGCCTTGCGCCGGTACGCCCGTCGATGGGCGCGCGGATGTCGGCGTAACCGAGGTTGAGCTTGGCCGTGTCGATCTGCGCCTGGTCGGCCTTGATCGCGGCCTGGAGCTGGCCCACCAGCGCCTGTTGGGTGTCGAAGGCCTGTTGGGTCTGATAGCCGCTGTTCATCAGGCGCGTGTAGCGGGCCAGGTCCGCGCGCGCGCTCACGAGCTGGGCCTCATCCTTCTGTTGGGTGGCCTCTGCCAATTCGAGCGCGGTCTGGAACTGGCGCGGGTCGATCTGCAACAGCCGGTCGCCCGCCTTCACCTCCTGACCTTCGGTGAAGAAGACCTGCATGATCTGGCCATCGACCCGGCTCTTCACCGTCACGGAATTGTAGGCCTGCACCGTGCCGAGCCCCTGGAGGTAGAAAGGCACGTCGGCGGTCGTGGCTACGCCGATGGTGATCGGAATCGCCGGCGGGTCGGAGGGTTGCGCCTGGCCCCTCTCCAGGACGGCGCGGCCGGCGCCGAGCCACCAGAGCAGGCCGGCCGCCGCGACGATGAGGCCGAGGACGACGATCGATGCGCGCATCAACATGCGAGATTGTCCTGCTGGGCGCCGTTCAGAACTGCTGCTGGCGCCGCGGCCTGCGCCGATGATACATAAACCATACGATATGGCCGTGATAGCAGTCGGGCAAGTTCGACCGAGTTAAGAATTGGTAATCCGCCGATGACACAGCGAGAACCGGGCAGCACCCCGAACCCCAACCGGCGCCGCGCCGCCCTGGCGGGGCTCGTATTCATCCTCGCGCTGGTGATCGCCGGGCTGCTCCTGGCCGATAGGCTTCGCGGCGTGTCCGAGCTGCAGGACTGCGTCATGTCCGGCCGCAGCAACTGCGCGCCCATCGACGGCGGCGCAGGCAACTGACCGGTCGCGCGGCCCCTCTCTATTCAAGCTCGGAGAGCAGGCCCTCCTCGCCCGATCGCCGGCGCCAGCCGTCGAACCAGACGATGTCGGCGAGCTTCAGGCGCGGCAGCCAGCCCTTGCTTTCCAGCTCTGGCCGCGAGGCGAAGTGGCTGACATGGCCCAGGCAGAGATAGGCGATGGGCTCGATCGCCGCGGGGATGCCGAGTGCGGCCCGCAGCTCGTCGCGATCGATGATGCTGACCCAGCCGACGCCGATGCCCTCCGCCCGGGCGGCCAGCCACAGGTTCTGGACGGCGCATACGGCGCTATAGAGGTCCATGTCCCGCTGCTGGCTGCGGCCGATGACGACCGGCCCGGCCCGGGACCGGTCGCAGGTGACGCAGAGCCCGACTGGCGCCTCCAGGATTCCTTCCAGCTTGAGGGCACGATAGCGCTGGGCCCGTTCGTCGTCGAACTGAGCGGCCGCTTCGTCGTTGGCGCGGCGGAAGGCGGCATGGATGCGGCGCTTCACGCCGATGTCCCGCACCACGATGAAGTCCCAGGGCTGCATGAAGCCGACCGAAGGCGCGTGATGGGCGGCCCTTAGGATCCTGGCGAGCATGGCGTCCGGGACGGGCTCGGGCCGGAACTGGCCGCGCACATCGCGCCGGGTGAAGATGCACTTATAGACCGCGGCCTGTTCCTCGGCCGAGAAGGCGAGCGCGGAATCGGGAGTTGCCGTTTCCATGATGTCCCCTTTCATGAAAAACCCTGGCGCCGCCCGTCCGCGACGGCGCCCTCCAAGCTTCCGGCCGGTCTTCTGACTTGGGATCCGTCCCTGCCTGGCGCCTTCCCGGCCATCGGCCAGTGGCATTCGCCTGGAAGAGTCCCCCTCACAGCGTTGGGCACGTGGCGGAATTGCACCGCCTTCCCGATTCTCCCGCGGGGCGATCCCGTCGGGCACCGGAAGCGCCGCTATTGTCCACGAATGGGCCGAGGACGCCAGCGCAAATCGTCCGCGCTGACTTCGATCAGGGGGATGCCGCGCTGGATTGAGAGCTTTGCCCGCCGCCGGACGGGAGCGTCGTTCGGGTTCGGCCATAGTCGGTCGCAAGCGCAAGCCAGAGCACAAAGGCGAGCGCCAAAGTACCGACAACGGCCGCGCGCCAGAGCGGCACCGGCGGCGGCTCGCCGGCGGCCTCGGCCGTCGGCAGGGGCTTGCGCCCGGTCACCATGGCGCGAATCAGGTTCTCGCCGGTCAGCAGCCATTCGCCGAGCACGCCGGCAATATGGACGACGATGAGGCCGATCAGCAGGGAGGACAGCAGCGAGTGGATCTCGCCGGCCAGCCCGGCGGCACCGGTGCCCGCCCAGGCGGCCAATGGCCCCGCCGCACGCCTGTTCGCCCCGAGGAGCCCGGTTGCGATCATCAGCAGCAGGAAGGAGAGGAGTGCCAGGATCATCCATCCCCCCACCGGGTTGTGGCCGGTGCTGTGGGGCGGGTCGAAGCGGATGAGCCGCCCGAGATAATCGCGCAAGCGCGGCCAGGGGCGGACGAAATCGTTGAAGCGCGAATGCCGGCTGCCGATGAAGCCCCAGACAAGGCGAAAGGCCAAGAGTCCCGCGATGGCGTAGCCGGCGACGAAATGAATCACCGTCGACAGGCCGCCCCGGGGTGAAATGACGAAAGAATTGAGCGCCACCAGCAGCACCAGCGACCAGTGGAACAGGCGCGTCGGCAGATCCCAGACCAGGGTCGCGCGCCGGTCGGGCGATTCCATCGCTCGTCTCCTTCCAGGTTCGCTGGGCCGGGTAGCCAGATCGCTGTTGTAAGTTTTCACGCCCCGCGCCGGCAAGTCCTTCTCTGGACCGGCGGCGCAAGCGTGACCGAAACGGGGATGCTTTCGGCTTCCGCCCGGCGAGTGCTACAGTCGCCCGGCCGTCCAATGCGCCGCGGCGATCCTGGAAACGCGAGGTAGAGTCCCATGTCGGAACGCAGCCTTCATCTTGGCGGCTGGGTTCTGTTCATCGTTTCGGCCCTCTTCTTTATCGCCGCGGGCCTGCGTGCCGGCGACGCCGTGGGAGTCCTTGGCGGAGTCTTCTTCCTCGTCGGCTGCATCGCCTTCCTGGTTCCCATGCTGCGGCAACGGCGGGCGACCGCTTCCAGCGGCCGCGATCAGGATCGCCGATGAGCGGCGACATGGCCACCCTGCCGCAGCCGCCCTGGCGCCGGCTGACCAACCCCTATCCGCCGGTCGAGGTGCTGGGGCCCGAAGCCATGGACCGGCTGCATGAGGCGTCGCTCGCCATCCTCGAGCGCTTCGGCCTCGAAATCCTCAACGACGAAGCCCTCGCCATCCTCGCCCGCGCCGGAGCCGAGGTGGATCGCGGGACCAGGCGCGTGCGCATGGATCGCGGGCTCGTGTTGGAGCAGGTCGCCAAGGCGCCGCGGCGCTTCACCCTCCACGCCCGCAACCCGGCCCACGACATCGTCGTCGGCGAAAATCACGTCAATTTCTGCATGACTGCGGGGCCGCCCAACTGCGCCGATCTCGACCGGGGGCGCAGGCCGGGCAACCTCGCCGACGCCACCGCCCTCATCAAACTCGCCCAGAGCCTGAATGCGGTGCATTGCCTCAGCGGCATGCCGGTGGCGCCTATCGATCTGCCGGTGCCGATCCGCCATTTGGAGGGCCATTACCTCCATGTCACCCTCACCGACAAGGTCTGGGCGCCCAGCGCCATCGGCAGCGAGCGCGTGCTGGACGCGATCGAGATCTACCGGTTGAGCCGCGGCCTCGACGAGGCCGGCGTCCGGCGCGAACCGGGCCTCTCAACCGTCGTCAACACCAACTCGCCGCTCCGGGTGGATGGGCCCATGCTGGACGGCTTGATGGCCATGGCGCGCTGGCGGCAATGCGTCATCGTCACGCCCTTCACGTTGGCCGGGGCCATGAGCCCGGTCACCATCGCCGGCGCGCTCGCCCAGCAGAACGCCGAAGCGCTGGGCGTGATCGCCTTCCTGCAGATGGTGGCGCCGGGGGCGCCCTGCATGTATGGCGGCTTCACTTCCAACGTCGACATGAAGAGCGGGGCGCCGGCTTTCGGCACGCCCGAATATGTCAAGGCCGCCATGGCCGGAGGCCAGCTCGCCCGGCGCTACGGCCTTCCCTATCGCTCCAGCAACTGTTGTGCGGCCAATGCGCCCGATGCCCAGGCCGGCTACGAGTCCGAGATGTCCATCTGGGGCGCGGTGATGGGCGGGGCGAACTACCTGCATCACGGCGTCGGCTGGATGGAAGGCGGGCTTGTCGCCTCCTACGAAAAGGCCGTGCTCGATGCCGAAATGCTCCAGGACATGGCGAGCTTCCTCTCGCCGGTCGCGGCATCGGGCGATTGGCGCCAGGAGGACCGTCGCGGAACCGGGGAAGCGGAGCCGGCGGCCGCCAGGGCCAACCGGGTCTGGAAGCGGCTCCTGGCCGACTACGAGCCCCCGCCCCTGGATCCGGCGATCGATGAGGCGATCCGGGATTTCATCGACCGGCGCAAACGCGAGGGCGGCGTCAAGGCGGCCTAAGGCCGCTCTTTCAGTTCATAAGAACGACGTCGGCTGCCCGTCCCGCTTGTGGATGCGACCCGCTTTCATCACGAAATCCACCTCGCGCAACGCACTGACGTCCTTCAGCGGATCCGCCACCGTGGCGATGACATCGGCGATCTTCCCCGGAGCCAGCGAACCCAGGCGGTCGTCGAGGCGCATCAGCCTGGCGCCGCCCAGGGTCGCGGCTTCGATCGCCTCGGCCGGGGAGAAGCCAGCATCGCCCACCATGACCTCGATCTCCTGCATGTTGTCGCCGCAATGGTTGCCCGGCGTCCCGGCATCGGTGCCCATGGCGATGGGGACGCCGCAGCGCCGCGCCAGTTTCATGTTGGCGACGCGCGTCCGATGCACCTCCTTGTAGCGCTTGCGGATATGGGTCGGGACCCGGTCGGCGAAGGCCTTTTCGCGGAACATGGCCGGGGTGACGCAGAGGGTGGGCACCAGCCAGGTGCCGCGCTCCGCCATCAGCCGGTAGGTCGCCTCGTCGCCGAAGCTGCCGTGCTCGATGGAGCGGCAGCCGGCCTGAACCGCATTCTCGATGCCTTCTTTGGCATGGGCGTGGGCGGCCACGAAGGTGAGGTTGTCGGCGGCGATCGCAACCGCGGCTTCGACCTCCTCGCGCCGGTACTGGATGGCTTCGGCCTTCTCGTACTTGGTCGAGGTGATGGCGCCGGTCGCCAACAGCTTGATGAAGTCCGCACCCTGGGCGAGCTGCTTGCGGGCGGCTTGTTTCACGGCTTCGACCCCATCGGCCTCTTCGTACATGCCGCGATAATAGGGCGTGGTCGAGGAGGTGATGCTGAGGATGCGGCCCGAGCAGAACAGCCGCGAACCCTCGATCATGCCCTGGTTGATCGCCTCGCGCACCGCGATCTCATGATAGTCCCAGCCGCCCACGTCGCGCGCCGTGGTGATGCCGCACATCAGCATGCGCCTGGCCGCGCGCGCGGCGCAGAGCGCGATCTCGCCCGGCAGGGCGCCGACCCAGAGCAGGCTCGGGTCCGAGGCATCGGTCGGCACGCAGATATGGACGTGGCAGTCGAAGAAGCCCGGCAGCAGGAAGCGACCCTCGAGGTCGACCGCCTCGGCCTTTGCCGGCGCCCGACCTCCCAGGCTGGCGATTAAGTCTCCGCGAACCTCGATGTCGCCGGCGCGAAAGCTGCGTGTGTCGGAATCGTAGTATTTGGCGTTCTTGAGCCACATGGGCGCCTCTTCAGTTGGCCGCTGGTTCCAGGGGAAAATGGCAGGCGACAAGCCGACCGTCCGGCCCGGCCGTCAGGGCCGGCGCCTCCTGGCGGCAGCGGGCCTGGACGAAGGGACAGCGGCCATGGAATTCGCAGCCGGCGGGCCGGGCCAGCAGGCTCGGCACCTCGCCCTCCAGCGCGATGCGCCGGGGCCTGGCATCGGGGTCGGGCTCGGGATTGGCCGACAGCAGGGCCAGGCTGTAGGGGTGGCGAGGGCCGGCGAAGATGGCGGTCGTCTCGCCCGCTTCGACGAAGCGGCCGAGATACATGATCGCCATGCGGTCGGCGATGTGGCGCAGGATGCTGAGGTTGTGGGTGATGATCAGCATCGACAGGCCTAGGCGCTCGCGCAGCTCGTTCAGCAGGTTCAGCACTTCTCCCTGCACCGACACGTCGAGGCCGGCCGTGGGCTCGTCGGCGATGACGAGCTTGGGCGATAGCGCGATGGCGCGGGCGACGCCGACGCGCCGGGCCTGGCCGCCGGAGAGCTGATGGGGATGGCGCTCGGCGATAGCGGGCGGAAGCCCGACCAGGCCAAGAAGCCTGGTCACCTCGGCGTCGAGATCGCGCGCGGCGAGACCGTGGATCCTGAAAGGCTCGGCCAGCAGCCCGCGCACCGAAAAGCGCGGGCTCAAGCTGCCGACAGGATCCTGGAAGATCATGGCGATCTGCCGATGCAGAGCCTTGCGCGCGGCTGCGCCAAGATTGGCGACCGGCCGGCCCTCGAAGCGGACCGCGCCTTCCTGGACGGGGATCAGGCCGGCGATGGCGCGGGCGAGGGTCGTCTTGCCCGAGCCGGATTCTCCCACCACCGCCAGGGTCTCGCCCGGCTCCATGGTCAGGGAGACACCGGCCACCGCATCGATCGACCGGGGCTCGCCCTTGAAATAATGCCCGATCGCGCTCCCGACCGGGAAGCGGACGACCAGGTTCTCGACCGCAAGCAGCGGATTCATGAGGCCGGCTGGCCGAGGTAGCAGCGCAGCGCCTCGAGCTCCGCGGTCTTGACGGCGGGCGGAGGGGCGCGGCGGCAAGGCTCGAAGACCTTGGGGCAACGGTCGGCGAAAACGCAGCCGGGCGGCAAGGCCACCAAGTCGGGCAGGTCGCCCGGAATGGTCGGCAGATGGCGGGTCCGCTCGTGCACCCGGGCGGGATCGCAGGCGAGCAGCCGCTGGGTATAGGGATGCTGCGGGCGCTGGAACACCGGCCGCACCGGCCCGCTCTCCACCACCTCGCCCGCGTACATGACATTCACCCGGTCGCAGAGCTCGGCGACGACGCCCAGATGATGCGACACGAACAGGATGGCACAGCCGATCTCCCGCTGCAGGGCCTTCAACAGCTCGATGGTCGCCACTTCCAGGGTCGCGTCGAGGGCCGTGGTCGGTTCGTCGGCGATGAACAGGACGGGCTCGGCCATCAGCGCCATGGCGATGGCGATGCGCTGGCGCATGCCGCCCGAGAACTCGTGGGGATATTGATCGAACCGGCTCTCGGGGTCGGGAATATGCACCCGCTTCAGCATCTCGATGGCGCGCCGGCGCTTCTGGGCGCGCGGCTCTCGCCCGCGGTACTGGATGTCGACCATCTGGCGGCCGATGGTGAGCACAGGGTTCAGCGCCGTCATGGGATCCTGGAAGACGACGGACATCCGGTCGCCGCGCAGTTTGCGCATGGCTTCGGGATCGAGGCCGATGAGATCGACGCCCGCAAGCACCATCCGCCCGGCGGTGATCTTCGCATTGGGCGCGAGCAGGCGCAGGATGGCCTGGATCAGGGTCGATTTGCCGCAGCCACTCTCGCCCACCAGGCCGACGATTTCGCCCGCGGCTACCTCGATGCCGACATCGCGCAAGGCATGCAGCGGACCGGCGGCAGTCGTGTATTCCACACTCAAATGCTCGATCGCGAGGGCCGGTGCGCTCATCGAGGGCCGGTCGCGAGCTTGGGATCGAAGGTGTCGCGCAGGGCCTCGCCCAGGAAGGTGAAGCCGAGCGTCGTGATGATGATGGGCAGGCCGCCCGCGATCACCGCCCAGGGCGAGTCCTGGATGTACTCAAAGCCGCTTTCCAGGATCGTGCCCCAGGAGGGGGTCGGCGGGCGCACGCCCAGCCCGAGAAAGCTCATGCCCGCCTCGATGGCGATGACCACGGGAATATCCATCGAGGCGACGATCAGGATCGGACCGACGATGTTGGGCAGGATATGGCTGGCGATGATCCGGCCCGATCCGGCGCCCAGCGACCGCTCGGCCTCCACGAACTGTGCGTGCCTGAGCGACATGGTCTGGGTCCTCGCCATGCGCGCGTAGGACGGCGCGTTGGCGACGATCACCACCAGCACCACCGCCCATTCGCTGGGCCCCAGCAGGGTCACCAGTGCCAGCGCCAGCATGACCGTGGGAAAGGACTTGAGGGCATCGAAGATCAGTAGCAGCAGGTTGTCCAACCAGGGCGGCCCGTAGCCGGCGACGAGGCCGGCCGCCACGCCCAGGAGCAGCGAGGCCGCGGTCGCTCCGAGCGAAACCACGAGCGCAATCCGGCCGCCATAGAGCACCCTGGCGAAGAGATCGCGCCCGAGATTGTCGGTGCCCAGCAGATGGTCCATCGATGGGGCCAGGAACCGGTCGATGGGCGCCATGGCGATGGGATCGGGGGCAAGGAATCCGGCGAAGCCCGCGCCGAGCACGGCCAGCAGCACAAGCAGGCTGCCCAGCAATCCGAGCGGCTCGGACAGCACGCGCCGGAGCGCGCTCTTGGCGCGCCGGGCAGCGGCGGGCTTAGCGGTGGAGGCTGCGGCGGACACGGGGATCGAGCCAGGCGATCATGAGATCTGCCACGAGATTGACCAGGACGAAGAACAGGGTCGTCACCAGCACCGTGCCGGTGACGATGGGATAGTTGCGGGTGATGATGGCGTCATAGACCAGCTTGCCGATGCCGGGCCGGGCAAAGACGATCTCGGCGAAGACCGCGCTGGACAGCAATTGGCCGATGCCAATCCCGAGCACGGTCAAGGTCGGCAGGATGGCGATGCGGAGCACGTAGTCGAAGACGATCTTGCCTTCCGGCAGGCCGAAGGCGCGCGCCGTGCGCACGTGGTTCTCGCCCTGCACCTCCAGGATCGAGGCTCTCAGCATGCGCGCGATATAGCCGACCCAGCCAAGCCCCAGCGCGATCGACGGCAGGACCAGGTGATAGGCCCGGTCGAGGGGATCGTCCCCCGCCCCGATCGCCGGGAACCACTGCAGGCCGATGGCGAAGATCAGCAGCAGGTAGACGGCAATGACGAAGGCCGGCACCGCGATCACCGAAACCGAAAGCACGGCCGTCACCTGGTCGACCAGGGAGCCCCGCCGCATGGCCGAGAGACAGCCGAGCGGTATTCCCACCAGGATGGACCAGAACATGGAGCCGAAGATCAGGTCGAGCGTGTAGGGCATCTGGCCGGTGATGATCGTGAGCACGCTCTCCCCGCTCAGCACGTCATTGCCGAGATTGCCCGTCAGAACCGAGCGGTAGAAGTCCACGATCTGGACCCAGACGGGCTTGTCGAGGCCCATGCGCGAACGAAGCTCGTCGATCAGGGCCTGGCTCGCCCGCGGCCCCAGGGCGACGCGCGCCGGATCGCCCGGGATGAGATAAATCATCACGAACAGGAGCGCCATCACCACCATGACCACGGCGAGAGCGAGACCGGATCGCTTCGCCGCGTATGTCAGCATCGGATCGCCCCGTACCGGCTAGAATGCCGGCACATAGAGTTCGGGATCAGCACCGGATCGGTGCAGGAATTCGCGACCACCCTTGGGCCGCGAATTCCTGCGTTCCGTCCCCATACCGACTTTCGCCGAAAGCCGGCACATGGTACCGGGCCAGGTCAGGCCGGCCTGAACTTCGGGTAGTAGGGTATGCCGTCCGGACGCAGCGACGGCACGATCTTCCTGCTCCACAGCACGCCCGTGGCCTCATGCGTGAGGAAGACGTAGTCGCCCGACTTCTCCATCAGGTCCTGCATCTTCTCGTACATGACGGCGCGCTTGGCCGGATCCAGCTCGGTCAGCGCCTGGTCGTTGAGGTCGCCGAATTCCTTGCTGTCGAAGCGTTCCCAGTTCCAGACGCCGATCTGCGCCGGGGTGAACCATTCGGTGGCGAAGAACGGATCGGGCTGCATGGAGAAGCGGTCGATGATGAGCTGCAGCGACTTCCACGCCGTCCCGGCCTTCTCGGAGCCGAGCGACCAGAAGGTGCCGCTGTCGTGCTGGTCGATCTGGACCGTGATCCCGATCTCGCCCAGATTGGCCTGCACCACCTGGGCCGCGGCGAGGCGCTCGGCCTTGTTGAGGATGGCGAGCGTGCAGCTGAAACCATTCTCCAGCCCCGCTTCCTTCAACAGGGCCTTGGCCTTTTCCACGTTGTGGTTGACCAGGTTGCGCTTGCGGTGGCCAGGCAGGCCGGGCGCGATCAGCCCGGTCGCCGTCTCGGCCGCGCCCAGATAGGCCCCATCGACCACGGCCTTGCGGTCGACCGCGTACTGGATCGCCTGGCGCACGCGGACGTCCTTGAACTGCTCGTTGTCCTGGTTGATGCCGAGCCAGACATAGGCGAGCGAAGGCAGGCGCTTGAACCTGCCGCCGGGCGGCGGCGACTTGAGGAAGCGCGGGATCGACGACACGCTGGTCCAGGTGTAGTCGAGATCGCCCGCCTGGAAACCGAGCTCGGCCGTCTTCTCGTCCTCGATGGGCAGGATGTGGATCTCGTCGAAGGCGGGTTTGTAGAGCTTCCAGTCGGGATTGCGCTCCAGCACCGTCTTGGTCTTCGGCTCCCAGCTCTTGATGCGATAGGGACCCGATGTGCAGGGCGGCTTGGTCGTGAACTTTCCGCCCACGGCATCCAGCGCCTTCTTCGGCAGGATGCAGGAGCTATCGCTGGGCAAGGTGCTGGTCCACAGCGGCGCGAAGGGCTTCTTCAGCACGATGACGCCCGAATACTTGTCCTTCACCTCGACATGGTCGAGGGCCGCCCAGTCGTCGGAATAGTCCGACTTGACGGCGGGATCGGCGATGCGCTCGAGGGAGAACTTGACGTTGTCGGCCGACATCTCGCCGTAGCCGTCGGAATAGATGATTCCCGGATGCAGCTCGAAGGCGACGTTGGTGGGATCGAGCTGCTTCAGGCTCTTGGCCGCCTCGGGCTGCCAGCCCCAGTTGGCGGTGTTGGCCTTGTAGGAAGCGAGGTTGACGAAAATGCAGTTCATCACATCGCCGTCAGGTTGACCCGTGCGGAACGCCGGATCGATATTCTGGATGTCGGCGTAGGAACGCACGCGCAGCACGCTGCCGCCTTCAGCCAGCGAATAGCGCGGCTCCATGGCCACGGCCACGCCTGCCGCAGCTGCCCCCTGAAGCAACCGCCGGCGCGTCATGCCCCGATTGGTCGGATTGGTCGTCATAGCTTTGTCTCTCCCCTTGTTCGTTGAAGTCGGTCTCCAAGCCTCGCGTGGATTTCCGCCTCAGTTGAAGTCGCGCGGGATGCGCTCGTCCCAGCTTCGACAGAATACTCTACTCTCCCCCTCGTAAGCGTCCATACGCGCGACCAGCCGGAAATGCTCCCGGTCGCCGGTGAGAATGGTCGTGCTCTCCGCCGCGGCACGCCAGCTTCCGCGCGAATAGGCGCGGTGCCAGTGGATTTCGGCCCGGGCCGAGTTGGGATCCTCGGGCAGGATCGAGACCCGGCGGGTCCGGCGGATGGAAACCGTGAGGTCGATGTCCTCGATGCGATAGCTGCCGTCTCCCTCCGACCATTCATACACCACCTCGCCTGTCGCCCGGTCGGTGGTGATGGTCCGCCGTTCGAAGGGCGGCTCGAGGAAGCTCCGCTTCAGCCGTGGCGCCCCCTCGGAGTCCGGGAAGGGCGCGAGGCTCGCATCTTCCGCCCGCGGCGGGCGGACCGGCAAGCTGAGCCGGCTAGCCCCACCATGGATGGTGAGCGTTGCCGCCTCGGGCGAGGGCCAGGCGATCGGCCAATAGGTGCTGGAGATCGCCAGGCGAATCCGCGTGCCGGCGGCAAAGCGGTGGCCGGCGTCGTTGAGCTGGACCTTGACCCTATAGCGCTTGCTGGGCGTGAGCGGCGTTGGATGCTCGTGGCTTTCCCGGTGGGTCAGGTTGAGCAGGCCATAAGAAATCCGCGCCACCGCGCCGTCTGGCAGGATCTCCGAGAGCGTGCAGGCGAGCTTGGCGACGGGCTTGTCGGATGCCACATCCAGCTCCACCACCGCCGCGCCCAGCATGTCGAAGCCTTGGGCGAGGGGACCCGTGTCGAAGATGAGGGAGCCGCCGGCCTCTACCCTTTGGTCGGTCGGCAGATCATGGCCGAGGCCATAGGGGCACCAGGAGCCCGAGGCTAGCCCCACCGTCTCCGGCGAGCGGATGGCCATCGCCTCGTCCGGCACCGGCCCTTCGACCAGCCGGCCCGGCGCCAGCGACCAGCGCTTGGCTTCGATGCGCGGGCTCGGCCAGCTTTCCTCGGCCGCCCAGCGCCCGGCCCGAGTTCTCGTAATGGGAGCGGGGCGGCGCTGGGTCTTCGAGCCAGACGCGCAACGCTGGCTCCTTCATGATCCCGGTCTCCTTGCCCTTCAGCCACTGGTCCCACCAGCGCAGGCATTCCTGCAGGAAGCCGATCTCCGGTCCCGGCCGGCCGAAATGCGGATATTTGTGCGCCCACGGCCCGACCAGGGCCTTCTTCGGGCATTGCAGGTTGGCCAGCATGCGGAACACGGGGTTGGTGTAGCCGTCGGCCCAGCCGCCCACGGCATAGACGGCACATTGGATGGCCGTCCAATCCTCGCATACCGAGCCGTGCTTGTAAAAAGCGTCGCGGCGCTGGTGCTTCAGCCATTCGAGCAGCCAGAGGCCGTTGCCTTCCAGGCGCTGGAGCCAGAGCTCCCGCCAGCGCTCGCCCACGACCGCCGGGTCGGGCGGCGCTGCGTTGATGGAGAAGATGGTCGAGCCCCAGCCGAGCTTGTCGCCCAACAGGCAACCGCCCATGAAATGAATGTCGTCGGCGTAGCGATCGTCGGTAGAGGCGATGGTGACGATGGCCTTCAAGGCGGGGGGCCGGCGGGCCGCCACTTGCAGGCCGTTGAAGCCGCCCCAGGAAATTCCGATCATGCCCACGGACCCGCTGCACCACGGCTGCGCCGCGAGCCAGGCGATGACCTCGATCGCGTCGTCCTGCTCCTGCTTCAGGTATTCGCCCAGCAGCACGCCCTCGCTGTCGCCGCTGCCGCGGATATCCACCCGGACCGCGGCATAGCCGTGGCCGGCAAAGTAAGGATGGGTCAGGAAATCGCGCTCGGCCGTGCCGTCGCGCCGCCGGTAGGGCAGGTATTCCAGGATCACCGGCACCGGGTTGCGGTCCGAATCCACTGGCCGCCAGATGCGGGCGGCCAGATGAACGCCGTCCGAAAGCGGGATTCGGACATCGTCGAACATGCGGATTTGCTGCGGAAACTGCTCGACGACGCGCATGCACGACCCCCGGGGCCCAACGAAAACGGCGCGGATGTTAGCCGGAAATCCATGGGGAAGTCACCGCCCCACCGCGGGCGGGCGCCGCTGCCGCGCGGCAAGGTAGAAGCAGACCCATGTTTTGCCATCCGCGATTCAAAGGCCCTGAACCTGCTAAGATCACGGTCATCGGCCAGGCTCCAGGACCAGAACAATGCCCGAGCAGAAAGAAACCGCGGCGCGCTATCGCGCCAATCTCGAAGGCGAGGTGGACAGCGCCGGACTCTATCGCGCGCTGGCCGACGCCGAGAGCGATCCGCGTCTCAGCCAGGTCTACCGGCAGCTCGCCGCCGTCGAGGAGGCGCACGCCGAGTTCTGGCACAAACAGCTCGACCGCATCGGCGTCAAGGTCGGGCATCTCAGGCGCGGCTGGCGCAGCCGGGCGCTTGCCTGGCTGGCACGGCGCTTCGGGCCGGCCTTCGTGCTGTCGACGGTGAGCGCGCTGGAGAGCCGCGACGTCCAGCAATACGACCGGCAGCCCGAAGCGGTGGGTGGCGGATTGCCCGACGCCGAGCGATCCCACAACCGCATCATCAAGGCCGTCATCGGCAATGCCGGCGGGCTTTCCGGCGGCGCGCTCGCCCGCCTGGAAGGCCGGCACAGGGCGGGCGGCAACGCGCTGCGCGCGGCGGTGCTGGGCGCCAATGACGGCCTCGTCTCCAACCTGAGCCTGGTTATGGGCGTGGCCGGTGCGGAGGCCTCGGCCCGCAATATCCTGCTCACCGGCATTGCCGGCCTGGTGGCGGGCGCCTGCTCCATGGCCATGGGCGAATGGCTTTCGGTCACCAGCTCCCGCGAGCTCAACCAGCGCCAGATCGATGTCGAGGCCGAGGAACTCCGCGCCGTGCCCGAGGAGGAGCTGGAGGAGATGGTCCTGATCTATCAGGCCAAGGGCCTGGGCGAAGCCGAAGCCCGGGCGCTCGCGGAAAAGCTGATGGCCAACAAGGACACCGCCCTCGATACCCTGGTGCGCGAGGAGCTGGGCATCGATCCCGAGGAACTCGGCGGCTCTCCCTGGACGGCGGCCTTCGCCTCTTTCGGGCTGTTCGCCCTCGGCGCCATCTTTCCGGTGGCGCCCTATTTCTGGCTGAATGGCATCGCGGCCCTGGCAGCGAGCCTCGCGCTCAGCGGGATTGCGCTGGCCCTCATCGGCACCGCTACCTCGCTTTTCACCGGGCGCGGCATCTTCTCCGCCAGCCTGCGCCAGCTCCTCATCGGCTATGGTGCCGCCGCCATCACCTTTGCCATCGGCCGGCTTGCCGGAGTGGCCCTTGCCGGCTGATCGGCCCCGACCGGCCGGCTAAAGAGTTGCGCGCAGGATTTGGCCGCCGTCCACCACGATGGTCTGGCCCGTGATCCAGCTCGCGAGCGGGGAGGCCAGGAAAAGGACCGTATTCGCGACTTCGTCGGTTCGCCCATGGCGTCCGAAGGGAATGCCGCGGATGACCCGGTCGTAGAGCGCCCGGTTCTCCTGCTTGACGATGTCCCAATAGCCGCCCGGCGTCTCGATCGACCCCGGCGCCACGCCGTTCACCCGGATGCCTTTGGCGGCGAGCGATGCCGCCTGGCTGGTCGTGTATTGGATCAGCGCCGCCTTGGCGGCGGCATAGGGCTGGTCGGAGGACGCAGGCTTCAGCCCCGAGATCGACGAGATGTTGACGATTGCCCCGCCGCCGGCTTCGGCCATCACCGGCACCGCCGCGCGCGAAGCCCTTGCGGTTGCCATGAGATCGACGGCGAGACAGGCCGCCCAATTCGCTTCCTCCTCGCTGTTGCCATAGCCCGAGGCGTTGTTGACCAGGACGTCGATGCCGCCCAGCGCCGCGGCCGCCTCGCCGATATAGCGGGCGACGGCGGCGCCATCGGCGAGATCGCAGCGCGCGGCATGGACCTTGCCGCCGAAACGGGCGAGCTCGGAGCGGGCATCGGCCAGCCCATTCTCGCCGCGAGCGCAGATGGACACATCCGCGCCGGCCTCGGCGAACTGGCGGGCGATCTGGCGGCCGATGCTGCGGCTTCCGCCGGTGACGATCGCGCGCTTGCCCTTGAAATCGAACGTCATGCCCGTTTCTCCCCTGCTTGAATGTTCATCGCGCCGTCTAGCGTCCCGGCTCGCTGCGCCCGGCGGGAAAGCGCCTGCGGTATTCCTCGACCGCAAGCTCCATGGTGACGAAAGTGGCGCCCGCGTCGGCGAGCCGGTCGATCAACCGCTCCAGCATCAACATCCGGTGCCCGCGGCCGATGATGTGCGGATGGAATGTGTAGGTGAGCACGCCCCAGTCGTAGTGGTCCTGCATGTAAGCGAAATCGTCGAACCAGTTTTCGCCCACCATCCGGGCGTTCATCAGGCCCTGCTGGAGCATGTTGTCGCTGTAGCTGTATTCGAAGGCCGGATAGTCGTCGAGGCTCCAGCTGATGGGCATTTCGACCAAGGCCGTGTCCTTGCCGTGGCGGATCGGCTCCTGGAGGGTCGCGACGTCGCCCTCGCGCGCCTGATAAGGCAGGTAGTCGTGGCCCATGAGGCTGCTGTCATAGGTGAAGCCATGCTTCAGCAGCAGCGCAATCGAATGGGGGCTCAAATCCCAGGAGGGCGAGCGGTAGCCGCGGGCTGGGCGCCCGGCAAGCCGGGAGATCGCCTCGTTGCCGCGGACGAGCTCACGCTCCTCTTCCTCGCGCGAAAGGGAGACCGGCGTGCGATGGGTCCAGCCGTGATGGCCGATCTCATGGCCGGCCTCGACAACCTTGGCGCAGGACGCGGGATAGCTCTCGATGCTGTGACCCGGGATGAACCAGGTCGACGCGATGCCGTGGCGGTTGAGGAGCGCCAGCAGCCGCTCCGTGCCGACGACGCCGAACTCGCCGCGGGAGATCGCCGTCGGCGAGGTCATGCCGGCGGCGATCTTGGCCGAAGTGTTGTCGAAGTCGAACGTCAGGCAGACGTAGGAATGCGCCATGGCGATCGTTCCTTGAGGCCACAGGATCGATGGAGGGACGCGGCGGCTCAAGACTGCCTTGACCCGGGCCAAATTGACAGCCTTCGCCGCAGGCGACTAACCTGCCCGCGCCTTGCATCAGGCCGCTCGTCGACCCTATGGGCGGCGCGCGCTCATCGAAGGCTGCCACAGCCGGTGAACCGATGATTTTCCTTGCGGCAGACGTCGGCGGCACCTTCACCGACCTGGTCCTGATCGACAGCGCCACAGGACGGACGCTGATCGAGAAGCTGCCCTCGGGCCGGCGCGGCAGCGCGGATGCGATCGCCACGGGCATCGCGCGCATCGCCGGCGCGGCCGGATTGACGCCGGGCGATGTCGACCTGTTCGTTCACGGTTTCACCGTCGCAACCAACGCCTTCCTGACCCGCAAGGGTGCGCGCACTGTGCTCCTGGTCACCGAAGGGTTTCGCGACATCCTGGAGATCGGAACCCAGCAGCGCCCGAAGCTTTATCCGCTGCGCCAGCAAAAACCCGAACCGATCGTGCCTCGCGCCCGGGTCGTGGAAGTGCGCGAGCGCCTCGATGCCTTCGGCGCCGTGGTCGAACCCTTGAGCGAGGCCGAGGTCGCGCGGGTCGTGTCCGCGGTGGCGGCCCTCGAGCCCGAGGCCGTGGCCATCTGCCTCAATTTCTCGTTTCTCGACGATCGGCATGAACGCAGGCTCGCCGAAGCTCTGGCCAAGTCGCTCCCTGCCGTGCCGCTCTATCTTTCCAGCATCGTCAACCCGCAGATCGAGGAATACCCGCGGGCCAATACCACCGCGCTCGCCGCCTATGTCGGCTCGGTCGTGAGCTCCTACCTCGATGAGGTCGAGGCGAAGATGGCGGAGGTGGGCGCCCGCTGCCCTTTGCGGCTGATGCGCAGCGACGGGGGCGTCGCGACCCCGCGGGCGGCGAGAGCGAACCCGGCCCATATGATGCTCTCCGGCCCCGCCGCCGGAGTGATCGCCGGGCGCGAGCTGGGCCGGCGGCTTGGCCGCGCCGACCTCGTGACCTTCGACATGGGCGGAACCTCGGCAGACTTCTCAGCCATCGTGGAGGGCGAGCCGCGCGGGGTCCGCGAGCGCGCCATCGGCGGCCAGCCACTGCGGCTGCCGAGCCTGGATATCGAGACTATCTCCGCCGGCGGCGGCTCCATCGCCTGGATCGACCGGGGCGGTGCCCTCAAGGTCGGGCCGGATTCAGCCGGCGCCGTTCCGGGCCCGGCCTGCTATGGCCAAGGCGGCAGCGCGCCCACGGTCACCGACGCCGCCGTGGTTCTCGGCCTCATCGATCCGGCGCGCTATCTGGGCGGCAGGGTCAAGCTCGACGCCGCGCTAGCGGCAGCCGCGATCCGCGATGGCGTGGCCAAGCCGCTCGCCATGTCGGTGGAAGAAGCGGCTTCGGGCATCATCGCCATCGCCAACGTCCAGATGGCCCAGGCGATCCGCACCATCTCGGTGGAGCGCGGCCTGGACGTTCGCCGCTTTTCGCTGCTCGCCTTCGGCGGCGCGGGACCGCTGTTCGCGCCTTACCTGGCGGCCGGACTCGGCATGACCGAGGTGCTGGTGCCTCGACATCCGGGGGTGTTCTGCGCCGAAGGCCTGCTCATGACCGACATCCGCCACACTGGCCAAAGCGTCCACCGTACCGGGCTCGTCGAGGCCAAGGTCGACGCGCTCGCGGCTAAAGCGGCGCGACTGCGCGAACAGCTCGACGAAGAGCTCGCCGCCGACGGGATCGAGAAACCCGCACGCCGCTTTCGCCTTGCCGGGGATCTGCGTTACCTCGGCCAGTTCCACGAGCTGGAGCTGGCGCTCCCAATGCCGGGCGAGGCGGAATGGTGGGACGCGAAATCCATCGCCGCGCGCTTTCATGCCGCCCACCGCGCGGCTTATGGCCATGCCGACGAGGCCAATCCCGCCGAGCTGGTGAACCTTCGCATGACGGGCCTCGGCCGGCTCGATCGGCCACCGGCACCGGGGGACGAGCTGCCCGAACCCTATGAGCCGAAACCGATCGACGAGCGTCCGGCCTGTCTCGACCGCGCCGAGGGTTTCGTCCCCTGCCGGCATTTCGACCGCGCCGATCTCGGGCCCGGCGCCCTTGTCCGTGGACCGGCCCTGATCCATCAGCTCGATTCCACGGTCCTGGTCATGGCCGGCAGCCTGGCCCGAGCGCTCAGCGGCGGCGTGCTCTCCATCAATTCCGAACCAGGCAGATCCGAAGCGGGGATTTCGGCATGAACATCGATCCCATCGATCGCGACACATTCCAGCACGAGATCGTCAGCGCCGCCGAGGAGATGTCCGTGGCGCTCCGGCGCTCGGCCTACTCCTCGATCATCTGGGACATGTATGACTATGCTTGCGGCCTTCTGTTGCCCAATGGCGAGATGCTGGCCCAGGCCGAGACGATTCCCGCCCAGCTCGGCATCATGCGCGTGGCCGCCGGCCACATGCTGAAGGCGATTCCCTTGGCGCAATGGCGCGAGGGCGACGTGCTCGTCTGCAACGATCCCTATCGGGGCTGCACCCATACCCCCGACATTGTCCTGTTCAGCCCGATCTTCCATGACGGCGAAATCATCGCGATTGCCTCCACCATCGCCCATCACATCGATGTCGGCGGCAAGGTTCCCGGGACCGAGGCGGCGGACAGCCGCGAGGTCTTCGAGGAGGGGCTGATCCTGCCGCCCCTGAAGCTGATCGAAGCCGACAAGCCGGTGCAGGCCATCTTCGACATCATCGCCGCCAATGTGCGCGACCCCAAGGCCTGCACGGGGGACCTCCGAGCCCAGATCGCCGGCTGCCGCACCGGAGCGCTCCGTGTCCAGACGCTTGCCCGGCGTTACGGGGCCGAGCGCTTCAAGGCCCTTTCGGCCGCGGTGATGGACTATGCCGAGACCTATGTCCGGCGCTCGCTTGCGGCTCTCGGCCACGGCCAGGGCCAGGCCAGCGTGCTGATCGAGGACGGTTTCGGCGCGGCGGCGCCGATCGAAATCAGGGTTGCGGCGAAAATCGAGGGCGACCGGCTCGTTCTCGATTTCGCGGGCACCAGCGCCCAGCGCGACTGCGGGCTCAACTGCCCGCCCTCCTCCACACTTTCCATGGTGCATTTCGCGGTCAAGGCTCTGTTCGCGCCCAGCCTGCCGCAGAACGAGGGCTGCAACCGGCCGATCGAAATCCGCGTCCCGGAAGGCTCGGTGCTCTGGCCGCGCCGGCCGGCGGCCGTGTCGGTGCGCCATCTGACCCAGCAGGCCCTGGCCGACGCGGTGCTGAAGGCGCTGACACCCCTGGTGCCGGCGACGGCCGCGGCCGGCAGCCATGTCTCCTTCCCGACCTTCGCCGCCGGCGGGCTCGACGACAGGCCGCAGGCGCTCTCCGGCGACGGACCCGCCTATTTCCTGATCGCCGACATCATCGGCGGCGGCATGGGCGGCTATCCCGGCGGCGACGGCATTCCCGCCGTCGACACCCATGGCGGCAATTGCGCCCTGCTTTCGGCCGAGGTTCTCGAGACCATGAGCCCGATCCGCGTCCGCCGCTCGGCCCTGGTGCCAGGCAGCGGCGGCGCCGGCGAATTCCGCGGCGGGCTCGCCATGGAACGCGACTACGAGATCCTGGCGTCGGTCTGCACCGTATCTGGCTACTTCCAACAGTCGCAGCCAGAGACCGCGCCCTGGGGCTGGGCCGGCGGGGCGGCGGGTGGATTGGCTGGCGGCTGGCTGAAGACCGCGGACGGAAAAGAGAAGACGCTCGCCAGCAAGCATATCGGCCTGCGCCTCAAGCGCGGCGACGTGATCCGATACCGGAGTGCCGGTGGCGGAGGCTGGGGCGATCCCGCGGCGCGCGCGCCCGAAGCGGCAGCGGCCGATCGCGAGGCGGGATACGTCGCGTGAGCGAGCACGGAGTCCGAACGCCTCAGTTCTGCTCCGGGGTCTTGATCAGCCCGGCCTGGTCGATGAGCCATTGCCGGAAAGCCTTCACCAGCGGCCGTTCGGCGCCGGCCGCGGTGGTGAGCGCGTAGTAGGCGAACTGCGCCGGCCCCTTGATGGTGAGGGCGAAAGGCCTGACCAGGCGACCCGAGGCCAGATCGTCGGCGACAAGGGTCGATTCGGTGAGTGCCACGCCCTGGCCATCGATCGCCGCCTGGAGCGCCAGCGAAGTCTGGGTGAAGCGCAGGCCCCGCGTGGGATCGAGGTCGCGGATACCTGCCGCCAGCAGCCACATCCGCCAGTCGGGCCAGGTCGCCCCCTGGGCGCGCCACTCGACATGGATGAGCGTGTGGTGTTTCAGCTCGCGTGGGTGGCGCAGAGGACGTTTTCCCTTCAGCAGCTTCGGGCTGCAGACGGGGAAGATCGTTTCCTCAAACAAACGGTCGATCTGCAGTCCCGGATAATTGCCGTTGCCGAAGCGCACCGCGAGATCAGCTTCGCCCCGCGATAGATCGACCACGCCCTCCGAGACGTTCATGCGCACGTCCGCCTCAGGATAATGCTGCAGGAAATCATGCAGGCGTGGCACCAGCCATTTAGCCGCGAAGGACGGCGAGGTGGTGACGTTGAGATGGGGCCGCCCGTCCATGCTGCCGATCCGGGATAGCGCGCGCCCGATGCCGTCCAGCGCCTCGCCCACGCCGGCCAGAAGAATCTCGCCGGCCGGCGTCAATCGCACGACGCGGCTCGTGCGCTGGAACAGCTTCACGCCCAACTGATCCTCCAGCGCGCGCATCTGGTAGCTGACCGCGGCCGGCGTCACGTGCAGTTCGCCCGCCGCCTTGGTGAAACTCGAGAGACGTCCCGCGGCCTCGAAGGTCCGCATCAGGTTCAGGCCGGGAAGCGGCATCGCCATGATTCTATCTTCAAGTATAGCTTAACGATCGGTCAAGAAGGATTCGTTTGAGGGCGCGGTAAAGAAGGCCCATCTATTGGCCATGCCCGACCTCCCTCCTGCTAAAGGAATTTGAAGAATGTCCGCCACAACTTTTGCCCCTGGTCTTGCCGACAAGGGCGCTGTCCGCGGCCGCAGCCAAGCGGCATCGCAAACCGAGGCTTGCCTTCCAAAGTCGCGGCTCTCCATGATGGGCCGCTTTCTTCGTGCCCTGTACAAGGGCCTGGAGCGGCGGGCCGCGATCCGCGCCTTGGGAGCCCTGGATGAGCGCATGCTGGCGGATATCGGAATCGAGCGCAGTCACATCGAGGCCGAGACAGACGCCATGCTGGCGAGGGCCGAGCGCTGCGAGGGCTAGCCTCTTGGCCCTCGTCGGACGGTACGGAGGGCCCTAGACCATGAGCAGTGTCGCCAGTTTTCCAGGCATCGACCGCTTCGAGGCCGAGCCCGAGCGTTCGCGCACCCTGCCCGGCCGCTACTACTGGGACCCGGAGATCTTCGAGCACGAAAAGCGGCGCATCTTCCATCGCAGCTGGCAGTACGTCGGCCATGTCTCCATGCTGCCCAGCCCCGGCAGCTACATCGTTCGCGACATCCTGGACCAGAGCGTCTTCCTGCTGCGCGACCGCGAGAACCAGCTGCGTGCCTATTTCAATGTCTGCCAGCATCGCGCCCATCGCCTGTTGGAGGGCGAGGGCCGGCTCTCCGCCTTCATCACCTGCCCCTATCACGCCTGGGCCTACGACCTTGCCGGGGCGCTGCGCTCGGCCCGCGGGGCCGAAGGCCTGGAGGGATTCGACAGAGGCGACTTTTCCCTCGTTCCGGTCCGGCTCGATTCCTTCCTCGGATTCCTGTTCGTCAATCTCGACGGCAAGGCACCGCCCTTCAATCAAGTTGCCGGCGCGCTCGCGGCCGAGGTCGCGTCGTTCTCGCCCGGCGCGGCCGAACTGGCCTGCGCCCATCGCCAGGAATACGCGCTCAAGGCCAATTGGAAGAATTCGGTCGAGAACTATTCCGAATGCTTCCATTGTCCGATTTCGCACCGGTCGCTTGTCGAGGGAGCGCTCGACTACGGCTCCTACCGGATCACAGTGCACGAGCATCACCATAGCCACCGCAGCCGCGACAAGGGGCCGGCCCAGGGCTACCAGGCGAAGACGGAGACCGCCGCCAAGACCGATGAATTCGGCAGCTGGCTGCTCTGGCCGAACTGGTGCCTGGAGGTCTATCCCGGCGGCAATCTGACGGTCTTCCACCACACGCCCGTCTCCGCCGAACTGACGGTGCAGAAGGTCGAGTGGTATTTTCCGCCCCATCCGCTCACCGAGGCGGAGCGAAGCGTCATCGACTTCGTCCACGGCGTGCGTTTGGAGGACATCCCGATCTGCGAGAGCGTCCAATCGGGCTTGCATAGCCTCGGGTACAGGCGCGGGCGCTTCGTGGTCGATCCCGGCCGGACCGAGATCAGCGAACACGCCGTGCATGACTTCCAGGCCAAGGTCCTGCGCGCATTGTCGGCCGCGCCTTGACCGGCCGACTTCAAGGCAAGACGGCCATCGTCACCGGCGGGTCGCGGGGCATCGGCCGGGCGATCGTCGAGCGGTTCCTTGCCGAAGGCGCCCGTGTGGCGACGACGGCGCGCAAGGCGCCGGACGGCCTAGCTGACGACCCCAACCTGCTGTTCCTCGCGGGCGATGTTTCCAAGGCGAGCGACGTGGAGAAGCTGTTTCGAGCGGTCGATCGCAAGTTCGGCGCTCTCGACATCCTGGTGAACAACGCCGGCACCCAGGTCGAGAAGACTATCGAGCAAACCTCGGAGGAGGAATTCGACCGGGTGATGGCGGTCAACGTGAAGGCGGTCTTCCTCTGCGTCAAGGCGGCGCTCGGCCCCATGCGCCAGCGCGGCGGTGGCTCGATCGTCAACATCGGCTCCTACGACGGCTTCGTCGCCGACCCGGGCCTCGCCATCTATTGCGCTTCCAAGGGCGCGGTCCATGCGCTGACCCGCGCCATCGCGGTGGACCACGGGCGGGACGGCATCCGCTGCAACACCATCGCCCCGGGCTGGATCAAGACGGAAATGGCCGATGCCTATATGGCGAGCCTGCCGGATCCGGAAGCGGCGCGCCGGAACCTGGTGGCGCTCCACCCCGTCGGCCGGAGCGGGGTGCCCAACGACATCGCCGAATGCGCGCTGTTCCTGGCCTCCGACGCGTCCGCCTTCATCTCCGGCCAGCAGTTCGTCGTCGACGGCGGCCTCACCGCCAAGGCGCCCCAGGCGGGCTGACGCGAGACTTTAGCGACGCCGTTACGGCCGCATCCGGTCGAGGCCGTCCACGTCGCGGGCGGTGACGCACATGCTGGCGAGCGTGCGTTCTTCCTCATAGGGCCAAGGGCGGCCGCGATGAAGCACCGCGCGCTCGTCCCAGATCAGCACGTCGCCCGGCCGCCAGTTGTGGCTATAGACGGTGCCGGGGCGCGTGGCGAAGGCGATCAGCTTGTCGATCAGGGCCTGGCCCTTCGCCTCCGGCAGCCCCTCGACGGTGTAGGCGTGGGACGCGATGTAAAGCGCGTCCTCGCCGGTCACGGGATTGGGCCAGAGCGCCTTCCAGGCCTGGTCGGACCATGTGGTGAACAGTTCCTGGGTCGCGAGCCGAGCGGAAATCTTGGCCCGCGAATGGGCGTAGCGATGACGGAACACCGCGTGCCTCGCCCTGGCTTTCAGGCTTCCCGGCATGTCCCGCCAGGCCGCGCGGGTGGAAGCGAATTCCGTCTCTCCGCCCCGCGAGCTCACGACCCGGGCCGCGAGAATGTTGGCGAGCGCGGGCGCCGGCAGAAAGGTGCTGTCGGTGTGCCAGAGCTGGTTGGCCATCAGGTTCAGCGTATGGTCGTCGTCCGCCGGCGCGAGCGTCATGTCCTCGCGCCGGTTGCTGACCTGGGACATCGCGGGCTTCGGGCCATTCGCGCCCTGGGAGCGATCCTCGATCGGCCCGAACAGGGCGCCCAGCGCCAGATGGGCCTCGTCGTCGAGCCGCTGGTCGCGGAAAAGCAGGAGAGAGTGGGCCTCGAAAGCCTCGCGGATGGCGGGATAGCCGTCCTTCGCGGTCACCCGGCGAAGGTCGACATCGTGAACTTCGACCCCGAAGCGGGGATGGAGCGGGGTCATGGGCATCGGAGCATCTTTCATCCTGTCGGACAGGCTCGCAAAGGCCGAAGCCATTGTAAACCGGCTTTCGAAAGGCTATCGACGTTAGAGCATGTTTCGATCCGATCGAATCGAAACACGCCCTGGATTCCTAGGTCTGGTCGCATTTTCTACGCCGAACCGGTGCCCACTTCGGCGGAAAATGCTCCAGGCCGCGCGGGACGGCGCGAAGCACTCGAAGGAGACGCCAAGGTGAGCGGATTGCTGGAAATCCATCGCGAGCGGGTTCAGCCCGGCTGGGTCGACTACAACGATCACCTGAACGATGCCTACTACATGGTGATCTTCAGCAATGCGACCACGACCCTGATGGAGTATATCGGCCTCGGCGAGAAGGAGCGCGCCGCCAAGGGCCACAGCCTGTTCACCCTGGAGATACACCTCAACTACCTGCGCGAGATCAAGGGTGGGGTCGAGACCCGGGTCGAGACACAGATCCTCGGCCACGACCAGAAGCGGCTCCACGTCTTTCACCTGCTTTATGCCGAGGATTTGCCGGAGCTGCGCGCGACCAACGAGCAGATGCTGGTCAACATCGACATGAGCGGGCCCAAATCCGCGCCTTTCCTGCCCGAGGTGCTGGCCAAGATCGAGGCCATCGAGCGCGATCAAACGGGCTTGCCGAGGCCGGCCAACGCCGGGCGCGCCATCGGCCTGCCGCGCAAGCAGGCCCCTTAAAGAATCTCCACCAGCAGCTCCGTCACTTTCGCGCCCGGATTAACCTCCCAGCCCTTGGTGGCATTGGCGAGGTCGTAAGGACAGGAGGAGACGACGCAGATCAGGTCCATGAGCGCCTCCACCACCACGAAGGCGCCGGGCGGGATCTTTCCGCCGGGGGCGCTGAGCCGGCCGTCGGCATGGACCTCGGTATGGGTGAAGAAGTTGATCGGCTGGGGAATCACCGAGATCTCGTAGCCTTCCCGGCGCATCGCCTGCTGGAGATTGTCCGAGCAGCTTGCATGCGGCCCCTTGTGGCCGAAGAATTCGTAACGGAACTGGTCGCAGGCCGCGATCATCATGTCGTGCATGCCGCCGGCCCCGTCCTCGACCAGTTTCAGCATCGGCCGGCGAAAGCGCGAGAGAAACTCGTCGCCCTGGCGCGGCTTGATGCAGAAGGTCGTGACCCAGCTATGCGGGCAGGAAAGCCACTCGCCCGGGTTCTCCGCGTTGAAGGCGAAGAAATCGGCGGCCTGGTTGCCCTTGGGCGTGGTGAGACGAAGACGCTTGCCGCGGCCCAAGCGAACCGCACGACCTTCCGAGGCCGGGACCACCATGCGCTTCATACAATCAGTCCTCCCCTGGTCAGCGGCCGCGAAAAACGGGCCGGCGCTTCGCCATGAAGGCCCGGCGGCCTTCGGCATAATCGGCGCTGTCGAAGCAGGCCTCCACCAGCGCCGTGACGGCGGCGAGATCCCTCCTTTCGGGATCCTTCAACGCCTCGGCGATGCTGCGCTTCATGGCCCGAATGGTCAGAGGCGCATTGGCGGCCAGGATCTCGGCGAGCTTGGCGACGCTGTCGCCGAGCGTCGCAGCCGGCACGACCCGATGGACGAGACCCATGGCGAGCGACTCGCCGGCGGTGAACTGCCGGCCGGTGTAGAGAATCTCCCTGGCAAAGCCCGGCCCGACGATTTCGACCAGGCGCTTCACGTCGCTGAAGCCGTAGCCGAGGCCAAGGCGCGCGGCCGGAACTCCGAAGCGGGCGTCCTCGGCCGCGATCCGCAGATCCGTGCGCAGCGCGAGGTCGAGCCCGCCGCCGATGCAGTAGCCCCGGATCATGGCGATGGTCGGCTTCGCCGTCGTTTCGAGGGCGACCGAGGCGCGTTCGCTGAGGGCGTCATACTCGGCGATCTGGTCCGGGGTGGCGCGCTTCTCCTCGAACTCGGAGATGTCGGCGCCCGAGACGAAGGCGCGCTCGCCAGCCCCGGTGACGACGATGACTCGAATCTCCGGGTCGGCCGAGAATGCGGCGACCACGCGTTCGATCGCTCCATACATGACGAGGGAAAGCGCGTTGTGGCGAGCCGGATTGTTGAGGATGAGCCAGCCAATGGCCGCTTCGCGCCTGGCGATCACGCGCTCCGTGCCGCTGTCGATGCCCACTGTCGCTTCCATCAGATCACCTGCCGGCGGCGCAACGCCGCGATCCGCTCCTCCTCGAAGCCCAGGCCGCGCAGCACCTCATCCGTGTGTTCGCCCAGCTCGGGCGCGGCGCGATCCATCCGGCTCGGCGTGCGTTCCAGGGTCACGGGCTGGGCGACGAGCTCGATCTCGCCCAGCGCCTTGTGCCGCACCGGGCGCGCCATGGCGAGATGCCGCACCTGGGGGTCGGCGAAGACCTGATCGATCCGGTTGATCGGCCCGCATGGCACGCCGGCGCGGTTCAAGCGCTCGATCCACTCCTTCGCATTCCGACGCTTCAGCTTTGCCGACATGGCTTCCACCACGGCCGGCCCGTTGCGGGCCCTCGTGTCGTCGTCGGCGAAGCGGGGGTCGGCCAGGAGGTCCTCGCCTTCCACCACCTCGCAGAAGCGCTGCCACATGGGCTGCGGGTCGGCGCAGACGTTGATCGGCTCGTCGGCGGTGGGGAAGAGGCCGGTGGTGATGGCGGTCGGATGATTGTTGCCCGCCTGACCGGCCACTTCGCCCGCCATCAGCCAGCGCGCCGCCTGGAAATCCAGCATGGCGATCTGGGCCTGAAGCAGGGAGCTGTGCACCCATTGGCCGCGGCCCGACCGCTGCCGCTCGATGATGGCGAGCAGCACGCCCATGGCGGTGAAGAGGCCGGCCGTCAGATCGTCGATGGCGATTCCGACCCTGACCGGACCCTGTCCAGGAAGGCCGGTGATGGACATCAGCCCGCCCATGCCCTGGGCGATCTGGTCGAAGCCGGGTCGGTCGCGGTAGGGGCCCGACTGGCCGAAGCCGGAGATGCTGGCGTAGATCAGGCGGGGATTGGCTGCTGCCAGGGTTTCGTAGTCGATGCCCAGGCGAAGCTTCACGTCAGGACGGAAGTTCTCCACCACCACATCGGACCTCTCCGCCAAACGCTTGAAGATGGCCAGGCCTTCCGGGTCTTTCAGGTTGAGCGTCATGCTGCGCTTGTTGCGATTGAGGTTCTGGAAGTCCGGCCCCCTCCGCGGACCGCTCATGTTGGCATCGGGGTTGACCGACAGGGGCGGCTCGATCATCAGCGCATCGGCGCCCCAGTCGGCGAGCTGGCGCACTGCCGTCGGACCCGAGCGTGCACGGCTCAGATCCAGAACCCTGATCCCATCCAACGGCAGGCTTCGGCCGGCCTCGTTCATGACGTGCTGCATCTCAAGCAACCCTAGCTCCGCATCCTGGCACCGGTCGGGTCGTAGAGCGGTTCGGCCTGGATCCGCGCCGGCCGCATGGTTCCCAAAATCTCAACTTCGAATGCCTCACCCGGTTTGGCCAGCGCCGCCGGAACATAGCCTAGCGCGATGCTTTTCTTCACGTAGTGGCCGTAGCCGCCGGAGGTAACATAGCCAACACATTTCCCGCCGTAGAACAGCGGCTCGTCCCGGTTCACGTCCACGTCCTCGGCATCGACCACCAGCACCACTAGGCGTTTTTCGGGTCCGCGCTTGCGCTCGGCCAGGGCCGCGGCCTTGCCGATGAAGTCGGCGGGCTTGTCGAGGCGCATGAAGGCGTCCAGGCCGGATTCGGCCGGGGTGAAGTCGGGACGGAAATCGAGGGTCCACACGCCCCAGTTCTTTTCCAGCCGCATGGACATGAGGGCGCGCCCACCGAACAGCCTAAGGCCCAGATCGGTCCCTGCCCGCTCGATCGCCTCGAAGAGGCCGAGCTGATAGGCGGGCGCGGTGTAGAGCTCGTAGCCGAGCTCGCCGGTGAAGGAGACGCGGGCGACAAGACAGGGCGCGCCGCCGACGGTCATCGGCTTCAAGTCGAGGAAGCGGAACGATTCGGGCTCGACATCCTCGCGCGTCAGCCGCGCCAGCAGCTCGCGTGAGCGCGGGCCGGCGATGGCGAGGCCGTGGAGCTGGTCGGTGCGGTTGGCGTAGGCGACCCCCGAGGCGGGCAGATGGGACTCGAACCAGCGCCGGTGCATTTCCTGGGCCGCGCCGGAGCCGAAGATGAAGAAACGGTCCTCGGCCAGACGCCCCAAGGTCAGATCGCCGTAGAGCTTGCCCTTGGGCGTCAGGATCGGCGAGAGCGCGATGCGTCCGGGCTTGGGCAGGCGGTTGGCGAAAATGCGGTCGAGATAGGCGACGGCGCCCGGCCCGGAAACCTCATGCTTGGCGTAGTTGGCAATCTCCATCACGCCCACGCCCTCGCGTACGGCGCGGACCTCCCCGGCCACGAAGGCGAAGGCGTTGGAGCGCCGGAAGGTCGGTTTCTCCTTCGCCTCGGCCGGTGAAGGCGCAAACCACAGCGCGTGCTCCAAGGCGAAATTCACGCCGAACACCGCGCCCCGGGCCTTCAGGCGATCGTAAAGCGCGGTCGTCTTCAGGGGCCGCGCGGCCGGCAGCTCTTCGTTGGGATAAGTGAGGATGAATCGCCGGGAATAATTTTCGACCGCCTTGGTCGTGCCGTAGTCGAAAGTGGCGAATGCGCCGAAGCGGGCCACATCCATGCCCCAGACGTTGATGCTGGGCTCGCCCTCCACCAGCCACTCGGCAACGCAGCGCCCCACCCCGCCGCCCTGGCAGAAGCCGGCCATGACGCCGACGGCAACCCAATAGTTCTTCAAGCCCGGCAGCGGGCCGATGAGGGGATTGCCATCGGGTCCGAAGGTGAAGGGACCGTTGACCACGTTCTTGATTCCCGCCCGGGCGAGCGCCGGCATGCGCTCGAAAGCGATCTCGAGGCGCTCGGAAACGCGGTTCAAGTCGGGCGGCAGCAGCTCATGGCCGAAATCCTTCGGCGTCCCGGCGACCGACCAGGGCACGCAGTTGGGCTCATAGGTGCCGAGCAGCAGGCCCTTGGCTTCCTGGCGGGTGTAGGCGTTGCCCTCGTAGTCGACGGTGACGGCAATCTCTTTGCCATGGGCCTCGATCTCGGGGATCGTCTCGGTGATGAGGTAGTGATGCTCCATGGGCTGCACCGGCAGAACGACCCCGGCGAGCCGGCCCACCTCGCGGGCCCAGAGGCCGGCGGCGTTGATCACGAACTCGGCGTGGATCGTGCCCTCGGGCGTCGCGACGTCCCAGCCGCCATCGGCGCGCGGCTTGGTCTCGACGACCGGCATGCGGCGATGGACGGCGGCGCCGTAGTGCTGGGCCGCCTTGGCATAGGCGTTGGTGACGCCGGCCGGATCGACGTGGCCGTCCACCGGCTCGAACAAGGCGCCCAGATACTTCGAGGGATCGATCAGCGGATTGAGGTCCCGCGCTTCGGCAAGCGAGATGAACTCGGTATCGAGCCCCATGTAGCGGGCCTTGGCCCTCTCCTGCTTCAGGTAGTCCAGGCGCTCCGGGGTCGAGGCGAGGTAAATGCCGCCCGGCCGATGGATGCTGCAGGACTGGCCGGAAATCTGCTCGATCTCCTTGTAGAGGTTGATGGTGTATTCCTGGAGCCGGGCGATATTGGGATCGGCATTGATGGTGTGGATCATTCCGGCGGCATGCCAGGAGGAGCCGGAGGTCAGCTCCGAGCGCTCCAGCAGCACCACATCCTTCCAGCCCATCTTGGCCAGATGGTAGAGGATGCTGCAACCGACCACCCCGCCGCCGATCACCACCACCCGCGCGTGACTGCCGAGCTTCGCCATCCCCGATCCTCCCTGTTCGCCCCGCCTCGACGGCCGGGCGTTCCTCGACCGGATTCAATGCCACAAGTCGAGCGGCCGCTGTCCTGCTTTTTTTTGCCGGCTGGTCAGGCGCCTGGACTCCCGCGCCGAATGCTGGCGAAATCCGCAATAGGGCACCTATGGCGGGATCGACGAGATGGACCAGGCGAAACTGACGGGCTTCGTGGATCGGCTCTGGGACGACGAGATCCTTCCCCAGCTGGTCGAATACATCCGCATCCCCAACAAATCGCCGGCCTTCGATCCCGACTGGGCCGAGCACGGCTATATGGACGACGCGGTCAGCCTGTTGGAGGACTGGGCGCGGGATCGGATCGCGGCCATCGAAGGCGCGGTGCTGGAAGTGGTCCGCCTGCCCGGCCGCACGCCGGTCATTCTGATCGACATTCCAGGCAAGGGCGATGCGCCCGTCCTGCTTTATGGCCATCTCGACAAGCAGCCGGAGATGGCCGGCTGGGCCGATGGGCTTGGTCCCTGGACCCCGGTGGTGAGAGACGACAAGCTCTACGGACGTGGCGGGGCCGACGACGGCTATGCCATCTTCGCCTCGCTCGCGGCCATCGCCGCGCTCCATGAGCAGGGCATCCCCCATGCTCATGCCGTGGTCCTCATCGAGGCCTGCGAGGAATCCGGCAGCTACGACCTGCCTTACTATGTCGACCACCTGGCGGAGCGCATCGGCAAACCTCCCCTGGTCGTTTGCCTCGATTCGGGTTGCGGCAATTACGACCAGCTCTGGCTCACCACGTCGCTCCGGGGCGTATGCTCCGGAGCGCTGACGGTACGGGTGCTGACCGAGGGCGTGCATTCGGGCGACGCTTCGGGAATCGTGCCGTCCAGCTTCCGCCTCCTGCGCCAACTTCTGTCGCGTCTCGAGGACGAGAGCAGCGGCGCCATCCTGCCCGCGGAGCTGCATGTCCAGGTTCCCGCCGACCGCATCGCCCAGGCCCGCAGCGCCGTAGAGGCGCTGGGCCAGGATGTCCACGCCAAATTCCCGTTCGTTCCCGGCGCCTCGCCCATGGGCGTGGACGGCATCGAGCGCACGCTCAACCGGACCTGGCGCCCGCAGCTCGCCATCACCGGGATCGATGGCCTGCCCGCCCCGGCCAACGCCGGCAACGTGCTGCTGCCCTTCACCACCGCCAAGATCAGCCTCCGCCTGCCGCCGACCCTGGACGGCGCCAAGGTGCCGGCCCTGCTGAAGAAGCTGTTCGAAGAGAACCCGCCTGCCGGCGCCGAGGTCCGCTTCGAATCCCGGGATTCGACGACGGGCTGGAGCGCGCCCAGCCTCGCGCCCTGGCTCGAGAAATCCCTGGCCGCGGCGTCCGAGGCCTGTTTCGGCCGGCCGCCGGTCTACATGGGTGAGGGCGGCAGCATTCCCTTCATGGCCATGCTGGGCGAGAAATTTCCCCGATCCCAGTTCGTCATCACCGGCCTGCTGGGGCCCCATTCCAATGCCCATGGCCCCAATGAGTTCCTGCATATCCCCACGGGCAAGCGGCTCACCGCCGTCATCGCCCGGGTGCTGGCGGATCACTGCGCCAACGGCTGATTATTTGCTTCCCATCACCGTCACCGGCCGCCAGTCTGCGCCCGGCGGGTTGGCTCGCAGCGCGCGGCAGCGTTCCATCAGGTGCATCGCCGCCGGATCCTCGCAGCCGCGGGCGGCGGCGACCCGGCCCAGCAGTTCGAGAGCCTCGGGCCACCGGCGCTGGCGGTAGGCGGCCAGGCCCGCCTCATAGGTCGCCACCCAGGCGAAGCTCTCGCCGGCGGGCCTGTCGTCGGCCATGGCCAGCAGCTCGAACACCGCCGTGCTCTCCATGCGTCCGTAGACGGCCACCTGGTCGAGCTCGCGCACCAGGATGGCATCGGCGGCGGCAAGGCGCGTCGCCTCGCCGATGATGATGTCTGTTCCGAAGCTCTTGTTGAGGGACTCGAGCCGGCTGGCGAGATTGACTGCGTCGCCGATGACCGTGTAGTTGAGCCGCTCTTGCGAGCCGACGTTGCCCACCAGCATGGCGCCAGTATTGATGCCGATGCGCAGGCGCAGATGCTCGGCCCCCGCGGCACCGGGCAAATCCGCCATCGCCCGCCGGCAGGCGAGTGCGGCCCGGCAGGAAGCTTCGGCGTGGCGCTCGTCCGGGATCGGCGCGCCCCAGAAAGCCATGACGGCATCGCCGATGAACTTGTCGATGGTTCCCTTTTCCTCGACGATCGCCTTGGAAGCGGCGCTGAGATAGGCGGTCAAAACCGGCACGATCCCGGGGCCCAGGCGCTCGGACAGGGTGGTGAATCCCGCGAGGTCGGAAAACAGCACCGTCAGGGTCTGCTGCTGACCGCCCGGCTTCGCCTCGATGCCCTGGGAAACGAGCGTGCGGACCAGCTCCGTCGGCAGGTATTTCTGGAACGAGGTCAGGCCCCGCGCCATCTGCATGATGGCGCTCGAGAGATCGTCGAGCTCGCGTAGCGGGGACGGCACCCGCGTGATGCGATCCAGGCGGAAGCTCTCGATGTTGCCGAGCTGGCCGGCAACGCGGATCAGCGGCCGGCCGATCAGCCGGTCGGCGAGCAGGATCGAGGCGAAGATCATCGCGAGCGTGAAAGCCGCCACGCCGTAGAGCAGACGCTGGGTATTGCGGTCGATATTGCCGAGGAAATCCTTCTCCGGGATGATCGTCACCACGCTCCAATCGCGGAAGTTGGCGGGCGACAGGCTGACGTAGTAAAGCGCGCCGTCGGAGGCGCGGACCGGGGCCAGCGGCTGGATCATCTTGACCTCGGACAGCTGCAGCATGTTCTGGCTCAGCGCCCGGCGCACCACGGCGAGAAGCGGGCTTGTCCTGGCGTCCAGGCTGGCGAGATTGCGCATCACGCCCGCCGACTCGGCCTCGCGTTCGGCCGGATCCTGGGAGGCGATGACGTTCCCGGCCGCATCGAGGATCGCCACCGTGCCCGTGCTGCCCACCCGCTGCTCGGCCAGAAAGCTCGACAGCCGCGCCAGCTCGACGGTCACGTTGATGACGCCGACGTAATTGCCATAGAGAATGAGCCGACCCGAGATGTTGAGACCCGGCTGCTTTCGGTCGGGGAAATTCGCGGTCTGGGTCCAGACCGTGCTGTCGGCCTTGACCGCCTTCCTGTACCAGTACTGGTCCAAGACTGAATAGGTCGAAGGCTCGAACGTCCGGTCGATAAACATGGGCTCGCCCGGTTCCGGCAGATAACGATCGACGCGGCGCCGAGCCACGCCAGCGGGATGAGGCCGGCGGGCGTCATACCACTTCACCTCGACATTGTGGATCTCCGCGTCGGAGTTCTCGGTGCCGAAGAAATCGCCGGTGGGCCAGCCGAAGGAGATTCGGGACAGCACCGGTTGCGATTGAAGCAGGGCGAGGAAGATGAACTCGCGTTTGCCCTCGTCTTCCGGCGAGATCGCGCCCTGGTAGAAAATCGAGCGCACTGCCTCTTCGGTCGCCTGGATATTGCGCAGCAGGTCGGTGAGCTCGGTGCGGATCGAGGCGACGATCTGCTCATTCAGCTGCTTGGCCACGTCGGCCACGTTCTGGCGGGCCGTGTAGGACCAGGAGATGTGGATCAGGAGCGCGGTGCCGAGCACGCTTAAGACCACGAACAGGGCGAGCGCCGCGCGCAGGGCCAGGCGCGGCCGGCGCGCGCGCTCCAACGGGCGCGTCAAATCCTGTGATCCCATCCGTTTTGAGCCTAACCGGTCGCGAGCCGGCCGCAAGAGCCGGCCCGGCTCACTGGTAGGGTCCGGTGATGAGCCGGGCGCCGCGCTGGAAACTGACATAGGCCCAAAGCCACTCGAGCAGGATCGTCAGACGGTTGCGGAACCCGATCAGGAAGAAGATATGTACGCTGCCCCAGAGCAGCCAGGCGGGCAGCCCGCTGACCCTGATCCAGCCGAAGTCGGCCACAGCCTTGCTGCGGCCGATGGTGGCAAGGCTTCCCTGATGACGGTAGCGGAACGGGGACGGCCTTCGCTCGCCTCGCAGCATGCGTTTGACGAGCGCGGCCACGTAGGCGCCCTGCTGCTTGGCCGCGGGAGCCAGGCCCGGGACGGGCTTGCCATGCTCGTCCATCACCAGGGCCGTGTCGCCGATGACGAAGACTTCAGGATGGCCCGCGAGGCTCAAGTCGGCGGCGACCTTGACCCGGCCGGCCCGGTCCTTTTGCGCGCCCAGCCATTTGGCCGCCGGCGAAGCGGCGACGCCGGCCGCCCAGATGACGCAATCCGATTCGATGGTCTCGCCACCGACCACCACGCCCTGGGCCGTGCAACTGGTCACCGCCTGGCCGACCTTCACTTCGACGCCGAGTTCTTCCAGCGCGCGCTTGGCCATCGCCGATTGGGACTGATGGAATGCCGGCAGCAGGCGCGGGCCAGCCTCGATCAGCAGCACCCGGGCCTGGCGCGGGTCGATATTGCGGAAATCCCGGGTGAGCGCCTTCTTGGCCAGTTCGGCGATGGCGCCGGCGAGCTCGACCCCGGTCGGCCCGCCGCCGATGATGACGAAGCAAAGTCGGCGCGAGCGCATGGCGCCATCGGCCATGGTCTCCGCATTTTCGAAGGCGAGCAGGATGCGCCGCCGGATATCGGTCGCGTCGTCGATCCGCTTCAGCCCCGGCGCATGGGCCTCCCATTCGTCATGGCCGAAATAAGCATGCCGGGCGCCGGTGGCGACGATCAGCCAATCATAGGGAACCCGGTCCTCGCCGATCTCGACTTGGCGGGCGCCGAGATCGATCCCCGTCACCCGGCCGAGACGCACGGTGGCGTTGGCCTGCTTCCTCAGGATGCCGCGGATCGGAGCCGCGATCTGGGCCGGCGAAAGGCCGGCCGTCGCCACCTGATAGAGCAGAGGCTGGAAGAGATGATAGTTGTGCCGGTCAATGACCGTCACGTCGACCGGCGCATGGGCCAGATCCTTGGCCGCCGTCAGCCCGGCGAAGCCCGCACCGATGATGACCACGCGCTGCCGGCGAGGCGTCGCCGGCGACGACGACACTGCCGGTTCGGCGCGGAGGTCCTTGGCCGCGGGCATGTCCATCTCAGCAGCTCTCGCGGCCGAAGACCAAGGGCTTGAGCAACCGGTCGATGGAGATCGGTCCGGGGCCGCGGGTCAGGATGAAGACCAGCATGGCGGCCCAGGTCAGATGCTCGACCCAGTTCTCGGGATAGACGAAGGTCTGGATCACCGCCACCATGCCTAACAGCGGCAGGGTCGCGAGCCGGGTGAAAAGGCCGAAGAAGATCAGCGTCGAGCAGCCGAGTTCGAAGGTCGCCGATATTGTCGCAGCCATTTCGGGGCTCAGCACCGGCACACGGTACTCGTTGGCGAACAGCAGGATCGTCGTCTGCCAGCTCAGGATCTTGCTGTGTCCGGACATGAAGAACACGCTTGCCGTGCTGAAGCGGAAGATGAGCTGCAGCAGGGCGAGCGGAAAGCGGCCGAGCAGATCGAGGATCGGCTGGACAAAGTTCATAAGCGGTCGCCGGGAGCTTTCCGGCATCTCGAGGCTCATCAGCATGGCGAAATCTCCTAAGATGCGAGGTCAGGGGATGAAAGCCGGAAACCGGCGATGAGGCCCTCGCTCATGAGCCGCCCGAGCGCCATGGCGAGGTCGAACAGGGGATCGCTTTCCAACACGTCCGCCGCGGCCTCTTCCAAAGTGCGGCCTCCGGCAAGGGCCTTTCGCAAAATGAACTCGCCCCGGTCCAGCCGGCGAAATATGACCGCATCGTCCTGTTGGCGGATCTCGAGGCGGCAACCGCCCTCGCCGAGATCGACGGGTTCCGCGCTTTGGTTTTCGGGCCGATTGGCCTGCCAGATACGATCGATGGGCCAGTCGGAAGCGAGGAAGCGGAGCGAGGGCTGCAGGCAAAACACGAGCCTGGGGTAGTCGGCCACCGGGACCTGGGCGAAAGCGGCTCCATCCACCGGTGCTTCGGCCGGGGCGTGGAGCGCGCTGTTGATCGCCCATTCCAGCCGCGCCACGTCGGGCAGATAGGCCAGTTTCGCGGCCGCTGGAAATTCGGCCAGGAAACGCGGGAACGCCGCGCCGTATTCGAACAGGCATGGCGCCTGGGGCGGCGCCTGGTCGATGAACGCACGGGCGGCATAGGCAAAAAAGCGTTCGTCCACCAGGCGGCAGACCACGGGATAGATCGCCTTCAGCGCCTCGATGAGGGAGGTCAGATAGTGGTGGCGATAGATCGCCAGACGGGCCATGGGGTCGAGACCGTCGCCCTGGATCGCCTCGAGGATGGACGCCTCGTCCAGGCCCAGGACCGCACGACCGACGGCGCATTGAAGCTCACGCAGCGCGGACATCGTCCCTCTCTTTCAAGGACGCGGATGCGAGCGCGTCGGCTTTGGCCGCTTCGGCCACCAGCACCGGCAAGGGCGGGATGCGGCAATCCCATTCGATCAGGGTCGGCCGCGCGCCGATGAGCGCGAGGGCCTGGCGATGGAGCGCCCAGACAGGCCCAGCCACCTCGCTGCCATGATCGTCGATCAGGATTTCGCCCTCGCCGACCGGATTCACGTGATGGCCGGCGAGGTGGAATTCGCCGATGTCCTCGGCGGGAAGCGCCGCCAGATAGCCGGTTGGATCGAAGCCCAGATTCCGGCCGCTCACATAGATGTTGTTGACGTCGCACAGCAGCCCGCATCCTGTCAGCTGGACCAGGGCCGCCAGGAACTCGGGCTCCGGAATCGTGGAGTGCCGGTAGCGCAGATAGCTCGACGGATTCTCAATCAGGATGCGCCGGCGGAGACGATCCTGGGTCTGGTCGATATGGCCGGCGACGAGCTTCAGGGATTCCTCGGTGTAGGGCAGCGGCATGAGGTCGTTGAGGTAATTGCCCTCGACGGCGCTCCACGAGAGATGCTCAGAGACAAGGGCCGGCTGAAGCCGGTCGACCAGTATCGTCAGGCGCGCCAGGTGGCGCTCCGACAGGCCGTCGGTGCCGCCCAGCGAAAGCCCGACCCCGTGCAGCGAGATGGGCAGAGCGGCGCGAACCCGCTCAAGCGCCCGGAAGGCTGGTCCGCCGCCCATGTAGTTCTCGGGATGAACTTCGACCCAGCCGACCGCCGGGGGCGACGCCACGACCTCGGCCAGATGCTGGGCCCGGAGGCCGATGCCGGCCTTGCCGGACAGCGGCGCCTGGGGCGCCTGGGGCATCTGGGCGAAGTCGCGCTGTGGCGTCATGGCGTTCCCCCAAGGAGGCCGGCCGAGGCTTGCTCAGGCCTTCGGCGTCGCGGAACCGCCGGCGATCTTGTCGCAGGTGCCTGCGGGCACATAGATCCAGGACGCGCCGTCCATATCCTTGGTCGCCGTCCCGGCGCAGGAATGGGTGGCCGTCTGGCAATCGTTCAGACCGGCCTTGGCGATTCCGTAGCATTTCTCGGCCGTGTAGTTGGTCGGCACGCTGGCTTGGCCCGCGTAGGCGACGACGGGCATGGCGAGGGCGGCGAACATAGCGGAAGCGGCGACAAGCGAGGTCTTCATGGGATGATCTCCTTCGGATTGGATTTGCGGGGTTTCATATCGTCTCATTCGGCTTTGGCTGCTGTCGGGTTACCTGTTGTCCTTGGGCGCCAAGGCCAGTTCGAAGTTTGAACCCTCGGCATGACGGATGGAAATGCCATGGTTTCATGGTTTCGATACCGCCGGTGCATCGGGCATCCTTTGCGCTAGAGGTAAGTCGCCTTGATATCGATGGTGGACTGCTGGCCGAGGTTGTCGAAGTTCGCGGCGAGCCAGTTCTCCGCCGTCGCCCGCCCGATGTCCCTGAGGTCGGTCAGGAACTCCCAGTCGGCGCAGAGTTTGCTGGCGACGCTGAGCTTCGACATCTCCGCCTCGGCAGAAAGGCCGTGGATATGCATCTTCTTCAGGCTGCCGTTCTTGAGCGCGCCGGACTCGATAAGGTCGGTCACGAAATTGATCGCCCGCATCTCGCGCATGAGGGAGGAGTTGAAGCTGATCTCGTTGATGCGATTCAGGATCTCGGCCGCGCTGTGGGGCATCTCCTTGCGCTCCAGCGGATTGATGTGGACGATCATCACGTCCCGGCTGTCGCAGTGGTAGATCAGCGGATAGATGGCCGGATTGCCCATATAGCCGCCGTCCCAATAGGACTCGCCGTCGATCTCCACCGCCTGGAACAGGAAGGGCAGGCAGCTCGAGGCGAGGACGGAATCGACCGTGATCTCGTCGTTGCCGAAGACCTTGACCTTTCCCGTGCGAACATTGGTGGCGGACAGATAGAGCTTCACCGGGCAGCAGTGTGTGCGCAAAGCCTCGAAATCGACAACCTGGCCCAGGACCTCGCGCAGCGGGTTGTAGTTCATGGGATTGAACTGATAGGGCGAGAGCAGGCGCGTCATCATGTCGACCATCAGATAGGCGGGCGAATTTTCGAGCGCCCGGTTGCCGGTGAGGCGATCGAACCAGGTCGGCTGCAGCAGGCTGAATTCGCCGGCATGGCTGATCCGGCGCCAGAAATTCGTCAGCGCCTGGCGCGCACCCGGCCGGCCGCCGCGGGCGAGGCCATAGGCGGTCACGGTAGCGTTCATGGCCCCGGCGCTGGTGGCGCTGATGCCCTCGAAGACGATGCGCTCGTTTTCCAGCAGCCGGTCCAGCACGCCCCAGGTGAAGGCGCCATGGGCGCCGCCGCCCTGAAGGGCGAGGTTGATCGCCCGGGTGCCGGCTTTGGGCTGGGCTGGATAGGCCTCGGCCTCGTGGCTGTGGTTCTCGCTCTCGCGCGAAGGCGTGTCCTTGTCCATCTTGTGCTTCCTTGGCATTTGCTTATCCAGCATCAGTGGGCGGTCCAGCCGCCGTCCATGGGCAGCGCCGTCCCGGTGATCGATGCGGCGGCGTCGCTGCAGAGGAACGCCGCGAAGGCGCCCAACTCTTCCACTGTGGTGAAGCGCTTGGATGGCGTCTGGACCAACAGCACGTCGTTGATCACTTTCTGCCGGGGGATACGGTGGCTCTTGGCTTGGTCGTCGATCTGTTTTTCCACCAGCGGCGTCCAGACATAACCCGGGCAGATGGCGTTGCAGGTGACGCCGGCCTCCGCACCTTCCAGAGCGATCACCTTGGTCAGGCCGACGACACCATGCTTTGCGGCGACATAGGCGACCTTGAAGGGCGAAGCGATCAAGCCATGGGCCGAAGCGACATTGACAATGCGGCCCCAGCCGCGCGTCTTCATGCCGGCGAACACGAGCCTGCTGGCGTGAAAGGCCGCGCTGAGATTGATGGCCAGGATTGCGTCCCATTTAGCCGGCGGGAAATCCTCCAGCGGCGAGACGAACTGGATGCCGGCGTTGTTGACGAGGATGTCGATCTTGCCGAACGCGGCGGTCGCGGCCTCGACCATGGCGGCGATGGCGTCGGGCCTGCTCATGTCGGCGCCATCGTAGCGGACGTCGACGGCGAACTCTTCGGCCAAACCCGCACGGGTCTTCTCGATCTCGGCAGCATCGCCGAACCCGTTCAGCGTCACCCTGGCACCGGCTTCGGCGAAGGCCCGGGCGATGCCGAGGCCGATGCCGCTGGTCGAGCCGGTGACGATCGCCGTCCGGCCTTCCAGGAATCGCGACGCACATGAGGACTGGTCATTCCTCGAGGCCGTCATCAGCATGGCTTGATCCTTCTTATCGGGGCCGGCGAGCCGTTCACGGCGGCGCTGCGTTCAGTTTCGATGGCCGACAGCCTGAAGTAACGCGGCCTCGGGCGGAAATGCCGTTGGGATATGGTCTTGATGCAGGCGGGTTATGGGCGCCTAACAGGTTGATTTATCTGGTGTTGCGACCACATCGACACGGACACCGCTTCCTCCCGCCCCGGTTTCGGGGTATCTCTCAAAGCCGCATTGAGTGCCCTGGCTGCGAGAGGCGTCACGCTGAGGTCGCTACGGGGGGACGGGCCGCTTCGATGGAGCTCTTTCAGGTCCGCTATTTTCTGGCCTTGACCAAGACGCTCAACTTCACCCGCGCGGCCGAGACTTGCCATGTTTCCCAGCCAGCCTTGACCCGGGCGATTCAGCGCCTGGAGGAGGAGCTGGGCGGGCCCCTCCTCTATCGCGAACGCAGCCAGACCCAGCTGACGGCCCTGGGTCGGGCCATGGCGCCCCATCTCGAAGCGGCCTTTGCGGCGGCTGAATCCGCGGCGGCCCAGGCGGCGGCTTTCCGGACGCGCGCTACCTCGCCCCTCAGGCTCGGGATCGAGGAAGGGCTTTCGCCGCACCTGCCGATGTCGGTGCTGCGGGAGCTGCAAGCGCATATGAAGGGCTTCGAATTCAGCCTTGCCGAGGGCAGGGCGGAGGACCTGTCCGAGCGGATGCTGAGCGACAGGCTCGACAGCGCCTTGCTCCCGCAGTCCGAAGAGCTTTCAGAGCGGCTCAGCCGGTGGACATTGTTCGAAGACAGCTACGCGGTCCTTTGCCTGCCCGGCCATCCCTTCGCGGGGCTGAGTGCGATCGAGCCGACCGCCCTTGACGGCCAGTGCCTGCTCTTGCCCGGAGCCGTCGATTCCCATGCCGGCTTGGCCCTCGATCGCCTGGTTGCGGAAAGCGGCATCAAACTCGATGCCCGCCACACCGGCGCGAGCGAAGCGGCGATCCAGCAGATGGTCGCCGCCGGACTCGGGCTATCGCTTTCGGCCATGCACCGAGCCATTCCCACGGGCCTCGTCGCCGTGCCCGTTGACCATGCGGCAGCGCGATTCAAGGTTCTCGTCACGGCCGTCGCCGGGCGGCCTCATGGACCCAGTCTCGGCGCCTTTCTGAAGCTGATGCGTGCGCGCGACTGGCGTGACGCCGATGTCTCGGCGAAGCGACTATCGAAACCATAACCAAGGGGAATTGGATCGGCCAATGCTAAAGTGGTTCCCTGCGAAATCGCTCAACGCCCTGCCGCGGCGCGTCCGAAAGCCCTAGCATGTCGCTCAAGGAAGAACTGGACCGGCTCCGCACCCTCAGCCTCTCGGATTCCCGGATAGAGGCCGCCTACCAGGCCCTCGTCAGTCAACTCGCCCGGGCCGAGACAGAGGGCCAGGCGCTGAAGGTCGGCGATTCCATGCCGCCTTTCATGCTTCCCAATGCCGCGGGCTGCCTGATCGTCTCCGATGAGCTGCTGGCCAAGGGTCCGCTGGTGGTCACCTTCTTTCGCGGCAGCTGGTGCCCCTATTGCCAGTTGACGCTGGAAGCCCTCGAACAGGCCCTGCCCCGGATTCACGCGGCTGGGGCCGAGCTCGTGGCCCTCACGCCCGACACAGGCCATCATCTCGCGGACACCAAGACGGGCGGGCGTGTCAGTCCGGAAATCCTTTCCGACGTCGATGGGGCCGTCGGATTGCAGTTCGGGGTGCTGTTCCCTGCGCCTGAGATCTATCGCGATCTCCTGGCCGGGTTCGGCGTGGACCTGGGCGAACGCCACGGCAATGACCGATGGTTCATTCCCATGCCGGGGACCTTCGTCGTCGACCGCAAGGGCATCCTGCGCTATGCCTTTGTCAGCGCCGACTTCACGCGCCGGGCCGAACCCGAGGAAATCATCCAGGTGCTGGAAGCCCTCAAGGAAGAGGAGTCCTAGAGCGAGTTTCAGGTCGCTAGCTGGGTGCGCTGAAGGCGATCAGCCACCAGGGATCCTGCAGGCGCAAGGAAACACCGCATGTCGGGGGGGGCATGTCGCCATGGAAATGCATCAGATCCGCTACTTCCTCGCGGTCTGCGACACGTTGAACTTCACCCGCGCCTCCGAGACTTGCAACGTCACCCAGCCGGCCCTCACCCGCGCGATCCAGAAGCTCGAGGAGGAGCTGGGCGGCCTTCTGCTGCGCCGGGAGCGCAGCCGCACCCACCTGACCGAGTTCGGCCTGGTGATGAAGCCGCACCTCGAGGAGGTGCTGCGCAACACCCAGGCCGCGACGACGACGGCCAAGGGCCTCCTGAAGCTGGAGGATGCGCCATTGCGCCTCGGCGTCATGTGCACCGTGGGCCCGTTGCGATGCGTCGGGCTGCTGGCACAGTTCCGGAAGGATCATCCCGGCATCGAGGCCTCCCTGCAGGAAGGCGTGCCGATGGAGCTGAGCCGGCTCCTGATCCAGGGGGAGCTCGACCTCGCCATCATGGCCCAGCCGAAGGGCTTCGAGGAAAACTTCGCCGTCGAGCCGCTCTATCGCGAACGGTTCGTCGTCGCCTTTCCGCCGGGTCATCGCTTCCAGCGCATGAACGCGGTCAAGACGGTCGATTGCGGCGGCGAATCCTATCTCATGCGCATGAACTGCGAATACGGCAGCTATTGGGACGAGCACCTCGCTGCCAACAAGGTCGATCTCCAGGAGGTCTATCGCAGCGAGCGCGAGGACTGGATCCAGACCATGGTCATGGCCGGCATGGGAATTTGCTTCATCCCGGAATTCTCCCCGGTCGTCGCCGGGCTGCACACGCGGCCGTTGATCGAGCCGGAGGTCTGGCGCGAGGTATCGCTCGTGACCATGCCTGGCCGGCGCTTCTCTCCCGCGGTCGCCGCCTTCGTCAAGGCGATCAGGCAGTATCCCTGGCAGAGCTCGGCGGTCTGAGTTCGCGCTCGGCAAGCACTTCCCTGGCCGCGGCCAGGCCATTGAGGGCCGCGGGAAATCCCGCGTAAATCGCCATCTGCATGATGATCTCTATCACCTCTTGGCGGCTGCAGCCGACATTGAGGGCGCCATGGATGTGGACGCGAAGCTGCGGACCCGCGCTGCCGAGCGCGGTCAGCGCCGCCACGGTCGCGATCTGGCGCGACTTCAGGTCCAGGCCCGGCCGGGAATAGATGTCGCCGAAGGGGAATTCGACCAGGTAGCGGCCGAAATCAGGCGCGATATCCTTGAGGCCGGCGATGATCCGGCTCACCTGTTCGCGGTCGATCTCGGCGAGGCGGCCGAGGCCGCGCTCATAGCGTTCATTCATGGGCGGTCTCCCTTGGCTCAACCGCGGGCCGGCTGCGGTGCCGGCAAGCGGAGCTGGAACGCAAGCAGGCCGGCGGCGCTGAGCGAGATCGCCAGGCTGGCGACCAGGGCCGGCCACCCCAGCCGATCGAAGACCTGGCCCAGAACGGCGCTGCCCACGAGCCCGCCGAGGAAATAGCAAGCAAGGTAAATTCCGCTCGCCGAACCCCTGTCGCCCATGGCGGCCCGGCTGACAAAGCCCGTCGCCGCCGCCTGTGCGAAGAAGGTTCCCACACCCACCAGGGCGAGACCGGTGGCGACGCCGGCGAGGTTCGGCAACAGGAGCAAGGGCAGCCCGAGCCCGGCAACCGCGAGTGCACCCCAGAAGGTCGGACGCGTGCCGAAGCGCTCCACTGCCCGCCCAGCCAGAGGTGTGGTCAGGATCGAGGGCAGGAAGACGAAATAGACGAATCCCAGCTGCATTGGCCCCAATCCGATGGGCTGGCGCACCAGGACGAAGTTCACATAGGTGAAGGTGCCGATGAAGGTGAAGAGGATGAGAAACCCGATGGCGAAGCTTGCACTGAGCGGTGCGTTGCGCAGGTGCGCGAGCCAGCTCCCAAAGGCTGATCCGGCGGCCTTGCCGGTCGGGGCCATGGGCCGCGTGCCCCGCAGATTGAAAAAGACCAGCGCCGCGCCGGCAAGGTTGAGCAGCGCGAAGACATAGAAGTTCGCCGCCAGGCCCAGATGGTCGGCGACGGCCGCGGACATCAGCCGCCCGAACAGATTGCTGGCCACGTTGCCCGTAATGTAGGCGGCGAATGCGCTGGCGCTGTCCCTGGCGCTGCACTGCTCGGCGAGATAGGCCAGCATCAAGGTGAATGCCGCGGACATGAACAGACCCTGAACGATCCGAAGCGCGGTGAAGACCATGAGATCCGGGGCCACGGCCAGAAGCGCCGTCGGGATCGAGAGCAGCAGGAGGCTCAGCAAGATCCCAAGCCGGCGGTTGATGCGGCGGCTGAGCAGGGCGACGAGGAGGCCGGAAACCGCCATGCCCATGGTGCTGGCATTAACGGCGAACCCCATGGCTGCCGGGCTGACGCCATAGTGCCGGGCGAGGGATGGCAGGATCGCCTGGGTAGCGAAGAGATCGACCACGGTGAGGAAGGCCGTGAGGCCAATCACCAGGCTGCGCATCGCCGCCTCGACCCCATGGGAGCGGCTTTGCACCGGCGCCGCAGCCTCGAGACCCATCGTCCGTTGCATGATCCGTCTCATCGTTTTGGGGTTGCGCGTAGGTCTTGGGGCGTGACGTGCAGCGTCCGCGGGGGAGGGACGGACGCCGCACGTCACAGGAGCGCTCACGAGTCGGGGGCTACATCGTGTGCGCGTCGGCTCCGGTGTGCAGAATGTCGGCAGAAATGAGAACGACGGTCTCCTTGCCGGTATTCTTCCACCAGTGGGAAATGTCGGCGTCCCGAGACCAGTCGCCGGCCTTGTGCAGGATCGGCACGGCGCAGTCGCTGGCGTATTCCGTGATCTCGCCCTGGACAATGTAGATCAGGGCCGGGCGATCGCCATGGCTGTGCCAGGGCACGACGCCGCCGGGCTGAATGACCAGGCGGCGAATGCGGAACAAGTGGTCCTTGAGGGCGACCTTCTGCTTCGAGAGATCGATGGAATCGAGGACCGTGTCGGTGACTCCGACTGGCATGGTGGCGCCTGGCTTCTGGCCCTGGCCGTCGGCGACGAGATTGCCGGCAGGGCAACCATTGGCGAAGGCACCGGTCGACAGGATCGAGATCGCCGCGACGGCGGCGCCGGCCATCGCTAGTCTCAGCCAGCCGCGCTGGCTCTGCTTGCTTTGGGTGATCATGGGTCAGCTTTCCTTTTCTTCCTGATGTGAATCGCGCGAACCAGCGCGCTACGGAAGAGAGGATCGGCCAGCTGGCGGGGAAGCTGAAATGCCATCTGACTATGGTTTCGATGCCGGCGGTCGATGGCCGGCGCCCGTTTTGGCTGCGGCAAGGAACCAACTGTTGCCGAAGCCCTTGCCCGCAAAGGGCCGAGGACAGGCAGCTTCACAGCATGAATTTCAGATCTGAGGAGAAGGTCGGATAGGCGTAGACCGTGTCTGCCAGGCTCTTGGCGGTCACGCCGTGCTTGATGGCAAAGGCGAAGAGGTGGATGACCTCCTCCGCGCCATGGCCGACCATATGGGCGCCGAGGATGCGCCCGCTGCCGTTTTCGACGAGCACCTTGGAGAAGGCCACTGTCTCGGCGTAGGTCCTGGCCGAACGCCAGCCGCGCATGTCGCTCTTTCTTGCGGTGAAGTTCCGCCCAGCCGCCTTCGCCGCCGCTTCGGTCATGCCGACGCTGGCGAGCGCCGGCACGGCGTAGACGTTGGACGGGATGCTCTCGTATTCCGGCTCCAACTTGTCGCCGCCGACGATGTTCTCGCCCACCAGCCGGCCCTCATAGGTGGCGATGGGGGAAAGCTGGGGCGAGGACCAAAGGGCATCGCCGGCGACATAGACGGCCGGATTGGAGGTGCTGCGCAGATGCCGGTCGACGGAGATCTTGAGACCGTCATGGGCGATGCCGCCGGCTTTCAGATCGAGCTCCGCAAGATCGGCGATCCGGCCGGCTCCATTGGCAACCCGCTCGGCGGTAAAGCTTCGCGGCGCGCCGGCGATCTTCGCTTCCACCGTGAAGCGGTTGCCCTCCGCTGTGATCTTCTCCACCGCGACGCCCGTATGCACGGCGATGCCGATTCGCTCGCTTTCGGCCTGCAGGGCCTCCACGGCCTCGGCGTCCATCGCCGGAAGCAGGCGCTCGGTGCCTTCAAGGATGGTCACCTTGCAGCCCGCGCGCGCGAAGACGTGGGAGAATTCCAGCGCGATCACCCCGCCGCCGATAAAGATCAGGCTTTCGGGCAAAGCCGTCATTTCCAGGATATCTTCGCTGGTGATGAGATGATCGGACCCCGGAATGGCCAGCGGCCGCGGCTTGGAACCGGTGGCGACGACGATTTTGTCGGCCGCGAGGATCTTGCCGTCGACAGCGACCCGGCCGCGATCGACGAAGCGGGCGCGGCCCCGATAGAGGGCGATGCCGCGATCGGCCAGGCTTCTTTCGAAGGAAGCCGAAACGCCGTCGACGAAGCTGCGCTCCCGGGCAATGAGCTTGCCCCAATCGAGCTTGGCGCCGCCGACCGCTATGTGGTGAACGGGCGCCAGCGAGATTTGATGCAACGCCTGGGCCGCGGCGACCAGCACTTTCTTGGGCACGCAGCCGCGCAAGGGGCAAGTCCCGCCAACGTCGCGCCCCTCCACGATTGCCACGTTCCGGCCGGCGGCGCGGGCTACGCCGGCAGCACCCATGCCGGCATTGCCCGCACCCAGCACGAGCACGTCATAGACCTCTGGCATCGCTCTCTCCCGTCCGCGAACCCGCTTGGCGAAATCAATGAGGATAGCAATCGCGCAAAGGCCTGGCTGCGCAGGCGGACCCAGGCAGCTCGGCCAAGGGCTGCCGATGCATCCCCAAGGCGTCCGGTGCGGCCGAATAGCGAAGCTTGGAACCCTCGCGCCTTACATCGAACGGGCCGAAGGCGCAGCGCGCGGCGGCGATCATGGCTTCGGCGGCCTGAAGATCCGCCGCCGTTGCGTCCGGCACTGACAGTGCACGGCGAAGCCGGGCGCCCAGCAGCTCCATCAGCGCGCGGCTCCATGGCCGACGATGGGACAGTGTTTTCTCGAAACAGCGCATGACGCGTCTCCTTCCATGCTGGGCGGAATCCCCGCTTGCGAGCGGGTCCGCTTGTTCCCGAGGCTCGAAAGTCTCGACCTGGCGCGCCAAGAGATGAAATGCCGCTTGTCTATGGACTCGATACCGCCGGGTCATTGCCCGGCCTCGATCCGGAAGACCGCTGTGCGCTATTCTCGGCAAGGAAGAACATGACAAGGACAGGGCCCCATGGTCGCCAGCCCCGCCGTCGAAGCCGTGATCGAGCCGCGCATGCGCGACATCGGCGATTTCGCGGTCAGGCGTCTGCTGCCGGCGGCCGCCCGCCGGTCGGTCGGGTCCTTCGTCTTCCTCGATCATTTCGGGCCCGTCGCCATGGCGCCGGGACAGGGCATGGATGTCAGGCCCCATCCCCATATCGGGCTGGCGACGGTGACCTACCTATTGGAAGGCGAGATCACCCATCGCGACAGCCTGGGCTATGTCCAGCCGATCCGGCCGGGTGACGTCAACTGGATGACCGCCGGCCGCGGCATCGTCCATTCCGAACGCTCCAGCCCCGAGGAGCGAGCCAAGGGCCCGCGTCTTCACGGCATCCAGTCCTGGGTCGCCTTGCCGGCGGCGAGCGAGGAAAGCGAGCCCCGCTTCGCCCATCATCCGGGAACGAGCCTGCCCACCTTCGCTCTCGACGGCGCGCGACTTCGCCTGATCGCCGGCACGGCCTTCGGTCATAGCGCGCCCGTCGCCGTGCTTTCGCCCACTCTCTATGCCGACGTCGAGCTGCCAGCAGGCGCGAGCCTATCGATTCCGCGCGAACACCCAGAACGGGCGATCTACATCATCTCCGGCGAAGTCGAGGTCGACGGCGAGAGCCATGGGGCCGCCCATCTCCTTGTATTTGCCGGGGAAGCAGAGCCGAAGCTCACCAGCGGAAAAGGCGCGCGGTTCCTGTTGATGGGCGGAGCGCCGCTGGATGGTCACCGGCATCTCTATTGGAACTTCGTTTCCAGCCGGCGCGAACGGATCGACCAGGCCAAGAGCGACTGGGCCGAGGGCCGTTTCCCCAAGGTCCCGGGCGAGACCGACTACATTCCGCTTCCCGCCTGAACCCGGCGCCAGACGCCGCCCTGCTCCACCACCAGCCCGGCGGCCACCAGTTCGATCAGGTGGGCGCGTACCGATTCCGCCGCGGCTTCGACCAGGCGCGGATCCAGGCCGAGATAGACCTTGGCGACGATGTCGGCCGGCCGCGCGGGCCCGCTGTCCAATGCCTCAAGAATGGCCGCGCGCCGGGCCCGGCGATGGGCGATGAGCTCGGCGACATGGGCCTGCGGATCGCGGATCGGGCCGCCATGGGTCGGCCAGTAGATCTTGTCCCGGCGCGCCAGCAGGCGATCGAGGGAGGCCATGTAAGCCGCCATGTCGCCGTCCGGCGGGCTGATCACTGTGGTCGACCAGCCCATGACCTGGTCGCCGGAAAACAACGCCTGCTCCTCGGCCAGCGCGAAGCAGAGATGGTTGGAGGCATGGCCCGGGGTGTGGAGGGCCGTCAGAGTCCAGCCTTCGCCCGAGACTTCATCGCCATCGGCCATCCGGATATCCGGATCGAAGGCGAGATCGGCGCCGGCCTCGCCGGTTTCGCCGCGCGCCCCATGGCGGCCGAAGCCGAGGCACGGCGCCCCCGTCGCCGCCTTGAGCGCGGCGGCGGCAGGAGAATGGTCGATATGGGTGTGGGTGATGAGGATCTGGGAGACCATCTCGCCGGCAAGAGCCGCAAGCAGGGCCTCGACGTGGTCGCTGAGATCGGGGCCGGGATCGATGACCGCCACCCGGCCACGGCCGACGATGTAGGTGCCGGTGCCGAGAAAGGTGAAAGGCCCCGGATTGCGGGCGACGACCCGGCGAATGAACGGCGAGACCTGTTCGGCGACGCCATAGGCGCAATCGAAGTTTCGGTCGTTGAGCATGGCTGCTCTCGCCGGCCTTCCTCAGGCGGCCTTGAGCTTCCGCGACCAGCCGGCGAGTGCGGCCAGCAGGTCGCGGATGAGCCCGCGCGCGATCTCGTCGGTCAGATTCCCGGCCGCATCGAACTTGTTCTGCGCCTGGGCGATCATCACCTCGGGCTTGTTCACCGCATGCATGTCGAGGAAGACCATGCTGTGGCGCAGATGCAATTGCGCGCGCACCCCGCCCAGCAGGCTCATGGAGGCGCCCATGACGGCCGCGGCCTTGCCGGCGAAGGGCTGCTTAGGCGCTCGCGAAATCCAGTCGACCGCGTTCTTGAGCGGTGCCGGGATCGAGTAGTTGTATTCGGGGCTGACAAACAGCAGGGCATCGGCGGCGGCCACGCTGGCGATCGCGCGCTCGACCGCGGCGGGAAAGCCCGCCTGATGCAGGTCGGCGTTGTAGAGCGGCAGCTCCCCGATCGCCACTTCTTCCAAAGTCATTCCGGCAGGCGCCAGGGTCATCGCGGCGTTCAACGCCATGCGGTTATAGGATCCCTTGCGCAGGCTCCCGCAGAAGGCCGCGACTTTGATTGGCTCGTTCACGATAGCTGCTCCTTTGGTTCAAGATGCCCGGGCGATCCAAGACGCCCAGGCCGGGCGTTGCCGCCTCCTGCCGACGATGACATTATGCCGCAAGCAAGCGGCGTTTTGATGTCCCGATTCGGGAGGAAGCCTTGTCGGAAAAGCCTTCGGCTGAAACCAGGCGCCGGCGCGCGCGCTGGCCCGAGCTGCTGCTGCTCGTCCCCTTCCTCGCCGTGCTGTGGGTTCCCTCCTACAATTCCGTGGAGCCCCAGCTGGCGGGGATTCCGTTCTTCTATTGGTATCAGCTTCTGTGGATCGTGATCAGCGCCGGGCTGACCCTGCTCGCCTACCTGACGGGCGAGTGAGCATGGATGCGGTTCGTCCGCTGGGGGAATAGGGGCATGCGCCGGGGGAACAGCGGCCCGTGAACTGGACCATCGTCAGCGTTTTCGTCGTCCTGTTCGGTTGCGTGACCATCCTGGGTTTCGTCGCGGCGCGCTGGCGGCCGGGCGATCTGGACCTGCTCCATGAATGGGGGCTGGGGGGACGCCGGTTCGGCACGATCGTCACCTGGTTCCTGCTGGGCGGCGATCTCTACACGGCCTACACCTTCATCGCCGTGCCTGCCCTGGTTTTCGGCGCGGGCGCGGTCGGCTTCTTCGCCGTGCCCTACACAATCATCGTGTATCCCTTCATCTTCATGGTCTTCCCGCGCTTCTGGTCGGTCGCTCACAGGCGCGGCTACATCACCGCCGCCGATTTCGTGCGCGGGCGTTATGGCAGCCGGCCGCTCGCGGTCGCAGTCGCGATCACGGGCTTGGTTGCGACCATGCCTTACATCGCCCTGCAGCTCGTGGGCCTCCAGGTCGTCATCGGAGCCATGGGGATTGGCGGCCAGGGCCTCGCGGGCGATCTTCCCCTCGTCATCGCCTTCCTGATCCTTGCCGCCTTCACCTACACCAGCGGCTTGCGCGCTCCTGCGGCCATCGCCGTCGTCAAGGACCTGCTGATCTACGCCACGATCATTGCCGTCATCATCGTCATTCCCGCCGAGCTCGGCGGCTACGGCAAGATTTTCGCCGCCGTCGCGCCGGCGAAGCTGATCCTGGCTCCGCCCACGGCCGCGAGCCTCGGCGCCTATGGCGGCTACGCCACTCTGGCACTGGGCTCGGCGCTTGCCCTCTTCCTCTATCCGCATGCCATGACGGGCGTGCTCAGCGCCAACAGCCGGCATGTCATCCGACGCAACGCGGCGATGCTGCCGGCCTATTCCTTCGTCCTCGGCCTGCTTGCCCTCATGGGCTACATGGCGCTCGCGGCGGGGGTGAAGCAGAACCCCGCCTACGCCGACGGCTTCTCCCACTATGGCAACAATTTCGCCGTGCCGGCCCTGCTGATGGCCTCATTCCCCGACTGGTTCACCGGCGTCGCCTTTGCCGCCATCGGCATCGGCGCCCTGGTGCCTGCCGCGGTCATGTCCATCGCCTGCGCCAATCTCTTCACCCGCAACATCTACAAGGAGATGATCCGGCCCGATTGCAGCGATGCCGAAGAATCGCGCATGGCCAAGATCGTCTCCCTGATCGTCAAGGCCGGGGCCCTCGTCTTCATCATCCTGCTGCCCCTGCAATACGCCATCCAGCTCCAGCTGCTGGGCGGCATCTGGATCATCCAGACCCTGCCGGCCGTGATCTTCGGCCTCTATACCCGCTGGTTCGAGCCGCGCGCGCTCCTCGCCGGCTGGGCCGCCGGCATCGCCAGCGGCAGCTGGATGGCGGGCACCCTCGCGTTCAAGGCCTCGGTGTTTCCGCTCTCCCTCTTCGGCTATACCCTGCCCGGCTATGCCGCGCTCTATTCCCTCATCGTCAACATCGTCGTGGCCGCGGGCCTGAGCCTGATCTTCAATGCCGCCGGCGGCGAGCGGCGGGACGAGACCGCTGCGGCGGACTATCGCTGAACCGGCCGCAGGGATTGAGCGACAAGCCAGAGACGCCCAGACCCGACGCCCACGGGATCCGGGCCTGGGCAAGGCGTCACGGCAGCGAACTCAAGCTCGCCGCCCGCACCACCATCGCGGCACTCCTGGCCTTCGCCACCGCCGAGCTGCTGCACTTGCCTCAGGTGTATTGGGCGGTGCTGACCGCGGTCATCGTCATGCAGGCGAACCTCGGCGGCTCCCTCAAGGCGACCTTCGATCGGCTGGCGGGAACGCTCGGTGGCGCTGTTTGGGGCGTCGCCGTCAGTCTTGCCCTGCCCCACGGCGACGCCCTCGGGCTTGCCTTCGGCCTGGCGCTGTCCGTGGGTCCTTTGGCCCTGCTGGCCTCACTCAAGCCCTGGCTCAGGATCGCGCCGGTCACGGCGATCATCGTGCTCATGAGCACCCAGGCCCAGCAGGCAGGCCCTTTCGCCTATGCTCTCGAACGGGTGATCGAGATCCTGCTGGGCGTCGCGGTGGCGCTGGCCGTCTCCCTCCTGGTGCTGCCAACCCGGGCCCATGGCGCGCTCGCCGCGGCGGCGAGCCGGACGCTCAGGCTCATGAGCGAGCTCACGGGAGCGTTGCTGCCACATCCGGCGAGCGCCGCCGACAGCGCGACCCTGTTGCGCCTGCATGCCGAACTCCGCCGGGCCTTGGCCGGGGTCGAAGCGGCGGCCGACGAAGCCCGGCGCGAGCGAGCCGGGCGTTTGACCGACGATCCGGAACCCGAGCCGCTTCGGCGCAACCTCAATCGGCTCCGCCTCGACTTGGCCATGATCGGCCGCGCCACGGTGGAACCTTTGCCGGAGCCCGTCGCCGGCCGCCTCGCGCCCGCGACAGCCGATGTCGCCATGGCCCTCGCCGCGTACTTCAAGGCGGCCGCGGCTGCGCTGTCTCAACGTGAGGCGGCGCCGTCCCGCGATGCCTGCAGCAAGGCTTTGCGCGCCTACGCGGCCACGGTGGCCGAGCTACGCAAGGAAGGCCTCACCCGCGCTCTCACGGCCGCGGGTGCCAGCCATCTTTTCGGCATCGCCTTCGTTCTCGATCAGCTGGGCCGCAATCTGCGGGACCTGGCCGAGCGCGTGGATGAGATGGCGGGTCAGCTCCGGAATAGCGCGAAATAGAGGACATAGATCCAGCTGAGCAGCCCGTCGACGATCGCCCAGAGAATGGAGTGGTTGGCGGTGTAGGAGATGGCGATGGCGAGCGCCGATCCGAATCCCACGCCGTATTTCGCGCCCTCGACCCGAATGGCATAGAAACCCCGTCCGTTCATCTCCGCCTCCTTCCGGCATCGGCCGAAACCAATTCTTCATACATATGGACTCTCATCATCTTCCTTGTGACACCGGCCCTTCCTTGGAGGGCGCAATATGGGTCTGTTGTCCGAGCTTTGGAATGCCCTGCCGTCGCCCATGACCCTGGCCGGCGATCTCACCCAGGGATTGTGGGACATGTCCCTATGGCTCAAGGATGACTACCACGGCATCGTTGTCATCTTGGCATTGACCGGGATTGCCGCCTCCTGGATCGCGCTCCGCCAGCGCTGATCGGTGCCTCCCCCTTTCCTTTTGTGCCGTGCGGGTAAAGCAACTGTAACTTATGCTCCCGTAATCTGACCGGCGACCGTTCGACTCCGGTCTGTCCGAATTGGGGCTTCGAGGCCGCGTGCGTGCCGGCGATCCAATAGGGCAAGCGCGATGACGAGCCTCAGCGTGCTGCTTGTCGAGACACGGCCGTAAGGAGGCTATGCGATGGCCGCAGATGGGATGACGACCATTCCCAGCAACTTCAGTGCGAAGGAAACGATGGACCGCCTTGAGGCCGAGATCAGGGCCAAGGGCATGACCGTGTTCGCGCGCATCGATCATGCGGCGGGTGCGGCCACCGTCGGCCTGGCGCTGCGGCCGACGGAACTCCTGATCTTCGGCAGCGCCAAGGCTGGTACGCCGCTCATGCAGGCGGGCCAGACGATCGGCATCGATCTGCCGTTGAAGGCGCTGGTCCACGAGGATGCGGCCGGCCGGGTATGGCTGTCTTACAACGACCCGAAATGGCTGGCGCAACGCCATGGCCTTGGCGCGGCCGTCGCTGCGAATACCGAGGCCATGGCGACGGCCCTCGACGGCATTGCGAAAAAAGCTGCAAAATCACCCTGACTTCGGGGCCACCTGCAATCCATCCGCGCAAGGAAATCTGCCTCGGAACCGCCTAAAGAAACACCAAACGGCTCACTGACAATCGAATTGAAGATTCCCGATCTCATGGGAGGCTGCATGATGAAGAATAGCACTCGGGAAACCACGGGCCCCTTGCACGGCCTCGTATTCGCTCCGGGCGAAGAACCGCTCTTCCATCCGGGTGACCCTATCCGGATTTCAAGCCGCTTTCCCGTCGGGCATTACCGCGTGCCGCTCTACCTGCGCGGCAAGGCGGGCATCGTCGAGGCGGTGATCGAGCCGGCCGCCATCGACAACGAGGAGGAAGGTTACGGCCGCAATGCGGGCACCAGGCGCCACTACTACCGTATCGCCTTTTCCATGACGGAAATCTGGCCGGACTATGCCAGCTCACCGCGAGATGGGCTGCGCATCGAAGTCTACGAAACCTGGCTGGAGAAGAGGTGAACCATGAATCCGCCGAACCAGGGCCATGACCGCGACCATGCTCACGGCCACGATCATCTTCACGCGGAGACTGGCCTGTCGGGGCGTCCCGGCTACTACGACATCATGGAAACGGCCGTTCGCGAGCTCCTCGTCGAGAGGCAGTTGATCGGCCCGGACGAAATCCGCCGCCAGATCGAGCTGCTGGATTCCCGCACGCCGGCGCTGGGCGCCAAGGTCGTGGCGCGCGCCTGGGTCGATCCCGCCTTCCGGGCGCGGCTCCTGGCCGATGGGCGCAAGGCCTGCGAGGAACTCGGCATCAGCTTCTACGACGATACCCAGCTCATCGTGCTCGAGAACACCGACAAGGTTCACAACCTCATCGTCTGCACCCTCTGCTCCTGCTACCCGCGGCCGGTGCTGGGGCTTCCGCCGGACTGGTACAAGCTGAAGCCCTACCGGTCGCGCGCCGTCTCGGAGCCGCGCGCGGTGCTCGCCGAATTCGGCACTATCATCCCGGACGACGTCGAGATCCGGGTCAGCGATTCGACCGCGATGGTCCGCTATCTGGTGCTGCCGAAGCGGCCCGAAGGCACGGAAGACTACAGCGAGGAACAGCTCGCGGCTCTGGTCACGCGCGACACTATGATCGGCGTCGTTCCGGCCAGCGTGGAACAAGGAAAAGCACCGCAATGACCCAAACCGAAAATCTCGTGAAACGCCTGCCCAACGACATCGGCGGCCTGCCGGCCGAGCCGATCCGGCGCGTCGACCATGAACTCGAGCCCTGGGAAAAGCGCTGCCACGCGCTCGCCGATGTCCTCGACTACCACAAGATCATCAACACCGAGGAAAAGCGCTGCGGCGTCGAGGCCCTGGGCGCCGAGATGGTCGGCAAGCTCAACTACTACGAAAGATGGATCGTGGCCTTCGCGAATATCCTGTTCCGCAAGGGGATCCTGACGCCCGACACGCTCGCCCGGAAAATGGCCGAAGTCGAGGCCCGATGGACCGCCGGGAATCAAAGCGAAAGCGGAGACATCACGCCTTCTTGAGGCCAAGGACGCACCGCGAATTTGCAGCAGCCGGAGACGTACCAGCGGGCGGCCAAGCAGGGAATTCGCCCCTCAGCCCGCGCCAGTCGCGCGCTCCGTCGCCAACCGCCTGGCCTCCTCGCGCAGCTTGAACTTCTGTATCTTGCCGGTCGAGGTCTTCGGGATGGCGCCGAACACGACATGCCGCGGCGCCTTGAAATGCGCGATGTTGTCCCGGCAGAAGGCGATGATGTCCTCCGCCGTGACCGCCGCGCCAGCTCGAAGCTCGATGAAGGCGCAAGGCGTTTCGCCCCACCGGTCGTCGGGCATGGCGACCACCGCGGCGGCGGCGACCGAGGGATGCCGGTAAAGCAGGTTCTCGACCTCGATCGACGAGATGTTCTCGCCGCCGGAAATGATGATGTCCTTGGAGCGGTCTTTAAGCTGGATGTAGCCGTCGGGATGGACCACGCCCAGATCGCCGGTATGGAACCAGCCGCCCTTGAAGGCCTTGTCGGTGGCGGCCTGGTCCTTGAGATAGCCCTTCATCACGATGTTGCCGTGCATCATCACCTCGCCCATGGCCTTGCCGTCGGCGGGCACGGGCTTCAGGGTCTCGGGATCGGCGACCATCAGGCCTTCCTGCACGTGATAGCGCACGCCCTGGCGCGCCTTGAGATCGGCCTGGGCCTCGATCGGCAAATCGTCCCAAGCCTCATGCCAGTCGCAGACCACCGCCGGGCCATAGACTTCCGTCAGGCCATAGACATGGGTCACCTCGAAGCCCGCTTTCTGCATGGCGGCGAGCACGGCGGCGGGCGGCGGGGCGGCGGCGGTCATCATCCGGATCTTGCGTCCGATGGGGGGAAACCTGGCCGCCGCGTCGAGGATCGTCTGCATGACGATGGGCGCGCCGCAGAGATGGGTCACGCCATGTTTCGCGATCGATTCGAAGATGGCGCCCGCTTCCACTCGGCGCAGGCATACGTGAGTCCCGGCCAGCATGGTGATCGTCCAAGGGAAACACCAGCCGTTGCAGTGGAACATCGGCAGGGTCCAGAGATAGACAGGATGCCGGCCCAGCTCCCAGACCAGGCTGTTGCCCACCGCATTCAGATAAGCACCCCGATGGTGATAGAGCACGCCCTTGGGGTTGCCCGTCGTGCCCGACGTGTAGTTGACGGAGATCGCATCCCATTCGTCGTCCGGACCCCGCCAGGGGCGGTTCGGATCGGCTGCGGCAAGCATCGCCTCGTAGTCCATGGCGCCAAGAGCCCTGGCGTCGGAAACCGTGGGATCGGCCACGCCGATTACGGGAATTGGCCGAGCAAGCAGCGCCAGCGCCTGGCGGATAGTGTCGTGGTACTCGCCGTCGGCGAGCAGAAGTTTCGCCCCGGAGTGATCCAGGATATAGGCGATGGCCGCGGGGTCGAGGCGCGTATTGATCGCATTGAGGACAGCGCCGGCCATGGGGATGCCGAAATGCGCCTCCAGCAGAGCCGGGACATTGGGCAGCATCACGGCGACGGTGTCGCCCCGTTCGATGCCCCGGGCGGTCAGCGCGGACGCAAGTCGCCGGCAGCGCTCATGAACTTCAGCCCAACTGCGCTTGATGGCGCCGTGAACGACGGCAATGCGGTCCGGATGGGTCTCGGCCGTGCGGGCAAGGAAGGAGAGCGGCGTGAGTGCCGCCCAGTTGGCCGCGGTGCGAGGGAATTCGGCCCCCTCGCTCATCGCGCGGTTTCCAGCGAAAGCCCCTTGAGCTCGACGCGATTGCCTTCCGGATCGTCGAGGTAGAGGGAAGGCCCGTCTCCCTCGGCACCGAAACGCGTGTCGATCTCCGAGGGCTCGACGCCATGCGCACGCAAATGCGCGGCAATCGCCGCGCCATCGAACGGCGCCACGCGCAGGCAGAAGTGATCCATGTTATGGCCGTCGGGCCCGGCCGGTGGACCGCCTTTGCGGCCCAGCGGGCCGGCATCATCCACGAGATCGATCATGGTCGAGCCGGCGCCGAGATGGACAAGACCGAGATGCGGCTGGCGGTGCGCCACGACGCAGCCGATCACATCGCAATAGAAGCGCTCCATCCGGCCGAGATCGCGCACGCGCAGGACCACGTGATCGAGGCCGCGAAGGGCAAAAGGTGCCGTCAACGCCGGCTCGCACTCATGCGGCAAACTCCTCCTGCTGGCGCCCATGATAGCCTAAGACGTCGTCCCCCGCGATCCGCCGACGCCAGAACGGACTTTCGCGCCAGCGCCGCTCCGAGGCGTAGATCTCCTGGCGGGCGGCAAGGTAGCTCCTGAGGGTCGCCCTGGCACGAAACGCATAACCGGTCGCGAGCTGGCGTTCATTGGGACTGTCGCGCAACGCCGCGAGCCCGCGCTCACTATCGCCATGGGTCAGGTCCTCGGCAATCACGTCTGCGGCGGCCAGAGCGTCCTCCAGCGCACCGGTGAGTCCCGATGCGCTCAGGGGATCGAGGGCCATGAGCGCGTCGCCGAGCGCGAGCCAACTGGGACCGATGGCGGGATCCAAGAACTGGGTCGCGGCAGAGAATACCGTGGGGGCCCCATCGGGCGAGGCAGGCCGCGCGAAACGGCACATTTCCGTTGTTGCGCACCAGGCTTGGTGAAAGGACGTTGCCTCTCGCAGCCCGCGACTTTGTGCGATGTCCGCGTCGGTCATCAACGCCACCATGGCCCGACCGTCCGGCAATCGCGCACCGTACCACCAACCCATCTCGGCCGCTTCGACGATGGTGAAACCGCGGAAGCGGGCCTCCGCCGCGGGTTCGGCAATCACGGCGAGGGCCACGAGACGATCGAGGCGGCGAAGCCTGGCACCGAGCTTGCGCGATGGCGCCGCGGTGCGACCCGTGGCATCGAGGATCCAGCGCGCCGATAACTCAGCCGTCACCGCACCGTCGTCGAGCAGCAGACGCCATACCCCATCTTCGCGCTGCGCATCGACGAGGCGTGCCGGCGAGAGCAGTCGCGCGCCGGCCTCGCGTGCAGAGTCTTTCAGCCAGCCATCGAAGGCGTCGCGATCGAGATGCCAGCCCGTTCCCGAAGCCTGGCTGAAGAAGTCGGCCGCCTTGGGGGCAGCCTCGCCCCAGAAGCTCAGATTTCCATGGCAGGGTCGATGTCCGAAGCGTTCAAGCCGGTCATCGAGACCGAGCCGGACGAGCAGCGCGCCGATCCCCGGCGCTGCCGATTCGCCGATGCGAAAGCGCCGGCGCCGGGGCCAATCGACCATCACTACGCTCTCGATTCCGAGCCGCTTCAGTGCCAGCGCTACACCCGCGCCGGCGGGGCCGGCGCCAATGATCGCGACGTTGAATTTGGCGGCGCTGAACGAGCCGATCGGGTCCGCGGTTTCCATCGTCCCAATCATCCCGCCTTGTCCGGTTCGCGGGAGAGCAGGCGCGAGACCTCGACAAAGCGCGGTTTACCCGGCTCGCCCATGTCCAGCACGAAGCCGAGCTTGTCCCAATTCGCCAGCATCTCGAGATGGTTGGCGAAAGCATAGAAATCCTTCGCCTTGGAATCTCGGTCATGGCCCACCCAGGGAATCGGCGCTCCGAGGCCGGCGGCACTGGGCGGCAGAAAGACGGTGATGGGCCGCTGGGCGGGCCACCACCACATGACCCGGCCCTGCACCGTCTGAGCGGCGCACTCGTTGAAGTCCGCCTGCCAGGGCAGCGCCATGTAGCGGGTGAGGTCACCCGGCTCGAGCCCGCCCGCGGGGTCGAAGCCGAGGCCCAAGGGGCCGGAGGTCGCGGGCCGCGCGCGGATGCGGAACGGCTCGCTGTAGATCGCGGGGTTGCGGGCGATCCAGGTCATCTCGATCCCGGGCGAGAAGGGCCCGCCGACGCAATTCTCCAGCACCGCCCGGTTCAGGGCATGGCCCGGATGCGAGGGCGGAGCGCCGCCCGGCTCGAAATGACCTGCGGCCCATTGCTGCAGGAAGAAATACTGCGTCTGCGTGACGCATAGATATTTGCTCGTCGCGAGGAACGCGCCAGCATCCTGTTCGGCGCCAAGGGTGTCGTCGCCCACCAGCAGCGGCATCAATCCTGTGGAAGCGACGGGACTGTCGAAGACATTCTCCTGACCTGGCCCGCGCAGGATATGGAGATAGAACTTGCGCAAACCGGCATGGGTGGAACTGGAGTTGGCGAGCTTGGCGAAATCGAAGCTGTGGGGTTCGGCCGGGATGGGCGAGACCCAGGGAAACCCCGCGCCGCGCTCGAAGATCGGCCGGATCTCACTGTCGAAGCGCGGCCGGTAGCCGGTCGCACCCACCTTCCAAAGGCCGTGAGCGTGGATGTCCGGCCGGGCGCCGAGGAAACGGACGGCGGTATCGAACACGGTATCGAAGAGGGTGACGAGATTCATGATCTGGGGCGCATAGGCCGGCGGGGCGACGAGCACCCAGGCCGGCTTGGCTTCGACCGTTTCCCCCGAGGCAAGCACAATGGTCGCGCGCACCGGTCCGTCGGACGTGTCGTCCCACCAGCCGTCATTGTTGGCGTAGTCGGCGAGCTTGGGCGCTTGCGCCGCCGAGCCCGATCTGCCCAGCCCGCCAAGCACCAAGAGCCTGCCGGCGCCATCGGTCTTCAGCGCGCCGAGGGTATCGATGTCCGCGGGCTTTAGACCCAAGGGCGGAAAGTTTGCGCCGACGTAGCCGGCCGGGATGGTCGCCCGCGAGAACTCGACGGGTCCTTGCTCCTTTCCGGCGATGGAACGCGGCCCCGGATCGATGTTGAGCTTGCGGCGCTCGGCCGGCGTCACCCGATCGGCATTGCGCAGCGGGTGGTTGCAGGCATAGCCGTGCTGACCCCTGGAGGTCTTGAAGCAGTACCAGCTGGCCTTCTTGTTGGCCAGATGGACGGTCCAGCGGATTTCCCTGATCCCGGCGCTGTCGAGAGTGATTTCCTCGGGCGCCTGGCCGGGAATACTACGAAATACGCGGAACCGCGCCGCCTGGCGCTTCACCCGGCCCTCGCCATCGCGGAAATCGCCCGCACCGAATGGCGCGCTCGATCCGTCGGCCGGCAATGGCAGCCCTCCCGCGGTCTCCGGCCCGATGTAGAAGGCCTCGGGCGCATTGCCGACGCGGGCGATCCCGATCGCCGGATAGATCTCGTAAGCCCCGTCCGCCATTGGTCCGTCTTCCCCGCCGCCGATGGGGCTTATGCCCCGACTTTCTAGGTCGTTTCAGGCAGCCTAGAGCCTGGGCAAGGCGGTCGGCAACCGGCCAATCTCTATAGGCCAGTCTCAGTAGGAACGCGGCAGGCCCAGGACATGCTCGGCGATATAGGAGAGAATGAGATTGGTCGAGATCGGCGCCACTTGGTACAGCCGGGTCTCGCGGAACTTGCGCTCGATGTCGAATTCCTCGGCGAAGCCGAAGCCGCCGTGGGTCTGGAGGCACATGTCCGCCGCCTGCCAGGACGCCTCGCTCGCCACCAGCTTGGCCATGTTCGCCTCGGCGCCGCAAGGTGCGGCGGCATCGAAAAGGTCGCAGGCCCGCCGCAGCATCAGCTCGGCCGCCTCGACTGCCACATGGGCGCGTGCGATCGGGAATTGGACGCCCTGGTTCTGGCCGATGGGCCGGCCGAAGACCCGGCGTTCCTTGGCGTAGCTAGCCGCCTTGTCGACGAACCAGCGGCCGTCGCCCACGCATTCGGCAGCGATCAGGATCCGCTCGGCATTGAGCCCATCGATGAGGTAGCGGAAGCCGCGCCCCTCCTCGCCGATCAGGTTCTGAGCCGGGACGGCTACATCATCGAGAAAGACCTCGGTGGTGGCGTGGTTGAGCATGGTGCGGATGGGACGGATGGTGAGGCCCCGGCCAATGGCCTCGCGCATATCGACCAGGAACATGGAAAGCCCGTCGGTGCGCTTGCCCGCGCCGGCCGGTGAAGTCCGAGCCAGCAGCACCATGAGGTCCGAATGCTCGGCCCGGCTGGTCCAGATCTTCTGGCCATTGATCACATACTTCCCGCCTTCGCGGCGCGCCTGGGTCCGGATCGAGCCGGTGTCGCTGCCGGCGGAAGGCTCGGTTACGCCGAAAGCCTGGAGCCGGACGGCGCCACGCGCGATCTCCGGCAGCCAACGGAGGCGCTGGGCCTCGCTCCCGTGCCGAAGGATTGTCCCCATGGTGTACATCTGGGCATGGCAGGGGGCTGCGTTGCCGCCGCGGCGATGGACCTCCTTGAGGATCCGAGCCGCAGTACCGATGCCCTGGCCGCCGCCGCCATAAGCCTCGGGAATCAGGACCGCGAGCAGCCCCGCCTTGGTCATCGCCTCGACGAATTCGGTCGGGTAGACTCGTTCCCGGTCGAGCCGGCGCCAATAGGCGGGCTCGAAGCCGGCCATGACGCCGGCGACCAGGTTCTCGATCTCCGAATCCGAGAGCGCGCCGGCTGCGGGGGTTGCGGACATGAAGCCTCCCTTTCCGCCGAAGAGACTACGCCGAAGTCGACGCTGCGCGTCAGGCGCAGTCGATGCCCATCCTGCAGGCCCTGCGTCCGCCCGATTCCACCCAGAGGTCGTAGCCGCCGGCGCGCGGCCGACCCCGAATGGAAAGCGCGTCGGGCAGGAAGGCCGGCCGTTCGGCCCGGAAGGTCAGGCGCCGGACGCGCTCGTCCGAATGAGTCCGGTGCAGCAGGTCCAGCATCAGGATGGCCATGAGCGGCCCATGGACGACGAGACCAGGATAGCCCTCCACCCCGGTGGCATAGGGATGGTCGTAGTGAATCCGATGCGGGTTGCCGGTGGCCGCGGAAAAGCGGAACAGCAGGATGGGATCGGGAACAAGCCCACGCTCGAAGGCGGCCGGTTCGCTGTTCCCCGGTCCGCTCGCCACGAGAGCTGCGGCCGAAGGCGCGCGGAAGATCAGATCCTGTTCCTCGGCGACCCGCCCGCCGGACTCGCCTTCGATGACATGCTCCAGGCGAACCAGCAGGAACGGCCCGCTCCGGCCGATCTTGCTGTCGACAGCGGCAACCCGCGAGCGACGGCGGAGCTTTTCCCCGACCCTCAGATCGCCCTCAAAGGCAAGATGGCTACCGGCCCACATCCGGCGCATGCCTTGATGGGGTGGAAGAAGGTCGTCGGCCTTCTCATGGCCATCAGGCCCAAGGGCCGACTGCCGCGCCGGCGGCGCGAAATAGGCCCAATGCCAGGCCGGCGGTATTGGCGCGCCGGCGCCCAGAGGCCGGTCGGACTCCAGCAGCGCCGCGAGCAGCGCCAGCGGCTCGATTTGCGCCACATCCTCGGCAGTTCGGCTGCGACCCAGGAGGCCAGCGGGTATCTGCAGGGTTGGATCGGACTGCGTCTGCACGTCACCGTCCCTTGAAGCCAGGAAGGCCCGCCCCGGCGGAGTGGCCATTGGTATCACGAAGCCAACGACCAATCGAAGGTTCCTGGCGAGGGCCCGACAGGCCAAGCTGACGGCGCTTACCTGCGGTTAACCGCTTTCCGCCATTCATGGACCATCGGGCAGAACGCGCGAGGCGAAGATGCCGGCTCCAATCTGGAAGGCGGAGGAGAGCCTCGTTTCCCCTGGCCCTACCTTCGCTTACATCCCCGCGCTGGACGGCTTGCGGGCCGTTTCGATCGCGCTCGTCATGCTGTCGCATTTCGGCTTCGGCGCCTTCGTGCCGGGAATCTTCGGCGTGACCGTCTTCTTCTTCGTCAGCGGCTTCTTGATCACGCGTCAGCTTCTCGCCGAGGTCGGAGCGACCGGCTCGCTCAGGTTGGACATGTTCTATCTGCGCCGGGTGCTCCGGCTCTACCCTGCCCTGATCGTCATGGTCGCGGCGAGCGCCATCCTGTTCCCGGCCCTTGGTGGACGGATGGCAGAGAGCGACGTCCTCTGGGCCCTGTTCTACGGCACGAACTATCACGCCATGGCCGGCGGCAACCAGTCGGGAATCCCCTTTGTCCCCCATCCCTTCGCCATTCTCTGGTCGCTTGCCGTCGAGGAGCACTACTACCTCGCCTTTCCGCTGATCGTCTGGCTGTTGGGACGCAACCCCGAGCGGCTCGCCTTCGCCATCGCCGCCCTCATTCTGGCCGTGACGGCTTGGCGCTTTCACGTCGTCGGGTACTGCGTGGGTCATCCGGAGATCGGGTTTTGCGCGGTCCCCTTCCGCATCGAGCACGGGACCGATACGCGGGTCGATTCGATCCTCTACGGCGCGCTGCTGGCGACCTTGCTTGGTTCGCGCCGGAGCGCAAGGGTTCTGGCATCTTTGCGCTCGCCGAGCGTCTTCGCCGCGGGAACTCTGGCGCTCCTGGCCTCCTTCTTGATCCGGGACGGATGGTTCCGCGACACCCTGCGTTTCAGCGTGCAGGGCATGGGCCTGTTCATCTGTGTCGGCGGCACCTTGTATGCCGCGCTGCTGGCGCCTATTCGCAGCATGCTGGGCCGTCCGGTCGCGATCCTGCTGGGCCGCTGGAGCTATTCGCTTTATCTCTGGCATTGGCCGGTTTTCAGCCTTTGCGGCGTGGTTCTCCCGATCGCGGTCTGGGTCCCCTTCTTGCACGGTGCCGGTTCGCTGCGCTGGACGGCCGTGCTGTTCCCGACTCTGACTGCCCTGTCGCTGGGCCTGGCCGTCGCGTCCTATTACGGCATCGAGCGGCCCATGGTGGCGTTGCGGCGCAGGTTCGGCTCCCATGCCGTCGCCGATGGCGGATCGGGCGCTGCGGCCTCCCGGCAATCCGCGGACCCTTTCCCTGCGCGCAAGCTCAGCACGAAGGGTGTCTTATTGGCAGGCCGGTATGCCTCGGCGGATCAGCAGCACGATCGCTTTGACCAGATGCTCGATCGGCCAGCGCGTGCCGTGCATCGCGAAGACGACGGCCGCAGCGGCGAGCGCGAACCAGCCGAAATGGAGAATCGGGCGGGACTCCTGGCCAAGAAGCTTGCGGAACAGGAGCCCGGCCATTAGGCCGACGAGCGTCCCGGCTGCGACTTCTGCCGCCGTATGGGCGTGCAGCACGAGGCGTGAGACGGCGATCGCGGCAAGAAGCGCTGCCGTCGCGCTCCAAATCCATAAGGCACGCCGGCCCGGGAGCCTGCGTGCGAGAACGAGCGCGAGCGCGCCATAGACCGCCACGCTCACGGCCATATGGCCGCTGGGGTTGACAATCGAAGCGCCGATGAGCGGCCGGCTGCAGGACTCCAGCGCCAGCTTGAGAAGTCCGATGCCGATCCCTGCGGCGGCGACGCCGAGGAGCAGCGCCCCTGCCGCGCGACGCCAGCCCGAGATCAGCAGGAAGACCATCGCGAGGCCCGCCAAGGGAAGCGTGACCGCGCTGTCTCCGAAATCGGTGACGAAAGTCCAGAAACTCTGCAAGGGATCGTCCGCGGGTGGGATCAGGGCTTCGGCCGACCAGGCATCGGTCAATCGAGCTCCGAATAGCGGCCCCGCGCGCCGACGAACCGGCAATAGGCGGAATGCTTGAAATTGTGAAGCACGTAGATGCTGTGGCACCAGGGATGGACGATCTTGCGGGTCAGAAGGTAGTGGGCCGGGGAGAATTTCCGGAACGGCTGCGCATCGTTGAATTCCTTGATCGCCAACCGCTCGCCCGTGTGGTCGGAATAGAGATGCGCGTCGGTGCCGCGGACATCGTCGAAATAGAAAAACACCCGCGGCAGCACATGCTCGTCGGGCAGTTCCCGGAACATCTCCAGGGCCGCCATGGTGGAGGAATAGTAATCCACGTCCATCATCACGGCCGCGATGGGTGCGGGCGCGTATTTTGCGACGAAGGTCCGGCTCGTGTCCCGAAGATCGCCCAAGACGATCTCGGCCGAACGCAACTGCGCCTTGAGGCGCGGCAGGTCCATCTTGTAGAAGCCGGACTGCCAATAATAAGGCAGATCCCGATAGTCTTCCGGAGGCGGCAGCCCCTCGCCGGTGTCAAAGCCATAGGCGTCGACGCCAACGCCGAGGCAGCGGGAAATCTCGCCTGCGTGATACTCGAGGGCCCTCAGGCCTTTGCCCTTGGCGACGCCGAATTCCAGCACGCTGACCCGCGGAATCCCAAGCCGCTTGGCGAGGCTGGCGCCCTGATAAAGGCAATGAGCATAGTGAGGCCGTTCGACCGCGCCCAGCAGCACCCTGCGTTCGTAGCCATAGAGCTTCAGCCTCTTCACCAGCGCCAGGTATAGCGAGCGATGAGGATAGGGGTCGAGCAACAGTCCCTCGATGGCTCGAAACATGGCAGCGTCTCCGGCGACTGGGGCTGTGGACGGGGATTGGAGGGAGGTCTCTCGGTACCCCATCCGGGCGCGAGGGGGAAGGCAATTCATGCCTGCCTTACCTCGCCCCATCGAAGGCGGCCGCAAGAATCCAGTTAACAAAACCGACCGAGCGCGCGCCACCGCCGCCGAACCGGTCGCCAGACAGCTATTTGTCACAGACGCCTCCTTGCCCGGCCGAAACGCGGCTGAAGCCCAAGATTTGCGCCGCAAGGCGGCTTGCCTGCGACCTCGGCCCTCATGGTCATTCCAGGGCCAGCGTAACCGCGCATTAACGAGTGTCGCCGTTAATGCCTCGTCATCGGGCCCGCGGCTATCGAGGCTGGACGACTGCCGCCGCATTCGTGGAGGCGCCATTGTACGCTGGGCTGCAAGACGCGAACGCCGTCATGTCCTTTCGCGAAGTCCTGGCCATCGGCTTCCGGAAGAAGCGGACCGTGCTCGCCGCATTCCTGCTCCCCATTGTCCTGGCAATCACCGCGCTCTTCGTATTGACCCCGATCTATCGGGCCGAAACGGCCCTGGTGGTGAAGACGGGCCGCGAATACCTGGCCGGCAGCGAGGGCGAAAACGCCATGTCCGCGCCGACGACGACCAAGCAGGAAGATGTGAATTCGGAAATCGCGATCATGACCAGCCGGGCCCTCATCGAACGGTTGATCCAGCGCATCGGCCTCGCCAACCTCTATCCCTCTTTGCTGAACAATCCGCCTTGGTCGGGCACGGTGATGGACGCAGCGATCGACAAGTTCGACAGCAACCTGGGCGTCGCGCCGGTCAAGCTCTCCAACGTGATCGCGGTGACCTTCGACCACAGCGATCGCGCATTGGCCATCAAGGTCCTCGATACCCTGATCGCGGAATTCCAGGCCCGGCATGCCGAGGTCTATTCCGCCGACCGCTCGCTCGCCTATCAGCAGGGCATGCAGCAGGATCTGCAGGACCTGGCCAGATACGAGCAGCAGCGTCAGCAGATCAAAATCGACACCCACGTCTACGACGTCGATCAGCAGCGCAGCGCCTACATCAATCAGCTGGTCGACGCGCAGAACCATCTGCAGGACCTGTCGAGCCAGATGACCATGCTGAGAGAGCGGGTCCAGTACCTCACCACGGCCCGGGCCAAGGTGCCGAACCTCACGCGGTCGACGAACACCACGAACGCGGACGAGATGGCCTATGCGCAGAACGCCCTCAGCGACCTCAAGCGCACGGAAACGGCGCTCCTTGCGCGCTATTCGCCCGACCATCCCGAGGTGAAGCAGGTGGAGGACGAGATCAAGTCCATGCGGGCGCGGATGGCCGCGCTCAATCGGTCGTTCACCAGCGTCCAGACCAGCCCGGATCCCCTCGCCCAGCAGGTCGACCAGGAGCTGGTCCAGGACAACGCCGAGCTGGCGCCGCTTGCCGACGAGATTGTCAGCTACCGCAAGCTGATCGATTCGATCAAGGTCGAGCTGGCGGGGTTGGAATCTGCGGATACCCAGTTGCGGGCGGTTCAGGCGAGGATCGACTCGCTCGACGACAACCTGAAGACGATGCGCGCGCACTATGAGCAGGCCCGCGCGCTGGACGACATGGACCGCGCCAAAATGGTCAGCGTCAGCCAGGTCGAGCCGGCGGTCGCCTCCGACAAGCCGGTCATGCCGAAGAAGAGCCTGTTCCTGGCGGGCGGCCTGCTGATGGGTCTCTTGGCCGCGGCGGGCGTGATCGTCTTCGCCGTCATCTCCAATAATGTCCTCGTCACGGAAGCGGGCGCGGAGCGCGTGCTCAATCTGCCGGTCCTCATGACCGTCCCGCGCCTGGCCATCACGGCCGAATCGAGACAGCCGGCGATCACCTGAGGGCCGGACCATGCCGCGGGACTTCGCGCCGCAGACAACGACACTGAGCCGCAGGCGCGCTATGCGTCTCGCCGGCAGCGCGGCGCTGGCCATCCTGGCGCACGCGGATGGCGCACGCGCCGAGCCGCTCGCCAGCCTCAAGGATGCGGCGAGCCGCTGCGGCCTGCGCTATGGCTCTGACAGCGACGTGCCGATCCTGACCGCGCCTGCGCGCTATGGCCAGCTCTTTGCCGAGCAGTGCGCGCTTTACGCCGCCAACCTGTCCTGGCGATCGGTGGCGCCCGACCGCGGCACGGCCGATCCGGCCCGGGAGGATCCCAATGTGGCCTTCACCCGCGCCCATGGCCTGAAGCTGACCGGCGCGCATCTGCTCTGGCATGAGTCGACGCCCGACTGGTTTTCGGATCTGCCGGGCGCAGGCGAGGCGCAACAGGCGATCGCCGACCACATCCATGCCATGGCGCGGCACTACGCCGGAGAGGTCTTCTCCTGGAACGTGGTCAACGAGATCGTCAACCCCAGGGAAGGCCGGCCTGACGGCTTGCGCCACTCGCCGCTCCTGGCCAAGCTCGGGCCATCCTTCGTCGATTTCGCCTTCCGCACGGCGCGAGAGGCCAATCCCGGCGTCCTCCTGGTCTACAACGACTATGGCGTCGAAATGGACCGCCCGGACCATGCGGCCCGCCGGCGCAGCATCCTTCGCCTTCTGGAATCCTGGCGCAGCCAGGGCACGCCCATCGACGCGGTCGGCCTGCAGTCGCATTTGAGATTGGACGGATCGATATTCGACGAGCGGGTCTACCGTTCCTTCCTGGACGAGATCGCAGGCATGGGATTGAAGATCCTTGTGACCGAGCTGGACGTGCTCGATCTGACCACGCCATCCGATGTCGGGCAGCGCGACCGGGAGGTGGCCGACATGTACAGACGGTATCTGAACGTCGTCCTCGACGAACAGGCCGTGATCGCAGTCGTCACCTGGGGACTCTCGGATCGCTACACCTGGCTGACGCCGCACTCCAGCCCCGACTTTGTGCGGCAGGACGCAGAGCCTATGCGGCCCCTGCCCTTCGACGCCGCCTTCAATCCGAAGCCGGCGTTCTACGCAATGCTGTCGGCCTTTGCGCACGCACCGGTTCGCAAGGCCGTTTAGATGCGTCCCACCGATCGCATGCGGTTCACGCGCATACCGGTGAGGGAAACCTAAGTCCGGGGAGTTGAGCGATGCGACTTCGAGGGGTTCTCGGCAAAGGAATTCGGCTGGGGCGGTCCCTGCTGCTGATCCTCGTCTGCGGTTGTGCACTCGCCGCCTGCGGCCCGTTGCTCAAGAAGGCAACGCCGATGACCGAAGTGCAGCAGGATGACCAACAGAGAGCGAGCGGGCTGTATTTGATCGCCCGCGGCGATGAGGTGGACATCGTCCACCTGGTGGACACGGACTACAACGCCGTTGTCTCGGTCAAGCCCGACGGAAAGATCAGCGTTCCCGGCCTTCCCGTGGAGGTCATGGCGGCCGGCCGGACGACCAAGGACGTCGTGATGGACCTGGCCGATCTCTACCGCAAATACGCCTTCATCAAGGAGCCGAATTTCTCGCTCATCGTCCGCAACTTCGCTTCGCAGCAGATATTCATCGGCGGCGAGGTCCAGCATCCCGGCTATCTCGAGCTGCCGAGCGGCGACCGCTCCGTCTTCCAGGTGCTGATGGCAGCCGGCGGCATGCTGCCCACCGCACGCACGAACGAGGTCATCATCGTCCGCAACAGCGTGGCGGGCAAGCCGATGACCTTCTCGGTCAACATCAACAAGATCGTCAGCGGGGAAGACCCCTCCCAAAACGTCACCGTCCATCCTCTCGACACGATCTTCGTGCCCAGGTCCGACATCGCCGACGCCGACATCTGGGTCGATCAGTACATCCGCCAGATGCTGCCGGTGCCCGGTTCCGCCTCGGCCACTTACTCCTACAATGCAGGCATGACCCATCCATGAGCGGCAGGGAATGGCCCGGAGCGGATGTGACCCCGTGCGGACCAGCCTGCTAAGCGGGGGCGCTGCCCGCCTGGCTCGCGCGGCCAGCCATCGCTGGACAGGCATGATTTCGGTGGCAGTGCCCGCCTGGGATGCCGTGGCGAGGGAGCTGGACCTGTGGCAGAGGAGCGGGGTTCAGGCCCGATTCTGGTGGCGAGACGACGACGCAACGCAGGAGAGCCGGCCGCTCGACCGGCTGCTCGACCTGTGTCGCGCCCTCGATCTGCCCCTGGCGATCGCGGCTATCCCGGCAAGCGCCACGTCGGCGCTTGCGCGCCGACTGAACGGCGAAGCGCAGGTCCGTGTCCTGCAGCACGGATGGGACCATCGCAACCACGCGCCGGATGGACGGCCCAAAGCGGAGCTCGCCCGATCGCGAGACGAGCGCGAAGTGGCGCGCGAATTGGCCGCCGGCCGGTCGCGCATGGACGACCTGTTCGGCGAACGCGCCTTGCCGGTTCTGGTCCCGCCATACAACTTTCTCGCACCCCATTTGCTCGGCGTCGTGGAGCGCCTCGGCTTTCGCTATCTCTCTCTGCTCGGCGATTTTCAGTCGCTGGCCATGCCGAGCCGCAATGTCCATGTCGACGTTGTCGATTGGCGCAACGGCCGGGCGGAAGAGTCCGAGGCCATCGCCCGGCAGGCGATCGCGGCACTCCGTCTCAGGCGGATGGGTTTCATCGACAGGGAGCTGCCCGTTGGAATCATGACCCATCATCTGCGGCACGACGAGGAGGCCTGGCTGTCGACGGAGGCGTTGCTGGACCGGCTGCGCGGGCACGGCGCGGCGAAATTCCCGCCATTGGACGCCCTATTCGCGTCATGAGGGCCAGTTTCGCTCTTGCCGTCCTGGCCGGCCTTGCCGTGGCGACGGTTCAGGGTGCCTGGGGCCAATCCGTCGTCACCCTCACCGGTGACGGATATTTCATCGTCGAGCGCACCACCGTCCAAGGCTCATTTGAGGGTTGCCAGCGCAGGCTCGAAATCCACCTCGCCAACGGAACCATCTTCGATTGCGATGAAAGGAACCACCACATGGCCTACCGGCCAGGCGCCGTGCTCCTGAAGAACATACACGCGCGCACATATGCCCTGATCATCGACGGCCGGGCCTATACGGGCAGCATCACGACGCTCATGGGCAAACCGCTGCTGAACCCTTTGCCGGTGACCCCGCCCGAGGCCGTCGAGACCGGCCCGCAAGCCGGGCTCATTCCCGGCGTGCAATTTCCAAAATATGCCAATGCGCCGGAAAGGGCGAAAGGCGAAACGCTGATTCCCGTCTACCCCGCGGGCCTGGCCATTCCGATCCAAGGGCAGTAGCCGCGGTTTCGCGGTCGCCCGGGCGCGGCGGCAGCGTCCTTCATGACCCGTTGGGATGGCACGCGATGGTCAGTTGAAACGGCTTGTCCGCTGCGCCGAAATGCGCCGCACCCACGGCCTGGCAGCTGTACCGGACAGACAGAGTCAGGATCAGACCCTTGGGCAGTTCAGCCGGAGGGGGGCACAGCCGATCGCTCACATCCACGACGCAACGCTGCTTGCCTTCGCAGAGCTGCCGCACCGCCTCGGTGACCGAGCAATCGGTGGAAGCGCCGCTATGCCCGTAGTCGGCGGCGCGGATATGGATGGCGACGGTTCCCCGCATGGCAGGTTCCGTCGACGCCGCAGTCTGCTGCGCCATCGCGAGGTCGCAACCCGCGAGCGCTAAGAGCGTTGCCGCCAGGGCCCAGGGCAGGCGCCTCACAGGTCGACTCCTTGGACCGGGACTTCTCGCCGCCACGGGCGGCTCGACAGGAATTCGACGGCCCGGCTGCGCAGGTCGAGGAGATTGAGCGCCAGCGCGGCCGCGCCGTAGGCGAGAATGCCGACGGCGACCTGCAGCAGCAGGCTGCGAAGACCCCGGCCGGGCACGGCGTGCACGGCGACCGCCATGAGGGCGCAGCCGAGCGCGACCCGCGGCGCCGCCCCGACCGGGAACGGAATGGGATAGGCCGAGCGGCCCGCGACCACGGCATGGCAGCATGAAACCGCCATCGCGATGGTGACAGCGATCGCGGCACCCACAGGGCCCTCGCGCGGAATCAGATAGCAGCTGAACGCGGTGGCGACGATGGCCGCCACGCAGGTGACCCAGATTTGCAGGCTCGGCCGGCGCCCGAGCTGGAACGCGTGATCGAGGTAGTGAGCCCGGAAACCGGCGAAGAACGTTCCCGCCGCCATCCATGGCGTGATCGCGGCCACGCCCGCCGAGAATTTCGGCCCGACGAGGGTGGTCGAAATGCCCTCGGCGGTGAGTGCCATGCCGAGGCAGGCCGGCGCCAGGACGGTAAGCAGCAAGGTGCCGTTGGCCAGCAGCTGCCGCCTTGCGCGCATGGGATCGCCGCTTTCGACGGCGCGGACGGCGAGCGGATAGCCCGCCGCGGCGATGCCCGAGGCCATGATCGCCAGGCTGTTCTGAACCAGCACGAAGGCCGCGGTGTAGAGGCCGAGCGCTTCGGAGGAATCGAGGAACTGGACGAGCGCACGCGTGCCGCTGGTGATGACGCCGGTGAGCGTCATGCTGATGGCCATCGGCAGGCCGAAGGCGACGACCTTGAGCGCCAGGTCGCGGTCGAACAGGCGAGGTGCCATCCGATGTTGGCGCAGGCTTCCGAACATTGCCCCGCCCAGCATGCCGAGCCCCGTGCCGACCGTCGTCCAGACCGGGTCGCGCGTCAGCCAGCCCGCACCCGCCGCGCCCAGCAGAATCAATCCGGCGCGGCCCAGATTCATGCCGAGATAGCGCATCGGGCGCATGTTGGCCGTCTCGAGCCTGGCGGCCAGCTCGAACCAGGAATAGCTCCAGGCAAGGAGAATCCCGAGCAGATAGACGGGAGCCAATGTGGCCGAAAACAGACCCAGGACCCAGGCGAGCGCCACCAGCCCGGCGCTGAGAACCATGACGGCCAAGAACATGTGGACGAAGGTCGCGACCATCCGCTCGTCGTCCTGCCGGCCCTCGTTGAACCTGACGAAGGAGATGCCAAGCCACTCGAACCCCATGGTCGAGACGAAAGTCATGATGACCAAGGCGAGCCCGTAGAGCCCGTAGCCGCGAACGTCGAGCAGGCGCGTCAGGATCGCCGTCGTCACCATGCCCAGCAGACCCGGGAGGATGCGGGCGACCACATAGAGAAAACTGTGACGGATCAGCATGCACCCTGGTCCTGACGATTCACGGATCCTGCCTGCCCGGAAAGCGCACGCAGGCGCTGACGCAGGTCCATCGGCAATAGCCAGAAGGCGGCGAACAGCAGAAGCTGCATGGACGTCGGCCGACCGCGCGCGAGGCTGCGCCGCAGCAGCAGCGGGAAAGCGCCGTAGTCGCGGGTTTGCTTCGCCCGGGACGCCAGGACCACGAGGCAGAATCCGCTATAGGCGCGCGGCGTGACCAGCGGCCCCATGCTGTCAAGCCACGCCAGGGCTTCGCGCCAGGGAAAATTGGCCCCCAGCGACAGGCTCTGGTCCTCGGCATGAATGACGACCAGCACCTGCGGAAGCATCCTGATCCTGGCTCCCAGCTGCTTGGTCAGGCGCAGCAGCAGCGTGTCGTCCTCGTTGTGGCGCGTGGTTCCGAACCCGGCCGTGGCGAACAGCCGACGCGGCATCAGGTAGGAAGCGGTCGCAAGATAGGCCTCGCCCCGGCACAGCGACCGGCGGCCCCAAAGGTACTCATCCACCGGGACACGGCCGTCGTAGATCCGGCGCGGCCATTCGTAGGCTGCATGGGCGGTCAGCACCCGGCATCGGCAGCTGAGCATTGTCGATTCATCGACCGAGGCGCCGGCAAGCTGGATTTCGAGCTTTTGCGGCATCCACTCGTCGTCGTCGTCGAGAAAGGCGATCCATTCCCCGCGCGCCTGCGCTGCGCCGATGTTGCGCGCCGGACCGGGCCCGAGCGACTCACGGTTCTGCAGCACGCGTACTCTCGGGTCGGCGATCCCGCCGAGCGCGGCGATCGTTTCCGGATTCGGGCCGTCGACGACGACGATGACCTCGAGCTCGCCATGCGTCTGGCCCAGCACGCTCGCTAGTGCGCGCAAGACGAGCTTCGGCCGTCCTGTCGTGGGAATGATGACGGAAACGAGCGCCATTCCGGCCTCAGGCACGCTGCCCAGGCTGCCAGCGCCCGGCCGCAAAGCGCGTCGGCTCGAAGCGCGGCCCGCCGCGCTTGCCGCGCGCGAGCGCTGCCCGGCCTTGCCGCCATTGCTCGAGAAGCAGGATGGCGCCCGGCATCATCACCGTGAACTGGTCGGGGTAGGGCAACGGTCCTTCGTCCAGGTTCAGCAGCACGTTGATGAGCATGAAAAGCAGGATCCACTTCGCCTCGGGAGGGCCGCCGTTCGCCGAGGCGCGCAGGGACAGAGTGATGGTCTTGCCCCAGACCCACAGGTACAGCGCCACGCCGACAACGCCGATCTGGAGGCAGATGTCCAGGTACCCGTTGTGCGCCGAGGGCGCCTGCCAGTCGAGCACCCACCAGATGTACTGGACCGTGGGCGAATCCTGGTTCCAAAAGCCGGAGTATCCGTAACCGAGCCACGGCCGCAGCATGATCGCCCTCAGCGACATCTGCCAAAGCGGCAGCCGCCCCGTAAAGGACGGGTCGCGGTTGAGCACGGCGAAGATCGCATCGGAATCGAAGACGAAGACAATGAGGATCAGGCTGCCCAGCAAGGCGAAACCGTAGATGACCATCCATCGCAGCCGCCAGTCTCTCGCCGAATAGAAGATCAGCCCGACGGCGATCACGATCATCGCCAGGACCAGGGACGTTGCCGACTGGGCGACCACGATCGAAACCAGGAGCAGGCCGACGGCCGCCAGCGCCGCCCGCGGCGTTTTCGATCCCTCGATCAGCTGAAAGAGATAGCAGCTGATCGCCAGCAGCATGGCCTCGCCCATCGTATTCTTCTGGGGAAAGACGCCGCGCATGGCGCCCTCGTAGCCGAAGGCGGTTTCGCGGCCGACGGACGGCAGAAGCACGAATGTCACCAGCGACAGGAGCGCCAGCAGCACCGTGGTGCGCCCCAAAATCGCCACCGTGCCGCGCAGCCCGAAGGTCACGTAGCAATAGATACCGAAAAAGACGCAGCTCGTGAGCGTGACGCTGCGCCGGAGCGTGGGGAACGGATAGTCGGACCAGAGGGCGGAGACCGCGCACAGCGCGAGGATCAGGAGATAGGGGAGCATATTTTTCAAGGCGCGTGCGAACTCGCCGCGCTTGATCCAGACGAGAACGACCAGCACCGACAGGATGATCGCCTGGGTGATCGTGCTCACGATCTCGGTTTGACCCGGCAGCAGGTGCTCGTCGCCGCGGGCGAAGCGGAATGATTGCGTGAAGGCCCCTTCGTAGATCGCGATCGCGAACATCGCATACAGATAGTGGAACCGCGCGGCGAAGCGGCTGCGAGGCGGGCTAGCGAATTGCGACCCGAGTGGGGTGGCGGCGACATTGCTCATGGCCTGCCCCTCGAACGATATTCCGGCCACGCCCGATCGACCGCCGACTGATCGGGGATCGAACATGTCGGCCGGGTCATGGCAGGCCCTCGGCTATATCGACGCACCGCGCGAGCAGTCGACGGGTATGCTGCATTTCGTGCTCTAGGATGACCGCGAACGCTCGGCCAGCTGCCTATCGAGGCCGAGGGTATGGTCCGTTCAGTAAACAATGCCCTAACCCGAATTTCTCACAAGGATCGCAGCGGGATCACGAAAGGCGTCTTGCCGGCCGCGGTCTGCCTCAGCTTGCCCACCGCCGACAGGCTGACTTCGACATTGGCAGGGAACCGGGCCCTGGCGGCCTTCAGCAGCGCTTCGCTGTCGTCTGCTCCGTATTCCGGCTTCGGCACGACGTAGAGCGCGACCTTGAGCGGCTCCAATTGGACGAACTGGACCTGGGAGGCATTCTCGGCGACCTTGGCAATCTGGTTGAGCCCGAATACGACGGTGCCGTCCGGCAGCCGGACGGCGTCGTCCTGCCGCCCGAGGATCCCCAGGAACGGCTTCAGGCCCAGCTCGATTTCGCGGATGTCGCGCTGGCTCGCGTTGGCCGGAATGATGGCGAGGTCGCCGGTCTCGTAGCGAACCAACGGCATTGCATCGTTCCAGAAGCCCGTGGCCACGATTTGGGCCGCCGCTGCGCCGGGGATATCGGGATCGACCGGGGAAGGAAGCAGCTCGGTCCGCCCATAAGCGGGCGAAAAGTAGAAGCGCTCTCCGTCCTTGGACCAGGCGAAGCAGACCCGCTCGGCGAGACCATAGTAGTCGACGATCCGGGTCGACAGGACCCGCGCCGCGTCGGCCCTGAGCCCGTCCGGTATCATTTCCGACGAGCACAGGCTGATCGGTACTCTGAGGGCGCTCGAGCCGTCCGCCAGGCTGTTCAACAGCCGCGCCAGCATGGAAGGGTAGGCGAACAGCACGTCCGGTTCGAAGCGTTCCAATTCGCTCGCGTACCAGGCTGCGGTCTTCCCGGAGAGATGGTAACTGGAAAGCATCAGGCAGCGCCCGCCCTGGGTGCGGAAGCCGAACGGCGGTTCTTCGTCGGCCCGGTCCTTGATGGTGAAGGCACGCATCACGGCAACCTTCGCGGTGCGAAACGACAAGCCGTCTTCCTCGATCAATGAATCAATGAAGGCCTGCTCCGCCGCGACGCCTCTGAGCGAGCGCGCGAGCCTAAGAGGCGTGCCCGTGGTGCCCCCCGTTGTGGCCGGAACACGGATCAGGGTCCGGCGAAAGAAGTTTTCGGGATGGTCGCGGATCTCGGCCTTTTGCAGCACCGGCCAGCAGGAGGGGTCCTCAGGCCGCCCGCGGCCATAGCCGGTCTGGCGAGCCTGGCGGGCAACGGCGCGAAAGAGCCGGTCCGCGAGCATGCCGCGGGCCTCGAAATCCACCTCTGCGAACCGGGCGATCGCGGTCCTTGCTGGTCCGTAGTAAAGCGGATTGTAGCGAACGGCATCGCTGATCGACCGGGTGGCCTTCAGCCGTCCGTCGTAGCGCGACAGGACTTTCCGCAATCGCATCGCTTGCCCTACGGCCTTGCGGCGATGTGAAGCTCAGCTGGCACGCCGCGGAGCACCGATAGATCGGACTGCTGCCAACCCGCCGTGGCATCGATGCCCGTCAATGGCCGACCTTGGAGGCCCTGTGATAGTCCCGCGCGAGGGCGGCCCGCGCGGCCAGGGCGGATCGATGATCGGCAAGCCGCGTGACCGTCGGCGCCAGCGCGTAACGCTCCTGGAACAGCTCCAGGTTCAACAGTGTCCACAGCAGCTTCTCATGATTCTGTCGGCCGCTTTCATGCTCGCGCAGAATCCGCTCGATCTGCCGCTTGTCGCAGAGCTCGCGGGAGAGAGAGCGCTGGCCGGAAATGTGGTCGCGAACGAAGGCTCGCATGGGGCCGCGGAACCATTCGTTCACCGGGACGCGGAAGCCGACCTTGGGGCGGCCGAGGATGACGGGCGGGAGGATCTCCGCCATGGCCGTCCGCAAGAGGTACTTCTGGACTAGGCCCCGGATGCGCCAGTTGTCGGGCAACCGCGCCACCAGAGCGGCGAGTTCCGTATCCATGAACGGCATGCGCGCCTCGATCGAAGCCGCCATGGATATTCGATCGCCCCGTTCAAGCAAATTGTCGGGCAGCCAGGAAGTCTGGTCGAAATAGAGCATCCGCTCCAGCGCGGACCGGCGGGGGCTGGCTACGAAAGGCTGGGCATCGACGGGACGGCGCGGCACCGAGCCGTCCAGCAGCCGGTCGCGCTCGGAGAAGGACAGCGCGCCCAGCCAGCGCGGAAGCCGTTCCCGCGGGTCCCGCAAGCCCATTGCCGCGGCCATGATCTTGACCCGTCGGAACTCGTAAGGAAGCAGGTGTGCCAGCGGTTCGACCAGCCGCCGGTGCAGCGCCCCAGGCATGATGCGCTGATACAGTGCCGCGAAGCGCTCCGCGGAATGCTTGGGATAGCCCGCGAGCAGCTCGTCCGAACCCTCGCCGGTCAACACCATCTTCACGCTCCTCGCCGCGGCGCGCGAAATCAGGTACAGCGGGATGTTGGACGGATCGGCCACCGGCGCGTCGCCATGCTCGATCAAGGTCGGCAGGTGTTGCATCAGGTCGTCGGCGGAAACGACGACCTCGACGTGACGCGTGGCGAATTTTTCCGCCACCAGCCTGGCATAGTGCAGTTCCGAGTATCGCGCCTCGCGGAAGCCGACCGCGAAGGTGTTGATCGGCTGGGCCGAGTGCCGGGTCATGAGGGCGACGATGCTGGAGCTGTCGATCCCGCCCGAGAGAAAGGCGCCGAACGGCACGTCGCTGACCATGCGCAGACGCACGGCTTCGTCGAGCTTGTCGCGGAAGGCGGCCACGGGATCCGCGATCGGCGGTCCCGGCTTTGGTTCTTCGCCGTAAGGCGGGGTGTAGAACCTCGTCTCCGTGATTCGCCCGTTTTCCCACAGCGCGTAGCTGCCGGGCATGAGCTTGCGAACGCCCGCGAAGAGCGTATGGGGCGCCGGCACATAGCGATAGACCAGGTAATCGGCGATGGAGGCGCGGTCGAGCGCAGGCTCGATCGCGCCGAATGCCAGCAGCGCCTTGATCTCGGACCCGAACAGCAGCAAGCCGTCCCGCTCGTGGAGGTAGAGCGGCTTCTTGCCGAAATGGTCCCGGGCCAGCATGAGCCGGCGGCGCGGATGGTCCCAGAGCGCGAAGGCGAACATCCCGCGCAGCCGCTGGACGCAGGCAGGCCCCCAGGCGACATAGGCGTTCAGCAGGACTTCGGTGTCGGAGCGCGTGCGGAATTGCTCGCCCCGCGCTTCCAACTCCTGGCGCAGTTCCTTGAAGTTGTAGATCTCGCCGTTGAAGATCAGCGTGACGCCGGCCTGCTGATGAGCCATCGGCTGCTCGCCGGTGACGAGATCGATGATCGCCAGGCGGCGTTGGGCGAAGCCGACGGTGTACCGATGGTCGCCCACCGAGAACTGCGCGTAGCCTTCCCCATCCGGCCCGCGATGGCGGACGCTGTCTCCCATGGCGCGCAGGCGTCGTTCCGCGTCGCGCAGGTTGCCCGTCAGCACGAAGCCGGCGATCCCGCACATCGCTCAGCCCGCCCCGATGCGCGCCGCAGCGCGGCGCCGAAAGTGATTCGCGCCGATGATGGAACCTTCCCCTTGCATGACTTCGCCAGCTTCGGGCTTCCACGTAACCCGACATTAACGACTGCCGTCGTTAATAAAATGGATATGCCGCTCGCTTCTCTCAGCACTCCGATCCCCGTGGCAGCCGCGTTGTTGCGCTGCGCCGGGCGCCTGCGCGGATGAAGCGGGCTGTGTCAAATTTGCGCATGTCCTCGGCGAGGAGCGCCGGCCGCGTCCTCATCGTCGTCCAGAATCTTCCTGTGCCCTTCGATCGACGTGTCTGGCTGGAAGCGACCACGCTCGCCAAGGCCGGCTATCGGGTCTCGGTCATTTGTCCCAAGGCCAAAGGATTCAACACCAGCTTCGAGATTCTCGAGGACGTCGCCATCTATCGCTACTCGCTTCCCATCGATGCCACCAACAAGCTCGGCTTCGCCGCCGAGTTCCTGTGGTGCCTCGTCGCGACGACGCTCCTGTCGCTGCGTGTCGGCCTGTTCGGTCGGGGCTTCGACCTGATCCATGCCTGCAATCCGCCGGAAACCTACTGGCTGCTGGGATATCTCTGGCGGCCCTTCGGCAAACTGTTCGTGTTCGATCACCACGACCTGTCGCCGGAGATGTATCAGGCCAAGTTCGGCGGCAGCGGATTGTTGCTGCGCATTCTGCTTTGGCTCGAGCGGCGGAGCTTTCGCCTGGCGGGCGTGGTGATCACGACGAACGAGAGCCACAAGGCGATCGCCATAGCCCGCGGCGGCAAACGGCCGGAGGACATCTACGTCGTGCGCTCCGGGCCCGAGCTCGCCCGCTTCCGTCTCTATCCGCCGGACCCGGCCTGGCGCCAAGGGCGACGCCACCTGCTCGTCTATCTGGGGGAGATTTGCCAGCAGGACGGCGTCGATCACCTGATCCGCGCCATAAAGCACCTGGTGGAGGACTATCGTTTCACCGACTTCCACTGCGTCCTCGTCGGCGGCGGGCCGCACCAGCCGGCGGTCAAGGCCTATGCCGCCGAGATCGGCGTTGCGGACTACACCACCTTCACCGGGCGGGTCAGCGACGAGACCCTTTGCCGCGTTCTTTCATCGGCCGATATCGCGGTCGATCCCGACCCCAAGAACGATTGGACCGACCGGAGCACGATGAACAAGATCGTCGAGTACATGTATTTCGGCCTGCCGATCGTCTGCTACGACCTGGCTGAGGCGCGGGTTTCGGCGGGCGAGGCTGCGCGCTACGTCCTGGCCAACGATGAAGACGCGCTTGCCCGCGGCATCATGGGCCTCGCCGATGACGCCGCCGCCAGGCAGCGCATGTCCGCCTTCGGCATGCATCGGGTGCGCAACGCCCTGGCCTGGGACTATTCGGTACCGCCCCTGCTCGCGGCTTACGATAGAGCCATGACGCTGGCGAGGCCGGCGCGCCGGAGCCCAATGTCGGCGGCGACGAGCGTATCGACCGGCGACGACTGAGGCCGTCGCTCCGCTTCCTTCCATCTTCAACGCGAGGTCCGGCGCCATGCGAGTGAGCGTATTCGGAATCGGATATGTCGGAACCGTCGTCGCCGCCTGCCTGGCCGAGGACGGGCACGAGATCGTCGCCGTGGACATCTCGGCCGACAAGGTGCGCGCGATCAATGCGGGCGAAACGCCGATCAGCGAACCCGGCGTTCCGGCCCTGATCGAACGCGCCGTGGCGCGCCGGGCCCTCAGAGCCACCACCGACGCCGGCGAGGCGGTTCTTGCGACCGAGCTCAGCTTCGTGTGCGTCGGCACGCCGAGCCGGCACAACGGCGACCTGGATCTGAGTTTCGTGCTCCAGGTCTGCGAGGACATCGCCAAGGCTCTCCAGCACAAGACAGCGCCCCACATGCTCGTGGTCCGCAGCACCGTCCTGCCCGGCGTGACGCGCGACAGAGTGATCCCGATGCTGCGCAACGCCTCGGGCAAGGAGCCCGGGATCGACTTCGGCCTTGCCTACCATCCCGAGTTCCTGCGCGAAGGCTCCGCCGTCGACGACTACCGCCGGCCGGCGGCGGCGGTCATCGGCGCTCTCGATCAGCGCACCGCCGAGGCCTTGAAGCAGCTCAACCAGGGCAATGGCGCCGAGCTGCATCTGGTGGACCTTGCCACCGCCGAGGCGGTCAAGTATGCGAACAACTGTTGGCACGCCCTCAAGGTCAGCTTCGCCAACGAGATCGGCAGCATCTGCAAGGCGTCGGGGATCGACGGGCGGGCGGTGATGAAGATTCTCTGCTCCGACCGCAAGCTCAATATTTCGCCTGCCTATCTCAAGCCCGGCTTTGCCTTCGGGGGATCCTGCCTGCCCAAGGACCTGCGCGCGTTGCGCTATCACGCCAAGCGCCACGACGTGGCAAGCCCGCTCCTCGATGCCACGATCGCCGCCAACCAGCAGCAGATCGATCGGGCGATGGCGGCCATCGGCCGCAACGGGCGACGACGGGTCGCCATGCTCGGCCTCACCTTCAAGCCCGATACCGACGACCTCCGGGAAAGCCCGCTGGTCGAACTGGCCGAGCGGCTTCTGGGCAAGGGCTTCGAGCTGCGCATTTTCGACCGGGATCTGGAAATCTCGCGCCTCATCGGCAGCAACCGGCGATTTGCGATGCAGCATCTGCCACATCTCTCGCGACTCCTGGTCGGCGATCTGGACGATGCACTCGGCGGCAGCGATGTCGTCGTCGTCGGCGCCGCTCATCCGGCCTTTCGCGATTTGTTGCCGCGGCTCAGGCCCGACCATCACGTGGTGGATCTCGCGGGCCATGATGCCGAGCTGCGCCGGCACGCGCTCTACGACGGCGCCTGCTGGTGAGCGCGCATGGCCGGCGGACCGCGTCGACCGAAGCGACTAAGCGCCGCCGTCGTGGCCGAAGGCAGCCACAAAATTATCACCGGCGATAAGGCCCGATCCTCGGATCGGTGCCGCTTCGCGCGATCCACCGATTGCCAATTCTTAACCCTTCGAACTTACCAATAGTCGGCGTCTGAAACGTCGCCGGCTCGCTGACCGAAATTCGCGGGGATGCACCGATGATGATCAGCGAACGAGAGAGTCCACGTCACGTTGCGCGTCTGTCGCGGATGCGCCAGAGAGCCATGGCGTTGCTCGAGAGGCCTCTCAGATCCGAATTCCAATCGCAACCGACCGCGTTGACCGTGGCCGCGCCGCGCCTGTTGCGGCGCAGCCTGCCGGCTTCGCCGCTCCCGCTTGCGCTGGCGCTGCTCTTCGCCCAGAGCCTCGCCGTCGCGCTTGTCGGCGTGCTGAGCGCGGTCCTCCATCGGCCGATCGGGCAAGCTGCCTGGGCCGGCCAGACGGCCAGCATCGCCTTCGCGGCGGCGGGGATGTTCGCCCTGCTGCGCGGCTCCATCGCCGCCATCGACCTGCGCCGGCGCAGCGACTCCCTGCCGGTCCTGCTGAAGACGCTCGCGGCGCTCGGCTTGGCAGAGCTGGCGGCGCTGGGCGCCGCGGCGCTGCTGCTCGGCGCCGAGGGATATGGTCCTCGCGGCGAGATGTTGCGTGTGGCGTCGACCTGGCTGGCGAGTTCCGCCGCCATGGTGGCGGCGCTGCATGCGATCGCCGCCGGCTATGCCGAGCGGGCGGCCCGTCGGGGCTGGCTGGCGAAGCAGATCGTCGTCGTCGGCAATGACGCGCCTGCGGTGGGTTTCATCGCCGCTGCCCAGTCCTGCAAGGACCATTTCTCGGTCAAAGGCTATTTTGACGAGCGCCAGAAGGCGACCAGCGGCCTGTTGGGCGGCGTGCCCTCTCTCGGCGGCCTCGATGAGCTGGCCGACTACGTGCGCGAGGAAGGGATCGACGAGGTCGTGATCGCGCTGCCCTGGTCAGCCGAGGCGCGGATCATGGGCGTGGTCGAGCGACTCGGCCATTTGCCGGTTCCGATTCGCCTGGCGCCGGAGCCAATGCTTTGGCGATCAGGCCTCGGCAGGATGGGGCAAGACCTGCTGGCCGTCATGCCGGTCTTGCGCGACAAGCCCATTTCCGACTGGGACCTGTTCGTGAAGAGCCTGTTCGACCGATTCCTCGGCAGCCTGGCGCTCCTGGCGGCATTGCCCAGCATGGCGATGATCGCCCTGCTGATTCGCCTGGACAGCCCCGGACCGGTGCTGTTCCGCCAGAAGCGGCTGGGCTTCAACGGCCACCCCTTCGAAGTGTTCAAGTTCCGCACCATGACGGTTTCCGCCGATCCCGGCGCCGGCTTGCGCCAGGCAAGCCGTTTCGACCGGCGCGTGACCCGGATCGGCGGCTTCCTCCGGCGGACCAGCCTGGACGAACTGCCCCAGCTCCTCAACGTGCTGCGCGGAGAGATGTCGCTGGTGGGGCCGCGTCCGCATCCCATGTGGACGCGGGCTTCCGAGCTCTGGCCGGAAGAGGGCGATCGCCCGATGGAATCCATCGTCGCCGGCTATGCCGCCCGTCATCGCGTCAGGCCGGGAATCACCGGCTGGGCCCAGGTCTGCGGCTACCGCGGCGAAACCGAAACGGTGGCCAAGATGATGCTCCGCGTGGAGCACGATCTGCACTACATCGACAACTGGTCCCTGTGGTTCGACGTGAAGATCATGGCTCTCACCTTGATCACCGTCATCGGGGGAAAAAACGCGTACTAGCGAGTTCGGGGTCGTCAGAGGGGGCCGGCTTGCGCAACATCGGAACTGCCCCACCGTCGCTGGGGGTGGCGCGGCAGGTCCTCGGCGCGGCGATAGACCCGCCGACGGGAGCAGGGACGCCGGCGTCGCAGGCATTCCGCGAGACGAGGCAACGCCTGCTGCTCGGCTTCATAGGCTATTACCTGTGCGCCGTCTTCCTTTGCTGGCTCATCAGCAGGAACGTAGACGACCGGGTTGTCGTGACGATCCTGGGCCACAGCTTCGTGTTCGAGCAGCTGCGGGTGAGGGTCCTTGAAGCCGCCATCCTGACCGCGCTCGTCACGCCGGCGGTTTTCGCACTCGAGCTCGTCGCGGTCGGCTGGGAGCGGAGTTCGCTGCACAGCCTTCTCCGCGGCCGCTCCGCGTCGGGGCGCTCGGATTTCGTCTGTTTTGCCCTCTGGCACGTCCATTTGCTCGACATCCCCAAGGTCGGTTTCACCTTTGGCGTGGCGCTCGTCACCGGAGGCTGGCTGCACGATTGGCTACGAGAGCGGGCTGGCATCTCGCTTTCCCTGGAGGGCCTGCCTCTTCTGATTCAATACACCGGCTATTTCCTGCTCGTGACGTTCTGGGACTACTGGCAGCATCGGCTCGAGCACAGCCGGTATTTCTGGCCCATTCATCGCTACCACCACGGCGCCGACGAGTTCCATATCCTGACGTCGATGCGCGTGCATCCGGCCACATTCTCCCGGGTCATCGCCATGACCCTGCCCCTCGCGGTGGTAAATGCCCCGCCGAGCCTGATCGCCGGAACGGCTTTCGGCGCGACGATCCTGCGTTTCATCATACATTCCCGCATCGATTCCGACTTCGGGTGGATCGGGCGCTGGCTGCTGCAGTCCCCCATCGGTCATCGCTTTCACCACCGACTCAACCCGGGCGGGCGCGCCAGCAATCTGAGCCTCTTCCCGGTCTGGGACCGTCTCTTCGGGACCTGGCAGGATGGTGGCAGCCAGAGGGTCGCCATCGGCGTCGCCGAGCCTTATCGGCAGGGCGCCTGGATCCTGCCCGATATGTGGCGGGACTATCGGGAGTTCCTGGTCCAGCTTGCGGCGCTCCTGCGATGGCGCAAGGCACCGGTGCGCGGAAGCTGAGGCAGCGTCGGAAAAATTGAATCTGCGACAGGCGCCCTCGCCGGCGCTATGATCGGCCCGCTTGGAGGGGCCGAAAGTCGTGAGCACGGCGGCGGGCTATCGGGAATTCAGGCGCGTGGCGATGATGGGCTCGGGACTGCTCTTCGCGGCGGGCCTTCTGCTCGGCTTGGTCTATGCGCGCGATTTCGGGGGCTATTGGACTGTCATGCTGTGGACGGCCGTGGCCGCGCCGGTGCTCGCCATCCTGGGCCTGGCGGTTGCGCTCGCCATGGGCTGGGCGCCGGTTGGCATCGGCCTCACCAGACGGGATCTCCGGGTCTCGGTCGTCATCTGGATTTTGTTCGCCCTTCTGTTCCCCTGGATCACCGCTTGGTTCGGCGCCGATGCCGCCGGGCAATGGTTCGTCCATTGGTGGAGGAGCGTGCGGGCGAGCGATCCCGGCCTCTATCTATGGCTTCTCAGGCTTCTCGCCGGCCTCGTCACCTACGCGGTCGCCGGCGCCATCGGCTTGCTGCTCACCTTTGCCATCGACGAGCGGCTCGCCGGCGCGAGGGGCCAAAGCAGCGACTAAAGCATTTTCCGCCGAAGTGGGCACCGGTTCGGCGTAGAAAATGCGGCCAGACCAAGGAATTTAGAGCATGCTTCGATTCAATCGGATCGAAACATGCTCTAGGAACCGCCGATCGTCAGGACGGTTCTCAGCATCTGATCCGCATCCACCGAGCCCTCCCCTACCAGGCTGGTCGCCGGCAGCTTTTCGCCGAAACCCGGCGAGTACCAGCCGAGCATGGGCTCCTGCGAGCCCCGCCAGGCGCGCCAGGTGAGCGGGGTGGGCAAGCTCAGGCGCGCGCGACGCGTGCCGTCCTCGGCCGGCCAGGCGAGGTCGGCGCCGTCCGGATCGAGCAACGCCTCCACCGTCGGGCCGAGGTGAAAGGCGAGACGGACCGGGAACCGGCCTCTGCCGCGCACGCAGTCTTCCACCGCGACTATGCGCTGCTCGCGATCGAGACAAACGCTGCGCTCGTGGATGGGGTTTCCCGGCTGCCTGGCATAGCCCGCTTGGCGCGCCGTCCAGCGGGCGACCGGTCCGCTTTCGAGGCCCTTCACCTCCAGGAGCTCCGCCCTTGGGACGTCAAGCCAAAGGAACGGCCCGCCCCAGCGCGCTTGATCCAGACCGCCGATCTCCAGCGTGTTGTGGGCGAGGGTCGAGCGGAAATAGCGCCGGGCATCGAGCTCCGTCAGATAGCAATAAGTGCCGGGATCGGCGAACAGATCGACGCCGGCATGGCGCAGCTCGATGGAAAGGGCGTCGGCGTGGGCATGGGCGGCGATCGAGAGGAAGCCGTGGGGGCCGTGGTCGCAGCGGCACCAGAGCTCGTCCGCCCGGGGCTCGACGTCGCGCAGCAGTGCGAGGCCGGCATCCGCGAACAGGCTCGGCCGCCGGTTGGCCCGCCACACCGGCCGCAAGTCGGCCGAGGATTGCCGGCGGGCGAGCACGGTGAACAGGCTGCTGCGGATGTCCGCGCCCAGCTGCGGCCACCAGGGCGCCGGCCCGACGATGGCCGCCGCTGCCGCGAGCAGCGATTCGGGCCGCCGGTCGCGGTCGACCGGATCGAGCAACAGGGCATGGGCCTCGTCGCTGTCGCCCTGGCGCGGCGGTCTCAGGCGGCAATCGAGGATCGCGGCCCAGGCGTCGGCCATGCGGGCGATGGCGGCGAGGAGTCGCGGCGCCGGCGGACGTTCGGCGGCCAGGTCTTCCGCGGCGGCGGTCATCAGCATTTCGAGAACGAAGCCGTGGTAGTCGCTGGCCTGCTCGCGGCTGAGGCCGTCCGCGAAGATCTGGCGCTCCGCCTCGGCCTCGAGTTCGGCGAGCGCGCGAGCGCGCCAGGCGCCGCTCTCGGCATACCAGGGGAAGGCGGAAGCCCCGACATAGAGCCCGAGCAGCTCGGCAAGCCGATGGTTGTTGGCCGAGGACCCGCGGCTGCCGAACGTCGCAAGATACTGCTGATGCCAGTGGATCTGGGCTCGGGCGATGGCCGAATCCTCGATGGCCGTGCCGGCGCCGGGCCAGCCCTTCAGCAACCGGCGCGTCCAGGCGATCGCGACCAGCCGCAGGCCCAGTTCGATGCCGCTCGTCCAATGAATGCCGCTGAGGAAGGGATTTGCCTGCCACCAGGAGTGAAGCTGTGCCGTCGCCAGCTCGGCGAATGGCTCGTGCCCGGTGACGAACCAGGCGGAGGCCAGCAGGCTCGCTTGCTGAAGGCGCGAGGGCTCGAGCAGGAATTTGTGGTTTCCCACCACGGCCGGATCGCGCATGTCGATGTCGAAGGCATAGTCCGACATCGGCGCGCGCGTGCCCGTATCGGGATCGAGGAACCAATCCTCGGCCGCCTGCGGCAGCTTCACGTCGCGGCCGAACAGCGGCAGCCGGCCCGCGAGCAGGCGCTCGGCAGCGGCAGTCAGGCCGCCGATGTCGATCGCGGCGGCGAGATCGGCCGGGGCCACGGGAATCTCGGCGAACGCGGCCGGTTGGTCCTCGGAGGTCGCCGGCCTGTCTTTCAGGCGACGCCAGGACGCCTTCAGCGCCTCGTCGCGCAGACGCCCCGCGAGCTCTCGCGGCCCCATCCGGCTGAGACGCTTGAGATGCCAGGGAAGAGTCATGTTCGCCCTCCCGGCTTGCCTCAGCGAAAACTGGCGCCGGTCGTCGGCACCGGCGTGCGGCGCGAAAATGTTGCGGAGACTCTTGATGCTGACCGAATCGAAATTGGAAAAGCCCGACCTTGCGGCATCATGCCGAACCCCGCTGCCCGTATCTTCAATATGACGAGAATTGCCTAAGAATCGTTAAGCGTCCGGCCGGCGGATCCGGCGCCGCTGCCTTGCGTCCGACGCCAGGGACTCCTCAAAGGGATCGGTCGCCCGAACCGGCACTCCGCCATCCCGCTTAAAATTGCCACACGATGCGAGTGCCCGATTAACAGTGCCTTTATGAGAGCGGCCTACCCTTCGCTGACGCCAATCCCCGGGGTTCATGGAGAGTTGCCGGCCATGACGTTGATCAATCCCTCGCCACTGCGCCGCCGCGTTCCCGCCGCCGTTCCCCCGTTGCGTTCGATCGCGCCTACGCGCAGCGCCAGGCTGATCGACCGCGGCGACTTGCTGCATCTGTATCACGCCGTGACGACGATGATGACGGGCGACCGCCCCCGGATCCTCGAGATCACCAGCGCGGTGCATGGCGAGGGCGTCTCGACGGTTGCCGGCGAGCTTGCGTCCGTCGTCGCCGGCGATCTCGGGCAGAGCGTGCTGCTGATCGCGGCTGCCTGCGAGGAAGCGGCACCCGAAGGCCTCGAAGCTGTGGCCGGCAGCGCGATGCCCTTCGAGCGCGCCGTCGATCCCGACCGGCGCATCCCCTCCCTCTATCGCGCCAGCCTTTCCACCGGCGGCGGCAATGCGGGGCTGCTGTTCAACGATAGCGACCTCGACCGGCTTTTCGCCCAGGCCATGCGCTTCGCCCAGTTCGTCATCGTCGACGCGCCGCCCGTGCTGACCGACGTGACGGCGGTAGCGCTGGCCCGGCGCACCGGCGGCGTGCTGCTCGTGGTCGAGGCCGAGAAGACCCGGGCAAGCGCGGTCGCACAGGCCCGACGCAGCTTGGAGGCTGCCGAGGGCCGGCTCTGCGGCGTGGTGCTCAACAAGCGCCGGCAGCGCATCCCCCGCGCCATCGAGCGGCGGTTTTAGCCGGGTTTGCCGGCAAGACCAGCGAACAGCCGCGAGGCGCCGACGGCCTCGAGCCAGGGCAGCGAGGGGTAGTCGGTGATGACGAGCCCTCCATCGACGATCAAAGTCGTGCCGGTGATGAATGAAGCCTCCTCGGAGGCGAGGAACACGACCGCCCGGGCGATCTCGTCCGGGCGCCCCATGCGCCCAAGCAGCGAGGCGCCCTTCTCCCACTCCTCCGCCGCCCCGCTGCCGGAAACGGCGTCGGTCTTGATCCAGCCGGGCGACACGCTGTTGGCGCGCACGCCGAAGGGCGCGCCCTCTACCGCCAGCGAGCGCGTGAGCGCCTCCACCGCCGCTTTGGCAATGCCGTAGTTGCCCCAGTTGCCATGGAACGTCGCCGTCGAGGAGATGTTGACGATCGCAGCCTTGCCCGCCTTGGCAAGGAGCGGCATCGCATGGGCCGAAACGTAGTAGGCCGCTTCCAGGTTGGGCCGCAGGAGCTTGCGCAGGCGCTCACCCGGCGGATCGCTTTCGAGCACGCCGGAACGGCGCGCGCCGGCCCCGGCATTGTTGACCACGATATCGAGGCGGCCGAATTCGGCGCCCGCCTTCTCGACCACGCCGCGAGCATCCGCCTCGTTGCCCAGGTCGGCCGGGAAGAACGCCGCCGTCGCACCCGCGGCCTTGAGAGACGCGAGCGTATCGGCGCCCTTCTTCGGATCTCGCCCGGTGATGGCGACCCGGGCTCCCTCGGCCGCCATGCGGTGCGCGATGCCCCGGCCGATGCCGGAATTTCCCCCCGTGACCAGCACGGCCTTGTCCTTGAGACGCATGACGCCGGTTCCTCCCGATCCCTTGGTGAAGAGGCGATCAGCATAGGCCATCGGCCGCGCTCGGGTGAATGATGCCGCTGAGAGACAACGGCGCGAGGCTGTCCGGGAGGGTTGCGCATGGGAGCCTGGGCTGCCGCGATCTTGGCTGACGACGATGCCAGCGACCGCTGCCGCCTTGGATGACGAAAGGAAAGCCGGCCTAGCCGGGAGGCCAACTCAGCGAAGCTTGACCAGGCGCTTCCCGAAATTGCGGCCGATCAGGAGCCCGATGAAGGCCTCGGGCGCCTTCTCCAGGCCATGGACGACGTCCTCGCGATACTTGATCCGGCCCTCCTTCAGCCAGCCGCCCACTTCGCGCCGGAAGTCCGCGGCCTGGGCAGCGAAGTCGCTGACGATGAAACCCCGCAAGGTCAGCCGCTTGAACAGGACGTTGCGCATCAGCAGGGACATCCGGTCGGGGCCGGGCGGCAGGGCCTGGTCGTTGTAATGGGCGACCACGCCGCAGACGGGCACGCGCGCGAACATGTTGAGCAGCGGGAACACCGCGTCCCAGACCGCCCCGCCCACGTTCTCGAAATAAACGTCGATGCCCTTCGGGCAAGCCTTGGCGAGCCTGTCGCCAAGGCCGCCCGCGCGATGATCAAGGCCTGCGTCCAGCCCCAGTTCCTCGACCAGATAGCGGCATTTCTCCGCGCCGCCGGCGATCCCCACGACGCGGCATCCCTTGATCTTGGCGATCTGGGCGACGAGGGAGCCGACCGGCCCCGCGGCGGCCGCGACCACGACCGTTTCGTCCGGCTTCGGCTGGCCGATATTGAGAAGCCCCGTGTACGCGGTCATGCCGGGCATGCCTAGCACGCCCAGCGCCGTCGAGACGGGCGCCTCGGCCGGGTCGAGCTTGCGCAAACCTGCGCCATCGGAGAGGGCGTAGTCCTGCCATCCGGTGTAGGCGAGGACGATGTCGCCGGTCCTGAACTTCGTATTGCGAGATTCGACAACCTCGCAGACCGTGCCACCCACCATCACCTCCCCGATGGCGACTGGCTCGGCATAGGATTTCGCTGCGCTCATCCGCCCGCGCATGTAGGGATCGAGGGAAAGCCAGAGGGTGCGAAGCAGCAGCTGGCCCTCGGCCGGCATGGGGACATCGGCCTCGACCAAGCGGAAGTCGCTGGCCTTCGGCTCTCCCTCCGGACGAGCGGCCAGAACGATCCTGCGGTTGCGCTCGGCCATGGTCATTTGGCCTTCCGCCGCATGGCGATCGAATCCGCCAGCACGCAGAGGATCTCGAACATCAGGTTGGCGGCGTTGAGCGCCGTGTGGCCGGAAGGATCGGCCATAGGCAGCACCTCGCAAACGTCGCCGCCGACGATGTCGAGGCCCTGCAGACCCCGGATGATGACCTGGGCGTCGCGCATGCTGATTCCGCCGGGCTCGGGCACGCCGGTGCCGATGCAGAAGACCGGATCGAGGCCATCGATATCGAAGGTGATGTAGACGGGTCCGCCGCCGCACACCCGCCGCGCCTCCTCGATCACCGCCTTGCGGCCCATCTCCTCGAAGTCGTCCATGGTGACGATGCGCATGCCGACGTCATAGCCGTATTGAATGTCGTCGTCGCCGAAGCGCGTGCCGCGCAGTCCAATCTGGATCGTGCGCTTGGGATCGATGATCCCCTCCTCCACCAGCCGGCGGAAGGGTGTGGCGTGATTGATCTTGCTGCCGAGCAGGCTGTCCAGGGTGTCGGCATGGGCGTCGAAATGCACCACGCCGAAGGGCTTGCCCCGGAACATGCCGCGCAGGATCGGCAGCGTGATGGTGTGGTCGCCCCCGGCTGAAATGGGCGCCACGCCATGGTCGGTGAGGTTGCTGACGAAGCGCGCGATCATGTCCACGCTGCCCAGCAGGTCGAAGGGATTGATCGGCGTATCGCCCATGTCGGCCACGTTGCACAGCCGGAAGGGCGCGATGCGGCTGGAAGCGTTCACCCGGCGGATGATCCGCGACATCTCCCGGATCTGGGCCGGGCCCTGGCGCGCGCCGGTGCGGAAATTGGTGCCGAGATCGAAGGGCACGCCGACCAGGCCCACGTCCACGCCGGCGGGGCTGGTCACCCGGGGCGTGCGCATGAAGGTCGCGAATTCGGCGAAGCGCGGAACCACTCCGGCATCGAGCGGCTGGAGCCGCGGCAGGCTGTCGTTCATCGCAGGCCTCCCTTCTCTTCGGATGGCAAAGGCTCGCGCCGGAACGCCGACAAGTCAATGGAAGCGGCCTTTGCCCGCCATCCGCCCCTTTTACAATTTTGGCGCTGCAACGGAAGCTAGCCGCGCCAGATAAGCTGCATCGACGGCTTCCTCAAGATTCCAATCCGCGGCGTAGTGCTGCTGGCCGCCCTCATCGTCAACGTCTACGCTCAGCGCCTGCGGGCCTAGGGTCCGAAGGGGTAAAGGCCAAATCAGCAGGAGCAAACATGAGCGACGATCGCAAGATTCTTGCCGGGTGGGTGGATCAGGAACGCGAGCGCATCGTTTCCTTCTTCCGGGCCTTCATCCGCTGCCGGAGCCCGAATCCCCCGGGCGACACGACCGAGGCCGCACGCCACATCGGCGATTTCCTGAGCGCCGAAGGCCTGGAGTTCCGCGTCATAGCCCCGCAGGCGACCATGCCTAACCTTGTCGCCGCCTTCGATGGCGCCGGGCCCGGCAAGCATCTCGTTCTCAACGGCCACATCGATGTCTTCCCGGTGGGTGACGGTACCGGCTGGACCAAGGATCCCTGGGGCGGCGAGCTGATCGACGGAAAAATCTACGGGCGCGGTGCCTGCGACATGAAGGCGGGCACGACCGCCTCCATCTTCACCTACGCCTTCCTCCATCGCATCCGGGAACGCCTGAAAGGCCGGCTGACCCTGACTGCGGTCTCGGACGAGGAGACTTTCGGGCCCTGGGGCGCGCGCTATCTGGTCCAGCATCACCCGGAAGTCCTGGGCGACTGTCTGCTCAACGGCGAGCCTGGCAGCCCCTATACCATCCGGTTCGGAGAAAAGGGCCCGCTCTGGCTGGAGTTCAAGGTCAGGACCCGGGGCGCCCACGGCGCCTACACCCACGCCACCGAGAGCGCGACCAAACTGGCCCAGCGTCTGATCGCCGATCTCGAAGTCGTCACCGAGATCGAACCCTCGGTCTCGAACAACATCGCCCGCTCCCTCGAGGCGGCGCGGGAAGCGGTCGACAAGGCGATGGGCAGCGGCGCGGCCGATATCGTTTCCAAGGTGACCCTCAACATCGGCGTCATCGAGGGTGGCCTCAAGGTCAACATGGTCCCCTTCGCCTGCCGATTCGAAGCCGACATCCGCCTGCCGCTCGGCGTCACCCGCGAGCAGGTGATGGCGGAAGTGCGCAAGGTCCTCGTCAATTATCCCCAGGCGACCGTCGCCGAGATGAATTTCAATCCGCCGTCCTATTGCGCGCCCGACGGCGCCATGGTCGGCATCATTCAGAAGAACGTCCAGGCGCTTCTGGGGTTCATACCGGCGCCCATCGTCAGCCTCGGCGGCACCGACGCGCGCTTGTGGCGCTATCGCGACATTCCCGCTTATGTCTATGGGCCGTTTCCGCACGGAATGGGCTCGGCCGACGAACATGTGGACGTGGAGGAGTTCCTCCACATCGTGAGAGTGCATGTGCTGTCGGCGTATGACTATTTGATGGCGGGCTAGGCGACCCTTCGGCGCCGGCGCGCCCTTGTCGCCTTCTTCATCCTCGGCTTGGATCGAAAACGGCGCCTGGATTTCGTCGCGCGGGTGCCGCAGCATCGTCAGGCGCGGTGAAGTAGCGTTCGACTTCCGAGCCTCGGCCCAGACGGGCTTCCACCGAGAACTGCCGCAGACCGGTCATGCGAAGTATCGAGCCCTCGAGGCTTCTGGCCGTGTTCCGGCACACGATAACCATGCTTCCTTCGCCGCGACAGCGCTCGCGAACGTTCTCGACCGCCCGCTTGATCTGGTCGTCGTTGAAATAGATCGGCTGGACGAGGTTGGCAACGCGAACCACATCGGCGCATCTGGCAAACTGCGGCGGGTTCGGTGCGAGAATATCGTCGTCGAACAGCTTGATGCGATCCTGGCCGCGAAGGGCCGGCGAGACGAGTAGATAGGTGCCCTGGTGGACAGCCCTCCTGAGGAGCGGCCGGGCCGCATAGCACAGGGCCTTGCGCCAGACGATGCCGCCGGTCAGGTAGTCGCGCCTTCGCGTGAACGTGCGGATGCCGCTGCCGAGGATTTCGATTTGCAGCAGGTGACCGTTCCTCTCGGTCAGCACGCGCATATGCTTGCCGATGGCATAGAGATCGACGCTCATGACCAGGTCGGTAGCGATCATCGTCACTGGAAGGCCGAGCTTTTCGAACTCGCGAAGCCACTCCAAAGTTGTCACGCCGGAAGATATGCCGACATCCATGACGATGCGCGGGACCAGCTGACACCGGCGCAGGGCGGCGAAGAACAGATCGTTCATGGCGTCCAGACGGCGCAGCGCGGTCCACTTTGTGGTGCCGTTCGAAGTTCTTATGCTCCGATAGAACGCCTGTTCGAGCCGTTGGGGGAAGCGGGAGCCTCCGGGCGCCGACAGGTAGGCACTGGCACGCAGCATCGTTCACTTTCTCGCATCGCTATGTTCGGCCTCGGTCCTCGGCGCCGAGAGTGGGGCCGGTACCGTTAAGATTCCTTTGCCGGTTTTGGATGGCGCTCAGGCCTTCACCGCTTTGCCGCCAAGAAGCTTTCGGTAGGCCTCTGTCAGGGGCGGCAGCGCGCTTGCTTCCGTATAGCGGGTACGCAGGCTTCTCAGGGCCTCGCGGCCGAGTTTCTCGCGCAGCTCGGGTTCGCGTGCGAGCCGGTCGATGGCTTCGGCGAGCGCCGCGGCGTCGCCGACCGGGACCGTCAGCGCGCAGCCGTCGGCCACGATCTCCGGCACAGCTCCTACCGGGGTCACGATCGAGGGCGTGCCAGCCGCCATGGCTTCGATGAGCGCGTTTGGAAAGCCCTCGCCATGGGAGGGCAGCAGGAAGACGTCGTTCCGGCGCATCGCTTCCAGGACCCGGCTATGCTGGACCGGTCCCTCGATGGCCCGGATGTTGGCGAGCCCGAGCGCCTTTACCCGCTCGACGAGCGAGGGCGTCATCGCCAACAGGTGGAACCTCGCCGGGCAGCCGGCCCGATCGAGCCGCTGCGCCGCCGTCAGTATCTCCTCGATCCCCTTGCGCCTGGCCTCGCTGCCGGCGACGAACAGGAAACCGGGGTTGTCCGAGGGCACGCGAGCGGCCTCTACGATGTTGGCCTCTGGCGACCAATTCGGCAGGACCACGAGGGGCCCGCTGCGGCCCGCGCGCCGTATGCAGCGCTCGGCGAAGTCTGACTGGGCGATGACGTAGTGGGGCAGGCTGAGCGCGGCCGCGATCCAGCGCCGAACAGCGGGCGACGAACTCGCATGGAACACGTCGAAGGCGCCGCCGAGCCGGAGCAGGACAGGTCGGCCCAGCATTCGCGCAATGGCGGCATAGAGAATCGATTCCCAGAACACGAAATAGTCGGAGGCCTGGATCTGAACCAGGTCGATGCGTCCACGGACCACGGCCACGGGGAAGGACAACAGACGCCACAGCGTCAACAAGATGCCCGCCAAGATCCGCCTCGGTCCGCCGCGCAACAGGGCGCTGTATCCGTAGTTGTCGATGACATCCCGCTTCGGCGGCCGCGAGGTGGTGTAGGGGATGAATTCGAACTCGCCGTTGAGATGGGAGCCCATGAGATTCAGCATGAAGGTCGTGACGCCGCCCTTGGTCGGCGGCATCGGTCCCACCAGTAGGATGCGTGGGCGCGGTTCGCCTGCACTGGTCCCGGACAGCGCCCCTGATTGTATGGTCGCCGTTCCCTTGGACTGACTCGTCATGCTTTGCCTCAGGCGGTCAGCCGCACCAGCGGCGGTTGGCACCGATCTCGGAGCGTTCGAGTGGCCGCACGCCATCCCATGAGTTACGCCGTTCCATTGTCGATACAAACAGCTAAGATTTGTTAACGCCGCGGAGTGTCGGTCGCGTTTTTCTTCCATTGTCGAGCCGCTTTGCGTCAGACCGTTTGGCCCGCTTCCTCAGGGCCGTCGCATAGCGCCTCGCCGCTCGCGCCGGTGGAGCGCTTCTTCTTCGTTTCTCGCTGGTGCCGGTTCAGGGCCTGAGCTAAAATTTCAATTGAATCAGCGGAGCGAACCTAGCCCAAAGGACCGGCAATGGGGCGGAGGGGACGGTGAACCGCTACCTGAAATTCCTAAGTCTAGAGGTCGAGCCGTATCTGCGCTCAGGATCCAAGAAACCCTTGGGTCTCCAGGCCAAAGAGTTGCGGGCGCTTTGGCAACGATACCGTTGCCCTCCCTACCATTATTTCAAGCATAGGCTATACGAACGCGACGCCCATCCACAGGTGCTGGACTACGTACCTCCCGAAGTGATTGGCCGCTTCCAGCGTCACGCCAATCCAAAGGAGAAGCTGCGGATGCTTGCAGACAAGTTGGAGACGTGCCGGGCGCTCGCCGCGGAGGGCATCCCCTGCGCCGCCACCCTGTTCTCGATCACGAGGTCGGGTCAGGTGGTGGATGCAACCGGGCGCGAAGTGTCGGCCGATGCTGCGGTTGAGACACTTCGTCTGCGCGGGGGAGAAGTCTTCATCAAGCCGATCGACGGCGGCGTGGGCGATGGTGCCTCGGCAGTGCCCGTCGAGTTGATAGGGCCAGAATTCTTCAGCGTCGCGCGGAACATCATCGTCCAACCGTTGATCCGCAACCACCCCGTCCTAGATCGAATTTTTCCAGGATCGCTCAATACAATTCGTCTCGACACCCTGCTCGACGGCGAAACCTGCTCGATCACCGGCGCATGCCTGAAGATCGGCACTGGCCGTTCGCAGGTCGACAACTGGGCCAAGGGCGCCATCGCGGTCGGGGTGGACATGGAGACCGGCGCCCTGGCCAGGATAGGGATCAAGAAGGCCGCCTTCGGCCGAACCGTCCACGCATTTCATCCGGATACCGGCGTATGTTTCGAAGGCATAGTGATTCCCTGGTGGAGCGAGGTATTGGCCCTCACCCAGCGTTCTGCTTTTGCGCTCCGCCCGCATGTCACGCTCGGATGGGATATCGCGGTCACGCCCGGCGGTCCCGTGGCGATCGAAGCCAATCAGACTGGCGATGTCTTCTTGCTGCAGGAGGCCTGCGGCCCTCTTGGCCATACCCAACTGGCCCAGAAAGCCATGGTCCATTGGAAGCATCTCAAGGGAATTCAGTCCGGCGAACGAACCTAGCCGTTTCAGAGGGTATCCGTTGGCTCGCACCATCACCGCGATCAGACGGCTGCCCCGATGGAAATCCTGCAGTGTCGGCACCCCGCCACGAGCGGGGTTCCAAAGCTAGGGAAGCTACACCGCAAAATGAGAACCACGCGAGCCGTCAGCGCCATCGCATCGGGCAGCCATCCATCGACATCACGAAGCCGGAACTGATCTGCGAGCCCCATCCATGCGCGCTATCAGGTCGCGATAGCGCATGGCGATGGACTGAGCCGAGTATTCCATCGCCCGAGCCTGACGCGACTGGGGGTCGCCGGGATCGGTGAGCGTGTCCTCGATGGCGGCGGCGAGCGCCCCGGCGTCGCCCGATGGCACCAAACGCCCCCATTTGCCGTGGCCCAGGATATCGGCAGGCCCATCGGGACAATCCACGCTGACGACGGGCGTTCCGGTCGCCATCGCCTCGACGAGAACATTGCCGAATCCCTCGAACAGCGAAGACAGCACGAGAACGCTCGCGCGTGCCATGTAGCGCCAGGGATTGAGGTCCACGGGCAGGATGGTCGCGCGGTCGCAAAGCCCCAACCTATCGATTTGCTGCTGCAAATCGGCCTTGAGCGGCCCGTCGCCCAACAGGGCGAGACGCACGTTGCGCTTCGCGGCGAGCGCCGCAAAGGCGTTGATCAACAACTCGAAATTCTTCTGCGGCACCAGCCTTCCGACGCCGAGGATGAGCGGTGGCTCGGCCGGCGCGAACCAGGGGTGATCCAGAGGTGCCGAGGCCAGCTCCCGGTATCCCGGCGTGATGATCGGGTTGTCGATGATGGACAGCGATTCCCGCCCCCGCATGACTTGCGCCAAGCCGGACGCGACACCTTTGGATACCGCGACCACATGATCGGCCCAGGGCAAGGTCAATCGGTAGAGGGCGGGAACCAAACTGTATTTCCAGGATGCCGACTTGAAATTCGACATCGTCACGTGGTGCGAGGCGATCACCCTGGTCGGCCGGCCGGCCAGGTGATTGGCCCAGATGGCCACGATGTTGTTGAACTCGAGGTAGGAGATCAGAACGTCGGGCCGCTCCCGGCGCAGGAAGGCCGTCAGGCGCGGCAAGGCCGCAATCGTCCGATGGACGTCAAGGCTCCTTACCTCGGCACCATCCCGCAGCGTATGAAGCAACGGACCGCGGCGCTGGTTCAACAGCAGCGTCACCCGCAGATCGGGTCCGGGAAGAGCCTCGAGCAGATTGAGCGCCGCACGCTCGGCGCCGCCGACGCTGAGATCAGGCACGTAGAGAACGACATGTCTCTGGGCGGCCGCCATGGTTCCACCCTCCCGCGCGTCACACCGGCAAAGGCGCCAACGCGGCGACCATGGGCCCATTGGGTAAAAATTGACCTAACGCAGCGCCGGGACCTGCCCGCAGCCGGTTGGGAGCGCCCTCGGCTCCGGCCTTTGCTCAGAAGACGTAGGGGACGAAGCGTTTCGTTCGCCTCATGTATTCGGTGTAGGGCGAACCCAGGGAAGCGACGAGGAACCGCTCTTCCACCCGGACCCGATACCAAAACATGACAACGGCCGGTATCGTCAAGACCGCCAGGGTCCACGGATTCGTCGAGGCCAGGCCGAGGCCGAGTATGAACATGAAGCCGCCCGTATAGGACGGATGCCGCAGATGGCGATACACGCCCTCTTGAACGATGATCCCGCTCGCCGGGACGGTCACGCTATAGGTGAAGCTGCGCCCCAGGAGCTCGAAGCATTTCTTGCGAAGCAACGCCCCTGACAGCATGCAGATCAGCCCGATGGCATAGACCAGAATTCGCGGGTTGCCCGGAGGCCAAGGGGGCGTGAGGAAGGCGAGGCCGTAACCGGCAACGCGCGACAATCGGGACGACCACAAGATCAGCTGAAACGACCCTTTGTCCAATCCGTCTCCGGCTTTGCCGGAGCGGATCGCGTGCCGCTTCAAGCGGCGCTCTTGCAGAAAATTCCATAAATAAATGATCCAGAAAGGAACGAAATATGGCACCGGCCAAACAGCAAAAGGCAGAGGCAGGAATAAATAATGCTGAAACATGGAAACAACAAACTCCATGATCTGCGTCACAAAAATGCAGCACGGGAATTTGGCAACGCCAGGATTCTGCGCCCGAAGACCTTGCTCAACTTCAGCTTTTACACGTGTTTCCTCCGAAGCCCCCAATGTCAATTTCTAGCTAGCCATCACTGGGATGCGCGCAGTCGCCTCCGGGCTGGCACCAATTGTTTGGCACAGATTCCTGACAGGAGGTCATCACAACCGCGTAAGCGCAAGCATCCTTGACAACAACCGGGGTTGCCACGGGCCGGTCTGCAGACTGCTCCGGCATCGCTGGTCAGGTCGCACGGCCGGTCCGATGTCGCCCCATTGCGTCAGCCCCTGTGACCGGTTCAAATGGCAGGGACCGCTATCCCATCCGCCATCAGCCCATGACCCAAGCCCTCCCCGTCGATCCGATACCTTCCGATCCCAGCCTGCCCCCGCGCGCCGGCGTGGTCGTCATCGGCGGCGGCATCGCCGGTACCAGCGCCGCGCTGACCCTGGCCGAAAGCGGCGTGCCGGTCGTGCTGTGCGAGAAGGGCCAAATCGGCGCCGAGCAATCGAGCCGCAATTGGGGCTGGTGCCGCAAGATGGGCCGCGACCCGCGGGAGATTCCTTTGATGCTGGAAAGCCAGCGTCTCTGGCGCGGCATGAACGAGCGGGTCGGTGGCGAGACCGGCTTCCGCCAACATGGCGTGCTCTATCTGATCGGCGACGAGGCCGGGTTCGCCAAACGGCAGGCCTGGTTGAAGAGCGCCGAGCCGTTCCAGATCGACACGCGCCTCTTGAGCGGCGCGGAAGCAGAGGCCCTGGCGCCCGGCGGCAATCGCCGGTGGCTGGGCGGCCTGCATACGCCCAGCGACGGGAGTGCGGAACCCCAGAAGGCCGCCCCGGCCATCGCCCAGGCCGCGCGCAAGCGCGGCGCCGTGATCATGACCGACTGCGCCGTCAGGGGGATCGAGACCTCGGCGGGCCGCGTCTCGGCCGTGGTCACGGAAAAAGGGCGCATCGCCTGCGACGCCGTGTTGCTGGCGGGCGGGGCCTGGTCGGGCCTGTTCTGCCGCAGCCTCGACATCCGTCTGCCGCAGCTGAAGGTGCGCGCTTCGGTGATGCGCACGGCCCCCATCGACGCCGGACCCGGGAACGCCGCCTCCGGCCCCGGTTTCGGATTCCGCAAGCGTTTGGACGGCGGCTACACGGTCGCCAACAGCGGCACCAATCTGCACGACATCGTGCCGGACAGTTTCCGGTTCTTCTTAGACTTCATGCCGGCTCTGCGCCTGGAACACAGCCGGCTTGCCCTTGGCTTCGGCGAGCGCTTCTTCGCCGAATGGAACCTCGCCAAGCCCTGGGCGCTCGACCGCATCTCGCCCTTCGAGCGGGTCAGGGTGCTGGATCCCGCACCGGTGGAATCCCAGCTCGCGGCGGCGCGGGCCACCGTCGCCGGCATCTGGCCGGCTTTCAAGGACATGAAAGTGGCGGGAAGCTGGGCCGGCTATATCGACGCCACTCCCGACATGCTGCCGGTCATCTCGCCCGTGGAGCGCCTGCCGGGCCTGTTCCTCGCCACGGGATTCTCCGGCCATGGCTTCGGCATCGGCCCGGGTGCCGGCAAGCTCGCGGCTGACCTGGTCATGGCCCGGGCACCCATTGTCGATCCCGCGCCCTTCCGCTTCTCGCGTTTTTCGGATGGGACGAAGATCCAACCTGTGGCCGGCATTTAGGGCTCGGCTTTAGAACCGGCCCGCCTGGAAATCGACGATCGCCTGGCGGATCTCGCCTTGCGTATTCATGACGAAGGGACCGTAACGCGCCACCGGCTCATGGAGCGGCCGGCCGGCGACCAGCAGCGCGCGCGCTTGTCCCTTCGGCGCCGCCAGCACGACCCGCTCGCCATCGCCCAGCAGCGCGATGCTGCCGCGGGCGACGTCCCTGGCCGGCTCGCCGACGGCAACATCGCCTTCGAAGGGATAGACGAAGGCGCTGTGCCCCGCCGGCACGGGCAGCTCGAGCCTTGCCCCCTTGGGCAGGGTGAAATCGAAGAAATTCGGGTCGGTGGCGATGCCGCCGATCGGCCCTTCGATGCCGTCCAACCTGCCTGCCACCACCTTGGCCTTGATGCCGCCGGCAAGCTCGGCGACGGGGATCCGCTCGGGCGGGATCTCCTGGTAGCGCGGGGTCGCCATCTTGTCCTTGGCCGGCAGATTCACCCAGAGCTGGAAACCCCACATGAGGCCGTCTTCCTGCTCCGGCATTTCGGAATGAAGGATGCCGCGTCCGGCGGTCATCCATTGGACGCTGCCGGCATCGAGCCGGCCGGTATGGCCCTTGTTGTCGCCATGGCGCATGCGCCCGGCCAGCATGTAGGTCACCGTCTCGAAACCGCGGTGGGGATGCTCCGGGAATCCCGCGATGTAGTCCGAGGCGTCGTCGGAGCGGAACTCGTCCAGCAACAGGAAAGGGTCCACGTCCGGCAGCATGGCGCTGCCGATCAGGCGGTTGAGGCGAACGCCGGCCCCGTCGCTGGTCGGCTGGCCACGCTGGATCTGCTGCACGGCACGGATCGCACCCGGCTTCACGGCGGTTTCGGACTTGGTCATGCGGCTCGTCTCCCTTCCCGTCTGCGCCCGCCTATGTAGTACACCGACCCGGCCCGGCAACGCCGTGCTGCGCTGGCCAGGGACGCCCTCAGGTCATGGCTCGTCCTCGTCGGAAAGGATCACCAGCGCCGTCTTGCGCGGGCCGGTTCCGTCCCCGAGTTTCAGGGCGTAAAGGCCGCCATAGACGATCACCAGCGCGCCCGCGACTGTCGGCCAGTCCGGCAGATTGGCGAAAAAGAGATAGCCCCAGAGGATGCTCCAGGGGAGGGAGGCGTATTCGAAGGGCGCGGCCCGGCTCGCCTCGGCCATCCGATAGCCCTGACCGAGACAAAAGAAGGCGGCGGCCGAGATGACCCCGCAGCCGGCCATCAGGCCGAAGTCCTTCAGGCCCGGCCAGGCCCAGGGATCGAGCAGAAATCTGATGGAGGAGTCCGCGCCGGCTGCGGGCACCCGTCCGGCCAGGAGAAGCGCCATGACGGCGCTCGCCGCGATATAGACGACGGTAACCGAAAGCGCCATGGCGGCACCGCTCTGGGTCTGGCCCAGCCGCCGGCCGCACAGCACCGAGAGGGCATAGGCGAGCGCCGCGAACAAGGGCAGGAAAAGGGCCGGATCCAAAGCCCCGAAGCCCGGGCGCAGGATCACCAGCATGCCGGCCGCTCCGATGGCGATCGCGGTCCAGCTGCGTGAAGTCACCTTCTCGCCCAGGATCGGGCCGCTCAAGCCGGCGACGATCAGCGGCGCAACGAAGAAGAGGGCGACGGTCTCAGCGATCTGGAGATGGGCGATGGCGAGATAGTAGGTGGTGAACGCCACATACATGAGCAGCGCCCGCAGAAGATGGAGCCCGAGGCGGCTCAAGGCCGGCCAGCCGCGCGCCTCGGCTATGGTCGCCAGCAGCAGCAGCGGCAGCGCCACGAGGCTGCGAATGAAGACGATCTCATGCACGGGGTAGGCGGCGCTGAGACCTTTGACGATGGCGTCCTGGAGGGAAAATATGGAGACGCCGGCCGCCACGCTCAACATGCCGAGAGTCTGGCGGCTGGTTCCCGCCGCCGATGCCTGGCTCATTCGACCCCTCGCAGCACGGCGCCGCTCCGGCACCACCCGGGCCATCATGCCTGGGCCATCATGCCCTAGATGTGAGCTTTCAACAGGTTGTCCATCCGGCCCCTGCCGGGAGAAGCTGAAGGTGTCGAAGCCTCAGTAATCTCGGGGAGAGACCGGATGAACGTTCACAAGAATGCCCGTCTCACGGCGCACGGTCGAGAGTGGATCGTGGCCCGGGTGGCGAGCGGGCAGACGCCGCAGGCCGTCAGCGAAGCCGTAGGTGTCTGCCCGCGGACGGTGCGCAAATGGGTGAAACGCTACGATGCTGAAGGACTTGCCGGCTTGGCGGACCGCAGCTCGCGGCCCCGACGGCTGTATCGGCCGACGCCGCAGGCGATCGTCGAACGCATTGAAACCCTTCGGCGCGAGCGATTGACCGGCAAGGCGATTGCGGCCGAGGTCGGAGTCTCGCCGGCGACCGTCAGCCGGCTTTTGAAGCGCTTGGGCCTGAACAAGCTGAGCGCCCTGGAGCCGGCCGAGCCGGTGCGCCGCTATGAACGCGAAAACCCCGGCGAACTCATCCACATCGATATCAAAAAACTCGGCAGGATCGATGGCGTCGGCCACCGGATCACGGGCGACCGTAAAGGCCAGAGCAGCCGGCGAAGCCGGGGCCAAGGCCTCGGCTGGGAGTTCGTCCATGTCTGCATCGACGATGCCTCGCGCGTCGCCTTCAGCCAGGTCATGAAGGACGAGAAGAAGGGCAGTGCCGTCGCCTTCCTCAGGGCCGCCATCGCCTATTACGCAAGCCTCGGCGTCCAGGTGCAACGCGTCATGACCGACAACGGCTCGTGCTACAAATCCTTCGCCTTCGCGCGGGCCTGCAAACGGCTCCGCCTCAGGCACATCCGAACCAAACCCTATACCCCCAAGACCAACGGCAAGGCCGAGCGGTTCATCCAGACGTTGTTACGCGAGTGGGCCTACGCCAGGGCCTACCATCACTCAGACCAGCGCACCGCCGAACTGCCGCGATGGCTTCATCGATACAACTGGCATCGCCCCCATGGCAGTATCGGCTCAATGCCACCGATCAGCAGGCTCCCTTTGACCGGGAACAACCTATTGAGGCTCCACACCTAGTCATCATGGTATGACCGCTTCGCGAGCGCCCGAGGGATGGGCTAAGCTCCGGCCCCGTTCTTCCACCCCCGGGGAGCAGTCATGGCACGAACCATCACCGTCGGCGCCGCGCAGCTCGGCCCCATCGGCCGGCAGGAGAGCCGGACCCAAGTTGTCCGCCGCCTTCTGGATCTGATGCGCGAAGCTCACGGCTTCGGTTGCGACCTCATCGCCTATCCGGAGCTGGCGCTCACCACCTTCTTCCCCCGCTGGGCGATCGAGGACGAGGAAGAGCTCGATTCCTTCTACGAGAAGGAAATGCCGGGACCCGAGACCAGGCCGCTGTTCGAAGAGGCCCAGCGCCTCGGCCTCGGCTTCAGTCTCGGCTATGCCGAACTCGTCCGCCGAGGCAATGCCAAGCAGCGCTTCAACAGCTCGATTCTGGTGGACAAGAATGGCCGGATCGTCGGCAAGTACCGCAAGGTCCATCTGCCCGGCCACGCCGAAGTGCTCGACCGGCCGGGCCAGCATCTGGAGAAACGCTTCTTCGAGGTGGGCGACCTCGGCTTCCCGGTCTGGCGGGCCTTCGGCGGGATTCTCGGCATGTGCATCTGCAACGACCGGCGCTGGCCCGAGACCTACCGGGTCATGGGGCTGCAGGGCGTGGAGATGATCCTGCTGGGCTACAACTCGCCGGTCGGTCTCGGCGATCCCTACGAACTGGACGCGCTGGAGCCCTTCCACAACCACCTGGTCATGCAGGCGGGCGCCTACCAGAACGCAACCTGGGTGGTGGGTGTGGCCAAGGCCGGCTTCGAAGAGGGCTACAACATGATCGGCCAGACCTGCATCGTCGCGCCTTCGGGGGAGATCGTGGCGCAATGCGCGACCATGGGCGACGAGCTGGTGGTGCGCAAATGCGATCTCGACTTCGCCCGGCCTTATCGCGCCGACATCTTCAACTTCGCCGCTCACCGCCGGCCGGAGCACTACCGCTTGATCGTCGAGCGGACCGGCGCGGTGCCGCCGCCTGCAGATCCAGAGTGAAGAAGAACGAGGCGCCCGCCTGGGCGGTTCCGGACTTTCTCGAGAACCGCAAGGGCCGGCTGTGGATGGACGGCCATGACCTGCCGGCGCTCGCAGAGGAGCGCGGCACGCCGCTCTATGTCTATTCGGCGGCGCGCATCGCCGGCCGGGCCAGGAACTTGAAGGCCGCCATCGCCGCGATCGACAGGAACACGACTCTCTGTTTCGCGGCCAAGGCTCTCTCGGCCATCAAGGTGCTGCGCCTCATCCGCGAAGCCGGCGCCTCGGTCGAGGTCAATTCGGGCGGCGAGCTCTATCGCGCCAAGCTGGCCGGCTTTCCGGCCGACGCCATCGTCTTCAACGGCGTGGCCAAGAGCGAAGCGGAGCTGGCCGAAGCTCTCGATCCGCCTATCAAGGCGATCAACGTCGACAGTATTTTCGAGCTGAGGCGCTTGGCCCATGTCGCCCGCGGCCTGGGGTGCCGGGCGCGCCTGGCATTGCGCATCGTGCCGGAAGTCAGAAGTGCTACCTCCGCCGGAAATCAGACCGGCACGGCCGCGACCAAGTTCGGCATCCTGCCGCAAGAGATCGACGGCGCACTGGCGATCCTGAAGGTCAATGCGGATGTTCTCGATTGCGTGGGTCTCCACGCGCATGTCGGCTCCCAGATCACCGAGGCGGGCCCCTATCTCAAGGCCGCCGAGGCCGTGACCCGGCATCTCGCCCATCTCGAAGCGGCCTTGGGCAAGCGCCTCGCCCACGTCAACCTCGGCGGCGGCTTTCCCCTGCCCTACATGCATGGCGCCGCCTCGTCCGCCCAGGGGGCGCCTCAAGGCGGGCTGTTCGCGCCCACTCTCGGCGCCGTCGAGATCGCCGCCGCGCTGCTTCCGGCACTCCGCCGCGCCATCGGGCCGGAGACCGAGGTGATCCTGGAGCCCGGCCGGGCCATGGTCGGCGACGCGGCCGTGTTGCTGGCCCGGGTCGAGAACATCAAGGATCGGGCCGACGGGCGATGGCTCTATCTCGATGCCGGCTACAACGTGCTGGTCGAATCCTATACCTACAAGTGGTACTACCACGCCCTGTCGGCCGCGAAGCTGGATGAGGCGAGCGTGGACTTCCGCCTGGTCGGGCCGCTCTGCGACAACGGCGACGCCTTCTTCGACGTGGAGGGCGAGCATCTTCTGGCCCGCCTCCTTGGCGAGCCGCGACTCGCCGGTGCACGCGATCTCCTCGAAGCCGCCCTGGTCCGCCTGCCGGGCAAGAGATCGCTCGCCGCGTCCACGGCGCCCGGCGACGTGGTCGCCTTCCTCGATACCGGCGCCTATACCCTCGACCAGATGACGCCCAACAACGGCCGGCCGCGGCCGGAAGTCGGGCTGATCGCGGCCTCGGGCGCTTACGAGGTCATGCGCCGGCGCGACAGCTATGCTGACTTGCTGTTCAACGAGGTTCCTTGAGCAGAGCGCGGTTCGGGCCTTCACGCGATCGCCGATGGCCTGCCGGACGCCCGGCGGTCGCCTGCCAGCCCGGCTTCAAACCTTCGTGACGGGCGATGCGTGGACGGCGGAAGAGGCTTATGTTTCCCCTCAGGACCGTCAGATTGGCCCTAGCGCGAAGCGGAGTCCGCCCATGGCCCAAAGGCTCATCCCGATCGTGGCCGGCACAGTGGCGAGCGCCCTGTTTTTTTGGCCAGTCCTTGCCGGCGCCCAGGGCACGACAAACGCCACCATCCCGCAAAACGGCTGGGCCCTGCCGGTGCCGGCGACCGGCTGGGGCGGCCTGCCGCCAACCGGCAGCAGCGCCATGACACGCGACGACCATGGCGATCACGGTGACCATGGCGACCGTGGCCACCATCAGGGTCCCGTGATCGTCAACTGGCCCTACTACTACTCCGGATACAGCACCAACAGCTCCCAGCCCATCGTCATCAACGTTCAAGCGCCGCAGCAGCCCGCTCCCCAGCCGACGGGTCCGCCGCCGCCGGTTCCCGGGATCGACACCCATCCGACGGTCGAGGAGACGCCCTCGGGCGTCGAGATCGTGCGCGGCCCGGGATCGAGTTAGCAAAAAACTTCACGCCGGCCGCAAGGAACTCTTGTGATGGCGCGAATCGACGCTATATTCGCGTCCTTCAAGACGCACACGCACGTGCCGCTGGCCCGCTTGTGGTTTATGCAACGACGGAAGCGTCCTTTTAGATAACGCCGGTTTAGCGCCGGGTCTTAAAGGGTGTTTGCGATGTTCGCTCCCACTTCGGGCCGCCGAGCCCGTTCGCGCCTGTCCGAAAAGCCCCGTTCACTCGATCCCGCCGCGCGCGCGCCGCGCCGCAAGACGCGCCTTCGCCTCGTCCACTCGGCCGAGCTTCCGGCCGAGCGCGGCGGCATGCCGCCCAAGATCGCCCGCTATCTGGAGACTGCCGAGTTGCCGTCGCCCTGCCTGGTGGTCGACGTGGACCTGGTCGAGTACAACTACCGTGACCTCGCCCGCTCCCTGCCGCAGGCGCGCATCTTCTATGCGGTGAAGGCCAACCCGGCCGACGAGATATTGGCGCGCCTCGCCCGCCTCGGTTCCTCCTTCGATACCGCCAGCCTGGGCGAGATCGACCTCTGTCTCGCCCATGGCGTGGCGCCGGACCGGCTCTCCTTCGGCAATACGATCAAGAAGCAGCGCGACATCGCCGCGGCCTATGAACGGGGCGTCAGGCTGTTCGCCTTCGACAGCGAGGCGGAACTGCGAAAGCTCGCTGCCTCCGCGCCGGGCGCCAAGGTCTATTGCCGCGTGCTGACCGACGGCGCCGGAGCGGAATGGCCCCTGAGCCGCAAGTTCGGCTGCGAAGCCGACATGGCGGTGGAGTTGCTGGCGCTCGCCAAGACGCTGGGCCTCGACGCCTACGGCCTTTCCTTCCATGTCGGCTCCCAGCAGCTGGACCTCGGCCAGTTCGACCGCGCGCTCGCCGCGACGGCCGAAATCTTCCGGCGCCTGGCGGAGCGCGGCGTGAACCTGCGGATGGTCGATTTGGGCGGTGGCTTTCCCTCGCGCTATCGCCAGGACGTACCCGACACGCAGGCCTATGGCCGCGCCATCGGCGAGGCGCTGCAGCGCCGGTTCGGGGCGGCCTTGCCCGAGGTCATCGTCGAGCCCGGCCGCGGCCTGGTGGGCGACGCCGGCGTGATCCAGGCCGAGGTGGTGCTGATTTCCCGCAAGGGCGGCGGCGACAATCGCCGCTGGGTCTATCTCGACATCGGCAAGTTCGGCGGCCTGGCCGAGACCATGGAGGAGGCCATCAAGTACCGCTTCCTCACCACTCATGACGGCAGCGAAGCCGAACCCGTCGTGCTGGCCGGGCCGACCTGCGACAGCGCCGACATCCTGTACGAGAAGAGCGACTACAGCATGCCGCTGACGCTCCAGCCGGGCGACCGGGTCTGGATTCTCGCGACCGGCGCCTATACCACCACCTACTCGGCGGTGAACTTCAACGGCTTCCCGCCGCTCGCCAGCGTCTGCATCTGAGGGATCGGGCTAGCCCGAGTTTCGCACAGGGATCACGATGGCGCCGAGGCGAATTTGCCGACAGGCTAGGAAGGCGGCGAAGACCGATGCTTGCGCATCGGGCGAGCCGGCTGACGACGTCCTGTCGGCAAATTCACCCGGCCCTCCGGGTTGCCGCGCGCGGGGCGCCCACGTCGTCAGCGGGCCTCGCCGATGGGTGAACATCGCCTTCGGCCCGCTTTCTAGTGGATCGCCTCCGCGCGCGAGCAACGACATCGTAATTCCTGTGAGAAATTCGGGCTAAAGCCCGCCCGCGGCACCCGCCCAGGGCGGGCCGGAGGCGGCCACGAGCCGGTCGCCTTCGCGGGCGATGGCCGAGATCCGTCCGAAGGCGTTGAGGCCGGGGTCGTCCAGTTGCGCAACGACGCGATGGCCGAGCTTCGCCAAGCCATCCATCACCTCTGGACCGATGCGGGCGTCGACATAAGTCTCCTTGCCCTGGCAATGAACCCGCGGTGCGGCCACCGCTTCGGCAAGCGGCAGGGCGAAATCCTTCCAGTAGGCGAGCGCGTGCAGGATGGCCGTGGTGATCCGGTAGCCGCCGGACCCGGCGGCGGCGAACACCGCGCGCCCGTCTTTCACCACCACAAGCTCCGGCACCGCGAAGATCGGCATCTTGCCCGGCGCGATCGAGTTGGGCCGGCCGGGCCTGGGATCGAAATTGCCCATGCCGTTGTTGAGCAGGATGCCCGTACCAGGCACCGCGACCATGGCCCCGAAGCTGGCCGAGACGCTGGTGAGGAGGGCCGCCATGTTGCCCTCCCCGTCGGCCGCGGCCATCTGGCTGGTGCCGGCGAGCTTGGGCGGCCAGGGATCGGCCGCGACCGGTTGGAAGAGCTTCCCAGGATCACCCGCGCCGGGATCGAGGGCGGCCACTGGCCTGGGCAGCGCTCTGGCAAGATCGAGCATGGCCGCCCGGCGTTTGCCGAAAGTCCGGCTGGCGAGTGCTGCGACCCGGCCGGGCGGCTCGAAATCGGGATCGCCGTAATAGGCGATGTTGTCGACGAAGGCGGCGGCCATGGCCTCGGCCATCACGTGGCGGAAAGCAACCAATTCGGCCCCCAGCGCCCTAAAGTCGAAGCGATCCAGGATGTTGAGGGCTTCCATGCCCACGGGATCGAAGCAGGTCACATAGGCGAGGTCGCGGTATCGTCCCGGCGTCTCTTTCAGAATGCGCGGCCGGTAGCTCGCGAGATCGGCCTCGCTCAAGATGCCGCCGCCGGAACGGCAGGCCTCGGCCATGGCGTGGGCAAGCCTTCCTTCGTAGAAGCCGGCAGCGCCCCTGTCGGCGATGAGGGCGAGGCTGTCGGCCAGCCCGTCCAGGGCCAGGCGCTCGGCTGGCTCGATCTGGCCTGGCGCCCGGGGCAGACGTCCTTTCGGCAAGAGCAGGGCCGCCGCGTCCGGCCGGGCCAGGATGGCGGCCTCGTTCTCGGCCAGCTTCAAGAACAGCGACCAGGAAACCTCGAGCCCGGCTCGCGCCGCCTCGATCGCCGGCTGGAGCACCGTCTTCCAGGCGAGGCGCCCCAGTTTGCGCTGGGTCCAATAGAGGCCGGCGACGGCACCGGGAACACCCACCGCCAGCGGCCCCTGCTCGGCCCGCAACCCCTTGGTGTAGGGCGTTTCGTAGTATTTGAGCGGCTTGGTCTCGTCGATCTCGAACATGTCCGGCCGGGCCGCAGCCGGGGCCCGCAGGTAATGGTCAACGGAAATGAGCTCGCCCGTCGCCGCTTGGAAGGCGGAAAGCCGGCCATAGCCGCCGATGCCGCACATTGCAGGCTCGACCACGTAGCCCATGAAGGCGGCGGCCACGACGGCATCGAAAGCGTTGCCGCCCTCGGCCAGCATGGCGAGCCCGGCGTGGACTTCGGCCGGGTGGCCGGCAGCGACCACGCCGGTTCCCGAGTCGGCCGACATGCCCATTGGCCCGTTCGCTGCAGACGCCGTCATGACCTTCACCTTCGGTTTCCAGCCCTGCCCGACTCGAAGGAAGTGGCCAAAATGGTGGATAACTTGCTGCTGCAAGCCATTGCATTCTTGTTGCGGCCGTGATTCTCTGAATGGCCATATTTACTGGTCAAAGCAAAAGGGAGACCAAAAACAATGCCAGCCGATAAGCCAGCGAAGGCGGCGGCCGCCGCGACAGTGACGTTGAAGCACTTGGCGGCGAAGCTTGCCGAATCCCACACCATTCCCAAGAAGCAATCCGAGGCGATCCTCAACGACTTGGTCAGCCTGGTCGGAAAGCATCTGAAGAAGGGCGACCGGATCCGGATCAGCGGCCTGGGCATTCTGCAGGTGAGGAAGCGTGCAGCGCGCATGGGGCGGAACCCGGCGACCGGCGAGGCCATCAAGATCAAGGCCAGCAAGAAGGTCGCCTTCCGCGCCGCCAAGGAGCTGAAGGAATCAGTCTGACGTCTCTGTCGCCGAGGGGGGCGGGGGAGCAGCTTTGGTCATAGAGAGGCTTCTCGCGTAGAAGCGCCTTGGCCGCGTAAACGCGGCGTTCTCGGTTTTCAGCGATGGTGCCCCGTGCGCGCCGGTTCGGTCTTAGGCGCGCCCGGTGGCATTTTACTGATTCCATCGCGGGCCTACTGCGCGGCATAGCCGCCGTCGACCAACAGGTCCGCCCCGGTCATGAAGCTGCTGTCGTCGCTCACCAGAAAAGCGGCGGCGGCGGCGATCTCTTCCGGCCTGCCGATCCTGCCGATTGGATGCTTGGGGGCCAGTTCGCGCTCGGCTGCCGCCATGCTGCCGTGGAATTCCATCAGGCGCTCGGTAGCGATCGCGCCGGGCGAGAGGCTGTTGACGCGGATGCGCTGGCCGGCGTGATCCAGGGCCATGACCTTGGCGAGATTGACCAGGCCCGCCTTGGCCGCGCAATAGGCCGGACTTCCGCCGATGCCCACATGGGCGAACTGGGAGGCGATGTGGACGATGCTGCCGCCGCCGGATGCGGCGATGGCCGGGACTGCATGCTTGCTCATGAGAAAGGCGCCGGTCAGGCTGACCGCGATCTCCCGGTCCCAGTCGCCAAGCGAAAGCTCGACCACCGTCGCTCCGATGGAGCGGGCCGCCGCGTTGTTGATCAAGCCATGAAGCTTGCCGAAGGCGCCGAAGCAGGCGGCGACGACGCGCTTCGCCGATTCCTCGTCGGTCACGTCGCAAGCAAGAGCGATGGCGCCATGACCGGCCGCCCGCGCGGTTGCTTCCGCGCCCGCCGGCTCGATGTCGGCCGCGGCGACCTTGGCGCCTTCGGCGGCGAGCCTGACGCAGGTCGCCCGCCCAATCCCGCGGGCGGCACCGGTGACGAGAATGACCCGGTCCGCAAGCCGCGCGACGGGCGGCATGCTCATGATTGGGGCTGCTCAGGCAAGTCGCAGCGCAGGAACTGCCCGCGGCCGGGCGCGGCATTGAACGCGCCGTCGTTCCAGACCACTTCGCCCCGCGAGATGGTCATCAGCGGCCAACCGCGGAGTTTCATGCCCTCATAGGGCGTGTAATCGCTGTTGTCGTGCAAGAGGTCGTGGCTCACCACCCATTCGCGCTCGGTATCCCAAATGGCGATGTCGGCATCGGCACCCACCGCGATAGTGCCCTTGCGCGGGTAGAGGCCGTAAATCTTGGCCGCGTTGGTGGCGCCCAGCTGGACGAACTGGTTCAGGGTCAGGCGCCCCTTGCCCACGCCTTCGGAGAGGAGCAGCGGCAGGCGCAACTCGATCCCGGGCACGCCGAGTGCCACCTTGGTGAAGGGCGTGGCCGGACCCTCCTTCATCTTGGCCTCAGTCCGATGGGCCGAATGGTCGGAGGAAAAGACTTGGAATGTGCCGTTCACGAGGCCGCGCCACATATGCTCCTGGTTGGCCTTTTCCCGCGGCGGCGGCGTGCACACGCATTTGGCGCCCTCGATGCCGCCATGCTCGATATCCTCGGCTGAGAGAAATAGATACTGCGGACAGGTCTCGCCGTAGATCTTCAGGCCCCGGTCCTGGGCCCAGCGGATCTGTTCGGCCGCCGCCCGGTGGGAGACATGGGTAATGAGCAGCGGCACCCCGGTCACCTCGGAGAAGGTGATGGCCCGATGGGTCGCTTCCCGATCCCCGGCGGCGGGATGGGCATCGAGGTGATGCTTCAGATGGGTCTTGCCCGACCGGAGCAGCCTTTCGGTCAGCCAGCGCACGACGGCATCATTCTCGGCATGGACCATGACCATGGCGCGCTCGCGCTCAGCCACCTCGAGCACCTCCAGCACCTCGTAATCCGAAAGCGCCAAACCTTCGTAAGTCAGATAGACCTTGAAGGAGGTGCAGCCGTCGCGGATGAGGGCCGGCAGGTCCTGGCCCAGAAGCTGGGGCGTGGGCTCGCTCACCACCAGGTGGAACGCGTAATCGATGACCGCCTTGGGCCCCGCGCGCCGGTGATAGTCGTCGACCACCTCGCGCAGCGACTGGCCGCGCAACGGCATGGCGAAGGGGATGACCGTGGTCGTCCCACCGCAGGCCGCCGAAGTGGTGCCGGAACGGAAATCGTCGCAGGTGACCTGGCCTTCCCAGGGCTGCTGGTCCATATGGCAGTGGCTGTCGATGCCGCCGGGCGTCACCAGCTTGCCCTTGGCGTCGATGACGTCATCGGCCGGGCCGAGGTCGTCGCCGAGCGCCACGATGCGCCCGCCGCGGATGCCGATGTCGCAGCGGAACACGTCGCCGGCCGTCGCGATGAGGCCGTTGCGGATCACAAGGTCGAAGCGCCTGCCGCCATCAGTGATCGACATTGGCGAGCTCCTCCTTGCGCTTGGCGACGAAGGCGGCGAGCGCCTCGGCAATGCCCGGATCGAGCGGCGGCGGCTCGTAGCTCTCCAGCGCCGCCTGCCAAATCTTGGTCGCGCGCTGGGTCGCCGTCAGGCTTCCGGCATCCTCCCAGTTTTCATAGTTCTGCCAATTGGAGATCAGCGGCTGATAGAAGGCCGTCTCGTAGCGCGCCAGCGTATGTTCCGTGCCGAAGAAATGCCCGCCCGTAGGCACGCCGGCGATGGTCGCGAGGCCTTCGGCGATTTCGGTCGCATTCACGTCCATGGGCTTGATGGTCTCGGCCATCATCTGGAGCATCTCGACATCCAGCACGATCTTCTCGAAGGAGGCCGTGAGGCCGCCCTCCATCCAGCCGGCGCCGTGATAGACCATGTTGGCGTGGCCCATGACCGAGGCCCAGATCGACATCTCGGACTCATACGCCGCCTGAGCGTCGACCACGTTGCTGGCGCTGGCATTGCTGGCCCGATAGGGCAGCTTGTAAAGCCGCGCCAGCTGCCCCGCGGCCAGAGTCGCCCGCGTGTTCTCGGGCGTGCCGAAGGCAGGCGCGCCAGAGCGCATGTCCACGTTGGAGGTGAAGGCGCCGTAGATCACCGGCGCGCCGGGGCGCACCAGCTGGGTCAGCAGGATGCCGGCCAGCGCCTCGGCGTTCTGCTGGGTCAGCGCCGCGGCCATGCTCACCGGAGTCATCGCGCCCATGAGGGTGAAGGGCGTCACGCAGACCGCCTGGCCGAATTCGGCCATGGTCATGAGGCCGTCGCTCATGGCGCCATCGATCCGGCGCGGCGAGTTGACCGAGATGATGGTCACGACCGAGGGATCGTCGAGAATCGCCTCGCGGGTCTTGCCCCGGGATATGGCCATCATGTCGATGCCGTCCAGCGCCCGGTTCCGGCCGATGGCGGTGCAGTGATAGACCCGGTCGGAGTAAGTGACGTTGGCCAGATAGCAGTCGAGATGGCGGGTGCGTGTCGGCAGCTCGACTGGTGCGGTCGGCTGGTTGCCGATGAAATGGATGATGTCGAAGCTCTGGGCGAGCTTGATGAGCGAAATATAGTCGGCGTAATTGCCCGAGCGCCGGCCCGCGATGCAGTCGTGGATGTTGGGCGGCCCCGCCACCAGGCCAAAGGAGACGTGATTTCCGCCGACATGAAGCCGGCGGGCCGGGTTGCGCGGCGTCAGCGTGAAGCTTGGCTTGGTCGACTTCAGCCCTTCGGCGATCAGCTCCCTGGGCAGGCGAACCAGGCCCGTCGAATCGTCGACCTTGGCACCCGCCTTGCGCAGGAGGCTGCGCGCGTCCGCTCCCATGAACTCGATGCCCGTCTCCTGGAGCAGGCTCAAGGAAGCCTCATGGATGGCCATCACCTGGTCTTCGCTTAAGACCTCCAGCGGCTTGAAGCTGTTGGTCAGCGGCGGATGGCCCAGCAAGGTTGCCCCGAGGCGATGCGTCTCGCGCATGCGCCGGGGCCGGCGGACGGGGCGCGAGTTTTCCATGCTAGCGACTGGCCTTCATCGGCGCATGAGTCCGCCGTCGGGATCGTAGCAGGAACGGGCCGACATCCGGGCCGGCCGGCGTTCGCCCAGCACCTCGACCTCGAAAGCGGCGCCATCCTCGAAATAGGGCGTTCGCACATAGCCGAGCGCTACGCTCTCCTCCAGCCGGTGGCCGTAGCTACCGGAGGTGACGTAGCCAGCGAGCTTGCCGTCGCGATAGATCGCCTCGCCCCCGAAGCAATCGACGCCGTCTGCTTCGACCACGAAGCTCGCCAAACGTTCGGCCGGGCCGGCCTTGGCCCGCCGCTCGGCCTCTGCCTTGCCGATGAAGTCCGGCTTGTCCAGGCGCAGGAACCGCCCCAGACCCGGCTCGAAGGCGCTGTAGTCCGGGGAAAGATCGGGACCCCAGCTGGGGAAACCCTTTTCCACCCGCATGGACAGCAGCGCGCGGGAGCCCGTATGGCGCAGGTCGAAGGTCTTGCCCTCGGCGATCAGCGCGTCATAGACGCCGCGCTGGTATTCGGCCGGCATGTAGATCTCGTAGCCGAGCTCGCCGGTGAAGGAGACGCGGACGACGATGGCTTCCGGGCAAGACCCGATGCCCATCTCGCGGCCCGAGAGGAAGGGAAACGCGTTGGCGCCCACGTCGTCCTCCGCCAGTTTCTGGAGCAGCGAGCGCGACGCCGGGCCGGCAATCTGGAGTCCGGCATAGCGTGCGCTCAGGTTCTCCACCTTGACCGACCCGTCGGCCAAAAGATTCTCCTCGAACCAGCGCATGTGGTAGCGCTGCATGGGCCCCGAGCCCAGCAGCAGGAACCGGTGCTCGTCCAGGCGGGTGACGGTGAAATCGCCGATGAGCCGGCCCTTGCGGCTCAGCATGGGCGACAGCACGGTCTTGCCGGCCTTCTTGGGCATCCGGTTGGCGAGAATCCGGTCGAGCCAGGTTTCGGCGGCCTTGCCGAAGACGAGGTACTTAGCGAAGGTCGAAATCTCCAGCAGCCCCACCCCGTCGCGCACGGCCCGGCATTCCTCGCCCACGGCCTCGAACCAGTTGCCGCGGTTGAAGCCATAGCGGTCCTCGCGGGCTTCCCCGTTGCGCGCGTACCAGACCGGATATTCGAAGCCGAAATTGAGACCGAAGACGGCGCCCGCCTTGGCGAGCTTGTCGTGGATGGGGAAAGTACGGATCGGGCGTCCCGCTTCGAACTCCTGGAACGGATAGCCGATGTCCGTGCGGTGCTCGTAGAAATACTTGGTCCGCGCCTTGGTATAGCGCTTGCCGGCCCAGGCGCCGAAGCGGGCCACGTCCCAGAAGAGGACGTCCAGGCTCGGCTCGCCTTCGATGATCCATTCGGCCATGACCTTGCCGATGCCGGCGCCCTGGTTGAAGCCGGTCATGACTCCTGCGGCGCAGAAGTAGTTCTTCAGGCCGGGATAGGGGCCGAGCAGCGGTCCCAGATCGGGCGAGAAGATCATCGGACCGTTGATCACCCGCTTGATGCCGGCGGTCTGCAGGCAAGGCAGCGCTTCGATGGCCCGGGCGAGATTGACCTCGATGCGCTGGAGATCATCGGGCAGCAGCTCATGGCCGAAATTGGCCGGCGTACCTTCCTCGGCCCAATGGGTGCAGGTCGCTTCATAGGCGCCGAGCAGCAGCCCCTTGCCCTCCTGGCGCGAGTAATAGCCGCCGCTGGGCTCCGAAATGTTGGGCAGCTCGCCCTTCATGTCGGCGATTTCGGGAATGGTTTCGGTCACCATGTAGTGGTGCTCGACCGGGAGCAGCGGCAGCTTGATGCCGGCCAGCGCCGCCACTTCGCGGGCCCAGAGCCCGGCCGCATTGACCAGAACCTGGGCATGGATCGTGCCGGCAGGGGTGACCACGTCCCATTCGCCGTCCGGCGTCTGCCTCGTTTCGACCACGGGGGTGAAGCGGTGGACCTTGGCACCCATGTCGCGGGCAGCCTTGGCATAGGCTTGGGTGACGCCAGCCGGATCGCAATAGCCCTTGAGGGGCTCATGCAGCACGGCCTTGAGGCCATCGGTATTGAGGATGGGCGCGATCCGCCGCGCCTCGGCAAGGTCGATGAATTCCGAATCGATCCCGTTGCGCTTGCCCCGGCTTTGCAGCAGGCGCAGCGCCATCACCTGATCGTCGGTGCGCGCCAGATGCACGCCGCCGGTCGGATGATAGCCACAGGATTGCCCGCTCTCGGCCTCGAGCCTCGGATAGAGCTCGATGGTGTATTTCTGCAGGATGGCGGCGTTTGAAGGGCTGGTAAGGGCGAATAGGCTGCCCGCCGCATGCCAGGAGGAGCCCGAGGTCAGCTCCTTGCGCTCCAGCAGGACCACGTCGGTCCAGCCCATCTTGGCCAGGTGATAGAGGATGGCGCATCCGGTGACGCCGCCGCCGATGACCACCACCCTCGCGTGACTATCCATACGCAATCGATCCTTGCTCGTATTCTGTCCAGTAATTCTCTAGTCGCCGTGCAAGCCGTTCACGCGCCGGCGGCGTCGAGCCCCGAGGCGAGGTCCCGTCGCTGAGCCTCGGAGAGTTCCACCAAGGGCGGTCGCAAGACTCGCCAGGCCTCCCGCTTGAAACGGATCGCCATGGCGGCCTTGAGAGCCGGAATCAAGGGTAGCTTTTCGAACAGGCCGCGAACCCGGGCGACGGCCTCGTTGAGCTCGCGCCTGGCCTCGCCTTCGGAAGCATCGATGAGCCGCCGGATGTTGCGGACCTGGTAATTGGCCGTGGCGCTGATGCAGCCCGCCCCGCCCGCCGCCAGCCCCTGGAGCAAGAACCGTTCAGAGGAAGGGAAGATGGCGAGATTGGGAAACTCCTTGATGTAGAGCGCCGCCGATTCCCAGCTGCCGGAGCTGTCCTTCAAGCCGGCGATCACGGGGCCATAGGCGGTGGCGAGCCTGGAGACCAGGGCCGGCGAGAGGGAGACGCCGGAGAGCGCCGGGAAGTGGTAGAGGTAGAGCCTCAAGGCCTTGTCGCCCACCCGCTCGATCACCTCGGCGTAATAGGCGAAGACCCCGTCATCCGAGACGTTCTTGTAATAGAACGGCGGCAGCACCAGCACCCCGCCGGCTCCGGATGCTACCGCGTGGCGCGTCATCTGCACCGCTTCCGGGATGTTGCAGGCCCCGGTCCCGGGCATGAGGCGCGCGGCCGGGATGCCGCCTTCGATCAGCCGTTCGACCATGGCCGTCCGCTCGGCAAGGGAAAGCGAGTTCGCCTCGCTGGTCGTCCCGAAGATGGCGAGCCCATCCGCGCCCTGTTCGAGGAGCCAGCGGCAGAAGCCGAGCATGGCCTCCTCGTCGAGGCTGAGATCGCCCTTGAAAGGGGTGAGCGCCGGCACCAGCACGCCCTTGAACCCCTGGACGGGCTTGCGCAGCATCTCGAGGCTTGTCTGCAAGTCGCTCTGGCCGTGCATGGTCGATCTCCCTCGTCCGGGCGACGCAGGAGACACCCGGCCCTTCTCCGGGGTCAACCCCCGCCCCCGGATTCAACCCATGTCATCTTCCCGCAACGCATTTCTCGCGGCAGTATAGGGGAGGGCCGGCGAACCGATTGTTGCATTTGGGACATCGCCTGTCTTGCTCAAGAGCGGGAAAGTCGAGCGCGAAGATGCGCGGAGCAGCAGTGATCCAGAGGACGGGCGAAGCAGAGGGGAAGCCGACCCAGGTGGGCCTGTTGCTGCTGCCCAGCTTCTCGCTCCTGGGCGTGATTGCTGCCATCGACGTGATGCGCCACGCCAATCGCCTGTCGGGCCGCAATCTTTATGGCTGGAGCACCTATTCCACCGACGGCAAGGCGGTCAAATCCAGCAACGGGTTGGTCCTGAACGTCGACGGGGCGCCTGAGTCCGCGCCCGATCTCGATTTCCTCTTCGTGTGCGGCGGCTTCAATCCCGAGCGGTTCCGCAATCCCGCCGTGTTCAAGTGGCTGCGCGGGCTCGCCCGCCGGCGGGTGCGCCTCGGCGCAGTCACGACCGGCGCCTATGTGCTGGCCCGCGCGGGGCTTTTGGACGGCTATGCCTGCACCATCCATTGGGAGAATGCCGACGCCTTTGCCAACGACTTCCCCGATATCGAGCTGCGCAACAACCTCTACGTCATCGACCGCGACCGGTTGAGCTGTTCGGGCGCCACGGCGACCCTTGACCTGTTTCTTCATATGGTCTCGGAGGCCCATGGGCCAAGCCTTTCGATCCAGATCGCCGAGGCCCTCCAGGTCGACCGCATCCGTTCGTCCGTGGACGAGCAGACGCGGGCCCATCGCATGGCGATCCTGCATCGCTCGGAAAAGCTCGCCGCCGCAATCGCCGCCATGGAGGGCAACCTCGACACGCCCCTCAGCATCGATCGCCTGGCCGGCCGGGCCGGGCTGACGCGCCGGCAGCTTCACCGCCTCTTCCGCCATCACACGAGCATGTCGCCGACCGAGTACTACCGTGACATCCGGCTCCGGCGCGCCCGCCTGATGCTGCTGAACACCACCTCGCCCATCGTCGAAATCGCCGTCGCGACGGGCTTCAGCACCCACTCCCATTTCACCAAATGCTATCGCCAGCGCTTCGGGATTTCACCGCGCAACGATCGACTCAGCATTTGACCGGTTCGATCCGCTTCCCCCGATCGAGAGGACATCGCCCATGCGCTTGATGCTGTTCTACGACCGGCCGGAACGGCTCCTGGAAATCCTGCAGCGCCGTGCGCCCGACATCGAGATCGCCTGTTGCACAGACTACGAAAGCCTGCCGCGGATGATCGCCGCGCAAGCGCCAGAGGTGCTTTACACCATCCGCTTCGGCGGAACGCCACGCTATCCGCGCCAGGCGATCCTGGACTCGCCGTCGCTGCGCTGGGTCTCCGTCGGCGGTTCGGGCACCGATCACCTGGCGCCTTGGGATCCCCAGCGCTTGACGGTGACCAACGCCGCCGGCGTCGGCGCGCCGACCATGGCGCAATACGCCATCGCCGCCATGCTCCACTTCACCCTCGGCCTGCCCCGTTTCGCCGAGATGCAGCGCCGCCGCCACTGGGATTCGACGGGCAAGGTCGCTTCCATCGAGGGACGGACGCTTGCGATTCTGGGTCTCGGCAAGACGGGCCAGGCGACGGCGCGCCTCGCCAAGGCCCTGGGCTTGCGGGTGCTCGGCATCCGCGCCCATCCGGTGCCTACCCCCGACGTGGACCGCGTATTTGCCATGGGCGAGCTCCATGAGGTCCTGCCGGAAGCCGATTTCCTATTGGTCTCGGTGCCAATGACCTCGGCCACCCGCGGCCTGGTGGACGAAGCGGCCTTTCATCGCCTCAAGCCCGGCGCGGTGCTGATCGACGTTTCCCGTGGCGGCGTGGTGCGCCAGGCGGCGCTCATCGAGGCACTCCGATCGGGGAAGCTCGCGGGCGCGGCCCTCGACGTATTCGAGATCGAGCCCTTGCCCGCCGACAACCCGCTCTGGGGCATGGCCAATGTGATCCTCACGCCTCATTGCTCGAGCGTCTATGACGGATGGGACAGGCGCTCCATGGAAATGTTCTGCGACAATCTCGATCGCTGGCGCCGGGGCCTGCCCCTGGAGAATGTGGTCGATCCGGCGCGGGGCTATTGATTGCCGTTCCAGGTCCGATGTCCCAGGCACAACAGTGCCAGCCACTTTTGGACGGCATTCACCGGGGCCCCATGGCTTATCATAGAATGACAGGAGATCGAGGGAGGGAGCCCCTCATGGATGCGCCACGGCTGACCGGCTTCGAGCGGGTCCGTCAATTCGCCCTTGGCCTGGACTGCGGGCAGATTCCGCCCGAGGTCAGGCATTTCGCCTCGCTCCTGCTGCTCGACACCCTCGGCGTAGCAGCGGCGGCGAAGGACCTGGAAGCGGGTCGGATCGCCTGCAGCCTGGCCGCGCGGTCCTTCGGTGCAGGTCCAGGCGCGGTGCGCATGCTGTTCGACGGGCGCTTCGTCAGTCCGGCCGGCGCCGCCTTCGCCGCGGCGGCCCAGATCGACAACCTCGATGCCCATGACGGCTACAATCCGACCAAGGGCCATATCGGCGTGGTCGTCGTCCCCGCCCTGTTCGTCTATGCCCAGCTGCTGGCAATGCCGTCGGCGGGCGACGCCATGGCTGCCCTTGTCGCTGGCTACGAGGTGGGAGCGCGTGCGGCCATCGCGCTCCACGCCACCGTTTCGGATTACCACAGCTCCGGCGCCTGGAACGCGCTCGCCGTGGTGGCGACTGGCGCTCGTCTCAAGCGCGTGACCGGCGATCAGCTGCGCGAGGCCTTGGGCATCGCCGAGTATCATGGGCCGCGCGGCCAAATGATGCGCGTGATCGACAACCCGACCATGGTCCATGACGGCTCCGCTTTCGGGGCGCTGGCCGGCGCCACGGCCCTCGACCTGGCGGAGATGGGCTTCACCGGCGCGCCCGCCATCACGGTGGAGGGCGAGGATGTGGACCATGTCTGGCGCGATTTGGGCGAGAACTGGGCCGTCGCCCGCCACTACATCAAGCCTTATCCCGTTTGCCGCTGGACCCACGCGCTCATCGACGGCGCGCTGTTGCTGAAACGCAACCACGGCGTCCGCAGCGAAGACATCGCCGCCATAGAGCTGACGAGCTTCCACGAAGCGACACGGCTTTATCGGGAAGTGCCGACGACCACGCCGGTCGCCCAATACGCCGTGAGCTTCCCCGTCGCCTCGGCCTTGGTGAAGGGCCGGCTCGGCGTCGAGGAGATCGCGGGCGCCGGCCTCAAGGATTCCGAAGCGGCCCGCCTGGTGGCGTCGACCACCGTCCGGGAGGCGGAGCGCTACAACGAGCGTTTTCCGGCCGGCCGCTGGGGCGATGTGACCCTGGTCCTGAGGGACGGCCGCCGGCTCAATTCGGGCGAGCTCAATGCCCGGGGCGGGCCGGAAAACCCCATGGCCGAGGACGAGATCCTGGCGAAGTACCGCGAATATGCCGAGCCGGCCCTGGGCGCTTCGCGTTGCCGGGCGATCGAGGAAGCGGTGCGCCGGCTGGCCGAACCGGCCGGCGACTTCGCCCGTCTGATCGAACTTGTCTGCCGCGCGTGACCCAGCGAATCGGGCGGTGAGCGAGCCGGCGCCGCGCCCGCATATTCTTTCGCTGGCGCGCTACGAGCTGGCGGAACTTCCGCCCGCCGGGCTTCGCCGGGTGATCCAGCTGTCCCAGAACGAGAACGCCAGCCCGCCCTCGCCTGCCGCCATGGAAGCGGCAAGGGCGGCGCTCGCCGAGGTGAACCGCTATCCCCATGGCGATGCCGGGCCGCTCAGACAGGCGATCGCCGGCGCCGAGAAGCTCTCGGCCGAGGGTATCGTCTGCGCCGCCGGCTCCATGGAGCTGCTGTCTCTTCTCTCACACGCCTATCTCGGCCCAAGCGACGAGGTCGTCGTGAGCGAGCATGGCTATCTCTACTTCCGCACGGTGGCGCGCCAGGTCGGCGCTGGCATCGCCGTGGCGCCCGAGCGCGATCTCGCCATGGATGTGGATGCCATTCTCGATCGGGTCGGCCCGCGCACTCGCATGGTCCTGCTGGCCAATCCGAACAATCCCACGGGAAGCATGCTTTCTGGACCGGAGATCCGCCGCCTCAGCAAGGCGTTGCGCGAGGACGTTATGTTGGTCCTCGACAACGCCTATGCCGACTACGTCAGCGAGCCGGACTACGAGACCGGCGCCGCGCTGGTGGACGAAACCGCCAACACCGTCATGATCCGCACCTTTTCCAAGATCCACGGGCTCGCCGGCCTCAGGGTCGGCTGGGGCTATTTCCCTTCCGCCATCGCCGAGATCGTCAACCGCATCCGCCAGCCCAATGGCGTCACCCAGCCCGGCATGGCGGCGGCGGCCGTCAGCATTGCCGACCGTGCCCGGATGGCGGCCCAGCGCAAGACCAACGCCGAGAATCGCGCCAGGTTCGCCGGCGAGGTTGCAGCCCTCGGACTTCGCGCTCATCCGAGCCAGGGGAATTTCCTGCTTGTCCGCTTCGCCGGCACGCCAGAGGCCGCCGGCGCTTATCGCTTCCTCAAGGGCGAAGGCATATTCCTTCGGCCCATGTCGGCCTATGGTCTCGGCGATTGCCTCAGGGTTACCATCGGAACCATCGAGGAAATGCGGGAATTGGCCGCGGCGCTCAAGGCCTGGACCGGCGCACGATGACGGCCGCTGCAGAAGTGCGAACAAGACCCGATATCGAACTCGCACGGTCGCTGTTCGACGAGCTCGCCGCCCGCACCCGTGTTGGGCGCGGCATCGTTCGCGCGTCTTATGGCGAGGGCGAAACATTTGCCCATGGCCTGGCGCGTTGCACGGCCGAGGGCCTCGGCCTCGAAATCGAGACCGACGCGGCCCTCAATCTCTATATGACCCTGCCGGGCAGAGACCGCGGGCTGCCGCGCCTGGTCGTCGGCTCGCATATGGATTCGGTGCCTCAAGGCGGCAACTACGACGGCGCCGCCGGGGTGGTGGCCGGGCTCTCGGCGCTCGCGGGCCTGCGCATGCACGGCTCCCAGCCACGCCGCGACGTCACCGTCATGGCCATCCGGGCCGAGGAAGCCGCCTGGTTCAACAGCTCCTATATCGGCTCCCATGCCGCCTTCGGTCGGCTCGACCCCGCGGCCCTCGACGTGCGCCGGTCGGATGATGGTCGGCCGCTCAGAGAACATCTGGCCGATGCCGGCGGCGACCCGGCGGCGCTCCTGCGCGGTGAGAGCCACCTGAAGCCTGAAACTATCGCCGCTTTCATCGAGGTCCATATCGAGCAGGGGCCGGTGCTGGAAACGGAGCAACTGCCCGTCGGCCTCGTCACCGGCATCCGCGGCTGCCTGCGCTTTGCCCAAGCCCGCTGCCATGGCGCCTATGCCCATTCGGGTGCGGCCCCTCGCGCCATGCGCCAGGATGCGGTGGCGGCCACGGCGGAGCTCGTCTATCGGCTCGACGGCGCATGCATCGAGATGGAAAAGGCAGGCAAGGATCTCATCTTCACCGTCGGCCAATTCAGCACCGATCCCGCCGTGGCCGCCCCCAGCAAGGTCGCCGGCGAGACGCGCTTCGTCCTCGACTTCCGCGGCCTCGAGGAAGCGACCATGCGCGAAGCGGCCGGGGCGGCCCAAGCCCTGGCCGATGAGATCGGACGGCGCCGGCGGGTCAGGTTCGACTTCGGCGACGAGAGCTACAGTTATGCCGCGGTCATGGACCAGGCCATGCGCGCGCGATTGAAGGGCCTCGCCGGCGAGATCGGCATTCCGGCCATGGAGCTGCCGAGCGGCGCCGGGCATGACGCCGCGGTCTTCACCGCCATGGGCGTGCCCAGCGCCATGATCTTCATCCGCAACACCCACGGCAGCCACAATCCAGACGAGGCGATGGAGCTTGCCGATTTCGCCTCCGCCACAGAGCTGCTCGCCACATACATCGCGCGGGACGGAGCGCCTTGACCTCCGCCGACGTCATCGTCATCGGCGGGGGGATCGCGGGCGCCGGCGCCGCCTACGAGCTGGCCAGCGACGCCGAGGTCCTGCTTCTCGAGCGCGAGAGCCAATGCGGCTATCACGCCACCGGCCGGTCGGCGGCGAGCTTCACCGAGAACTACGGCACGGCCACCATCCGCAAGCTGGCCGGAGCGAGCCGCGCCTTCTTCGAAGGCCCGCCGGACGGCTTCTCGGAGCATCCCCTGGTGCGCCCGCGCGGCATGGTCACCATCGCCAGGGCCGACCAGGCAGAGGCTCTCGATCTCGAGCTCGAGCGGGCGCGCAAGTTCGTGGCCAGCATCGTCAGGATCGGGCCTGAGGAAGCCATCCGCCTGGTGCCGGCGCTGCGCCGCAGCTATCTCGCCGACGCCATCTTCGAGCCCGATTCCCGGGACATCGACGTTCATGGTTTGCATCAGGGGTTTCTCAAGGGCCTGCGCAAGCTGGGCGGCCGGATCGAAACGGATTGCGAGGTCGGCAGGATGCGGCGCGACAAGTCCGGCTGGTCGGTCGAGACGAAGGGCGAGCGCTACGCGGCGCCCATCGTCGTCAACGCCGCCGGCGCCTGGGCGGACGAGATCGCTGTCACGGCTGGCCTCAGGCCCCTGGGCCTGGTCGCCAAGCGGCGCTGCGCCTTCGTTATCGATGCGCCGCAAGGACTCGCGATCGATGCCTGGCCTTTGGTCAACGACGTCGGCCAGAGTTTCTATTTCAAGCCCGATGCCGGCCGTCTCCTGGTCTCTCCCGCCGATGCCGAGCCGAGCCCGCCGACCGACGCCCAGCCCGACGAAGAGGAAGTCGCCCTGGGCGTCGACCGGTTCCAGCGGGCGACCTCGATCCCGGTCCGGCGCATCCTTCGCAAATGGGCGGGCTTGCGCACCTTCGCCACCGATGGCGGTCCGGTGGTGGGCGAGGATCCGGAGGCGCGCGGCTTCTTCTGGCTTGCCGGTCAGGGCGGCTACGGCATCAAGACCGCGCCCATTCTATCCAGGATCGTCGCCGCGCTCGCCCGCGGCAAGGGCTTGCCGCCCGAGGCCTTTGCCCGGGGCCTGACCGAGGCCGAGCTTTCACCGGCGCGCTTCGCGCCAGCCAATGCCTGAACCCAAAGGAGCCAGCCCATGACCATCCAGCGCTTCGACGTCGGACCCCGCCTCTCCCGCATGGTGATCCATGGTCCCACCGTCTACCTTGCGGGCCTCACCGCCGACGACACCAAGGCCGATGTCGCCGGCCAGACACGTCAGATCCTGGCCAAGATCGACGGCTACCTCCAGCGGGCCGGCAGCAGCAAGTCCAAGCTGCTCACGGCCCAGATCTGGCTGTCGGACATCAAGACCTTCGATCAGATGAACCCGGTCTGGGAAAAATGGGTCGACCCCAAGAACACACCGGCAAGGGCCACGGTCGAATCCCGCCTCGCCGGCGAGCAGTACAAGGTCGAGATCATGGTGACGGCGGCCCTCTGAAACCTGCCGTCGGACCATACCAGCAGGAGAATCGCCATGAACCGCCGTCTCGCGCTAGCCGTCGGCCAGCTCGGCCCCATTGCCCGCAGCGAAAGCCGCACCAGCGTGGTCCGGCGTCTCGTCGAATTGCTGCGCCAGGCCAAGGCTCGGGGCTGCCGGCTGGTCGTCTTCCCGGAAATGGCGCTGACCACCTTCTTCCCGCGATGGCACATCGAGGATGAGGCAGAACTCGACAGCTTCTTCGAGCGCGAGATGCCGGGGCCGGAGACGAAACCCCTGTTCGAAGAGGCAGCCCGGCTGGGGATCGGCTTCTACCTCGGTTACTGCGAGCTGGTTATGGCGGGCAACCGCAAGCGCCGGTTCAACACCTCGATCCTCATGGGCGCCGACGGCAAGCTCGTGGGCAAATACCGCAAGATTCACGTCCCGGGCAGCGACGAGAACAACCCCGACCTTCCTTTCCAGCACCTGGAGCAGCTCTATTTCGAATCGGGCGACCTGGGTTTTCCCGTCTGGGACAGTTTCGATGCCAGGATCGGCATGTGCATCTGCAACGACCGGCGCTGGCCCGAGACCTATCGGGTCATGGCGCTCCAGGGTGCGGAGGTCGTGCTGCTGGGCTACAACTCCCCTGCCCAGCTTCCCGACTGGCCGGAGCAGAACGAGCTGCGAGCCTTCCACCATCTGGTCTGCATGCAGGCGGCCGCCTATCAGAACGGCATCTGGATCGCCGCAGCCGGCAAGGCTGGCCGCGAGGAAGGCGTGGAGATGCTGGCCCACAGCTGCATCATTGCGCCTTCTGGCCAGGTCGTGGCGCTGACCCAAGGCCGGGGCGACGAGCTGATCCAGACCGACTGCGACATCGAGGCGAGCCAGGAATACAAGCGCTTCTACGACTTCGCCCGCAATCGCAAGCCAGGGCATTACAAGTTGATCGCCATGACCGAGGCCGAGCTGGAAAAGCTCCGCTCGCGCCCGCCGGCCTGAACGGGCCGGGACAGGCGATGTCCCGGATAGGATAGTCGGCCATCCGCGACCCGCGTAGGATTCCACGCAATTTCAAAGAGGGGGAACAGGGTTGGCGGAAGACCTGCAGCGCGACTTTATCGGCTATGGCCCGCGGCCGCCCGACCCCAAATGGCCGGGGAAGGCGCGCATCGCCCTCAACTTCATCGTCAACTACGAGGAAGGGGCGGAGTACAGCCTTCTGAACGGTGACGACCGGCCCGAGACCATCCTTTCCGAGGTCGGCGTGGCCCCGCCCGTGCTGGGCAAGCGCGACCTCAACATGGAATTGATGTACGACTTCGGCGCCCGGGCGGGCGTCTGGCGCGTGCTGCGCGCCTTCAAGGAGTGCCAGGTGACGCCGACCGTCTATGCCGTCGGCCTTGCCCTCGAGCGCAACCCGGCGGTGGCCGAGGCGGCCATGGCGGCGGGTTCGGACCTGGTAGCCCACGGCTGGCGCTGGATCGACTATGCCCTCGTAGCCGAGCAGGAAGAGCGCGAGCATATCGGGCGCTGCGTCGAGCTCATCGCCCGGCTCACGGGCAAGCGGCCCATCGGCTGGTACACCGGCCGACCCAGCCTCAACACCCGGCGCCTGGTGGTCGAGGAAGGCGGCTTCCTCTACGACGGCGACGCCTATGCCGACGACCTGCCCTTCTGGACCATGGTCGGCGGCCGGCCCCATCTCGTCATCTCCCACAGCTTCGACAACAACGACAGCCGGATGGCCCGCAACCAGGACCTCTCGGTGGGCGACGACTTCTTCGCCTACCTGAAGGACGCCTTCGACGTGCTTTACCGGGAGGGCGAGGAGGCGCCGAAGCTGATGACCGTCAGCACCCATTGTCGGCTGATCGGCCGGCCCGGTCGGATCGCTGGCCTGCAGCGGTTCCTCGACTATGTGCGCAGCCACGACCGCGTCTGGTTTTGCCGGCGCGAGGACATCGCGCGCCATTGGATCGCCCACAATCCGCCGGCGAAGCGGGGCACTGGCGCGTGAGTAGGACGCCGGGGGAAGAGAATGGGACTGCTGGACGGTAAGGCCGCAATCGTCACCGGCGCCAGCTCCGGCATCGGGCGCAAAATCGCGCAGCGCTTCGCCGAGGAGGGCGCGGCCGTGGGCCTGGCGGACGTCCGCGACGCGCCCATCGAAGGCGGAGAGACGACGCTGGATCTGATCGGCAAGGCGGGCGGCCGGGCCTTTCATCAGAAGACGGACGTGACGAGCTGGTCGGACATCGACCGGCTGGTCGGCGAGACCGTGCGCCGGTTCGGTCGCCTCGACATCATGGTCAACAACGCCATGGTCTGGTGCGGCACGCCGCTCACGCAAACCAGCGAGGAAGACTGGGACAGGGTGATGGCGGTGAACCTCGACGGGATGTTCCTCGGCTGCAAGCGGGCGGTGCAGCAAATGCTGACCCAGGAGCCGGTCAAGGAAGTCCGCGGCCGCATCGTCAACATCACCTCCCAGCACGGCATGGTCGCCTCGCCGGGCGACGTTTCCTATGGCGTCAGCAAGGCAGGCAGCGTCTACATCACGCGCCAGATCGCGGTGGACTACGCCAAAGACCTCATCGTCTGCAACGCGGTGGCGCCGGGCAAGATCGTCACCGGCAAGACCTATGACTCGGACCCCGTCATGCTCGACAACTCCCGCCGGCGCGCGCCCTGGCCGCGCCTCGGCCGTCCGGAGGACGTGGCCAACGCGGCGCTGTTCCTGGCCAGCGACCTCGCAACCTATATCACCGGCGTCAACCTGATGGTCGACGGCGGCTGGATGGCAGGCTGACATGGCAAAAGCGAAGACAGTGGTCGTCTCCGGCGGCGGCGGATTCGTCATGGCGAATTTCGTCAACCATTGGCTTGCCTCCGACAAGGATGCGCGCGCCTTTGTGATCGACGCTTCGCCCCTGGATGATCTTGCCCGGCGCCACTTTGCGCCCTTCGGCGAGCGCATGCAGTTCGTCCAGGGCGACGTGGTGTCGCCCGCGACCTGGGCGCGCTTGCCCGCCGACACCGCCTATGTCGTCCACGGCGCGGCGGTCACCTCCCACAGCTACCTGGACAAGGACGGCAAGCACCGCAACCCTGAGAAGGAAAATCCCTCCCGCGGGCTCGAGGTGAACGTCCTGGGCACGGTTCAGGCGCTCATCTACGCCCGCGACCTACCGGCGCTCGAGCGCTTCGTCTATGTCAGCACCGGTTCGGTCTACGCCGACGAGGTGCCGGCCCAGGAAACGAACCCCTTCCCGCTGCCCGAGGACGGCTATATCGGCCCGCATCTCTTCTATGACATCGGCAAATACGCCAGCGAGCTGATCACCAAGCGCTTCGTCAAGCTGTTCGCCATGCCGGCCCGCATCATCCGGCTCGCGAGCGTGTTCGGCCCCATGGACCGGACCACGGCCGTACGCAACGTGCGCAATGCCGCCAACCGCATCGCCCATGCCGCGGCGGCGGGAGGGACCATCAGCGCCGTCGCGCCCGATGCGGTCGGCGACTACATCTATGCGCCCGACATCGCGATCGCGATTCGCCGCCTGCTGCTGGCGCCGGAAGCATCCCTGAACCACGACGTCTACAACATCGCCTATGGCAAGCCGGCGACGGTCAAGGATCTGGCGGCGCTGGCGGCCCAGTCCTCGCCGGGGTTCAGGCTCGAAACCGCGCCGCTCGAGACGGCCGATATCAGAGACAGCGACAAGCGGCGCACCGGGCGCTGGGGTGCCTACGACATCTCGCGGGCCGAGCAGGACTTCGGCTGGAAGCCGCGGCCGCTGGGTGATGCCATGGCGGACTATATCGCCTGGCTGAAGGTCAACGAACCTTGAGGCGGGAGAAGGCGGCCGCAAGGCGCGGGCGCTGAACTGAACAACGATCGGACAAGGAAGGAACGACAGCAATGACCAAGGATAGAGTCTTGAGCGGTGTCCGCCACGGCCTGAGCGAAATAGAAAACGACCTGATCGACGAGCTTGCCGCCGGGCGTATCGGCCGGCGCGAGTTCCTGCGTCACGGTACGGTGCTGGGCCTGTCCATGCCGCTGCTTTCGACGATCGCAGGCGCGCTTGGCATGGCGATCGCGCCGACGCCGGTCCGCGCCGCCGGCATGGCGGGCGGCAAGATCCGCGTCGCCACCTCCATGCCGGCCGGCGCTATCGACCCGGTCACGGTGGACGACAATGGCGGGCTGCAGATGCTGCTGCAGACGGGCGAGTTCCTCTCTGTCTCCGGCCCCGACTTGCGCCTCAGGCCTCTGCTCGCGCTCAGCTGGAAGCCCAATGCGGATGGCACTGTGTGGACCTTCAAGCTGCGCCAAGGCGTCAAGTTCCAGAACGGCAAGGATTTCAACGCGGACTGCGTGGTCGCGAGCATCAGCCGGCTTGCGGACCCGAAGAACGCGTCCAACGCGCTTTCCGCATTCAAGGGCACGCTGTCCAAGGACGGGACCCAGAAGGTCGACGATTACACGGTTGAATTCCATCTCGACGCGCCGAACGGGAATTTCCCCTACCTGGTCTCCTCGGACAACTACAACGCCATCATGCTGCCGGCGGACTATGCCGGTGATTTCGAGACGAACTTCATCGGCACCGGCCCCTTCATGCTGGAGAAATACACGGCCAAGGTCGGCGCGTCGTTCGTCCGCAATCCCCACTATTGGGGCAAGCCGGCGCTGCCCGACCGCACCGATTGGAGTTTCTACCAGGACATGCAGGCGGGCGTGCTGGCGCTCCAGGGCGACGAGGTGGACGTCATCTCCCAGGTGTCGGTCCAGGGCGCGCAAGCACTCTTGAACGACCCCAAGATCCAGATCATCAGCGAAAAGACCTGCGCCCATCAGCAGGTGCATATGCGCTGCGACATGGATCCCTTCACCGACAAGCGGGTGCGCCAGGCCATCGGCCTGTGCATCGACCGGGCCAAGCTGGTGAAGGGCCTGTTCCGCGGGCGGTCGGACATCGGCAACGACAGTCCCTTCGCGCCGGTCTTCCCCTCGACCGACAAGACCGTTGCCCAGCGCCACCGCGACATCGCCAAGGCCAAGGCGCTGATGGCGGCGGCCGGCCACGCCGACGGCTTCACGGTGAAGCTCACGACCGAGAAGTACCTGGAGATCCCGGACTACGCGGTCATCATCCAGAATGCGGTCAAGCCCATCGGCATCGATATCCAGCTCAACGTCGAGAGCCAGGACGCCTATTACGGCAAGGCGGTGTTCGGCCAGTCCGACTGGCTCGATTCCGTCATGGGCATCACCGACTATGGTCACCGGGGCGTGCCCAACGTGTTCCTGTCCGCGCCCCTCAAGAGCGACGGCACCTGGAACTCGGCCCATTTCAAGAACCCCGACTATGACGGGCTCGTCGCCGACTACATCAAGGCCCTCGACCTCGGCAGCCAGCGGGCCGTCGCCGGCAAGATCCAGCGCCTTCTGCTGGACGAAACGCCTATCCTGTTCACCTATTTCTACGATTATCTGACTCCGGCCAAGAAGAACCTGACCGGCGTCTCCCGGGTGCCCAACCGCCTGTTCATGTCTCAGGTGGCCTTCACCTAGGAAGCCGATCGCAAAACCCGCCGGCGGCACGACCGCCGGCGGGCTGCTCTTCGCAATCGAGCCGTCAAACCGCCATGCGCGGATACATCCTAGCGGCGATCACCACCAGCGCGGCGAACACGCCCGACAGCACCGCGAAGTCCACCGGCAATCCGTAGATGCTGGCTCCGCCCTCGATCATCAGGGCGCGCAGCCCATCCACCTCGTAGGTGAGCGGATTGATCTTCGCGACCGCCTTCAGCCAGGGCGGCATCAGGTCGAGCGGATAGATCGCGTTGCTGGCGAAGAAGATCGGCATGGTCAGCACCTGCCCGATGCCCATGAAACGCTCCCGCGTCTTGACAATGCAGGCGATGATGAGCGACAGGGTCGAGAACAGCATCGAGCCGAGCGCGATGAAGAGCAGCACGCCCAGCATGGCGAGCGGCGCGAAATCGGTGTGCACGCCGATCACAAGGGAGAGCAGGTAGACGAACACTGCCTGGAACAGGCCGCGCAGGCTGGCCGAGAGCCCCTTGCCGATGACGAGCGCCGAGCGCGGCGCCGGGCTCACCAGATAGCGGTGAAGCACGCCCAGGTCGCGTTCCCAGATGGCGGAGATGCCATAGAAGATGGCGACGAACAGCACGCTCTGGGCGAGGATGCCGGCGGCGAGGAAATCCATGTAGTCGAGGTTGCCCGCCGAAAGGCCTCGCACCCGGGCCATGACCTCGCCGAACAGCAGCAGCCACAGTACGGGCTGGATCGCCCTCGTGGCGATCTCCATGGGATCGTGGCGCAGCTTCTGCGCCTCGGCGCCGAAGATCGCCAGCACCTGGGTGACGTAGTCCAGCGCGAACCGGCCGATGGACGGCTCAACCGTGTTCGCGAGCGGCGCGGCGGGCGAGCTTGGCATCGCGGTAGCCCTCCTGGATTTCGCTTTCGGAACCGGCGAGGCGGGCAAAGACGTCGTCGAGGGTGGCACCCTGGCCGAGCCGGGCTTTGAGTTCGCCAGGCGTGCCCAGCGCCACGATCTGCCCGCGCACGATGACGGCGATGCGGTCGCAGAGCTCGTCGACTTCCTCCATGTAGTGGGTGGTGACGACCATGGTCGTGTGCAGGATTTTGCGCAGCTCCCGCACATGCTGCCAGACGGTCTGGCGCGCGACCGGATCGAGGCCGACCGTGGGCTCGTCCATGAACAGCACGGCGGGCCGGTGGAGCATGCTCTGGGCGATCTCCAGGCGCCGGATCATGCCGCCTGAATAGCGATTCACCAGGTGATCGGCGGCATCCGCGATGCCCATGGCCTGCAGCGCCCGGCCGATGCGCCGCGCCCGGTCGGTGCGGGGAATGCCGTATAGCCGGGCTGAGAGCAGCAGGTTCTCCCGGCCGGTCAGCGACCCGTCGGCCGAGAGAAGCTGGGGGACATAGCCGATATGCCGGCGGACCTTGGCCGGCTGGAGCGTGATGTCGTAACCGGCGACCATCGCCCGGCCCGCCGTCGGCGGCAGGAGCGTGGTCAGCATCTTGATGAGCGTACTCTTGCCGGCGCCGTTGGGGCCGATCAGGCCGAAGATCTCGCCCCGGGCAATGGAAAGCGTCGCCCGGTCCACAGCGAGGAGGTCGCCATAGCGCTTCGTCAGATCGAAGGTATCGACCGCCGCCCCTTCGCCGGCTTCTCCCGCAGCCGCGACCGGTGCATCGGCTCTGAGATCGGGGGCCATGATTTCCACCTGGGTACACTCATAGTCCATGGCAGGTCGGATAAGAAGCGGAAAGCCCACGCAGCAGGCATGTCTTGCGCCGGTTTCGACGAAAGGCGATTCTCAAGCCGCAGAGGCGTGGGCGAGCGCGCTTGCTGTGATGGCACCGGAGGAGCAGCACCATGGCGCGCCACGACCTCATCATCCGCGGCGGCACGGTCGCAACGGCCGGCGACACCATCCGCTGCGACATCGCCGTCAAGGACGGCCGCATCGCCCTTCTTGGCCATGACTTGACCGATGCCGAAGAAGTCGTGGACGCGCGCGGCAAGCTCGTGCTTCCCGGCGGGATAGACTCCCATCTCCATGTCGACGAGCCGCCTTTCTATGGCGTGGTCAATGCCGACGATTTCGAGTCCGTATCGGTTTCCGCCGCCTGCGGCGGGACCACGACCCTGCTTCCCTTCGTCCAGCAGGAGAAAGGCAAACCACTCCGCCAGTCGGTCCGCGAATACCACGCGAAAGCAAAGGGCAAGGCCGTCATCGATTACGCCTTCCACCTGATCGTGACCGACACCGGCGAACAGACCCTGGGCCAGGAACTGCCGGCCCTGATCGAGGACGGCTACAGCTCCATCAAGATCTATATGACGTATGAGGGCTTCGCCCTCGACGACTTCCAGATCCTGCAGCTGTTGGACCTGGCTCGGCGGACCGGCGCCATGGTCATGATCCATGCCGAGAACGACCATTGCATCCATTGGCTGGCGGAGAGGCTCTCCGCCAGCGGCGATACCTCGCTGGCCCAATTTCCCAAGATGGCGCCCATGGCGGTGGAGCGCGAAGCAACCCACCGCGCCATCACCCTCGGCGAGATCGCCGACGTGCCCGTGCTCATCGTTCATGTCTCGGCGCGCGAGGCTCTCGAGCAGATCAAGTGGGCCCGGGACCGAGGCCTCAAGGTCTATGGCGAGACCTGCCCGCAATACCTGTTTCTGACCGAAGAGCAGATCGCAGCGCCCGACTGGGAGGGCGCCAAATATTTGTGCGCCCCGCCGCCCCGCGACAAGTCCAATCCTGAGCATCTCTGGCGCGGCATCGCGCGCGGCCATTTCCAGGTGGTGTCCTCCGACCACTGCTCCTTCCTGTTCGAGGGCAACCGAGGCAAGCGCGCCCATGGGGCTCACCCTCATTTCCGCCATGTCGCCCCCGGCGTTCCCGGAGTCGAGGCGCGCATGGCGTTGCTCTTCTCGGAGGGTGTGGGCAAGGGCCGCATCGACCTCAACAGCTTCGTCGCGGTCACCGCGACCAACGCTGCCAAGATCTACGGCCTCTATCCGCGCAAGGGCAGCATCGCCGTCGGTTCCGATGCCGACCTCGCCATCTGGGATCCGGAGCACGAAGTCACGATCGGCCGCGCCATGCTTCATGACCGTATGGACTACACGCCCTATGAGGGCTTCAAGGTGAAAGGCTATCCGATCGCAACCTTCTCCCGCGGCGAGGCCGTCTGGCGCAACGGAATGCCCGCGGGCAAGCCGGGTCGGGGACGTTTCCTGCCTTGCGACAAGCCGGGTCTGGCATGGGCTGTCGACCTTGGAAGAGGTTGACGCGGCGGAAACCGAAGGGAAACCAATCCCGTGAGCGCATCGGCCCTGTTTCAGGCTATCGGACCGAAAGTTCCGGCCAGGGAGCTAAGCTGGCATCGCCGGCTGGCGGCGCTCCGAAGCAACGCGCTTGCCGCATGGCCGGAAGAGGCCTACGAGGCCGACGTCCTGCATCAGCGGTTCCTCGGCCGGGGGCTCCTGCTGCTGAACGCTTCCGAGGCGATCCGCCATGTGCTGGTGGAGAACGCCGACAGCTACCGGCGTTCGCCGGCCACCATCCGCATCCTCCGGCCGCTCGTAGGCCAAGGCTTGTTCCTCAGCGAAGGCGAGGCCTGGCGATTCCAGCGCCAGACCATCGCCCCGGCCGTGGCGCCGCGCGTCGTGCCGTTGCTCCTCCGCCATGTCGCAAGCGCGACCGAGGAGGCGCTCGTCCGGCTCGGCGCCGCGCCGGCGCCGGTGGATCTGCTGGCCGCCATGCAAATCCTCGCGCTGGAGATCGCGGGACGCTCCATGTTCTCCCTCGAGATGCAGCAGCATGGACCGGCGATGCGCGGCCTCATCCGGCGCTTCGGAGACAGGCTCGGCCGGCCCCATCTCCTCGACATCCTGCTGCCGGCGGCGATTCCCAATCTGCGCGACCTCGCTCGCCGGCGCTTTCGCGCCGAGTGGCTCCGGCTCATGGATGCGATCATCGCCGGCCGCCGGGACGCGCCCGACCCGGACGCTCCGCGCGATCTCTTCGACCTGCTGCGGGCGGCCCGCCATCCGGAAACGGGCCAGGGCTTCTCGGCCGGGGAACTGCGCGATCAGGTCGCGACCATGATCGTCGCCGGCCATGAGACGACCGCGCTCGCCCTGTTCTGGTCGCTCTATCTCCTGGCCTCCGCACCTGACGTGCAGGACCGGCTGGCCGAGGAGGTCCGCGGCCTCTCGCTCACGCCCGAGGCCGGTCCGGCGGCGCTGCCGAAGCTGATCTATGCCCGCGCCGTGGTCAGCGAGGCCCTCAGGCTCTATCCGCCTGCCTTCGTCATGGTGCGCCAATGCGTCGTCGCCGATCGCTGGCAGGACATCGAGATTCCAAAGCACTCCCTGGTCATGATCGCGCCGTGGGTGCTCCACCGGCACCGCAAGTTCTGGCGCGACCCCGAAAGCTTCGATCCCTCGCGCTTCCTGGGCGAGGGGCCGCCGGTCCCGAAGCTCGCCTATCTGCCCTTCGGCGCCGGGCCCAGGGTCTGCGTCGGCGCCCATTTCGCCATGGCCGAGGCGACCCTGGTATTGGCCATGATCGTCCAGCGCTTCCACATAGAGCGCGCCGATAGCGGGCCGGTCATCCCCATGGCCGTGGTCACCACGCAGCCCGACCGCTCGGCAGGCTTTCGGCTCAGCCCCCGGCGATGATGTCGGCGATGGCAATCGGTTTCACCGGCGGGCGTGGCGCCCAATGGGCCGCTTCATCCAAGCTCAAGCCCTGACGGTCAGCCGCCAGCTTCGCCAGGATCGGCCCGCAGTAACGGCCCTGGCATCGGCCCATGCCGGCCCGGGTCGCGCGCTTGACCGCCCCGATGCCATCGCTTCCGGGCGCGAAGCCGGGCTCGATATCGGACAGCGGCAGTCCCTCGCAACGGCAGACCAGCGTCTCGTTCCCGGCAAGTTCAGCCATCGGTCTTGGCGCCCGGAACAGCCGCCACAGCCCTTGCTGAAAGCGCCGGTGACGGCGGAGCGCCCGGCGCGCGGCTTCGGCCTCGCGCCTCACTTCGGCGGACGGCTCCAGATTCAGCGACAGCGCTGCGGCCAGGCCCGCGATCACGCCCTCGGCCTCTGCCGCGCGGGCCCCGCCGAGCCCGGCGCAATCGCCGACGGCGTAGACTTTCGGCAAGCTCGTCCGGCATTCCTCGTCCCTTTCGCAGACCAGATGCCCGCGCGCGGGATCATAGGCATGAGCGCATCCCAGGGCGCGGAGGATCTCGTTGGACGGCATGAACCCGTAGCCCATCAGCACCGCATCGACGTTGAAATCGACGACAGGCCCATCGCCTGCATCCGGCCACCGGCGAAGCCTGGCCTTCAGGCCGGCTTCCGACTTCTCCACGCTTGCCAGGACATGCCCGTGGAACATCGGGATGCCGCGGCGCTTGAGCTCGGCGACATAGCGGCGGCCTTGGACCAGGAGATCCGGCGTACTGGTCGCCATCTGCAGCAGCGCCGTGAATGCGCCCGGCCCAGGCGCATGTGAGAGCTCGGCGACGGCGGCGATCCCGGCGCCCGCGCGCGCCAGCTCGATGGCGACCTGAAGATTGAGCGGCCCGTTGCCGGCGACGAGGACGCGCCGGCCAGCGAGCACGCCATAGCTGCGCATGAGAGTTCTGAGCCGCGCCGGTGGTCATGACGCCGGGCAGCGTCCAGCCCGGCACTGGCAGGCCGCGTTCATAGGCCCCGGTCGCGACGACCAGGCGCTTCGGCCGGCAAAGTCGGCTCAGCCTGCCGTCAAAGAGCATGACATCGAGCGGCTCGAACGCGCCCCAGGCCTGAACTCCCTGCGTCATAGTCACGCCGGCCTGCTTCGCGCGCGCGATCAGCGCCCGGCCGCCGGCCAACTGGGCATCGTCGGGAAGATTGCCGGCGAGGGCCGATGCCTCAAGGCGCTGCTTGAAGAACTGACCGCCGGCCATGGGACGCTCGTCCACCAGCAGCACCTTGGCGCCGGACTTGGCCGCAACGGTGGCCGCGTTGAGCCCGCCGGCACCGCCGCCCAGCACCAGCAGGTCGGGCTCGAGGGCTGCGGCATTTGCCTCGCGCTTCGCGCTCCTATCGATGTCCCTGGCGACAGGCAGGGCATCCTGCCGACGCACCCGCATCGGCCGGTCGAGCTTGGTCATGCAGGCGCGCTTGTCCGGCTCTCCGTCGATCTCCACCAGGCATTCCTGGCAAACGCCCATGCCGCAGAAGAGTCCGCGCGAGGCGCCCGTGCGCGTCTTGCGCAGCTCGCGCTCGCCCGCGGCGGTCAGCGCCGCGGCAAGGGATTTGCCTCGCCGGCCGCGAATGGACCGGCCCTCGAATTCGAAACTGACACCCTCGGCGCCGGGCTCCGTTCCGGCTAGCCGGCAAGGGCCCGTCACGACGGCATCTGCGGCGTTCATTGGCATCCCAAGCCCGAGTTTCTCACAAGGATCATGATGGCGCCGAGGCGAATTTGGCGACAGGCTAGGAAGGCGGCGAAGACCGATGCCTGCGCATCGGGCGAGCCGGCTGACGACGTCCTGTCGGCAAATTCGCCCGGCCCTCCGGGTTGCCGCGCGCGGGGCGCCCACCGGTGGCTCGATGCCGAGGGACCGCTTGGTCCCTCGGCTGAATCGATCCACCCCTGGAACGAGGAGCGGTCCGATTCGCCCGACGCTTCGAAGAGAAGCGTCGGGATCGGACCGCGCAGCGGGCCTCGCCGATGAGTGAGCATCGCCTTCGGCCCGCTTTCTCGTGGATCGCCTCCGCGCGCGAGCAACGACATCGTAATCCTTGTGAGAAATTCGGGCTAAGGCGGAAGGCGGGGCTCATTCCATCGGCCGCCCATCGCCATGTCAACCAAGCCCCTTCGTTGACAGGCACATCGGCTGGCCATTGAATCGTCTTGAAAATCAAAGGCGACGCGAGGGAAATGGCCATGAGCGACAACCACAGGCTGGCCGACCGGCAGGAGATCGCCGATCTCCTGGCCGAATATTGCCGGGCGCTCGACCTCATGGATCTTACGGCTATCGCCCGGGTCTTCACCGAGGATTGCCAGGTCGAATACGGTCCCGAGGAGCGCATGCAAAGTCGTGGCGCGGCGGGGGTGGCCAAGTCGCTGGAGCGGATGTGGCGCTGGTCGCGCAGCTCCCACCATCTCTCCAACATCCAGATTGCCTTCGACGGGCCGGACGACGCCCGGTCCATCAGCTATGTGCTCGCCTGGCATGAGCGGCCGGACGGGTCGACCGCCACGGTGATGGGCCAATATCACGATCGACTGAAGCGAACACAGGACGCCTGGCGGATCGCCCAGCGGCGCATGGAAATGAACGGCTGCGACGCGGGCTTCACGGTCAACCTCTATCGCACCCGCCGCCGGCCGCCGCCGGATGGCTGGGTCGCTCCCAATATCGACCAGCCGCTGAAACCGCGGGCCTAGGGCCGTGCCCGGACTGCTGAGCGGCAAACGAGCCTTCGTCACTGGCGGTGCCGCGGGCCTTGGCCTCGCCATCATCGAAGCCTTCGCCGCGGCCGGCGCGAGCGGCCTCGCCTTCGACTACGCCGCGCCGGCGCGCCCACTGCCGGAAGGCTGGCGCCACGTCGCCGGCGACGTGCGCGATGAGGAGGGCCTCGCTCGCGCGCTGGCTGCGGCGAAGCAAAGCCTAGGCGGCCTCGATGTCGTGGTCGCCAACGCCGGCATCGTCCCGCCCTGGCACGACAGCGAGGCCATCGACCTGGCCGAATGGGACGAGGTCTTTGCCGTCAATGTTCGCGGCGTGGCGGCCACTGTGAAATCCGCGGTGCCGTTGATGAAGGCCGCGGGCGGCGCGATCATCGCCATGGCTTCGGTCAATGCTTCGCTCGGCCATCCCAAGCAGGCGGCCTATGTGGCGAGCAAACATGCGGTCCTCGGCATAGTCCGTGCCACGGCCCTGGACGTCGGGCGCTACGCCATCCGGGTCAACGCCCTCTGTCCCGGTCCCATCGCGACCGAGGCGCTGTTGGCGCGGCTGGCGCGACGCCAGGAGCAAGGCGGTCCATCGGCCGCCGAAACCCTCGATCTTTACGCAAAGACCGCGCTCGGCCGGATGGCGAGCGCAAGCGATGTGGCCGGGGCCGCTCTGTTTTTGGCCAGCGATCTCTCCGCGGGAATCACCGGGCAGGCCATCCTGGTGGACGCGGGCGCAGGATAGATTTCCTCGGAAGGTTTGCTGCTATCCTTCCGCCCAACGAAATAAGGAGTAGCGCCCGTGTTCGATCTGACCGGCAAGACCATCCTGGTGACCGGAGCCTCCAAGGGCATCGGCGCGGCGATCGTCGCCGCCCTCGGCCGGCAGGGTGCCGATGTCATCGCTCATTACGGCAGTGACCGAAAAGGGGCCGAAGCGGCCACATCCAGTATCGCCAAAGCGCGGGTGAAGCTGATCGGCGCCGATCTCGCCAAGCCCGGCGAGGCCGACCGGCTCTGGAAGGAAGCGCTCGCCTGGAAGGGCCGCGTCCATGTGCTGGTGAGCAACGCGGCGATCATGGCTTTCGAAGGCGGCTTCGACGACCCCGATCCGGTCTGGGAGAAGACCTGGGCCGAGACCCTGCAGATCAACGTGAAGGCGCCCGCCGATCTGATGCGCGGCGCGGTCCGCCACTACCGCCAGGCGGGCGGCGGGATTCTCGTCACGATTTCGAGCTGGAACGCCCAGCGCGGCTCGACCAATCCGGTCACCATCGCCTATGCCGCTTCCAAGGCCGCCGTCATGGCGGCGACCAAGACCGTCGCGCGAGCCTATGCCAAGGAGAACATACTGGCCTATATCGTGGCGCCGGGCGTGGTGCGCACGCGGATGTCCGAGAACTTCGCCGCCTCCATGGGCGGCGAGCAGGCGGTGACCGCCAATCTCGCCATGGGCGAATGGGTCCCGCCCGGCGACGTTGCGTCCCTGGTGACGTTCCTTGCCACGGGGAGCTGCAGGCATCTGACCGGCGCCACTCTGGATGTGAACGGCGCCAGCTATATTCGTTGAGGTGGCGCGATTTGGTCTAACGCCGAGACGCACTGAAGCTGAGTACAGGCGCCCCGAGACGAGCCGCATCGACCGTGATCCCAAGGCCCGGGCCGGGCGGCAATGTGCCGAACCCCCCGCCGTCGAGCGGCGACCAGTCGGTTGCGATACGCTCTTCCACCATGCGCCCGATCAGCGACCCATTGATCAACAGGCCGTCCGGGATGGTGGCGCCGACTTGCGCCATGGCGGCGCTCACGATATCGCCGCCGGCCGAATCCTCAATGGTCATGGCAAACCCGAATTGAAGGCAGAGATCGCGGGCACGCCGGATGGGCGTGATGCCGCCGAAGCGGGAGAACTTGAGCATCACCGCATCGGCTGCCTCGCTGTGCTTCGCCCGCAGGACATCGTCCATCCCGTTGATGCTCTCGTCGAGGATGAAGGGACGCCGGGAGCGCCGGCGCACCGCGGCGCATTGCTCCATGGTCGCGCAGGGCTGCTCGAAGAAGATGTCGCGCTCGCCCAGGGCCGCGACGACCCGCACGGCATCGTGCTGGCTCCAGAATCCATTGGCATCGACGATGACCTTCTCGAAATCGGCGAGGACCGGAAGACAGGCATCGATGCGGGCGATATCGGTCGGCACGTCGCTGCCGACCTTCAGTTGAATGCGGCGATAACCGGATGCCCGCGCCCGCTCGCAGGATTCGCGCATGCGCTCGGGCGTGCCGATGCCGATGCCGACGTAGACCGGCAGTTGCTCGCGATACCCGCCGCCCAGAAGATCCCGCAGCGCAAGCCCGCTGGCGCGTCCGAGCACGTCCCAGCATGCCATGTCGAGGGCGGATTTCGCGTAGTCATGTCCCTTGAGGGCGCCGTCCATGGCGTCATAGACGCGCTGCACGGCGCGCGGGTCGAGGCCGATCACGGCGGGTGCGATCAGCGTCAGGGCGGCACGGGCTCCTTCGCCATGGGCGGCGAGGTAGCGCGGGCTGAAGCCGCATTGCTCGCCCCAGCCTACGAGGCCGTCGTCGGTCTCGATGCGGACGATCGTCGCGTCCTGCACCGAGGCGGACTTGCCCCCCGACATGGAGAAGGTGCCGCCTGCGACCGTATAGGACTTGGCAAAGATGTCGATCCGAACGATGCGCATCCGATATTCCCTTCGCCGTCGTTAGGAACGAGGCGGCGGCGGCCGCTCAGCGCTCCAGCACCGCGGCCCGGCGCTCGAGATAGAAGGCGTAGTATTTGGACAATATGGCGTGGGGGTTCTCCTCGCCGAGTTCGAGGGCGGCGCGGTAGAGCCAATGGGGCTCGGCCAGCATCTGCCGGCCGAGGCAGACGAGATCGGCGTCGCCCGCTTGCAAGATCGCCTCGGCCTGCTTCGGCTCGATAATCGCGCCCACGGCCATGGTTGGAATCTCCGCGCCCTTGCGCACTGCGGCGGCATAGGGGACCTGGAAGCCGGGCTTGATCTTGGCGGTGGAGAGGCTGGCCGAGCCCGCCATGCCGCCCGAGGAGCAGTCGATCACGTCGACCCCGCGCGCCTTGAGCGCCCGCGCAAGTGCCACCGTATCCTCGATGGGAAGCCCGCCCGGGACATTGTCGACGCAGGACGCGCGGTAGAAGAGCGGCAAGCCGGCCGGCCAAACCGAACGCACGGCCTCGGCGACCATGAGCGGGAAGCGCATGCGGTTTTCGAGGCTGCCTCCGAAGGCGTCGCTACGCCGATTGGTGATCGGCGAGAAGAAGGAATGGACGAGATAGCCGTGGGCGCCATGGATCTCCACGATCTCGAAGCCGGCAGCAAGCGAGCGGGTCGCAGCGGCGCGGAAAGCCTGGGCCAACCCCTCGATCTCCGGCACCGTCAGCTCCCGCGGCACCGGCGAGCCTTCGCGCTCCGGAACTGGGCTCGGGCCCACGGTCTGCCAGGCCGGCTCGGGCCCGCTGGTCGTCTTGATGGGCGAGGCGCCGTCCCAAGGCCGTAGCGCGCTGCCCCGCCGGCCGGAATGGCCGATCTGGATTCCCGGAATGACGCCGAAGGTCTTGTAGAGCGTCGTGATCCGCTTCAGCCCCGGAAGCTGCCCATCCTCCCAGATGCCGGTGCAGCCATGGGTGATGCGGCCCTCGCGGGTGACGCCGGTCGCTTCGACGAAAGCGGCGGCGAGTCCTCCCGCAGCAAAGCGCCCATGATGGGCGAAATGCCATTCCTGCACCTGCCCCTCCACCGCCTGGTACTGGCACATGGGCGAGAGCACCGCGCGGTTGCGCAAGGTGAGGGATTTGATGGGGAAGGACGTGAAGAGTTTCGCGTGGGACAAGTGGTGCTCCGCATGCTGGAGAGAGGTGGCGTTCTTGCAGGATTTCCGGGGGCGCTACAAGCGCCGAAGAGTCATTCGAGATATTCGTCCGAGCCGGGCCGGAAGGCGGGTCCGTTCATGACCAGGTAATCGATGTTCCCCTCGAAGCCATAGGCCGTGCCGCGCGGGATTAAGACGCAGTCGCCGGCGCATGCCTCTTGGGGCGACGCGTCGCCGAGAGTGAAAGAAGCGCTGCCCGCGAGGATGTAGTAGACGCGGTCGCTTTCGTGACAGACGAGCCGGCGATGCCGGCCGCGCAGCGCGATCCAGGTCACGCTCAAGCCTTCGCCATGCCGGTCGCGCCTGACGACGCGGCGATAGGTGAGCTTGTTCTCCGGCTCGGCTTCCAGCGCCAGGTCGCCCGGCCGGATGACTGCGGCGCCAGTGCCCGAAGGCAGCGAAGCCGGCACGCGCCGCTATTCCGCCGCCGCCCGCATGGGCTTCGCCGCGGAGTTGCGGGCTTCCAGCCGGTCCATCAGCTCGTCCAGCTCCCGCATGATCGCCTTCAGCTTCTTGAGCCGCGTCTCGCCTTCCTTGCCCAATTCCTTGAAGCTGGTCAGCGGCGGGCGCACGTCGCCGACCGGATAGCCGGCGGCGGCGGCGAGCGCTTTGGAGTAGCACTGGTGGCCGTAAGTCGGATGGCCCTCGTTGATGACCACCTGCATCCGGCCGATCGCCCGCTCGATCTTCTTGGCGTCCTCGATCCGGCCTTCGACGATATAGTCGCAGATCTTGTAAGACGCGCGCGGGATGTAGTTGCCGTAGGGGTTCACGTAGCCGACGGCGCCGTAGAGATAGGATTCGACGATCCGCTGGCCGGCGAAGACGTTCATCACGCCCTTGGTCTCTTCCACGATATCATAGACCCGGGCCATCTCCTGGCTCGCTTCCTTGATATAGCGGACCTGCTCGAAGGCCTTGGTAAGGCGAGCCACCAGCTTCGCCGACATGTCCACGTTGGAGGTGAAGGGATTGTTGTAGAGCATGATCGGGATCGAGACCTTCTCGCAGATCGCCTTGTAGTAGGCGAAGATCTCGTCCTCCGTCGGCGTGTAGTAGTAGGGCGGCAGGACCATCAGGCCGTCGGCGCCCAGCTCCTCGGCCTCCCGGCTGTAGCGCACGGCGTGGGGCGTGTAGGCGTTCATGGTGCCGACCAGGACATGCATCCGGCCACGCACATGCTTCACCGTCGCCTCGACGAACATGCGCCGCTCTTCCTCGGAGATGGTGAGGAACTCGCCCGTCGTGCCGAGAATGATGATGCCCGGCACGCCGATCTTGATCTGCCAATCCAGGAACCGTCGCCAGGCGGCGAGGTCGATCTTCCTGCCGTCTTCCGTGAAAGGCGTGATGGTGACGGTGTAGCTGCCGCGAAACTGCTTGGGCATCGGAAGATCCCTCCTGGCTCTGGCATTCGGGGCGCGCGCGCAAGCTTGCGCCGGCCAACCCGATCCGACTAGCGTATACTCACTGTATACTTAAGGCGCAAGCCGAATGCGGACAACCCCCTCGCCCGTCGCCGGCGGTTCCGGCGCGATGCGAACCGACGTCCTGATCGTCGGCGGCGGGCTTGCCGGCGTCGCCACCGCCTATTACCTCGTCCGCGCCGGCGTGGAGGCGACGCTCATCGAGCGTTACGACCTCAATGCCCAGGCCTCCGGCGCCAATGCCGGGAGCCTGCACGCCCAGATCCCTCATGAACCCTTCGTGACCGAGGGCGAGGCCTGGGCCAGGACCTTCGCGCCGGCCATGTCCCTGCTGGTCGATTCGATCCGGCTTTGGACCGGGCTCGAAGCCGAGCTCGGCGCCGACCTCGAGGTCTCCGTCGGCGGCGGGATTCTTTTCGCCGCGACCGAGGCGCAACGACGGGACATCGAGCGCAAGATGGCGATCGAGCGGGCCCATGGCCTCGAGGTCCGATGGCTCGATCGCGGCGAACTGGAACGCGTGGCGCCCTATGTCGCCCCCGATATCCTGGGCGGCGCCTTCTGCCCGACCGAGGGCAAGGCCAATCCCCTGAAGGCGACACCGGCCTTCGCGCGCGCGGCCCTCAAGCACGGCGCGTGCATCCTCGGCCACAGGACCCTGCTCGGCCTGGCGACCGAGGGGAACGGCTATCGGGCCGAGACCAGCGCCGGGCCGATCCATGCGCGGCGCGTCGTTAACTGCGCCGGGGCCGAAGCTGGACGGGTTGCCAAGATGCTGGGACTCGAGCTTCCCATCGAGGGCCATCCGATCCAGGTCAACGTCACCGAGCCGGTCGCGCCCTTCATTCCCCATCTCGTCTATTTCGCCGGCGAGAAGCTGACCTTGAAGCAGGCGAAGAACGGCTCGCTCATCATCGGCGGCGGTTGGCCCGCCCGCTGGAGCAGCGTGGCCGAACGACCCGCGGTCGATCTCGCCTCCTTGCGGGCCAACCTCGCCACCGCGGCCGCGGTGGTTCCGAAGGTCGCCTCGGCACGCCTGCTCCGGGTGTGGCCGGCCATCGTCAACGGCACCGCCGACTGGAAGCCGATCCTGGGTGAGGTGCCGGGCCTGCCCGGGTTTTTCATGAACATGTTTCCCTGGATGGGGTTCACCGCCGGGCCGATCTCGGCGCTCATCACCGCGGAGCTCGTTCTCGGCCGCAAGCCCGCGATCGACCTCTCCCGCTTCTCGATACTGCGGTAGCCATGGATCGTCATTCCCGCGAAGCTTGTCCCCGCGCAGGCGGGGAGCGGGAATCCAGGGCCCATGGACCCCCGCTCCCCGCCTGCGCGGGGACAAGCTTCGCGGGGGTGACGCAAGCAGTGACGCTGCGGCAGCCGGGTCCGACGGCGGCTCAGTGCCTGAGGATCTTGCCGACGAACTCGCGGGCGCGGTCGGTCTGGGGGTTGTCGAAGATCCGCTTCGGCGGTCCCTCCTCCACTACCAGGCCCTTGTCCATCATGACCACCTTGGAGGCGACCTCGCGCACGAAGGCCATCTCGTGGCTGACGATGAGCATGGTCATGCCCTCGGCCGCGAGGCCGCGGATGGTGTCGAGGACTTCGTTCACCAGCTCGGGATCGAGCGCCGAAGTCACCTCGTCGAGGAGCAGGATCTCGGGCTTGAGCGCGAGCGCCCTGGCGATGGCGACCCGCTGCTGCTGGCCGCCGGAAAGCTCGTCGGGATAGGCGTGGTGCTTCTCGGCCAGGCCCACCTTGGCTAGTAGCCGCTCGGCCTCGGCCTCCACCTCGCGCCGGGGGCGCCGCTTGATCTTGACCGGCGCGATGGTGACGTTGCGCAGCACATCCATGTTCTGGAACAGGTTGTATTGCTGGAAGACGATGGCCATCCGGTCGCGCGCCGCGCGCACGCTGGCGGCCTTGCGGTAGTTGACCGGCGCGCCGTCGATCAGCACCTGTCCGCCCGTGGGCGGGGTCAGGCCCATGAGCACCCGCAAGACCGTCGACTTGCCCGAGCCCGACGGGCCGATGAGGGCGACGACCTCGCCCTTGCTCAAGCGCAGGTTCACGCCCTTGAGGACGCTAAGTTGGCCGTAGGCGCTGGTGAGATCTTTGACTTCGAGGTGATGCAAGGCGTCTCTCCAGCCACCCGCCGCAGCGGCTCAGGGGATAGGACATGGCGAAGTAAAGCAACGCGATGGTGCCGAACACGAGCACGCCTGAAAAGCCCTCGTTGTTCAGCTCCTTGCCGCGGAAGGTCAGCTCGAACACGCCGACCTGGGAGACCAGGGCTGTATCCTTGATGAAGCCGACCATGAAGGCGACGGCCGGCGGCAGGATGACGGCCCAGGCCTGGGGCAGGATGACGCGCATCAGTGTCTGCCAGCGGCTGAAATTCATCGCGGTCGCCGCCTCGATCTGCTGGCGGGCCACGGATTCCAGCCCGCCGCGGATGATCTCGGCCGTGTAGGCGACGGCATAGATGCAGATGGCGACGACGGCGATAGTGAAAAGGGACGCATCCGAGACGAAGGCCTGGATGAAGAACAGCACCAGGTAGGTCACCACCAGGAACGGAATCCGCCGGAAGACCTCGACGTAGAGGATGGAAACGAGCCTGAACGGCAGCGCCCAGATGCCCGGCATCCGGCGCAGCAGCACCAGGAGGAAGGCGATGAGGAAACCGGTCACGCAGCCGATGGCGGTCAGCGCCAGGGTCATGCCCATGGCCTGGAACAGGAGGCGGAGGTGGCCGCCGGAGAAGAAGCGCGGGATTTGATGGAGGATCTCGATCAGCATCAGAAGATCTTCACCCTGACGCGGAAGGCCCAGCGTCCGACCAGCGCCAGCGACAGGCTCGCGATCAGCGTCAGCACCACATAGATGCCGGCGACGACCACGAACATCTCGATCCAGCGGTAGTTCTCGGTCGAGATGTTGATCGCCTGGCCGGTCAGCTCATTGACGCCGACGACGGCGCCGACCGAAGTCCCCATGACCAGGATGACGACGAAGAAATTCGCCAAGGCCGGATAGATGGTCTTGGCGATATGGGGAACGATGACGAAACGGATTTGCTGCCAGAGAGACATGCCGAGGGTCTCGGCTGCCTCCATCTCGTGGCGGTGCACGGAGATGAAGCCGGCGCGCATGATCTCGGTCAGATAGGCCCCGGCGTTGAGGGTGAGGCCGATGAGGGTGCAGGTGAAGGAATCCCAGCGGATGCCGAAATCCGGCAGGCCGTAATAGAGGAAATAGATCTGGATGAGCGCCGGCGTATTGGTGAAGAAGATGACATAGGCGCCGGCGAAGCGGCGCAGCACCGGCCCGCCGAAGGTCTTAAGCGAGGCGCCGAGCAGCCCGATGAGGGCCCCGCCCCAGAAGGTGAGAAGACCGAGCTCGAAGGTGACGATGGCGCCCTGCAGCAATCCCGGGAGCTGCTGCAGGGCGACGCCGAATTGAAAGGTGTAGTTCATTCCCGGTCGCGGGCCCGCTGAGACCCGAATGGCAAGAGCGGGCTATCCGCGCCGGATAGCCCGCTCTTCGCGCTCAGGTCGGCTTACCAGTAGGGATTCGGCACGACCTTGACCAGCATCGGCGCGCCGTACCACTTCTCCCAGGTCTGGTTGATGAAATCCGAGGAGTGCATGTCGTAGAGGGCGATGTTGAGGACGTCGCGCAGCGGATAGTTGCCCCTCTGCACACCGATGGCGTCATAGGAGACGTTGATCGTCTCCGGCAGCACCTTCCAATGCACATCCGGATAGTTCTTAGTCTGGGCCATGAAGAAGTCGATGTTCTCGACGATGGCGTCGGCCCGGCCTTGGGCGACCGTGCGGACCGTGTCGGCGATCGTGTCGGTCAGCGCCATCTTAGCGTTCGGCAGGTTCTGCTTGATCCAATCCACCGTCCAGTCGCCACGGATGTCGGCCAGCGTGTATTTCGCGTCGTTGAAGTCCTTCCAGCTGGTGACCGTGACCTTGTCGGTGGTCAGCACCGCCATGGCCTCGGTGTGGAGCGGCACGGTGTATTCGATGAGCTTCGCCCGCTCGACGGTGCGGGTGAGGGCGCCGAGCGAAATGTCGATCTTGTCGGCGACCAGGAAGGGCACGCGCTGCGGCGTCTCGGTCGGCACGAACTCGACCTTCACGCCCAGAGCGTCGCCGATCTTGTTGCCGACGTCGATATCGAAGCCCTGCCAATTGCCGTCGGAGCCGCGCGAGCTCATCGGCGGGAAATTCGGGTTGATGCCGATCCGGATCGTGCCGTCCTTGATGATGTCGTCCAGCGATCTCGCCTGGGCCGACGCAAGCCCGAAGGTCAGCGCCGCCGCGAGGGCGAGGCAAGACAAGGCGATTCTTTTCAACATGAGGCTCCTCCCTGACCGGCGCGCCGGAGATCGCGCCTTGATTGCCGTTTGGCGCGGGGTCGCCGCCTGGTCCCCCGGGAAGGCGACGCCCGCTGGTCAAGATGTTCGCGCAGGTTTCGCGGCGGAGTCAATAGTATACTCCATGTCTACAAAGCTTCGCGGCCTGCGGCAGAGGCGAAAAGTGAAGCGGCGGCTCAGCGCTGGTCGAGCTTGCGCGGCCTCGCCGCGTGGAGCTCCAGGAGTGCTGCCGGCCGGTCGGACAGGTTGCGCTTGAAATCGTCGATCAGCACCTGGGCGTCGGCCCTTCCCGCCGCTTCGGCCCTGTCGGCGTCGCCGGCCGCGATCGCCGCCAGCATGTCGCGGTGCGAGGTGAGACGGTCATCCGGCAGGCGGTCGCCGAGATTGCGGGCATAGAGGCGGAGGATGCGCTGGCCCTGGTCCAGGAGCCCGCTCATCCAGCCGGCGAGGAATGGATTGCCGCTCATCTCGGCGATGCCGGTGTGGAAGTCGCGATTGTGGCGGACCATGGCGCGCATATCGCCCTTGTGCAGCGCGTCTTCGTGGTCATGCATGATCTTGCGCAATTCCTCGATCCTGGCCGGGTTCACGTTCGCGGCCGCGAGCCGCGCGGACAGGCGATAGAGCAGCTGCATGGCGTCGAAATAGGCGGGAAGGGCCGCGATGTCGAAGGGGGCCACGATCGAGGTCCGATTGCGGAGGTTCTGGACCAGGCCTTCGGCGGACAGCCGGATGAGAGCCTCGCGCACCGGCGAGCGCGACACGCCGAACTGGCGGCTCACCACGGTCTCGTCCAGCAAGGTGCCGGGCTTCAATTCGAGGTCGAGGATCTGGGCCTTCAGGCTGTCGTAGACATAGGCCGCCCCCGTGCCGCGGAGGCGCCGCGCGCGCGCAGGTCCCGCGGCCGCTGGGCCCGGCTTGCCGCCGCCCGCCTTGCGCTCAGCCGGTTTCTTTGCCATCGCAATGCTTGCGCAGATAAGCGCGCCAGGTCATGGCCCATCGCTTGGGATCCTCCAGCGGGCCGGTCTTGATCTGGTGGATCGCCTGGGCATGGGGCGCCGTCTTCACCAGGCCTGGGTCGGCATAGGCTTCCTCCATGATCCGGGCGATCACCGCGACCCAGCGGTCCAGATCCGCCTTGGCGTACATCTCGCCCGCCTCGGGCGTGAAAGGTTCCGGGACGATCCAGGGCTCATGCGACATCCAGTAGGGATCGATGCCGTAGTCGGCCATCCGGTTGGCGACGTCGGCGGTGCCCACGCCCGTTTCCTCTTTCAGCTTGCCCAGGCTCCAGCGGGTCATTTCCATGCGCCATTTGCGCACATCCGGGTTGGAGCGCTGGAGGCCGCGGATTTCGCCGAGCTTCTTGTCCATGTAGTTGTTGGCCAGCACCGAAAGGTCCGAGGCCTCGTTGATGCCCTCGGCCCCCATGGCGCGCGCCCAGGCATAGGCCTTCATGACCTGGGGCACGTTACCCCAGTATTCGCGGATCTTGCCGGTGCTCTTGGGCCGGTCATGATCGAGACGGTAGCCCTCGGCGCTCTTGATCACCACCGGCGTCGGCAGAAATGGCGCCAGCGCCCGGCTGCAGCCATAGGCGCCGACGGCGGGGCCGCCGCCGCCCTTGGGCGCCCCGAAGGTCTTGTGCAGCATGTACATGCAGGCATCGAAGCCGAGGTCGCGGGCGCGCAGCTTGCCCATGACTCCGTTGAAGTTGGCGTGATCGTAGAAGCAGAGCCCGCCAACCTCATGGACGATGCGCGTCCACTCCCGGATCTCGGGATTGTAGATGCCCATGTCGTCGGGATTGCCTATGAGAAGTGCTGCCGTGCGTTTGGAGACCGCGGCCTTCAGGGCATCGAGGGAAGGATAGCCGTTCTCCTCCAGTTGAAGCGTCACGACCTTGAAACCGGCCGCCGCCGCCGTCGCCGCATTGCAGGGATGGGCCTGGATCGAGGTGATGATTTCGTCGCGCTCGCCGAGCTCGCCCCGCGCCCGGTGATAGGCCCGGGTGACGCAGCAATTGGTATAGGCGGCATCGGCCCCGCCGCCGGCCTGGAAGACAAACTGATCCATGCCCGAAAGCTCGCGCAGGATGAGATCGAAGGAATGGATGATCTCGAGAATGCCCTGGAGCGTCTCCTCCGGCTGAAGGGGATGCAGTTCGGCGAGATCGGGCCGCGCGGCCACCATTTCGCTGACGCGCGGGTTGTACTTCATCGTGCAGGTGCCGAAGAGGCTGATCCCCATCATGCCCAAGGTCTCTTGCGAGAGATGGAGGTAGTGACGCTGTACCTCCGGCTCGGATAGCTCGGGCAGAGCGGGCGCCTGGCGTCGGCGCATGGCTGCGGGCAACAGGCCCTTCGCCTCGCCCACGGCCTTGCGGACCTTGGGATCGGCGGCAGCGAAGATCTGGCCGCGCCGGCCGGGATGTCCGAGTTCCATGACCACCGGCTCGCTCCACACCGGCGCATGGTACGTCGGGAGCTTGTCCTTCCCGCTCATTTGCCCCCCGCTCATTTCCCGACGATCTCCTTCAGCGCCGCGGCCAGGCGATCGATGTCTTCCCGGCTGTGGACCTCGGTGACGCAGTAGAGCGCGCTCTGGCCGAACTCCGGGAATTCTCGGGAGACGTCCTTGCCGCCGAATATGCGGTATCGGCGCAGCGCCTTGTTGATCCGCGCCACCGTCTTGCCGGTACCGTCGAAATTGACCAGGAACTCCTTGAAGAAGCCTTTGGGAAACTGGACCCGAACACCCTTGATCCGGCCAAGGCTTCGCGCCGCGTAGTGGGCCTGCTGAAGGATCAATTCGCCCACTTCCCGGAAGCCCTTAGGTCCCAGGAGCGACATGTAGACCGCATTGGCGATGGCCCAGAGATAAACCGAATTGCCGGTCCAGTCCTTGCCCGCTTCCCGCATGCCGTAGGAGGTCTGGTGGGCGCTTGCCAGCGAGAAGCCGAATTCGCCCTGCTTGACGGTCTCGGTGAGGCTGACGAGAAACCCGTTGTACTCGCGCACGTATTTCTCTTCGTCGCGCGACGCGATGTAACCGCCAACGCCCCCGCCGCAGTTCATATGCACGCCCAGCGGCTGGGTCGGACCGACGGCGATGTCGGCGCCGTAGTCCGCCGGGGGCTTCAGCACGCCGAGCGAAATCGGATCGGCGCCGACGATGGTCTCGGCCCCCGCCGCCCGGACGATGCGCGCGATCTCTGCGCCCTCGGTCTCGATCCCGCCCAGATAGCCGGGGGATTCGAAATAAACGGCCGCCGTGCGCGCCGAAATCTTCGCCTTCAGCTCCGTGAGGTCGAGCTGGCCCGATTTGCGGTCATGTCCGATCTCGACGACGTCGATGTGGCGCGCCATCTCCCTGGGTTCGCAGTAGTTCCGGATGACGGAAAGCCGCTCGGGATCGATAAGGCGGGGCAGCAGCACTTCGTGCCGGCCGGTCAAGCGCGCGGCCATCCGGACTGCATGGCCAATGGCGCAGCCCCAGCTATAGACGGGGAGCTGCACGACCTCCATGTCCAGAAGCTCGCCCAGCTGGCTCGCATATTCGAACCAGGCCTGGTTGCGGCCATGGTCCGACTGGGCCGAGCCCCAGACGGGCGTCAGGAATTCCGTCCGGCCGACGATCTCGTCCACCACCGCCGGCACATGATGCTGCCAGCAGCCAGCGCCGAGGAAGTTCAGGTTCTCCTCGCAGTTCTCGTTCTTGGCGAGCAGATCGACCAGATGGCGCTTCAGCTCGGCTTCCGAGCTCAGCTGGCGCGGCAGGCGCAAGGGCCGCTTCAGCCGGTGGCTTGACGGGATCTGCTCGAACAGCTCCTCGACGCTGCGTGCGCCGATTTCCTTCAGCATCGCCTGCTTGATGTCGGCGAGCGAATTGGCCATCCAGGGGTGGGCTGAAGGCTCGTTCTGCCGCATGGGTTCGCAACCTCCCTGGCGGGGCACGCCCTCTTTCGAAGCGGGCGACCCACGCATACACGGCGTATTCTTGCATCGAGCAGACCCGCTTTCAATCGCTGGACGCAAATACGTCCGGATCAAATCAAGAGACGACGCGCATGAGCGTGCTGCGGCTGGGGCCGATCCTCACCCGGATGAAGCCCGCCAGCAGCCGGTCGACGGCAAGATCGCCCGTGTCCGCCATCAGGCGGTTGCCGGCGAGGGTCAAGAGTTTGGCCTGGCTCGCCAGGACGACAATGTTGTCGCGGCCGATCTCGCGAATGACGCAAGGCCCGATCTGCTGGTTGCCGCGACCGAAGATGTAGCCCTGGCCGCCGACCACGCTGACCACGATCCGCGCCGGCCTGCCTCGCAGCAGCGCGGCAAGCGCCTTGTCCGTCAGATCCCGGCCAACCAGCTTGCGGTCGAGGACCGCGTCCACGCCCAGCAGCGTGCCATCGAGGCCCAGGTGCTTCAGGATCCGCTTGGTCGTGCTGCCGGGGCCAAGCACGTAAAGAACGCCTTGCTCCATCTCCTCCGCGATCTCGCCGGCAAGCGCTTCCAGCGCCGCGTCCTCGGGCAGGCCGCCAACCTTCGGGCCCTGGAGCAGGTTTCGCTCGAAGGGAATCCGGGCATAGCCGTGGAGGCGGGCCGAAAGGCGCCCAGCGCGGACGGCGTCCTCGTCCACGTCCATCACCTCGCCCTCGCGCCAGGCGATTTTGCCTTCGTCGTCCCGAGCGATGAGAGCGGCGAGCTGGCCCGCTGCCTCGGGGCTGACGGCGAAGACTGCCGAGTGCATCTTGACGCCGCAGGGAATGCCGAGGATCGGCACGGCCTCGCCCACTGCCTCCAGGATGTCCCGTGCCGTTCCGTCGCCACCGGCAAAGAGGATCAGTGCGACGCCGAGCGCATTCATCTCCCGCGCCGCTTCGCGGGTATCCGCGGCCGTGGTGATCGATCCCCGCTTCCACGCGATGAGGCGGTGCGCAAGGCCGGCGGATTCGGCGGCAGCCTCGCCCATGACGCCGGCGATGGTGACGAGTTCGGCGGACGGCGCGGCAGCGGCCAACTTGCGGAGCGCGCGTGCGGCGCGAACCTCAGCCTTGGGTTCGGCCCCCAAGGCCCGGGCACGGGCCAGCGCTTCGGCGCCGTCGGTTCCTTTGAGGGCGACGCTGCCGCCCATGCCCGCGATGGGGTTGACGATCAAGCCGATCCTGCGGGAGGAAGCCGCCATGTCCGGTTCGCGCATGTTGCGGCGAGAGCGGATTCACCTTAGTTCTGCCCGGCGACGCCGGCAACGGCACAAGAGGATCTCCATGACGCAGCGTCCGCCTGCCCCCGAACGATGCGAGCTGGCGCCCGGTCTCGAGATCAGCCGGGTCGTGACCGGGCTCTGGCAGGTTGCCGACATGGAGAGGGACGGCCACACTCTGGATGCCGACAGCGCGGCGGCGGCGATGGCCGACTATGCCCGGGCCGGGTTCGACAGCTTCGACATGGCCGATCACTACGGCAGCGCCGAGGTCATCACCGGCCGGTTCCTCGAACTCGTGCGGCGCGGCGAGGTCGCTACGCCCAGCGGCGCCCGGCCCAGGGCCTTCACCAAATGGTGCCCGGAGCCCGGACCGATGACGGCCGAGATCGTGCGCGCGGGGATCCAGCACAGCCTCGACCGGATGCAGACCGACTGCATCGATCTGCTCCAGTTCCATTGGTGGATGTTCGAACATCCCGCCTATCTCGATGCCATGGCGGCGCTCGCCCGGCTCCGGACCGAAGGCCGGATCCGTTATCTCGGCCTCACCAATTTCAACACCGACCATCTGCGCCTGCTGGTGAAGCACGGCATTCCCATCGCCTCGAACCAGGTCTGCTTCTCCCTCCTCGACCGGCGGGCGGCTGGAGCCATGACGAAGTTCTGTCTCGACGCGGGCGTCAAGCTCCTGGCCTACGGCACGCTGGGCGGCGGATTCTTGAGCGAGCGCTGGCTCGGCCGGCCGGAGCCCTCCCTGCCCGACATCGCCGATTGGAGCAAGATGAAATACAAGCGCTTCATCGCTGCCATCGGCGGATGGGACGCGCTTCAGGCCATTCTCGCCGCGGCCTCCCGCGTCGCGCGCAAGCATGGCGTTTCGATTTCCAACGTTGCCACCCGCTGGGTCCTCGACCAGCCGGCGGTCGCCGCCGTGATCGTCGGCGCCAGGTTGGGCGAACGGGAGCATCGGCAGGACAATCTCAGGGTATTCTCCTTCGCCCTCGATGCCGAGGACAGGACCGAGATCGAGGCCGCCTTCGCCCGCAGCAAGGCGCTCCCGGGGGACTGCGGCGACGAATACCGCAAGCCTCCCTACCTCACCGCCTCGGGCGACCTCAGCCACCATCTGGCCAAGTTCCCGAGCATCTACGTTGCATCGCCGGTTCCCGGCCGGCCCGGCCGGCACCGGCTCGACAGCGGCAGCGTCTGGGAGCCCATTGCTGGCTACAGCCGGGCAGTCAGGATCGGCAGGCGCGTCCTGGTCAGCGGCACGACCGCGACCCATGGCAGCGGGGAGATGGTCTGTCCGGGCGATGCCGCCGGGCAGACAGTCTATGTGCTGGACAAGATCGCGGCCAGCCTGGCGGCCTTCGGGGCAAGCCTCGAGGACGTGATCCGCACCCGGATTTATCTGCGCGACGGGTCGCAATGGGAGCCGGTTTCGCGGGTCCATGGCCGCTACCTCGGCCATGTCCGGCCGGCGAACACCTTGATCGAAGCTTCGAACCTGATAGGCGGTTACGAAGTCGAGATCGAGGCCGAAGCGGAGCTCGATGTCTCGAGGGAAAGCTGACTCTCAAGTCTCGACGAAGAATCGAAACTCCATCCGATGGCGATAGATCGCGCCGGGATCGAGCCGGGCCGACGGGAAATGCCCCCGATTGGGAGAATCGGGAAAGCGCTGGCTCTCCAGAGCGAAGCCGGCGTGGCGGCAATAGGGATGCCCGCCCTTGCCCGAGATGTCCGGCCCCAGATGGCGCCCGGTATAAAATTGCAGGCCGGGCTGATCGGTCCATAGCTCGAAGCCCCGGCCCGAAACCGCATCGAGCGCGCGCGCCGCCCGGCGCAATTCACCGGGCCGCCCATTCAGCACCCAATTGAGGTCGAAGTCGCCGGCAAGATCGCGCCCGATGGGCTTGGCCGCGGTGAAGTCGAACGGCGTCCCCCGGACGGACAGGATCTCGCCCGAGGGAATCAGCGCGCCATCGACCGGCGTGTAGAAATCCCCGTCGATGGCGAGGCGATGGCCGAGAACGTCGCCGGAATCATGCCCCGCCAGATTCCAGTAGCCATGATGGACCGGATTGCAGATCGTCGGCAGGTCTGTCGTCGCCGCGATCCCGATCGCCAGGCAATTCTCGTCATCGAGAGCGACCGAGACTTCCAGGTCGAGATTGCCCGGATAGCCCTCCTCGCCGTCGGGCGAGCGGTAGGCGAAGCGGACCGAGCGGCCGTCAGTACCTGCCTCACCGGACCAGAGCTTCTTGTCGAAACCAACGGTCCCGCCATGGAGATGGTTAGCGCCCTCGTTGCAGGCGAGGCGATAGGCGTGGCCGCCGAGGGAAAACCGGCCGGCCGCGATGCGGTTGGCATATCGCCCGCAGATGGCGCCGAAATAGTTCTTATCGGCCGCGTAGCTGGCGAGACCGTCGTAGCCCAGCACGACGTCGGCCATGCGCCCGCCGCGCCCCGCCAAGTGAAGTTCCGTCAGCCGGCAGCCCAGTCCGACGAGCTTGGCCCTGGTACCGGCCGCGTTGGTGAGCGTGAAGCTTTTGACCTCGCGGCCTTCGAGCCGGCCCAGGACGGCGCATTCGATCATGGCGAGGCCTCCGCTCGACGCTGCCTGCGCAAGCGCTGCTCACGATAGGTGATGTAGAGGCCGCTCGCCACGATGATGCCGGCGCCGAGCCAGGTCCAGCGGTCGGGAAATTCGCCGAACACAAGGAAGCCCAGCAGGGTCGATCCCACCAGCTCGCCATAGCCGATGGGGGCGATGATCGAGGCGCGGCTCCACTGATAGGCCTTGGTCACGAAGTAGTGACCGAGCAGGCCCCAGAGGCCGAGCGTCAAGAAGAGTCCGAGGTCGAGCAGATTCATGGGCAGCTTCAAGCTGCCGAAGGGTAGCGTGAGAGCGGCCAGCAGCAGTCCGCCGATCCCCGCAAGGGTGATCGAGACCTGGGCCGGATCATGGCTGCCGACCTTGCGCGAGAGCACTTGGTAGATGGCGTAGCAGAGCGCGTCCAGCAGGACCAGTACGGCGCCCCAATGGGCCACATTGGCGCCGGGCCGTAAGATGATGAGGGCCCCGGCGAAGCCGACGGTCACCGCCGTCCAGCGCCTGAGCCCCACCCGCTCGCCCAGCATGGGAACCGACAGCGCAGTCACGATGATCGGGCCAACGAAGGCGATGGCCGAGGCGGTCGGCAGTTCGACCGTCAGGAGCCCCAGGAAATAGCAGGCCGAGGCGCCGAACAGCAGAACCGCACGCAGCGCCTGGACCTTCGGCCGGGTCGTGCGGAACAGGGCCCGGCCATGCCAGGGCAGGAATGCGATCAGGCTATAAATCACATGGCCGAGATAGCGGGCCACGAAGAGCTCGGGCATGGGGTAGCGCTGGCCGAGATACTTCACCGAAGCATTTAAGATCGGAAATATGGCGGCGCCGACGCACATGTAGAGTACGCCCCGGGTTACCGAATCGCCGCCGTAGCGCAGCGGCAGGGTCTGCGTCGAATTGTTGTCGGTCATGGCAAAGAAGAATTGGGTCCTGTCTCGGCCGCTTGGTTCCGCGTCGGGCCGAGGCTGTCATTTGGGGTCGATCATGGTCAACCGAGAATTGGCCGGTCCCACCACTGTACCCGCGTATTTTTGGAGGTCGTGCGCTACGACCCGCGGGTACCCTTCGGCATCACTGGACTTCGCCGCTGTCGGTTGGGTACTATAGCGAAGTTATGCTTCTCGGCCCGTGCGTGGGGGTACGGCCGGGGGGATCCAAAAACAGCACTGACTTCGGGGCGCGATAGGCCAGGCCGCTCCAAGAACGGTCGGTCGCGAGCGGGGAATGGCATTGGGCATCGCAAGACAATCCACTTGCACGCTGCGGCTGTTGCCTCGGCTTCGCCCTGGGCGGTAAACTTCGAACAAATGGAAACGGTGGGAGGCGTAAATGATTGACAATACATTCGAACGGAAGAGGCTCCTGGCCCAATTGCGCGAGGAGCGGATCGCCCGGCGCAAGCTGCTGAAGGCCTTCGGCAGCGCCGGCCTGGCCGCTGCCGCTCTGCCCCTCTTGGGGCGCGGCGCGTTCGCCGACGAGGCTGGCAAGCAGGCTGGGCCTGGCGGCCTTGCCCTGGCGCGGCCCGACAGGCCGGTGACGCTGCCCCTCTACGAAGATCCGATCAAGAGCGGCCTGGCGCCGGAAACCGGCGGCACCTTCAGGGTGTTCAACTATCAGGACTATATCGACAAGAATCTGCTGACGAGCTTCGGCAAGCTCTACAATGTCGATGTCGAGCTGACGACCTTCGACAGCATGGATCAGTGCATCACGCGGCTCGCCACCCATGGCGTGGCACCCGACGTGAGCGACATCACGCCCGACCGCCTGGATCAATGCGTCGCCGGCAAGCTGATCAAGCCGATCAACAAAGACTACATCCCCAACCTCAAGGCCAACATATGGCCATCGCTCCACAGCCCCTTCTACGACGTGGGTTCCCAGTACGGCGTGCCGTACACGATTTACAAGACGGGCATTGGCTGGCGCGACGACAAGATCTCGGAGGACATTCCCAATCTTGCGAATCCGTGGTCGATATTCTGGAATTCCCAGAAGTACTCGGGCTATGTCGGCGTGCTCGACGACGCCCGCGAATCGCTCTCGATGGCGATGTGCTACCGCGGACAATATGACGTGAACACCGAGGATCCGGCCCAGATCGACGCGGCGCTCAATGACCTCAAGGCCCTGATCCCGATCTGCAATCCCAAGATCAACATCACCGAGTATCAGACCCTGCCCCAGGGCAATATGTGGCTCCATCAGTCCTGGTCCGGCGATCTCCTGGGCGCCTACGTCTTCTATCTGCCCAAGGGCGACGACGGCTCGCATCTGCGCTTCTGGGGCGCGCCCAAAGGCAAGGGTCCGATCCAGAACGACACCTTCGCCATCTGCTCGACGACCACCAAGCCCGTATTGGCCCACCTGTTCCTGAACTATATTCTGGACAAGGACGTGGCCTACGGCAATTTCATCAACTTCACGGGCTACCAGCCGCCGCAGGTATCCATTACGGGCGATTCGCTGTTGGCCAGCAAAGCGATCCCGCAAAATCTGAAAAACGTGATCCTGACTTCCGACGATGCTGGGCCCGGCTCGATGCAGGAAATGACCCTGACGCCCAAGGGCCAGGCCCTGTGGCAGAGCGCCTACGCGCGTTTCAATTCCGGCACCTGAGGACGCGGAGGCCGTTCGCCGATGTACCCGAAGTGGCTCTGGCCCGTATTCGCCATCCCCGGCGTCTTCTGGCTGCTGATGCTGTTCCTGGTGCCGTTCTATGCCGTCATCGGGGTGGCCTTCGGCGGGGTCGACCCGATTTTCCAGAGCCCCGTCCCGGCCTGGAATCCGCTGCAGTGGAATTTCGATTCCGCGCTCAACACGCTGCAGGGGTTCCTGCCGGGCCGCGAATACTGGCAGGTCTTCCTCAGGACCGCCGAGTATGTGGCCATATCGCTCGCCTCCTGCCTGCTCATCGGCTATCCCGTTGCCTATTACATCTCGCGGCACGCCAAGAAGACCAAAGGGATTCTGTTGGTGCTGCTGATCCTGCCCTTCTGGGTCAGCTACCTGATGCGCATGCTGGCCTGGGTCAACTTGTTCTCGCCCGACGGCTATATCGACAAGTTCCTGATCTGGTCCGGGATCGCGCCGCATCCGCCCGACTGGCTGAACGGCAATCCGGTCTCGGTGATCCTGGCCCTGATTTACGGCTATATTCCTTATCTGATCCTGCCACTCCTGGCTGCGCTCGACCGCATCGACAAGAGCCTGCTTGAGGCGGCACGCGACCTGGGGGCGAGCCCCTTCCGGGCCTTCTTCCACGTGACATTGCCGTTGTCGAAGACCGGGATCCTGGGCGCCAGCGTCATCATCGCGCTGCCCATGTTCGGCGACTACTACACGCCCAACATCATCTCGGGCTCGCCCCGAACCAGCATGCTGGGCAACCAGATCGACATCTTCTTCCATGGTGGGCCGCAACCTTCCGTCGGCGCAGCCCTCACCCTGTTCCTGTCGGTCTTCCTGGGCATCCTGATGATCTACTACATGGTCACCATCGCCAAGGCGCAGAAGGAGATCCCCTCGTGACCGCCATCGCCGTAGGATCGGCCTCCGCCCAACGCTCGGCGCTCGCCCGTGCCCGCGCCTGGATCGCCAATCCCTGGGGCCGGGCGCGGTTCCTCGTGGTCGTCAGCTGGGCTTATGCCATCAGCTCGATCCTGCCGGTGATCATCGCCATCCAGTTCTCCTTCAATTCGGGGCGCTCGGTCTCGGCCTGGCAGGGATTCTCGCTGTCCAAATGGTATTGGGGCGATCCGACCAACTCGGTCTGGCACGACTCGACATTGCAGGATGCCTTGTTCCAGAGCATGAAGCTCGCCGGGTTGGACATGGCGATCGCAACGCCGCTGGGCGTCTTGCTCGCGCTGGGTCTTGCCCGCTGGCGCGGCTATGGCTCCGGCGCATCGAACTTCCTGATGCTGTTCCCACTGGTGACCCCCGAAATCGTCATGGGCGTGTCGCTCTATCTCGTGTTCCTCTATCTCTTCACCTTCATCCACCCCAGCACGCTCGCCCAGGTCCTGGGTCATGTGACCTTCTCGCTGTCCTATGTGGTGGTCATCATCCGCGGGCGGCTCTTCTCCATTGGCCGGCAATACGAAGAGGCCGCGGCGGATCTGGGCGCGACACCTTCGGAGACCCTGCGCCTCGTGCTCCTGCCCCTGCTCATGCCGGCGATCTTCTCCAGCTTGATGATCGTCTTCGCCATCTCGATCGACGATTTCGTCATCAGCCAGTGGCTTTCATGCGGCGGCGCCTGCGACACGATCCCGATCCGCATCTACAGCGCGACCCGCGGCGCGCCGCTGCCCTCGGTCAACGCGCTCGCCGCGATCATGGTGTATTTCACGCTGGCTGCCCTGGTTTCCGCCTATCTGCTGTTCCGCTACCTCACCCGGGGTGAACGGCCGGCCGCAGGCGCGCATGGGGCCACGTCGATGGTCGGCGATATGGGGGCTTTCTAGTGCCGCCGACTCGTTCTCTCGATCGTCGGGTCGGCCGCGCAAAAGGGTGGGGCATTCCAGGGTAGGCGAGGATGGCTACGAGAGCGAACGGCGACGTCGAGCTGCAGGACCTGATCAAGGCATTCGGCCCGGTCAGGGCCGTGGACAACATCAACCTTCACATCCCGGCGGGCGAGTTCTTCTCGCTGCTGGGTTCCTCGGGCTGCGGCAAGACGACCACGCTGCGCATGATCGCAGGCTTCGAGCAGCCGACCCACGGCAAGATCCTGCTCGACGGCGTGGACATGACCGAGACCCCGCCCCACAAGCGGCATGTCAACACGGTGTTCCAGAGCTACGCGCTCTTCCCCCATCTCCACGTCTTCGACAATGTGGCCTTCGGCCTCAGGCGCGCCAAGGTGGAGGCGAGCGAGGTCAAGCGCCGGGTCGGCGAGGCTCTCGAACTTGTCCAGCTCACCGGTTTCGAGAAGCGCAAGCCGGTGCAGATGTCGGGCGGCCAGCAGCAGCGGGTGGCGCTCGCCCGCGCCCTGGTTCTGAAGCCGGCCGTCCTTCTCCTCGATGAGCCGCTCGGCGCGCTCGACGCCAAGCTGCGCAAGCAACTTCAGATCGAACTGAAGACCCTGCAGGAGCAGGTCGGCATCACCTTCATCTACGTGACCCACGACCAGGAAGAGGCGCTCACCATGAGCGACCGGATCGCCGTCATGTCCCACGGCAAGGTCGAACAGGTGGCGCCGCCCAAGCAGATGTACGAGGAGCCGGCCACGGTGTTCGTCGCCGATTTCCTCGGCGTCTCCAACCTGATGCCGGCGGAAGCCTCGGGCGACGATGGGCGCGGGCGCTGCCGAGTCAAACTCGACAGTTTCGATCTCCTGGCCGGGCGCGGAGACAGCAGTGCATCCGGCGCCACCAAAGTCACGATCCGGCCGGAACGCGTCCGCCTGGAGGCCCATGGCTCGACCGGCGAGAACCGGATGCCGGCCATGGTGGAGCGCTGGGTTTATCTCGGCAATTCGGTTCAGCTCATCGTCCGCCTGGCAACCGGCCAGGTGATCCAGGCGCTGATCCAGAACTCCGGCGATGAGATCCCCTTTGTCCAGGGCACCCCGGTCCAGGTTCACTTCCCGGTCGAGGCGCTGCGGGTCTTGATCGACACCGAAGCCAGCGCTCCGCCGATCAAGGGCGCGGCAGCCAAAGGCGCGGCGGCCTAAGCGGCGAGCAGGCGGCTGACGGTCGTGCCGAGCTCCGCCGGGTTGGGCGCCACGGCGACGCCCGCTTCCTGGAGGATCTCCACCTTCTCGTCGGCGCTTTCCCCGAAGGCCGATATGATCGCGCCGGCATGGCCCATGCGCCGGCCCTTGGGCGCGGTCAGGCCGGCGATATAGGCGGCGACCGGCTTTTTCATGTTCTCGCGCACGAAGCTGGCCGCCTCGGCCTCCTGCGGCCCGCCGATTTCCCCGATCATCAGCACGGCCTTGGTTTCGGGATCGGTCTCGAACAGCGCGAGGGCGTCCTTGAAGGAACTCCCGTTGATGGGGTCGCCGCCGATGCCCACGCTGGTCGAAACCCCGACGCCGAGCGCCTTCAGTTGCGCGGCGGCTTCGTAGCCGAGCGTGCCCGACCGGCCGACGATGCCGACCGGACCGGGAATGTAGATATGGCCGGGCATGATGCCCATCATCGCTTTGCCCGGGCTGATGACTCCGGCGCAGTTCGGCCCTACCAGCCGCATGCGCTTGTGCTCCTTGTAGCGGCGCATGTAGCGCTTCACATGGATCATGTCCTGCGCGGGGATGCCGTCGGTGATAGCGACGCAGAGCCTGATGCCGGCGTCGGCGGCCTCCATGAGGGAATCGGCGGCAAACGGCGGCGGCACGAAAACGATGCTGGCCGTGGCGCCGGTCGCCTTCACCGCGTCGCGCACGGAGTTGAAGACGGGCAATCCCAGATGGGTGGTGCCGCCCTTGCCGGGCGTGACCCCGCCCACCACCCGGGTCCCGTACTGGATCATCTCCTGGGCGTGGAAGCTGCCGATCTTGCCGGTGATTCCCTGGACGATCACCCGGGTCGTCTGGTCGAGGAGGATGCTCATGCCGCGGCTCCTTGGGTGGCGGCGGCACGGTGCCGGCGCCAGGCTTCGACCACCTTGTCGGCGGCATCGGACAGATGCTCGGCCGAGATCACGGGAAACCCGCTTTCGGCCAGGATGCGCCGGCCCTCGTCGACATGGGTTCCGGCCAGACGGACCACCAGGGGCACCCGCATGTCGACCTTCTGCAGAGCCTGGACGATGCCCTTGGCGACCCAGTCGCACCGGTTGATGCCGGCGAAGATGTTGACCAGGATCGCCTCCACATGCGGGTCGGAGAGCACGAGGTTGAAGGCCTTGGCAACCCGCTCGGGCGTCGCTCCGCCGCCGATGTCGAGAAAGTTGGCGGGTTCGCCGCCGGCATGCTTGATCATGTCCATGGTGGCCATGGCGAGCCCGGCGCCGTTGATGATGCAGCCTATGTTGCCCTCGAGGCCGACATAGCTGAGGCCGCGATCCGTGGCCCGGGTCTCCCGCGGATCCTCTTGCGACTTGTCGCGCAGCTCCGAGATCCGTGGCCGGCGGAAGAGGGCGTTGTCGTCGAAGCTCATCTTGGCGTCGAGGGCAAGCAGCGAGCCGTCGGTGGTGGTCACGAGCGGATTGATTTCCACCATGGTGGCGTCGAGATCGCGAAAAGCGCGATAGCAGCCCATGATGGTCTCGACCATCTGGGCGATATGGGCGGCATCGAGGCCGAGGCCGAAGGCGACCTCGCGGGCCTGGAAAGCCTTCATGCCGGCGCCGGGGTCGACCGCGAGCCGGATGAGGGAGCCCGGATGTTTGTGGCTGATCTCCTCGATCTCCATGCCGCCGGCCGAGGAGGCGACGACCATGACCCGTTCGCTGCGCCGGTCGAGGACGAGCCCCAGGTAGAATTCCTTGGCCACGTCGGTCGCCGCCTCGACATAGAGGCGGTTGACGAGCTTGCCCCGCGCGGTCGTCTGGGCCGTGACCAGGCGATGGCCGAGCATGGCCTCGGCCGCCTCGATCACTTCCTCTTCGCTCCGGCACAGCTTGACGCCGCCAGCCTTGCCGCGCCCGCCGGCATGGATCTGGGCCTTCACGACCCAGCGATCCCCGCCGATCTCATGGCAGCGGTAGGCGGCCTGCTCCGGCCCATAGGCGAGCCCGCCCCGGGGGATCGGCACGCCGAACCGGGCCAGGAGCTCCTTGGCCTGATATTCGTGAATGTCCATGTCGGTCCGTCCTGTCTCTTCGTTGGGTGCCAGGAGCTAGCGCGCGGCGGCGCGCTTGGGCGCGGGCACCGCCGCGGGCTTCACCTCGGTCCAGAATTCCTGGGCCGCGGCGACCCCGCTGCCGAGTGCAACCGGAACGCCGGTGTCCGTGAGGGCGAGCTCCGCGCCGGCGAGCGCCCCCAGCAGCATGACCTCGTTCAGGCTGCCCAGATGGCCGATGCGAAACACCCGGCCCGCGAGCTTGGAGAGACCGACGCCGAGCGACAGGTCGTAGCGCTCATAGGCGCGGCGGACGACGGCGTTGGCGTCATGGCCCTCGGGCACATAGATCGCGCTCACCGTGTCCGAGTACCAGCGCGGATGGCGCGCCACGAGCTGGAAGCCCCAGGCGGCCACGGCTCGGCGCACGCCTTCGGCCAGGCGCCGGTGCCGGGCGAAGACCTGGTCCAGGCCCTCGGCCAGCAGCAAATCGACCGACGCGCGCAGGCCGCGCATCAAGGTCGTCGCCGGCGTATAGGGGAAATAGCCGTCCTTGTTGGTGCGGGCCATGTCGGCGAAGTCGAAGTAGCAATGGGGAAGCTTGGCGCTGGCGGCCGCTTCCAGCGCCTTGGGGCTGACACAGAGGATGCCCAGGCCCGTGGGCAGCATGAGGCCCTTCTGGGAGCCGGTGACAGCCACATCGACGCCCCATTCGTCCATGCGGAAATCGACGCTGGCTATGGAACTGACCCCGTCGACATAGAGCAGTGCGGGATGACGGGCGGCATCGAGGGTATGGCGAACCGCGGCCACGTCGCTCGCAACGCCGGTCGCCGTCTCGTTGTGGCAGACCAGGACCGCCTTGATCCGATGCTGCTTGTCGGCCGCCAGGCGCTCGGCATAGGTTTCGACCGGCACGCCTTCGCCCCATTCGGCATCGATGGCATCGACCTCGAGCCCGAGGCGGCGGCACATCTCGATCCAGAGATGGGAGAATTGGCCGAAGCGCGAGGCCAGCACCCGGTCGCCGGGGGAAAGCGTGTTGGTCAGCGCCGCTTCCCAGCCGCCGGTGCCCGAGCTTGGAAAGATGAAAACCCGGCCGGTCTCGGTCTTGAAGATCTTCTTCAGGTCGCGAAACAGGCCGAGGGTGAACTGGGGGAAGTCCGGGGCCCGCTGGTCCTCGAGCGAAATGTCCATGGCGGCGCGCACCGCTTGGGGCATGTTCGTCGGCCCGGGGATGAACAAGGCGTTGCGTCCTGACATGGCTGGTCCTCGCGGTGTTACGAATTGGGATGGATGGAAACGCCCCGCCTCAGAGGCTGTCGTAGCATTCGGCCTCGACGCGGCGCATCGCGAGGGCGAAATCCAGGGCTGCGGGCGCGGGCTCGCTGGCCATGGCGGGTCCGGCGCGCCGCCTGTCGATGCCACAGCAATCACTCCCGGCTTCGGCCGCCTTCCGCCGGTCCAGGATCATGGCAGCGCTGCCAAAGGCAGCCAATGTGTGCGCCTTCATCGTCTTCTCCATCATGCATGTGCCGGGCTGCGCCAGGGCTGGCCTTCGGGCCGCCATGAGCTTGACCATAGAACAGAAAGCAATACTCTGCGTCCACGGCATAAATTCTTATGGTGCGACCCTAGTTTTTCTCATGGCTGGTCTCCGCAGTCGTTTGCCGCCGGCAAACAGCCTCGTTGCCTTCGAGGCGGCCGCCCGGCACCTCAATTTCACCCGGGCCGCGGCCGAGCTCGGCGTTACTCAGGCCGCGGTCAGCCGGCAGATCCAGCTTCTGGAAGAGCATCTGGGGCACGGCCTTTTCCAGCGCACCTCCCGCGGACTGAAGCTGACGGCCAACGGCAATCGCCTGCACAAGGCGGTGACCATGGGTCTGGAGCACATCGCCGGAGCCGCGGCGGAGATCCGGCGCGTCGGCCCCAAGGCTGACCTCACGGTCTCGACGAGCGTCACCTTCGCCTCCTATTGGCTGATGTCGCGCATCGCCAAGTTCCGCGCCCTCCAGCCCCAGATCGAACTCAAGCTGGTGGCGGCCTCACCCGTGGGCGATCTGGCCTCGGCCGGCATCGACCTTGCCGTGCGCTACGGCTTGGGCCGCTGGCCCGGGGTCGAATCCCTGCATCTCTTGGACAACGAGGTCTTCCCAGTCTGCGCGCCCAACTACCGGCCGGCCCGCCGTTTGCTGAAGGCGCCCGAGGATCTGCTGAACGAGGTGCTGCTGCATTTGAGCGAATACGACCGCAACTGGGTTACCTGGGAGGCCTGGCTAAAGTCCTTCGGGGTCGAAGCCCGCCCGCACCGCAAAGGCCTCACCTTCGACAACTACCTGGTGCTGATCCAGGCGGCCCTCGATGGGCAGGGCATCGCGCTCGGCGGCGGCCGGCTGGCCGAGGATTTCATCGCTCGGGGCACTCTGGTCCGGCCGATCGCGGCAAGCCTCGGTTCGAAGCGCGGCTTCTATCTGCTGTGGCCGAGCGACCAGCCCTTGGCCCCGCCGGCCCAATCCTTCCGCGATTGGATCCTCCATGAGGCGAAAGGCAGCCGCGCCGCGCCCGGCGGATCACCCAAACATGCCCACAATGGCTGATGCCATCCCCCGATGTCCGGCGGTTCGGCGAAGGATATCTATTCGATCAGCAGCCAGCTGTCGCTATAGCCCCTGTCCGTCAGCCGGTCCATCACATGCTGGGCGTCGAGTGCCGAAGCAAGAGGCCCGAGCCGCACGCAATTGACTTCGCCGCCGTTCCAGGACTCGGTGACGAGGGATACCTCCCCCAGATCTGCCAGACTGCGGCGCACGCGTTCGGCATTGGCAAGCTGACGGAAGGCGCCGGCCTGGACGAAGATACGGGCCTGGTTGGAACTCGCCGCGGGCTTGGTAGTCGCCGGGCTGGGTTGAATCCGACCTTGCAGAGACAAGACGAGCGCGGGCTGGCCGGATGCCGCAAGCCTGGTGAGATCGAGGTCGACGCCCAGCTCATCGGCTTTCCAATCGAGGGATTGTCCGGCAGCGGCCTGGGGATCGGCATCCGGAATGCGCACGGGCTGCAGGTCGGCGACAAAGGCGCCGTCGAGTGCGGCGAACTGCGGCCCGATCACGACTTGATGCTGGAGTTTCGGCATCTCGGCCGTATTGGTTCCCGGCAGGACGGGCGGGTTCTGTTTGAGGCCACCGTCCGCGGCAAACGAGGAAGCCAGCTTCCGGCTCTCATCCGCCCTGATCTGGACGCGCACGCGCACGACATCGCCCGGATTGATTCCGAGCGCCGCCCCGGCGCCACGGGAAAGCTGGATCAGCTCGCTGTCCACGAAGGGTCCGCGATCGTTGACCCTGACCGTGACGCTGCGGCCGTTGTCCAGATTGGTCACCTGGACCAGGCTCGGCAGCGGCAAGGTTTTATGGGCCGCCGTCAGCGCGGCATCCTGAAAGATTTCGCCGTTCGCGGTCGTCTCTCCGTTCGCGCCGGCATCGTAGACCACCGCACTTCCCGTCGCGTCGTAGCCGTAGTCGACCGCGGGCCGGTACCAGGTGCCGTCGAACTGATAGGGTTCGCCTATGACGTAGCGAGCGCCGGCTGCCTGGTCGAGCGTTGACGGCGGCATGCTGGCATCGGCCGAGGCGTATTGGGGACCGATCACGATTTTCGAAACGCTACTCGGGCCCGCCTGTTCAGGGCCGGTCGCGCCCTCAGTCATATCGCCGGGACTCGTCTCGGAGGTTTCCGGCCGGAGCGTCGGCAGCTCGGCGCTCAGCGGCTGGACGGAGAGCTTCGGCGAAGGCACCGCCGGCAGGCTCTGGATCACATCGCGCCCGCTGGCGCCAAGGCCCATGGCGAGCGCCTGGCTTTCGGCCGCCATAATCTCCACATGCACCCGAACCGCATCGCCCGCGTTGATGCCCAGCATTTCGCCGGCATGGCGGGACAGCTGGATGAGGCGGTCGTCGACGAAGGGACCGCGGTCATTGACGCGGACCTGGACCGACTTGCCGTTGTCGAGATTCGTGACCCGCACCATGCTCGGCAGCGGCAAGGTCTTGTGGGCGGCCGTAAGCGCGCTGTCGCTATAGACCTCGCCGTCCGCCGTCAACTGCCCGTTGTTGCCCGGGTCATAGATCGAGGCGAGCCCGGATTCCTCATAGCCATAATCCGCCTCCGGACGATACCAAGTGCCATCGAACTGATAGGGATCGCCCAGAACATAATGCGGTCCCTTGGGCGCCGCCGGCAGTTGCGGCCGGACCGGCGCCGAGGCCAGCAGGAAGCCCGTGTCCGCCGCCACTTGGGACCAGCCGGCCCAGGCCGTTTGCGGTGCTGGCGCTGGATTGGTGGCAAGGCTCGTCTGCGATGCGCAGCCCGCCAGCAAGATATCCAGGGTGACCAAGGCCACAGGAAGAGACCGCGACATTGTCGATAGACCCCCGCTCATACGCCTTTGGGGATATCCCCTAAATGCCACAATAACATACGCCGGCCACTTGAAGCTTACTATAGGGATTTCTCCGATGCTCGGCGCGGGCCGGGAAGACGGCCCCCAAGCCCATAATATTTGCAGGGGAGTCCAATGCCTTGCGGCCTCGCCGCCGGGGTCGGCTCAGCCCCGGCCGATGAAAGGCATCTTGGTCGCCATGACGGTCAGGAACTGCACATTGGCGTCCAACGGCAGGCTCGCCATGTAAGCGATCGCTCGCCCGACATGCTCCACGTCGAAGGTCGGCTCGACCTTGCTCGATCCATCGGCCTGGGCGATGCCCTTCTTCATGCTGCGAGTCATCTCGGTGGCGGTGTTGCCGATGTCGATCTGGCCACAGGCGATGTCGTACTTGCGGCCATCGAGGGAGGTGGATTTGGTGAGACCCGTGATCGCGTGCTTCGTCGCGGTATAGGGCGCGGAGTTCGGACGCGGGCTGTGGGCCGAGATCGAGCCGTTGTTGATGATTCGCCCGCCCCGTGGGCGCTGGCTCTTCATCAGGCGGAAGGCCTCCTGGGTGCAGAGAAAGGCGCCGGTCAGGTTGACGTCCACCACTTCCTTCCACTGCTCCGGAGTCAGATCCTCGAGCAATGCCGCGGTTCCGAACACGCCGGCATTGTTGAACAGGATATCCAGTCGGCCGAAGGCCTTCTTCGTCTTGGCGAACAGCGCCTTGACCGAGGCGGGCCTGCCGACGTCGGTGGGCACGACCAGCGCGCGGGCTCCCAGGTGCTTGGCCTCAGCGGAGGTTTCCTCCAGAGGCTCGCGCCTGCGCCCGGCGAGGATGACCGCATAGCCTTCGCGCATGAGCGCCAGCGCCGCCTGCCGGCCGATCCCCGTGCCCGCACCCGTGATCACCGCGACTCTCGGCAACGCATTCATGCGTCTTACTCCTCTAAGCCCACGCCGGCCCAGCATAGCATCCGGGCGAGGCAGCGGAAGTTGGATGGGCCGCCTGTACAATGCAGGCGCAGGCGCTATCTTAGACAACGCCGACGGACGGAGCAGATCGACCGAGTGAATCCGGCCGCTAGCGGTCGCAAGCAGATGACTGCATAGAGGGCCAACCGGACAGTGTTGTCAGCGGAAACGACGCGGTCCCTACCGCCGACGCAGCGAGTTCTTGTTCTTGTGCCGGCGGCGGCCTTCCTGCTCCTTGTGTTGATAACGGTCCTCAGAATCGCCCTCGGCGTTGCCTCCCAAGAGAGCTACCAGATATACGCGGGCGCGGTGCGGAATTGGTGGTCCGGCAACAATCCCTATCCCCCCGGCATTCAAGGCTTTGATTACCTTCCGGCGACTATCATTCTGTTCACCCCTTTCGCGCTTTGCGGCCGCGCGGTCGGCGGCGTCCTGTGGTGTTTGTTCTCTGCCGGCCTTTACGCTTCCGGACTCTATCGGATGTCCCGGCTGCTGGCGCCCGGCCACCCTTGGCAGGTGCTGGGGATAGCGTTCATCGCCGTTTGGTTCGGCGCCAAGGCCAACCTGTCGGATGGCCAGGCACAGGTCGTCATGACCGGCCTGTTGCTCCATGCCGCCGCGGATCTCAAACTGGCCCGATGGAACCGCGCCGCGGCGGAATTGGCCATCGCGGTGGCATTCAAGCCGGTTGCCCTATCGGTCTTCGGCCTGGCCTTCGTTCTCTATCCCTCGCTTCGCAAACCGCTGTTGGTCGCACTCTCCGTCGCACTCCTCCTTCCCTTTCTCTATCCGCAGCCGGGCATGGTTCTGGCCGTCTATCATGCGGCCCTGGACAAGCTGGTCATCGCCGGCCAGCCTCCCCGAGGCGCTTGGCCCTGGCTGGCCGATATTTCTACGCTCCTCGACGCGCTGCAAATACGGCTCGCGGTCGGCGGCCAACTGCTGTTGCGTGCGCTGGCCGTCGTCACGATGCTAGCCATCGCGATCCGCGCAAGAAATGTAAATCAGTCGAGTCTGAGCTTCATGGCGCTCGCGTTGGGCTTGCTGTACCTGACCTTGTTCAATCCTCGCTGCGAATCCGTTTCATATGTCGCCCTGACCCCTGCGATCGGGGTAAGCGCCGGTCTTGCAATCACGCGAGAGTCCTACGCGAAGCTCGGATGGCTCCTGTTGGCGGCAGGAGTGGCCTTGGGAGTGCCCTGGGGCAAGGGATTTGATCCCTGGCTGAAACCAGCCATAGCCCTCTTCTACTTTGTCTTGATTGCCGGTGCGGTTCTTCTGCGGTATCGCCCGGCATGGCTTGGCGACGCCGACAAGATCGAAACCCATGGCTGACCACGCCCTGCGCTTGCAGGCCAGGCAAACGAAAGAGCGGGACATAGCGTGGTGAAGGTTGGTGAGATAAATGCCCACGGCGCAGGCAGGCGAATCGCAAGCCTGATGTCGACGGCGAACATCGAACGGACGGGCTGGGGCTGCTGGCTCAGCCTGATCGGTGTCGTGAGCGTGATGGTGGCGTTGAGGCCCGAGGCTCATTCCGTTACGCCCTGGTTCCATGAGGCCGTGGCGGCGTGGTGGAACCGGCGCGACATCTACTCGCACGGCATCGAGAGCTTCTACTATCTCCCCGTCTTCACACTGCTATTCAGCCCCTTCCACCTGCTGGGTGCACCACTCGGCGACTTATTCTGGCGCTGGCTCTCCTTCGCCGCGCTCACGGCGGGATTATGGCGGATGGCACGGTTGATCGAGCCGGACAAGGCGCGCCTGGTCCTGGGCATCATGCTTCTCCTCGCCATCCCGGGCTCGGCCGGCATGATCCGAAATGGTCAGGCGACCACCATCATGACCGCGCTCATGATCCACGCCGTCGCCGACATGGCCGAAGAGAAATGGAACCGCGCCAGCCTATGGCTCGGCCTTGCGGTAGCCCTGAAGCCGCTCGCCATCGTGCTCATTCTCTTATCCGGCGCGCTTTACCGGCCGATGCTCTGGCGCTTGATCGTCGCGCTCGCGGTCGTTCTCCTGCTTCCCTTCCTTACCGCCGGTCCCGGCTATGTCGCCGGCCAATACCGCGCCATGGCGGAGCAATATGGCATTGCCTATGGCGCAGCGGTGGGGCCCTGGTCCGAGTTCGGCATGATGATGGTCAAGTTCGGGCTGGCGCTCCCGCCCGCTGTCATGACGGCGCTTCGCCTGGCGGCCGCGCTGGCGACATTCGGACTGGCCCGGGTCGCTCGCGAGCGCCATGGCCGCCAGCTCGCGGCGTTTTACATCCTTGCCCTCGCCGTCTGCTACTTGATGCTGTTCAACCCGGCCAACGAGGAAAACACCTTCGGTGCGCTCGCCGGCATCGCCGCGGCCTCGGCGGCCCTGGCGCTGGTGCGACGCCGGCCCGCATGGATCGCGGTTTGCCTCGTCGTTCTCTGCTTTGCCTTCGGAAGCGACGGCTACGGCACGCTGGTCCTCCAGGCCACGAAGCTCTGGTTCAAGCCGCTGGCCTGCATCGTCTTCCTGGGTTTCTTGTTGCCCGGGCTCTGGCGGCGAGAAGGTGGCGCTCAGCCCTCCGCAGATTCTCCCTCCGGGGACGCTTCGGCCACCACATAAGCCGGCCATTGTCGCGCCTCTCGGAGGTTCCGGCCCACATATTCCCCGATGATGCCGAGCACCAGCATCTGCGCCGCGGCGATGATGGCGATGGTTCCCATGAGAGAGGTCCAGCCCGCCACCGTATGGGCGATCCACAGGAAGCTCACGACCGAATAGACGAGCAGGAGAAAGCCGATGGCGACGAAGCCGAAGGCCAGATAGATGGCGAGCCGGAGCGGCCTCAGGCTGTGGGCGACGATGCCGGCCGCGGCCAGGCTCGCCATGCGTCCGAAAGTGAACTTGGATTCGCCCGCCTGGCGCGGGCCGGCCTCATAGGCGAGGGTGACGAGCGGGAATCCGAGCCAGCGCACCAGGCCGCGCAGGAACATGTCCGGGCCCTTGAAGCCATTGACCGTGTCGACGACCTGGCGATCGAGGAGCAGGAAGTCGGCGCTGCCCGGCTCGATGTGCACGTCGCCGATGGCGTTCAGGATGCGATAGAAAAGGCGCGAGGTGGCCCGCTTCCAGAAGCCGTGGTTGGCCGGCTCGTCCCGGCGCGTCGTGGTCACGACCTTGGCGCCCTTGCGCCATTCCGCCACCAGCGCCGGCAACAGCTCCGGCGGGTGCTGGAAGTCGCAGTCCATCAGCACGACGGCGCGCCCGCGCGCATGGCAGAGCCCCGCCCTGAGCGCGGCCTGATGACCGAAATTGCGGGTAAAGGAGACAAAGCGCACGGCGTCGGTCCCTCGGGCCAGGGCCTTGATCTCCCCCAATGTGCCGTCGCTCGACCCGTCGTCAATGAAGAGGATTTCGAAGGTCCCGAGCGGCCCGGCGATCTCAGTCAACCGCGCCGTCATGGTCGCCACATTGGCCGCCTCGTTGTAGGCCGGGAGCACGATCGAAAGCTCTACATCCGCTCTGGCCTCGCGCGCCATGCCGACCCCATCTCCTGCCGGCTCCGGCCGAGGCCGGGCGGCGACCCATTGTTGCCGATGGCCCGAAGCGAGACAAGAAAGGCGCAAAATCCGGGTTGCCTCGGCCAAGCAATTCCGGGCATAGAAGCCTGAGGTTGGCGGCCGGGCCAAGCTCGGCCGGAGATATCCTTCCGAATGGCCGGCCGGGCTGAACAGGCGAGGGCTGCAAGTTGCGAGTGCTGGTTACAGGCGGTGCCGGCTACATCGGCAGCCATGTCTGCAAGGCGCTCGCCGCCGCCGGGATAGAGCCCGTTGCCTTCGACAATCTGTCCCAAGGAACCGCTCGGGCCGTCAAATGGGGTCGCCTGATCGTAGGCGACATCGCCGATGTGGGCTTGGTGGCCGAGAGCCTGCGCCAATCGGGGGCCGAAGCGGTGATGCATTTCGCCGGCTCGACCAGCGTCGCCAACTCCGTGGCTGAGCCCATCGCGTACTACCGAAACAATGTCTGCGCCACGCTTGGCCTGCTCGATGCCATGCGCCAGGTCGGCGTGCGCAAGATCGTCTTCTCCAGCACCAGCGCGGTCTACGGCGCGTCGCCGCCCCTGCCGATCCCGGAAACGGCGCCGACGGCGCCCATCAACCCCTATGGCCGCAGCAAGCTGATGGTCGAGGAGGTCCTCGCCGACGAGGCGGTTGCCCACGGCCTCGCCTATGTGGCCTTGCGCTATTTCAATGCCGCCGGCGCCGATCCCGACGGTGAAATCGGCGACCAGCGCAAGACCGCCACCCATCTCATCCCAATGGCGCTCAAGGCCGTGGCAGGAGAGACCGCGAGGCTGGAGATCTATGGCGACGACTACCCGACCCCCGACGGCACCTGCATCCGCGACTATGTCCATGTCAGCGACCTTGCCACGGGCCATCTGCTTGCCCTCGACCATTTGATCAAGGGCGGCGCCAGCGCCACCTTGAATCTCGGCGCCGGCCGCGGGGTCTCGGTGCTCGAGGCGGTCGCCAGCATCGAACGGGTGACCGGCCGGAAAGTGCCGAGCGTCAGGCGGCCGCGCCGACCGGGCGACGCGCCGGCGCTCTACGCCGACCCTGCCGCGGCCAGGCGCCTGTTGGGCTTCTCGACCAGGCTTTCGGACATGGATACCATGGTCGGGACGGCCTGGCGGTTCTACCGGAATGCCCGGCAATCCTAGTATCGGATCGCAGAAATTCGTAACTCGGGACATTGTCGCGAATTTCTGCGTGAATCCGGTACTAAAACCTAAGACGGTGTACCGACGTTCTACGAAAGCCGGTACCGGACCGGGCCTTCGCGACGGCGTGACAGACCCCGGCGGTTTTGTGCTAGCTTGCCCGTCCGGTTGAACGCCAATTCCCAGGATGCCCGCATGAGATATGAAGCCCCGAAAACGACCAAAGAGGCGGTCGCCTTGATGGCGAAGGCCAAGGGTCTCGCCCATGTGCTCGCCGGTGGCACCGATCTGCTGGTCCGGCTGCGCTCCGGCCATGTCGAGCCCGATCTGGTCGTCGACATCAAGCGGATCCAGGCCATGGCCAAGATCACGCCAGTTGCCAACGGAATCCGCATCGGCGGCGCGGTGCCCAGCGCCTTGCTGGGCGAGCATGCCGGCCTCCGCAAGGCCTGGCCGGGTGTGGTCGAGGCGGCGAAGCTGATCGGCTCGACCCAGATCCAGGGCCGCGCCACCGTGGTCGGCAACCTCTGCAATGCTTCGCCGGCCGCCGACAGCGTTCCCGCCATGGTCGCCGCGGGCGCCAAGGCGATCATCGTCGGGCCCAAGGGCCGGCGTGAAATTCCGGTCGAGGACGTAGCCGTCGCCCCCGGCAAGACCTCGCTGCGCAAGGGCGAGATCGTGGAATCGATCCATCTGCCCAAGCGCCCGCCGCGCTCCGGCGACGCCTATCTGCGCTTCATCCCGCGCACCGAAATGGACATTGCCGTGGTCGGCGCCGGGGTCAGCCTCACCCTTGGCCCGGATGGGGTCTGCCGGCAGGCGCGGGTAGCGCTCGGCGCCGTGGCCGCAAGGGTCCTATTGGTCGAGGAAGCCGCCGCCGCGCTCATCGGCACCAAGGTCGACGATAAGGCGCTGGACAAGCTGGCCGCGGCCGCTTCGGCGGCCTGCCGGCCGATCGATGACAAACGCGGGACCAAGGAGTTCCGCATCAAGGTCGCGGGCGTGCTTGCCCGCCGGGCCGCCAAGATGGCGCTGGAGCGCGCCAGGAGAGGTAAATGAGCAAGATCCGCGTTTCGACCACCATCAACGGCGACCCGGTCGAGTACCTTTGCGCTGCCGAGGAGACCCTGTTGGACGTGCTGCGCGACCGGCTCGGCCTCACCGGCAGCAAGGAAGGCTGCGGCACCGGCGATTGCGGGGCCTGCAGCGTGACTCTCGACGGGCGCCTGGTCTGCTCCTGCCTGGTCCTGGGAGCCGAGGCCGAGGGCCGGCAGGTGCGCACCGTGGAAGGGATCGCAGAGGGCGACCAGCTCCACCCGCTCCAGCGCAAGTTCATCGAGCATGCTGCGCTCCAGTGCGGCGTCTGCACGCCGGGCTTCCTGGTTGCCTCCAAGGCGCTGCTGGAAAAGAATCCGAACCCGTCCGAGCACGAAGTCCGCTTCTGGCTCGCGGGCAATCTCTGTCGTTGCACCGGCTATGACAAGATCGTGCGCGCGGTCATGAGCGCCGCCGCCGAAATGAGGGAGGGTCGATAATGCCTCTGGACAATCCGAAGGGCCAAAGCTTCCGTCTCGTGGGCAGCCGGCCGAACCGGCCGGACGGCATCGACAAGGTCGTCGGCCGCGCCAAATTCGGCGCCGACTTGTCGGCGCCCGGCATGCTGGTGGGCAAGGTGCTGCGCAGCCCCCACGCCCACGCCCGCATCCGCAAGATCGACATCAAGAAGGCGCTCGCCCTTGCCGGCGTGAAGGCCATCGTCACCCGCGACGACTTCAAGGAAATCGAAGGCGACCTGCGCGACGTGTCGCGCAACGTTATGGCGCGCGACAAGGCCCTCTACGATGGGCATGCGGTGGCGGCCGTGGCGGCGGTCGACGCGGCCACCGCCCGCATGGCCTTGAAGCTGATCAAGGTCGACTATGAAATCCTGCCTCACGTCACCGACGTCGAGGAGGCGATGAAGCCGGGCGCGCCCGTGCTTCATGCCGACCTGTTCACCCAGGGCATCGAACCGACGCCGAAGAAGCCTTCCAACATCGCCAAGCGCCATGAGTTCGGCCATGGCGACGTGGCAAAAGGCTTCGCCGAGGCCGATGTCGTGGTCGAGCGCAAGTTCAAGAGCGAGGCGGCCCACCAGGGCTATATCGAGCCCCATGCCTGCCTCGCCAGCGTCGCCAACGACGGGCAAGGCGAGCTCTGGGTTTGCACCCAGGGCCACTATGCCGTGCGCAATGTCTGCGCCTCGCTTCTCGGCATGGACGTGTCCAAGCTCCGGGTCACCGCCTCGGAAATCGGCGGGGGGTTCGGCGGCAAGACGACCGTCTTCATCGAGCCGGTGGCCCTGGCTCTCTCGCGCAAGACCGGCAAGCCGGTGAAGGTCGTGATGAGCCGCGAGGAGGTGTTCCGCGCCAGCGGCCCGACCTCGAGCGCTACCGTCTGGGTCAAGATCGGGGCCAAGAAAGATGGCCGGATCACGGCTGCCGACGCGGTCCTGAAATACCAGGGCGGTGCCTTCCCCGGATCGCCGGTCGACATGGGCGCCATGTCGGCCTTCGCCTGCTATGACCTTGAGCATGTCCGGGCCGTCGGCTGGGACGTGGTGGTGAACCGGCCGAAGCAGGCCGCCTACCGCGCGCCCGGCGCACCCATCTCGGCCTTCGGGGTGGAGAGCGTCATCGACGAGCTCGCCCAGAAGATCGGCATGGACCCGATCGAGGTCCGGCTGAAGAACGCGGCCCGCGAAGGAACGGAGTCTTCCTACGGGCCGACCTATGGGTCGATCGGGCTCAGAGCGACCATCGAGGCGGCCAAGGCCCATCCGCATTACAAGGCGCCGCTGGGACCGAATCAGGGTCGCGGCGTTGCCAGCGGGTTCTGGTTCAACTTCGGCGGCCAGACTTGCGTCTCGCTCAACATCAACATCGACGGCACCGTCGCGCTTGCGGTAGGCACGCCAGACATCGGGGGCTCGCGCGCCTCCATGTGCCTGATGGCGGCCGAGGAACTCGGCATCGGTTATGACCAGGTCCGCACGATCGTCGCCGACACCAGCTCGCTCGGCTACAACGACATCTCGGAAGGCAGCCGGGTGACATTCTCCACCGGCATGGCGACGATCCAGGCGGCGCGCGACGCGGTAAAGAAACTCTGCGGACGGGCGGCCCAGATGTGGGGCATCTCGCCCGAGGCCGTCGTCTGGGAAAACGGCCATGCCAAGCCCGCCGGGGCCAACGCCGGCGACTTCCCGCCCTTGTCGCTCGCCGACATCGCCAAGGTCGCCGCCAACACAGGCGGGCCGATCGCCGGACATTGCGAGGTCAATGCCGAAGGTGCGGGCGTCAGCTTCTCGACCCATTTGTGCGACGTTGAGATCGATCCGGAAACCGGCTTCACCCGCGTCACCCGCTACACGGTCATCCAGGACGCCGGCAAGGCGATCCATCCGAGCTACGTGGAAGGGCAATATCAGGGTGGCGCCGTCCAGGGCATCGGCTGGGCCCTCAACGAGGAATACATCTACGGCGCCGACGGCAAGCTGCAGAACGCGGGCTTCCTCGACTACCGGATTCCGGTCGCGTCAGACCTGCCCATGATCGACACGGTGATCGTCGAGGTGCCCAACCCCGGCCATCCCTATGGGCTCCGAGGCGTTGGCGAGACTTCCATCGTTCCGCCCCTGGCGGCGGTGGCCAATGCCGTCTCGGCCGCGGCCAAGGTGCGGATGATGGAGATTCCCATGTCGCCGCCCAAGATCTTGAAGGCGATGGGGGCCGCGCACCGGCGCTGATGGTCCAGGTCGTGCTCTGGGGGTCGCTGAAGTCGGCGACCGGTGGGGCGACCACGGTCGAGGTCGAGGCGGCCAATATCCGCGAGCTGCTTTCGCGCCTGGGCGAGAACTACCCTGGCCTGAAGCCGCAGCTCGACCGGGGCGTTTCCGTCTCCATCGACGGAAAGATCTATCGGGACGCCTGGTTCCAGCCCATCCCGCCCGGCAGCGAGGTCTTCCTTCTGCCTCGTCTTGCCGGCGGGTAGTCGCATAGGCTTCGATCGAAGCGTTTCCTAAGCCGTCCGGCGCAAGAGGCTTCAAGGCCCACGGCGATAAATGGTGTAGTCCTCGCCGATGACGGAGCCGGTAAATCGCCGAACCACACGAAATCCGTAGGCCTGCAGCTGGCTCACATCGAACCAGCTGGCGACGACCGTGACGTGAGGTCCGAGAGCGTCGATGCCTTGGATCACTGCGGCATCGTCGATGGGGCTCAGCCATTTGCGATCCCAAATCACGAACGAACCCCAGCGCTGAGTTTTTGCGTAGTAGATGCGGTCCGCTTCCAGGTAACCGAGGACCGCGCTGGCGCTCTCGTCGGGAATGCCCGCGATGGGTTCATCCTGCCAGCCCTGCGCGCGAATGAACCGGGCGACCGCATAGGCATTGGAATAGGGCCTCGCAAGATCCCGCATCGTCGCGACGAGGCCGAACCAGGCTTGGACAATAAGCACCATCACAAGGACAGCGGGCGGAACGAAAAGGCCCGCCCTCGTCGGCGCGGCGGCGAGCGCCTTCGATTGAGCCCTTTCGATCCAGACTGCTGCCAGGAATGCGACGTAAATGAAGCCATGGTCCCAGATCAGGCCGGCGTACTTCGCATAGAAGAGCGCCAGGCAACCTCCGACGGAAACGAACAACAATGTCGCCGCAACCGGGCAATTGCGCCGCCGTCGAATCAAGATAGAGAAAATGACGATGCTGGCGACGACCACCAGCCAGCCTTCCGAACCGAGCAAGGCACCAAGCGCGCGCAAGGATCCCGTGAGATGGTTGAGGTACAGATTGAAATACCAGCGAGGGGCAAAGCCCTCGTCGCTGGGCGGAAGTCCCACCACGGCCGACAAGACCCAGCCAAGGCCCAGAATGAAAATCGCCGGTATATCCTGGCGCCAATCGAATTGCCGAGCGGCCGGCCGAACAGCGTCTGCAGTCATGCGATCGACGATGAGTGCGCAAGCCGCGCCGGCTGACAGGATGACGCAGATCGCATGCACATTGGCCAATGCGCCCAGCAGGCCGGCCATGATCAGCGGATGGTCCCGTCGCCGCTGCCAAAGGGCACAGAAGAGCGCGACGATGAGGAATCCCAGCATGTAGCTGCGGCTCTTCACGCCGAATTCGAACAAGATGTAGAAGCCGAAAGGAAACAGCAGCCGCTCGAGACGCGTCAGCGGCGCTCGCCACAGGACGACAGCCACGGCGGTGGACGCCAGCGCAAACTGCAGCCCCTGCATCAGGACGGGATTGCGGCTCACGCGCGTCAATGGCATCAGAAGCAGGTACCAGAGCGCCGGCTGGTTCTCGTAGCGGAGGTTGCGGACCAGATCGGCAACCGAGCTGCTGTCGCGCGCGATCAGCCAGGCTTGGATCTCGTCGCGAAACATCTCATGCCCGAGCATCGTCGTCCCGGCGACCAGGACATAGGCCGCGAGAACGGCAATATTGAAATTCCGCTCGGCTGGAAGGGCCAGGCCGGCTTCGAGCCGCGCCATGGCCGTACAGAACCGGCGGCAGCCCGTCCCCAGCCATTCGAGCGGCGGCGAATATCGGCGCCTGGTACTGCTATCCATCGCTGAGCCCCAGCGAATCCCGCAATCCCGCACTATAGGACGCGTCTGTATCCGCCTTCGAGCAGGATCGCGCGTGCAGCCCAGCCGGGAAGCTCTTCGACTGGGTCGCGCAAGGGCGGCTTGCGAAGCTGTGCCTCAGTTGAAATCCCGTGCAATCCGCTCGCTCCAGTTCCGGGACAGAACGCGGGTTTCGCCCTCGTAGGCGTCGAGGGTTGCTTCCAGAATGAAGTGGGTCTTGTCGGAGCGCATCACTGTGCGGGTCTCGGTGCGAGTACGCCAGTCGCCGCGGCCGAGCTTGTAGCTGTCCGTAATCTCGATCTCGGCCGAGAGCGGATCGCCCTCCCGGATCCGATAGGACAGGTGCTGGACCGCGTCGGTATCGAGGCCGATGGGGTCGATGGTGGAATCGCCCGCGTCATCCAGGGTGTGATAAGTCGTGGTTTCCCCGCCCAAGTCATGTTCCACCCAGCGCCGCTCGCCGGACGGCCGGCGATAGGTCTTGGCGAGCGGCCGCGCCGCTTCGGCGGCAGCAAACGGCGCCAGCTTGGTATCCTCGGGCCGCGGCGGGCGCGTCGGCAACTCGAGACGGCTTTGAGACGTAAAGACCGTCAGTGTCACCGGCTCCGGCGATGGCCAGACCATCGGCCAATAGGTGGTCGAAAGCGCGACGCGGATGCGGTTGCCCGCGGCGAAGGCGTGGGCGATGTCGTTCAGCTTGACCGCGACCGTGTAGCGCTCGCCGGGCTTGAGCGCTTCCGGCCGCTCGTCGCTGGTCAGATGGGTGAGGTTCTTCATTCCGTAAGTGATTCTCGTCGAAGCACCGTCGGGCGTGATCTCATTGAGTCGTACCACGACGAAGGCGAGCGGCCTGTCGACCGCGAATTCCAAAGTCACGACAGGCGCGCCCAGGATCTCGAAGCGTTCGGTCAATGGCTCGCTCTCGAAGCAGATCGAAGCGCCGTCGTCCATGCGCTGGTCGAGAGGCTCATGGGGGCCGATGCCGTCGCCAGACCAGTTGCCGCAGGCGGAGCCCATGGACTGAGGCGACATCGCTTGAACCCGCGAGTCCCGGCCTGCCGCGGCGACCAGCCGGCCGCCGGCATCGAAGTGTAGCAGGCGCGGCTTGATATTCGGGCTGGGCCAGGACGGCTCCGCGACCCAACGCCCCGGCCTTGTCTCATAGCGCGGCGCCGACGGTACCGGCTCTTCCATCCACACTCGGTACATGGGCTCGTCCATGATCCCGGTCTCGATGCCCTTCAGCCATTTGTCCCACCAGCGCAGCGCTTCCTGGAGGAAGCCGATCTGGGGACCAGGCCAGCCGAAATGCGGATATTTGTGCGCCCAGGGACCGACGAGGCCCTTCTTGGGACATTGCAGATGCTCCAGCATGCGCGGCACGGTATTCGAGTAGCCATCAGCCCAGCCGCTGACGAGATAGACGGGGCAGGTGATCGCCGCCCAGTCCTCTGAGATCGAACCGTGCTTCCAGAAGGCGTCGCGGCGCTGGTGCTTCAGCCAGTTGGCGATGAGCAGAGGCTCATTCTTCAGCCGGTTCAGCCAGACGTCGCGCCAGCGCTCGCCCAGCAGCGCCTTGTCGGGCGTGCGCACCATGTAGGCGAACATGACCGAGGCCCAGTCCAGATTGTTGGTGAGGAGGGCCCCGCCCATGTAGTGGATGTCGTCGGCATAGCGGTCGTCAGTGGAGCAGAGCGAGATCACCGCGGCGAGTTCCGGCGGGCGGCGTGCCGCCACCTGCAGCCCGTTGAAGCCGCCCCAGGAGATGCCGATCATGCCGACCTTGCCGGTGCACCAGGGCTGGGCCGCGATCCATCTCAGCACTTCCAGGCAATCGTCCTGCTCCGATTTCAGGTACTCGTCTTCCAACAGCCCGTCGGATTCGCCCGAACCGCGAATATCCACGCGCACGCAGGCATAGCCGTTGCCGGCGAAGTATGGGTGAGTCAGCTGATCGCGTTCCGAGGTTCCATCGCGCTTGCGGTAGGGCAGGTATTCCAGGATCGCCGGCACGGGATTCTTCTCGGCATCCACCGGCAGCCAGATCCGCGCTGCCAGGCGGGAGCCGTCGGCAAGCGTGATGAACAGGTTCTCGATTTCCCGGACCTGGCGGGGGAACTGGGTCACGATGTCCATGGGATCTTTCCTCGAATCGGCGGGCGCCGCAGGGTCACCCCTCGCGCAGCATGCGGATGATACCGGAGAAATCGACGCTTGCATGTCCCGCATCGGCGAAGCGCTGGTAGAGACGGGTCGCCTCGGCGCCAAGCGGTGTTGCCGCACCCGCCGCGGCACCGGCTTCCTGGGACAGACGCAAGTCCTTGAGCATCATGGCGGCGCTGAACCCCGGCTTGTAGTCGCGGTTGGCGGGCGAGTTCGGCACCGGGCCCGGCACCGGGCAATAGGTCGTCAGCGACCAGCACTGGCCCGAGGATTTCGTGCTGATATCGAACAGCTTCTGATGATCCAGCCCCAGCTTCTCCGCCAAGACGAAAGCCTCGCACACGGCGATCATCGAGGCCCCCAGGATCATGTTGTTGCAGATCTTGGCCGCCTGGCCGTTGCCGGGGCCGCCGGCATGCACGATGGTCTTGCCCATCGACTCGAGAATGGGCCTGGCCCGCGCAAAGGCCTCGTTCGGTCCACCGACCATGAAGGTGAGCGTGCCGGCCTCGGCCCCGCCGGTGCCGCCTGAGACCGGCGCATCAATCATCGGCAGTCCGGCCGTGGCGGCAGCGGCCGCGACCTCGCGGGCCGTGGCGACATCGATGGTCGAGCTGTCGATGAGCAGAGTCCCCGGTTTGGCGTTCGCAACAAGCCCGTCTTGGCTCAGATAGACAGTGCGCACATGCTGGCCCGCCGGCAGCATGGTGATGACGGCTTCGACGTCCCTCGCAGCATCGATAGGCGACGCGGCGGCGGCGGCGCCCGCCTCGGTCACCCGCGCCAGCAGGCCGGGCACCAGGTCATAGGCCTTGAGACCATGGCCCGCCTTCAACAGGTTGCGCGCCATGGGTCCGCCCATATTGCCGAGGCCGATGAATCCGATGCGAGCCATGATTCTCCTCCCTCAGTAAAGCTCGAGCTCGCCCCGGGGCGATGGCGCGAAGAAGCGATCGAGCATGGCCGGATCGATGTCCTCGAGCCGGGCCGGGGACCAGCGCGGCTTGTTGTCCTTGTCGATGACCGCCGCGCGCACGCCCTCATAGAAATCCGGCAGCTCGGTGGGAACGCGGCTCACCATGCGCCATTCCATGCGAAGACAGTCGTCGAAAGCGAGCCGCGCGCCTGCGCGAAGCTGCCGGAAGGCCAAGTGGAGCGCGCTCGGGGATTTGGTTGCCAGGGCTTGCGCTGCGCGGTGGGCGAAAGCGCCGCCATCGGCTGTCAAAGCAGAGAGGATGGCCGCAATGCTTTCGCCGGCGAACAGCCGGTCGATCTCCTCGCGCTCGAGGGCCAAGCTGGCCGGACCCGGATCGCCCGCGAAAGCGGCCAGCACCTGCTCGATGCTGTCGGCATCGGCCGCCAGCGCCTTCTCGAGAACGTCGAGCCGGGCCCGCGGCACATAGTGGGTTGCGATCCCGGCATGGAGCATGTCGGCTGCCTTCAGCCGCGCGCCTGTCAGGCCCAGATAAAGCCCGATCTGGCCGGGGCAGCGCGGCAGGAAAAAAGAACCACCCACATCGGGGAAGAGGCCGATGCCCGTCTCCGGCATGGCGAACAGGGCCTGCTCCGTCACCAGCCGATGGGAGCCATGCACCGAAATCCCGACCCCTCCGCCCATGACGATCCCGTCGATGAAGGCGACATAAGGCTTGGCATAGTGCTTGATCAGGGCGTCGAGCCGGTACTCGTCGGCCCAGAACCGATAGGGATACTCGCCGCCCGACTTGCCCGCCTCAAAGAGCTTGCGGATATCCCCACCGGCCGAAAAGGCCCGCTCCCCCGCGGCGCGCACAACCACGGCCCGGACGGCTTGGTCGGTGGCCCAGTCGCGCAGCTGACCCTCCAGGGCGTGGCTCATCTCCAAGGTGAGGGCATTCAGCGCCTTGGGCCGGTTCAGCAGCACGCGACCGATCCCGCCGGCGCGGGAGAAGATGATCTCCGGTTCCATGCTAGTCGAGCGCGGCGCCTGCCAAAATCCGGCGGGCGATGATCAGCCGCATGATTTCGTTGGTGCCCTCGAGGATTTGATGGACCCGAAGGTCGCGGAAAAAGCGCTCTATGGGATAGTCCTTAAGATAGCCATAGCCGCCATGGAGCTGGAGCGCGTCGTCTGAGACCCGGAAGCCTACATCGGTGGCAAAGCGCTTGGCCATGGCGCAGTGGAGCGTGGCCTCAGGGTCGCCGGCGTCGAGCTTCGCCGCGGCATTGCGGATCATGAGCCGGGCCGCCTGCAGCTCCGTTGCCATATCGGCGAGCTTGAACTGGGTTGCCTGGAACCCGGCGATCGCCTGGCCGAACTGAGTACGCGTCGTGGCGTAGTCGCGCGCCGCCAAGAGGCAGGCTCGGGCGGCGCCCAATGAGCAGGCGCCGATATTGACCCGCCCGCCGTCGAGACCCGCCATGGCGATCTTGAACCCTTGGCCTTCCTCGCCCAGGCGATTGGCCACCGGCACCCGGCAATCTTCCAGAATGACCATGGCAGTGGGCTGGGAGTTCCAGCCGAGCTTGCGCTCTTGGGCACCGAAGGAAAGCCCTGGCGTGCCGGCCTCGACCAGCAGGCAGGAAATGCCCTTCGGCCCTTCGCCCCCGGTGCGCAGCATGATCACGTAGAGATCCGATCGTCCTCCGCCCGAGATGAAGGCCTTGGTCCCGTTGACCACGTAGTGGTCGCCCTCGCGCCGGGCGCTGGTCTTGAGGGAGGCGGCATCGGAACCGGAACCCGGCTCGGTCAGGCAATAGCTGGCAAGCCGCGCCATGCGGCAGAGATCGGGCAGGAAGCGCCGACGCTGCGCCTCGTTGCCGAAACGGTCGATCATCCAGCACGCCATGTTGTGGATCGAAAGGAAGGCCGCGCTGGAGGTGCAGCCCGCGGCCAACTCCTCGAAGATGATCGCGCCGTCGATCCGCTTCAGCCCGGAGCCGCCGAATCCTTCGCCGACATAGATGGCGGCGAAGCCGAGCGCCGCGGCCTCCCGCAGCTCCGCCACGGGGAAATGGCGCTCCTCGTCCCAGCGCGCCGCGTTGGGGGCGAACCGACGAGCCGCGAATTCGCGCGCCGTCGCTTGGAAGCTGCGTTGGTCGTCGCTGAGTTCGAAACCCATGGTCATCGGCCTCCAGCCCGCTGGAACGATGCACCGACGTTCCGCCAAAGTCGGCGCTGGTATCGGATCGCAGAAATTCGTGACCCGGGGCTACGTCACGAATTTCTGCGTGAATCCGATACTAACACTACAAACGATGTACCGACTTTCCGCGAAAGTCGGTACTAGGGCAAACCCGCCTCGACGATGGCGTCGGCCCAATGCTCTAATCGGGCCAAGTCATCCGGGAGGAGCCCATGCGCGAGATCGACGCCTTTCTGGCCGCCCGCGATTTCCTGCTCAGGTACAGGGAAGACCCCGAGACCGCCTATCGCGATTTCCACTGGCCGGCCTTGCAGAACTTCAACTGGGCGCTCGATTATTTCGACCGCCTTGCCGAAGGAAAAGACCATGCAGGGCTCTGGATCGTCGAAGAGACGGAACTCGAAACAAAGCTCAGCTTCGATCAGCTGCGACGGCGCTCCAACCAGGTGGCCAATCACCTGCGCAAGCTGGGGCTGGGGCGCGGGGAACGCATCTTGCTCATGCTGGGAAACGTCGCACCCCTTTGGGAGACGATGCTCGCGGCCATGAAGCTGGGCGCGGTGCTGATTCCCTCCACCACGCTCCTGGGTCGCGACGATCTCGCCGACCGGATTTCACGCGGGCGCGTGGGAACGGTGATCGCGCCGGCCGCCGAGGCCGGAAAGTTCGCCGAGCTCGCCGCCTCGCTCAGATGCATCGCCGTGGGCGGCCATGCGCCGGGCTGGCGGCCCTATGAAGAGGCCTATGGCGCGGCAGAAAGCTTCGTCCCGGACGGCCCCACCGAGGCCGACGACCCGTTGCTGCTCTATTTCACTTCGGGCACCACGGCCAAGGCCAAGCTCGTCCTGCATACCCATCGGAGCTACCCCGTCGGCCATCTTTCGACCATGCATTGGCTGGGGCTTCGACCCGGCGACATCCACCTCAACATCAGCTCGCCCGGCTGGGCCAAGCATGCCTGGAGCTGCTTCTTCGCCCCCTGGAACGCCGGCGCCACGGTCTTCGTCCATGCCGGCAAGCGCTTCAATGCCAAGGACACGCTGCAAGCCATCGCGCGTCATGGCGTCACCACGCTTTGCGCTCCGCCGACGGTCTGGCGCCTGTTCGTCCAGGAAGACCTGAAATCCTACCCCGTGCGGTTGACGGCGGCGGCGAGCGCCGGGGAGCCTCTCAACCCAGAAGTCATCGAAACCGTTCGCGAAGCATGGAATCTCGAGATCCGCGACGGCTATGGCCAGACCGAAACCACGGCCCAGATCGGCAATCCACCGGGCCTCAGGATCAAGCCCGGATCCATGGGACGCCCGTTGCCCGGCTATCGCGTCGCCCTCCTCGATCCCGACGGCCATGAAGCCGAGGAAGGCGAGATCGCCCTCGATCTCCGTCAGCGTCCCTGCGGGCTGATGCCAGGCTACGAGGACGACCCGAAGCGTAGCGCCCAGATCATGGCCGGAAACTTCTACCGGACCGGCGACGTCGCGGCCCGGGATGCCGACGGCTATATCACCTTCATCGGCCGGGCCGATGACGTGTTCAAGGCGGCCGATTATCGGATCAGCCCATTCGAGCTGGAAAGCGTGTTGATCGAGCACGCCGCGGTCGCCGAGGCCGCGGTTGTGCCGAGCCCGGACCCGATCCGGCTCGCGGTTCCGAAAGCCTATGTCACGCTCGCCCCCGGCTGGCAGCCTTCGCCCGAAACCGCCCGCGCGATCTTCGGCCACATCCGCGAGCATATCTCGCCGTTCAAGCGCGTGCGCCGCCTCGAATTCGCCGAGCTGCCGAAGACGATCTCCGGCAAGATCCGGCGCGTCGACCTGCGCCGGCGCGAACTCGAGCGCCGCGGCGGGCCGAATGCACTGGCGCCGACGAGCCGGGCGCCCAACGAGTATTGGGCGGAGGATTTTCCGGATCTACAGTAGAAAGCAAGATCAAGGCACCACAGAGACACAGAGGCACAGAGGAAAAAGACAAGAAGAGAAGATTCTTGTGCGTTTCTCGCCTGTAACTTTCTTGTTCTTCTCTGTGTCTCTGTGTCTCTGTGGTGTTCTTGTCTTTCTTCGCGGCTCAGTTCCGCTCGAGGACGCCGTCTGCGGGGAAGGAAAGCCCGAGGCTCTTCCAGAAGCCCGCCACCTGCTGCACCACCGCGTCGCCCTTCTGGGTCGCCTCCGGTCCGAAGTCCGGCTTCGGCGCCTCCTTGAACGGCTCCGCCTCCAGGTTGGTCCCGAAGCCTTCGTAGAACTTCTTCACCATCGCCGTCATCGGCACCCGCCCATAGGGCAGCAGATGCGTCGCCTTCATCGTCGGGATCGTCTCCATCGCGATCTGGTAGTGGTAGCGCTTCCAATAGCCCAGGAACACGTCGATGTAGTTCATCTTCCGGATCTGCGCTTCCTGAACCCCCCAGCGCATCCAGTCGTCCATCGCCCAGCGCTCGATCGCGCTGCGCACCTGAAACCGGCCGTCCTTCGGCATCCCCCCGCTCTTGTCCAGAACCGACTGCACCATCGACAGCGGATGGCGCAGCGTGATGATGTATTCCGCGTTGTTGCCGATCACCTGCTGGATCAACGGGAAGCTATACACCCCCTTGGTGAACTTCTTCGGCACCACGATGCCCCCGTTATAGGCAAGCCGCCCGTACTTGGTGAAGTACAGGTCCACCATGGTCAGGTACTCGGCCAGCTGCAGAAGCCCGTTGGTGTGGATGTTGCCCCCCTTCTCCTGGAACGCCTCCGTCCCCAGATGCGGGAACCCGTCATGGGCCAGCGCGTTCTGCACCTTCTTGTAGTCCATGCCAGCGCCCCGGAAGAGCTGCTTGGTCATGTAGGTCCCCCCGGTGCGCGGGATGCCGATCACGAAGAAGAAGCGGAACCGCTGGATGCCCTTCAGGCTGTCCGGCCGCCCGGTCAGCATCTCCTTGAAATACTTGTAGGATTGCAGGACCCGCTCGCGCCCCTCGGGCTTGCCCAGAACAAACGCGATCTTCTCCCGCAAGCCCTCGAACCGGCCCTCGTTGGAGGCCAGGCTCTCCTCGTCCTGGGCGTGCCAGCTCCCGGCGTAGTACTCGCCCCCCGTCAGGTCGGTGTGCAGGAACTCCACGAACGCCGGAGAGGTCGGCAGGTCCGTGTCCTTCAATGTCAGCGTCACGCCCATCCTTCAGCCTCGTTCCTTCCCGGCACCGGCACAGGCCGACGCATCCCGCCTCTTAGTTCCCGCCCCCGGTCCAGTCAATTGCCATGAGCCTTAACCTGCATGGCCGCCATCCGGCTCGGGCCCGCAAACCCATCGCCAAAAGCGCTGCGGGCCGCCCTCCCGGCAAAGGAGGCGGCCCGCGATCGTCTCGTTGCGGCGGTCGGTCTGGATTACTGAACCGCGCGGACTTGGAAGTCGGTGATGGTAACGACGCAGGGGCTCTTGTTGTCCTTGTCCGCGTCGATGTCGACCCCAACCTGGCTTCCGCCATCGGGCGCCTGGCCGTTGAACTCGGTCACCTTCTGGCCATTGATGGTGATAACCGCATGGTTGCCGGTGACGATGACGCTGAGTTCATTGACCGCGCCGCTGCCTTTCTTCACCGCCGAAGACTCGGTCCAGGCGACGGGGTTCAACCATTTCGCACGCTGTTTGCGCCAAACGGTGTATTTCCCGTAGTGAGCGCCCAAACCCGCCTCATAAAGGTTGTCGCTGTCAGCACCCCAGAAGACGATGTAGGGATCGACTGTGTCGTCGCCAGTGAATTGCGAAGTCACTGTCATGCATACTTCGTAGTTGTCATAGAGCGACGCTTGATTGAGATACTGGTCGGAATCGTTTGGCTTCATAGTCATCTTGAGCCCCTGTCCCACTGACCAGCCATCGGCCAGCGTGATGCCCCAGCTGGGGTCGAGCTTGTCGAACTTGTCCTCGAACAGAAGCTTTCCCGAGCCGCAGGCAAGAGCCGAGCTCGACCATGTCAAGCCAAGCCCGACAGCACCCACGAGTGCCGCAATGATCCGCGTGCGATTCATGATCCGCCCCCCTAGCTTTGACAGCGGGGGATCATAAGCGAATCACCTCCGCCCGAACAGTCCAGACGCATCCGGTCGCGCCCGAATTCTCCCTTACTGCCTTTACCTGATGGCCGACATCTGGTTGGCTCCCGCCGGAGCGCGCCGAGCAATGGCCGCTGCCCAGGAGCAAACTGCCGAACCCATGGATACGAAGCATTCCGCCGCCCATTGGGGCGCCATCAAAGCCAAGGTCGAAGGGGGCCGGCTCGTCGCCGTCGAAGCTTTCGACAAGGATCAGAATCCCTCTCCTATCATCGAATCCATGGCCGGCGCCGTCTATCACGAGACCCGCATCGATCGCCCCATGGTCCGCGCCGGGTATCTCGCCCGGGGAATCGACAGCGACAGGTCGAAGCGCGGCGCGGAGCCCTTCGTGCCGCTGTCCTGGGACCGGGCGCTCGGGCTCGTCGAGGCGGAGCTGAAGCGGGTCAAGGCCGAGTTCGGCAACGAGGCCATCTATGGCGGGTCCTATGGCTGGGGCAGCGCCGGGCGTCTCCACAACGCCTGCAGCCTTCTGCACCGGTTCCTCAATCTCTTCGGCGGCTTTACCGATTCCGTCGGCTCCTATAGCTGTGCGGCGGCGGAAGCGGCGGTCCCGCATTTCCTCGGCGACTTCAACCAGATCCTGAAGAACCTGACCGACTATCGCAGCATCGCCGAGAGTAGCCGGCTGGTCGTGGCCTTCGGCGGGCTGCCCCAGAAGAATGCCCAGATCGCCGCCGGCGGCTCGGGCAATCACAGCACCGACGGCTGGCTGAAGCGCTGCCGGGAGAACGGCGTCGCCTTCGTCTATGTCGGCCCCATCAAGAGCGATATGGCCGACTTCCTGGAGGCCGAGTGGATCTGCCCGCGCCCGAACACCGACACCGCAATCATGCTCGGCATGGCCCACACCCTGGTCGCCGAATCCCTTCATGACCGGGCCTTCCTCGACCGCTACGCCGTGGGCTTCGAGCGCTTCCGTCCCTATCTCATGGGCGAGAGCGACGGCGTGCCCAAGAGCGCCGAATGGGCGGCCGCCATCTCGGGCCTCGAGGCAGAGACCATCCGCGGCCTCGCCCGGCGCATGGCGGCCACGCGCAGCATGCTGTCCATCAGTTGGTCGCTGCAGCGCAGCCGCAACGGGGAGCAGACCCATTGGGCTGCGGTGACCCTGGCGGCGATGCTGGGCCAGATCGGCCTTCCAGGTGGGGGGATCGGTTTCGGCTATTCCTGCGAGGGCAATGTCGGACAGCCGGCGGATGCCACGAGCCGGCTCAGGATTTCGGAGGGCGAGAACCCCATCAACCGCTACATTCCCGTCGCCCGCATCGCCGACATGCTGCTCAACCCGGGGGCGACGATCGATTTCGACGGCAAGAAGATCGTCTTTCCGGACATCCGCCTGGTCTATTGGGCGGGCGGCAATCCCTTCCACCACCATCAGGACCTGAACCGGCTGCTTGCCGCCTGGCGCAAGCCGGAGACCATCATCGTCCATGAGCCGTGGTGGAATCCGGTCGCGCGTCATGCCGACATCGTCCTGCCGGCCACCACGAGTTTCGAGCGCAACGACATCGGCGGCGCGACCCGGGATCCCTTCATCCTCGCCATGCAGAAGGCGATCGACCCGGTGGGCGAGGCGCGCGACGACTACGCCGTCTTCGCCGAACTGGCCGGACGCATGGGTTTCGCCGATGCCTTCACCGAGGGCCGCAGCGAGGAGCAATGGCTGCGCCATTTCTATGAGAGCGACCGCGAGCGGGCTAGGCGCCGGAACGTCAGCCTGCCGAGCTTCGAGGAGTTCTGGACGAAGGGCCACGTGGAGTTCCCGGCGCTCGACCAGCCGGCCGTGCTGCTGGAGGATTTCCGCCGGGCGCCCGAGCTTTATCCGCTCGCCACCCCTTCGGGAAAGATCGAGATCTACTCCGAGACGGTCGCCGGCTTCGGCTACGAGGATTGCCCCGGCCATGCCTATTGGGTCGAGCCGGAAGAGTGGCTGGGGGCGGCTCTGGCCAGGCGCTTCCCCTTGCATCTCCTTTCCAACCAACCGCCCACGCGCCTGCACGGCCAACTCGACAACGGCAAGACGAGCTGGCGGGCTAAGGTTGCCGGGCGCGAGGCTCTCTGGATCAATCCGACGGACGCCGCAGCGCGCGGCATTGACACCGGCGACGTGGTCAGGGTCTTCAACGATCGCGGCGCCTGCCTTGCCGGGGCCGTCGTCACCGACAGGGTGCAGCCGCGGGTCATCCAGCTTCCAACCGGCGCCTGGTACGACCCCGAGACGCCGGGCGAGATCGGCAGCCTGTGCAAGCATGGCAACGCCAATGTCCTAACTTTGGACAAGGGTTCCTCGCGTCTCGGCCAGGGCCCGAGCGCCCATAGCTGCCTGGTGGAGGTGGAACGTTTCACCGGACCTGCGCCGCGGGTTAGCGCCTTCGATCCGCCTGAGATATTGCCGCCGGTCGAATGACCGGACGCAGCTTTTCGACGAGTCTAAACTATCGTATTTATCGTATTGATTGCCATGCGGGAGAGGCGCCGCCGTCTTCTCCCAGACAAATTCCCCGGGGCCTCTTAAGCCATGCATTTGAAAAGCTTGGGCAGGCAAACGATATAAGCGATGATCGGCCCGTTCCTGTCGGGCCGGAGCCGCCTCGGCTTTGGCGTTTACGGCTGCATCGACCTGACGGGAAGCTTCGGTTGCCCCTCGCAAAAGGGCGGACCGGGCCTTGATCGGCCCGGGCTGGCGAAGGGCAGGCGAAGAGAGACCTTGTTGGCCCGCTCAGGGATGACCGGGATCGGCGGCCTTGGGGACCGCTGGAACGCCGGTTGAGCGAAGCCGAAGGCCGGCCAAGACACCGGCTGGAAGGTCTCGATGTGACGACGGGATGGGCGCCGGCTGGGCGGCCGGCGCTGAGGACGGCGCTTTAACTCGGGATTAACTGCGAAGTCAGATGCTCTTCTAAGGCATACGTCTCCGGGAGCAGGACGTATTGCAGTGACGATAGGACGCATTCGCCGCTCATTGGCGGTTCCACTTATCCTGTTGACCGGCGCCTTTTTGGCCGTGCCTGTGGCGTTGTATTCAATCCTGGAACAGGCTTATCAGGGCCAGCAGGAGCTGCTGACCCGCAGCATCGAGACCCAGGCCCGCACTGCCGCAGCCGCCATCGCCCCTGCCTTGAACAGCACCGATCCGAGCACCTTCGCGACCGCTGCGAGTGAACTCGCCCGGCTGTCGAGTGGCGATGCCCGGATCCAGCTGCTTTTTCGGCCGAGCGACCGGGTGGATGCGCTCGGCTTCTATCGTGTCGGCCAAGCTTCCATCGCGCAAACGGCCGGTGCCGGCGACCAGAGCGCGCCGGGAGATCGCGAAGATATGAAGCGCGTCGCCGCGGAGGCCTGTGCAACCGGCAAGCTGCAGACCAACCGCTATCGGGATCCTTCCGGGATCGGGGACGCTCTCGCTTCGATCGTGCCGGTGCGCACGGCGGCCGGCTGCTGGGCCGTGCTCTTCGCCTATCCGGCCGCCGACCTGTTGGGCGCCAGCGAGGCCATGCCCTTCTATCAGCGCCCCGAGGTGGAGCGAGCCGCCATTCTCTACGCTGGACTTGCCCTGCTCACGCTGTGCGTCATCGCCGCCCTCCAGCGCAATCTCGTGCAGTTCCGCCAAGTCGCCAACGCCATTAGCCTCGACGCCCAGCGCGGGCCAAGCTTCCACGCCAGGAATCAGATCGCCGAACTCGACCGCGTCGCCGATGAGCTCGACCGCCTAGTCGCGTCGCTCCGCCGAGGGTCCGAGGAAATCCGCCGCCGCACCGAGGACGATGCCCATGCCCTGAAGACGCCGCTCGCCATCCTGCGCCAGTCGATCCTGCCCATCCGCAACGCCATTCCCGAGGCCAACGAAAGCGCCAGGCGCGCCCTCGAGGTCTTGTCCCAGATGGTGGATCGCATGGACAACCTGGTGGACCATTCGCGCCACATCGACGAGGCAGAGGCCGAGCTCGCCGACCCGCCCCGTCGGCGGGTGGATATCAGCCGCATGTTGCGTCGGCTGGTCCGTGCATACGGCGCGCTGGCCGAAGGGCGCGACATCATGCTGGATGCCGAGATCATGGCCAACGTCAGGGTCGAGGGCAGCGAGGAGCTGATCGAGACCGCCATCGAGGCGGTGCTCGACGACGTCATTACCTCGCGTCCGCCAGGCTCCCATGTGGCCATCCGGCTTCGGCGCACGGAATCCCGGGCCGAGATCGCGGTGGCCAACAACGGGCCTGGCATCCCGCCCGAACGGCAATATCGGCTGTTCGAGCCGCGCTTCTCCCTCGGCGTTGAGAACGAACCCCGGGAGTTGAATGCCGTCCTCAATGTCAGCGGACTCTGGACGGCGCGGCGCAATCTCCAGGCCATGGGCGGAGGCGTGCGGGTGGAGAATTCTGCCGACCAGGGCATGCTGATCCATCTCGACCTGCCGCTGGTCGGCGCGCCCCCCTCGGGGCGTCAGCTACGCCGTGCCACGGTGCAGGATGGTCCGCTGAAAGGCTGACGCGCGCCGGCTTTGGCGCTTGTCCGGCGTTCTCCGTTCCGCGCGGCACCTGCCAGTGGCTCCCTTACTGGAGCTTCGGTGCCTTCAGGTAGCTGCTCCGGTCGGCCGACTTGACGCGCAGCCACAGGGTTCTCTGCTCGCGCACCACCTCGATCGGAATCTCGGTACCGGCGGGACCGGCGCTCCAGACCTTGCGGTAGAATTCGCCGAGGCTGGCGACGCTGGCATCGCGCACGGCGGAGATGATGTCACCCCGGCGCATGCCCGCAGCGGCGGCCGGTCCCCGCGCCACCACTTCGGCGACGACGATCCGGCCCTCGCTCTCGGCCGAATAGAGGCCAAGCCAGGGCCGGGGCGGCTTGTTGACCCGGCCGTAAGCGAGCAGGTCGTCCAGGATCGGCGGCAGCAGATCGATGGGCACCATCATGTTGATGTCGCGCGTGGGGCCTTTCGGGCTCGCCTGCTGGACATTGAGCGAGCCGATGCCGAGCAGCTTGCCGTCCCGGCCGATCATACCGGTGCCGCCCCAGAAGGGATGGGCGGGCGCGGTGAAGATCGCTTCGTCCAGCAGGTATTCCCAATAGCCCGCGAACTCCTGCTTGGTGACGACCCGGGCGCGCACCGCTTGGCGCTTGCCGCCGCCGGCGACGAGGACCGGGTCGCCGGGCTTGACAGCGCTCGACCGCCCGAGCTCCAGGGCCGGGAGGCCGAGCTTGCCCAAGGCCTGCACCAGGCCGAACCCCGTCTCCTGGTCGTAGGCGAGCGCATGGGCCTGCGTGACCCGTCCGTCGGCGGCCGTGAGCCAGACGTTCTCCGCCTCGGTGATCAGATAGCCGATGGTGAGCACGAGTCCGCTGTCGCGGATGACCACCCCGCTGCCGCCCCGCTCCGTGCCCAGGATCGGGGCGGTGAAGGCGTCCGCCGGCACGACCGATTGCAACGCGACGATGGAATCGAACGCATGGTTGAGGTCGAACTGGAACTCCTGCGGATCGGGTTGCTTGAGGATCGGCGGTTCGGATTGCGGTTTTTCGGTCATGAATCCCTTCTCGCCGGCGACCCCTGAACACAAGCGGGTCGGCCGCGGCACAATTGTAATCTGGGTCATGCAGCCGCCCCTGCCAAGGGGTTACAGGCGATCCAGGGCTTGCTGAACGTCTTCCAGGATGTCCTCGACATTCTCCAGGCCGATGGAAAGCCTGAGGAGCCCGTCGCCGATGCCATGCTTGGCGCGCTCCTCGGCCGTGTACGTGGCGTGGGTCATGGTGGCGGGATGCTGGATCAGGGTCTCGGCGTCCCCGAGACTGACGGCCCGGGTCGCGAGCTTGAGGGCGTTCATCAGGGCGAGGCCGGCCGAAAGCCCGCCCTTGAGTTCGAAGGCGATGAGGCCGCCCGGCCGCGACATCTGCCGGCGGGCCAGCTCATACTGCGGAAAGGACGGGAGACCAGGATAGGAGAGCCGGCTGACTGCCCGGTGGTCCGCCAGGAGCGCGGCCACGGCCTCAGCCGAACGCGAATGGCGCTCCATCCGGAGTTCCAGGGTCTTGAGGCCACGCAGGATGAGGAAGGCGTTGAGCGGCGACAGCGTGGCGCCCGTCAGCCAGCGTAGGCCGAGCGCCCGCACCTGGCCGATGAGCTCGGCCGAGCCGACGACGATCCCGGCCAGCAGATCGCCATGCCCGCCTAGATATTTGGTCGCCGAGTGGACCACCGCATCGGCGCCGAACTCCAGGGGCCGCTGGAGAGTCGGCGAGGCGAAGGTGTTGTCCACCACCACTTTCGCCCCCGCCCCATGGGCGATCGCGGCAACCCGGGCGATGTCGATGACCCGGAGATTGGGATTGGCCGGCGTCTCGAAGAACACGACCCGCGTCTTCTTGCCAAGCGCAGGCTCAAGGGTTTCGGGCCGGGTCAGGTCGGCGAGCTTCGTCGTCACCCCGAAACGGCTGAGGCCTTTAGTGAAAAAGGCGAAGGAGCTGCCGTAGATCGTCTGGTCGATGACGATCTCGTCGCCGGCGCTGACCAGCGACCAGATCAGGCTGGTGATCGCCCCCATGCCGGAGGCGAGCGCCAGGCCCGCCTCCCCGCCTTCGAGGCTTGCCAGCCGTTCCTCGAGCAACGCCTGGGTCGGGTTGCGCGTGCGGCCGTAAATGTACCCGGCCCGCTCGCCGCGGAACATCTCGGCCCCTGCCTCGGCGCTCTCCAGGGCATAGGTCGAGGTCATGAAAATCGGCGGCGTCAGCGCCCCCTTTTCCGTGGCCGGGTCGTATCCCAGATGTATGGCGCGGGTCGAGAACCCGGGCCCGGCGTTGCGCCGCGGTGGTTGCTCCATGTCTCTGCGACTCCTGTTCCTGCGGGCAATCGACGGCCGGCGCCCTATCGGTTTCAAAGCCTATCGGAGTTCGCGCTGGCGGGGGAGAATGCCGTGATGACACCGGATCGAACCACAACCGCTCGAGGAGTCCGCCCATGAAGGTCGGATATGAAGCCCTGCTGGCGGAAGCCAACGCGGCGATCACGGCGCTCTCGCCCGCTGAGGCGGCCAAGCTTCAGGGCGATCCGGGCGTGCAGTTCGTCGATGTGCGCGACGTGCGCGAGCTTGCCCGGGAAGGCCTGATCCCCGGCGCCTTGCACGCGCCACGGGGCATGCTGGAATTCTGGATCGATCCGGCGAGCCCGTACCACAAGCCGGTCTTCGCATCGGGCAAGCGGTTCGTCTTCTATTGCGCCGCCGGTTGGCGCTCCGCGCTTGCCACATACACCGTCCAGCGCATGGGCCTCGCACCGGTGTGTCATCTCGCGGGCGGCTTCACCGCCTGGCGCGAGGCGGGTCTCCCGGTGGTTCCACTGGAATTGCCACAGGCGAAGCCTGAGCCCCCCGCCGGCAGGTAAATTCATCGCGAGCATTTGCCAGACGTTAATACAAAACGGACCTACTAACCGGGCGCGGATTCGACGAGGCGACTCCATCCAACCATGGGAGCAGGGCCGATGGGCGACAATGTCCAAAGCGGGCCACCCGATCCGGGTTCCGTTCGCGAGGAAGCGCGGAAACTGCTCGACCGGGCCATGACGACCGCGGACCCGAGACGCAAACGCCGTTTGCGGGTGCGCGCCTTCGAACTCGCCCAGGTCGCCCAATTGCTGGACGCGGAAGGCTGGGACATTCCCAAGGGTCCTATCATCGGCCATCCCAGGCGGGTCGCCCGGGGATCCTCGTAGCAAACAGGACAACCCCGGAAGAGGCAGCCAAGATGGCCGAATTCACCGTCAACGCGGACCGCTTCGATCCCTACAAGAACTTCAAGTTCCGGGTCAAATGGGACGGCAAGTTCGTCGCCGGCGTCAGCAAAGTGAGCGCGCTGGTGCGCTCGACCGAGGTGGTCGAGCACCGGGAGGGCGGCGATCCCTCCTCGCCGCGCAAGTCCCCGGGCATGACCACCTTCGCGCCCATCCTCTTGGAGCGGGGCGTCACCCATGACAGCGCCTTCGAGGATTGGGCCAATAAGGTCTGGCGTCTCGGCGCCGCTCTCGGCGGCGAAGTGGGTCTCGCCGATTTCCGCAAGGACATCACGATCGAGGTCTACAACGAGGCGGGCCAGTTGGCGCTCGCCTACCAGGTCCATCGCTGCTGGGTTTCCCAATACCAGGCGCTGCCCGAGCTTGATGCCAACAGCAGCGCGGTGATGATTCAACAGATCCGCCTGGAGAACGAAGGCTGGGAGCGCGATACGACGGTGCCCGAGCCCAAAGAGCCGAACTAGCCCAAGCCGGGCTGCTTGCCGGCGATCGCAACAGCCATTGACCGCGCCATCAGCTTTGCGGCGGCTTCAGGCCGAAGGCCTCGGCGACCAGCTCATAGGAGCGCCGGCGGAGCTGGTGGTCGTGCGCGATGGTGACGATCATCACTTCATCGGCCCCGTATTCCCCCGCGATCGCCTTGATCTCCCGGCGCACGGTTTCGGGCGAGCCGGTCACCATCCGGCGGGATTTCGGTCCGGCATCGGGAGAGCCCGCTTCCTCCGTCAGATAGCGCACGGCCGTTTCGACGTTGGGAATCGCGATCAGCCTGCCGGCGCGCAACAGCATGATCGCCATACGGACGCTGGCGGATATTCGCCACGCCTCTTCGTCGCTGGGCGCGCAGATCACGGAAACCGCGACACCGATTTCCGGCTTGATCCGCCTTTGGCCAGTGGCGAATTCCTCGCGATAGCGGGCGGCGATCGCTTCGCCATGGGGGCTGATGAAGTCGGCGAACATGTAGGGAAGGCCGAGCTCGGCCGCCCAGATGCCGCTCTGTGGCGAGGATCCGAGCAGCCAGATGTCGGGCTTGTCCGGCCGGCCGGGCAGGGTTTCGGCGAGCTTGGCGAAGGGATGGGCGGGCGGCATCTGGTCTTCCAGATAAGCCAGCAGCTCGGTCAGCTGTTCGGGGAAATCGTCGGGCGCCGCCTGCCGTCGATCGCGCTGCAAGGCATAGGCTGAGCGTTGGTCGCTTCCCGGCGCGCGCCCGATGCCGAGGTCGATCCGGTCCGGGTAGAGTCCGGCCAGCATGCTGAAGGTTTCCGCGACCTTGACCGGGCTGTAGTGAGGCAGCATGACGCCGCCGCTGCCCACCCGCAGATGCCGGGTTGCGGCGGCCACGGGGCCGATCAACGCCTCGGGACTGGCGCAGGCCAGCATCGGCGTGGCGTGATGCTCGGCCAGCCAATAGCGATGGTAGCCCAGCCTATCGGCCAGGCAGGCGAGGTCGATGGAGTTCCTCAGCGCCTGGCCGCCGGTGGAGCCCTCCGAAATCGGCGCCTGATCGAGAACGCTGAGGCGCAGGCTCGAACTTGTCCCGGGTTTCCCCTCCATGCTGGCCGTCAAAAAGCCTCCGTCACCGATTTCGCCGGTCCGACGACCCTGGAGCTGGTTTCTCCCGTCGAGGCTAAGTGAGCACCGTCACCTTGCCGCTGGCGAGGTCGTAGCGGGCGGCGACGACCATGAGCTTGCCCTCCTTGATCATGCCGGCGATGACGGGCGAGGCCTCGCGCAGCAGGGCCGCCTGGATCTTGGCATTGGCGTCGATGGCGGCATCGAGGTTCGGGCCGGCCGCGTCCACCGCGGGCTGGATCGGCGCGTAGAGAGCGCTGATCTGGCCGGGGACTTCCTTGCCCTCGATCGTCGCCTTCACCGCCCCGCAATTGCCATGGCCCAGCACCATGATCGTCTTGGCGCCCAGCACCACCACGCCGTACTCAAGGCTGGCCATGATCTCGGGCGTGGTGACGTTGCCGGCCACCCGAGCGACGAAGAGATGGCCGATGCTCTGGTCGAAGACCAATTCCACCGGCACCCGGGAATCGGCGCAGGACAGCACCGCCGCGAAGGGCTCCTGCTTCTCCGCCGTCTTCTGCTTCAGGATGGACAGGTCCTCGGTCAGGGACTGCAGTCGGCCTTCGACGAAGCGTTGGTTGCCGTCCATCATCGCCTGCAGGGCCGCTTGCGGCGTTAGGCTGCTCTGGGCTGCCGCCGGCGTCGGCCTTGCGAGTTCCACGCTCGCCCCGGCCAGCAGGCTTGCCGCCGTGCTGGTGATGGCGCCGACGAGGAAACGGCGGCGCGAGGCGTCGGGTGCGGTCTCTCGGTTCAAGTCATCTTCGGCGCAAGCTGGGCAGCGGTGGAGACGTCCATCGCTATCGATCGGCTGCTCTTGGCAATTCATGATAACCCCCAAATGTTGTGGCTTCCGCTCGCGTCCTTTTCATTGTGACGCGATCTCCGAGCTTCGGCCAGCGCCGTGCCAATTCCCGGTTCAGCCGCCATATTGCGCCTCGAGATGTCGGAAAAAGGCAGCAGCATCGAGACCCTGCCCAGTCGCCCGGGTTACGATCTCCTCCGCCGAATGGCGATTGCCGAACTGATGGACATGCTCGCGTAGCCAGGCGAGAAGCCCGCCGTAGTAACCCCGGCGGATCTCGTTCTGGAGCGGGTTCTGACGGTCATAGGCCTCCGTCAGTTGGGCCGCGTAAAGGCTGCCCAGCGTGTAGCTCGGGAAATAGCCGAACATGCCCAGCGACCAGTGGACGTCTTGCAGCACGCCGTCACGGTCGCATGTTGGCCTGACCCCGATCAGGGCGGCGCTGCGTTCGTTCCACGCGGCGGGCAGGTCCGCCACCGTCAGGTCGCCGGCGAGGAGAGCCAGTTCCAGCTCGTAGCGCAGCAGGATGTGCAGGTGATAGGACATCTGGTCTGCGCCGACCCGAATGGGGCCCGGCTTCACGGCGTTCACCGTCCGATGGAAGGTTTCCGGCGTGAGCCCGGCCGCAGCTTCGGGGAACTGGTGGGCGATCGCCGGAAACCAATGCTGCCAGAAGGCCAGGCTTCGGCCGACATGGTTCTCCCATAGCCGCGCCTGGGCTTCGTGCAATCCCATGCTGGGCGCCTCGCCCAGCAACCAGTCGCGATCGCCCCGCCTCAGGCCCTGATCGAAGAGGCCGTGGCCGCCCTCATGGAGCGTGGCAAGAATCCCCACGGGCAGATTGTCTTCCTGGGGCCGGATCGTAATGCGCACGTCGTCGAAGCCCGCCACCAGGGTGAAGGGATGGGTCGAGCGGTCGAGCCGCCCGCGGCCAAAATCGAAACCCACCGCCTCCAGCAAGCGCCGGCAAAGCTCCCACTGCCCCGCCTCGGCAAATCGCCGACCCGCAAGCGCTCCCTCGGCCGGCGGCTTGTTTCCGGCCACCGCCCGCAGCATCGGCGCCAGGCGCTCGCGCAGCTCCGTCAACACCGGCTCGAGCCGGGCCCGGTCCATGCCATGCTCGTATTCGTCCAGCAGTGCGTCATAGGGTTCCGGCCCGCGGGCCAGCGCCTCTGCCCGCTCGCGGATCAGGCTCAGGAGCTGATCGAAATGCGGGGCGAAGAGGGCGAAATCATCGCGGGCGCGCGCTTCTTCCCAGGCGCCGAGCGAACGCGACTTGGCATTGGCGAAGGCACGGACCAGGCTTTCGGGCAGCGCCATGGCGCTGCGCCGCAGGCGCCGGAGCAGGACCAGCTCGCGGGCCCAGCGCTCGTCCTCGGGCCGCGCCGCATCGACCTCCTCGATCAGGTCGCCCAGATGATCGGAGGTCAACAGGCCGTGGCGCAGGCCCTCCAGGGTCGCGAGCTGCTCGCCCCGCTCGGCGCGCCCCGCGGTTGGCAGCATGGTCTCCTCGTCCCAATCCATGAGGCCGATCGCCTGATCGAGGTGGCGGATCTCGGCGATTTGCGCCCGCAGACTTCGCTCGGACCCGTCGGCGCGGGCCTGGGTGCGCTTGGGCACGCGCAGCTCGCGCGGTGGGTTGGCCACCAGCATGGCGGCTAGCCCGCCATGCTGGGCGACATTGACGACCTGCTTCTGCGACACGCGGCAGACGACGCCGAGCCCGTTCTCCGTCGGCGCGAACCCCATGACGGCGTAAAACGGCTCGCCGAACACCCGCCCGTCCGGCTCGACCACGGGGAACTCGTGCACCGGCAGGCGGGTTGCGGTCTGCAGCACCCAGGACTGCTGGGGATCGTCGGCTTTGGAGGCTGCTTCCGAGAGCAGCGTCTCCCACGCGCCGGGCTCGACCCCGGCGCCGAGCGTGACGCCGGTGCCGCCATAGCTCCGGTTCGGCTTCAGCACCAGTTGCTCCCGGTGCTTCAGGGCATAGTCCATGAGGTCGCCTTCGCCGCCATGGGGAAGGCTCGTCCGCCGGTCGCCGGCGAGCCGGGTCCACAGCACATGGCGCCGGAACAGGCGGCATTCCTCGGCGCTGAAGTAGCGCTCCGCGATGGCCGAATCGGTCAGCAGCTCCCAGCAGCTCTTGTGGTCGAAATCGCCGGCGAGCGAGGAGACGACCCGATTCTGCCGGAACAGCAGTCGCATGGCCTCCAGCGGCCGGCCGAGCTCGGTCTCCAGGGCGAGCAGGTCCCGGGTCTCGTAGTCGCGATAGGCGACGTCGATCTCTACGTCGCCATAGAAGACTTCCTCGCGCCGCACTGTCAGTTCGCGAGGGTCGGCATGCAAGATCACCAACCCATGGCGCTCGGCCAGATGCCGGCTCAAGGCCGACTGTTCGTCGGGACCTTCATGAACGTATTTCGGTTCGACAAAGCAGAGGTTGCAGCTTCGCCGGCCGAGCGCCTTGGCGTGATCGATCAGCACCTGCACGAACAGCTCCCGCTGGTCGCGGGGAAGCTGGAGGGCGAGCTCCGGGTCATGGGCGAGGAGCATGGGCACGGCATCGCGCATGACCAGCTCTTCGGCCACCGGCGAGAGATGGATGCCGCCGACCCCCGACAGGTTGGGCTCCATGAACTGCAGGGAATCCTGCCAGCCCTGACCGGTGAAATCGCAGACCGCGTCGAGCCGCCCATAGATGGGATTGAGGCGCTGGTGCTGCGGGCCCCAGATGTCCTTGAGCCAGCGCTCCTCCTCCGGGGCGATGGCCAGGATCTGCCGGACGGTGGCGTCCTCCAGGTAGAGCTGGGGAACCTGTTTCAGCGCTTCCACCAGCGACAGGCAGACATGGTGCACGTAGCTCAGCTGCTCCGGCATGGCGAGCAAGGGGCGCAGCATGATCCTGACCGCCTCGCGTTCGCCGTCCCGCTCATAGATCACGTCGTTGGCCAGCGCGTCGGCGCGCAGCCGCTGGGCGACATGGCCGAGGGCTGAGTCGCTGGCGTGATGGACCGCCCGCAACACGCGGCCTTCCAGGGTGGCGCCGGAAAGTCCCAGGGACTCGGTCGGGCTCAACATGGGTCGCTCGGTCTCCCTTGCCCAACGGGTCCTCTGGCCGGGCTCGGGGACAAGGTTAGTTGAGGGGCGAAGCCCGCACCAGCACTGGACCCGCCCGTTGCTGCGATAGGCTGCCTCGAAGTCTCTATTGGCGAGGCCAGCAGCCCCGAAGGCGTCACGCTCGAGAGACCGCGCTTCTCGCCGCGATCTATTGCGTTCCGAGATAGGCCGTTTCGCCGTGAAGGGCGGTGTCGAGGCCGCTCTCCTCGGCCGCCTGATCCACCTTGACGGGCGTCAGTTTGTCGATCAGCCACAGCATCCCGTAGGTGAAGGCGAAGGCCCAGACCGACGAAATCGCGGCCGCCACCAGCTGCTTGACGAAGAAGCCGCCATTGCCGAAGACCAGGCCGTCGGTTCCAGCGGGGTTGAAGGCGGTGGAGGCGAAGACGCCCAGCAGCAGGATCCCGAGCGCGCCGCCGACGCCATGGACGCCCCAGACGTCGAGCGCGTCGTCCCACTGCAGCTTGTTCTTGAGGGCGACTGCGAAGTAGCAGACGACGCCCGATGCGATGCCGATGATGACCGCGGTCAGCGGCGATACATAGCCGGCGGCGGGCGTGACAGTGGCAAGCCCCGCCACCGCACCGGTCAAAAGGCCGACGAAGGTCGGGCGTTTTTCCTGCCACCAGCCCACCACCATCCAGGTGATGGCGGCGAAGGAGGCCGCCACGTCGGTGTTGAGGAAGGCGACCGTGGTCACGGAATCGACGCGGAACTCGCTGCCGGCGTTGAAGCCATACCAGCCGAACCAGAGCAGGCCCGTGCCCAAGGCCACCAGGGGCACGCTGTGGGGTCCGGAATCCATCACCCGGCGCCGGCCGACATAGAGGATCGAGGCGAGCGCCGCCATGCCGGCGGTGTTGTGGACGACGATGCCGCCGGCGAAATCCAGCACGCCCCAGCGTTGCAGGATGCCGCCGCCCCAGAGCATGTGGACGAAGGGGAAATAGACGAACAGCAGCCAGAGCGTGAGAAAGGCCATGTAGGCCTTGAAGGTGACCCGGTTGGCGAAGGCGCCGGTGATCAGCGCCGGGGTGATGATGGCGAACATCATCTGATAGGCGATATGCACGAACAGCGGAATGCCCGGCGTCGGCGAGGGCGTGGCGAGCGTCACGCCGTGAAGGAAGGCCATGTCCAGATTGCCGATGATCCCGCCCACGTCGCCCGAGAAGCAGAGCGAATAGCCGACGACGAACCAGAGCACCGTCGTCCAGCCCATGGAGACGAAGGACTGCATCATGATGGCCAGCACGTTCTTCCGGCTGACCAGCCCGCCATAGAAGAATGCCAGGCCCGGAGTCATCAGCATGACCAGGCTGCTGCACAGGATCATGAATCCGGTATTGCCGGTATCGAGATTGGCCATCCACTCCTCCCAACGGTACGGCGCCTGAAAAAGGCGCTCTATGCCACCGGGAGGCCGGGGTTAAGGGAACTCGGGAGATCGCGCTGGCGCAGGAATCTCCGGGATCCCGTATGGCGCGGCCATGGTAGGGGCGCGGCCGGAGGCACGTCAACCGGAGGGGGCGGGGCTCTGTCCCGTATCTCGGCCCTAGGGCCAGGGCGTCAAGCTTGCATCCCGCCGCAGCACCCGCCCCGCGCCGGTGCCTGTCGCTTGCCCGTTCTCCGCCGTGACCCGGCCGTTGCAGACCACCAGCTTGATCCCCGCCGCGGGCTCGGTCGGTTTCAGGAAGCTGCTGCGGTCGGCCACCGTCTCGGGGTCGAAGACCACGAGATCGGCGAAGGCCCCTTGGCGTATGACACCGCGATCGGGAAGGCCGAACCAGGCGGCCGGCAGGCTGGTCATGCGCCGCACGGCTTCTTCCAGCGGGAAGAGCCCTTCGTCGCGGGAATAATGGCCCAGCACGCGCGGGAACGTGCCCCAGAGCCGCGGGTGCGGGAACACGTCGTGGGGCAAGCCGTCGGAGCCGATCATGCTATGGGGATACTTGAGGATCGCCCGCACGTCGGCCTCGTCGAGCTGGAAATAGATCGCACCCCCGGGCAGCAGGCGCTCGGCCGCTTCCTTGCCAGACAGCTGCCATTCGGCCGCGATGTCGGCGAGCTCGCGCCCGGCCATCTCGGGATGGGAGCTCGACCAGGTGATGAGGATCCGCACCCCGGCCTTGGCACGCTCGGGATCGAGCGTCTTGGAGCTGGCGGCGTAGGGATAGACGTCTAGGCCGAGCGGCGTACGCGCGCGCGCCGCCTCGATCATGGCCAGGGTTTTCGGCGCCTTGCCGTGATTGTCACGCCCGGAGACCTGGTGATGGGAAATGATCGAGGGCGTGCCGGATGTCTCGGCGAGGCGGAAGAGTTCCTGAAGGGCTTGCTCGACATGCTGGAAATAATTCCGATGGTGGCTGCAATAGAGCCCGCCATGGCTGCGGGCCCGCTTCACCAGGGTCAGCACTTCATCGAAGGAAGAGTTGACCGCCTCGGCGTAATCGAGCCCGGTGCTGACGCCGATAGCGCCCGCTGCCATGGCCTCGTCCACGCGTTCGGCCATGGCTTCGGTCTCGGCGACGCTGGCCGGACGGTCGAAGCGATCCATGACGCCGTAGCGAAGGGTCGTGTGGCCGACCAGCAGACCGCAATTGACCGACGGCTGCAGCAGCTCCAGCGCCGCCACGTAGTCGGCGAAGCTCTCGAAACGGAACCATCCCGGGTCGGCGCCCAGCAGGCCGAGGGAGGCCGGCGGCGGGCCGGGGCACACGAATGGCGCCAGGCTGACGCCGCAATTGCCGGCGATCAAGCTGGTGACACCCTGGGTCACCTTGAAGGCCATGGCGGGATGGGAGAGCAGCGCCCGGTCGTCATGGGTATGGGCGTCGATGAATCCCGGCGCCACCACTTTGCCGGATGCAGCCACCACGCGCCTGGCGCTCGCCTCCGGCAGCGTCCCCACCGCAGCGATGCGGTCGCCGGCCACGCCGACATCGGCCTCCAGCCGCGGCGCGCCGGTGCCGTCAATCACCGTGCCGCCGCGGATCAGCAGGTCGAAGGCGGGTGCTCCTGCCATGGCCGAGCGTCTCACTTCTTCCAATGGGGCGGGATCGTTTTCTCATAGTAGGGCAAGGCCTCGATCTGCTTCATCCAGGCGCCGAGCTTCGGTGGCAGACGCGAATTGGCGATGCCGTTGCCGGGCTGGCGATCCTCGATGCGCCTCAGCAGGCGGGCATGGGGAAAGAGAGTAAAATCGGCCAGCGACAAGGGCCCCAAGAGATAGGGGCCCTTCACCTGATTCTCGAACAGGGCCAGCTCTTCCAGGACCTTCTTCTGGGCTTCGGCGATCTTTGCACCATCCGCCTCGCCTTTCCGGAACAGCGTCAGCTCGAATAAAGGGCCCATCGCAGCGGACAGGTAGACGTCGGCCTCGGCGGCGATGCGCCGGGCTGCGGCCCGCATCTTGGCATCGCCCGGCAGAAGGGGTTTCTCGGGATGGCGCTCTTCCAGGTACTCGACGATGGCCGAGGACTCCCACAGGCTATAGCCATCATCGACGATGGTGGGCACGCGCCCCCGCGGATTGAGGGCCAGGAATTGGGCCGTCTTGGTGTCGCCGGCATCGAAGGACAGCAGCCGGAATTCATAAGGGATGCCCTTGTGCTCAAGCGCGAGCCAGACTTTCCAGGCATAGGGCGAGCCCGAGCCGTAATAGAACGTCAACGCCATTGGCGACCTCCGGGGATGAAGCGACATGCTGGGACAATCCGGGCGGAGCATATACCGTGGCGGAGCCAAAGCGAACGGTCCAACCATCGAAGAGCAATCCGAACATGCTGATCGACCATCGCAAGCTCTATGACCTCGTCCTGCGAATCTTCACGGCCGCCGGAAGCGAGCCGGCCGAGGCCGGGATCGTCGCCGGCCATCTGGTCGAGGCCAATCTTCGCGGCCATGACAGCCACGGTGTCGGGATCATCCCGACCTACCTGCGCAACCTGGCCGATGGCAGCGTCATTGCCAACCGGCGCGGACGCCTGGTCAAGGAGGAAGGCGCCATCATCGTCTACGATGGCGAGCGCGGTTACGGCCAGGTCGTGGCCGGGGAGGCGATCGCGCTCGGCATCGCCAAGGCCGAGCAGCAGGGCCTCGCCGCGGTGGCGCTGCGCAACGCCTATCACATCGGCCGGGTCGGCGCCTATGGCGAGCAATGCGCCGCGGCGGGGCTGGTGTCGCTCCATTTCGTGAATGTGACCGGGCATGAGCCCCATGTGGCGCCCTTCAGGGGCCGGGACGCGCGGCTTGGGACCAACCCGATCTGTATCGCCCTGCCGGCGGCCGAGCCGGGGCGCCCGGCGATCCTCGACATGGCCACCAGCAAGGTCGCGTTGGGGAAGCTTCGGGTGGCGAGAAACGAGGGCCGGCGCATGCCGCCCGATTGCGTACTCGATGCCAGGGGGGAACCCAGCGACGACCCGCAAGTGCTCTTCAACGACCCGATCGGCGCGTTGCTGCCGTTCGGCGAGCACAAGGGCTACGCCTTCTCGCTGATCTGCGATCTGCTGGCGGGCGCCATCGCGGGCGGCGGGACGCTGCGGCCTGAGAACCAGACCCAGGACACGATCACCAATGCCATGCTCGCCTTCATCCTCGATCCGAACCGGATCGGCAGCAGCGATTGGATCAAGGAGGAGATCGCGACCATGACCGCCTATGTGACTGCTTCGCCGCCACGCAAGGAGGGCGAGCCGGTCCTGATCCCCGGTGATCCCGAGCGCCTCACCCGGGCGCGGCGCCTCGCCGGGGGGCTGCCCATCGATCCCGTTACCTGGGCGGAGATCCTCGATGCCGCCAGGAGTCTCGGCCTGGCGCTGCCCGCGGATCAGCGGCTCGGCTGAATCTCGCGCCCCTGGCACGGCTTTGTGAATTGAAGCCCCCGCAAGGGGGCCGCATTTATTCGTCTGATTCACCCTCGGCGGGATCGCGAAGACAGGAGCCATCCCTTGCTGGCACGCTTGAACGCAGCTTGCTGCGCCATAGCCCTGGGCGCCCTGGTGGCGGCGGGCTCAGCCGGCGCCCAGAACTTCGGCAACGTCACCCTGAAGCCGGGCCAAACGGCCAAGGCCCCGATCATGGGCTTGCACGGTTACGTACAGGTGCGCCTGTGCAACGATTTCACCAGCACCGCCACCATCACGGCCACCATCCATCCCCGCGATACCCGGACCCTAGCCCCGGGCGAATGCACCGAGGACACGGGCGACGGAATCGAGGTGACCAATCGCGGACCCGGCCAGGCCATGGTGATTTGGCAACCGCCGCCAGGATCCTTCCTCAAGGGCAGGATGGAGTGACGGCAGGCTAAAGCAGCGCCCCCACGGCGCTTGCGAGATCGCGTTTGCGATAGGGTTTGGCCAGGAGCTTCATGCCGGGCTCAAGGCCGTTCTGCTGGCCGAGCGCCTCCTCGGCATGGCCCGAGGCGAACAGCACCTTGAGGCCGGGGCGCAGCGCCTTCGCCGCCCGAGCGAGTTCGATGCCGTTCATGCCGTCCGACAACAGGATGTCCGTGAACAGCAGGTCGATGCGCTCGGCCGAGCGCAGGATCTCCAAGGCCCTCTCTCCGTTGCTCGCCTCGAGCACGCGATAGCCGAGGTCGGCGAGGAACGCCCGCGCGACGGCCCCCACCGCCGCGTCATCCTCCACCAGAAGAATGCCTTCCTGGTTTCCCCGGACCGCCGGCGCGGCCGAGGCTTCGGTCCCGGCGGCAAGCTCGGTGAGAGCGCGCGGCAGGTGGATCAGAACCGAGGTGCCACGGCCCAGCTCGCTGCGGATCGCGACGTGCCCGCCGGACTGCTTGACGAACCCGTAGACGACGCTGAGGCCGAGCCCGGTGCCTTTGCCGATCGGCTTGGTGGTGAAAAACGGTTCGAAGGCGCGCTTGGCGACCTCCGGCGGCATGCCGACGCCCTCGTCCGCGACGGTAATCAACACATATTCGCCGGCCGTCGCCTCGGCGTCGGTCCGCTCCACGGTCCGGTTGGTCGTTTCGATGACCAGCGACCCGCCGCCGGGCATGGCGTCGCGCGCGTTGGTCGCCAGGCTGACGAGGGTCGTCTGCAGGAAGCCGGGATCGACGATGGTCTGCCACAAGCCTTTACCGGGCCGGAAACTCAAGGCGACCCCGTGACCCAGAAGGCGCTCCAGCACGCCCGTCATTTCGGCCACAAAGCCGTTGACGTCGAGCAGTCTCGGCATCAAGGGCTGCCGGCGCGAGAAGATCAGCAGATGCCTGATCAGCTCCGCGCCGCGCTCGACGGCCCCCTGGGCCGCCTTCGCATATCGCGCCGTCGAGGGCTCCTCGGGCCTGCGCTCCTGCGACTCCATCAGTTCGAGGTTTCCGCCGATCACCATCAGGAGATTGTTGAGCTCATGCGCCATGCCGCCGGCCATTTCGCCGACCGTCGTCAGCCGCTCCGTCTCGGCCAGCGCCGCATCCTGCTTCCGCTGCTCGGTCACGTCGCGGTAGATCCAGGCCACCGTTGAATAGGGAAGCTTGCCCGCAGCGACCCGCGCCGCGTGCCGGTCGAACACGCGCCCATCCTTCAGCGCCATGTCGGCCAGCCGGGTCTTCGGCGATTCGCCCCTTTGATAGATCCGGGCGATCTCGTCCAGGGCCAGCCGCGGTTCCACGATCTGGTCGGTGAAGGGGCTGACATCGGCGCCGGGCCCCAGCCCCGCTTCGCGGCGCCACTCGAGATAGGCCTCGGACAGGTCCCACATCTCCTTGAAGCGCCGATTCCAGAAGAGATAGCGGCCTGCCGCATCGGTCACGAGGATGCCGTCGGGCGAGGCCTCGGATGTCGCTTCGAGCAGCGCCCGGAATTCGTCGCGCTTGCGCTCGGCCGCGCGCTGGTCGGTCACATCCTGGATCGTGCCGACCATTTTCACCGGCCGGCCGGCCGCATCCGAGACGATGTCCGATCTCTCATGGACCACGATCTCCCTGCCGTCCGGACGGATGACGCGGTGTTCGATGCTGTAGGCGATGCCAGTTTGGATCGCGCGCTGCACGGCTTCGCGAATTTTCTCCCTGTCGTCGGGATGCACGGCGCGGAAGAAGGCTTCGTTCGATACCTGGATCTGGTTGGGTTCGTAGCCGAAGATGCGGAAGGTCTCGTCCGACCAACGCAAGGCGTTCCGGCCGAGATCGTCCAGATTGGCCAGGTCCAGCTCCCAACTGCCCAGCTTGGCAATGCGCTGGGCGGCGGCGAGGCTGGCTTGGCTCTCGCGCAGCGACCGGCCCCGCTCGACCAGCTCGGTCACATCGGTGCGAACCACCACGATGCTGCCATCGGGAAGGCGATAGTCCCGCGCCTGGGCCCAGCCTCCGTCGCTGGTCCGGAAGTTGACCGGCCGGCCCGCTGCTTCCCGATGCGCCGCGACGCGATCCTCGATGAAAGGCGTCTCGTGGCCGGCCACGTCAGGATAGAAGCCGTGCCGACGATCCTGGCGCATCAGTTCCTCGAACGTGATGCCGAGCCGCGGCCCTTCGACATCCTTTGGCGCGTATCCGATATAGCGCCTGTTCATCATCACGAGCCGGTCGCTTGGATCGAACACGGCGAAGCCGTCGGCGATGCTGTTCAGCGCTTGCCTCAACATCTCTTCGGTCGCCTCGAGGCGCCGGCGCTCGGTCCTGTCGGCGACGGTGACGACGAACCCGCCCGCCGGCGCTGGATCGCCTCGGATTTCCAGCATCGGTCCGTCGGGTGTCCGGACCTCAAGCCGGAAGGGATTCGCCGGACCGGGGGCCGGCGGGAGCTCGATCCCAGCGATCCGGCGCAGCTGGTCGAACAGTTTGCCGGACGGATCGCCTGCGCGAAGGAAGTCTGCCGGAAGCGCGAGATATTCGGCCAATCTTTCGTTCGCGGCCACCACCAGCCCGGCGCCATCGACGATGCAGGCGCCATCGCCGATGCAATCGAGGAGCGCCTTCAGGGCCGCGCTGCTGTCCGCCATGGCTGCGATCGATACCGGGTGCAGGGCATCAGATCAAGACGCAGGCGGCGGCCGATGCCGTCACCGCGCCCACGGACACTCGGCAATGCCGCCTCCAGCCTTTATGCTGCCGCGCCCCGGATTGTTCGGGCGAAGCAAGGACGGCCATGTTACGCGATCCGCGTTACGACATTCTTTTCGAGCCGGTCAGGATCGGCCCCCTGACGGCACGCAACCGCTTCTACCAGGTACCCCATTGCACGGGCATGGGCTGGGCCCTGCCGCGCACATTGGCCGCCATGCGCGGGATGAAGGCCGAGGGCGGTTGGGCCGTGGTCAATACCGAATATTGCTCCATCCACCCCAGTTCGGACGATCAGCCCTATCCCTACGCCCGGCTCTGGAACTCCGAGGATGTCCGGGCCCAGGCCCTGATGACCGAGGCGGTGCACCGCCATGGCGCGCTCGCCGGCTGCGAGCTATGGCTCGGCGGCAACTACGTCGCCAACCTCGCTTCGCGTGAGCCGCCTCTGGACTTGGTGAGCCTGCCGGCGAGGGGCGATCCGGTGCAGTCCCGGCGCCTCGACAAGTCCGACATCCGCGCCATCCGGCTCTGGCATCGCGACGCCGCCAGGCGCGCCTGCGAGGCGGGTTTCGACATCGTTTACGTCTACGCGACCCATGGCTACCTGCTCCATCACTTCCTCTCGCGGCAGACCAACCCCCGGCAGGATGAATACGGCGGGTCGCTCGAGAACCGCGTCCGTCTGCTCCGCGAACTCCTCGAGGAAACCCGGGAGGCCATCGGCCCCACGCGAGCGCTTGCCATCCGATTCACCGCGGCCCACAGCCGAGCGGACGAACCCGAGCCCGGCGAATACAGCGACATGATTGAGTTGCTGAAGGATCTGCCGGATCTGTGGGATGCGGTCGGCGACGATTACAGCCTGGAAATGGGAAGTTCCCGCTTCGTCAAGGAGGGCGCTCTCGAAGGCCATGTCGCCCATGTCCGGCGCATCACCGGCAAGCCGGTGGTCGGCGTCGGGCGCTTCACCTCGCCGGACGCCATGGTCGGCCAGGTCCGGCGCGGCGTGCTCGACTTCATCGGTGCGGCGCGACCCTCCATCGCCGACCCCTTCCTGCCGCGCAAGATCGAGGAAGGCCGACAGGACGAGATCCGCGAATGTATCGGGTGCAACATCTGCTATGCCAGCAACAGCCGTGGCGTGCCGCTTCGCTGCACCCAGAACCCGACCATGGGCGAGGAATGGCGCCGGGGCTGGCATCCCGAGAAGATCGCGCCGAGAGCGTCCGAGGATCCGGTGCTCGTCGTCGGCGGCGGGCCGGCTGGGCTGGAAGCGGCCAGGGCGCTCGGCCAGCGGGGCTACAGGGTCCAGCTCGCCGAGGCGGAACGGACATTGGGCGGCCGGGTCAGCCGGGAGAGCCGCCTCCCCGGCCTGGCGGAGTGGGCCCGGGTCCGGGACTGGCGACTTCAGCGTCTGGCTCAGATGCCCAACGTGGAGGTCTATCTGGACAGCCGCTTGACGGCGGCCCATGTCCTGGAATTCGGCGCACCGCGGGTCCTGCTGGCGACCGGCGCCCGCTGGCGCAGGGACGGCATCGGCCGAACGCTGCGCGAGCCGGTTCCGGGCTTCGACCATCCCGCGGTCGCCACGCCTGACGACCTGATGGCTGACGCCGAGGCATATCTGGCCCCCCTGCCGAAGGGGCGGGTCGCGATCTTCGACGACGACCAGTACTACATGGCCGCCGTGCTCGCCGAGCTGGTCCATCGCCATGGCCGGCCGGCTACGCTTGTCACCACCGGCGGCACCGCGGCCGCCTGGTCGCGCTTCACCGACGAGCACGACCGCACGAACCGACGGCTTCTCGAGCTGGGCGTCGAAATCCGCACCAGCCGCGCTGCCGGAGGCTATGACGGCGAGGCCCTGGCTCTCGATTGCATATTCACGGGCAAGCGCGAAACCCTGGCCGCCGCCGGCGTGGTCACGGTCACCTCGCGCGAGCCGAAGGACGAGCTCTATCGCAGCCTGGCCGACCAGCCCCAGGCGCTGGCGGCGGCGGGCATCAAGAGCCTCGTCAAGATCGGCGACTGCGACGCCCCGGCCCTCATCGCCCATGCTGTCTATGCGGGTCACCGTGCCGCCCGCGAGCTCGACGCCGATCCCGCGAGCATCCTGCCGCTGATCGAGAGGCCGGTCGTTTGACCGGCGGCAGGCTCACGGCGCCGGCTTTCCTGGACGGCGCGGCGGAACGAAGTGCCAGAGCACGAGGGCGTAGATCAAGACCACGACATAGAGCAGGGCGAAGAACCAGATGGGCAAGGGCCAGAAGATCACCTCGCTCACCCATCGCTGAATGAGCGGGACCCTCGAACTCGTTTCACCTGCATCCTGGAGAAGCGATTCTTGCCAGAGGGTTAAGAAGCAGGCCCGGCCCAGCAACGCTTGAAGGGCGACGACGGCCAAAGCGGCCAGATGCAGCGCCCGCCACCAGAAGATCCGAACGAAGCCCCAGCCTCGCCAGGCGCCGATCGGAACAGCGATCAGGCCGAACAGGTTGAACAGGATCACGCCGAGGTGGGCCCCGAGCACGAGCCCGGCAAGGAGTGCCTCCGGCTTCAGCGCCAGGGATCCTCGACCCTCGGCCAATAGGGCCGGGTGAGCTTGGTGTAAGGGATCACCTCGAAGTCCTGGCGCAGCGCCTCGGGCCCGACCACATAGAGGATCGCCTTGGCGATGGGCGCGAATCCGGCATGGAAATGCTGGGTCGATTTGACCAGGACGATCTTGCGCGTCGTGGGGTCGAGGCCGACCTTGGTCATGCCCTCGGGATGGAAGGCCTGGCTGCGCTGGGTGGAAAGCACGAGATCGAGTCCGTCGGCCGAAATCCAGGCGACCGAGCCGAGATCAACCGGCGACGGGCCGAAGCGCTGAGTGACATTGTCGGCGAGGCCCTTCACCGTGACGTAAAGGTCAAGGGGATCGCCGGAGGTCTTGCCGCATTTGCCGCCGACGCGAAGCTCGAACCTGGCGCCCACCCCCGCCTCCTGGCAGAAGCGCACGGCCATGGGATCCCAGTAGTAGCAGCTCGCTACATTGGTGATGCCGCGCTCCTTGACCCGCCGGATGAAGAAGGTGGAATCCCCCGGCGCTCCGCCGCCGGAATTGTCGCAGACGTCGGCGATCACGACCGGCCCGCCCGGAATCGCGAGCGCCTGGTCGAGCGCCTCGTCCATGGTGAGAAACCTCGGCCGCGTCGCTTCGCGCAGCGAAAAGAACTCCTCGCCCAGCCTGCGAGCGAGGCGCTCGGCCTTGGGCCTGTCGTCGTTGGTGACGACCAGGGTCTTGGCTCCGACATCGGGCACATCGCCCCAGGGAAACCCGTGGCCAAGGGAGACCGAAAGGACGCCGTCCTTGCCTTCCATCGCCTTCATCCGATCGACATAGCCGCGCAGCGGCTGCTCGGTGGTGCGGAAGGTGCCGATCATCCGGCAGTCGAAGGCGGCCATGGTCGGCCGCGTCTTGCCTTCGGCCGCGTCGGCGAGCAGCGTAAACAGCTCGTCGGCTCGCTCGGGAATATCGACATGCGGGTATTCCTTGTAGGCGATGAGCGCCGTGGCATGGCTGAGCATGGCTTCGGTGATGTGGCAGTGGAGATCGAGCTCGGCCCCGATCACGGCCCGCGGCCCGGCCAGCGCTCGCACCCGCGCGAGGATGTCCCCCTCGCAGTCGTCGTAGCCCTCGGCGGCCATGGCGCCATGCAGGGCCAGCACCACCATGTCCACCGGCAGGGCCCGCTTGAGGTCGTCGAGCAACTCGTCCCGCAGCTGCTCATAGGCCCGGCGCACGATCAGCCCGCCGGGCTCGGCAAAGCTGCAAAGCCCCTCCACCACCTGCCAGCCACGCGCTTCGGCCCGCCGGCGCCAGACCAAAAGCTGACCCGAGACGTAGTTAGGCGCCAGGCTCGTCCCATTGCCATGGGCGAGGAAACATTCGGAGAAGCTCTGATAGCCCGTGGGGATGGGGGCGAAAGTGTTGGTCTCGGTATCAAGGCCGGCGATGAAGACCTTCATGATGGGAACCGGTTGCGAATTGCGGGGCGCCGGAGGATAGACTATCGGATTCGCGCCCAGGGCGGCGATTTCATAACTGGCGAACAGCCTTGGCGTCCAGCCGCTGCGGCTGGCGTTCGAACCTCAGGCCTTTGTGGAGACCATGTCCAAATTCCCTCATCTCTTTTCGCCCCTCGAGCTTCGCGGCCTCACCATCAGGAACCGGATCCTTTCGACCGGGCACCAGACCTATCTCGCCAAGGACGGGCTGCCCGGGGAGGATTTCATCGCCTATCACGAGGCAAGGGCCAAAGGCGGCGCCGGGCTCATCATCGTGGAGGCGGCCCGGTTCCACGAATTGACCTTCAGCGATTCGCCCGAGATCGTCGTCGCCACCGACGACTGTATTCCCGGCTACCGGAAACTGGCCGAGGCCGTGCATCGCCACGGCACAGCCCTCTTCGGCCAGCTCTCCCATTCGGGCCGCTGTTCCAAGCGCATGACCGCGGGCCTGAGGGGCGTCGCCTATGCTCCCTCTGCCGTTCCCGACAACCGCTTCCACAGCATGCCGCGCGAAATGCCCGTCAGCCTGATCGAGGAGATCGTCGCGGCCGCGGGCTCTGCGGCCGCGCGTTTTGCCGAGGCCGGGCTCGACGGGATCGAACTGCTGACCAGCCATGGGCTGCTGTTCTCCCAGTTCCTCAACCCGCTCACCAATCGGCGCCAGGATTCCTACGGCGGATCGCGGGAGAACCGGATGCGGGCGCTGGTGCAGGCCCTGGCGGCCATCCGCGCCAAGGTGCCGGAGCGGATGATCCTCGGCATCCGCATCTCGGTCGAGGAGGTCGAGGCCGACGGGCTGGAAGCGCCCGAGGTGATCGCCGTCTGCCAGGAGCTGAAGCGGCTGAAAGCGATCGACTATGTCAACGCCACCATCGGCTCCATGGCGGGACTGGGTGGTTCGATCCACGTCGTGCCGCCCATGGACATCGCCCATGCCTACGTGGCGCCGCAGGCCGGCACGCTGCGTGCCGCCGTCGGCCTGCCGGTCTTTGTCGCCGGGCGGATCAATCAGCCCCAGATCGCCGAGCAGGTGCTGGCCTCGGGGCAGGCCGACATGTGCGGCATGACCCGGGCAATGATCTCCGACCCGGAGATGGCGAACAAAGCCAAGGCGGGAAAGCTCGACGACATCCGCGCCTGCATCGCCTGCAACCAGGCCTGCATCGGCCATTACCATGCAGGTTACGCAATCTCCTGCATCCAGAATCCGGCCTCGGGCCGCGAGCTGACCCTGGGCCAACCGATGCCCGCTTCGCGCAAGCGCCGTGTCGTCGTCGTGGGTGGCGGGCCGGCGGGCATGAAAGCCGCGGCGACGGCCGCCGAGCGTGGGCACGAGGTCATCCTGTGCGAGAAGGAAAACCGCCTGGGCGGCCAGGCCCTCTTGGCCCAGATGCTGCCGGGGCGAGCGGAGTTCGGCGGGCTGGTGACCAATCTCGAGCGCGAGCTCGCGCGCGCCGGTGTGAAGGTTCGCCTGAAGACCACCGTCGACGGCAGGACGATCGCGGCGATCGCGCCCGACGCCGTCATCGTCGCCACCGGCGCCCGTCCCTATCTGCCGGCGATCGAAGGAAGGGACGAAGGCCATGTCGTCGATGCCTGGTCGGTGCTGAAATCCGAGGCCAACCCGGGATCTCGGGTGGTGATCGCCGACTGGCGCTGCGACTGGATCGGCATGGGCCTGGCCGAGAAGCTCGCCCTCGACGGCCGGCATGTGCGCCTTGCCGTCAACGGAGTCCATGCCGGCCAGAACCTGCAGATGTATCTCCGGGACCATTGGGCGGCGAAGCTGCATCGCCTGGGCGTTGAGGTGATCCCCTATGCGCGGCTGTTCGGCGTGGATCGGGACACGGCCTATCTCATGCACATCGTGTCGAAGGAGCCCATCGTCTGCGAACAGGTGGACACGGTGGTCCTGGCGCTCGGCCATGAGTTGGAAACCGCGCTCGGCGCCGAACTCGCCCGCTTCGACCTGCCGGTGGAATATGCCGGCGACTGCCTTTCCCCGCGCTCGGCTGAGGAAGCCGTTTATGAAGGCCTGCTCGCCGGCCGCGCCGTGTGAGGCCTGAGGACGGCCGCCAAAATGCGGATCGTCGCCTGGAACTGCAACATGGCGCTGCATCGCAAGTTCGATGCCCTGCTCTCTCTTCGCCCGGATGTGGCAATCGTCAGCGAATGCGCCGAGCCCGACAGTCTGAGGCAGCGGCTCGACATCGGCATGATATGCGGCGATCCGGTCTGGGTCGGGACGAGCCTCCATAAGGGGCTCGCCGTCTTCGGCTTCAACGGCCATCGCGTGGCGCTGGCCCCGGGCCATCGGCGAAGCCTGAAACACATTGCTCCGGTCCGGGTCGATGGCGCGGCACGGTTCAATCTTCTCGGGGTCTGGGCCCAGAACTTCAGCGACGGGATCAGGCGCAAGCGACAGCCGGGACCGTTGCGCCTGGCACTACGCCACTACAGGGATTTCCTGAGCGAAGGCCCGACGGTGGTGGCCGGCGATTTCAACAACAGCGTCTATTGGGACCGGCCGGGCTGGCTAATCAATCAGGCCTGGGCCGTCGGCGCGCTGGCCGGGCTCGGCCTGACGAGCGCCTATCACGCCTATCGCGGCGAGGCCCAGGGCGATGAGAGCGACCCCACGCTCTACTGGCGGGATCGCAAGAAGGACGGCCCCACTTATCACATCGACTACATCTTCCTGCCCCGGGCCTGGGTCGCCAGGTTGTGCGCGCTCAGCGTCGGCTCCTTCGAGCAGTGGTGCCAGCCGGGCCTCAGCGACCATGTGCCTGTGGTGGCGGAGGTGGCGCTGTAACCGAGGTCCGCGGGATCTTCAGATCCCAGCTCCGGGCGAAAACGCGAACGCCATCCTCATAGGCATCGAGATCCGCCAGGAAACGCCAGTCGGCGCCTTCGGGCTTGAGCACCGTCCGGGTCGTGACCACGACATGCCAGGCGCCCCGCTTGAACTCGGCCCGGCGCTCCGTCTGCGACCATGCCGCCGAAGGATCCTCGGGCAGGATGCTGTAGCGCTCCGAGCCCAAGGCCTTCAGTTCGAGATCGACCTCCGCGATCCTGATCGCCCCCAGATTGCGCACCACATGGACAGTGGTACGGCCGTCCTCGCCGGCGCGTTCGATGCGCAACCGGCCGCGCTCGGGCGGCACCAACACTTCGGCTTGCAGCGGCGGCGGGCTCCAGGCCTCGCCGAGCTCTGGCGGCTTCGCGCCCTCGCCCTCTCGCAGCGGCAATGAAAGTTCGCCGCCGTAAATGGTAAGCGTCGGGCTCTCCGGCCCGGGCATAGCGAGCGGCCAATAAGCCGTGGATAGCGCGACCCGCAGGCGATGGCCGGCCGGCAGCTCATAGCCAGTGGCCTTGAGGCGGACCACGGCGCGATAGCGCTCGCCAGTCCGAAGGACGGCTGCGCGCTCATGCCCGTCGCGGTGCTGCAGATTGAGAAGGCCATAGGTGATGCGCCGGGAACTGCCGTCCGGCGCCAGGTCGTTAAGGCGCACGGCCAGCAGGGCTTCCGGCCGGTCGCAGGCGAGATCGACCGCAAGCCTGGCGTTGCCAAGGATCTGGAGCGGGCGCTTCAGGGCCGGGCGGTCGAAGCAGAGCGAGCCCGCATCGTCCTCGCGCTGGTCTAGCGGCATGTCCGGCCCCCAGCCATAGGGGCACCATTCGCCCGAGGCGAGGCCGACGGTCGCTGGCGAACGGCTCGTACGCAGGCAAGCGCCGGCCTCGTCCGCGAGGCCGCCTTCGGTCAAATGCCAGACCCGGTCGGCAACATTCGGGCTCGGCCAGACGGGCTCGCCGATCCAGCGGCCGCGGCGCTTGGCATAGCGGGCACGGGGCGGCTCGCTCTCCTGCATCCAGGCCGTGAGCATCGGCTCATCCATGAGCCCGCTGTCCCGGCCCTTCAGCCAATGATCCCACCAGCGGACGACATAGCCGATGAAATCGACGCCCGGGCCCGGCGTGGCGACATGGGGATAGGCGTGGCCCCAAGGCCCGATCAGCCCCTTGCGCGGCCCCGGCAGGCCGGCAAGCAGCCGCAAGACCGCGTTGACATAGCCGTCGGCCCAGCCGCCAACCGCCAGAACGGCGGCCTTGATCCGGCCGTAGTCCTCGACGACCGAGCCGCTTCGCCAATAGGCATCGCGATCGCTGTGCCGCATCCAGCGCGCCGCCGGCGGCTCGACGGCCGCCAGGCGCTCGAACCACATGCTCCGCCAGCGCTTCCCCACGATCGCCGGATCGGGCGGTGTGGCGAGCCAGGTGAAGAGCGTGGCCCCATATTGCAGATTGTCGTTGAGGGGCGCGCCGCCCATGTAATGCATGTCGTCTGCGTAGCGATCGTCGGAGGCGCAGGTGGTGACGATCGCCTTCAGGGCCGGCGGCGCCAATGCGGCGACCTGGAGCGCGTTGAATCCGCTCCAGGAGAGTCCGATCATGCCGACCTGGCCGCTGCACCAGGGCTGGCGCGCGATCCAGGCGATGACCTCGACCGCGTCGGCCCATTCCCTAGGCGTGTACTCGTCCTCCATCAGCCCGTCGGAGTCGCCCGAGCCCCGCATGTCGACCCGGATCGCCGCGTAGCCGGCGGCGGCGAAGGCCGGATGCAGGATGGCGTCGTCGCCCCGATGCCGGTCGCGCCGGCGATAGGGCAGATATTCGAGGATAGCCGGGACGGGCGTCGATCCCTCGCCCGGCAACCAGATCCGCGCCGCCAGGCAGCAGCCGTCGCCAAGCTCGATCCAGACGGTTTCCTCAACCCGCGGCGGCTTGGCCATCGGACTCTTCATTTCCATCGACGCGCTCGGCTTTTCCCCGTCGCAAATCTATGTGCGGCTCGCGCCCGACGCCAGAGTCCGTGGGATGGCTGGGTAGCAGCATTTCGGCCCATGCTGCTACGCTTGTCCAACAATCGTAATTGGAGAGTAATGTAAGTACTATGCGGACCAAAGTTGCATAGCCGCGTCCGATGCATTATGCTCGCGGCTTCGAAGCGAACGAGACACTGGTACTGGCCGGTCTGGCGCCGGAGGCTGTGAAGGGTCTGATCCAAGGGGAATTGAACAATGCCGCACAAGGGAATCTACAGCCAGTGTCTTGTCATTCTGCTCCGATCGCCCGTTTCCCTGCGCGACATCCTGGGTCGGTTGAGCGCATTCCCGACGCAAGTGTCTGAACACAAGAGTTCAGGTTGGCTTGGGGGCGACCCCTTCCTTGTAGTGCCGTTCCCGGCGGGTGCCGATGCCACGGTGGTTGTCGATTTCATCGACCGTCCCTGGCCGGATGATATGGGCGATATCGAGTCGGATCCTGATCTCATCGCCGCCTGGTCCCTTGGCAATTTCGGTCTGGTCTGGCCTTTCGCTCTCAAGTCGGCTTGCCAGAACTCCCGGCAGTGGCCGGAGGGCAAGACCGCGCCTCTCTCTCACACGGCGTTTTTGCGCCTGCGCGCCATTTACATGCCAGGTGTGGCAAAGAATCCCGTCAGTATGCCCGCGGGTTATGAGCCTCTCGGTGAGTTGAAGTTTGTGACGAGGATCGCGGCCGCCCTGGCCGGTTTGCCGCAAGCCCTATGCTACTTCGATCCGGCCGGCGAGCGCGTTTGGGAGCCCAAACGCTTTGCCGACTATTTCGCGCGCGCCGAAGCCGAAGGAAGTCTTCCTATCGACATTTGGTGCAACGTTCGCCTCTACAACCTCAACGACAGGGCGCCAGGCTGGTGCCTGATGGACACGGTGGGCATGGCTCAGCTCGATGCCGCCGATCACGAGGCAATTTTTCCCTCCGCCCGGTACAAGACCGGAGAGGTCGCGGGTTTCTTGCTGAACGTGGCTGCCTATATCGCCGAGAGCAGGGCGGTCATTTCCAACGGCGATACCATAGACGGGCCCGGCAATCTCAATTGGCAGGCGACGCATGCCGAACAGGGGCAAGTCCCGCCGCCGCGCGCCGTGATCCGATGGTTGCCGATGGATGGCCATCCCGTTCCTCCGGCGGTTATAGCCGCGCCGAAGCCGCGTGCCGATCGGTGAACGGCCTCGCCTACGCCGGGCCGCGTCCGAGGGCGGCATCCTCACTGGCTCGGATCGGGTGCAGGCGCCGGCACTAAATTCTGTCACATCGATGATCGATGCTGCCGGGACCCGTCGTTTGGCAGAATGCCTCGCGCTCGGTAGGATTACCTTCAGAAATGCGCCCTAAGGTTGGCCTTCGCTTCGGCCTTCGGCCTGCAATGGCATAGGGGCACGGACATAATGCCTGCTTGCAGCATCCTTGAACTCCGAGTGCGCTTACGCATTGTGAGTCCACAGCCGCCCGACGCCGCTACGTAGGGGATTTGGCCATGAGTCGCTATCGAATTGGCCCGGGAGCCGCACGGAAGCGGCGCCTGGAAGCCCTCGCCATCCTTCTCGCACTGCTGGCCGGCTGCGGCCAGAAGCATGAAACCCAAACGGCCCCGCCCCCGCCCGCCGTCGGCGTACAGCTCGCGGCAATAAAAGGAGTCGTCCGATCCTATGAGTTCGTGGGGCGGATCCAGGCCATCGGCATCGTGGCGCTGCGCGCCAGGGTGGAGGGCTTCCTCGACAAGGTCCTGTTCCGCGAAGGCCAGGACGTGAAGGTGGGCGACCTGCTCTATCAGATCGAGAAGGCGCCCTATCAGGCCCTGGCGGATCAGGCTCGGGCCAACGTCGCCGCCGCCCAGGCCGAGGCCGTGAATGCCGAGCTCCAGTACAACCGGTCGCTCCAGCTGGTGAAGAGCCAGTTCACGCCCCAAGCCATCGTCGATCGAGACAAGGCGGCCCTCGACAGCGCGCGGGCCCATGTTCTCCAGACCCAGGCCGCCCTCAGCCAGGCGGAGATCAACCTCGGCTACACGGACATCCGCGCCCCCATCGACGGGCGCATCGGCAGGACAGCCTATACGCAAGGCAACCTGGTCAACGCCGCCAGCGGCGTGCTGGCGACGATCGTCAGCCAGGATCCGATCTATGCCCTCTTCCCCGTGAGCGAGCAGCAGCTCGCGGACATCCGCCAGTCGCGCCACGAGCAGAATGGCCAGCAGATCAAGATCGAGATCGTGGTGCGCTTCGCCAATGGCGATGAGTACCCGCTTCCCGGAATTTGGAATTACACCGACGTCCAGGTCAATCAGCAGACCGATACCCAGCTCATGCGGGCAACCTTGCCCAATCCGGAACGGCAGTTGACCGACGGCCAGTTCGTCACCGTGGTGGTCCGCGAGCGCAAGGAGCAGCCGCGCCTGGTGGTGCCCCAGGCCGCCTTGCAGGTCGATCAGGCGGGCTCCTACGTGCTGGTCGTCGACAGCGCGGACAAGGTGGAGCTGCGCCGGGTCATCCTGGGCGCGACCCAGGCGACGGACATCGTCATCGCCTCGGGCCTGAAGGAAGGCGAACGCGTCATCGTCGAGGGCGTGCAGAAGGTGCGGCCCGACCAGGTGGTGAAGGCCACGCTTCTGCCGGCGGCGGCCGGGAATTAGGCCCGTGATCTCCGCCGTTTTCATCGACCGGCCGCGACTCGCCTTCGTCATCTCCATCGTCATCACCTTGGCCGGCATCATCGCCATCACGCGAATCCCGGTGGCGCAGTTTCCCGACATCGTGCCGCCCCAGGTGACGCTGACCGCCTCCTATCCCGGCGCCGATGCCGAAGTCGTGGAGGCGACCGTCGCCCAGCCGATCGAGCAGCAGATGAACGGCGTCGACAATGCCCTCTACTACCAGTCGACCAGCGGTGCCGACGGCAGCTACACCCTCAACGTCACCTTCGCGCTGGGCACTGACCCGGACATCAATACCGTCAACGTGCAGAACCGGGCGGCACTCGCCCAGCCCCAATTGCCGGCGGAGGTTACCCATCAGGGCCTGACCATCCGCAAGAAGTCGCCCGCACTCCTCCAGGTGATCCAGGTCCTCTCGCCCAAGAACACCTACGACTCCGTCTATCTCAGCAACTACGCCACGATCAACATCCTGGATCCGCTCTCGCGCATCCGGGGCGTGGGCCAGGCGACCCTGTTCGGGCCGCTCGATTACTCCCTCAGGATCTGGCTCGACCCCGACCGGTTGACCTCCTATGGCCTCACGCCCAACGACATCATCACCGCGGTGCAGGACCAGAACGTCCAGGCCGCGCTCGGCCGCATCGGCGCCGCGCCGGTCGCCGCCGATCAGCAGTTCCAGCTCACGGTCAAGACCAAGGGCCGCCTCGTCCAGCCGGAGGAGTTCGGCAATATCATATTGCGGGCCAACGCCGACGGCTCCCTGGTGCGGATCAAGGATGTGGCGCGGGTCGAGATCGCCGCCCGCTCCTCGGACCGCTACTCACGCTTCAACGGCGCGCCGGCGGCGACGTTTGCGATCTACCTGTCGCCCGGCGCCAACGCCGTGGACGTCGCCCGAAACGTCCGTCAGGTGATGAACGACCTCGCCAAGCGCTTCCCCCAGGACTTGACCTACAACCTGTTTTTCGACACCACGGTCTTCGTCACGGCGACTGTGGACGAGGTGATCCGGACCCTGGTCGAGGCCTTCGTCCTGGTCGGCATCGTTGTCTTCCTGTTCCTGGGCCGCCTCAGGACCACGCTGATCCCGCTCCTCGCCGTGCCCGTATCGATCATCGGCACCTTCGCCGTCATGCTGCTGATCGGCTATTCCGCCAACACCGTCTCCCTTCTGGCCTTGGTGCTCGCCATCGGGATCGTGGTCGACGACGCCATCGTCGTCATCGAGAACGTTGAACGGGTGATCGAAGAGGAGCCGGCGCTCTCGATCCCCGACGCCACGAAGAAGGCAATGGGCGAGATCACCGCGCCGATCATCGCCATCACCTTGGTCCTGCTGTCGGTCTTCGTGCCCGTGGCCTTCATCCCCGGGATCAGCGGGCAGCTTTTTCGCCAGTTCGCCGTCGCCGTCTCGGTCTCGATGCTGATTTCGGCCCTGAACGCGCTGACCTTGAGCCCTGCGCTCTGCTCGGTGCTGCTGACGCGCGGAGGGCGCAGCCGCGGCGTGATGCGCCATGTGTTGGCCGGCATCGACCGGCTGCGCAATGGCTATGCCGCCGTGGTGCGCCGGCTGGTGCGCGTTGCCGCGGTCGGCGTCCTCGTCGTGATCGCCGTGCTGGCCGGCGCCGGCGGCCTCTTCCGCATGACGCCCCAGAGCTTCCTGCCCGAGGAGGACCAGGGCGCCTTCTTCGCCGCCATGCGCCTGCCGGAAGGCGCCTCCGTCAATCGCACGGCCGCCGTCGTCGAGCAGGTCGAGAACATCATCCGCCCGATCCCCGGCGTGGAAGGCGTGCTGTCGGTGGTCGGCTTCGATTTCATCGACAGCATCGCCTCGTCCAATCAGGCCTTCTTCGTCATCCGGCTGAAGCCCTATGCCCAGCGCAGGGACCCTTCCCAAAGCGCCGGCGCCATCATCGCCAAGCTCCGCGGACCGCTCGCCGCCGTGCCGGGAGCGATCGTGTTTCCCTTCGACCTTCCGCCCATCCTCGGGCTCGGCAGCACCGGCGGCTTCCAGTACGTGCTCGAAGCGCTTCAGGGCCAGCCGCCGTCCGATCTCGCCGCGGCGATGCGGGGCCTGCTGGTGGCGGCGAACGGCCAGCCCGCGCTCGCCGGGGTCTTCGGCACCTTCGCCGCCGACACGCCCCAGCTTTATCTCAATATCGATCGCGACAAGGTCCAGGTGCTGGGCATCCGCATCTCGGACATCTTCAATGCGCTTCAGGCCACGCTCGGCGGCTTCTACATCAACGATTTCAACCTGTTCGGCCGGACCTGGCAGGTCACCGTCCAGGCGGAGACGCCGTTCCGCAGATCCGTGGACGACATCTATCGCATCTATGTCCGCAACGCTGCGGGCGGCATGGTGCCGATCCGCGAAATCGCCGACGTCCAGCTCGTCCAGGGCCCCCAGGCGATCACCCGCTACAACGGGCTCCGCAGCGCGATCATCAACGGCGCGGCCAAGCCCGGCTACAGCTCGGGCCAGGCGCTGGCCGCCATGGAGCAGATCTCCGAGACCCTGCCCGCGGGTTATGGCTTCGAGTGGACAGGGACGGCCCTCCAGGAAAAGGGCGCGAGCGGCCAGACGCCCATCGTGCTGTCGCTCGCCGTGCTGTTCGCCTACCTGTTCCTCGTCGCCCTTTATGAAAGCTGGAACATCCCCATCCCCGTGCTGCTTTCGGTCAGCGTCGGAGGCCTGGGCGCCATCGCCGCGGTGTGGGTCGCCGGCCTCAGCTTCGACGTCTATGCCCAGATCGGCCTGGTGGTGCTGATCGCGCTGGCCGCAAAGAACGGGATCCTGATTGTCGAATTCGCCGTCGAGCAGCGCCGGCAGGGCAAGAGCATCGGCGAAGCGGCCATCGAGGGAGCACGGCTCCGGTTCCGGCCGGTGATGATGACGAGCTTCGCCTTCATCCTGGGCCTGCTGCCCTTGGTCATCGCGACCGGTGCCGGCATGATCAGCCGCCGCGCCGTCGGCACGCCCGTGTTCGGCGGCATGATCGCGGCCTCGGTATTCGGGATATTCGTCATTCCCATGCTCTACGTCGTGTTCCAATGGATGCGCGAGCGCGCCGGCAAGCCTGCCCGCGATCCGCGACAGGGGCCGGGAACCGGGCGATGAACGGCATCGACCTAGCGGGCCCTCGGCCTTGCCGAAGGTTCGCTGCGACCGGATTCTGCCACAGCGGCTTAGCTAGCCGCATCCGCGGACCCGGCATATCTTGCGGGGGACGGACCGGCCTGTTGTCACCGACGACCGGAGAAGGGAGACGATCGAGGCCATGAACAGCTTCTTCGAGACCTGGCCCCCCCGCGTGCTCAGCATCTTTCGCATCGTCCTGGGGCTGCTCTTCACCGAGCATGGAACGGCCAAGCTGCTCCACTTTCCCGAGGTCGCTTCGTTCGACAATCTGCAACTGTTCTCCCTCACGGGTTTCACCGGCGTTCTCGAACTCGTCGGCGGCTTTCTGATCCTGCTCGGCGCTTTCACACGGCCAGCGGCCTTCATCCTGTCGGGAGAAATGGCGGTTGCCTATTTCATGGTCCATGCGCCGCGCGGCTTCTTCCCCTTGCTGAATCAGGGTGAGGCCGCGATCTTCTATTGCTTCGCGTTCCTCTATCTGTCGGTGGCCGGCGGCGGGGCATGGAGCCTCGACAGTATTCGGAACAAGCGCGCAGGCCGCTGATCCCCTTCAAGCGCCGCGACAGGATCAACTCGATCCGACCGCTCGCGTCTCCAGGACGTATTCCATCAGATCGGGCACCGAGCCCTCGATGGCCATTTCCGCCGGCGGATGATTGCGCGCCCGCGCCCGGCCGCCCGGCGGGGCTTCGGTTTGCCAGCGGCTTTCGAACCATTCCGCCAGCGGGACGAAGGTTCTGAGCCCGCGCGTCACTGGCCTGCGCCTGGCATTGCCCACGTTGAACGGCGTCACAAAGGCCGACTGTCGGTATCGGCGCAGCAGCCCGCGCAAGTCGACGGCGACGACGATCTGGGGCCGCGCGCGGCAGGCGGCAAGATGCCGGTCAAGCCGTTCGGGCTGAAGCCAGAAGAACACCTTCGAATTGACCAGGTCGTACCAGGCATGGGGCGTGAGCCCGGCGTCCAGGCAGCGCGTCAGCGCCGCCGGCGGCATCGGCCATTGGTCGCGGATCAGGGCGCCCGAGGGAAGACGCATGCCATGCCTGCGATAGGAAGCGAAGGGTCGCGCTTCCTCGGCGCCGAGCCCGTCGCGCGCGATCAGGGCCGCGGTGCTGTGGAGGCCCCCGCGCCGGATCGAGTCCCAGTTTTCGGCGTCAGCGATGTGGAACGCAAGGGTCGGCAAGGGCCACTGGTCTTGCTTCATCCGACGGCTTTCATTTCCCTTGCCGGGCCGACCAACGGCCGGCGAACCGGCCCATGATCGCCGACCGGCCCGGCCTGGGACAGAAGAAGATCAGCGCCCCGCCTCGACGGTCCCGGCCAAGAACGGAATATTTATTCCATGACAGCCTAATTTCGGTTGACGAATGCCGCGGCTTTGCATTCAATCCCGGACATTGGATCAATCCAATCAGGGGGGCTGCAGATGCGGCAGCTGCGAGCAGGTTTGCTCGGAGCGGGGCTGGTGGGACAGGCCGAGCATGCGTTCTACCTCTGGGAGGAACGCGAGCGCTTCGCCTTCGTCGCCCTTGCCGATGCCTCTGCCGCGGTTCGCGCCGCCGTCGGCGCCCGCTACGGCGTCGCCGATCTTCATGCCGACATGCAAGGCCTGCTGACCAGCAGGCTCGACGCGGTCGTGATCGCCGCACCCGATGCCTTCCACCCCGCGCTCGTTGTCGCCGCACTGGAAGCGGGCCTGCATGTGATGTGCGAGAAGCCGCTTGCGCTCACGGTCGCCGCCTGCGAACGGATCGCGGCGGCGCGCGATCGCGCCGGCCGGGTCGTTCAGGTCGCCTATATGAAGCGCTACGACCCCGCCTTCCGGCGCATGCTCGAGCTTCTGCCCCCTCGCATCGAGGACGTGAAGCTGATCTCGGTCGAGGTCAACGATCCCGACCAGGATCCCTTCGTCGCCCATCTCCCCATGGTCTCGCCGAACGATCTGCCGGCCGCCTTGCGCGAACAGGGCCGTGCGGAGACCGCCTCACAGCTTCGCGAGGCGGCGGGACGTTCCCTCGACGAGGCGGGTGTGCGCGCGCTCAGCGGCGGGTTTCTGTCATCCCTCGTCCACGACGTCGCGGTCGTGCACGGCATCTTCGCCCATTTCGGGGCGGAATTCCCACGTCAAGCCGAGCACGGTGCGCTGTTCGACGGCGGACGCGGCGTTCAGCTTGCCTTCGCGCTGCCTGGCGGCGGCCGGGTCAGCATGACTCATCTCAACGTCCCGGGCGTGCCCGACTACACCGAACGCCTCGCCGTGTATTGTCACGACCGGATCCTGGAGCTCACCTTCCCTTCGCCCTATCTGCGCCATTTTCCCACCCGCCTCACGCTTCGCCGGCGTTCCGATGGCCAGGCCCTGGAGACGACCGAGTACCGGGCGAGCTACGAGGAGGCCTTCCGCGAGGAGCTGCGCGCGTTCCATGCCGCGGCCACTGGGCAAGCCCCGGTCGAGACGCCGGTCGAGCAGGCGCGGGGCGACGTTGAGATCTTGATTTCCGCATTCAGAAAGGCCGTGGCATGAGAATCGGCGTTTTCTCGGATTCCCTCCCCAAGCTCGACCGGCGCGCGATGTTCGCCTGGTGCGCCGAACGGGGCATCGGCGAAGTCGAACTCGGCGTTGGCGCCTGGGGGCCCTGGCCGCGCCCGCATCTCGATCTCATCACCATCGGCGAGCGCCAGGAACGCGAACGCCTGGCCGGAGAGCTGAAGGAGCACGGCCTCAGGCTCGCGGCCGTCAACGCGGCCGGGAACCTGCTCCACCCGGATCCCGCCAAGCGCAAGGATGCGCAGACCCGTTTTCGCGCCGCGGTCGATCTGGCGGTAGCGCTCGGCGTCAAGCGGGTGGTGACCATGAGCGGCTGCCCCGCCGGGCCCGGCGGCGGCGGCCTGGGCGTCTTCCCCTGCTGGGCCACCTCGGCCGACGACGAAAAACTCTTCGCCTGGCAGATGGAGAACGAGGTCGGCCCGTTCTGGCGTGCGACCAGCGACTGGCTCGCCAAGGCCGCGCCGGAGGTGATGGTCTGCCTGGAAATGCATCCGGGCGTGACGGTCTTCAACGCCGCTGGCTTCGAGGCGCTGACGGCCTATGTCGGCCGGAACGTCGGCCTCAATCTCGATCCGAGCCATTTCTGGTGGCAGGGCATCGATCCGGTGACCGTGGTCGAGGCCTTTGGCGACCGCATCGGCTGGATGCATGGCAAGGACACGCTGCTCTACCCGGACCGGATTCGCCGGCACGGCGTGCTGCACTATGCGCCCCCCAGCGATCCCTCCAAGGCACCTTGGCATTTCGCGCCGGTGGGCGAGGGCCGGGACGATGCTGCCTGGGCCGCGCTTTTCCGCGCCGTGCGCGCAGCCGGCTACGACGACGTGATCTCCATCGAGCACGAGGATCCGCGCTACGACGGGCCCGAGGGCACCGAGCGTTCGCTCGCGGGACTGCGTCGGGCATTGGGCCAACTTCAGAGGGCTGCGTGACGACCCTGACGGATGCGGCGAGGTGGACTTGGCGGACCGGGCCGGCGAGGAACAGAGCCTGAATGGACGTTCGCTACCAGCAAGTCTCGAAGGCGTTTGGCACGTTCCAGGCGCTGGCGCCGCTCGATCTGCATGTCGCCGACGGGAGCTTCCTGGCGTTCCTCGGTCCGTCGGGCTGCGGCAAGACGACTGCGCTGCGCCTGCTGGCCGGGCTCGAGCGGCCGACGGGCGGGCGGATCTTCATCGGCGAGCGCGACGTGACCTACGCGCCGACGAAGAACCGGGACGTGGCCATGGTGTTCCAGAGCTACGCGCTCTATCCGCACCTGAAGGTGGCCGACAACATCGCCTATCCGCTCAGGGTCCGAAAGGTCGAGCGGGTCGAGCGCATGCGCCAGGTGCGCAAGGTGGCGGAGCTTCTCGGTCTCGAGGACTACCTCGAGCGGCGTCCGGCGCAGCTCTCGGGCGGCCAGCGCCAACGGGTGGCGCTTGCCCGCGCCATCATCCGCCGGCCGCAAGCCTTCCTGATGGACGAACCGCTGTCGAACCTCGACGCCCAGCTCCGACTTCAGATGCGCATCGAGATCAAACGGCTTCAGCGGGAACTGGCGGCGACGATGCTCTATGTCACCCATGACCAGGTCGAAGCGATGACCATGGCCGACCGTATCGCCGTGATGCACAAGGGCAAGCTTCAGCAGCTTGCCGCGCCGGCAGAGCTCTACGCGCGGCCCGCGAACCTGTTCGTCGCCACCTTCTGCGGCTCGCCGCCGATGAACATTCTCTCAGGCGAGATCGCCGAGGGCGCGTTTCGGCGGGCGACCGGGAGCATGCCGATGCCGGCGGCGAGCCACCGCGGCCCGGTGAAGCTCGGCTTTCGTCCCGAGCACGCCGAGCTGGTGGAGCCTTCGTCGAGCGGCTCGCTCGCCGGCGAGATCTACGTCGTCGAGCCGCTCGGCAACGAAACCCTGGTGACGATCGACGTCGGCGACGGGCTGGTGAACATCCGGCAGCCCGCCGACTTCTCCATGCCGATCGGCGGCCACTGCGCCGTCCGGCCCATGGCACGGCACTTGCACCTGTTCGACGTGGAGACCGGAGAAGCGCTCAAGACCGGAATTGGGAACACTGTCTGACTAACCCAACAAGGTTCAATCGGAGTACAGCAAAGGGAGGAGAAGAATGAGCGACAAGACCAAGGACACCGGCAAAAGCAAACTGCTGAAGCGGCGCATGCGCCGGCGCGATTTCATCAAGGCGGGCGCGGCCGGCACGGCCCTGCTTGCCGGCAGCGGCATCTTCGCCCCGCGGATCGTCCGCGCGGCGACCGGCTCGATCACCATCGGCAGCTTCCAGGACAACGCGATGGTGCCGTTCCACGAGTACTTCTGCAAGCAGTTCACGGTCGAAACGGGCATCGCCGTCAACTACAACGAGACGAACTACGACACTTGGTACCAGAACTGCAAGAACGACGGACTCAACAAGACCGGCGCCTACGACATCTATGTGATGGACGACAACTGGGTGCCGGAGTTCGCGGCCGGAAAGATCGTCCAGAGCCTCGATCAACTCGGCCTCAAGGTCAATCCGGACATCCTGCCCGCAGGGCTCGAGATGGGGCTCTGGCCGCCGAAGTCCGGCGCGCGCATGAAGGACTTCGCCAACGCGACTCCCGAGCTCTATTCCCTGGTCATCATCGACGACGTCGAGATCCTTTACTACAACAAGGACTTCTTCCCGACGGCGCCAGTGACCTGGGACGACATCTACAACGTGGCCAAGGCGACGAAGGCCCCGGACATGTATGGCTGGTCGCCCCGCGGCGTGAAGGGCAACCCGATCATGATGACCTACCTGCCGCTGTTGAATTCCTATGGCGGCAATTTCGTCAACCCGGACTGGACGCCGGGTTTCGCCGGTCCCGAAGGCGTCGGCGCGCTCTCCCGTCTGTTCAGCTTCATTCCCTACATGCCGGACGGCGTGGCCGAATACGACACGGACCAGGAAGTGCAGCTGATGCTCGAGGGCAAATGCACGGCGCTGACCGAGTACACGGGCCTCGCGCAACGTGTCGACGACCCGTCGTCATCGAAAGTCGTTGGCAAGATCTACATGGCCGCGACGCCGAAGCAGGTCAAGTCCGGGCCTGCGATCGGCACGTTCATCGCCAGCGTCGCGTCGGGCGCGAAGAACCCGCAAGGCGCGGTGCAGTTCCTCGAATGGTTCACCTCGAGCGCAACCCAGCTCGACTTCGCCCGGAAGTACGGCGGCGCGGCGGTGACCGGATCGGCGCTCAACGACCCGGAAGCCGTGCAGAAGCACCGCTGGCTGCCGGCGATCGCCGATGCCGTGAACAATTCGGTGGAGAAGCCGAGGACTCCGGACGAGCCGAAGATGGAAGACATCCTCGGCACGGCCCTCAATGAAGCGCTCGTCGAGGCGATCGCACAGAAGTCCAACTACGACGCGATCGCGCAGAAGCATCTCTCGGCCGCCGCGGACCAGATCACGGCGTACTTGAAGCAGCAGGGAGGCTATTTCTAAGCCTTGACCATCACGACCAACCCTGTCGTGGAACGCGAAGGTAGGGGGCAGCGGCTGCGTGCAGCTTCTGTACCCTACCTCCTGCTTCTCCCTGCGATTCTTGCTCTCGCCGCCGTTTCCCTCTACCCCACGCTCGACGGCCTCCGGGCGAGCCTGCACAGGTTCCGCTACGGGCTCGATATGGGCTTCACGGGCGGGGACAATTTCACCGCCGTCTACAACGATCCCGTCTTCTGGCAGGCGATCGTCACGACAGCCTTGTATGTCATCCTCGTGGTGCTCATCGAAACCCTGCTGGGCCTCCTGCTGGCGCTGCTCGTAGCGCGAGAGCTGCGCTTCGCCGGGCTGATCCGTGTGGCCTTGATCCTGCCGATGACCATCGCGCCGGTCGTCGTCGGCGTCATTTGGCGGCTGCTGTATGCATCGGACATCGGCGTCGTCGACCCCCTCTTCCAGGCCTTGGGGCTTGGCGCGCCGCATGTGCTTGCCCACCCGCTCAGCGCGTTCCTCGGCCTCGTGACGGTCGACGTTCTGGGAATGGACGCCGCTGCTCTTCCTCATCATCCTGGCAGGACTCCAGTCGATCCCGCAGGACCCGATCGAGGCGGCGCGCGTCGACGGCGCGAGCGGCCTCCAGACCTTCTTTCACCACACCCTGCCGCTCCTCAGGCCGGTGTTGCTCGTCGCGGTCGTGCTCCGGACGATCGATGCGGTCGGCACCTTCGACCAGATCTTCGTGCTGACCAAAGGCGGTCCGGGGACTTCGACGCAGCTGATCTCGATTTACGCCTACAACACGGCATTTCTCTTCAACCAGTACGGAAGGGCGATGGCGATGCTGATCGGCGTCCTGGCCGTTCTGATAATCCTCATGATGGCCGCCGTGCGTCTGATGCGGCGCACCTCGGAGGCGATCGAGTGACGTTGCGCGAGCGGATCGGCTTGGTGTTCGTCTACCTCGCGTTGGGCGTGGCCATCCTGCTCGCGCTCTTTCCCTTCTGGTGGATGCTCGATACGTCGCTGAAGCGGCCGGTCGACATCTTCTCGGGCGTCGCGCTTTGGCCGCAGCAACTTACGCTCGACAGCTACTACCGACTTATGAACGACTACCACTTCGGTCCGTTCCTCCTGAACAGCGTGATCATCGTCGCCTCTGCCGTCGCGGTGAGCCTCGTCCTCGGCACGCTTGCGGCCTATGCGCTGGCGCGGTTCCGGATGCGCTTCGGCGTCCGCAAGATGGCGCTTTACCTGGTCCTGCTCGTGCGCATGCTTCCGGGGATCATGCTCTGCATCCCGCTTTACATCGTGCTGGCGAAATGGGGCCTGCTGAACACGAGGCTTGGGCTGATCCTGATCTATGCCGGGCTCAATACCAGCTTCGTGGTATGGATGATGCAGAGCTTCCTCGAGGAGATCCCGCGCGACATCGAAGAGGCGGCGATGGTCGACGGCGATTCGCGGCTGACGGCGCTGCGCCGGATCGTGATACCGCTCGCGGCACCCGGCCTGATCGCGACCGCGATCTTCAGCGTCATCACCACGTACAACGACTTCATCATCGCGCTCACTTTGACATCGACACCGGATGCGCAAACGATTCCCGTCGGCGTGTCGACCCTGATCGGGAAGATCGAAATCCAGTGGGGCCCGATGGCCGCCGCGGGCGTTGTCGGCGCCCTGCCGATCGTGATCTTCGCGCTGGTCGTGCAGCGCAATTTCGTGCGCGGGCTGACCTTGGGAGCCGTGAAGTGACATGACCATGGTCCGCGCCGCCGTCACCGAGAAGCCCGGCCGGATCGCGCTGCGCGAATTCGCCATGCCGGAGCCGGGGCCGGGCGCCGTCGTCATGAAGGTCCGCTATTCTGGAATCTGCGGCACCGACAAGCACACCTTCCGGGGCGAGAGCAAGCAATATGCCGGCACGCCCCACGAGCGGGACCTCACATACCCGCTCATCTGCGGCCATGAGAACGTCGGCGAGGTCGTGGCTCTCGGCGGCAAGGTGCTGGACAGCGAGGGCCAGCCGCTCAAGATCGGCGACCGGGTCGTCCCCGGCGCCAATGTCGCCTGCGGCGCCTGCCACTTCTGCCGCAACAACTACCCGTACTACATGTGCGAGAACCTGCAGGACTATGGCAACAGCCTGCATTGCGGCCGGGCGCCCCACCTCTTCGGCGGCTGGGCGGAGTACATGTATCTGCTGCCCGGTTCGATGATCTTCCGCGTCCCCGACGACCTGCCCGACCATGTGGCCGTGCTGACCGAGATCATGTCGGTGACCCATGGCGTGGAAACGGCACAGAGCCTGATCGGCCTGATCGGGGGCAGCCGCTTCGGCCAGACGATCGCCGTGCTGGGCGTCGGCCCGCTCGGCCTCTGCCATCTGATCAAGGCAAAGCTGCTCGGCGCGGGCAGGCTGATCGCCACCGACCGCTTCGCCTCGCGCCTCGGCATGGCCGAGGCCTTCGGCGCCAGCCTGACAATGCGAGTCGAGGACACCGAGCCCAAGGAGCGGATCGCCCGCGCCCGCGAACATAGCGAGGGCATCGGCCCGGACATCGTGCTGGATTGCAGCGGCTTTCCCGAGACCTTCGTCGAGGCGATCCGGATGGTCAGGGTCGGTGGGGTCGTGGTCGAGGCCGGAACCTTCGTCGACATGGGACCGGTGGCGATCAATCCCAACTCCGACATCTGCACCAAGAACGTCAGCATCATCGGCGTCGGCGGCGAGACCGCCACGGCCTACCTGCCCTCGATGCGGCTGATGGCTGCAAACCTCGAGCGGCTGCCCTTCGAGCGCATCGTCAGCCATCGCATGCCGCTCGAGCGCGCCGAGGAAGCCCTCGCGCTAGCGCAAACCGACCGCGCCATGAAGGTCGTGATCGCGCCGAACGGCACGGCCGGCTGAAACCGGCAAGCGTCTCAAGCGTCCACGGGTTCCAATCTCGCGCCCGCGACCTATATTCTCGGCCGGACCCGGGACACCGATGGGTGTTGCCGCCGGAACCGAGAGGGAACAGCGCGATGGACGAGGCTGTCGAGACCGACAAGCACCGCAAATTCTTTCTCGATGACCTGCGGGTCGGGCAGCGCTTCATGAGCGGCAGGCATGCGTTGGACGCGGATCAGATCAAGGCCTTTGCCGCCGACTTCGACCCCCAGCCCTTCCATCTGGACGAGGCTGAGGCGAGCCAGACCGTATTCAAGGGCCTCGCCGCCAGCGGCTGGCATACGGCGGCGGTCACCATGCGCCTGCTGGTGGATGGCGGCCTGCCGATCGCCGACGGCCTCATCGGCGTCGGCGGGGAGATCGCATGGCCAAGGCCGACGCGGCCGGGCGACGTGCTTCGGGTCGAGACCGAAATCATGGAGATCGCCCCTTCCCGCACGCGCCCCGACCGGGGCATCGTCACCATCCGCTGCGAGACACGCAATCACAGGGAAGATATCTTGCAGACCCTGCTGGCGAAGGTGGTGGTGCCGCGTCGAGCGGCGGCCGCGAACTAATCAATTGAAAGGGCATCGTCATGATCGACCTCTACTACTGGCCGACGCCGAACGGCAAGAAAGTGACCATCCTGCTCGAGGAATGCGGCCTCCCCTACAAGGTGGTGCCCGTCAACATCGGGCGCGGCGACCAGTTCGCCGACCAGTTCCTGCGCATCAGCCCCAACAACCGGATGCCGGCGATCATTGACCGTGATCCCGCCGGCGGCGGCGCGCCTGTCTCCATCTTCGAGTTGGGCGCGATTATGATGTACATCGCCGAGAAAGCCGGCAAATTCTGGCCGCAGGATTTGCGGCAGAAATACGAGGTCGTGCAGTGGGTGATGTGGCAGATGGCGAATCAGGGACCCAAGCTCGGCGAATGCGGGCATTTCCGCCGGCTGGGCGACCGGGAGGGCGACCAGTCCTATGCCGTGCGCCGCTTCACCGACGAGGCCAACCGCCTCTACGGCGTGCTGAACAATCGGCTCTACGACCGGCCTTATCTCGCCGGCGACGAGTACACCATCGCCGACATGATCGCCTATCCCTGGACCGTCGGCTGGGAAGCCCAAGGCCAGAACATCGACGAGTTCAAGTACTTCAAGCGCTGGTTCCAGGAGCTGGGCGCCCGCCCGGCGGTGAAGCGCGGGATGGCCGTGGGCAACGACCTCTCCAGCGACAGCTCGAAGCTGCCGGCCGAAGAGCAGGAGCGCATCCGAAAGCTGCTCTATAACCAGCGCGCGCGGCCCGCGCCGGCGGCTTAGGCTTCCGCCGGCCGATCGGGTCCGCAGGCGCCGAAAGTCTCAGCGGACGACTGCGTCCTCCGGCAGCTGGATGATCATGCGATAGCAGTCGAGGCTCCGGCTCAGGAACTCGTAGGCCGCCCCCCACAGATAGAGCCGGAAGCGCCGGTAGTTGAACTCGCCAAAGCGTTGGACCACGTCGGCCCGGTTGGCGTCGAAATTGCGCGCCCATTGCTGGAAGGTGAGGAAATAGCTGTAACGGTCGTTGAAGATCTCGATCACCTGGAGCGGCGTCTTGGCCAGCTTGTCGAGGAAGTCGTGCAGGACCAGGAAGGAGTGGTTACCGCCGTAGATGTATTTCACCATGTAGGAAGAGAGCTCGTACTTCTTGATCGTAGCGCTACCATCCAAAAAGATGAACTTCCCCGGCTTCAGCAGGGTCATGAATTTTTCCAGCACGAGCTGGTATTGGGGCAGGTGCTCGATCACGCCCATGATGACGATGGCGTCGTATTTGCGATCCGTCTTGTATTGCAGGAGATCGGAGAAGATCAGCTCCCAATCGAAGCCCAGCTCCTTGGCCCTGCCGTTCAGGTAGTCGATGGAGGTCTGGGAGATGCTGATGCCGGTGCATTTGACGCCCCGGCGCGAGGCGTATTCGAACCAAGCGCCCCAGCCGGGCCCGATCTCCAGGATATGGTCGCCCGGTTTCAGCTGGCAGCGCTGGAAGCAATAGTCGAACTTGCGCGAGGTCGCGGCGTCCAGCGTCTCGTCGGGGCTCTCGTAGACCCCCTGGGTGTAGCAGGGAGTCTTGGGATCGAGGAAGGCGAGGAAAAAGGCCGGGTCGATGTCGTAATGGGCCGTGATCGCCTGACGGTTGGTGTGGACCTGGCCGAACAGGAAGGGCTGGATGAAGCGCCAGGCGGCGGTGACAAGATGGAAATCCTTCATCGATTTCCGCAGCACGAAGGGGCTCAGCATGTCACCTTCGATGTCGAGATCGCCGGCGAGATAGGCATCGCCGATCCGTCCCTCGTCCACGCTGGTCACCGCCCGCATCGCCTGGGCGTTCTTCAGGGTGACATGGAAGCCGGGGTTGCCCGATCCGAAGCGCTGCACCGCGCCCGAAGGAAGGGTCACGTCGAAGGAAACGGGCGAATCTGAAAACTGCGCCGCGAACCGGCCCAACAGGGATTTCGGCGAGGCCGCAACGGGCGCGGCACCGGTGTTCCGCTTCGGATCGTCGGTCGCTGTGTCTTGTGAAGCCATCGGTCCGCCAGCCCCCATGAATCCCGCCCGCCGGTATGATGCCGTCGGGCGCCTCGATTTTGTAACTTTATCATGGGCCTTGGCTGCCCGACAGCCTGTTCGGGCCCGAGGAGGTTGAGTTTCCTGCACCCGATGTCATGGCCGCAGGGTCAACAAAACAGCGCTTTGGCGCGCAGGTTTGTGTATGTTGGACGAAATCTCATGCTGCGGCGGCGTCGCGGCGATATCGCCACTGGACAAAGGGCAAGGACATGGCTCGAAAAGCCTTGGTATTTTTGCAGAAGCGCGGCACCGAGGGTGAAAGCTACCTTGGGCCTAAGATGATCGATCCCACGCCGACCCTGGGCAGCCGGGTGGCCTTCGTGCACGAAGGCCGCACGCTCGCAGGCCAGGTCGGAAGCATTCAGCCTCCGGCCTGGAGCAAGGATTCCGAGATCATCCCCACCATCCGCGTGATCAGGGACTAGGCCGCCCATCCTTGTGCGGTTGCCGGCCGGTCGACTTGGGCCAGGTTTGGCTCGCCGCCCTGAACCGTGGACAGGATAGGAGCGCCCCTTCATCGACCGCGGGAGGCCCATCATGACCCACCGCCCCCATCGTCAGCCCAAGGCCTATCAGAACCACGGGTTTCTCGAGAGCCGCGACGGCCGCGCGCTTCGCATCCTGGCCGAATACCTGGAACCCTTGTCGCGATTCCAGCACCACAAGGTCCAGGACACCGTCGTGTTCATGGGTTCGGCCCGGCTCATGTCGAAGGAGACGGCCGAGGCCGCCCTGCTGGAAGCCGAGAGCAAAGGTGCTTCGACCGCCGACGCCCGCCGGCTCTTGGAGATGTCGACTTACTACGAGGCCGCGCGCGAGCTCTCCCGGCGCCTGACCGAATGGTCGAAGAACCTGGGCGACGCGGATCGCCGGTTCGTCGTCTCGGCCGGCGGTGGCCCCGGCATCATGGAGGCCGCGGCCCGGGGTGCCGCCGAGGCCAAAGGTCTCAACGTCGGCCTGACGATCTCGATCCCGAACGAGGAATTCGACAACCCCTATGTCACCCGCGAGCTTCACTTCCATTTCCACTACTTCTTCATGCGCAAGTTCTGGTTCGTCTATCTGGCCAAGGCCGTGGTGCTGTTCCCGGGCGGCTTCGGCACGCTCGACGAGCTGTTCGAGATCCTGACCCTGGTCCAGACCAACAAGATGAAAAAGCGCATGCCCATCGTGCTGTTCGGCGGCAAGTTCTGGGACGAAGTGGTCGATTTCGACGCCTTGGTGAGATACGGCACGATCAGCGCCGCGGATCTCGGGTTGTTCCACAGGACGGATTCGGTCGACGAAGCCTATGACCTGATCACCCGCGGCCTGACCGAGAACGCGCTCGGCAAGCCCGGCGCGGTGCTTTAGCGGGCGTCGCTCATAGGCACCGGGGCTGGGGCATCGGGGCTGGCACAGAAAGGGCGCGGGATCAGCGGGTCGAGCGGCAGGCGGTCTATTCGGCCACCAGCAGCGGCCACTGGATAACGGCCGCGACCGGCCCCGGTATCTGGGAGAGTTGGCCCAGGGCCGCGCCGGCCAAGGCCCGACGGGCACGCTCGATCACCGCCAGCAGCTCCTCCCGGCTCACCCGGTCACGGGCCAGCAGCAGGTCGAGGATCGGATCGGCGAGCAGGTCGTCAAGAGTTGGTTCCTTCCAGGGCTTCTTCATCATGGCGAAACTGCCTTCCATCGAGCTGCCGCAGACGGGGTCGTGAGGCGCAAATACACCCGGCACGGCTGCAACCCTGCGACGCAATTGGGGCCATTCTGTGATTTATCGTAAACGCCTCCTTGCCGGCGCCGGAGCCGAAGGACCCCGTTGGCCCGGTCGCCTCAGTCGCGGAAGTTCACGAACTGGACCGGCTGGTCGAGCTTGATGGCACGGACCATCGCGATGGCGGCCTGGAGATCGTCGCGCTTCTTGCCGCTGACGCGCAGTTCATCGCCCTGGATCGCGACCTGGACCTTGAGCTTGCTGTCCTTGATTTCCTTGACCAGGCGCCGGGCGAGATCCTTGTCGATGCCTTGCTTCACCAGCACCAGCTGGCGCAGCTTGTCCCCGGCGGCCCGCTCGGGATCCTTGAATTCCAGGACCGCGGGATCGACCTTGCGGCGCGTCAAATGCGCCTTCAACAGCTCATGCATCTGCTTCATCTTCGGCGGGTCGTCGGCGAGGATCGTCAGCGTCCCTTCCAGCCGCCCGATCTTGCATTGGGAGCCCTTGAAATCGAATCGCGTGGCGATCTCGCGCTCGATGTTCCTTAGCGCATTGTCCACTTCACTGAGGTCGGTCTTGGAGACGATGTCGAAACTTGGCATTTCTGGCCTCCGGTCCCGGGTTAGGGTCCGAGATTACCCGCAAATCGCCCATTAGGCGCATAGAGCAAGATCCGATTAGGTTGAACCAATCTAATCGGTGAATCTTGCTCTAATTCATAGATGTAGCGACTGATTCACGTCTCAAGCCGATTTGGCTTGAGACGATCAGGCGCTAGGCCCGTCAGCGGCAGTAAAGCGGTGCTAGAGTGTCGGTTCAACCCCGGGAGAGCCAGCATGTCGGAAGAAGGAAATGTCGCGGCGGCCATCCTGGCTGTCGAAGCATGCCGTCAGGAGCATGAATCCCAGGGCGGCGCGGCCGTCCGACCCAAGGATGTCAAGGCGGAGCTTTGGCAAAACTATGTATTCTTCAGGGACAAGCTCAGCGGGAGCACGAAGTTCGTGTCGCGCCTGATCTCGGACGATCCGCCGGGCTAACGGCCTCCGACCTCAGACCCGCCGCCCGCCCGAAGGGCGCCGAGCACCGCCGCCTTGACCTCTTCCGGCTGGCTCTCGATCGCCCGCGTCATCGCCTTCAAGCTGCATCGGAGCTCATAGACCTGGTCGAGCAGGGCAAGCAGCATTGGCAGAGTTTCCTCGGGCGTGTCCAGATCGCGGCGCAGGTCATAGATCAGGCGGACCCGGGCCACATCGATGTCATGGAACGCCCAGCCTTCGCCCGCCGCCTGCTCCGGCTGGACCCAGCGCTGCTCTATCCAGAGCGTCAGCTCGGCCGGCCTGAGGTCGGGGAACAGGGCGAGGACAGTGTCGAATCGCATCATGTCCGCACCGTGAGCTTGCGCGGGTCGAAGGGATGGCGCGGCTTCCAGGAACTCGAGAAAGCTGGTGAGTTCCGGCTCCGGATCCGTCGGCAGCATCACCGTGATCTCGACATATTGGTTCCCGCCGGCGATGCCGCGGCCCTTGAGGCGCAGCCGTGTCCCGCTGGTCGAATGCGGCGGGATCGTCAGGCTGACGGGCCCTCGGATCGTCGGCACTTCGATCTTCGCCCCCAGTACCGCCTCCTGGAGGCTGACCGGCAGGTCTACCAACACGTCATTGCCCTGCCGGCGGAACAGGGGATGCGGCAGCACGCTGACTTCGATCAAGGCGTCGCCGGGCGGGCCGTCGCCAAATCCCGGCATGCCCTGCCCGGCTAGGCGCAGGATCTGGCCGTTCTCGAGCCCGGCCGGAATGGTCACGTCGAGGCTGCGCCCGTCCGGCAGGGTAAGGCGCCGCACGGCGCCCAGCGCCGCGGCCAGGAAATCGACGCTCAAGGCATAATGCGCGTCCGGCCCCGGCGCGTTGAATTGGCCGCCGGCGCGCCGTCCGAAGGCCTCGGCGAAGATCCGGTCCAGATCCTCGGCATCGAAAGGCTGCTCCGGGCGGTACTTGGCGCGCCCCGTGTCGTCGCCGAAGTCCCGGTAGAACTGGCGCGCCGTCGGCTTTTCCGCCCCCGTGGCATCGATCTCGCCGCGGTCGAAGCGGGCGCGCTTCTCAGGGTCGGACAACAGGGCATAGGCGGCGGAGATTGCCTTGAAGCGCTCCTCGGCGTCCTTCTTGCCGGGATTGAGGTCCGGGTGATGCAGCTTCGCGAGCTTGCGGTAGCTTGCCCGAATCTCCGCGTCCGTCGCGGTGCGCGCCACGCCCAGGAGCTCATAGGGGTCATTCATGAGGGCGAGGATAGCAAGGGGACCAGGACGCGCAAAGAACCCGAGGGAGCCCAGGATTTAATCGTAGGCGATGGGGGTCGCGTGCCAGCCCTGGGCGCGCTTGGCCCAAAACGTCTCGCGCAATTTCGCCGAGATCGGCCCCGGCCTGTCGTTGCCCAGGACCCGCTTGTCGATGCGAGATACCGGCATGATGCCGCCCGCCGTCGTCGCGGTGAAAACCTCGTCGGCCTCTCGCAGTTCGGCGGCCGGCAGCTTGCGCAGGGCGAAGGGTATGCCCAGCTCCTGGCAAAGCTCCTTGACCGAGAGCCGGGTGATCCCTTCCAGCGCTCCGCGGTCGGAGGTGGCGACGGCGCCGCCGGTGACGCTGAAGACGTTGAATCCCGGCCCCTCGGTCACGTTGCCTTCCCGGTCCAGCAACACGCAATTGTCGGCGCCCTGGTCATAGGCCTCGAACAAGCCGCGGGTGAGATCCCCCCAATGGAAGTTCTTGACCTTGGGGTCGACCGAGTCCTCGGCGATGCGCGGCGTCTTGGCGACGATGAGATGGGCGCCGCGGGCCTGGACCTCGGGCGAGAAGACCCAGATCCACGGAATGGCGAAGGCGATGAGGTAATTGCGGCAGTTGACGGGATGGCGCGGCAGGCCGGGCTTCGGGACGCCGCGCAGGCATTCCATGGAGACATAGGCTTCTCTCAGGCCCGATCGCCGGACGCATTCGGCCAGCACCCGCCGGATGTCCTCGTCGGATTCCGCCGGCGCCATGCGCAGCGCCGTCATCGACCGGCGGAACCGGGCGATATGGTCGTCGAGGCGGAAAAAGGCGCCTCCCCAGACGCCGACCACGTCATAGGTCACGTCGGAGCGCCGGTATCCCCATTCGGTGATGGGGATGGTCGCCTCGGCGATGGGCATGTAGCGGCCGTCGACATAGGCGGCTCCGGCGGACCAGGCGGCGGTTGTCATGAGATTCGATCCTTCGATGTTGGCAGACAGGACGAAAGCTTAGGCGACTTCATGGTCGGTCAGCGGGAAATCGCGCGCCGGCGCTCCTGGCTCGCAGCAGGCCACAGCGCTTTCATGTCGTAATACTCTTCGAAGGCGGGCACGCCCTCGGGCAACCTGAGCCAAGGCAGTTTCGAGCGGGTATAGATATGCACGTCGGGCTGGAGGGCCGAGGGCTTGTCCAGCGTCCCGATGCGGACGAAGCGCAAGCGGGGCCGATGGCCATAGTCGCTCCAGACTGCCGTCTTGCAGGCTGGACAGCGATAGATGTCATGCGGGCTGCCGCTGTCGGTGGGAACGGGCGTGGGCTCGGGCTTGCCCGACAGCAGGGCGATCCGGTCGGTTTCGATGAGCGCGTTCAGCACGAAGGCGCTTCCCGTCTGGCGCTGGCAATCCAGGCAATGGCAGCAATGGACGAACATGGGCGCCGAGGCGAGCCGGTAGCGAACCGCGCCGCAAGCGCAGCCGCCTTCGAGTTTGTGACCCATCGGATTCCTCCCTTCTTCGTGATGCGACTTAGCCAAGAACTTGGGCGACGCCTTTCAGGCCTTCGGACGCACACCCCGATCATCGGCTGGCCCGAGGATTATCCGCAGGCGTGCCGCCTTCGCAACGGCGTCGCGCGTATAGAGCAGGGGAAAATACTCGCCTTTCGCCCAGAGCCCCGACAGGTCTCGATAATGGGGGGAAGCCGGCAGGCCCGACTGGCCGGGGGCATTGATCGCGCGCGAATTGTCCCAGGCGCCGACATCGAGCACCATCCGGAAGCTGGCGCCCGAGGTGACCCGGAAATCCGGCAGCCGATAGGTCGTGTTCATGGGAGTCGAGCCCGAGCCGCCGATGGGAAGCGGCCCGACGTCCAGCACCGCTTTTCTCTCGGGCGCAACGGCCGACACAGCGTGCTCGAAATAGCCGTGATGAAGCCGGCCCCAGGCCCAGCGCCCCGGATCCGGGCCGAGAAGCGACTGGCATTCCGCCATGCCGGCCGCAAGCGCGCGAGCCAGGATCGCATCCCGCGCCAACTCGGTCCCAAGACGAGGCTCCGCCCCGGGATGCTCGAGGATCGCGAGCAAGGTTTCGTTGTCGCCTGGCGCCAGCAGCTTCAAGAGAGCCGTATCGCCGGCGAGCCGCTCCAGGAGTGCTGGCTTCAGATGCTTCGTCCAATAGACCTCGAACAGGGCCGCTGCAGGGCTTTCGGGGCCGAGGCGGCAATCCCAATTCCGCAGCAGATCGAGCGCCGGGGCGATGCTCTCGTCCGAACGGCCTAGACCGGCGAGCAGGGGCATCAGGCGGCGCGCCGGGATCGAGACCACGTCGCATTGCAGCGCCATGGAGTCCGCCAGGCCGTGGCTCCGGCTGTCCGCGAGCGCTTCCATGATGCGGGTCGCCCGCGATCTTTCCGACCATTCAAAGCTCAGTTTGCGCTCGGCATAGGGATAGCCCTTCGGAAGATTCATCTCATTGGCGGTCGCGACGAAGCCGCGGGCAGGGTTGATTTCGCGCGGCAGATTCTCCGGCGCATGGAAGCCGTCCCATTCATAGGTGCCGTTGCCGGGCACGGGCAGCAGGCCGTCCCAGTTCGGGCGGCGCGGCGCCTTGCCGGCCGTCATCCAGGCGATGTTGCCGCCGCTGTCGGCATAGACGTGGTTCACCGGCGGCGTGCCCCAGTGCCGCATTGCCTTGGCGAAATCCTGGGGCGTTCGGGCATCGAGATAGGCGAGGCTGCCGAAATAGGGCGAGGTGCCGGGCTCGAACCAGACCGAACGCAAAGCGAAGGCCCGATTGCGCGCCTGGTCGATATGGACCACCGGTCCGTGACGCGTGAAGTGAAGTGCGACCTCCTGGTCGGGCGCGCCCTTGACGGAGATGCGCTCGCTGAGGATGCGCATCGCCTCCAAGCCATTGCCGTAACGGTACTGGTCCGGGTTCTTGGGATTGAGCTCGTAGACGTAGACGTCTTCCTGATCGATGGGAAAGATGGTGAGGCCGAAGGCCGCGGTGCCGTTATGGCCGATGGATACTCCCGGCAGGCAGGGCTCGCCCGCGCCGATCGTATCGAGCCCCGGCGCCGTCAGGTGGACGAGGTAACGCAGTGCCGGGGCCGAGTGCTGGCGATGAGGATCGCTTGCCAGGATCGGCCGCCCCGTCGCGGTTCGTCCGGGCGAGATCGCCCAGTTGTTGGACCCTTCGACGCCGGCGCTCCTGGCTACCTCGCCAAGGTCCGTCAGCTTCGTCCAGCGCCAGGCCTCGTCCAGGCTTGCCGCAAGGCGTTCCGGCGAGAAGCTCACCCGGGCGCCCGCCAACCCGATGACATCCAGGACATCGGCCGGCACATGCTCGAGGTCGAGCCCTTCGGGGACCTGGACCTTCCAGTCCGGCTCGAGCCTCGCCCGCAGCAGGTCCTTCGCAATCTCGCCCCGGGCAAGAACCTGCGCCCGCGCCAGCTCGGATTCGGCATTGCTGACGAGAGCGTGGCTGCGGATCCTCACCACATCGGAAGCCGCCCAGCGCTGGGGCCGCGTGCCCATCAGGGCGAACTCCGGCGGCAGAAGCTTGGGCTCGGCTTCCGTCAGGCCGATGAAGGCGTTGATCCCGGCAACGAAGGCCTCGGCGATCGCCTCTGCCTCCGGCGTCCCGTAGGCGGCCCATTCGGCGGCCATATCGCCGCGATAGAGGAACAGACGTGCCGCCCGATCCTGGGCCAGGAAGCCCGGCCCGAAGTCGGCGGCGAGCAATCCCAGCCCCCGCTTGCGGCCAAGATCGAGCTGCCACAGCCGGTCGCGCGCCGCGTTGAAGCCTTGAAGGCAGAACACGTCGCGCCGGCTCTGGGCCCTCAGATGCGGAATTCCCCATTGGTCGACCAGTATCTCCGCTGGCTTCTCGAGGCCGGGAACAGCGAAGCGCAGGGTCTCGATGTTGGGCGGAATCTGGTCGGAAGGCGGCATCGGCCATCTCCAACGGGGGCGCTGCTTCTTAGACTAAACGATGTTGCTTGGCCTGTCGGCATCGAGCGAACGTCCGGCAAGCGGCCGGGCCGCTCCTTCACCCGGCCGCGGCTCTGCCCTCGACGGCCCGGCGCAGCGCCGCCCGCGCGAGCAGGCGCGTCGAATCGAGAATTGGCAGCGGTGAATTGGCATCGCTTATGATCAGCGGAATCTCGGTGCAGCCGAGCAAGACCGCGTCGCAGCCCTGGTCTTTCATGCGCGCGATGACGCGTTGGTGGTAGGCGACCGCCTCGGGCCTGAAGATGCCATAGACCAGCTCGTCCATGATGATGCGATGGATTTCCTCGCGCTCGGCGGAGTCCGGGCGCAGACAGGTCAGCCCGCGCGCCGCGAGCCTTTCCGGATAGATCTCGCTTTCGACGAGCCAGCGCGTTCCCATGAGCCCGAGGTGGTGGAACCCGCGCGCGACGGCCTCATCTGCGACGACCTCGGCGATGTGCAGCCAGGGCAGCGGCGATCGCGGTTCGACGGTGGCGAACGCCTGATGGATGGTGTTGTCGGGGCAGATCAGGAAATCGGCGCCGATTTTCGCCAGCTTGTCGGCCGAGGCCAGCATCAACTCGCCGACACCCTGCCAATCATCGCGGCGGATGCGTATCAGGTACTCGGCCAGGGACGGCGTGTGCATCGAGACCTCGGGATGGGCGTGCGGGCCGACAAAAGCCGCCGCTTCCACGCAGATGGTCCGAAAGCACAGCGACGCACCTTCGGCCGAGCAACCAACGATACCGATGTGAAGGGGCATGGTTGTCCTAGTCCGGGAGGCAGCGTTGGAGAATTGTAGCGCGGTTCTCGCGACCTTTCGCCCTGGCAATCTCCAAATCGGATTTTGCAAACTTCGCCATCGCCGGTTCTGCGAACGCGGGCCCCGGCAGGGTCGCGCTGGGGCGGCGCCGCTCTTGCCTACTGGACCAGCGGCGATTGGGCCCGGTCGATCTCGATACCCTCGATCTCGGCCCTCCCGGCCAGGATCCGCAGGAACTGCGCGACCGCCATACGCCAGGCGTGATCGGCGAGCCGGTCCGCGATCTTGTCCCGCACGGCTTCATAGGGCAGCTCCCGCCCCCGCTCCCGGCGCAGCAGCCTAACCACATGAAAGCCGTAGCGGCTCGGTACCGGCTGCGGGCAGGTCTCGCCTTCCTCCAGGCTGAAGAGGAACGTCTCGAACTCGGGCACCGTCGATCCGCGGGTCACCTGGCCGAGATGCCCGCCCTGCTCCCTCGATGGGCAGTCGGAATGTTCGCGCGCGAGGCTATCGAAGCGGGACGGGTCGCGAGCCAGAGTCTCGAGCAGCCGTCTCGCCTCGGCCTCGGCGGCGATGCGGCCTTCCTCGTCGTCGGGGGCCGCAGCGATGAGGATATGCTGCGCCTCGCAGATATCCGGGCTGCGGAACTTCTTCCGATTGGCCTCGTAATATCTCCGGCAGGAGTCCTCATCAGCGTCGGGCAGCTCGATATGCCGCTCCAGCAGTCGCTCGATCGCTGCCTCCTCCGGCGCATCGGCAGCGCCGTCGAGGAGGCCATCGGCCGCGGCCTGCTGCAGGAGGAGTTCGCGCAAGACCAGCGCCTCGCCGGCGGCCCGCTCGGCCGCGGCCCGGTCCGCCGCCGGATGGTATTGCATCTCCGCCAGCACCGCGCCGGCCGGGATCTCCCTGCCGTTCACGCGAATGGTCACGGGGCCCTCCGAGCCGTTCCGGCACCGCGTCGGCGCACGACCTGGTAAGGCCGGAACACGTACCAGACCGGCGCGCTCCAGATATGCACGAGCCGGCTGAAGGGGAACAGCAGGAACAAGGTCATGCCCAGGATCAGATGGAGCTGGTAGACGAGCGGCAGGCCGGCGATGAGGTCGGCGGCACCGCCCCGGAAGCTGACGATGCGCTGCGCCCAGCCGCCAAGACGCAGCATCACGCTGCCGTCGGCATGCTGAAGCGAAAACGCGATGGTGACCATGCCGAGCACGAGCTGCAGCCAGATGAGCAGGAGGATGGCGATGTCCATCCGGCTGCTGGTGGCGCGGATGCGCGGGTCGGTAAGCCGCCGGTGGATCAGCATGGAGAGGCCGACGAAACAGATCGCGCCGGCGATCCCACCCGAGACGATGGCCAGCATCTGCTTGGCCGCGGCGCTGATGAAGAAGCTGTAGACCTCATGGGGCGTCAGCAGGCCGACGAAATGGCCGAACAGCAGAAACAGGATGCCGATGTGGAACAGATTGCTGCCCCAGCGCAGCTGCCTTGCCCGGAGCAGCTGGCTCGACCCGCTGCGCCAGCCATATTGCTCGCGGTCGAAGCGGATCAGGCTGCCCAGCAGGAAAACCGTGAGGCAGAAATAGGGATAGAGCCCGAAGGCGGCCTCGTTGAAATAGCCGGTCATGGCCGCACCCCCGGTTCAGCCATGCGCGCGACCATGGCGGCGACCCGATCGCAGCTCGACCGGCTTTCGGCCATCGATTCAGGTCCGAAGGTGACGGCAGCCTCTTCCCAGGCCCTGTCCAGCGCGGCCAGATCCTCGGCCGGCTCCGGTCCATGGTCTTCGGCGGCCGGCACATCGGCGCCGGCGATGGCGCTCAGCGCCGCGAAGATGGCGGCATAGCGGCTCTCGCGCCGGGAAAGGCGCTGCCCGATCCTGGCCAACACGGGCCCGGCGTCGGCCAGGAGCGGCCTCGATTCCGCCTCGGGCAAGAGCGACAGGTATTCCAGGAACAGCGGCAGATAGTCCGGCAGCTCCTGGGCCTCGATTTCCAGCCCGTGCTCCCGGTACATCTCGACCAACCGGACCATGGCCATGCCGCGATCGCGGGAATCGCCATGAACATGCTCGAAGAGATGCAGCGACAGCGACGGGCTCCGGTCGAAGAGGCCGACATAGCGCTCCTGCGCGTCCATGAGCTCGCTCGCGTCCATCTCCGCGATCAGGTTGGCGAGTTCGGCGCGATTGGTCTCGGGCATCCGGCGGTCGGCGGCCAGCACGGCGCCGATCTCGGGGAGCGATGCCTTGAGCCCGGCCTCGGGATAGGTGAGCAGGGCCGCCAGGGCCTTGAGGGCGGACATCAGCGGACCTCCATGGGCGTCTTGACCCCGGGCTTGCGGTTCGGCCCGAACAGGCTCGCCTTGCTGGCGCCGTCGGAACAGCCGTTGCCGAAGCTGAAGCCGCAGGCGTTGCGCAGGTCGAAGGCGTCCTCGGCGTATTCGCGGTGCGTCGTCGGGATGACGTAGCGGTCCTCGTAGTTGGCGATGGCGAGATAGCGGTACATCTCGTCCACCTGGGCCTGGCTCAGGCCCACCCGCTCCAGCACCGCGCTGTCGACCTGCCCCTCGACATGGCGGGCGCGCATATGGACCCGCATGGCCATGAGCCGCTCCAGCGCGCGGGCCACCGGCTCCTCCTCGCCTGCGGTCAGGAGGTTGGCGAGGTAGCGCAGCGGAATGCGCAGTTTGCGGATGTCGGGCAGCTCGCGATCGAACCCGATCTTGCCCGCTTCCGCCGCCGACTGAACCGGAGAGAGTGGCGGCACGTACCAGACCATCGGAAGGGTCCGGTATTCGGGGTGGAGCGGGAAGGCGATCTTCCATTCGATCGCCATCTTGTAGGTAGGCGATCGCCGTGCCGCTTCGAGCCAGGCTTCGGGCACGCCGTCCCGGCGCGCCTGCTGGATCACCGCCTCATCCCCGGGATCCAGGAAGATGTCGAGCTGGGCCTGGTAGAGATCCTGCTCGCGCTCGGTGCTTGCCGCCGCCTCGATGCGGTCGGCGTCATAGAGCAGCACCCCCAGATAGCGGATCCGGCCGACGCAGGTCTCCGAGCACACCGTCGGCTCGCCCGCCTCGATGCGTGGATAGCAGAAGATGCATTTCTCGGCCTTTCCCGATTGCCAGTTGTAATAGATCTTCTTGTAGGGGCAGGCGCTGACGCACATCCGCCAGCCGCGGCATTTGTCCTGGTCGATGAGGACGATGCCGTCTTCCTCCCGCTTGTAGATCGAGCCCGACGGGCAGGACGCGACGCAGGACGGATTGAGGCAATGCTCGCAGAGCCGCGGCAGGTAGAACATGAAGGTGTTCTCGAACTGGCCGTAGATCTCCTTCTGGACCGCCTCGAAATTCTTGTCCTTGGAGCGCTTGGCGAATTCGGTGCCCAGGATCTCCTCCCAGTTGGGACCCCAGACGATCTTCTCCATGGGCTTGCCGGTGATGAGCGAGACGGGCCGGGCGGTGGGTGCGGCCTCGCTTTCGGGCGCATTCTGCAGATGCTCGTAGTCGAAGGTGAAGGGCTCGTAGTAGTCGTCGATCTCAGGCAGCTGCGGATTGGCGAAGATCTTGGCGAGAATCCGCCACTTGCCGCCGAGGCGCGGCTTGATCTTGCCGTTCTTCTGGCGCTTCCAGCCGCCCTGCCAGCGCTCCTGGTTTTCCCACTCCTTGGGATAGCCGATGCCGGGCTTGGTCTCGACGTTGTTGAACCAGGCGTATTCGACGCCTTCGCGGCTGGTCCAGACGTTCTTGCAGGTGACCGAGCAGGTGTGGCAACCGATGCATTTGTCGAGGTTCAGCACCATGGCGATCTGGGCGCGGACCTTCATGACTTGCTCCTTTCCCTTGCCCTGCGGGTCTATTCGGCCGCCGCCGGGCGCTCGCCGGTCGGCCGGTCGAGCCAATCGACCTTCGCCATCTTGCGCAGGATGACGAATTCATCCCGGTTGGTGCCGATGGTGCCGTGATAATTGAAGCCGTAGCTCTGCTGGGCGTAGCCGCCGATCATGTGGGTCGGCTTCAGGCAGGTGCGGGTGACCGAATTGTGGATGCCGCCCCGCGCGCCGGTGATCTCGCTCCCGGGCACATTCACGATCTTCTCCTGGGCGTGGTACATCATCACCATGCCCGCCGGCACGCGCTGGCTCACCACCACGCGGGCAACCAGCGCGCCATTAATGTTGAACGCCTCGATCCAATCGTTGTCCTCGATCCCCGCCGTCTTGGCGTCGGTTTCGCTGATCCAGACGATCGGCCCGCCGCGCGACAGCGTCAGCATGATCAGGTTGTCGGTGTAGGTGCTGTGGATGCCCCATTTCTGGTGCGGCGTGATGAAGTTCAGCACGACCTCGGGATTGCCGTTGCCGCGCTTGCCGAGCAAGGGCGCGATCGTCTTGGTGTCGATCGGCGGGCGGTAGACCACCAAGCCTTCGCCGAAGGCGATCATCCAGGGATGATCCTGGTAGAGCTGCTGCCGGCCGGTCAGCGTGCGCCAGGGAATCAGCTCATGCACGTTGGTGTATCCGGCGTTGTAGGTCACTTCTTCGGATTCGATGCCGCTCCAGATCGGCGATGAGATGATCTTGCGCGGCTGGGCCTGAAGATCGCGGAAGCGCAGCTTTTCGTCCTCCCGCGCCCGCGCCAGATGGGCATGCTCGCGGCCCGTCGCCTTGCTGAGCGAGACCCAGGACTTGACGGCCACATGGCCGTTGGTTTCCGGCGCCAAGGTCAGGATCACCTCGGCGGCGTCCATGTCCGTCTCGATCCGCGGCAGACCCGCGCTCACTCCGGGCTCGCTCACCTTGCCGTTGAGCTTGCCCAGGAACTCCACTTCGGTTTCGGTATTCCAGGCGATGCCCTTGCCGCCGTTGCCGATCTTGCTCATCAGCGGCCCGAGCGAGGTGAACTTGCGATAGGTGTTGGGGTAGTCGCGCTCCACCACCGTCATCGCCGGCATGGTCTTGCCGGGCACGGGCTCGCATTCGCCCTTGCCCCAATCCTTGGGCTCGAAGGCCTGGGCCAGCTCGCCCGGCGTGTCGTGCATGATCGGGGTCAAGACCAGGTCCTTCTCGACTCCCAGATGGCCGGGGCAGAGTTCCGAGAAGCGCTTGGCGAGGCCCTTGAAGATCTGCCAGTCGCTGCGCGCCTCCCAGACGGGGTCGACCGCCGCCGACAGCGGGTGGATGAAGGGATGCATATCGGACGTGTTGAGGTCGTGCTTCTCGTACCAGGTGGCAGTCGGCAGCACGATGTCGGAGTAGACGCAGGTGGTCGACATGCGAAAGTCGATGGTCACCAGCAGGTCCAGCTTGCCTTCGGGCGCTTCCTCTCGCCAGGCGACCTCGAGCGGCCGCTGTCCGCCCTCGGCACCCAGATCCTTGCCCTGCACCCCATGCCTCGCTCCCAGCAGGTGCTTCAGAAAGTATTCGTGTCCCTTGCCGCTCGAGCCCAGCAGGTTGGAGCGCCAGACGAACATGTTGCGGGGGAAGTTGAGAGGGTTGTCGGGATCGCCGGCCGCGAGCTTCAATCGCCCGGCCTTCAGCTCGCCCACGACGTGCTTCACCGGATCGCTGCCCGCCGCCTCGGCCGCCGCCGCGAGCCGCAGCGGATTGGCTTCCAGCTGCGGCGCGCTGGGAAGCCATCCCATGCGCTCGGCGCGAAAGTTGAGATCGATCGGGCTGCCCTGGAGCTTGCCGTCGGCAAGCGGCGACAGAATCTCGGACAGCTCGAGCCTCTCGTACCGCCACTGGTCGGTGTGGGCATAGAAGAACGAGGTCGAATTCATCTGCCGGGGCGGCCGGTGCCAGTCGAGGGCGAAGGCGAGCGGCGTCCAGCCGGTCTGGGGCCGCAGCTTCTCCTGGCCCACATAGTGCGACCAGCCGCCTCCCGGCTTGCCGACGCAGCCGCAGAGCACCAGCAGATTGATGATGCCGCGGTAGATCATGTCGCCGTGGTACCAGTGGTTGACCCCGGCGCCGAGGATCACCATGGAGCGGCCCTTGGTCTTGTCGGCGTTGTCGGCGAACTCGCGGGCGAGCGCGATCACATGGCCGCGCTTGACGCCGGTGATCTTCTCCTGCCAGGCCGGCGAGTACGGAACATCGTCGTCATAAGTCTTGGCCACATTGCCGCCGCCCAGGCCCCGATCGACGCCATAGTTGGCGACCAGCAGATCGAAGACGGTGGCCACCAGCACCTCGCCCTCCTTGGTGGCAAGCCGGCGCGCCGGCAGATTGCGGAGCAGGATCTCGTCCTGGGGATTGTTGGCGAAATGGGCGTGGGTGAGGCCGCCGAAATAGGGGAAAGCGACGGGCACCACCGCATCGCTCTTGTCGATCAGGGAAAGCCGCGGCGATATCTCGGCGCCGGTCGCCCCGTCGCGGTTCTCGAGGTTCCACTTGCCCTGCTCGCCCCAGCGGAAGCCGACGCTGCCCGTGGGCACCACGGCGGCGTCGCTCGCCTCGTCCACGACCAGCAGCTTCCAGTCCGGGTTGTTCATCTGGCCCTTGCCGTCCGCGAAGTCCGAGGCCCTGAGAAACCGTCCCGCGACATAGTGGTCGCCGCGCTTGTCCAGGCGCACGAGAAAGGGCAGGTCGGTGTAGCGCCGGCAGTAGTCGGTGAAATAGGCGCTTTTCCCGGCGAGATGGAATTCCTTCAGGATCACATGGCCGACGGCCATGGCGAGCGCCGCGTCGGTGCCTTGCTTGGGCGCCAGCCACAGGTCGGCGAATTTGCTGGCCTCGCTGTAGTCCGGGCAGATCACCACCGACTTGGCGCCCTTGTAGCGGACCTCGGTGTAGAAATGGGCGTCCGGGGTGCGCGTCTGGGGCACGTTCGAGCCCCAGAGCACGAGGAAGCTCGAATTGTACCAGTCGGCGCTCTCGGGCACGTCGGTCTGCTCGCCCCAGGTCTGCGGCGAGCTTGGCGGCAGGTCGCAATACCAGTCGTAGAAGCTCATGGCGACGCCGCCGATGAGCGCCAGATAGCGCGTTCCCGCCGCGTAGGAGACCATGGACATGGCCGGAATCGGGGAGAAGCCGATGATCCGGTCCGGCCCGTGGTTCTTGGCCGTATGGATATTGGCCGCTGCGATGATCTCGTTGACCTCGTCCCAGCTCGCGCGGACGAAGCCGCCGAGGCCGCGCACCGCTTGATACTCCCCGCGCTTGGCCGGATCCTCGACGATCGCCTGCCAGGCCAGGACCGGATCCTTCTGTTGTGCGCGGGCCTGGCGCCAGAGCTTCAGCAGCCGGCTGCGGACGAGCGGATATTTGATCCGGTTGGCGCTGTAGAGGTACCAGGAGTAGCTGGCGCCGCGCGAACAGCCGCGCGGCTCGTGATTCGGCATGTCGGGCCGGGTGCGGGGGTAGTCGGTCTGCTGGGTCTCCCAGGTGACGATCCCGCCCTTGACGTAGATCTTCCAGGAGCAGGAGCCGGTGCAATTGGTGCCGTGGGTCGAGCGCACGATCCGGTCATGGGCCCAGCGGGAGCGGTAGCCCTCCTCCCAGCCGCGGCTCTCATTGGTCACCACGCCATGGCCGCCGGCGAAGCTGTCGACGTTGCGCTTGAAGAACATCAGGCGGTCGAGAAAATGGCTCATGGCTAGATCCTAGAGGCGGCGCTGGCCGCGGAAGCGTGGGCCTTCAGGTCCAGACGCCAGAAATTCATGGACACGCCAATGGCGCCAACTGCCAGGATCACATAGGCGAAGAAGCCGCCCGCGTAACCCGCGCTGCCCAGCGCATCGACGGTGGCGCCCAGGAACAGCGGGATGATGAAGCCGCCGAGCGCGCCGAGGCCGCCGACCAGGCCCGAGGCCCCGCCGACCGCTGCCGGCACGTATTTCGGCACCATCTTGAAGACGGCCGCATTGCCGATGCCCATGCCGACCGCGATCAGCAGCTCGGCCGCGAGATCGGCCGCGAAATCCTGGACGAAGGTGAGGACCAGCGCCGCGATAAGGACGGCGAAGAAGGCAAGGACCGCTGTCCTCTCGCCGCCCAGCCGCTCTGAAATCATGCCGCCGAACACGCGAACGATCGCGGCGAGAATGGCGAACCCCAGCCCGCCGATCACGCCGGCCGTCTTCGGATCGATGCCGTGGAGGTTGATCCAATAGGTGGGGAACCAGGCGGTAAGCGCGAGGAAGCCGCCGAAGGAGACGAAGTAGAGACTGACCAAGCCCCATGTCCGCGTGTCTTCCGCGGCGGTGATGATGGCCTGCCAGACCGTGCCGGTCGGGAACAGCTCCTCGCCCTTTTGCCGGGCGATGCTGCGGCATTGCTCGACCGGGAGACCCTGCTTGCGCAGCTGGAAGAAGTAGGCATCGCGGGCGAAGAGCGCGTAGATGCCGGCGCCAAGGATCAGGAACACGACCCAGGCGAGATAGGAGCCGGCCAATCCCCAGGCCGCGATGGCGAAGGGCAGCAGCAAGGTGAAGATCCCGGGTGCCAGATTGCCGACGCCCCCGTAGACGCCGAGCACCGTGCCCTGGCGCTTCTGCGGGAACCAATAGGACACCTGCGGAACGCCGACCGAGAAGGAGGCGACGCCGCAGCCGCTCAAGAAGCCGAAGAAGACGATGAGCGGATAGACCTCCACCGTCAGCGTCTTGACCGTGAACAGGATGAAAACCAGGCCCCACATGCCGACCAGCGACATGCCGAACAGGGTCAGCATGGGCAGCCGCCCGCCCACCCGATCGACCCAAGCGCCGAAGGGGATGCGCAGCAGCGAGCCCGTCAGCTGAGGCGCCGCGACCAGCAGCGCCAGCGCCAGCCCGCCGAGGTGCATCTGCTGCTGGAAGTACTTCGCGGCCGGCCCGTAGAGCGCCACGGCGGCGAATCCGACGAAAAAGCCCCAGGTCCCGATGGCGAGGCCGGAGCTAGGATTGCCGGCGAGCTTGTGGCTGCCCAGGGGTGCATCGCTGTTGGCGGCATTGCTCGTCATCGGCTGTCTCTCCTGGGCGCGGGCAAGAGGAGCGAAAATTCGGCAGCCGCTAGTGTCGAATTCTGCCGCGTCGGCGGGGTTGATTCAAATCAATGAGATGGCGAGTGGGCACGAAAAACCCGGCCGGGCTTGACTATTGTCAAGTGACGGCTTGCCGGAAATCAAATCGCGGTCTTCACTGGCCGAGGTCCCGGACCGTCACGCCATCGAAAGGCCTATCGCCATGCTGCGCCTCGCCGACGAAGAACGTCTGAAGCGCACTTCGCTTCACCGGGCGATCGGCGAGCCGGCCATGGCTCTGCTGCTGGCCAACGCCTCGGTCCAGGCCCTCCCGGCGGGCGCCAGGCTGTTCGAGCAAGGCGAGGAAGTCCGATTCCTTCATCTGGTGCTGAGCGGGCGGGTCAGCCTGCTCGCCAAGGCGCTGGGCGAGCCTGACACCGTCATCGAGGTCTTCGCCGAGGGCGAGCTCCTGGTGGCGCCGGCGGCGATCCTCAGCCTGCCCTATCTCGTGTCCGCCGAGGTCACGACGGCCGCCCGCGTGCTGTTCATTCCGGTCGAGGATTTCCGGAGCACTCTGGAGCGCGACCCGGCCCTTGCCCGCGCCATGGCCGAGCTCCTGGCCCGCCATTGGCGCGTGCTCGTGCGTCAGATCAAGGACCTGAAACTTCGTTCCAGCGCCCAGCGCCTGGCGGCCTATCTCCTGGCCATCGCGGAACTCCGCGGCGGCGGCGCCTCCGTCAGCCTGCCCGAGCCGCGACGGGTTATCGCCGCGCGCCTCGGGATGACGCCGGAAAGCCTGTCCCGCGCCTTCGCCCGCCTGAAGCGCCTGGGCGTCTCCGGCAAGGGGCGCAGGCTCCAGCTCGAAAACGTCGAACAGCTGCGAAGCTTCTCGGCCTATGACGACCAGCGCTAGTGTTGCGACTCTGATCGCTCATTTTCATTCGTCATGCCCGCGAAGCTTGTCCCCGCGCAGGCGGGGAGCGGGCATCCATGGCGAATGCGGCGCCTGGAACCCCTGGATTCCGGCTCTCCGCTTCGCTCCGGCCGGAATGACGATGAGAGAAAATGAATCGAATGTCAGAAGCACAACACTAGTGATGCAGGACCTTCTCCAGGAATTGCGCCGTACGCTCGGATCGAGGCGCATTGAAGAAAGTCTCAGGATCGTTCTGTTCGACGATCTCTCCCGCATCCATGAAAATGACGCGGTCTGCGACCGTTCGCGCGAAGCCCATCTCATGGGTGACGCAGAGCATCGTCATGCCGGACTGGGCGAGCTCGATCATGACGTCCAGCACTTCCTTGATCATCTCGGGATCGAGGGCGGAGGTCGGCTCATCGAACAGCATGATCTTGGGATTCATGCAGAGCGACCGGGCGATGGCGACGCGCTGCTGCTGGCCGCCGGACAGCTGGCCGGGGTATTTCTTCGCCTGCTCCGGGATCTTGACGCGCTTCAGATACTGCATGGCCGCGTCTTCCGCCTGCTCCTTCGGGATCTTTCGCACGGAGATCGGCGCCAGCGTCAGGTTGTCCAGCACCGTCAGGTGCGGAAACAGGTTGAAGTGCTGAAAGACCATGCCGACTTCCCGGCGGACCGTCTCGATATGCTTGACGTTGCGATCGAGCGTCACGCCGTCGACGACGATCTTGCCCTGCTCGTGCTCCTCCAGCCGGTTGATGCAGCGGATGAGGGTCGATTTGCCGGAACCCGATGGTCCGCAGAGGACGATCCGCTCTCCTTTATGGACGGTCAGGTTGATATCCTTGAGGGCATGGAACTGGCCGAACCACTTGTGGACCCCCTCCATTTGGATCATCGCGTTCGTCATGTTCTGGAAACCGGCCTTGAAGTTGCAAACGGCGTCAGCCGAACGGGAAGGAGCCCAATGACCCAGGCGCGGCGGGTCTTCCAGCTGCGCATTCTGGCGCCGCGGCGATCCGCTGCTCAAGCACAGTTTACCCCTCGCGGTGAGAGGAATGCTCCTCTCGACGGAGAGTCCGCGGGGGCGCCAATTCCTTGCTGATCCAGTTCAAGCTTTCAGAATTGTGAGTTCCGTTAGCATGCCGCTTAGGCGTAAGGAAGAAGCCGCAGCCATGAGCGATCCAGAGTCGAACCCGCCATCCCTGACCTTCCAACAGCGCTACACGCAACTGCGCGAGACGATCGAGCGGCCACCCGAGGAGCGTCCCGCCGCCGACCACATCGAGTCCGTCGCCGAGTGGCTGGTGGGCACGGCGCGGCAGCTGGCGACCCCCGCCGCCGCCTTCGACGAATTCTCCTGGCGCATGCTGGCCACGGGCTTGCCGCTGCTGCGCACGACAATGCATGGCGGCACGCTGCATCCGCTTTATCTCGGCGCCACGCTGATTTGGTGGCGCACCACGGGGCGGACCCAGATGATGATGGTCGCCCACGAGGCCCGCGAGTCCGCGGGCTATCTGCTCAACCCCGTGATGCGGGTGCGGGAAGGCGGCGAAACCTTGCGCCGGCGCGTCGATGTCGAGCCCGAGGCGCTCGATTTCCCGGTGCTGCATGACCTCAAGGCCCAGGGCGCCACCGACTACCTGGCGCTGCCCGTCACAAGCGCCTTCGGCGGGAACTATGCCGTCACCTTTGTCAGCGATCGCGCAGGCGGATTCACCGATGAACAAGTCGCGGAGATGACGCGGGTCGCGCGGCGGCTGCCCGTCGTGATGGACATGCATTCGCTGCGCTCGATCGCGAACAACCTGCTGACCGCCTATCTTGGCCCGATGACCGGGCCACGCGTACTCGCGGGCCACATTCGCCGCGGCCAAAGCGATACCATCACCGCCGTGCTCTGGTCCTCCGACCTGCGTGGCTTCACGGCGCGGTCGGACCGGCTCCCTGGCCAGCGCATGATCGAAATTCTGGACGCGCTTTTCGATGCCCAGGCCAAGGCGATCCACGCCCACGGCGGCGAAATCCTGAAATTCATCGGTGACGGCCTGCTGGCGATCTTTCCGATCATCGATGCGGGGCTGACGCGTATCGCCACGCGCAACGCCCTCGATGCGGCGAGCGAGACGTTGGAAGCGGTACACCGGCTCGCGGATGATCCCGTTCTATCCGGCGAGCCGCCGCTGAAGATCGTGGTGGCGCTCCATGTGGGGCAGGTGCTCTACGGCAATATCGGCGCCGCCGATCGTCTCGATTTCACGGTGATAGGTCCCGCCGTCAACCTGGTGAGCCGCGTTGAGGCGGTCGCCAAATCGCTCGACCGCCCCATTGTCGTGAGCGATGACTTCGCCCGCGCCTATGGCGGCGAGCTCGCCTCGCTCGGCTTCCACCAGCTCCGTGGCCTCACGATCCCGCACGAGCTTTTCACGCCGGCCGGACAATAGATTCGCCCACGCGGAGGCAGGCGGGCCATTCTCGCCTAGACGCCGTGACCGGCCCTCACCGCGACGCCGATGAAATTCAGGATGACATGCACCGCGGTGATGCTGCTGATTTCGTTGATATCGCGCCCGGGCATGAGCTCGACGAAGTCGAGGCCCATGACCCGGCCTTTTCGGCATAGGCCTTTGATCAGCTCGACGACCTGCGGATAGGTAATGCCGCCCGGCTGCGGCGCGCCGACCGCCGGAACGGCCGCGGGATCCATGCCATCGGCATCGATGCTGATGTAATAGCGCCCTCCGGCGGGGATGCTTTGCAGGACCGCCTCCACGCCGGCGCGGTGAAGATCGCTGGCGCTGACCAGATGCGCGCCATAGCGAAGGGCCGCTTCTACTTCCTCGACCCGCGCGCTGCCCTGGCCGCGCAGGCCGATCTGGAAGATCTCGCCAATATGGTCCATCTCGGAGGCGCGGCGAATGGGGCTCGAATAGCCTTCCTTGGCGCCGTTGACCTCGTCCCGCCAGTCGAGATGGGCATCGAGATGGATCAAGGTGATCGGGCCGTGGGCGGAGAGCGCCCGGAAAACCGGGATGGGCACGCCGTGGTCGCCGCCGATCGTGATGGGCAGGGCGCCGGCTGCGAGAATTTTCCGGACCGCCTGTTCTGCCCGGAGGTAGTGGCTCTTCGGGTCCCGCGGATCGCCCGGAACATCGCCCACATCGACGACCTTGACCGGCTTGCCGTCGAAAACCGTGCCGCCGATATCGAAGTCCCATTGGTCGAAGCCGAAGCTGACGCGCTCGCTGGCCCGCCTGACCGCGGTCGGCGCGTTGGTCTGATCGTTGGTCACCTCGTCCATGGAATAGGGATCGCCATAAGGTATCCCAATGATTGCGAAATCCGCCTCGAGCGCATCGAGATCGGTAACCAACGGCACATTCATGAAGGTCGTGAAGACAGACCGCGGCGGGACGGTAAGCGGCATCATGGGTTCAACCTCGTGGGGATGATCTTGCGCTGTTACCCGTCCTTCAGTCGAACTGGGCTTAAGTCCGTTCGCTATTTGAGCCCATGAAGGCCGGCGGGGCAACGATCGGGACGCAAAGCGATCCGATGGCGCGGCCAGCAAGGCGATCCCGGCCTTGCCGAAGCCACCCCATTGCAAATAAGGCGGCGAAGGTCCATATAGAGCGCGTCGGCTCGATAGGGGTTGACCTCGCCCCCGCTTCTTTCGTAGAGCCGGTCCGAACTCATCCCTTTCAAGGCACGGCCCGTCGGGCAAATGCAGCGACGGCAACGCTACTCGAAAAAGGGAAAACTATGTCTACCGGAACAGTCAAATGGTTCAACGCTCAGAAGGGCTACGGCTTCATCCAGCCCGAGGGCGGCTCTAAGGACGTGTTCGTGCACATCTCCGCCGTCGAACGGTCGGGGATGAGCACGTTGCGCGAAGGCCAGAAGCTCAGCTTCGACGTCGAGCAGGATCGCGGCAAGGCCTCGGCCTGCAATCTCAAGGAAGTATGAGTCGGCGGGGCGGGGCGGCTTCAGCCGCCTCGCTCCTCGCTCAATCCCGGGTTCATCGCGGATTGCGCGGCCCGGCAAGCGGCCCGGGCCCGCAGCCATCGGTCAGCGGAGGGCTGCATGATGGAGCATCAAGGATCGAAGTCGTCCGAGGCGCGTCAGCGCGCCGAGGACAAGTTCACCAAGGCTAAGAAGCGCGACGCGGAGGTCATGGACTTCCAGCGCCAGCGCCAGAACGCCGAGCAGGCGAAGCTTGAGCGTCTGCGCGCGCTGCGGCTGGCCAAGGAAGCCGCCGACCGGGAAAGCCTGGCCAAGGCCGAAGCCGAAGCGGCGCTCGCTGCGCCGAAGGCTAAGCCGCGCAAGGCCAAGCGCCCGAAGACCGAGCCCGTGAGCCAAGAGACGCTGTAAATCCGGACGGCGAAAGCCGTGCCGGGACCCGACCGGCGTTGTATTCCGGGGCCGGTGGGTATAAGCCTAGCTCTCTTCACTTGACCTCCCTTGGTCCGGCACGCTCGCGATTCGCTGCCAGGTGCCGGACGAGATCTTCCGCCGTGGCTTCGCGCTAGACCGATCGCAGGATCCCCTGCGGGCGGCATCTCCTGCCCTTGGAAGGCGCATGTCCATCGAGCGAGATCCCAACGACGGCAAGACTTCGGCCGGCAACCCGAAGGCGATCTGAGTGGAACGACTCGGACCTCGGCCTTCCCGGTGAGACCGCTTCGCCGATTCATCACGTCCGGTACCGGGCAGGGCGTCGTCGCCTGGGTGGTCGTCGCCTACATGCGCGTCGTCTACTTCACCAACCGCTGGCGCCGGGTTCGCTTCGACATCGCCGAGCGTGTCCTTGCGGCCGACCGGCGCATCGTCATCTGCTTCTGGCACAGCCGGCTGCTGATGATGCCCTTCGGCCTGTTCGGGCCCCGCCCCTTCGGCGTCATGATCTCCGGCCACCGCGACGGCCAGGTCATCGCGCGCGTGATCCGTCCCTTCGGCATCGAGACCGTCTCCGGTTCGTCCTCGCGCCAGCCGGCGAAGGCGCTGCGCAACGCGGCGCGGCTCTGCCGCGGCGGGAGTCTCGTCGGCATAACGCCCGACGGTCCGCGCGGCCCTCGACAGCACGCCGCGCCCGGCGCCGTGATGCTGGCCGAGCTCGCCGATGCTGTGCTGCTGCCGGTCAGCTATGCCACCAGCCGGCGCCGGACTCTCGGCAGCTGGGACCGGTTCCTTCTGCCGCTGCCTTTCGGGCGCGGCGTGTTCGTCATCGGGCAGGAGATCGCGGTTCCCGCCGACCTCGATTCGCCTGGCCGCGAGGCCCTGCGCCGGACGCTCGAGGACGCCCTGAACGCGGCGAACGACGAGGCCGACCGATTGACGGGACATCCAGCGGCCGCGGCGGCCTAAAGCCTGATCGTCTCAAGCCTATTCGGCTTGGGACGTGAATCGGGCTCGTCGCAAAAACGGAAATGCCGCGTTCCGCCTGTGCTACGCCCCTCGGCAGTGGCGCGCCGTCCGCCCGATCGCCGGATTGTTGATCTAGGTCAGCGACCCGCCATTCCCATCCTCCGTAGTATCAACAAGTTGGCGTTCTCCCGAGGCTTCTCACGAGGGGTTGTCATCCCAGCGGAGGTGTCGAACAGGGGCGCTCGACTGGCACTACTGCCGACACGATGCCCTCACCCCAACTAAGGAGAACAGCCATGTTTCGCTCTCTCAGGAGTATCATCGCCATTGCCGCGGTTTCGCTCGCGGGAGTGATTCCGCTGGCTTCGAGCGCCGGCGCGGCCGAAAGCGGCGTCAAAGCCGGCTATCTCAAATGCGATGTCGCCGGCAACTTGAGCTTCATCTTCGGTTCCTCCCGGGACATCACCTGCCTCTATGAGCCCAACGGGTCCACCCGCGTGGACAGCTACAAGGGCACAATCAAGAAATTCGGCGTCGATATCGGCTATGAAGCGGCGGGCGTCATGATCTGGGCCGTAGTCGCGCCCACGAGCGACGTGGGGTCGGGAGCCTTGGCTGGAGACTACGCGGGGGTGACGGCCGACGTAGCCGTCGGCGTGGGCCTGGGGGCCAATGTTCTTGTGGGCGGTCTCCAGAAATCTATCGCGTTGCAGCCGCTCAGCGTCGAAGGCATGCAGGGTCTAAACGTCGCCGGCGGCATTGGCGTTCTCAACCTCGTTGCACAGTAGAAGTTCAACCCAGTGCACTCGGGCGGCGAAGCGTTCCGGCATCGCCGCCCGGGCGCGCGAACAGCCTGTTGAGGCTGCATACCCGGAACTCGCGATCCAGCTTGGAGTCGGTTTGTCGCCCCGGCCCACCGCGGCCGAGCTTGACCACGCCTACCGCCCGGCCACGTGCGCCAGGGCGACGGAGTGAGCAGGGCTGCCCACTCGGCCCGATATGATTGGTGGCGGAGGGGGAGTCCGCCGCACTAGCGTCCAGGGCTATTTTTCTCTGTCCTGCACTGAATAAAATAACCTAGTGAAATAAGGCTTTCTGTCCTACTCCATCTTGCAACGTGCCAGACTGTTCCCCATAATCTACAAATCAAACGTGGGTAGATATGTGGGTAGGAGGCGAAGGGCATGGCGAGGCAAATGGGGCGGTTGACGGCGCTGGCGGTATCCCGGGCGAAGACCGAAGGCATGCATGCCGACGGCGGCGGGCTCTATCTGCAAGTGACGGGCGCCGGGGCGCGGTCCTGGATTTTCCGCTACACCCTCGATGGGCGGCCGCGAGAAATGGGGCTCGGCTCCCTAAATGCCGTGACTCTCTCGGAAGCCCGCGCGCGGGCCGCAGAAGCGCGCAAGCTGAAATCGGCCGGTATTGACCCCATCGGCGCGCGCCACGGCCAGCGGGCCGCAGAACGGGCAGACGCGGCCAAGCAAGTCACATTCAAGGATGCGGCCGAAATCTACATCAAGGCCCACAAGCCAGGTTGGCGGAACGCGAAGCACGGCGACCAATGGCACAACACCCTTGCCGCCTATGCCTATCCCCTCATCGGCGCCCTGCCGGTGCAGCAGGTTGACGCCGGGCTGGTGATTCGTGTCTTGGAGCCGATCTGGACCGCGAAGACCGAAACCGCCAGCCGGGTCCGCCAGCGCATTGAAGCGGTATTGGATTCTGCCACGGCGCGCGGGCATCGGCGGGGCGATAACCCGGCGCGCTGGCGCGGCCATCTAGAAACCTTGCTGCCAGCGAGGGCCAAGGTGCAGCGGGTCCAGCACCACCCCGCGTTGCCTTATGCCGAGGTTGGCGCCTTCATGGCCGAGCTGCGGAAGCAGGAGGGGCTTGCCGCCCGGGCGATGGAACTGCTGATCCTAACGGCAACTCGGACCACCGAGTGTATTGCGGCCCGCTGGTCTGAAATCGACTTGGAAACCAAAACCTGGACCATTCCGGCCGAGCGCATCAAGGCGGGCCGGGAGCATCGCATTCCTTTGTCGCCTGCCGCTGTTGCCATCTTGCGGAAGCTGGCCGAAGCGAAGGTGAGTGAATTTGTATTCCCCGGCCGCCCCGGCAAGCCGCTTTCCAATGGCGCCTTGCTAGCCCTGCTAAAGCGGATGAAGCGCACCGATCTGACGGCCCATGGGTTCCGGTCCACCTTCCGCGATTGGGCGGCCGAACAGACCAACTATCCTCGCGAAGTTGCCGAGATGGCCCTGTCTCATGCCATCAGTGACAAGGTGGAGGCTGCCTATCGGCGGGGGGACTTGCTCGATAAGCGGCGCCGGATGATGGAGGCATGGGCGGCATTTGCGACCGCGATGTCCGCTGCCGGCCGAAGCGTAATTCCAATTCATCGCCCCAAAGCCAACGCGTAAAATCCCTGCGGCGGGGATAGGCCGGCCAGCCGACAAGCGCGCACCCGACGCGCCTCCCCGCCAGCAGCCATTGCGGCGCGCCGAGCGGAGGGCATATTGACCAAACGGGGAAAATCAACGCTACCGCCTGCGTGGGAGCTGCCCGACCATCGTCCATATCGGTTCGATCCCGCGCCTCTCCGGCAAGATTGTTTGGAAACGCTCGACAAACTAGTAAGCCTCTATTGCAAGACTGACCCGAGGCTCGGTCGGGTTAGTGAAAAAAATAAGCAACGGGCCGCCATTGATGCTGTGCGGCTGGCTGGACACCTGACTAGGCGGCTGAGCTACTGGGCAGAATCTCACCTTCTAGGGGCCTTCTATCGCCACTCTCAGAAGGAGCCCAAGGCAGAATTTGACTGGGACAGTCATGCAAACGAGCACGAATGGCTGAAACACGCAGACCTTGCGAATTTTTCACCCGGGGCCGTCCCGTATCGCAAGTTCATCGCCACTGTTCTCGAAGAATCTTCTGGCAACCGTCGCGACTGGCGGAGCAGCCTGTCAACGGGACTTCTGGCACTCAACGAGGGTGAGACGCAATTTCTGACAAAACCCTCAAAGACTTCGAAGCACGGGCGCCCATATACGTTGGCGCAACTCCAATGGTTCGCCGTCCTGCATGTTCATGCCCTCTTTGGAAGCGGGCTAAAAAAATATGCTGCCGAACACAAGGTCGCCGCCGCACTCGCAACGAGCGTTGAGACGTTACGAGCGTGGGAAAAGAAATCTGTTAAGAGCTACGACAACGCCAAGGCAACCCTACTTCTTGCCCAGAAGCTGGGCCGGCATCAGTTTCATGATTTCGAAAATGAATTCCCGCACGATGCATTGCCCGCGGTTCGCAGCTTTGAAGAGGCCGCTGACAGCGGGATCGAATGGGGCAAACTTAAAGAGCACGCGTTCCGCGCTTTAGCCGACTGCATCGTCGAATGGGGCGACGCCGTTAAGTTACATGTGGAGCTTCAAAAGCATCCGCTCCGAATTTTGGCGCGCGAACTCACAGCAGCCAAGGCGCGCCTATAGATAGGCGCTAGTAGTAAGCGGCAGCAAAAAATACCAAATTTCTAGTATCAACGGCAGTTTAATAAATACCGCGCTTGTGCCTCACTGCATCCAGATACTTCGGCGCGTCCCACAACGTCCGGAGTGCCACAAATGCAATCCCACCTGCTTTCCCTCCCCGACTTCTGTCAGGAGTTCAAGCTTAGTCGCAGCCTCGCCTATCGCCTGCTTCGAGATGGAACTCTCACGGCCGTCAAAATTGGCAGGTTGACTCGCATCCGGCGCGAAGATGCAGAAGCGTGGGCCGCCAAGCTCAAGTCCTACAAACCCGCCGCCTGAAAAAACGGAACCCCGGCAACGGTCTGCAAACCGCGCCGGGGCTATGCCGTTGTGCAATCCCTTGCCCAAGGAAATGCCAGATGACACTAGAGCAGCGCCGCCGGCCGTTCAATGGCGGCGACCTTCCCTTATTCGCCTGGGCTGAGCGGCAACGCTGGGTCTATGTGCTCCCGCTGCCCGCTCGCCGCATCCGAGACCGCTTCGGGCTATCGCCCGCCGCCGCCATCGTCACCGCCGAACTGGCGGGCTTTGCGATGGAGCTGGCGCGCGCGCTGGCAGACGCCGAGCAGCAGGCGCGAGCCGATGGGTTGCTGAACGATGGCTAGGTTTGGCAAGCCCGACGCGACGGGGCGCAGCTCTGGAAAACTCGGAGGGCGGGAGGCGCGGTTGCGCCTTCCCCCGAAGGGGCAACCCTGGGCGTGGCTCACGGCAGAGTTGGTCAACAGTCCCGCATGGCGCCGGCGCAGCATCAACGCACGCCGGCTGATCGACTTCCTTCTGATCGAGCACTGCAACCACGCCGGCCGGGAGAATGGGCGCTTGTTGGCGACCCATGAGCAATTGAGAGCCTATGGTATGACGGCCGAATCTATCCGGCGGGCCATCGAGGAATGCGAGCGGCTAGGGCTCATCGGACACCAGCGCGGCGGGCGATGGGCCGGAACGAATCGGCCATCGAGATTCCGCCTTACATTCTATGCCGACGCTGAGGGCAATCCCGCGACCGATGATTGGAAGCGAATGGGCGCCCGCCACGAAAATCAGAAAGCTGCTTCGGAAACCCGGAGTACCGTACTTCGGAAACCCGAAGTACCGGCCACCCGGCTGAGGGTGGTGCCATGATAGAAACCGGCGGAAATCAGCCATTTCCGATTTCGGCCCGTACTTCGGAAACCCGAAGCCCTTCTATATCTAGGAGGGGAGCGAGTGCGACGCCGCGCCCGGCAACGAGGCAGCGGCGGCAAGCGAGCGGTGCCTCAGAAACAGGCCGTTTCTGTTTTCGGTCCGCGCGACATTCATTGGTGAGCCCTGCATTCGAGCTGCGGTGGTCCAGGATTCGCGTTCCGCCCTTTGCGCTACCCCCCCCCACAGCCAACACCCCGTATCGTGATTCCCGGGACACGCGGCGGGCTCACATCAGCAACAGGAACCATCAAAGGAACCTCACATGAGCGACGCCCCCGATAAGCCGCCACGGGTCCGCCATCGCGTCGAAGCTGCACTAAAGGGGAAGCATCGCGCAGCAGGGTTGCGGCGCTTGGCTGACGAGTACGGCGGCGCCGATCCTGTCGGGGCGCACTTCATGCGCAAGGATGCGGCTGACCTTGAAGCCAAGGCCGACGCTGATCTGTCTCGCTGGTCCTACACAACGGCCGTACCTGAAAGGGGCAATGGCGGCGAACTGGTCCCTTTTCGGGAGCCTGAGACCGCAGGCATCGCAGATGAGATTCGGCGGCCTGCTGACATGCTGGCGCATTCCGCTTCAACCCAACGCATGGAGCTGGCGGGCGAGGCCGATGCTCTGACGCTGGCGCTCGACACGGCAAACTCCATCGGGGCAAAAGACTCGGTTGAGATGATGCTGACGCACCAAGCTGCAGCGGCCCACAAATTGGCGATGCGGCTTATCGCAAAGGCCGAGCAGCAACTAACCCAGGTCGATACGTGGAACCCCGCCCACTACCAATTTCATAGCGTGGAGGCTGCGCGGCTCGCCCATGCGGCCGGAAAGCTAATGGGCACATTCAACGACACCGTGCTGACGATCCAGCGGCGGCGTAGCGGCGGCAAGCAGGTGGTGCAGGTGATTCACCAGCAAGTGGCTGTCGGCGCCGGCGGCAAAGCCATCGTCGCGGGCGCTCTCAAAGGGCGGGGTAAGGCCGGGGGCAAAGGTGGGGGGCCGAAGTGAAATCCGCCCGGCGACCTTATAAGCCCGACTGGAAAGCCGCCCTGGCGCTGGCACAGACGGCGCCGCGCTGCCGAGCCAGGTGTCGGCGCTCGAAACTGCCATGCCGAGGGCCGGCTATGCGGGGCAAGCCCGTATGCCGCCTGCACGGTGGGAAGGGTGGAGGACCGAAGGGTGAGCGCAACGGAGCCTACAGGACCGGCCGCTATACCGCCGAAGCAAGGTCTGAGCGACGGGAGCAAAGGGCGCTCTTGCGGGGACTGCGGCGGCTTCTATCGATGGAGGAGAATTAGATTTAGGGGCCCGCAGGCGAAATGCCTGCTAAGGCGGTTTCTAGATTCGCACAGAATCGAGGGACTGTTTTGGCTAGGGTGGTGGCGGGCGAGGCCGGAACGCGATTCCTGAGTCACGCGGCGAGTCCGGAGTGGCACCCCGTCCGCATTGGCGTGGGGGAAATGCTAAATTCCACAGTTCCTGGCCGCTGGTCGCGGCGCTTCTGTGCGCCCCGGCTGGCCTCTGGATACTGAAGCGGGGGATAGACAATGGAAATTGGAGTGGGCTGCCTCCTGATTATTGTTGGCTACGTTCTGAGCATTCCTGTGCGCGGGCTGGCAATCTCAGTCACGTGGTCATGGTTTGTCTCGCCCGTGCTGCACGTCCCCGAAATTTCGCTAATCGAGGGGGTCGGGATTTCGTTCTTCATTGCCGTGGTGATACAACCCCTGACCGCCTACAACGCGTTGCACGAAACGGAACGCACCAATAAGACCGTTGCCGAACACGGTTTTGGTAAGGCGGCGTGGGATGCTTTCGGGGTTGCGGTTCTCTCCCCCTTGACCTGGATCGGCCTCGCTTGGCTGTGGCATGTTTTTATCCAAGCCGATAAGCCGTGGCTCAGCTCTCAACCTTGGCTGAACTGACGAAAGGGGCGCCAGCAACGGGCGCGTTGGTTACAGGGGCCAAGCCGAGGGAGAGGCTAGAGCGGTAGCGGGCATTGCTCCGGGAGCTGCGGCGGCTGATGGCAATGACGAGCAACTAGAAGGTGCTCCCCCCGACTACGCTTTGCTCAGGCTACCGCCAGTAGTAGGCTCGGGCCGCCATTGAGCGGTTAAGGGGTGGTCACGATGGGGCGTGGGACAGCGGTTCTTGTCGTTCTCTTCGCCCTGCTGCTGCAGCCGGCCATCAGCATCTATGCGCAGGAGGGCCCCACGGACGCGGACCTGAAGGCAGGGTATTGCGTCAACGTTATTCAGGACGGGGACGCCTGGGCGCAAGTCTGTCAACCAGTCACGTCAATTCCGGAACTGAACGAGGTGAGAAAGAAACAGTGTCGCGAAGACCAGAACAATGTTCAGAGATTGAGAGACTACCTTGCAGCCCGGGGCTACCTATTCGGACCGAGGGATTTCACCCCAATATTGATAGCAGGCAGCCGTGGGGATGCTGACTTCAAAGACTGCATTAATTTTGCTCAGCATCCAACTCCGGAAGCAAATGAGTGCATGAACAAGTGCACCAAATCAAAACTATCAGGGCCGACGGAGGATTTTGTTGCTTGCGCCAACGCGTGCCCGAGGCCGGCCTCATGCGAGCGAATGTGGAGCTGCCAAGACCTCAGCTTCCTGCCGTTCTAGCCGCGGGCGCCTATCGCCTCAGCATGTGGGCGATGCCGCTGCCGCGGGTCGCATGAACGTGGGTAGATACGTGGGTAGAGGCGAGCTGTCCAGAGTTAAGTAATTGATGTATAAAAGAATAGTCTAGATTTCTGGCGGAGGGGGAGGGATTCGAACCCCCGATGCCCTTGCAGGCATAACGGTTTTCGAGACCGCCGCGATCGACCACTCTGCCACCCCTCCGACGGGATCCGCTGGCGGCGTCCTTAGCACGCCGTCGGGCCGAAAACGGGGCCGGACAGTAGCCGACGGGGGACCGGCCTTCAAGCTTCGCCAACCGGCGGGGCCGCCGGCCGAGCCCGCCGGCTCAGCGCATCAGGAAACCGGCCGCCGAGGCCGAATCCAGCCCCGCCGCAACATCGGCCGGCGCTTCCTCCACCGCGTCGAAGCCACCCGACTGCCGGCGCCAGAGCTGAGCATAGGTGCCACCGGTGGCCAGCAGCGCCGCATGCCCGCCCTGCTCCACGATCCGGCCATGGTCGAGGACGACCAGCCTATCCATCCGCGCGATGGTCGACAGGCGGTGGGCGATCGCGATCACCGTGCGGCCCTTCATCAGGTCTTCGAGCTGCTCCTGGATCGCCGCCTCGACCTCGGAATCGAGCGCCGAGGTCGCCTCGTCCAGGACCAGGATCGGCGCGTTCTTCAAGATGACCCGCGCGATCGCGATGCGCTGGCGCTGGCCGCCCGAAAGCTTCACTCCGCGCTCGCCGACATGCGCCTCGAACCCGCGCCGGCCGTGCCAGTCCTCCAGGCCCTCGATGAACTCGAGGGCGTGGGCGCGGATGGCGGCGTCGCGGACCTCGGCATCGCTGGCGCCCGGCCGGCCATAGCTGATGTTGTCGCGGATCGAGCGATGGAGGAGCGAGGTATCCTGGGTCACCATGGCGATACGGCTGCGCAAGGATTCTCTGCGTGACCTGGGCGATGTCCTGGCCGTCGATCAGGATCCGTCCGCCTTCCAGGTCGTAGAAGCGCAGCAGCAGGTTGACCAGGGTCGATTTGCCGGCGCCCGAAGGCCCGACGAGGCCGACGCGCTCGCCCGGCAGGATGGTGAGATCGATGCCTTTCAGCACGCCGCGCTCGGTGCCGTAGCCGAAGCGCAGGTTCTCGAACTGGATCTCTGCCCGCTGCACCTGGAGGGTCACCGCGCCCGGCCGGTCCGGCATCTGGCGCGGCACGGCAATCGAGCGCATGCCGTCCTGGACCACGCCGACGTTCTCGAAGATGGCGGTCACGTTCTGGGCGACCCAGCCCGCGATATTGGCGATCTGCCAGGACAGCGGCAGGGCCATGGCGACGCTGCCCACGCTGATCCGCCCCAGGCTCCACAGCCAGATGGCGGTCGCGCCGGTGCCCACCACCAGGGCGGCGTTCAAGCCGGTGAGGCAGAGAGCCAAGAGCGTGATGAGGCGGAGCTGCTTGTGGAAGGTTTGCGTGTGCTCGTCCACCGCGGCGCGCACGAAGGCATCCTCGTCCCGCGGGCGGGCGAACAGCTTCACCGTCAGGATGTTGGTGTAGCTGTCGACGACACGGCCCGTGAGCGCCGAGCGCACTTCGGACATCTCGCGCGACCGGTTGCGCAGGCGGGGCACGAAATAGCGCAGCATGACCGCGTAGCCCGCGAACCACAGCAGCAAGGGGATGGCGAGGCGCGGGTCGCTGGTGGCCATGAGCATGACGGCGCCGCCGCCATAGACCAGGATGTACCAGACGGCGTTGGTGCCGGCGACGACGCTTTCGCGCAAGGCCGGGCCGGTCTGCATGATCCGGTTGGCGATGCGACCGGCGAAATCGTTCTGGAAGAAGGTCCAGCTCTGGCGCACCACATGCCAGTGGCTCTGCCACCGGATCAGGTTGGTGAGGCCGGCCGCGATCGCCTGGTTGGTGATCAGGTTCTGCAGCAGCAGGGCTGAGGGGCGCAGCAGCAGCAGGACGACCGCCATGCCCAGGAGCTGGAACCCGGCCGAGCGGAACAGGGTCTCTGGCCGATGGCCGGAGATGAGGGCGACGAGCCGGCCGATGAAGACCGGGATGGTGGTATCGAGCGCCGCCACGGCGAAGCCCGCCATGAACAGCGCGATCACCAGCCCCCGGGCCTGGCCGGCATAATGCCAGTAGAAGGCGCCGAGCCCGGCCGGCGGCGGCCGTTCGGGCGAAATCTCCGTCGGTTCCAGCAGATGCTCGAAAGTTCGGAATAGGCCCATCGGTCTGACCCTGGTTTCAGCGCCCGCGACGACGGCTCGGCCATCGGAACATCCGATGCTCTCCCGCGCCGCCCTTCCCAGAATTGGAGAATGCCGGGCCGCCTTCGGACATGCTTCCGTTCCGGCCGCCCTTGCCGCCGGAGTCTTACACCGCCTTGCAGGGTCCTCGCAAATTTCCGGCCTTGTCAGAGGCTTGGCGGAAGGGCGTCGGGCCGATTCGGGCGCCCGATTCCCGTTGACAGGCGGCCGCTCGCGGCTATAGTCCGCGGCTTCCGGCGGGGCCCCCCGGCGAATGAGAATTGGGGGCGCCCGCAGATTCCATTATGTGCGTTGGCATCATGTTCGCAGTGCTCAAAACCGGCGGCAAGCAATACCGGGTCGCCAAGGACGACGTGATCCGCATCGAGCGCCTGCCCGGCGAAACGGGCGCGCGCGTTGTGTTCGATCAGGTGCTGATGCTGGGCGAGGGCGACCAGGCCACGGCCGGCAAGCCCTTCGTCGAGGGCGCCTCGGTCGCCGGCACGCTGGTTGAGCAGGTCCTGGCGGACAAGGTCATCATCTTCAAGAAGCGCCGGCGCCACAATTACCGGCGCAAGCGCGGCCACCGCCAGCAGCTCTCGGTCGTCCGCATCGACGAGATCCTGGCCGGCAAGTAAGCGGGAAGGAGCGCGGCATGGCACACAAGAAGGCAGGCGGCAGTTCGCGCAACGGGCGCGACAGCGCCGGCAAGCGCCTCGGCGTGAAGCGCTTTGGCGGCGAGGCCGTCATCCCCGGCAACATCATCCTGCGCCAGCGCGGGACCCAATATCACTCCGGCCCCAACACCGGCATCGGCAGGGACCACACCATCTTCGCCACCGCCGAAGGCAAGGTCTCCTTCCGCCGGTCGTCCGGCGAGCGCATCTTCGTTTCGGTGCAGCCGCGGAGCTAGGCCTCCTCGAATCGGCAGGTTCGTTCGAGGGGGAATGGCGTGCCATTCCCCCTTAGTGTTTTCGGGCCCTGCTTTGCCTTTCCCGACCTTCTCGCCTATAGACCGCAGCCATGAAATTCCTGGACCAGGCCAAGATCTATGTTTCGAGCGGCCATGGCGGCGCCGGGTCGGTCTCCTTCCGGCGCGAGAAATTCATCGAGCATGGCGGGCCTGACGGCGGCGACGGCGGCCGGGGCGGCGACGTCATCGCCGAGACGGTGGACAACCTCAACACCCTCATCGACTACCGCTACCAGCAGCATTTCCGCGCCGGGCGCGGCCATCACGGGATGGGCAAGAACCGGAGCGGGGCGGCCGGCAGGACTGTCGTCCTCAAGCTTCCCGTGGGGACGGAGATTCTGGACGAGGACCGCAAGACCGTCCTCTACGACCTGACCCGGCCTGGCATGCGCATCCGGCTTGCCCGCGGCGGCGACGGCGGGCGCGGCAACGCCCATTTCAAGTCCTCCACCAACCGGGCGCCGCGCCAGTCGGAGCCGGGCTGGCCCGGCGAGGAGCGCTGGCTGTGGCTGCGGCTCAAGCTGATCGCCGATGCCGGGCTCATCGGCCTGCCCAATGCCGGCAAGTCGACCCTGCTGGCCGGCCTGAGCCGGGCCAAACCCAAGATCGCTGCCTATCCCTTCACCACCCTCACCCCCCAGCTCGGCGTGGTCCGCCACGGCAGCCGCGAATTCGTGCTCGCCGATATTCCGGGCCTGATCGAAGGCGCCCATGAGGGCGCGGGCCTGGGCGACCGGTTCCTCGGCCATGTCGAGCGCTGCGGCGTGCTGATCCATCTGGTGGACGGCACCGCCGAGAAGGTCGGCGAGGCCTATCGCAGCATCCGGGCCGAGCTCGCGGCCTATAGCCCGAAGCTGGCGGAGAAGCCCGAGCTCGTCTGCCTCAACAAGATCGACGCCCTCGACGCCGCGACGGTGGAACGAAAGGCGCGCCAGCTTACCCGCGCCGTGAAAGCGGCCGGCACCGGCGGCAAGCTGCTCAAGATCTCCGGCGTCAGCGGGGCGGGAATGCCCAAGCTGCTGGAGGCGGCCTTCGCCGTGATCGAGGCCCATCGGGCCAGGGAGGCCGAGGCTGAGGCATCGGCCGAGACCGCCGCGGCGGAGCTGGTGGATTGAGCGCCAGGGCCCTCGCCTCCGCCAAGCGCCTGGTGGTGAAGATCGGTTCGGCCCTCTTGGTCGAAGAGTCGACCGGGGGCTTGAAGCGGCGATGGCTCGAGGCCCTGGCCGAGGACGTGGCCAAGCTGAGGGCGAAGGGCCAGGACGTGATCCTGGTTTCCTCCGGCGCCATCGCCGTGGGCCGGCGCCATCTGGGGCTGGCCGAAGGAAGCTTGCGCCTGGAGGAAAAACAGGCCGCGGCGGCCACCGGCCAGATCCGCCTCGCACACGCTTATCAGGAAGCGCTCGCCCGGCACGGCATCACCGTCGCCCAGGTGCTGCTGACGCTCGAGGATACCGAGGACCGGCGCCGGCATCTGAACGCGCGGGCGACTCTCGCCGCCTTGCTCAAGTTCAACGCCGTGCCGGTGATCAACGAGAACGATACCGTGGCCACCGCCGAGATCCGTTTCGGCGACAACGATCGCCTGGCCGCCCGCGTTGCCGCCATGATCGGCGCCGACGCTCTCGTGCTGCTTTCCGACATCGATGGGCTCTACAGCGCCGACCCCAAGCGCGAGACGGCCGCGCGCCACATCCCCGAGGTGGCGGAAATCACGCCCGAGATCGAGGCGATGGCCGGCGAAGCCGCGCCCGGCTACAGCTCGGGCGGCATGGTGACCAAGCTCGCCGCCGCGCGCATCGCGGTCGGTGCCGGCTGCCGCATGGCGATCGCCGACGGGCGGAGGCTCCACCCGCTCGCCGCCATCGCCGAGGGCGCGCGCTGCAGCTGGTTCCTGCCGGCCGCTTCGCCCCGCACCGCCCGCAAGCGCTGGATTGCCGGCGCCCTCAAGCCGGTCGGCAGCCTGACGGTGGACGAGGGCGCCTTGAAGGCGCTGGCCCAGGGCAAGAGCCTGCTGCCCGCCGGCGTCACCGCCGTCGAAGGAAGGTTCGAGCGTGGCGATGCCTTGCGCGTCCTCGACCGGGCGGGCCGCGAAGTGGCCCGCGGGCTCTCCGCTTATTCTGCCGGCGATGCCAGAAGGATCATGGGCCACAAGAGCCGTGAAATCGAAGCCCTCCTCGGCTACCGTGGCCGGGACGAGATGATCCACCGCGACGACCTGGTGTTCGAGCCATGAGCCTGCCGGAAGCAGCAGCGGCTGAGGGCGATGCGGCGCTGGAGCGCGCGGTCCGCGCTGTCGGCCTGGCGGCGCGGGAGGCAGCCGGCCAGATCGCCCGGGCGCCGGCCGAAACCAGGACCGCGGCTCTCACCGCGGCCGCCGAGGCCATCCGCGCCGCGGCTGCCGGCATCCTCGCCGCCAACGAGCAGGACATGGCGGCGGCCAGGCGCGCCGGCCTGACCGGCGCCATGCTGGATCGCCTGAAGCTCGATCCCAGCCGCGTCGAGGCGATGGCCGCGGCGGTCGAGACCGTGGCCGCCCTGCCCGATCCCCTGGGCCGGACCCTGGCGGAATGGACCCGACCCAACGGGCTTCGCATCGCTCGGGTGAGCGTGCCGCTGGGCGTCATCGGCATCATCTATGAGTCCCGCCCGAACGTGACCGCCGATGCCGCCGCGCTCTGCCTGCGCGCCGGCAACGCCTCGATCCTGCGCGGCGGATCGGAAAGCAAGCACTCCTCGGCCGCCATCCTCGACTGCTTCACCGCGGCCCTTCGCCGGGCCGGGCTGCCCGAAGCATCGGTCCAGCGCCTGCCGACCAGCGATCGCCGCGCGGTCGGGATTCTTCTCGGCATGAGCGATCTGGTCGACGTCATCGTGCCGCGCGGCGGGCGCGGCCTCATCGAGCGGGTGCAGCGGGAAAGCCGCATCCCCGTGCTCGCCCATCTGGACGGGCTCTGTCACACCTATGTCGACAGCAGCGCCGATCCGGCAGCGGCCCGGCGGATCGTGCTGAACGCCAAGATGCGCCGCACCGGCGTCTGCGGCGCGACCGAGACCTTGCTCCTGGATCGCGCCGGCGCCGCGAGGCTCCTGCCCGGCATCGTCGACGACCTGCTGGCCGCCGGCTGCGAGCTGCGCGGCGACGACGCGGCCCGCGCGGTCGATCCGCGCATCGGCCGCGCGACCGCGGCCGATTGGGACACCGAATATCTCGATGCCATCCTGGCGGTGGCATTGGTAGACGGCGTCGAGGGCGCGCTCGCTCATATCGCCCGCCACGGCTCGCGCCACACCGAAGCCGTCATAGCCGAGGACAAGGCCGTGGCCGAGCGTTTCCTCGCCGAGGTGGACGCGGCCATCGTGCTGGTCAACGCCTCGACCCAGTTCGCCGACGGCGGCGAGTTCGGCATGGGGGCGGAGATCGGGATCGCCACCGGCAAGCTCCACGCCCGCGGGCCGGTCGGCGCCGAGCAGCTCACCAGCTACAAGTACATCGTCCGCGGCACCGGCCAGATCAGGCCTTAGCCGAAATCGCCGCTAGATGGCGCTGGTCCGGCACGTCGATGAGCCAGGTCATCCGCCCCTCCGGGACCGCTATACTGCCGCCACCAAGCGAGGGTGGCAAAGGCGGCATGGCGCGGCACATCGGCATACTCGGCGGCTCCTTCAATCCGGCCCATGGCGGGCATCTCGACATTTCGCGGGCTGCCATCCAGCGCCTGGGCCTGGACGAGGTCTGGTGGGTGGTGAGCCCCCAGAACCCGCTGAAGCCGGTGGCCGGCATGGCGCCCTTCGCCGAGCGCCTTGCGAAGGCGCGGGCCGCGGCCGCGAAGGACCGGCGCATCAAGGTGACCGACATCGAAGCGCGGCTCGGCACCCGCTACACGGCCGAGACCCTGCGCCTGCTCCTCAGGCGCTATCGCCACGCCCGCTTCGTCTGGCTCATGGGCGCCGACAACCTGTGGCAGATCGACGCCTGGCGAAGCTGGCAACAAATCTTTCACCTCCTTCCCATTGCGGTTTTCGCCCGCCCTTCCTATTGTTTTCCTGCACTGGCCGCCAAGGCAGCGCGGCGCTTCGCCCGGCACCGATTGAAGGAGGCTGCGGGGCGAGGCCTGGCGAAGGCCGACCCGCCTGCCTGGCTGTTCGTGCATAGCCGGCTGAACCGGACCTCGGCCACCGAGATCCGACACGGCCGGACAAGAGCAACAACAGTGAAAGGGTGATCGCCATAGCACGCAAAGCCAAGGCCGGCCCGTCCAAGGCGCCGGCCGCATCGAAGAAGCTCCTCGGCCTGGTCTCAAAATCCCTCGAAGACGACAAGGCCGAAAATGTGGTCGCCATCGACCTCAGCCGCAAATCCTCCATCGCCGACTTCATGGTCATCGCCAGCGGCCGCTCCGCGCGGCAGCTCGGCGCCATGGCCGACCATCTCATGGTGAAGCTCAAGGCCTCGGGCGTGCAGAGCGCCGGGGTCGAGGGCGCGGCGGCGGGAGACTGGCTGCTCATCGACGGCGGCGACATCGTCGTCCACCTGTTCCGCCCCGAGATCCGCTCTCTCTACAATCTCGAGAAGATGTGGGGCATGGAACTGCCGGAACCGGAGCGCGCGCTCGCCGTGGGCTAAGCCCCAGCGTCTCAACTCGGAACTTCGCCGGCTCCGCGGGCAAGCGCTCGCGGCAAAGAGACCTTACGCGCCGCGGGCTATCGCAACAGCCCGCTGGTCAGCTGCACGATCGCCAGATTCCGGTCGAGGTAGGTTCGCTGCGAGGCGAGCTGGCCGCGCTTGTCGAACGAGAACACGGCACAGACCGGAAGGTTGAGAGTGCGCCCGCGCGGCGCCATGCCGAGCCACTGCTGGCGATGGGTGCCTTGCATGATGTATTCGACGATGACGTTCTGCGGCGATTCATGTTCGGCCACGACCTGGAGCTGAAGGTCGGGGAAGGCTCTCAAAAGGTCGCTGAAGATCTGGCTGACCCGCTCGACGCCCACATGCCGCGGACCGCCGGCGGATTCCAGCATCGGCTCAGGCCCGAAGCAGGCGAGCACCGCCGGCAGGTCATGGCGGCGCTGGGCCTCGAACAAGGCTCGCACTGCCGCCAGCTTGGCCGATGCCGCCGGGGCCTTGGCGCTTGACCGGGCCGGCTTGCGCGCGGCGCTCGGCCGGAGTGTCGCCGCCGGCTGCCGCCGAGGCGCAGCCTTCTTGACCGGCGAAACCTTCTTAGTTCCCGTTTTATTCCGCTTGGCCGTCTTTGGCGCGGCCTTCTTAGCCGATTTCGCCATGGTTGCCCCCAGCTAGGGGGGCGGTCAGCTGCGCCGCCGCCGCCGGCGCGGACCCCCCTCTTCACCAGCCTGCAACAACTGCTTGGGGGCTGGCAAGCGGACAACGGCCGAAAGATGGGGGTAGGGCCGGGTTTTATGCGGAATTGCCATCGCTTCCACGAAATGTTCCTGGAATTTGGGCTCGACGGCCGTCTCCACCTTCTCCACCTGCTTCACGACCCGGGCGATCTCTTCCCGGGATTTCATGTTGAGAAGGGCGATTCGGGCGCCCGTTCCTGCTGCGTTCCCGGCCGAACCGACCTTGGCCAGGTCGCAATCCGGAATCATCCCCAGGATCATCGCGTATTTCACGTCGATATGGCTGCCGAAGGCCCCGGCCAGGGTGATCCGGTCCACCTGGTCCACGCCGAAATGGTCCATGAGCAGCCGGGCCCCGGCATAGAGGGCGGCCTTGGCGAGCTGGATCGCCCTGACGTTGTTCTGGGTGATGCGCAGCACCGGCGGCCCTTGATGCAGCAAATAGGAAAAGGTGCGGCCCTCGGGCTGGATGCGTGGGCTGCGCGCGGCGAGCGCGCCGTCGATGATGCCGTCCTCGGTGATGATGCCGGCAAGGAACATCTCGGCAAGCGCCTCGATGATGCCCGAGCCGCAGACGCCGGTGATGCCGATGGTTTCGATCGTCTCGGCGAATCCCGGCTCGTTCGACCATTTGTCGCTGCCGATCACCTTGAAGCGCGGCTCGAGCGTCTCGGGATCGATGCGCACCCGCTCGATGGCGCCGGGTGCGGCGCGCTGGCCGCAGGAAATCTGCGCCCCTTCGAAGGCGGGACCGGTCGGGCTCGAGGCCGCGAGCAGCCTATGCCGGTTGCCCAGCACGATCTCCGCGTTGGTGCCGACATCGACGATGAGCGTCACCTCGTCCGCCTGGTGCGGGGCCTCCGACAGGATGACGCCGGCGGTGTCGGCGCCGACATGGCCGGCGATGCAGGGCAGCACATAGATCCGGGCATTGGGGTGGATCCTGAGGTCGACCTCCGAGGCCCAGATGGCGATCGGCCCGTCGGTCGCCAGCGCGAAAGGCGCGCCGCCCAGCTCGGTCGGATCGATGCCCAGGAACAGATGATGCATGATCGGATTGCCGACAAAGGTGACCTCCAGGATGTCGCGCGGGCCGAGGCCCGCCTCCTTGCACACGCTGCCCACGAGCTGATTCAAGGCCTCGCGCACGGCCTTGGTCATTTCCGCGTCGCCGCCCGGGTTCATCATCACGTAGCTGACCCGGCTCATCAGGTCCTCGCCGAACCGGATCTGGGGATTCATCAGCCCGGCCGATGCGACGACCTCGCCGCTCGCCAGGTCGCAGAGATGCCCGGCGATGGTGGTCGAGCCGATGTCGAAGGCGAGCCCGAAGATCTTGTCGTGGAAGCCGGGCCAGACGGCGGTGATCTGCCTGCCCTGATGGACCGCGACCGTCACCTTCCACTCGCCCTTGCGCAGCGCCTTCTGCAGGCCCTGGATGACGCGCAGGTCGGTATCGAGGCCTTTCAGGCCCCATTGCTCGCGCAGCGCCTTCTCCAGGCGCTGCAGATCGCCGGCCGGGTCATGCATGTCCGGCTCGGCCACTTCGACGTAATGCAGGCGCACCACGGGATCGATCTCGATCGCCCGCATCTCGGCCCGTTTGCGCACGACCTGTTTGTGGACCTGGCTTTCCGGCGGCACGTCGATGACGGCATCGCCGAACAGCAGGGTCGAGCAGGAGAGGCGCCGGCCGGCCTGGAGACCGCGCCGGTCGGCGTAGCGTTGCTCGATGGCGCCGAAGCCCGAGAGATGCTCGGCCCTGGAGGTCACGCCGAGCTTGGCGAACTCGCCTTCCGAGACCTCGACCTGGCAGCGCCCGCAGATGCCGCGTCCGCCGCAGACCGAATCGATGTCGACGCCGAGGCTTCGCGCCGCCTGCAGCAGGGGCGTGCCGATGGCGAAGCGTCCGCGCCGGCCCGACGGCATGAAGACGACCAGCGCATCGGGCTTGCCCGCGCTTGCCACCGGCCGTTCGGCGCGCGCCTGCGGCTGGGGTGCCGGGTCAGGCACGCCGGCGCCTGCCTTCCCGTCGGCCACGTGCACCTTCCTGGCCTTCGGTCACCGGCTCGCGGAACTTCTGGATCCAGCGCATGCAGTTCTCGTCATGGCCCATGGCCACATCCGCGCCCATGATCGCCGTGACCTCCTCGGGGTGGAGGGGATTGGTGATGGCCGAGGTCATGCCGGCGCCGATCAGCATCGAGAGGAAGGAGGCATTGAGGCCGTGCCGGTTGGGAAGCCCGAAGCTGAAATTGGAAGCCCCGCAGGTCGTGTTGACCTTCAGCTCCTCGCGCAAGCGCCGGATCAGATGGAACACGCTGCGCCCGGCCTGGTTCAAGGCGCCCACCGGCATGACCAGCGGGTCGACCACGATGTCCGAATGGGGGATGCCGAAATCGGCGGCGCGCTCGACGATCTTCTTGGCCACCTGGAAGCGCACGTCGGGATCTTCGGAAATGCCGGTCTCGTCGTTGGAGATGGCGACCACGGCGGCGCCGTATTTCTTCACCAGCGGCAGCACGGCTTCCAGCCGCTCCTCCTCGCCGGTGACCGAGTTGAGCAGCGCCTTGCCCTTGTAGGCCTTGAGACCCGCTTCGAGCGCCGCGACGATGGAAGAATCGATCGACAGCGGCACGTCGGTCAGCGACTGCACCAGCTCGATCGTATCGGCCAGGATGCGCGGCTCGTCGGCCATGGGGATTCCGGCGTTCACGTCCAGCATATGGGCGCCGGCCTCGACCTGGGCGATGGCGTCGGCCTTGACCCGGCTGAAGTCGCCGGCCGCCATCTCGGCGGCCAGCAGCTTGCGGCCCGTCGGGTTGATCCGTTCGCCGATCAGGCAGAACGGCCGCTCGAAGCCGATGACGACCTCCTTGGTCGCCGAGGAGATGACGGTGTCGGTCATGTCAGGCTGGTCCTTTCTCTGGCCGAACGCCGCGGCGTGCGGTTACTCATGATGCCGGATGCGATGATGATTTCCGAGACGAGTTCTTCCTGGCGGTAGGCCATCACGTGAATGCCGGCGATGCCCGGAATCTCGCGCAGCTGCTGGATCAGCTCGATGCAGATCTTCTTGCCCTCGAGCTTCTGGTCCTTGGCGCCCTCGAGCCGGGCGATGACCGGATCGGGCACATGGATGCCGGGAACATTGGCCCGCATCCAGCGGGCACCTCGGGCCGAGGCCAGCGGCCCCACGCCCACCAGGATGAAGCACTTCTCGTGCAGGCCCTGTTCGCGCACCTTGGCCATGAATCGCTCCAGCAGCGGCATGTCGTAGCAGTATTGGGTCTGGATGAACTGGGCGCCGGCGGCGACCTTCTTGGCCAGATGCAGGGGCCGGTAGTCGTAGGGCGGCGAGAACGGGTTGGCGGCGGCGCCGAGGAAGACCTGGGGCGGCACGGTGATTTTGCGCCCCGAGAGGAATACGCGCCGATCGCGCATGCCGCGGATGGTCTCCAGCAGCGAAGTGCTGTCGAGATCGAACACCGGCTTGGCCGCGGGCTGGTCGCCCGCCTGCACGCCGTCGCCGGTGAGGCAGAGGATGTTGGCGACCCCCATGGCCGCCGCGCCCAGGACGTCGCCCTGGATGGCGATGCGGTTGCGGTCGCGGCAGGAGATCTGCATCACCACGGCATAACCCGCCCGGGTTAAGAGGCTGCAAATTCCGACGCTGGACATATGCACGTTGGCGCCCGAGGCGTCGGTCGCATTGATCGCATCGCAGACTTCCGAGAGCACCAGCGCCCGGTCGTAGACGTCCTGCGGATCCGCCGAGTCCGGCGGGTTCAGCTCGGCAGTGACGGCGAACTTGCCTTCGCGCAGCACGCGTTCGAGCCGGCCGCGGGAGCTGTGGCCCGGGACGGCCGGCAACGGGTTTGCCGGGTCGACGAAGGGCTGCGGGGTCATGTCGGCGCCTTGGCGTCGGCCTTCGGCTTGGCCGGCGCGGGCTTGGAAGCGGCTTTGCCCGGCGCTTCGGCCGGCTCGGTCTTGTCGCGCACCACCTTGAGCCAGGAGGAACGGCCCTTCAGGCGATTGTCGACCGGCTTCTGGACCTCGAGGATCCTGGCGCCGGCCTGCATCCGGCGCGAGCCCTCCCAGGCCTGCACCCAGACGCATTTCATCTCCGGCTTGACCTCGCAATGGCCGTTCTCGCGCACCCCGCCGCAGGGCCCGTTGCGCAGGCTCTTCGGGCAGTTCATCGGGCAGGACATGCCGGTCGAGGAGAGCGCGCATTGCCCGCACATCTGGCAATCGAACAGGAAGCCCTTCACGGTCCGCTCGAAGGCCGCGACCGGTTTTTCGAGGCGCGCGTAGCCGACCCGCCTCAACAACGGCGCCAGCAGGACCATGGCCGGCTCGAAGGCGTTGTAGAACATCTCCAGGGCGCGGGCGTGACGGATCGACGAGAGCCGGACGGAGTACATGGTCCCTCAGGCCGCCTGGCGCTTCTTCAACAGACCGGATTCGGCGATGGCTTCAGCGATGGCCCGCTCCTGGCGCGGCGCCATCAGATGGGCGCCGGCCACGCCCTCCATGCCTGACAGTTCCTGGAGCAGCTCGACACAGATCTTCCTGCCCTCGGCCCGCTGGTCGGATGCGGCCTCGAGCCGGGCGATGATCGCCTCGGGGATGGTGACGCCGAACAGGTTCTCGTTCATCCAGCGGGCCGACTTGGCCGAGGCGACGGGCCCGATGCCGACGATGACGTGGAGCCTTTCCAGAATCCCGTGATCGCCAAGCCGCGCCAGATATCGGCGCAGCATGGCGAGGTCGAAGCAATATTGGGTCTGCACGAAATCCGCGCCCGCCTCGATCTTGGCCTTCAGCCCGTCGGGCTTCCATTCGGGCTTCGGGTCCTGGGGCGCATCCGCGGCGCCGATGAAGAGCCTGGGCGCGGGCGCCACGGGCCGGCCGGAGGGGAGCGTGCCTTCCTCCCGCAGGCGTCGGGCCGTCGTCATCAGGGTCCGGCTATCGATGTCGTAGACCGGCTTGGTCTCCGGTTGGTCGCCGTTCTTCGGATCGTCGCCATGGAGGCAAAGAATGTTGGGGATGCCGAGTGCCGCCGCGCCGATCAGGTCGCCCTGGAGGGCGAGGCGATTCCGGTCGCGCACGGTGAATTGGAGCACCGGCTCGATGCCGTGCTGGGCCAGGATAGCGGCACAAGCGATGGCCGACATGTGGGCCCTGGCGCCTGCCCCGTCGGTGACGTTCACGGCATCCGCCAGGCCCTTGAGGCAGCCGGCGCGATCGATCACGTTCTCGGCCGAGGCCGCATCCGGGGGCGAGGTTTCCGCCGTCATCACGAAGGTCCGGCGCAGGAGCAATGCCTCGAGCCGGCCGGGGGATTTGAGGGTCATGCTGCGGCCGGCCTCCTCAAGGACGGCCGCCGTTGGCGACGAGCTGCTTCAAGCGCTCGTCGCCGTATTCCTGTTCGAGCTTTTCCGCCGCCGCTGTGGCCTCCGCCTCGAGATCCTCGCCGCAGGCGACCGGGTCGGCCCGGCGCCATTCGGCCAGATAGGAGTCCGTGTCGCGCAGGCCCGCCCGCATCGCCGCACGGTCGATCGCCTTCTCGAATCTTTCGTTGAGCTGGCGCTTCGCCGTCTCGCGGCCGCGCCGGACGATCACCTGGGCCGGAATGTCACGCCAATAGACGACGATCAGCTGCGCCACGGCGCACCCCTTTCTTCGCGGCTTCGGCCATGAAGGTCTCGAGCTCGCCATATGCCGTCAGGCGGTATTCGAAGGCAAGACCGAGCCGCTCCGCCGCTTCGCTCGCCTTCGCCTTCAGCAGCGCGTCCTCGGTCTGGGCCAGATAGACGAGCTTGCGGTAGTTGCCGAAGTAGTCGTCCCTCAGCTCGGGATGCCGGTCCAGGCCAAGGCCCCGGACGATCAGCCTGTCGAAGTGGCGGGCCAGATAGTCGGTCAGAAAGAAGCTGCCCGGCTCGGCATCCATCAGCGCCTCGAAATCCTTGGTCCCGGCATAGAACTGGTAGCAGTGGGGCCCATCGATCCGCTCCACCCCCTCCTCCGCCAGTACCTTGTCGAGCAATCCGCCGGTGCCGCAGTCGCCGTAAGCAACCAGCACATGGTCATGGGTCTTGCGCCCGGCGCGGATCTTCCGGCGCACGCCCTCGGGGATCTTCTGGGGCGTGTTGTGCCAGCTCGCGGGAAGGCAGGTGACCTCGAGGGATCCCCAGCCATGGGCCGCCTTCAAGGCCAGCATTTCGCGCGCGAGAGCCCCACAGGCGATGAGCAGTGTCGAACCGGCTTTTGCCATGGCGCGAATGTAGGAAGCAGGCCCTCTGACGACCATAGCCCGCGCGACCGCGCTTGGCCCGTTTGCGACAGGTGCGGTCGCACCTGCGACGGCCGAGGTCCCCTTCCGGACAGCGGCATGCCCGAGCGAAGCCGATGGAAATAAGGCAATATGCCGCTGCGCTGGCCCTGCCATTCAGATGCCTGGCAAAGAGGATCCCCGAACCCGTGAAGCGCGATCCGGTCGATGTCGTGGTTGTGGGTGCCGGATTCGCCGGTGCCGCCTTCTCCTGGCGGCTCGCCGAGCGTGCCCCCAAGCTTTCGATACTCTGCCTGGAGCGCGGTGGCTGGCCGGAGACGGCGCGCATGCCGGCCAGCGGTTCGAACTGGCAGCGCGCCGGCCTGGGGGCGTTCGCGACCTCGCCCAATCTCAGGCTCCAGGCGAAGGAAGGCTCGCCTTCCGCCGACTATCCCATCGACGACTCCGAATCCGCCTTCAAGCCGCTGATGTGGAATGGGGTCGGGGGCTCGACCGTGAATTGGGCCGCTCATTTCCCCCGGCTGCATCCTTCCGATTTCGCCAGCCGCAGCCTGGACGGGGTCGGCGACGACTGGCCCTTCGGCTATTTCGATCTCGAGCCTTACTACGACCTCAACGATTCCATCATGGGGGTGAGCGGGCTTGCGGGCGATCCCGCCTATCCACCCAAGCCCCCGCGGGCCATGCCGCCGCTGGCCTTGGGGCGCCTCGGGATGACGGCGGCCCGCGGCTTCGACCGGCTCGGCTGGCACTGGTGGCCGGTGGATGCGGCGATCAACAGCCAAGACCGCGACGGGCGTCCGACCTGCAACCACTGCGGCCCCTGTCTGATCGGCTGCGTCAGCCGGGCCAAGGCCTCGGTCGACGCCACCTATTGGCCGCGGGCTCTCGCCCGGGGCGCGAGGCTCGCCACCGGCGCCGTGGTGCAGCAGGTGACCATCGAAGCCGGCCGCGCCACGGGCGTGGCCTATCGCGACGCCGAGGGGCGCGACCAGATCCAGCCGGCCTCGGCCGTCGTCGTCGCCGGCAACGGCATCGGCACGGCGCGCCTGCTCCTGGCTTCCGGCCTCAACAGCCCGGCGCTGGGGCGAAACCTGATGTTCCATCCGGCCGGCTATGTCCGCGGCATGTTCGAGGAGGAGCTGGACGGCCCGGTCGGCCCGGTCGGCTGTTCCATCTATTCCCACGAATTCTACGAGACCGACCTCGCCCGGGGTTTCGCTCGCGGCGTGCACCTTCAGGTGACCCGGGAGAACAACCTGCTCCAGCAGGCGCTGCGCCTGGAGCGGCCTTGGGGCGAAGAGGCCCAGCGCCGGCTGCGCGAGGAGTTCCGCCATTCCATCGCCGTCCTGGTGACGGTGGAGGACCTGCCCGCGCCCGGCAACCGCGTCGTGCTCACGAGCAGGACCGAGGCCGACGGCCTGCCGGGCCTCAGCGTCGAGTACCGGCTCGCCGACCGTGATCGGCAAAGCCTTGATTACGGCCTCGACCGGGCGGAAGAGATGCTGCGCGCGGCCGGCGCCAGGCGCATCGTCCGCCTGCCGCTGGCTCCGCTCACCGGCTGGCATCTGCTCGGCACCGCGCGCATGGGGAGCGATCCTGCGACATCGGTCGTCGATGCAAGCGGCCGCTGCCACGCGGTCGCCAATTTGCTGGTCGTCGACGGGAGCCTCTTTCCCACCGTGGGCGCGGTCAATCCGGGCTCGACCATCGGCGCTCTCGCCCTCAAGCTTGCCGACGACCTAGCACGGGAGGCTGCATGAGGCGGAAGGTCCTGGAAGCGGTCTTGGATTTGATCTTGCCGCCTGAGAGCGGCATGGGCCTGCCGAGCGGCACGGCGGCTGGGCTCGACATCGGTCGGCACGGCGCGGCGGCTGAATCACTGCTGCGGATCGTTCTGGCCGCGGCTGGAGGCGAGGCGGCCTTCCTCGCGGCGCCGGCCGAGGCGCGGCGCGCAGCGGTCGAGGCTGCGGAGCGCCAGGCGCCTGAAGCTTTCCGCGCGATTCTGTCTTTGCTGCTTCCCGACTATTACGAGTCGGCCGCTGTACTGCGGGCCTATGGCTGGCGGGCCGAGCCGCCTCAGCCCCGGGGCCATGGCGTTGCAGCCATGGACGAAGCCACCGGCAAGGCCCTGGAAAGGGTGCGCCGGCGCCCCAAGATATGGCGCTCCCCGGCGTCGTAAGGACTGCCGCCCCGTGGCCGACCCGATCACCCCGAAACCGCGCCAGGCGCTGGCGGCCATGCTGTCGCACGCGGCCCGCCATTCGCCTTACTACCGCGAACAGGATTGGGCGGGGCGCGTGCGGGCGAAGCAGACCATTGATTTCCGCGACATACCGGTCACGGCCAAACGCATCGTGAAGCAGGCGCCGGAGAACTTTTTCAGCAGTTTCGTTCCGCCCGAGGAAGGCAAGGTCTTCGACAAGCACACCTCCGGCTCGACCGGCGAGCCCATGCCCGTGCGCAAGACCGAGCGCCATTTCAAGGTCAATGCATCGGAGCTGATCCGCCTGCGCAATGGTTGGGGATTCGCCGACCACAGGCGCTCGGTCAGAGTTCTGGCCCAAGAACGGCATATTCCGCTGGGTACGGTGAAGGAAGAGTCTCTGCCAAGCGGGCAGCGGCAGTGGACGATCGTGAGCGTCGATTCCGACGCAGTGTTCGATCTCCTGCAGCGCCACAGCGCCACCCTCGTCATAACCTTCCCTTCGGTCATGCTGGGCGTGCTGGAACGCAGCCTGGAAACGTCAAAGCCATTGGCGCTGCGGCTCGTTTCCACCATTACGGAAGTGGTGCCGGAGCAGCTGCACGAACTTGTGCGACAAGTCCCCGGCTGTCGCCACGTGGACGCCTATGGCAGCACTGAGGCAGGCATCATAGCGGCCCAATGCCCGATATGCGGCGCCTACCATCCGGCCGACCGGCATCTCCTCCTCGAGATCCTCGCCGAGGACGGGCGCGCCGCGAGACCTGGCGAGATGGGCCGGATCGTCGTCACCCCCCTGTTCAACGCCGCCATGCCGCTGATCCGCTATGAGACCGGCGACTACGCCATCTTGGGGAAGCAGAGGGACTGCCCGCGCTCGAGCCTCGCGATCGAGCGCATTCTGGGCCGCGAGCGGAATCTGTTCACCTTGCCCGACGGTCGAAAGATCTCGCCCGGGCTCCCAGCCAGCGTATTGCATGAGCTCGGGGCGCGGCGGTTCAAGCTCGTGCAAACGACGTTCGGCGAAGTTGAACTGCGGTACATTCCCCGGGAAGAACATGGGGAGATCACGCGGGAAGCCGCTCAGGCCGTGGTCGACACATTCATGAGTCCCGGGTTCACGGTCCTTCCGGTCCGCGTGACCGATCTTCCGCGCTCCGCGAGCGGCAAATATCTCATGCATGAATCCCTTGTTTGATACGGGCGCTCTGGCCCGGCGATTCCTGTTGCCATCCCTGGGCAAAAGCCCTACCCGGGCTTCGCGCTAGCCGGCAACGGAGTGAATTCCGGCCCATGGAACATCCGATCAACCAGGACCGCCGCCAGCAGCTCCTTGCCATGTTGGCCCATGCCTCAAGCCACTCGCCCTACTACAGGGACCAGGGCTGGGCGGCGCGCCTGCGCGCCGGCCAGGAGATCGCCTTTCGCGACATACCCATCACGCCCGCCGCTGCGGTCAAGGCCGAGACGGCCCGGTTCCACAGCGACTTCGTTCCGCCCGAAGATGGCGCCGTCGTCTCCAAATACACGTCGGGATCGACCGGCGAGCCGTTGGAGATCCGCAAGACGGAACGCTGCTTTCAAATCAACGCCATGGAGAATCGGCGGCTGCAGCGGGGCTGGGGCATCGGGGGCCATCGCCAAATGGTTCACGTCGTCTCCCCCAACCCGGAGCATCCGATCGGCAGAATCGTGGAAAGCGACCGGCCGAACGGCGGACGGAAATGGGAGTTCGCGTCCCTCGACACGAGCGCTGTATTCGACCTGCTCGCCCGGACCTCGGCGACCTATGTCATCGGCTATCCCTCGATCATGCTCGGCACGCTGGAGCGCAGCGCGGAGTTGCAGCGCCCTCTTCCGTTGCAGCTGATCTCGACCGTAGGTGAGGTGGTGTCGGAGGAGCTGCGCCAACGCGCCCAGCAGATCCCGGGCTGCCGGCTGCTGGATTTCTACGGCGCCATAGAGTCCGGCGTGATTCTGGCCCAGTGCGAGCTCTGCGGCGCTTATCACCCGGCCAGCCGGCATCTGATCCTTGAACTCCTCGACAACGAGGGCCAACCGACCAAGCTCGGAGAAGAAGGCCGGATCGTCGTCACGCCCCTGTTCAACCGGGCCATGCCGTTGCTGCGCTACGAGATAGGCGACTATGCCGCACTCGCCGAACGCAATGACTGTCGGCGTTCGCCACGCGCCGTCACGCACATCGTCGGCCGGGAAAAGAATCTCTTCAGGCTCCCGGATGGCAGAAGGATCGCGCCGATGGTGCCGTCGAAGATTGCGCGAGAGCTCGGCTTGCGCCAATTCAAGTTGATCCAGCCCGCGCTCGGGGAGGTCGACCTGCTGTATGTCCTGCGCGAGGGCGCGGCCGAGCTGCAGCAGGAAGTTGCCCAGAACATCATCGACCGCTTTCTGTCCCCGGGCTTCAAGGTGCGTCCCGTCGGGGTCGCGGAGATCCCCCGTGCGCTGAGCGGCAAATTCCTCATGCATGAATGCCTGATTTGACGAGTGAGTGGCGTCGATGCCGGCGCGTCCGGCCTCGATTTCCGCTATGATCAACGCCGGCCTCGCAACTCGATGGAAGTGGAACCAAGATGCCTTCCGACATCGCCGACCGGCGCCGCGTCTTCCGCGCCTTGCATGAATCCGGCTGCTTCGTCATCCCCAATCCCTGGGACGCGGGCTCGGCCCGCTATCTCCAGCATCTGGGGTTCAAGGCCCTGGCGACGACCAGCTCGGGCTGCGCCTGGGCCATGGGGCTGCCGGACAACGCCGTCGGGCTCGAAGCCATGCTGGCGCATCTCGGCGCTGTCGTGCCCGCGACCCAGCTGCCGGTGAACGCCGATTTCGAGAACGGCTACGCCGACGAGCCCGCTGGCGTTGCGGCCAACGTCGCCCGCGCCGTCGAGACGGGCGTGGCCGGGCTTTCGATCGAGGATTCGACCGGGCGGAGCGATCGCCCGCTCTACGACCTGCCACTCGCCGTGGAGCGCATCAAGGCGGCGCGCCAGGCGATCGACAGGTCCAAGTCCGGCGTGCTGCTGACCGCCCGGGCCGAATGCTTCCTGGTCGGCCATCCGGATCCGCTGAACGAGTCGCTGCGACGCTTGCAGGCTTATGCCGCGGCGGGTGCCGACTGCCTCTACGCGCCAGGCGTGAAGACGCCCGAGCAGATCGCGGCGGTGGTGAAAGCCGTGGCGCCCAAGCCGGTGAATGTCCTGACCGTCGTCCCCGACATGCAGGTGACCAAATACGCGGCGCTGGGCGTGCGCCGGATCAGCGTCGGTGGCGCGCTCGCCCGCGCTGCCTGGGGCGAGTTCATGCGCGTCGCCACGGAAATCGCTCAAGACGGCAGCTTCGCCGGCTTCGCCCGCGCCGTTCCCTTCGCCGAGCTGAACGGCTTCTTCGCCGGCGAGGCGAAGAAGCGAAGTTAAGAAGCTCTTCCCTTCGGCTCAACTGCCGGCGGGGAACAGCAGCAGGCTGCGCGTTTCGATGCTCTCCCGCGGGAGGGGGACGTGCGGGCCGGTCGGGTCTTCGAATGCCGTATGGGGAGCGAAGCGGGCGCGCCCGTCGGTCATGGAATCATAGACCTTCAGGAACAGCAGCTCGTCGCGCTCCATATCCGGGAAATAGACCCAGCGATGGACCGGGTTGAAGGCGACCGAATAAATCTCCCCGGTCCGGTCCGGATAGACGAGGTCGGTCTCGATCAGATCTTCGGGCGCCACGCTGCGCGCATCGCAGACCGCGAGCGGCGCTTCCTCGACGGGGCCGCGGATCGGCCGCCAGACATTGACGATGGCGAAGCGGTGCTTCAGGCGCTCCTCGGCCTCGGCCGGGTCCAGGAGATCGCGCAGGCGCTGGGGCCCCGACTTCACCGTGTAGTCGTTGTGCACCCGGCGCACCGGCTCGCGCAGGCCCTTGCGCTTGGTGCCGGCGCCGACCCTGAGGGTGTGATCGAAAGTCACGATCTTCTCCGCCCCCGTCGCCTGCTTGATCAGGCGCTCGACCTCGGGGAAGTAGACCCGCTCGATCTCGGCCTCGTCGTAGAAGTCTTCGACCGCGCTTTGATGGCGGGCGTACTGGAAGCCATGCTCGTCCAGCACATAGCGGGCCGGGTCGAGCCGCCCGTTCACCACCGGCAAGCGCCGGTCTTCATAGCGACCCGAGCGCTGCGGGACCCCCGCAGGCGGCTCGTAGTTGTAGGAGACGGGCCTGACTCCTGTATTCACCAGATAGGTCAGAATCCCCTCGACCTGGTCATAGCGGGGTTCTGCAAGAGCGGTTGCTGCGTTAGCCATCTTCACCCGACCTCCGCGGCGCCGATTGGCCGCATGCTTTGGATATCGAGGGTAGATTTGGCTATTGGCTATGGCCCGACAACCGATAAAAATTCAAATTATCTATGAGAAAAATTTGCAGAAGGCTTGGATTGGGCCCAGCGGCCTAAGCCGCTGCGCCCCTGCGCCCCAGCCGTTGGAGGCAGCGGTCCACCCACTGGGCCGTCAGCTTTTCCTGGACGCCGTTCTGGCTGAGCCGGTTGCGCAGAACCGCAAAATCCACCTCATCCAGGGGCTGGTCCTGGTTGAAGCAGGAGAACACCACCGTCTCCTTGCCCGTCGCCGGATCGCGATGGGTCTGGAGGCATTGGGCGCAGACCTCCTTCATCATGCATTGCATCGGCGAGTTGACGGAAGCGATGGCCCGATGCTTGGCCTTGAGCCAGGGCTTGAGCGCCTGGTGGCGAGCCCGTGCGACGGCGGCCATCATGCCATCGGAGCCGATGGCGATGATGCGGTCGACCTCGCCGAGGTCGATGGGCTTTTCGCCCAGCTTGCCCGTCTGATAGGCGACCATGGCCTCGACGATGTTGCCCACATGGCCGCGGTCCTGGGCCCGGCCGGGTGCGAAGCCCGGCGCCTCGTCGCAGGTCCAAATCACGCAGTCGGCCGCGGCCTCGATATCGGCGACCTTGTAGCGGTCCTGCATCCGCTTGTAACCGGCGAAATAGAGCACCCGCGAGCCGGCGGCGCGCAGCGCCCGTCCGATGGAGAACAGCACCGCGTTGCCCAGCCCGCCGCCCGCCAGCAGCACCGTCTCGCCGGGCGGCGTTTCGGTGGCCTTGCCGGTGGGGCCCATGAGGATCGCCGGCTCGCCCGGCTCCAGCAGCATGCAGAGATCGGACGACCCGCCCATCTCGAGCACGATGGTGCCGACGAGTCCCTTTTCGGGATCGGTCCAGGCGCCGGTCAGCGCCAGGCCCTCCATGGCAAGCGTGGTGCCGTCGATGCGCTTGGCCAGGGTCTCGAAATTCTGCAGCCGGTAGAACTCGCCCGGATGGAAGTTGCGCGCCGCCTGGGGTGCCCGCACCACCACCTCGACGATGTTGGGCGTGAGCCGGTTCACGGCCTCGACCCGGGCGCGGAAGAGATCGTTCATGCGGGCGATGAAGTCGCCGGCCGTCTCGTTCGATGCCGGCTTGGCGAGGCGCGCGATCGCATCGGCCACCACCGGCCAGCCCTGCTTCACCCCGCCCATGGCTTTGACCACATTGCCGGCGAAGCTCGGATGCAGGTCGCCGAAAAAGCTGACGGCGCGCCCGTCGGGCCGAATCTGCTGCAGCACCCGAACAAGAGCGGGCTTGGCAAGCTTCTCGGGCTTGGCCGGCGCGCCCTCCTCGTCGACCGCCGCGAAATACTGGCCGTCCAGGCGGATGTGGTCTGCGTCCTCCCGCGCCAGCACGGTGTTGGGGCGCGTGCCCGCCGCCACCAGCACCGCATGGGCCGGCAGCCGCGCCGTTCCGGCATCGCCGGTCTGGAACTCCACCGCCGCGGCATGGCCGGCGCCATCGAGCTGGATCGCCGTCGGCGTCAGTCCTTCGGCGAAGCGGATGCCTTCCTGGAGCGCCTTCTCTACTTCTTCGTGGTTCAGGGTATAACTCGGAGAATCGATGAGCCGGCGCCGGTAGGCGATGGTGACCCCGCCCCAGCCGTCCAGCAGCTCGACGATGCGCGGCGCTTCGCCGCGGGCCTGCGCGCGAGCGCGCTCCGCCCGGATGGCGCGGGCATGGGCGATGAAATCGTCGGCGATCGCCGCTTCCGCCGGCGTCCAGCCGCGCCGCACCGCGGCTTCGCCACTCTCCGCCGCCAAGGTCTCGAAGCGCTGAAGGAACTTCTCCACCTGGAGCGGGTAATAGGCGAGCGCTTCGGTCGCCGTGTCGATGGCGGTAAGCCCGCCGCCGATGACGACGATAGGCAGACGGAGCTGGAGATTGGCGATGGATTCCGTCTTGGCGGCACCCGTCAGCTGCAACGCCATGAGGAAGTCCGACGCCATGCGCACGCCTGGCGCGAGCGCATTGGGCAGGTCGAGGATCGTGGGCTTGCCCGCGCCCAGGCAGAGCGCCACATGGTCGAAGCCGAGGCCGAAGGCCTGCTCCAAGGTCAGCGTCCCGCCGAGGCGCACGCCCCCGAACATGGCGAAGCGCTCGCGCCGCTCCAGCAGCAGGCGGATGATCTTCAGGAAGTTCTTGTCCCAGCGCACGGTGATGCCGTATTCGGCCACGCCGCCGAAGCCGGCCATGACCCGGTGGTCGAGGCCCTCATAGAGCTCCCTCACCTCGCGGATCGGGCGGAAGGGTGCCGGCGCGCCGCCGGGCGTCCGGCCCGAGAAGGCCGCCGGCAACGGTTCGATCTTGAGCCCGTCCACCGCGGCGACCGCGTGTCCTTCGTTCAGCATGTAGTGGGCGAGGGTGAAGCCGGCAGGGCCGAGGCCGGCCACCAGCACCTTCTTGCCCGAGGCCGGCTTGGCCATAGGCTGACGCAGGTTCAGCGGATTCCAGCGAGTGAGCAGGCCATAGATCTCGAAGCCCCAGGGCAGCTCCAGCACGTCCTTCAACGTGCGCGTCTCGACCTGTGGAATGTCGACCGGATCCTGCTTCTGGTAGATGCAGGCCTTCATGCAGTCGTTGCAAATGCGGTGTCCCGTGGCCGCCACCATCGGGTTGTCGACCGCGATCATGGCCAGCGCCCCCAAAGGCACGCCCTCGGCTTTCAGGCTTTGCATCTCGGAGATTTTTTCTTCGAGCGGGCAGCCGGCGAGCACCACCTGGAACGGGCTCTTGCGGAAGCCGCCGTCGCGCTCCTTCAGGCCGTGGGAGCAGGAATCCTTCCCCTGGTGATGGCAGAAGATGCAGTAGTGGGCCTGGTCCAATGCGCCGGTCAGGTCCATGCCGGGATCGGTGAGAGCGAAGCCTTCACGCCGGCGCCGATGATGCGGATCGAGCTCGGCCATGGCGACCCCGTGACGGGTCACCGTCTCGACCGGCACCAGATGCATGGGATCGAGCTTGCGCGGCGCCTTGAACAGCACGCCCTTGCGGTGCTTCGCCCGACCGGCGTCCGACAAGGTAGCCCAGGCGGCGTAGCGCGCCGCGAGCTCGAGAACTTCGCCATTCGCCTGCTCGCCCTCGCTCCAAGCGTTGACCTTCCGGGCGAAGGCGATCTCCGAAAGCGGTTCGCCGAAATGCCGTTCCAGTTCGGCTGCGAGCGCTGGCCCGTCGAACGCGGCGGCCGCTTCGGGCCTATGAGCCTTGAGGGCGCGGCGCTGGACGAACAAGCGCTTGCAGGTGAAAACGGGGGCAAGCGCGTTGTGCCGTTCGGCCAGCACCCGAAGCTCGGGTTCGATACCGAAGACGCGGGCGATGAAATCCTCGAGATGGGGGGCGAGCTCCAGCAGCAGCGCCGATTCCTCCTTGCCCGCGGGCGGCGTCTGCCGCGCGGCCAGAAGCCTTGCCAGAAGCTCGGGCGCCAGGGCGCGGAGGAAAGCGTCGTCGATCCGGGCCAGGCCCTCGCTGGCATAGAGGTCGGCGAAGGCGAGCCCGTGGGCCAGATGAAGCTCGGCCGCTTGAGGCAGGCTCACAGGAGGCAGGTCCGAGGGGCGCAGATTCACGTCTTGGGGGCCGCCAGGCTTAGGTATTGCCAGGCGATGGTGGCCGCGGCCAGCGCCGTGATCTCGGCCACGTCATAGGCCGGCGCCACCTCGACCACGTCCATGCCGGCGAAATCGATGCCGGCGAGCCGGTCCAGGATCGCCTTGACCTGCCAAGTGAACAGGCCGCCCACCTCGGGCGTGCCGGTGCCCGGCGCCTGGGACGGATCGAGGGCATCGATGTCGAAGGAGAGATAGGTCTTGCCCTTGCCGACCTTGGCCCGGATCGCCTGGATCACGGCCTCGGTGCCGCCCTGATGCACGTCCTGGGCCGTGATGATCTGCACGCCCTTGCCGGTGGTCCAGTCCCAGACATCGCGGCCGACGGGAGAGCGGATGCCGATCTGGATCATGCGCGCCGGATCCACCAGCCCTTCCTCGATAGCCCAGTAGAACACCGAGCCGTGGCCGTATTTCTGGCCGAAGCTGTCGGGCCAGGTGTCGACATGGGCGTCGAAATGGATGAGGCCGACGGGCCCCTGCTTCTTGGCCAGCGCCCGCAGGAGAGGCAGGGTCACCAGATGGTCGCCGCCGAGCGCGATCAGGTGCTCGCACGAGCCCGCCTGCTCCTCGATCAGCTTCAGGCTCGCCATGGTATCGCCGAGCGCGATCTGGAAGTCGCCGATATCGGCCACGGGAAGCCCCGACGGGTCGCGCCAGTTCAGCGGGTTCACGCCGTCCACCAGCATGCGGCTGATGGCGCGGATGGCCATGGGCCCGAAGCGGGCGCCGGACCGGTGCGTCGTGCCGAGGTCATAGGGAATTCCGGCGCACACGAAGGCCGCCTCGCGGTCTTCGTTGGCGACGCCGAGGAAGCTCGGTCTCACCGAATATGTTGGAACGCCTGTCATGGCTGCTTCCGCCTTTGCCGAAGGGCGCCTTTCTAGCCGAAGCCGCTCGCCTTCGCCACTGCGACAAGACCCCACGGCGATTGGGGCCGCGGCAGTCAGTAAGGCTTCATCGGCCGGAAATGGCCCGAGAGAACCAGCGTCTTGGCCGCCGCGATGTCGGGAGCCATGGCCCGGTCCTGGTCCCAGAAGGCGGCGATGGCGCGCACCGCGGCCTTGGCCTTCTCCAGCGCGGGCGAGGACTTGAGGGGCCGGCGCAAATCGATTCCCTGGGCCGCGGCCAGCAGCTCGATGGCGACGATGGTGCCGGCATTCTCGGCCATTTCTTGAAGCCGGCGCGCCGCGAATGTGGCCATGCTCACGTGGTCCTCCTGGTTGGCCGAGGTGGGCAGGGAATCGACCGTGGCAGGATGGGCGAGGCTCTTGTTCTCGCTGGCCAGCGCCGCCGCCGTGACATGGGCCATCATGAAACCGGAATTGAGCCCAGGCTCGGGCACCAGGAAGGCCGGAAGCCCGCTCATGCGCGGGTCGGTCAGGAGTGCTACGCGCCGTTCCGACATGCCGCCGATCTCGGCGAGCGCGATGGCCGTCGCATCGGAGGCGAGCGCCACGGGCTCGGCATGGAAATTGCCGCCGGACACGACCTCGCCCGTGTCGGCGAAGACCAGAGGATTGTCGGAGACGGCGTTGAGCTCGCGCTCGACCGTGCCGGCGGCATAGCGCAGCAGATCGAGTATCCCACCCATCACCTGGGGCTGGCAGCGCAGCGAATAGGCATCTTGCACCCGCTCGTCGCCTTCGATGTGGGACAAGCGGATCTCGCTTCCCCGCATCAGTTCCAGCAGCACCGCGGCGATTTCGATCTGGCCCGGCTGGCCGCGGAGCGCGTGGATGCGCGGATCGAAGGGCGCATCGCTTCCCGCCGCGGCATCCAGGCTCAGGGCGCCGGCGACGAGGGCCGCATTGAAGACATGGGACGCGGCCTCGAGCCCAGCCGCCGCCAGCACGGCCGACACTTGTGTCCCGTTGAGGAGGGCGAGGCCCTCCTTGGCTTCCAGCTTCACCGGCGCGATGCCGGCCTTGGCAAGCGCGTCTGCCGCCGGCAGCACATGGCCGCCCACGCGCACCTCGCCGAGGCCGATGAGGCCCTGGCTCAGATGGGCGAGCGGCGCCAGGTCTCCGGACGCGCCGACCGAGCCCTTGGCCGGGATCAGCGGATGGATTCCGGCGTTGACCATGGCGATCAGCGCCTCGATCACTTCCAGGCGCAGGCCCGAGGCGCCGCGGGCGAGACCGTTGATCTTGGCGATCATGATGCCGCGCACCAGCCGGTCTTCCAGCAGCGGTCCGGTGCCCGCCGCATGGGACAGCACCAGCCGGCGCTGGAGCTCGGCCACGTCGCTGGCGGGGATCCGGGTCTTGGCGAGGCTGCCGAAACCGGTATTGATGCCGTAGGCGGTCCTGCCCTCGGCGACGATGCGCTGGACGACCGCGGCCGAAGCTTCGATCGGCTCCCTTGCGGAGGGATCGAGCGCGATCGGCCGGTTGTCGGACATCAAAGCCCACAACGCCTCCAGGGTAAGCGTCCCCGGACGGAGCCGGAAGGGATCGCCGGTCACCGAACCTCTCCAGACTTGTCTATACAGCTTGGCAGTGGATAGCACGGGTGGCCGCACACCGCCAAGCCGAGGGTCCTTGCCCCTAGAGCAAGATCGGGTCAGCTTGAATCAAGCTGACCCGTGAATCTTGCTCTACTCTAACAGATTAGAGCCTGATTCACGTCTCAAGCGGAGCGCGCTTGAGACGATCAGGCTCTAGCGTCCTGAACCATGTCGCCGCGCGGGCAAATCATGTCGCCGCCGCGCAGGGCCGGCTATCGGTCCTTGACTAGCCTGCCCGGGCCGGGGACAACAGCGGGCGCCGCTGCGGGTGCCGCGGTCAACAAGGTGGACTGCCATGGCCGATGAAGGCGAACTCGATCTCAACAGCTTGTCGGACGACGATCTCGTGCAGCAGATGCACGACGATCTCTACGACGGCCTCAAGGATGAGATCACCGACGCGGTCAACATCCTGCTGAAGCGGGGCTGGTCGCCATACGACACCTTGACCAAGGCGCTGGTCGAGGGGATGCGCATCGTCGGCATCGACTTCCGCGACGGAATCCTGTTCGTGCCCGAGGTGCTGCTGGCCGCCAACGCCATGAAGGCCGGCATGGCCATCCTGCGCCCGCTGCTGGCCGAGACCGGCGCGCCCAAGATCGGCAAGATGGTGATCGGCACGGTCAAGGGCGACATCCACGACATCGGCAAGAACCTGGTCGCCATGATGCTGGAAGGCGCCGGCTTCGAGGTGATCAACCTCGGGATCAACAACCCGGTGGAGAACTACCTGAAGGCGATCGAGGAGCATAAGCCCGATCTGCTCGGCATGTCGGCCCTGCTGACCACGACGATGCCCTATATGAAGGTCGTCATTGACACGCTGATCGAGAAAGGCATGCGCAGCGACTACGTCGTGCTGGTCGGCGGCGCGCCGCTCAACGAGGCCTTCGCCAATTCGGTCGGCGCCGACGCCTATTGCCGCGACGCCGCCGTGGCGGTGGAGACGGCCAAGACTTTCATGGCCAAGCGCCAGGGCTCCATGGGCGCCCAGCAGGCGAAGCAGAACTAAGGGCCCGCTTTACATCAACCGGCCGTAGCGGTGCAGCCCGGCGCCGTGCTGGGTGAGCCACTCGCGTGCCTTTGCCATGTCCGCGGTCAGGGTCTCGGTAATGCGCCAGAACCGGTTGCTGTGGTTCAGCTCGCGCAAATGCGCCACCTCATGGGCGACGACGTAGTCGAGCACGAAGCGCGGCGCCAGGATCAGGCGCCAGGAGAAGCTGAGCGCGCCGTCGGGCGAACAGCTGCCCCAGCGGCTGCGCGGGTCGCGGATGGTCACCCGCCGGACCTTCTTGCCGAGTTCCGCGGCCTTTTCATGGGCTCGGCGTTCGATCTCGTGCCTTGCCTCCTGTTTCAGCCAATCCTCGACCCGGCGCGGCAGATGCTCGGGCCGGCCGGAGACATGGATCTCGCCGCTCTCCCGCCAGACCGCGCCCCGTTCAGCGGGGCGGTGGCGGATCCGGTGCTCGGTCCCGAAATAGGGGATGCTGACGCCATGCAGGAAAGGCAGCGGCTCGGGCATATGGGCCAGGCGCTCCTTGATCCAGCCCTTGTTGGAGAGGGCGAAGCGCTTGCCGTCCTCCTTGCTCGCCCGGACCGGCAGGACGACCACCACGCCGCCGCCGTGATCCATGCGGATGATGATCCGCCGGGCCCGGGCGTTCTTCTCGAACTGGACCGTCACCACGCGGTCGCCCACGGCCAGCAGGTTGCTGCCGATGATGGCCCGCCGGGCGGGCGGGGAGAGGGTCTTGGCGGGGCGCCTGGCCATGGCTGGTCCGGAGTGTGACGGACCGCCCGGCCGGCAGGCAAGAGCCGAACGCCGCTATAGGATTTTTTTCCTCTCCACCATCTCCGATTCGCGTTGCAGAAGGGCGGCTTTGCGCTTGATTCCCCACCGATATCCGGTCAGGGACCCGTTCCGGCCCTGGGCCCGGTGACAGGGCACGATGAGCGCCACGGGATTGGTCGCGCAGGCCCGGCCGACGGCCCGGGAGGCGCGCTCGCTTCCCATCGCCCGGGCGATATCGCCATAGCTCCTTGTTTCGCCGACGGGAATTCGGCGAAGCTCCTGCCAGACCCGGCGTTGGAAGGCGGTCGCCCGGATGTCCAGGGGCAGATCGACATGGGGTTCTTTTCCTGCCAGGTAGGCGAGCAGCGCCGAAAGCGAACGGCCGAGCTGGCGGTCGTCGCGCCGGATGTCGTCGGCGGCCCAGAAATCCCGGCGCAGCTCGGCCTCCAGCTCCTTCTCGCTCGCTCCAAGGCCGACGAAGCAGATCCCGCGGGCCGTGGTCGCGGCGAGCAGGCGCCCCAGCGGCGATGGCGCGATGCCATAGGCAATTTCGGCTCCCTTGCCGCCCTTGGCATAGGTGGCGGGCGTCATGCCGATGAGGCCGTCGGCCCTTTCATAGACCCGGCTGGAGGAGCCGTAGCCCGCCCCGTAGGTCGCCTGGGCCACGCCTTCGCCCTGCTGCAGCTCGCCGCGGAAGCGGGCGAGCCGGTGCTGGTCGCCATAGGCCATGGGGGTGACGCCCATGGCCTCCCGGAACCGGCGCTGAAGATGCCAGGGGCTGAGGCCGCAGTGCCGGCCGAGCTCGGCGAGGGTGAAGCGTTCGCCCGCTTCCACCCGGGCCTCGATGAACCGGCAAGCGCGCTCGACTGCGTCGAGCCGCGAACCGCCGGATTTGCCGCGGCCGCCTTCGCTCCCGGGGCCGCCATGCGCCTTCAGGCTTGCCATGTCCATAGCCTCGATCCTTTCCTCATCATAGCCGATGGGAAGGTAGATAGGCTGAAGGCCGGCGGACCGATATCCGATTGTTGCGGGTAAGAGCGGCTTGCCTTGCCGTCAGCTCTTTTTCATCGGCGGTTGAGGCACGCGGGCGGAGAACTTGGCGGCCAAGCGCTGCTCGTTGACCCATTCCCAGGCTTCGGCTTCGCTGTTGAAGGTGTTCACGATCCGTGGCGGCGATCCTGGTTCCGTCATTTCGACGTCGCAGGCCGTCCCCTTCTTGCGGGGGATGATGCGGTAAGTGGGATTTGCCATGCGCCCCATATGGCATCGCGGGCGCGGGTTGCCAACCGTTCGAGGATCGCTGCCGCCATGCAACAGACGGGAGGCTTCCCGGATTACCGGGCGATCAATCCACCCAGTCGACGATGTGGTTCTCCGGCTCGCCGGCCACGTCCTCGGAAACGGCCCGGCCGCGCAGAGAGATGCCGGCCTGATGCACCGTCTCCGGGTCGCCTGACACCAGCGGATGCCACCAGTAGAGGTCCTTGCCTTCGGCCACGAGGCGATAGGCGCAGGTCGAAGGCAGCCATTTGAGCCGCCCCACCCGGCGCGGGTTGAGGCTGAGACAATCGGCGACCTTCTCGAAGCGGTGGGCATAGTCGGAACAGCGGCAGCTTTCCAAATCGAGCAGCCGGCAGGCGATGTCGGTGTGGTCGATCTCGCCCGTGTCGTCGTATTCGAGCTTGATCAGGCAACATTTGGCGCACCCGTCGCACAGGGATTCCCATTCGTCCCTGGTCATTTGCTGAAGGGTCTTGCGCCGCCAGAACGGCAAGCTCTCGTCCGCAGCCCGCGAGGCCGGCTTCTTCGCCTTCCTAGAGTTCGGCACGGATGCCCGCCGCGATGTCGTCGGCCGTCGCGTCCATGCCGAAATGGCCGAGATATTTCCCGTCCGGCCCCATGAGGTAGACGATAGAGCTGTGGTCCATGGAATAATTCGTCCCCTCGCCCACCTTGGCATAGTAGATCCGGTAGGCTTTGGCGGCCGCGGCGATCTCATCGGCGCTGCCGGTGAGCGCCACGAGCCGGGGATGGAAGTTCGAGGCATAGGCCTTGAGCACGTCGGTCGTATCCCGCTCCGGATCGACGGTGATGAAGATCGGCGTCACCTTGGCCGCGTCGGCGCCGAGCTTGTCCATGGCATTGGTGATCGTCTGCAGGGTCGTCGGGCAAACGTCGGGACAACTGGTGTAGCCGAAATAGACCAGCAGGTATTGGCCGCGGAAATCGGCGTCGGTCCGGGGCTTGCCGTTCTGGTCGGTAAGATGGAAGGGTCCGCCGATCAGCGCCTGGCCGATGGTCGCCTCCCCCTCCTTCGACCACAGCGACCGGCCCCAGGGGGTGAGGAAGAGCACGGCGCCGAGCGCGGCAAGCGCGAGTGCCAGGGCTGCGGCCAGTCGAGCGAGGGAAGCTCTTTGCATGGCGTCCCTATAGGCCCCCGGGACTGGCCCGATCAACGGCGCATTTGGCCGCCACCATCATCGGACGATGAATGGAGAACCGGCCGGCGGGGCCGCGCCGGCCGGTCCGGTTCCCCTTGATGCGGACCTGGCTCAGTACGGCGCCAGGGCGTCCAGCAGGGCCTGGGCGTTGTGGTTGCTGTATTTGTGGTTGATGACGATGTCGGCGGGCTGGGCGCCGGCGGCATAGTACTCGCCATTCCAGGAGTCGCGCTTGAAGACGCCGGCACCCTCGAGCGAGAGTCCCGCATAGAGGCCCTGGGTCTTGGCGAAGCTGTAGGCATCGCCGCTGAAGGTCGTCGCGGCGGACAGGCCCTTGCCGACCGGGCCCACGGCGACGTCGATATTGCCGCCAATCTTGAACTGATTGTTGATGATGGCGTCTAGGCCCCTGGCGCTCATGATGGTCAACACCAACTCCGCCACCTGGCCGCCGATCTGCAGGCCCAGGCTGCCGGAGGCCAAGGTATAGAAGGCCGGATAGCTCCAGCCCTGGGCGCCACGGCCCACCAGCACGCCCGATCCGCCTTCGCCGCCGATGATGAAGGCGCCCTTCACCAGTTCGGGGAAAATGATCATCGCGCGGGAGCGTTTCACGTACTCGCGCATCTCGCTGTAGTTGTCGTCGGTCATTATGTCGAGGAAGGCGATCCGCGACTTCTCGACCAGCTGCTGGGGCTCCGAGAGCGCGAAGGCGGGCCGAATCAGACCGGCCGCCGCAGCGGCCGCCGGAAGGCTGAGGAACAGGCGGCGCGAAAGGACGTTCATGAAGGCTCTCCTATGTTCGGGTCCGGCGAAGCTCGCGGTCGATTTCATAACTATATAGCTGGATTTTGGCAATTCCGCGACCGTCAGGCCCCCTGAATCGGGAAAGCGGCCTCAGCCGAAGCGCCCCGGCCGGTGCAGAAGCCGGTTGACCGCACCCACGCGCCAGGCGTTCTCGAGGGCGAAGTGGTCGAGGCGGGTCAGCGAGCAGTTGTCGATGGCAAATCCCAGCGCCCGTTCAGGCTCGATCCCCAGCGCATGGGCGAGCGCGGCCCGGATCGAGCCGCCATGGGCGACGACGACGATGTCCCGCCCCGCCTCCGCGCGGCCGATCCGCTCCATGGCGCTGGCCACCCGCTCCACCACGGCGGCGAAGCTTTCGCCCCCCGGCGGGGTTTCGGTGGCGGGCGCGTGCCAGAAGCGGTGGTCCTGACCATTGCGCAAGTCGGCCAGCTCGGCATAGGTGAGGCCCTGCCAGGCGCCGAAATGCTGCTCGAGAAAGGCCGGCTCCTGGCGCAGCTCGGCCGGCACCGGGGCGCCTGCCGCCATCAGGGCCTCGGCCGTCTGGCGGGTGCGCGTCAGCGGCGTCGTCAGCCAGAGCGCCTTGGGCGGCAGCGCTACCGCCAGCGCCTCGAACAATTCGACGTTGGCGCAGTCGGCATGCAAGTCGTTCTGGCCATAGATCCGGCCGCCATGATCCTGGACCGGGGCGTGACGGATCCACCACCAGCGAGTCTCGCTCATCGGGCGAAGACGACGGCAAGCAGGATGAGGATTTCGGCCAGCTGCTCGACGGCGCCGAGCACGTCGCCGGTGACCCCGCCCAGCTGCCGGCGCGCCAGGGGAAGCAAGGCCATGGCCGGCGCGCCGGCGACGGCGGCGGCGAATGCGGCCGCCGGGCCGAGGGCCACGGCCATCGTGATGGCGGCGATGATCAGCGCCGCGCCCGCTGTCGCCCGGCTCGGCCGCCCGGCGCCAACGGCGAGCCCGTCCGCACGAGCGGGCGCCTCCTGACACATCGCCCAGGGCAGCAGCCCCCGCGCGCCGGCATGGGCGGCGACGAGTGCGGCCAGCACCGGAAGCGGCTCTCCCATCGTCGCCAGGGCGAGGACGCGAAGCAGAAGGCCAAGGGCGAGCGCAAGCATGGCGAAGACGCCGATATGGCTGTCCCGCATGGCCGCGAGCCTGGCCTGCCGGTCGCCCCTGACGCCGAGGCCGTCGGCGAAATCGGCGAGCCCATCTTCATGGAGAGCGCCGGTGACGATGATGCCGGCCGCCACCGCCAGCGCCGCGGCGATGGGCGGCGTCAGGTTGAGGTCGGCCGCGATTCCGTACACAGCGCCGGCGATGATGCCGACAAGGATTCCGACCAAGGGGAAGGTCCGGCTCGCCCGGGCCAGCGCACCCGGCGAAGCGTCCCCCCGCACAGGCAGACGCGTCAGAAAACCGGTGGCGGTGCGGAAATCTTCCAACCAGTCGCCCAGCGGAAGGGTCGCGGAACTGTCTCTTTCCTCTGGCATCGCGCGGCAGCTTATAGGACAGTTGCGGCCCTTCGGCCAGCCGCCACCAGGGGGACGGCTGAGGCTCGAAGGTTCCGCTTTCTTCAGGGAAGGGCCCTGGAAAGGGCCCATAAGGGATCAATCCATCGTGACCGGAAAACCCGTCGCTTCGCTGACCGAGATTCGCGCCGTCATGGCCGAGCTGCCCGGCCCTGATCTCGCGGCCGGCAGCGCCTGCGCCACGCGCGAATCGGTGCTGACCAAACCGCCGGGGGCGCTCGGCCGGCTCGAGGAGCTGAGCCAGTGGCTTTGCCTCTGGCAGGGGCGCCATCCCCCGAGGATCGACCGGCCGCGCGTGGCCGTCTTCGCCGGCAATCACGGCGTGGCGGCGCGCGGCGTCTCGGCCTATCCGGCCGAAGTGACCAAGCAGATGGTCGCCAACTTCATTTCCGGCGGTGCGGCCATCAACCAGCTCTGCCTCGCCGCCAATGCGGAGCTCCGGGTCTATGAGATGGATCTCGACAGCCCCACGGCGGACTTTTGCGAAGCGCCGGCCTTGAGCGAGGAGGACTGCGCCAAGGCCTTCGCCTTCGGCATGATGGCGGTCGAGCCCGGCCTCGATCTCCTCTGCCTGGGCGAGATGGGGATCGCCAACACGACAAGCGCCGCCGCACTCTGCTGCGGGCTTTTTGGCGGCGCGGCGGCCGACTGGGTCGGCCCCGGAACCGGCGTGGCGGGTTCCGCCCTCGACAACAAGATCGCTGTCGTCGACCAGGCGATGGCGCTGCACCGGCCCGCCTTCGACGATCCTTTCGAGGTCATGCGCCGGGTGGGCGGGCGGGAGCTCGCGGCCATCGCCGGCGCCGTCATTGCCGCGCGCATGGCCCATGTCCCGGTCCTGCTGGACGGCTTCGCCTGCACCGCCGCCGCCGCCGTGCTGGAGCGCGCCCGGCCCCAGGGCCTGGATCATTGCGTCGTTGCCCATTGCTCGGCCGAGCCCGGCCATCGCCGGCTCCTGGAACGCCTCGGCCGCAAGCCGCTCCTCGATTTCGGCATGCGCCTGGGCGAGGCGTCAGGGGCAGCGCTGGCCATTTCCCTGCTGCGCTCAGCCATCGCCTGCCACAACGGCATGGCGAGCTTTGCCGAGGCCGGGGTGAGCGGCAAGATCGAGTAGGCGCTTCCCGTTGCGGCGCGCTTCCTCGCCCGAGATCAGGCGCTTCCTGCTCGACCGGCTGGGCCTGGCGGGGCCGTTGCGCTCGGCCGAGGATGCGCCGGCGCTGGCCGCCTCCCTCGCCATGATCCAGATCGATTCGATCCGCGTCACGGGCCTGCGCAACCACGAGATCGCCTGGCTCGCACGGGCCGAGGCTCCTGTCGCCGACTTCTACGCCATGGTCCATCGGCGCGGCGAGATGCTGGAGACCCACTATCCTGTCTTCGCCGTGCGGCGCGACTGGGTTACGACCCTTTCCAGCGCGCTTCCCGACCTGAAGCCCAGCGACCGCGCCGCCCGGCGCCGGATCGCGCCGCTCATGGATCGGGTGGAAGCCCATATCCGCGCCAACGGGCCGGCGGGACCGGCCGATTTCGAATCCCGCCGGGTCGTAGGCGGGTTCAACACCATCAAGGCGACGACCCGGGCGCTGGAGCATCTGTTCATGGCGCGGCGCCTCCAGATCAGCGGGCGCACGGCCCATTTCCATCGCCTGTTCGATTTGTCCGAGCGCTGCCTGCCCGAACTCAAGGCCTGGGAGCCGCCGGCGGCCGCCGCCTATGAGCGCTTCCTGCTGATCTCGGCCATTCAAGTGCTGAAGATCGCCACCGCCGAGCAATGGGCCGATCGGGTGGCGCTCCATTTCGGCTCCTGGCGCGGCGCATCGATCCGGCGTTGGCGGGCGCTGGTGGCAGCCCACGCGCCCGAGCTGGCCGAGCCCGTCGCGGCGTCTGACCTTCCCGGCGAGCCGGTCTATTGGCATCTGCCCGAGGACGCAATCGGCTGGGAGGCAGCGGCCCGCGGCCCATCGCCAGAAGACCCGGCCCGCATCGTTCCGCCGCTGGACAACCTGCTGTTCAACCGCAAGCGCTTCGCCGAGCTCTTCGGCCACGACTACAAGTTCGAGGCCTATACCCCCATCGACAAGCGCCGCTTCTATTTCGCCATGCCGGTGATCCACGGCGACCGGCTGGTCGCCTTGATCGACGCCAAGCGCGAAGCCGAGACCTGGCGCATCGTCGGCTTTCACGGCTTCGAGCCGGCCCCGGCCGAGGCTCTGCGCGGCGCCGTCCATCGCCTCGCCGCCTTCGCCGGGGCCAGCCGTGTCGGCGCTTCCGCGCGCCTGCCGCGGGATCTGCGCAAGGCCCTGGTGGGAAAAATCGCGACGTCCGTCCCGACTTCCAAGTGAGCGGTTCCCGGCCGGCACGAACCCGGCAGAATACGCCGTGGAAGTCGATACCGGGATCGCCATCAACTTCTGATCGCTCTGCCCGCGCCGGGCCATCGCCTCTTGCACGAGGCCGGGGCTTGGCTCTCCTATGGGCCGATGGAGGCGGTACTCCCTTCGCGCCCACGCCTTGGCGCCCGCGGCCGGGTGCGGCTGCGCACCCTGCTCATGATCCGCTGGATCGGCATCGCGGGACAAGCGGCGGCCCTCATCCTCGTGCGCTTCGGCCTCGGCTATCCCCTGCCCTTCTTCTGGGCAACGGCCGCGGTGGCGGTCTCGGCCGCGGTCAATCTTTGGCTCTCGGCCCGCCAGCCCGGCGCCAGCCTGCTCTCCGACCGGTGGGCAGCCGTCCAGCTCGGCTACGACATGCTTCAGCTCGCGGTCCTTCTGTTCCTGACCGGCGGGCTCGCCAATCCCTTCGCCATCCTGATCCTGGCTCCTGTGACCGTCTCGGCAACCGTGCTGTCGCGGCGCAGCACGGTCTCGCTCTCGCTCCTGGCGCTCGGCATCGTCGGAGCACTCGCCTGGCGGCATCTGCCGCTGCCTTGGCCCGACCAGGGCCTGAGGCTTGCGCCCATGTTCGTTTTCGCCTTCTCCGTCGCTCTGGGGCTTTCGGTCATCTTCATCGCGGCCTACGTCCTGAGCGTCGTCGAGGAAGCGCGCCGGCTCTCCGATGCCCTCTCGGCGACCCAGATGGCGCTCGACCGGGAACGCCAGCTCTCGGCCGTGGGCGGGCTCGCCGCCGCTGCGGCCCATGAGCTCGGCACGCCGCTCGGCACCATCGCCCTGGTCGCCCATGAGATCGCCCGCGACCTGCCCAAGGAGAGCCCGCTCGCGGCCGACGCCGAGCTCCTGCTCAGCCAGTCCAAGCGCTGCCGGGAAATCCTGGGCGAACTCACCGCCCGGCCGGGAGCCGAGCGCCGGGCGCTTGGCCCGCTGCCCATGGCCGCCCTGATCGAGGCGGCGGCGGCTCCCTACCGGCGCAAGGACATTGCCTTTCGCGTCGAGACGTCGGGCGACCTTCCGGCTGTGGCCGAGAGCCCGGAGCTCTCCCATGGCCTCGGCACCCTGCTGCAGAACGCCTTCGAATTCGCCCGCAGCGAGGTCGTGGTGCATCTCTCGGCCGAGGGGCAGGAGGTCAAGGCCGCGATCGCCGACGACGGGCCCGGCTTCGACCCGGCTCTTCTCGAAAAGCTGGGCGAGCCCTATGTTTCCCGCGGCGCCCCTGGCCGGGCACGGCCCGGCGAGCATATGGGGCTCGGCGTCTTCATCGCGCTCACCCTGCTGGAGCGCACCGGTGCGGTCTTGCGGTTCGGCAACCGTGCCGCGGGCGGCAGCGAGGTCGTGATAGTCTGGCGCCGCGCGAGACTGGAGGAGGAAGCGTGACCGAGGACCGGAGCCTGCTCATCGTCGACGACGATGCGCCGTTTCGCCAGCGCCTTGCCCAGGCCATGGAGAAGCGCGGCTATGCCGTCACAGCGGCCGAAGGCGTGGCCTCGGGCATCGCGGCTGCCGCGGGCCGGCCGCCGGCCTTCGCGGTGGTGGACTTGAAGCTCGGCGACGGCAACGGTCTCGAGGTCGTGAAAGCGATCCGCGCCGCCAGGACCGATGCAAGGATCGTCGTGCTGACCGGCTATGCCAACATCGCCACGGCCGTGGCGGCGGTGAAGACCGGGGCCGTCGACTACCTCGCCAAGCCCACCGACGCCGATGCGATCGAGGCCGCGCTGGTTGCCAAATGCGGCGCGCTGCCGCCGCCGCCCGAGCAGCCGATGACGGCGGACCGGGTGCGCTGGGAGCATATCCAGCGGGTTTACGAGCAGTGCGAGCACAACGTCTCGGAGACGGCGCGCCGCCTGCGCATGCACAGGCGCACGCTCCAGCGCATCCTGGCCAAATACGCGCCGCGAAGCTGAAGCCGGCGCCTATCCGCGCGTTGGCCTTCGCGCCACGCCACCAGAGCCTGATCGTCTCAAGCGCACTCCGCTTGAGACGTGAATCAGGCTCTAATCTGTTGAAGAAGAGCAAGATCCACGGGTCAGCTTGATCCAAGCTGACCCGATCTTGCTCTAGCAGCCTTGGTGGGGCTGAGCCCGGCTACGAGCTGCCGGACCTGCCGCCGGATCCTGTGTTTGGCCGCCGCGTCGAGAATCTTGCGGCCGGCGACCTTCCCGCCCTTGCGCAGCCGCACCATGCCGTTGATGAAATGCCAGAGATTGAGCCCGGCCAGCAGTTCCGCCGCACTCGCGAGGTCCGCGGCGAGCGCTATGGCGCCCCGCCCCTGCAACGCCTCGAGCAGCCGGCGGAACTGCTGTACGCGCATCAGGTAGTCGTCGAGAAAGGCGGCGGCGAGCCTGGGCTGGGCGGCGAAGGCGGCGGCGATCAGGGCCTCCCAGGCGCCGGCGTCGATGAAGGCGAGCTCGGTGTCGAAATCGGCCTCCATCAGCCGGCAAATGGCGTCGACCGGGTCGGCGGGCGGATCCGCGATCACGCGGTCGGTCGCGGCCTGCACGAGGTCCCGGTCGGCCCGATAGATGGCGAGGCAGATATCGCCCTTGCTGCGGAAGTAGTTATAGACAGTCGCGACCGAGAGCTCCGCCGCGGCCGCGATCTCCTCCATGGCAGCCTGCTCGAATCCGCGCTCCTCGAACAGCCTGGCTGCGGCCGCCATGATCGCCTCGCGCCGCTGCGCCTTCTGCCTGTCGCGCAATCCCACCATGGCCGCCCGCCCCGGAGAGGTCCGTTCCGACTAAACTTAGATTGACTATAACTTTATATGATCTATAAGTTTTTCGATAGCGGCATTTTCGGCAACGACCCCTTTTGGGAGGAGAGCGATTATGTCCGGCGTTTGGACGGCGAGCCTGGATCAGGTCGACCCGAAGGAGATCTGGCGCAAGGACCGCGACCATTTCCTTCATCCCTGGACCCATTTCGATTCCTTCCGCAAGGACGGGTCGCTCGTCATGGCCCGGGCCGCGGGCGCCTATGTCGAGGATCTCTCCGGCAAGCGCTATCTGGACGGCATCGGCGGGCTCTGGTGCGTCAACCTGGGCTTCGGGCGGCGCGAGATCGTCGATGCCATCGCCGAGCAGGCCTTGCGGCTCGCCTTCTACAATCCCTTCGTCGATATGAGCAATGTGCCGGCGGCGGAGCTGGCGGCGAAGCTCGCCAGCCTGGCGCCCGGCGACCTCAACCACGTCTTCTTCACCTGCGGCGGGTCGACCGCCAACGACACCGCCGTCCGGCTCGCCCACTACTACTTCTCCCGGCGCGGCAAGAAGTCGAAGAAGCACGTGATCGCCCGGCATGACGGCTATCACGGCAGCACCTATCTGACCGGATCGATCTCGGGCAAGCCGGGCGACCGGAGCCCTCATATGCATTTCATCGAGGACTGGGTCCACCATCTCTCCTCGCCCAATATCTATCGCCAGCCCAAGGGGACGACGCCGGCCCAATTCTGCGACCGCCTCCTGGCCGAGATGGAGGCCAAGATCCTGGAGATCGGCCCCGACAATGTCGCCTGCTTCTTCGCCGAGCCGGTGCTGGGTGCCGGCGGCGTCATCGTGCCGCCCGAAGGCTATCACCGTCGCACGTTGGAGCTATGCCGCAAGTACGACGTGCTCTACATCTCCGACGAGGTGGTGACCGGCTTCGGCAGGCTCGGCCATTTCTTCGCCTCCAAGGACGTCTTCGGCATCGAGCCCGACATGATCGCCACCGCCAAGGGCCTCACCTCGGGCTACCAGCCGCTGGGCGCGCTCATCTTCTCCGACCGCATCTATGAAGGCCTGGCCGCACCCGATGCCGACGGCTGGTTCACCAACGGCTACACCTATTCGGGCCATCCGGTCGCCTGCGCCGCGGCGCTCGCGACCATCGCGGTGATGGAGCGCGAGGACATCTGCGGCCATGTGCGCAGGCTCGGGCCCTATCTGGAGAAGAAGCTCAACGAGCTGCGCGACCTGCCCATCGTCGGCGACGTGCGCGGCAGCCACTTCATGATGTGCGTCGAGAACGTGGCCGACCCGGAGACCCGGGAGCATTTCCCCGAAGAGGTCAACATCGGCAAGCGCATCTCCGACCATTGCGAGCGCCTGGGCCTCATCCTCAGGCCCATCGGCGCCCTCAACATCATCTCCCCGCCCTTGACCCTGACCAAGACCGAGATCGACGAGCTCGTCGGCATCCTGCGCCGGGGGATCGAGGCGACGATGCGGGACCTGAAAGCCGAAGGGCTGATGAAGGGGTAGCGGCTGCCCTCACCCGCCTCGCTGCGCTCGGCACCCTCTCCCGCTTTTGCGGGAGAGGGAAGGGTCCATCGCGCAAGCGATGGGAAGGGTGAGGGTGGATCCGCGCGCTGTTACCTCGAAGCCGCCGCCCGCTGCTTCATGCCGGCGATCTCGGCCAGGAACTCGTCGGTCTTGCGCTGGCGGCAGTAGCCGCGGATGGCCCGCAGCGAATTGTCGTGGCGCTCCTGGGTGTTGGTGGCGCATGCGTCGGTGATGAGGGTCACCAGATAGCCGAGGTCGCAGCCGTCCCTGACCGCGCCCTCGACGCATTGGTCGGTCACCACCCCGCTGATGACCAGGTAGCGCGTCCCCAGATTGCGCAGCACGTAATCGATGTTGGTCGAGACGAAGACGTTCGAGGAGGTCTTGGGAAGCACGATCTCGTCGGGCGCCGGCTTGATGGCATCGATGACCTGGCCGTCGCGGGAATCCGGCGGCACGTTGAAGCCGGTGATCTTGTAGTCCAGGCTCCGGTCGCGCCCGTCCCTGGTCAGGTTGCGGATGACCGTATACATGACCTCGATCCCGGCCTGGCGGCAGCCGGCCTGGAGCCGCTGCATGTTGGCCACGACCCGGCTTTCCAGCTGCTTGAAGAAGTAACCGTGCTTGGCCTCGAATTCGGCCGGCTTCATGGCCTTGAACTCGCCCCCGTCGCGGACGGCGCAGAAATTCTGCACGTCGATGAAGAGCAAGGTGGTGAAGGGGATCTCGACCGGCAGGTCGCGCGTCGTCGGGTGGTTCATGGCTGTTTCCTTCGTTATCGGGCCTTCGTTGTCGGGTCAGGCGGCGGCTTGCTTCATCCGGCGATAGGCCTCGGGCAACAGGCGGGCAAGACGCTGGGCCCAGCTGCCCTGGCCGGTCGCCTCGGCGATCAGGTCCTGGCGGATTTCGATCTCCACATGGGGCAGGCCGCGCTTCTCGCCGTGAACGGGGATGGAGTAGTCGGTGAGGTCGCCCACGGCATAGGGCTCGTTGTCGCCTACCACGAGGCCATCCTCGGCTTCGAGCAGCTGCTTCAGGATATGGGCAAGGCGCGGGTCGTGGTTGTAGAGCACGCCCGCATGCCAGGGCCGCGCGATGCCCTTGAACACCGGGGTGAAGCTGTGGACGGCGATGACCGCCGTGTCGCGCTTGGCCCGAGCGCGCCGGTCGAGCTCCGCAGCGATCCGATCGTGATAGGGCCAGAAGATCTCTCTCGCCCGGGCCTGGCGCTCCTCTTCGGTCAAACCCCGATTGCCCGGAATCTCGGTATCCTCGCTCACTGTGGCGATCGAGCTTTCGACCGAGGGATCGCGGTTCGAATCGATCACGAGCCGGGAATAGATCTGGTGGATGGTGAACGCATCCAGCGCGCGCCCGAGCCGGCGCGCCACCTCGGAAGCGCCGATGTCCCATGCGATGTGGCGCTCGAATTCTGCTTCCGCCAGGCCGAGCCGGCCCAGGCGCCGCGGCAGGCGCCGGCCGGCATGATCGCAGGTGATAAAAAAGGCCGAGCCGCCATCGGCCTGCTCGACGGCAAAGGGTGCCGGCTCGTCCTGGGCCAGGAGTTTCACCGGCGTTCTGCCCATCTCATAAGAGCCCGATTGACGGTTAGTAGGTGAGCGCGTAGCGGGCGCATTGGGCTGCTTCATCGAGGCCTTCCAGCATCCGGATCTCGGCCCGCTTGTGGCGCAGATAGGCCTCGAGATAGACCGGGCCGAACCACTCCCTGGCTTCATGGGTGGCTTCCAGGAGATCGAGCGCCTCCGTCAGCGACCGCGGCAGATGCCGGATGCCGGCCGCCTTGCGCTCCGCCTCGCTCATCCGGGCAACGTCGCGAGGCTCCGGCAGCTCGAGGCCATGGCGCATGCCGTCGACCCCGGCGTGGACGATGGCGCCCAGCGCCAGATAGGGGCTGGCCGCGCCGTCGGCCGGGCGGAACTCGACGTTGAACTGGCGCTGGGCATCGCTCGCCCCAGGCAGGGTCAGCACCGGGCAGACGCGCAAGGAAGCCTCACGGTCGCGGTCGGCGATGTAAGCGTAGGTGGGTGCCCAGCGGTTCGGGGTAAGCCGGATGTAGGAGACCGTCGAGGGCGCGGTCACGGCGCAGATCGCCGGCAGATGCTTCAGTACGCCGGCCATGAACTCCCGCGCCGGGCGCGAGAGCCCATAAGGTTCCGCCGGGTCATGCATGGCCGGCTCGTTGACCTCGTCGATGAAGCTCATATGGATGTGGACGCCGTTGCCGGTGCCTTTGGGATCGATGATGGGGGAGAAGATGGCCCGCTGGCCGAGACGCTGGGCGCTCGCGCGCGCGATCTCGCGCAGCACCACCGCATCGTCGGCCGCTTTCAGGCCGATCGCCGGAGCGCAGGTCGCCTCATACTGGCGCGCGCCATATTCGGGGAGGAAGGAATCCGGCGTCACCCCGGCCTGGCGCAGGGCGGCAATGAAAGTCTCGCCGAAGATGCCCTGCCGGCGATAAGCGTCGAGACTGTACGGGGAGCCAGGGAGATCCTCGACCCCGGTGTAGACGAATTCCTGCTCGAAGGCGGCGTAGAGCCGAAGCCCGGCGACCCGGTCGAGGGCGGCGAGCGCCCGGCGCAGGAAATCCCTTGGGCAGCAGGCCCAGAACTTGCCGTCGGTCTCGCGGATGTCGCCCAGGTAGAAATGCTCGGGCGCGCTCCCGTCGCCGAAATCGACATGGACCTCGCATTCCGGATCGGGCAGCAGGACAAGGTCGCCGGTGGCCCCGAAGGGCGTGTCGCCGATGGGGCCGAAGGCCGAGATCATGGTGTTGGTCGGGACCCAGCCCACGCCTTTCACCAGGCGCTCGGGCAGCTCGCGGGCGGGGAATCCCTTGCCGCGCAGGCGCCCGGCGATTTCGCAGGTGCAGACCAGGATGAGGGGTTCGCGGTTCAAGGGTGCCTCGAGGCTTCAGCCGATCTCCCAGTCTGCGGAGGTGACACTAAGCAATTCGCGCGCCTCAATAGGCCTTCCGGCTGACGAATCCCACGAATAGGGTCAAGAACAGGATCCGGAGATCGAACCACAGGGACCAGTGGTCGATGTATTCCAGGTCGTATTGGACGCGGGCGCGCATCTGCTCGACCGTCTGGGTCTCGCCGCGCAGCCCGTTGACCTGGGCCCAGCCGGTCATGCCCGGCTTCACCCGATGGCGCCCCAGATATTCGTCGATCATCGCCGCATAGTGCCGGTTGTGGTCGACCGCATGGGGCCGCGGGCCCACGAGCGACATCTCGCCCCTCAACACGTTCCAGAGCTGGGGCAGTTCGTCGAGGCTGCTGCGCCTGAGGAAGCGGCCGACCCGCGTGACCCTGGGGTCGTTGCGGGTCGCCTGGGGCACGCCCGGCTCTTCCGGCCGGTTGGCGTACATGGTGCGGAACTTGAGCACGTTGATGAGGTTGTTGTTGAACCCGAAGCGTGGCTGGCGGAACAGCACCGGCCCGCGACTGTCGAGCTTGACGATGAGGGCGATGGCGAGGCAGGGGATGAGGAAGATGAGGCAGAGGATCGGCCCCAGAATCCGGTCCTCCAGGTTCTTCAACACCAGGTCCCAGCCGCTCAGCGGCCGCTCGAAGACGTCGAGGAAGGCCACGCCCGCGACCGAGGTCATGCCACGCAGCGGCAGGTAAAGGGTGAACACGTCCGGGCAGATGCGCACGTTGATGGAGAGGGTCGCCAGCGATTTCAGGATGTCGCGGATGCGCTTCTCCTGGCTCCAGGGCAGCGCCACCACCACCTCCTCCACCTCGCCGCTCTGGACATCGGCGACCAGCCGGTCGATGCCGCTGCGGATGCGGCCATGCTCGCTGTGGCGCTCCGGCGTGTCGGGCCGCTCCTCCGGATCGTAGAAGGCGACGATGCGCAGGTTCTGCTCGCCGAGCTGGCGCAGCTGCCGGGCGACCTGGCGGGCAAGATCGCTGTGGCCGACGATGGCGACCTTGAGGGCGAGCTGTCCGCCCTTCAGCCACCGGTCGATCTGGAGCGCGGCAACGGCGCGCAGCAGCAGGAAGCCGCCGAGGCTGAAGCTGAACCAGAGGAGCAGCCAGGCGCGGGAGAAGAGGTCGTCGGTGCCGGTGAGGAGGCTGACGACGATCAGGGTCGCGAACACCGCGACCCAGGCGGCCACCACCTTCGCCACCTCGATGGCCTGGCGGCGCAGGCTGGACAGGCTGTAGACCTTGGCGAAATGCATGTAGTTGGCGGTCAGCAGCATGCCGAGCACGGTGCCCGAGATGTAGGTACCGGGAAGGTCGACGGTGCCGGCCCTGAGGACATAGGCGGCAAGGGCGGCGAGCCCGACGACGAGGGCGTCCGCGAGCCTCAGCAGGCCGGACAATACGGCTTCGGCGTCCTTGGTGATGCCGGCACGGGAACGGGGCATGGCGCGGATTTATAGTCCGCCGGGCATCCTCTCGCCAGCCTTCAGGGCTGGCAAATCTCGCTCGAACGCGTCTGTCGGGCTCTAACGTGGACTCGGTTCCGGTTCCGGGCTAGGGTCCGGGCCGTTTTTCCGAAGAAAACCATGGGGCGCGAGAACAACGGCCATGATGCTGCGCAAGCGAGTTCTGGTGACGGGCGGGGCGGGCTTCCTGGGCTCCCATCTCTGCGAGCGGCTGCTGGCCCAGGGCAACGACGTGCTGTGCCTCGACAATTTCTTCACCGGCACCAAGGACAACGTGCTTGGCCTGCTCGACAACCGCCATTTCGAGTTGATGCGCCACGATGTCACCTTCCCGCTCTATGTCGAAGTGGACGAGATTTACAACCTCGCCTGCCCGGCTTCCCCGATCCACTACCAGCACGATCCCGTGCAGACCACCAAGACCTCGGTCCACGGCGCCATCAACATGCTGGGGCTGGCCAAGCGGGTGAAGGCCAAGGTGTTCCAGGCCTCGACCTCCGAGGTCTACGGCGACCCCAGCGTCCATCCCCAGACCGAGGATTACCGGGGCAACGTCAACCCGATCGGGCCCAGGGCCTGCTACGACGAGGGCAAGCGCTGCGCCGAGACCCTGTTCTTCGACTATCACCGGCAGCACAAGATGCGCATCAAGGTGGCGCGGATCTTCAACACCTACGGCCCGCGCATGCACCCCAACGACGGGCGCGTGGTCTCCAATTTCATTGTCCAGGCGCTGAAGGGAAAGCCGATCACCATCTTCGGCGACGGCTCGCAGACCCGCTCCTTCTGCTACGTCGACGACCTGATCGAGGGATTCTTGCGGCTGATGGCGACGGGGGACGAGGTGACCGGGCCGGTCAATCTGGGCAACCCGGGGGAGTTCACCATCCGCCAGCTCGCCGAGCTGGTACTGGCCGAAACGGCCTCCAAGTCGAAGCTCGTCTTCAAGCCGCTCCCCCAGGACGATCCGCTACAGCGCCAGCCGGACATCGCGATCGCCAAGCGCCTGCTCGACTGGCAGCCGACGGTCCCCCTCAAGGACGGGATCAGGCGCACTATCGCCTATTTCGACGACCTGCTGCGCCGGATCGGCCCCGACCTCGCGGTCTGATCAAGGCCTGGCGCCGGTGCTGCGCCGGCGCCGGTCCGCCTCCGCCGCCGAGTAGAACTCGCGCTTGGCCTCGTACATCAGGAGATCCGCCCGCCTTACCACCGTTTCCAGCCGTTCCCCCGGCTCGCTGGTGGCAAGTCCCATGGAAAGGCCGAGGACCGGTCCGGAATAGAACTGGTTGTTGAGCTCCACCAGCTTCTGGATCTGGGCGATGGTCGCTTCGCCCACCTCCTGGCCGGTCGCCGGCATCAGCACCGCGAACTCGTCGCCCCCGATGCGGGCCACGTGACAGGACTTGTCTGCCAGCTTGCCGAGCACTTCGCCCGCCCGGCGCAGGAGTTCGTCGCCGACGCCATGGCCCAGGAGATCGTTGGTCGCCTTGAGGCCGTTGAGATCGGCCAGGATGATGGTGACGGGGAAGGGCCCCTTGCGCTCCAGCCGGTTCAGCTCGTCAACGTAGAAGGAGCGGTTGTGGAGCTTGGTCAGCACGTCGTGCTTGCCGAGGTATTCCAGATAGGCCTCGGCCTTCTTGCGCGCCGTGATGTCGGTCAGCGCCACCTGGACCAGCGCCCAGTCGCGCTCGTAGCCGGGCAGCACCGAGAACTGCAGATGCAGGTGAAGCAGGGTCCCGTCGAGGGCAAAATTCACCACCTCGCGTTGCTGGAACAGCTTGCCCTGCCAGAGGTCGATCAGCTGCTCCTTGAAATGCTCGCGCATGTCGTCGCGGAACACCTCGCCCAGGCGCTGGAGCAGGGCCTGCTTGTCGGGAGCGCAAAACAGCCCGAGGGTGTGGCGGTTCACGTCGACAACCCGGATTTCGCTCATGCAGCGCTCGATGAATTCCGGATGCACGTCGGTGAAGACCCGGAAATCGCTGATGCCGCGCTCGCGCAGCTCGTCCAGCAGGCGCTTGATGCCGCTGAAATCCTCGACCCAGAGCGAGACCGGCGAATGCTGGAACAGGCCGTGGGCATATTCCTCGCTGAGCGCGAGCCGGTGCCGGGCCGTTTCCCGCTCGGTCACGTCCTCGACGACGACCAGCACCCGCTCCCAGCCCTCTTCGCAGCCGGGCAGAATGCGGCCCTGGAGCTGGACGTCCAGGCGCCGGCCGGACAGGCTGTAGTTGACCCCTTGGTTGGAGAACTCGAGCCGTCCTTCCCAGAGCTGCGTCAGCTCCTCGACATGGGTCTTCAGCATGTCGTCCCGGAAAACGCGGCCAAGATCGGCCGTAAGCTCCGCGAGGTCGGCGGCTTCGAACAGGTCCAGGGTCCGCCGGTTCACCTTGAGGACGCGGATGCCCTCCGAGCAGGCCTTGACCCGGTTCGGATCGGCCACGAGATGGGCGCGCAAGTCGGCCACACCGGCCCGGCGCCAGTCGTCGAACAGCCGCTTGACGCCGCTATAGTCCTCGAGCCAGAGGGAAACGGGCGCCACGTCGAACATCGCGGCCTCGAGGTCCCGGTTCGACGTCATGACCGACCCCCCAGAAATTGACTCATTTTGAATCGCGCCGCGATCCGGTCCCGTCACCCTCCCTCTTCTTCGTCATTCCCGCGAAAGCGGGAATCCAGAAGCCGATGGACCCCCGCTTACGCGGGGGTAACGAGAGGGATGGTTCCATGTGGCCCGTTCCCGCCTAGAGCATCGTCTCGAGAACGCGGTCCGGCGGCTTGTGGCCGTCGGCGAAGGTCTTGATGTTGATGATGACCTTCTCGCCCATGTCGATCCGGCCCTCGATGGTGGCCGAGCCCATATGGGGCAGCAGCACGACGTTGTCGAGCTTCAGGAGCTTCGGGTTGATCGCCGGCTCATGCTCGAACACGTCGAGCCCGGCGCCGGCGATCTCGCTCTTCTCCAGCATGCGGGTCAGCGCCGCTTCGTCGATCACTTCGCCGCGCGCGGTGTTGACCACATAGGCGTGCTTGGGCAGCAGCTTCAGGCGCCGGGCCGAGAGCAGGTGATATGTCGCCGGGGTATGCGGGCAGTTGACCGAGATGATGTCCATGCGGGAGAGCATCTGGTCGAGGCTTTCCCAATAGGTCGCCTCGAGCTCGGCCTCGAGCGCCGGGTGGACGCGGCGCCGGTTGTGGTAGTGGACGGCGAGGCCGAAGCCCCGGGCGCGCCGGGCGATGGCGCTGCCGATGCGGCCCATGCCGACGATGCCCAGGCGCTTGCCCCAGATGCGGTGGCCGAGCATGGAGGTCGGGCTCCATCCGGTCCAGCCGCCGGCGCGGATCAGGCGCTCGCCTTCGCTCAGGCGCCGGGGTGCCGCGAGGATGAGGGCCATGGTCATGTCGGCCGTATCCTCGGTCAGCACGCCCGGCGTGTTGGTGACGGTGATGCCCCGCTGGCGCGCCGTTTTCAGGTCGATATGGTCGACGCCGGTGCCGAAGGAGGCGATGAGCTTCAAGCGCGGCCCGGCCTGGGAGAGCACCGCGGCATCGATATGGTCGGTCACCGTGGGCACCAGAACGTCGCAGGACTTGACCGCATCGACGAGCTGGGCCTGGCTCATGGCCGTGTCGGAAAGGTTGAGGCGGACCTCGAACAGCTCCATCATCCGCGTCTCGATCGGATCCGGCAGCTTGCGGGTGACGACGACGAGTGGCTTACCCGGCATCCGTGGCCTCTCCTGCGGCGTTGCGACTGCCATAGCAAGCCGGGGCGGGGATGTCCAGCGCAGGGCCTTGACCGTAGCCGGCAGTCGGGATTTAGGTGATTCCATGCTCCGTCGTAGTCTTTTGGCAATGATTCCGGCGGCGGTCCTCGCCGCCGTCACCGGCATCGGCGACGATGATGCTCGCGCCGCCGAAAGCCTGCCGGTGCCGCGCTTTGCCTCCTTGAGATCGGACAAGATCAACCTGCGCGCCGGGCCCGGCCTCGTGTTCCCGGTCCAGTGGGTCTATCAGCGCAAGCACATGCCGGTCGAAGTGATCGGCGAGTACGACGTCTGGCGCAAGATCCGCGACTGGCAGGGCACCGTCGGCTGGGTTCATGAGAGCATGCTGGACGGCCAGCGTTACGCCCTGATTACGGGAGGCGAACGCCTCTTGCGCATCAACCCCGACGACAGCGCCCCGCCCTCGGCCAAGCTCGAGCCCGGCGTGGTTGCTTCGCTCCTGCGTTGCGAGGGGGTCTGGTGCCGGCTCGAGGCCGAGGGCTACAAGGGCTGGGTGAAGCGCGGCGAGTTCTACGGCATCTATCCGGAAGAAAAGCTCGAGTAGGGCCGCACTACCCCGCCAGCAGCTCCCCCGCCGCGCCGTCCACCGCCGCCACCAGCTTGTCGACCTGCTCCTCGGTCGTGACCGGCGAGCAGAGGGTCATATTGTGGAACGGCGCGATCAGCACGCCGCGGTTCAAGAGATAAAGGTGCAGCGCCCGTTCCAGCGGATGGTCGAAGCTGGCCGCCGCCTCGCTGCCGTTCCTGGGCGGCCGCGCCGAGAACAGCCATTCGGCCCGGCAGCCGACGCGCTGGACATGCCAGGCAAGACCATGGGCGGCGATCGCGCGCTCCAGGCCGCCGGCAAGCCGGGCCGATAGCGCGATCATCCGCTCGTAGGCGGCATCGGTCATGACCTCGGAGAGCATCGCCCGCATGGTGGCGAGCGTAAGCGCATTGCCCGAAAGCGTGGTGCCCATGCCGGTATAGCCGGGATCGATCGCCTTCGCCCGGCGCATGGCCTGCTCGACCTCGCCGGTGAAGCCGAAGACCGAACAGGGGATGCCGCCGGCAATGGGCTTGCCGAGCGTGATGAAATCGGGCGAAAGGCCGAAGGCGCGGGTATAGCCGCCGGGCCCGCTGCTCATGCAATGGGTCTCGTCGTTGATGAGCAAGGTGCCGTGCCTTGTTGTGAGCTCCCTGAGGCGTTCCTGGAACCCGGGTTCGGGCAGGACCATGCCGATATTGGTCATGGCCGGCTCCTGCAGCACGCAGGCGACGTCGCCGGCGCTAAGCGCCTGTTCCAGAGCCGGGATGTCGTTGAACTCGATGACGCGGGTGCCCTTGGTCAGGTCCTGGACCTGGCCTAGCACGCCCGGGCGCAGCACCTGCTTCCCCTCCCGCAGCACCAGGAAGGTCTCGTCGACCGAGCCGTGGTAGCAGCCGTTGAAGACCAGCACCATGGGCCGGCCGGTGATGGCGCGCGCCCAGCGGATGGCGAAGCGGTTGGCGTCGGTCGCGGTGGTCGCCATCTGCCAGAACGGCAGGCCGAAGCGCTCGGCCAGAAGCTCCGCCGCCCGCACCCCGTCCTCGCTCGGCAGCATGGCGCTGAAGCCCAGGCTGAGCCGCCCCTCGACGGCGAGAGCGACCGCCGCCGGCACATGGCCGAACATGGTGCCCGTATCGCCCAGGCAGAAGTCGGCATACTCATGCCCATCGACGTCGGTCAAGGTCGCGCCCATGGCGCTGGCGACGAACAGCGGGAAGGGCGTCTCCCAATCGGTCATCCAATGCATGGGCACGCCGTCGGGCAGATGCGCCCTCGCCCGCTCGGCGAGCGCGCGGGAGCGCGGATTGGATGCTGCGAAGCGCTCAGTCTCCCGGGCGAAAAGCCGGGCCACGGCCGCAGGCGCGATTGCACGCTGGTTGGCGCCGGTCGCTGGCCTCGAAGGCATGTCCGACATCGGATACTCCTTGGGGGTGCTCCTGGGGAAGTGCTCCTGCGGGTGAGGCGTTGGCGATAGCCGATACCGGCATCGGGCGCAAGGTTGCAGGCCGCCGGTTTCTGTGCTGCTAGAAGCGGCCTAGCAGCCAGGGGACGATGGATGAAGCAACGCGCCGCGATCGAGGAGATGGAGGGCTTCCTCCGGGACCATCCGGAGACGGAGGCCGTGGAGGCCTTCGTCACCGACCCAACCGGCGTGGCGCGGGGCAAGCTGATGCGCGTCCATGAGCTGGAGCGGATCTACCGCGAGGGCCGGCCCCTGCCCTGCTCGATCATGAGCCTCGACATCACCGGCGAGGATGTGGAGGAGACGGGGCTGGTCTGGGAAGCCGGCGACGCCGACAAGATCGCCTGGCCGATCCCGGGTCGCCTCAAGGCAGCACCCTGGCGCAGCCGCCCGACGGCTGAGCTCCTGCTGTCGCTCTACGAACCCGACGGCGAGCCCTATGTCGCCGACCCGCGCCATGTGCTGGCCTGCGCCGTGGAACGCCTCAAGACCGACGGGCTCCATCCCGTGGTCGCGGCCGAGCTCGAGTTCTACGTCGTCGACCCCAAGCGCGGCGCCGACGGCAAGCTCCAGCCGCCGGCGGCTCCGGCGACCGGCCGGCGCCTCGACCGCATCGACGTCTACAGCGTGACCGAGCTGGAAGAATTCGCCCCCTTCGTGGACGAACTCTACGCGACAGCCAAGGCCATGGACCTGCCGGCCGAGACCCTGATCTCCGAATACGCCGCCGGGCAGCTCGAGGTAGTGCTGCGCCACCGGCCCGATGCCCTCCAGGCGGCGGACGAGGCGATCCTGTGGAAGCGCGCGGTGCGCGGCATCGCCGGTAAGCATGGGCTGCTGGCCACCTTCATGGCCAAGCCCTATGCCGGGCGCGCGGGCAGCGGCTTCCACATCCATGCGAGCCTGGCCGACGAGGCGGGCCGAAACCTGTTCACCTCGGAAGACCCTGAGGGCACGCCGCTGATGCGCCAGGCGATCGCTGGGCTTCTCGCCACCATCGCCGACGCCATGGGCGTGTTCGCGCCCAACGCCAATTCCTACCGGCGTTTCCAGGCCTCGAGCTACGCGCCCATCGCGCGCACATGGGGCGTCAACAACCGGAGCGTCGCCGTCCGCGTGCCGACCGGCGCTCCGGCCTCGCGGCACCTCGAGCATCGGGTCGCCGGGGCCGACGGCAACCCCTACCTCGCCATCGCCGCCGTGCTCGCCGGCATGCACAAGGGCATCAGGGAGCAGCTCGACCCGGGCAAGGCGGTGGAAGGCAACGGCTATGCCCAAGCCGCCGCCGACCTGCCCAACGACTGGCCGGCGGCGCTGCGCGCCATGAAGTGCTCGGTGTTCATGAGGGACTGCTTCGGCGAGCGGTTCCTGGAGATCTTCCACGCCATCAAGGCGGCGGAATGCCGGCGCTTTTCGGCCCAGGTGAGCGAGCTGGATTTGGAATGGTATCTGACCAGGGGGTAGGCTGGGAGTCGTGCCCTCCCGCCCCAAAGTCTTCTACAACCCCCTTTGCCCGGTCTGCCGCGCCAGCTTCGCGGACCAGCGCCGGCGCATGGATGCGGCAGGCGAGCCCGTCGAGTGGTGCGACATCAATGAGCATCCGGACGCGCTGACCGAGATTGGCGCCGATATCGAAGCCGTCCGCCTGCGTCTCCACGTTCGCGAGGCCGACGGTAGCCTAGCCATCGGCTCGGTTGCCTTCGTCGCCCTCTGGCGGCGCACGCCTGGCCAGCGTGGGCTCAGCCGCTTCCTCGGCCTGCCCGGAAACAGGACCTTCGCTGCCTTCCTCTACGACACCTTCGCCTAGCTCCTCTATGCCTGGAACCGCCTCTGCCGGCGCTGGTAATCGCCGCCCGGGGGGCACAGGATTCCCCCAAGCCCCGGATCGAAACGCGGCAGCAGGTCGTCGCAAAGTCGACTATCTCGCGGGCACGCGCGGGCTCCGTAGCTGTTGTTAATGACCTCGGTCACATCTCATTGTCCAGAGTCACGTCGGCCATCAGATTGCGAAGCCGAGGGTTCTCCTACTAAAGCATGCGAAGCTCCCGGGCTTCGGAGGACGCACAGCCTAGTAGGAACGAATATCGCAGACACTTGCGTCGGTCCGCAACTTTTCGTCCATCTCTTCCCAGGACTCAGGAGCAACCGTACATACGGCAACCTGCTTGCCGAGCTGCATCGTGATGACCACAACCGGAACCTTCAAATTCGTGGCAGCAGGGATGAAAATTGCTGCCACAATTTTGAATCCCTGGGCGATGAGAGTTCCAAAGGGTCTCTGCCTCTCCTGGGCCGTGCCCGGTACGAAGACGCATAGCGTCATGACACTAGCCAGAGCTGCCAGCCTCGTCGCGGTCCGAAATCATAGCTCGCCTCCCCGTGCAACACCGCACGCCGATCCTCGTTTGCCAACCACAGGCGACACTCAAGGCTACGGCACCAAGGTCGGAGATATTTGCTGTAATAGCTGATTAATATTGTTATTAATTGCATTATACAAAATGATTGATAGCCCATATGACGTTAGGTCTTTACAGTTGCCTAGTTGGCTCGCAGTTGCCCAAATAGGAAATGGCACTTGCTTGTGATGACTATTGTAATAGTTCTTTATCGCGTCGTCCTGCACGCAAAGTGGTACGAAGGAGATATTTAGAGTGTCCTTGACGGTCCGACTAACATTCAGCAAACCGGGTTGCGAGCCTCCACTGCTGGCAATTGGACCCTTAAAATGCACTAGAGTCCAGTTTGGTCCGCCGTTTGCGCCCTCCACTATCGTGAAATCGATAATTGAGCCGAAAACCCCGTATTGAGCGCTCCCGGCCACTTGCTGTCCGAGGGCGGTCGGAACTACACCAGTCTCTCCGTCCTTGCAAAGATTCCCTAGAGGGGGCGGAGGGGCCGAGACCGGCTTGTCATCCTTATGCAACTTTTGCCGTGACAAGAAAATATTTGGGCAAAGGGCTACCTCGTTTTGTACGTTGGCCATTAAACCCATCGAAAGTATCTCCGAGAGCTGAAGATCACCTCCTAACTCGCTCCGCCGGCCGCGCTTAGCACAAGATGACTGAGGGAGGCCATGCCCCTGTGAAAACCGTTCAAAATCTATTGTTTCATTGAGCGTGATGTTCCGGTGCTCTTGTTCGCTTAGTTGGCCCCCGACCGAAAGGGTGAAATTCGTCATCGCAGTTGCCAGTGGATTGATGAAGTTTACTGAAGGACTTATGGCCTGAAGATTTGTGACATCCAAAGTATACGTAGCGACTGCTGCATATCGAATTGCGTCGAGTTCGTCACGTAGTGAGAATGTTTCCTGAGGTTCATTAAGTGGGTTACCAGCAAATGCTCTATCGGGCGCTCGAACCGGAATGGACGCCTCTGATTGGGCTGCCTCAGCGAGCTCGCAGGCTACGTTGTCGAGCAGGTCAGAAATCTTCGGCCCCGAAGGAATATTCGCTGGCCCAGAGCCGCCAAACAGTTCGAACGATGGCACACATCCGCAACAGGCAAAGATCGATATCAATGCGATCAGGTTGGCAAGGGCACGAGGTAAAGTGCCCGCATAACATGCGCCAACCAGCGTACGCGTTGGCTCCCCTAATCGCGTCATCTGAGTGATACTGCTTCCTTGATTGGTCCCCTTCCGGCCCCGCTCCCGCGGAGAGACCTCGTTCCCCTAACCCCCTGCGCTGCAGCAACATCAGCGAAATGATACGAGTAGACAATGGTACCCATGGTTGTCTGTGCGAAAATCGGTGTCAATCTTAAAAAATGCATTGTTGTCCATAGTGCTCTTTTTCGGGTCGCACTGATTGTTTGTCATGCACACGCAACGCAACCAAACGCCCTTCGGTCCAGTAGGCACCGATCAGCACGGCCAGCTCGACGTGGTGCTGCGCCACCGGCGCGAAGCCCTCCGGGCGGGAGACGAGGCGATCCTGTGGAAACGCGCGGCATGCGAGATCGCGACCGGGCATGGGCTCGCCGCCGCGATCGCCGACGCCGTGGGCGTGTTCGCACCCAATGCCAATTCCTATCGGCGCTTCCAAGCGGCATGCTATGCGCCGATCGCACGCAGCTGGGGCGCCAACAACCGGAGCGTCGCCGTGCGCGTGCCGACCGGCGCCCCGGCCTCGGGGCATCTGGAGCACCGGGTCGTCGGCGCCGACGCCAACCGCTACCTCGCCATCGCCGCCGTTCTCGCCGGCATGCACGGGGGCATCAAGGAGAAGCTCGACCCAGGCAAGGCGGTGGAAGGCGACGGCTATGCCCAAGCTGCCGCCGACCTGCCCAACGATTGGCCGGCGGCGCTCCGCGCGATGAAGGGCTCGGCGTTTCTAGAGGATGCGTTCGGCGAGCGGTTCCTGGAAATCTTCCACGCCATCAAGGCGGCGGAGTGCCGGCGCTTTTCGGCCTAGGTGAACGAGCTGGATTCGGAGTGGTATTTGGGGAGGGGGTAGTTACCCTCTGGAGGTTAGCAATGGGATAGCGCCGCATCGAAATTCTCACTGCGACGAGCGGCAGATGGATCTGTTCTGGCCGGCGGAGGATCAGATCATAGACATGGGGCATCCGCTGGTGCGGCTGGCGGGTGAGATCGACTGGGAGTTCGTGGAGCAGGGCTTCGCCACGGTCTGCGACGCGGGGACAGGCCAGCCGCCGTTACCGGCCCGGCTGATCGCGGGCCTCTTCATTCTGCAGCACACGCACTGGCTGTCGGACGAGGCGCTGCGCGTGCCAACTGGAGAACCTGTACTAGCAGCACTTCTGTGGCGAGGAGGGGCTCCGCCAGGAGCTGCCCTTTGATCGCTCGTAGATGACCCACTGGCGCCAGCGCCTGGGCGAGGAGCATCTGGCGGCTCTGCTGCAGGAGAGCGACCATCGCAGGATCAGCCGATACGCTCACATAATTCTACGTAGATCGCTTGGCAAAACAAAGTATGAGATTCAGTTTCCGGTCGGGCTATGCGTGGTGTTAGGGGGACACGGTGGGAACTGGGCAGTGACGGTATAGGTTCCGGATCCATCCGGAGCACTGCTCACGTTTGTGGGGGACGGGTTGTTCGCCTTAAATAGGTCGATGGTCTGCTGCAGCTTCGCCTGAGGTACGCTTTTGACCGTGAATGTTCCGCACGCCATGTGATTGCCTCCCTATTGTGGTATTTTGAGTGTTGGATCGTTTAACGCACGCAGCCGGATTGGTTCGAGGTCGGCGTTGCCGGTGTCGCCACTCACAAAGGCTGCCGGCGGATAATTTTGACCATTGAGGAAGCTTTCCGGCTGCCTATTGAGCCATGCCTGCAAGGAATTCAAGTTGGATTGGTCCACTTTTCCATTTGGATAAAGCCATGCCTGGAGCTTTGTCGCGCTGGCTGTAGCAGAAAAGGTCAAGCTTTGAAGGTTCTGGATCTGAGCATCCGTGCCGTTCTTTTGATTCGTTGCCTGCTGCGAGATGTCGTTGACTGCGTTGATCAGGCTCCCAGCCTCCTCCAGCCTTTTGAGGTCTATTTCTGCTGAATTCAAGGGATAGGTGCTGTCGGACAGTTTTAGGTTCTCAATAATCGTCAGCCGGGCCTTCTCTCGGGTTGCCTGCATCTGTGAAACGAGTGCCGGCAGTGTCTTTTGATAGTAGAGGTCCTTGTTGACAACCCCCTGGGCACCCACGATGCCTCCAGATGCGGCTGACAGTGCGGATTTCGCGGCCAGGCCGCCGGTCGTCGCAGCAACACCATTCAACAATAGAACAGCGAGGTCGCTGCCTGCCGTGACGTAATTGCCCGAGCTGTTCAGGGAGCGCTCGAAGTCCAAGAAGTCATCCTCAAGGACCTGCATCTTGCCATAAACTAACTCGTCCCTGACTTTCTGCCGGTCGGCCGGTGCCGCCGCATAGTATGCGTCATCCGCATGCTCTCCGTAGTACAGCGAACGTCGTGCCTCTGTGGTCGAGGACGCCTCTGGGGTTTTCTGAAATCCCTCGACAGCGGCGCATGATGTTAGTGCCAAGCCCCCAACTACGGCGAGCAAACTGCGCCACAGCGCCCACCATCCCCGACCCATATGCCCAGGCATAACACTCCCCCCAAAGGACTCCTTTGGATTGTAGCTCACACCTGGTTGTAGGCAAGACTCTTATGCCACCTGGCGGATATGCCCCGGAAAAACCTTCGCCGATGCGAACAGTCCGAAAACCGGACAACTCAATGTTGGCAAGTCTCAGTGACTGGGCATTAAAAATGCCTCCGGCGAAACAGGCGAGCGCCTGTTCGAGTGTCGATGCATTAACATTATGCTCATAACCGCTGGCCACCACAAACCACCAGGCTAAGCAGGCATGCCATTTGGAAAATAGTACGCCTCTCTAAAACACCTTCACCGATTGGTGGCAGGCATGCTATTCTTGCAAAAATAGACGGGCACATTTCACCCGACCCACGTTGGCGGGCGCGTTGTGACAGTGACTCCTGGTCGCGCCAAATCAAGGTGTTCGTCGATCGTAGGGAGGAGGATTTATGTGATGCACCCGATCATGATCAAACCACTTTTTATCTTCTGCGCTGCGCTCCTATCTTGCGTATTCCTTTGTCCACAATGGAGCCGTGCACAACAGAGCGCAGCAAACGCAGACCCGGAGTTAGAAAAGATTCTAAGCGGTGCGGTTGGGCTCCGAGATAAGCCCATCGCCCTGGCGCAGTACTTTACTCAATATGATAACGACCCAATACTCTCTTCCTCGCAGGACCTTCCGCGTCTGGAGCGGTTTTATTTTGAGTCCGCCTCTGCCTATCACAACCTGGCGATCATTTACAGAAACAACAAACCGAATGAGTTCCTGACGACAGCAAAGCAATATTGGCTTCGGTATATCAGCTGGCATGACGGTGTCACCGCTTCAAATTCGGATAGTCTCGCTAAGGCCGGCGCCAAAGATCGAATAAACACGAGCGTCGAAGACCTTTTGCGCTTGGTAAATGATTTAGAGGGGGGCGCCGCCGCAGAGACCCTAATCGAAAGTGGGCAGATCGACCCGAATTACATGAATGACAACGTAGTTGAACTCCGTCTCACTTACGTCGAGTTGTGTGTAAGTTCCCACGCCACTTCGGCGGCGGGATCCAGCAGCTGCGATTGTGGAACGATTAGGCAGGCGTTCTTGCATGATACGACGCAGTGGATCAGCACTTTCCCTCTCCGCCCTTCGCGCAAGTCTTATTTTATGCACGAGATTGCCACCATCCAAGCTACGTCATGCACTATTTGAGCAAAATCAATCGACGACGGCTAATTCTGTGGGCAGGCCTCTGCAGCTATTTGGTTTGGCCTCAGTTGAGTAATGCGGATAATTTAACAAACACGAACCCATACTCAATTGCTAACAATGCGCCACGGGTGACAGTCACAGTACCGTCGGGGTCAGTCGTAGTTGATCGCGATCTCGAGGTAAAGTTTGCTTTCGCTTATGATAGTGCTCATGACTCAACCGGGACTGATGCCAATCGCCCGACTTCGATGACCCTTCAGCAGATAACAGTTTGTCCGCCGCCTGAAGTCAGATTGATTTGGCCGGGTTCGACATGCGATATGATCGTAGTTAACGAAGAGCTAAAAGTTGACGCAGGACAAGAAGTCTCTCGAAGGAAGGTACTAAACCCGGCGGAAGAGGCAAATTTTACAAGCACCTATGAAAAATTGATGTATTGGTTCCACTTTGTTACCTTCGAGCCGGGCACATACAATTTTGCCGCCCGGGTCAAATATGTTCCCGGGGCTATTGAGGAGCCACTTTTTCAAGATATCCAATTTTCTGTTGATATGAAGCCGCCGTTGTTTGTCATTGTCCTCGGGGCGTGTCTCGGTGCTGCTATGTTGTCGTTGTTTTTGTTTTCAATGGCCCTCTGGAACAGTGACAAGATTACCGTGCGAAGTTTCTTTCAATATATCATTAGATCCTTTGCCGTGTTTTTAATCGGCGCTATTACGGCGGCGATCTTCGTGCTACTGACCTTCCGACTAAAAAGCGATACGCTTCCCCTCTCGGTAACCGTCAATGATTTCTATGGGGGAATTGTCATTGGTCTTTTCACCTTCAAGATTGCAAGTTGGCTATATGCCCAACTTGGGGACTTGAAAAAGCGCATCGCTGCTTGAGCGACTTCCTTGAAACCCAGCCGATTTGGGAGTAATAGTCGGCGGCAGTGGGAGGGTGGGGATTCCGCGAAAGACATATGGTCGTCCGAGAATAGCTCTGTTAGGGCTGGTGGATACCACGGCGGATGACCCTGCGGTTGTTGCAAAGCTGACTAGAGGGCCCATGTCCTCCCGCCCCAAAGTCTTCTTCAACTCGCTCTGCCCGGTCTGCGGCGCCAGCGTCGCGGATCAGCGCCGGCGCATGGAAGCGGCGGGTGAGCCAGCCGAGTGGTGCGACATCAATGAACATCCGGAGGCGCTGACTGAGATCGGCGCCGATATCGAATTGGTCCGCCTTCGTCTCCATGTCCGCGAGCCCGATGGCCAGGGAGCCGTCGGCGCGGCTGCCTTCGCCGCTCTCTGGAGGCGTACGCCGGGCCAGCGCAAGCTCGGCCGCTTCCTCGGCCTCCCCGGCGTCGGTGCCGCCGCAACGCTGCTCTACGACGCCTTCGCCCGCCTCCCCTATGCCTGGAACCGCCTCCGCCACCCCTGGCAATCAGCCCCCGCCGCGCGCAGGATTCCGCCGGCCCGCCCGTGTATCCCCTTGAAGACGCTGGCGGGGCAGGGAGCGGTTGCATGGCCGAGAGCTTGAATTCACCCGAAGACAGGCCAATGGGCCGGGCCCCGGCATAAATGCAAGGGCGAAGCTGAAGGCCGGGGCGGCGGGGCACCCCGGCGATCGGACCAAGCCATGCAGGATGAGAGCGACGACGCCCTGATGCGTCGGGCCGGGGCCGGCGACAAGGCGGCCTTCGCGGTCCTGGTGCGCCGGCATCTCGCCCGCGCCACGGCCGTCGCCCAGCGCATCGTCGCCAACCGGAGCGATGCGGAGGAGATCGTGCAGGAGACTTTCTTGCGCTGCTGGCAGAAGGCCCCGGAATGGCTGCCGGCCAATGACCGGGCCGGCGACGGCGGCTCCGGCCGGGCCCAGATCGGCACCTGGCTCTACCGCGTGCTGGTCAACCTGTGCCTGGACCGGCGCCGGCGCCCGCGCCCGGTGGAGCTCGAGGCGGCGGCCGAAATCGCCGACGAGCGGGCCGACGGGTTCGATGCGAGGGCCGCGAGCGAGACCAGCCGGCGGGTCGCCGCCGCCATGGCGGCTTTGCCCGACCGGCAGCGCGCGGCCTTGGCGCTCTGCTATTTCGAGGGGCTGGGCAATATCGAGGCCGCGGCGGCCTTGGCGATCAGCGTCGGCGCGCTCGAATCGCTGCTGGTCCGGGGCCGACGCGCGTTGAAGGAATTGCTGGCCGATCTTTCGGCCTCCAGGGAAGTTGGGTGATGCGAGGGATGGGATGATGCAACTGGAACGTTTGCGCGAACTCGTGGACGCCTATGGCGGCGATCCGCGCCGCTGGCCGCCCGCCGAGCGGGCTTCGGCGGCCGAGCTTCTGGCAGGCTCGCCGCAGGCGCAGGGCTTGGTGGCCGAGGCCAAGGCTGTCGACCGGCTGCTTGACCGGGCCCCGCCCTTGGCGCCGCCGATCCTCGACGCCGAGAGGCTGGCCGCGCGGGCGACCGCGGCCGCGCAGGATCGCCCGATCGTCCATCCGGCCGGCGCGATGCCGCCCGCCGGCCGCGGCCTCTGGCTCAGGGTTGCGAGCCTGGCCGCTGCGGCAGTCATCGGCTTCATGATCGGCTGGACGCAGCTCGCCGACACCAGCGAGGCGACGGCGGCCTCCGGGTCTTCCCTCGACTTCGCCGGGGATCTGTCATGGTGACCACGGATGCCTTGCCCACGCCGGGCCCTCAAGGTCCGAGCGCAAGCCGGCCGAGCGGCCGGCGCTGGGTGGCCATCGGCCTCTTCGTTTCCCTCGTCGTCAACCTGTTCCTCGTCGGTCTCATCCTCGGGCGGATCCTGCATCCGGAATTTCTGTTCGGCGGCGGGGCCTATGTCCGGGAGTTCGGTCCGGTGGCGGGCCGCGCCATCCAGCACCTCGTTGGTCCGCTGGACCAGGCCGACCGCCAGACGGTGATGGACGAAATGAAGGGCCACGCCGACGACTTCACCGGCCTCAATCTGGCTTTGCGCCAGCAGCGCGAGATCCTGATCAGGCTGCTGCGCGCGGACAACTTCGACCGCAAGGCCGTGGACGACGCTTTCGCCGAGCTCAGGCGCCGCAACGAGGCCTTGCAGGCGGCCATGGAAACGGCGATCGCGGACGCGGTCCAGAAGCTGCCCGCCTCGGCCCGCAAGCATTTGGCCCAGTGAAGCCATGGCTGCGCCTGGCATCGAAGCCTTCATCGCCGTCAACCGTTTCGGGCTCGGCGCCCGGCCGGGCGAACTTGGCGAGGCGGCGAATGATCCGCGCGGCTGGCTGAAGGCGCAGCTCGCCGGTCCGCCCGCGGTGCCGGCGGCGCTCGAAGGCCTGCCGGACTCCGAGACGGTGGGCCGCGAGCTCGCCAAGCGGAAAGCCGGGGCTCCCGCGGGCCGGCAGGCCCCGGTCTTCGGGCTCGAGCGCAGCGTCGACCCGGCCAGCGCCGGCGCGACACAGCAGCAGACGGCGGTCTTCCAGAACCTCGCCAAGAAGGGCCGCGAGCTCTACGTGAAGGACGCCACCGCGCGCAGCTTCGCCCAGGTGCAAAGCCAGGATCCTTTGCGCGAACGCCTGGTCGCCTTCTGGTCCAACCATTTCACCGTGTCGATCCAGAGGCCGATCGTCATCGGCCTCGCCGGCCCCTTCGAGCGCGAGGCCATCCGCCCCCACGTCACCGGGCGCTTCCTCGACATGCTGCTGGCCGCAACGCGCCATCCCGCCATGCTGCTCTATCTCGACAACGCCCGCTCGACCGGGCCCGATTCCAGGGCCGGCCAGCGCCGCGGCCTCGGCCTCAACGAGAACCTCGCCCGCGAGCTCCTGGAGCTGCACACGCTCGGCGTGGACGGCGGCTACACCCAGGCCGACGTCACCACCTTCGCCAAGATCCTCACCGGCTGGTCCATCGCCGGCCCGCGGGAAGCGAACTTCGGCGCCTTCAAGTTCCGTGCCGCCATGCATGAGCCGGGGGAGAAGGTCTTGCTGGGCGAGCGATTCGCGGAAGGCGGCGAGCAGGAAGGGCTCGATGCCCTCACCATGCTCGCCAGCCATCCCTCGACCGCCCGCCATATCGCCCGCCAGTTCGCCCAGCATTTCATCGCCGACGATCCGCCGGCGCCGGCGGTCGCGCGCTTCGAGAGCGTCTTCCGCGAAACCGACGGCGATCTGGGCGCGCTCGCCGAAGCCGCCATCGACGCGCCGGAGGCCTGGGCCGATCCGCTCGCCAAAGTGAAGACCCCCAACGAGCTGGTGGTCTCGACGCTGCGCGCGATCGGCATGGAAGGCGACGACGACACCAAGGCCAAGGGCGTTTTGGGCGCCCTCAAGGGCCTGGGCCAGCTCCCCTTCGATGCCCCCTCGCCGGCGGGCTGGCCCGACAAGGCCGATGCCTGGATCGGCGCCAGCGGCGTGCTGGAGCGGGCCGATTTCGCCGCCGCCGTGGCCGGCCGCGTGGGCGGCCGGATTACCGCCGATCAGCTCATCGCCGAGACGATTGCGCCCGTGGCCAGGCATTCGCTGACCCATGCCGTGGCCCATGCCGCCTCGGTCGACGACGCCTTCGCTCTCGTGCTCGCGAGCCCCGAATTCCAGAGACGCTGACGGAGCGGACTTGACGATGATCGTTCGGCTTTCACTCCCACCCCGACCCGCCCCCGTCAAGGGGGCGGGGGAAGAAAAGCGCGACGCTTCGCTTAGCTCCCCTCCCCCCTTGTGGGGGAGGGCCAGGGCGGGGGGTAGGCATCAAACCTTGCCCTGCCAAAGGGAGAAATGCTCATGCTGACCCGCCGCCGACTTCTGGTTCTGAGCGCTGCCGGTGTGGCCTATGCCGGCGGCATCCGCCTCGCTTTGGCCTCGGCGCCGACGGACAACCGGGTGGTCGTGGTGGTGCTGCGCGGCGCCATGGACGGGCTCGCTGCCGTGCCGCCCTATGGCGACAGGGACTATGCCAGCCAGCGCGGCAGCCTCGCCTTCGAGGAGCCGGGCAAGACCGGCGGCTGCCTCAACCTCGACGGGCATTTCGGCCTCAACCCGGCGCTGGCCCCTCTCATGCCTCTCTGGCAATCGGGCGAGCTCGCCGTGCTTCATGCCGCCGCCACGCCCTACCGCGCCCGCTCCCATTTCGACGGCCAGGACATGCTGGAGACGGGCGGGGCAGCCCACGCGCTGACCGATGGCTGGCTCAACCGGGCGGTCGCGGAAATGCCCGACGACGGTCGTTCCCTGGCGCTTTCGGTCGGGCCCTCGGTGCCCCTCATCCTGCGCGGCTCGGCCGAGGTCGGTTCCTGGTCGCCGGAGCAGATCCTGCCGGCGGCGAACCAGGATCTGCTGGATCGCCTGGCCGATCTCTACCGGGACGATCCCCTGTTCAGCAAGGCGCTGGCCGACGGCCTGCAAGCCCAGCAGGTGAGCGACGAGGTGATGGGGGCTTCCGGCGGCGCGGTCAAATCCCTGAAGCGCGCAGACTATCTTCCGGCCGCGGCCAAGGGCGTGGGCGAGCTGCTGGCCGATCCGCGCGGGCCCCGGGTCGCGGTCCTGGAGGCGCTCGGCTGGGATACCCATCAGGGCCAGGGGCTCATGACCGGCCGGCTGCCCACTGCCCTGAAGAGTCTCGCCGACAGCCTGGCGGCGCTGAGGCAGGCGATGCAGCCGGTCTGGGCCCGCAGCACGGTCGTGGTCGCGACTGAGTTCGGCCGTACCGTCGCGCCCAACGGCACCAATGGCACCGATCACGGCACCGGCACGGCGGCCTTCGTTCTCGGCGGCAATGTCGCTGGCAGGCGCGTCATCGCCGATTGGCCGGGCCTCTTCGAGCGACCGGCTCTATCAGAGCCGGGACCTCGCGCCCACCACCGACCTGCGCAGCGTCTTCAAGGCGATCTGCCAGCGCCCGCTCGGGCTCGACGAGATGACGGTGGAGAACAAGATCTTCCCTGACAGCCGCGCCGCGCCGGCGATGAGCGACCTGCTGCGCGCTTGAAGAAGCGAAGGATTTACCACAGAGACACAGAGGCACAGAGGAGATAGATCAATTTGAGTCTGCGGCCGCGAAGCGGCCAAATGTCTTCACTTGTTTCTCTGTGTCTCTGTGCCTCTGTGGTTTTCTTTCTGGCTACCCGCTCGCAGGCAGCGCCGCGAGGTGTTCGGCCACCATGGCCTGGAGTCGCCACAGGCGCCGGTCGCGGCAGCCGATCTGCTCCAGCTCCAAGACCGTGCGCAGCAGATATTCCGCACCGGTTCCGGCATGGCCGATGGCCCCGGCGAGGACTTCCGCAACCTTGCTGTCGGCAAGCGCGCCGGTGTAGCGCGGGCTCCTGCGGTCGATGACGAAGCCCAGCGCGGTGATCGGGCCTTGCTCCGTTTCGAGGCTGAGCCAGCGCGGGCGGTAGGCCGGCGGCTTCAACACCAGCTCGCGGCGCAGCACCTGTTCGAGGTGGCGTTCGGCATCGCTGTGGTCGAGGCGCATCGCCAGGCCGCGGCATTCCCCGCCATGGTCGAGGGCGAGCATCAGCCCGGGCCGCTCGGGCGTGCCGCGATAGCGGCGCATCCACAGGCAGAAGCGCCGGTGATAGCCCCTGAGCCGGGCGGGCCGGCGTTCGCAATCGGGGCAGGCCGGCCGCCACATGAGCGAGCCGTAGGCGAAGAGCCAGAGCTGGTCCGCCGGGCGCGCCGTCATCAGCGCCTGGAGCATCTGCCGGTAGTCCTCGTCCTCGAATTTCTGGTCGGCCGGGCTCCATCCGGGCTCCGGCGGGCATTGGCCGAGACGGGCGATGAGATCCTCGGTCAACGCCATGGCGTCGGCTTCGAGGCGCGAATTTGATCTCTGCCGACCGCTCATTCGGCGACGGCGACGCTGCGTGGTGATTCGCTCGGACCGCCGACCTCCGCCGGCTCGCTCAACGCCTCCATCAGGCGCTCGCGGATCGCCTTCAGGCGCTTCTCGTCCTCGATCTTCAGGCCGTACTGGTCCTTGACGTAGAACACGTCCACGGCCCGGGCGCCGAAGGTGGAAACCTTGGCGCTGGCGATCTGCAGCTTGAGGCCCGCGAGGCTGCGCGTGAGGCGATGGAGCAGGCCCTTGCGGTCGCGCCCGTTCACCTCGATCACCGTGTGGCCGGCGCTCGCCTTGTTGTCGAGCAGCACCCGGGGCGCGACGGTGAAGAGGTCGAACCGGCTCGAGAAGGCCGCCGGCGGGATGGCGATCTCCTGCGGCCCGTCGCCGGGGGAATCGACCACGATGCGCCGGATGATCGCCGCCAGGCGGGCGAGCTTGGACGGTTCCTCGAAGGCGCCGCCGGCATCCTGGATGGTGAAGCTGTCGAGGACGATGCCGTCGGCGAGCGTGAAGATCCGGGCGTCGACGATATCGGCGCCGGCAAGTGCGAAGGCGCCCGCGAGGTCGGCGAAGAGGCCGAGCCGGTCGGCGGTTGCGACCGTCACCTCGGTCGAGCCGCGGGCCCGGTCGACACGTGTGTCGAGGGCGAGCGGCTGGCCTTCAACCGCCATGGCCCGAAGCAGTCGCGCCTGGCGCGCTAAGGTGGGCGTATCGAAGGCGAGCCAATAGGCGGCATGGCCGCGGGCGAGATGCCGCTCGATCTCGGCCGGCGTCCAGTCGGCAAGCTCGCGCGAGAGCGCCTCGCTCGCCGTGCGAGCCCGCGCGTCGGCGGCGAGCGTCTCGAGCCCGCCGGAGAGCTTCTCGGCCGTGCGCCAGTAGAGCTCGCGCAGCAAGGCCGCCTTCCAGTTGTTCCATGTCTTCGGCCCCACCGCCCGGATGTCGGCCACCGTCAGCACCAGCAGCAGGCGCAGGCGCTCCAGCGACTGCACGGCGCCGGCGAAATTCTCGATCGTCCGGGGATCGTCGATGTCGCGCTTGAAGGCGGTGTTGCTCATCAGCAGATGATGCAGGACCAGCCAGGCGACCTGCTCGGTCTCCTCCTCGCTGAAGCCGAGACGCGGGCCCAGGTTCTGGGCGATCTCGGCGCCGAGCTCCGAATGATCGCCGCCACGTCCCTTGGCGATGTCGTGCAGCAGGATGGCGAGATAGAGCACCCGGCGCGAGAGCACCTGATGCACCACCGCCGAGGCGACGGGGGCTTCCTGCTTCAATGCGCCCTGTTCGATGCGATGGAGGATGCCGATGGCGAAGAGGGTGTGCTCGTCCACCGTGTAGTGGTGATACATGTCGTATTGCATCTGGGCGACGACCCGGCCGAAGTCGGGGATGAAGCGCCCGAAGACTCCGGCCTCGTTCAGCCGCCGCAAGGTCGCCTCCGGCCCCTTGGGCGAGGTCAGCATGGCGACGAACAGGCGGTTCGCCTCAGGGTCGCGCCGCAGCCCCTTGACCAGGCGCAGATGCCGCGTCACCAGGCGAAGCGCGTGGGGATGAATGTCCAGGTCGCGCCGCTGGGCGACTTCGAACAGCCGCAGCATGGCGACCGGGCTTTCGGTCAGGAGCTCCGGCCCCGGCAGGGAAAGCCGGCCGCCCTCGATCGGGAATTCCTCGACCTCGCGCCGCAGCAGCCCCAATCCGGGCAGACGCAGCCGCGGCTTGCGCTGGTGCTTGGCCTCCAGAGCGGCGCAGAAGATGCGGGTCAGGTCGCCCACGCTCTTGGCCACCAGGAAGTAATGCTTCATCAGCCGTTCGACCCCGCGGGTGCCGGCATGGTCGGTATAGCCGATGCGCCGCGCGAGTTCGGGCTGCAGATCAAAGGTGAGGTGGTCCTCGGCGCGGCCGGCCAGGTAGTGGAGGTGGCAACGCAGGGTCCACAGGAATGCCGCGGCCTTGTCGAAGGCCGCCGCCTCCTCGGCGTTCAGCACCCCGCGGTCGACCAGGGCCGTCACGTCGTCCACCTGGTAGAGGTACTTGGCGATCCAGTAGAGGGTGTGCAGATCGCGCAGACCCCCCTTGCCCTCCTTGATGTTGGGTTCCAGCGCGTAGCGCGTATCGCCGACGCGGGCGAGGCGGGCGTCGCGCTCGGCGAGCTTGGCCTCGACGAAATCGGGGCCGCTGCCGGCCACGATCTCGCGCCGGAACCGCGCCTTCAGCTCCTGGTAGAGCGGCTGCTCGCCCCAGAGGAAGCGCGCCTCCAGAAGGCTGGTGCGGATCACCATGTCGGCCCGGGCCTGGCGCAGGCACTCCTCCACCGAGCGCACCGCGTGGCCGACCTTGAGGCTGAGATCCCACAGGCGATAGAGCATGAACTCCACCACCTGCTCGCCATGGGGCGTCTGCTTGTAGGGCAGCAGGAAAAGGAGATCGATGTCGGAGAAAGGCGCCAGCTCGCCGCGGCCGTAGCCGCCGAGCGCCACCAGCGCCAGGCGCTCGCCGGCGCTGGGATTGGCGAGCGGGAAGACCTGCTCCGTAGTGTAGTCGTAGAGGCAGCGGATCAGCTGGTCCATGAGGAAGCAGGTCTCATGGCTGACCCGAAGCCCCGCGTCCTCGGCCCTGGCCTCGGCCTCGAACCGGCGCCGGATTTCGTCCCGGCCTTCGGCCAGCGCCTTTTTCAGGCAATCCAGCAGGGCAGCCTCGCCCCGCTCGCCCGCCCAGGCAAGAGCGGCCGAAAGCCGCCGGCGGTCGAGGATGGCGCGCTGGTCGCGGACAAGTTCCATGGGGCTGGCATTATGCTACCGGATTGACGCGGAAGTGAATGCCGGCACCGGCACCCAGCCATGCTCATAGTATCGGATCGCAGAAATTCGAGACTTAGGCCTTGTCGCGAATTTCTGCGTGAATCCGATACTAAAACTCTAAACTAGGTACCGACTTTCTGTGAAAGTCGGTACCGGTGCCATAATGGGCCTATGAATGGATCGCGCAGTTCTCGCATCAAGTTGCTCTTGGCTATAGCCGTGGCGATCGGGCTCGGGGCCTGCGCTGGGGAAAGCCCGCCTCCCGCGCCGGCCTCCCGCCCCAGCTTCACTGCCGGATTCCTCGCCGGCAGCCCCGACACGGTCGAAGTCACGCTGGAGGACCGTCAGCCCATCGAAAAAGCCGAGCTTCTGGCCCCGGACGGCACGGCGCTCGCCGCGGATAAGATTTCCAGCGACCGGACCATCACCCGCCAGGACCAGGATGGCCTCGGCATCGGCATCGCCGCCGAGGGCGGATCGAGCGATCCCCTCCACACCGACATCGGCGTATCGCTTCCGCTGTTCGGCACCGCTGAGCCCTCGCCCGCGGAAGCCTATGTCAGCCGCGCCCTCATCCGGATACCCGACATGGCCGCCTATCGCGCCGGCTGGCAACGCTGGACGCTACGGCTCCTGCTGGGCAGCCCGACGGGCACAGAGCGCAAGGTGGAGCTGCCCGCTCCCAGGCCGCCAGAGGGGTAAACGGACGGCTTAGGTGGTCCAGATGGCAGATGGAATTCTTGCCACCCTGGATTCCCGCTTACGCGGGAATGACGAAGAGACGCGGGCGCTGGAGTGGAATTCGATCGTGCAATCACCCTAATCGTCGCCCCCGCGAAAGCGGGGGTCCAGACTACAGATGAGCTCCATGCCGCCCTGGACTCCCTTTCGCACGGGAATGACGATGCCGTGAATGCGGGTGATGAGCCCGCCTACAAGGTTCCCGCGTAAGCGGCGATGCGCCGGCCAGCCTTTTCCAGTTCCTCGTCGGGGGCGCCCAGGTTGATGCGCACGTAGTTGGCGAGCTGGGGGCCGAAGGCGGCGCCGGGCAGAACGGAGACAGCCTCCGCTTCCAGCAGGCCGAAGGCGAAGTCGCGGGCGCTCCTGCCCGTGCGGCTCACGTCGGCCAGCAGGAACATGCCGGCCTCGGGCAGCGGCACGCTGAGATTGGGCACCTGGGAGAGCTGGCGATGCAGCCGGTCGCGCCGGTGCCTCAGGGCTTCGCGCATCGTCGCGACCTCGGGCAGGTCCTGCTCGATGGCGACGAGTGCCGCGTCCTGCACGAAGCCGGGCGAGCCATAGAGCATGCAAAGCGCCAGATGGGCCATATGGCTCATGAGGGCCTGCGGCCCCACCGCCCAGCCGAGACGCCAGCCGGTCATGGCGTGGGATTTCGAGAGGCTGTCCACGGTCACCGTGCGCTCGGCCATGGCCGGGAACCCACCCGGGCTTACATGCTCCCCCTCGAAGACGAGCGAGCCGTAGACCTCGTCCGAGATGAGCCAGAGATCGTGGCGCCGGCAAAGCTCGGCGAGCGCCTCCATCTCGGCGCGCCGGATCATGGCGCCGGTGGGATTGTTGGGGCTGTTGATCAGCACCGCGCGGGTCCTGGGGCCGATGGCGGCGGCGATGTCGGCGGCCTTCAGGCGGAAGCCGCCGGCGGCATCAAGCCCGACGCGGCGCATGGTGGCGCCGGTCGCGCCGACCACGGCTTCGTAGGTCACGTACATGGGCTCAGGCACGATGATCTCGTCGCCCGGGTCCAGCAGGCACAGCATCGCCGAGAACAGGGCGCATTGGGCGCCGGCCACGACCACGACGTTCTCCGGCCCCACCGCCTGGCCGGTCAGCCGGCCATGGCGCCGGGCGATGGCGGCGCGCAAGGGCGGGTCGCCGACGATGTCGGTGTAATGGGTGCGGCCGTTGTCGAGGGAGGATTTGGCCGCGGCGACGATGGCCGGCGGCGTGTCGAAGTTGGGCTCGCCGACCGAGAGCACGATGACGTTCTCGCCGCGGCGCCTGCGCTTCATCGCCTCGAAATGCACGGCCCAGGCGCCCGCACCCTCGCCCGCGATCCGCTCGGTCAGATGGGAGAATTTCATGGCGCGCCGGTATAGCCGGGCGGGCGCGATAAGGCAAAGCGGGGTTATTCTTCCCCGCGGGCGATCCGGCGCAGGCGGTAAAGTTCCTCCAATGCCTCGCGCGGCGAGAGGCGGTCGGGATCGAGGTTGTTGAGCGCCTCTTCCACCGGCGAGTTCCTCGGCCCCGACGGGCGCGCGGCGAACAGCGGCAGGTCTTCGGCCAGGCCGGTGAGCGCGCTCGCCTGCTCGCCCTTCTCCAGGGTCGCCAGCACTTCTTCGGCCCGCGAGATCACGGCATCGGGCAGGCCGGCGAGCCTGGCCACATGGATGCCGTAACTGCGGTCGGCGGCGCCGGGCGCCACTTCGTGCAGGAACACGACCTCGTTCTGCCACTCCTTCACGCGCATGGCGTGGGGCGAGAGCGCCGGCAGGCGGGCGGCCAGCGCCACCAGCTCGTGGTAGTGGGTGGCGAAGAGGGCCCGGCACCGGTTGACCTCGTGGAGATGTTCGAGCGTCGCCCAGGCGATGGAGAGCCCGTCGAAGGTCGCCGTGCCCCGGCCGATCTCGTCCAGGATCACCAGGGCGCGGGGCCCTGCCTGGTTCAGGATCGCCGCCGTCTCCACCATCTCCACCATGAAGGTGGAGCGGCCCCGGGCGAGATCGTCGGCGGCCCCCACCCGGCTGAACAGGCGATCGACGACGCCGATGCGCGCCGCGCTTGCCGGCACGAAGGAGCCGACCTGGGCCAGGATGGCGATGAGCGCGTTCTGGCGCAGGAAGGTGGATTTGCCGGCCATGTTGGGCCCGGTCACCAGCCAAAGCCGCTGCTCTTCGCCGAGATCGCAATCATTGGCGACGAAGCCGCTGGCCTGGCGGGCGGCGAGTGCGGCTTCCACCACGGGATGACGGCCCGCCTCGATCCGGAATTCGACCCCGTCCTCCACGGCCGGCCGGCAATAGCCGGCCTCCTCGGCCTTGAGGGCGAGAGCCGCGGCGACGTCGATGAGGGCCATGGCCGCCGCTGCCGCCGCGATCGATTCGGATTCGGCGCCGGCGGCCGCAACCAACTCGGCGAAAAGCTTCGAGCTCGAGGGCGAGCGCCTTGTCGGCCGCGCTCGCGATGCGCTGTTCGAGCTCGGACAATTCAACGGTGGTGAAGCGCGCCGCATTGGCCATGGTCTGGCGATGGATGAAGCCGCCCCCGCGCGTCAGCTTCTCCAGATGGGCCGAAGTGGTCTCGAGGTAATAGCCCAGCAGGTTGTTGTGGCGGATCTTGAGGGAGGCGATCCCGGTTTCGCCGCGGTAGCGGGTCTCGAGATCCAGCACCAGGCGCCGGCTCTCGTCGCGCAGCGCCCGCAGCTCGTCGAGCTCCCCGCGATAGCCCGAGGCGATGAAACCGCCGTCCCGGGCGGCGACCGGAAGCTCGGGGCCGAGCGCCCGGGCGAGTTCGGCCACCAGCGTTGCGTGGTCGCCCAGCCCGACCACCGCTTCCTTCAGGCCCTCCGGCAGCTCGGGCTTCTCCGCCATCATCTGTTTGAGGGCTCCAGCCGCGGCGAGGCCCTGGCCCAAAGCCGCCAGATCCCGCGGGCCGCCGCGGCCGAGCAGCAGGCGCGACAGCGCGCGCTCGATGTCGGGCGCGCGGGCGAGAACGCCGCGCAGGTCCGCGCGGAGCCGCCCCTCGGCATGAAGCGATTCGACCATGTCGAGCCTGCGGCCGATCGCCGCGGGGTCGGTGAGCGGGGCTCCGAGCCAAAGGGCCAGCAGCCGGGCGCCAGCCGCCGTGACCGTCCGATCGATGCAGCCCAACAGCGACTGGCCGCGCTCGCCCGAGAGGCTCTCCGTCAGCTCAAGATTGCGCCGCGTGGCCGGGTCGATTTCCATGGCTGAGCCGGCGGAGATGCGCCTGGGCGGCTTCAGGCGGGGCATGCGGCCCAACTGGGTCGCCTGGAGATAGTCGACCAGCGCGCCCGCCGCCGCGATCTCGGCCCGTTCGAAGCTGCCGAAGCCTTCCAGCGCCTTGACGGCGAAAGCGGCTTCCAGGCGCCGGCGCCCGGCCTCGCTGTCGAACCGCGCCTGGGGTAGCGGCGAGATGAGCTTCTTCCAGTCGGCCAAGGCCGGCGCGATGTCGGCTCGGGTGAGCCACCGGTCCGGGATCAGGATTTCGCTGGGCGAAAGCCGGGCGAGAGCCGCGGCGAGATCGGCCGGAACCAGCGCCTGGACGGCGAAATCGCCGGTCGAGATATCGACCGAGGCGAGGCCGAGGCCCTCGCCCGCCTCGGCGACCGCGGCGAGGAAATTGTGGCTGCGGGCATCGAGCAGGCTGTCCTCGGTCAAGGTGCCGGGGGTGACGATGCGCACGACCTCGCGCTTCAGCACCGCCTTGGAGCCGCGTTTGCGCGCTTCGGCCGGGTCTTCCATCTGCTCGCAGACGGCGACCTTGAAACCGTGGCGGATCAGCTTGGCGAGATAGCCCTCGGCGGCGTGGACTGGTACGCCGCACATCGGGATGTCCCCGCCCTCATGCTTGCCGCGCTTGGTGAGCGCGATGGCGAGGGCGGCCGCGGCCTTGACCGCGTCCTCGAAGAAGAGTTCGTAGAAATCGCCCATCCGGTAGAACAACAGGTGGTCCGGATGGGCGCGCTTGACGGCGAGGTATTGCGCCATCACCGGCGAGGCGTCGCCGGGGGCAGGCTGGCGTTGCGACATGGCGCGGGACAGTAGCATGGCCGGCCTATTCCTTTCCCCGGCAATTCATGCAAGCCTTTGAAGTCGGGAGGAAACAAGGACCGAGGGGTTCGATGGACGATTCGCACGCCAGCATCACCGAGCAGGAAGCCCTGCTGTTCCATTCCCAAGGCCGGCCGGGGAAGCTGGAAATCCGGGCGACCAAGCCGCTGATGACCCAGCGCGACCTGTCGCTCGCCTATTCGCCGGGCGTGGCGGTCCCTTGCCTGCGCATCGCCAAGAATCCCGACCTCGCCTACGACTACACGGCCAAGGGAAACCTGGTGGCGGTGATCTCCAACGGCACCGCGGTGCTGGGTCTCGGCGATCTCGGCGCGATCGCCTCCAAGCCGGTGATGGAAGGCAAGGCGGTGCTGTTCAAGCGCTTCGCCGACATCGATTCCATCGATCTGGAGATCAACACCCGGGACGTCGACGAGTTCGTCAATTGCGTGCGCTACCTCGGCCCAAGTTTCGGGGGCATCAATCTCGAGGACATCAAGGCGCCGGAATGTTTCATCATCGAGCAGCGCCTGCGCGAACTCCTGGACATCCCCGTCTTCCACGACGACCAGCACGGCACCGCGATCATCGCCGCCGCCGGCCTCATCAATGCCCTCGACCTGACGGGCCGGCACCTCAAGGACGTCAAGATGGTGGTCAACGGCGCCGGGGCCGCCGCCATCGCCTGCGTCGAGCTGATCAAGACCATGGGCCTGCCCCAGGACAGCTGCATCCTGGTCGATACCAAGGGCGTCATCTATCAGGGCCGGACCGAGGGCATGAACCAATGGAAGTCGGCCCATGCGGCGCGCACCAAGGCGCGCAACCTGGCCGAAGCCCTGAAGGATGCCGATGTCTTCTTCGGCCTCTCGGCCAAGGGGGCGATGAGCCAGGCCATGGTCGCGAGCATGGCGGCGAAACCGATCATCTTCGCGCTCGCCAACCCCGATCCGGAGATCACGCCGGAGGAAGTGCGCGCGGTGCGCAAGGACGCCATCGTGGCCACGGGCCGGTCGGACTATCCGAACCAGGTCAACAACGTGCTGGGCTTCCCCTACATCTTCCGCGGCGCGCTCGACGTGCGCGCCTCCACCATCAACGAGCAGATGAAGATCGCGGCCGCCCATGCGCTGGCCGGGCTCGCGCGCGACGACGTGCCCGACGAGGTGGACGCCGCCTATGCCGGGCGAAGGCTGCGCTACGGGCCGGACTACATCATCCCGGTGCCCTTCGACCCGCGGCTCATCTGCGCCCTGCCCACCGCGGTCGCCAAGGCGGCGATGGAAAGCGGCGTCGCGAGACGCCCGATCCTGGATATGGACGGCTACAAGGCCGAGCTGTCGGCCCGCCTCGACCCGACGGCGGCGAGCCTCGCCTTGATCCTGGAGCGGGTGCGCAACAACCCGCGCCGGGTCGTCTTCGCCGAGGGCGAGGAGGAGAAGGTGATCCGCGCCGCCGTCGCCTTCCATCACGCCGGCTACGGCGCGCCGGTGCTGGTCGGGCGCGAGGAGCGCATCCTGGCGACGATGAAGCAGGCGGGCCTGGGCGACGCCAACGGCCTGGAGATCACCAACGCCAGGCTTTCCAATCGCAACCCCCATTACACCGAGGCCCTCTATCACCGCCTGCAGCGCCGGGGGGCGCTGCGCCGCGACTGCCAGCGCATGGTGAACCAGGACCGCAACGTCTTCGCCGCCTGCATGGTGTCCGAGGGCGATGCCGACGCCATGGTGACGGGCGTGACCCGAAGCTTCGCCGACACGCTGGACGAGATCCGTCGGGTGATCGATCCGGTCGAGGGCGCGATCCTGTTCGGGCTATCGGTCGTCATCGCGCGAGGGCGCACGGTGCTGCTGGCCGACACCGCCGTCCATGAGCTGCCGACGGCCGAGGAGCTGGCCGGCATCGCCGTGCAGGCCGCCGCCATGGCGCGCCTGCTGGGTCACGAACCCAGGGTCGCCCTCCTCTCCTTCTCCAATTTCGGCAATCCGCCCATGGAGCGGATGGAGCGGGTGCGCGAGGCGGTGCGCCTGCTCGACTGCCGGCAGGTGGATTTCGAATATGACGGCGAGATGCAGCCCAACGTCGCGCTCGATTTCGAGCTGATGCGCCAGGTCTATCCCTTCTGCCGGCTGACGGCGCCGGCCAACGTGCTGCTGATGCCCGCACTCCATAGCGCCGCCATCTCCTCCAAGCTCTTGCAGCAGCTGGGCGGCGGCACGGTGATCGGCCCCGTGCTCTGCGGGCTCGCCCATTCGGCCCAGATCGTCCAGATGGGCGCCACGGTCACCGAGATCGTCACCGCTGCCGCCCTCGCCGCTCTCGGCGCGGCGGCCTAGGTCCTTGGGGAGGCCGCCCGTCCAGTCGTCGCGCCGGTGAGTCATGACCAGCAAGCGCCAAGAAATTTAGCCAAGGCGTCACGTTACTGCCGCAATTCCACCGTCGCGCGATAGGGGGCTGATCGACTATAGATTGGCTAGCCCGAATTTCTCATAAGGATCGCGATGTCGTTGCTCGCGCACGGAGGTGATCCACTAGGAAGCGGGCCGAAGGCGATGTTCATCCATCGGCGAGGCCCGCTGCGCGGTCCGATCCCGACGCTTCTCTTCGAAGCGTCGGGTGAATCGGACCGCTCTCCGTTCCAGGGGTGGATCGATTCAGCCGAGGGACCAAGCGGTCCCTCGGCATCGAGCCACCGGTGGGCGCGCCGCGCGCGGCAACCCGAAGGGCCGGGCGAATTTGCCGACAGGACGTCGTCAGCCGGCTCGCCCGATGCGCAGGCATCGGGCTTCGCCGCCTTCCTAGCCTGCCGCCAAATTCGCCTCGGCGCCATCGCGATCCTTATGAGAAACTCGGGCTACATGTTCGCGTGTTCGACGACGGACTGACCGGCGATGGCGTCTCGCCCTCCCATGCCACCGACCCGGCGCCTGCTTGGGGCGCTGGCGCTGGCCGCGCTGCCGGGGGCGGCGGCCCTCTTGGGCCTCATCGCCTTCGCCGGCCTCGCGCCCGCAGCCGGCTTGGTCGCGCTCGCCGTCATGCTGGCCGGCCTTGCCTGGCTGCTGTTCGGTCATCTCCGGCATCTGAGCGCACTGGGCGCCTACGCTCGGGCGATCGCCGCGGGGGACACGGCACCCCCGCCGCAGCCGAGCCCCCTCGCCCTGGACCTCACGCTGGCGCCGGCGCTGGTGGGCGCGCTCGGCGTCTTGCGCGAGCGAGAGCAGTCGCTGGCCGTCCATGCGGCGCTGGCCGAACGCATCCTCGCCCAGTTACCCGACCCGCTCCTGGTGGTGAACAGCGAGATGCGTCTCAGGCTCGCCAACCCCGCGGCCGAGGCGCTCTACGGCGGGCCGCTCCAGGGTCGCGACATCGTGGGCGTGCTGCGCCAACCGGAGCTCTTGGAGGCCATGGACCGGATTCTGGTGGGCGATCCGGCCGAGACGGTCGAGTTCACCATGCCCGTGCCGGTGGAGCGCCACTTCGCCGCCCATGTCCTGCCGCTTCCCGTCGCGGCCGGCGAGACGGCCTTGACCCTGCTGCTGTTCCAGGACGTGACCAAGATGGTCCGGGCCGACCGGCTCCGGGCCGACTTCGTCGCCAACGCCAGCCATGAGATGCGCACGCCGCTCTCGACCCTGGTGGGCTTCATCGAGACATTGCGGGGCGCGGCCAAGGACGATGCCCAGGCCCGGGGCCGCTTCCTCGGCATCATGCAAGAACAGGCCGGACGCATGGCCCGGCTCGTCGCCGATCTTCTGTCGCTCTCGCGCATCGAGCTGAACGAGCACAGCGTGCCCACCGGCATCGCGCGCCTCGACGAGATCCTGGCCAGCGTGGCCGACAGCCTGGCGATGAAGGCCGATGCCCGCAGCATGCGCATCGAGCTGCCCGCGGGCATGGCCGCACTTCCACCCGTCCAGGGCGATGCCGACGAGCTGGTCCAGCTGTTCCAGAACCTGATCGACAACGCGATCAAATACGGCAAGGCCGGCATGCCGGTCACGATCGAGGCCAGGCCCTGCGCCCCGGCCGCGGCCATGACCCCGGCCCGGCCCGCCGTCGCCGTCAGCGTGCTCGACCAGGGCGAGGGAATCCCCAAGGAGCATCTGCCGCGCCTGACCGAGCGCTTCTATCGGGTCGATACCGCCCGGTCCCGCGATCTTGGCGGCACCGGCCTCGGGCTTGCCATCGTCAAGCATATCGTCAGCCGCCACCGGGGCGCCTTGGAGATCGACAGCGAGCTCGGCAAGGGCAGCCGATTCACGGTCTATCTCCCGGTGGCCGAACGGGTCTCCGCCGGGGCGCGCACGGCCGCCTAGAACGCAATACCGGGCCTTGGCAGACTTACCAGCCCTATATCTGGCATAGTCATAATATTGTCATAAATCCGTAGTAATTTTCCCGCTAACAGGCGCTAGGAACTGACTTCCGGGTCCTTGGGCCGCCGGCGGAGCAGTCAGGAGCGACAGGATGTCCATCGAGCATACGGTCAAGAGCTTCGACGAAGAGCTCAATCGCCTGAGCCAAATGGTGGCCCAGATGGGCGGGCTGGCCGAGGCGCAGCTCCATCTGGCGATCGAGGCGCTGGTCGCGCGGGACGCCGAGCAGGCGGGCCGGGTGGTCCAGGACGATTCCAAGATCGACCTTCTCGAGCGCCAGATTTCGACCCACACCATCCGCATGCTGGCCTTGCGCCAGCCCATGGCCCAGGATCTGCGTGAGATCGTCGCCGCGCTCAAGATCTCCAGCGACATCGAGCGCATCGGCGACTACGCGGCCAACGTCGCCAAGCGCGCCATCGCGCTGACCCAGAGCCCGCCCATGCGGCCCGTGGGCGGCATCGCCCGCATGGGCCGGCTGGTGCAGCAGATCATCAAGGACGTGCTGGACGCCTACGGCGCCAAGGACGCGGACAAGGCGGTGGCGGCCTGGAAGCGCGACCAGGATGTCGACGACATGTACAACAGCCTGTTCCGCGAGATGCTCACCTACATGATGGAGGATCCGCGCAACATCGGTCCCTCCACCCATCTGATGTTCATCGCCAAGAACATCGAGCGCATCGGCGACCACGCCACCAACATCGCCGAGATCGTCCACTTCCTGGTCCGGGGCGAGGACATCGCCGAAGCCCGCCCCAAGAGCGACCGAACCAGTTTCGCCGTGGTCAATCCGCCGGAGGACAAGGCATGAAGCAGGCCCCGCTGATTCTGGTCGTCGAGGACGAAGCGGCCCTCGTCACCCTGCTGCGCTACAACCTGGAACGGGAGGGTTTCCGCGTCGCCGAGGCGCGCGACGGCGAGGAAGCGATGCTCCAGATCGCCGAGCAGATGCCCGATCTGGTCCTGCTCGACTGGATGCTGCCGCTGATGTCGGGCATCGAGGTCTGCCGGCAGCTCCGGCGCCTGCCCGAGACCCGGCGCCTGCCCATCGTCATGCTGACCGCCCGCGGGGAAGAAGGCGACAAGCTGCGCGGGCTCGATGCCGGGGCCGACGACTACGTGACCAAGCCCTTCTCGCCCAGCGAGCTCATCGCCCGCGTGCGCGCCGTGCTGCGCCGGGCCCGGCCCGAGCGCGAGGGCGAGACGCTGCAGTACCAGGACCTGGTCATGGACCTCGCCTCCCATAGGGTCAGGCGCAACGGGCGCGAAGTGCATCTCGGGCCGACGGAGTTCCGCCTGCTGCGCCATCTCCTAGAGAACCAGGGCCGCGTGTTCAGCCGCGAGCAGCTCCTCGACATGGTTTGGGGGCGCGATGTCTATGTCGAGCCGCGCACGGTGGACGTGCATATCCGGCGTTTGCGCAAGGCGATCAACGCCGACGTGGAAAAAGATTTGATCCGCACCGTGCGCGCCGCCGGCTACGCCCTTGACCACGCCGACTGAGAGCATTTTCCGCCGAAGTGGGCACCGGTTCGGCGCAGAAAATGCGACCAGACCAAGGAATCTAGGGCTTCCTCAGCCGCCAAGGGCGGCGAGGAAGGCGTCGGAGACTTCGAGGTAGAGATCGACGTCGCTCTCGCCATGCTGGAACGAGCAGCCGGGCCCGGCACTCGCGATGGCGTCCCACACCCCACGATTGGCGAAGAAGAGCTTGCGCGCCGCGGCGAAGCCGTGATGCATCGCCGCGCGCGATTCCGCCGCGTTGCGCGGCAGGCCCGGCCCCAGGACCCAGCCGGACCGGCCGCCGATGACCGGTGCCCGCCAGGCAAGGCCGCGCCGGTCGAACAGCGCCTGCAGGCCGAATGCAAGGCGCCGGCCCAGCGCCGTCACCCGCGTGTAGTCTTCTTCTCCGAGGCAGGATTCGAGCGCGGCCCGGGCGGCGGCCAGCACCAGAGCGCTGCCATAGGTCGTCCCGCCGAGGGCGAGCCCCGTCCACTGCGGATCGACATAGAGGTGCTTCTCCATCGCCTGCGCCAGCGTCGCGCTCACGCCATAGGCCGCGAAGGGCACGCCCGTGCCGAGACCCTTGCCCAGCACCAGAACATCGGGCTTCAGGCCCCAGAGCCGGGTGAGGCCGCCATAGGCGAAGGAATGGGTATGGGCCTCGTCGATGACGAGAAGCACTCCGGCCCGGTCGAGCAGTTTGCGCGCCTCCGCCCAGAATCCCTCGTCGGGAAACACGATGTTGCAGTTGGTCAGCATCGGCTCGGCCATCAGGCAGGCCGCGTCGCCTTCGGCGAGCGCGCGCTCGAGCGCCGCCAGATCGTTGAACGGCACGGTCAGCGCCTTGCCCTCGATCCCCTTGGGCAGGCCCAGGAGTTCCGCCTGGGCGGCGCCGGTCTCGCTCGAGACCAGCATGTCGTCGCCATGGCCGTGGTACTTGCCTTCGAACATCAGCAGGCGCTCGCGCCCGGTGACGAAACGGGCAAGCCGCAGGGCCTCGGTATTGGCGACCGTGGCCGAACCGGTGAACTGCCAGAAGGGCAGCCCCGTGCGCTGCTTCAGCAGTTCGGCCGCGACCAGCCCATCCTCGGTCGGCAGCAGGAAGGAGCTTCCCAAGTCCATGCGCCGCTTCACCGCCTCCACGACCGGGGCCGGCGCGAAGCCGAGAGAGCCGGCGAGATCGACCAGGTTGAAATCGACGTAGCGGTTGCCGTCGATGTCCTCGAAGGTTGAGCCCCGCCCGCCGGCGACGAAGACCGGGTCATGGGGATAGAGCCCCGCCATCCAGGGCATGGGCACGCCCGACGGCATGGCCTCCTTGGCCCGGGCCAGCAGCGCCTGGGACTTGGCCGTGCGGCGCTGGAACAGGTTCCGCTCGGCGGCGGCCAGGGCTTCCAATTTGTCGGCGAGCGCGCCCAATGGGCCGGCCTCTCGTTTCGCAGCACTGCCCGCTGCCGGCACAAGCTTGGCCAGAAGCTCGTGGTAGACCGCCGTGGGTTCTTCCCCGAAACAGCAGAACACCACGCGCTCGATCGAGCCATGGCGGGCAAGGCCCGCTGCAACCGTGGCGATGGCGATCCTCGCCGCCTGCTCCAGGGGAAACCCATAGATGCCCGTGGAGATCGCCGGGAAGGCGATGCTGCTGACGCCGTTCTCGGCCGCCAGATCGAGGCTGGCGCGATAGCAGGCGGCGAGCAGCTTCTCCTCGCCGGCATTGCCACCATGCCAGACCGGGCCCACGGCATGGATGACGAAACGGGCGGCGAGATCGAAGCCGGGCGTGATCCGCGCCTCGCCCGTCGGGCAGGAGCCGATCCTGGCGCAGGCCCGGGCGAGCTCCAGCCCCGCCGCCCGGTGGATCGCCCCGCAGACTCCCCCGCCGGGCGCGAGCCTTTCATTGGCCGCGTTGACGATGGCATCGACGGCCAGCGTCGTGATGTCGCCGTCGTAGACCGATATCCGCTCAGGCAAGCTTCGCCTCCACGTCCGTCCGGCGCGTCGGATAAAGCCGGGAAAGCCAGAGCAGGAGGAGGAGGCCCGGAACCGCGAGCGCAGAGGAAAACACGAAGAAGAGCGGCCAACCGAGATGCAGCGAGAGCCAGCCTCCCCCGGACGAGAACAGCGTCCGCCCCCAGGCCGTGAGCGAGCTCAGGAGCGCGTATTGCGTCGCGGTGAAGGCAATGTTGGTCAATTCAGAGAGGTAGGCCACGAAAGCCGCCGAACCGACGCCATCGACCAGGTTTTCGCTGCCGATCGCCAGGGCAAGCCACAGCCGGTCATGCCCTTTGTAGGAGAGAACCGCGAACATCAAGATGCCCAGGGCCTGCAGCACGCCGCCGAGAAAAAGGGCGCGCATGATCCCGAAGCGGATCGCGATGATGCCGCCGATGACCGCGCCGGCCATGAAGGCCGCCATCCCGAACACCTTCGATATCGCGGCGATCTCGACGCCGGAAAAGCCGAGCCCGATATAGAAGGGCGACGACATGGAGGTCCCGACCGCACCCGCCAGCTTGTAGAGCAGCACGAAAAGCAGGATCACCCACCAGCCGTGCCTGTGGGTGAATTCCGACAAGGGCGCCACCACGCCTTCCAAGAACCACGCCTTCATGCTCTGGCGCCGGCGCGCCGGCATCGGCAATTCGGGCGCCATGATGACGGCGGCCATGCCGACGCTCGTCAAGGCGGCCAGGCCAGCGAACACCCACGGCCATGAGACGAAGTCGGCTACCGCTATCGCTCCGGCGTTGGCGACCAGCATGCCGATCCGGTAGCCCAGCTGATATACGGTCGACGATGCGCCCTGCTCGGCATCGGTTTGCGGCAATAACTCGATGCGAAAGGCGTCCAGGACGATGTCCTGGCTCGCCGACAGGAAGGCAACCGCCAGCGCCACGAGGGCCGTCAACCAGGCGTCGGCAACCGGATCGGTGAATCCCATGGCGAGAATCGAGACCGCCATCGCCGCCTGAATCGTCAGCGCCCAGCCTCTTCGTCTGCCAAGAAACGGCGGCGGGAGCTGGTCCAGGAGCGGGGCCCACAGGAACTTGAAGCTGTAAGGGGCCCCGACCAGCGCGAAAAGACCGATCGATGTCCGGTCGATGCCCCGTTTGGCGAGCCAATAGGAGAGCGTGGACAGCGTCAGCAGCAGCGGCAGGCCGCTGGAAAACCCCATGAGGGCGATTAGCAGAATGCGACGGTCGCGGTAGACAGCGAGCGTGTCGCGCCAGCGGCCCTTGCCGCGGACAGCCGCTCCCGGAATCGACTCGCCCGACAATTACCCCGCCGCGGCTTCGGCCGCGCGCTCGGCGCGCTTGCGCTTGTTGGGATCGAGCAGGACCTTGCGTAGGCGGATGCTCTTGGGCGTCACCTCCACCTCCTCGTCGTCCTGGACATAGGCGATGGCCGCTTCCAGGGTCATCTGGCGCGGCGGGGTCAGACGCACCGCCTCGTCCTTGGCCGTGGTGCGGATATTGGTCAACTGCTTGCTGCGCAGCGGGTTGACCTCGAGATCGTTGCCCCGGCTGTGCTCGCCGATGATCATGCCTTCGTAGACCTGGGTCCCCGGCGTGATGAACATCGGCCCCCGCTCCTCCAGGTACCAGAGCGCATAGGCGACCGCGTTGCCGGCGCCGTTGGAAATGAGCACGCCGTTGCGCCGGCCCTCGATCGGGCCCTTGAAGGGCTCATAGCCGTGGAAGATCCGGCTCATGACGCCGGTGCCGCGGGTATCGGTCAGGAACTGGCCGTGATAGCCGATGAGGCCGCGCGACGGCACGCGGAAGACGATGCGCGTCTTGGCCCCGCCCGAGGGGCGCATGTCGATGAGCTCGCCCCGGCGCAGGCCGAGCTGCTCGACCACCACGCCGGTGTATTCGTCGTCGACGTCGACCTGGACTTCCTCGATCGGCTCCTGGCGCTGGCCCGTTTCGGGATCGACGCGGAAGATGACCCGGGGCCGGCCGACGGACAGCTCGAAGCCTTCCCGGCGCATGGTCTCGATCAGCACGCCAAGCTGCAGCTCGCCGCGACCGGCAACTTCAAAGGTATCCTTGCCCTCGCTCTCGCGCACACGGATGGCGACGTTGCCCTCGGATTCGCGAAGCAGGCGGGCCCGGATCATGCGGCTCGTCACCTTGTCGCCCTCGCGGCCCGCCAGCGGCGAATCGTTGACCGAGAAGGTCATGGAAAGGGTCGGCGGATCCACGGGGTTGGCCTTGACCGGCTGGATCACCAGGGGATCGCAGATGGTGTCGGCAACCGTCGTGCGCTCGAGCCCGGCGATGGCCACGATGTCGCCGGCCTCGGCCGCCTCGATGGGCAGGCGTTCCAGGCCGCGGAAGGCGAGGAGTTTGGTCAGCCGCGCATGCTCGATCACCCGGCCGTCCGGGGCGATGGCCTTCATATGCATGTTGATCTTGGCCGTGCCGGCATGGATCCGGCCGGTCAGCACCCGGCCGAGGTAGGAATCGTATTCCAGCGTCGTCACCAGCATGGCGAACGGCGCGCTCGCGTCGCCCGTGGCCGCGGGCACATGGCGGACGATGAGATCGAAGAGCGGCGACATGTCGCGCTTCTCCTCGGCCAGGTCGGCGACCGCCCAACCGAGCTTCGAGGAGGCGAAAAGGGTCGGGAAATCGAGCTGCTCGTCGCTGGCGCCCAAGGCCGCAAACAGGTCGAAGACCAGATCATGAACCTCGTGGGGCCGGGCATCGGGCCGGTCCACCTTGTTGATGACGACGATGGGCCTGAGCCCGAGCGCCAGCGCCTTCATGGTAACGAACTTGGTCTGGGGCATCGGGCCCTCGGCCGCGTCCACCAGCACCACGACGCCGTCCACCATGCTGAGGATGCGCTCGACCTCGCCGCCGAAATCGGCATGGCCGGGGGTGTCGACGATATTGAGCCTGGCGCCCTTCCAGGCGACCGAGGTGCATTTCGCCAGGATGGTGATGCCGCGCTCGCGCTCCAGGTCACCCGAATCCATGGCCCGTTCCTGCACCTGCTGGTTGGCGCGGAAGGAGCCCGACTGGCGCAGGAGCTGATCGACCAGGGTGGTCTTGCCATGGTCGACATGGGCGATGATGGCGAGGTTGTGAAGTTCGGTCATGCGTGGGGCCCGGCCGGTGCGAGTGCCTGTGGCAGCAGATCCGCCAGCGGCGTCTCGGGCCTGGCTCCGAAATGGGAAATGACCTCGGCCGCGGCAATGGCCCCGATCCGTGCGCAGTCATAAGCCGGCAGGCCGCGGGTATAGCCGTGGAGGAAGCCCGCGGCGTAGAGGTCGCCCGCCCCGGTCGTATCGACCACCTTGGCCACGGGAGCGGCGTCCGCCACATGCACTTCCCCGTTCGCGAGGACGACCGAGCCCCGGGCGCTGCGGGTCAGCGCCGCCAGTTCGCAAACTCCCCGGGTCGCCTGGAGCGCGGCATCGAAATCCTCGACCTCCCAGAGGGAGCGGATCTCCCACTCGTTGGCGAAGAGGATGTCCACATGCCGGCCCAGGAGCTCGCGGAACTCGGCCCGGTGGCGCTCGACGCAGAAGCCGTCGGAGAGACTGAGGGCCACCTTGCGCCCAGCAGCATGCGCGGCCTCGGCCGCCTTCACGAAGGCCGCCTTGGCGGCCGGCGGATCCCACAGGTAGCCCTCGAGGTAGGTTACCCTGGCCCGGCTGATGAGGGCGGCATCGACGTCCTCGGGCTCGATTTCCACCGAGGCGCCGAGATAGGTGTTCATGGTGCGCTGGGCGTCGGGCGTGACAAGGATGAGGCAGCGCGCCGTCGGCGTCGCCGAGGTCGCCGGCGGAGTCTCGAAAACCACGCCGCCCGCCCGGATGTCGTGCCGGAAGACCTGCCCGAGGACATCGCGCCCGACCTTGCCGATGAAGCCGGCGCGCCCGCCCAGCGAAGCTAGGCCCGCGATGGTATTGGCGGCCGACCCGCCGGAAACCTCGACGGCACTCCCCATGGCCGCGTAGAGCGCCGTCGCGCGCGGCCCATCGACCAGCGTCATGGCGCCTTTGGTCAGGCCATGGCGCACCAGGAAGGCCTCATCGGCCCTGGCCAGCACGTCGACGATGGCGTTGCCGATGCCGACAACGTCGAGAAGCCCGTCCGTCATGGGTTCCTTCGGTGCAACCGGAAAATCGCGGCGGACTATGACGATGGGCGCCCGGGCTTGCAAGGCCGGCGGCCCGGCCGATAATGCCGCTCCCTTCGTAGGGAGGCTCCCCTGTTTTCAGCGCTCGGCAAGGCCCTTGGCCAATTCGACGATCCCCGCATCCTGGCCGTCATCTGGAAGAGCCTGGGATTGGCGATTCTCCTGCTCGTCCTGCTGGGCGCGGGCTTGTGGGAGCTGGCCGGCTGGATCGCCGCCGGGCTCGCCCATTGGGTCGGCTGGCTTGCCCATTTCGGCACCCTGATCCTGGCCGCTGGGCTCGCCTGGTTCCTGTTTCCGGCGGTGATCACCATGTTCGTCGGGCTGTTCCTGGAGGCCATCGCCTCGGCCGTGGAGGCCCGTCATTACCCGGGCCGGCCGCCGGCGAGGCAGCAAGGCTTCGCCGCCTTGCTTGCAACGAGCCTGCGCTTCGGCGCCGCCGCCTTATTTCTTAACCTGGTCTTACTCCCGGCCTACCTGCTGATGCTTCTGTTTCCGCCGCTTTACCTGTTGGTTTTCTATTGGGTGAACGGCTATCTTCTGGGCCGGGCGTATTTCGAGCTGGTCGCCTATCGACGGCTCGATGAGCGTGCGGCAGACGCGCTGCGCCGCGCCTGGAGCGGACGGGTGACGCTGGCGGGGGTGATCATGGCCCTGATGCTGACGGTACCGGTCTTCAATTTGTTCGCGCCGATCGCCGCAACGGCATTCGCGCTACATCTGTTCGAGGCGATGCCCAAGGCGACGTCGTGATCGCCGCTTAAAAAAACAGGAAGGGCTTCACATGTTCGGCAGACGCAAGGACGGCGACGGAACCGCCAAGACCGGAACGGACACGCCCGCGACGACGCCGGCTCCCGACGCCGGCGGCCCGCGCATGTATCGCGCCGACAGCGCCATGGCGCCCGTGCCGCGCGCCCCGGTGGTGGACGCGCCGCGCCGGGCCCCCGATGTCGCCGCGACCACGGGCCGGCGCTCGGACGTACGTCCCTCTCCGGCCAGCGACAGCGAAAGCAAGAAGCTGGTGGTGGGACGCGACATTGCGCTCACGGGCGAGATTCGCGCCTGCGACCGGCTGGTCGTCGAGGGCCGCGTGGAAGCGGCGCTTTCCGACAGCCGCTCCATCGAGGTCTCGGCCACCGGCGTGTTCAAGGGCAAGGCCCAGATCGAATCGGCGGAGATCAGCGGGCGCTTCGAAGGCGATCTCGTGGTCACTCAGAAGCTCATCATCCATTCGACCGGCCGCGTCCACGGCAACATCCGCTACGGCCAGATCGAGATCGCCCGGGGCGGCACGATCAGCGGCCAGATCGAGGCCATCGAAGGCGGCGGCCCCGAGTCGGAAACGACCATGCCAAGTGGCGGCGTGGTTGCGGCCTCCATCAGCGAGGGCGCAGCCCAGAGCTGACGACCATGGGATGAGGGGGTACGCAAACCGGTTCTTGGCGCCGGCATTCCTAATTGTTGCCGGTGTCGGCTTCGCGGCTTGCGCCCCCGCATCCCAGTCGGGGTCTCCCCCGGCCCCGCTACCCTCTGTCACGTCGCCGTCTGGCATGAATACGGCCGAAGCCGGCGCGCCGCCCGAAAGCCTTCTCGGTCTCGACGAGGCAGCCCTCAAACATTGGTTTGGCGCGCCGTCCCTCATCCGCCGCGATTACCCGGCGGAGGTTTGGCAATACCGCGCCAAAGCCTGCGTCCTCGAGCTCTACCTCTATCCCGCCGACGATCACATGGCCGTCACCCATGCCGAAGCGAGATCGGGCAATGCCGAAGCGGCCGAGGCCAGCGATGCCGGCATGGCGCCTTGCCTCTCCGCGCTCGCCGAAGCGAAGCGCAAGTCGGCGCAGAGTTAAGACGTCAAGCTTGGAAAGCGGCGCCTGATCCGGCCGTCGGGAAGACGGCGGAAGACGAGGCCGAACTTCGCCGAGGCCACTGTCAACAGCCGGACCGTGATCAGCGCCACGAGAATGCCGCCCAGCACGTCACCCGGGTAGTGGGCCCTCAAGACGACGCGCGAGGTTCCCACGGCAATGGCAAAGACCAGGGAGGGCCAGCGCCACCGAGGATCGACACGGGCAAGGGCGAAGGCGAGCCCGAAGGCGACGGCCGTGTGGCCAGAGGGAAACGACTCGTAGTCGTAGCTGAAATGGAACGGCGACAGGCCGGTCGCACCCACCGTCGGGCGCGGCCGGCCCAGCATCTTGAAAACATCATTGGCGAGCCCGGCGAGCGCAACCGAGAGCCAGAGATAAGCCGCGGTTCCGGCAAGCCAGAGCGCCCGGAGACGGCCGCGGCGGCTTTTGGCAATCCTCGCGGCGATGGCGAAACCGGCGCCGGCGATGGCCAGCAGGGCGAGCCAAGCCTCCGAGCGTCCGAACCATGTCACCTGCTCGGCCAAGCTCCGCAGGCCGGGCCCGAAGCTCGCGGCCAGCTGGGCTGCGGGCTGATCCACGAACAAGACGCAGACAACGGTCGCCGCCAGCAGCAGCGCCGGCATCAGCCATGGCCTTTGGTCAAGGGAGCCCATAGAGGGTCATCCGCTGGTTCCTGCCGGTGCTGTAGTCGATGCCTGCGACCAGGCCCAGGTCCTTGGGCGCCGCGCTGCCGAGCGCATCGCGGAAAGCCTTGTCCTCCACGGTCGACACCAACGCAAGGGCGCAGCTCTTGCCCTCCGCCGCGAGGAGATAGCGGGCGGCGCCCGGGCCGTCCAGGGGCCTGGTCTCGGTGCCCAGGAGAAACACCAGGCTGGGCTCGAAGTCGCCGGCCATGGCGACCACTGGGTTCGGGCAGGGCGAGGTCGCGCCGATGAGGCGCGCCGCCGACCGGCTGACCCAGAGCGGATCGAGGCGCGGCAGGGAGAACCCGAAGCCCCCGGCCTGAAGCAGGATCGAGGCGGCCAGCAGCCCCGCGAGGCCGGCATCCCTGGCGCCGCGGAGGAAGGCGAGGAGCGACAGCGCCATGGCCGCGCCGACCAGGAGGATGGTTGCGAGCGCAACGGCGTCGAGCCCGCCGGTGAGCCGCCAGCCGAGCGCGGCGACAGCCGCCGCCAGCCCCAGGCCGGTGGCAAACCACAGGCTCGCTCCGGCCCATCGGAGCCATTTCGGCCAGCCGGCGCCCAAGGGCTGGCTCTCGTCGGCGAAGACCGCCGCGGCCAGGAGCGCTGCGGCCGGATAGAGCGGCAGCACATAGTGAGGCAGCTTGGTCGGCACGAACTCAAGCACGAGCCAGGCCGGGATCAGCCAGCAGAGGAGGAAACGGATCGCCGTCTCCTGGCGCCGACGCCAGAAGCCGGGCAGAGCGGCGGCGAAGAGCAGGCCCGCGGGCCAGAGGGTCACCGCCATCGCGACCAGGTAGAAGCCCGGCGGAAAGCCATGGCTCTCCTCGCCGCCCACGAGCTTGGCCCCGAAGTCATGGCCGAGGGACTGGCTGAAAAAGGCGCCGTGGCTGGCGATGCCGATGGCCACCAGCCAGGGCGCCACGATGACGACGAGCAGCGGCAGGCCGAGACGAGGCTCGAGCGCCGCGAGCCAGCGCCAGCGCCGCTGCACCAAAGAGACCGTCCCCGCCGTCGTCAGCAGGAAAAAGAGCAGCACCGGACCCTTGATCAGAATCCCGAGGCTGAGCGCGATCCAGAATTGCAGCGCATTGACGCGCTTGGCTCGGCCCAGATAGACCGCGGCCAGCCCGTCAAAAGCGGCGAGCGAGGTCGCCAGCAAGGCCGCGTCGGTCTTGGCGAGCCGCGCCTCCACGCCAAGCAGGAGCGAAGCGCCGAGGAGCAATGCCGCGATCAACCCGACGCGCCGGTCGAAGAGTCTGCCGCCGAGGCGCGCCAGAAAGACCAGCGCGAGCAGGGCGCCGGCGAGCGAGGGCAATCGATAGGGCCAGATGTCGTTCAGCGGCCGGCCGACCAGGGCGACGGCGGCGGATTGGAGCCAGTAGATGCCAATGGGCTTGTTGTAGCGGGTCGCCTCCTGCATCCGGATGTCGATGAAGTTTCCACTTTCCAGCATCTGCTTGCTGGCCTGGGCGAAATGGGCCTCGTCGCGATCCACCGGCGGGAGCGTGGTGAAGCCCGGAAGATAGAAGGCGAGGCTGACCAGCAGAAGCAGGGCCAGGGCCGGGAACCGGCTGAAGCGCGTCCAGGCCTTTAGCGGACCCTCCCGGTTCACGAGGCGCGCCGGCGCTCCCGCCTGATGAGAAAGATGTTGCGAGAGTAAATGAAGAGGCCGCATGCCTGGCCAAGGGTGAACACGATGTCCTGGCGCTGGATCGCGTAGATCAGCAGCACCAGGCCCCCGCCCATGCTGAAATACCAGAAGGCCTCGGGCACGACGCTGCGCTTGGCTCTTTCGCTGGCGATCCACTGATAGAAGAAGCGGAAGAAGAACAGCATCTGCCCGGCCAGGCCGATCACGGTCCAGACGTCGATTTTCATGATTCTATCCTCGCACTTCGTCCACGGCCGGAAGCCGGGCTCGACGCCTGAGCCACCACACGCCCATGAGATCGGCGACGCCGATCATCGCCCGGCGGAAATTGCTGTATTTCGAGATGCCGCGGGCCCGCGGCCGATGGCCCACGGCCAGATAGGCGACCCGGTAGCCCTGGCGCAGGAACAGCGCCGGCAGGAACCGGTGCATGCCGTCGAAGCTGGGCAAGGCGAGGAAGGCCTCGCGTCGGAACAGCTTGAGACCGCAACCCGTATCGGTGCAGCCGTCCTTCAGCACCGATTGGCGGATGGCGTTGGCCCAGCGGCCGGCGAGCCGGCGCGAAAGGCTGTCCCGGCGCTTCTGCCGGAGGCCGCCCACGAGCGAAAGCCCCGGGTCCTTCTCGACCGCGGCCAGCAGGCGCGGGATGTCGGCGGGATCGTTCTGGCCGTCGCCGTCGAGCGTGGCGATCCAGTCGCCCTTCGCCGCCCTGACGCCGGTCGCCACCGCCGCGCTCTGGCCGCTGCGGGGGTTGTGCCTGAGGACCCTGAGGTCGCCCCGGGCGGCCATGGCCGACTTGAGGCGGGCGGGCGTCTCGTCCTCGCTGCCGTCGTCGACGAACAAAACCTCGACCGGCGGGCTCGCCCGCAGCGCGGCATCGATTTCCGCCAGCAGGGGCAGGACATTCTCCGCCTCGTTGTAGACGGGCACGACGATGGAAAGCCGCAAGCCAGGCCTCGCTCGGGTACTGCGCCAGTTTGTCGGCCTCGCCCTTCGACGGGCTCAGGGTGAGGCCGAATTCTTGGATCCTCATGCTGAGCTAGTCGAAGCATGAGGGCAAACTCGCTTCCCACCCTCGTTACGGAGCTTCCGGAAAGCGGGCGGGTTATACCCTCCGCCGGCCCCGTATGACAGGGGTATTGCGGGCCCTGCGGCGCCGCCCTACCTTGCGGCGCCATGGAATCCGCCGCTTTGCCCATGCCGCGGCGCTTGGGCGCCGTCAACTGGCTCGGCCTCTGGACGCTGTACGGCAAGGAGGTCCGGCGCTTCGCCAAGGTGGCGACCCAGACCCTGCTCTCCCCGCTCGTCACCACCCTCCTCTACCTCCTGATTTTCAGCCTGGCGCTTGGCCGGAGCCTGCCCTTGCTGGGCGGCGTTACTTACGCCCAGTTCCTGGTGCCCGGCCTGGTGATGATGTCGATGGCCCAGAATTCCTTCGCCAACACCTCGTCTTCCATCGTCATCGCCAAGATCCAGGGCAATATCGTCGACGTGCTGATGCCGCCCTTGAGCGCCGGCGAGCTGACCCTGGCGCTGGCCGGCGGCGGCCTTACCCGCGGGCTTGCCGTAGGCCTGGTCACGACCGTGGTCGTCGCCTTCTTCCTGCCGCTGCCCGTCTACAGCTGGGCCTTCCTGCTGTTCCACGCCGTCGCCGCCTCCCTCATGCTCTCCCTCATCGGCATCCTGGCGGGGCTCTGGGCTGAGAAATTCGACCAGATGGCGGCGGTGACCAATTTCGTCATCACCCCGCTCTCCTTTCTGTCGGGGGCCTTCTACTCGACCGAGCGGCTGCCGGAGTTCTGGCGGGCGGTCGCGCATTTGAACCCGTTCTTCTACATGATCGACGGCTTCCGCTACGGCTTCATCGGCCACGCCGACGGGTCGCTCGGCGCCGGGCTCGCCGTGCTCGCCGCGGCCAATATCCTGCTCTGGCTCGCCACATGGCGTTTGATACACAAGGGCTACAAGCTCCGGCCTTGAGCCTCGCGGTCCGGCGCTTCGGCCGGCTGAACCGGATCGGGCTCATGAGCCTCTACCGGCGCGAGCTGTTGCGGCTGGTCAAGGACCGCATCGACAGCCTGCTGGGCCCGGCGCTGGCCACCCTGCTTTTCATGCTGGTCCTGAAGGTCGCCATGGGCGGGCAGCGGGTGACGGCGGTCGGCTTGCCGCTCGCCGATTTCGTCGCCCCGGGCCTGCTCATGTTCGCAGCCGGCGAACGGGCGTTTTCGGCCGGCTGCGTCTCGATCCTGTTCGACAAGATGGAAGGCATGATCGCGGATGTATTCATGGCGCCGCTCACCGCCGGCGAGCGCCTCGCCGCCTATGGGAGCGCCTGCGTCTCCAGCGGGCTCATCAACGCGGTCATCACCGCCGCCGTGCTGTTGCCCTTCGCCCATCTCGGCATCGCCCATCCGGCGGCCCTCGCCGCGTTCTTCCTGGCGGGCACCCTCATGCAGGCGCTTCTCGGGCTCGCCGCGGGGTTTTGGGGCCGGCGCTGGGACCACTACGCCGCGGTGTTGAGTTTCTTCTTGATCCCGTTCTCCTATCTCTCGGGCATGTTCTACTCGACCACGGGCCTGCCGGCGCTGGCCCGCAACCTCATCGCCGCCAACCCGCTCTATTACGTCATCGATGGAATCCGCTACGGCATGACGGGGGTGAGCGAAACCGCGGTCTGGCCGGGCCTGCTGCTGATCCTTGCCATCGACGTTATGCTCGCGGCCCTGGTCTATCGCCTGTTCCTGCGTGGCTGGCGGGTGAAGGCGTGAGGGTGGCGCGGCGCCGGGTTTGATTGGCCGGCTGCGCCCGATCGGGGGTAGTAGGTCAGTTTGAAATTCCATCGCTCGCCCGATGATTTGCGCTTAGCGCTAGGCGTGCCATATTGGCGGCGTGGAGCGCGCCTATCGATGGATTGCCATCTTGTGCTTGGCCCTTGGGCTGTTCGTGTCGATTGCCGTGTTCCGCCCGTACTTTCGGGGCGAGCAGGTTAATGCTGCCATTAGCGCGATGAGCATAGCCGTCCTCATCTGTGGCCTGTATTGGTCAGCGCGGAGCCAAGGAAAACTCCAATGACCACCAAACGCCTCAAGCGCCCCCGCAACCCCATCGCCCTGGCGAAGCTCATTGGCGATATCGTGAAGGTGGTTGAGGAATGGGAAGCCTGTGAGCCTAACTGAAATACAAGAGGGATTTCGATGGACGCGTGTCAGCCCGGATACAATCCGGATTGAAGCAGGGTTTCCAGACCGCCCAGACAATTGGCTAGTCATCAAAGGGAACAAGAACTGGCGGGTGCGCCACGAAAATGGCGAGCGCGAGAATCTGACCTTTCCTGACGAAAGGACCGCGTGCCTATACCTCTGGGATCATCTCTCGCAGCCGTTGCTGCCACCACGTTAGGTCAAACTGACCCACTACCCAATCGGGCTCATCGTTGACAGGCCCGGGGCAAATCCCGATAGTCTCGGCCTTTTTTGGCGGGCTCTCCTAGAGCAAGATCCGATTAGGTTGAATCAACCTAATCGGTGAATCTTGCTCTAGTTCATAGATGTAGCGACTGATTCACGTCTCAAGCCGATTTGGCTTGAGACGATCAGGCGCTAGAAAGGGCGGCGCGATGATTCCAGCGGTGATGCCCACTTACGCCAGGGCGCCGGTCGCCTTCGAGCGGGGCGAAGGGGCTTATCTCTATGCGACCGACGGGAGCCGCTACCTCGACTTCGCCTCGGGCATCGCGGTGACGGCGCTGGGCCATGCCCACCCGCATCTCGTGGCGGCTTTGACCGAGCAGGCGAAGAAGGTCTGGCACACCTCGAACCTGTTCCAGATCCCGGGCCAGGTGCGGCTCGCCGAACGCCTGACCGCGGCCAGCTTCGCCGACAGCATCTTCTTCTGCAATTCCGGCGCCGAGGCCATCGAATGCGGCCTGAAGATGGTCCGCAAGTACCAGGACGATTTCGGCGATCCCAAGCGCTACCGCGTCATCTGCTGCGAGGGCGGCTTCCATGGCCGGACGCTGGCCACCATTTCCGCGGGCGGCCAGGAGAAGCATCTGGCGGGCTTCGCGCCCGCCGTCGAAGGCTTCGACCATGTCGCCTACGGCAACCTCAACGAGCTGCGCGCGGCGATCGGGCCGGAGACGGCGGCGGTGCTGGTCGAGCCGATCCAGGGCGAGGGGGGCTTGCGCGCGGCCTCGGCGGATTACCTCAAGGGCCTGCGCCGGGTCTGCGACGAATACGGCCTGCTCATGTTCCTGGACGAGGTCCAATGCGGCATGGGCCGCAGCGGCCGGCTCTTCGCCCATGAATATGCGGGCATCGAGCCCGACATCGTGGCGACGGCCAAGGGGCTGGGCGGGGGCTTTCCCGTCGGCGCCTGCCTCGCCAAGGAGAAGGCTGCCAAGGCGCTCACCGCCGGCAGCCACGGCAGCACCTTCGGGGGCAATCCGCTGGCCATGGCGGTCGCCAATGCCGTGCTCGACGTGATCCTCGCCGACGGCTTTCTCGAAACTGTCAGGCAGCGGGCCCAACGGCTGAGCCAGGGCCTGGCCGAGCTCGTCCGGCGCCATCCCGACCGGCTCGAGGAGACCCGCGGCTTCGGCCTGCTCCTGGGCCTGAAATGCCGCATCCCCAACACCGAGCTCATGTCCCGCCTGCGGGACAAGCACCTCCTGGTGGCGACGGCGGGCGACAATGTGCTGCGCATCCTGCCGCCCTTGATCGTCGAGGAGTCTCACATCGAGGAGGGCCTCCGCATCATCGATGGCGTGCTCTCCGGCTGGGGCACGGCGTGAGCGCTCGCCCGCGGCATTTCCTCGATCTCGATCTGCTTCCGGCCGAGGAGCTGCGCCGGGTGCTCGAGCTCGGCCGCGGCTTCAAGGCCGGTCAGGCGCCGGGCGGGGAAGCGAAACCGTTTGCCGGCAAGGCGCTGGCCATGATCTTCGAGAAGCCCTCGACCCGCACCCGGGTCTCCTTCGAGCTGGGCATGCGCCAGCTCGGCGGCGATGCCATCGTGCTGGAACGGGAGAGCTCCCAGATCGGCCGCGGCGAGACGGTGGCCGACACGGCGCGGGTCCTCTCGCGCTACGTCGACGTGATCATGCTGCGCACCACCAAGGAGGAGAAGCTCCGCGAGCTGGCCGAGCACGCGACCGTGCCGGTCATCAACGGCCTCACCGATCGGACCCATCCCTGCCAGCTCATGGCCGACGTGATGACTTTCGAGGAGCGGCGCGGGCCCATCGCCGGGCGCAAGATCGCCTGGAGCGGCGACGGCAACAATATGGCCACGTCCTGGATCCATGCGGCCGAGCGCTTCGGCTTCGCCCTTCACCTCGCCTGCCCCGAGGAGCTTCGCCCGCCGCCGGACGTGGTCGCCTGGGCGCGCGGGCGCGGGGCCAAGATCGCGGTCACGTCCGATGTGGAGGCAGCGGTCGCGCAAGCCGACTGCGTCGTCACCGACACCTGGATCTCCATGGGCGACCAGGACACGAGCGACCGGCACAATCTGCTCCGGGGCTACCAGGTGGACGAACGCCTGATGCGGCTCGCCAATCCGGAGGCGATTTTCATGCATTGCCTGCCCGCCCATCGGGGCGAGGAAGTGACGCCGGGGGTCATCGACGGGCCCCAGTCGGCCGTCTGGGACGAAGCGGAAAACCGCTTGCATGCCCAGAAGGGCATCCTCTACTGGTGCCTCGCCGGCAAGTAGCCGTCCCGATCCCGTGACCGCCCGCATGACTGCAATCGACGATCTGATCCTGCCGTTCCAGATCGAGGCGCCCGGCCTGCGCGGGCGCCTTGCGCGCCTGGGCCCGCTCGCCGACGAGATCCTCCATCGCCACGACTACCCGGCCCCCGTCGCGCGGCTGCTGGCCGAGATGCTGGCGCTCGCGGCCCTGCTGGCCGGCGCGCTCAAGTATGAGGGCGTCTTCACCCTGCAGGCCTCGGGCAAGGGGCCGGTCCGCCTGATGGTGGCCGACGTCAGCAGCGGCGGGACCCTGCGCGGCTATGCCCAGTTCGAGGAGGCGCGGCTGCCCGCCGCGCCCGACGCCACCCTTCCCCATCTCGTCGGGCCGGGCCATCTTGCCTTCACCGTCGATCAGGGCGACTTCACCGACCGCTATCAGGGCATCGTCGAGCTGACGGGCGCTACCCTGACCGATTGCGTGCATCACTATTTCCGCCAATCGGAACAGCTGGAATGCGCGCTCCGCGTCGCCGTTTCGGAGAGCGGCAGCCGCTGGCGGGCCGGCGCCCTGATGCTCCAGCGCCTGCCGCCCGCGGCCGAAAGCATGGAGGCCGACGCGGCCGAGGACGGCTGGCGCCGGGCGCTCGCCTTCATGGCGAGCGTGCGCGACGGGGAACTGACCGACCCGGCGCTTTCGCCCGAGGCCCTGCTCTATCGATTGTTCCATGAGGACGGGGTGCGCGTGTTCCGCAGCCATCCGCTGGTGGCCGGCTGCCGCTGCTCGCGCGAGCGAGTCGAGCGCATGCTGAAGGCGATGCCGGCTGAGGAGCTGGCCGCCATGCAGGAGGACGAGATGTCCGTCATCACCTGCGAATTCTGCAGCCGGCAATATCGCTTCGACCGGGAGAGCCTCGCCGGACTCGCGGCCGCGAGCGCCAGCGCGTCGGGTGCCGCCGCGGATTAGCGCGCCGGCTCTTGCGCGGGCTTGACCGGCGCGGGCTTGACCGGCGCCGGGCTCATCGCCACCTTCGCGGCAATCCTCGGGGAGAAGTCAGCGATGATTCGCAAGGTATTCGCAGTGGTCCTGCTGCTCGCCGCGCTTGGAGCCTGCAACACGCCGCCGACCCGCGAGCCTTTCCCGAAGCTCACATATTCCTACCTGCCGCCCTTCCGCCTGGCGGTCGCGCGCGTCGAGGTGCTGGACCAATACCACCCGCCGCTGGCCCCGCCCTACATCGAGCAGCAGTTCCCGGTTTCGCCGGCGGGCAGCGCCGAGCAATGGGGTCATGACCGGCTCCTGGCGGTGGGCGGGAGCGGACAAGCGGTCTATACGGTGCTGAGGGGCGACGCCATCGACGTTCATCTCGAAAGCAACGACAGCGGCGGCCTGTTCGGCCAGTTCACCGTTCCCCAGTCGGACCGTTACGACCTCACCATCGCGGTCAAGCTGGAGATCTTCGACGATTCGGGCCGAGTCGTGGCGAGCGTCAACGCGCGGGCCATCCGCAGCCACACGGTCGCCGCCGACGCCACCCTCAACGACCGCGAGCGGCTCTGGTTCGACATGACCGAAGCGACGATGAAAGACCTGAACGGCCAGCTCGAAAAGAGCATCCCGCTCTATCTGCAGGCGTATCTGCGATAGGCTTTGACTTTACTCCGCCGCCCAGGCGATGAGGCGGCGAAGGAAGGCTTCGCCTTCGGCCAGCTGGGAGAGCTCGATGTATTCGTCGGGCTTGTGGGCCTGCTCGATGCTGCCGGGCCCGCAGACCACCGCGTCCAGGCCGATTTCCTGGAATTGACCGGCTTCGGTGCCGAAGGAGATGCCGATGGACTCGTTGGCCCCGGTCAACCTTCGCACCAGGGCCTCGGCGACCGAGCCGGGTTTCGGCACCAGGGGCGGCACCACGCAGGACGCCGTCAGGTTCGCTCCCGCCTCGGGCGCCAAGCTCTTCAGACGCCGGGCCAGATCGCCCTCGACGAAGCGCCTCACTTCTTCCTCAACCGCCTTCGGGTCGGTCGCGGGGATGGGTCGGAATTCCCAGCCGACCCGGCAATGACGGGCGACGATGTTGACGGCGGTGCCGCCCTCGATGCTGCCGATGTTGAAGGTCGTGTAAGGCGGATCGAAGCCGGGATCGAACGGCCCTTCCTTGCGGAAACGTTCGGCCAGCCCCTCGAGGAAGGCGATCGCCTGGGCGGCATGGGCGATGGCGTTGACGCCGCGCCCGGGCGCGCTCGAATGCCCGTCGCGCCCGACGACCTCGAGCCGATAGCCATAGCAGCCCTTGTGGCGGTTGCCGAGCTTGAGGCGGGTCGGCTCGCCGATCACGGCGAGCGCCGGCTGCGGAAGATTGGCGGCGATGTCGGCGATCATGCGCGGGGCGCCGAGGCAGCCGAGCTCCTCGTCGTAGCTGAGGGCGATGTGAAGCGGGCGCTTCAGGCCCGCTGCCAGCATCTCGGGCAACAGCGCAAGCACGAGGGCGATGAAGCCCTTCATGTCGGCGCTGCCCCGGCCGTAGAGCCGGCCGTCCGCCTCGCGCAATGTGAACGGATCGCCCGACCAGGGCTGGCCCGCGACCGGGACCACGTCGGTGTGGCCGGAAAGCACGATCCCGCCGGGCCCGGCCGGACCCAGGCTGGCGTAGAGATTGGCCTTGGCCTTGCCGTCGTCGAAGGTGAGGCGGCTTTCGATGCCGTGGGCCGCGAGATGGCTGCGCACGAAACCGATCAGCTCCAGGTTGGAGTTGGCCGAGGTGGTGTCGAAGGCGACGAGCCGCGCCAGCATCTCGCGCGCGCCGCCTGACGCTCCGGCCATGCCCGCTGCGGTCATACGTTGCCGAAATCGGGCCGGGCCGGGCTGCCGATGATGGAAAGGAATTCGCGCCGGGTGCGCGGATCGGAGCGGAAAGTGCCGAGCATATGGCTCGTCACCATGCTCATGCCGGGCTTGTGGATGCCGCGCGTGGTCATGCACTGGTGCGCCGCATCGATGATCACGCCCACGCCGCGGGGCTGCAGCACGTCGTTGATGGTGTTGGCGATCTGCGCCGTCAGCTTCTCCTGGATCTGCAGGCGCCGGCTGTAGACCTGGAGCACCCGGGCGAGCTTGGAGATGCCGATCACCCGATGGGCCGGCAAGTAGGCGATATGGGCGCGGCCGATGATGGGCACCATGTGGTGCTCGCAGTGGGACTCGAAGCGGATGTCCCGCAGCACCACCATCTCGTCGTAACCGTCGGTCTCCTCGAAGGTGCGCTCCAGCAGGCTGACCGGGTCCTCGTCATAGCCGGAGAAGAATTCCTCATAGGCGCGCACGACCCGCTCGGGCGTGCCCAGGAGGCCTTCCCGGTCGGCGTCGTCCCCCGCCCACCGGATGAGGGTGCGCACGGCCTTCTCGGCCTCGGCCCGGGAGGGCTTCGGGGCTTTGCGCGACAGGCCGGCGCGCACCGGCTCCTTGGTCACCAGGGCCGCAGGACGCTGCTTGGCTTTGCCACGGGCGGACATGGGGCGGGGAACTCCTGGAGATGAATGGGACGGCCGGGAAGCTCGGCAGTCCCTAGTTCAAGTTGATCGGCTGATGGGGGCTGTCAAGGGAGAAGCTGGGGATGGTCACGTCGAAGCGTTCCCCGGTTTCGCTCGCTTCCATCTGATAGCTGCCGCCCATGATGCCCGAGGGCGTGGGAAGCGGCGTGCCGCTGGTGTACTCGAAGCTGTCCCCCGGCCGCAACACCGGCTGCTCGCCGACCACGCCCGCCCCGCGGACCTCCTGGATGCGGCCCCGGGAATTGGTGATGCGCCAATAGCGATTGCGCAGCTGCACCGTGCGCCGGCCGTTGTTCTCGATGCGGACGTGATAGGCCCAGACGAAGCGCTGCTCGTCGGGCGCCGACTGGTCCTCGAGGTAATAGGGCTTCACCGTAACAGTGATGTCCGCCGTGGTCTCTCGATACATGAAGGCATTCTACGCCCAAGGCGCCTCGCTATCCAGGCGACCGGCCGGACGGGAGGCTGGAAATCGCGGGGCAAAGAAAAGCGGCGCCGACCAACCGGTCGGCGCCGCCTTCAAACCACGTCAGTGCGTTGAGACCGTCGAGCTATCAGGGCTCGAGGATGATCTCGGCACGACGGTTGCGCGCTTCCTTCACGCCGCGAGCGGTCGGAACCGCAGGCTCGCTCATGCCGCGGCCGGCGACCGTGATCTTGTCGGCGGAGACGCCGCCGGCGATCAGGGCAGAACGGACCGCGTCAGCGCGACGCAGCGACAGCGCCATGTTGTAGTCCTCGGGGCCGACCAAGTCTGTGTGGCCGGTGACCGAGATCGAGGACGGGTTATGCGCCTTGGCGTCGGAGAGGACCTGGTTGATCACTTCCTGGCCAGCCGGCGTAATCACGGACTTGTCGAAATCGAAGTAGACCGTGTAGTTCATCGGCGAGGCGACCGAAGGCGCCGCCGCCATTGCTTGCTTCGCCTCAAGGGCATCGAGAGCGGCCAAGGTGTCGTTCTTGCAGGCCGCGATCTTGTCGTCCTCGTGATTCTCGTCCTGCTCTTCGACCCAGCAATCGAACTTGACCTGGGCCTTGGCAGCGATGTCCGGCTTGGCATCGCGTGCGCCGCCGTCGAGGTCGGTCACGAGACGCTGACGAGCCGCAGCCAGGTCAGCCTGCTTGTCGGACGGAATATCCCAGTCCGCCAGCTGCTCCGGCTGGACGACCTGCCCACCCGCCGCCGCCAAGCCCTTCTTGGCGAAGTAGTTGGCATTCGACCAGTCATATTCGCCCGCTTCGTCGGCCGTATAGGCCTTGTAGCCTTCAGTCAGATCCTGCGTGAAAGGCGACCCCGTCCCCTTTGCAGAACCGACTGTCTGAATGTTGCTGACGCAGCCGGCCAAGAACACGAGAGCCGCTACGGCGCCGATTGCTTTGATCTTCATCTGCTTGACCCCTCTTCAATAAACACCAATCACCGGTGCCGGCGAGCCATCGAGCACAGGCTTCGTGCCCGCGACTCGAAAAAATTCCCGGCGAGCCCCCCGCCGAGCCCAGGGTCCAGTGCTTGCATCATCCGCGACCCCAAGACAGCAAGGATATTATGCAAGGCCTTTTGCGATGTCAAAAATACCCAGGTCAAATATCAGGTCCATTCGCTAAGTCCTCGCCAACTGTGACAATTTTGCCACTGGCCGCCTCCGCATCCTCTCGGTCGTGGGTGACGAGGAGCACCGGCAGCATTCTAGCCCTCGCCCTCTCGAAGACCAGCCGCCGGAAGCGCTGGCGCAAGCCCGCGTCGAGCCGGCCGAAGGGCTCATCGAGAAGCAGGGCTCGAGGCTCGGAGAGCAGCATCCTGAGCAGCGCCACCCTCGCCCGCTGGCCGCCGGAAAGGGTGGCGGGATCGCGCGCCTCGAAACCAGCCAGCCCCGCTTCGGCGAGCACCGCCGCCACCCGGGCGCGGCGCGTCTCCCGATCCAAGGCCTGGGGCAGGCCGAAGGCGAGATTGCCCGCAACCGAAAGATGCGGAAACAAGAGGTCGTCCTGGAACAGGATTCCGAGGCGCCGGCGCTCGGGCGGAACTGCCAGGATGTCCCGGCCGTCCAGCCGGACCTGGCCTTGGCCGACGAAAGCGGGATCGAGGGTGCCGCAGAGAAAGGCCAGCAGGCTCGACTTGCCGCTGCCCGACGGCCCCATGAGCGTCGCGTTCTCGCCCGGCGCGATCCTGAGATCGAGCGGACCGAGCAGCCGGCGCTGCCCGAGGCACAGGCCGACCCTTGAGAGGACAAGGCCCTCGCCGGCGCCATCGCCGTTCATCCGCCCACCTTCAGCCCGCGCCGGTTGCGATAGACGAGCGCCGGCAGGAGCAACGCGATCGCGAAACCCAGGAGCGGCAGGCCCGCCTGAAGGAATCCGAAGACGCCGGCAAGGCGCCGGTCGCCGCCGGTGGCGAGCGCCACCGCCTCGGTCGCCAGGGTCTCGAACCGGCCGGCCCCGGCGAAGAGGGTCGGAAGGTAGAGTGAAAGGCTGACCGAGAATCCGACCGCCATGGCGCTCAGGATCGGGCGCAGCAGGAGCGGCAGGGTCAGGCTGAGGAATACGCGCCCACGCCCGGCGCCGAGGCAGAGCCCGGTCCTTGCGTAGCGCTCGTCGAGGCTGCGATAGGGATCGGCCAGCATCAGGAAGACATAAGGCAGCACGAAGAGAAGATGGCTCCAGATCAGGGCAAGCATGGTCGCATCGATGCCGAGCCAGGAGTCCAGCGCCGCGGTCCCGAAGAGAAAAGAGATCTGCGGCACCAGCAGCGGCAAATAAATGAGCCACAGCACGCGGGCCGTGGGATGCAGCCCGTGGCGCCTTTCGTTCTCGAGGCAGCCGAGGCTGAGCGCGAGCGCGATGCCGGTTGCGCCCAGGCCCAACAGCAGGCTCGTTTCCAGATCACGGCCGAGATCGAGGGAAGAGGCGGCCCAATTTCCGAAGGTCCACGTCGCGGGCAGGACGGCCGGAAAGGGCCAGCGCCAGGCGAAGGACCAAATCGCGAGGCCGCTGATGGCAAGAACCGCGACCAGCAACAAACAGCATGCCGCAGCGAATCCGGCGATCCTCGCAGCGATGCCGCTGCCCCCGCGCCCGCCGCCGGCAAGCCAGGAACGGGAAAGCCCGGCGACCGCGATCTCGCCGCCGCGCCACAGCAAGATCGCCGCAGCCGCCAGGAGTGCCTGGAGCACGGCACCCGCGGCGGCGGAAGGGAGGCTCACGAGGCTGGCATCGTTGAACCAGGCGAGCAGGAGGGGTGCGAGCGCCGGCGGCGCGCTCGGACCCAGGATCAATCCCATGTCGACGACCGAGAGCGAGAAGGCCAGCACCGCATAGATCGGCAGGCGCAACTGGGGATAGAGCTGGGGCAGGACGACCTTGAGCCAGGCCGTGGCCGGCCGGTAGCCCAGCATGCGGGCGCTGAGCAAAGCCCGGTCGGCCGGGAACTGGCCGAGCCCGGCGAGGATGGCGAGCAACAGGAACGGCGTCTCCTTCAGCATCAGCCCCGCAGCCAGCGCCAGGCCCAGGCTGTCCCCAGGTGCTGCGAAATCGGGCGGCTCACCGGATGGAGCCAGGAGAGGGGCCGCGGCACGGACGAGCCACCCGCTGGGGGCGATGAGGAAGGCGAAGCCGATGGCGACTGCGGCATGGGGCAAGGCCAGCAAGGGGACTCAATAGACGCGAAAGCCAGACGTGGAACCGGCTGCCGTGGAGAGCCGCAGCGATGGACAGCGCGGCGACGAAAGAAAGCAAGGTCGCGAGGAAACCACTGAGAAGGCTCGCCAACAGCGCGCCCGGCAGCTCGGGCGCGGCGAGCAATGTCGCCCAGGGCTTGAGCGAGAAGCCGGTGACGCCGGAGCCCGGCAGAATGCCGAAGGCCGGCAGCAGGGTCCCGGCGAGACCGGCCAGAACCGGCAACAGGAAGAGAGCGAGGGTCAGTCCCGGTAAGAGTCTGAGCCAGCCGCCGCCCGCGAAACTTCTCACCTTTCGTAGCGCCGGCGCCATTCCAGGGCGAGCCGCGTCATCCAGCTCGGATCCGGTTCCGGCAGGGCTCGGCCGAGCTTGTCGGGCGGCAGGGTCGCGGGACCGAGCGGCAGGGCATCGAACAGCGCCTTCTCGGCCGGCGCGAGCTTGGCCATGGCCAGCACCGTGGGGTCGCCCCAAAGGCGCGGATCCTGCTTGCGGGCCTGGGCCTCGGGCGACATGAGGAAATTGGCCGCCACCATGGCCCCGGCCTTGGCGTTGGCATCATAGGGAATGGCGAGGAAATGGGTGTTGGCGATGCTGCCGCGATCGAACACGTAGCTGCGAACCGTCGCCGGCAACAGCCCCTGAGCGATGGCCGAGCTCGCCGCGGCGGGATTGAAATTGAATGCGATGTCGATCTCGCCGTCATCGAGAAGCTGGCGCAGCGCTTCGCTGTCGCGCGGATACTGCTTGCCCTGGCGCCACAGCAGGGGCCTGAGGGCATCGAGGAACTGCCAGAGCGACGCCGTGGCCGTGGCGAACTCGCTCTCGACCACGGGCCGGGAAAGCCGCGCTGGTTCATGAATGAGCTCATAGAGCGCCTGCTTCAGGAAGGTGGCGCCGGTGAAGTCCGGCGGTGCCGGATAGGTGAAGCGCCCGGGATGCTGCTTTGCCCAGGCGAGCAATGCGGCCATGCTGCGCGGCGGATCGCCCACCCGAGCCGTGTCGTACAGGAACACGATCTGGGCCATGCCCCAGGGCGCCTCGAGCCCGTCGACCGGAACCGTGAAGTCGGTGGCGATAGTGGGCTTGTTCTCCACGTCCGCCAGCTTGTAGTTGGGCGTCATCTGGGTGAAGGGCCCGAAGAGCAGGCCATGGCTTTTCATGGCGGCGAAATTGGCGCCGTTGATCCAGATGAGATCGACCGACCCGCCGTCCGTCTTGCCCGCCGCCTTCTCGGCCAGCACGCGGGCAACCGCATCGCCCGTGTCGGCGAGCTTCACCTGTTTCAGCGTGACGCCGTAATCGGACTGGAGCCGGCCCGCGGCCCAGGCGATGAAGGCATTGATCTGCTCGCTGCCGCCCCAGGCATCGAAATAGACCGTCTCGCCCCGGGCCTGGGCAACCGCCTGGTCCCAGCTTGCGGGCGCCGGGTCGGCGTCGGCGGAGCGCGGCAGGATGAGACAAAGGCCGGCGGCGAGAACGGCGAGGGCGGAAAGAAGGCGCATGATCGACCTTTCGCTGCGCACCGCGCGGAAAGTTACCGTGCCCCGGCGGCCGCGGCCACCGGAAGCCTGGACGATCGCGCAGGTTCCCGCGTCCGCCTTGAACCCTCTCTGGCCCTCGCCTATAAACGAAACGGAGCGCGGGCGTAGCTCAATGGCAGAGCAGAAGCTTCCCAAGCTTACGACGAGGGTTCGATTCCCTTCGCCCGCTCCAAAGATTTCAATGGTGTAGAGCGACCGCGCTTCGCGCGGGCGCCCTGATCTGCAAAAAAATGTAGAAATCCGATCGGCCTATCCTTTCGGGTCCAGTGCCTGCCATTGGAGTCCAGAAAGTCCCATTTTTGGGTGTCGGCGAACTAAACCGCGATAGCCCGTGGCCTCGCCTCGGGTTGCCTTGAGCCAGCCAATGTGCCCGCGCTAAGGGCTGAAGACCACCAGAAGCCGGTACATGGAAGCGTTGAACCAGTTGGCATAGACGAGTTTAGTCTTCTGCCGGCGAGCAAATTATGGGTAGCGAGATGACGAAGGACGCGTCGGAGATTTTCCTTTCCAAGGTGGCCCAGTACAGCTTGGGGTTCGTGAACCCGGGGCCGCCACCGTCCGTCCTGGGCTCCGGAGTGCTCGCCATCATCGATGATATGAAGGGTATCCTAACGTGTGCCCACGTCGCTACTGAGTATGCCAATCGAACCGAAATTGGCCTCGTTGGATTCATGCGTGATCAGATTCAGCGGCTCAGAATCCCGCTGGCTGAAACGCAAACCTTCTATCTCGGCGAACCTCCATGGCGCGAGAGCGGATTTGACCTCGCATTTACGAGGCTACCACCCGATGTAGTCGCAACCATACAGGCGAGATGGTCCTTTCTAAACCTGCTGCAGAATTCAGCGAAGTTTCACACTGGAGAGCCGAAGCACAACAAACACGCTGATGCCATACTGGGCCTGGTCCACGATTGGTCAGAGAAGCCAATCACGGACAGTGGCTTCGTAACCACCCCTATGAAAGCTCTCCTAAATACTGGGCACATCGCTTCCCGCCGCAACGACGGGATGTTGACGTTCGAAACCATGGAACATAACCAGTCCGATTTGCCCAACAGCGTTGCTGGTTCAAGCGGCGCTGGCTTGTGGCGACTTTATATGACTGAGGATCAGGATCACAATTACGAGTTTGTCGAGATGCGTCTGTTAGGGATTGCATCTTGGCAAATTGACAAGACGCATGTGGCTTGTCAGGGCATCGATCGGATTGAGCAAGCGCCAATCCCTAGTGTGCAAAACCTGACCGCAAAGCCCGACCTCGCATTCTAGCCAATGTCGCTTGGGCGCCGCGCAAAAGGGGGAAGAGGCAAGGTTCTGGATACCCGCTTCGAGCATCTATGCGAGCGACTCCGTTTGGCCGCCCACTCTTTTCACCACGAAGCTTGCTCCTTTCTTCGCCGCCTGTTGGGGGCGAACATAGTGCCAATAGGAACGAGAGGTGGCCTGATCCAAGGGCGCATTTGCTATTAACATAGAACGATATTAACGCAACGCTCCCGTTGCGTTGCATTAAATGACATGATAGCCTTTCAAATGCCTCAGGTGACGTCCTGGCCTATCTCGAAAGGAACCACCATGCGGAGCCTACGCATTGTCCTGGTTACCCTAGCTCTCGCACTCTCCCTGTCCTGCGGCGTCATCGTGGGAAGGCTATATCACCCATACTACTGGCTGCCATCGCCCTGTTATCACTGCTGGTAGCGTTCGAAACCTCCGGGGTGGTCGATGCGCGGGACGACGAATCGTTGACTTCTTCTCGACGAGGGATAGTTGACGTGCAGCTTCAGGCTACGCTCGCCATGCGACACGTCATGTGGATCGCCGGTGGTGCGGCTGCGCTCATTGGGTAGTGTTTTGCCTCGTCGAGTGGCTGAGCCGGACAACAAATCGGGGAAAGCAGGTCGATGAAGAAACCACAGCGCGGAGGCGGCCGCCCTTCTCGCGAGGCATCGGCGCTGCTTGGCGACCGCATTCTAGAAGTGGCGACGGAGCTGTTCCTCGATCTGGGATATGGCGCAACGTCGATCGAGCAGATCGTGACGCGTGCCCGTATTTCCAAGCGAACTTACTATCATAGGTTTCCTGACAAAGCGGCCTTGTTCGCTGCCGTCGTGCGTCGCATCATCGACCGCCTTCGGCCCCCCGATGCGGCAGGATTGTTTGTCGGCGGCAGCCTGGACGAAATACTGACGCGCCTGGCTGAGGCGATATTGCGAGCCGCCTTGAATCCTCAGGCGCTGGCCCTCCACCGGGTGATCTTGGCCGAGTCGGGCCGGTTTCCCGAACTCGCCGAGGTAGTTGCGGACCGTTCGGCGGGTCGGGAGGCCATTGAGCGCATCGGCGCATTATTGCAGCGCGACGTATCCACCAGAGGCCTAAGCTTGGATGCATCCCATTTTGCGGCGACACAGTTCCTGCAAATGGTCATCGCATCGCCGCAGCGTCGGGCGCTCGGCATGGGTGTGCCCATGACAGCAGCGGAGCTCGATGTCTGGGCGCGACAAACGGTCACTCTGTTCCTCAGCGGCTGCCGCGGTTGGACCGTGCACGCGCGCTAGCCCGAGACCGAAACACTCCAAAGTTCGCTATTTAAATCAACGCAACGGTAGCGTATCATTACTTCCTAGAGGCCGGATTGGCCAAGTGAGGGATCACATGCGCGCGCTTCGGACGCTGTTGCTTCTGGCCTTCGCGCTAAGTCTTTCGGCCTGCGTAAATCCATATGATCCCGCTCAGCGCGCGGTAGGTGGTGGCCTTTACGGCGCGGCTGCGGGGGCTGCCATCGGGGCGATTGCCGGCGGTGGACCCGGGGCAGCTCTCGGTGCCGCAATAGGTGGGACAGTAGGCGTCCTAGGAGGCGTCGCCACTACGCCACCACCGGGCTATTACGGATACGGCGGCTACTACGGCTCCCCAGGCCCTGGCCCGGGCTATGGATATGGTCCTCCGCCAGGTCCCAGCTACGGCTACCAGCCCTCGCCGGGTCCGAGTTATGGACCCCCGGAGGGCTATGGCTACGCCCCTGGCTACGGCTACTACAGACCCCCGCCCGGCTACTCCTACCCCCGCTACTACGGATACCCTGGCTATTACGGACCCCCTGGTTACTATGGGAACCCCGGCTAAGAGCGGGGCAGATCGGTTTGGGTCCGATAGGCCACGGCGGCGATTGTCAAGTGCAGCTGGCAAATGTTGCACATTACGTCCAATCGGTAGCCGAAAGGGGATCCGGGGATGCCCGGTGGCGCGGACGATAGGTGTCGTTGGCTAAAGACGGGTTGACCTCAACCCTGATTTCGACCCGACGGTTCAGCCTCCGATAGCTTACACGGCTTCTCACTGCCTCAGAAATCTGGACCTCTCGGAAACCACCGTTTGCGCGAAGCGTCAGGCTCTCGCATTGTTGGGGCGGCTCGCCGGCTGGTTGACCCTGCGAAAGCTATCTCTTGAAACCTCCTTTCCCAAAACACATCGTGAAGTTGGATTTCGAGAGGCGATTGTACTCATAGGCAACGCGCGCGTAACTGCCCAAGACCAAGATCCGCCCGTGCAAGCAGATGCACTCAAAGCCGCGGACCGAGAGCGCAATGTCGTTGAAACTGCATCGGTTGTGAGAATTTACAAGCTTACGATGAGGGTTCGATTCCCTTCGCCCGCTCCAGCCATAAATCTCTGCTGACCAAGCAAAGGCCCCCGTGCGCTCGAAGGCGTCAGGCGGGGGCCCGTTTGCGAAGCTGCGCTTCGCGCTCGGAAGAGATCTCCCGGGCATGGACTTGGGCTTTGAACTCGGTCGCCGATGCCAAGGCGGTCGGCAACTCACCAACTGCCCGGTGGAGTCATGTGCTTCACGCATCTCCACTTAGGTTGCAGCGTATGAATCATGAGATCGCTGGCTGCGCCCGTCAAGGCGGCCCAGGAAGTTATCCCCCGGAAAATAGGAAGGCGTCGCCGGCGCTGTCTTGCGCCTTGGCCGCACGCGGCGCTGCCGGCATGCTGTCGGCCCGGCAACGAGGAGCCTTTGGCCATGGCCATGAAGATCGCCGAACGCTGGTTCGAGCGCAGGCGGATCGACGACGACATCACGCTGCTGTGGGAGCCCCACGTCGTGCCGCTCCTGCGCTGCAATATCTGGCATGTGCGCGGACGCGAGCGCGATCTGATGATCGACACGGGCATGGGCATCGCGAGCCTGAAGCAGGCGGCGAGTGACCTGCTGCAGAAGGCGGTGACGGCGGTCGCGACCCACGTCCACGCCGATCACATCGGCGGGCACCATGAGTTCGAGGATTGCCTCATCCACGCGAGCGAGGCCCCGGGGCTCAGCCAACCGACCGGCGACTACACCCTGGTGGACGAGGACTTCGATCCCGCGGATCTGAGCCGGCTGTCGGTTCCGGGATATCCAGTCGCCGGGCCGATGATCACGGCCATCCCCTACGCCGGCTACGATCTGCGCTCCTACCGAGTCCGCCCGGCGAAGGTGACCCGCAAGGTCGAGGAAGGCGACCGGATCGATCTCGGCGACCGAAGCTTCGAGGTCTTGCATCTGCCCGGCCATTCCCGCGGCAGCATCGGCCTGTGGGAGGCCGCCACGGGCATCCTGTTCTCGGGCGATTCCATCTATGACGGAGCGTTGCTGGACGATCTGCCCGGCTCCTGCATCGCCGACTACGTCCGCAGCATGCGGCGGCTCAGCAAACTGCCGGTGCGCGTCGTCCATGCCGGCCACAATCCGAGCTTCGGGCGCGAGCGGCTGCGCGAGCTGGCGGATGCCTATCTGAAGCGGCGCGAGACGGCGTAGCAAGAAGGCCGGCGAAGGCTAGTACCGACTTTCGAAGAAAGTCGGTACATCGTTTCCAGTCTTAGTATCGGATACACGCAGAAATTCGTGACATGGCCTGAGTCACGAATTTCTGCGATCCGATACTAGGCCGTCCTCGCATTGAGATTGAACCGGACCTGGGCGATCCTGCGGCGCATCCGTTCAACTCGAGCCAGGAGCGCGCCATGGACAAACAGACCTTTGACAAGGGAATGAAGATCCGCCGGGAGGTGCTGGGCGACGAGCATGTCGACAGGTCCATGGCCGCGGCCGACGATTTCAGCCGGCCGCTTCAGGAGCTCATCACCCACTATGCCTGGGGCGAGGTCTGGAGCCGGCCGGGCCTCGACCGGCGCACCCGCAGCATGATCACGCTCGCCATGCTGGCGGCGCTGAACCGGCCCCACGAACTGAAGCTCCATGTCCAGGGTGCATTGCGCAACGGCGTCAGCGAGGCCGAAATCGGCGAGGTCTTGCTCCAGTCCGTCATCTATGCCGGCGGACCCGCGGCGCTCGATGCCTTCCGGGTCGCCCGCGAAGTGTTCAAGGAAGCGGGCCTCGATTGAAGCACCGCGCGCGCTTGAACCCCTCCACCGTTGCAGGTATGGCTTCTCCGCGAACGGGTAGGGTTGCGGGGGAGACGGCCGGATGAGGGCGATCGATCCGGGGAGGATTGGACGGCCGGCTGCTTCCGCCGTCGTCCTGTCGCTCCTCCTTCTCGGCGCCTGCAAGCGGGAAGAGAACGCCTATGTCCCCCCGCCGCCCGCCGAAGTCGGCGTGGCGAAGCCGGTGGCCGAGACCGTGACGCCCTATCTCGATCTCACCGGCAACACGGCGTCGGTCAACTTCGTCGCGCTGGAAGCCCGCGTGGCGGGCTACCTGCAGGAAATCGACTACAAGGACGGCGAGATGGTGAAGAAGGGCAAGACCCTCTTCGTCATCGAGCCCGCCCCTTACGAGGCGAAGCTGCGCCAGGCCCAGGCCAAGGTGCAGTCGATCCAGGCCCAGCAGGTCTATGCCAAGGCGGATTACCTGCGCCAGCAGGACCTGGCGAAGAAGGGCTTCGCCACCCAGTCGGCTCTCGACCAGGCGCGGGCCAAGCTCGATTCCCAGAACGCCGACATCCTGGACGCCCAGGCCCAGGTCAGCCTGGCGGCCATCGACCTCGGCTATACCAGCGTGACGGCGCCCTTCGACGGGATCGTGACCAACCATCTCCAGTCCGTGGGCGCGCTTGTCGGCGTGACGGGCCCGACGGAGCTTGCGACCATCGTGCAGATCGAGCCCATCTGGGTCAATTTCACCGTCAGCGAACAGGACGTGCTGAGGGTGCGCCAGGCCGGGATGGGCGGCCAGTTCACGGTCGAGAATCTCCACAATTTCCCGATCGAGGTCGGCCTGATGACCGAGGAGGGCTACCCCCACAAGGGCGTGCTCGACTACGCAGCGCCGCAGGTCGATCCCTCCACCGGCACGCTCCAGGTGCGCGCCGTGTTCGACAACGCCGACCGGGCGCTGCTCCCGGGATATTTCGCGCGCGTGCGAGCACCCCTGGTCCAGCAGAAGCACCAGGCCCTGCTGGTGCCCGACCAGGTGCTGGGCACGAACCAGGCGGGCAGCTATCTGCTGGTGGTCGGCAAGGACGACGTGGTGGAGGAACGTCAGGTCGTCCCCGGCCAGCTGTTCGGCGCCTTGCGCGAGATTGTCGAGGGGCTCTCGGCCGACGACCGGGTCGTGGTCAGCGGCGTCCAGCATGCCGTCGCGGGGCAGAAGGTGACGCCCCAGGAGGCCAAGATCGAAGCGCCACCCGCGGCCGCGACCGCTCCGTGATCGCGCCGGACGAGCGCCCGTGATCTCCAAGTTCTTCATCGAGCGGCCGGTGCTGGCCAACGTTCTGGCCATCCTCTTCGTGCTGATCGGCGCCGTCGCGCTTTATGCCCTTCCCGTCGCCCAATATCCCAACGTCGTGCCGCCGACCATCTCGGTGACGACCCGCTTTCCCGGCGCCAGCGCCGAGACAGTGATGAACACGGTCGCGCTCCCCATCGAGCAGCAGGTCAACGGCGTTGAGCACATGCTCTACATGCAATCCACCAGCGCCAGCGACGGCAGCTACAGCCTGATCGTCACCTTCGACATCGGCACCGACCTCAATGTCGCCCAGATCCTGGTCCAGAACCGGGTCGCCAGCGCGCTTGCCCAGCTTCCGGCCACGGTCCAGTCCCAGGGCGTGACGGTGCAGCAGAAGTCGACGTCGATCCTCGAGATCGCCAGCCTCTCCTCCGCCGACGGGCGCTACGACAGCCTCTATCTCAGCAACTACGCCACTATCAACCTGGTGAACGAGCTGGCCCGCCTGCCGGGCGTGGGCAACGTCGTCGTCTTCGGCGTTGGCCAGTATTCCATGCGCATCTGGATGGACCCCCAGAAGCTCTATTCCAGGGGCCTGACCGCTGAGGACGTGATCAACGCCATCGGCCAGCAAAGCCAGGAAGTGCCGGCCGGCCAGGTCGGCACGCCGCCCGCGCCCGAAGGCCAGAACTTCCAGTACACGGTCAAGGTTCTGGGGCGCTTCGCCGATGTCGGTCAATTCGCCGACATCATCGTCAAGTCGGCCAGTGCGGGCGGCGGCCAGGTCACCAGGGTCAAGGACGTGGCGCGGGTCGAGCTCGGCGCCCAGACCTATTCCCAGGCCTTCGCGCTGAACGGCAAGCCGGCGGCGGGCATTGCAATCTTCCAGTCGCCCGACGCCAACGCGCTGGACGTCGCCACCCGCGTCGGGGCCAAGCTAGAGGAGCTGTCCAAGGGCTTCCCCGCCGGGATGGAGTATGGCGTTCCGTTCAACACGACCAAGTTCGTCACCGCCTCCATCGACGAGGTCTACAAGACCCTGATCGAGGCGGGCGTGCTGGTGCTGATCGTCATCCTCGTCTTCCTGCAGGATTGGCGGGCCATGCTGGTGCCGGCGACGACAGTGCCGGTGACCATCGTCGGCGCCTTCGCCGCCATGGCGGCGCTGGGCTTCACCGTCAACCTCTCGACCCTGTTCGCCATCGTGCTCGCCATCGGCATCGTCGTGGACGACGCGATCATCATCGTCGAGGCCGCGGCCCACCACATCGAGCGGGGCATGACCGGCCATGACGCCGCCATCAAGGCCATGAGCGAGCTGTTCGGGCCGGTCATCGGCATCACCCTGGTGCTCATGTCGGTTTTCATCCCGGCCGCATTCCTGCCCGGCCTCACCGGCAAGATGTATGCCCAGTTCGCCCTCGTCATCGCCGCCACGGCCCTCATCAGCGCCATCAACGCCATCACCCTGAAACCGACCCAATGCGCCCTGTGGCTGCGCGCGCCCGTGCCGCCCGCGAAGCGGAACTTCTTCTACCGGGGCTTCAACTACCTCTACGGCAAGCTGGAAAACGCCTATGCCGGGCTGATCGGCCGGATGATCCATCACAGCCTTGCCATGGTGCTGCTGGCCCTCATCGCCATCGGCTTCGGCGGCTGGGGCATCGCGCGGCTGCCGACCGCCTTCATCCCCATCGAGGACCAGGGCTATGTCATCGTCGCCGTCCAGCTTCCCGACGGCGCCTCGCTCCAGCGCAGCCAGCGGGCGCTCGACGAGGTGAACGCGATCGCCCTCGCGACGCCGGGCGTGGACCAGGCGGTCGAGATCTCCGGCATCTCGGTGCTGGACAACAGCGCCAGCCTCGCCAATGCCGGCGCCGTCTATGTCGTGCTCAAGGACTGGGGGTCGCGGCTGAAGGAAAAGGGCCAGGACCTGCGCTCCATCATCCAGCATATCCAGGGACAGTTGGACCAGCTGCCCGATGCCATCGGCCTCGCGCTGCCGCCGCCGCCGATCCAGGGCATCGGCAATTCGGGCGGCTTCAACCAGATGATCGAGATTCGCGACGGCGACGTGGATTTCCCGAGGCTCGACCGCGCCGTCGCGGCCATCGTCGCCAATGCCGGGACGCAAAGCGCGCTTCAGCGGGTGAGCTCGCCCTTCCGCGCGAGCGTGCCCCAGGTCCAGGTCCTGGTGGACCGGACCAAGGCCGAGACCCTGCAGGTCTCGGTCGGCGACGTGTTCGCCACCATGTCGTCCTATCTCGGTTCCACCTACGTCAACCAGTTCACCAAGTTCGGCCGCACCTTCCAGGTCTACGTCCAGGCGGATTCCCGTTTCCGGCTCAAGCCGACGGACATCGAGAACCTCTACGTCAAGAGCCGCGACAACAAGATGATCCCGCTGGGCGCGCTGGTGCAGATCCGCAGCGTCACCGGGCCGTCTCTCATCACCCTCTACAACCTCTACCCCGCGGCCACGGTCGTGGGCAGCCCGGCGCCCGGCTACAGCACCGGCCAGGCCATATCCCTCATGGAGCAGGTCGCGGACCAGACGCTGCCACCCGGCATGGCGACCGAATGGACCGCCATGTCCTTCCAGGAGAAGATCGTCGGCCATCAGATCTATTACGTCTTCGGGCTGGCGATCCTGCTGGTCTATCTCTGCCTCGCCGGGCAATACGAAAGCTGGATCGCGCCGCTCGCCGTCATCCTGGCCGTGCCGCTTGCGCTGCTCGGCCCGGACCTGGTGCTGAACAGCCTGGGGCTCGCCAACAACCTCTACACCCAGATCGGCCTCATGCTGCTGATCGCGCTTTCGGCCAAGAACGCCATCCTGATCGTCGAGGTGGCGCGCGAGCATCGGGTCCTTCACGGCGAGCCGATCCTGGACTCGGCCGTGGCCGCGGCCCGGATGCGCTTCCGGCCCATCCTGATGACCTCCTTCGCCTTCATCCTGGGGGTGATGCCCCTGGTCGCCGCTTCCGGGGCGGGTGCCGCGGCTCGCGTTTCCCTCGGGCTGTGCGTTGCCAGCGGCATGCTGGCCTCGACCTGCCTCACCGTCCTCTTCGTGCCGTCCTTCTTCGTGCTGCTGCAGCGGCTGGAAGAACGGTTGCGGCCGGTGAAAATGCCGGCGCATGCCGCGGCGGGCTGAAAGGAAAGCCATGCTGGAATCGGCGGAAATCGGCCACAAGCTCGGCAAGGCGGCTTACGATCGCGCGCTGCCCGCCTTGCGGGTCTCGCTGATCGACAGCCAATATGAGCTGGCCAAGACCGCCCGCTTCTCGGTGATCATCCTCGTGGCCGGCATGGCCGGCGCGGGACGAAGCCGCGCGATGAACCGGGTCGCATCCTGGCTCGACGCGAGGCTTCTCGAGACCTACGCCCGCATTTCACCGACCGAAGAGGAGCGCGAGCGGCCGACCATGTGGCGGTTCTGGCGGGCCCTGCCGCCGAAGGGGCGGGCCGCGGTGTTCTTCAATCACTGGTACCGGGAGCCGGTGGTCCAGCACTACCTCGGCAGGATCAGCGACGCCGATTTCGAGAAGCGAATCGGCGAGATCAACCGCTTCGAAAAGATGCTGGCCGAAGAGGGCGTGCTGCTGCTCAAGCTCAACCTCCATCTCTCCGGCGAACAACAGCGCAAGCGCCTGAAGAAGCTGGAGGGCGATCCGGCCACCCGCTGGCGCGTCACCGAATGGGACCGGGACCGGCTCCTGCTCAAGCATTATGTGGGCGCCAAGCGCGTGCTGGAGGAGACGATCCGGCTGACCAGCTACGGCCATGCGCCCTGGACGATCATCGACGCCGCCGACCAGAGATATTCCAGCATCACCATCGGCCGGACCATCCTCGAGGCCGTCACGGGACGCCTGCGGCGCGCGGCAGCGAAACCCGCCAAGACCCCGAAAGCAAGGCTTCCTTCGCCCGTCGACGTCGACCCCAGGACCGTGCTCTCGACCCTCGATCTGACGCAGAAACTGGGCGAACGCGAATACGAAAGACTGCTGGAGAAATGGCAAGGGCGCTTTGCGACCTTGATCCGAAGCAAGAAATTCCGCCGGCGCGCCCTGGTCATCGCGTTTGAGGGCAGCGACGCCGCCGGCAAGGGCGGCAGCATCCGCCGGGTCGCCCAGGCCCTCGACATCAGCCAGGTCCGCATCCTGCCGATCGCCAAGCCGACCGATGAGGAGGCGGCGCGTCCCTATCTCTGGCGCTTCTGGCGCCATGTTCCGGGCCATGGACAGGTGGCGATCTTCGACCGCACCTGGTACGGCCGGGTCCTGGTCGAACGCGTGGAAGGCCTATGCGCCGAAGAGGCCTGGCGGCGCGCCTATGGCGAGATCAACGACTTCGAGGGCGATCTGGTGACGAGCGGAATCCTGCTGGTCAAATTCTGGCTCCAGATCGGCAAGGCCGAGCAGCTCAGCCGGTTCCGCGAGAGACAGCGGATCGGCTTCAAGCACTTCAAGATCACGGCCGAGGACTGGCGCAACCGCAAGCACTGGGACGAATACCAGGCGGCGGCGGCGGAGATGATCGACAGGACCAGCACCGACCTTGCGCCTTGGACCCTGGTCGAGACGGAGGACAAGCTGTTCGAGCGGATCAAGGTCCTGAAGACCATCTGCCGGACGTTGGAAGCGGCCCTCTAAGGCCCTTCAGCCTAGCGGCTCTCCCGCTCGGCCTGGGGAGCCGGCCAGCCTTGATCTGAGTCAATGCGAGAGCCCCGCCTTCGCCGATCCTGGATGCTCGCGAATGGAGGATCTCATGACGACGCCGGAGGCAAGCAAGCCGCATGGCCCGTCCCCTGCCCCCGGCGGCGTGCCCGCGCAACTGATCCGGCCGAGCGAGCTGAAGCGCATCGCCGACGAGAAGGAAGAGGCGGCGATTACCGAGGCCCTTGAGCGCAAGGCAAAGCTCGATCAGCAGCACAAGGACCTATACAAGGAATTCACCGAGCGCCATCTGCGGCCCGATGCCGACAAGCGCTTCTCCGAAGCCGTACGCCAGGCGGCCGAGCGCGGCGAGCGGGAGGTCCAGGTCTTGCGCTTCCCCAGCAAATGGTGCACCGACGGGGGCCGGGCGATAAACAACGCCGAGGCCGACTGGCCCCGGACCTTGACCGGATTCGCCAAGAAATCCTTCGACGCCTTCGACAAATGGCTGAAGCCAATGGGCTACAAGATGCGGGCCGAAATCCTCGATTTTCCGGGCGGCATGCCCGGCGACATCGGCCTCTTTATCGGCTGGTAAGCGAACCCGTCCGCCTCGGGCAGGGTCGGAGCGCCGGGATACCGGGCATCGGGCGAGAGGTCAGGCCTTCTGTTCCGCCTCGCGTGCATGGTCGTCGGCCACGCGCTTCAGATGCTCGGCCCAGCCGATCCGCTGCTCTGTCGCATGGACGGGTTGGGCCCAGGCCAAGTCATGCCAACGCGTCACGAGAGATTGGAGCCTCTCGGCATTGGATTCTCGCCCCTTGGCAACCCTGGTCAGCATCACTTGCCCGCTCCTCCCGTCCGAGTGACAGGTGCCATTATGTCTGATGATTAGGTTAAAGTAGTCCTAATGCAAGACTAAAGCGCCGCGGCGATGGCCCGGCCCATCTCCTCGGTGGTCGCCTTGCCGCCCATGTCGGGGGTCCTGAGGTCGCTCTCGGCCAGGACCTTGGCGAAGGCCGCCTCCACCGCCGCCGCAGCGGCTTTATGGCCCAGATGCCTCAGCATCATCGCGCCCGACCAGATCTGGCCGATGGGATTGGCGATGCCTCGCCCGGCGATGTCGGGGGCCGAGCCGTGGACCGGCTCGAACATGGAGGGGAACTCGCGCTCGGGATTGAGGTTGGCCGAGGGAGCGATGCCGATGGTGCCGGCGACCGCCGGGCCAAGGTCCGACAGGATATCGCCGAACAGGTTGCTTCCCACCACCACGTCGAAGCGCTGGGGCTGGCGCACGAAATGGGCCGTCAGGATGTCGATGTGGAACTGGTCCACCCGGACGCCGGGGTAGGCCTTGGCCATGGCGGCGAAGCGCTCGTCCCAGAAGGGCATGGTGTGGATGATGCCGTTGGACTTGGTGGCCGAGGTCAGGTGACGCTTCGGCCGGCTTTGCGCCAGCTCGAAGGCGTATTTCAGGATCCGGTCGACGCCGCGCCGGGTGAACAGGCTTTCCTGGACCGCGAGTTCTTCGTCGGTGCCGGCATAGAGCCGGCCGCCGATCTCGGAATACTCGCCCTCGTTGTTCTCCCGCACGATCCAGAAATCGACATCGCCTGGCTTTACGCCGGCAAGGGGCGAGGCCACGCCCTGCAGCAGCCGGACGGGCCTGAGGTTCACATATTGCCGGAACTGACGACGGATCGGGATCAGCAGGCCCCAGAGCGAGATATGATCAGGCACGCCGGGAAAGCCGACGGCGCCGAGGAAGATGGCGTCATGCTTGGCGATCCGCGCCAGCCCGTCGGCAGGCATCATGCGGCCCGTCTGCTTGTATGTTTCGCAGCTCCAATCGAGGCGGTCCCACTCGAAGGAAATATCGAATTGCCGCCCCGCCGCCTCCAGCACCCGAATGCCTTCGGGCACCACCTCCTTGCCGATGCCATCCCCCGGGATGACGGCGATGCGATGACGGATCACGGACTTTGCTCCTGGTTTAAGCGGGCGATCAGCTGCATGTCGCGATCACGATCTCGACCCGCCGGTTCTTTTGGCGGCCCGCCGGATTGTCCTTGCCGTCGGGCGTGGTGTTGGGGGCGATGGGGCGGGTCTTGCCGTAGCCCTTGATGGCGCTGTCCGCCGCGACGAAGCCATGGCTCGCGAGCCAGTCGCGCACCGCTCGCGCCCGGTTTTCCGACAGGGTCATGTTGTAGTCCGCCCCGCCGATCGAATCCGTGTGGCCCTCGATGGTGACCGGATGCTTGCCAGCCTTGACGATCTCCGCTCCGGCTGCGGACAGGGTCTCCTCGGCATCGGGCCTGAGCGTCGCCTTGTCGAAATCGAACAGGGCGTCGCCCAGGACCCTGAGGCGCCTGTCGCAGGGCTCGTCGAAGGAATGCACCGCCTGGATTCCCTTGGGCACCTGGATCGCGCCCGGCACCCGCCAGGTCCCCGTCGGCTGCTGGATGGCAGCCGGCACCTGCCAATTGCCCGTGGGCTGCTGGATGGTGCCGCCCTGGCTCGATTGGGCGGCAGCCTGCTCTGAGCCCGCGGCCAGGAAGAAAACCAGGGCCAGGGCAGCGACGCCGAGTTCGAAGCGCAAGACTGGCAAGGCACCCTCCCCCGATTCCCTGGCCCAGATGCTATGATCCCGGGCACAGGGAGGGCAACAGCGCCACACCAGCAGGCGTCAGGACGCGGTCAGCCGTCTGTCCTATAATTGCGCCATGCAGCTGCATGAGCTTCCGCGCCCGGTCCCGGAGCCTCCGCCGCCGGCCGCTTGGCCGCGGCTCGAGGTCGCGGCCCAGATCCTGGCCGTCCTCGGCCTGCTGGCGGTGCTGGAACTCCGCCTCCTGTCGGCGCTCATCTTCGGCCTGCTGATCTACGAGCTGGTGGAGCTGGTGGCGCCCGGCCTCGAGCGCGTCGGCGTCACCCACAAGGCGGGCAAGGCCGTCGCCCTCACGCTTCTGTCCATCATCGTCATCGCCGCTCTTTCGCTGGCCGTCACCGGCATCGTCTCCCTCTTCACCGGCCAGTCCGACAGCGTGGTGCTGCTGCTGGAGAAGATGGCCGAAGAAGTCGACACCGTGGTCAGCCATCTGCCGCCCTGGGCGGCGGGCTATCTGCCGGCCAATGCGGGCGAGATCGAGGCGGCCGCCGCCGACTGGCTGCGCCAGCATGCCGGCCAGCTGCAGATGATCGGCCAGGACGTGGGCCGGATGCTGGCCCACAGCCTGTTCGGCATGATCATCGGCGGCATGATCGCGCTGACGAGCGAGCTAACTGCGCGCGACCCGAAGCCCTTGGCCCAGGCGCTCGCCGGCCGTGCCGAGCATCTCGCCATCGCCTTTCGCCGCGTCGTCTTCGCCCAGGTCCGCATCTCGGCCCTCAATACGACCCTGACGGCGATCTACCTCCTGGTCATCCTGCCGGCCATCGGCATCCAAATGCCGCTCGCCAAGACCATGATCGCGGTCACCTTCGTGGTCGGCCTCCTGCCGGTCCTGGGCAACCTCATCTCCAACACCATCATCGTCGTCATCAGCCTCAGCGTTTCCTCGCTGGCCGCCATCGGCTCGCTCATCTTCCTCGTCGCCATCCACAAGCTCGAGTATTTCGCCAATGCCAGGATCATCGGCGGCCGGATCCACGCCCGGGCCTGGGAGCTGCTGCTGGCCATGCTGGTGATGGACGCGGCCTTCGGCGTTCCCGGCGTCATCGCCGCGCCGATCTACTACGCCTATCTGAAGGGTGAACTCGCCGCCCGCGGCCTGATCTGATACCGCCTCTCAGCGGGTTCAGGCGCGTCTCCGCACCAGGCGCTGCAGGGCAAGCAGCAGGCGCGGCGACCGGTCGGTTCGCAGGATGTTGCGGGCGAAGCCGTACACCATCAGCCGCACCAGCCCCGCGGTCGAGATCAGCATCCACAGGAAGGCCAGCAGCGTGGTGGCGAGCGGCGGATGCTGGGGCAGGCGCACCATCAGGAAGAAGGGCGCGTGCAAGGGGCTGAAGCTCAGCAGCGTCGCCACGAAGCCGTTGGGTTCCTTGAGCACGGTCAAAAGGAAACCCAGCGGCCCGAACATCAGCAGCATCAGGGGGCCGAGGAAGGACTGGGCCTCCTGGAAGCTTCGGGCCGTGGCGCCGACGCCGAGGAAGATTGTGGTGTGGATGGCAAGCCCGCAGATGAAGCAGAGTGCCATCGCCGGCGCGTCGCTGAGCGCATGGGCCGCGGCCAACGCCTCGATGGTCTGAAGCGGGGTGGTGGCGGAGACGATGGTGGCCGCCCCGCTCCCGCCCAGGGTCCAGCCCGCCATCATGATCACCGCGGCACCGCCGGCGCCGATCAGCTTGCCCGCCATCAGCCTGCCCGGGCTGATGGAGGCGAGGATCATTTCGATCACCCGGCTCGATTTCTCCTCGATCACCGCCATCAGCAGGGTGCTGGCGATGGAAAGGATGGCCAGCAGCATCAGCACCGCGATGACGAAGGGGAACTGGATGCGCAGGCGATCGAGCGCGGTCACCTCGCCCCCCGGCGCGGCGATGGCGGGATCGAAATGCGCGACGTTGACGTTCGTGGCGAGTATGGAATCCAGGGTCTTGGCATCGATGCCGGCCTTGGCGAGCGCCCGGGCCTTCAATTCATCGGCCAGCGCATGGCGCAGGAATTCCTCCACCACGGGGTCGGTCTGGTTGGCGCTCCAGTAATCGATCTCGGGATGCTGGGCGGAGAAATCCTTGGGAATCACGGCGAGCGCAAACAGCGCCACCGGTCCCTCGCCCGAGAACACCGGCCTTTGGCCGCGCAGATAGGATGCGAGGACCCGCTTGTCGCCGGCATCGGCCGCGCTGACGAGGTCGTCCGGTGCCTGGACCCGGCTGAGCGTGAAGCGCTTCTTCTCGGTCAAGGCCTGGGACATGCCCGCGACCAGCGACCGGTCGACGGCATCCGTGAAACCGCCCGCCCGGTCGATGACCGCGAAGGGCCGCGGCGGCTGGGTTTCCGGCGATCCGCGATGGAGCAGTCCCGCCAGCAGGATCCAGGCCGGGATGAACAGAAGCGTCAGGACGAATCCCCGGGTGCGGACATATTGCAGCAGCTCGCGCCGGGCGATGATGAGGATGTCGTTCATGCCGCCTCGTCGGTCGGCAGATCCTGGCCCTCGGCCCCGACCACGGCGACGAAGACTTCGTGCAGGGTCGGCTCCGAGGAATCGAAACGCGTCGGGATCACGCCCCGCTCCACGCAAGCCGCAAGGAGGGCTCCGGGCTCGGTGCCGCTTGTCAGCACCGCCTCCCAGCCACGCCGGCCGTCGCCGGGAGCGTCGAGCGCGCTGACGCCCGGCAGCCTTGCGAGGAAGGAGAGATCGGCCGGCGCTTCCAGCCGGACCCGGCGGGGCAGCAGTCGGCGCGCCTCTTCCACGCTGCCCTCGAAGGCCTTGGCGCCGCCCTTCAGGATCAGCACCCGCCGGCACAGGCGCTCGGCCTGCTGCATGGTGTGGGTCGAGAACACGATGGCGCGGCCGGCGGCAGCTTCGCCCCGGAAGATGCCCTCGATCAGCTGCTGGTTCAGGGGATCGAGGCCGGAAAAGGGCTCGTCCAGGATCAAGAGCTCAGGCCCATGGGCGATGGCCGCGGCGAGCTGCACCTTCTGGGCCATGCCGCGGGAGAGGTTCTCCACCCGCCGGTCGACGACCTCGCCCAGGCCGAGGCGCTCCAGCAGGTCGACCGCCCGCCGGCGCGCCGTGCGGCCGTCGAGCCCCTTCAGCCGGGCGAAGAAGGCGACCGCCTCGGCCGCCTTCATCCGCCGATAGAGCCCGCGCTCCTCCGGCAGATAGCCGATGCGGCGCAGAAGCGGCCTGGCCCAGGGCTCTCCGAACAGCCGGACCACGCCGGCATCGGACGGCATCAGGCCGAGGATCATGCGCAAGGTCGTGGTCTTGCCGGCGCCATTGGCGCCGAGGAAGCCGAACACTTCGCCGGCGCCGATCTCGAAGGAAAGGTCGTTGACCGCCCGGAAGTCTCCGTAGGACTTCGCGAGATGGGAGACCTCGAGGACGGGCGGCGGCATGCGGGCGTCATATTGCCCTCAGCGCGCGGCTCGGCGCCAGGGCAGATCGGCCGGGCCCGGCGAAATCGCGAACCGCCGCAAGGAATTGCCTTGTTTGCGCGAACCGGAGGGCGCCATGATCCGACCGGCCTCGCCTTCCGCGGCCCGGATTTCCCTGCACCCTGACCGAAGAGCATGACGGCCCCGGCGAACCAGGATCCTGACTTGCGAAGCGCCGAAGCGCCGCCCGAGCTCGACTGGTCGGCGCTCATGGCCCAAAGCCAGGGCGGCGACGGGCAGGCCTATCGCCGCCTGCTCCAGTCGATCCTGCCCTATCTGAGAGCGCTCGCACGCCGGGCCGGCCTGCCGGCCGACGAGGTCGAGGACGCCGTGCAGGACGTGCTCATCACCCTGCATTCGATCCGCCACAGCTACGATCCCGCCCGGCCATTCGCCCCCTGGCTCGCCGCAGTGGCCCGCCACCGCATCATCGATCGCCGGCGCCGGCTGCTGCGCAAGGCTCTGCGCGAGAGGCCCATGGATAGCGAAACTGAAACCTTGCCGGCCCCACCGACGTATCTGCCTGAGACGGCGGGCGAGATCCGGCGCATGAAGGCCGCCATCGCCGCCTTGCCCAAGGGCCAGCGCCAGGCGATCGAGATGTTGAAACTGAAGGAGATGTCGTTGAAGGAAGCCTCCGCCGCCAGCGGTCAGTCGATCTCGTCCTTGAAAGTGGCGGTGCACCGGGCCGTCAAGCGCTTGCGCAGCCTGCTGGCCGAGGACTGAGGGAAGATGGCCTCGACCGAAGACCTGATCGCGAAGCTATCCGCCGGGCTCACCCCGGTCGCGCGCCTGATGCGCCCGGGCCTGCGGGCGCTCGGGCTCATTGCGCTGGCAACCGCCCTCGCCGCCCTCCTGGTCCTGCTCAGGGGATTCCGGTCCGACCTCGCCCTTCGCCTGGCCGAGCCCTCCTATTGGCTCCAGCTGACCGGGGCCTGGCTCACCGGTGCCGCGGCCACCTTGGCCGCCTTCGAGACCAGCCTCCCGGACCGGCCGCGCGCCTGGCTGCTACTGCCGCTGCCGCCCGTGGTCCTCTGGCTCTCGGGATTCGGCTGGACCTGCCTTGCCGATTGGATCCAGATTCCCTCGGGTGCGCCCATTGCCTCGGACAGCGTCCGCTGCCTCGAGACGATCATGCTCGCGAGCCTGCCGCTCGCCTTCGTCCTTTGGCGCATGCTCGCCCGGGCGCGGCCGCTGGCGCCGGCTCCGGTCGCCTGGGCTGGCGCGCTCGCCATCGCCGCCTTCGCCGACAGCGCCCATCTCCTGATCCATGTCGTCCAGGCATCGGCCTTGGTGCTGGCGATCAACCTGCTGCCGGCGGCGGTCATCGTCGCCCTGCTCGGGGTCTTCGGCCAGCGCGGGCTCACGTCGGCGGCGGCCTAGAGAGACGTCTGGCCAAGTGGAACCACCCCATTCGTCACCCCCGCGAAAGCGGGGGTCCATGGACCAATGGATTCCCGCTTTCGCGGGAATGACCAGAAGGGATGAAATGATTCCGTCCTGTCGGATCTCGCCTTAGGCCCGCCTCAGAGAAGCCGATTGGGGCCTCGCAGATGCACGGCCAGCAGACAGCCCTCGGGCGCCGTGGAATAATGCTCGCTTCCCGGCCGGTAGCGCACGAATTCACCCGCCTTCAGCTCCCGCCCGTCGCTGTCGATGAGCCGCCCCTCCAGCACGATGAAGGCCTCGCCGAAGACATGCTCGTGGGGCAGCGAGCGGGCGCCCGGGGAAAAGCGGACGAGATAGAGGCCGCTGCCCTTCTCCTCGTCGAAATCCAACGGCAGCCAGGACAGCCCCGGGATCGCTTTGCCATAGCGGTCATAGGGCCGGAAGGCGGTTTTGCTCATGTTTATGACGTTGCGTACGGCATCGAGGCTGTCGGAGGCCATGTCAATTTCTCCCATGAAAGCAGAGCCTGCCAATCTGAGACCGTCCTGCACAGCGAGGATCAGTTGGAGTCCATTCCAATTGTATGTCCTCATGAAGGCCGCCGTCACGATTCGGTCTTTCTATCACTTGGTACAGCGCCAAGTTGTGTGGACGCGCTTCTCAAGCGCCTCAGATGCGCTGTATCCTACCTTTGCGTTTACTCCGCTGGCGTGATGCCGAGCGGTTGAGGCATGATCGCGAGGCGGCAAATTGCGCACTACCGGCCCACTGCAAGGATCAGATTCTCCGGTGCAAGCCGCATCCAAAGGAGCAACCGCAAGTTCGCGGTCTCGCGTTCGCCTTGTCCTCTTGCTGCTGGTTGTTGCCGGCGCCCTGATACGGGCGGTTTTGGCCTTCTTTGGTCCTGAGAGCGCAGGCAGTCTCGCGAATCACGCGGCCAAATCGATAGCTGTCGGCAATTACGATCAGGCGATCCAGTATGCGGATGCAGCCCTAGCCAAGGAGCCGGCCAACCTCGACGCGTTGGTCAATCGTGGCGTCGCCTATATCGGCAAGCAGCGCTACGATGATGCGCTGGCGGATCTGGGACGGGCACTCGCAATTGATCCAGCTAACGCGACTGCACTCGGTGACAGTTGCATCGCTGAATTTGCCACCAAGAAATACGATCGGGCAATTCGGTTTTGCAATTTAGCTGTCCAAAACAAACCGAACTACCCGCATGCTCTGTTGGTCAGGGGTGCCTCGTACCTGGCAGAGCACGACTTCGAACGCGCACGTAATGATTTCGACTCCGTCATTGGGCTCGATCCCTTGGACTTCAAAGCATACCTGGGGCGTGCACAGACCTTTCTCGCGACCGACCAGTTTGGGCCCGCCCTAAACGATTTGAACACCGCCTCGCACCTGGGCCCCGATGCCGCAGACGCGATTTTGTACGAGCGCGGGCTCATCCACTACTACACGGGTGCCTACCAGCTGGCCCGCGACGATCTCGGGCAGGCCTTGGCCAAAGACCCAAAGGACGCCTACAAGGTCATTTGGCGTCACCTCGCCAATTTGCGCAGTGGCCAGGACGACCAGAACGAACTCGCAGCAAATGCGTTGAAGATAGCGGGAGGGAAATGGCCTGCCCCCGTTGTCGATCTATACATCAATCACGGCACGATCGAAGATGTATTTGCGGAAGCGGCCATGGGGAGCGAAAGCACCCAGCGCGATCAGGCCTGTGAGGCACAGTTCTATGTTGGCGAATACTATTTGCAAAATAAGCTGATTGCCGATGCCAAGCGTTCGTTCAAATCCGCAATCGCCGACTGTCCCCCCGATTTTGTAGAATTCACCGCGGCCAAGGCGGAGATGAAGCTACTTGGTTCCTAGGATTCGCGCGACCGGTGTTCGATCGGTAGGCGGAGATTGGGTAACATCGGTGAGATAGATTCGATGCCTCGATAGACTGCTAAATTGCGGACCCAGCGCGATGCATCTCACCTGAGTTCCTGAAATCCAGTCCGCATGCAATCCAACAATGGAAAACCAAAGGGAAATTTCGGCGAGGTCTTCCTCGCCTTCCTTAAGCTCGGCCTCACCTCGTTCGGCGGGCCGGTCGCGCATCTCGGATATTTCCGGCGCGAGTTCGTCGCCCGGCGCCGCTGGCTCGACGAGTCGGCCTATGCCGATCTGGTTGGGCTTTGCCAGTTCCTGCCCGGCCCCGCCAGCAGCCAGACCGGCTTCGCCCTCGGCTTGCTGAGAGCGGGCTACGGCGGCGGTCTCGCCGCCTGGCTCGGCTTCACCCTTCCTTCGGCGCTCGCCCTCACCCTCTTCGCCTTCCTGGGCGGGGCGCTTTCGGGGCCGCTGGGCCAAGGCTTTCTCCATGGCCTGAAGCTGGTCGCCGTGGCCGTGGTCGCCCAGGCCGTCTGGGGCATGGCGCGAAGCCTCTGCCCGGATCGCCCGCGCGCCGCCCTCGCCGTGGCCGCGGCGCTGATCGTGCTCCTGGCGCCGACGGCCTTGGCCCAGATCGCGGCCATCGCGGCCGGGGCGCTGGCCGGGTTGCTGCTCAGAGGCCCGGCGGCGGAAGCAGAGCCGCTGCCGCTTGCGATCCCGGTCTCGAAGACGGCCGGCATCGTCGCCCTTGTCTTGTTCTTCGTTCTCCTCGCGGGCCTTCCGCTCGCCAGCCGGATTTGGCCGGCCGACCACGCCATTGCCGAAATCGCTGCCTTCTGGCGCTCCGGGGCGCTGGTCTTCGGCGGCGGCCATGTGGTGCTGCCGCTGTTGCAAGCCGCCGTCGTCCGGCCAGGCTGGGTCGACGCCAATACGTTTCTCGCCGGCTATGGCGCCGCCCAGGCGGTGCCCGGGCCGCTATTCACCTTCGCCGCCTATCTCGGCGCGGTGATGCAACCGGGGCCGAACGGCTGGCAGGGCGCTCTGCTCTGCCTCGTCGCCATCTTCCTGCCCGGACTCATGCTTCTTCTCGGCGTGCTGCCGTTCTGGCATGGGCTGCGCCGGCGCAAGGCCGCTCAGGCGGCGATGCAGGGCGCCAATGCCGCCGTGGTGGGTCTGCTCCTGGCCGCGCTCTATAACCCCGTCTGGGTCAGCGCCGTGGCCGCGCCAAGCGATTTCGCCATCGCGCTGACCGGCTTCGCTCTGCTCACCATCGCGGAAGTCCCGCCGCTCGTCATCGTTATGCTGCTGGCGGCGGGCGGAATGATTCAAGCCAGCTTGGTCTGACGCCTTCGGCGGCTTGCAAGGCCGGCCGTGCAACGTCGGTTCAGGCCGCCGGCTGCTGTTGCGCCTGCGCCTTGGGGCCCGCGGCGGGTATCCGGCAGACGACCGTGGTCCCCTTGCCGGGCTCCGAGGCGAGCGAGACTGTTCCGGCGTGAAGGTCGATGAGGCTGCGGACCAGGGCGAGGCCGAGGCCGACGCCAGTCTGCCGGCCGCTGCCCACGCGCACGAACTTCTCGAACATGCGCGCCTGATCGGCCGCGGCGATGCCGACCCCGGTGTCGGCGACGGTGAACTCCACCATCTCGCCGGCGCGCCCGGCGGAGACGGTGATCCGGCCCTCGGCCGGGGTGAACTTCATCGCGTTGCTGATCAGGTTGAAGAGGGCCTGCTTCAGGCGCCGCTCGTCGGCTGTGAGCTGGCCGATCGCGGACGGCTCTTCGAAGGCAAGGGTGATGCCGTAGCTGCGCGCCCGCTCGGCCGTGAGTGCGCGCAGATCGCGGAAGAGCTGGGCGACGTCGATCACCCCCAGGTTCAGCTGCAGATAGCCGGCCTCGATATTGGCGAGGTCCAGGATATCGTCGATGACCGCGAGCAGGCTGCGCGAAGCGGTCACGATGCTGCCGGCATATTCGGCCTGGCGCTCGTTGAGGGGGCCGAAGAGCCCGCGATCCAGCATCTCCGAAAAGCCGATGATGCTGGTGAGCGGCGTGCGCAGCTCATAGGAGACATTGGCCAGGAATTCGGTCTTGAGGCGGTCGGCCGTCTCGAGGGCCTCGTTGCGCTCGATGAGGGCGCGCTGGACCCGGACGCTGTCGGTCACGTCGGCGAAGCGGCACAGCACGCCGCCGTCGGGCAGCGGCAAGGCCACGAAGTCGATCACCCGGTTGTCGGCGCAGGAGAAGCGCATGCTGCGCGGATGGCGCTCCTCGATGCCGGCGATCATCTGCTGGCGGAGCGCCTGCCAGTCCTCGGCCTGGAGCAGGTTGCGGAAGCGCTCGACCAGCTGGGCCAGATGCGGACCTCCGGCGAGCGCGCCGGCGGTGAAGCCCCACTGGGCGGCGAAGGCGGGGTTGGAGAGCTTGAGGCGCCCGTCGCCGCCGAACACGGCGATGCCTTCGCTGAGGTTGTCCAGGGTGTCGCGCTGGACTTCGATCAGGGTGTTGTAGGAACGCTCGAGCTGCAGGCGGTCGGTGACATCCTCGTGGATCAGCATCACGCCGCCGAAGGGGTGGGCCGCGGCGACCCTACGGATGGTGACGCCGCTCGGCTGATGCATCAGCTCGTCCAGCGGCTCGACGACGCTCATGAGGCGCCGGATCTGGGCCCGCTTGAAGGCCGGGAAATCGGGCAGATCCTCGATCTGCCGGCGCTCCCGCGCGATGTCGAACAGCTCGTCCATGCTGGGCCCGGTGCGCAAGAACGCCTCGTCATGGCTGAACAGGCGGGCATAGGCGCGGTTGTAGAAGCGCAGGCGCTGATCCGGCCCGAAGATGGCGATGGCCGCGCCCAGATGCTCCAGCAATTCGTCCTGGGCCGCGACATGCCGGGCGAGTTCGGCCTGGGTTTCCTCGACTGCGGTCACGTCCCGGGCAAACCCAACCATCCGGCCGTCGGCGAGCGGCGCCTCGCAGAAATCGAACAGCAGGCGACGGCCGCCGCTCACCAGGTGATGGCTTTCCTCCTGCATCCGGCCGAGGCTGCGGGCGCGGCGCGCGAGCGCCAGCCCGCCTTCCTCGATCGCCCCGCGGCCGATCTCCACCCCGTCGCGTATGGCAGCCGCGCGATTGCGGTCCACCAGCCTGGCGTAGGCCGTGTTGCACCAAGCAAGCGAAAGGTTCTTGGCCCTCAGCCAGATCGGGAAAGGAAGGCTGTCGAGAAGGGCGGTAAAGCCGTCGGGCGCCGCGGTGGCGTCGGCTTCGGCGACCCAGAGAAGATCGTCCCCGGCGGGATCGCGCCGGCCGGCAATCCGCAAGGGATTGCCGTCGGACAATCGCGCCAGCACCAAGTCGAACGCGACGCCTTGACCCCGGAGCGCTCCGAAGGCGGCGACGAAGCGCGGACGGTCGGCTTCCGCGATCCCCTCGGCGGCCAGAAGGGCGGGAGTTCCGAGCAGGTTGGTAAAGGCGGGGGAATGCCAGAGCGGGCCGACCCGCCGGCCCCGGAACACCGCCATGCCACCGGGAAGCTCGCCCAGCAGAGCCTGGAAACGCCGGCGGTCCATCGCCCAGCCCCGGCCCATCCAGAGGACCAGGAGCACCGCGAAGAAAACCGTGACGCCAACCACGCCGGCGTCCCACCAGGTTCGCTGGATCGAGTCGGAAGGCGCCTTCGCCTCGGCAAAGGCCAGCGCCGCCGCCAACAGGACGATGGCGCCGCCCAACGCCGGCGAAAGGAGTCGGCGATTCGTCACACTAATGAGTCTAGCCGGAAATCCTCGCCGAAACCATGCCGGCGCCGGGCCTCCCGCGCGATCGACACGGGCCTCAATAGCGGTACTGGTCCGGCTTGAAGGGCCCGCTCGCGGCCACGCCCAGGTAGGAAGCCTGGCTCTCCGACAGCTTGGTGAGCTTCGCCCCCACCTTGGCCAGGTGCAGGGCCGCCACCTTCTCGTCCAGATGCTTGGGCAGGACATAGACCTGGCGCTGGTACTTGTCGGGATTCTGCCAGAGCTCGATCTGGGCCAGCACCTGGTTGGTGAAGGAGGCGCTCATGACGAAGCTCGGATGCCCGGTGGCGCAGCCGAGGTTCACCAGCCGGCCCTCGGCCAGCACGATCAGCCGTTTGCCGTCGGGGAAGACGACCTCGTCCACCTGCGGCTTGACGTTTTCCCACTTGTAGTTCCGCAAGGCCGCGATCTGGATCTCGCTGTCGAAGTGGCCGATGTTGCAGACGATGGCCCGGTCCTTCATCGCCCGCATATGGTCGATGGTGATGACGTCGATGTTGCCCGTGGCGGTGACGAACATGTCGGCGACCGGTGCCGCGTCCTCCATGGTCGTCACCTGATAGCCTTCCATGGCGGCCTGCAGCGCGCAAATCGGATCCACTTCCGTCACCATGACCCGGGCGCCGGCGTTGCGCAGCGAAGCGGCACTGCCCTTGCCCACGTCGCCGTAGCCGCAGACCACGGCGACCTTGCCGGCCATCATCACGTCGGTGGCACGCCTGATGCCATCGACCAGGCTCTCCCGGGTCCCGTAGAGATTGTCGAACTTCGACTTGGTCACCGAATCGTTGACGTTGATGGCCGGGAACAGCAGCCGGCCTTGCTTCGCCATCTCATAGAGCCGATGGACGCCGGTCGTCGTCTCCTCGGTCACGCCGCGGATCGACTTGCCGACCTCGGCGTACCAGCCGGGATTCTGCTTCAAACGATTGGCGATGGCGGCGTAGAGGAATTCCTCCTCCTCGTTCGCGGGCTTGGCGATGACCTTGGCGTCCTTGGCCGCCTTGATGCCGAGATGGACCAGCAGCGTCGCATCGCCCCCATCGTCGAGGATCATGTTGGCCGCACCACCGTCCGACCATTCGAAGATCCGGTGGCTGAAGTTCCAGTAGTCCGCCAGGGATTCGCCCTTGTAGGCGAAGACGGGCACGCCCGCCTTGGCGATGGCCGCGGCGGCATGATCCTGGGTCGAATAGATGTTGCACGACGCCCAACGGACGTCGGCGCCCAGGGCCCGCAGGGTCTCGATCAGCACCGCCGTCTGAATGGTCATATGCAGGGAGCCCGCGATGCGCGCGCCCTTGAGCGGCTTCTTCTTGCCGAACTCCTGGCGCAGCGCCATCAGGCCCGGCATCTCGGTCTCGGCAATGGCGATCTCGCGCCGGCCCCATTCGGCCAGCGACAGGTCGGCGACGCGATAGTCCTCTTTGGCGCTCATGGGCGCGATCTCCCGGGGAATTTGTGGACCTGAATGGAGCCCGGCCTTCTACCAACGGCCCCCAACAGAGGCAAGCGGGTTTGGATCGCCGGCTTCAGGCGAGCGCGTTGAAATCGTCCAGCAGGGCGCCGATCCGGCCCGGATCCGACTGGTCCATGATCAGCCGGGCGCAGCGCGCCGCCGACAGGAAATCGAGGCTGCGGATGCGCTGCTTGACCCGCGGCAGGGACTGCCCGGCCATGGAGAGCTCGCGAATGCCGAGCCCGATCAGGAGCGGCGTGTAGCGCGGATCGCCGGCGATCTCGCCGCAGACCGAGACCGGGATTCGGGCCCTGAGCGCCGCCTCGGTCGCGAACTGAATGAGGCGCAGCACCGCGGGATGCAGCGGGTTGTAAAGATGCGCCACCTGCTCCTCGCCGCGGTCGATGGCGAGCGTGTACATGGTGAGGTCGTTGCTGCCGATGGCGAAGAAGTCCGCTTCCTGTGCGAGCGCATCGGCGGCGAGTGCCGCCCCCGGCACCTCGATCATGACGCCCAGCGGCGGCAACGGATCGGGAATCTTGCTGCCCCGGCGCTTCAGGCGCCGGGCGACCACATGCATGGCCTCGCGCACCTGCTTCAGCTCGGCAAGCGAGGAGATCATCGGCAGCAGGATGCGCAAGGGGCCATGGGCCGCGGCCCGAATCATGGCGCCGAGCTGGGCGTCCAAGAGCGGGCGCTCCTTGAGGGAGAGGCGGATGGCGCGCAGGCCCAAGGCCGGATTGGCGCCGGGCCCGTGCATCCCGGCCATCGCCTGGGCCAGCTTGTCGCCGCCCACGTCGAGAGTGCGGGCGGTGATGGGCCGGCCGTCCAGCCCCTCCACCAGGGCTTTGAGCGCCTGATATTGCTCTTCCTCGTCGGGCAGGCTGTCACGGTTCATGAACATGAATTCGGTGCGCAGCAGGCCCACGCCTTGGGCGCCCGCCTCGATCCCCGCCGCCAGCTCGCGGGGCAGCTCGAGATTGGCGAATAGCGCGATCGCGGTGCCGTCGCGGGTGACGGCGGGCAGGCCGCTGAGCCGCGCCAGCAGGCGCTTGTCCCGTTCATGAGCGCCCTGCCGGCGGCGGTATTCGCCGAGCGTGTCGGCGCGCGGGCGCAGGATGACCCGGCCCTCATCGCCGTCGACGATGAGGGTTTCGCCGTTGCGCATGGCCCCCAGGAGCCCTGTGACGCCGAGCACCGCCGGGAGTCCGAGGGACCGCGCCATGATCGCGGTATGGCTCTCCGCGCCGCCCAGCAGAGTGGCGAAGCCGCCGATGAGCCTCGGGTCCATGAGGGCGGTATCGGCCGGGGTCAATTCCTCCGCGACCAGGATCGTGCCCTCGGGCAGATGGGTGAAGGCGGCATAGGGCGTCTTGGTCAGATTGCGGATCAGCCGGTCGCCCACCTCGCGCACGTCATGGGCGCGGGCGGCGATATAGGCGTCGTCCAGGGCGGCAAATTCCTGGGCGACGGCGGAGATCTCCGCCTGGACCGCCGCCTCGGCGTTGATCCGGTCGCGCCCGATCCGGTGTTCCACGCCGCGCAGCACCCGGCTGCCCGAGAGCATGTGGAGATGGGCTTCGAGGAGGATCCCGATCTCCTCCGCCGCGGCGCCGTGAAGGCCGGCGGCCTTGGCGCCAAGCTTGCGGATCTGCTTCTGGGAGAGGGCCACCGCCTTGGTGAAGCGGAGCTGCTCCTCGGCCACCTGTTCGGCCTCGATCTGATATTCCGGCACATGCACGGCGCCCAATTCGACCAGATGCACGGCGCCGATGGCGATCCCGGAGGAGACGCCGACCCCCTCGAACCGGCGCTCGCCGGTCGATCGACGCGTCTTGCGGTCAGTCTTCATCGAACTTGCGGCCGACCAGCGCCATGATCGCGGCCAGCGCAGTTTCCGCATCGCGCCCGACGGCCGTCACCTCGATGTCGCAGCCGGGCGCCGCCGCCAGCATCATCAGGCCCATGATCGAGCGCCCGCTCGCCGTCATTTCGCCGCGGCGGACCTGGATCTCCGCCTCGAATTCATTGGCGAGCTTGACGAACTTGGCCGCCGCCCGGGCGTGCAGCCCGCGCTGGTTCAGGATTTTCGCCGCCCGGCTGCAGCTGGGTGAGGCGTCCATCGGTCACCCTCCGGCGTCGGCCAGAAGCTGGGAGGCGACGTTGATGTATTTGCGGCCCGCCTCCTGGGCCTGGAGGACCGCGACCGCCAGCTTGGAGCTGCTGCGCACGCTGGCGAGCTTGATCAGCATGGGCAGGTTGACGCCGGCGATCACCTCGACATTGGCGCGGTCGAGCACGGAGATGGCGAGGTTGGAAGGCGTGCCCCCGAACATGTCGGTCAGCAGCACCACCCCGTCGCCCTCCTCGACCCGGGCGACGCTGTCGAGGATGTCCCGTCGGCGCTGCTCCATGTCGTCCTCGGCGCCGATGCAGACCGCGGCGATGCGCTGCTGCGGCCCCACGACATGCTCCAGCGCGGCGATGAACTCCACCGCCAGCCGGCCGTGCGTGACAAGAACCATGCCGATCATGCGATTGTCCCTTACAACGATCTAGGCGTCGCTGCCGCGTTCCAGGTCGCGGTGGCGCAAGAAGACGGAGCGGCCATGGCCGGTCAGCCAGGCTGCCAACCGCTCGGCCACGAAGACGGAACGATGCCGCCCGCCGGTGCAGCCGACGGCAAGCGTCAGATAGCTCTTTCCTTCGCGCTCGAAGCCGGGAAGGAGCGGCATCAGAAGCTGGGTCAGCCCGGCAAAGAAGCGGCCATAGGCCGGGTCGGCCTCGACATAGGCGGCCACGGCCGGATCCCGGCCGGTGAGCGCCTTGAGCGCCTCCTGGTAGTGGGGATTGGCAAGGAAGCGGACGTCGAAAACCAAATCGGCCTCGCGCGGGAGGCCGAAACGATACGAGAAGGACATGACCGTCACCGCCAGGCCAGGCCGGCGGCCGAGGGAGAAATGGGCGCCGACGAGGCGTTTCAGGTCGGCGATGGAGAGATCCGTGCTGTCGATCACCAGATCCGCTCGCGCGCGCAGGGGATCCAGCAACAGATGCTCCTGGCGGATCCCGTCGGCCACCGGCCGGTCTTGCGCGAGCGGGTGCCGCCGTCGGGTCTCGGTGAAACGCCGCTGCAGGGTCTCGTCGGCGCAGGTGAGGAATACGAGCTTCAGGTCCAGCCCCGGGTCCCGGCCGAGGCGCTTCACCCGCGCCATGACCGCCTCGACGGAGAAGCCCCGGGTCCGGCTGTCGATGCCGATGGCGAGCGGCCGGTCGAGGCCTTCCGGGGCGGCCAGTAGGGCGAGCGGAAGGTTGTCCACGGCCTCGTAGCCCAGATCCTCCAGCGCCCGAAGCGCCGTGCTGCGGCCGGCTCCCGACAGGCCGGTGACCAGGACGAGGGATCGTCGTGCTGGCTCAGCCGCCAGGGGCGCCGCACCTGGCGCCGCTGCCGGCGCGGTGGTCGCGGCTTGGCTCATGGGGGGCGCATTATAGTCTTCGAATATTGCCGCGCCACTAGGCGCAGGCGGGCCGCGGCCGAGGCTTGGAATGGATCGAGAACGACCAGGGGCAGCACCAGGCCCAGATACCGGACTTCGGCCGGCTCGGGCAGGCGTTCGGCCGGTCCGCCGGGTCTGAGATCAACGACCAGGACAAGGGGTACAGGCCCGGCATGGGGGACGTTGAGCAAACCCAGGCCCCTGGCCTCGATCCGGCCCCGGAAACTTGCATCCACGCCCGCCGGCAGATCGGCCAGCAGCCGCCCGCCGTCGCGGCGGATCTCGCAGAGGTCGTCGGCCACCAGCGCGCCTCCGGCATCGATCAGCCGCAAGGCCAGGTCCGACTTGCCCGAACCCGAAGGCCCTCGCAGCAGAACCCCCAGCCCGTCGAGGGCGACGCAGGTTCCCTGGACCTGCAGCCGGGCTTGCGCCGGCACCTCTCCGGTCATGCCGCGGGAAGCAGCAGGACGAAGCGCGCGCCCAGGACCTTGCCGGTCGAATCCGTCAGGTTCTCGGCAAAAAGCCTGCCGCCATGCGCCTCGGCGATCTGGCGCGAGATGGAAAGGCCAAGGCCCGAATGGGTGCCGAATTTCTCGCCCTCGGGCCGCTCGGTATAGAAGCGGTCGAAGATCGCCTCCAGCTTGCCTTCGGGAATGCCGGGGCCCTGGTCGGTGACCGCCAGCCGGAGGCGCTGGCCCTCGCGCCGGGCCGACAGCGTGATGCGGCCTTTCGGCGGGCTGAAGGAAACGGCATTGGCGATCAGGTTGCGCATGATCTGGACCAGGCGGTCCTCAACGGCATTCACCATGAGGCGCTGGCCGGCCGGGAGATCGAGCACGAGGCGGGCGCTCTCCGGCAAGGCCGTTGCGTCGTGCAGCTCGGCCAGAGTGGCCAGCATGCGGGCGACATCGACCTGCTGCTTCGCCTCCCGCGACAGCTCGGCATCGACCCGGCTCGCGTCCGAGATGTCGGAGATCAGCCGGTCGAGGCGCTGGACGTCATCCAGGATGATCGCCATCAGCCGGCGCTGGCGCACGGGATCCTCGATCCGGGCCACGGTCTCCACGGCGCTGCGCAGCGAAGACAGGGGATTCTTGATCTCGTGGGCGACGTTGGCGGCGAAGCGCTCGATGGCATCCATCCGCGCCCAAAGGGCCTGGGTCATTTCCCGGAGCACGCCCGAGAGATCGCCGATCTCGTCGCCGCGCCCGGTGAAGTCGGGGATCTCGGTTTGCCGGCCCAGGCCCCGGCGCACCCGCTCGGCCGCCTCGGCCAGGCGATGCACCGGCCGGGCGATTGTGCCGGCGAGATAGAGGGAGAGCAGCACCGTCACGCCGAGCGCGACGCCGAAGACCTTCAGGATGTTGATCCGCACGTCGCGGATCGCCGCGTCGATCGAATCCCCGTTGGTCGAGAGCATGAGGGCACCCAGCACCTGGCGATAGCGCTGCACCGGCACGGCGACGGTGAGCACCAGGCTGCCATGGCCGTCGCTGCGCAGCGCGCTCGTCGGGTTGCCCAGAAGGGCCTGGATCACTTCCGGATAGTCCGTGCCCTGCTGGCCGACGCGCTCCGTGTAGAGCGGCAGCGGCTTGCCCTGAGGCAAAAGGGCGATCACCCAGTCGTAAAGGCGCTGACCCAGGCTCGTCAGCACCGTGTTGTTCTGGGGCGGCGGCAGCATCTCGATCTCGAACTGCCCGTCGGCGCCGCTGATCTTGAGGCTATCGGCGATCAGCAATCCGTCCTGGTCGAAGAGCCTGGCCCGCAGCTTCGAGACGTCCACAAGCCGGCGCACCGTGCTGCGCGTCGTCTCCGGCAGCAGCCGCTCGTCGCCGGACGGGCCGACGACCACGCCGCTCGCAGCCAGCGCGCCGGCGATGAGTTCCCCCTCGGTCTGCATGAGCTCGAACTGCTGCTGCACCAGGCTGCTGCGGTATTGATCGAGATAGAGGAGGCCCGCCACCGGAATGGCCAGCGCCATCACGTTGACGGCGAGAATGCGCCGGCTAAGGGAGGAGCGCCGCCGCCGGGGCAGCCTGCCTTCGCGGGGGCGGGACGTGGCAGCGGCAGTCGGCCGAGCTTCCGGCCGAAGAACCTCCGGCCGAAGGGCCTCCAGCCCCGGGCGCTCCGCACGCAGCGGTTCTTCAGCCGGCCGATTGCCGAGCCTCGGCTCTTCCGTCGTCGTCGTCACGGCCTCGGCACGAGATCAATGCTCACGATAGCGGTAGCCGACGCCATACAGGGTCTCGATCTCGTTGAATTCCCCGTCCACCTGCTTGAACTTCTTGCGCAGCCGCTTGATGTGGCTGTCGATGGTGCGGTCGTCGACATAGATGTTCTCGCCATAGGCCGAGTCCATCAGCTGGTCGCGGTTCTTCACGTGGCCGGGCCGCTGGGCCAGGGCCTTCAGCAGCAGGAATTCGGTCACCGTGAGATCGACCGGCTTCGCCCGCCAGGTGCACAGATGCCGGGCCGGATCGAGCAGCAGCTCGCCCCGCTGAATGATGTCCGGCCCCGGGCCGCCCTCGGTCTCGGCCTTGCCCAGGCTCTGCCGGCGCAGCAGCGCCCGGATGCGCTCGATCAGCAGGCGTTGGGAGAACGGCTTCTTGATGTAGTCGTCAGCCCCCAGGCGCAGGCCCATGAGCTCGTCCACCTCGTCGTCCTTCGAGGTGAGGAAGATGACCGGCAGGTCGCCCTGCTTGCGCAGCCGCTCCAGCAGCTCGAGCCCGTCCATGCGCGGCATCTTGATGTCGAGGATGGCGAGGTCGACCGGCTGGGCGGTCAGCCCGCGCAGCGCCTCGGCTCCGTCGGCATAGGCGCGCACGATGAAGCCCTCGGCTTCCAAGGTCATGGCAACGGACGTCAAGATGTTGCGGTCGTCGTCGACGAGCGCGATGGTCTGCGGCATGGTCTACCCGTCCCCTTGTCTTGGCTAAGGCCCCTTGCCTCGGCTTGACCTGGGGCCGAAATGGGGAAAGTGGCGGCCCATAATGGCCGAAATAGGGCCGAGTTGGGGACAAAATCCGAGGCTAAACATAGGGTGCCCAAGAGATGACGCAAGCCGAGGAGCAAGCGCCCGAGGCGCTCGGCCGCGAGGTCCGGAGCCTTGCCCGCACGGCCGACCGGGGCGCGCTGGCGAGCGCGCTCGCCGATGGCCGACCTTATGTTTCCCTGGTCCTGCTCGCCTGGGATTTCGACGGCGCGCCCTTGCTGCTGCTCTCCGACCTGGCGGAGCACAGCCGCAATCTCGCCCGGGATGCCAGGCTCGCCCTCCTCATCGACGGCACCCGCGGCCTTGCGGACCCATTGACCGGCCCCAGGGTCAGCCTGATCGGCCAGGCGGCGCCGATCCGTGATGACCGGCGGCTCGCCCGCTTCCTCGCCCGGCATCCCTCGGCCGAAGCCTATGCCGGCTTCGCCGATTTCAAGCTCTACCGGGTCGCCCTCGAACGCGCCCATTTCGTTGCCGGCTTCGGGCGGATTCGCTGGGTCGAGCAGAAGGATCTGGTCCTCCCCGGCGATTTCTCCGCCCTTGCCGGGGCGGAAGGCACGATCCTCATGGCGATGAATGGCGAGCGGAGCGCCGAGATCGACGGGATTCTGGGCCAAGGACCCGGCTGGCGCATGACCGGTCTCGACCCCGAAGGTGCAGATTTCCGTCGAGGCGGCGACACGGCGCGGGTGGATTTTGTGAGGCCCGTCTGGGATGGCGAAGCAGCTGTCAACGCGCTGGCTGGCTTGGCGAGGAGCAGCTAGCCCTCACTCCCACTGGTTCGCCTCCGTGGCGAATTGGGAGCGCTTGACGTGGACGACGCAGAAACGCTGCCCGGTGGGGGCTTCCATGACCCACCAGCTCCTGATCTTGGCGACGCGCTTGGCGCCAAGCTTTTCCAGCCGGGCGACCTCGGCATCGATGTCGTCGGTCTCAATGTCGAGATGGACGCGGCTCGGGTGGTGCACCTGCTGGACTTCGATGTCGAGGTCGTTGGGCGCCGTGTCGAACACCGCGTAGTTCTTGTCCTCGGGATCGGCCGAGGGCCGGACCTTGAGACCCAGCGCCCCGCCCCAGAAACGCGCGGCCGCCTCCAGATCCTTGGTCTGGCAATCGATGATCAATCCGCCGAGCCGGCTGCGGTGCATGGCCTCCTCCTGCCTGAAGAATTCAGTGCGCCTCGGCCCAGTTGTCGGCCACGCCGGTTTCCGCCACCAGGGGAACCGACAAGCTGACCGCCGGCCCCGGCGCTCCTTCCATGATCGTCTTGGCGAGCTTGGCCGTGGCCTCGACTTCGTCCGAGGGCACCTCGAACAAAAGCTCGTCATGGACCTGCAGCAACATGCGGGCCCCGAGCTTCGCCTTGGCCAAGGCCGCCGGCATACGGATCATGGCCCGCTTGATGATGTCGGCGGCCGTGCCCTGCAGCGGCGCGTTGATCGCCGCGCGCTCCATGAAACTGCGCCTGGCCGGGTTCTTGTCGGCGATGCCGGGCACATGGCAGCGCCGGCCGAAGAGCGTGGTCACATAGCCCTTCCTGCGCGCTTCGTCCTTGGCCCGCTCCATGTAGTCGCGGATGCCGGGGTATTTGGCGAAATAGGCGTCGATATAGGCCTTGGCCTCGGCCTGGGGGATGCCGAGCTGCTGGGAAAGGCCGAAAGCCGAGATGCCATAGATGATGCCGAAATTGATCGCCTTGGCCTTGCGCCGGACCATGGGATCCATGCCGGCGATGGGAACGCCGAAGACCTGGGAGGCGGTCATGGCGTGAATGTCCTCGCCCTTGCGGAAGGCTTCCTTGAGGGCGGCGACCTCGGCGATATGGGCGGCGAGGCGCAACTCGATCTGGGAATAGTCCACCGAGAGCAGCTTGTGGCCCTTCTCGGCCACGAAGGCGCGGCGGATCTTGCGGCCCTCCTCGGTGCGCACGGGGATGTTCTGGAGATTGGGGTCGGTGGAGGAGAGCCGGCCCGTCGAGGTGGCGGCGAGCGCGAAGGAGGTGTGGACGCGGCCGGTCTTGGGATTGATCTCTTCCACCAGCGCGTCGGTGTAGGTGCTTTTGAGTTTGCTCAGCTGGCGCCAGTCGAGCACGCGGGCGGGCAGCGCATGGCCTTGGGCCGCCAGCTCCTCCAGCACGTCGGCGCCCGTGGCATAGGCGCCGGTCTTGCCCTTCTTGCCGGCGCCAAGCCCGAGGCTGTCGAACAGCACCTCGCCCAGCTGCTTGGGCGAGCCGATGTTGAACTCGCGCTTGGCGAGCTTATGGATTTCGGTCTCGAGCTCGGCGAGGCGCCGCGCGAAATCCGCCGAGAGGCGCTTCAGCTCCGCGGCGTCGACCTTGATCCCCGCCATCTCCATCTCGGCCACCACGGGCACCAGCGGCCGCTCGATGGTTTCGTAAACCGTGAGCAGGCGCTCGGCCATCAGCCTGGGTTTCAGCACCTGATGCAGGCGCAAGGTGACCTCGGCATCTTCGGCGGCGTAGTCGCAAGCCTTGTCCAGGGGCACCCGGTCGAAGGTGATCTGGCCCTTGCCGCTGCCGGTCACGTCCGAATAAGCGATGGTCTTGTGATCGAGATGGAGGAGGGCCAGCTCGTCCATGCCATGGCCGTGGGCACCGCCCTCCAGCACATAGGAAATCAGCATCGTGTCGTCGTAGCCGCGGATATCGAGGTCGAGATGGGCCATCACTTCCAGGTCGTATTTGACGTTTTGGCCGATCTTGAGGACGCTGTCGTCCTCCAGCAGCGGCTTCAGGCGCTTCAGCGCATCCTCCAGCGGAATCTGGTCTGGCAGCAGATCGCCGCCGCCCAGAAGATCGCCGCCGGGCGCGCGATGGCCAACCGGCACGTAGCAGCCTTCGCCCGGCTCGACCGCGAGCGAGAAGCCGACGAGCTGCGCGCGCATGGTGTCGAGCGAGGTGGTCTCGGTGTCGAAGGCGACGAAACCCGCGGCACGCGCTCGCGCAATCCAACCGTCCAGCGCGGCGGCGTCCTGGACCAGGATATAGCGCGCCGGTCCGCTCCCGACCGGTGCCGGGCGAGCGGGTCCGGGCTTGCTCGCGGCCGCAGCCGATTCGGCGGCGAGCGCCTTGCCGAGCCGCGGCTCGATCCGGGCGATGATGGAACGGAACCGGTTTAATTCCAGAAAGGGCAGCAGGACGCCGGGATCGGGCTCGCGCCTTTGAAATGTATCGAGGGGCTCCGGCATCGGTGCGTCGGCCTTCAGCCGCACCAGCTCACGGCTGAGGCGCGCCAGCTCCGCATTGGCTAGCAGCGCCTCGCGACGCTTGGGCTGCTTAATCTCGCCGGCGCGGGCCAGCAACGTGTCGAGATCGCCGTAGCTGTTGATGAGCTCGGCCGCGGTCTTGACGCCGATGCCGGGCACGCCCGGCACGTTGTCCGTCGAATCGCCGGCCAGCGCCTGGACGTCCACCACCTTGGCGGGGCCAACGCCGAACTTCTCCACGACCTCGGCCTCGCCGATGCGCCGGTTCTTGATCGGGTCGTGCATCGTGACCTTGCCGCCGACGAGCTGCATCAGGTCCTTGTCGGAAGAGACGATGGTGACCTCCGCCCCCAGGGCCGCGGCCGCCTTGGCGTAGGCGGCGATGAGGTCGTCGGCCTCGAAGCCCTCTAGCTCGATGGCCGGCACATTGCAGGCCCGTGTCGCCTCGCGGATGAGGGCGAACTGGGGAACCAGCTCGGGCGGCGGCGGCGGACGATGGGCCTTGTAGTCGGGATAGAGGTCGTTGCGGAAGGAGCGCCTTCCGGCATCGAAGATGACGGCGATGTAGTCGGCGTCGGAATCCTCCACCAGCTTCAACAGCATGTTGGTGAAGCCATAGACCGCATTCACCGGCGTGCCGTCAGCCCGCGTCATGGGCGGCAGCGCATGGAAGGCGCGGAAGATATAGCCCGAGCCGTCGATCAGATAGACGTGCCGGGGATGTGCGGATTTTACCATCGCCCGAAGATGCCCGAGCGGGACAGAGGAGTCGAGGAGGGGGTGTGCGCCTGCACGTGGCCCTTCCTCATTCCCGTCATGGCCGGGCCGGCCATGACGACAAAAAGCGACCTCTTAGTGTGACGATCTGCGCAGGCTGGCCCCGCGCTACGCCGGCCTTTGGCGTTCCGCGCGCGGCGTCTTGACGAAGCGCTCGCGGTAGCATTTGGAGAAATGGGAGGCCGAGACGAAGCCGCAGGCGAGCGCCACGTCGAGCACCGTCATCTCGGTCTGCTGGAGCAGATGCCGGGCCTTGTCGAGGCGCAGCTCGAGATAAAAGCGCGTCGGCGTGCGGCCGAGATATTTGCGGAACAGGCGTTCGAGCTGGCGGGGCGAGACCTTGACCGTGCGGGCGAGCTCGGCCCGGCTCACCGTCTCCTCCAGGTTCTCCTCCATGCGCCGGATCGCCGCCAGGAGCTTGGGATGGCGGATGCCGAGCCGTGCCGGCAGGGCCATGCGCTGGCGGTCGCGCTTGTCGCGGATGCGCTCGTGAATGAACTGGTCGGAGACGGCCGAGGCAAGCGCGAAGCCGTGCTGGCCGGCGATGGCGTGAAGCATCAGATCGAAGGCGGCCATGCCGCCCGAGCAGGTGAAGCGGTCGCGGTCGATCTCGAAGATCTCCGAGGTTGCTTCCAGATGGGGAAAGGCCTCGGCGAAGCCCGACAGGTTCTCCCAATGGACGGTGCAGCGGTAACCGTCGAGAAGCCCGGCCCGGGCGAGGAGATAGCTGCCGAGGTTGACCGCCCCGATGTCCATGCCGCGCCGGGCGAGCCGCCGGAGCTGGGCGAAGACCTCCTTGTCGTCGTAAAGATGCCCGTCGATCCCGGCGGCGACGATGAGCACGTCGTAGCGATCGCCTTGGCTGAGCGCCGCCTCGGGCTGCACCGGCACGCCGTTGCTGGCGCCGACCGCCGCCCCGTCCTTGGACAGGATGTGCCAGCTATAGAGCTGCCGCCCGCTCATCCGGTTGGCGCTGCGCAATGGCTCGATGATGGAGGCGAAATCCATCATCGAGAATTTGGGCACGAGGAAAATCGCGATACGCTGGGGAAGCCGGGCAGGCGTGGCAACGAGCATGGCCGCCGACTGTAACAAAGGGATCACCACAAAGGGAGGGCGGGGCTTTGCGCATCCTCATCGTCGCCGTCGGCCGGGCGAGACCCGGTCCTCTCCGGGCTATCTACGAGGACTATGAAAGCCGGCTCCGGCCGCCTCCGGAGCTGATCGAGGTCGAGGAACGCCGGCCCCTGCCGACCGCGGCCCTGAAGCGCCGGGAAGGCGAGCTGATCCGGGCCGTGCTCGCCAGGCGCCCCGGCCAACGGGTTGTCGTCGCCCTGGACGAGCAGGGTCGCAGCCTTGCCTCCCAGGCCTTCGCCCAGCAGCTCGCCGCCTGGCGCGGCCGTGGCCTGGATGAGGCCGCTTTCCTGATCGGCGGGGCCGACGGGCTCGATGAAGCCTTGCGGGAGACGGCCGATCTTATCCTGTCGCTGGGGCCCATGACCTGGCCACATTTGCTGGTGCGCGGCCTTCTGGCCGAGCAGCTCTATCGGGCACAACAGATCGCGCTCGGCCACCCCTATCATCGGGCCTGACTTGCCGGTATGTTTTCAGCCATGCTCCGCACCGCGATCCGCCTGCTGCCGCGGCTGGGCGCCGCCGCCTTCCTGCTCGCGCTCGCCGCTTGCGTTCCGGAGTCCCAGAACCCCGCGGGCGATCCTGCCAAGGCGGTGAAGGACCCGGCCATCTTCGGGCTTTGGGAATCGGACTGGGAGGACGGGCGCTTGTTCCTCCACGTGCTGGATGGCGGCCAGGGCATGATCGAGGTCTTCACCGTCGCCCATAAGCGCGACGGGGCCGGCGAGGTCGACCATTACCAAGGCTTCGTTTCAACTGTAGGCAAACGGCGCATCGCCAATCTCCAGCTCGCCGATTCCGGCGGCGAGGATTCCGGCGAAGCCGAGACCTATGTCTTCATCGCCTACCAGATGGACGGCAACGACCGGCTGGAGGCCCATTTCATCGACGACAAGCCGTTCATCGCCGCCGTGGCCGCCGGCAAGCTCAACGGACAGGTGACCGGCCAGGGCGAAGGCCAGACCGTCCTGCTGAACGACGACACGGCCAAGCTCGCCGCCTTCATCGCGGCGACGGACGACGCCAGCCTCTACGGCAAGGGTCTTGTGTTCCGCCGGGTCTATCCCAAGGCAGGCGACTGACGGACATGCCGCTGCGCCCGGTCGTGCTCTGCATTCTCGACGGCTGGGGCCACGCCGCCGCCGGTCCCTGCAATGCCGTAGCACTGGCCAAGGCCCCCACTTGGGCGCGCTGGATGGCCGAGGCGCCCCATGCCCTCATCGACGCTTCCGAGCTTCATGTCGGCCTGCCCTCGGGCCAGATGGGCAATTCCGAGGTCGGCCACATGAACATCGGCGCCGGGCGGGTGGTGATGCAGGACCTGCCCCGGATCGACGCGGCCTTCCGCTCGGGCGAGCTGGCGAGGAACCCCCGCCTCCTCGATTTCATCCAACGGGTCAAGGCCGGCTCCGGCCGTTGCCATCTCATGGGCCTGCTCTCGCCGGGCGGCGTCCATTCCCATCAAAGCCACATGGCGGCCCTGGCCGGGATCTTGTCCGCGGCGGGCATCGAGGTGCTGGTCCACGCCTTCCTCGACGGGCGCGACACGCCGCCGGACAGCGCACGCGGCTATCTCGCCGATTTTGCCCGCGAGGCGCCGGGTATCGCGATCACAAGCGTCTCGGGCCGCTACTTCGCCATGGACCGGGACAAGCGCTGGGAGCGGGTGGCGCTGGCCTACGCCATGCTGGTCGAGGGCAAAGGCGAAGCAGCGGCAAGCGCCGATGCCGCCGTCGCTACGGCTTATGCACGCGGCGAGACCGACGAGTTCGTCAAGCCCACCACGATCGCCGGTTACGGTGGCATGAAGGACGGCGACGGGCTTCTCATGGCCAATTTCCGCTCCGACCGGGTGCGCGAAATTCTGACCGCGCTCCTCGACCCGGACTTCAAGGGCTTCGAGCGGGGGCGCCGGCCCCGGTTTTCGGCGGCCCTCGGCATGACGGAATATTCGGCCGACCTGGCGCGCCTGCTGCCCGCCCTTTTCCCGCCGCAAGACCTGAAGGACGGTTTGGGAGAATTGCTCGCGCGCGCCGGGCGGACCCAGCTGCGCATCGCCGAGACCGAGAAATACGCCCATGTCACCTTCTTCTTCAACGGCGGGGAGGAGCGGCCGTTCCCGGGCGAGGAGCGCATCCTGGTGCCCTCGCCCAAGGTCGCGACCTATGACCTGAAGCCCGAGATGTCGGCCTATGAGGTGACCGACAAGCTGGTGGCGGCCATCGGCAGCGGGCGTTTCGACTTCGTCGTCGTCAACTACGCCAACACCGACATGGTCGGCCATTCGGGAAAGCTCGACCCCGCGATCGCCGCCGTCGAGGCCGTCGACCGGTGCCTGGCCCGGCTGGAGCAAGCCGTCTTGAAGGCGGGCGGCGCACTGCTGGTGACGGCCGATCATGGCAACGCGGAGATGATGTGCGATCCCCTGACCGGCCGCCCCCACACGGCCCATACCCTCAACCGGGTGCCGGTGGTGCTGCTGGGAGCGGGGGCCGCGGTCGCGGCCCTCAGGGACGGCGAACTCGCCGACATCGCGCCCACTTTGCTGGTGCTCCTCGGCATGCCCCAGCCCAAGGCCATGACCGGCCATTCCCTGATCGTCTCCGCTAAGACGGGCGCCGGCGAGCCCAGCCGGCAAGCGCGCGTCTCGGTTTAGGCCCCGGCGCGCGGTGGGTGGGCTTACCGGTCAATTCATCGTCATTCCCGCGCAAGCGGGAATCCAGTGGTCCCTGGACCCCCGCTTTCGCGGGGGTGACGAACAGAATAGCTCTATTTGAGCGATCCCGGCGCCAGTATCGGATCGCAGAAATTCGTGACTTGGGATATTGTCGCGAATTTCTGCGTGTATCCGATACTAAGACTTGAAACGAAGTACCGACTTTCTATGAAAGTCGGTAGGAGGGCAGGCCTCTTCCTCATCGCATTCGCGCTGCTCGCCGCATTGCCGCCGGCGCAAGCGCAACAGACCCAGCAGCTTCAAGGCGTCGAGGCAGCCCTCAAGCAGAGCCAGGCGAAGAGTGCGGCGCTTTCGGCCGATGCGGCAAAGCTCGCCAAGGAGGTAGCGGCGCTCCAGAGCGAGCTGGTGCGCCGGGCGGCGGCGGCGCAATCGGCCGAAGCCGAGCTCAGCCGAACGGAGGCCAGTCTCGCCGAGCTGGAGACGCGCCGTGCCGCCAAGGCGGCCGAACTGGCCGACCGGCGCCGGGCGCTGGCGGCGAGCCTCGCCGCCCTCCTTCGCCTGGCCGCGACCCCGCCGGGCGCGGCACTCGTCTCGGCCTCGCCGGTCGATGTCGCTCGCGGCAGCCTGCTGCTCCGCCTCGTCGTGCCGATCCTCGAGCAGCGCGCCCAGGCCCTCGAGGATGAACTGCGCGCCCTTGCGGCGCTCGGCCGCAAGATCGAGCATCGCCAGGCCACGGCCCATGGCCTCGCCCTTGCCCTCGATCTCGACCGGCGGCAGATCGCGGCGCTATTGGCCGAGAAATCAAAGCTTCAACGCCGCACCGCGGCCGAGGTCGCAGCGAGCCAGGCCCGGACCGCGGCGCTCGCGGCCGAGGCCAAGGATCTGCGCCAACTCCTCGACAAGCTCGCCACGGCCAAGGTTGAGGAGGCCGCGCCGGCGCCGAAGCCCAGCAACATCCGGGCCTTCCCCAGCACTCCGGGCGGCCTGGTCCTGCCGGTCGCCGGCCGGGTCCAGGACCTGTTCGGGATGCCGGATTCGACCGGCGGCACGGGCAAGGGGATCGAGATCGAAACCAGGCCCGACGCCGCCGTGGTCGCCCCCTATGACGGCCAGATCCTGTTTCGCGGGCCTTTTCGGAGCTATGGAGAAATATTGATCATTCAACATGATGGCGGGTATCATAGCCTGCTCGCCGGACTGGCGCGCAGCGACGCGGCTGTCGGACAATGGGTCCTCGCCGGAGAGCCCGTCGGCGTCATGGGACAATCGAAGGACGGCAACCCGAAGCTCTATATGGAGCTGCGCCGAGACGGTCGGCCTATCGATCCGGCGCCTTGGCTCGGCAAGAGCGACAGCAAAGTGGAATGAGATGATGAAACGCAAAACTTGGCTGGCGGCAGGCGTTCTTGCCGTCGCATTTCTGTCGCTCAGCGCGGCGGTCGGGCAATCGAGCAGCGACAACAGCACCTATCAGCAGCTGAACCTGTTCGGCGACGTGTTCGAGAAGGTCCGCTCGGCCTACGTCGAGCCGGTCACGGACCAGCAGCTCATCGAAGCCGCCATCAAGGGCATGCTCTCCTCCCTCGATCCGCATTCGAGCTACATGGATCCCAAGGAATGGGACGACATGCAGGTCCAGACCAAGGGCGAGTTCGGCGGGCTCGGCATCGAGGTCACCATGGAAAATGGGGTGATCAAGGTGGTCTCGCCCATGGACGGCACGCCCGCGGCCAAGGCCGGCATCCAGCCCGGCGACCTGATCGTCGAGCTTGACGGCAAGCCGGTCATGGGCCTCACCCTCTCCCAAGCGGTCGACAAGATGCGCGGGCCGATCGATTCCAAGATCGTGCTGACCGTGAAGCGCGGCACCAAGGATCCCTTCGACGTCACCCTTGTCCGGGCCGAGATCAAGATCCCCTCGGTGACCGGCGAGCTCATCGGCAATGTCGGCTATGTCCGCATCGCCCAGTTCTCCGAGCAGACGGCGAGCGGGCTCCAGGACGCGATCTCCAAGATCAGGGGCGAGGCAGGCAAGAAGCTCGAAGGCCTGGTGCTCGACCTGCGCAACAATCCGGGCGGGCTCCTGGAACAGGCGATCGCCGTCAGCGACGATTTCCTCGACAAGGGCGAGATCGTTTCCACCCGCGGACGCGATCCGAGCCAGGCCCAGCGCTACAACGCCACCCCCGGCGATCTGCTGGACGGCGGGCCGCTGGTGGTGCTGATCAACGGAGGCTCAGCCTCGGCCTCGGAGATCGTGGCCGGCGCCCTGCAGGACCACCATCGCGCGATCCTGCTGGGCACGCGGTCCTTCGGCAAGGGCTCGGTGCAGACCATCATCCCGATCCCCGGCCATGGCGCGATCCGCCTTACCACGGCGCGTTACTACACGCCCTCGGGCCGCTCGATCCAGGCCTTGGGAATCCAGCCGGATATCGTGGTCGAGCAGGCCAAGGTCGAGCCCATCGCCGAGCCCCAGTTCCGCAGCGAAGCCGAATTGCCCGGCGCCTTGCAGAACATCGGCGGCACCGCGCCGGCCGACTCGAGCGGAACTGCGGCACCGGCCACGGGCGGGAGCACGACCACCACGCCGGCGCCGAACGCCGACGGGAGCGACGGCGAGCGGCCGGATGCGAGCAAGGACTATCAGCTCTCCCGCGCTCTCGACCTGATCCATGGCCTGGCCCTCTACGCCGAGAGCAAGGCCAACTGACGCCAGTATCGGATCGCAGAAATTCGTGACTCGGGGCATCGTCACGAATTTCTGCGTGAATCCGATACTAAGACTTAGAGCGATGTACCGACTTTCTGCGAAAGTCGGTACTAGGCCAGCCATGAGCCGGCCGGCCGGGCGGCGATGAGCGCCAGGCCGGCCGGTGCTGCCGATCTTGGGCGGCCCGATCCGGCCGGCCTGGCGGCGCTGCTGATCCTGGCCGGCGCCGGTCTTTCCTTCGGCTGGCTCGCCTATCGGGGCGAACTCGACCGCCTCGCCTCGGCCACGCCCGAGGTCGTGATCAGCCTCAATCTGCCGGGCCATTCGGTGCCGCCCTTCGAGACCGTGCAGGGGCCCGGGCTTGCGCCAGAGCCGGACCGGCTGGCCTCAACGGTTCCCGCGGCCAATCCCGCCGCCACGCAGCCGATCGCGGAAACCAAGCCGCCTGTCGTCCGGCAGCCCATCGCGGCGGCCGCTCGTCCTGCGGCGAAACCGCTGAGCCAGCTCGCCACGGCCGCCCCGCCAGCGCCCACTTTGCCCCTGCCCCCGGTTCCGGCGGCCGCGAACCCTGTGGCAGGATCGGGCAACGAGGAGGCGCTCAACTATCCCCAGCTGCAGCCGCGCTACCCGACCGTCGCCGAGGCGCCGGCCTGGCAGCGTTTCGCCAGGCCCTTCGATATCAACGACCCGCGCCCGCGCATCGCCATCGTCGTTCTCGGCCTCGGCCTGCTGCACGGCGAGACCGCCGCGGCCATCGGCGAGCTGCCCTCGGAGGTGACGCTCTCTTTCAGCCCTTATAGTCACGGCCTCGACGGCTGGATCATCGAGGCCAGGTCCTTCGGCCATGAGGTCATGCTCGACCTGCCCATTGTCCAATCGGGCTCGGAGGGACAATCGGGCGAGGGCGACGAAGCCAACCCGCAGGCGCTTGCCGCCGGCCTCGGCGATTCCGACAACCTGCGCCGGCTCGATTGGGTGCTGGCCCGCGGCCGGGACTATGTCGGCGTCGCCGGCGTCGATGCCGCCGGGATCAGCGCTTCGGCGTCGGACTTGAGCCCGGTCCTCACCGACATCGGCCGGCATGGCCTCATGTTCCTCGGGCCCGCCGAGCTGAGCGGTCCCGGTCTGCCGCGCGCCGTCGCCGATCTCTCCATCGACGCCCGGCCGGACCGCGATTACATCGACGGGCAGCTGGCCGAGCTCGAGCGCCGGGCAAGGGAAACCGGCTTCGCCGTCGGGGTCGCCTTCGGCTATCCGGTGACCATCGAGCGCCTCGCGCTGTGGTCGCGCGGACTGGGGCAGAAGAACCTGGCCCTCGCCCCGGTGAGCGCCCTGGTCGGCCAGCAGGCCGCGCGATGATTCCCTATGAAAAGCGGCCCTATCGGCCGGGCGTGGGCGTCATGCTGCTGAACCGGCAATCCTGCGTGCTGGTCGGCCGGCGCATTGACATGCCCTCGGACGCCTGGCAGATGCCCCAGGGCGGCATCGATGGGGACGAGACTCCCCTTACGGCGGCCTGGCGCGAAATGTGCGAGGAGATCGGCACCGACAAGGCCGCCCTTCTGGCCGAGAGCCGGGATTGGTATTTCTACGACCTGCCGCCGGATCTGGCCGACCTCATCTGGCGCGGCCGCTTTCGCGGCCAGCGCCAGAAATGGTTCGCGTTTCGATTCCTCGGCGAGGACAGTGACATCGATATCGCGACCCACCAGCCGGAATTCAGCGCATGGAAATGGGCGCCCATGCGCGAGCTCCCTTCCCTCATCGTCCCCTTCAAGCGCCAGCTCTATGCCGAGCTTGTGACCGAGTTCGGCCATCTCGCGGAAGCGGCGTGAGCCCGCGCGTCGATTCGCGTCACGCCTTGCGCGCGGGCACCAGGAAATCGAAGTCGCAGCCGCGGTCGGCCTGGAGCACGCGTTCCTGGAACAGGCGGGCGTAGCCGCGCTCGGGGAGCGCCGGCGCCGGTTGGCGAGCGCGTGCCTCGCGCCGACGGGCGAGCTCGTCATCTGCCACCAAGAGGTCGAGGCGCCGGCCCGGCACGTCCAAGCAAACCCGGTCGCCCGTCTCGACCAGGCTCAAGGGCCCGCCGTCGGCTGACTCGGGCGCGACATGCAGCACGATCGTCCCGAAGGCGGTGCCGCTCATCCGCGCGTCCGAGATTCGCACCATGTCCTTGACCCCGCATTGCGCCAGCTTCAGCGGGATCGGCAAGTAGCCCGCTTCGGGCATGCCGGGAGCGCCCTTGGGTCCGGCGTTCTTCAGCACCAGCACATCCTCCGCCGCGACATCGAGAGCGGGATCGTCGATGCGGGCCGCGAGATCGGCCAGGGATTCGAAGACGACCGCCCGGCCCTCGTGACGAAGCAAGGCCTCGGAGGCGGCCGACTGCTTGATGAGGGCGCCGAACGGACAGAGATTGCCGCTGAGAACCGCGATCGCGCCTTCGCGCTTCAACGGCTCGTCGCGCGGGCGGATGACGTCCTGCGGGTGACGATCCTTCGCCGGCGTCAATGCGTCGCCCAAGCTGCCGCCGGACACGGTCCGCTGCGACAGGTCCAGGAGATCAGCAAGCTCGACCAGGAGCCGCGGCAGGCCGCCAGCGGCATGGAAATGCTCCATGTAGTGCCGGCCCGAGGGCTTCAGATCCACCAGCACCGGCGTCAGGCGTCCCACGCGATCGAGCTCTTCGAGATCGAGCCGCAGGCCTGCGCGCCCGGCGATGGCGGCGAGGTGGATGACCCCGTTGGTCGAGCCGCCGATCGCCTGGAGCACGGTCATCGCGTTGCCGATCGCTGCGGCTGTCACGATCTCGCTCGGCCGCGGACGGCCCTGGCGGGCCATCTCGGCTGCCAGCCGCCCGGCCGCCTCGCCCGCCCGCAGGCGCTCGGCATGGGGTGCGGGGATCGAGCCCGATCCGGGAAGCGCCAGCCCCAGCGCCTCGGCCAGCAGCGCCATGGTGCTGGCCGTGCCCATGACCATGCAGGTGCCGACCGAGGGTGCGAGCCGGCCCGAAACGGTATCGATCTCGGCTTCGTCGATGGCGCCGGCCCGATAGGCGGCCCAATAGCGCCGGCAGTCGGTGCAGGCGCCGAGGGTTTCGCCCTTGTGATGGCCGACCACCATGGGGCCGACCGGCAGCACGACGGCCGGCAGATCGGCGCTGACGGCGGCCATGATCTGGGCCGGCAGGGTCTTGTCGCAGCCGCCGATGAGCAGCACCGAATCCATGGGCTGGGCGCGGATCATCTCCTCCGTGTCCATGGCCATGAGGTTGCGCAGAAACATGCTGGTGGGCTGGGCGAAGGACTCATGCAGGCTGATGGTGGGGAAGGCCATGGGCAGGCCGCCCGCCAGCATGACGCCGCGCTTGGCCGCCTCCACCAGGGCCGGCATGTTGCCGTGGCAGGGGTTGAAGTCGCTGCCGGTGGCGGCGATGCCGACGATCGGCCGGTCGAGGGCATCGTCGGAATAGCCCGCCGCCTTGATGAAGGCCTTGCGCAGGAAGAGGGAGAACCGGGCGTCCCCGTAGCTCGTCAGGCCCTTGCGAAGGCCGCGCTCGGCCAATGCGGTTCTCCCTGCTGGACGGGTCGTCTCACCCGGCGCTGGCGGCACCATAGAAGATGGGTACCGCACCCGTCCATGACGGGCCTCGGCCGACCGGCGCCATCCAATGCCGGCCGGATTCCGACGGCCGGACTGAATTAGACTGGATCGGCAGAACGCAGGGGAAAGTCGATGAAGCGCATGCTGACCACGCCAGAATTCGCCAGTTACCCCGACGACTGGCATTTCTCGCCCGTTCTCGACTGCGGCGATTTCGTCTTCCTCTCGGGCGTCACCGGCACGCGCACCGATCTGTCGGTGGCCGAGGATCCCGAGACCCAGTTCCGCGATGCCTTCGGTTTCCTCGACGCCTACCTCGCGGTGGCCGGCCTTACATTCGACGACGTGGTCGAGATGACGACCTATCATGTCGATCTGCGTCGGCATCTCGGCGCCTTCATCAAGGTGAAGGACGAATTCGTCCGGGCCCCCTATCCCGCCTGGACCGCCGTCGGCGTGACCGAGCTGATCACCGAAGGCACCCTGGCCGAGATTCGCGTGATCGCCAGGCGCAAGCCGGAACGGGAACCGCCGGCGTGAAGGCAACGGACAGGGCGGGTGACCGGCGGAGCCGCTTCGCATCGAATGGCTGTCCCCACCTGTTGGACGACGGTATCTTGAATCTGCGGGTCATCCCGTTGCATGCGGACTGGTCGGGCAGGAGACTAGGATGAACAAGGAAGAGATCGAGGCCTGGGCGCTGAAGAACGGCTGGCAGATGCTGGGCGGGCATCCGAGCCTGGTGAAGCCGCACAAGCCGAAAGAGGCCGCCGTCAGGCTCGTCCTCAAGGCCACCGTCGCCAGCATCGAGTTCAAGAAGCCGGCGGGCAAATGGGAAAAGGTTTCGGGTGCGGCTTACAGCGCCATCAAGGCCGATCCGGAAACTGGCATCCCGCGCGGCCTGGGGCTGGTGCGCATCACCGGCATCACCCAGCTGATGCAGGAAAACAAGGAACGCCGGATGCTGGGCCTCGGCTGACATCGGCCCGCGTCGACTATCTCGGATACACCAAGCAGCATGTCGCAACCCCTCCTGGTCGACGAGTTGGCGGCGAGTGACCTCGAAGGCGCGATCCCCGCGCTTTCGCGCCTGCTCGCGGCCTGCGTCGCGACGGGCGCCAGCATAGGCTTCCTGCCGCCCTTCGATGCCGCTGAGGCGGCGGAATTCTGGCGCAAGATGGCAGTGCAGATTCGTTCCGGCGAGCGACGGTTGCTGGCGGCGCGCCGGGGCGGAATTATCATCGGCGCGGTGATGGTCGTACTCGCCATGCCGGCGAACGGGCGCCATCGGGCGGAGATCTCCAAGCTCATCGTCGATCCCTCCATCCGGCGCCAAGGCATCGGCAGGGCCCTGATGACAGCCGCCGAAGCGCTGGCGCGGCGCGAGGGACGCATCCTCCTCGTGCTCGATACGCGCAGCGGCGACGTGGCCGAGGATCTCTATGCCAGCCTCGGCTTCGCCAAGACGGGCGTCATTCCGGCCTATGTGCGTTCGGAGACCGGCACCTTGGACAGCACCACGGTCATGTACAAGCTGCTGGCCTAGCCCCGGCCCCGGCGCTGCTCGATCCCTTGTGACACCGGCGAGCGTTTGCGCGCTATCATCGTCGCCATTGCGGCCCCGACGCGCTTCGCCCCTGACACGCTCTGCCCCGGGAGACGGCCATGACCAAAGCCATTCAGCAAACGGTCTTCCTGAGGGCGTCGCCTTCGGAGCTGTTCGACAGCTTCCTCGATTCGCGGCGGCATTCGGCCATCACCGGCGCCCCGGCCAAGATCAACCGGCGCGTCGGCGGCAGCTTCACGGCCTTCGGCGGCGAGCTCAAGGGCCGCACGATTCTGATCCAGCCCAAACGGATGATCGTCCAGGCCTGGCGCTCCCGCCATTGGAAGACGAGCGATGAGGATTCCATTCTCGTGCTGAGCTTCGACAAGGCGCCGGGCGGTGGCCGGATCGACCTCACCCATGTCAATGTGCCCCAACATGACCACAGGGGGGTGACCGAGGGCTGGCCGCTCTATTATTGGAAGCCCTGGAAGGATTATCTCGCCCGGGGTTGATCGGAGTTGCGGTGCCGGCTGGGCGCCGCTTGCCCGGGTTAACGCGAATTCATATCTCGATCAGCCCTTCGTCAGGCGCATGGGCTAGCTTGCCCCGAACAGGAAATTGGACAGAACCTGCGTTATGAAGCTCGCAAGCCCCTCTCTCTGGTTCGGCCTTCTCGCCTTCACCATGGGCCTTGGCGCCTATCTGCTGTCCTTCATGCCATAGGAGCCGATTGCCGGCGGGCGGGCCATAGCCGGCAAACCTGACGAAGCCGCGGCGGCCCGCTCGCCCACCCCCAACTCTGGAAGGGGATCAGCACCACGGGCCTCCCGCTGGCTCCGGCGTAACGGATCATCGAGCTTCGGGCGGAAGCGCCGACGGAGGACCCGAAGGGTCCGCGGCACTCCCGACCCGGCGTTCTCCCCCGCTACGCAAGCGGCAAATTGGCCCGCTTGGCCTTTCGCGGCATTGATGCAGATCAATCCTGGCCATTCGGCAGGGCGCCTAAACTGGAACAGCGAAGGATCCACAAGGCGGCGGAGGACGTGATGAAGATTCGCGAGGCGATCTCGGGTCGCAGATCGGTGCGCGAGTACAGCGCGCAACCGGTCGACAAGGAAACCATCGATCGGTTGATCGAGGCCGCCGTGGCCGCGCCAAGCGCGGTCAACGAGCAGCCTTGCACTTTCACGGTGGTGCGGGACCAGGTCCTGCTCGATCGGATTTCGCAAGCGGCCAAGGCCCATATGCTCGCCAAGCCGCAGTCGGCACATTTCCGTACGCACTTGAGCGACCCGAAGTTCCAAATCTTCTACCACGCGCCGGTCCTGCTGCTGATCTCGGCGGCCAAGCAGGGCCCCTGGATCGTCGAGGACTGTGCGCTGGCCGCCGAGAACCTGATGCTCGCCGCCTATGCCGACGGCCTCGGCAGCTGCTGGATCGGCTTTGCCCAAAGTTACCTTGCCGCGCCCGAGGGCAAGCAGGTACTCGGCCTGCCCGAAGCCTGGGTGCCTGTCGCACCGATCATCGTCGGTCACCCCAAGGCGCTGCCGCCGCCGGTTCCCCGGAACAAACCGGACGTCAAGTGGGTCGGCTGAACCGTGGTCTTGCCGGGGAAAGAGCTGGGGAAAACCCGATGCCGCTCTTCGCAACTTCGACAGGCTGCTCTACGCGTGACCATGCAGCCCCGCCATCGGTCGCGGGCCTGAGGCAGAAGGCGCCATCGCCATGAGGTCGTTTCCTCTGCCCAAGGTTTACCAGCTGCTGGAGCCGGGCCCCGTGGTCCTGCTGACGACCGCCCGCAAGGGCCGCGCCAATGTGATGGCCATGTCCTGGCACATGATGGTCGAGTTCGAGCCGCCCCTGGTCGCTTGCGTCCTCAGCAATGCCAATCACAGCTTCGCCGCCTTGCGGGCGACCCGCGAATGCGTCATCGCCATTCCCGGCGTGAAGCTGGCTGACAAAGTGGTGCAAGTCGGCAACTGCTCGGGCCGCGACACCGACAAGTTCGCCACCATCGGCCTGACGCAGCGGCCGGCGAAACGCGTCGGTCCGCCCCTCGTGGCGGAATGCTTCGCCAATCTCGAATGCCGGGTAGCCGACACCCGGCTGGTCAGCAGCTACAACCTCTTCATCCTCGAGGTGCTGGCGGCCTGGATCGACCCGAAGCAAAAGAATGCCAAGACCATCCACCACCAGGGCTATGGCCGGTTCATCGTCGACGGCAGAACGATCGTCCTGAACTCGAGGATGCCCTAAGGTCTCGAGCCGCATCGGCCGGTTCCCGCCTCCGCCGCCGCCACCGGCCCGATCAGTCCAGCGACTTCTTGAACCGCGCGATGCTGATGGAAAGCAGCCCGACGCCCAGCACGGCCATGCCCAGCATGTCCGGCCAGAGCGCGTCCAGTCCGACGCCCTTCAGGAAGGTCGAGCGGATCACCACCAGGTAATAGCGCAGCGGGTCGAGATAGGTCAGCCATTGCAAGGGCTGCGGCATGCTGGCGATGGGAAAGCTGAACCCCGAGAGGGTGAACATCGGGTTCAGCACGAAGAAGTTGGAGGCGAAGGCCTGCTGCTGGGTCTTGCAGAGGGTTGAGATGAGGAGGCCGAGCCCGAGCGTGCTGAGCAGGAAAAGCCCGGTCCCCAGCAGCAGGATCAGCGGATCGCCGACGAACGGAATGCGAAACCACAAGGTGCCGAAGACCGCGACGAGAGCCACCTCCGCGAGCCCGATGGCGAAGAACGGCAGGGTCTTGCCCAGGATGAATTCCGACGGGCGGATCGGCGTCACCATGATCTGCTCGAGGGTGCCGGCCTCGCGCTCGCGCACGATGGCCGAGGCCGTCAGGCTGACCACCACCATCATGGTCAAGGTGCCGATGACCCCGGGCACGAAGAACCATCGCCCATTGAGGTCGGCGTTGTACCAGGGTCGAGGCTCCAGGCTGACCTCGACGGTTCTCGTGGCTGCGCTGGCGAGGCCGGAGCGCGCGCGCAACGCGGCGTAATCCTGGGAGTAGCGGGTCACGATCTGGTTCAGATAGCCGAGCGAAATGAGCGCGGTGTTGGAATTCGTGCCGTCCAGGATCACCTGGAGCGGGGCCGACTGCCCGTTGCGCAGCAGTGCTGCGAAGCCGGGATGGATGACGAGGGCGAGGACCGCATCGCCGCGATCGATGGCGCGCGCGATTTCGGCCTCGCCGCGGGCGATGCCGACGATGCGGAACCGGTCGCTGGCGGTGAAGCGGGAGAGCAATTCGCGGCTCTCCAGGCTGTGGTCGCGGTCGAGCACTACGGTGGACACGTGGTAGACCTCGAAGGTCGCCGCGTAGCCGAAGACCAGCATTTGGATGATCGGCGGGACGATGAGCCGGAAGCGCGCCCATTTGTCGCGCCTCAGCTGCAGGAACTCCTTCACCACGATGCGGAGGATCCGGTCGAACATGGCGGCTTAGCCCGAATTTCTCACAAGGATCGCGATGTCGTTGCTCGCGCGCGGAGGCGATCCACGAGAAAGCGGGCCGAAGGCGATGTTCATCCATCGGCGAGGCCCGCTGACGACGTGGGCGCCCCGCGCGCGGCAACCCGAAGGGCCGGGCGAATTTGCCGACAGGACGTCGTCAGCCGGCTCACCCGATGCGATAGCATCGGGCTTCGCCGCCTTCCTAGCCCGTCGACAAATTCGCCTCGGCGCCATCATGATCCTTGTGAGAAACTCGGGCTAGTCGAGCCGCTTGCGAAAGGCACGGGCGGCGAGGAAGGCGACGATCGCCGCATAGACGATCATGGCCAGGCCCGGCGCCCAGAGGTCGAGAATTCCCGAGCCTTTCAGGAACACGGCCTTCAGGGTGGTGACGTAATAGCGGGCGAAGACGAGATAGGTCACCGCCTGCACCGCTACCGGCATCTGGTCGATGGGAAAGGCATAGCCCGAGAGCAGCGTGGTCGGCAGCAGGGTCACGAGCAGACCGATCTGGGCCGCGCCGACCTGGCTGCGGATCATGGTCGAAATCAGATAACCGATGCCCAGCACGACGACGAGGAAGAGCGAGGTGCCGAGGAAAAGCGTGATCAGGGTGCCGCGGAACGGTACCTGGAACCAGAACACCGCGAAGACCAGGCAGAAGACCGCATCGAGCAGACCGATGACGAAATAGGGCGCCAGCTTGCCCAGCATGAGCTCCATGGGGGTGACCGGCGTCGAGATCAGCAGCTCCATGGTCCCGCGCTCCCACTCGCGCGAGATGGTGAGGGAGGTGAGCTGCGCCCCCACCAGGGCCATGACCAGCGCCACCACGCCGGGGATGATGAAGTTCCGGCTCTCGAGATCCTCGTTGAACCAGACCCGGGACTCGACGGTGACCGGCGTTACGGCCTCGTTGCCGCCGCCGCCGGCGAGGTTGAGCGCGCTCAGCTGCACGTCGCTCGAGAATCCGGCAACCACGGCCTGCGCATAGCCCATGGCGATATTGGCGGTATTCGTGTCGGTCGCATCGACCAGGGCTTGGATGGTGCTGGCGCCGCTGTCGTTGAGCCGCTCGGTCATGTCCGGCGGAACGACGATCGCCATCCGGCAGGCGCCCCGGTCGAGGGCCCGGGTCACGTCGCGGTAGTTGTCGAAGGCGCCGACGATGGCGAAATACTGGGACGCCTGGAAGCGCTTCAGCAAAGCCCGGCTGTTCTGGCTTGCTTCCCTGTCGAAGAAGCAAATGGGCAGATGCTTGACGTCCAGGCTGACGCCATAGCCCAGCAGGATCATCTGCATGAAGGGCATGAGGAGGGTGATGAGCAGGCTGCGCGGATCGCGCCAGACTTGCAGCACCTCCTTGACCGCGATGGCCTTCAGGCGGCGAAGCCTCATGCCGCCGCTCCTTGCCGGCCGCGCTCGCCACCCACGAGTTGGACGAAGATGTCCTCCAGCGTAGGCTCCATGAGCTGAAGGCGGGTGACGGCGACGCCCCGGTCCGCAAGGAATTTCGGGACTGTGGAAAGGGCGGCAGCACCATCGGCGACCAGCAGATGGATGGAATTGCCGAACACGGCGGCATCCTTGATCGCGGGCGCCTGCTCGAGGGCGAGGATGGCCGCACCCATGGGTTCGCATTCCAGATCCAGGAGGTCGCCGCCCAGCTTGTGCCGCTTCAGTTCGCTCGGCCGCGCCATGACGATCAGCCGGCCGCGGTCGATGAGGGCGATGCGGTTGCAGTACTCGGCTTCGTCCATGTAGTGGGTCGACACCAGCACGCTGACGCCCCCGGCCGCGAGTGCCGCGATCAGGTCCCAGAAGCGCCGGCGGGACTGGGGATCGACGCCGGAAGTGGGCTCATCCAGGAACAGGATGGGCGGCCGGTGCAGGATGGCGCAGCCGAGCGCCAGGCGCTGTTTCCAGCCGCCCGCGAGCGTGGCGACCAGGGCGTCCTCCCGCCCCGCGAGCCCGGCCATTTCCACGGCGTATCGGATGCGCTCCGCGAGCTGGTCCTTGGGCACCCGGTAGATGCCGCCAAAGAAACGCAGGTTCTCCGCCACGGTCAGATCGCCGTACAGCGAGAACTTCTGCGACATGTAGCCGATCTTCTGGCGCACGCCCTCGGGATCCCGGGCCACGTCCAAGCCGGCGACCAGGGCGCGGCCCTCGGTCGGGCGCAGCAGGCCGCAGAGCATGCGTATGGTGGTCGACTTGCCGGCACCGTTCGGCCCGATGAAGCCGACGATCTCGCCCTCGGCAATGCGGAAGCTCACATGATCGACGGCGGTGAACCCGCCGAAGCGCTTGACCAGGCCTTCGGCCACGATCGGCGCCTCCGGCGGCGCGCCGGCAGGCCTCGCACCGGCTGGACCCGCCTCGCTCATTGCGGCTTCGCTTCCTCGCGCAGCAAGGCGACGAAAAGATCCTCGATGCTGGGCTCGGTCGGACGGATCTCCTCGAAGGGAACGCCGTCGGTCTCCAGAACATGGCGGAGCGCGGGGATCCGATCCGCCGTGTCGAGAGCCACATGCACGCCGTCGCCCACGAGGAGGACGCTGCGCACGCCGTCCTGCTTCTGCAGCCGGTCGCGGACCTCCCGCGGGCGGGACGAGGGGATCTTGACCAGAACGCCCGGCATCTGGGCCTTGAGGCCGCGAGGGGTGTCGCAATACCTGACCTGTCCGTGGTTCAGCAGGGCCAGGCGCGTGCAGCGTTCCGCCTCGTCCAGATAGGCCGTCGAGATGAGGATCGTGACGCCGGTCTCGCGCAGCGAATAGAGGATGCGCCAGAAATCCCGCCGCGACACGGGATCGACCCCGGTCGTCGGTTCGTCCAGCAGAAGAATCTGGGGCGTATGGATGAGCGCGCAGATCAGGCCGAGCTTCTGCTTCATGCCGCCCGAGAGCTGCCCGGCCAGGCGCCGGCGGAAGGGCTCCATGTTGGAGGCGGCGAGGAGGGGTGCCACCCGTTCTTCGCGCAACCGGCGCGGAACCTCGAACAGATCGGCGTAGAAGCGGATGTTCTCGTCGACCGTGAGGTCCTCGTAAAGCCCGAAGCGCTGGGGCATGTAGCTGAGGTGCCGCCTTGCCCGCTCCGGCTCGCCGACGACATCGATGCCGTCGATGACGATCGTCCCGTCGTCCGGCAGCATGACGCCGGCCAGAGCCCGCATGATCGAGGTCTTGCCGGCGCCGTCGGGCCCGACCAGCCCGAAAATTTCACCCCGGTCGACCGTGAAGCTGAGCCCGTCGATGGCCGGAACCCCGGCGAAGCGCTTGCTGAGGCCCCGGACCTCGATCTGGGGGCCGGCCGGACTGTTCATGGCGCCGAGAGCTCGATGCCGGCATCCGCCGGCATCCCCGGCACGAGCGCGTGGTCCGGATTCTCGATGTCGATCTTGACGCGGTAGACCAGCGTCACACGCTCGGCGTGGGTTTCCACGGTCTTGGGCGTGAACTCGGCCTCGGACGAGATGAAGGATATGCGGCCCGGGATGGACTTGCCGGGAAGGCTGTCGGTGGTGACCGTCGCGCGGGCGCCCAGATTGACGCGGCCGATGTCGGTCTCGTTGACGTAGGCCCTGAGCCAGACGTGGTCGAGATCCGCGATGGTCACGATCGGCGTCCCGGGCATGGCGATCTCACCGAGTTCGGCCTGGCGGACGACGATGACCCCGTCGAAGGGCGCGGTCAGGGTCGTGTAGTCGCGCACGATCCGGGCCATGCCCACCTGCGCCTCCGCGCTGGTGATGTTGGCCGTCGCCAGCGCGATGCTGCGCTCCGCGCTCAGCACCAGGGCCTGGTCTCTGTCCAGGGCCGCCTGGGACTGCTTCTGGGCCGTGACCGCCTGATCGCGCGTCTGGGTCGTGGCATTGCCGCGTTGCCAGAGGGTCTCATAGCGCTGGTTGTCGAGACGTTTCATTTCCAGATCGGCTTGATCGCTGGCGATGGACTTCTGCGCGACGATGAGGTTCTGGCGCGCGATGTCGAGTTGACGGCGCTGCACCTCGAGGGATGCCTCGGCGATCACAACCTGCTGCCGGTAATCGGCATCATCCAGCTGGGCGATGACGGTGCCGGCCTTGACCCATTTGCCCTCGTCGAAAGGAAGGCTGACGATGCGCGACTGCACCGTCTTGAAGGCGAGCACGCTCTCGTGGGCCTCGATGTTGCCCGAGACCAGGAGCTGGTTGCCGGCCTTCGCCATGCCGAGCCAGCCGCGCCAGTCGGCCGACCATTCGGGCGCGCTGAAACCGATCACCGCCAGCAGGACGACCAGGAGGATGAGGGCACGGCGTCGGTTCACGGCGTTCTCCCACGGGTGGCGTGCAACGGCCCAAATCCCGCCGGGCGCCGGAGGTCTTGCCTAGCCCGCCGATATATTCCGTGAAGCCATGCGTTCATAGCTGCATTGGTCGCCGGATATCTGGGAATGACGTTGATCTGGCGCAAGAAATCGGGCGCTCGCGATCGGAACCGGAAATGGGCAAGCCGGACCCTCAGGGGACGATGACGACCATGAAGGGGGCGAGACTTGCGAGCTTCTGGGAAACGCTGCCGAGCAGGAGCCCCGTCATGCGCCCGCGGCCGCGCTTGCCGACGAAGATCGCGTCCGCGCCCGCCTCTCGCGCGGTCGCCAGGATTCCTTCGGTAAAATCTCCCGACCGGGCCTTGAGATGAATTTTCGAAACGCCCAGGCTTTGCGCCCGCTCTCTGGCCTTGACCAGGATCTGGTCCGATATTGCGGCCAGCACGTCGCCCACGGTGCTCGCCTCGACCCGGGCGATCTTCGCCAGCACCTCGTCCGACATGTGGTCCGCCACGTTCACGATCCAGAGATCGGCATGGAGCTTGGCCGCCAGGCGGGCGGCCGCGTCGAGGGCGCGCTCCGCGCCCTCGGAGCCGTCGGTGGCCGCCAGAATGCACTGCATCGGCTTTCTCCAGACCAGGGACCCAGAGCCGTCATTTTGGAGATTCAGGGTGGCCTTTCACTGATTCAGATCAATATCGGGCCGTTCCATTGACCTACCGCAATGAGCGCTCGAGGAAAGCCTGAATGCTTGCATCAGGCTGGAGACTGACATGGCAGCGGGGCCGGCCATCCTGTTTCGGAAAACCGAGTGAATGCATATCCGTAGACTCTTGGTGGGATTGCTCGCGCTGGCGGTGGTCGCGGCGGCTGCCGGCTATTGGTGGGCGAGCCGGCCGGCGCCCGTGCAATACATCACGGTACAGGCGACCATGGGCACGATCACGCGATCAATCACGGCGACCGGCAGCGTCAACCCGGTGATCACAGTGCAGGTGGGCACATATGTCTCGGGGAGAATCCAGTCGCTGTCCTGCGACTACAACACGCAGGTCAAGGCGGGGCAGCTCTGCGCCAAGATCGACCCGCGGCCGTACCAGGTGGTTGTCGACCAGGCCAATGCGAACCTCGCCAGCGCGAAGGCCCAGCTCACAAAGGACCAGGCAGGCCTTCAGTATGCCCGTATCACCTATGCGCGGGATGCCGGGTTGTTGAAGCGAGGCATCGTTTCCCAGGACAGCGTCGACAGCGACCAAAGCAATTTCGGGCAGTTGGTGGCCCAGGTTGAACTGGACAAGACGGCCATTGCCCAGCGCGCCGCGGCGCTGGAGGCGGCCCAGATCAACCTCGACTACACGGATATCGTCTCGCCCGTCGACGGGGTCGTCGTCTCGCGCGCCGTCAATGTCGGACAGACGGTGGCGGCAAGCTTCCAGACGCCGACCCTGTTCCTGATCGCCCAGGACCTGACCAAGATGCAGGTCGACACCAACGTCGCCGAGGCCGATATCGGCGGAGTCAGGGTCGGCAAGAAGGCATCCTTCACGGTCGACGCCTATCCGCACTTGACGTTCCATGGCGTCGTCTTCCAGCTGCGCCAGGCGCCGATCACGGTCCAGAACGTCGTGACTTACGACGTCGTGATCAGCGTCGACAACTCCAATATGCTGCTGCTGCCGGGCATGACCGCCGATGCCCGCATCGTCACCGAAGAACGGGCGGGCGCATTGCGCGCACCCGTCGCAGCCCTGCGCTTTGAGCCTTCGGGGATCGCAGGGACCGAAAACCAGCCGGCTGCGGGGCAGCCCCCGGATCACGTCTGGGCCTTGCGCGATGGCGTGCCCGTCCGACTGTCGGTCACGACAGGCATTGACGACGGGAGCCTTGCGGAAATTGTTTCCGGAGACCTGAGGCCGGGCGATGCCGTCATCGTCGATCAAATCGGCGGCGACAGCACGGGAAGCGGCACAGCCGCGGCCCGCTCCCCGTTCCGGTTGTGAAAAGTCCACGCCGTGCCCCCGCCGATCATTGAATTGCGGAACGTGACCAAGGTCTTCCGGCTTGGAGACGTCGAGGTTCGCGCTCTGGGCCGAGTCAACCTGAAGATCGAGCCAGGCGCGTTCGTCGCGATCATGGGCTCATCGGGCTCGGGCAAGTCGACCTTGATGAACATCCTGGGCTGCCTCGACAGGCCGACGGCCGGTGACTATTTCCTCGAGGGAGAGGAGATCGGGCGGAAAGACGAGCCGGCCCTGGCGCGACTGCGCAGCGAGCGGATCGGATTCGTGTTCCAGAGCTTCAACCTGCTCCCCCGGACGAGCGCAGCGGAGAACGTCGCTTTGCCCCTGCTCTATTCGGGGCGCCACGGCGACGGCGCCGCACGCGTCAGCGAGGCGCTGCAGGCGATCGGCCTTGCGGGCCGGGAGCAGAACCATCCGAGCCAACTCTCGGGCGGCCAGCAACAGCGCGTTGCCATCGCCCGCGCCCTCATCAACAATCCGGCCATCCTTCTGGCGGACGAGCCCACGGGCAATCTCGATACCAAGACCTCCAACGAGATCATGGCGACGATCCAGGCTCTCAACCGCGAGCGGGGCCTGACCGTCGTCCTTGTTACCCATGAGCCGGACATGGCCCTCTATGCCGAGCGGATCATCACCATGCGCGACGGCATGATCCTGACCGACGAGGTGAAGGGCGGGAGAGTCGGGCCGATGCCGACGGCTCCGGCCGTACCGTCCCCAGCGGCGGGCGGCCCCCGGACAAGTGCGGTCCTGCCGCTCCTGTGGATGGCTCTCGGTGCCGCCTGGCAGGCGATGGCGCGGAACAAAATGCGCTCGGCGCTCACGATGCTGGGGATCTTCATCGGCGTGGCGGCCCTCATCACCATGGTTGCGGTGGGCCAAGGCGCCAATGCCGCCGTGAAGGCGCAGATCGAGAGCCTGGGCGCCAACCTCCTCATCGTCCTGCCGGGCGCGACCACGACCGGCGGCGTTCGCGCCGGTTTTGGCAGCGCCTCCACGCTCACCGTAGCGGACGCCGAGTTGATCCAGAAAGGGGCTCCGGCCGTCATCAGGGTCGGCTACCTGATCCGCCAGGCCACCCAACTCCAATACGCCAACAAGAACTGGAACACGAGCGTCCAGGGGGTCAACCCCAGCTACCTGGACATAAGGGTCTGGCCCGTCGTCGCCGGCCGGTCGATGATCGAGGAAGACGACGACACCGCCGCCCGGGTCTGTCTGATCGGGCAGACCGTGCTCCGCAATCTGTTCGGCGCCCACGAGAATCCCATTGGCGCAACGATCTTTATCAAAAACGTGCCAATGCAGGTCATCGGGCTGCTCCAAGCGAAGGGCCAGACAGGATTCGGGCAGGATCAAGACGATGTCGTCCTCATTCCCTTCACCACCGCGGAGCGCAAGGTCCTGGGCGTGGCGGCCCCAAGCCAGAGCCAGGCCAACCAGAATGCGACCTACGATCTGAGCCCCAACCCCTTCGGTCTCCAGCCCAAGCTCACGGGCTACGTGAACACCATCTTCGTTCAGGCGCGCGCCACGGAGCTGGTTCCCATGGCCAAGGAGCAATTGAGCCAGATCCTGACGGCCAGACATCACGTCCCTGCGGGCCAGCCGGCCGACTTCGACGTCCGCAACATCAGCGATATCACCCAGGCCGCCGAAAGCAGCGCCCAGATCATGGCCATTCTGCTGGCCGCGGTCGCGTCCATATCGTTGGTCGTGGGGGGCATCGGCATCATGAACATCCTGCTCGTGTCGGTGACCGAGCGAACCCGCGAGATCGGCATCCGGATGGCCGTCGGCGCGCGCCGCGCCCATGTCCTGATGCAGTTCCTGATCGAGGCTGTGCTCCTCAGCGGGATCGGAGGCCTCGTCGGCATTCTGGCCGGGGTCGCCATATCGGAGGGCATCTCCCTGGCCGCGGGATGGCCGACGCAACTTTCGTCGGTGGCCATGGCGGGCGGTTTCCTCTTTTCCGCCGCCGTGGGGGTATTCTTCGGATACTACCCGGCCAGGCGCGCCTCTCGTCTCAATCCCATCGAGGCGCTGCGCTATGAATGAGGCGGCCCGCTGGCGGCGCCTGCGCCCGAGGACAATGGCCCTGTGTCTCTCGGCCAAACTTCTCCTCGGCCTCGGCGCCTGCACCGTGGGTCCCGATTTCGCGCGGCCGGACCCGCCGAGCGCCCAGAGCTACACCGCCGGCACGATGCCGAGCGAAATCACCTCCAGCACCGGCGAGGCGGAGCAGCGCGTTCGCCTGGGGAACGAGATTACCGCCGAATGGTGGAGCCTGTTCCGCTCGCCGGGCTTGTCTTCCGTGGTAGCCGAGGCGATCCAGGGCAGCAAGACGATTGCCGCCGCCCGGGCGACCCTTGCCCAGGCCCAGCAGAACGTGATTGCGGCCCAAGGCGGCCTCTACCCACAGGTCGATCTCAGCGCCAGCGTCCAGCGCGAGCGCCAACCCGGACAGTCGGGGTCCGCCGCCCGCTATTCCAATTTCTATTCCGTGGGCCCAAGCGTCGAATATTCGCTGGATGTGTTCGGAGGCACGAGGCGCGGGATCGAGCAGCAGCAGGCGCTGGCCGATCTGCAGCACTACGAGTTGGGCGCGGCCTATCTGGCGCTGACCGGCAACGCGGTCCTGAGCGCGATCGACATTGCTTCCCTGCGGGCACATATCCAGGTCGCCGAAGACATCATCGCGAGCGACCAGCAGAACCTGTCCCTCGTCCAGCAATCCTACGAGGCGGGAAAGGTGGCCCGCACGGACGTTCCTGACGGCGGAAACCCAGCTGGGCACGGACCAGACGATCCTGCCGCCGCTCAACCAGCAGCTTGCAGCTGCGCGGGATGGCCTCGCCGTACTGGTCGGACGCGCGCCGGCCGAATGGTCGGCGCCGGAGTTCGATCTGAAGGAGTTCACCCTGCCGGCGGACTTGCCGTTGAGCCTGCCTTCGGCGCTGGCCCGCCAGCGGCCCGATATCCTGGCCGCCGAGGCGCAACTACACGCCGACAGCGCTGCGATCGGCGTCGCCACGGCCCAGCTCTATCCGAACATCACCCTGTCGGCATCGCTGGCGCAGCAGGCCATAAGCCCCAGCCCTTTGTTCACCGCGGTCTCCACGTTTTGGTCCCTGGCTGCCGGGCTGACGCAGCCGATCTTTCACGGCGGCACGCTCGAGGCCGAGCGAAAGGCCGCCATCGACGCGTATCAGGCATCTCTGGCTACCTATGAGCAGACCGTCCTCCAGGGCCTGCAACAAGTGGCGGACAACTTGCTGGCCCTGGCCCATGATGCCGAACTGGTGGACGCGGAGCGACGCGTGCTGGACACCGCGAGCGCCTCGCTCAGCCTCCAGCGCGACAGCTACGCGGCCGGAAAGTCGGATCTGCTCAGCCTCCTGGACGCCCAGCGCTCGTATCACCAGGCCCGCCAGGGCTATGTCCTGGCGCAGGCACAGCGCCTCCAGGACACGGCAGGGCTGTTTACGGCGCTGGGCGGCGGCTGGTGGCAGCGCAATCCCTAGAGCAAGATCCGATTAGGTTGAAGCAACCTAATCGGTGAATCTTGCTCTAATTCATAGATGTAGCGACTGATTCACGTCTCAAGCCGATTTGGCTTGAGACGATCAGGCGCTAGGACAAGATCCGGCGCCCGGCGAGATAAGCACCAGTCGGGAGGCGCGGCGGCGCGGCCCGACGCGAAAAGGGCTTCACGGACGCCCCTGGCAATTCGCAGCGCTGACGTCTCTGCCGCCGCCGGCTCCCGTCATAGGCAGCACACTCCCTATCAAGGATAGGTTGTCTATAGAAGGAGCGCCTTGGTTCCATCGGTGCCGCCAGATTCGCATGGACGCCCGAGGACCGGGTCGCCGACAGGCAAACGAGGAGCATCGATGTCGGATTCTTCCGATCGGTCGGCGTGGACCGCCGCGGTCGCCCGTCAGCATGGGGCAATGGAGTTCACCACCGCGCCGGTCGATCTCGATGCGGTCCGCCGCTACAGGCTCTCGCGGCTTCGATCAGAGATGAAGCACTCCGACGTCGCCGGCCTCGTGCTGTTCGACCAGATCAACACGCGCTACGCAACCGATGCGACCAAGCAGCCGGGCACCGGCGACCAGGGGCAAGGCACGGGCGGCGGCAACGCCCTGAAGAACCAGGGCATGCCCGGCCCGACCATCGTGCCCAATACCGGCACCAACCAGCAGTACATCCAGCCGGGCACGGGCGGTCAAACGAGCAAATGCGCGCCGGGCGCCACGAATTGCAAGCCGTGACCTTCGTTTGCTAGCGCCTGATCTGCGGAAGTAGAGCGAGATTCAAGGGGATCGCCTTGATTGAAGCCGACCCGATCTTGCTCCAGCGCGGAGCCGACGGCCGATGGCTAGGCCGTCACCCGGCAAGTCATTTTACCGTCGGATCTGGACGCGAGCCGCGAGCATGCGGGAACGCCCTACTTGAACGCGCCTCCTTGAAGAAACGGGTGGAGGCAAGTCGCTCCAATGCCCTCCGCCCGCTGCTTTTGTGCACTCGCTCCTCCGCGACCCGCAGGTCGAGAACAATCGGACGATGATCCGACTTGCCCTTCTTCAGCGTGCGTGCGCTGACGCAGCTGAGGCCACGCACGAGACATCGGTCGAGGCGAAAGCGGAGGAGATTTTGCTGGATATGGGTTGCCTCGCGCGGACCGACATCCCGGAAGCCATGCAGGATAACGGGGCCGAAGGCATTGTAGTCGCCGATCACCGCGGCAGGACCTTCGAGGCGGCTGACGATGCGAGCCAATTGGCGTCGATTGAGCAGCTGCCCGTGCGACAGATGAACATTCGCGAACGTGATATCGCCCAGGCGCACCAATTGCGCGACGCGCAGCGGCACCCGGCCAGGCATCCGAGACTCCGGAAGGGGAACGGCTTGCGGCTGGGGAAAAGGATGCGAGCTCCAGGCCCCAAGGCCATGGATGCGATCGGGCAGCGGCACACGGTGAAAGTGGCCGCCGACGAAAGTCGGCAGAGCTTCCAGCTCCTTCGTCGCCTCCTGCAACAGCAGCAGGTCCGGGTGGTGCTCCCTGACCAAGGCCGCCACGTCCTCGACCGTTGCCCCGATCTGGCGCAAGAGATTCCAGCTAATGACCTTCAAGCTATCGTTCCTCCGCGTCCCAGACCCGGGCCCACCGCAGCCGCCTTCTGGAACGTGGGGGGCGACATATGGCTTCCAACAATGTGGCACCGAGATTGGAAGCGCGGACCTTCAAGACAAGACCGGCATTTCGGGTGTCTTGGATCTTGGCGCCGCGCTTCGCTGTGCCCGGTTTCGTGGCACAAGAATGCTTTCCAAGGCGCCGCTTGATGAATGGATGCATCGTCGGATTCACTAATCGGGGCCATTCAGAGATAGGGCAGCATCAGGCGCGCAGCGGCATCGCGAAGGCGAACCGCCATGCTTCTTTCGGCAAGGGCGCGGGCCGAAACGCCATGCGAGCCGGATATCTTTCGGTCGATCAACTGATCCATTGCCGCCGCGGCCTCTCGATCGTAGCAGGCCACGTTGAACTCGAAGTTCAATCGCGAGCTTCGAACGTCCCAATTGGCACTCCCCAGCAGGCACCAGCTTCCATCTACGGTCATGAGCTTGCTGTGGTCGAATGGAGCAGGCGACACATGGATGTTGATGCCCGGCGCAGCGAGCAACGCGAGATGCGCGCGCATCGCCCAATCGAACGCTCTGTAATCCGAGCGGCCGGGAACCACGATATCGACCTCGACCCCGCGGAGCGCGGCCAGGACGATGCAAGCGTTGAGCGTTTGATCGGGCAGGAAATAGGGGGTAACGATCCGCACGCGATGTTCCGCTTCACCGACCGCCGTGGCCAGAATCGACGTCAAGACGCCGATATCCTCGTCCGGACCCGAACTGATGCCGTGCGCCAGCATTGAACCCGCGGCCGGGACCTTCGGCCACCAGGGGTCCCCGCTCAACGCTTCCCCCGTCGCGAACTGCCAGTCTTCCGCGAAGGTCACCATCAATTGCCGGACGACCGGACCATCGAGCCGGAAATGGACGTCATCGACCGGGTGTCGGGGGTGTTCGGCCACGACGTTCTCCACCCCTATGTTCAGCCCGCCCGTGAAGCCAAATGCCCCATCGATGATGAGAAGCTTCTTGTGGTTTCTCATGTTGAGAAAAGTCATTCGCCACGGCAGCCAGTGCTGAAGGAATGCCGCATGGGGAATGCCAGCGGCCGTGAGACCCCGCGCTATGGGTGAATACAAGTAGCCGCTGCCTACACCATCGACCAGCACGCGAATCTCGACACCGCGCGACTTTGCCTCGCTCAGCGCCGCGACAAACGAACGGCCGACACTGTCGGCCCGGAAGATATAGGAGGCAAGCGCTATGCTGCGTTCGGCGCCACGAATGGCTTCCAACATGGCTGGATAGGCTTCGTCGCCGCCCCGATAGATCGACAGCTCATTGCCGGCCGTGAGCGCAAAACCCGTTGCCAGCTCGCCGACCCTCGCGATGGGAGCGATATTGCGGGACAGTTTTGCGATTTCCGGCATGGCGGATTTTGCTTCGCCCAGTGCCTTGCGCATCGTCGCGCGGCGACCGATGCGCGCGGCCCGGCGAACGACCCGATTGATCCCGAAAACGAAATATAGAGCCGCGCCAAGCCCGAGTGACAGCCAAGCCACGCCGATCCAGGCGATCGCCGATCGAACGTCCCGCTTCTTGAGCAGCACATGCGCGGTGACCGTCGTCGCGGCCAGGCAGTGAAGCACCGCGAGAACGGCGAATAGTCCGACTGCAAGATCGTAATTCAGCTCGCTCTCCTGGTGGATGGCTGCAACTGCGCTGGTACTGCAACTCTGCACCGCCCGCAGCCAGCCGCGCTAGCCATGCCGGACCGGACTAGCCACACACTGCCTGGCGATCCATGATCGCGATCGCCGCGCCCCATCATCGCGCACAGTATGGATCCGGGTCACTCGTCCATTGACTTGAGTCAATGTATTGCGGGAAAAACCTGTGAATATCGGCTCAGTCACCGACGGCCCGTGGCTGACGCCACGCTGCCAGGGAGCGCGCGGCACGACCCCATTCGAGGTTGACTCAAGAGGAGGTTTCGATGAGCACGATCCTGATTGTCATTCTCGTAATCGTCCTGCTCGGCGGCGGTGGCGGTTACTATGGCTACAACCGATACGGCACCGGGGGGCTCGGCGGCGCGCTGGGCTTGGTGCTGCTTATCCTCATCGTACTCTGGCTGGTCGGGGTGCTCGGGGGGGGCCACGTCGGGTGATCGGAGCGTCCTCGGCCGGATCGCCATGTCAGCGCCCCGCGAGGACCGCCGTTCGATAGACTTGCATCATGAAGGGGAACACCCCGAAGGGAGAAACCCATGACCACAAGAGATGCTTACGTCAAGAAGCTCAAGGAGCAGCTCGACCGATGGAACCAGGAGCTTTCCAAGCTGGAGGCCAAAGCCAAGCAGCCGCTGGTCGGGATGAAGGACGCCTACGACAAGCAACTGAAGGAGTTGCGGGAACGGCGCGGCGCGATGCAGCAGCACGCAGCGGAGATCCAGAAGGCCGGCGACCAGGCATGGGATAACCTGAGGGAAGGCGCGGACAAAGCATGGAAGGCGATGGAGGAGAGTTTCAAGAAGGCCTGGTCGGTGTTCAAGTAGGCTGCTCTTCGGCGCTTAGCCTTCTCGCATTGCCCTCTCCTGAACCATGAATCCGTGGTTCGGCGTCGCCCCCGGGTCGCCCCCGTCGCCGGCTAGGGCAAGATCGGGTCAGCTTGATTTAAGCTGACCCGCGATTCTTGCTCTATTCCTTATTCCTTGAAGATCGGAGCCGCAGCCTACTGCGCCGCCGATTGCTGGGCTTGCATCGGTTTCTCGCAGTTGATCATCCAGGGCGTGCCGAACCGGTCGGTGGTCATGCCGAAGCGCCGCGCCCAGAACGTCTCCTGGATCGGCATCCGCGTCGTCCCGCCCTCGGCCAGGGCATGGAACACGCGCTCGGCCTCGGCCGGATCGTCGATGTTGATGGCCACGGTAAAGCCCTGGGGCTTCTCATAGCAGTTCGCCATCCCGTCGCTGCCCATCAGCAGCTGATTGCCCAGCTGCAGGCGGGCATGGGCGATCTTGCCGCGCCAGTCGGCCGGCGTCTGCTCGGCCATCGGCGTGTCCTTGTATGTCACCATGGCGATGATCTTTCCGCCGAGGCTGCGCTCGTAGAACCGGAACGCTTCCTCGCACTGGCCATTGAACGACAGATAGGGATTGAGCTGCATCGGATCCTCCTTCGGGTTTGGTTCGTTGCTGGAGCTGGCGGCCGGCATTCGATCAAAGGACGAATAGCCCGGGAGCGATCCGACAGGTGGTGGCAGAAATATTCGCGCTGTCGGGTAGGGCTATGTCGTAGCGGAATTCCGGCTGCGTTCCTGCTTTCGTCATGCCCGCGACGCTCGTCCCGCACAGACGGGAGCGGGCATTCACGGCCAAGACTATGCCCCTCGAACGGTGGATTCCCGTTGTCACGGGAATGACGGCGATGTGAAGGAACCAAGACGCGACCGCTGCGTCAGGCCGGGCCGCTCTCCTTCGAAAGCCGGTCGAGATGCATGAGAAAGTGGCCCTTCACCCCGAAGTAATGGAAATAGCCGGCGAGCTGGTCGATCTCCGACCGGTCGGTATCCTCGAACCGGCCGGGCGCCGGAAACCCGAACTTGAGGCAGGTCAAAGCAGTTGCGGGCCTTGGCCCCGATTGTGCGAAGCCCAATCTGTGCAAAGATCGTCGGAACATGGGTTTGCCGATGGATAGTGCGCCGCCAAAGGAGAGATCGGATGCCGCCGGCAGGGTCATCGCCGTCCACGGCTCCGTCGTCGACATCGGGTTTCCGGCCCATTTCCTGCCGGGGATCGGCGAGGCGGTGGCGATCCAGTGGGACATGGGGGCGCCGCTGACGGCGGAGGTGCAGCAGCATCTGAGCGCCGCCAGCCTGCGCGCCGTGGCGCTGGAGAGCACCGCCGGCCTCAGGCGCGGGACACCAGTCGAGGCCACGGGCGCCCCGATCCGCGTTCCGGTGGGGGACGCGGTGCTGGGGCGGCTGCTCAATGTCCTGGGCGAGCCGACCGACCGGGGACCAGCGCTCCCCGAGGGCATCGCGCGCCGGCCGATCCACGCGCCCGCCCCCGGCCTCGATCGCCAGAGCAGCGAGCGGGAGATGTTCCGCACCGGCATCAAGGTGATCGACCTGCTGGCGCCGCTGGTCAAGGGCGGCAAGGCGGCCATGTTCGGGGGCGCCGGCGTCGGCAAGACCGTGCTGATCATGGAGCTGATCCGCAGCACGGTGGAGCGGCACTCGGGCATTTCCGTCTTCGCCGGCATCGGCGAGCGCTCGCGCGAGGGCCATGAGCTGCTGCTCGAGCTGCGCCGGTCGGGCGTGCTGAAGCGCACGGCACTGGTCTTCGGGCAGATGAACGAGCCGCCGGGCGCGCGCTGGCGCACCGGCCTCACCGCCCTTGCCGTCGCCGAGCATTTCCGCGACGAGGCCAAGGAGAACGTGCTGCTGCTGATCGACAACGTCTACCGCCTGGTCCAGGCCGGGGGCGAGGTCTCGGGCCTGCTCGGCCGGCTCCCCTCCCGGGTCGGCTATCAGCCGACCTTGGCGAGCGAAGTCGCCGAACTGGAGGAGCGCATCGCCTCGGTCGCCGGTGCTGCCATCACCTCGATCCAGGCGGTCTATGTCCCGGCCGACGATTTCACCGATCCCGCCGTCGCCGAGATCTTCAGCCACATCGATTCCTCAATCGTGCTCGCGCGCGACATGGCGAGCGAGGGGATGTACCCGGCGGTCGACCCGCTTGCCTCCAGCTCCGGCCTGCTCGATCCGCGCGTCGTCGGCCTCGCCCATTACCGGACCGCCCAGGAGGTGCGCAAGGCGATCGCCCATTACCGCGAGCTGCAGGAGATCATCGCGCTGCTGGGCATCGAGGAATTGAGCAAGTCCGACCGCGAGGTCGTGACGCGCGCCCGGCGCCTGATGCGCTTTCTCACCCAGCCCTTCCAGGTGACGGTCGCCTTCACCGGCAAACCCGGCCGGTCGGTCGAGATCGAGGCGACGCTCGCCGGCTGCCGGGCGATCCTCGACGGCGAAGCGGACGCCTGGAGCGAAGGCTCGCTCTACATGGTCGGCGACATCGCGGAGGCCCGGCAGAAGGAAGCCGCGGCGAAGGCGGCCCCATGAGGCTCACCGTCTCCACGCCGATGGCCGTCGTCGTCGATGTCGAGGACGTGGCGCATCTGCGCGCCGAGGACGATACCGGCGCCTTCGGCATCCTCCCCGGCCATGCGGATTTCCTCACCGTGCTCTCGCTGTCGGTGGCGACCTGGCGGGACAAGACCGGCGCCGAGCATCACGTCGCTCTGCGCGGCGGCATGCTCGAGGTCCGCGGCGGCGAGACCATCGCGATCGCGACCCGCGAGGCGAAGGCGGACGACGATCTCCACCGGCTCGAAACCGAGGTGCTGACCGCCTACCGGCAGGCGGCCGACGAAGAACAGGCTGCGCGCAGCGATGCCGAGCGCCTCTATCTCGCCGCCATCCGCCAGATCTATCGCCTGCTCCGGCCGGAGGGCGGTGCGGGCATGCCCGGCGCCCCCTCCGTCGAGCAGTTCCGGGGGCTCGACCAATGAAGCCGTCGCCGGAGCAGCCGGACGGCCTGGATGAAGCGGTGAAGACCCGGCGGGACAGGCGCGAGCTCTGGCAGCGCCAGGGCGAAAGGTCCCTGGGCCGGAACCTGGCGATGATCGGCGTGCTGGGATGGACGATCGTGACGCCGATGCTGGTCGGCATCTTCCTCGGCCGCTGGCTCGACCGGCATTTCGCCTCGGGCATCTTCTGGACCCTCGGCCTTCTCGTTGCCGGGCTGGCGCTGGGCTGCTGGCTCGCCTGGACCAGGGTGGCCAGGGAATGAGCGGCCCCGCCCTTTCCGATTTCGCCCTGGCCGCCCTCTCGGGCGCGGCCGGATTGGCTTTCGGCCTTGCCTATTTCGCGATGCTTGGCCGGAACGTCGCCTTGTTTCTCCAAGGCGGCGGGCTGGCGGCCGCGGCCGGCCTCACGCTGGCCCGCCTGGCGGCGGCGGTCGTGGCCTTCGCCATCGCCGCCAGGCTCGGCGCGCTTCCGCTGCTGGCATCCCTCTTGGGTTTCCTCGCCGCGCGCTTCATCGCGCTCAGGGCCGCCAGGAGGGCCGGCTGATGGGCGCTTCCCCGCTCAGCAGCGTGCTCCTGTTCCGCCTCGGCCCGCTGGAGGTGACCCGGCCGGTGGTGACGACCTGGGCGATCATGCTGGCGCTCAGCCTCGCGGCCTGGCTCTCGACCCGACGGCTGGAGCGCCGTCCAGGACGGCGCCAGGCAGTGGTGGAGCTGGTCGTCACGGGAATTCTCGGCCAGATCGACGACATTGTCGGCAAGGGCGGCCGCACGTTCCTGCCGCTCGTCGGCACGCTGTTTCTGTACCTGGCGGTGGCCAATCTCGCGGGGCTGCTGCCGGGCGTGGAAGCGCCGACCGGCAAGCTCGAGACGCCGGCCGCACTCGCCCTCATCGTCTACGTCTCGGTGCATTATTTCGGCATGCGGGCGCTGGGCCCGCTCGGCTACCTCGCGAGCTTCGCCAAGCCGAAGCTCATCATGCTGCCGCTCAATGTCGTTTCCGAGGTGACGCGGACCTTCTCCCTGATGATGCGCCTCTTCGGCAACGTGATGAGCGGCGAGTTCGTGATCGCGCTGGTCCTGGCGCTCGCCGGCCTGTTCGTGCCGATCCCGCTCATGGTGCTGGAGCTCCTGGTCGGGCTCGTGCAGGCCTACATCTTCACCGTGCTCGCAACCGTCTTCATCGGCGCCGCCGTCGGCGGACGCGAGGGAGGCTAGAGGAGGTCTCATGGACATCAAGATGATCAGCGTCATCGGCGCCGTGCTCGCGGTTTCGATCGGCTCCATCGGCCCGGCCCTGGCCGAAGGTCGGTCGATCGCCGCGGCCATGGACGCCATCGCCCGTCAGCCCGAGGCGGCCGGCACGCTCTCCCGCACGCTCTTCGTCGGCCTGGCGATGATCGAGACCATGGCTATCTACTGCCTGGTCGTGGCCTTGCTCCTGCTCTTCGCCAACCCCTACGCCGGCTGACATGCATTTCAGCTGGTCGACCCTCCTGCTGCAGACGGTCAATTTCGCCGTCCTGGTCTGGCTGCTGCGCCGCTTCCTCTACAAGCCGGTGCTGCGGATGGTGGATGCCCGCCGGGCGGAGATCGACAAGCAATATGTCGACGCCAAGGCGGTCGAGGCCGAGGCCGCGGCGCATCTCGGCGACATCGAGGCCAAGCGGGCCGGGATCGCGGCCGAGCGGGAGCAGGTCCTGAAGGCCGCTGCGGCCCAGGCCGAGGAGGCGGCGAAGGCCCGGCACGACCGGGCCGAGCGCGAGACGGCCACGTTTCTCGACGACGCGCGCAAGACGCTGGCGGCGGAACGCGAGCAGGCACTGGCCGAGGCGCGGCGCTCGGCCCTCGACCTTGGTGCCGCGGTGGCAACGCGCCTGTTGTCGGAGATTCCCCTGGCGCTTCGCGCCGAGGCCTGGATCGAGCGCATCGAGCAGCATCTGGCCGGCTTGCCGCCGGCGGAACGGAATGGGCTATTGGGCCAGTTCGCCGACGGCGCGCCGCTCACGGTGGTGAGCGCCGCGCCTTTCCCGCCCGAGACGGCCGAGCTTTGGCGCAACCGGCTGAAGCGATCCTTCGGCGACCATGTCGGCGTCGCCTTCGAGGCCGATCCCGCACTCGTCGCCGGCGTCGAGCTGCATCTGCCGACGGCGATCCTGCGCTTCTCCTTCGCCAGCGCCCTCGAAAGCCTGCGGGCCGAGATCGAGGCCGATGACAAGCCTCGCTGAGGACCTACGGGGCTGGATCGCGGCGAGCCGCCGGCGCGTGGCGGCCGCATCGCTGGAGCCGCGCCTCGACCATATCGGCCGCGTCCTCCAGGTCGGCGACGGCGTGGCCACGGTCGCCGGCCTGCCCGAGACGCGCCTCGACGAGCTGCTGCTGTTCGAGGACGGCACCCGGGGTCTCGCCGTCGACCTCGGCGAGGAGACCATCGGCTGCATCCTCCTCGGCGGCGGGACCGGCATCAAAGCGGGCAGCGTCGTCAAGGGCACCGGCGAGGTGGCGAGCGCGCCCGTGGGCGAAGGCCTGCTCGGCCGAGTCGTCGACGCCCTCGGCCGCCCGCTCGACGGCGGCGAGCCGCCAAGCCTCCAGCGCATGGCGCCGGTGGAGCAGCCCGCGCCCGCGATCGTCGACCGCGCCCTGGTGACGGTGCCGCTGGCGACCGGCCTGCTGGCGGTCGACGCCATGATCCCGCTGGGCCGGGGCCAGCGCGAGCTCATCATCGGCGACCGCGGCATCGGCAAGACGGCGATCGCCCTCGACGCGATCATCAACCAGCGCTCGAGCGACGTGATCTCGGTCTACGCCGCCATCGGCCAGAAAACCTCCGCCGTCGCCCGCGTGATCGACGCGGTCAAGACCTACGGCGCGCCCGAGCGCTGCCTCTTCGTCGTCGGTGAGGCCGACGCACCGGCGGGCCTGCAATGGCTGACGCCCTATTCGGCCTGCACCATGGCCGAGCATTTCATGCAGGCCGGGCGGGACGTCCTGCTGGTGATCGACGACCTCACCAAGCACGCCGCGGTCTATCGCCAGGTCTCACTGCTGCTGCGCCGGCCGCCCGGGCGGGAGGCCTATCCGGGCGACATCTTCTATATCCATTCGCGGCTTCTTGAGCGGGCGGCCAAGCTATCGCCCGAGCGCGGCGGAGGATCGCTGACGGCGCTGCCCATCGCCGAGACCCAGGCCGGCAACATGAGCGCCTATATCCCGACCAACCTGATCTCGATCACCGACGGCCAGATCTATCTCGACCCGCGGCTCTTCTACGAGGATCAGAAGCCGGCGGTGGACATCGGCAAGAGCGTCTCGCGCGTCGGCGGCGCGACCCAGGCGCCGGTACTGAAGGCGCTGTCGGAGAGCCTGCGCCTGGAATACGCCCAGTTCCTGGAGCTCGAGGTGTTTACCCGTTTCGGCACCATGGTCGACGAGCGCACGCGCAAGCTGATCGAACATGGCCGGCGCATCCGCGCGGTGCTGGCCCAGGCGCAATACGCGCCGCTCTCCCTGGGCGAGCAGGTGGCTCTCCTCACCGCCGTGGCCGAAGGCGTTCTCGACGAGCTTCCCCTCGACCGGATCGATGCCTTCCGCGCCGGGCTCGGCGCCTGGCTCGCCAGGGATTGCCCCGGCGCCCTGGCCCTGGACGCAGGCATGGCGGCCCTGCCCGAAGGCCTCGCCGGCCCGTTGAAGGCGGCGCTCCTAGCCCTCGCCGATTCCCTGAAGCAAGCGGCGAAGGACGCCGGGCGGCCGGCATGACCCGGCTCACCGAAATCCAGCGCCACCTCGCCAGCATGGGCGAACTGCAGGACATCGTGGGCGCCATGCGCTCGCTCGCCGGCATGCGCATGCATGAGGCCCTGGGAGCACAAGCCGGCGTGCGCCGTTACGCCGATGCCATGGCGGCCGCGATCGGCGCGGCGCAGCTATTCCTGCCGGGCCGTCCCGCCGCCGGCGAGGCGCCGGGCCGGCGCATCCTCCTGGTCTTCGCCGCCGAACACGGCTTCGTGGGCGGCTTCAACGACCGGATGCTGGAGGCGATCGAATCCGCCCTCGCCCCGCGCGACCTGCTGTTCGTCATGGGCAGCCGGGGCGCGGCGCTCGCGCTCGAACGCGGGCGCAAGCTCGAATGGTATCGGCCGATGCCGAGTCGCGCGGCCGGTGCGCCCGACGCGGCCCGCGCCCTGGCCGCCGTCCTCTACGGGCGGATCGCGCGCGGCGCGGTCTCCCGCGTCCTCCTGCTGTTCGCCCGCTATCGGCAGGGCTCGACGGCCGCCATCGAGCGCCGGCTTCTCCTGCCTCTCGACCTAAAAGCGCTGCCGAGTGGACCGCGCCGAGAGGCGCCGCTCCACAACCTCGAACCCGGCATCCTGGTCGAGAAGCTGGTCGCCGAATATGTCTTCGCCTTGCTGACCGAGGCGGCGATCGAATCCATCGCGAGCGAGAACGCGGCCAGGTTCGCGGCCATGGAATCGGCCCATGACAATGTCGGGCGCAAGCTCGACCAGCTGCGCCAGGCCGGCCGCCAGGCTCGTCAGGACGAGATCACCGCCGAGCTGCTCGATCTCGTGACCGGGGTCGAGGCCCAGGGGAAGGCGATGGCGACGGGCTGAGGGAGCGGCCGCGTCATCACTGGCCGACCCGCGCGAGAAAGCCCCTACTCCTGAGGACCCAGAACGAACAGGCCTGGACGGCGACCGCGACCAGGCCCGCGGTAACGAAGCCAAGGGCGATCCCCAGACGCTCGATCGAGAGCCCGAGGGCGAAGAAGAAGGCTGCGAAGGAGAAGAGCCCGGCGAGGACGCCGCGCATCACCTGGCGCGCCGCCGCCGCGCCCTGTTGGCGCATGGCGAAAATGCCGAGCACCGCGCCGAACACCGGGAAGGTGGCGATCAGGCCGCTGAGCCGCGGGCCTATCAAGGGCGCGGCACTGGTGATCCCGAGGACCAGAGTGGTCGCCACCGCCATGCGCGCGGGCAAGTCCCAGACCGGCAGCCGCACGGCTTCCGCCCCGGCGGCGGTCCGGCCCGGCAGCAGCCTGAGGGCGAGTGCGAGGCTCGCAATCGTGACCATGGCCGCGAGCGGCAGGCCGAACCTGGCGGCGCCGATCGGTATGCCGGCGGTGATGAAGGCGAGGCTGCCGGCCAGAAACGCGATCGCCGCGCCGAAAGCGAGGCAGAAGCAGGCCTCGGCCGCGGCACCGGCGAGGGCGCCTTCGGCCGCCCGCGCGGCGAATCCGGTTCCCTGCTCCATGGCAAGAAAGAAGGTGACCGGCCCGGTGGTGAGCGGAAGAGCCACAAGCCAGCCGCCCACGATCTGTCCCCAGCGCCGGCCGGCAAGGCTCGCGGCCAGGATCAGGACCGGGGTGAGGGTCAGCTTGAGGGCGATGGTTCCCATGGGGATGGATTGAGGGGTCTCATGCGCCTGAGCGCAAGCTCGCCCGCCCTCGGGGTTCGGCTAGATGCCCAACAGGTCAGGAAGTTCCGCCAGCGACGCGATTTCCCGGTCGGGCCTGCCGGGCAGGCGCTCTCGCCGCTGGCCATAGCGGTTGCACCAGACGACCCGCATGCCGAAGGCCGAGGCCGCGTAGGCATCCCAGCCGTTGGAGGACTGGAAGGCGATTGCCGCGGGCTCGATCTCGAGGCGGTCGACGGCGAGCTGATACACCTTCGGGTGGGGCTTGTAGACGCCGACCTCTTCCACCGACAGCACCGCATCGAGGAACCGATCAAGGTCGGCATGCTTCACCAAGGCGCCCAGCATTGCCGGCGATCCGTTGGAGAGGATCGCGGTCTTGAGCCCCGCCGCCTTCATGCGCGCCAGCATGGCGGGCACTTCCGGAAAGGCATCGAGGGCGAGGTAGAGGTTCATCAGCCGATGGCGCAGCGCGGCATCGCCGATGCCCAGGGTCTCCAGCGCGAAGTCGAGCGCATCTCCCGTGACCTGCCAGAAATCCGCGTGCCGGCCTTGCAGGCCTCGAAGCCAGCTGTACTGAAGTTGCTTCTCGCGCCAGAGCGCGGTCAGCGCCGCGCCCTTGTCGCCCAGCGCCTCGCGGCAGGCCGCTGCGGCTGAGGCGAAGTCGAACAGGGTTCCATAGGCATCGAAGACGCAGGCGCGAATGCCGGGAAGCGCGACTGTCATGGGGATTCTCCGTCGTCTTTCCGAACGAGCCGCGGTGGCGCCCAAGCTGGATACCCGTTCCTAGAGCCTGATCGTCTCAAGCCTGTTCGGCTTGAGACGATCAGGCTCTAAACCTAACATGCAGAGCAAGATTCACGGGTCAGCTTGATGGAAGCTGACCCGACCTCGCTCTGGGCGCGAATTCGAGAGGCTTCCAGTATCCGAATGGCGATCGTTTGCGGGCTTCTGTAATCCAATCGAAACAGTGCTAGTCTTCCGCCCGGGAGCTGACCTGGGAGGTGTGAGATGGCTGTAGCACGGGTTACCAAGCTGACGGCGAGCTCAACCAAGGGATTTCAGGATGCCGTGGAAACGGCCCTGAAGCGCGCGGCGAAAACGCTGCGCGGCATCACCGGCCTCGAGGTCCTCTCGCAGAAGGCCAAGGTCGAGAAGGGCAAGATCGCCGAGTACCGGGTCACGCTCGAGGTGACGTTCATCCTCGATTAGAGCCGGTCCCGATCGGGTTTAGCGCGCCTGCCTCAATCTCCCGTCAGTATCCTCTCCACCAGCTGTCCCACCGTCGGGATGAAGCCGTTGGCGTAGAACGGGTCGTCCTTGAAGCGGAAGGCGTTGTGCCCGGCGAACATCAGGTTGGTCTCGGTCTCTTCGCTGTGGCTGATGGTCTGCAGGGTCTTCTGGATGCAGTAGCTGCGCGGGTCGGCCTTCTTGCCGGTGGTGCCGGCCTCGTTCTGGGCCCAGTTGGAGAACAGACAGGCCGACAGGCAGCCCATGCAGTTCACCTGGTCGGTGCGGATCTCCCGCGCCTTCTCCGGGGTCACGAAGACGAGGGTCGAATCCGGCGTGCGCAGGGCCTCGGTGAAGCCCTCGGCCATCCACTGGCTGGCGTGGAGCTTGTCGGAGCCGGTGAGATACACGTTGCGCCCGCGGGCGCCGACCGGGAAGGCCCATTCATGCTCGCCCACCGGGGCCATGGAGTAGGCGACCTGCCGGTTGGAGCGGGCACGCAGATCCTCGATGAAGGGGTTGATCACGGCCGAGGAATAGAAGCCGGTCGGGCTGAAATGATTGAGGTAGACGTCGCCTTCCTTGAGGGTCAGCAGGCGCTGCTTCCAGCCGTCCGAGATCGGGCTCTCCTGGGTCAGGAGCGGCCGGGTCCCGAACTGAAAGGCGACCGGGCCGATCTCGGGATTGTCGAGCCAGTCCTCCCATTCCCTGAGGCACCAGACGCCGCCGGCCATGAAGATCGGCGTCCTGGCGAGGCCGCATTCCTCGGCCATCAGGCGACGCAGGTCCCTGACCCGGGGATAGGGCGATTCGGGCCTGCTCGGATCCTCGCTGTTGGAGAGCCCGTTATGACCGCCGGCGAGCCAGGGATCCTCGTAGACCACGCCGCCCAGCCATTCGCGGAACCGGTGATAGGCCCGTTTCCACAGCGCCCGGAAGGCGCGGGCCGAGGAGACGATGGGATAGTAGTAGACGCCGTAGCTGGCGCAGATCTCGGCGATCCGATAGGGCATGCCGGCGCCGCAGGTGACGCCGTGGATGAGGCCCTTGGCCTCCTCCAGCACGCCGTGGAGGATGCGCTCCGAGCCGCCCATCTCCCACAGCACGTTCATGTGGATGCGGCCCGCGCCCCCGGAGATCTCGTGGGCGATGCGGGCCTGCGCCACGCCGCCCCGGATGGCGTAGGCGATCAGCTCCTCGTGGCGCTCGCGCCGGGTCCGGCCGCGATAGACCTGGGGGATGAGGGCGCCCGTCTCGTCGAAGGAATCGGCGTTGACGCCGGAGAAGGTGCCGACCCCGCCGTTGGCCGCCCACGGTCCCGAGCTCTCGCCGTTGGAGATCGAGATGCCCTTGCCGCCCTCGACCAGGGGCAGCACTTCTCGGCCGGAAATGAGAACGGGTTCCAGTGCCTTCACGCCGGGCTCCTCGCCAGGCCAGACTCCGTGGCCTGGCCCTCCTCCCGGCGGAGCGCGCCGGGCCGGTCGCCAATGATGCTATCGGCGCCCCACCGGCGCAACCGCTTCGCCAGGTCAGGATCGTTGACCGTATAGACCGCCAGGACATAGCCCAGGCGCTTGATCTCAGCCGCCCAGTCCGGCGTCAGATGCCGGGCCGCGCAATGGATGGAGCGGCAGGCGAGCGCCCTTGCGGCGGCACTCCAGTCGGCGGGCTTCTCCCAGATCAGCAGGCCCCGGGGCAGCGCCGGCGCCCGGTCGCGCATGACGGCCAGGGATTCGCGGGCAAAGCTGGAGATCACCGGCGCCGGCAGTTGCCTGGGCCAATGGCGCAAGAGGAAATCGGCCGCGGCCAGGGCCGTTTCGGCCTCCTGGCCGGGGTTGGGCTTGATCTCGATGTTGGCGGCAAGCCCGAGCTCGGCCAGGACCATGGCCGTTTCTTCCAGGGTCGGCACGAGCGTGCCCTTGAACGCGGGCCCGAACCAGGCGCCAGCGTCGAGCGCGCGGATGGCGTCCAAGGTCGTCTCCGCCACCGCGCCCTTGCCGTCGGTTGTTCGCTCCAGGCTGTCGTCATGCATGACGATGAGCCGGCCGTCGGCCGTGAGCTTGACGTCGAACTCCACCATGGCGGCGCCCTGGCGCGCCGCCTCCCGGAAGGAGGCGAGCGTGTTCTCCGGCGCGTCGGCCGCCGCACCCCGATGGCCGATGACGGCGGGGAGGAGACGGGTCATGGCGACGCTGTCTGGTCCAGCCCGCCGGCGGCGAGAACCACCCCTCTCGTCACCCCCGCGAAAGCGGGGGTCCAGGTCAAAACATGGATTCCCGCTTTCGCGGGAATGACGAAAGAGAAGTGGTGCCTCTCGCCCACGTCCGGGCGCAGGCGTCAGCCTGCCGCCTGGGCCTGTTCGGTGCGCTTGGTCAGGTCCTCGCCGGTCTTCTGGTCGACGGCCTTCATGCTGAGCTTGACCTTGCCGCGGTCGTCGACCCCCAGCACCTTGACCTTGACCTGGTCGCCCACGGCGACCACGTCGCCCGTCTGCTTGACCCGCTGGGCGGCGAGCTCGCTGATGTGGACCAGCCCGTCGCGGCTGCCGAGGAAGTTCACGAAGGCGCCGAACTCCATGATCTTCACGACCTTGCCGGAGTAGATCACGCCCACCTCGGGCTCGGCGACGATGCCGCGGATCCAGTCGATGGCGGTCTTGGCGGCATCGGCGTCGACGGCGGCGACCTTGATCGTGCCGTCGTCCTCGATGTCGATCTTGGCCCCGGTCACCTCGCAGATCTCGCGGATGATCTTGCCGCCGGTGCCGATCACTTCGCGGATCTTGTCCTTGGGGATGTTGATGACGGTGATGCGCGGCGCGTTCTCGCTCACCCCCTCGCGGGCGGCGTCGATCGCCTTGGCCATCTCGCCCAGGATGTGGATGCGCCCGTCGAGCGCCTGGCCGAGCGCGATCTTCATGATCTCGGGCGTGATCGAGGCGATCTTCAGGTCCATCTGCAGCGAGGTGATGCCGCGCTCCGTGCCGGCGACCTTGAAGTCCATGTCGCCCAGATGGTCCTCGTCGCCCAGGATGTCGGAGAGCACGGCGTAGCGCCCTTCCTCCTTGATCAGGCCCATGGCGATGCCGGCGATGGGGCGCGACAGCGGCACGCCGGCGTCCATCATCGAGAGGGAGGAGCCGCAGACCGTGGCCATGGAGGAGGAGCCGTTCGACTCGGTGATCTCCGAGACCACGCGGATGGTATAGGGGAAATCCTCCTTGCCGGGCAGGAGCGGATGCACCGCCCGCCAGGCGAGCTTGCCGTGGCCGATCTCGCGCCGGCCGGGGGAGCCCATGCGGCCCGCCTCGTTGGTGGCGTAGGGCGGGAAGTTGTAGTGGAGCATGAAGGCCTGGCGATATTCGCCCTCGAGCGCGTCGACGATCTGCTCGTCCTCGCCGGTGCCGAGCGTGGTCACCACCAGGGCCTGGGTTTCGCCCCGGGTGAACAGCGCCGAGCCATGGGCGCGCGGCAGCACGCCGACCTGGCATTCGATGGGCCGCACGGTCTTGGTGTCGCGCCCGTCGATGCGCCGGCCGGTGTCGAGGATGCTATTGCGGACGATCTCCTGCTCCAGCTTCTTGAACTTCTTGCCCACGAGATCGGCGGGCAGCTCCTCCGCGGCCAGCGTCTCGATCGCCTTGGCCTTGACCGCGGCCACCTTGTCGGTGCGGGCCTGCTTGGCCGTCTCGGCATAGGCGGCGCGCAGATCGGCCTCGGCCACTTCGGCCAGGCGCCTTACGACCGTCTCGGCCTCCGGTCCGTGGCCGGGCACGGCCCAGGGCTCGTTGGCCGCAAGCTCGGCGAGCTCGATGATGGCGCGGATCACCGGCTGGAACTGCTCGAAGCCGAAGGTGACGGCGCCCAGCATGATCTCCTCGGTGAGCTCCTTGGCCTCGGACTCGACCATCAGCACGCCTTCGGCCGTGCCGGCGACGACCAGGTCGAGGGCCGATTCCGGCAGGCTCTCCTGGACCGGGTTCAGCACATATTGCCCGCCGACATAGCCGACGCGGGCGGCGGCGATGGGCCCGAGGAACGGGATGCCGGAAATGGTGAGCGCGGCCGAGGCGCCGATCATGGCGACCACGTCCGGGTCGTTCTCCAGGTCATGGCTCAGCACCGTGCAGATGACCTGGGTCTCGTTGCGGAAGCCGTCGGCGAAGAGGGGGCGGATCGGGCGGTCGATGAGGCGCGAGGTCAGCACCTCCTTCTCCGTCGGCCGGCCTTCGCGCTTGAAGAAGCCGCCCGGGATCTTGCCGGCGGCGAAGGTCTTCTCCTGGTAGTTCACCGTCAGGGGGAAGAAGTCGATCCCCGGCTTCGGCTGCTTCTGGGCGACGGCGGTGCAGAGCACCACCGTGTCGCCGTAGGTCGCTAGAACGGCGCCGTCGGCCTGGCGGGCGACGCGGCCGGTCTCGAGCACGAGCTTGCGCCCGCCCCATTGAATTTCCTTGCGTTGAATCTTGAACATGTCTTTCGGATCCTTGTGGCCACAGTCGTGGCGTGATGGCTGGAATGGCTCATGCCGGACCCGCGGAAGCGGCGCCTAAGTATCGGATCGGAGAAATTCGCGACTCGGGCTTTGTCGCGAATTTCTGCGTGAATCCGATACTCACACTCAAATCCGCGTACCGGCTTTCTGCGAAAGTCGGTACGGGGGCGCCGCTTGCGTCGGCCCGGCAAGCTTGCGTGCCGCCCCAGCCTTGCGGCGGACACGCGCAGGTGAAGACGCCCGGCCGAAGCCGTGGCGTCGGAAAAATTCGTCCTGGTCTCAGCGACGCAGGCCAAGGCGCTCGATCAGCTCCTTGTAGCGCGTTTCGTTCTTGCGCTTGAGATAGTCCAGCAGGCGCCGGCGCTGGCCGACCATGACCAGGAGCCCGCGCCGGGAATGGAAATCCTTCTCGTGGGTCTGAAGGTGGTCGGTCAGGCTCTTGATCCGCTCGGAGAGCAGAGCGACCTGCACCTCGGGTGAACCGGTATCGCCCTCGGCTTTGGCGAATTCCTTGATCAGCGCCTGCTTGCGCTCGGCCGGCAACGACATCGTGATAGTCCTTTCTCGACTCTAGAGGTTCAGCACGCGCACCGGGCGTAGATCGCCGGCCTCCAGGCGGACGAGCGCCACCGGCTGCCCGCCGGACTTGGCGCAAAAGATCGCCCCGCTCCCGAATTGGCCAATGCGCTCCAGATCTTGCCGCCGGATGGGGCCGACGGATTGTCCGCAACGCAGGCGAGACGCCTCACTGTCGTTCACGGCCAGCGCCGGGATGTCGTCCAGCGCGGTCGCGACCGGCAAAAGGTGCCGTGAGGCGGCGGGAATATGCCCCATGGCCTCCAGCGAATCCAGCGAAATCGCCTGAGCCTCGCCGAAGGGGCCGACTGAGAGCCGGCGTAGCGCCACCACATGGCCCAGGCTTCCCAAGGCCTTGGCGAGGTCGCGGGCGAGGCTGCGCATATAGGCGCCCTTGCCCGAGCGGACCTCGAACAGGGCATCCTCGGGGCTTGGCCGGCCGATGAGCTCGAAGCGTTCGATGAACGCCTCGCGGGCGGCAAGCTCGGCCGGCTCGCCGGCCCTGGCCAGGTCGTAGGCTCGCCTGCCCTCGACCTTGACCGCCGAGAAGGCGGGCGGGACCTGCTGGATATGGCCGCGAAAGGCCGGCAGGGCCGCGCGGATCTCGTCGTCGGTGGGGCGGACGGGGCTCACTCCAATGACCTCGCCCTCGGCGTCGTCGGTGGCCCGCGCCTCGCCGAAGCGCAGGGTGAAGCGGTAGGTCTTCATCCCGTCCATGACGTAGGGCACGGTCTTGGTCGCCTCGCCGAGCGCGATGGGCAGAATTCCGGTGGCGAGCGGGTCGAGGGTGCCGCCATGGCCGGCCTTGGCGGCGTCGAGCAGCCGGCGGACCCTGGCCACTGCCGCCGTCGAGCTCAGTCCCGCCGGCTTGTCGAGCACGATCCAGCCGTCGATGCGTTGCCCCCGCCGCTTACGCGCCATCGCCGCCGCCCTTGCCCTTGTCCTCGCCGAGGTCGCGCGCGACCGCCGGCGATTTCAGGATCCGCTCGATGCGCATGGCCTGGTCGAAGGTCCGGTCGGGCTCGAAGCGGACCACCGGCGCCACGCGCAGATCGACGGCTGCGGCAAGGCGCATGCGGAAGAACCCGGCGGCATTGTTGAGCGCCTTGGCCAGCGCTGCGGCATCGCCCCCGCCGAAAGGAACGACAAAGGCGGTGGCGGCCTTGAGATCGGGGCTGACCCGCACTTCGGTCACCGTCGCCTGGACATCCGCCAGCGCCGGGTCGCGCAGCTCGCCCCGGGCGAGGATCTCGGCCAGCGCGTGGCGCAACGCCTCGCCGACACGGAGCTGCCGCTGGCTGGGTGCGCGCGAGTGCTTGCGGGTCATGTGACAGATGCCTTCCCGCGCAGCACCTTCCCTCCCCCCTTGCGGGGGAGGGTCAGGGAGGGGGGTGTCGAGAACTCCGAGGGGGGTGTCGAGAACTCCATGGTCGTGCCTTTGCTCCACCCCCACCCCAGCCCGCCCCCGTCGAGGGGGCGGGGGAAGAAGGCGTTGCGGCGAGCGAGCCTCTTACGCCAGCTCGCGGGCGACTTCTTCGACTTCGAAGCACTCGATCTGGTCGCCCTTCTGGATGTCCTGGTAGTTCTCGAACGCCATGCCGCATTCGAAGCCTTCCTTGACTTCCCGGACCTCGTCCTTGAAGCGCTTCAAGGTCTTGAGGGCGCCTTCGTGGATGACCACGTTGTCGCGCAGCAGACGGACCTTGGCGCCGCGCTTGACCAGGCCCTCGGTCACCATGCAGCCGGCGATCTTGCCGACCTTGGTGATCTCGAACACCTCGCGGATCTGGGCGTAACCCAGGAACCGCTCGCGCAAGGTGGGTGCCAGCATGCCGGAGAGGGCCGCCTTCACGTCGTCGATCACGTTGTAGATGATCGAGTAGTAGCGAATGTCGATCTTGTCGCGCTTGGCCATCTCGCGGGCCTGGGGATTGGCGCGCACGTTGAAGCCGATGATCATGCCGCCCGAGGCGCGGGCGAGCGTCACGTCGGATTCGTTGATGCCGCCGACCGCGGCATGGAGCAGGCGCACGCCGACTTCCTCGGTCTTCATCTTCTGCATCGAGGCGACGATGGCTTCGAGCGAGCCCTGGACGTCGGTCTTGATCACCACCGCGAGTTCCTTCGATTCGCCGGCCGCGATGCGGCTGAACTGCTGCTCGAGCGTGCCGCGGCCGGGCCCGCTCTGCTGGGCGCGAAGGCGCCCGCTGCGGAACTCGCTGACCTGGCGGGCACGCGCCTCATTCTCGACCACGGCGAAGCCGTCGCCGGCGAGCGGGGTATCCTGCAGGCCCAGCACCTCGACCGGCGCGGCCGGGCCGGCGCTCTCGACCGGCTGGCCGCGATCGTCGAGCAGCGCGCGCACGCGGCCCCAGGCCGCGCCCGCCACGAAGATGTCGCCGACCCGGATGGTGCCGCGCTGGACCAGAAGCGTGGCGACGGCGCCGCGGCCGCGCTCGAGCTTGGCTTCCACCACCGTGCCGCTGCCGGGCCGATCGGGATTGGCCTTGAGGTCGAGGATTTCGGCCTGGAGCAGGAGGGCCTCCTCGAGCTTGTCGAGGCCGAGCTTGGTCTTGGCCGAGACCTCGACGTCGAGTACGTCGCCGCCCATCTGCTCCACGACCACGCCGTGCTGGAGCAGGTCCTGGCGCACGCGCGCGGGATTGGCGCCCGGCTTGTCCATCTTGTTGATGGCGACGATCATGGGCACCTTGGCCGCGCGGGCGTGATTTATCGCCTCGACGGTCTGTTCCATGATCCCGTCGTCGGCGGCCACCACCAGCACGACGATGTCGGTGACATTGGCCCCGCGCGAGCGCATCTCGGAAAAGGCGGCGTGGCCGGGGGTGTCGATGAAGGTGATCTTCTGGCCGTTGGCCCGGGTCACCTGATAGGCGCCGATATGCTGGGTGATGCCGCCCGCCTCATGGGCGGCCACGTCGGTCTCGCGCAGCGCGTCGAGCAGCGAGGTCTTGCCGTGGTCGACATGGCCCATGACCGTGACGATGGGCGGGCGCGCCACGAGCTTCCCGGCGTCGTCCGCCTCGCCCTCCAGGCCGAGCTCGATGTCGGATTCGCTCACCCGCTTCAGCCGATGGCCGAATTCGGTGACGATGAGCTCGGCCGTGTCGGCGTCCAGCGGCTCGTTGATCGTCGCCATGATGCCCATCTTCATCAGCGACTTGATCACGTCGGTCGAGCGCTCGGCCATGCGGCCCGCCAATTCCTGGACGGTGATGCTTTCCGGGATGACCACGTCGCGGATGACGCGCGCGGCCTCGGTCTGCTGCATGAGCGCGCGCTTCTCCTTCTCGCGCGCGCGCTTGACCGCGGCCAGGGAGCGCATGCGCTCGCCCGCGTTCTCATCGAGCGCCTGGACGACGGAGATCTTGCCGGCCTGCCGGCGCGTCGCCTGGTCGCGCCGAGGCGCGAGCGGACGGGCGGCCGGCCGGACGACGCCGCGCTTGGCGTGCTTGGGAGCTTCCTCTTCTTCTTCCGCCTCGGGGACCGCGGGGCCCCGGTGGGTGCGCACCACGTTGGGCTCGATGCGCTTGACCGCCGGCTCCGCCTTCGGCTTCGCCGCCGGTGCTTCGGCGTCGACGGGCGCCGGCGCTTCGGGCGCCGGCTGATAGGTCTCGCCCCGCGCCTCGGCCGCCTTGCGCTTGGCTTCCTCGACGGCGGCCCGCTCGGCCTCCTCCTCGGCCCGCTTGCGTGCGTCCTCGGCTTCCTGGATGCGGCGGATTTCGTCGTCGCGCTTGGCTTCCTCAAGCGCCTTGAGGCGCGTCGCCTTCTCGCCCGCGGTCAGGTTGGAGAGATGGGCGCGATCCTCGGCGCTGAGCTCGGCCGCGGCGAGAGCCGCTTCCTTCTCGGGCGCGACCTCCATCTTGCCGCCGACGCCCGCGGTATAGACGCGCTTGCGCTTGACCTCGACCGTGACGGTCTTGGACCGGCCATGGGGGAAGGTCTGCTTGACCTGCCCGCCGTCGATAGTCTTGCGCAGCTCGAGCTTGCCCCGGGGGGTGAGGCTGAGCGGCTTCTTGGTTTCGGCTTCGTTGCTCGTCGTCATCTCGGCCCTTGTCTCCGACGGCCCGCGTCGCCGTCCTTCGGTTCCCGCATTCCCTCGAGGCGCCCGACCTCGCGCAACAGACGCGTCGCCATGCCGCCCGCGGCAAGCGTGGCGTGGACGACGCCCTCATGGCCCAGCGCCGCCGACAGCGCCTCGCTGTCGAACAGCGCCACCACCGGCACCGGCGGGCTAGCCACGGCCGCGAGCGTCGCCAGCTTGGCCCGCCCGTCGGCCGCTCCGTCGCTGGCCGCCAGAAGCAATCCCGCCCGCCCGGCCTTCAGCTCCGCATGTGCCTTCTCGAAGCCCGTGCGGACCACGCCGGCGCGCCTCGCCAGGCCCAGGAGCCCGAGGCAGCGCTGACTGAGAAGGCCCTCGACTTCGCCCGCCAGGTTCGCCGGCACGGCGACCCGCCGTCCGGCCGCCTTGGCGAACAATCCTTTGGCCGCGGCGGCGGCGACTATATCGCGCCGCGGCGTCAACCACAAACCGCGGCCGGGCAGTCGCTCGGCCGGATCGGCAACGAGCCGGTCATCGGGCCCGACGACGAAGCGCAAGAGCTCGGCCTTCGGCCGCACCTCGCGGGTCGCGAGGCACCGGCGCGTCGGGCCGCGGAGCTCCGCCTCGCCCGCCGCGTCCGTCTCCTCGACCAGGGCTTCTTCGGCCATCATCCCCGCCGCGTTTTCCTCCATCGGGCTCAGGCCGATTTCTCCTCGCCGGCGCCAGCTTCGCCAGGCTTCTCTTCACCCGGCTTCGGCTCGCCCAACTTGTCTTCATCCGCGAACCAATGCGCCCGCGCCGCCATGATGACGGCGTTGGCTTCCGCCTCGCCCAGGCTGAAATTGCGCAGGATCCCGTCCTCGCGGCTGATCAGCTCGTCGGAGGAAAGATCGGCCAGGTCGTCCAGGGTCTTGATGCCCGCCTCGCCGAGGGCCACCAGCATCGCCGGCGTCAGACCCTCGATGGCGGCGATCTCCTCGCTGACGCCGAGCTCCTGGCGCCGGACGCCCAGGCGCTCGTCCTGGGCCTGGAGAAAGGCCCTGGCCCGCTCGCGCAGCTCGTTGGCGACGCCCTCGTCGAAGCCTTCGATCCCGGCCAGGTCCTCCAGCGGCACCAGGGCCACGTCCTCGACCTTGGTGAAGCCTTCGGTCACCAGGAGATGGGCGATGACGTCGTCGACGTCGAGGGCGTCGATGAAGAGCTGCGAGCGCACCCGGAACTCCTCGGTCCGGCGTTCGGACTCCTGCGCTTCGGTCAGGATATCGATGTCCCAGCCGGTGAGCTGGGAGGCGAGCCGCACGTTCTGGCCGCGCCGGCCGATGGCGAGCGAGAGCTGGTCGTCGGGCACTACCACGTCGATGCGGTGCGCCTCCTCGTCGAGCACGACCTTGGCCACCTCGGCCGGGGCGAGCGCGTTGACCACGAAGGTCGCCGGGTCGACCGACCAGGGGATGATGTCGATCTTCTCGCCCTGGAGCTCGCCGACCACGGCCTGGACGCGGCTGCCGCGCATGCCGACGCAGGCGCCCACCGGATCGATCGAGCTGTCGTTGGAGATGACGGCGATCTTGGCCCGGCTGCCGGGATCCCGCGCCACGGCCTTGATCTCGATGATGCCGTCGTAGATTTCCGGCACTTCCTGGGCGAACAGCTTGGCCATGAATTCGTTGCGCGTGCGCGACAGGAAGATCTGGGGCCCGCGCAGTTCCTCGCGCACTTCATAGATGAGGGCGCGCACGCGGTCGCCGTTGTGGAAGTTCTCGCGCGGCAGCAGCTCGTCGCGCCTGAGGATGCCTTCGCCGCGTCCGAGGTCGACGGTGACGTTGCCGAACTCGACCCGCTTCACCAGGCCGTTGACGATGTCGCTCTTGCGGTCCTTGAACTCCTCGAACTGGCGCCGGCGCTCGGCCTCGCGCACCTTCTGGACGATGACCTGCTTGGCCGTCTGGGCGGCGATGCGCCCGAAGTCGATGGGCGGCAGCTCCTCGACCAGGAAATCGCCGAGCTTGAGTGCGGGATTGCGGGCCGCGGCGTCCTTGGGCGTGATCTGGGTGAATTCATTCTCGATCGGGTCGGCCACCTGGCGGAAGCGCGCCAGCCTGATCTCGCCGGTCTTCTTGTCGATGGTCGCCCGGATGTCGTGCTCATGGCCGTATTTGGCCCGGCCGGCCTTCTGGATCGCCTGCTCCATGGCCTCCAGTACCTCGTCGCGCTCGATGCTCTTCTCGCGCGCCACGGCGTCGGCGACCTGCAGCAGCTCATGGCGGGTTACGGTCAGGTTGGTGTCCATTGTCGTCCTCGATCTATTCCCCTTTGGGGATCAGTTCCTCTTTGGGAGTCAGTTTGTCTTGCGTGGGGCCGCAGACGCCCCGATCAGGGCATCGGTCAGCAGGAGCTTCGCCTTGTTGATCTCTTCCAGGGGCAAGGCCAGCTCGGCCCCTTCCTCGACGAACCTCACCCGGTCGCCGTCCAGCCCCAGGAGCCGGCCACGGAAGCGCTTGCGGCCCTCGATCGGCGCCTTGGTCTCCAGGCGGGCTTCGAACCCGGCAAATCTTTCGTAGTCGGCCGGCTTGACGAGCGGCCGGTCGATCCCGGGCGAGCTCACCTCCAGCAGATAGGACCCCGGCAGGGGATCTTCCACATCGAGCAAGGCCGAAAGGTTCCGGCTGATCTCGGCGCAATCCTCCACCGCCATGGGCTGGCGGTCGATGCGCTCGGCCATGATCTGGAGCGTCGGCCGGTGATGGCCGCCGCCGAACTGGACCCGCACCAGCTCGAAGCCCATCGCTTGAAGCGCGGGCTCGATCAAACGCGCGATATCCGCCGTCTTATCCAAGGCGCTTTTTTCACCGCTCGACAGGGTCAACAAAAAAGGCGGGCCGTTGGGCCCACCCTGTTTTTTCTTTCCCGCTACTCTGGCGGGACTATGGGTATGCCGGGAATATAGGCATTTCCGCTTCGCCCGCAAGAGGAAAAGCGCCGCCGGAGAGGAGAATGTCAGACCCTCTCCCGGGCCTGGCGGCGGGGAAGCCGGGTCTCGATGGCGTCCCAGATGTCCCGTTCAAGGGTCACCTGGTCGAAGCGGTTGATCTCCTGGATCCCGGTGGGCGAGGTGACGTTGATCTCGGTCAGGTAGTCGCCGATCACGTCGATGCCGACGAAGATCAGCCCGCGTTGCTTGAGGGTGGGACCGATGGCGGTGCAGATCTCGCTTTCGCGCTGGGTGAGCTTGGCCGGCCGGGGCTCGGCGCCCGCATGCATGTTGGCGCGCGCCTCGCCAGGCGGGGGAACCCGGTTGATGGCGCCGGCGGCGACCCCGTCCACCAGGATGATGCGCTTGTCGCCCTGGCGGACCTCGGGCAGGTAGCGCTGGACGATCACCGGCTCCCGGTAGAGCTGGGTGAACATCTCGATCAGCGCGTTCAGGTTCTCGTCCTCGGGTGCGATGTGGAACACGCCCGCCCCACCGTTGCCGAACAGGGGCTTCACGATGATGTCCTTGTGCTGCTCGCGGAAGGCCTTGATCTGGCGCGGGTCGGAGGTGATGAGGGTGGGCGGCATCAGCCCTTCGAAATGGGTGACGAACAGCTTCTCCGGCGCGTTGCGGACATGCACCGGATCGTTGACCACCAGGGTTCCGGGATGGACGTGCTCCAGGAGATGGGTCGCCGTGATGTAGGACATGTCGAAGGGCGGGTCCTGGCGCATCAGGATCACGTCGAGCCCGGCAAGGTCGAGCACTTCGGGCGCGCCCAGGTTCGCGTGGTTGCCGCGCTCGCGCCTGAGGCGCATGGGCCGGACCGTGGCGAAGAGGCGGCCTTCGCGCAAGAACAGATCGCGCGGCAGGTAGTGGAACAGCGCATGGCCGCGCCGCTCGGCTTCGAGCCCGAGGACGAAAGTGGAATCCGCATCGATGTTGATGGTCTCGATGGGATCCATCTGGATGGCGACGGCAAGGCTCATGGGCATTCTCCGGGCCACGGCTGGAGCATGTTCCGGCGATGCCCTTTCCCCCCTTTCGTCACCCCCGCGAAAGCGGGGGTCCATGGAAAGATGGATTCCCGCTTGCGCGGGAATGACGATGATGAGGCGGTCAAGGCGAACCCGTCCGGAACCTGCGTCAGTTCAGCCTGCCCTTCAGCTCCTGGAGCAGGCTGGCCGCACGCTGCCTCAGAGCTTCGTCGGAGGCAAGCGCGCCGCAGCGCTCAGCCGCCTCGATGGCCGCGCGCAGATTGCCGAGCCGCGCGTGATAGCCGCCCGCCTCGAGCCAGAGCATGGGCTCGGCCGGCGCGATCAGCTGCATGCGCTCGATGATCACCAGGGCCTCGGCGATGCGGTCGGCCTGGAGGAGGCGCACTTTGATGTTGTTCTGCAGGCGGAGCAGGATGTCCCGGTCGTCGACCGCGGCGAAATGCTCGGGCGCCAGCTCGGCCGTGCTGCCCGCGCTCTGCTTCAGCAGCTCGCGCAGCGAGGCCGCCTCGCGGACCATGCCGTCGTCGAAGGGATCGAGCACGGCGCGCCCGTCCGGAGCGCCGAGCCGGATGAGGAAGCGGCCGGGAAAGTTGAGGCCTTCCATCTCCCAGCTCACAGCCCGGGCCGCATGGATATAGAGGATGGCGAGCGCCACGGGCAGGCCGCGCTTGCGCTCCAGCACGGCGATCAGGTTGGCGTTGGCGAGATCGTCATAGGTCTCCCGGTCGCCGGTGAAGCCGTGGCGCCGGGCGACCACCGCGCTCAGCGCTTCGGCGCGTTGGGCGAGGTTCGCGGCCCTGGACGCACAGGCCGAGAGATCCGCGGCCAGGGCGTCGAGGGTGGCGCGGCAATCGGCGATCGCCGCCGTCGACCGGTCGAGATCGAGGCTGCCCAGCAGCAGCGCCGTCTCGGCGAGCGCGATGGCGCCCGAGCCGGCCGTGCCCAGGGCGGCGAGGCGGGCCAGGATCTCCCGGTCGGGACTGCTGCCGGCGCTCACGGCGTGCCCGTCGCCGGCTGGACCTGGGCCGATGACGCCCCGCGCGCCGGGTCGTTCTTCAGCCGCACATAGCTCACCACGCCGCGCACATAGGGAACGTCGCGGGCATGGTCGATCACGCGCTGCAGCTCTGCTGCGTCCTGGGCCACGCCCATCAGATAGATCGTTCCCGCGACGCAGTCGATATCGTAGTTGATCGAGCGCACCTGGCTGTCGAACAGGATCTTGGCCCTCAGCTTCTCGGCGATCCAGAGGTCGTCGACATAGCCGCCGAAGTCCTCCGGCTCGGCCACCTCGATCCGGTCGATGACCTCGGCCACGCCGTCCACCTGCCAGGCGATCCGCACGGCCTCGACCCGCATGTCGGCCTTCTCCACCCGGCCGGTCAGCAGCACGCTCGCCTCTTCCACCGACACGTCGACCTTGGTGAACATCCCTTGCCCGGCACCCACGAGCCGGGCCTGGATGTCGAGGGCGATCCGGTTGTCGTCGGCCGCCTGGCCGAGGCCCCGCTCCTCGCTGGCCGCCGACGCGACGGTGGCGCCAGCGCCGATGGCGAGATCGGTGGTCGAACAGCCGGCAAAGGCCGGTGCCAGGGCAACAAGAAGAAGGAACGCGGTGCGCAAGAGACCCTACCCGAGTCGGACCGCAAGGGATTCTGGACTCTCAGGAGTCTCCCCGCCAAGCATTGATGATGTGCCGCGGCCAGCGCCAGGGCGCCACCAGGATCACGTCGAAACGGGGCTGGCAGTGGGCGAGCTCGGGCCGGTTGGCGAGAAAGCCCGCGGCAGCCCGGGCGATGCGCCGGCGCTGGCGGGCCAGCAAGGCCTCGGCTGCCTGATCGAGGTTTTCCCTGGTCTTGACCTCGATAAAGGCGAGCATACGCCCGCGCCGGGCGACGATGTCGATCTCGCCCAGCGGGGTCTTCAAGCCGCGGGCGAGGATGCTGTAGCCGCGCAGCATCAGGGAGACGATGGCGAGGGACTCCCCCAGCCGCCCGCGGCGCCAGGCCGCCTGCCGGCTTGCCTTGTCTTTGCCCGCCCTATTCCTTGCCGCCATCGCCGCCCTCTTGCCGGCGCGCAAGCGCCAGCGCCCGCGCGTAGACATGGCGCCGCGCCTCCCCGGTCCGCGCCGCCACGTCCTCCACGGCGTCGCGCAGGCTTTTGCCTTGAAGCGCCTCGGCCAGGGCGGCATCGATCGCGGCATCGCCAGCCGGCGCCGCCTCGCCAGGCGGCCCGACGACAACCACCACCTCGCCCAGCGGCGGCCCGGCCTCGCCATAATGGCGGGCGAGTTCGGTCAGATCGCCCCGGCGCACCTCCTCGAACAGCTTGGTCAATTCCCGGGCCACGGCGGCCGGCCGGGGGCCGAGCGCCGTCGCCATGTCGGCGAGCGATGCCGGCAGGCGGTTGGCCGCCTCGAAGAGAACGAGCGTCGAGGGAATCGGCGCCAGGCGCGCGAGCGCGCGCTGGCGTTCGCCGGCCTTGGCCGGCAGGAAGCCAGCGAAGAAGAACCGGTCGGTCGGCAGGCCCGAGAGGACGAGGGCGGCCAGCGCCGCCGAAGGGCCGGGCAGCGCGGTGACCGGGATGCCGGCCGCGATGGTGGCCTGGAGCAGTTTGTAGCCGGGGTCGGAGACGAGCGGCGTGCCGGCATCGGAGATGAGGGCGAGCGCTTCGCCCTGGCCGAGACGCTCCAGGATCCGGGGCCGCATGCGCTCTGCGTTGTGCTCGTGATAGGCGACCAGCGGCCGGCGGATGCCGTGGCGCGCCAGGAGCTTGGCACTGACCCGCGTGTCCTCGCAGAGGATGGCGTCAGCCGAAGCCAGGGTCGCCAGCGCCCGCAAGGTGATGTCTGCCGCATTGCCGATCGGGGTGGCGACGATTGCCAAGCCCTGGAAGCGCGATTGCTCGCCGGCCGGGCTGTCGCTAGGCTCCTGCCTCGTCCGATCGCGGTTCGGCCGGTTCTTGTCTTGGGAGCGGGCGCGCCTTGGTTCAGTCTTCGACACGGCAGTTCTCCCGGCCCGGTTTCTTGTCGGCGTTGGCGCTCGCCCTGCTGCTCGCCGGCTGTGGCGGCAGGGCCAGCGTAGCGACCGTGCCCGCGACCGGGCAAGCCGAAGCGCCGGCCGCGCCGGCCCCTTCGGGGTCCGTCCTGCCGCCCGTGGCATCGACCGCACCCACGCCGGCTGTCCCCAAGATCCCGGAGGCCAGCGCCACCCTCGGCCTGCTGCTGCCCTTGACCGGCGCCAACGCCGAGCTCGGCCAGGCCCTCGACCGGGCGGCCGAGATGGCCCTGTTCGATGCCGCCGACACCAAGACCGCACTCGTCGTGCGCGACACGGAAACGCCCCAGGGCCCGGTGGGCGCGGCCCAGGCCGCGATCGACGAGGGCGCCAATATCCTGCTGGGACCCATCTTCGCCGATCACGCCCGCCAGGTCGGACCCGTGGCTGCGACCGGCCATGTCGCCGACGTCGCCTTCACCACCGACAAATCGGTGGCGGGCAACGGCGTCTATGTCATGGGCATATTGCCGGGCCTGCAGATCGACCGGATCGTGGATTACGCCAGCCAGCAGGGCCGGAAGAGCTTCGCCGCCCTCCTGCCCGACAATCCCTATGGCCATCTCGTCGCCGATTCCCTGAACGAAGCCGCGGCGCGCGATCACGTCGCCGTCTCGGCCATCGAATACTACGCGGCCGACGCCGTCGAGTTCTCGGGCCCCGTCGGGAAGCTCGCCTCCGATCCGCCCTTCGACGCCCTGCTCATTCCCATGGGCGGGTTCCAGCTGCGCTCCATCGTGCCGCTCCTGGCCTTCTACAAGATCGACACGACCCAGGTGAAACTCCTGGGCAGCGCGCTCTGGGACGACCCCAGCCTGAGCGCCGAGCGTTCCCTCGACGGCGGCTGGTATGCCGCGCCCGCCGACGACAGCTGGGACAGTTTCGCCCAGCGCTATCGCGCCGCCTATGCCGCCGACCCGCCGAAACTCGCGGGCCTCGCCTATGACGCGGTGGCCATGGCCGCGGCCCTGGCCAAGACCGGCGATTTCAGCCCTCAGGCCCTCACCCGCCCCGACGGCTTCACCGGCGTCAATGGCGTATTCCGGTTCGGCGCCGACGGACTGGTCCAGCGCAACCTGGCGATCTATGAACTCGGCCCCAAGGGCGCCGTGGTCAAGGACCCGGCGGCTAAGAGCTTCGCACCGGTGCTGACGAACTAGCCCTAGAGCGAGATCGGTTCAGGTTGAAGCAACCTGAACCGTGAATCTCACTCTACTTATTTGAATTAGCGGCTGATTCACGCCTCAAATTGTTTCAACTTGAGGCGATCAGACGCTAGCAGGAGGCCAGCGATGAGCGAGACGACGCCGACGAGGCAGATATCGGAATGGCTGGCCGGGCTCGATGCCGCGCTCGCAAGCGGCGACGCCGAGGCCGCCGCGGCGCTGTTCAACGACGACAGCTATTGGCGCGACCTGGTGTCGTTCACCTGGAACATCGCCACCGCCGAGGGCAAGCCCAAGGTCCGCGAGATGATCGAGCGCGCGGTGATCCCGGCCCGACCTTCGGGCTGGCGGCTGGAGGGGGAAGCCAGCGAAGCCGGCGGCGTGACCGAGGGCTGGATCCGGTTCGAGACCGGCGTGGCGCGCGGCTATGGCCATCTCAGGCTCACCGGCGGCAAGGCCTGGACCTTGCTCACGACCATGACCGAGCTGAAGGGCTTCGAGGAGCACAAGGGCGCGATGCGCGACAAAGGCGTCGAGCACGGCGTGCACCCGGGCCGAAAGACCTGGCTCGAAAGCCGGCGCCAGGAGGAGGCCGAACTCGGCGTGAGCCGGCAGCCCTATGTCGTCATCGTCGGCGGCGGCCAGGGCGGCATCGCGCTCGGCGCCCGGCTTCGGCGCCTCGGCGTGCCGGCGATCATCGTCGAGAAGAACGAGCGGCCCGGCGATTCCTGGCGCAAGCGCTACAAGAGCCTCTGCCTGCACGACCCGGTCTGGTACGACCACCTGCCCTACCTGCCGTTTCCCGACCACTGGCCGGTGTTCAGCCCGAAGGACAAGATCGCCGACTGGCTCGAGATGTACAGCAAGGTGATGGAGCTCGACTACTGGGGCAGCACCGAGTGCAAAAGCGCGCGCTACGACGAGGCGAAGAAGGAGTGGACGGTCGAGGTCTCGCGCAACGGCAAGCCGATGACATTGCGCCCGCGCCAGCTCGTGCTCGCCACCGGCATGTCGGCGGTGCCGAACATGCCGTCGGTCCCGGGCATGGAGACCTTCAAGGGCGACCTCCACCACAGCAGCCGGCATCCGGGGCCCGACGCCTACAAAGGCAAGAAGGCGGTGGTGATCGGCTCCAACAATTCGGCGCACGACATTTGCGCCGCGCTGTGGGAACAGGGCGCAGACGTGACCATGGTCCAGCGCAGCTCGACCCATATAGCGCGCAGCGACACGCTCATGGACCTGGCGCTTGGGAGCCTTTACTCCGAAGCGGCGGTGAAGGCAGGTGTCACCACGGAGAAGGCGGACCTGATCTTCGCCTCGCTGCCCTACAAGATCCTGCCGGGGCTCCAAGTGCCGGTCTATGCGGAGATGAAGAAGCGCGACGCCGGTTTCTACGCGCGGCTGGAGAAGGCGGGTTTCATGCTCGACTTCGGCGACGACGATTCGGGCCTGTTCCTCAAGTACCTGCGCCGGGGCTCGGGCTATTACATCGATGTCGGCGCCAGCGATCTCGTGGCCGACGGCAAGATCAAGCTGAAGAGCAGGGTCGCCGTCGAACGCATCAAGGAGCATTCGGTCGTCCTCAGCGACGGCAGCGAACTGCCGGCCGACCTGATCGTGTTCGCCACCGGCTATGGCTCGATGAACGGCTGGGCGGCCGAGCTCATCAGCAAGCAGGTGGCCGACAAGGTCGGAAAATGCTGGGGCCTCGGCTCGGATACGCGCAAGGACCCGGGCCCCTGGGAAGGCGAGCTGCGCAACATGTGGAAGCCGACGCATCAGGAGGCGTTGTGGTTCCACGGCGGCAACCTCCACCAGTCGCGCCATTATTCGCAGTTCCTGTCGCTGCAGCTGAAGGCGCGCATGGAGGGCATCCCGACCCCGGTCTACGGCATGGGGCCGGTGCATCACCTTTCCTGAGGCGACCTTCGCCCGATGGGGCAGCGGCTGCCCGGTTCCGCTCAAGCCAGCAGCGCCGCGAGCACCGCGTTCAGCCGAAGGCGCCCTGCGGGCGTGGTCCGCAGGCCCGCGTCGTCCAGGACCAGGAAACCGCCGTTGGTGAGGCGGGCCAGGCGCTGGGGATCGAGCGCCGTCTCGATGTCCTCACCCAAGGCGGCGTGGAAGCGGGCGCGGGAAATCCCGTCGGTCAATCTGAGGCCCATCAGCAGCAGCTCCTCGCGACGCTCCTCGGGTCCGAGCGCTCGCCGCTCCCGGGTCGCGTGGCCCGCGGCTTCCACGCCCGCGAGCCAGGCTTCGGGCGCGCGATGCTGGCGGGTGGCGAAGCGTTCGCCGCCGAGCGTAAGACGGCCGTGAGCGCCGGGACCGATGCCGAGATAATCCCCGCCGCGCCAATAGACCAGGTTGTGGCGGCATTCCGCGCCCGGCTTGGCATGGTTGGAGATCTCGTAGGCCGGAAGGCCGGCGGCCGCGAGCCTCGCCTGGGTGAACTCGAACAGCCCCTCCGCCGTTTCCTCCGGCGGTAATGCGAGCTCGCCGCGCCGCTGCGCGCCTTCGAAGGCGGTGTTGGCCTCGATGGTCAGCTGATAGACCGAGAGGTGCTCCCCCGTTAGCGCCAGCGCGCGTTCGAGCTCCGCCTCCCAGGCGGCGGGAGTCTGCCCCGGCCGCGCATAGATGAGATCGAAGCTCCAGCGCGGGAAATGCCGGCTCGCGAGCTCCAGAGCGGCGAGCGCCTCGCTCAGGTCATGGCGTCGGCCGAGGAAGCGGAGGTCGGCGTCGTTCAGCGCCTGGACGCCAAGCGATAGTCGGTTGACGCCGGCGGCGGCGAAGCCGGCGAATTTCCCCGCTTCCGCCGAGCCTGGGTTGGCCTCTAGCGTGATCTCGACTTCCGGCGTAAGCGGCCAGTGTTCGGCGATGCGCTCGATCAGCGCACCCACCGTCTCCGGCGCCATGAGGGAGGGAGTGCCGCCGCCGAAGAAGACGCTTACGAGCGGCCGGCCCGCCGTTTCGGCCGCGTAGTGGTCCAGCTCGGCCAGGAGCGCGCGCCGCCAGCGCGCCTCGTCTACCGCCTCGCGGACATGGCTGTTGAAGTCGCAATAGGGGCATTTCGACTGGCAGAACGGCCAATGGACATAGATGGCGAAGCCGCCTTCGGTCCCAGCCAAGCTCATGTCGCCCGGCTCATGTCGCGAAGCAGGCGGCGACGAGGAGGCGGAAGGCCTCGGCCCTGTGGCTGATGGCATGTTTGCCCGCAGGATCCATCTCGCCGAAGGTCTGGCTGCGGCCTTCGGGCAGGAAGATGGGGTCATAGCCGAAGCCGCGCGCGCCCCTGGGCGGCCAGACGAGGCGGCCCTGGACCTGACCCTCGAAGCATTCCACATGGCCGTCCGGCCAGGCGAGCGCAAGCGCGCAGGTGAAATGAGCGCGCCGGTCGGCCTTGGGGCCGAGCTGGCGCTCGACCCGTTGCATGGCCATGGCGAAATCCTTCTTGGGTCCCGCCCAGCGGGCCGAATAAACCCCGGGCGCGCCGCCGAGGGCATCGACCACCAGGCCGGAATCGTCGGCCAGCGCCGGATGATTTGCCGCCTTCGCCGCGGCGACCGCCTTGAGGGAAGCGTTGGCGGCGAAGCTTCCACCCGTCTCGGCCGGCTCCTTGAGCGCGAGATCGCCCGCCGCCACGCAATCCACGTGGTAGGGCGCCAGAAGCTCGGCGATTTCCTTGACCTTGCCGGGATTATGACTGGCGATGATGAGCCGCCCGCCCTCGAAGCGCCGCACCGTCAGGCGAGCCCAAGGGCCCGGCGCTGGCGCTCCACGAGTTCGGCGCAGCCCTTGCGGGCGAGCGCCAGCATGGCGAGGAAGACCTGCTCCTCGAAGGGCTTCTGCTCGGCCGTGCCCTGGATCTCGACGATGCCGCCGGCGTCGGTCAGGACGAAATTGGCATCGGCCTCGGCGGAGCTGTCCTCCTCGTAGTCGAGGTCGAGGACCGGCTGGCCCTTGGCGATGCCGCAGGAAACGCCCACCACATGGCCATGGAGCGGCAGGCGCTGGAGCGCGCCGATCCTGATCAGGTGCTGGAACGCCAGATGGAGGGCGACGAAGCTGCCGGTGATGGCGGCGGTGCGGGTACCGCCGTCGGCCTGGATCACGTCGCAGTCGATCTTGACCTGGCGCTCGCCCAGGCCCGCCAGATCGGTGATGGCGCGCAAGGACCGGCCGATTAGGCGCTGGATCTCCTGGGTCCGGCCGGATTGGCCGCCGCGGGCCGCCTCGCGATTGCCGCGGGTGCCGGTCGCCCTCGGCAGCATGCCGTATTCGGCCGTGACCCAGCCGCGCCCGCTGTTGCGCAGGAAGGGCGGCACGGAATTCTCGACCGAGGCGGTGCACAGCACATGGGTGTCCCCGAACCGGGCGAGGCAGGAGCCCTCGGCGTACTTGTTTACGCCAGGCTCGAGGAAGACGGGGCGCATCTCGTCGGCGGCGCGGCCCTGGGCGCGCATGGGAGGCTCCTTCCCTGGCAATACGGTCGGCCTTCGAAAATCCGGCCGGAACCTAACGCGGGGCGTAGCGGATTGCCAGCGCGCCTCGCGTTGACGCTGCGGGGTGCGCTCACTACATTCCGGCAAGCCACATTCGGCCAAGACCATGAATGCATTGTCGTCCACGCCGCCGGCGGTGCGGGAGCTCAGCGAGCGCTCGCGCGAGATATTCCGGCATATCGTCGTCGCCTACGTCGAAAGCGGCGAGCCGGTCGGCTCGCGCACGATTTCGCGGCGCCTGGGGATGAGCCTGTCGCCGGCGACCATCCGCAATGTGATGTCGGACCTGGAGGCCGCCGGCCTGCTCTACGCGCCCCATACCTCGGCCGGGCGCCTGCCGACGGAGATGGGCCTCCGGCTCTGGGTCGACGGGCTCCTGGAGGTGGGGCGGCTCACCGATTCCGAGCGGATGGAGATCGAGGCCCAATGCGCCGCCGCCGGGCGCAGCATGGCCGAAACCCTGGAACAGGCGACGGGCGCGCTCGCCGGGCTCTCCCACTGCGCGGGCCTCGTCATCGCGCCCAAGAGCGACCGGGCGCTGCGCCACATCGAATTCGTCCACCTGGGGCCGGGCCGGGCCCTTGTCGTCATCGTGACCGAGGACGGGCTGGTGGAGAACCGCCTGATCGACGTGCCCATCGGGCTTCCCGCCTCCTCCCTCATCGAGGCCAGCAACTTCCTCTCCGCCCGCCTGGTCGGCCGCACCATCGCCGAGGCGCGGCGCGAGGTCGCCCGCGAGCTCGCGGCGCAGCGAGCCGAGCTCGACCAATTGACCCAGAAGGTGGTCGAGGCGGGACTTGCCAGCTGGTCGGCCGAGAAGGGCGGCGCCCTCATCGTGCGCGGCCAGGCCCGGCTGCTGGAGGACGTGACGGCCCTGGCGGACCTCGAGCGCGTCCGCGGCCTGTTCTCTGCCTTGGAGCGCAAGGAGGCGCTGACCCGCCTGCTGGAGGCGGCCGAAGGGGCGGAAGGCGTGCAGATCTTCATCGGGGCTGAGAGCGAGCTGTTCGGGCTTTCGGGCTGCTCCCTCGTCGTCGCGCCCTACCGCAACGGCCAGCAGCGCATCGTCGGCGCGGTGGGCGTGATCGGCCCGACCCGGATCGACTACGCCCGGGTCATTCCCATGGTGGACTACACGGCCCAGCTCATCGGCCGGCTCATCGGCTAGACGCAAGTGCAAAGACGGAGAGATCGAGGAATGACGAGCGCGACGGAAGATCCGCCCAGAGTGGAGCCCCGGCTGATCGAGCCGGAAGACGGCGCCGGCGCCGCGGGCGAGGCCGGCAACCCGGCGGCAGACGCGGTCCAGCCCGACTTGGCGGCCGAGCTTGAAAAGGCGCGGGCCGAGGCGGCGGCGCTGAAGGACCAGCTCCTGCGCGCGCTCGCGGAAGCCGAGAACACGCGTCGGCGCGCCCAGCGCGAGCGCGAGGAATCCGCGCGCTATGCCGCAGCCCCGCTCGCCCGAGATGTCCTGCCCGTGGCCGACAATCTCGCCCGCGCGCTTGCCGCCGTACCGGCCGAGGCGCTGGCCAAGGACGAGGCGCTGAAGAACCTGGTGGAAGGGATCGCCGCCACCGAGCGCCAGCTGCAGTCGGCTCTCGAGCGCCACAACATCAAAATGGTTGATGCTCTCGGCGAGAAGTTCGACAGCCACCGGCATCAGGCCATGTACGAGATGCCGGCCGAGGGCAAGCCGGCCGGCACCATCGTTCAGGTGCTGCAGAAGGGCTACATGCTGCATGACCGGCTGCTGCGTCCGGCCCTGGTGGGCGTGGCCAAGGCCGAGCCTCAGGCGGAGCCCGCCAACGACGCCGAACCGCCGGCGTCACGAGGCCAGTAGCTCGACGATCTTGTCTGGGTCCCGGTCGATGAGCTGCAGCAGCGCCGCTGCCGGACCTTCAGGCTTCGTTCGGCCCTGCTCCCAGTTGCGAACGGTCGCCACGTCCAGGCCATAGCGGCCGGCAAAGGCCTCCTGGCTGATTCCGAGGCGCTGGCGCAGCGCCTTCACGTCGACTTGGCGCAGCTCGATCCGATGGGCCGCTACCTTCTGCTTGGACATCTCGCGTTTCAGCCGATCGTAATCCGCTACAGCGGGCGCATCGATGTAGGCAATTCTTCCGACAACAAGATCGTCGATCGCACTCTTGGCGGTGCGAACGGCGACGCCAGACCTGACCAGAAGGCGCACCACCTCGAAGACATCGTTCACTTGGCCTGAGCCAGACGGCATCAGAATCAAGCGAACAGCTTCACCGCCGGAACTCGATGCGCTCGACGGTGCGGCCCGCACCCGCACCCGAGGTCCGGCGCGCTTCTTCAATTCGGATATAGTCGACATCGAATTCCTCCATCGCCGCGCGAGCCAATTTCCGCAAACCAGCGATTCCGAAGTCGTTAGGCACCATGTTTACGGCATATATGGCGAGCTACCGAAGAACGGCAGTTCTGCCAATCAACTCGACTTCCGCGTAGAGCTGGATAGCCCTTCCCGTCGGAGTTCCGACCTTCAAGGCAACAAGGTTGCCTTCGGAAACTTCCTCATCCAGTTCGAATCTGAAGCCGTGGTCTATGGGCACGGGATATATACGCTCTCAGCGTAGTATTTACAAGCATTCCTTCAGATGGCGGGAGGCCGGACCAGACCACCTGGCTCGATAATTGACCTCCACTACGTCTCGAACAGATCCGTCGGCCCCGCCGCCGGCCGGCCCTCGCGGGCGACGGCTTCGCGGTACATGAGGCCGATGCGCCGGTAGAATTCCTGCCAGGCGAAATGCAGGCCCCGCTCGCGCGCCGCTTCGCCCATGCGCTGGCGCAGGGCCGCATCCTCGGCCAGCTCCCGCAGGCGCCGGGCGAGGGCCTCGACATCGCCGGCGGCGACCACGAAGCCCTCCCGGCCGTCGCGCACCGCCGAGCCGGCATTGGCCGAGACGATTGCCGGCAGTCCCGAAGCCAGCGCCTCGTAGATGACATAGACGCCGCCCTCGGCCAGCGAGGGGAACACGTAGATGTCGGCGCTCTGGTAAAGCTCGTGCAGTTTGGCGTGAGGCACGAAACCGAGGTAGCGCACAGCCGCGCCGCGCTTGCCTACCAGATCGGCGATGTAGGAATCCTTGGGCGCGCCGGCAAAGAGCAGTTCGGCCGCGCCAAGCTTCGCCAAATCCCAGGCCGCCAGCAGGTGATGCACGCCCTTGCGCACCGACATCTGGCCAGTGAAGAGCACGCGCAAAGGCCCCGGCGCGCGTTCGCCCGCTCGCGGCCGGAAGCGCGCCGCATCGACGCCGAGCGGCATGCGGAAGATGCGGCCGGGCGCCACGCCATAGTCGATCAGCGAGCGCTCGGCGAAGGCCGATTGGGCGACGTGGAAATCGGCCAGCGGCAGCTCGGCCAGGAGCTCGCGCGTCGGCGCCGTCAGGCCGGACCAGGGCACGCCGAGGCGTTTGTACTCGGCCGCGACCATCGGCATGGTCGAAGGCGGCAGCGTCGATTCCAGCAGGGCGGTGAGGCCGCGGGCCTTGGCCGCGACGAGGCTTCGGGCGCAGGATTCCTGGAAACCATGGAAGATGCCCGCGCTTCCCTTCGGCACGTGGTGCGCAAGCCACCGGACAACCAGCCGGTCATGGATCGCGTTGCCCAGCGTGTAGCCCTTGAACCAGCCATAGCAGAGCTCCGGCAGCGGTCCCGACACCTGGGTCACCATGCCGTCGTCCATTTCGGGCAGGCGCCGGCGCTCGAGCTTCTCCTCGATGGCCCGGCGCTTGGCCGCGGGCAGGAGGGACAGGAGCGGCCAGGGAAACCTGCCGGGCTTGTAGTAGAAGCCGGTGAGGAAGTCGCTCTTTATGCCGCTGACCGCAGCACCCCAGGGCACGCGGTACATGTTGCCCTGTTTGGAGGGATGGCTGACGACGGCGCGGATCGCGTTCATCGGGGAAGCGGCAGGCCGATGCCGGCCAGCGCCTGTTTCAGCCCCGCGATATCCTCGCGGAAGCTCCAGCCTTCGATGATCTCCAGGCTGCGCTGCCCCATGGTCGCCGCACGGCCGGGCACGGCGAGAATGTCCCTGAGCGCCTTGGTGAGTGCCCCGGCATCGCCCACCGGAAAGATGGCGCCGTTCTCGCCCTGGCGCACCAGGTCGGGGCCCGATCCCACCTGGTCGCTGACGACGATGGCGCGGCCCGCGTTCATGGCCTCGTTCACCACCAGGCCCCAGGGCTCGCGCTGCGAGGGCAACACGAACACATCGGCCGCGTCGTAGAAGGCCGGCAATTCGCGTTGATTGCGGAAGCCGGCAAAGACGACCCGCTCGCGCACGCCGAGCTTCGCCGCCTGCCCCTCCAGCATCCCTCGCAAGGGTCCATCGCCCACGAAGCAGAGATAGGGCTTCACGCCCTCGATCCGGGCGAAGGCTTCCAGCAACACCTCCGGCGCCTTGATGGGTGTCAGCTTGCCGGCGAAGACGATGCGCGGGAGTTCTGGCGGGAGGCCGAGGGAGGCGAGGAACTGAGCGCGATTGGCTGCCGCCTTCTCGGCTCCCGCGCGGAAATGCGCGTTGTCCACCGCATAGGGTACGGGGAAAAGCTTCGAGGCGGGAAATCCCTGATCGAGGTAATAGTGCCGGTTGAGGCTGCCGATGGTGAGCGCGCCATCGACGACATGCGCGAGTGCGCCGTAGATGCCGCGCTTGAGGATGCGGCGCAGCGCGCTGCGCGGCTTGCTGATCGAGGTGGGCTCGTCGCGCAGCAGCAGCTTCAGCCCAAGGCGCTTGGCCGTCAGCATGGCGGTGAGGTGAAACGCACGGGCATAGCCATGCACCCAGAGCACGTCGAAGCCGCCGGCGCGAAGCCGCTTGGCGAGGCCATAGTTAAAGGGCCTCAGATAAGGCGTGACCCGCAAGGGATCGCCGAGTGCTGGCAGGAATTCATGCTCGTAGCCGTCCAGCAGCGGCGTGTCCCAGGCGATCGCCTGGCCGAAGCCGGGATCGACGTATTGCTTCAGGCCCATGGGGCTGCGGAAGAAGGCCTTGAGGGCGATGCCCGGCTCGGCCGCGATCAGGCGCAGAAGCGGTGCCTGGTACTGGATCGGATGGGTCGCCAGATAGGCGATGCGAACGGGGTGCGCGTTCATCGCGCCGCTTTGTCCAGAAGCGAAGCGACGCGGGCACAAAACGCCGCGGTCGAGAAATGCTCCAGCCCCGCTGGCCGGCCCTTCGGCCTTCCGAGCACGGCGCGGATGCCGGCGGCCACGCCTGGCCCATCGTCGGGATCGACCAGCAGCCCCAGCTTACCGTCGAGCAGCGCCTCGCGTCCGCCGTCCTTGGCGCTGGCGAGCGCCGGCACACCGCAAGCCATCGCCTCCAGCAGCACGATGCCGAAACCCTCGCCCCGGCTCGGCATGACATAGGCGTCGGCCAGGCGGTAGTGGGCCACTTTCTCCTCCTCGGCGATGCGGCCCGCGAAGATCACGCGGGCACCGAGCCCGAGGGATTCCGCCTTGGCCGCCAGGCGCGGCCGGTCCGGCCCATCGCCGCCGATGAGATAGACGAGATCGGGGACATCGGCCAGAAGCTCCGGCATCGCCTCCATCACCTCGTCCATGCCCTTGGCCCGCTCGCGGCTCACCAGCCGGCCGAAGGTGAACAGCACGCGCTTGCCCCCGAGGCCGTACCGGCCGACGAGCGCCGGATCGACGGGGCCGGGCCGGAAGCGATCGAGGTCGATGCTGCAGGGAAGTTGCCGAATGCGCGATGGCCGGAGGCGGGCCCAGGATTGGAATCGCGTCGTGGTGGTCTCGCTGATGGAGATCACCCGTTCGGCCTTGCGCGTGAGGAGGGTCAACAGCGGATTGCGCGGCCGCTCCCAGGCATCGATGCCGAAGATCATGAGCCAGAGTGGCGCGCGCGCGATGCGGGCCGCGAGCCAGGCCGCGGGCAGCAGGCGGATATGGGCCGAGATCACGAGGTCGGGCCGCTCGCGGGCCACTGCCTTCGCCGCGGCGCGGAGATAAGACCCGAGCCCGCCGCCCGCCTCGCGTCGCCAGTCGAGCTTCGCCGGCAGCGCCTCGCCTTCCCTGCCGGGCTTGCGCGGCAAGGCCGTGATGCGCTCGACGCGCGGATCGGCAGCGAGCCCATCGATGACGTCGCGGTTGAACTGGGCGATGCCGCCATGGCCGCCATAGGCGTCGTGCAGGAACATGAGAATCTTCATCGGGCGAGCCGGCGCTTCAGGATCGCCGCGCCGTCCGCCGCGAACAGCCGCCAGAACCAGGGGCGCCCATAGAGCGGGCGCTCGGCCGCGAGCCGCGCGAGCCAGGGATTGCCCTCGCCATAGGCGGCGATTCCCGCGGCCAGCCGCCGGCGCTGGTCGCGCGCGAGGTCCTCGGGCGCGCTCACCAGTCCGCGTCCGCCGGCAAGGGCATGGTCGATGAAGGCCTGCATCAGGCGCCAGGTCCGGGCGGTGCCGAAGCGCGCCGCCATGTCGGCCCGCGCACGTTCCACGAGGACCGAGGCGAAGCTGCGATCGTCCATGAGCTTCGCGAGCGCCCGTTTGACGCTGGCATAGCCGGTGACGATGAAGCCGGTCTCGCCGTCACGGATCAGCTCCGCCTGGGCATTGTCGCCCCATGGCGTGGACTGGACGATGACGGGCAGGCCCGCCAGCGCCGCCTCGGCCAGCGCATAGCCAAAGGATTTGCCGTAGCGCGCGTAGTGCAGCATGACGTCCGCAGCGGCCAGGTAGCGCGTCACCAGGCCGCGATCCGCGGTGAAGGGAACCAGCGTCGCCCGCTCGCCCATGAGCCGCCGGATCACCGGCGCCCGGTTCTCCGGCGCCGAGAGAAAGACGAAGTGCAGCCGCGGCAGCTCGGCCAGAAGCCGGCTGCCATGGAGGATCAGGAGATCGCTCCATTTGCGCGGGTCGGGCCGGCCGAGGCGAAGCGCCAGGAAGGCATCGGCCGGGAGGCCCAGTTCCCGGCGCAGGCTCGCCCGGTCGCCCGATGGCGGCTCGGGCGCTGCGACAGGATTATTGCCCGCGCAAACTGCCAAGGGCAGAGCCGCGAGATCCGCTTCGCTCGGCCAATGGCCGAAGAGCTGGCGCAGGTATTTCGCCAGCGCCGTGCCGGAGACCGAAAAGCTGCCCTTGAGCCCGTCGGCGATCGCGCCACGATCGAGCCAGCCGAAATGATTGACTTCCAGCGGCGTGACCGGCCCGCATGCTAGCGCCCGGATGAGCCCGTTCCATTTCGGGTCCGGCTTGCCCGATCGGTTGAGCAGGGCCACGCCGGCACCGCGCCCGGCGATCCAAGCAGCGGCCGCGGCATGGTCGCCGGCGAACACCTTGACCTCGACGCCGGCGACCCTTAGCCGCTCGCCCGTCGGCCCGTCCCGATCCAGCGCCGCGACGCGCTGGCTCTGTGGACCCTCGGCACAAGTCGCCAGCAGCTCGATGGAACGCTCGGTCCCGCCCTGGCCGAGCTCGGCGGCGACATGGATGACGGGGATCACGGAATGGCGCCGGGACGGGGCATGAGGCGCGGCGAAGATAGCATCAGCCATGGGGGGCAGGACAGTTGCGTGCCGCCCGTGGTGGCTCCCTCTTTTCCAGGCTAGTCTCTGGCCGCTTTCCGCGGGCGAAAGGACCCCGGCTTTTGCGCATCCTTCACGTCATCGGCGATCTGGCGCCCTTCAGCGGCGGGCCGGCCAAGGCGGGCTTCGAGATGGCGCGCGCGGTTGCCCGCCTCGGCCATGAAGTGGCCATCTACACCACAGATTTCGGCCAGCCGCCCGAGGCGCCGCGGGAGCAGACGCGCGACGGGGTGAGGCTGAGCTTCTTCCCGCTTGCCGCCCCCCGGATCTGGCTCGCGTCCTGGGCGATGCGCGCGGCCCTCAAGCGCGACCTGCCGGGATTCGACCTGCTCCACATCCATTCCCTCTACCTCTTCCACGATTGGGCCGCGGGTGGCCTCGCTTTGCGCCTGGGCAAGCCCTACATCGTCCGGCCGCATGGCACGCTCGATCCCTACATCTTTCAGCGCCGGCGGCTGAAGAAGATCCTGTTCGACCTGTGGTTCCAGAACCGGGTCCTCGCCAGGGCTTCCGCGATCCACTACACGGCCGAGGAGGAGATGCGGCTTGCTTCGCCCTTCGTCCATGGCGCGCCCGGCGTGGTCATCCCCAACGGGCTCGACCCGGCGGACTACGCCAAGCTTCCCGCGCCTGGCAGCTTCCGCGCGAAGCATCCCGAGATCGGAGGCCGGCGGATCCTGCTGTTCCTCGGCCGGATCAATTTCAAGAAAGGGCTCGACATCCTGGCCGCGTCCGTCGGGCACCTGGCGCGGCAGGACATCCATCTGGTGATCGCCGGGCCCGACGGCGGCTATCTCGCCGAGACCAGGCGCTTCGTCGCCGAGGCGGGAATCGAATCCCGGACCAGCTTCGTCGGCATGCTCCAGGGCGAGGCGAAACTCGGCGCCTTCGCCGATGCGAGCCTGTTCCTTTTGCCCTCCTACAGCGAGAATTTCGGCATCTCGGTCATCGAGGCCATGGCCTGCGGCCTGCCGGTGGTGATTTCCGACAAGGTCAACATCTGGCGCGAGGTGGTGGCCGATCGCGCCGGGCTCGCCGCCCCTTGCGACGCCGTGGAGTTCTCTGGCCGCATTGCGGAGCTGATCGACGACCCGGCGCGCCTGGCCAAGATGGGCGAGGCCGGACGCGCCTCGGTCGCCCGGCGCTACGACTGGGCCTCCATCGGCAAGCGGTTGGAGGCCGTCTATGCCTCGATCGTCGCCGGCAAGGGTGTCGCTGCTTGCGCCTCCTGATCTACGGCCTCAACCACGCGCCCGAGCCGACGGGCATCGGCAAGTTCACCGGCGAGATGGCTGCCTGGCTCGCCGCGCGCGGCCACGACGTCCGGGTGGTGACGGCGCCGCCCTATTACCCGGACTGGCGGATCGCGCGCGGCTATGGCGGCTTCCGCTGGCGGCGGGAGGAGATCGCCGGTGCGCGCGTCTATCGCTGCCCGCTCTACGTCCCGGCCCGGCCGCGAGGCCTGACCCGCCTCCTCCACCTCGTGAGCTTCGCGCTCACCAGTTTCCCCGTCGCCCTCTGGCAGGCGATTGCCTTTCGGCCGGAGCTGCTGATCACGGTCGCGCCGGCCCTGATCTCGGCGCCCGGCGCCTGGCTGGCGGCCCGGCTTGGCCGTGCCAAGGCCCTCCTCCATATCCAGGACTTCGAGGTCGATGCCGCCTTCGCCCTGGGCATCGTCTCGGGCGGCGTCTTGCGGCGCCTGGCTCTCGGTCTCGAATCCTGGCTGCTCCGGCGCTTCGACCTAGTCTCCAGCATCACCCCCGCAATGGTCCAGCGCCTGGCCGACAAGGGCGTCCCCGTCGAACGCAGGCTCCTGTTTCCCAATTGGGTCGATACCGCAGAAATCCACCCGGCCGAGAGCGAGCTGCGCCAATCTCTCGCCCTGCCGGGCGACGCGGTGGTCGCGCTCTATGCCGGCAATATGGGCGAGAAGCAGGGCGTGGAAACCCTGGCCGAAACCGCCGCGGCGCTCGGCGGCAGCCCGGTCCATCTGCTGCTGGCCGGCGCCGGCGCGGCGCGCCGGCGGCTCGAGGCCGCGACTTCGGGCATGGCCCAGGTCCACTGGCTGCCGGTGCAGCCCGCCGGGCGCCTCAACGACCTCTTGAGCGCGGCCGACATCCACCTGCTGCCCCAGCGCGCCGACGCGGCCGACCTCGTGATGCCCTCCAAGCTCGCCTTCATGCTGGCGAGCGGCCGGCCGGTGGTTGCCGGTGCGGCGGCCGGCACCGCCGTCGCCCGGGCGGTCGAGGGCGCCGGGCTGGTCGTGCCGCCCGGCGACGGCATCGCCATGGCCGCGGCGGTCGAGGCGCTCGCCCGAGATCCGGAGCGCCGGCGCGTTCTGGGCGAGGCCGCCCGCGCCCGGGCTGTGGCGGATTGGGACCGGGAAGCGATCCTCGGCCGTTTCGAGCAGGCGCTCCTTGGGGCATTTTCCGCCGAACTGGGCACCGGTTCGGCGTAGAAAATGCGACCAGACTAAGGAATCTAGTCTGCGCGCGGGTCGGTGAAGCGCCGCAGCCTGAGCGCCGCGGTCAAGGCGATGCGCAGGGTCTGGGCCCGCCGCCGGCTGCCGTTCATGGCGAGCTGCGGCGATTCCCTGACCACCGTGCCGTGCCAGTCGTCGGCGACAATGAGGCCGACCTCGCCGGGAAGCATGTCCTTTGGAAACTCCGGCGCCACGGCGAAATAGAACCGGTCGCAGAAGTCGAGATACTCCTGCCACTTGTGGTCGCTGCGGAAATCCACGACCGAGCTCTTGATCTCGACGATGGAGGTGCCCCCGGCTCCGTCGAGCGCGATTACGTCCACCCGCCGGCCGTTGGTGAGCGGAAACTCCGTGATCGCCGCAAACCCCATGTCCTCGAACAGCCGGCACACCCCGCGGGCAAGCCGCTCGGCCAGGCGCTCCTCGGCCGTCGTGGCGGCCGCTTCGGAAGGCGACAGGATCGACATCGAATCATTATAACTGCCCCATGTTCCGGCGCATCGGCCGTCTTCTGGCCTTCCTCATCTCCGGCTTCCTGGTCTGGTCGGTCTTCTTCGTCCTGCTGTTCCGCGACCTGCCGCCGCCGGCGACCCCGCTCATGCTGCTGCGCGCGCTCGACGGCGCCGGCATCGACAAGACCTGGCGGCCGCTTTCCGCCATCTCGCCTAATCTGGTGCTGGCCGCCATGGCCAGCGAGGACGGCAAGTTCTGCAGCCATGACGGCTTCGATTGGGGCGCCATCCAGTATGCCTGGCAGCACGACCAGCGCAGCCGCATGTTGCTGGGCGCCAGCACCATCTCCATGCAGACGGCGAAGAACGTCTTCCTCTGGCCGGACCGGAGCTGGCCGCGCAAGGCTCTCGAGGTCTATTTCACCGCCCTCATCGAGCTTGCCTGGAGCAAGCAGCGGATCATGGAGGTCTATCTCAATGTCGTCGAGTGGGCGCCCGGCGTCTATGGCGCCGAGGCAGCCGCGCTCTACCATTTCCACAAGCCCGCCTCGGCGCTCTCGGCGGCGGAAGCCGCAAGGCTCGTCGCCGTGCTGCCCAACCCGCGCCGGTGGTCGGCCAGCCGGCCCACGGGCTATATCCTCGAACGCAGCGCCATCATCGAAGCCCGCATGCCCGAAGTCCCGGTGGCGGCACCGCTGCCCTGCGGGACAAGGCGCGCAGATTGGTGGTAGGCGGGCCGGTTTGGAAGGACCCGTTACAGAACCATTCGCGCCTTGAGCTTGGCGCCGAGCTTGCCGAGCGCGGCGGCGGGAACCTTGCGCGGGCTTTCCAGATCCCAAAGCGTGGCCAGGAACTGCTGCAATCCCGGCGCATGCTCTCGGCCGGCCAGCCGGCTGAGCCGAGCGTAGAGCAAGAGGGGGCGCAGGCAGGAAAAGACGAAGCTCGGCCGGTGCAATTGGCCGGCGAATAGGAACCGGTCGGCGACGCCTGTCGGCAGAGCCTGCAGCTCTCGCAGCGCAAACTCGCCCGCCGGGCCGATGAATTTCTGATCGACCATGAAAGCAAGACCCGCCGCGACCGGCAGCGCCATTGCCGTTCGCCGCGTCTGCTCGACGACGAGACCCCAGTCGAAGCGAGGAGTTGCGCGCAGCACCGCGGCCGTATCGACGATCCAGCGCAGGGGCGGCACGTCGCTCGCCCTCAGGCCGTGGATGAGGATATGGAAGACATGGTCCTCGGCCGAAAGCGTGCGCCAGCTCTCGCCTCCGATCTCGATGGGCTCGGCCCGTTCCCAGAGGGGCCGGGTCGAACCCCGATAGGCGAGTTCGGGCAGGAGGTAGCGGTGAATGTCGATTTCGAGGTGGTCCTCACCGAGGAAGGTGAGGGCATGAAGCGCGCGGTCGCGGAGCCTGAGGCCGATATCCTTCGTCAGTACGGCCGTCACGACGTCGAACGGCGCATCTTCCGGCACCAGGATGTCGAAGTCACCCATGGGCCTTTCGCCCAGATCGCCGTAGAAGCGCCGGCCGAGCGCCGATCCCTTCAACAGCAGCGCTGGCATGCCCCGGCTTGCCAGCGCCCGTACGATGCGAAGGCCGCGATGGACCAGTAACTGGTTGAAATAGAAAGACCGGCGATACCAGCCCCGCATGCGGGGAAGCCAGGGATGATCCAATCCCGCCGCGCTGAGGCGCCGGTAGAGCGAGGGCAGAAGCCTGACTGAGCCTTCGTCCAGGGTTTCGATCTCGACTTCCCGGGTCCAGGCCGCGAGCTCGGCGGCATCGAGCCGGTCGGCAAGGATGAGCCGCAGGAGCCGCATCTGCGGTCCTGTCGGCAGAGGCGACCAGATCCGGCGCCGGCTTTCGCGCGTCATGCCTGCTGCCGCCTGCGATCGAGGCTGCGCTTCAGCATCAGCGCATAGTCGGCGAAGGCTTCGCGCTCTCTGACCGTCTGGTTGGCCCCATGGATCCGACGCTCCAGCACCACCGCATCGACCAACTTGCTCGCAAGGCCGAGGTCGCGCGCCCGGGCGAGCCAGCCGATGAACTCGCCGACCCGCAGATCCTCCTCGAAGGGACCGACGCGGCGAAAGTCGGCGAGATGCATCACCATGGCGCCCGCAAAATAGCCGGGCACCGGCGCCGGCGGGCAGTGGAACCGGGATCGGCTCTGCGGCGCTAGACCGGGGCTGAGGAAATGCCGGACATGGCCGAAGGCCATGCCGGGGCCTTCCAGCTTCGCCAGCGCCGCCAGGAGCGGGGCCAGCCGCCCCTTCGGCCAAAGATCGTCGGCGTCGAGAAAAGCGAGGAGCTCGCCCTCAGCCATTGCAATGCCGCGATTGCGCGCGGCGCCGATCCCGGCCCGGTTCTGGCGTATAGCGCGAATCCCGGGAAAGCGTTCCTCGGCAACGGCGAGGGATCCGTCGGTCGAGCCGTCATCCACGACGATGACATCGAGGGCGGGATGGCCCTCGCCATAGATGCTGGCCAGCGCCTCGCCGATGAAAGGCGCGGCGTTGTAGAGCGGGATGACCACGCTCACCAAGGGGTTAGAGCCCGGCATCACAGCCTTTCCAGGAGCCAGACGGGTTGATGGGCAACTTAGCCGAGGTTGGCGTCGGATTCCAAACGAAAGCAGGGCGGGACGATTGACAGAGCGCGCGTTCTGGCCCGAGCATGGCCCTCGTTCTTAGTCAGGGGGCACGGGTGAAGATTTCGGCGGCGGCTGAGGCGGGTAAGGACAGAAAATCGCGCCCGCCGGCGGATTTCTCCGGCCTGGAGGCGGCGTTGGCGGAGGCCGCTCAGGTGATGGACAAGACCCTCGACGCCATTCTGCCGCGGCCCCAGGGAAGCCATGCCCGCGTCCAGGAGGCGATGCGCTATGCGGTGTTCGCCGGGGGCAAGCGCCTGCGCCCTTTCCTCGTCCTCAGCTCCGCCCGGCTTTTCGGCGTGCCGCGGGAAAGGGCGTTAAGGGCCGCCGCCGCCATCGAGGCGCTGCACACCTATTCCCTGGTCCATGACGACTTGCCTTGCATGGACGATGACGACCTGCGTCGGGGCAAGCCCACGACCCATGTGAAGTTCGACGAGGCGACCGCCGTGCTGGCAGGGGACGGGCTCCTCACCCTCGCCTTCGAGATCCTGGTCCAGCCGGAGACCCATCCCTCGGCCGAGGTCCGTTGCCGGCTGGCGGCCGGGCTTGCCGCCGCGGCCGGGAGCGAAGGCATGGTGGGCGGCCAGATGATCGACATGCTGGCGCCGAGCGAGTCCTTCGGCGCCGAGGACGTGGTCAACCTGCAGCGCCTGAAGACCGGCGCCTTGTTCGAGTTCGCCTGCCAGGCGGGACCCGTGCTGGCCGAGGCCGGACGCAAGGCCGAGGTGACCTTGCGCGACTACGCGCGGGACTACGGCCTCGCCTTCCAGATCACCGACGACCTGATCGACAGCCTCGGCAGCGCCCAGGCGGCCGGCAAATCCGTGGGCAAGGACAGGGACCAGGGCAAGGCGACCTTGGTCTCGATCCTCGGCGCCGAGGGCGCCCGGGCCAAGGCCGAAGCTCTCGCCCGTCAGGCGGCCGACAGGCTGGCGGGCTTCGGCCCCGAAGCGGACCTGCTGCGGGCGCTGCCCTTTCGCCTGATCGATCGCGACCGGTAATCCACAATCCGAGAGTGCATCATGAACAACGAGCCTTCCCGCCGCCGCTTCCTTGGCATCGCCGCCGCCGTCCTCGCTTTGGCCGGCCGGCCCGCCTTCGCCGACATGGATCCGGCCGCCCAGCGCATCCAGACCTTCTACAATGTGCTCCTGGATTCGATGAAGCAGGCGAAAACCCTCGGCATCCAGGGCCGATACGACAAGCTGGCGCCCGTGGTACAGGCGACCTTCGACATCCCCGGTCTCGCCATGCACGCCTGCGGCACCGCCTGGGCCAAGATACCGGCCGGTCAACAGACGGCGATCGTGACCGCCTTTGGCCGGATGGTGGCCGCCCGCTACGCCAACGAGTTCCACGACTACTCGGGCGAGCAATTCACCGTCGATCCCAACCCGCTGGCGCGCGACGCCGACAAGGTGGTGCGCAGCCAGCTCGTGCCCGTCGACGACGATCCCACGAGCTTCGACTACCTGATGCGCGGCTCGGGCGCCGATTGGAGGATCGAGGACGTCTATCTCGACGGCAGCATCAGCCAGCTCGCTGTCTGGCGTTCCGAGTTCTCGGCCGTGCTTTCCTCCGGCGGGCCCGATGCCTTGCTGGCCAAGATCAAGAGCCTGGGCGACCAGCTATTGACCGGCAAGTGAGCGCGGCGGGCCGAGGAGCGCTGGCAGGAACAGCAGGGCCGAAACCAGGGTGCAGCCCAAGGAAAGGGCGAGCAGCAGGCCCATGCTCGCGGTGCCGGGGTGGTTCGAGAAGCAGAGGCTCCCGAAAGCGGCCGTGGTGGTGAGCGCGCTGAACAGGATGGCGCGGGTCAGGCTCGACTGAAGAAAGTCGCTCGCTCCGCGACGCCAGGCCATGACGAAATAGATGTTGAAGGCGACGCCGATACCGAACAGCAGCGGCAGCGCGATGATGTTGGCGAAATTGAGCGGCTGTCCGATCAGCACCGTTAGGCCGAGCGTCAGTAGTCCAGCGAGGAGCAGCGGCGCCAGGGTCAGGAGCGTGTCGCTGAGGCGGCGCAGCACCACCAGCAGCAACAGGCTGATGGCAGCGAGCGCGAGCGCTCCCGCCTCGACGAAGGCGCCGACCACGGTTCGGCCCGATTCCTGGATCGAAACCGGAGCGCCCGAAGCGTCCGGCGCGATTGCGTGCACCGCGGAGACGAAGCGGGTCAGGGTGTCGTTGTCGTTCTGGTTGCCGGCGGGATAGGCCTCGACCCGGGCCCGGCCATCGGGCGTCATCCAGTCGCGGATCAGGTCTTCCGGCAACGACTGCAAGGTCACCGGCCCGGCCGCCAGCGCCTGGCGCAGCTGGGCGAGAGTGGTCTCGAGCCCGGGGATCAGCACCGCCCCGGCCTCTTGCCGGTTGCCGGCCGGTCCCTGGGCAAGGGCCGTCAGGGCGTCGGCGAGCCTCTGGGCATCGCCGGCCGCGGGCGGCCCGGCGCCGGCCGCCGCCGTTCTGAGCGCGGCCGCCGTCTTGGTCATGGCGCGGACGGTCTCGGCGTCGCTCGGCGCCGGCTTCACCGAAAGGGGATCGAGGGCGACGCTCAAAAGCTGGGCCGCGTCGGTGATGAGGGCGAGCTTCTGGTCCTGGTCCTTGGGCACGAAGCTCGCCAAGGTCACGGTCTGCGCCACCTCCGGCAAGGCGCCGAGCCGGCTCGCGAGCTTCCGGGCGTCGGCCAGCGAAGGGGCCAGGATCTCGACCGTATTCGGCGTTTCGTTCGGGTCCTTCATCAGGTCGAACAAGGTCGAGACCGACTCGACCTTGGGGCTGCGCAGGTTCAGCGGATTGAAATCGAAGCGCAGGGCCGGCAGCAGCGCTAGGCAGCCCAACGCCACCAGGCCAGCGACCGCGAGCGCCGCGCGGCGATGGCGGGCGAGAAACCGGTCGGCAGGGGCGAGAGCGGCAAAGCCGATGGGCGCGGACTCGCCCGGCGGCTTCAGCAGGGTGAGCAGTGCGGGGAGCAGCGTGATGCTCAACAGGAACGCGATCAGCATTCCCGATCCGGCGATCAATCCCAGCTCCGACACGCCGCGATAGTCCGTCGGCAGGAAGGCATAGAAGCCGGCAGCGATGGAGGCGGCAGCCAGCGCCAGCGAGCTGCCGACGCTCTTGCCGGCCGCCACCAGGGCGCCTTCAAGATCGTCGCGTTGATGGCGTTCGGCGCGATAGCGGATGGAGAACTGGATGCCGAGGTCGACGCCGAGGCCGACGAACAGCACCGCGAAGGCGATGGAGATCAGGTTGAAGGGTCCGACGGCGGCAACCCCGAAGGCGGCGCTGAACAACAGCCCGACCAGGAGTGTTATCAAGATCGCGATGATGATCCGCGCTGAACGCAGGCAGAGCCAGAGCAGCCCCACCACCGCGAGCATGGTCATTATGGCGTTGCGCAAAGCGCCCTGGGCCAAGGTGGCGAACTCCTCGTCGGCGAGCGGGACCGAACCCGTAAGCCGCACCCGCACGCCATGGTCGGGCGTCAGGCCCAGATCCTTGGCCGCGTTGCGGATCGCCGCCGTCGCATCCCCGCCCGGTTCGAGCTTGCCGTAGCTGAGCCTGGGTTGAACCAGGATGAAGCGCCTGAGCGTCCGGGTTCCGGGCTTTTCGCCGGAGATCATCGCCTGCCAGGAGAACGGCCGATCCTTGCCTGCCGCGACGCCGGCGAGGCTGTCGGCCAGCGCCGCGAGCGGCCGATCGATGTCGGCGAGCTTGGCGTCGCCATGGGCGATGCCATCGAGCAGGCGCTTGAGGGTGTTCATCAGGCCGCGCAGGCTGGGATCGGCGGCCAGCGACCCCAGCATCGGCTCCGCCTTGATGAGCTGCTGGGTGATCTTCGAGACCTCGTCCGGAGACGAGAACAGCAGGCCATTGCGCTCGAAGAATGGTCCCGCGTCGGGCCGCCGGACGCTGCGGAACAGTTCGCCCTGGGCCTGAAGCCTCTCGGCCAGCTTGGCTCCTGCCTGCTCGGCAAGCTCCGGCGTCGCGCCGTCGATGACCACGGCGATCAGGTCGTTGCGCTGCGGGAAGGCCTGGTCGATGGCGGCCTGGTTCTTGCGGAACGGCAAGTCGGCGCGGAACAGCTTGTCGCTGTCGGTGTCGATGGCGATATGGCCCGCCACGAAATGGAAGGCCAGCGCCGAGGCCAGCAGGCAGAGCAGAATGACGGCCCAGAACCAACGGCAGGACAAGCGCACCAGCAGGCCGATCGTCCCGGCCAATCGGCTCGCATCCGAAAGCGTCGAATCCATCGTCAGCCCGAATTTCTCACCAGGATCGCGCTCAATCTTCAGCTCGACACCATTTGCCTCAGCGGGCGAGACCATGGCGACGGCCGTTCGCCCGGTCAACTGCGGCGACTTGTCCCCAGAATACCGGCCCTCGGCGCGCCGGCGGAGAATATAACACGAACAAACCGGGACAATTGCAGCGGACTATCCTCCACAATGGCGCTATGCTAGTAGACGGTCGGGGGTGGCGTCGTTCCCGTAGGGTTCGCCGCACGAGAATCGTTGCCGTTCAATAACGACACGAGGGATGTTGCATGCGAGTCATCCTGGCCCAACCCCGGGGATTCTGCGCCGGCGTTGTACGCGCCATCGAGATCGTGGAGCGCGCGCTCGCCAAATACGGCCCGCCGGTCTATGTCCGGCATGAGATCGTCCACAACCGTTACGTGGTGGAGCGCCTGAAGCGCATGGGGGCCGTTTTCGTCGAGGATCTGGCCGAGGTGCCGGCGGGCGCCAGGACCATATTCAGCGCTCACGGCGTATCCAAGGCGGTGGAGATGGATGCGGCCGACCGGGATCTCGCCGTGCTGGACGCGACCTGCCCGCTCGTCGCCAAGGTCCACATCGAGGGCAAGCGCTATGTCGCGCAAGGCCGTCAGGTGATCCTCATCGGCCATGATGGGCATCCGGAGGTCGAGGGGACCCAAGGCCAGATTCCAGGCCCGGTCTTCCTGGTGCAGAACGAAGCCGACGTGGACAAGCTCCCGATCCCGATCGACGCGCCGGTCGCCTATGTGACCCAGACGACCCTCAGCGTCGACGATACCCGCGCCGTCATCGCCGCCTTGAAGCGCCGCTTTACCGATATCGTCGGGCCTGAAACCAAGGACATCTGCTACGCCACCCAGAACCGGCAGACCGCGGTGCGCGAGCTCGCGACCCAGGTCGACGTGATCCTGGTGGTGGGAGCGCGCAACAGCTCCAATTCCAACCGGCTTTGCGAAATCGGCGCCGAGGCCGGCGTGCCGAGCTATCTCATCGACAGCGGCGCCGAGCTCGATTCCGCCTGGCTCGAGGGCGTGCAGGCGGTGGGGCTGACCGCGGGCGCCTCTGCGCCCGAGGAGCTGGTGGAGGACGTGATCGCGGCGCTGGAGCGCATCGCCCCGGTGAAGCTGGAAGTGATGTCGGGCATCGTCGAGGACGTGAAGTTCCGCTTGCCCAACCAGTTGGTCGACGCTTAGGTCGAACCGAACCATTGTACGATTTCAACGAGGTCTGATCGTGGCGATTCCCGCATTGCAGATGGCCCACGTCGGGGCCTATGTCGTGAAGCAGCATCTCAAGGGCCGCAAGCGCTATCCCCTGGTGCTGATGCTGGAGCCCCTGTTCCGCTGCAATCTCGCCTGCGCGGGCTGCGGCAAGATCGACTATCCGGCCGAGATCCTGAACCAGCGCTTGAGCGTTGCCGACAGCCTGGCCGCGGTCGACGAATGCGGCGCGCCCGTCGTCTCCATCGCCGGCGGCGAGCCCCTGCTCCATCGCGAGATCGCCGAGATCGCCCAGGGCATCGTCGCCCGGCGCAAGTTCGTCTATCTCTGCACCAACGCGCTGCTCATGGAGAAGAAGCTCGACCAGTTCAAGCCCAGCCCCTATTTCGTCTGGTCGGTCCATCTCGACGGCGACCGGCAGATGCATGACAAGTCGGTCTGCGAGGAGGGCGTTTACGACCGCGCGGTCAAGGCGATCCAGCTTGCCAAGTCCAAGGGCTTCCGCGTCAACATCAACTGCACCCTCTTCAACGACGCCGAGCCGGAAAAAGTCGCGAACTTTTTCGATCAGGTCATGGCCTCGGGCGTGGACGGGATCACGGTGTCACCGGGCTACGCCTATGAGCGGGCGCCGGACCAGCAGCATTTCCTCAACCGCGGCAAGACCAAGAGCATCTTCCGCGAGGTCTTCCGGCGCGGGCGCAAGGGCAAGGCCTGGTCCTTCAGCCAATCCTCCCTGTTCCTCGACTTCCTCGCCGGCAACCAGACCTATCATTGCACGCCCTGGGGCAACCCGACGCGCAACGTCTTCGGCTGGCAGCGGCCCTGCTACCTCCTGGGCGAAGGATACGCCAAGACCTTCAAGGAGCTGATGGACGAGACCAACTGGGATGCTTACGGCACCGGCAATTACGAGAAATGCGCCGACTGCATGGTGCATAGCGGCTTCGAGGCGACCGCCGTCACGGACGCCATCACCCATCCCTTGAAGGCGCTTGCCGTCAGCCTGAAGGGCGTGGCCGTGGACGGGCCGATGGCGCCGGAGATTTCCTTGGATAAGCAGCGCCCGGCGGAGTTCGTCTTCTCACGTCACGTGGAGCACCGGGTCGCCGAGATCCGCGAAGCCGCCCGGTCCAAACGCGCGCCGGCCGCGGAGTAAGGCGGCGAAAGCCGCCTCAGCGTCGAAGGCGAGGCGCAGCAGCGCCGGTATTTGAGCCGGGCGCCGCATCACCGAAAGCAATACGGACCTGAGGTCGGGCGATCCGTTGGGCTTGAGCGGGAGCAGCGCCGCCGGCGGCAGGTCGCGTTCGGCCGGATCGGCGATGGCACGCAGGGCCGCGAAGGGAAGCTTGCGGACTGCGGCCAAGCGCGCGGCGATGTGGGATTCCATGTCTACCGCGACGACGTCGAGCGCGGCGTGGATGGCCAGCTTAGCCGCCCGGTCCGCCGCGGGCCGCTCGATCCCGGCGATGCCGGCGACCCGGGCCTGAGGCAAGGCCGCGGCCAAACGGTCGCGCCAGCCGATATCGGCCGCGAAACGCTCCTCGCCGGCGACGATGGTCTCCGCAATCACGAGGCTGCCGGCCGCCAGCCCGGACGCCACACCGCCGGCAATCCCGAAGCTCATCACGCCCAGCGCACCCCGCGCCAGGGCCTCGTCCAATAACCGCGCCAGGCGCTGGCCGTTGCCGCCGCCGACCACGGCCGTGATCCCGGGACCAGCCGCGATGGCGGCCTCGCGGGCGAGGCCCGAAACGATGATGACGGGAAGGTTCACAGGCCGTGCAGCACGGCGCCCGCGTTGCCGCTGGTGAGGTTGCGATAACGGGCCAGTGCCCAAAGGGGGAAGAACTTCGCATAGCCGTGGTAACGCAGATAGAAGACGCGCGGGAACCCCGTCGCGGTGAAGCGTTCCTCGGGCCAAAAGCCGTCGTCGCCTTGCTGGCGCTCTAGATAGTCGATGCCGCGGGCGACCGCAGGATGGCCGACCTCGCCCGCCGCCATCAGGCCGAGGAGCGCCCAGGCGGTCTGCGAGGCGGTGCTGGGCGCCGGCTCATAGCCTTTGTAGCCGAGCTTGTAGCTTTCGCCGTCCTCGCCCCAGCCGCCGTCCGGATTCTGGATCGCGACGAGCCAGGCGGCGGCGCGGCGAATCTCCGGCGCCTGGTGATCCATGCCGATGGCGTTCAGCCCGGCCAGCACCGACCAGGTGCCGTAGATGTAATTCATGCCCCAGCGGCCGTACCAGCTGCCGTCCTTCAACTGGTCGCGCCGGAGCCAGGCGATGGCGGATGCGACCGCCGGGTCGTCCGGCTTGCAGCCGAGCTGGGCCAGCATGCCAAGGCACCGGCCGGTCACGTCGGCGGTCGGCGGGTCGAGCAGCGCGCCGTGATCGGCGAAGGGGATGTTGTTCAGGTAGTGGTAGCTGTTGTCGGCATCGAAGGCGCCCCAACCGCCGTCGCGGCACTGCAGGCCGGCGACCCATTCCCGGCCGCGCGCGATGGCCTGGTGCCAGTCGCCTTTCGCGACCCCGGCCTGGGACTGGAGGCGATCCATGGCCATGACCACGACGGCGGTGTCGTCGAGATCGGGATAATGCGGATTGGCATATTGGAAGGCCCAGCCGCCGGGCCTGACGCCGGGTCGAACGGCGGACCAGTCGCCGGCGACATCGAGAACCTGAAGCGGCTTCAGCCACTCGAGGCCGCGCCGCGCGCGCTCATCGGCCTCGACCCCGCCGACCTCCATCAGCGCGTGGCAGACGAGCGCGGTGTCCCAGACCGGAGACAGGCAGGGCTGGCAATAGGCCTCGTCCTCGCGCACCACCAGCAGCTTCTCGATGGCGGAACGCGCGAGCGCCACCCGCGGGTCGTCGACCGGATAGCCCAGCAGATCGAACATCAGCACGGCATTGGCCATGGCCGGGAAGATGGCGCCGAGCCCGTCCTCGTCGTTGAGCCGCTCGACAACGAAGACGACAGCCCGGTCGATGGCGCGTTGGCGCAGGCCCTGTGGGAACAACGGCTCGGCAACGCGCAGCAGGCGGTCGATGGCACCGAAGATGGCCGTCCAGGGCTGCTTCTGATGCGGTCCCTTGGGCCAGCGGCGGACCTGCTCCGGCGGCACGGCGAAGAGCTCGGCGATGCCGACCCCGCGGGGATTGCGCGCGCGGGGCTTCCGGGCCTGAAGCACCAGAAGAGGCACCAGGACCGTGCGCGCCCAATAGGAAATCTTGTCGAGGTGGAAGGGAAACCAGCGCGGCAGCAGCATGATCTCCACCGGCATCACCGGTACCGCGCGCCAGGGAACCTCGCCAAAGAGGGCGAGGAGGAACCGGGTGAACACATTGCTCGTCGCCGCACCCCCATGGGCGAGGATGGCCTCGCGCGCCCGCTTCATGTGCGGGGCATCGGTCGAATGGCCGACCATCTTGAGGGCGAAATAGGCCTTCACGCTGGCGCTGATGTTGAAGGCGCCCGCGTGGAACAAGGGCCAGCCGCCATGCCCGCCCTGGATGCGCATCAGGTAGCGGGCGATCTTCGCCTCAAGCAGCGGGTCCGGCGTTTCGCCCAGGTAATGCTTCAGCAGGATGTACTCGGCCGGGATTGTGGCATCGGCCTCGAGCTCGAATACCCAGTGCCCGTCGGCCCGCTGCAAGGCGAAAAGCGCGGCGCTCGCCCGTCCGATGGCGGCTTCCAGGCCCGCGGCGCCCGCCTTCGCTTCCCGCCCGCTGGTCGCCGCCGCCGGCATCGCGTGATCGCCTCTCGCTGTCGCGAATGCGTCAGTCATCGCCGAAACACCGACCTCTCACAAGCGGCTTTCGCGCGCGAGATCAGCGGCGCGGAAGCCCGAACGGATGGCGCCCTCGATGGTGGCCGGCAGGCCCGTCGCCGTCCAGTCGCCGGCCAGGAAAAGGTTCCGCCAGCGGCTGCGGGTTGCGGGCCGGAGCCGGTCCTGTTCCGGCGTGGCGGCGAAGGTCGCCCGCTTTTCCTTGACGATCTGCCAGGCCGGCAAGGTCTCGGGCAAGCCGGCGAGGCTCGCGACCTCGGCCCAGAGCGAGCGGGCGAGCGTCTCGCGATCCGCATCCATCATCCGGTCGGCGCCGCTGATAGTGACCGAGAGCCGGCCTTCGAAGGCGAACAGCCATTCGACCTGCCCGTTCACCACGGCCAGGATTGGCGGCAGTCCCTTCGGCGGGTCGACGCGGTAATGGGCGTTGACGATGGCGCGGAATTCCTGGGGTGCGGACAATCCCGGCAGAAGCGATGTCGCGACCCAGGGCGGGACCGCGAGGACGACCCGGTCTTCCGGCCCCAGCGCGATCCGCTCGCCGCCGAAATCGAGGACCAGAGCGCGCTCCGGCCCGAGCTCGATCGCCCGCAGCCGCCGCCCGAAGCGGACGTCGCGGCCGGCGCGCCGCAATCGCGCCAGCGCGGGATCGATGAGCGCGCTCGAGAGTCCGCCCGCCGCCACCAGCGGCCGGCAGGCGTGCCCGCCGGCAAACAAGGTCTCGCGCATCACTGCCGCGGCCAGCGCGGCCGAGGCCCTTTCCGGCTCGGTGTTGAGCGCGGCCAGCAGGATCGGCCGCCAGAGCCGCGCGTAAAGCGGCGATGCCTTGTCGAGGACATCGCCGATCCGCGCGCCCTCGGACGCGCGCAGCAATCGAAGGGCAGCCAGATAGTCCCATGGCTGGCTTCCGGGCACCCTCCGCTCGCGCATGAATATCCACCAGGGAAGCCGGCCATCGTTGAGCCGCAAGCGCCAGCGGGCGCCGCTGGCGAGATCGGCGAAATCGAAGGCCGCCTCGCCGGGACCCCGGAGCTTGTCCGCGGCGCCGATGCCGTCGAGATAGGCGAGCGTCTCGCGATTGCCTGAGAGGAGCAGGTGGTTGCCGTTGTCGATGACCATGCCGAGGGCGGCATCGACGTAGGAGCGGCAGCGCCCGCCGGCATGCTCGGTCGCTTCATGGAGCACGAGATCGGCGCCCGCGGCGTCGAGCCGTACCGCGGCGGCAAGCCCGGCGAGGCCGGCGCCGACGATATGAACGCGGCCGCCGGGCATCAGAAAATGCCGTGGCGCAGCAGGATCCAGATCAGCATTGGCCGGCCGACGCGCACGCGCTCGCGCGGGGCCTTGAAGCCGCGGGCCACGAGCCCGTCGAGGATGCGCCGATAGACCGCGCCCATGAGGCGCGGCGCCTTCACCAGCCGGCGGGGCGCTGCCGCCATCACCGCCTCGGCCTCGGCGAAATGCCGGCGCGCTTTCTCCACGAGCACGGCGCAGGCCTTGTCGAGCCCCGGGCCCGCGAGCACGGCGGCGGGTTCGGTCTCGGCGATGCCGGCCTCGGCCAATGCTTCGCGCGGCAGATAGAGCCGGCCGACGCCGGCATCCTCGTCGAGATCGCGCAGGATGTTGGTCAGCTGGAGCGCGCGGCCGAGATGATGGGCGAGCTTGTTTCCCGCAGTCTGATCGAGACCAAAGACGCGCACGGAGAGCCGGCCGACGGCGCTCGCCACCCGGTCGCAGTAGAGATCGAGTTCCGCCATGGAAGGCGCCCGGATGTCGCCCGCCAGGTCCATCTCCATCCCGTCGATGACCGCCTGGAAATCCTCCCGCCTGAGACCGAAGCGGGCGGTCGCGGCAGCAAGCCGGGCGAGCGCCGCCGGGGCCTGGCCGCGGCAGAGCGCGTCGATGTCGGCGCGCCATTGCTCGAGGGCGGCGCGCCGGTCGGCCAGCGGCCCGTCGCCGTCGGCGATGTCGTCCACGGCCCGGCAGAAGGCGTAGATCTCGAACATCGCCTCGCGCTTTTCCCGCGGCAGCAATCGCATGGCGGCATAGAAGGAGCTGCCTGAGGCTGGCGCCGCGGCGGTAGTGGCGGCCGGCGCATCGGGGGGCAGGGTGGCGGCGCGAAGGCTCATGGCTTCCCGCGCCCGAATCGCCCCAAGGCGCCTTGGGCCAATCCCAGCAAGGTGAGCCCGGCCACCCCGGCCGGCCGAAGATGGACGCGCTGGCTCAAGGGATCGCGCCGCTGGAGCCAGGCGTTGAGCTTGCGGGCGAGGCGGATGATGACGGCGCATTCCAGCGCCAGGCGCGTGTCGCCGACTTGGACCGGAAGCGGCGCTGCTTGGCGCAATAGGTCATCCGTCCGCAGCGCGAGCCCGCGGATGGCCGCAAGAAGCCCCGGCGTTGCCGCCGGACGACCGAGCTCCTCGGCCGCCGAGCCAGTGGCCGCGAAAGCATCGCTCGGAATATAGACGCGATGAAGGTTGCGATAGTCGGCCGCGCAGTCCTGAAGATGGTTGATCACCTGAAGCGCCGCACAGAGCGCATCGGACGCGGCCCAGCTGCTGTGCGGCTCGCCATGCACGTCGAGGACGAAGCGGCCCACGGGCATGGCCGAATAGCGACAATAGCCCATGAGATCGTCCCAGTCGGCGTAACAGAGCTTGGTCACGTCCATGCGGAAGGCGGTCAGGAGATCCTGGGCATGGCGCGGCGGAAGGTTGCGCGCCGCCAGGGCCTGGCGCAGCGCCACGCCGGCAGGCTCCGAATCGCTGCGGCCCGTCAGCGTCGCATCCAGCCGGTCGAGCAGCGCCAGCTTTGCCTCGGGCATAAGGTTCGCATGGTCGGCCACGTCGTCGGCGGCGCGCACGAAGCGGTAGAAGGCGAGAATGGCGGCGCGGTGGCGCGGATGGATGAGCCGGGAGGCGACGGGAAAATTCTCGTCGCGATGGGTCTTGCCCGAGCTCGCCTCGCTCGCCGCCGTCATGCGGCCTCCGAGCCCGGGGCCTGGGCGCGGCCTTTCCAGAAGCCGCCGCGGCCCTGCCGGTGCTGGCGGGCCGAATCCAGGGTGAATAGCAGATAGAGCCCGGCGATGGCCGGCGTGGCCAGGCCCCAGAGTTGCGAGACGCCATAGAAGGCGAGGGTCGGCCGGAAGGCGAAGGCCATCGCGAGCCAGCCAGCGAGGCCGAGCATCCGCGCCGATCCGGCGGCGAACAGGCCCAAGGCCGGCGGCGCCAGGTAGAGGAGGCCCATGCCCACGAGCGTCCCCGCCAGCAGGAGGGGCGAGAAGTTGAGCTGGGCATAGGCCGAACGGGCAATCATCCGCCGGATCGGCTCGATGCCGGGATAAGGCCGGATGCTGCGCGCGCGTTCCGTCAAGGCGAGTCGGATCGGGCCCCGGGGCTTGAGGCGTCGGGCAAGCGCGCAGTCGTCGATGAGCGCGCCGCGGATCGATTCGATGCCGCCCGCCGCGTCGAGAGCGTCGCGGCGCACCAGCATGCAACCGCCAGCCGCAGCGGCGATGCGATTGCGCCGGCTGTTCACCCAAGCGAAGGGGTAGAGCATGCGGAAGAAGAAGATGAAGGCCGGAATCAGCATCCGCTCCGCGAGGCTCCGGCAGTGAAGCTTGGCCATCAGCGAATAGAGCACGAGGCCTTCGGCTTCCGCCCGGCTCGCCAGGCGCCGGAGCGTGTCGGGCGCATAGGCGATATCGGCATCGCTCAGCCAAAGATAGACGGGTGCTGCGGCATCGGCCTCGGCGATTCCCTGGGCGATCGCCCAGAGCTTGCCGGTCCAGCCGCGGGGAAGTGCTGTTCCCTGGATCACCGTCAGGCGATCGGCGGCTCCGGCGCGCTCGGCCGCGGCGCGGGCGACCTCGGCCGTGCCGTCGCTGCTCTGGTCATCCACGAGCAGGAGCCGCAGCTGCCCCGGGTAATCCTGGTTCAGGAGCGATGTAATGGCCTGCCCCACCACGTCGGCCTCGTCGCGGGCGGGAATGACCGCCACGATCTTCGGCCAGCCGCCGCTCGGCACAACGCCTTCGACCGGGGCTTCGTCCTCCGGGCCGGCCTGCCAGAAGAAGCCCCGCGCGGCCAAGAGGTAGATCCAGCCGGCAACCGCGGCGAGGCCGATGACGGTCGCCGGGCTCACCGGAGATAACCTTGCTGGCGAAACCAGGCCACCGCTTCGCTGAGGGCCTCGCCATAGGGCCTCGATGTGTAGCCGAGCTCGCGCTCCGCCTTGGCCGAGGAAAACGCCATGCGATGGGCCGACATGCGCAGCCCGTCGAGCGTGACGAAGGGCTCGCGCCCGGTGACGCGCGCCGCGGCCTCGGCGAAGAAGGCGATCGGGTAGATGGCGCGGCGCGGAATATTGAAGCGGGGCGGCCGGCGGCCGGCAATGCGCGCGATCTCGGCCAGCATTTGGGGAAGCGCCACGTTTTCCCCGCCCAGGATGTAGAGCTCGCCCGGCCGGCCGCGCTCGAATGCCGCCAGATGGCCGGCCGCCACGTCGTCGACATGGACCAGGTTGAGGACCGTGTCGACATAGCCGGGCATGCGGCCCGAGGCCGCTTCGACGATGATCCGTCCCGTGGGCGTGGGCTTGATGTCCCGCGGGCCGATCGGCGTGGAAGGATTGACGATCACCGCCGGCAGGCCCTGCTCGGCGACCATCCGGCGCACCAGCGCCTCGGCCGCCACCTTGCTCTGCTTGTAGGCGCCGATGGCCGCGGCTTCGGCGACGCTGTCGGTCTCGTCCGCAGGTCTCCCGTCGGCGCGCGGCTCCAATGTGGCGACGCTGCTGGTATAGACGACGCGTTCGACGTTGGCGCGAAGCGCCGCGGTCATGACATGGCGCGTGCCTTCGAGATTGCTGCGGCGGATCTCCTCGGGGTCGCGCGCCCAAAGCCGGTAGTCGGCGGCGACATGGAACACGGCATCGATCCCCGTCATGGCGCGACCGATGGACGCGGCATCGCGCAGGTCGCCCTCGACGCATTCGACTTCGAGCCCGGCGAGGTTGCTGCGCGGGCTGTCTTTTCGTACCAGCGCGCGCACGGAATGGCCGGCCGTCAGCAGTTGGCGCAGGACCGCCGCGCCGACAAAGCCGGTGGCACCGGTCAACAGGCTGCGCTTGGCGGGCGTCACGTAAGAATCGCTCCTCGTCTGCGTCGGCCCCGTCCTAATAGCAGGACTTGCAGCCAAGGACAGCGCCCTTAAGACAGCCGGTATCACCCGAGGTCGGGCTCAGGCCCAGAGGGGCCTATGCTCTGGGGCTTAGGCCCAGAGGGGCCTGGACTTCAGGCTTAGGCCTTATGGGCGAGCTCCGGACCCGGAGTGTCCGACCGGTTCACTTTGAGATTGTTGATCGAGTATTCGACGAAGCGCGGTTCGAAATGCGCCTTCATGCCCATGAACCGGCAGGCGGCCAGGATCTGGTCGATGATGAACTTGGGTTGGAAGTTCGCGAGCTTCAGGCCTTTGCCCTTGGTGATCTTGGTCACGATATTCTTGAAGTCCGCCTCAGTGTGCTCGAGGCCCGCGTCCTTGGCGACCTTGACGAAGATTTCCTTGAAGGCCGCCTCGGTCGGGCCGCCGATCTCGAGCTTGTAGGGCAGCCGGCGCAGGAAGGCCGGGTCCATCAGGTCTTCCGGCTCGAGGTTGGTCGAGAACAGGACCAGTTCCTCGAAAGGGATCTGGAAGCTCTTGCCGGTATGCAGCTTCAGGTAATCGACCCGGCTTTCCAGCGGCACGATCCACCGGTTCAGCAGGCTGGTGGGGGCCACGAGCTGCCGGCCGAAATCGTCGATGATGAAGCAGCCGCCCAGCGCCTTCACGTGCAGCGGCGCCTCGTAGAAATTGGCGGTGGTATTGTAGCTGAGATCCAGCATCTCCAGCGTGAGTTCGCCGCCGGCGATGACGAAAGGCCTGTGGCTCGGCTGCCAGCGGGCATCGTAGCCCTCGCGGCGCACGGTGCCGCGCGCCTCTTCGGACCCGGCGGGCACGCTCGGCACCTCGTGCACGCTGGGATCGAACACCCGCATGAACTGGCCTTCGACCATGACGGCATAGGGGATGTAGATGACATCGCTGAACACATGGCGAAGGCGCAGCGCGATGGAGGTCTTGCCGTTGCCGGGCGGCCCGTAGAGCAGGATGGCCCGCCCGGAATTGATCGCCGGCCCCATCTGCTCGACGAACGCATCGGTGATGGTCAGGCCCTCGAAGGATCCCCGGATACGCTCCCAGGACACCAGCTCGTTGGTCACCTTCTGCAGGCGCACCCGGTCGGCGAAGCTTTCGAGGGAGACCGGGGCAGGTCCTGAATATTGGGAGTGGGTAAGCGCCTCGACCGCCCAGCGCCGGCCCGTATCGGTGATGCTGTAGCGCTGATCCGAAAGCCCCGTCATCTCCGCCGCGCCCACGGCCGCCAGCAGCATGCGGTCGATGCAGCTCTGAACCAGCTGCAGCACCAGGTGGCGGGGCAGCTTGATGGCGTTGACGTACTGGCTGACCGTTTCGAGGCGGGAAACGTAAATCAGCTTTATCAGCAGGTTCAGCAAATCGGACTCGGGGATGCCCGTGTCGGCGAGAGTGGAAGGCTCCATGGGCAGCCTTTGAAGGAAGGCCTCTAGGCCGTCCCGGCTGATGGCGCCGAGTTCCACAAGGTTGTCGCCCAGGCGTCCGCCGCGCGCGATCTGCTGTTTGACCGCGGCATCTATGTCCTTCATGGTCACGAGCTTCGCCGCGACCAGTAGATCGCCGATCCTTAGCATTGTTCGACCCCCGGACCTAAACCAATGGAATATTAGATCAATACGGGCGCAATCTAAACCGGACTCTTCATCCTCCGACAAATTCGCTGCGCCGTGGCTTCGGCGTGTCCCAAACCGGCTGGACCGGAGAACATATAGAGAATCTGGCTGGGAGTCCGGACATGTTTGGTTCCGGTTGGGTCCGGCATCTTTCCTTTTGCACCGCGCCCAGCCATATCAGCATCGAGGTTGAACCAATTCTTGCCCTCCCATGTCCCATAAACAGGCTTGGCTTGCGCTCGCCTTCGCCGGCGCCCTTGGCGCTTGCGCCACGGGGCAGACCGCGGCCCAGGACCGAGGGCTCCTCTCCTGGCAGGGAGCCACGGGCGACGAGCTGATGGCCGGGCTTGGCCAACCGGAATCGCGCACGGAGCTCGCCGACGGCGAGACCATGCTGCAGTATCGGTGGACGCACATGGTGACCGAGGGCGGCTACACGGTCAGCATGGACCAGCCGTCCGATCGGGGCGGATTGGAGGGGCCCAGCGCCTTCACCGGCGCGGATGCGTCCCTGGCACGGCGTTATCTTCCGAGCCGATCGGTCCAGCAAGTTTGCATCGCGCGGTTCACCCTTGGCCCGGACAATCGGGTGCGCAAGATCGGATGGGAGGGCGACGGCTGCAATCTGACCGGCCCGTAGGCCGGTTCTTGGAGGGAAGCCGCCGCCGGCCAGCAGGGAGCGGGCGGGACTGGCCGGCGGCGGCTGGCGCGCTAGGGTCTAGGGGTATGCTAGCGCGCCTTGCGCTGCGAGCCGGGATGAAGCCGCAGCGACCTTGTCTTCTCTAATTCCTCGGCGGACGGCCGGCCGCCCACTCACGGCAAAGGCATGAAGCTGGCCAGCGTCGTGCCGATGGAAACCACAATCACGGCGACGAAGACGTATCCAGCAATACGGGCCATTCCCTCGCCCCCGAATCTCGTCTGCGAGCGGGCGCCCAACCGCCTGCACCGCTTCACCATATGGGAAGGAAGGGGCCGAGGTGCGGTGGCAAATTCCGGGCCTGGACGGCCGGGCGTTGCGGCTGCAAGGAAGCTGTAAGAGAATGATTTAGCGAAGTTAGGGAATGGCGCCACCGCTGGAGCAAGGGTGGCGCCGAGACCTCATCAGGTGCGTCAGGCAGAAACCCCGCCAAGGCGGGGTTTCTTGCGTTTGGGCCGTCCCTTTTGGGATCTTGATGGCACTAATGCCTGCCAGCGATAAACAAGTTCTTAACGGACGGCCCGCCGAGGTAATGGCCCACGCTTGATGGTCTCAAGCCTATTCGGCATGAGACGCGAATCGGGCTCCGATGCCTTGGAGCAGGGCAAGCTCAAAACCGATCCAGCCAGCTCGCCAGGAGCTCCGCCTCGAGCTTGCGGGCCCGCTTGGTCCACACGAGGGCCTCGGGCGTCGGCGCCAGGACCCTCACGTCCCTCGCCGCATCGAAGGCCGCGCGCCGGACGGGGTCGAAGACGAAGATGGCGAAGGCAAGCTCGCTTCCGTCGCGCGCTGGGAAGAAGCCCGCGAGCGCGCTGACGTAGTCCATAGTCCCGCTCTTGCCCAGCACCTCGCGAGCCGGCGCCGCATCGCCCGGCACGGCGGGCTCCCCTTCCTTGTTCAGCGGCGGCAGGCTCTGCATAAGGTCGGCATCGCCGGCGACAAGGCCGAGAATCGCCGCCATCTGCCGCGGCGACACACGGCTCTCCGGGCTCAGCCCCGAATGGTATTCCAGGTTGAAGCCGCCCCAATCCGTGCGCGGCAGCCGCGCCTCAAGCCAGCTCGTGATCGCCAGGCTCGACTGGTGCAACGCCAGCGATTGGCCCGTGAGTGCGCGCGAGGCGGCGAGCCCGATCAACTCGGCGGTGGAATTGTTGGAATAGCGCATGAGGCCTGGGATGATCTCGGCCAACGGCGGACTCTCGATCCGGCCGACCAGCCCAGCGCCCGGGGGCACATGGCCGGGCGCCGGCTGGGGAAGCGCCAGGCCCTCGCCGAGCGCCAGCTGGGCGAAGACGAGGGCCGTCTGGAGGCTCGTGCCCTTGACCGGCAGGAAGGAGGCGCCGCTATCGGGAATGCTGCGGGCGTACCGCCATCGGTCGGCCTTGCCGTCGCCGCCATAAAGGAAGGGCATTTCCGGCGGCAGGTCCTCGGACGCCGGCTCGAAGCCGATCCAACTGGTCGGCACTTCGAGGCCGTCGGCGATGCTGCGGGCCTGGAATTCCAGCGGCCCGCCGGCGACGGGCCGCGACCAGAGGATCTCGATGCGGTTGAAGTCCAGATCGAGGGCGCCGATGCCGCAATTGTACTCGGCGGCGACGGGCTGGCCGTCGTTGATCGCCGGCAGCGTAGCCATCAGGCTGTCGTCATAGAAGAACCTGGATATCGGCCCGGCCTTCGCGGCCTTGAGCTGGGTCGCGAGCGCCTGGAGATCGTTCGCCGTCAGCACCGGATCGCCGCCGCCCTGGAGATAGAGGTCGCCACCCAGGCGCAGGAGCTGGGTGATGAAGCGATGTTCGGGGCCCAGAATCTGCAAGGCCGCATAGACGGTGGCGAGCTTGCTGACCGAGGCCGGCACGAAGAGCTTGTCGGCGTCGCGCTGGGCCAGGCTCTGGCCGGTCGCCGGGTCGACCACGATGAACCCCAACTCGGCCTCTCCGAGGCCGAGCTTGGCCATCAGCCTGTCGATCGCTGCCGCCCGAGCGAAACCGGCATGGCCGCAGATCGCGACGACGACGGCGAGAAGCAAGATCAGGCTGGCGAGGCGAGGCGTGGAGAGGGCGGACCCGATCGGCGCGCGCACGTTCAAGCCTTGGGGCATCTATTCCTTGAGGAAGGGCGCGTCGGCGCGGATCTCGATCAGCGTCGGGACCGTTGCCGCCGCCGCTGACTTGAGCAGCCCTGCCAGGTGATCGAAACTCTCGACACCGGCCGCCGCGCAGCCGAACCCGCGTGCGATCGCGAGGAAGTCGGGGGTGTAGATATCGACCCCGATGGGTGCGATCTGGCGCTCGACCATGTAGGTCTTGATCTCGCCATAGCCCTGGTTGTTCCACACCAGGACGATCAAGGGCAGCTTGGTCTCCACCGCTGCGGCGAGCTCGCCGATGGTGAATTGCAGGCCCCCGTCGCCCACCAGCACCACGACCGGCCTGTCGGGAGCGCCTAGCTTGGCGCCGATGCCGGCCGGCAGGCCATAGCCGAGAGTGCCGTACCCGGTGGCCGAGTTGAAGTAGGAACGCGGACGCGGCGCCTCGTAGAATTGGTTCATGGCATAGACCGGCTCGGCGGAATCGCCGACCACGATTGCGTCAGGCAGGCTTTCGCGAATGACCCTGGCGACCCGCCGGTGGACCGCGACCGCCGGCCACCAGAGCCTGGCGGCCGCGGCGCGGATTTCCGCGGCGCGCCTGGCGCCGGCGCTGTCGGCACGGCCTTGCCCGCGCCCGGCGACACCGAGTGCCCGATTGATCGCCATAAGCGCCAGGCGCGCATCGGCCAGGATCGGCAAATCGGCGGCGACCCTGCGGACCAGCTGTTCGGGGTCGATGTCGACGCGGATGAGCGGCCCGCCGAATTTGAGCGGTTGCGGATCGGGATACATCTCCGTCTCGCCGAACTCGCTGCCGACGGCGAGCACGACATCGGCGCTGCCAAGCGCCTCGCGCACCGGCGCCAGGCCCATGTTCTCGCCGGCGCGCAAGGGATGGCCGGGCGGCAGGATGCCCTTGGCATTGACGGTATGGATCACCGGCGCATCGAGGTGCTCGACCAGGGCCAAAGCCTCCGACGCTGCATTGACGGCGCCGCCGCCCAGAACCACGAGAGGCGCCTTGCCGGCCCGCAGCAGCGCAGCGGCCTTCGCCACGGCGTCGGGCGTCGGCGCCGGCGGACCGGGCAAGTGCCTGACCGTTGCGATCGACGGGTCGGCGGGCTCGGCGATCACGTCGATGGGGATTTCGATATGCACGGGCCGCGGCCGGGCGCTGGCGAACAGCGCGAAGGCGCGGGCCATGACCTGGGGCAGCTGATCGGGCCGCAGGAGCGTGTGGCTGAAGGCCGCCACGCCGGCCACCAGGTTGCGCTGGGACGGCAGCTCATGCAGGCGCCCGTCGCCCATGCCCAGCTGATCGCGGCGGTTGACGCTGGAGATCACCAGCATCGGCACGGAATCGCCATAGGCCTGGCCCATGGCGGTCAGGATGTTGGTCATGCCCGGGCCGGTGATGATGAAGCAGACCCCCGGCTTACCCGTCGCCCGGGCATAGCCGTCGGCCATGAAGCCCGCGCCCTGCTCGTGGCGCGGGGTCACATGCCTGATCCGGGTCGCCGGCAGGCCGCGATAAAGCTCGACCGTGTGGACGCCCGGAATGCCGAAGACCAGCTCGACGCCGTAAGCCTCGAGCAGGCGGACCAGCAATTCGCCGCATGTCGCCATGTTTGCCCCGCCGGCGGGCGCCGGCACCCGGTCCCCGTTGCCCAAAGAGAAGAATTCGCTAACGTCACCCTAGAGCATTTTCCGCCGAAGTGGGTACCGGTTCGGCGCAGAAAATGCGACCAGACCAAGGAATTTAGAGCATGTTCCGATTCAATAGGATCGGAACATGTTCTAGCAGCGCGGGGAATGGAATGATACGCGTGCCGCGGTTCCTGCGGGGTCTCCACGGGCACAATCGGCCGGCGGGCCGGCCACGGATCGTCGACGCCTGCATGCTGTTCAATGAGATCGACCTTTTGGAAATCCGCATCGGCGAGCTTTGGGATGCGGTCGATCTGTTCGTGATCGTCGAATCCGACCACAGCTTCGCGGGCGCGGCGAAGCCCTATTTCTTCGAGGCCTTCGCCGCACGCTTCGAGCGCTTCGCCGGCAAGATCCTCTATGCGAAGGTCCCGGCCCCGGCCGGCACCAACCGCACCGAGACGGAGCGGTGGGTCGCGGAGAGCGCGTTGCGCAATGCCATCGGCCCAGTGCTGGCGGGCTGCGGCCTTCAAGACGACGACATCGTGCTTCTCAGCGACGTCGACGAGATTCCGCGCCCGGCTTTGCTGGCAAGCCTGGCGCAGCGTCTCTCCCGCAAGCCCTTCAGCATAGTCGTCCTGCGCAACCATCGCGGCTATCTCAACAGTCTCTCGAGCGCCGCGCTCAACGGCCTGCCGTTTCTTGGTACCGTCGCCTGCCGCTGGAAGCGGTTCCGGCGCCTCGGGCCCCAGAAGGTGCGCAGGGGCGCCGACCGGTCGGGCCACGTGCTTCGGCGCAGGAGCCGGCGCTGGGACTATGTCGAGGAGGGCGGCTGGCATTTTTCCTCCCTCGGCGGGGCCGAGGCCGTGGCAGTGAAGGCGCAGAACTTCGCCCATGTCGTGGACCCCTACCGGGTGGTCGCGGTCGCCGAAGATCCCGTGGCGATCCAGGTGTTCGAGGGGGCTCTCGGGCGTGAGGACTGCGCCAGGATCCAACGGCGTTACCTGGAGACGGCGTTCGATCCACGGTTCGCGCCGATGAGCTTCGAGGCATTTAACGTCGAGCAGGATCTGCCCGGCTACCTTCTGGCCAACAAGGAGAGGTTTCGCCGGTTCTTCTTCTTCACCGACATTCTCGAGCCAGCCAAAACCCGCCCATCGGCCCCGAAGGCGGCGGTCCTGGTGTATGATCCCCCAGCGGCGCAGTCGAACCTCGCGGGCGGGGATGTCGTGGGGAACCCTGAACTCCTGAGCGTTGTCGTCCGAAGTTGCACGATGGCGCGTCTGGCATTTCTGGAGCAGGCTCTGTCATCCCTGGCAGGCCAGGGGTGGACAGCGTTGGAAGCGCTGGTCATGCTTCAAGGATCCTCCCCGGAATTTCGATCGGCCGCGGAGGCTCTGGTCGCGCGGATCGCCTGGCCCGCCGGCATGACCGGCAAGGTGATTCCCGTCGCCGCCGAGGCTGAGACCGACGGCCGGGCCCGGCTGCTGAACGTCGGGATCGCCGCGGCCGCCGGCCGGTACCTGGCCTTCCTGGATGACGACGACATCGTCTATCGCGGAGGCTACGCCCTTCTGATCGCGGCGCTTAAGGGCAATCCCGCGGCGGCCCTGGCGGCCGGCGGCTGCATGATGAGCCATGCGGTGGAAGCGGAAGGAAACATCCGCGTTCATGGCATCAAGCCGGGCCCCTTCGCCTGGGGTCGCAGCAAGCTCGACCTGATGCGGGACAATTTCATCCCGATCCACTCCTATGTCCTGGATCTGTATCGCTGCGACAAATCAGGCCTGAGATTCCGCGACGAGGCGGTGCCCCTGGAGGACTACGATTTTCTCCTCCGGTTCGCCGAAGGGCATGGCTTCGATTTGAGCCAGACCCAGGTACCCGTTTGCGAATACCGCCTGCATGCCGGGAACACTGTGATGGTGAGCGGCGTCCCGCCGCTCCGCGCCCCGGCGAGTCTCCGGCGCGCGCGCCGGTTCATCGAGCAAACCAAGTCCGAAGTCCGGATGGCCGTTGCCTTGCACGAATGGCGCGCCGCGCAGGACCCGGGCCAGGCGCGCCGGTTCCTCCACCGCAGGGCCGACGATGCCTATCGCCTGCTGGATCGGACCGGTCGGGCCGGTCAGGCGCTTTATGGCGCCTATCGGTGGCTGAGAGGTCTCTATTGAGATGCCGCCTCCGCTGGCGCTGCAATCCAGCCGGCCGCAGAGATCGCCGGCAACCGAGCCTCTTTCTGTCACGACATGCTCCGGGTGTGGCATGGTAGCGAGCGTTGGGCATCGGCAAAAAGTGGGAATGATATATGCGCGCTAACATAGGACCTGTCATGGCCGCGTCGCTTTTGGCGGCCGCGCTCGCGGGCTGCGAAAGCACGGCCGACCCCGCCTATTGCGGCGTTTCGCGCACCGGCTACGAACAGGCCCTGACGGAGGTCGGGCAGCGGTTGAGCCAGTATCAGGGCTGCGTCAGCAAGGCGATCGGTTCCGACAACTGCTCGGCCGAGTTCGCCGAGCTGAGCTCGGCCCAGTCCAATCTGGAAAGGGGCTCCAGCGACGTCCAGAAATACTGCCCCAAGAGCCCGTGAGCGCTACCGCGACGGGGCTCCCGCGGCTTCATGGGTGAGCAGCCAGCGCTTGCGCGAAATCCCGCCGCCGTAGCCCGTGAGGCTGCCGTCGGAACCCACCACCCGATGGCAGGGCACGACAATGCTGATCGGATTGGCGCCATTGGCATGTCCGACCGCGCGCACGGCGCTGGCCCGGCCGATCCGGCGCGCAAGCTCGGCATAAGAGAGGGTCGTGCCGGTAGGAATGCGCCTGAGGGCCCGCCAGACTCTGCGCTGGAACGGCGTCCCGTTGGTCGCGACCGGTAAGCCCTGGATGGCATCAAGGTGGCCCTTGAAATAGTTCGACATCGCCCTGGTGAGGCCGCCGGGGTTGCGCTTGGGCGTGAGCGCGAAGCCGCGCGGACCATATTGCAGGCGCAGGTTGCGCAGCATCCCCGCCTCCCGGTCGGTCCAGTCGATGGCGCGCAATCGTCCCTCGCCGTCGGCCACGACGATCAGCTCGCCGATGGGCGTGGCGGTCCGGTCGATGAAGAGCTGCAAGACCTCAGCCACGGCGCTCGATTCCCTTCTTGCCGGCCATGCCGGCGTCGCTGCTCGGGTGCAGGACGGGCCGATAGCCCGCCGCGAGCGTCCTCACCGTCGACGGCGGCGTCAAGAGTTGCGGGTGTCTCGGGGATGTTAGCACGGGCCGATAGCCCCCAGGCGACCAGTGAAATATCCGGCCACTGCTGACCAGGTAACAATCGCCATCCGCCCATAGCATCGTGCCATCGGGCAGACTCCCGACGGGACCAGGGACCGGGTGCATGCGTTTGGCCTTTCCCGCGAGCCTTTCACCGTGGAGCACCGCGTCCATCGCCGCCGCCTTCGGCAATGCAACCGCATTGCCCCTGGCCCAGGCCGCCCGGAAGCGTTCCGCCGCTTCGCGCCGGCAGAAGAAGCAAGGCCGGTGCCCGGCCGCCAGAGCGGTCGCCTCGTCGAGAAAGAACAGTTCGGTCCAGCTCCGGCCGGCCATCGGCGTCCGGCGCCGGCCGTCGTAGTCGCACAGGCAGACGATCCAGGCTTTCGTGGTCCAGCGTCGCTTGAGCAAGCTGCGCGTCGCGGGGTCGTGGATGATCCCGCGGTTGCCCATAAACAGGCCGCGCTCGGGAATGGCAAGGATCTCGCCAAGAGGCGTGACGCGGTTCTGCAGGGGCATGAGAGCGCTGCTGGACACCTTGAGGTCAGGGAGGAGGCCGATCAAGGGGAAGATGCGAGCACATGCTCCGGCCGGAAGCCGAGGCCGAGCAGTCGCGCCGGCAAGCGTGTGAGCACCGGAAAGCGCCGCATCAGCCGCAGCGCCAAGGGCAGGCGCTGGGTCGATGCTCCCGCCAGGACCCGGCTGATCACCCGGTTCTGCACCGCCACCTGCAGGCGCTGGGTCATCGCGGTCGGGAAGCTCCGCCGGCGCTGAACCGCCGCCAGCTCTTCGTCGGTGGGCGTGCCCGTCGTCAAGGACGGGCCCAGCAGGTTCGCCGTCGCCACCGCGTCCTGGATGGCGAGGTTGATGCCGACCCCGCCGACGGGCGACATGGCATGGGCGGCATCGCCGATGCACAGCAAGCCCGGACGATGCCAGCGCCGCAGGCGATCCACCGCCACCGTCAACAGCTTCACGTCGTCCCAGCTCGCCAGTTCATTGAGCCGGTCGCCGAGATAGGGCGCCAGATCCGCGATTGTTTCGCGAAACGCCGGCAGCCCCGCCGCGCGAATCGCTTCGATCCCGCCCTTGCGGATGACGAAGGCGCATTGCCAATAGCTGCCCCGGTTCAGCATCACCATAATGCGCCCGCTGTCGAACCGCCCGGCCGTCTGCCCGGGGTCGCCAGCCCGGCGCGGCAGGCGAAGCCACAGCACGTCCATGGGCGCGCCCAGGGTCATCACCTCCAACCCGGCCTGCGCCCTCAGAGTGGAATGGCGTCCGTCGGCGGCGACCACCAGGCCCGCGCGCACCGCAAGCGTCCCCTCGGGTGTCTTCGCCTTGAGGCCGACGACGCGTCCACCTTCTTCGATGAGGGCCCTCGCCTCCGCCTGCATGCGCAACCGGAAGGTCGGATAGGCTTTCGCCGCCCCGGCCAGGAAATCGAGGAAGTCCCATTGCGGCATCAGAGCGACGAACTTGCAGCGGGTCGGCAGATGCCGGAAATCGGCGATCTGGACCATCTCGGTGCCGACCTGGCCGGACAGCGTCGCGATCTCGTCATGGGGCAGCTTCAGGAAGGCTTCGAGCAATCCCAGCTCATGCATCACCTCCAAGGTGGAAGGGTGGATGGTGTCGCCGCGAAAATCCCTGAGGAAATCGCCGTGCTTCTCCAGCACCAGCACCTCCACGCCGGCGCGCGCCAGAAGCAGGCCCAGCATCATGCCGGCCGGCCCGCCTCCGGCGATGCAACAGGCAACCTCGACCTGTTCCTGCGCCATGACGCATCTCCGCCCGAAGGCGGCGCCGGCTATCGCCGGCCACCCCGCCTCAGCCTGCGACCCAGCCCGAGGAACCCTTGCAGAGCTTCACCGTATCGTCGGTCTGCTGGCTGTTCTTGATCGTGGTCTCGTAGACGTAGCGGCAAGTGCGGCCGCTGCTGTCGGTGACGAAGCCGCCCCTGGGCGAAGCCGTTCCCTGGGCTTCCGTCTGCCACAGGGCATCCGTCTTGCGCCAGGTGATGACGGTGCCCTCGTTGGCTTCCGCCGCGCGGGCGGCCGCCTGGCCCGCGGCCGTCTGCTCGTCCCCTTCCAGGGCATTGCCCAGGCGATTGCCGACGAGCCCGCCGGCCGCCGCGCCGAGAATGACGCCGACCGGTCCGCCTGTGATGGCATAGCCGATCAGCCCGCCGCCGACCGCGCCGAGGCCTGTGCCGGCCGTTTCACCGGAGCTCATCTCGCCGATGCCGCCTTCCGAATTGCAGGCCGCGAGCGCCAGGCAGGCGGCGAGCGCAAGCGCGCCCGGCGCCAATCTCATCGATCTACGCATGTGTCCATCTCCCTCTGATGTTTGGACCCGAGGCGGAACCTGCCTCGGGGCAAGGTTGCGTTGCGACTCCCGGTCGAATTCTGGACCAGCCGCGCCGCGAGGCAAGAGGCTTCGCTGCCCGTCCCGTTGCATCAGCGAGCCCACGGGGCCCAAATGGCGGACGGATTCTGCCCGTCCGCGGATGAAATTCGGCGGTCAGGTCAACAGACTCCGCCACCAGACAAAGCTGCCGCGTGTCACCCGCCCGCCCGAGGCCGCTGCAATGCCAGCAACTTGCGGCGCAAGCGCCATGGAACGAGGCCCTTTTCGGGCCTGCCAAAGCCGTCGACGAGGGGGAATGCCGCACGGTCCACGGCGTCCGTCGCGGCTAGCCATTCCATGGTCACCGCCTTGCGAAAGGGCCATGGCCGTTCGAGCCGACGCTGCGAGCCGACCTCTTCCAGGATGCCGTCGATCAGTCCGAGGAAACGCTCGCGGTCTCGCGCGAGCCGCCGGAGCGTCCGTTCGCGAATGTAGGCGCGTGGAATTTCCTTAGCGCCGAGCGCGTGAACGGCTTCGGCCACCGATCGCGGATCGGCTGGGACAGTCCAACAATATTCCGGATCGTGATAAACATGTCGTCCACCCTTGCTTGGCGTCGTTACGATCGGCAAACCGGCCAAGAGATACTCTGCGCTGGCGAACATCGCCCCCTCTACCGACGAGAGGCAAAGACCGACCCGGGCGCGGTTCAGTTCTCGGTTGACCTCCGATGGCGCAAGGCGGATGGGCAGATTCGCCTTGTCGAAGGCGTTGATGAAGACATGGCCCGGAATGCGGGCGTGCCGCCTGAGGATCGATTCGCGCATGGCGTCCCAGTTCGGCGCCGAACAGTCCACGTAGCAAAGGAAGGCGCAGCGCCTGACTTCGGCGCTCAACTCGTGGCGTTTCCAGAGCGAAAGCTGCGCATTGTAGACGGCGTCGAAGACATCCGGCGTATCAGGGAGGGGCCGGAATATCGTCTCCGGCGTGTTGGCGGTCTTGTTGTAGAAGAACGCAGCCTCGTGATGGCTTTGCATCAGGGTCGCTTCTTCAGGGGTGTTGCAAACGAAGATGAACCGATGCGTCGGGTTCAACCGGCGATGGCGTATCGCCCGCGCACGAATCTCTCCTGCGAGCTGCTCGCTCTCAATCGACCAGGCCGGCGAGAGCAGAAACCAGGCCGGCCTGGCCCGGAGACGATTGTCAAGGATGCTCGCAACGCCCAGGCATGCGCCGGGAATCATACCGGAATAGGAGATCAAGGGATCGCCGCTGAGAACAGCCGCGGGGACTCGGAGGTCTTCCGGCGTCGCGCGGGGTTCGCTTGGCGTTACAGGCACCTCGCTGCCCAGCGCCCTTGCCTCCTCGTCCGGGCCGGGCGCAACAAATCCTAGGTCACGAAGCAGCTTGGGAGGACTCGATTCCTGAAGTCCGGCGCCCGTCATCGCGATCATTCTAGTCGAAGATGCGCATGCATCCGATGGTCCGCAACACGGCCATGGGACCTTGTCGCCCGTGCTCCCGTTGCGGCCGCTGAGCCGGTAATGTAGCCTTTGCTGCGCATTCTGCGGAATTCCGACATGTGGGCGAACCGTGAATATTTCCTCTCGTTACGCAATCAACTCTCCCGACGTCGTTTCGGAGGACTTCGACGGCGAGATCGTCATGCTCAACCTCGCCAATGGGCATTACTTCAGCCTCGCCGGCATCGCGGCGCCGATTTGGACCCTGCTTCTCGCCGGGCACCGGCCGGCCGTGATTCTGGACAGTATCCGGGCAAAGCGACCCGAACTAGTGGATCAAGCCGCAGCCTTCCTGCAGCGCTTGGTGGAGTTGAATCTGGTCCGTGTCGATATCGCCGACGACGGCGCGCCGAGCGCCCTCATCGCCGAGATCTGGTCATCGGGCGGCCCGGAGATCAAAGTCTACGACGACCTGGCGGAGCTGATCTATTCCGACCCCATCCATGACGTTGACGAGCAAGCGGGTTGGCCAACGCTGCGCCGGCAGCCGTGAGGGATGAGGCATTGGCTGGGCCGTCCGGGCCGACCGTCTCGGTGGCCTGCCTGCAGGACTATGCCAGGGATCGGCTCGAAGCCGCGCGCGACTTTCCCAAGACAAGGCTGCTGCGACATGTCTTCCGGTTGCCGCGGCTTGATATGACCGTGTGGTTTGCAAATGAGCGCTTCGCACAGCTGTGCAAGGCGCGGCTATTCGAGCGCCAAAACTCGGAACCGGCCAAAGCGCGGGCGGAGATCCACGCCCTGGATGCGGAGCTGAAGGGATGGGCGCCGCCGGCCAAATGGGATGAGGGGGCGGGTTTCTCGTCCTGGGAGTTTGACCAGATCCTTGCCGCCGGCGGCTTGCGGGGCTTCTACCACCACGATGCACCATCTTGGCAGATCTATGAGCCTCACGCCGACGTTGGAGTTCAGTGTCTGCCGAGCGCATTGGGCATTCCGCCGTGGGAGCTGGCCTCGCCGCTGCGACTATTCCTGCACTGGGCCTATGCCGCAGCTGGCCGGCGCCTCACGCATTCCGCGACCCTCGGGTCCGAAGGCAGAGGGGTGCTCATCGTGGGCCCGAGCGGTTCGGGGAAATCCGCGACGACGCTTGCCGGACTCTTGAACGGATTGGACAGCGCCGGGGACGATTACGTCCTTGTGGAAGACGATGGCACCGCGGTGACGGCCCACTCGCTGTTCAAGACCCTGAAGCAGGATAGCGACTGGCTGTTGCGGGCCGGTGCCGCGCCCGAGGCTCTCGGTCCTGCCCAGATCAACTGGCGGGGCAAGATCGAACTGGATGCCGCAGAGATCACCGGCCGGCCACTGGCCGATCGGATGGAGATCGACGCGCTGCTGATCCCCGAGGTCGCCCGCGCCACACATACATCGTTCGAGAAAGTCGCGGCCCAAAGCGCGGCTCTGGCCCTGGCGCCGTCGGCGGTCTTCCAGTTACCCGGCGACGCAGCGGAGGGCTATCGCTTCTTTGCCCAACTCGCCAAGCGGCTCCCGGCCTACCGGGTGAGGCTCTCACAGGATCCGGCAGAGATCGCCGCGGCGATCGCATCCTTCCTCGCGAGGAGCTTGGCGTGCCGGTTAGCGTGATTATGCCGGCACTGAACGCCGACCGGTTCATTGCCGCCGCCATCCGCTCGCTGCTGCGCGAGCGGGATGCCGTCAATCTCGACATCATCGTGATCGACGACGGCTCGACCGATCGGACGCGCGCGATCGTCGGGGACCTTGCCAGCGAGAATCCGCAGCTGCGCCTCCTCCAAAATCCGCGCAAGGGAATCGCCTCGGCACGCAACACGGGCCTGGACGCCATCCGGGACGAATGCGCGTTCGTGACGTTTCTGGACGCGGACGACGTTTCCTATCCGAAACGGATCGCGCGGCAGCGTTCCCTGCTGGTCCAGGACCCAACGATCGACGTACTCTACGGCGTCATCGAGATGTTCACCCAGTTCGATGACATCGCCCTGGCGCCAGCGGCGGGAAGCCCGACGAAGCTTGTCCGCGGACCCTATCTCCAGTCCTCGATGTATCGACGGGCGGTCATCGACGAGGTTGGCCGGTTCGACGAGAGCTTCAGACAAGGGGACGACAGCGATTTCGTGCTGCGGGTGATCGAGCAGAAGTTTAACTTGGTGCTCGACGACGGGATTGGGGCCTATTACCGGCGCCACGATGCCAACGTAACGTTGAACGTCGCCGAGATGCAGCGGGAATTCATGCTGGCCACCCTCAAATGGGCGGCACGCAATCGCCTGAAACAGGGGCGCGCCATTCCTCCAATCTTCGCCCAGCTCTTTCTGCGTCGCGATGAGGACGGCAAGGGCGCCGGGCCGTGAGCTTCACCTATTCCGCGGTCATCCCAGCCTACAATGCCGCCGCGACCATCGGCGACGCGATCGGATCGATCCTCGCCCAGAGCCTTGCGCCGGCGGAAATCATCGTCGTCGACGACGGCTCCCGCGACGAGACCGCTGCGCTGGCTTGCGGCATGGGCAAGGAAATCGTTGTGGTCAGGCGAGAGAACGGCGGTCCAGGTGCGGCTACGACAGACGGCGTGCGCCGCGTGAAGGCCCCGTTCGTCGCCACGCTCGATGCCGATGATCTTTGGCTGCCCCACAAGATCGCCAGCCAGGCCGCCCTTCTCGAATCCGACCCGGGGGTCGCTGGAGTTCTTAGCCTGGCGCGGCTGTTCCGCGACGGCGAGCCGCCCAGATTGGACGGCGAAGGGCCCGTGCGGCCGCTGTGGACACGCACCACCATGCTGTTCCGGACCGAGGCGGCCCGCGAGGTCGGCGATTTCATCGATCTGCCCGGTCGCCTGGGCGAGGTCATCGACTGGTTAGCGCGCAGCCGGGATCTCGGTCACCGCCATACCATGATTGAAAAGGTGTTGGCCTTGCGCCGCATCCGGCGCGGGAGCCTTTCCTACAACGTCGGCGCGGAGGGCAGGCGGGGATATCTCGCTGCCGTCCACGCGGCACTGGAGCGCAGGAAGCGCCGGCCAGGCCAGGCCGGCTCGGGCTGACACGCCCGGAAGTGATGCATCGCCACGGCCGCCGGACGATTTTCGGGCGAATGAAGGCGTCACTCGGGCGTCGCTATCGGCTGCGGGCCTGGACCGCCCGGGTCGCGCGATCGGTGGGATCGATGCTCCCAGGCTGGAGGGCGCCCACCGAATTGGCCGATCGTCTCGCCTACGTTCGCTCCTGCTATGGGCCCTCCTTCCTGAACACCCCCGGCGACAGAACATTTGTCCTTTGCGTTCAAGGCTATGGGCGCTTCCTCTCGGACGCTATTGCGAACCGGGACCGTCGGTTCCAGTTCCTGGACATCGGGGCCAATCTCGGTCTGTTCAGCATTCTCGCCGCGGCCAATCCCCGATGCGAGCGGGTCATAGCGATCGAGCCCCTGCCGAAGGTCTATGGCAACTTGCAAGCCAATATCCGGCGCAACAGAGCATGGAACGTGGTCGCGATCAGGGGCGCCGTTGCCGGAACCTTGGATCCGATTGTCCATCTCACCTTCGACCGACACCACTCGGGCCTGTCGCGCGTCGTTTCGCGTGATAAGGGATCCGTCGACGCGCCGGTGATCTCGGCCGCAATGCTGGACGACCTTCTGCCGGGAACAGGGGCTGGGATCGTCGCGAAGATCGACGTTGAAGGATCCGAGGCCGAAGTTATCGCAACGTTGCGGAAGTGCCGCTTCTATGGCGCGATCGAGGAAATCCTCATCGAGGTATCCGAGAGAAACCTGGGGCCGGATACACGTGCGAAGCTTCTATGCATGCTGGCTGAAGACGGCTTTGTCGAAGTTTCCCGTGCCGGCGCCGCGGAGCACTATGACGCGATACTCCGAAGGCGAGGCGTTGGCGAGCACATCTGACGGACAGTGGTCCCGCTCACGTTGGGCGGGACGATCGCCCGAACTCGCGCCCCGCAACTTGGCGCCCAATTTTGTCTAAGATGCGACTTCACAAGCTTTTGCCACGCCAACGAGTTCCAAGCTGGCGCACAATTCGGCTCAGAACTCCAAGTGCCCGTCTAAACAGGATCCGTACGACATGGGTCGTGTGCTTCAGCGGACGCCGCAACCGCGTCTTGACCAGAAAGATCGACCATAGATACCCGACAGCGGACTCTGCGGGCGTTTCGCAATAATGCATCGCAGCGCTGCAGGGCAAGCCAGCGGACCTTATCAAGAAGCTAGACAATTCACTCGGCGGGCACGCTCCTGAAGCTGATGTCTTGCCCGAAGTACGGATCCCAGAGTGTGGCCTGATTGACAATCAAGACACCATTTAGAGATCGGCGCCATCCGACCTGCTCGGGCAGGTTCAAATTCTGCGCCGGCAACCACCTTTACCGAACGGCCATTCGGTGACCTCGTGGGGTGCGAGTCAGCCCCGACGGCCGCATCCTGCTCTTTATTCTTTTGAACTTGATTTCAATAGGTTATCGACCTCTCCGGCGGAAAACTGTTGGCCAAGGACCCAGGCCCCAATGAACGATTCAAAGATTTGAGTTACCCTGGGCTTGCCGCGATTCACCCCGCCAACGGTTCTATGACTCCGACATTCACTGTGGTGATCCGCGCACTTCGCGTTTCGCCGAACTAACGCAGAAGCTCGATCTCCTCAGGGCGGCTGACCGCGATCCCGAGGTCTTTCACCAGCCCGTCGGCTATCGAATAGACCCAACCATGGACCTGGAGCTCCTGCGCGCGGGCCCAGGCTTCCCGGACGAACACATCGGAAGCGACATTGCGCACTTGCTGGACGACGTTGAGCTCGCACAGGCGATCGAGCCGCGCGCGGAAATCGCTCAAGGCGTCGAGTTCGTGGCGATGCTCGCGATCGAGTTCGCGGATGGGATGGAGCCAGTGATCCACGAGGCCCCGCCGGACTCCATCGACGGCTGCGGCAACGCCGCCGCAGCCATAATGCCCGACGACCAGGATATGCCTGACCTTGAGCACATCCACGGCGAACTGCAGCACCGACAGGTAGTTGGCGTCCTGCGGCGGGGCGAGATTGGCGACGTTGCGGTGGACGAACAGCTCGCCCGGGTCGAGGCCGACGATCTCGTTAGCGGGAACCCGGCTGTCCGAGCAGCCGATCCACAGATACTCCGGCGCCTGCTGGCGCTCGAGGCGCCGGAAGAAGCCGGGATCGCGGGAGAGCTTGCCCGCCGCCCAAGCGCGGTTGTTGGCCTTCAAATGATCGAGCATGGCCGTCGACTTCAACTTTCCGCCGTCTACCGCCGAATCGCGCCATCATAGCAGGCGCGCGCCGAGCGGGTTACAGTCGGCCATGCGCCCAGTCGCCAGAGTTGCTTGGCTTGCTCCGCCTCACGCATAAGAGAAGATTGTTCATCGTCATCCGGCGCGACCCTGGACGCGACCAGCCTCGAGGCTGAAGCTCAGGCCTTCTCGAGTCTCCGCTGGCCCAGCTTTTCCACCTCGCGTTGGATCGCCAGCCAACTCAATTTCTCAAGCGGCAACGCGGAGAAGATCTTGATGCGGTTTTCGATCTGGCGGAACACGTCGGCGAAAAGAGCACGCTTCTCAACGTCGGGGCCGACGAACGCGGCTGGGTCGGGAAAGCCCCAATGCGCCGTGATCGGCTGTCCGGGCCAGACCGGACAGACTTCGCCCGCGGCTTGGTCGCACACCGTGAAGACGAAGTCCATCACCGGCGCGCCGGGTTCTGCAAACTCGTCCCAGCTCTTGCTGCGCAACTCACCGATTGGCAGCTTGAGCTTCTTCAGCAGGTCGATGGTGAAGGGATGCACCCTGCCTGTGGGATGGCTGCCTGCACTGAAGGCTTGGAAGCGCCCCTTGCCCCAGTGATTGAGAAGCGTCTCCGCCATGATGCTGCGCGCCGAATTCCCGGTGCACAGGAACAGGACGTTGTTGACCTTGTTCGCCATCATCGCTCTCCTCAGGCGGCACAGCAGGCTGGACCGGCGGGCCTGGCGTCGCCCGCCGGGCTCGGCTCGGAAACGGCGTCGCCGATGCCGCAGCATACCCCGGCTGGCTCACCGCGGTTCGCCGCGGACGAATCCTCTCCATAGGCGGTCTCGGCGCCGAATGTGAAAAAGGTTTCCCACTTGATGCCCTGGGGGTCAGCGACCCAGGCCTTGTCTGAGTGGGCATAGCAGCAATGAGCCTCGCCGCGGTCGAACACCTCGCGGCCGGCGGCGTCGAGCCGCTCCGCTATAGGCGCCAGCTCCTCTCGGTGCTCGACCTGAAACCCGAGATGGTCGATGCCGGCGGCAGTGCCACGTTGGGAAATCGCGAAATTCACCCGCGGATCCTCGAGCATCCACTTCGCATAATCCGGCTTGACCACGCTGGGCTCGGCGGCAAAGAGCGTCGAATAGAACCGGATCGATTCTTGCAGGTCCTGCACCGACACATGGACATGGAAGCGCTTCATGCTGTTCTCCTCAGTCTGATACTCCGCTTGGCTCCGGGCGCCGTTTGCGACGGCGTCGCGCAAAGGGCATTGTTGCCGCCGCAACAGTTCTCGGTCAGGTAACCCATCAAGGCGTTCATGGCGGCGAAGTCCACCGAATAGATCAAGGATCGGCTCTGGCGCTGCTGGGCGATCAGTCCAGCGTGATGAAGCTGGGCCAGGTGAAAGGACAGGGACGAGGCCGGCAGCTCCAGCTCTTCCGCGATCGCCCCGGCCGAAAGCCCCCGAGGACCGCGTTCGACCAGGAGGCGGAAGATCGTCAGCCTCGTTTCCTGGGCAAGCGCTCCTAGAGCGCCGATCGCCTCCTTGGTGCCCATCTTCGATCCGCTTTTGACACTCATTCTACATTTCCAATATGATGGAATTATGACCAAAGTAGCAGCCCGCCGGCAGTTGTCAACGATATTTCCAAGGCTTTGGAATGCTTTTCGGCGTCTAACAGGCCTCGTGGTCGGCCCGGAGCTGCCGTGGCCGTGCTTCGCATGCTCCCGGAACATGTGCCGATGCGCGAGCTTCTGATCGGTTATCCGGGCGAGTCTATAGGCCAGCCCCTAATATAAGGGGCAACTACCGGGCGGGTGTCAGTACGGCCGAGCCGAGGGACTAGTCACTCGGCGATGCCGGAAACGGATTGGGGCGCAAGAGCATGATCGCCGGCAGGGGCGCTGCGCCAGCCGAGGCCATGGGCGATCGCCAGCCCGAGCAGTGCCCCTATGATTTGCGCGACGACGAAGCCTGGCGCGTCGATCAGGCGAATGCCGGCGAACGTGGCCGTGAAGGAACGTGCCAGCGTGACGGCGGGGTTCGCGAAGGACGTCGAGGCCGTGAACCAATAGGCCGCCGCGATGTACAGACCCACGGCATAGGGTATCGCACTGTCGCGCGCCTTAAGGCAGCCGAGGATGGTCAGAATGAGTCCGAAGGTCGCCACGCCTTCGGCGAACCATTGCGACGGGCCGGTCCTGATCTTGATACCAGCCTCGTAGAGCGGCAGGTCGAACATCCCATGCGCGGCCAGCACGCCGGCAAGGCCACCCAGGACCTGGGCGACGAGATAGCCGATCGCGAGGCCCACGCTGATCTCGCGCCGCAAGAGAAAGACCAAGGTGACCGCCGGATTGAAATGCGCGCCCGACACCGGCCCGAAGATCAGGATGAGCACCACGAGGAGGGCGCCCGTGGCAAGGGTATTGCCGAGGAGCGCAATTGCGTTGTTGCCGTCGGCGAGCGCGGCCCCCATGATCCCGGACCCGACAACGCCCGCCAGCAGCAGCGCCGTGCCCAGCGCCTCGGCCAGGATCTTGCGGGGAACTTCCGATTTCATCATTCACGTCATCCTAGATTCCCGCTTTGGCGGCCGGCATGGCCCCCATTCCAGATTGGCGAATGGCATCGCCACCCCGGCCGACGTCTGCCGAAACTATGCCAGTCCCGTCAGGTCCGTCCAATGTGCTCGATGGCACCCGGCCCGTCGACTGAGCTCTTCCTTCACAATAGCCATTGACCACCTCTCCCGCCCTTGTGCCCGGCCAAGCCGCGCGGATAATGACAACTGATCGCAAGGTCTCTTGCCAATATGCGCCTGGGAGCAAACGCCATGTCGAATACGACGCTTTTCCCCGTTCCGCAGTCCTACGCGGAGTCCGCCTGGATCAACGAAGCGGGGTACGTTCGGCTCTACGATCGCTCGATCGCCGAGCCTGATCGCTTTTGGGCGGAGCAGGCCGAGCGCCTGCATTGGACCCGGCCCTTCACGCGGGTCAAGGAGACCAGCTTCCTAGGCGACGTGCGAATCCGCTGGTATGCCGACGGCAAGCTGAACGCCAGCTACAACTGCATCGATCGCCATCTCGCAGAGAAGGCCGACAGCACGGCCATCCTTTGGGAGGGCGACAGCCCTGCGGAGCACAAGCACGTCAGCTACGCCGAACTGCACGAGGGCGTGTGCCGGTTGGCCAATGCATTGAAATCCCAGGGGGTCAAGAAGGGCGACCGCGTGACGATCTATATGCCCATGATCCCCGAGACGGCCTTTGCGATGCTGGCTTGCGCCAGGATCGGCGCCATCCATTCGGTCGTCTTCGGCGGGTTCTCGCCTGAGAGCCTGGCCGTGCGCATCCGCGATTGCGAATCCAACGTCCTCATCACGGCCGACGAGGGATTGCGTGGCGGGCGCAAAATACCGCTCAAGACCAATGCCGACGAAGCGCTCAAGCAATGCCCGGGGGTAAAGACGGTGATCGTCGTCCGTCGCACGGGCGGCGCCGTAGGCTGGACGGCGGGAAGGGACCTTTGGTACCACGAGCTGGTGGCCCAGGCGTCGAGGGATTGCCCGCCCGAGGAGATGGGTGCCGAGGATCCCCTATTCATTCTCTACACGTCCGGATCGACAGGAAAGCCGAAGGCCGTCGTCCACACGACAGGCGGCTATCTCGTCTACACCTCCCTGACGCATCAATACGTGTTCGATTACCACGACGGCGACATCTTCTGGTGCACGGCTGATATAGGCTGGGTCACCGGCCACAGCTATGTGGTCTATGGACCGCTCGCGAATGGCGCGACGAGCCTCATGTTCGAAGGGGTTCCCAACTACCCGGATGCGTCCAGGTTCTGGCAGGTCGTGGACAAGCACCGGGTCAACATCTTTTACACCGCCCCCACGGCGATCCGCGCCCTGATGCGCGAAGGCGAGCAGTTCGTCCGCAAGGCCAGCCGTGCGTCGCTCCGCCTCCTGGGCTCGGTTGGCGAGCCGATCAATCCCGAAGCGTGGCTGTGGTATCACCGGGTCGTCGGTGACGAAAGATGCCCCATCGTGGACACATGGTGGCAGACCGAAACCGGCGGCATCCTCATCACGCCTTTGCCCGGTGCGATCGCCACCAAGCCGGGGTCGGCGACGAAGCCGTTCTTCGGGATTCGTCCCGTTCTCGTCGATTCCGACGGCCAGGTCCTGGAAGGCGAGGCGCAGGGCAACCTTTGCATCGCCGATTCATGGCCTGGACAAATGCGCACGATCTACGGCGACCACCAGCGTTTCATCGACACGTATTTTGCCGCATACAAGGGCAAGTACTTCACCGGCGACGGCTGCCGACGGGACAATGACGGTTACTACTGGATCACTGGCCGGGTCGATGACGTGATCAACGTGTCTGGCCACCGTATCGGCACCGCCGAGGTCGAAAGTGCCTTGGTTGCCCACTCCCAGGTGGCCGAGGCTGCCGTCGTCGCGTATCCGCATGACATCAAGGGCTCTGGCATCTATGCCTACGTGACCCTCAAGTCGGGTGTGGACCCGACCGAGGACTTGCGAAAGGCGCTGGGTCAGTGGGTTCGCAAGCAGATTGGCGCGATTGCCGCCCCCGATCTCATCCAGTGGGCTCCCGGTTTGCCGAAGACCCGATCCGGCAAGATCATGCGCCGAATTCTCCGCAAAATTGCCGAGAACAACTACAAGGACCTCGGGGACACTTCCACCCTGGCCGAGCCTACTGTCGTCGACGACCTTGTCCGCAACCGGATGAACCGTGCATAGCGCTCGCGACTTTCGACGCGCGGTCGAAGTTCGGCACCAGCGATGGGTTGGCGTCAATCATCGGAGGACAGGCTGAGCTGCTGAAAGACATGGCGCACCCGGCGAGATTCGAACTCACGACCTCTGCCTTCGGAGGATAATCTAGCACACTGATTTAATTGGATAATTCAACGATTTAAAGAAGTTAGCATCGCTGGATGTCGCTGTAAATCGCTAAATGTCGCTGCCCACTGTGCCAAATTTGTGCCAAGAATTTCGTCCCAGTTCTTGGCGCTGCGCGCGATGATACATCATCTGAAATCTTGCCGCCCGAGCGAGGTCGCCCATGTCGTTTGAGGACAAGCGTAACGTCCTGCGGACCGGTCCGCCAGAGCATCCCGGCGAAACCGAAATCACGTCCGCGATGGTAGAGATCGTGCGCCAGCGCATCAAGGACGCTGGCGGCATCCTCACCGTCTGGGCGGTGCTGGACGAAGATGTCTACGAGTCACAATTCGGGGACGGATTCTACCTGCATGTGAGCGGGATCGCGCTGAATGGCGCGGACGCGGATAAGCTCGTGGCGCTCGCCGGCGATGCCGAGTTCACAAAATGGCATGTGCGGAGCTACCGGCTCGGGCTAAAGGACAATGCGCCAGTCTTCACCGCGCTGTGGCGGCCCGAGGAAGAATTCACGATCAGCCAGTTCGTGGCCATCCTCTGCGAAATCCCGCCCGGCGGGACCGCCTCGAAGCTGCATACCGGATCGGGCTTGCGCAAGGACGGCCCGCTGCTCGCGCTTCCCTAGGCGGGCTCGGGGGTAAAGCCTAGAGCCCGCTCCGGCACAGCCGGATGCGCCTGCAAACATATCGTTTGCCGCCGACAGTCTTAGGATCGCGCCTGCGGGAGAATGGCAAGGAGCGGCGCATGTCCGGAACAATCAACAGATCACCATCGGCCCCAAGGACGCCGCATGGATCGTTCGCGAAAACGGCGAGATGGAACTTATGATGCCGAAACTACGAGCGAATGGAGGTCCCCTTCCGGAAGAACAGATGCTGCTGATTGGCTGCGCGGCGGGATTTCAGGACGACCGGCTTGCGCGATCTGGTGGGAAAATTCTGAGCGAGAAGCAGCAACCACCGAACTAGCCGCTCGTCCCCCCTAGCTCTGTTTCTACTATTCCCTTGAAAATGCGGCAGGCACCGCAAAGTCTTATTCATCGGCGTTTTTATTTTGGGCGTCGAAAACGAAAGAGCGCGGCTAAACCCTAAGAACCTGCTCAAGCCGCGCGAACGCCTCGCGGTGTCTATGCCGCGTTCATGCGCCCTAGATTTCGGAGCTTCCAGCGCACGGCAGGCAGCTCGGCGGCTTTCGGAAGGTCGATAAGCGCCCAGTCAGGGGCCTTGCCTTTGACGGAAAGAAGAAATTTCCGGTCATCTTCGGTGAGTGCGCGATTGATCCCGGCAATCAACTCTTCGCGCGTCTGAAGAAGCTCTTCGAGGGACAGGGATCGTGCGCCATCGTCCTGAACTCCGCCTCGATACCGGCCATATCCCGGCGCTTCGGCGCCAGCAGCTCCGCCATCGTCAGCCCATGGCTGATGAGATGAATCAGAAAGGTGCGCAACAGATCGCGGCTGATCCCTTCGTTGGCCCGGAGCAGGCGCACGTCGAAGAGATGGCGTGGATGCTGGCGATAGAGCGCAGCGCGGACTTTCCTGCGGACAGGTCATTGAATGAACCACCGGGTTTTTGGCTTCGCCGACCGCTTTCCACGGCCGGTTCCCTGCGTGTCTCTGCAGGCCAGACCGTGCCGCGCAGAACAGGCGAGAGTTCGATGACGACCTGACTTCCGTCGCGCTGAACTGTGAGCCGCAGGGATTCGGTTTCTCCTGGCTTTGTGACTGTGCCTCACCCCGCCCAAGGACTTGATATCCTGCGCGATCTTTTCAAACGACCGTCTTATGGCGGGCAGCGCCTGATCGGGCTCGGCCAAAAAGGCGAGGTCGCTGTATAATAGCGGCAGATCGCGGGCGAAGGATTGATGGCGGTGCCGCCTTTCAGGGCAAAGCAACCCTGATTTGCGACATGCGGCAACACGCGCACGAGCAACTCAACCTGCCAGAAGTACGGATTCGATCTATCCATACATTTCCTCCGGCACGGTCATCCGGTATTTCTTGTCGAGCTTGCCGCCCTTGACGAGCACGCGCTTGCCGCTCCCCAGATCAAACGCGCCCGCATCCATCTTCTTCATCCGGCATCGTTTTGCCGCTCCGCCAGCCAGAAGAAGAGGCGTTTGGCTTTGACGCTGCGCGTTGCGCTAAGCAAGCTCTCCAGCCGGCGAGGCGATAAGGTCGCGAGTCCCTATGAGTTGCTCGGCGTGCTCGAAGGACACGCCGGACGGGACATCCTGAAGCAATTCCAGCACGGCCCTTTCGGGCGTGGAGACCCGAAGCGTCCATGACTGATCGCCCCACGGCCGTCGACCGTAAAATCGTCTCCGGATTCGGCGCTCGAAGGCGCAAACAGCCGCCCTGCGTTATGCGCCACGAAACGTGCGCCCACTCTCAAATGGCTGGCCCACTCCGGCAGCTTCATGCGGCCATCGAGGTGGATGGTCGCCTCGCCCGAGAGCGGCAGGTAATGGGCGAAGCCCTGGAGCTCCAGCGCCGACAGCCCGCCCACGGTGAGATCACTACCCATGCGCTGGAGCGAGGAGACTGCCCCCTCCCATTTCAGGGAGGATCAGAACGGGTGAACACCCCACGGGCGATGGCCTTAAGTTGGCCGCTCTTGAGCAGATTATCGATGCTGTGACGCGCCAGCCCCTGCTCCATTCGCCACATCCGGGTGGCCAGAAACCCCGTAGGGCACTAGCTTCATGACTTCGGCGCGGGTATCCGATTCGCGGGCATGGTTTACTGATCGCCAAATCTGCGGCGACGATCGCCACATACCAGGCCTACTCCTAAACCAATATAGCACGATTTTGGTTTAACATACCAATTGTTTGCGGCGTTCATCGCCGCAAAAGGCCATTGCCCTAAACCATCACAGGCCGTACCGTTGCGACTTAAACCGGCCATAAAACCGGCCAATAGCAGACTTGAACTTACCTAGTCACTTGATATATAATGGATTATGGGCATAAAAGAACCGGACAAAAAGCGGACATAAAAGCGGTCCAGGACCGGGGCGAATCCATCGGCCTGATGGAGCCGCTGCTGATCGGCGAAAGCTCGCGCCACCGCGCGGCCTTGAACGATCTCGCGCTGGAGCTGGCGCAGAAGAGCGCCGGCTTCCGGCGCTCCCTGCCCGAAAGCCTGCTGACCTCGCTCGCCGATCTCGTGCGGGCGATGAACTGCTACTACAGCAACCTGATCGAAGGCCACGACACCCACCCGATCGATATCGAGCGCGCCCTCAAGGGCGACTACAGCAAGGACGCCAAAAAGCGCGACCTGCAGCTCGAAGCCAAAGCGCATATCGACGTCCAGCGCTGGATCGACTCCGGAGGCCTGAAAGGCCGCGCCGTCACCGCCGACGCGATCCGCGAAATCCATCGCCGCTTCTGCGAGCCACTGCCCGACGATCTGCTCTGGGTCGAAGACCCGGCGACCAAAGAAAAGATCAAGGTCATCCCCGGCGCACTGCGCGACCGCGATGTCGCGGTCGGGACGCACGTCCCCGTCAGCGCCGCCGCAGTGCCGCGATTCCTGAAACGCTTCGAAGAGGTCTACGGCAAGCTCGGCAAGACCGACACCATCATCGCGACCGCCGCCGCGCATCACCGCCTGCTTGGATTCACCCGTTCCTCGACGGCAACGGCCGCGTCGCCCGGCTGATGTCGCATGCGACGCTGCTCGACGCCCTCGACACCGGCGGCGTCTGGTCGATCGCGCGCGGCCTCGCCCGCAATGTCGATTCCTACAAATCCCACCTCGCCGCCTGCGACCTGACGCGCCGCAACGATCTCGACGGCAGAGGACATCTGAGCGAAGAAACCCTGGCGGCATTCACGAGCTTCTTCCTCACCACCTGCATCGATCAGGTCACCTTCATGGAAGGGCTGATGCAGCCCGACCGGCTGCGCGCCCGCATCCTGCTCTGGGCCGAAGAAGAAATCCGCCTGGACAAACTGCCCCCGAAATCCGGCGCCGTGCTCGAAGCCCTGCTCTATCGCGGCGAACTGCCGCGCGGCGACGCCGCCGCGATCGTCGGCACCGGCGAACGCCAGGCCCGCCGCGTCGTCTCCGCCCTGATCGACCACGGCGTGCTCACCTCCGAAAGCACGCGCGCCCCCCTGCGCCTCGCCTTCCCCGCCGCCCTCGCCTCGCGCTGGATGCCGGGACTGTTTCCGGAGAGGACAGGCTGATGATGCTCAGTTCCTGTGGCTCATTCAAACGACAGCGGCAGAAACCTTAGCCGATTGCTTGGC